>NZ_HG726036.1 GCF_000499785.1 Bacteroides neonati | reverse complement strand
GACGGATCACGCTTTCGATACCGTAGAACTTCGTATTGTAACTCCATTCAATAGTCGATTTCTGATTCGGAATATAGGCTTCGAGCATCCGGTACCGTTTACCTAAGAAATCAACATAGTCGTTCACATCGAGCTGCACGCGGTCAAAGAGAACAAAGGACAGGCTCAGGATATAGTCTGCCATCAACCCCTCGGCAAGTGTCGATGAGTCGGCGGGCGATATGGTTGCTTTTAACTGTCCTTCTTTATTATAAATATTGAGTTCCATTTAATCAGTCTTTAATCAATGTTTAATCGTTATTCAAATACCCGGCTTCGGTTCGCGAAACTTCAACTTAAAGCGTGAAGCGTAAACCGCCTCTTCTTTCAGGTATGTCAGTTGCTCATAGTTGGTACAATCCTTATAGTACATCTTATAAGTCTTATTCAATTCCGGCACCTCGATGTTAAGCCAACCACTCTTCAAAAGCGTGATAAAGGCTGTGTACTTGGCAAACCAATCGGTTTTCGTTTCGGCGGTGAGCGCAAAATACAGGGTGATGTCACGTGCCTCGAAGCGAGGAATCGGTAACACGTCGGGCAACGCCTCACCATCTTGCTCGCGATATGCTACGGCTGTATATGGCTTCATCGCCGGGGGCTTAAGCAATTCGTTGTAGTTCGCATGATCCCCTGCTTTGAGTTCGGTCAAGTAAGCGCCATAGGTTGTATATACATCCTGCCCGTTAATCAGTAAAAGCCCTTCCAATACCTTTTCCATCTTATTTCATTTTAAATCCGTCACGTTTCAATTCCGAGATATCAGCGGCCATCTGCTCCAAGTACTTACAATAAGCCGTGTTCTCAACTATTTTAGATAGCGCGTCAATGGCTTTGCCCATGATCATGGAGATATCCTTCACCGTATCGTCAATAGTACTCACATGCCCCTGTACGGAGGTAAATAACCCTTCGAGCTTCGTACCCTGATCTTGTGTCATCGTAGTGAAGGCTCCGGCTTTGCCACTTTGTGATGTTGTGGACTCCCAGCCAAAATCCTTTGCCATATTGTCCCGGGCGGCCGTCATGGCTTCGATGAGCTCTTTATATTTCTTCTGAATCTCGTCGGATTCAATTTTCGTTATATCGATCCCCCCGGCCGATTTATCATCGGCAGCAGAAACCCAGAGTTGATACAGGCTGTCGATCTCCTTTTGAAAGTTCTTGGCAACCATTGCGCCTAATATCGATTTTCGAAGATATTCTCCAAAGTTGTTTGCCATATCAGCGGCAGACATATCCATGTTTGCCAGATTCTCAATAAAGCCATCGTAAAAGCTATCGTAAGATATTCCGGTAATGGCCTCCTGCCATTTGTCAATAACATCTTTCCCCTTGTCTCCTGCATCGATGATGGCTTGAAGGGCTTTTTGCTGCTCTTCAGGGAGCTTCGCCCAAAACTCCTTATATTGGTCACGAATGATGGTTAACTGTTTACCTGACAATGTGGACAGCAATCTGGATGAAAGCAAGTCATCTCCACTGGCGTTTATACCCATTTCTTTCACAATGGTTGCCCAGGTATCCATTTCCGTAAACCACATCAGTTTATTTCCGCTCTCGTAGGCTATTTTCCGGTATACATCCGTTTGCTTGTTCAGCTCTACCATTGCTTTCCTGGCGCTGTCGATGGCAGAGAAACCATAACCGAACTTAATACCCTCTTTTTGTTTGTCTATGATCTTATCGTAGATATCAACGATTCCGTTCAGTTGTTCAATGTACTTTTTCCTTTTTGCTTCCTCATCTTCCCCTTTGAACAGTTCGGCTATTTTTGTTGCTACCTGTATCGCAGTGCTGATGATTGCCAGGATAACAGACGCTTTTTCAACATTGCTAATTGCAGTGGCCGATGTATCGGCAACCGCTTCTATCCCATTCATAACAGACATAGTAAAGCCGCTGATATCACCGATCAGGTTGATAATCTGACCGGACTGTCCTCCGATGGCATCGCCTACGTCTTTAATGGAGTAAAAGAGTTTATTCATTTCATCATTGACCTCTTTCTCCGCTTTCTTTACTCTGGCACTCGACCTGGCAACCTTATCTTGCGCCCTGCTGTAGTCCTGGGCGGCCTTGGTAGCAGTCAGGTACGATTTTTCAGATTCAATTTTACCTGTATCCTTATTGAACTTGCTTGCTTTCACACCTGTAACCACCTGTTCGCCACGCTGCACCGCAATTAGTTGCTGTTGAGCTTTGGCAAGCTCCTGCTCTGCCTCTGCCAACTCCGCTTTCCGGTCGGCAAGCGTCTTGAATGGGTTGCGGGCATCCAGTTCGTCCATGATCTCCTGAATAGTGGTTGTGTACTCACGGAGCTGATCGGGAGACAACACTTGTGCGGCTGCACTTTTAGCATTCTCTAGTTGCGAAAGCAGAGAGCTTAACGTATCCGATGAAGTCTCTTTGAGGTTTTCAAAGGCGCGTACGTATTCGGGAGTCTCTTTGAGTTGGTCAAAGTCCAGTTTAATCAACTCTTTCCCTTTATTGGCAGTAGCTTGGGCGATGGCACGATTCGTCTGTTCTATCTTTGCCGCATCCCCTTCTTGCTGCGCTTTATCACGTTCTTTCTGTATCTTGGCGATGTCTTCATTGAACTTCTTCTCGATAGACAAACGTTGGGCAGTATAATCCTGATACTTTCCCACTAAACTATCGAAATCTTTCTTCTGCTTGTCGGCATACTCTTTTTCAATATCAACGAACTCTTTTACATAGACCTCCGAAGCTCCTTTGCGCTGTTGGCTTGCTTGAGAGGTCACCGCATCTACCTGTTCCTTTGAAACGGGAAGCCCTTGTTTTTTCGCTTTGGCCAAGGCGTCGAGGCGTTCTCGCTCTTCCTGATCGATTCTCAGTAGCTCCGCATCAAAGCGGGCACGAGCAGCCGCTTTTTCCTTGGCAGCACCTTTCTCCATAATAGCGACTTTCATCTCTTCGACCTTTTGACGGGCTTTGAGTTCTGAGTCGGAAATTTTATCGATCAGGTTTTCAGTTTCATTTTTGGGTTCTTTGGGCTTGTTGTCGCCAAAGAGCAAATCTTTTACATTGATTTCTTTAGCTAACGATTCGTTTATTCTTTTCAGTTTTTCACGCTGTTCTATTATGTTGTTTATATTTTTTTCTTGCTTTTTATAGGCTACATCAGCATCGATAATCGCAGTTTCTGCACTTAGTTTTGCTGTAGCTGTTCCGAACCCTTCTTTCTTTTTACGATTATAATCTTCGTTTGCTTTTAAACGAGCATCTCCCAATTGTTTTAGTTTTGCCATTTCCATCGCTAGTTCACCTCTTAAATCGAAAATTTTAACTGAGTTTTCGCCTATTCTCTCGGAAACAGCACGTGCGTTCGCAGCTGCAAGCATCTGTTTAGCTAACAGGGCATAAGCCGTAGATGCTTCACCTGCTAAAATCTTTTCATCTTTTAAATTTCCAAAATATTCAGGATACAGTTTTTGCAGTTTATCTACCGCGCTTTTCCGATCTTCCAATGAACGACTGTGGTCTTGTGATGCTTTGTATAATAATTCTAGTTCTGTTTTTTCTTTAGCATAATCACTAAATCCCTTTCTTCTTGATGCTGCCAATTGTTCTTCAGCAGATGCTAATTTTTCTAACTGTTTTTCTGCTGAAAACAGCCTCTTTGTCCATTCTACCACATCTTTCCCGTATACCGTAAGCAATGTAATACCTACCACCAAAGCTGTTTGCCAGGAGAAAATGGACGATGTCACTTGCTTCCATACCGGTGTGGATTTCTGCCCGGCATCATTCAATGCTTTAACCTCTGCCTTTGCTACCCTTAGATTATCCGCCAATATCGGCAAGTTGTTTGATATCGCCAGAAAGAACATATTTGCCCCCATTGTCAGCGATGGCAACTCACGTGCCACCTGCTGAATACTCATGCCCAGTCCGTTAAACTGCGAAGCAGCAGCACGGGGCACCGATGGGTGAACGATGGGTGCGTCTGCCCCTCTTCTCTTGATCTCTTCCAACTCAAGAAGCTTGGCTTTGAGTTCGTCAATCTCTTTCTTGAGTGCTTCCATCATGGCGATGTTGTCCGTTTGATCGGAAATGGTTTGGGTAGTGCCGGCAAACTGGGTCTGCATCTCCTTGAGCACCTTTTCCAACTGACGGATCATCACTGTATTGTCCTGAATGCTCTTCTCGACCACACTCATGTTGCCGATGACAGACTGCATACCTTCTTTGGTATTGTCGCGAGAGATAAATTCTAACAGTACAGGTTCCATGCGTTATTCTTTAGTTTCTTTGAGTTTTGTTTGAAAGAATGCCAGTGAGCTACCTCGTTGCCGGGTTCCCTGCCCTTCTTCCTCTTTTTTCTTCTTTACGTATCGCGGTGCGTCGGCGGCCATCAGCAGCAAGGTGGGGTAATTGACTTTCCACAGCAAGTGGTGCAAGCTCCATCCCGTTGCAGATGCGATCTGCCAGAGCATACCAAAGGGGCTATGAGAGCCTTCCATGTGGCCCGTTAACTCCCCTTTCCCGGTTGGCTCAGTCTCGGTTTCATCAGGTTCGTCGCCTGTGCCGAGCTGATAATAGTCATAAAATCCTTTGGGTTGAGTAGCTTGAGCATCTGAAACCAAGCTTCTTGCAGAAACCCGGGATGCACCCGCCAT
>NZ_HG726035.1 GCF_000499785.1 Bacteroides neonati | reverse complement strand
GCGTCGGCGGCCATCAGCAGCAAGGTGGGGTAATTGACTTTCCACAGCAAGTGGTGCAAGCTCCATCCCGTAGCTGATGCAATCTGCCAGAGCATACCAAAGGGGCTATGGGAACCTTCCATATGGCCCGTTAACTCCCCTTTTCCGGTTGGCTCAGCCTCGGTTTCATCAGGTTCGTCGCCTGTGCCGAGCTGATAATAGTCATAAAATCCTTTGGGTTGAGTAGCTTGAGCATCTGAAACCAAGCCTCTTGCAGAAACCCGGGATGCACCCGCCAGCGAAGCCACCAGGCAACAGGCTTGCAAAAGAGCATTCCGCTCAGGTAGCCACGTACCAATGTCAATGCCACCATCTCACTCACCGCCTTGCCATGAACCGACATGAACTCCATGTTCTGTTCAAAAGTGTTTTCCTTCAACTGCTCATAAGATACCCCCATTTTGAGGTACTTGCGATCAATCCGAAGCTTTGAACCATAGCAAGGTACGCGCATCACCACCCGTCGGGGCTTCTTCTTGCTGCCAAGGTATCGAAGTGGGCGGACAGGAATTGCCACACCCACATCGAGCAATATATCGGCTGCTCTGAGTTCTACTTCACTCATGGTTATTTAGCCTGAGTAAGTTCGATGGTTGCTGTTTTTGCCGAATCAGTTGCCAGCGTCAACGTGATGGTACCTTGTTTTGACAGTCGATCCGTCATTGGCGGCAGCCGTGATCACCAGGAAGTTTCCATCCTGAACGATGGTAAACCCGGCTGGAGCAGCCGATACTGTCAACGCGCCCGAAGAGCTCATGCGTACCACTTTGGTGCCACCCGCTTTAACAAACTGAACCGTACTGTTATCTACCGATACATAAGGCTCTGCCATACCGATGGAGAAAGGAGACGTACCGCCTGTCGGAGTGATTACTTCCGCCTCACAATCCAGGTACAGGTTACCCGAGTTGCCCAGTTTACCACGTACAACCGCGTTGAGAGACAACATCTTGATATCGATCAACTGACCGGTTCCCGTTTTGATCTGTGCAGGCCCTTCGATAGTCACCACATCCGATGGAGCGTCCCATTTATCGCCCGTAGCCGTACCACCTGCCAATGCCACACAATTCTCTGCAAGGAGTTGTATCATCTGGAAGGTGAACATGTTGGTGCCCGGAGTAGCAAGTACCTTCTTTACCGGGCCACCCCGACGCTGTGCGGCAAACAGTTTATTATAGGTAGGCTTGTCGCCTCCCCAGTCAATGCCTTCCTGAGAAATCAAACCAATTGTTTTCCCGCCCATGACTAGTTCGTCAAGCAGCATGATGTGTCCGTCATTTACTTTTTCCATAATTTTATACTTTTTCCGTTTATATACTTTTTAAGTGCTATTAAAGCGGCCGCACCGACCGATAATTGTCCGATCCGAATCCAGAACCATTGCCATCCGGTGGGCTCGTTGACGATCTCAGGAGGCTTTTCTGATACTTCGGTAGCGTCCCGTATCCGGGTCAACTCTTCGGTGAGCCTGATTACTTCCCTGGCGAGTGAGTCGCAGGTAGCCGTTATAGTGAGTGTATCGCCTTCACCCCGTCGGATATCCAACGAAGCCTGTCCGCTACGCTTGTTATAACCTGTCCCGATCGGCAACTGTGTAAGAGCGTTCATCGGTATATCCATCTTCGCCACGCTCATGGGTACAGGCACCAGGCTCTGCTCGAATCTTTTTTCGACTGCCAGACTGTCGCTGCGGTGGGTCGAGGTCAATCCGTTCGGACTTCTGCAACTCATCGCGCATAGGGCAATCAGCAAAGTGCACGCAACTGGTCGCTTTCTGAATGGTTTGATTAAGCTGTCGAACAGCTTTATACAATCTTTTATTTTCATTCTGTAGTTCGATTAATGTACCGGATATGTTGTCGTACATATCCTTGTAAATGTCATTCTTCTCTTTCGCTTCACGGGCTTTCCTCACATCGCGATAGAATATCCATCCTAAAACGGTTCCGGCACTGCCTACAGGAACAAGCCATTGAAGTATCTGCATTATTAAATCCGTAGACATGCCTTCTTCTTTTTAGATGTTTTACAATAATTCCCAGCCTGCTTCCACGTCTGCCATGACAGCCCGTTTGCCATTCTCTACCTGACTCATGGCAGCCGCCAGGCGGCACATGGTCTCTTTGTCGTTGATGTCTACCACATGGTCGGCACCCATCCCCGTCAGTGTTCGCACCGTAGCGATATAGCTTTGTGTATCGTTCTCACTGGGTGGTGCCCACCGGCTGATCATGGTGCGGATGGTACGGCAGTTGTTCAACTTCGAGTAGTTTTGCAGCAGCTTGAGCATCGCACGGTAACCGTAGGCCATGCTTTTAAACTGTTTGAAAGCCGAGTCGGTGGAGGGGATGATTTCCCCCTGCCACTCGGTTTTACTCTTACGGATATTGCCCGGATTGTTGTTACGTAGTCCTCTCATAGTCTTACTCCGATATGGCGCTTTCACCCAGTTTGATGTACCCGTTTCCGTCCCACATCAATGTGGTTACTTTCTTTCCATCACACGCCACGCCTTTCACTGTTGCCGCTCCGGCTCCCCGGTTGGTTAAGATCAACATAGTCCCCGGCTGTACGGTGATCTCTACTTGGACAGTAACTGCTGTCGCACTGTTCACTTCCGCCAGTGTCGGATTGCAGTCATGCACCAGCTTGTTATCTACTACCTCACGCTTGATGGCGATGGGAAAAACGGTGGTGACACAGCGTTCACCTTCCTCATCGTAAGGGGCGAAGAAATCAAAACTTCTCCGCGATTTCATGTTAATGTAGCTCATAATTTCTTACTTGTTAAGCTTTGGTTGAATAAATTGCACCGAGATATTTACCGTTGATTGGCAAGGCAATACCGCGACATATTGAAACCGACAATATCACCACGGTATTCGGGATCATTGAGTCGATAGTACATATCGGCTGTGCCTTTGGCGCGACACACCGAATCCTTGTGGTAGGCAAAAGACGCAATGGCATCCGTTGCCGATACAGGAGCATTCCAAGCCAGTTTCACTCCGGTAGTTCCATTGAAACGAGGTGTTTCCGAATAAATCTCTACCTTGAAATTGAAGAGACGGTTGGTAGAGAAGAAGGTTTTATACATATCCATATCCTGCAACTGCAAATCGGATACATGATAAGGATGTAACACGAGTACACGACCCTCTTTGGGTACACTCATCATGTTGTAAGCCGTTTCGAGTGCCAGGATATCGGCATACGTAATCCGTTTGTAACCGGTTCCAAGTGCACTTGCCTCACCCTTGGCTTTCAACACGGGGGTGAATGGCGTGTCTTTGGTCGGTGCCCAGTTGTGGGCGGCCAGTTGCGAGAACTGCAACTGCAACGAACGGCGGTGCCCTTCAATCACACTTTCACGCTTTCCGGTGGACTCTTCAATCTCAATGGCGTTAATGTGTACCGTGTTCTCCGTGTCGAATCGTTTGAGTTCAATACGTTGTGGCGTATCTTCGCGCACTACAATTGGAATCGGATATACCTCATTATCCACAAATACCCGCGGGTCGATTCCTGCCTCTTGCAAATTGATGGCATTGTTGTCTACCCAGGCATCGAAGTTGCGGGCCTCATTGATAAAGGATGATTCAGGGAAAAACTTTTCTGTAATGCCGGGAATCCAAATTTCTTTGTTCAGTCCATCAGCTAAGCATCCGGTCAGATGTAACGGTACGAGTGAAAGCGCCATCTGAATGCCGAACATGGTAGTGTGGTCTACGCCTATTGACTGGGCAAAGAGCCCTGAGGTAGCGAAATTAAACAGCAAAGCTGTCAGTAGTGAAAGGACGAATTTTGTTTTCATCAGAATGTTGTTTTTAATATTGATTACTCCGGGTATTTATCATAAGCCTGATAGAACTTCTCCCGGTAGAGTTCTTTGTCTTTTTTGAGTTCCTTCAATTTATCCTGTTTCAGGATTTCGTCAAAACTCATGTCGCGCAGGGCAATGACTCCTTTTGCTTCTTCACCTGTTTTGATTTTATCGGCAATAGTGGAACGTGCCGAGATAGACGACAGGCGAACTTTGGAGCGCTCGAAATTCTCGACAAAATCTTCCATCCAGCTCTCTTTCCCCGCGGCGTCAATACGACCGTCTTTCACGGCTGCATCTACCAGTTTGATGGCTTCTGCTTTCTGCTCCTCTTTTTGTGCTCTCTCAAACCCGTCCACTTTACCCTGTAGGGTTTGGTTGGAGGCTTTCAGTTGAACATTCTCTACCTGCAAGTCGTCCCTGTTCTTAATCAGTCCTTGCACGGCTTCCTGAATAGCTGTTTCGGATGCACTGTCCGACAGCTTCAATAATCCGGTTAAATAACTCATCTTCTTTTCTGTTTTATGGTTAGTACTTTGTTTGGAATCCATTAGTTTGATGATTGACACGTCAGTCAAGTCAATAGGCTTTTTACTTTCGCGATCGTAAAAGCACAGTGCATTGTGGTTGCTTCCTATGGGACAGATAGACACTTCACGCACTGTCCACTTCGTCACCGTTGGCAACTCTTGTCCGGGTAGCTTCAAAGAAGGATCGTTTGAGACCTCTTCGGGAGGCCAGGCGCCGATAGACGCCATGCGGATAAACCCGCGTTCAACCTTTCCTTGTACTTTAGCACCTTTTTCATCTTCGTCGTCAAACACGATATCGACCAGGATACGGCTTCCTTCTACCCGCATATGCTCTCCCCGTCCGATGGGAAAGTCCCAGTCATCGTGATTGTACAGCACCACCGGATTTTTATTGAATTCTTCCAGATTGGCCCCTGCGGTCAACATTCGAAACCCGTGAGTATTCACTGTTTCATCATGTACTACGAATGTATATGTTTTGCTCATATCGTCTGTTGTTTGATGCAAAGATGAGGTATAAAAAGTAAGTTCACAAATCGAATTTCAGTCATTACATATTTAGAACCAATCGTTTACGACAAAACCACAACCATTACATGCCGATTATTTTAATAGAAAAAAGCAGGCTACTTTTGAAGAAAATAAAGCAAATCAGTAT
>NZ_HG726034.1:0-5000 GCF_000499785.1 Bacteroides neonati | reverse complement strand
CGTGTGTCCGTTTACGGTACGGGTACCTTCAGGATTAAGTTTAGCGGATTTTCTTGGAAGTATGTTTACACGCACTATTGGATTGTCATAAAGACGCTCCATACTATCAGGTTCGACTCTCGCGGCGGATTTGCCTACCACGATCAACATCTACACCCTTCAACGGACTATTCCGTCAGTCCGCGGCGCTATCACTGCTCCGTCTCCACATCACTCCTAAAGGTAGTACAGGAATATTAACCTGTTCTGCCATCGACTTCGCCGTTCGGCTGAGCCTTAGGACCCGACTAACCCTGATCCGATTAGCGTTGATCAGGAAACCTTAGTCTTTCGGCGAGGGGGTTTCTCACCCCCTTTATCGTTACTTATACCTACATTTGCTTTTCCACACGCTCCAACAGAGCTTACGCTCCATCTTCAACGCAGAGTGGAATGCTCCCCTACCAACCATTACTGGTTCCATAGCTTCGGTAAAACACTTATGCCCGATTATTATCCACGCCAAACTCCTCGACTAGTGAGCTGTTACGCACTCTTTAAATGAATGGCTGCTTCCAAGCCAACATCCTAGCTGTCTTAGCAATCTGACTTCGTTAGTTCAACTTAGTGTTTATTTGGGGACCTTAGCTGATGGTCTGGATTCTTCTCCTCTCGGACATGGACCTTAGCACCCATGCCCTCACTCCTGATATAGAACTAATGCGCATTCGGAGTTTATCAAGACTTGATAGGCGGTGAAGCCCTCGCATCTTATCAGTCGCTCTACCTCACATTAGTATAAATCAAGGCTGCACCTAAATGCATTTCGGGGAGTACGAGCTATCTCCAAGTTTGATTAGCCTTTCACCCCCACCCTCAGGTCATCCGGAAGCTTTTCAACGCTTATCGGTTCGGTCCTCCAGTTAGTGTTACCTAACCTTCAACCTGCCCAAGGGTAGATCACTTGGTTTCGCGTCTACTCCTACTGACTAAAGCGCCCTATTAAGACTCGCTTTCGCTTCGGCTGCAGATCTCAAGATCCTTAACCTTGCCAGTAAAAGTAACTCGTAGGTTCATTATGCAAAAGGCACGCCGTCACAGTTTACACTGCTCCGACCGCTTGTAAGCGCATGGTTTCAGGGACTATTTCACTCTTCTATTCGAAGTTCTTTTCACCTTTCCTTCACAGTACTGGTTCACTATCGGTCTCTCGGGAGTATTTAGCCTTACCGGATGGTCCCGGCAGATTCATGCAGAATTCCTCGTGCTCCGCACTACTCAGGATACCACTAGGGTTCAGTTGACTTCGTATACCGGGCTATCACCGTCTATGGCGCAACTTTCCAGATGCTTCTACTCACCAACTTTCGTCCCACAACGTGGTCCTACAACCCCAACTATGCCGTAACATAATTGGTTTGGGCTACTGCGCGTTCGCTCGCCACTACTTACGCAATCATTATTTATTTTCTTTTCCTACAGGTACTAAGATGTTTCAGTTCCCTGTGTTAGCCTCCTGCTAAGCAGGATAATATCTCTTCAAGATATTGGGTTGTCCCATTCGGAAATCTTCGGATCAAAGGTCATTTGCACCTACCCGAAGCTTATCGCAGCTTATCACGTCCTTCATCGCCTCCGAGAGCCAAGGCATCCGCCATGCGCCCTTGCTTACTTTCTTCTTACCGGTCACAGATCAATTATTTACACAATTGAACGTATGGTTCGATATATACTTTTAGCTTAATTACTATTTTAACTTTTTTGGTTTTGTATCATCATGTCAAAGATCGTTGTGAGAATACTTCGACAGTGTCGAAGTTGTAGGATTGACTTGCAGTCTATCCTAACATTCTCAAGAGTGGAGAATAACGGATTCGAACCGTTGACCCCCTGCGTGCAAGGCAGGTGCTCTAGCCAGCTGAGCTAATCCCCCGTTATTGAGATTCGTAGTCCCAGGCAGAGTTGAACTGCCGACCTCTACATTATCAGTGTAGCGCTCTAACCAACTGAGCTATAGGACTATGTTCAAACCCTTGCCTTTCGGCTCGGCTTCTTTTTTCTCTTTCAATCTATATTTTAAATAAACAACTACACGTAGTACGAAGAGGTTCTTATGGTGGTTCCTCTTTAAAACCTTGTTATAAACGTCGTTCACAACATACACTCCAGAAAGGAGGTGTTCCAGCCGCACCTTCCGGTACGGCTACCTTGTTACGACTTAGCCCCAGTCACCAGTTTTACCCTAGGACGCTCCTTGCGGTTACGTACTTCAGGTACCCCCGGCTCCCATGGCTTGACGGGCGGTGTGTACAAGGCCCGGGAACGTATTCACCGCGCCGTGGCTGATGCGCGATTACTAGCGAATCCAGCTTCACGAAGTCGGGTTGCAGACTTCGATCCGAACTGAGAGAGGCTTTTGGGATTAGCATCACATCGCTGTGTAGCTGCCTTCTGTACCCCCCATTGTAACACGTGTGTAGCCCCAGACGTAAGGGCCGTGCTGATTTGACGTCATCCCCACCTTCCTCGCATCTTACGACGGCAGTCTCTTTAGAGTCCTCAGCATGACCTGTTAGTAACTAAAGATAAGGGTTGCGCTCGTTATGGCACTTAAGCCGACACCTCACGGCACGAGCTGACGACAACCATGCAGCACCTTCACAAATGCCCGAAGGCTATGAACTTTCATCCATATTCATTTGCAATTTAAGCCTGGGTAAGGTTCCTCGCGTATCATCGAATTAAACCACATGTTCCTCCGCTTGTGCGGGCCCCCGTCAATTCCTTTGAGTTTCACCGTTGCCGGCGTACTCCCCAGGTGGAATACTTAATGCTTTCGCTTGGCCGCTTACTGTATATCGCAAACAGCGAGTATTCATCGTTTACTGTGTGGACTACCAGGGTATCTAATCCTGTTTGATACCCACACTTTCGAGCCTCAGTGTCAGTTGTACTCTAGTGAGCTGCCTTCGCAATCGGAGTTCTTCGTGATATCTAAGCATTTCACCGCTACACCACGAATTCCGCCCACCTCTTGTACACTCAAGACATACAGTATCAACTGCAATTTTACGGTTGAGCCGCAAACTTTCACAACTGACTTATACGTCCACCTACGCTCCCTTTAAACCCAATAAATCCGGATAACGCTCGGATCCTCCGTATTACCGCGGCTGCTGGCACGGAGTTAGCCGATCCTTATTCGTAGGGTACATACAAAGCGGAACACGTTCCGCACTTTATTCCCCTATAAAAGAAGTTTACGACCCATAGGGCCTTCATCCTTCACGCTACTTGGCTGGTTCAGACTCTCGTCCATTGACCAATATTCCTCACTGCTGCCTCCCGTAGGAGTTTGGACCGTGTCTCAGTTCCAATGTGGGGGACCTTCCTCTCAGAACCCCTATCCATCGAAGACTTGGTGAGCCGTTACCTCACCAACAATCTAATGGAACGCATCCCCATCAAACACCGAAATTCTTTAATAGCAATAAGATGCCTTATCGCTATACTATCGGGTATTAATCTTTCTTTCGAAAGGCTATCCCCGTGTGAATGGTAGGTTGGATACGTGTTACTCACCCGTGCGCCGGTCGTCAGCGGTATTGCTACCCTGCTACCCCTCGACTTGCATGTGTTAAGCCTGTAGCTAGCGTTCATCCTGAGCCAGGATCAAACTCTTCATTGTAAAAGTATTTTGATTGATTACCAAATTTACACTCAGTAATCGAATTCTTGCTCTGTTAGGATGTTGTAAATTTATTGACGTTTATTCAAATCCCTGTTTCATTTGTAATGAATCAAATCATTGACGGTTTTAAAATTTTACCCGAGATTCCTATCTAAAAAGACAAGTCTCTCGCTCTTGTACTACTTGTATTGTTTATGTAAATCTTTCAAAGAACGCTTCTTTAAGTATGCTTCGTTTTAAAAGCGGATGCAAAGGTAAGACTTTATTTTTAAAACACCAAAACTTTTGAGAAGTTTTTTTGTTTTTCTTTTTCGTCTCGTGCGCTTCTCTTGTCGTCTCTCTTGCGAAAGGAAGAAAAGCCTCTGCGAGCTTTTAAACAGAATGTCAATCTTTCAAGGCTTAGCTTCTCTTGCTAAGCGGATGCAAAAGTAGGCTTTTTACCCATACAAGCCAAACTTAAACACCTTTTATTTCGAATAAAAAGGAAATTAAGTTGTAATAGGCTGAATGAGAGATGTGTTATAAAACATAAGTCAGGAAGGGAGAAAAGGAAAGCAAAGAGAGAACACATTATAATATATACGCGCGCGTATTTTCAAACAATATCGTCAAGAACAATTAGAAACACACCACGTGGCAATCACCCCAATACCTTTGTCCATAGAAAAAGCTTCTAATCAATATAAGCAAGAAAGGTCGTTTCACCTAGATGAAACGACCTCTTTTATTTAATAATAGAAGCAGTAAATTAAAGAGCTCCTACTGTTTTCAAGTCAGCGTTTGTTTTACGAACAGCCTCAGCACTCGCCTTAAACTTAGCCATCTCTTCTTCGTTCAAAGGAAGTTCTACGATTTTCTCGATACCATTCTTACCCAGAATTACAGGTACACCACAGCAAAGATCATGTTCACCATATTCACCTTCAAGTGCCACTGAACAAGGAATCATCTTCATTTGATTGTGAAGAATTGACTCAACAACAAATGCTCCTGCCGCACCTGGTGCATACCATGCAGAAGTTCCCAACAAGCCTGTCAATGTAGCTCCACCAACCATAGTTGATTTTACCACTTCATCTATCTTTTCAGCAGAAAGAAAGTTGCAGATAGGCAATCCTTTATAAGTAGCAAAACGAGCCAAAGGAATCATAGTAGTATCGCCGTGTCCACCGATAACCATACCTTCTACTTCGTTAGCATTGCAACCTAAGGCTTGAGACAAGAAGTATTTGGAACGAGAGCTATCCAAAGCCCCCCCCCATACCAATGATACGGTTTTTAGGCAAACCGAGTGACTTCAACGCCAAATAAGTCATGGTATCCATTGGAT
>NZ_HG726033.1 GCF_000499785.1 Bacteroides neonati | reverse complement strand
TTACTTCTACCAAGACTGCGTTGACGAAAGTGGTAATCCGATTGATTTAAAGAAAGATGATGTCGTTAAGTTTACTGCATACCTCTGTATGAAAGCAGCTGACGGCACTATCGTAAACGGATGGTTAGCATCTCAAAGTGATATGCTTGCCAATGACTGGATGATATTTGAGTTTTAATACACTGCCATACGGTGGTGGAATATCTGCCGTATGGCTCAAATCAAAACAGTAATGAGCAAAGAATCAATAGCAATGTATTTCGGTACAACAGGAGTCCCCGGACATCACATCACGATGCTAAGCGGTAGTATGTCAGTAAAAGACCAGTGCCGAATAGGTGGTGAAATAGATTCAGACGATGCCTTGTACTCTGCCATGAAAAAATGCAAGGGTATTGGGTATGTCTACTATCGTGGAGTTACAATGCTGTGTATTCCTTACAGCGCGCATGATTCCCGCGGTGGGAGTAAGTCAATATTCATCATGGAAGGGAAAATTGCAAAGGATGAAATAATAAAGGAGCTGCAAAAATACTCGTGGGTTTACAGCTTATTCACTAGGCTACAAATAGATCATCATCTTGGTGATGTGGAAGAATTTGAATTAACGTAAAACGTATTGAAATATGAGTGAAAGAACAGTTCGAATCACAGATAAGTACGATGTAAACTGTGGCAAAGAGTTTCCGGGATGGCTAGCATACCATGACCTTTATCACAGGGGTGGCACAAATCAACCTATTGAAGACCTCTATCTTGTAACCATTGACGGGAATGAGAGAAGATATGTAAGTTCTCAAATTGATGTAGAACACTATCGGGAGCAAATACTAAAAGAGGAAATAAAAAACCTCGGTGCCAAAGTAGGCGATAAGGTAAGGGTTCTTAAAGAAACCAGTGGTAGTTATGGGAAGCAGTATTATGATCGTAAAAGCAAAAATGGCTTTCATACTATTACAAAAATAGAATGCTATGGGCATGTGACATTTGACAACGGAGAGGCTGAAATGTTCAGACCGACAGTTGAAGTAATTAACGAATAACCAATTAGAAAGGAGCTAATATGACAGACAGAGAATTGGAATTCATGCAGGACTTGGAAATTCTACTTAAAAAACATCGTGTTGAAATTTGTGCGACAGAAATAAACTGTTCAGTCGACGGCAGTTTATCTATCAATATATTCGGTGACAGTATAGATATTAATCTCTACGGAACATTATCTTATAAAGATATTAACAATATAATTAACGATAATAACTAAATGAAATAATATGGAACTAACAGTATATACTTTTGACCATTTTAAAAGTGGCCAGGAAATTCAAGAGTATTTGGGATATAAGCCACTTGCATCTGTAAATATAGGACTTAATCATGTGTTAAATGGGGACGATTGGTCAACAGCTAAATCACAACATCACTCATCTGAATGGAATAGTTATGCTATGTATTATTTGCAGGCTGAACAATGGGTAAGTGAAGGAAAACTTTACTTTAAGCGGGACGGGCATATTTTAAAAGTCATACCTGATGGAAATACTTATTGTTGCGTTGGGGAGGGTTTCGTTAATCTACAAGAAAGTGATAATTACGCCTTTGGAGACACATTTGAGGAAGCCATAGAGAATTTCAAGAAGAAAATAATAGCCTGAAAAGGCTCAATACAGTAAAGAAATGAGCTTTGGGCGGCTTTGTAAAACCCATAAATACAATATATGGAAACTGATATTCAAGAAAACAAAAGGAAGTTGGAAGAACTGAAAGAGGCGGCAAAGCCATTGATAAAGTTTCTTTGCGAAAACTATCATCCTCATGTAACTGCACTTGTCACCCCTACAAGTGTAGAGGTAATGGAAGGCCTTCAAGCAGTTCCAAATATAACCGAATTTATAGTTGATTAAAATTCTGCCATGCGGTAGGAAATTCAACTGTCGCATGGCTCAAATAAACAAAAATGAATGATAAGGACCTTTATTTTCAATATTTGGTAGCTATATTGAATCAAAATACAATGCTGAAAGAGCAAATAGATAAAATGGAGAGAAGACTAAGCAATACTATCTTATATTGCTCTATCTGTTTATCTATTCTGATTACCTTTTCTTTATACTGCATAAAAGCCCTATAGTTCCTCCTACGATATAAAGAAAAAATTAAAAAGAAACTATTGCTTTGCAATAGAAGTCAAGAATTCAAAAAAATAAGTATGAACCATTTTAAAAATCAAAATTGTATGGATGTAAGTAATTTAACTAAAGCTCAACGTCTTGAGCTAAAAGCACAACTCGAAGCAGAAGAACGTGCCGAAGAGGCGAACCTGCAACGTGAGAGACAATCGTATAACGCTATGCGTGATGAGTTTGTAACACGTACTTTTCAATCTCTCAAACAGCTAAGTGGTTGTATGCAAGAGCAGAAACAAACCATCTTTGAAGAAAGTGAAGAACTCGACACAATGCAACAGCGCCTTTTCAAGGTGAAACTTGACCGTAAAAGCCGTACATTGACACATAGCGATGGACACATCTCCATCAAAGTGGGTAATCGGCTGAACGACGGATGGGATGACAGTGTCGAAATTGGTATTGAAAAAGTACGTGAGTATCTGGCCACCTTGGCTACTGACGAAAAATCCGCCCGCCTGGTCAATGCTATTACCAGCTTGCTGGCCAAGGATCAGAAGGGAACATTGAAAGCCAACAAGGTATTGGAACTGGAAAAGATGGCCAATGAATCGAAAGACGACACGTTCCTTGAGGGACTTCGCATTATCAAAGAAGCCTATCGGCCGGTGCCTACTTGCCAGTTTGTCGAAGTGAAATACAAAGATGAGAACGATGTGGAGCGTTCACTACCATTATCCATGAGTGCGATGGATATATGAAGCAGCTCATTTACAAAAGTAATCTCAAGCCGGACAAAATGCCGGCTTGGCTTACCTGCCTACTGAATATAACTCTGGACGATATAAATAATAATCATGTATTTGGTGACTCCATCGAAGACTACGAGTGGATACAGTGGATTCTTAATACAGACCTCAAGGAGCTGCAAGTAAAAAGCGATGTTACAACGGAGCTGACAACGGATGAAGGTAAAACAGCCCTGTTCATTAAACGCTCTGGACGAATACTGGTATCAATCTATATAAAAGAAAGCAATGGATAAACAAACCATCATTAACAAGATTCAGAAGCTGATCCGCTTACGCGATGGAGCTCGGGCGGTAGGTTCCGAAGGTGAAGCCAATGCAGCGGCTGCGGCCATTCAACGGCTTATCACCGAATATAACATGAGCTTGTCCGAAATCGAAGGCACACCGGAAGCCGAGGAAGAAAGCTGTATTGGTCGGTCAAACAACTATCATACCGCAGATAACTACCGTAGCGGTTGGAAGCGTCATCTGCTTTACGCCATCTGTGAATATTATTATTGCAAAGCGTATATGCTGAGTGGAACACCCCGATGTGTGGTATATGGCACAGAGATGAATCGCATGGCAGTAGAGTATGCCTTTAACTTTCTTGAAGCTGCATTCACTCACCTGTCGGTTATTCGCTTTAAGGAGGCACACGGAACTTGTCGCATTCCTACCCGCCACCGTGATGTATGGTTAGCCTCTTATCTACTTGGTTGTTCATCCGGTATCCGTGAGAAGCTAATGAGTGAGAAAACCGAGCAGGTAACAGGGCTGATGATAAGCCACGGGGCAATGATTGACAAGTATATGGCACAGGAGCAGGGAAGCACAAGAAGCTGGAGCTCATCTTCCAATCGCGGACTCAATGACCGGGTATTCGGAATGGGATACCGCGACGGACAAAAACAGAATATTGCGAAGGCAATCAAATAATCATTTTATCAACAATCAAAAACTTTACAATTATGTCAACAACAAATTTCCACAACTGGTTTCAAGGTAAAATCCGTTATGAAAAAGTAAACGAAGCCGGAATGAATGTTAAGGTAACAGAACCTTATTTGGTAGATGCCCTTAGCTTTACAGAGGCAGAAGCCCGGTTAATTGAAGAAATGTCTCCTTACATCACAGGTGATTTTACTGTGTCGGATATCGCACGGGCCAATTACAGCGAACTTTTTGCAAGCGACGAGGAATCGGCAGACCGCTGGTTTAAATGCAAACTCATCTACATTACATTGGATGAAAAGAGCAGTGCAGAGAAACGAAGCAGCGTGAATGTACTGGTACAAGCAGCCGACCTACGCGATGCAGTGAAGAAGCTTGATGAAGGTATGGCAGGCACTATGGCCGATTATCAAATCGCTTCAATAGCAGAAACGGCAATTATGGATGTATATCCGTATACAGGAAAGTCGGATGATAAACCAACGCCCGAAGCATAATGAGTAAGAAACAACAGGCGCTGATTTTGTCAGCGCCTCTCTTCGGAGACGTACATCCTAAAGAGCAGCAGGAATTCAACGGTTTTCCATGTTCGGGCTGTCAAGGCAATGGTTGGCATTGGAAAGAAAATAAATATGGAGATCGGATAAAAGAGCCCTGTTCTGTTTGCGGTGGTACCGGAAAATTGAAAGCAGTGGTTACCATTGAATGGAAAGCAGATAGCTAACTATGCAACGCCCACCTGTTAACTATATCGTCCAAATTGGCGATAGCTACCTATCCGAACTGATATACTACTGGCTGTATTGCGATAAACCTTGTTCGTTACTCATACAAGCTCCGAAAACGGAAGGAGTTACAGCGGTTAAGTTGGTCGTGGATAGTGATCGCTCGGCAGAGTTCCTGCTAAGAGTAAAAGAGAAAACAGGGGCAAGGTTGTATAAAGCAGATAAATAACTTTTAAAACACTCAAAGCCATATTAGCCGTATCCTATGCTGTCCGTGAGGCAAAGCCAAGAAAGGACTATATAAATCATTTCCGCCAAAGCAAACCACTCGAAGGCATATACTTTACATCGTTTGCCAGGGAAACACTTGAAAGGAGAAGCAGACGCAAGTCTGAACACTATGCGGCCGTTTATGACGCTATAATCAATCACATCGACCGATTTTCCGAGTTATACAACTGTGATATCTACACGAACTCAATTACCGAAGAGTTTTTGGATGATTTCATTATTTACCTGGAAGATCGGGGATTGATGCACAACACCATTGTAGGATATATACAGAAAATCCAATCATTGGTTAGACGCGCCGGCCAATACAATTATGCAGTAGATACAACGTACAACGGGGTGGATTTAGAGGAAGAGCCGACCTTTGCCGTCTTTCTTTCAATGAACGAGATCACAAGAATCTATTATTATAAATTCGAGCATCAAGATAAGAGAAAAGCCAAAGAGCGCATCCGCGACCTTTTTGTTATTGGCTGTCTTACGGCACTTCGTTATTCCGACTACTCAACTTTAACAAATCAAAACCTAATTGGTGAATACATCGTAAAACGTACCAAAAAGACAAACGTGGATGTGAAAGTCCCCATTCACGACTACGTCAAAGAGATATTTGAAAAATACGGAGGACATATTCCCTGTCAATTATGCATTCAGCATTTCAACAAATACCTGAAATTGGTTATGCGAGAAGTGGGATTGACAGATAAAATCACCTATTCGTGCACCAAAGGTGGCAAGCTTATTACCAACACCCGTGAAAAATGGGAACTGATAAGCAGTCATACTGCCCGCCGATCGGCAGCCACTAATATGTATTTGACCGGAAGAATGAAAACTCTTGAAATCATGCGATTAACCGGGCATCGAAGTGAGCAGAACTTTTTCCGCTACATCCGACTAACCAATGATGATACTGCACGTTCAATCTCAGGAGATATGTTTTTCAGAAAATAATAACAAGCACTAGAATCGACGTAAGATATATGTATCCTGCGTCGATTTTTGTTTAATAGTGGTGTGAAGTGTCATTTTTTTATCTAAAATTATTCTTGCTCAAGGTTTTCTTTGTAATTTTGTGATAATCCCAAACCACAGTATCGATAAATTATGGCCAATCAGCTATACCTTTTTGAAGACAATCGGCAAGAGTATCCCAACGGACTCTCGCAAGAGCAGCAGGCAAAGCGTAAGCGCGTTGCCACGATGCAAATTAAAAGGAAAGCAATGAACCGTAAAGAGAGACTGGATATACGCGATCGGATGATTGTGGCCCGTCTCTACTATTGGCGCGAGATAGTACGCAAGCGATTGGATGATGTACTTGTCACCCTTTCGGATGAAGAGTTCTGTGTGGAAGAAAGAACCATAAATAACGCCTGGGCAAAGCAGGCTGATTATTTCGAGGAACTTTGTCGCAATCGTACTACCGCACGGCAATTACAAAAAATGTATCCCAGTTGGCGGTTCTGATTACTCTATCCTATCCATAAAGAAAGCAGTATACAAACAATTATACACTTTTAGTCCATCCGGTCGTTTTTCATCTTTCACGCTCACACGGCTGAATGCTTTTATACAATCTTCTGTTCGCCATCCTTGTAGCGTACTATGAATACTTTCGAGTACATCGAAGCGTTCGTCAGCCTTTTGACGTACCATGACAGGGGATTTGGTGTTGAACGAGGCGCAATCATTAAATGCGACCTTTAGGTTAAATCGTAACTCTATGCGTTGCGGGGCTCGTGGGTCGACAGAGATATTCTCACAACCGGCCACATTCATTTCAACCAGGCAACCGGGAAACGCAATGGGTGGGCGACTGTCGCTAAAGTTCAGTTGTCCTTCATCGGCATCAATCCAACGTAGGGCAGGCACGGTCTCTTCCAACCTATCCAAAACATCATTGAAATACTTCTTTTTCATCTCTTTATTATTTGTTTAGTGAGTTTATAAACCCTTCGATGCGGTAATGTAACTGTTGTTGCAGTTCCTTTGCATCACCTAGAAACTGACGCTGTGGTAGTCGCATACTCATGGAGTGTTGTTTTACGCTATACGCTTTTCCCTTCTTCGATGTGCGCTTATGTGCAGGCACCACCACACTTCCTACAAAGCCTTCGTTGTGTGCCCGGGCATAAGGTACCTTCTCATTTCCGGCAGATATTATCACAAGATCACGGCTAATAAGACTGGGACGGACGCTATTCAACAGCGCAGCAGAGTCAATCAGCAACGAACCGTTGGTGCGATGTCTATAGCCCGGTGAGAAGTTCGGCCACGGAGCCCCATCGAAAGCCTTTTTACGAAACGTGTCTTGAAAATACTCCACGGCTGTTTCGGCGATGATGTCAGGCACTGCATCCAAAATTTCATTCTTCAAGGTAAACAGTTCTTTTTCAATGTTAATCTTCATTGTTACTGAATTATTTATTGTATATTTGCACACAGAAGTCTGTTCGAACGGATGTAATTTAGGCGATTTGTCCCGGTGTATGGCGGGAAATACCCGAAGTCTGATCTCTGACAGCGTGCGGACAGTGCAACCCATACAAGGCGGAGAATCATTTCTCCGCTTTTTTTATGAGCAACCCGTGGCGACGCTTGTCCCAAATCTTTTTCAAGTCTATCCGTTTATTGGGGTCTTTAGAGGTTCTCATCAAGTACCATGTTTTTAAAACCAGCTTGTCCTCTTCTATTCGGTAGTTGGCTACAATCACTCCATCTTGGTAATACCGTATCAGACTGTAGGTATCGTACACATTCTTTTTGATGTCATCATTTAACCAAACTTCGTCGGGGTTCAGTAAGGTTTCACACATGGCATCCCAGTATACAATGCGGTTGTCGGAACCCTTTCCCGTAGTATGGCTGTCGAATTGTTTCTTTTCCAATACAATGATACGTCCCCGATAATCCGGCAATGAAATCACACCTTCGTTGGATGTTCGCTTCCAAATGGTAGACGCCGTTTTCTCTTGTGTAGGTATCGGTTGCATTGCTTTTTCCATCTGTTTGGGTACACTTTCTATCCCCCATTTGTCAGCTGTCAATTTATCCAGGTATCGGGCTGCTTGATTGGGAAATTTCCGAATATACATCTGGTTCGCACTGAACACCTCTGCTGTTTTACCACGATTCACACCCCATCCTTGGGTTGCTGTCTGTTTCCATTCAGGTGTATCGAAGAAGTCGTCTGCACGCTTCTTCATCTCCGCCAACATCTCCGGTTTTATTTCGTAGGCCATACGGGGAACTACCCGGCAGCGACAACGCCAGTCGTTGGGTGGAAACAGCCTGTTCCATCGAGGATCACTGTGATGTAACGTCATTCCATTGAGCCGTTCATGGCTTGCGCGTACCTTTTCATCTCCTGCTGTACGATACTCCCAATAGGGGAATGTCTTCACTTTACCCATCAATCGGCGATAATTGGATGCCGCTTCAGCTGTAAGCAGGGCCGTATCGTATTCTGTCTTTTGCCACGTCTTGTTAAATACATCTGTTACCTCTTTAGCCCGTCGGTGGAACTCCTCGAAGTTCTTACTTTCTCGAAACAGCCGGTTCAATTCTTGAATCTCTGCCAATGTTTTAGCAGCAGAGAAGTGAAACAGATTGGTTTCCATTGCGGTGCGAAACACATTATCAGGGGCATTGTAAGCAATACCGGCATCCATGTTGTTTACCTCTTGTTTAAACGCTGTTTGTATAGCATTTAAAAGGTCGGAAGCGATAAACTCAAACAGTTCCGGATGAAAGGTGTCAATCTCGCCCGCAGCTATACCGGCAATCAACGTTTCTTCCAGTGACGCATCATTCATGCGGACTTTTCCAATTGCCCCGTCCCGCGGGGCAGCTACGAAAAAATCCCATAAGCGGATGAAGAAGTTACGTTCGTGATCGGTATTTTCAATCGGCGCTTTGCCTTTGTTTCCTTCCATTTCTTCCGGTTCTTTCTCTTTCACGATTCCGGTGCCGGGTTGCTCGATGGTGACTACCGGCTCTCCCTCTTTGGGTTGTGGTATACCGTATTTTTCGTACACGTACGAGTGTGGAACGGGTATCATCGTAGTAATGGTTTTCAACTCTTCGACTTTGATCTCATCCTTCTTGTCTACAAAACTGAACTTTCCGCCATGTACCGGATATCCGCGCCGTTCAAGCAGAGGTACAAAGT
>NZ_HG726032.1 GCF_000499785.1 Bacteroides neonati | reverse complement strand
CTTTTTCCATCTTATCGCAGTATTTGTGAAAGCACCTAACGATATTCAAGGCATAGAACTCTCCATTTTCAATATATTCAGGATGTAGTACGATGGCTATTTGCGTATCTGTAACTGTTCTATCATAATACATCATCCTATAGTCTTCTACAGCATCAGCTATTGTGAGTTCGAAAGAAGGTGTATTTTTAATAGATAATAGCTCTGATAATATTGGTACAAGGAATTGATATCGGCTCACCAGTATATCTATATTCATTGTATCTTCAATAATATAGATAGATTCAAGGGCTTGTTTGACTCTTAAATAATTCATATAAATGTGATTAATGTTTTATTTTACTCGTCTATTATTTCTGTAATGGGCTTCCAGCATAGCTGGCAGAGGGTTCGGAGGTCGATAAATGCTGTTTTGTAGCGGCAGGCCTCGCAGTCTCCGGTAATTCTAAAACCAATTCTTGCACCTTTAAGGCATCTGAATGGGCACAGTCGGATAGTTTAGATTCAAGCATACGGACACGCTCCTCGAGGTGACCGTTTTCCCTAATCAAAGCTTTATTTTCTTCGTCTTTATCTTTATACATCTTATATATAAAGGATTCTTCAACAGGTAAAGCCGGTTGAGTGATTTGTGTAGTAGATACTGGAGTAGTGTGTGCTTGCTCATTGCGAAACATTGATCCTTTACCAGTAAGTAGCCAATTCATATCTACCTCTGAAAACATGTTTGCAATATTGATTAATATATCAGAGCTAGCTTCTGGGAATTCTCCATTTCTCTTGTCTATATTGAATATTCTATTAATCTTCTGAGAACTACTTAATTGTATTATCTCACTGAACTTCTTGACACTACCATTTGCATAGTGCTCAATAAGCCCTTTTATCCGCAAGTTAAGCGGTGGAAGTTCATTCATTGAAAGAATGTTTTCATTTTCTTGCATAATAATTTGTTTAATTGAAAACATGTTTGTAGATTTGCATCGTGATACCATTACACGCAGTGAAATCGGTTTACATCGTCCAAAGATAAGAATTAAACTCTAAATAATAATAAGTATGGAAAAGGTTTTAGAACACGCTTCTGAAATGATTGATAAGCTAACAAACGTAAAAAAGTAGATATATGCAAAGAATTGACTGGGAAGACCCCAAAAAGAAAGGTGAGGCTTATGCCTATTTGGCAAAAGTGTTCGGTGTGAAAAAATCGGCTGTCAGCCTGGCCATGAGTTTTAAACGCAACAGCCTAAAGGCTGCACAAATGAGAAGTGTCGCTATTTGCGAACTAGGTGCAAAGTTGCTGAGTGATTCCGGATCGGAGGTTAGATCAACTAAGATACTGGACTCCAAAGGTAATGTGGTAAAAGTAGTAACTTTTAAATAGTACATATTATGATTTACTGGAAAGAAGAGTGCAAGAAATTGGCATCTGCCAACGCCAAGGTGGTAGTGGTAGATGGGTACGATCAAGAGGGTGTTCCCCAATTTGTGATTTTTGACGTGTGGTCTGCCATTGGTAGCAAAAGTGGCCGTAATTCATATTGGAATGTGTTGATCGGTGCTGAATTGAGCGATGGTTGCTGCTGTGTGACATATCCCCATATCCTTGCCTACAATGACGGCAAAAAGGTAGAGGTCGAAAAGTTGGAACAGTACCACCCCGCATGGAAACTCAGTGAGGAAGGCGAGCGAAAACTTGAACTAGCACGCAGTATAACAATGACGGTAATCAGAAGTGAATTTACCCAAATTCCGTCCGTGGATATTTTCCCGATGAGCGATCAGGAACGTGAGATATTAAAAGATCGGTTTTTAAATAAAATGTAAAATCATGAAAACATTACGTTGGATTCAGAATGTAGCAGCCGTAGTAGCAATGTTTATGGCATTGTACCTGGCTGATGGTATTGAGGTAAGTCGCAAGGATGCGTTATCCGCATCGGTAATGGTATTGTTGGCAGTATTGATGCTGCTTAGCAGAGCTTGGGATGAAGAAAGGAGGGCCGAGTAATGAAGCTAACCAGGCTATTTATTATCATATTCTTGCCTCATTTGGCGATATGGATGCAAACAAGAGTTATAAAACAGTTTAGACGGGATATCTCTCAGATCAAAGAATATGGAATTTGCATGAAGTAACAAAAGGAGCAAGCTAAGACCTTTCCGGTTTTCAGGATACAGTTTTCAATAGGATTATTTAAGGTATGGAAAGTGGCTTACTATCTCGGGTCGGAGCCGGGACTTGCACTCAATATAAATATTAACCGATATGGAATATTACAATGGAATATTATGCATCTCTCATGATGACCTGACGCGCAACGATGCCCCCGAAGGAAAACCGAGCGATGCTATAATGGGCGAAAGCAACTACAAGAAACTGGCGTCGGGAAAGAAATGCAAAGAGAAGATCAATGTAGTTCGACCGGGAAAAGGGGCTAATGCTTACGCACTCGTCGAAGTTGCCAGCATTCCATCCCGCTTCCTGCAACTCGTGAATCAAAAATACCCTAATCAAGGAATTAATATGATACTACGCAAATGGTTTGACGAACATTACTACCCGGACACAGAAGCGCGGGAAGTGTACAGCTCGTTCCGTTTCGACAACGGAAAACCCATCCCCCCCGAGAAACAAGTAGAATACGTGACCAACGCCAGTGTGCTGGGTGCGGTTATCTCCCTGTTCAATGATCGTAAAATAATGAAAAAGGCAATGGGCGGTCGTGTGAGGTGGGATGAGATGGCAGAAGCCGTTGCTTACTACCAAGAGAAATACGGGCACACTCTACCCGGTAATCCGGCACGATTCAAAGAAAAAGTACAGCAGTTTCAGAGTGGCGGATACGGTGCGCTGATCAGTAAGAAGTTTCGTAACCAGAATACCCGTAAGGTATCTGTTCAGATCGAAAAACTGATACTCTCTATTGCCGCACAGCCTACGAATCCGTACAACAATACAATTCACGAATTATTCACCCAATTTATGAGTGGCGAGATTGATATCTGCGATCCGCAGACAGGTGAACTCTTCGATCGAAAGGATTTCTTCGACAAGAAAGGAAAACCTCTGGAACTAAGCGAAGCCACTATCTGGAATTACGTAAACAACCCCAAGAATCAAATTCTTTTGGGCAAACTACGCAATACGCAGTGGGATTTTAATAATAAATATACTCCGCACCACAATCGGCACAGCCCATTCTTCTCGTTCAGTAAAATATCACTGGACGACCGCGATCTTCCACGCAAAGCACACGGAGGACAACGCCCAAAGGCTTATTACGTATACGACGTGACCAGTGGATGTGTGATCGGTTATGCTCATAGTCGCACCAAAGACGTAGATTTATTCATTGATTGCGTCCGCAACATGTTTCGCACCATTGAACGTAACGGTTGGTGCATGCCTGCACAGGCAGAGGTGGAGCATCATTTGGTGAACAACTTCGCTGACGGGCTCATGAAAGCCGGTGTTGTTTTCCCGTTCGTTCGTTGGTGTAACCCCGGAAACTCACAGGAAAAGAGAGCCGAGCACGGGAACCGTGCCAAAAAGTACGGTGTAGAGAAAAACAATCATGTAGGTATTGGTCGGTGGTATAATAAAAAGGAGGTGAATCGCCCCAAGATCGATAAAGAGTACGATGAGCTGAATAATACCTATAAAGAAAAGACATTCAGCTATGAAGAATTAGTAGCCGATGATATCAGGGATATTTATGAGTACAACAATGAAAATCATCCGAACAATAAGTTGTATCCGAACATGACCCGATGGCAGGTATTGTGCGACAATATGAACCCCGATCTACGGCCGATGGACAAAGCCATCCTGTATCGATTCATCGGTGAACATACGCAAACAACCATTCGCCGAACGCAGTACATGCAGGTGGCAAACAGGAAGTTTGCTCTATCCTCTCCGAACGTAGTAGAGGCGTTGGCGTCCAACGATTATAAAGTAGACGCCTATTACCTACCCGATGAAGAGGGTAACATTGATGAAGTGTACATCTATCAGGGAGATTCATATATAGATACATGCAAGCCGCTAGGCTCCTATAATGAAGCTACCTGCGAGCAGACCGATGAGGATGTAACGGAGTATATCGAGCAATCGAAGTACGTTTCCCAATTCCGCAAGATGGTAAAGGATGAAAAGATACAGAAGGTGGTCATCATCCCAAGAGAGGAAAAAGAAGCGTTAGAATCCGTAGAAGCCAAAGCGGTGATGATACCTGCTCCTGTGGAACACGAAGAGGAAGAGGGCGCGGAAGAATACAACCCCTTCCTAAACTCCGACTATATGAAAAGCTACGCTCGCGCAGCATTGTAAAAATTAGATTCAAACAACAATTAAATACTATTATAATGGAACTTGGAATTAAAACTAGAAATCGCATCCTGGATGCTATCAAAGAAGATCGTAAGAACTATCCCAGTAACAACAAACATGCTATTGCATTAGGTATCAATACCAGTGTATACGGGTATATTGATTCGGGAGCCACAGAGGGAAAGATAAGCGATGCCTTGTTGCTGAGCGTATCCCGTAGGTTGGGTGTGTCTATCCGTCGCGAAACCCCTTGGAAAGTAGCCGAAACCCCTGTATTTGTTTACATCACCGAACAGTTGGAGTTATGCCAGCGAAGCAGCTTAAGCGGATTGTTATGCGACATTCCTAATATCGGGAAGACCTTCACTGCCAAGGTGTATGTAAAAAACCACCCTAATTCCATATACGTGGATTGCGGACAGGTGAAAACTAAGATGCGCATGATCCGATTTATAGCCAAGGAATTCGGACTCAACAGTAATGGCCGGTATGCCGATGTGTACGATGATCTGGTGTATTACCTCAGAAGCATCGAAAGTCCAATGATCATTCTGGACGAAGCAGGAGATATGAACGCTG
The DNA here is from genome assembly GCF_000499785.1 of Bacteroides neonati. Classification (GTDB taxonomy): domain Bacteria; phylum Bacteroidota; class Bacteroidia; order Bacteroidales; family Bacteroidaceae; genus Bacteroides; species Bacteroides neonati. Next base: position 7,640 of record NZ_HG726032.1, on the reverse strand, counting down.
AAACTTTTCTGGAACTCAAAGCCCTATGGAACGCTACCGACCGCACCTGCGGATGGTATATGATGGGAGCCAACGGGTTGAAAGCTAAGATTCAGAGAAACCGTAACTGTGATACACTTGGTTACGAAGAGATGTTCAGCCGATACGGTGACAACTACAACCGGGTGACTCCTGAAGATGAAAAAACTCGTGCCCTATTCTTGAAGGCACAGGCCACTATTGTAGCCAAAGTAAATGCCCCCAAGGGAGCCAATATTAATCAGATCGTAACACTGAGCGATGGTAAGCTTCGCCGCGTGTACACTGAAATTGAAAAACTATCAGTGGAGGAATAAACATGGAAGAAACAACAAAGAAGCCCCGCAAAAAAAGTATCAAGCGCGCCTACTCACCCAGCGAGTTGATGCGCATAAAACGTCCGGGGATGGATTTTACGGGCGAATGGAAAGAGGCTTTCGGTTGCCCGGCTTCCACAGGACTTTGGTGTATCTGGGGGAATAGTGCCAACGGTAAAAGCTCATTCGTGATGCAGCTAGCCAAATATCTCTGCCGATTCGGAAAGGTGTTTTACAATAGTGTGGAGGAAGGGAAAGAGGCTTCGTTTATCAACAACATCGCACGCAACAATATGCAGGAAGTCGATGGCAGGTTTCGCACCGCAACTCTTTCTATGGAAGAGCTGGATGAACGAATGAGCGACCCCCGAAAAGAAGATATCTATATTATTGATAGTTTCCAGGCTGCCGGATACACTGTAAAAGGAGCTACAGGATTCCGTCCATTGGTAGAGAGACATCCCGACAAACTGATCATATTCGTTAGTCGCGCTGATGGAAGTAAGCCACAGGGGAAACCTGCTATCACTTGTCTTTATGATGCTGGCATGAAAATATTTGTCGAGTGTTTCCGGGCTAAATGTATGGGACGCTTTAATCCCGATGGTGCATCCTTTGTGATCTGGGAAGAGGGAGCGGCCAAGTATGGAGAACAGTAATTTATAGCAATATCTACGTAATAAAGTATTCACGTATAATATCAATCGAAAGGAGAAAATAAGATGAGAACAACCAACCCACATTCCATTGAAAAGAAAATGATAGGACGTTTACACGCTCTATACGCGAGAAAAGGTATCTCTAACGAGCAAAAAGAAGCCATGTTGCTTGATCTTACCGATGGGCGCACCTCTCATACCAATGAATTAAGCTATAAAGAGGCTATTTATCTTTGGGGCTATCTGAATGGTCATTCGGATTCATTGAAGCCTTCTACGGGCAACGAATTAATGAAACGTCGCCGTTCCGGATGCCTAAAAACGATGCAAAAGATAGGGGTCGATACAACGGATTGGAAGCGGATCAATGCTTACTGCATGCAACCGACTATTGCCGGAAAACCTTTTTCCGATATCTCTTTTGAAGAGTTGGTGAACTTGCGTGAGAAGTTGGAAAGTATTTTAAAAAAGAACAGGGAATATGGCACTGAGCAATAACAATTTATCCTTGCGCAAGCTCGAGACAAAGCGTATTAGCGAGCGTATGTCAGAAACAGCCAAGCGAATTGACGCTATTACCGACATTCTGTACAACGGTTCTGCTCATATCCCTGCTTCCGAGTATGACGATCTGCTCGCTGAATACCACACTGCTCTTCGTAGATACGAGTTGGATGAGATGTATCTGGAGCAACTCAATTCGAGGGCGAACCTCACCGAAGAAGAGAGGAAACGCACTAATAAAAAGGATTACAAAGGAAATTATAAGTATTAAAAATCAACAGATAGAAAAGGAGCATTTATGAAAACAATAATCACAGTAGAAAAAGTGTCTAATGGCTTTATAGTATCCGGAGAAGAAACAGGAGTAAAGAAGGTTACAGTAAGTGAAGAAGCTGCTTCCAAAATGCTAGCAAACGACTTTGTTCCTTTGTTTGAGAATATGAAAGATGGTGATGTGAGAACCGTTGAAATTAAAGTGAAGTAAAACATTTAAATCAATTTAGAAAGGAATATTATGGGATATGATTTAATACCAGTTAAAAAAGAAGCTGGGAGTCCGAGCGGTATGATAAGCACATGGCCAATGATACTTAACGAAACTGGAGCCGGGTATCTTTTTGGATATGGTGATAATACTGTGAAACCAGGTTTCTATATATACAATGGCAAAAGAGGGCCGGGAAGTCCGGTTAGTAATGATGGCTTCAAGGTATCTGCTTCGGAAGCAAAAGCAATGGCAAAGTTATTTAGGGGATATGCACATGTAAAAAGAGCTATTCGCGAAGAAGGAGAAATACTTAATAGTGAGGAAAGGGCTATATACTCTAAATTCAAATGGTACAAAGAACCACCATCTGAAGAGTTTATCAAGAAAGTCGAGGAACTCGCTGAGTTTTGTGAGAAAAGTGGCGGATTTAGAATAACGTAATTCTAAATAGAATTGAATCTATTGTTGTGGAAGATAATTAATGAACATGAATGTAATGAACGGAGAACATATAATACCGCCAATTACTGACCCATTGGGGCAGAGTTGGCAACAACCTAACAGAAGGTTTATCGAATTAGATGATACCCATGCTCTTATGAGTGAGCAGACTTTTAAAGGTCTGAAAGAGTATTCCACTACAATACCCTCCGGAATATATGACGGTAAAATGTGGAAAGGGTTTGCGAATGGTGAATGGTATCTTGTATGGTTTGCTCCTGATGAGAACCCAGACAAAGCCCGTATAGAGAAAAGAAAAATATTAATAGCGTAAAACAAATAAAAATATGAATGAAGTAACAGAATATGCACGTGCCCACGGAAAGCAGGTAAAACTTAATGAAACTATAAATGAACAAGTTCGAAATAAACTATCACCATTTACGAATATCATTGCTCTTATTGAAAGATATGAAAATACCATGAATGGTGAAGAACGGCGACTGATAGTAGAACAAATTTTAAAATCAAAATCTATTTTACGACAATCAGTTAGTGATTTGGTGAAAATTAAATAACCATTAATAATAAATAAACCATTTAAAAACAAGATTTATGGCAAAGAGAGTAAAAAAAACGGTGATTACCGGGGTAAGCAGCGAACAGGTGGAAGCAGCGTTGAGCGAGTTTGTTCAAGCTGATTCGAGTATTCAAAAGATCACGGCTGAGATGGAGTTGAAAATTACGGCCATCCGTGACAATGAGGCCACAAGATTAGCTCAGTTACAGCAGCAAAAGGATGGTGCTGTAGAGGTACTACAGGCTTTTGCTACAGAAAACAAAGAGACGTTGTTTTCTAAGACAAAGAGCTACAAGAGTGCTCACGGTGTATTCGGGTTCCGCACAGGCACTCCGAAACTGAAGCAATTAAAAGGGTTTACCAAAGAGTCGGTACTAACATTAGTTAAGACACTGCTTCCTGATTACATCCGTACCAGTGAAGAGGTGGCTAAGGATCGTTTATTAGCAGATCGCTCCGACGAAGGTATGGAAGAGAAGCTTAAGAAGTGCGGTATGCAAGTGGTGCAGGATGAAACGTTTTACGTAGAGCCAAAAAAGGAGAATGAACAGTCAGCCTAAATACACGTACCGCCCAAAGGGTTCTCTTTGGGCGGTTTACCACATGACGTATCAAGGTACGGTCGGTGTTGGTACCAAGGTGTTTGACTCTCCCGAGAGGGAGGAAGCGAGAAAAGAGTGTTATCGGTTAAATGGATGGAATTATAAAGGGAGTAAGAATGACAAATAAAAAGAAAATAGAGCTGGTTCTGACATATGATGTTCCCCAGTTGATACATTTGCAAGAGATGACCGTTAGGGAGTTAAGAAAGCAGAATCTGCCACCAACCGTTACAGTTATGCAGGAAGATATTCTACGGGTATTGAAAGCGGTCGGTCAGATGGAGCTTATTGATGTAGGTGTTAGTTAAACAATAAATAAAAGAAAGCAATGGATAAACAAACCATCATTAACAAGATTCAGAAGCTGATCCGCTTACGCGATGGAGCCCGGGCGGTAGGTTCCGAAGGTGAAGCCAATGCAGCGGCCGCTGCCATTCAACGGCTTATCACCGAATATAACATGAGCTTGTCCGAAATCGAAGGCACACCGGAAGCCGAAGAAGAAAGTTGTATTGGTCGGTCAAACAACTATCATACCGCAGATAACTACCGCAGCGGTTGGAAACGTCATCTGCTTTACGCCATCTGTGAATATTATTATTGCAAAGCGTATATGCTGAGCGGAACACCCCGATGTGTGGTATACGGCACAGAGATGAATCGCATGGCAGTAGAGTATGCCTTTAACTTTCTTGAAGCTGCATTCACTCACCTGTCGGTTATCCGCTTTAAAGAGGCACACGTAACCTGCCGTATTCCTACCCGTCACCGTGATATTTGGTTGGCCTCTTATCTACTTGGTTGCTCATCCGGTATCCATGAGAAGCTAATGAGTGAGAAAACCGAGCAGGTAACGGGGCTGATGATAAGCCACGGGGCAATGATTGACAAGTATATGGCACAGGAACAGGGAAGCACAGGAAGTTGGAGCTCATCTTCCAATCGCGGACTCAATGACCGGGTATTCGGAATGGGATACCGCGACGGACAAAAACAGAATATTGCGAAGGCAATCAAATAATCATTTTATCAACAATCAAAAACTTTACAATTATGTCAACAACAAATTTACACAACTGGTTTCAAGGTAAAATCCGTTATGAAAAAGTAAACGAAGCCGGAATGAATGTTAAGGTAACAGAGCCTTATTTGGTCGATGCCCTTAGTTTTACTGAAGCAGAAGCCCGGTTAATTGAAGAGATGTCTCCTTACATCACCGGTGAGTTTACCGTGTCGGATATCGCACGGGCCAATTACAGCGAGCTTTTTGCAAGCGACGAGGAATCGGCAGACCGCTGGTTTAAATGCAAACTCATCTACATTACATTGGATGAAAAGAGTGGCGCAGAGAAACGAAGTAGCGTGAATGTACTGGTACAAGCAGCCGACCTACGCGATGCAGTGAAGAAGCTTGATGAAGGTATGGCAGGCACTATGGCCGATTATCAAATCGCTTCAATAGCAGAAACGGCAATTATGGATGTATATCCGTATACAGGAAAGTCGGATGATAAACCAACGCCCGAAGCATAATGAGTAAGAAACAACAGGCGCTGATTTTGTCAGCGCCTCTCTTCGGAGACGTACATCCTAAAGAGCAGCATGAATTCAACGGGTTTCCATGTTCGGGCTGTCAAGGCAATGGTTGGCATTGGAAAGAAGATAAATGGGGAGATCGGATAAAAGAGCCCTGTCCCGTTTGTGGTGGTACCAGAAAATTGAAAGCAGTGGTTACCATTGAATGGAAAGCAGATAGCTAACTATGCAACGCCCACCTGTTAACTACATCGTCCAAATTGGCGATAGCTACCTATCCGAACTGATATACTACTGACTGTATTGCGATAAACCTTGTTCCTTACTCATACAATCTCCGAAAACGGAAGGAGTTACAGCGGTTAAGTTGGTCGTGGATAGTGATCGCTCGGCAGAGTTCCTGCTAAGAGTAAAAGAGAAAACAGGGGCAAGGCTGTATAAAGCAGATAAATAACTTTTAAAACACTCAAAGTCATATTAGCCGTATCCTATGCTGTCCGTGAGGCAAAGCCAAGAAAGGACTATATAAATCATTTCCGCCAAAGCAAACCACTCGAAGGCATATACTTTACATCGTTTGCCAGGGAAACACTTGAAAGGAGAAGCAGACGCAAGTCTGAACACTATGCGGCCGTTTATGACGCTATAATCAATCACATCGACCGATTTTCCGAGTTATACAACTGTGATATCTACACGAACTCAATTACCGAAGAGTTTTTGGATGATTTCATTATTTACTTGGAAGATCGGGGATTGATGCACAACACCATTGTAGGATATATACAGAAAATCCAATCATTGGTTAGACGCGCCGGCCAATACAATTATGCAGTAGATACAACATACAACGAGGTGGATTTAGAGGAAGAGCCGACCTTTGCCGTCTTTCTTTCAATGAACGAGATCACAAGAATCTATTATTATAAATTCGAGCATCAAGATAAGAGAAAAGCCAAAGAGCGCATCCGCGACCTTTTTGTTATCGGCTGTCTTACCGCACTTCGTTATTCCGACTACTCAACTTTAACAAATCAAAACCTGATTGGTGAATACATCGTAAAACGTACCAAAAAGACAAACGTGGATGTGAAAGTCCCCATTCACGACTACGTCAAAGAGATATTTGAAAAATACGGAGGACATATTCCCTGCCAATTATGCATTCAGCATTTCAACAAATACCTGAAATTGGTTATGCGAGAAGTGGGATTGACAGATAAAATCACCTATTCGTACACCAAAGGTGGCAAGCTTATTACCAACACCCGCGAAAAATGGGAACTGATAAGCAGTCATACTGCCCGCCGATCGGCAGCCACTAATATGTATTTGGCCGGAAGAATGAAAACTCTTGAAATCATGCGGTTAACCGGACATCGAAGTGAGCAGAACTTTTTCCGCTACATCCGACTAACCAATGATGATACTGCACGTTCAATCTCAGGAGATATGTTTTTCAGAAAATAATAACAGAGTGTCTTCCTGTTCTAGGAAGGTTGCTTGTATATAAAAGAATAAATTATGAAATAATATTATGATTGAAAAAATTGGTAGGATCATGTTTGCAGTCGGATTAATTGTGCTTATGGCAGTGATAGCAATAGGAGCTTTTGGTTTGTCTGTTAAGTTTGGAATTGCTGTTTTGGCTATAGAATTAATCTTTCTGGGGTACGTATTATCGCGACCGGATAAGGATTAAATAAATTGAAATTAAGCATCGGAATCGACGTAAGATATATGTATCCTACGTCGATTTTTGTTTAATAGTGGTGTGAAGTGTCATTTTTTTATCTAAAATTATTCTTGCTCAAGGTTTTCTTTGTAATTTTGTGATAATCCCAAACCACAGTATTGATAAATTATGGCCAATCAGCTATACCTTTTTGAAGACAATCGGCAAGAGTATCCCAACGGACTCTCGCAAGAGCAGCAGGCAAAGCGTAAGCGCGTTGCCACGATGCCACTTAAAAGGAAAGCAATGAACCGTAAAGAGAGACTGGATATACGTGATCGGATGATTGTGGCCCGTCTCTACTATTGGCGCGAGATAGTACGCAAGCGATTGGATGATGTACTTGTCACCCTTTCGGATGAAGAGTTCTGTGTGGAAGAAAGAACCATAAATAACGCCTGGGCAAAGCAGGCTGATTATTTCGAGGAACTTTGTCGCAATCGTACTACCGCACGGCAATTACAAAAAATGTATCCCAGTTGGCGGTTCTGATTACTCTATCCTAACCATAAAGAAAGCAGTATACAAACAATTATATACTTTTAGTCCATCCGGCCGTTTTTCATCTTTCACGCTCACACGGCTGAACGCTTTTATACAATCTTCTGTTCGCCATCCTTGTAGAGTACTATGAATACTTTCGAGTACATCGAAGCGTTCGTTAGCCTTTTGACGTACAATTACAGGGGATTTGGTGTTGAACGAGGCGCAATCATTAAAAGCGACCTTTAGGTTAAATCGTAACTCTATGCGTTGCGGGG
>NZ_HG726031.1 GCF_000499785.1 Bacteroides neonati | reverse complement strand
GACTTTCAACGGTCTGCTTTCCTTCCGGTGTCTCGACCTCTTCCGATACCTTCTTATTCACATTACAGTGAATCCGTGTAAGCTCCTTGCCATTCAATGAATAAGTTACCTCGTAGCGATAGCCATCTGTGATTACTTCTCCTCTTACCTCTGTGGTTCTTGATGTTTCTACTAACATGATGTTATTTTTTAGAGTTAATAATATTGTCTAGCATGGGGCAAACCGCTTCTGTGATAAATGCCTTAAAATCCTTTCGGATGTACTTGTTTAGTATCACAGCCTTTGCCGCGTCTACTTCAATCTCCCCTTGATTGTACAGATTACGAGCAAGTTCCAACTCTCCAACGTCTTGCGTGTTGTTGTAAATGTCATTGGCTAACTCTTGTGATAGATCGAACTCGTTAGTAGTGCGATCAATTGCCGTTACTTTGATTTTTCTAAAGTTAATTTTCATTGTTTTGTTATTTTATTGTTAAAACTTATTTCGACCAAATATCATCACTTGAAATTCTGCCGGATCTTTCTCACTTCCGCCATCATCTTTAAACAATAAGGAAAATTGGCTCGCACTATGCCCGAAAAAACTGACCGTAGTATTATACCAGTTCCAATTATCGCGAATCTGAGCATTGCCAATCGCATGCACAAAGTAATCTACATGCCCAAGATTATGTGTTATTGTGTAACACCCTGCTCTTTGTCGGCTTATACCCGTGACATTCAATCCGTTTCCCCATGATCTCGCTAGTGCAGGATTCCAGTTTGAGCAACTATACTGACCACACCACAACACACCGGGCGCGTCCCATATATCGTCTTTGTCGTATTGGTCAACCGCCCCTCTTTGCTTGAAAACATGTGACCCTACCGACTTTATCGCATAGTTAGTATGCGGGTATCTTCCGACAGTGGGTTTATACGTTGTAATATTAAGCCCTACGGTATTTTCGCCAGCAACTTGTATTTTTGCAAGGTTAAGAGAGTCGCCACCAATTTTTACATACCGAAGAGAATCGCTGTCTCCGATTTGAAGAGATGCTCTAAAGTCATTATTCACCAAACTATTGTTTTGAACGAGAAACTCGCCTATCTTCGCATTATCCGTTACAGTTAGCTTTCCAGTGGTGATATTGGTAGCGGATATAATACCAGCGATCAAATTTCCGTTCAATATGGTCGTGCCGAATATGCTGACTTCATTCCCCGCAATGCTAATACCTGTCTTTACTTTCGATTCAATAGCACCATCTACTTTTGCAGTCAGTCCTAACCAAATATTATCAGGATTTAGAGCCAATTCCGCCGAGGCAACCCTACCTGTCAAGTCGTTAACCGCAGTAACTTGTGCAGTGATCTGCGTTGCCTGTTGCGTTATTGCCGATTCTGCCGAACCCACACGCTGCCCAAGGGTATTAAAATCCGATTGGGAGACTTTAGACGCGATCTGATTAGCCTGTACGGTTAGAGTTGCTTCGGCGGCAGATACACGATTACCTAATCCTGTCACTTCTGTTTTTTCTGCCTTAAGAGAGATACTATCACTTAATTGCTTGATGCTTGTAGATACCTCTGACTTCGTAGGGTACTTGTTTGCTGCATCAGCGATTGCCGCCTGTTTAGCGTCGTTCGCTTTCGCCTGTGCATCAAGTTTCGCCTCGGCTAGCTTTGCCTGTGCGTCTGCAATGGCGCGTTTCTCCTCTTCCGTAACGATACCATCAGCGTATGCATTTGCTTCGGTTTTGGCAAGTGTAGCCTTTGCGATGGCGACCGCTTCGGCGGCGGCTTGGGCTGCGTTGGCTTTGGTTTGTGCGTCTGCGGTGACGTCCTCGGGGGCTGGTGTCCAGTCGGTGGGTTTGTTGCCGCGTTCAAGTTTTATTAGATTAATAGTAGATACACTGGATAAACCTGCCGTTTCATGATAAACGTGAACAACGTCTCTACTCCCATCGCCAGAAATGGAATCGGGGCAAACAAAGATTAATTGGTATCTTTCATCAGTTACCACTGCGGGGCGACCGAGAGATGTATATCCGCCACCAATCCAAATCGAAAAACACTCTCTTCCAGCGCCAAGAATTCCCCAAATAGTCAAAATGTAAGTATTGCCAGATACAAGGTTTTCGCTTAATCGGTAGGCGTGAATTTTGTAAGAGGCGTTTGATACAGCAACCCCGCTATTCAATGCAAGGTTGCGCCCGCCCACCTGTATCGCAGATACCTTGTCGTCCGCATACTCTTTAACCTCGGTAATCTTGCTCTCAAACACTCCACCCGCTACCGTGAACTCTTGAAACAGACGCGTTACCGTATCGGCTTTTGCTTGTGCGACCGATGCTGCGTTCTGTGCCGCTTCGATCTCGCCCTCTACGCTCTTACCGTTGCGAAGCACGAATATACCTTTTAGAAATACGTTCATGGCATACAGACCGTAACCGCTCGGCTGGAAGTCTGCCGGAAAATCGGTGTCGGTAATACCATCTAAGCTTCCTAAAATTACTTTATTCTTTCCGACCAAGCTCGTTGAGTTTACACCATCCATTACAGAGATACGCGGCTTTCCATCCTCTGAAGCAGTCAGGTAAATCAAGCCTTGACGGGCTTTGTTGGTCGCGTTGCCCATCTGCACCAAGTCGTCACCTATGGCGGGAACAGCTCTGTTCGTGAACTCCGATTTGAGCACAAGAATAGAATTATTGCTTATCGACGATACACGAACCCAGTAGTATTTAGCGTGCCCGTTTGAGAACACTTGACAGCGAACGTAATCATCAACAACAAACTGCATATCGCCCTCAATGCCGATCACATAATAGGCAGGTGAGCCTGTTGTTTCGGCTACGGACTTAATGCGACCGTTGGCAGGAGAGATTACCAAACCACCGTTAACCGAACGTACCTTAGAAATAATCATCTCAAAGATCGTCATTACCTTGCGCACTACTACGTTGTCTATTTCTAAGTTCCAGTCACCGTTAATTGCTTTACTGATCTTGAAGCCTTCGCCAAGCAGACCGGGAGTGAACGCTTCGGAACTTACGTAATCCTTGATGATGGTTCGCATCATGGTAGCCACGTGAGATACGTTCAGATCGTATACCTCAGCGAGTGCCTGAACAAGCAGGTTGAGAGTTGTTATCTTACCGTCTCCGCTTACCGTGGTCTTTCCGCCGGCTGCCGTCAAGCCCTTTACAAATTCGATCACTTCGGCAGCCGTATCACGCTTGGTTCGACTGATAGCACGTTCTTCTATCTCCTTAACGCTACGCAAGGCAGACAAAGCAGCATCGTCGGTTAGCTCTACGTTATCGTCTCGCTTGATTAACTTGACACCGCCCGATAACTTAGGCACTAACACCCCGTTTTTCAGTTCGAGTATGTACAGCATCTTATCTTCAAGGCAAGCAATCGTTTGACCCTCATAAGGTACGTACTTCTTCTCTGCGTTGGCTGCATACGTGGTAATGTCAGCGAGCGTACGCATCACTGAGGTTACATCAAGAGGTTGCCCGTTCTGCCTCGAGAAAGAAAAAGGGATTGCAGCACCTTCGTATATTATTACATCGCTCATGACTTAATTAAATTTACTGTGTAATTGTCTGTTGCATCTTGTAGGTTCTCTATGTCGTTCACTATCGCACAACAGGTATAAGGGATAGGCAACTTTCCGTTGTCTCCGCTTACCTCGTTGATGGTCGATACCTTGATTTGTCCAATCGGTATGACGATACCGCTTATTACACCATCATAGACCAACTTAGTTAGACTATATTCGGCAGGGAAGCAGAAGATGATACGCTTCACACCGCGCTGAACAGAGAATCTGAAAGAGGTTGAAAGCATGAATCCCGAACTCGGTAGCGAACGAACAGAGGGCGAATCAGTAGGTATCGCATTGGCTGTGCCGGCAAACCATTTTCTTCTCGCGTTGACGCTGATCGTACTTGTAAGAGACAAGGCAGGTAGGTTGTCGGTTTCGTTGGCTTCGAAGTCGGCAAATGCTTTGTAGGTTTCGTTCTTCTCAATGAAGCCTGTTAGTACACGTGTGGCTGTCATATCTCCTTTTGAATCTGGATCAGAGAACACGAGCAAGGTCTTTACGTTATCATCGTTCATATAATACCCTTCAAATAAGGCTCCGTTGTCTTTCTGATTGGCAATATAAGTGAGAGTTCCTTTGGCTGAACCTATCTCTACGTCGTTAGCTGTGGATATTTTCCCTAAAAAGGTAGCTGGTTCGGGCTTGTAAAGCATCGTTCTAAATATCTGCTCGTAGGTAAGACCTTTCTTTAAGGTGTTCCCGGTTTCGATGTGGCCGGTCTTGGGGGAGTTTACGCGGATGTCTTTCGATAAGCCGTTATCAGTAGAGCCACCTGAAGAAGATCCACCACCGGAAGAGCTTCCTCCACCATTCACGGTCGTTTGCATGGAACTGATTTGCCCTTCAATTTTCTTTTCCCATTTCTCGTCTAAATAGTTGGAGACAACGCATGTCAATTCTCCCGTTTTAATCCTCCTGTCAACAGAAATGACGCGAATAACTTTATCAATATTGTGTTCTTGGACTTTTAGAGTAACCAAATCCCCCGGAAGCACCATTCGCTTACCACGTAGATAACGATAATCTATATTGAGGTCAAATTTGATGCGTTTGCGACAATGGAAGTCAAGCCACGCAGTAGCTGCTTTGCGTAACCTATCGATTGCACTTGTAACATAAGAGTTCGGGAGAATTAATCCTGTGAAGTTAAATTCGTCTGTTACTTTGGCTTGCTTTATCGTGCTTGGGATAGTAGGCTTTTTACCTGATGCATCTGCTAGAGCCGTTTCGTCTTCTTGCTCAACAAGTGTAATCTCCTTCTTTTCATTGTTCCATTGAAAAGAAAAGGACTTTCCCATTAAGTCGCCTGTAAGAAAGTTTATGCGTGCCTCGCTTCCAACAGCGACTTCTTTAATGTCGAAATCAATTTCGGAGCACTTGATTATACTATTGTTATTGCCCGATGCAGATGAAACGGCACTAACAAAAGAGGGGTGGATATCCGCAAACTCTACTCCGCGCTCTACAATTTTGCTATATTCCGAGAAATTTTCAATATATACCTCTGGCAAAATCAAATGTCCATTCTCATCCACGCAGCTAATACTTTCCACTGTTTGATCTGCATTAGGTTCAGAGAAGTAGTCGGTTGGGACCTTAGATTTGAGGATATTGCCAATTGTATAGCTGTCTCCAGTTGAGACAGAAGAGCCTTCGGGTAATTTAATCACATTCTTTCTGCCTGATACTTCTGGGTAATAGAGGCATTGATACTCATTACCTTTGTTTATGCCTGAAAGAAGCTGAATAGATGTGTTATATCGTATTCTTTCTACCCAAATACTAGACTTCCCTTCACAAGACACATCAATCCTGTTCATATATGGGGTACCGTCCAAATTATATATGTCTAGGCAGAGAGTCGTACCTCCAGATAGATCATTTGTCGTAATATCAAAAGTTTCCTTTGTGTCTAAGTACGTCCAACCATTACCGACTGCAACGATATTTACATTCTTTAGCGACTTTACGATAGTCCGTCTGGCTCCGACAATGTTTGTACCTTTATAATAGACCTCGACTACTACATCTATATTCACGTTAACGGGGATATAATCGTTACCTGGACGGTACCTTGAAGCCATCTTTATAGACAACTCAGTGAAATCAATAGCGTACGAACCAGCGGGTAAATCTGCTGGAGCACTATTCTTAAGGGCAAGTTTTCCATTAGATACAGAATATACTTGCGTTTGATCAACGGTAGTTGCAGTTGGCGTAATCTTGCTGCTTGCAGGGAAATAAGCCCCTTCTAACTTTCGTTTTTCATCGTGTACAAACAATCCGTCAACGGTCGCATCAAACACCAGAGACTTACGATAATATGGTGGAACGTTCTGAGTTCCTCCGATAGGATATATGCGCGTGATGGCGTTACCTGTATCTACGTTCTTTTGCGATACCGTATATAACCCTTTGCCTTTACCTTGAGAAAAAACGAGTCCGGTTTTATTCTCAATGTGATTAACAAAATTAATCTCCTTATTCTTTAGATAAAACTCAACTCCGAAGTCACTGGCTAATTTAGTTAAGACATCCCGACAGTTTATTAACCCAAAGGTTAGTGTTTTATAATCAGTAGTAGGAATATCTCCTGCCGACCAGCCTGCATCCACGCCCTCCATGTTTTCGCTAGTCTTGTTGATGTTCCAAATAAGGAGTCCTACAAAATCAGCTAACCGCCCCGTTAAGGTGAATGTTGCTTTCTTGGAAAGCTTATTAAGATAGAGTTTATCCAACAAACGATATAAAGGGTGCTCAAAAACAAAGGAGTATTGATACTCGACCTCTGATTTCTGATTGAATTCAAAATCTCTATTTAATTCATAAACAATGCCTTCGAATCGTATATAATCGGAGACAAGGACATTCAGAACGGAGTCAACTGTTACATCTATCACTATTTCGTCAGCGCCCATAATTGCCTTTTTGAGTGTTGCGTTATCATCCGCAACACTGCACACAACCTTTTCTACACCATCTACATTTCTGAATATATCAATCATATCACAACTCTGCATTTTAAATCGAACTTAAGCAAAGTTTCCAACGTGGGCTTTACTACCATTCCATCCTTAAAGTATAAATCAAATGATTCAGTTTCCGATAATTTAAGTGTACGTAGACCCGACCTCATACATAATGCCTGAAACTGCGTTATTTTAGAATATAAACTTTGTAAGTCGTCTCCTATCATTGTGCATGTAAAAGTTATATCTCTCGGCTCACGGTATAGCATTTGTGTATATGGCGATGTGGTACTGACTTCTATTCGTTTTGATATACTTTTATCATCCTTCCTTGATGCTATGTAAATCCCAAAATCACGAGCCATACTATAACCATCCAGTAGACTATCCGATCCACCGGATGGGAGTGTTAGTAATTTCGATAAGATAAAGTCCTGCTGCCAAAACTTAGTTGTGACAATGGCCATACAATATTCATAGTACTCTTCGACATCCAACACATCTTTCATTACTACTCCAAATTCTCCGAACTCCGTCCATAGATTCCTACAGGAAATACATGCCAGCTTGTAGTCGTTCAATTTTTTCAGATAATCAGATGAGGAACTTCCTTTTATACATACCTTTAGTGTGAGTGTCCGGCCATCTAACTCAATATCATCTTCATCAACAAACGGCTCAACAGATGTACCCCAATTGTACTCAATCGTTCCTTTCCGCTTAGGAAGATCAAATAACCCACTAATAGCAATGCATTCTTGTGCGTTATCGACATAGGGGACTGCACCCCAGATAGAAATATCTATTCCGTCTAATTTATAAGTCATATGTTTCAAGGTTCTTGTATACTGTCTTTATGTTCTGCCCAACGGAAGAGCGGACAGAAGAGCGTGCATACATGTTGATTATAACTTTAGCTTCCTCAATACACTCTATGTCGAGGATAGAGGAATCAAGAGCGTCTACCATAACAAAAGCATGCCCAGATGCCCTAATGGAAATCAGGCTATTGTGTTTTGCGTAAATACGAGATACTGCATATTCATTTGCTGTAAAATCAACCTTACAATTGAAGAGAAAAGCCGCTTTTGTCTCATTCTCTAGTTTAACTTCCTCGCCAATATAAATATGCTGTGTTCTGAGCTCTTTTTTGAATTTCTTCATCACCTGAAGGCGTGGATAGTCTTTCGCTAAACAGAAGTCAATACCCCGCCAGTATTCAGTTACTAGATCGTCGATACTCAAAGCGTTCATTAACCCGCTCTGTCCATTTCCACACATCTCTGGTGCACCGGAGATAAACCATTTTGCTAACTCTTTGATATCCATATTATCCTCTTCCGTTATATGATTTTGTATTACTTTTTATTTCTGATAATTCTCTTCCCATGCGAGTGAACCCGCTCTCTATTGAATCCACTATTCCGTCGGTATTATTTGCCGTACGCAATGTATTTGCATTAATCTGCCTAGTTTCGGCAAGAATGCTTTCGACATTTAGCATATACTGCTTAGCCTGCCGAAAATGTTCTGCTGTCATGTCTCTCAAAGCCCGTACATCAAGGGAGGTCATATTCCACAAACCAACCAACTGACTCGCTGTCCCTTCGGTCATCGCTGCCTGTAACTGACCAGTTACACCATTTTTGACTGTATTCTCCGTATCTTTAAATAGTTCATCGTACATTTTCATGGCTTCGGTAAAACGCTCGCCAGCCGCATTAGCAGTGTCTTCAAATCGCCTTTTATCAGCATCCGACAATTTGCCATCTTCCATATCCCTACCTAATTGGGTAACGGCACTCTGTATGGCCTGGCCTAGTATCTGCTTCTTCAATGCTTCTTTTACGGCATTTGCTAGTACCTTTTTAGTGGTGTCACCCATTGCTTTCGCTCCATCCTCACCTTGGGCGTAAGCTTCTACGAGGGCGTCCGCAAAATCGTCAATGGCGGACTGTATATCGGTACCTGCCCACATCTCAATTTGTTTCCGATTACTGTCCTCTATAGCATTATCGAGTGATATGAGTTTGTCTTTCCATTCCTGTATCTTATCCCCATCCGACTTCTTCTTGCTTTCTTCTTCTTTTATCTGCTGACGTATTAACTCTTGTTGCTTCCTGAGATTAGCCTCCTGTTGATCCATCAGTGAATACACTTGATTCGAATAAGTATTCTCTATCGTGCGCCCAAGTTTGTTGTAGGCGCGGTCAAGCTCTTCGACGCTTTTTTGCAAACTTTGTATTTTCTTCTCTTTCTTGTTGTCTCCATTGAATACGGCGAACAAAGCTGTTACTGCCTGTAGAGCTAACGATATTGCAGCAAGGATAATACTACTTGCTTCCGCCGTCTTGATAGCTGTAGCCATCGCTATGCCGGCGGTAGCAATGCCTTGAATCATCCCCATGACTTGCTTTCCGGATTCTCCCAAAAGATCACCAAGTACACCGCAGCTACTTACGGCATCATTGATAAATTCAAAAGATCCTTCTGTTGCCTTAGCAAGGTCTTTCCAATTCTGCTTTATGTTTTTAGTGGAGTCTTTTGAATCCTTGGCTCCTTCTCTAAACACCGCACTAAAAGCATTGCCTAGAGCGGCGAATGGATTTTCGGAAATGATTCTCTGCTTAGCTTCATTCAATGATTTTGTAAGTACCCTTGCATCTATAGGATTCAGCTTTAGGTCTTTCATTTGGCTTTCAATTGTCGCTATAAGGTTTTCTATCTGAGTAACAGTCAAATTATCCAGATCACCGAATAGCTGCTGCCATTCCTCAGACCTTTGAAGCATCTGCCCATTCAGCTCAGACATCGCTTCATCCCTACCTTTTAATACGCGTTGCTGTAGGTCTGCATTCCCGGTAGCTGCCGCATCTGCGATTTTCTTATCCCATTCCTGATTGAGAGTGTATTCTTTGCTCTTGTAATCATTTAACTGGGCGATGAGACCATCCATTTGCTCCTTCTTACCCTTACCCTCATCAACGGTCTGAGCTTTGGTAATTCCAGCCATTACAGCGATATACTTAGCGGAGGCTTTTGTTTTTGCTTCTTGAGCATCTTCACCTGTCTTTGTTAACTCAATGTTTCTTAGCTCACCATTATAAGCTTCTTGATTCATTTTCCGTAGGGAGTCGTAACGATCAACGATAGACTGTTTACGCTTCTCCTCTTCAGTAAGGAAGACGGAAGACAGTTCCTTCTGGAAGTCAATTTCCTTCTGGTCATAATCCTTATTTACCGCTTCGGTTTTATACCCGGCGTCGGCGTTTACAGCTTCTCGTTGTCGGGTGAAATTGGCGGACTGGTCAGACGGCATACTTTGGCCAACAGAAGCATATTTCTTCTTTAGTTCCTTTTCTTCGTCGTCGATAGCTTGCAGACGAGCTTTCTTATCTACTTCAATCTCAGACAGTGCTTTCTCACGCCCATCAGCCATGATATTAACACGCTCTTGCTGAAGCTTGAGTTCAACACTTAAGACTGTTTTGGCAATGTCTTCGAGCGTATTTTTTCTTTTCTCGGCTTCTCGTTTTTCGTCTTCGGTAGGAGGGGTGATAGTTTTAGTCTTTTTCGGGTCCTTTAATCTACGAGCTGCTTCCAATTTCTCTTTCGTTTCTTTTGCTTGCTTTTCCAATAGTTGGATGTCAAATTGACTGGTGAATTGTGGCATATCTTCAAAAGAAGGAATCTTAGGTATATTACCCCAATCGGTCAAAGAGAATTGTTTCTTTGCATTTGTTGCCTTTTCGATCTGAGTTTGTAAATTCTTCAACTCCTTTTCATAAATTGAAATACGGGTATCTATAGGGAGGCTTTCATCTATAAGTCTTTGCTTTGCAGACTGAATATTATAGTATTGTTTTTCAAGTTCTTCTAATTGTTTTTGCTCCCTTGTAATAGCCATTGTATTATTCTGTCTGGTTTCGTTTCCTTCTGTATCTCTAAAAATAACTTTTCCGTTCTCTTCCTTCAGCTTAGTGAGTCGCATTTTACTAGCGATCATAAGCGATTTTAATGATTTTGTATTATTATCATCCAGTAAGGTATTTTGAGCCTTTAGTGCTTTGTTCCTATCTATTTCTGCAAGGGTCGCCAAAGTAACACCTTTCCATAGATCAGGAAACATCTCTTTGAGTCTCTCCAATGCTTCTATTCTGATTCGGTCTGCTGCATTGGTATCATACAAGGTATCTAATAATTTACTAGTCGACTCCTTTAACTTGTCTTGTTCCTCTCTAAATTCTTGAAGTTTTGTTTTCGCTTTCTCAGTATTTCCGCTGAACATAAGCCATGCGGTAGCTGCTAGTGAGACAACAGTTAGTATCGCCCCAATCGGATTAGCTGCGATGGCTGTGGTAAGAGTACGTGTGGCTATGGATGCTTTTAGCTTTGCAGCAGCAAGGAAGCCATGTGCCCGGGTGCTCATAGTTGTAGCTACTGTATTACTCGCTGTTGTGGCATTGTTAAGTACTGTTGATGCCGAATCAGCCGTTGTTTGTGCTATGCCAAGTCGTTTCTCTTGATTATTCACTTTACGACTAATGGTATTCAACTCATTGGAGACAGATTCTTCTCGTTTTGCAGCAGCGATAACTTTAGATTGTGCGACCTCCGTAGCGGAAATGTCATTTGCTTGTAGAGCAGCCTCCAATTCTATTTTCGCTGCTTTTGTAGCCTCTTTCGACATCTCTACACGTTCTTTGGCGGCGGACATCCTAGCACGATTTTTTCCTAGAGATTTGCTTAGTGATTCAACCTCCTGATCTGCACTTATTTTCGCATTTGTGGCAATATCCGAAAGGGCATCGGAATATTCTTTGCTTCCTTTCTTTAGGTTTTGTTTTTCCAGAATAGCCCTTTGCTCTGCCGTAATTGAGCTTTCCAATGAAGCAATATATGCCTCTTGTGAAAGACGTTCAGTCTCCTTTTGCACTATTCCATCACCGACCACCTTATGATATGCCTCTTTTATCGTAGCCATCAGTTTCGTTGCTGTAGCTTCTGCGTTGGTTGTTTTCAAAGCGTCCATTGTGGCGACCTTGTACCCCACGAAAGCCACGGAGACAAGTTTAATCAACGTTTCTGCTGTTTGAAGACTGTTTTGCATATCTCCACTATTAAAAGCGTCGTTCATCTTCCGGGCGACTTCTGAGACTTCTTTCAGTATATCATCCCCCAGCGGGCGGAGTGCAGCAGTTAGGTTGTTCTGCAGCAGTTTTAATTGATTGTCCGCGCTCGTCTGCATTGTCTTAAAGGCTGCTTCGGAAGCACCAAGTGAGTTCTGTAGCTGACCTAAATCAGCGGCGGCAGCGGTGGCATTGTTACCAGTCATGCCAAGAACTGCATTTACTGCTTCAACCTCAGGAACTAATTTGCGAAGTTCAGACTCCGATCCATTGGCACGACTGGCAACCTCTGCCAATGCTTCTTGATAGGTGCGGCCATCAAAAGCACCGTCACCAAGTACTTTGGAGACTCCAAGGATAGAAGCACGTATCTGAGTCATAGCCTGAGCTGTTGGTGTACCTTGTTTGGTGAGCGAAGCAACAGCGGACAATACTTGCTCAATTCCAACACCATAAGAAGCGGCGATAGGTGCTGCCTGAGCAATGGTCTGCCCGAGTTCCCCCATGGTAGTTTTACCTAATTTGGCTGTCATGAACAGCATATCAGATACTGTACCAGCTTCACTTGCCGACATCTTGTAGGCGTTCAGCACTGTAGTGATTGCATCTGCTGCAGTAGCCGTATCTGTTACACCACCTACAGCAGCTTTAGCTGATACCTCGAGAATTTTCATAGCATTAGCACCATCATGCCCGGCAGATACAATTTGATACAGGGCTTTCGCTGAATCGTTAGCCGCCACGGGTATTTGTCGAGTCATATCCATAATACTATTCATGTAGTCCGTCAGACTTCCTTTTATCGTACTTGAGATAGACGCCACTTCATACATACTTTTCTGGAAGTCTTTCTCAAATGTATATGCGTCTTTGGCAGCTTTGGCAAAGGTTGCCGCTGCACTGATCCCAATTCCACCGAATACATCAAACGAAGTCACTTCTCCGGCCATGGCTTTGATGATTCCCATAGCTTCCCTTTTGCCCTTGTATAATCCGGTATTATCTATACCGGTTGCCATATACATGGCACCTGCTTTATTTACGATACCCATATACTTTTCTCTTAAAGTATAAAAGCAAAGTAAGTTTTACTTTCTGTAGCTACTAATTCTGAAATTTAGGGCACATAATCTCTTGAATTACCCTTATATTCTTTGTAATTGTTAGGTTTCTGGTTACATTTGCGGAATGTTTAACTAAAAAAACAACTGCTATGGAAGGTCTTTTAAATTTTGTTTCAATCATTATTATTGTTTTTGGAGTCTTGCAAATCATTTTATTCTTCAAACTTTGGGGTATGACAGACGATATACGTGCGATAAAGAATAAATATTTAAATCTTTCTAAAAATCAAGATTCTAACAATGTAAACCCAGTGTTAGGTAGTAAAGATTTTCAAATCGGGGCGCTTGTTGAGAATGTAAAGACTGAAAAAAAACTGATAATAAAAGAGATAAAAGATGGAAAATATAGATGTTATGACAACAGTGGAATAATATTTGAGGGGGATTTTGATGACTCTGAAATTAGGCTGCTTAGCTAATCATCAAAATACTTCAATAGCGCACATCAACTTAACGAGGTGCGCTAATGGAATTATAAGCTTCCTTTTTTTATCCGTTTCATTCCTCCGCTGTCAAAGTCTGGAATTTCTATCCAATCTCCTTCAGTACTATCAGAATCTTCGCCTTTCATCGCTTTATTGCGTTCATGGCAGATATAGGCGTATTCCTGCATCATTGTCTCAATAACAGCCACCCCACTATCAAGTATCTGCATATAAGTCAGCCCGAGTGCTTCATGCACGGTTATCAAGTATCTCCCTTGGCTGTATCCTGCCAACTGGTTAGGTTTCGTCGAGCGGCTATCATCTCCGTCTCGGTCCATGGACTCACGCTCTGAAGAGTCGTGATAGAGTTGCAAAAAGGGAAGAAGCCAATCCGGTAGATAATGGCATTGACCAGAATACGTATATCCTCCCACGTGCTGTTATCCATCAGCACCTCCCGGAACCAAACTGGAGGCTCACTTGGTTTATTGTGTATACCTAGACAGACGATATCCAGTAGCAACTCTGCGTATTTATCCATCAATCCAGGTAGATCGGAATTCACCTCATCGTCTTTACTCACCAGTTTGGCAAAATCTTCTTTATCGATCTGAATCAATAGAGGACGGATAGTAAACCATGTTCTAACTGTTAGCGGACGGATTACAATGCTGTTGCCCGGGTCTTTCCCTTTTGGCAGTGATTTCCTGTTATTGAACTCAAATGGTATACTGACAGACTTTCCAACAATCGTATCACTCTCTACTTTAATAATTTGCCTTACTCCCATAAAACTACTTTTTAATGTAAAAAGCCCGGCACGCAGTCGGGCTTTACTTTTTTACCTACTTATTAGGCAACTACTACCGCACTTTCAGTACTAGTCACCGTACCCGAATATGATCCTGAAGCGATAAACTTAACCAATATTTTGGCGCCAGTATCTCCTGAAGTCGGAATATATACCTGATTCGTTGCACCTGCTATGTCAACAGGCGTCTCAGAGCCTGTTTTCTTCATCCACTGATATGTTCCGGTAGCTTGAGTGGGCGTAGGTACGGCAGACAGAGCAGTTCCTACCTTAGGTGTTCCGTTGATTGTAACAGCTGTCACAGGAGTGGCGACAACATCCTTCACCTCTCTGGTAAACGGTGTTTTCAGTGTTCCATCCGCTGCGACTGCAATTTGTTTGCTGATTTTGACCAACAACAACTCAGAAGCCGTCTTTGTCGGAGCTTGTGAAATACGTGCTGAAACGGAACCATTGACAATCACATATTCTGTGTATTTTCCTTCAAATGGTTCAGTGCTCATTTTCACGCTCATGTTGATCGAAGGGGCAATGTTAGGTTCTTCCCACTTTTCCCCGGTTTTAGTTCCTCCGCAAAACATAATCATATCGTTTACGGTTGGTGATGGTATTGCAAATTCGATACTACTCACATCTCCTTTTCGATTTACAATCCAGCGTGGTTCATCCGTACCTTCAATCATTATTTTTGTAGGGGTCAACTCTGCAAAGTTGAATACTACAGATCCTTCGTGGATATCCGTAATTTGTTCAAAGGCTGCAGCAGGAACACCGGTACCCGGATAAACACCCACACCCACATAGGCCATACCGATGGCCAGACTTCTTTCATTTTTCATAATTCTAATTTTTTTCTGTTATTATTTCCAATCTAATATTTATACAATCAAAACCTTCTTTGACATCGTACAATCGTTCGCTCCACAATACGGTAGAATCAAAATACACTCCAAGCGGATGTGGAATAACACTCAGTACACCTCTAATCTTTCGTTTAAGGACCTTCATCCGTTCCATATTTGGAAGCCCATCTCCATACAATGGAGTGAAGATATTCACATTTACGTTGACCCTTCCAACGTGCACCATCTCACTGAATGGAAGATAGTTTACCACGATGTGTTCCAGCTTTTCATCTTTGGCAGAATTGCCTTGATAAACAGTCAGCCCCGCACCTGCACTTTCAACAGCCTCCGTCACGATATCCAGTACATCAAATTCATCTGCCATAATCATCTGCTTTATCAAATACTTTCTGAATCTGTTTTCTCAAGTCCTCCTCCGTAGCTGTCGCCGCATTGGTAATAACATCCTTCCCCATAGCTTCAACGGAAGCTGCATAAGTCATTCCGGCAACACAGATAAGCGCCCATCCGGTCGGGTGACTACTACCAACCTGCATAGCAAGCTGACGGGCCTTACCCAATCCTGTTGTTCTGTCTGTACCCGTATCGCTTTGCTCAAAGTTCTCTGTCAGTATCTCGTTGTCACAAATGATCGTGTACCCAATAGAACTTCTGAGGTTTCCGGTCTGGTCACGATACCCACCATGCTCACGGGCATACTTCACAAACACCTCACCTGCCTTGGCCAATAACTGATACGTTTTTTCTTCTGTGCGGTCAATAAAGATGTCAAACCACCGTCCCAGATCATCTTCATTCCACAAAGGAGTCAGTCCGTTGTTCATATGCTGATGATTGAGTGTGTTTGAAAAGGCTCCCAGCTAACAATCGGTTGGTCGATACCCAGTGGATCAATTCGAATGCGCATCGGAGTGTATGCCATAGGTGGGTTTGCCTTCGTATAGAAAACTCCCTGTATAATGATTTCTTCGCCTAGTGCGTTCTTTTTCACTGTTTTTCCGTCAGAGTCATATCTGCCGTGTACCTCTACGTCGTAGGAGTCAGCAATTACACGCTTTCCGTTTATCAGTTGCGGTTTGCCTTCTACCGTGACAATAGCTGTATGTGGATATCTTCTTACCATCTGTTGCCTGCCTTTCCTTTTACGATGATTCTCTTTCCGATCTTAGCAGCTTTACCCGGCTCCCCGCCTTCTATATACAGGCCTTTTGCTGTCTGAATATACCAACTACGGGGATGGGTAATAGAAAGCTTTCCTTCTGAGAAGTCCGTTGAGTTAACAACCATGGCATACAGATCCGCAGCACACAACATCGCCTGACCGATATTGTCGGGCGTGCATTCATCTCCACCATTTATGCGGCGTTTCACCATTACAACATTATCCAGGTAGGTCTCACAATCATCCAGTGAAGGATAAGAAAGTATTGTTTCGCGTATTGTAGCCATGGTTATTATTTTTAGTCCTCGTCAGTCTTTTCAGTATCTTCATTGGTTTCCCAAGCAGCGCCATCAGCTTTCAGAATGTACATCGCATCCGGGTCATTGATAACCGGGATGGCGTTCGCTTCGGCTTTCGTCCACTCTTTGAATGGCTCAAGTTCAGACCATTTACTGATAAAGACGAAATCTTTTTTCAGTGTAGTAGCCTTCTTCTTGTACTCTTCTGAGGATTCGGCGGCGATAGGGCCATGCTGGATATCACCACACATTAGGTCTTCCAAGAAGCAAATACGTTTAGCCTCCCACGGGTTAACAGTCGTGCGGTTGTGTGCAGCATCTTCGATGCGAACAGACGGATCAAGGGTTACGATGGTGATAGGCTTTTCCTGTGCAGCAAGATATTCGTTAATCACCTTCTTGGTGATAACCAATTTGTCCTTCTGATTAACCCATCCTTTTACTTTTTCAATTGTGCTTTTCTGTTTTTTGAGCAGTGAGAATTCCGAGGTACGCATCACCACATATTGAAGGCTAACACCGTCAGCAGAAGCAGCAACAATAACGTCTTCGATATCCTGCAAGCCGTCAGCTGTGGTAGCGTTGCTCCAGTCTGCTGAAGAAACCTTCTTATTCTCATTTGGCATACCACATCCGACGAACTCTTCGGTAACAATACCGTTATTGTTCGTTGAGTTCAGCACAAAACCAGCCTTAGACATCAGTTGCATACACCACCATTCGAAGCGTCCACGAACACCGTTATACACGAAATCCTGATCCTTGAAAGAGAGATCGAGCAATGCTTGCAAATCAGCGTCACCGTTACAGTCACGACTGAGTTGGCGATACTCGTTCCAATCACTTTCGTTCATGCCTCTTTTGATTGCGGTCTTAGGGATGTCACCGGACATTTTACCAATGACTTCACGCTTCTTCTGAGATGCAGAAGAGTCGAAGCTGATAACGTCAGCGATTACCGGAGCACCCTTCTCACCTGTCAATGTTTCCCATTTCAGAGAGGACTTTTGTTTTACACCGAAAAAATTGGGGAAATATACCGGTTTCACCTTACGGGTATTCAATCGGGCCGCCATGTTCTTACGGTTCACTTGTTTAATTAAACTTCTTTCCATATATCAATAAATTAATAGATTACGTAAAACGAATATGAGGAAGCAACGCTTTGATTGCAACGTCAATCAAATAAGGCATTACCTTCTCGTTCACGGTACCACGGACTAAGAGACCAGACTGTTGGTTGGCAACAGTGGTATCTACCTTATTCATAGTGATTGCTTCTGGTACATACTTAAATGTAGCTGCACCGGCATCGGCTTTAGCAGAGGCCAGAATCAATACATCGCCAATAGCAGCGGTGCCAATAGTTCCGGCAAGGGTAATTTCGTCGTAACCAGCGTTGCTTTTGTCAATAGATGTAATTAGGTCGGAAGCACCCTTGAGTGCTCCGCCAAGAGTTACAGCCTCTCCAACCTTGAGCAAATGGTTTTTTGCTACTTGAATTTTCTTCGAAGCATCGGAAACAATGGCTGTCACTTTTGCTGTTTTAACGACATGATAAAGCCCATTAGGGTCTTTTCCAACAATTACCAAAGGCGGCAGTTCGTCAATGACTCCCTTTAGCTCTGCTCTGGCGATGGTTCCACCGCCTTGAATGTCCTCGATAATCTTCTCAATACCGGGGGCATACTGAAATTCACTTTCTTTTTTTCTAAACATAATTACACGATTTTAATTATTAGTTATCCAATCCGAGACTGGCAACACTACTGTCTTTCGCATTGCCGCCATCTCCGTCCATAAATTTAGCCCATTCCGCTTCTGTCCGATCCTTTGGTGCTCCTGCACGGGGTTTATAGTCTCCGGCCTCTACCTCGTCATTAATAATGCTCTGTTTTAGTTCCGCATACTCTGTTTCAAGCTCTTTGATCTGATCTTCGATAGGGGTTTCGGAATTCACATCAATGCGTCCGAACCATTTAGCAGGAAGCTTAGCATTCTCAAACGTAGCTTTAGCTTCGACTTGTTTTTGAGAGGTTGAAATGGTAGAGGTAATACCTTTAATCGCTGTCGTTAATGCGGCTATTTGCGTACTCTGAGCATCTATCAGAGCTTTAATTTCTGGAGATAAGGCATCTGTATCAACCTTGTCTTCTTTCTTCGCCTCAATAATCTTACCATCTTTCAAATTGTGTTTCTTTTCATAATCTGCAATGGCCTTCTGAACAGCGCTCTGAGCTGACTCACCTGCTTGCACATCCGGCAGGATGTTGTCTTTATACATCTGAACATAGTCGCTGATACCTTCATCCTTTTCAATCTTGAAAAGCTTCTGAATCTTGGCAGCATATTTTTCCGGTACTCCGAGTACTCGGCATTGGGCGTTGATTAATTCTAAAATAGTCATACGGTTTTTGATTTAATGATACTTTTTCCTTTAAAGTATAAAGCCTGAAAAAAAATTCCCGGAATTTCATACTTTAAACCAAACTAATTACTTATTTTTGTGCAAAATGGAAACAATATACGACCATAATCTAACGACAGAAGAGGAAGCGCGCATCCATCATTTGTCAAAAGACGCCTATTTAAAACATATTGGCGATTGCGAATCTATGTCCAAACAGGATATAGCAGCACTTTATTGGCTCCGGGATGATAGCGTTATGGTGGAACATTATTTAAAAGGCGTTGATTACATGGATCAGCTTGATTTCTACCGAACGGTCACTCATCCTTGAAATATTTCTTTTTAAATTCTTTAGATGGCATCATCAAATCAAGAACAACGCTTTTTCCGTCTGCTCCTTTTTGGGAAAAGAAGTCTGCTAAAATATCTATTATTTTTTCGTAGGGTTCTTCCTGAATAATATTGTTGAAGTAGGTATATGCGTCATTATCGGATACTCCATAACGCTCCAATGCACTTCTGAAATTTGCCAGTCGATTAGCATAGCCATACCCCTTCGATAAGACATCCGCTTGATTAACTGCTTTCCCCCCTAATTTGGCAATAAACTGATCATAGCTTTTTCTTGCGCAAAACTGATTGATAGTTTCCATAGCCGCAGAGCTATATTTATCAGCCATTCTGTTATCTTTCCACCCCTTAGCTCCAGCATGGCGTATCTCATGCCATAAAGACTCCAGGGAATACTCCTGGTTAAATGTAAGGTCTGATTCATTGCGGATACTCAAAAGCGCGCTTTTAACTTCTTTGAGAGGGTTGAAATAGATGCCACTGGCTACTTCAAAGTCGTAATTGTGGATGTCCAATTTATTACCCATAGCTTTTATATACCTGTGGTCAGAATCATAATACCGACCTACTTTCATCATAGCATACTTTCCTTTTGAAATACCTATGTCTGATAACTTCCCATAGAACAAATCACTATTTCGCAATGCAAACTCCGCAAGAATAGCTTTCACCTCTTTGTCTGATACCTTGTTTGGAGATTTGATTCCCTTTACTAAGTGTGAGACAGAACCTGTGTTTTCGCCCTTTTCCCTATCTACGAATATCTTCATATTCTGCTTCATCTGATAGGGTGCACGCGTAAATGAATATTTGTACTGCTCCATACACCTGACAGCTTTTGACGGGATCTCTGTTATATACCGGTCCATCGGGATGGTGTCATTTAGCAAATACTCTGCGAACTCGTCGTGATTCATTAAGATGGGGGTAGCAAGACATATGCAAAACGGATGCCATCCGGTGAACACAAACTCTTTAGGATAGGTTCCGGCCATTGCGTCACAGATAACGCAACCGCCCTTATTATTGCCCGATCGCTTTACTTCGAATCCAAGGACGAAGTCTAGCTTTTGCCATCTATCGCTATCGGCCTTTCGATAAGCCATGTTTGTTTCTGTGACTGCTACCCTCAGAGCATTCTTATACGCCGATTTGTATACGCCGGGACCGGGATTGTAGTTCATCATCGGTTTTGACTCTACCAGTTTCCCTTCTGCATTTCTGATTCGATGAAATCGAGCGTCGGGGTTATTGAGTATCTGACGTATGTCTTGACTGATATTTGCAGCACTCTGTCCGATGGATATTCCGCTGCCAAGGTAGAATTCCAGTTGTGTTTTAGTCTGGTCTGCTAGGTTCCATACTCTTGTAGATAAGTTCATATCTTTATCAATACGACCTCGCAGGGCTCGCATGCCATCTGTATTTCTAGCAAACAATCCTTCTTTTACCTGTGATCGGATAGACATACCATTAAGGTACTCACGTATCATCTGGTCATTCTTTAACTCCGACCTCTTCCATGCGTCCGTCTGGAAACTGGAAATATTGTTCTTTAATTCAATTTCTAGTTTAGCCAGCTCTCTGTCAATAATATTTTCTATAGCTCCATTGCGTGACCAGACACTGCCATTGCCTATATCGGTCCACTTTCTCAGATGAGGAGATATAGTGCTAATAAAACGATTGAACAAAGCAGTTATATTCTGCTGCTGTGCCAATACCCTTTGCAGGTGCTGTTTGTCATGGAAGGATAAAGACGCCATTACTCTTCTACATTAAGTGTCATTCCCGGTAGCATAGTATTCTGAGCCGTCTCCTTTTCCTCCTGCTTGAGTAGTTGAATCTCCTCTTCGGCATCCTTGGTATAAGGAGAGCGTGCTACAATAGTCTGTTGCGCATTGAACGGCTTATTGCCATTCGCCAGAGCAAGATTCTGTAACTCTTCTGCAATATCTTCAGGTAGTATGGTTCCGAATGTTGCCTCAATATAATTATCTTGCAACTGCGCAGACATCTTAGTGTTGGTGATATTAGCGATTCCGGATGCAACGATAGAGATGGTACGCTGTACCACCGGTCCGAATACCTCCATGTTCTCACTGGCTTTGATCGTTGCGTCAATTGTCATAAACTTACGAGCCACACCACTTAGATTACCAATGCCGGTTAGGTTATCAAATGATAGATCGGGGGTGGAAGACCCAGAGTAGATTTCGTTCTTATCGCGGCTTAGTTCTTCTTTGATTGAGTCGATAGACTGTTGCCATGCCAAGTAATCAGCATCACCATGATAAGCCGTTCCCGTATCGCTATCAACCTCCATAGAAAAGTTGAGCTCCTTGCCAACCGTTTCTTTGTTTGGTAGATTGGATAAGCCATATGTTTTGAGTATGGGCTCTGCGAAATAGTCGTTCGTATCTGAGACGCGAGACAAACGCACTTCATATGCGTCTATCAGTCCTGCCACGTCTTCCCACTCAGGGCGATCTACTTCAGCGTAGACAACCGGTATTTTCCCAAAGAAGTTTTTATCCTTTCTGATTTCCCAACCGTTACCTGCATTTTTCCCAGAGAGAATAACATCTTTGGTATATATCTTCACACACTCGCAGCTTCGTCCATTGATATCGGCTGTATACTTATGAATGAAGCCGTCCATATCGTCATCATCGTCGAAATGAGGATAGAACTCGCAAGTTTCATTATCGCTTTTAGGCGTGGACAGTACTTTTACCTTAAGCACGCTTACCTTTTTCCCATTCTGTGTAGTTGTTACAGGATAGAATATAATCGCTGCTTTGGTTTCAGACAGGACAATTCGCGCAAATCGTCTCAGTACGGACTGCATCTTTAGCTTTCTCTCATAGACCTTCTTGAACTCATTGAACCCCTCATTGGTATCATCCGCTGATAGAGTCATTTTTCCACCAAACAAGAAAGCAACTGATGTACGAACAATCTTCTTGGGGATGTTAGTTATGATTTTGGAAACTTGGACTGTTTTATCTTCCAACCTTTTGGGTTTCTCTTCGCCTGTGTCGGGGTCTATTTCTACTTCAGTATCTGAATATACGGCTACCCTCTTCGGCTCCCTGAATCCCACAGAGGTTGGACGTCTGTTTCGTTTTCCATTGTATTCATCCAAGTACTCTCTAGGCTCACGGTCATCCATTGTATCTACACATAGACTTCCGATCACATTCCCAAAATCTTCGTTTAATAAAACTTCTTCTATTTTAGCCATATACTTTTTCCTTTAAAGTATAAACGTCCGGACAAATTACCCACGTCCGACCTTACGCTTCGTTTTTTTAACATTAAGACCTAATGTAGCGACGAACTCAGCTAGTATGGTCATAGAATCCGGAGCATCATCGTGGGCGTTGTCACCTTCCCGTTTGTAGGAGGTTAGGAACTTCATAAACCACCAGTAGTCTGAACCTTTTTTATATTCCGTTTCTTCTAAGAAAACGCAGTGTTTCTTAATCCATCCGGCTTTCATAATAATCCGAGTTTCTTTGTTCTGCGAAGTATGCCTGGCTTGAATCTCACATTTACCCTTATGTAACTTGACAGTCTTGCGTACATTGAGCGAAAAGATACGTCCGCCATTGTTTGACTCAATACGCATCTGATCGCAACCGGTATCAAGTATGGCTTGTGCAAGTCGTGGCTCAGTCACCTCTACGGCATCCTTGGTAAATACGACTTCCTTAATAAACACCTTATCACCGAACATATCACCGAATGGTGCGGCAAAGTAGTCATCACCCTTGTCGGCAACGTCACACGCTCCGATGGTGCCGCTTGCACCCTTTCCGATGATATCTGCTCGTTTGAATCGCATGAGTTCTGATTTGGGAAATAAAAGCCCTTTGGCTTCGATGGGTTCCTGCATATACTCAGCACACCAAATACTTTCATCTGTCTCTGTGCGGAGCTCGCGGTAGTATTCAGTTGTGTGAACCTCCTCGCAGAAAGATTTATCGTTTTCGTCCAAAGCGGGAATGCGAATAATCTCGTTGTACTTGCCTGATTCTTCCAGTCGGCCCAACACATCGGATGCCGACCAGCGGGTGCCGATATCAATCATACAGCAACACCCTTCGATGCGCGAGTCATGTGTACCTTGCTTCCATGACCATACTTTGTCATTATTGGTATCTGAGAGGGCGTCTTCCAGGCTCTTGTACAAGTCATCTGTCATAGCCAACATAGACGCCCCGAAGCCGATAACAGTACCACCAACTCCAGCACCGAAGTAACTAACCTGCCTAGCCTGATCTAAGCTCCATCCGGCCAGATTCTTTTTATCACGCATCAGCTGTACGCAGTTGAAAACTGCCTGATAGCGACCGCTCTTGAGAATGTTACGCGTATCGTACGAAAGTTTATTGTATAACTGACCTGAGCAGCAGTTGCGCATAACTGATTCCTGCGGGAACTTACCCAACATCCACGCGATAAAAAGTGACGAAATGTAACTTTTTCCTGCTCTAGGTGGCATACTTACAGCGAGTCGATATATCACATTGTCAGAATAAGAACGATAAACGCGCATGAAGGCATCAGCCACGTTCTTCAAAAATGGTCGACGCGCAAAGAAAAGCGGATCGTAATATAAACAGAACGCCCAGAAGTCATCGGGTGCTTCACGACGTTTCAACTCTATGAATAGCTTTAGCGCTTCTGGGTTGTAGTTACTGCTCATTAGTATTTATCATTGCCATTAGTTTCTCTTTCAAGTCTTCGTCCTTCACGTCTTCAAACCCTGTATTTAAGCGTTGCTCCATGACAACGGGGGCGTCGAACCCAAGCATTTTACATATCCTGTCTATCGACCAGTTCTTACCGTGTAGTTTCAGTTCAATACCATTCTTCCCCTCTTTGATGCTTTCAACTGCCCTTATCTGACGGTCAGTCAAATCACCTAAGTTCTTAAACTTGATAGTGGTTCCGTCAAATTCCAGATAGTCAGTAATCTTTGCATCTAAGATAGCGGATAGCTCGTCGAGTACACGTTCTTTGGTTATGTCGCTTTTAGCCTTTATCTCAGCCTGTAATTCGCTTACCCTTGTCGCTACCTTGCTACTCTTCAACAAAGTGGATGCTCTTTCCCACACAGTCTTATCCATCCAACTATTACATCCGTATGCAAAACGGTATGCTTGAGACGCATTACCACACTCAATATATTTATTGCAGAACTTTTCCTGCTTTACTGTCAGTTTCATAAGGGTACTTTTATTTAAAATATACTTTCTCCGAAAATTTTCCTGCGAATGAGGTCGCGCACTCCGTTGTAAATTTCATATAATAACTTTTTGCTCTCTGGACCGGGCCAATCCAAGAAGCTTTCGTCCTGGAAGAAATGAAATTCAAACACTCTACTAGCTAAAGGGGATAAACCTAAACTATCAAAGGCTTCCCGAACCCGGTGAAACTTATCAAGCATTATGTCATTTATATCCTCCTGTTCTTCTTGGCTATTCGGTTGGTCCTCTATTTCCAGTTGGCTATAATCTACATTATCATTCACCGGGATAGGACTGTATCTGTTCTGATACTCCGAAGTTGGAGAGGTTGCATTTCGTTTAATTATTGCCAGGATAAAGTAATCAAGAGCGGTGTGCCCATTCTTTTTGGACTCAAGTAATTCTGATAATAATTCGGGTGGTTTTTGAAGAATGGACATAAGGGTTTCATTTAACACATCCAATGATTCATTGGGAATACCTGCACGGGTGCATTGATAAGACGAGTAGTCAAGCCACTTACTGTAGCGTTTTGTTATGTAATTATTTACCTCTTCACTTGCCATAAATCTTATCTTTTTGTATATTTGTTCCGCCAAGAAGAATATACAAATCGGTGGTATGGGAAACTGTACTGCCTTTTTTATTGGCTTATCTAAAAAATCATATTTAAAACCTCTTCTACCGTATATTCCTCGCTGGGGCTATCATCAATAGAATAATCAAATAGCATTTCACCTATATAGGCATTACCTACTAGTAACCCGACAACTTCGTTTTTGTCAATATCATCGTCAGGGTAATAGAAGCCAGCTTCTCGCAGGTGATTAACGACCTTTTCTCTTTCTTCATTGTTACTGATCTTCACTTTGAAATACATATTAAAAATATCTTTACTCATTTTTGTTTAGATTTGAACCACCCCGTACCACAAGGGCGCAGCCTCGTTAGCCAGCTTACGCAGTATGTGGCGCCGGGATGGCTTGAGATGATTATTTATCCAAAAGCTGTCTCATACACCTGCGATACTCCTTTATATTCCCAGGGTTCATCTTATGTTTCAACATCGCCTGTGACACCTGAATAGGACTGTATCCCCTGTATTCGGTTGGAATTTTCCCATATACCCCGTACTCTAACATCGATTTCCTGATATTCATTGGAACCTTCAGCACCTTCAATGCTTTCTGTTGTTGTGGAACAGAATACGGCTGATAATTGCTGTCCCAGTTTCCAAATATAGAGGTAACATAAAGAATCTTTTCTGCTAATCTTATTTTCATGTATCTATTTTTTTATTTGATTTAAACCACTCGGTATTTCCGAACAGTTGGTTATTGTATTTACTTAAATGACTTCACGTGGACACCCTTTTCATATCCCATATTGAACAACCATTTAAGTTCTTCATACTCTTCCCTTGTTATCGCTTCTTTCGCCCATGTAGCCATACGTTCAGCCTTTTCGGCATCTAACCTTTCACGCTCTGCCTTAGTGATTTCGTCTAAACGGATAGACAAGAACTTACGTAGCGACTCCATTATAGCCAAACCATCGACAACACCGTAGAACTTACCAAACGTGCCAGATTTAAACAGCTGAAAAAAATACATCAACTCTGTTACTTTCAGGTAGTGAAAGTTGGTTATTATCAGTCTTGCTGTCTCTTGCCGTTGTGCTTCGGACTGCTTTTCTTTACACCCGGAAAATTCGGCAAGGTCGTATAACTGAATTTCCAGCCAAGACTCTACGAGGCTATCAGAATAAGCAATACGCAGTCGGGATAGTACCGGGGCATCACCCATGAAACACCTAGAAACATATCGGCAATACTTCGACTGCATGCCGGGGTTAAACAGCTTTAGAAAGTTTTCGGGAGACTCGTATCTATCTCGTATCTCCGCCGCCCAACTTGGATGCAATGTGCTCTGCAAACGCTCTATCTCTGCTCTCTTTATCGCTTTCGGCACTAGCGCCGACATTGCTGTGACTTGTCCCATTGTTATTTAATTCTTTTTTGTTATCATACTTACCTTCGAATATCTTGATCCAGTTTGCGCCATTAGTAAACACCCAATCAAAATCGGCTTTAAATCCCCTGGAACTTTCACCTCGAAGGAAATTACTTTCCTGCATCTTCTCAAATAGACACTGAAGTATCGGAATGGCTTTATCAATACCTCCCATTTCGTCTATACGAATACGAACTTTATTTTTGCGAACATCGCTTAACTTCATTACCCGACGATATCCCGTACAGGTAGAATTCCACATATCAACGATTTTTCCAAAAGGAATCGAACAGGCCGGCGGAGGTACTATGACTGGTAACTCGTTAGAGTTATCAGAAATATTATCGCTAGATAATATTATATCTTTCTTTTTCTCTGTTTTAGCTTTATTCTTCTTTGTGCCCTCGCTGTGCCCATCCTGTGCCCTTTGCTGTGCCGTTAGTTGTGCCTTTATGTTCTCTAACTCTTTAAATATCAATTCGGTATCTGTGCCCTTTGCTGTGTCTTTTGCTGTGCCAACGGTACTACTACATGAGTTATACTCTTCATATTTACAGAGAGTTACCACATTCATCCCCTGTTTGCATTCGGTCGTAATACGCCCTTGTTTCTTTAGTCTGTCTAGAAATAAACGAACCTGCTTTTCCGTCCACTTCCACCTAGTTGCCAGAAAACGAATAGAAGCAGGATATTGTCCGCGTCCGTATGTTATCTCACGACCACCGATACTCGCTGTAAGCGGTGTTGCTTCAAATCGTGCTGACTGTATTAAGTCTATCCACGCTTCGCAACTACTATAAGTCCGAGGTGTCTCCCACATGTCGCTACTGAATAATTTACGGCTCAACATTATAAATCCGTCACTTCTTTCCATACATCCTATTTTGCGATGAAAATCACCGGTGTTCCATCGGGACGCAAATGCCCCATACAACTATGGCTCATAGGGCACTCTTGGCACCCTTTCCTTTGTCGAAGAAGCATTTATTGCAACCGTGTTTTGATTGTACGGCACTTAATGCGGTA
>NZ_HG726030.1 GCF_000499785.1 Bacteroides neonati | reverse complement strand
TGGTAACATCAAAGCCGAGCCTTACTAATTGCCCGTTACACTTTCTTCTTATAGGTGTATGGTTGGTATATCCCTTTAGCTTTGCTAGAATGATTCTTTTTTGGTTTTTGTCATGTCAACCTTATTTAGGTGGCTATAGCATCAGGGTTCCACCTCTTCCCATTCCGAACAGAGAAGTTAAGCCTGATCACGCCGATGGTACTGCGTAACAGTGGGAGAGTAGGTAGCCGCCATTTTTAGAAACGTCCCGTTAGTCGATCAGACTGACGGGACGTTTTGCGTTATATAAGTTTTTCATTTTCTTTCTATTTACTTAAACAAAATATCTTGGAAGTGTGTTCTAAATTTAGTTTTAGAAATCACACATTAAAAGATGTAAAATGTTTATATAATACATTATTTGTTATTACATTTACCGCCGATTTAGAACGAGACCATTATTGTAAAGCATACGATGAAAACTTCTGTAAAATTCATATTCACATTTATCCTACTAATGCTAGTGTTTAGCAAAAGTGGTGATAGTAGGAATTTTGCATCTACATCAGATAAGTGCTTCTCGCAAGGGTGTACTTCATTTGACATATCCGAATGCTCTCATTCGGATGGCTTGACATTAGGCAGCATTGGCGATAAGATTTATTGCAATAAAATGCTTGCGTTGTCGTTTTCAGACGTTGAATTGGGCTTTAAATTATGTTCCGAGAGCTACTCTACTTCTAATAGCCTGCGAAGCCGTCGGGTTATTGAGCTCTCAGACTTTTTTAAGGGTCTTCTTTACGGGTTGTGTTTAAGAGAAAATTTGTTGGTATTAGACAAAAGTAAAAATTATCATTCGGATAAGGAATCGCATATTGCTCGACCGAGCTGTGAATACTATGTGTTTGCATTAAGACGAATACTTATTTAACTCCTTTCTTATTTACTGCGGTATGCTACCTTATTGCTGTGCGATTTTGATGATTCAAAATGGTGTAGGTGGTGGTGTGTTGCGTTTTTACTGCTTACTTACCTCAATAATTAAATAACAAATTTATCTTTTTAACAAAACTCATTATGGAAACTATTCAAAAAAAGTCTGCCTCATTTACAGGTATTAAATCTGCTGGATTAGTAATGGTCTGCTGTCTTGTATTGGCTATTTGTATCTATCATTTCTTGTTGGGAAACCCTGCAAACTTTATGAACAATGATCCTAACAACCATCCGCTACCAGGCAATTTCTTAGGCACTATTTACAAGGGAGGTGTTATTGTACCTATTATCCAAACACTGTTGTTGACCGTATTGGCTTTGAGTATCGAACGTTACTTTGCTATTCGTTCAGCTTTCGGTAGAGGATCGTTGACCAAATTTGTGAAGAATATCAAAGAAGCATTGGCTTCGGGTGATATGCGCAAAGCACAAGAAGTATGCGATGCTCAACGTGGTTCTGTAGCCAATGTGGTTACTGCTACACTGAGAAAGTATCAAGAGATGGAAAATGACAACACTGTGACGAAAGAGCAAAAGATTCTGGCTATTCAGAAAGAATTGGAAGAAGCTACTGCGCTTGAATTGCCTATGATGGAGCAAAACTTGCCTATTATCGGTACAATCACTACACTCGGTACATTGATGGGATTGCTCGGTACGGTTATCGGTATGATCCGTTCATTTGCCGCTCTGGCAGCTGGTGGTTCGGCCGACTCAATGGCACTCTCTCAGGGTATCTCTGAGGCTTTGATCAATACAGCTTTCGGTATCCTTACCGGTGCATTGGCTGTAATCTCTTATAACTACTTTACTAATAAAATTGATAAGCTGACTTACAGTCTCGACGAAGTTGGATTCTCTATCGTACAGACATTTGCAGCAACTCATAAATAATCGGGCTAACCCTTACTAACTAATAATATCATGGGTAGAGCGAAAATCAAAAAGAAAAGTACGTTCATCGACATGACGGCGATGAGTGACGTAA
This sequence comes from Bacteroides neonati, assembly GCF_000499785.1. GTDB lineage: Bacteria > Bacteroidota > Bacteroidia > Bacteroidales > Bacteroidaceae > Bacteroides > Bacteroides neonati. Next base: position 56,031 of record NZ_HG726030.1, on the reverse strand, counting down.
CTGTTTTGCTGCTTACCTTTTTCATGTTGACATCAACATTCGTGAAAAAGGAACCGGTAACAGTTACTACTCCTGCCTCTGTTTCCGAAATAAAAATACCGGAAACGAATATCTTGTCGATACTAGTCGATCCGAATGGAAAGATTTTTATGAGCATGGACAAGCAAGCCGATTTAAAGGCCACGCTTGCCAGTATGGGAGAAGAGTATGGAGTTACCTTTACACCGGATGAGACGAAGAAGTTTATGCTTTCTTCAACGTTTGGTGTGCCAATGAAAAGCATGAAGAAGTATTTGGAACTGTCTCAAGAGAAACAGGATGAAGTACTGAAAACTGCCGGTATCCCTTGCGATAGTTTGGATAATCAATTTAAATCTTGGGTACGCAATGCCCGAGCCGTAAACCCCGATTTCCGTATTGCTATCAAAGCCGATGCAGCCACTCCATACGTTGTAATTAAACAAGTTATGAACTCGCTTCAGGACCTCAGAGAGAATCGGTACAACCTGATTACTTCTTTGAAGACAACTTCTGATGAAAAATAAAAAGAATATACTATGAGTGCTGAAGTACAAGAAAGTGCTAAAAAGAAAGGAAAAGGCAGTAAACAGAAGAAGATGTCGGTTCGCGTAGACTTTACGCCAATGGTCGACATGAACATGTTGCTGATTACTTTCTTCATGCTTTGTACCTCGCTGAGCAAGCCTCAGACGATGGAGATAAGCATGCCAAGCAACGATAAGAACATTACTGAAGAGCAGCAGAGTAAAGTGAAAGCCTCACAAGCAATCACCTTACTGTTGGGACACGGTGACCGAGTGTATTATTATGAAGGATTGCCAAACGCGGATTATAGTAACTTGACCGAGATTTCGTATAAGCCGGATGGATTACGGGCAATGCTTTTGAAGAAAAATGCAGCTGCAGTGCGCAAAGTCGAAGAACTGAAGCAGCAGAAACTGGAACTGAAAATATCACAGGATGAGTTTGAAAAACAACTTGCCGAAATTAAGGGAGGAAAGAACACGCCGACGGTTATCATCAAAGCGACCGACGACGCAACTTACAACAACCTGATCGACGCATTGGATGAAATGCAGATATGCAACATCGGCAAGTATGTGATTACAGACATTGAAGACGGTGATAAAGTCATGATTGGAAATTTGATGCAGAAGAACGGTGAGCCCTTGCCTGATACTGCCCAAAATAAGTAACACCTAAAAACAAAAAGTAAAATGGCTAAAATAGATTTGACTTCTGCCGAATGGTGTGATCTTATTTTTGAAGGTAAAAATAAGGCGTATGGCGCTTACAGAATGCGTGCCAACTCTCCCAGGCGGCATACGGTAGCTATGATCGTGGTGGTGATTATTGCCTTTATCGGCTTTAGCATACCTACCCTGATTAAACTGGCTACCCCTGCACAAAAAGAAGTGATGACCGAGGTAACTACCTTGTCACAATTGGACGAACCCGAAGTAAAACAGGACGAGATGAAGAAGCCCGAACCATTGGCTCCTCCTCCTCCTGCACTGAAAAGTTCGATCAAGTTTACCGCTCCTGTCATTAAGAAAGATGAAGAAGTGCGCGATGAAGACGAAATGAAAAGTCAGAAAGACTTGACTGAGACGAAGGTAGCGATCTCCATTGCCGATGTAAAAGGAAACGATGAAGCAAACGGTAAAGATATTGCCGACCTGAAACAAGTAGTGACACAAGCCGACCCGGTCGAAGAGGTCTTTGATATGGTAGAGCAAATGCCTCAGTTTCCCGGTGGAAATACCGAGTTGATGAAGTACATCGCCGAACACATGAAGTATCCCACTATTGCTCAGGAGAATGGAACACAAGGTCGTGTTATCTGCCAGTTCGTAGTAGGTAAAGATGGTCAGGTGCGTGATGTAAGTGTAGTTCGCTCACTCGATCCGTATTGCGATAAAGAGGCGATTCGCGTAATTCGTTCCATGCCTCCCTGGATTCCGGGAAAGCAAAACGGTAAATCCGTATCGGTGAAATATACAGTTCCTATCGTATTTAAATTGCAATAACAAATGAAAATGAAGAAACAATTCTGGCTAATGGGCGCATGGCTTTTGATCGCGCTTACCGCCTGTAACTCGAAGCCGAAAGATGGTCTGACAGATACGTATACGTCTGGAGTCATAGAAATAGCTGCCGACGAAAGTTTCCGGCCTATCGTGCAAGAGGAGATAGAGGTATTCGAGGGTCTGTTCCCTTTAGCCGGAGTTGTTCCTCGATACACAACCGAAGTCGAAGCGATTAATCTGCTGCTCAAAGACAGCGTGCGGCTGGCCATAACCACCCGCCGACTTACTGCCGAAGAGATGAACTCTTTTCATAGCCGTAAGTTCTTTCCCCGGGAGATAAAGTTGGCGACCGACGGGTTGGCGTTGATTGTGAATCGTCAAAATCCGGATACATTAATCAGTGTACGCGATATTCGTCGGATACTTACCGGCGAAGTCAGTAATTGGAAATCGATTTACCCGGCCTCACCGGCCATGGATATTACGGTAGTGTTTGATAATAAGAACTCCAGTACGGTGCGCTTTGCCATTGATTCGGTTTGCGGTGGAAAACCTCTTTCCGCCTCGGGTGTGAAAGCGATGAATACCAATCAACAGGTGATTGATTATGTAGCAAAAACACGCGATGCTATTGGAGTGATTGGCGTAAACTGGCTGGGCAATCGTGCCGATACGACCAATCTGTCGTTCCGCAAGGAAATCAGTGTAATGTCTGTCAGTGCAGACGATGTGGCAACACCCGAAAACAGTTATAAACCCTATCAGGCTTATCTGTTTTACGGCGATTATCCGTTGGCACGTCCGATTTATATTTTATTAAACGATCCTCGCAATGCATTACCTTGGGGATTTGCTTCTTTTTTAACCTCCGACAGAGGACAACGAATTATATTAAAGTCAGGCCTCGTTCCGGCAACACAACCGGTGCGTGTGGTAGACGTAAAAGACGAATGATAACTAAAATTTTATTACAATGAAACGAATTCAATTATTTTTAGTTGGTGTATTAATAGCAATCGGTCCACTTATGGCACAATCGGCAGATAGCGATTGGAAAGCCGGAGTTGATCGAGTAAAAGGTCTGATACAAAGTAACCCTACACAAGCAACAGATGAAGCAGAGTTGTTGCTGAAAGGGAAAAACAAAAAAAATCTGGAACTGGTCGTAGCTTTGGGCAATGCATACCTCGATGCAGGCAAGCTTCCCGAAGCAGAAACTTATTTGGCGCTGGCCAAGAAAATAAACCCTCGATCAGCGATTGCTTCGGTTCTTGAGGGCGATATTGCCGTAGCTAAGAAAGAGGCCGGCACTGCTTGTCAGCTATACGAGCAAGCCATCTTCTTTGATCCTAAATGCGAAGAAGCATATCTCAAGTTTGCCGATGTATACAAAGGAGCGAGCCCTCAGCTCGCTATTGAAAAGTTGGAGCAACTCCGGGCCATAAACCCTACCAGCACGGTTCCTGATAAGAAACTGGCTGAGATTTACTATCTCAATAACCGTTTTGACAAGGCTGCCGATGCCTATTCTCGTTTTATTAATTCACCCGAAGCTACAGAGGACGACTTGATGAAGTATGCCTTTGCACTCTTTTTGAGCCATAAGTTTGAACAATCTCTTGATATTGCCAATAAAGGCTTGCAGCGCAACAGCCGTCATGCTGCCTTCAATCGGTTGGCCATGTATAACTATACCGACCTAAAACGCTATGACGAAGCGCAAAAAGCAGCTACTGCTTTCTTTAACTCTTCAGACAAAGCCGATTTCTCCTACCTGGATTATATGTATTTTGGTCATCTGCTCAATGCGGTGAAGAAGTACGACGAAGCCGTTGTACAATATAAAAAGGCTTTGGAGTTAGATCCTACCAAGACCGACCTGTGGCGTGAGATATCGACTGCCTATGAAAATGGTAATCATTATCCCGAGGCCATTGCTGCCTACAAACAGTATTACGCCACTTTGCCCGCGGATAAGCAAACACCCGATATGCAGTTTCAGTTGGGAAAACTTTACTACGGACAAGGCACACAGACCGACTCATTGGTTATTAACGCCGTAGGCCGAAAGGCTGCTCTTGCATCGGCCGATTCTGTTTTTGCTGTGATTGCCCAAGCAGCTCCCGATAGTTATTTGGGTAATTTCTGGCGTGCACGTACCAATTCGGCATTAGATCCCGAAACATCGCAGGGGTTGGCTAAACCTTATTATGAAGGTATAGTTACTTTGCTTACCGGCAAAAACGACCCGCGATATAATCCGGCACTCATCGAGTGCTACAGTTACCTGGGATATTACTACCTGGTAGCCAATAAGCTACCCGAATCCAAGGAATACTGGAATAAAATTCTGGCTATAGACCCCGCTAATGCTACTGCTAAAAAAGCATTGGACGGCCTCAAATAGTAATAATTTTAGTTGTTTGTCGTGTAAGGAGGAGTGGAGAGTGATCTTAGCTCCTCCTCTTTTTTTTATTTTTTTCTTGCTTCATGCTTGTTTCATTTAAAATAATATCTATATTTGCAGTGTACTATTGTACTAATACACCGTATTTGCTAATTATAGATCATTATTACTATGATTTCAGTAGAAAATCTTTCGTTTGTTTACCGTAAATCGAAGCGTGCTGTGCTGCACGATTTCTCGCTCTCGCTACAGCAAGGGCGTGTTTACGGATTGCTTGGTAAGAATGGCGCGGGAAAATCCACGCTGCTTTACCTCATGTCGGGTTTGCTAACTCCCAAGAGTGGGAAGGTGTTATTCAACCACACCGACGTGCGTCGGCGGCTACCGGTTACTTTGCAGGATATCTTTCTGGTGCCCGAGGAGTTTGAGTTGCCGGCTGTTTCGCTCGTTAGTTATATTGAGTTGAACAGTCCCTTTTACCCTCGTTTTAGTAAAGAGGACATGATGAAATACCTTCACTATTTTGAGATGGATCTTGAGGTGAACTTGGGCGAGTTGTCCATGGGACAGAAGAAAAAAGTCTTTATGAGCTTTGCTTTGGCTACCAACACCTCACTGTTATTGATGGACGAGCCGACCAACGGTCTTGATATTCCCGGAAAAAGCCAATTCCGCAAGTTTATTGCTTCGGGTATGAGCGATGACAAAACGATCCTGATCTCTACCCATCATGTGCGGGATATTGATCATGTGCTCGATCATGTACTCATTATGGATAACAGCCGTGTGCTTCTCGATCAGTCGATTGCTGAAGTGAGCGAGAAGCTGTTGTTTGTCGAGAGCGATAGCCGTGAATCCTCCGAGGAGTCTCTCTTCTCATCGCCTACCGTACAGGGGCATATGATGATTCTACCCAACACGCATGGCGAAGAGTCTGAAGTGAACCTCGAACTGCTTTTCAACGCTACTTTAGCCTTACCCGAACAGATAGCTCAATTGTTTCACACCAAAATGAATGAACGATGATCAAAGATACTTTTTTCTACATGCCCCGTTTTGTGAATTTGTGTCGCAAAAACATGGTCGAGAGTTGGAAGACCAATGTGCTCCGTTTCGTGATGATGTATGGAGTGATGGTTATTATCCTGATGTGGAGCGCTTATTTTGAATATAGGTATAAAATAGAGCTGGCCAATGATGATAGTATATGGCAGTTTAGTATGATTTTTTTTGTTTGGACATTGATGGGGTTTGGCATTATAAGTGCATCGTTCACGATGGAAAGAATGAAAACAAAAATAAGTCGGCTTTCCGAGTTGATGACTCCAGCTACCTCGTTCGAGAAATACTTCTCGCATTGGGTTATTTCTACTGTCGTTTTTCTGATTGTTTTTTTGATCGCTTTCCGTCTGGCCGACTATACCCGTGTATTGGTCTATTCGCTCATCTATCCCGAGTTGAAAGCCATCGCTCCTTTACCTCTTTCTCATTTCGTAGGTAATGGAAAAGAATATTTTACACTATTTAAGTCGGTCGAAGAGTTAAATGCTTTTATCGCTGTTTATTTCTTCTTTCAGTCCTGCTTTGTGCTTGGAAGCTCCATTTGGCCTAAGAATGCATTTATCAAAACATTTGCCGCCGGAGTAGTGATTGTGGTGGTTTATATACTAATAGCCCTTGGTATAACTGATTTGATGAAAAATGTTAATACCTACTATTGGTTTGGTGCCACATTGACCCAAGAAAGAGTGTTGATTATCGCATGTATCGGCTGCTGGTGTTTTGCTCTGTTTAACTGGGTGCTTGCCTACTTCCGCTTTAAGGAGTCGGAGATTATCAATCGAATGTAATACATTAACCTATGAACTTTAAAGAAAGTAAAGCCATTTATTTGCAAATAGCCGATCGTATTTCGGACGAAATACTATTAGGCCATTACCCCGAAGAGGAGCGTATTCCCTCTGTGCGAGAATATGCCGCTATTGTAGAGGTAAATGCCAATACAACCATGCGCTCGTTTGACTATCTACAGTCGCAGAACATTATTTATAATAAGCGTGGCATCGGCTATTTCGTTTCGTCCGGTGCCAAAGAGCTGATCCGTTCTCTTCGTCGGGATGTTTTTTTGAAAGAAGAGGTAAACTACTTCTTTCATCAGCTTGCTACATTGAATATCTCGGCAGACGAATTGTCGGCTATGTATCAAGAATATATTCACAAGAATAGTAACCGTAGAATTGACTAATTATGAAGTGTACAACAAAAATATTAATCGGAGTCCTCGTGTCGGGAGTGGTGTTTGTGGCCGCTATGACCATTCTTACTTTTTCTTTCGGGACCCCGCGTGAATCGCTTGTTTTTAATACTAAACCCATCAGCATGGATGTATCTGCTTTTCGTGTGGTCGATCTGCACATGCAGGTGGAGAAAGATCTTGGGTACAAAGAGGTATCTCTGTATGGCGATTTGAATGTGTTGCCTATGCAGGGAGGAAAGCAAGTGTTTACGTATCCGGAAGATTTAGCTCCCTACCTTTCGGTGGTGTCGAAGCAGGATACGTTGTGTATTACAGTGAACGTATCGAAAGATAATCTATCCGATTCTTACAAAAAACGTAACTGGATAGCGATGAGCTGTTCTCCCATGACATTGACGGTCGACCCCTCTCTGTTGGCTGTTCGAAGCGATATCAGAGACCTTACAGTCAACCTATCGGGTATTACTGCCGATTCTCTCTCATTGGTTGCCCATGCCCTGAAGGTCGACTCTTGTTCGCTTCGTGCGCTTTCGGTGCAAGATACCTATCGGTTCAAGTTACTGAAAAGTCAGGTAACAGATGTTCACCTTGATTTGGATGGGATGGGCGACTGGAGTGTCAATAACTGTCGGATAGAGAATGAGTATCTCACCGGAAGTGACACACATTATAATGAATGGCAAAAGAGTGAATGTCGGCACGTGTACTGGATACCCAAAAGCTCGAAGGCCAAATTGCAGGTGGTATTGAAGGATTCGGCAAGTATATCGTCTGTTAACTAACCCAACAAATCCGGTTATAGTTATTGAGAGGGATTGAAGTTGTTCAATCCCTCTTTTTATATAGCCCTTATCAATCCGGATAAGATATTAGTTTCTACAAGCATCTGTATATTAGTGATGTATGATCTTTTTCTTGCACTTTGTCCGAGGCACCGTTTCTTTGTTTACAAGAGTACTATTTTAAGGGAGTGTTAACTACGTACTTTTGATATCCAGGAGTACGTACTCTTTGATACCAAGAATATATACTCTTGTTCCAGAGTAGAACTACGCGAGGGAAATCAATTAACAGTGTTAAAATGAGGGGGAAAGGAGTTTGGGGCTTCCGTATAATCCGGAACTCTGCCGGGGTAAAACAGAAAAAGAGAGAAGCGTTATACTTCTCTCTTTTCTTAGTTGCGGAGGCCTGACTCGAACAGACGACCTTTGGGTTATGAGCCCAACGAGCTACCAACTGCTCCACTCCGCGATCATTGTGAGTGCAAAGGTACTGCTTTTTTGTTAGCATGCAAATTATTCACTGCTTATTTTTCAATAAAAAATGCGTTTCTTTCGTAATTAGCTGTGCGTAAGACTGTTGTATGTGCATTTATTTTTGCGTTCTATATTTACATACAAATGTTAATAATATTCCTCTTTTCTTGTATGATCGCAAGAAAAACGTTACTTTTGCTCAGATTATTCAGTAATGTGCAATTGTAACCTATGGCTATATCAAAAACGAAAGCAAAGCTGGTTGACGTTGCCCGTCAGCTTTTTGCCAAGATGGGAGTGGAGAATACCACGATGAATGACATCGCGCTTGCTTCCAAAAAGGGTAGAAGAACGCTATATACTTATTTCAAAAGTAAGGATGAGATTTATTCGGCTGTGGTAGAGTCTGAGTTGGATATCCTTTCGGATATGATGAAGCGTGTGGCCGAAAAAGATATGTCTCCCGATATAAAGATAATGGAGATGATTTACACCCGTCTCGATGCGGTAAAAGAAGTTGTTTATCGCAATGGCACGCTTCGTGCTGTTTTCTTTCGCGATATTTGGAGAGTAGAGAAGGTACGAAAGAAATTTGACACCAAAGAGATGATACTCTTCAAAGGGGTATTGCAAGAGGGCAAAGAAAAAGGAGTGTTTCGCATTGACGATGTAGACATGACGGCCGCCTTGGTGCATTATTGTGTAAAAGGGATCGAAGTTCCTTATATACGCGGCCACATAGGCAGCAACCTCGATATGGAAACCCGAAAGAAATACGTTGCCAACATTGTGTTTGGCGCACTTCATAGAATTGATCATTAATAAATAAATTTTAGTATGGGATTATTAGATGGAAAAACAGCTATCGTAACCGGTGCTGCTCGTGGTATTGGTAAAGCTATCGCTTTGAAGTTTGCTTCTGAAGGAGCTAATATTGCGTTTACCGACCTCGTAATTGACGATAATGCAGAGAATACAGCCAAAGAAATTGAGGCAATGGGTGTAAAAGCCAAAGGATATGCTTCGAATGCAGCCAACTTTGAAGATACAGCCAAGGTTGTTGCAGAGATTCACAAGGATTTTGGTAGCATCGATATTCTGGTAAACAACGCCGGTATCACCCGCGATGGTTTGATGATGCGTATGAGCGAGCAACAGTGGGACATGGTTATCAATGTAAACCTCAAGTCGGCTTTCAACTTTGTACATGCTTGTACGCCGATCATGATGCGTCAAAAGTCAGGTAATATCATCAACATGGCCTCTGTGGTAGGTGTTCATGGCAACGCCGGACAAGCCAACTACTCAGCTTCTAAAGCGGGTATGATTGCGCTGGCCAAGTCTATCGCACAAGAACTGGGTTCTCGTGGCGTACGTGCCAATGCCATTGCTCCCGGATTCATCATTACCGATATGACGGCTGCTCTGTCTGAAGAAGTAAGAACCGAATGGGCTAAGAAGATTCCATTGCGTCGTGGAGGTACACCCGAGGATGTGGCAAACGTAGCTACCTTCCTGGCTTCCGATCTTGCTTCGTATGTAACCGGTCAGGTGATTCAAGTCGATGGCGGTATGAATATGTAATTCATACGCATGACTGTCATATACGAAGACAATCATCTGATTGTCGTTAATAAGTCCGCTTCCGAGATTGTTCAGGGAGATAAAACCGGAGATACACCGCTTTCCGAAACCGTTAAACAGTATCTGAAAGAGAAGTACAATAAGCCCGGCAATGTCTTTGTAGGTGTTACCCACCGCCTGGATCGGCCCGTAAGCGGGCTTGTTATTTTTGCCAAAACCAGTAAAGCCCTGCCCCGCCTGAACGATATGTTCAAGAACAGCGAGGTGAAGAAAACCTATTGGGCCATTGTGAAGAATGCACCCAAAGAGCCCGAAGGCGAACTGGTGCATTACCTGGTGCGCAACGAGAAGCAAAACAAAAGCTATGCCTACGATAAGGAGGTGCCCAACAGCAAGAAGGCGATTCTGAATTATCGGCTGATTGGTCGTTCGGACAATTATTTTCTGCTGGAGATAGACCTTCAGACAGGTCGTCATCATCAGATTCGGTGTCAGTTGGCAAAGATGGGTTGCCCCATTAAAGGCGATCTGAAGTACGGCTTCCCGCGTTCCAACCCCGATGCCAGTATCTGTTTGCATTCGCGGCATGTCCGGTTTATACATCCGGTGTCCAAAGAGTGTATTGAGCTCGATGCTCCCGTACCCGACGGTAATTTATGGAATGGATTTGAAATGTTTTGATCCATCCTCTTGCATTTATATAAAGAAAGAAGCCATCCCCCTGAATAGACAAAAAGTAGGGGATGGCTTCTTCTTAGTTAGAACACTTGCTTAATTTTTCATACACATCTGCTTTTATGGGTTCGTACTATATATATTAGGGTTTAAGTAATATATGAATGCGAAATAAAACGTTTATATAAGATATACGGGCAAACGACGTGCCAAAGTGTAGGGGCAAATGGTAAGTATGGTAAGATCAGTGAATTATTGCGCAGAGGTAAATGCAACCGTGTTGCGCATACTGTGGAAAGGTGTGGAAACCGTGGCGGGGAGTGTGGAATAATTCCACACTCCCCGCCACGATAACTTCCTGTGTATAGCCACAGCCTTATAGTTCGATGCTGTATAGCTTTAGTTTATTGTAGAGAGTTTTCCGGTCTATATTCAAGAGCTGTGCCGCTTTGCTTTTATTATGTCCCGTCAGTCGAAGTGCTTCGAGTATGCGCTCCTTCTCTGTCTCTTCGTTTCTCAGAGCGATGCTCGAGGGTGCCGGTATGCTCTCGTTCAGCTCTTCTCCCAGTTCGGCAGTGGTGATAAACCGACCTTGTGCCAATAGGGTGGCTCGCTTAACGATGTTTTTCATCTGGCGTAGGTTGCCCGGCCAGTGGTAGTCGAGCATCATTCGCGATGCCTTATCGTCGAATCCGATCAACTGTTTGTCCAGTTCCCGGTTGGCTTGGTCGAGAAAGAAGTTGGCAAAGAGCAATATATCCTCCTGCCGTTCCTTCAAATCGGGCATACGCAACGTAAATTCGTTGATGCGGTGGTAGAGGTCTTCGCGAAATACACCTCGTTCGATGCCCTGTTCCAGATTCTCGTTCGTGGCCGATACGAGTCGTACATCGACCGTAATCTCTTGGTTCGATCCTACCGGTCTTATTTTTCTTTCCTGCAAGGCACGCAGTAGCTGAATCTGTACCTCATAGCTTAAGTTTCCTATCTCGTCGAGAAAGAGTGTGCCTCCGGCAGCTGCAACGAAAGCACCTGTCTTGTCGGTCAGTGCACCGGTGAACGAACCTTTTACATGGCCGAAAAACTCAGAGGCTGCCAACTCTTTGGGAATCGAACCGCAGTCAATGGCAATAAAGGGCTTATTGCTGCGCTTGCTCAGTTGATGAATGCGGTGCGCCACATACTCCTTGCCCGTGCCGCTTGCGCCGTTAATGAGTACCGACATATTGGTTGGTGCCACTAAATCGACATAGTTGTACAACTGCCGGGCTGCATCGCTTTCGCCTTCAAGATAAGCTTGATCCTTATTGGCGGCAGCAGCTGTATCTCCCTTGCGTATGTTGTTGCCCGGAGTGGGAGCAGGTGCGGGGGGAGCCGATGGAGTTTGCAAGGCTTCGGTTATTTTCTTCAATAACTCTTCGGGGTTTACGGGTTTGGCTACATAGTCGCGCGCACCCAACTTGATGGCTTGTACGGCCGATTGTATATCGGCATATCCGGTCATGATGATCAGTGGAATCGAAAGCCCCTTTTGGTTCATCCATTTGAGTAAATGAATGCCGTCGTGGTCGGGCAAACGTAGATCAGACAGAATCAGATCGGCTCTTTGCTCTTCCAGATGTTTTTGCGCACGAGCGATGTTACTCTCCGACGAAACGTCGAAGCCCTTCTTGCTCAGCCACGTTTTTAGCATCATCCCGAAGGTAAGATCGTCTTCTACTATCAGTATTGATTTCATTCTGTAGTTGTTTTACTCTTTTTTGTATCTTACAAAGGTAAGAGGTTTTAGATGAAAGTCGTATATTTGCAGACTTAAATTAATTGAAACTACCATGAAAAAGAACTTATTAATAGTATTAATCATACTGGTGTGCGGTGCAACGGCCTGCATATCGGGACAAAAGAAGGATGAAAAGATGGATAAAGAAACAATGCTAAAAATTGAAACAACGCTGGGCACTATCCGCGTGAAGCTTTACAACGAGACGCCGCAGCACAGAGACAACTTTATTAAGTTGGCTAAGAACGATACCTATAAAGGTACACTTTTTCATCGGGTGATTAAGGATTTCATGGTGCAAGCCGGCGATCCTGATTCAAAGAACGCACCCAAGGGCAAGATGTTGGGTTCGGGCGATGTAGGCTATACGATCCCTGCCGAATTTGTTTATCCGCAGTATTTCCATAAGAAAGGAGCACTTTCGGCTGCCCGTCAGGGCGATGAAACGAATCCGAAGAAGGCCTCTTCGGGTTGTCAGTTCTACATCGTTACCGGAAAGGTGTACAACGACTCTACGCTGTTGAGCATGGAGCAACAGAAGAATCAGAACAAGCTTACGACTATCTTCAATGCTTTGGCTCAAAAGCACATGAAGGAGATTTATAAGATGCGCAAAGCCAATGACGAAGAGGGACTCTATGCCCTGCAAGACACTCTCTTGGCTGAGGCCGAGGCAGAAGCAGCCAAGCAACCCGACTTTCACTTTACCCCCGAGCAAATCAAGGCTTATACTACGGTAGGCGGTACGCCGCACCTCGACAACGAATACACCGTATTTGGCGAAGTGGTAGAGGGAATGGATATCGTCGATAAGATTCAAGGAGTAAAGACCGACCGCAGTGACCGTCCCGAAGAGGATGTGAAGATCATCAAAGTGGAGGTAGAATAATTCATGAACATCAGCAAATACACGCTCGCCAATGGCTTGCGGCTGGTACATACGCAGGACGAGAGCACACAGATGGTGGCTCTCAACTTGCTTTATGATGTGGGCGCTCGTGATGAGCATCCCGATCATACCGGCTTTGCCCACTTGTTCGAGCACCTGATGTTCGGCGGGTCGGTACACATTCCCGATTACGATGCCCCGTTGCAGTTGGCCGGTGGCGAGAACAATGCATGGACCAATAACGATAGCACCAATTACTACCTCACCGTTCCGCGTCAGAACGTAGAGACCGGATTCTGGTTGGAGTCCGATCGTATGCTGAGCCTCGACTTCAACGAGCGCAGTCTCGAAGTACAGCGTGGTGTGGTGATGGAGGAGTTCAAGCAACGTTGCCTGAATCAGCCTTACGGCGATGTGGGGCATCTGCTTCGTCCGTTGGCCTATCGCGTACATCCGTATCAATGGCCTACCATCGGCAAGCAGCTCGATCACATAGCCAATGCTACGCTCGAAGAGGTGAAGGAGTTCTTTTTCCGCTTCTATGCTCCCAACAATGCAGTGCTTGCCGTTACCGGCAACCTTTCGTTCGAGGAAGCGGTACAGCTTACCGAGAAGTGGTTCGGCCCCATCCCCCGTCGCGAAGTGCCGGTGCGTTGCCTGCCCCAGGAGCCCGTGCAAACCGAAGAAAGACGGTTGACGGTAGAGCGCAATGTGCCGCTCGATGCCCTCTTTATGTCGTTTCATATGTGCAATCGCCACAGCCCCGATTACTATGCCTTCGACCTCTTGTCGGACATTCTCAGTAACGGACGCTCCAGTCGCCTGAACCAACGGTTGGTACAGCAGAAGCACGTGTTTTCGAGTATCGACGCTTCCATTTCGGGGAGTACGGATGCCGGGTTGTTTCATATTCAAGGGAAGCCCGCCCCCGGCGTATCGCTCGAAGCAGCCGAAGCGGCTATCCGCGAAGAGTTGAACCTACTGCAAACCGAACTGATAGCCGACGGCGAGTTAGAGAAAGTGAAGAATAAGTTTGAGTCTACCCAGATATTCGGCAATATAAACTACCTGAACGTAGCCACCAACCTGGCTTGGTTCGAGCTTAACGGGCAGGCCGAAGACCTGTTGAAGGAGGTCGAAAACTACCGTGCCATATCTGCCGAGCAGCTTCGAGCTGTAGCGCAGAAGGCTTTTTGCCCCGACAATGGGGTGGTACTCTATTACAAGAAACAATAATAACCTATGACCGAATCCTTTTTCAAGACCTATAAGAGCCATTACCGTGCTCTTCTTTACTTAGGTCTTCCCATCGTTATCGGCCAGATCGGCGTTATCGTTCTGGGCTTTGCCGATACACTGATGATCGGACATCACAGCACAAACGAGCTGGCAGCAGCTTCGTTTGTGAACAATGTCTTTAACCTTGCCATTATCTTTAGTACGGGTTTCTCGTACGGATTAACCCCCATTGTGGGCAGCTTTTATGGTAACCGGCAGTTTGCACCCGCCGGACAAGCCTTGCGGTGCAGCCTGCTCGCCAATTTCTTGGTAAGCCTCCTGCTTACCGCTCTGATGGGTATTCTGTTCTTGAATATCGATCACCTTGGGCAGCCTGTCGAACTCATGCCGCTCATTAAACCCTACTATCTGGTGTTGCTCAGTTCGCTGGTCTTTGTGTTGCTGTTCAACGGCTTCAAACAGTTTACCGACGGCATCACCGATACACGTACTTCCATGTGGATACTACTGAGCGGAAACCTGCTCAACATCATAGGCAACTACATCCTGATCAACGGTCATCTGGGCTTTCCGGAGCTTGGCTTGTTGGGTGCAGGCATCAGTACGCTCTTCTCGCGTGTTGTGATGGTGCTTGTTTTCGTCTTCATCTTCCTGCGCAGCCGTCGTTTCATTCGGTATAAGGTCGGCTTTGTCCGCTTCGGATGGTCGCGTGCGCTGTTGGCACGTCTCAATGCATTGGGGTGGCCCGTTGCTTTGCAGATGGGTATGGAGACTGCCTCTTTCAGCCTCAGTGCCATCATGGTGGGCTGGTTGGGCACCATTGCATTGGCCTCTCACCAGATTATGTCTGCCATCTCGCAGTTCACCTTCATGATGTTTTACGGCATGGGGGCAGCTGTGGCGGTGCGTGTGAGTAACTTCAAGGGGCAGTCGGATATTGTCAACGTGCGCCGTTCGGCCTACGCCGGTTTCCACCTGATGATGGTGATGGTCATTGTGCTTTCGGGCATTGTGTTCCTGTTCCGCAACCACTTGGGCGGATGGTTTACCGATAGTCCCGAGGTTTCGGCAATGGTTGTTACCCTGATTATTCCGATGCTGGTCTATCAGTTTGGCGACGGGTTGCAGATTAACTTCGCCAACGCCCTGCGCGGCATCTCGGACGTAAAACCGATGATGGTTATTGCCTTCATATCGTACTTTGTCATCTCGCTTCCCGTAGGTTATTTCTGCGGATTTGTGCTCGACTGGGGCGTGGTGGGCGTATGGATGGCTTTCCCGTTTGGACTGACGAGTGCGGGAGTGATGCTTTGGCTGCGCTTCCGTCATCAGACGAAATAAGAAGTCGGGGTAGTTGCCTGCTGAGGCGGCAATTGCCCCGAAGAACCCGATAAAGAGAGAATCATGAATCCGACGAAATTGAAAATCGCTCTTGGCTACACCCTGCTTTTAGCCATATTGATGCTTTCGCTACTATTCGTTCATCGCGAAGTAGAAGTGCTCTCGGCTGCCGATACCCGTCGCGATCTGGAGGCAGACAGCCTCTTGATGCTGCTTCGGCAGAAAGACACCAATACCATTCAAATGCTTCGTGTGTTGAGCGAAGCCAATGAAGCCGCCATTACACCGAGCGAGATCGAAGAGATTATCGCTACGCAAGACTCCATCTCCACGCAGCAACGCGTACAACACCGAGTCATTACCCGTCGCGATTCGCTCATCACCACTCCGCCCAAGAAAGGCTTCTTTAAACGACTGGCCGAAGCCTTCGTGCCCTCCAAGCACGACTCGGCACTGCTGGTCAACTCGTCGCTCGAGTTGCGTGTCGATACGATTATTGAACCCTCATCTACCGTCGACTCTCTGCACCAGCGTTTGCGTACGGTTACCCAACAGAAGCAGGTGCACCGCCCGGCTACCCGTCGGGTCAATGTGAGATACCGGCAGCGCGACACCCAACTTACCGCCCGCATCGACTCCTTGGTGAGTGCTTACGAACAGGCCATCACCCTGCGTGCCCATCAGGATGAGCAGGCAGGAAGCGATCTGCGTCGTCGCTCCGCCCGAGCCATTGCAGGTATTGCGGTGGGAGCGGTGCTGCTCGCCGCCCTGTTCCTTACCTTGGTGTTGCGCGACATTGGCCGGAGCAACCGCCAACGCCGGGAACTCGAAGCCGCCAACCGCCGTGCCAACGATCTGCTGCTGGCACGCGAAAAGATGATGCTCGCCATCACGCACGACTTCAAAGCACCGCTGGGCTCTATCCTCGGGTATGCAGACCTGCTGACTCGCCTCACTGCCGATGATCGCCAGCGTTTCTACCTCGATAATATGCGCACCTCCTCGCGACACCTGTTGCGGTTGGTGACCGATCTGCTCGACTTTCACCGGCTCGACTTGCGCAAGGAGACGATGAACCGCGTCACCTTTCATCCCCTTCCCTTGCTCGAGGAAGTTCACACCGCTTTCGCTCCGTTGGCGGCGCAGAAGGGGCTTGCCCTGCGTCTGGACGTCGATGAGGCACTCGATGGTACGTTTATCAGCGACCCGTTGCGCATCCGCCAGATTCTGACGAACCTGCTGTCGAACGCCATCAAGTTCACCACGCAGGGGTCGGTAACGCTCACCGCTCGCTATGCTGCTTCGCAATTGACGCTTGCCGTAGCCGATACCGGTCAGGGCATGGCAGCGAGCGACTGCGAGCGCATCTTCCAAGAATTCACCCGCCTGCCCGGTGCACAGGGCGAAGAGGGTTTCGGGCTCGGACTCTCGATCGTACACAAGCTCGTGACCTTGCTCGAAGGCGAAATAAAGGTCGACAGTGTATGGCAGAAAGGGAGCACCTTTACCGTGCAGTTGCCGCTCTATCCCGTTCATGCGCAAGGGGGCGCAACGGGCGATAAAGCAGACGACGAAGCTCCCGCAGCAGACGTTCTTGCCCGCCCCGAAGCCTCTTTGAGGGTAGTGCTTATCGACGACGACCGTATTCAACTCACCCTTACCGCCGCCATGCTTACGCAAGCGGGTATTACGGCTGTGTGCTGCGAACAGCTCGACGAGCTGACCGAGGCACTGCGCACCCAAACGTTCGATCTCCTGCTATCCGACGTGCAGATGCCTGCCATTAATGGCTTCGACCTCTTGCGACTGCTCCGTGCCTCGAACATAGAGCAAGCCCGCACCATCCCCATCATGGCGGTGACGGCGCGCAGTGATATGTCGGTCGCTGAGTTTCGTGCCCACGGCTTTGCCGGTGTATTGCGCAAACCCTTTACCGTGGCGGAGCTTCAGCTGGCTGTGGCAGGTTGGGCACCCGTTGCCGATATACCGCTACCGGATGCCCGGATCGAGGTCAATCCACCGGGTACTTCGCTCTGCATCGGCAACCTCACCGCCTTCTCGGGCGATGATAAGGAGGCGGCAGAGGAGATTCTCAACAGCTTTGTCGAGCAAACCGAGCAAGAGATTGTTCGCTTTGAGGCAGCGTTGGCACACAAGAACACTGCCACGCTGGCTGCGGTAGCACACAAGTTGTTGCCATTATTGACATTGGTGCAGGCAGGCGAGCTTGTGAAGCTGCTTGCGTTGGTTGAGCAGTGCCGCGACCATACGTCTTTGGATGTCGAAACGGCTGTTGCCGCTGCCAAGGCCATCGAGCTTCTGCATACGGTCGTAGCCGCTGTCCGGAGAGAACCCCTTTACGGTGGCTCGTAGAGGGGGGTAAGATCACCCTTACCTTGATGTAGGATCACCTTTACCCTGATGTAGGATCACCCTTACCTTCATCCTGCATCACTCTTACGCTGATGTCGGGTCGCTCTTCGCTGCATCCTCCTTGCCTCGATTCGGCAGGTTTGTACGCGCGCCTGTTCGAATCATCTTATATAACACCGGCAGATCTATTCGCATTTACAGTTTATTTCTTACCTTTGCCTCACGGATGTACAATAGTTTTCCTTGCCGTTCAACCATTTTAGCGTTATTTTGTTGTTTTTTTAGATCGATCTCTTGCTGCATGAAAAGAAACTGGATTAAATGGGCAATCCGTATTTTACTTGCCCCCATCATACTTTTTGCAATACTCATCGTATTGCTTTACATTCCCCCCATACAGAACCTGTTGCGGAGGGAGGCTGCCGATTATGCCTCGCAGGCAACGGGCATGGACATTCGGGTGGAGCGCATCGACCTGCGCTTTCCACTCAATCTGTTGGTGCGGGGTGTCGAGGTGATACAAGCCCCCGACACGCTGCTTTCGCTCGGAAGTCTCAATGTGAGCGTGCAGGCCTTACCGCTCTTCAAGGGAAGGGTCGAGGTCGATGATATTACCCTGAGCAAGGTCAAGGTCAATTCGTCGAACCTCATCAAAGGCATGCAGGTGCGAGGCGTTCTGGGGCGGTTTGTTTTCAGAAGCCACGGCATCGATCTGTCCAATGAATCGGCCGTAGTGAACCGTGCCGAACTCACCGATACGCACCTCCACCTCACTTTGCGCGATACCACCGAAACGCCCCCCGATAGTGCTTCGGCTCCGTTGCGCTGGAGGGTCAACGTGAAGTCGTTGAAGTTGAACAATGTATCCTTTGCCATGCAAATGCCTGCCGACTCCATGCGGATGGCCGCCCATATCGGTACGGCAGAGCTTAAGGAGGCACTGATTGATTTGAATAAAGGACAGTATGGGCTGAAGCAGTTTTTGCTCTCAGGTGCCTCGGCAAGCTATGATACGGGCGATGCAGCCCCGGCTTCGGGCTTCGACCCCGCTCATGTGGCGGTGCGAGATATTCGCCTCGGACTCGATTCGGTGCTCTACAGCGGGAGGTCGATGAATATGGTGCTTCGCGAGTGTTCGATGAACGAGCGTTCGGGACTTGCCATCACTTCGCTTACCGGGCGGGTGCTGTCCAACGATACGCTGATTCGTGTGCCCGAGTTTACGTTGCAAACCCCTAACTCCGAAATCTCGCTGAGCGGGCAGACCTATTGGGAGTTGATCAAGATACCCATCACCGGCCGTCTGGGAGCCCGGCTTACGGCTATGATCGGCAAGCAGGATGTGCTGTTGCTGGCCGGTTCGCTGCCCGATGCCTTTAAGGAGGCGTATCCTTTCCGTCCGTTGGTGATTCGTGCGGGCACGGATGGTAACCTGAAGCAGATGCAGATATCGCGCTTTACGGCCGATCTGCCCGGCGCATTCAGTCTCACCGGCGGCGGCGAACTGCTCAACCTCACAGACTCGCTGCATCGCTCGGCACAGCTCGACTTCAATCTCCGGACGATGAATCTGGACTTCCTTGCCACCCTTGCCGAAGCCTTTCCGCAGGGCAGGCTCACCATCCCCGGCGAGATGAACATGGATGCCCACTTCCGCATGGATGGGGCGCAGTACAATGCCGACTTGCAGCTGACCGAAGACAAGGGCGCGCTCCGTCTCGATGCCGACTACAACTCGGACACCCAGGCTTACCGTGCCGATCTGGCGGTAGACTCCTTGCAGTTGCAACACTTCCTGCCCAAAGACTCCATCTACGAACTCTCGCTATCGGTCGCAGCACGGGGGCGAGGGACCGACTTTACTTCGCACAAAGCCATCGCTTCGCTCAAAGCTACGATCGATCAGCTGAACTATACGCATTATCACCTGTCGGGCGTGGAGCTCACCGCCGAGCTGAAGGGTGCTCTTGCCCGGGCGCATCTGGTGAGCAATAATACACTGCTGGGTATGAATGCTACCGGTGAGTATAACCTGGCGCACCGCTATCCCGACGGCAAACTCTCGATGGATGTGTCGCACATCAGCTTGTACGAGCTTCGCTTGTTGCCCCAACCGCTGAAACGCCCGCTGGCCTTTCATCTCGAGGCCGAAGCACGCAAGGAACGGGTAGCCGTAGGGCTTTCGGCAGGCGACTTGCGAGCCGAGCTCTCTTCGCCTTCGGGAGTTGACCCGTTGATGAAGCAAAGCATCCGTTTTGTCGAAGTGCTCATGAGGCAGATCAAGGAGAAGCTACTCAACCACGAAGAGCTCAGACACGAGCTGCCCGATGCAACGTTTGCTTTCGAGGCGGGGCAGGAGAACCCGTTGGCGTGGTATCTCGGAGCTAAGAAGTTGAGCTTCCACGACCTCTCGGTCAAGCTCGATGCGAACGACCGCGAGGGTATCAACGGCAAAGCCTCCATTCATGCCTTGCGTGTGGATACGCTGCAACTCGATACGATTTACTTCACCATCCGGCAAGACTCCTCGGTGATGGCACTCAAAGGTGGGGTCATCAATGGGCCGGAGAATCCGCAGCGCGTATTCAAGGCGGGATTGATGGGCGAGATACGTACCAATGATGCCGAGCTGACGGTGAAGTACGAAAACGGAAAGGGAGAAACCGGTATGCTGCTCGGTGTCAATGCCCGTCCGAATGTGAATGAGAAAGGCGAGTCGAACGGTTTGATATTCAGGCTGGTGCCCAACGAGCCGATCATTGCCTTCCAGAAGTTCCGCTTCGAAGACCATCAGAATTGGGTCTATCTGCACAAGAACATGCGTGTATATGCCAATGTCAATATGATTGGTCCCAATGATATGGGTTTCAGGGTGCAGTCAATTAAAGAAGATACGGTGTCGTTGCAGAACCTCGACGTCGAGATACGCCGCATCCGACTCGACGAGTTGAGTAGTGTGCTCCCTTACTTCCCCGAAGTGTCGGGACTGCTCTCGGCTGAGGCTCACTACATCCAACGAGAGAAATCGCTTTCGGTATCGACCGAGGCAACCATCGACGCGCTTACCTACGAACGGCAACGCATAGGCGACATTACCCTGGGAGCTACCTGGCTGCCCGGCGAGCATGGTAAACAGTATGTAAACAGTTACCTCACCCACGACAAGACCGAGATCTTGGTAGCCGACGGGGCACTTTATCCTACGGCTTCGGGCAAAGACAGCATCGAAGTCAACGCTACGATGGAGCACTTCCCGTTCAGCATTGCCAACGCCTTTGTACCCGATCAGTTGGTTACCTTATCGGGCGATATGGACGGTGAACTGCACGTAACGGGCGATACGGAACATCCGTTGCTCAACGGGCAGTTGGTGCTGGATAGCGTTTCGGTTTTTGCCCGTCAGGCAGGAGCCCGATTTACCTTCGACAATCGTCCGGTTCCGGTCAAAGACAGCCGGGTGGAGTTCGATAAGTTTGCCATATTCACCACAAGCCAGAATCCGTTTACCATCGACGGATATGTAGACCTTCACCATTTGGAACGACCGATTGCCAACCTCACCATGGAGGCGAAGAATTATACGCTCATTAACGCCAAACGCACTAAGGAGAGCTTGGTGTACGGAAAGGTGTTGGTCGACTTCAAGTCGACCGTGCGTGGTCCCTTCAGCGAACTGGTGATGCGGGGCAACATGAACCTGCTGAGCAGCACCGATGTTACCTATGTGATGACCGATTCGCCCCTGAGCGTGCAAGACCGCCTCAGTGGATTGGTTACCTTTACCAACTTCAATGACACCACTACGGTGGCTAAGCAGGAGACCCCTGCGGTATCGCTCGGTGGGCTCGATATGATTATGACGGTGCAGATAGACCCTACGGTACGTCTTAAAGTCGACCTGAATGCCGACCGCAGCAACCGTGTGGAACTTGAGGGTGGCGGCGATCTGTCGCTCCGCTATACGCCCCAAGGCGACCTCACACTCGCCGGACGCTATACCCTGAGCGGTGGTTTGCTAAAGTATTCGCTTCCGGTAATTCCACTCAAAGACTTCACGATCAACAACGGAAGCTACGTAGAGTGGACCGGCAATCCGATGGACCCCTTGCTTAACTTTACAGCAACCGAACGTGTGCGCTCCTCTGTTGGTGGAGGTAGCAACGGTGCGTCGCGTATGGTCAACTTTGATGTGTCGATTGTGGTCAAGAACCGACTTGATAACCTCTCGCTTGCCTTCGATATCACTGCCCCCGAAGACGCTACGGTGCAGAACCAGCTCACCGCTATGGGAGCCGAAGAGCGGAACAAGCAGGCGATTGCCATGTTGGTAACGGGTATTTATCTTGCCGACTCGGGTAGTACGGGCGGGTTGAATATGGGATCGGCTCTGAATAGCGTGCTTACCAGCCAAATCAATGCATTGGCCGGCAACCTGAAAAACGCCAGCTTATCGGTCGGAGTCGAAGATAACAACAATAAAGAAACGGGCAGTACCCAGACCGATTATAGCTTCCGCTACTCACAACGCTTCTTTAACGATCGCTTTCAGGTGATACTGGGTGGTAAGGTATCGACCGGAGCCAACGCGACGAATGATGCCGAGTCGTTTATTGATAACGTATCGCTCGAGTATCGACTCGATGCATCGGGTACGCGGTATATTCGTTTGTTTCATGACAAGAACTACGACAGTGTGCTCGAAGGAGAGATTACCGAGACCGGTCTTGGTTTGGTATTGCGCAAGAAGATGGATCGTCTCAGTGAGCTGTTTATATTTAAAAGAAAGAAGAAATGAAGAAGCTTGAACTACTCTTATTAGCCGGAATACTGTGTGCGAGCTGTTCTACTACGAAGAATCTGCCCGAAGGCGAAGTGCTTTTTACGGGCAATAAGATAAACTATGCGAGTCGTTCAGCCACCCGTGTAGGGCAGGATGCTGTGACCGAGGTGAATGCGGCACTGGATAAAACACCGAGCACGAAGCTCTTTAGTGTACTTCCCATTCCGTTCGGTATGTGGGTGTACAATGATTTTGTGAAATATGAGAAAGGCTTCGGCCGCTGGATATTCAATCGCTTTGCTGCTAATCCGGTTTTTATTTCGACGGTCAATCCCGATGTGCGCGTCAAGGTTGGCACCAATATCCTGCACGACTACGGCTACTTCAACGGTACGGTTCGTTCGCAAACGATCGTCAACCCTAAAGATAGTTTAAAGGCAGGTATCACCTATACGGTCGATATGCGCAATCCCTACTTTATCGACACGGTCTATTATCAGCGTTTCACGCCACAGACACTCGCCATCATGGATCGTGGGCGGCGAAGCTCACTCATCACCCCGGGCGAGCAGTTCAATGTAGCCGATCTGGATGGTGAGCGCAACCGCATCAGCACGTTGCTGCGCAACCGCGGTTACTTCTACTTTCGTCCCGACTACATGACCTATCAAGCCGATACGACACTGGTTCCCGGCGGTCACGTCAGTCTTAAACTGCTGCCGGTGGCGGGATTACCCGCTGCTGCCCAGCGTCCCTATTATGTCGATTCTGTCATCAAGGTAACCCTTTTGGGCAAAGGGGGCGAGCTGCCCAATGACAGCATGCACTATAAAACGCTTCGCATTCATTATTATAACAAGTTGCAGCTACGGCCCAATATGCTCTATCGGTGGCTCAATTACCAAGCCTTTGTGCGCAACGATAGCTTGCGTCGGTCTCAGCGAAGCCGTTTGTACAGCCAGTATCGGCAGCAGCGCATTCAGGAGAAGTTGAGCCAGTTGGGCATTTTCCGCTACCTCGAGCTGCAATACACACCTCGCGATACCAGTGCTACCTGTAATCTGCTCGACTTTCAGGTGCAGGGCACTTTTGATAAGCCGCTCGATGCAGAGTTTAACTTCAACCTGACGATGAAGAGTAATGATCAAACGGGACCCGGAGCCTTGTTTGCCGTCACACGCAACAATGTATTCGGGGGTGGAGAGACCTGGAACGTCGAACTGAAAGGCTCGTACGAGTGGCAAACAGGTGGAGCCAAAAGTAGCTCGTTGATGAATAGTTGGGAGATGGGTGTCTCCTCATCACTTGTTTTTCCCCGGGTGGTTTTCCCCCGGTTCGGTAATCGGGAGTATGACTTCCCTGCCACTACCACTTTTCGTCTGTATGTCGATCAGCTCAACCGGGCCAAGTACTACCAATTGCTTTCGTTTGGAGGCAATGCGAAGTACGACTTCCAGCCCACGCGGGTCAGCCGTCACAGTCTAACTCCTTTTCGACTAACATTTAACGTTCTTCAGAACCATACGGCCGCGTTCGACTCGATTGCCGAAAAGAATCCCGTGCTCTATATCAGCTTGCAGAACCAGTTTATTCCCGCTATGGAATATACTTATACGTATGATAACAGTGCGCTGAAGGGAGTTCGGAATCCGATCTACTGGCAGAGCACGGTAACCTCCGCCGGTAATGTGACCTCGCTTATCTATCGAGCCTTCGGGCAGCCGCTGAATAAGCAAGATAAGAAGCTGCTCGGTGCTCCCTTCGCCCAATTTCTGAAAGTGAACAGCGATTTTCGCTATCTTTGGAATATTGATAAGAACCAAGCCATAGCAGGCCGTGTGGCGGGTGGTCTGTTGTGGTCGTATGGCAATATGACGGTAGCCCCTTACAGCGAACAATTCTATGCCGGTGGTGCCAATAGTATTCGTGCTTTTACAGTGCGCAGCATCGGGCCGGGAAGTTATAAACCGCCTCACACCGATTATTCCTTTATCACTCAAACGGGTGATGTGCGTATGGAAGCCAATCTGGAATACCGCTTTCGTATTTATCGTGATTTGCACGGTGCTGTTTTTCTGGATGCCGGCAATGTATGGCTTCTACGAGAGGACCCCGAGCGTCCCGGCGGAAAGCTGAAGGCTTCTACGTTTCTCAACCAAGTAGCCTTAGGAACCGGAGCAGGCTTGCGCTACGATCTTCAATTTCTTATTTTTCGTCTCGACTGCGGTGTGCCGCTACACGCACCTTATGATACCGGTCGAAAAAGCTATTACAACATAGTGGGCAATTTCTGGAAACAGTTAGGTGTCCATTTTGCCATCGGTTATCCTTTCTGATTCCTATGGGTATTATATAAAGAAGGTCGCCTCACATACTTTTATTTATGAGAGGCGACCTTTTTCTTGGATTAAATCGCTCAAAGAGTGACTCAATCGCTTATACAGGTAAGGTGTTAGGATCTAATGTGATAAACTTGATCATCTGCTCGCTGGTGTTTTCTATCCAAAGGCTGACTTCCCCTTTGCTATCTTCTCTAAGCTCCATGTCCCATTCCGACGGATTATTTTCTCCGGTTAGTTTGGTTAGTTCTGCTAACTGTTCTGCAGTGAGTATCCGTTGCACAAATTTCACCAGTAATGCATCATCAATATCGATTAATGCACCGACAAAGTCGTATTGCTCGTTAAATGTTAACTCCTTTTCGATAATGATGCCATCTTGGCTAAATAAGATTTCTACTTCATATACTTTGGCAGTCGTGTCTTGCTCAAAGTCGACAATGACCGCATTTTTGTAGTGCTTATTGATGTAGTCGGTCAGTGCTTGAGGGCAGGGTAGGTTCTCATCATCGTCCGAGCTTACAATGTCTTTGGCCAAAACGCCATCGAGGGTGAAGTAAAGATCACGTTCCCATTCGCCCTTCTCAATTTCGACTTTTATTGTTTGATCGGCTAGCTCGTTATTTCTTTGCAATAAATCGATATCATCTATATGATAACCTTCCGCAAAGTAGGGAGTCGTTTTCCATGCGGTGAAAACGGCATTGTACTCTTTCTCTAGTTGAGCTTGAGATAGCTCAAGTTCGCTCAGACTGCATACTCCATTGGCGGTATACCATGCTTCGTTGTCGCTACTTTGGGGCGTAGTAGTACGATTTGAGCCATTAAGGTCGAAACTGGCCACATAATAATTACTTTTCTCTGCCCACTTAACGTTCGTGGCATTGGGAAATTGCTTATTGAAGGCTTCACTTACGGCCGTGGGTAAGTTGGCAAACATTCCGCCATCGTGTTCGTCATCATGGCTGCATGCTGTGGTAAAAAGCACAATGGCTGCTCCGAAAAGGAGCTTGAGTAGATTCATTTGTTTCTTCATATTTACTTTTTTAGTTAGTTAAAAAAACAAAGGTAGAGAGCAATTCTAAATTAATTCTGAAGTTTCGGTACTTCTTCGAAATTATGTATGATCAATCGATACGCAAACCTTCGCATAAAGATGGTAGACTTGGGCGAGAAACGACTACATGAATAGGTGGCGGTATCGTTAAAGATATATGTCGGAAAAGGAGATTGAGGGTTGAATTACAGATTACAGAAGTAGAAATTGGGATTATTACACGAAAAGAATGAACGGAAAAGAGAGCTGACATCGGTATATTTTTGTACTTTTGTACCGATATCGAGCAGATGTTTTACTAACCTATAATAATATACACAATTATGAAACCTACTTTATTTGTACTTGCAGCCGGCATGGGTAGCCGTTACGGAGGATTAAAACAATTAGACGGACTGGGTCCCAACGGCGAAACAATTATGGATTATTCTATTTACGACGCTATACGCGGTGGATTTGGAAAAGTTGTATTTGTTATTCGCAAAGACTTTGAACAAGATTTCCGCGACAAAATTCTGAGTAAATATGTGAATCATATTCCCGTAGAATTAACTTTTCAAGCACTAGATAATCTGCCGGAAGGTTTTACTTGTCCCGCCGAGCGTGTGAAGCCGTGGGGAACGAATCATGCGGTGTTGATGGGTAAGAATGTTATCGACGAACCTTTTGCTGTGATCAATGCCGACGACTTTTATGGTCGCGATAGCTTCGCCGTATTGGGTGCCGAGCTAAGCAAAATGGAGGGAAAAACAAATGATTACTGCATGGTAGGTTATCGCGTTGGAAACACGTTGAGCGAAAGCGGAAGTGTGGCACGTGGTGTATGTGGTAAGGATGCCAATGACTACCTAACTACTGTTGTAGAGCGTACAGCCATTGAGCGTATCGACGGCAAGGTCTCTTTCAAAGACGATGCAACCGGACAAATGGTATCTATCGAAGACAATACACCTGTATCAATGAATATGTGGGGCTTTACCCCCGATTACTTTGCCTACTCGGAAGAGTACTTCAAGGAATTCCTGAAAGAGAATGAAGGCAACTTGAAGTCGGAATACTTCATTCCGTTGATGGTAAACAAACTGGTAAATGAAGGCACAGCTCGTGTGAAGGTATTGGATACAACCAGTAAATGGTTTGGCGTAACTTATGCGGCCGACCGCCAGGGAGTAGTCGATAAGATTCTAGCCTTGGTCGATGCCGGGGAATATCCCGCTAAGTTGTTTTAAACAGCTTCTGCGATAAAACAGATTATTATTCATAGCTATTATGGTGTGGCATGTGAACCACATCATAATGGCTATTCTTTTTTACTTTCTCACTTCTTCGTATAGTCGCTTGTTGTGGCTAACTATTCCACTTGGCATAATCGTATACTCCGTTATTAGCACAATGCGCGCACTTGAATGAACCGCTATCGTAACATTTCACTTGAACCAAATGGTGCTCGTGATCCCAGCAGTGTGAGCAATACAAGGTTTTATCTGCATCGCCTTTTAAGGTAATGTATAGCTCATCATGCCTTTCGATGCAATTTTCTTTTTCTTTTATTAGTTTTTCATTTTCTGATCTAAGATGGGTAAGCTCATTTTCCATATCTAAGGCTTGTGCGCTTAACTCAATTAGTTGTTTATACAAATCGACATTCTCGGTTTGCTGAACAGCTTTGGCGATATTTTTAATTCCTTCGTACAGTCCCATAATCATTTTGTTTAGAAGAATCAATCTCGAAGATGGATTCTGTTGAGTTTAGAAAACAGACATATAAGATGTATGGTGAATATATTCACCATACATCTTACGTTTTTAGAGAATTGTTTTTGAATGTCTATCTGAAGAGGATAAACCCCAAGGTGCAATGGCTGGATTACTGTTGATTCATTAGCTATGCGCATGGGTGGCGTTACAATAAGTGTGATCGGTTTATTGAAAAATAAACCATCTGTTTTTTTCTCTGTATGATCAATATTATTACGATTCCGTAAAGATATTGTGGATAATTGCATGAGAAACTCACTCATTGTATTGTTGTGTATTCAATATTATAATATTGATTGTTAAATTAGATCAAGATTACTGTTATCATTCGTTTTCAATGGCTACTATCGACTAATTTATGAATAAGAGCCTGACAATCTCATTAGTTGGAAATAGATTGGCGATAAGGTCGTTCAATAAAGTTAGTTTTATGCGATATTTGTTTAACATTATTGGCGCATGATGTACTGGCAAAGATAATGTTTTTTCTGAAATAAATAAATATTTTAATAATTTATATGCAAAAAGTTACTTTATATGACCGGTCTGCGTTTGATATCTTTATTCATATGTATTGCTTGTTATTTTGACCGTCACCCTCTGTGCCTTTCCTCAATTATACGTATCTTTGCCGATATAATTTCATAGGACATAAAATAGATATGATTTCAGTAGAAGGACTTACCGTAGAGTTTAATGCCACCGCACTATTTGCAGGCGTAAACTACGTTATTAATAAGAAAGACCGCATTGCCCTGGTGGGCAAGAACGGTGCTGGAAAATCGACCATGCTCAAAATATTGGCAGGATTGCAACTCCCTACCGGCGGATCGGTAAGCATTCCGCGCGATGTAACAATTGGATACCTGCCTCAGGTGATGGTGCTGGCAGATAATCGTACAGTGATGCAAGAAGCCGAAAGGGCCTTTGAACATATATTCGAGATGCAGGCCGAACTGGAACGCTTGAACCGGGAACTTGCCGAACGCACCGATTATGAAAGCGAGGACTATCACAAATTAATTGATCGCTTTACCCACGAAAACGACCGCTTTTTAATGATGGGGGGGACCAACTTTCAGGCAGAGATTGAGCGTACGCTCATGGGACTCGGCTTCGTGCGCGAGGATTTCGACCGGCCTACTTCCGAATTCTCGGGAGGATGGCGTATGCGTATTGAGCTGGCCAAGCTTTTGCTACGCAGGCCCGATGTGCTGCTGCTTGATGAACCAACTAATCACCTCGATATTGAAAGTATTCAATGGCTCGAAACCTTTCTTTCCACCCGCGCGAATGCTGTGGTGCTGGTAAGTCATGACCGTGCTTTTTTAAATGGAGTAACCACGCGCACGATTGAGATTACCTGCGGACAAATACACGATTACCGGGTAAAGTACGATGAATATGTAGTTTTACGCAAGGATCGTCGCGAACAACAGCTGCGTGCCTACGAGAATCAGCAGAAGCAGATAGAAGATACAGAGGCGTTTATCGAACGATTCCGTTACAAGGCCACCAAAGCTGTGCAGGTACAGAGCCGGCAGAAGCAATTGGATAAGATAGAGCGTATCGAAGTCGACGAGGAAGATAATTCTTCGCTGCGGTTGAAGTTTCCGCCTGCATGCCGGAGCGGTAACTATCCCGTTATTTGCGAAGACGTGAAGAAGGCATACGGGAACCATGTGATTTTCCACGATGTCAATCTTACCATCAACCGAGGCGAAAAGGTTGCCTTTGTTGGTAAAAACGGTGAAGGTAAATCAACCTTGGTGAAGTGTATCATGGATGAGATAGACTATGAGGGCAAACTCACCATCGGGCACAACGTACAGATCGGTTACTTTGCCCAGAATCAAGCACAGATGCTCGACGAAAATCTGACGGTATTCGATACCATCGACCGGGTAGCCGTGGGTGATATTCGTTTGAAGATTCGCGATATTCTAGGAGCGTTCATGTTTGGAGGCGAAGCGTCGGACAAAAAGGTGAAAGTACTATCGGGGGGCGAACGCACTCGTTTGGCCATGATCAAGCTGTTGCTGCAACCGGTTAATCTGCTTATTCTCGATGAGCCGACCAACCATTTGGATATGCGTACCAAGGATGTATTGAAGGAAGCCATTCGTGCTTTTGAAGGAACGGTCATAATGGTTAGCCACGATCGTGATTTTTTGGACGGATTGGCGACTAAAGTATATGAGTTCGGTGGCGGGTTGGTTCGCGAACACCTCGGAGGTATCTACGACTTCTTGCAGCGTAAGAAGATGGAAACGTTGGATGAACTCCAGAAAGGGGCTTCGCTATCGTCGTCGCCTACGGCGGCTAAGAACGAAAGTGATGTACCTGGCCCGACTCCGGTGCGGGAAGCGCAACTGGACTATGCTGCTCAAAAAGAATTGAATAAAAAAATCAAGAAGCTAGAGCGCCAGGTAGCTGACTGCGAAGAGCAAATCGGACAAACAGAGTCTGCGATTGCCATTCTCGAGGTTAGGATGGCAACCCCCGAGGGAGCGTCAGATATGGCTTTGTATGAGCAGCACCAGAAACTGAAGCAACAACTTGACAGTATAGTCGAGGAGTGGGAGCAGATTTCGCTGGAGCTGGATGAAGTGAAAAACTAATTTTATTATAATATGAAAATAACTCAGTATGTACCCATTATTGCCCTCTGCCTTATGACAACAGGATGCAACAGTAGCAAGAGTGTCGAGCAAACGACTGGCATTGATCTTGCTAATCTGGATACCACGGCTATGCCCGGTAATAGTTTTTATCAATATGCCTGCGGCGGTTGGATGAAGAATCACCCCCTCACAGACGAGTATGCACGCTTTGGGTCATTTGATCTCTTGGCCGAAAACAACCGCGAACAACTTAGAGGGTTGATCGAGGGGCTTGCTTCGGGCAAACATGAGGCGGGTAGCATTCCGCAAAAAATAGGCGATCTATACAATATAGCCATGGATAGTGTGAAGTTGAACAGTGAAGGTGCCGCTCCGATCAAAGCCGAGCTTACCGAACTTGCGCAGCTAAAAAGCAAAGCCGAAATTTACCCGCTTATCGCCCGCATGGCAAAGAGTGGAATGAATCCTTATTTTGCTCTTTATGTAGGTGCCGACGACATGAACAGCTCCATGAACATGATACATACTTATCAGGCCGGTCTGGGTATGGGCGAGCGTGATTACTACATTGATACGGACGATCATACCAAGGAAATTCGGACTAAGTATGCACAGCATATCGTGAAGATGTTTCAATTGGCCGGATTTACAGAAGCGGAAGCTCAGAAGGCTTCAAAGGCTGTGATGGGCAT
Source organism: Bacteroides neonati (assembly GCF_000499785.1). Taxonomy (GTDB): domain Bacteria; phylum Bacteroidota; class Bacteroidia; order Bacteroidales; family Bacteroidaceae; genus Bacteroides; species Bacteroides neonati. Next base: position 24,929 of record NZ_HG726030.1, on the reverse strand, counting down.
TGAAACCCGTATTGCCCAAGCCTCTCGTTCGAACGTAGAGCTGCGCGATCCGCATGCGAACTATAATAAACTATCACTCGAAACCTTGAAGCAGGATATACCGTCTTACGACTGGGATGCATTCTTTAATGCCACCGGTCTGAAGGGGGTAAAAGAAGTGAATGTTTCTCAACCCGAAACAATGAAAGAGGTAGCAGCGATTATTGATACTGTTCCACTGGAAGATCAAATTGCTTATCTGCAATGGAACCTTATTAATACGGCCTCCGGCACTTTGAGCGATGAGTTTGTGGCGCAGGATTTCGACTTCTATGGTCGTACTCTTTCGGGTAAAAAGGAGATGAAGCCGCGTTGGAAGCGTGCTGTCTCGGCAGTCGATGGCTCATTGGGTGAGGCTGTAGGTCAGATGTATGTAGAGAAATATTTCCCTGCTGCTGCCAAAGAACGAATGGTTACGTTGGTGAAGAATTTACAGACCGCCTTGGGCGAACGTATTCAAGGTTTGTCGTGGATGAGTGATGTAACCAAGGAGAAGGCACAGGAGAAGCTGGCTACCTTCCACGTAAAGATTGGCTATCCGGATAAATGGAAAGACTACTCTTCACTTGAGGTCAAGAACGATTCGTACTGGGCGAACATGAAGCGTGCCAACGCTTGGCAATATGCCGAAATGATGAATAAATTTGGCAAACCGGTCGATAAGGAGGAGTGGGGCATGACACCGCAAACAGTGAATGCCTATTACAATCCGTCGACCAACGAAATCTGTTTTCCTGCCGGAATTCTCCAATACCCATTTTTCGATATGAATGCCGATGATGCTTTTAATTATGGAGCTATTGGCGTCGTAATTGGCCACGAAATGACTCATGGTTTTGATGATCAAGGTCGTCAGTTCGATAAAGAAGGCAACCTGAAAGACTGGTGGACAGCCGAAGATGCAAAGAACTTCGAAGCTCGTGCGGCGGTGATGGCCAACTTCTTCGATAGCATTCAGGTAGCTCCGGGTGTACATGCCAATGGTAAGTTTACGTTGGGCGAAAATATTGCCGATCACGGTGGCTTGCAGGTCTCTTTCCAAGCATTTAAGAAGGCAACGGCAGCCGCTCCCTTAAAGGAGGTAAACGGACTGACTCCCGAACAACGCTTTTTCTTGGCTTATGCTGGTGTTTGGGCTGGTAATATCCGCCCCGAACAGGTGTTGCTGCAAACCAAAAGCGATCCCCATTCGCTTGGCAAATGGCGTGTGGATGGTGCGCTTCCACACATTAACTCTTGGTACGACGCTTTCGGGGTAACCGAGAAAGATTCCCTCTATCTGCCCGAAGCGGAGCGTGTCTCTATTTGGTAAGAGAAAACGAAATAAGATGACTTTAAAGAAAGCACTGGCCATGGAACGATTAGCCAGTGCTTTTTTATTCTTAAATTTGGGCTCAATATGTATAAGCGTAATACAATATTTCGTAACTTTGCACACCAAATACTTAATAGCAACTAAATGTCTGAGTCAAGAAGAATTAAAACCGCTTTAGTGTCGGTTTATCATAAGGAGGGTTTGGATGAAATCATTACCAAACTGCATGAAGAAGGAGTAGAGTTTCTGTCAACAGGAGGAACTCGTCAGTTTATTGAATCGCTGGGATATCCCTGTAAGGCAGTCGAAGATTTGACTACTTATCCATCTATTCTTGGCGGACGTGTGAAAACATTGCACCCCAAAGTATTTGGCGGAATTCTTTGCCGCCGTTCGTTGGAGCAGGATATGCAACAAATTGAGAAGTACGAGATACCCGAAATTGACCTTGTGATCGTTGACCTTTATCCTTTCGAAGCTACTGTTGCTTCGGGTGCCGATGATGCTGCGATTATCGAGAAGATCGATATCGGCGGAATTTCTTTGATTCGTGCTGCTGCAAAGAACTATAACGACGTGATTATTGTGGCTTCACAAGCACAATACAAACCGTTGCTTGATATGTTAATGGAGCATGGTGCTACTTCTTCACTTGAAGAGCGTCGTTGGATGGCTAAAGAAGCTTTTGCTGTCTCTTCTCATTATGACTCGGCTATTTTTAATTACTTCGATGCAGAGGAGGGTTCTTCTTTCCGTTGCTCTACCAACGACCAGAAGACATTACGCTATGGTGAGAATCCCCATCAAAAGGGGTATTTCTATGGAAACCTCGATGCGATGTTCGATCAAATTCATGGCAAAGAAATCTCTTATAATAATTTACTGGATATAAACGCAGCCGTTGAGTTGATTGATGAGTTCGAAGAGCTGACGTTTGCCATCCTGAAACATAACAATGCTTGCGGTTTGGCTTCATCTGCTACGGTATTAGAAGCGTATAAGACTGCATTGGCTGGCGATCCGGTATCGGCATTCGGTGGTGTGTTGGTTACGAATGGTGTAATCGATAAAGAAGCTGCCGAAGCGATTAACGAGCTTTTCTTTGAAGTAATCATTGCTCCTGACTATGATGTGGATGCACTTGAGATCTTGGGTCAGAAGAAAAATCGTATCATCTTGGTACGTAAAGAGGGCAAGTTACCGAAAAAACAATTCCGCTCATTGCTGAATGGTGTATTGGTACAAGAAAAGGACCTCAATATTGAAACTACTGCCGACTTGAAAGTAGTAACGGATAAAGCGCCGACTCCCGAAGAAGTAGAAGACCTGTTGTTTGCTAATAAAATAGTAAAGAACAGTAAGTCGAATGCCATTGTATTGGTCAAAGACAAGATGTTGCTTGCCAGTGGAGTAGGACAGACCTCTCGCGTAGATGCCTTGAAGCAAGCTATCGAGAAAGCAAAAACTTTTGGGTTTGATCTGACCGGAGCTGTAATGGCTTCAGATGCTTTCTTCCCTTTCCCCGACTGTGTCGAAATAGCCGGAAACGAAGGTGTTACGGCAGTTATTCAACCCGGAGGATCAGTAAAAGATCAGTTGACGTTTGATTACTGTAATGAACATGGCATTGCCATGGTTACAACAGGCATTCGTCACTTTAAACACTAATTTAATAATTAAATCAACATGGGATTATTCTCTTTTACACAAGAAATAGCGATGGATCTCGGTACGGCCAATACAATCATCATTACCAATGGTAAGATTGTGGTAGACGAACCGTCGGTCGTAGCACTTGACCGCCGTACGGATAAAATGATTGCCGTAGGTGAGAAAGCCAAGCTGATGCATGAAAAAACCCACGAAAATATACGTACGATTCGTCCGCTGCGCGATGGTGTGATTGCAGACTTCTATGCTTGCGAGCAGATGATGCGCGGGTTAATTAAGCAGGTCAATACTCGCAATCACCTCTTTTCGCCCTCGTTGCGCATGGTGATTGGTGTGCCGTCGGGCAGCACCGAGGTAGAGTTGCGTGCCGTGCGTGACTCGGCAGAACATGCCGGAGGACGTGACGTTTATTTGATATTCGAACCGATGGCAGCTGCTATTGGTATTGGCATTGATGTGGAGGCTCCCGAAGGTAACATGATCGTTGATATAGGCGGTGGATCTACCGAAATTGCTGTAATCTCATTGGGAGGTATTGTTGCCAATAACTCTATTCGCATAGCCGGTGATGATTTCACAGCCGATATCCAGGAATATATGAGCCGCCAACACAATGTGAAGGTAGGTGAGCGTATGGCCGAGCGTATCAAGATTCACGTAGGTGCTGCTTTGACAGAGTTGGGTGAGGATGCTCCCGAAGATTATATTGTGCACGGACCAAACCGTATTACGGCTCTTCCGATGGAAGTACCGGTATGCTATCAGGAGATAGCCCACTGCCTCGAGAAATCGATATCAAAGGTAGAGACAGCCATCCTGAATGCCTTGGAGAACACACCTCCCGAATTGTATGCAGATATCGTTCACAACGGGATTTATCTGGCCGGTGGAGGTGCTTTACTTCGTGGTTTGGACAAGCGCTTGACGGATAAAATTAACATACCATTCCACATTGCCGAAGATCCATTGCACGCAGTGGCTAAGGGAACAGGCGTGGCATTGAAGAATGTAGACCGTTTTTCGTTCTTGATGAGATAGTAATGAGCTCGATTTGATAATGTGCCAGTATGGCAATGAAGTATATTGGCATATTATCACATTATCAAATTTTCTTCCTATGCGAAATTTACTGAATTTCCTTTTAAAATACAACTACTGGTTCCTCTTCATTTTGCTGGAGGTAGCCAGTTTTGTTTTGTTATTTCGCTTTAATCACTATCAGCAAAGTGTGTTCTTCACTTCGGCAAACGTAGTATCCGGGAAGATCTATGAAGTATCCGGTGGAATCACCTCCTATTTCCATTTAAAGGCGGTAAACGAAGATTTACTCGACCGTAATATGTTGCTTGAACAACAGATTACTCATTTGGAGAAAGCTTTAATTGAGCATCAGATAGATTCGATTACGCTCACCAGCCTCAGAAATTTACCTCAGACAGAATATAGTATATTTAAGGCGCATGTCGTGAATAATAGTATCAATGCCGTCGATAATTACATCACGATCAATAAGGGCGCGCGCGATGGAATTCGGGAGGATATGGGAGTAATTGACGGCAATGGGGTGGTAGGAATCGTTTATAAAACCTCTCCCAATTATTCGGTTGTTATTTCGATACTAAACAGCAAATCGAGTATTAGCTGCAAAATAGTAGGCAGCCAGTATTTTGGATATTTGAAATGGGAACATGGAGATTCTCGATATGCCTATCTGAAGGATCTGCCTCGCCATGCGGAGTTTAACTTAGGCGACACAGTGGTGACTAGCGGCTATTCTACAGTCTTTCCCGAAGGTGTTATGATTGGTACGGTGGATGATATGACCGATTCGAACGATGGTCTATCGTACTTATTGAAGATTAAGCTGGCTACTGATTTCGGTAAAATCGGCAATGTACGTGTGATTGCCAAGAATAATCAAGAAGAACAACGCGAACTTGAGCATAATAGCATAAGAAAAGAATGATTATAACCTACTTACATAGAATTGGATGGTTTGTTGGATTGGTGCTTCTTCAAGTACTGATCTTAAATCATATACATATTGCAGGATATGCTACCCCTTTCCTTTATGTGTATTTTATATTGAAGTTTGCTTCCGGTACTTCGCGCAATGAATTAATGTTGTGGGGGTTCTTTCTAGGACTTATCATTGATATATTCTCTAATACTCCGGGTATGAATGCTGCTGCGACTACCTTAATGGCCTTTTCACGCCCTTATTTCCTGCGTTTATTTATGCCCCGCGATCTGCTGGATAGTATCGTGCCGTCTTTTAAAACGATGGGTGTCTTTCCTTTCTTTAAATTTATGGTGGCAACTGTTTTTGTGCATCAGCTGACCCTGCTCTCTATTGAGTTCTTCTCGTTTACCAGTCTTCCTCTGTTATTATTGAGAGTGGTGGCTTGTACACTGTTGACTTGCACTTGTATTATGGCTGTTGAAGGAATAAGAAAATAAGCATGGCTAAGGATTATAATCTCGAAAAACGTAAATTTGTAATCGGAGGTGCCGCTATTGTGGTGATACTTATCTATGTACTACGCCTTTTCGTGCTGCAACTCTTGACTGATGACTACAAGAAGAATGCAGATAGCAATGCTTTTCTCAATAAAATTCAGTATCCGTCGCGCGGGGCCATTTACGACCGCAATGGAAAATTGTTGGTTTTTAATCAACCTGCCTATGATATTACCATTGTCCCAAAAGAGGTTGTAAACCTGGATACGCTTGATTTGTGCCGGACATTGAACATCACGCAAGCGCAATTTCTGAAGATTATCAGCGATATGAAAGATCGTCGGCGAAACCCTGGATATTCAAAGTATACCAATCAGCTTTTTATGGCCCAGCTCTCTGCCGAGGAGTCTGGTGTGTTTCAAGAAAAGCTGTTTAAATTTCCCGGGTTTTACATTCAACGGCGTACTATTCGACAGTACACTTACAATGCTGCTGCACATACATTGGGCGATATTGCCGAAGTTTCCATGAAAGATATCGAATCTGACGAGTATTATATCCGAGGAGATTATATTGGAAAACTGGGTGTGGAGAAGTCATACGAAAAGCAGTTGCGTGGCGAAAAGGGAGTTGAAATATTACTTCGTGATGCGCACGGACGTATTCAGGGACATTATATGGATGGGAAACTCGATAAGCGTCCCGTGCCCGGCAAGAATCTGACGCTGAGTTTGGATATTGATCTGCAAATGCTGGGCGAGAGATTGATGAAAGATAAGATTGGGAGTATCGTTGCCATCGAGCCAGAAACGGGCGAGATACTCTGTATGGTCTCTTCGCCTACCTTTGACCCTCATCTTATGATAGGTCGCCAGCGCGGAAAGAATCATTTGATGTTACAACGCGACTTTCAGAAGCCGTTGCTTAATCGGGCACTGATGGGTGCTTATCCTCCCGGATCTACTTTCAAGGCAGCACAGGCATTGACCTTTTTGGAAGAGGGAATTATTCAGGAAAATACACCCGCTTATCCTTGTCAGCATGGGTTTAATTACGGTAGCCTTCACGTGGGTTGTCATGCCCATGGTTCACCGTTGCCGTTGGTTCCTGCTTTGGCTACCTCTTGTAACTCCTACTTCTGTTGGGGGCTTTTCCGGATGTTTGGCGATCGTAAATACGGTTCGCCACAAAATGCTATAACCGTATGGAAGGATCATATGGTATCACAAGGATTCGGCTATCGGTTGGGCGTTGATTTGCCCAGCGAGGGGCGTGGCCTGATACCCAACGCTCAGTTTTATGACAAAGCTTATCGGGGGCGTTGGAATGGATTGACGGTGATTAGTATTGCAATTGGGCAGGGTGAAATTTTGGCTACCCCTTTACAAATTGCCAATCTGGCTGCTACTATTGCCAACCGTGGTCATTTTATTACTCCCCATATCGTGAAAGAGATTGAGAACGATCAATTAGATAGTCTTTATCGCTTTCCGCGGAAGACAACAATCAGTCCCGTTCACTATGAAGAAGTAGTAAAGGGGATGCGTGCTGCTGTAACGGGTGGTACTTGTCGATTGGCCAATATTCCGGGTATTGAGGTTTGCGGAAAAACCGGAACGGCACAGAACCGTGGGCACGACCATTCCTCTTTCATGGGGTTTGCCCCAATGAATAAACCCAAGATCGCTGTTTTGGTATATGTAGAGAACGGTGGTTGGGGGGCTACTTTCGGAGTGCCTTATGGTGCTTTGATTATGGAACAGTATTTAAATGGTAAGTTATCTCCCGAAAGTGAAGTACGGGCGGAGGAACTTTGTAATAAAGCAATATCATATGGTTACCAGGAGCGTTAGTTTATGGAAAACACTAGATTGGGTTACCATCTGCGTCTACCTGATTCTTGTCACCATTGGCTGGTTCAGTATTTGTGGAGCAAGCTATGATTATGGTGATCGGGATTTTCTTGACTTCTCCACGCGTGCAGGCAAACAGTTTGTATGGATTATCTGTTCGTTTGGCCTTGGCTTTGTATTGCTGATGCTCGAAGACAGAATGTATGACATGTTTGCGTACATCTTATATGTGGGGATGATTCTACTGTTGATCGTTACAATCTTCATTGCTCCCGATGTTAAAGGATCGCGCTCCTGGCTCCAGTTAGGACCGGTAAGTCTTCAACCGGCTGAGTTTGCTAAGTTTGCCACTGCGCTGGTGTTGGCTAAATACATCAACTCCTATTCCTTCAGTATCAAGAAGCCCAAATGTATGATTGCACTAATTACCTTCATACTGCTCCCGATGATGCTGATTATATTACAGAAAGAGACTGGTTCGGCATTAGTCTATCTGGCTTTCTTTCTCATGCTTTATCGCGAAGGCATGCCGGGTGTAGTTCTTTTCTCGGGGCTGTGTGCGGTGATTTACTTCGTGGTAGGTGTCCGGTTTGACCAAGTCTTTATCGCCGATACGCCAACCCCTATCGGTGAATTTGCAGTCTTGTCGATGGTACTTCTTTTTGCCGGTGGCATGGTGTGGGTTTATAAGAAGAGGTGGGAGCCCGTGCGCAACATCATTGGGGTGAGTGTGCTGGTGCTATTTCTGTCTTACTTGGTTTCCGAATACATAATCCCGTTTAATTTGGTATGGGTGCAATGGATACTTTGTTTGTGTACGATTATCTATTTGACCTATTTGTGGCTTAGTGGGCGGCAACGCTCTTATCTATTGATCGGGCTGTTTGCATTGGGGAGCATTGGTTTTCTGTACTCAAGTAACTATGTATTTGACAATGTACTTGAGCCACATCAGCAAATTCGTATCAAAGTGTTGTTGGGCATGGAACAAGATTTGGCGGGTGCCGGTTACAATGTCAATCAATCGAAGATTGCCATCGGTTCGGGCGGACTTTTAGGAAAAGGTTTTCTGAATGGTACGCAGACCAAACTTAAATATGTTCCGGAGCAGGACACGGACTTTATTTTTTGTACGATAGGAGAGGAGCAAGGTTTTGTAGGATCATCGGTGGTACTGCTCCTGTTTCTTACATTGATTCTTCGCTTGATTGCGCTATCCGAGCGGCAGCCCTCTGCATTCGGGCGGGTATATGGTTATTCAGTCGTTAGTATCTTGTTATTTCACCTTTTTATAAATGTGGGGATGGTACTGGGATTAACGCCTGTGATCGGTATTCCTCTGCCATTCTTTAGCTACGGAGGTTCTTCTCTGTGGGGCTTCACCATTTTATTGTTTATTTTCTTGCGAATTGATGCCGGCAGGGGAAGACGAATTTAACGGGTCAATGATAAGCCGGCATCGCGTATGCCTTCCAATGTCTCATCTTTCATCCCATGGCTCATTTTCAGTATATAATTACCTGCTCCTTTTACCTTTACTTTACCTAAAGGAAGTGTAGATTGGAGTAGGCTGCCCCATCCACTTCCCTTCCAGTTGCCTTCCTGATCGGCCAAAACGAACTCGAGTGTATCGGTTTGAAAAGTGAGGCTGTCTTGTAGGTTATGAGAAACGATTACGAATAAGTTTTGATATGGATACATTGTACTATTACGTACTTCAGCCGCTAATTGTAAGGTGGCGGGTAATGAATCGGTAATAGGTATTTGAAAAATGAGTGTATCACTCTTATTCCACCCCTCGTTAGGGATGGGTTGATAAGAATGATACACCGTCTGTTTCATGCATGCAACTGCCAGACATGAGGCAAGCAGTAGCATACCGCTATTCTTGAGCAGAGGCTTCATCGTTTTTTTTCTTTTCCGGTCTGTTGTTCCCATTGTTTCGTGGCTGTTGTCCACGGTTGTTTCGAGGTCTATCGTTTCGAGGTCGCTGTTGTGAGGCGCCATTGTTGTTACCTTCTGTCTGCTGTGCCTGTCGGTTTTCGGGCCTCGGCGGGCGATTGCCCCTTTCGGTCCTTTCATTATTGGCAGCAGGCCTTTCGCCACGAGGTCTTTCGGTATTACGGTTTCTCTCTCTGTTGTTTGGACGTTCTGTCTTATTAGTCCTTTCAGCGTTTTGAGCTTTGTCACTCTCTGTGCCAGCTTCTAACGGCGGACGGTTGCTGTTGCCTTTTCTTTTCTTCCGGTTCCGGTTGCCTCCATTGTCGGTGCCTTCGCGGTTTCCACCCTCTTTGCGACGGCGATCCCGGTCAAAGCGTGTCAGGCTCTCTTGTTCGAGTAAGTCAGTCGGCTTTTTAGGCTCAGGCTTTTGTTCCTCTTCAAGAAGACTGTCGGGCTTCAATCCTTTTTTGTTCATTGCGATAATTTCAAAAGCTCTTCGGCCACTGATGGTTACCAGATTGGCTGGGAAATTCCTGTCGGTCGAATAAGAGATCTGATTCGTCAGAATATCCGCTTTGAAGAAGTAGAAGAAGCCATCTTTCGTTTCCAATTCAATCTCTCGTGACGGCAGACGCTTCTGAGCTTCTACATAGCAATCTACTTCGTAGTTCAGGCAACACTTCAATTTGGCACATTGCCCTGCCAGCTTTTGTGGATTAAGCGAAATATCTTGAAAGCGTGCGGCACTGGTCGAGACCGAAACAAAGCTTGTCATCCAGGTGGCACAGCACAACTCTCGGCCACACGGACCAATACCGCCGATGCGTCCGGCTTCTTGTCGGGCTCCGATTTGCTTCATTTCGATGCGTACGCGGAAAGCGTCAGCCAATACTTTGATGAGTTGACGAAAATCCACTCGCTCATCGGCGATGTAATAGAAGATAGCCTTATTACCATCCCCTTGATACTCCACGTCGCCTATCTTCATATTCAGCCCCAAGTCCGTTGCAATTTGTCTTGCACGAATCATGGTAGTATGTTCTTTGGCTTTCGCTTCGTCGTACTTTTCCATGTCTACCGGTTTGGCCTTTCGGTAGATGCGTTTGATTTCCGTATCCGGTTTTACATTGGCTTTCTTCATTTGAAGCGGAACCAACCGACCGGTTAGCGTAACTACGCCAATATCGTGTCCGGGAGTTGCCTCTACGGCAATCACATCCCCCTTTTCCAGCTTTATCTTATTGCTGTTACGGTAAAATCCTTTGCGCGTATTCTTGAATTGAACCTCTACCATCTCGCTCTCTTCGGCATTGCCGGGGATATCGGCCAGCCAGTCATAAGTATTCAGCTTTTTATCTTGTCGGGAGCAACCTTTGCAGCAAAGTTTGCCACTCCCATTATGCAGTTTAAAGTCCATCTTTTTTATATATTAGTGTATTTCCTCTTTAGTTTGCTTAGCGTTTGAGCAGTACGATCATTTTGAGTGAGAAGTCAAAAAAGACCATCTTTGCGTTAACATTCTGTTCAATATGCTGCTCTGCTTCGCTTAGTTCGTCCATGATACCGATGACATTCCATTCGTTAATGAACGGTGCAAATCGGGTGGCAAACTGTTGCTCCTCTAATGTTAAATAGTTGAGTTCCTTTTCCTGTAGGTTAAAGATAAAGTTTTCGCGTATCATGTGCTGGCAGTAAGCGAGGAAGTTTTTTTGTCGCTCGCGTCCGATGCCTGCTACCTGTTCGCTCCATAGCTTCATCTCTTTAATCTTTCGTTGGTAGGAGAGGCGCATTAGGTTAACGAAGAGATCGAAGAACAGCTTGTTTTCTTCATTCAAATGAATCGTTTCGAGTGCTTTGACAAAGCTTCCGTTGGCCAGATGCGCTATCGATAGGCTGTTGGCCGGTGCTACCCCGTATTTTGTTTGCAGTGCGTTGGCAATGCTTGCTTTATCTAATTTGCGAACATTAATGCGTTGTGTCCGGCTTAGTATGGTGGTTAGGAGCATTTCGGGTGCTTCCGAAACGAGTAAGAAGAGCGTTTTCTCGGGTGGCTCTTCGAGTAGCTTCAAGAGCTTGTTGGCACAAGCCGTCTGCATCTTTTCGGGTAGCCAGATGAGTGTTATTTTATACCCGCCTTCGCTTGATTTCAAGCTAAGTTTCTTCATGATCTCGTCGCTCTCTTTCGTATAGATCACTGCTTGTGCATTCTCGGCAGCTATTTCGCTCAACCAATGATTGAGTGTGAAGTAGGGGTTGTTTAATACAAGTCGACGCCACTCTACGATATAGTCATCGCTTCGCCCAGATTTTACTACGGGAAATACAAAATGTACATCGGGATGCACTAGTTTATTGAACTTGACGCATGATGGGCAGACGCCACAGGCATCTACCTCCGAGCGGTTGGTGCAGCTGATGTAGCGTGCATAAGCCAATGCAAGTGGCAACTTTCCGGTTCCTTCGGGTCCGCAGATAATTTGGGCATGAGGGATGCGGCCTTCATTTACCTCTTGGATCAATCTTTGCTTGATCTCTTCCTGCCCGATGACGTCTTTGAAAAACATATTAATAAATCGCTTTTGCTACTTCGCTAATACTGTCTACCGCTCCGATAGAGTAAAAGTGAATGCTGGGAACGCCATGAGCCATGAGCTCCCGGCACTGTTTGATAGACCACTCCACACCAACCCGATAGGCTGCCTCGTCATTGGCGCATTTCATTGCTTCCTGTGCCAGCTCTTCGGGCAAATCGACTTTGAACGTCTTAGGGATCATGCTTAGTTGCGATACTTTCTTAAAGGGTTTGATGCCCGGGATAATCGGTATCGTAATACCTGCCTTTCGGGCACGATCCACAAAGTCGAAATACTTTCTGTTGTCATAGAACAGCTGTGTGACGGCATATTCGGCACCCGCCTCTACTTTCTTCTTAAGCCAGTATAGATCCAGTTCCATATTGGGAGCCTCTTCGTGCTTCTCGGGATAGCAGGCTACGCCGTACGAGAAAGGGGTATTGGTTACTTTCATTTCGGAACCATCGACAAAGATACCGTTATTGAAGTTGTTGATCTGTCCTTGTAGTTCGACCGCGTGGCTGTATCCACCTTTCTCGGGCGTAAATACCGATTCGTGCTTGGCTTTATCGCCACGCAGCACGAGCAGGTCGGTGATGCCCAAAAACTGAAGATCGAGCAATACATATTCCGTATCCTCACGGCTAAATCCGCTGCACAGCAGGTGGGGCACCACGGTGATGTTGTATTTGTTTTGAATAGCTGCAGCTACCGCCACCGTACCCGGGCGGCGGCGCAAGCGGTTACGTTGAAACAACCCGTTGCCTAAATCCTTGTATACATACTCACTCTGGTGTGTGGTGATATTGATGTATTTCGGGTCAAATTCGCGTAGTATATCTATGCTTTCATATAACTTCTCGATTCCCGTTCCCTTTAAGGGGGGGAGTATCTCGAAAGAAAAAGCGGTTTTCTCGTTGCTATGTATTAAATCAATTACTCTCATTCGTTCGTTGGTTATTATCCGGCTTGTGGGATAGCCGACGTGCATAATGAGGCAAAAATACAAAAAAAGGTTGATAATTCTTGTTTTTAAGTAGATAAACTACATAGCATATCCTTTCTTGCTCTCAACGGGTCATTCGTACTGAAGCGAACGTGCCGGTTTGCTGATGATAATCGTCATCGCCTGACAGGCAACCGTGATGAACGAAATGAAGAACAGCAACAATACAGGCCAGATGAAAAATGTGGCTTTCATTTCCGTGCGGAAAGCATAGTGACTAAGCCAGTTTTGCATACTGAACCACGCTATGGGTAGCGCAACGACGACCGCTATCAAAATCAGTTGGAAGAAATCTTTCCCTAACTGATAGAACAGGTTCCAACGCGAAGCACCCAATACTTTACGGATGCCCATCTCTTTGGTGCGTGTGCTGCAAGCGAACATGACCAACACCCACAGCCCCATGCACGAAATGAAGATAGCCAAACCGGTGAAGGAGCCGATCATCCAACCGAATACCTCGTCCTGTCTGTACTGATGGTTAAAGTACTGGTCAAGGAAGAAGTAATCGTAGCTCGAATCCGAGAAGTAGCGTTTCCACAACTCCTCCACCTGAGCAACCAGCTCCTTCGGATCGCCCGAAGCCATCACGACGGAGATGTAGCGTTGCGGCAACCAATCTATCTTGTCTTTATGAATCAACATAATCGGGGTGTAGTTTTTACTCAGTGCCTGCTGATGGTAATCTTTCACCACTCCGATAATCTGCATGGGAGCATCGGTACACTCTACGTTGATTCGTTCGCCAATGGCTTCGTCGTTAGAGACAAAACCGAGGTTTCTTGCAGAGGTTTCATTGATAACCAGTTTGTCTTTGTCGTCGCCGAACTCTTCGGAAAATCCTCGTCCGGCCACTATCGTCAATCCGTAGGCATCGATATAGTCTGGGTCGCACGAGAGCATTTCGTACAGGCGGTTTTGTTTCAAGGCGTCGTTAGTGCGACGGTTTGACAGGAAGGTGGCTACCTCTTCGCCCGGCACTGCCCCCGAGAAGGTTACTTTGTGTACGAGCGGTAGCCGGGCAATGGATTTCTTCAAGGCTTCCAGCTTGGTGTTCATCTCTTCCGTCTGTCCGGGGAATTTGATGACAAGGGTTTGTCCGATCTTTACCCCCAGCGATTGGCTGCGCATGAAGTTGAGTTGTGCGAATACGATCAGTGTACCGCAAAGCAAGACCATAGATGCGGTGTATTGCATCACCACTAATACTTTTCGGGTGCGCTTGCCCGATGTGCTGTTAAGGAATTTTCCTTTTAGTAGCGTAATCGGCTTGCGGTTAAGCAGTGCCAGTGCCGGATAGTAGCCCGACAGAAAGATGCCTGCAACGAAGGCGGCTACCAACGCCATCCACCAATCGTTGGTCAGCCATACCGAGAAACTAACGCTGCGCCCTACCAACTGATTGAAGTAGGGAAGAATGATTTCGATAATGCCTATGGCCAGTGCCAAAGCAATCAGGTTCATCACCAACGCTTCGAACAGAAACTGTGCTATCAGTTGCTTACGAAAAGCACCTATCACCCTGCGCACACCTACTTCTTTGGCTCGCTCCATCGAACGCCCTACCGTCAGGTTGATGTAGTTAATCCAAGCAATGGCTAAAATAGCGATGGCGGCAAAGAGCAAGGCGATCATGGCCGACCGATTTCCTTTGGTTTCGGCCTCATAGCCAAGCTGCGGGGTCAGGTGAATGTCTGCTAAAGGGATGAGTGACACACCCCATGTTTTGTTCTTTAAAGCTTCGTCCGTTTTATACTTCTCTGCCATCTGGGGGAAAGCCTGCTCGATCTCTCTCTTACGTTCCGGAGAGTCGAGCAACACATACGTATAGGCTTCGTGTTTGTACCAATACTCTTGTACATGAACCGGCAGAGAGGTATAGGAGAGTAAGAAGTTGTACCGTATATGCGAATTCGATGGCATCTCTTCCATTACTCCCGTTACTTCGCACTCCACCTTTCCTATATGGCTGTTGAAAACGAGTATTTTGCCCAGCGGCTCCTCGTCTTTGAAGTATTTTTGTGCGATGCGTTCGGTGATGACTACCTGCCGGGGCATGGCGAGGCAGGTTTTGCGGTCGCCCTTCCGCAGGGCGAAGTCGAATAAGCGGAAGATTCCCGGGTCGGCATAGGCTACCTGATTCTCCCTCAGCGTCAGTTCGCCGTATTTTACAATCTGCTCCGGTTGTATGATCGAACCGATGCGGGTGTAGTCTTCGATGCCTGCCAAATTCTCTTTCATCGCCGATCCGTAGCCAAAGGAGCTCGTTGCCCAGTAATCGGTCAGCTCTTCTCCTTCGTGAAAAGTACTTTGCACACGGAATATACGGTCGTGCCGGTTGTGCATCTTGTCAAAACTGAACTCAAAGCTTACATACGTCAGAATGAGCAGCGCCGATGCCATGCCGATTGCTAGTCCGGCGAGGTTGATAAAACTAAACCTTTTTTGCTTCATCAGGTTCCGATAGGCGCTGCGCCAATAATTTCCTATGATCATACAGCATCGTTTTTAGAGGGTTCGAGTCGACGGTTGATATTCTCGGACACAATTCGACCGTCGAGCAACCGGATCACCCGGTGTGCATAGGCGGCATCTCGCTGCGAGTGGGTGACGATAATAATCGTAGTGCCCTGCCGGTTCAGCTCGGCAAGCAGCTCCATCACTTCGATACCGTTGACGGAGTCGAGATTGCCCGTCGGCTCATCGGCAAGCAGCAGTTTGCTATTGGTTACTACGGCGCGGGCAATGGCTACCCGCTGTTGCTGCCCGCCCGAAAGTTGTTGGGGGAAGTGGTTGGCGCGGTGCAGCAGATTCACCTTTTCGAGCACTCTTTGCACGTTCGCCTTCCGTTCGGATGCTTTCATGCCCAGATATACCAGCGGGAGTTCTACGTTTTCGTAGACCGACAGCTCGTCGATCAGGTTAAAACTCTGGAAGATGAAACCCAGATTTCCTTTACGGAGTGCCGTCAGTTGGTTTTCGCTCATCTTGTCTACCCGCTTGCCTTCGAAAAAGTAAGACCCGGAAGTGGGCGAATCGAGCGTGCCCAGAATATTGAGCAAGGTCGACTTGCCGCACCCCGACGGCCCCATGATGGCTACGAATTCGCCTTGTTCTACCTGTAAGCTCACTTCGTTGAGTGCCTTGGTTTGTACTTCGGTGGTTGTGAAGAGCATCGAGAGTTTTTCTGTCTTAATCATGATTTGTTGGTTTGATGGTTTGTTACTATTCGCTTTTTAAAATGCGCATCGGTTTGAGGCGGATGGTGCGCCAAACCTGTTGCAGCAGGGTGAAGGTGGCTATGAATGTCAGTATCCCGAACGTGAGCAAGTACATCCACCAAGAGGGGGTGATGTGGAAGGCATACGTTTCGAGCCAGCAGGCCAGCAAGAAGGCCGACAGCGGCACGCCGATAGCCGATGCCACGAGTGTGAGCAGCAACAGCTCCCGTGTCAGCACCCAGAAAAGGGTCACCTTGCCGGCTCCCAGTATTTTGCGGATGCCAATCTCACGCAGACGCGAGAGGGCCGAAAAGAGTGCCACCACCCAGAGCCCGAGACAAGCCACAAAGATAGCCAGCAGCGAAGCACCCGCAAAGATCCACCCGAAGTTCCGGTCTTGCTTATATAGCTGGTCGGTCAGCTCGTTGAGAAAGAAATGCTGAAACAGCGAATCGGGGAAATACTGCCGATAGAGTTCCTCTACCGCCTCTACCTGTTGTTGCTTGGGATTGTCTTTGAACAATATCGAGAGATAGGGAGTGGTAATGAACGGTATCTTCTCTTTCAGGAAGAACAAGATCGGTTTGTAAGCCACAGCCATCGACTGTTGGTGGTAGTTTTTGGCAATGCCGATTATCTCGAGCGGTTCGGCCAATATCTCCATCTTCAATTGTTTGCCTACGGCTTCGTGCGCCGAGGGGTAGCCTAAAAGACGGGCGGCCTCTTCGTTGAGTACGACTTTGTTTGACTCATCTCCGTATGTCTCCGAGAATCCGCGTCCGCAGACCAGTTCTTGTGCGTATGTAGAGAGATAGTTACAGTCTACCGCGAACATCTGAATCAGCTTGACTTGCGACGGGTCGCTGCCGAACGGGCGATTGGTGAAGTAATTGGCTACTTCGACCCCCGGTACAGCACCCGACAGGGCGACCGACTCGATGTCGGGTTCTTGTTGCAGCCGTTTCTTGAAGCTCTCCATGCGGAGCTCCATCTTGGGGGTAAACGAAGGATGTTTCACGATGAGCATCCGGTGCATCATCGGCTGGGCGCTTTCATCGCGCATATAGCGTATCTGGGCGATGACGGTGATCGTGCCCGTCACCAGCACGAACGAGGCGATGAACTGAACCACGATCAGCAACTTCCGCATCCGGTTGCCGCGTTTGCCGTGAAGCAGTGTGCCACGCATGATCTCCGACGGACGAATCTTCAGCATCAGGAGCGACGGGTAAAGTCCGGTAAACAGTGTGCCGGTTATAAGAATGATAAGGAACAGCAGCCAAAAGGGAGCGTGTACAACCAGTGCCGCCCCGAAGTGACTGTTTGCCCAGCGCTGAATCAGGGGAAGCAAAAGCTCCAGCCAACCCAAAGCAATAATCCCTGCCAGCAGATGGGTGATGCCTGATTCGAGCAAGCCTTGGGTGATGATTTGCCGCCGGGAAGCACCAAATACTTTGCGTAGCCCGAACTCTTTGCCACGCTCCAAAAAGCGAGCGATAGTCAGATTCAGTGCGTTTGCCCATCCGATGACCAACAGGACAACGCCCATGACCAGCAGAATGACGATGGCGGTACGGCTTCCCTTTGCCTCTTTCTCATAGGCTTTCTGAGGAGTCAGGTGGATATCCGTTAATGGAATCAGCTCCACCGCCCACGTTTTATGTTTAAGCGCCTCTGTCTTGTATTTGTCGGACAGGCGGCCGAAGCCGGCTTCAATGTCGGCGGGCGATTTTCCGGGAGTCAGCCGAAGATAGGTATAAACACCGTGAATGTACCAGATGTCCTGACTCCTGGCAGGAATAGACGAGTAGGAGAGCAGAAAGTCGTAGCGCAGATGCGAGTTCGCAGGCATATCGGCCATGACGCCTGTCACCTCGAACGTCTGCTGCGAGGTGGCGGTGCGAAAAGTGAGTATCTTGCCCAACGGCTCGCTGTTGCCGAAGTAGCGGTGGGCGGCACTCTCAGAGACAACCACCGTATGGGGGCGGACCAACTGCCCAGACGTTTCGCCCCGGACAAGCGGGAAGTTAAACACCTCGAAGAAAGCCGGCTCGGTGTAGCAGTAGGCCTCTTCGGTAAACTGCCTTTCGAAGTAGCCGACCACCTGTTCGCGGTCTTGGGCGGTTATCCGCACATAGGTTTCGATACCGGGAATCTCCCGCTTCATGACCGGGGCGTGTCCGTAAGTCGTGGTTGCCCAATTATCGGTCAATACGTCGCCCTCATACAGCCGGCTTTCGGCACGATACACGCGTGCCCCGTTGTGAAACGAGTCGTAGCTCAGTTCCGACCACACATATAGAAAGATGAGCAGCGATGCTCCGATGCAGACCGATAACCCGAATACGTTGAGTATGGAAAGCGGGCGCCGGATGCGGTGGCTCTGTCGAATTTGTGAGAAATAGTCCATAGGTTCAATTCAAATATAAGCGTTCGTTGTCTCCAAATAGTTCGTAACCCGAGATGATAACCCGTTCGCCGGGCTTCAACCCTTCGGTTACTTCATAGTATTGCGGATTTTGCCGTCCGATACGCACCGGGCGTCTCGTGGCAAATTTACCATTTTCATCTACAACATACATCCACCTGCCTCCGGTTATTTGAAAGAAACTTCCACGCGGCACCAGTATTGCCTGTGCCGGGTCGCCCAGTTGCAGGTTGATGTGATAGGTCTGTCCGGCACGGATGTTCTCGGGTCTGCCGCCGGTAAACTGCAAGTCGGTGCGAAACTGTCCGTCTTTGACCTCCGGGTAGGGCTTGCTCACTTCGAGCCGGTAGTTTACCCCGTCGCGTGTGAAGTCGGCCGCAAGCCCTGTCACGACACGCTCCACGTAATGTTCGTCGATCTGTGCCTGTACCTTGAGCTCCGGGGTGATAATCTGCCCGATGTGTTCGCCCGCGGCAATCAACTGCCCCACCTGTGCATCCAGATTGCCCACCTGACCGTCGAGCGGCGCTTTGATCTTCAAACTTTCGAGCCGCTCGCGTACGAGAATGATGCTGCGCTTCATGTTGCGTATGTTTTCGTCGAGGCTGCCGATCTGGCTGTCGCGAAAGATGTCGTTCTGCCGAATGCGCTCGTCGATCACCTCCAGTTGCTCGCGGGCGGCTTCATACTCCTCTTCGGCTTGCCGAAACGCCTCTTGCGCAATCAGTTGCTCCTTGATGAGGCGTGCGTATTGCTCGTAGCGGCGCTGTTTGGATATCAGTTCCTTCCTTACGCCGATGCGTTCCTGCTTCAGTTGCAACCGTTCCTGCTCCATGCTGATGCGGGTGTTGCGCAGTTCGTTTTCCTGATAAGCCAGATCGGCTTCGCTCTGCATGATGCCGATGTTGAGCAGCGGGTTGCTTAGCCGCAAAATCACCTCTCCGGCTTTCACCATCGCCCCCTCTTCGCGCAGCCGCTCTTCGACCCGTCCGCCTTCGATGGCATCCATATAGATGATATGGGTCGGCATCACCTGCCCCACGATGCGGATGTAGTCCGAAAACTCTCCTTTTGTAACCGTGGCTATGGTCAGTCGGTTGGCTTCTACGCTCATCGACGAGGAGGTGTTGCGGAAAATAAAGAAAAGAATCACTGCTGCCACGATCAATATCCCTGCCGCTATTCCGGCATACTTACGTTTCAGTAAGCTCTTTTTCTCAATAGGTGTATCCATTTGCTTCTTGATTAATTGGTTTCGATAAACCGCCCGTTGCGGTAATAGTACTCCATCTTTCGGGTCATCTCCACTTGCAGCCGCACGCGCGTCAGCTCGGCTTTGGCAGCGATGAAGCGGTTGCGTGCCTCCATCAGCTCGAATACGGAAAGAAGTCCCTCTTCCCATTTTCGCTCCGATTCGCGAAGCACCTGCCGTTCGGCAGCCACCTGCTGCAAGGCTTGCCTATGCTCCGCTCTGCCGGCATGGAGGGCGAGGAGGGTCTTCTCTACATCGGCGTATATCTCTTGTTTCAGTGTCTCCTCTTGGTTTTGCAGTCGATAGCGGTTCAGCTTCTGTTTTCGGAGCCGGCCGATACGCTCCAAACCGTCCAGCAGCGGAAAGGAGACGCCTATGCCGATGTAATTGCCTACATTGTCGCGTAGCTGTGGTGCCGAGAAAAGCGTATGGCCGTATCGCGAGCTCACCTGAAAGCGGGCGAAGAGCGAAGGCGCAAACTGTCCCGCCGCCACCGCCTGCTCTTTGCGGGCGGCTTGTTGCTTCAGTGTCATCAACCGGACAGCCGGCAGGGCTGTGAGCGATTGCTTGTATAGTGATTCTGTTTGTGTTATTTCCGATGTCGGAAGAGTCTCTTCCTCTATCGAATCGGGTGGTATCAAGGCGATCTCTTTGTCTGCGTTCATTAACTGCCGCAACTCCAGAACCGCTAACCGGTGGCTGTTTTGTCGCGACTCATGCCGGTAGGCATCTCCGGCACGGCGAGCCTTCACCTCTTGCAAATCCGACACCGACTTCAGTCCCAACGTTACGAACTGCTCGGTTTGCTTCAGGTATCGTTCGCTCAGCAGACTTTGCTCGGCGGCGAGTGCAAGCAGTTTGCCCTCGAGTATCACCTTATAGTAAGCGTCGATTACGCGGTAGGCGAGTTCGTTGTAGCACTCTTGTTGCTCCAACCGGCTGCGCTCTTTGTTGATTTGTCGAAACTTCACCCGGTTGATGCGTGCAAAGCCTTCGAAGAGCGATAAGGTCATGTCCAGCCCTACGGTTCCCTCTTCGAAAGAGTCGGTGGTGTAGCTGTTCGTATTCGGGTCGATGGCTCGCCCCCGGCTGCTGCCTGCCTCGGCACGAACGGTTGCCCGTGGCAAAAACGAACCGATGGCCGATACATAATCGGCTTTCGCCTCGCGAATCGCTATGTCGCTGTTCCGTATCTCCGGGTTTCGGCTCCAAGCCATGCGGATGCAGTCGTTGAGCGACATGGACTCTTGTGCATGCAGGTGTGCGGGTAGCAGGAGTAATAATAAATATATTCTTTTCATGACAACGGATAAGCAAATGCCGTGCCGTTATTTTCAATTTATTGAATAACAGGGTGTTGACGGTTTGTTCGAAAGTGTATTGTCCAGTTCTTATACGCTAATCCGTCCAATTGTTGGACGATGGGGAGCGAATCGGGTTCAGCCACCTTGTTTTTTCTTCTTTTTCTATTTTCTTCGCCCGAAAACGTCCAAATCTTAGACACTCTCTTGCAGCGAGCCTCGAAAACAAATACCTTTACCACAAAACTCAACCCTGTCAACTTTTGTATATGGAAAACGGAACGATTCTTATTGTAGACGACAACAAAAGTGTGCTTGCCTCCATCGAACTACTGCTCGAGAGTGAATTCAGTAAGGTTCGGACGGCAAGTAACCCCAACCAGATCAGTTCTCTGCTTACCACCCAGTCGGTCGATGTGGTGATTCTCGATATGAACTTCTCGGCCGGAATCAATACCGGCAATGAGGGGTTGTATTGGCTCAGGCAGATTCGGCAGATAGCACCCTCGCTTCCGGTAGTGATGCTTACTGCCTATGGCGATGTGGAACTCGCCGTGAAAGCACTCAAGAACGGGGCTTTTGACTTCTTGCTCAAACCGTGGGACAACCGGACGTTGCTACAAAAGGTCAAGGAGGCCTATCAGAGTGCCCGCAAACCGTCCAAGGCCGTCGGCTCCGCTGGCAAAGAGGGGTTGGAGATGATCGTAGGACATTCGCCCGTTATGCTGCACCTCATTAAAGTCATCGGCAAGGTAGCGGCAACCGATGCCAACATACTGATAACGGGCGAGAACGGAACCGGGAAAGAGATGCTGGCGCGGGAGATTCACCGCCTCTCGACCCGTGCCGCCCGCCCGATGCTCAGCGTCGATATGGGAGCGGTTAGCGAATCGCTGTTCGAAAGCGAACTGTTCGGCCACGAGCGGGGAGCCTTTACCGATGCCTATGAGACGCGTCCGGGCAAGTTCGAAGCGGCCGACAAGAGTTCGCTGTTTATGGACGAAATCGGCAATCTGCCCCTATCGCTTCAGGCCAAGTTGCTCCACGTGCTTCAGAGTCGCAACGTCAGTAGGGTGGGGAGCAGCCGACCGCTTCCGGTCGACTTTCGGTTGATCTCCGCCACGAACAAAGACCTTCCGCTCCTGATTCGCGAGGGGCAGTTCCGCGAAGATTTGTTTTACCGTATCAATACCATCCATCTGGAGATTCCTCCGTTGCGCGAACGAGGTGACGACATCCTGCTCTTTATCGATGCCTTTCTGCGCAAGTATGCCGCCAAATACCGGAGGAAGCAGTTGCGTATGCACGAACAGACGATTGAGAAACTTTGCAGCTATCACTGGCCGGGAAACATCCGCGAGCTGCAACATGCCATCGAGAAAGCCGTGATTCTCTCCGAGGGCGACGTCATTCGTCCCAAAGATATGCTGATGGCGCAAAGCTGGAAGCCCCGCACACCGGCAACCATCGTCCCCCAGTTGGAAGAGGTGGAGCGGCAAGCCATCGAAGCGGCCATCGAGCAGAACAAAGGCAACCTGACCGCCGCTGCCGGGCAGTTGGGCGTGAGCAGGCAAACCTTGTATAATAAACTCAAACGATTTAAAACGTGAGCAAGTCGATGTGGTTCAATCAGCGTCTTTACTTTCTGATTCTGGCCTACGTGCTGCTGATTCTTCTGACGGCCGGAGCCGCGGGGTGGCTGTTGTGGTCGCATACGGGTATCATCATCGGTACGATGCTCATGGGGTGTGCGTTGCTGCAAATAGCCGCTCTTGTGCATCGTCTCAACTCCTTCAATCGCAAAATCAGACTGTTCTTTGATGCGGTGGAAGATCGCGAGAATATGTGCTACTTTCCCGAAACGGGCAGGGGCGACGAACAACAGCAGCTTCATCGTTCGCTGAACCGCATCAACGAGCTGCTGGCTCAGTCCAAAGCCGATCAGCAGAAGCAAGACCGATTCTACCGGTCGCTACTTGAAGAAGTTCCTATCGGCGTGCTGGCATGGAACGCCACCGGGCAGATCGTCATTGCCAACCAAGCTGCACATTCGCTGCTTGGCGATGCCGCGCTCGTCAACCGTTGCGGGGTGGAATCGTTTCTGGAACAGCACAATAACCTGAGCGTTTCGCGGAGTGAAATGAAGTTGCAGGCCGAAGTCATTACGTTGCTGTCGGTCAAAGACATCGCCAACGAACTGACCGACCGCGAAAGTGAGTCGTGGGGTAAGCTCACCCATGTGCTTACGCATGAGATTATGAATACCATCGCTCCCATCATCTCGTTGTCTCAAACACTGTCCACCTATACGGATGTCGATCAGAAAGTGCACCGCGGGCTCGATATTATCCGCACGCAAGGCGAACGGCTGATGGAGTTTACCGAGTCCTTCCGCCACCTCTCCTATTTGCCGCCACCCGATAAGCGGCTCTTCTCGCTGAGCGACTTGCTTCAGAATCTATACGAGTTGTTGCAGGGCGATATGCAGGTGCGTGCCATCTCTTTCTCTATTCGATCAGCTCCGTCGTCAATCTCCTTCTTAGGCGATGAGAATCAGTTCTCGCAAGTATTGCTTAATTTGCTGAAGAATGCTATGCAGGCTTTGGAGGGGCAAACGCAAGGCAGCATTCGTGTCTGTCTACAGCAAACCACCGATTGTATCCTGATCGAAATTGCCAATAACGGTCCCGTCATTCTGCCCGAAATGCAGGAAAAGATCTTCGTCCCCTTCTTTACGACTAAGGCCGAAGGTTCAGGTATTGGTTTGAGCCTTTGCCGGCAAATTCTCCGTTTGCACAAAGGGCATTTGTTCGTCAAGGAAAGTTCCTCGGAGCAAACGGTCTTCTGCATCGAGCTACCTCTCGAAGAGCATGACTCGGAGGAGTCAACGAACGCCTCTTAATGGCTTATCAGGTAGGCATGATTTGTTTTTGGTGCTGATATAATTGCTTTCTCACCTAGGTGGGGAGATATTCTCACCTAGGTGAGAAGGTCTACCCACCCGGGTGAGAACTTCGTCTCACTTAGGTGAGAAGGTCTTTTTGACTAGATCAAAAAGGTTTTTTGAGTAGGGATAAACGAGTTGTTTGCTTGGGCGAATAATGTCAATGTACCGCTCTTTGACTGATAACAGCTTGTGGATGCGTCAAGACGATGTTGCTTCAAGGGCTCGGTGCACGATAATTCTTTCTAGTCGAGCTACGGCAGACGTGTGCAACCCTAACGTAACCTTCCGTCTTTCCACTTTCCGATAAATTTCGGTCCAAACTTCTCTTCGGCTATTCCATGTCCTTCTGCATCATAAATAGAATAAGTCTGCTTCCTCTCGAACCTTATGCAGAGCATTTCGTAAAAAGAAAGTTGAATATGGTTTAGATATAAAGTTTGATAGAGCTATATATAATATCGCGCGCGCGTATATATTATAATGTGTGTCCTCTTTGCTTTCCTTTTTCCCTCTTCCTGACTTATGTTTTATAACACATCTCTCATTCAGTGTATTACAAATTAATTTCATATTTATTCAAAATAAAAGGTGTTTAAGTTTGGCTTGTATGGGTAAAAAGCCTACTTTTGCATCCGCTTAGCAAGAGAAGCTAAGCCTTGAAAGATTGACATTCTGTTTAAAAGCTCGCAGAGGCTTTTCTTCCTTTCGCAAGAGAGACGACAAGAGAAGCGCACGAGACGAAAAAGAAAAACAAAAAAACTTCTCAAAAGTTGTGGTGTTTTAAAAATAAAGTCTTACCTTTGCATCCGCTTTTAAAACGAAGCATACTTAAAGAAGCGTTCTTTGAAAGATTTACATAAACAATACAAGTAGTACAAGAGCGAGAGACTTGTCTTTTTAGATAGGAATCTCGGGTAAAATT
>NZ_HG726029.1 GCF_000499785.1 Bacteroides neonati | reverse complement strand
GGGGCTGGAGAAGGTCCCAAGGGTTGGGCTGTTCGCCCATTAAAGTGGCACGCGAGCTGGGTTCAGAACGTCGTGAGACAGTTCGGTCTCTATCTATCGTGGGCGTATGAAATTTGCGTGGCTCTGACACTAGTACGAGAGGACCGTGTTGGACTGACCGCTGGTTTACCAGTTGTGCCGCCAGGTGCATCGCTGGGTAGCTAAGTCGGGATTGGATAAGTGCTGAAAGCATCTAAGTACGAAGCCAGCCACAAGATTAGATTTCTCAGGGTCGTTGAAGACGACAACGTTGATAGGAGGCAGGTGTAAAGATGGTAACATCAAAGCCGAGCCTTACTAATTGCCCGTACACTTTCTTCTTATAGGTGTATGGTTGGTATATCCCTTTAGCTTTGCTAGAATGATTCTTTTTTGGTTTTTGTCATGTCAACCTTATTTAGGTGGCTATAGCATCAGGGTTCCACCTCTTCCCATTCCGAACAGAGAAGTTAAGCCTGATCACGCCGATGGTACTGCGTAACAGTGGGAGAGTAGGTAGCCGCCATTTTTAGAAACGTCCCGTTAGTCGATCAGACTGACGGGACGTTTTGCGTTATAGATACACCTCATCATAGCTCAGCGAAACTCACCATAGTGCATTCTCTTTCACCACAGAGGACACAGAGAACACGGAGTGGAAAAAGAGAAAGAGAGAGAAAAGAGATGAAGAAGAAGAGAAAGAAAAGGCACGAGGAAGTACAGAGGCAATACAGAGAAGTTTCCGTAGAATCGCCTCTGCGTTTCTCTTTGTATTTTTCTCTATATTCTCTGTGTCTTCTGTGGTGAAAAAGGGTTTTAGCGGGTGTAGAGATCTATTTTCGAGTATCTGCTCCCCACATTAGTTTGGAGCGAAGAGTATTGAAAAAAATATGATCGTAACGTTTCACAACCTTTATACTATAAGGGGCTTTTCGAATGGTTAATTGCGTGCTTTCTTTGCAGGTTTCGCTGCTTCCATCGATTGCAACAAGAAAGTTGTGACTACGGCTTTCCACGTTTAGCGTTATTTCCCAGTCATCACAAATAACAATAGGACGTACGTTTAAGCTATGAGGAGCTACCGGCGTGATTGCAATGGTTTTAGATTGAGGAACAATTACCGGACCACCTACACTCAATGAGTAAGCAGTAGAGCCTGTGGGGGTAGCGATAATTAATCCATCGGCTTGATATGTTGTTAAGAAAACGCCATTGATTGCTGTACGGATACTGATCATAGATGAACTGTCTCGCTTCAATATAGCAATCTCATTCAACGCATATGGAGATGCTTGAAGATGCTTGTCACCAGATATTAGCTGTAATACACTTCGCTCTTCTACAGAATAGTGGCCGGTATATATTTCGTCGATAGCACTTTCCATCTCTTCGGGGGATACATCGGCCAAAAAACCTAAACGTCCGGTATTAATACCTAAAATAGGAATTGATTTATTACCGACTACTTTGGCTGCTTTTAAGAAAGTTCCATCACCTCCGATGCTTATTACCATATCGGCAGTAAAGTCATTTCCATCAAATAGACCTGCTGCACGAACATTAAGGTTGAGATCGGATACCAAGAAATGATAGAATTCTCTGCAAATATAAACTTCTGCATTTCGCTTCTCAAGCAATTTGAAGAGGTTTTCTGCATGTGAGGATTTTTTTGCTTGATACGTATTACCAAAAATCGCAAATTTCATATACACCATCGTTAGTTATGCCGCAAATTTGGGATTTTTTTTTCAGATTGCTGTTATCATGTCACTTATATTTGTACTTTTGTAGCAAACATTATGGTAGGTATGACTAAGTTAAGTGTAAATATAAATAAGATTGCAACTTTAAGAAATGCTCGTGGGGGCGATGTTCCTAATGTAGTAAAGGTTGCTCTTGACTGTGAACGTTTTGGTGCTGATGGAATTACGGTACATCCTCGTCCTGATGAACGACATATTCGCAGAGCTGATGTTTATGATTTACGTCCGCTGTTGCGAACGGAGTTTAATATTGAAGGTTATCCTTCGCCCGAGTTTATTGATTTGGTATTGAAAGTAAAGCCTCACCAGGTAACGCTTGTTCCGGATGAACCATCGCAAATAACGTCTAATGCGGGATGGGATACCAAAGCCAATCTGGAGTTCTTAACAGAGATCCTTGAGAAGTTCAACCGCTCCGGTATTCGTACTTCGGTGTTTGTAGCACCGGATATAACGATGGTCGAATATGCAGCTAAAGCAGGTGCCGACCGTGTAGAACTGTATACAGAACCTTATGCGACAGAATATCCGAAAAACCCTGAATTGGCTATTGCTCCCTTTATAGAAGCGGCTAAAGTTGCACGTAAGTTAGGGCTTGGTTTGAATGCCGGTCATGATTTAAGTCTGATCAATTTGAATTATTTTTATAAAAACATCCCTTGGGTCGACGAAGTCTCTATTGGGCATGCATTAGTTAGTGATGCTCTCTATTTGGGACTCGAACGTACCATTGTGGAATATAAAAACTGTCTTCGATAATGAATGTATTAATGTTATTGGCCCAGGCGGCTACAAATTTAACTGAGCCACTGGATACGGTTGCTCCCGTGTTGACTTCGGTAAGTGATCCTGCAGAGATGAACATGCTTGATATGGCAGTAAAAGGCGGCTGGATCATGATCGTTCTTGCCGTCTTGTCGGTAGGGTGTTTCTATATTCTTTTTGAACGTATGTATACCATTCGAAAAGCCGGAAAGGAAGACCCTATGTTTATGGATAAAATAAAGGACTATATCCATAGCGGTGAAATAAAAGCGGCTATATCGTATTGTCGTACTGTCGATACTCCATCAGCACGAATGATTGAAAAAGGAATCAGCCGCTTGGGGCGTCCGATCAATGACGTACAGGTGGCTATTGAAAATGTAGGTAATATTGAAGTGGCCAAACTTGAAAAAGGATTGCCGGTGATGGCTACCATTGCGGGTGGTGCACCGATGATCGGATTTTTGGGTACGGTAACAGGTATGGTACGCGCATTCTACGAAATGGCTAATGCAGGAAGTGGTAACATTGATATCACTTTATTGTCGGGAGGTATCTATGAAGCCATGATTACGACTGTAGGTGGCTTGATTGTCGGTATTATCGCTATGTTTGCTTATAATTATCTGGTGATGTTAGTTGATCGAGTGGTAAATAAGATGGAGTTGCGTACCATGGATTTCATGGATCTACTCAACGAACCGGTTAAATAATATCTAGTATGGCATTAAAACGAAGAGCTAAAATATCGCCCAATTTCAGCATGGCTTCCATGACGGACGTCATTTTCCTGTTACTGATATTTTTCATGATAACCTCTACTGTGGTATCACCGAATGCGATTAAGGTATTACTTCCACAAGGAAAACAACAAACCTCGGCGAAACCACTGACTCGCGTTGTTATCGATAAGGATCTGAACTATTATGCGGCATTCGGTAATGAGAAAGAGCGTATATTGACGCTGGAGGAGCTGACTCCTTTCCTGCAAAGTTGTGCCGATAAAGAACCGGAGATGTTTGTGGCACTTTATGCTGATGAGACTGTACCTTATAAAGAAATAGTAAGGGTATTGAATATTGCAAACGAAAATCATTTTAAAATGGTGTTGGCCACACGTCCGCCTGAAAAGAAATAAAGCATGGATAGAAAAAAAAAGGGTGAATATGTAGGAGTATTGGGTGCGCTGTTGGTGCATGCAATTTTCTTTGCTCTTTTGATTCTGCTAACTTTTGTTGTTCCTCTGCCGAATGAAGATGATGGTGGAATTCCTGTTATGATAGGAAACGTAGACGCCGCCAGTGGTGAGGCTGATCCCTCATTGGTCGAAGTCGAAGTGCTTCCTGTTCCACCGGAACCAGTAGCAGAAGCTCAACCGGAAGAGATAACCGAGCAAGAATTGATCGCCCAGGAAGAAGAAGAGACTGTCGTTGTAAAGCCTAAAAAAACGCCTAAAAAAGAGAAACCTAAGGAGGTTAAGAAGCCTGAAAAAACGGCAGCCGAGATAGCAGCAGAAGCAAAGAAACTTGCAGAAGCAAAAGCGGAGCAAGAACGTAAGTCGGCCGAAGAGGCTGCACGTAAACGAGTTGCAGGAGCTTTTGGTAAAGGTGCTCAGATGGAAGGAAGTAAAGGAACGGCAACTGCTGGTACAGGTGTTGAAGGAAGTAAAGACGGAAATTCATCAACAGGTGCTAAAACGGGCGTTGGAGGATATGGAACTTTTAACCTCGGCGGACGTTCTATTGGTGAAGGTGGTCTGCCTCGTCCTGCTTATAATGTGCAAGAAGAAGGGCGTGTTGTTGTCTCAATCACGGTAAATCCGGCCGGACAAGTCATTGCTACGAGTATTAACCGGCAAACGAATACGGTAAATGCTACCCTTCGTAAAGCCGCCGAAGATGCTGCTAAGAAAGCCCGATTTAATAGTGTCGACGGAGTTAATAACCAGACCGGAACGATTACCTATTATTTTAACTTGAGATAGTACTTCTTGGTTCATGTACATCGTATGCACATGAGATTGATGATGAAGAACGAATCAATTAATAATTAACCATTAAAACGTGTATTGCCTTTGGCATATGGCACATAATGAATAAGATTATGGGAACTGTATATGTTTTTTTTGCGGATGGCTTTGAAGAAATCGAAGCTCTTACAACCATTGATACGTTGAGACGTGCCGGAGTGAATGTACAAATCGTATCGGTAACCCCTGACGAGATAGTAGTGGGCGCTCATGATATATCAGTGCTTTGTGATATTAATTTTGTAAATTGCGATTTTCGTGATGCAGCCATGTTGGTTCTGCCCGGAGGAATGCCCGGTGCAGCGACTCTCGACAGCCATATAGGGCTACGTAAGCAACTAGTCAAGTTTGCCGAAAATAATCAACCCATTGCGGCCATTTGTGCCGCACCTATGGTACTTGGTAAACTTGGCTTACTGAAGGGACGCAAAGCAACCTGTTATCCGGGTTTCGAACAATATCTCGAAGGTGCTGAGTGTATCAACGAACTTGTTGTAAAAGATGGTAATATCATTACTGGACTCGGCCCGGGCGCAGCCATGCCATTTGCTTTGGCACTTGTCAAAGAGTTGGTTGGCGAAGCGAAGGCTCAAGAGTTACAAAGTGCAATGTGTATAAGATAAGCGTGATAGAATGATACGGACTGCTCTGATTGTAGCCGGCGGCAAGGGACTGCGTATGGGAAGCGAACTTCCCAAACAATTCCTACTTATGGCTGCTAAACCGGTGTTGATGCATACGCTTGAAGCGTTTCACCGTTATGATGAAGCGATGCAGCTGATCGTTGTATTGCCTCGCGAGCAACAATCTTATTGGAAGCAGTTGTGCTCCGATTATCACTTCACGCTTAATCACCTTATCGCCGATGGTGGAGAGACCCGCTTTCA
The DNA here is from genome assembly GCF_000499785.1 of Bacteroides neonati. Classification (GTDB taxonomy): domain Bacteria; phylum Bacteroidota; class Bacteroidia; order Bacteroidales; family Bacteroidaceae; genus Bacteroides; species Bacteroides neonati. Next base: position 107,045 of record NZ_HG726029.1, on the reverse strand, counting down.
TTCGGTGCAAAATGGGTTGATGCTGGTCCAAGAACCTGGACTTGTTGCAGTACACGATGGTGTGCGCCCGTTCGTTTCGCAAGAAGTCATTGCTCGTTGCTATGAAGCGGCTGAAACTCAATTGGCCGCTATTCCGGTTATAGATGTGTTCGAAACAGTTCGGCATTTAACTCCGCAAGGTAGTGAGACGGTCAATCGCGACGATTATAAATTAGTTCAAACCCCTCAGGTATTTGAGGTCGGACTATTAAAGAACGCTTATTCACAAGCATACTCTACTCATTTTACCGACGATGCATCTGTAGTCGAAGCGCTTGGTGTATCCATTACGCTTGTCGAAGGAAATCGTGAGAATATAAAAATAACGACCCCATTTGATTTGAAAGTGGGGAGTGCCTTGTTAGGATGTTTGATTTAGCCACACGTGACATAAAATTCGTATCCGGTGTAGGACCGCAAAAGGCATCTGTACTCAATAAAGAGTTAGGTATCTATTCGGTCCATGACCTGCTTTACTACTTTCCCTATAAATATGTAGACCGGAGTCGCATCTATTACGTACATGAAATAGATGGCAACATGCCCTATATTCAATTGAAAGGTCGTATTGTCGGCTTCGAGACCTTTGGCGAAGGCAGACAACGCAGGTTGGTAGGACACTTTTCGGATGGTACGGGTATCATCGACCTGGTTTGGTTTCAAGGAATCAAGTACATCACAGGAAAGTATAAACTGCACGAAGAGTACATTGTATTTGGCAAGCCAACCGTGTTTAACGGACGCATCAACCTGGCTCATCCCGATATCGACCTTCCTGCCGAACTCAAGCTTACAGCCATGGGTTTGCAACCCTATTACAATACCACGGAGAAGATGAAGCGTGGTTACCTCAACTCCCATGCCATCACCAAAATGATGAGCTCCATCATTCAGCAAATACAGGAGCCACTGCCCGAAACATTATCTCCGCAACTCATTGCCGATCATTTTTTAATGCCTTTGACGGAGGCCTTGCAAAATATCCATTTCCCGGCAAACTCCGAGTTGTTACGAAAAGCGCAGTACCGCTTAAAGTTCGAAGAACTCTTTTATGTACAGCTCAATATCTTGCGTTACTCCAAAGACCGTCAGCGGAAATACCGCGGCTATATATTTGAGACGGTCGGGGAGATATTCAATACGTTTTACACTCAGAACCTACCCTTTGAATTAACGGGTGCGCAGAAGAGAGTGTTGAAAGAGATCCGACAAGACATGGGTTATGGCCGTCAGATGAACCGTTTGCTACAAGGCGATGTCGGTAGTGGCAAAACACTTGTAGCCCTGATGAGCATGTTGATTGCTCTTGATAATGGGTTTCAGGCATGCATGATGGCGCCGACCGAGATTTTAGCCAATCAACATTACGAAAGTATCAAAGAATTACTTTTTGGCATGAATGTGCGGGTGGAATTACTTACCGGATCGATCAAAGGAAAAAGACGGGAAGCCATCTTAAAAGGGTTGCTCACGGGCGACGTGCATATCTTAATCGGTACTCATGCCGTGATTGAAGATACGGTGAATTTTTCCTCTTTGGGTCTTGTTATCGTCGATGAACAACATCGCTTCGGAGTTGCACAACGCGCCCGCTTGTGGACTAAGAACGTGCAACCTCCTCATGTCTTGGTCATGACGGCTACACCTATTCCCCGCACCTTGGCTATGACTCTTTATGGCGATCTGGATGTGTCGGTCATCGACGAACTCCCGCCGGGACGTAAGCCGATTACCACGGTTCATCAATTTGATAATCGCCGAGAGAGTCTGTATCATTCCGTACGCAAACAAATAGCCGAAGGCCGGCAGATTTATATCGTCTATCCGTTGATTAAAGAAAGTGAGAAGATCGACTTAAAGAATCTCGAAGAAGGTTATCAACACATTTGCGAAGAGTTTCCGGATAGCAAAGTCTGTAAAGTTCATGGAAAGATGAAAGCTGCCGAGAAGGATGAGCAGATGCAACAATTCGTATCGGGCCAAGCACAAATTATGGTGGCTACCACCGTTATCGAAGTAGGAGTGAACGTGCCCAACGCTTCGGTCATGATTATTGAGAATGCCGAGCGTTTCGGGCTTTCTCAACTGCATCAGTTACGTGGTAGAGTAGGACGTGGTGCCGATCAGTCGTACTGCATTCTCGTAACCACTTATAAGCTCTCTGACGAAACCCGCAAACGCCTCGAAATTATGGTGCGTACCAATGACGGTTTTGAGATAGCAGAGGCCGACTTGAAGCTCCGCGGGCCGGGCGATTTGGAAGGTACGCAGCAGAGTGGTGTTGCTTTTGATCTTAAAATAGCCGATATTGTTCACGATGGGCAGTTGCTGCAACATGTCCGTGCCATTGCACAAGAAATAGTAGATGCGGATCCGACGTCCGAAAACCCTCAGAATGAAGTTTTGTGGAGACAGCTCAAAGCGCTTCGTAAATCGAATGTTAACTGGGCATCTATTAGTTGAAAATTGGTTAAACATACAGTTTCTTTTCACAAATGTGTTGAAAAACATGTTTCGACTTATTTCCCCTATTTATAGCACTTTACATGAATAAATAGCTGCTATTCTGTGAGGTAGTCATCAAAAAATAGTTAATCAGATACTTCGTTTTTCATCTGGAAATGTTATCTTTGGGAGATTTTTGAATAAAATGTCAAGTTTAACCCTTTGAAAACTGTCGCATTATGATTGAGAAAACGCTGGTTCTATTAAAACCATGTACTCTTCAGCGGTCATTGATTGGTGAGATAATACACCGCTTTGAGCGAAAAGGATTACGTCTGGCCGGTATGAAAATGATGCAACTCACAGACCAATTGTTAAACGAACATTATGCCCACCTAAGCGCAAAACCATTCTTTCAGCGCGTGAAAGATTCCATGATGGCGGCTCCCGTTATCGCTTGTTGCTTTGAAGGTGTGGATGCTATTCAAGTGGTTCGACAGTTGGCGGGTCCAACAAACGGACGTTTAGCAACACCGGGAACGATTCGCGGAGATTACAGTATGAGCTTTCAGGAAAATATCGTTCATACCTCTGATTCGTTAGAAACCGCTGTTGCCGAATTAAATAGATTCTTTAAACCCAATGAGATATTCGACTACAAACAGGTTACTTTTGACTACCTGTATGCCAATGACGAATATTGATTGAACTTATTATAACGAATGAATTTTAATTGTATTAAAACAGTATTGCTTGCCGCGACAGCCATGATCAGCCTGAATTCTTTTTCTCAGGATCTGATTGCTCGTCAAGCACCTATCGACAAGAAATTAAAATTAGTAGACTCTCTGGCGTTGCAAAAGCAAATTCGTGCAGAGCAGTCGGCCTATCCCGCTTTAGATCTTTACCCAAACTGGAACAACGAGTACGTACATGCTTACGGAAAGGATGCTATTATCCCCGAATCGTATACTATTGATTTAACAGGATTCTGTATGCCAACGCCAAGCACCCGTATTACCTCGCCTTTCGGTCCTCGCTGGAGAAGAATGCACAACGGATTGGATTTAAAGGTAAATATCGGCGATACGATTGTAGCGGCTTTCGACGGAAAAGTGCGTATCGTGAAGTACGAGCGTAGAGGATATGGCAAATACGTGGTCATTCGTCACGATAATGGGTTGGAAACGGTTTACGGTCACTTATCAGCTCAATTGGTTGAACCCAATCAATTAGTAAAAGCAGGCGAAGCGATTGGCTTAGGTGGAAACACCGGTCGTTCAACAGGTTCGCATCTGCATTTTGAAACCCGCTTTTTGGGTATTGCCATCAACCCTGTTTATATGTTCGACTTCCCCAAACAAGATATTGTAGCCGATAACTATACCTTCAGAAGAACAAGAAGACCGGATAGAAGCAGTTCGTCTGAAACGAATATGGCTGATAACGGTGAAGACGGAGGTACAATCAGATACCATAAAGTGAAGAGTGGAGACACGTTGGGGCGTATTGCTCAAAAACGCGGTGTTTCTATCGACAGGCTTTGTAAGCTGAACCGTATTACACGAAAGACAACACTTCGTATCGGTCAGGTGCTTCGTTGCTCGTAATTACATCCAATTAACATATCAGGGAAGAGGGTACTTTAATATAATTTAGAGTACCCTCTTTCCTTTTTTCTTTATTTATTACTACCTTTGTGCTCTATTTGTAAGAAAATGAAAGATACCAGACAACAATTTGAGCATGTCATTGCTTTGTGCCGTGACCTCTTTTCGAAAAAATTGCACGATTATGGTCCTGCATGGCGTATTCTACGTCCTGCGTCCGTAACCGACCAATTGTTTATCAAAGCCAACCGTATTCGTAGCATCGAAACCAAAGGGGTAGCTTTAGTAGACGAAGGGGTTCGTGCCGAGTTTATTGCTATCGTTAACTACGGTATCATTGGTTTGATTCAATTAGAGTTGGGATACGCCGAGTCGGCCGATATCAGTAATGAAGCTGCCATGAAGCTGTACGATAAGTATTCGAAAGAAGCGTTAGAATTGATGCTTGCCAAAAACCATGATTACGATGAAGCTTGGCGCAATATGCGTATCAGCTCTTATACCGATTTGATTTTGATGAAAATATATCGAACCAAACAGATCGAATCTATTTCGGGCAATACCCTGGTGTCGGAAGGTATTGATGCGAACTACATGGATATGATTAATTATTCCGTTTTTGGGTTGATTAAAATTGAATTTGAAGGATAAACAACTACATATAATTCTGAAGGTATGGGCCAACGCTTGTCGATTTCTCTTGGCAGCGGCATTTACCTTTTCCGGATTTGTAAAAGCTGTCGACCCTCTGGGGTCACAGTATAAAATACAAGATTATCTGGAAGCATTCGGAATGCTGTCTTGGTTTCCCTCTTTTCTGCCTTTGCTCATTGCAGTAGCACTGTCTACTCTTGAGTTTTCTGTCGGCATTCTCTTATTCTTCGGTATTCGAAAAAATACGGCAACTACGCTGGCTTTGCTGTTGATGGCATTCATGACTCCCCTGACGCTTTATTTGGCACTGGTCAATCCGGTCTCTGATTGTGGCTGTTTCGGAGATGCCTGGGTCCTGACCAACTGGCAGACATTCTGGAAGAATATTTTGCTGCTGATTGCCGCTTTATCTGTTCTTCAGTGGAAGCAACAACTGATACGCTTTATCAGTGCAAAAACCGAATGGTTAGTCTCTTTGTACACTGTATTATTCGTTTTGGCTCTATCGTCTTATTGCTTGACACACCTGCCCATTCTGGATTTTCGTCCTTATAAGATCGGACAAAATATTCTTCAGGGCATGACACTCCCTCCCGGAGCTCAACCCAGTGTGTACGAAAGCGTATTTATTCTTGAAAAGAACGGCAAGCCACAAGAGTTTACGCTCGAAAACTATCCCGATAGTACGTGGAAATTTATCGATACGCGTACCGTACTGAAGAAGAAAGGATACGAACCTCCCATTCACGACTTTTCGATTACCGAACAGAAAACCGGAGAGGATATTACCGAGCAAGTGCTCACCGATATGAATTATACCTTTCTATTGGTGGCTCAGCGTATCGAAGAGGCCGATGACAGCAATATCGATCTGATTAATGAAATATATGATTATTCGGTTGAACATGGTTATGGCTTCTATTGCCTGACCTCTTCGCCTGCCGAGCAAATCGCTTTATGGCGAGATAAAACAGGAGCCGAATATCCGTTTGGCTTAATGGATGAGATAACATTGAAGACCATGTTGCGCTCGAATCCGGGATTGATGCTTATCAAAAACGGCACTATCCTGAATAAATGGAGTGATGCCGATTTGCCCGATGAATATGCGTTGCACGATAAATTAGAGAATATCGATTTAGGCAAACAAAAGACCGAAAGTCGTTTGTATATTATGGGCAATGTGCTATTGTGGTTTGCACTTCCCTTACTGTTGGTCTTGGGACTCGATATTCTGGTCATCAAGAGACGGGAGAGAATACGTGCTAAGAAGCTTATGGCAGAAGAATCGCTTGATCGGTCGTCTGTCGAATAAAATAAAGTAATTATATTAACCCTTTAATAATAAAAACAAAAATGAGAAAAAACATTGTTGCAGGAAACTGGAAAATGAACAATACTCTTCAAGAAGGTATTGCTTTGGCAAAAGATTTGAATGACGCGTTGGCTAACGAAACACAGAATTGCGATGTAATCATCTGTACTCCGTTCATCCATTTGGCTTCTGTCACTCCTATCGTAAACCCCGCTAAGATCGGTGTAGGTGCAGAAAACTGTGCTGATAAAGTATCAGGAGCTTATACGGGTGAGATTTCGGCTGCTATGGTTGCTTCTACCGGTGCTAAATATGTAATCTTGGGTCACTCAGAGCGTCGTGCATACTATGGCGAAACTGTAGAGATCTTGAAGGAAAAGGTGAAATTGGCATTGGCCAACGGCTTGACTCCTATCTTCTGTATCGGTGAAGTACTGGAAGAGCGCGAAGCCAACAAACAAAACGAAGTTGTATTGGCTCAATTGGCTTCTGTTTACGATCTGTCGGCCGAAGATTTCTCTAAGATTGTATTGGCTTACGAACCCGTTTGGGCTATCGGTACAGGCAAAACTGCTTCTGCTGCACAAGCACAAGAGATCCACGCTTATATCCGTTCAACTATCGCTGATAAATATGGCAAGGAAATCGCCGACAACACTTCTATCCTTTACGGTGGTAGCTGCAAAGCCTCTAACGCAGGCGAACTGTTCGCTAATCCCGATGTAGACGGTGGTTTGATTGGTGGTGCTGCTTTGAATGTAGCCGATTTCAAAGGCATTATCGATGCTTTTAAATAAGTATTGAATGATTTGTTTTGAGTTCCGAACGATGCGAATCAACGTTCGGAGCTCAAAACTCTTAATTTACAACAGAACAAATGTATGAAGAAGCTTAGTTTATTTTTATTGCTGTTTGCTTTCACCGGCGCACAAGCACAAAACATCGTTCAAAGTTTGGAACGCAACGTTCCCGGACAAGGCAAGGTGACCATTCATCAGGATGAACGCATTGCTGCACTGCTAGGTACCGAACGTCCTGCTACCGGCGAACAGACAGTTATCAAATCTGCTGGCTATCGGATACAAGCCTACGCAGGCAATAACACACGTATTGCTAAAAACAATGCTTATCAAGTTGCCTCACGTATTAAAGAGACCTTTCCCGAGTTACCTATCTACACCTCTTTTGTTCCTCCCCGTTGGCTCTGTCGGGTAGGCGATTTTCGTAGTATCGAAGAGGCCGATGCCATGATGCGTAAGCTAAAAGCGACCGGTATGTTCAAGGAAGTTTCTATTGTAAAAGAGCAAATAAATATCCCTTTATAAGAAAGCCATGTTGGAAAAAGAAGAAATTGTCTCTCCTGCTTTGGAAGAGCTCATGCATCATTATCAAAGTATTATTACCTTATTGGGCGAAGATGCTTCCAGAGAAGGATTGTTGAAAACTCCCGAGCGCGTAGCCAAAGCCATGTTGAGCTTGACGAAAGGCTACCGGATGGATCCTCACGAAGTGCTCCGTTCGGCTAAGTTCAAAGAAGAATACAGCCAGATGGTTATCGTGAAAGACATCGACTTCTTCTCACTCTGCGAGCACCATATGCTTCCATTTTATGGAACGGTTCATGTGGCTTATATCCCCAACGGTTACATCACCGGGCTTAGCAAAATAGCTCGTGTAGTCGATATCTTCTCTCATCGTTTGCAGGTGCAAGAGCGTATGACGCTGCAAATAAAGGAATGCATCCAGCAAACTCTCAATCCGCTGGGCGTAATGGTGGTGGTCGAAGCTAAGCACATGTGCATGCAGATGCGCGGTGTGGAGAAACAAAACTCGATTACTACTACATCCGACTTTACCGGTGCATTCAATCAAGCCAAAACCCGCGAAGAGTTTATGAATCTCATTCGTCATGCCTAACCCCAAAGAGGGGGGAATTGGAAGACATCTGTCCGCTGTATAAGATGGTAATGTAAATTCCTTTCTTTGTAGAAGCAAAACATAGATTATCTATCTATCAACAGTACGTATTTAACAGTGTGTTAATTAGTATATTTATACACCATTAAATACGTATTCTTTTATCAATAAAGTACGTACTCTTGCAATGATCTTTGAATGAGTGATTTATGATTCCGTTAGATCACTTTCTCTTTCCTATTTGCCTTGTTGGCTGACAATATTTTTCTTTAGTAGCATTAATATCTCGATATCTTTCTCTCTGATTTTTCCTTCCCGGTTGGGTGGGCAGTTCAAAATAAGAATATTGTCGTTACGAGTGGCTATTCGGTACAGCTCGGTCAATTCGTCAACGCTTTTATAAACCGTATCGGTGGTGTTGAAGAACCAGCGTTGACTGATGCATACGGTCGACTCCCATGGCATATAATATTGTTTACCATCGTGTACGAAGAGCTTAGGGTCGTTCTCGGCAGGTAGATAAGGATCGCCCAGCCTGAAATCGCTTGGGAAATAGCGAATGGGATAGCCCTCTTTCTGTTGAGTGGGTAGTACAGGGTGCTGATCGGGATTGCCGGGTACTCCAATGCTCCAGTTGATACCGATCTGGCACTCAGGCTCCCGGGATTTGATTGTTTGATAGATCTCGTTCACAGGCCAGCGTTCGTTCTCCTTCGTCCAACCTCCGTCGAACCAAAACTCAACGAGCGGAACATGCTTTCTCGTTATGTCCATCAACTCTTCTAACTGTCGAATCATATAGGTGTTGTACGCTACATCTTGTGCCGTATCTTTTACGTTGCCATTGACTTTTCTGTCCCATAACGAATAGTATAGTCCCAACCCGATTCCATATTTTCGACAGGCTTTCGCCACAGCTTCCACCACATTGGTTTTGTTGCCCGAGTTGGCCACATCGTAATCGGTATACTTGCTATCCCACAAGCAAAATCCGTCGTGGTGTTTGGTGATTAGAATGATGTATCTCATACCTGCGTCTTTCGCTGTTTTTATCCATTGATCGGCATCAACATCTGTGGGGATGTATGAAGATGCGGGTTTGGAGCCATCGGTCCATTCTTGGTCATGAAAAGTATTGATTCCGAAGTGGATGAACATTCCGTATTTCCGCTCAATCTGCTTTCGTTGTGTTTTGCTTGGTTGTGTAGACGATACCGGAAGGATGGGTTGCTTAAGTGATCTGCATCCTACTGCCATGAATACTACAAGAGCTATAAGAAGTAACTTCTTCATGTTTTTCCTTTTGTTATAAGTGATAAAATTAATGCTTCAAAAATAGCCGATTTTCTTCAAAGTTTTTTATGCAGAACCGTCCAATACTTTGCTAAATCCGATCATAAGTAAGCATTGCAAACCTTTATAACGGATTTTGCAAAGTATTTCTCTTATTTGGGAAATTATGGAAGTTAGGAATCTGTTATATTTGTACCATGAAAAGAAAAGCTACTTTATTGATTATTTGTTGCCTTTTTATGATCGGTTGTCATACGTATGATTCCTGCCCGGTTACACCTACGCGAAGTGATTTGACCTTTTCCGGATTGGCCCGAAGCTGGGATGAAGGGGTACCGTTGGGCAATGCAACCGTAGGCGTATTGGTTTGGAAGCGAGATTCGTCTTTGCGATTCTCGTTGGATAGAACCGATCTGTGGGATTTGCGTCCGGTGAATGGCTTTTCGGGCGAGGATTATCGTTTTGCCTGGGTAAAAGAACAGATACGGAAGAAAGATTATCTTCCGGTGCAGAAGAAGTTGGACTGGCCTTATGATCGTGATCCCGCACCGTCTAAAATTCCGGGTGCCTCTATTGAATTTTCGCTCTCTAAGATCGGCAGCCCTTCGGAAGTAAAGCTCTACCTATACAATGCATTGTGCCAAGCTACGTGGAGGGATGGCACACAGATGCAAACATTTGTTCATGCAACCGAGCCGGTTGGGTGGTTCGTTTTTAAAAACCTCAAGGCAGACGTCGCACCGTCTATAATCACACCCATATACAACAAGACCAAAGAGGATGGCAGTACAGACCCGGTTTCGGGGCAGGATTTACATCGCCTCGGATACGATCAGGGAAAGGTGAGCCGTGAGGGAAACCAGATCATATACCGGCAGAAGGGTTTTGGCGATTTCTTTTACGAGGTAGTGGTGCGTTGGGAGCGAAAAGGAACTACCCTTTACGGCACTTGGAGTGTCACCTCTTCGAGCTCGGTCGATAAGGCTGCGGACGAAGTGCAAGAGGCGATGAAACGCGGATTGAAAAATGACTATCACGCCCATACCGACTACTGGAATCACTATTGGGCACAATCATCGATCCTTTTGCCCGATTCTATCTTGCAGAAACAGTATGAGAATGAAATGTATAAATTCGCTTCGGCTACTCGCGAAAACTCATCGCCCATATCGCTTCAGGCTGTGTGGACTGCCGACAATGGAAAGCTTCCGCCTTGGAAGGGTGATTATCATCACGACCTGAATACACAGCTTAGCTACTGGCCTACATACATCGGCAATCATTTGACGGAAGGGATGGGCTACCTGAACACCTTGTGGAATCAACGCGATACCTACAAGCGTTACACCCGGCAGTACTTTGAAACGGATGGAATGAATGTGCCCGGTGTAGCATCGCTCAATGGAGAACCCATGGGTGGATGGATTCAATACGCCATGTCGCAAACTGTCGGAGCTTGGCTGGCACAGCATTTTTATTTGCATTGGAAATATTCTGCCGACCGCACCTTTCTCAAAGAGCGTGCTTATCCTTTTCTTAAAGAGGTGGCTGTTTATATGGAGCAAAATTCGATTGTCGATGCAAAGGGAGTCCGGAAGTTGGAGTTTAGTTCGAGTCCGGAGATTTTCGACAACTCCTTGCAGGCTTGGTTCCAGACTATGACAAACTATGACCTGTCACTGATGCATTTTCTTTTTCAGGCAACCTCCGAATTGGCAGCAGAACTCAACCTGAAGGAGGAATCGGCACATTGGGATGCGATAAAGAGACAGTTGCCCGACCTGAATGTGGACAAAGAGGGGAGCCTGACTTTTGCCGAAGGTTACCCTTATCATGCTTCGCATCGTCATTTTTCTCATGCGATGGCTATCCATCCGTTGGGATTGATTGATTGGAGCGATGGAGAAGAATCGCAACGTATTATTTGCGCCACGTTGAAGAAACTCGAAGATTACGGTCCCGATTACTGGACTGGATACTCGTATAGTTGGTTTGCCAATATGAAGGCACGTGCTTTCGATGGCGAAGGGGCTGCCGAGGCTTTGCGCACATTTGCCCAATGTTTCTGCCTGAAGAATACATTCCACGTCAATGGAGATCAGTCGGGAACCGGAAAGTCAAAATTCACCTACCGTCCGTTCACGTTAGAGGGCAACTTTGCCTTTGCATCGGGCGTGCAGGAGATGCTTTTGCAGAGTCATACGGGAGTCATTCATGTTTTCCCTGCCATACCCCGGAGTTGGAAGAATGTCTCATTCGAAAACCTTCGTGCCATGGGGGCTTTCCTCATCTCGGCAGAAAAGAGAGACGGGGAGTTGGTTCGGTTGCGAATTCTCTCAGAAAAAGGAGGAACGTTGAAGATCGCCTTGCCTCAAGATGTTTTAGAGAAGGTTAAGCTCCATCCGAACTATGTTGTTGAGGGGCATCAATTATTGATAGAAACAACCCCCGGTCAAACAATTGATTTGATGGCTAAGTGATCGGTTCTCTTTTTTGAGCCTCGTTGATTTGCTGCATCTTCCTGTATTCTCTGGGTGAGCATTGCACTGTTTTGGTAAAAAGACGCGAGAATTGCGCCGGATTGTAAATGCCTACCTGTTCTCCTATCTCCGTTATGCTTTTGCGCGAGGTAAGCAGCAAAGCTTGTGCCCGCTCAATACGTTTCATCTGAATATATTCGCAAGGAGGTATGCCGATTACTCTTTTGAATATTTTCGAGAAGTGATCGGGTGTGATGCACATCAATCCCGATAGTTCTAAAATAGAAATATGCTGGTCGAGATTCTTGTTGATGTGTTGTATCACAATATCCAGCCGTTCGTATGAGTTGCCCGATGTGGTTCGTTTCATGCTCTCTTCGGTGACGAAGCGCGAAAATAGTTGTAGCAAAATGCCGTTGCTTTCGATGATTTGCGAGTAAGGGGAGGAGCTGGTTCTTGTCTTTGTGTATACAATTTTTTCATTATCGTACTGTTGCGGATCGACTGCCGTTAATGATTTATGAGGATTTAGATCCATATAACGTTGTATCAGTTCCATGTCGATAGATGTGGCCGGCAACTGTAAATTCAGGGTCGAAGGATTAAGGATGGAACTTCCTCCTGTCAGATCGTCGAACAAGCAGATGTAATAGTGAGACATAAAATCATCACATTCATAGCTGTGAAAGGTGAATTTAGGTATTAAGAATAACTGATTGGCAGATAATTCATAGCACTTGTTGTTGAGATACACCTTGGCATGACCATCTTTAATATAGTATAGACGGTAAAAAGGACTTATGATGTTTTGAAAGTTCCACCAACTTTCTACGCGTGTATAACCAGCAAAGAGCATGGATAAAGAGAGGTTGCACGATGTATTGAGCATGGTATTAGAGATATATGCATATAATACCGTTAAAAGTACATCTTTTTTCTGGTAAATATCGGATTTTGTATGTTTTTTGCCTATTTTAGATAACTTTTAGGGAGGCAACTGACACCCTATTGAAATCCCCAGCACTTTATTATACACTGGTCGCTTCATCTAACTTATGGCTGAACTGCTTACCTCATGATTTGTCATCTGAACTTAGACCAAATAAATGGGTACTTACCCCCTTTTTGTCTCCCTTTCTTTGGTGTATTAAACTTTTTAACTACTTTTGTTTTAGTAAAAACTTTTTGGCTACTTTTGAAATAACTGTTTAGCCGTCTATACTAAGAAAAGCATGAATAATCTGAAACAGGTGCTGATCGCTTTATTTATTCTTTTGTCTCAAACGGTGTCTGCTGAATATTTTAAACATATTGGTAGAGCAGACGGATTATCGCAGCTCTCCATAATGTCTATTTATCAGGATAAACTCGGGCGTATGTGGTTTGGGACGAGAGAGGGCATCTGCATATATGATGGCAATGACATCAATACTTATAAGGCCTATGCTAATAATTATTATAAGCATCATGAAAAAGCAATTATAGGCAATGAAGTTTATGCAATTCAAGGTAATACTATAGGAGATGTATTTTTTATAGCAGATAAAGCTTTGTCGAAATATGACATAAGAAAGGAGACGTTTCACAAAGTAACCAATCGCAATACATTTGCTCTGACTGCCTATGAAGGAAATATTTGGTGTGTGGTTTCTGATTCGCTCTTTAGTTATAATGAGCAAACAGATCGTTTGGATTTCCTATTGAAAACGAACTTGAAAGGGATCAATTGGTTGACTGTTTCGGAAAGTAATTTTTACATAGGATCTAAGCAAGGGCTTCATCAGATAGACCGGAGAAGTCATAAAAAGAAGTGTATCATTCCGAATGTCGAAGTTTATCGAATATTTGAGAGCTCCCAGCGAGAGCTGTGGATAGGATGCCGTATGGATGGCTTATATCGGGTGAACCCCAAAGGAGAAGTAAGTAAAGTTCCTTATACACCGGGGGCTTCGCGAGGTATCGCAAGTAATCAGATACGCGAGTTTGCTGAAGATAAGTTTCATAATATTTGGTTTGGTACATTCGACGGATTGCAAAAGTATACGTTTAGCACCGGAGAATATTCGCTTATCAAACTCCATAAAAGCATGGGAGGGTTGGAGCATCCTTCTATTTTTTCCTTATATAAAGATTTGCAAGGAACAATTTGGATTGGATCTTATTATGGAGGTGTCAACTATTTCAATCCGGGTAATGAGCTTTTTTCGCGCTATAGCTACGAGCTGAGTGCAGATAAAAGCTTATATTATTCGTATATTGGTGGAATGGCCGAAGATAAAAGGTGCAATCTTTGGATATGTACTGATGGAGGTGGTTTAAGTTGTATGAATCGTGATACCCATACGTTCACTAATTTTAAATCCGGTGGAAAGAATACATTACCGCATAACAATGTCAAGAGTATTTGTTATGATAGCAAGCGAGACTATTTGTATATAGGAACTTATTTAGGAGGACTTTCTCGCTATGATATAAAGAAAAAAACTTTTTATAATTATCTGGAGACTCAAAGAAAGAATAAGGATTGTCCTGACAATATTATTTTTCAGGTATTATTTTGGCAGGATCGTTTATATATCGCAGCTCGTAACGGTATGTTTGTGCTGGATCCTGATACGAACGAGTTTCAGCGTATTCCTGCCTCGGTGGAGTATTGCCAAAGTTTCGATATTGATGAGGATGGCTTTATTTGGCTGACTTCTTGGAATACAATCATCGGTTTCAACCTTCGTACTTCCAAAGAGGTATCTGTAATCGACTTAGAACAATCCGGTTGTCATTTTGCCATCTCGAAAGTAAAAAGTACTCAAAAAGGTGTGTACGTGGGTACATTGGGAGCAGGGGTCTTTTATTATGATAAGATGGCTAAGACTGTAACTAATTATTCCTTGGGGAAAGGGCAACTATTGAGTGATTATTGCTATAATCTGGTAGAATTGAGAAATGGTAATGTGTTAATTACGGGAGACAAAGGTGTTACCTTATTTTCGCCGACGAATCATACTTTCCGTTCCATCGGACTGTCTTCCGGATTTCCGGCTCCTGCTATTATCAATGGTTGTGGCGCATTAGTTGCAGCCAATGATGAGATATTTATAGGTGATGTAGAAGGAATCACTTCCTTTCGGGAAGAAGATCTGAAAGAATTTAACGAAAATCGCACCTTTTATTTCTCTCAATTATCAGTAAATAATCAGGAAATATATCCGGGAGATGAAAGCGGTATCCTCAACGTTTCTCTTCCCTTTGTGAAGGAGCTGAACTTGAAGTATGACCATAACAACTTGATTATTTCTTTTGCTCTTTCTAACTATGTTGATATATTGCAGAATAATCAGTATGAGTATAAACTCGAGGGATTTAATACGCAATGGGTACCTACAAAGCAGATGAGCTTGCATTATACAAATCTTGATCCTGGAAACTATACTTTACGTATACGTGCCAAAGGAAACAGCTTAAATTTGAAAAATGAAGAAATATCACTTCAAATTAATATTTCGGCTCCTTGGTATAATACAGTATGGGCTTGGGGTATTTATTTGCTAATTATAGGGTTGTGTGCAGTTTATTACCTCCGAAGTCAAACGGCTAAAAGGATATTGGCTCTTTCACTGGAAAAAGAGAAGTTCGAGAAACAGCAAATAGAGCAACTGAACCAAGCCAAATTACTCTTTTTTACCAATGTAAGTCATGAATTCCGTACACCGCTTACTCTTATTATCAGTCATATCGAGTTGATTCTGCAGAATAGTTCCATTCCAACTGTGCTTTACAATAATGTGCTAAAAATAAACAAGCACGCCCGGCAAATGCGAAATTTAGTTTCTGAGTTGCTTGATTTTCGTAAATTTGAGCAGGATCATGTTGTGTTGAACCTTTCTCGATATAATGTGGTGGATTTTCTTCGTGAGATTTACCTCTCTTTCTTGGATTATGCACAGCAGCGCGGCATTGATTATCAATTCACTTGTCACTTACAACATATCGATTGTTGGTTCGATGCTCAACAAATGGAGAAAGTCTTTTTCAACCTCTTGTCCAATGCATTCAAATATACGCCTGATAACGGAACAATTGAGATTATTGTTACTGCAACTGATGATATTTGTATTGAATTGAAAGACAATGGAGCAGGGATAGAAGCGGCCGATATTGAACATGTTTTTGATCACTTCTATCAAGCAGGTAATGAACTAAAAACTGCCGAAAAGGGTTTGGGAACCGGTATTGGTTTGGCATTAACTAAGAGTATTATAGAAAAACATCATAGTCAAATTACTGTTGAAAGCCGAGTCGGAGTGGGAAGTATATTCACCATTTATCTGAAAAGAGGTAAGGAGCATTTTAGAGAGGACAGTGATGTGAGATTTGTAGATGAAGAGGATATTAATTATTTGATTCCCGACTCATTGCCGATGGAGAGCGAACAACAAGAAGAATCACGATCAGTAAACTCTCTGGAAGCCGCCTATACGTTATTGATTGTCGAAGATAACGAAGATTTGCTAAACGTGTTGAAACAGCTGTTTACATCGTTTTATCAGGTTTTGGTGGCTCGAAACGGAAAAGAAGGTTTGGAAATAGCCATGAACGAAAAAATAGATCTGATTATTAGTGATGTGATGATGCCGGAGATGACCGGAACAGAAATGTGCTTGCAAATTAAGAATAATATCGATCTTTGTCATATTCCCATTATATTGCTTACAGCTCTTAATACAACAGAGCAGAACATTGAAGGTTTGAACCGTGGGGCTGATGATTACATCACAAAGCCTTTCAATGCCAAGATATTGCTGTCGCGTTGCACTAATTTAATTAGAAACCGACTACTGATTCAGCATCAGTTTACTCGGCAACCATTGTCGGAGATAGACTTGACGACTATCAATCCGTTGGATAAGAGTTTACTGAAGAAGGCGACACAGATTATCGATGAAAACATTGACGATCCTGAATTTGATATACCCCTTCTTTGTCGGGAGCTAGGTATGGGGCGAACTGTGCTTTATGCAAAATTCAAAGCATTGACCGGTATGACTCCCAACAACTTTATCTTAAACCACAAATTGAAATGTGCAGCCGTGATGCTTCGCCAATTTCCTGATATGCCCATTGGTGAGATTGCCGACAGGCTAGGTTTCGGGTCGGCAGTTTATTTTAGTCGTTGTTTTAAAAAACAGTTTTATACCTCTCCTCAAAAATACAGGAAAGGTGAAGAGGAGTAACTGTATTTTAATTATATTTTCTTGTTATAATATATTGTTTAAATTGTCCGTGGATATGCAGTGATTGTCTGCGGACTATTTGTGCTAGCATTTCGGCAAATTTTAATACTAAGGTGTTCGCTATAAATACTTAATTTGACGTGGATTTTAAATTATTCACTAAATTTAGTACTGCGTATGAAAAAACACTTTATTAACATTCGCTTTCCCATTGAAGAGTTTTTCTCTTTGATTTACCTCTTTTTTTATTCTTATTACTTGCCGGTCCATAAAGACCCCAAAGTATCTCTTTTACTATTAAAAACAATGTATGTTAACTTTTAAAGCCGTATGAAAAAACGAATAAGCCCTATGAATCTATTTGGCAGAATGTGGCTGTTGGCTATTGTACTATCGGTTGGACAGATTGCTTTTGCAGATAATAAATCGAGCAAAAGTCAAGCACATCAATCAGTAACACAGCAAAAAAAGGTCGTCGAAGTCAGTGGAGTTGTTTCCGATGCTTCCGGACCCATTATTGGAGCCAGTATTATAATCAAAGGAGTAAATACAGGTGTAATTACCAATCTTGATGGTGAGTTTACACTCAAAGTTCCGATAGGAGCGACCTTGATTGTCTCTTATATAGGATATGAAAATAAAGAAATCCATTATAAGGGCGAGAAACAACTGAAGATTTCACTGGATGAGAATATACAACAATTAGAAGAGGTACAGGTGATTGCCTATGGTACCACGAAAAAGGTAACTATTACTGGCGCTATCTCTTCGATGAAGTCGGATGAAATAATGAAGTCGCCTGTAGGTAGCATAGCTAATGCCCTAAGTGGTAAGATTCCTGGATTGTCAAGTGTACAAACTAGTGGACAGCCTGGTGCTGACGATGCAAAGATCTATGTTCGTGGTGTGGGGTCATTGACCGAAGGGCTTTCATCCCCGTTAATGCTGGTTGATGGAGTGGAACGATCATTCTATCAATTAGACCCCAATGAAATAGAAGATATTACGGTGTTGAAAGATGCTTCGGCCACAGCTGTATTTGGAGTGCGTGGTGCCAATGGTGTTATTCTGGTTACCACTAAACGTGGAAAGGAAGGGAAAGCACAGATCAGTTTTTCGACTAGCATGGCGCTACAACTGCCTACTCGCATACCGGAGTTTGCAAATAGCTATGATTATGCTACGGCCTATAATAAGGCGCAGATGCATGATGGTGTAAAAGAGGAGAATTTCGTTTTTACTCCAACAATTTTGGAAGCTTTCCGTACGCATAGTGACCCATTACTCTATCCGGATACGGATTGGACGGACTTGCTGCTAAAGGAAACAGCTTGGCAGACACAACACAACTTGAATATATCTGGAGGCTCCAATCGTGTGAAGTATTTTGCTTCATTGGGTATTTATACACAGAGCGGTTTATTTGAAATGTATGATACCGGTGACTATAACAGTGGCTTTCAGTACAACCGTTATAACTATCGTGTCAACATGGATATTGACGTCACCAAAACAACGACTATGAGGCTTAATCTGGGTGGACGTTTGTCCGATAAGCGCGAACCAAATTATAATAATGGTACCTATACGAAAGTGGAGTTTTTATTCCGTGATATCTATTCTGCCGTTCCGTTTGGCGGACCGGGTATTGTAGATGGTAAATGGATTGGCTTGGACTCTAAAACTTTTGGTAAATTTGGTGAGGCTGCCGATGCCTTAGGCTCGTATTACGGGAAGGGATATAATACCTCATTGGGTAATGTGGTAAACTTTGATTTCGCTTTAGAACAGAAACTGGATTTTCTAACCAAAGGCTTAAAAGCTCACGTTAAGGGTGCTTACAATAGTGGTGCCACGGTGAGCAAGCGTAGAGAAGGACGTGCCAATGCTTATCAGGCTTTTCGAGGAGAAGATGGAGAAGTATTGCTAAGAAAGACACAAGATGCAACGACATTAGGATATACAGAGGGTTCGGGACAGTCTCGTGACTGGTATTTGGAGGCGGCATTCAATTATCAACGAAAATTTGGTGATCACAATATCTCGGCTCTCGGTATGTATAACCAATCGATGAAATATTACTATTCGGGCAATATCTTCCCAGGTATTCCTCGTGCCTATGTTGGCTTGGTAGGACGTGCTACGTATGACTATAAAACTCGTTATCTGCTCGATGTGAGCATTGGTTATAATGGCTCTGAGAATTTTGCTCCGGGCAGACGCTTTGGTACGTTCCCTGCCGGTTCTATCGGTTGGATTGCATCTGAAGAGAAGTTTATGCAGTCACTCAAGCCTTTTGTTAACTATTTAAAGCTACGTGCTTCGCTTGGTAAGGTTGGTAACGATCGTGTTTCCGATGAGTCTCGTTTTTTATTTTTACCGAACTCTTATAATATTTCAAGTGGTAATTATGATTTCGGTTCAAGTAATAAGTATCTATTGAATGGTGCCGTAGAGGCGAAGGTCGGTAACCCCGATGTCACTTGGGAGACAGCAACCAAGCAAAACTATGGTATTGATTTACACTTCTTCAACAGTCGCCTCAAAACTTCTTTTGATTATTTTGTTGAGCATCGCAAAGATATCTTGATCTCTCGTCAAATCAACCCAGGCTATCTTGCCATTAAGCTTCCTACCGTTAATATGGGTAAGGTAGATAATAAAGGTTTTGAAGTGACGCTTCGTTGGGAAGACAATATTCAAGAGTTGAGATATCATGTGGCAACCAATTGGGGATATGCTAAAAACAAAGTTATATTCAAAGATGAAGTCCCCAAACCGTATGAGTGGATGTATGAGACAGGACTTCCCGTCGGACAGCAATTTGGATATAATTTTGACGGATTCTTCACAGAGAAAGAGGCGGCAGATTACCCTAATCTGAAGGGTGAGGAAGGTGGTATACCTGATCATGGTGCTGGGTTTAAACCTGTAGCAGGCGATGTGAAATACAAGGACTTGAATGGTGATAAGAAGATTGACAATAACGATATCAGTGCCATTGGGCAACCCAAATACCCTTTGTTGAGTGGTAATATACAGTATGGTATCTCTTGGAAGGGACTAGATATCAGTATGACTTGGTCAGGTGCATTCCAAACATCTCGTTTGATTTCGGGTTTCTTTCGTAATCCATTTGGTGAAACAAACAAGAATTCATTATTACAATATATGATTGACGATGCTTGGACACCCGAAAAAGGAAACTCAGCCAAGGCTCCTGCCTTATCGCTAACAAGTAGTAAACCCAATAACTATCGGGATTCTGATTTATGGTTGCGTGATGCTTCTTATATCCGTCTGAAAAATATCGAAATGGGTTATTCCTTCTCCAAGGCGGTATTGAAGAAGCTCCATGTGGGCTCTTTGCGACTCTCTTTATCGGGATATAATCTATTGACTTTCGATAAGCTAAACTATTATGACCCCGAATCAAATGCCGATGGTGAAACTTATCCGTTAATTAAAGTTGTGAATTTCGGTTTGAAAGTAGGATTTTAATAAACATATCATTATGAATATCAAAAATAAAATTCAAGTTATATTAGTTTCTTTAGGGTTGCTGGCAATAGTGGCTTGTGAGGATTTGGCCTTCGGAGATAAGTTTTTACAGAAGCCTCCAAGCACAGATGTGACCATTGATACAGTGTATTCCACTGCTGAGTATGCCCGCCGTGTATTGTGGTATAGTTATGAGTATTTGCCTTATGGGCATGAGACTAGTGGTTATTGGACAACGATGTGGTTAGGCTGTATCGAAGGGCTGACAGACCTAAATCAAGACTATTTGGGCTATTCGGGTGTAAATAAGGTTTATTATGCAGGTAATTACAATGCCGGCTTGGAAGATGCCCGAAAATCTTTTATGGCAACCAAAATCCGTTTTCTCGAAGGAGAATCTCATATGTGGAGTGCTATTCGCCATGCTTGGTTGACAGTCGAAAACATAGATCGTGTGCCAGATATGGATGCAATTGAAAAGTCACGGTTAAAGGCAGAAGCGAAAATGATTGTGGCAATCTATTATGCACATATGTTACGTCATTACGGAGGATTACCCCTTATCCATAAAGCATTGGTAGCTACCGAAGAATTTCCTAAACGTGCTACGTTGCAGGAAACAGTCGATTTTACCATCGGATTATTGGACGAAGCCATTGCTTGTCCCGATTTCCCTTGGAGTATTCCTGAAGCTGAGGCTGCTAATTTGGGGGCTCGCATGACTAAGGCAGGTGCTATGGCTTTAAAGGCAAGAGTATTACTTTTTGTAGCCAGTCCTCTTTACAATAGCGATACGGCTTTCTATCCGGGTGCCGCTTCAGAGCAGAAAATGACTTGGTTTGGTAACTATGATCACAATCGTTGGAAAGCAGCAGTGGATGCTTGTGAAGCATTTTTTAAAGAAGTGAATGCGCAAGGACATTACAGGTTGGTGCAAACATCGGATGTGGACCCTCAAGAATATCGTCTGGCATTCCGTAAAGCTTATTTTGACCGCAATACACCCGAACTTTTGATTACTGTCAATCGAAATATTTATTTGGCCAACAATAATCAGTTTCCCGATCAAGCACGCCGCTGGGGAGCCATGTGTCCTACGAAAGAGTATTTTGACATGTTCCAAACGGCCGATGGTGATACTTTCGATTGGAATAATCCGGATCATGCAAAGAATCCATTTATCAACCGTGATCCTCGTTTATGCGAAACCTTTATTCTAGATGGCGATAACTACCAAGGAAGAAAGGTGCAAGTTACTCAAGAATATCCGGAAGATAAAAAGAATTATCCTGCTGGTAGCGACTGGGGACAAGGTCAATTATCGGTTAAAAGCTTATTGACAGGGCTTGCTGTGCGTAAGTGGGGTTTGGATCGTGGAGGCGAATATAAGGATAAGCCAATACAATGGCCACACTTACGAATGGCAGAACTTTACTTGACGTATGCTGAGGCGTTGAATGAATATCATCGTGGTCCCAATGCGTTGGCATATCAATATGTGGATGCTGTGCGAGCACGTGTAGGTCTGAATGGCTTGAAAAAAGGATTGAGTCAAGAGGAGTTTCGTGCTGCCTTGCTCCGCGAACGTGCTTGCGAGTTTGGATATGAAGAGGTTCGCTTCTTTGACTTAATTCGTTGGAAGATGAAAGAGAAGTTTACGACTCCCTTGCATGGTTTAAATATCTATAAGCATAAGGTAAACCAAACCTATATTTGTGAACCATTTAGTCTCGAAGGAGGAGCTGAAAGCCGTGCTTGGTGGAAACCGGGTGGCTTTGAAGAGAAATGGTATCTGAGTGCTTTCCCTCAAGCTGAAATAAATAAAGGTTATGGAATGGTGCAAAATCCCGGTTGGGAATAAGGGTTTCGAAACATAATAGATAAAGATTATGATGAGTAAAAATATATATATTATACTGATTAGTGTGTTGTGCTCATTCCATGCAATGGCACAAAAGGACACGTTAGCTACAAGTGCGGTGGCTATTACCACTAGCGATAAGCTATCGCACAAAAATAGTATTAAGCCTTCGAATCAACTATTCGGAATGTTGCCAGGTTTGCAGGTGATGCAAACCGATGGAGCGGCCTGGGAAAATGGGGCATCGCTATCGGTGCGAGGACAAGGTTCGCTTAACTCTAACGCTCCGTTGATTTTGGTGGATGGTTACCAACGCTCTATGGATGAGTTAACATCCGAAGAAATTGAGTCGGTCAGTGTCTTGAAGGATGCGGTGGCTACTGCTCTGTACGGTATTCGTGGTGCCAACGGTGTGATTTTGGTTAAAACCAAGCGTGGTTCTGTCAACGAACCGCAGATCAACTTTTCTTACGAATTCAATATGGCTACCCCCAACCGTTTACCTGAGTTTGTAGATGGATATACGTACGCTTCTGCATTAAATGAAGCGTTGCGGAATGATGGTCAGCCAGCTCGTTATTCGGGTTCCGAATTAGATGCTTTTAAGAACCAGACCATGCCGGGTTTCTATCCAAACGTGGATTGGGTCGGCGAGGCATTAAGAGACGCTACTTACGGTGACAATGTGAACTTTTCCGCTCAAGGAGGCAGTCGATTTGTGCGCTATTATACTTCATTGAATTTCTTGGATAACCGTGGACTCCTGCAGCCTACCGAAACGAATGAAGGATACTCTACCCAGCAAAAATACTCCAAACTAAATGTACGTACCAATCTGGATATCACTGTTTCGCCTACAACATCCGTACAGTTGAATTTCATGGGTAATTTTAGCGAACACAATCGTCCGGGTAAGGTTACTGACGATATTTTCAACTCTATATATCAGGTACCTGCCGGTGCTTTTCCCATTAAAACAGATAAGGGTGTTTGGGGAGGCACTACAACGTATAGCAACAATCCGATTGCTTTTATTTCGGGATCAGGTTATGCCCGTTCACAGACTCGTGCGCTGTTTGCCGATATGCACTTGAAGCAGGACTTGTCATGGTTGCTGTCGGGCCTGTCGGTAGGATTCCAAATCGGATTAGATAATACAGCTTCTTATTGGGATAGCAATACCAAAAACTTCGGTTATGGTTCGGCGGTATACGATTGGGTAAAGGACGAAGCAATTTATACGAATCTTCGCAATGAAGGAACATTGAGCTTTTCGAAAAGTGTAGGTGATGTGAGAACGCTCTTTAACTTGGGGCTGTATGCCAACTATGCAAAAATATGGGGTAAGCACAACCTGAATGCTACCATGCAGTATTCGATGGATAAAACAACCATGAAAGGTCGCAACACAGGACGTGCTTTTATGGATATCGTAGGACAAGTTCATTATGCTTACAATAATCGCTATTTACTTGATTTGTCTCTCTCAGGGTCTGCTTCAAGTATACTTGATCCGAAAGATCGTTGGGGTATCTTTCCTGCACTTGGTGTCGGTTGGGTGCTGTCGAACGAAGATTTTTTAGACAGAGATTGGTTGAGTCTGTTGAAAGTAAGAGCTTCGTATGGTATATCGGGACGTGCCGACTATGAGGTGAATTTATTTAAAACGATCTATGATAATAGTGGAAATTCATTCTATTTTGGTAGCCAAACGCCTGCGGGGTTGGGAGGAAAACGTGTGTCTCAATTGGGTATCAATGGATTGACCTATGAAAAATCACATAAACTGAATGCTGGCCTGGATTTCATTGCATGGAACAAACTTTCTTTGTCTATGGATGCTTTCTACGATCATCGCACCGATATCTTGGTCGATGCAGGTGGCTATACTTCTTCGGTATTGGGTGTTCCGGTTCCCAAGAAAAATAATGGTATTGTTGATAATAAAGGGGTGGAGATTGCTTTGTCGTGGAACGATAGAATCTCCGATTTTGCCTATCATATAGGTGGACAGTTTACATTTGCTCGTAATGAAATCATGCAAATGAATGAGGAATATCGTCCGTATGATTATCAGAAACGCACAGGTACTTCAATCGGACAAATATTTGGATATGAAGTGCAAGGTATCTATCAATCGCAAGAGCAGATCGACAACCGGGAAGTGAAACAAAAGTTGGGAACAGTACGTCCGGGCGATTTGATGTTCAAAGATCAGAATGGTGATAATATTATCGACTCCTACGATCAAGTAGCTCTAGGCTATAACGCAGGCATGCCGGAAATTTATTATTCGTTCGATTTGGGTGCTGAATATAAAGGGGTCGGTGTTTATGCGCAGTTTCAAGGTACAGGACACTATACCAAAATGTTAGATACACGTAGTGTTTATCGTCCAATAGTAGGTAATAATACCATTTCTACTCATTATTACGAGAATCGCTGGAGTGAGAGTACACCGAACGGAACATTGCCCCGCCTCACCTATACCGGATCGGACAATAATTACAACAATAACTCAATGTGGATAACCGATGCCTCTTTCTTAAAGTTAAGAACACTGGAGCTTTATTATAACTTTCCGGCAAGACTATTGAAGAGAACGAAGTTTATGGATGGAGCCAAACTCTTTGCTCGTGCTCATGACCTATTCTGCTTTGACAAGATCGATCTTCAAGATCCGGAAGCTCTAGGCGCAGTGCATCCTACGATGACTCAATATGCATTTGGCTTTAATTTATCTTTTTAAAAATGTTGATTAGTATGAAACTTATAAAGAATTACTTTATTCTATTCTTGTCGCTAAGCTTGTTTGCCGCTTGTGACTTTATGGATTGCGATGAATCAGACAATTATTCACTGGATCAGATTAAAGGAAATTACAATCATGTAAAGCAATATGTGACCAATGTGTATGGCTATGTGACACATGATTTTCTGAACACCGATGGTGCTATGCAGGATGCGGCTACAGACGATGCTATCCATGTGTATGAGGGGTCGAATATACAACGTTTTGTAAACGGAACATGGTCGCCTACTTACACAATAGACGATCTATACGGTTATTACTATAGAGGCATTTATGATGCAAACTTCTATTTGGAAAATCTTTGTGGTCTCACTTTCGATGAATGGAAATACAACATTGATTATGCAGACTGGATGAAAGCTTACGTAGTGCATGAAGATGAGGTGAGATACCTTCGTGCCTATTTCTATTTCGAATTAGTGAAGCGTTATCAAAACATTCCTTTAATTACTAAAACACTGACAGACAATGAAGCGAATGAAGTGCAACCGACATCGGCAACCGAGATTCTGAATTTCATCATTGCAGAGTGTACCGATGTGGCAAAAAGGCTTCCGCTCACGTATGTGAAAGGTTTCAAGAGCGACGAAAAAGGACGTGCTACGAAAGCAGTAGCCTTGGCTTTGAAGGCTCGTGCCACGTTGTATGCAGCAAGTCCGTTATTCAATCCGAGTAACGATAAGAATAAATGGATCATTGCAGCTGAAGCTGCTGCGGAAATCATCAATGACAACACAACTTTGGGTTGTGTACTAGATGGTAGCTTTAGTAATTTATTTGGGGCTGAAAACTACAAGAGTTCAGAGAATATTTGGGTGCGCTCTATCGGAGTAAGTAATACCTTCGAATCAGGCAATTTTCCCATGGGTGTTGCCGGTGGTGGAACATCTACCTGTCCTACCGAAAACCTTGCCTCTGCTTTTGAAATGGTTGATGGGAGTCTGTTCGATTGGAATGAAGAAGAGATGCGAAAGAATCCTTATGCCAATAGAGATCCGCGTTTTTACCTTACTATTGTACATAACGGCATGAAATGGCCTAAAAATGTGGCTATAGAAGTTTGGGAAGGTGGAGCGAATGCCTTGCCATTACCTAATGCTACAGTAACTGGTTATTACCTACGTAAATATGTAAATAACAACGTGAGTTTCGAGTCTGGACAAACGCCGGCTACGCTACAGCATAGTTGGATATTATTTCGTTATGCAGAAGTATTATTAAATTATGCCGAGGCCATGGTTAATGCTTACGGTGATATTAACTACACGACGCCTGTTTGTAAAATGTCTGCACTCGATGCCGTCAATGCAGTACGTGGTAGAAACAGTGTGAAAATGCCGGTTTTACCCAATACATTATCGGTCGAAGAATTTATGAAGCGTTTGAAAAATGAACGTAGAGTGGAGTTGGCTTTCGAAGGGCATCGATTCTGGGATCTTCGTCGATGGAAGGAGTTAGATGCATCCAAAGATATTTATGCCGTTAAAATCACCAAAGAGGGTGCTGCCGTACACTATGAAAAGGTACTGCTAGAGTCTCGTAAGATAGAAGATAAATTATATTTCTATCCGATAGCAAATTCCGAGTTGTTTAAGAATGGTCATCTGAAACAAAATACGGGTTGGTAATAAAAAATACAAAAGAAGGCTGTGTTAAACCTATGTGTCTTAACACAGCCTTTCTATTTTATACTTAACACATTCATTATGATAGTAAGATTTTATATTTTTTTTCTTTCCTGCTTTATCTTTGCTCCCTTGTCGGCACAGCCAGAAACTGTGATGGATCGGCCAATTAAGCATGCCCGAAAACAATTGGGGCTTGCCATCGATGTCATTGAGGCAAGTGGTAAATGTTTGAATCCGGTTACCTTGAAATCGGATGGATCAGTCTATAATTGCAGTTACACTGATTGGCGCAGTGGCTTTTTCCCCGGAAGTGTATGGTATTTGTATGAACTTTCGGGAGATTCTACACTTTTGCCTCCAGCTCGTAAATATACCGAAGCCATCCGTGAAGCCGAAAACTTGACTTGGCATCATGATATTGGTTTTATTATCAATTGCAGTTTTGGTAACGGGTGGAGATTGACTAAAGATACCACTTATCCCGCGGTTATCATTCAAGCGGCTAAATCTCTGTCAACTCGTTTTCGTAAGCAAGCAAATGTCATTCAGAGTTGGAACGTGGACCGCGGATGGATGAGTCAGCGTGGTTGGGAGTGCCCGGTTATCATCGATAATATGATGAACTTGGAACTACTTTTTGAAGCTACCCGTTTATCGGGTGATTCAACGTTCTATCAAATAGCCGTTGCTCATGCTGATCGTACGCTGACCGAACATTTTCGCCCTAATGGGAGCTGTTACCATGTGATTGATTATAACCTGAAAGATGGTTCCGTACGTAATCGACACACGGCACAAGGATATGCTCACGAATCAGTTTGGTCTCGAGGACAAGCTTGGGCTGTGTATGGGTTTACGGTTTGCTATCGCGAAACCAAGGATCTTAGATACCTTAATCAAGCACTTAAAACGTTTACGTTTATGAAAAATCATCCAGCTATGCCCTCCGATCTGATTCCTTATTGGGATATGGATGCTCCTAAAATTCCCAACGAACC
The DNA here is from genome assembly GCF_000499785.1 of Bacteroides neonati. Lineage (GTDB taxonomy): Bacteria > Bacteroidota > Bacteroidia > Bacteroidales > Bacteroidaceae > Bacteroides > Bacteroides neonati. The sequence continues at coordinate 79,261 of NZ_HG726029.1, read as the reverse complement.
TCGCGACGTATCAACTGCTTCTTGTATGGCTGCTGCGCTTTATGAAATTAGCACATATGATATCCCGGATGCTTCTTCTTATAAAGGATATGCCGATAGAATCATGAATTCGTTGAGTTCTTCGGCTTACTGTGCGGCATTAGGTACAAATGGGAATTTTCTATTAGAACATAGCGTGGGTAGTATTCCGCACAATAGTGAGATTGATGTGCCACTCAATTACGCAGATTATTATTATTTAGAGGCATTGAAAAGAAAGCTAGATTTGGAAAAGTAACAAGATACGAGCAGATGTTATCGTGAATATCGTATCTTGGTTTTGCTTGCTAAAAGAGGGAGGTTGTGTTGAGTGATGCTTTAGCGCAATACAACACGATCTCCCAACCGCTTCGCCATCAAGCTCTGAATTTGCTTCATCTCCAGATAACGCTTCATCAGTACGGCACATTTAGCATCGTCTTTGGCCGTTTCGGGGTTTTGGAGCGCATACATGATGTGCTTCAGCTCCTCGGCTACGATGGCATTCTTGAAGTTAATCATCAGTGTAGGAACCAAGTCGAGCAGACGCTCTTCGTCGGTTACGAGTTTCTGCGTTTTTGAATGATACTTGCTTAGCTGGTAACGGTCACTTGCCAGATCTGATGTCAGTTTGCTGATGGCTTGATCCGGGTGTGCCAGGAAATAACGCTCCGCCACAAACCCTGCATCATGAATATGCCCTCCTGCTTCGTTCAGAATGAAGCGGTGTTGTGGGTTGTGAAAGGCCAGATCATCCTCTTTCAGGTCGTTGATGATGTATTCAATAACGGTGATGGGAATCTCCTCTCCCTCTTCATTGGGCACATTGCAAAGCACTTTCTCGCCATAACGAATCAGCGTTTGGATAATCAGTCGTTCGTATTTATAAAACTCTTGTCCCTCCTTGCCCTCTTGCGGGATGAATGATTCATACACTTCATCGGGGGGGAAGGGTGATTGTTCGTCGGTCGGTGAGGCCATCGAAGCAGCAGCATTGGTGGCTGCCGAAGGTTTATTGTCTTTCTCGGCCTGAATCTCTTTCAACTTAGCTACTTCGGCTACAAGCAACCTCTCCTCGACATGTAGTGCCTGACTACACTCTTTGATGTAAACCGAGCGGATAATCGCTTCGGGAATAACCGATATGCTTCGCACGATATCACTGATCAGCTCCGCTCGCTTGATGGGGTCTTTGCCTGCTTCGTCCATCAATAAATTGGTCTTGAAGCGGATAAAGTCGGTTTCATGCTCTTGAATGAATTGCTGAAATTCGGTTGCATTATGCTTGCGGGCAAACGAGTCGGGGTCGTCGCCATCGGGCAGCAGACACACCTTGATGTTCATACCCTCTTCGAGCAGCATATCGATACCACGGATCGACGCTTTGATACCTGCCATATCACCATCATAAAGCACGGTGATGTTGTTGGTAAAGCGATGGATCAGTCGTATCTGTCCACCCGTAAGTGAGGTGCCCGACGAAGAAACGACATTCTCAACACCCGATTGGTGCATCGAGATTACGTCGGTATACCCCTCTACCAAGAAGCAGCGATCCTGTTTTACGATGGCTTGCTTGGCAAAGTAGATACCGTAGAGCTCAGCACTCTTGTGGTAGATCTCCGATTCGGGAGAATTGACGTATTTGGCCAGTTTTTTGTTTTCGGTACTTAGCACGCGACCGCCAAAGGCAACCACCTTGCCCGAAAGGGTGTGTACGGGAAACATGACACGCCCCCAGAAGCGATCTCGCAGTCTGTGGTCGTCGGTCTCGTAACAGAGTCCGGTTTTGATCAAGAACTCTTTTTTGAAACCCTTGCGTTGTGCCTCTTGTGCCAACGCGTCGTGGCTGTCCGTACTGAATCCGAGTTGAAACTTATCGATAATATCATCGCGAAAACCACGTTGACGGAAATAAGCCAATCCAATGGCTTGTCCGTCGACGTGGTTACGCAGGATGTTTTGAAAGTAATCGCGGGCGTAGTTGTTCACGATGAACATACTTTCGCGGGTGCTTTGCGCCTGTTTCTCCTCGTTGCTCAGTTCGCGCTCTTTGATTTCGATGTGGTACTTCTTAGCCAGATACTTCAGGGCTTCGTAGTACGACATCTGTTCGTGTTCCATGATGAAGTGCACGGCGTTTCCGCCCTTTCCGCAACTGAAACATTTGCACAACCCTTTGGCAGGAGAGACGCTGAACGAGGGTGTTTTCTCGTTGTGGAACGGGCAGAGACCGGTGAAGTTCACTCCCCGTTTACGCAGAGTGACGAATTCGGATACTACGTCCACAATCTGTGCGGCATCGAGTATGCGGTCTATGGTTCCTTGATCTATCATTGATTCTTAGCTTTTCTTTTAGCGAACACAAAGGTACATGATATTTCCGGGATAACCAAGTGCATTATTTAATGTTCTCGCGCACTTTGGTCAGGAAGCGTTTCATGGCTTCGGCATCTTTCTCCGAGATAATCTGTTGTAGGTTTTTGAGTTCTGTACGAATCTTTTCGACCTGTGCCGGTGTGCGCGGATTGAAGAGAATCTCCTGTAGCAGATAGTCGTCTTCGCTCAATAACCCCTTGGCGATGGCCATGTGCTTTTTGAAGGTAGTGCCCGGTGCTTCTTGATGCTTCATGACACCGGCAAAAACCAATGTCGACACAAAAGGAATCGAGAGCGAATAAGCCACTGTATCGTCGTGCTCCTCGAAGGTGTATTCGAAGATGTTCAGATTCAGTGTGTGGTACAGGTCTTTAAAGAAAATCTTACCCATGTGGTCGCTTTCGCTGATGAGGATGGCGTTCTCGTGACCCAGGTTGTTGAGCGTCGCAAAGGTTGGCCCGAACATGGGGTGAGAGGATACATAGCGAAAGCCACTCTCTTCGTAAAACTTCTTTAAGCCATTCTTAACCGAAGCAATATCACTGATGATACACTCTTTGGGCAATACGGGCAATACCAGACGGAAAGCATCGATGGTATATTTAACGGTTACAGCATTGATCACCAACTCCGGTTCGAACTCCTTGATCTCTTCGAGTGTGGTGAAACGGTACGTATTGTATACAAACCGCAGTTGATGCGGATTGGTATCAAACACGGCCGTTTCGTGCTGGAAGCTTAAGATATCGGTAAAGAAGGAGCCCATTTTCCCGGCTCCGAGTATTAATATGCGCATGACGATCCGGTTATTGTTTGTTGATAATTTCCATCTGTTGACGCACCGACTCTTCGTGTATGGCTTCGAATACATGCTTTATAAACGCTGCATCCATGTCGCATTGCTCGCCTTGCGTGCCGCGTTTCTCTAAAATCTCGTTGTATCGTACCGATTGTAACACCGTCATGCCGTGTTCTTTCTTGTAGGTACCGATCTCTCTGGCGATACGCATGCGCTTAGCCAGTTCCTGAATCAGGTTGTCGTCGCATTCGTCGATCTGTTTGCGCAGTTGGCTCAGGCTTTCGGTGGTTTGCGTTTCGGTACGAATCACCAGCAGGTTGAGGATGTAATCCAGTGCATCGGGTGTTACCTGTTGCGAGGCATCACTCCACGCACAGTCGGGGGTACAGTGGCTCTCAACGATCAGTCCGTCGAAGTTCAAATCCATGGCTTGCTGGCAAAGCGGTGCTATCAACTCCCGCTGTCCACCGATGTGGCTCGGGTCGCAGAAGATAGGCAGCTCGGGCAAACGGCGGCGCAGTTCGATGGGGATATGCCATTGCGGAAGGTTACGGTACAGCTTTTTATCGTACGAACTGAAACCACGGTGAATGGCTCCCAGACGTTTCAGTCCTGCATTGTGAATGCGTTCCAGTGCGCCGATCCAAAGTTCTAGGTCGGGGTTTACCGGATTCTTTACCAATACCGGAATGTCGACACCTTTCAGTGCATCGGCTATCTCCTGTACGGCAAACGGGTTGGCGGTGGTGCGCGCACCTACCCAAAGCAGATCGATTCCTGCTTTCAAACATTCGTACACGTGCTTGGCTGTGGCAACTTCCGTTGCTACGTACATGCCGGTTTCCTTTTTTACCTCCTTCAACCAAGCCAGGCCGTCAACGCCTACGCCTTCGAAGCCTCCCGGTTTGGTACGTGGCTTCCAGATACCTGCACGGTATATCTTCTGTCCTTTGGCTGCCAGTTGTTTGGCAGTGTTCATCACTTGTTCTTCTGTCTCGGCACTACAGGGGCCGGCTATGACAATGGGGCGTTTGGCTTCAACGCCGGGGAGTAAAATTGATTCGAGTTCCATATTTCTTTTATATCTTTATTCTCTTGTTATTACTTGATTGCTTGTTTAATTCTGTCGAGTGCTTCTTGTAGTTTCTCCTCTTTGCAGCAGAGCGAAAGGCGAATGAAGCGTGCGCCGTTGCTGCCGAAGATGAATCCCGGTGTAATGAATACGCGTGCCTCGTGCAATACGCGTTCGGTGAGGTCTTCTACCTCTACACACGAGTCGGGTATTTTGCCCCAAAGAAACATACCGACCTGATTTTCATCATACGTGCATCCCAGTGCATGCATAATTTCTCCGGCCAGATGCCTGCGGTTGGCATAGTTGCGGTTGTTGGCCTGGTACCAGCTTTCGTCGGCTTCGAGTGCTTTGGCAGCAGCCAGTTGTGCAGCCCGAAACATACCGCTGTCGATGTTGCTTTTTACCTTCAGTATCCACTGTACGAACTGTGCATTCGAGGCAAGCATGCCGATGCGCCATCCGGGCATGTTGTGGCTTTTGCTCATCGAGTTGAACTCAATGCAGCACTCCTTGGCACCGGGCACACTGAGGATGCTCAGCGGACGGTCGTTCAGGATGAAGCTGTACGGATTATCGTTCACCACCACGATGCCTTTGCGTCGGGCAAAGTCTACCAGACGAATGTACGTCTCCATCGTTGCATTGGCTCCGGTGGGCATATTCGGATAGTTGGTCCATAGTAGCTTAACGCGACTTAGATCCATCTGCTCTAGCGCATCGAAGTCGGGCATCCAGCCGTTCTCTTCTTTCAGGTCGTAGGTCACCACCTCTGCGCCCAGCAGTTTGCTCAGCGAGGTGTAGGTGGGGTAGCCCGGATTGGGTACCAATACCTGTTCGCCCGGGTTCACAAAAGCGAGTGTGGTATGCAGAATTCCTTCTTTCGATCCGATCAGGGGTTGAATCTCGGTGGCCGGGTCCAACTCTACTCCGTAAGATTGGTGGTACCAGCGGGCGAACGCCTGACGCAGTTCGGCTATGCCGTTGGTAGGCTGATAGCCGTGTCCTCCGGGTTGTTGTGCCTGTACGCACAGGGTATCAATCACCTCGGGTGCGGGAGGCATATCGGGACTGCCGATGCCCAAACTGATGACATCTTTGCCCTCGGCATTCATCTGGGCTACCTCTTTGAGCTTTCTCGAGAAGTAGTATTCGCTTACCTCGGTCAGTCGGTTGGCCGGAGCAATGTTAAACGTTTGATTTTCCTTCTGCATATTCGCCTAATGTTTTGAGTTCCTTGGTTAATGGGGTGATGGCCGTAATGGCTTGTGTGTATCTGACGTAATCGCCGAAAGCTACATCGACGTAGAATTGGTATTCCCATTCCCGCCCGATGATGGGCAGCGATTGTATCTTTGTCAGGTTGATGTTGTAGAATGAAAGGATGGAGAGTACTTGCGAAAGGCTGCCTTCGGTGTGTGGCAGAGTGAATACGATGCTGGCTTTGTTCTTCTCGGCAGTTGTTTGTCTGCCTGTTTCATCGACCTGCCAAGGATCGGATACCACCAGAAAGCGGGTGAAGTTATGCTTGTTCGTCTCGATGCCCTCCTGCAATATCTTCATTCCGTAGTGCTCGGCAGCTACTCGCGAGCAGATGGCGGCACGTCCCTTCAAGTCGTCACGCTTGATGATCTCGGCACTCAAAGCGGTATCTTCCGCTTCGACTACCTTGATGCGTGGGTGTTGTTGCAAGAAGTCGCGGCATTGCATCAGGGCGATGGGGTGCGAGTTCACCTCGGTGATGTCGTCCCACTCCTCATCGGGCAAACACACGAAACAATGCGAGATGCGTAGTTTGTATTCGCCGATGATCTGTGTACCGCTCAGTCGAAGCAGCTCATTGTTGTGAAGCAGGCTTCCGGCAATGGTGTTTTCGATAGCGAGCATACCAATGACCTGACTGTCTTTTCGGATGGCTGCAAATACATCCTCGAACGTAGTACAACAGATTAATTCGATTTCTTCTCCTTCGAAATAACGGTGTGCAGCTATATCGTGATACGAGCCTCTTGTTCCTTGAATTGCTATCTTTTTCATTCTTTCGTTCTATGTATGCTATATAAAAAAATCCCGCGTCCATATTCGTATGGAGCGGGATTCATATCTATTACTGATTTTCTTCCTTTCAAGTCCTTAAGCATCACTGTCACTTGACACATACAAACTCCCGCTCTACTTTCTGGCTAAAGTAAAAGTAAAAAAAGAAGTAATATGTATAAGTAAATACGTTCATAACGTTAGTGGTTTGCTTTCTAATTCGAGGCAAAAGTAATACTTTTCTTTTAAAACCAAGCATAAAGTCATGTTTTTCTGCTTTTATTTGTTTTTTTCAGTAAATAGTCTCTTAATATCTTTGATCAGGGAGGCTCTAAGCAGTGTCTAGCGATAGAAATATTCTCCTCCTTAATTTATAGGTACTTATGTCGATTATTCGTATTTAATCAGTTTTGGTTAAAAAAGAGTAATCTACTTAATTTTTCTCTCTTTTTTTATTGCATTCTATCTTTAAAATACATTTATTTGTCAGACAAATAGGACTAATCATTTCTTTATGGTTACTATTTATATCTTTGTTATACTATACATTTTATAATAAAATACTATGGAACAGTTGAGAGTACATAGCCATACCATGACTCTTGTCGATCAGGTTGAAGACAACTTACTTACCTATTTTCGAGAACAAGATTTGCGCGTTGGTGACTCTATACCCAATGAATTAGAATTAGCTGCAGCTTTAGGCGTAGCGCGTAGTGTACTTCGTGAAGCGTTGAGCCGCCTGAAAATGATGGGCATGATCGAAACCCGAACCCGGAAAGGGATGATTTTGACTGAGCCTTCCCTGCTTGGAGGGATGAAGCGGGTAGTCGATCCCCGTATTTTGAGCGAGAGCTCCTTATTTGATATTTTAGGGTTCAGAATTGCCTTAGAGATAGGAATATGCAGTGATTTATTTCAAAATATAACTTCGAAGGATATAGCTGATCTTGAAGAGATTGTTAGGATAGGAATTGTTTTTGAAAATAATGAATATGCCCCCATCAGTGAATTTACTTTCCACGCCAAACTTTATGAAATTACCGGTAATAAAACAATTATGGAGTTTCAGGAAATTATTCATCCGGTCATGGAGTTCGTTAAGAAGAAGTTTAAAGAACTGCTCGAACCCATTAATATTCAGATAAAACAAAAAGGCGAATTGATTACACATGCCGATTTATTAGACTATATCAAAAAAGGAGATGAGGATGGATATCGACGTGCCTTAGAATTACATTTTGCCGTGTACAAAACCTTTATGACCAATAGAGAAAAACATAAATAATTCTTTTTAATCATACTAAAAAATACAATTAAATGAAGAACTATCAACGTATAGAGGGGCTAGTAGCTGCATCTTTTACCCCTATGGATGCATTGGGAAACGTATATCTTCCTGCCATTGAGCATTATGCCGACCTCATGGCGCGCTCGGGAATGTCGGGAGTATTTGTGTGTGGCACCACTGGAGAGTCTCACTCATTAACTACGCAAGAGCGGAAAGAGATATTGGTCGAATGGGTAAAGTCGGCTCAGGGGCGCTTCAAGGTTATTGCTCATGTAGGGAGTAACTCCATGCGTGAGGCGATGGAATTGGCTGCTCATGCCCAACAGGTAGGTGCCGATGCCATTGCTGCGATGGCTCCTTGCTTTTTCAAGCCGGCTACGGTTCGCGATTTGATTGCTTTCTTTGCTCCGATTGCAGCATCGGCTGCCGAGTTGCCTTTCTATTATTACAATATGCCTTCTATGACGGGTGTCTCCTTGTCTGTGCCGGAGTTTTTGGTAGAAGGCAAAAAGGTGATACCGAATCTGGTCGGCACAAAGTTTACGCACAACAACCTGATGGAGATGGGCGAATGTCTGGCTTTGAATAATGGAGCCTTTGAGGTGCTTCACGGATACGATGAAATCTTGATTGCAGGGTTAGCTTTTGGTGCGGTAGGCGGTGTGGGTAGCACCTATAATTACTTGCCTAAGGTATATCTGGGCATTATTGAAGCTATGAAGAAAAGAGATATGGAAACAGCCCGTCAGTTGCAGCAACAGTCAATTGAAGTGGTAAAAGTAATCATTAAATACGGAGGAGGTGTACGCGGAGGTAAAGCTATTATGAATTTAATTGGTATCGAATGCGGTCAGTGTCGTTTGCCAATTACGCCGTTTAGCGATGAAGAATATATATCGCTGAAAGAAGATTTGGAGAAAATAAACTTCTTCAACTAATTAATAAAAATAGGAGAAGGGATTCATAAACTTGGCGGTATATTTTCCCATCTCCTAGCCTTAAATTATTTAATAAAAAGCATACAAAGATGAGAAAAATTAATGGATTAAGATACCTCATTCTTGTTTTATTTACATTTGTTGGGATCATTTGCCCAATATATGCACAGGAACAAGCTGACTTTGAGATTAGTGGTATCGTAAAAGATGGTATGGGAGAAAACGTTATCGGAGCAACGGTTCTTGTAAAAAATACGAGAATTGGTACTACAACAGATATTGATGGCAAATTTGCATTAAAGGTTCCTCGAAAATCGATCTTACAGGTTTCGTTTGTCGGAATGAAGACCGTTGATGTGAAAGTAACGGGCAACACGTTCTATTCTGTTACGTTGCAAGATGAATCCACGGTATTGGATGAAGTGGTGGCCATTGGTTATGGCACTCAATCCAAGGCTACTGTAACGTCGGGCGTTGTGTCGGTCAAGAAAACAGAGTTACTGTCGTCCGTGTCGGCCTCTCCGTTGAATAATTTGCAGGGAAAGGTTGCCGGTCTGGATATTCGACAAACGACTGGTCAGCCCGGTGCTCAACCGGTGGTCTTGATTCGCGGAGGTTCGACAGATCCCGCCAAAGATACTCCGTTGTTTGTTATCGATGGTGTCCTGCGCGAAAACATGAATGGAATTAATCAGGAAGATATCGAGTCGATGGAAGTGCTCAAAGATGCTGCATCGGCCGCTATCTATGGTGCTAAGTCGGCCAATGGTATCATCCTTATCACAACCAAACAAGGCAGCTCAAAGGATGGTAAAGCGACTGTCTCGGCCTCTTATCGATTGGGAGTTGAGCAAATCCGAAAAGATTATCCATTCACCAGTGCACGTGATTATCTCTACGCTTCCCGCTTGGCGGGTTCGCGCGGAATCAATGACGCCAATGTAACCGGACGTCTGGAAGGAGGCGCTTACCCTTATTCGACAGGAAATATGAACTATAAAAACGGATCGTTGGTCGGATATGGATACGCCCGCTTTACCACAGAGTATTTGGATAATCTGATCGGTAAGATGGGGCAGGATTATGTTGACAACCTGATTAACCGCCAAGGGTATGAAACCATGAAAGACCCCTATTCGGGCAAACAGCTGATCTTTAAAGACAATAACTATCAAAAGGATGTGTTGTTTCAAGCCGGACTGACACACAACTACGATATCAATGTTTCCGGAGGTACTGATAAAGCAAACTACTACGTTAGCTTGGGTTATATTAATTCGGAAGGTATGGTGCTTGGTACGGGTTACGACCGCTTGAGCATTACTGCCAACGGTAACTACCAGCTGAAGGATAACCTGAAGCTGACAGTCGGCATTAAACACTCTACCATCTCCAATAAGGCGACCGATCCGGCCGGGTCGGGAACCAGTACCATGGACCGCTCCTCTCGCTACCCGACCACCTTCCGTTTGTATTATGATGACGGTACACCCGGTATCGGTGAGTCCGGCGGTTCGCCACGCAATCGCCTGCACGAGCTTTACTACCAAGACATCACTGATAAAGCCTATCGCAATACCCTTCAAGTGGCACTCGATTGGGAAATAGCGAAGGGACTGCATTTTAAGCCGTCGGCTTCCTATTATATGCAGGAGAATATTTATCGTTTCTTCGAGCGATACAATGAGTTTAATAAGTCGCGTAAAACCATCGAGAAGCATGACCAAAGTCTGCAAGTGATGGGAGATGCAGTCTTTACCTACGATAAAATATTTAAAAAAGATCATACCTTCAACGCCATGGCAGGTATGAACTATACGCAAAGCGACGATTATAACCTTCAAGGTTCCGGGTCATTGGCTCCTACGGATTATATACCGACACTTGACCCTACCAAACCGAGTGAGCAGCGTACTACCTCCAGACTCGGGAAAGAAATCTTACTGGGCTTTTTTGCTCGCGTTAATTACGATTATAAACGACGCTATTTATTAACCGTTTCTGCTCGTTATGACGGTGCTTCTCAATTTGCAGAAGACAATAAGTTTGCTCTGTTTCCGGCAGTATCTGGTGGTTGGAATATGCATTATGAAGATTGGTTTCCGGTAGATGTGGTAAGTCGCCTGAAGTTGCGCACAAGCTGGGGACAAACAGGAAACAACAAGCTTTCCTATTCGAACACGCAGGGAGAGTATGGATTCTTTGTACCGGGCAATAGCAGCCAAACCTATCAATATGGAGGCAATCCGGGGGTACTGAATAGCGTGTTGGCCAACAATAGTCTGGTGTGGGAAACGACTTCCAATATCGACTATGGTTTTGATATCGGCTTTTTGGATAACCGCATCGAATTAGGGTTTACCGGATATAATAAATTGACTTCGGATCGGTTGTATGACAAATCACTCCCTGCCGAAACCGGTTTTGGCTCTATCAAGGCCAATTTGGGTACGGTGCAGAATAAAGGTATTGAAATCACCGCGACTGCCCGTCCGCTATCACCAAGCTCGAAGGTGGGGTGGGACATAACTGCCACCTTCAGCATGAACCGGACCTATATGAAGAAACTCCCCGACAACGGACGTGATAAGAACCGTGTACAAGGCGGCTTAATCTGGGACAGCCAATCGGGAACGTATATCGAAGCAGGCGGATTGGCCGAAGGCGAGCGTATTGGCGGTCGTTGGGGATACAAATACCTGGGCGTGTATGATACCGACGAGGCGGCTGCCAATGCCCCCACCGATACAAAAGTTTCCGGTTCTAAGTTGGGAAAGAAAAAAGTGGCAGGAGACGCTATTTGGGCCGATCTGGATAAAAATAATGTGATTGACGATAAAGATATTACGTTCATCGGTTGGGCAAACCCCGATAAGAAAGGTGCGTTAATCAACAACCTCACCTATAAAAACTTCTCCTTCCGCTTTGTCATAGACTATGCTTTGGGGCATACCATTGCCAATGTTTGGCGGGCACGTTCAAACGGTAACGCTCGCAATGCCATCATTACCACCACCGATGTAACCAATGGAAATATTTGGTGGAATCCGGGCGATGCGGCGACGGCTAAATATCCTCGCTACGACGTTGCTTCCGACTGGGACAACGGATACCGTAACCATATGCGCACCATTGCTTATGCCGGCATGAACTCTAATGGAAACGCGGATAATACCGCCTATTACTCCAAAGGCGATTATTTATGCTTCCGCGAAGTATCGTTGGGGTATGAATTGCCCCGCTTCATCTGCTCCAAACTGAAGATTAAAGGTGTTTCTTTCAATGCAGGCGTCACCAATATCGGATATATCACTGCTTTTGACGGATTAAACCCCGAACAGTACGACGGACGTGAAGACGGCGAATACTTTCTGCCTATTCAATTCAATTTTGGAGCAAGAATAACCTTTTAATAGTTACTACAATGAGAAAACTAAAAATATATATATGGATGGTCGCTTGCACATTTATTTGCAGTTGCAGCCTACTGGATGTAGATCCGGTTTCTACCATCACCTCTTCCTCGTTTTGGAAAAATCCCGGAGATGCCAAAGCATACCTCACCGGAATCTATAACAGAGTCCGTAATTTAAACAATACCTCTTACTATGGCGAAGATCGGGGAGATGCTTTTAAAGCCGGAGAGATTGGCCCTACTACTGTTGCTTGGGCACAGGATTTGCTCGAGAGCAATGCGCCCTCTTACCGGGATGCCTACAATGTGATTCATCATGTCAACCTATTGTTTCTGAAGATTGAAGATTTAACCTTTACCAACCCCGCCGAGAAAAATCGCATCAAGGCCGAAGCCTATTTCCTGAGAGCCTATACCTATTTTCTGCTGTTGCGTGTATGGGGCGATGTTCCCTTGGTGACAGATCCCGTACTATCGGACGATGTGGTACTGAAAGCCCGCTCTTCAAAGAGCGATGTGATGGCTTTTATCCTCTCCGACATCGAACAGTCACTTTCACTCTTCCCCGAAAGCGGATATATCAATAAGAACTATGCATCCATGCCGGCCGCCCATGCTTTGAAAGCCGACGCTTTAATGTGGAAAGCCAAAGTGCTCAAAGGGGGTGCTACCGATTTTCAAGAAGCGATTAAATCGATTAATGCTGTCGAATCCAGTGGTGTTTCCTTATTGCCCGACTATGCGAAAATATTCGATAATGCCAATAAGAAGAACAATGAGATCATCTTCTCGTTTTACTTCGAACGCTATGAAACCGGAAACCTTTGGATGGGTACCTACACCACATCGAGAACCGACAACCTGTCGATGGCTGTTAACCTCGATGAGGCTGCTACTTCTCCCAATCAGAGCCGCCACGTCTATGCGCCCAGCAATAAAGCAAGGGGGCTCTACCTTAAGAATCCGGGCGACAAACGGTATAAAGTCGCTATGATTGATCTGGTAGACAAAGACGGCAAACTGATTCTTACCCAGACGAATAAATTCCGTGGCAAGGTGTATGCCGATGATCGCTATTTCGATGATGACCTCATCGCCTATCGTTGGGGCGATCTATTACTGCTCCGTGCCGAGGCTTATGCCGCTTTGAATCAAATTCCCGAAGCGCTTACTGATCTGAATACTGTTCGCAACCGGGCAGGGTTGGGACGCTATGGTGGACCATCGGACAAACTGAGTGTGGAAAAAGAACTCTGCGACGAACGTTTGCGCGAGTTGTTCGTCGAACAAAAGCGATGGTTTGACTTGGTTCGTTTTCATTCGGGTGGTGCTATTGACATCTACACCGAAGTGCCTAACCTGCAAGGGAAAAAGGGGTATCCGCTCTACTTCCCTATCAATTACAACGATATGATTTTGAATGATAAACTAACTCAAACAGAAGGTTATAAAAGCGATGTACGATAGAATACAATAGAAAAACAGAACGAGAGTTGTGTTGCAACCGGACAGTTCGACCGTACGATACAACTCTCTTCTTTATATATACATATATGGCTAATTAAATGATTCGAACACATGAGAAACAAGAAAAACTCCCTCTTACACACCCTTCTTTTCTGCTTTGCACTACCCGCTGCGGTGCAAGCGCAACAACCCAATCTGCCTTGGGTCGATCTGTCGGCACAGAAAGAACGGCAGATCGTGATCTCGCAGGGCAAAGCAGATTTGTATAACGGACACCCCACAACGGTGCTGCTCGATGATAACCGCACCATCCTTTGCACTTGGTCGTTTGGTCACGGCGGCAAAGCCTCTTTCATTGCCGAGAGCAAAGACGGAGGGTTAAGTTGGCAAAACCGCCGGACTCCTGCCGATTGGGATACGATGAACAACTGCCCCAGCATCTACAAACTAACCGACAAACAAGGCAAACAGCGACTTTTCGTATTCTGCGCCGATCCGCTCATGGGGCAGAGTTACAGCGAAGACTACGGAAAAACATGGAGCCCCGTGCGCAGTCTCAACAAACCCTGTGTCATGGCCTTTTCCAGTATTATCCAACTGAAGAACGGCGACTATATGGGGCTGTATCACCGCGGAAACAACGATCAGGACCGTCCGCCGCTTACGCTGTGGAAGTCTGTGTCGCAAGATGGCGGACTGACTTGGAGCGAATCGGTCAAAGTAGGAGAGATGGAGGGTCGTTCACCCTGCGAACCGTGTCTGTTCCGTACCCCCGACGGCAAACGCCTCGTATGCGTAGCCCGCGAAAACGACAGAGTAGGCAACTCGCTCATGATGTTCTCGGACGACGAAGGCGCTTCTTGGACACCACTCAAGGAAACCCCTTGGGGACTGACCGGCGACCGCCACGTCATGAAATACACCCCCGACGGACGCTTGATTGCCGTGTTCCGCGATATGGCTCCCAATAGTTCCACCAAAGGACACTTCGTTGCTTGGGTAGGCCATTACAAAGACCTGCGCGAAGAGACTTCCGGACAGTATAAGATCAAGTTGCTACACAGCTACGCCGGCTCCGATTGCGGCTATCCCGGGCTCGAGATACTGCCCGACGGCACAATTGTGGCCATCACCTATATCAAGATGAAACCCGGAAAGGAACAGCACTCCATCGTCGAAGTACGCTTCAAACTCGATGAAACAGATGCTATGTTGAAATAAAACGCATACAATCAATATCTATGATCTGAAGAGATATAGGATACTGCTCTTAATCAGTTTCGGTTGTTTTATGCGCTCTGTTTACAGTATGTAAGATATGTGCCCGGGTAGCTGTGTCTGTTGGGTATCAAATATAAATTAAAATATAAGATGAAAAAACAATTTCTTTTTTTAGCGATTTTACTAGGCAGTTGTTGTGCACAAGCAAAGGTAGTGCCCAATAGCCTGTTTACCGATCACGCTGTTTTTCAGCAAGGTGTTAAGGTTCCCGTTTGGGGAACGGCAGATAAAAACGAGTCGGTTATCGTCGAGTTTAACGGACAGCGCAAACAAGCTGTCGAAAAAGAGGGACGCTGGCTGGTCGAACTCGATGCGATGCCCCACGGCGGTCCCTACGTGCTAACCATTTCGGGTAAAGAGAATCGGGTAGAAGCAACCGATATATATGTGGGTGAAGTGTGGATTTGTAGCGGACAGTCGAATATGGAGCGTCAGTTGGGTCCCCGTCAAGGGCAGAATCCCATTGTGAACTGGGAGCAGGAACGCGATGCAGCCAACTATCCACTGATTCGAGAATACTATGTACCTCGGATGAATGCCGACGAGCCGGTCGATGATGCCCGTAGCAAATGGCAGGTGTGCTCACCACAGACAGTCAGCGAATTCTCCTGTGTGGGCTACTTCTTTGCACGCGATCTGCATAAAGCAGTCAATCGTCCGGTAGGTATTCTCTTTTCGGCTGTGGGTGGAACGCCCGCTGAATACTGGACTGCCAGAGCCGAGCTGGAGCAATACCCCGATCTGCGCGCCATAGTAGAGCGATACGACCGTTCGTTGATCGATTTTGCTCAAAAGCAAGCCGTCTATAAACGCGGAGGGGGAGTGGGGGAAGCACCGAGCAATCCGGCAGAACAACGACATGTTTCCGGACATTACAACGGGATGATTCGCCCCTTACAACCCTATGCCATTAAAGGTGTAGCATGGTATCAAGGTGAATCGAATGATGGTAGAACCAAACAGTATCAAACACTTTTTCCGTTGATGATAAAGAACTGGAGAGAGGATTGGAAGCAGCCAAACCTTCCTTTTCTATTCGTACAGATAGCGCCGTTTAAAAATCAATCGCCCGAAATCCGTGAAGCACAATTGCTCACGTTGAAGTCGACTCCTTATACGGCAATGGTGGTTACGGTCGATTGTGGCGATGCCAATGACATTCATCCCACCCACAAACAGCCCGTTGGCTATCGGCTGTCGTTGGCAGCCCGGGCGTTGGCCTATGGTGAGAATATACCTTATTCCGGCCCCGTCTATCAGTTCTCCGAAAGGCAAGGTAATCAAATGACAATCCATTTCTCGCAGGTGGGCAGAGGGCTTATGGCTAAAGGTAAAGAACTGAAAGGGTTTACCATTGCCGGCGAAGATAAACAGTTTGTGCCGGCCAAAGCCGAAATCAAAGGAAACACAGTCGTAGTGAGTTCTCCTCATGTACAGTCTCCGGTTGCCGTGAGGTATGGTTGGGCGCATGTACCCGATGTGAATCTCTTTAATAAAGATAATCTGCCAGCCTCTCCGTTCCGGACGGATGTAGAGTAAAATGTTGATCGATCTATAGTATAACGTATGAAGAATTATCCTTGTTTTTATCTCACTTGCTCATTTTTGCTGTTGTGCTTGTCCGCTTTGGGGCAGGTACAGGTCAATCAGTTTCAGCCTTTGCTCCCCGTATTAACTTTGAAAGAGGCCAACCCTGTATTGCGCCTTGAACTGATAAAGAGTGGTGAAGATGCCCGTTTGATTAAAGATATTGTATGCTCTTTAAAGGGCACTACCCGGCTTGATGACATCGAAAGTGTCTGCTTGTATGCTGCTGCTAAGAATGGTAGCTTTTCGGCGAAAACGCTTTTGACGGCTCCGCAGCCTGCAACCTCTAAGGTTACTTTTAAATATCCGCTCTCGTTGCAAGCCGACACAACCATCGTTTGGCTGTCCGTCAAACTGAAAGATAAAATAGACCTTGCACACCGCATACAGCTCTCGTGCACGGCAGTGAAGACCGATCTGGGTAAGGTTACCCCGATCACCGTCCGCCCGCTGGTAGCCTTGCGAACCGGCGTTGCCGTGCGGCAGTACCAACAAGATGGGGTACACACCTCGCGCATCCCCGGCATCGCCACCTCGCAGAAAGGAACCCTGCTGGCCGTGTACGATGCACGCTACGACACCTCGCGCGACTTGCAAGGCGATATCGATATCGCCCTGAATCGCAGCTTCGACGGAGGAGCCACGTGGCAACCGATGCAGGTCGTTCTCGACCGCAAGGAGTGGGGCGGATTGCCCGAAAAATATAACGGCGTCAGTGATGCCTGTGTACTGGTCGACCGGCAGACCGGAGCGATCTACGTAGCCGGACTCTGGATGCACGGGGTGCTCGATGGAAAAACCGGCCGGTGGGTAGAGGGAATCACGAAAGACAGCACCCGCTGGATTCATCAGTGGCACGCCAAAGGCTCACAGCCGGGCTTGGGCGTGAAAGAGACCAGCCAGTTCCTTATCACCAAAAGCCTTGACGACGGGCAAACGTGGAGCGAACCGATCAATATCACCGCACAGACCAAGCACCCCGAATGGTGGCTTTTTGCTCCTGCCCCCGGCCACGGCATCACGCTCAAAGACGGTACACTCGTGTTTCCCACGCAAGGACGCGACAAGGAGGGGCTTCCTTTCTCGAACATCACTTATAGCAAGGACGGAGGAAACACTTGGGTAACCAGCCGCCCCGCCTACCACAACACCACCGAGTGCATGGCGGTGGAGTTGAGCAATGGCGATATCATGCTCAATATGCGCGATAACCGCAATCACGGCAACAAAGAGGTCAACGGCCGCCGCATCTGTGTAACCTCCGATCTGGGCGAGACATGGACCGAGCACCCCACGTCGCGCAAGGCTCTCGTCGAACCCACCTGCATGGCCAGCTTGCACCGGCACACGTACCGCCACAAGGGAGTGGAGAAGTCGATACTGCTCTTCTGCAACCCCGAGTCGTACAACAGCCGCGACCACATGACGCTCAAAGTCAGCTTCGACGACGGACGCACGTGGTCGGCAGACCGCAAGATACTGCTCGACGAGTATGGCAGTTTCGGCTACTCCTGCATCACCTCCGTCGATGAATCCACGATTGGCGTCTTTTACGAAAGCAGTCAGGCGCAGATGGCCTTTCAGCAAGTAAAACTCGAGGAGCTGATCGGTAAATAGTCATTAGAACCAATCATTAAGTATATGAAAAACAACAAATATTACCCGTGGATAGTCGTCGGACTGTTGTGGTTTGTGGCGTTGCTCAACTATATGGACAGGCAAATGCTGTCGACGATGAAAGAGGCGATGCAGGTTGATATCGTCGAGCTTCAGTCCGCCACCAACTTTGGCCGGCTGATGGCTATCTTCCTGTGGATATATGGGTTGGTGAGCCCCATGGCGGGTATGATTGCCGACCGACTCAACCGGAAATGGCTCATTGTGGGCAGCTTGTTCGTGTGGTCGACGGTGACCTACGGCATGGGCTACGCCGAAACCTTCGACCAACTCTATTGGTTGCGTGCGTTGATGGGGGTTAGCGAAGCATTGTACATCCCCGCAGGATTATCGCTGATAGCCGACTGGCACAAGGACAAATCGCGCTCTTTGGCCATTGGTATTCACATGACCGGTCTCTATACCGGACAAGCCATCGGTGGCTTTGGCGCAACGGTGGCAGCTGCCTATAATTGGCATACTACCTTCCATGGGTTTGGCATCATCGGCATTGTCTACGCCTTGGTGTTGATGTTGTTTCTGCACGAAAATAAAGAGCATACCGAGATGGAGAAGATAGCCCGATCTGCGAACGAAGAGCGCACATCGCCCTTCAGAGGGCTCTCTCTGCTGCTGGGCAATATCGCCTTCTGGGTTATCCTGTTCTATTTTGCTGTTCCCAGTCTGCCCGGTTGGGCTACGAAGAACTGGTTACCTACGCTCTTTGCCGAAAGTCTGGGCATTCCCATGTCCGAAGCCGGACCTATCTCCACCATAACCATCGCCGTCTCTTCGTTTATCGGAGTCATTGTGGGCGGGCTGTTGTCCGACCGCTGGGTACAAAAGAATATTCGTGGGCGCGTGTATACGGGGGCTATTGGATTGGGCATAACCATTCCGGCATTGATACTGCTGGGTTTTGGGCATCATTTTCTCAGTATAGTGGGTGCCGGACTGCTGTTTGGTATCGGGTTCGGAATGTTCGATGCCAACAACATGCCTATTCTTTGCCAATTCGTGTCGGCGAAATACCGCGCTACCGCTTATGGAATTATGAATATGGCCGGTGTGTTTGCCGGTGCCGCCGTAACCGATCTGCTCGGAAAGTGGACCGATGGTGGCCGTTTGGGGCTGGGATTTGCCTTTTTGGCGGGGGTGGTGCTGCTGGCACTTTGCCTGCAACTCTATTTCCTCCGTCCGAAAACGGACAATATGGAGTAAATGCCTTACTCTCTGCACGAAACTGCCCGTACCTTTGCCACTCTCTTCCTTAGGGAAAGAATGGTAAAGGTACGGGCAGAATTGCTTTCTCACCTAGGTGAGAATATCTCCCCACCTAGGTGAGAAGGTTTACCCACCCGGGTGGGAAGGTCTCCCCACCTTGGTGAGAATCTCTTTCTTTCTGGTACTTTTGCTATTTGAACCGCTGTATTGGACGTTTTGGGCTTGTGGTTTTGGTAGATAGAGCCTGCGCCTCAGACCAAGTGGTGATAGGTGTTACAGCCCCAATACGTTCGTACTGCCGACTCCCGGCTGGTTATTGAACTGTCCGCTCAGGTTTTCTCCCTCTTTGGGATTGAGCTCCAATGATTTCTTCATGTCCGCTATCGAACCCTCTTTGTCGCCATTGAGCAGCTTGGCGCGACCTCTTTCGTGATACGCTGCTCCGAAGTTCGGGTTGAGCTCGATGGCCTCGTCAAACAGTTCGATGGCTTCGGCCAGTTTCTTTTGTGCGATGTATAGCTGTCCCAGATAGAGGTACGCCTGTTCGTTGAACGGATTGACCTCGGTCACGCTCTGATAATCCGCTTCGGCCGATTCTTGATCGTTTTGCGCTTCGCTTATCTTACCGCGCAACAGGATAGCTGCCTCTTCGTCGGGGTGTAGCTCCAGAATGGCATCGATGTCCTTGCGTGCCTCGCCCGCTTGCGCCATGTCGAGCAATGCTTCGGCACGCAGCAGACGCGCTTCGGTATAATCTTCTTTCAGCGTAATGGCTCTGGTTAGGTGCGCCACAGTCATCAGCGCATCGTTCAGCCCTTTTGTCGCCTTGCCCATGAGGTAGTGCGCCACGGCATTATCGGCCTCGAGGGTGATGGCGGTTTGCGCTGCTTGCTGCATCGCCGGATAGTCTTCCTGCAGGAAGCATACATGGGCCATGGTGAGGTAGGTGCTCGTCAGTTCGGGTTCCAACTCGACCATGCGGTGCAGAATCTCTTGTGCTTTGGGCAGCTCGCCCATTTGTATGTAGAGTTGGCTGAGGTAGCCCAGTGTTTCAAAATCTTCTTCGATGGCCAGGGCTTCGGTAAAGCATTTCACGGCATAGTCGGGACGTCCCATGCGTTGCGCGCGCAGGCCGTCGTATTTGAAGATCTCGAAGTTTTTCTTATCATTTTTTTGTTTGTCACTGTCCGGATTGTCTGTTTTTCCGGTGAAGAAAGATTTAAAGAAGTTCGCCATAGGGATATGTTGTTTTGATTCTATGGTGCAAAAATAATGAATCTTGTCTATATTTCGGTCTGTTGCATCCGAAATATCGCTTTTGAGATGTAATCTTAATTTTTCTTTCCTATCAGCCCGTCTTTCATGTTCAATTCACCTTCGTCTACGAGGTACTGTATGGTTTGGGTCAATGTATCGCGGTTGGTGTGAAGGCGGTCGGCTATATCGGCCGGTGTGAGGGGATGCTCCTCTGTCAAAGTGATGATTTGTTCCTTCAGTTCGTCGAGAAGATTGGCGGGCAGCTCGTCGGTAGCGCGACCACTGAGGCAGACATCGCACTGTCCGCAGTTGCGGTGGTCTGTTTCGCCAAAGTAGCGAAGCAGCATCCGACTGCGACAGATGCTTTCGGAAGTGACGTATTCGACCATCGCCCGGATGCGTGTTTCGTATCGCTCCTTACGGTCTTCGTATACGCTGCGCGAGAGGTGAAGGCGCTGCCTGTCCATTCGCTCGCGCGTATAGATAATGTAGGGCGTCTTTTTGTGGGGAATGTAGTCGATGATGTGCCGCTTGGCCAGCACCTTGAGCAGTTCGTACACCTTGGGCACGGGCATACCCGAGTAAACCGACAGTGCCGTTTCGCTGATGTAGGCATAGTCGGTGAAGAGTCCGGTGTAGGCACGCAGTATCGTTTGCAGTAGCTTTTCGGCCTCGCCCGGCATCTCGCGCAGTTTATAGAGTTCTTCGCGGCGGATGGAGAAGATGATACGCGAGGCATTGTCTTGCTCGTCGGTATATTCGAGATAGCCTGCCTGGGTAAGTATCTTGAGTGCGCTGTGGGCCGGAACAGGGAAGTACTTGAACGTGCGGCAAAACTCTTCGAGATTGAACTCTTTGACGCAGTCTTGTCCGTCGCCCATGGCCATCTGATAGTAATATTGCAGGTGCTCGTACACATCCTTGATGTAGTCTTTGTCGGGAAAGGTATCGGGAATGCGTTTGTGCAGGGTTGTTTTATCCGACCGGGAGTAGAGGATAACGGCATACGCCTTTTCGCCATCGCGTCCGGCACGCCCGGCTTCCTGAAAGTAGGCTTCGGGCGAATCGGGCAGATCGAGGTGCACTACCAAGCGCACGTCGGGTTTGTCGATGCCCATACCGAAGGCATTGGTGGCTACGATTACGCGACATTCGTCATTCTGCCACCGTTTCTGTCGGAGGTCTTTCACGGCATTGTCGAGTCCGGCATGGTAGAAATCGGCTGTAATCCCTTCGCCTTGCAGCAGCCCGGTGATCTCTTTGGTGCGGCGGCGGCTACGGGCATAGACAATGGCGCTGCCGGGCATTCGTTTGAGGATGTGCAGCAGTTCGCTGGTTTTGTCCTCGGTAGAGCGAACGATGTAGGCAAGATTCTTTCGCTCGAAACTCATGCGGAACACATTTTCCTGGCGGAAGTGGAGCCGGGCCTGAATATCCTTCACCACCTCGGGGGTGGCGGTAGCGGTCAGTGCCAGTACGGGAACTCCGGGCAGGAGCTCGCGAATGTCGGCTATTTTGAGATAGGCGGGACGGAAATCGTAGCCCCACTGCGAGATGCAGTGACTCTCGTCGACGGTAATCATGCTGATGTTCATCGACCGTAGCTTGGTGCGGAATATCTCGGTGTCGAGCCGTTCGGGCGAGATGTATAGGAACTTATAATCGCCGAAGATACAGTTTTCGAGTGCCACGATAATCTCTTGCCGCTTCATGCCCGAGTAGATGGCTACGGCTTTGATGCCTCGCTTGCGGAGGTTCTGCACCTGATCTTTCATCAGGGCGATGAGCGGGGTGATGACAATACAGAGTCCCTCGCGGGCAAGGGCGGGCACTTGAAACGTGATGGACTTGCCACCGCCGGTGGGCATAAGCCCCAGTGTATCTTTTCCTTGTCCGATACTGGATATGATGTCTTCCTGCAAATCGCGGAAGACATCATATCCCCAGTATTGTTTCAAAATCTCCCGATAAGTCGGCATAACGGTGGGCGATTGTTCAGGGTTATTGTTCAATCGGCTCAATATCCTCTATCTGTAACTGTACTTCGTTGCGTTTATGGGTATTCTCCTCGATGGTGTAGCAGATGTCGAACGAGCGCTTCGTCTTGATGTAGCGCACGTGCGAGCTCTGTCCGAAAGCAATACCGTTCATGACGTTGTTCGATTTATTATCCACCAACTCGAGTTTGATATGCTCTTGATCGCGTCCTACCACCTTACTGGTTCCGTAGT
The DNA here is from genome assembly GCF_000499785.1 of Bacteroides neonati. GTDB lineage: Bacteria > Bacteroidota > Bacteroidia > Bacteroidales > Bacteroidaceae > Bacteroides > Bacteroides neonati. The sequence goes on along the minus strand of NZ_HG726029.1, from coordinate 56,609 downwards.
CGTAGACGTGGTGTGTACAGAAGATCGGCTTCTGATTGTCGGGTCCGAAGGGGTTGAACTTCTTCAGGTCGCTATAGAACTTGGGTGTGATGTCGCGAAAGTCAATCTCGGCATCGATCTCGATCACCGGACTGGTCTGCTCGGGCAGGATGTGTTCGGTGACGAACGCTTCGAACCGTTCGGTAAAGGCAGGTACGTTTTCGACCTTCATCGATAGTCCGGCGGCATAGGTGTGTCCACCAAAGTTCTCGAGCAGGTCGCGGCAGTGCTCAATGGCTTTGTACACATCGAAACCCGAAACGGAACGTGCCGATCCGGTGGCCATGTTGTCCGTACGGGTCAACACCACGGCGGGACGGTAATAGATCTCTGTAAGTCGCGAAGCTACAATGCCGATAACGCCTTTGTGCCAGTCTTCGTTGTAGATAACGATGGAGCGGCGGTCGATCAGTCCCTCGAGGTTGGCCACAATCTGGTTGGCCTCTTCGGTCATGCTTTTGTCGAGGTCCTTGCGCGTTTCGTTGTAGAGGTTGATCTGTCCGGCCTTTTCAAGTGCGGTCGAGAACTCCTTTTCGGTAAGTAAGTCGACTGCTTTCTTCCCGTTCTCGATACGTCCCGATGCGTTGATGCGCGGGCCTATCTTGAATACGATGTCGCTCACGGTAATCTCCTTCTCGGCCAGTCCGCATACGTCGATGATAGCTTTCATACCCGTGCTCGGATTGCTATTGAGTTGCTTGAGTCCGTGGTGTGCCAAGATACGGTTTTCGCCCATGATGGGTACGATATCCGAAGCAATGCTCACAGCTACCAGATCGAGCAACGGAATGAGGTGGTGAAACTCGATGCCGTTGTTGATCGCAAATGCCTGCATGAACTTGAATCCTACGCCACAGCCCGATAGGTGGCTGTAAGGATAGGTGTTGTCGAGCCGCTTGGCATTGAGAATGGCTACGGCGGGTGGCAGTACGGCGTCGGGCACATGGTGGTCGCAGATGATAAAGTCGATGCCTTTCTGCTTGGCATACGTTATTTCTTCTACCGCCTTGATGCCGCAGTCTAGTACGATAATTAACCCTACCTCTGTTGAGGCAGCATAATCGATACCAATTTTTGATATTCCGTACCCTTCATTGTAGCGGTCGGGGATGTAATAATCAATGTTCGAATAGAACTGTTGTATAAACTTGTAAACCAGCGCTACTGCCGTAGTGCCGTCTACATCGTAATCTCCATAAACCAGAATGCGCTCCTTCTTTCCCATTGCCTGATTCAGGCGTTCGACTGCCAAATCCATGTCTTTCATCAAGAACGGATCGTGCAGGTCGGGCAATTGCGGACGAAAGAATTTCCGGGCATCGCCTGCCCGCTCAATTCCTCGTTGCACTAAGAGTTGACTCAGGATGGGACTAATGCCCAACTCCTGGGCCAATGCCCGGCTTGTCTCTGCCTGTTCGTGTGTAATGGGTTGATAATTCCATTTGTGATTCATTTTATATATTGTTTTTTCTTTTTCTTCGCTCAGGATTGGGAAAAGGATACTTCTTCCCAACAAGCTGTAAAAGTACGAAAAAAACCGGAAGTGTATGGAGAAGAGACGAAAATATTTCGATAAGGGCAGGATTGAACTTGGCAAGGTTAGTGAGGTGGCAATTCATCCAACTGCATCTTCAGCCGGAGCCATGGATGGCGGATTTCAATGTGTTGGGCTCGTTCTGCGCCTTCTGTTGAAAGAGAAAAGATGGATTTACCGAAACCGCGCCCACCGGCTCGCTTTTCAAAGCCGGGACGCTTTTTACGGTTCGTAAGTTATTCTTTGCCAGAAAAAGGTTCTTGAAGTCTGCTTCGAGCAGGCGGAGTATCTTTTCATTCCGCATCGGTTCGATGCAACTGTTCACAACGAACGTGTCGTTGCGCAGAGAGAAATCGAACAGGCTCAGCCCGAAATACGTGGAGGCGAGCATGCGAATCTCATCGTTGGGCAGTCGGCGAACAATGAACAAGCCGCTGAAGTGGTGCTTCATGAAGTCGAACTGAAGGTTGTACCGCTGCGAGGTGGTATCGACCCGGATGATGGGAGGGAGCGAAGCCTTGCTCTCGGTGAGGTTCCGGGCGCAGGAGGTGCAGGCAAATAGTATGACGGCGAGCAGGCTAACGAACAGAAAATTTTGTTTCATCTTTCAAAGTGTTGAATCGTTTGTTGTGGAACTCATATTCGGTATAGTTCGTTGCCGTTTCGTTGAGGCGGAGCCTGTTTACCGACAGGTCTTTTTTGTCAAGGTATATCTCGATGTTTGCCATATAAGCTTGCACGGCTTTGCTCGTTGGCTTGATCTTGACGAGGTATTGGCGAGCGTCTTCAAAATACTCCAGCTGGTAGTTGCCCGACATCTTCGACAAGTCACCTACCATACAGGCGGTCAGCATATCTTGCATCTCATTCATCATCTTGTTGGAATTGAGTTGCATGATGCTCTTCTTGCCGTCGGCCACAATTTTAAGTTTACTGCCGTTGATCACGATCAGGTAGTTCATCGGGCGGGCATACTCCATGCATATCTGGTTGCTCTTCCGGTAGTAAAACTTCCCTTTCGAAACAATCTTCTCATTGAACACGTCGAGAAACTTCTCTTGCGTAAAGTCACTTTCGATAGACTGCGTTGTTTGTGCCTCACGAGCCAGACGCTCTTCAAATTGTGCTTTGTTTTGAAGTTTCTTCATGGACTGTGCCTGCATGGGCAATGCAGCGCAAAGTAGTAGGAGTAGGGAGAGTATTTGTTTCTGCTTCATATCGTTTTGAGGATTAAATTAGAGCATGCTGTCCAAACGGACAATCGTGTATCCCTTTTTGCGGAGGAGTTCCAACAAGAGGGTCACTATTTCGGCACAGTGCGGCATTCGGTCGTGGAGCAGGATAACAGATCCGGGCTGTAACTGCCTTTCGATGCGCTTGACTACTTTCGCAGGTGAGGCTGTACAGGTGTCGAGCGAACGGATGTTCCATCCGATGGGTGTATACCCCGCTTGGCGAATGGCACGGGCGATGGTTGGGTTCGTCACTCCGAAAGGGGGACGAAAGTATTTGATCGGCTGTGAAGTGACCTCTTCCAATGCTTGGGTACAGGTTGCGAGATCTTGCTTCATCTTTCGTAGCGAAAACAGCGGAAAGAGATTGGCATGGCTGTGAGAGTGGTTGCCGATCAGGTGTCCTTCGGCAACCATTCGGCGGAGTAACGCTTCGTTTCCTTTTACCTTCCGGCCGATGCAAAAGAAGCTGGCTGTGGCCTGATGCGCTTGGAGCACGTCGAGCACACGCGGTGTCTGCGCCTCGTCGGGGCCGTCGTCGAAGGTTAGAGCAACTATTTTCTCTTGTGTACGCTTTCGGTAGAACGTGCGGAGGTAAATGCCCGAACGGATATTGTACGAAGCATAGAAGAGAAAAACGAGGGCAATGATGAAAAGAGTAGTTGCAATCATGGCTTTCGGATAAGTATCAGCGAGTGGTTCACTGACTGATAGTGGTTGTATATCAATACGATTCTGCCGCTGTGCGTGCCGTCTATGCAATCTTGCGCCACGCGAAAGAGTGCATAGGCAGAAGCGGTAGGATATTCGCCGCAGCTCTCTTTGAAGGTAGTGTGCGCAGCCTGCGGAAAGAGCTGCTCTTCGAGGGTTGCGTAGATGGCGTCTTGCGCGGCACATCCGTTCTTTCCCGTCACCAAACAGTCGATGTGGCTACTTTGCAACCCGTTTCTGTCGAGGAAAGCGGTGATCCGCTTACTCACTTCGTCGGCAGGGTGAAGGCCGATGAAGGTTTCCACGTCGCTTATGATAGGTACATATCGGTTGACCGGTTCTTTACCTAACAGGAAGAAATGAGCACCCTCGCCTGCCGTGATGTTGCCTTTGAGTAAGCCCAAGCGCTGCTGCACGGCGTGGCTGGCAGGCGTTATCTCGTCTACGGAACCCAGTAACACTTGTTCGTCGCCCTCGTCTATCCGCATCAACGCATCTGTTAAGGCGCTTTCGAAGCTGAGGCCGCGATGTGCATAGGTCATGTTATACGCATGGATTTGTCGTATCAAGGCAATCTGTGCACCGATGGTGTTGAAGGTAGACTGAATGAAAGGAGTGGGGGTTATCATTCGTTCATCGTTGTCGATCAACGAGGATAAAAACTTCTCCGTATCGGCGAGGCAGCCCCAGCCGGTGGCTGTAATGACAGCACCTATCTGTTCGGTGTGGATATCGTCGAGGCATTGCAGTCCGCAGGCTACTCCCATCTTAACGATACGGCTCATGCGGCGGCGCAGCGTGGGGTTCGCGATGACCGCTTTGTAATCGGGTTCGCAAGCCGCGAGGTAATACCGGCCGCTTTCGGATTCGATCCGTTTTCCATCGGGATGGATGGAAGCGATGTGATTGATATAGACTGGTTGCATCATTGATCGGTTAAACGTGAGAAGACGAGTGATGAGTTGTTTCCACCAAAGCCGAACGAGTTCGAGAGTACGTGCCGCAAGGGGAGATGTTCCTGAAATTCGGTAACGGGTCGTAAGCCGAGTTCCTCGATGGGGCAGGCGAAGTTTAGATTCGGATAAACATATCCCTGCTGTGCCGAAAGTACGGAGTAAACCGCTTCGATGCCTTCCGATGCTCCCAAGGTGTGCCCGATAAACGGTTTCACTGAGCTGAACAGTGGCGGACAGTTGCCGAAAAGGCGTTGAATCGCCCGCCCTTCGGAGGCGTCGTTGCTGGGTGTTCCTGTGCCGTGCACATTGATGTAGCCGACCTCTTGCGGGGTGATGCGGGCGGTAGCCAATGCTTGTGACATCGACAGATACGCTCCCTCGCCATCGGGCGAACTGCCTGTTTGGTGATATGCGTCGTTGGTGTTGGCCCATCCGCTTAGTTGGCAATAGGGGGTACGGCGCAGGGTGGATTCGGCTTGCAGCACGAGGTATCCCGCTCCTTCGCCTAAATTGAGCCCTGCCCGCGACTCATCAAACGGGCGGCAATGCTCCTTGTCCAGAATCATCAATGCCTGAAAGCCGTTTAAGGTAAATCGGCACAAGGCGTCGGTACCTCCTACAACGACGGCATCGAGCCGCCCCTGACGAATGAGCCGTGCACCCAGCATGATGGCATTGGCAGCCGACGAGCAGGCGGTACTGATGGTGGTCACCATTCCCTGTACACCCAGATCGGCAGCAATCTGTTCGGTGCTAGCTCCACAATCGTGGGCTATCACATTGCGTAGCCGGCCGCGGCTGTGATCGGTCTTGAAGGTTTTGTAAAACTCTTCGCTCCGATCCATCCCTCCCACCGAAGTGGACGAGATCAGTCCGATGCGTAGTCGGTCGACCGCTATCCCTGCATCGCTTGCTGCTTCGCGGGCAGCCAGTATTCCGAGTAGTGCCGTGCGCGAATAGGTGCGTTTGGCGTCGAGTTCCAGCAGTTGCTTCAGCTCGTCATTGCTTCGCTTCACTTCGGCTACCGGCACATCGAGTCCTGTGGCAAAGAGCGAAACAGCCCCCATGCCATGTTGGCAACTACGCAAGGCAGCTATGTTCTCCCTGACGTTCAGCCCGATGGCGGAAACAACCCCTATTCCGGTTACGTATATGTTCATTACTTTTGGTGTGCGCTGATGTAATCCGCCAGTGTGCGCACGGAATAGAAGATTGATTTACCCTCCGAAGGTTTCTCTATTTTAATACCGTAGCTACGTTCGAGAATGAGGATGATCTCAAGAGCATCGATCGAGTCGAGTCCCAACCCTTCGTCTCCGAAGAGGGGAGCTTCGGCGTCAATATCGTCGGGCGTAATCTCTTCGAGGTTTAGTTCTGCGATCAGTTCTTCTTTTAATTTCTGTATTAATGTTTCCATCTGTTTTTTGTTTTATGAGAATGATTAGTTATGATTCCGAATAAGTTTCCAATAGGTTGAACGTTGCCCGGTAGTTGCCTTGTAAGAGTTCGCACCATCCTACCACACATCGTTTCAGCCCGCCATCGGTCATTGCTATGCGGGCATACTGTTCCAAACGGGTAGCATCGTACTGAGGCGCAATAAAGAAGGTGTTTTCGCCTTGTATTTTATGACGGATGCAAATCTCGCCCGCCACCACATTGGGCAGCGTATAAACGAAAACCGCCGGACTGGCTGCTTCGTTCCCCCCACTGTCGATGAGCGTCTGGTGTTTGAGGTCTGTATCGAGTGATGCTGATGCATTGGCCAGCACGATGCCCGTTTCTTGTGGCAGCAAAGTGGTGGTGGCCTGCTTCAACAGGTACCCGGCAGCTACGTAGCCCAGCTTGCAGAGATCGTCCATCTTGTAGAACTTCATATTGCTTTCGCCCAAGTGCTTGAAAGCTTCGCGGATGAAGCGTCCGAAGTCCGTTTCGGCAGAGGAGAATACTATCTCCGGCTCTATATTTACTTTGTTTTGACCTACGTTTACCCTGCTTTGTTCGATGCTTACCTTGCTTTGCTCGATGGTTACTGTAGCGGTGAGTCGAATCTCCTGACGGGGTGCTACCTTCGCGCATGCTTCCGAAACGCTCTCGGGGGTACGCTCTTTGTCGGTTGCGGGTGCTGGCAAATGCTGGGGCAGTGATAACACGATGGCTGCGTTGCACCCACCGAAGCCCGAGGCGGTTTTGATACAGTGCTGCATCGACAAGTGGCGGTGTGTGGCACTTACCTCAATGGGCATGGGTACGCCGAGTGACTCGTATCCGTAGGTGCCGAACAGTATGCCTTCTCGCAGCTGGTGCAGGCTGATAATGGTTTCGATCACCCCCGATGCTCCCAGTGTATGGCCGAAGTAGGGCTTCAGGCTATGCACCGGTACAGCTTCGAGTCCTGCGAGGTGAATCGCTTTCGACTCCATTTCGTCGTTGTATAAGGTGGCAGTGCCATGTGCGTTGATAAAGCTGACTTCTTGCGGTGTTACGTTTGCCTCCCGCATCGCCTGGCAGATGGCGATAGATAAGCCATCGCCTGTACGCGACGGACCCGAAATATGATTGGCATCGTTGCTGATGCCTCCGCCTGTAAGTAATACGTCGTTCGTGGTGCCGCGGTGACTGAGTAAGATGGCTCCGCAGGCTTCACCCAAGTTTAATCCGTCTCTTTGTGAGTCGTAAGGACGGCAGAGGTTTTCGCTGATCGATTTGAACGATTGAAATCCACTGGTGATAAAGGGTGACAGCAAATCGCCTCCCGCGACAACGACATCGGTATATCGCCCCGTCTCAATCCATCGTTTGGCTACGATGAGGGCTGATACGCCCGAGATGCAAGCGTTTGAGAGTACCTCCGTTCGCTTCTCCGCACCGAAATAACGACCGATCCGTTGCCCCATTTCGCCTAGGAAGAGCCGCTTACTGGGCGTGTCGTCGGTGTGGCCTGCCAATAGGTCGATGTTTCCTTTGGTGGTAGAGAGGAGGATGGCACAACCGGGATTGCGCAGGTTGATACCTGCCTGTTCGGCTACCTGCCCGATGGTGAGGATGAACAGTTGCTCCAGGCGCGTGAAGTGATCCTCCGGTATGCCTGCTGCTGCGGCTGCCTGTTGCAGTCGGAGCGGGTCGATAACAGCCGGGCGAACGGTACGGTAGCTGCGAATGGCAGATACGTTCTCGCTCGTACCAAAGCCCAGTGAGCTAATCAGGGCATCGGCAACAATGTGTACATTCAAAGGATGTTCCATCTCTTTTTCCAGTTTTGGTAAAATGGCGGGTTCACCAATTCGAGTTCTTTAGCTGCGTTGAGAAACACCTGCGTAGTGCTGCCGGTAGCAACGATGCGTTGATCGGAAGCACGATAGATGGTATATTCAAACTGTATCTTGGCTGCATCGCAGGCTATATAACGTGTTTCGACAATGGCCTCTTCGCCGAAAGACAGCGGCTGCTTGAACTGGCAGGCGAGGTCGACGATAGGAACCATAAATCCCTCCCGGTAGATGCTCATATAGTCAAGTCCGTAGCGTCGGCCGAATGCTTCGCGTCCATCCTCAAAGTAGCGCACGTATTCGCCGTGCCACACTATCTGCATGGAGTCTACCTCACTGAAGCGCACGCGCAGTGAAGTGCGGTCGGTCAGCGCTGCGGGTTGGACTGTTTTTTTTCTTCTCATTCTTTCTTTAAAAATATCTTCATACGTCCCTCGGCAATCAGCTGCCCGGCACTGCACACACGTACGGCAATGAGGGTGATGTCGCCTACCTCTTGCACTATACTGATTTCGGTTGCCAATACCTTATCGACAGCTGGCAGGGCGTGAATGGTTAATTGATCTATCGAACCGATAAAACCCAGCGGAATCGGTTCATTGCGTTGGATGTACAGGTAGCCAACGCGCACGGCAGCCGACTGGGCGATGTGCTCGATGATACCCGACTCCTGAAGCTGTCCGGTTTGGCAAAACAGATTGTCGGCTTCTATGGTCAATCCGGTCAAGGATTTGTCACCGTCGAATCCGTAGAAGGCATCGACCATGACCATAGGCGGACGTTGAGGGATAAGTCTGTAAATCTCTTTTCCCGATACGATGATTTCTCTTGGTTTCTTTTCCATCAGTACAGTCAATTCGTTGGTTCTTACGTTATGTTGTTTATCTCAGTCGGCATTGCAGGATGCTATGTCCCATGCCTAAGTGATCGTAGGTTTCCTCTACCGTCAGTCCGGCGGCGTGGATGCAGCGCTCCATATCGTCCGAGTGGTACATCTTGCTGTTTCCGTTGGCAAGGGCGGTAAAGTAGATACTGATCTGGGTGAGACAGTAAGCGGCTGTTTCGAACTTTTGCCTGTCCCAGAAAGTCTCCATGATGTAGAGCCGGCTGTCGGCAGTCATGGAGGGGGCGGCGCGGGTCAGGATGGCGGTTACTTCGGCTTCGGAGAAACAGTCGAGGAACTGGCTCATCCAGATGGCATCGAACCCCGTAGGGAAAGGCACGGACGCATCGAGCAGATTCGCCCCGTGTCCGTGGATGCGCGCCGCACCGGGTAGGGTGGAGGTTTGCTCCTTCATCATGGCGAGCTGTTGCGGCAGGTCCATGATGGTGACTTCGACCTGCGGGTGATGGGCTACGCAGCGGGTGGCCCACCGTCCGGTGTTGCCGCCTACATCGAGCAGTGTGCGGATGGGACGCGAGAAGACGATTTCCAGCGCCTGATCGAACGAGCAGTCGGAGTAGTAGTGATCGAAGCCGAACCAGCTTTTCTGTACCTGCGGCGGAAGGCTTGACAACCCTTCGTAGATCGTGGACCACGTTCCGAATACCTTCAACCCCTCGGGACGCTCGTTGCGTAGTGCCTCTTCGAGGTGAAAGAGCCCCTGATAGTTTACATCGTGGTTGAACTCCATGTTGACCTGTGCCATTTTATCATTGAGCAAGAACCAGCCCGCTTTTGAGAGCGTATACCGCTCTTCGTCGATCAGTACCGTGCCGATGGTGAGCGAAGCCTCGAGGAGCACTTGCGCAGCGTAGACGGACAGGTGTGCCGATTCGGCGATTTGTGCGAGCGTCAGCCCTTGCCGCTGGTCGGCGAGCCGACGGAAAATGCCGAATTTCAGCATCAGCCGCGATACCTGAAAGACAACAGGGCCGAACGCAATCTCCTGCGCCAGCCGTTGTGCCTGAGTGGCTGTGAGCTGTTCCTTGGCGTATCTTTTCTTTAACGAGGGAAATAGTTTCATGCGGTTGTTTTTTTAGTTTGATACGGTTGTTTGGGGCAATTGCCAGAACGGGTAATAGTTGAACCATTGCTCCGGATAGCGATTTACAATGCCTTCGAGCGCTGCTACGTACTGTTCGAGCAGAGCTTGCTCCGGTTTCGCGCTGCGGCTGCGTACCGCCTCATCCGCCACGGCGAAGTGGAAACGATACGTGCGCCCCTTTTCGCGCATGGCGAAATAGAACACTACGGGCACTTTCAGGCGTGAGGCGAGCAGAAAAGGGCCGGCAGGAAAGGCCGCTACTCTTCCCATAAACGTACAGGTAAGCAGTTTCTCCTGATTCAGGTAACGGTCGCCCTGAAAGCAGACGTACTCCTTCTGCCGCAACGCCTCGGTGATGCGGAACACGTGCGTGAGGTTGTCTTCGTTCACGGGAATGACCTTGTAGGGGCGGTCGCTCTTCTCAAGCAACTCCTTGATGCGTTGGTGCTCGGCATCGTACATAACGATGTTGATCTTTTTGCCGTAGTCGTCGAAAAACGGCGCACCGATCTCCCAGTTGCCCACGTGGGCACCGATCATGATGACGCCTTGTCCGCTGTTGAGCACCTCCAGAAAGCGGGGGTACTGCTCAAATTCGAAGTGATATTTCGACACCATGCCGTTGCCGATGGCTACCTTGTCGATCAATATCTGCCCCAGTCGGTAGTAGTTGCGCAGCAGCAGGCAAGCCGATTTCCACCGGTTGCGCCCGAGCGTTTGCCGCGCATAGCGCCACGTGGCGGCGGTAGCCTTCGGAGCGAAAGGGATGAAGTAAAGCACAACCAGACTGAGGAAGCCGTACGCTGCCCCAATGCCCAGATACCGTATCATATAGATGAAAAACAAGTACCCTGCCGTTCCGCCTCTGGTCTGTCCCTTCCAGCGTGCCATCTACTTGGGTTCGTTCATGCGGGTGATAACCAGATCGTAGAAGTCTTGAAACGTCTTGATGCCTACAAAGTCTTGTCCGGTGATGTTGAAGCCGAAGTTCTGCTCTACCAGCACAACCATATCTACCAGATCGAGGCTATCGAGCTCGAGGGTTTGCATCAAGGGCGCGTCGGCCTGTATGATCTCGATGTCTACTTCGAACTCTTCGGCCAGCGTGGTTCTAATCTTGTCTATAATTTCTTCGTGAGTCATATTTATCTGTTATTAGGGTAAATGTATGGTAAATGGAATACGTATCTAATTTTCTTAGGGTTTGAACTTCCTGACGATCAGGGTCGAGTTCGTGCCTCCGAACCCGAAGGAGTTCGACAGGAAGGTGTCGAATGTCGTGTCGACCCGTTGCGTGGGGATGTTCAGCCGTGCCGAGTCCTCGTCGGGTTGCTCGAAGTTGAGGTTCGGGGCGATGAAGTCGTTGTTCATCATCAGGATCGAGTAGATGGTTTCGCTCGCGCCGGCCATCCACATTTCGTGACCGGTCAGCGATTTGGTCGACGCAACGTACGGACGGTGCCCCTCGAACACCTCGGCAATGGCGCGCGCTTCGTTCTTGTCGCCCACCGGGGTCGAGGTAGCGTGGGCATTGATGTAGGCGATCTCCTCTACCGACACGCCCGCCTCGCGGATCGCCATCAGCAGCGAGCGCTTCGGTCCGTCGACGTTGGGCACCGAGATGTGGTCGCCGTTCGATGAGAACCCGTAGCCCACCACCTCTGCCAGAATCGTAGCTCCGCGCTTCACGGCCGATTCGTAGCTCTCGAGCACCAAACTCGCTGCTCCGCCGCTGGGCACAAGCCCGTCGCGTCGGCTGTCGAACGGTTTCGAGGCCTTTGTCGGTTCGGCTTCTTGTGTCGAAAATGCGCTCAGTCCGTCGAAACTGCCTACTGCGTATGGGTTCACCTCCTGTGCCCCACCGCAGAGAACGCACTCTTGCAGCCCCGATTTGATGAGCAGGTAGCCCATGCCGATGGCGTGCGAGCCGCTGGCACACGCGCCCGATACGGTGAAGTTGATGCCCCGGAGCTTAAAGATGACCGAGAGGTTCATCGTCACCGTTGAGTTCATTGACTGGAAGATGGAGCCCGACCCTACCAGTGCCGTGTTGCGCTTGGCGCGGATGATGTCGACGGCTGTAATCACCGGTTCGGCACTGCTGTCGTTTCCGTAGAGAATGCCCACCTCGCGCTCATCGAGGAAGGCCTCGTCGATGCCTGCCTGTGCAAACGCCTCGAGGGTTGCCATGTAGGCATATTCGCCCTGTTCGGGCAGTGAGTGGCGTTTCTTCCGGTCGAGTTTTTTCTTCAGGTCGGGGCGTTCGAGCATACCTGTGAGCGCGGAGAAATAGCCCATCTCTTTGCGCGCAGGGTCGATACCGATGCCCGACACACCGTTGTATAATGATTCTTTAACCTCTTCTTGATTCTTGCCGATGCAGGAGTAAATACCCATGCCCGTAATGACAACTCTATTCATATCTGTATGTTACGTATATAATCCTCCATTGATCGAAATAACCTCTCCGGTGATGTATCCGGCTGCGGGCGAGACGAGGAATCCCACCAGTGCGGCCACCTCTTCGGGCTCACCGAAGCGTCCGGCGGGGATCACCTTCTTCCATTCCGCTTCGTTCATATCCTCGGTCATGTCGGTACGTATGAAACCGGGGGCGATGGCGTTGACCGTTACGTTTTTCTTCGCCACCTCCTGTGCCAGGGCTTTGGTGGCGGCGATGATGCCTCCCTTCGAAGCCGAATAATTGGTCTGTCCCGCCGTTCCTTTGATACCGGACAGCGAAACGATGTTGACGATGCGGCCGAAACGTTTGACCAACATATTTTTCAGCAGCGGTTGAGTGACGTGGAAGAAGCCGTTGAGGCTCGTGTCGAGCACACGCGTCCACTCCTCGCCCGTCATCCAGAGCATGAGGTTGTCCTTGCGTATGCCGGCATTGTTAATCAATACCTCGATGTACGCGCCTGCGTGCTCCTCCATCCATGCCGACAGGGTAGCGAGTGCTGCGGCGGCATCGGTGATGTCGAACTTCAGTAGTTCGCCGTCGCTGCCTTGGTCGCGCACGAGTTGCAGGGTCTTTTCGGCCTCTTCGTCGTTGCTTTGGTAGTTAATGAGGATGAAGTACCCCATCCCCGCCAGTTGCGTGCATACCGCCCGGCCGATGCCGCGGCTGCCGCCGGTTACTAATGCATATTTCATAATTCGTCAGTTCCTTTCTTTAAATACTCCGTCATGGCGGCTATCTCCTTATATTTGGGCGTGTCGTCGGCAAAGCGGGGAAAGAAGGCGCGAATCTCCGTGTACACGGCTCGCGACTGTGTGCTCAACTTTTCCTCTATTTCGAGACAGTCTACCGCCTGTACCAGTGCCATGAAGAGTACGGACATGACCTGATACGAGTTTTCTATGACCGTCTTTGCCAGCAGGGCTGCGTTTGTGCCCATACTTACGATGTCTTGGTTATCATTGTTGTTAGGGATGCTGTGCACGTACATCGGCGTCGAGAGGGTTTGACACTCGGCGGTGGTCGATGTGGCTGTAAATTGCGATGCCTGCAAGCCGTAGTTCAGCCCCAGTGTGCCCAGATTTACGAACGGTGGCAGGATCCCGTTGATGCGGTCGTGGAAGAGATAATTCAGCTGCCGCTCGGCCAGCATGGTTAGTTTGGTGACCGAGATTTTGAGTTTGTCCATCTCGAACGCCACATAATCGCCGTGGAAGTTGCCCCCGTGGTAAATGTTCTCCGTATCGGGGTCTACGATCGGGTTGTCGCAGGCGGAGTTTATCTCGCCCACGAGCACGCGCTCCACGTTAGTCAGTGTATCGAGCACCGGGCCCAATATCTGCGGTGTGCAGCGCAGTGAGTAGTAGGGTTGCACCTTGTGGGTAAATATCTTTTCGGTATGCTCGCCCGTGTACAGCTCATTTTCGCGGCGGCGCACGCATTGGCTCCCTTCGAGCAGGCGGCGCATGGCGAGCGCAATCTGCTGTTGTCCGGGGTGATGCTTGGCTGCGTTGAGGGGTTCGGACAGGAAGTCGTCGTACGAAGCCGCTATCTCGTTCATCATCACCGAGGCAACGACGCCCCAGCGCAGCAGTTTGCGCGCGTAGATGAGGTTAACGATGCCGATACCGGTCATCACCGACGTGCCGTTCGTTACCGACAGTCCCTCGCGGATATGCATCCGCAGGGGCGTGAGCTTGAGTTCGTTCATCACCTCCGCCGTAGGCCGTAGCTGTCCTTGATAGAATACTTCGCCCTCGCCGATGAGTGTGAGTGCAATGTGTGCCAGCTGCACCAGATCGCCGCTTGCGCCCACGCTCCCGTGTTCGGGTATCAGGGGGCAGATGTGGTGGTTGATGAAGGCAGTGAGCAGTGCGGGCAGTTCGGGGTGCACGCCCGACTTGCCCTGTACGAACGTGTACAGGCGGGCAATCATCGCTGCGCGCACGTAGAGTGGCGGCAGCGGTTGTCCTGCGCCGGTGGCGTGACTGCGGATAATGTTGTATTGTAGCGCGGTGAGCGAATCGTTCTCAATGCGGTATTGTGCCATGGGTCCGAACCCGGTGTTGATGCCATAAATGATTTTATCGGCGGCAAACGTTTTCAGAAAGTCGTAACTACGTTCGATGTTTGCCGTGCATTCGGGTGCCAGTTCGAGTGTCTCGTCTTGAAATAACAGTGCGTACAGCGTGTCTAAGTGTATCTCCTTGCCCGTTTTCATATTAATGAATTAGATATTTTTTTTCTTACCGAGCTGCAAAAGTAGGCAATTTATCTTATATATAAGGCACTTGTATGTATGAAACTTTTTTAACGTTTTTGGTTTTTCCTATATACAGAAGCATTTGTACGGTAATAATTACGTAAGTTTTTCCTTCTTTATGGGGCGTTTTGCCGGCTCCCGTTCGGCCTTTGCATAGGTCTCTTACAGGCGGTAAAAGCTCTCCATGCCGACTCCCCGGAAGTTATTGACCGAGGAGTTGCGTATCTTGATTGTACCCACCTGTTCGTTCGTATCTTTTTTCTTCACCCCACAGGTTAGCTGTATTTTCTGTTGTGTGCGTATGTATTAGAACTCGAACCCGACTTTAAAGCCGAGCGAGCTTGCCGTAAACGAGGCGTCGTAGAAATCGTAGCCGTTGTTGGTGTGAAATTCCCATTCATAGCCTTGCTGTTGGGCTGCGTACTCAAGGCGCAGATTAATCGCCTTTCTGTCTGCCACTTTGATGCGCATGCCCAGACCGAGGGAGAAGTATGCGCCCGGCATGTCGCCCGCACTGTAGCCCAGTTTCACATCGGCAAAAGGGGTGGCGGGTCGTTGGCCGAAGTTGACGCGGAAGTTACTAAAGAAAGGTATCATCACCTTTTCGAGACCGGTGTAGTAGATAATTCCACCGCCACCACCGACGAAGATGTAGTTATTGAATTGGTAGCCGTGCGAGGTCAAGACCTCAAACGAATTTGCATTATGACCGCTCAGATCGAACTGATAACCTGCGTCGACAAAGCCCTTGTATCCGCGCAAATTTTGATTGAGATGAGCCCAGTTGTAAAGAGTGTTCTCATCGGCAACGCCCCTATATCTATACTCGCGGTTGCCCGAATACCGCCGTGAGGCGTCGCGTTGCCGCATGCGGAAGGGTTCTTTCGTAATTTTCTCCACCTCCGTCATGGGGTAGGCGAAGATACTGCCGTCGGCCGTTTTTATTTTGAGCGAAACGTTGGGCACTTGTTCGATGATCATACCGCGAACGGTACTGCCGTCCTTCAGGTACACCACCTCTTGGTATTGGTTCTGTGCGCCGGCATAGGCACTAATGAGCAGCAACAGCAGCAGGAGCAAACTTACTTTTTTCATGATTCGTTTTCTTTTTTATTTCTATACGTTTGAATGAGAAAGGCAGGACGGGGGCAATCAAAACTTTAACAACAAAAAAAATGAAATATAAGAGCCCCCGCCTGCCTCATTATGTGTGCTTTCACATTTACTCAAATGGGTTTTCGGGCTCGCCCCCGTCCGCCTTTTTACTGCGTATCACCTCGTAGGTAATGCCGTCTTTGATGCGGCTTTTCATCGTCACGTCGGGCGTGAAGATTATCTTCAACCCCTTGATCATCGAGGTCTTGAAGGCCGATTCCTCCGCTGCGCCTTCACTGCTGAAGGAGATGCGGAAAGTTCCCAGTTCGTTCAGCTTGACCGATCGGCCGAGCAGCATGTAGGTGGGCATCTCCTCAAGGAAATTGCTCAGTACGTTCTTGATGTCGCCTGCTGTGAGAGAGGAGCGTCCGGCAATTTGTCGGGCAATAAAATCAATGTCTATCGTACCCTCGTATTGGGGCTCGGCATAGTACTTGGGAGCGGCGTCGCGCTTTTGCGGGTTTTTCCGCGGAATGAGTTTTACTTTCATGCGTCTTCATTATAATGGTTAGTAAATAGAGATTTCGGGCATGGAAAGGGTAGTTTGAATTACATACGTGCGTAAGTTATTTTATGCACGTATGTAATTTTGGCTACATACGTATGTAGTGTACGCTTGCATACGTATGTAAATTTTCTCGGGTACGTATGTAATTTTATTTATGTACGTATGTAATTTCGGATGCCTCCGCGGAGGCGTTTTTCAGCGAAGGTTTTTGAGTGCTTTGTAGATAGAGCCTGCCCAGAAGTTGCGCAGACCGAAACCGCCCGCCTTGCCGCTCATGGTGATGCCGTCGATGATCTCGCGCGTGGCTACGTCGAAGTATACCAACTCGTACGTACCGCGGTTGTCGGCTTTATTGAGTAGCTGTGCTACGATGACTGCGCCCGTACCTTCGGCTCCCTTCTTGATGGGCAGTTGGCGCACGGCTTGGGTGATTTGCGTGGCATCGAGTGTATAATCGGGGGTGGTCGTGACCAAATCGTGCAGGTTCAGCTTCTGGTTTACCTCGTTTACGGCATCGAGCGAAATTTCGTTCAGTTTCTTGCCCGTATACTTACCGATGTCGTACTTCTTCGGCTCGGTGATGAAGAGATTGTTGATCTCGCCAAAGGTGTAGCGGAACTGTGTGGGCGATTCGGAGGCTCCGTATACGCGCACCAGCGAGTAGTCTATACCGTAGAATGTAATGGAGGAAATCTCCTGCGGGGTTTGCCCGAAGAGAGGCAGCACGGTGGCAAGCATCAGGGCCATAAGTAGTTGTTTCATAATTGGTAGTGTTTTAGGGTTCGGCTCCCCGTTTGTGGGGTTCGTGCCAAATATAGAAAGAATTTATCGTAAATCAATGAATTTTATTGTTTTTCTGCTCATAGGCGGCATTTGTATCTTGGCTATCGCCTCGGGGGATTCGAACCGAATACCGGGCGCCACGCGCACCTTGGAGCGGAAAAGGTCTTTAATTTCCTTGGCAAACGCTTCGTCGCACCGACGGGCACCGATGCGGATGAGAATTTCGTCTGTGCCCAGCTCGTTGGTCGAGACCTCGATGAGATAGTTGGACAGACCGGGCACATTGTCGAGAATGTCGAACAGCGCCGGGGGATAGAGCGTGGTTCCTTTATACTTTATCATCTGCCCCTTGCGTCCGAGCACAGGGCTGAGGCGCATCGTATGGCGTCCGCACGCGCAACGTTCGGTGTGGTGGTAGCATATGTCGCCCGTTTTGAAGCGCAGCAAGGGCATCCCCGTCACGCCCAGTGTGGTGATGGTCACCTCTCCGGGCTCGCCGGGGGCTACGGGCTGGTTATTGTCGTCGAGAAACTCAACGATGATCAGCTCCGGTTGCAGGTGGCCGCCGCGGTGGGCGGGGCACTCGGTGAAGGAGGACTGCATCTCGGTCGATGCATACGTCGAGAGCAACTCCAGCTCAGGCCACTTGTCGGCAATACGCTGTCCGAGGGTGTTGAGCGAGAAGTCGCTGTTGCGCAGCGACTCGCCTATACAGATGCATCGGCGCAGGGAGGAGCGGCGGTGGTCGAGGTTGTTTTTTTCGGCAAACTCGATGAGCTTGATCAGGAAGGACGGGACGACCATGCCGCAGGTCGGTTCGATCCGCCGCAGCGTGTCCCACTGAAGTTCGGGTATGCCGTTGCCCACGCGCACCACGCCCATGCCTAGCGCACGCGCGCCGAGGAAGTAGGCGAGCCCGGCCATGAAGCGGCGGTCGAGCGTGGTCATGAGTTGAAGCACGTCGCTACCGTTGCATCCGGCGGTGGCAAAGGAGAGTTTTTCGTTGTACGCCAGCCTGTCGAGATCTGCGTCGGTGAGGGCGAACGTGACGGGTTCGCCCAGCGTGCCCGAGGTAGTAACGTAGTCGGCAATGCCCTCGCGCGGCGTGCAGACGAAGTCGGAGTTGTATTGTTGCAAGTCCGTCTTCGTGGTTACGGGCAGTTGGCGCAGGTCTTCGAGCGTGCGTATGCAGGCGGGGTTGATCTGTTCGCGTTCGAACATTCGTTGGTAGAAGGGCGAGTGTGCTTGCAGGTAGGCGAGTGCCTCGGCCAGTCGCGCTTCCTGATAGCGCTTGATCTCCTCGGCGGGAGCGAATTGTATGGCGGGATTTTCTTTCATCTTATTCTTTTTTTAAGAAACGGTTCGTTCGGGTTTTCATAAACTGGCGGAACTCGTCGGTGCGTACGAAGGGGTCTTCGGGCAAGGTGAGTTCGGGCGTGGAGAGCTCGTGGCGCGGGTCGGGCACGCAGGTAGATGCATCGGCAGACGGTGTGCTGTTCTGTGCGAACGGTGCTCCCTTTTGCGCAGACGGTGTGCCGCCTTGGGGCGTGAGGGAGAAAATCTTCTTCAAGTCGTACGCCACGTAGGGCCCGCACTGCCAAGGATCGGTCGAGACCCACATGAGCAGTTGCTCGGGTTGGAAGATAACCGAGTGGTGAGCGATGAGCTGATTGATTGCCCACGGATTGCCCGCTCGGAGCGGTTCGTCGTGCGGTCCGCGGCGGTCGCGCAAGATGGCGGCTGCGCTTTGGGGCGACAGGGGGGCGTACCGTTGCATCAACTCGCCGAGCCGTTCGAAGCGGTAGGGGCTGTCGGAGGTGGCGAGGTTTTCGCGGTTGCGCTCGTCGTCGGCAAACGTGGGCGACTGGTAGTGGTTGGTACAGCATATCTTCTCCGACCCGTCGCCGGCAAAGAGGGCGATCTTCTCGGGCGATTTCTCGATCACCGCCGCCCGTCCGTCGCGTGCCGACCCTACGAGAATCGACTCGGACACGAACGTGCGCCGCGAGCGGGCGATGGCGTAGGCCTCGTCGATCGTAGCGGCGTATTGAAGAATCTCGCGCGTGAGTATGGATATGGGCGTGGCGGACGAAGTAGGTACGGAGGATTTGGCGGCATTGATCGTAACCGTCAGCCCGGCCTCGTTCATGCCCGAGAGCACACCGGTCATTCCCGCCCAGCCAACGGAGGCGAAGCGGTAGCCCCGTTCGGGCTCGTAGAAGGAGACGAGGCGGTTGCGGGCAAAGTCGTCGCCCATGTAAAAGTCGAAGTTGCGCCCCACGATCAGCGACGAGTCTGCGCTCTGCGCGCCCCATGCGGCAAACGAGGTGCATCCTACCAGCATATAATCCTGCATTGCATGCCCCAGATCGTGTGCCGAGTGGTAGTTGAGCTGCCGCTCGTAGGGCGTTCCGATGAAGTCGTACTCGTGGGTACACGCGAGCGAGATGCCGTATATCTCATCGCGTAGCTCGTCGGTGATATTGGCTCCGAGGTTGCGGTTGAAGACGACGATAAAGAAACGCAGAAAGCGCAGGTATGCCTCCGAGGGCACGATCTGTTTGATTTGGTCAACGAATACTTTCTCCTGATAATGGAGCAGGTCGGGGGCGAGCTTTCCGATGGCTTCGCCACGCTCGAATCCGTTGCCGCGTACCTTCAACTCCCACAATCCGTTGCGACTGTGGCGCAGGAAATTGCCTCGGTACAGACGCAGACTGTCGGTCGATAGCGCGTGTTCGGTCGTTGTGGGCGCGTGCGTGGGCGTACGCATATCGGCCGAGAGATATAGGTAGGTAACCAGGGCTACGGGCGTGAGTATCAACACCGCCAAGCCGATCAGGGTGTATTTAAGTAGTTTACGCATGGGCTATCTTTTTGGCTAAATATTCTTGTCCGAGGAATTCGCTGCACGTGAGCATGGCGGTAAGCGACACGCCGAGCGCACCGTGCACATTGAGGTTCTGTCCCGTGAGCAGCAGGTTGCCGAGCTTGGTGCGGGTCGAGATAAAGCCTATCTGCGGGAAGTGATGGTTCTTGACCACGCCGTATGCCGACCCGTCGGTGGTGGCGGTGTAGTCGCGGTAACTTAGGGGCGTGGTGGTGTACATCGAGGCTACGTGCTCCCTCAGGTCGATGCCGTGTGCGGCGGCGAAGGCAAGCAGTTGCTCCGCCCGCTCGGCCTTGAAGCGGCGGTAGGCCTCACCTCTCTGTCCGGGCGTAGTGTCGAGCCACGGGGTGAGTTCGTCCATGTACATGGGCGAGAGGATGGTGACTACATCGGCCCACTCACTGGGGGTTGCCCCGGCGGCACTGCCTGTTCGCATTTGGGCACTACCTATTGGTGTTTGTACGCTGCCTGTTGCCCCCGCCATACGTGCTGCGCAGTCGCTGCCTGCCGGTTGCGAGGTGGCTTGCATCGAGATCAGGCAGTTGGTTACCCTTCCGCGGTACTCGTCTCTGCGGTACCACACATCGTTGTCGGCGTGCAGATAAGTGTTGTAGTTCCTGTACGGGTAGCTTTTCGGTTTCATCACCAGATAGAGGGTGAAGATGCCGTACGTATTTTCGAGGGAGCGGATGCGCGACAGGAACGCGTTCTTGATGCAGCGGCTCTTGTCGACCAAGTCGAAGGTACGTTGCGGATGCACGTTCGAGATGATGTAGCGCGCCTCCAACCGTTCGCAGCCATTGACGATCACGGCTTCGGCCTTCGTGTCGCTCGCAACGATGCGCGTTACCTCGCTTAGGTTGCGCACTGTGCCTCCGTGGGCGCGTATCTGTTCGATCAAGGCGAGGCTTACCTGCATGCTTCCGTCGACAAAGCGGTAGGCGCCCTCGATGTACGAGTGGTTAATCATGGCGTGTGCGTAGAACGTTGACGCCTCGCGCATACCTCCGTAGAGCAGTGCCGATCCGGCCAGTACCCGGCGGAGGTTACTGTCGGGTGTAATTTCGTCTATCAACGCGGCGGCCGAAGTTCCGAAATGCTTCATTCCCTCCACGGCCAGTACGCCGCGCTCGAGGTGGTCGATACTGATCAGCTCGCCTACCTCGCGTAGTTTGCCTACGTAGCGCACGAGGTTTTCGCGTTCCCGGGGGAAGTGTTCGGCCAGCTGCTCGACAAACTGTTCGTGCCCCATAGCGTAGGGGTACACCTTGTTTTGGCAATGGATGCGGTCGAAGGTGCTGTCCATGCGCCGCACGTTCAGCCGGTCGATGATGCCCAAGTAGCGGAAGTACTGGTTGAGTACCTGCCCCTGCTCCATGCTGCCCACGTAGTGGATGCCGGTATCGAGCAGGTGTCCTTGTCGTTGGTAGGTCTGGAAGCAGCCTCCGTATCGCTCGTTCTTTTCGAGCACACATACGTTGTAGCCCTCTTTGCTCAAAACGGCGGCACATTCGAGTCCGCCCAGTCCGCTGCCAATGATAATAATGTCGTATTGCGTCATGTGTATCGGTTATTAACAGGTTTGTATAGGTTTATCCGGTATCTCTTCCGGGGTAAACACGTAGATGGTGTTCGAGGTGTAGGCATCGTTGTCCATCGCCTCTACGTTCATGCCGCACTGGCGGGCGATGGCGCGCATCTCCTCTTCCGAGATGAAGCAGAGCGAAGTACTCGTCCGGTTGAACCGCAAGATGCGCGTGGAGAAGAATTCGGTCAGTCTCGTCAACCGGTGTCTGCCTTTGCGGGCGGTATTTCCGTCGCGTACGAGTATCTTTCCTCCCGTACGTAGGCGCGAGGCGCAACGCAGCAAGAGTTTGCGCTGGTCGTCCCGGCCGAGGTAGTGGAGCATATCGTTCAGGATAAAGAGATCACTCTCGGGCAGCTCGCAAGCGAGTGCATCGGCATGTAGAAAGGAGATGCGGTTGGCGAAGGGCTGTGTCAAACTCTTCCGCAACCAACCCTGCTTGGCTACATCTATTTTATCCTCGTCATAATCAATGCCCAGCAGTTCGCGTTCGGGCGAGAGCATCGCCAGCATATAGCAAAGCGGGCCGTAGCCGCAACCTATATCGGTTATCCGCCCCTTCTGCGGCACGAGTCGGTCGAAAAGAGCGTAATTCTTCTCCATCGCTACTTTGATGCGGATGTACCACTCTTCGACCGGGCCTTTGTATATGTAGTTCTGCACCAACGCTTCGTAAAATGCCGGATTGTCCGGTGCGTTCATCTCCGTACATACCCGCGCATAAACCCGTCGCATCTCTGCCGAAATGCGTTTGGTACGCTCCTGATAGGTGCTGCCGAAGCTTGTATCGGTCGGCGCAATCCGTGGCAAGGCTTCGGTACGGATAACCCCGCGGCGGATGTTGAACGGTTGTGCCTTGGCTATGATCTGTCCGTTGCCGTAGAGCACCACCGGAAGAATGTCGAGCTGCAACGTCTCCGCCAGATAAAACGCCCCTTTGTGAAACCGCTTCATTGCGCCGCTGTACGTACGTGTGCCCTCGGGAAAAACGGCAATCGAATACCCCTCGCGCACCTTGGCACGCATCCGCTCGGCATAGTGCTCGTATCCGTCGCCCACGAAGTAGAAGTCGGCATACCGTATCACCGCCCCGAAAAATGGCGAGTTCCATACCCAGTGGTTCGTAACCATTACTATTTTGGGAGCGAGCGATAGCAAAACCAAAATATCAATAAACGACTGATGGTTGGCCACAATCATCGCCGGACGGGCAAACGTATCGCGCCCGATATTGACCTGCTCCTTGCGCACGAAGAATGCCAGCCGCAGAATCGCCCGGCACGTAAGCTGTATCAACCGGCAAAGGAAGGCTTTCTTCTTACCTATATATATAGGTATAAACCACATCACTGCCATCAATATGCGCAAACCGATGCAGCCGAGAAAGAAGAGCAGAAACAGCACCCCCGTTCGGAGCAGCCCCATAAATGTGTACGGAGGCAACCCCTTCTCGGCAGGTGCGGCAATGAGCCAGCGGAAGAGAATCGGTTGCAGGGTGTACGACACCAGCACCACCACGATAATACCTAAAATAGAAATCAACGCTACCGACCGCAAAGCAGGGTGTTGGGCAAAGATGAGTACACCCATCCCCACGATGGTGGTGAACGCGGAGAAGAAAATGGCGGTCTTGTGCGAGTTGAGCACCTGTCGGCCCGTGCGGTATCGGCTCTGCAACCCGTCCATGATGAAGATACTGAAGTCGTCGCCAATACCAAAGATGAACGTAGAGAGGATGATGTTGATGATATTAAACTCAATCCCGAGCAACCCCATCAGCCCCAGTATGATGATCCAGCTAACCGCCATCGGCAGGAAACTCATCAAGGTGAGTTCGATGCGTCCGTACGACACCAGCAGCGCGAGGAAAATGAGTATCGACGAGAGATACAGAATCAGGTAGAAGTCGTCGTTGATAGCCGACACCCATTTGTTGGCAAAGAATCCCCGGTCGAATATGACCGTGTGGGGCGTACCCTCGAATGCGCGGTAAACGGCCTGCTTGTCGGCCTCGTTCATGCGTACCTGTGTAATGAGCATGGTGAGCGAGTCGGCCGATTCCTGCCATTCGCTGAGCAGGCTGTTGGCCACGTCCTCCCGGTAAGCGTAGACCTCGAAGGGCGTTTGCAGCCATCCGAAGAATCCGTCGAAACTACCTTCGCGGAAACCATTTCTGCGGGCAGCCGTCTCTACTTGTTGTTGCACGAAGGCTTGCCGTTCGACCGTCCAAAAGCTCTTCCACCGTTGCAGCCGTTCGCGCTGCTCTTGTACGGGGATGAGGAAGCGCTGGGCGCTGGCATACCCCTTAATCAATCCCTGCGACTGCAAGGCAGTGAGCCGTCCGTTCGTCTCTGCGTAGTGCTCGATGGCGGTGTTCATATCCTCGCCTACACTAACAAAAAGTACGGTCTTCTCCTTCTTGTCAAACAGTTGGGTGAGTTGTTGCTCGGCTTGGCGCAAGTGTTCGGGTTCGTAGTTGAGGTCCATCATATTGTCGTTGAACCGCACCCTGTTGGCAGTGAATAAGCCGATAAGTGTTGCTGCGAGCAGTCCCCCCACTAACCAGCGATTCTTCTCGAAAGGATAGGCATTCATCCGTTCGATGAGGCGCAAGACTACGCCTTGTTTTACATCCGCCTGCCCTTTGAGGAAATGAGGCAGGAAAATGAGGCAGAACAAGGTTGTACCGATCAGTGCCAATGAAGCAAAGAGACCGAAGTCGCGCAGCAGGTCCGAACTTGTAAACGTAAGCCCGAAGAAGGCTCCGATGGTAGTGAAACTTCCCACCGTGAGCGGGTAGGTAAGCTCTTTGAGTAATTGCTGCACCGAAGAAACGTGGTTCTGGTGCGCCAGAATATGAATGGAATAGCTCAACGCAATTCCCATCACCGCCGAACCTGCCCCCACGGCAATAGCCGAAATCTCTCCCTTGATAAAGTAAATGAAGCAGAGCGCGAACAAGCCCCCGAACAGCACCGGAGTAACGATAAGCGGAATGGAGCGCTTGCGCTTAAACACGAGCGAAATAAATACGATAATAATCAGCAAGGCAACGCCGGAGGTGAGCAAGGTGTCTTGCTTGATCTGCCGGGCATTGTATACACTTACCGACGGACCGCCGAAATACGTCATACGCAAATCGGGATATCGGGTCGATAGGCGTGCTAATTCACTCTCTATGGTTTCGATCAGTTTCTCGTTCTTGCCCGTGCTTCCGGTGGCGAACAAGGGGGTGAGAAACAGGAGCTGCGTTGAGCCGTCTTTCGAGAAAATATATCCGTTATCGATGGTATAATTCGCCTCTACCTGAAACTCTTGCAAATAGGATAATGCCCGGCTACCTATACCCAACGGGTCCTTAAGTATAAATCCCTTCAGTGCCATGCCCGCAGGCGAAAGCAAGGTGGTATAGTTACGCTGCATGGTTGCCTCTATGCCTTCTGTGGTAAGCAACGTATCAAAGCGGGCATAGTCATCAGCAGTAAGAAAGAGTGGCAGGTGCGTGTATACAAAATCGGTTGCTCCACCAATCAGGTTCTCGTCTACTTGTGTAAAAATATGTTTGATGAGCGTATCACCCGATTGTTCGCTTAGTCGTTGTGTCAACTCTTCCGAAGCCTCGATAGAACGATCGGTCGTAGCGGTGCTGTCGGTCCTGGTCAGCATCACAATGATCTTGTCCTTGATCTTCAGGTTATCGAACACCTGGTTGGCATATACGGCATCCTTGGTGTCGGGGAAGAAGCGGGTTACGTTTTCTTCGAACTTCACCCGACTGGCCATCACTCCTAAGAAAAGGAGTGAAAGGAGGAGGGATGCATAGAGAAGAACCTTATGTCTTTCAAAGTAATTGTATAAATCGATAAAGAATTTCGTCATGTTGTTTGATGTCTTCTGCAAACAGAAAGCAGGGAAAAGACAATTGCCCCTGCCAAAAGGCTGCTAATGCCTGCAAAGATAATGCTTCCTATTAAATACTGTTCGATAACCGACGTTACATTTTCAAGTGATAGATCACTGAAATTTAAATCGGTAGATACTCCCGTTACCTTGCATCCCGTGTAGTAGCTGGCGTATAGTAGAAACGGGATGATAGGTGGCAGGCTGATATTGGCCGCTACAATCGCTATTACCTTGTTTAGTTTGAAAACATAGGCAAGAAAGAGGGTGATCAACATCTGGTAGCCCCATACAGGAGCGATGCCCATAAAGATTCCGAGCATGATGGCCAGTGTTATTTTCAGGTTCGACTCCTTGGATTGGGTAATGTGTTCCGCAAAAAAACGCTTGCCATTGGTCCAAGTGAGCTTTCGTAGAAAGTTACGCGGATAAATCCAGAGAAAGGTGATGAGCACCAATATCGTATTTAGTATGCTGATGCGTGTGAAGTCTTGAAAAGGCCGGAAGTGCGACACTCGCTCCTCTTGCGGCGGGTAATACACATGTATGGGGGTATTTGTTACTTTTATTCCTTTCCAGGAAGCAAACACAATGGCTTCGAGCTCAAATTCGTATTTGGCTGTATAGTACCACGCATCTACGTTGAGCTTTTGCAACGGATACAGACGGAATCCAGACTGTGTATCTTGTAACTTTACCCCTGTTTCGAGGGTAAACCAGAAGTTAGAAAACTTATTGGCAAACGTGTTCTTGCCCGGCATATTGTCTGAAGACAGATTTCGCGCTCCAATGAGTAATGTGTCGGGGGCTTGCTCTATGGCTTCGATAAAAGCGGGTATGTCCGAGGCAAAATGCTGCCCGTCGGAGTCGATGGTTATGGCATAACGAAAACCTAATGCTTTGGCTTTGCACAAACCATGCTTCAGTGCAGTACCCTTTCCTTGGTTGGTCGGGTGAGTGATGGTGTATAATCCGATGGCCTCCCGGGATAAAATAGATGCTGTTTCGTCTGTAGAGCCATCGTTCACTACGAGAATATTTTCGGTGTAAAAGCGTACCGACCGGATAACATCTTCCAGCGTCTTCGCATTATTATAGGTAGGAATGATGACGATGGCCTGCAACTGTTTCAGTTTATTGTGCCAAAAAGCAGTGGAGTTATTTTCCATATCCTATTGTTCGATCAGTTGTGCTTTTAGTTTGATGAAAGCGATGCCCTCTTCCGCTTCTCCTCCGGTTTTGCCCTCTACCAGTAGTTGTAGCTTCCCATCCTCACTTTGCTTGAGAAGTAGCTCCAAGACCAATGTCGGAGCATCTACAGGATTCAATGCCGACAGGAATTTACAAGATACAATTTTAGCATATTGTAAAGATTGCTCTCTGTATTTTTCGACACACTCTTTAATAAATTGAAGCATGCAAACTCCCGGCACAACGGGATGTTCCGGGAAATGTCCTTTGTAAAGCGCATGCTTCGGATTGAGCTTGAGGGTAACCGACCAAGCATTCTCTGCGATGACTTGTTGGTGAGTGATGCTATAAAAATGTTCGATGAGCATAGATAAATGGCTTGTAATTGAATAATTCGCGCAGCAAAAGTACGAAAAGGGTTCGGATATAGCAAAGAGAGTATAGGGAAATTGCCCAAGAGATACTGGGAGAGGTGCAGCGCTATTTTTGCGTAAACAGACGAATATCATGCGTAAAAGAATAAAAAGGAGAGTGGCAAGATCGTTAATTTTGCTGACTGTTAACTTATTAATAATAATGAAATGAAACTTGCAATTGATTTAGGAGGTACGAATATCCGTATCGGACAGGTCGTAGACGGAGTCATAGTAGCTCGACGAGCCATTGCTTATCCGGCAAAAGATAGTTACAATGAGGTGATGCTGCAATTGGGCACATTGATTGATAGCATGATGACACCGGAGGTCGATGGAATAGGAATCGGTGTGCCCTCGGTAGTCGATTCGAAACGAGGTATTGTATACAATGCAACCAACATTCCCTCATGGAAAGAGGTGCATCTGAAAGAAATTCTGGAACAAAAGCACTCCGTTCGTGTATCGGTGAATAATGATGCCAACTGCTTTGCTCTGGGCGAAAAACTCTTTGGAGAAGGAACTTCGTTTCAAAATTTAGTAGGACTTACTCTAGGTACGGGAGTAGGAGCAGGCATTATCATTGATGGCCAATTGTATAACGGACGAAATACAGGCGCAGGCGAAATTGGGTCATTGCCCTATCAAGATGCCGATTTCGAACACTATTGCAGCAGTGAGTTTTTTACCAAATACTACGGCCTAACAGGTAAAGAAGCTGCTCTGAAAGCTGCTCATGGAGATGCCGAGGCGTTGGCTATCTGGAAGATGTTCGGTCGCCATTTAGGGGAGCTCATAAAAGCCACCTTGTTTACCTACGACCCCGAAATGATTGTGATCGGTGGTGGAATTTCTGCTGCTTTCTCTTATTACGAAGCAGCTATGTATGCTTCTATGTCCGATTTCCCGTATGCCGAAACGTTGAAAAATCTGCAAATACGGATTACGCAGAAAGCTGATATCAGCATGTTGGGAGCTTCTGCTTTGATTCCATAATTGATCTTAAAACAAACTGATATGAAAAACCGATTATTACATTGGCCTGCTTCGCTCTTGCTTGTCGGCTGCTTACTGGCATGCAATGCTAATGACAAATCTATGCGTACTAAAATAATTTTATCCGATGGCTGGAAGGTACAATCATCGGCACAAGCCAATGTGCCCGGTGCCGTACTCTCTACCGATGAGGCGGTAACCACAGACTGGTATGCAGCTACAGTTCCTACTACCGTAATGGGTGTTTTAACTACCAATGGAGTCTATACGGATCTATTCGAAGGCGAGAACTACCGCTCGGTCGACCGTACGTTGTTCGATTGCCCCTGGTGGTTCCGTAAAGAGTTTACACTTGCCGAGTTAAGCGAGGACGAACATGCGTCGCTAACGTTTGATGGCATCAGCTATGCTGCCAATGTATGGCTCAACGGGCACTTGGTGCTGTCGCGAGATTCTCTTTATGGTCCTTTCCGTCAATTCTCTATCGATATTACTCCCTATGCAAAGACGAAAAACGTACTTGCCGTCGAAGTGTTTCGTGCCCAGCCGGGCGATCCGAACATTGGGTTTGTTGACTGGAATCCCCGACCGGCCGATGAGAGTATGGGTATCTTTCGCGAAGTATATGCACATGTTACCGGGCAAGTATCTATGGCACATACGGCGGTGCATAGCAAAGTGAACACCCAAACCTTGAAAGAGGCATGGCTGACCGTCGAAACACAACTTGCCAACCTCTCGGATGAGGCCGTTGATGGCGAGCTGACGGGAACTATGGAAGGTGTCACTTTCTCTATCCCCGTATCGCTGCAAGCCGGTGAAACGAAAATTGTCAAAATAACCCCCGAGCAAGTAGGAGGTTTGCATATTGCCAATCCTCGCTTATGGTGGTGCAATAACCTGGGTAGTCCGGAGATGTATTCGCTCGATCTGGCATTTAAAACCAATAAGAACGTATCCGACTGCACAACGGTGAAATTTGGTATTCGCGAAATAGAAGACTATTTCACCCCCGAAGGGCATCGAGGTTTTCGGTTAAATGGTAAGCCGGTTCTGGTAAAAAGTGCCGGATGGACGGACGATCTTTTTCTGCGCGACACACCCTCTTCGAATGAAACTCAGGTACAATATGTCAAAGATATGAACTTAAACTCCATCCGCTTTGAGAATATTTGGGGTAACTCGCAAAACATCTACGATCTTTGCGATCGCTACGGTCTGATGGCATTGGTTGGGTGGAGCTGCCATTGGGAGTGGGAACCTTATCTGGGCTCTGCCTGTGATGAGTTTGGCGGCATTAAATCTGAAAAGCAAATCAGCCTGATCGCTCGTTCGCTCAAAGATCAGGTGTTGTGGTTGCGCAACCACCCCAGCATCATTGCTTGGTTTGTAGGTAGCGATATGCTGCCCCGTCCCGAGTTAGAAAAGAGGTATATGAGCTTTCTTCCCGATATAGACAACCGCCCTTATGTATCGGCTGCTAAAACGATGGTCAGTGAATTAACAGGCCCCAGTGGCATGAAGATGAATGGGCCTTACGAGTATGTCGGCCCTAATTATTGGTACATCGATTCGCTCAACGGAGGTGCTTTCGGTTTTAATACCGAGACGGGCATCGGTGCACAATTGCCTGTACGCGAATCTATCGAAAAGATGATTCCTGCCGATAAGCGGTGGCCGGTCGATCAAAGCGTCTGGAACTATCATTGCACCGCCTCGACCAGTGCCATGAACACACTCGATGTGCTTACGCAAACCATTCAAGCCAAGTATGGTGTGGCAATCGACCTTGATGACTATTTGAAGAAGGCCGACTTATTGAACTATGAGTCTACACGCGCCATGTTCGAAGCTTTTCGAGTGCAAGCTCCCAAGGCAACCGGCATTGTACAGTGGATGTTGAATTCGGCTTGGCCATCATTTTATTGGCAACTTTATGACTATTATTTGGTTCCCACAGCAGCCTATTATGCAGTTAAAAAAGCCAATATGCCCCAACAGCTCATCTATGATTACAAAGAAAATGCTGTTTATCTGGTCAATGAAACCGATGAACCCCTTCTGTTAACGGCTAAATACAGTCTTTACGGGCTCAACTCTCAACCGATTAAAGAGGAGCATAAGGAGCTGAAAGCCATGCCCGGTAGCGCTATTAAGGTATTTGAGCTTCCTCATATAAAGGATAATGCTTTGTTGTTTCTTCAGTTAACCGATGCGCAAGGTGGGCGTGTGGCTGACAATCTTTATTGTCTCTCGGAGCAAAAGGATGAATATGACTGGGCAAAGACTAACTGGATACATACGCCATTGAAGTCGGCAGCCAATTTCCACCAGCTGTCCAATCTGCCGCAAACCGAATGTAAAGTAACGGCTGCTTCTCGTATGGTAAATGGAAATCAAGAGCTAGAGGTTACGCTCCATAACTCCTCCCCACAAGTAGCTTTCTTTACCCGTTTGGCCTTGAAGGGCGAACAAGGCGAATTGCTGCGCCCTGTTTTTTGGGAAGACAACTACATCACTCTCTTACCCGGACAAAAGCGTGTGCTGAAGTGTATGTACTCCCCTGAAGTAGCCGGCAAAAAGCCTTTACGGCTGACTGTTTCGGGTTGGAACCAGCAAGCGCAGGATATTGTCATTCCCGCATTTGTTTATTAATTTCTCTATCGATTCAAGAAGACCTTATCATTGGTTGATAAAGTACGTATTTAACACAGTAATAACTAGTATATTAACGCTGTGTTAAGTACGTACTCTTGGTAATAAAGAATACGTACTTTTAAATTGCTTGATATAGAGTGATTTATCTCTTTTTTTAGCGCGATTGAAATAAAACTCTTGTTCTTTTTTTTGTATTTATTATTTCCGGTTGTTATACCAATTCAGAAACTATTTATACCTTTGTTGCACTATGATTCGACTCATTCTGTTAACCGACTTTACAGAGGCATTTTCCCATAATCTCTTAAAGGGAATTTTGGCATATTCGAAGGGGCGCGAGCCTTGGGTAGTTTGTCGGATGCCCCCTTCGTATCGAGAGCGTTATGGAATTCCCGGTGTGCTGAAGTGGGCATATAAATGGAAAGCCGATGCTATTATTGCTCAGTTCGATGACAATGATGATGTGTCTCTCTTTCGCAAAAACGGCATTATTGCGCTAGCTCAGGACTTTAAGTCTCGTTTTACCCATATTCCCAACATCACCAGTGAATATCGACTGACAGGGCAGATGGCAGCCGACTTTCTTCTTCAGAAAGGGTTCCGACACTTTGCTTTTTATGGTTACAAGGATGTTGTTTGGTCGCAAGAGCGTTGCGACGGATTTCGAGAGCGCATTACTGCACAAGGTTTTGGTGCTGATTTTCAAGAGTATCAGAATCAACGCTTGGAAAATCTTTGGTTTTATGATCATACTCCGTTGGCCGATTGGCTTCGCTCGTTGCCTCGTCCTACGGCCTTATTGGCTTGCGATGATACGCAAGGGAATCGGATTACCGAGGTATGCAGGGCAAACGGCATCAAGATACCCGAAGAAATTGCTGTTTTGGGAGTCGATAATGACGCGATGACGTGCAATCTTTCGGACCCTCCACTTTCAAGTATTGATCTGAATATAGAAAAGGGTGGTTACGAAGCCGCCCAACTCATTGAAAAGCTTAAGCAAAATATGAATGCGCCTTTCGAGGATATTGTCATTCGTCCAACTCACGTGGTGAATCGCCATTCGACCGATGTTTATTCGACCGACGACCCTTATGTGCAGACAGCATTGCGGTACATTCACCAGAATCTGGAGAAGAGAATCAGTGTTGCCGATATTGTTCGACAGGTGCCACTTTCTCGTCGTTTGCTCGAGATGCGGTTTAAGCAAGTAACCAATCAACCTGTTTATCAATACATTTTTCAACTCCGCATGGACCGTTTTGCTCAACTTTTGCTCGAAAACAGAGAACCCATAGCCGAGATCGCCATGCAGGTAGGTTTGGTCGATTATAATAGTTTGGGTCGACAATTTAAGAAGCAACGAGGGTGCTCTCCCTCAGAGTATCGAAAGCAACATTGCCTAAAATGATATAGGAAAATGTTTATTTAACTTCTTTGAAGTTCTTGCAGAACTTGGTACGTTCTGAATCGTAAATTTGCCGTCAAGATCAGTTACGGCACCAATAGATGTGCCTTTAACCAAAACTGATGCACCCACAATAGGCTGATTATCTTCAGATGAAACAACAACTCCAGTTACTTTTCTGTTTTGAGCAGTAACTAGGCCTATGCCAATAAATAGATAGACCCAAAATAAAATTAACATTTTCTTCATAATACATCTTAAAAGGTTACATAAAGATTTATTTCAATTGTTTAATAATCGCAAATATATCTATTTACTTTGTAATTCAAAATAATATAAAAGGAAAAGGATAAACTAAAATCAGTTATCTTTTTTTATTTCATTTACCCATAAATCAAACTATATATGTCACAAATTTATAGAATATAGTATCTATTTGATTTATTTATAAATAAATCAAATAACAATAGATAATGTTAAATTTCAATTAGTATAGACTTGTAGTATAAAACATGTTAATAAACATGTTTTATACTACAAGTCTATTGTGTGTATTTTTCTCAACAAAACAGTTTATTATTATACATAGATAAGCTTTCTAAATAAGCAAAATATATTCTACTCAAGTTATACTGAAATCAGAATCTTCAGAGAATTAGTAAAACTATTCCCTGGGTTAAAACAGACTTGAATTAAGAGCAAGTGATTATTTACAAAAAGATCATAAGTTCTGCAAGGACTTTGCAGGTTTCGTATATTGGTATGTCAACACAGGATGTGGCAATTAAACCCAATATGAGGATCTTATTAAAGTCTGATGCAGAGGTACTTGATGAAGTTATGGTAGTGGCTTATGGTACTACTAAAAAAGCATCTTTTACTGGGTCTGCTGAAGTGATTAAGTCTGATAAACTAAAAGAAAGACCAATTGCTAATGTATCAAAGGCTTTGGATGGTATGGTTGCGGGAGTTCAAACAACTTCTGGATCAGGACAGCCTGGCTCGGGTGTTAGTACTGTTATTCGTGGTTTTGGCTCAATCAATTCTTCGCAGAATCCATTATATGTAGTAGATGGTATTCCTTATGATGGTAATATCGCAGCCATTAATCCGAACGATATCGAATCAATGACAGTGCTCAAAGATGCTTCTGCAGGAGCCCTTTATGGAGCGCGTGGTGCTAATGGTGTGATTATGATCACAACCAAAAAAGGAGATACGGGCAAGGCTAAAATTAATTTGAAGGCCAATTGGGGTGTAGCTTCTCGCGCTATAGAAAAATATGATCTGCTAGATGAAGCAGGGCATTTGGAAATGGTTTTTCAATCTTATAAGAACGACCTTATAATCAATAGCGGATATGCTCCCGCCGCCGCTGCCATAGCAGCATTGAATAATATGAAAAGCGGAGCTACTGCCATGTTAGGTAAAAATGAACAATATAATCCTTTTAATTATGGTATCACCGAATTGATTGATCCTACTACAGGAAAGGTACGTAGTGATGCTGTATTACGCTATAGCGAAGATTGGGTTGACGAAGCAACGGCTTCAAATCCATTACGCCAGGAATATATTGCAGCTATCAGTGGTGGATCTGAGAAAACAAAATATATGTTTTCGTTAGGTTACTTGGACGAACAGGGATTATTAAAAACGACTCAGTTTACTCGTTATAATGGTCGCTTAAATGTTGATTCGGAGATTACAAAATGGCTGAAGGCCGGAATGAGTGCCAATTATTCAAGAAATGAGAGCAATACGGCTGTAGAGAATTCATCTGGTTCTTCCAACGTATGGTATTCCGGACAATTGATGGCTCCTATTTATCCCGTTTATGAAAAAAATGCCGATGGAACAACTGCTTATGACGCGTTAGGAAATGCCGTTTTTGATTATGGTAGTAACCGTCCCGCAGGTGCTAGTGCTAACTGGAACACAGTTGCAACATTATTTGACGATAAGTATAGTTCAACGAGCGATAACCTTAGTGGACGTACGTATGCTGAAATTGGTAATTTGAAAAGTGGATTGCTCCAAGGGCTTAAATTATCTATCAATTACGGATTTGATTTGATCAACTCTGCTGGTGCTACTTATTATAACCCTTATAATGGAAACTCTGTAGCGGTAAAAGGTACTTTGCAGAAATCCATGGCTCGTGTTTATAGCTATACATTTAATCAAATTTTGACCTACGATCGTAAGTTTGGCGATCATCATGTAGAAGCATTGGTTGGTCATGAGTTCTATAAATATCGCAGAGATTATTTGGCCGCAACTAAAACCGGATTCCCTTTTGGCGGATTATATGAGTTGGATGCTGCAACTACAATTACTGATGCATCTTCTTATCAAGATAATTATGCTATTGAATCTGTTTTATCTCGTGTAGGATATGATTATGCAGATAAATACTATGTGTCGGGAAGTTTCCGTACCGATGGTTCATCTCGTTTTTATAAAGATAACCGTTGGGGAAATTTCTGGTCGGTTGGAGCTAACTGGCGTATCAGCGAAGAATCTTTTATTAAAGATAATTATGATTGGATAAACAACCTCTCATTAAAAGCTAGTTATGGTGTACAAGGAAACGATGCTTTGTCTAGTCTTTATGCATGGCAGTCTTTCTACGATTTAGGTTATCCGAATGCTTCGATGAGTGGAGCTGTGATTACTTCTCTGGAGAATAAAGAACTCAAATGGGAAAAAAATGCGAATTTCAATGTCGGCTTAGAAATGAAGCTTTTTGAGCGATTTAATGCAGGTATTGAGTTCTATAATCGTAAGACTTCTGATATGTTGCTGAATTATCCTATGGCAAGCTCTTTGGGATTTGATGGATATAGTAAGAATATCGGTAGCATGACCAATACAGGTTTTGACATCACATTGGGAGTTGATATCCTTAGAAATACTCCTTTAACTTGGAGAATGGAAATACTGGGTTCTACCATCAAAAATAAGGTAAACAAACTGGCTGATAAACCGGAAATTATTAATGGAAGCTACATCATTCGTGAAGGCGAAACGATCAACTCTTTCTATACGGCTACTTCGGCTGGTGTAGATCCTGCAACCGGACAGCAACTGTACTGGGTGTATGATACCGATGCTGATGGAGTAAGAGGAGAGAAGTATGT
The DNA here is from genome assembly GCF_000499785.1 of Bacteroides neonati. GTDB lineage: Bacteria > Bacteroidota > Bacteroidia > Bacteroidales > Bacteroidaceae > Bacteroides > Bacteroides neonati. The sequence goes on along the minus strand of NZ_HG726029.1, from coordinate 21,523 downwards.
GACAACGGATATGGCTAAGGCTACTAAATGTAAAGACATACAGGGTAGTCGCATACCGGATGTTTATGGATCTGTAAGAAATGACTTTAAATACAAGGGATTTGATTTAAGCATCTTGTGTACCTACTCTATTGGTGGAAAAATCTTAGATGGTAATTACTATACATTCTTGTATGGAAACTACATCGGACAGGCTAAAAGTAAGGCTTTAGAACGGGCTTGGAAGCAACCTGGTGATATTACAGATATTCCAAGAATTGAAGTTGGTAAAAGCTATATAATTACCGATAATTCACTGATTGATGCGTCTTATTTCTCAATAAAAAATATCACTTTAGGATATAATCTGCCATCAAAACTATTGAAATCGGTGGGTATGCAATCAGCTCGTTTTACATTCTCTGGAGATAACTTGTTGTTGTTCACTCACTTGAAAGGAATGAATCCACAATACAACTTTAGTGGAGGTACCAATTTTGGATATGTGCCTACTAGAACCGTGTCTTTGGGATTTGATGTTACATTCTAAACAAAATTATTAATTGAATATGAAAAAGATATTATCTATATTTTCATTGGTAGGTTTGCTTGCGTTCAGCTCGTGTAGCGATGATTTAAATACGGAACCTACCAACAAAGTCTCTGGATCTGTGATTATGGCGGATGCCAGTAGTGCTGAAGCGGCAATTAATGGTATCTATCGTGCCATGTATGTCTCCGGTTGGAGTACAAATTGGGCTTCGGAAAATTTTGGGCAAACATCTATTAACTTGCTTGCAGACCTTATGGCAGAAGATCATTTGATGTTAGAGCAAGGACAAGGATGGTTTTATGAAGACTACCGTTTGAATGTACACGGAGATTATACAAATAAGAATGGTCGCTCTTATTCTATTTGGAACTTTTATTATACGCTTGTTTCCAATGCTAATTATATTATTGGTGCGGAGAACACAATGGGAGGAACTCCCGAAGCAATCAAAAATGTAGTTGGTCAAGCGTATGCCATTAGAGCTTTCTCTTATTATTATTTGGCACAATTGTTTCAACAAACCTATGTAGGTCATGAGCAAAAACCTGGCATACCTTTATATAATGAGCCTACTGTAGCTGGCTCGATTGGTAAGGGCAGAGGTACTCTGGCAGAAGTTTATACTCAAATTAATGCTGATATAAACAATGCAATCTCATTGTTGGGAGAATCTTCCGGAAAAGTTCAAAAACACCCGTCGCATATCGATTATTATGTTGCCAATGGTATCAAGGCTCGTATTGCTTTAACGCAACACGAATATGCAACTGCTGCTGCAGCGGCAGATGAAGCATTAAAACGCCCCAATCTTAAATTGATTTCGGTGAAAGACCTAGGTGGAAACAACAGCGTGAAAAGTGCAGACGTGCTTTGGGGATATGAGATCATTCCGGATCAATCAACTCAGTTTGCTAGTTTCTTCTCTCATATGGATGCTGATGTGGAAGGTAAATATGCTTCAAAAGCCCGCCAATGTATTAGCAGTGCTTTGTATAAAATGATTCCGGCTACTGATGACCGAATGGCATGGTGGCGTGGACAGTTGGCCGAAAATGGCTCAGGGTCTAATGCTAGCTATTGCCAAATAAAGTTCAAAATGGCTGATCATAAAACGAGTACAGGTGACTATTTAGTGATGCGTGCAGAAGAAATGGTGTTAATTAAGGCAGAGGCCTTGTGTCATCAAGAGCAATTTGCACAAGCCCGCCAAGCCATATCTACTTTAGGTACTCTTCGTGATAGCAAATTTGCAGATCGATTGATTAATAGAATCGATAGCAAATCGTATAATTTGGATACAAATGCTCCTTTGCAAACTTTAATGGATGAAATTTTATTTCAGCGTAGAATAGAACTTTGGGGTGAGTCTGGTCGTATTTTTGATTTGCAACGTTTGGGATTAGGTTATAACCGTACCTATGCCGGTTCGAACCATACTCAAAAGGTAGCAACAAAAAACACGAATGCTGCATCTGATCTTTTCATTCTCCCTCTTCCTCAATCGGAAATTGATGGAAATGAGAACATCAATACAAATGATCAAAACCCAATTGTTCAATAATTAATGAATAATCTAATTAGAGTAAATTATGAATAAATATATCGTTAAATTAGTTGTGGTATTAGCTTTCGGTATTATTGGAATGACCTCGTGTGATTCTGAGCCGGAAGGTACCATTTATAATAGTACAGCACTTGATGCGGCCTTCTTTTCAACGCAATTAAATACTGAGTTGGCGGCACAAGATAATGGTGTAATAGAAGTTCCTATTTATAGGGCAGGTAAGAATGGAGAAGCTTCCGTTAAAGTTCAAATAGATAGCAAAACTATTGATCAAGGCCTTTTTAGTTTAACTTCACCTACTGTATCTTTTGCCGATGGCGAATCTTCAGCGGTAGCTAAAATCGGCTTTGACTTAAGTAAGCTGGGTGTGACAGATGTCTATACGATTGTATTGAGTCTAGTTGATCCCACTGAGGCTTCACCATCTGGAGTCAAAACAATTAAGATCAATGCACAACGTAAATTGACTTGGGAAACTTTTGGAACGGGACTTTATACGGATGGACTATTTGAGGATAGTTGGGAGCAACTTATAGAAAAAGCAAAGGAAGGAAATATTTACCGTTTGCCTGATTGTGTAGTTAAAGGATTTCCTCTCATTTTTATCTTGAATGATGATGGTTCGTTAGCTTCTTTTGCACCTCAAAAAATGGGTTATGTAAATGCTACTTATGGAATGGTTTATTATGTGCTTAATAGCTCTAAGAGACAAGGTAATACGTTGTTATTTAACTTTAAGCCGTGTGTGATTTACAATAATAAATTAACGCAATTATATAACAATGTAGATTGTTCGTTACAATTCCCGAACTAAGATTGTCTATATTTTAAGAGACAGTTCAAATTTGCGAATAGTGATCGCTATTCGCAAATTTGAACTGTCTCTTTTTTATTTAGCTATATCAATACCCTATGCAAGGAACGAATCACTCCAATGAATACGTTCGCATCGAATAAAAAACATCGCTCATAACCATTCTTCTCCGAAAATCGTTATATTTGTTGCCATATTATATAGGAATAGAAAGTATGAAAGAATTTGTAATATCCGAAGTGCAGAACGAGACCGCCGTACTTGTAGGACTTATCACGCAAACGCAAGATGAGCGCAAGACGAATGAGTATCTTGATGAGCTGGCATTCCTTGCTGAGACAGCTGGGGCGGAAGTAGTAAAACAATTCACTCAGAAGCTGCCCACAGCTAACTCAGTGACGTATGTAGGAAAAGGAAAACTGCAAGAAATAAAAGAATACCTTCGCAGTGAAAGTGAAAATGAAAGAGAAATTGGGATGGTCATCTTTGACGATGAACTATCGGCCAAGCAATTACGTAATATAGAAGCCGAGTTGCAGGTGAAGATACTTGACCGCACCTCACTGATTCTCGATATCTTTGCCATGCGTGCCCAAACAGCCAATGCTAAGACACAAGTGGAGCTTGCACAGTATAAATACATGCTTCCCCGATTGACACGTCTATGGACTCACCTCGAGCGTCAAGGTGGCGGATCGGGTAGTGGTAGCGGAAAAGGAGGCTCTGTAGGACTTCGCGGACCGGGTGAGACCCAGCTTGAAATGGATAAACGAATTATCCTCGGGCGTATGGCTTTATTAAAAGAACGCCTGGCCGAGATTGATAAGCAGAAATCGACGCAGCGCAAAAGCCGCGGACGTATGATTCGTGTAGCCTTGGTAGGATATACCAATGTGGGCAAATCGACCATTATGAATATGCTTGCCAAGAGCGAGGTGTTTGCCGAAAACAAGCTGTTTGCCACACTCGATACAACGGTGCGCAAAGTGATCATCGAGAACCTGCCATTCCTACTGTCTGATACCGTAGGTTTTATCCGTAAACTGCCAACCGACTTGGTCGAATCGTTTAAATCGACTCTCGACGAAGTGCGCGAAGCTGATTTATTGCTTCACGTGGTCGACATTTCGCACCCGGGATTTGAAGAGCAGATTGAGGTGGTTAATAAAACACTGGCTGATATTGACGGTGGTGGAAAACCCATGATACTTGTTTTTAATAAAATAGATGCTTACACCCACGTGGAGAAAGCAGAAGACGACCTTACCCCCCGAACGAAGGACAACTTAACACTCGAAGAACTGATGATGACGTGGATGTCGAAGATGGAAGACAACTGTCTGTTTATCTCCGCCCGCGAACGAATCAATATAGAAGAACTAAAGAGTGTGGTTTATCAAAGAGTGAAAGAATTGCACGTAACAAAGTACCCCTATAATGATTTTCTTTATCAGACCTACGAAGAGGAAGAATAATTCGTAACTGAACAATATGAGAAATTACCGTAACTTGACTGAGGACGAAATTCTTCAGTTGAAGAGTCAGTCGTGTTTGGCTGATAACTGGGAGAGTGTATGGGTAGCTGAAGGCTTCACAACGTGTTTTGTTCACCACACCCGTTTTTCGGGTGAGGTGAAGCTGGGGCGCTTCGATTCGGAGTTTATATTGCCCGGTGGTATTAAAAAACATTCGGGATTGCGGCACGTAACCTTGCACAATGCAACGGTGGGAGATAACTGCTGCATTGAAAATATCCAGAATTATATCGCCAACTATGAAATTGGCGACGATACGTTTATTGAAAATGTCGATATCATTCTGGTAGATTCCTGTTCTACCTTTGGCAATGGAACCGAAATATCCGTACTCAATGAAACCGGAGGGCGAGAGGTGTGGATGAACGATAAACTGTCGGCGCATCAGGCTTATATACTTGCACTTTATCGCCATCGTCCCGAACTGATTAGTCGGATGAAGAAAATCACCGATTACTATGCCTCCAAGCATGCTTCGACTGTTGGATCTATCGGTAGCCATGTGATGATTCTCAACACAGGTTCGATTAAAAATGTACGTATCGGAGATTATTGCCGCATCGAAGGCACATGCCGTTTAAGGAATGGTAGCATCAATAGCAATGCGGTAGCTCCCGTACACATTGGCCACGGGGTGATCTGCGATGATTTTATCATCTCATCGGGTTCGCATGTCAATGACGGAACGGTATTGAGTCGCTGCTTCGTGGGGCAGGCTTGCCAGCTTGGACATAACTATTCGGCATCCGATTCGCTTTTCTTTAGCAACTGCCAGGGAGAGAATGGAGAGGCTTGTGCCATCTTTGCCGGTCCTTATACGGTAACGCATCATAAATCGACCTTGCTCATTGCCGGTATGTTCTCCTTTATGAATGCCGGTTCGGGGTCAAATCAAAGCAACCACATGTATAAGTTGGGGCCGATTCATCAAGGTACATTGGAGCGGGGTGCCAAGACTACTTCCGATTCTTATATTCTATGGCCTGCCAGGGTGGGAGCTTTCTCTCTGGTGATGGGGCGGCACGTGAACCATGCCGATACCTCTAATCTGCCTTTTTCTTACCTGATAGAGCAGGGCAACACGACTTATCTTGTGCCGGGAGTCAATCTGCGAAGCGTAGGAACCATTCGCGATGCACAGAAATGGCCGAAGCGCGACAAACGAACCGATCCTCATAAGCTGGACTTTATTAACTACAACCTGTTGAGCCCCTATACCATTCAGAAAATGTTCAAAGGGCTGTCTATCTTGAGAGACCTCAAACGGGTATCGGGCGAAACGTCTGAAATCTACTCTTATCAGAGTGCCAAGATAAAGAACTCGTCGCTCAATAGCGGAATGAAGTACTACGAGATAGCGATTCATAAGTTTCTGGGCAACTCAATTATTAAGCGTCTCGAAGGTATCAACTTCCAGACGAATGAGGATATCCGCCAACGACTGAAACCCGATACGAGCATCGGATGTGGCGAATGGGTGGATATATCGGGATTGATTGCTCCTAAAAGTGAAATAGAACAATTGCTGGGAGCAATCGAAAGTGGCGAAGTAGATCAACTAAAGACCATCAATGCCCGCTTTGCCGAGATGCACGAACGTTACTACACTTATGAGTGGACGTGGGCATATAGTAAAATTCAAGAGTTTTACGGGCTAAACCCCGAGACGATTACGGCCGAAGAGATTATTGGGATCGTTAAGTCGTGGCGTGAAGCAGTGGTTGGACTAGACCGCATGGTCTATGACGATGCCCGTAAGGAGTTCTCGCTCTCGTCGATGACAGGCTTTGGAGCCGATGGTTCGCGGCATGAGATGAAGCAAGACTTCGAGCAGGTACGGGGCGACTTTGAGAGCAATCCGTTTGTGATGGCTGTATTGCAGCATATCGACGATAAAACAGCATTGGGCGAAGAATTAATTAATCGTATCGGGCAGCTCGTATAAAAAACTATTATTACCTTTGCCTCACTAACTAACATTACGTATTAAAAAGTATAAATATGGCAACACCTCCGTTTAAGTATCAGCATCCTTTTCCGTTAGGGCCCGATACTACCGAGTATTATCTGCTTACGAAAGATTACGTTTCAGTAAGCGAGTTTGAAGGAACACCGGTTCTGAAAATTCAGCCGGAAGGTCTTACGGCTATGTCCAACGCGGCTTTCCGTGATGTATCGTTTATGCTTCGTCGCTCGCACAATGAGCAGGTGGCAAAGATTCTGAACGATCCCGAAGCAAGTGATAATGATAAATATGTAGCATTGACTTTCTTACGCAATGCCGAAGTAGCGGCCAAAGGCAAGCTTCCTTTCTGTCAGGATACCGGTACGGCTATTATTCATGGCGAGAAAGGACAGCAGGTATGGACCGGATACTGCGATGAAGAGGCTCTTTCGCTCGGTGTTTACAAAACCTACACCGAAGAGAATCTGCGTTATTCGCAAAATGCTCCGTTGACCATGTACGAAGAGGTAAATACCAAATGCAACCTACCGGCTCAAATTGATATTGAAGCAACAGAGGGCATGGAGTATAAGTTCCTTTGCGTAACCAAAGGTGGTGGTTCTGCCAATAAAACATATCTGTATCAGGAAACAAAGGCTATTCTGAATCCTACTTCATTGGTTCCTTATCTGGTAGAGAAGATGAAGACATTGGGTACAGCCGCTTGTCCTCCTTATCACATTGCTTTTGTGATTGGTGGTACGTCGGCCGAAAAGAACCTGTTGACAGTTAAGTTGGCTTCGACTCATTATTATGATGAATTGCCAACGAGCGGTAACGAAGGTGGTCGTGCTTTCCGCGATATAGAATTGGAAAAACAAGTACTCGAAGAGGCACAAAAGATTGGGCTGGGTGCTCAGTTTGGTGGTAAGTATTATGCTCACGATGTGCGTATCATCCGCTTGCCTCGTCACGGTGCTTCGTGTCCCGTAGGTTTAGGCGTATCGTGCTCGGCCGATCGCAACGTGAAGTGTAAGATTAATAAAGAAGGTATCTGGATCGAGAAGCTTGACTCAAACCCAAGTGAGTTGATTCCTGCCGAACTACGTCAGGCCGGCGAAGGTGAAGCTGTACAGATCAACCTGAACCAGCCGATGGCTCATATTCTGAAAGAGCTCAGCAAGTATCCGGTAGCTACGCGTTTGTCGCTCAACGGAACGATTATCGTAGGTCGTGATATCGCCCATGCGAAACTCAAAGAGCGTATCGACCGTGGCGAAGGTCTGCCACAATACGTAAAAGATCATCCGATTTACTATGCCGGACCTGCAAAGACTCCTCATGGTATGGCTTGCGGATCGATGGGACCTACCACTGCGGGACGTATGGACTCGTACGTAGACCTTTTCCAAGAACACGGCGGTAGCATGATTATGTTGGCTAAGGGCAATCGTAGCCAGCAGGTAACCGATGCTTGTCAGAAACACGGAGGTTTCTATTTAGGATCAATCGGCGGACCGGCTGCTATTCTGGCTCAGAACAACATCAAGAGCATTGAATGTGTAGAATATCCCGAACTGGGAATGGAAGCTATCTGGAAAATCGAGGTAGAAAACTTCCCTGCATTTATTTTGGTCGATGATAAAGGGAATGACTTCTTTAAGCAAATAAAGCCTCGTTGTGCAGGCAGTTGCAAATAAGAGTTACTTAAAAAATAGATAAAACGGACAGAGTCTCGTAGAGAATACCTATGAGGCTCTGTCTTTCTTTGCTAACACATATAAACTACTAATACGATGAATCCTATTCAACAACAAAATCAGCATGTGGTCTGGTTAGATGTCGTGCGGCTGATTGCCATGTTTACGGTCGTTTGTTGCCATTGCACCGACCCTTTCAATTTCTATCCGGGAGTTGCTCCCAATATCGATCAAATAAAACTCTGGGGTGCTATCTACGGTTCGTTACTACGTCCTTGCGTACCGCTGTTTGTAATGATCACCGGTGCGTTATTACTGCCCGTACGTGGCGAAGCATCCGTCTTTTATAAGAAGAGAATTCCACGGGTGTTTTTCCCTTTCCTTATTTGGTCTGTCATTTACAATCTGTTCCCTTGGATTACCGGGTTGCTCGGATTAGATCCGAAGATTATCCTCGACTTCTTCCCTTATTCGGGCGAGGAGGTTGCCCGACAGTCATTTGCCGTATCGCTCGACTATATTCTACACATACCGTTCAACTTCTCTATTCTGGCGGTTCATATGTGGTATATCTATCTGCTTATCGGTCTTTATCTGTATATGCCCATCTTTTCGGCATGGGTCGAGAAGGCTTCGGAGCGTGCCAAGTTGTATTTCTTGTTGGCATGGGGAGTTACTTTGTTGATACCTTATTATAATCAGTTTGTAGCACCCTATTTGTGGGGAACCTGTTCATGGAATGCTTTTGGTATGCTTTATGCTTTTGCCGGATTCAATGGTTATCTGCTGTTGGGGCATTACTTGCGCAACCTCGATTGGTCGTTGGGCAAAACGATGGCTATCGGCCTTCCTATGTTTGTGGTAGGTTACCTGATTACCTTCTTCGGTTTCCGCTATATAACGGCTCTACCGGAGTATTCGGATGAGATGCTTGAGCTCTTCTTTACTTATTGCTCCATCAATGTATTGCTGATGACGTTCCCGGTATTTATGTTGGCTAAGAAAGTAAAGGTGCGTTCGGAACGAACGAAGAGGGCATTGGCCAACCTGACGGTATGCGGATTCGGTATCTATATGATACATTACTTCTTCACCGGCCCGTCGGTGGTCGTGATGCGTTACTTGAACGTTCCATTAGGTTTGCAGATTCCTATAGCATCTGTTATAGCGTTTGGCATATCGTGGTTGCTTGTATGGCTTATTTATCGCTGCATGGGCAAGAAGGCAAAATGGTTGGTCGGCTAACGGCCGTTCTCCTTTTTCCATTGCTCGTAACTCTTAAGCAGCTTGATGCCTGCATTGTTATAACAGCTATATCCATTGCGACGTTCGTATCCTATCTCGGATAGATCGTATTTCTTAATACCATCACGATCGCAAAAGAAAGGACGGCTGGTGTCTCGTTCGTACAAGCGTGCCCATAGTGGTTCGCAGTCGGTACAAGGCACCATCCGGTATCCTTTCTACAGGCAGGTGACTCCTTTGTTAAAAGCTTCGAACTGTTTTTTTATGGAGTAATAATTGGCATATTATTGCATATAGCTCAATACATTGCCACTGATTTGCAGGAGTGATATTTCGCAAAGTTTCGTATCGTATTCGGCCGATAAAATTCGCTCTTCGGCATCGAGTAAGCTCTTTTGTGCCTCACGCATCTCGATACCCGATAGGTTTCCCAGCAGATAGCGTTCCATGGCAATTTCGTAATTCTCTTTGGCAGCTACCAGATTCTGCCGTTCCAACTTCAGCATTTCGAGGTTGTTGCGGTAGGCTTGCCATAGATTACTGATATCTGCCTGTAGGGTCAATTCCAACTCTTCTTGTTGCAAGCGCGAATTCTTGATGGCGATATCAGCATTCTTTCGTTCGCGTCGGCGATTGCCGTCGAAGATGGTAAAACCCAAGGTTAGTCCGCCGTTGAAGCCCAGGTTGCTCCGGCGGCTATTGGGCGAGATGTCGTATTTGTTCAGCGTATAACCATAGCCCGTATTCAGCTTCAGGTAAGGGTAGTTGCGCGATTGAATGCTTTTATAATCTAACTGTGCCAGTCTTGTGTTCTGTTCGGCTTTCAGTAGTACGGCATTGGTTGCCAGCGTAGCGTTCCATAACTCATCGAAGGTAAGTTGCGTGTTAACCTGAATGAGCGAGTCTTTGATGCGTATGCGTTTGTCTACCTCCGGATTTGCCATCAGTTCGTTTAACCGGATGCGAGAGGTGTTCAATAGCTCCTGCTGCTTCATGTACTTGGCACTGTCCGAATTGAAATCGACCTTTGCCTGTTGATAATCTAACCGCGAGAAGTTACCGATATGATAACGCTCCTCTACGATACGCAACCGTTCTTTCGAAAGCGAAGTCGCATAGCGAAAGTTCTTTAAGCGGATCTTTTGTTGTACAAAGTTATAATACTCTGCTGCCATACCTGCAACAAAATCTTCGATGGCAATGCGCGTGTTGGTTGCACCTTGTCGTTCCAGTTCTTTGAGGCGCTTATAGTTGGTCGTGATGTTGAAACCGTCGAACAGTGTCCAGTTCAGGTTTGCCCCGACGCTAAGTGCTTGGTCGAATACACCGTTTTCTTTACTGATCTCGCCTGTTTCGCGCAGTTTGCTTTCGGTATTGTCTATTGTTCCTTTATAGCCTGCACTCAGATCGAGTGTAGGCAGGTAACCCGCATTGCCCAGTGTAGCATTGTTTTTACTAATCTGCTCGGTGTTTTGAGTGATGCGCAGCGAGTAATTGTTTTGCAAACCATTCTCAAGGCATGATTTCAGTGTATATACCTCTTGAGCTTGTGCCATGAGGGGTAAGCTGCAACAGGTTAGTATATAGAATAGTCGTTTCATGATTGTAAATTCTTCTTGGTTCGGTTGGTAGAAATATAACTGTATACGGCCGGAACAATGTACATGGTCAGTAGTGTGGATACCAACATGCCCCCTACTACGGCAATACCCATGGCAATACGTCCGTTGCGACCCTCGCCCGAGGCAAAGGCTAACGGCAACAATCCCAGAATGGTCGATGCACTCGTCATCAGGATGGGGCGCAGGCGTTGCAGCGAAGCGTCCTTAATGGCTTGCATCTTATCTTCGCCGGCCTCTTGTTTCTGATTGGCAAACTCCACAATGAGGATACCGTTCTTCGCTACGAGTCCGATGAGCATGATGATACCGATCTGGCTGAATATATTCATGGTCTGATCGGAGTAGTACATAAAGACCAGTGCGCCACCAATGGCAAGCGGAACGGTCAGCATCACAATCAAAGGATCTTTGAAACTCTCGAACTGTGCCGCCAGAATCAGATAGATAAGCAGAATGGCCAGTACGAAAGCAAACATGAGGCTCGACGAACTTTCCCGGTACTCCTTCGAGTCGCCCGTTAGTGCCGTACGGAACGAATCGTCCAATGTCTCCTTGGCTATCTTGTCCATCTCCTCCAGTCCCTGCCCGATGGTTTTCCCTTCGGCAAGCCCTGCCGATACGGTAGCCGATACAAAGCGATTGTATCGGTACAGTTGTGGCGGTGCAATGCCTTCGTTGAGTTCGATCAGGTTGTCGAGTTGCACCATCTCTCCCTTATCACTGCGGATGTAGATCGATTTCAAGTCGGCGGGCTTGTTGCGTTGTTGGCGATTGATCTCTCCCAGAATTTCGTACTGCTTGCCGTTCATGTAGAAATAGCCCATACGTTGCCCGCTCAGTCCGTATTGCAATGTCTGGGCAATGTTGCGTGTGCTTACGCCCATGGTACTTGCTTTGTCGCGGTCGATGTTGATTCGTGCTTCGGGTTTACTGAATTTCAAATCCACATCGGCCATCTGAAACGTAGGATTCTCATATACCTTGGCCATGAACTTGGGCAATACCTCTTGTAGCTTTTCCAGGTTGATGGCTTGCAGCACGTATTGCACAGGCATACCCCCACGGCGGCTGCCGAAGGTCGACGATTGCTGTACGAAAGCTCGTGCCTGCGTTTTCTTCTGTACCGCTTTCGATAACCGTTCGGCTACGTCCATTTGTGTGTAATCGCGGTCTTTCATGTCGCGCAAGGTAATTCGCACGTTACCGTTGCCGCTCGATACGCGGGCGGTTACAGCTTCGGCATCGGGCATGATCGAGTCGACCAATGTATTGATGCTCTCTGTATAGTCGCGAATGTATTCGTACGTAACTCCTTCGGCACCACGTGTATTGATGCTGATGCTCGAACGGTCTTCCAACGGGGCCATCTCCGAGGGGATGTAATTCCATAAGAACCCGATGAGGCCGATGGTAACGGCTATAAAAGGAATAGCCAAATATCGTTTGCGCAAGAAGGCAGCCAACGAATGGCTGTACATCCGGTTCATGCCTTCGAAGAAAGGTTCGGTTTTGCGGTAAAACCAGTTTTTCTTTTCCCGTCGAACCAACAGTTTGGTAGCGAGCATCGGGGTGAACGTAAGTGCGGCAAACGAAGAGATGATGACCGATCCGGTGATAACCATACTGAACTCGCGGAAGAGTCGTCCCGTCATTCCATCCATAAACACGATGGGGAAGAACACGGCTACCAGCGTGATGGTGGTCGAGATTACTGCAAAGAATATCTCCTTCGCCCCTTCGATACCTGCTTCTTTGGGTTCCATGCCCCGTTCGATACGGATGTAGATATTCTCGGTCATTACGATGGCGTCGTCGACCACCAAGCCTACGGAGAGCACAATGGCCAACATGGAGAGCACGTTGATCGAGAAGCCTGCCAGATACATGACAAAGAAAGCACCGATCAGCGATACGGGAATAACGATGCAGGGCACCAGCGTTACACGCCAGTCGCGCAGGAAGAGGAAGATGATGATGATAACCAAGATGAACGCCACATAAACCGTATCCTCTACCTCGGTAATCGAAGCGCGGATAAACTTGGTGTTGTCGAACCCATAGCTGTAATGTACATCATCGGGCAGGTCTTTCTTCATCGTCTCCATGCGTGCATATACCGCATCGGCTATCTCGATGTGGTTGGCACCGGGTTGTGGAATCACCACGACGCCTACCATCGGTACACCGTTCATCTTCATATAACTGCGGATATCGGCAGCTCCGAGTTCGGCACGTCCGATGTCGCTGAAGCGGATGATCCGGTTGTCGACCTCTTTGATGATAAGGTTGTTGAACTCGTTGGCAGTGGTCATCAGCCCCAATGTGCGGATGGTTAGTTCGGTCGTATTTCCTTCGATACTGCCCGAGGGAAGCTCTACGTTCTCGCGGTCGACCGCATTCTTTACATCGATGGGCGTGATGCCGTAGCCCGACATCTTGAGCGGATCGAGCCACAAACGCATCGAGTAACGCTTCTCTCCCCAGATGGATACGCTGCTCACATCGGCTATGGTTTGCAGTTGTTCCTTTACCGTTAGCTCGGCTATTTCGCTTAGTTCCAAAAGGCTTCGCTTATCGCTCTGAATCGCTACCATCAAGATAGGCATGGCATCGGCATCGGCCTTTGATACGGTAGGTGGGTCGCAGTCGCGGGGCAGGTAACGTTGTGCACGCGATACCTTGTCGCGTACGTCGTTGGCTGCCGTTTCCAAATCGACAGATAATTCAAACTCCACCGTGATGCGGCTTTGTCCTTGTCGGCTTACACTCGACAGCGAACGGATACCGGGAATACCGTTGATGTTTTGTTCCAAGGGTTCGGTGATCTGATTCTCTATCACGTCGGCATTGGCACCGGGATACGAGCAGGAGACGGAAATAATCGGGTTATCGACCGAAGGGTACTCGCGTACACCCAAGTAGCTGTACCCAATGAAACCAAAGAGTAGGATGATGAGCGTTAATACCGTGGCCAATACCGGTCGGCGGATGCTTAATTCGGATATATTCATGAGGTACGGGTATTAATCAATATGATCGAGTGTTACAGGTAGTCCGGTGCGTAGTTGCAAGGTGCCCGATACGATAATGGTATCGCCAACGGATAGTCCTTTCACGACCTGCACCTGAGATTCGGTACGGATACCGCTCGTTATTTCTACCGGTTGTGCCTTTCCCGATTGGTAGAGGAATATCTTGTCTTTTCCCAGTTCGGGCACGATGGCTTCGGAAGGCACGGCAATGGCGTTTGCTATTTCGTCCTTCTTTAGCTGTATGCTGGCATATCGTCCGGGCAATACCGCTCCGTTGGCATTGGGGTAGAGTGCTCGGATGGATAGCGTGCGCGTATCTTGATCTACGCGCGACTCCAGCGCATACACCTTGGCGTGGAAGGTATTCAGTTCGCCGGGCATACTGAATGTGAGGTTCGTGCCCTTTCTTACTTGATTGGCGTACCGTTCGGGTACACCAAACTCTATCTTCAAGGGCGATACTTTGGTGAGTTTGGCCACGATGGTGGTAGGCGAAGCATACGTACCCACGCTCACCTGTCGCAACCCGATCACCCCATCGAAGGGTGCGCGGAGTTCGGTTAGTGCTATATTGGCTTTGATTATTTCGATATCGGCTTGGAGGGTGGCCAAGTCTGTTTTAACCTGTTCGTAGGCTTCCTTACTTACGGCATCGCGTTCGAGCAAGGCGTTCTGCCTAAACACACGGTCTTCGGCCAGTTTTAGTTGCGATACCAATCGTTGCAGTTGAGCTTGTAGGTGCCGGTCGTTTACCTTGGCGAGAAGTTGCCCTTTCTTAACGGCGCTACCCTCTTCGAAGTTTATCTCAACGACCTTTCCCGATGTCTCGAACGATAGATCGACCTCTTCATCGGGCAGCAGACTACCGCTGATTTGAATCTCATCGGTCAATAATTGCGGTTTAATGATACGGGCGTTTACATTCAAGACTTTCTTACCGTTGCGATTGCCCGTCATCACCCGGTCGGCGGCTGCCAACTCTTTATTCTCTTTGGGAAGTTGCGAATAGATGCCCCAACCGGTTAGTCCGGCACCCAATAATACAATGATGCTCCATTTTATTCTTTTGTCCATGGTATAGTAGTCTAATTTCCGTTATAGGTTAGACTACCGTTTATTGAAAAGGTTTAATGGCGATTGTCAATTAATGTCCCGATCTGTATTTTCCCTCCTCTTTGTCTTCGAGCATATTTAAATAAGAGGTGTAGCGCGATTCGCTAATATAATGCTCTTCTACAGCCTGTCGCACGGCACAGCCCGGTTCGTGGCGGTGGGTGCAATTGTTGTATTTGCAGTGAGCCGATGTCTTGAATATTTCCAAAAAATAATGCCCGATCTCTTCCTCTTCCATGTCGAACGTACCAAACCCTTTGATGCCCGGTGTGTCGATGATATAGCCATCGCCTGCTACGGGAAACATCTCCGAGAAGGTGGTGGTGTGCATCCCCTTGTTGTGATAAGACGAGATGTTGGCGGTCTTTATCTCGTGCCCCGGCAGCAATGTATTGATAAGGGTCGATTTGCCCACGCCCGAGTGTCCCGAGAAGAGGGTAACACGTCCTTTGAGCTCCTCCATAATCTGTTCGATTCCTTCGCCCGTTTTGGCAGAGATGGCGAAGCAGGGATAGCCGATATGCGTATAAAGTTTGATGAGGCTTTGCAGGTAGTGACGCTCCTCTTCGTTGTAAGCGTCGACCTTGTTGAATACCAGTTTCACCGGTACGCGATAAGCCTCTGCCGAAGCGAGAAAACGGTCGATAAAGATAGTCGAAGTTTCGGGATAGTTTACCGTAACCACCAGCAAGCACTGGTCGAGGTTAGCAGCAAGAATGTGCGATTGTTTAGAAAGATTGGAAGAACGACGCACAATGTAGTTCTTCCGATCTTCTATTTCGTTGATGAAGGCCGTACCTTCTTGATTGATAATAATCTGAACACGATCGCCCACCGCAATGGGGTTGGTGCTTTTGATATCTTTCAGACGAAAGTTTCCTTTTATCTTGCATTCGATAAAGCGCCCGTCATCGGTTTTCACCTGATACCAGCTGCCGGTGTTTTTGATTACTAATCCGTGCATACGCTTATACTGTCATGATTTCTTTGTCCTTTTCGGCCAGCATTTCATCAATTTGTTTGATGTACTTATCATGAATCTTCTGCAATTTGGCTTCGGCATTCTTCTGCTCGTCTTCGGCCAGGCCGTCTTTGACTGCTTTCTTGAGTGCATCGATACCATCGCGGCGTGCATTGCGCACACTTACTTTGGCTGTTTCGCCTTCGGCTTTACATTGTTTGGCCAGTTGCTTGCGTCGCTCTTCGGTTAGGGGAGGGATGCCGATACGGATCATCTCACCATTGTTTTCGGGCATAATACCGAGGTCCGAATCGATGATGGCTTTCTCGATGGGGCGGAACATTCCTTTGTCCCAAGGTTTGATTACAATGCTGCGTGCATCGGGCGTATTGATGGCTGCCACGTTGCTAAGCGGCACCATGCTTCCGTAAGAATCTACACGGATTCCATCCAGCAATCGAGGGCTTGCTTTGCCGGCACGGATGTGTGCCAATGATTCCTCCAGATACATAATGGCCATATCCATTTTCTCTTGTGAGCTGTCGATACAAGTCTTTACGTCTACCATATTTTCTATGTTTTTAATTACTTTCTTTAATGTCAAACAAAAGTAGCTCATTTTTTGATTATTTGCAATAAAACGCCCGAGAAGTTAGCGTTTAAACGAATTAAGGGTTTATGCGATACCTGTTGATAACTCTGTTCATAACTTTATTACGCAGCGTGGTATAGCCTCCGATGTATCTTATAGGTAACTTAGCAGCAAGCTATCTATGAGTTATCTTTTCTTCTTCTGTTTGCTAACCGGTTTCTATTTGTTATTTTAATCATCGGCTTGTAGTACGATTATTGTCGTCTTGCAACGCGACCATTGTCGGTATGCAAGCCGACAATGGTCGCATTGCAAGACGACAACTAAAACTCTTAAAGAAATGAAGATAATTAATAGGTGAAGAAGCGTTAGGTTTCGGACGAAAAGCAGTTGTAAATACTATCATCTCCGTTCATGCAGGCAGGGATGGTTTGTGATGCCCGATATGAAGCAGCCCGACAAGGATAGCGAATGCATTGCTATCCTTGTCGGGCTGTTTATGGAATGACGGATGGGTTAGTTATGCACCAATGTGCCTATTTCTTCGCCTACGATTACTTTTTTCAAATTGCCTACCGTATCCATATCGAAAACGACAATCGGCAGGTTATTTTCTTTACACATACAGGTAGCGGTTAAGTCCATTACCTTGAGGCCTCGCTTCAATACTTCGTCGTACGTAATCTCGTCAAACTTCGTAGCCGTGGGGTCTTTCTCCGGGTCGGCTGTATAGATGCCGTCTACGCGGGTGCCTTTGAGCATAACGTCGGCTTCGATCTCGATACC
Source organism: Bacteroides neonati (assembly GCF_000499785.1). Taxonomy (GTDB): domain Bacteria; phylum Bacteroidota; class Bacteroidia; order Bacteroidales; family Bacteroidaceae; genus Bacteroides; species Bacteroides neonati. Next base: position 4,082 of record NZ_HG726029.1, on the reverse strand, counting down.
TCGCAACGACGAACCGGTGTCGGTGGTAAAGAACGGGTTGCCCGTGCCGGCCGACATGATCACTACTTCGCCTGCCTCCATGCATTCGATGGCTTTCCACTTGCTGTAAAACTCACCGATGGGCTCCATGCGAATGGCCGTTAGTACGCGGGCTTTCACTCCGTCGGCTACCAGAGCCGAACTCAGGGCAAGGCTGTTGATAACCGTTGCCAACATACCCATCTGGTCGCCTTTTACACGGTCGAACCCTTTGTTGGCTCCGCTTAGTCCGCGAAAGATATTACCACCACCGATAACGATGCCGATTTGTACTCCTTGTGCATGAATCTCTTTGATTTGTGCGGCATATTCGGCCAAGCGCTTTTCGTCGATGCCGTATTGTTTCTCTCCCATCAAGCTCTCACCGCTGAGCTTCAATAGAATTCGTTTATATTTTGCCATATAGTGGGTTATTAATTGTTTCTGCAAAGGTAAGTGATAATTTTCGGATTTTCATCCGATGAACTGAAAATGTGGGGCTAAATGAAGGGTTTCATCTCTCATTATGGTTCTAAATGGTAGGATGAATGTTGTTTTTTATGACATGATACGGTTAAATGTATCCATTACACTTTTTTTCTTTTACTTCGGTGAAGGTGAACGGATAGCGTATGGGGAGGTGATCGTGGCTGCTGCACAGGAGCCGTATGATTACCTATACACCATACGCCTCGCCCAAGCCACGGGGAGAAGAAACTTTCTTGATATTGTCATCCGATATGGCGATTGCGTTTTTTCTCTTTATATAATTGAAAATATTTGCGAAATAATCCTATATAATAGCAAGATAGCGAACTTTGAGTGAAGATTTTCATTATCTTTGTGAGGACCTAATTTAATCGCGAATATGAGGATGAAGATCTTGATGCCAGTACTTTTTTGTCTCCTTTCCTTTCCGTTTATGCTCTCTGCACAATCGGCAGATGTTTTGTTGCAAAAAGTGTCGGTGACATTATCTGCCGGGCAAGAGGAACAAGCCGTTTCGCTATTTACTCAGGCTATTAACGCGAATCCCGATAAATCGGAAATGTATTATTGGACTCAGGTCGATAAAAACAGTCCCGTTTGTGTGAAGTTAGCACAGAAGTTGGCTTTGTATTATAAAAAGTCGAGAAATTACGATAAGGCTTATTTGTTTTACAGAGAACTGCTTCAAAAGACCCCGAATGACGTAACGTTTCTTGCCGGATATGCCGAGACCGAAGTTTGTCGCGGACGCGAAGATGATGCATTGGAAGCCTATGAGAAAATACTCCAATTGGATGCGAATAACTTGGCTGCCAACATCTTTATCGGAAACTACCTTTATCTCAAAGCCGAACAGGAGAAGAAGCAATTGGATACCGATTTTAAGAAACTAAATGCTCCTACACGGATGCAGTATGCCCGTTACAAAGATGGATTGAGCAGGGTGCTGTCCAACGGATACAGCAAGGCAAAAGAATACCTGCAGAATGTTATTCAGCAATTTCCATCGACCGAGGCACAGAAGACATTGAATAAAATCAAATTAATAGAGATCGAAGTAAATCGTTAACTTTAATAAAGTCGCTATGAAAAAGAACTATGGAGTTGCAATCGGAATAATCACATTGGTTTTGTTGTTGATGGCTTGTCAAAAAGAGGATGAAAAGACCATTGAAGTTGCAGGGAAAAAGTCTGCTGTCATTCAGTGGATTGAAACAACAATGAGAGATAACTACCTTTGGAATACGGAGATACCTGCTGCAAACAAGCTTAACTACTCGGCAGGGGCCGAAGACTTTTTTCGTTCACTGCTGACCCTGAAAGATGGAAAGACAAGAGGCGGGTCCCACCATTATTATTCGTATATTGAGAAGAATAAAGATTATACAGCTACCCGAACTTCGATTGATCAGGAAGATACGTATGGGATGGAGTTTACGGCCTATGTCATTACAGACTCGAATAATCAACCGCTTGGTTATTATTGGGTCAGAGTGCTGTATGTGCTACCCAATAGTCCGGCTCAAGCGATCGGTCTAAAGCGGGGCGACTGGATTGTGGGATTTAATGGGAAAAATAATAATTTAACTCAGTATTCCAACCTATTAAGAGGAGGAGGGTTGACCCTAACCGTCGCCACTAATCCGCGAGATGTCGAGAACTACAAGCAAGTTTCGCTGGTTGCTTCGCGCAAAGTCGAAGATAACCCCTTATATGTCGATAAAATAATAGAAATCGATGGCCGTAAAATCGGATATTTACTTTATAATCACTTCATAACAGGCCCCGACGGGTATACCGACCGAACGTACGATGAACAAATGAAGGCCACATTTAAGCGTTTTGTTGATCAAGGGGTCAACGAGTTTGTTCTTGATTTGCGATATAACGGAGGGGGCTACTTGATCTCGGCAAATGTCTTGGCAAGCCTACTGGTGCCCGAAAAGAATCAAAATGATATTTTTTCCATCGATACCGATAACAAAGGACGGCAATCTAAAAGATACTTTAGTAGTGAAGGAGCAACGACACATTTGAATATAGATCGCCTGTTTGTACTAACGAGTCGTTCAACAGCTTCGGCTTCGGAGGCGGTTATTAATGGATTGTCTCCATTCATGGATATCACAATCATTGGAGAAACAACAGAGGGAAAGAATGTAGGCTCGGTACATTATGCCAAGAATGAATACGAATGGGCTTTGCAGCCGATCATTATCCGGATCACAAGTAGCAATACAAGTTACGATTACAGTAGTGGGTTGCCGGCCGATTATCCTTGCAATGAGTTTGATCGGAATCAAAATACAACAGATGAACTTCTTCCGTTGGGCGATGAAGATGAATTTATGCTCAAGAAAGCCATTGAACTGATTACGGGCAACCGTGTGGCATCAAGAGCGGCTGTTCAAGAGCAGCTGCCGGGGCAAGATGTATACCAACTAGTCTATAATTCAGTTGAGCGGCACCAAACGAATGGGGTTCTTGTGACTCCTGATTATAGTAGAGACACCTTTTGGAATCGCTAGTTTTTTTCATCCGTTGACTCGTGGACTATTAAGTCCTAGGTGAAGCTGTGCCATGTTTTGATAAAGTTTCATACCCACGTAAGGCCTTTTTCGGTTATTTACCGGATGTCCTTCGCGCGCGCGTATATATTATAATGTGTTCCCTCTTTGCTTTCCTTTTTCCCTCTGCCTGAATTATGTTTTATAACACATCTATGCTTCAGTGTATTACAACTTAATTTCCTTTTTATTCGAAATAAAAGGTGTTTAAGTTTGGCTTGTATGGGTAAAAAGCCTACTTTTGCATCCGCTTAGCAAGAGAAGCTAAGCCTTGAAAGATTGACATTCTGTTTAAAAGCTCGCAGAGGCTTTTCTTCCTTTCGCAAGAGAGACGACAAGAGAAGCGCACGAGACGAAAAAGAAAACAAAAAAACTTCTCAAAAGTTTTGATGTTTAAAAATAAAGTCTTACCTTTGCATCCGCTTTTAAAACGAAGCATACTTAAAGAAGCGTTCTTTGAAAGATTTACATAAACAATACAAGTAGTACAAGAGCGAGAGACTTGTCTTTTTAGATAGGAATCTCGGGTAAAATTTTAAAACCGTCAATGATTTGATTCATTACAAATGAAACAGGGATTTGAATAAACGTCAATAAATTTACAACATCCTAACAGAGCAAGAATTTGATTACTGAGTGTAAATTTAGTAATCAATCAACAATACTTTTACAATGAAGAGTTTGATCCTGGCTCAGGATGAACGCTAGCTACAGGCTTAACACATGCAAGTCGAGGGGTAGCAGGGTAGCAATACCGCTGACGACCGGCGCACGGGTGAGTAACACGTATCCAACCTACCATTCACACGGGGATAGCCTTTCGAAAGAAAGATTAATACCCGATAGTATAGCGATAAGGCATCTTATTGCTATTAAAGAATTTCGGTGTTTGATGGGGATGCGTTCCATTAGATTGTTGGTGAGGTAACGGCTCACCAAGTCTTCGATGGATAGGGGTTCTGAGAGGAAGGTCCCCCACATTGGAACTGAGACACGGTCCAAACTCCT
>NZ_HG726028.1 GCF_000499785.1 Bacteroides neonati | reverse complement strand
TGGATGCGCTTTTTTATTGAATGCCGGCAGGTATCGTATCAGCCTTCCATGTTTTGTATTTCGACATCTTTTACTTTTCGAAGCAAATCGGATGCAAATATAAAATCGTTTAATCGCTTATTGGTAGAAGTAAAGATATCATCTTTGGTGCCCTCCCACTCTTTACTGCCTTCGTATATATAAATGATTTTCTCACCGATACCCAATACCGAATTCATGTCGTGGGTGTTAATGATAGTCGTCATGTTATATTCTCTCGTGATGTCTTGTATTAACTCATCAATCACAAGAGAGGTTTTGGGGTCTAATCCGGAGTTGGGCTCATCACAAAAGAGGTATTGAGGGTTTAGTGCAATAGCACGGGCTATGGCCACACGCTTTTGCATACCGCCACTTATTTCGCCCGGGAACTTGTCGGCAGCTTCGGTCAGGTTAACACGGTCAATACAGAAACGAGCACGCTGTGTACGTTCGCGAAGTGTATCATTGCTGAACATGTTCAGTGGGAACATCACATTGTCGAGTACCGACATCGAATCAAAAAGTGCTGCACTTTGAAAAATCATTCCCATCTCGCGACGCAATTGTTTCTTTTCGTTTTTGCCCATCGATAGGAAATTGCGTGTATCATAAAGCAGTTCTCCCTTTTCGGGTACCAATAGGCCAACAATGCATTTCATCAACACGGTTTTCCCCGATCCACTCTGTCCGATAATCAAGTTGGTCTTTCCATTTTCAAAAGTGGCATTGATATCCTTTAATACTGCTTTGCCATCGAACGATTTATAGAGTTTTTTTATTTCAATCATCCCATTAAAAGTTTAGTTAATACGAGGTCGGCAAATAAAATCAATACACTACTGGATACAACTGCGTCCGTCGACGCTTTTCCTACTTCTATCGAACCGCCACCTACGGTATAACCGAAGAAAGCCGATACACTAGAGATAATAAAAGCGAAAAAGAGTGATTTGATAATTCCACACCAAACGAACCATTCCACAAACATATACTGCAAACCGTATTCAAGATTGGTTGCTGTCATGATTCCTCCAAACCAACAAGTGGCAAAGGCTCCTATGATTCCGGCAAAGATGCTAAATGTAACCAGGATAGGGATGGTGGTGACCATTGCTGCTATTTTAGGGAGGATTAAGTAATTGGCCGAATTGACTCCCATGATTTCGAGTGCATCGATTTGTTGTGTTACCCGCATAGTGCCCAACTCTGAGGCAATATTCGATCCAACTTTACCGGCCAAAATTAAACACATGATGGAGGATGAGAACTCCAATAGCATAATTTCACGTGTTACATAACCTACAGTCCACCGGGGCATCCATGGGCTTTCGATATTCAGCTTGATTTGAATGGTGATAACTGCTCCGATAAAAAATGAAATCAATAGTACAATTCCAATAGAGTTTACCCCGAGTTGCTCTATCTCGTTTAGGTATTGCCGGAAAAACATGCGCATTCGCTCAGGACGCGAAAATGTACGTCCCATGAGCATCATGTATCGCCCGACCGTTCTTAATGCTTTAATCATATCCTTGTATTTTATCTGCAAATGTACATTATTTCGGCTTATTTGTGCTATATTTGCCGCAAAATAACAAAGATATGGAAGAAAGCAAGATGGTGCTTCGTACCGAAGACTTGGTGAAGAAGTACGGTAAGCGTACTGTAGTAAGCCACGTTTCCATCAATGTGAAACAGGGTGAAATCGTAGGATTGCTGGGGCCGAATGGTGCCGGTAAAACCACTTCATTTTATATGACGGTGGGCTTGATTACCCCTAACGAAGGCCGTATCTTCTTGGACGACTTGGAAATAACTCATTATCCGGTATATAAGCGAGCTCAAACCGGTATTGGTTATTTGGCGCAAGAGGCATCCGTTTTCCGCCAAATGAGTGTGGAGGATAATATCGCTTCTGTGCTCGAGATGACCAAGCAGTCGAAAGAATATCAGAAGGATAAGCTTGAAAGCCTTATTGCCGAGTTCCGTTTGCAAAAAGTACGTAAGAATAAGGGAAATCAACTTTCGGGTGGTGAACGTCGTCGAACCGAGATTGCAAGATGTCTGGCTATCGACCCTAAATTTATTATGCTCGACGAACCCTTTGCCGGTGTCGATCCAATTGCCGTAGAAGACATTCAGCAGATTGTGTGGAAGCTGAAAGATAAAAATATTGGTATTCTGATTACCGACCACAATGTGCAGGAAACACTGAGTATTACCGATCGTGCATACTTGTTATTTGAAGGGAAAATTCTTTTCCAAGGAACCCCCGAAGAGCTATCAGAAAATAAGATCGTTCGAGAGAAGTATTTGAGTAACAGCTTTGTACTTCGTCGTAAAGAGTTTCAATTGTAAAAAGGTGTGTTAGTCGATAAAATCATTTTGTTCCGTCGATAAATGGGTGTTTGATATAAGGTGCTTTATATCTCTTTCTCCGTGAAATAATTCCCCCCGTTTTTTTGATAATTGAAAGATTAACACTAATTTTGCGTCCTCATTATAATTATAGAATAGTATAAATCAAATAAATAATTGTCAGAATGAACGTTTCATTACAAAACATTGACAAAGTAAGCGCGTTGCTTACAGTAAAGCTTGAAAAGGCAGATTATCAAGAGCAAGTAGATAAATCGTTGAAGTCATTTCGCCAGAAAGCTCAGATTCCGGGCTTTCGTAAAGGAATGGTTCCAATGAGTTTGGTGAAGAAGATGTATGGTAAATCTGTTGTTGCCGAAGAGGTAAACAAGCTGCTTTCAGAACAAGTATACGGATACATCAAAGATAATAACTTAAACATTCTGGGCGAGCCGTTGCCTAACGAAGACAAACAACCCGAAATCGACTTTGACACTATGGAAGAGTTCGAATTCTTGTTTGATATCGCTTTGGCTCCTGAATTTAAAGCTGAAATCGGTGCTAACGATGCAATTGACTTCTACGACATCGAAGTGTCTGACGAGATGGTAAACAACCAGGTAAAGGCTTATACTCAACGTAACGGTAAATACGATCAGGTGGCTTCTTACGAAGATAGAGATATGCTGAAAGGCTTGATCGCAGAACTGGATGAGAATGGCAGCACGAAAGAAGGTGGTATTCAAGTAGAAGGTGCTACATTGATGCCTGCTTACATGAAAAGTGACGAGCAAAAAGCAATCTTTACCGGAGCAAAGGTTAATGATGTATTGGTTTTCAATCCGTTCATCGCTTTTGATGGAAATGCTGCTGAGATGGCATCATTGCTGAAAATCGAAAAAGATGCAACAATGGGTGTGAAGGGTAACTTTAGCTTCCAGGTTGAAGAGATCACTCGCTTCGTTGAAGGCGAATTGAATCAAGAAATTTTTGACCAAGTATTTGGCGAAGGTGTAGTAAAGACCGAAGAAGAGTTTCTTGCTAAAGTAAAAGAGGGATTGGCTGCTCAGTTAGTTGCCGATAGCGACTATAAATTCTTGATCGATGCTCGTAAGGCGTTGGTAGAAAAAGTGGGTAAGCTGGAATTCCCCGAAGCATTGCTTAAGCGTATCATGCTTCTTAACAACAAAGAAAAAGGCGAAGAATATGTAGCTGAAAACTTTGATCGTAGCATTGAGGAGCTGACTTGGCACTTAATTAAAGAGCAGTTGGTTAAGGATAATGAGATCAAAGTAGAAGAGAGTGACGTGATCGCTATGGCTAAGGACGTAACTAAGGCTCAATTCGCTCAGTATGGTATGATGACCGTACCCGATGATATTCTTGAGAACTATGCCAAAGAGATGTTGAAGAAGAAAGAAAGCATCGATGGTCTGGTAAGCCGCGTGGTTGAAGTGAAACTGGCTGCTGCACTGAAAGATAAAGTCAAATTGACTCACAAAACGATTTCATTGGAAGACTTCAATAAGATGTTTGAATAATCTTTCGACTTGATAAGGACATAAAGTCACAGAAACACAGAGTTTTTATAAAATTATAACTCTGTGTTTTTTTGTGTCTCTGTGTTCTTTTTTGTTTCTTTGCATTTGCATAATTAATTAAATAAGAAAAGACCCTAACAATGGAAGATTTTAGAAAATATGCAACCAAGCATTTAGGAATGAATAGCATGGTGCTTGACGATGTGATCAGATCGCAAGGCGGATATTTGAATCCTTATATTCTTGAAGAAAGACAACTGAATGTAACCCAGCTGGATGTATTCTCACGTTTGATGATGGATCGTATCATTTTCCTCGGTACGCAGATCGATGACTATACCGCAAATACTTTGCAGGCACAGTTGCTTTATCTTGATTCGGTAGATCCAGGTAAAGATATCTCCATTTATATTAATTCTCCCGGTGGTTCGGTATATGCCGGATTAGGTATCTATGACACCATGCAGTTTATCAGCAGTGACGTGGCTACTATCTGTACAGGTATGGCTGCTTCGATGGCTTCTGTTTTACTGGTAGCAGGAACCGAAGGTAAACGCTCGGCTCTTAAGCACTCTCGTGTGATGATTCATCAGCCGATGGGTGGTGCTCAGGGGCAAGCTTCGGATATTGAGATCACAGCGCGTGAGATTATGAAGATCAAGAAAGAACTTTATACAATTATTGCCGATCACTCTCATACTGATTTTGATAAAGTGTGGGCCGATTCGGACCGTGACTATTGGATGACTGCTGAAGAAGCGAAAGCATATGGCATGGTAGATGAAGTGTTGATTAAAAAATAAAAATGGCAGATTCAAAAACAAATAAAAATAAGTGTAGCTTTTGTGGCCGTTCAGAGAGTGAGGTAGGCTTCCTCATTACAGGAATGAATGGTTATATTTGTGATAGCTGTGCTACACAGGCTTATGAGATTACTCAGGAAGCTATGGGCATAGGCCAAAAGAGCACAGGCAAAGGCACTAACCTAAACCTGAAAGAGTTGCCTAAACCGGTTGAGATCAAGAAATTCCTTGATCAATACATTATTGGGCAAACCGATGCAAAACGTTTCCTTTCCGTTTCGGTTTACAATCACTACAAACGACTTTTGCAGAAAGACGGAGGTGATGATGTCGAGATTGAAAAATCCAACATTATCATGGTAGGAAGTACAGGAACCGGAAAAACATTATTGGCACGTACTATTGCTAAGTTATTGCATGTTCCGTTTACAATTGTAGATGCAACAGTGCTTACGGAAGCTGGTTACGTAGGTGAAGATATTGAAAGTATTCTAACCCGTCTGCTACAGGTGGCCGACTATAATGTTGCTGAAGCCGAACAAGGCATTGTGTTTATTGACGAAATTGATAAGATAGCTCGCAAGGGCGATAACCCTTCTATTACGCGTGATGTAAGTGGTGAAGGTGTGCAGCAAGGCTTGTTGAAGTTGCTCGAAGGGTCTGTTGTCAATGTACCCCCTCAGGGAGGGCGTAAACATCCCGATCAGAAGATGATTCCCGTCAATACAAAGAATATCCTCTTTATTTGCGGTGGTGCCTTCGATGGTATTGAAAAGAAAATCGCTCAGCGCCTCAATACTCATGTGGTGGGTTACAATGCATCTCAAAAATCAGCGGCTATTGATAAAAACAATATGATGCAATATATTGCTCCGCAAGATTTGAAATCATTCGGCCTAATACCCGAAATCATTGGGCGTTTACCTGTATTGACTTATTTGAATCCTTTGGATCGAATGGCTTTGCGTGCTATTTTGACTGAGCCCAAAAACTCAATCATCAAACAGTATGTGAAACTGTTTGAGATGGATGGTGTAGCATTGACTTTCGAAGACGCCGTTTATGAGTATATTGTAGATAAAGCTGTAGAATATAAGCTTGGTGCTCGTGGCCTGCGCTCAATCGTGGAGACGATTATGATGGATGTCATGTTCGAAATACCTTCAGAAGATAAGAAAGAGTACGAAGTGACGTTGGAATATGCAAAAACTCAACTTGATAAAGCGAATCTTGCGAGATTGCAAACAGCTTAAAATCAAATGGTAAGAGTAACGGTGATGTGTGTGCTTATTTTTTCTTGAAAAATATTAGTCGGATTATGCTTGATATTTAAGAAGTTGTTTCTAACTTTGTTAGAGCACTACAATAAAGCTAGTGTTCTTCTTTAGTTAAAATCAGAAACTGAACCAAACAACCTATAAATTAAGATGGCGGGAAAGATTAATTTGACAGAACAACTGAAAAAGTATTTTGGATTTGATAAATTCAAGGGAAACCAGGAAGCAATCATTCATAATCTGCTTGACGGCGGTGATACTTTTGTGCTGATGCCAACCGGTGGAGGAAAATCTTTATGCTATCAGTTGCCCTCATTGTTGATGGAAGGTACGGCAATTGTTATCTCTCCATTGATTGCTTTGATGAAGAATCAGGTAGATGCGATGCGTAACTTCAGCGAAGTAGACGGCATAGCGCATTTTATCAACTCCTCATTGAATAAAGGAGCAATCGATCAGGTGAAGTCGGATATACTGGCAGGTAAAACAAAACTGTTATATGTGGCTCCCGAATCACTGACTAAAGAAGAGAATGTCGAATTCTTGCGATCGGTGAAGATCTCTTTTTATGCTGTCGATGAAGCTCATTGTATCTCCGAGTGGGGGCATGACTTCCGTCCGGAATACCGCCGGATTCGTCCGATTATTAATGAGATTGGGAAAGCGCCACTTATTGCATTGACTGCTACGGCAACCCCGAAGGTTCAGCACGATATTCAGAAAAATCTGGGAATGATTGATGCCAAGGTATTTAAGTCATCATTCAATCGCCCCAATCTTTATTACGAGGTACGTGCCAAAACAGCTAATGTGGATCGAGATATCATTAAGTTTCTTAAGAGTAACCCGGAGAAATCATGTATTATTTATTGCTTGAGCCGGAAGAAAGTAGAAGAGCTTGCTGAAATTCTTAAAGCTAATGGCATTAATGCCCGTGCCTATCATGCCGGTATGGACTCTGCAACAAGAACTCAAAATCAGGATGACTTCCTGATGGAGAAGATTGATGTAATTGTAGCTACCATTGCATTTGGTATGGGGATTGATAAACCCGATGTGCGAACAGTAATTCACTATGATATTCCGAAGAGCCTGGAAGGCTATTATCAAGAAACAGGCCGCGCCGGCAGAGATGGGGGCGAAGGTCAATGCATCACCTTTTATACCAACAAAGACCTGCAGAAGCTAGAGAAGTTTATGCAAGGTAAACCTGTGGCAGAACAGGAAATTGGCAAGCAGCTTCTGTTGGAAACAGCTGCCTATGCCGAATCCTCCGTTTGCCGCCGAAAGACGTTATTACACTATTTCGGAGAAGAGTACACGGAGGAAAATTGTGGAAATTGTGACAACTGTTTAAACCCTAAAAAACAAGTGGAGGCTCAAGAATTATTGTGTGCTGTGATTGAGGCAATCATAGCGGTGAAAGAAAACTTTAAGGCAGATTATATAATAGATATCTTACAAGGTAAGGAAACTTCCGAAGTGCAGGCGCATTTACATGAAGATCTGGAAGTATTTGGTTCAGGAATGGGCGAAGAGGATAAAACCTGGAATGCTGTGATTCGTCAGGCATTGATTGCGGGTTATCTGAGTAAAGATGTTGAGAACTATGGACTGTTAAAGGTAACGGATGAAGGACATAAGTTCCTGAAAAAGCCGAAATCATTTAAAATTACCGAAGATAACGATTTTGATGAAGTAGAAGAGGAAGCACCGGCCCGAGGCGGAGGTTCTTGTGCGGTCGATCCTGCACTTTACTCTATGTTGAAAGATTTGAGGAAGAAGCTTTCTAAGAAACTGGAAGTTCCCCCTTATGTGATTTTTCAAGATCCGTCACTTGAAGCTATGGCGACTATCTATCCGGTTACGTTAGACGAACTGCAGAATATCCCGGGTGTAGGTGCCGGAAAGGCCAAACGTTATGGCGAAGAGTTCTGTAAACTGATCAAACGTCATTGTACCGAAAATGAGATAGAACGTCCCGAAGACTTACGGGTACGCACGGTGGCCAATAAGTCGAAAATGAAAGTGTCTATCATTCAGGCAATTGACCGTAAGGTCGCGCTCGATGATATTGCCCTTTCAAAAGGAATTGAATTTGGCGATTTACTCGATGAAGTAGAAGCAATCGTTTATTCGGGCACAAAGCTCAATATCGACTATTTCTTAGATGAAATCATGGACGAAGATCACCTGTTGGATATTTATGACTATTTCAAAGAATCGACTACCGATAAGATAGAGGATGCGCTCAGTGAGCTGGGCGATGAGTTTACCGAAGAAGAGGTTCGGTTGGTTCGTATCAAGTTTATCTCGGAAATGGCTAATTAAAAAAGCGAAAAAAACTTGCGTGCAAGTATACGGAATGAATAAAAAAACGTATATTTGCACGCAATAAATTTTAAACGCATAGCCCTATGTCATTTATTGCTGATAAGATTGTAATGGACGGATTAACGTATGATGACGTCCTTTTGATCCCCGCTTATTCTGAAGTATTGCCCCGCACTGTCGAACTCTCGACAAAGTTTTCAAAAAACATTGAGTTGAAGGTACCATTCGTGACCGCTGCTATGGACACTGTTACCGAAGCTAAAATGGCTATCGCTATTGCCCGTGAAGGGGGAATTGGGGTCATTCATAAAAACATGTCTATTCAGGAGCAGGCAAAGCAAGTTGCCATCGTGAAGCGTGCCGAAAACGGTATGATTTATGATCCTATCACAATCAAACAGGGATCTACTGTACGCGAAGCCCTCGCTTTGATGGCCGAGTATAAAATTGGTGGTATTCCTGTAGTCGATGACGAGCGTTATCTGGTGGGCATTGTGACCAATCGTGACCTTCGTTTCGAGCGCAACATGGACAAGCATATTGATGAGGTTATGACCAAGGAGAATTTGGTTACGACCAATCAATCGACCGACTTGGAGGCTGCCTCGCAAATACTTCAGCATTATAAGATAGAAAAACTGCCTGTACTTGGCAAAGATGGCAAACTTATCGGATTGGTTACCTATAAAGATATTACCAAGGCAAAAGATAAACCGATGGCGTGCAAAGATGCCAAAGGCCGTTTGCGTGTGGCTGCCGGTGTGGGTGTAACTGCCGATACCTTCGAACGCATGCAGGCATTGGTTGATGCAGGTGCTGATGCCATTGTTATCGATACTGCTCACGGACATTCTAAGGGAGTGATCGATGCTTTGCGTGAAGCTAAGAAGCGTTTCTCGCATATCGATATTATTGTAGGCAATATTGCTACCGGCGAAGCTGCCAAGGCTTTGGTCGAAGCAGGTGCCGATGGTGTAAAGGTGGGTATCGGTCCCGGTTCTATCTGTACCACTCGTGTTGTTGCCGGTGTTGGTGTTCCTCAACTGTCTGCCGTATATGAAGTGGCAAAGGCATTGAAAGGCACAGGCATTCCATTGATTGCCGATGGTGGTCTTCGCTATTCGGGTGATGTTGTTAAAGCACTTGCTGCCGGAGGATATTCGGTGATGATCGGTTCATTGGTTGCCGGAACCGAAGAGAGTCCCGGCGAAACCATCATTTTTAACGGACGTAAGTTTAAATCTTATCGTGGCATGGGATCGCTCGAAGCGATGGAAAATGGTTCGAAAGACCGTTACTTCCAAAGCGGTGAGGTCGATGTAAAGAAGCTTGTTCCCGAAGGAATCGCTGCTCGTGTCCCCTATAAAGGTACGTTGTTTGAGGTTATCTATCAGCTAACCGGTGGTTTGCGTGCAGGTATGGGCTACTGTGGTGCCGCGAATATCGAGAAACTGCACGATGCTAAGTTTACGCGTATCACCAATGCCGGTGTGATGGAGAGTCACCCGCACGATGTAACGATTACTAGCGAATCGCCTAACTATAGCCGTCCCGAGTAAGCATACGGCTCTTTTATACTTTTAGGCACGGATTGTTCAGATGTACGGAGATTCTTTAACGAAGCCGTTTCTTGTCTGTGCAATCCGTGCCTATTTACTTTATGTTTGATACAATTTTTTTTGCTTTCTGTCGTTTAGTAACCATATTATCAAAAGAAATAGCTGCATGAAAATAACCTTGCTTTTATTGATCACCTGCTTCTCGAATTTATTTGCTTCTGCGCAACCAGATCCTGTACTGATGCGGATTAACGGCAAAGACATTCTCCGTTCCGAGTTCGAATACAGCTACAATAAGAGCCGTTCGCTGTCCGCTTTATCCCCCCAACCATCGACTGAGTATGTCGATTCCTTCGTCAACGCTAAGCTGAAAGTAGATCAAGCTCAGAAAATGGGAATTGATACCACCGATGCCTTTCGTCAGAAACTGGCAGGCTATCGTGCAAAACTGGTTCGAACCTATCTCACTGATACAAAAGAGGAGGAGCAAACTGCCCGTCGCCTTTATGATGAAATGAAAACCAATGGGCGTGCCGAACAAGTACAACTCATGCATATATTCAAGTATCTTCCACAAACACTTACACCCAGTCGCATTCGTGAAGCAGATCTGTTGATGGATTCGCTTTATAAGGCGTTGACAGCTCCTGTTCCCGTTCGCTTTTCGGATTGTGTTGCGAAATATTCCGACGATAAGAAACCCTTCTGGGTGGGTTGGTTAGAGACTCCCGAGGAATTTGAGAAAGTCGCTTTTTCTTTGCCAAAGGGGAGTATTTCTCAACCCTTTTATACGCCTCAAGGGATACATATTGTGAAAGTTCTTGACCGGAAAGAGATGCCTTCGTTTACAGAGATGCGCAGTGATATTGAACACCGTCTGGCTTATCGGCAGGAGCGTGATAAAGAGGTTCAAGCCTTGATCTCAAAACTTAAAAGCACATATAATTATACTCCCGTTAATGCTGCTATTGAAGAACTCTTTTCGAAAGGCGAAACGACTCAACCCCTTTTTGCACTCAATGGAAAAACCTTTACCGGGAGTGATTTCAAGCACTTTGCTATCTCTTATCCACGAGCTATTCAAAAACAGTTCAATGCCTTTGTTCTAAAAACAATTCTTGATTGCGAAAACGATCAGCTCGAGCAAAAATATCCCACATTCAATCTTCTCATGCAAGAATACAAAGAGAGATTGCTGTTGTCCGAAATACGGAACCGCGAAGCATGGAATCAAGCGCCCACCGATGAGGTTGCTTTAGCTGCTTATTTCAAAGCACATCAATCGCACTACCACTGGGATACTCCCCGGTATAAAGGCGCTGTGCTTCACTGCATTGATAAGAGAAGTGCGAAATATGTACGCAAAAGACTAAAGAAGTTGCCCCAGAATAAATGGGCTGAATGTGTTGAACAAACCTTTCGAACTTCTTCGGGGATGAATGTGCGGATGGAACAAGGCGTTTTTGCTTTGGGCGATAATCCTTTTGTAGATAAACTGGTGTTCAAGAAGTCGGTTAATTTACCCTCTGTAGAGTCCTATCCTTTTACCGTGGTGGTAGGCCAGAAACAGAAAGGCCCCGATAGTTATAGGGAGGTCTATGAGCAGTTATTAGCCGATTACCAAAACTTCTGCGAGAACCTTTGGATCAAGCGTTTACGCGCATCTGCTAAGGTTGAAATAAACCAAGAGGTTTTAAAAACAGTTAATAATCACTGATGCAATCAATTATTACACTATCTTCGTACCTTAAAACTTAAGTATAATTCAGTTTGACAATGCGAATAACAGGCTTTCTACTGATTTCTCTTCTTTGCTGTGTGTCGTGTGCCGAGAAACAGGATCATGGCGGGCAGACTCCTTTGGTAGAAGTTGATGGAAACTTTCTCTACAAAGAAGACCTGCAAGCAGTGCTTCCGGTAGGGATATCCAAAGACGACAGTCTTCTCTTTGCCGAGCATTACATTCGTAATTGGGCCGAGGAGATGTTACTTTATGCGAAAGCCGAAAGCAATATTCCCGATAACGTTGAGATTGATCGCTTGGTTGAAAACTATCGAAAAGCATTGATCATGCATACCTATCAGCAGCAGCTTATCAGCCAGAAGCTTTCCGAGGAGATTCCGGAACAGGAACTGACCGATTTTTATAATAACAACCAAGAGCTGTTCAAACTTGCCCATCCGCTTGTCAAAGGCTTGTTTATTAAAGTACCGATTACTGCTCCGCAAATAGCCAATGTGCGCAAATGGTATAAGAGTGATGCTCGCGAGGCGGTCGATCATCTCGAGAAGTACAGCCTTCAGAATGCCGTAAAGTACGAGTACTTTTATGATAAATGGGTGCCTATAGCCGATGTGCTTGATCTTCTTCCAATGAAGGAGCCCGATCCCGAGGCTTATGTAAACAAGAACCGACGTATAGAACTGAAAGATACAGCTTTCTACTATTTCCTTCATGTGTCCGATTATCGGGCAAAGGGAGAACAAGAACCGTACGAACTTGCCTTATCAAAGGTAAAAGACATGTTGATCAATAGAAAGCAGATTGATTTTATGAAGCAAGTAAAAAGCGATTTGTATCAACGCGCGATAGATAAAAAGAAGATTATATACAATTATTAAATACAAAGAATGAAGAAGTTTGTGAACTTTAAATTTGTTGTTTTATTTGCCTTAACACTGGCTGCCAGTGTGGCAACATACGGACAGGACAATGTGATTGACGAAGTAGTTTGGGTGGTAGGCGACGAAGCTATTCTGAAATCGGATGTAGAAGAGGCTCGTTTGGCATCTCTTCAGGAAGGGCGTAAATTTGACGGTGATCCGTATTGTGTGATACCCGAAGAGTTGGCCGTACAAAAGCTGTTTCTTCATCAGGCAGTGCTGGATAGTATTGAAGTATCCGAATCGGAGATTCTTCAGCGTGTTGACATGATGACCAATCAATACATTCAGGCCATCGGTTCTAAAGAAAAGATGGAAGAGTATTTTAAGAAGACGTCAACTCAGATTCGCGAAACACTACGCGAGAATGCTCGCAACGGACTCATCATTCAGAAGATGCAGCAGAAGCTGGTAGGCGATGTCAAAGTAACACCTGCCGAAGTGCGTCGTTACTTCAAAGACCTTCCCCAAGACAGTATTCCTTATGTGCCTACTCAGGTAGAGGTACAGATCATCACACAGCAACCCAAGATTCCACTTTCCGAAATTGAAGACGTGAAAAGCCGCTTACGTGACTATACCGAACGTGTGAACAAAGGTGAGATTGACTTCTCTACCCTTGCCCGTCTCTACTCTGAGGACAAAGGGTCGGCTCTGCGTGGCGGTGAACTCGGTTTTATGGGAAAGGGGCAGTTGGTGCCCGAATATGCCAACGTGGCTTTCAACCTGCAAGATCCTAAAAAGGTATCTAAGATTGTTGAGTCTGAATTCGGATTTCACATCATTCAGTTGATCGAAAAGCGAGGCGACCGTATCAACACCCGCCACATTCTTCTTAAGCCCAATGTTGCTTTCAAAGATTTGGCTGCTGCCAGTGCTAAGCTCGACTCTATTGCCGATGATATCCGTGCCGATAAGTTCTCTTTCGATCAGGCTGCATCCGTACTCTCTCACGATAAAGATACCCGCAACAATCATGGTTTGATGCCTAACCCCGAGAATGCTACCTCTAAATTCGAGATGCAACAACTTCCGCAAGAGATTGCCAAGGTGGTCGACAAACTAAACGTAGGCGAAATATCCAAAGCCTTCACGATGGTTAATCAGAAGGATGGAAAAGAGGTTTGTGCCATTGTGAAGTTGAAAAACCGTATCAACGGCCATAAAGCCACTATCTCTGAAGATTATCAGAACCTGAAAGAAATCGTAGTCGACCAACGTCGTGATGAGATGTTGCAAAAGTGGATTCTTGATAAACAGAAACACACCTATGTGCGCATCAACGAGAACTGGAAAAAATGCGATTTCAAATATCCGGGTTGGATTAAGGATTGATTTCTACTAACAGCTTTATAGTTTATATGCTGAAGAAAAATAAGAAAACAAGTTTCCAAAACAGGCATAGATTCCTCCTTGTGGGGTGTCTGTGCCTGTTTGGCGTATGTCTTTTAGGGGCGAGAGATCAGAAACCTACCGATAAAAAGACAAATAAAAAGACCAAAGTCGACCTCTTGCATGCCGATCGCGGACAAGCCGACAAGGCCGCTCGTCCCGATGTTCAGGTATTGATTGGTTCGGTCAAGATGCGTCATGACAGCATGTATATGTATTGTGATAGCGCACTGATTTTTGAGAAAACCAACTCCTTCGAGGCGTTTAGCAACGTGCGTATGGAGCAAGGCGATACGCTGTTCATCTATGGCGATTACCTCTATTATGACGGTATGACCCAGCTTGCCCAATTGCGAGGAAACGTAAAGATGATCAATCGCAACACCACTTTGCTTACCGATAGCTTAAATTACGATCGTCTGTACGATTTGGGTTACTATTTCGAAGGCGGTACACTGATGGACGAAGAAAACGTGCTTACCTCCGATTGGGGCGAGTACAGTCCGGCAACCAAAGTATCGGTGTTCAACCACGACGTGAAGTTGGTCAACCCGAAGTTTATCCTTACCTCGGACACGTTGAAGTATAATACCGACACGAAGTTGGCTACCATCCTTGGCCCTTCGGATATTATGAGCGATGCCAATCATATTTATTCCGAACGCGGCTTCTATAACACCACTACCGGGCAGGCCGAATTGATGGATCGCTCGGTGCTTACCAACGAAGGAAAAAAACTTGTGGGCGATAGTCTTTATTACGACCGTACCGCCGGTTATGGCGAAGCTTTCGAAAACGTGGTGATGAACGATACCATTAATAAAAATATGCTTACCGGCGACTATTGCTATTACAACGAACTCACCGATAGTGCTTTTGCCACGAAGCGTGCCGTAGCCGTTGATTATTCGCAAGGCGACAGCCTGTTTATGCATGCCGATACGCTGATGATGGTCACTTATGCCATCGATACCGATTCTATGTTTCGGGAGATGCGAGCTTACCACAAGGTACGCATGTATCGTACCGATGTGCAAGGCATTTGCGACTCGCTTGTCTACAACTCCAAAGACTCCTGCATGACCATGTATCGTGATCCTGTACTTTGGAACGAAGGTCAGCAACTGCTCGGCGAGGAGATCAAAGTATACATGAACGATAGTACCATTGATTGGGCACATATCATCAATCAGGCACTTACCGTCGAGATGAAAGACTCGGTTCATTACAACCAAATTTCCGGAAAGGAGATCAAAGCCTTTTTCGAAAATGGCGAGATGCGCAAGGTAGATGTCATAGCCAATGTGTTGGTTGTTTTCTATCCTGTCGATGAGAAAGACAGTACGATGATCGGTATGAATACCTCTGAGACCAGTTTGCTCAATATGTATCTGAAAGACCGTAAGATGGAGAAAATGGTGATGAGCCCCAAATCCAACGGCGTGCTTTATCCGATGGATCAGATTCCGCCCGATAAGATGAAGCTGCCTACGTTTGTCTGGTTCGATTATCTTCGGCCGCTAAGTAAAGAAGACATCTTTGTCTGGAAGGCGAAGAAAGCCGGCGAAACATTACGTAAGTCCAGCCGAAAACCAGTATCTTCGTCCAAACGAGAATTAATTAATAAAGGAAAGTAGTTTATGGGAATGTTTAGTAGTATGAAGAAACCGCGTCGTTTCAACCATCAATATATTTATGTTGACGAGCGGAAAGAGAAACTCACCAAGATGGAAGAAGACGCCAAGCGCGATCTGGGCATGCTTCCCGAAAAGGAGTTCTCGCCCGAAGATATTCGGGGCAAGTTCATCGAAGGCACTACCCACCTTCGGCGTCGCAAACAGAGTGGACGCCGCCCGGTTCACTTCGGTGTTATCCTGATCATTATTGGGCTGCTTCTCTTTCTCTGGCATTATCTCCAGACCGGAAGCTGGAGTTTTTAAATTCGATTATTTATGAGCGATATCATTCATTTGTTGCCCGATTCGGTTGCCAATCAGATTGCAGCCGGAGAGGTCATTCAACGTCCTGCCTCTGTAATTAAAGAGCTGGTCGAGAACGCTATTGATGCCGATGCACGTAGCATACATGTATTGGTTACCGATGCCGGTAAAACCTCTATTCAGGTGATCGACGATGGCAAAGGCATGTCCGAAACCGATGCTCGTCTTTCGTTCGAGCGTCATGCCACCTCAAAGATACGCCAGGCAGCCGATCTTTTTGCATTGCGCACCATGGGCTTCCGTGGCGAAGCACTTGCTTCTATTGCTGCTGTGGCGCAAGTCGAACTCAAAACACGTCCCGAAGACGAAGAGCTCGGAACCAAGATTGTCATTGCCGGTTCTCAGGTAGAGAGTCAGGAAGTGGTCTCTTGTCCGCGCGGAAGCAATTTTTCAATCAACAATCTATTCTTTAATATCCCTGCGCGTCGTAAGTTTCTCAAGGCAAACTCAACCGAACTGAGCAACATCCTTGCCGAGTTCGAGCGTATTGCGTTGGTGCACCCCGAGGTCGCTTTATCGCTCTATAGCAACGACTCTGAGTTGTTCAATCTACAACCGTCGAATCTGCGTCAGCGTATTCTGGCTATTTTCGGTAAGAAACTCAATCAGCAATTACTCATGGTCGAGGTCAATACCACTATGGTACAGGTTTCGGGCTTTGTAGCCAAACCCGAAACAGCCCGTAAGAAAGGAGCGCATCAATACTTCTTTGTCAACGGTCGCTACATGCGTCATCCCTATTTTCATAAAGCAGTGATGGATGCCTATGAGCAACTTATTCCTAGCGGTGATCAGATTTCTTACTTTCTATATTTCGAGGTCGATCCTGCCAATATTGATGTCAACATCCATCCAACGAAGACCGAGATTAAATTCGAAAACGAGCAGGCCATCTGGCAAATTATTTCCGCTTCCGTTAAGGAGTCATTGGGCAAATTCAATGCTGTGCCCTCTATTGACTTCGATACCGAAGATATGCCCGATATTCCCTCTTTCGAGCAAGAAACCCTGCCACCACCACCTACGGTACATTATAATTCCGATTTTAATCCCTTCAAGCCAACTTCAAGCAATCCGCGTAGTGGCAGTGCGTCGAGCGGTTTCGGTGGAGGAGGCTTTTCGCATGCCAAAGTCGACTGGGAAGATCTCTACGGTGGGCTCGAGAAAGCCAGTAAACTCAATCGTCCCGAACCTGAAGCAACCGAAGACCCAATTATGGAACCCCTCTTCGAAGCTGCTTTCGAGCCGGTGGTAGAGCGGGAGGTTTCTCCTTCTACTACTTTTTATGCCGGCGAATCGGTGGTTGAGAAGAGCGGACAGCATCTACAGTTCAAGGGTCGGTTTATTCTTACCTCGGTCAAATCGGGGTTGATGCTTATCGATCAACACCGTGCTCATATTCGTGTATTGTTCGATCGCTACATGGCTCAAATTCGCCAGAAGCAAGGTGTATCGCAAGGTGTTCTTTTTCCGGAGATTTTGCAATTGCCTGCTTCCGAAGCTACCGTTTTAGAAGGCGTTATGGACGAATTGGTTGCCGTTGGCTTCGATCTTAGCAACCTAGGTGGTGGTAGCTATGCCATCAATGGTATTCCCTCGGGTGTCGAAGGTCTCAACCCTGTGGAGTTAGTGCACAACATGCTGCATACAGCCATGGAAAAAGGTAATGATGTGAAAGATGAGATTCAGCAGATTCTGGCTCTCACGTTGGCTCGTGCTGCTGCTATCGTCTATGGTCAGGTACTTTCGAACGAAGAGATGAATCGCTTGGTCGACGATCTTTTTGCATGTAGTGCTCCCAACTATACCCCTGATGGCAAAGTAGTGCTCACTACCATTAAGGAGGACGAAATCGAAAAGCTTTTTAGATAGATACTTTCCTATTGCATACGATCTAGTCGTTTGATGATAAAATTATTGTACGTTTAATGATTTAATCGACAAGCGTTTCAAAAGTACGTACTCTTGTATGCCAAGAGTACGTACTTTATCATGCATTGATATACTAGTTATTGGTCGATTAACTACGTACTCTTTGATAGCACGTAATACTCCTTGTCGGTCGCGTCTGTAATGATGCTATAGGGACAATCTATTTCTGCAAGAAGTTTATTTACTCTGTTTATGGCTGTTGTCATGTTACTTAATTGATTCACAGACTTTGGCCATAGTTCTTTAATCTCATTTTTCTTGATTCGATATTGCTCTGCTTTTAAGAATAGCTGTATTATCTGCAACGGCTGCCGAGTGAATCGGACACATCTACTGTTATATCTCACGTATTCATCCTCTATCACCGGGTACTCCGTTTCTTGGTAATTATTGCTTATTTTCATGATAGGGGTAGCCGCTAACAACCTCTTTGCTGCTATTCTTTGGTGTATTTTATAGGTTAATAGGGCGAAACAGATAACGCATGCTAGCAGTATGCCATAATAAAATTCCTTTTTAGAAATGCTATTCCACAGTGTGGGAAACGGATAGTGTACGTAAGCTATATATTCAATTTTCTCCAGTCCATCGTCCATTATATAATTTGTGCGACCATGGATTACCATTGAAGTTGTATCATTTGTTTGTATCGTACATTGCTTAAAATATCCAGATGCAACTATGCGGATAATGCTATTAGCCTTAATGTTTCTTGATAGCAAAAGACTGTCAAATAGTTGTTGAATATGCTCGCTTTTAAGGCTGTCGGTTAGTAGTAAAAAAGATTGTTGAGTTTGAAGTATAGCTGTTGCGGCATCAACAACCTTATATTTATAAGTAAATGTAGTATCTGTTGTTTGAAAAATACGTGTTTCGGTTTTTCCTATATAGTTTGGACGTTGCTCAATTCCTGTAATAAAAATATTTTTGGTTCTTGTTTTCGCATTTTTAGTAACAGCCTCTTCTAAAATGTTACTAATATATTCATTCATAACCACTTTTCTTTTTTGCATATTCACATTAAGTCTATATGCAACACTAGTCCCTATCACTAATAATGCGATGAGAGAAATGATATAAAATAGATATTTTTTGTAACCTTTCATAGAAAGTAGTACAATGAGTTGTTTGACTCTGGCAAAAGTACAAATAATATATTAAAATC
This sequence comes from Bacteroides neonati, assembly GCF_000499785.1. Lineage (GTDB taxonomy): Bacteria > Bacteroidota > Bacteroidia > Bacteroidales > Bacteroidaceae > Bacteroides > Bacteroides neonati. The sequence continues at coordinate 160,458 of NZ_HG726028.1, read as the reverse complement.
CAATTTCTTAATCCATGAATCCAACAGAAACTACATTATCTGCTATTTTCTATCTTTGTGACGTGTTTTGTGACGCTTTTTTTATTTTGTGACGTATCTTGTGACGTAAATGTTTTTTTTAATTGAACTCTTTGCTATATATTTGCCCTCAACAAACTTAAATAATTTATATATTATGAAGACAAAAGTTATTTTCTTATGCGTAGTGGTTTGTGCTGCTTTTTCTATTTATTCTTATGTTGCTAACAATAAGGAAGGTGCTTTGGGAGATTTGGCCTTAATGAATGTAGAGGCCTTAGCAAATGGGGAAATTGGGATGGCGATATGTGTTGGTGATGGATCAGTTGACTGTCCACATTCGAATGTTAAGGTATTATACTACAAATGAAAATATACCCAATCCTTTTCCTCTTACTTTTAGCGTCTTGTGTTTCTTCTCATAAAGACAATGAAACGGTATATAGCTCTTTTCCTCGCGAGAAGAAGTTATATGCGCAGACGATCGAAATTGATACAGCTTTATTTCGTTATCCGTTTCGGGTACGAATAGAGGGTGATAAAGCGATTGTGCTCGATTTGCACGGAACGGATCATTATTGTCATGTTTTTCAATACCCTGAGTTTACCTATTTAAATTCGTTTGGAAAGCGTGGCGATTCTCCCGAAGAGATGTTGTCGGTAGAAAATGTGCGTTATGGTAAGGATGGCTCGGTATGGATATTAGATGCAAATAAAGGTGAACTAGATAGGTTTGTTTTCTCTTCGTCCGGCGATTCACTTCTTCTCGATGAGGTCGTATCGCTGGACAAGAGTTTGCTTCGTGCACTCGATTTTGCACAGCTCGATGAATCCACCTTTGTTATTCCCGATTATTCCGGCGAAACTCGTTTTTGCAAGGTCAACCAAAGGGGACGTCTCGTTGGTAAGAGTGGCACCATTCCTACAACCAATGACGAGGCTTTGTCTAAAGCCCGTCCGGCACTGGCTCAGGCATGGCGTAGCTTTGTCGATTACAACCCCGATAATGGTGTTTTGGCTGCCGTTACTCAGTTGGGCGAAGTGCTCGAGATTTACAACCTGAAAGATAGTACGCACGTTGTTTGTGTCGGTCCTAACGGAGAGCCCGAGTTTAAAATAGCCGATGGCTATGGTGTGCCTACCGGAATTATGGGGTTTAGTGATGTAAAGGTGACTAATCGTGCTATTTATGCCGTTTTTCATGGGCGTACGTTTAAAGAGATCGCTCAGCAAAAAGAAACAATTGTCGACGGTGGTCAATACATTTACGTCTTTAGTTTACAAGGTGAACCCATCTGCAAGTATACGTTAGACCGATATGTCTATGGTATTGATGTGGACGAAGATAAGCAACGCATCACAGCTACCGATGTAAATAATGATCAACCGATCATACAGTTCTACTTCGATTGACTTTAGCAAATATAAACATAAACTGGAGGGAGTGAATGGTGATTTCTCGTATTTGAGGATTGCCTTCACCCCTTTTCTTATATCAGTGAACAGTAATCTCTGCTTTTATGAAAAGAATGATTGGATTCCTTCTTTTAGGAATAATGCTCTTATCCGCCTGCCGCTCTTCGGTGGACGATCGATTAGAAAACGCTCTTGACTTTGCCGGTGATAATCGAGCAGAACTTGAAAAAGTGCTCGTGCATTATAAAAACGACTCCTTAAAACTTCTGGCGGCGAAATTTCTTATCGAAAACATGCCTGCTTATTATACTTATAAAGGCACTCTCTTAGACTCGATGTATATCGCATTGGCTCAATATGCCGATTCTTCGCGCTATGATGAGCATCGTTTTGCCTACCTCAAGCAATTCTCTTGCAAACAATTAGAGCAAGAGTTTGACGCCAAGGTTATTACAGCCACCTATCTCATTGAGAACATCGACTATTCCTTTAAAGTCTGGGAGCAACGCCCTTGGGGGAAATACATTTCTTTCGACGATTTTTGTGAGTTCCTCTTGCCCTATCGTGTCAGCAACGAGCCGCTTACCCATTGGAAGAAAGAGTTGTACGAACGCTTCACCCCTGTGCTCGACTCTTTGTATACGGGTACCGACGTAGTATCGGCCTGCGATGCAATGAACACCTACCTGATAAGGAAAGGGTGGAGTTACTTCTCCGGTTTCAATGGCCCTCATGTATCCGCTCCTTTTCTGGTTGATAAGCGCGTGGGCAGCTGCAACGATCTATGCGATTATACGGTCTATGTGATGCGCTCTGTCGGCATTCCCGTATCTACCGATATTTATCTGTACTCTCCCGAGCTGGCCTATTATCATGCTTGGAACGCTGTTTTAGATACCACCGGGGTAACGACCTCATTCTCTTTCGACGAGCATACCCCCATACGTGGCAAAAACCTGATGCGTAAAAAAGGAAAAGCCTATCGGCTTTGTTATGGGCTGCAACAAACTTCTTGGCATCATTATCTCAAGGATGTATCAGCCCAATATTTCCCGTCCAATCAGGCAAATGTAGCTTGTGAGTTTGTAGAGAACGGAGATCAACGCCCTGTTTGGCTGGCCATCTTTACGGATCATGGTTGGAAGCCCATTGGTGGAGGAGAGTATCTTAACGGAATAGCCCTCTTTCGCGATATCGAACCCGGACTTATCTATATGGCTCTGTATAGCAAAGACGACCGACTTACTACGGCCGGATATCCTTTTAAAATCGATAAAGGAACGGGCAATGTTGTTTATTACCGCCCCGATGGGCAAGCCTCTCGCATAATCCTTACGCGCAAATATCCCTTGACGAAAAACGTCAAAACTTTTATGAAGCGCATGGCTTATGGCCGCTTCGAGGGAGCTAATCGTTCAGACTTCAGCGATGCGGAGTTGCTATATCAGTTGGGAGACGGTGTGAATAAGATCTTTAATGAAGTCCCTATTCAGTCAGCTAAGAAGTATCGCTATGTACGATACCTTTCGGACAAACGCTATCCTGCCGATATTGCCGAAATGTGCTGGTACGAAAAAGGGGGCGACGGGCATAAACTGCCAGGTAAGCTTTTCCATACGGCTGCTTACAACAATACTGATTGTGCAGCCATTCATGCTATAGACGATAATCCGCTTACCTATTTTTCGAGTGCCAAAACCCAAGGATGGATTGGGCTTGATTTGGGGGGAGCTAAGTGCATTGAGCGTATTTCGTATGTTCCTCGCAATGATGATAATTTTATTCGTGTCGGCGATCGTTATGAACTGTTTTACTTTTCGAGCGAGGGTTGGAAGTCACTGGGTTGCCAACGTGCAGATAGTGCCGAACTGATTTATGATAATGCTCCCCGCCATGCTGTTTTCTGGCTTAAAAACTTAACTCGGGGCAAGGAAGAACAGCTGTTTTCGTATTACGACGAAAAGCAGCATTTCAATTATGATACCTATTGAATATGGGTTGAACGGTACGTATAGACACACACACACATATAAACAGACAGATAATGAAACACAAACGTACAATAAGGATTTCAATGCTGATGACTGCGATAGTCGCTTTTGTCTGCTGGGCTGTATTTTTCTATCATACCGGGATGGTAGAACTCAATGATCGTGCAAAGGTTGCGTTTGATCAAGCACTCGAACAGGAGTTGGTCAAGAGGCATACAGAAATAGGAACCATTGATATACATAGCCGCATAAGTCCCGATAAGGTCGAACAGATACCCGAAATCGTTTCTGTACAAAAAGGAACGAATAGAGTGGAATACTCCATTACGCCCGAGAAGCATGCTCGCAATATAACGAAGTCTGCCGATATGCGTGTTTTGCATTCTATTGCTTTAGAGAAAGCACCGATTATTCCCGATTCGCTAAATCGCATCTGGCAGCAAACCTTAACGAAGCTGCATTTAAAGGGTAAAACTGCATTGAAGATTGTTTTTACCGACGAAAACAAGCGCGAAGTGCCTCTGCAAACGAGCAACTATGCCGCTTGGTCACTTACGGATTCTCCGCTATTTCTCTGTTATATAGGCTATGGATGTGAAACAGAGATAACCGGTTTTATTCATTTTTCTTTCCGGACGCTCATCGGTCGGTATGTAGGTGTGCGTATATTGCTCTGTTTAGGGCTTTGTGCTATTTTGTTGCTTTTGACCGATCGTGTGTTTCTGTTGTTCTGTCGCTCTACCGGGTTTAGTTTAAATGCCCGCTACTCGACGGATATCCCCGAAGCGGGAAAAAGAATCTATGGATTCAAAGATGATGTTTTTTATGATGGAGTACAAAGAATCTTGTTTGTAGGTGTAGAGCAAAGGCATTTAACAAAACAAATAGGTTTTCTCTTTGAGGCTTTTTTAAATGCAACTGATTATCAATTGACGAATGATGAATTAATGACGCTATTGTGGCCCAATCAGTCGGGCACTCCCGACAGGCTACATCAAGTTCTCAGCCGAATGCGAAAAGTGCTTATCCCGGTCATTCATATAGAGAGGATATCTCCGAACGGTTATGCATTGATTATCTTATAAAGAATGTACTCCCGATGGAATGGGCTGTTTTTGCATAAATATCTCTTTTTCAGCGTTTGTCAGCCATTTTGTTTGGTAGAATAGGCTCATGCTGTTATCTTTGCTGAACGACTTCTAACCAAATACACTGACACGATGAAAAACTATTTATTTATAATTTTGTATTGCATTCTTTTTTCGTCCTGTGGAGCGAAGAGAGCTCACGATTCATTTGCCTTGCAAGCAACCGACACTTATTTGGATTTCCCTATTGACGAGGAGACGCGTTTGCCTAAGTTCTGTCTGTGGACTTTCGAGGAGAATGGAGTAGAGTACTTAACTTTTAATAGTTATGGAAACCATGTGTTGTTCTATGAGATAGCCACCGGACGATTGGTGAAAAAGGTGAAATACGAAACCGAAGGGAATCATGGTGTCGGATTTATTTATAGCTTTTCCGCAACTGATTTTAATCATATCTATATAGCCGATACATCATTGCCCATAATTTACGTAACAGATTCGACCGGACAGATCTGTTCCAAGATACGATATGACAAGACAAGTCAGGGGATACCGTTAATTCCCACTTTTGCCCATACTATCACGTATTCTCCGATGTGCTTTTTGGGCGACAGCTTGTATCTTTCTCAAGATGGTAATAATCAGTTAGGAGATGATTTTATGCCTAAAAGTCCTCTTGGAGTGATGATTGACAGACATACTCACAAAATCACTTCCACTCCTTTGAAGCACATTGTCACTACTCGCGATGCGAAAGCCCTTCCTTATTCAACCGCAAGCGGAGACAAAGTGAGTGTATGCTATAATGGAACCGATTTCGTTTATTCTAGTGAGTTGACCGATTCCATTTATACACTATCGCGTGATTTTTCAAAGATAGCTAAACACCCGGCAAAAAGTCGCTATATCAAACATCCCGAATTTGAAGTTCTACCATCCGATACCGATATCGACCAATTGATTAAACGAAAGTGTGAGTTGCCATCTTATGGTAATTTAATTTACGATCCGTATCGCGATGTTTATTATCGCTTTGCCTTCCCTAAAGCGGAATTTGGAGCTGAGAAAAACTTTATGGATATCTATCACAATGGGCGCAAACAGTTTTCCATAATTATTTTAGATAAGGATATGAATGTGGTTGGCGAAACGCTTTTTCCCGAATATACGTACAATGCTTATTTGTTGTTTGTGCGTAAAGATGGTTTGTATGTAAGTGCCACCCATTTTAAGCGTCCCGATTTTGATGAAAACAGATTGCGCTTTCAAAAGATTGCATTAGTAAAATTATAGCTTATATGAAAAACAGACATGCTTCACTTCTCATTTTATGTTGCCTACTTCTGTTTGCTTCATGCCACTCGCATCAGGGTGATGATAACAGAGGAGTAACTTATCCCCAATACGTGGCGATATTGAATATTAATCAATCTTTGCAAAAAAAAGAGGCTGTTTTCGAAAAGAGATATCCTTTTATGGACGATGCCAATAAATCCATCTTTGCTGAATCAAATGCCGCTTTTCTGATAAAAGATAATATTAAATGTATTTCTATTGACGAGTGCAATGGCTTGTTGTACGCAGTGTTAATGAATGACCGTATTGTAAAATATAACGTGCAGGTTTTTCTCTCGATTGTTTAACTTTATAATATCATGCCTATGAAATTCGTATATGCATTGGCTGTTTTTTTTCTTCTTTCTTGTAAAGACTCAAAGACTACTGTGGGCAGCACCATTTTAAAAGTCGATTTGAGCGAAAAGAGTGTTGCTATGAGCGAACTGTTCGATAAGATCGTAGTTGTGCCGTTAGAGACAAAAGACAGTTCGTTTATTATTCGTCCCCAAAAAATCATTGTTGATAAGAATGAATACTTTGTTTTTGACGAAGGCATCCCTGCCGTACTCGTTTTTGATGATCGTGGCCGGCTTTTACGCAAGATAGGGAAGAAAGGACAAGGTCCCGGCGAATATCGCGAAATTTATGATGCAGTAGTCAATAGAGCCGATAACCGGGTCTATATGTTGTCTCCTTTTGGTAGTATTTACTGTTATACATTGGCAGGAGAGTTTATTAAAAAGATCGAACTGCCTATGAAAGCTAATTACCAAACGATGGAAGAGTTTGACAAAGAACATTTTGTAACATGGACAATCCCTTCCAGCCTCGAAGAACCGGGAGTTAGCCTTGTTTCGAAAGATTCGGTCAAGGAGGTAAAAGGATTTTGGTACGAAAACCGTATTCTGAATTCTCAGAATCCGAGAGTCTTTTATCAATACGATAAACGTACGTATTTCTCTACTCCGTTTCACAACGAAGTGTATACGATTGGCAAAGATAGCTTGCAGGTATCGTATCGATGGGATTTCGGCAAAGATAATATCGATTTAAAGAAAGCAGGATTTACGTTAACACCCGATAAAGAGCAAGAGGAAGATAAATTACTGCTTCAATACCTGCTTGATTCGACTATTCCTTATATACTAAGCCGGCAACAGCAGAATGATAAGTTTTATTATGCTAAGTTGACCTTCGGTTTCCGGATATGGAAGAATCTTTTTTATCGAAAGAAAGACGGAAAGAGCTTCTTTTTTGAGAAAACAGCCGAAGGCATACCGTTGCGGCCATTGGCATTCAATAATGATTATTTAATTTGTCTTGTCAATAATGACGATTTCGAGAACTATAAACAGGTTCTTCCGGAGGAAGAGTATCGAAAACTCGAGCAACGCCTGGAGGATGATAACCCGTGTTTAATTAAATTCTATTTCAAATAAATAAACAGACAATATGAAGACTAAACCCCGTATGTGCATATACCTACTTCTCCTTTGCGTATGCGCTACCTCTTGCTTTCGTGCAAATAATGGAGAAAAGCGTAGTAATGTCTATGCCGATAGTATTGGGCTTGTGGCGGAAGAGGTATCCATTCCTCCGTCAGATGTGCTGTTGCTGAAATCTTATCCTTTATCTTCTTCCTATCGTGCCGATTCGACCCTTGTTGTAGTGGGTTATAATTACAAAGAGCATGCGTTGGACTTCATTGAATTGAATAGCAAGAAAACGGTTCAATTGAAGTTAAATCAAGAAGGACCAAGTGGAATCACCCGAAGAATCGGTGGGTTATATGTGCATAACTTAGATTCGATTTGGCTTTGTGATGATACCCAGCAAGCCTATTTGATAAACAGCAAAGGAGAGATGAAAAATAAAATAGCCTTGAATGATGGAGAATCCGATGGGGTAGTTGCCGTAATGGCAAACTATGCAATGTCTGTTATCAAATTATATTATAATGAACGGCGACAGTCATTGTTCTATGCTGTCGAGATCGTGGTAAACGATATTCCCAAATTAGTTGTTAAAGAGAGGGCTTTAGACCAACAAAAGCCGGTTGATAGCTACGGACTTACACCGTCTGTTGTCGAGCCGAATATCACCGTCAAAGACTACGGCTATATCTATCGCCCCAATATCAGTTTTACAGACGATTTGATTGTTTATAATTACCCGATAGAGTCTTCAGTATATACGATTGATCTGGATACCGGAGAGCGAAAGACGATTTCGGGTGAGAGCAAATTTACCCCCAACGTAGTTCCTAAGTGCGTCTCAGCACCCACGTATGAGGCAAGAGAATTGTTTGCACTCGAAAATGTATGTTTTCATGAAATAATGCACCTATCTGCATCTGATTTATATGCCCGATTGCATGTGAGTGGAGTCGATACTGCCGATGAAAAAGATCCGGGAAAGTTGAATGCCGGCCGAAAGCTATTGCTAACTCTATTTAACCGTGACTTTGAGATAGTGAACGAGTTGGAACTGCCCTCGCGCAGATATAGTTACTATACCGGGTGGTGTGCATTGGATGAGGGTATACTGATTTTTGTCGATAACATACTCTCCGGTTCAGACGCCTCCGAGGAGTTGATTTTCGATGTTTATAGACCTGTTTAAAATAAAACTATCTTAATACATAAAGTTATGATAAAACAACTACCTAAAGTTCTCTCCCTGTTATTGTATATAAGCATATTGGGAGCCTGTAAAGAAGAGAAACCTCGTACGGTTTTAGAGCTATTCCCTGAATCGCAGTTTTTGACTCAAAAGAAAGATTTTGCGATAAATGAGGACTCTTTGGTGCAGGTAGCGGGGTTGGCATGTGATGGCAAAAACTTGGTTGTCTCCGATGCTCATTCGGGGCATAGTTATACTTTTTTCGATGCCCATTCTGGCGAATACATCGCCCCCTTTGGAGTGATTGGGCAAGGGCCTGCCGAAATACCGGCCAACTCTTATGGCTATTTGTCGAGCCGATGCTTCACGGTATTTAACGACCAAACCGGAGTTGTGATGAAATACAGCCTTGATTCTTTACGCAGTGGCCAGCCAAATGCTTCTCCTGTATGCCTAACCAGATACACTCTTCCTGATGCGCAAATTTCACGACTGATAGCTATTGATGATAGTACTTTTTTGGGGGCAGGAACGTATCAATCTCGCTATCAATACCTGCTCTTCGATAAAAACAGCACTGTAATGGATTGTGGCGTCGATGTATATAATTTGGCCGATAGTGCCTTTAATGTATATACTAAATACCTTGCTAACCAAGGCGTGCTGATTATGCATCCGCAGAAGAAACTATTTGCTTATTCCGTAAATTTCTCGTCGAATATCGACTTCTTTACCATCAAAAACAATAAGATAGAACTGATTGAGTCGTTGCGGTTGGCCGACCCGATCTGTGAGCCCCAAGTGGGAAAGATAGGAGACAATACATTCTATAGTGTAGGGCGTACAGAAAATAGCCAAACCGGTTATATACAGCTTTGCGGCACCACGAAGTATGTCTATGCCTTGTATTCGGATAAAAAGGTGAATGAGAATGGTTGGAAATCAGATACGGTGTTGGTCTTTGACTGGGCCGGCCACCCGGTTAAGAAATATACATTAGATACCACCGCCTATCATCTGGCAGTAGACGAGGAGCGTCAGAGCCTGTTTGCTGTAGTGAAAAATAGCGATGATGGTTGGAGTATCGTATCTTATGCTCTTTAGGCTATCAATTTATTTATTCTTGAAAATACAAAAACACATGAAAATTCAATTATTATCCTTGGCACTGCTACTGGTCGGTTGTAGCGAATCACAGAAAAGAGTATCATTTAGTGAGAGTACCGCAGCCAAATCTACCATTTTCACCGAAGCCATTATCTCCATCCCAATGGATATAAAGAAGAGGGGGGATATCCTTTATGTCAGCGATTTTAATGGCGATAGCCTTTTGTACTGCTACAGTCTTAGCCAAGAGCGTTTTGTAAATAAGATGCTGCCGCAAGGCCAAGGGCCGGGTGAGTTCTTAAGCCCTGTCGAATTCTTTATATCCGATTCGTCTGTCTTTATACATAATCGCTGGCATTTTACGGCACAAAACTATACGTTCAATGCAAATGACTTTTCCATTCGGCCGCAAGGAGAATTGATACATCTGCCCATGAATTTTGATAGAATCTACCCGCTGAGCGAATCGCGCTTTGTAGCTTCGGGTGTTTTTGACGACTGTAGATTCCTTATTTTAGACAACAAGGGCAACGTCATATCCAAATGTGGCAGCTTCCCGAACTATCAAAGCGAAGAAGAAGCCGTACCCAATACGGCTAAAGCCATGTTTCATCAATCGCAGTTCGGCTACCATACCACGCGTAAACGTTTGGCGTGTGCTACAAGCAATGTGCTTGAACTCTGGGACTATGCGCCCGACACCTTAACGCTCCACAAAAGGATGCTATTGGCACCCTATCATTATCTGTTCGAATCCACTCCCGATGGTGTTTATGCCGAAAGCGATAATCCGGATGCCGAACTGGGGGCACGTGGCATTGCTGTTTCCGATAAGTATGTTTATGTATTGTATAATCCCAATACGCATCGCATGCACGAAGAGCACAAAGAAACGCAAAAGAGTGAGATTTGGGTTTTCGATTGGGAAGGAGAACCTGTACGAAAGATTTTAATAGACACTCAGGTACAGTGCTTCTGTGTTGATGAAACGGATACTGCCTTTTACTGTGTTCTGGCTGCACCCGATCATTGCATTGGAGTAGTTCTAATTGCTGGTGAATGAGGTGCAGAAAATACATCTACACTATTGTCGGTTTTTTTAAAATCTTAATCTTATGCATAAAATTAGTTCTGTTTTCTTTTTTACTTTAGCTTCACTCTCTTTGCTCGTTTCCTGCGGTTCTGTTGAGCGAGATTCGTATGTGTTGCAGCCCGGCAAGGACTCATTGGTATTTTCATTGAATCCGCAAACGTCTGTATTCATTAAAGCACTTTTTCCGTATACCGATGAGAAGGGGAATGAGTTTTTGACATTTCAAAATAATGTCGAACCACAGATCTTGGTCTACGATATGAATACGCAACAATATGTCAAGACTATCGCTTTAGAAAAAGAAGGCGCCGATGGTGTGGGTGTTTTCTGTGGCTATTACATTCAATCATGGGATGAGATTTATATTCCCTGTATGATGAGGCATGAGATAGATGTAGTAGATAGCAAGGGGAAAATTCGCCGACGGATACAGTATTCGAAAACCGTTGAAGGCAAACAAACACTTCCGGTTTTAGCATTATCATTTCCATATACTCCTTTGTCTATAATCAATAAGAAGATGTACTTAAGCCAACAAAGCCCGAATCTTAGGTTGGGTAGCCGGACGGTAGAAGGCAGCCCGGTAACCCTTGTTTTAGATACGATCAGCGGTGAGTTAAACGAATTTTCGTTGAGGTTTCCCCCTATTATGACTTCCGAACGTATGCAAGGCAATACGTTGGGTGTTGAGTTTAGCTATAGTCAAGTACTTAATGATACGAATTTCGTCTACTCTTTCTTTTTTGATGAAAAGATTAAAGTTGTCTCTTTGTCGGGCGATGTTTTGCGTACTGTTTCTGCCAAAAGTCGTTATATGGATCAACCGGATCTTTCCAACCAAAATGTTGACTTGGCCTCTCTCCCTAAAATATTATGCCAAATTCCATTTTATGGCAATTTGATTTATGATAAGTACCGGGATGTTTATTATCGGTTTGTGTATCCTGAAACAGAAGTACAACCGAATGACAATGCTATGGATATTTGGCAGTTGGGGCGCAGTAAGTTTTCGATCATGATTTTGAATAAAGAGTTCGAGGTGGTAGGTGAGACTTTGTTTCCCGAAAACACCTATGCCTCCAACCATTTCTTTATTCGCGATGATGGTTTATATTTGAGTACGAGCTTCGTTAAGAATCCCAATTTTAGCGATGATAAGCTTTGTTTTAGACGTATTGAATTGGTGAAACAGCCAACAAATTGATTATTTTCAGATTTGATATTTGCTAATCTAATTAAAACTGAATCAACATGAAAGGATTTTTATTATTTGTATTTTTCTTGCCTCTATTCGGATGTCAGGACAATTTAAAAACAGCAACGAATTATAATGATGCTTCTGTTGTTAAGCTCCAGACAGACTCAATATGCATACCATTAGATTCTGTATCTTTGTCGTCTTACCCCTCTGCTACCTTTATCTATTCTACAAAGGAGAATACGGCTATGTATGCTTTTAATACAAAAACCTGGGCAATTGATGTATTTGATTTTAATAAGAAAGCATTGTCCTATCATAATTGAGTTGGAGAGAGAAGGTGCGAATGGAGTTCCCTATATTGATAATATGCAGGTGTTGTCATCCGATTCTATTGTTTGTTTTGCCGACAATGGATTCTTGATATTAAATAGTAATGGAGAGGTCTTGAAGCGGGAAACGATGAATTATTCGGGAAGTGATTATATCGCGAATTTTGACGTAGGAGCGTTTGCTCAGCCATTTTATAATCGGAGTCAGAATCGTATATATGGTCGACTCATTACATCGAAAGAACCCTATCCGTATCCCGAAGGTCAGCAACTGTTTGCTGAATATAATATCGAAAATCAAACGTGGCGCTTATTACCGATTTATCTACCTTCTTATATGCAGGAGAATTGGCAGCGTATGGGGCAAAATCGTAATTTGAATATGTGGATTTCCGATGACCGTATTTGTTATAACTTTACCTGTTTGTCAGATATTTTTGTTTACAATATTCTAAAACAAAACGGTAGGGTAGCAGGTGGTGAGAGCCGTTTGATACACAGTAATGTGTCTCCTTATAATGGTAATCCACAAAATGAAAAAGCTCGTTGGGAACATTGGATAGAGAATCCTGTGTTTTATACTCCCATTTATGATAAATATAAAGATCTTTATTATAGAATACAGATTGGTGAGCTTAAAGAACAGCTTTCTGAAGCACCGACTCCTTATGATAAGAAAATAGTATTGGCTGTATTTAATAGTAAACTCGAAATAATAGCAGAGCATCAATTGGATAATTACAAATATAACTTTCTGTTTTTTGGAGTTGATAAGGAGGGCTTGATTGTAGGTGGAAATAATCCGAAAGATACGACGGTTGATTTTGAGACTTTAAAATTATATAGGTTGCGAGTTAGTTGACTTTCGGAGAAAATACCCTTCTGCTGATTTATTCGATGAAAAAATAACTTTATGATTAAAAGATCAATCTTATGCATAAAATTAGTTGTGTTTTCTTTTTGACTTTAGTTTCGCTCTTTTTGCTCGTTTCCTGTGGTTCTGTTGAGCGAGATACGTATGTGTTGCAGCCCGGCAATGATTCATTGGTGTTTTTATTGAATCCGCAAACGTCTGTATTCATTAAAGCACTTTTTCCATATACCGATGAGAAAGGGAATGAGTTTTTGACATTTCAAAATGATGTCGAACCACAGATCTTGGTCTATGACATGAATACGCAACAGTACGTTAAGACTATCACTTTAGACAAAGAAGGCGCCGATGGTGTGGATGTTTTCTGTGGCTATTACATTCAATCATGGGATGAAATCTATATTCCCTGCATGATGAGGAATGAGATAGATGTAGTAGATAGCGAGGGGAAAATTCGCCGACGAATACAGTATTCGAAAACCGTTGAAGGCAAACAGACACTTCCGGTCATGGTATTATCATGTCCATATACTCCTTTGTATATAATCAATGAAAAGATATACATAAATCAACAATGTCCGAATCGTAGGTTAGGTAATCGGGCAGTAGAAGATAGCCCGGTAACTCTTGTCTTAGATACGATCAGCGGTGAGTTAAACGAATTTTCGTTGAGGTTTCCCCCTATTATGACTTCTGAGCGTATTCAAGGTAATACATTGGGCTCTGAGTTCGATTATAGTCAAGTTCTTAATGATACGAATTTCGTCTACTCTTTCTTTTTTGATGAAAAGATTAAAGTTGTCTCTTTGTCTGGAGATATTCTGCGTACTGTTTCTGCCAAAAGTCGTTATCTGGATCGGTTCGATCTTTCCAACCAAAATGTTGACTTGGCCTCTCTTCCTAAAATATTATGCCAAATTCCATTTTATGGCAATTTGATTTATGATAAGTACCGGGATGTTTATTATCGGTTTGTGTATCCTGAAACAGAAGTACAACCGAATGACAATGCTATGGATATTTGGCAGTTGGGGCGCAGTAAGTTTTCGATCATGATTTTGAATAAAGAGTTCGAGGTGGTAGGTGAGACTTTGTTTCCCGAAAACACCTATGCCTCCAACCATTTCTTTATTCGCGAAGATGGTTTATATTTGAGTACGAGTTTCGTTAAGAATCCCAATTTTAGCGATGATAAGCTTTGTTTTAGACGTATTGAATTGGTTAAATCGAACGATTGAATACTGCAATAAGACTTTGTAACATGTTTTGTGACTGTTTTTTTCTTTTGTGACGTGTTTTGTGACGTTATAAGTAATTTAAAATAGAAATCTTTATTCTACATTTGCCAAAAGAGGACTGAGAAAACAGAAAGACTAATGAAAATGAGAAAAACGACACGACTTTTAGGTATAGGGCTGATAACGATTTCTTTATTGTTGATTGCTATTTATTTCTATCAAAGAAACGAGGTGGCAATGTGCGCAACGGCAGAAAAACTCTTTGTGCAGGTACTAAAAGAGGAGATACAAAGAAAAGGAAAAGCGTTAGGGCTATTTGTCACCTCCTCGGGTGTATTGACCGATACCCTTCCGCTGATTCTTCATATCACAACCCAAGAGGGGGTAAGAACGTATCGGATAGATCCGAATAAAAGTAAGAAAAATATTTCGCAGCACCTTCAGGAGCGGTCGTGCCATTCGGTTGTTTGTGAAGAAAGCGGCTTTTCTTCCGACACGCTTAATCTGCTTTGGACAAGTAAGCTCGAGGAGCAGTTTGTGTTGATCAAGAGTGCTATACGTGTTTCGCGGACTAATCTAAATGGCCGAGCCTTTTTTGCTGAGACCAAAATGCATGATACTTATCAGCCACCTATTTCCTTTATAGCCTATTTGGGAGATCGATGTGAGATTGAGGTTTGCGGTTTTTTCTTTTATTCATGGTTTACGGTTTTCTTGTTTCATCTTTTCCCGTTTGTGATGATAGTAGGTATAGCTATCACCTTGACGATTCTTTTCTGTTTTTTGTTCCGGGCAAAGAAACGTTTACTTCTGGCACAAATATCGGCGGAGTGCTTAATGGCAGAGCGGGAGCGAGAACAACAGGAAAAATTAGTAAACACGGAAGAGGAAGAAGAAACAACCTCATTGGTCTACATATTAAGTCCGGAACTTGTTTTTGATGCAAGCCAAAGGCAACTGATTTTCAACGGCGAAGTAAGACGGCTTTCTCCTCAAATTTGTACTTTGCTATCTGCCTTTTTGATTGCTCCTGATTATACACTCACTCGTAGTGAGATTAGCGAGCATTTATGGGGTAGTAAGTATAGTGCGAAAGAGAGCTTCCGCACAACTCTTTTTCGCTTGCGCAAAGCACTGAGCATAGATACATCCATTTCTATTCGTAAATTAGATTCGGATCATTTTCAGTTACAACTAGCAAAGTGTAATTATGATCAAATTACTAAGCTGTAACGCTTTGTAACGCAAAAAATGATGCTTTATTGAATCTTTTCTTTAGATTTGTGCTGAACACTTAAACACAGATATTATGAAAACGTTTTTAAAAGTCACTTTTTTCTTGATTGCTGCTGTTTCTCTTAGTTGCTTCTGTGGGCATTGGAACTCCGTGGTAGAATCTTACAATTTAAGCACTGAATTATTGCAAAATGTGGAAGCGTTGGCTAATGGCGAAACTCCTTCTCAAACTGCTTGTATTGGTTCCGGCTCTGTTGATTGTCCGATTATGTCTGATAAGGTAAAATATGTAAGTCAAGGTTATGGCTTTATGTATTAACAGAGTTAACTAACGAGTAAAAAAGGAGTGGAGCGATCCATGTAGGTCTAAAACAGAAGATCGCCCACTCCCGAAAAACCAAAAGAAAGGAGGTTTCTCAAATACAAAGGTAATTATTTTAAGACTTAGAACGAGCGAATGTAGCATTTTCTTTTTCTACGGAACAAGTGGCTTCCCGAAAGAGAGTCACGAACTAATAATTAAATAATTATTTATCTCATAAACAAAACTAAATTATGAGCAAGAAATTTTTTGCGACCCTGATAGTCGCTGTAGTTGCAACGTTTGCAGGCTATAATATATATCAATCACAGAGAACAGTAACTATGTCGGATTTGGCGTTGGCGAATGTGGAGGCATTGGCCAATGGTGAAATTGAGGGGACTAATTGTGAAGGGACATGGAATCAAGAATGTTGTGTTTGTTTTGGTTTACATCATACATATGCAAGACCCCAAACCTCTACAGGAGCTTGTGAACATAGAACTAATTGCTCGCATTATAACTAAAAGTTAATCTTGGATGTATCAGTATTAATGCTGATACATCCGTTTATGAAAGGTTTAAAATATTATGAAGAATACATTACTTATATTGGCCATTTTTTGTTTATTGCCGAGTTGTATCGGGCACTCGAATTTGAAGTATGAAAAAGCTTTGCCTGAATTGCTCAATGAAGATTTAATGACTACGATGCCTGGTAAATTGATTGTCACCGATCAATTTTTGGTATGGGAAGATCCGTTTGCGCGAGATTATTTTGTGCATGTTCATGATAAAATGAGTGGTAATGTAGTGGGGAGTATGGGGGCTGTAGGTGAAGGACCGGAGGAGTTTATAACAGGTGGCATCAGTCTTTCTTGCATTGACAATCGCTTCTTTGCCACAGATGCCAATGGCAATACAAAGGGCTATTTATCGTTAGATAGTTTGATAGATCAGCGAAAGACATTTATTCCTTTAACTGCTCATGAAAAAGAATCGCGACCAACTATGGGAGAGTGGGAAGAGGGTGTCTTTGTAGGAGTGACAGAGGATGGCGACGACTCCTATTGCAAAGCTAATATACAAGGGCAAGAATCGACCTTTGGAGTGTATCCCATTTCTGAGATCAAACAACACTTGGGAGGTGACAAAGCCTATGATGCAGTCGATGGTTTGTTTCTCTACTCTTCTTATTCTATCCCATATCTAGCTCTATATAAAAAGATCGGAAACACATTTGTATTGCAATGGGAGGTTCACCCAGATATTAAAACGTACGAAATAAGTGCGGACAAGATCATATTTGACCGTAAAATTCAAGGAATTAGAGGTGTCTGTATGAGTAAAGATTTCATAATAACATTACAGCGTGATCAATCGATCGACCCCATGGATGAAACGACTGTTGGCAGAGATGCGAGTAAATG
Organism: Bacteroides neonati; assembly: GCF_000499785.1. Lineage (GTDB taxonomy): Bacteria > Bacteroidota > Bacteroidia > Bacteroidales > Bacteroidaceae > Bacteroides > Bacteroides neonati. The sequence continues at coordinate 143,176 of NZ_HG726028.1, read as the reverse complement.
CCCTCATACCGTTTTTCTTTATGATTATGAAGGGCATCTGATTAAAATTGTAGATTTAGGTATGCCGATTATGCGCATAGCCGCTGATAGAACAAGTAATGTGCTTTATGCCATTGGTGCGAATCCCGAGTTTGTATTAGTAAAATATGAATTATGAATAAATACGGTTTGATGCTGCTTGTCGGTGTTTGTTTCATATCTCTATTGGGATGTCAATCAGTCAGTGAACCGCCAGAGGTTCGTTATTGTAGCTCTTTCCCTCTCGATACCACTGTTTGTGTGACGGAAATTCCTTTCGCGGAAAATAAAGCCAGCCATACAGTAGTGCAAATGGGAGATAAAGTGATGTCGCATGGCGATTATGGTATGGTTAGCATTTATCGTTATCCGGGACTGCATTTTTTGTATAAGCGCTCTATGGAATGTGATCTTTCTTTTGTAGAGAATGGTCACTATTGTAGTGTTAAGAATGGTGTGGCTGATGTCTTTGAATGGAAAGGCGACTCTTTAGAACAGACTTCTTCTTTTGTATTGTGTAAGTGGTTGCCACGCGCTACAATAGAAAGTATTGGGGATGGAAATTATATTTATGTTGACAATTACGAGTGTAAGGGATTGAATGAATTTCATCTACTAAATAGCCGTACTCAACAGCAAAAATCTAAAGGAGAATACCCGGAATCTCCTAATCGATTTAAGCGCCTCAAGGATTTTAAGATAGCCTATGCACATAGTTTACGAATGAAGCCGGATAAAAGTCGGTTTGTACTGTATTATTGCTTGAATCGCCGTTTTCGTATTTACGAACGAAATGGAACGTTGCTTCATGAGGTTTTTCTCGACTATCCACCGGCCAATGATAAAGTTGTCGATTTATCTTATGAAAGACAATATATACATTTTAGTGGTGCATATACTACCGAAAAGCATATCTACCTTTTGAGTCCGGATACACGTGGACTAAGTAAGGCGAAACCCGAATGCTCCATTTTAGTTATTGATTGGGAGGGCAATCTGGTAGCTAGGTATCGACTGAATACTTATTTATATAGCTTTTTTATAGATGAGGATTCTAAAAAATGTATCGGAGTAGGCTGCCAAAAAGGAGGGGTTTACAGTTTTTTTTCTTTTAAGTTGTTGAACTAGTTTATTTATAATATGAGATATATATGCTCTTTTCTTATTCTAGTATTTTTTTCATGTACTGATACAAGAAAAAATGAAATTGCGACCTTGCTTAATGAGTGGATGCAGAAAGAAATCTTATTTCCTCCTAATCCAACTTTTACTTTACGAGGAAAGGATACAGTAGATAATTTAATATTAAATAAATATAAAATAATAAATTATGTTGATTCGGCTGGATGCACTAGTTGTAAACTTCGGTTGTCTGATTGGAGTCAATTGATGTCTTATGTCGATTCGGTGAGTAATCAATCGGTCCAATTTTTATTTTTCTTTTTCCCGAAAAGTGGGGTGGAAGTTTACCATACACTCAGAACTGAGCGGTTTGCGCATCCTGTTTGTATCGACGAAAATGATTCATTCAATAAACTAAATCATTTCCCGTCCGATATGATGTTTCAAACCTTTCTGCTCGATAAAGAGAACAAAGTAGTTGCCATTGGCAATCCTATTCAGAACCCTAGAGTGAAAGAGCTGTATCTCCAAATCATTATGGGCGACAAAGCCCCCAAAGAAACGGCAAGGATGCAAACAGTCGTAGCGTGCCCTATAGCGATGTTGGATATGGGCGAGTTCGATTGGCGGCAAGAGCAAACGGGAAGTTTTGAACTCACCAATACGGGCAATCACCCGTTGGTGATTATCGATGTGGTTACCTCTTGCGGCTGCACCTCGGTAGTTTATGATAAAGCTCCCACACCGCCCGGGAAAAGCACGGAACTAAAAGTTCGCTATAAAGCCGATCATCCCGAACATTTTAATAAAACGATAACGGTGCATTGCAATGCTGAGGCTTCGCCCGTGAAGCTCTCGATTAAGGGCAACGCTCGATAACCTTCAAAAAAAGATATGCTATGAAATTTAATTGGTTTGCTTTATTCGGTATCATGTTCTTGTGTAGTTGTTGTGTTAACCCACCTAACACTAATAAGACGGAAGAGGCCACTGTTGACTTTGGAAATTTGAACCCGACAAATGCTTCCAGTCTTATGGCTGATTATTCTTATGTTGCCTTAGAGTCGCCCGAAGGTGCCTTGTTTGGCAATATGAATCAAATTGAAATTTATAACGATAAAATATATATACTTGATAATAATAAATCGAATGCGTTGTACGTGTTTACAACCGATGGAAAGTATATCACTAAATTGGAGGGAGTGGGAGATGGTCCCGGCGAATTTATCTCTCCTCACTCCTTTTGGATCGATCGGAGTGGGTTTATCTTTATCTTAGACAGGCAACTAAATCGATTGCTGAAATATCAATTGAGCGATCTGCACTTTCTTGATAATATAGTACTTCCTGCTCCGGCCCCTTTATCTTTTGCTTCGATACCCAATCAGGATTTATATATTTACTATTATCCTTTGAGGAAGAATGATGTGTTCTCAGGGAAGCAGGTCATTATAGCCGATGGCGCCGGCAATGTGGTGCACCAATGCTATGACGGCCTCCCATCGGGCAAAATACTTCACGGTAGTGCTACTAATTTTTATTTATTCAATGATCGTATCAGAATTTATCCGCACTTTAGTAACGAAATCTACGAATTAAGTAATGACTCTTTGAACCGTTGCTATGCTTTTGCATGGGGTGATCTTACACTTCCTCCTGCCGAACTGTTCGAGAAATACACCTCTGATGATATTATGAAAGAAGTGTTGACAGGAGAAAATGACTGGATTAGACTATTGTATGTTTATGAGCTCGAAGAACAGTTGGTTGTGAAATATTATATCAAGAGGGAATTCTATTTGTCTGTCTGGCACAAGAAAACGGATAAAACAATGAATGTGAAGAGCGAAAATATAGTGGATGATTTGGGTATGGGAGGTCGTTTTCCGCTGCCTGTGGCAATTCATCAAGATAAGATTATTGGAGCGATTTATCCGTTTGACGTGGATCGGGAAAAGGTAACTGATAAGCGGTTAATCGCTTTACTGGATAATAACCCTGAAGATAGTAATCCTATACTTGTTTTTTATAGGCTAAATTAAATAGGTGATAATATGTCGAAGCTGTCTTTTTATGTGTTGGTGTACTTGGTCTGATATTAACAATCGTCTCTTGTCAATCGGCAGTGAGTGATGGAGCTGTTTTGAAACCAACAGGCGATTCCATAACCTTTTCGTTGAATCCGAAAACAACCGTTCTGATAAGAGCTCTGTTCTCGTTCGAGGATGAAGAAGGACGTGAATACTTAACTTTTCAGAACGACGAAGAGCCGTGAATTGCGGCTTCCTCCCATACTTAGTTCTTAAGTCGGGGCACTTGAAAGGTGTAGGTTTCTATAAAAAGAATCTGTATCGTTTTGCTTTAGTCAATAAACATTTAAAATAGTTTGTATGAAAAATGTATATTATTTAGTATTAGTTGTATTACTATGTACCTCGTGTAGAAAGAGTGGGGTGGTGTCAGGTAATTATCCAGTGGTAGTGGTCGATTTACGTACTAAAGACGTGCAAAAGGATTCGTCAGCCTTTACGAGTTTTTCGACAGTTAAGTTAGAAGTCACGGATGAATCGCTGTTAGCCGATATCGCTAAAGTAGTATGCCATAATGATAGGGTATATGTATTATCTATGCTAGAGCCAACACTCTTTATTTTTGATAAATCAGGAAAGTATCAATCGAAGCTAGCAAAGGGGCAAGGGCCTGGAGAAGTTACTTTTGTTTCTGATATGGCGGTTTATCATGATACATTATATGTTTTAGATGGGTATCGAAGTATAAAGTCTTATGACTTAGATGGAACTTATATAAAAGAAAAAGCACAGTTTGATTATCCTTATTTTTCGATGTCTTTGACTCCATCTGGAATTTATTTATTGGATCCTAATATCAATAGGAAATCAAATCATAACCTACATTTTATAACTTCTAACGGTGAGGAAAAAACGTTCTTGCCAAAAAATAAATGGTTTAAGGATGTTAGTATTGCTACATACAATTCTATGAGAGATGGGTATATCGTGTGGCCGTTATCAAATATAGTTTATAAAGTGGAGAAAGGTAGTGATGACCTTATCCCTGCTTGTCTCATTGATTTTAAAGGAAAATGGATTGATGGGCAGGAGTATAAGTCGGCTGTTACAAATGAAGAGATGTGGGGAGGGAGTCTTGATAAATATGCTCGTTGGCTGAAGGATTTTATCCCATTGAAGGATGGAGGATTCTTTTTTAGCTTCAAATATGATCAAGATTATTTTGTGAAATATATAAATGGAAGCGTATCGATATACGCCAACTTATTAGCTGGGTTGCCTAAGATGAAACAAGCTGCGGTGGGATCGGTAAATAATTCTTTAATATATACCTATACCCGAGAGGAGTTAAGGGAGTATAAGAAAGAGTTTCCGAATCAAGATAAAGAGATTCTGCGGAATTTATATACATCTGTCGAAGAAGAGGATTTGAATCCAATCTTATTTTTTGTACCAGTTAATTGATGCCTATTCACTCTGTCTGGTTTGATAGTGGATATAAATACGTGTACTGGCCACAGCACGGAGACGTTAATTATGGATATACAAAGTGTGTGGCGGTGATAATTTTTGAATTATACTAATAAAATATGTATGGATTTATGAAGTATCTGTGTGTAATATGGACTTTGATTCTTTGGGTATCTTGTCAAAGAGGAGAGAATATAAAATCTCTTGAGGAGATGTTTGTAGATTCGCAAGAACTTACTCACGAGCGTCCACTATCAGATGATATGGTTTGGGGCAGTCCTGCCTTTTTGCATTATGTTGATTCATCTGTAGTGGTATATGATAATACGCTCGATAGTATCTTTACACTTATTGATGTAAGGAACTCTTACGAGTTCCTTCGGTTTGGCAAAAAAGGGCAGGGCGTGAATGAATTCCTCCAACCATTTTCCTTTCAGAATATTGGTGAAGGATATAGAATGGGAGTATATGACGTTTTTAAGCACTCTTTGTTCTCAATTGATTTAAATGCTGTAAAGGCTAGGGGGAAAGAATCGTTTCCTCTAATTGTTAGAGATAGTATGAATAGTATAAATGTAATTCCTACTATATACAACACTTTCATTGGCATTGGATTTTATGAGAATGAATTATTTAGATTGTTTAATGACAAAGGTTCTCTCAAATCTTTCTTTGAATACCCCTATAGAGATGAGGTGGAGAGGAAGATTCCTAATCGCGTTAGAGGTATGGCTTATCAAGGAACTGTAAAATCTAATCCTGCTATGACTAAATTGGTCTATGCCGTACGTACGGCTCCAATTGTTTTCTTTTATAATATTAATGAAGATGGTATAAACAAAAGATGCCAATATGCATTTGCTTATCCCGAATATAAAACAGAGGTATCACAACATTCCATGTCTGCACCTCAAAGTGCAGAAAACAAAATGGGGTTTATTGACTCTTACGCTACGGATCAATATGTTTACTTATTATACTCCGGAAAGAGCTATAAAGATATGAAGACAAAAGCTTTTGAGGGAAGTGTTATTTATGTATTTGATTGGGATGGAAAACCTGTAAAACGATTGATCTTGGATATCCCAATAAAAATCTTATGTGTGTCGGCCGATAATTCTATTATTTATGGGTTTGCAGATATTCCTGAACCTACTTTCTTAGAGTTTAAAATAAATCAATAATGAATGTTTGGTATACTAACAGTGTTGCCTTGATGAATAGAAAAAGAAGTGGCGCGATCCATGTAGGTCTAAAACAGAAGATCGCTCACTCCCGAAAAACCAAAAGAAAGGAGGTTTCTCAAACACAAAGGTAATTATTTTAAGGTTTAAAACGAGCGAATGCAGCATTTTCTTTTTCTACGGAACAAGTGACTTCCCGAAAGAGAGCCACGAATTAATTACTAAATGATTACTAACCTCATAAATAACTAAATGAGCAATTTTTTTTGCAACTCTGATAGTTGCTGTAGTTGTAATGTTTGCAGGCTATAATATATATCAGTCACAGAGAGCGGTTGCTATGTCGAATTTGACGTTGGCTAATGTGGAAGCATTGGCAAGTAGTGGCGAAGGTGTCTCAAATACCGCTACAGGGTATAAGTTGACAAAATGCTATGACGGTAAAGGAAACTTGAAGGTGCTGTCAATAGTCCTGATGATAAGTGCAAATATAGCAGCGAATGGGGAAAATGTACTCCTTGGTGATATTTCTAAACTAACAATGGATGCTTATAGTGGTATAATACCATAATAAGCATCTATTTAATCAAGAATAAGATGGAAAGATATGTATATGTGTTATTGATTCTTGTTTTGGGAGCATGTCACAAAGGTAAACAAAGAGTTGAAGATAATATTATTATTGATTTGACAGCAAATGTGCAAGACACTTTGCTTTATTCATCGTTTGTAGATTCGCTTAATTATATTAATCTTGAAACGACAGAAAAGTGTTTGATCGGTAAAATTAAAGATGTTATTATAAGTTCTGACCGTATTTTGGTATTAGATGGTAGATTGCCTGTAGTTTGGATTTTCGATAAAGAAGGGCATTATTTATCCAAGATAGATAAGAAAGGAAGTGGACCGGGCGAGTATATGGTTCTTAAACAATTTGATTATGATGAGGAAAATCGTCTGGTTTTGCTACTAGACGTATGGACAAAAAGTATTCTATCGTATGATTTGAATGGAAACTTTGTTAAGAAAATATTTTTAGATATGTACCCGTCTGATTTTGTGAGGCTAACCGATCAAAACTATCTTCTATCACGAGCTTGCGAAACGGATAGTACGGCTGGCTTTTATCTTGTAGACTCTTTGGGACATACGAAAAAGAAATTGCTTAGTAGAAATAAAGACTATTTAAGTTCCTGTAATTTTGATTGGGAGTTTTCTGTTTTTGATGATACAATTTCTTTGATGGCTCCCGACTTGGATAATGAAGTATATCGGTATGTGTCGGGACAGTTCTCACTTGCTTATCCAATTACAATTAAACCCGAACCTACAGAGAAATACAACTCAGAAACTTCTAGTCAGCATATCAAGGACTTTATAAGAACCAATTATATAGAATCATCTAAATGGATCTTTGCATCTTATTGGTCGAGTGAGCGTGGGTTAAGGATATTATTTTATTCGAAGGAATATCATAAGGCTTTAGTTGGTAAAAATACAAAGAATGATATAGATGGTGTTGAGTATAATGGTAAAACGTCGGCATCTGGTAATAATACGCTAACCTTCTGGTGTAAAAATGAAGTGGATGATTTAAATCCGATACTTCAAATACTTTATTTGAAGTAAAAAATATGTAGTAATTGAGGTGCATAAAGATTGAGGAAACGTTAGCAGCATTTTCTTTTTCTACGGAACAAGTGACTTTCCGAAAGAGAGTTACGGACTAATAATTAAATAATTATTTATCTCATAAACAAAACGAAATTATGAGCAAGAAATTTTTTGCGACCTTGATAGTCGCTGTAGTTGCAACGTTTGCAGGCTATAATATATATCAATCACAGAGAACGGTAACTATGTCGGATTTGGCGTTGGTGAATGTGGACGCATTGGCTCAAGGAGAAGGCAGTGATAGCCGCTCCTGTTATGATACATGGAGAAAGGCACCCGATGATGACTCATTGGCTTATTGGGCTTGGATTTGCAGTGAGTGTGAGGCATATTGGTTGTTGGAAGCAAGTAACAAATCTACCTGTTAAAGATGAGAAACAATAGCAATTGGGGAATACTCTTGATATGCCTATTGATAAATGGGTGTATATCGAAAGGGAAGCTGGGTGACCAGCTTCCTAAATTGGTCTCATTAACGGCAGATAGTATTTCGATTCCTCCTGTTTTGCTATCGGTTACACGTTTGTTTGTTGCGAATGATATGTTGGTGACTTATGAACAACGCCGAGATACCTTGTTCTCATTCTGGAGTTTGCCACATTGCGACTATTTGTTCAGTGCAGGAACCAAAGGACAAGGCCCCTACGAGTTCTTAATGCTTGATCGGACATTCAGTGAAACTTCGCAAGGCTTTAAGCTTTTTGAATTGGCATCCAATAAAGTAAAAGAAGTTGTAGTCGATGCGGCTGGTACTTTTAAAGTAGTTGTTGACAAACAACTGAATGTCGAAGAGCGCGGATTAAACCGTTTTCTCTTTCTAGAGAATGGACGTTATTGCTTTATTTCTGATAAGGAAGAGTCTGAGTTTGTTTTATTGGACGAAGAAGAGAATCTAACTTATTTTGGAATCTATCCAGATGGCATTTTGGCGAAAAAAGACGGTGAGTTGAATCGATTTGTTTATAACAAGTTGACCGTAGCTAATCCTAAAGGGGATAAGTTTGCTTCTTTTTATTCTTATATGAAATGTTGTAGAATTTATAATTCGAAGGGTGATATGTTGGCCGAAACGATGGTGGAACGACCTAAAACAATCGAATCAGGCGAAAGGTATGTCTATTATTCTTCTTTCCCTTATGCTGATAATGAATCTATTTACCTTTTAACGAATGAAAAGGATAGCACTGTTTTAGAAGGGTGGAATTGGGAGGGAGTTTTGACTGCTCGTTATTTGCTGGATAAGCCAGTCTATTGTTTGGCGGTGCAATCTAAGCAGAAAAAAGTGTATGCTTTGTGTAAAGATAAGGAGAGTGTAATTTATACGTTTGATATTCCTTGATGTTCTTGTTGTATGAATCCATGCTAAAGTAATAGAAAACCATTAAACGATTATTTATCTCATAAACAAAACTAAATTATGAGCAAGAAATTTTTTGTGACCCTCATAGTCGCTGTAGTTGCAACGTTTGCAGGCCATAATATATATCAATCACAGAGAACAGTAACTATGTCTGACTTGGCATTGGATAACATAGAAGCACTGGCAAGTGGAGAGATAAATCCTAATAAATAAAACGATTACTCTTTTGATTTAGGCAATGAAAAAAATATTGTATTTGTTATTTATAACTATTTGTTGTGGCTGTATGCGTAATTCTGAAACAGAAAAATATCAGAACAAGCGTAATAATATTGTTGATATTCGAGATAGGGTGGAAGAAATAAAGATTGATGATGTTTTGATTGGGGGAAACGCTCAGCTATACTTGATTAATAATTATTTGATAATTAGTGATCCAAGTTCAAATGATAAGCTGATCCATTTGTTTAATAAGAAGAACTTTGACTATTTAATTAGTACAGGATTTAGAGGCGAGGGACCTGAAGAAATTACAAATATCGGACATATCGGAGTTGATGAGGTTCACCGAAAATTTTATGTGAATGACCATGGCAAACAACTTATTTTTAGTTATGATTTGGATAGTGTTCTTCTCGCCTCCAATTATAAGCCCATGATAAAAATGAAAATGAATGAAAAGCAGTTTCCGGATCGGTATCAATATATTAGTGATACTCTATGTTTTGGGCTTATTATTAATACTATAGGCGATTTTGACTTCAAACCAACTGTAGCAGAATGGAATATGTCTACAGGAGAAATAAAGCCTATGAGATATGAGCATTCTGAGATAGAGAAGAAGCGTATTTGTTTTGCTGCATCCATAGAGCATGAAATATATGTTGAATGTTATCATTATCATGATTTAATGACAATTTGCGGATTGGATGGAAACTTGAAATATAATATATATGGTCCGGATTGGGATAACAGAAAATCGAACAGAACACTTTACTATGCAGATATTCTTTTTTGTGGGGATAAAATATTAGTCTCTTATTCAGGAGAGGATACTTTTATTAAGAATCAAAATGGAGGGGTAAAATCCAAATGTCCTACTAAATTTATGATTTTTGATGTGAATGGTAATTATCTTCAGACTTTAGAAACAGGATATGGTATAAGTGACTTTTGCTATGATGATGAAAACAAAAGAATTATAATGAGTGTGGATGATGTAGCTATACAGTTTGCTTATTTTGATATAGATGGGATTATATAGAGATGTTTTGAAATGAAAAGAGAATAAAATCTTATTGTTTTTTTATTGAAAAATGACAAAATGAAAGAATTCTATTTGAAGATTATTAATCTCATAAAACAACTCATATTATGAGCAAGAAATTTTTTGCGACCTTGATAGTCGCTGTAGTTGCAACATTTGCAGGCTATAATATATATCAATCACAGAGAACGGTAACTATGTCGGATTTGGCATTGGCTAATGTGGAAGCATTGGCTTGGAGAAAAATCGGTAGAACACCTATTGTATGAATAATCGTACTGGAATTTGTGCATGGGGCAATGGAGCTGGCTGCTATTGCGGTATGTAATAGTCATTGCTCCGATATATTAATAATGCTGACAACAATCACGCGCCATATAAAGTCTCGGATTGTTATTAGTTTTTTAAACGTTAATCTTATGTGTAAAATTAGTTGTGTTTGCTTCTTTACTTTAGTTTCGCTCTCTTTATTTTTTTCCTGCCGTCAGGAAGAACGAGATCTGTATGTACTGCAACCTAGTACTGATTCATTGGTGTTTTTGTTGAATCCGCAAACGTCTGTATTCATTAAAGCACTTTTTCCATATACCGATGAGAAAGGGAACGAGTTTTTGACTTTTCAAAATGATGTCGAACCACAGATCTTGGTCTATGATATGACTACGCAACAGTATGTTAAGACTATCAGCTTAGACAAAGAAGGTGCCGATGGTGTGGGTGTTTTCTGCGGATATAACATTCAATCATGGGATGAAATTTACATTCCCTGCATGATGAGGAATGAGATAGATGTAGTAGATAGTGAGGGAAAAATTCGCCGACGGATACAGTATTTGAAAACTGTTGAGGGCAAAGAAACGCTTCCGATTATAGCATCATCATTTCCGTATATGCCTTTGGAGATAATCAATAAAAAGATGTATATAAACCAACAATGTCCGAATCGTAGGTTGGGTAGCCGGACGGTAGAAGACAGCCCGGTAACTCTTGTTTTAGATACTGTGGCCAATGAATTAAGAGAGTTCTCGTTGAGGTTTCCGCCTGTTCTTCCTTCCGAACGTACTAGAGGCAATACGTTGGGTGTTGAGTTTCTTTATAGTCAGACCTTTAATGATACGAATTTCGTCTACTCTTTCTTTTTTGATGAAAAGATTAAAGTTGTTTCTTTGTCTGGAGATGTTTTGCGTGCTGTTTCTGCCAAAAGTCGTTATCTGGATCGGTTCGATCTTTCCAACCAAAATGTTGACTTGGCCTCTCTTCCTAAGATATTATGCCAAATTCCATTTTATGGCAATTTGATTTATGATAAGTACCGCGATGTTTATTATCGGTTTGTGTATCCTGAAACAGAAGTGCAACCGCATGACAATGCTATGGATATTTGGCAGTTGGGGCGAACTAAGTTTTCTATCATGATTTTGAATAAAGAGTTCGAGGTGGTAGGCGAGACTTTGTTTCCCGAGAATACCTATGCTTCTAACCATTTCTTTATTCGCGAAGATGGCTTATATTTGAGTACGAGCTTCGTTAAGAATCCCAACTTTAGCGATGATAAACTCTGTTTTCGGCGTATTGAATTGGTTAAATCGAATGATTGAATACTGCAATAAGACTTTGTGACGCTATGTGACGTTAGCAATAGCTTGAAAAAAGTTCTTGATTTTGAAAAAACACCTTCGATGGAATGGGCTATTTTTGCATAAAATTCTATTTGTCAGTGTTTGTCAGCCATTTTATTTGGTAGTAAAGGTCTGTGCGGGTATCTTTGTTGCAAAGCTTTTAAATTAAATACAATAACACGATGAGACAAACCATTTATCTCTTTTTCATAGGAATAGTGGCAATTGCCATTTATACTTCCCCAATTAATTATGGCAGTGTTTGTTTACTTGTAGGTAGCAATTGTAATTGGCTATAATAAAATATCCGGGAAGTTTCTAAAACTTTCCGGATACTTTATCGTAAATATATTAATTGTTTGATGATGAAAAAAATAATTGGATATAGTATAGTTTGCTTACTCCTCATTTCATGCGTTTCTTCTCGAAAGGGTGAATTGAGTGAATTTACTTTAGTTGAGAAAATTGCTTTTCCGATTGATGAGAAGACGTATTATTTCAGTAAGTCTATTTCATCATTCGTTGATGAGAATACAGGAAATGAATATTTCTCATTTGAAAATAGCGAAAAGGGACAGCATGAGATTTTGTTTTATGAAATGGGCTCTCAGCAGTTGGTGAAAAGGATTGAAATACAAGAAGTCGGTCCTAATGCTATTGGAATGTTTGGGCATCGGGTGAAAGATTTGAATCATATATATATCACTTCCTCTGGACAACATGCTATAAGCCTTGTCAATGATAAAGGGGCTATTATGCAATCTTATAATTATACTCAGAGTGATGAGGGTAAACCATTGTCTTTAGTTTATGCAGTAAGCTATTGTCACATGCCCCTAATAATAGATACCTCTTTACTTTATCTACCACAAAGAGTGTTTGGTAATGAAATGAGTGGTGCCGATTGGTTATCTACCCCTTTATGTGCAATCATGGATACTCTTAGTTTCAACATAAAAATACTTCCTCTTAAATACCCTGTGCTGTTTAAACAAAAGTCTCCTATAACTTCATCTGCTGATGTTGGGTATAGTTTCGATTTTGACGGTCAAAATTTTATTTATTCGTTTATGAAAAGCGATAGTATTATTGTCACTTCAGATCATATTCAATCTCGAAGTTATATCTCCAAAAGCCGTTATTTGAATCAGGTAAAATGTATTCCTTATTCCGGGGATGATATTATAACCTGCCAACGAAGTATGTGCGAACAGGAGATGTACTGGCACTTCATGTATGATAAGTATCGGGATGTCTATTATCGATTCGCTCTTTTTGCTTGCGATGTTGATGCTAGAACTGATGTAATGGAATTAGATGGCGTTCGTCAAGAATTTTCTGTTATGGTGCTCGGTAGAGACTTTAAAGTGATCAAAGAGGTGAGATTTCCTAAAGACCGTTATTTGCCTAAAATGTGTTTTATCGGCAAGAAAGGATTATATATCTCGGAAAATAATCCGGCTAATCCTGATTTTGATGAAAATAAATTAGTATTTAGCTGCTTTAGGTAGTAACGATATTTACGAATTAAATAATACTTTTTTTAGATTAAACTTAATATTACCTTAAATCCGCAGTCATATTATTTTCAGAGAATCCAAACACTTGAGGATGAATAACATCCTCAAGGTTTGGTTATGTCACAAGATTCACCTAAATTAGTGCTACCAAACAAACCATAAAGGTACTTGTGCATATGACAACAAAAATAGCCATAAAATCAGATAATATCACTCCTTTTGGGGGTATATTTTACGCAATGGATGAATTTTCTCGTTTAGGACTGAATTCCGTGATCGATAAATCTTTAGGATTACGTTCTTCCTACGCCGGTTACCAATATAGCGAAATTATTTCGAGCCTATTTTGGATCTACTATTGCGGCGGTGACCACATCGAAGATATCGGCAAACACCTTGGCAAACATCTTGAATTACGCCCGGATACTGAAATCCCCAGTCCGGATACTTTATTGAGAGGCATAAAAGAACTCGCAGAATTGGATATCCACTATACTTCCCAAAAAGGAGCAAGCTATGCTTTCAATAAGGCGGAACAGCTTAATAGTTTGATGCTCGATATGCTCCTTCAAACAGAACAACTCAAGCCAAACACGCTTTATAACTTGGACTTCGACCACCAGTTTATTCCCACAGAAAAGTATGACACTCAGTATTCTTACAAGAAAAAACGTGGTTATTTCCCCGGCACGGCAACTATTGGTGGTAACATTGTTGGTGTGGAAAATCGGGCCGCAAACGCAAATGTCCGTTTTCGTCAAGCGGATACGCTCCAACGGACTTTTCGTCGTTTGGCCGATAGGGGAATATTCATAGACCGTTGCCGGATGGACTGTGGTTCTTATTCGGAAGAGATTATCCGTATGACACATGGCTACTGCAACAAGTTCTACATACGAGCCGGCAAATGTCAGTCTCTGTATGAAGAAATGACGAAAATCACAGATTGGAAAAAAGAAGAAATCAACTTCGAGAATTATGAAGTGACCTCCATACCTTTTACTTCCTTTTTGCAAGAAGAAAACTACCGACTTGTTATTCAAAGGCAAAAGCGTAAGGACAACCAATTGGACCTATTTGATGGTGAATACACCTATCGGTGCATCTTAACCAATGACCATGAAAGTTCTGAAAAAGACATTGTACTCTTCTACAATGCTCGTGGAGCCTGTGAAAGAACATTCGACATGATGAATAACGATTTCGGGTGGAGTCATCTTCCCTGTTCATTCCTCAAAGAGAATACAGTATTCCTGCTACTTACAGCCATGGCTAAAAACTTTTATGCTTACCTTATTGAGAAGGTTGCAGCCGTGTTTGAAGATATTGAACCGGTAAGCCGAGTCAAACGATTTATCTTTCGATTCATTACAGTTCCTGCGAAATGGGTAAAGACAGGCAGACAATGGGTACTCAATATTTATTCCGACAAACCATACAAGTTGCTTTGGAGTCCGTAAAAACAACTTTTCGTGGGATTACTTATGCCTTCAGCTAACTGGGGAAAGGGGAAGCTATGCCCTATAACCTGAAATCAAGGAGAAAAGCAGGGGGAAAAGCTACGAGTAGGAACTATTAGGTGAATTAAATCGCTATTTGAATCAGTTATAAATTAGCTGCGGATTTGAGGTATTATGAATATGTGTAGATTAATATACTTTCTTGCTATATTGCTGTTTATCTCTTGCAATGTAGGTGATAAAAAAGTAGAGCTTGTGACAATTGACTTTTCTGGAGAAAGTACACTTCCTGCATCCGATTTATTATCTGTTTCATACGTAAAGTTAGAGACAAATGATAGTTGTATGCTGGGAGTTGTCAGTCAATGCATTGAAATGGGAGGACGTTATTTTCTGTTAGACAACATGATGGCAAAAACTCTTTATGTTTTTGGCTTGGATGGACACTTCTTGCAGCAAATCGGTAAAAAAGGAAATGGATCGGGTGAGTATGTTACCCCCTTTGCGTTTGCTGTTAATGAGCGAGAAAAGACTCTCTCTGTGATTGATATAGAGCAGCAGAAACTAATCTTTTATAGTTTGGACGATTTTAGCTTTTTGTCAGAAAAGAAACTTCCGTTTTATAGTGATAAAATGGAGCAACTCACTAATGGCGATTATGTTTGGTATAACAAGATGGCATCGGATGCTTCGAACTCCTATGTTTTTATAACTGATGGGAACTTTAAAGTAAAGAAAAACTTTCTGCCGATTGATTTTGAAAGCGGCTACTCTATAGGTACTACCCGCAAGTTGTATAAGCAAGGAGATGAGGTTACTTTGTACACCCCTTTCAGCCCTGTATTGTATCGTGTAGAAAGCGATAGCCTATTGCCGGCATATCAGTTTCGGTTTGGAGACGATACGTTGGCGCCGATTGATTTTCTAAAAGAAAAGGCTGCCAATAACTCAAACTATATACCTGCTTTAATGGAATCACATTATGTTGCATTTTATGAGGTGTACGAAAGTGAGCGGTTATTGTGCGTACCCTATTATGTGGATAAACAAATGTATTTTGGGTTTTACGACAAAATGAATCATACTTCGTATCTCTTTACTCAAGATAAAATTCAAACCGACCTTCAGGTAGGTGCCTTTAGCTCGCCAATAGGAGTGAGTAGTGAGGGAGGTTTTATTTCTTTGCTTCGTCCGGGACTCTTGTTGCAATTAATGGAACAAGGCAAGAGTCTGGATGATAATTTGGTAAAGCTGTTGAAAGAGTCTACAGAGGAGGATAATCCTATCTTGTTGCGTTATGAAAGAAGTGTTGACAGGAGAAAATGACTGGATTAGACTATTGTATGTTTATGAGCTCGAAGAACAGTTGGTTGTGAAATATTATATCAAGAGAGAATTCTATTTGTCTGTCTGGCACAAGAAAACGGATAAAACAATGAATGTGAAGAGCGAAAACATAGTGGATGATTTGGGTATGGGAGGTCGTTTTCCGCTGCCTGTGGCAATTCATCAAGATAAGATTATTGGAGCGATTTATCCGTTTGATGTGGATCGGGAAAAGGTAACTGATAAGCGGTTAATTGCTTTACTGGATAATAACCCTGAGGATAGTAATCCTATACTTGTTTTTTATAGACTAAATTAAATAGGTGATAATATGTCGAAGCTGTCTTTTTTATGTGTTGGTGTACTCGGTCTGATATTAACAATCGTCTCTTGTCAATCGGCAGTGAGTGATGGAGCTGTTTTGAAACCAACAGGCGATTCCATAACCTTTTCGTTGAATCCGAAAACAACCGTTCTGATAAGAGCTCTGTTCTCGTTCGAGGATGAAGAAGGACGTGAATACTTAACTTTTCAGAACGACGAAGAGTCTGAGATTCTTGTGTACGACATGAACACTCGGAGACATGTTAAAACAATTACCTTAGATAGGGAAGGAGCCAATGGAGTAGGGGCGTTTAGTGGCTATTACATTCGGTCTTGGAATGAAATCTATATTCCATGCATGATGAAGAGTGAGATAGATGTGGTAAATGAAAAAGGGCATATATGGAAGCGTTTGCCTTATTCTGAAACGGATCAAGGGAAAAGAGCCATGCCATTTGTTGCAGGTACGCGTACTCCCTTAACTACTATAAATCAGAAAATATATATACCTCAATCTCCTAACCTGAGTTTGACTGATAAGGTAATGGAGGATAGTCCGGTAACTCTTATGCTCGACACTGCTACTCGGCAATTGAGTGAATTTGAATTACGGTTTCCTCCCGTACTTAGTTCGGAAGAGTTAAGTCGGGGCACTTTGAGTGTTGAGTCGGCTTATGGGCAGTGCTATGACGGAACTAATTTTTTGTATTCATTCTTTTTTGATGAAAATCTCTTTGTAGTATCTCCCGATGGAAAAATGGAGCGTAAAGTAAAAGCCAAAAGTCGCTATTTAGACCGTATTTATGCAGATAAAAGAGTGCCTTCTGATTTGGGCGATCTAGCAAAAACGTTGTGTGAAATACCTTTTTATGGGGCTTTGATTTATGATAAGTATAGAGATGTATACTATCGCTTTGTGTATCCCGCAACAGAAATGCTTCCGACGGATAAATGCGTCGATGTATGGTTGTTAGGACGGTCTCGCTTTTCTATCATTATTTTGAATAAAAACTTGGAGGTGATAGGGGAAACCTTATTCCCGGATAATGTTTATGCCTCAAAACTGTTTTTTATTCGCAAAGATGGTTTGTACTTAAGCACTTCATTTGTAAAGAACCCCAACTTTAGTGATGATGAATTAACTTTTGAGAGAATCGAAATGATACAATAGTAAAGTATAAATTCTTTTTGTTTGTACTTTTTTATTCTGATTGTCTTGTCAATCATTAGTAAGAGGAACCTTCTAAGGGATAGGGGGATTATGATAAATACCGTATTGGATTATAAATGTTTGAGTCTTGCATATATCGATAATCGTTTCAAGAGAAAGATCTATTTCTATTCGTAATTTAGATTCGGATCATTTTAGTTATAACTAGCAAAGTGTAATTATGATCAAATTGCTAAGCTGTAACGCTTTGTAACGCGAAAAAGGATGCTTTATTGGATATTTTCCTTAGATTTGTGTTAAACATTAAAACACAGATATTATGAAAACGTTCTGAAGAGTCACTTTCGGTTCCGCTCTGTTGATTGTCCTATTATGTCTGATAAGGTATGTAAGCCAAGGTTATGGCTTTATGTGTTAACAAAGTTAACTGACGAATAAAAAAGGAATGGAGCGATCTATGTCGGTCTAAAACAGAAGATCGCCCACTCCCGAAAAACCAAAAGAAAGGAGGTTTCTCAAACACAAAGGTAATTATTTTAAGATTTAGAACGAGCGAATGCAGCGTTTTCTTTTTCTACGGAAGAAGTGACTTCCCGAAAGAGAGTCACGAACTAATAATTAAACGATTATTAATCTCATAAACAAATAAATTATGAGTAAGAAATTTTTTGCGACCCTGATAGTCGCTGTAGCTGCAACGTTTGCAGGCTATAATATATATCAGTCACAAGGAACAGTAACTATGTCGGACTTGGCGTTGGCGAATGTGGAAGCGTTGGCTAGTGGTGAAGGCGGCGGTGTTAAGTGTTGCCCTGATCCAGGTGATGAGTGTAAACTGTCTTCTGGAGATATTTTATCAGATCAAGATGAGTGTTAATACTTTATTTTATTGATAATTGGCTAAGAATGGATGGATATTTATTCTTAGCCAAAATTTGAATATATATACTATGAAGAATTATTTTTTTTATTGTTTTTTTCTGATTCTTACATCTTGTTGGAATACGACGTCTAATAGTTTAATAGAAATTGATGATATTGACTATTCTTTTACAGATAAGGAGTTTGCTAACGTAAAAGAAATCCGAAGTACTTTGTTGAATGACTCTATGGTACATAGACCAGTTAGAATTGCATTGCATGATTCTGTGTTGTTCTCAGTCGACGCGGCTTATTCGGATGGTTTTATTGTTCGTGTATTTTCGGCTGATAATGGGGCGTATCAGGGTTCTTTATTCCACAGGGGTAATGGACCAAACGAAGTTTTATCTGTAGATGATATAACATTCTCAAATGATTACTTTTGGGCGTATGATATAACTAGTCAGAAATGGATCGGAAATGACTTTGGTGATATATTCAATAAAAAAGCGAATACAGATAAAAGAGTTGTAGATTTTAAATCATTATCCTATATGGGAGTTAATGACCCACAATGGATACAAAAAGGTTTTGTTGCAAATAACCTTTTCCAATATAAAGAGCGTTTTAGCTTTTACACTTCTAAAGGTAAAATCATCAATTCGGTGTTTAACCCAAAGTTTCATTTTAAAGAGTCTTTTCCCCCTGCTGTTTTGTCTGATATCTTTTCGACCCATTTAACGGTTACGCCAGATCAGAAAAAAATGATACTTGTCGGAAGATACTTAGATGTTATCGAAATTTATAACACCGACGGACAGTTGATTAAATTACTGAAGGGACCTAAAGAAAATCTTGATTTTAAATTTGACGAGGAAAAATCCATGCAGAATTCTGTGTTGATTAAATCACCCGAAAGTAGTAGGGCTTATTTGAAAGTGAGAGCCACGCAAGAAAGAATTTATGCTTTATATTCGGGAAAAGAAAAGCGTGATAAAGAGCATTATTCTTACTCTAAAAACCTTTATGTCTTTTCGATGGAGGGGGAACCCATTGTTAAGTACTCTCTTGATGTACCAATCATCGATTTTGTAGTCGATGAAGCAAGGCATAAGATTTTTGCTGTGGCGGGTAGTCCGGAATCAGAACTTGTTTCTTTTGCTATGCAGTAGTTTGATATTTTTATTACCTAAGGACGCATTAAAGCGGAGTCTTAGCTTCTCAACACTTCTGACGTTGCATTGCACTAAGCCTATCTGTTTCTTTGTGTTTCGGAATGATTTATATGTGACGAATCATAAACGGTGTAGAATGTTTAGTGATAAGCTGGATAGTCTCTGGAATGACTCTCTACGGCTTGCGATTATTCAAGATGTTTTTATATATGATAAATCATAATAATTTGTAAAATAATGTTTTGTCTATACACCATTGTTGATAAATTATTATTTTTGATTACTGTAGTGCTAATTTAAATAAAATGCATAATGAAAGAAAACCTGATTTGTCTATTATCTTTGTTGTTATTGTGTTCGTGCGATAACAAAAAGCTGGAAGATAACAGAATAGTTGAATCTTTATCGGTGCCGCTGGAACCTGTCTCTGACCATGAAAAACTGTCGGAGATAGCTTCGGACGTACACTATATTTCTCTCGAAACGAATGATAATGCATTAATTGACGCTATTGTTAGGGTGATTCAACAAGATAGTTTAGTCTATGTGGCCGATAGATCAAGGGTCTATAAATACAATCAAAATGGAGGCTTGATTGCCACGTTGTCTAAATCGGGTGCAGGTCCGGATCAATATACTAACATATCCGATTTTGAAGTAGATGCAGCAGGTAATGTTTTTGTGCTAAGCCGCAGCGATAGACGTTTGTATAAATATGGAGCAGAGAATAATCTGCTCGATAAGATCGATTTTGACTGCTGGGTAAGTAATATACGCTTGGCAGGCGAAAATACAATTTTTTTATATGTAGGAAACGAAACTGAAGGCAGTAATAATAGGCAGTTGCAGCAGTTGGATTTATCAACCCATAAAATATCAGCATCGTTCTTAGAGATTGATTCGCGCAAGAGTAAATATATGCACGTGAAGTCTGATAACTATTTCTCCGGAGGTGGTGGAGATACTTGTTCGTATTTTTTTCAGCAGTTTAATGATACCATCTATAAGTTGTCTCCTCACACTGGCCTATCTCCGGCTTTTTATATGGATATAGCGAATAATAATATTCCTACTTCCTTTTTTAATAGAGAATACCGTGATATAATGGACTTCTTTCAGAACGTATCGAAGAATGGCTATGCGTATGGCAGCAGCTTGTTTGCTGAGAATCCCACATCATATTTGTTCTCTTTTTATAAGTTAGGACAGTGTTATATGGCTCTAGTTCCCAAAGGCAGAGAGAATAAAAGCCATCTGTTTAAAGGAATTAAAGATGATGTCCGGTTGTTTGGGTATCCGATTGAACTGAACGACCTGAAAATGTTTATGCAAAGAAATGGTGATCTTATGGTCGTTTTATCGCCTTCCGAAATCTTTGCATATGCAAGTGAGAGATTAAGCAACGAAGATAATGTATTGTTAAATAAGATGTTTAAAAGTAATGATGAAGATCAAAACCCAATCTTACTATCCATTCGGCTGAAATAACAGGGCTGATTGAGGCTTTGTTGTTTTGATTACGGAGTGAAGAATAGGTTTAGTAAATAAAGATAAATTACGATGAGGAAATTATTATTTTTATTAATGATGTGTTGTCTCTTCTCTTGCAAGGAGACAGACAAAGACAGAATCAATCGCTTGGTAAGCGAATGGAGCGGTAAGGAAATTGTCTTTCCCAATGATATGGAGTTTACCTCATTGGGAAACGATACGAATTACTTGTTTAAAAATGAGTATACGGTTATGACGTATGTCGACTCTATCGGCTGCACCGGTTGCAAACTTAAATTGCCTCAGTGGAAAGAGTTAATAAACGAATTGGATTCGATCGGAAATACGTCTGTGTTATTTTTCTTATATCCCAAGAATGAGAAGGAGTTAACTTATCTCTTAAAGCGAGATCGCTTTACACACCCTGTTTGCATCGACGAAACTGATTCGTTCAATAAACTAAATCATTTCCCGTCCGATATGATGTTTCAAACCTTTCTGCTTGATAAAGAGAACAAAGTAGTTGCCATAGGCAATCCTATTCAAAACCCGAAAGTGAAAGAGTTGTATCTCCAAATCATTATGGGAGATAAGGCTCCCCAAAAGACGGCAAGGATGCAAACAACCGTAGTGTGCCCTATAGCGATGCTGGATATGGGTGAGTTCGATTGGAGGCAAGAGCAAACGGGAAGCTTTGAACTCACCAATACGGGCAATCATCCGTTGGTGATTATCGATGCGGTTACCTCTTGCGGTTGCACCTCTGTGGTTTATGATAAAGCTCCCTTACCACCCGGGAAAAGCACGGAACTGAAAGTTCGCTATAAAGCCGATCATCCCGAACATTTTAATAAAACGATATCGGTGCATTGCAATGCTGAGGCTTCGCCCGTGAAGCTCTCGATTAAGGGAAATGCTCGATAAACTTTAAAGAAGATATACTATGAGACTTAACCAATTGCTAAAATATCGATTGAACGACCTGCATTTCATGAATAAATCGTTGTATCTATTGCTATGTGCCTTTTGCTGGGGTTGTTCGCAGACCTCTAATGTAGAGAAGCATCAAAATAAGCGCGACAACATCATCAATGTGCGTGATAAAGTAAATGAGATCGTTATAAATGATGTTTTGATAGGTGGTGTTTCACGTTTCTATTTAATGGATAAGTACTTACTCATAGGCGACTCCCGATCTGTAGATAAAAAAATACATATCTTCGATAAAGAAAATTTTAGCTATTTGCGTAGCGTTGCTGATATGGGGCAAGGTCCCAATGAAATCACTATTATGGGGCATATAGGAGTTAATGAGAGTCGTCGTGAGTTCTATGTATCAGATCATGGGAAGCTAAAGATTTTTAGTTTTAACTTAGACAGCGTATTGGCTGACCCATTCTATACGCCACAAGTGAAAGTGGAAATGAACGAACGACAGTTCCCTGATGATTATGTGTATATAAATGATTCTCTATGCATAGGTCGTATCATTGAACCCATCGGGAATAATAATTTTAAGCCTTCTGTTGCCAAATGGAACATGGCTACAGGAGAAATAGTTCTTATGAAGTATGAGCATCCTGATATTAAAAAAAAGCGTATGTCCTTTGCTATCTCCGTGGAACATGGGCTATATGTTGAGTGCTATTCTTATCACGACTTAATGAGTATTTGTACGCTTGATGGAGAACTAAAACATAACATCTATGGTCCGGAGTGGGATAGCGAAAGAGGTAGGATTAGTCATTATGAGGCGAGTGTTTTTTGCGGTGATAGGATTGTGGCGGCTTATTCCGGTAAAGAAACGTTCATAAAGGGCGTGAATGGTGAAATCAAATCAAATTTACCAACTAAACTTCTAGTTTTTGATCTCAATGGTGATTATATCAAAACCTTAGAAACTGAATACCATATAAGCGATTTTTGTTATGATGAGGAGAATCATCGTCTCATTATGGGGTTCGATGATGAGATGCAGTTTGCTTATTTAGAATTGGATGGATTAATCTGAAAACGATGGTTGCAAAATTGAAATCGAATGAATAGAAAAAGATTGATGCGTATGAAGGGTGTAAAGTGGAAACGAATAGTAGATCGGGTACTGGATAAGGGATTGACCTTGTTCTGCTGGGCAGGTGGATTGTTTCTGCTGTGGAGTGTGATGCAGGTGTTCTGCTTTACCTCTTTCAAAATACCTTCGGACTCCATGGAGCCGGGATTGATAGCCGGAGACTTTATTATCGTCAATAAGCTAAGCTATGGAGCGCGACTTTTTAATGTATTGGATGCAATAGATAAAAAAGAGATAAAGATCCGCCGCCTACCGGGAATAGGAGAGATTGAACGAAATGATGTGGTGGTGTTTAACTTTCCTTATCCGGCACGTTGGGATAGCATTGGTTTCGATGTGATGAAGTATTACGTGAAGCGTTGCATTGCACTGCCCGGTGATACGTTCGAAATACGAAAAGCTCAGTATAGAGTGCGTGGAGTCGAGATGCCCTTAGGAAAAACAACGAGTCAACAAGAATTGTACAGAAGGCTTGTTTCAGACCGGGAATCTTTGCCCTTAGAGTCTATTTTGAAGGGATACCCTTACGACTCGATTATTGGCTGGGATATTCAGGAGTTTGGTCCGATGTATATCCCCAAGCAGGGAGCAGAAATAATGATGAACCGAACCAATACTGTTTTGTACAAGAACCTCATTGAATGGGAACAAAAACAGAAATTGATTTGCAGAGAGGGAGCTTTCTTTTTGGGAGACAAGGAGATTAAGACCTACCGCTTCTGCCGGAACTATTACTTTATGGCGGGAGATAAAACAGTGAACTCGCAAGACTCTCGCTATTGGGGATTGCTGCCCGAAGAGTTTATCGTTGGAAAGGCCTCGTTTGTGTGGAAGTCGAAAGAACCGGATACGAGCCGTATGAGATGGAACAGAATAGGGAAAAGGATAGAATAGGAAAGATGAAGATACAACGAATACATATACTGGTGCCTATAAAAGACAGCAAGCAAATGTTTATGGAGAAGTGATGTAAGCAGTTGTTTCTGTTAAAGCAAGAAAAGTATAAACAGGTTTGAAAGGAGCGGATAGTGCCAATCTGTCTAAAATATAACGACTTCCGCTCCTGGAAAACCTCAACACGAAAGGAGGGAGATCCGATGCAAACTTAAGAAGAAAAAATGAAGGTGGCAAATCTATTTGCTTTTCCGTTGAAAGGATATATACGGATAAAAAGAGTTAACTAATAGAATACTAACCCATAAAAAGAAAAAGAAATGGGAAAGAAATCTTTTGCAATACTATTTGTTGCTGTAGTTGCAATATTTGCAAGCTACAATATTTATCAATCACAGCGGGCCGTTCATCTGTCTGATTTGGCATTAGCTAATGTGGAAATGTTGGCATATGGAGAAATGTTACCTGAGGTAGATATTACTTGTGATTCCGGGTCCTCAGGCAGATGTTTCAAAATGGGCTATCAGAATGGGTTATATGGAGTGTGTTATTTTTACTGTAATCCTACAGGGTATCAAAGCGACTATTGTAGCTCATTCTATGTGGGTCTTGTCAACTTCTGCACTGCTATAGGTGGGTATAGACATCAAAAATCGTAATGTGTTGACACTTTATGCTTACAATGGTTATTTAAGTATAGCCATTGTAAGCGTTAAGCGCGATTGAATCATTATTTTATATAAAATCAGAATATATGTTGAATGAATATCATAAAATTGGAGTAAAGCGGCTTATAATATCCACTTTGTGCGTATTGTCTTTATACGCCTGTAAATCTCCAGGTTTGCAGCCTATATATGAGGACTGCAAAAGGGAACGTATTGATTTAGACCAAAAGCAGGAGTTGTCAATGTATGAGTTGTTTTCGGCTATGGAGATTATCCCTTTGGAAACGACTAAAGCGTCTGTATTAGGAAATCCACTCAGAAAGATAGTAGTAAATAAAGGCTTGTTCTATGTTTTAGATTATAAGCAAGACGCTATAGTCGTGTTTGATTCTCAGGGTAAGTATCTCAGAAAAATAGATAAGTATGGTAATGGCCCCGAAGAATATACCCTTTTATATGATTTCGGATTCAATCGTTTTGATGGTAATTTGGAACTCATGTCTGCTGCAGGTTATATAAATGTATATGACAGTTTGGGAGTTACTTATAAACATACCATAAAAGTACCCTCTTATATTCGTGCTGTAAGCTACTTTGCCAATATGGCTCCTGATAGATATTTGTTTTTTAGTACACGGAAAAAAGAAGAGAAAAAGCTGCTGATTTATGATCGAAAAGAAGACAAAATTGTTTCCGAAACCTATAGTATCCCCGAATTTATATTTTTTAATACACCTTATCATCATTCATACAGTCCGTTTTATGTATATGCAGATACGGTTTGTTTTGTACAAAGTTACAATGGAGATGTTTTTTCGATGGGTCAAGACGGAGAGTTGACACCTCGATACTTCTGGGATTTTATGGATTATAATTTTGATATTTCTACTCTTAAAGAAGAACCTATTGAGTTCTATGTAAAGCATCAGAGTACAGTTGGAGCAAACTATGCCACTTCTTTTTTATCGTATGGAGAGAACTCGAAATACTACATAACCAGTTTTAGATTAAGAAAGAAAATACATCACTTAATCATTGATAAGGCAAATGGGAGGCATTTTGTTTTTAATACCTTTAAAGAAGGAGGAGTTTGTTTTCCTCTTTCCATGGACGAGACTGCTGTCTATTTTTATGCAAGTCCGTCAGAGTTGGATATTGCGGTTAATCCCAATACACTTAATATTGAGAATAAACAGAGGTATGATGCAGTTCAACCTGATGATAATCCAATTATAATAAAATATACCTTTAAATGATGGAAAATAAAATATTGAAAACCGGAGAGTTTGTAATTGTGGTGCTTACTTTTATGGTAGTTGTACTAATCTTGTTTTTTTTGTTGAGTAATAGAACAGAGCAGGATACGTCGAACGAATCTCATCTTCTGATGGAGAGAATGTATATGGAAGATAATGTACGCGAATCTATATTGAATAATGACTTGTCTGTGCAATTGCAAACAGTAAATAGTGATGTGCCCATATTGATTTGCAGTTTCTCTTCACAATCTTGTGGTGGTTGTGTCGATTTTGCCACTAATAAAATAAAGGAGAGTTTTCCCGATTTTGAAAAAAACAATCAGATACTTTTTTTAGCTTCCGGATTTAATACGAAGAAGCATTTTGATGAAAAAAAAATAATGAATCTTGGTGCTGAAAAGTTGGGATTAGAAATTGATAATTCTCTGTATGTGTGCTATTTTATTCTATTTAAAGGTAAGGTGTCACATCTATTTATTCCAGAGAAGAGCTTTTCTAATTATACCGATATTTATTTGGATGAAATAAAAAAACGATATTTTAATAGATAGGGGATCGATACTTGTTATGAAGCAAACGATTAATATACTGTTATTAGGAACCTTGATTTTGTCCGGTTGTTGCTCTTCTGCTAATAGGCGGCTTGATGCTGCGTTGGAGTTTGCCGGTGATAACCGATCGGAACTCGAACAGGTATTGGAGCATTACAAAGACAGTGGCGAGAAGTATAATGCTGCCCGGTTTTTGATCGAAAATATGCCTCGTTACTTTAGTTATGAGGGTGAACGGTTGGATAGTGTAAAGGCTGTCAAAGCCGAAATCATTAAAAAGGGATTCTTGACCGATGAGCAAAAAAACAAATGGAAGGGATTCTCTCCCAAAGAACTGATTCGGGTTTACGATGCAAAAGTGATTAAAGCAGCCTTTCTGATCGATAATATTGATTTGGCATTTTCTGTGTGGAAAGGTAAACCATGGGGGCGGTCGGTCTCTTTTAATGACTTTTGCGAATTTATTCTGCCTTATCGACTGGCAGACGAACCATTGGAGAACTGGCGAAGAACTTATTATGACCGTTTCTCGGCTCTGTTGGACTCTTTGTATCAAGGCAATGATCCGGTAGTGGCTACCGACTCATTGTATGGGGCATTGAAGAAAATTACTTGGAAATACAATCTAAGCTTTAATTTACCGGCTTTGGGTGCTACCTTTTTGCTGAACAACCCGATAGGAGGTTGCAAGGAAGTGAGTGATTTCACTGTTTATGTAATGCGTGCTCTAGGATTTCCGGTGGCTATTGATGCGTATTTGTACTCTCCGGTCAATCGGTATGCCCATTATTGGAATGTATTGCAGGATACCACCGGAATAAATATACCTTTCTGGCTTCTGGATACGAAAGTACAACGAGGCGGAACGGATGGAAGAAAGAAAGGGAAGGTGTATCGTTTGTGCTATGGACTGCAAAAAGAAAAGCTCAAAGGTCTTTTCGCTTCGGAAGAAACTCCTGCGTCTCTGCGAAACGGATATGTAAAGGATGTGACGCATGAGTATTTTGGTAAAAATACATCGGAGATAGAAGTTGATAGCCGGTTATGTGGCGAATTTGTATATCCGGCTGTATTCAGAAAAGAGGGGTGGTACC
The DNA here is from genome assembly GCF_000499785.1 of Bacteroides neonati. Taxonomy (GTDB): domain Bacteria; phylum Bacteroidota; class Bacteroidia; order Bacteroidales; family Bacteroidaceae; genus Bacteroides; species Bacteroides neonati. Next base: position 115,567 of record NZ_HG726028.1, on the reverse strand, counting down.
CCGTAGATGTAGCCGAACATCATAACGGGAAGGCAACGATACGCAATATTGAACCGGACGTAACCTTTATACCTTTGAGCAGTAAAGATAGACGTGTAAGGGCAGTGGGGTATCCCTTTCAACTCACTGCTTCGGGGGTACGCTCCTTCCGGCCCGATCAACAAAAAACAGAGCGAGTAACGTTGCGACGTAAATATGCACTTCGACGAAAAATAGAGGCTTCTTTAAAGTCGGTAAAAGGAACTTGTATAGAAGGTTCTTCTACGCCGACCTTTCAGCGTGCGGAGCTGCTGCATACCATTACATCTGTGCCTTATCCGTATATGGATAACAACGTGGTATCGCTATGTTCGGCTGCTCCTTACCGCTATATCCGATATTCATCTGCACCCGATGAGCCGATTGACATGGCCGAACTCTCGTTTTACACTGCATCTGCACCGGATGAAAAGATAGAGATGAAGGTATACAGTGCAAGCGATATTCATTTGGATAAAGACCGGGCTAAAGTGGCTAAAATGATCGATGGGGAGCATTTAACCTATTATACCTCGGCTATGAAAGGTGCGAATGTGATTTTTGATTTAGGTCGGCCTCAATCGATAAAGAAGATGGTCTATACACCGCATACCGATGGCAATTTTATCTATCAGGGCGATGAGTATGAATTGTATTATCAGAATGGTGCGCATGGTTGGGTGTCGTTAGGTCGAAAAACGGCAGTCGAGGCTCAGTTGGTTTATGAGAATGTTCCTGTCAATGCATTGTTGTGGCTTACTAACTTGTCGCGTGGAAGAGATGAGCAAGTCTTTTATATAGAAGACGGAGAACAAGTGTTTGTGTTAAATGATAAATAAGTATAAACTGGGTTGAAAGCAAGAAAACCCAATCCAAACTTAAGAAGAAAAAATAAAGCCAGCAAATCAATTAGAATAATATGTCTCTAATTCTAACTAATAAAAATGAAAAAAAATATTCTTTGTTTTGTGATATACGGTTTGTTTGCCGTATTTTTCAACTCTTGCTTGGAATCAGCAACTCCTAAGCTAGATTGTACGGTGGTTAAAGCTATTGATATGTATCCAGATTCGTCTTATTTTTCTCAAATTCAATGTATGCAATTCTATAATGGAAAGGTCTATTTGCTTGATTCAAAACGGAGAGATATAGCTATCTTAGACTCTACTTTACAAACAATTGAAATGATAGGTAGAATTGGTGATGGACCTGAGGATTTTCAAATGCCATTGAAGTTTTATATGGATAAAGATACCTTGTATCTGTTGGATGGGGGGAGTGGAAGTATTAAACTCTTTAATAACAATCAATATATTACTCAATACAAATTACCTTCAGGACTTGACGAACGGTTTGCAAAGAAACAGAACGAACTATACATTCCTAGTGTTACTGATTCTTCTTCAATATTATCGGTTCGTATTCAAAACTCAAACTCGAGTTTTGAATATTGGGGGGAATTAACGGCTTTTGAATCGGGAAAGCAAACCCGTTTAAGAAATAATCGTGAGCTATTACAAGAAGGAAATTTTCTATATGCTGTTTCTGATAATAAGTTTATAGTGGAAAAATATGATTTGAATAATAAAAAAGTGTTTGAGTGTTATGACTTTTCGGAAGTTGAGTTGATTAAAAGAAATATAAATTTTATAAATTCTCATTCTATTGAAAATTCTTATTATGTATCCATTGAGGATGCATATATAGAAAGAGAGAATCTTTATTTGTTATATTCTACTTTTGTAGATAGCTATAAAACAAATACATTATTGAAAATATCTCTTATGCCCTCTATGAAAATGGTGGGATTATATACTTTACCAAACAAGTGCTATCGCTCTATCTGTGTATCTCCGGATAATTTTCTGTATGCGTTTAGTACAGACTGTATTATAGAAAAGATTAAATTAGATCATTTTTGAATCTATAATTCTAACTTTTAAATAAAGCCAATGAAAAAAATAATAGAACTTAGAACCTATCTTGCATATAGTTTAGTGGTTATAGCCATAGCTTTGGTGCTTGGGGGTGTTTGTGTAGAGAATACCGGGTTGCCTGCCGGAGAGATGGCTGCGCAATGGGATTGGTTTGCCAAAACCGGGATACTGTTTACCGTATCTGTCTATCTTGCGTTCATTGTCTATTCCAAAGAACGTAACCTATCTGTTGATTTTTACCTAGCTGTAGTCTGGGTGCTTATTCTTTTGGGAGCTTGGGAGGCATTTGTGGGCATACGTCAGTTATATGGATTTTCTTATTCCAATCATTCGTTATATAAGATGACCGGAAGTTTCTTTAACCCCGGACCCTATTCTGGATATCTGGCCATGGTGTTTCCACTTTGTTTGAGCGAATGGCTGAGGCTGAAAGAGAAGAGTAAACGGATGTGGTTCGAAACAGGGCAGCTCTACATAGCCGGTAGCACGATGGTGTTGATTCTGTGTGTGCTACCTGCGGGAATGAGTCGATCGGCTTGGTTGGCTACTTTTCTTTCGAGCCTTTGGGTATGGGGGATGCACTGCGGGTGGTTAAGCAAATGCAAACGGCTCTGGAAAGAGCATCCCAAGCGGATGGTCGGTTTGTGTGTGCTTGCTCTGTTCTGTGTGCTGTTGGCTATGGGAGGTACGTTTTACCTCAAAAAAGACTCGGCAAACGGTCGGCTATTTATGTGGAAGATAAGCTGTAAGGCTATTGCACAACAACCGATTACGGGTTATGGACAAGGACGTTTTGCCGAAGCTTACGGTACGGCACAAGAGGCTTACTTTGCCAAAGGAGGCTATTCGGAACAGGAAGAGCTGGTGGCAGGTAGTCCCGAATATGCCTTTAATGAATACCTGCAACTAGCGGTGGAACATGGTATACCGGTGTTGTTGTGTGTATTACTTTTTATTGGATTTTGTTTGTGGCGAGGTATTGCACAAGGAAGAGTCGGTACGTGTAGTGCAGTTTTTTCATTGCTGGTGTTTGCTTTTTCTTCCTATCCAATGCAATTGCCGATTTTTATCATTACATTTGCTTTTCTACTAGCAGCTTGTGTAGTAGGACGTTCGCGGATCGCATTGGGGGTATTTGCATTAGTGATTGGGCTTGCTGCCACCGTATATTATAGACAGAATGGGTACGAGGCTTCCAACGAGTGGGCACGTAGCCGGATACTTTACCACTCCGGAGCCTATGACGGAGCAAAGGCACAATACACCAAGCTATATCCCGAACTCAAAACAAGACCCACATTTTTGTTTGAATATGGGCATTGCCTGCATAAACTCAACGAGTACGAGGCCTCGAATAAAATATTGAAAGAAGCGGCTACCCGAAGTTGTGATCCGATGATATTTAATATCATAGCCAAAAACGAGCAACTGCAAGGACGGTATGCAAGTGCCGAGGGGTGGTTAAAGCGATCTGTCAATCTGCTACCGGGGCGGATTTATCCATACTATTTGTTGGCAAAACTCTATGCTGAGCCTACATTCTACCAACCGGAGAAAATAAAACAGATGGCAACTGTGGTGCTGACGAAAGAACCGAAAGTACAATCCACTGCAGTAAAGGAGATGAGAGAAGAAATGAAGAAATTGCTTAAAGATGTGGGTATTTGAGATAAGGGCTATATTGATTAAAGACACATTAAATGTAGAGTATTATGAAAAGAGTTTTATTTGTAATTTTATTATTTATTCTGATTGGCTTTGCTGCTTTGAAAGGTACTATGCTTCAAGTGAATAGCACTTTGACCTTAGCCAATATAGAAGCTCAGGCTTTTGGAGAAGGTGGGGGAGAAGCTGGTGGAGATGAAAACTGTAGAACTAGTGTCTCCTATAGTGAAATGACTCAGAAATGTGATAGACGGGAACAAACTATTAGAATCACAATGACTTACAGCTGTGAAGGAAGTGGCTCTGGTATTTGCAATAGTGGAAGTGTTCATTATTATTATGATTGTAATGGTGTTGAAATAGGAAAAACTGATAATGTTGGAGTAAAATCCTGTAAATAGATGCCTTATGGGATATGAAAAACTCTTTCGGAAACTGTTGTTACTATTATGTCTCCTTCTATGCTCTTGTGCTACGGAGAGAAGGAGCAAATTAACTAGTGGAACTGGGTTTATAATAGATCTTGATACTGTTTTGTCAGTTAAAGAATTACGTACTTCCGATGTCTTTAAATCAGTTAAGGCTGTAATTCTGAAAAATGATAAGACTCTACTTGGGAATATAGATAAAATGCAGACGTATGGAGATAATCTCTTTATTTTGGATAAAAATATAGCTAAAGGAGTATATGTTTTTAATAAGAATGGAGATTTTATTCGTAAAATAGGAAGTATAGGCATTGCACCGTCTGAATACATGTCATGCGATGATTTTGCTGTTAATTGCATTGATAATGAAATTTATATTTATGATTCTTATCAAAAAGAGTTGCACAAATATGATTTGGCATCAGGTTTATATTTAACTTCTACTAAACTAGCTAGAAATATATATTTTGATCGGATATTATTTAATAGTGGTCGTTTGTATGCTACCAATGTTTCCTTTGACCCTAAAGTAAGTAAAGATTCATACTTTTTGTTACAACAAATAGATACATCTACCGGAGGTTTAGTTGATCAATGGATGGATGTTGCCCAATACAATAGAGGCTGGAAAGGTGGATTCTTTCATGTGAATGCATTTTATTATGTAAATCAACACACAGATTTATTTATACTAGGATTTATGGATTCTATTATGTGCATTAATGATGGTATTATTGCACCATATCTTACTATAAAGAGTAAAGATGTTATCCAAAAAGAAGATTTGCAGCAAGATATCAATCTCTCTATTGACCCTATTGCTAGAGGCAATGATTATATGCGCTTGATACGACGGTTCAAAAAGGAGAATAAGATTTATAAGATAGACGAAATCTTCGAGTATAGAAATACGTTGCATTTAAGTTATAGTAAACAGATAAGATATAGCATACAATATAATAAAATATCGAATACTGTTTCTGTTTTTGATAGGACTAAAGATGACCTATTATTTAAAAAAATACCTATGAATTACCAAAGTCCTGTTTTCTTGGGAGCTGATGAACAAGGTGTTTATTATTGTGTCAACCCAGACAATTTGCAGGAAATGAAACATTTTGCTTTAATGGGAAATACTTTGTCAGAACGTTTGGTTAATCAAGAGCAATTGGTTACACTTAATGAAGACTCGAATCCTCTAATTCTATATTATGAATATAAAGAATAACCATTGGATATTGGGGCTAAATATATGTATTATTGCTCTAATACTGTTTGGCGCTTATAAACAAGCCCAAATAAAAGAGTGTACTCTACGGTTATCTTTACTCCAAGAACAGTCAAGAGAAAATTTGAAAAGATTAATAAACCACATGAGTGTGAATGTTGGCGTATCTATTGATTCCTTAGAAGGAGGCCTTCATCCTTATAAAAATAAACTAATTTATCGGTTTTCTGAGGATATGTGTGATGAATGTATAAATGAAGATATAAAGGCATTAATGAGATCAAATATAGGGAAGGATAATGTTTTTATGCTTCCGACTTATCATTTGAGTCGAAGTAACGCCATTTTATTAAATAATAAATTGGCTCATTTTAGTCATGAGAATATTTTGTTCTATAAATGGCGGTTTCCTATTCATCGGGAGACAGGACTTGAGCAACGTTATTTTGCTTTTGTAAACTCAACTGGAAATATGACATCTGTATTCTTTCCAATTAAGAATGGAGAATTGTTTACCGATTTGTATCTTGAATTGATAAAAGAAAAATTAAAATAGTAAATATAAAATAGAATGAAGACACATACCAAAATCTATCTGCTATGCCTATCATTGGCTATGCTGACATCCTGTTCAGAGAATAAAAAAGGAGAGACAACAGAAGCCGGAGTATCTACAGTACTGCCTGACGCAAAGAATGAGGTTGCAGTTGTAACCCTAAAAAAGCAACCTTTTCATCACGAACTGGTGAGCAACGGCAAGGTAACAGCACGGGGGCTGGCCGATCTGCGCTTTGCCAGTAGCGAAGTGGTAGCTCATATCTATGTGAAGAATGGTGATCGGGTACAGCGTGGACAAAAGCTGGCGGAGTTAGACAAATTTAGGCTGAGCAATAAATTGGCGCAAGCAAAAGACGGGCTCGAAAAAGCACGATTGGAGTTGCAGGACGTGTTGATTGGACAAGGCTACTCGATGGATGAGGCAACCAAAGTCCCTGCTGAAACCATGCAACTGGCCAAAGTGAAGAGCGGATACGACCAAAGTAAGATACAATATGAACTGGCAAAATACGAAGAAGAACATGCTACGCTCGTGGCGCCGTTTGATGGTACGGTAGCCAACTTGTTTGCCAAACCGCACAATATAGCTTCGACTGCCGATGTGTTCTGTACCATTGTAGATACACAGGGAATGGAAGCCGACTTTACAGTGCTCGAGAATGAATTGGCACTCATCCAAAAAGGAGATAAAGTAGTGATTACGCCTTATGCGAATGCACAAGAGATGTATGAAGGCAGTGTATCGGAAATAAATCCGCTGGTCGATGATAAAGGCATGGTAAAGGTACGTGCACGAGTGAATGGAAAAGGAAAGCTGTTTAGCGGAATGAATGTGAGGGTGAGTGTGCGCAGATCGTTGGGCAGTCAGTTGGTAATACCTAAAAGTGCGGTGGTGCTACGTTCGGGCAAACAAGTGGTGTTTACACTCAAAAATGGAAAATCGATGTGGAACTATGTACATACGGGGTTGGAAAATGCAACACAATATGTAGTCTCGAATAAAGCCGATACCGGAGTAACCGACGGACTATTGGAGGGAGATACGGTGATTGTAACAGGAAACCTCAACCTGGCACACGAAGCAAAGGTACAACCCACTAACCTGTAACACACCTATGATTAAATTTCTAATACAACGGCCCATCGCGGTACTGATGGCATTCACAGCTTGCTTTATTGTGGGGCTGCTGACTTATTTTACCTTGCCGATATCACTGCTACCCGATATCGCTATTCCGGAAATAACGGTTCAGGTATCTGCTACTCATACATCGGCACGCGAACTCGAAAACACAATCGTAAAACCCATTCGGCAACAACTCATTCAAGTGGCAAGTCTCAAAGACATGACAAGCGAAACGCGTGACGGAACGGGTATCATCCGGTTGAAGTTTGACTATGGAACGAATACCGATCTGGCGTTTATCGAAGTCAATGAGAAGATCGATGCGGCTATGAATTATTTGCCCAAAGGCGCAGACAGGCCGAAGGTAATCAAGGCGAGTGCCACGGATATACCGGTCTTTTACCTGAACCTGACACTGAAGAGTGACAGTGCGTATGGTACAACCGACCAACAGGCTTTTTTGAATCTCTGTGAGTTCTCGGAGTCGGTGATTAAGCGACGCATCGAACAACTTCCCGAGGTAGCTATGGTAGATGTCACGGGAATGATTGAACGTCAACTGCAAATAGTACCCGATGCCGATCGATTATCCATGTTGGGATTGTCGATTAAAGATATTGAAACAGCATTGGCGCAGAATAATGTAGAGCCCGGCAGCATGACCGTGCGCGATGGGTATTACGAATATAACATCAAGTTCTCTACCTTATTGCGTACGGCAGAGGATGTGGAGAATATCTATATTCGCAAAGAAGGGCGCATCATTCAACTGAAAGAGTTTTGCAAAGTGGCCATTGTACCTGCAAAGGAGAAAGGAGTATCGGTCTCTAACGGTAAGCGGGCGGTAACGCTGGCTATCATAAAGCAGGCCGATGAGAATATGGACAATATGAAGGAGGCCCTCACACAAACAATGGATTACTTCAAGCGGATATATCCCAATATTGAATTCAGTGTGAGTCGCAACCAGACGGAATTGTTAGATTTTACCATCTCGAACCTAAAACAAAACCTATCGTTAGGATTTCTCTTTATCTGTATCGTAGCTGTGCTCTTTCTAGGCGATATAAAATCGCCGCTTATCATCGGACTGAGCATGGTGGTATCCATTGTAATTAGCTTTCTCTTCTTCTACTTCTTTAAGATGTCGCTCAATATCATCTCGTTATCGGGGCTCATTCTAGCATTGGGAATGATGATCGATAGTTCGATTATCGTGACCGAAAATATTTCGCAATACAGGGAGAAAGGGTATTCGCTGCGAAGAGCCTGTGTGGCGGGTACAAGCGAAGTAATAACCCCCATGTTGAGTTCTTCGTTAACAACGATCTCCGTATTCATTCCTCTGGTGTTTATGAGCGGTATTGCGGGAGCCATCTTTTTTGATCAGGCTTTTGCGGTAACGGTGGGCTTGCTGGTCTCTTATTTTACGGGGATCATGCTGCTGCCCGTGCTTTATATGCTGGTATACCGCACAGGCATACGAACGAGGAGGTGGAAGATTTTCTCTGTGAAAAACTATAATCCGATTAAAGAGCATACACTCGACCGCTTTTATGACAGTGGAGTCAATTGGGTGTTCAGACACAAAGTGCTGAGTGTTGCCTTTTGCTTGATATCATTGCCGCTTTGTGTTTTCTTCTTTTTCTTCATTGATAAGGAACGAATGCCGGAGATTGATGAGAACGAGTTGATTAGTCGTATTGAGTGGAACGAGAATATTCATGTGGCAGAGAATCAACGACGGGTAGATAACTTGTTCAGGGAGCTGAAGGGGAGTACCGTTGAGCAAACTGCTTCGGTGGGACAACAGGATTTTATTCTCAACAGAGAACAGGAATTATCATCATCCGAGGCCGAGTTGTATTTTAAGACGGAGACAGCCAACGAGGTGACTCCTTTGCAAAAGGAGGTTTTTCAATGGTTGAAACAGAACTATCCTACCGCTGTAGTTTCATTCTCACCTCCCGAAACGGTATTTGAAAAACTCTTTGTAACGGGAGAACCCGATATAGTCGCCGAACTTTATGCCCGTGATAAGAACCATGCTCCTCAAGCCGATTCTTTACGTATATTGGAGCAAATGCTTGCCCGACAGGCAGGTATTTCTCCTACCGGTATTGCTTTCGAGAACCAATTGGACATGAGCATCAATAAGGAGAAACTGCTACTGTACGGAGTATCGTACGATGAACTGTATCGCATACTGAAAACAGCTTTTAAGGAGAACAGTGTGGCCATGCTACATTCCTATCAGCAGTACTTGCCTATCAATATTGCCGGTGATGAGAAAACCGTCAACCGGGTGTTGCAGGAAACCTTGATACAGACGCAACCCGGTGCTGGCGGACAGGTGAACCACATACCGCTTAGCGAACTACTACAGGTAAGACCTGCCGAAGACTTGAAGAGTATCACCGCCGGACGAAACGGAGAGTATATACCGTTTAAATTCTATGATGTAACGGCGCCCGAGGCATTGATGAACCAAGTGAAAACAGAGATCAATGCTACAGGCAAGTGGGATACGGGCTTTTCGGGCAGCTTCTTTTCGAATCGGAAGATGATGGATGAGCTGGTGGTGATTCTGTTCGTATCGCTTCTGCTCATGTACTTCATTCTGGCAGCACAGTTCGAGAGCTTTCTGCAACCGCTGTTGGTGTTGGTCGAGATTCCCATCGATGTAGCCTTTGCATTACTGCTCTTGTGGCTATGCGGGCATACATTGAACTTGATGTCGGCCATTGGCTTGATTGTGACGTGTGGTATCGTAATCAACGACTCCATCTTGAAACTGGATGCCATCAACGAACTCCGCAAACAGGGAGTACCACTACTCGAAGCCATTCATGAAGCTGGTAAAAGGCGGTTGAGACCTATTATAATGACCTCGTTGACCACCATTTTTGCTATGGTGCCACTGTTGTTCTCGTTCGATATGGGTTCGGAACTGCAAAAGCCCCTCTCCATAGCGATGATTGGTACGATGGTCGTCGGAACTGCGGTGAGTCTGTTTATCATCCCGCTATTGTATTGGTTTATTTATAGAAAAAAAGAGATGTTATGAAGAAAAGATACGGAATAATAGGGGCAGCCTTGTGCTGCTGCCTGATGATGCAGGCACAACAACGGATAAAACTTGATTTGCAGGAAACCATTGTGCTGGCAAATGATAGTTCGTTGGAATCGTTCAGAAAACAAAATATGTATCTGTCCGGTTACTGGCAGTATCGCACGTATAAGGCAAATCGGTTACCGAGTTTGACGTTGAACATGACGCCTGCTCAGTATAACCGCGATATTACCAAACGTTATGATTCGGAACAGAATCTCGATATCTACCGGAGCCAACAGTCATTTTATGCTCGCGGCAATCTGGCCATACGGCAGAACTTCGACCTCACTGGAGGTACGTTCTTTGTAGATTCCGAACTGGGCTATATGCGTAGCTTCGGAGAGCGGGCTACTACTCAATTTACCAGTGTGCCGGTGCGACTGGGTTATGCGCAAAGTTTGGTAGGCTATAATGCCTTTAAGTGGGAGCGGCGCATCGAACCGTTGAAATACGAAAAGGTGAAGAAGGAGTTTATCTACAACGCAGAACAGGTATCGGAGCAGGCTACTACTTATTTCTTTGGATTGGCTATGGCACAGGCAGAGTATAATTTGGCGAAAGAAAACAGTGTTTCGAGCGATAGGCTTTATCGGATTGGAGTACAACGACATAAGATTGCTGCCATTTCGCAAGCCGACTTGTTGACACTGAAGTTGGATGTGGTCAATGCACGCAACACCCTGCAACATAAAGCGAGTGCCTTGAAGCGCGCTATGTTCTCTTTGGCTTCTTTCTTGAACTTGGATAAAAATACGATCATTGAGCTGGAATTGCCATCCCGCCCGGGAGAGATAATGATACCTGTCGATGAGGCTGTAGCATGGGGGCGTGATAACAACCCTAAATTACTCGGATTGAAGCAACAAGTGTTGGAAGCCGAACAAACGGTAGATAAAACGAAGAAGGAGTCGCGCTTCAATGCCAGTGTGAATGCCAGTATCGGATTCAATCAAGTGGCCAATAGCTTTGGAGATGTCTATCATAAACCCATGCAACAAGACTTGGTATCGATCAGCCTTGCCATTCCATTGATTGATTGGGGCGTGCGTAAAGGGAAATACAACATGGCCCGCAACAATCTCAACATCGTTAAGATCTCTTCGCGGCAAGATGAAGTAAGCATGGAAGAAGAGGTCATTATGACGGTGAACGATTTTAATATTCAGCAGAGTTTAATTTCGAGTGCGGAAGAGGCACTCGACCTCTCGATATTGGCTTATAATGAAACCCGGCAACGATTTATCATCGGTAAGGCCGATATCAACAGCCTCACCCTTTCGCTCAACAGGCAGCAAGAGGCGCAGCGCAACTACATCTTGTCGTTGCAAAACTATTGGCTGAATTATTATAAGATACGAAAACTAACCTTGCACGATTTTGCAACGGGCGTTTCGTTGGTCGATAAGTTTGATTTTAACGGAGGAAGGTTGGTGAGATGAAAGCTTCGTCCTTTACATTGATTGTAGCCTTTATCTGCGTAGCCTTGGTAGGGTTGGCATTGATACCCCTGCTTCCTGTTAAGCTGAACCCTTCTCGTACGTTACCCGGCTTTACGGTCCGCTTCGGTATGCCGGGCAATTCGGCACGTGTAGTAGAGATGGAAGCTACCAGCAAACTAGAGGCTATGTTGGCTCGTATCAAAGGTATCCGAAATATATATTCTACCTCGGGCAATGGGTGGGGAAACATAACGATTGAACTCGATAAGCATGCCCGTCCGGATGTAGTGCGTTTCGAGGCATCTACAATCATCCGGCAGACTTGGCCGTTGCTACCCGATGGGGTGACCTATCCTTATATTCAAATGAAACGTCCCGATGAAAATGCTTCGCGTCCTTTCATGTCGTTTACTTTGAATGCACCTTCTACACCGATCCTGATTCAGCAGTATGCCGAAGAACATATCAAAACCCGATTGGCACAGATACCGGGTATTTATAAGATTGAGCTGAACGGTGCCACTCCGATGGAGTGGAGGCTAGAGTATGATAGTGAGCAGTTGCGCCACTTAGGTGTCAGCATAAGTGAGATTCAACAGGCAGTGAGTCGCTACTACCAGAAGGAGTTTCTGGGTACTTATGATACAGAGTCGGGGGCAGGTACGAAGCAGTGGATACGCTTGGCTTTGGTACCGACCAGTCAAACCAATGAGTTCGATGCAGCGGACATAGCCGTTAAAGTAACGGATGGGCGAGTCATTCGACTGAACGAGCTGGTACAGGTAACACGTGTTGAGGAAGAGCCACAAAGCTATTACCGTATCAATGGTCTCAATTCCATCTATCTGTCGCTGACTGCCGAGGAAACAGCCAATCAACTTCAGTTAAGTAAGCAAGTCAAACAGGAGATAGACCAATTGCAACGAGTGCTTCCGGCCGGATATGAGATACATGCCAATTATGACGCAACCGAATTTATTCATGAAGAACTCGATAAAATTTACTTGCGTACGGGGCTTACCGTACTCATTCTACTTTTATTTGTACTGATTATTACGCTCAACGCACGCTATCTTTTCCTTATCGTAGTGAGTCTGAGCATCAATCTGGCCATTGCCGTGATCTTTTACTATCTGTTTGGTTTGGAGATGCAGCTTTATTCGTTGGCAGGTATTACCGTATCACTCAATTTGATACTCGACAATACGATTATGATGGCCGATCATTTGTTGCATCGAAAGAACCGAAAGGCCTTTCTCTCTATACTGGCAGCCACACTAACCACGGTAGGCGCATTAGTAATTATCTTTTTCCTGGATGAGAAGATACGCCTGAACTTACAGGATTTTGCTGCCGTAGTGATTATCAATTTGATTGTCTCCTTATTTGTAGCCCTGTTCTTTGTACCGGCTATGATTGATAAGATGGGGCTGAGGAAAAGGAAACGACGGTTTAGCCACAAGCGGTGGGTAGCAGCTATGCGACGATTTATACGGCGGTTTCCCGTTTATTTTACCCGGTTCTATGGCTGGTTGATCGGTATTCTTTGTCGGTGGCGGTTTGCCGTGTGCATACTGCTACTACTTTTGTTCGGTTTGCCTGTATTTCTACTACCCGAGAAGCTCGAAGGTGAGGGAGAGATGGTAGCACTCTACAATAAAACAATCGGGTCGTCTACTTATAAAGAAAAGGTAAAACCGATCGTTGATAAAGCCTTGGGAGGCAGTTTAAGGCTGTTTGTGCAGAAAGTATATGAAGGAAGCTACTTTACGCGCAATGAAGAGGTCGTATTGTATGCCAATGCCAATCTGCCCAATGGAAGCACGTTGGAGCAAATGAATACACTGGTGAAAAAGATGGAAACGTATCTGAGTGAGTTTAGTGAAATAAAGCAGTTTCAAACATCGGTTTACAGTGCACGCCGTGGCAATATCAGTATTACCTTTAAGAAAGAACATCAAAACAGCGGCTTCCCTTATACCCTGAAAGCGAACATTATCAGCAAAGCACTTCAATTGGGAGGTGGTAGTTGGGGCGTTTATGGCTTGCAAGACCAAGGGTTCAGTAATGATGTGCGCGAAGGGGCCGGTTCATTTCGGGTGAAGATGTATGGTTATAACTACGACGAACTGTATCAATGGGCCGAGCGGTTGAAAGAGAAACTGTTGACGCACAGACGAATCAAAGAGGTAGCCATCAACTCCGAATTCTCTTGGTGGAAGGATGATTATCAAGAGTTTTACTTTCAGCTGAACAAAGAACGAATGGCACAGGAAGATATTGAAGCCAATACGTTATTTAGCCTGATGCGACCGATCTATGGTAAGAATATGGAGATTGGTGCGGTCGTGGCCGAGAATGGAGTAGAGAAGATCAAGCTCTCTTCGAAACAGTCTCACGAGTATGATATATGGGCCATGCAGTATTTTCCTTATGGCACAACGGATAAGCAACATAAATTATCGGGTTTGGCAACTGTCGAGAAAGGGCAGATGCCCCAGCAGGTAGCCAAAGAAAATCAGCAATACCGGTTGTGTTTGCAATACGAGTATATCGGATCTTCCGAGCAAGGTAATAAAATACTGAAACGTGATTTAGAAGAGTTTAACACCCTTCTGCCTATGGGGTATAGTGCCGAGTCGGATAGCCAGAATTGGTCGTGGGGGCAAAAGGATAATAAACAATACTTGCTATTGCTGGTTGTTATCGCCATCATATTCTTTACAACCAGTATTTTATTTAACTCATTGAAGCAACCATTGGCTATTATCGGAGTTATTCCGGTGTCGTATATCGGAGTGTTTCTTACCTTTTATTGGTTCAAACTTAATTTTGACCAAGGAGGTTTTGCCGCGTTTGTGTTGCTTTGCGGTATCACGGTGAATGCCAGTATTTATATACTGAATGAGTACAATTCCATTCGCAGACGTTTGCCCCGAATGAGCTCAAGACGCGCATATACCAAGGCTTGGAATGCAAAGGTGATCCCAATTTTCCTAACGGTCGTTTCCACTATTCTAGGTTTTATCCCTTTTATGGTGGGAACAGACAAAGAGGCTTTCTGGTTTCCATTGGCGGCAGGTACTATTGGTGGGCTATTGATGTCTATCGTTGCTGTGTTTATCTTCCTACCGGTATTTGTACTAAAAAGGAAATAGACGAAACCATTTTTTTTAATATTTTCAGAACCTTTTAGTGTAGCTCGTGTTATTTAAACAGTTACAATAGTAAAAGACATAATAACAACTTAACTATTTTAGGTATATGAAAAAAATTTTAATGCTGCTGGCGTTTGCCGGCGTTGCTTCTGCTGCAGCTGCGCAGCAGGCTACTGTTACCGAAGTTGAAGTTATCCAAGTGAAGGATAAATATCAAGTGATAACCAATCCATTCTGGGATAATTGGTTTATTTCTCTTGGTGGTGGTGCTTCTGTTTTGTTCGGTCACGAAGATCATGCTGGTAAGTTTACAGATCGTATTAGCCCCACATTAAATGTTGCCGTTGGCAAA
Organism: Bacteroides neonati; assembly: GCF_000499785.1. Classification (GTDB taxonomy): domain Bacteria; phylum Bacteroidota; class Bacteroidia; order Bacteroidales; family Bacteroidaceae; genus Bacteroides; species Bacteroides neonati. The sequence continues at coordinate 100,543 of NZ_HG726028.1, read as the reverse complement.
TGGTTTACTCCGGGTCTTGGTTTACGTTTACAGTATAGCGGATTACAAGCAAAAGGCTATACCTATAACAAAACAGCTCCTTATGTAACAGGTGGTGTTATTGGCGATGGTTATTACAAGCAGAAGTTTGATTACATGAATCTTCACGGTGATGTAATGTTTAACCTCAATGCCTTATTTGGAGGATACAACTCACAACGTGTATACGAAATCATTCCTTATTTGGGTGCAGGTTTTGTTCATAACTACACCTCTCCAGAGCGTGAAGCATTTGCTGTAAATGTAGGTTTGATTAACCGTTTCCGCTTGTCGAGTGCTCTTGACCTTAACCTAGAGTTGAGCGCTATGGGTACCGAAAGCAAATTTGATGGCGAACCTATTGGCAAGCACGATTTCGACGGAGTTGTCAGTGCAACACTTGGTTTGACCTATCGTTTCCCTGCTCGTGGATTCAATCGTCCTGTACCACAAATTATCTCCGAGCTTGAACTTAGCAATATGCGTCAGATGATGAATCAGATGGCAGCTGCTAACCTGAGCTTGCAACAACAACTGGCCGATGCACAAAACAAGCCTACTGCAGTTGTAGAACAAGAGAATGTAACTGTTGATGCCAATATTGCTCCTCGTACTGTATTCTTTACGATCGGTTCGGCAGCACTTTCTCCTCGCGAAGAGATGAACATTAAGTTCTTGGCCGATAGAATGAACGAATTCCCCGACATGACTTACACAGTATACGGATATGCCGACTCTGCAACAGGTACTCCTGCTTTCAACAAAGAGTTGAGTATGAAACGTGCACAAGCTGTTGTTGATGTATTGGTTAAGAAATACGGAATTGCTGCTAACCGCTTGAAAGTTGATGCAGGTGGTGGTGTAGATAAATTCGGTAAACCGGTTTACTTGAACCGCGTTGTATTGGTTGAATCTGCTAACTGATAAGTAGACACTATAATCTGAGAAAAAGAGGGTTCACTTCATTGCGAAGTGAACCCTCTCTCTTTTTTAAAATTTCCGAATCTCTTTTAGTATGTGCGGAAACCGATGATTTCGCGTACTTCTTTGATCGTTTTGGCTGCACTCTCATGTGCTTTCTCGGCACCTTGGCGGGCAATCTTGTCCAACCATTCCGTGTTGGCCGAGTACTCAACAATGCGCTCGCGTATCGGAGCATTGAAGGCGGCAATATCTACAGCTAACTGTTTCTTCAAGTCTCCGTAGCGGATAGAGCAATCGTTCCACTTTTCGTTGAAGAAGTCGTAGGTCTCTTTTGACGATACAATATCAAGAAACGTGAAGAGGTTTTGTATCACCTCCGGTTTCTCGCTATTAGGAGCGGTAGGACCTGCATCGGTCACTGCTTTCATCACTTTCTTACGAATGGTTTCTGCATCATCCATCAGGTAAATACAGTTTCCTTCAGATTTTCCCATCTTGCCCGATCCATCCAATCCGGGTATTTTAACTGCTTTGGCAGCCAGCGAGAAAGAGGCCGGTTCCGGGAAGAAGTCTACCCCGTATACCGTATTAAAGCGACGGGCAAACTTGCGAGCCATTTCCATATTCTGCTCCTGATCCTTGCCTACCGGTACTTTGACCGCTTTATGAATCAGAATGTCGGCAGCCATCAGTGTCGGATACGTCAGCAAACCTGCATTTACATTATCGGGTTGCTTGCGTGCTTTCTCTTTGAAGGTGGTACAACGCTCCATCTCTCCCAGATAAGCATTCATATTCAAGTAGAGGTACAGTTCGAGCACCTCTTTCACATCGCTCTGTATATAGATAGTGGCTTTATCGGGGTCTATTCCGCAAGCCAGGTATTCGGTCAGAATGGTGCGTGCACTGTTCACTATGTTTTCAGGTTTGGGGCGTGTCGTTAAAGAGTGCCAGTCGGCAATAAAGAAATAACAATTATATTCGTTCTGCATTTGCAGAAAACTTTTCACTGCTCCAAAATAATTGCCCAAATGCAAATTGCCTGTCGGGCGAATTCCACTAACAACTGTTTCCATAAAAATTCTGTTCGTTAATAATTTCGTGCAAAATTACACAAAATGATTCGAATATCTTTGCTATGTTCAAAATAAGTCTTTACTTTGCACAAATTTTAAAGTAGCAATGAATCAACAGGAAATCAGAAGTCGGTATTATCTTCAATCGGATGTCTTTCATCCCGAATCTGCTGGCTTCTTCCCCTATTTCCCAAAAACGATATTTTGTTCTTTGGTAATGCGTTAGTCCTTTTTAAGGGTAACGCATTTTTTTTGTGTGTATACGAAAACAACCACTTATTATAATATATAAAAGAAGAAATGGAAAAGGAAATGAAAAAAGTCCTTGTCTTAGGTTCAGGAGCACTTAAGATAGGACAAGCCGGAGAGTTTGACTACTCTGGTTCGCAGGCACTGAAAGCCTTGAAAGAAGAAGGTATCAGTTCGGTATTGGTCAATCCGAACATCGCAACCATTCAGACTTCCGAAGGAATTGCTGATAAGGTTTATTTCCTTCCCGTTAATACCTATTTTGTGGAGGAGATTATCAAGAAAGAACGTCCGGATGGTATCTTGTTGGCCTTTGGTGGACAAACGGCGTTGAACTGTGGTACGGAACTCTACATGCAAGGCATTCTTGATAAATATGGTGTGAAGGTGTTGGGTACCTCGGTGGAGGCTATCATGTACACCGAAGATCGCGACCTTTTTGTGAAGAAGCTTGATGAAATTGACATGAAGACTCCCGTCAGTCAAGCGGTAGAGACCATGGCCGATGCCATTGCTGCTGCCGAACGTATCGGCTTCCCGGTTATGGTTCGCTCGGCTTATGCCTTGGGCGGATTGGGTAGTGGTATCTGCGAGAACAAAGAAGAATTCCTGGCATTGGCCGAAAGTTCTTTTGCTTTCTCAAAGCAGATCCTGGTCGAAGAGTCGTTGAAGGGATGGAAAGAAATCGAATTCGAAGTGATTCGCGATGCCAACGACCACTGTTTTACGGTGGCAAGCATGGAGAATTTCGATCCGTTGGGTATTCACACCGGAGAGTCTATTGTAGTTGCTCCTACCTGCTCGCTCGATGATGTAGAGTTGACCCTGTTGAAAGAATTGTCTACGAAATGTATCCGTCACCTAGGCATTGTGGGCGAATGTAACATTCAGTACGCGTTCAACTCCGAAACCGATGACTATCGTGTGATTGAGGTCAATGCTCGTCTGAGCCGTTCGTCTGCCTTGGCATCCAAAGCAACCGGCTATCCGTTGGCGTTCGTAGCTGCCAAGGTGGCTTTGGGCTATACCCTCGATCAGATTGGCGAGATGGGTACTACCAACTCCGCTTATGCCGCTCCACAACTCGATTACTATATCTGTAAGATTCCCCGTTGGGATTTGACTAAGTTTGCCGGTGTATCGCGCGAGATTGGTTCGAGCATGAAGTCGGTAGGCGAAATCATGTCTATCGGTCGCTCCTTCGAAGAGATTATTCAGAAAGGATTGCGTATGATTGGCCAAGGCATGCACGGTTTCGTGGGCAATGACGATCTTGTATTCGACGATCTCGACAAGGAACTCTCTTGTCCTACCGACCTGCGTGTGTTTGCCATTGCTTCAGCCATGGAGGCGGGATACAGCATCGACCGCATTCATCAGCTAACTAAGATCGATCCTTGGTTCTTAGGCAAATTGCAGAACATTGTCGATTATAAAAATAAGCTCTCGCAATACAACAAGGTAGAGGAGATTCCTGCCGATGTATTGCGCGAAGCCAAAATACTTGGTTTCTCCGACTTCCAGATTGCCCGCTTCGTACTTAACCCCGAAGGTAATATGGAGAAAGAAAACCTGATGGTACGTGCCCGTCGCAAAGAGTTGAACATCCTGCCCGCAGTGAAACGCATCAACACCATCGCTTCCGAACATCCCGAACTGACTAACTACCTCTACATGACCTATGCTACCGAGGGTTACGATGTAAACTACTACAAGAACGAAAAATCGGTCGTTGTACTCGGATCGGGTGCTTACCGCATCGGTTCGTCGGTAGAATTCGACTGGTGTTCGGTCAACGCTGTGCAAACGGCTCGTAAGCTGGGATACAAATCGATCATGATCAACTACAATCCCGAAACGGTATCGACCGATTATGATATGTGCGACCGCCTTTACTTCGACGAACTATCGTTCGAGCGTGTGCTCGATGTGATCGACCTCGAACAACCCCGTGGTGTGATCGTATCCGTAGGCGGACAAATCCCCAACAACATGGCCATGAAGCTGTATCGCCAGTCGGTGCCTGTATTGGGAACCTCTCCACTCTCTATCGACCGTGCAGAGAATCGCAATAAGTTCTCGGCTATGCTCGATCAGTTGGGCATCGACCAACCCGCTTGGATGGAACTTACCAGCTTAGACGAGGTGAAAGGTTTTGTCGAGAAAGTAGGCTATCCCGTCTTGGTTCGTCCGTCGTACGTGCTTTCGGGTGCTGCCATGAATGTTTGCTACGACGACGAGGAGCTGGAAAACTTCTTGCGTATGGCTGCCGAGGTATCTAAAGAATTCCCTGTAGTGGTTTCTCAGTTCCTCGAAAACACCAAAGAGATCGAGTTCGATGCAGTGGCTCAAAACGGCGAGGTGATCGAATACGCTATTTCCGAACACGTAGAGTTTGCCGGCGTACACTCGGGCGATGCTACGTTGGTGTTCCCCGCGCAGAAAATCTATTTTGCTACGGCTCGTCGCATCAAGAGAATCAGTCGCGAGATTGCCAAAGAATTAAACATCTCGGGTCCGTTCAACATTCAGTTCCTGGCGCGTAACAACGAAGTAAAGGTCATTGAGTGTAACTTGCGCGCATCGCGTAGCTTCCCATTCGTATCGAAGGTACTGAAGCGCAACTTCATCGAAACAGCTACTCGCATCATGCTCGATGCACCGTATACCCGCCCCGATAAGTCAGCATTTGATATTGACTGGATCGGCGTAAAAGCTTCGCAATTCTCTTTCTCACGCTTGCACAAAGCCGACCCTGTACTAGGTGTCGATATGTCTTCTACCGGCGAGGTAGGTTGTATTGGCGACGACTTCTCCGAAGCACTGCTCAATGCAATGATTGCTACCGGCTTCAAGATTCCCGAGAAAGGTGTGATGTTCTCTTCGGGCGCAATGAAGTCGAAAGTCGATCTGCTCGAAGCCAGCCGCATGTTGTTTGCCAAGGGATATAAGATTCATGCCACTGCCGGAACCGCTGCTTTCCTTAACGCACATGGGGTAACTGCACATCCGGTGTACTGGCCCGATGAGAAGCCCGGTTCGGAAGACAACGTGATGCAGATGATTGCCGATCATAAATTCGACCTGATCGTGAATATTCCGAAGAATCACTCGAAACGTGAACTGACGAATGGCTACAAGATTCGTCGCGGAGCCATCGATCATAATATTCCATTGATTACCAATGCTCGTCTGGCAAGTGCCTTCATCGAAGCATTCTGCGAGTTGAAGCAGGAGGATATCCAAATCAAGAGCTGGCAGGAGTATAAGTAATTGCTTTTTTACATACTGTAAATACAAGAAGCCCGAACATTCAGTAATGAGTGTTCGGGCTTCTGCATTAGGTACACTTGCGGTTATTCTTGTCTTGGAGTGCATGATGGGTGTATGCTTGTGGCATGAACATATATCTTTTGCTTGTACAACATGGGGATGTTGTTGTATATAACATGCGGATGTTGTTGGATGAAACATGGGGATGTTGTTGAAGCCAAATAAGTGCTCTTTAAGGTGAGTCTGTTATAAATTATATCATTTAACTATTTGTAATCTTTTAATGATAAGGTTCTTAGATGAGTGGACTGTCTTTGAAAATGAAGTGAAATTTAAAAAGCAGTATTGATGTTTGCGAGGATGGTTTACTGGAACGAATAGAAAAAAAGCCATTGTCAACAAGATATATTCCCGATCTTTTTGTAATATTGCAACAGACAGGTGAATGGCAACTTTATTTGGATAAAGTGCTTGTTATTTATACTTAATTGTATGGGATAGACCAATGACACACGACATTTTCTGGGTAAGCTTAATCTAAGTGAAATATGAAAAGACTAAAGTACATTATTTTATGGCTGTTGTTGATTGTGATGGCCGGTTGTCAAAACAACAAAGGAGATCGCTTTTGGTTGTCTCAAGCAGCATCTTGTATAGAAACCTATCCGGATAGTGCGTTATTGCTTCTCAAGAAGATTTACGATCCTAAAGTGCTTTCTAGTCGACAGCAAGCAGATTATTGCTTGTTGCTGACTCAGGCTATGGATAAGAAAAATCTGCCTATAACAACCGACTCATTGATAAAGGTGTCAGTAAGTTATTACGAGCGGCAGGCTGAGTCTTTGAATAAGGGTAAAGCCTTTTTCTATTGGGGGCGTTTCTATAGTGAGGCGAAAAAGGTGGTCGAAGCCCAGCGCTGTTTTCAAAGAGCAAAAAAGGTGCTTGATGCCACCGAAGATTATAAATACCGAGCATTGTCACGTGCGCAGTTGGCTCGATTGTATCTGTATCAAGATTTGTATCAAGATGCACTGCGACTGAACAGGGAGTCTTTATCTTTGTTCAGGTTATTAGGCGATTCTTCTATGCTACCTTATGCACTACGTGATGTGGGTAGATGCTATCTTTTAAAAGGATCTTTAGATAGTGCGTCCTTTTATTATCAGGATGCTATTGATGTAGCACTTCAATTGAATGACCATAAGAAGTATTCGGGTATCAATGCTGAGTGGACAGGTGCTCTCTGGCGCATGGGAAAATCAGATAATGTAGAGAAGGTGTTACTTCAATCATTATCTTCCGTAAGTGATAAGTATCCGATTTACTTTAATTTAGGCAGCTATTATCTTAGTAATAATTCATATCAGCAGGCTGAGTTCTATTTACTGAAAGCAACTAAAAGTTTCCAGCCTTATACACGGTTGGCAGCTTATAAAAAGCTGCGGGATTTAGAAGTTCGTGACTTCAATTTGCCTTATAGCCGTCAATATGAAATAGTGTCAGACTCCTTGACTAACATCCGATTATCTTCTGAAATGAAGGAAATCGAAGAAAAATACAAAAATGAACGCTTGTTGAAGGAAAACCTACTGTTGTATAATGCGAAACTTTATACTACAGTACTGAGTCTTAGTGCGATTTTGATACTCATCGGTCTATTCGTCTTTGTGTATTGCCTCTATCGTCGGGAGAAGCGTATAAGAGGTAATAAAGAGAGAACTTTTGCGCGACAAGTGAATGAAAATGAGTATCAAATAAAGCAATTGCTTGATGCGCGTAAGGTTGCTTTGCAGAAAATAAGTGCGTTGCAGCAGTCGGTCGATGGTAGCTCTATTGAATTGCAGAAAGAAGAGAAGCGAGTTTGTGAGTTAAAGATTCAAATAGAGCAACTTCAATCTCAAACTGAAATATATATTAACAATAATCGGAATCTTTTCCATGCTAACAAGCAAATGAAGCATGCGCTATCTCTTCTCAAGATTTCCGATCCGGATAAAAATTTAAATTACCACAGTGCTTTGCATATCCTTATTTTGGTATTAACCGAGCCTAATTACAGTGCGTGCGACCAGTTAACATCAGAGGATTGGTGCTCTTTCTTTGACCTTATTGATTTAATACAAGGTGGCTCTTTGCGAAAGAGGCTTCCGGCGAAGGAAGCCTTTTCTGATATTGAATTATGTCTTTGTTATCTGGTTCTTATAGGGGTTAAGCAATCCAATCAAACATTGTTTTTGGGTGTTACCATGGATGCGCTTGTCAAGAGGAAACAGCGATTAAGGGCTAAAATTGGTTTTGATAGCTCAACACCTTTTGATAAACTGATTCTTAATCTTTAGTTTTAGCTCGCTTTATAGTCTCATTTGTCCACCTTTTTTATAGGCTTTTTTTGCTAATAGTTAGATTGCCAGTTATTTATGTTTTTGTTATTTGTCCAGCTTCTTTTTTGATTTTATTGCTTTAAAGACGCTATCTTTGTTTAACCAAACTTTAAAAGGACATGCATTATGAAACACTTTATTTTTGTATTAACCATTTTGTTATTGATACCTTTGCGCATCTTTGCGTTATATAGTATGGTTGATTTTGCTACAGTGTCAGTTTGTTCACCAGATAACTGTATTAATGTAGAATTGAAAAGAAGTTTTGAGAATACAACGAATAGGTCACTTCCAGTAATGCCGATCATTGCATCTATTTCTGAAAACAACTTACTTAATATTGAGCTCACATCACTTTCTAGCGATGTTTCTATACAGATAATAACCAAATTCGGTGTGATATATGATGAGTTTATTCATGCTGGCAACAGTCTTTTTCATCTATATCCCTTGTTGATTCTGTTCATGGAGATTATAAAATAGAATTTAAAGATTTAACAGGAGGTTTTATGTATGGATATTTTGCGATTTTTTAATGTTGGGTGTAGCTTCTCTTGGTTCGGAACTTTCAGAAGCTTGGCTAGAGGCTACGAAAGAACGTGCTTACATCTGAAAATATGATTTATGTCGATTTTATTTGTCTGATTTTTAGGTGATTGTGATTGATGTTTTTAAGTAGTATCTAAAATCGTTTGTATTTTTTTGCAGACCATACGTATGGTTTGAATTCCAGATAAAAAGCCCTCCCTTGCCAGGAGAGCGATTTTTCCGATGAGACCAATCAACACGATGTATCATTAAATTGAATAAGAAAAGGCAACGCAAAAAGACTAAAACACGGTAGCTCTAATTTCTAACGGGTTTAGATTCTGTAGTTATCGGAAGTCTTCTGAAAATACAATAATATGAGTAAGGAGATGTAGCTGTCGAGCTATATGAAACTAAACAAAAAAAACTTATTGTTAACTTTCTATCTTCTTTATGCAGATGGATTTAAATTATACAACTATGTTAGAAGTATTGAATTTACAAGAAATGAATGAAATCAAAGGTGGAGTTTCAAAAGAAGAGTATTGCCAAACTTTGATTAATATTGTAATGAGCAACGATTTAAGTGAAGGTGCAATGGAAGGGGCTCGTCATGGCTATAACAAGCATTGTCGTTAAAATAGTTTGAGGGGATGTGTCGAAATGATGCATCCTCTTTTATTAAACTTTTTCAAAATATGAAATATTACTTATTCATAGTGATAGTATGGTTTGGTTTTCATGATTTATATAGTCAAAAAAGACTGGACAACGCTCACATAAAGTGTCAATACAGGTTTTTATATACAAAAGATACATTATCACAGAAAAAAAATGATGATTTACTTATTCTTCAAATAGGAACCACAATAAGCAAATGCTATAGTCACTACAGCAATCAGGTTGACTCCATACTGGCTATGCCAAATTATTATGAGATAATGCGAGAACATCTTAATAATGCATTCTCGAAAAAAAAGATTAATACCAATGATTATCCTCATAAACGGATGAAAACCTACGTTTATAAAAACTATCCGCAAAGAAAAATGACAGTGACGGACGGGCTTTCATTGCAGGATTACATTTATGAGGATGAGTTGAATGCGCAAGACTGGCAGATTTCTGATAGTATAAAAACTATTTTGGATTATCCTTGTCAAAAAGCGGAATGTACTTTTCGAGGCAGACAGTGGATTGCATGGTTTGCGCCCAATATTCCTGTCAGCGATGGGCCGTGGAAGTTCGGCGGTTTACCGGGATTAATAATGGAAGTATATGACCTAAAACAGCAATATTATTTCACTATGATAGGGTTACAGAAAGTGGAGAAAGAGCCTATCGTGTTCAGCCAAACATACGTGGGAAGTAAGAAGTTTGAGAAAACAAATAGAAAGGATTTCTTGAAAGCTCAAAAACGTTATCTAATGGATATGAGTGGATATATAGAATTGGAAACTGGGATTGACTTGGGAAGCAATAGCCCACAAAAAGTGATGCGCTATGACCTGATTGAATTGGATTATAAATAGGTATTCTATGCTTGACTTTTTGTGTTATAAAAACTGGGTGAAATGCATAAAATGATTGTTATGTTAGTGGCTATTGGAATTAGTTTTGTATATGGCAAAGCTCAACAGGTACTTGGGGAAGCATCTCTAAAATGTAGTTATACGCATACTTATCTAAAAGATACACTCAACAATATTCAAAGTAAAGATTTGCTATATCTTCAGATAGGAAAGACTCTTTCTAAGTGTTATAGTTATTACACTTTTCAGAGTGATTCGTTGAGTCAGGCTAAAGATGGATCAGAAATAAGGCGTCAGCTTTTAAAAAAAGCTATAGCAGATGCAAAAGGAGGCATCCCTCAAGGCGGGTTTCCTTACAAACGTATGAGAACTTATGTCTACAAAAACTATCCGCAAGGAAAGATGACAGTAACGGATGGTATATCTACCCAAGACTACATCTATGAAGATGAATTAAATGCACAAAACTGGCAGATATCAGATAGCGTCAAAACCATTATGGATTATTCCTGTCAAAAAGCAGTATGTAACTTTCGGGGCAGACAGTGGACCGCTTGGTTTTCAACTGATATACCGATCAGTGATGGCCCGTGGAAATTTGGCGGTTTACCCGGATTAATCCTGGAGGTTTATGATAAACAGAAACAATACCATTATTTTATAAATGGATTGGAAAAGGTAGAGGGAGAACCTATTATTTTCAGTAAATCGAATACAGGTAATAAAAAGTTCGAGAGAACAAGCCGGAGAGATTTCTTGAAAGCTCAAAAGCGTTATTTACTCGATATTTACGGATATATAGAATTGGAAACCGGAATTGATCTGGGAAAGAATAATTCACAAAAAGTAATTCAATACGATCTGATAGAATTGGATTATAAATAAATCAGGATGATGGAATTAAACAACTATTTTGTTCCGCTGGTTCTGCGACACTTACAACTTATGGGTATTAAATGTGATCCCAAAGAGTTGCAGTTGGTGTTGCAGTCAGCCCCATCTTTTCCATCCATACTATCCATCGTACAGGCATGTACCTATTTTGGATTAAAGACAACTGCATACCGGGCGGATTATACTGCCCTCACAAAAGCAACAACACCTGCTATAGCCCATATCAAAGAAGATAGCACAGACCGGTTTATATTGGTCAATATAGTTTCTGAAATAGAAGTCACTTATTACGATGCTTTTCTCAACAAAGAAATAAAGATCGCCAAGGATGATTTTTGTACATTATGGGATGGCATTATTGTCCTGTCAGAGAAAACAGAGAATAACATCTTTCATAAACCTGTAAGTAGGCTGACTGAATATGGTATTGTATTGGCTACCTTATGCTTCGTTTTTGGAACGCTTGTAATAAATCCGCTTCCTCTACAATCGTTTCTATTCTTTAGTACCTTATTAGGACTAAAAATAGTAGGAATTTGGTTTACTGTTGGTTTGCTTATGCAGAAGTCGAAAGGAGCTTATTCTGTTTTTGACACATTTTGTCACGCGGGTGATGCATTTGACTGTACAAAGGTGGTTGAGTCCAAAGTCTCTAAACTATTTAATAACGTCGCATTGGCTGATATAGGATTTGTCTATTTTTCGATGGGAATTATTCTATTATGTATCGCTCCTTTTTCCGGCATCATGATTCCTGTTCTACAACTTTTATTCTATTTATCCGTTTGCAGCACTCCTTTCATCTTATTTTCTATATTTTATCAAAAGATCGTCGTAAAAAAATGGTGTCTACTGTGTCTGGGTACGATGTTTACCCTTATATTTGAGGTGATACTTTTCTTTTTCTTTCCAATTAAAATCTTTTCCGGAGACCTTGTTTTGGTAGCCCGAACGCTTTTTTTCTCATTCTTCATTAGTATAGGAGTTCTGTTTCTAATGAAGCGTATTGTGGAAAATCAAGCAAAGGTTTTCAATACAAGCAAATCTGCCTTGCAATTAAAAAGGACTCCTCTTATAATCTCAGCTGTTTTTAGCGGGCAGAAAATCATACCGCAACAGATGAATGACAGTCTGACCATTGGATATGAGGAAGCTCCGGTAACTATTACTACTCTTCTAAACCCGATATGCAATCCTTGTAAAAATATCGCAGTTGAGATAATCAATTTACTGGAAACCTATCCTTCATTTATCCAATGGCATATCAGGTTAGACGGTATGATAGCTCCTGAATATGATAACCTGAATAAGCCACAACTTTATCTTTTTGACCTTTTCAGGCAAAATGGTAACACCGGAGTTCGGTTAAATATCATTAAAAAATGGTTTAAAATACAGTCTATTAGTAAGCTGTTCAAAATCTATCCTCTGGATAATATTCCTGAAGAAACCATTCATCTTTTCTCCGAACATCTGAGAAACAATGATAAATTAAAAGCCGAAAAAGTACCCTCTATTTGGATAAATAACCGTGTATTTCCTAAAGAATATTCTCTTAGGGATATTCCTTTTTTACTGACGGATCTAGGCATTCTGCTAAAATCTACAATATAAGAACATATGAACATATCTTTAAAATGGTTGTTGACTGCTGTCTTTTTCTTCTGTACATTATATATAGAAGCCCAGCAAGTCGTCTTATCGGGAAAAGTTACTGATAAATCAACAGGTATCCCTCTATTCAATGTGTTGGTTACAGTACGCCCTATCGGAGAGAGTAAAATTGTAAAATATGCCCAAACATCACAGGATGGGAAATATGAGATAAAACTTGCATCTTTTCTCGAAAACCATACTTTACACTTCTCCATGATGGGATATGCATCACAGACAATTGGGGTGTCCGGTAACCGTTCCCTATATGATGTCCGGTTATCGGAACAAGTTACTGAATTAAAAGAAGTCATTGTTAAAGCCCCCGGTATTCGTCAACGAGGAGATACGATTTCTTATATGGTCTCCAGTTTTGCCGATGTCCAGGATAAGTCATTAGCTGATGTGCTGAAGAAAATGCCGGGTATCGAGATTGAAAAAAGTGGGGCAATAAAATACAACGGGGTGGCTATTAATAAATTTTATATTGAAGGGAAGGATCTGTTAGGAGGGCAATATGGCTTGGCAACCAATAATGTGCATCAGCAAGATGTGGGAAGCGTTGAAGTGATGGAAAACCATCAACCGATAAAAGCGTTGGAAGACATCTCATTCTCTCAAAATCCGGCCATTAATATCCGGTTGAAAGAAGATGCTAAAGCACGCTGGGTAGGAACAGCCAAAGTAGGTGCCGGTTTTGAACCGTTTCTCTGGAGTGCGGAATTATTTGTGATGCGCTTCACAGCTAAGACACAATCGCTGAATGCTTATAAAACCAATAATACGGGAATAGACGTCACACAAGAAACAAAAACCTTTTCCATAGATGAGATTATGAATCAGTTCTCAAAAAATTACCGTTTGGAAAACTACATTAATGTGCGCCCCGAAAACCTGACGGATATAGATGCCAACCGGGTTCGTTTTAATAAATCCCACATGGTAAGTACAAATAACCTTTGGGGCTTGAGTAAAAACTACGATTTGACTTCCCAGATATCTTATACAAATAACAGGGTGAATTCCGATAATTTCTCAAAAACCACTTATTACCTGAAAGAATCGACGATTGTAACGGATATAGGAGAATCGACGACCTCTAAACAAAACTGCTTATCGGCAGATCTCGTATTAACGGCAAATACGTCTGCCTATTACTTAAAGAACAAGCTGAATGCAGATTTGCTATGGGATGATATTGATATGGGCATTACGGGGACATACCCCAATACCCAATCTGCATCTGTCCCTCACCATCGATTCTCTAATGATCTGGAAATGTTAAAACGATCCGGTAACAAAACATATACGTTGAACTCCTACAACTTATATCAATTCAAGCCACAGTATTTAAATGTAACAAGGGAGGGTAAAATACTGAAACAGAATGTTAGCTCTTCTGCGTTTTACACGAATACCAATACATCAATGGCTTTCTTTGTCAAGCCCGTAACTATAGCAATAAAGATGGGAATTATCGGTGTGTTTCGTTCAATGGAAAGCGAGTTGACCGGCGTACCCGATACACTTGGCATAATGAATAATGATTTATCAATGAATTACATCAATTTATATGTATCGCCGGAATTGGAGTATAAAAAAGGCGGGCTTGAGGCGAAATTCAATATGCCGGTTTCACTTGCCCCATACCGTTATCACGATAAGATTCAGGAATTAAAAGATTCTGATACTAAATTTCTTCTATCCCCGAGCCTTTACATACGTTATCATTTTACCTCCCGCCTATCTGCTTCGGTGTCGGGCAGGTTGGCACAAAGTCCTGTGGAAGAACAGCAATTTTACAGTGGACTATTATTGCAAAATTACCGGAACTTTTCCCGTGGACTTATAGACTATAATACTGCAAATCAAAAAACTACAAGTTTGAATGTCACTTATAAGAAGCCCTTAAGTGCTTTTTTTGCCAATGCAGGTGTGATCCGGTCATGGAACGAAACCAAACGTACTTCAAACCGTTCTTTTATAGGTGATTACATATTGAATACATTTATGCCCCAGAACAATAACTCGGATGTGTGGATGCTGAACGGTAGTGTTAGCAAGGGGTTGGATCTTATTAACGGAATGGTATCAATACGCTCATCATACATGGGTTATAATGGCTCCATACTCCAAAACGGGATTAATACACCTTATTCATCGAAGATATGGAATATTACTCCTAAGATCAATTCAAAAATTGCTAAATGGTGCAACTTTTCGTATGAATTCAACTATGAGAGTAACCGTTTGGATGTGAAAGACACGGATTTTAAGTCGTCATCCGAAAGTATTTCACAGGTATTATCCTGTAATTTTATTCCCGGAGAAAAATATCATATACAACTTAGGGGAGAACACTACTACAATAAGATGCCAAACAATGTCTCCAAACATCTTTTCCTTGCCGACGCAGAGTTTACCTATAGTTTTGCCGGCGGATGGGAACTGAATCTTTCCGTGAAAAATATATTTAATCAGGATAAATACGGGTACACAGTGTACGATGGTTTAACAAGTATGAATAAAGAATACAAAATACGTCCGCGAAATTTTCTGGCTAGCGTATTTTTCAGATTTTGACAACTAGAGAAAATAGCCTATGACATTCCCCTTCATAAAACAGCCTGATGCGATGGATTGCGGCCCGGCCTGTCTTTGCATGGTCGCGAAGTATTATGGTAAAAATTATACGTTGGAGCATTTGAGAAACAAATCTTTTATCGGTCGGGACGGTGTGTCCTTGCTTGGAATCAGTAAAGCTGCCGAAATAATTGGATTTCATACTGTTGCCGGCAGGACTACATTCGATAACCTGATTAAAAAAGCAGCTTTTCCCTATATCGTCCATTGGAATCAGGAACATTTTATCGTTCTGTATGGTATTAAAAAGAAACGAGGTGAATACATTATTCATATCGCTGATCCGGGAAAGGGCTTACTGACTTATACCCAAAAAGAGTTCTGTGAACATTGGGCAAGCACAAGAACGAACGATGAAGAAAAAGGGATTATTCTTCTTTTAGAACCTACTCATTTATTTTATGAACAGGAAGGGAATAGCATTTCGTCTGAAGGCCGTTTCCGCTTTTTAGCCAAATACCTATTAAAGTATAGTCGTTTTTTCGGGCAGTTAATACTGGGACTATTAATTGGTAGTTTGCTACAACTTATCTTTCCTTTTTTGACACAAGCTGTCGTTGATACAGGTATACAAGGAAAAGATATTCATTTTATCTGGCTAATACTTATGGCTCAAATGATGCTTCTTTTCAGCCGTACAGCCATCGATTTTATCCGTCGTAAAATACTCCTGCATATCAGTGTACGCATCAACGTTTCACTTATCTCGGATTTTTTCATTAAACTGATGAAATTACCCATGAAATTTTTCGATACCAAACTTACGGGTGATTTGTTGCAACGTATTGAAGACCATCGGCGCATAGAGAATTTTCTTACAAACCAGACGATCAATGTGTTGTTCTCAGCCTTTACGTTTATCATTTTCTCTGTTGTTTTGTTTGTATATAACACACCAATATTTACGGTATTTCTTGCCGGGAGTATCCTATATGGTATATGGATCATGGTGTTTCTTAAAAAAAGGCGGACATTAGATTATAAAGTGTTTGAAAAGGAGGGCATTAACCGAAATGTTGTGTACCAGCTGATAACCGGTATGCAGGAGATCAAACTACAGGGATGTGAACAACATAAACGCTGGGAATGGGAAGACATACAAGCTGATTTGTTTGATGTAAATATACAATCACTAAATTTAAGACAAACACAAGAAGCCGGAGGTGTTTTTATAAATGAATTAAAAAATATTTTTGTCACAGTATTAGCGGCAACAGCGGTAATCAATGGGAACTTAACATTGGGTATGATGCTTGCGATTCAATATATAATCGGTCAGTTGAATTCTCCGGTTGAACAAATTATGAGTTTTATCTACCAATGGCAGGATGTTAGTATCAGTCTGGATAGGGTGAATGAAATTCATTCGTTGGATAATGAAGAGAACAAAAACCGCTCTGTCAATAGCTTACCTCTGGAGTCTTCGATCAGAATAGAGAACCTTTGTTTCAAATATGACGGGGCACTCCCCTTTTATGTACTCAATAATATATTTCTTGAGATACCTAAAAATAAAGTAACTGCAATTGTAGGTGCTAGTGGTAGTGGAAAAACTACACTTCTGAAATTACTATTGGGGTATTATATGCCAGACGAAGGGAAAATCAATATTGGTTCTACAGCATTTGAAGAAGTAAACCTTTCGTGGTGGCGTATGACTTGCGGAGCAGTCATGCAGGACGGCTACCTGTTTTCAGATACCATTGCGCGTAATATTGCAATCTCAGAGGATGAAATAGATTTGGAAAGATTGCGTCATGCAGCTTGTGTTGCAAATATAGCGGATTATATAGAAGCCTTACCACTAGGGTATAATACTAAAATTGGGCAGGATGGGCAGGGAGTCAGCCAAGGACAAAGGCAACGTATCTTGATTGCACGGGTAGTATATAAGAATCCTACTTTTGTGTTCTTTGATGAAGCGACTAATGCTTTAGACGCAAAGAATGAAAGGATGATTGTAGAAAATCTCGAAGAATTTTATAAAAATAAAACAGTTGTCGTAATCGCGCACAGATTGAGCACAGTAAAGAACGCTGACCAGATTGTAGTACTGGATGATGGATGTATTGCCGAGGTAGGTTCACACGAGGAGCTTGCTAAAAGACAAGGAAAGTATTATGAGTTGGTTAAGAATCAGTTAGAATTGGGGAGCTAATATGGAAAAAAAAGATAAATCGATAGAACTTAGAAGTGAGAAAGTCCGGAATATTATAGGACAAGTACCTTCTGCATTAGTTCGTAGTGGAACTTTGATTATTTGTATTGTCTTAGTGATTTTATTTGTTATTTCAATATTTGTGCCTTATAGAGAAACTATTTCTGTACAGGTAGATATTAAAACTTATCCGGAAGCCCATTTTATTCATTCATCTGAGGCTGGTTTTTTTCTGTCGGATTCCATACTCGCAACAATACATACAGGTTCTACCATTGGATATATTATTGGCAAAAGTTCTACAAAAAAGATAATAAGCCCGATCACAGGTGATATTTTAATGAATACCAATAATCAAGCATATATTGATAAAGGGGGATTGCTGTGTATGATTATCCCGAAGAATCATATTTGTTATGGCATTACAGAAATTGCGATAGAAGATTATGACAAAGTGAAACAAGGAAATAGAATTATAATGACTTTAGGTAAGGGTAGTACGATAAATGGAGTGATAGAAAAGAGATACCCTCTTTCAGATAATCAATACAGTCATAAAGTAAAGATTAAATTTGAAAAAGACACATTGGAAGATAAGTTGGCTATTAGCACTATTAAGAATGCTAAAATCATTCTTAATGATGTTTCAATTTTAAAGAAATTTGTCTCTTCAGTTGGCATGAATAAATAATGGATTTTACTGATGCACGGAATGGAAGGCTCTATCCACAGAAGGGTGTAAATAATAACTTAGGTCTTACAGATACGAGTTGTTTTTTATCTTTAACGCAATTAACTTATGGATAATGTTATTTATTACGTCTGTGCTGTGTATAGATGATTGAAATGTTTTATAAAATAATAACTTAGCGATGTTGTGTATTCTCTTTTTGTTTTGTAATATTGCAACAGTGTTGATATGTTGCTAATAATCAGTTGTTAATCTTAAAGTGTGGCATGAATGGTTTTTGACCCAAAGATACCAATAAATATGATTAACTTTACAAAGAAGTTGTTCTGTATGCTAGCCATCGCTTTATGCTCTTGGCTCACTCTTTCAGCTCAAATAAAAGGACGGGTCTTAGATGCACAGACAAATGTACCATTGATCGGAGTGAATGTTTATTTGACGCCAAACAGAGGATTGGCTGCTACCAATGCAGCTGGCGAGTACATATTGCTTGAGTCGGATTTACAGGGCTCGGCAGATTCTATATCCTTTTCACACATCGGTTATTTTACTCAAAAACTGTCTAAACAGAACTTGCATGACAATGATTACCTGGTTCTTCTTGTTCCGTCTACTCAAAGACTGGGTGAGGTTATCGTTGAGGATAAAATGCCACTCTTAAAATCGTTTATAAGTTTTGAGAAAATGGCTTCCATGCCCCATGGCTTATCATCATTTGGGAGCACGTTGTACGGTGGTAAGCTGTATGTTACCGGTGGAGATGCCTCTTACGTGCAGGTTGTTGCTAACAACGGGAATGAACCTTCCTCTAAACTGGCTACATGGTTCTATAGTGATAGATTGTATATATATGACGTAGAAACCGATTCGTGGGAAGAAAATGCGGTTAAATTAGATAAGCGTGCTTACCACGCCGCCCACTATTACGATGGCAAGCTCTTTATTTTGGGTGGTAAGCGATTCTCGACTAGTAAAAGGATAGAATACTTAGATGAGAAAATAGAGATGTTCGATTTGAAAACCGGTAAGTTATTGGTGGAGAAACATACTAACCCGCATCAAGCGGTGAATTTTTCTTCTTTTGTATACAGGGATAACATCATTGTGATGGGTGGTTCGATTGCCATGTACCAAAACGACCGTAAGGTGTATTCAAAAAAAGCGCATCTGTTCAATCTAAGAACAGGTTACTGGTATGAACTTCCAGATATGCCAACAGCAAAAGAAGTACATGGAATAGTGATCGGGAAAACCATTTACCTCTTTGGAGGGTATAATGGGGTAAGTTTGAAAAGCATTGATACTTATGATGTGGAGCGGGGAGTTTGGAAAACCGTTGGCGAACTAGAGTTTCCGGTGACTTATGCTTCGGTGGCAACCGATGGGCACATGATTTATATCTTGGGCAGTAATACCATTCAAGAGTACAATATGGAAACAGGGCAAGTTAAAGCCTTCCAGATAGAGCTGCCCACTGAGGGTGGCAGAATGTTTTATGCAAAAAACAAATTGTATGTTTTGGGAGGAAAAGTGAATCTTGAGAATCCCGAAAGTGTTGAACGATCGTCCTGTTTATATAGCATCTCGATGGACGAATTTAAGAAAACAGATACTTGTAAAAAATAATAAAATGATACCTTATGAAAGTAAAAGAAATTTTGATTCTTCATTTTTTTCTCTCTTATGTGGTTTGTTCAATGGAAGCCTCTCATCGTTCTGCTTTATTTTCTGAAAAGTCAATGAAGCAGAGTGATTCAATTCCCGTCTGTTTTATCGATGGAAGCTCGATTAGTTATAATGAAATGCTTAAACTACGCGAACAGACCGATAGCATAAGGACGTATATGTATGAAAGGGGTAGAGAGTCTATACAAAACTTTGGTGAGCAGGCAAGGAATGGTCTCTTTCTGTTAAAATCGATTAAATAAATATCCGTATGAACAGATTTTTTTCTTTTGTAATGCTGTCAGTAAGTTGCCTGATCTCATTGGCACAATCGAATTCGTTTTATTTGCAAGGAACGGTAGATTCCAGTCTTAATGGGAAGCCGATTATGCTATTTACCTTTAGTTGTTTGGATATAAATGAGATAAGTAGCGTAGATACTACAACGGTTAAAGACGGAGCTTTTTATTTTGAAGGGATTCCTTGTCTAAATAACATCTCTTTGGTCTCCATAGGTAACTACCCGAACAAAGTATTGACTGGTGAGGTTGTGTTGGAAAGTGGTTATATTACTATGAACCTTGATTCGGTATGCCGTATTGGAGGTACGAAGTTGAACGATTTATATCAACAGTATAAAGACTCATGCTTACGAATAAGTGATTTATATAAATCAGATTTTCAGTTGTTTAGTAATAAGGAATTTGCCTATATACATCCGTTTATAAAGTCCAATATCAGGAATGCTGTTGGGCGCACTCTTTTTGAACAACAAGCTTTGGGTATGTATACTTTGAAGAACTTTAACTCTCTCTATGAATTGGCAGATGATACTCTTAAGAAGCAAGAAAGAGTAATGCAGGCACTCAAACACTATAAAAAAAGAGCAGAAGTGGAAGACCGTTTGAATTCGTTGATAGGACAGCTATATCAAGATTTCTCGTTTATATCGATTGATGGCAAGGAAGAAAAACTATCAGACTATGTTGGGCAAAGCAAGTATTTGCTTGTTGATATTTGGGCTTCTTGGTGTGCTCCTTGTAAGGCTGAAATGCCGGCTTGGAAAAAGTTGCTGGAGAAACATAAAGAGAAAGACGTGATGATTCTCGGGGTATCGATTGATGTAAGTAGAAAGGCTTGGGAAACTGCAGTAAGGCAATTGGATACACCTTGGAAGCAGTTTGTTTGTCAAAAAGATAAAGCGGTATTAGATGAGTTTTACAAACTTCAGGGAGTTCCCCATACGATTTTGATAGATCAGGATGGGAAAATAGTGGGTTCGAAGTTTAATGCTTATTTATTGGATGCATGTTTCGTACAAGGCGTACTAAAATAGATTATTGGTAGAAATAACGAACAATGAGGGCGTATCGGCCCAAGATGCTAGAAAGATAAGGAAGTGTATGTCAGGAAATCTTCATGTTTTGCCAAGGGGCTATGTATTGCAAGCATATCCGGCAGACTTTTTAATGGAACTGAATGAAGCAGGTAAACTAAAAGTGTAGAGAAGGTGTTAGCAGCCTTTCATTAAGGGAATCAGCGAAACACTCATTAGGAAAAGTATTTCGCTGAACCATTCTTTTGGAGAATCGACTTATTGGAGCTATTGATAGCTCATGCGAAATAGGCCATTAATAAGAGATCACCTTGTCTACCACAAATTTTCTGCTTGCTTCGCCATCTTTCAGCTTATATTGTATCTGGCGCGTTCCACCTGTGGGATTTGCATTGGTATCATTCTCCTTATATATAGGAAAGCGCTGACAAAAGGAAAGTTCGACAATGGCAAATTCATCGTGTCCCATATACCCTTTGCTTGCTTCGGGATTGTCGGTTATGCTTGGGAAAGAGATTTGGCTCATAGACTTTCCATTATTAACCGAATAGCCGATCACCATGCCGTAGCTGCCGCTACCCACTGAGTTCAAATAGACCAGTACTTCGGGATATCCGTCGGCGTTGAGGTCGCCTATTTCGGCATTGGTTACTGTGTAACCTTCGATGTTTTGTGTTACTTTGCTGTTGTCGACTGTCAGTCCGATGGGTTGAATGGTAAGTTCGTTGTTCTGAGCCGTCACATCAAAAGAGATGTCTTGCAGCGATAGTACTTTATCAAAGCTTCTTTGGTCAATCTGTTTTTCGTCCAATGCCCCTTCTATTTTAGTGTATTCGCCTGCCAGACTAGCACCACCCGAACAGAAGAAGTAGAGTAGGTTGCTGTCTGCTTCATTCTCGGCAGCAATGGTCAGCTTGTTGCCAGCTAAGGTAAACAAGATACCTTTGTCTTCATATACGGCTTTCAGTGTGTCTTTACCTGCTAGGGTGGCATCGGCATCAAAACGGCAAGTCGGTTTTTTGATATCGGAACGGGAGCGAACAGCTACGTGAGCCGTCGAGTCGGTTAGTGCTGTGATGGATACGGCAACCCAATCGTAGCCTTCGCTGCGTTTATCGTATCCATCAGATACGTAGTTGCCCACCAATGCCTCGCTAGTGGCTCGCGGAGACTCTTCTTTTTTACTTGTTTTGCTGCTACAGCCCCATAATAAGAGGATTAGAACGGTTAGTAATAATAGACTCTTTTTCATACTTTTGCTTTGATCTTTAAAGTTATTCATAAATCATCTTTTTGGTGGTTCCCCCATCGATTGTAATATTCTCGCCATTGATGAAGTTATTCTCTTCGTGACAAAGAAAGAGGCACATACGAGCAATGTCTTCGGGCTTACCTACCCTGCGCGAAGGATGCTGATCGTGGTCGCGTTGTGTTAGTGCTTCGTAGTGATTGTTCTCAATCCAGCCGGGAGCAATCGAATTGACGGTAATGTGGTATTCGCTTAATGAGATAGCCAATGCATGAGTCAAAGCGTAAATACCTCCTTTGGATGCTGCATATCCTTCGCTGCCAGATTCGCTCATTAAGTAACGAGTGGAACTGATATTGATGATTCTTCCATAAGAACGTTGGTGGGGTTTCGTTTGTTTAGCCCGGTGTATGGCTAGTAGACGGGAGGTGATAAATACCGGTCGCAGGTTGATGGATAGAATTTCATCGAACATCTCGACACTGGTTTCAATGATGGGTGAAAAACGGCTAACGCCTACATTGTTAACAATAATATCAATGTCTCCCCAAGTGAACAGTAGCTGATTCATGCATGCCTCGAGCTCTTCTTTGTGACTGACGTCTACTAGAAAGAAGGTGGCACCCGATTCCTCGGAAAGCTTTTCTCCTTCAGTTTTATTACTATCACAGAAGGCTACCTGAGCGCCTTCTGCGATAAATGCGTTGACAATAGCCCGGCCAATGCCTTGAGCACCACCCGTGATAAATACGTTTTTATCTATCATCGTTTGTGTAGGAGGCTCAATTAATAGACTTTTTCTTGTTTAAGAATATAATGCTCGGCCAGATCTCCTGTAACGGGTTGCTTATCGGCTTTCAACATAACAACACGGCCTTCTTCTATTTTGTAATAAGATTCTTCTCCTGTTTTCGTGGTGAGCGTAGCTATGTTTCCTTCTACACTAAAAGTTCCCGATTCGTTGAACTCACCGTCTTTTCTTTCTAGATAGATCATCTGGAGGGTAAAGGTGTGATCTTTGTTTAGTCTCAGTGTGTGTTCAATGCCGGGGCAATCGGCAGCCGGAGTAGTTCCTTTGTATTCTCCGTAATAGTCGAGAGAAGTTTCTGCCGTATGCATATCGACTACTTGTGTACTGTCGGAAGAGGTGCTTCCGCTGGTGTTTGTTTTGCTGCTGCAACTTGCCATTGCCATAAAGCAGAGTGCCATTGTGGATAAATAAAAAAACTTTTTCATGATTTTAATAGTTTTTAGTTAGATAGTGGCAAAGATAGAATAAAATGGTTTATTTTTGCTATGCAAACTATCGAAAATTAAAGACTTACTATGCTGATACTTTTATCTTGTGCCAAAACAATGGCTAGTTCTTACAGAGCTCACTCTTCCTTTGTTAGCACTCCTCTTTTTGAAAAGGAAGCGTCTGAGATTGCTTTCCAGATGTCGCAATATACAGTTGACGAGCTTGAGCGTTTATTGCGTGTTAATTCGAAGATTGCTGTCGAGAACTATCGTCGTTATCAGGCTTTTCATGCCGAAGATACATGCGAACTCCCGGCCGTATTCGCTTATACGGGTATTGTGTTTAAACGACTTGCGCCTACAGACTTTACGGATGATGATTTTCAATATGCACAGGATCATCTGCGGTTAACCTCGTTTTGCTATGGCCTTTTACGTCCAATGGATGTGATTCGTCCATATAGACTTGAGGGGGATGTACGCTTGCCTGAACCGGGTAATGAAACGATGTTTGCGTATTGGAAAGAGAGGCTGACCGACCTTTTCATTGAAGAGATAAAGGCTGTGGGTGGAGTATTGTGTTATCTGGCCAGCGATGAGATGCATGATTTGTTTGATTGGAAGCGTGTGGAAAGGGAAGTAAAGGTTATTACGCCCGAATTTCGTGTTTGGAAAAAAGGGAAACTTGCTACTGTTGTGGTATACACCAAAATGTCGAGAGGAGAGATGGCTCGCTTTATCTTAAAAGAGAGAATCGAAGATGTGGAACTATTGAAGCAATTCGTCTGGGAAGGGTTTGAATTTGATGAATCATTGTCTGATGAGAAGAAGTTTGTGTTTGTAAACGGAAAAACAATATAAAGGATGACTGAAGTAGAAAAGATGCGTAGCGGTTTGCCGGCAGATATGTCGGTTGGCGAGATACAGGTACGTTTTGAACGTGCCCAACGTCTGTTGGCACGTATGCGGGTGATGAGTACCTATGAAACAACTTATCGCGAGTTATTGGAGGAGTTGCTCCCGGGTATTCCTAAGAGTACTATCGTTTGCTCACCTTTTTATTGTGACCATGGCGATGGGGTGAGCTTGGGCGAACATGTGTTTGTGAATGCCAATTGTACTTTTCTGGATGGCGGTATGATCACTATCGGTGCTCATACATTGATTGGGCCGTGCGTGCAGATCTATACACCGCAACATCCGATGGATTATAAGGAAAGGCGCGAGCCTAAAGAGACCGCTTACCCTGTAACCATTGGCGAGGATTGTTGGATTGGAGGTGGAGCTGTCATTTGTCCGGGAGTGACTATTGGCGATCGTTGTGTTATTGGTGCGGGCAGTGTGGTGACGAAGAATATTCCCGATGATTGCATAGCTGTAGGCAATCCGGCTAAAGTAATCAAAAAGGCATAAAAAAAAGATTATTGTTTTAGTGGTTGATAATCAGTGTGTTTTTTGTTTTTGTTGTTTTTTTATTGAAAAAAAGTTGGTGAATGCTTTGCGGGTTTCAAAAAAAGCTATATCTTTGCATCGCTTTTGAAAAGGAAGTGTACGGGCGCTTAGCTCAGCTGGTTCAGAGCATCTGGTTTACACCCAGAGGGTCGGGGGTTCGAATCCCTCAGCGCCCACCGATAAAACCGTAACACTTCCAATCGCATTCAAAAGGGCGCTTAGCTCAGCTGGTTCAGAGCATCTGGTTTACACCCAGAGGGTCGGGGGTTCGAATCCCTCAGCGCCCACGATAAAAGGTCTTACGAGTTGAATCGTGAGACCTTTTTTTATTATTTGCTTTTTAATGTTAAAAGCTCGGGAAGTCGATGGATGAATTGTTGTCTTTCCTATCTTTGTGCGAAAATCATAAACTCTTAAATAATACTGTACAAATGAAATTGTTCTGCTATTTGCTTTTGTTTTTATTGTTGCCGTTTTCGGTTAATGCTCAGTCAAAATCTACGTTCGAAATTAAGGACGGTCACTTTTACCGTAATGGAAAAGTTACCTCGCTTCTTTCTGGTGAAATGCATTATGCGCGTATCCCTCATCAGTATTGGCGTCATCGCTTGCAGATGATGAAAGGGATGGGCTTGAATACGGTTGCTACGTATGTGTTCTGGAATTATCACGAGCCGACTCCGGGTCAGTGGGATTTTAAAGGTGATAAGAATCTGGCGGAATTTATAAAGATTGCAGGTGAGGAGGGAATGATGGTCATTCTGCGTCCCGGTCCTTATGTGTGTGCCGAATGGGAATTTGGTGGGTATCCTTGGTGGATTCAAAATGTCAAGGGATTAGAGATTAGACGTGATAATGCTGAGTTTCTGAAATATACGAAATTGTATATTGATCGTCTGTACAAAGAGGTTGCCGGACTTCAGTGTACCAAAGGTGGTCCTGTTGTGATGGTGCAATGTGAGAATGAGTTTGGGTCTTATGTATCTCAACGTAAGGATATTCCGCTTGAAGAGCATCGTCGCTACAATGCAAAGATTAAGCAACAGTTGGCCGACGCCGGTTTTGAGGTTCCTCTCTTTACCTCGGATGGAAGCTGGTTGTTCGAAGGTGGTGCTACAGAAGGAGCTTTGCCAACCGCTAATGGTGAAAACAATATAGAGAATTTGAAGAAGGTAGTGAATCAATACCACAATGGCAAAGGCCCTTATATGGTAGCCGAATTCTATCCGGGATGGCTTTCTCATTGGGCAGAACCTTTTCCGCAGGTAGATGCTTCGGGTATTGCTCGTCAGACAGAGAAATATCTTAAAAACGATGTTTCTTTCAATGTATATATGGTACATGGTGGTACGAATTTTGGTTTTACCAGCGGTGCTAATTATGATAAGAAGCGAGATATTCAACCCGATTTGACTAGTTATGACTATGATGCGCCCATAAGTGAGGCTGGGTGGGTAACTCCTAAATACGATTCCATTCGCAATGTGATTAAGAAGTATGTTGGTTATACGGTACCCAAAGCTCCTGCGGCTATTCCTGTAATCGAAATTCCTTCTATTAAATTGACTAAAGTGGCAAATGTGCTTGCTTTTGCAGAAAAACAGAAGGCGGTGTCTAGTGATTCGCCTCTTACCTTTGAACAATTGAATCAAGGCTATGGTTATGTGTTATATACCCGCCATTTTAATCAGCCGATTAGTGGTACACTCGAAATACCGGGTTTGCGTGATTATGCCGTAGTTTATGTTGATGGCGAGAAAGTGGGTGTGCTGAACCGGAATACGAAGACCTATGAGATGGAGATTGAAGTACCCTTTAATGCGGAGCTTCAGATCTTGGTCGAGAACATGGGACGTATTAATTATGGCAGTGAAATAATACATAACACAAAAGGAATAATCAGTCCGGTTAAGATTGCCGGAGCGGAGATAAACGGTGGATGGGAAATGTATCAATTGCCGATGAGTGAGGAACCCGACTTGGCAAAACTGAAAGGAGATGTATACGAAAATACGTCTGCGAATATGAAAAAGCTGGCTAACTGTCCGGTAGTGTATGAAGGTACTTTTGATCTCAATGAAACGGGAGATACCTTCCTTGATATGGAGAATTGGGGAAAGGGTATCGTATTTGTTAATGGGAAAAATATAGGTCGCTATTGGCATGTTGGTCCACAGCAGACTCTTTATCTACCGGGAGTGTGGTTGAAGAAGGGTAGTAATAAGATTGTAATTTTTGAACAATTGAATCTACAACCTAAAACGGAGGTTAGTGCAGTGAAAACTCCGGTGTTAATGAAACAGATGTAGGAATGAGAGGTATTACATTGTTAATTACTCCTTTTAAAGGTCATTTTTGTAAACTTTCTACCCCCTTTATGCCTTATTACTCAGGAAAAAGGTTTAATTTTGCAACTTGATAATTATCCAAACGACATATGAAACTTGATTTACTTACGGCCATTTCTCCGATTGATGGTCGATATAGAGGCAAAGCTGAGGCTTTAGCTGCTTATTTTTCAGAATTTGCATTGATTAAATACCGTGTGCAGGTAGAAGTTGAATATTTTATTGCGCTGTGCGAACTTCCATTGCCACAGCTTGAAAATATAGACAAGGGTGTGTTTGAAGCATTGCGGAATATTTATCTGAATTTTTCTGAGGCAGATGCCGAACGTATCAAAGCAATAGAAGGTGTAACCAATCACGATGTGAAAGCCGTAGAGTATTTCTTGAAAGAGGAATTTGATAAACTGGGAGGGCTGGACGAATATAAAGAGTTTATTCATTTCGGACTGACGTCGCAGGATATTAATAATACGTCGATTCCTCTTTCGGTAAAAGAGGCTTTGGAACAGGTTTACTACCCGCTGATTGAGGAACTTATTGAGCAGTTGAGAGCTTACGCAACGGATTGGGAAGCTATACCGATGCTTGCTAAAACACATGGGCAACCAGCTTCTCCTACTCGCTTGGGTAAAGAGGTGATGGTGTTTGTGTATCGTTTGGAACGTCAGTTGGCGATGTTGAAAGCTTGTCCGGTGACGGCTAAGTTCGGTGGTGCAACAGGAAATTACAATGCACATCGTGTGGCATATCCAAGTTATGATTGGAAGGCGTTTGGAGACCGTTTTGTTGCTCAGAATTTAGGATTGGAGCGCGAAGCATATACTACCCAGATTTCTAATTATGACAACCTGTCGGCAATCTTTGATGCAATGAAACGTATCAATACGATCATGATTGATATGAATCGCGATTTTTGGCAGTATATTTCGATGGAGTATTTCAAGCAGAAGATCAAGGCGGGCGAAGTGGGTTCGAGTGCCATGCCTCATAAAGTGAATCCGATTGACTTTGAAAATGCCGAAGGTAATTTGGGTATGGCAAATGCCATTTTAGAGCACTTGTCTGCAAAGTTGCCTATCTCTCGTTTGCAACGCGATCTTACCGATTCGACCGTGTTGCGCAATGTGGGTACTCCGTTTGGGCATATCGTAATTGCTATTCAGAGCTCATTGAAAGGCTTGCGTAAATTGTTGCTCAATGAGCCTGCTATCAGTCGCGATCTGGATAATTGCTGGAGTGTTGTGGCCGAGGCGGTACAAACAATCTTGCGTCGTGAAGCATATCCGAATCCGTACGAGGCGTTGAAGGCGTTGACCAGAACCAATCAAGCCATAACAGAGGAGTCGATTAAGACGTTCATTGAAGAACTGGACGTAAATGAAGAAGTGAAAAAAGAATTAAGAATGATTACCCCGCATAGCTATACGGGAATTTAATAGAGTGTGTAAAGAAAGGCCGTGAGGCCAAAGTCTAATTTTATTCGAATAAAGAAAATGAGCACAGAAAATGAAGAATGGCGTGCTAACTCCAATGAAGAGAACGCCGGCCGTGATGGTAACAGATCGTACAACAGAGAAGGTGGATATAACCGTCCGTCTTACAATCGTGAAGGTGGCGATCGTCCGTATCGTCCGAGATTTAACAGCAACAATGAAGGTGGCGACCGTCCTCAACGTCCTTACGGTGAGCGTCAGTCGTATGGTGACCGTCCGTCTTATGGCGACCGTCCTCAGCGTCCTTCTTACAACCGTGAAGGTGGTGACAGACCTTATCGTCCTCGCGTGAACAACGGCGAGGGTGGAGATCGTCCTCAACGTTCTTATGGCGACCGTCCGTCTTACGGGGATCGTCCGCAACGTCCTTCTTACAACAATCAGGGAGGTGATCGTCCTTATCGTCCGCGTTTCAATAACGGCGAAGGCGGAGATCGACCTCAACGTTCTTATGGTGACCGTCCGTCTTATGGCGACCGTCCTCAACGTCCCTCTTATAATAATCAGGGAGGTGATCGTCCATATCGTCCGCGTTTCAATAACGGCGAAGGTGGCGACCGTCCTCAGCGCTCTTATGGTGATCGCCCTTCTTATGGCGACCGTCCTCAGCGTCCTTCTTATAATAATCAAGGCGGTGATCGTCCTTATCGTCCACGCTACAACAATGAAGGTGATGGTCGTGCGCAAGGATTCTCTCGTCCCGTACGTCGTACCGGTGATTACGATCCCAATGCGAAGTACAGTAAGAAAAAACAAATCGAATACAAAGAGCAGTTTACCGATCCTAATGAACCGATTCGTTTGAACAAGTTCTTGGCCAATGCGGGTGTTTGTTCACGACGTGAAGCCGATGAATTTATCGCAGCAGGTGTTGTGACCGTAAACGGTGAAGTAGTAACGGAACTCGGAACCAAGATTAAGCGTGTTGATATCGTGAAATTCCATGATGAAACCGTTAGTATTGAGCGTAAAATCTATGTATTGCTGAATAAGCCTAAAGATTGCGTAACGACTTCGGATGATCCTCAAGCGCGTTTGACGGTTATGGATTTGGTGAAAGGTGCTTGCAATGAGCGTATTTATCCGGTAGGTCGTCTGGACCGTAATACAACAGGTGTACTGTTGCTTACCAATGATGGCGATTTAGCTTCTAAGTTAACGCATCCGAAGTTCTTGAAAAAGAAAATCTATCATGTGTATACCGATAAAAATGTAACGAAAGCCGATATGGAACAGATCGCTGCAGGAGTTCAACTGGAAGATGGAGAGATTCATGCCGATGCTATCAGCTATTCTGATGAAATTAAACGCGATCAGGTAGGTATCGAAATTCACTCAGGAAAGAACCGTATCGTTCGCCGTATTTTTGAATCATTAGGATACAAAGTTGTTAAGTTGGATCGTGTGTTTTTTGCCGGTTTGACAAAGAAAGGTTTGCGTCGTGGCGAATGGCGTTATCTTACTGAGCAAGAAGTAAACTTCCTGCGTATGGGAGCTTTTGAATAATAAATAAAAAACAATGAAGAGTGAGGCAGAACTCACTCTTCACTGCTATATAAATAATGCATTTAAAATAGTTTTATGGAAAAGATTAGTAGAACAAAAATAGCCGACCTGATGAAGCGCGAAGATTTTGGTGCGACGGTCAATGTGAAAGGGTGGGTTCGTACCCGTCGTGGAAGTAAACAAGTTAACTTTATCGCACTGAATGACGGTTCTACAATAAATAATGTACAGATAGTAGTTGATCTGGGCAGTTTTGACGAAGAGATGCTGAAGCTCATTACCACCGGCGCTTGCTTGAGCGTGAATGGCGTAATGGTCGAATCGGTTGGCTCTGGACAAAAAGTAGAAGTGCAGGCTCGTGAAATCGAAATACTAGGTGCTTGTGATAATACTTATCCGCTGCAGAAGAAAGGACACTCTATGGAGTTTCTCCGTGAGATAGCACATTTGCGTCCTCGCACCAATACCTTTGGTGCTGTCTTTCGCATCCGTCATAATATGGCCATGGCTATTCATCAGTTCTTCCATGAAAGAGGATTCTTCTATTTCCATACCCCCATTATTACAGCTTCAGACTGTGAGGGTGCCGGACAGATGTTTCAGGTAACTACGAAGAATCTATATGATTTAAAGAAGGATGAAACGGGAGCTATCATTTATGATGATGACTTTTTTGGTAAACAAGCCAGTTTAACTGTTTCGGGACAATTGGAAGGAGAATTGGCTGCTACGGCTTTGGGTTCTATCTATACGTTTGGACCTACGTTCCGCGCTGAGAACTCCAATACTCCCCGTCACTTGGCCGAATTTTGGATGGTTGAACCCGAAGTGGCTTTCAATGATATCCAAGATAATATGGATCTTGCCGAGGAATTTATTAAATTCTGTGTTCAATGGGCTATCGACCATTGTGCCGATGATGTGAAATTCCTCAATGATATGTTCGATAAGGGATTGATCGAACGCCTTCAAAGTGTGTTGAAAGAGGATTTCGTGCGCTTGCCTTATACCGAGGGAGTTAAGATTCTGGAAGCAGCCGTAGCCGGCGGTCACAAGTTTGAATTCCCTATTTATTGGGGAGCTGACTTGGCTTCGGAACATGAACGCTACCTAGTTGAAGAGCATTTTAAACGCCCGGTTATCTTGACTGACTATCCGAAAGAGATCAAGTCTTTCTATATGAAGCAAAATGAAGACGGAAAAACAGTACGTGCGATGGATGTACTCTTCCCGAAAATCGGCGAAATCATTGGTGGCTCTGAACGTGAAGCCGATTATGATAAACTGATGACCCGTATTCATGAAATGAATATTCCGATGAAGGATATGTGGTGGTATTTGGATACTCGTAAATATGGAACGTGTCCTCATTCGGGTTTTGGATTAGGCTTCGAGCGTTTGTTGCTTTTTGTAACCGGTATGACGAATATTCGTGATGTAATCCCCTTCCCGCGTACACCCCGTAATGCTGAATTTTAAGTTCGATTTTGTCGACTAAGATATCTTTTTTGAAACCTGTATCGTTCTCGGATGATGCAGGTTTTAATTTGTTTAGAGCATTGTTTTCCTCTTGTCAGTCAATTCTATAAATCCAAAAAAAGAGGGAAATAGTTTGCCAATTCAAAGAAAAGCCGTACTTTTGCAAGCCGATTATTATCACAAAAGGATAAGAGATTAATTCATAGCAAGTTAATCTTCCTTTGTCCGGGGAAGATTAATGGGCGGTGAAGATCATTTTTTTAGTAGTAACATTTAAAAAACAAATCAAGAGTGGATACTTTAAGTTACAAGACCATTTCTGCAAATCAGGCAACTGTAACCAAAGAATGGGTTATCGTTGATGCTACCGACCAAGTACTTGGTCGTTTGGGCGCAAAAGTTGCGAAACTGTTGAGAGGTAAGTATAAACCAAACTTTACTCCTCACGTAGACTGCGGTGATAACGTTATCATCATTAATGCAGATAAAGTAAAATTAACTGGAAACAAATGGAACGATAGAGTTTATTTGTCTTACACTGGTTACCCCGGTGGTCAAAGAGAGATTACTCCGGCTCGTTTGCAGGCAAAACCTAACGGTGACGAAAAGTTGCTGAAGAAAGTAGTAAAGGGTATGCTTCCTAAAAATAAATTAGGTGCACAACTGTTGGGCAATATGTATGTTTACGCAGGTAGCGAACACAAACATCAAGCTCAGACCCCTAAGTCAATTGATATAAACTTACTTAAATAAGATATAATGGAAGTAGTAAATGCATTAGGCAGACGTAAACGTGCGATTGCACGCATATTCGTAAGCGAAGGTACAGGAAAGATTACTATCAACAAGAGAGATCTTGCAGAGTACTTCCCTTCAACTATACTTCAGTATGTAGTTAAACAACCATTGAACAAACTTGCTGTTGCTGAAAAATTCGACATTAAGGTAAACCTATCTGGTGGTGGTTTTACTGGTCAGTCTCAAGCTTTGCGTTTGGCTATCAGCCGCGCATTGGTGAAGATGAATGCTGAAGATAAAGCAGCGCTTCGTGCTGAAGGCTTCATGACTCGTGATCCTCGTTCTGTTGAGCGTAAGAAACCAGGTCAGCCAAAAGCTCGTGCAAGATTCCAGTTCAGCAAGCGTTAATGCTGCCTGAACCAGGATATGTTTAGCATCTAAACTACTGGGACTCTTATTGATTTAGGCTACCCAGCGGTTGGTTTAGAAAAAACAAAAAAGAAAGTAAACGAATTAAAGAAAAACAAGATGTCAAGAACAAATTTTGATACATTATTGGAAGCCGGTTGCCACTTCGGACACCTTAAAAGAAAGTGGAACCCCGCTATGGCTCCTTATATTTTCATGGAACGCAATGGTATTCATATCATTGACCTCCACAAAACTGTTGCAAAGATTGACGAAGCTGCTGAAGCTTTGAAACAAATTGCAAAATCAGGCAAGAAAGTCCTTTTTGTTGCTACTAAAAAACAAGCCAAGCAGGTGGTTGCTGAAAAAGCTGCCTCTGTGAATATGCCTTACGTCATCGAGCGTTGGCCGGGTGGTATGTTGACTAACTTCCCTACAATCCGTAAGGCAGTGAAGAAGATGACTACTATCGACAAGTTGACTGCTGATGGCACTTATTCAAACCTTTCTAAGAGAGAAGTACTTCAGATCTCTCGTCAACGTGCTAAGTTGGACAAGACTTTAGGATCTATCGCTGACCTGACTCGTCTTCCGTCTGCACTGTTTGTAATTGACGTAATGAAGGAAAATATCGCTGTTCGCGAAGCTAATCGTTTGGGTATTCCTGTGTTTGGTATCGTTGATACAAACTCAGATCCTAACAACATCGATTTCGTAATTCCAGCTAATGATGACGCTACTAAGTCAATCGAAATCATCCTCGAAGCTTGCTGCAACGCAATGATCGAAGGTCTGGAAGAAAGAAAAGCTGAGAAAGTTGATATGGAAGCAGCTGGTGAAGCTCCTGCTAACAAAGGAAAGAAGAAACCTACTAAAGCAAGACTCGACAAATCTGACGAGGAAGCAATCAATGCGGCTAAGGCTGCTGCTTTCATCAAGGAAGACGAAGAGGCTTAATATACAAGGAATGTGCCAATTTGCTAATGTGTCTTTGTGCCCTTGGGTACAGACATTTTAATTGGCAGATTGGCACATTTTGTTTATCCACACTATTATTCATTTAAAAAAATAAGATATTATGGCTGTATCAATGGCAGATATCACCCACTTGCGTAAAATGTCAGGTGCTGGTATGATGGATTGCAAGAACGCTTTGACTGAAGCTGAGGGAGATTTCGACAAAGCAATGGAAATTATTCGTAAAAAAGGACAGGCTGTAGCTGCAAAGCGTTCAGACCGTGACGCTTCTGAAGGTTGCGTTTTGGCAAAGGGCGATGGCAAGTATGCTGCAGTAATCGCCTTGAAATGCGAAACTGACTTCGTTGCTAAGAATGCTGACTTTGTTGCTTTGACTACTGAGATTTTGGATTTGGCTATTGCTAACAAATGTGCAGATATCGAAGCTGTAAAAGCTTTGCCAATGGGCACAGGTACAATTGCTGATGCTATCACCGATCGTAGCGGTATCACTGGCGAGAAAATGGAATTGGATGGTTACGGTGTAGTAGAAGGTTCTACCACTGCATTCTATGTTCATCCGGGAAATAAACTGGCTACTATCGTAGCTTTCAACCAAGAGGCTGAAGCACAAGTTGCTCACGATATCGCAATGCAAATCGCTGCAATGAATCCGGTTGCAATCAACCCTGAAGGTGTTCCTGCCGAATTGCTTGAGAAAGAAAAGACAGTAGCTGCTGAGAAGGCACGCGAAGAAGGTAAACCTGAGAATATGATTGAGAAGATCGCTATGGGTCGTATCAACAAGTTCTACAAGGAGGCTTGTTTGCTGCAACAAGAGTTCGTGAAAGACGGTAAAATGACTGTAGCTGAATACTTGGACAAATCTAGCAAAGGTTTGACAGTAACTGCATTCAAACGCTTTACTCTGAACGCTGAATAATCAGTAATTTAACTATAGCTTACACAAATGGCCGCTTGGATAATATAATCTAAGCGGCCATTTCGTTTTGTATCCTTTGGAGTGAATGAAATAGAAATACTTTTAATAGAGTTGTATCCGGGTCAGCCCACCGGTTTTGTTTGAGTAAATCCTTCTTTTCTAAGTAGTTCTACTATTTTGAGTTTAAAATCACCTTGAATGATAATTTCATTATCTTTGGCTGCACCACCCACGCCACATTTCGATTTCAGCAGTTTTCCCAATTCCTTTAGTTCATCCTCAGTACCCACAAAACCGGTTATGAGTGTAACGACCTTGCCTCCTCGATTTTTACGATCCAGTTGTACTCGTAGCTTTTGTTGCGAAGGGGGTAATGTTACTTGTTCGGGTTCCTCCTCGTTTTCATAACCAAAATCAGGATTGGTGGAATAAACCACATTTAATCTGCTTTTCCAATCGTTCGTTTTCATATACGGTTTCTGTTTAATAGAGTTCAAAAATAATATTTTGCATCGAGTCTTGCAATTTTTTGCCTCTTTTGTCGTCTAATATATATGTTGAATGACATCGATGAACGAAAATATGAAATATTACTTCCTCTTACTAATATCTTTACTGCTTTCCTTATCTGCTTTCTCGCAAGTGTTTAAAGGAAGAATAACCGATATCAAAGGCAATCCTGTGCCTTATGCATCCATCTATCTGACTGAATTGAAATCTGGTTTCACGACCGATGATAACGGTTACTTTAAAGCGACAGTCAAAGAAGGTGTTTATACTTGCGAGGTCTCTTCGATTGGATTCACCGGGCAGAAGTTCACTCTTCGGATGTTGCCCGAAGGAATTAGTCGAGACCTGGTGTTGCTCGAAAGAACATACGAGCTGAGCGAGGTTCGTGTAACAAATGGTGGAGAAGATCCGGCTTATTCTATTATGCGGCATGTGATAGCCAATGCACCTTATTATCGAACGCAAGTGAAAAGCTACACAGCCGGTACTTATCTGAAGGGAACGGGCCGTGTGAAAGAGATACCAGCCATTCTGAAGCTGTCGAAAGAAGTGCGTAAAGAGTCGAAAAAGGTATTAGGAAAACTGTTTGTGATGGAAGATCAGCGTGAAGTACACTTCACTGCTCCTGCTACTTGGAGTAGCCGGGTGAAAGCTTACTCCAACTCCTTCCCGAAGAATATGAAGGTAGATATCGATATGGTCAATATAAACTTCTATGCACCTACACTGTGGGGTAAGCCCTCGCCGTTGACTGCCGGTGCTTTTTCCTTTTATCACTTTAAGCTTGTTGGTTGCTATGTCGAAAACAATCGTGTGGTAAATAAGATTCAATTGCTTCCTCGCAAAGGCAATCCGAAACTGCTTTCGGGATATCTTTATATTATTGAAGAACTATGGTGTGTGTCGGCTGCCGATCTATCCATGAAAGCGAGTGGGTTGCGCGCTACAGTCAAAGCCGTTTGCCAAGAGGTGAAACCTTCGGCTTACCTACCCACTTCCATCAGTATGGAGTGTACAATCGATGCTTTTGGAGTAAAAGCTAACGCCTCTTACCTTGCGGCTATTCATTATGCGAAGGTAGAGGTGAATGAACATAGGCTTACAGCTCAGGAGCAAGTACTGCAGCAGTCATCGTCGGTTGCCTCTGCTGCTCCAAACAAGAAACAGCAAAAACTGATGCAGCAGATAGAGAAGCTCTCTTCGAAAGAAGAACTGACTATCCGTGATGCCTATCAGCTATCTAAGTTGGTATCCCGCTCTATCGAAGAGAAAGACACGCTTCGGTCTAAGCATAAATTTGAACGTAAGGCAGTCGTACAACGTTCGACCGTACAAGTAGACTCTCTGGCTGATAAGAAAGATTCGCTCTATTGGGCTACGGTGCGTAGTGTACCACTTCGTCCCGAAGAATTGGAAAGCTATAAGCGCAAAGAGTTGCAAATACACCGCGAGGACTCCTTACGTAAACCCGATAGGCAGTCTGATGGGAACGGTTCCCTATCTGTCAAATCCGATGGTAGTTTATTTTCTATGCTCCTTCTGGGACGTACTTTTCAAACTGACTCT
Source organism: Bacteroides neonati (assembly GCF_000499785.1). Taxonomy (GTDB): domain Bacteria; phylum Bacteroidota; class Bacteroidia; order Bacteroidales; family Bacteroidaceae; genus Bacteroides; species Bacteroides neonati. The sequence goes on along the minus strand of NZ_HG726028.1, from coordinate 63,634 downwards.
AAAAATGCGTGGATTAAATTATATGGTTTACCCGGTTATACTCCCGAATACAACTTTGTAGATGGTCTTTGGGTAGGAGCGAAGCTATCTGCCGGTGTCAAATTCTCTCCTGCTTCTTCGCTTCGCTTCACTCCGGCAGTCTATTATACCACAGCCCGCAAATCGGTAGTGGGTAGTGGAGAATTCGTTTTAGATTATGCACCCCGGCGGTTAGGAATACTTCGCTTAAGTGGTGGTGTGCTTTCGGCCGATTACAATGGAGAAAGCGGTGAGTCCCGCTTGATTAATGGTGTTGCTAGCTTGCTCTTTGCACGCAACGATTTGAAACTGTATGATCAGCGTTTTCTTACCGTTAGCAATCAGATTGAACTCGCTAATGGCCTGTTGCTATCGGGCGAGCTTAGCTGGCAGAAACGCCAAATGCTTGACAATCACGTTGCGCACAGTATCTTCGGAAAGCAGGCGAGAACAAATATCCCTTCTTCCGATGGCTTTGTTCCGATGCCTCAGAATCAGTTGTTGAAAACATCCTGGCTACTTCAATATACACCGGCACATTACTATCGTATGCGGCAAGGTCGAAAAGTGTATGAGGACGCCCGCTTCCCTACCTTTACGTTGGGCTACGAACGAGCCTTCCCATTGAGTGGGAGTCTGTTATCTCCTTCGTTTCATCGGATCGAACTGTCTGCTTCACAGCAGCTTGAGTTCGGTTTGTTTAACTCGCTCTCCTGGTCGGTCAATGGAGGTACTTTCTGGGGACGGAATAAGATGCAGTTTCCCGATTATAAACACTTTGCATCCACTCACTTGCCTGTGACCGAACGAAAGTTTGATGATGGCTTTTTCTTGCTCGATAGTTATGCTTATGCCACTACCGACTCCTGGATACAGGCCGGGCTAAGCTGGCAGACACCTTATTTGCTCCTAAAGCATCTTCCGTTTCTCCGCAAGAAATCGTTTGATGAAGCATTACATCTTCGTTCGTTGCTGGTGCATGGTCGAAAAGCTTATACCGAAGTGGGTTATTCGGTCGGATTTGCCAATTATGCGCGTATGGGTGTATTTACCGGATTTGATGGCTGTACATTCCGTTCAGTGGGGCTCTCCATCTCTCTTCCGCTGTCTGTATTCATAGGTAATCGGTAGGTTTCAGGTTTCTATCCTTTATAAAATTCTGCACGATGAACGTGTCAATTCGGAAAAAAGATGTAATTTTGTACATCGCTAATGTCAAAGCATGTAAGAATAAGAATGAATCGTCCCATACAGCATAAAGAAATTGCGAAAGTACCGGAACCTACGTTGCGTAGATTGCCGTGGTATCTCTCGAACGTAAAGTTGCTGAAGAAAAAAGGCGAACGTTACGTGTCTTCCACTCAAATATCCAAAGAAATAAATATCGATGCTTCACAGATAGCTAAGGATCTATCGTATGTGAATATTTCAGGGCGTACCCGTGTGGGTTATGAAGTCGATACGCTGATTACAGTCCTCGAGAACTTCTTAGGTTTTACCAACATACACAAGGCTTTTCTTTTTGGAGTAGGTAGCTTGGGCGGTGCTTTATTGCGCGACTCAGGTCTTACTCATTTTGGGCTCGAGATAGTAGCTGCCTTTGATATTAATCCGGCTTTGGTGGGAACGAGTATTAGTGGCATTCCCATTTACCACACCGATGAGTTTGTGCAAAAGATGAAAGAATACGACGTGAATATTGGCGTGCTTACGGTGCCTATCGAGATAGCCCAATGCATTACCGATGTGATGGTATCGGGCGGTATCAAAGCTGTCTGGAACTTTACGCCTTTCCGTATCCGTGTTCCCGAAGATATTGTTGTGCAGAATACCTCTCTTTACGCTCATTTGGCTCTGATGTTTAACCGGTTGAATTTTAATGAAATAAAATAATGAAGATTATAGCAGTAGGCATGAACTATGCCCAACACAATAAAGAACTCGGACATACCTTAGTCAACAAAGATCCGGTTATATTCATGAAGCCCGATTCGGCTTTGCTGAAGGATGGCAAACCTTTCTTTATTCCCGATTTTACCAACGAAGTGCATTATGAAACCGAATTAGTTGTACGCATCAATCGACTGGGGAAGAATATAGCCTCTCGTTTTGCGCATCGGTATTATGATGCCGTAACCGTTGGTATTGACTTTACTGCACGCGACCTGCAAAGGCAATTTCGTGCCGAGGGTGGTCCTTGGGAACTTTGTAAAGGTTTTGATAGTTCGGCTGCTATTGGTACTTTTGTTCCTGTCGAGGAGGTGGGTGATATACAACAGCTGAACTTCCATCTAAACATCGATGGACAACAAGTGCAACAAGGCTGTACGGCTGATATGCTTTTCCGGATAGATGATATTATCGCTTATGTAAGCCGGTTTGTTACACTGAAAATTGGTGATCTTTTGTTCACCGGAACTCCTGTCGGTGTAGGCCCGGTCAGTGTGGGGCAGCACCTCGAAGGCTATATCGGTGATGAAAAGCTACTCGATTTCCACATCCGTTGAAGCGAAAGACTAACGGAAGAGGTTTCGGGACTTAGTTAACTATAAAAAATAACTTGAAATGAAGATACGCGTTGGTTTTGGTTTTGACGTCCATCAGTTGGTCGCAGGCCGTGAATTATGGTTGGGTGGTGTGCGCATTGAACACGAGAAAGGGCTGTTGGGACATTCGGATGCCGATGTGCTGATACATGCTCTTTGCGATGCATTGCTCGGGGCAGCCAATATGCGTGATATTGGATTCCACTTTCCCGATACCGCAGGTGAGTATAAAAATATCGATAGCAAAATTCTTTTGAAACAAACCATCGCTTTGATTGCAAGCAAAGGATATCAGGTGGGAAATATCGATATGACGATTTGTGCAGAGCGTCCCAAACTCAAACCATTTATTCCCTCCATGCAAGATACTCTTGCCGAGGTCATGGGTATTGACGTCGATGATATCTCCATCAAAGCAACCACTACCGAGAAGTTGGGCTTTACCGGTCGCGAAGAAGGTATCTCAGCCTATGCTACCGTATTAATCAATCATCTATAATAGCTATGTTTACACTACGCACCTTTTACCTTTTTATCGTATCGTTATTCTCCTGCATTTTCTGCTTTGCCCAGTCGCCCGTATTGTCATTTAACCCAAAGGGTACATTCAAGATCGTACAATTTACCGATGTGCATTATCAATATGGCAATAAAGCATCCGACGCTGCTTTGGAGTGTATCAACAGGGTACTCGATGCAGAACAGCCCGATTTGGTTGTTTTTACCGGCGATGTCATTTATGCTAAACCTGCCGATAAGGGAATGATTAAAGTAATCGAACAAGTCTCAAATCGTAAAATACCTTTTGTTCTTACCTTTGGCAATCACGATGACGAGCAAGGCATGCCTCGTGCGCAGCTATATGATCTGATCCGACAGATGCCTTATAATCTTTTGCCCGACCGTGGCAGTGCGTCTTCTCCCGATTATGTTCTGACAGTAAAAAGTTCTTCAAATAGCCAGAAAGATGCTGCGTTGCTTTATTGTATGGACTCACAATCTTACTCGCCGATTAAAGGTGTTTCCGGATACGCATGGTTTACTTTCGATCAAGTAAACTGGTATCGCCAGCAGAGTGCCTCTTATACTGTTCGCAATGACAATCAACCGTTGCCGGCTATTGCTTTCTTTCATATTCCATTGCCCGAATACAATGAGGCGGCTGCCAATGAGAATGCGATTCTTCGTGGAACACGTATGGAAAAGGCATGTGCCCCGCAGCTAAACACCGGAATGTTTGCTGCCATGAAAGCATCGGGTGATGTGATGGGTACTTTTGTCGGCCACGATCACGATAATGATTATGCCGTAATGTGGAAAGACATTCTATTGGCTTACGGTCGATACACCGGAGGCAACACCGTTTATAATCATTTGCCTAATGGTGCCCGTGTTATTGAATTGAAAGAAGGTGCACGTACGTTTACTACTTGGATTAATCTAAAAGAAGGAATTGTTGACCATACTGTTTATCCGGATAGCTATGTCAAGGATGATTGGAAGAAGCGTTGACGGATAGATGCGATACACCGTTTTTGCAAGTGTATTCGGGTTATCTTTAACCTATATGAAATGTATGAGAGAGCCTTTTTCTCTGTGTTAAATTGTTGTTTTTATTTGATTAAGTCTAAAGGTATAAGTACCTTTTCAGAAATAATTTTGTATATCTTTGCGTTTATATACAATATGATAAGATGAAAACGATTGTACACTTTGTTTTTCTAGTTGTTCTCTTCTCGTTTATTTGCTGTAGTTGGCGCAGTACACAATTGCCAGAATTGCTTCGTGCGGATTCATTAATGGCTACATCTCCCGAATCTTCCTTGAAACTTTTGCAAAGTATGTCATTATCCGAACTGAATGACGCAAGTTCGCGAGCATGGTATGCACTGTTGATAACTCAGGCGCGTGATAAGAACTACCTTATTCATACGGATGATTCGTTGATTCGTATGGCGGTAGACTATTATGATATGCGGGGGGCTGACGTCACATTGCAAGCCAAATCTCACTATTACTTAGGGAGAGTATATCAGGATAGAAGAGAAGATCCCAAAGCTGTTCGTGAATTTTTGACGGCTATGCCCTTGGCTAAAGAAGCGAAGGATGAAGAATTATTATGTATTTTGGATGGGAATCTGGGGTATCTTTTTTATCAACAAAGCATGTACGAGCAGGCCGATTCGCTTTATCAGCAAGCCGAACGATTGGCTGTGCAGCGTAATGATTCTGCTAGGCTGGTAGTAGCACTTTCTATGTTGGGCGATATTGGTATTGCCAAAGGGCAATCAAGCTATGTTTCTGCCGAAAACTACTTATTGCGTGCTTTGGCCATTGCTAAAGATCAACAGAATGTATATTTGAAAAGGACAGTAATTAACTCTTTGAGCATGTTGTATAGTCGAATGAATAATACCGATGAAGCTCTGAGGTTTGCTAGGTTAGGGCTTTCTCTTGAAGTAGATAGCAAGGATTATTCTAATTATTACCTGATTCAAGGTATGATTCTCAGCAAAAAACTGCAATATGACTCAGCTACTGTTTATTTAAAGAAAAGTTTGCTGTCTGATAATTACTATGTTAAAACAGGTGCATATATGTGTCTTTCGGATGTAAATCGTAAGCAAGGAAAGGTGGCCGAGGCGCTTCAAATGGAAGATTACTGCAATGCTTATAAGGACTCTGTAAAGCGGTTAGAGCAGCCGGTCGAAGTGATGGCTTCGGTGAAGGATGCAATGATGCGGCAAACCGTTCAGCATTACGAGTCTTTTTTGCATCGTTACCGATACTATGTTTATGTATTGGGTGCTGCATTATTATGCCTTGCCTTGTATTTGGCGTACAAACGGAGACGGTTTCGGCAAGAAATGAATACATTGGTACAAGAACATTCGACTCTCCAATCCCACCTCTCCTCGCAGACAGAGAAGTTGGAAATGGAGCTTCGACAAAAAGATCTTGAATTGACCGAGCTGTACGAACGTTATGGACAATTGGGAGACACGAAAGAGGGTGCTGATAATCAAGAGGCCGCCATTCTTTTGATGGAGCAGATGAAAGTTGTAAATAAGGAAAAAGAGAGACTCTTTCGGGAAGTTCTCAAAGAATCATTTATTTACAGACGGCTAAATGCACTGATTGAGACCAATTACAATAATCCCGATGCCATGGAAAAACCCACTGCGGCAGATTGGGAAATCTTGAAAGCTGAAATAAACCGGATTACAATTGATTTTACCGGTCGCCTCAGTCGTAAGTACGAACGTCTGACGGATAACGATGTCTGCTTCTGCTGTTTGGTGAAAGCCGGATTTAAATATTCGAAGATTGCATTGTTGTTGTGCTGCACTGCAAACGCTGTTTATAAACGGCGTCTTTTTATTCAAGGTAGAATGGGGGTATTTTCGCCCGAAGTCACTTTAGAGTCATTAATTGAAGAGGTATAAGTTGAATTTTTCATATTCATACTACACAGTTGACTTTTTAGTATTTCTATTACTTTCTGATTTTCAGTCAATTATGCGTTTTATTTTTAACTGTATACTACACAACTTTCTTAGGTGGATTTTATTATATTTGCATTTGTCGATCACTTGTGTTTAACTTAAAATTATATATGGCGATGAAGAAAATTGTATTATTGGTTGCCCTACTTATCGGGCAGATGTCATTTTATGTACAAGGAGCAAGTATGAAAGCAGAAGCAGACAGAGAAGTACCTTTAAAAGCAATGAAACCCGGCCAGCCGGGGAGTATAATGCGTAGTATTACTCAAAAACCAGCTATCGGACGAATTTGCGATGGAGTACTTACAATTGATTTTCTATCTCCTGTAAGTAGTATAACTATAACCTTAACAAATTTATTAACTGGTAAGATTGTTTATTGGGATGCTTTTGAGATGGCGGGCAATGTGGTGATTGATTTAACTAGCGAAGAATCGGGAACGTATCAAGTGAATTTAAACTCACCACACTGGTGTCTGCAAGGTCAGTTTGACCTTTAGTAGTTTAAACAGTTTCAATAGAAGTCTGAATAAGTTGGGAGTACTCGTATGAGAAATACTCCCAACTTTTTTTATGTTAATTCATTGATTTTTAGTATGATATGGTTTGTTTTCTGAATGGGATTCATAGCACTTTTCTTCGTTTGTAAAAGATCTATTTTAACAGTATGTTAATTACGTACTCTTTGATACCAAAACTACGTATTCATTAGTATCAAAACTATATACTCTTGTGTGGCAATAGATACGAAGCACATAAATCCATTAACATTGTTAAAGACACTTCAAACGATATTATAAACATACGCTTGTCGATTTGCGGAGAATCATGTACATTTGCAAAAATCGAACTTTTAGAGCGGAATGAAAGAACCCAATAAGCGAGTACTGGTAGGTATGAGTGGTGGCATTGATAGTACGGCCACCTGTCTGATGTTGCAAGAGCAAGGATACGAGATCGTAGGAGTAACCATGCGTGTTTGGGGCGATGAACCTCAGGATGCCAGAGAGTTGGCGGCACGAATGGGGATTGAACATTATGTGGCAGATGAACGTATCCCGTTTAAAGATACCATTGTTAAGAACTTTATTGATGAGTACAGGCAGGGGCGCACGCCCAATCCTTGTGTCATGTGCAATCCGCTGTTTAAGTTTCGTATGCTGACCGAGTGGGCCGATAAATTGGGTTGCGACTGGATTGCAACCGGTCATTATTCGCGTTTAGACCGGCGCAATGGCAAGATTTACATTGTGACGGGCGACGATGAAAAGAAAGACCAGTCCTATTTTCTCTGGCGTTTGGGGCAGGATACACTTAAGCGGTGCATCTTTCCATTGGGCAACTTTACCAAGCTTAAAGTACGCGATTATTTGCGCGAGAAGGGATACGAAGCCAAATCGAAAGAGGGCGAAAGCATGGAAGTCTGCTTCATCAAAGGCGATTATCGTGATTTTCTTCGCGATCAATGTCCGGAACTCGATGCCGAGATAGGCCCCGGATGGTTTGTTAACTCCGAAGGCGTAAAACTAGGACAGCACAAAGGTTTTCCCTATTATACCATCGGGCAGCGCAAAGGACTGGAAATTGCACTTGGCAAGCCTGCTTATGTGTTGAAGATAAATCCGCAGAAAAATACGGTCATGCTTGGAGAGCCCGAACAGTTGCGTGCCGAATATATGTTGACGGAGCAAGACAATATCATCGATGAGCAGGAGCTTTTTGCCTGCGAACAGTTGACTGTTCGTATCCGTTATCGAAGTCGCCCCATTTCTTGTCAAGTCAAACGATTGAACGATGGTCGCCTGCTGGTTCACTTTCTGGCAGAGGCCTCGGCTATTACTCCGGGACAGTCGGCCGTGTTTTACGATGGCTCTCGCGTACTGGGTGGTGCTTTTATCGCTTCCCAAAGAGGTCTTGGATTAGTCATCTCCGAAAATGAATAAACCCATATAACTGAGTTAACCATATAGAAAGATACCCCATTCATGAAGAAGTTTATCGCACCTATACTCTTTGCCTTTGTCGCCATTGGAGCATCGGCCCAACAGGATACATTGAAATATCGTATTCAGCTGACCGATAAAGCAAAGACTACCTATTCGCTTTCCCGTCCCGAAGAGTTTCTATCGCCAAAATCGATTGCGCGCAGGCAGAAACAGCACCTTGCTATTGATTCGACAGACCTACCCGTATGTAGGGTTTATGTCGATGCTATTGCCCAAAAAGGGGTGAAGGTGATTACGCTTGGAAAGTGGGAGAACTTTGTAACCGTATCGTGCAACGACTCGACGGTGATGAACAGGATTGCCCGTCTACCTTTCGTGCGTAGTATCGAAAAAGTATGGATGGTTCCGCAGTCCAAAATAACGTCAGTGCCCCCCAAACGCGATTCGTTAATAAACACACCGGTCAAAACAGATAGTTTGTACGGCCCGGCTATTAGCCAGATTCAGATGAGCCATGGCGATAAACTGCATGATGCCGGTTTCAAGGGGCAGGGAATGACTATTGCAGTCATCGATGCCGGCTTTCATAATATGGATCGCATCAAAGCGATGCAGAACATACGCGTGCTGGGTACAAGAGATTTTGTCAACCCCGATTCGGATATTTATGCCGAGAGTAGTCACGGCTTGAGTGTGCTCTCTTGTATGGCAATGAATCAACCTCATATCATGGTTGGTACGGCGCCCGAAGCCTCTTACTGGTTGCTTCGCAGCGAAGATGAAGCAACGGAGCATCTGGTCGAGCAGGATTATTGGGCAGCTGCTATCGAATTTGCCGATAGTGTAGGAGTCGATGTGGTGAATACCTCTTTGGGGTACTATACCTTTGATGATCCTTCGAAGAACTACAGATACCGCGACCTTGACGGACATACGGCACTAATGTCGAGACAAGCCTCGAAAGTAGCCGATAAAGGAATGATTTTAGTATGTAGCGCGGGCAATGCAGGAGCCGGCTCGTGGAAAAAGATAACACCTCCGGGTGATGCAGACCATGTACTGACCACAGGTGCTATTGATAAGAAAGGGTTATTAGCCTCTTTCTCGTCGATAGGCAATACGGCCGACAACCGGATAAAACCCGATGTTGTGGCAGTAGGTCTGGGATCGGACGTAATGGGTACCGATGGTATCATACGTCGTGGCAATGGTACCTCTTTTGCCTCGCCCATCCTTTGCGGTATGGTTACCTGTCTTTGGCAGTCTCGTCCGGAGCTGACTGCGAAAGAGGTAATCGAACTGGTGCAACGTTCGGGCGACCGTTCGAAGTTTCCGGATAATATTTACGGCTACGGTGTACCCGATATGTGGAATGCTTATCAAACAACCCGATGAATCAACACCCGTTTTCTCTGCTGGAACTTAATGCGTTGGTCAAGCGAAGCTTGGAACAATGCCTACCCGATGAATATTGGGTGCAGGCGGAGCTGAGCGATGTCCGTTCGAATGCAACCGGGCATTGTTACCTAGAACTCATCCAAAAAGATCCGCGTAGCAACAACCTGATTGCGAAAGCTCGTGGCAATATATGGAACAATGTGTACCGATTGCTGAAACCTTACTTTGAGGAGGCTACCGGACAACTTTTCACATCGGGTATCAAAGTGCTGATCAAAGTAACCGTTCAGTTCCACGAACTATATGGCTATAGCCTGACCGTACAAGACATCGATCCTACTTATACGCTGGGTGATATGGCTCGTCGCCGTCGAGAGATTTTGTTGCAACTGGCCCAAGAAGGTGTACTTACCTTGAATAAGGAGTTGGAACTACCCGAACTGCCGCAGCGTATTGCCGTCATCTCATCGGCTACTGCTGCCGGGTACGGTGATTTTTGTCATCAGTTACAAAACAACCCGTATCGATTTTTCTTTTATACCGAACTGTTTCCGGCACTGATGCAGGGCAGTCAAGTCGAGGAATCCGTTCTCGCTGCCCTCGATCGCATCAATGCCCGGATAGCCGATTTTGATATGGTTGTTATTATTCGTGGGGGAGGAGCAACCTCCGATTTGTCTGGTTTTGATACCTATCTGCTGGCCGCCTCTTGTGCACAATTTCCTCTACCTATTATTACGGGTATCGGACACGAACGTGACGAAACAGTGCTCGACTCCGTAGCGCACACACGCGTAAAAACGCCTACGGCTGCTGCCGAACTGCTGATTAATCTGATGCACGAAACGGCCGTTCGCTTAGCCGACTTAGCTACACAATTGGAGCAGCGTACGTTGGCTCGTTTGGAGCTCGAACGTCGTAAATTATCTACGAGTCAGTCTCGTATCTCTTCTTCGGTCGGGCTGTGTTTAAGTGATGCCCACTATGCTTTGCTTACGGTAGGCAAAGAGTTGAAGCGTGCATCTATAACGCTGCTTTCGCATCAAAAACACCGGCTCGAACTTCTTCAGCAACGTGTTTCCGATGCTTCGCCCGATAAACTACTGAGTAGAGGATACAGTATCACGCTCAAAGAAGGCAAAGTAGTTACCGATAGCTCTCAACTACGAGCGGGCGATGAGTTGACTACCCGCCTGTATAAAGGAGAGGTTACTTCTATAATCAATCATAAACCGTTAAAATAGAAACTAAATATATGCCAGTAAAAAAAGAAACATATTCTCAGGCGATGGAACGCTTGGAGAAGATTGTCCGCCAGATAGATGCCAATGAGTTAGAGATAGATGCATTGGGAGAGAAAATAAAAGAAGCCAATGAGATTATTGCTTTTTGCAAGAAGAAATTGACGAAAGCCGATGTGGAAATTGAAAAATTACTGCAAGAAAAGAGGAAGTCTGAAGAATAAAAGTTATTTTTGTTGCTTAAACAGAAGATGAAATAACTAATACATAATAACATGCAAGAAATAGATTGGGCCAATTTGTCGTTCGGATATATGAAGACAGATTACAATGTGAGAATCAATTTTCGTAACAATGCCTGGGGTGAGCTTGAAGTGAGCAGCGACGAGCATTTGAATATGCACATGGCAGCCACTTGTCTGCATTATGGACAGGAAGCTTTCGAAGGCTTGAAAGCCTTTCGCGGTGTAGATGGCAAAGTGCGTATCTTCCGTTTGGAAGAGAATGCTGCACGTTTGCAATCGACTTGTCAGGGTATCATGATGGCCGAACTGCCAACCGAACGTTTCAAGGAAGCGATTCTTAAGGTAGTGAAACTGAACGAACGTTTCATTCCGCCCTACGGAACAGGTGCATCCCTTTACATCCGTCCGTTATTGATTGGTACCGGTGCTCAAGTAGGCGTTCGTCCGGCCGATGAATATATGTTTGTCGTGTTTGTAACACCTGTAGGCCCTTACTTTAAAGGCGGATTCTCTACGAATCCTTATGTTATTATTCGTGAGTTTGATCGTGCTGCTCCTCATGGAACCGGTACTTTCAAAGTGGGAGGTAACTATGCAGCCAGTTTGCGTGCCAGCAAGAAAGCCCATGATTTGGGATATGCTGCCGAGTTCTATCTCGATGCTAAAGAAAAGAAATTTATCGATGAGTGTGGTGCTGCCAACTTCTTCGGTATCAAAGATAATACGTACATCACTCCGAAGTCGAGCTCTATTCTGCCCTCTATCACGAATAAGAGTTTGATGCAGTTGGCCGAAGATATGGGAATGACAGTAGAGCGTCGCCCCATTGCCGAAGAGGAGCTGAGCACCTTCGAGGAAGCCGGAGCTTGTGGTACAGCGGCTGTAATTAGCCCCATCGAGCGTATTGACGACTTGGAGAAAGACAAGTCTTATATCATTGCCAAAGATGGTAAACCGGGACCTGTCTGCACCAAGCTTTATAATAAACTTCGTGGTATTCAGTATGGCGAAGAGCCCGATATGCATGGTTGGATTACGTTTGTAGAATGAATTTAGACAATAACCAATACTTATTGATATGCTTAAGGAAAATTCAACGTTACGTTTAGAGGCGCGGAATGCGCTGTCTGGGCAATGGGTGATGGCGGCTTTGGCGGCTTTGGTCTTTTCGGCAGTTTTAGGTGTGCCTGCTGCTGTTCCATTTGTTGGTCCTATTGTGTGCATTTTATTGTTGCCGGTCAAATATGGCTTTTCAATACTTTTCTTGAAAAGGTATCGGGGCGAAGAGTTAAATATCGGTTCTTTGTTCGATGGCTTCAATGACTATGGTCGTATCTTGGGAACGGTTCTGCTACAAGCTGTTTACACTTTCTTGTGGTCATTACTATTGGTTGTTCCCGGTATAATTAAGTATTACTCTTATGCAATGACTCATTATATTTTGCTCGATCAGCCCGAATTAAGATATGAGGCTGCCATCGATCAGAGTATGAGACTGATGTCGGGCAACAAGATGAAACTATTTCTGCTTGATCTTAGTTTTATCGGTTGGGTCTTATTAAGTATACTGACTTGCGGTATTGGTATGTTCTGGTTGAGACCTTATGTAAGTACATCACGTGCTGCTTTTTACGAAGATCTTAAGAGTAATCTCCAGACTGTCGTATAATGAAATAAAGTTAATCAATTACTAAAGAAAAAAGGAGCCCGTGATACATACGGGCTTTTTTGAGTTTTATGGGAAAAAATAAATTAGAGAAGTTTGCCGATATGGCAAGTTATCCGCACGTGTTTGAGTATCCTTACTCCGCAGCGGACAATGTGCCTTTTGAGATGAAGGGCAAGTGGAATGAAACGTTCTTTAAGAACGATCATCCGATTGTGTTAGAACTGGGTTGCGGACGCGGCGAATATACAGTGGGGCTGGGACGTATGTTTCCCGACAAGAATTTTATAGCTGTCGATATCAAAGGTTCACGTATGTGGACCGGAGCTACCGAGGCTCTTGAAGCGGGTATGACCAATGTTGCTTTTTTACGGACAAACATTGAGATCATTGATCGCTTCTTTGCCGAAGGCGAAGTCAGTGAAATATGGCTCACCTTTTCAGACCCGCAGATGAAGAAAGCCACGAAGCGTCTGACCTCGACTTATTTCATGAATCGCTATCGTCGTTTCCTCAAACCTGACGGCATTGTACACCTCAAAACGGATAGTAACTTCATGTTTACCTATACTCGTTATATGGTCGAAACCAATAAGCTTCCAGTTGAGTTTATTACCGAAGACTTGTATCACTCCGATCTGGTTGATGATATTTTAGGAATCAAAACCTATTATGAACAACAATGGCTCGATCGTGGTTTAAGTATTAAGTATCTTAAGTTCTTGCTTCCCCAACAAGGCGAGTTGCACGAACCCGATGTAGAAATTGAACTCGATTCGTATCGTAGCTATAACCGTAGCAAACGAAGCGGATCACAAACCAGTAAATAAAATGACTTTATATCCAAAACAAATACTCGATGCATTGGCAACAGTGCGTTATCCTGGTACCGGAAAGAATCTGGTAGAATCAGGTATGGTCGACGATAATATTCGTATCGAGGGAATGAAAGTTTCCTTCTCTCTTATTTTTGAGAAGCCAACCGATCCGTTTATGAAGTCGGTTATCAAATCGGCCGAAGCCGCTATTCTAACTTATGTAAGTAAAGAAGTGGAGATAGCCGGCAATATCAGCGTGGTTACCGTACAAACAGCACGTCCTAAAGTGGGCAAACTGCTGCCACAGGTGAAAAATATCATCGGTATCTCTTCCGGCAAAGGAGGTGTAGGTAAATCTACCGTATCGGCCAACTTAGCTGTATCTTTGGCCAAACTTGGTTATAAAGTGGGTTTGCTCGATGCCGATATTTTTGGCCCTTCAATGCCTAAGATGTTTCAGGTAGAAGATGCCCGTCCGCATTCCGAACATGTAGATGGACGCGATATGATTATTCCGGTTGAGAAATACGGTGTTAAATTATTGTCTATCGGCTTCTTCGTCGATCCCGATCAAGCTACATTGTGGCGAGGTGGTATGGCAAGTAATGCCTTGAAGCAGCTTATCGGAGATGCTCTTTGGGGTGATCTTGATTATTTCCTGATCGATCTTCCTCCCGGCACAAGCGATATCCACTTAACGGTGGTACAAACCTTGGCTATGACCGGTGCCATTGTGGTAAGTACTCCGCAAGAAGTGGCGTTGGCCGATGCCCGGAAAGGCATTAATATGTTTACCAATGAGAAAGTAAATGTACCCATTCTTGGTCTGGTGGAAAATATGGCTTGGTTCACTCCGGCCGAATTGCCCGAGAATAAGTACTACATTTTCGGTCGTGAAGGTGCAAAGAAACTGGCCGAAGATATGAATGTTCCCTTACTGGGGCAAATTCCGATTGTACAGAGTATTTGCGAAGGTGGAGACAACGGAACACCTGTGGCTTTGAATGAAGACTCCATTACAGGTCGTGCATTCTTATCATTGGCTGCGGCTGTGGTTCGTCAGGTAGATCGCCGCAACGTAGAAATGGCTCCTACTCAAATAGTAGAGATGCATAAATAGTAAACCTTTTCCAATAATAATGATGATTCATCGATTTGCTAATGACACTTCATACAAGTGGGCTAAGCAAATCGATGAATCATCGTTATTGTCGGAGAAGTTATAAAAAGGATGTTTTGTCCATTGGAGTTGTTTTAAAAAGGGATAGTATTGATGGGTATTATCTTGTCGGACAATGTTGTCTGTTGTACTAGCGGTTGAATTTGTGTCGATTCGTCGGGCCAAGGACACGGCTTACCTGTTGCTTTAAATGAGGGGCGCTGCCCGTCTACCTTCCGCAGATACTTTCCCAATTCCTTTGAGAGGCGCTTCGTTATGTCGGGATGTGTTGCAGACAGATCGTTCTTTTCGCCAATGTCAGTAGGAATATTATAGAGCTCTTTCCGCCCGCTTTCGTAGAAATAAATCAGTTTCCAATCTCCACTGCGTATGGTACAAGTGGGACCGATACCGGGGCCTTTGTTGCCCCATATATTCGGGCAATTCCAGTAGAGGTTACGTTTCTTAGAAGGGTCTCCCGACTGAGTTAGTAGTGGCATGAAGCTGATACCGTCAATCGGTTGTACGGTTTTGTACTTCTTTACTTGTGCCATTTCAAGTAGGGTAGGGTAGAAGTCTTCTATCTCCAAATAGCTGTCGCACTTGGTATCCGGTTTTACTACTCCCGGCCAACGGACAATCATCGGTTCGCGTATACCTCCTTCATATGCCGAACCTTTACCGCTTCTTAGAGGAGCGTTTTGGGTATGTATTTCACCATCACGTATGGATGAATCGCTTGAGAAGCCTCCGTTATCGCTCATAAATAAAACGATTGTGTTATCGGCTTCTCCGTTTTTATCGACCCAGTCGAGTAAATCGCCCAAGCTTTTATCCATGCCCTCAATTAGTGCCGCATAGGCTGCTTCGTGATCGGGCATTCCTTTCTTTTTGTATTTATCATAGAAACGCATATCCTTATCGATAGGGATGTGGACGGCATAGTGCGACATATACAGGTAAAAGGGCTGTTGCAATTGTTTGGCATGATCGAGTGCTTTGATGGCTTCGATTGTCAAGGCCTCGGTAGCAAACGTAGAGGTGCCCCAGTATTTCTCCAATCCCGGAATAGACATCAGAGAGGTTGCTTTACCATCCTTGGTGTGTCCGTAATTCTGTTCACCCAGATAACTGGCTAACCCACCTGCAGCATGTCCGGTAATATTGACTTCGAAGCCCAGATGAAGGGGACTTTCGCCCGGTGTATCAAGTGCACCAAAATGGGCCTTACCACAATGGATGGTATGGTATCCGCTGTCTTTGAGTAATTGTACAAAAGAGGTGGCGTAGTAGGTGTTCGGAATACCCTTAACCTGACAAATACCATTGTAATTCCACTCGGGTAGTTCGAGTATATCGCTTTTCATATCGGTCGTCTCCCCCTTTTTTAAAGTCCAGTTGGTAACCCGATGACGGGCTACATTTGTTCCTGTTAACAAACTGCAACGGGTAGGCGAACTGATACTGGAGGCATAAGCTTGTGTAAACATCATTCCCTGCCGGGCAAGGCGTTCCATATTGGGTGTTTCGTACAGTTCGTTAAAGCGGGTTTTCTGTGTCCAGAAAGGGAGTGAAGTGTCTTGCCAACCCATGTCATCGACCATGAAGAGGATGATGTTAGGACGTTTATCTGTTCGCTCGGGTTGAACTTTATCTTGCGCCTGCATCTGGGTTATGGCCAATGGTGCAAGTGCGATGGTAAGCCATCTGTCTGTATTCATTAGAGTGTATGTTATCGGTTTTTATAAATGGTTATTTTTTGAGGAGTCTGTATTTGAATACTTCTTAGCTCTTGCTTATCGAGGGTCTCTACCCATACTCTTAATATACCGGGCGAAAGTACTCGAAGAGTTAACCGGTCATTGCTGCGTGCGAGAATCTCTACGGTTGCCGGTGACAGGTATTTGTCTTGTAATCCGACCACTGCCCAACCATTGCGTATGGGACATAAGTGGAATAACCTGTCTGTGAAGCCATTCAGCTCGATCTGTTTCTCTGTTTTCAACTCTTCTGCTGTTTGCTGTTGCCAGTCGAACAAGAGCACTCTGTCTTCTTTGGGATGAATGGACTTCTCCGTCCCCTCCCGCAGTAGATAATCGGCTTTGTGTATAGTGGCTGATACGGTTGAATGTGCGTTTGATGTATTTAGGTTATAACAAATCAGTGCGACTGCTTCGTCGCCGGTTGGTGCAAATACGCGATAAGCTTTGCCATCCATCAACGGGTTGATTAATATTGATTCGGGGGTGGGAACGGCCGGTGCTACCGGACGAAATAACTTTCCGTCTGTATCTATCAACGGTAAGATATTTTCTTTAGCAAACATTTCGGGTGCATCTGATAAATAGACCGGTCCGCCCGAGATAGCTTTGGAACGAGCCATCAGGGAACCGCAGATACTATCCGAAGAGTGGAACATATCGTGATCGGGCCATATGCTCTGCCCCTGTAAAAGGGTGTTTGCATACGATTGAAACAGGTGCGACTTAGCCATATCCTTATTGTATTTCTTGTAATCAATGCTGACTCGGGCAACAGAACTGTATCGGGTATGATCTGTATTCAAGATATTCTGAGCCATACAATTCATTAATCCGACCTTTTGTCGGTGTGTCTGCTCTTCCAACGCCTGATTACATGCTTTAGCCTGATGGATTACTTGAGTACCTCCCATATAGAGCGGCAATGTGAAAGATTGGTTATCAACCTTGATGAAATCGAATCCGTAGTTTTTGAGTGTCTGTACGTAATGCCGGTAAAACTGCTGTATGTGAGCAGTAGAAGGTCCGGGCAACATGCTTTCATTGTGTTCGTACAAAGTATGCTGCATGGCTGTCGGTAACGTATTGTCGGGAGAGATTCCCTGCCAATAACCCGATAAGCTGTGCCATAATCCCATCCATTTAATCTTGTCCTTATTTTTACGGGCTATGATACGTGCAAAACCATTGGGGAAGGAGTTCGATAAAGGCTGCATACTGCTTAGTCGCTCCTTCTTGTCCGACTGAATGGTACCGTCGTCAATAAGTACGTACCGTATCGGAATACCCGATTTCTCAATAACATCCATGTCGCTTATTATTTTCTGCTCGTCAATATCGAAGTGATAATGCTCCCAAGTGCACCATCCCAGATAATTGAAGGCATCAAAATACTTTTTATCCTCTCGAGGTGCTGTTGTTGAAATATTCTTATCGACCATTAAACTCCGGTAGGCATTTTGTACAACACCGTAAACAGAAGTATCTGTCATTGACAGGAGCAGAGGCGTATGGTTGCTAAGTGCATCTTTGCCTAAGGTAGAGACAAACAGTGTAAGTGTACCATCATTATTGATCCGGAACCAACTGATGCTGTTTTCTCCAGCCAGCACTTTGGTAAACAAATAACGTCCGTCGGTAAGTTCGAGTAAGAGTGCATCACCCAACAGAGATGGCCCACCATTTGAAGGGATGCCCGGATAATCTGTTTGTACGATATCTTTCAGTTTGTTAAATGTCCATGGAAGCAAGCGGTTTGTATTATTGGGCCACTGATGATCTCCCGGGCGGAAGTCGCGACTAAAAAAGAGACCTCGTATGTGATTCGGTAACTGGACTCGGTACGAGAGAGTTGTTTGATTGATAGGTATGGCATTCTCATAAAACACAGGAGTGGAAAGTTGGCTCAGATCAATGGTATTCGTCATTTTGAGCGAAGGAATCTCTTGAAATGATTTCCCCTTCGTATAGTCAAAAGTGTTCTGTGCAAATACTGTTGTTGGTATAGCAATAGTATTCGCCAGAAGTAATAAGTAGGTGAATATATTATTTTTCATCATTTGTTTCTATATTAAATACACTGAAATTGCGAATATCAGGCATGGCAACGGATTGAGGTATAACGAGCCGCAATTCCGTCGTCTCTACCGGGGCGAATGATTGAATACGTTTGTTGCCTACTGACTCTCCTGTGCAGATAGTCTGCCATTTTCCACCAACTTTGGCTTCTATTTTATACTGACGAACGCGTTCACCGTTGGCCATGTTTTCTTGGATGATACAGTAGTTTACCCGTTGTTTTTTAGCTAGTTTAAGCGTCAGATTTTTTTTGTTTCCGGCTGTAGAAGCCAGTGGCGTATCAAAGCGACGTTTGATTTCATTGCCCATCTCTTTGAGGCGTTGTACGTCACCCTTAGGTAATAGACCGCTCGGATCGGGAGTTAGACCGATGATGAGAGTGGCATTTCGTCCGACTGATTTTTCATATTTGTCCATCAATACACTCAATGGATAGAGGTTGTTTTCATCATCGGGTTCCCAAAACCATTCGTGCCGTCCGTTGGCTCCTCTAAGTGGCATGTCGGCCATGGCAGGTACCCAATACTTTCCATCTTTATCGCCTCGCTTCAATAATTCAAGTAGGTTGGCATCACCATCCAGTTTCTTGTGGTGTGAGCACGGAACGGGGAAAGTAGACCAGCAAGGATATTCTACCGTTCCGCTTTCTGAACCTCCCCAACGAAAGTCGGCGCGATCAATGTTATGATAAAAGAGGCAATTAGGCTGATATTTATTGACAATAGGTTCCACGTTGGGACCTTCGCCCCGCGGATCATCGGCTCCCCCATCAAACCAAATCATGAACAGATCACCGTAGCGTGTGCAAAGTTCGGTTACCATCTTTTCGCAGAGCCGCTTATACCACTCCTGTCTGTTTTTGGCAAACTCTCCTTCGCCTTCGGCTTTGAAGTTATGGATACCTAGCAGTGAATTCCATCGAATGCCCACGTAGATACCTGGTTGTATTCCGTATTTACGGCAGGAGTTAACGAAGTCGCGTACAACGTCTCCCTTCCCGTCACGCCATTTAACAGCTTTAAGGCAATAGGGATTTACATCACTTTGCCACAGTCCGAATCCGGTTTCATGGGTAGCGGTAAGTACGGCAAATTTACATCCTGCTTCTTTGGCGGCTAGCACCCATTGATCAGTATTCAATTCTGTAGGGTTGAATATGTTGTAATCTTCGATTGGATTGATGCGGTTGTTGCCCTGCCCGTAGCGAATGCCATCAAATACGTGAAGGTCGTAATGGAATACAGCGCCCAGTTCGGCTTCGTGCCATTTTAACTGATGAGGTGCCGGTACGGGATAAGTGAGCCCTGTTGGGGATGCTGTTTGTGCACTACTCCACAAACTAGTGAGGAAGAAAGTGGTAAGAAGTAAAGTCCGAACCATAGTTTTAAATTGATTATAAGTTGTCGTTTTGATTATCATACAAATTAATGACAGAGATTGTCAGAGATGAAAGAGAATGAAAGGCATTAAACTTTTTAATACTTAGTTGCTAAGTGTTTAATCAAGCAAATGGCCTTTCATTCTAAAAATAGTTTGTGTCGTTTCTATTTTGTCATTCTGATTGGAGTCAAGCTACCAATGGTCAATAATCGTTCCCGGCAGATCCTACTTCGATACTCCATCCCGGGTTTTGATAGATGATTGAAGTTGAGGGATCTCCTCCTTTTTCGGGAGTACTTAAGCGGAAGTGGTTGAAAGGAATTGGCTCCAGATAGTTAGCTGTGGTAAAATTGTAACCTTTGTAAGCTATGTTATTGGCTCTGACCTCCATTGGACGAAGGTATTTTACCGACCTTCTCGATACGTTGGTTTTGTCGGGAGCTACTCCAGGATCTCCCTCGACAACTAATAATGACTGACCACTAGCGTTGACGTATGATTTATACTCTTCATCCCAAAGATTGAAACCTTCTATATGATATTCTTTCATTCGGTCTAATGAGCGCCAACGATAGATATCCATCTTGCGGAACCCTTCGGCTATTAATTCGCAGCGACGTTCGCGGCGGATGTTATACAACGTGGCATCGACAGGTGCGTTACCCGAATATACAGCTAGATCGTTCTCTTTGCTGAGGTCTGTTCGGTTGATTGTGTTGGTAAAATCCTCGTCTACTCCTGCCCGTTTGCGTAAAGCTTTCCAATAAGCAATACTTTTGGCGTCTAACCGATTATTAAGTACATAGTCTGCTTCCAGGTAGTTTAAGTATGCTTCGGCCGATCTGAATACCGGACAGGCTGTAGTAGAGGGAAGATTGATACTGTAGGTTGTAATATCCAATCCTTTGCGGATGCAATATCCGGTCGTCGAAGATTTCGATTTATCTGTATCCAAAATGGGTGCTTGTGTAAAAATCCGTTTGGGAGATGCAATCAGTGTCTCATCTGGTATAATCATTGATTGTACCAAGCGTTCATCACGGTTTTGGCGTACTTTTGTAACTGTAACATCGCCCTGATAAGTGCTTCCCGTAGCATAAATAGGCAATCCGTTTTTCATAAGGAAGCTTTCTACCAATGAGCGGGTGAAGCCTGATGCACCACCTCCTCCATCTTGTAAATATGTATTTACGTGGTGCTGTATTTGCTGTGCATTATCGTACTTTCTCCATAAAAGTACCTCCTTTTTTGAAGAGAGGTCATAGCTGTTGAACATCGAAGCATAGTCGCCCAATGGATGTGCATCGGCTACTATTTGTGCTTCTTTCATGGCCTCACCAAGGAAATAACTTATTTCGGTATTGGCATCATAGGTGAAATCTTTCAGGTAATCAGATTTTTCTCCGGGCCAGTTAGGACCTTTAGGAACTCGGGCTGTGCCTGCATGATATTTCTCCCAAGTGCCTTCAAATAGAGCAACACGAGATTTCAGCAAGCGGGCCGACATTTTGTTAAGGCGATTGGCTTGAGGAGCAACATCTTTCAACATCTCAATCGCTTTATCCAGATCTTCGAGAATAAATCGACCTACTTTATTACGTGGTTGGCGCTTGTTGGCCTCTAGTAAATCGTTGTAATTATCCGTCAATATTGTTGTCACGATTGGGCAATCACCTACCCGTTGTAGCTTCAAGAAATATAGGTAAGCGCGAAAAAAGTACATCTCGCCAATGTAGTGACGAATATTGGCCTCGTTTCCAATAATTTTCTTTGCTTCATACTTCGGGAGTACTGTTGCGAGAAAATAGTTACAATCGCGAATACCTTGAAAGTCCCATACATCATCGTCGCTGCCCGATTCTACTCGTAGTTCTCCTTTTACAAAGTTTTTATTGAAAGTGGTTCCTGCCTGATTATCGCTGTTGTTATCTAGCGAGAATATGCCCAAGTCCCAACTCTGATTTTTGTGTGAAGGCAGTATCTCATACTTACCTGCTCCAAATGTAGCCAGTTCATTTTCCGAACTTAAATAGGCTGAGGCCGTTACTGAGGACAGCGGCTCTCTATCCAGAAAATCGTTGCATGATGTTTGTACAAGCGTCATAGCGCTTAATAGCAAACAGGGTATATAAGAGTATTTCTTTTTCATTTTGTCTTATTTTTTTAGAATGTTACATTAAATCCGGCCGAAAGAGTACGTGTAAGCGGATAGATCTTTCCGGCATTATTCGCCCGTGTATTTTCATTGTCATCTCCCCAGTTTCCATTGATGGCTTCGGGATCGAATGTTTCGAACATTTTTGTCAACGTGAATACATTGTCGGCAGAGAAGTAAACACGAAATTTAGAAAGACCGATTTTGCTGACAAGGTTTGTGGGCAAGGTATATCCTATTTGTATGTTTTTCAAACGCAGATAAGATGCGTCTTGCAGGTAACGGCTTTGCGGCTTGATGTTTTTGCTACCGGCAGCAAAATAGGGTTTAGGAAGATAGCCATCTGTGTTTGCTCCCATTGGGTCACCTTCGGGACGGAAGAAGTCTTCGTTGGCTTTGAGTCCCATAATGCTCCACATTTCCACATTGGCTCCCCATAGATAACTACTTGATACCCATACGTCACGCTTCATCACTCCTTGGAAGAAGCAGCGGAAATCAAATCCTTTATAATCAGCTCCTAAATTGATTCCGTATTGGTAACGCGGGGTACTGTTTCCTATCACTTTGCGGTCACCCGGGTTATCTACCGTATTATCGCCCGACGAGATACCCGGCTTACCATCGAGGTCTTTGTACATGATGTCTCCTGCACCCCATGCCGAGCCTAATTTCGACTGGTCATTATTGGCCAGATGTGCTTGCATCTCTTCATCTGTTCGGGCAATACCAATGGTTTCGTATCCCCAGATTTCACCCAGCAACTGACCTTCATAATAGGTAGAGAGTGATTTGGATGCATTCGGATATTTAGTTACTTTACGGGTCGCATCAGAGATATTGAATCCTACGGTATAGCCAACTTTTCCAATCCTGTCGTTCCAGTTAACAATAAGCTCCCATCCGTTTGTTTGCAGTGAAGCATTGTTCACACGTGGCAGATCACCGGGTTTGATACCGATAATGGCTGATTGTTCTTCGGGAGGCCCTACCATATCGTCGGTTTTACGTATAAAATACTCGAATGATCCTGTCAACCTATTGTTAAACATGCCAAAATCGAGACCGATATTCGTACTGGATACCTTTTCCCAAGTTAGCAAATCACTGACCATAAGCGGTGCGGTAGCTGTAGTGGGTTTGGTGTTATCAATAATCCATCCTCCTTCTTTCAGTTTCAGTGGTTGCGTGGGATAGAACGGATAGAATGACTCTGTGTTCTGATTTCCCAGTTTACCCCACGATATACGAGGTTTGAGGGTGTTGACTATATTAGTTAATGGCTCCCAGAATTCTTCCCGGGCAACATTCCATCCTGCAGAAAATGAAGGGAATACATTCCATCTTTTATCACGCAAAAAGCGAGAAGAGCCATCGTAGCGGATATTAGCCTCAAGTAGATAACGACTGTCGTAATCGTAATTTAACCGACCGAAGAAACCGGCTGTAGCCCAATCTTTCAGGTAACCGGAAGTGTAGTCTTTTCCCATAGCTGTATCGATAGCCGGCACAAGGTCTGAAATGACATCATCTCTGCGAGCCATGAACTCATTAATCTTGTAAACTTCCGAGTTGAAACCAGCCATTACTTTGAAGGTATGTTTAGCTAACTGATAGGTGTAGTCAGAGAACAAGTTGATAGTGGTCAGTGTAGTACGCTGTGCTTGTTGTTTGGCATACGATGATCCCGGTCCTAGTTTATCATTGAAACCTTCGGGAATAGGATTCCCTTTGACATCGTGCAAATAGATCTTTGCCACGTTTTCTTGCCATACAAAGTTTTCCAAGCGATGACTGATCTCGGCATTGATATTCCAATTCTTAAGTGGGGTAAACAGGGCCGTTCCTTGTAAGTCGATGGCATCTTTTGTCCGGTTGTGCCGGCCTCCATCTTGTAGGTTCATGATTTTGGCATTCCGTAGATAAAAACCATTGTTGTCTTTCAATGGCATGGTAGGCCAATTACGCGCAATGCTATGCAGAAAAAGTCCATCGTCACTCAAATAAGTAGGTCTGTCCAGTTCTTCTCGTATGAAACGCATATTTAGTCCAACTTTCAGCATGCTGTTGATTTGTGATCCGATTTTCGAGGCTACATTGATGCGCTTGAAGCTATCATCGCTGAAGCGTAAGTTTCCTCCTTGATTAAGAAAACCTCCTGAAACATAATAATTCAGCTTGTCTGTACCACCGCTAATGTTTAGGCTGTGGTCCTGTGAAAAGGCATTGTTCTTGTAATGTGTTTTCAACCAGTTTACATTATCCCTTAAATCCGCAGTCATATTATTTTCAGAGAATCCAAACACTTGAGGATGAATAACATCCTCAAGGTTTGGTTATGTCACAAGATTCACCTAAATTAGTGCTACCAAACAAACCATAAAGGTACTTGTGCATATGACAACAAAAATAGCCATAAAATCAGATAATATCACTCCTTTTGGGGGTATATTTTACGCAATGGATGAATTTTCTCGTTTAGGACTGAATTCCGTGATCGATAAATCTTTAGGATTACGTTCTTCCTACGCCGGTTACCAATATAGCGAAATTATTTCGAGCCTATTTTGGATCTACTATTGCGGCGGTGACCACATCGAAGATATCGGCAAACACCTTGGCAAACATCTTGAATTACGCCCGGATACTGAAATCCCCAGTCCGGATACTTTATTGAGAGGCATAAAAGAACTCGCAGAATTGGATATCCACTATACTTCCCAAAAAGGAGCAAGCTATGCTTTCAATAAGGCGGAACAGCTTAATAGTTTGATGCTCGATATGCTCCTTCAAACAGAACAACTCAAGCCAAACACGCTTTATAACTTGGACTTCGACCACCAGTTTATTCCCACAGAAAAGTATGACACTCAGTATTCTTACAAGAAAAAACGTGGTTATTTCCCCGGCACGGCAACTATTGGTGGTAACATTGTTGGTGTGGAAAATCGGGCCGCAAACGCAAATGTCCGTTTTCGTCAAGCGGATACGCTCCAACGGACTTTTCGTCGTTTGGCCGATAGGGGAATATTCATAGACCGTTGCCGGATGGACTGTGGTTCTTATTCGGAAGAGATTATCCGTATGACACATGGCTACTGCAACAAGTTCTACATACGAGCCGGCAAATGTCAGTCTCTGTATGAAGAAATGACGAAAATCACAGATTGGAAAAAAGAAGAAATCAACTTCGAGAATTATGAAGTGACCTCCATACCTTTTACTTCCTTTTTGCAAGAAGAAAACTACCGACTTGTTATTCAAAGGCAAAAGCGTAAGGACAACCAATTGGACCTATTTGATGGTGAATACACCTATCGGTGCATCTTAACCAATGACCATGAAAGTTCTGAAAAAGACATTGTACTCTTCTACAATGCTCGTGGAGCCTGTGAAAGAACATTCGACATGATGAATAACGATTTCGGGTGGAGTCATCTTCCCTGTTCATTCCTCAAAGAGAATACAGTATTCCTGCTACTTACAGCCATGGCTAAAAACTTTTATGCTTACCTTATTGAGAAGGTTGCAGCCGTGTTTGAAGATATTGAACCGGTAAGCCGAGTCAAACGATTTATCTTTCGATTCATTACAGTTCCTGCGAAATGGGTAAAGACAGGCAGACAATGGGTACTCAATATTTATTCCGACAAACCATACAAGTTGCTTTGGAGTCCGTAAAAACAACTTTTCGTGGGATTACTTATGCCTTCAGCTAACTGGGGAAAGGGGAAGCTATGCCCTATAACCTGAAATCAAGGAGAAAAGCAGGGGGAAAAGCTACGAGTAGGAACTATTAGGTGAATTAAATCGCTATTTGAATCAGTTATAAATTAGCTGCGGATTTGAGGTTATCGTTGGCACGTGTATGAAGTTCCCAGTTAATACCATCGGGCTTGGGCACAGTTGTTGTTGTAATCTCTCCCCGTTGATAGGCTAGAATACGGGCAACGGTTTCATCGTCAAAGATGGGACCGGCTCCTTCATTAGCCGAAGCACGGTTCATATACTGCGAAAAGGTGTATGAATCCATCATATCGGGCAGGTTAATTGGCGACCCCCAGCGTAAGTTGTTATTGTAGGTAACCATTGTTTTTCCTTGTTTACCCGATTTTGTCGTAATTAAAATAACTCCGAACGGTGCACGTGATCCATATACAGCGGCTGCCGCTGCATCTTTGAGCACTGAGATGTTTTCAATATCGTCAGGGTTTAAGGCGTCCATGTCACCGGCAATACCATCGATAAGTACAAGCGGGGAACTGTTAGAACCCGCACCAATGGTACCACCACCGCGAATATCCACATTCATGCGACTGCCCACTTGTCCACCGTTCTTACTCACATTGAAGTTCAATCCGGGTACGGTGCCTTGTAAGGCTTGTCCGATAGTAGATACCGGCCTTGCTTCGAGTTGTTTCGTATCTACACTGCTCACTGCACCGGTTAAGTTAACCTTTTTTTGTGTACCGAATCCAACTACTACTACTTCATCTAGTGTTTGAGAATCCTCGATCAATGCTATTCGAAGTGAAGTTTCGGTTCCCGTAAGGGTTAGCGTTTGCGGTTGATAGCCAATGTAAGAAATGGTCAGAACACTCCCTTTATTGAGATTCTTTAGTGTAAATTGCCCATCCATGTCTGTGATGGTTCCATTGCTGGTTCCTTTTACAAGAACACTCGCTCCGATAATGGGTTCGTTGAGTTTCTTGTCAATGACTGTGCCTGTGATGTTGAACTGTTGTGCATAGATGTTGGTAAAGCAGAACAGCAAGGCAATGAGAAGAGAAAAATTGTGTTTCATCATTGAGTTACTTTTTTTAAAGTTAATAATTGGTTTTCATCGTTTCAATACTATGGTGCAAAAATATATTTTGTTGGTATGTTTTGGCGTTGGTGTTTTGTGCATTAACCGTTGGCGTTTTATGCAAAAGAATGTTTTATCGTTCTTTCAATAGCTTCTGAATGGTATTTACTTGAATGTCGAAAAAGTTTTCAGTAAAAGTGTATGTATTCTTTCATTATTATATTTATTTTTGTATCTCCAAACCCTTCTAATCTTATGTGGATGAAAAAACGCGGCTATCTACTAATCATACTATTATTTCTGCATTACTTTTCCGGATACGCTTCGATGGAAAAGGATTTTCAAGTATTGACTATGCAAAATGGGTTGGCTGATAATACCATTCATGCCATCCATAAAGATAAAGATGGTTTTATGTGGTTTGCTACGAATAACGGATTGAGTCGTTATGACGGAACACGCATCAGAAACTTTAAATTGCCATCCGATCAGCAACGTATTAGAAGGGTACTGGAAACCGCCGATGGTATGCTATGGGTACAGGCCGATGCCGGCTTGTATGGTTTTGATAGAGCGCAGGAGTGCTTTATACAATCCATCAATGCGGCTAACCGTGAACCGATAAATGTTTTTCGTATTTTATCCCAAAACGATTCTTTGCTTTGGAGCATCTCCGACAATAACTTACAACTATGGAAATACCATTATGTGCGCAACAATGACAACCATATTGTTAAAATAGCATTGACTCTTCAACAAACCTTTTCGCATCTTTTTCCGGTCAACAGCCCCATAGCTGCTTTTTGTCATTCGAAAGATGGGAAAAGCCTGTGGCTAACCACTCATTACGGACGATTGGTTCAGTTTGACATAGCTACCGGGCATTATAAAACACTATTGAAAGACCCTATCAGCGGATCTGCCACTTCTGTAAGAGAGATATGCGAAGACCACGGTTGCCTCTGGATCTCTACTATAGCACAAGGATTGATTCGTTATCAACCGGTGTCAAAACGGTTGGATCAATTCACGTACAGCGAACGCGGAAGTAGTACCAATCTGTCGCATAGCGATGTTTACTCCTTCATATCGCTAGACAGTCATCGTAATTTGGCTGCTACCTGGAACGGGTATACCGTATTGGATTTTGAGAAGAATGAATCACCCTACTTTACCACCACCATATACTCCAATACTTTTTCTCAGCTTTACCGCAACATCGAAACCCGTATGATTGCAGCATATTACGATCCGCAAGGAATTTTATGGATTGGCACAGAGGGCGGTGGAGTCGTTATCTCTGATTTTCGCAAACAGTTTTATCACCACTATCATCAAAATCGGCACAATGAGATTTGTGGAATGACGGCCGATAAAGATGGCTTTATCTGGCTTGCCACCTTTCATAAAGGTATTATGCGGAGCGAAGAGCCGATAGACTCTTTGCGAAAGCCAATGAAATTTTCTGTAGTCAGCGACCCCGTTATTGAGGCGAAGAAGACAGTGCTTGCCGTGGTGAAGGATCGTAACGGCTATTTGTGGTTTGGCAATGCTGATGGTACACTGACTTATTATGACCCGTTCTCAAAACGTTTTCAAGTCTATCCGTTACTATCTATTAACGGACAACGGATAAATGGTGAGGTTTGGGGCGTCTTTGTTGATAGCCGCGAACGATTTTGGGTAGTCGGCAGCAACGGTGTGTTGCTGTTTGATCGTGAAACGAAGCAGTGCAAAATGGTCTCTACACGCTTGCCCGGCGAAAAGCATGAACCTTACGTACGAACCATTACCGAAAGCAAAGATGGCTCGATATGGATCGGCACCTCAGTCGGTGTCAGACGTCTTGTAGACTTTAACGGAACGAAGCGGGGCATTGTCATCGGCAATTACGAATCTCAATGTAAGCAAGAAGTACGTAGCGTACGATCATTGTTGGCATCGACCGACGGGAAGATTTATGTAGGCTATACGGATGGTCTGGGCGTAATTTCTCCCATTACCAATAAAATGACTTCTTTCTTTACAACAGAAAATGGTTTATGCAGCAACTTCATTGCCTGTATAGCCGAAGATGCTCACGGACGAATTTGGCTTGGTACCAACTCCGGCATTTCACGTTATAGCCGTCACCAAAATCTGTTCTATTCTTATTATATATCGGGAAGTAACCGCTCGGTTCTCTTTTATAATAGAAAACTGTTCTGGGGTAATAATAAGAGTCTTACTTACTTTAATCCAGATGATATACGCACTAACTATGCTTTGGCCGGTAAACCTTTATTTACCGATATTGAGGTTAACAACCGTCCGGTTCAAATCGGCGAAGAGATAAACGGGCAGGTCATCTTGCATACCGGCATCTCTTATGTCGATCGGTTGGAACTATGTTATGCCAACCGCGATTTTGCTCTTTCATTCAGTGATTTGCCTTATTTAGAGAAATCGCACAAGTACGCTTACCGTCTGTCTCCCTATCAAAAGAAATGGATCATAACTGACGATGGCAATAAAATAGCCTATACCAACATTCCTCCCGGTAATTATCAGTTTGAAGTGAAAAGCCTGATTCCTGATGATAGTGAGTTGCAACGGCGCAGTAAAATCACTACATTGCCCATCACTATACGTCCACATTGGAGTCAAACAGTATCATTCAAGCTCATGATGGGCGTGCTGCTTTTGTTGGTGCTGTATTATTTTGTACGTCGTTTCAAACGCAAACAACGGCAGTTGGAGCATGAGATGCAGATTGAAAGCCAACTGCTTATAACGAAACAAGAACGCGAGCAGGAAAAGCAGATTCGTTTGGAGCGTGAGCGATTTTTCACCACAGCAGCCCACGAATTACGTACTCCGCTAACACTGATTCTATCGCCTTTGCAAGAATTGCTATACCGTGTGTCAAAAACAGATCGAAGCTATGAACGCCTGACCACTATCTACAACAATGCCTGCTCGCTACACACCTTGGTCGACCATCTTTTGTATGTGCAAAAGATAGAAGCAGGTATGGTTAAGTTGCAACTGACACAAATTGACTTAACCACCCTAGTCCAACAGGTTGCCTTCTCGTTCGAAGCCATTGCCACTACCAAAGAAATTTGTTTCAAAGTAGTGTTACCAGCCCGGCCAATCAATGTATGGATAGATCGATCCAAAATAATCTCTGCCATCAACAATCTCTTGTCAAATGCCTTGAAATATACATCGAACGGTGGTGCTATAGAGATTAATTTGTTTGAAAAAGAGATGGATGGAAAGAGAACTGCTGTTCTTTCCATATCCGATACAGGAGTGGGTATTCCTGCAGATCTTCAGCAACATATTTTCGATTCGTTTGTTACGGGCGAAAGTACTCCTACCATGTCGACCAAAGTAGGTATCGGACTTTATATCGTTAAGCATACCATTGATTTGCATCATGGTATGGTTAAGGTCGACAGCGAGCCTGGTCGGGGCAGTATCTTTACTCTTTATATTCCGACGGGCAAAGAACACTTTATCGAAGATATTTACGAAACGGTATTATCCGATTCTATCGAGATAGAGCCCTTTAAATTACCCATCAAGTGTATCCCCTACGAAGAAAGTCGGTCGATGCAACGCAAACATACTCTATTGATTATCGAAGATAATAGCGAAATAAGAGCCTATATCTGCAGTTTGTTTCGAACTAAATATACCCTTTTGGAGGCGACCAATGGGGAAGAAGGGCTAACATTGGCCATAGAAAAAGTACCCGACCTTATTCTTTCGGATGTGATGATGCCTGTGATGGATGGTTTTGAGTGTTGCAAGCAAATTCGTTTACATCGTAACACTGCTCAAATACCTATCGTTATGTTAACGGCCAAAGCAGAAGATGCCGATGTACTACAAGGTTCCAAACTAGGAGCTGATGATTACATCATGAAACCTTTCAATCCCGAAATACTCAAAATACGGGTAGAGAATCTAATAAATCAACGTGAACAGTTAAAACAAATTTACACAAAATCCTTGATGCTAAAGCAAGAGAAGTATTCCGAAAGTAACTGCGATGCTTTAGATGAAAATGAATTCATCACTCAGGTAATTCAGCTGATCGAAGCCAATCTATCAAACGAGGCATTCAGCGTCACTCTTCTGGCCGATTTAATGAACCTCAGCCAAACCACCCTCTATCGAAAAGTGAAGCAACATACGACTTTATCGGTAATTGAAATCATCCGTAGCATACGTATGACAAAAGCTGCTTCTCTAGTTATTGAGAAGAAATATACTATTCAAGAAATTGCTGAGATGGTTGGTTTCAATGATCTCACTACTTTTAGGCAGCACTTTATCAAACAGTTTGGTGTGCCCCCATCCAAATATGGGGGCTAAAGAGCTAGGCAGATTGTATATACATCAATACGTTACCTTTATTGATAATTTGAATGTTTGTTCACAGGTGATTTGTCTGTCAATGATATTCTACTGTTTATCTAATGCTTTCAGCAACTCTGTTTTCATGGTATCAACACCGGGGAAACCGGTGACTTTATAACTGATGCTCCCATTACGATCGACAATGATATAAGTAGGAACACCGCTAATTTTAAATTCGCTCATTAAGTACTTCCATTGTGCATCGGTTACGCGGAAGTGTTCGCCATGAATGTCGGGTATCATATTTTCCCAGAGTTTTAATGGCGATGTTTCGCCTGTTAAGTACAGATAAACAATCTCTTTATTTTTTAGTTCTTCTTTCAAGGGTAGTATCGCTTTATTGGCCATACGGCAGGGACCACACCATGTTGCCCAAAAATCGACTAATATTACCTTCTCTTTGAATTTGGAAATGATAGAGGCAAAAAGATCTTCATTTGTCACTTCGCCCACTTCATTTATCTTGTATCCGGTTTTCTTTTTATTTTGTTCTATCTTATTCAATAGCTCTGTGTTTGCTGTTTCAACAATCGACTGATAACTTGTCGGTAGTGAAGTGAGCAAGGCTTTCTGTTGGTCATTTAACGGGTTAAAATCAAGAATATTTTTGTAGATACCTGCTGCTGTTGAAACGTCAAAGAACGGACCTTTGTCTGTTCCCAGCATGTTTGGCAATTGATCTTTTATTCTGCTTAATGTATAAACCGTATACGTATAATTATCGCTTAACAGTGCTTTTGGAGTATTGATGCTTGTCAAATCTTTCAAATCGTTGAAGTAATCGGCAGGAAGGTCTTTTTGTAGTTTACTAAAATAGGTTTGCGCCTGTTCTTTCGTGATCTCCTTTTTATAGAGTTTAGCTTGAGTAAGCATATTCGAAACAAGTATAAGCGCTTGTGCGGCATTCATGTCGTTTTCAATGAGTAGTAGTTGTTTGGTTGCTGTGCTATGTGGCAGCGATTCGATTTTCTGTTGTAAATCGGCATGTTTGCCCATGATATAGGCTTTGTATGCGTTAGCATCCATGTTAGCCACCTCTTTCACCATGGTTTCACTCTTTGATAGGATGGTTGGCAATGTGTTGATATTCAACTCTTGTGCCACACCGGCTAGTGGGCCATTGATGTAAACAGCCTGCCCATAAGGTTTCTCATTCTTACGTAGTTTCGATTGTTCACGACAAAGTTCGCGCAGATTGATAATTAATTCACTGGTTTCTCCTGGTGCTAAGAAAAACTTAAGCGACTGCCCGAATAAGTAGATCGAAGCAGGGGTAATTCCCATTATAGTTGTTTCAAGTGCAAATGTTCCATCGCTATTAATCTTTACCGGCATACCCTGCGAAAATCCTTTGATAGGTTCGGATATGTTTACATTTAATCCGCTGATCATTTCCGGGCGATAATCCAATAATCTTCCCTTTAGAATGGCAGTGCCAGTGATCATTCCCGGGTCGGGAAGGGAGGTCTTTTTATCTACTTTATGCGTGATGGCATTTTGGGGAAGTGCTAAAGATGGTAATCTGTTGTTTTTGAGTTGAATACCGTAGATGTGATAGGAGTTCGGTACGTCTCCTTCAGAGAAATCAACAGAAGTAACTCCCTGGGGAAGAGGAGGAAAGATTAACTGGAAAGTAGCTTCACCAGAATCGGACATCCATAACTCTTTATCGAGAGTAATGCCAACACCGCTACGCAACGTATATTTCTTGCCATTATTGCCTTTTAAAAAACTACCCGAAGCTACTTTGATCCAATATTTGGGTCGATAAAATGCTTTGATGTACAAAACGGTTGCCGTATCACTTAGTACTACTTTATCTATTTCTATCGTGCTTGAACTCCATGCTACGAAGGGTGGTTGTTCAATCACTTTTTCTTTGGTTTGTGCATAGACAATCGAACAGAGTAATAGACTGATGATTAGTGTTATTTTCTTCATATTTGTACTGATTAGTTGGTTATGGCAAATGTAGAAAAAGTATTTTACTTATTTGTTTTTTGTTACAAGAAATTGTATAGCTGAGTCGATTTATGTTATTTTTGTGATACCGGTATCGGTGCAATCGCCTTCCTTGCTCCTCACTAAGCGAAAATTATTTCATTTGGTGAGTAGCCTGGCTAGTTGTTATCACGAATGAAGGATGACTGCGTGTACAGTGCTATCCTGTTTAGTGACTGAACATCACGGGAACGGTGTATTTAACCGATACTGGTTTTCCGTTGATTTTTCCCGGTGTCCATTTAGGCATTGTAGATATAATGCGTAGAGCTTCTGCATCCAACCATGGATCAAGGCTTTTCGTGATTCGCGGATGGGCAATTGTTCCATCTTTCTGAACTATAAATTGAACAATGACACGTCCGATATCATGGCATATCACTTCTTCACGAAGGATAATTTTTCTGCGAAGATAAGTCATTAGAGCCTGCATGCCATCGGGGAAGCTGGGCATTGGTTCTGCCACTTCATACACGATGTCATCAGCACTTGTCGCTTCATTGTTTGAAATCGTATCTTTTGGTGCCTTCTTCTTGTCTTGTGGTGGTGATTTTTCGACTATTACTTTTGTCAAAGCAAGTGGAGTAGGCATGGTTCTAGCTTCTTCATAAGTCTTGTTCTCTACATTTTGTAAAACTACTCTGCTATTACTTTTCGTATTCCGTGCCACTGTTTCTGTTTGGCTGCAAATCATCAACACGGTGGGCAATGAAATAAATAATAGATATTTGATTCTTCTTACTTGCTTCATTTTTTTCTTGTTGATCATCTTCTTTCTGTTTTTGCTGATTAATAGGTTACAACAAATGTAAAAAAAGAATTTTAACTAGCGATTAATATTCTATAAATAAAAGAGTTTGTAGACTAACTCCGTTCTTAGATTGTCTGTATCGACACAATTTCTTTTTTTCTTGCTCACTAAACATAAAACTTTCATTCATTGCATAACCTGGGTCGTTGTTTCAATGAATGAAAGTCTTAATGAAGACTGTATAAACAGTGTTACTTTTTCGCTTCAGTCGGTACGGCTTCTGGCTTTTGTAGTCTGAAGGCAATGGGCAGTGAATACCGAACCCTTACCGTCTCTCCTCTTTGTTTGCCGGGTACCCAT
This sequence comes from Bacteroides neonati, assembly GCF_000499785.1. Classification (GTDB taxonomy): domain Bacteria; phylum Bacteroidota; class Bacteroidia; order Bacteroidales; family Bacteroidaceae; genus Bacteroides; species Bacteroides neonati. The sequence goes on along the minus strand of NZ_HG726028.1, from coordinate 29,385 downwards.
TGAGGCATTCGACTCACTACCCTGATAGCTTCTGCATCTAATGATGGTGATACACTATTCACGATATGAGGATGCGTTACTTTTCCGGTTTCGTCCACAATCATTGATACGATAACGCGACCTTGTATATTGCTTTTTTGAGCTTCAACCGGGTATTTGATACTCTTCCCCAAATACGCCATCAAAGCATTTATTCCGCCAGGATATTGGGGCATTTCTTCTACTACCTCAAATACGGTTCCCTCATTGGTTGGCTTTTCATCGGCAGCATAAGAAACTACTGTTACTTCCGGAAGCTTACTCTCTTTAACCTCTTTCGCAGCTGTACCCTTGCCGCCGAATGGTTTAAACATCACCGGAACAGTGTATTTAACCGATGCAGGTTTTCCGTTCACTTCCCCGGGTATCCATTTAGGCATAATCGATACAATGCGCATGGCTTCTGCATCGAGTTCCGGATCAACTCCTTTCACTACGCGAGGATTGGTAACTGTTCCATCTTTCCGTACTATAAATTGAACGATGACACGCCCGCTTATATTCTCTTTCATCGCTTTTTCGGGATACTTTATGGTTTTGTTGATGTAAGTCATCAAAGCTTCCATGCCTCCTGGGAAGTCGGGCATTTTTTCGGCCATTCCATGAACTTTCTCATCATCCTCCTTGGTCTCTTCCTTCGCTTTGGTGTCTTTTGACACCTTCTTTTTGTCTTGAGGCGGAGTCATTTCGGATGTTTCGGTTGTCAAAGTTGTTGAATTCATTTTTTCTACAGCTTCTTCATTAATCTTGTTCTCTACGTTTAGTATCACTTCTTTGGCAATGCTTTTCGTAGTTCGTGCCACTGTTTCTATATTACTGAAAATCATCAGTAAGGTGGCCAGGGGGATAAATAATAGGTATTTGGTTCTTCCAATTTCCTTTGTTCTTTTCTTGTTCATCATTTTAATTCGGTTTTTTAAAGGTAAAACATTGAAACTATTTGATAAATTTGCTGCAGCCTTTTGATGTGCCAGCCCTAGAAGATGGAACTGGTATGATTGATAATCGCGTCCGGTTTGTATCACCCGATGGTCGGCTAAATATTCCAAATTGTTTCGAACTTCGCGCTTCATGAGCCAAGCAAAAGGGTTAAACCAGCATGCGATACAGATTAACTCACTCAAAATAACATCGATGGAGTGATATTGCCGTGCATGAGTAAGTTCGTGGATGAGGATTTCGTCGAGTTCTTCCTCTGTATGCGAGGTTGGGTGTACGAATATCCAGTGAAAAAAAGAAAAAGGACTAGATGCGTGAGGAAGTTCATAGATGAAGATGTCGTTTATCATACTACGGCGGCTTTGAACTCGCAAACGGATTATACTACTCAACTGGAGCAGGAACCGGATGCAAAGGAGAAGAATGCCACTTATGTATAGATAGCCCAAGGAATTGATGACCACCTCTTCCCAATCGATTACCTCGGAAGCGGTGACAGTAGGGGTATATTCGGGCCAGGCGGCGCTAGCATATAAATCGACCATAGCCACTATGGGTTCCTGGTTCTTAATCCAATCTTGCAGATTTAGTAATGGATAAAGGAATGATAGGATGAAAAAGCCAAACAAAGCAGTTCGGCGCCAAGTAAAGAAGGTATCTCTATAAAAGAACAATCTGTAGAAGGCGTAAAATAAAGCAATTCCTGCGTTCACTTTAAGGAAATAGACCCATTCTGGATTCATAATATACAATGTTTAGTGACTATTCTTCTTTTCCTTTCTCAATCATGTCGATAATCTCTTTGAGCTCCGTGGCCGATATCTTTTGATCGCGCGCAAAGAAAGAAACCATTTCTTTATACGAGTCGGCAAAATAGTTGCGTACCACTCCGCTCATAAAAGTACGTTTGTATTCGCTTTCTTTGATGGCGGGGCTATATTTGTAGGTGTTTCCAACGCGACGAGTAGTTAGGTATTTTTTTCGCTCGAGGTTTTTTACGATCGATGCAACAGTTGTATAAGGAGGTGCAGGTGGTTGAAATTTGGCCACAATGTCTTTAACAAAACAACTATTCAGCTCCCAGATGTAAATCATTACTTCTTCTTCTTGTATTGTTAGCTTTTCCATATATTTATTGTTTAATTTTGATTACACGACAAATCTACGAAAGTTTCGTAGTAAATCGATAAACAGGTGGTTAAATAATGTAAATACCAAAATAGTATTTTTAAATACTGATTTAATCTAATACGGATGTGGTAGGTATAGGAGTAGTGATGTTCAATATATTTATCTCTATTAAAATTATTAGTATATCCCATGCAGTGAAAGTACGTACTTAACGTATCGTTAATATACTATTTAACAGTGCGTTAATAACGTACTCTTCGATGTAAAAAGTACGTACTTCTTTAAGTGTAAGTATATCAGTCTGTTATGTTATTGAAATGGGCTTTTATTGCTTTCGTTTTTGCTTTTTGATTGTTTTAATATGTAAATATACCGCATCTGTATCTTTTGGATTGTGGTTTCCATTGGTCATGTAATAGATATCATTATGTTTCCTGAGCGTTTTTGTGAAATGACCCTGATTATTGAAATCAAACTCAAACACTATCTCCTTTCGATGTATTCTGTTTGAAATGGAGTTTATCGAATAGTCTATTTTTTTTAATTGATAAAAAAGTATATTGCTATGGTCGAGTTTGTAGATCTATATCCTACCTTATGCGAGCTTTGCGAATTGCCCATACCCGAAAAACAGTTGGATGGAACTAGTATTGTTCCTGTGCTTAATAATCTGAGGAAAGAGTGGAAAACTCCTGTGTATATTCAATGGAACGGTGGGGATAATGCCGTGAGTAAACGATTTAACTATGCCGAATGGAACAAAGCCGACGGTAGCGGAAATCGAATGCTTTTCGATCATCGACTCGATAAGCAAGAGGATATAAATAGAGCCGAAGAGCCGAAGTACAGCACTGTCATTCAATCTCTCTCTTCTTTCTTGAAAGAGAAAAAGGAAAAGAATCAATAAACAGTAAGACTGTTTGCTAGCCTTGCCCTTCTTAGCACCGTGATAAAGCTCATGGTGCTAAGAAAATTATTTGTTTTGTTCCTTCCTCTCTTTGTATCTTTCAATTACATGTTTACGACTCATTATTATCTGCCAGCGATAGACAAAACAGGTTGTGAGAAAATAGAAGCCGGCTTGTAACCAAAGAGCATGATACTCGGTTGATACTTCGCTCAGTGTAGCTCCCATATTGTTGATACGCACAAATCCATTGATGCCGAATGTGGAAGGGAAAATGTAAGAAAAATACTTCCAAAATGCGGGAATAGCTGCCCCCGGCCAGGATATACCGGAAATGAAGAGTAGTGGCACCGATGTAAATACAAAAATCAACATGCAAGTTTCGCGATTGCGGATGGCAATCGAGGCAGTCATCGCAAAGAAAATGCAAGCAGCCAGATAAGGGAGCATGAACAAGGCCAATGTGCTGGGTTGTCCGATCTGGTTGAGGCTGAATATACGAGGTACGACGCAGAGTACATAAACCGCTACCAGAGCATATACCATAAAATAGCTCAATCCTTTACCGAAAACAATTCGCAATGTTCCGCTATAGTGGCGGTTAATGGGCACGAGGTCTTTGAAGCGATTATTTTCCCGCGCTGTTCCTGCCGAGAGCCCGATACCTAATAAAAGTGTTTGCTGTATTAATAAGATTAATACGGCTGGAATTAAAAAGGCAGCAAAGCCATTCGTCGGGTTAAACATAGCCACGTCTTCGTATTCGATAGGATAGGCGGTGATCTCGTCTTGCCGGTTGGTGGTATTGCCTGCCCGCTCAATCTTTATGTTTTGATTCATGTCGAGCGATACGGCTGTATTGGCCAATAACATACTCTTATAATAGAGTAGTCCGCTCATATCGCAGTAAAGACTTACTTGTGCCTGCTTGCCACGGGCAATATTGCTGCTAAAATCGGAAGGGATATAAATAATGCCATAGGCCAAACGGTCTCTGAGCATTAGTTTCGCCTCTTCCATATCGTTGCAATAGGCTACAACCTGAATGTCCGGAGTGGCATCTACTTTGCGTAGATACTCTCGGCTGAGTGAGGAACGGGAGTTATCAACTACTACAGCGGGAACTTCGCGCACTACTTCGTTGGTATAGATGAAGCCGTAAATCAACGGATATACCAAGGGCACCAGAACGAAGAATATCAATACACCTTGGTCGCGAAAGGTGGTACGAAACTCCCGTTTCCAGATGTAAAACAAGTCGCCAATGCCTTGTGCTATGTTATTTTTGAATGATTTATCTTTCATCAGGGTACGTATTTATAGTATATCAATGTTTCCTTTAAGCGATTAACCACGAAGAAAGGAAGCATCATAAAGATGAGTAAAGCCATATAGTTAGGCCATGAATAGATCATACTGTATCCGTTGAGTGCCTGATCTACATAGATAAGGAAGTAGTGGCGCAACGGAAAGAGAACACTGAGTCCTTGCAACACCGGGTTCATTGCCATCACCGGAAAGGAGAAACCCGAAACGGAGAACGACAAGACGCCCCACAAGGAGGCAAAGCTGAGGCCCAGACGCAACGTAGGTAATGTTCCTATCATGACAATACCACAACATTGTGATGCCAATACGAGGCAGAGGGTGGCCAATATCATCGGAAAGATACCGCTATTGCACGGGAAATGCAGAAAGCCATACAGGTATACATTGTAAAAGATGCCCATAATAAAGAACACCACGGTGTGTGGTAGTAACTTACCTGCCAAGGCTATGTAAATAGAATTATTGCTCATACGCAACCATTCGCGCGCTGTGCGGTTTTTGATTTCTACACCAATGGAATAGACTGTTACCATAAAGATCAACAACATCAACACACCCGGTACCAATGTGTTGCATAGGTATACCGAATAATTGAGCCATGGGTTTTGCAGCGGATGTGTATCGATAACAATGGGCTGCAAATAGGCCATTGCTTGATCTTCGGTTGCTCCTTTTGCATAGAGCACCGAGCGGGCGGCAGCACCTGCGGCCAATTCGCCCATCATCTTCATGTCCTTAAACAGCAATGAACCGGCTATGAGGTAGGAGTTGTTGGTGTAAAATGATAACTTCGGCTGACGTTGGCTTTGCGCATCGGCCGATAGTCCTTTGGGAATATAGAAGAACCCGTAGATTTTTCCTTGCTGCATGGCAATGCGTGCTTCGGTCACATTCTCGTAGTGTGCTACTACGGCTGTTTGACCGAAAGCATCCAGGTTGCGGATGATGCTGCGTGAAGTGGCACTGTTGTCTAAGTCGACTGCACCTACGGGAAGGTTGGTAGGCAGTCCCGAGCTCATCAGTGTTGTGAAGAACACGTAACAGAACAAGGGGGCAACCACCATGCAAAAAAGGTACAGCGGACGAGATACGAGACGACGACATTCGCGCTTCATAACCATCCACAGAGCTACATATTTCTTTTCTCTTTTTTTCATCACTTTTTAATAATCACCGACATTCCGGGGCGTAAACCTACTACCTTCTCGAGCGGTAGCGCTCTTACTTCAAATGTTTTCAGATCGAACTGGCCGGTTGTTTTGGTTGCTTTCCAAGCGGCATAAGTGCCAAGGTCTTTCATATAGTTCACTTTCAGACGTATGGTCTTATTGTCGAGTGCCGGTACGATGGCTTCAAACTCGCTACCCATGGTCAGGTTTTTGAGTAGGTCTTCGCGTACGTTAAATGTAACCCACATATCGTTCATCACTGCGATGTTCATGATGGGTGCGCCGGTTCCTACCAGTTCGCCTACTTTAGGAAATATTTCCGAAACCTCTCCGGCTGTTTGTGCGATGAGGTAGGTTTCTTTGATATAAGATTGCACTTCGGCAACGGCTCCTTTGGCACGATCTACCAAAGCGGCAGCAGCCATCTTATCTTCACGCTCGGCACCGTTCTTGGCCATGGTATATTGCGCTTTGGCAGCCTTCTCGGTAGCAATGGCAGCATCTCGTTGAGCGGTAATCTCGTCTAACTTCTGTGCCGGCATGACTCCTTGCTCAAAAAGATTCTTAATTCTCTTATAAGATTTCTCGGCTATCTCGACTCCGGCTTTTGATTTTTGCCACATCTCATAAGCCGTTTGAATCTGTTCGCTACGTGCTCCCTTAATGGCTTTGTTGCTCTGTGCTTGTGCGGCAGCTTCGGCCGCTTGAGCTTGTTCCATTTTTGCCATCACTTCGGGCGCTTCGAGTATGGCAAGCGTATCGCCTGCTTTGACGCTTTCACCCTCTTTTACCCGGAACTCTAAAATACGTCCGGGCACTTTGCTCGATACGCGATACTCAGTGACTTCGGCTTGTCCCTGAATAATTTCTGGACCTTTTCGAAGCATGAAGAAGCCTACTACTGCAACGAGTGCAATAACCCCCAATAAGGTAAGAAAAGCAAGCAGCATATTGCTGTTTTGTGATTTTTGTGATACCATTGTTATCTATGATTTTACGATTAGCGATTGAGTTTAACTTTCGGTTATTTCAGAGTACCGAGTGACTTTTGCAAGTAGATTTCTGTTAGTTTAACGTCTATTTGGGCGTCAATCTTATCCGATTGTGCCGATAGCCAGGCGGTTTGTGCCTCAAGTACGTTGCTGGTTGCAATCACCCCCTCTTCAAAGCCTAGTGTGGCATAACGTAGATTCTCTTCGGCTTTCTCCATGTTCTTCGTTGCCATCGACAGCTTTTTAGCTGCTTCGTTTACTTTGAAAGCCGATTGGTTTACTTGCAATTCTATCTTCTCTTTAGCATCTTCTAATTGATACTGCGCAATGCGTGCTTCTGCCTTGGCGGCTTTTACTTTATATGTTCCTTCGCCCCAATGAAAGATGGGGAGTTGCAGCATGACACCTACATTCCACATACCTTTGAACTTGTTCTCGAAACCGTTGAATACCGACGGGTTCGTTACCATATAGTTGCCCATCAATGCTAGCGAGGGTAGGTGCTCCGCACGTACTACGTTAACCTTTTGATGATAGATTTTTGTGGCTAACTCCAAGCTGCGAATCTCGGGGCGATTGGCATAAGCTTCGGCCATATCGAAACTGGGGGTGACGACAAGAGTCGGAATGTTTTCCAATTTCTCATCGGCCAGAGTGATCGGTGTGCTTAAGTCAATGCCACATAGTTGACAAAGCAACATCTTTGACAGGCTCAATCCGTCTTCTACTTTGGTCAGGGTCATTTCGGCCTCATTTACCTTTACGCGTACCGACAATCCGTCGGCCTTGGTAGCCACTCCTTCGTTAATCATCTTTTCCACATCGCTGTCAAGCTTTTGCAATAGCTTTAAATATCCTTCGGCAAGGCGTTTTTTGCTAGTGAGCGAAACGACTTGCCAATAGGTCTGATCTGTACTTAATATGACTTCCTGCATACCCGAGTTGTGCTGTTCGCGAGCCAATTCTTCGGCATATTGCGTAATCTTATTGTATGCCCTGATTTTGCCTCCCATATACAAAGGCTGTGTCAGTGTCAGCGCTCCTGCATATACATTACGCGTATCGGTTCGGAAGGCATCGACAATGGAGTTTCCTGCTTCGTTCAGTGCAGGTACCATCGTACTACCCAGTTGTGAGAGAAGAGGAGCTAATTCGGGATGTAGCTGCCCGATCACCTGCGAGGCTTGTTGCAGTGGTCCGCTAAGGCTTGTTCCGAGTCCCGATAAAGCTCCCTTTTGAGCATCATTTAGCAATGAAAACTCTTTCTGATTGCGCATATAAGCTCCCGTGCCCGATAGGTTGGGCAAATAATTGGTGAAAGCTGCCTTTCGCTGATAGTGAGCTGCATTGATTTTCTCTTGGCCAATCAATAGCTCTTTGTTGTTGGCAATAGCCAACGCACGGCAACTATCTAAGCTGAGTGTGCTTTGTGCCCGTAGTAAAATTGTAGTGCTTAATAGAAATGTCAGGATGAATACTTTTTTCATTGCATCTTATACATTATAAAGGTGATACTTCTTTTAAAAGAACAACGTAATGTTGTGTTTTGTTGTTGGTTTCTTGCTTCTTCGTTTTTTCTGATTCAGAATAAATGATTGCATAAACAACGATGCAAATGTATGGGCTTTCAAGCAAACCTCAAAATGTTTTAAAGTTTTTTTTATAATTTACGTTTCAACCTGCTATTACGATTTCAGATGCATGTGAGGGTATATAGTGAACTTATACTATTTGTCACTATATACTAATTTTTTCTTTTTATGTGCCTTGACATTCACTACATGAGTTTTTCCTTGTATTTTGATTGTTATTTGCTGAGAAATTTGGCTGTTTAGTGTAACTTTAATAAGTTGACCATTCTTCCATTCAGCATCTACCTCTATCCCTCCCCTGGCTTTTAAGCCGCGAAAAGAACCATCCTTCCATGAAGTAGGAATGGCCGGTAGCAGCTCAATACAATTGTCGTGACTTTGAATCAGCATTTCTCCGATCCCTGCGCATCCACCTAGATTACCATCTATCTGAAAAGGAGGGTGTGCACAGAATAAGTTAGGATATGTGCCGCCGCCATGAGCCATTGTTACATTGGTTTCAAGTGTTGGAGTCATTAAACTCTTAAAGAGCTTATAAGCTCTTTCCCCATCTTTTAGCCGAGCCCAAAAGTTTACTTTCCAGGCACGCGACCAACCGGTTCCTTCATCACCTCTTCGCTCCAGTGTTGCTTTGGCTGCTTTAATCAGTTCGGGTGTTTTTTGTTCGGTAATGAGGTTGGCAGGATACAGTCCAAATAAATGTGATACATGCCTGTGATGAACATCGGTCTCTTCATAATCTTCTAACCATTCTTGTAAATATCCACCTTTTTTGCTGATTTGCATCGGTGGCAAATGTTTCAATGTGACCGAGAGTTGATTGGCCAACATTTCATCTATCTGTAAAATCTGACTGGCCTGAATAACGTTGTTGAATAATTCGGTAATGATTTGAACATCCATTGTAGGTCCCATACAAATATATACCGGTTGGTTTGTACCGGGCATTTTAAAACTATTCTCGGGTGATGATGACGGAGCGGTAACCAACCAACCATGTTTTTTTTCTTTAATCATTGTTGATAGAAAGAACTCCGCTGCTCCTTTGAGTATTGGATAAATAGCTTCCAGATATTCCTTGTCGAGTGTGAAAGCATAATGTTCGAACAACGGTGAACAGAGCCAAGCACCGCCTGTATTGGTTGATCCCCAAGAGGCATGTTCGGCGGGAGCAGTAAAATGCCAAGGGTTTGTTATGACATGTGCAACCCATCCCTTAGCTCCATAGAAGTCATGTGCTGTTTTTTCTCCTGAAGGTACCAACTCTTTAACGAATTGGGCAACAGGCAGTAAGAACTCTGATAAATTGGCAACTTCGACGGGGAAATAATTCATCTGCACGTTGATATTCAGATGATAATCGCCATTCCACGGTGTTTGTATAGTGTTGGCCCATAGCCCTTGTAAGTTTAATGGTAATGAACCTACGCGTGTGCCGGATATAATTAGGTAGCGTCCAAATTGAAAATATAGAGCTGCCAAAGCAGGGTCATCCTTTTTCTGGAAAGCCTCCAGGCGTTCGGTGATAGAGGGATAGTTAGGTGTTTTACCTAAATCAAGATGGACTCTGTTAAACTTCTCTGCGTATGCTACTTGATGAGCCTTTAGTACTGAACTGTAAGATTTTGCTTGAGCACTATTAAGTAGCTCTTCGGCCTGTTTATCGAAACGGCTATTCCGGTAGTCTGTTGTAGCTGATACATAAATATAAGCTATGGTAGCTTCTCTGACTTGTAGCTGTTGTTTGTTAACCGACAGTTTAGCCCCATCGGCTACTACATCTGCCAAAGCTATATATTTCATTCCTTTTCCATCGTTACCGTTGTTGAGTGTACCGCTCATACAGAGAGTCTGATCACGGAACGACACAAGTCCTTTTTCAGGTCGTTCAAGGGTCAAATTAAAATTTAGACTGTTCCTTTTGCTGGCCGATAATTTAATCATAATCACGTCTTGGGTCAAAGAAACAAAGTATTCGCGTGTATACTTTACTTGGTTGATTGAGAAGGAGGTGGTAGCAAGAGCCTTTTCAATAGAAAGATTGCGTTTATAATCGCTAGGTACCATGTGTGTGTCAGTGCAGTTAGGATAATAGTAGTCTAAACGCAGATTACCTAGCGTTTGAAAGCATCCATAACGTGCATTGGCTCCGTTGCCTTGTGCCGATCCTTCGCCTTTGCATTTGAAGTATTGGTGCATCTCTTTTTCAGCCTCTTGATTTTTTTCTTCAAGCAATAATTGCCGTATAATGGGTAATCGTTGCAATGCCTCAGGGTTACTTGTGTCTTCTTCACTGCCTGACCATAGGGAGATTTCATTCAGAGTGATGTTCTCTTGAAATACTCCTCCATCGGGCATGGCGCCTAGGCGCCCGTTACCCAACGGAAGTGATTCTTCCCATATTGTTCCCGGAAGTGTATAGCTCAAATTGAGGTTCGACGTGTTTGTTTGCGCATTACAGGGAATGCTGGCTACACTCAATATAAAAAGTTGAAGGTAAATAATCAGTTGTTTCATCTGTGTTTTCTTTAAGTTAGGATTTATTTGGAAGAGGGTGTTCCGCCTATTTTTACTTCTGAGAGCCCTCCTGCTCCTTGGGTAAATCGAATACGGACAGAACGTATGTTATTACCCAAGTTTCCTTTAAATATCTGTGTTTTTGTTTCAGGTAGAGCCTTATTACCCTCTGCGATTTGTTGCCAGGTTTTGATATCGGAACTGACTTCTACTATGTAGCGACAGTTAGTACCCAGTGGGAAGATTAACTGAATGGTGTTCAAATCGTATGAAGCCTCCAAATCAACTCTCCACCAAGGATTCTTGTCTGTAATATTGGCAAACCAAGAGCTCTGTTCATCACCATCATTGGCTAATCCTTTGCTCGATAGCTCGGATGTTGAGCTTACGGCAGACGGGCGGTTCTTTGCCAGCAATAGTTCTCCGTCACCCGTCATCGGTGTTTTGTCGACAAGGTGAAATCTTTTGTAAGGGAGTGAGGCTGTTGTGGGCTTTCCTTCACTTTCCCAAGTAGGTGTACCTAAGGTGACAATTTTTAATGTTGTTGTGGGTAGCCCTTGTGCTGTTGCCTCTATGATGGTTGTACCAGCATGGTAACTGCGGAATTCAATGGCTGCCATCCCATCGCGTATACTGATATCAGAAGCCTCTTTATCGGATGGAGGCATAAATTGTATACTATTACCTGTGGGGAAAGTACCCGGCCCTGATTTTATACGCAACGTAACCGGAATTTCATTGGAAATATGCTGCCCTTTGTTATCAATGATTGTAATCAAAATTTGTGTATCATCTGTTCCATCGGGTGCTGATAAAGTCATCTTATCTGCTGTTAATTTGATGCGACTTGGTATACCTGGTTGTGCCCATTGTGGTTCTGATGGAGTGGATTTTCCTTTTGCATAAGCACTTTGGTACCAGTACCAAGCCCGTTTGGGAATACGGAAATAATCGACTAGTCCCATTGTAGCAAGACCTTCACCACCTACGGTTCCGTGATCGAATCCACACCATATAATCTGTCCGCCTCGCCATTGTGGACGGTTAAAACCATCTTCAAGATCTCCCCATCCTGGTGCAAACTTTCCTGGTCGATGAGTTGTTACACTTCCATATTCGGATACCATACTGGGTACCCCGGGTGCAGCAAACGTAGCACCGTCTCCATTGTAAAAGGCTATTTGGTTTTTGCCTAATTGATCTAATCCTCTTCGTTGGCATCCTCCTATAGCTACCAAGCGCGTTGGATCCCATTTATGAACACTGTCAGTAGCAGCATTCAGTAATGCTTTCATTCGTTTTTCGGTAGGGTCGTCTGTAAAAAAAGCTTCATTTGACAAACTCCAAGCTGTGATTGAGGGGCTGTTGCGGTGGATCAAAATCAGTTCTTTGAGTTGGCTTAATACACTTTGATCGAATGCATCTTGATCACTTGGATGAGGAGGGTAACAACTCGACGATGGAGTACTCCATCCAAAGCGATCTCCGGAGCTTCCTCCCATTCCCCAAAAAGCATTTTCGGGGAAGAAAAGTATACCCAGTTCGTCACATGCTTTAGAGAAAGCAGGATCGTGTGGATAATGCGAACCACGGATCGTGTTAAAGCCTGCCTCTTTCATCAATTTTACATCTCGATAAAAGCCGGTATTGGTTACGGCATCTCCCCATCCGGCATGGTCTTGGTGCACATTGGCACCCAATAAATAAAGGTGCTCGCCATTGAGGAAGAACCCTTTATCTGCTGTCCACTCAAACCAGCGGATACCGAAAGTAGTTTCTGTGCGATCTGTTTCTTTACCGTCTTTTAGTATGGTGCTGATAGCTGTGTATAGATATGGAGTGGTAGGATGCCACAATTGAGGAGATGAAAGGGAAGGCAACTTTTGGCTGATAATTTGATTAGATCGGGCAGTCAGTGTTGCTTTACTTTCTGTTTTGGTTACGACGACTCCTGCAGGTGAAACAATTTCGGTACGCATTACAAGGGTTTGGGGTTCAGTACTACGATTATTAATTTCAGTTTGCACCTCTATTGTAGCTGCTTGTTTGGATACGACTGGAGTTGATACGGCTGTTCCATTCCAAGCTATATGTAGCGGATTCTTAATATGCAAATAAACATCCCGATAAATTCCACCACTGAACTGATGATCTCCTGCGCGTGGGGCAACACCGGCTTTCCAGATATTGTTTACCCGAACGGCAAGCAGATTTTTACCTAGCTTCATAAATGGAGTCAGGTCGTAGTTAAAACCGGTGTATCCACCCACATGTTCTCCTATCTTCTTTCCGTTTAAGAAGACTTCACACTGTATAAAGACACCTTCGAATTCGATGCTAATCTGCTTGCCTTTCCATTGCGGAGGCATTACAATTTCTTTTCGATACCAGCCATATCCGCTATAGACATCTTTCCACATAAAATAAGGGATTGAAAAGGAGTGAGGCAAATGAGTGCTTATCCATTCGTTGTCTGGAAACTTATTTTCGGAAGCCTGAGTGAAATCACCAAGCGAGAACTTCCAATTTCGGTTCAGATTAATAACCTCTCCCGCAAATAATAAGGACGGGAGCATGCAAACTAACAGCGAAGTTAGGAGGAGCATCTTTCGAATCATAATATCTATATTTAAATTTATAATTAAGTTGAATTACATATTTTGAATGTATTGTTTCGGGGTTACATTCATTTTCTTTTTAAAAATCTCTCTGAAATTTTTTGCATCATTGAAACCGCATTCTGCACAGACAATGTTGATGTTTGTTTTCCCTTCCATAAAGCATTGAACTGCTTTATAAATTCGGTATTCATTGATAAATTCGATTACAGACTTTCCTGTAAGACCTTTTATTTTTTTGTAAAGAGAGGAGTGACTCATCCCTAGTTTTCCGGCGAATAGCATAACATCAAAATCGGTATTAGTAAGGTTTTCGTCAATAATCAACTTACATTTGAACAAGAACTTCTTTTCCTCTTTCGAATAGTTTGTTTTAGAATCTGTTACGAATGAACTGATGTGCATTGATTCCGACTGAGATAATAGATGTTCAATGCGCTTTCTAAGATAGCGCATTGAAATCGGCTTCGTGAGATAAGCGTCGGCACCGTGTTCAAAAGCAGCTAACATATCATCCTCTGCTGTTTTTGCAGTAAACATGATAACGGGAGTTTGAACAATGGTGTTATTATTTCGCAACGCAGTAAGAAACTCTAACCCATTCATCTTTGGCATCATGATATCGCAGATAATTAAGTCAGGGCATGTTTCTTTTGCTAGGGCTAGCCCATCCACTCCATTGTATGCTTTGATGATCTTGTATGAATCTGATAAAGATCGATCTAGCATTTCAACAGCCTCTTTTTCGTCATCAATAACCAAAATAATAGAGGGGGCTGTAGGGTTATGAATAGCTGCTGTTATCGGTACCTTTATCTGCCTTTCGGATTCTTTATCTGTTATTAAAGGAGATAAATGTAATTGGTTTTCAATCTTTTTTTTGGGAATGCTGAACTTAAACGTAGAGCCCATCTGCAGCTCGCTCTCTACCGAAATAATTCCTTCGTGTAATTCAACTAAGTGTTTAACGAATGCCAGACCTATGCCATCACCACTTACACAACTATTGCTATCTACCTGAAAAAAGCGGTTGAATATAGATTCGTGATGCTCCTTTTTGATCCCGATACCATTGTCTTCGACTGCAAACAGAACTGCTGCATCTGTTTCATCAATGTGCAAAATGATTCTTCCCCCCTCGGGTGTATATTTCATCGCGTTTCCAATTAGATTGACTAAGATCGTTTCGAGCTTTTCATGATCGAATGTCAGGTGTATATCGAGTGTGGATGGCATGAAGAGTAAGGCGACACCCTTTTGCTCGCATATAGCTTCAAAATCGGTTGCAATACTTTTACAGAAAGTTACTACATTTGAGCTTTTGAGCTCCAAAACGAGTTTCCCTGCCTCTAGTTTCCGGAAGTCAATGATTCGACTGATGAGCTTGTTTAAACGCATACAGTTGCGATACATGGCCGAAAGATAGGCTTTGGGTATATAAACAGATGTTTTGTCGGACGAGATAAGTTCTTCCAAAGGTGCTGTAATCAGAAAGATAGGAGTACGCAGTTCATGCGTGATGTTAGTAAAGAAACTTAATTTTGCTTCGTTGATATTTTTAAGAGTATTCTTTTCGATCTCTTTGAGCTGCAGTACGTGTTTGTTGTTAAGCTCGTGTTGATAGAGCCAAAAGAGTAGTGCAAGCACTCCAGGAAAAAGTAGTATCCATAAGATGATGGCCGGAAAACTTTTCCACCAAGGTGGGGTAATGATGATACGGAATGATGAATATTCATCATTCCACTCTCCAAGGCTATTGGTTGCCCGTACACAAAATTCATATTCGCCAGGCGAGACATTGGTGTAAGATGCTTTACGCTCTTGTTGTGCTTGTTGCCATCCCTTATCAAAATTCTTAAGATAATATGAGAACTGTATTTTCTCAGGCGAGATCAACTCTGCTACAGAAAAATGGATGGTAAAGAAGGTTTTATCATAAGGCAATTTGACTTCGGATGGATGAATTCTGTAAGTATCCTCCATCTTTACCTCACCGTTGTATAATTGGAAATCTGTAAAGAATACAGGTTTAAACTTCTCCTCGTATTTAATCTCGGATGGGCGAAAAGCGACTAAGCCCTTAGTGGTGCCGAAATACATAACTTCGGATTCTTGATAAAAGGCATTGAAATTAAATTGAGTTGACGATAAATTGTACTCTTTTCCAAAGCGAATAAAGCGTTCTGTCTGTTGATTAAAACGAAACAGACCATCGTAAGTACCTAGCCATAAGTGCCCGTTTTTATCCTCGCCTATACTGACTACGTTTGGGTTGCTTAATCCGTTTTCTTTTCCGTAAATAGTGACCGTTTCATTGATTTCGTCTAGTTTACTTAATCCCGAATAGGCACTGCTAAACCATACCTGATGCTGAGAGTCGATAAAGACATAACGTACTATATTGTTAGGAATAGCCATTTTATCACTTTTTTGCTGATAGTGTTTGAGTATATTGCCGGATCTATCTAATTTATATAACCCGTAAAAGCTACTGCTTACCCATATATAATCGCCGTCAAAAGCAATTTCTGAGGTATATTGAATGTTGTTTTTTTCAAGGGTAAACACTTCTTTTTCCTTATCGAAACAATAGACACCCTCTTTACCACCTATCCACAAGTATCCTTTCTCATCACTCTTGATCACCCATATCTGATTCTCTTCTGCTGTAGGAATATCGTATGATCGAAAAGAGTGGGTCAATATATCGAATCGATTTAACTTTCCGCCGAAAATACCGAGCCAAATATATCGCTTATCGCCGGCAAGAGAGAGGACATTGTTGCCTGTAATCCGGCTGTTCTCTGTGGTATAAGCAACAGTTTGTCTTGTGTTGAAGTTGCATACATTCAGACCTCCACCGTCTAATCCGATATAAGTTGTGCCAGTGGGGGCTTCGTAAATGGCTGTTACGAAATTATGTGTCAGTTGTTTTTTCTCCATACCGTATGTTGTAAACCATTCATTGGGGCTATTAGAGTAATTAATTCCTCCCCGATGTGTTCCTACCCACAAAGTATTGTCGTTATCAACATAGAGCGAGTAAATAGCATCACTACTGATGTTACTGTTTTCGGGAATGTATATCTCTTTGGTTTCGTTACGTTGATAAACAAGTCCCTGCCCGTCGGTTCCGAATAAAATACCTTGATTGTATGAAACCATTGATTTTACATTTGCAGGTACGGTGGCAGATGCCGTTTGCAGTCGATTGTCTTGTATTTGAAAGGCTAGTGTGGAGTGATTCAGTCCATAACCAACATAGATTAGATTTTTGTTCGAATCATAGAACATCACATCAGCTTCATGCGCTATTTTGTTATCGATACGACTGATGATTTTTCTTGTTTTAGTATGAATCAAAACAAGCTCACTCCCATTGTGTGCTAGTATATAGCTCTTTTTATAAGGTATGATATAACTCCATTTGTCTTCTGCAGAAATGTTGCATTGCTTGAAGGTACGTTGATTGCTTAGTTGCAAGAAATGATCGGCCAATGCGTAGAGTTGTCCATCTTGGGAGAAGATAGTATGAACATATCCTGTAATCGGTTTTTCTTGTTGAGAACCATTCTGTTGAACACAATCATAGAAACATTGATCGGTAAAGGAGAAGAAGAATAATCCATATTCTGAGCCGACAAAAATGCCATCGTTGGTTGGTTGTAAACAGGTGATCTGATTTTTTGATAAAGATGATACGTCGTTAGGATCGTGTCGGAATACGGTAAAACGTACGCCGTCAAATCGACATAAACCGTCGAATGTGCCAAACCACATGAATCCGTTTTTATCTTGGGTGATACACTTCACCGTATTATTAGACAGATTATTGGACGTGTCCAGCACCTTGAAGTTTCTCGCATTGCACCATACAGGAATCATCAATAGGATGGTGAAAAGTAATATATGTATTTGTTTTATTTTCATATTTATTTAAAGATAATTTACATGTTTCGTTGCTATGAGTTGTTTATCCGAGATTAGTTCGTTCAAACTCCTATAGTCTGCATCCAATATTTTCAAAATATTCTGGTGAATGGTAAATGTTTCTTTGTTTTTTGAGTGAGCAAAGGCTACTGGATAATCTCTATCATCGGCTCCAGGCGAAGCAAATATGCATGCACCTAAATTATTTGAAAATAAATTGATAAGCTGATTTGGTGCATCTCCAAACCCGAGGTTGGCTGCCAGCTTTAACCGGCTGGACGATGAATAGAGTGAATAGTAGGCCTCGAGAGTCTCTGTTGGTTTAGCCACTAGCTTAGAGGGATAAAACCGGTAGGTGCTATTCTGTAAAAAAACGGTAATTCCGTATTCGTTAGCCAAATAGATAAAGGCTGACATACCATTTAGGATACTCTCTTCGGGAGTTCTGCCGAACTCTTTTTGCCACATCTCAGGGCGCATGTGAGAACCAATAATGACCTGCTGAATACCAGCAGCTTTCATCTTTTCAAAAACCCGTCGATATATATATACCGAACGGGTATATGAGTGAGTTAACTCTTCCAGAAAGGTTATGTCGGGATAATTATTGATCTCTCTGGTAAAATCGACAATCAGTTCCATACCGGTAGCCTGAATGGATTCGGCCTCTGCTTTACATAATTCAATGTCGCGTGACGATAAATAGGTGGCATCAATCTTCACACCACCAAAATGAGAGAAATAGAGAGGATTTGAAGCCAGTTCCTCAATCAGACTCTTTTTGTTTTCATGGTATGAAAAATAATAAGTTTTGTTTGCTGGAGCGACCTTACCTATTAACTCTTTGCTAAGGGTAGGGGGGGAGGAGATAGAGGATGTTTTTGTTCCATCTTCAGGACGCTGGGATAGAGTTCTTCCCATGATTGATAGGGTACTTCCAATACAATGCATTCCGCTTGTTCCGGTGTATGTATGATGCGAGCTGTCGTGTAAGGAGCAAAAGTTTTGCCGATAGCCTCTCTTGTATTATTACTCAAGGTAGAAGGTACTAGTAGATAGGATATATGCTTGGATGCTTTCAGGGTGTTGACCAGTTTGCTTAATAGCTTAGTATCTCGTTGAAGCGCATCTTCGAAGTTCTGATCGAATGTGATGAGAAATTCTAATTGTTTTAGGTTATACCACCAAGCATCTTCACTGAAGGCAAAATGATCAATGTCGGTTGCAGCTGTCCAATTGATTTTAACCCCTGAAAAATGATCAAAGAAGGTAGGCATGCTTTGTAGGTGTTCCGACAGACCCATCAGAGAACTAACCGATAGGAAGTGATTATATATCCGTTTCTCGACAGTTACCTTGGGGAGGTATGTTACTTGTTGTGTATCCTCATCGACCGTAATACGAAACAGTCTGGCATCGGCTGCTGTTATAATGGATGAACCGGGAGCTCCGGACGATTGTTTCTCAAATCCCTCGGGAAAGTAACCGGCTTCTTTACTCAAGTCACGAATGGGATACAACTCTTCGATATTCCGAATGTTTCCTGCGTGACACTGTATGTTGAACGATTGGGGGGTGAGGCTGTGGTTGTAAATTCCGAGCAAATAGGTACCATTGCCTTCGATATTGGTCACATACCCAAGTGAGTTGCCTACCGAGAAAAGACGTGTTGATTTGAAAACAGAATCTAGGTATGTTTGCAGTTGTGTATCCATTTGCTTGTTAGGTAGTATACCCATTTTAGTACCATGTAATACCGATAGTTGCCCTTTTTGAATGGGGTAATGCATCACCTTGAATGAAGTGCCGGATAGGGGTGAGACTGTTTGTGGAAATAGTTTTTGAGCATTACCGATGGTTATAATAACCTTTCCGCCTTGATTCATATAGCGAGTCAGTCGATCGGCTACTTCGGCTGTGTTCGTAGATAGCTCACCGCCTATAACGACCATTGCATACCGATTTAAGGCCGATACATTGGCATCTGAGAGGAGCACGTCCAAGGCGTCTCCATAAGGTGTATTGCATAGACCGGCATATTCGTTTTTATGTAATCCGGACTGGTCATAGTCCTGATAAAACATCTTGAGTAACTGATGGGTCAGAAAGTCACCTGTTTGATAAGGCAGGAATCCCCAGACTTTATACCGATCCTTGAACGGTTCATTGGGTGTCATCCATCCCGAGAAAAAGTCAAGCATTAGTGCTATGGGGGTGTACTGTGGACCCGGATTGGGATGTTTTTCTACAAACGTCTGCATATCTGTCTGCATTTGGCCTATCGGGCTTAGTCTCTCTTGTTTTGGCTTACCTTGATAAACCGATCCTTCAAACCCAAGTATGGCTGAGTTGTATTGATACTGTGATAGTAGCATGCGCTTCATCCAAGCTAGGCTATTTCCTTTTTGCGGGTTTGAATTTTGTGTGTTATGTTGATACGATTTGTATCCCCAAGTATTAAAGACCGATATGTCTCCATACCAAAGCAGTCCGTATTGTTTGGATGCTCCTCGTATAAATGCGTAGTGTATTTGATCATTGCTGGTATAAGTTTTGTTTTGGCTCTCTGCTCCTGCGCAAGTGATGAAACCCTCTTTTATAGGGTAGTGCCAAAACCATTTAACGGATAACATGCTGATTATGTCACCTTGTTCGCGAGCTGCTTTTTGCATATACTTCATTGCCCGGATATATCTCTGGCTTTTGTTGTCAGACATCGGATAGTCAATTGATCTGCAATCGGCCCAATACCGACCATCTTGTTCACCTAAATCAAAACCGAGGTAGCGATCTCCCAATACTTCTTTCATCATGTCTACTTTCCATCTTTCGACACGAAACTGGCCAAAATTTTCTTGTGGTGGTGTTCCCGGTCCGAAGGCGTTAATATTAAACAGGTAGTATCCTCCTTGCTTTAGTCGGTTAAGAGTTTGTCTTAATGCTCCAGGCTCCATTAGAAAATGAGAAAAGTTGGGTCGTATGACGCGTCCTTTGGCTATCCAATATGGAGGGGTTTCTTCAATTACGCCAAACTCTTTTCCCCATCCTCTGCCACCTACAAACTGTACTTTGTGCTCGAATGTATTCCAGCTGGGTGTTGTAAACGGCCGACGTGTATAATCAGGATACTCCTCCGGATTCACTCCATACGGATAGAGTCTGATCATGCTGCTACTTTCGGTTGTTGATTGTTGTGCCATAAGACAACCGGTACATAGTTGCAGTATCAAAAGAGAGAGTATGAGGAACGTAAAGGTTTTCATATTTGTAGAATAAAAATGGAGAGAGAAATTAAAATAGGTTCACCACGAAGTAACAAGCAATGAAATTAAAACGTTGTTTCTCCGTGGTGAGTATTCACTTATCCTGAATACGTAAATCTTACTATTCACTTATGGCTTTGGGCGATATGTATTCGATCGCGAAATTGTCAATGTAGGTAGGGCCTTCTCCATAAGGTTCTACTTTGAGATTGAACTTGACTCCGGCGTTAATCAAACCGACAGAATAATTGTAGTGAGTCCACTCTTCTGTATTGGTCAGATGTTCAGTGCGACCTCCCATATCATTCACATTGGGTATCATCCAGAAACCTCCACCGCTTCTTTTCACCATCAATCCTATTTTATAATGGCCTTGTTTGAGTGAGCCACCCCAGTCACATAAAAGTTGTATCTTTCCGGTTTTCAGTAACAGCGCTTGTTTGCCTTCGAATACTGTTTGGGCTGTTATTTCTGGTTTTCCTTCTGTATAATAAGCCATCCTGTCCGCACGGAATGTCCACGGTGCAATGACCGAACTAAGAGGTAAATCTTCGTACGTATCTAGAAAATAATAAGATTTTTTACCTACTGCGGTCGCAGCAGTCAAGGATGTTCCGTTACTGTTGACCGAGAAAACCCGATACGCACTCTGGACGCTGACAGCTGCTTTGTAATCAGTAAAGGTATTTCCCACAAGATCTTTCGCAATTAACTCTGTGCCCCGATAAATACTAAATGTTTGAGCAAAGCGTCCGCCTTTCCATTCAAGTACACATCCTTCGTAATTTGTTGTAGAGGCTGTTACAGCGATAGGGGCGCGTGGCAGAGTCCCATCCGGTAGGCCTGAGTATCCCTCAGCTGATGCGTATTTGCTTGATCTCCATCCTTTTTCATTCTTCGCATAAATACGGTATTCGACCAAAGTATCGGGTGCAAAAGCATCTTCGTAGGATTCGCCGATTAGGCTGTCGGCAATTACGGATAGGCCTCTTACCAATACATAATAGGGGGCGTCCGGAACTTTGTCCCATTTTAAGAATACAGAGGTATCACCTTTTGTCGCAGTCAACTCTCGTGGAGCTGCTGGGCGATTCAAGTTGTATGATTCATCTTTATTACAGCTTATATATATGATTGAGCATGAGAGTAGAATGGTTAGATAAATTATTTTTTTCATGGTTTGGATACTATTAAAGATTAATAACCAGGGTTATTGGGCAACAAATTGGGATTGACGTCAATCGCTCTTTGTGGTAATGGCCATAGGTAGTGGTTGGGTGCAATAAAGAGTTTTGTTGAGCCAAAATCATATTTTTCGTCTGATTTAATGGCGTTAATAACTTTTTCGGCAATGCCCCAACGACGGATGTCGAAATATCTTAATCCTTCATACGCAAATTCCCATTTTCGTTCGTCTTGTATGGTCTGGCGCATTTCTGTTTGTGATTGACCTCTTTTTACTCTCGCAATGCCGGCTCTGTCTCTTACTTGATCCAGGATGTCATAAACAGAGTTGTCAATTTCATTCAATTCTGTTTTAGCTTCTGCATACATCATCAGTACATCTGTATAGCGCAATAAGATAAAGTCTGATTCGTCCTCTTGTGTCCAGTCTGATTTGACACTTTCATTCATGTATCCCTTATCCAAATTCATCGGATAATCTTTAATCATATCTTTGCTGATGCTGGCTACCATTTTTACCTCGAAGGGTAGTCCGTTGACCGTGGATATACCTGCAATGTAGTAGGTGCTTTCGAAGCGAGGACCTCTGTTTTTCCATGGATTTTGAGCATCGAATACACTTGATTGGGTAGATGCTAGTCCATCCGTCATCGGATACGAATCAATATACTCGGGAGTGAGTGTTATACTTTCCCAACTTCCATTCATACTACTGGTAGGTAAGCCGGGCACTTTCCCGCCAAAGGGTGTGTTGAATGTAGATCCTTGCTTAAATCCACCTGCGGTATATTTCAAGCTGAAAAGTATCTCGGGGTTGTTCTCATTGTCATTAGCAAAAATCTTTTCATATTCGGGCAAGAAGTCAATGTATTTAGAACCAGCGGCTAAAGTCATCAGTTCTTGTGCTGCTGCGACGGTGCTTTTATAATCTTTATTATAGAGCAATGCTCTCACTTTCATACCCATGGCAGCTTGTTTGGTGGCTCTTCCCCATTTCCCACTGTAAGGTTTTTCGTTCAGGTTGGTAATGGCTATTTCTAAATCGGGAATAATCAACTTGGTTGTCAGCTCATTAACATCCGTGCGTGGTTGTTTGGCGTCTGCAGGGGCCAAAACTCTACTTATCATAGGTACAGCCCCCCAGAGGCTAGTTAATCGAATATAGCAGATTGCTCGCACAAAGTGTGCTTGTCCATGTACCTCTTTTGCGAAGTCGGCACTCAGTAAGGACGCATTTTTGTCTAGTGCTTCTATAATGGTGTTAGCCCAGTTGATGGTTTGATATAGATTTCCCCAGATAGCATCGAGTCTATCCGTATTCGGGTAGAGCTTTCCTCGTGAAATGTCGTACCAAGGGTTAGTCCAACTAAATTTGTAGAACATGGCATCAGCACAAACCTCCCAATAGAGATTGCCTGCATAGGCTCCTCCTAATGCATCGGGATCAAGTGGTCTTAATTCCGAATATAGTCCGGTGATGGCCAACTCAAAATCATTGGTAGTCTGAAAGAAGGCATCTTTTGATACGGCATCCTCAGGAGTTAAGTCCAGCAGCCCTTCACATGCAGTGAAACTGGTAATGGTGGCAAGTAAAAGGAGTTTTAAATATTTATTTTTCATATTCGTTCTTATTTAAAAGGTTAAGTCAATACCGATTTTATAGGTGGCTGCTTGGGGAATGCCGCCGCGCTCACCACTTTCGTTGGTTCGTTCCGGATCAAATCCATTGTAGTTGGTCCAGGTATATAAATTCTGACCACTGATATAGAGGCGGAGTTTGTTCAAGTGTACTTTCTTGAAAAAGCTAGCCGGAAAGTCATAGCTTAACGTCACATTCTTAAGTCGCAGATAAGATCTGTCCATCAAGAAATAGGTATTGTAATTGTCCGTATTCGGTCCGTTGTCTGTCCATAAGCGGGGCGTGTCGTTGGTTGGATTGTCTGGTGTCCATCGATTTAGCCAGTGTGATCCGAAGTTTGAACCTTGAAAGGTGGGGTAGTAGTACTCGGCAATACCATAAGAGTAAGCATCTGCTAATCCTTGAAAGTCGGCTGATAGCTGGAATCCTTTGTAGCCAAAAGAAAGATTACCTCCGAATGTCCATGATGGATATTGTGTACCTTTAATCTGTCGGTCATAAGCATCGATAATACCGTCGGGTACACCGTTTGGACCGCTAAAGTCTTCGAAAATCAAATCACCCGGTGCTGCTCCTACTTGATGCGGTGTGTTGTCCACCTCTTCCTGTGTCTGGAATATCTTACCGGTCCATTTTACCAGATAATAGGAGTTGATGGGGGAGTTGCGTATTAGTATTTTGGTGCCGCTAATGTGTCGGTCTGTCTCACCGGTTAGCTCTGGATTAATCGAAAGTACATTGTTCTTCACATAAGAAGCATTACCGCCGATAGAGAAGTTGAAGTCGTTGATTTTCTTCTGGTAATTAGCTGATAGTTCAAAACCAGTGTTTTCTACCGAGGCTAGGTTTGTCATAACAGAGCTGAATCCGGTCTCGTAAGGCAATGGCGTATTGTAAAGAATATCGCTAGTTTTCCGGTAGAAGTAATCTCCTTCAATCGTCAATTCTGAATTAAATAAGTGTAGGTTGAAACCTAGGTCAGTTACAGTAGTAGACTCCCAACCGATATTCGGGTTTCCGTAGGTTGAGGCTTTGGCACCTGTGTAAACTGTGTTTCCATATACATAATTGGCATTATTGTACGAAATTTTAGCAATGTATGGAAAATCATCGCCCCACCCTTGGTTACCAAGCATACCCCAAGAGGCTCTTAGCTTGAGGAAATTGATAACGGGTATTTTTTTCATGAACTTTTCTTCGGTAATAATCCACCCGCCCGATAGGGAAGGGAATACGCCGAATCGATTGTTCTTTCCGAAACGAGATGATCCGTCTCGGCGCACGTTGAATTCGAATAAGTATCTGTTGGCATAGTTATAGTTTAAACGGCCAAACTGTGAGATACCTACGTACGGTGAAATTTCACTACTGTTGGCTACAGTTGTTGGGTCGCCAGCCTGCAATACGTGGATGTAGTTAGATTCAAACTGCCCTCTTGAGGTACTAAATCTTTCGTATTGAGTCGATTCATAACTAATTGCCGCCATGATATGGAATTGATGATCGCCCCATTTTTTACTGTAATCAGCTTGTAGGTAGGGGTTTATTCTGTACTTTCTTGACGACCACATCTCCAAGCGACCATATCCATAGAACCCAGCTAGATCGCTTCCATCATATTTAGGATCGGCCATGATCTCTTTGTAACGCCAATTCTTAGCTGTGGGGCGTCCATACCATCCTTTATAGTCGTACAACGACACGGTTGCATTGAAATCACCTTTCACCTTGAGGTTCTTCAATATTTCCCATTCCAGATACATGTTTCCGACAATGTTGTTGCTCACTTGCCGGATGTCGTTCGATAGCATATTGGCCAATGGGTTTCCACCTTGTACCTGTCCCACGATACCCAATTGCTTCGTATCGGGTAGTCCGAATAATCCGTCATCCGTATAAGCTGGATTCATTGGTGTACCGCGCATCACATCGAGGGCAAATACATCTGTTACACTTCCGTTGGGCGTACGCTGATTGCCATAGGTATAACCGATGTTAGTTCCTATTTTCACTTGTGGAAAAATCTCTGAGTTGATGTTGAGGCGTGCGGTGATACGCTCATAGTCGCCATTTGCAATAATTGAACCTTGATTCAAGTAGCCAAGAGACATGTAGTATTGGGTTTTCTGTGTACCTCCTCTGGCGCTGAGGTTGTATTCTTGTGTTGCTCCTGTTTTAAATAACTCGTCGAACCAGTCAGTTGAGCAGGCTTCTCTATAGCTAGGAGTACGATATAGCTCGATTGCTTCATCGCTAAAGGCTTTTGTTCCGCCTGAGTTCATGCGCGCTTCATTCATCAGCATCATAAACACTTCGGGGTCTGTGACCATATCCGGTTTACTTTGTTTGGTAATTTTAGATTGCGCATATGAAGCATTGAAGTTGAATATTGCTTTTCCGTCAGCCCCACCTTTTTTGGTCGTTACTAATACAACACCATTGGCTGCCTGCGAGCCATAAATAGAGGCAGATGCCGCATCCTTTAGTACGGATATATTCTCGATATCAGTCGGGTTGAGCATATCCATATTATCGGATATCACCCCATCAATCAATATCAAAGGTTTGGTATTGTTGAGGGTACCTAAACCACGAATGGTGATTTGAGCACCATCAGCCCCGGCAATGCCTGTAGCCTGTGCGATGTGTACACCGGCAATCTTTCCGGCCAAACTTTGAGAAGCACTGGTGATGGGCTTATTCGCAATGGCTGAAGATTCGACGGTGCCCACTGCTCCTGTGAGGTTAACACGCTTCTGCACACCATAACCTACCACGATGACCTCTTCGAGCAATTTAGCATCGGGATCAAGTACAATTTTGATATGTGATTGATTCTTAACCGGCACTTCTTTCGACACGAAACCTAAATAAGAGATTTGTAATACAGCGTTTGGGGTATTTACTTGAATAGAGAAACGTCCGTTTAAATCGGCTATTTCTCCTTGCTTGGATCCGAGGAGCCTAATCGCTGCTCCGATAAGTGGCTCGCCATCGGTCGAAATAACCTCTCCGGTTACTTTTCGCTCTTGTGCGTTTGCTGCCACGCATGTGATAAACATGAGTAAGAACAATAAGTGTTTTTTCATAAGGGTAACTTTTTGGGATTGTTAATTACGGCTGCAAATATAGTGCTGCTGACTAAAAAAGAAGGGGCTGTTTTCGTATTTTAAAAGGCATTTTTCGTATAGTAGAAACAAATAGGGGCTTCTCAACCTATTTCGGTTCGACTTCAGTTAGCTCTGATGCTTGATGGCCAATCAATATGGGGTGGGAGTGGGGGCTTCTTTTCGAAAGGTAATAATCTATATTGTGTGGGTGGGATTCTTTACATGCGGAAGTGATGAATTTCTTTTGTAGATTCCAATGATTGCTTATATCTATTGGATCATAAGCTGTTAAAGGAATGTGCTCTTTGGGTGGGCAAGAGTACGTACTTGATGGAGCAATAACTAGTATACCCATACACCAATATATACGTACTTTTGCACACAAAGAAAAGATATTGTATAGAGCTATCTACAAGTCTATGACAACTTAATTTATAAAGGCGTTTTAAAACAGCTGTCGTTTTATGTTGAATGAGATAAAGCTTATTCCAGCGTAAATGGTTGCGAACCGATCAAGGTGCCGTCGGCAAAGATGTCTACCCGGTAGGTGCCGGCATACAAGAATTCTTCAACGTTCCAGAATACGGTAATTGGCATTTCTTCCCCTTTATATTCGATATACTTCTTGATCGAATAACCCAGTGTACGGTTTTCGTAAGCGAATGTGTTGGACGGATTCTTGGTGAGCACATCGTTGTCCGGTTTGGTGATGCGTATATATAAAGTACGTTCGCCTGTTTCGGCCGTGATGTTTTTCACAATGGTGAAGCCAATCGCAAACTTAACTACATCCTTGACCTTCTTCACCTTCTTGTCTCTTTTATTGCGCGGATCTATCCAGATATTGGTGGCATCGAGTTGTGCGGCGAGACTGACTTTCTTGCTCAATCCTTTTTTTTCTTCCGAGAGGTTGCTTATCTGCCGTGATGCGGCATTGAACTTCTGTGTCACATCGGCAATCACTTGCTTCTGTTGTACCGTAAGACGGTTGAGTGAGTCTATCTGGTTGATGTATCCGATCATAATTTTGCGTAATGATGCCAACTCTTGTTTAAGTCTGCGTATCTCAGTGGCATTACTACTTTTTACTGTGCGAAGTTCCTCGAGTAAGCGCTGTGTTTTCATCTGTTCGCGATCAAGTAGTGTCGCTAATGAGTCGTTTGCCACGGTCATTTTTAATTCATCATACTGTTGTGCGAATTGTGTGTATTCACTTTCCAGATCTTCTTTCTCTAGCTGGAATTCTTGAACTAATTCTCGGTTGGTCTGTTTCTCTGCCAATAATAAATAGGTAATACCGATAATGGCAATTACAAGAATAGATACGGCAACTATCAGCAAGGTTTTCTTATTCATACTACTTTGTTGGGGATTGAATGATAATTTGGCTGCAAAAGTAATCATTTCGCCACAGAGTATCATAGCCTTTGATGGAGTTTTTTTCTTTTAAGAAAGACTGGTGTGTTTCGGCTTGCTCTATACTGCTTGTTTGTTTAACTAAAATTATTATGGAAATATTTCTTTAATCTCGATTATCGTTGTATTTTTGTAGGCATAATTGTAACGAAACAAATTATCAACATTTTAAAATATTAAGTATTATGTCAAAAGTAACCGTAGTAGGCGCAGGTAACGTAGGTGCTACATGTGCAAATGTACTTGCTTTCAATGAAGTAGCAGACGAAGTAGTAATGCTGGACGTGAAAGAAGGTGTTTCAGAGGGTAAAGCAATGGATATGATGCAAACAGCGCAACTGTTGGGCTTTGATACTACCATTGTGGGTTGTACCAATGATTATGCCAAGACTGCTAATTCGGATGTAGTGGTGATTACTTCGGGTATTCCTCGTAAGCCGGGTATGACTCGTGAAGAGTTGATTGGTGTAAACGCAGGTATCGTGAAAGCAGTAGCGGAAAATGTATTGAAATTCTCTCCCAATGCTATCATTGTAGTGGTTTCTAATCCAATGGATACCATGACTTATTTGGCGTTGAAGTCACTCGGTTTGCCTAAAAACCGTATCATTGGTATGGGGGGGGCTTTGGATAGCTCTCGTTTCAAATACTTCTTGTCTCAAGCCTTAGGTTGCAATGCTAACGAAGTAGAAGGTATGGTTATCGGTGGACACGGCGATACTACTATGATTCCTTTGGCTCGTTTTGCTACTTATAAAGGATTGCCTATCTGCAACTTTCTTTCTGCTGAAAAGATAGATGAAGTGGTAAAATCAACTATGGTTGGTGGAGCTACATTGACAGGCTTGTTGGGAACTTCTGCATGGTATGCACCAGGTGCGGCAGGAGCATTTGTTGTTGAGTCAATTCTTCACAATCAAATGAAGATGATTCCTTGTTCAGTGGCACTTGAAGGTGAATATGGTGAACATGATCTTTGCTGTGGTGTACCTGTAATTCTGGGTAAGAATGGTATCGAGAAAATCGTAGAACTTCCTTTGAACGAAGAAGAGATGGCTAAGTTTAAGGCGAGTGCTGAGGCTGTTCGTAAAACAAACGCTGACTTGAAAACAGTAGGAGCTCTTTAATTTACTGCTTCTATTATTAAATAAAAGAGGTCGTTTCATCTAGGTGAAACGACCTTTCTTGCTTATATTGATTAGAAGCTTTTTCTATGGACAAAGGTATTGGGGTGATTGCCACGTGGTGTGTTTCTAATTGTTCTTGACGATATTGTTTGAAAATACGCGCGCGTATATATTATAATGTGTTCTCTCTTTGCTTTCCTTTTCTCCCTTCCTGACTTATGTTTTATAACACATCTCTCATTCAGCCTATTACAACTTAATTTCCTTTTTATTCGAAATAAAAGGTGTTTAAGTTTGGCTTGTATGGGTAAAAAGCCTACTTTTGCATCCGCTTAGCAAGAGAAGCTAAGCCTTGAAAGATTGACATTCTGTTTAAAAGCTCGCAGAGGCTTTTCTTCCTTTCGCAAGAGAGACGACAAGAGAAGCGCACGAGACGAAAAAGAAAACAAAAAGACTTCTCAAAAGTTTTGATGTTTAAAAAT
>NZ_HG726027.1 GCF_000499785.1 Bacteroides neonati | reverse complement strand
TGTTACATCCTTATCATGTATCCGATTTGCAGTTGCAGGATATGGATATGTATAAAACCTTCTTCTCTACCAACCGTCTCTTCAATTTCAAGGTAGAGATTTATTCGGAAACACCTCGTTTCAATGGAACTACCGGAGTGAAACTGGCTTGGAATGCTCCTGTATCGGCAACGG
The DNA here is from genome assembly GCF_000499785.1 of Bacteroides neonati. Lineage (GTDB taxonomy): Bacteria > Bacteroidota > Bacteroidia > Bacteroidales > Bacteroidaceae > Bacteroides > Bacteroides neonati. The sequence continues at coordinate 250,577 of NZ_HG726027.1, read as the reverse complement.
ATGCCATTGCGTCTTTTGCCTACCACAAGGATTCGGTGTGTCGCGCCAAAGGCACAGCCGATATGTACTATCGACTCAATGACCCCGAATATCGTGGTGATATCGTCGGTTTCAATATGCGCGGTATTGCCTTGCCTATCAACGGTAAATACCTCGGTGCAATTTATTCAACCAAAGCTTAATTAAGAAGTTATGAGCCACATTAACATGAAATCGCGGAGAAGTTTTGACTTCTTCGCTCCTTACAACGAGGAGGGTGAGCGTTGTGTCACCACTGTTTTTCCCATCGCCATCAAGCGTGGGGTAGTAGATAACAAACTGGCGCATGATTGCAGCCCGACGCTGGCAGAGGTGAATAGTGCCACGTCAATTACTGTCCAAGTAGAGACCACCGTTCAGCCGGGAACTATGTTGATCTTATCCAACCGAGGAGCCGGAGCGGCAACAGTGAAAGGCGTGGAGTGTGCCGGAAAGAAAGTAACCACATTGATGTGGGACGGAAACGGATACATCAAACTGGGTGAAACCGCCATATCGGAATAAAGCCATGAGAGGACTACGTAACAACAATCCGGGCAATATCCGTAAGAGTAAAACCGAGTGGCAGGGGGAGATCATCCCCTCCACCGACTCGGCTTTCAAACAATTTAAGAGCATGGCCTACGGTTATCGCGCCATGATCAAGTTGCTGCAAAACTACTCGAGGTTGAACAACTGCCGTACCATCCGCACCATGATCAGCCGGTGGGCACCACCCAGTGAGAACGATACACAAAGCTATATCGCTACGGTGCGAACACTGACGGGGATGGGTGCCGACCATGTGGTCGACATCAACGACAAAGAGACCATGTGCCGCCTGGCGGCTGCCATGAGTCAAGTAGAGAATGGCAAACGGGCTGTCATGGCAGACGTGGAAGCAGGCTGGGAACTATTGTAAAACCTCTAAAAAGAAGAAGGCATGTCTACGGATTTAATAATGCAGATACTTCAATGGCTTGTTCCTGTAGGCAGTGCCGGAACCGTTTTAGGATGGATATTCTATCGCGATGTGAGGAAAGCCCGTGAAGCGAAAGAGAAGAATGACATTTACAAGGATATGTACGACAACATATCCGGTACATTAATCGAACTACAGAATGAAAATAAAAGATTGTATAAAGCTGTTCGACAGCTTAATCAAACCATTCAGAAAGCGACCAGTTGCGTGCACTTTGCTGATTGCCCTATGCGCGATGAGTTGCAGAAGTCCGAACGGATTGACCTCGACCCACCGCAGCGACAGTCTGGCAGTCGAAAAAAGATTCGAGCAGAGCCTGGTGCCTGTACCCATGAGCGTGGCGAAGATGGATATACCGATGAACGCTCTTACACAGTTGCCGATCGGGACAGGTTATAACAAGCGTAGCGGACAGGCTTCGTTGGATATCCGACGGGGTGAAGGCGATACACTCACTATAACGGCTACCTGCGACTCACTCGCCAGGGAAGTAATCAGGCTCACCGAAGAGTTGACCCGGATACGGGACGCTACCGAAGTATCAGAAAAGCCTCCTGAGATCGTCAACGAGCCCACCGGATGGCAATGGTTCTGGATTCGGATCGGACAATTATCGGTCGGTGCGGCCGCTTTAATAGCACTTAAAAAGTATATAAACGGAAAAAGTATAAAATTATGGAAAAAGTAAATGACGGACACATCATGCTGCTTGACGAACTAGTCATGGGCGGGAAAACAATTGGTTTGATTTCTCAGGAAGGCATTGACTGGGGAGGCGACAAGCCTACCTATAATAAACTGTTTGCCGCACAGCGTCGGGGTGGCCCGGTAAAGAAGGTACTTGCTACTCCGGGCACCAACATGTTCACCTTCCAGATGATACAACTCCTTGCAGAGAATTGTGTGGCATTGGCAGGTGGTACGGCTACGGGCGATAAATGGGACGCTCCATCGGATGTGGTGACTATCGAAGGGCCTGCACAGATCAAAACGGGAACCGGTCAGTTGATCGATATCAAGATGTTGTCTCTCAACGCGGTTGTACGTGGTAAACTGGGCAACTCGGGTAACCTGTACCTGGATTGTGAGGCGGAAGTAATCACTCCGACAGGCGGTACGTCTCCTTTCTCCATCGGTATGGCAGAGCCTTATGTATCGGTAGATAACAGTACGGTTCAGTTTGTTAAAGCGGGTGGCACCAAAGTGGTACGCATGAGCTCTTCGGGCGCGTTGACAGTATCGGCTGCTCCAGCCGGGTTTACCATCGTTCAGGATGGAAACTTCCTGGTGATCACGGCTGCCGCCAATGACGGATCGACTGTCAAAACAGGTACCATCACGTTGACGCTGGCAACTGATTCGGCAAAAACAGCAACCATCGAACTTACTCAGGCTAAATAACCATGAGTGAAGTAGAACTCAGAGCAGCCGATATATTGCTCGATGTGGGTGTGGCAATTCCTGTCCGCCCACTTCGATACCTTGGCAGCAAGAAGAAGCCCCGACGGGTGGTGATGCGCGTACCTTGCTATGGTTCAAAGCTTCGGATTGATCGCAAGTACCTCAAAATGGGGGTATCTTATGAGCAGTTGAAGGAAAACACTTTTGAACAGAACATGGAGTTCATGTCGGTTCATGGCAAGGCGGTGAGTGAGATGGTGGCATTGACATTGGTACGTGGCTACCTGAGCGGAATGCTCTTTTGCAAGCCTGTTGCCTGGTGGCTTCGCTGGCGGGTGCATCCCGGGTTTCTGCAAGAGGCTTGGTTTCAGATGCTCAAGCTACTCAACCCAAAGGATTTTATGACTATTATCAGCTCGGCACAGGCGACGAACCTGATGAAACCGAGGCTGAGCCAACCGGAAAAGGGGAGTTAACGGGCCATATGGAAGGTTCCCATAGCCCCTTTGGTATGCTCTGGCAGATTGCATCAGCTACGGGATGGAGCTTGCACCACTTGCTGTGGAAAGTCAATTACCCCACCTTGCTGCTGATGGCCGCCGACGCACCGCGATACGTAAAGAAGAAAAAAGAGGAAGAAGGACAGGGAACCCGGCAGCGAGGTAGCTCACTGGCATTCTTTCAAACAAAACTCAAAGAAACCAAAGAATAACGCATGGAACCTGTACTGTTAGAATTTATCTCTCGCGACAATACCAAAGAGGGTATGCAATCTGTCATCGGCAACATGAGTGTGGTCGAGAAGAGCATTCAGGACAATACAGTGATGATCCGTCAGTTGGAAAAGGTGCTTAAGGAGATGCAAACACAGTTTGCCGGCACGACCCAAACCATTGCCGACCAAACGGACAACATCGCCATGATGGAAGCACTCAAGAAAGAGATTGACGAACTAAAAGCCAAGCTCCTTGAGTTGGAAGAGGTCAAGAGAAGAGGGGCAGACGCACCCATCGTTCACCCGTCGGTGCCCCGTGCTGCTGCTTCGCAATTTAACGGACTCGGGTTTAGTATTCAGCAAGTGGCGCGTGAGTTACCATCGCTGACAATGGGAGCAAATATGTTCTTTCTGGCGATATCGAACAACTTGCCGATATTGGCGGATAATCTAAGGATGGCTCGAACAGAGTATGATGCGTTAACAAAAGCAGGAAAGACGGCTGTTCCGGTGTGGAAACAGGTGTTGTCTTCTATTTTTTCATGGCAGACAGCAATGGTGGCAGGAATCACCTTACTATCCATGTATGGAAAAGATATTATAGCTTGGGGAAAGAGTTTTCTTTTTGGCAAAAATGCGATGGACGAGGCTCGAGAAGCACGACTAAAGTTGAATGAGGTAGAGAAAGATGCTGTCTCAACAGCAGTAAAAACAACTGCTTCAATAAATGCTTCAATAGCTGCTATACGCACGTTCAATGGAAATAGAAAAGAAGAAAAGTCTTTGATTGACAACCTGAATAGTAAATATGGAAATACTTTTGGGACTTACCAAACATTATCTGAGTGGTACGATACACTGACCTCAAAATCGGCGAAATATATTGAGATGCTTTTCGTTCAGCAAAAAGCGGAATCGTTAATAAGTGAAGCCGTCAATGTGGATGCCGAGATAAAAAAGATAGAGGCTGAAGGTCCGAATGAAAAACGCCCTTGGTTTGGTAAGGGTGGAAAATTAGATAACTTTATTACAGGTAGTACTAAAAATCAATTTGGCTCAGACCCTGCGATGGTTGCCTACAATGATGCATTAGAAGAAAAAAATACGAGAAAAGAAGAGTTACTCAAAGAAGCAGAAGAGTTGAATTTAAGAGCTATAAAAATAGAGAACGAAGAATTTACACCGAATAAAACGACACAGAACAAAGAAAACCTAATCGATAAAATTTCCGATTCAGAGCTCAAAGCCCGTCAAAAGATCGAAGAGATGAAAGTCTCTATTATGGAGAAAGGTGCTGCCAAGGAAAAGGCTGCTGCCCGTGCCCGCTTTGACGCGGAGCTACTGAGAATCGATCAGGAAGAGCGGGAACGTCTCGAAGCCTTGGCCAAAGCGAAAAAACAAGGGCTTCCCGTTTCAAAGGAACAGGTAGATGCAGTTACCTCTCAAGCAAGCCAACAGCGCAAAGGAGCTTCGGAGGTCTATGTAAAAGAGTTTGTTGATATTGAAAAAGAGTATGCCGACAAGCAGAAGAAAGATTTCGATAGTTTAGTGGGAAAGTATCAGGATTATACCGACCAACGTTTATCTATCGAAAAGAAGTTTAATGAAGATATCAGAAAGATACAGAAAGAGCGTGATAAAGCGCAGCAAGAAGGCGATACGGCAAAGGTAGAACAGACGAACCGTGCCATCGCCCAAGCTACCGCCAATAAGGGGAAAGAACTCATTAAGCTGGACTTCAATCAACTCAAAGAGACTCCCGAATACGTACGTGCCTTTGAAAACCTCAAAGAGACTTCATCGGATACGTTAAGCTCTCTGCTGGCGCAACTGGAGAATGCCAAGAGTGCCGCCGCACAAGTGTTGTCTCCCGATCAGCTCCGTGAGTACACAACCACCATTCAGGAGATCATGGATGAACTGGACGCCCGCAACCCTTTCCAAACGCTTGCCGACCGGAAAGCGGAGTTGGCAGAGGCAGAACAGGAGCTTGCCAAGGCTCAACAGCAACTAATTGCAGTGCAGCGTGGCGAACAGGTGGTTACAGGTGTGAAAGCAAGTAAGTTCAATAAAGACACGGGTAAAATCGAATCTGAAAAAACGTATCTGACCGCTACTAAGGCTGCTCAGGACTACAGCAGGGCACAAGATAATGTTGCCAGGTCGAGTGCCAGAGTAAAGAAGGCGGAGAAAGAGGTCAATGACGAAATGAATGAACTCTTTTCCTCCATAAAAGACGTAGGAGACTCCGTCGGAGGACAGTCGGGTCAGATTATCAACCTGATCGGTGATATCAGCGGCTTTACTATGTCTGTTATGAATGGAATAGAAGCGGTTGCCGATACATCGGCCACTGCAATTAGCAATGTTGAAAAAGCGTCTGTTATCCTGGCCATCATCAGCACTGCCATACAGATAGCCACCAAAATAGCCGAACTGTTCAAAGGAGAAGATGAGGAAGCGAAAAGGAGAAAATACATTGAACAACTGAACGGAATCGTTGATATCTACGATAAGATCATAGACAAACAAAAAGAGGGTATTAAGTTCGGTTATGGTTTCTCTGCCATTGACAGCGCCAGGAAAGCAATGGTAGAGCTGAACAAACAAACGGATGTATACCGGAAAATAGCCTACGAGAGCGGAAATAAAATGATGGGATTTACGGGAATGGATACCTGGGCAACCATTGTGAAAGAAATGGGTATAAACGCCAGTGGAGATGATCTGCTTTCATCCAGATTACTATCCACGTTGTCGGGTAAGCAGTTAACCATCATTCGTGACCAATATAAGGAGTTTTGGGCGAAGCTCCCTGAAGAGCAGCAAAAAGCCCTTCAAGCCATTATCGATGCAGGAGACAAGGGGAAAGATGTTATTGACAAATGGCAGGAGGCCATTACCGGAATATCTTACGATAGTTTCTATGATGGTTTTATTGAGAATCTGGCAAATATGGATATGTCTGCCGCCGATATGGCAAACAACTTTGGAGAATATCTTCGAAAATCGATATTGGGTGCAATGGTTGCCAAGAACTTCCAGAAAGAGATCGACAGCCTGTATCAACTCTGGGTTTCTGCTGCCGATGATCAATCGGCCGGAGGAATCGATATAACGAAAACTGAATCCGACGATATTCAGAAGAAATATAAAGAGCTCATCGAAGCCATGACGGCCGCCAGGGACAATATGGCAAAGGACTTCGGGTGGGAGTCAACAACATCACAAAGTGGCAAAGCCGGAGACTTCACTACGATAACACAAGATCAGGGCACGAAGCTCGAAGGGCTGTTTACCTCTGTACAAGGGCATGTAAGCAATATTGACGATACGGTGAAGGATATCTCCATGATCATGGGCAAAGCCATTGACGCACTCTCTAAAATAGTTGAGAACACGGCTTATTGCAAGTATTTGGAGCAGATGGCCGCCGATATCTCGGAATTGAAACGTGACGGATTTAAAATGCAATAAGATGGAACAGGTATTGGAAGGACTACTACTGATAAACGGACAGGATGTATATACAACTTATGGGGCTTACCTGACCGAACTCAAAGCCGGGGATCATGCGAACTATAACGAGTTACTCAAGCCCCCGGCGATGAAGCCATATACAGCCGTTGCGTATCGCGAGCAAGATGGGGAGGCATTGCCGGATGTGCTGCCGATTCCTCGTTTCGAGGCGCGTGACATCACCCTGCATTTTGCGATCACCGCCGAAACGAAAACCGATTGGTTTGCCAAATACACAGCTTTTATCACGCTTTTGAAGAGTGGTTGGCTTAACATCGAGGTACCGGAACTGAATAAGACTTATAAGATGTATTATAAGGATTGTACCAATTATGAGCAACTAACATACCTGAAAGAAGAGGCGGTGTATGCATCGCGCTTTAAGTTGAAGCTTCGCGAGCCTAAACCGGGTATTTGAATAACGATTGAACAATGATTAAATACTGATCAAATGGAACTCAACATCTATAATAAAGAGGGGCAGTTAAAGGCAACCGTATCGCCCGCCGACTCGTCGACACTTGCCGAGGGGTTGATGGCGGACTGCATCCTGAGCCTGTCCTTTGTCCTCTTTGACTGCGTGCAGCTCGATGTGAACGACTATGTCGATTTCTTAGGCAAACGGTACCGGATGCTCGAAGCCTATATCCCGAATCAGAAATCGACGGTTGAATGGAATTACAACACGAAGTTCTACGGCATCGAAAGCGTGATCCGTCGTGCTCTCTGCCTGAAGACAGTGGACAATGAGCTGAATCCTGTCTTCTCTCTTACCGCACCGGCAATCGAACAAGTAAGGCTGGTGGTAGAGAACATCAACCGTGTGATGGGAACCACCGATTGGAAGGTAGGCGAGGTTATTGCTACCGATAACCTCACTATCGACTATAACGGAACCTATTGTAACGATGCGCTTGCAGCCATTGCCACTGCTGCCGAAACAGAATGGTGGATAGACGGGCTTACCGTCAACCTGTGCCGGTGTGAATATGGCGAACTTATTGAACTGGGATACGAGAATGGGCTCAAAGAGATCACGCTTGATACGAACGAGAACGCCAAGTTCTTCACCCGCTTGTTTCCAATGGGAAGCAACCGAAACATCGATCCAAAGAAATACGGAAGCAGCCGCCTTCATCTACCCGGTGGTGTGAAGTATCTTGAACAGAATACACACTACGGAGTGATTGAGCACTACGAGGAAGCCGCTTTTGCATCCATATATCCGCGCAGAGTCGGCAAGGTGGGTGTGGTTCGGAAAGAGACCAAAACGGGTGAAAACAAAAAGCCTTTTGATATCTACTATTTCACTGATCCGGGGTTGAACTTCAACCCGAACGAATATGTAATAGCCGGGTTGATTAAGCATGTTGTCTTTGAAACGGGAGACTTGGCAGGACGCGACTTCGAGGTAAACTACCACGCCGATAAAAAGGAGTTCGAAGTTATCACCCAATGGCCATACGACAATGAAATGCAGTTGCCTGGTGCATTGGTAATGAAACCCGGTGATGATTACATTCTCTATAATATCACCATGCCTACGGAGTACTACGCATTGGCGGAGACGGAGTTTGAGACTGCCGTAGCGGAATACATGAAGAAAAACAAACTCGATAAGAGTGTGTATAAAGCACCTACGGACTATATCGATCTGGGCAAGCGAAATGTATCACTTACCGTTGGCCGGCGTATACACTTGATGAGTGATAAATACTTTCCTCAGACAGGTTACCGAGACAGTCGAATTACGAAGATCACCCGTAAGGTGAACGAACCGTTGTCGGCTGATATTGAGATTAGCGATTTGGCGAACCCCGGTGGAAAGGCTGTTATGGAGCAAGGTATTAAAGATGCCAAGCATTATGCACAAGCAGCAATGGCCGGGCTGCCGGATATGATAAAAAGCTGGGAGAATACCCCGGCGAGTGACTCGAATCTGTACACGGCAAAGAAAAGCATACGTTCATTCATTAGCCGATTATGGGATGATGTTGTGGCTGGGATGATTACTTTTTTGAAGGGTATTAAAATTGGGCATTTTGTTTCAGGCTTGGGTGGTTCTGGTGCATATATTAACGAAAAGGGCTTTGCCGAGATGCAAGGTTTAAAGTTGAATGAATTTCTTGAAGTACCGGAACTTCGATTTAACCGTATAGATGTAGTGTCTGGCGAACTTTGGAATAGTATCGCCTTTGGGATTATCGAATCGGTAGATACCATCAACAAGATAGCTACTTTAAAGTTAGAATCCGGAGAGCTCAGAGGCGTACATCTGAATGACTTTGCACGAGGGCTGTTCCACAATCTTACAGGCAATGCTACCACAAGTGAAATAGATGGGTGTGGATTCTCTACGATGCCCGGCTTTTCAACGTCATATTTCACTCCAACCAAACTGCTTGCTGATGGAAAGAGCTTTCAGTACGAGTTGAAACCCGGTACGAAAGTACATCCATGCAGATCTATGAAATTTGCTGTGTATGGTAATGCTACAGATAAGAATCGTCAGGCATCAGCTTATTCGACACGCACCTACAAGCGATATCTTGTAGGCGTAAATACATGGGAGATTGACCCGAACCGGAATATCAGTGCTCAATATGGCGATGTGGAAGGACTTACCATTAACGGTTATACCATGCACGGAACTGGTTCATATCAGAGTAATGGATACTTTGCCGGATATATCAAGCTTACACCTGAGCAGAAAGAAGAACTCAAAGGAGATAACGGGAAAGATGGCTACAGCGTCTCGCTTTCCTCTTACGATGCTGTAGTGGCTGTCAATAGTGACGGTGAGATTGACTCATCATTGTATGACATCATCAATATTGTGTCCGGCAATGAATCGGCTTATACAGGAGATAATCAGATTGTAACTACGAAGTACAAGATACAGACTAGTATACAGGCAACTTGTGGAGCAACGAAGCTGGAGCAAAGCGATGTGGTCGGTGCGGGTAAGTATGTGGTATCTGTTACTGCCACAGGCTGCGAATATAGCCTTTCGGATGGAGTGATTACAATAACAAAGATTACTCAGGACAAGGCTACGCTGGATATTGAAATCAACTGCGAGGGTATTGCAGTGGTTAAAAAGACATTTACCCTGACGCGAGTGTATGGTGAGCGCGGCTTTACGGGTGCGGACGGAAAGGATATTGAGTTTATCTACTTGCGCTCTAAGGTTGACAATGCTCTAGTGCCCGACTCGGAAAACACCGACGGGTTTGTTCCGGCAGGATGGATGGATAACCCTACCGGGACGACATCGGAGTTTATCTACGAGTTGATATCAAGGCGGGTAAAAGTAAATGGTACTTGGGGGACATATTCAAACCCGGCTCCTTGGTCGCGATATGCGAAGGATGGTAAAGATGGCGATTCGGTTACTGCAAAATACTCAGTTAACGGCACGGATTGGCATGCCGGATTTGCGCAAGGTGATATCTATATGCAGCTATACACCAACGGAGTCGCATCGGGAAGCATCAATCGCATTGTTGCCGAAGATGGTGCGGACGGGCAGTACACCGACTTTCAGTTTGCGAAATCAACCTCTGCAACAGTTGCTCCTACCGAAGGGTGGCAAGATGTACCTACAGGCGTTTCGGCATCGGAATATCTTTGGATGCGCAGCGGTGTAGTGACGCCCCCTTTAACGACTCCGACAACGTGGACTGCTGTACGTATTGGCGGGGTAAACGGCAACTCGGTGGATGCTGAGTACTCTGCCGATGGCGAAAGCTGGCATACCTCGTTTGCTACTGGTGATTTGTATATGCGTCAGCGCATTGGTGAGGGTGAGTGGACTCCGGCTTTTCGCATTGTAGGTGAAACAGGTAAAAACGGTCAATACACCGACTATCAATTTGCAGCAAATGAATCACTGACTGACGCTCCGGCATCGGGTTGGAAAGATGCGCCTCCTGTTGTATCTTCCGGACAGTATCTTTGGATGCGCAGCGGTGTTGTTATTCCGCCTGCAACTGAACCTAAAACGTGGACGGCTGTCCGCATTGGCGGTACAAATGGAGATGATGGTAAAGATGGTCCGGGATTCGAGATTATCTTCTGCCGCACAAAAACCAATACTGCGCCAGCTAAGCCGACTGGAAAGAATCAAGACCAATATGTACCTGATGGCTGGACGAATGACCAGACCGGAACGTCGGCACTCTGGCCGCATGAGTTTGCCAGCCAACGCCGGAAGATAAACGGCGTATGGGGTAGCTTCTCTGCACCTGCTTTATGGGCGAATTATAGCTTTGATGGCGATGATGCCTATTCGGTAGCACTGTCATCCTACGAGTCTATTATAACACTGAATAGTAAAGGAGAGATTGACTCATCACTCTATGATATCATCAATGTTGTGGCAGGTAACGAGTTGGTATATACAGCCGACAGCCAGGTCGTTACAAAAAGATTCAAGGTGCAGACCAAGATACACGCATGGCATGGTGCAACCTCTCTTTCGTATGCAGATATAGCCGGGCATGGAACCTACTCGCTTACCATTACTGCATCCGGATGTGAATACTCCATCGCTAATGGTGTAATCACTATCACAAAAGTAAGCCAAGATAGGGCGGCACTCGATATCGTCGTCAATTGCGAAGGAAAGATTACATTTGAAAAAACGTTTACTATAACTCGCGTTTGGAACGGTCAGGATGCAAATTTATTGGATTGGCTCAAACCGTGGGATGATAACAAAACAATGATAGATGGGGAGTGGGTGGCGTCCCCTAAGATGTTCAGCGGTACAAGAAACCCTGATACTGGAAAGTTAACGGGAATAGCTCAAGGTGTGGATTGCATCACGATTGACGGCAAAAAACGGACAGGAATTTTTGCGTTAGTGGATGATAAAGTGGTGTTTGCGCTTGACCCAGACACGAAGGAGTATAAATTTGTAGGAAGGGTTGAAGCGAACGAAGGAACATTTACCGGTGAAGTAAATGCTAAATCAGGAAAAATAGCTGGATTCACAATATCTAATGGCGTATTAGAGAACAAAGAAGAGGGAGATGAGAATGAAATGCTTCTTTCGAGAAGCTTAATTCGTTTTATCAACAGCTACGCCAGTGTTTATTTTGGTGCAGATACCTTTCCTGCCACTGGTGGAGGTGCGCTTGTTACTCCGATACGAATAGCGGTTAATAGAGAAACATCCAACATCGGTGTAGGAAATACAGGGATGTATTTGAGCGTTACTGGGGCTAAAGCCTATGATGATATGGTATACACCGGAAACAGTGCATTGTATATACCCGAGGGGCGTATATCTGGATTTAGGTTGCGTCAGCGTAGATTGTCTACGAGTCAAACACTAAGTAAAATGGATTCCATCATATTGAGTATTGCACGAAATGATGTAACGTACACACTCCCTTCCGAATGCGAAGATGGTCAGTTGATAATAATCAAAAAACAAGGTGGTGGTAATATAACAGTTACGGCAGCTCCGGGCGATACAATATCAGAAACGTTTGACAGGCGCGTACAATCAACCAATTTCGGAAAAGGGTATTGTTTGCAGTTCTGTTATGACTCCGTGAATAAATCATGGTGGATGGTTGATACCGCGGATCAATGGAAGTAATCAATAGCGAAAACTATAATATCAATTAATATGGCAGAAGAATTAAAATTAGACGTCAAAGACTTCGCTCCGATGTCTGAGATACACGACGATGACAGATTTATGATGACGCAAGCAGCCAATGCGCACTTTGCAGCATCCATGACCTTCGGGGTATTCAAAGAGAAGGTGCTGGCTCCCATCATCGAGAATAGCAAACCTAACGGAATGGGATGCGAGATATTCGGAAGCATCGACGAGTACAATGCGTTGACCAATCTTGATCCAAAGACAATGTACGTCATCATCGAAGGGGGGAAGATTACGCAGGCTTTCCTTGGTGAGTATCCGTTCAGCGTTGGCGGAGGAGGTGATGTGGGCGGTATTCCTATCGAACAAGTGTTTGTCGACTTGGACGCCTTAGTGTTGGAGTTGGGCGAGAACAAGCAGCTCACGGCAACATATGAGCCTTCGGATGCGACCAATACAGTACTATCTTGGACTACCAACAACCGATTGGTTGCAACAGTGAATAATGGTCTTGTAACCTCCGTTGGCAAAGGTGAGTGTCTAATCAAGGTAAAATCCCGTAGCGGTGCTTTTGCCGAATGTGCTATTACAGTAGAGATTACTCTTGTTGGGCTCTCCTTCAGTAGCGAGAACAACAAGTTGGTGAGCGGATTTACTACGCAACTCGAACCTATCGCTACGCCGGGGAATGCTACCTTAGCTTTGACCTATACCAGTTCCGACACGTCTAAGGCGACGGTTGACGCAGCTACCGGAGTCGTTACACCTATAGCTACTACCGGAGAGGTAACTATCAATGCAGTCAATAAAAACGGTGTACGAGCTAGCCTTACTATGGAAATAGTGCCGTTTACCGTATCGGTTTCTTGCCAAGGTATTGACAATACGGATAACTCAGTGAGCAATATCTTTAGTAAGTGGCAACTGATGAAAAGAGGTGCTCCGACGCACTACAAGTACAGTGAGACAATCAAAGAGAATGGCGCAGAGTCTACTTTGCAATCAGTAGACTGGACGCCCATGCCTGCCGATGGTATCGTAGATATTGAACTGTATGCCGAGTTTGGATACAAGTATATCAATTGGAGTTTCAAAAGTGAGGGAAATACATACCAAGAAGATATTGTTGCTCCTATATTCTATAAAGAGCCAGAACTAATTACATATAACTTTGATGTAGATGTACAATGTACACAGGAAGAGGCAGAAGCTATGTCAATGGAGATACCTTATTATAAATATGATAAGAAGTTCACCTACTGTTTAAGAAACGATGATAACCTAACTTCTTTATGGAGAATGGCATTTAGATATTGTAATAGAGAATATCTTCCTAAAAATATAAAACGCTATGAGCGTACAGATGGTGAGATGAATTTATTGTCAATGGCTGACAAAAGACGTTCACCGAGAAGATTGGGATATACAGATGGATGTAATACGCTTATTCCTTTTGTTTTTGATACAGCTGGAGTTGTAGAAACGGAATTAGGGCTTTCATTTGAGTCGGGTAATGCAACTGAAGTTCAAAGAGAGGATATATTAAAACATAAAGATTATGGTGGACACTTCATCTTACATAATATGAACTTTCTTACTTCTGACCCTATTAAGCAGAAATATGAAAACGATTATACGTATCCTTTACAGCGTGACCGCAATGTTCTGCATAGTAAATTTGGTTATACTTCTGTTACTTATGCTAATCCAGATGGAGACCCTTATTATACACAACCTTGTATCAAAGACCCTAAGACATTATTAATGTCTGGAGGAGGTGCAGCATTTTATACGCCAGAATCTCTTGCTAATAACGAGAAAGGCACTACCTATGGGGAACGCTTTCCTGCTTCTGTTTCTCACTATGGATTGCCTGCTCATCGTACCGCTTTTAGTTGGGACTCTAATTTGTCAAATGTTCCACTGTCAGAAATACGAAACACATTAAATACATCGTATGTTTATTCTGAAAATCATCCGTTTAGGTCTAACTTATGGCGTACGCAGCACCAACTTGCTTCGCTGGGAAAACCAACGCTGGCTACTGAATTAACTCACGGATTAGGATATAATATAGAACCTAATGGTAGTATAAGTGATGAAAATACGGCTCTTTTAAGAAAAGACTTGAGCTTCTTCGAAGAAATATTTGATATAGCAGGAGCTAATGGTAGTGATACTATTTGGTTTTGCTCAGCAGATGAAGCCATTGAGTATATGTATTACCAACGTGTAGCGAAGATAAGTAAGCTGATAACTTCTACTGGTTGTAAATTTATTATTAATATAACTATTCCAGATTATCTATCTTATAAAACTTATTCTGCAATTATTCGTAACTTACCCGAAACTGCTATTGTAACAAGAGGTAAAGGTGTTACTTCGTTTAGTAAGAATCTGAAAACGGGATTAATCAATTTTGGTTATTCTACGGATACAACCGAGCGTGCTTCTAGGTATGTTCAAAAGTATTTGGAAAATCCAACCAATGATAATCTGGATAATGCTTGGTACTTCACCCGATTATTGGGAGAGCTACAGACTCCATATAGTTCCCAGCTTCCAGTATTTAACGAAGTGCCTGTTATTTCTTCTGTGTCTTGTCCAGAGACCGTTACTGTTGCAAAGCTTTCATTAACAACAGTAAATGCTAATAAAGAATTTGGTGAAGCTAACTTTCTTGATGTTTCAGATTCGGAAACCTTCTCTAATGTACAGTCTTATTCTATACCATCTGGAACACATAAATGGTATGATTCTCTAGATGCTAGTTGTTTGAGTAATACATTTGAGATTGATATTAAACCTTTATTTGAAGTGGTGCAGAATGTGTATGTTAGATTAAGAAATGTATATGGCTATTCTAATACTGAGAAAGTATCGGTTAAAGTTATTAGAGTGGATGGTGTCAATGACCCCTTAATTGAACTAACTCCAAATGCACAGTTCAAATATGATGACCACATAGAATGTGCAATTTATTATGAGAATATAAATGAGTTCAGATACAAGGTTGATGAAGGTGAATTTACCGTCTGGAGTAGAATGGCAGATTCTGTTGATATACCATTAGCTAAAGGTATTCATATTATCACAATTCAAGGACGAAATAATTTGAATGAGGTGGTAGAAAAGGTTGTTAATGTTAATTTCACAGGGAAGCACCGAGTTGTTTTATTTGGAAATGTAACAACAGCAGGAATAGTGGATAGCGTTGGCTATGTTAATAAAGTATCAAATGCAGAAGCTGGTGTTCCGCAAATATTAGACTTAGAAGGTATGCAAATAGGCAAAGAAGTTGGTAAATATTATAAATATAATAAGACGATTATAGACAAATTCAGAGCTAAATATGGCATTTCATTAGAGGTAAATATAACCCCTGCATATTGGGAATCTCCTACATTTATTGATGAAAATGGGGTATATCCTAACAACTTGATTGTAAACAGTGGTAAAAAAGAGATTCAATTATATGGTGGTATAAGAACAGATTCGACACAACAGGCAGTTAAGTACCTAACCGAAATGCCTGCTGGAAACTATAAGGTGAAACTTCTGTTATCTGCTAAAACACATACTGCATATAAGTACCCGAATATAATCAGAGTACAGAATCAGCTTATCCAAGTTCCAGCCACAGATTCATCAAAGGTCATTAATAACAACCAGCACTGGTATGAATTTAATGATGTAATAGTGGATGAGGACGGTTTCTTATTAATCTCTCAATATAGCGATGTGATATTTGCAGACAATTTAGACAGGCTGTCTCCAATTGTGTTGATGGAGATATGCAAGATATAACAATCATCTCCTTGTGGCTAAAGATAAAAGTAGATATGTGTTTTATTAACACAAATTAAAAAGAAAATGATGAGAGATTCTAAAGAACAGAATGAAGTAAAGATGGAGCCTAATCAACCACCTGTCGGAGGTGATGAAGGCTATATATCAAGCGCCTGAAGTAAGAGCGATTAAGCGTTCACAATAAAGCTGTAACTTGATCTTGTTGCTACGAGTGATGAAAGAAAACAAAAAAAATACACATTTCGTTTTGTGTTAACAAGATTAAAAACGATGCAAAACGATTTGGGAATATTCTACAAGTCGTTTTGCCGTTTATACTACGTCTATAAACATATAAACACTGATACCAACTATTCATGGACGCCGAAAGTTTTAAAAAAGAGTTTCTGCCATTTCATCGCAAACTGTATCACGTTGCTTTCCAATTACTCGAAAACGAAGCCGATGCCGAAGATCTTGTGCAGGAAGCTTACTTGAAGTTATGGGATAAGCGCGAAGGGCTTACCATCATCAGTAACCCGGAGGCATTCAGTGTAACATTGGTGAAAAACATGTGTTTTGATATGCTACGTTCGGGAAAATACACCCTCAGCAAACAAGCCGTAGAGTTAACAGCCATTCATGAAACCTGCCAGGCCGATAACTACGAATTGCGAGATGAGGCCTGCCAGGTGAAGGCACTGATTGCGTGTCTGCCTCAACAACAACAAAAGGTTTTGATGCTGAGAGACGTTAAAGAGTGCACATACGAAGAGATAGAGCATATCACCGGACTGAATGCGATCAACATTCGTGTATTACTATCGAGAGCCAGAAAAAAGATTCGTGAACAATTTAATAGAGTGAGTAACTATGAAGGTAGAAGAAATTGAAAAATTACTGACTGCATTCTACGAAGGAAGCACCACCGAGAATCAGGAAGAGATCTTGAAAGCTTATTTCGGGACAGAGCATATACCCGAACGCCTACAAGAGGAACAAGCTTTCTTTCGGAGCTTTTATGGAGAGAGAACACCCCCAGAGGTTCCCTCACAGCTGGAAGAGCGACTAATTCGTATCATCGATGCCAAAGAAGAAGAGGAAGCACGCTTCTTTCATCACAATAAGGCTAAACGCAATTGGCGTTGGATAAGCAGCATAGCAGCCAGCATGGCCCTGCTGCTGGGAGTTGGCTATGGGGTTTACAACTATCAGGATAGGATCGAGGAACCCAAAGACACCTTCAGCAACCCACAGGAGGCTTACAAGGTACTCCAAGCTACCTTAATCGAAGTTTCGATGGATCTGAACAGCGGAATCAATCAGGTATCAGAAACAAGAAACGATATAAACAAAGTGAATAAAGAAATCAAAAAACAAATTCAACAGCGATGAAAACAAAGAAAATAATCCTCTCCATTCTCGTTCTACTGTTTTGCCTCATCGGCAACGCACAGAACAATCTGTTCGATAAGTATAGCGATCTTCACAACGTATCGTCCGTTTATATTTCGAAAACGATGATCGAGATGAATCCCAACCTATATACCAAGGATGTATTCATCGGCAAGGTAGCCGGACAGCTCGATGCGGTCTATATTATTTCGACTATGGATAACGGCACAAAGAAAGACCTACGCAAAGACATTGACGAGTTCATACAAAAAGGGAAATACGAACTGTTGATGAAACAGAAAGGGGTCGTCTCCCGTTCGGCCTTCTATGTAAAACGAAAAGGTACCGACCAAGTTCGGGAATTAATCATGATTACCGACGGGGCTGCCACGCTCAAATTTGTTTCGCTCATAGGAGACCTGACGCTGAAAGATATTCAAAAGATCACCTCCTACCAATCAACTTCCGATAACATCCTGATCTTTCCCACCGATGCATTCAAGGATATCTTTACCGGCAAAGAGTTCAAACTCGATCCGGAAACATTAAAGAAACTCGAAAAACTAAAAGATTTTAAATTATCGATCATCGGATAAACGCAACAATGCGGGTATATCAGAAGCATAGCCCGACATACCCGCATTGCGTATTCTCTCTCTTTTAACAATCAGAACCAATAAATATACGCAAGCGTACTGCAACTAATGATGATCCAAAGTACAATACCTTGAACAAGCGGTTTAATACCTACCGCCTTCAATACGTCTCTCGATAGCGATGCCCCGATAAAGAAGAGGGTAATCGTTAGTGTTTTACGGGCAAACCCGTTGATTGCATTACCAATCTGAATACCGGTCTCGGTAGTTCCCAATAGGTAGGTATTGACCACCATCGCCAGCACAAAGAAGAAAATAAACCAGGGAATGCTTATCTTTTGCCCCTTGCTTTTAAAGATAAATGAAGTGGCAAATGCCAATGGAATAATCCAAAGCGCACGGGTCAGTTTGATCGTGGTAGCAACTTGCAACGCTTCCTCACCATATGCCTGACCGGCACCTACTACCGAACTGGTATCGTGAATGGCTATGGCCGCCCATGTTCCAAATTCATGCTGGCTCATGTTCAGTGCATGCCCGATAACCGGAAAGATAAACAGTGCAATGGCATTTAGAATGAAAATAGTACCTAATGCCACAGACATCTCACTATCTTTCGCTTTCAACACAGGTCCTACGGCAGCAATAGCACTACCTCCGCAGATAGCCGTGCCCGAACTAATCAAATAAGAGGTATCGCGATCAACTTTCAGTAACTTACGACCGACAAACCAACCAATCAGCATGGTTCCTACCACCGAGATAATGGTAAACTCCATTCCTTCCTTACCCGAAGCCAAGGCAGCCTGAATATTCATACCAAAACCCAAGCCAACTACAGAATACTGCAATAGGTATTTAGAGAGTTTTTTATTGAACTTGGGGTGCGCCTGCCCACATAACAACGCAAAAGCCAACCCCAGAAAAAGTGCCACCGGAGGAGTAACCCACGAAGAGACTGCACTACAGCCTGGTATATAGTCTAACAACATGAAAACACACAAAACAATCAGCAATGCTGCATAAATAGTTTTATTATTCCTTTGCAACGATTCGGTCAATGAAGCCATATAATTTTAATTTATTAATTTACTTTTCCGAGTGCAAAAATAACGCTTCCAAAGTAGATATCCCAATCGTTTCTATTTATGTATGATAACTTTTCGTTATAATCAGAGCAACTAAATTGAAACACTAACAATCATCTCTCAAAATCATTTCATTTATCAGGCCAATAAAATATAAGATAAATATAGAATCCCCTTATTTTACTCTTCTTTTTTCAAAGAATGAAGAGAGTAAATAAGGGGATTATTTTTTATATCGAAATTTATTTACCGTAAACGGTTATCTCAGTTAGGTATCCGTAACTCCCAAAAGAAAGTGAGAAACGCATATAGTGTGCATTTATGGTTTCAAGAGATTTAATAGTAACCTTTTTCGTACTTGCAAGGATCTTGTTGGACACTTTTTCCCATTTGACACCATCATTACTCACATATATGGTATACCCGGTGGGACTAGGATAGGGACTCGTGTTTTCTAACATTACACCATCAATCCGGCGCTCGCCTTTCATATCAAGAGTCACAGTAACATCCTCACCGCTTCCATACCACTCCCTAGAGTTTATACCGTCAATCAAATAAGGAGCTAAATTAGGTCTTTTTGAAGCTGTAATGCTCCATCCCTCTTTCGACAATGCGGTTGTCAACTCTTCCGTGGTAAGTACCA
Source organism: Bacteroides neonati (assembly GCF_000499785.1). GTDB lineage: Bacteria > Bacteroidota > Bacteroidia > Bacteroidales > Bacteroidaceae > Bacteroides > Bacteroides neonati. Next base: position 230,808 of record NZ_HG726027.1, on the reverse strand, counting down.
TTTTAGAAACATCAATATCCAGCTGAATGAGAACATCTGCTTTATTCTTAAGAAGCTCTATATTCTTCCCATCTTTGTCAAAAATGACTATTTTCATGGGCATATAAATCTTTTTAGCTTCAGTAAACTGATTGAGTCCTTTTAGTTCAAAAGAGAAATCTACCACATTAACCTCATCTAGAGATTTTGCATCAAATTTAGGAAACATATTGTCTGGAGCCAACTGATAATCCTTTAATCTCCCGGGATAATCTTTCGCTACCTCATCGGCACGCACTAGATTGACTGTATATCCTTCTTTCAATTTGAGAGAAGACAATACTGATAAATCAATTTTGGTACCCCCAGATACAATAGTCTCCTTAGAAGTAAGAGTAACTGCTTTTTCAAAAACCTGATTTTTCAGAGTTATCACCTGTTCATCTTTGAACGTCAACAATTGAAGCCCTCTGTTTGTGCTCGGAAAAAAGACAGAAGATTCTTCTTTAACAAGACGAACAGGTAGTAAACTATTAATCTTCAACCCTTCCATATTCACGCTAAGCTTAGCTGTCGTTTTTCCCATACCTGCGGGAATCACACAGGTGGATTCTGCTATTTTCACTTTATCTACACCAATAAACTCTCGCGTTTGGTAACCAGCCAAAGCTATATCGTCACTTTTCAAGACCTCTAAAGCGAATCGATTATCTTTTTCAACAGGGCGAGTAGTGGCGATAAGCATACTTGCCTCTACTTCAGCACCTATACTGGTCGTACCAATAAAAGGAATTATAATCTCCGCAAAAGGTTGGGAGAAAAACACTAAATTTTGACGTGGATCGACACCGTTATAATAGCTCTTCACATCATATTCACCTTCATAACTTAACTCCTTACTGCACGATGTCAACAGGATGATACAGGCAGGAATGATATATAATAATGTATTTTTTTTCATATTATTCTAATTCTATTTTTTTTCTGGAAAATAAACAGGTGATGTCCATTGAATCTTTGCCTCATCGTAAGGAACGTCAGAGGACGATGAAACATAAGAATGAAAGTGTATCGGTTCGTTATTTTCCTTAAACTTGCTTACAGAGCACTTCAATCCCGACTCTTTAGTCAGTGGAGCATAAACCAACAGGTGTTTGTTTGTCGGATCCTCAACATAAAGATTTTCCATTATTTGATCAGAAGTCAACGCACAGTCGTAGAGACGAATATCACGCATATAACCTACAAAATTACCAAAACTAGCTTGGATTTTATACCAATTGTCGTTATTTGCAACATCAAATTCTGTCTCAAGAATACCATTAATATACATTTTCACATGTTGTTTTTTATACGTAAATGTAATGTGATACCATGTGTTCCGTGCAAGGGACTGCTTCGAAAAAGCCAATGGATCGTCAGAACCACCCGCCTTATATTGAAGCTTTCCGTTCGATGTTATGCGAGAGTAAAAAGACCCCATGGCAGGCTGTTGGTTATCAAACAAACGATCGAACTTCATGCCATAATGAAAAGTCCACTCCTTGATCTCGACCGGTGCATTGGGAAACGTATACTTCATATAGAACCCTTGTTGGCGCATTACAGAAGTCTCCAGAATACGATCCAGCGCAAATATCTGATAAGAGCTTTGTTCTAAAACTCCCATGCTATTAGCCGTACTGACTTGTACCGGGATGGCATATTTGTATGAGGGGTTGAGCGTTGCCGCTTCTTTCTTGATATTAATCTTCACCGGTGCAGTATTGTATGATCCCGCTTGTATCACATCCTCAACACGTTCTACTGTAAAATATTCAGAAGGGAGTATCTTGAAGTTCTTGCCATGTTCTTCATTATACTTATTCAAAGTAGTCGTATCAACTGCATAAGCTATATAAACGTCTTCCTGAGCAAGATTGGCGGTACGTGCAGAGAATCTAGCCACTGCGCCATTTTCCTCAAGCAATATTTTTTTCATTGGAGAGCTTTCAACCTCTTCCATATATACTGCATTAGGCAGATTTTTCTGAGCATTCACTTCATCTACATCCACGTTGGCACAGCCAAAGACGATGAACGAAAGAACTCCTGTAAGAATATAATTTAATCTCTTTTTCATTTCTAAAATATTTAGATTATTTATTAGCCGGATTCATTATCTGAATACCTTTTCTCAAATACTTATAAGTGGGCTGTGCTGCAAAGTCCTTTTGCATGTGATAAGAACCGATACCTCCTTTGCGGTATTGTCCCCCAAGCGGCTTCCATTCCGCCATACCTATGTAAGAAGGAACAGTTCTCCCATCTGGGGTAGAAAAATTAACACCACCAGTAGACGAATATTTCTCAAATTCTTCCGTCACAATCAATTTATTTGCAACTTCTTCGGGAGTATGAACCGATGAAAAATGACTAATTAAAGAATTCAATCTACTGTCTAATCTAGCATTAGAACTGGCTCCATAAGTTTGTAGAATGAAATAATTCATATAGGGTCCATATTTAGGTGGAAACCAATCCGGCTCTCCATCCACTATCAACAGCTTCTTACGTCCTTCTTCTGTCTCGGCTTTAGGTCCGATGCGTTTTGCCATCGTCTCGAAAAACGTATACATGCGTTGAGGCGGTCTCCACATCTCTTTAGCTGTTTGAAACGGCTGTGAATAACTCGGCTCAGCATCAAGGTCAAAACCATCATAACCAAATTTAAAAATAGTATCGCAAAGTGCATTTGCATAAGTCTCGACAGATTTCAGGATAGCCTCTTCGTCACCATCTTTCCATCCCCAAAAACCTTTATTCCATGTCTCCCAGTGTTTTTCTTTTGGAATATCCGGATTCTTCTCAGCAAAATCGGCTGGCACAGGTGGAGTAAGACCTTTACCTATATCAAACAGCAGACAAGCCGTTACCACCTTTAACCCCTTTACTTCTTGGGCATATTTCAAGTCGGCCAACATCTCTTTTGTAGGATTTGCCCAAAGTTTTTCGCCCCAAATAGCCACCAAGTCGGTGCTATCTGGCAATTGCGACAAGAATGTTGAGCCGGGTCCATTGGCTGCCCATGCAGCAAACCACCCAAATGTCAATGAGTGCTCTGATTTTTTATATATACGTAAATTTTCGTAATATTTTTCATTGGCTGCTTTCATCTCAGCATCTGCATGCTCCAGAAGCTTGTCAATATTTTCATTTTCTAACTCTGTCCAATCCGAACAAGCCGTTTGGAAGCAGGAGATTGCAATAAGCAATAGTATATGGAGTGTCTTTTTTAGTTTCATCACTATTATCTATTAAAAATTATTTATTGGATTTCTTATCCCACCATACCCGCGTGTTACCTTTGTCGGGTCCGCCTAACATCTGAACAGCCTTGTTAATGTTTTCAAGATTGTCAGTGTATTCTTTATTAGAATAAACAATACGAGTAGGACCTACAGTTCCGTCTACATCAGAGTCTGTACGGACAAATTTGGCAGGAAAAATATGAGGATATCCTGTACGACGATATTCGCTCCAAGCCTCTTGTCCATCAGGATAAAGTGCAATATACTTTTGAGTTATAATTTGTTCCAACGATTTCTCAAACTCTTTACCTTCCCATTTGACAGTAATCGTACTAACAGGAGCAAGGTTATTTGCGGGATTTGTGTTATCCACAAATTTCACTGGTTTATTAGATGAGTTGGCTACATAACTTTTAGCTTTACTATCATCTATGCCATTCTCTTTGAACGAAAGTGCGATAGCCTTGTTGTAAAGTTCTTCTGCGGTAGCACCACCCATATTCCAATTGCGTAAAGCACCCTCAGCGCGCAAGAATGCAACTTCTGAAGCCTTCATTATATAAATAGGAGTTGCATTTTGTACGTTCAACAACGAGTATTTTGTTCTATCCAAATATTCTGAAACCTTTTCAAGGCTTTTGAAAACAGGATAGAATCCTTCCACAGAACTTTGTTTAGCTTTCGTAAAATAGACGTCTGTACGCGGATCTTCATAGCCCACCATATATGAGTAAATTTCAGCACCCATACGAGCATCGTTATAAGAAGAGCCATTAATTATGACTAAAGGGTTGTTCAGGAAAAGTCCGGCACCTTGTGATAGTTGTGCCATATCATTCGCCTCTACCATTACACCGAATGGGTTTGAAATTGCTTTCTCTGCATATTCTTTAGCCAATGCTTCATCGGCATATACCACGCGCATGGCTAAACGCAACATCATAGAATTAGCTAATTTTCCCCATTTTACATAATCACCCCCATACATCAAGTCGTATTTAGGAAGGACATTGTGTCTTACCTGATCAAGAACCTGCACGGCATTATCTAATTCTTTCAACATTTCAGAATACACATCCTTTTGAGAATCATAAGTTGCTTGAAGCATATTCCCTTTGGAAATCTTCAGATAGGGAATAGGGCCAAAAGTATCTGTTGCTTTGTGAAGACTTGTAACCTTTATGATATCCAGCAATGCATTTACTGCATCATCACCTATTGTTTGCTCTTTTAAGTTCAACCAACTAGCAAAAGTTTTTTTATACATTACTGAAAAAGTATAATCACTCCACCCTTTCAATGAATAGGATGGAAAGCCTCTTCCAATCCACTTATTTTGAGCCGGAGAGATATAGCCGATCCAACATGCCCCTGCTAATGTATAAGGTATTTGATAGTCATTTACATAATCTGTTCCAGAGTTTCCCACCGGGAAAATCGTAGTTTGAAAGCTGGTAAAGAAACCTCCGACATCCAGACCATCCTTTTTTAAGTCATCTTCAGTCGGGTGGCGAAAATCTCTATTTATTTTTTCAAAGTCTGTCTGGCAAGCATGAAAACTCAGCATACCGACAGCCATCAATGCTATATATTTTGTAACTTTTCTTTTCATTTTGATAATATATTAGAACTGTATTTTTAAACTAAATCCAATATTACGTAAGCTCGGTGCTCCTAAGTACTCACTTCCCTGTCCATAAGTTCCTGTTGTAGCAGTGAGCTCGGGATCAAATGGTGCCTTACAATAAATCATCCATAGATTACGACCAATAAGAGACAGTGAAAGATCCGGCATCTGAGTTCCAAACATCTTCTTGGGAAATTTATACCCCAAACTTATCTCTTGAAGACGTACATTGGTAGCTTTATAATAATAATATGCCGCAAGTTGCTCTCCACCTACTACCGAATAGTATTTGCGTGCATCCACTATTTTACCACCTTTGACCATCACCCCACCATTATCGCGCGCAATAGCTGAAGTTTTAGAAACTCCATATTGGTCCATTAAAGCTTGCGTTCCAGAAGTAACGATACCTCCTACACGTGCATTAATCAAGAAAGCCAAGTTGAAGTTTTTATACGAGATATCGTTTCTCCAACCCATCGTAAAATCAGGGTTGACAGATCCGATTTTCAAGCGTTTACCATCAGGGAGATCCATAGTAGAGATATTTCCCTCTGCATCTACGTAAACATCACCTTTATTATCCCGTTTCAAGATCTTGGTAATATACACATCGCCAATTGCATCACCTTCGCGAATATAACCACCTCCAGCACTTGTTTCTTTAAAGCTGATCGTTTTATCTCCATCACCCGTTGGATAATCATGTACCAATTCTTTTACTTTATTGACATTTCGCGAATAAATCAGATTGGAGGACAGACTTACAGGTCCAAATTTGTCGCTATATCCCAATGTTATCTCAAAACCATGGTTTTGTATATTACCTGCTTGAATGATAAATGACGAATATGAAGCAGAAGCGGGAAGCGTATTCAAGAATGTTTGGTTATAAGTATTGGATAAATAGTAAGTAAAATCAAAATTAACCTTATTATTGAACATACGCAAGTTCAAACCTGTCTCATAAGAACGGGTACGCTCCGCTTGAAAATCATAAAAAGGTTTCACCGTTTTTGTACCGGGAAGCCCATTTTCCATAGGCAAGGTCACTGTTCCACGAGTCATACCGCGATACCGATCCGGGATGGGAGAACCTACCTCTGTGTATGACCCTCTTACTTTCATGTAAGTAACCCAGTCAGGAAGTTTTGCCATTTCAGAGATAACACCCGACAAGCCGATTGAAGGATAGAAGAACGATGGCTCTTTGGCATTCACCAACAAGGAACTCCAGTCGTTACGACCTGTTATCGTCAGGTACAGCATATTCCTCCAACCCAATTCTGCGCTACCAAAGATGGCTGTGCCGCGTTTGCGGAAAGAGCTGTCTCCACCATGATTAAACTGGGGGTCAAGGGCATCGGAGGAGAAAGTATTTGGCACTTTCAAGATAGGACCAAAAAATCCCACGTTACTTGTATACAGATCTTCCAAACTGGCACCAAAGTTTCCTACAAGATTGAAATCACCAAATGTTTTGTTTATACCTAAGATGAAGTCCATATATGTTTGTTGAGAAAGAGATTGGGAATGTCCAAACATACCATTGCCGTGTGTATTGGCATATAAAATACCTTGTCCAGAAGCGTGATAACGAGTTTCACTCTCTGTATTTGCGTTATCCATACGAATACGCCCTGACACATTAAGCCAGTCAAGAATATCGTACTTCAAACTGGCCATAAACATATAGCGTTTACGTTTACTCGGAGTCATCATGTCGTTCACTATGAAATATGGGTTTTGCATCTGCATACCATTATCACCATACGCCCAATTCTGCACCGGAAATTTACGAATCGGATCATACCGTTTATAGAGTTGTACAGCTTGCCAACTCTCCCCCCTCGGAAAGAGGTAAACTGCAGGAATGGGATTATAATATTCACCTGGACGATACATATTTTGTGATTTCTGAATGATGTAGTTCCCATTCAAGTCTAAATGCAATTTATCATTCAAGAAACTCGCAGTGTTACGAACCGTAAAATTGTAGCGATCATAATTATTATTTGTAATAATACCTTTTGAATTTGTTGTTGCCACAGATACAAATGTTTGATTTTGCTTTGTTCCTGTGGTCATAGATAAAGAATTAATAAAGTTATGTCCTGTTTCAAAGAAGTCCATCGGATCAAAAGAAGAGGGTGTAGGAAGTTTTTCTCCCCAACTTTCAAACTCTCCCTTTACATTACCATAAGTGTTTTGAAACTCAGGTTTAATAAATGGAGTGGAAAAATCGATGCTGGAAGAAAAACTAACTTTGAGTTGTCCTTCTTTTCCTTTCTTTGTATTGATCAATATAACACCACTGGCTGCGGCAGAACCATAAAGAGCAGCTGCCGAAGGACCTGTTAATACGGAGACACTTTCAATATCATCGGGATTAATATCGGCAATACCTTCACTACCGGGCTGTTTAGCAAATCTAAGATCAGTACCTATATCCCCACCACTGATATTATTCATAGGTACACCATCAATCACATAAAGGACATTATTGCCACCTGTAATAGACTTCACACCTCGTACAACAACACGCGTTGCAGCACCTGCACCAGCTGAAGAGGCGTTGATATTCACACCTGCAACCTTACCATTCAACGCATTTACAAAATTAACATCTTTCACCGCAGTAAGCGATTCATTATTTACTTTCTGTACATTATAGCTCAGCGCTTTCTCCGATCGTTTTATACCGAGAGCAGTAACTACCACCTCGTCCAATACTTTGGCATCTTCCTGCAAAACAACCGAATAGGCTAGCGCATCTCCTAAAGTAACCTGTTTAGGTGCATAACCAATATAAGAGATTTCCAACACATCGCCTTTGGCAGCCTGCAAGAAAAACTCACCGTTCAAATTTGTAATTGTTCCTGCACCAGCGCCTTTCACCTTGACATTGACGCCAATCAATGGTTCACCATTTCCGTCTTTCACAGTCCCAGTAACTCGACGTTGCTGAGCAACCGGTTTGCTTTCCTGTACAATCATGATGTGTCTGTCTTTGATTTTATAGCTTAGTCCCGTTCCGGACAATACCATAGAGAGGGCTTTTTCGAGAGGTTCTGCATTGATATTTAAATCAATGCGCTGCGTTTTTTCCAGTTTAGATTCATTAAAAGCAACCAGATAGGTAGATTGTTTTTCTATTTCCTGCAATGCTTCTTGCAACGTTGTGTTCTTTTTCTTGATGGTTATTCTCGCATTACTTTGTGCAAAGAGAGAAACACACAAAAAAGAATTGATAAAAAAGATAAAAAAGATAACTTTAAATCGATTAAAATTCATATTTTTGAATGATTATTAGTGTTAAATCATATATTATTTATTTCCAGAAGATAAGCGTATAGCTTTAATACTAAGAATAGATTTCATATCCGGAATTAGGCGACACCCTTTTTCCGGATACTTTTTTACATAAAAAAGTGGATTATTTAAGATTAAACAAATGCTATTTTGAACTGAGTTATTTCTTTTTCTTCGATTTTATATAACAGACATCTACTTCGAATTCATAATTAAAATCACCCACAACAACCTGCATGATATCCATCACCTCTTTGATATTAGATTTACCGGGGAATTCAAAATTATATTTATCTTCATTCACATAATTGGCATCGCATTGAAATTTAATATCATATCGACGTTCCAGTATGGTCAGCATCTCTGCTACAGTACTTCCTCTGAAAACGAGGGTACCTCTTTGCCAAGCGGTTACATCGGATATGTTGGCCTGATTGATATGGCTCGAAGCGGTATTCTTATCGTAAATTATTTGCTGTCCGGGTGCAAGCGTATAGCTCTTATCGGAATCATTACAGTCTACCTGTATTTTTCCGGAAAGCAAGGTGGCTACTATTTTGCTGTCTTTCGGATAAGCCGACACATTAAACTCGGTTCCCAATGCCATGACAGACACTGTTGCCGATTTTACAATAAAGGGTTGATCGGGGTTCTTCTTTACCTTAAAATTGGCCTCGCCCATGAGATAAACGGTACGCGTATCACCTTTAAAAGATTCGGGATAAAATAAAAGAGTACCCGAGTTTGTCTGAACGGTACTTCCATCGGGCAACACTACACTGTTAAGCTCGCCATAAGACGTGAACTTCTCGACCATAGCTATATCCGAATAGGTGTCTTTGGTATAGAAAAAGGTAACCGACACGGAAACGACTAGTAAGGCTACAGCTGCCGCATAGCGCCAAAGGGTCGGTTGTTTGCGGGTATGCTTGATTTGAGGGATACCTGCTTTACGATATACGTTCGATAACGAATTCCAAGTATCTGCATCGGGTACTCCCTCCGTTGCCTCCCATACAGAATACAGTGCCTTCTCCTTTTCTTCGGAGTGTTCGGGATGGATTAGCCATTGATGCACCTCATCCGTAACCGATTGCTCAGGTTCGGAAACAGTGAATATACGAATAATTTGTTGAATGTAGTTTTTCATTATTTAATCGGCTTATACTATAGAGACAATCGAGCAAACGCAACTACTCAACGCAAATAGAAAAAAATTAAAAATAAAATGATTTTCTTCAGTTCGGCCAATGCCAGGTATAGATGACGCTCTACGGTACGGATCGAAATATTCAGCTTTTCGGCTATCTCATTATTGCTCATGTGTTGCTGTCGGCTCATTATGAAAACCTTTCGCCGTTGTTCGGGCATCCGACTTACCGTTAGTTTCATTAACAATTCGATTTCTTTGGCATACAGTTCATCATGAATATCCGCCTGAAAGGAAGAGGCATATTTACCGACCAGTTGTTCCTCGTAAGTATTGGCAATCGATTTATGTTTCAAGAAATTAAACACCTGATTGCGAACCATTATATAAATGTATCCGCTGTTCGATTCACAATTCTTCCACGTCTCTGCATCTGCCCATATCTTCACAAACACATCTTGCGCTATGTCTTCAGCATCATCTTCCGATTTTAGTATTTTATAGGCAAAAGCCTTTACTTTCGGGAAAGTTAAAATGAAAAATTGCTCGAAAATCTTTCTACGTTCTTGCTCGTTGATGTAATTCATAATAAATTTATTGAAGAGCAAATGTAGTTTTTTTAATAAAAGCGCACAAGTAATAAAGAATAAAAATAAAATGAGCCGATTTTACAAATCAATTTACTATTCAATACTCATATAAATAAAAAGGAACAATAACTAAAATAAAAAAGCTTCAAAAGCTCATGAATAAGAGTTATACAGAACAGAGCACACATCATTAAATCGGAAGAGCCGGTATACACACCGACTCTTCCGATTTAATGATATAAAAACAATTATTTAGTATGATAATGCATAGCAAACTGCATAAATACCTGCGAGAGTCCACTGTCTTGTCCTTGTTGTTGGGCAAAGCAAAGATCGCGCATCATCGGCATATCTTTAATTTCGATCACCCGAAAAGCACCCGACACCAACTCTTTGGTGATGGAGCGAACAGAAACAATCCCCATGCAATCGGTGTGTTCGAGAAATAATTTAATGCTTTCGGTACTACCCAGATACATCAAAACAGGAAGCGATGATAGCTTGATGTTGTGCTGCGACAAGGCGCGTTCGAATACATCGAGTGTACCCGACCCTCTTTCGCGCAATACCAACGGAATATTCAATAGTTCGTGCGGTTCTATTTCATCGCCAAGGGCTAATTTGCGGCCGGTGTGCACGACAGCCACCAACTCATCGTCCAAAAAGGTAGTATATTTAAGGTGAGGCAAGCGAAATACGCCCTCGACCAATCCCAAATCAATCCGATGCTCCTGCAAGGCAAGCTCTATCTCGCGCGAGTTTCCGTTGAGCAAAGAGATAGTGACCTGCGGAAACTTCGTGATAAAATTGGCCAGCAACGGAGGAAGCACGTATTGTGCGATGGTAGTACTTGCTCCAAGTCTCAATTCGCCTATGTATTCGTTGTGCAACAGGTGCATCTCATACTCCAATCGTTTGTAAGCATCGAGTATGCGTTCGCTGTGTTCCATCAAGAGCCGACCGGCCGCAGTCAACTCTATCGTGTTGCCTTGCCTGTCAAACAGCCGGGTCTGATAACAGTTTTCCAGCTCCTGTATATGCTTTGTTATCGCCGGCTGGCTGACAAAAAGCTCTCGCGAAGCTTTCGTGAAACTGTGATTCTTGGCTACACTCAGAAATGCTTTTAAACGAAAATCGGACATAATACCTATATGATTAATAATGTTTATAGCTCTTCGCCCTTGATGCCGAATGCCTGCATCACCGGGTAAGCGAGCATTTCCCATTGGTAATTTACCACTTCTTCGGGTTCGTTCATACGGAATTGAACAATCTCTTTTCCTTGCACATCTTTCAGTGCTTCGGTCACCTTCGCTCCGTATTCTTCATTAAAGGAGATGAGTATGAGTTTCTTCACATCGGCCGAATCGAGTACGATATGCAGCAGGTCGAGGTATAAATCTTCTCGCGATACCATGTCGGCACAAGGCACACTGGCAAATGAAAATTCTCCGAACTGATTGGTAAACGCTACTCCATTAAGTTCTTCTTTGAGGTCTGATGGGCGGCAGTTTGCAAGCGCAGCCGACTCGTCATCATAAACCAGCAACGTTTGAATCTCATTTTTCCCTTCGGCAATATTTGCATCAAGTGCCAGATAAGTAGATAACTCGGAGAAGTCAATATCGGGTAACTGGCGTTTTAGCAAGGGCTCAAAGTAGCGCTTTAAATCGCTGGTCACAAAGTTCAAAAAGGCAGCGTCAACCAATAGCACATTCTCTGAAAGGAGTATCTTTTCGCTCATATAATTCTTTTGTTTCAGGTTTATATTCTTAAGTCTCAGACAAAGGTAATTATTATCTTTCAATTAACAACACTTCAGTAAAACTATTATAAAATCCTGACAAACAGTAATGTATATTGAAAATCAATCACAAACCAATGATTAGCTCACTGATTACTAACATATTTCAACTATTCAAGCCCTTGAACTTATACAGTCAACATCAAGCATCCTTAGCCAATATATGAGTATCTGTAAAGATATTATTTCTAAAAACAGTATAAATTAAAACAATTTGAGTGCAGCACTAAGGTGCTGTGTTAACGAACTACTGCCATGCATCAAACAGATTATATCTATGAAAACAAAAGAGATACAACATCTGTTATTAAAAGAAAAGAAATGTTTCTCTTAATTAACCCCAATATCCTTAAAATAATAATTTTTCGATACTATTAAATTGTTTTATCTGTTTTCATTGTATACTCTAGAGAACAGATAAAATTATCAAATTCAATTAAACAGTTAAAGACATGAAAAGAATTTATTTGTTTATCGTAGGCTTTATCTACTTGGTACTAATACCGGAAGCGAACGCATGTACACGTATCGTTTATACTGGAGATAATGGAATGGTTGTAACCGGTCGTACAATGGATTGGAAAACCGAAATGCATAGTAATATATGGATTTTTCCCAGAGGAATCGAAAGAAGTGGAGAGACTGGAGCCAATTCATTAAAATGGACATCTAAATACGGTAGTGTAGTAACATCTGCATTTGAAATAGCCAGCACCGATGGGATGAATGAGAAGGGTTTAGTAGCGAACTTACTATGGTTGAACGAGTCTGTATATCCAGTATGGGATAAAAGCAAACCGGGACTAACCATAGCCGCATGGGTGCAATATATGCTAGACAACTTTGCTTCGGTTAATGAAGCGATCTCTTCTCTCAATAAAAATTCTTTTCAGCTAGTTTCTGATAAGATGCCTGATGGTACGAGGCTCGCAACATTACATCTATCTATTTCTGATGCTACTGGAGACAGTGCTATTTTAGAATATATAGATGGAAAGCTGAACATCTACCACAGTAAGGACTATAAGGTCATGACCAATTCTCCAACTTATGATAAACAGTTGGCCTTGAACGACTATTGGAAATCTATTGGTGGATTGACTTTCCTTCCGGGAACGAATCGTGCTGCAGATCGTTTTGCAAGAGCCAGTTTCTATGTCAATGCACTTCCTAAAATAGGAGACGAGAAATTAGCTGTGGCGAGCGTATTCAGTGTTATTCGTAATGTCTCTGTGCCTTATGGAGTTTCTACTCCCGATAGCCCTGAAATTTCTACGACACAATGGAGAACTGTATCAGATAGTAAGAATCTGACATATTTCTTTGAATCGAGTTTGACGCCGGATATATTCTGGGTAAACCTTCGGGACGTGAATTTGTCAGAAGGTGCTCCAGTACTTAAATTATCTATAGCCAACGGTGAAACATACAGTGGAAATACAGTAAATCACTTCAAGGTTTCTCAACCGTTCAAATTTCTAGGTGTGAATGATTAAGAAAAAAGAATTACCTGCTTCATAGCACTTATACTTTCTTATATATAAGAGTACGTACTTAATGAGCCATTGATATACTAATTAACGGTGAGTTAAATACGTACTCTTTGCAGGCAAAAGAACGTACTCTTTTATCAATTGATTATCAGTATATTACAAAACAAAAACAGCTATACAAGAAAGATGAAGTGATTGCAGGAAATCCGCTTTTCTTTACATCGCGCTTAAACAGGAAAAGGGAGAATGAATAAAGAGTCGCAAAGTAAGAAAGAGCGAAAAAATGGCAAAATATAGACATTTTGTCACTATTTCTTTTAATATTACTGAAAATTTGTCACTTTTTGTTGCGTGGTAAATCTTTTGCCCCTCCTACAATGTTATTTAAAACATAGAAATGAAAGGAGAACAAATCATATGAACTTTAACAATTTTACCATTAAATCGCAAGAAGCTGTTCAAGAAGCTATTGAGCTGGTGAAAAATCGAGGTCAACAAGCCATTGAGCCTGCACACGTTATGTACGGAGTGATGAAGGTAGGCGAAAACGTAACCAACTTCATCTTTCAGAAACTGGGTGTGAACGGTCAGCAGATAGAAACGGTTATCGACCGGCAGATCGAATCATTGCCCAAGGTATCGGGTGGCGAACCTTATTTAAGCCGCGAAAGCAATGAGGTGTTTCGCAAAGCCACGCAATTATCGAAAGAGATGGGCGATGAATTTGTATCGATCGAACACCTGCTTTTGGCTTTATTGAGCGTTAAGAGTACGGTATCGACCATCTTAAAAGATGCGGGAATGACCGAAAAAGAGCTGCGCGGAGCCATCAACGAACTGCGCAAAGGCGAAAAGGTAACTTCGCAATCAAGCGAAGATACGTATCAATCGCTCGAGAAGTATGCCATCAACCTGAACGAGGCTGCCCGAAGCGGAAAGCTCGATCCGGTGATTGGGCGCGATGAAGAAATAAGACGGGTACTTCAGATATTGAGCCGACGTACCAAGAACAACCCCATATTAATCGGCGAACCCGGAACGGGTAAGACGGCTATCGTAGAGGGATTGGCTCATCGTATCTTGCGAGGCGATGTGCCCGACAACCTCAAAGACAAGCAAGTATACTCGCTCGATATGGGTGCATTGGTAGCCGGTGCCAAGTATAAAGGTGAGTTTGAGGAACGACTCAAATCGGTTGTAAACGAGGTGATGAAATCCGAAGGCAACATCATTCTCTTCATCGACGAGATTCATACGCTTGTCGGTGCAGGCAAGGGCGAAGGTGCCATGGATGCCGCCAATATATTGAAGCCGGCATTGGCTCGTGGCGAACTGCGTGCCATCGGTGCTACTACGCTCGATGAGTACCAGAAGTATTTCGAAAAGGACAAAGCCTTGGAGCGTCGGTTCCAGATTGTACAGGTCAACGAACCCGATACGCTGAGTACCATCTCCATTCTTCGCGGATTGAAGGAGCGGTACGAGAACCACCACCATGTACGTATCAAAGATGATGCGATCATTGCAGCCGTTGAGCTGAGCAATCGCTACATCACCGACCGCTTCTTGCCCGACAAAGCAATCGACCTGATGGACGAAGCTGCGGCTAAGTTGCGCATGGAGGTCGACTCCGTACCCGAAGGGCTCGACGAGATATCGCGCAAAATCAAACAGTTGGAGATTGAGCGCGAGGCCATCAAACGAGAGAAAGATGAAGTGAAGTTGAAGCAACTGGGCAAGGAACTGGCCGAGCTCAAAGAGCAGGAAAGCTCCTACAAGGCCAAGTGGCAAAGCGAAAAGACACTGATGGACAAGATTCAGCAGAACAAGGTCGAGATAGAGAGCCTGAAGTTCGAAGCCGACAAGGCCGAACGTGAAGGCGACTACGGCAAGGTGGCCGAGATTCGCTACGGCAAGCTGCAACAACTTAATAAAGAGATCGAGGAGATACAGACTCAACTGCGCGATATGCAGGGAGACGCTGCCATGATTAAAGAAGAGGTGGATGCCGAAGACATTGCCGACGTGGTATCGCGCTGGACAGGCATACCGGTAAGCAAGATGATGCAAAGCGAGAAAGACAAATTGCTTCATCTCGAAGATGAGCTGCACGAGCGGGTCATCGGACAGGACGAGGCCATCGAAGCGGTATCGGATGCAGTGCGTCGTAGTCGTGCGGGCTTGCAAGACCCCAAACGCCCCATCGGTTCGTTCATCTTCCTGGGCACCACGGGTGTGGGCAAAACGGAGCTTGCCAAAGCATTGGCCGAGTTCTTGTTTGACGATGAAACCATGATGACCCGTATCGACATGAGCGAATATCAGGAGAAGCATAGTGTTTCGCGGTTGGTAGGAGCACCTCCGGGATATGTAGGCTACGATGAAGGCGGACAGCTGACGGAAGCCATCCGACGCAAACCTTACTCGGTGGTATTGTTCGACGAAATCGAAAAAGCACACCCCGATGTATTCAACATCTTGTTGCAGGTACTCGACGATGGCCGCCTGACCGATAATAAGGGACGCGTGGTAAACTTCAAGAATACCATCATCATCATGACCTCCAATATGGGCAGTGCCTATATACAAAGCCAGATGGAGAAGATGGGCGGAGACAATAAAGAAGAGGTGATTGAGGAGACGAAGAAAGAGGTGCTGAATATGTTGAAGAAAACCATTCGCCCCGAGTTCTTGAACCGTATCGACGAAACCATCATGTTCTTGCCGCTCACCGAAAAGGACATCCGACAGATTGTATTGCTACAGATAAAGGGTGTAGAGAAAATGCTGGCCGGGAATGGTGTCGAATTAAAGTTAACCGATGCAGCCGTAGAGTTTATCTCTCAAGCCGGTTACGATCCTGAGTTTGGTGCGCGTCCCGTGAAGAGAGCTATTCAGCGATACCTGCTCAATGATCTGTCTAAGAAGCTTCTTGCCCAAGAGGTAGATCGTGAAAAGGCAATCATTGTAGACGCTGATAACCAAGGACTGGTATTCCGCAACTAATCTACATGACGGACTTCTATCGAGAGGGGAGTGATATCCCCAGCCGGTAGAAGTCCGTTTGTTTTAAAAAACAAACCGCTTCGTTATCACCCGGCAGTTAGAATGATTCATCACCACTACATATCCCCCGCGTTTTTCGAGCGTAAGAATCAATGAGGGTGGAGTGAACAATTGTTTCATTTGCAACGTTCCACTATCATCATATATATAAATCATCGTGCCTGCCAATAATCTTGTAAGAGACAAGGTTTTTGCCCGACTATCGAAATGCACCTTTACATTATCATTAGTTACTATCTCCATATGCACACTCTGCCTTCCGAGCCCCCAAGAAGGCATACAATATATAAAAAAGCGTGGGAACTGCTGTCATTATTGCACTTGAGGCTCTGGACTGCCCACTATTCAGATAATGTACAACTCTCCCACGCCCATACCATATATTTGCATATATAGTAGAACACGGGCGTTTGTGCATTATTCCTGAATAGTGAAATTGTCCAGATTTCAAGTACAGAATAATATTTTAACGCCTTTGTCTTTTTAAATTTAATCTCATCCGTTCACATCCGACGCTTCAGGGCAATGAACTGCAACAAAGATAGGTAAAAGGCTAGAACATTATATGAGAAAACTTAAAAATATTCACGAAAATGCCACAGATTTATAAAACAGCCCCTAGTTGTTTTTGTTTAAAAAAACAATAAAAGATATTATGTAACGTATAAGCTGACTCCATCAGATCGCTAAAATACGTCTTTATGTGTTCAAAAAAAGCTGGTTGCCTTCTCCCAAAAGCTGGCGGCCTTTTTCAAAAAGACGACCGGCTTTTCTAAAAATACCGAGAGGTTTTTCAAAGCCTCCTTCAGCCTTTTCTCTCCCCCTATTTTCCCTTGACTCATTTATGCGGTCTTACGCTTTTCTTCGGTTCTTTCTTTTATCTCTCATTTATTTATTTTACTTTTGTCCTATCACCAATTTATACTATTCTGAATGATGACACTAATTGACGGAAAAGCCATTTCCGAACAAGTAAAGCAAGAGATTGCCGCCGAGGTGGCAGAGATCGTTGCCAAAGGTGGCAAGCGCCCTCACCTGGCAGCTATTCTTGTGGGTCACGATGGCGGTAGCGAAACATACGTAGCTGCCAAAGTAAAGGCCTGCGAAGCCTGTGGTTTCAAGTCCTCGCTCGTGCGCTACGAAGCCGATGTGACCGAAGACGAACTACTGGCTAAGGTGCGTGAACTCAATGAAGATGCCGATGTAGACGGATTCATCGTGCAACTTCCCCTGCCCAAGCATATCTCCGAGCAGAAAGTGATCGAAACCATCGACTACCGCAAAGATGTAGACGGATTCCATCCCATCAACGTAGGGCGCATGTCCATCGGGCTTCCTTGCTACGTATCGGCAACACCCAACGGTATTCTCGAACTGCTTAAACGCTATAAGATAGAAACTTCGGGAAAGAAATGTGTGGTACTGGGACGTAGCAACATCGTTGGCAAGCCCATGGCCTCGCTGATGATGCAAAAAGCCTATCCGGGCGATGCAACAGTGACCGTATGTCACAGCCGTTCGCGCGACTTACTGAAAGAGTGCCAAGAAGCCGATATCCTGATTGCTGCTTTGGGACAGCCCAACTTCGTAACTGCCGATATGGTAAAGGAAGGCGCAGTGGTGATCGATGTAGGTACTACACGCGTGCCCGACGCCAGCAAAAAGTCCGGCTTTAAGCTAACCGGCGATGTGAAGTTTGAGGAAGTAGCCCCTAAGTGCTCGTACATCACCCCCGTTCCGGGCGGTGTGGGACCCATGACGATCGTCTCACTGATGAAGAATACATTGCTGGCCGGCAAGAAGGCGATTTATCAATGAAACAGCTTACCGCTTTCACCCTTTTGTTTCTCTCCTTCTCCTGCACCTCTGTGTCGCAGGAAAGGAGAGATTCTGTTATCTGTACCACAGATTCGACCGCGACACAGCGTATCACTCTGCTCTTTGCAGGCGACCTCATGCAGCATCAAGCACAGATTGCCGCTGCACAACAGGCTGATGGCACGTACGATTACTCGCCCTGTTTCGAACCGATAAAAGAAGAGATCGAACGGGCAGACATCGCCATCGGCAACCTCGAAGTAACCCTTGGGGGCAAACCCTATACAGGATACCCTGCCTTTAGTGCACCCGATGCTTACCTCACCGCCATTCAGGCTGCCGGGTTCGACGTACTTCTGACGGCCAACAATCATTGTCTCGACCGCAGACGCAAGGGATTGGAGCGAACCATCCGTCAACTCGATTCGTTGCAAATACCCCACGTAGGAACTTATTCGGATAAAGAACAACGGGCAAAACGCTACCCGCTATTGCTCGAAAAGAATGGCTTCCGCATCGCCTTGCTAAACTACACCTACGGCACGAACGGAATTCCGCTTACTGCGCCCAACGTAGTTAACTATATCGACAAGGCGGTCATAGCCGAAGACATCAAAGCGGCGCAAGCCTTGCAGCCCGATGCAATCATTGCCTGCATGCATTGGGGCATAGAGTATCAGTCGCTCCCCAGCCGCGAACAGCAAGCATTGGCCTATTGGCTATTGCAAGAGGGTGTAACGCACGTTATCGGTGCGCATCCACACGTGGTACAGCCCATGGAGCTTCGAACCGATAGTGTAACCGGACGGCAACACGTGGTTGTTTACTCCTTGGGCAATTGCTTCTCGAATATGTCGGCACGCAAAACAGATGGAGGAGCTTTATTGACGCTCGAATTGACAAAAGATAGCACCACTCGGGTGAGCCGCTGCGAATATCAATTGGTATGGACGGCACGGCCGGCACTCAGTCGAAATAAAAACTTCATTTTATACCCAATCCACGCAGTCCCCGACTCACTGCCCGAAACGGCACTTAACCGTTTGAAGATCTTTATAAAAGACACCAGAACCCTCTTCAGCAAGCATAATCGGGGAATAGAGGAAAGCACTTTTTTTGAAAAAAAATCGTCCAATAATTTGCAGAATAAAAGATAATACCTATCTTTGCATCGCATTAGAGAAATGCACAACATGGTGGATGTAGTTCAGTTGGTTAGAGCGTCAGTTTGTGGTTCTGAATGTCGCCGGTTCGAGTCCGGTCTTCCACCCGGTCAAGTCTCCATAAATCTTTGATTTATGGAGACTTTTCTTTTATATAATACCTGATAACGGAGCCGAGAAGCGATTCAAAGCATCGAAAGAATACAAAAGAAGCCTTCGGTTTAGAGTTGATTGATATTAATACAACTCTAAACCGAAGGCTTCTTTCAACTGCAATAAGGCACTGTTCTTTTGCGCCATCATCTGAAACTTCTCAACGCGACTAAAGGCACGTACATTCTCGGTAGCCTCGCTTACACGAACCGTCATGCGAACTTTACTGTTCTGCAAACAACTACGAAGGTAGTTCTGCATTTCGGGAACGAAGGCAACAAAATCTTTCGCAATAATCTCATTGTCGACCACTACTTCGAAGGTGGTTTCATCGAGCAATTTAGGGCGGATGTTCTGCATACGCATCGCAATCGCTTTGTGCTCCAGAGGCAATCGGCCGGCATAGTCCTGCCAATAGAAATTCAGGTCTTTCTCATTAAACATAAAGTCCTCTTCCGGCTGTTGTTTGGCAGCTTGCGGCATCTGCTGATCGGCAGGAACCTGTTGGTGCTGCTGCGTATTTTTCTGCGGATGTTTTATAGAGAGTCCGATGCTGCCTTTATGCATCAGTGGTACTTTCTTCTCCTCGACCAACTGAGTCTTCAATGCCTGAGCAGGTTTAGCAACGGGCGAAGGAGCGGGCTTACTGTGAGTAGCAACCGCCGCCCGAGCAGAGGTAGCCACAGGGGGCTGTTGAGTCGTAACCGAAGCTTGAGACGTAGCAGCAGCACTCTGCACTTGCTGAGCATTGGCAGTTTGCGTAAAGATGGGTTTTATAGCTTGTTTAGGGCTACGCCCATGGCTCACGTCATCCCCCTCGGTGGTAAGCTGGGCAACCTGAATCAAGGTTAGTTCTACCAACAATCGCTTATTCTTGCTGGTACGGTAATTCATATCACAATCATTGCACAGCTTCATCGAGCGATACAAGAAAGGAAGCGGGCATTTCTGCGCTTGTTCCTGATAGCGTTGACGAATACTTGCACCTACCTCGAGCAGTGCGAGCGTAGCAGGATCTTTACTCACCAACAAGTCTCTGAGATGAGAGGCAAGTCCGGTGATAAAGTGGCTTCCGTCAAAGCCTTTGTTGAGCACATCGTTGAGCAGCAACAAAGCATCACTCACTTGATTGTTCAAAAAGCAATCGGTCAGACGGAAATAATATTCATAATCGAGCACATTCAGGTTCTCAATCACACTCTGGTAGGTAATGCGGCCACCGGTAAAGCTAACTACCTGGTCGAAGATAGAAAGTGCGTCGCGCATACCACCGTCGGCCTTGAGAGCAATCACGTTCAAGGCTTCGGATTCGGCCGAGATATTCTCTTTCGAAGCCACATACGCTAGATGCTGCACGGTATCTTCTACGCTGATGCGATTAAAGTCGTATATCTGACAGCGCGACAGGATGGTAGGAAGAATCTTATGTTTCTCGGTTGTAGCGAGAATAAAAATAGCATGCCGGGGCGGCTCTTCAAGCGTTTTAAGGAAAGCATTGAAGGCCGAGGCCGAAAGCATATGAACCTCATCGATGATGTACACCTTATACTTACCAATTTGTGGAGGAATACGTACCTGCTCTACCAATTGGCGGATATCATCGACCGAGTTATTGGAAGCAGCATCCAGCTCATGAATGTTGTACGAACGCTGTTCGTTGAATGCCACACACGACTCGCAGGCATTACAAGCCTCGCCATCATCAGTGGGTGTCATACAGTTAATCGTTTTGGCAAAAATACGGGCACAAGTAGTTTTTCCTACTCCACGCGGACCACAGAAAAGATAGGCATGAGCCAGTTTCTGGGTGGCAATGGCGTTTTTCAGTGTCGTCGTCAGTGCCCGTTGTCCCACAACAGATTCGAATGTCGAAGGGCGGTATTTACGAGCCGATACAATATAGTTCTCCATATTCCGGGTTCTATCTATTTTTTGAGTTTCTGCAAATGTACGCAAAAAAGTGGTAAGTGACCAGCGATGGCTGATAAGTTTTGATCAGGAAATAGTAAGTTTTAAGTTATATGTTTTATCTTTGCATGCAGAAATAAACAAAAAATCATGGTCAAATTAGGCACAATCTGGGATTTTATTGGTCGGCATAAATACTGGATTACGATTCTGGCATTTGCTGTTATTATCGGCTTCCTTGACGAAAACAGCATGATTCGTCGCATTGGTTATGCGCGAGAGATCAGTGCGTTGCAAAACGAAATTGATAAGTATCGCACCGACTACGAGGAGAACACCGAACGCCTCAACGAACTAACCAGCAATCCGGATGCTATCGAACAGATAGCGCGGGAGAAGTATCTAATGAAAAAACCGAACGAAGATATTTACGTATTTAAAGACAAAAAATGAAATCACTCATACCCGTATTTTTCATGGTAGGTGCTGTAATGGTGCTTACAGGTGCTGCTACCTATATTAGCGGATGGGACTATTCGCCCTACCTCTATCTCTTAGGAGCTGCATGTGTAGCACTGGCTCAGATCAATCTGCCGCTTGCTACTACCAACAAGATTCTCAAACGCTTGCGCATTCAACAGAAGTTTGGGGGAATCATACTCTTGCTATCGGCCGTATTCATGTTTACCACACGGGGCAACGAATGGATCGTATGTTTGGCCATCGCCTCGGTATTGGAACTATATACCGCTTTCCGTATCCCCAGCGAGGAGGCCAAGGAGCAATAACGAAACGGTCGGTTAAGTACCAAACAAATAGGGCTTCGTATGTCTGTATCGACTACGAAGCCCTATTTGTTAGTTTCCTTATCTTACTTCTTCGCCGAAGCCGAAGTGTATCTGGCATTCAAACCATCTACAATTTCTTTCGTAATATTGAGTGAAGGCTCAGCATACAATAAGTTATCAAAACCTGTATTGCTGATAATCAAGCTATATCCTTTGGTTACGTTATATTCTTTCAGGAATTTGTTGATTGAATCGCGTAGCTGTAAGCTGTTCTTTTGGTTTTCGGCAGCCAACTCTGAAGATAACTTCTGTTGCAATGCCTGAAGATCTTGCTCCATTTTAGCCAGACGGTTGTACTCTTGCTGTGCTCTATCTTGTGAAATGAAAGCGTTGGCTTCGTATTTCTTCTGGAATTCCTGCTTCTGCTTGCCCAGTTCGTTTGCTTTCTGGTTCAAAGTCATACGGATATTTTCTTCTTTCTTCACCATGGCCTCATTCAGGTCAATGCAAAAATTATATTTAGAAAGCAACGTATCTACTTCTACATAAGCAATCTTTAGTTCAGATGATGTAGCCCCTTTCACTCCGCCTTCGGCAGCAACCGCTGTGTTATCGGCTTTACCGGCGCATTGTGAAAATAAAACGATAAGTGCCAAAGCTGCAAAACCGTTGATGAGGTAGTTTATTCTCTTCATAACTTGTAAAATATAGTTTTTAATTAATTAATTCATATTATCGTTTAAGGTCTTTTTCTCCAGCTCATCAATCGAGAATCCGGATTTGCGTTGTGCTTCCCGATCTTGAGATTGTACACAACCAATGCCTTTGTCGCGCAATGTTTTATTGCCACTAACGTGCCCATTGGGAAACTTCCCTCCTTTTACTAAAAGCATCCGGATGCCTAATAATGCAAGGCAAATAGCAACTATTAACAGAGTTATCAGTATTGTATAGAGCATTTACATTAATTTTGTGAGTGCAAATATAGACTTTTGTATGGATTAAGCCTCTTTTTTAAAGGAGAAAAAGAGAATTACAGTCAAAATACGCAACTAATTTAAGCATATTTAGCAATATATCGACTTATATTTGCCCTTTCATTAATAACAAAAAGAAAACAGAATGGAAAAACAACTATTGAAACCTACCGGCATCTTTCGGTATTTCGCAGAAATCTGCCAAGTGCCGCGCCCTTCAAAGAAGGAAGACAAAATTATCTCTTACCTCAAAGAGTTTGGTGCAAAGCATAATCTCGAAACCAAAGTCGATGAAGCCGGTAATGTACTGATCAAAAAGCCCGCTACAAAAGGAAAAGAAAACTTACAAACCGTAGTGCTGCAATCGCATGTGGATATGGTGTGCGAGAAGAATGCAGACGTAAAACACGACTTTCTGGTCGATCCTATCGAAACGGAGATAGACGGAGAATGGCTGAAAGCAAAAGGTACTACGCTGGGAGCCGACAATGGTATCGGAGTAGCTACCGAATTAGCCGTATTGGCAGATAATAGCATTGAGCACGGCCCGTTGGAGTGTCTTTTTACAGTCGATGAAGAGACCGGACTTACCGGAGCATTTGCTTTGAAAGAGGGTTTTATGAATGCAGACATCTTGCTGAACCTAGACTCGGAGGATGAAGGCGAACTCTATATCGGTTGTGCAGGCGGTATCGACTCGGTGGCCGAATTTACATATAAAGAGGTAGAGGTGCCTATCGATCATTTCTCTTTCAAGGTAGCAGTAAAAGGATTGAAAGGTGGACACTCGGGTGGCGACATCCACTTGGGACGAGGCAATGCGAATAAGATTCTGAACCGTTTCCTTCATCAAATGCAGGTTTGTTACCAAAACGATTTTTACCTGTGCGAAATAAACGGTGGCAACCTGCGCAATGCTATTCCGCGCGAGGCATTTGCCGTCTTTGCCGTGCCCGAAAAGGCAAAGCACGACGTACGCACAGCCTTGAACGTATTCATTGCCGAAATAGAGAATGAACTAAGCGTAGTGGAACCCGACTTGAAAGTTGTTCTCGAATCGGAAGCTCCCCGCACAAAAGCCATTGATCAGGATACAACGCTCCGGTTGATAACAGCCTTATATGCCTGTCCGCACGGAGTATTTGCCATGAGTCAGGACATCCCCGGACTGGTTGAAACCTCTACCAATCTGGCATCGGTTAAGATGAAGCCCGAAAACACAATTCGTATCGAAACCAGCCAGCGCAGTTCCATCCTTTCGGCTCGCGATGATATGGCCAATACGGTGCGCGCTGTATTTACCCTGGCCAAAGCACGTATTAGCTCGGGCGACGGTTATCCGGGATGGAAACCGAATCCCCACTCGGCAATCCTCGAAGTGGCTGCTGCCTCTTATAAGCGTCTGTTCGGAGTAGATGCACAGATCAAGGCTATCCATGCCGGACTGGAGTGCGGACTGTTCTTGGATAAATACCCTTCATTGGATATGATCTCATTTGGCCCCACAATGATCGGTGTACACTCGCCCGACGAACGTTTGCTTATTCCTACGGTAGAGAAGTTCTGGATTCATTTGCTTGATGTATTGGCAAATATCCCTGAAAAGAAGCAATAAACAAAACCAGTTTTCGTTTATATAGACACAGATTATAAGACTCATGCGGTTGATTAATCTGTGTCTTTTCTTTATGAATATGCTACCTTCGAGACATGAATGCACGAAACACGATCCGAATTCTTTTCCTGCTCTGCTGTTGCTTCTTCGCAATAAGTTTGCCAAGCCAGGAGCAACCTCGCTTTCGGGTGATGTGGTGGAATGTGGAGAACCTGTTCGATACGCACCACGACTCGTTAAAAAATGACAGAGAGTTTCTGCCCGATGGTATCCGTCGTTGGAGTTATGGGCGATACAAGAAGAAGTTGGACAATCTGTCCCGGGTAATCACCGCAGTAGGCGAATGGACACCTCCCGTATTGGTGGGGCTCTGCGAAGTAGAGAACGATACGGTACTGCGTGATCTCACCCGCTACTCCGCACTGGCCGGACAAGACTATCGATACATCATCACCCATTCGCCTGATGAACGAGGCATCGATGTGGCGTTGCTTTATCAACGCCATCGCTTCAAACCTCTCTCCCATCAATCCATTCGCATAGCAGCTTTCAATCGGAAGAGCCGCCCCACCAGAGATATCCTACACGTTTGCGGCCTGTTGTTGAACAATGATACGATTGACATTCTTCTTTGCCACCTACCCTCGCGGACGGGCGGTGTGAGAGAGTCTGAGCCTTATCGACTCTTTGTTGCCCAAAAGCTACGCACCATATCCGATAGCTTAATAAACGTACGAACGAATCCAAAACTGCTTCTCATGGGCGATTTCAATGATTACCCCGGCAATAAATCCATCACCCGGGTGCTGGGCGCGGCAACTCCTTCGGCACACATATCTTCCGACAGTCTATATCACTTACTGGCACGTAAAGCCCGCCAACGGAACTTCGGCTCGTACAAATATCAAGGGCAATGGGGATTATTGGATCATCTCATCGTATCGGGCAACCTGCTCAACACCTCCACCCACTTCTATACCAGTGAAGATAAAGCCGATGTGTTTCGAGCTCCTTTCCTATTGATAGACGACGAGAATAAAGGAGGCAAGCAACCTTTTCGAACCTATTACGGCATGAAGTATATAGGAGGATATAGCGACCATTTGCCCATCTATACCGACTTTTATATTCGGGAATAGGATGGGTTCAATCGGAATATTGATATAGTTTGAGGTCAAACTTCGGCACCATAGCCAAGAGATGATCAAAGATATCGGATTGAATCCGTTCGTACTCTTTCCATATTTTATTTCGGGAGAAGAAATAGACCTCAATAGGTACACCATATTCGGTTGCTTGCAGTTGACTAATAATTAAATCAAGCTCTTGATTAACCACAGGAAGACTACCTCAATTCCGCAGCTAATTTATAACTGATTCAAATAGCGATTTAATTCACCTAATAGTTCCTACTCGTAGCTTTTCCCCCTGCTTTTCTCCTTGATTTCAGGTTATAGGGCATAGCTTCCCCTTTCCCCAGTTAGCTGAAGGCATAAGTAATCCCACGAAAAGTTGTTTTTACGGACTCCAAAGCAACTTGTATGGTTTGTCGGAATAAATATTGAGTACCCATTGTCTGCCTGTCTTTACCCATTTCGCAGGAACTGTAATGAATCGAAAGATAAATCGTTTGACTCGGCTTACCGGTTCAATATCTTCAAACACGGCTGCAACCTTCTCAATAAGGTAAGCATAAAAGTTTTTAGCCATGGCTGTAAGTAGCAGGAATACTGTATTCTCTTTGAGGAATGAACAGGGAAGATGACTCCACCCGAAATCGTTATTCATCATGTCGAATGTTCTTTCACAGGCTCCACGAGCATTGTAGAAGAGTACAATGTCTTTTTCAGAACTTTCATGGTCATTGGTTAAGATGCACCGATAGGTGTATTCACCATCAAATAGGTCCAATTGGTTGTCCTTACGCTTTTGCCTTTGAATAACAAGTCGGTAGTTTTCTTCTTGCAAAAAGGAAGTAAAAGGTATGGAGGTCACTTCATAATTCTCGAAGTTGATTTCTTCTTTTTTCCAATCTGTGATTTTCGTCATTTCTTCATACAGAGACTGACATTTGCCGGCTCGTATGTAGAACTTGTTGCAGTAGCCATGTGTCATACGGATAATCTCTTCCGAATAAGAACCACAGTCCATCCGGCAACGGTCTATGAATATTCCCCTATCGGCCAAACGACGAAAAGTCCGTTGGAGCGTATCCGCTTGACGAAAACGGACATTTGCGTTTGCGGCCCGATTTTCCACACCAACAATGTTACCACCAATAGTTGCCGTGCCGGGGAAATAACCACGTTTTTTCTTGTAAGAATACTGAGTGTCATACTTTTCTGTGGGAATAAACTGGTGGTCGAAGTCCAAGTTATAAAGCGTGTTTGGCTTGAGTTGTTCTGTTTGAAGGAGCATATCGAGCATCAAACTATTAAGCTGTTCCGCCTTATTGAAAGCATAGCTTGCTCCTTTTTGGGAAGTATAGTGGATATCCAATTCTGCGAGTTCTTTTATGCCTCTCAATAAAGTATCCGGACTGGGGATTTCAGTATCCGGGCGTAATTCAAGATGTTTGCCAAGGTGTTTGCCGATATCTTCGATGTGGTCACCGCCGCAATAGTAGATCCAAAATAGGCTCGAAATAATTTCGCTATATTGGTAACCGGCGTAGGAAGAACGTAATCCTAAAGATTTATCGATCACGGAATTCAGTCCTAAACGAGAAAATTCATCCATTGCGTAAAATATACCCCCAAAAGGAGTGATATTATCTGATTTTATGGCTATTTTTGTTGTCATATGCACAAGTACCTTTATGGTTTGTTTGGTAGCACTAATTTAGGTGAATCTTGTGACATAACCAAACCTTGAGGATGTTATTCATCCTCAAGTGTTTGGATTCTCTGAAAATAATATGACTGCGGATTTAAGGGACTACATAAATAACGTTCGATATACACCCTGAACACCTGAGAGTTGGTAGGAACTGTATCCTTGTCGGGCTGGTAATCTGCCAACAAAGGAATTTCCTTTCGAAAAGTATCGAGCATATCGGGCGTACAAAATTTAATGGTATTGAGGTCGAGTATAATGTTCTTCTTTACTCGCCTACCACCGGAATCTTGCATGAAACGCCAATTCTGAAAACAAGTACTGACCAATGTATAAGGAGGTATGGTGGAAATCGTATTATCGAAGTTCTTCACTTTGACGGTATTGAGCGTTATCTCCTCTACCACCCCATTGGCATCGTTGGACGGAAGCGTAATCCAATCGCCTATACGAACCATATCATTGGCCGAAAGTTGTATCCCCGCCACAAATCCCAGAATCGTATCTTTAAAAACCAACATCAAAATAGCCGCCGATGCCCCCAAGCCGGTAAGTAAACTGGCCGGAGAGCGATTCATCACAACAGCAATGATCACAATGCCTCCCACGAAAAACAATAATACCTGAAGCACTTGAATAAAGCCTTTCAAGGGACGGTTTCTGGCCGTTGCCTCGCTACTGTACACATCGAGAATCATCAACAAAACGCCGTTGGCAGCCAATAAAAGCGAATAAACAATGTATAGTACACAGGCTTTCTGAGAAAGAAAAAGTAATTCCTTTCCGCGGATAAAGGCCAACGGCAACAGAAAGAAAATAAGAACACCCGGAATCGTATGTATTAAGTGATGAAACACCTTGCGCTTCATCAACAATGTATTCCAGGTGTGTGGAAAACGTTTGGTATATCGCCTCATACCCCCTACCAGTATAGCCTGACAGATGTAATCGAGTCCGATAGCTACAACTACCATTAATACGGCAATAATTGCCTCATCAAACATATTAGCCACTTTAGGGTCTACTCCCCAACCCACAAGAATGTGGTTCATCCAACCTCCTAAATCCATATCGTTTATTTTTATAATATCATTGCAAAGAATAATGTGATCTATAAAAATAACAGAAGAAAAGGAGTTTGGTTTACGGTTTCTTCAGACTTACCCGTTTACTTTCTTATAATCTTCAAGAAATTTCTGGAGTCCGGAGTCCGTAAGCGGATGATTTAACAACCCTTTAATGGCACTCAGCGGACAGGTTGCCACATCTGCACCCGCATCGACACACTCTATGATATGTTTGGTATGGCGAATAGATGCGGCAAGTACCTGTGTTTTATAATCATAAAAACGATACATCCGTACAATGGCAGCCACAAGTGCTACACCGTCTTCACAAATATCATCCAGTCTGCCAACAAAAGGAGACACGTAAGTAGCCCCCGCTTTTGCTGCCAGCAATGCCTGCCCAACCGAGAAAACAAGTGTACAATTGGTTCGGATACCTTTTTCCGAAAAATAATGAATGGCCTTGATGCCATCGGCAATACAAGGCACCTTCACTACGATATGCGGATTGAGTGCAGCTAGTTCCATTCCTTCACGAATCATTCCCTCATAGTCTGTGGCAATCACCTCTGCACTCACGTCTGCCTGCACTATATTGCATATTTCCACATAATGTTTCTGCTGATTTTTAATGCCTTTGATTCCCTCTTTAGCCATTAACGACGGGTTGGTTGTCACTCCATCCAAAACGCCAAGGTCATGTGCTTCTCGTATCTGTTCTAAATTCGCTGTATCAATAAAAAACTTCATGATCGTATTATTTTAAAGGTTATACATCTTAACTTACAACAAGCCGTCGTTATCTTTTGTTTACTAACAAACTGTTTATCAATACAATTTACTATTTCTGAATAAACAGTCCGAACTCATCCAGTTCAACACCGGCAGGCTCATCAGTTGGTGTGGTAGCATCGAGTTTAATGTAACGCGCCTTCAGCGGTTTATCAAACGATACAATTTGCGGCAACGGGTTGTGCATGATGTTACTAAACTCACCATGAGTAGGAATTTCGGTCCACTTAGTACCATCCATACTGCCATAAATTTTGTAACGGAAAGCCATCGTGGGTTTAGCCTCTGCATGAGCGGGCGCATATACAAACCCTTTCAGCGAAGCCTCTTTGCCCAGATCAATGGTGAAAGGTGCGGTAGACAGCTGCTTCCAGTTCTTACGTTCGGCATCGTTACGCCATGCATCGCTCTCTACTTGATCGATCAACGGAGGAGCATAGTAGGCCGCTACCCGACTGATATTTGCCGTTAAACGACAATCGTTGATCTTCACACGCAACTTCGAGGCTTTCACAGGATCGAACCGAAGCATGCGTTTGTAGCCAATGGTGGTTTCTTTGGCAATTGTTTTCCAGCCATCACTTGTCAACGCTTCTACTTCAAATGATTCTACTCGTTGCCCTTTCGTAATATCCTCCTGAAGCAGCACTACGTTAATTTCAGATTTGCTCCGCAACGAATAAGTGCGCGTATCTCCCGAAACCGCTTTCCATAGACGTGTTCCTTTCTTGACTTGATCATTGGCAAACGCACGTTTGCGGTAAGCGGCAAACTCCTTCAAACGATTTACATCGGCTTCATTGATAAGCCCGCGGCGATCGGGGGGGATATTGAGCAACAAAACCGAATTATAGCCAACCGACTGAAAATAGATATCGGTAAGTTGTTTCAAGCTCTTTACTTTACTATCCTCTTCTTGATGATAGAACCAACCCGGACGAATCGACACATCGACCTCCGAAGGATACCAAAACATTTCGGTGGCTTTTTCGATCATAGCACGACTACCCAAGTCTTTGGAGGTAGCCTGGATTCCTTGCCGTTCATTCTCCGCTTTGGCACCAGCATAAGCCTCGGGCATTAAGACAGTGGCACTCCATTCGGTTTCGCGCCCCAGCCCGCGCTCGTTTCCTACCCAACGCACATCATCACCCATAATGGCCGTCACTGCATGAGGTTGCAGGCGGTGGATCGTTGCGAGTGTGGTATCCCAATCATATACCTGCTTTTTGCCATTAGGGCCTTCGCCATTGGCACCATCAAACCAGACTTCGTCTACCTCGCCATAGTTGGTCAGCAGTTCGGTCAATTGTTCGATAAAGAACTCGTTGTATTTGGGCGAATCACCATAGCAAGCGGCATTACGATCCCAAGGCGATAGGTAAACACCAAATCGCATATCATATTTATCGCAAGCGCGACGCAAATCGCCTACTACATCGCCTTTACCTTCTTTCCAAGGCGAAGAAGCAACCGAATGAGTCGTTGTCTTGGTAGGCCAAAGGCAAAAACCATCATGGTGTTTTGCCGTGAGCAGCACCATCTTAAAACCGGCCTCTTTCAGCTCGCGCACCCATTGTTCGGCATCCAGTTCCGTAGGGTTGAATAAAGCCGGGTCTTCCTTTCCGTCGCCCCACTCGCGCCCAGTAAAAGTATTGATACCAAAGTGCAAAAAGGCAGTTAGTTCAAGACGTTGCCAAGCCAACTGTTGCGGGGTTGGAACCAGCCTGGCAGCCATTTCGACCTTTTGCTCAAGAGTAGCTCCTTGCGGAAAAGCAACACGTTTTTCGTAGTTCTCATTCTGAGCCTGTCCGCTACACAAAAGAGCAGACAGGAATAAAGATAGTAGTAGTTTTCTTTTCATATTTTAATTTAGCGGATAAAGAGTAAATTCAAACTGTTGTTCGCGTACAGAAACCAAGTAGTGGGGCAAAACTCCGGGGCCACAAGTGGCTGTGCCTACCCCTGCCTGCTCCGCATCCAGATGAATGGTAAACTTACCTTCGGTTTCCAGTTCATTGATATGTTTGGCCTTTTCTAATAATACATCCGAGAAAGGAATGGCACTAAACTGAAAAGGTTTGTTTGATTCAAATTGACATCCCACACCTGCCTCATCGGTCATCTTCATCCAACGCACATCCGTATGATTGCCGGTAGACTGTGGCGTTACATAATAATGGAACATACGCTCAGGGGTCGTTTTATAAAGGGCTATCTTGCCCGATTGTTTACGGTCTGCATACGTCTCGTGCTCTCCACGTCCTAAGTAAGTGACATTGGCATACGTATCGTTCATCTCGAATGCCAGTCCCAATCGAGCCAATGACTTCACCACTGCCGTATCGGGGTTGAAAGCCGTTTGCACTTTTAAAGCACCGTCTTTATTCAGGGTGTAAGTAAAGGTGGCTTCGCCTACCTTCTGCTCCTTAGCATTGAGTATCTCAACTTGAGCAGTAGCCGATGTTTTTCCTTCTTTCAGGGCAACGACCTTTTGCGTTAAGCGATCCAAACCGGCTTGTCTCCATAAACGAGCTCCGTTTCTATCCCGATTATCGTTGTCGGTTGCCGGACGAAACAGGCTCAACACGATGGGCGAAGCTAATAATTCTTTTCCATTCAAGCGCAAAGAGTTCAAAGCGCCGGTAGCTTTATCCACCGTAAAAGTAGTCGCTGTAGCTATTCTATCGCGATGATACGAAACAGGTTTCTTTGAGAGAGGCAATACAAACTGATCGTAGGCTACCTCCCAGTTCGTAGTAACAAACGGAGTTGCCTCTTTGCGCGTCCAGCTTAGGTTCAAGAAAGCTTCCCGGTTGCCCGATGTGCATTTAATCGCTCCAAGTGTAACATCTGCCGTAGCATGCGGAGCACAAGATATCTCTTTTGTTCCCTGAGCACACACCGTTCCATCATCTGTCGTCACGTTCCAATGCAGGATGTATTCATTCAATTCGGAGAAGTCGAACCAATTCTTCACCCGAATGGTCAGGTTTTTAGGATTGACCAAGGTCGACTTGATGTTTTGGTACACCTTCTTCACTTCGAGCAGGTGAGGATGCGGCACACGGTCGGCACCGACCAATCCGTTGCCACAGAAGTTTCCGAAGCTGGGAATATCCTTAGGCCCGTAATCGCCACCGTATGTCCAATACCATTTTCCGTTGGCATCGATCTCACGGAACGATTGATCAACCCAATCCCAAACACAACCTCCCTGCGCCATCGGCTCGTTCTCGAATACATCCCAGTACTCTTTCAATCCGCCAACACTATTGCCCATGGCATGCACGTACTCACATAGAATAAACGGACGGTAAATATCTTTCTTGTCTACATACGCTTTTATCTCGTCTACGCTGCGGTACATACGGCAGTAGATATCGGTATTATAGTTCTCTTGGGCACGCTCATACTGTACGGGACGGCTCTTCTCTACCGACTTGAGCCAATCGTACGTCCTTTCAAAGTTAACTCCGTTTCCGGCTTCGTTGCCCAACGACCAGATAACAATAGCAGGGTGATTCTTCGAACGCTCATACATTCGTTGAGTGCGATCCATGTGTGCGGGCAACCACGTGCTATCCTTAGCCAACGAAGCAGCACCATAACCCATACCGTGCGATTCGATATTGGCTTCATCGATCACATAAAGACCGTAACGGTTGCACAGTTGATACCAGTAAGGGTGCGTAGGATAATGAGAGTTACGAACCGTATTGATGTTGTATTGCTTCATCAATCGGATATCTTGTTCCATCAATTCTTTGCTTACCGTGCGCCCCAGTTGAGAATGCTCGTGGCGGTTGGTTCCTTTGACCAACGTAGGAACTCCATTGATACAGAAGCGCCCCTCTTTAATCTCCGAAGTGCGGAAACCGATCTCAGTACCGGTTATTTCGGTAACTTTGCCCGTAGCATCTTTCAACTCCAAAAGTAAGGTATACAAATTCGGGTGTTCGGCACTCCACGCATTCACGTTCGGAATTCTCTTTTCATCAAACGTAATCAGGTTGCTCAGCCCTCTGGATTTTACTTGAACAGCCTCTTGCCATACAGTCTTACCGGCAGTATCCTGCAAGGTGTAAGCTACAGTACTGATCCCGGTTGCAGGACCTGCCACCGTTACATCCAACCCGAAGATGCCCTCTTTATACTCTTTCTTATCGAGTGCAGAGGTTACTTTATAGTCGGCTATATACTGTTTCGGGGTACTATATAAATAGACATCGCGCTCGATACCACTCAATCGCCACATATCCTGGCACTCGAGATAAGCACCCGCACTCCATCGGTACACTTCGAGTGCAATCGTATTGTCACCCTCCTGAAGTTTATCCGTAATATCCCATTCGGCAGCCGTTTTCGAACCTTGGTTATAGCCGATAAATGTGCCGTTCACCCAAACATAATAGAACGAAATCACCCCCTCACAGCACAAAACCACTCTACGGTCTTTCCACGAAGCAGGCACGGTAAAGGTACGACGGTACGAGCCAACCTCGTTCTCTTTATGTGGAACCAACGGAGGATTCTTTTTAAAGTTGAACATCTTATCATCAAACTCATAGGTTTCATTGACGTAAATGGCAGTGCCATACCCTTGACGTTCCCAATTGCCGGGTACATTGATGTCTGCCCACCCATCGGTATAAAAGGTTGGCTTATAAAAATCTTTGGGACGATTATCGGGATTCTTCACCCAGTGGAACTTCCATGAACCATTCAGACTCAGATAATAGGGAGATTGTTCGTAGTTGCCCGCCTTTACATCCGCAGCGGTGCCATAAGGCCAAACGTAGGTATGTGGTGCAAGTTTATTCAACCCGATCGCATATTGACTCTGCCATTCGGGAAGTTGTTGCGCCATGGCGGGAAAGGCAAGCAGGCCGGCTATCAACATTAGTAAGTTTTGTCTCAATAAGTTTCTCATGTTCATCTTCTTTAGGGTATTTTAGTCAATCATTATCTCATCGAAAAAGACTCTCGATTCTTGTCCGGGACGTACGTGATTCTCGGGACACTTTCCGGCTCCTTTGCCTGTTACCCGCACATAACGCGCTTCCTTGCCACCTAAATCAATCGTACAATTATCGATAAATGTACCTTCGCGGAAAATTTCTTCGAAGGTAAATTTCAATTCTCCGACCGTATTGAAGTCTGTGTTGTCATTCGATAGCTCAACGCGGATGGCAGAAGGTTTATGTATTGCCATTCCATAGTTGGTAATGCAACCGATGGCAAAGGTATGCAGCTTTTCCGATTTTTCCAAGTCAATCGTGAAAGATATGCTATCACTTTTTTCCCAATTACACCATTCAAAGTCAGTTTGTTTCAAACTTCCCCGTACGCCGTTTGTTAATACCTTTTCGTTAGCCCTTCCTCCAAGAATCGTTTTCGCTGTGGCTTTATTCCAACCGATGGGCAACACAAGGGTCTGTCCCATCTGCTTTCCTGCGATAAACGTAGCACTCTTCATTGTAAGCGCCGAGCGAATGATAAGAGCTTGTTTATAAAGAGCGGAGGCTGCGGTAGGTTCGCTTCCATCCAACGTATACCGAATCTCTACATCCGGGCGAATGCACTCCAGATCTACGTTCAACCCGCCGGATTGAGGAGTAACCGTATGCTGAATATTGTACATAGAGCGTGCATACACTATTCCTTTCTCTGCGAGATGAGCATTGTAATTATCTACGCTTTGAATAAAGCGTGTCCAGTTTTTCTTCTCAGGCAGTGTCCATGCTCCTTCGGCCAAGGCCGCCAGACGGGGGAATAAAAGATAATCCACATCTTCCGGCTTATTACAGAATTCTGTCCAGAGCGATGCCTGAACGCCCATCAGCAAAGAAGCATATTCAGGCTTCCAATCTTTCTGAATCGGTTCGTAATCGTATACATCCTTAAGCGTGTTATTGCCAAAATAGGTCAGCGGTTCGAACCACTGCGGCCCTTGATAGCGAATCAGGTACATGATACGGGCGGGGGTCATAACAAAGCGATGTCCCAGTTTTGCCCCCTTCAATGCAGCCGTTCCCATGCCCTGCCAACCAAAAATAATCGCATCTTCGGGCATGGAACTATTGGTCAACTCATCCCAACCCATCACCCCTTTGCCTTTGTCGGCAACATATTTTGCCACCCGTTTCATAAAGTAGCCTTGCAGCTCCTCTTCGTTAGGCAGTTTTTCTTTTTGGATGCGTGCCTGACAAAGCGGACATTTCTCCCAAGTTGTTTTTTGAGCCTCATCACCTCCCAGATGAATGTAACGAGAAGGAAATAGGGTTACCACCTCATCAATCACATCTTGTAAAAAGGTAAATACGCTATCGTTTCCCGCACAGTAAATAGCATTGGCATTCTTACCTCCCAAACCGGGCAACACGCCAATAAAGTGATCAACTACCGGACAAGCCAGTTGAGGATACGCAGCCAGTGAAGAGTTCGTATGAGCCGGCATTTCAATTTCAGGAATCACCTCTACCTGCCGCTGAGTAGCATAGGCTACTATTTCTTTGATATCCTCTTGGGTATAGAATCCGCCGATAGGCGTAGGTTCGCCTGCCTGAGGGTTGCGTCGAGAGTGAAAGGGTACATCAGTACGGTCAACACGCCATGCACCAACCTCGGTAAGCCGGGGATATTTCTTTATTTCCAATCGCCAACCATTATCATCAACCAAGTGAAAGTGAAGCGTATTGATTTTCAACATAGCCATGCAATCGATGATACGCAATACATTCTCTTTGGGCAGAAAGAAGCGAGCCACATCGAGCATCAGTCCACGGTATCCGAAACGCGGTTCGTCGGTTACCTGTACCGATGGTATATTCCATTCGATATCCTTTGTCACTGTATTCTTCTCAATAGCAGCGGGCAACAACAAACGCATCGATTGCAACGCGTAGAAAAAGCCTTTCACATCGGCTGCTTTCACGGTAATACTTTTAGGAGTTACCTGTAATTGATAGGCCTCACTTTTCAAGGAAGCATCGGTGATAAAGCGTATATCACCCTTTTTATTGATAACAAGTTTCGGCGTAAATCCGGCAGATCGGGTGAATAAAGAGCTGAAAGAGCGTACCAGATTGGCTTGTTCGGCATTCTCTACCGCAAAGGTGGTTCGAGAGGTAAACAGATAGCTTCCACTGCCCGATGTCAATTGCATCGGACATGGAAGTATGGAGCGTGTTTGTGTGATGTGACGGTCGGATGTTTCTTGTGCCCGAAGTGGTAGCACCAGTAACAAAAGTAATAATAAGGTATATTTTCTCATGGTATATATCGTTAGTCGTAATGTCATTCTTTATCTCTGTCGGGGCTGAAACGTACCGAATCATTGTACTGCTCCTGTAGCTTCAAAAGCTCCTCTTTCAACTCATTGGCTATCTGCTCATACGCCTCCTGCCCGTATAAGTTATGCATTTCGTGCGGATCGGACTGCAAGTCGTACAACTCCCACCAATTGATATCATTATAGAAATGAATCAACTTATAGCGTTCGGTACGCACGCCATAATGGCGTTTTACGCAATGCTCGGCCGGGAATTCATAGAAGTGGTAGTACAACGCTTTTCGCCATTGCTGCGGTCTTTCATTTTTCAGTAAGGGCAACAGTGATGCACCTTGCATATCTTTAGGAACCTCTACTCCAGCCAGTTCGAGAAAGGTAGGTGCATAATCAATGTTTTGTACTAATTCGCCGATGTCTCCCCGGCGATTCATACCGGCGGGTAAGCGCATAATAAGAGGGGTACGCATTGATTCTTCGTACATAAAACGTTTGTCGAACCAACCGTGCTCACCCATATAAAACCCTTGATCGGAGGTATATACCACCAATGTATTTTCGAGCAACCCTTTCTCCTTAAGATAATCAAGCACACGCCCCACATTGTCATCGAGAGACTTCACGGTTTTCATATAATCGCGCATATAGCGTTGAAACTTCCAGTTTGCAAGTTCTTTCCCCCTGGGTTTTTTCCGGTAAAAGTCTTCAATGATAGGTGTATAGAACTTATCCCATGCAGCACGTTGTGCAGGATTCAACCGCCCGAGGTATTCTTCATAAAGGGATTTTAGGCGACTCTCTTTATCCGGGTGCAACATTTTCAAGTCATAAATCATGTCCATATCTTTCACAATACTCATTTCCTGCGCTGCTGCAGCGGGTCTGCCTGCATAGTCGTCGAAGAAGTTGTCGGGCATCGGAAATGTCTTATCCTCATATAGAGCCAGATTGCAGGTATCGGCCATCCAGTTGCGATGAATAGCTTTGTGATGAATCAGCAAACAAAAGGGCTGATCTTTGACGCGTTTATGTTCCATCCAGTCGATGGCATCATCGGTAATCAGGTTGGTAATGTATCCTTCTTTTTGAATCGTATCATTGTTTTGTGTGATAAAACGAGGATTGTAATAATCGCCCTGTCCGGGCACTATTTCCCAATAATTAAAGCCTGACGGCAAGCTTTCGAGATGCCACTTGCCAATCACCGCAGTCTGATAACCGGCTTTTTGCAACAGCTTCGGAAATGTTTGCTGCGCACTGTCAAACACGCAAGTCGTATTATCGTAGAACTTATTGGCACAACTGTGCTTGCCGGTAATCATGCAGGCACGGCTGGGACCACTCAACGAATTAGCGACAAAACTGTTGGTAAAGCGCACTCCATCTTTGGCTATGCGATCCAGATTAGGTGTTTCAATATAGCGTGTATCATAGCAGCTCATCATTTGGGCCGTATGGTCATCGGTCATGATATAGACGATGTTCAGTCGTTTCTGTTCATCCTGATTAGGACGCTTGCCGGCACAGGAAACCAAAGATGCTACCGCAGCAGCACTGGTGATTGAGTAGAGTAAACCAGATTGTAAGTTGTTCATTATAGTTATATTTAGGAATATTAATTCTTAAAGTTATTAGAATTAATAGATCAGATCAGACAGCACTCTCGTATCAAAAAAGCATTCTGAACAAAGAAAGAAGTCAAATGAACATTCGAACCTTCTTTCATTGCTCAGAATGATAATTGCACTAATTCATCATTGAAAACAAATCAATTAATCTCCATCAATAGAATGTATGGTTACTTACACCGCTTACACCTTGAAGATAATCGCTTTTCGATTTATTAATATAGAAGCGTACCCAGTCTATTTCGAGACGTGGAATAGCATCCTTATCACGGTCAGCAATGTAATTGTTCAATGAAGCAAAGCCTTCATCCCAATTTTCAGGAATAACACTGCCCAAAGCCCAATTATTAGCAGGTGCTTGCGTAAGGATATAATAGAGACCATCCGGGTTCATCGTTCTATTAAATGGCCACTCACCAGCCGGAAGTCCACTGGTAGCTTCGGTAACCGTCAATGTTGTTTCTCCATTAATACCCATTTTTACTGTCTTATCGTCTACCCATTCAAACCAATAAATATTCCAGTCATCCATCTTCGTAATCATATTCATACTAGATGGGTTACGATCAACGCTACCCATATGCAACGTTTGATGCGCATCATTATCCGTATCGGTTCCGGCAGGGTTTTCAAGTATATCGACTTCTCCCACCAAAGGCCAGCTCCTATTCGCTGTTCCCATAAGCCAGATAGCCATATTGAAACCTTTCTTACGTCCACGCAAACGAGCCCGTGTTTCCACTCGCACGCCCGGAAGTATTCTGGCAAAACCGGGTTTATAAATACCTTTGCAAGAGTAAAATGCTGCATTTCCATACTGTCTAGGTCCAGAACCTCCTCCCGAAGCATTCGTCGGAATCTTCATGGTCCAAGATTTCAAGAAACCATCATCGGTAACAGTTGAATATTTATTAAGATCCACACCGGCTACGCCTTGTGTACCTACTGTATTTTGTGCAGCAAGACCTTGTGCAATAAAAGTATTGTTAGCAACATTCTCGACAGCGCATACCGGAATTTTATGAAACTCCAAAGCGTTATAGAACTTCCAATTATTAGCAGCCAATTGTGAATTCGGATGCGGATCGCCTTCTTTTATCCCTTTCAATTCTTTCGTGTACCAATTCTGAATAGCCGTTTTGTTAGCAGTCGACATGAACGGGATATTAGGATTATCATACACCCATCGCTCATCTTGAAGTGAAGTTCCTAACGGAGTATCCATATCGTTCATCTTCAACGTAATGCTTTCATCCATCAAAGGATAGCGGGTCGATATCGTTTGTAAGAGTAGAGTCAAATCAACATTTCCAGTATACTTCCCATCCGGAAGGATACTAGCCGAAGTACTTTCTGCCGACTTCGATCCGGCAGGGATGGTGATAGAAGTAGGAAGATTCTGATACCACTTCTCCTCTCCCTCTTTTGGCGTAATCGTTACAATCACCTCTTCGGCCACAGCAACCGGAACGGTAGCGACCAAGATGAAAGATTCTCCCTCTTTCACCACTTTGTCTGAGCTTCCCTTCAAGGATAAAGCTACGCGATAATAGTCTGAAACGGTTATCGTTTGTGTAGCACCTGTCACCTTATAGCCACGTACAAAGGCACTAACGTCTACAATGGCACCCGAAGTAATATTCGAGTTCACCGGTATATCTACTTGCAGGCTCTTTTCTCCTTTACTAAAAGTAACCATCTTCGGGAAGTTTTCAAAGAGTCCCGACTGATCTTTATCACCCGATTTAGCACTTAGGTAGATATCAAAATCTTCGTTTGCCGAAAGTCCTTCGCCATCTACCGCAAAATTAATTTTCAGACGTTCGCCCATTACAAAACTCTTGCTATTCACAGTCATAGTCAGAGGTACCGACTCAGGCAAAGAGTCTATTCCATTATCATCTTTACATCCCACCACGGTGAGTGTAAACAGGTAAATGGGTAAGAGTATTTTATATAATATATTTTTCATATGCTAGTATTTCTATCTTGATTGTTAGTTTTTTAAATTGGGTTGGAATCACCATTTGCCCGGATTCTGTTTCAACGTTTTATTCAGCATTAGCTCTTCGGGTGGAATCGGCAACAAATAGTCTCTACCGGGATCGAACTGATAGCCATTGGGTAAAAACTCTTTCAACGGATCCATCCAATTATTTTCATCTACCAGAACTTTGTCTATTGTAGTCTCGTTATCCTTAGCCAAGGGGTCAAAAGAACGATAGAGTACGCTCTCTTTTCCGAAGTAAGCTCCTTTTCCTCTCTTATTTTTAAATATAGGATGAGCCCTCCAACGCATCAAATCATCCAGACGATAGTCCTGTAAAGCAAACTCCGAACGTCTTTCTCGACGAATCTCTTGCATATTAGGCGTCAACGGATAACCAAAATCAGGAAAATGAGGATCGATAGTCGATGGTTTTACATAAGTAACTCCGGCACGTTCTCTTAATAACCTCAAGGTCTTATCTAATACGGCATCCGTACATTTGCCCAATTCTTCGGCTGCTTCGGCATAGCTGAGCAGCGCCTCGGCATAGCGAATCAGCACATGTGCTGTTTCTGATTTTCCGGTAACCCAAGTTGTATCAATGCCTAAACGAATATGGTAACCGGTAATATTTTTCCCATTACCCGACCCTTTAAGGAAAGGAGGAGAGATACGTTTGATAATAGCACTATCCGCTTCAGAATAGTCCTCTCCCACTAAAATCGGATAAGGCTCTACATTCAAGGGTTTTCCATTCGATTTAAATTTTGAACCACTATTCATCACAACTTCGGTCAAACGAGAATCGCGTCCTTTGAATGTTTCATTGAAATCCTTAAACTTCGGCAGCGTCGGATCAATGAAAGTTCCATCTGCATTCAAGTAGTTATCAACCAGCGCCTGCGAAAGTCCGCCTGCAGAGCTTTCATTTACCTGACCTCCGGAAAGTAAACTGCCTAAAACATGAAAGACACCTGTTGCCTCATCATACTTTTTCCAAAAAACAGCTTCTTTGATGTCCGACATATTTTTTGTATTAAATAGATGACCGAACGCATCACCAGCTGTCTTGGCTGTTTTATCCGTTTGGGTAGTATTCAGGGTCAAGTCCGATTTAAATACTTCATCTCCAAATGCCATTACCTGTTCGAAAAAGAAGTTCGAATTGTCAGCTCCTTTATAGAAGTCAGTTCCTTTATGATATTTCTCCCAGGTTCCTTCGTATAAAGCCACCCGCATAGCAAAAATCTGCGCAGCTTCTTTACATATTCTCAATCCTTTACCCTTGGAACGATCGAAAAGCAATTCGCTAGCTGTTTGCAAATCCTGCAGAATAAATTTAGCTACATCGGTACGGTTGGAAGCCGGAATTTGCAATCCTTCAATCGTGGCTTGTTCATCCCAAAATTTATCCATAATAGGTATATCGCCAAAACTGGTCAACAGAGAAAAATGCCAATAAGCACGTAAGAAATAGGCCTCTCCTTTCAAAGAGAGCACAGCAGCCGTTTCCAGTTCGGGAGGAACAGCATAGTAACGGAAGAAATAGTTTACGTTACGTAATTTGGCATAGCCTCCTGTCCAAGTACTTGAACCGTCAAATGCTTTCAATTCACCATTCATACGTGCATTATATGACTCGAGAATGATATTATCGCTGTTGCTTTCGGCTCCCCTCATAGCCATACCGAATTGGGCAAAGGCAGGAAGCGAAGTATACAAATTGTTTATGTAATTCTCCAATTGTGCCTGGTCTGACAAAAAAGAGACATTATTAGGTGCAGTTAAAGGCTCTCTATTCAGAAAATCTGAACAAGCAGAGAACAACAAAACACCCGCTAAAAGTAATATGTTATATATATTTTTCATTTTATATTCTCCTTTTAAAACGTGAAATCGAGTCCAAATACAAAGTTACGGTTCATCGGATAGACTTTACCATTACCATTATTTCCCAAAGCCGAGGTCATAGCCGGAGCAAGGTTATTGCTTCCGCCGGCCCAATCGTTCACCTGATTCAATGTCTCCGGATCGAACTGCTTGGGCAGTTTCGATATGGTAAACAAGTTATCACAAGTAACATA
Source organism: Bacteroides neonati (assembly GCF_000499785.1). Taxonomy (GTDB): domain Bacteria; phylum Bacteroidota; class Bacteroidia; order Bacteroidales; family Bacteroidaceae; genus Bacteroides; species Bacteroides neonati. The sequence goes on along the minus strand of NZ_HG726027.1, from coordinate 188,388 downwards.
AACTCTCAGGCCTTCAATACCGACAGAGTTGAGCAATTTCTTATCAAAACGGTAAGATACCGTCAGGTTCTTCATGCGCATATAAGCCGTATTGAGCAAATAGCGAGTTGTGTTATAACCGGTGTTTACCGGAGTATCCAATGAATTTACTCCTCCCAAACGTGGCAGATAACCATCCGGATTATCGGCACTGAAATAATCTAAATGCTGTTTAAAGTAATTGCTTCCACCAAACAAATAAGAACTTCCCGGCAAAGCGAAATCTCTCTTGCCTACTCCTTGAAGCAGGGTCGATATTTCAAAACCTTTGTATCCAACATTCAGGTTAATACCGAAAGAATATTTAGGATTTGCATTACCGATCACACGAAGATCACCATGATCGCTCAAAGTACCTTTTCCTGCATCTACTTTACCATCACCATTTACATCAATGTATTTCAAATCTCCTCGCTGCCACAGATTGGCACCTTTAAAGAAAGACAGATCGGTGGTTTTCAAATATTCATCGATTTCGCGATTCGTCATAAACAAATCATCTGCTTGGTATCCCCATATCTCACCCAAATCCATTCCCTCATAATATCCTTTGTTGCGCCCCAATCCGGTATGATTGTTGTATAGAACACCCGTAGGGTTATTGTACTTCGTAATAATAGTTTTATAATTAGAAATATTAAAGCCAATACCATAACTGAAACCACATTTTAAACGATCATTCCAATTCACGCTAAGCTCCCAACCACGAGTACGCAAAGATGCATTATTCACTTTGGCACGGTCGCCAGAAGAGATACCACTCATCATCGGAATAGCTTCAGCCGGGCCGATCATATCGCTAGTGGTACGTTGATAGATTTCTGCCGTTGCAGACAAACGGTTATTGAAAAGACCGAAATCCAACCCAAGATTGATCGTGTTCACTTTTTCCCAAGTGATGGTAGGACTAAGCATTTTAGGTGTTCCGGCAGTCGTACCAATGATGGCAGTTCCTCCTCCTGTCGGGGGAAGCAACCATCCATTAGCCGTATTCGTACTAAGCGGCATCAGACCCAGATAGTCATACAATCCTGCTCCATTTTGATTTCCCAACATACCGTAAGAACCACGAACCTTCAACTGAGATATCGGTACATCCAGTTCTTTAAAATAGTCAGTACGAGCAATGTCATACCCCGCAGACATAGAAGGAAACAATCCCCAACGACGACCGAGTGCAAAACGGGAAGATCCGTCATAACGTCCGCTTACTTCCAAAAAGTAAATTTCCTTGTAATTGTAGTTTAATTTGGCAAATAGCCCCATTGTAGCCCAATGTGTACGCCCTTCTCCCACGTAAGTAGCTCCGTTAGCATTTTCAAAAGAATAAGTATCCTCACTCAACATACCATCGCGGTAAATAAACTCATTAGAGTATTCTTGCACTTCCATCTGATAACCAGCCATTCCTTTAAAGTAATGATCACCCCATTGGTGTGAATAAGAAGTCATGACACTGGGAGATAAATAATAATCGAAGGCAGAACCTCTGGTGAATGAACCGAATTGCGTATTCTTCCAAGACATACCCGGATATTGATACCCTTGTCGGGTTCCGGTAATAATATTCATTTCATTGCCAGGCTTCTCATACCGAGGTTTTTTCAAAGTAAAATCATTTGTCCGTACATCCAAGCGAGTCTTCATTTCGCCAACAATGTCCCAACCCTCTAATGGGGTGATTGTAGTAGACAGAGAGATGATATCTGAAATTTTACTTTCTCGGTAATTAGCACTTTTCAAATAAAGATACTCATTCCAGTTCGGTAAGTTATACTCTGACGTCACCGGTAATTTAGTCGGACGATTGGGAGTCGTACCGGATATACCATTATAGAATATAGTTTGATTGGGCATTGGGCGCTTCGTAATGGTTAACATCACATTATTGCTGAAGTCAAACCGCAACCATTTATTTGCTTTTAATCCTAGTTTTGTATTCAGATTGTATTTACTTAGGTTATCCTCCACTTCACTCATTAGCCCTTCTTGGTATGTATAGCCCATACCTACATAAAAATTTAGTTTATCAGTACCACCCGTAACACTTAAATTATGTGTTTGCCGGGGAGATCTATCTTTAAAATAATAATCGAACCAGTCGGTATTAGCATAAAGGTTATCGACTGCACCCGCCCAATCAGTTCCGTTGGCATTGACATCTACCCCCGGAAGTCCGGGAGAATAAGGGTTCTGCATAAACTGATACATCTTATCAATGATATTAGGTGTAAAGAGCTCTTTTACCCCATTGTTCCGCCTTTTCTCATTCTCATAATTAGCATACTCAATAGAGTTCATCATCTCCGGCATATTAATAGGAGAGCTAAAGCCATACGTTCCACTATAAGATACGCGTGCTTTTCCTTGTTTACCGCTTTTGGTCGTTACGAGAACAACACCATAAGCTGCACGTGCCCCATAGACAGCAGAAGCAGATGCATCCTTAAGCACACTAATACTTTCGATATCTGCAGGGTTTACATTCTGCAAACTCTGTTCCACTCCATCGACCAATATATACGGCGAACCACCGTTGATAGAACCGACACCACGAATATTAAATTTGATCTCCGCTCCGATTTCACCACCAACACCACCAGCAACCGCATCTGTCGAAAAATTAAGACCAGCCACATTACCTTGTAATACACTGGTCACATCCGTCACCGGACGACTGGTAATAGCATCTTGTTTAATAACAGAAACAGCAGCAGTAATTGTATTTCTTTTTTGTGTTCCCATACCTACCACTACTACTTCATCCAAAACCTTAGAGTCCTCTTTTAACACAAATTGATTTCCAGCCAGTTTTGTTACTTTTACTTCGAGGGGAGTATATCCTACATAAGTAACAGAAAGGGTACTTCCTATTTTCCCTTTCACGGAAAAATTACCATCTAAATCGGTAATTGTGCCATCAGAAGAACCTTTCACCATGACAGTTGCCCCAATGATCGTTTCTCCTTTGTCGTCAATAACTTGTCCTTTTATCATTTCTTGCTGAGCGAGAGCTCCTAAAGGAAACAATAACAGGAACATCAGAAAAATAAAATTTGCGTGCTTTTTCATAAACTTCCTTTTTTCATAATACTACAATTTATAAATTCAAACTACGTTATTGCTATAGTCAATAAGTCGTTTCAAATGATTAACAAGAGGTTGGTATTCTCTTATTTATAGCGCAAATATAGCGAGTAGAGATGCGATGATGGGTTTAAAATTGTCTATAAATAATCCAGAAACAGATATTTAAAATACCTCAGCAAGGGTTTTAGACAAAAACGAACATTGTTTAGACAATATTGGAAGTAACCAGAATATGAATTATATAGACTACAACAACAGCAGAAGTAATAAAAAAATGGTCGGACCATCCGAGTGGAAGGTTCCGACCATTTAGGACAGATGGTTCGAACCTTTGCAATACAAGGTCCGAACCTTTTGGGGGTTAGTCGTTATCGATAGAGTTCGAAAGGAACACGCACCGATACTCCTTTTTTCATTAAATACATAAGATTAGGAGAAAGTCGGTTTTTGAATGATTCCCAACTGCGATGTTCCATCCGGGTCCATCCGGCCTCGGCCAAAGCTAAACCACGGGGATAGGTCATATACGTCACACGATTGATATCGGGCATTGCTTCACCCCAAAGTGTACCCATTATACCTTTTACATGTGCCTGTTCAGCTTCAGACTTTCCATAACCGGGATCAAACTGATAGCACTTTTCGAGTGTAGTAACCGGCATACCCCAATTATTAAATTCGGGCAAGTCGCCTTTCAGTTGTGGATAGTCGAGATAGGCATATTCGCCGGGAGCCATAATAACGGGATTGCCATGACGGGCGGTAAGATCGAGACAAGTGGGTGTCAGCCCGCCCCGCCAACTAACCAAGGTCACATCTTTTGGATATGGAAACAGGTAATCGGTAGCGGGGGGATAAATACGGTCTAACTCACACCATAAAATAGGTTCTTTGCCATTATTACGTACAAAATCCAACATCTTGGTAAAGAAGGGAACCATGAGCTGCGATGATTTTTCATAACCCAGTTCTTTCTTCAGTGCCTGACAACGGGTACACTTTGTCCAGTTTTGCTCAACAACCGCTTCGTCACCTCCCAAATGAATAAAACGTGAGGGAAACAGCGCAGCCATTTCATCAATCACATCTTTAAAAACCGTATATACTTTTTCGTTATTGGCACACAACATCAGGTTAACAGTTGTACCCACTTTCTTAACCAATGTATCGGTATGAGTACAGCCTAATTCGGGATAGGCGGCAAGTATGGCTACCGTATGGCCGGGAATATCTATTTCGGGCACTATTTCAATATGGCGTTCGGCGGCATAAGCAATCAAGTCTTTGAGTTGCTCCTGCGTATAATACTCGCCTCCGGTAAGCCGGGGATGTTTCTTGACTTCAAAACGCCATCCTTGATCATCGGTTAGGTGGAGCTGAAGTACATTGTATTTATACCGCGCCATTTGATCGATGTAAAACTTAACATCGGCTACCGGCAGAAAATGACGTGCAGGGTCGAGCATCAAAGCGCGAAATGGAAAACGGGGGGCATCATCTATCCAAACAGGAGCAATCTGTTTAGACTGTGTAGAAACCACATCGCCCAACAACAACTGACCGACTGTCATCACTCCATAATATACGGCAGCAGGGGTTGCACCGGCAATGTCCATCCCCTTCTCATCGACACGAATCGTATAATGCTCGGCTCCCGTCATCGAAGGGTCGATACGCAAGTGAATAGTGGCTGTCCGCGAAGAAGTATGCAGCGGAACATCCAACTGCATCTGTTCTTTCAACAAAGCCTGAAGTGAAATGGCAGCAAATTGAAGTTCGGCATCATGGGTGGCAATAGAGGTCTTCGAGCTTGCCAACCGAAAGGGTTTGCCTGTTTTTTGTTCGATATGATTCGGCATAGGCAAGAGTGCCGATTGATTGTTTTGCGCTTTGAGGGCAAAAGCAACAAGAAGAAAGAGGAAAGTAAAATAACATTTCATATAGTTTGTGTTTTAAAGGTTTTCATAGCAGATAATAAACTGTTACTGCGCTGCAAAGATAAGGCAAAAAACGAATTATCAAAAGATTATTCACTTTTTGCATTGACAATAAATGATCTATATTCACTCATTATTAATCGACCTTATTACTTGCAAATAAAAAAACAAAATACTACTTTTGCCGACACGACATTTAACCTCAGATTATGAAAATACTAAACTACTTACTTCTCATTCTGATGCTCTGGGGCGGACAAACAATACATGCAAATCACTATTACTACAAACAACTATCCATACAAGACGGCCTTCCATCAACCGTACGCTGTATCTTCAAAGAAAAAAAAGGGTTTATCTGGATTGGTACACAGTCGGGCTTAAGACGGTTTGACGGGCATGAGCTAAAACGCTATGTTGCCCAAGCCGATGATAAAAACGGACTGCCGCACAACTACATTTATCAGATTATTGAAGATAAAAACCACCACATCTGGGTCATGACCGAGGGAGGGCTGGCACGTTATCAACGAGAAAACGATCGGTTCGAAATCCCCCGATTAGATAATGGAGAGCGCATTATTGCCCAAACAGCCTGCTTGACAGACCAAGGCATTCTCTTTGGAAGCACCGGAAAAATCTATCAATACAACTATCAAACAGACAAAATCAATCTACTGCAAACACTCAAAGGGAGGGAGAACTTTGCCATTACACAAATCAAGCCTTGGAGTCGCGATGTATTGCTATGTTGTAACCGCTGGATAGGTATTATACTTGTCAATATACGTACCGGAAAGATCTCGGAGCCACCTTTTGACTGTGGAAAAGAAGTTAAGGATATATTGATAGACTCCCAAAAGCGAATCTGGATAGCTCCGTATAATAATGGAGTTCGTTGCTACGATCAAAACGGACAACTATTGTCAACATACACTACACAAAACTCCAATCTAAGCCACAACGTGGTGCTGAGCATGGCCGAACTGGATGGGCAAATCTGGTTCGGAACAGACGGAGGGGGAATCAATATACTCAATCCGAAAACAAAACAGATTACCGTACTTGAACACGTTCCTGGCGATGGTTATTCACTACCGGTTAACTCGATTTTATGCTTATACAAAGACGATTACAACAATATGTGGGCAGGTAGCATCCGCAGCGGACTAATCAGTATTCGCAAGGCATCCATCAAAACTTATACTGATGCCGCACTAAACAGTGATCGCGGATTGAGTGATAACACTGTATTGAGTCTCTATCAGCGACCAAACGACCAACGAATATGGATCGGAACTGATGGCGGAGGCATCAACAGTTTTGATCCGGTCATAGGAAAATTCAAACATTATCCATCGACTTGGCGTGACAAAGTTGCCTCCATTACAGGATACAGCTCAACAGAACTCATGGTATCATTATTTGCAAAAGGAGTTTTCATTTTTAACACTACGACGGGACACAGCCAACCCTTGACCATTGTTAACAAGGAAATAAACGACCAGCTCTGTTTCAGCGGAAGAACCGTAAACCTGTATCAAAACACTCCGGAAACGGTATTACTATTGGCCAATCACATCTATCGTTATACCCTAAAGACGAAAGTTTTCGAGTTGGTAAAAGAAGAGGAGGGACATGATATTACAGGGGCATTACTTCCCATTGAAAGAAAGGCAGAACAAACCTATTTAAATGATCTTAAAAGTATCTACGTCTTAGACCATCAGAAGAATAAATTACAACCCATATACGTCATGAATGGAGATACCATCATTAATTCGGTATCAGCAGATCAAAAAGGGACATTCTGGATAGGAACGAATTACGGACTAAGTTCCTATACTCCCAGTACACGCAAGTTCAAAAATATATCTACAGGGTTGTTTGGCGAAGTACGATCAGTCATTTGCGACCATAAAGGAAAGTTATGGATCGGGGTAGACGGCATGCTCTTTGCTTGGATGATTAAAGAACAGAAGTTTATCATATTCGGAGAATCGGATGGAGTGATACGAAATGAATATTTACAAAAGCCACGATTGGTATCGACTACTGGTGATATCTACATGGGAGGTGTCAAAGGGTTGCTGCACATTGAGCATACACTTCATATTGACTCATCCGAGATACCTACTTTACAACTCACAGACGTAAGTATCAACGGAGAAAGCATTAACAATGAGCTAACAAGAGAGCATCCAACGATTTCGGTGCCTTGGAATAATAACACCATTACTATCCGGGTAATGGCAGAGGAGAAAGACATTCTCAGAAAAAAGAGGTACCGGTATCAAATAGTAGGATTGAATGATCAATACATAGAATCGTATCAACCCGAATTGGTGATCCGCTCCCTTCAGCCAGGTACCTATCGGATTATGGCATCGTGCAGCACCAAAGATGGAGACTGGACAGCAGACGAACAAGTCTTAACAATCCTTGTATTGCCGCCGTGGTATCAATCATGGTGGTTCATTCTGGGATGTATCCTGCTGATATCGTATACCATCATTCAAATCTTCTTATCGACACTGAAACGAAAAGAAGAGAAAATGAAATGGGCTATCCAGACACACGAGCAAAAGGTGTATGAGGAAAAGGTACGTTTTCTTATCAACATCAGCCACGAGTTACGCACACCACTCACCTTGATTCATAGCCCGCTACAACGTATCTTGAAATCGCTGCCCGATAGTGACACCAACTATAAAGCATTGAAGAGCGCATATAAACAAACGCTGCGGATGAAAGAGCTGATTAATATGGTACTTGATTTGCGCAAGTTAGAAGTCAAGGAAAGCAAGTTGCAAGTCAGCCCGCAACCACTCAATAAATGGATTCGTACCACGGCAAACAACTTCGTCCATGAATCGGAAGCACGAAACATCCGCATCGACTATCAGCTCGAAGAACAGATTGGAACCATCAGTTTCAATGCAAACAAATGCGAAATAATACTTAATAACCTACTTATTAATGCCTTAAAACACAGTTCCGAAGGAAGTACAATCACGATACAATCGACACTTATAACCGATCGGCAATCGGTTCGCATAGCCGTTAGCGATCAAGGATGCGGATTAGTAGGTGTAGACGTGGATAAGCTATTCACTCGCTTTTACCAAGGCAGCAACGAACAGAACGGAAGTGGCATCGGTTTGTCATACGCAAAAATATTGGCCGAACTACATGGAGGAAGTATAGGGGCCACAAATAATATGAACACAGGAGCTACCTTTTTCTTCGAATTGCCGTTAGTCACAACAGCCGAGATCATCAGTTTCCCGCCAAAAGCCTATCTAAATGAACTGATTTCCGACAAAAGCGCAATGGAGGAGCCACAAGCAAATGCTTTCCCAACCAATAACTACACGGTATTGATCGTAGATGATAATGCAGATATGATTAACTTCCTGCGCGAGGCACTGGAAACTGATTTTAAACAAATACTAACCGCCAAAGATGGCGTAGATGCCTTGAATGTAATTAAACGTTCGCAGCCGGATATTATCATCAGCGACGTGATGATGCCGCACATGAACGGATACGAACTATGTAAGCAAATCAAAGAGAACATCGAAATAAGTCACATACCCATCTTATTATTAACTGCACGTGATGATGAGCAAAGCGAAATACAGGGTTATAAAACGGGAGCCGACGCATACCTGACAAAGCCTTTCGAAATTGATGTATTGCTCGAATTGATTCGTAGCCGGCTGAGAAATAGAGAATACACGCGTATGCGTTATCTCCATGCAGGATTCATCCCCCAACCCGAAGATAGCACCATCAGCCAGACCGATGAAAATTTCATGCTCAAAATAAATAAGATCATTACCACGCATCTGAGTTCTCCCACACTAGACGTTACTCTTATCTGCAAGGAGATAGGTATGAGCCGGGCATCACTCTATAATAAAATAAAGGCACTGGCAAATATGGGTGTAAACGATTACATCAATAAATACCGAATGGAGAAAGCAATGGTTCTTATCAAACAAACGGAACTTTCAATTGCCGAAATAGCTGAACAGGTGGGCTTTTCTACCTCACGTTATTTCAGCACAGCCTTCAAACAGCATACGGGACAAACGCCCACACAATATAAAGAGAAAAATAAAAAAACAACTAACATCAATACATCACATTAAAAACTGAAAAGACATGCGAAAGCTTTATTCTTTTATAGTAGGAACACTACTCGTATTGCCAACCCTACAGGCTGGAAATACGGATTATACACGAGGGTTATCTATTTGGTTTGATAAGCCCAATACACTCGACGGACAAGCGATTTGGCTGAGACAATCCGGACAGGGACACAATCCCGACAAGGCTTGGGAGACAAGCTCTCTCCCACTGGGCAATGGTAGCTTGGGAGCTAACATTTTAGGATCGGTTGCTGCCGAGCGTATCACCCTAAACGAAAAGACACTGTGGAAAGGAGGCCCCAATACAGCCGGAGGAGCCGATTATTACTGGAACGTAAACAAGCAGTCGGCACACTTGCTCAAAGATATTCGGCAGGCATTTGCCGATGGCGACCAGAAGAAGGCGGCAAAGCTCACAAGCGACAACTTCAACGGACTGGCTGCTTATGAAGAGAGTGATGAAACACCTTTTCGCTTCGGTTCCTTTAGCACCATGGGCGAACTCTATGTAGAGACCGGATTGAGCGAACTGCAAATGACCAACTACCGACGGGTTTTATCACTCGATTCGGCCATGGCAGTGGTGCAGTTCGACAAAGACGGCACACACTATCAGCGTAAGTATTTCATTTCGTATCCCGATAGTGTAATGGTCATGAAGTTTACCGCCGATAAGGCGGGGCAGCAGAATCTCGTGCTCAGTTACTGTCCGAACTCAGAAGCCAAAAGCGACCTACAAGCAGACGGAACAAATGGACTCGTTTATAGAGGTGTATTAAATAACAACGGGATGAAGTTTGCCATCCGCATCAAAGCCATTCACAAAGGCGGCACGATGATGGCGGAAAACAACCGGATCATAGTGAAAGGCGCCGACGAAGTAGTATTTCTACTCACTGCCGACACCGATTATAAAATGAATTTTGATCCCGACTTCGCAAACCCTAAAACGTATGTTGGCAATGACCCTTCGCAAACCACGCAGGCAATGATGGATAAGGCGTTCGCAAAAGGGTATGACGAGTTGTATCGCAACCATGAGGCCGACTATACCCAACTATTCAACCGGGTACAGCTCCATTTAAACCCCGGAATCGAAAGCACCAGTCTGCCTACCTATCAGCGTCTTATCAATTATCGTGCAGGAAAACCCGATTATCGTTTGGAGGAACTGTATTACCAATTCGGGCGTTATCTGCTGATTGCTTGTTCGCGTCCGGGCAACCTGCCTGCCAACTTGCAGGGTATGTGGCACAACAACCTTGATGGTCCGTGGCGGGTAGATTACCATAACAATATCAACCTACAAATGAATTACTGGCCGGCCTGCTCAACCAATCTTTCGGAAAGCGTTCAGCCCCTCATCGACTTCATTCGCCTATTACAGAAACCGGGTGAAAAGACAGCGCAAGCTTATTTTGGAGCAAGAGGATGGGCTGCCTCCATATCGGCCAATATCTTTGGGTTTACGGCACCTCTCTCCAGCAAGGACATGTCATGGAACCTCAACCCGATGGCAGGACCATGGCTTGCCACACATGTATGGGAGTATTATGACTATACGCGCGACAAGAAGTTTCTGAAAGAGACCGGTTATGAGTTGATTAAAAGCAGCGCACAGTTTACGGTCGATTATCTATGGAAAAAGCCCGATGGTACCTATACCGCTGCCCCTTCAACTTCGCCAGAGCACGGTCCTATAGATGAAGGAGCGACTTTTAATCATGCTGTAGCGCGCGAAATACTCTTGGATGCTATCGCTGCCAGCAAAGTGTTGGGAGTAGACAGCAAGGAGCGTAAAGAATGGGAACAGGTACTGGCCAATTTGGTTCCCTACAAAATAGGACGCTACGGACAGCTATTGGAATGGTCGACCGACATTGATGACCCCAAAGATGAGCATCGTCATGTGAATCATTTATTCGGACTACATCCGGGACATACACTTTCGCCCATTACCACACCCGAGCTGTCACAGGCAGCTAAGGTTGTATTGGAGCACCGTGGAGATGGAGCCACAGGATGGAGCATGGGATGGAAGCTAAATCAATGGGCACGATTACACGATGGCGACCATGCCTATAAATTATATGGTAACCTACTGAAAAACGGTACGATGGATAATTTGTGGGATACCCACCCACCCTTCCAGATTGATGGTAACTTTGGAGGAACTGCCGGTGTTACGGAGATGTTGATGCAAAGCCACATGGGATTTATCCAACTATTGCCCGCCCTACCCAAAGCGTGGGAGAATGGCTCAGTCAATGGTCTTTGTGCGAAAGGAAACTTTGAAGTATCTATCAGCTGGCAAAACAACCAGCTAACCGAAGCCACCATCGTATCAAACGCAGGAGAACCTTGTGTATTGAAGTATGAAGGCATGACATTATCATTCAAAACTCAGAAAGGGAAAAGCTATCGAATTATCATAGCAGGCAACCGATTGAAAGTTGCATAGACAAGATAACAATAACGCGATTGAACGAACATCATTCAATCGCGTTATTCTATTTTATATGACACGCTACCTGTATTCTATGAGAATGAACCTTAAACCGATTTTCCCTGATTAGCTACGGCCTCGGTCAATTTCCGTATCTCCTCCGGATCGCCAAGGAAGTAATCCCTGACCAACTTCAACTTTTCATCAAACTCGAATACATAAGGAACAGCTGTTGGCAAGTTCAACTCGACAATATCTTCATCAGAAATATGCTTTAAATACTTGATAACTCCCCGCAGACTATTACCATGAGCTACAACCAATAGCTCGTTAGATTCCTCTAGCTGAGGGAAAATGACGCATTTCCAATATGGTAACATCCGATCGATGGTATCTTCGAGAGATTCGGTACGAGGCAGTTCGCTGTTGGGCACTTCGCGATAGCGTTCCTGAAAGCGAGGGTTTCGAGGATCGTCTTCACTCAAGGGGAGAGGTGCTATATTGAAGCTACGACGCCACACCAATACCTGCTTATCACCATATTTAGCAGCGGTTTCGGCTTTATTCAAGCCTTGTAGCATACCGTAATGTTTTTCGTTCAGTCGCCAGCTTTTATCAACAGGAATCCAATCTTGATTCAATTTATCAAGTACGCAGTTCAGTGTCTTGACCGCTCGTTTCAAATACGAGGTATAGGCTCTATCAAAGTGAAAACCTTGATGAAGCAACAACTCCCCTGCCCTTTCGGCTTCGGCAATTCCTTTTACAGTCAGATCAACATCTGTCCATCCGGTAAAGCGATTTTCTTGATTCCAAACACTTTCACCATGGCGAAGTAATACAATCCTCTTCATGAATTATTTTCCTTTCTGTTTTTGTTTTCAAAACAATTAGCAGCGGAGCAAAGTTCATGAATCACCTGTATTTCAGTTAAAAACTGGTAATTTATGCTTTAGCATCGGTATAATTAGTTACCATCGACATCATTCCCTCTACCTGTGCCAAAGCCAGCATCCGTCCATGAAATGAATATCCCGGATTATATCCTTTACCGGCATCATCAAGCATCAGTCGTCCATGATCAACCCGCATCGGAAGATCGGGGCGGAGTTTTTCAAAGATACGTACCAATTCGGGTACTTTACCACGTCCTTCGAGGTGTGAGGCTTCTATAAAGTTACCATCGGAAGAGGCGGCAGTACTACGTAAATGCACAAAATGAGTGCGGTGAATAAAGCGACAAGCCAAGGCCGAAACATCGTTTTGCAGTCCGGCACTCAGTGATCCGGCACAAAAGGTTAACCCATTGTGTGGGTTATTTACAGCGTTCAACAACCAATCAATATCATCTCCATCGGTTACAATGCGGGGCAGTCCCAGCATCTGACAAGGAGGATCGTCGGGATGAATACACATATTTATACCCCATTCATTGCATACGGGCATAATAGTTGTAAGAAAATAGTAAAGATTAGTGCGCAGTGTTTCTCTGTCAACGCCTTCGTAGAGTGACAATAAATTCTTGAAGATAGCAACCGGATTCTGATCTCCCTCTTTGATATTCCCATTAACGAATCCCTGCGTTTTAACAATAATCGTATCGATCAGTTCTTCTTTCTCGGCTTCGGTTATGACGGCAGCCAGTGCATGCATCTTACTTTTTTCTTCGTCGGTATAATCGGCTTCGGCATTATGACGTTGTAGAATATAGCAATCAAAGTAAGCAAAACGAATCTTATCAAAATAGAGAGAAGAGGTGCCATCGGCCCATGGATGGGCAAGATCGGTACGAATCCAATCGATCACGGGCATGAAGTTATAGCATACGGTTTTCAGACCTGCACGCCCCAAATTAGCCAAGCTAAGTTTGTAGTTCTCAATTAATACGTCGCGCTCCTTACCGGCATACTTGATCGCCTCGCTCACCGGCAAGCTCTCGACAACCGACCAACGAAGCCCGAAGGATTCGATATACGACTTCATCTCCAGAATCGCTTCAAGCGGCCAGACTTCGCCGTTGGGTATCGAATGAAGGGCTGTCACAATACCCTCGACTCCTATTTGCTTGAGCATAGGAAGAGTGATCTTATCGCTCTTCCCAAACCATCTCCAGGTTTTTTCCATTCTTCTTTTCTTAATTGAGTGAAGCTGTAAAGCAGACACTCATCGTTTGTAATGGAGAATCTATCGCTTATTTATAAAGAATCAACGCCGATTGGGCGGGTACAAAGACCTCCGGTCCATAGACAGTGCCCATTCCGCGACTATCAATCACTCCATCCCGGCAAACAACGGTGTACTTGCCATCCTCTATGGATAGCTTGGCTGGTGTGGTACGTGCATTGAGTGCTACAATTATCTCCTGCCAGCTATCGCCATTGGCATGATCTTTGAGTCGATATGCGATTAGGTTGCTGCCTTCGACCGGAATAAACTCCAAGTGTTTACGAACCATATCGGCATCTCCCATTCGAAAAGCAGGGTGCGACTTACGTAGAGCGATTAATCCTTTATAATAGGCAAACACATCTGCATTCATCGCCTTACGCCGCCAATCAATAGCATTGATGGAATCAGGACTTTCGAAACTGTTATGCACTCCTTTTTTATCTCGCATCAACTCTTCGCCGGCATAGATAAACGGAACGCCTTGTGAGGTGAAAACGGCTGTTTGCGCTAGCTTGTCGAGCTTCACTAATTGCTCACGAGTCAATCCGGGAATGCTTGCTTGCAAGCGATCAACAAGACACATATCATCGTGGCAGGAAACGTAACTGATCATTTGTGTCGGTTGCAGTGCCCAAGGTGCTTTGCTGTAATTTACCGAATCATTTTTCACTTGCGGATGCTCAATAGCACCTACAATACCGAATTTAATACTCATCTCTTCTCCGGGAAGACCAGCCAGGAAAGCTCCTTTTTTATTCTCATTGAAAGGACCACGCAGACCGTCGCGCATTTCATCAGAGAAGGCGGCAATGCCCGGCATTCGATTCACATGGGCTTTCATGGCCAATGAGTCGGCCGGATAAGCAGGTGCTTGGGCAGCCCAACCTTCGCCATATATAAAGATGGAGGGATCGACTTTATCTACTGCCTTACGTATTTCGTTCATCGTTTCAATATCATGGATGCCCATCAGGTCAAAACGGAAACCATCCAGGTGATATTCGTTGATCCAGTAGAGCACGGACTCGATCATGTAGTTGCGCATCATTGCACGGTCGCTTGCGGTTTCGTTGCCACAAGCTGATCCGTCGGCAAATGTTCCATCCTTTTTCTGACGGTAGAAATATCCCGGTACGGTACGTTCAAAATTACTTTCGGCCGTATTGAAGGTATGATTGTATACCACGTCAAGCACTACCCTGATACCCGCTTTATGCAAAGCCTGTACCATCTGCTTGAACTCTTTGATACGAGTAGCCGGGGTATAAGGATCGGTTGAGTAAGATCCGTCGGGCACATTGTAGTTCTGCGGATCGTATCCCCAGTTGTATTTATTTTCATTTAACTTTGATTCATCGACCGAGGCATAGTCGTAGGATGGTAACAGATGCACATGGGTTACTCCCAAATCGACCAGATGATCGATACCGGTCGACATTTTAGTTGAATTGACCGTGCCGTGCTCCGTCAGTGCCAAGTATTTCCCTTTGTGGTTGATACCCGATGTAGAATCGATCGAGAAGTCGCGATGATGCATTTCATACAATACGATATCCGCTGCCGACTTCAAGGGCGGACGCGGATCTTGATCCCATCCTTCGGGATTGGTTGCTTTCATATCAATGATGGCCGCACGCTTTCCGTTGACTCCTACCGCACGGGCATTGATACCCGGCGTATCGCCCAACCATTTATCGTTGATCTTTACATTAAACGTGTAGAACTTGCCCAAGAGGTCTTTATCCACCTTCACCGACCAGGTTCCATTCTCACCGGGTTGCAGTGCTACGGTTTCGTAAGCATGTCCTTCGTTTCCTGTGTCGAATAACATCAGACGTACCTCATCAGCTGTTGGTGACCAAAGCGAGAATGTAGTACTCTCGGGGGTGTACTCCATTTCTGTTAAGCTTCCAGTCCGCACCGGATACAACTCATAAGACGCATACTCCTTCTTTACTGGTGCACAACTAACCATCATTGTAGCCGTTGTCACTCCTATCACCGACAGATAATTTAGTTTCATCATTTGTTATTTTAACGATTGGTATTCATAGTTTCTTGTTTTACTTTACTCTCTCGGGGTTCTTTGCAATGAAATCTTTCCACCCGTTATATCCTTTCTCTACAACGGGTCTTCCCATTTGCAGAAAGTGACAATAGGCTGCTGCCAATCCGTCGGTAGCATCCATAAAGGTGGGCATCTCTTCTTTAGACAGTTTCAACATGCGTTGCAGCATATCGGCTACCTGTTCTTTGGTGGCTTGCCCCTTACCCGTAATGGCCATTTTTATTTTGAGCGGAGCATATTCGGTTATGGGTATGTCGCGGCTCAATGCAGCAGCCATGGCTACCCCTTGTGCACGTCCTAACTTCAGCATCGATTGCACATTCTTTCCAAAAAAAGGAGCTTCAATGGCCACCTCGTCGGGCAGATAACTATCAATGATACCGAGTATCCGTTCGTGTATATGCTTTAACTTCATATAATGATTGGCCAATTTGCGTAAATCAATCACCCCCATGGCTACCATCTCGGGTTTGGTGCCTACTACGCGCAGTACACCATATCCCATAATGGTTGTTCCGGGGTCAATTCCGAGAATTATTTTTTCTTTTACCGGTTGAATCACGCTATTACCTCCATTAATGTAGGAAAACCGATCACTTTATTTTCAAATAGCTTCATTAACTCTTCATTGAGCTTTGTGCCCTGTTCCATGTGCCAACGATGCAGTAAGCTGCTGTTTTCTACTTCCCACTGTAATGAGAACGAGCTTCCTTCCGACCTATGGCTCAATATCTTACAAAACCGACTGTGCTTCAATGTCCCTTGTTTTTCTACTTCGGGAATGTATGATTCTTTGATCCAAATTACGAAGTTGTCGCAAACTTCATCATCTACCTGAAAGGTTGTATTATAGATTAGCATATTTTTTTGATTATTATTTTTGCAAACTTAGCAATTATTTCAGAATAATGCATTATATTTGCAGCACGAAAACGGAACAACTATTGCAAACGTTATCGAGGTTCTTTATGGGGGGTTAGCTCATCTGGCTAGAGCGCGACACTGGCAGTGTCGAGGTGATCGGTTCGAGTCCGATACTCTCCACTAATAGCAAAAAGCTGATTATTAGCATATTAAGTCTAAAAAAAAGATTTAATATGCTTTTTTTATTTTAATATCTCTACAAAATCACCTACACCCCAAGCACTTTCTTGCGTAGCTTGACGGTGGATGTTTACACATTGTTTACAGTAGAAATTCCAGCTATGGCACTATTTAAAACTTGCGTCAGAAACCAAAGAGCAGACAAATGCTATGTCATTTACATACGAGTGACACACAATAGAAAAGTTGCATACATCAAAACAGACAAGGTCGTTTCCTCTAAAGGAGTTAAAAAGGGAGAGATTATTGATTCTATAGTCGTTTCCGATTGTGCAATCAAAATCCGCAAATACATAGATATACTCAATTTTGAGAAGACAGAAGAGCTAACTGTACAAGAAGTGTTTAGCCTATTGGTAAATCGAAAGGAAGATATATCATTTACCGCATTTACACAGATATTTATCAATAAGATGATTAATGCCGGTAGAGAACGGCCTTCTGTTAACTATCGAAATGCGATAAGAAGTCTTTGTGCATTCAAAGGAGCCGATCAATTTTCATTTAGCGAGCTAAATTCAAAATTATTGAATGATTGGATATACAGCTTAAGAGAAACCAATAGTGCAAAAAATCAATACCCAAAATGTATCAAGACAATGTTTGATGCTGGTTGTAATGAGTATAATGATTATGATAGAGATATTATTCGGATAAAAAATCAGCCATTCAGGAATGTCAAAATACCTAGTGTCACTGTACCTGAAAAGCGCTCAATAGATAAAGAAAGTTTATTAAAGTTTTTCTCTTGCAAAGATGAAACATTGAATGAAAGAGAGCTCTTCGCCCAAGATGTATGCATGCTTTCTTTTTGTTTAGTTGGGATGAATACTGCTGACCTATTTGATGTTGACAAAGATTGTTTAAAGGATGACTGGAAACTATGTTATAATCGCAAAAAAACAAGAGACAAAAGAGGAAATGGAGCATATATAGAAATACACGTTCCTCAATTCATCAGACCAATATTTGAGAAATACAGAGGCACGAATAAACTGTTCTCATTTTCTGATAGATATAAGACTTCGGATAACTTTAATAAATATATAGACATTAGTTGCAAAAAGATTACCCAACAAGCTAAGATAGGCAAGGTAACAACTTACACATTTCGTCATAGCTGGGCAACTATAGCTCAAAACGACTGCAATGGCACGACGGAAGATGTTGCATTTTCCTTAAATCATGCTTCAGCACACAGAATAACTGAAGGGTATATAAAAACCGACTACACAAGGATTGACAGATTAAATGAGAAGGTACTAATATATGTCTTTGGATATGTGAAATTTTAAACAAAGCACAAATGTCTCCAACAAAAAAAGAAAACAAGATTTCTTGCAATCTTGATAGCAAGGCAGATAATAAGTACTCTTACAATCAGCAAAATAACGGTAGTGGGGACTCTCTATTATCTATCTTCTCATTTGGAGATAGTAATAATAATGATGCAACACTGGCAAAAGAATTGCAAACAAAGAAACTTAGGAAGAAAAAAAGACGTAGACTATAACTTCTTATGTATATCCAGTATTTTGATATTACATTAATGCAGACGAAAGCGACTGGAACAAAGTGTAAACAACAAACTGTGGGCTCTGTCCATAAAATTGTGTAAATGATAACTCGGGTCTTATTGGAAAATCCACCCCTACTTGCCCCCCTTGCTCCAAATCAAAGTGATCCCCTAAATCCAATTTAAATTGCCCCCATCTGTCCAATTCAAATTGCCCCCCTAAAACAAGATCAAAGAGTTGCTTTATAGATTTGTAAAACGTATCTTATCTGTTAAATAAGTCAAAAACAGGAAGTATGCCTAACAAATCAATTAGTATGAATAAGATTCGTCAAGTCTTACGGTGCTATGCCTCGGGAAGTGGCACTAAAAGTATCAGCAGTATGTTGAACATGTCCCGCAATACAGTCAAAAAGTACTTACATCTTTATCAAAAGAGCGGTCTTTCTCTATCGGAAGTATTATCTTTGGACGACTCATCTCTTTACTCTCTTTTTCAGGAGAAGAATCAAGCGTGTGATAACCAATCTCCACGGTATCAGGAGTTGCAATCATTGCTTCCTGATTATGCTAAACGACTTAAGAAAAAAGGAGTTACCCGTCAGCAACTTTTTTGGGAATACCAACGTACTCATCCTGATGGATATGCCCGCAGTCGATTCGGTACTTATTTCCAGGCATATTTAGCTTTATCTCATCCCATGGCCCGTCTGGAGCATAAAGCCGGTGATAAGATGTTTATCGATTACGCTGGTGATAAACTCTCCATAATAGACCATGAAACGGGTGAAATTCTTCCCGTAGAGGTTTTTGTAGCCATTCTCCCTTGTAGCCAGCTCACCTATGTTGAAGCTGTTATGAGCCAACGCAAAGAAGACTTTATCCATGCGTGTGAAGCAGCACTTCTATTCTATGAAGGAACTCCTGCAGCCATCGTCCCGGATAATCTGAAGGCGGCAGTAACCAAGCCGAGTCGTTATGAGGCCGAACTGAATGAGGACTTTGCTGCTTTTGCCGAACATTACGGATGTGCTGTCATCCCTGCCCGTGTGCGCAAGCCACGTGATAAAGCGTTGGTTGAAGGAGCAGTAAAGTTGATTTATCGCAGTATTTATACCAAACTGGAAGATCGTGAGTTTTATGATCTCCACTCTTTAAACGTTGCTATCAGGGTGGCTCTGGAATTGCACAATAACGCATTGCTCAGTGGACGTACTTACAGCCGACGTGAACAGTTTGAAGAACTAGAAAGAGATTGCATGGGACCATTGAATCCCATTCGTTTTGAGCTTAAGCAACGGCATACGGCTACTGTACAGAAGAATGGATATGTGCGTTTGGAGAGACATTATTACAGCGTACCTTATAGATACATTGGTAAGAAAGTCAATATTCTCTATACCGGCACCACGGTGGATATATACATAAAGTACGAGAAGATTGCTTCTTATGCAAGAAACCACAAACCCTATGGTTATACTTATCAGGAGGAACACCTAGCTTCCAGCCAAAGGGTTCTGACTGATTGGAACCCTGAGAAGTTCCTGCGGGAGGCAGCATCCATACACGGTGATGTAGAGAACTATATCCGCCATGTAATAGAAGCCAAGCCGCATCCTGAACAAGCTTACAAATCGTGCAGAGGCATCCTCAGCTTCGCTTCGAGAGTTGGCAATAAACGGCTTATAAACGCTTGCAGATGGGCATCCAGTTCCGGGCTTTATAATTATCCGGCGATAGAGAAAATACTCAAAAACAGGCAAGACGAACTCCCTTTGGAAGAAAGTATAGAATCGGCAGAACAACAGATGCCCACGCATGAAAATATCCGTGGAAAAGAATATTATAACTAATAATTGAAACAATGATGGAAATGAATCAGGAAACACTCGAAAAGATGCGCCAAATGCGCCTTCTTGGCATGTATAATGCCTTTAAAACAAGTATGGACAGCTTCAAGGCTGAAACAATGACCACAGACCAGTTTGTCTCATGGTTGGTTAGCAATGAATGGGACGACCGCTGTAATCGGATGATTGAAAGACTTATTAAGCAAGCCTCGTTCCGCTATAAGGCCTCTCTGGAGGAAGTCGACTATAGTCTGGATAGAGGATTAGACCGTAACCAATTACAACGCCTGGCAGAACTCTCTTTTGTTAAGGAGGCCAAAGATCTCTTTGTTACCGGAAGTGCCGGAACGGGGAAAAGCTATATAGCCACTGCACTAGGTTACAGAGCCTGTCAGAAAGGACTGAAGGTGCTGTATGCAAATACAGCCAGGCTAATGGGACAGCTAAAAGTGGCCAAAGCAAAGGGAACAATCTTACAGGAACTTAAGAAAATAGAACGAACGGACCTGCTGATATTGGATGACTTCGGTATACAGCCTTTTGATGCCGGAGGCCGAAGTAATCTGATGGATATTATAGAGGATAGGCATGGTAAGAGTTCTACACTTATAACCTCCCAAGTTCCGGTTAAGGGCTGGTATGATATTATAGGGGAAAGGACAATAGCGGATGCAGTGCTGGACAGAATTGTTCACCAAGCTGTCAGAGTAGAATTGCATGGGGACTCCCTGAGGAAGATGCAAAGTAAAAAATAAAAGAAGTATATTTGTGAAATAAACATAATGGAAACCCCGGCATACTGATAGCGTTCAGACAAGGCTATAGAGTGAAAAACTTAGCTGTTTTAGAAAATAATTTTAGGGGGGCAATTTAGATTGGACACTGGGGGGCAGTTACGTTGGAATTTCCAATATAAGCATATATCTTCTCAACATCTTCTTTGTACCCATCCGACTCCCATGAGTTTAAAGCGTTACGGACTTGTTTCTCATAAATATGGCCATTTGTCGCAAAATCTTGAACAGCCTTTGGTGTTTCAGCATTGATAGCCGAAAGTCGTTTGTTATTATAAACCATAACGGCAGCAATATACTCAGCACATTTTGCATTGTAAGCCTTAACCATTGCGCTTTCTTGAATATACTCTTTCGGCCTTTCCCTATCAAAATCATCGATATCGTACTTCACGAATTTAGATGTCAGTAGACTACGAAGTTTAACCAAATTCTTTTCTTCCTTTTCTGTCAAGTCATCCTTGGGTACCTTCGAAAAGCGAAGCACATCCTTATATACATTCCATAATACGCTTCCATGATTGTCAAATAAACCGTTAATCGTACCATTGTTTGGAATATTATTAACCACACGAGAGAATTCAAAAGCATTTCTATTCAACTCGGCAGTTTCCGCACCGTCTGCTCCATTAAGACCCTTAACAGCGAATTGCAAATCCTTTGCCTGAAAAGGTATACCTGGCAGACACCAAGCCAAATAATCACTTTCATTACCCGATACTGTGTTTTCTCCGGAAAGCACATCTTGAATCTTACCAAGAAGAGCTACTAGCAATTTGTCTTCCATAATCATTCTCCTTCTAATTTAATTTTATAAGTCAAAGTCGCACCTGTAGTGCGATAAACAGCCGTACTCTCAGACAGAGGGTTGTAAACAACTTTGGATTCAGCCTCTTTGGTAGAACCTAAAATTGCTTTTACCTCCACCCAAACTTCAGTTCCGAAATCAAGGTTATACTTGTTCAAATCAATGGTAGCCGATTGAGGATTTGGATAAGTATCAGACCAATCCGAACATTCACCTTCCCATTTCACACGAAATTCCTGAACGAACCCCGCAGAGTTCACACACGTAATTTTTTGTACTTCTTGCATAGCATTCTTTTTAAAATTAACAATATTATATCACAGTGCAAATAAATCCAATTATAGTCATATTATCATTTTTCATTTTTTCGATCAAAGATCCTTCCTTATATAAATTCAATTGAAGCTTATTTGTCAAAATCAGACCCGTAATAATAGAGCTTCCCTTCGGGAGATTTGCGTCCTGAAGATCAGTCATATTCAACCACCCACGGTCAAAATTCAACTGTCCCAAAGAAAAGTTTAATGCATATCTTATTTCTCCTTTTTGCACTTTACTGATATTTTTCCAGGAGATAGATCCAGGTGAGGGAATCATTCCTATCAAACCAAACAAATTGGCATAAGTAGCACTATAAAGCAGCTTACTTTGATTTCCAAATTTTTCTAATATTCCTCCTTGCGTATAAGAATTACCTTTAAAGATCAGAATATCGTTCATCATACGAGAAAATAGATATCCATCATCTATAACCGAGCGATTCATTGAAATTTTCTCAAAAGACAAGTCATTAAAAGTCAAAGCTTTTAAATCCAAAGCATATCCAAGTGACAATATATAGACAAACTGATCTCCCGATTGAAGTTCTGAATTGTAAGCAGGCAAATTTATTGCAGTAGTGACATTTTCTTTTAAAATACTATTGGCAGTAACATTCAACTCTTGTGCCGAAGCAATCTGTATTTGCATAGTACAAAGACAGAAAAGCACGAATCCGAATACAACATGATTAATTTTTCTCATACGTTAGTCCCTATGTTTAAAATAAAAGTTTAAAAAGGTTTCCATCTCTGACAAAAGATAGCTTTATTTGAAGTGACCAAACTTTTAATAAAGATGTATCTGACAGATGTAATGAAAACCGATTGGAAATATACAATAAAAATCTTGAACTTACAAGTAAAAAAATAAAATAAAAAAATAATTTGCGTTTAAGTACGCCAGATGTCTTTTTGGAGTGCTACAAGTATCACAAGTGAGTATCCTCCCGTTATCCCGTTTATACCATCCATAAAGTTGTATACATTGAATCCCTGTGCAAACAATCAAGGCTACCACTATCCAGTACCACGATACAGAAAACAGCCCCCATTGATAAAACATCATCGCCATCGCCGAGAAGTGAAATATCAACCGTAGCTTCTGCGACGTAGAGCAAATATCATCAACAAAGCTGATCACAGTAATCAATGTAAGTGCCAACATAAACCAAGGATATGCATAATCACTCGTCAAGAAATAAGCCAATGCACCGAAATAGAAGATAATTCCCCCACCCCGTAGCGTGATGCGTGTATGCGAGCTGCGCTCATTCGGCTTATCGATAATGTTGAACTTATCGTAAGCATCCGAGAACGTTATAGAACTAATCTCCCCAGCCATGGTCTAGACTCATGACTGGGGAGATTGTTCTTCTTAGCTTTGTTCAGGAGATAGATTGCTTTACTCTTCCATGGCATAGACTCTTTAATTCAGACGCAAAAGTAAGAAAAAGACAATACACTACGTTTAGTTATTAAAGGATTTTCTTGAAAGCTTGATAAATCTCCAGAAAGGTAGTATTTATTTCTGGATTAGATATAATTCGCTTCAAATATTGTATTTTTCAGCATATAACTTCCGGTGAATATTGTATAATGAAAAAGCCCCATTTCTCTTGGAAGTAGAGCCTTCTCGGATTACATTATCTCAATTTCTTAGATTAATCTGCTGGGTAGACATAGCCAGATATACGATGTAGCTCCCAACCAGGATAATTTTGTGGAATAGATCCGTCCGGAGTAGTATAATGGTCAAAAGCATCTTTATGGAAATAATCAAATAATGGAATAGTTTCAAAAGTGGAGTTTTTATATACATAACCTGTAACTCCTAAATTAGCCCATCCTTGTATCGTGAGAGTAGTTGTGTAATGATCGAACCCCCACTCATGGAACCATTGATTTAAGGCTATAGTTCCAGGAAGCTGATTCTTCAGAACATAGCATTCAATTCTATTTAATTCCCAACCGGGAAATTCATTAGCAATGTTTGGGGAAGTGGTAGAGTAATGATTAGCCCTATCCTTCTCGTAATACATATACAATGGAAGTAATTCTAGTATATTAATTTTAGATAATTCAATATACCTTTTTACTGCAGCTTTTATTTGCTCCTTTTTAATTGGATCAGAAATAAAATCATAAATTGGATATGTTTCTTTCCATGTAATTTCATTTAAACAGGAGTTTTGCAACGAGATCGAATTTTCCCAGTTCTGAATATCAACTCCTGTCGGTATTCCTTTTTCCAAGTCGTATTTCAAATGAGTACCATTACCGCCATAAAAGAGCACATATAACTCCTTGCTTTTATTTTCTTTCACAAGCGATTCGTCCGTAGTCTCCGTATTCTCCAGATTATAATCAAACCCAATTTTACCTAAAGACGCTTTGAATCCAGCATGTACAGTTTCTTTCTTGGTTGTAGCATTTCTACTATTTGTAATAACAGATCTAAAGATTAACTTATAGTGCCCTCCAATCATAAAATCAGTCAAAACATGGGTACCATACCTTTCGACTACCCTATCTGGGGATAGTCTGTTTAAGTCCTCTTTAAAATCATCTGATAAATATTCAGACAAACGGTTCACTTCATCATTGATGCGAATATATTTACGATTTCTAATAGCAT
This sequence comes from Bacteroides neonati, assembly GCF_000499785.1. Lineage (GTDB taxonomy): Bacteria > Bacteroidota > Bacteroidia > Bacteroidales > Bacteroidaceae > Bacteroides > Bacteroides neonati. The sequence continues at coordinate 163,455 of NZ_HG726027.1, read as the reverse complement.
CTAAACTTGCAAATGAATACTTATCAGAATAAGAATACTCAGTTTTAAAAAAAGAATTATTGGTAATACTCCCAGAAAAAAAAGCAGTATCTTTCTCTGCTCCACAACTCATAGTAAATGAAGCCTTTGTTTCAGTAGTAATATTTTTAATATAATCAGAAGAAGAATATCCATAATACATTCTATCGAAACCAGAAGAAGGAGTGCCCGTAATGATATGATTAGGATAATCTTTTTTGTATTTTACGATATCTAAGATTGGATTACGAACTGACATCGGATGCAAATATTCTCCTGTTACATCATATCCCATACCCAATACATCATATTCTCCATCCCCAGCAGCTCTAGTTGTCGGCTCAGATTGTCCAGTTTTTGGCAAGAAGTCATTTACTTCAGAGCAAGCACTAAAAGCAAACAGGAAACTAAACATTAAATACTTCATTTTCATAATATAATATATTTAAATTAACAATTTTCAAACTTAACCTTTTACATATTAATAAACAATTATATGCTGATGTTTATAAACATAAAACTCCGAATACAAGGATCCGGAGCTTTATGTTATTCAAGAAATTATCATGTAAGCAAAAGAAAGTCCCCGTTGGTAGACGGGGCGAAAGGTCAATAATCAGTACAATGTAAGACCCAACCTCCATAATGCTTCTCAAAAGTTACATTCACTACTCCACCAACACCATCACCTACTTTTGTCGACCAATAATCTCCATTAACTTGATTTTGCTCGGGAAGCCTTTCTGTTGCTTCGCCAATGATTTGGGATAAACTTTTTCTCATAACTAATTAATTTTAAAGTTAACACTAAGCATTGTATCAAAAAAATGCCGCAATTCCTCCATTTAAGAGATATTGCGGCACGATGGCACTAATGCATTGATGCAAATATGAGGATTATTTTATTAAAAACAAAGAAAACGACAGTATTTTATTAATGGAAATACCAATCAAACTGCCCCCCAGTTGCCAATCTAAATTGCCCCCTATCAAATTTCTGTAAAAAGTTTCTTTTGTTTCTTTGCATTTCTTCTTTTAGCATTGCTGCCTTATGCGTGATTAACTAAATATATTTTCTATAAATATAGCGATTCTTTTTTACTTTTACTCTTTCTAAGTGATTCTCCGAAGAGTTCAACCCTCAGTGTTTGATGGACGATCCTGCCCAAAACCGCATCGGCTATTGTCTTTTCTCCTATTGTCTCATACCAGTCCTTGACTGGGATTTGAGATGCGATAATTGTGGTTTTTTTACCATGCCGGTCTTCTACACATCCAATAAGTTCATCCTGGCCTGTACATCAAATGGCTGTATGCCAAAATCGTCCAATATGAGCATATCCAGCCTTTCAATTTTCTTTAGTTCTTGCAGTATGGTTCCCTTTGCCTTGGCTATTTTAAGGCCTCCCAACAGTCTGCCCGTATTGGCGTACAGAACCTTATATCCTTTTTGGCAGGCTTAATACCCTAAAGCGGTAGCCAGATAACTCTTTCCAGTCCCGGTGCTTCCAGTGATGAACAGATCTTTATGTTCTGCCACAAAACTCAACTCTGCCAGGCGTTGCACCTGGTTTTTATCCAGTCCCCGCTCAATGGAGTAATCTATATCTTCCACTGAAGCCTTGTACCTAAATACCGCTCCTTTGACCGCTCTTTCGATGGTACGATTACGACGGTCATCCCACTCATTGGTAACTAGCCAAGAGGTAAATTGGTCAGTAGTCATACTCTGCCCATGAAGAGTCTCCAGACTGGTTTTAAATGCGTGATACATCCCTTGCAAACGCATCCGGGACATCTTTTCTAATCTTTCTTTGTTCATTTCCATAACAGTTTTCTTTTTAAAGTGATTGATTTACTTGTGGTTTATTGATAATATTCTTTCCCTCGTATATTCTCATGGCAAGGCAGAACCTTCTCTTGGACTGTTTCCGTTTCCAGAGACACTTCGTCCTGCCGATTATGAAGGATCTTCTCTATGGCAGGGTAATTGTATAGCCCATAACTATCTGCCCAACGACAGGCATTTATCAACCGCTGGTGGCCTACACGACGGGCGAAGCTCAAGATGCCTGAACACGACTTGTAACCTTGCTCGGGGTGAGTCTTCTCTTCCAGTACTCTTTTGATGTAAGCTCCCACGTCGGCATGGATAGCTAAGGCCTCGTTTATAAACTTCTCAGGATTCCAGTCGGTGACATACTGATGGCAGGAGGCCTGGTGGTCGCTATTGGTCGTATAACGATACCGAATCAGGCTACGGGTATGGCTAGCTATCTTCTCATAATGCAGATAGATGTCCACAACTGAGCTGGTATACTGCAAGACCACTTTCTTGCCGATGTGCGCACAGGGCACGCTGTAATAGTGGGCACCCTCACCCAGACGGACATGCCCGCTCTTCATCACAGTGACATTATACCGTTTTTTAAGCTCGTAGCGGATAGGATTAAGACGTCCCAGACAAGAGCGCTCGATCTCCTCAAACTGATCCCTGCGGCTATAATTACGCCCGGAGAAAGGAGTGTTGTTATGAATCTCCAAAGCCACACGGATGGCGGCGTTCAGCGAGGAAAGGTCATGGAAGACACGATCATCAAGTTTGGTGTAAATACTGCGGTAGATGAGCTTGACAGCCCCCTCAACCAGAGCTTTATCCTTAGGCTTATAGGCTCTAGCGGGAATCACAGTAAAACCATAATGCTCCGCAAATGAAGCGAAATCATCATTGATGATAGCTTCGTACCTGCTGGGAAGAATAGAGACGAAAACCTCAACAGGGATGATTTCACCGCTCTCTTGATCAACGATGGAGCGTTTATCTCCAGCAAAATCGATGTAAATCTTTTCACCGGCTTTGTGTTCCAAGTGCATCACAGGACGACTACGATCCAAATGACACTGAATATAAGTACCGAAGTGGCTGCGACCATAACCATCAGGATGAGTAGCCAAATACTCTTTATGAAGCAGCTGACAGGTAACGCTAACTTTTTGAAGGCGCTTGCAATAGCCGGGAAGCAACGCTTCCAAATCATCCCAACGCTGATTGGCAACGGCAGGCTTCTCATCAACCGAAAACAAGGCCGATAAAGCCGAGTCACTCAGCGACAACAACTCATCGTAACTCTGGTCCAGTTTTTGAACAAGCTGTAAATACTTCTTAACGGTGTTACGAGACATACTTAAAAGGCTACCAATAGATTTGGTTCCTTTTCCCTGAGCATAAAAACGCAAGACCTGACGAATCTTTTGCATACTGATTAAATGATTAGGCATAAGAATGATTATTTGTTTTTAACAAAGAAGATAATCATTTGAAAGAGAATAGGCAAGGATTGGAAACTATTTTACGGGGGCAATTTCAATTGGCACAAAGGGGTCAATTGAAATTGGTAAAGGGGGATCACTTTCGATTGGTGAAGAGGGGGCAAGTTGGGGCGGTTTTTCCACTTTATTCCGTTAAAGATAAAAAAATAATTCGAATCTATAAGACCCGAGTTATCATTTACACAATTTTATGGACAGAGCCACATAAAATGCAAAATACAGTCTCATAGACTATTATTGAACATCTTTTTTCTTTTCTCCAAAATTCATTTTTAATAAAAAGATGATTTATTGTCCACTTTTGGACATAATCACGAATCTAAAACATAACCTTCGCGTTATTTTCTTATCCAAGCTATATTCTACCATTATTAATAATTGGAGCTCTACTAGCTAGATGCTGCAAAACTAAGCCCACCCGGATAATATCATTTAATAATGACAGAAGGCATCCCATGTCAACCTATCAAAATAGAAAACACCTTTATCATCCCAGTAAAACAAGAAATAAGATTCTTTTTACATTCATATCATTTACCAATCAAGGAGGGTGAACTTTACGAATAAAGACGCACCCTCCTTGCAAACCAATCTAACCTAAAAAACCATTTCTATTTATTTTTTGCAAAGTTCGAATACAACCGAAATTCATGAGCAGGTATAGTGATACTCTCTCCTGTTTTGACTTGCGATCCGTCTCCAAGGTAATTATACCATATACCATCCGCCGGAGTAGTATAGTTGATAGCCGCAGTCGTAAAATTGCCAAACACACGAATCTCTTTTCCATCTACCGATTTCAACGTAAGCGTACGTCCGTTGTTCCAATCGTTCACTCCCACTTTCCAAGTCAATGAAGCACCGCTTGCAAAGAGTGATGGATAATCATTGCGCAAAGCAATCAGTTTCGTATACGTATCGACCAACACTTTATTCTGCGTTTGATACTCCCAATGCAGTGGTTTCTTACCGGTACGTCCATTCACATCGATAGATACGTCATAAGCCATTTCACCAAACTGCCAGATCATTTTAGGACCCGGAACGGTAAAGAAGAAAGCTGCATTGGTCGATAAACTCTTCAGACGATTGACTAGATTTGTTTTCAAGTCGCCATTACCGTAAGTTAGCACCTTGTATCCTACCCGTTCTTCATCGTGACTTTCCATATACCCCATATAGGCTCCGAACGTCATGGCATTGGTACCTGTATACAGCCTAGAGAAATCACTGTTTTCGGACCAGCTCATACCCGACTGGCAATACGCATTGTTCAGGTTACGCCATACTTTAATACCATCCAGCGAAAGTTCTTTTTCTTCCTTGTCGTCACAGAAGTGCTCCATAATAACGACAGCTTTATCATTCACGGCCTTTATCGCTGCATTGTAATCTTTCAGAATGGCAATACGGCTGGCATCATAAGCAGAAGCGGTAGACTCGGTACTACTCTTTTGTGTAAACCCTTTCGTGAGGTCGAAACGGAATCCATCGAGATGATATTCATCGAGAAGAAACTTCAGGTTGCGTTTCACAAACGTACGTACCAGTGGAGACTCATGGTTAAAATCATGGAATACACTATACGGATGAGGTGCATCTACATTGAACCACGGATTATTGGAAGCTGTTTTATTGACTTTGCTATCCCAATAAAGCTTGGCAAACGGATGGCTGCCGGTAGCGTGATTATAAACCACATCGAGTATCACGGCAATATCCTTGGCATGGCAAGCGTCAATAAAGTCTTTATACATTTTATCCGTACCATAGGCTTTGTCCATGGCAAAGAAGAAGCACGGATTATAGCCCCAACTATCGTTACCGTCAAACTCTTGCACAGGCATTAATTCAATGGCATTGATTCCAAGTGATTTTAAATAATCTAATTTACTCATCACTCCATTCAGGTCTCCTGTGTCGGTAAAGTCGCGAACCAACAGTTCATACACCACTAGGTTATCTTTATCTTTTACACTAAAATTATTCACCTTCCATGTATAAGAATCTTTTGCCGTTTTAAATACAGATACAATGCCAATTCCTCCTTGGGGATAATCTTTCTTATCAGGATAAGTAGAAGCAGCAATGAATTTATCATTATCCGGGTCGAGTATCTTATGGCAGTAGGCATCGGCCAGACGAATGGTTTCTCCGGCTTTGGTACCCACGTAGTACTGGAAAGCGTATTCTTTAGTAGGATCGAGCCCTTCTAACGTAATCCACCAGCATCCCGATGCATCATCACGAAACATCTGACTGCTCTTATCGTTGCTCAGTTTCCACTGATTGAAGTCGCCTACAACGTGAGCAAAGTCTTTGTGGGCACCGTTCTTATCTTTGTCATAAAGCACCAGCGTTACGGTCGAACTATTCACCACATTAATACCTGCCTCCACTCCGTTGGGCAGTGGAGCATTCTTAATCGCTGCCGGCACAAATCCGGTATACTTGCTATCGGTTACCGTTACAAACGAATCCTCCGTCAGTCCTTTTTTTGTTCCGTCGGCACTCCGAATTACAATCCCCAGTTTCTGAACGGATGTTTCGCCCGAAGCAAACCATTGACGAATAGAGGGAGACAATGTTATGCTCCATGTATTATCAGCTACTTTGGTCATTTTACATTTATCCAGATTCTGATCCCAGGCAGCCGGTACATACATCCATGTACCCTCGGCAATCACTCCCGTATGAATATATACATTGCCCGCATAGCCATACAGCGCAGACGATGAAGCTGCTTTAAAGGTTATGGTTAACTCTTTATCAGCATCAGGAGCCTCGGGCAAATAATTAAGCCCGTCTTTGATAACAACAACAGGTGGTTCGGGAATGGGTATTATCGGTTCATTTTTTGAGCAAGAGGCGAATAATACGGATGCAACAATCCCGATTAGAAATAGACTCTTTATTTTTTGCATAATCTTCAGTTTAAGTAAAAAAGTCACTTATATATGATAATAGAAGTGACTTTTTTATTAAAAAAACAATTTATTTTACTCTAAGCATAACTTAATTTTTCGTTAGCGTACAGTAGCTGCTTTCATCATTGGTCAGATAAAGTTTTACGGTATAATTTCCGGCTGCAGCTATTTGCAGATTGGTTCCATTGTTAAATGTCAACTTCTCTGCCGTACCTCCCATATTGATGCCCCAATCTTTGTTTGCACGGAATTTGAATTCTCCGGCCAAAAGATTGGTTGTTACACTCCAACAATTGGTCGTTTTATCGTATGACATCACAACATCGTTTGCTGGATCCCATCCGCCTACGGCAGCACCAATGATGCTCCATTCGGTCTTGGCTGCCTCGATTGCTTTGGTTCCCATGTTAGATTTCACATAATAGAAACCTTCGGCTACAGCCAAATTGCCACCATCATCAGTGATATTGTTTGTCAGGGTATTGAAATAGCTATATCCGTAATCAACACCTACGCCACCACTTGGCCAAGAAGGTTGTCCGGTTAGTTTAAAGCCACCATTCAAATAGAGGTGTCCCGTGTAAACCATATCCATATTGGCAGAGTATAGTTTAGGAGCTTTATCCGGTGCCCAACCTTGATGATTGCCCGGTACCCACAAATAAGGAGAAATTTCGCCCAAGGCTTCTACTTTATAAGTATACTCCATCATATTCAAGGTAATTCTTACCCAACCTGCAGCTTCAATTTGCATCGCTTGAGGATCGGCAGTAATCAATTTACCTTCTGCTGACGTATCACCATTGATAGCACAACCCAGTACACCATCTCCCCAAACATTAGAAGAGGTACCTGCATTCAGTGCATCGACGCGAGATTGGGGTATCACTTTCCAATAGCAAGCTGCCGGTACTTTCAATAATGCGGTGAAGATCGGATCATCGTAAACATCGTTACCACTGTGAACCAGCTTGATTAATTTAGATGCATCGGCATCTGCCCAACCATTCATGTTGCCAATCAGGTAATAAGCCGATTCGATCAATGGTGCTTTCGGTGTCACTGTGACATTCAAGTTGCTACTTTGTGCTTTAGAAACTTGTTCTTTTGGAGTGGCTACATAAGCATTCACACGTATAACCAGCGATCTGGCCTCCGGACGCTTTCCATATAGCGTTTCAACCACTTTTTGTAAATCGGCTTTTGCTATTTTCAAATTGCCGTTTGACAAAGTGGCGGGGCATTGAAGTTTTGCTGCAAAGTCGGCCGCTTTATCTATCTGGATATCGTAGGTAACTGTTGTCTCCGCATCATTCGACAGCTTCGTCTGTTTGGCAAGTTCAATCGAGTCTGCACTGATAGTAGCCAAATCAAAAGAAGTGCTTGTATTGGCTACTTCGAACAGCAAACTTTTGGCATCTTCAGGTTCGTTGGTCTGTGGTGCAGCCCAGTCTTCAAAATTCTCATTACAAGCAGTAAATGCTGCGATTGTAAAAAGAGAGATGAAATATAATGATAGTTTTTTCATTGTCATTCTTTTTATTAGATTTATCCTATAATTATTCTACACGACCGGCTCCTTTGGAGAAGTCCAGATAGACTTTCTTACCAGCCTCTGCCTGAACACGATCCTGGTCATCGCCATTGGCACGATACTCTATTTGACCACCGAAGAAGATGAATTCTGTATGCCACCATTCATGTTTAGGCAATACAACACAAAGTCTCAACTCTCCACTGGCGGTGAGTGCCGGTGATACGAATTCGCCATCAGCAGTTGTAGGAGTCGTAAATTTCAGTCCATCAGCTCCCCATTTATCACCTACAGTCGGTCCGCAAACATACACAGTTGGTTCAAGAAAATCGACAGCATAAGTATAACTACGGCCTGCAATGGTTGTTTTAACAGCCACAATGTACCAGCCCGGGTTCGATATCTTTATGTTTCCGCCGTTATCTCCGATGCCTGCATTGGCTTTATCATTAATAACCGTGTTGGTAAATCCAAATTCAGTACCATCCCAAGCTTTTGACATATTGAACTTAATCTCATCGTTTGCAGCAAAGTATTTCATAATCCAGAACTCTCCCGAAGCTTTAGGATAAACTGAAACCATTGGATAAGCCTTCGCCCAATCCCATCCGCAAATACTTCCTGTCATGTACATCTTATCAGGCATTACCATCGGATCAAGTGCAAAATAGCTCAATACTTTAGGCAATTCAATTACATTGGAATAAATAGGCTTCATGCCACCGTTTACCGAAGCATGCAAACGAACATACACTTTAATAGGATCTTTATAGAACTTATCCTCTTCTGTGATTCCGGATAGATTGACAATAGCTACTGCCAACTCCTGAGCATCTACATTCATTCTTGCAGTAGTGTGTACTGTCGGTAGAGATTGATAGGTAGCCGGGGTGTTTTTATCAGCAGCTTCTTTAAACTCTCCGGTCAAAGATACCTGAACCGTGTAATCGGTAGATGCTGTAAAGCCATAATCGGGTTGAGAGCAAGCAAACTCTAGGGTTTTGGAGTGCTTCAAATCATATACAGTAGAAGCATAGGCCGGTGTATTTAGCGTAAAGGTAGTAGGATCTAGTAATACCGGATTGCTGTCTCTATCCGACTCGCAGGAGCAGAGGCCCAAAGCTCCCAACATCATCCATACCATTATATTTAATTTTTTCATCTTAATCTTGTTTTAATGATTATATATCTTTCGAATCAATATCCGGTATTTTGAATCAGCTTCGTATTGGCTGTGAGTTGACTAATTGGAATAGGCAACAGTTTCAAATAATCGGGAAGTGAAGTACCTTCGGCAACTCCGCCTTTCCAATCCCAGATGTAGTCGGAAGTAAATTTATTGAAACGGATCAAGTCTACACGACGTTGTGCTTCAAAGTAGAACTCACGCGATTTCTCATCCAGAATAAAGTTCAATGTCAAGTCAGATTCACCGATAGTGGTGGCCTTGGCACGATTGCGCAATTCGTTGATAGCATTCACTGCTTCTGCTTTGCTACCACCGGCTCTCAATGTAGCCTCAGCAAATGTCAGATTGGCTTCAGCCAAACGGAACAAGGGGAAATCCATATCAGGGAACTGCTTGTTAGGGTCGCTACCGATTTTACCGTCTTTGGTCAAATTCTTGAACTTAGCAACGGTATATCCCTGAGTGAACTCACTTGGTTTCTCGATAGCCAACGTACGATCTTTTGTCCAGAACATAGCTCGCTGATCTTTTACATTGGTCAGATTTCCATCGTTTGCAAATTTCTTAACCAACGCTACTCGGGCTCTGTTTCCACCCCAACCCTCTTTTGTTCCGAAGTTGGCTTCCAAATCCATATCACCTGAGATAAAGCTACATACAAAGAACATTCCGCTCCATGAGCGAGCATAAACACCGTCAAAACAGATCGGCATAATCATCTCTTGTGAGTTGTTGTTGTCGGCTCTGAACATATCGCCATATACAGGCTCCAATGTATAACCGGCTGTCATTACCTTCTTTGCATACGTAGCAGCATCAGCCCATCTGGCAGTTCCTGTATAAACTTCTGCATTCAGATACAAGCGGGAAAGCAACATCCAAACAGCAGCCTGGTCGGCACGTCCGTATTCATTGCTCCGGGGTGCTTTCAGTGCAGGTTCTATCTCTTTCAACTCTTTTTCTACATAAGCGAACAAGTCGGGACGAGTGATTCTTTCGGGCACATAGGCACCAATACCTGTTACTTCATCTACAAAGGGTACGTTTCCATACAAATCGACCAGATAGTAATAATCTAAGGCGCGGATGAAACGAACCTCGGCACGCTGCAAAGCAGTCTTCTCATCCGAAAGTCCGGCAGTTTGTATCAAGAAGTTGTTGCACTGGGCAATCTGAATATACAAACGGTTGAACATATTCAGTACTACACCATTGGATGGAGTAAACTTGGTAGAGTTCAACGGAAACACATCCGTATCTCCCGTCCAGGCACAAATGGCTTCATCGGTAGTCAATTCATTTATATTGAACATCATACGCATTAAACCGGAAGCACCTTCGTCGGTATCGGCAATATCGGGCTGACCGGCAGGGCCTTGATTACCGGTAATGGCCAATCCGGCATAGATTTTAGCAAAATTAGCGTCTTGATTGAAGACCACATCCAGGTTGGGATCGATTGGCGACACATCAAGGTCTCCAATACATGATGTGAAATTCATCATCAAAGCCAGAGACAAAGCTGGAATTATATGTTTAAATATCTTAGTATTCATAGTGGTTATTATTTAAAAGTTTAGACTTAATCCGAAAATACCTACGAACGGACGGGGGTATACGTTTTTATCAATACCCGAAGTCTTATCTGCTGCATTTGAAACTTCAGGATCCAATCCGTCGTATTTGGTAATTACGAATGGATTTTGAACTGTACCGTAAACACGACCGTTCAAACACTTAAATAAGTTCTTGAAAGAATAACCCAACGTAATGTTATCGCAACGCAGGAAAGATGCGTTCTGTACATAATAATCAGACAGCACATTTAAGTTCTGGAAATTTGTATCAAAGGCAGAGAAAGGTCTGTTTGACAAGTAGCCTTTGTTGTTAATCCAACCTTCGCTAAGAGGTGCATTGAAAGATGCCACATTATTATATACGTAATTATTCAAGTTGGCTCTCAAAGAGAAGCTGAAGTCCCAACTCTTATAAATCAGTTTAGAGGTGAAGCCCATGGTTACATCGGCTGCCGGTTTTTTGTAGAAATACTTATCGCTTTCGTTTACCTGACCATCGCCATTGCGGTCTACATACAAGCCTTCAATCGGTTTGCCGGCTTCGTCATACACTTGTTGGTATACATAGAATGAATTGATCGGATTGCCCACTCCCTGTGCTTGTACCATCGTACCTGTACCACCATCTACATAGCCGGTAGGAACGATTGTTGCCGCATTGTCCTGAGCAGTAAGTTGTGTAATCTCTGTATTGTTCCAAGCTACATTGAATCCTAAATCCCACATCCAGTCTCTGGTTGAGATGGGTTTTGCATTGATCGAGAACTCAAGACCTTTATTTTTCAACGAACCGATATTACTTACAATACGATTTTTGAAGTTTGTACCGGCCGGTACGTCAATCACATTGATCAAATCTTTCGTTTCACGATAGTAATAATCAACAGCAGCAGTGATGCGGTTATTGATAAATCCGAAATCCAATCCGGCATTCCATGTGGTGGTTTCTTCCCATTTCAAATCGGGATTAAATCCATTGGGACGAGAAATAGCGATCTGTTTATCCGTACCAAATTGATAGTAAGCACCGTCTTGTCCGGCAAAATAGGTAGGCATATAAGGATAATCACCCTGCTGAAGATCTTGCTGACCGGTAATACCGTATCCTAAACGCAATTTTAAGTCAGAAACAGCATCTACGTCTTTCAAGAAAGCCTCTTCTTTTACTCTCCAGCCCAAAGCTACCGATGGGAAAAGTCCCCAACGATGATTCTTAGCAAAACGCGATGTACCATCGTCACGTAAGGTAGCTGTTATCAAGTATTTGTTCATAAATGAATAGTTCAGACGTCCGAAGAAAGAAACCAAATAACTTTCTGTCTTAAAGATGTAAGAAGTTGGGTTTGAATTATCAAGATTATTATAAGCATTCTCTACCGAACGGTGAAAATGTTGCCAAGAGTAACCAGCCATTGCATCAAAATGATGCTTTTCATTAAAATCTTTTGAATATTGAAGATAGAAGTCCAACAAAAGATTGTATTTATCGATTGTTTCGGAACCTGTTTTTCCATTTTCAATATAACCGATAGGAGATTCTTTGGGATAATAAAGATCCTGCGTTCCGGAAGCCAAATCCATACCCAGATTCAGATTAGCTTTCAAATCGGGAAGGAAATGAAATTTATAATCGAACTGAGCGTTCGCCACTAAGTTCTTAGAGTTTGCCGTTTCCTTTTTCTGCTCGAGCATAGATACCGGATTCTTTGAGGCAATTGAAATAAACTCACCCGAAATTGGATTTTCCCATGCAAAATAGCCACCATATTTAGGATTGCCGTTCATAACCACCTGAGTCGGATCGAATGCAAGCGCAGCACCTACCGCACCTGTATCGGCAAAGCGGCTGTTGGCAATCATCCCCTTAGCATTCAAGTTAATATTCAAGTGTTTATCGAAAAGGCTTGGGTTTAAGCTAAACGAACCGGTATATCTTTCGAAGTTGGATGTTTTAAGGATACCGTTCTGATTGGTATAACCCAATGATACACGATAAGGCATATTTTTCAAACCTCCCGAAACGGTTACGTTATGGTCTGTTCCGAAAGCCGTTCTGAAAATCTCTTTTTGCCAATCGGTATTAGCATTTCCCAATAGTTTGGCAGCCCCCGAATCGGCACCGAAAGTTCCAATTACGAAATCACGGTATTGATCGGCACTCATTACTTTGATCTCATTGATTTTAGCACTAATCGATGCATTGCCATCATACGTAATACGGGGACGAGAGTTTGCCTCTCCTTTTTTCGTAGTGATGATGATAACACCGTTTGATGCACGAGAACCATAAATAGCAGTAGCCGAAGCATCTTTCAACACCGTAAATGTTTCAATATCGTTGGGGTTGATGGAGCTTAACGGATTGGATACGCCTTTGATTCCGTCATTATCAATAGGAAGTCCATCAATAACAATCAACGGATTATTGCTGGCAGATAGAGAAGAACCACCACGTACACGAATCGTAGCACCACCACCGGGAGCACCACCATCCGAGGTAACATTGACACCGGCAATCTTGCCTGTGATCATATCTGTTGCAGTCGTTGTTAAACCACGGTTCAGCTTATCGGGCTTAATAGCCGTTACCGAACCGGTTAGGTCATTCTTCTTCACTGTACCGTAACCGATAACCACGACGGCTTCAAGCACCTGTGCATCATCCTGCAAGGTAACCACCACCGAAGGAGCTGCTGCCACCTCGGCCGTTTTATATCCAACAAAAGTTACTGTAATGATTGCACCTTTAGGAGCATTCAACGTGAAATTACCATCTAAATCGGTAATTGTACCGTTCGTAGTACCTTTAACCAAGACATTTGCACCAATGACAGGTTCACCTGCTGCATCTTTCACATATCCCTTTACAGAGATCTGCTGTGCAAAAGCGCTTAATGACAAGAGTAGCCCAAATAACAAGGGCAGAATCATTCGATAGATTCTTAGATTAACTTGCTTCATGCATTTTAAAAATTAAAGTTAACAATATAAATTAATATGATTTTCTAAGGTTATCGCAAGAATAATAGATCTTACGCCAAGTATCTTTCTTACGACGAAACAAAAATATACTTATCGGTATGAATAAACATAAAAAAAAAGAAAAATTCACTCTTACACCTACGCAATCGTTTGCACCCCCCGATGTAATAAAATAGATGCGCCTACATGAACATTTCTTATATAAGTGCAATCGTTTGCACAGCCTATCTACCAGAAACGTAACACTCGATCTATAGAATGCTATGGATTACACTATTTTTGCATATAGAAACAAAACTTGGATACTATATGTTTTGTCTTTTTATCGATTTATTTTACCTTTGACTGAAACTAATATTGTGTTATGAATAAACCACAAATCACCATTAAGGATATTGCTCGCGAATTGGGAGTGTCTCCCTCTACCGTATCCAGAGCGCTGAAAGATAATCCGGACATTAGTTTGGAAACGCGAGAGATGATTCATAAGTACGCACGCGAACATAACTATAAACCCAATGCATTAGCTTTGAACCTACGCACAAGCCGTTCCAACACGATTGGGGTCATTATTCCTCAGTTAGTGCATCACTTCTTTTCGTGCGTATTGAGTGGCATCGAAGAGACAGCTGCCAAAGCCGGATACAACATTTTGGTAGCACAAAGCAATGAGAAGTACGAGCAAGAGGTGAAGATTGTTTACTCCTTTTTAGGAGCTCGAGTTTGCGGAGTTATTACTTCACTTGCCAAAGACACGGCACAATACGACCATTATCAGGAGTTACTTGATAACAATATTCCCATTGTGTTTTACGACCGTATCTGTACGGGTATCAATACCGAACGGGTAGTAGTCGATGATTATGCCGGAGCATTTGCCGCTGTTGAGTATATGATACAGACCGGATGTAAACGTATCTTCTTTTACAGTGCCGACCCACATCTGGAGATTACGAAAAACCGGAGAAACGGATACCTCGATGCCATGAAGAAATACAAAATTCCGGTAGACAATAGCATGATTAAATTTTGTGATAGCCGCGAGCAAGCCATTGCCATCACTCCCGACCTGTTGGAGCAACCCAACAGACCGGACGGGTTCTTTGCCATCAATGACGAAACAGCTTCAGGCATTCTGTACTCATGTAAACTAATAGGACTGAGGGTGCCCGACGAGGTATCCATCTGCGGATTCACAGATGGGGCCATCGCACAAAGTACCGATCCCAAACTAACCACCGTCGAGCAACATGGCGAAGAGGTAGGCAAAAGTGCCATCACCTTGTTGATAGACAAAATAGAAGGCAATAGCGAGATGAAAAGTTCAAATAAAATAGTACGAACCAACCTGGTTGTGCGTGGCACGACCAAATAGCCTACCGACTATAAAATAATTAACTCAAGTTTCGGATTTAGGCTGACATCCTAATTCTAGACATAAAAAAAGCTTTGAGACTTTCCGTAAATCTCGGAAATTTAGTAAATTAGCAGTGACCAAACAACTAATTAACCATTCTCAAAGCCATGAGCAAAATTACTAAAATTCCGTCAGAAATCCGCAATATTTTGAGTGAAAAACGCCGTTGCTCTGTGATGGACTCATTTTCAGGACTGTTAGAGTCTCTTCATCTTGACAGCCGTTGTCTTGGAGGGAACAAACGTGAAAACTGTCAGTTGACCAATCTTCAGCTGTTTCAGATTCTTGTCCTGATGCCGTTTTTCGCCATAAAAGGTTTTTCCCATTATCCTGATTCGGCTTTAAGTCGAATGTTCGGCGGCAAGAAGGATGTCTTGTATTCGTTTATGTCACATGATAATATCAACTGGCGCAATCTGATATACCGCATTGTTGTCAAGCTGATAGCCAAAGTGACTAACCGTCAGGATTTCAAGAAGAGTCATCTTCCTGTAGTACTCATCGCTGATGACTCTGACTTGCCTAAAACCGGAATGCGTATGGAGTCTATCGGCAAGATATTCTCACATGTTCATCAGAAATGTATTCTTGGGTATAAAGCGCTTATGCTGTGCTGGAGTGACGGGCGCACCCAGTTTATGCTTGACTCATCTCTGCATGGAGAGAAAGGCAAGGTAGAGGGTAAGGAACAGGGGTTAAGCGCAAAGCAACGACAGAACCGTTATAATAGGAAACGAGATGAGAACTCCCATGTGGCCAAACGTAAAGAGGAATATTTCATGAGTAAGGGAAAGAAACTCATTGAAATGGTCAGACGCGCCATCAAAGCAAAGATTCCTTTTGAATATCTGCTTGTTGACAGTTGGTTCACTTGTTCCGGGCTTGTCGATTTCGTATACAACAGTCATAAGAAGTTTCACTTGTTAGGGATGGCAAAGATGGGTAATACCAAATATCTCACCAAAAAGTGGGGTGAACTGACGGCAAAAGCCATAATCAGTAAGCTGCTGGGCTCTAAATCTGTGATATACAGTAGACGGTACCGTTGCCACTATGCGTCGGTGGACGTGATGCTCGGTGGGCGCAAGGTGCGGCTGTTCTTCTGTCGCAGAGGAAAGAGAGAGGGATGGAAAATATTGCTGACAACCAATGTAAAACTTGATTTCTTGCGGGCATATGAAATCTATGCAATGCGTTGGGCTATTGAGGTTTTCTTTGCCGATAGCAAGCGATTGCTTAATCTTGCAGGATGCTCGGCAAGAGACTTTTCCTCGCAGATAGCGCACGTATCACTGGTTATGATACGCTACAATTTGCTTGCCTCGGTAAAAAGGAGTCTGGACTACGAAACAATCGGTGGGTTGTTCAACGATATTTTTGCCGGAGTACACGAACTGACTGTTATGGAGAAGATATGGGCAATCATATTAGAAGTAGTGGCAGTCGTGGCTGAACTCACAGGGGCTGATGAAGAGCAACTGATGATACAGATCATAGAAAATGACAGACGACTTGCAGCACTCCGAGCGTACGCTCAAACGGCTTGATTTCTAAATCCGAAACTTGAGTAATTAAAAATCATATTTTCAACCCTTTATCTATCATGAAAGTAAAACCCGATTTAAGTTTTTGGAAGCTCTGGAACATTAGTTTCGGTTTTTTCGGTGTGCAGATAGCCTACGCACTACAAAACTCCAACATCAGCCGTATCTTTGCTACACTTGGAGCCGACCCACATAGTCTGAGTTATTTCTGGATACTTCCACCACTGGCAGGTATCCTTGTACAACCCATTATAGGATCGGCCAGCGACCGAACCTGGACACGTTTTGGCCGACGGATTCCTTATCTTTTTGTGGGCTCGATCGTAGCCGTTATCGTGATGTGCCTGCTGCCCAATGCCGGAAGCTTTGGCATGATGGTAAGCACAGCCATGGTTTTTGGTGTGCTCTCATTAATGTTTCTCGATACCTCGGTCAATATGGCCATGCAGCCATTTAAAATGTTGGTAGGCGATATGGTCAACGAAAAACAGAAGGGACTCGCCTACTCTATCCAAAGCTTCCTTTGCAATGCAGGCAGCTTGGTGGGCTATCTGTTTCCATTCATTTTCACTTGGGTCGGTATTAGCAATACGGCCGATAAGGGTACAGTGCCCGATTCGGTAATCTACTCATTCTATATCGGGGCAGCGGTATTGATTGCTTGTGCGGTTTACACCAGCGTCAAAGTAAAAGAGATGCCGCCTAAAGAATTTGAAGAGTTTCACGGAATTACCGCAGATGAAAAGAAAGAAAAGGCCGACTTCTTCTCACTGCTGAAACATGCACCCAAAGTATTTTGGACGGTAGGCTTGGTACAGTTATTCTGTTGGGCAGCCTTTATGTATATGTGGACTTATACCACCGGAGCCATTGCCGATACGGTATGGCATACCACCGATGTTCAGTCGGCCGGATACCAAGAGGCCGGCAATTGGGTCGGTATTTTATTTGCCGTACAAGCCATCGGTTCGGTTCTATGGGCCATTGTTCTGCCCATGTTCAGTGCACGCAAGTTGGCCTATTCCTTAAGTTTGGTTTTGGGAGGTATCGGTTTTCTTTCCATCTCTTTCTTTGACGATGCTTACCTGCTGTTCATCTCCTACTTCCTCATCGGCTGCGCGTGGTCGGCAGTGCTGGCAATGCCCTTCACCATCTTAACCAACTCTGTTTCGGGCAAGAACATGGGTGCCTATCTCGGCTTATTCAATGGTACCATCTGTATCCCGCAAATTCTGGCAGCAGTTATTGGCGGTGGCTTGCTACACCTGGTAGGCGGGCAACAAGTACATATGCTAACCCTGGCCGGTGTACTTCTTTTGGCAGGTGCACTTTGTGTCTATTTTATTAAAGAAACAGTAGCACATACAAAGCCCTGATAGAGCAGGAAATTCTGTATTATTATCATTGATTAAAAAAGTACGTACTCCTTGCTGCATTAATATACTAGTTAACAGTGAGTTAAATACGTACTCTTGGCATAGAAGAATACGTATTCTTTTAACAACTGATAATCAAACAGTTAAACAAAATCTATTGTAACGATATGACTTGTATTATTTGTAATTCATTCTGATTATGGAAGATATAGTAAACGGACGCTGCGGTTGGTGCGGAACTGACGAGTTGTATGTGCAATACCACGATAATGAGTGGGGAAAGTTAGTAACCGATGACCAAACACTCTTTGAGTTTCTTGTATTGGAGAGTGCCCAAGCCGGATTGAGTTGGATAACTATTCTCAGAAAGCGTGAGGGATATCGCAAAGCATTTTATAATTTCGATGCCGAACGAGTGGCACAAATGACTGATGAAGATGTTGAGCGACTGATGTTATTCGACGGGATTGTGAAGAACCGCCTGAAAATCAAATCGACAATCACGAACGCTAAATTATTTCTCGCCATACAAAAGGAGTTTGGTAGTTTTTATAACTACACGCTTTCGTTTTTCCCCGACGGGAAACCGATTATCAACAACGCCCGGTCATTGCAGGATGTTCGGGCATCTTCCGCCGAGTCCGATGCGATGAGCAAGGATATGAAAAAGCGAGGCTTCAAATTCTTCGGAACAACCATTTGTTATGCCCATTTGCAGGCTGCGGGCTTTATCAACGATCACCTGATGGGCTGCATTTGTCGAAAAAATAAATTCAACAAATAGGCTGTTTAACGGGGCATTACATCATTTGCTCGTGTATACGTTAAAAAAGGGATCAGGGTCAACGCATTTAAAAGTAAAAAATATATTGGTTATCAACAATTTTCCGTTCGCTGTGTTTATAACTTGTTTTGTGTAAGATGTTTAGTAGGTATACCTTTGTGGTCAAAAATGTAGATACTAATTGAAAGGTGCGCCAGTCTTCCAATTGAAAAGTGCGCCACCATGTTACTCTTCAATCACCTATCACTCAGAGCAGGGAAAAAGGCTACAATCATTACCACAAACCTTGCATTTAACAGGTGGAATGAAATTATTAAAGACAAAGTACTGGTGGCGGCAATGGTAGATAGGTTAACTCATAAAGCATACCTGATAAACATGAGTGGACAGTCCTACAGATTAAAAGAAACGCAGAAAATGAGGGAGAAATAAAACAAATAATAACTTAATATTTTACTTTTGCACAGAATTATGAATGGATCAATTTTCAATTAGAAAACGGCGCACTTTTCAATTAGTATCTACACTCAATCGACCACTCAGATATGCGTAGTGCATCAAATACGTAACTCCTGCCGATATGTGGTATGGAAGGATTTAAAAGAATTTACCTCTGATATGAAAGAGATTTATACCTCCGTCAATCGAGATCAAGCAGCCATTGCATTGGAGCATTTTGAGCAAAAATGGGGCTCTAAATATCGCCATGACGTACAAAGCTGGCATCGCAACTGGAACGATTTGACTGCTTTCTTTGATTTTCCGGTAGAGATACGTACGATCATTTATACAACCAATTTAATTGAAAATCTGAATGGCAAGATACAGAAATATACCAAAACAAAATTATCTTTTCCTACTGACGATGCCCTCAGAAAGTCCGTTTGGTTGGCTATGGGGAGATTGAAAAGAAATGGACGATGCCTATTAGAAATTGGGGTATTGTGATGAATCAATTTTTAGTTATCTTTGAAAACAGAATCGAGCTTTAGCACTCGACTAAAGCTCGAACCCGAATAGAGTTTACACAGAATTGGGGACAGTGCCTCCTACATAGTCGCTAACTTTTTTTAGGTACTTAATTCCTGTTTCTTCTTGCTCTTTTTTGTAGTCTTTTTGGAAGTAATTCCAATATCCTTTTTCAATATTAATTTCCATTGTATCTGTCTTGGTTACGTTGGTCTTATAGAATTACCGCTAACGTTTTGGTGCTTGGCGAAGAAGCGGATTTCGAAGCACTAATCTGTCAACCCAGCACAAAAGTTGATACGAGATAGAATGCTCAATTAACCACTTCACCCGCTTTTTTGCCAAACGCCTGTTATAGCCAGTGGTTCTTGTCGTCCGTTCGTGGAAAGCCTTGTCTATGTTAAGTTATCGTGTCATACTCGTAATGCAACTTGAATTGAACCTTGCTCAATATGTTGACTTGGATTTTCTATGATTTCAGGAAAAACATTTGTCTGACCAGCGTTGTAAACTCTTATCAGAATGTAATTATCCTTTTGCTCAAACATTAAATTCCATTCGTTAGATGAAAGATAGATAAGGTCTTTCTTGGAAGATGGTGTTCCTTTTACTTCAATGAATTTTGCTTTTCCGTTCTCTACAAGTTTGAAGTCATAGGGTTTCCCGCTTTCGTCAATTTCGTTTTCCCAAACTATTTCTGAATAGTTACCCCAGTTATGCAGATTCTTGAAAACAAATTCCTCACTCCATCTGCCAATTGCAAAGCGAACTTCATCGTCTGCAATTTCTTGATATTGCGGTTGCTTTATTGAATTGTCAATTACAGATTTTTTACGTCTTGGTTTGATGTATGTTGCATCAATGTCTTGTGCTTTAACTTCGGGTTCAAAACTTTCGGGCTGTGAAACTTCAATATACTCTTGATTATCTTCTTCTAGTTCTGCAACTTCATTTTCTGTGGTGGTTGTAGTTTCAGTTTTTGCTGCTATTTCTATTTTAATTTTCTGTTTCGCTTTTTGGTATTCGGGCTTTGTCTTGATGTCGGGAATGTCGTAACCTAAATCTGTCAGCCATTCAATAATCTCAGCTTCGTCAAGTTGTAATAACAGTCGTAACTCATCATTTAAACCAGTTACTTCTAACAACGAAGAAAGCTCAGGAATCAAAGTAAACATCGTAATCGGGCTTCTCCATCTTCCTTTGAAATAAAAACCATTCATCTCTCTGAAAACATTTAGCGAGGCTCCCTCAATAGTTTCTTCTTGATAATTGAAAGAAAGTTTTATTTCTGCTGCGTTGAAGAACTCGGTTTTTGTTACAACGGAAAACAGTCGGTCAAATTCTTTTGTGTATTCCGCATATTGTTTCTTCTCAATGATAGCAACGAAATAGGGAAGAATATTTTGAAGTTTATTCTTTAATTCGAATTCTTTTTTCTCATTTTCAAAAGTGGGAATGAATTTGTTAATTATCTGAACTTGAAAAAGTGAAATGAGTTCTTCAAATGTTTTTGAATTTATGTCGCAATTTTCGGGAAACCGAATAATTTTTAGTTTCTCGGATGCGGATGTAAATCCGTCAATCTTAATCCACTTGAGTTCGTTTGTATTTTCAAATTTTCCATTAGCTGAAAGTAATTTACTTTCATCAGCCCAATTCTTAATAGCTTCTTTCTTTTCTTCCGAAAAATTTGGAAGTAGAGAAGCAAGTTTGTTATAAATCAAACCGATCTTTTTGCGGTTGTATTTTCTTAATATTTCATCTTCCCCTGCTTGTTCCGCAATCTTTTCAAGAACGGTCAAGTAATCATTCAACTCTAATCTATCCTTGAAAGGTAAAAGCGTTCTCCACTCATCAGGTAATGGTTCATCATAGTCAAATACAGGTAAATATTTCCCTGCTATGTCGGTAATTTCTTTGTCGTTAATGAACAACTCTTTTGCAGTTAAACATTCCTTTGTTGAAGAAGGGAATATTTCCGAATTTTCTATGCTCCAGAAAAAATAATTCTTGATAGCTTCTTGACTACCGTAATACCCCCAAGGCATATAAGCATATTGTCGAATAGAACTAATCTGAATAGTTTTAATTGCTTGTTGCCAAAACACTTTTGAGAATTTGTAATCAACTGCAAATTCAGAATAGCGAATCTTGTCAAGTGTAATTGAGTTTGATGAACCTACTAAATGCGGATAACTATGCCCTTGCTTTGCTTCATTGCCAACTTCAATAAAATATTCTTTTTCAATTCCATTATTGCTGTTTATACTCGTTTTTATTCGAATCATTGAAATGTTTTCACTGATTCCGATTTTCAGGAAAAGAGTTTTCCATTCACTGATTAAATCCTCGGGCTGTTTGTATGTTTCTGAAACATATTTGCCTACTTCGTTTACCTTCTCTAATTTAAGAGAAGGCTCATAAAAATCTGATAAGTAACATTCGTTTGCAGGTTTGAATTCCTTGCTTTTCGTAAATATTCTGAGGTCTTGAAGTTTATCAAAATGCCAGTCGGTGAGCAACGACTTTTTATGTTGATTGAAAAGATACCTTGTTACTCGTAGATAGTTGTCTTTGTTTATACAGTTATCAATGTTGCCGATAATTTCATTTTCAAGATATGCTGAGTCGGAAGGTTCTTTTACACCAAGTTGTTCAAGCCAGTTTTTAATCTTGCTGTTATTTTCAATCTTTGGATAAACTTCGCTGTGAATTATAGTAACCCCATCTCCAAATTCAGTTTCATAAATTACAGATGGAAAGCAAACGGTTTGCGGGCTTTTTATTTTCTTACCTTCTGCATAAATGAATGAAATGGCTTTCAGTTTTTCATTCCATTCTCTACTCTCGTCTTTGTTTGCTTTGGTATAGAAGTATTCTATCAAAGAAAAATTTTCTGACGGTTGATGGTTGTCTTTGAAAATAGGAGAGAGAAAAAATGATTCAAGATTTTCTGCATCAAAAAATTTTGCACCGAATGAACGAAGTTTATCAGTGCGTTGCAATTTGGAGTTTACAAACGAATCATTCTTGAAAGTTGTGCTTTCTTTTTGATTGATAAAATCAATAACTGTGTCAGGCGAAATAAAACTTAAATCTGAAAGTCCTGTCTTGTCAATGATTAGTTCTGATGCTTTTTTAAGTTTCAATGATTTTGATGGAACGAATGCTTTTTCTTTTCCCGACTTGTCTAAAGAAGTGTCAAACGAATTTTTTAATTCGTTTGACACTGTGTTAAACTTTTGCGGAAGCAAGTGAAGAATATGAAACTTGAATTTGCTTGAAGCAAGTATTTCTAACCAGTCGAGTATTTTTTCAGCTACTAACTTGAAAAGCCATTGATTCCAAATTCTGTCTTCGTGAAGTCCTTCTCTTGCTGCATTAGTGATGAAACTTCCGTTTACAAGAAATGGAAATTCAAAGTCAGAAACCTTTGTTGGTAGGTATGTGAAAATTAAACTCTCCTCTTTTTTCAAAGGTTTAATTTTTCCTTCTTCAATCTTTGCAGCAAATGAAATTTCTGTAAATTCTGCTTCTTTAAGTTTTTCAGGCGTCTTGTCATCTTGATTTAATGACTCTTTTGTATCGTTTGAAATAGGAATCTTTTCAAATGACTTTGTAAGCCACGAACTGATTTCCTTTCCGTTTTTTGAAAGAGTTATTTCATTGAAAGCAACATCTTGACTGATAACTTTCTTTTCTATTGAAGAAATATTTTTTCCGTTTTGAGACACGGAAATTTTTGAAATCCTTCTAAGGAATAATAGTATTTGTCCGTTATTTAGTAATTCATTTAAGTCGGAAAGCAGCGAATCTGCTTTTTTAGCTTCAATGACTGTCGAAACATTGTATTCATTTTTCGCAATTCTATCTTGAATTTCCTTTGTCAAATCGTTTGGCTCTGTCCATAATGGAATTATTTGCCAAGGAAGTTTTGATTTATGAATTGCTTTGTCAAAACGAAATTGATAACCGTCTGAAAAAATTGTTACTCGTTCGGATTTACCGAATACCGATTTGAAACCGATTCCTTTGTAACCTGTCTTTGTCGGGTCTGCTCTTTTTGTGCTTGCTCCAGCACCGGTCAAGGAAATAATATCACTTTCGTCAAATGCCTTTCCGTTGTGAGAAACAATTAAGCAGTTTGGTAGAAAGTCAAAATGAACTTCGTTATTTGTCGTATTTGCCGAATCGTCTGCATTTTGAATTAACTCAAATACAAATCGCTGGCTCTCCGAATAAATGTCACTTGAAACAGTGTCCAGTAAATTAGCTACCATTTCAGCCTGTCTTGTCGAACTGAAAGTTGAATTCTCTTTACATAAGTTGTTTATAAAAGTTTCTTTGGTCATAATTTACTCTTTGTCGTTTGTCAGTGGTCAAAAGGATTGTTTTTCAGGTCGGTCATTTGTCGCTTGAACGGTCGTCCTACCATTGGCTATAACGTTTTGGGGCTTGGTGAAGTGGGGGAAATAGAAGCACAAATGTTCAATAAACCACTAATGTTGATAGAAGTACAAATGTTCAATTTAGTACTTTTGCCCCCATTTTGCCAAACCCCTGTTAGGCGATGTTTAGTTATTTTTTAGTTTATTCCTTTCATATTCTATAAATATCTTATTGTCAAAAAGTCTTTCTGATTTAATAATTTTCATTACTTCTTCTTGAGGGGTTTTAGCGGAAATGATATCTTCTAGTTTTCTAATTGCAGAAGTCGGTATACCATATTCACTAAGGATTACTAAATTTTCTCTTATAAAATCATTCTCAATTAGATTGGAAAAATAGGTGTAGTTTCCTGGCTTTAAACCACTTTCATTACAAACGAATTCCTGAATTGAATTTATTACAGATAGCCATTTAGGAACTTTGTATTCTAGCCAATGTTTTAAGACTTGAAAGCTATCTCTTATTGCTTCATCCATTATTTCATTATCAGGTAAGCTTTCAAATTCCTTAAGTCCTTTAAAATAACTAAAAGTGCTATTTACTAGATTCCAAATATTCTGATTATATCCATAAATTTGAGTCACCGTTACTAATTTATTTAGAGTCATTGGTCTCACAGTTTCATTTGGTTTTAGTAAATTGTTCCAAGCTAAACCTAGAATATATTCTAATTGTTGTTTAGTAGGGTAATTACTCCAACTGATTAAGTGGTACTTCGATTTAAGTTCAGTTCGTATTGTGTCAATGATATTTTTTTGTCCAAAAACTTGTACTCCATTTTGCTTTATTAAATTTCTTTCATTTGGAGGTAACTCATTAATTCGATTTAATTGTTCTTTATTTGAATCTTTGACTTCTACATCTTCAAGGTTAATTAACACCTCGTCAGAAATAGGATTTTGCTCAAAAAAAGGTATATCTATGACAACTTGGTTGTTTTCTGGTATTTCATTAAAATTATATATTTTGCCAATATAATGAACCATTAATCTACCAGCTCTACCTTTGATATTTGAATAATCAAAAAAATCAATTGGTGTTCTTCTTCCTTTTGTAGAGTCATAATAAATAATGTTTTTTGCACTTGTGTTTACACCTTCTATTATTGTCGAAGTACAAAACAGATACTTTATTTTTTGAGTATTGAAATAATCAATAATAGTCGTTGTAATATGTTTTTGTAATGCACCATCATGTATACCTATCTCTAATGATAGTAAATCCAAAAGACTCCATTCAGCAGAAATATTTATTTTAATCCATTCAATAATATCTAAATTATCATTTGTTTTAGGATAGTCTTTTTCAATTAAGTACTTTAAAAATTGGCTCGATAAATATCTGACTCTTGCTGGAGATGAACAATAAATTATTGATTGTTCATTTTGTAAACTAATCAATAAATCAAAAAGGATATTTTCTTTATACTCTTTGAACTTAATTGGTTTGTCGAAATAATCCTTATGTTCAGAATAAATATCTATTGACTTTGTGTCTACTAAGGAAGATTTTGTTTTGTAAAATATAGCATTATACTTCTCAGTAAATCCCTCTGAAATGGAATCTATATTTGGGCCTAAAAGATAAAATTTAGGATTGAATGTTTTTAGAACATAATTGAAAGCGTTGTTAAGCGAGTCTGCCCTTTCATCATCTCTTTTTGCACTCAACTTATAAAATTCGTCAATAATAATAAGGTCAATTCTAGGAAGATTCTTAAACTCATTGACTCTTTCTGCTGTAAGCAAAAATAAGTTTCCTTTTTCAATACTCGGCTCTTGTGAAGTTCTGACTATTAACTTATATCTATCATCATACTTCATCAACTTTCTTCTTGTTTCATCAAGTAAGGCTAAAGTTGGTTGAATAACAATAATATTCTCGAATTTGCTTGTTGCTACAATTTCCTCGATAAGTAGACTTTTCCCAAAACTAGTTGGGGCACTTACAATTACATTTTTGTCTGAATTAATTAATGAAAGTAGGTATTTTTGGTCTTCATGCAGTACTTTATCAAGATTATCAGATTGATGATAAGCGTTTCGGATTAAAGCGTCAGTAGAAGTAATTTTCAAATCTTCTTTTTTGATATAAGGATAAAATCCTACCCCTTCAATTAAGTCGGCTAAGACAAAATCTAAATGGGGTTCAAATTTTGATTTGTTACTTAAAATATTAACTAAAAGTTTTTGAGCCTTTTGCTCATCTTCAACGATTAGAGCAGAACAATACTTGTAAATATTGAAAGTGGATTCAAAGTTTATTTTATCAGTGCTTTCAATGTAGTTGATAGTTTCTTCCATTATTCACCAAGTATTTGTAATAATGAGATTTTATTATGCATTGCCTTAACTAACTCTGTTTTATTCTGTACTGGAAATAATATTAGGATAATGTTAAGGTTTGCTTTTAATGGATGGTCATTTTTCCCATCAAAATAATTTTTTATTTCATTCATTTCATTCACGTAGGCATCAATGAATTCTTGTTTAGTTTCGTCATCGTGAATTGAGAACAAATCACATTGGTAAGTACATAAAAGTGGAATATTTATAGTTGTTAGTCTTTCTTTTAAAGTTCTTGAATCTGTTAGAAGGTCTAACCAATAATCTTTTTGAGGAATATTATCTAAATGTTTTAATTTTTTAGAAATCAAAATAAACTCTGAATCTAGATAATCTGATTTAAAATGCTCCTTTATATCATTTACAAGTTCTTTTACTCCTCTTTTGCCATCAGTATATATCTTGGATTCGCCAAGCCATAATGTTTGCGTTTCTTCTTGAATATGAACTGAATCAAATCCATGAACTGCATGTCCTAATGAATCTTTAAAATAAATTTTAGATAATAATGGAATTGTTTTATAAAAATCTCTTAAAAGTAAATGCAAAATTAATTCTCCAAATTCTCCTCTTCTTAGATATTTATCTTCTAAATCATCATCAATTGCACCATTGTTATCATAAATATCTTTTACTTTCTGAAATGAGTCAATTTTGTAGATTGATTTTGCGGCATCAGTTAGTTTGCTTAGTGTTTCTGTATTGTCCGTTTGTGTATCTTCATGGAATCCAAAAGCAAATTCATGAATTACATGAGTTAATTTAGTTACTAATGACTTTATTCTATATTCTTTTTCGCCAAGATCATTTAAATCAAATCCGACAAGAAAAGTACTAAAGTCAACATTGTTGATTTGTTGAATGATTATTTTTTCAGAATTGAATGGTGTTGCCATATGGTTTGTTTAAATATCGCCTAACGTCTTATTTACGCAACAAATATACAACATTCGTATATATAAAGTTTATAACATTCGTATATGAGTTTTTAATAATACGCCATATATAAACTATAAGTAATTATCAAATAGAAGAATAAAAACACAAATTAAAACATAAAATAGTTGCATATACGAATGTTTAACTTATCTTTGCAACCAAAGGTAAATTGCTATGAATATCGAAGAACTCCTTTTAGAATTTAAACGCAAGCTTATCAGTCAAAGATATAGCCATAATTCTATTCAAAATTACACAAGCGCCCTCCATGTTTTTTTGCAAATAGCTGCAAAGAAATTTAATACTCCTGAAGAGTTAACGGAAATTGAAATAGAAAAATATATATACTGGAAAATTGAGAAACACGGAATCGGTAGCTCTTACCAACGAATGATTGTGGCTTCAATCGATAAATTCTATGATTCGGTGGTCGGGCGTAAATTAAGCATAAAGCACCTTTATCCGTCACGCAAGCAAAAATTGCTTCCGAAATATTTGACAATCAGAGAAATCAGAAATCTAATAACCACTACTGATAACCGAAAGCATAGTTGCATTGTGAAATTATTGTATGGTTGTGGCTTGCGATTGAGTGAATTACTGCAACTTAAACTGTCGGATATAGATTCACAGAATCAGGTCATTTTAATCCGAAATGCAAAGGGGAATAAGGATCGCGTTGTAATGTTATCTCCATCACTATTGAATGATTTGAGGGCTTATTTTGTAGAATATAAACCAAAAGAATTTTTAATTGAAGGCCAAAGAGGTGGAAAATATTCCGAAAAAAGTGTGCAGTCCGTGGTAAAAACGGCGGCACGCAAGGCCGGTATCAAGAAGAATGTTACTCCGCATGTATTACGACATAGTTTTGCCACGCATTTACTCGAGAATGGAACGGACATAAGATACATTCAAGAACTGTTAGGTCATCAATCACTTAAAACAACCGAAATTTACACACACATCACCGATGTCTCGAAGTCGAAAATAATAAGCCCGTTGGATTTACTTTGAGTAATTCTTCTACAAAGCTAAACATGGAGGTATAGAACAGGGTAAACGCATTTATAACTTGTTTTGTGTAAGATATTTAGTAGGTATACCTTTGTGGTCAAAAAGCCATGCTTATTCAAAAGACATCCCTTCACACATATTTTGAGACTATTCCTGACCACAAGATAAACAGAAACAAAAAGCATTTGCTTTGCGACATCATCATTTTATCTATCCTGGGCGTATTGTGCGGAGCAGAATCGTGGAATTCCATTGAAACGTTCGGGAAAACCAAACTTGACTTTCTGAAAACATTTCTTCGCCTACCTAATGGTATCCCTTCGCATGACACCATCAATTGAGTCTTTTCGTCCATCCGCCCTAAATACTTTGAACAGTTATTTGTCCGCTGGGTTGATGCTCTAAAAAATGAGGAGATAAAAAAAGAAGTCATTAGTTTAGACGGCAAATGCATCAAAGGTTCCAGTTACCATTGATGCTATCAGTACACAAACGGCAATAGCCGAAAAGATCATCGACAACGGGGCTGATTACATCCTTTCGGTAAAAGGCAACCAGCCAGAGCTTCTCAAACAAGTGGAAAGCCGTTTCAATAAACAAAAGCCGGCGGATATGGATGAGGTAACCGAAGTCCGTTACTACATCAGCAGCGCAACGGACGATGCCAAAACATTCAACGCCAATATCCGCAAGCATTGGGGCATAGAAAACAAGCTGCACTGGACGTTGGATGTAATTTTCGATGAAGACCGTCAGCACAAAAGGACAAAGAGCGCGGCACAAAACTTTTCATTTATCCGAAAGATAGCTTTGAATCTCTTAAAACAGGACAAATCGAAAGGATCGCTCGTTACAAAAAGGCTAAAAGCCGGATGGGATGACAAATTTTTGATCCATTTATTGAAAATTTAAATGCGTTGACCCTGAAAAAGGGATGCATCTATAATGGAGTGCATTCTTTTTTTTGTATCTTGCCATCGTTATATCAACTTTGAAACACCATGAAGAGATTCCTTAAAACTGATGAGTGGAACATCATCGAAGAGAGTTTTCACGCGGACCAACAGCGTGCATCTGAAAGCATATTCAGCCTTGGCAACGGGCGATTTGGACAACGGGGAAATTTTGAAGAAACCTATAGCAGCGACAGCTTACAAGGATCGTATGTGGCAGGCATCACTTTTCTTGACCGCACACGGGTGGGTTGGTGGAAAAACGGTTATCCGCGCTTCTTCTCACGCATCCCCAATGCACCCAACTGGAGTGGTATCTACCTTCGGCTGATTGATGAAGAATTGGATCTGGCACAGTGGGATGTAGAAAGCTTCGAGCGTAAACTCGATATGAAAGAAGGAATTTCTTACCGCGACTTTGAAGTGATCTCTCAGAAAGGAAATGCACTTAAGGTTCATGTTGAACATATCAACAGCATGGCCAATCAGAATCTCTGTCTCATTAAATACAGCGTGACTTCTCTCAACTACGAAGGAAAAATATCTTTTGTACCTTATATTAATGGAGATGTGAAGCATGAAAGTGCCAACTTCGACGAAAAAATGTGGAACATTCTACGAGCCGAAACATCCAACGAACACGCTTACCTATGGACACAAACCAAACGAGAAGATGCACAGCTATGCAGTGCCATGACCTACCAGCTTTTTAAAAACAGTAAAGAGTTAAACATAAGTCCCATCAAAGTTGAAAAAGAAAAATTAGTAGGATTCAGTGCTGGAGCCGATGTAAAACCGGGTGAGCGGTTAACGTTGATTAAATATACCGCACTGACCTCTTCACTCTATTACGATAGGCAACAGCTGGTAGAACAATCCATAGCCGAAAGCAAGGAGGCCAAACGCAAAGGATGGGATCAGTTGACAGAAGAACATAAAAGTGTATGGAAACAGATTTGGACAGAAACCGATGTAGTCATTGATGGCGACCCTGAAGCTCAACAAGGCATTCGCTTCAACATTTTCCAACTAATGCAGAGCTACCGGGGAGATGATTCTCGCCTGAATATCGGTTCTAAAGGATTCACCGGAGAGAAATATGGCGGCAATACGCAATGGAATAGCGAATTGTGTTGTGTGCCCTTCTTTCTGTTAGCAAGTTCGGAAGAAACCGCACGCAACCTTCTTTTGTACCGCTACAATCAACTCCCCAAAGCTATTGAAAATGCTGCAAAATTAGGATTTAAGGAGGGTGCAGCCTTATATCCGATGGTTACACTCAATGGAGACGAATGTCATAATGAGTGGGAAATTACGTTTGAAGAAATTCACCGCAACAATATCATCGCCCACGCCATTGTACAATATACCGTCATGAGCGGAAAGATAGATTTCATCCTCGACTACGGTTTGGAGATGATGATCGCCATCTGTCGCTTCTGGAGTCAAAGGGTTTCTTACTCACAACCGAAACAAAAATATGTCATTTTGGGAGTAACGGGTCCCAATGAGTATGAAAACAATGTGGATAATAATTGGTATACCAACTATTCGTGTGTGCAAACACTAAAAGCAACCATGCAATACTTGAATATAGCAGCACGCGAATACCCCGGCAAATACTCCGGCATCTGCCAAAAAACTTCTTTTGAAATAGAAGAAACAGCTCACTGGCAACAAATTGTCGAACAGATGTACCTACCCGAAGAGAAAGAACTAGGCATTATCGTTCAGCAAGATGGTTATCTTGACAAAGAATTAAATGTTGTAGCCGATATACCTACGGAAGAACGACCCATTAATCAACACTGGTCTTGGGATCGGATTTTACGCTCTTGCTACATCAAACAAAGCGATGTGCTCTTAGGCATTTATCTCTATCATGCTCACTTTGATCCCGAAACAATTCGTCGCAATTTTCAATTCTACGAGCCACGTACTTTACACGAGTCGTCGTTATCGCCCTATGTACACTCTATTTTGGCATCGCGCATCGGTGATATAGAGAAAGCTTATAGGCTTTTTTTACATGCCACACGGTTGGATTTGGACGATTACAACAACGAGCTGGATCAAGGATTGCATATAACCAGCATGGCAGGTGGATGGCTGGCCATCGTACAAGGATTTGCAGGAATGCATATCATCAATGATATGCTCTGCTTTCACCCCGTAATACCCGAAAAATGGAATCGTTACCAATTTAATCTCAATTTCCGCGAACGTACTTTACAAGTAACAATTGAAAAAACAGCTGTAAAAATAGTCTTGTTAAAAGGAGAAATGCTGAACATACAGGTTAATAAAGTTGTTTATGATGTGAGTAAAGAAAAAGAATTAACGATATTCACAAGTTTATAGTTAATTTATCTCAATATATAAACTAGGAAACTGAATTTAGTTTTGCAGTTTTATATCTTTGCGCCCTTAACTAAAAGAAACACTCTTTCAACAATAGCTTAAAATGAAAAAGAATTATGTTATCGTCATGCTGGTTGTACTGGTAGTATCGGCATGTGGACAAAAGAAATCGGACAAGGAAACCACTGTTCGACCAGTAAAAACGACACTTGTAGAGTCGAAATCGGAAATTAAAAAGGACTTCTCGGGTATCGTAGAAGCTGTTGATTATGTAAAACTTGCATTCCGTGTAAGTGGACAAATCATCAATCTTCCCGTTATCGAAGGACAAAAGGTGAAAAAAGGAGAACTGATCGCTGCCATTGACCCAAGAGATATCTCGCTACAATATGCAGCAGATAAATCGACTTACGAAACAGCTTCGGCACAATTGGAGCGTAATAAGCGTTTGCTGGCTCGTCAAGCTATTTCTGTACAAGAGTATGAGATTAGCATGTCAAACTATCAAAAGGCGAAATCGAACTATGAGTTATCAACCAACAACATGCGTGATACACGTCTGACGGCTCCGTTTGACGGATCTATCGAAAAAAGATTGGTAGAAAACTTTCAGCGCGTCAATTCGGGCGAAGGCATTGTACAGTTGGTCAATACGCAGAAGCTTCGAATTAAATTCACCATTCCCGATACTTATCTGTATCTGATTCGTGCAAACGATAAGAAATTTAAGGTTCAGTTCGACACATACAGTGGTGCTCAGTTCAATGCCAAACTAGAAGAGTTTCTGGATATATCGACCGATGGAACCGGTATTCCGGTAACCATCACGATTGATGATCCCGCTTTCGATCGCGTACTATACGATGTGAAACCCGGTTTCACGTGCAGTATTCACATGTCGGCCAATGTAGGCCCGTTGCTCGAAGAGAACATGACAATGGTTCCGCTGAGTGCCGTATTTGGCGAAACCGAGGGAAAGAAAACCTATGTATGGATAGTAAATGGCAATAAAGTAGAACGCCGTGAGGTAACAGTGATGTCGCCAACAGGCGAAGCACAGGTAATGATCTCCAGCGGTTTGAAAGCCGGAGAGAAAATCGTTACCGCAGGTGTATACCAACTGGTAGAAGGAGAAACCGTAAAAGAACTCAATTAAATGATTATCACGAATCATTAATCCTATAGACATATGAACATAGCCAAATACTCATTAGATAATACAAAGGTTATCTACTTCTTTCTGGCCGTATTATTGATTGGGGGTATACTCTCCTTTAGCAATCTGGGAAAGAAGGAAGATGCACCGTTTGTAATCAAGTCGGCCGTCATCATGACGCGCTACCCGGGAGCTGCACCCGCTGATGTGGAGCGACTCATTACCGAACCTATCTCACGCGAAATACAGAGCATGAGTGGGGTGTACAAAATTAAATCGGAGTCTATGTATGGCATTTCGAAGATTACGTTTGAAATGCTTCCTTCCTTGCCTGCCTCTTCCATCCCTCAAAAATGGGACGAATTACGACGCAAAGTACTCAACATACAACCCATGTTGCCTAGTGGTTCATCGGTGCCTATCGTATCCGATGACTTTGGCGATGTGTTTGGTATCTATTACGGTCTAACTGCCGATGACGGATTCAGCTATGAAGAGATGCGCAACTGGGCCGAACAGATCAAGACACAGGTTGTTACGGCAGATGGTGTTATGAAAGTGGCACTGTTTGGCACACAAACCGAAGTCATCAACATCTTTATTTCGGTAAACAAGCTGGTAGGTATGGGTATTGACCCCAAACAGCTGGCCAGCCTGCTTCAATCGCAGAATCAGATTATCAATACAGGAGAAATTGCTGCGGGCGAACAACAACTGCGCGTGGTAGCCAATGGTATGTATACCACTGTCAACGACATACGCAATCAGGTGCTTACCACCAAATCGGGGCAGGTTAAACTGGGAGATATTGCCGTTATTGAAAAAGGATATATGGAGCCGGCCAATACCATCATGCACGTAAACGGAAAACGTGCCATTGGTATTGGCGTATCGACCGACCCCGAAAAGGATGTAGTGAAAACAGGTGAAATGGTGGATGCCAAACTGGCCGAGATACTGCCGTTAATGCCGGTAGGTCTGCAACTGGAAAGCCTCTATCTTGAAAACGTGATTGCCAACGATGCCAATAACGGATTTATTATCAACCTAATAGAGTCGATTCTTATCGTTATTGTCATCATCATGTTGGTGATGGGACTGCGAGCCGGATTACTGATCGGTTCCTCACTGATATTCTCTATCGGCGGAACATTGCTTATCATGTCGTTCATGGGGGTAGGATTGAACCGGACATCATTGGCGGGATTTATTATCGCCATGGGTATGCTGGTCGATAATGCCATTGTGGTAACGGATAATGCACAGATAGCCATTGCACGAGGAGTCAATCGACGAAAGGCATTGATAGATGGAGCCACAGGACCTCAGTGGGGACTGTTGGGAGCTACCTTCATCGCTATCTGTTCCTTCTTACCACTCTATCTGGCACCTTCGGCAGTAGCCGAAATTGTGAAACCGCTCTTTATCGTATTGGCCATTTCACTGGGATTAAGTTGGGTGTTGGCTTTGACGCAAACAACCACTTTCGGTAATTTCATTTTGAAAGCCAAAGCCAAAGACGGTGCCAAAGATCCTTACGACAAACCCTTCTACCATAAATTCGCTTCGATCTTAGCAGTCTTGATTAAGAAAAAGGTGCTTACCATAGGTGCTATGATTGTGCTCTTTATTGGCTCATTGGTAGTCATGGGAACGATGCCTCAAAATTTCTTCCCATCGCTCGATAAGCCCTACTTCCGCGCCGATGTATTCTATCCGGATGGGTATAGCATCAACGATGTGACTCAACAGATGAAAACCGTAGAAGCTCACTTACTGAAACAACCACACGTAAAACGTGTATCTATTACTTTTGGTAGTACGCCGCTTCGATATTATCTGGCATCCACTTCGGTAGGACCGAAACCGAACTTTGCCAACGTATTGATTGAACTTACCGATAGCAAATATACCAAAGACAGCGAAGAGGAGTTTGATAATTACATGAAAGCAAACTTCCCGAATGCAATTACGCGTACCACACTCTTCAAATTATCGCCTGCCGTAGATGCAGCTATCGAAATCGGCTTTATCGGCAACAACGTAGATACGTTGGTCATGCTTACCAATCAGGCATTGGAAATTATGCACCGTAACCCCGATTTAATCAATATACGTAACTCATGGGGAAATAAAGTTCCTGTTTGGAACCCTATTTTCAGTCAGGAACGCGCGCAACCGCTGGGTGTATCTCGCCAAGGAATGGCACAAAGTATTCAGATTGGAACCAACGGTATGCCTTTGGGCGAATATCGCGAAGGCGACCAAGTATTGCCTATACTCTTGAAAGGCAACAGTGCCGATTCGTTCATGATAAACGATCTGCGCACCTTGCCCGTATTTGGTACCGGTCAGGAAACAACCAGCTTGGAACAGGTGGTTTCTGATTTCGACTTCCAATATCGGTTCTCGAATGTGAAAGACTATAATCGCCAGATGGTTATGATGGCACAATGCGACCCCCGCCGTGGTGTAAACTCAATCAGTGCTTTCAATGCTGTTTGGAAACAGGTACAGAAAGAGATCAACATACCCGAAGGATATACATTGAAATATTTCGGAGAACAAGAGAGCCAGGTAGAATCGAATGAGGCTTTGGCAGAGAATTTGCCATTGGCATTTTTCCTGATGTTTGTTACACTGCTTCTTTTGTTTAAGACATATCGCAAACCCACTGTTATTCTGCTGATGCTGCCACTTATCTTTATCGGTATCGTATTGGGATTGCTGGTGTTGGGCAAGTCGTTCGACTTCTTCGCCATCCTCGGATTGTTGGGACTGATCGGTATGAACATCAAGAATGCCATTGTTTTGGTCGACCAGATCGATATCGAATCTCAAGCGGGTAAACAACCACTAGATGCGGTAATCAGTGCAACGGTTAGCCGTATCGTACCGGTAGCAATGGCTTCGGGTACCACCATTTTAGGTATGTTGCCACTCTTGTTCGACGCCATGTTCGGTGGTATGGCAGCTACCATCATGGGTGGTTTGCTGGTAGCATCAATATTGACACTGTTCGTATTGCCGGTAGCCTACTGTGCTATACATAAAATTAAAGGATAACTTGATTGACAATCTAAAAATGAAAAAAGGAATCATTACGATATCACTGTTGCTCCTCGGCCTTGGTGCCGAGGCACAACAATCTCACATGACTCGTGAAGCTTATCGCGATAGTGTAGAAGCCTATAGCCAAATATTGAAACAGCAGAAGCTGAAAACAATGGCTAGCACCGAAGGACGCAAAATAGCTTTTACCGGCTATTTGCCGCAAATAAATCTGGAAGGAGAAGGAACGCTGAATTTGAAAGAACTCGATGCGTGGAGCGGACCGGAAGGACAATACCGCAACAATACGTATCAAGGCATGGTTGTGATAGCACAGCCTCTGTACACCGGTGGCGCACTGAGAGCACAAAATAAAATAGCCAAGGCCGATGAGAAGCTCGATCAACTATCGGAGGAACTGACACTCGATCAAATTCACTACCAAAGTGATGCCATTTACTGGAATGCATCGGCTGCCCGGGCAGGACTTGATGCTGCAGCCGCTTACCAAGGGGTAGTACAGCAACAATACAACATCATTCAGGATCGTTTTGAGGATGGAATGATTAGCCGTACCGACTTACTGATGATTTCGACCAGACAAAAGGAGGCAGAACTTCAATTCATCAAAGCTCGCCAAAACTATACGCTGGCCTTGCAGAAGCTAAATATCTTAATGGGCAAAAGCCCGAATGCGAAGGTAGACAGCTTATGCCCCATCGGAGTTATATGCGAACCGATGACGATCTTGACGCTCGAAGATGTATTGCAACGCCGTGCCGACTATGCCAGTACCGAAATAAGCATTGAAAAAAGTGAAGCGCAACGCAAGGCAGCCATGAGTAAATACAATCCGCAACTCAATATGTATGTATCGGGTGGATGGGCTACCGGAGTACCTAATATGGGATACGACTTGCAATTCTCTCCTATCGTAGGTGTAAATGTCAGTATTCCGTTGCTTCGCTGGGGAGCTCGTTTCAAAACCAATCGGCAACAAAAGGCTTATGTAGGCATCCAAAAACTACAGCAAAGTTACATAACCGATAATATCAATGAGGAACTTTCGGCTGCACTGACCAAACTGACAGAAACGGAGTTTCAGGTAAAGACAGCAAAAGAAAACCTCACGCTGGCCGATGAGAACTTAAGCCTCGCCACCTTCTCGTACAATGAAGGAAAGGCAAGCATGGTAGATGTGCTTTCGGCACAGTTATCGTGGACACAGGCACAATCGAACCTGATCAATGCCAACCTGGCAGAAAAGATGGCAATAGCAGAATACAGAAAGGTCATCAGCGAATAAGCCAAGAACCGACCTCTATAAAAAAAAACCCGCTGCGTAATTCTTTATTAGAAACGCAGCGGGATTTTTTTATATAAGAGAAACGGGCAATTGATCTATTTAGAACTCACTTGTAAAGTGGAAGCGAATCTTTTTAAAATCGATCTGTGCCATTTGAAGTACATAGTTGGAATCGGCCAGGAATACATCGCGTCCATCGCGATCTTTGGCCATATACTGATACTTACGCTTCTTGAAGGCATCCAGTTCTTCAGCGTCATCACTTTCAACCCAACAGGCCTTATACAGGCTAAGTGGTTCCCAACGACATGAGGCGTTGTACTCATTGAGCAAACGGTACTGAATAACTTCGAACTGCAACTGCCCTACCGTACCAATAATCTTTCGTCCATTGAACTGGTTAACAAACAGCTGTGCCACACCCTCGTCCATCAACTGATCGATACCTTTGGCAAGTTGCTTCTGCTTCATCGGATCGGCATTTTCAATGTACTTAAACATTTCGGGCGAGAAGCTCGGAATGCCACGGAAGTGTAATAACTCACCTTCGGTCAGCGTATCGCCAATCTTAAATGTTCCGTTATCGGGCAAACCGATAATATCGCCGGCATAAGCCTCATCGATTGTTGTTTTGCGCTGAGCCATAAACTGAGTAGGCGAAGAGAAACGCATTGTTTTACCATGACGCACATGCAGGTAAGGCGCGTTACGCACAAACTTACCCGAACATATCTTGCAGAAAGCAACGCACGAACGGTGATTGGGATCAATATTGGCTGTAATTTTAAAGACGAATCCGGTAAATTTAGGTTCATCAGGAACTACCTGCCGCTCTTCGGCTTGTATCGGACGAGGAGCCGGAGCAATCTCCACAAAGCAGTCGAGCAACTCTTGTACACCGAAGTTATTCAATGCCGAACCGAAAAAGACGGGTGCCAATGAACCTTCGAGGTAGTCTTCCGAGGAGAATTCAGGATATACACCTTCGAGCAGTTCAAGATCGTCACGTAACTTATCGGCCAAGGTCTTTCCTATTTGGTCGTCGAGTTCCG
The DNA here is from genome assembly GCF_000499785.1 of Bacteroides neonati. Lineage (GTDB taxonomy): Bacteria > Bacteroidota > Bacteroidia > Bacteroidales > Bacteroidaceae > Bacteroides > Bacteroides neonati. The sequence continues at coordinate 125,179 of NZ_HG726027.1, read as the reverse complement.
TACTATGAATATCAACAGCCACTTTCTCGGTCACAACCTGTTTAGAGGGTTGATAAAGATCCAACTTCTTTTCGTAGATGTTATACACTCCTTTGAAACGGGCTCCTTGCTCTATGGGCCATGAAAGCGGACGAACGCCGATCATCAGTTCTTCTTCCAGCTCATCAAGTAAATCGAACGGATCTTTACCTTCGCGGTCCATCTTGTTGACAAAGATAATAACAGGCGTATTGCGCATACGACATACCTCCATCAGCTTACGAGTCTGACTCTCGACACCTTTGGCACCATCGACTACGATAATTACACTATCGACAGCAGTAAGTGTACGGAAGGTGTCTTCGGCAAAGTCTTGGTGACCGGGCGTATCGAGAATATTTATTTTATAATCTTTATAATCGAACTCCATCACCGACGTAGTAACCGATATACCACGTTGCTTCTCGATCTCCATCCAGTCGGACGTGGCTGTCTTCTTAATCTTGTTACTCTTGACGGCTCCTGCCACTTGAATCTGCCCTCCGAAAAGTAACAGTTTCTCTGTCAAAGAGGTTTTACCGGCATCCGGATGGGCGATAATGGCGAACGTACGCCTTCTTTGTATTTCTATATTGCTCATAATTCTGTTGAAAGTTGAGAAATGCACTGTTTAAGACTCGTTTCCCAATGCGGAATTTCTATATTGAAAGTGGTTTTAATTTTTGTTTTATCGAGCACAGAGTAATGTGGGCGAGCTGCTCTCGTAGGATAATCAGCCGTATGTATCGGGGTTACCTTGCACGAATCTATACCTGCCAACCGATGGATGGCTACTGTAAAGTCGTACCAAGAGCACGCACCTTCATCGCTGAAATGATAAACGCCCCGTACAAGACCGTTACGAATAATGGCATAAATAGCACGAGCCAAGTCATGGGCATAGGTCGGAGTACCGATCTGATCGAAAATAACACCAAGAGATTCGCGTTCGCGACCCAGACGAATCATCGTTTTGACAAAGTTATTGCCATAAATGGAGTAGAGCCAAGCCGTACGTATCACTACCGCCTTTTCGCAATGATCCATTACATTTTGTTCGCCTGCCAGTTTCGTAGTACCATACACAGAGTTAGGACAAGTCTCCTTCTCTTCGGTGTAAGGAACATGAGCTGTTCCGTCAAACACATAATCAGTAGATATCTGTATAATGGCTGCGCCTCGACTTTGAGCAGCACGAGCCAGATAACCGGGAGCTATATTGTTCAGTTTATTGCATAAATCGAAAGATTCTTCTGCTTGATCTACAGCCGTATAAGCTGCACAGTTCACAATCAGATCAATCTTAGAATCGTTGACATAGGCCATAACAGCCTCTTCGTTGCAAATATCGAGTTCTTGTACATCAGTGAAGAAATAAGTATGCCGGGCATTTTCTTTGGAAAGCACACGCATTTCATTTCCTAATTGACCGTTCGCTCCGGTAATCAGTATGTTCATGTTAATCAAATTTTAATTCTCCTTGTTTATCTTTCTCGTAGTAATTGGCCAACATGGAAAGAAAACTACTGATGGCTTCGATTGCTTTGGCTGTTTCGACCGTAATCTCTTTCTTTTGAAGACGCAATAACATAACGCCATAAAGAGCCTCAAAACAGGTTTCTAATTCGGGTTCTTCTTTTTTCCCATTCTTACTACGCAATTCTACGATAAAAGGGAGTGCCTTAAAGTAAGCTGCAGTATAAAAGGGAAACTGAGGGGAAGCCAATAATTGATTATTAAGTTCAATCAGGTTTTGAAGTACATTGCGGTTAATTTGCAAATGTCCGCTCTCCCGAACATTCTCCTCATACATCATCGTAATAAGATTGCCATACCACTCTTTAAGTGTAGCGCGGTCTTCTTCCGGAAAACGAGAAATAATCTTCTCCTCCACCCGATCCAAGTCACAACCGTTGGCACGAATCATGTCTTCTACCTGCCACATATAAATAAGGTATTCGGCTATGTTTTGTTCTTTCAGTAAACGAGCTATATTCATCTTACTTCTTTCCTCTAATTATATATGAGTTAATAAAGCGATTCACCCAAAAGGGTATAAATTAATCCAACGACAGAAACGATCATCACAATACTACCTATGACACGATTCAAAATCCAAATACCGCGAACATTAAACTTTGTGCGTACCTTGCTTACAAAGAAGGTAATGCAGAACCACCAAGTCAACGCACCCAAAGCGATGGCAAAATAGCCGGTAATCTTCTCGAATACGAGTACACCGGGTTCTACAAACGCAAAGCGGGCAAATAAACCGATAAATAGAAAGATGATTAAAGGATTGGAAAGCGTTACAACAAAAGCGGTAATGAAGTTATGAAAGTAAGACCCCTTATTGGCCGAAACCGGACGTATGGATTGTACCGGATTACTACGAAAGGTATAAATGCCGAAAAGCAATAGCATAATACTACCAAGTAGCTGTAGGTAAAAAATATTTTTGTTGATGTAGTCGAAAACAAAACTCATGCCATAGCCTGTTAATAATGCATATGCAATATCACTCACAGAAGCTCCTAATCCTGTCATAAAGCCATACCAACGCCCTTTATTCAAAGTCCGCTGAATACAAAGAACTCCCACCGGACCTAAAGGTGCAGACACCACGACGCCGATAATAAAGCCCTTCAATAGTATATCGAAAATTGTTCCTATCTGAATCATGGCACAAATATCGCATTTTTTTGTGAGACCAAAGTAGCTTGTTAACGTTTTTTCGGCTCTTAGCTTACAAAACGCCCCGGTTTGATTTAAAATAATTTAAAAACGACTATTCCATCCGGCAATAAGCCAGAAGCCTAACAGCTATACCCGGAAAATTGTTCGTTCTTACTGCATTCATCTATCTAATGAGAATAAAAGAAAGATAAAAAGCAGTTATAGCAGATTGCAAGAATGTTTATGATAAGTGACATTCTTTTTTTGCGCATTTCTATTTTATTTTGACTATCTTTGCGGCTTAAAAGAAACGTAAAATCATCCATATACAACATGATTCTTTTTTTCAGAACCCCTTCCAAGAGCGTGATTGCCGTAGAGAGCAACCACCCGCTCACCCCGGACGATAGTAAGAAACTCTGCTGGCTTTTTGGTGAAGCTGTGACGGAAAGTGAAGATAACCTGAAAGGCTGCTTTGTTGGTCCACGCCGCGAAATGATTACTCCATGGAGTACCAACGCAGTAGAAATAACCCAGAATATGGGACTTGAAGGTATCGCCCGTATCGAAGAGTATTTCGCCGTGAAAGACGAAAACGCAGACTACGACCCTATGCTTCAACGCATGTACAAAGGGCTCGATCAACATGTATTCTTGACGAATCGCCAACCGGAACCCATCCTTTACATAGAAGATCTCGAAGCCTACAACGAAAAAGAAGGTCTCGCTCTCTCAAAAGAAGAGATGGACTACTTAAAAAAAGTAGAAAGTGACTTAGGTCGCAAGTTAACAGACTCGGAAGTGTTTGGTTTTGCGCAAATCAACTCAGAACATTGCCGTCACAAAATTTTTGGTGGTACATTCATCATCGATGGTGTAGAACAGGAATCATCGCTCTTCCAGATGATCAAAAAAACCACGCAAGAAAATCCAAATAAAATTATCTCGGCCTATAAAGATAATGTGGCCTTCTCGGAAGGACCGGTAGTAGAACAGTTTGCTCCGGCCGATCACTCCAAACCCGACTTCTTCCAGATTAAAGACATCAAAAGTGTTATCTCTCTCAAAGCCGAAACACATAACTTTCCCACAACCGTTGAGCCGTTCAATGGAGCATCAACAGGTACGGGTGGCGAAATACGCGACCGTATGGCAGGTGGTAAAGGCTCATGGCCTATTGCCGGAACAGCTGTTTATATGACTTCGTATCCTCGTACGGACGAAGGACGCGAATGGGAGGAAATTCTACCCGTACGCAAATGGTTGTATCAAACTCCCGAACAAATACTCATCAAAGCATCTAACGGCGCATCCGATTTTGGAAACAAGTTCGGACAGCCGCTTATCTGCGGTTCGGTACTGACATTCGAACACACCGAAAACAACGAAGTATATGGTTATGACAAAGTTATCATGCTGGCAGGTGGTGTTGGTTATGGTACACAGCGTGACTGCCTGAAAGGTGCGCCTGAAGCCGGTAATAAAGTAGTCGTAATCGGTGGTGACAATTACCGCATCGGACTCGGTGGAGGTTCGGTATCATCGGTAGATACCGGTCGATACAGCAGTGGTATTGAGTTGAACGCAGTACAGCGTGCCAATGCCGAAATGCAAAAACGCGCCAACAACGTGGTTCGTGCACTTTGCGAAGAAGAGAATAATCCGGTTGTATCCATTCATGATCACGGTTCGGCCGGACACGTAAACTGTCTGTCGGAACTCGTCGAAGAGTGTGGGGGTATCATCGATATGAGTAAATTGCCTATCGGAGACACAACTTTATCAGCCAAAGAAATTATCGCCAACGAATCACAGGAACGTATGGGTCTCCTTATCAAAGAGGAAGCCATCGAACACGTGAGAAAAATTGCAGAACGCGAGCGTGCTCCCATGTATGTAGTAGGCGAAACAACCGGAGATCACCGCTTCTCTTTCCAACAGGCAGACGGTGTTCGTCCGTTCGACTTGGCGGTTGACCAAATGTTTGGTTCATCTCCCAAAACTTACATGATCGACAAAACGGTAGATCGTCCTTACGAAATGCCGGTATATGAACTGCCCAAGCTCCACGAATACCTCACCAACGTACTTCAACTTGAAGCAGTAGCCTGCAAAGACTGGTTAACCAACAAGGTAGACCGTTCGGTAACGGGCAAAGTAGCCCGCCAACAATGTCAAGGTGAAATTCAGTTGCCGTTAAGCGACTGTGGTGTGGTAGCATTGGACTACCGCGGCGAAAAAGGTATTGCAACCTCTATCGGGCATGCACCTCAGGCAGCATTGGCTGATCCGGCTGCCGGCTCTATCCTTGCAGTAAGCGAAGCGCTGACCAATCTTATCTGGGCTCCACTGGTGGATGGAATGGATAGTATTTCATTATCAGCCAACTGGATGTGGCCTTGCCGTTCGCAAGAAGGTGAAGATGCTCGTCTGTACACCGCTGTAAAAGCATTGAGCGATTTCTGTTGTGCACTGCAAATCAATGTACCCACGGGTAAGGATTCTATGTCGATGACACAGAAGTATCCCGATGGCGAAAAAGTAATTTCTCCGGGAACGGTCATTGTATCGGCAGGTGGTGAAGTGTCAGACGTAAAGAAGGTTGTTTCGCCGGTTCTGGTAAATAACGATAAAACAACCCTTTATCATATTGACTTCAGCTTCGATTCATTCAAACTAGGTGGCTCTGCTTTTGCTCAATCACTGGGTAAAGTAGGTAGCGAAGTACCTTGCGTGCAAGATGCCGAATACTTCCGTGATGCATTCCTGGCCGTTCAGGAGTTGATACAGAAAGGACTGATTCTGGCAGGACACGATATATCGGCAGGTGGTTTGATCACAACATTGCTTGAAATGTGTTTCGCCAACGTAGAAGGTGGACTGGAAATTGACCTTGACAAAATGAACGAAACAGACATCGTAAAGATTCTGTTCGCGGAGAATCCGGGTATTGTTGTCCAGATTTCCGACAAACATAAAGAAGAGGTAAAGAAGATACTTGAGGAGGCTGGTGTAGGCTTCATTAAGTTGGGAAAACCAACTGACGAACGCCACATTCTGGTATCGAAGAACGATGCAACTTATCAATTCGGTATCGACTATATGCGCGAGGTATGGTATTCTTCATCTTACCTGCTTGACCGCAAACAATCGATGAATGGTTGTGCCAAAAAGCGTTTCGAAAATTACAAGATGCAACCATTGGAGTTCCACTTCATGCCGGAATTCAAAGGTAAGTTCTCGCAGTATGGTATCGATCCCAACCGTCGCACACCGACCGGCATCCGCGCAGCTATCATTCGCGAAAAAGGAACCAATGGCGAGCGTGAAATGGCCTATACCCTTTATTTAGCGGGTTTCGACGTAAAAGATGTAACAATGACGGACCTAATTAGCGGACGCGAGACACTTGAAGACGTAAACATGATTGTATATTGCGGTGGTTTCTCTAACTCCGATGTACTAGGGTCGGCCAAAGGCTGGGCAGGTGGTTTCTTATTTAACGAAAAGGCCAAAACAGCACTTGACAATTTCTATGCTCGCGAAGACACCCTATCACTAGGTATATGCAATGGATGTCAGTTAATGATGGAGCTAGGCTTAATTACCCCCGATCATCAGAAGAAGGGTAAAATGCTTCACAACGAATCACATAAATTCGAATCTACCTTCGTAGGAGTAACAATTCCGACTAATCGTAGCGTTATGTTCGGTTCTCTGAGTGGCAGCCAAATTGGCGTATGGGTAGCTCATGGAGAAGGTAAATTCTCATTACCTTACGAAGAAGACAAATACAATGTGGTAGCAAAATACAACTACAATGAATATCCAGCTAACCCGAATGGGTCAGATTACTCGGTAGCAGCTTTGGCTAGTACAGACGGTCGACACTTGGCTATGATGCCTCATCCCGAACGTGCTGTATTTCCATGGCAAAATGCTTATTATCCAAGCGATCGCGTAAACAGTGATCAGGTAACTCCTTGGATGGAAGCTTTTGTAAATGCACGTAAATGGGTAGAGCAAAAAGTCAAATAAGTAGGCATTAAAATTATAATTCATCCGAAAGGCTGTTACTCAATAAAAGTGACAGCCTTTTTTATTTAAACAGACACAAAAGCCTGTTTACTTCAAGTAAACATCATCAAAAGCTAAATGCTATAGTTGGAAAAAAATTTGTTATATTAAAAATAGTTCTTAATTTTGTGAAATGAATCGTTCTTCGGAAATTTAAATACATCATTCTAAAAGTCTTAACTATATGATAAAGTGGCTTTTTCTTTTTTTACTGTTTCCGATAGTGAGTATCGCGCAAACATATAAATACATTGGAGTAGAAGATGGATTAAGCAACAGACGCGTATATAATATCCCAAAAGACCACAAAGGGTATATGTGGTTTCTGACTCATGAAGGCATTGATCGATACGACGGTAGTGAATTTAAACATTACAAACTATTTGACGGCATAGATGAACTAAATTCATCCATCGGATTTAATTGGCTATATATAGACAAAGAGGGAGTATTATGGGAAATTAGCAGAAAAGGTAGAGTCTTTCAATACGATAGTGCGCGTGATTTATTTACTTTGACTTATAAGCTACCCAAACTTGACGAATTTAATAACCCGTCTCCGGTTAGCTTTAGCTTCATTGACAATCACAACAACATTTGGCTCTGCAATAGAGATTTTTTGTTTCTATACAACACCCGGACTCAAAAGATTAGTCGCCTTATTAATAACATTAAAGAAGAGATCACTTGTATCAAACAAATTGATGATACTCATTTCTTTGTTGGAACGGGAGTGGGCATTCATTATGCTGAACTGGTAAACCAAAAACTGGAATTACAACCATGTGAAGAACTGGATAAGCTGAAAATACAAGTCAACGAGATATACTTCCATAGTGCATCGAAAAAGCTTCTCATCGGTACTTTTCAACGTGGTATTTTTATCTATGACATAAAGCTTAAAAGAGTAATAAAGCCAGAGATAAGCCTGGAAGATTTAAGTATATCTTGTATTAAGCCGCTTTCCATGAAAGAGTTACTAATAGCAACTGATGGAGCCGGAGTTTACAAGATAAATATAGCAACACATCATATCGACCCGTATATCATAGCAGATTATGATAAAAACAATGCAATGAACGGGAATAGCATCAATGATATTTATGTGGATCAGGCTGAGCGAATATGGTTAGCTAATTACCCTATCGGCATTACGGTACGTAACAATCGTTACTCAAGCTATAACTGGATTAAACATGCCATAGGTAATAAACAATCACTTATTAATAATCAAGTCAATGCAATTATTGAAGATAGCGATGGAGATCTTTGGTTTGGAACAAATAATGGCATCAGCCAATATAACCCTAAAACTAAAACGTGGAATTCATTCCCGGCAGAGTCTTCTTCAGGCATAAAAGACAAGAATAAAATCTTTATTACTTTATGTGAAGTATCTCCAGGTATTATTTGGGCAGGTGGATATAGTTCGGGATTCTATCAAATAGATAAAAGGAATCGATCGACTAAATACTTCACCCCTACCGACTACAATCCCAAAGACACACATCCAGACAAATATATCCGTGATATAACAAAGGATTCTGAAGGAAATATCTGGTCGGGAGGATATCATTATCTTAAAAAAAGAAATCTAAAAGAGAACTCTTTTCGCATCTACAATGGGGTTACCTCTATAACAGCCATTCTTGAGAAAGATAATCAACACATGTGGATAGGTAGTGCCTCCGGATTGTATTTACTAAACAAGGAATCCGGAGTTGCCAAGTATATCAAGCTACCGATCGAATCAAGTTATATATATTCGCTTTATCAAGCAAAAAATGGCTTGCTTTACATCGGAACAAGTGGCTATGGGTTATTAATTTATAATCTGAAAACCAAACTTTTCACTCATTATCATACAGAAAACAGTGCTCTAATTTCAAATAACATCTATTCTATCTTATCGGATCATGATGTAGATATACTTTTGGGAACAGAGAATGGACTCAGCAGTTTTTACCCGAAAGAAAAAATCTTTCATAATTGGACCAAAGATCAAGGATTAATGACTATTCACTTCAACTCAAGTTCGGGTGTGCTGCGTAAAAATGGACATTTTGTAGTTGGCAGTTCAGATGGTGCTGTCGAATTCGATAAAGACATGAAGATACCTAGAAACTATTCCTCTAAAATGGTCTTTAGTGATTTCAAACTCTTTTATCAAGAAGTTTATCCGAATGATAAAAACTCACCATTGACTAGTAGTATTGATGACACTAAAATACTGAAGCTAAAATCAAATCAAAATATATTCTCATTAAAAGTTTCGTCAATAAATTACGACTACCCGTCAAATATCTTATATTCATGGAAACTAGAAGGCTTTTATGACGAATGGAGTCATCCGGGTAAAGAAGACGTAATTCGATTCACAAACATTGACCCTGGAACATACACATTGCGTGTGCGTGCTATTTCGAGTGAGGATAAACGTGTAATTATCGAAGAACGGAGTATCCAAATAGAAGTAGCCTATCCCTTTTGGTTAAGTATATGGGCGATACTTATCTACATTATTATTATTGGGCTGATTGCCGTTGCTGCTCTTCGGGTAATCATACTAAGTAAACAACGTAAAGCCTCAGATGAAAAAATTCACTTCTTTATTAACACCGCGCATGATATCCGAACTCCGCTTACCTTGATTAAAGCACCACTAGAAGAACTGGAAGAGAAAGAAAGTTTAAGCCAAGATGGAGTAAGCAATATCAACACAGCACTACGCAATGTCAATGCTTTGTTACGTTTGACAACTAACCTTATAAACTTTGAGCGTGTTGATACCTATTCGTCCGAACTGTTTATTGGAGAATATGAAGTAAATATGTTTATGTCAGAAATATATGATGTATTCAGACCCTATGCAGACATTAAGCATATTAACTTTACATACGAAAGCAATTTCCGCTATTTGAATGTATGGTTTGATAAAAATAAGATGGATTCAATCCTCAAAAACATTGTTTCGAATGCACTAAAGTATACGCCGGATAATGGCAACGTAAGCATCTTTGCGAGTGATAATGGCGACACATGGAGCATAGAAGTGAAGGATACCGGTATCGGCATTCCAACGAATGAGCAGAAAAAGCTATTTAAAATTCACTTCAGGGGAAGCAATGCGATCAACTCAATGGTGACCGGCAGCGGAATCGGACTTATGCTGGTTTGGAAACTAGTTCGTTTGCATAGAGGTAAGATTACGATGAATAGTATTGAACACCAAGGATCTGTTGCTAAAATTGTTTTCCATAAAGACAGTAAATACTACCATAAAGCTCGATTAGCAAATAAAAAGAGTAGTTCGATGCTACCTACTCAATCACCGATTACAAGCACTTCGGCTACCTTTTATAAGGAGGTCAAAAAGGAAAACACAGAGAGTAACCAACGCATCCTGATTGTAGAAGACAATGATGAGTTGCGTAATTATTTGAGTCATACCTTATCAGATAAATATAATGTAAAAACTTGCAGTAACGGCAAAAAAGCTTTAGTGATTGTCAAGGAATACAAGCCTGAGTTGATTATTTCGGATATCATGATGCCGGAAATGAGAGGAGACGAGTTATGTAGTATACTTAAAAGTGATATTGAGACCTCGCATATCCCAATTATCCTACTCACTGCCCTCAATGATGAAAACAACATTTTGGCAGGATTGAATACCGGTGCTGACGAGTATGTAGTAAAGCCATTCAATATTGGTATTCTAAAAGCAACCATTGCAAGTTTACTTACCAATAGAGCCTTACTAAGAAATCGATACGCCAATCCGGAAGCTGTATCTTTGGGAAATGATTGCATCAATTGTTCCACCGATCTTGACTGGAAGTTTATTGCTACCGTAAAGAAGAGTGTAGAGGATAATTTAGATAACTCAGCGTTCACAGTTGATGTTCTTTGCAACTTAATGAGTATGAGCCGCACAAGCTTTTACAATAAAATAAAGGCACTGACCGATCAGGCTCCGGGCGACTATATACGAATTATTAGATTAACACGCGCCGCACAACTACTCAAAGAGGGTAAGCATAATATCACAGAAGTAGCGGAGTTGACCGGATTTAACGATGCGAAATACTTCCGGGAGGTATTTAAGAAACATTTTAAAGTTAGCCCTAGTAAGTATGGCAAGGGAGAAACAGCCCCCGAAGCCACTGAAGACAAACCACAGCCGGAGCAAGAAACCTAGATATAACAATATCATGAATATATACATTGAGGCATTTGGTATCTTCTTTAAAATAGGAGCTTTCACCATTGGTGGGGGATATGCTATGGTACCACTAATAGAGAATGAGATTGTGACCAAACGTAAATGGATTTCGCAAAGTGATTTCATCGATCTGCTTGCCATATCTCAATCAGCACCAGGTATTTTGGCAGTCAATATTTCTATCTTTATCGGATACAAACTTCGCGGTATTTTCGGTAGTATCATCACAGCATTGGGTACTGTATTACCCTCATTTCTGATTATACTCTCTATTGCTTTATTCTTTCATCGCTTTCAAGATAATCATACGGTCGAGTGTATTTTCAAAGGTATCCGTCCGGCTGTTGTAGCTTTGATAGCAGCACCAACATTCGGCATGGCAAAGTCGGCTCGGATTAATCGTTATACGCTTTGGATTCCGGTAGTATCGGCTCTTCTTATTTGGCTTATGGGCTTCTCGCCTATCTGGATTATCATAGGTGCAGGCGTTGGAGGCTTTCTTTGGGGAAAAATCAGTTCATACTTTTCGTAACCTATAACCTTTAACTCATCTACCTCATGCTTTATCTTCAACTCTTCTATACTTTCTTCAAAATAGGGCTCTTTGGCTTCGGAGGCGGATATGCTATGCTTTCCATGATTCAGGGCGAGGTGGTAACACAATACGGGTGGCTCAGTTCGCAAGAGTTTACCGACATCGTGGCCATTAGCCAAATGACACCGGGACCTATCGGTATCAATGCAGCAACCTATGTAGGCTATACAGCCAGTGGGAATGTATGGGGATCTGTCATCGCTACTTTTGCGGTGATACTTCCTTCCTTTATCTTAATGCTGACAATCAGTAAATTCTTTTTAAAGTATCAAAAACATCCCACAGTTGAGTCTGTTTTCAAAGGACTACGACCGGCAGTTGTAGGCCTACTCGCATCGGCTGCTTTGGTATTAATGAATACGGAAAACTTTGGTTCACCCTCGACCGATATGTACTCATTCGTTGTGAGTGTTATCCTCTTTTTGATTGCATTTATTGGTACACGCAAATTTCGCATCAATCCTATTCTCATCATCGTCGCTTGTGGTATAGCCGGTCTATTGCTTTACTAACAAAAGTTACCTTATACAAGAAAGAGCTTAAAAACGAGTGGTTATTACCCGTTTTTAAGCTCCTTCTTTTTAATGGCTATTGTTATAAAGTTTACAACTTTATCTTCTTGCTAACCGATTTTGATTCATTGTGTATTCTATCAAGTGCCGTTACTACATACCGATATTTCTTCTTTCCATCTTGATAAGGAAGCTTATAGAAGGTATCACGGGTAATGGCTACAATGTGCGAAGGATCTTCGACATTCACTTTCTCTCCGGAATCAAAACGATAAACAACGTATTGCACCGCTTTATCCATCTCATCCTTAGCTTTGGGAGCCGTCCAGAAGAGCATATAGCCATCAGCTGTCCAAACACCTTTCACTTTTCGAACCTTATCGGGAGCTTCATTGTCCATAAAGTCAAATACCGGAACCAACGCCGGATATTTGTGATACTCCTGCACCAAAGCGTCACGATATTTACCGGCATTCTCGACCACAGCACTGGCAGGCCATTGGCAACTACCTCCAATCGTCTGATAAGCACGCTGCAAAGCCATCTTGCGAGGCAACTGGTTCATCGACGGATAGATAGGATCGGCATGTTCCACCGTATTCATCACTGACTGTCCAATAAAGAGTGGACGATTCTCAGAGTTCTTTGCCCACCACTTGACCAAGGTCTCATAATCGGCACGCGAATGTCCAATCTCCCAGTAGATTTGTGGAATATTGTAGTCAATCCACCCCTCACGTGCCCAAAGAAGCACATCGGCGTATAGATCATCGTAATTTTGGAGCCCATTGGTTTTGCTTCCCAACGGATCTGTTTTTTCATTACGATAGATACCGAAAGGAGAGATTCCGAACTTCACCCAAGGCTTTGCCTCACGAATGGTTTCATGAATCTTCTTAATAAGAATATTCACATTGCTTCTGCGCCAATCGGCTTTGTTGCTGAATCCGCCGCCGTAACGAGCAAAGCTGGCATCATCCGGAAAATCTTTGCCCGGTGCCGGATAAGGATAGAAATAATCATCCATATGGATTGCATCCACATCATAACGAGAAAGAATATCGGTAATGACAGTGCAGATATGGCGACGGCTCTCGGGAAGAGCCGGGTCAAAGTAAAGCTGGTTGTTGTACGTCACAAACCATTCGGGATGCGTATTGTACAGATGATCGGGAGACAGGGTGCTACTCAAATTCGTCTTCACACGATATGGATTGATCCAGGCGTGAAACTCCATTCCCCGTTTATGACACTCGTCGATCATAAACTGCATCGGATCCCAGTAAGGCGAAGGTGCCTGACCCTGTGTGCCGGTTAAGAAACGACTCCAAGGCTCTATCGACGAAGCATAAAGCGCATCTGCCTCCGGCCGTACCTGAAAAATAATGGCATTGATACCGGCACCTTGCAGTGAATTTAACTGTTCAATCAGTGTTTGCTTTAGCTTTTCGGTAGGCATTCCTCGAAATTGTCCGTTTACCGCCTGTATCCATGCAGCGCGAAACTCACGCTTAGGTGCCAATTGACTAGGCATGGTCTGTGCTCCTACCCCTATGCTAAAGAGGAGAGACAGCAAGAAAATAAAGTTTTTCAGATTCATAAGTATTTGTTCGCAATCTATAATATTGGCCACAAAGATAATACAAATAAAATTGTTACCTTTGCCGACTATCATAAAAAAGGAGCATATTTATGTCAGAAAGCAACCATATATCAATCAAAGGAGCCCGGGTGAACAACCTTAAGAATATTGACGTAGACATTCCCCGCAACAAACTTGTCGTGATTACCGGACTCTCCGGTTCGGGCAAGTCGTCACTAGCCTTTGATACTCTTTACGCCGAAGGGCAACGACGCTACGTAGAGAGCCTCAGTAGTTATGCCCGCCAGTTCTTGGGGCGAATGAGTAAACCCGAATGCGATTTTATCAAAGGAATTCCCCCGGCTATCGCCATTGAGCAAAAGGTAAACAGCCGTAATCCCCGTTCTACCGTCGGTACCTCAACCGAGATTTACGAATACCTACGCTTACTGTATGCGCGGGTAGGCAAAACATTCAGCCCCATAAGCGGGTTGGAAGTTCGCAAGCACTCCACAGAAGACATCGTCAACACCATGCTTTCCTACCCGGAAGGGACACGCTATACCGTATTAACGCCGATCTTACTACACGAAGACAGAAACCTGCAGCAGCAGTTGGAGATTGACCTGAAACAAGGATTCAACCGGCTCGAAGTCAATGGAGAGATGGTTCGCATCGACGAATACAAGCCGGGCAAAAACGATGTGGTCTACCTTCTGGTTGACCGTATGACGGTGGGGACGAGCAAAGATGCCATCAGTCGTCTTACCGATTCGGCCGAAACAGCCATGTACGAAGGCGCGGGTACCTGCATGCTTCGCTTTTACGAAACAGACGGTACTACAAAACTCTATACCTTTAGCAATAAGTTTGAGGCCGATGGCATGGTTTTCGAGGAACCGAGCGATCAGATGTTCTCGTTCAACTCTCCCATCGGGGCGTGCCCTGCATGCGAAGGATTCGGTAAGGTCATTGGTATTGATGAACACCTGGTGGTACCCAACCGTTCGCTCTCCATCTACGATGGTGCAGTGGTTTGCTGGCGCGGTGAAAAGATGGGCGAATGGAAAGACATGGTAATACGAGGAGCCGAAAAAGCCGGTTTACCTATCTTTACACCTTACTTTGAGCTCACCGAAGAACAGCGGCAGATGCTGTGGAAAGGAACTAAATATTTCGAAGGAATCAACCAGTTCTTCAAAATGCTGGAAGAGGGGCAGTACAAGATACAGAACCGGGTAATGCTGGCACGTTATCGTGGCAAAACCCTTTGCCCGGTCTGTCACGGAACCCGGTTAAAGCCCGAAGCGAGTTATGTACGCGTAGGCGGACGAAGCATATCCGAACTGGTCGACCTACCCATCACCGAACTGCAACGCTTCTTTCAGGCACTGGAGCTGGACGCACACGACACCGCAGTGGCTCGACGTATTCTGCTCGAACTAAATAGCCGCATACAGTTTCTGCTCGACGTGGGTCTGGGATATCTCACACTGAACCGTCTAAGCAACTCTCTTTCGGGTGGAGAGAGTCAACGTATCAACCTGGCTACCTCATTGGGTAGTAGTTTGGTAGGTAGTCTGTATATTCTCGACGAACCGAGTATCGGATTGCACAGCCGCGATACCGATCGGTTGATACACGTACTGCGCCAGCTACAATCGTTGGGCAATACCGTAGTCGTGGTAGAACATGATGAGGAGATTATTCGTGCGGCCGATTATATTATCGATATCGGCCCCAATGCAGGACGTCTTGGCGGAGAGGTAGTGTATCAGGGTGATATGAAAGACCTGAGTAAAGGAAGCAACAGCCACACAGTACGTTATCTGTTGGGCGAGGAAGAAATTCCCGTACCTCTGCACAGACGCCCTTGGAACAATTATATCGAACTGACCGGAGCCCGGGAAAACAACCTCAAAGGAGTCGATGTACGGATCCCCCTCAACGTAATGACCGTAGTAACCGGCGTTTCCGGATCGGGCAAAAGTACCCTGGTACGCGATATCTTCTATCGGGCACTGAAGCGGGAGCTGGACGAATGTAGTGATCGCCCGGGAGAATTTGTATCCATCGGTGGAGATATCCGCAACCTGCGCAATGTAGAGTTTGTCGATCAGAACCCCATTGGTAAATCATCCCGTTCGAACCCCGTGACCTATATCAAAGCGTACGACGAAATTCGTAAGTTATGGGCCGAACAACCTCTGGCCAAGCAGATGGGCTACACGGCCGGACACTTCAGCTTCAATAGCGAAGGCGGACGCTGTGAAGAGTGTAAGGGCGATGGAACCATCACTGTCGAGATGCAGTTCATGGCCGATCTGGTATTGGAGTGTGAATCGTGCCACGGCAAACGCTTTAAAGCAGATACCCTGGAGGTAAAGTTCCACGATAAGAATATCTACGATGTATTGGAGATGACCGTTAATCAAGCAGTCGAGTTCTTCACCGAACACGGGCAAAAGAAAATCATCAAGAAACTGATTCCACTACAGGATGTCGGGTTGGGATACATTAAACTAGGACAATCCTCGTCTACACTCTCCGGTGGTGAGAATCAACGGGTAAAGCTGGCCTTCTATCTTAGCCAAGAGAAAGCAGACCCTACCTTATTTATCTTTGATGAACCCACCACAGGGCTTCATTTTCATGATATCCGTAAGCTACAGGATGCTTTTGATGCCCTGTTACGACGCGGACACACCATCGTGATCATCGAACATAATATGGATGTGATTAAATGTGCCGACCACATCATTGATCTGGGTCCCGACGGAGGCGACAAAGGAGGATATATCGTAGCAACGGGCACACCCGAAGAGGTGGCTCAGTGCAAAGAAAGCTATACCGGCCAATTCTTGAAAGAGAAGCTATAAATTGGGGATTCACCACAGAGTACACAGAGGGCACAGAGGGTCTATTAACTAACTTAATAACCTCTGTGCCCTCTGTGTACTCTGCGGTGAATAAAACCTGATATGGTGACTTAGAAGTAAAACCCGAAACCGATCTTTACACCGAACTTCGACAGGTCGCTATCATTGAAACGCCATTTATAATACACTGCCGGCTCCACAGTCACTGTCCGGGATAGAAAATAAGCATATCCTGCTTCGATTCCCAATCCCCATTCGGTTAAATGCTCGCCACCTTTCCAGCGAAAGCGGTTCAGATCGAGACCTCCACCCAGATATACGCCCGTGCTATTGAAGTAGTAACGCACACCGGTTCCCAGCGTATACGCATCGACCGGCTTGCTCCAGTCCGCACCGGCTTCTACCATCAAGGCAACGCCGTCTACCAGGAATGTACCGGCTTTGGCTGCAATCCCAAATTTCACTTTATTATCTTTGCTATACGAAAAGTCGAGCCCTGTCAGCGAGGGATTAATGATCCATTTGCCTTGCTCAAACTGTGCCTTTGCAGCCAATGAAGCTACTAACAGGCAAATTACTAATGCTACTTTTTTCATACGTTTATTTCTTTAATTGACGATAATGATCCTCTTCTTTGCGCTTACGCTGCATCTGTTCCTTCTTTCTCAACACGAGCCAAAGCAGAAACACAATGACATAAGATACACCCAATGTCAGGTATTTCTCCGTGTTGCCCATCTCCATATTACGTGGCAGCAGATACGCTCCGGTAGCCGTAACATAGATAAATAAGGCAGTACAAACCCAGGTTGATTTCTTTACTTTCTTCATTCAACTTTCTTTATTTTGATAATAGATAATTAGCCACACGCTTTTTCCAGACGATAAACCAGACAATGGCAATCAAGGTACACACCCCACCAATACTATAAGCTGTTATTTGCGAAAGAGCCAACCCTTCGGGAGCAATGCAAATATACGTAGAGCAAACAGCAGTCATGAACAGAGCCGGAACCAGTGTCAGCATGTATGGTTTGCGAGCAAGTGTCAGAAAAACGGTAAGCGCCCAAAGCGTAAATACAGCCAGTGTCTGATTCACCCACGCAAAATAACGCCATATCATATTGAACCCCTCTGCATCGCGCAAACTATACAGCAGTAAACCGATAGCCGCCAAAAACATAGGAATACAAATATACAAACGACGGCGAATACTCTTTTGTTCTACCCCAAGAAAATCGGCTACGATCAAGCGAGCCGAACGGAAAGCCGTATCGCCCGACGTGATCGGTGCAGCAATCACACCCAGCACAGCCAGTACTCCTCCTACCGTACCCAACCACTCTTTGGTGATCGAATCGACAATGACAGAGGCATTGTTCTCACCCATTCCGTTCTCATGAAAAAAGTAAGTAGCCGCAGCCGCCCATATCAGTGCCACAATGCCTTCGGTAATCATAGAGCCATAAAACACAGGACGACCGTAACGCTCGGAAGTCATGCAACGAGCCATCAGCGGACTCTGCGTAGCATGAAACCCCGAAATAGCTCCGCAAGCTATGCTTACAAACATAATCGGAAAGATCGGCAATACCGCTGCCTGAGGGTTGGTATTCTGCAAACCGTCCCACAACTCGGGTAATGGCGGATGGTGCACATACAGCATGACAACAATACCCACAGCCATAAACAACAAAGCGACAGCAAACAGCGGATATATCTTACCGATAATCTTGTCGATAGGTAGCATCGTGGCCAGTATGTAGTAAATGAAAACGACAATAATCCAGAAAGTAGCATCGAGAGCCTGCGGCGTTAACTTGGCAAGCAATCCCGCCGGTCCGGCTACAAAGACAGCTCCTACCAATATCATCAACAACACGGTAAAGCCACGCATCACCTGCTTGGTCGTCACTCCCAGGTAGCGGCCGATGATCTCCGGAAGGCTCTCGCCACCATGCCGCAACGACAACATTCCTGCCAGATAATCGTGTACTGCTCCCGCAAAGATGCTTCCCAACACAATCCAGAGATACGAAGAAACTCCGAACTTAGCTCCCATAATGGCACCGAAAATAGGACCCAATCCTGCTATGTTAAGGAACTGAATCATAAAGATCTTCCAGGTAGGAAGGGGTATATAGTCTACTCCGTCGGCCTTTGTCAAGGCAGGAGTCTGCCGATCGTCGGGACCAAAGATGCGTTCGATCAAACGTCCATAGGTAAAGTAACCTATAATAAGTGCCACCAGACACAAAGTAAATGTAATCATAGCGTGTTTCTTGTCTACCAATAACTGCCACAAATGTAACATAATCTCACGAAACAGCGCAACAATACCGCCACTTTTGCTAACTTTGCCGCAATTTAAAACAAAACTAAAGAAGCCATGCGCCACACTATACTCTTTTCTTTACTTCTCTTTTTTCTGTGTGCCTCTGCGCAGGCACAACCTAAGTACGAAGTTCGTGCTGCTTGGGTAACAGCAGTCTACGGACTCGACTGGCCCCAGACCAAAGCAATCACTCCTGCAAGCATTCGCAAACAGCAGGCGGAACTCATAGAGATACTCGACAAACTCAAGGAAGCCAACTTTAACACCGTTCTGTTTCAGACGCGCACCCGGGGCGATGTGCTCTATCCTTCGGCTATCGAGCCTTTCAACTCCATCCTCACAGGCAAGGTAAACGGCAATCCCGGTTATGATCCCTTGGCTTTTGCCATCGAAGAGTGCCACAAACGGGGTATGGAATGTCATGCTTGGATGGTAGCCATCCCACTGGGCAATAAGAAACACGTTGCCTCCTTGGGTTCTCAATCGGTTACGAAGCGTCAGCGCGATATCTGTGTGCCTTATAAAAACGAATACTTCCTCAATCCCGCGCATCCGGGAACCAAAGAGTACTTGATGAAACTTGTCCGTGAGGTAGTGAGCCGTTACGATATCGATGGGGTACACTTCGACTACCTGCGCTATCCCGAGCATGCACCTCGCTTCCCGGATAGTTACGACTTCCGCCGTTACGGTAAGGGACGGTCACTGGCAGAGTTTCGGCGAGACAACCTCACTGAAATCGTTCGCTATATATATAAAGGAGTAAAAAGCCTGAAACCTTGGGTGAAGGTTAGCACCTGCCCCGTAGGGAAATACCGCGATACATCCCGCTATTCATCGCGTGGGTGGAATGCGTTTCATACCGTCTACCAAGATCCGCAAGGATGGATGGGCGAAGGAATACAGGATCAGATCTATCCGATGATGTACTTTCAGGGCAACAGCTTCTATCCCTTCGCCTTGGATTGGCAAGAGCAGAGCAACGGCCGGCAGGTGATTCCCGGTCTGGGCATCTACTTTCTCGATCCGAGAGAAGGCAACTGGACACGCGATGAGATAGACCGGCAGATGTACTTCACCCGCAAGCACCAGCTGGCGGGTCAGGGCCATTACCGAATGAAATACCTGATGGACGATACACAAGGCATCTACACCGAACTGGCGGATAACTTCTACGCTTATCCTGCCTTGCAGCCTGCCATGCCTTGGTTGGACAAGGTAGCACCCAGTGCCCCTTCGCAACTCACGGCAACCACCGCCAACGGATACACCGAACTAAGCTGGACGGCGGCAACGGACAATGATCCGAAAAATGCACCGCTCTATGTTATTTATGCCTCAAACACTTATCCGGTAGATACCACCCTGCCCGAGAATATTGTGGCACAAAGCATCCGAGGCACCGGTTATACGTATGCAAGCCTCTACCCGTGGAGGAACAAACGCTACTTCGCCGTTACGGCCATCGACCGCTACGGCAATGAAGGACCTGCCGTACAAGCGGTCAAATAGGCGGGTCGATACGTATCCAAGCCGTATATAAACTGCGAGCCGTAACGGGCACCAACGGCAGATAGCCCGAAAGTACTCTTCCCCCGCCAATGCGTAAAGGATATTCTGTTGCCATGCGTTCATGCTCCGTCAACGCTTCTCCGGGTGTAGCATGATAGGCGACCCGAAACACACCTTCTCCGCCCGGTACTACATAACGATCGTAGAGGCAACGGGCAACCATGCCCATGTTCATACGCAAATTGATCTCGACACACGGATGTATCCGATACAAAGGATCCGCATCGGCAAAGCGACAAATCATCATATCTACTCCCAGAAATCCAACGTAATCGAAACCGATCAAAGCGGCCAACTCTTGTTCCAACCGCTGCCTCAATTGCTTGATATCGGATAGAGGCACATAAGCCGACAACCGCTGCTCAATCGCCTCATCGGACAGAAGCAGATTGCCTTCGTAAGCTCCGCTTGCCGTGGTGGCAAAGAGCGAATAACCAGCAAAGCACACAGTACCCTTTCCATCGGCTCGAAACTCCATGGCGAAATCTTCGACCTTGTCATACACCGGTTCTGCCACTACCCCACCCTGCGTATGCGCCACTCGCGCACACCAGCCCGACACAAAGGAGCTAAACACCCCACGACAGCGGTTCAGCCCCTTGCCACTTCCCGACAAAGGGGCTTTGAGCAACGAATGATCGTGCGTTTCAACAAAATGTTTCCACGCCTCTGCATCGGTTAGATAGGCCGATTGGCCGCAGAAGCCGGGGCTCATTTGCAACCGTGGCAACAGCTCGACTGCCCGTTGGCGGTGTGATAGGTAGCGGAGCTTCACGATTGCTTCGGGCGCAGGCAGTTCGTTGTCCGATATACCTCCCTGCCCCAACTGTTTGCGCAAGGCTGCGTTCCACCCCCAAGGCATCGGGTGAAGAGAGGGCGTAGTAGCCAGTTCGCTGGCGGTCATCAAGGTAACGGGGAGTGGCAAAGCAGCCTGCATCTCCTTTAAAAAAGCTTGATTATAAGCCGAAGGGGCGAGAACGAAACTCTCCGCCTCGGCATACCAAACGGGTAGAAGAGCCAAATCGGCCACCATCTGCCTAGCCGAAGCAGGGGGCATGTAGTTGGTATCGCCATTGGCCAGAGCCAAGTCATTGTCGGGGTTGAAGAGGTAGAGTCGCTGAGAGGACATAGCATGTTTGTTTACTCGGGTGAATATTATTCGGCAAACTTACTTATTTTTTCAGTACCAAGATCTCTATCGCGACGTTTTTCCATTACACAGAGGTGCGTTCTTCATCGGTTTGCTCGGGGGAAGTTGCGCATTTCGACGGTAGATAACGCCTGTTTGCTCTGCTCATTTTTGCTTTCTCACCTAGGTGGGGAGATATTCTCACCCGTGTGGGGAAGTCTACCCACCTAGGTGAGAAGACTTCCCCACATAGGTGAGAAGGTGGTTTACTCGGCATCAAAAAGGAAAAAGGAAAGGTATCAATCAGCTTTTTGAGTACTTCTTTTGAAAAAAGCCCTTATTGTTATCACCGTAATCACCCCATACAACCCAATCAGCAGGTGAACGGCTACGGGTGCTTCGGTGCTTCCATAAGAGTGCAGCCCCGCCAGGTAGTAATTCACTCCAAAGTAGGTCATCAACACAGACGATAGCGCATATACGGAAAGGACGGAGAATGCCAGCATGGTGCGGAAGCGCTTCACCAAACGGGCATGCAGCACCAGCGCATAGACAATCATTGTAATCAGTGCCCAAGTCTCTTTCGGGTCCCATCCCCAATAGCGCCCCCAGGATTCGTTCGCCCAAATGGCACCGATGAACGTGCCTGCCGTAAGCAGGCACAACCCGATGGTGATACACATCTCATTGATGATGCGCAGCTCTTGCAATTTCGGTTCCAACGCTTGCAGGCGTTTGCTGAAAGCCAACGTACCGATCGTGAGCGAACCGATAAGAAAGCTGATACCGAAGAAGCCATAACTGGCTGTAATCACGGCTACGTGAATCATCAGCCAATACGATTGCAGTACAGGTACCAAGGGTGTAATCTCGGGATCCATCGAATTGAGGTTCGCCACAAAGAGAATGACACCCGCCAGAATGGTTGCCAGCGACAACGTAATGGGTGAGCGACGAATGAAAAGCAGTCCGCCCAATGCCGAAGCCCAAGCCACATAGATCATCGACTCGTAAGCATTGCTCCAGGGAGCCTGTCCAGAGATGTACCACCGCATACCGATTCCGGCCGTATGTGCCAGAAAGACGAGAACGGGCAGACCGATAAAGAAGTATCCTGCCAGCCTCCATTTGCGTTGTTGGGGGTAGAGAATACCAAAGATAAGCAAAATAAGTAGTACGACCCCACTCATCAGATAGGCTTTGGAAGCGTGTGCAAAAAGATTAAGACGGTTGTAGCAGAGCTCTGCCCGGATGCGCCCTTCGTTAATCAGCGATTGATGTGCCTGTGCATGCTGATAGGTATTGATCATCCCGATCACCTCTTTGGCTGGCGCATAGTTGCCCGTATGCTGCGCTTCGACCAGTTCTTGGACGTACCAACCGAATATCTTGGCGGCAAACAGAGAGTCGCGTCCCGAAAATGCAGAGAGGTCTTCGCCGGGCGAATACCACTTATGTGCAGCATCGTCCTTGAGTGGAAGTATATTCATCATTTCTCCTTGCTGAAGAGCATAGAAGATATTGACCCGTTCGTCGAGCTTCACAAGGTCTTTTTCTAATTTTGTTCGTTGTGCCGAGGGGCGTTCGTAAAGTTTCTGCAAGGGAAGAGTGAGTTTATAATTCCCCTCTTCGTCGAACAGGGAGTGAAAGGTGACATACTTACCCGAAGTAGCACCACCCAAGAGCGTATGTATCTCTTCGTTGCCCAAACGAATGAGCGGTTCGTTTTGCCATTGTTCGGGGTTGGCAATGATGCCCAGTATGACTTGTGTTCCGCTCAGTCCGCGGTATGTATCGTCTCTGTAGAGTTTGCGCAGTAGTTTGGTAGCATAGGTATCAACCGGTTCAATTCGCCCGCTGGCACATTGAACGAGTAGTTTACCGTATTCGCGAGCATGATCGGCATTGATCACTGTTTGGGGTGCATCGGTCGGTTCGGCAACGGAAGGGTTGACCGTAGCGGCAGAAAGAGCGGGAGCCGAGCACAAGGCAAACAGCATCCATATCATAGCTTTCGAATGCTTATCCGTCAGCTCCTTCAGCTGGCGGTTGAGCATGGCAAAGCGGGAAGAACGTCCTAACAGTATCCACAGAATACCGATAAGCAGTATGAAATAGCCGGTATAGGTAATGGTGCTACCTACCGTATCGTGGTTCACGGTGAGCACCGTACCTTGTTCGTCCTTATCGAACGAAGATTGATACAAGCGGTAACCATCTTGTTGCACCACATTGTTCATGGATATTACTTCAGCGCGTTGACCGTCGGTGCCGGTAATCACGACATGACTTTCGTAGGCCGATGGGCTTTGCGAACCCGGATAGCGCATCAGTTTAAAGTCGTTGAGTTTGATTTGAAAAGGAAGAACAGCCGTCTGTGACTGATCGGCACCGGGCTGTGTACCCGGTTTGACCACCCACATGGTAGTGGTTGCTTCGCCTTCGCGTAAGTGTATCACTCCTTCGGTAGAGAAGGTAGCGGTGACCCATGCACCAACAAGAATAACGATGAGTGCCAGATGAAAAATCAGCATGCCCGTCTTTCGGTTCTTCTGTTGCGCAGGTTGTCTTAATTGCTTCACTGCCACTGCAATGAAGTTGACAGCCATCAGCCCTTGCAGCAGATAGAAAACATAGTTGTTGTAAATCAATTCGCGAGCGGTGGTGCTCCCTTGGTATTTTTCGATAAACGTAGCCACTGCCAGCAGAAAGGCATAAAGCAGTAACAACCAGAGGGTAGTAGCGAAGGAGGATATTATTTTCATTTAGGTTAGGGTATGACCGTTAAAAACAGAGGAGGGTATGTACCTTGTGTGTACATATCCTCCTCTTCTATTACATATTAGTCTTCGATGATAAGCCTTACGCCTACATTGAATACCGATTGCCAGGGATAGAATGCCTTTCGGGCTGCGGCAATGGCGTGTTTGGGATGATCGATGTACGAACCTCCACGCACCACTTTACGATCGCCCGTGCCTTGCAGCTTCTCCTTATACGGATAAGGCAAGTAGTCGCTTCGTGTCCATTCTGCCACGTTTCCGTGCATATCGTACAGGCCGAATGCATTGGCGGTATATCCTCCGCACTTGATCGGAAGCATAGCACCATCATCTACATTCTCTTCTTTGGGATGCCAGGTATAATAAGGATAAACCCAACTCTTCTCTGAAACCGGTTGCGGATTAACACCCGAAACAGCTAGCTTATTGAGTTGTTTATCGCCCATATTCTCCTTATCGCCAAAGTCGGTGTTGAGCGAACCGTACCAGAAGTCGGTATCAGCACCTGCACGACAAGCCCACTCCCACTGCACCTCGGTAGGCAGGGTGATGTTGAGTCCGGTTTTAGCCGATGCCTTCTTGCAATACTCCATCGCTTCGTCGTAGCTAATGCGGATGGCAGGTTGCTCGGGATTGTTGGCCGGATAACCTTCGTTCACGTGATCTTTCCATTGCTGATCGTAGAAGCGGGAGTTGTGCTCGGGCAAGAAAGCTCTTACCTGCTCGTTGGTCAACTCGGTTTCGCTCATCCAGAAAGCCTTTTTCACTTCGGCTTTGTGTTGCGGAGCATAGTTGCTATTGGCCTTGTTCTTACCCATGGCAAACTTGCCGGCAGGAACACGCACAAAGGTTACTTTCACACCGGGAGCTACTTCGACTACTTTCTTTTCGGGAGTCGGTACAACCGATGCAAAGGGGAAGCCTTTGACCGAAACCGTTTTGTATTTAGTCGGTTTCTGTTCGGGTTTTACCGCTTCTTGTTTAGGCTGTTTCTCCAAGTAGGCAGCGTAGTCTTTCAACTCTTTTTTCCAGTCTACTGCCGTACCGTTGCCGTATTTATCGGCCAACTGCATGCGTCGGGCATACTGGTCGTTGCCTTCCCACTCGCTCAGGTTCTCGAACACACCTTTATCGGGTGCATTGAAATCGATCCAGTTGTAGAGTGTTTTCCACTCCTTATCTGTCAGCTTCACTCCGTAGTGTCCGTTGCGCAGCAATTGCAGCAAGGGGCTCACTTCGGCAAAGTATTCGTAAGGCTTCAATACCTTCATACCAGCCTCCGGACCCTGACGGTGCACATAAGGATGAAGAGCCAGGTAACTGCGGCTATACAGCTTGGGATTCTTCTTATCATCGTTGTCGCGACGACCTCCTCGGAAGTCGATCTTCGCCTTTTCGTTGTGGCAGGCAACACAAGCGCGGTCAAGCACCGGCTGTATCTCCAGATCGAACGTAAAGGAGCGCACACCGCCTTCGGGTGTTTGCAACTTATGAGGTGCCATAGTCGAAGCCATCACCCGTTTAGGGATAGGAATCTGATTCTGGTCTTCGTGACAACCTACACACGATACGGTTTCGCCGGGCATACCGGTAAACCAGCTACGCATCCACTGAATGGCGCGACCTTCGCTATCTAACGGCTGCACCGAGATAGGCATATTGGCAGGCACTTTGAAGAGTACCGAACCATCTTCCTCTACGGGTACTTCGCCCAGGTTACGTTTCAAGTCCCAACCACTTTGCACGCCTTGTGCCGTATGATCCGAAGGAGACTTGATATAGGAGTATTCATAGGTGAGCACACGAAGTTTCTTCACGGTTCCACGAGGTACATTGGGCAACCCTTCGCCTTCGTAGATATCTTGGATAAAGACAGTGGCTTCTTTGTTGGCCATGTTCGTCTTATCGGGGATGGCAGGAGGCGTTTTTGTTTTACGCAAAGGAATGGCGTGAATCAATCCTTCGTCTTCGTACTGCGCAATCAACGTCATGTTATCGTATACATCGACCAAATATAGCCCCCACAAAGATTTAGGACTTAGCTTGACCGATACCAGGAAGTAATCGTTATCTACCGGATAGGGTTTTACAAACTGTGGCCATACACCATCTACCAATCCATCTTTTACCAAAGGGATAATGGGACGGTTGCGGTAAGGAATTTCCTGCACCATACCCTTCTCTTCCTTGCGGCTTTTGGCAGGATCGAAGATAATCAAACGGCCGGCACGTACCACACCATGATGACCCGATATCACTCCGACAAAGCGGGTTGAATGATTGGGCAATGGCTGCATATCGAAGATGGAATTGGGGAACACAGAGCCGCTACCATAGAGTGCTTTCTGTTCGGTTCCGTCGGGATTCATGTGCATAACGAAACGCGAAAAATAGTGCGTCAAGTCTTCGTACTCCCAACGAGTGTACATCACCTTACCGTTGTGCATCATCACAGGACCCCAGTTGGCATCCTGATCGAAGGTAAGGCGGCGCATCTCTTTGGTTTTGGGGTCGAAAAGACAAAGGTTACCTACCTGGTCGCTTCCGTTCACACAGGGCACTCCCTGTCCGCCTACGTTAGACAGTACCATAATCTTTCCGTTGGGCAGATAGCAGGCATCAAAATAGTCCAAATCTTCTTTTGATCCGTTGGTGATTTGCTTCAGGTTCTTTCCGTCGATCCCTACTTCGTATACTTGCCAGTGATGGTCGCCGGGCTCGTTCATGGTAAACATGACACGATCGGCATCCCAGTGCAGGCGTAAATCAGGCACAGACGACCCGTTGGTCGGTTTAAAGATGGTGCGGATAGTCGGTTCGCCTGTCAAGTTGCTCATCTCGATAATATCCGCATCGAATTTATCTCTGCGTGCCGAGGTCTGGTTGCTCCAGTTATTGGGAGGCGTTCCCAACTGTCCCGGATTGATCGAACGTGCTTTCTCACCTACCTTGTAGCGGGCAAGGATAATACGATCGAGTTCCGGATGCGAAAGGAGTATCTGGCGCTTTAACAAAAGAGCTCTTTGAGCCGAAGCAACAGCCGATGGTTGAGCAGCATCAATGCCGTCGAACCCTTTATTGACAAGCGACTTTAGTTCGTTTATCTTACTTTGATTACCAACTGCATCATATCCTTTCAGGGTTTTAAGGTGCTGATAGGATTCGTCAATAGCACGCAGGTTAATGAGTGATATCTGTTCTTTCAGGTTGACAAGTCCGATAGAGTCAATCTTGCTCTCCCGGTTACCGGGAGGACTGACAGATGGTTTCTTACTTTGAGCAGATAGCATCATCGGTACTATGCACAGAAGCATGAATATCTTATTTCTCATGATTAATTAGATTGTTTAATTCGTTTTTCAACTTCTTAGCGAAAGGATAGCTGGCTACTGCCGATATCTTTCCTATTTCTTTATTCTCTTTTAGTTTCCAAACCACTTGGTTGTTCGAGTCGACCTCTAGTAAAGAGGGTTGAATGGTTTGGTTGCTCTTGAGGTGACCGTTCCAGTTACACACAAGAAGGTTCTTGTTGCGAAGCTTCTCTATTTGTGCCACAAAATTGAATTCGCATCCCGACGACGCAATCTGTTCGTTGGTTACCTCTCGTACAATGGTTCCGTTTTTGCGATCTATCTCTACATAGATATGTGCATCACCACAAGCCACTATCAAGTTACCATTCGGTTGTTCGAGCACAGAAAAGGGATTTCCTTTCACACTCCACCGGTTCAGCTCTTTCCCTTGCTTGTCTAGTTCGACCACTGCACTCTTTCCCATCAACGGAACGATATAGGTTCCTTTCTTCGATTTAATCGCCTGACGAAACTGCCCGTGCACAGAAGGAATGCCTGTTTCAAATTCAACTTCGTTTTTCACAGCTCCTTTCGCATTTAATTCAATAAGACGAGCCGGATGCCCACAGTAGCCCAGCAGGAAACCACCTCCCGGAAGATTCGTAGCCGTGAACAGTTCGGTGCCTTTAGGGGCGGGATAGTCCCACAGCACGTTGTGATTCAAATCAATCAACTTGGCTCCGTTCTTGTACGAATAAAGTATATGACCGTTGGGAGCAGCGGCTACCGCATTGTTCTCTTCCGCAGGGCCAAGATCGTGGGTCCAAACAATATCCGCACTTGATTTCTCAATAAGGGCTATCTTATTCCAGCCCGAGCCGCCTACCAGGAGATAACTCTCCTGAGCAGACAGCATCGTAGCTACCAGTAATCCAAATGAAATGAGTATTTTCTTCATTGGGGAATGTCTAAAAGCGTTTTTATTTCTTCAGGTCATTGAACAGTTCAAAAGCCTTGTGAGGATCTAAACCTTCGTGCACCACAGCATGAACGGCTTGAATCATTGCAATGGGCGATTCGCTTTGGAATACATTGCGTCCCATATCCACACCGGCTGCACCGTCGTTGATGGCACGGTAGCAAAGATCCAACGCTTCGAGTTCGGGCAGTTTCTTCCCGCCTGCTATAACCACAGGCACAGGGCAAGCTGCTACCACATTAGAGAATCCATCGCAATAATAGGTCTTCACGATGTTGGCGCCATTCTCGGCGGCTACACGTGAAGCTAAACCGAAGTAGCGTGCATCGCGTGCCATCTCTTTACCCACAGCCGTTACTCCCATCACCGGAATACCATACTTGGCACCCTGATTGGCAGCGTGATAAAGGTTGGCAACGGTTTTGGCTTCCATTTTCGGATCGCCGATGGCCAACATCACTGCCATAGCCGATACATTCATGCGTACGGCATCTTCAATATCGATCACTACATTGTCGTTCAATTCGGTAAGAATGGTCGAACCGGCATCGGCACGCAGACAGATCGGTTTATTGATGTTGGCGGGTACGGATGTTTGCAAAATACCGCGACTGCACATCAAGCAATCAGCATACTCCATCAACGGAGTGATCGTTAGGTCAATGCGCTCCAATCCGGAAGTGGGTCCCATGATAAAACCATGGTCAAACGCCAACATAACGGATTTTCCTGTTTTTGCATTGAAGATACGGGTCAAACGGTCCTTCATTCCCCAACCCAGGTGACTGGCACCTTTGATGTGAAATGCCTGGTTTTGTACGGCAATATCGGTATTGAACTTACTGCCTTCTCTTAAATCATCTAAATCTGCCATTTGTTTTTTTATTTAGTGTGATACGTTCTTAATTGATTAAAGTTCCGAAGCAAATGATTGAAACATACAAGCCCAAGAGGTAGCACCTGCATCGGGATGCCCAATGGTTTTATCGCCCAGATTGCGTGCTCTACCGAAATTGGCTTTCATCGGAATGGTGTCTTCGACTCCTTGCAAGGCTGCTTGAGCTGCAACATTGAATAACTCTTTGACATCGTTCGAGTCGGTTGCCTCCATTGCCTCTATGGCAGGAATCAAAGCATCCATCATGGTTTTATCTCCACGCTTGGCCTTAGTGTTTTTAACAACACCTTCGAGTCCGCCACGAAACATGGCTTTGACTTGTTGTGCATCGATCTCTGTTGCAGCAGGTACACAGTCGCTCATGCCCAACAGAAAACCACCCAAGAGTGTCGAAGTAGATCCACTTGTTTCGAGCATAACGCCAAAGCCCATATCGCCCAAAAGGGTTTTGAAATCTTTGCTGCCGGTAGCCGATTTAGCTATCACTTGAAAAGCCGTCGAGATGGCTTCGCCATGATCGCCATCACCGAGAACGGCATCCAGTTGCGAAAACTCATCTGCCCGTTCGGTTATGTTCTTTGCGGCACTTTCAATCATTCGCTGAAAATAGTCGGTTGTTAGTTTTTCCATAAAATTTAGTTTAATAATGTAATTAACGTGTCCAATAGGGTGCTTTTGAGGGATAGTTCTTCAGGTAATCTACGTGATCGGCATCCAGTTTGGCCAGAATCATCTGGAAACCGGCTTGTTCCTGCACAGTAAGTAGTTCGCCTGCATATCCGTCAACAATCTCAATACCGGCAGCTTCTATCTGCTTAGCGGCCGCACGATATACGATCAGTTGTTCCATCAAGGTAGAAGCTCCTACCCCATTGATATACAGCAACACCTTATCGCCTTTGGCTACTTGCAGTTTCTTCATCAGTTGGGCAACCATGAATTCGGCTGTTTCATCCGCCGACACCAAGGGTTGTGATCCGCCTGCACCGGCTTCACCGTGTTGTCCCATACCGATCTGCATCATTCCTTCGGGAAGCGAAGTAATAACAGCACCGTTTTGAGGATGTGTACAGCTGCGCATAGCAACGGCAAGTGTCGCAATGTTCTCATTGAGTCTCTCGCCTATCTCGACAATCTCTTCGAGTGATTTGCCGGCTTCGGCAGCAGCACCCAAGATCTTGTACATGGCAACGGCACCTGCTAAACCGCGTCTGTCGTCGTTGGCAGCATCCAGTCCGGCCGAAATATCATCGTGAGTCATGATAGAGGCTACCTTGATGCCCACACGTTCGGCCAGTTGCTTGGCCATATTGCCACTCATTACGTCGCCCGAGTGGTTGAGGACTAACAACAGAATACCCGCTTCGCGCTTCATCAATTGCAGTCCTTGAAAAAGGCGTTGAGCACCGGGAGCAGCAAAGATATCTCCTACCACCGAGCAGTCCAACATACCTTCGCCTACAAATCCGCTTACGGCAGGTTCGTGACCCGATCCACCGAAAGCAACAATGGCTACTTTCTTCTCGTCTTTGGGTTGTGCCCGCACCACAATATTCTCGGAAGCCAATTTTACTTTATCCTTAAAAGCCATTACGTAACCTTCAAGTAGTTCGGCAGTAATATTCTCGGTATCGTTTATAAATTTTGTTTTCATACGTGTTGTTCTTTATTATTGGTTCCACATTAATTCAATAGCAATGCCTTCTTCTTCAATAAAGGCAATCCAAGCTCCTCCACCCAGATCGGTAGGAGGAAGCAATATGTTTTTTCCCTCCATCTCAGCTTCGGGATCGGTAACCTGATACGCAATGTGCGTACGCTCCTGAATCAGTTTAGGCATCCAGCTATCGCTCTCAAACCGCAACCATTCGATGCGGTTCGTACTGTCGGCATAGTTGGTCAGAAAAACTTTCATTCCTTCTACATACACTTCTCCGGCCTTAGGCTCGGTAGTAGGTATGCCAATGTGGTCTATTGTTCTCATAATTCGATAAGGTATAAATGATTGATTTAAAGTTTCGCTGCAGACTGAGTGAAACGAAGTCCCGCATTATCGTGATAGTTTGCATATTCGTGTACAATTGCTCCCTGATTACCGGCATATAAGAAGTGCCAGGTTCCGATAGCAGGCAAGTGGATTACTTCACCTACATGCTGCTCTACGCAGTGTTTGCAAATAGTTGTTGCCTGCTGAGAGGTGGGAACAACGGGTGCATTGGCAGTAGGTTCGCCTACTTCGCTAAAATTATAACACATACCGTTGCGTACCATCCAGCTTTCCATCTTAGCAGGGAACTTGGTTTTTACATGCGAGTGTTCGGGAATCATCTGACACGGCAACAAATAAATGTCGTGTGAGAAGTACTGGTTTACCGAGTCGTTTACCCAAAAGATACCGCCCATACCACAATGCTCAAAATCGCCTAAACCGAAATCGGTGTACCAGGCTTCTTTCTCGATTAATTCTGTGACCGGATATCCGTAGTATTCAAACATTTCATAATACGCTTTTTTAGCAACCTCTGGTTGAAATACGCCGTCTTTATAGAAATCGGCATTGGTGTACTTTTTCTGGAACATAGCTTTTGTTTTAGTTTTAGTTTCTACTTTGGTATTACAATTAGTATTACAACTTGCCAGCATGATGCACATTGCGGCGATAAATAAGTGTTTAATAGTCATAAAAACTGATATTTAATTAATTAGTGATAATGGATATTCCTTCAATTTCTATTAAAAGCTCTTCACGACATACATCGGCCTGCAAGTAAATGGCGGGCAGATTAGGGTAGAGTTGTTCAATAATACTTCGGGCACCTTCAAGTTCGCCAGTATTTTTCAAGTAAACACGAATAACTGCCAAAGGCTGGTTACCGGTTAGCACATTGATATTCTCAATCGTAATGCGTGTTTGCTCTTCGATACCTACTTGTTCTAAACTAAGCTCTCCACGTATAGCAGCTGTTCCGGAGACGTATAGCACACCATTGCCTCCTTGAAGCACCTGTTTGGCACGTTCAAACTTAGGGGTTGTTTTATGCGATAAACGTTCGTCGGCTTTGCCCAAGAGTTGTGTTTGCGAATAAGCATGGGCAGCTACCTGCAAGGGATTATCGATCGCCGTAATATGAGTTTGATCATTGTAGGCAAGCGTTGCATTGAGATCAATCATCACCCCTCCCCATTGTGTACCGATACCTGTTGCAGCAGGAAAACCGTGCTCCCAGGTAGACTGATCATAATAAACAGAGCGGGCATCGTTAAAGGCCTGGTAGTTCTGTCTGCCTTGGTTGTATTCGGTAATTTTCTCTATGTAGTTCCATTGTCTCACAATCGAGTAAATAGGCATCGATTCGGCCTCCATGATGGTTCGAATGGTATCGAACACCTCTTCGGATTGTTTTGCAATGGGTTGGTACAGGTCTTTCGAGATAACTCCTCCCAAAAAGAGACGTTTGGTAGAGTCGTCCTGTAACATAATGTAAGGCGTGTTGTTTTGTTGTTTGTATTGCAACGATTCGTTAGAAAGAATTTCCATTTCATGTACCTCGACTGCCAAACCAACCTTGTTCAATGTGTTTTGTGCTACAAGGCTAATGACCGGTGCTTGTGAGCCGAACATATTGCGTACTTTTTCTTGAATAAGTGCCAGACATTCATTGTAGTGCTTATTGGAAGAAATCGTAGCAAAAAAGACCAGTCGTATGGGAGTATACGTACAAGTCAGTTCTGTAAGCAGCTGATTCAGCATCTCCTCAAACGATTGAGGAGAAACGGTAATGTATTTGTAGTGCAGTTCTCTGTACATAATTAATATAAGTGTATTTTAGATCGTATTAAAGCGAATTAACGTATTCTGTGAGTTCTTCAATTTCCTTTTTTGATATTTTTTTCTCAATGCCATGCTTGTGCGTTTCAAACACATCCTGCAAGGTAGCGGCTCTGCCATCGAACAAGTAAGGAGCAGTTCGCCATACTTCGATCAGCGTAGGGGTATCCCATCCTTTCTCGAACTCAACATTTTCGCCTATCCGATACGTTTTCATATCGGTAAACAAAGGACCGGAGTGGCAACTGCTGCAATTATATTTCTCAAATACCTTTTGTCCTCTCTGTGCCTTTTCGCTCAACTTGCCATCGACCAGATAGGGGCTGACGACGGGGCGCAATGACTTCAGGTAAGCATCTACGCATTGGGCATATTCTTCGGGCATTTCGACAAACTGAATGAAAGCAAATCCTTTTCTGACAGCCAACTCTGCCGTAGCACGTATGCCCGAGATCATACTGGGAGGGGTTACGTGAGAATAGAGCATACTCTTACAGTTCTTGGGGTTGCCAATGCCATCATTCATCAAATCCCAATTCATACCGTCCGTGCGTGCATCGCCGGGGTGGCAACCATTGCACGACTGCCATTGCTGAAAACAATAGGTGGCATCGTTGAAGTACTTTTCGCCTTTGAGTTCGGCTGTCTCCATGCGGTTGGTTAGTAGCGGATAGTCTTTACTTGTTTTTTCACTTAAGTCGAAACAGTGCACCACATCCGAGAAAAAGGTAGGAATGATCACCTGATTATTATTCAGGATAAAGTCTCTGGGCGAATTGCCACGAAGCGGATAGCGCGTACGAAGACCATATAAGAAGCGAAGGTCGTAGGCTAGCGACATTTTATTGACATAGCTTTTATAAGCTTCGAGAAATCTCGGATAATCGATCAGGCTTAACTCGTGCGTACCCGAATGCGACACAATGATATACTCGGGTGTACACTGTATACCCCATATACCGGCTGCCCCTTGTTCGGGTTCGTCCAGTAAGACACTGCCACTAAACGATTGGGTCTGCGTGTCAATCACACTCATGGCACTGGTGTTCATCCACCCCTGTTGTAACTGGCTGGTAGGTACTTGAAAGCGGCCTAAGTTATGCGTAACAAAGACATAGTTGCCATCCGGGCTTAAAGCGATTCCGCGCAAGGCATTGCTCCCATTGTACAATTGAATATCTTTAACCCGCTCTCCACTTATTAAGTCGATGACAGAAACGCAGGCAGATACCGTATCTACATCGGCTCTTTGCGCAGGCAAGAAGTTGTTGACGTACATATAACGTCCCTCTTTATCAATGACCGCAGCTTTGGGCTCACGCAATACCTGAAAGGTTCGCCGGCAACGCAAAGAGGCCACGTCAATCTCCGAAACGGTATTGGCAAATTGATTGAGTACATAGAGCTTCTTATGATCGCTCGAAAAGAGAGGAGCTCTTGCTCCGGAACCGACGGGTATGGTCGCCTTTATTTGCTTACTTTGCGGGTCGACAACAAGCAACTGTCCTTTGGCGTTATCGAATGTAGTGACATAGCACAGCCCATTGTTCGTGGCCAAGCCTGTAGGCGAAGCCGGCAATTTGATAACCGACAAGGGGGTCTTGAATGCACGATCATAAACGCGAATACTCGACTCTTCACGAGAGGTCAGTGCGAAAGTCTGATCCGTAAGTTGTTTTAAGTCCGTAACGCATAAAGCGTTGCATTCCTCTTGCGCAGAAAGCGAACAGAAACAGGTAAAAAGTATCGTCAGTGTAATGTAGAATGAATTTTTCATGGTCCTTTGTATGATCAATTAGTTAACTTGGTTCATAGCCCAGTTCATATGATATAGTTTGCGTTGTATCCAATAACATCGCCGCATATTTATCAATAACGGCATCACTCAACCTGCTTCGTGGACCCGAAAGCCAGATAGCCCCGACAGGAATACCGTGGCAATTAATAATGGGTGCCCCTAAACACACCACCCCGATCATCTCTTCCTCCCTGTCAAGCGCGTAACCACATTGAGCCACTTGAACGAGCTCTTTCAACAAATCAGCTTCGTTGGTAATTGTGTTTTCGTTGAACTTTTCGTAAGTGATTGTCTTCAGGTAAGTTTCTCTTATCGAGGGATCCATAAAAGCCAATACAGCTTTGCCCGGTGCCGAACAGTGCAGATCGATCACCTTTCCGGGGGTAAGAACAAAACAGAAAGGATGCGTTCCGATGGCTTGCTCAATGAAAAGAATTTTCTCACTGCCTATCACTCCGTAACATACCGTCTCTTTGACTTGGTTGCGAAGATCGCGTATATGCGGCAGAACCGATTCAAAAATATCATGCTCTTCTATTGCCCGCAACCCCATAGCAAGTAATTTCTTACTCACCCGGTATTTCTTCACCTTATCGCTATAAAGCAAATAGCCCAAACGAACCATGGTGTTGAGTATGCGGTAAGCAGTAGTCTGAGATATCTCCAATTCGATTTTAATCTCCTGAAGCGTCATCCCACTGTGCGAATAGGAAAGCAATTCAAGCACAGCCAATCCTTTTTCTAAATTGGGTACTTTATATTGTTCTTCAATGATCGGATTCAATTCTTTCTTTTCCATATTTGGAATATGTTTTCATATATGGAACAAAAGTAATTGTTTTGGAAAGAAAACAAATAAGAATATAGTTAATATACCATAACAAAAGAAATATTCAAAACAATTTAAAGCATCGGTAAACATCTCTACTGCATCACTCTTTAACGATGCAGACAATTTACATGCGCCTCACCATACGCGCTTTATTTTAACACTGTTAACTACTTTTCATTTGTCGAAACAAGCTATATAATAAGAGTACGTACTTTAAGCATGAATGAATACGTATTCTTGAATCAAAACATTACGTAGTTAACACAACGTTAATATACTAGTTCTTTAAACCAAGAAAAGCAGGATGGTAAAGCATCGAAAAAAATATTTTTAATCTATTAATATGCAACCACTTAATCACTTTATTTTTCTATTCTCTCCTAACTACAATCCCGACATCCGACCCTTCCTTTTAGCTAAGTCCACAACTCTTCCCTGCAAGGATAGTTATGTATTGATCAACTTCATGCCTCTCACCACCCGCCCTTCAATTCTTTTAAAGAAATGCTTTGCTACACCTTATATATATGATCAGCAAAATTACACCCACCCCTTATTTATAGGTTCTAAACGCAGGGCTTCATCGTTTAATAAATAAAAAAAGAACGCCCACTCCGTTAATATACGTAAAAACAATCCCCATATCTGAGCCTTCCGGACAATTTACAATATATTTGCAGACAGTTTTCATCAAAGGTACAAAAGTATTTTTGTTAGATAAAACAGGTAAATCCGCCTCTACCCACACCGACCCATGCACCGACAGCCAAAGTCCGGGCATTGAAAAATAGCATTTTAATATACCGGCAAGAGCAATATCCCCCCGTCTGCTACGGACTTAAATCAAGTGACGAATAATACAATTTTGCAATCTCTACTTTGCAAATTACAAATAAATACGTATCTTTGCGATTCGAAAACCAAGAGATAAAGAAATGGAATCATTCTACCGCACACACGCTTATCTGCTGGAGCACACCAATGCGCCTGTCCGTCGAGACTTGATGGACGAAATTGACTGGAGCGACCGCT
Source organism: Bacteroides neonati (assembly GCF_000499785.1). Lineage (GTDB taxonomy): Bacteria > Bacteroidota > Bacteroidia > Bacteroidales > Bacteroidaceae > Bacteroides > Bacteroides neonati. The sequence continues at coordinate 88,135 of NZ_HG726027.1, read as the reverse complement.
TGATTGGTATAAAAGGTACACGTGGCGTTGGAAAAACTACTTTCCTGCTTCAATATGCCAAAGAGAAATTCGGCACTGATCGCTCTTGCCTTTTCATTAATATGAATAACTTCTACTTCTCGGGACACAGTCTGGTTGATTTTGCCTACGAGTTTCAGAAGAGAGGCGGCAAGGTTCTACTCATCGATCAAGTTTTCAAACATACCGATTGGAGCCGTGAACTTCGTTCATGCTACGATCGCTTTCCCAATCTAAAAATCGTCTTTACCGGATCGTCAGTAATGCGACTCAAGGAAGAAAATCTGGAGTTGCGCGATATCGTTAAGAGCTATAATCTACGTGGATTTTCTTTCCGCGAGTTCTTAAATTTGCATACCGGTATGAAGTTTCGAGCCTATTCGCTCGAAGAGATCCTGAGCAACCACGAACAGATAGCCAAAGGGATCCTATCCAAAGTACGTCCACTCGATCATTTTCAAGATTATCTGCACCACGGATTTTATCCGTTCTTTCTCGAAAAGCGTAATTTCTCCGAGAATTTACTCAAAACCATGAACATGATGGTAGAGGTCGATATCTTGTTGATCAAACAAATAGAACTGAAATACCTTACCAAGATAAAAAAACTGCTATATTTGCTCGCGCTTGACGGGCCTACAGCTCCCAATGTGAGCCAGCTGGCAACTGATATACAAACCTCGCGTGCTACCGTAATGAATTATATCAAATACCTGGCCGATGCACGATTGATTAATTTGGTTTACCCCAAAGGAGAGGAGTTTCCGAAGAAGCCCTCGAAAATCATGATGCACAACTCCAATTTGATGTATTCCATTTATCCTGTAAAGGTAGAAGAGCAAGACGTGCTCGAGACTTTCTTCGTCAATACTTTGTGGAAAGACCACAAAGTACATAAAGGCGATAAAAACGTCTCGTTTATGGTAGATGGGGTAATGCCTTTCAAAATATGTGCGGAAGGTACAAAAATTAAAAACAATGCAGGCGTAACCTACGCTTTGCACAAAGCAGAAATAGGGCGAAACAACCAGATTCCACTCTGGATGTTCGGCTTTCTATATTGAGATTTTATTTACTTAAATATTTATTTTAGTTATGACTAAACAGAAGAAATTCATCACTTGTGATGGTAACCAAGCTGCAGCACATATCTCGTATATGTTCTCTGAAGTAGCAGCTATCTACCCCATCACCCCTTCTTCGACTATGGCCGAGTACGTAGACGAATGGGCTGCCGCAGGACGTAAGAACATCTTCGGCGAAACGGTATTGGTACAAGAAATGCAATCGGAAGGTGGCGCCGCAGGTGCTCTTCACGGTTCTCTTCAGGCAGGTGCTTTGACAACCACCTATACAGCTTCTCAGGGTCTGCTCCTGATGATTCCTAATATGTACAAGATTGCCGGTGAATTCTTGCCTTGCGTATTCCACGTATCGGCTCGTACACTTGCTAGTCACGCTCTTTGTATCTTCGGCGACCACCAAGACGTAATGTCTGCCCGTCAGACTGGTTTTGCTATGTTGGCAGAAGGTTCCGTACAAGAGGTGATGGACCTTTCGGGTGTAGCTCACTTGGCTACCTTGAAGTCTCGTGTACCGTTCATGAACTTCTTCGACGGTTTCCGTACTTCACATGAGATCCAGAAGATTGAGACATTAGAGAACGACGACTTGGCTCCATTGATCGATCAGGAAGCATTGGCCGAGTTCCGTGCCCGCGCATTGAACCCCGGTGCACCGGTAGCTCGTGGTATGGCTGAAAACCCAGACCACTTCTTCCAACACCGCGAATCGTGCAACAACTACTACGATCAGGTTCCTGCTATCGTAGAAGAATATATGAACGAAATCTCTAAATTGACCGGTCGTAAATACGGCTTGTTCGATTACTATGGTGCCGATGACGCAGAACGTGTTATCATCGCCATGGGTTCAGTTACAGAAGCTGCCCGCGAAGCTATCGATCACTTAGTGGCCGAAGGCGAAAAGGTAGGTATGGTTGCTGTACACTTGTATCGTCCATTCTCTGCAAAACACTTCTTGGCTGCTGTGCCTAAGACTTGCAAAACAATTGCCGTACTTGACCGTACCAAAGAACCGGGTGCTACCGGCGAACCATTGTATCTTGACGTAAAAGACTGTTTCTACGGCGAAGCCAATGCTCCGGTTATCGTAGGCGGTCGTTATGGTTTGGGTTCGAAAGATACCACTCCTGCTCAGATTCTTTCTGTATTCGAAAACCTTGCGTTGCCAATGCCGAAAAATCACTTTACAGTAGGTATCGTAGACGATGTAACCTTTACTTCACTTCCTCAAAAAGAAGAAATTGCATTGGGCGGCGCAGGCATGTTCGAAGCTAAGTTCTACGGATTGGGAGCTGACGGTACAGTAGGTGCAAACAAGAACTCAGTAAAGATCATTGGTGATAACACCGATAAATATTGTCAGGCATACTTCTCTTATGACTCTAAGAAGTCGGGAGGTTTCACTTGCTCGCACTTGCGTTTTGGCGACACAGCTATCCGCTCAACTTATTTGGTAAATACACCTAACTTCGTTGCTTGCCACGTTCAGGCGTACCTTCACATGTACGATGTAACTCGTGGTCTGCGTCAAAACGGTACATTCCTGTTGAACACCATCTGGGAAGGCGAAGACTTGGCTAAGAATCTGCCTAACAAGGTGAAGAAATATCTTGCACAAAAGAACGTAACCGTATACTACATCAACGCTACACAGATTGCTATGGAGATTGGTTTAGGTAACCGTACCAACACCATCCTTCAATCGGCATTCTTCCGCATCACAGGCGTTATCCCTGTTGATCTGGCAGTAGAGCAGATGAAGAAATTCATCCAGAAGTCTTATGGCAAGAAGGGTGAAGATATCGTAAACAAGAACTACGCAGCCGTAGACCGTGGTGGCGAATACAAACAACTTCCTGTTGATCCGGCTTGGGCTAACCTTCCTGACGAGAAAGCTGTTGAGAACAACGATCCTGCTTTCATCAACGAGGTAGTTCGTCCGATCAATGCACAAGACGGCGATTTATTGCCTGTATCTGCATTTAAAGGCATCGAAGACGGTACTTGGTATCAAGGAACAGCCAAATACGAAAAACGTGGTGTGGCTGCCTTCGTTCCCGAATGGAACCCTGAGAACTGTATTCAATGTAACAAATGTGCGTATGTTTGTCCTCACGCTTCTATCCGTCCGTTCGTACTCGATGCCGAAGAGCAGAAGGGTGCTAACTTCGACATGCTGAAAACCGTAGGTAAGGCATTCGACGGTACTACTTTCCGCATTCAGGTATCTGTACTTGACTGTTTGGGTTGTAGCAACTGTGCCGACATCTGTCCGGGCAATCCGAAGAAGGGTGGCAAGGCATTGACCATGAAGCCTCTTGAAAGCCAATTGGGCGAAGCTGCCAACTGGACTTACTGCGTAGACAACGTGAAGAGCAAACAACACTTGGTTGACATCAAGGCTAACGTGAAGAATTCTCAATTCGCTACTCCATTGTTCGAGTTCTCGGGTGCTTGCTCGGGTTGCGGTGAGACTCCTTATGTGAAACTGATTACACAACTCTTCGGAGATCGTGAGATGGTGGCTAACGCAACCGGTTGTTCTTCTATCTATTCAGGTTCGGTACCTGCTACTCCTTATACAACCAACGAAGAAGGAAACGGTCCGGCTTGGGCTAACTCACTGTTCGAGGACTTCTGTGAGTTCGGTTTGGGTATGGAACTTGCTAACGAGAAAATGCGTGAGCGTTTGGTGAAGATCATGAACGAAGCAATTGCTTCTGACTGCACTCCTGCCGACGTAAAAGAACTGTTTGCCGAATGGATCAATAACATGATGAACGCAGACAAGACCAAAGAATTGGCTGCTAAGATCATCCCAATTGTAGAAGCTGCGCAAGACAAGTGCGATCACTGCAAGCAAATCGCTTCACTGAAACACTTCCTGGTGAAACGTAGCCAATGGATTATCGGTGGTGACGGTGCTTCTTACGATATCGGTTACGGTGGTCTTGACCACGTAATTGCTTCGGGCAAGGACGTTAACATTCTGGTACTCGACACTGAGGTTTATTCAAACACCGGTGGACAGTCATCGAAAGCAACTCCGGTAGGTGCTATCGCTAAGTTTGCTGCATCGGGTAAGAGAATTCGCAAGAAAGATCTTGGTTTGATGGCAACGACTTACGGTTATGTATATGTAGCTCAAATTGCCATGGGTGCCGATCAGGCTCAGACCCTTAAGGCTATCCGCGAGGCAGAAGCTTATCCGGGACCATCATTGATCATTGCTTACTCTCCTTGTATCAACCACGGCCTGAAATCGGGTATGGGTAAGAGCCAAGAAGAGATGGAAAAAGCAGTTGCTTGTGGTTACTGGCACTTGTGGCGTTACAACCCAGCTTTGGAAGCAGAAGGAAAGAATCCATTCACACTCGACTCTAAAGAGCCGGAATGGGAGAAATTCAATGCCTTCCTGAAAGGTGAGGTTCGTTACGCTTCTATGTTGAAACAATATCCGGCAGAAGCTGAAGAGTTGTTCCAAGCTGCTGAAGCAAATGCTAAATGGAGATTAAACAACTACAAACGTCTGGCCGCTCAGGCTTGGGGTACAGCTGAATAATCACATTCCTCATAATTAAAAAACAGGCAGGACTCCGAAAGGTTTCCTGCCTGTTTTATTATAAAATAGCCTCTGCAGAGGCTTATCTCTCATTATTACAATGTACCCTTCTCCATTCCGTTTTTATTCTCCCGAATAACCAACATCGACGGTAATTGCTCCCATAAAGACTCGTCTTCATACAGCTGCGTGTAAACCGTATGACTTATTACCAGTAATTCACTTTCAGCATCTTGAGGAATCAACTGCTGAACTGCGGTAAAAGGTTGTACTATTAGCCAACCGACGTGTCGGGACAACAGTTGCTCAGCTTGCAAAGCAAACTCTTCATCGGCAGCATCAAAAAGAAATAAATTCACTTTTCTTCCACTTGAAACAATCTGCTCTATATAAGGGAACAGAAATTGATCCATTATACCGCCCAACACAAAACCGATGGAAAGATCCTCGCGATAATTGCGGTCAATGAGCACAGCTACCGTACAAGGTACTTGTGTCATCACCTCGTCTACTTTATCTCGAAACAGAGAAAGCCACGAGAGCGTTCCCATACTCATCGTTTCGGGCTTGTATCTGTTGCCTGCTCCTAGCAACAGCATATCCGGCTGTTCTTTACGAATCAGCTGAATCATCTCCTGTACCAGTTTATCAGTGACCCGATAACGATTTTCAACACTTACCCCCAATTCGGAAGCTCGTTGGTTAAGCAGGGAAAAACTATCGCGTGCATACTGTTCGGCATTCATCGGATTGACATCAGTTCCTACCGTATAATGCGCCCCAATCACTTGCTCCTTTTTCAATCGTTTACCGTACAATAATGAATAGATTGAAAGTAGATTTCGTCCCGATTCGGGACGACCAAAGCAGAATAGTAATTTATGCTTTTGAAGGAGCTTCTCTTCCCGACGGGCAAAGAAGCGCTCAACTAAATCAAGTAACGGTGTGGTCATAAACGTAGTAACCAACGCCATAATAACCAATATGACAAAAATTGAAGGTGGCAGTACCCCCATTTCATATCCTATATTCAAGGCAACCAACTCCATTAGTCCACGGGTATTCATCATCGTACCTATCGTCAAACTATCTTTCCACGATTCGCCTACCAAACGAGCAGCAATAGCGCATCCTCCCAATTTACCGGCAATGGCTACTGTAATAAGCAGCAAACAAACACCCCACAAAGCAGGACTGTTGATCAATCCGATCTCTGTTCTCAATCCGGTAAAAGCGAAAAACAACGGAAGAAAGAAAACGAGTGCTATGTCTTCGACCTTTTCCATCATTACCTTACGGAAACCCATATTGGGGGGCATGATAACACCAGCCATGAACGCACCGAACAAGGCATGAATACCAATTACCTCTGTCAACGTAGCAGAGATTATTAGAATCAATAAAATAAAGGCTACAAACGACTTGTTGATCACTTCTTTATTTGCATACACCGCACCTACCTTCTTTAAAAACGGACGCACCACGGCAAACATCACCACAATGTAAATCACCGTTAGCCCGATGGAGTAAAGTGCGCTTGCAAATGTACCTGCCTGAGCAATCGCAATAACGACCGCCAATAAACACCATGCCGTTACATCATCATTGGCAGCCGAAGCAATAGAAAGTATACCGACGGGAGTCTTGGTGAGGTTTCGCTCCTGAATGATACGAGCAAGAACAGGAAAAGCGGTAATACTCATCGAGATACCGATAAACAGAGCAAAGGGAATAAAAGAGGTGTACGAAGAGGCATATTCCTCGTAGATCCAAAAGGAGGATACAACACCCAAAAAGAACGGAACAAGAATACCGGCATGACTGATAACGAGTGTTTCATTGATTTTATTTTTCAATACACTGAAATCGAGTTCCATACCGATCACAAACATAAACAGAACCAATCCTACCTGACTCACTAACTCTAAATTGGTCAATGATTCGGGAGGAAACAGAAATAAAAATGCATCCGGAAAGAAATAGCCCAACAACGAAGGCCCCAGTACAATACCTGCCACAATCTCTCCAATAACACCGGGCTGTCCGATATATTTAAATAAGAAGCCGAACAAGCGAACTGTAATCAATACCGCTATCACCTGAATCAACAACGTACTAAGGGGATGATGCAGATTGTTACTGATAAATTGACTAAACATCTCAAAAGGAGTACTCTGTACGGCAATCTCGTTAGGTGAATAATGAGCGAAACGGCTACCGGACTCAATGGCAAGATAAATCAACGCTCCGAAAAGGAGCAACATCATAGCGTATATGATATAATTCTTTTTGGCTCTCTGCATATAGTATGCGGGGATTTGATAGATTAATGTACAAATATAACAAATGGAATTAACAATTAGTTTATTCTCCCAACAGATTTTGCACAAACATAGAGATTATTTACTCATTGCATACTTGATTTGAAAAGATATGTCTATTTTATTTTTTTTTGAATAATATTATGAGCTATTTTCCATACATTTGCACCAAACCTAAAACATACTTACACATAGTAACCTAGGGTAGAAAACCCCAATAAATAAAATGAAAACAAAATGAAATTACTGACAGCATTAGCCGCTGCAATGTTCTTATGCAGCAACCTATCGGGCCAGGAACAAGGGTTCGACCTAACAACACAACGATCAGAAAATCAAGACATTTATTCCGTTCCGGGGAATGTACTGAATCACGGAGGACTACTTATCAACCCTACCCCACATACTCTTCGGGTAGCAGAAAAGGGACAGCTGGACATATCCAAAGGTTTACACTTGAAGGATATAAAAAAGAGATTTTCTGAAGACTTCAGCTTTATCACTCTCACTAAAAAAGGAGTTAAACTAACCATCGATTACGGCAGCAAAGCAGCAGCAAAGCATGGGGTGAAGAATATATCCGGAGCCTATGCCATGAACATCGACGATAAAGGAATATCCATCATCGGATACGATGAGAAAGGTGCTTTTTACGGTATTCAAACACTGAGACAGATTGTTGAAAGCCCCATTAGTGCGGAAAAGAAACTTCCGTACCTGACAATTAACGACTACCCCGACCTTTCGTACAGAGGCGTTGTCGAAGGCTTTTACGGCACTCCTTGGTCTCACCAAGTCAGAATGTCATTGATCGACCTATACGGTAAGTTCAAAATGAACTATTATTTGTACGGACCCAAAGACGATCATTACCACAGTTGCCCCAACTGGAGACTTCCATACCCGGAGAAAGAGGCAAAAAACATCAAAGAACTAGTCGAAGCCTGCAACCGCAACAGGGTTGACTTTGTATGGGCTATTCACCCGGGACAAGACATTAAATGGAACAACGAAGACTACACCAACCTGGTGAATAAATTCAATATGATGTACGATCTGGGAGTACGCTCGTTTGCCATTTTCTTTGATGATATCGACGGAGAAGGTACCAACCCCAGAAAACAAACCGAACTGCTCAATAGGCTCAATGAAGACTTTGTCAAAGTAAAGGAGGGCGTAGCTCCCTTGATTGTATGCCCTACAGACTATTCCAAGCTTTGGGCCAACCCAACTCCTCAGGGAAGCCTCAGCATCTATGGCAATACACTCGACCCTTCTATCAATGTATTCTGGACAGGAGATGTAGTTTGCAGCGACCTGACAAAAGAAACCATGGATTGGGTAAACTCCAGAATTAAAAGACCTGCTTTGTATTGGTGGAACTTCCCCGTTACAGACTATGTTCGTCATATCATCATGCAAGGGCCTGTGTACGGACTTGAAACCTCACTCACCTCCAACGACCTTTGCGGACTGATAAGCAACCCGATGGAGCACGGAGAAGCATCTAAACTGGCGCTTTACGGAGTAGCCGACTATTCGTGGAACATGGCCGATTACAACCCGATAGACAATTGGGAGCGCGGACTTGCCGAACTAACTCCCGAAGCAAAAGAGGCTTACAGAACCTTTGCCATTCACTCGTGCGATACGGAAACCGGTTATCGCAGAGCAGAATCATGGGAGACAAAAACGTTTAGCATCCACAACTATACAGAGGCAGATTTTAACGCCCTACGCAAAGAGTTTGAGAAAATAGAGCAAACACCGGCAGAATTACAGAGTAAATGTGCCAATAAAGCACTGCTTAACGAGTTGCAACCGTGGCTTGTTGAGTTTGGTAAACTGGGTACAAGAGGCAAACGTGCGCTAGAGGTTCTAAAGACTTACCAAACAGCAGATGATGCGACATTCTGGGCAGCATACGTCAATAACCTGATGAGCGAAGAGGACAGAAAAGCCTTCAATGCCCATAAATCAGGTACCATGAAGCTTCAACCGTTTTACGAGAATACAATGAACGATCTTGCCTATGAGTTTCTTAAGAAACTGACAGGAGAGATGCCATCGGTATACAAAGGAATAGGTTCATTCAATAACCTTGGAACTACTTTGAGCAAACTAATGCTCGATAATGATTCGACTACTTTTTATACCTCGGGAACTTCACAAAACAATCAAAGCTGGATTGGTGTCGACCTCGGTTGCGTAAGAACCGTTTCCGAAGTCTCTATTCTGCAAGGAAGAAACTCAATCAACGACGTTGATTACTTCGACCATACTGTATTGGAATACTCGGAAGAAGGCAAAGTTTGGAAAGCACTCACCGACAGCCTCAAGAACCAATACGTAATAGCGTGGAAGGAAACGCCCGTTAAAGCCAGATACGTCAGACTTAAGAAGCTTCCTTCCGCCAAAACCAATTGGGCTGCCATTCGTTCGTTCGAAGTAAACCCTATTCGCTTGGAGAGCCTTCCTTTTCAAGTCGAAGCCAAAGACCGGGAGAAAGCCTTGTTCGCATTCGACAAACATCCGGATACTTCCTACGCCAATAGCGGCACCCTTTCTTTCACCCTTCCGGAGAAAGCAACCGAATGTACCCTGCTGATGAAGCCTGACGCATCAAAAAGCCCCGTTCAACTTCGACAATTGGCTGCTGACGGTAAGGTACTATCGACAACAACCATCGACACTCCTTTTGTGAAAGTAAACTTCGTGAAGGGAGCAACCAAGGTAGAGGTAGAAGGCAAAGTAGAAATTTTTGAGATTATTCTCAATTGACACAACCAAGCACCTGAATAGATAGATATACCTATCTTTAAATCATCATAACTGCAAGGTTACGTAAGTGTTCTTACGAATCTTGCAGTTACTTTTTGAAACAAGTTCGACATATTTCGGGCGAATTAATTATCTTTGTCCACATAAATATCCTAATTAACAATAAAATAATAATGAAAAAGGTACTACTCCTCGCAGCACTTAGTGTTTGCAGTCTAAGCCTACTGGCACAAGACAACAAAGAAGAAGGTTTCGTATTCACTACCGTCAAGGAAGCCCCGATTACATCTGTTAAGAACCAAAATCGTTCAAGCACTTGCTGGAGCTTTTCCAGCCTTGGTTTCCTTGAATCAGAGTTGCTACGCCAAGGCAAAGGCACGTATGATCTATCCGAAATGTTTGTGGTTCATCACACCATGGTCGATCGTGCCGAGCGTTATGTTCGTCTGCATGGCGATGCTTCATTCTCGCCCGGAGGGAGCTTCTACGACATTATTTATTGCTTGAAGCACTATGGTTTAGTTCCTCAAACAGCTATGGAGGGTATTATGTATGGCGATACACTCCCCGTACACAATGAGCTCGATGCTGTAGCCGGTGCTTATGTCGATGCAATTGCCAAAGGCAAACTAACCAAACTCTCTCCGGTATGGAAGAAAGGAGTAAGCGCGATTTATGACACTTACCTCGGACAATGCCCCGAAAAGTTCACTTACAACGGTAAGGAGTATACCCCAAAGAGTTTTGCACAATCATTGGGACTGAACCCCGACGACTATGTTTCGCTGACTTCATACACGCACCATCCTTTCTACACAGAGTTTCCCCTCGAGATACAAGATAACTGGAGAGGTGGCAATTCATGGAATCTACCAATCGACGAACTGATGGCTGTAATGGATAATGCCGTAAAGAATGGCTATACCTTTGCATGGGGTAGCGATGTAAGCGAACAAGGTTTTACCCGTGATGGTATTGCCGTTATGCCCGAAGCCAATCGTACAGACCTTTCCGGTTCGGATATGGCTCGTTGGACAGGGTTGACTGCTGCCGATAAACGCAAAGAGTTAACCTCTAAACCTATGCCCGAAATGAACATCACACAAGAGATGCGTCAAAAAGCTTTCGACAACTGGGAAACGACCGATGACCACGGCATGGTGATCTATGGTATTGCCAAAGACCAAAACGGAAAAGAATATTTCATGGTGAAAAACTCTTGGGGAGATAACAGCAAGTACAAAGGTACCTGGTATGCATCCAAGCCATTTGTAGCCTATAAAACCATGAATATTTTGGTTCATAAAGATGCATTGCCTAAAGAGATCGCTAAAAAACTTGGTTTAAAGTAATCTAATTAAATACCATAAGCACAATGAAAACACTTTATTTATACCTTACCCTATTACTTATAGGAATACTTCCGGCACAGAGTGCCTATCAACCTACTTACTCCGTGGCCGGTTTCTATCCGATAGAAAATACCGGCCGCGAGGTATACTCCATGAACCCTGCCTGGCGATTCTACAAAGGAGCACAACCCGAAGCTTGGCAACCCAACTTCGATGACAGCACCTGGACAGTGGTTTCGCTGCCCGATGGTATGGAGTATCTGCCTACCGAAGCCAGCGGATGCGTCAACTATCAAGGCGAGGCATGGTATCGCAAACACTTTACTCCCGACAATCAATTGAAAGGAAAGAAACTGTTCCTGCATTTCGAAGCCATCATGGGCAAATCGAAAGTATGGATCAACGGCAAGCTGGTCAACGAACATTTCGGTGGTTTCTTGCCCGTCATTGCAGATATCACTCCTTACATTCAGTTTGGGCAAGACAACGTGATAGCGGTTTGTGCCGACAATAGCGACGATCCCTCGTACCCTCCGGGTAAACCACAGGATGTGTTAGACTTCTCCTACTTTGGAGGTATCTACCGCGATTGTTGGCTGATTGCTCATAACAATGTATTCATCACCGACCCTAATTACGAGGACTCAACAGCCGGTGGCGGACTATTCGTTGCCTACGATCGTGTCAGCGAACAATCGGCCGATGTACTGCTCAAGCTGCACGTTCGCAACGAACAGCCCACTTCATTCTCGGGCAAGGTGATTTATGAACTTCACGATGCCAACGGACAGAAAGTGGCCGGTACTACCCAATCGATCAGCATAGGCAAGCAAAAAGCAACCCATGCTTCTCAGAAACTGAAACTGTCGAACCCACATTTGTGGTCGCCCGACGCTCCTTATTTATATCAATTGCATGTATTGATCAAAGATAATAAAGGAAACATCGTCGACGGCTACCGTCGCAGAATAGGTGTACGCAGCATCGAATTCAAAGGGAAAGACGGCTTCTGGCTCAACGGTAAGCCCTACGAAACGCCATTGATCGGCGCCAATCGCCACCAAGACTTTGCCGTAGTAGGCAATGCGCTTTCCAACAGTTTGCACTGGCGAGATGCTAAAAAGCTTCGCGATGCAGGTTTAAAGGTAATCCGTAATGCACACTATCCGCAAGACCCTGCTTTCATGGATGCTTGTGATGAGCTTGGTCTTTTCGTGATTGTTAATACCCCCGGCTGGCAGTTCTGGAACGAAGCTCCCATCTTTGCCCAACGTGTCTATTCGGACATCCGCAACATGGTGCGTCGCGACCGTAATCATCCTTCGGTGTGGATGTGGGAACCGATCTTGAACGAAACCTGGTATCCTGCCGATTTTGCCAAGAAGGTACAAGACATCGTCAACGAAGAGTATCCATACCCCTATTGCTATACAGCCTGCGATGCCACTGCAAAAGGAAGCGAACACTATCCCATACTTTTTACACACCCGCAAACAGGTGATAAAGGTTGGGGAGTCGATGTGCTCGATCCGAAGATTACCTATTTCACCCGCGAATGGGGCGATAACGTAGACGATTGGAATTCGCATAACTCACCCAGCCGTGTGAATAGGGCTTGGGGCGAAACACCGATGTTGATTCAAGCCGAAGGTTATGCCAAACCCACCTATCCGTATACTTGCTACGAGTCTCTCTACCTCACCACACGCCAACACGTGGGAGGATGTTTGTGGCATTCGTTCGACCATCAACGCGGTTATCATCCCGATCCTTTCTACGGTGGACTGATGGATGTATTCCGCCAACCGAAATATTCGTATCAAATGTTCAAGGCACAACGCAGCCCGGAGAAAAGTGATTTGATAGCCGAAACCGGTCCGATGGTCTACATTGCTCACGAAATGACTCCTTTCTCACCGAAAGACGTAACAGTATACTCGAATTGCGACGAGGTACGCCTCACCATGTTTCAAGGTGGCAAGCAGTATCTCTATAAGAAAGAGGTACGCGAAAAAGGAATGCCCTCGCCTACGATCATCTTTAAAGATGTGTTCAATGTGATGGATGACAAAAACCTGTCGCGCAAGAAGAGACAAAGCGAAGTATTCATGCTGGCCGAGGGAATCATCGACGGTAAGGTAGTGGCTACCCATAAGGTAACACCCGCACGTCGTCCGTCGAAAGTGATATTGTGGGCTGACAATGAAGGTATGAATTTCGAGGCGAATGGCTCTGACCTCGTTACTGTTGTAGCAGCCATAGCCGATGGCAATGGCAACATCAAGCGATTGAACAACTACTTCATCCGCTTCGAGATAGAAGGAGAAGGAACCATCTTGGGAGACGAAAGCATTATGGCCAATCCGCACCCGATACAGTGGGGAACGGCACCTATTCTGGTTAAGTCGACCACTCGCCCCGGTAAGATACGTATCAAAGCATCCGTACTACTCGATGGAAAGCAAATGCCGGTTGCCGGAACCCTCGAATTGGAAAGCACTCCAACCACTCGTCCGTTAGTCTTTAGCGAACAAGAAGAGGCTCAGACCAATTTGCATTCGACCAAGCAGGAAAGCACACTCAAGCAAAAGGAAAACTGTGCCGACGAGATCAAGAAGCTACAAATGGAGCTTAACCGCTATAAACTCAAAGAAGTAGAAAAGCAACAAACCGAGTTTGGCGAAGGAATCTAGCATAAAGCAGCTCAATATGTAACCATTTATCCCATCCATTCCGGATGATATAAAGAGCAGAAACAAGAGTACGTATTTAACAGTGTGTTAAATACGTACTTTTTGTTAGAATAAGTACGTACTCTTGGATGTAAAGAGTACGTACTTTTTCATTGTAACAAATACACATCTGTTAATTGCTCAATAATCAACCTATTGTGCATTTTTAGGCCGGATTTCTTGTCAGAACCAACTGTTTGCGTAAATTTGCAACTTTGTAGAAAATACTAATACTAAAATTAATAGCATGAGTTTGAAAATTGTTGTATTGGCAAAACAAGTTCCCGACACACGTAATGTTGGGAAAGATGCCATGAAAGCCGACGGAACTATTAACCGCGCGGCACTTCCTGCCATCTTCAACCCCGAAGATCTTAATGCTCTTGAGCAAGCTCTTCGACTGAAAGATGAACATCCCGGTTCTACTGTTACCATCCTGACGATGGGACCCGGTCGCGCAGCCGATATTATTCGTGAAGGACTTTTCCGTGGTGCCGATAACGGCTATCTGCTAACCGATCGTGCCTTTGCAGGTGCCGATACCTTAGCAACGTCGTATGCGCTGGCAATGGCCATCCGCAAAATAGGTGAGTGTGATGTAATTATCGGTGGTCGTCAGGCAATCGATGGTGATACGGCGCAAGTAGGTCCTCAGGTGGCCGAAAAGCTGGGACTCACTCAAATTACGTATGCCGAAGAGATTTTGAAAGTAGCCGATGGCCGTATTACTGTGAAACGCCATATCGATGGTGGTATCGAAACAGTAGAAGGTCCGTTGCCTATCGTGATTACCGTCAATGGTTCGGCAGCCCCCTGTCGTCCTCGCAATGCGCGACTCATCCAGAAGTTCAAGCACGCCAAAACCATTACCGAGAAGCAGCAAGGCAATTTGGATTATACCGATCTGTATGACCAACGCGATTACCTTAACCTGGCCGAATGGAGTGTATCGGACGTAAACGGTGACTTGGCACAGTGTGGCCTCAGCGGTTCGCCTACCAAAGTGAAAGCCATTCAGAACATCGTGTTCCAGGCTAAAGAGAGTAAAAACATCAGCGGTTCAGACCGTGAGGTGGAAGATCTGATTGTTGAACTATTAGCTAACCACACCATTGGATAATCACATGAATAACTTATTTGTATATTGCGAAATAGAAGAAGGCAACGTCTTAGATGTAAGCCTTGAGCTACTTACCAAAGGTCGTTCACTAGCCAATCAGCTAGGGTGTCAACTCGAAGCGGTAGTAGCCGGAAGCGGTTTAAAGAATATTGAGAAACAAGTACTTCCGTATGGGGTAGACAAGCTACACGTATTCGACAGCGAAGGGCTTTATCCCTATACCTCCTTGCCTCATACAGCGATTCTGGTCAACCTCTTCAAGGAAGAAAAGCCTCAAATCTGCCTCATGGGTGCAACGGTAATCGGTCGCGATCTGGGTCCACGTGTTTCTTCTGCTTTAACCAGCGGATTAACAGCCGACTGTACCTCGCTCGAAATCGGAGATCACGAGGATAAGAAGGAAGGAAAAACATACAAAAACCTGCTGTATCAAATTCGTCCTGCTTTTGGCGGCAACATTGTGGCTACCATTGTAAACCCTGAACACCGCCCTCAAATGGCAACCGTTCGCGAAGGTGTTATGAAGAAAGCCATCCTATCGGCCGATTATAAAGGAAAAGTGATTCGTCACGAAGTAGCAAACTATGTAGCCGACAGCGACTATGTGGTAAGTGTCATCGAACGCCACATTGAGAAAGCGAAACACAACCTGAAAGGTTCGCCTATCGTTATTGCAGGTGGCTATGGAGTAGGTTCAAGAGATAATTTCAACTTACTGTTCGATCTTGCCAAGGTATTGAATGCCGAAGTAGGTGCCAGCCGTGCTGCCGTAGATGCAGGGTTTGCTGACCACGACAGACAGATCGGTCAAACCGGTGTAACGGTTCGCCCGAAACTCTACATCGCTTGCGGTATCTCCGGACAAATTCAACACATTGCCGGTATGCAAGAGAGTGGCATTATCATCTCTATCAACAACGACCCCGAAGCGCCGATCAATACGATTGCAGATTATGTAGTCAACGGAAGCATCGAAGAAGTAGTACCTAAGATGATTAAATTCTATAAACAAAACAGTAAGTAACATATGGCTAACTTTTATTTAGATACCCCGGAACTCAAGCATCACTTGAACCATCCGTTGATGAAAAGAATTGTTGAGCTTAAAGAGCGCAACTATACCGACAAAGATACTTTCGAATATGCACCCATCGACTTCGAAGATGCAATGGACAGCTACGACAAAGTATTGGAAATTGTAGGTGAAATCTGTGGAGACATCATTGCTCCCAACTCCGAAGAGGTAGATCATGAAGGTCCTCAGGTTATTAATAACCGAGTGAAATATGCCGGCGGAACAGCAGCCAATCTCGAAGCTACGACGAAAGCCGGGCTGATGGGTATGGCTATGCCACGTCGCTACGGTGGATTGAATTTCCCCATTGTACCTTATATCATGGCTGCCGATATTGTAAGCCGTAGCGATGCCGGGTTTGAGAACCTTTGGGGATTGCAGGATTGTGCCGAAACCATCTACGAATTTGCCAACGAAGACCAGAAGCAACGCTACATCACCCGTGTATGTCAAGGCGATACCATGTCGATGGACTTGACCGAACCCGATGCAGGTTCGGATCTGCAAGCAGTGATGTTGAAAGCAACCTATAGCGAAAAAGACCAGTGCTGGTACCTGAACGGCGTGAAGCGTTTCATCACCAATGGCGACGCCGACATTCACCTTGTACTGGCTCGCTCGGAAGAAGGAACACACGACGGACGTGGCCTATCAATGTTCATCTACGACAAGCGCAACGGTGGTGTCAATGTACGCCGCATCGAAAACAAGATGGGTATCAAAGGCTCCCCTACCTGCGAGTTGGTATACAAAAATGCCAAAGCCGAGCTTTGTGGCGATCGTAAGTTGGGTCTTATCAAATACGTAATGGCGTTGATGAACGGTGCTCGTTTGGGTATTGCTGCTCAATCGGTAGGTATCTCTCAGGCTGCTTACAATGAGGCATTGGCTTATGCCAAAGACCGCAAACAGTTCGGCAAAGCCATCATAGACTTTCCTGCCGTAGCCGAGATTTTATCGGTGATGAAAGCCAAATTGGATGCTACCCGTGCTTTGCTATATGAAACTGCCCGCTTTGTCGATGTATACAAAGCACTCGACGACGTAGCCAAAGAACGCAAGCTGACTCCCGAAGAGCGTACCGAACAGAAGGTATTCTCGAAACTGGCCGATAGTTTCACACCACTGGCCAAAGGTATTGGCAGTGAATTTGCCAATCAGAACGCCTATGACTGTATTCAGATTCACGGTGGTTCGGGCTTCATGAAAGATTATGCCTGCGAACGCATTTATCGTGATGCACGTATTACTTCCATCTACGAAGGTACTACTCAGTTGCAAGTAGTAGCTGCCATCCGTTACGTGACGAATGGTGCTTACCTGGCACGCATTAAAGAGTACGAGGCCATGCCGGTAGCTCCCGAATTCGAAGGTTTACAGAACCGTTTGAAAGAGATGGCGGCCAAATATGCGGCTTGTGTAACTCAAATCACCGAAGCAAAAGACCAAGAGTTGCTCGACTTCTGTGCCCGTAGATTGGTAGAAATGGCTGCTTACACGATCATGGGACACCTGATGGTACAAGACGCTTCGAAGAGCGATCTATTCTCAGAATCGGCACAAGTATATGTGCGTTATGCCGAAGCCGAAGTAGAAAAACATATCAACTTTATCCGCAAGTTCGATAAGGACGATCTGGCTTATTACAGAAAGTAACCGCATAAAATAATAATGATATTAAAAAAGAGAACTCTGGAATTCCAAAGTTCTCTTTTTTAATATCATTTATAACAGAAATACCTGTTTCAATACCCAATTAATGTCAAAAAGTTTGGCAATATCACTGCTTTTCACGAATATTGCACTAAAATTGAAGAAATAAAAGTCACAATTAAAACTGAACACAAAATTTCAACAAATAATCTAATCAAAAGAAAAGCAAATGATGCGAAAACTTACATTAAGTCTGGTATTATGCAGTATGGTTAGTCTGTGTTTTGCACAGAAAAAACCATTGGATGGATTTAACTATGCCTCCATCACCAGTCCAACAGGAAACGAGTGGGAGTCTCCCCAAAGCCTGGCTCTCAACAAAGAGCAACCTCGAGCTTGGTTCTTTAGCTTCCAAGATGCAGCAAGTGCACGAAAAGTGTTGCCCGAAAACAGTAAATACTGGCTTTCACTAAACGGTAACTGGAAATTTAATTGGGCTCCCGATCCCGATTCACGTCCCAAAGATTTTTATCAAACCACATTCGACGTTTCAAACTGGGATAACATCCCCGTTCCTTCCAGTTGGAACATTTACGGCATTCAGAAAGACGGTAGTCTGAAGTATGGTGTGCCTATTTACGTCAACCAACCGGTCATCTTTCAACATAAGGTGCAAGTAGACGATTGGCGTGGAGGGGTGATGCGTACCCCACCAACAAACTGGACCACCTACAAGCATCGCAACGAAGTAGGTTCCTACCGTCGTGACTTCGATATTCCACAAGATTGGGACGGACGTGAAGTCTTTATCAGCTTCGACGGTGTCGACTCGTTCTTCTATTTATGGATCAACGGTCAATACGTTGGCTTCTCGAAAAACTCGCGCAATACAGCCAATTTCAATATTACCCCGTATCTGCAAAAAGGAAAAAATACCATCGCTGCCGAGGTATATCGCAGTTCGGATGCCTCTTTCCTCGAAGCGCAAGATATGTTCCGCCTGCCGGGTATCTTCCGTACCGTGGCTCTTTACAGCACACCCAAAGTACAAGTGAGTGATTTGGTAGTCATCCCCGACTTGGACGAAACATATACCAATGGTTCGCTTGCCATCACTGCCGACGTCCGCAACTTCGGCAAGAAAGCAGCCAAGGGATACCGAATCGATTACACTCTGTATGCCAATAAACTGTATTCGGACGAGAACACACCTGTAACCAATGCCGTAGCTTCGGCCAGTGTTCAGTTGGTAAACCCGAAAATGACAGTAACAACAGAGAAAACGATAGTGAATGTACAGGCTCCCCATAAATGGTCGGCCGAATATCCTTACCTTTATACACTGCTAGCTGAGCTAAAAGATAAGAAAGGAAGAACCTTGGAAGCTGTTTCGACTACCGTGGGTTTCCGCAAGGTAGAAATCAAAGATACACCTGCCTCGGCAGATGAATTCGGATTGGCAGGTCGTTATTATTATGTAAATGGCAAAACAGTAAAACTCAAAGGAGTCAACCGCCATGAAACCAATCCGGGAGTAGGCCATGCCATTACACGAGAGATGATGGAGAAAGAAGTCATGCTGATGAAGCGTGCCAACATCAATCACGTACGTAACTCACACTACCCCGATGATCCGTATTGGTATTACCTATGCAATAAATACGGGCTTTATCTGGAAGATGAAGCCAACATCGAATCGCATCAATACTACTACGGTGCAGCTTCGTTGTCACACCCCATTGAGTGGAAAGAGGCACACGTAGCTCGTGTGATGGAGATGGTTCATGCCAATGTAAACAATCCATCGATTGTAATCTGGTCGTTGGGCAACGAAGCAGGTCCGGGCAAGAACTTCGTAGCTGCCTACGATGCATTGAAAGCCTTTGATACCTCGCGCCCTGTTCAGTACGAACGCAACAACGATATCGTCGACATGGGTTCTAATCAGTATCCATCGATCGGTTGGATGCGTGGTGCAGTCAAAGGTGGCTATAACATCAAATATCCTTTCCACGTTTCGGAATACGCACACTCTATGGGTAATGCTTGTGGCAATCTGGTCGATTATTGGGAAGCCATCGAGTCAACGAACTTCTTCTGCGGAGGGGCTATTTGGGACTGGGTAGACCAAGCCATGTACAACTACGACAAGAAAACCGGCGAACGCTACCTAGCGTATGGAGGTGATTTTGGTGATACTCCAAACGACGGACAGTTCGTTATGAACGGTATTGTGTTTGCCGATCTGGAACCCAAACCTCAATATTACGAGGTCAAAAAAGTATATCAACACATTGCCGTCAAAGCAATCGATGTACAGAAAGGTTTGTTCGAGGTATTTAATAAATACTATTTCAAAGACCTTTCGGAGTATGAGGTAAGATGGGCACTATACGAAAACGGCAAAGAGGTGCAAGCGGGAATCGCTCCTATTAATAAGGTTGCTCCACGCCAACGCACCACCATCAGCCTCCCCTATTCATTCGGTCAATTAAAGAACGAATCAGAATATTTCGTTAAAGTTCAATTCTTATTGAAAGAGAATATGCCATGGGCAGACAAACAGTTTGCACAGGCAGAGGAGCAAATACTTATCAAAGAGGCAAGCGATCGTCCTTCAATCAGCACGGTGAGCGGTTCCAAAGCAGAAGTAACCACGAGCAACGATTTAGTGACCATCAAAGGCAACGGATCTGAGGCCACATTCGATAAGAAGACAGGAACCATCTATCGCCTGACATACGGCAATGAAACCATCATCAGTGACGGTAATGGTCCGAAGCTCGATGCGTTGCGTGCATTTACCAATAACGATAACTGGTTCTACTCTCCATGGTTCGAAAATGGATTGCACAACCTGAAGCACGTAGCCACAGGATACAGCATGATGACCAAAGAAGATGGCACCGTTGTTCTCTCTTTCAGCGTAGAGTCTCAGGCTCCCAACGCTGCCAAAATACTGGGCGGAACCAGCAGTGGTAAAAGCAGTATTCAGGAGTTGACGGACAAGAAATTCGGCAATGCCGACTTTAAGTTCACCACCAACCAAGTATGGACAGTCTACAAAGACGGCTCTATTGAACTTCAATCAAGCATCACCTCCAACCAACCGAGCCTTGTATTGCCTCGCCTGGGATATGTGATGCGCGTGCCTCAACAATACGAGAACTTCACATACTACGGACGCGGCCCTATCGACAACTATGCCGACCGTAAGACCGGACAGTTCATTGAGCAGCATAAAAACACAGTGACGGGAGAGTTTGTGAACTTCCCCAAGCCACAAGATATGGCTAATCATGAAGATGTGCGCTGGTGTGCACTGACCAATAAAGCCGGCAACGGAGCTGTATTCGTAGCCACCGACCGTTTATCAGTTTCGGCACTCCCCTACTCTGCGCTCGACCTGATCTTGGCTTCGCACCCTTACCAGTTACCCGCCGTAGGCGATACGTATCTGCATCTGGATGCTGCTGTAACCGGATTGGGAGGCAATAGCTGCGGACAAGGCGGACCATTGGAACAAGACCGTGTATTTGCCAACCACCACAACATGGGCTTTATCATCCGTCCGGCAACGAAAGACCTTGCTGCTACAGCCAACGTAGCTCCTGCCGGAGAGATGCCGCTTTCCATCACTCGCAACCGTGCCGGAGCCGTATCGATTACGTCGCCCAAGGCAGGTGCCGTCATCTGTTATACGATAGACAAGAGCAAGATGAAAACATACGATGCTCCCATCGCTTTACGCAACGGTGGCACAATCACTGCCTGGTTCAAAGATGCACCCTATATCAAAGCAAATATTACTTTCGAAAAGATAGAGAGTATTCAAACAGAGGTTATCTATGCCAGCAGCGAAGAGTCGGACGGAGGAGAAGCGAAGAACCTGACAGATGGTGATCCGAATACCATTTGGCACACGATGTTCTCCGTAACCGTAGCCAAACATCCCCACTGGGTCGATCTGGATGCAGGAGAAGTGAAGAGCATCAAAGGCTTCACCTATCTGCCCCGTCAGAACAGCAGCAATGGTAATGTAAAAGACTATACCATCCACATCAGCCAAGATGGCAAAGAGTGGGGTGAACCGATAGCCAAAGGCACTTTCAAAGGAGACTTGAAAGAGAAGAAAGTCGTATTCGACCAACCGGTTAAAGCGCGTTACATCCGCTTCACTGCTTTGAGCGAACAACGCGGACAAGACTATGCTTCGGGTGCTGAAATTACCATTCTGGCAGAATAATTCTTAGTAAGCTCAACACATAGTTTACCCAATAGTTAAGCCTTCGTATTCTTGATACAAGATCCTAACGATCAAATCAAGAATACGAAGGCTTAACTTATATTGCCCGACAACTGTTTACTATCAAAAGCAGTCTTGGCGGTCACTTATCTGTCTTGGAACCCGGTTGCAGTTTCAAACACTCCATTCGATATGGTTTCTCCGCTCTTTACAGACATCAAAGACAACACGGAGTTATCATTGGCTCTGTTAGCATCAAAAGCGACTACTTTATCTCCGGTAGATGTTATTTTAAACCAAATAGTTCGGGCATTTTGATAGGTTGATGGTATGGATGATGAAATTCCGGTATATGACCTTAAATAAAGATCATTGGTACTTTCAAAACAGACATACAACGGATTAGTATCAGATAGTACTGCCCCATTAAGGCGTGTTGACGGAGGGATAGAAAAACGAAGATTAAACGTTTCCCAATATGCAACCGCCGACAATGACACCGGTGTATCTGAATTTTTGATGGTCAATACCGGACGATTTTCATATCCCGGAACATTGCTGCCAAAAGTAAACTTTCCCGGAATTACATTCTTAGCAAAGTAATCTTTGAAGTTGGCACTTGATATTTTAATCGTTTCCGCTTCTCCGACCGGCAAGTCTTTGTTAAGAATAAAGCTCGCCGTTTTAACGCCTCCGGATGATACGGACATCTTATACTCATTGGCAATTCCCGTTGATACCATACCACTTCCTACAGCGGGTGTAAGATACTGGGTATTGAAATACACATCACCTCCACCTGCTATATAGCGCGTACCTGCCTCATCAACTGATAAGGTGATATTTGCCGCACTTCCTGCTGTTTTTCCCGAAACATCAACCGATACATCTTTAAACTCGCCTAGTAAAGTCGTTCGCCTAACGGTTATTGCAGCAAACCGATCACCATCTATGCGTACGTACCCGCTACTCTCCGGCTGCTTTGTCTTAAATGATATCCGTTGATTGCCTGTCGTATTGGTGGTGTAGATGTATACTCCCAACTCTTCATCCCAAACACAATCCAAACCGGTAGCCGTTGAAACATATGCCAAATAATCCGTATGGATACGTATATGATATGGCAGTGTGTTATCCGCCACCACGGGGATATCAAAGGTCAATTGTACCGGCTCATCTTTCAGTTTGAAAACCGGATTAGGATTAAAGCTTACGTTGCTTAACGCAGGAATACTGGCCGACCTCAGGTTAATTGTTACATCATTGAAGTAATCGGAAGTAAGAATGACATCTTCATTAGAGGAAGTCGTAGAACTGACAAGATAGATCGTATGTGTATGAGGTACGTCATTTGCATCGTTGCCCTTGTACGGAGCCATATATACATACCGGAATGTATTATTTGGCAGAGGATCTATCGAAAGCGCATCAACTCCCATCTTGGTAGGATCGGGTGATAGCTTTTTGGAATAGACATATACCGGTAGAGGAAATACGGCCGGCGAAATGTCAGGTGGGAAAGCAAAGGTAATCGTAACGGGTTGTCCCACCATATTAGCCACTACGCAGTCGGTAGATCCGTTGTTCGGTGTCGATGACACATTAACAAAATTCATAGGCTTTCTTAGACGCACGGTAATTCTACGAGATAGATTACTGTTATTGGCCGCTACAATAAAGGTTGCCTGATAGATATCGTTATTCACCGGAATAGCAGCAGTACGAGCCGAAATAACTCCATTTTGAGTATCGGTAAACGAACCGTCTGCTATCACCTTCATTGCCGCATCTTGCTCCAGCGTAACGGTCACTTTACTATTGTCTACCGTACCTGTAGAAACATCGTAGTAAGAATAGTTTATCTGAAAGTCCTGACCCGGCTTTACAAACGAGAAAACAGTCTTTTCGACCTGGAGTACATACGTACCATCTGATACAGAGGTGTACTCGGCAACCTGAATGGCTGCATTGATATTGTTCGATGCCGGATTATCAATAGCCTCCTGTAAGGTTGGATATCCCTCCATCGCCACATTGTTCACCTGTATAATATAGTGATAGTTACGTTCAATATCTAACAGTTCTTTGGCCGCATGACTATCGACAAGATCTATCTTATAGTACGACACCCGTGTGCTATTACTCGGAATGGAAGTTTTTTGATAATATCCTTTTAAAATTACATAAGTTTGGTCGCGAGCCGTAGAATTCTTTCGTTCATATATGTTTTTTGCAACAGACTGGCTACCGATAGAACCATTCTGTGCAGATACAAAATCACTTTCGTCGGTAATAGAGACAGTATGCCCATCCAAAGCCTCCGTTATGGCACCTTTTATAAAGCTATAGTGCGAAGTCGAATACGGAGCAACCGTACCTCGATTCAGGTAACCACCCACTGCAAATGAAACATCAGTCAGATAACTATTCTCCACCGGTTCGTTGGTTAGGTTCGTCACAGTAATTTTGGCTATATTTCTGAGTAAACTCACATCGTCTTTCAGGGTTATAGTACTGTTCTTTGCTCCAACTAATCCGCCGGGCAACTCAATACGTTGCCAATAAGCCACAGTACCGCTCGTTACGCTAAGCGTGTTCATGACCTCGGCTTCGCTCTTACCCACATTGCCTGCATCCGGAAAGCTCGTCCAATCATAGTTAGCAACAAAATGGAGAATAAGCAATTCGCCCTCTTTAGTGGTAGGAATGCTTCCGAATTTATAATTTGCCGTTGTCGTCGTACTCGAAACAAGCTCTCCGTTATGCTTGGACAGATATAGCCCGTTCTTGTCAAAGACTAACACATACAAAGACGACAACTCGTCGGTAATACCCGCTCTTGTTTTCGCTACCACAGGTGCAGGAATATCAAGATGCACCATCAGCTCCGATCTACCGTTGCTATATGGAACATCGACATCGAATGTCTGGCACCCCAATAGTACGAGTGCAGAAAGTATAACTAATATAATTTTATTTTTCATTTTCATTCAAATTAATCTCTCCATACATCGCGTACACAACGTACAGAATTGCTCTGTTGCGGTTGATTGATTCGTATGGCATTCTCCTCATTGGGTTCGCCCAATATGATTGAAGAGCCGTACTCTGCCGTCCACCAACCAAAATCGGCTCCGCCTGTTGTCTTGGATTGGAACAACTCCTTAATTGCACTATTCGGATCGAGTTGAATGCGGCGTACCAGTTTGAGTTCTGAGAGCGTGGGCATACGCCATGATCCGGCAGCATATTGCGACTCCCGATAAGTGGCACATCGCTGCTGGGCTACCTCCCAAGACTTTGTCGAAAGCGTGATACCACGCTGCGTAGCAATAACAAATTGCGGAGATACCATCTTGTTATGAAGCATATCCGTCTGCGTCTGAAAATACGGAGACACCACACTCCAATCGCTTAGATTTTGACCTGTGACCACCGCATCTCTATTATCAATGCTACCACTCGTACTACCCTTATGATTTAATGGATTAGTGGGATCTCCGATCGTCATTCCATTGTGTTCATCTTCGATATCGAGCGAAGTGACGTGTACGGTGAAGAAATTAAAATTCTTCTGTGGAATAATGTCTGCTACATTGCCATTGGGATTATTGCTCCCTGCATCGGGAAGCGTTCCGCTTGGCGTGGTATATGAACCTGCCAACCAGATTCTCTCTCCGTTTATATCTTGGTATGCTCTATTGGCGGGAATAATACCCCGGTCGTCCGGATTAACCACCTGATTAGCATATCCTCCATAAGAGTACGAAGCGGTAACGTATATTTTAGGATAAATCGTAAGCGACACATTGGCAGACAATCCTGTTCCATTGGTTACCGTAGCCTTAATATACAACGGAACGTAGTTGATAGGAATCATTGACTGAAAAGTGAAATACGTTCTATCTCCAATCTTCGATTCCGTGACTGTTGGATATTGCGGATCTCCACTTGTATATATTCTTTCATTGATTCCACCATCGGTATCATACTCATTGCAATATACTTTGGTCATCGTTACGGTTATGGGGTGTTTGGACGACTTATATTCCCACACATTGGCATAACGATTGTAAATCTCTACGTTTGGGTTATAGACAAACAAGAAATGATATTCGAGAATCGAAACTTCCACCTTTTTTGTCGACCAATCTAATAAATCAAAATTAGCCGAAACATCTACTGCCTCTGCCGGATCAAGACCACCCAAACGAGTTACATTGACCGCAAACTGGTATACATAGTTGCGCCTTATTTTATCTCTGTTGGCAGCTACATCTCCTGTTGCCCGAATATACGAGAAAGGTATTCGATAATAATAGGTTTTCGTTATCCCATCGGTTCGCTTGCGCCAATCAATGGCTATCAAGAGGTATGTCTCGTTACCGCTATCGGTTGCCCAGTTATTGGCGTAAGTGTAAATCGGATTCCGGGCATCAATCGAAAAAGAGTTTGCAGCATCATTATTGGCAATCAGTGTTTTGGTTGCCGATTTATAGTCTCCTTCTTGGGCAGCATACAGATATTCACTGCCAAGTTTCGTTTGATCTAAATAATTGACCACCATCACGCGAGCCTCCATAGGAGTATATCCGGTTATCTTCGCACCCGTAATATCTACCACTACTTTGGCTGCTGCACGTCTAAGACTAACCTTACCCAAGTTTGACGGCGGATTAGCTGCATTGAATGTAACATCGAGCTCTTCACTATCCATCAGGAAGTCAACCGGAGGAGTATTCAAATTAAACTTTTTAGCATCAACATTATTCATGGAAAGTTGCTTTATACCATCGAGCGTTTTGCCCTCGAGCAAAGTTCTTTCCAACTGGCAATTTGCCAACACATAGACCTTACAGGCACCCGTGCTATATAGTGTTTCCATCACATCCTCGGGCACTCTGACAGTTACTTTATCATTATCAATCGTAATTTGGCTTGTATCGGGATAAAAAACTACGTTTCCACCGGTAGCGTCAAAAAAGAAAATATCGATACGATTAATCACCTTCTCATTGTCAAGCATATCATCCGCTGCACGAGTAGCCCTTGTTGCCTCGGCAGGTGCAGATGAGTTGAAGATAGTGAATGTGATTACATTTTTGGTTTGCGGATGCAAATCAGTTACCGGTTCTTCTACGCAAGAATTCAGTAAAACCACACATAGTGCTATATAGAATAATGATATACGTTTCATTGGCTTAATTTGGATTTTGTTTGATAATAAACCGGTTACCTTCTCCTACCGTACCGTTGTTGGTCAAATCTAATTCAACGGTTTCAAAACCGTTGAAGACAGTGATATAAAACTCGGTTGTCACATCATTGGTAGACACCACGGTGCGGGGCCTGACTTTTATTCGTTTTACAACCCCCTCTTCGGTAACTCCACTGCGTACTCCATTGTTATGTAAGTCAAAGTCAAAATCACGGATATTGGTCAGTTGAGCCGTCCACGTTGCTCCGGGAGGGAAACTGAGTGTAAACTCATACGTTACCGATGTGTTGTTTGACACCTCGATGATCCGGTCATTCATAGATGTACCGTATTCCCAAGCACCCGTAAAAGTAACAGCACCTACTTCAAAACTTCCATCACCCGCACTTTGCCATTTAAGCACTTCATACTCGACGATGATTGGTGTTATCAATTCAGCCGACTTTGTTATGGTGGCTGTGATATTATAATGACAATTTCGCGTAAGGCTATAATCGGCCGCATTCCATCCTAATACCGGAACTGTATAGACAACCTCGCGTGCTGTTCCGCCCAACTTAGTATAATCGGCAGTAATGACCAATGTTGCCGCATTGTTGGCAGAGGCAGGTGTCGATAAGATATATTCGGGCACAATGTAGTCGCTGAATAGTAGTTGACTCTCACCATTGGTCGAAAATGATATCCGCGGACCGCTAAAAGGCAGTTGAGTTTGCAGCACCCCCGTATATGCCATTGAAGAGGTCAGATAACTATCCGCAGGAATATTGATCAACTCAACCTTTTTAATAGTGAATACGTCTGTGGGTACAGCCGTCTCTTTTTTAATGGCAAACGAGATTTTTGCTGCCACTCTCTTCAACTCCACATTGACTATGGGAGGCGATACCCAGGTAGTACCCCCATTGACCGATACCTCCGCCTGCTGTGAATCGGAAGCCAACGGGCGAAGCATGATGTCTACCGATTGGTATAAAACCAATTGGCTCTCCATTGCAGGAGTGACTACCTGTATGGCATTCAAGTCCGACAGTTTGCCGGCGGCATCGAATGAAGCCGTCATTGCTGCCGTTTCATTGGCTACTACACAGATTTTATACCCACCTTGTTGAAGTTTGAACACATAATCGCCCGACTGAGTGTTAATCAACCTGTTCTCTACTATTATATTCCCCCAATTCGGGTTTACGATTAAGATTCTGAGCGAACTGATTGTTACCCCTTCCTCCGTATCTCCGATAAGGGCTTTCGTGCTGATTCTGAAAGCCATTTTCGTATTGCCGCCAGTGTGTTGCTGAACTTCCTCCTTCGTACAGCCAAGAAGATACATCAGCACCCATACAAAAGCCAAAAGCAGAGATGGTACATATAAGATTTTTCTCATAATTATTGTAATAACAGTTTCTAAACCTCAGGAATCACCGGGGTAATTTCCCATCCTTTGACAAATACAGTCACATTCAGATCGGTATCTATCTTTATTTCTATCGGATGTTCATATTCGCGGTCGAAGTCCGCCTGATTATTGTAGATATAATTTCCGCGTACATCTTTCGCCTGCATCAAGGTATTGACTATATCAATCGGTTTGCCCGGAAACTTTTTCAGTGTAACAGGATCTTCGATGGTCAGATACATGGGTTGTGCCGTATGCTTTTCGACATCTATTCGCAACATCTTTATATCAACCATTATCCGGTTTGCTTCCAACTGCTCGGTATGTGGCACATATCGGATAGAGCGTGCCCACTCGCCGATTGAATTATCAAGTTTGTATCGACCGTTTACCGCTGTAACCCATACGTTAAGTGGCAACGAAGCGTTGGTTCTTTGCGATGCAGCGAGTATGTTCTCGTAACCGGTAATGGTTACTTTGAGCACGTTCGTATTCTTAATCAGATCGATCTTCTCTTCTGTAACCGTACCATTCTTAACAATGACCTCTTTCATTGTATATTTGCTGGTAATCTCGTTTCGAGTACCACATGCACCATACCACAAATCATCAATTTCGGTAACCGTCGGTACAATATCTTCGGGCAGATCCGGTGCCAAATTGTATCTGATGAACATTCGAAAATCTTCCATCCGAGTCTGCCCGATGATTACCCCTTCAGAATAATCATGTGTCATCGGATTGTTCATATGAGCATGAAAGAACGTGCTCTCCGTATCTTTTGCACTACCTCCCCATGCCACCACTTTATACTTACCGGGTGCAACATCCAGTTGCATCATGTAATCCTCAGGCAGCGCTCCCACGAGATTGGCTTTTGTTACAGTTCTGAGCTGACCGTTTTGCATATAACTGTACTCAATGGTTCTACTATCATCCAACGCATAGAGCTGCAACACCCCCTGTTCATCGAACAGATAAACACGTACCCGGTTAACTTCCTCGCCAAACAGGCTACCGCCATTATTGTGAAGCGTAAAGCTAAACTTAAGCCTGAGTCCCGAAAAACAATCATCCGTATTCTCTTTGGTACAGCCACTTACCAGAGTAACCAATACAAATAGAATGAGAGATAGGAAGTGCTTTTTAAAAAACATAATTCAATTTTATTATCTTATTACTATTTTCCGGTAGCACAGACTACGGAAGTACAGGAGTTACCTGAATGATGGTCCATTTATTGACCGTTACATTGGCTACCAAGTCATAATAAACGGTGTTATCATAAGGCTCATCACCGATCTTATCGTAAGTAAGAGCAAGTGCTCCCAAATCTACGTCATAAATCTTTCCTTTTTCGACAGCTAAATCACCTGCCGTTACCGAACCGTAGGTAAACTTCTGAATGGTAACAAAACCTGTATGAGAAGCCTTAGCAGCACCATCTACACTTGTGTTATAGGTTATTTTTACAATCACGTGGGGTTTGCTTCTATCGAAAATCTGATAACCGAAACCGGTACCGCTATCTTGCATTGAGAATAACGCACCTCCGGTTTGAAACTCACCGGTATCTTCCCAATCATTCGTTCCATTTCCACGAGGTGATACTAAAATATCATTGCTGACAACATTGTTGATGAACACGTTTTGAACCACAACATCGGAGACTGTGATTACACTTGTTCCCACTGTTTTTTCCTCACCGGTCGGTGTACCTTTTACCTGCACACGCCCCAGTTCGGGAGTAATACTTACATTCGCATTCAAAAGGATATGTGAGTCTGCATTAATGCCGCTTTGAACAATAGGAGCTTCGCCATAGTAAGGTACATTCAAAAAACCTCCGTTTGCTTGGTCTTTTTGCCATAGGTTAATGTTTTTTTGAGCTGTAGCAAGTGCAGGCAGCACTTGGGGAGCTACAGAGGTTAAAGTACCCCAGCCATTACCCACAGTTACTCCATATATGGTAACTTTACCACCAATAAGATTTGCATTATCCGTTTTCTCGATCAGCTCAACATTGATCGTAGTAGCATCTAACCCTGAGGATATCAACTTCTCCGTAACATAACTACCACTTTTGTCTGTTACCACAAGTAGCATGGAGCCTAATTCAGGGGCTGCCGTTACATTGGCATCACCACCCCTTGTAAATGGAGACATATCTATTTTTACTGAAAGACTTGATTTTCCACCAAGATTAGCGTTATCGTATTCTTCTTTCGAACAAGACATGATTGTCAAGGCCACAAGAGCCATTAAAAGAATTTTCTTCATCGTTTTGTTTTTAAATTATTCACTATTTATTTTATCTATTCTCTCTATTTATTGATTCAATTTCGTAGCTATTTGCTCTCTTGCGGGTTAGCTCTTCCTTATTCTGCTTTGCCGCTGCCAGCCCCATGACTGAAGCTTTATCAAGCAATATCTCGGCCTCATCGTAATTGCCACGAAGCATTTGCAACACACCGGCAGCATTGTAATATTCGGCAGAGCCCGTTCTTCCCTTTACCTTCGACAGATACCGTTGGGCTGAAGGCACATCTTTGCGGGCAAGTGCTGCTGATGCTGCATTTACGTTGGCCGTAACATCATCAGGAAATAATCTGACTGCAGTTTCGAATAGGTCGATAAACTCCCGAGAGCCTTCCTTATACGTATTTGCCAACAAAAATATTTCATTCAGGCTGAGGTTCTGAGGACGTCTTTTCATCACCTCTTTCGCCTGTTCTATATCGAAATTCCGAACCTCGAAATCAATCTTACATATCGCTTTACGCAACGAAGGAAAAATTTCTTTGAGCATATATCGGTATGGCACCCCACCCTGCAAATCCATCAATGCCTTTTTACGACTACTCTTTTGAGCATAATTTATTTCGGCCGGAATAGTATCTATGATTGCCAACACCTGATCACGATATGGCAATGAAGAGCTTTCTACACGCTCACGCAACCCACTCCAATTCTCGCCTCCAAAAACAACTTTATATAAATCTCTCGGATAATCGAATCTTGTAGAGAGATACTCGGCCAATGCATTTGCACGTCCCTCAGAGAGCCGTCTGTTAGCCTCAAGAGTCCCCTCGGGCGAGGCATAACCCATTACATTGATTGCACGCAAGGTGATGTCTTTATCTCTTTTCACCTCAGCTATCAAGTCGGTAATTTTCTTCAATTCACGCGGATTATTCATATAGTCGGGACGAATATCCACCCTGTTTACAACGAAGTCTAAGAATGCTTCGCCTATAACTTCGCGATGCTTAACCGTTTCGACAGCCGGTTGAACATACGCTAAATGAGGAGTGATGCTATATGCCTCCAACACCCGAACCTTCTCCAACGTTATCAGGTTTACCAATTGAGATACACCCATACGGCGCGGAGCATTGCCACAGCCACACAAATCCTCGTACATATCCAGTTTGGCTTGAGCCATCCATGGTTCATACTTGATTGCCACCTGATAGGCTATCTGTTTATTGTTTGTAGATTTGAATCCCTCCAAAACAACATAAGGCGGGTTCTTCTCATAATCATCCCTTTCGCGTTTGCTCATCAGGGCAAGCTCCCGCCGATAAACATTGTAATTCTCTCGTCCCTTGACCATTACTTCCGGAAGATTGAGCCTCTTATCAGGTGCAACCAACGTAGGAATAAGGCTGATCGAACGGCGCGAATCAACATTAATTCCCGCAATATCGAAATTCAATTTTACATAAACAGAATCTCCCTTTTGCTCCAAAGAGAGCGGTGTGATATGCATCTTTCCGGCATACTCCTTTTGCTGTGCAAAGACGCCAGTAGCCCCCAATATAAAAATGACAGATATAAATACTAATTTCATGTTTTGCAGTTATTTAATAATGTATACCAATGAGATACCTGCCTTTGTAGGGCCGAAGTAGTTTTTTACGTCAGCCCCCATCTTTTCTCCACATTTCACACAATCGTACTTATCATAGTGCAAACGTGCATACCCCATCCCTATGGTAGCTTCAAGCCCCCATCGCTTGCCCAAAAAGAAATTGTAACCGTAAGAGATGCCACCACCATAGCCATAGCCCTGATAACGATAATTCTTTGATCCCTTCTCCAGAAGCAACGGCAATTCGTGTCCGGCAATATTAAATTGCGTACCCAAGGCGTGCACACCAAAGAAATGTCCGGTAAACCTCTGGCACAACCAATGGCGATACTCCACCTGGCCGAGCCAATGAACTAGTTTTTTATTATTGGCTGTGCTCCCATTGAGGTTCCACGGGTTATATCCTACT
The DNA here is from genome assembly GCF_000499785.1 of Bacteroides neonati. Lineage (GTDB taxonomy): Bacteria > Bacteroidota > Bacteroidia > Bacteroidales > Bacteroidaceae > Bacteroides > Bacteroides neonati. Next base: position 55,293 of record NZ_HG726027.1, on the reverse strand, counting down.
CCGATATCGAGAGTACTTGCTTTGGCTAAACGAATCTCCAACCCCATATTAGGAGTGGCAGTATACGCCCCATATAGCAAATTTGTTTTTACGGCCACCTGCTGGCTCTTGCCGGATATGGTAACGCAAAACACTAAAAATAATAGTGCAAAAATCTTCTTCATATTCATTTAGCTAGTTATTACCTTGCATCCCATTGCACACTCCTCACATCCTCCCCTATGCATTTGGCAGGCATAGAGTGGAATATACAGGTTTCCGAGAATTCCCGGCGAGTATTGAAGCATCATCTTAGCAAAAACGCCACATAGCTTATAATAAGCTCTCTTATTATATTGACAGCATACCTTCATGCGATCAATCAGCCATTGGCACCATTCATGCACACGTTCATCAAAAGGCACCAAATCGGAATAAGGAGCATGAAAGCTTTCTGTGAAAAGTTTCATATATTTAAACATCTTTGCAAGAGGTATATACTCCATAATTACCGTATTCTTATCGCAGGTACATTGTTGCAACTGATCCTTATCAAACGCCAGCATTTTGCCGACTCTTACCGGATAAACGGCTCCTCTAAAATAACAACGAACAGAACCTTGCAATACCAATAGAAATGTATATTGCCCCTCAGCCAATAAGTTTACCTCTCCAGCCTTTTCGTATGCTGAAAACACAAGTGAACCTTTTCCGAGCTTATCACGTCCATTCATTAACGAGATATAATCCATAATTTCAAGTCGTTTAGTTAGTTATATACATATATGACTAATTATGAATGCAAAGTTACAGGGTATTAAGGCATTCCACACAATAATCAGTGTGGTATAATTCTTGCAAAATATGGAATAAAACAAAATTTATTTAGCTAAAAGAATATTTTTTTGCTACTATTTACAAGAATAAACTGTCTTTTTGGTTTCATTAAAGAATTCATGTGAGTTACCATACGAGTACTTTTGACCGGTATGGTATGAGGAAAGAAAGAGAAAAGAAAAAGCGATTATGATACCTTCTTTTTAGAGCGGCCTCTCAACTCGCTGGGCGATGCTCCAAACATCGTTTTGCAATATCTATTGAAATGTGAAGCATCAGAAAAATTAAATTCGCGCATAATATTAGCAATGGATTGATCTCTTGCCAAAATAGCATGCAGAACATGCTTTGATTTTTGGTTAATCATCCACTGATAAGGACTCGTGCCGAAGAGGGTTTTAAACTTTCGATTGAAAGCACTCAACGACAAGCCCGATAGGTGAACAAACTCTTGGACTCCTTTTACGGTGCGATAGTTCTTCATAACAAATAACTGAAAACCATCTCGATTCTTTATCTCGGGCATAAAGAAGCGAGTCAGCTCATTAACCGAGTAATATGCACGTATCAAAATAGCCAGTTCATTTTCCTTAATATAATGAAAAACGGGACAAGTACCCCCATCGTTAAGGTAAGAAAGTATTGAGTTTAGAAAGCCAATTAAAGCTGGCTTAATGGGCAACCCGGTAAATTCCGGTTCCAAACCTTTTACATAGTCCAGATGCTCAACCCCGGATTCTCTCATACAAATATCTCCCTGAGGTGTTGTACGGAGGATAATAGCAGAAGAATCTTCTATTATCTTCCAGGTACAATCGGCAGCTATCGGTAAAAAACACATTTCATGTGATTGAAACAACACATCATGAAATTCATTACAAGAAACAAGAGCCTGTCCGGATAATATAAAAACCAACAAAGGAACATCATAATTTTCAAATATAATATTTTCGCCAGCTTTGCTTTCTATATACTTAAAGAGTTCTATCTTGGGCTCTTTACAATTAATACATTGAGAATTCTCCTCATGATACAATTTACTTCCCATCTCATTTTACCTTTTCTCTAAATCAAAAAACGTATCTATACGCTATATACCTTGATATTTGTTTGCAAAAGTAATTTATCCCCCTTGTATCTTCTACAGTCAAGATTTGAATAAAACATCCAATTTCTGGAATAAAAGGAAAAGGCATCAATACTCTCAAGCGAACAGTCTATTCACTTGAGCGCATCATGAAGCAGCAATTGCTTACGAAGCATACTCATTTCGTGCCGCATTAATTCTATCCGTTGCAACAAATGTCGGATGGCATCAATTCCTTCAATGTTAATCGATAGGTCATAATACATCCGACTATACTTCTCTAAATCAGGAAGCTGAGACACCATCAGGCAACGTTCATTTTCCTCTATTTGCGTTTCGATCAAACCCGCATCTTCTAGTAATTCAATGAATGAGGGTTCGATATGGCATTTGTAGCAGTATTCACTGACAATAATAAATTCGGTCTGCATAGCTTTCACTCTTTTTTAGTTCATACTTTGTAACTCCCTAAACAACTCTTTCTGTCGTTCACTCAGATTGGTTGGAATCTTAACCGTATAGGTCACAATCAAATCGCCAGCTTCGCCCTCTTTCTTATATACGGGGAAACCTTTTCCTTTGAGTTTAACCTTGGTACCGTTCTGTGTTTCGGGTTTTACTTTCAATTTCACATCTCCATTCAATGTCTGTACCATTTGTTCTCCTCCCAATACAGCGGTATAGAGATCAAGCGGTATATCAATATGCAAATTATCGCCAAAGCGTTTAAATACGGGATCATCGGCTATAACGAACGTGATATACAAGTCGCCGGCAGGCCCACCGTTGACTCCTTCACTACCGTATCCTTTCAACTTAATCACCTGCCCATCGGCTACACCGGCCGGAATGGTTATACGTACATTCTTGCCATTTACCGTCAGTACCTGCTTGTGCGTATGAGCTGCATCGCGAAGCGAAAGATGCAATTCTGCATTAAAATCCTGACCGCGGAAAGCAGCCGTACGACCACCTCCTCCACGACGTTGTCCGAACATGGACTCAAAGAAATCAGAGAAATCTTCGCCCGAGCCACCACCATAGAATCCCTGCCCGCCTTGTCCGGCCGAGTAAGACTGTTGTCGCGACTGCTTCTGCGCTTCAAATTCATCGGCATGCTTCCAATGCTCGCCATATTCATCGTACTTCTTACGCTTCTCGGGGTCACTAAGCACTTCGTTGGCTTCATTTATTTCTTGAAACAAATCTTTAGCCTTGGGATCATTCGGATTTAAGTCCGGATGGTGCTTCCGAGCCAACTTACGATAAGCTTTCTTGATATCATCTTGTGAGGCTTTCTTATCCACACCAAGAATCTGGTAATAATCTATATATGCCATTCTCTTCTCTATTATTAGTAAACAGATAACAAATTAATCTTGTCTTTAGATTCTGATTTTAGCACAATTTATTAAATGCCACCGATATAACTCTAAATATTTGTAAACGACATATAATATCAGCTAATTAGTAACGATAATAGTTCGGAAAGTAAATAGAATGCGCTTCCTTTGTAAAAGAAGAACTTAACACATTTGTTCAACCTTAATTTCTATACCCCATGATTAAATACAATGGTTGGCTGTTTTTTTTCATATTCATTTTCAGCGCGTTGAATAGCAGAGCAGACGAATGGATACGTATCAATCAATTGGGCTATCTGCCCCAATCAAAAAAAGTAGCAGTGTTCATGAGCGAAACCCCTATCGACATGCAGGAGTTTGCTCTGATCGATGTTTTTACGGGAGAAACCAAACGTACCTTTCGCACCCTTCGAGCGGGTGGTAGCATCGGAAAGATGTTATGTACGTATCGACTAAACTTCAGCGATTTTGAAGAACCCGGCACCTACTGTATCAAGGCCGGAAATACTGTTTCGCCACACTTCCCCATCAACCATCGGGTCTATCACGGCACTGCCGACTTCTTACTCCATTATATGCGTCAGCAACGTTGTGGCTATAACCCGTTTCTCAAAGACAGTTGCCACACACACGATGGATACATTGTTTATCACCCTACTAAAACCGGACAACACATTGATGTACGCGGTGGTTGGCACGATGCAACCGATTATTTGCAATACACCACCACAACAGCCAATGCAATCTATCAACTCCTGTTCGCCTATCAGCAAAATCCCGAAGCTTTTGCCGATGCATATAATGCCGACGGACACCAAGGAGCCAATGGTATCCCCGATATCATAGACGAAGCCAAATGGGGGCTCGATTGGCTGAACCGAATGAACCCGGCTAAGGGAGAGTTATACAACCAGATTGCCGATGATCGAGATCATGCAGGAATGCGTTTGCCCAATAAAGACCTCGTAGATTATGGCTACGGTCCGGGCAAAGGCCGGCCGGTTTACTTCTGCAGCGGCGAACCGCAAGTAAGAGGCACTTATATGAACGCCACCACCGGTGTGGCAAGCACAGCCGGCAAGTTTGCCTCTTGCTTTGCTCTAGGTGCCGAGGTACTCAAACCTTTCTATCCCGGGTTTGCACAAGAAATCGGAGCCAAAGCCGATGATGCTTACCAGGAAGGAGTCAAGAAACCGGGTGCCTGCCAAACCGCTTCAGTAAAATCGCCCTATATTTATGAAGAAGACAATTGGACAGATGATATGGAATTGGGAGCCATAGAGCTATACCGCACCACTAAAAACACGAACTATTTAACCCAAGCCATCGAATATGGCCGACGTGAACCAGTCACCCCATGGATGGGAGCCGATAGTGCCCGCCATTATCAATGGTATCCGTTTATGAACATGGGACACTACCGATTGGCGCAAACCGATAATCAACGGCTCAGTAACGAATTCATCCGTAATATGCGAAGCGGCATACAACGAACCTACGAAAAAGCCGTGGCAAGCCCTTTTCTACACGGCATACCTTATATATGGTGCTCGAATAACTTAACAACCGCCATGCTTACTCAATGCCGTCTGTATCGCGAAACAACGGGCGACTCTACCTACGAAGAGATGGAGGCTGCTTTGCGCGATTGGCTTTTTGGTTGTAATCCGTGGGGAACGAGCATGGTGGTAGAATTGCCCCTATCGGGCGACTATCCGATACAGCCTCACTCATCTTTACTGAATGCAGGGGTGGGCAACACAACAGGCGGATTGGTCGATGGCCCCGTATACCGAAGTATTTTTGAGAACCTACGTGGTGTAAACATGGATGGTATTCCCGGCAGACCGGGAGAAGACTATAAGCGTTTTCAGCCCGACCAGATGGTTTATCACGATGCCATCAGTGATTATTCGACCAACGAACCAACCATGGATGGTACTGCCTGCCTGACCTATTATCTGTCATCACTCCAAAAAGAGGGTATGAAGCAGGCTAATGGTGAGCCCGATCGTAATATCTATCAGGACGGAGGTATCATCCGAACCGATCCTTCGAAGAAGCAAATCACATTGGTATTCACCGCAGCCGACAAAGCCGACGGAGCAGATCCCATTCTTCGCATATTAAAGAAGCACGGCATCAAAGGCGGCTTCTTCTTTACCGGAGAGTTTTACGAACGTTTTCCACAGGTAATACAACGGTTAAAAGCCGACGGACATTATGTAGGCGGACATAGCTACGGACATTTGCTATATGCCGCATGGGAAAACCGGGACTCGTTACTGGTTACACGCGAAGCTTTTGAGAAAGACTTACTGAAAAGCTACGAAACCATGCGAAAAGCCGGCATCGCCTATAAAGACGCATCGGTGTATATACCTCCATACGAATACTACAATAAGCAAATAGCTGCATGGGCACGCAATATGGGCGTACAGGTAATCAATTTCACACCGGGCACACTGACCAATGCCGACTATACCACTCCCGACATGAAAAACTACCGAAGCAACCGGGAGATTTACAACAAAGTAATGGAAGTAGAGGCACGGGAGGGCTTGAATGGGCACATCATGCTGATACATTTTGGTACGGCAGACAGCCGAACAGATAAGTTTTATGATAAACCCATGGAGAAGCTGATAAAGACGTTGAAAAAGAAGGGGTATACGTTTGTCTTTCCTTTTTAACAGTGTTAATCATTCTCTGTTCTCCTAACTACCCGCTCAGCAAAAGTATATAGTTTTGGTATCAAAAAGTACGTACTCTTTGATACCAAAACTACGTAGTTAACGCATCGTTAAAATGGTTCTGTTGCATACAAGGAAAAGGAGAAGGATACACGCCCATAGCAAACAACACACATCACTAATAATCAATCACTTGATTAGTAATTAGCAATATATAATATTTGCCTATAGTCGTTTTAAATTCCTATAGCCCTTGCACTCTATTTGATCTAAATTGATCGGATACTTATCTATTATGCAACTTCACACCTATGCAATGGTTACGAAATTCGCTTGTTTACAACAGAATCTTTCGCGTGGCAAATGCCGTTATGCCGTAAGCAAAGCAATAAATGCATCAATATCCTCCTGCGTGGTATCAAACGAAGTAACCAGACGAATTTCATCCGCCTCTTCGTTCCAGAAATAAAAGAAATAAGATTGCAGTAAATAGTCGATCTGTGGGCGTGGCATCGTTAAAAAGAGCTGATTGCTCTCCACCTTCTGCGTAAATCGTACACCCGGGAGTCCCTTCAATGCATCATACAAGCGATATGCCATGGCATTGGCATGTGTCGCATTCTTTAGCCAGAGTTCATCTGTCAAATAAGCTGTAAACTGACAAGAAAGATACCGCATTTTAGAGGCCAGTTGTGCCGACTGCTTACGTATAAAACGTGCTTCCTCTTTCAAAGACGGATCAAAAACAACGACACACTCACCCATCATCAAACCGTTTTTGGTTCCGCCGAAGCTGAGTATATCGATACCACAATCGACCGTTAGCTCTTTGAGGGACAGGCGAAGCGCAGCACAGGCATTGGCTATACGGGCACCATCCATATGAACACGCATACCGTATTGATGGGCCAACGAAGTAATGGCTTTCAGTTCGGTGGGGGTATAAATAGTTCCCAGTTCGGTGCATTGCGACAGGTAAATAGCTCCCGGCTGCGAATGATGATGATCGCCGAATCCATGCAAGTAAGGACGAATCAGTTCGGGGGTCAGTTTACCATCGGGGGTGGCAATGGGGCGAATCTGACAACCGGTCATTCGAACCGGAGCGCCACATTCGTCGGCATAGATATGCGCTGTTTCGGCACAAAAAATGGAGTTATATGAGCGGGTAATCAGCTGTAGGGCTACCACGTTGCTTCCTGTACCATTAAACACAAACAAGGGTTCACAGTCGGGCGTGAACGCTTCTCGCAATTTAGCCGTGGCTTCTTCGGTCCATCGGTCGTCGCCATAACCAAGTGCATGGTTGTTATTGGCTTCATTGAGCGCTTCCATCACTTGCGGATGCACGCCCGAATTATTGTCGGATGCAAAACTTCTCATAATCTTCTTTACCATTTAGTAGGTGCAAAGAAAGAGAATTCTTTTTGAAAAAGTCTCTTTTTGTCTATGATTTCTGCTTTTTCTTTCGTAGCCAATAGTCGCCACCCAACAAGAGCAAAGCCAATCCGGCAATATAGACATAAAAGCTCCAGAGAGGCGAAGCAGAATCGGTCAGCTTCAACTTTGGAAGAGCCTGCGACCATTGGATATCCGAATAAAGAATAAAATAGCCGATCAGTAAACCAATCATCACAACGAGCACTCCAATCATGGAGAACAGCAATACCCGCTCTCTGTGTCGCTGTTGTTTCAACGCTTCGTGGCGTACCCGCTCCATCATCCGAAAAGAGAAGTTGGAAGGTAAGCCTCCCACTTGTCTCCGTTCGAGTGCCTGCCTGAGTACATTATCCGGTTCTTTTTTTCTTTCCATGTTTACTTTTCATTCATTAGTACGTACAACTTTTTGCGCGTGCGATGCAACCGCACCTTTACATTGGCTTGCGACAAATTGAGAATTTCGCCTGTCTCCTCTATAGATTTCTCTTCGTAATAGAAAAGAGTGATCAGTGCCTTCTCCTCCACCGTAAGCCGATCAATAGCCTGAGTCAGCAGGATGATCCGTCCCTCATCCTCTGTAATGCCAAATACCGAATCGGCAACTTCGTCGGGTACATTATAAATCGTACTTTCTTCGATATAAAGAAACTCGTGCTTCCGTTTGCGTGTGGCAGATACAGCCGTGTTGTAGGCAATACGATACAGCCAGGTCGAAAAACGGCAATCACCTTTGTAAGTATGCAGGGAACGAAAGGCTTTGAGAAAAACATCTTGTACCAGCTCTTCGGCATCTTCGGCACAGCCGACCATCTGTACAATCAATGCATACAGCGGACGACTATAACGATCGAGAAATACAGAAAAGTATTCCGTATCTCCCTCCAAAATCCGTTGGATGTATTGTGTTTCGTCTTTCTGTTCCATACTATTAGCGTTAGACGCAACATCGAACAAAAGGTTACAGTATAGGAGCTCATTAACAAGCAACATACAATAGGGAATACTATTTTCAGTTACTTTGCCATCAAGGTGTAACCTTTTGAGTGCTTATGCGTCAAACAGTACAAAGAACGAAAATATTCACTTAAATACCTCACGATTATGATGGATTTTATTTCTGTGCCTGTAATAGTAGGCATTGTTTTTCTGGGAGTTTATAAACTGTTCGAACTCTTTGTGTGCAAAAGCGAGCGTCTGAAGGTTATCGATAAACTGAATGACAGACTTTATTCGGCCGATATCACAGAAAAATTGACCTTACCAAACTATCAGCAACCGCGGTTCTCTTTCGGGGCATTGAAGGCAGGTTGCCTCATGGTAGGGATAGGGTTAGGACTACTCATTGGCTTCTTTATTTGTCTCAACGCCTTTCCCGATTATCAAACAAGCATCAGTGACTGGAGAGGTAGAGAGGTTTCGAGTATCATCTACGGTTCGTGTGTACTGCTCTTCGGTGGGCTGGGCTTACTCATTGCTTTTCTAATCGAACTAAAAACAAGTAAGAAAAGAGAAGTCGAATAAAAACAATAATTCCCGTAGAGAGATGTTAGAAAGCACTCACTGCGGGAATTGCACATTAAAAAAACCAGTTATCCAATATAGACATTGACACAGAGGTAAAGATACAAATCTTCTTCGCGCTGTTCAAACTCTATTTTGTTTTCCCGGGCCAACCAGCCCAATGCTGCGCCCAACTCCTTGTCCTTCAAGCCCGATTTTCTTTTCAGGCTTTGGTAGCTCCACTTGGCGTTATCATTCAGCAAGTGCCATACCATTCCGGCGTGTAAGCCAATCTCTTGTTTATCCATTTTTGACTACATTTTGGTTTAACAATATATTCAGCCTCTTCTTACTACTCGAAAAATAACAAATTAAATTGATATGGTAGATAGGAAACCATGCTTTTTCTGCTTTTATATTACATTTTAACGCTATGGGATATAAATTACGAAACAGGTTTGTATTTTGAAGCGTATAGCATCTCATTTTGAACAATTTGGAAACATTTAGGTAAAGCTGGCTGTTACTTCTTTAACTTAACTATTAATAGACAACTTGTATGGCAAAAAAGGTAGCACAGCAGCTTGTAGAAACATTGGTCGAAGCAGGCATTAAGCGCATTTATGCGGTAACAGGCGATAGCCTCAACGAAGTAAACGAGGCTGTCAGACAGAATAAAGAGATACAATGGATACATGTGCGGCACGAAGAAACAGGTGCCTATGCCGCAGGAGCAGAAGCACAACTAACCGGACAGCCCGGATGTTGTGCCGGCAGTAGCGGACCGGGGCATGTACATTTATTAAACGGACTATACGATGCCCATCGCTCGGGAGCACCGGTTGTTGCCATAGCTTCGACCATACCGACCTGCGAGTTTGGTACGGAATATTTTCAGGAAACCAATACAATTAAGTTATTCAATGATTGTAGTTACTACAACGAACTAGCCACTACCCCCACGCAGCTACCTCGTATGCTGCAAGCGGCCATTCAAACCGCTACTTCGCGCAAGGGAGTATCGGTAATAGGTCTACCCGGCGATCTGGCCAAGAAAGAGGCGGTAGGTGTGGGATCGTCGGTTCATACGTATCCGGTAGATTCGTCCGTTTGTCCGGCTTTGGAAGATTTGAAGCTATTGGCCGATCTGTTGAACCGCTCACGCCGCATCACCCTCTTCTGTGGCATCGGTTGCCGGGGAGCACACGCCGAAGTGATGGAACTCTCGAAACAGCTCAATGCACCGGTAGCTTATACCTTTAAAGGAAAAATGGAGATTCAGTATGATAACCCCAACGAAGTGGGCATGACCGGCCTGCTCGGTATGCCGTCGGGGTATTACAGCATGCACGAAGCAGACGTGCTGGTGATGCTGGGAACGGATTTTCCGTACTCCGCCTTCTTACCCAAAGACATCAAAATAGTACAAATAGATATCAAGCCCGAAAGGTTGGGCAGACGTGCCAAGGTAGACATCGGCTTATGTGGCGATATAAAAACGACGATTCAGGCTTTACTGATGTTGTTGAAACCCAAAACAGACAATACCTTTTTGCGAAAACAGCTCAAGCATTACGAGGAAGTAAAGCGTGATTTGGCAGACTATATACAGAACAAAGGGAAGGAGAATGAAATTCACCCCGAATACGTAATGGCCGAAATAGACAAGCTGGCCGATAATGATGCTATCTTTAGCGTAGATACGGGAATGACTTGTGTATGGGGTGCACGCTATCTGCATGCAACCGGAAAGCGACACATGCTGGGTTCATTCAACCATGGTTCGATGGCCAATGCCCTACCGCAATCGATTGGGGCTGCATTGGCTTGTCCCGAAAGACAGGTCATCGCTCTGTGTGGCGATGGAGGATTATCAATGACATTGGGCGATCTACAGACGATCGTACAATACCGCCTCCCCATCAAAGTGGTTGTATTCAATAACCGTTCGCTGGGTATGGTTAAACTCGAGATGGAAGTAGACGGACTGCCCGATTGGCAAACGGATATGCTGAATCCTGACTTTGCACAGGTAGCCGAAGCAATGGGCATGAAAGGGGTCACGGTGCACAATCCTGAGCATGTTAGTAGCGCACTCATGCAAGCGTTCGAGCACGGCGGCCCGGTAGTGGTCAATATCATGACCGACCCGAATGCACTGGCCATGCCTCCGAAAGTAGAGTTTAGTCAGATGGTGGGTTTCGCCAAATCAATGTACAAACTAGTATTAAGCGGGCGGTCGCAAGAGGTAGTCGACACGGTTCAGGCTAATTTAAAACATCTCAAAGAGATGCTTTGATAGCGGTAGCAAACAGATAAAAAAGAAACGAGCTACCACCCGACCTTACGGTCGGTGGGTAGCTCGTCGCTTATCAAGTATAGCTTAGTAGTCTGCGAATTACATCATTCCGCCCATGCCACCCATTCCGGGAGCACCCATCGGCATATCAGACTTTTCTTCTTTCTTTTCTACAATCACACATTCGGTAGTAAGGAACATACCTGCAATCGAAGCAGCATTCTCCAAAGCTACACGAGTTACCTTAGCAGGATCAACCACACCGGCGGCAAACATGTTTTCGTATACATCTGTACGGGCATTGTAACCGAAGTCGGCTTTGCCTTCGCGTACTTTCTGAACCACAACTGCACCTTCTTTGCCTGCATTGGCTACAATCTGGCGAAGAGGTTCTTCAATGGCACGTCTGATGATAGCAGCACCGGTTGTTTCGTCTTCGTTGTCGCCTTTGAAACCTTCCAGAGAATCGATAGCGCGGATATAAGCTACTCCACCACCTGCTACGATACCTTCTTCGATGGCTGCACGAGTGGCACGAAGTGCATCGTCTACGCGGTCTTTCTTCTCTTTCATCTCTACTTCCGAAGCAGCACCTACATAAAGTACAGCTACACCACCCGAAAGTTTGGCCAAACGTTCCTGCAATTTCTCGCGGTCATAGTCAGACTTAGTTGAAAGGATTTGAGCCTTGATTTGCTCGCAACGTTCCTTGATGCTTTCTTTCGCACCGGCACCGTTTACGATGGTTGTATTGTCTTTTGATACGGTAATCTTATCGGCAGTACCCAACATTTCGAGTGTAGCTTGCTCCAATGACAAACCTTTCTCTTCGCTGATCACCAAACCACCTGTCAGGATAGCGATATCTTCGAGCATCTCTTTGCGACGATCGCCAAAGCCCGGAGCCTTTACAGCACAGATCTTCAATTGAGAACGCAGACGGTTTACAACCAACGTAGTCAACGCTTCGCTGTCTACATCTTCGGCAATGACCAACAATGGACGACCCGATTGTACGGCAGGTTCAAGGATAGGCAAGAAATCTTTCAGGTTCGAAATCTTCTTGTCGTAGATCAGAATGTAAGGTTTCTCCATCTCACACTCCATTTTCTCTGTGTTGGTTACAAAGTAAGCCGACAGATAACCGCGGTCGAACTGCATACCTTCTACCACACCGATCGTTGTGTCGGTACCTTTGGCCTCTTCGATGGTGATAACACCGTCTTTAGATACTTTGCGCATAGCGTCGGCAATCAATTTACCGATTACAGGATCGTTGTTGGCCGATACGGTAGCTACTTGCTCAATCTTATCGTAGTTATCGCCTACTTTTTCCGATTGTGCTTTGATCGAAGCCACCACTTTGCTTACTGCCTTGTCGATACCGCGTTTGATATCTACCGGGCTTGCACCTGCGGTTACATTCTTCAATCCTTCGCCAATGATCGATTGCGCCAATACGGTTGCGGTAGTAGTACCATCACCTGCATCGTCGCCTGTTTTAGAGGCTACCTCTTTCACCAGTTGTGCACCGGTATTCTGGTAAGCGTCGGGCAATTCAATTTCTTTAGCCACCGTTACACCGTCTTTGGTGATGTGGGGAGCACCGAATTTCTTTTCGAGAATAACGTTGCGACCCTTCGGTCCGAGTGTTACTTTTACTGCATTGGCCAAAGCATCTACTCCTTTTTTCAATTGATCGCGTGCTTCAATATTGAATAATATTTCTTTTGACATAACTTTATACTTTTATGATTTAACGATATTATGATTCAAATTAACCCAAGATAGCGAGTACATCACTTTGACGCATCACTAAGTATTTGGCACCTTCTACTTCGAGTTCGGTACCTGCATACTTACCGTAAAGCACGGTATCGCCTACTTTAAGTACCATCTCTTCGTCTTTGGTACCGTGACCAACTGCCACAACTTCACCTTTCAAAGGTTTCTCTTTCGCCGTATCGGGAATAATGATACCGCCAATTGTTTTTTCTTCTGCCGGTGCAGGGAGTATCAGCACTCTGTCTGCTAATGGTTTAATGTTCATAGTTCTTTTCTATTTTTAATTTGTTTATTGTAATAGTATATTCGTCCTCAAGGACGAGAAACAGATTGCGAAAAGCGTGCCAAACAGCTAATGGCAAATATTGGCAGAAAATTGGCTGACAAAAAGTCATATCCCATCAAAACTTTTTGAGACGATGGGTTGTTGCTAAAATAAAACAGAGGTTGTATGATAAAGATTCAATTAAAAAGAGTGTATCAGGCTCCTGAGGCGAGTGATGGGTTTCGGGTATTCGTTGATCGTTTGTGGCCGCGCGGGATGCGTAAAGCAGCCTTCTCGTACGATCTTTGGGCGAAGGAGATTACGCCCTCTTCCTCCTTGAGGCAATGGTTTCATGAAGACCCCGATAATCATTGGGATTTATTTAGTGCGCTCTACAAAAAGGAGCTGAATAGCTCGCCGGCCGTAAGCCAATTCTTAGCCACAATCAAGTCCTATCCGGTCGTTACGCTCTTATATGCCTCTAAGAGTCCCGATCATAATCATGCTATGTTGTTGAAAGAGTTTCTGGACGAAAAGCTCAAGGCAGAGACCGCTTCTTAAACGTGCCGACAATGCGTTTCATTCCCAAATTCGGGTGATGCTGTGCACCTGCTGATGAAACCTTTTGGTCGAATAAGACAATGAAAGGCCTACATAGAACAGAAAGATCAGGCCGATGATGATCATGATCATGCTGATGCGGGTATAATGGTTTCGTTGTTTTAACTCTATTTCGTTCATAAGGCTATTCTTCATTTATAATTAGTATACGCTAAAATGCATCGCAAAGATAAAGGCAGAAACGTTGCAATACGCTTACAGCCAAATGACAATCCGTTTACGTTTTAACTTTGCGGTATCTCGCTATTATAACCACATACAGACTCAAATAGTTCGCTACAAATTGAGCGGAATATGCAATCTGTTTCTCAAGAATTGGGTAATAAGCAAATAGTTCACTATCTTTGCGCCCCCTAACTATCCAAAAAGACAATATGGCATTCACTAACAACGTAATGATTGTCCGCCACAAGCTATTGGCGGACCTGGTAAGACTCTGGAAAAACGAACAACTGGTAGAACAAATCGACCGGCTCCCTATCGAGCTGAGTCCGCGCAAATCGAAACCATTGGGACGATGCTGCGTGCATAAAGAGCGTGCAGTATGGAAATATAAATCTCTTCCGCTTTTGGGAATGGATATGAAAGACGAACACGACGAACTCACCCCTCTTTCCGACTATGCTCGCCAGGCAATGGAACGTACGGAGGTTACAAAAGACAATATACTCTGTGTCATTGACGAAGCTTGCTCTTCGTGTGTACAGATCAACTATGAGGTAACAAGTCTTTGCCGCGGATGCGTGGCACGCAGCTGCTATATGAACTGCCCCAAAGATGCCATCCGCTTCAAAAAAGACGGTAAGGCCAGTATCGATCACGACACCTGCATCAGTTGTGGCATCTGCCACCGCAGCTGTCCGTATCACGCTATTATCTATATGCCTATTCCTTGCGAAGAGGCTTGTCCGGTCAAAGCCATCAGCAAAGACGAATACGGTGTGGAACATATCGATGAGAGTCGCTGCATCTATTGCGGCAAGTGTATCAACGCTTGTCCGTTCGGTGCAATTTTCGAGGTATCGCAAACATTCGATGTATTGCAACGCATTCGCCGTGGCGACAAAGTGGTGGCTATCATCGCCCCTTCCATTCTGGGACAATTTAAAACGACGATCGAAAACGTATACGGAGCTTTCAAGGAGATCGGATTCGCCGATGTTATTGAGGTGGCACAAGGAGCCATGGACACGGTAAGCAACGAAGCAGCCGAGTTGATCGAAAAGCTCGAGGAGGGACAACCCTTTATGACAACCTCGTGCTGTCCTTCGTATATCGAACTGGTAGAAAAGCACATACCCGACATGAAGGAGTATGTATCGTCGACCGGATCGCCCATGTATTATGCCGCCCGCATAGCCAAAGCAAAGCATCCCGATGCCACCATTGTGTTCGTAGGTCCTTGTGTGGCGAAACGCAAAGAAGTGCGTCGCGATGATTGTGTCGACTTCATCTTAACTTTCGAAGAGGTAGGTTCGATTGTCGACGGACTCGGTATTGAGATTGAGCGCGCCGAACCGTTCTCTGTTCTGTATACTTCGGTACGCGAAGCACACGGATTTGCGCAGGCAGGTGGTGTGGCAGGAGCGGTGAAAGCTTACCTGAAAGAGGAGGCCGACAAGATGAACATTCTGCAAGTGTCGGACATTAATAAAAAGAATATAGCGGTGCTGCGCGCCTGTGCCAAGACAGGAAAAGCAGCGGGAAACTTCATCGAAGTAATGGCTTGCGAGGGCGGATGCATCACCGGACCGAGCACGCACAACGATATTGTTTCCGGTCGCAGACAGTTGGCACAAGAGCTGATAAAGCGAAAGGATACGTATGAAAACCGTAGTTGATCGGTTAAGAACAGAGCGCACGTTGTCCGTCGAGGAGCTTCGTGCGCTGCTCACTCACTGCGATGCCGAAACGTTGGAGTACATCAACCGGCAGGCACGTGAGGTAGCACAGGCGCATTTCGGAAACAACGTCTACATTCGCGGACTGATCGAAGTGAGCAATTGTTGCCGCAACGACTGCTATTATTGCGGCATACGCAAATCAAACCGAAAGGTGGCACGCTACCGGCTATCCAAAGAGAGCATTCTGGGTTGTTGCGAAGAGGGGTATCAATTAGGATTCCGAACCTTTGTGATGCAAGGAGGCGAAGATGCCGCTTTCTCCGACGAACAACTCCTGGAGATAGTCGAGGCCATCAGAAGCCGTTATCCCGATTGTGCCATCACCCTATCGCTGGGCGAGAAATCGCGCCAAACCTACGAACGTCTTTTCCGAGCGGGAGCCAATCGGTACCTGTTGCGTCACGAAACCTACAACGCCGCCCACTACGAACAACTGCATCCGGGCAAAATGTCGTGGGAGAACAGAATTCAATGCCTCAGAACGCTCAAAGAGATCGGCTTCCAAACCGGAACCGGCATCATGGTAGGCAGTCCCGGGCAAACCATCGAACACCTGATAGCCGATGTGCAGTTCATCGAAGAGCTGCAACCGCAAATGATCGGTATCGGCCCGTTCCTACCGCATCACGACACCCCGTTTGCCACCATGCCTGCCGGCAATATGGAGCGAACGTTGCTGCTGCTCTCTATTTTCAGACTGATGCACCCAACGGCACTCATACCCTCGACTACCGCACTCGCCACACTGGCACCCGGCGGACGAGAACGAGGCATCTTGGCAGGTGCCAACGTGGTAATGCCCAACTTATCGCCTCGCGAAGAGCGAAAGAAATACGAATTATACAACAACAAAGCCTCGCTCGGTGCCGAAGCAGCCGAAGGTTTGCAATTGCTCGACAAGCAACTGGCAGCCATCGGATACCGGATTTCGAAAGACAGAGGAGACTTTAACCCTTAACGATTATGTATCAACCTCATTCGCCTCATGCAACCGACTTCATCGATCACCAGGAGATACTGGACACGCTGGAGTATGCAAACAACCATAAAAGCAACCGCGCCCTCATCGAGCAACTCATCGAGAAGGCAGCCGAGTGCAAGGGACTGACACATCGCGAAGCAGCCCTGCTGCTCGAATGCGATCAGCCCGATCTGGTCGAAAGAATCTTTCGGCTGGCCAAAGAGATTAAACAGAAGTTCTACGGCAACCGCATCGTGATGTTTGCCCCGCTTTACCTGTCGAACTATTGTGTGAACGGGTGCACCTACTGCCCCTATCACCTCAAGAACAAAACCATCCGACGCAAAAAGCTGACGCAGGAGGAGATCCGGAACGAGGTCATCGCCCTGCAAGACATGGGGCACAAGCGTCTGGCACTCGAGGCGGGCGAAGATCCGCTGCGCAATCCGTTGGATTACATTCTCGAATCGATCCGCACCATCTACAGCATCAAGCACAAGAACGGAGCCATCCGACGGGTCAACGTAAACATTGCCGCCACCACCGTCGAGAACTATCGCCGCCTCAAAGAGGCCGGCATCGGCACCTACATCCTGTTTCAGGAAACGTATCACAAAGAGAACTACGAAGCGTTGCACCCCACCGGCCCCAAAAGCAATTACACCTACCATACCGAGGCCATGGACCGCGCCATGGAGGCGGGCATCGATGATGTGGGCATCGGTGTGCTCTTCGGGCTCAACACGTACCGATACGATTTTGCCGGACTGCTGATGCACGCCGAACACCTCGAAGCGCGCTTCGGTGTAGGTCCGCATACGATCAGTGTGCCGCGCATCTGCTCGGCCGATGATATTGATGCAGGAGAATTTCCCGATGCCATTTCGGACGATATCTTCCGTCGCATCGTAGCCGTGATACGCATCACAGTGCCCTATACGGGGATGATTATCTCCACCCGCGAATCGCAGGAGTCGCGCGAGAAGGTATTGGATATCGGCATCTCACAAATAAGCGGTGGTTCGCGCACCAGCGTGGGCGGCTATGCCGAGGCGGAGACGAAGGAGGAGAATACCTCGCAGTTCGACGTCAGCGACCGCCGCACACTCGACGAGATAGTGGCCTGGCTGCTCGACAAGGGATACGTTCCGAGCTTCTGCACCGCCTGCTATCGCGAAGGGCGCACGGGCGATCGGTTCATGGCGCTGGTCAAAAGCGGAAAGATAGCCAACTGCTGCGGCCCCAACGCGCTCATGACCTTGAAGGAGTATCTTCAGGACTACGCCTCCGCCACCACCCGGCAGAAGGGAGAAAGACTGATCGAACAAGAAGTGCCCCACATTCCGAGTGCGAAGATCAGAGAAATAGCCATCCGAAATTTAAAAGAGATAGCCGATGGCAAACGAGACTTCCGCTTCTAAGAAAGGGAGTCGAGAAACAGCGTTGGCAAGCCCATCCGAAAGATGGAGAGCAAAGAAACCGAGTTTCTAAAGCCTTTCGGAAACAAAAGAGCTTAGAAACGCGGTTTCTGAATCCGCCGAAAATAAAAAAGCATCAGAAACACGGTTTTTGATACCAAACGAAAAAAAAGAGATGAGAAGCAGCTGTTTCTAAGGCTGCAAAAAAATAAACGAGCTTAGAAACACCGTTTTTAGCATCAACAGAAAAAGAAAGAGATGAGAAACAATGTATCTGCTGCCAACCGCCTGCACATTGCCCTATTGGGGCGACGCAACAGTGGCAAATCTTCGCTGATCAATGCACTGACCGGACAAGACACCGCGCTGGTGTCCGACACGCCGGGCACCACCACCGATCCGGTTCAGAAAGCGATGGAGATACACGGCATCGGTCCGTGTCTGTTCATCGATACGCCGGGGTTCGATGATGAAGGTGCGCTGGGCTCCATGCGCATCGAACGCACCTTGAAGGCAACCGCGAAAACCGATATCGCCCTGCTGCTCTGCCAGCCCGATATGGAGGAAGAGTTGCCGTGGATAGCCTTGCTCGAAGAGAAGAACATCCCCGTGGTGCTGATACTCAACAAAACAGATTTGCCGGGCGACGCGCAGGCTGCTGCCAAACGGATCGAAGAGGTGTCGGGCAAACGTCCACTTCTGGTCAGTGCACACCGCCGGGAGGGTATCGAAGAGATCCGCCAAGCGATTATCGAAAAACTACCGTCGGATTTTGGCGAACAAACCATACTGGGCGATTTGGTTAGCGAAGGAGACCTCGTGTTATTGGTCATGCCACAAGACACACAAGCACCCAAAGGGCGGCTCATCCTTCCGCAGGTACAAACCCTGCGCGAACTGCTCGACAGGCGATGCCTTGCCATGAGCTGTACCACCGATCAGTTGCCCGCCACATTGCAAGCCCTTTCGCGCGCACCGAAGCTGATCATTACCGATTCGCAGGTTTTTAAAACCGTTTACGAGCAGAAGCCCGAGGAGAGCCTGCTCACCTCGTTCTCCGTTCTTTTTGCGGCCTATAAGGGCGATATTCATTACTATACGGCAAGCGCATCGGTTATTGCTCGGCTCACTCCCGCATCGCGCGTGCTCATAGCCGAGGCCTGTACGCACGCTCCCCTTTCCGAAGATATCGGAAGAGTCAAACTGCCCCGCCTGTTGCGCCAGCGAGTAGGCGAAGCGTTGCAGGTCGATTTGGTGGCAGGTACCGATTTCCCCAAAGACCTGACACCGTACGATCTGGTTATTCAATGCGGTGCCTGTATGTTTAATCGCAAGCATGTACTGACCCGCATCGAACAAGCCCGCAAGCAAGGCGTAGCCATGACCAATTACGGCATAGCGATTGCTTATCTGAGCGGTATTCTCGACAAAATAAGCATTTCATCAACTTAATTTTATAGTAACACACATGACCCTAAAACTAATCACCCTGAGCCTGTCGCTGCTCCTATCAGCAGGAGCTTCCTTGCAGGCACAAGAGAAATTCACACAGTTCAACGTCAGCCCCGCCATGACGGTACGCACACCGATTATGAACGACAGTATCAACCCCAAAGGCGAGAAGCATACGGCCAAGCTCCTATTGCAAACCCCGGCCATGCGAACCGGAGGGCAGACAACCAGCACCGTACTACAGAGCGATACGGCGGGCTACATCCATTTCGCCAAAGCCGATAAGGACAACTCGCTCTACCGCGTAGAGACACAGCTTCGTGCCGAGCAGTTCGCCAAAGGAAAGCTGAAAGTAAGCTCTCCCGTCCGCTTTGAAATCTTTATCAACGGCGAATCAAAAGCAGTTAAAGAGGTAGCCGAAGACAGCCTCTCGAAGGCAGGCTACAAAGAAGTTGAACTTCGGCTGGAGCCGGAGATGGATTATGAGATCATGATCAAACTCCTTTCGACCGCCGGCGACAAGGCAGCACCCGCACTGAAATGCGAATGGACAAAGAATGATGCATTCAAAAACGTAGCCTGCCACATGCTTCCCAACCAGAAGAAGCGATTCGCTTTGAGCAATACGGTCTATGGCAACCGTACGGTGGCAGTCTCTATTTCGCCCGATGGCAAATACCTGCTCACCCGCTTCTGGAACAATTATGCCGCCAACCGCTCGCGCACCTACAACGAGCTGACCGATCTCAAAACCGGCAAAGTGATACTATCGAACCTCAGAGACGGTATGACGTGGATGCCTCGAAGCAGCAAACTGTACTATACGGTGCAGGCCGAGACCGGAAACGATGTCATGGCACTCAATCCCGCTACCCTGCAAGAAGAGGTATTGCTCCGGGGAGTTCCCGAGGAGAGCTTCGCATGGTCGCCCAACGAAGACTACCTCATCTACTACCCCAAAGAAGAAGGTGCCAAAGAGGACGGTCCGCTCAAACGCATCATTAACCCGGCCGACCGCATACCCAATACGCGCGGACGCAGCTTTCTGGCTCGCTATAACGTAGCCAACGGCATCTCCGAACGGCTCACCTTCGGCAATCACAGCACCTATCTGCAAGACATCTCGCCCGATGGCAAGCACCTGCTGTACAGCAGTTCGAAACCGAACTATACACAACGCCCCTTCTCACTGGGATCACTGTATCAGGTTAACCTCGAAACACTGGCAGTCGATACGCTCTTCTTTGAAGAACGTTTTCTGGGCAGTGCCAGTTACTCGCCCGACGGCAAACAGTTATTGCTAACCTCGAGCCCCGAAGCCTTCGGGGGTATTGGCAAGAATTGCGGAGATCACCCCATTGCCAACGACTTCGACTCGCAAGCCTTTATCATGGATCTGGCCACGCGCCACATTCAGCCCATCACGAAGGACTTCAACCCATCGGTCAATTTCCTGCAATGGAACCGGGGCGACGGCTGCATCTACTTCAGTACGGCCGACAAGGATTGCCGCAACATCTACCGCTACTCGCCTCAACGCAAAACATTCGACAAGCTGAACCTGCTGACCGACGTAACCAGTGCCTTTGCACTTTCAAACAACAACCCTTCGCTGGCAGCCTATATCGGCCAAACGAACGATAACAGCGGCATAGCTTACCTATACGATATGAAAAAGGGCACTTCGCGCCTACTTGCCGACCCGATGAAACCAACCTTAGCCACCATTGAACTGGGCAAGATGGATTCGTGGAGCTTTACAGCCTCGGACGGAACAAAGATTGACGGCATGATTTGCCTGCCACCCGCCTTCGATCCCACTAAAAAATATCCGCTGATTGTGTACTATTACGGAGGAACGACACCGACCGAGCGCGGTATCGGCTCGCCCTACTGTGCACAGCTGTTCGCCTCGCGCGATTACGTGGTTTATGTGATTCAGCCCAGCGGAACGATTGGTTACGGGCAGGAGTTTTCGGCACGCCACGTCAATGCCTGGGGCAAACGCACAGCCGATGATATCATCGAAGGCACGAAAGCCTTCTGCGAAGCACATCCGTTTGTGAACGATAAAAAGATCGGTTGCGTAGGTGCCTCTTACGGTGGATTCATGACGCAATACCTGCAAACACAAACCGACCTCTTTGCTGCTGCCGTATCGCATGCAGGCATCAGCAACGTAACCAGCTACTGGGGCGAAGGGTATTGGGGAGTAGGCTACAACGGAATCGCCGCCGCCGAGAGCTATCCGTGGAACAATGCGGAACTGTTTACTCAACAAGGCTCGCTCTTCAACGCGGATAAGATCAACACACCGCTCTTGCTGCTACACGGAACGGTAGACACCAATGTGCCTATCGGCGAAAGTATTCAGCTGTTTAATGCCTTGAAGGTATTGGGCAAGCCTGTCGAATTTATCACCGTAGAAGGAGAAAACCATTTCGTAGCCGACTACTCTAAACGCGTGCTATGGCAAAACTCAATCATGGCATGGTTTGCCCGCTGGTTGCAGGATAGTCCCGAATGGTGGAACGATATGTATCCCGAACGCCATTTGTAAACTGAACATCACTTATAAACCAAACAAGGAAGTGTGCTAAAACGAAGCGACCTGCTATTTTCTTTCTCTTACTGAAAGAAAATAGCAGGTCGCTGTGGTATATAAAAGGATTGAAGAGATTGTATACCGTCGATAAGTGATCCTTCGTTAGCAGGGAAAGCTTTTATAGAATCTCTGCAATCAGTTCGTCGGTCGAAACAAGACGTTGCTCGCCCGTTTCCATATTCTTCAGCATGGCTTTGCCTTCTTTCATTTCGTTTTCGCCGATGATCGCTACAAACAGAATGTTCTTTGCGTTGGCATAGCTCATTTGCTTTTTCATCTTAGCTGCATCGGGAAATAGTTCGGCACGAATACCCGCTGCACGTACCTTTGCCAACATATTCATGGCGCATGCGGCTTCTTGTTCGCCAAAATTGATAAAGAGCAGTTGGGTTCCGTTCACAGCTTCCTTCGGATAGAGTTCGAGCTGATTGAGCACATCAAAGATACGATCTGCACCAAACGAGATACCTACACCCGACACTCCCGACATGCCAAACACACCGGTCAGGTTATCGTATCGTCCGCCTCCGGTGATGCTGCCGATCTGTACATCAAGTGCCTTTACCTCGAAGATGGCTCCGGTATAATAGTTCAAGCCGCGAGCCAAGGTCAAGTCGAGTTCAATCTCGTTCTTTAGTCCCATGCCGGCAAGGCTGGTCAAGATAAACTCGCTCTCCTCTACCCC
The DNA here is from genome assembly GCF_000499785.1 of Bacteroides neonati. Taxonomy (GTDB): domain Bacteria; phylum Bacteroidota; class Bacteroidia; order Bacteroidales; family Bacteroidaceae; genus Bacteroides; species Bacteroides neonati. The sequence continues at coordinate 32,398 of NZ_HG726027.1, read as the reverse complement.
CTTGATGCCTGTTTCGCTTCCGGCCAGTACCTCTTTCAGCGTAGCCAGCTTCTCGATATTTGTTCCGCTCAGCAGAATGATGGGTTGCAGCTTGGCAATAGCCTCTTCACTGATTCCCTTCTCGGCCAGCTCTTTGTTTACGTTCTCCAGACCGATCTTATCGAGCTTGTCTATCGCAACGGTGATATCGACAATCTTGTCGGCCTCACCAATAATCTCGGCAATACCGCTCAATATCTTACGGTTATTGATTTTAATACATACGCGGATGTTGAAGCGAGTAAATACGGTGTCGATAATCTGCATCAACTCCACCTCGTTGAGCAACGAGTCGCTGCCTACCACATCGGCATCGCATTGATAAAACTCACGGTAGCGTCCCTTCTGAGGGCGATCGGCACGCCATACGGGCTGAATCTGGTAGCGTTTGAAGGGGAACGTAATTTCATCGCGATGCATCACCACATAGCGGGCAAATGGTACGGTGAGATCATAGCGCAACCCTTTTTCGCAGAACTTGCTTGCCATTTTGGCAGCATTGCGGCTCAACAACTCTTCGTCTGTAATACCCGAGAAGTAATCGCCCGAGTTTTGAATCTTAAATAACAGCTTATCACCCTCATCTCCATATTTGCCCATCAGGGTAGAGAGCATCTCCATCGAAGGGGTCTCTATCTGCTCGAAACCATATAGATGGTAAACGTCACGAATGGTATTGAATATATAGTTACGTTTCGCCATTTCAACGGGCGAAAAATCACGGGTTCCTTTGGGAATACTGGGTTTTGCTGCCATAGTTCTAATTATTTTTTTATTCGATTTGCAAAGTTAGGGTAAATAATTGATTCCGAAAACAGAATGAAGTACTTTTATAGGCGAACGCTGTCAAAAGGAAACAGCATGCAAGTTGTTGATATAAATATAAAACAATAAAAAGGCTCCCGCCGACGGAACTACAGAACCGAAGGAGGGAGCCATTATCGTGCGTAATTGAAAACCCATTGAGCTTTCAACCCATAACTTTCGTATTAATCTCTGCGACCCATGAAGATCATGATGTAATAAATCAACGTAGCCAATGAGCTGAGTGCAGCCACTACATACGTATAAGCTGCCGAGCGAAGTGCATCTTCGGCCTGAGCATGATTGTATGAATTCGTAATGCCCGAACCGCTCAACCACACCAAAGCGCGCTTACTTGCATCAATCTCTACCGGAAGGGTGATGAAGCTGAACAAGGTAGTCAAGGCAAACAAGATAATACCTGCCAGCAATAACTGTGGGAACGAATGGAGCAATAAGATACCACCCAGTAGCAACCAGGTCATCCATTGCGAAGCAAAGCTCACCACAGGTACCAGCTTACTACGCATTGTTAATGGAGCATAGGCACGTGCATGTTGCACGGCGTGTCCGCATTCATGAGCTGCTACGGCAGCAGCCATAATACTATTACTTTCGTAGACCCCTTCGCTTAAGTTTACGGTTTTGGTGGCAGGATTATAATGGTCGGTCAATGTACCGGGTGTATGCGTTACCTTTACATCATTGATTCCATTGTCGTGTAACATTTTCATAGCTACATCGCGTCCCGTCATTCCGTTTCCTGTGGGGATCTTCGAGTATTTCTTAAACTTGCGCTGTAAATTTGCTTGCACCAACCAGCTGGCTACTGCAATACCAATAAACAATATCCAATAAGACATCATATTCTTTTTCGTTTTTTAATGATTACTATAATTGATCATACAAATTGTTTGCCAAAAATAAGCGAAAAGCAGAGACATCTCCCTATAAATGTCTTGCATTTAGGAAGAATTAGCTAAAATCAGCCAAGAGTCAGCTCTACAACACAATCAATATCGGTAGGCACTGCCTTTAGCTCCAATAATATTCCCTCTTTACTGCGGGTAAAACGCAACGGCGACTTGTCTTTGAAAAGCGTTGCTTTCTTTACTTTTCGTTCGGTAATCGGCAAGAAGAGTGCTTTATCTTGCAGGTTAAGAATGTGCACATAGAGTGTATCACCCTTTTGCGTAGTCACTCCCCAGTCGTGCGGAGGAATCATACCTCCACGCGTGCCTTGTATGGTTTCTCCGTAATCTGCCATCCATGCTCCCATCTCCCGAAGTCGTTGCACGGCCACCTCAGGCAGTTCGCCATCCGGCTGAGGGCCGATATTCATCAGTAGATTGGCATTCTTCCCGGCAGCCTTCACCAGATAATGTATCAAGGTTTGGGCTGATTTATAATTAGCATCGGTTATTTTGTAGCCCCACATACCGTTCATGGTTTCGCAAGTTTCAAGTGGCAATGGACTGACATCTTGTCCAGACAGTCCCGAAGCATTTTCGCCGGGCAAATCGCGCTCAAAGATTTGAATATCTTCGCCTTCGAAAGGTGTACGATGATGATTATTCCCAATCAGACAAGCAGGTTGTAAGCGATGTATCAGTTCGTACTGTGCCGGAAGTTGCCAATTGAAATCGGGATTCTGATCCCACCAACCATCAAACCAGATGGCACCTACCGAACCATATTTGGTCAATAACTCCGTGAGCTGATTATTCATAAACTGATAATAGCTTGGCCAGTTGCCTTTTGGGTCGGGGCGACCTGTACCACGGCCTGTTCGTCCCCAAGGGTAATCTTCGCGCCCCCAATCAAGATGTGAGTAGTAGAAGTGAAGCTTAATGCCTTGTTTAGCACATTCGTCTGCCAACTCTTTGACAATGTCGCGTTTGAAAGGTGTAGCTTTGATTATGTTATAGTCAGAGTAACGGGTATCGAACATCGAAAATCCCTCGTGATGGCGAGTCGTAAAGCAAATGTATTTGGCACCCGAAGCCTTGATAGCAGCCACCCATTTGGCAGCATCGAACTTAGAAGGATAGAATCCACCAGCCAATTTGGCATATTCCTTATAGTTCAGGTTGTTGTTGGTCATTGTCCACTCGCCCGTAGCCAACATACTGTACAACCCCCAATGAAGGAAGACACCCAGTTTGCTGTCTTGAAACTCGCTTCGAGCTTTCAGGTTAGCCTCGGAAGGCTGATAGTGGGGTTGAGCTAACGAGGTCGTTGCAAAGCAAAGAAGCAACCCAAAAAGAATACTTTGTTTTTTCATACATACGTTTTTCATCTCATTTCTATTTAAAAAAGACAAAGAGAGAAAGTGCCCGCACATCAATGCTCAGACAACTTCCTCTCTTTGGGTAAAACACGAATCGGTTCGTTATTCTTCCATGTATCTTTCGATCGTTTGATCTCTATCCGGACCTACGGAAACAATCTTAATAGCTACGCCCAATTGTTCTTCGAGGAAGTCGAGATACGCATTGAACTCTTCGGGGAATTCATCTTCGCTCTGCATCTTCGTCATATCTGTTTCCCAACCCGGGAGCTCTACATATACGGGCTCAACGGCTTCGGTAATATCATAAGGGAAGTAATCGATCTCTTCGCCATTGATTTTATAAGCCACACAGGCTTTAATGGTGTTGAATGAATCGAGCACATCACTCTTCATCATAATCAGTTTGGTTACACCATTGATCATGATCGAATATCTCAAGGCTACCAGATCAATCCATCCGCAACGGCGTCTGCGACCGGTTACCGAGCCAAATTCATGTCCCAACGTACAGATCTGATCGCCTGTTTCGTCGAACAGTTCGGTTGGGAACGGACCCGAACCCACACGAGTACAGTATGCTTTGAAAATACCATATACATCGCCGATTTTATTGGGTGCCACGCCCAAACCGGTACATGCACCTGCACATACGGTATTGGAAGAAGTAACGAAAGGATACGATCCGAAGTCAATATCGAGCATGGTTCCTTGTGCACCTTCGCAAAGCACAGATTTGCCGGAAGTCAACAGGTTGTTTATTTCGTGCTCGCTATCTACGAGCTGAAATTGTTTCAGATATTCAATTCCTTCCATCCACTCTTTCTCGAGTGCGGTAAGGTCGTATTGGTAATTCATGCCCTTCAGAATTTGCTCATGACGTGCTTTCGCAGCAGCATATTTCTGATCGAAGTTCTCCAGAATATCTCCTACACGCACACCATTTCGGCTTACTTTATCCGTATAGGTAGGCCCGATACCCTTACCGGTAGTACCCACTTTGGCATCTCCTTTGGCGGCTTCGTAAGCAGCATCGAGTACGCGGTGAGTCGGCAGAATAAGGTGTGCCTTCTTTGAGATGTGCAATCTTTCTTTCAGTGCATGTCCCGATGCTTCCAATGCTTCGGCCTCTGCCTTAAATAAAGCGGGATCAAGTACAACACCATTCCCTATGATATTGACCTTATCACCCTGAAAAATTCCCGAAGGAATGGAACGAAGTATATACTTCTGTCCTTCAAACTCCAGCGTATGACCCGCATTGGGACCACCCTGAAAACGTGCTACGACATCGTATCTTGGAGTTAATACATCGACTACTTTTCCTTTTCCTTCGTCGCCCCATTGTAATCCTAAAAGAACATCTACTTTCATTTTTCTTTTTTATTGTTGTTACTTATTTTTTTCCGTTTGTTGGCTCGGTCGCACTTGCTACAGATTCCATAAATATATAAAGAGTAGTGTGATAGCTGAAACTTGCTCAGCCGGGTGCTTCCGATGGCATTTTGTAATGCTTCATTCTGAAACTCAGTGACCGATCCACACTGTGTGCAGATTTGGTGATGATGGGTTTCGCGGTTATATGATTTCTCGTACTGGGAAGAGTTGCCAAACTGATGCTTGATGACCAGCCGGGAATGAATGAGCAGAATGATGGTGTTGTAAAGAGTAGCGCGGCTTACGCGGAAGTTCTCCTGGTTCATCATTTGCGAATAAAGCATGTCTATATCGAAGTGCCCATCTATGGAGTATATGGTGTCGAGTATCGCATAACGTTCGGGTGTCTTTCGATGCCCGTTCGCGTTGAGATATTCAGTGAATATCTGTCTTACCGTATCTTTCACGTTCTGAATTTCCATAATCGGCACAAAATTAGCGCCAACAAAGTTAATAGTTTTTTGCGGAAAGCAAATGATAAAAAGAAGTTTTTTACTCGATTGATTCGTCTTTGACCATATTATACAAAATCTGCTCGGCCTCGACAGTCGAATCGGCCAGCCCTTCTACCAAGCGGCAAACACGAAAGGCATGACTCGTATCATGCTGCATATATCGACGTAATGCCAACAATGAAGCATTGCGTACGTGGTAGCTACCCGATAGTGCAGCACATATGGCTTGATCCAGAAACTCATCAGTCGGACGATCGTCCATCTCGCCTTTTTTCATCAGCAAGCGGGCAATGGTCAGAAATCCACATACCTGGGTGTATTCTTCTTCGGCAGCAATCCAGTGAAACGATTTCGCCGGTGCATAAGGAAGATGTTGAAAAAGATTCATACAGGTGAGTTCGGCTATTTCCATATTGGGCATGTTTTCTACCCAGATATCGGCTATTTCGGGATAGAAAGTATCGACAGGTTGCAATAGCCCCGCCAGAATCTTACATTCGCGGATATTCTCCTTCCACAAGGTTTGGGCCAATTCATGATTCTTCTCGTACATGCCGGCAATCACCTTGATACGGGGAAGTTCTACACCAAAGTTGAGTTTATAGTTCAACCCTTTTTCGCGCATGCTGTGAGACACAACTCCGTTCATTGATAAACGGAGTTGTGTCTTTATATCTTTCAGTTGTTCTTTGATATCCATACTGATTAGTTGTTTTGAGTAGGAAGCGGGGAGTAATCTTTGCTGTAACGCAACATCTGCTCTGCGTATCCCTCATCGTAGGTCACTTTGACATCGGTAATCGTTCCATTGGCATCGGTGATTGCCTCGTAGGTCGGATTAACAAATCCTTTGTAGGGTGCCAGATTTAATTTTTTATAACGCTCAAGAATCTCGGCATGCAAGGTAGGGTCTACTTTCACTGCATAGTTCTCTACCAACGCACGAGCACTTTCGAAATCTCCGGTCGACTTTATACGTTGAATCTCGGCAAGAAGTTCTCCAAAGAGGTGGCGCAGCTTCTCGTAATCGTTGACTACGACATAGGTTTTACCATCTTTCTGCTTCAGTTCGACAGTCTTATCGGCAGCACCTTTTTCAAACACCCATCGGGCAATGAGTTGGCGATTACGCATATGTGCTTCTTCTACGTTGTTGCCCGGTTCGATACGCACCAACTGTGTCATCAACCCGTTCATTAAGAAAGTGTAATACTCTGCTTTGTAAGCTTCCTTATCGGGGGTAAGGCCCAGCTCGACCAATTTTGGATCGGCTACATAGTAAAGTCCGAACAAATCGGCTCGAGCTTCTTCAATCGTAGATCCATAAGCCTTTAGCGCGTCCGGGTCTACTCCCGGTAGCAATTTGCCCGAGCCATGTCCCAAACATTCGTGCAGATCGGTATGCAGGTTTCCGGTCAGATCTCCGTACTTATCCATCAGTTCGCGCTCGGTTTGGCTGTACACGAACTCTTCATTAAAGCCATTACCATGAGCAGCTTTTGCATAAGCATCGGTGATATTTCCAATCGAAACCGACTTGGAACCGTGTTCATTACGAATCCAGTTAGAGTTAGGCAGATTGATACCGATAGCAGTAGCCGGATACAAATCACCAGCCAGAATAGCCGCCGTAATGACCTTTGCGGAAACACCTTTTACCTTCTCTTTCTTGTACCGCGCATCCACCGGTGAGTGGTCTTCGAACCATTGCGCATTTTGACTAATCAATTCCGCCCGTTTAGTGGCTTCTACATCCTTGAAGTTGACTAAGGACTCCCAACTGGCTTTCATACCCAATGGGTCGCCGTAGCTCTCTGTAAATCCATTCACGAAATCGATACGCGAATCAAGGTCTTTCACCCACAAGATAGCGTATTCATCGAATGTTCTCAAATCGCCTGTTTCGTAATAAGCGATTAATTTACTGATGACTGCTTTCTGAGCCTCATTCTCGGCTACTCCCTCAGCTTTCTTCAGCCAATACACAATCTTCTCGATGGCTTGTGTATAGAGCCCACCCACTTTCCAAACTTTCTCTCGAACCTCTCCGTTCTCCTTAACCAATCGGCTGTTAAGGCCATACGAGATCGGGGTTGCATCGTTCGGATTCTTCATGTTGGTGTAAAAAGCTTCGGCTTCGGCTTGCGTTACTCCATCGTAATAATTGCTGGCCGAAGTCAAAACCAAATCTTCACCATCGGCTTGATTCACTCGCTTCGCCATAATTTTCGGATCGAAGATAACAGGAAAAAGTTCGTCACACAATTGCTCGGCAGTTTGTCCCTCGGCCAATGGCAATTGAGAAGCATCGACACTCAACACCAACTGGCGAAGATACTCGGGTGTGAAAGCCGGAACAAATTTTTCGGACCCATAATGATGATGGATGCCGTTGGAGAACCATACACGTTTTAGGTATGTTTCCATATTTTTAAAGTCGGAAGTTGTTTTGTCTCCCTGATATTGGGTATAAACAGTTTCGAGCATCCGACGGATAGCCAAGTTGTACTTTCCGTTTTGATCAAACAGAATATCTCTTCCTTCTAACGCAGCTTGCGATAGGTAATAGACCAGCTCTTTTTGTTTAAGCGACAGGTCTTCGAATCCGGGTACCCGGTAACGTAATATTTGTAAATCTGCAAATTGTTCCACCGTATAATCTATTTGGTCTGCCTCGGCAGTTGTTGTTTTAGTGCCGCCACACGCAGTGACGAGCATGGCTGCAACAGCCATCGAAATTAGTTGTTTCTTCATGATCAAACATTAGAGCGTTATAAAAAGACGAAAAGGAAATATTCCGGATTTGTTGCGGAATAATTCCTTTTATTCAGTTCTTAAGAAGTGCGTTTACTTCTTCTTATCGAGGTTTTTTTTACGATAACCGTTAGGAGTTTCTCCCACGTTCTTATAAAATGCAGCATAGAAAGATTGACGGTTGGCGAATCCCACCATGGCACTAATTTCTTCTACATTCTTATCTGCATATCTTTTATCCGTCAGCAGATGCAAAGCATCTTTCACTCTATACTCGTTTAGCAAGCAAGAGTAGTTCTGACCAAAGCGAGAGTTTACAACAGCAGAAAGATAGCGGGTATTGGTTTTCAATTCCTTTGCTAAATCCTTTGCTGAATAATCAGCGTCTCTGTACTTCTTCTGAACTACAATAATATTCAGGATCTTGTCGTACAGTTCATCGGCCAATTCTGGTCTGATTAATGATCGGTAAGCAGCCTTTTTCTCCTTCTTCTCCCTCAGATTGTAAGGGCGTTTTTTGGGAGTTTCTTCCTGTTTTTTGTTTTCTAAATCACTCATTGAATTAACTGGTTAGGGTTTGTTTTTAAATATCACTATTTGATAGTAACTTTATACGTTACAAATTTCATACATTATTTTCAGATATACAACTATTTCGTATATATTTTTTCTAGTACAACAATCAAACGGAAAAATATTCTCATTCGCATAGCGTATAATAAGAAACTTTAACTTTTCAAGTACTATTTTCTCACATCATAAGCAATCATTTCTCCTTTCTCCTACAAAATGTTACCTTTGCAGTAAAGACTAAACAGTTGATTATGATTCAAACGCTAAAGACTTACTTCGGGTATGATAGCTTTCGTCCTCTGCAAGAGGATATTATACGTAATATCATGCAAGGAAAGGATGCACTGGTACTGATGCCAACGGGTGGTGGAAAATCAATTTGTTACCAGCTTCCTGCACTGCTTAGCGAGGGAATCGCAGTAGTTGTTTCTCCCCTTATCTCGTTAATGAAAGATCAGGTAGAGTCGCTGCGTTCCAATGGAATAGCTGCAGGAGCACTCAATAGTAACAATGACGAAACAGAAAACGCAAACATACGCCGAGCATGCATTGAAGGGAAAATAAAATTGCTATATATATCACCTGAGAAACTAATTGCAGAAGCAGACTATCTACTACGTGATATGCATATCTCTTTGTTCGCAATCGATGAAGCCCATTGTATTTCGCAATGGGGACATGATTTCCGTCCAGAATATACACAAATGGGAATACTACACGAACGTTTCGCGCGCGTACCTATTATTGCACTTACAGCTACGGCTGATAAAATCACTCGTCAAGACATCATCCGACAGCTTCATTTAGTAGATCCTGAGGTATACGTTTCATCCTTTGACCGACCCAATTTAAGCCTCACCGTAAAACGGGGATATCAACAGAAGGAAAAAAGCAAGGCCATACTGGATTTCATCGCCAAACATGCCCGAGAAAGCGGTATAATCTATTGTATGAGCCGAAGTAAGACCGAAACAGTAGCCCAAATGCTAAAGAAGCAAGGCATTCGAAGCGAAGCTTATCATGCCGGATTATCACCTCAGACACGTAGTAAAGTACAGGATGATTTTATCAACGATCGGCTGCAAATCGTCTGTGCAACCATTGCTTTCGGAATGGGAATTGATAAATCAAATGTTCGTTGGATAATTCATTACAATCTGCCAAAGAGTATAGAGAGCTTCTACCAAGAGATTGGACGTGCTGGACGCGATGGTTTACCAAGCGATACAATACTATTCTACTCTTTGAGTGATTTAATTTTATTAACCAAATTTGCCACAGAAAGTAAACAACAAACAATCAATCTCGAAAAGCTTCAACGAATACAACAATATGCAGAATCCGACATATGCAGACGGCGCATATTGTTAAATTATTTCGGCGAGACATCAACCAAAGACTGCGGCAATTGCGATGTGTGCAAGAACCCTCCAGCACGCTTCGACGGAACGACTATCGTACAAAAAGCACTAAGTGCTATTGCCAGAACAGAGCAACAAATCGGAACCGGCCTTTTAATTGATATTCTTCGAGGATCATTTACGGCGGAAGTCAGAGAAAAAGGTTACGAGCAATTAAAAACATTTGGCGTGGGACGTGATATTCCTGCACGCGATTGGCAGGACTATTTATTGCAAATGCTACAATTAGGCTACTTTGAAATTGCCTATAATGAAAGCAACCACCTCAAAATAACCGAAAGCGGAAGCAACGTATTATTTGGAAGGGAGCAAGTCAAGCTAGTTACTATACGCAAGGAAGAAGTATTGACTCTCAAAAAGAAAATAACCGTAAGCAAGGAATTACCTCTGGGAATACCCGAAACGGCTAGTGAAGAACTTTTTCAAGCCATGCGAGAATTACGCATGCGCCTGGCAGAACAAGATCAGATACCACCCTACATCGTCTTATCGGATAAGGTGCTGCATCAACTTAGTTTGTCACGCCCCACTACGCTGGAGGCTTTTGGTAACATCAGCGGCATCACCGAATACAAGAAGAAAATGTACGGGAAAGAGTTCGTAAAGCTTATAAAACAGTACGTTTAGCGAGTGAAAGCACATCAAACAATACTTTTCTATTAAACAATGTTACAGAACACCTTTTTATTGACAAAAAAGTGATATCTTTCCAGCCTGATTTACTTTTAAACACACAAATCAATACATTCAATGAAAAAGCAACTACTGCAAGAGAACCGAATGATGCTTCTCATCCTATTGTTTCTAATCGTTCCCCTGACAGGTAAAGTCAATGTCCTGATTGCCTCCACAAACAAGAGCGAGGCAAAGCCACAAACAACGAACACAAAGCCTTTTGTCATCCCCGAACTCAAAGAGTGGAAAGGTGCCAAAGGAACCTTTACCCCAAGTAGCACCATGCGCATCGTATGCACAGGTGCACAACCCGAATTGCTACGTGTGGCAGGTCTGTTTGCCGACGATTATGCAATCATGTTCGGTTATAAACCGACAGTGGTGCAGGGCAAAGGACAAGCAGGCGACATCGTGCTGACGCTACGCCCCGACAAGAAACTGGGCAAAGAGGGCTATGCGGTGAAAATAGCCGACCGCCTCACCCTGAGCGCACCCGAATCGGTAGGCGTTTATTGGGGCACACGCACACTGCTCCAAATAGCCGAGCAAAGCAAAAACCAATCGTTTCCTAAAGGAGAATTAAGAGACTTCCCCGACTATGCGATACGTGGCTTTATGATCGATTGCGGACGTAAGTTTATCCCAATGGCTTTTCTCGAGGATTACGTTAAAACGATGGCGTATTATAAGATGAACACCCTACAGATTCACCTCAACGACAACGGATTTAAACAATACTTCGAGCACAACTGGGACAAGACCTATGCAGCCTTTCGCCTCGAGAGCGACACCTACCCCGGCTTAGCCGCGGCCGATGGTCATTATACCAAACGACAGTTTATTGACTTGCAAGTGCTGGCCGAGAACAACTTCGTAGAGATTATCCCCGAGATAGATGCACCGGCGCACACACTCGCCTTTACGCACTACAAACCCGAAATCGGCAGTAAGGAATACGGTATGGATCACCTCGATCTGTTCAATCCGGAGACTTATACGTTTCTCGACGGGCTATTTAAAGAGTATCTTGAGGGGGATGAACCGGTATTTCGCGGCAAACGCGTACACATCGGTACCGATGAATATTCGAACAAGAAAAAAGACGTAGTCGAGAAGTTCCGTTACTTCACCGACTATTACATTAAATACGTGGAGAGTTTTGGCAAACAAGCCTGCGTATGGGGAGCGCTGACGCATGCCAAGGGCGACACTCCGGTGAAATCAGAGAACGTAGTCATGAGCGCCTGGTACAACGGTTATGCTAACCCGAAAGAGATGGTCAAACAAGGATATAAGCTCATCAGTATCCCCGACGGACTGCTCTACATTGTTCCGGCTGCGGGTTACTATTACGACTACCTGAACACCGAAAAGCTATACAACGAGTGGACTCCCGCACACATCGGAAAGGTAGTGTTCGATGAGAAAGATCCTGCCATTCTGGGCGGTATGTTTGCCGTATGGAACGACCATGCCGGAAACGGTATTTCGACCAAAGACATTCACCACCGCACCTTCCCCGCCCTGCAAACACTGGCCGTAAAGATGTGGGCAGGCCCCAATACTTCGATTCCTTATGCCGACTTCGACAAAGCACGGCAATTGCTCAGCGAAGCACCCGGAGTCAACCAAATGGGAAAAATTACAAACACACCCGGACTGGTTTATGAACAAACTACCGTAGCTCCCAACAGCAGCACGCCACACCGCGAAATCGGGTACAACTACTTGGTCAACTTCGACCTCGAAGGAGCCAATGAAACCCCTGGAACTGAGCTATTCCGCTCGCCAACAGCTGTATTCTACCTCTCAGATCCGATCAGCGGCATGCTCGGCTTTGCGCGCGACGGGTATCTGAACACCTTTAACTACCGTGTACGAAAAGGCGAAAACGTGAGAATCGGCATCAGCGGTGACAATTCTTCGACCCGCCTTCTCATTAACGACAAAGTTGTGGAAGAGTTAAACACCCAGAAACGCTTCTATAATGGTGGAAAAGATTCGATGAAATACGTACGCACGCTGGTCTTCCCATTGGAGAAAAGCGGCACGTTCAACAGCCGCATCACCAATCTGAAAGTTTACAACACAAATAAAGAGTAATCTCATCACTTATTTAACCAAAATGACATGAAGCGAACAACAACCTTTCTTATGCTCGCCGCCGCATGGCCAATAGCCATGTGGGCGCAACAAGGAGTCACACAATGCGGAACACCGACCGGACAAGCACCCTTCCCGACAGGTACGTACCTCGAGTTGCCCAACCCGCAGCCCCCCACTCCCAGCCAATGGGCCAAGTTGAAAGAGACTCAGGCCGCTTGGGGAAGCAGCAACGAGCGATACGGGCAAACCACCGTACCCACACAGCTAACCAATCGCGCTCAGTTAACAGCCTGGCGCGGCGAAAAGGTGCACACCCAAGCCGTATTATACACCCCCGTTGGTGTGGAGAAGCTAACCTATACGCTATCGCCCCTCACCAATGCGAAAGGCGAAGCACTGCCGACCGAGGCATTCGAAACCGGATTCGTACGCTACGTCATGACCGACGAGCTTAACAAAGACGGAAAAGGAGGATGCGGTTACCGCCCCGACCATTCCATCTACGACTCTACACTCGTGGCCGATCCGATTGACCACAGCACCCTGCAACTGCAAGTAAAACCCATGAACACGCAAGCCATCTGGGTGAGTTGCACCGTTCCCGCCAATACCTCTGCGGGCAAGTATAAAGGCACATTGGCATTGAAGAACGAAGGACAAACCCTTCGCACCCTTCCGCTCGAGATAGAGGTGCTCAACCGCACCCTGCCTGCTCCTGCCGAATGGGCTTACCACCTCGACCTGTGGCAAAACCCCTTTGCCGTAGCACGCTACTACCAAGTACCGCTGTGGAGCAAGGAGCACTTCGACGCCATGCGCCCCACCATGGAGCGACTGGCTGCAGCCGGACAGAAGATCATCACCGCCAGCATCATGCACAAACCCTGGGGCGGACAAACGCACGACTACTTCGAGACCATGGTAAGCTGGACGAAGAAGGCCGACGGAACATGGGCTTTCGACTACACCGTCTTCGACCAATGGATATCGTTTATGATGAAAGCCGGTATTGACCAGCAGATCAACTGCTACTCGATGATACCCTGGAAACTATCGTTCAAGTATTTCGATCAGGCCACCAACTCGATGAAGTCGATCGATACCGCTCCCGGCAAACCCGAATACAACGAGATGTGGACAGCCATGCTCGCCTCCTTCTCCAAGCACCTGCGCGAGAAGGGATGGTTCAACAAAGCCGTCATCGCCATGGACGAACGTCCCATGGAAGCCATGCAGAAGGTAATCTCCCTGATTCGTCAGGTAGACCCCGAGTTCAAGATCGCATTGGCAGGCAACTACCACGGAGAGATCGAAAAGGACTTGTACGATTACAGCATCGCCTGGGGACAGACCTATCCCGCCAACGTATTGAAGCGTCGTCAGGCAGCCGGACAGCGTAGCACGTACTACACCTGTTGCACCGAGGTGTGGCCCAATATGTTCACCTTCTCGCAACCCGCCGAAGCCGCCTATATCAGCCTCTTTGTGGCCAAAGACAACGTAGACGGTTACCTGCGCTGGGCCTTCAACAGCTGGCCGCTCGAACCATTGCTAGACTCACGCTTCAGTGCCTGGGCAGCAGGCGATACCTACCTCGTATACCCCGGCAACCGCTCATCGATCCGCTTCGAGAAACTGATCGAAGGCATCCAGGCCTACGAGAAAGTACGGGTGCTGAAAGCCGAATTCGAGGCCAACGGCAATACACGCGGCACGAAGAAAATCGAAGCATTGCTCGCTCCCTTCAAAGGCTCCTTTGCTCCGGCAGACGTAACCAAACAACGCGTAGAACGCGCCATGAAGGAGCTTAATACGCTGTAACGAAGAAAAAAGTGTTTGAAGCTTACTTTCATGCTTCAAACAATTGACTTTCAATGATCAATGTAGTATATTTGTAAGTATCATTCTGCATTAGATTCAGATGAAACGACTAAAATGGGAGAGAGCCTCGGCTTTCTCCCATTTTTTTGTATGCACGGTTCGTTTCACAACCATACCCGTTCACAAGTAGCTCTTGCACGGTTTCCTATCTGCAAACGAACAATTGGAAGGACAATAAACGAGTACTTTGTGTTGATATAGTCATACCGACAGCAAACTGGTGAGGGGTGGAGATTACTTGCACTGCTGCAACTGCTCGCGCAAATCGGCCGGGGGCACCCCCAACGAAATGGCCTTCTCGAAATCCTGACGGGCTTGGCTTTTCTTCTTTTGTGCGAGGTACAGTTCGCCGCGCATCAGGTATGCCTCGACCGAAGTGGGTTGTAAGCGAAGCGCCTCTTCGAGATCGACCATCGCCAGATCGGCATGCCCCATCTCTTGCTCTACACCGGCGCGGGCCACGTAGAGTGTTGCATCATCGGGCTTCTCGTTCAGCAGCCTATTGAGCAGATCGAGTGCTTCGCGAAACTTGCCTTCTTTCTGCTCGATAGTCGCCAACCCCAGCCTGCCGCTATAGCTTTGCGAATCGAGTTCGAGCAGACGGTTGTAATCCATGCGGGCAGCCTTATAGTCGCGCCGCAAGGTATAGATGTAGGCGCGCATCAACAGGGCTTCGGCATTCACCTTGTCTTTGTCGAGCACTTGGCAGTAGTCGACATAGGCCTGATCGGTCATTCCTTTTTCGAGATAAATAGCACCGCGATCAAGCAAGATGGGCACAGCCAGCGGGGCAATGTTGAGGGCAAAGGAGTACGAGTCGATGGCATCGTTGTAACGACCCATGCGGCGCTGCACCAGCCCCAGGTTTGAGAACAGGAGGGCGTTGTGCGGATTCTTCGGCTCCAGCTTCAGGGCTTCGAGCAGATAGGTTTCGGCTTGTTTCAAGCTATCACTCTCGATACAGGCCACGGCACGTTGGGAGAGTTCGGTATAGGCCGGTGTCGAAGCAACCGGAGTTTGTGCCCAAGCAGCCGAAGCAGACAGGCAGAGAAAAGAGAGAGTATAGAAGAGTTTCATAAGATGTATGTGTAGGGGATTAATCGATTGGATAGGCATCGAAGGCATAGAGCTCGGTCGAAAGATAGCGTTCGCCCGTATCGGGTAGCAAGGCGACGATGGTTTTGCCCTTAAACTCGGGTCGCTCTGCCAACAGGCGCGCTGCATAGACCACTGCTCCCGAGGAGATACCGGCCAGCAGCCCTTCGGTAGATGCCAACTCGCGACCGGTGCGAATGGCCTCTTCGTCGGGCACCCCGATCACTTCGTCGACCACCGATGCATCGTATAGCGCGGGAACGAAGTTTGCACCGATGCCCTGAATGCGATGCGGTGTCCACGCTCCACCCTCCAACACGGGCGATGCAGCCGGCTCAACCGCCACGATGTGTACCTGCGGACGGTGTTTTTTCAAGGCACGCGCCACTCCGCAGATGGTTCCGCCGGTGCCTACTCCGGCCACAAACACATCGACAGTGCCGTCGGTATCGTGCCATATCTCTTCGCCGGTGGTCTCTTCGTGCACGCGGGCATTGGCCGCGTTTTCGAACTGTTGCAGGATCACCGATCCGTGAATCAAAGCCTTCAGCTCCTGCGCGCGGGCGATAGAGCCGGCCATACCTGCCAGTCCGTCGGTCAGTACAATCTGTGCGCCCAAGGCTTTGAGGAGGTTTCTTCGCTCGATGCTCATCGTCTCGGGCATGGTCAGTATCAACCGATAGCCTTTGATCGTGGCCACCATCGCCAGTCCTACGCCTGTATTGCCGCTGGTGGGTTCGATAATCGTAGCACCGGGCTGTAGCGTTCCGCTTGCTTCGGCGTCTTCGATCATCGCCAGTGCTACCCGGTCCTTGACGCTTCCGGCAGGGTTAAATGCTTCCAGTTTAGCAACGATATTCTTCGCAAGGTGATGTCTGCGACTGTATCCTGCAAGCTCCATGAGCGGTGTGTGACCGATCAATTGGGTTAAATTCTTAGCTATTTTTGCCATATACTACCTCTGTTTTATCGGGTGAATGCGCAAAGATAAAGAAAAGTATTGTACCTTTGCCGACACGTTCAATCTTTTTAAGTGTATCGATATGAAGAAAAGACTTATACAATTTATCACGACCTATTTCCTATTTGTATGCATCTTTATCCTCCAGAAACCTATTTTCATGGCTTATTACCACCGTCTTTTCGAAAAGGCCTCGTGGGGCGAATGGCTATCGGTAATCTGGCACGGACTTCCACTCGATCTCTCTCTGGCGGGATACCTGACCATCCTGCCGGGACTACTACTGATAGCAAGTGCGTGGACAAAGACGAACATGCTCCGAAAAATCCGTAATGTCTACTTTCTCATCATATCCATTGTGCTATCCTGCATTTTCATCGGCGACCTCGGGCTGTACGGCTACTGGAACTTTCGCCTCGATACCACTCCCCTCTTTTACTTGGCTTCATCCCCAAAAGATGCCTTGGCAAGTGCGGGTGCAGGTGTATTGCTGGCAGGGTTGGTAGCGGTGGCGGTTTATGCCGCTTTATTGTACACGGTATGTTACTTCGTGCTGGTAAAACAGAAACAGGAGTTGAAGATTCCGTTCAAACGCCTAAGTGTTTCGGGTGCGCTGCTGCTCGCTACCGCACTACTGTTCATCCCCATTCGGGGCAGCTTCGGCACGTCGACCATGAATGTGGGCAAAGCCTACTTCAGCAGCAATCAACGCTTGAACCATGCAGCCATCAACCCTTGCTTCAGCCTGCTCGAATCGTTCTCGCGCGAGACGGATTTTGCCAATCAGTACCGGTTCTTCCCAGCTGCAGAAGCCGAACAGCTTTTTGCGCAGATCACCGATAAGCCGGCAACGGATTCTATACCGCAACTCTTCCAAACCGCACGTCCCAACGTAGTATTCATCGTTCTCGAAGGTTTCTCATCGCACCTGATGACAAGTCTGGGTGGCAAGCCCAATCTGGCCGTTCATCTGGACCGGCTCTCGAACGAAGGAGTGCTCTTTACACACCTCTTTGCCAACAGCTTTCGCACCGACCGTGGCCTGGTATCGATTCTGGGCGGCTATCCGGCACAGCCCACCACGAGCCTGATGAAGTATCCGCGCAAGACACAGAGTCTTCCCTCGATTCCCGCCAGTCTCAAGAAGGCAGGCTACGGATTACAGTATTACTACGGAGGTGATGCCGACTTTACCAATATGCGTTCGTATCTCATCTCGACGGGCTTTGAGAACATTGTATCGGATAAAGACTTTCCACTCTCCGAGCGTTTGAGCAAATGGGGGGCACACGATCATGTCTTATTCGACCGTGTGCTGAGAGACCTGAAAGAGACGCCCACCCCCGAACCTTACTTCAAGGTGATACAAACCTCGAGCAGTCACGAACCGTTCGAGGTGCCCTACGAGCGGTTGAAGAATCCGGCTGCCAACTCCTTTGCCTATGCCGACAGCTGTCTGGGCGACTTTATAGAGCGATACAAACAGCTCCCCGAGTGGAAGAACACGGTGGTGGTACTCGTTCCCGATCACATGGGGGCTTATCCCGAGAACATCGATACCGACAGCCCGGAACGATACAAGATTCCCTTGCTGCTCATTGGCGGTGCAGTGAAGCAGCCGCTACGGATTGATACCTACGGGTCGCAGGTCGATATAGCCGCTACCCTGCTCTATCAGTTGGGCTTACCGCACGAGGCGTTCACGTTCAGCAAAAACCTCTTGAACCCGGCTTCGCCACACTTCGGATACTTCACCCATCCCAACTTTTTCGGCATGGTAACACCCGATAATGAAGTGGTGTTCAACTGCGAATCGAACAGTGTAGTGCTCGACCGAGGCAGCCAACCGGGTAGAAATCTGCCACTGGGCAAAGCCTACCTGCAAAAGCTCTACGACGATATAGCCAAACGATAACATACACGGATAAACGAATACTCACCCTTAAAGACGAACGATATGACCAGCGAACTCTTTCAAAGCCTGATGGAAACCGATCAAAGCGTGTTTCTTTACCTGAACGGACTCTACACCGATTTCGGCGATTACTTCATGAGTACCTTCTCGGGCAAAATCATCTGGGTGCCGATGTACGCCAGTGTATTGTATGTACTGCTTAAAAATGCCAATTGGAAGGAGACGCTCTGTTGCCTGATCGCCATTGCGCTGACAATTACGTTTGCCGACCAAATGTGTGCGACTGTAATTCGCCCTGTTGTGGCACGTCTGCGCCCTTGCAGTCCCGACAATCCGATTTCGGAGCTGGTGCATCTGGTCAACGGTAAGCGAAGCGGTTCGTTTAGTTTCCCTTCATGCCACGCCTCCAATTCGTTCGGGCTGGCGTTTATGCTGATGTATCTGTTCCGCAATCGTCGGCTTACTCTCTTCATTATGCTATGGGCAGTAGTGAACTCCTACTCGCGCATCTATCTGGGTGTACATTATCCGACCGATCTGTTGGCAGGTGCCATCATAGGTGCTGTGGGTGCTACGCTGATGTATTTCCTTCTGCGCCAGCTAACCGGTATCAAACGGGTGAGCGACAAACAAGCCTCGGTCATCATCTATACCGGATTGCTCACCATACTGGGCATATCGGTCTATGCCCTTATTTACGGATAGTAAGAAGAATGTATCTATTTCTGTAATTTGAGAAGATAAAAGATTGAATATCAAAATAATTTCTTATTTTTGTGTATTCTATATTCTAATTACTCATTTAAAACAGACGTTATGCAAGAATGGTGGCTCTCTTTAGACGTATTCATGAAAACACTCTGGTGCATTACAATCTTTGCCAGCTTAGTGTTTATCATACAAAGTGTAATGACATTTATCGGTATGGATTCCGACACGGGCATGGATCTCGACGTCGACAGCAATGCTTCGGATTCGGGCGAACCGTTTCAACTCTATACTTTCCGTAACTTTATCAACTTTTTTCTCGGATTCGGCTGGACGGCAATCACCTTGCGCCCGTATATAGACAATACGTTTCTGCTGATACTTCCTTCCCTGGTGGTAGGTGTGTTATTGGTAGGCGCGGTGATGTCTCTGTTCAAATGGTTAAGCGGTATGAAGCAATCGGGCAATATAGAAGCCGACTCGGCAGTGAACTGCACAGGCGAGGTGTACCTCACCATTCCCGCTGCACAAAATGGAGAGGGCAAAGTACAGATACGCGTACAGGGAGCTGTGCGCGAATACGATGCCATGACTCCGGGCGAGCAATTGGGCAATGGAACTCCCATCCGGGTGATACGCACCATCAACTCGCACACCGTTCTGGTAGAAAGAGCCTAACAGAAAAAGAATTCAATCAATACCATTTTATTCATTAATCAACTAACACATTATGATTGTACCCAGTTTGTATCTTATCGTGGGTATTGTAGCTGTGCTGTTTATCTCCTTTGCAGCCATTCTTTCGCGCTACAAGCGATGCCCATCCGACAAAATTTTGGTCGTTTACGGTCGTACCGGCAAAAACAAAGAAGGTGGCACCAGTTCTGCCCGCTGTATTCACGGTGGAGCCGATTTTATCTGGCCCGTCTTTCAAAGCTATGCATTTCTCGATCTCACCCCGATCTCTATCGAGTGTAACCTGACCAACGCACTGAGCAAGCAGAACATACGTGTCGATGTGCCTTGCCGCTTTACCGTAGGTATCTCTACCGAGCCCGAAAGCATGACCAATGCCGCCGAGCGCTTACTGGGACAACGTACAGAAAGCATTCAGAACCTGGCTACCGATATCCTGTTTGGACAGCTTCGTCTGGTGATCGCCACCATGGACATTGAAGAAATAAACTCCGACCGCGATAAATTCTTAGCCAATGTAAGTGCCAACGTAGAGGCGGAACTCCGCAAAATCGGTTTGAAGTTGATCAACGTCAACGTAACCGACCTGCGCGACGAATCGGGCTACATCGAAGCATTGGGTAAAGAGGCAGCTGCCAAAGCCATCAACGACGCCAAGAAGAGCGTAGCCGAACAAAACCGTTTCGGTGAGATTGGTAAGGCAGAGGCCGACAGAGACAAAGACATCCGTATTGCCGAAACCGTGCGTGATACACGTATCCGCACCTCCGAAGCCAATGCAACTGCCGTTGAAGGTGAAAATACAGCCAAGATTGCCATTGCCAACTCCGATGCTATCCGTCGCGAACGCGAGGCCGAAGCCTCACGTCGTGCCATTGCCGCCGAAAAGGTGCAAACGGCCAAAGCCTTAGAGGAGGCGTACGAATCGGAACGTACCGCCGAGTTGGTGCGTGCCGAGAAGGAAAAAGCGACGCAGACCGCCAACGTTGTAGTACCGGCACAAATCGAGAAAGAGAAAATGATTATCGATGCCGAAGCCGAAGCCGAACGCTTACGCCGATTGGCCAAGGGAGAGGCAGATGCCATCTTCGCCAAGATGGATGCCGAAGCACGGGGTATCTACGAGCTGCTCACCAAGCAAGCGCAAGGTTACGATCGCATTGTGCAGGCTGCGGGTGGCAACCCCGACAAGGCAGTCATGCTGCTCATCACCGAAAAGCTACCCGAATTGGTACGCACACAGGTAGAAGCCGTGAAGAACATCAAGATAGACAAGGTAACCGTATGGGATGGAAACACCGGACAAGAGGGAAATACCTCGACGGCCAACTTCATATCGGGTATGATGAAATCGGTTCCTCCGTTGAACGATCTCTTTAACATGGCCGGCCTGAACCTGCCTTCGTATCTGAAAGGAACGGAAGAGACCACTGCTCCTACCACCGCTACGGTAGTAGAAGAGGAGAATAAGTAAAAAAGGGTCGGACGATCCACATAAAAGGGTCGGATCATCTGCTACGGATGATCCGACCCTTTTGTTCGTTTGATCTGGCTATACTAATATTTCCTTATATTCCATCATCCAATCATAGAAACGCCTGATGCCCTCTTCGACAGTTGTTTCGGGCTTGTAACCAAAGTCATTTTGCAGACGGGTGGTATCAGCAACGGTACACACCACATCGCCGGGTTGCATCTCGAGCATCTCCTTCACCGCCTTTCGTCCTGTTACCTGCTCAATAACCGAAATGAAATGCATCAGTTCGACCGGAGCCGAGTTGCCGATGTTATAAATGCGATAAGGTCTGCCCTCGACTGTTGGGTGCTCGGCTACTTGCATAACCCCTTCTACAATATCGTCGATATAAGTAAAGTCTCGTCGCATCTGTCCGTGGTTGAATACCTTAATCGGCTCTTCATTGAGCACCGCCTTCATGAATAGGTATGGTGCCATATCGGGGCGTCCCCAAGGACCATATACAGTGAAGAAGCGTAAGCCCGTCGTATGAATACCGTACAGCGTACTATAAGCATGCGCCATGAGCTCATCGCTCTTTTTGGTGGCTGCATACAAACTCACGGGCGTATCTACCTGATCGTCTTCGGCATAAGGAACCTTGGTGTTGGTTCCGTAAATACTACTCGAACTGGCATACACCAAGTGCTTGACCGGATGATGGCGACAGTTCTCCAATAAGTTGAGAAAACCGATCACGTTCGACTCGATGTAGGCATACGGATCTTCGATCGAATGGCGAACGCCTGCCTGAGCAGCCAGATTAATCACCACATCGAATCCTTCGGTGTCGAACAGTCGGGTGAGCGATGCACGTGCCGTTAAGTCGAGTTTGATGAATCGGTAAGCGGCATAGAGTTTGCTCGTTACAAATACATTCTCTGCAATGCTTTCTCGCTCAATACCCGCCTCCGCCAGACGGGCATATTTTAATCGTACGTCGTAATAGGCGTTTATTGTATCCAGTCCCACAACCTCATGTCCACGCAGCAGCAATGCTTTCGCGACATAAGAACCGATAAATCCGGCAGCTCCTGTTACCAATACTTTCATAAGTACGTTCTTTTATTTGTTATAAGGCCACTACCATGTAGTCGCCCACGTTATATTTCTCTTTTCCCTCAATGAGCGCACGCACGGTGCTACTTCTCTTCACTGCCCTGGTCGATAACAGCAGCACGTTACCCGCATAGTCGTTGGTAAGCAGCCCCAAGATGGTAACCGGTTTCACGTCTTGATGCAAGAAAACATCCATGCTTTCGGGGCGGCTTATGCCATAGGTGATATAGCCCGAAAGTTGTTTCTCCTGAGCCACCTGCATGGCTTTGTGGCACAGATCGGCAAATCCCATCCGGCTGTTGAGCGCAGGAAGCCCCCAGCCTCCGGCAAAGACAGCTATAAACAAGCCAATGGCGATGGTATGGATAGACCGATGGAAGTTTTTCCGACGGTAGAGGTAGAATAGCGCAAGCAATCCGGTTAGAGTCAATACCCCTGCTGCCACATAAAAGGAGGGCTGAGCCAAAAACTGCGTAGCGGGTTGCCCTCCCAACCAGACAAGCACCGGAGTACTTGCCACAAACACCGCGGCAGGAACCGCGAGTGCCAATGCCAACCAACGGTTCCACCGGAAACGTGCCAACAGCAACACCGCTAAGTACACAAAGAACGGAAAGGCAGGTGTCAGGTAAACAGCTATTTTCGAACTGATGCAAGAGAGCATCAGCACAATCACGACCAAGGTGGTCAGGAAGAATCGTTCCAACTCGGTGCGTATCCATCCGCGACGGATACTTACTACGATGATGCCGATAAGCAACAGCGACCAAGGTGCCAGCGAATACCAGACGGATATAAAATAATAATAGAAAGGCTCGTCGTGATGAAACGAGTTGACAGCTCTATCTACCGTTTGATGAAAAAGCAGATTATTCAGGTATTCGGGGCCACCTTCGAGGTAGACACCGGCAAACCACAATGCACAACCCACCAGAAGCACCACCCAGGTAGTCCACCCCCAATAACGACTGAGGGTGCGAATACGACCGGTAACCAACAGAAAGGCAACACTCACCAACAAAGGCACCAAAATGCCGACAGGTCCTTTGGAAAAGACAGCCAAAAAGACGTAGACCGGAAACAATATCGCATTCCGCCGATGGTTTCCTTCGCCTCGCTGCATCCGATAAAACGTATAGAGGGAGAGTACGATAAACATACACATCAGCATATCCATTCGCAGAATAATAGCCAAACCCAGAAACAAACCGCAAGTCATCAACATCAGCCTACCGGTAAAACGATTATCGGCCGATACCTCTCCCCGTACCCAACGATCCATCACACCCATCACTACCAAGGCGGGTACAAGCGAGAACAATCCGAGAAACCACATATAGTGACCGCCCAATAGCCAACGGCTAAAAATCAACAACCAGAAGTAAAGGGGTGGTTTATCGGCATAAGGCAACCCCTGATTGGTAAAGGTAAGGAAGTGTCCGCTACGCAACGCTTCATCGACAATACTCAGGTAGCGCAGCTCGTTCGAGGGCGTATAATCCCGAAAAATCAATACCGGCAACAAGGCCAGCAGTATAAACAGAGACAGTAGGTAGTTGTTTCTCATGATTTTATTTCCTTTTGATTGTCATTGCGGCGTCCGATAATCAGGTTGCGCGTATAGGCTACGAAGCCCACCGATTGTCCAAGTACCAACACCGGATCGAGACGAATGATACCGTAGATCACAATCACCGATGAGCCCACCAGACTGATTATCCAGAAACCACTGGGCAACAACGATTGTTTGTAGTGGAACGAATAAGCCCACTGATACACAAAACGCAGTGTAAAGATGACTTGTCCCATCGAACCAAAGACAAGCAACCATAACGGCACCTTCTCGTTCTGGAAAAAGTTATGGATAAACTCGCCCGCATCGTGCAACATAAACAGGGCAGCAAGTATCGGTGTAACGATAAGCAGAGCTTTGAGCAAAAACGGAACCCGTTTCCAGATACCTTTCTCATTCAGGTTCCACAAATAAATATAGTACGAAATAAACTGTCCGAGAATAATGGAAAAATCATGCCGGAACCAACCATACAAGCATAACAGATATGAACCCATGATGCTTAACACCCAAAAGATTGCAGGCGATACCACTTGTTTGGCTCGTTCGGAGAGTATCCATTGAAACAAGATACGTGCCGAGAAGAGTGCCTGTGCCAGAAATCCGACAACAAAGACGAGTGTATTTTCCATCAACGGGCTAAGCTGTTAAGTTCGTATCACCTACACGATAATTAATATAGCGTTTCTTCATCCACCGATAAGCGAAGCAATCGAGAAAAGGCGAAATCAATCGGTTCCACAGATGATACTTCGATACGCCTGCCACACGTGGAAAATGCCTTACGGGCGTCTGCTTCACCCGCCCTTCTTGCAAAAGAATCAAGGCAGGCAGAAAACGGTGCATACCCGTAAAGAACGGTATGCGTTTGGCGTAACTTGTGTGCATCACTTTCAGCGGGCAACCGGTATCCTCGACCCCATCATGTGTCATGGCACGCCGAAAGCCATTGGCTATCTTCGACTGTAGCTTTTTAAAGGGCGAATCCTTGCGGTTGGCACGGATGCCCATCACCAATTCGTAGTGAGTAATGTCTTTGAGCAGCAGGTTAAAATCTTCGGGAGTAGTTTGCAGATCGGCATCCATATAACCCACATAGATTGAGTCGGCATAATCGATGCCGGCCTTCATAGCAGCACTCAGACCGGAGTTACGAGCCAGATTGAGATAAAAAAAATGAGGATTACGGGCACACACCTCGAGAATACGATCGCCACTGGCATCACGCGAACCATCGTTCACAAATAAAACACAAGTGGGAACAAGGGCAGAGGGTAAATATTCGGCTAACTTTGTTTCAAGCGAATATATATTATCTTCTTCATTATAAACCGGTACCACAATTGTCAACTGGTAGTTTGCGGATTTATTCATTGAATAGGTGTATTTATTGTTGGTATACTATTATAGGATACAAAATTAACAAAAAATACAGACACAATGTTCGCCGAATGTATAAAAACTGTTATTGAATAGCAGATATATATACACAGAAAATCCTAATACTTATAGAATCTTCTGTGTATAAAAAAGATAGAACTTATTTAGAGAGATAATCGAGAATCCATTGTCCTACTTCGGAAGTGCTATAAGCCGGCCGGTTGTCTGCCTGAATATCCTGTGTGCGTACGTAAGCATCCATGGATGCATCGACCGCACGACGAATGAGAGCCGCCTCTTCCTTCAAACCAAAAGCATAGTCGAACATCATCGCTGCCGAAAGAATGGTAGCCAGCGGATTGGCTATGTTCTGTCCGGCGGCCTGCGGCCACGAGCCGTGAATCGGTTCAAATACCGAAGTATGTGTACCGATAGAAGCCGATGGCAGTAGCCCCATCGATCCTGTAATCACCGAGCCCTCGTCTGTCAGAATATCACCGAACATATTTTCAGTCACCATCACATCAAAAGCTGTAGGCCATTGAATCATACGCATGGCGGCATTATCGACAAACATAAACTCGGTTTCGACCTCGGGATAGAGCGGAGCAATCTCCTTGGAAACCTCACGCCACAAACGAGAAGTGGCCAATACGTTCGCCTTATCGACAATGGTCAATTTCTTCCGGCGCTTCATGGCATACTCATAGGCCAGGGTAACGATACGGGTAATCTCTTCGCGAGTGTACACACAGGTATCATAGGCGGTGTTGCCATCTTCGCTGCGTCCTTGCGGACGCCCGAAATACATGCCACCGGTCAGCTCGCGAATACACATAAAATCGGCACCACGAACCAAATCGGCACGCAAGGGAGATTTATGAATCAAACTCTCGAACGTAGTAACCGGACGGATATTAGCATAGAGCCCCAACCGCTTACGCATGGCCAATAATCCTTGTTCCGGACGCACCTTAGCCGACGGATCATTGTCAAATCGGGGATGGCCCACGGCACCAAAAAGAACGGCATCACTGCGCATACAGAGTTCATGCGTTTCTTCGGGATAAGGGTTGCCCACTTTATCAATAGCATCGGCACCACAGATACCATATTCGTAGTGCAACTCGTGGCCAAATTTATCGCAGACAGCTTGGGTAGCATCCAGTGCTACGCGTATTATTTCGGGACCGATTCCATCGCCCGGAAGGACAGCAATATTCAATTTCATTTTCTTATTCTTCTATTATATTCAACATTTTAATGGTCGCTTTGATAGCCGCTTCTGTCTGGTCGGCATCCAGTCCGCGGGTACGGAACACTTTATCATTGAAACTCCAGGTAATCACCGTTTGCACGAAAGCATCCGTACGGCCACCGGGAGGAATGGAAACGGCATAATTGAGCAACATCGGGAATTTGCGCCCCAGCGTGATCTTGTAAATTTTGCGGAGGGCACGTACAAAAGCATCATACTGTCCATCTCCCGAAGAACTCTCCTCATAGAGCTTCCCATCAATTTCAATACTGAGCGTTGCCATCGGTTTGAGTCCATTGGCAAGCGTTACGAAGTAGCTTTTCAACTTCACCTTATTATTAACACCGTCGTGCTTCAAGACATCGGATATAATGTAGGGCAGGTCTTCCTGTGTCACCAATTCTTTCTTATCGCCCAGTTCGATAATCCGTTCAGTTACTTTACGCATCGACTCTTCGTCGAGCTGTAGTCCCAATGATTCGAGATTTTTCCGGATATTGGCTTTGCCCGAAGTTTTGCCCAAAGCATATTCGCGCACACGCCCGAAACGCTCCGGAAGCAAATCGTTACAGTAAAGATTACTTTTATTATCGCCATCAGCATGTACACCGGCGACTTGTGTAAACACATTTTCGCCGACCAACGGCTGATTGGCAGGGATGGTAATACCCGAATAAGACTCCACCACCCGGCTCACATCGTTCAGGCGGCTCTCTACCACATTGGTGATGGCATTGAAATGATCTTTCAATATAGCCTGAACGCTGGCCAGTGGTGCATTTCCAGCTCGCTCGCCTAGTCCGTTGATGGTGGTATGCAACCCTTGTGCACCGCTTAGAACGGCTGCCAACACGTTGCTCACCGCCAGATCGTAATCGTTATGCGCATGAAAATCAAAGTGTGCGTCGGGGTAGCGTTTTCTCATCTTACGCATGAACTCAATTACTTGCAAGGGATTCAATATGCCCAAGGTATCGGGCAGCATAAATCGTTTGATCGATGTTTGCCGCAAGGCATCGACCAACTGAAACACATACTCGGGCGAGTCCTTCATGCCGTTACTCCAATCTTCCAGATAGACGTTGACTTCGATATCTAGTTCGTTCGCATAACTCACTACATCGAGTATATCGGATAGGTGCTCGTCGACCGTCTTCTTTAACTGGTAAGTGCAATGTTTCAACGAGCCTTTGCAAAGCAAGTTGATGACCCGGCATCCGGTGTCGTGAATCCAGTCGAGCGATAAGTGCCCATCGACAAATCCCAGTACCTCTACCTTTTGCAGTAGGTTGCGGCGCGCTGCCCAGTCGCAGATCATCTTTACGGCATCGAACTCACCCTCCGATACACGTGCCGAAGCCACCTCTACCCGGTCGACATTCAGTTCTTCGAGCAGTAGCCTCGCTATCATGAGTTTCTCATGAGGAACGAAAGAAACCCCGCTGGTCTGTTCACCATCGCGAAGCGTGGTGTCCATGATCTCTATTTTGACGCATTTTCCCATGCTGTGATTTTATCTTTGTTAGATAATAGAAAGTCGATGTCGTCGAGCCCGTTTTCCAGACAGAGCTTCTTATACGAGTTGATTTCGAACGATTCGCTCTTGCCGGTCGCCTTATTGGTGATGGTCTGTGCGGGTAGATTTACCTCGACCTCCATCTTTGGGTTCTGTGCTATCGACTCGAATAGTTCTGCCAGAAACCCCTCGGTAACCACCACAGGCAACACGAAGTTATTCAGCTCGTTATTTTTGTGAATATCTGCAAAGAAGCTCGATACAACCACTCTAAACCCATAGTCGGCAATAGCCCATGCCGCATGCTCACGGCTCGAACCTGAACCGAAGTTTTTGCCTGCAACCAGTATTTGTCCGCCATAGGTTGGGTCGTTCAGTACAAACGATTCGATTTTATGGCCTTGCTTATCGTAACGCCAGTCGCGAAACAGGTTCTCGCCAAACCCCTCTTTGGTGGTTGCTTTCAGAAAGCGGGCGGGAATAATCTGATCGGTATCTACATTTTCTAACGGAAGGGGTACACACGTACTGGTAAGTATATTGAATTTTGTTTTCATCGGTTGGGTCATATTAAAGAAATGTTCTTGGATCGGTTATCACTCCTGTTACGGCAGCAGCAGCAGCTACCAGCGGGCTGGCTAGCAGCGTACGCGCTCCGGGGCCTTGACGGCCTTCAAAGTTACGGTTACTGGTCGATACGGCATATTTGCCAGCAGGAATTTTATCATCGTTCATCGCCAGGCAGGCCGAACATCCCGGTTGTCGAATCTCAAAACCTGCTTCGATAAAGAGTGCATCCAATCCCTCTTCGCGCAACTGCCTGTCTACCTCCCACGAGCCGGGCACAATCCAGGCCACTACGTGATCGGCCTTCTGTTTGCCCTTCACAATCGAAGCAAAATCGCGGAAATCTTCTATACGCCCATTGGTGCATGAGCCGATAAATACATAATCGATTTTCTTACCCAACAACGATTCGCCGGGGGCAAAGCCCATATATTCGAGCGACTTGATAAAAGACGTTTTTCCGGCCTCACTCATCTGCTCGGTAGTGGGTATGTGCTGTGTGATGCCCATACCCATGCCCGGATTCGTGCCATAGGTAATCATCGGCTCAATCTCTTCGGCACAGAACGTTACTTCACAATCGAATACGGCATCCTCGTCGCTCTTAAGTGTTTTCCAATACGCCAAAGCAGTGTCCCAATCATCACCCGCCGGTGCATTTTCTCTACCACGAATGTAAGCGAAGGTCGTCTCATCGGGAGCAATCATACCACCGCGCGCCCCCATCTCAATCGAGAGGTTACACAGGGTCAGGCGACCCTCCATCGACAAACTGCGAATGGCTTCGCCGGCGTATTCTACAAAATAGCCCGTCGCACCACTGGTTGTCATCTTAGCAATAATATAAAGAGCCACATCCTTGGCGGTAACTCCTTTGTCCAACTTCCCATCGATGGTGATACGCATGGTTTGGGGTTTCGACTGCAAGATACATTGCGATGCCAGTACCATCTCTACCTCACTGGTTCCGATGCCAAAAGCCACTGCCCCCATCGCTCCGTGGGTCGACGTATGCGAATCACCACAAACAATGGTCATGCCGGGCAGGGTGAGGCCACGCTCAGGTCCAACAACGTGGATGATACCGTTTTTCGGATGCATCATTCCATAATGGGTCAATCCGAAATCGGCGGCATTTTTCGTCAGTGTATCTACCTGCGTTTTCGATACCTCATCCTCAATCGGTTTATCCTGATCGTGAGTGGGAGTATTGTGATCGGGCATACAAATAATCTTTTCGGGACGCAGGCATCCGATGCCACGAGCACGCAATCCGGCAAATGCCTGCGGACTGGTTACTTCATGACAGTATAAACGATCGATATACAACTGTGTAGGCCCGTCTTCGACCGTCGTAACCACATGTGCATCCCATATTTTATCAAATAATGTATTCATTTTCTTTTTTATGATTTAGCAATTTATACTTGAACTTATTTCACAAATTTGTTGATACAGTCAATATACGCCTCGACTGAAGCCGCTATAATATCGGTATTGGCACCAAAGCCATAGTATATCTGGTTGTCGTATTCTACCTGCATATGCACCTTACCTACATCATCGCTTCCTTTGCTGATGGCTTGAATAGTAAACTCCTTCAGTGTCATGTGGCGGTCTATGATTCG
Source organism: Bacteroides neonati (assembly GCF_000499785.1). GTDB lineage: Bacteria > Bacteroidota > Bacteroidia > Bacteroidales > Bacteroidaceae > Bacteroides > Bacteroides neonati. The sequence goes on along the minus strand of NZ_HG726027.1, from coordinate 2,091 downwards.
TTTCAGTGCTTTGATGGCTGCGTCTACCGGACCGTTTCCGCTGGCAGCAGCCTCGAACTTCTCACCCGCAATACTGAGCCCCAAACTGGCTACCGAACGTACACCCACACCACTCGTTACCTGTAAAAAGTCTAACTTGATACGCCGATTCTGGCTTCGTTCTGCTCCTGCCAATACTAGAATATCATCATCGTGAATGTCTTTCTTGCGGTCGGCCAATTTCAAAAACTCTTCATATACAGAATCCAATTTATCTTGCGACAACTCTACTCCCAATATAGAGAACCGGTGCTTCAAAGCGGCACGTCCACTACGTGCAGTCAGCACGATAGAGTTATCGTCAATACCCACATCGTGCGGATTGATGATCTCGTAAGTCTCCATATTTTTCAGTACACCGTCTTGATGGATACCCGAAGAATGAGCAAACGCATTCCGGCCTACAATCGCCTTATTGGGCTGTACGGGCATATTCATTAAACTCGAAACTAGGCGACTGGTCGGATAAATCTTTTGTGTGTTTATATTCGTATGGATATCTATTTCGTGATGACTCTTCATGATCATAGCGATCTCTTCGAGTGCTGTATTTCCAGCTCTCTCACCAATACCATTAATAGTTACTTCTACCTGACGGGCACCGTTCAACACACCGCTGATCGTATTGGCAGTGGCCATTCCCAAGTCATTGTGGCAGTGAGTCGACAGTATCGCATTCTCTATCCCATTCACATGCTCAATCAGATATTTAATCTTCGCCCCATATTCGCTCGGCAAGCAATATCCCGTAGTATCGGGAATGTTCACAACCGTTGCTCCCGCCTTGATAACCGCTTCAACCACACGTGCCAGATAAGCATTATCGGTGCGACCTGCATCTTCGGCGTAAAACTCTACTTCGTCGACGAAACGACGAGCATATTGTACGGCAGCCACCGCACGTTCAATAATTTCCTCCCGATTGGAATTAAACTTGTACTTAATGTGCGAATCGGAAGTACCAATACCGGTATGAATACGTTTATGCTTGGCAAACTTGAGCGACTCTACAGCTACATCAATATCTTTCTGTACGGCACGTGTCAACGCGCAAATTGTCGGCCATGTCACCGCTTTCGAGATTTCAATTACCGAATGAAAGTCTCCGGGGCTCGAGATAGGAAACCCTGCCTCAATCACATCAACTCCCAATGCTTCCAATGCCTTGGCAACCTGAATCTTCTCCACCGTATTCAACTGACATCCTGGCACTTGTTCGCCATCCCGAAGGGTAGTATCAAAAATAAATAATCGATTGTCCATGTTCTTCTTTTATATGATTATCGTAATTTACAGTCAATAAAAAAAAGCCTTTCGCACTGGGAAGTGAGAAAGGCTTTCGTATATTTTAAACATCATACACATCTACGCACAGCACTCACTTCCCCCGACATTTGCCAGCAGAATAATAATACCAGAGAGTAGAATATGTATAAATGATTGATTCATCTTTTGTTGCTTCTTTGTTTCAATGTTGCAAAGGTAAGGCTTTTTTTGATTATACAAAATAAAACGTAATCTTTTTGCCTGTTATCACGTCATTTTATAACATAATCAGGCAATTTTCTTATAGACACATTACTAGTCACACCTTTTTTCACTCCATTTGTTCATAGAGGATACAGAGAGCGCGAAGGAAGAGAAAAGAAAGGAAGAAGAGAAATTATCTTAGCGTTCCTTCGTACCTTCTATATTTCTCCATGTATTCCGCTGTGGTGAGCTATGGCTATAACGCAAAACGTCCCGTCAGTCTGATCGACTAACGGGACGTTTCTAAAAATGGCGGCTACCTACTCTCCCACTGTTACGCAGTACCATCGGCGTGATCAGGCTTAACTTCTCTGTTCGGAATGGGAAGAGGTGGAACCCTGATGCTATAGCCACCTAAATAAGGTTGACATGACAAAAACCAAAAAAGAATCATTCTAGCAAAGCTAAAGGGATATACCAACCATACACCTATAAGAAGAAAGTGTACGGGCAATTAGTAAGGCTCGGCTTTGATGTTACCATCTTTACACCTGCCTCCTATCAACGTTGTCGTCTTCAACG
>NZ_HG726026.1:211292-261116 GCF_000499785.1 Bacteroides neonati | reverse complement strand
GCTTCCCTGCTCCTGTGCCATATACTTGTCAATCATTGCCCCGTGGCTTATCATCAGCCCTGTTACCTGCTCGGTTTTCTCACTCATTAGCTTCTCACGGATACCGGATGAACAACCAAGTAGATAAGAGGCTAACCATACATCACGGTGGCGGGTAGGAATGCGACAAGTTCCGTGTGCCTCCTTAAAGCGAATAACCGACAGGTGAGTGAATGCAGCTTCAAGAAAGTTAAAGGCATACTCTACTGCCATGCGATTCATCTCTGTGCCATATACCACACATCGGGGTGTTCCACTCAGCATATACGCTTTGCAATAATAATATTCACAGATGGCGTAAAGCAGATGACGCTTCCAACCGCTACGGTAGTTATCTGCGGTATGATAGTTGTTTGACCGACCAATACAGCTTTCTTCCTCGGCTTCCGGTGTGCCTTCGATTTCGGACAAGCTCATGTTATATTCGGTGATAAGCCGTTGAATGGCCGCAGCCGCTGCATTGGCTTCACCTTCGGAACCTACCGCCCGAGCTCCATCGCGTAAGCGGATCAGCTTCTGAATCTTGTTAATGATGGTTTGTTTATCCATTGCTTTCTTTTATATAGATTGATACCAGTATTCGTCCAGAGCGTTTAATGAACAGGGCTGTTTTACCTTCATCCGTTGTCAGCTCCGTTGTAACATCGCTTTTTACTTGCAGCTCCTTGAGGTCTGTATTAAGAATCCACTGTATCCACTCGTAGTCTTCGATGGAGTCACCAAATACATGATTATTATTTATATCGTCCAGAGTTATATTCAGTAGGCAGGTAAGCCAAGCCGGCATTTTGTCCGGCTTGAGATTACTTTTGTAAATGAGCTGCTTCATATATCCATCGCACTCATGGATAATGGTAGTGAACGCTCCACATCGTTCTCATCTTTGTATTTCACTTCGACAAACTGGCAAGTAGGCACCGGCCGATAGGCTTCTTTGATAATGCGAAGTCCCTCAAGGAACGTGTCGTCTTTCGATTCATTGGCCATCTTTTCCAGTTCCAATACCTTGTTGGCTTTCAATGTTCCCTTCTGATCCTTGGCCAGCAAGCTGGTAATAGCATTGACCAGGCGGGCGGATTTTTCGTCAGTAGCCAAGGTGGCCAGATACTCACGTACTTTTTCAATACCAATTTCGACACTGTCATCCCATCCGTCGTTCAGCCGATTACCCACTTTGATGGAGATGTGTCCATCGCTATGTGTCAATGTACGGCTTTTACGGTCAAGTTTCACCTTGAAAAGGCGCTGTTGCATTGTGTCGAGTTCTTCACTTTCTTCAAAGATGGTTTGTTTCTGCTCTTGCATACAACCACTTAGCTGTTTGAGAGATTGAAAAGTACGTGTTACAAACTCATCACGCATAGCGTTATACGATTGTCTCTCACGTTGCAGGTTCGCCTCTTCGGCACGTTCTTCTGCTTCGAGTTGTGCTTTTAGCTCAAGACGTTGAGCTTTAGTTAAATTACTTACATCCATACAATTTTGATTTTTAAAATGGTTCATACTTATTTTTTTGAATTCTTGACTTCTATTGCAAAGCAATAGTTTCTTTTTAATTTTTTCTTTATATCGTAGGAGGAACTATAGGGCTTTTATGCAGTATAAAGAAAAGGTAATCAGAATAGATAAACAGATAGAGCAATATAAGATAGTATTGCTTAGTCTTCTCTCCATTTTATCTATTTGCTCTTTCAGCATTGTATTTTGATTCAATATAGCTACCAAATATTGAAAATAAAGGTCCTTATCATTCATTTTTGTTTATTTGAGCCATGCGACAGTTGAATTTCCTACCGCATGGCAGAATTTTAATCAACTATAAATTCGGTTATATTTGGAACTGCTTGAAGGCCTTCCATTACCTCTACACTTGTAGGGGTGACAAGTGCAGTTACATGAGGATGATAGTTTTCGCAAAGAAACTTTATCAATGGCTTTGCCGCCTCTTTCAGTTCTTCCAACTTCCTTTTGTTTTCTTGAATATCAGTTTCCATATATTGTATTTATGGGTTTTACAAAGCCGCCCAAAGCTCATTTCTTTACTGTATTGAGCCTTTTCAGGCTATTATTTTCTTCTTGAAATTCTCTATGGCTTCCTCAAATGTGTCTCCAAAGGCGTAATTATCACTTTCTTGTAGATTAACGAAACCCTCCCCAACGCAACAATAAGTATTTCCATCAGGTATGACTTTTAAAATATGCCCGTCCCGCTTAAAGTAAAGTTTTCCTTCACTTACCCATTGTTCAGCCTGCAAATAATACATAGCATAACTATTCCATTCAGATGAGTGATGTTGTGATTTAGCTGTTGACCAATCGTCCCCATTTAACACATGATTAAGTCCTATATTTACAGATGCAAGTGGCTTATATCCCAAATACTCTTGAATTTCCTGGCCACTTTTAAAATGGTCAAAAGTATATACTGTTAGTTCCATATTATTTCATTTAGTTATTATCGTTAATTATATTGTTAATATCTTTATAAGATAATGTTCCGTAGAGATTAATATCTATACTGTCACCGAATATATTGATAGATAAACTGCCGTCGACTGAACAGTTTATTTCTGTCGCACAAATTTCAACACGATGTTTTTTAAGTAGAATTTCCAAGTCCTGCATGAATTCCAATTCTCTGTCTGTCATATTAGCTCCTTTCTAATTGGTTATTCGTTAATTACTTCAACTGTCGGTCTGAACATTTCAGCCTCTCCGTTGTCAAATGTCACATGCCCATAGCATTCTATTTTTGTAATAGTATGAAAGCCATTTTTGCTTTTACGATCATAATACTGCTTCCCATAACTACCACTGGTTTCTTTAAGAACCCTTACCTTATCGCCTACTTTGGCACCGAGGTTTTTTATTTCCTCTTTTAGTATTTGCTCCCGATAGTGTTCTACATCAATTTGAGAACTTACATATCTTCTCTCATTCCCGTCAATGGTTACAAGATAGAGGTCTTCAATAGGTTGATTTGTGCCACCCCTGTGATAAAGGTCATGGTATGCTAGCCATCCCGGAAACTCTTTGCCACAGTTTACATCGTACTTATCTGTGATTCGAACTGTTCTTTCACTCATATTTCAATACGTTTTACGTTAATTCAAATTCTTCCACATCACCAAGATGATGATCTATTTGTAGCCTAGTGAATAAGCTGTAAACCCACGAGTATTTTTGCAGCTCCTTTATTATTTCATCCTTTGCAATTTTCCCTTCCATGATGAATATTGACTTACTCCCACCGCGGGAATCATGCGCGCTGTAAGGAATACACAGCATTGTAACTCCACGATAGTAGACATACCCAATACCCTTGCATTTTTTCATGGCAGAGTACAAGGCATCGTCTGAATCTATTTCACCACCTATTCGGCACTGGTCTTTTACTGACATACTACCGCTTAGCATCGTGATGTGATGTCCGGGGACTCCTGTTGTACCGAAATACATTGCTATTGATTCTTTGCTCATTACTATTTTGTTTTTAATACTTATAATTTCCTTTGTAATACTTTTTATTGGTTCGCTCACGCTCTTCATCAGTGAGCTTTGCTTTCGAGTTGAGTTGCTCCAGATAAATCTCGTCCAACTCATAGCGACGAAGAGCGGTATGGTATTCAGCGAGCAGATCGTCGTACTCGGAAGCGGGGATATGGCCGGAACCGTTGTACAGGCGGTCGGTAATCGTATCAATTCGCTTGGCTGTCTCTGACATACGTTCGCTAATACGCTTTGTCTCTTGCTTTCGCAAGGATAAATTGTTATTGCTTATTGCCATACTACTTTATATTATCCGTAAACTCTTTGGTTTCCAAATACTCCTTGACCACTTCGCTGGCATACAGCTCTGAAAGACTGTAGGATACACGATCATTCTGAACATATCCCTTAATAAGCCCCTTCGATGCCCAGCGCTTAATAGTGCTCTTACCGCAACCAAGCTTTCTAAGTGCATCGGCCTGACTAATCAGATCGGCAGGCACGCTCTCTGTTAATGGTTTATGTTTTAGTTTCATGGCAACCTTACGAACGCCTACCAATCGCTCTAACCGGTTGATGCGTTGCAGTAAATTAGTCAACGTACGTCGTGATACAACGATCTGTTCTTCATCTTCCGGGAGAATGCGTTTGGGATTCGATTTCACATCGGGCTCTACCGCTCCGGGTATTAGTGCGTCAAGTCCGATCTTACCCGCCAGATATTGTGCTGCATCTCTGGCAGCAAAGAACATCGCTTCGTCTTTTTCAGACTCCGGTACATTGACGTAACGGTTGAATACCCATTTCTCATCGTGCCGACCGGTTAACACCTCAGCCTGTACCAAACTACCCGGATCGCCTTTCTTTTTCAAAAGAGCCACTGCGTGGTCTATTTCTCTCTTTGTTTTCATAACTAATTATTATTTTTAAGTTATTTGTTCTCTTTATGTAAGATGGCTTCGAGCTGCTTCTTAAAAGATTTTAGCTCATCGAGGCTCATCTTCGTAATATTCTTTCTGCAGGCGCTACGAGTGCGGGCGAATACATTGAGCTTCGCTTTGTTCATCTCGAAGTCTTCCGGGGTGTCAGTATCACAGTAATCTTTATTCAGGAAAGAGATTTTGAGCGACAGCCCATAGATTTCACCTACGAGTTTCTTGGCGGCAACACCGAGTTTCTTACTATTGTCTTCCTTCAACCCTGAGAGTATACGCCGAGCTTCGTCGAAGCTAAGTTCCTTGCTGCTGCTTGTTCTTCCATCGGTGAACTGTGCAACGAACCCGTGCCGTTCTTCATCATCAAAGCCCAATTTCGAGAAGCAAGACTGTAACGCGCGAAGTTGTTGCGGAGTGATGGTTTTGTTGACGATTGGTTTCATGTGATTATTTTTTTGATAATTTACGGTACCAGTACTCTTCTGCCTTTTCCGGCCAGATATCAAACTGCATGGTAGGCCCTTTGGAGCGTCCTTTGTTGAATGCCCGAAAACCTTCTACATAAACTTTCAGCGAGGCATCATACATTACGCTACGGGCAGAGCGACCATTGGGCAGTGTTCCGTCGGCATGACTGATAAAGATAATCAGCTTGTTGCGATGCTCTTCCTTGAAGAGGATGTACTGCTTATAATTCATCTGTGCATACTGAAAACTGTCTATCACTACCATATCAGGGGCTTTCTGCTTCTTAAGCCTAGCTGACAACTCATCAATCGGCTCGTTGTCGAGCAATAGGAATCGACGGTTGACCTCTGCCATCCCAAACTCGATAAGCGTGTTCTTCATCGTTAAACTGGCGCCCTCTTCGAGACTGTTATAGGCTACGCGACCAAAGCGACAGAGGTATTTGCAAAGCTGCATCACAAAAGAGGTTTTTCCGTTACCCGAGTTTCCCCATACGATCCATACACCCCGACGCTCCGGGCATCCGAAAGCATCATAAAATTTGCCCTCGAAAGGAAAAGAAGGAATCTTGGTCGTTAGTATCTCACTTACTGACTTGGCTCTTCCCATTACTCTTCTTCTCCTTTCTTGCGTTTTGATTCAATGATACGCTTGCGGGCATGCACCACCTTGCGTACTCGACGTAAGTCATTCTCGGATGCTTCGGCGTCTTTGAGCACTTTCTTTATTTCGGCTTCATCGGTCAGTCCGTTGGCTCGGCAGATGGCATAGATATCGTTTTGCGTTGTGGTGCATATTTCAAAGAAGCGGCGACCGATCCGGCTGTTGATCTCTTTATAACCTTTCTTATTGTACCGCAAACCATTTTCGATGCGACGCTTCATGTAGTCGGTACTCAAAAAGATAATACCCGCCCGGTTTTCCAATCGGTTATATATAGAGATAAAGTAGTACAGAACGGAGTCGGTCAGTTTGTCACCTTCATCAAAAATAAGTAGCGGATTGTTTAGAAATGCAATCATGGTAAGCGCATATTCGAGCATATCCCTCAAATTGGTACCATCGGTCGGTGCACCTACCTGACGGGCTATCTCACGCACGAAGTCGCTTTTGCGCATATCTTCGGAACAAAGGATGTAGTATACATTGCGGTGGTTCTTACGGTAGTTGATGGCGGCTGTTGTTTTTCCACATCCGGCATCGCCCACTATCCAGGTGACGTTCTTATAGAGTTGTGCATCGGTGAAAGTGAAAGTCAGATCGTTGAAAGCATTGCTCTCGTGTATCTGCCACTTCTCAAAGCTGAAACCAATCTGCGAAGCGATCTTGGTAAACATATCGTCTGAGATGTTGGCATACTTCGAATTGATGATTTGCGATACGGTAGCAGAACTGACGCCGTTCAAGCTCTCGCTGGCACGGTTGCGGGTAGGGTAATTATCGCAATAAGCACTCAGGGCATTGCGAATGGCATCTTTATCTGCGATAGTTAAATTTTTCATATTTAAATGATGTTTGAATGGTTATTAAATACGGTTTAATAGCGGTTATAGCGATCTACATCGTCAAAGGTGAAGTTGGATAGCTCTTTCGTGTATTCGCCCACATCGGAGAACTCCAATACCTGATCTGATTCTTCCGGCTGTTCGCTCTTTGGGGGCAACTGCACCGGAGGGATCAATGTGCCATCTTCATACTCTTCGCGGTATCCTCTCATCTTTTTATCGGACAGTCCTTTGGTCTTGGGGGTGTTGAGTCCGAAGTATTCAAGCGCAATACCTTCTTCTTTATCGAAGTTTTCCATCAGGAGCAACATGGCGGCACGGTTGGCTTTGCTGGCTTCTATCTGGGCGCGCATCTGAACTGTTTCTTCGTGTTCCTGATCCTGTATCGCTCTGTGAACACTGACTTTCGGAGTGGCGCCTGAGGCAAACTTTAATCCGTCTGCTGTTTCATACCACAATTCTACCAGAGTCATATCGCGCGGATCATACAGTACATGGAATTTCTGTCCGGTGTGTTTCATGGCAAACGATTCATCACGCAAACCATTGGCGCCATACACCTCGTATTCGTATTTCCGTTTGCCGATCTCGATGCAAAGGCCGCTGTTGGTATAAGTAATCGGCTTTTTGCTTTTAAGCCAGAACATCTGAATCATATCCAACTCTGTCACCGGAACCGTCAAGGGATTTTCGCTCATGGTGTACATATCCTGACGGCTGATACCGGTAGCCGGATGGGCGCTTTCGTTCCATTCGTTTCGACATTCGGCATACAACTGCTTCATTTCTTTGAGTGTAGGCAACTTGTCTACGTTGGCAAGTATCAACTCCATATTGGGGTGGCTGTTCTGCTTAGTGGCCGTTATATTCTGTCCCGTGAAGTTCCAGTACTTATGCAATATCTGTGTCTGAAACCGGCCGAATACCGATTCAATGGTTTTACTTTGTCCGCTATATGGGGCGGTAAAACGGTGCAGGCGACAAATCTTTTTAAAGAAGTCTTGTGCACTCAACTTTTTGTGTCCGCCCTGGTTGTCGTTTACGATCTCGTAAGGTTTCACCTTGGCTGTCTCCACAGCCATGCGGAATGCGCGGAACTGGCTGTCGAACTTCTCGCCCGGAGCGATATCGTAACCCAATAATACTTCGCTGTAAGCATCCATCACTTCGTACACACTGGTAGTGCATATCTTACCGCTTTCATTGCGGTAGTAGAGATTTAGCTTCGTACCATCTGAGTACCAAACAGAGTCGCGCAAGCTGGGTTGTTCTGTTTTGAGTAATGCACTGTACTTCTTGCGCCATTCGAGTTCACCGTGAACAATGGCAAACCAAAGCGGCTGTATGGCCGGGCTGAATAGGAAATTCCGAACGCTTGTAGGGCTTTTAAGCTGTTCGAGGCCACGGAGTGTTGCCTGGTGGTTGAACTCTTCGAATATCTGCATCTCGGTGTAAACGGGAACGCGGCTGCGGCGTAGCTTCAATAGCAATCGCGCCTCTTCGGTTCCGATCTTTCGGGTGTTCTGATTACCAACCTTGCGACTGACGAGTGCAGCGTAACCCTCTTTCTTGTATTGGTTAAACTTTTCGCGCAGACGGCTGTTGCGTAAGGTGTGCCCGTAGGCTTCGCGCAACTTATCACAAGTACCCTCTACAGCTTCCCAGACTTGTGCTTTGCGTATGAATCCACACTTGCTGTGTAGTGCTCGTGTATTGCTCTCTACACGTATCATCTCATTCATCACCTCGGCATTCAGCACATATTCGGCTTGCTTCTTGTCGGTCAATCCGCTTCCGTCGGGTAAGCGGTATTTGTCGCGGTAATACTCCACCGCTTTAGGATCGGGTATTAGAATGTTACTCATATATTGCTCTTTGATTTTTTGAACGGCATCAGGGTTGTGTGAATCATACACCTCGCGGACTGGATCATATAGAGAATCATAATCGATAAGTGCCTTCCTACCGTTTCCACCACGCTGAACAATACGAATTTTACCACATCGCACATACTTCTTATAAGTTGGTTCGCTAAGTATTCCACTTCCAACGAGTTCTCCGTATGTTACGCATCGTATATTTCCAAACATTTCCATATCACGTATATTTTTATTTTATATTTAGTACAAATTCCGGCTCCGCCCCGAAAAAGTAAGCTGCTCTGTAAAGCTCTTAACTTGCTGCTGTAAAACACACTCACTATTCTCACGAACCATGAGTGTTTTGCTACCTTTGTAGCATCGTTAAAAAACCATTATTATGAATTACTTTATGATTCGATTCACATTCCATCTCCCAAATCAGGATTCGATGGATATTGCTCGCAAAGAGTTCGGAGGTCTTCTAAGGAAATTGAACCTGAAATACAGAAGCGTAAATGATTTTGACGGTTATCAATGCTCATCCCGGTCAGATTCACGTCCTTGGGAACTCGATTTTTTAATATTGCCACCAGAATACCAGCAAGACACGTGTTGGGAAGCTCTTCGACTCCTGAGTGAATCATATTTAAAACCCTTTCAGGATGCTCATCCGGAATTGGGAGACGTAACCATATATAGGAATCTTCATAATTTTCCATTTCTAACGCAATTGACTTCGGACTGGTGGAAATAAGACCCTGTTCGGCTTCGTGGTATGACAGCAGATGTGTTCTTAGCTCTTCCAAATAATCTCTATTCATTACTCGGCCCTCCTTTCTTCATCCCAAGCCCTGCTAAGCAGCATTAGTACTGCCAACAATACGATTACCGATGCGGATAACGCATCCTTACGACTTACCTCAATACCATCAGCCAGATACAATGCCATAAACATCGCTACTACGGCTGCTACATTCTGAATCCAACGTAATGTTTTCATGATTTTACATTTTATTTAAAAACCGATTCTTTAATACCTCGCGTTCCTGATCGCTCATCGGGAAAATATCTACGGACGGAATTTTGGTGAATTCACTTTTGATTACCGTCAGTGTTATACTGCGTGCCAGTTCAAGTTTTCGCTCACATTCCTCACTGAGTTTCCATGCCGGATGATACTGTTCCAACTTTTCGACCTCTACCTTTTTGCCGTCATTGTAGGCAAGGATGTGGGGATATGTCACACAGCAGCATCCATCGCTCATTTCAGCACCGATCAACACATTCCAGTACGAGTTACGGCCACTCTTGCTGCCAATGGCAGACCACACGTCAAAAATCACAAATTGAGGAACACCCTCTTGATCGTAACCATCTACCACTACCACCTTGGCATTGGCCGATGCCAATTTCTTGCACTCTTCTTTCCAGTATATCATAATAGGTATTATTTAAAGGGTTATTGCTTCCCGATAAGGGTTTTCAACTCTCTTTCTGATGGTAGTAACTTCATACTGCTCACCGCCATGATTTAGCGCATAAGAACGTAGCATACGCGCAGAAGGACTATTGGTTTCAAATCGCATGGCCGCCCATACAGTCCTTTCCGATACCTTAAATGTCTTGGCTATCTCCTTTTGGAGTTCCAAGCTAATTTCAATTACTTCTTTTTTTTCTTCCATATTTCGTTGTCGTTTAATTGATATTATCTAACTTTGAAGCGTTCCTCATCTTGAAGACCTTGCAAAGATATACACAATTTGGGAATAACAAAAGAAAAACAAAGAAATATCACACAATATGGGAATTATTTTAAATAAAAGCTCTGTTTTAGATAGAATTAAGCAGTGTTACAACCTAAAGGGAAATGCAGAACTTGCTCGTTTTCTTGGTGTTGCACCAAATACAATTAGTAATTGGTATGGAAGAAACACTTTTGATCTAGATATACTATACACAAAATGTGTTGATATTGACTTTAATTGGCTTTTCACGGGTAATGGGTCTATGCTTCGTGATACTCAAGATAACCCTATAATAACATCAACAGATCAACCTATATTAACTCAGGATGATTCACAAAATGAAGTCACTACTTATTTATATAAATTGTATAAGGAGAAAGATGAGGAGAATAAAAGTTTAATCAAGCAAATCGGCTGTTTAGAAGAGCGTATTCGCCATCAAAATACTTCTAATAGTAACGAAGTCACTGATGCTTTTACCGAGGAGTCATCTGGAGACTCTACCAAAGACTATGCACATATGAGAAAACCTACAAAATTATCAGATCAACCGTCTACTGGGACAATATAATATTGCTTTGTATTAATATAAGCTACAATATGTGATAAAAACAACAACTATAAAAATACCCAAAATGAGAAATACTTATTTTATATTATTTTTCTTAATGCTATGCACAGGATGTTCTAGACACAATGAAGGAGAATTAAAAAAGATAATTGAAAATGATATAAAAAAAACAATACCAACACACTGGACTTATATACCAGTAAAATTCTTACCAGCAGACAGTGCAATGTCTTCATTCCTGGACACCCCTCAATATAAAGAGATTATGAATGAAATTCTCCCTATTGATTCTACACTTATAGCCGATTCTATTATATATGCAGAAGGTGGCTATAAATACGAAAACAATTATTTGATAGAAAGAAAAAAAGAATTATATGAAAAACTTAATGATTTAGAGAAGAAATACAAACCTCGTTATTTAGGGAAGAGGATACTTCATTATTATAAATGTCAAACGGATTTCGAGGATTCAACATATTACAGCATATACATATTTAACTCGTCTAACGAAATAATTTCTAAAGAAATAATAGCGGTGCAGCCCTATAGATAAAAATCATATTAATAATTAAGCTTTAAAGCATAAAATGTCGCACACACGCTATTTTAGCGCTAACACACAACACCCTACCTTGTTATTCTCTATAAATCAGTGATTTAATTAATTATAAGAGCAAATTTACGCATATTACATAAAGTATTTACCCTATGTAAATGTATCTAAATCATCCTAATTTTACCAATAAAACAGCACTAACATATAAAATACTAATAACGTTAATAGTTAAAAAGGTATCCCCAACTCTCTTTTGTTGATTTATCACACACAAATAATAGTATACCCAACTGTATACCCAACTGTATACCCAACTCTATTTTTAACACATTAAAAACAAATGTTAGTGGAAATGAAATTCCTTGGTAGAATCATTTATTGAATACTGTTTAAACAAATACTTAAACAGTATTTAATAAGCTTTCCTTTATAATATCATCAAAAGAATAAACCTCTCAGAGAGCCGTTTTAAAGCTTTCTGAGAGGTTTATTAGCAAAATATGCCCCATATATCAATCAAAACATCAGCAATTGCCCTACGCAAAAGAGACAATGCAAACTTTGCGTTCGTTTTAGCCGTTCAAATCATCCTCAATGCAAACCCAATGCAAAGCAATGATAACATCTCGTTTTGTGCCGGTTAAACTTCTATATCGTCGTAAACGTCCTATTTATAGGCATTTCGCTCATTTTATCGACATCTCCAAATATCACATTTCGTTCTGACCCCCATAAGACTTGCAGAGATGACCATTATTAGGGCAATACAAGGGTTGAAATATATGTTATTTTTTTTCAATATCATATCATAAAATAAATCTGCAGTTTTTTCTATCTAAAGATAGAAAAAACTGCAGATTTATCAAGCAAAAAAATATATTGTTCTATACCAGTAAATAAAATATGCTTAAGAGATGAACCTATAGCTGTTATCTTATAGAGGTTTCTTCCATATCAATGGCACGTGGGAAGATTATATTATTCTCCAGATGGATATGCTCATGCAGTGCCTCTTCAAAAGCCTTTAGTTTATCAAGGGCGAGACGATAGGTATTACAACCGTCGTTGGGAGTAACATAGCCTTTAGTAAGATAGGCAATATGGCGATAACGTTCACCCTCTGTGTCGTGTTCGGCCATCATTACAGCAATGGGACTTTCGATACTTCCGCAGTGGAAGCACGGACTGGGTGCACTATTGGAATAAGTGTCGCATAGTTCGTAAATATAAGGATAAAGCACCATTTCTTCTTTTTGGAGATGATTGTTCAAGTCAACAAGTGATTGGGCGAAAGACTCTTGTACTTCATATAGTTCAGGGTGGCTGTCACCATGCACTTGACAAATTTTATCCAATAGTTCAGTGATTTCGGGCCCTTGTATACGAATATTGCGATGGTGGTACTTTATAACGTAATCGACCAACAGAACGGTAGGCCAACTCTTATAGTCGGGAACTCCAGGTGAAAGAGTAGATACGCTCTCTTCCAGCTCCTCAATAATTCTTTTCATATTGATATTGGCTTGCTTGCAGGCTTCGGATAGAGGTATGGAACCATTACAACAGAAATCAACCTTGTAACGATTGAACACCCATGCATACTTAAAATTCTCGGCTACAATTTCGCCAACTGTCATTTCACTAAAATTTTTCATAACTTTTATTTGTTAGATGTTTATAAATATTTTTCCAAATAACTACGATTCACAATCACAACTCTCCGTTTTTCGAATGCAATACACCCTTCGGTTGCCAATTCTGCCAATACACGAGAGAGAGAGGGGCGGGCTACTCCCATACGAGCAGCCACTTCATTTTGATTACGAATACTACCAAACCGACACAGGTAGGTAGCCACGCGACCTTTCAGGCTATACAAAGCAAAGTCACTTATTTTCCGAGTGAGTTGGCAACTACGGTCTGAGATGATACGCATGAAATTTTGCATTATGATGGGCTCACGACGCATTAGCTCAATAAAATTTTCCTTATTAATGATGAGCACTTCGCAGGGAGCAACAGCTACGACACTTACTGGAAAGTGATTGTTAGTAGCAAAAATAAAAGCAGGAGCCAATAATATAGGAGCTTTTAGGTCGGACATAATGATTTGCTTACCATCGGGTCCAGACATTACGGTACGCACTTGTCCACTATAGAGAAGAAAGAGCGAGCGGCAAGGATCGCCCTGCATAGCGATGAAGTCATGAACGCCATAAGTACGTAGCCTGTGTGCTGCGTTTTCAATGAAACCTTGTAGTTTTTCTTGATTCAGATGAAGAAAAACGGGAGTTGACATTAATATCTTTACATCCATATATTAACTGTTTTCAGCAAAAATAGACTATGGATATGACCAATAGTGTCACTAATGGTACATAAACCGAAAATTAAGGTAGAAAAACTTTTTGATCATATATACTATCATTTCGTTATATAAAAAATTGATATTTAAGAGTGATATGAATATGCAGTTGAAGTCACTTTGTTTTCATAAACAAAAACTCTTTTCGCGTATTTACATTCGATGATGTATTTCCAAAATGGACTTCATATTTCTATAATTACCATAATCACATACTTTTTTTTCTCGCTATAAAATCTTTATAATAAAGACCTGCCGGACGAGCTTCATCGGTCATAAATCGATATACTTTTTGTCGGCTATCTGCTTCGAATAAAGGAATGTCTAATTGATTGTATTGGAATTCATTATTTTTGAACAAATTAGAGTCACAGAGCCTACCTAGAATTTCGGCTGTTACGGTAAGAAAGCCTACATCACCATTCTGATCGCAATTTTTCATCCTACACTCCCATATCAATGATGCTTCTTTAATATAAGGTGCATTGGATGCTTTACTCTTATCAAAGTGAAATCCTACAAGTTCAGTTTTATCTGAGTAATTACGGTTCAGAATGGTACCTGCTAACTCTATTTGTCGAAGATACGTTCGACTTAGAAAGTTTATACAAAAATCGGGATTTCTTTGTAATATGGTCGCAAATTTTGAAGACTTACCTACACCCAATACGAGTAAATTACCTAAAGTGAAAGAGGATGACATCGTGGTAATTAATTCTTTTCCATTCTCTGCATAATAAGAGAATACATAAACAGGATAGCAGGGATAAAACTTCCCTGTTTCTAATTTGATTTTCATATTCATGAGGTTTTATAAGAATAATCTATTTGAAACAAAAATAGTGGTTTATATTTGCATAAAGCGTCACACTTGTTACTAAGTGGTAATTAGAGGCATTTTTTTGTGTAGCTATGACCATTAGCAATCGGCTTGAAATTATAGAATTAGTACTACATGAAGCAATAGTACCATTATTTAATATTGTTCAATGCATTCTATATAGAGATATGGTATGGAATCTTCTGCGAACTGCAAGATAAATAATAATCTTTCTTTCCACTTGGTCACAGATGTTACAGTTTCTTTTAATGAAACGATGCATATTTGTATTCTCATCTATACAATAAAATAGATGTATAGTGGGATGTTAAACATTAACTTCTTATGAATAAATTAAAAAAATGGCACCGCTACCTCGGGCTAGGAGTTGCCCTTTTTACCTTGTTTGCAATTATTTCGGGTTGGGCGCTGGGACATCGAGCTGCATTGGCTGAAATTGATTTGCCACGTAGCATTTTGCCACCTGCTTACCAATATACGAACTGGAATAATGCTTCAGTGAGAGGCACGCTGCGTGCACCGGTGCTGATCACCGATATCTCTACCAAAACGGGTACCTTTGTCGAGACCTCAACCGCTGTCCTAACGTATGGCACAGCTGGTATTTGGCTTACTGATACGCTTGCTTCACATTTCACGCCGTTTATGGCAGGGATGCGTCATGGAGCTGACAATCGGATTGTTAGTCGTATAGTTTGTGCAGATAATAGTCTTTTTGCAGCTACTACTTTTCATCTTTACCGATGCCTCTCTGGTGCCACTTCGTGGAATGAAATCGATTTACCAGGACACTTTGATGGTGAACGACTGACAGATGTCGAGACGCGGAGTGATACACTTGTCGTTCTCTCCCGTTCACATTTATTTATCTCGCTACCCCCTTACGAACACTTTGTTCGAATCACTCTTGCTCCGCCGCCGGACTATAAGGAGCGCACCAATCTTTTTAGTCTATTGTGGGTGCTACATAGTGGTGAACTATTTGGTCGCGTAGGTATTTGGACTGTAGATGTACTTGGATTACTTTTAGCTGTACTTGTCATTACAGGTGTGGCTTTCTATTTTCTACCACATCTCATTCGCCGTCGACGAAAGTTCGGTAGACCAGTAAAGCAATCTCTCACTTGGCTAAAGTATGTTTTGCGTCTACATAACAGAAGCGGTGCTTGGCTTTGGATATTCTTCCTGCTGATGGCACTTACGGGTATTTTTCTACGACCACCGTTACTCATTACTATCGTGCGAGTAAGTTTGCCGACACCGCCGGGAACTATGTTGGCAGATGATAATGCATGGAACGATAAGCTTCGCACTATCCGATTTGACAGGATCACAAACGAGTGGTTGCTCTACACCTCAAAAGGGTTTTACCGTCTTTCCATGTTGAAGAATACACCCATCAAAATAGCAGACGCACCACCCGTCAGTGTAATGGGAGCTAATGTGCTCGAAGCTGTAGATAATGGTTGGATCGTAGGCTCTTTCAATGGGCTTTATCTTTGGAACACACGTACGAGAGTTATTACCAATCTTTATACGAATCTCCCTGCAATAGCACCGCCGCCTAGTCGCCCCGTTTCAGAACATCCTGTAAGCGGATACAGTGACGATTTCGTAAATCCGATTATCTTTGAATATGTAGCAGGAGCAACGACAAGAGTAGAAAAAGTGCCTGATGAAGAATCTATCTTCGTGAGCGATTTCGTTTTTCCTCCAATGCCCGATGAGATAGCAAATACCCATATCTCTCTTTGGCATACGGCACTCGAAGTTCACACTGGACGTATCTTATTCGGTATATTAAACCCTATGGCGGATATTTATATTACACTTCTGGGATTGACGATTATCTTCTTGCTGATGTCTGGCTATAGGCTCTACAGGAGGAGAAAACAGCATGTCGCCCCGAAATAATAACTCTATTACTCACTTTAAATTATCTCATGCTTATGAAACAGAGAAAACTATGGATTGCGTTAATTCTTGTAATCGTTGCTTCATTTTCCGTATTGATCTATTACGGGAAAGAAATTTATCAACAAGCTCCACCCATTCCTGAACGGGTGGTGGACGAAGTCGGCAACACACTGTTCACATCTACTGATATTACTGACGGGCAGAATGTGTGGCAGAGCATCGGCGGACAAGAGGTGGGAACTGTCTGGGGGCATGGTGCTTATGTGGCTCCTGACTGGACAGCTGACTATCTGCACCGCGAAGCTCTCTTTTTACTTGACAAGTGGGCAGATGAAATCTACAACAAGTCTTACGAGCAACTTACTTCCACTGAACAGGCTTCGCTTCAGGTTCGTTTGCAGGAATTTATTCGTCCTAACACTTACGATCCTCAGACAGGTACATTAACCATTCAGGCTGACCGCGTGTACGCTTTCGAACATAATAAGGAGTACTATACTGCCCTTTTTATGGATAGTCCCTCACTGGCAGACTTGCGCGAGAAGTATGCTATTCCTGTTGGTAGCGTGCAAACAGTTGAGAGAATGGATAAGATGGTACAGTTTTTCTTTTGGGCTTCGTGGGCTTGTTCCACCGAACGTCCTGGAAAAGATATCACTTATACGCATAACTGGCCCAATGAGTCGCTTATCGGTAATACACCTACCAGTGATCTTCTTCTTTGGACGATGGTAAGTGTTATATTGTTACTCCTCGGTGTAGGAATCCTCGTCTATGTGCATGTACGCACCGTAGGCAAAGAAAAATTGCTGAGCCCAACAGACGATCCACTACGTAGTTTGGGCGTAACGCCTTCTATGCGTGCTGTAAAAAAGTATTTCTGGATTGTCAGTCTGCTCATTCTCGTGCAAATCGGGCTAGGTGTTATTACCGCCCACTATGGCGTGGAAGGTGGAGGCTTCTTCGGCATCCCGTTAGACAGTATTTTGCCTTACTCCATTACCCGTACCTGGCACGTACAACTTGCTATCTTTTGGATAGCTACGGCATGGCTTGCCACGGGGCTATATATAGCTCCTTCATTAACAGGACGAGATCCGAAGTTCCAATTACTTGGGGTTAACGTTCTTTTCATCGCTTTGCTCATTGTGGTCGCAGGTTCATTGGCTGGTCAATGGTTTGGTGTGATGCAGAAACTTGAATTGATCAATAATTTCTGGTTTGGCCATCAAGGCTACGAATATGTCGATTTGGGACGTTTCTGGCAGATTCTACTCTTTGTTGGGCTGGTGTTGTGGCTGGCATTGATGGTGCGCCCTATCTTGCCAGTCATTAAGAAGGGAACTCAAGAGAAGGGCCTATTGATTATGTTCCTCATCTCTTGCGCTGCTATTGCTCTGTTCTATGCTGCCGGGCTAATGTGGGGACGTACTACGAATCTGGCCATTGCCGAATACTGGCGTTGGTGGGTGGTACATCTCTGGGTAGAAGGCTTTTTTGAAGTATTTGCTACGGTAGTTACTGCCTTTCTCTTTACGCGTATGGGGCTATTACATATCAAGTCGGCTACAAACAATGTGCTCTTCGCTACCTCTATTTTTCTAGGTGGAGGTATTCTGGGTACATTCCACCACCTTTACTTTACTGGAACACCAACAGCAGTGATGGCATTAGGTGCCACGTTCAGTGCACTTGAGATCATTCCACTCATATTGATCGGTTTCGAGGCTTGGCAGAATTATCGGATGAGTAAATCTACACCGTGGCTACACGACTATAAATGGCCAATTTATTTCCTACTTTCCGTAGCCTTCTGGAACTTTCTGGGTGCTGGAGTTTTCGGCTTCCTTATCAATCCACCCATTGCTCTATACTACATGCAAGGCCTTAATACGACACCACTTCATGGTCATGCTGCTATGTTTGGTGTTTATGGTATGCTAGGCATCGCCCTTATCCTATTTGTCCTCCGCCTAATGTATCGTAAGGCGCAGTGGAACGACCGTTTGCTTGGTTTCAGTTTTTGGGCTTTCAATATCGGTTTACTGTTGATGCTACTGCTCAGTCTCCTACCTATTGGTATTATGCAAACAGTAGCTAGCATTGATCATGGCATGTGGCACGCTCGCTCTGCTGATTTTCTCTACCAGCCGACAGTAACTACGCTGAAGTGGCTACGGTCGATTGGTGATACGATCTTCAGTCTTGGCGGTTTGGCATTGTTCTTCTTTATCTTCAAACTCACACTGACGAAATATAAAGAGTGACAGGACTATAGAATATTAGCATACGGCTTAACAGATGGAGGTATTGGTTACTTCGGATGAAAGTGCCGTCTATTGGAACAACAATGTGACCAATAGAGATAATTTGTAAATTCACTACCATTTATTATAGGCTAAATGGACGATCTTTCATTGAATTAATTGCGATAAATAATTTACGTAAATTATATCCTCTACAGTTGAAGATTATTGTATTAATAAGTATCTTTAGTGCGAATATATATCCATAATACTAAAAAATGAACAACAGCTATTGATAGTAAACAAGGTAAATCTATAATTTACATATACTTTTTTTATTTCAATATTTAAGTTAAGGAGATGTGTCAAAACAGGCAGATCTCCTTTTTTATTGTAACATAGTAGTCTATAATTTCACTCACCTCTTTTATTAAAGCAACTCATAGATTAAATCAATAGAATAAGCCTTCGAATGAAAAAATATCGATTTCTATACAGTTTCTTTTTACTTCATTGATTATCTTTGTGGAAACTAGATTTTAACTTTATTCATTCATAATTCTATAGCCCATGTTTCATGACTTAGAAATTTTACATAGTGCGGAAGGTATTCTGCTAATTGGCTCTGCCATTCTCTTCTTCAGTGTTTTTGCAGGCAAGGCCGGTTATCGTTTTGGCCTTCCGGCTTTATTGCTTTTTTTAGGAGTTGGCATGTTGTTTGGCAGTGACGGACTTGGTATTCAATTTAGTAATCCGGATACAGCTCAGTTCATCGGTATGCTTGCATTGAGTATTATCTTATTTTCAGGTGGTATGGATACAAAGATGAGTGAGGTGAAGCCGATCGCAGTTCAGGGAGTAATGTTAGCTACAGTCGGTGTATTAGCTACTACATTTATCACGGGTGGCTTTATTTATTATCTATCGTTATTTATCATGCACCGTGAGGTACTCGATCTCCCCGAATCCATGTTGTTGGCAGCTGTTATGTCTTCGACCGATTCGGCTTCGGTATTTTCTATTCTTCGAAGTAAAGGGGTTTACTTAAAACAACGTTTACGCCCTACCCTTGAATTGGAAAGCGGTAGCAATGACCCCATGGCGTATATGCTTACATTATTAACTCAAGTTTCGGATTTAGAAATCAAGCCGTTTGAGCGTACGCTCGGAGTGCTGCAAGTCGTCTGTCATTTTCTATGATCTGTATCATCAGTTGCTCTTCATCAGCCCCTGTGAGTTCAGCCACGACTGCCACTACTTCTAATATGATTGCCCATATCTTCTCCATAACAGTCAGTTCGTGTACTCCGGCAAAAATATCGTTGAACAACCCACCGATTGTTTCGTAGTCCAGACTCCTTTTTACCGAGGCAAGCAAATTGTAGCGTATCATAACCAGTGATACGTGCGCTATCTGCGAGGAAAAGTCTCTTGCCGAGCATCCTGCAAGATTAAGCAATCGCTTGCTATCGGCAAAGAAAACCTCAATAGCCCAACGCATTGCATAGATTTCATATGCCCGCAAGAAATCAAGTTTTACATTGGTTGTCAGCAATATTTTCCATCCCTCTCTCTTTCCTCTGCGACAGAAGAACAGCCGCACCTTGCGCCCACCGAGCATCACGTCCACCGACGCATAGTGGCAACGGTACCGTCTACTGTATATCACAGATTTAGAGCCCAGCAGCTTACTGATTATGGCTTTTGCCGTCAGTTCACCCCACTTTTTGGTGAGATATTTGGTATTACCCATCTTTGCCATCCCTAACAAGTGAAACTTCTTATGACTGTTGTATACGAAATCGACAAGCCCGGAACAAGTGAACCAACTGTCAACAAGCAGATATTCAAAAGGAATCTTTGCTTTGATGGCGCGTCTGACCATTTCAATGAGTTTCTTTCCCTTACTCATGAAATATTCCTCTTTACGTTTGGCCACATGGGAGTTCTCATCTCGTTTCCTATTATAACGGTTCTGTCGTTGCTTTGCGCTTAACCCCTGTTCCTTACCCTCTACCTTGCCTTTCTCTCCATGCAGAGATGAGTCAAGCATAAACTGGGTGCGCCCGTCACTCCAGCACAGCATAAGCGCTTTATACCCAAGAATACATTTCTGATGAACATGTGAGAATATCTTGCCGATAGACTCCATACGCATTCCGGTTTTAGGCAAGTCAGAGTCATCAGCGATGAGTACTACAGGAAGATGACTCTTCTTGAAATCCTGACGGTTAGTCACTTTGGCTATCAGCTTGACAACAATGCGGTATATCAGATTGCGCCAGTTGATATTATCATGTGACATAAACGAATACAAGACATCCTTCTTGCCGCCGAACATTCGACTTAAAGCCGAATCAGGATAATGGGAAAAACCTTTTATGGCGAAAAACGGCATCAGGACAAGAATCTGAAACAGCTGAAGATTGGTCAACTGACAGTTTTCACGTTTGTTCCCTCCAAGACAACGGCTGTCAAGATGAAGAGACTCTAACAGTCCTGAAAATGAGTCCATCACAGAGCAACGGCGTTTTTCACTCAAAATATTGCGGATTTCTGACGGAATTTTAGTAATTTTGCTCATGGCTTTGAGAATGGTTAATTAGTTGTTTGGTCACTGCTAATTTACTAAATTTCCGAGATTTACGGAAAGTCTCAAAGCTTTTTTTATGTCTAGAATTAGGATGTCAGCCTAAATCCGAAACTTGAGTTATTAATCATTGCCTATATTCAAATGGGAGGTATGGATGTGAAAGAGGCTATTTTCACATTAGCTATTCAATTGATTGTAGGTGCTTTGGCAGGGTATCTGTTAGGTAAACTGGCAATTTATTTAATCAATCACATCAATATAGCGAACGACTCATTATACCCCATTTTGTTGCTGACTACCGCATTCTTTACTTTCTCGATCACTACCCTGTGTCAGGGAAATGGATATTTGGCAGTTTATATTGCCGGTCTTCTGGTTGGTAATGCGGAGATTGTTCATAAGAAAAATATAAGCACTTTCTTTGATGGATTTGCTTGGCTGTGGCAAATTGTGATGTTTATCACTTTGGGGTTATTGGTAAACCCACACGAGTTGTTACCTATTGCTCCGATTGGATTATTGGTTGGTTTTTTTATGATTATCGTGGCACGTCCGGTCAGTGTATTTCTTTGTTTGCTACCATTCAAAAAATTTACTTTCAAAGGAAAACTTTATATTTCGTGGGTTGGATTACGAGGTGCAGTGCCTATTATTTTTGCCACTTACCCCTTGATCGCAGGTATTGACCATGCTGGAATAATTTTTAATGTTGTTTTCTTTATTACAATTCTTTCTCTTCTGATTCAAGGAACCACCGTAACGCAGGTTGCTAAATGGCTCGATCAGATTGATGAGCCGGAGCGGAAAAATGAAATAGCCATTGAACTTCCTGACGAGATAAAAAGTGCAGTGAGTGAGATTGATATTACCCCCGAGGTATTGGTACATGGTAATAAATTAATGGAGCTAAGCCTTCCCGACCACACACTCGCCGTAATGATAAAACGGAAAGAGCGTTACTTTATTCCCAAAGGACATACAGAACTAAAAGAAAATGATAAGTTATTGATTATTTCGGATGACGATGAAGCCCTATTGCAAGCTTATGACTTGTTGGGTATAACTAGTTATACCATCAAGAAAAATTAAACAATCTGCCTTTATCAAGTGTTTGTATGGAGATTCAATTTAAAACTCCTTATATTATGTTTGATACAGCTCATATTCATCCGATGTTGGTACATTTCCCTATTGCTTTAGCTTTACTGGGATGTCTTTTAGAATCAATTTCACTGTATAGAAAATGTTCTTCTGCTTGCGGTGAAATAATTCTTTATTTCGCCACTATAGCGGCTATTTTAGCGGCTACGGCTGGAAGCTATTTTACTCCTCATTTTACAATTGCTGAACTAGCCCAAGCTAAAAATATTCATAGCACAATGGCAGGAGTAACAGTTACCATGTTGTGCATCGCTACCTCATTCTATTTGATGAGGTATATCTGGAAAACACATGCTTTGTCGTTGCGTCGTATTGGCTTTATTTTTTATCTTCTTGGAGCTATTGCCGTAGGAGTAACCGGATATTTGGGTGGCGTGTTGGTTTACAATGATTTATTGAGAATGTAAAATGCTAGTTGAATAAATCTACAATATTTTTAGAAAAAAAGAGTCGTATGATTTGTAGTTCTGAAATAATATTGTACCTTTGCACCCGAAATAAAGAAAGCGTCATGCTTATGCACTCTTAGCTCAGCTGGTAGAGCAATTGACTCTTAATCAATGGGTCCAGGGTTCGAGTCCCTGAGGGTGTACTTTTTTTACTATAAGGGGAATCTGAAAAGGTTTCCCTTATTCATTTAGAATCAATCACTTATCACTATCACTCTTATAATCAGTTTTTTGTGCGGGATTTGAACCAAATCAATAACCCCGATATGAACCGATATAAGTAGACACAATCAGACGTATTGCGATACATTTTGCGGAACATATCACAAAAAATGTGATACAATGAGTACAATGCCATCAGTTCGGTATATATATGACCGACGTCGTACAGCCACAGACGTAAAGCCGGCTACTGTCGAAATTGAAATTTACTTCAGCAGGCAACAAAGGAAATTTGTGAATACCGGTATTCAGATATTACCGGAACAATGGAATGAATCAATCGTTGTTAAACACAACGATGCCGATCAGCTAAACAATACTTTACTTGGGATTAAAAAGAAAGTAGAGCGTATACTTATTGCAATGGATGTTGATAAGGAGCCTATAAGCATGCAATCATTTAATGCTCGATATGAAGGAGCCGTGAAACCGACATCATTTATTGATTTTATGTATGACTGTATTTGCAAAAGGCAGATTCGTGATTCAACGCGACGCGCCCATATAGCGGCATGGGAAACCGTAAGAAGATTCGGCAAGATGCGTACATTTTCCGACCTTACACCTGAAACACTCAAGCGATTCGATGACTTTCTCCGTGCAGAAGATCCAAAAAGATGTCAAGTAACCATACATGGGTATCACAAGAGGGTTAAACCGTACATTCTTGAAGCTCATAAGTTACGATATATCGACTATAGCCCTTATGATGTTTTTGACGTTTCACGAGGCACCAGCAAAGAGCGTGAGCCATTAAATCAATATGAATTAAACCTACTGCGTGATGCAGAGCTTCCTGATAAATTAGCGCGCGTTAGAGATGTTTTTGTGTTTGGATGCTACACGGGCCTCTCCTATTCTGATATATGCCTATTTCGATACGATAAGGATGTGGTTCAGAGCAACGGTATGTATTACATAGATGGTGAACGGCTAAAGACCGGAACTAAATTTTATACGCCGGTATTAAAACCCGCACTTGATATCTTGCTAAAGTATAATGAAAGACTTCCAACGATAAGCATACAGAAATATAATGATTTTCTACATGTAATAGAGTTGCGCTTAGGGTTGAAGAAACCGCTTACATCACATATTGCCCGGCATACATTTGCCACCACTGTAACGCTTGCTAATGATGTTCCTATTGAAACTGTTTGCAGGATGTTGGGGCATAAAGATATAAAGACAACGCAAATCTATGCGAAAATATTGAAAACAACCGTTGAAAGGCATGTGGAAACGCTGTCAAAGATAATTTAACAAAAGAAGGCTACTGCACTATACAGTAGCCATTACTATCTTACAGAAAGCCATAGGTCAAAAATGACCATTGCTGATTATCGAGCGTTATACATTTTTTAAATCCCCGAAATCCAGTGATTTAAAATGATGGTAGTTTTCCACAATTTTATGGGAAAGCCCCACTCCAGAAGGAGCAGGGCAAAATTGTTAATTTTCTAAATTATGCGGAAAATCATCCCAACTTTTGGAAACATAGTGGTTACAACGCTTGAAAACGCAGAGAATTGGTGTATCTTATTTCTGATATTGGGCAAAAGAAAGCCCCGTTGGTAGACGGGGCTTTCTTTTGTTGGATAAAGAGTTAATTACACTCTGGTCTATTATCATTTACGTTTTGCCCGGATGTCCCTTTTCTGAGTTATTTCATTGAATAAATCCAAAGCTTTCCTTAGATCCGTTATAAATCTTCTAACTTTAGCCGGAGAGCGCTTCTTTGTGAATAAGCTATACTCAAAGAATTGCTCCATCATTTCTTCGTAGGAACACAGGTCCAACAGATAGAGAAAAGTCGCTTCTGCATAATATGTATAATGAAAGTTACATTGAACTCGATACCTGGCAAGCTTATTTCCACACCCGTACTCAACTTGTTTGCAAAAAGCAATAACCACCTCCCTCTCTATGCCTAACTTTTCTAAAGCATTAAGATTATGACATAGCTTCTCATAGTCATCCAAGGATTTATTCGTCTCTTCATCAGTTTTATGCAGCATATCTTCTGGCTTAACATCTAAAGCGAATAGAGAATCGAACAAGATAGCCGACTTCTCTGCCTCCTCATAAGAGTTGTTATCAAGTACGGCCAAACTACGATGCAACATCATCGTAGTAAAATGGCTATACGCTTGGGTCAAAAGACAAGACAAGATAACATTACTCCTGCGATTTATCAACTTACGAACATAAAAAGGGTTGGCTATCAACCCCTCTATATAACTCACTTTCAACTTGGATAATGCATTCATTTAAGCTACACTTTGATTAAATACTTGCGGGGAATTCCGCTTCTGGTACTGATTTCTTAGATAGTTAATAACGTTGTCAAAGTTAGTTATAAATCCTTCATTTATCAAATCAGCCACTTTCTTTTCGAGCTGATAAAGCTCACGCTGCTTATGTTCTTCACCATGTTTGTTGCGTAAATCTTTCTCGTGATTGCCAAACACAACCCAATTCAACGCCTCGCCAACCCTACACATTGCCTTCGGCATGAAGTCTTTTGGAACAATACGCATGATGGCAGAGCTCAACTCCTTGTAAGCATCTCCAGCATCGTTACGATAGCGTATCATTTCGTCAGAAACGAATTTCAAAACATGGTACTCAAATCTAGGGCTTAAATACATGGCGAACTTAACAAACAAAATAGGATGCATCCATGTACCACCATTTTTCTTACCTCTACAAGCCATAGAAAGCGCATTTTTTAAATCCCCGAAATTCAGTGATTTAAAATGAAGCTCATTTTCAGCTATTTCCGACATTAGTTTATCAAGATGTGTCACTTCCCAGAAGTTATCTAGCCTCCTTTGCTCGTTGGGATTAGCAGAGTTCCACATTCTCAAAAGTCCAGTGGCATTAAAATACCCATCACTTGTCCGTTGAATAACATTAAAATTACCCATTTGACGAACCATTTCTTGATTTGTTTTCATACATTTGCAGTATTAAACGTTGATATTATCCCTACATCGGACGAAGTGCATCACTACTCGCGTCTTTTGTAGGGGTTTATTTTTGTGATGCTTTGTAGCAAGTAGGGATTCGAGCCCCTTCACCCCTTATCGGATTGCTGATATATACTAACCATAGAGTTGTCCGACAACTATCGTCGTCATTCAATCAATATTCTTTCTACCCATTAATTTGGTAGCGCAAAAGAAAAATCTCTATCCTTTCATTGCCTTAAAGTGGTATGCGGGCAATTACACGAACAGAGATTTAATATTGTGATAAGACCGATACCACTCAGTCGTTTTATTTCTTTTACAAAGATGTTATATACTAATATATAAATCACTTTTTGTTATTCCCGATATGTGACATCTCAGCGTAAGTCACGTATTTAAAGAATTGCGCATAATTTTATTCATTTTTTGTGTAAACGAATAATATTTCCTACTTTCTCCTCCACCTATACACCAACCATCCCAAAACAACCATGGCAACCAATGCCGCCAACGCCCAAAACATTCCACCAATCTGCCTTGGTACCGTCGTTTCTTGCTTCTGCTTATCCTCTTCTCTGGCATCCTTAATCTTAGTACTATCATTTGAGTGCTCCATGCTGGACTGATTAAGCGTCGTATTGCTACTTTCTTCCTTTTTCTTATTGGTACCCTTCTTCGTATTCTTTTTCGTCTCAGAGAGAACAGGAGACTTACCGGTTGATGGGTCAGCCGGCTTACTTGTATCATAGACAGTAGTAACCTCTTCCGTTTCCTCAGTAACGTCTTCGGTCTCGACCTTTTTGTTCTGCTCGTTGAGTGAAGCAGTATCTTTCCGATTGGTTTGGCTCCCGGATTCGATTGATGTTTCTTGCTTAGATGAAGATTTACTACTACCGCACGATGAAATCAAAGAACCGCAACACATAAGTAACGCAACAATAAGCGCAAGCATAAAGCCTGCACTTACTTTCAACTCTTCCCGTTTCATAATT
Organism: Bacteroides neonati; assembly: GCF_000499785.1. Classification (GTDB taxonomy): domain Bacteria; phylum Bacteroidota; class Bacteroidia; order Bacteroidales; family Bacteroidaceae; genus Bacteroides; species Bacteroides neonati. The sequence continues at coordinate 234,182 of NZ_HG726026.1, read as the reverse complement.
TCAGCGTCTGTTTCCTGTTACCACTCTTCTTATAACTCACGTGTACCCAGCTAAAGTCTTTCTCGTCAATTACCTGGTCAAAAGGTAGCTCCTTACGTATAATATCAAATAATGCCTTGTTACCTTCCTTTGTGCCGGTATAGATATCGGCTGCCTCTCCTTTCATGTGTTGTGAAGTAGCGGCACCACCGACAGCGCGGTTTAAGTCTTTTGAACGGAAACCGGAGCTAACCAAGATTGGTTTGCCGAACTTCTCCCGAAGTGGGTCAAGAACATTCTCGATCAAGTCAACTAATGCCGATTGCTGACCGGCATCCGGCTTATTCTCAATTCTCCTTGTCTGAGCAACACTGCTGCGTGTAAGCTCTTCAATAGTAAAGTACTTCATTTTGTCTCCTCCTCTTCTACTTCAATGATATCGCTCTTCTTAGCGAAGAACTTGAATATATTAACCTTGATCTTTTTTCCCTTCGCCTCAAAGTAATTAGCGAAGCAAGAGTTGATCTCTATGCCGTACACAACGAGCATCACCAGTGCCGGCAATGTGGTGATGCCAAAAGAGACACCGAACGTTGCCCCCAATGCTCCGGCCGTGAAAATCCAACACAGATAATCAATAATCTTGTTTATAGTTCTTCTGATAGCCCGTGACGTGCGGACCTGCTCCTTGCGAATCTTGGCCGCACTAATCCCAAACCGTAAGTCGGCAAGTATGAGAATTAACCCCAATAAGAAGAACCACCGAAGCGGCTCCAAGAACTCAATACAACCGCTTAATGCAGCGGTAGTAATACCTCCAATCACATTCCTTTCATCCATTTACTCTTTATTTACGTTTATACCTTGTTATCATTACCCTAACTTAAACTATACCTATATAAAGCGATTGTGTACAGATAATCAATGCCCTATATTTGCAAAGAATTAATTAGTCATAAATTCATTACGTAGCTATATTTAAGTTAGTGGTTAGTACCGCCCAGCCTGTTGAAGGTCGGGCGGTTTTTCGTTTACTTTGTCGCCTCTTCCGTCTTTTCTTCAGGCTTATCGTCCACGATCATGAGGAACAGGAATTTAGGCGTTCCACCAGAAATCCAATCCGCATTACTGTCAAGTACACTGTCATACTCCGATAATGAGAGCTTCTCCAGCTTCACATCTACCGTTGCATCCAGAACAGGTGTCATTGCCTCTTTAATGTTCTCATTGTATGCCTTGAATAGCTTGTCGAACTCGTACACATCCGGATCGTCTGCCATCATTTTCTGCTGCTGAACCTTTTCAAGCATACCTCTAAGACGTTCACTCATGAATTGTTTGTCGGCCGTCTCCCTGGCTTTCTTGACTGTCTCGGCGATCGGGTCAAGAAGTATCTGCATACGTACGATCTTGATGCGTGTCTTATTGCTACATTTACCGAATTTAAAATCTTGTCGAGACAGGATATTACTCAGCTTCTCGATATCACTTTTTGTCATTCCCTCTTTAGTAACTTTCATTGTTTCAATGTTTTTAGATTATAATTCTGCTGTTTTTACATACGCTTCAACCGCTCTTTCGAACGCGATACCGGCTGTTAGGATTGCTTCGCCATCTTCGCCATCAGGGAGGTACATGCCGCCTGCTGTGGTAGCTCCTTCGGATATACCTCTCTGCACAGAGTACATGTACTGCCGACCTGTTGTGCCGGTCATGGCGGTATTGGGTGCGGATTGGTCAGACTCCTTGGTAATCGTTGCAGTGAGCGATTTAATTGCCTTCTGAGCATTATACACTTCGGCGGTTCCTTCGAACTTATAGCCGTTAATTGTCTCTTCTACCTTCACACGGGTAGTAATGTTTGAAATCTTGATTGCCATAATTGTTTTTATTAAAAATGATGATTATACTCTCTTTAAATATTTGATTCTGAACTCTGAAACTTGGAATGAGGAATTAGTGCCAGGTAATAGTATGGTAGCATTTGATGTAAGCACATTACCGATACCGTCGAAGTCGTAATTTTCCGTATATGGGTTGCCACCGAAGTAATAAGCTCCGTTGGACAGTCTCCAACTCTCGAAGTTGGTGACGGCTCCCATGGTTACAATTACGATCCATTGCCCCGATTCGTTCTTATAGGCGATTTCTAATCCACCTAAACCGGATATACCATGCCATAGGTTGTATAATTTGATTCCGACTTTATCGGACGCTTCGTTTCTTCTCAAGTACTTGATCAATCCCCACTTGATGTAGTTGTTGACATCACCCATGCTGTCAACCCACTGCGTGCTATCAATGCTTACAGTAGCTCTTATCCATTGATTTACATCGTTCGGGTCTTGCATGAATCGTTTATATAATACTCCCTGTATGGAGCAGAAGCTCATAGAGACCAACATACATCCCGATACTCTCGCATAATAGGTATGGTAAGCTGTATCGCCTGATGCCGGTATTCCGAGAGAGTGAGAACAGGCAATTGATACTTCCTTGTTGGCATAGTTAAGCCGGTAGTCTTCTTCGCTCACTCCGCTCAGGTCTAATGAGCCAAGCACGTTAACCTTATTATCGTAGAAGAATACGATATCGATCACTCCATCTGCCGGGGCGTCACCTAGATCGGAGTGGAAGTTTCTCAGATTGATCTCCGGAAGAACAACATTCACAAGAAAAGCAGCAGTGTCCCCATTAGAGCTGATATAGATGTTCGTATTGGGAGGTGCTCCGACGTATGCCGCTTCCGGGATATAAGGATGAAAAGCCTTGGCGTGCCGGTTGTAGCCTCGGAAATCAGCACTTCGCGTAGGTAAAGTTGGGTTCTTATAGGTGTACAGGCGAATGGTAAAGATACCATCCTTGATGTCTTCGTATGAGAACCCGGTAATCGTGCTGCGCAAAGGCTCTTCAAGAAACGGGGCATCATACTCAACAGGTTTGTAGCGGCTCCACATATTGATTCTGGCTTCGGGCTTAAACCAATTGCGCGAGTCGAAGTCAACCACTCCACCTGAGGCTCTAAGAGTGTCTCTTATGTCCGAATCCGTCAGTACTGTAAACGGTAAGATATCATATACTGCCATCGTTATGCTACATTTAATTGTTGTTTCAATTCTCTTACTTCTCTCTGTAATGCTTCGATCTGTCTGTCTTTATCGGACTTCCATCGTTCGTTGTTAGTGATGTATTCGTTGGCCAACTGTGCCAGTCGGATAGATACGGCCAGAGCGGTACGGGTACCGTCCATCTTGAGATATCCATCGTCTCCCTCGAATACATTCCAAGGCATGATTTTTTGTACTGCTTGTGCGGATGTTGAGAGCTGAACGCCGGGTGTGCCATTGCGCCAGGAGTGGGCGAATATAGGCAGAGCTGCCAATTCGTTCAGCGATGGTTTAAAGTACTCCTGTATCTCTTTGAGTCTCATATCTGAGCTGTAGGTAATAAGCCCACCGCCATTCAGGACAATGCTACCGTTATAAGTCATGGTGCCGGCACCGATGATTAGGTAATACTCACCACTTTCATCGTTAACATTGCCCGATCGACGACCAATGTACATATTGCCATTCCAATGAGAATAGATACCCCAAGTGTAAGAATCATTAGATAAGTTGATTCCTGTGTGAAGAGGATTGTAGAGTTTCAATCCAACGCGATAACCAGCAATACCCCATGTACGAAAGCCGTCATTGTATAGCACTTTGTTTCCATATACGCGCACCTGATCTGAGTCGGCCATGTACATACCGCCGCTAAATGTAGTGTTATACCATCCTGTAGCCCCAATGGAACCAAGCCATCCATTAACGGTAAGCTTTTCTGTTGGATTTACTGTACCAAAACCAACGTTTCCTGTTTTAGTAATGATCATACCATTCTCACCAGTAGAGGTATTACGGGATATAGTAAAGTTATTCGTATCAGTTCTATGTATGCTCCACATATTTTCAGAAGTACCGAACTCTCCATCTGCACCCAAAGCGATAGTTACCCAGTTGGAGGAAGAGGCCTTGATTCGTATGCCTTCGCAGTAATTTCCCTCGTTCGATTCAATCACCATTTTTTTATAGAGATGGAAGCGGTCTTGGCTTACTTGTGCTATATCAATGCCGTCTGATTTTATCTTATATACGCCATCACTAGCCCAATCAAACCCGGTATCAGAGTCTCCAATAGCGAGAGAGATTGTCGCATTTGCAGCCAGTCTATCATTTGCTTTGTTGGCATTTACAAAAAGCCGATTAGCAACAAGAAAATCTCTTTCTAACCCAGACCTAATCCTAATGCTTGGCAAAGTACCAGTATAGTCGTCAGTAATCGTAAAATCGTCCTCATTTACTTGGTAATTACCAGCCTTAATACCCCATTGTTTGTGGCTTACTCCATTTACAAGTCTAATATGTGAGTTTGTGTTAGCAGTTAATCCATCCAATAAAATACCTGTACTAGCGCGTAATTCGTCAGTAACTCTAAAAGTACCTCTAACATCTAAATGATAAACAGGAGCAGTTGTATTTATTCCAACCTTATTTGCAAAATAGCTACCACCCTGATTAAAAGCTGCAATAGTATTAACTCCACCAGGTCTAATATGATAACTATTAGCTGGAAAAGTAAGTCCTGAATTAGTATCTGCAATTGTATTCCAAGCTAAATGAACACATCCATCACCTTGCCTATCATTACCCATACTCATCCACGTCCATCCATCTCCCGTATTTCTTAAATCGAGTAATTGTGATGAGTTTGAGTTTTGATTGAGTCTAATATGATTGTCGACCCAAAAAGGTTTGGAATTATAAACTCTAACGTAGTTTGGATCGGTCATATAAATACCACCGCCATACTCATTGTGAAACCATCCTGTCGGGCCACTACTTCTAAACCAATTACTGCAAGACACAGACCCTGCAACACCAGAATCAAATCCTGCAACAACACGACTAGCTGTAATTGTTGCAGTAGATCGTATGTCGCCACGAACATCTAACTTATATACAGGATCAGCTGTACCAATCCCAACATCACCATTCCCTAATATAGCCATTCTGTGTACAGTTCCAGCGTTAGTGTAAAAGTGATGACCGTGATTAGTAATATAATCAATCGAAGTATTAGTTAATCCTCCAATGCTTCTAACTCCAAACATAGCACCCTCTATGTTACTTGTACCATCATAAGGTTGTCCCCAGATAGAACGAGCATGCCGGAGTCGGTTAGCAGATTCTATATTACCACTTTCAAAAGGTATAGTTTTCCAAGGAGACCAAACACCATCCCATCTTTGGCGAATAGCTAAGCTACTATTATTGGCTCCGTGTTGTAATTGTGAAATATAAGCATCACCGCCAAAGACTAAGTCAACACTATATGTTAATTGATAATTAGAATTATTGGCTCCGTTTCCAATTTGATTAAAATAACAAGCGGGTTCCCAAAGATTATCAAAATTCACATTGCTTACAAGAGTTCCTTTATATGCTAAGATTCTATTTAATCCTACATCCCCGACGGCATTAGCATTTGCTACCCTAAAATTAGCAGGGTTCCAAACGAAATAATCGTGTGGTGAATTTCCTCCCCATATCCATTCGGGTTGACCTTGTTGTGCAATCCAATTAAATGAAGAAACTCCACCATCAGCCCGGAGAACTTGGTTAGCAGTTCCACCGTGTTTAACAAAAGAGCTAGCTTTTATATCACCAACAAAATATGCACCTTGGTCTGGTACTAAATTTCTCAAAGAGTAATCAGCAGATACCAATAAGCTTCTCATATTAATTCCCTGCCCTCCGAATTGTTTAGTATAGAAACTAATGTTATCAGGAGCATCACCGATCACGCTATGATTTAAAAAAACTGGAGATGTAAATGTCTTTTGTCCTAATATTGTTTGCTCAGTGTTGGTTGTTACATAGTTGGTCAGATCGGGCATTGTCGGATAAGCCGGCAGAGTAACCACTCCGTCAACAGATTCGTAGGCCGCTAGACCTACCTTAACGATAACCTTAGCAAGCCCACCACCGCCAGTCGAGGAACTCTTCAGTGTGCCATTCTCCCAATAGATACTCTTCCCATCGACCGGGATTCCATCATACAAGGATGGGATATTGACTGTACCCAAGTTGGCGAAGTTAATCAAGCTGCCGGTTAGTGCTAATTGCGCGTCAAGTCGGATCACTCCGTCTTCGTCCTTCAGTACGGACAGGAGATCATCTTTCGTTAGAGCTGCACTTGTAGCACTGGTGACGTGACCATACTCGTTAACGGCAAGACCGGTTAAGAAGTGACGTGCAGCTCCGGCCGTTATAGCTTTTTGCGTAGGATGGCTGTAAGGAGCTTCTACGCTGATTACTCCCTGAGCATTGACGTTGATATTGCTACCGATCATTACACCGCCTAATACGGCTGCTTTGGCCACGGGAAGAATATACTTGTTGGCACCGTCGGCAATGCTGTTGAGCTTGTCTCGCAAGGCGGTTGTAAAGCTGTGCTCCGATAGCCCCATACCTGTAACCTTATCGACCTTGTTACCAAGAGATGCGATCAGACCGGCTGTTACGCTTTCGTGCGAGTTGATGTAGTCCTCTATCTCCTTCAGTGTGTCGAAGGCAGACGATGCACCGCCTATCAACTCGTTCAGACGGGTGGTGGTGACATAACCTTTATCATTTACCCAAGACTCGGTAGCATAACCAGCAAAAGCATCGGTGAGATGAGACTTGTTGATCTGCTCTGCACCTGATCCAGATAAGGAAGCCCACATCTGAGTTGCATCGAAGTCGGAGCCTACACCACCCAATACGGTAAGTGCCCCGGAGGAATCGCGGCCGATGGTGGTGCCATCGAGGGGAAGTCCGGCGTACAGATCGGGCAGGTTAATGCTGCCATCGTCATTGTAGGTTATCAGGCCGCTGCGGGTTACGATCGGTAGGTCGGTATATGCATATGGATTGCCAAAAGGATCTAGCTTCTTAATGAAAAGTTGTTCTTGTGCTGGCAATAAACTATTATTCGTACCGCTACTAGTACGAATAATAGTCGATCCTGTCGAATAATTTTTCGACCTCGGATTAGATGGAATTGCTTTTTCGCTGATAAATACTTTCTTCATTTTACACGTCTACCATTATGCACCTATACTGCCCGGTTTTATAATCAATCGAACCTCCAATAGGCATGAATTTCTTATCAACCATGAAGTTGTCCGACAACTTTGTTAAAGGAGTCAATTTCGGTGTCTCTTTTATTACCTGTGTAAGTTTTACGTGGGTGGCACTATAGCGATTTATGATGCGATGTATTAGCTGTTCCTCGGGTCTAGTAGGCTCTCCCATAACGGATGAATATAGATTGTCAGTCAAGTATTTACCATCAATAAGCACTTTACTATAGCACGCTCCATCGTTGTTATATGAAGATATTTTAAACTCGATTTCGTCGAGTTCATTAATATAATCTTCATTAACAATATTTTCATAATATCGATCAGAATTCTCTGAAACATTTAATCCGTCTATATCTTCTTTTTGATATTGCACCTTGATATCTTTAACAAAGCAACCGAATTGCCTATTATCATAATCATACACACCTGATCCCCTTGCGAAAAATCCAACAATCTGCAGGCTAGGAGACCCAGTTAATGCTATTCCCTTTATCGGTATAATATATCCACTCATGCCATTATAAGGCATGTCTATTGTCTTTGTGTTTTTTACATTTATAAAGTTGTACTGCTCGTACGCTCTATTTGTATTTTCAAACTCAACACCGAATGTTGATTCATTTTTCACCCAATTTGTACCATTGTAATAATATTCGCCTATTTTTAATTTAAAATACATTTTGATTGGCTGAAAGTTAAACTCGGCATCTATACCAGGTGTTTGTCTAGCCATTCCATCTGTAAGTATTGACATATTAATAGAAATAGCACCGTCTATATATGATGCGCATGGAAGGTATTCGCCTAGATTAAGCAACACCTTCCCAATTGGCAATAAAGTAGTTATCTCCGTATTAGGAAAAACAAAATTAGTTTGACTCACACACAGCTTAATTAAATTCTCAAAGTCATAATTAAATGCGCTAGAAACACCATCTTTGAATTGAATCTCACATCTTTTCATTATAGTAGCACCAAACATCGATAGTTTAATATCAGGTGAAGTCTCCTCAAAACGATCTTGAGAAACAATATTCCAGCCTTTCTCGATACCAAAATCAGGGATATTATATTCATTATACACATAATGATAATCCTTGTAAGTATTTGGTTTAAGGAACACGTATGTAGTTTCAGTCCTTTGTGGAGCAGATGGATTGGATGAATTTATTTTCTTATATCTATCTATAACTTTTGCCGTATTGAAATCTTCTTCAATAAAAACACTCCCAACTGGGTAGTTGCTCGTTCGAACAATGCATTTGTTATAACCAGGTAAAAAATCAAGTGCGTGATTGTTTCCTAAAAAGCCAACTTTTTGAACATTAAGAACCGGGCCTCTAGTTGCTTTGCTAAAAACTGTCATATCAAGATTATACCGGTAATATTCTCCATCATGATCCATATCAACGAAATACAGCTCACCCAAATAATCTACGCATGTCCAGTTAAGGAACTTGCACATCTCTTCCAACACCTCTTTCAATTTCATTGGTTTGTCGTCCTCGTCGAAAAAATCCTGTTCACTAACAAGCATCTGGATTAAGACATCTTCCCAAGCCGCATAACTTTCCATATCCTTAGCATATACATGTGGGATATAAACAGCAGAATACTGCCCACGTGAAGCCACTACGCACTTTTTAAGCAAATCCCAAAGTGAAGTAAAAACCTTACCATCGGCGCCAGTCTGCTTGTATTTAATAAACTCTAATACTGACATTGCACTCATACACTCTATTTCAAGCTCGAACTTGTCTGAGCTGTAATCTTGTGTGTAAACCTCTGGCTTAACAAATCCGCACCAGGTAACAACTCCATCACGCTTAAAGGTAACTCTGTATTGTTGATAAGATGTAGAGTACAACTCTTGCAGGTAGTCGCTACCGACAACACGAATTCGTGCAGTGCTAAATCTTGTTGGAGCATAAAGAAAATCGTTATCATCGATTTCTACTTCAAAAGGAGACTCTGAACCGGTCAACTCGGTTGGTAAACCTGTGTAGTCCTCTTTTTCAATCTCAACAACGCAAGCCTCATTGTTAAGGCTTGCGTATGGTATAGTGTATATTAGTTTGTAACTCATAATGGTTTCTTCCCTTGTTTTTTTAATGTGTTATTAAGAGAGAGCAGAATATCACCTCCACGCACTCTGTCAAATCCGATATTGATGTTTCGGGAGCTTCCTAGCCTTCCGGAGTTAATCGCTTCAAACAACCGGTACTGCTGCCCGGCATTAAGGATCATTTCACCCGCATTTACGCGAGCTAAGATTTTATCTCCGGATGTTGGACCGCCTGAAACAATACCACCATTGGCAAACTTAGGAAGCCCGGCAGCCATAATCATAGCCTCCATTGCAGCTATTTGAGCGGCAGCTAACCCGACCCCAACAAATGGAATAGCGGCGTATGCTGCCGTACTCTTCGCTGCCATCTCAACAGATGCGGCAGTCGATTTTGTTGCTGAAGCAGCTACTTCAGCAGTTGTTTGCGTTGCTAATGCGCTAGTAGTAGCCGTTGTTTGCGTTGCTGCATTAGCTACCTTAGTGCCCGTCAATGCAGTATCTATAGTCGCCTCAGTTTGTTTTGCGAGTATCAGCTTATTAGTAAGCTCAGTTAAGTTTTCCATCATTTTGGCAACAGAAAGGAATGAGTCTACGACGTTTGTCATTGCACTCCATACAGCCATCAACCGCTCCCATCCGCTCGCTTCTGAATCGGGGTCAAAAGCTTCTTTGAGTGCTTGGAAAGAAGAAACAAGGCGATCCGCACTGGATGCAATATCTTTTACGCCACTATAGAGTCCATCATTAAGCTCTTCTTTTAACTGCTTCACGTCTTCCATGACCACAGCAATCTTCAACGCTTTTTCCAACGTAGGCACATTGGCCATTGCGTTTGCTAACTCCTCGGAAAGAGCCCTACCGGCTTCTTTTGCTTGCTCTTGTAATTTTTTGGCATAATCCTTCGCAATGTCAAGTTCTTCGCCAGCTATATCAGATTTTGACTTTTTATAATCGTAGGTGGTATCTCGCTGCTTCATTACTGGCATATTCGGCTTCATTGAGTTGGCTCGGAATTGCATCGCTGATACATAAGCTTGGCTTTCAAGTCCGGATATAGAGCCTGCTGCTTTAATCGTTTCCTGCGTCAGTTTACGGAGTTCGTCGTTATATTCTTGCTCTGTCAACCGCTTGTTTTGATACAGGTTCAGAAGCTTACTCTCTTCTTCTTTGTGCTTTTTCTGTACATCCTCTAATTCAGCTATATTCTTGTTATAAAGAGGATGTTTAACAGCCTCCTGCAGATTCTTGAAGTACTTGCTCTCGAGTATAGCTTTATCTCCCGATCCTTTAGCCTCAATGAACATACTTGCGTTGAGTTCATCTAATGCTTTGTTATACTCATTCTTCGATATCTTCTCTATTTCGACCTTTGCATCAAGTTCACGAAGCGATTGAGCGTACTTTTCCTCTGCTTTCTGTAGGTCGGTTTTCTTGGCATCACTATCTCCACCGCCAAGGTTAGTATTTGTTGAGCCAAGAGCATTTGCCGAAGATGTAGATGTCTCCAGTTTACTGTTCACATCAGACAATATTCGCTGTAGCTCTGTTAGCCCAGCCGATGCGGCATCGGTTTCAACTTTAGCGCCATTAAATGGATTAAACGCACTCCATAGTGTTTTTATTCCAACGGGACCATTCCATGGATTATACATTCCACCAGTTTGCACGACAGATGCTGCAGCTTTACCTTTCTTGCGCTGTAGATTGCTTATTTGATCTTCAGTCTCTAATTTCTTACGAGTGTAAAAATCAACCTCGGCTCCTGCCTTCAATAGCTCAACTCTTTTTGCAACCGCTTTGTTAAGCTCTTCCTGGCTTTTATATTCTTTCCCGAGTTGCTTTTGTAGTTCTGCTTGTGCATTATTAATCTGCTCCTGACTGGCCCCTTTCTCATTCATCAGCTTCAATTGAGTGTTGAGAGCTATTATTTCAGCCGTTTGTGTAGATTGATTTGCCTCTGCCTTGTAATCAGAGAATAGATTTTTAATTCGGGCTGCCTCTTGTCGCATGCTTATCAATTTTGCAGCAGCCATAGATAAGAATACAAGAATTGCAGTAGGTAATGCGGAAATAAAAGCCGACTTCATAGATGCACCTAAGCGTGTAAACATCGTGCTCACCGTAGCCCCAGCGCTTTGAGCTTTCCAAGCGACTGCATCGAATGCAACACCGGCAGCTTTGGCAGATCGAGATGCTGCAATCATGGCGGCTCTTTGTGAAGCAGCCAATTGGGCAACGATCCATTTAAACATCTTTCCAAGAGAAACACCTACAACAAAAGCCGCTACACTGGAAAACACCTTTTTTATATCTTCTCCTGCTATCGTTACCTTTCCGGTAAGCCAATCGATGATACCTTTGTATGCATTTTGTATGCCCGTCTCTTTTGTAAACTTCGTGAAAGCGTTTTTAAGCCGATTTATAGACGTTTCGAGATTGTCCGTATCAACGTTCGGGATCATTTCATTAAGAGCATCAGCAAACCTAGGGAGTACGTCAGCACTCATTAACTTACCTTGCTTTAATAATTTGTCAAGACCGGCAACAGAAACCCCGGCAGCCTTAGCCATCGCCTGTAATGCTATTGGCAGCCTCTCTCCCATCTGCAAACGAAGCTCTTCCGAACTGATCTTTCCTTTAGACATCATTTGCGACAACGCAAGAAATACGCCGTTTGAATCCTCGGCACTCATGCCAAATGCTGTAGCCGCCCGGGAAACAGACTCAAATATTTTTCGCTGATTCATCATCGACATACCCGACACTTGAGAGGCGGCCGTAAATTTTGCAAAATTGCCGGTCAAAGCGTTTATCTCTAATCCGTATTTCTTCGCCATATCAAGCAGGAACCGTTGATTGTCGGCAAACTGCCCTAAACTTCCCGATACGTTTTTCAGTGCCGTTGTAACTCGGCTCGTCTCCCGGGCCACTGTTATTAGTCGAGACACAAAGTCACTTAACCCAAGCCCACCGACACCTAAGGCAGCAGCAAAGGTTAATACCTGCATTTGCATCGAACGGAATCCGTTCTTAACGTTATTCGTTCCCTTCTTGAAGTTCTCCGTGAGGAGATTTATCGCTATCGAGAAACTTAATCTACCCGCCATAATTCTTTGCTATTAAATTTTTACCTTGTTCAAAAAATGCATCTAGCTTATCCGAATCCTCCTGAATGGATTTCGTAGCCTCTTCCATCATCTCTTCTTCTTCCCATGGGAAAGGATAAAGATCACGTGCAGAAGGCAATTTCTTACCATCCACATGAGGTAGTATAGTGAGGTATGTCCATAGTCTGTCGCTCTCCATTAGCTCCTTCCGATTGGTTTGATAAGCTGCTATAAACAGAGGCATATCGCACAGTTCCATATTCATGGCGAAGTTGGCATCCAATCCATGCATGATAAGCATCGATACGATATCTTTAATATACCCGGGAGTGGCTCCCGATTCACTAGATTTGACCGACTCTGTAGCTGCCTGAAATTGGTTTATTACAGAAGATTCGCGTGCGAATGCCTTATAGATATCCCGTGATATTTTATCGTTCTTCAGTGTATGAGTAAACTCTTCGAGCGTATAAGTCATATTAGGATTATTACACAACATCAAGCAGTAAATCAACGCCTCGACATCCGATTGATTTTTATAGTCCATGCATGAGAAAGACCGGCCGATTAATTGTTCCCAACGGATAACTACCTTCATCGTTAGCTTCATACTCACAACAAACCCCTTTATCGCGTTAGATTCAGGTTTCCGCGCGGGCGGTGGTGGAATTAGATTAGGAGAAGGCCTTCCTGATCTGGAAAAAACAAAATCGATAACGCAAGCCACCAAATAGATGATAAAAGCCGCAAGTGCATATATTAGAAATGATTCCATGTTTTCTTATTTATAAAGAAAGAGCGGCCATCAATGGACCGCCCTTTCAATGTTTAAAATAAAGTTTCTAACCTCCGATCACGACCGGAGCAACCGGTTCTAATGCGCCGATACCTTTAAATGATGCACTACACGATGCAATCTGACCGTTATCACTCTTAAGCGATAGCGATGTAATCATGACGGTGCCTTTGTAGTTTACCTGAGCGGTGTCTAAAGCGAACTTTCCGCCTACATTAGTTGGCTCAGTTACCTTTGCCGCACCAAAGAAAAACTCCAAAGTCTCACCGGCCACTTGTTTGGCCAACAGCGTATCAAAGCTGACCGCACCGGTTAACCGAGTCAATAGAGATTCACTCGATAGTGTATAACTCTTCTTTCCGGGTAGCGCTGCCGCCCAGTCTCCACACATCTTGTTTGAGATATCGATCTCTTCGGTAGAGATATCAAGCCCACAGCTTGATGCAAATGCAATCGGACTTTCACCGATAAACAAGAATAACTCACCCCTTACGATGTCAGTATTCGAATCATGTTTAATTGCTGCCATTTTACTTAAATTGTTAATTGTTCTACTTCTTGCCATAATTATTGAATTGAAAACAGGAGTACCTGAATGTATTTCCCGTCCGCATAGTCCTCTGTTGAGTCCTCTAGGCGTATTCGCATATTTGGACTTTCAAAATCCCCCTCCAGTAATTCGTAGACTATTGACGCCAAATCCTGAGATCGGTCATAATCGTCACTTACAGTATTGATATACACCATTGGTTTATCAATGCATCTACCCATTTTGGTGGATTCGATCTTATATCCATCGCGCTGATATACAATAAAATCCCCATCAGTATCCGCAGGAGCCACAAGTGGAAAAACTCGTTCTCCTATCAATTCGAAAATCTCGGGAGAATTGAGAAGAATACTTCGTACTTCTGTGGTAATTTTAAGTTTATTCATGCCTAGTAAGAGTTACGTTCTATAATTCTATTTTTGGCGCGTTCTATCCCTTCAAAAAGCTTTTTAGAAGCATTATCCCAGTCCTCTCGAGCTGTATCTGTCCAAAAGCTATTAGCTGGCATGATACCGGAAGTTCCCGTGATTGGATGCTTTCTTTTTTCAGTTCCCATATCAACCAAGTGTGAATGGTGCCCATCCTTATTAAATCCTACTAACGCACCCGGTTTGCGCAATTTCACGCGAATCTTAAAAGCTTTAAAAAGTTTTCCCTGTAATCCGCTAGAGTCTTTTAATCGCGATTTCAACCGCCTTTTTCCTCCAGATACAAGCGTATTACCCATACTTCTAAGACCAGCTCGTATGGCCTTGTCCTTATCAATATCCAGCAATTCACTAACAGCCGATTCGACCTGTGCAGCCCCAATCGTTGTTATCTGAAAAGACATTCCCCTATTGAGCAATGGGCTTTCCCGACCTCTTCTTATTGCATATTGCCTAAGACCATTCATTACTTGTCAATTTTAGTTAGAGTGATTAGGTATGTATTATCCCCCTGTTTGTCAAGCAGAGAAATAGAGTAATCCCTTCCTTGGTATTCGACTCTTTGATTTTCTTTGATAACTGGGTAATAGCGTGTCTGAAAAACAATAATACACCCGGTGAACTGCTCCATAGCATTAACGCCATCACGGTCTACTACCGTAGCCTGCTTTTTGCGATAAGCCTTACAAGTCAGTATGGGTACATACTCTTTCTTAGCAGCTCCACTATTAGATTGCACCTGTTTCAACTCCTTAAAAACTAATAGTTCACGTAAAAGACCTGCTCTCATTTTGAATAATTCCGATAATGTCCGATTAGTTTGTCATAAGTAGGGAGAGCCTTTACGGTGCAGCCAAAAGCCATAGTTTCACGATTGCTGTAATAATCTCCGATCTGTAAGAGGATTGCAAAAACAAGAGAGTCCGGGAGTTTTCCCGGTTCGCTCTCTATGTCTTTTAGGTTCTCACATATATCTTTTGAAACGGCATTCTCAGACGCACCGATCAAAAGCTCGATATAGCTATCATCATCTGTGTAGCTTTCTTCTACGTTTAGATGTTTCTTTGCCAGTTCTAAAGTTATATATGCCATGGTTGTTTTATTTCCAAGTTGTTTTAGCGAAGCTTTCCTCGCGACGTATGCCGGCATCAAAGTAGGCATTTACAATCAGCTTGATTTGTCCTTCTCCGGCCATTGTATAAGGATCAACAGTCAAATCAAGTGCACCCCACTGACCAATGAAATAATCGGCCCAGTTAGCGAAGATTGCTCCGTATTCATCTTTAGCTGTTTGCAGTCCACTTGCAACATTAGTGGTAACAAGACACTTGAATCCATTCAGTAGTCCATTGTCTCCAATCAGGAAACCACCTGCACCGGAAGCGTCTTTCACAGTAGTTTTCAGCTTACCAAGGATAGACGGATGAATCACATACGCCAAGTTGCCCTGCAAAGCGTTGGAAGAGTTTATTTTTGTTTCGAGTTCAACAATCTTCTTCCAGTCAACAACACCGCCTGCAGCCGGAACGGTAGTGAAGAAGCCATCCGGTTTTAATGTAGACGTAGTGGCAGCCCCGAAGATGGTAGATTCCAATTTGGCAGCAATCGCACGGACAATCTGGTCGCGCAACATTCTTTCAACGCCCAAAGAATCCTGTGCCAACATCTGCTTAGAAATATACGTTACGGCCGTCAAACGTTTCGGGGTGAACCCCTGCTTACTGAAGGTGCCTGTCCCGTCTTCAGCAGAAGCTGTTTCACCTGCCCAGTTGGCAGTGGTACCTGTGTACTTCGGAATGGAAACATTGTTCGTCAATCCGGTTACGATGTTCGCACCAACCTGAGCCAAAATGAGATTGGCACTAAGCGGTGTCATGATATCCAATAGGTCAGTGTCGATCACATTACCACCATTAGCAGGAGTTCCGGCCACTACGGCGGCTCTATCCTCGACAGGCAGCAATAGACTGCCTACTGTCTCCATACCGGACATCTGCGCACGTCCTCTCTCAATTACCGCTAGACTTTCGTCTGAATAGGTTCCGCTAATTGATTCTCCAATGGCACGGAGCAATGAGAATCGTTTTTGCGTGCCGTAAGGAGTACCCTTACCTTTGTTTGTCTCTGCCAATTCAGAGAGTTCAATGTTAATATCAGCCAACCGGCACTGGATGCTTCCCAGTTCGGTATTTTCTGTATCATTAAGCATTCGCTTCTCACCTTTTGCAGCTTCGGTAATTGCCTTGGAACGAGTAATAAGCTGTTGTTTTTCGTCTTTCAGCTCGACTGTGCTTTTTTCTTTAGCCATAATCTGATAATTAAAAATTATTAAATGAATTTTTTCTCTATTGCAGCATAATAAGTCTTTAAAGACTCTTCCCCTGCCCTTCTTTCTTCTGCCTCTAAATCGTCCATGCCCCGCTTGTATACGGATGTTTGCGAGTAAGCCGCATTATATACCGGTGATACATCATAAAGCTCTGAAACCTTTTGTATGGTTCGTTTTACCTTTCCATCCTTGCAGCGCTCCCATGTATCTTTTTCAACCGTAAAGGCAAAGGAAGAGCTATCGATCTCTCCACGATTTAAATTCTCCAATAACTCATCACCAAGCGGTGTATTAGGCGCCTCAAAACGGTATTTTAACCCCTTGGTATCAATAGATAGCAATAAGGAGCCTTTTCCTTTGTTTGATCTCGCCAAAACTCCTCGGCTTTGATTGTGATTCAATAATGCGAATACATCACTCTTTGGAAGCACACCTTCTAATGCGCCCCTCTCAATGACTTCTGTAAATGGAAGCCCTGTAGATGGGGTATCAAACAGTAGAGCATAACCCTCTACAGTCCTACTTTCGGAATCCACCGTCACTTCATACGAAGTATTTCTTATTTCCCTTTTTTCATCCATAATTCAAGTATTTATAGTACAACCACAGAGTTGTCCGACAACTTTTCTATTTTTTCGGGTTTTCGAGCTTATTTTTGTCTTTTTCGGGGTCAACTGGACGCATTACAGCAAATTTTAACGGTTGCGTATTCACTTGGACGAAAGTTTCATCACCATCCGGGAGTCTTGGCAGATTATTTGCCCTACGTATCTCGTTAGGAGAGATACCGCCATTCTGGAATAACATGTTATTGTAAGCAGCTAAAGAGGTCATATCCGCACGAAGAAGCGCTGAAGTATCAAATTGTACTGAGATTGATTCGCATTCAGAGGGTTTGAACACCTTGCGCTTAATTTCTAACTCTATTTTTTCAAGCATTGGCGCTACCGTATCAGTTAGGAAAGCAAGTTGTGTGGCTTCCACTGTCGAATAACTAGACTTACTCAAATCGAAGGCCTTTACCGGTGAAACGGAGAAAAATCGACAGATGTCAATCCCATTAAACAGACGGCTTTCGAGTAACTGGGCATCTTTGGGGTTGACCGTTATCGGTTGGTATTTCATATTCCCCTCTAAAATCACAATCCCGTTAGGGTGACCGGTTGCTGGATTAGTTCGCTTTTCCCACTCTTCGTAATTCTGTTTCTTTTGTTCCGCATTCAAGCGAGTACCCTCAATAGTTAATGTGCCTGCCATACTTCCGCCACCCTCAAAAAATCCAGCAGCGTGTTGTTCGCTGCTTGTGGCAATACCAATCGTCTGCCGAGCGTGTGTTAGCGTAGAAACACCTATAATGCCGTCATATGAAAAATTTAGAATGTGAATCATATCATGCGGTTCCACCAATTCGGTAAACCCAGTTACCTGATATCGCTTTCGCTGTATACCGGTACCTCGATCGGGTACATAGACAATACTCACCATGTACGAAGGCAGGTAAACTAACTGTACGGCATTTCCAACGCTATCACGTTCAATATAGGCATATCCGTTACCGTCCAACAGTACAGAGGTAACAAGTGTTTTAAAGAACGTGAAACGGGTCATATCCTCGTTCGGCTCACAGTTCAACAGATGGTATGCCGGATGCTTTTTAAACTTAGATTTATAACCTTCTTCATCCACCAAGTACGTATCCAGTGGAAGTTGGGCAACAGCATCGCCGATCACATCCACGCAACGGTACACCGTACTAAGAAGCATTGGTTTACTCCGGCTGGCTAAAGCAATTCCACCTCCGCGCATCATGGACGTACCCGCTATTTCCTTCTTACTGGCTCTTCTTATTTCAACTCCAAGTATTTTCATAACTGTTTTTCTATACAACCACAGAGTTGTCCGACAACTTTAAATTAACGCGCTGTAACGAGGTGAAACAAGATAAACCCCAAGTGCTTCCAACTTGGCAATCACACCATCGATCTTCTTTTCTTCAAACTGCTTAGACGGCTTGGTGTTTCCGTTTCGATCACGAGCCATCACTACGTTACGAAAGCAGTGACGATTGATCGGGTTATTATCGATCACAGCTTTGCCAGAAAGAATGAGGCGTTCCATCTCCTTTGTTGGCCGGTTGAAATTACCGAGTGCTTGGCTGAACGGTTCCATCGGCAATCCGGCATCTGTGGCATTTATTACAAACTGGGTGGAGTTCCAGGAGTCGTACGCAATCTTTTGCAAAGACACGATACGTCCGATATCGATTATATCGTTAAGAATAAAATCATAGTCAACCACATTGCCAGGAGTAATTGTAATAAGTCCCTGTCTGCGCCATTCTCCGTAAAGTTCCTTGAATCGCTTCTCACGCAAAGCCGCTTCAGGTAAGTAGTACTTTGTTTTGAAATAGTATTTATCCTCAGTCGGGAACATAAAATCAGCACAAGTTAAGTCACTGGTAGATGAAAGGTCAATTCCTGCATAACAATCCATATCACGGAACTGATCAAAATCAATATTTTCTGATGAGCTCAAAATATAGTGGTCGGGAATCCATACCGTTTCAGCATCACACCACATATTTATATTCTTTGTTTTGATGCCCACCTCTTCCGATGGCGAGTTTACAGCCTTCTGAACTTGTTCCCTGAGGTACTTCGTCTTCACAGTCACATCTAAATTCGGGTTGCTCTTCGCCCACATGGTTTCGTCTTTCCAATCGTCCGACTCATCAAGCGAATAAATACCGGCAAAGAGCGTATCGTCTTTTTTCATCCCCATAAGTACTTCGGTGCACATGGTGCGCATCTGATAGCACGGACCAAGCTTATCAAATCCTGCGGTAGTTATAATCACGCCCATCTTATTATCTCGAATTCCCTGTCCAGACTGAAGAACGTCCTTTACTTCTGAAGTACGGGCAGCATGGTATTCATCAAGCAAAAACATTGAAGGATTCGATCCATCCAATAGGCGTGCATCCGCAGCCAACACCTTAAGTGTGCTGTCGGTGAGGTCGAACTTTACGGTATCTCTAAAAATATCTAACCTCTTCGCCTTTGGATCAAGCCCTTTGGCAAATTTCGAACAAAGCGGCCAAGAGGAGTCTTTTACTTGATCCTTACTGTTTGCGGCCAGATAGACGGCAGCTCCTGCTTCACCATCAGCAATTAAATGGTAAAGACACAGAGCGGCCGCAAATGCCGATTTTCCATTTTTACGCGCAATTTCGATGTAAACTGATGTAGTAAGCCGTTCTCCATCGTCCTTTCGATAGAAACCATAGATATTTGCAATTACGAATTCTTGCCACGGAAGCAAAATAAAGGGCTTTCCGGCATGGCGACCAGTGTAGTGTCTGAGCAAGGCTATAAAATCAATCACTCTATCTACTTCATCTTCCCGAAACTCTAAATCTTCGCGCTCGATGAAGCAATAAAATCTTTCAACTGCCAGTTTAATATACTTCCCGACCAGCACTCTACCATCGGTCACATCCTGTGCATATTGATAGTAACCTTTCATTTCCCTATCTTCTTTTTCTTAGAGTTATTGATGAATTTATCTAACGGAGAATTATCTTCTTCGACCGATTTCATAGTACTGATAGTAGAGCGACTCTTCACCGTTAGCCCGTACTCTGTCATAATTTTCATCACTTGAGCATAGTTTTTGGTTGCAATATTCTGTGCCGGATTAGCTGCTTTCTCATATTTTATCATCACGATTGGCCCTTCTTTTAGCATTATTTGTGTCGATTGCAGATACATTTCATAACTCGTTGCCAACATGCGTAATGCTCCCAGATCAATCGACTGAATAGCCTTTCTCTTGTTCAACTCCTTCACTACATCTTTCATAAAGTCCTCTGTTTCCTCTGATAAGCCTATTGGCATTTTAAATTTTACCATAATCTAAGTTTTACCTATCAACCACGGAGTTGTCCGACAAATGGAGTGTTAACGATTTAACAAATTCAAAATTTCAAAAAGTGCCGTGCGTGTGAAGTCGGGTTAGGTGAGGTTGGCAGGCTCCGTCTCTCTAAAAAAAGACCCCCTACCCCCCTCGTTCGTGGAACAATGATTTAACGTTTTGTTCCACGAAAATAGAAATTTCAGAGAGCATCTACAGAGCCTTTGAGTTGTGCACTGATTGGTGGCACTTCTTACAGAGACTCTGTAGATTGTCATAGTCATAAGCTAAGAACACACGCTGTGATTGATCCTCTGTACTCATGAATGATACGATATGATGTATATCCTCAGATGGAGTTACTATGCCATTTTGTAGGCATATCTCACACAAAGGGCTGTTCGTGAACTTCCATGCCCTCAATCGTCGCCAACGCTCTGAGTTGTATATCTTCCTTCGTGCAGCGTCGTATTGATTACCAGTCTTGGTCTGTTTGCTAGGTAGTTTGTTTATAGTTGGCATAAGGCATTGATTTAAGCTGTTTAGCGTCTTGCTGCGCCTGAAATTCAATCATGCGGAATCGGAACAGAAAATGTTCTATAAAATCATTGTTAGATTTATTCTGCGCCTTCGCGTCTTGAATTACAAACACAACTGTATCTTGGAATATATCTTCCGGACTGCGTGCGTCGAAATATCCATGTTTCCCATGGCAGCATAAAGCATGAAGGCGATTGTAATTGCGCCCGATGCTTTCGGCTACCATGGGATAGAATTTACTCTTTTTGTACCTGTCTCTCATTTAATATTATGTTTCCGGAATCATCAATTAATTCGTTGAGGCCTTTCTTAACAAGGCTGCGAACCACGATTGATATGTTACTGTCAGTTTTATCAGATAATTCATTAAGCAACATCCATGTTCGTTCATCAAATCTTATTGATCTTTTTTTATTTCCCATATCTTTTTGTATATTTGTTCCGCCAAGAATAATATACAAATCGGTGGTATGGGGAACTGTACTGCCTTTTTTATTGGCTTACCTCGTTATTCCTTTGGAGTAATTCTTTATTTTGCTTCTGCATGGATTCTAAGCGAGCTGCAAAACCAGTTTTCTTTTTCTGGACGTGCTGCCCATGCGACTTGTATTTATCTGTTTTTGATAACAAAAAACCTGTAAGATATACAATTAATAGAATCAAGACCGCAAGAATGATGGGTGCCCATACAGGTGATAACACCCACCACCAGGACCAATCAATATAATTTGTTAGCTTCAGTACTATAAAAACGATTGTGAGAATCCCTAAAAAGCCGATGCCACCACCTGTTGAATTATTGCTTTTACTCATCGTATTTGTACGGTTCACCTATACACCGTAAGGTTCTAGATTATAATTATTCTTTAAAATTAGGTATTTTGTAAATAGAAAGAAGTGCGAGATAGTGGAAGCCAAATACTGCTTTCTTCATTGCAAGTATTCCAACAATCGCTAGCAAATCTATCATCTAAAGCATTTGTTATTTTTGTTGCAATATCTCTAACATACTGAATGTTAATCAATCGTTTATGACCTACTATTATCGTTGGTGTATAGATTGAGATTTTATATTCTCCACCATCAGTTGCATGCCAGCCACCTTGCGCAACGGTAATGTGTGATGCGGATTGATTCTTGTACTCCTGGACAATACTGTAATAGATATTGAATACTAATGGCTTGAACGATGCTTTGTAAACCTTCATTCCTGTAGCATCCTTTATCATCTTTCTAAGTTGCTGCTCGTCACGTGTTAATGTAGACATAGGCTATTCGGGTATTGACATCCATCGGATCGGTTCATAGCCTTGATAATCCTCAAACTCAAATAATGGGGAAGTAGCTGTTTGAGGATTGCCTTCCCCATTCTTGTAGATATATGCACTAACAATTGCATTGTTTGACTTCATTTGGCAGAGCACCATTTGATTTTCATCTGGTAACCGTTCATCTACGCTGATCCACGGGGATTGCTTGGCTTGCCACTGGGCACCCTCTTTGAACCCTATTCTGAAACATTCTAACTTACTCCAGTCGGGATGCACGCCACATATACTTGCTGCTGCTTTTTCTAATTCATTCATGGTTTACCTCTTTTACTTCTAGTTATTCGTTAATTACTTCAACTGTCGGTCTGAACATTTCAGCCTCTCCGTTGTCAAATGTCACATGCCCATAGCATTCTATTTTTGTAATAGTATGAAAGCCATTTTTGCTTTTACGATCATAATACTGCTTCCCATAACTACCACTGGTTTCTTTAAGAACCCTTACCTTATCGCCTACTTTGGCACCGAGGTTTTTTATTTCCTCTTTTAGTATTTGCTCCCGATAGTGTTCTACATCAATTTGAGAACTTACATATCTTCTCTCATTCCCGTCAATGGTTACAAGATAGAGGTCTTCAATAGGTTGATTTGTGCCACCCCTGTGATAAAGGTCATGGTATGCTAGCCATCCCGGAAACTCTTTGCCACAGTTTACATCGTACTTATCTGTGATTCG
>NZ_HG726026.1:0-211281 GCF_000499785.1 Bacteroides neonati | reverse complement strand
ACTAGCGCCGACATCGCTGTGACTTGTCCCATTGTTATTTAATTCTTTTTTGTTATCATACTTACCTTCGAATATCTTGATCCAGTTTGCGCCATTAGTAAACACCCAATCAAAATCGGCTTTAAATCCCCTGGAACTTTCACCTCGAAGGAAATTACTTTCCTGCATCTTCTCAAATAGACACTGAAGTATCGGAATGGCTTTATCAATACCTCCCATTTCGTCTATACGAATACGAACTTTATTTTTGCGAACATCGCTTAACTTCATTACCCGACGATATCCCGTACAGGTAGAATTCCACATATCAACGATTTTTCCAAAAGGAATCGAACAGGCCGGCGGAGGTACTATGACTGGTAACTCGTTAGAGTTATCAGAAATATTATCGCTAGATAATATTATATCTTTCTTTTTCTCTGTTTTAGCTTTATTCTTCTTTGTGCCCTCGCTGTGCCCATCCTGTGCCCTTTGCTGTGCCGTTAGTTGTGCCTTTATGTTCTCTAACTCTTTAAATATCAATTCGGTATCTGTGCCCTTTGCTGTGTCTTTTGCTGTGCCAACGGTACTACTACATGAGTTATACTCTTCATATTTACAGAGAGTTACCACATTCATCCCCTGTTTGCATTCGGTCGTAATACGCCCTTGTTTCTTTAGTCTGTCTAGAAATAAACGAACCTGCTTTTCCGTCCACTTCCACCTAGTTGCCAGAAAACGAATAGAAGCAGGATATTGTCCGCGTCCGTATGTTATCTCACGACCACCGATACTCGCTGTAAGCGGTGTTGCTTCAAATCGTGCTGACTGTATT
This sequence comes from Bacteroides neonati, assembly GCF_000499785.1. Classification (GTDB taxonomy): domain Bacteria; phylum Bacteroidota; class Bacteroidia; order Bacteroidales; family Bacteroidaceae; genus Bacteroides; species Bacteroides neonati. The sequence goes on along the minus strand of NZ_HG726026.1, from coordinate 210,467 downwards.
AAGTCTATCCACGCTTCGCAACTACTATAAGTCCGAGGTGTCTCCCACATGTCGCTACTGAATAATTTACGGCTCAACATTATAAATCCGTCACTTCTTTCCATACATCCTATTTTGCGATGAAAATCACCGGTGTTCCATCGGGACGCAAATGCCCCATACAACTATGGCTCATAGGGCACTCTTGGCACCCTTTCCTTTGTCGAAGAAGCATTTATTGCAACCGTGTTTTGATTGTACGGCACTTAATGCGGTATTACCGTGTGTAAACGGTACATCTCCTATTTCTAAATTCTTTAGTATATTCATGCTATATTTACTTTGATAATAAACCGTTGGAAATGCAATTCCTTTTCCATATACACATCACATTCGCTTTGATTTTTAAATGAGAGTGAAGTGTCATTGTATATATTGATGATGCAATTATTTAGATAATCAAAAGCACATTGGCCACCATTTCTAACAATATTGAAGTTCCAGCAGATAGCCTCAACTAACTCACTGTAGTTACGTTGAATCCAGCTGTTGATATACTTTTTATTATTCCTATTCAATTTGGGTTTCTTAGCATCTTCAAGCTGTTTCAAAAAAGCCATTCTATCACTAACGAGAGGTCGCATACTGTACCTCCTTTCTGTACGCATTTCGAATCATGCGTGTTTCATTGTAATCGGATGTGTCGTTTACGTGAATTCGCGTTAGCTGTATTTGTCCGGAGTGAGATAAAAGAATGAATCTGGCAATCCGGTGAAAAAACTCCGTCAATCCGGGAATCCCATATTTCTCTAATAAAACCAATACCTGTATTCCTTTTTTCAACCCTCTTGCATTCAGATGGAGATAAGCAGTTCCAGCCATACCGATAATTTTTTTGTTATACATCAAGATATTCTCGCGTATAATATCTGAATTCTCAATAAAAGCATCTCTGTCAAACTCTATTTTTATAAGCGTGTCAACAGCGCGCATCATCATCCGATATACCGATGTTTCATTTTGATTAGCTATAATTTCGAGTGCTTCGAGAGCTTCCGATGACATGGTTATACAATTACTTAATGGCTTATTTTTTAAGCTTAAAATTCTTCTCGGTGAAATAGTCGCCAATAAAAAGCCATTGGTTTGATCACGCACCGGAATCGAATTTATATGACACTTCAATAATACGTTGTAAAACGCCTTGATTATTGGAACTAAGCGGTATCCATGTACAGAAAGTCTATTTACCAGCTCAGTTCGGGTGGCAACATAATCAGGGAATGATATAGTTGTATTACATATATCAATCTCATCTTCATATGGTTTATATTCACGTATAGCCATATTGACAAAATTACGATCTATACGAGATACCCGATTGCCGTCTAATACGTCTAATAGCCGCAATATGCCGTAAATAGTAACCACGGAAGGAACTATTCCATGCTCTTTCATTCTAAGCCTTACAGCATCACGTTTCTGTCGATTTATAGTAATTCCTATCTTTATTTGCATTATCTTTGCCTCCATGCTCTTAAGAAGAACACTACCGGAACCGTCGCCAAAACAAATTACGGTAGTGGTCTTTGTTTTACTTACGTTTACAACACTCAATAACTATAATCGGAATAAAATAACAATCCACTATCCTTATAAACTTACGTAGTGATTTGCCCTGTCTTCTATTCCACCTCTTGATTCTGCGTGTCAACTCCTCTTTGGATAGGAGACCGCTTGTCTGAATAGTTAGGCTGCCTCCATATTCTAGCCGAGACATAGAGTCTCTTACAATCGACCAATCATTATTTATGCTTTTTAATTGGTTAAGTTTGTTGGTTAAATACTTAACTATCTCTATGTACTTATACATCTCTATGGAGATAAAATCAAGAGGGTTATCATCGGGAGTGTTGATTTTAGACAAATGCGCCTCTATTTCATTTTTCACATTTTTGGGTATATCCAAATCACGGATAAGCCCGACGAACAAATCAACATCAAAGTCTGATGCAACAATAACAGGGCTGCTTATAACTCCACCCTCCTCTAAATGATACTCAATAACATTCAGAAACGGATATAAACCATAGTTTCCAAGAAAGGGGTCGTGGTAAAAGGATTCTAGCGATTTAGATAAATCAACAGCGGCTTCAATAACCGAATTGGCATAATAACTACCGTTCGGAATTTTACTTTTTATTGAATCCATCAACGCCGGGTCGTTAATCACTGTTTCTATACTTCTCTGCAATTTTTTATTGTCTGTTTTCATAAACTTAATTTTTTATTGAAATAATCCGCGTGGCAAGAGAATACCCGCCACGCGGATATAAACTACTTAGTTATCTTGAGGAATTCGGGAACAACTCCATACAATGGTGCTTGACCATCCCACTTATCTATAAAGCGTTTATATAGAATTTCTTTTGTTAACCCTCTGGAAGTGATAAGAGCTTGCTCAGTCTTTAGCTGCTCTAGCTCGTTTTGCTTCTTTTGCTCTTCTATCTGCTGATCGAGTACGGAGATATTTGTATTGACTTCATTTCTACTGTCAATCTTTTCACGTACTTTCTTGCTGAATTCGAGTTGAGCGGAGAAAGTAAGCAACTGTAGGCCTCTATTCTGAAACTCTTTGTCGATGATCTGTTCTAAGCGTCTTTCAAAGATAAGAGAACCACCATCGGCCATTAAGCTGTCAGTTTTATGCTTACGGCTTTCTTCCTTGATAAGATCGTAAATCCGTGGTTCGAGAATATTATCTTCGAGTGAGGACATGAAATCATCACCGCTCCCGATATGCTTGTTGTCGAATACCACATCAATGGCCCGTTCTTTGATTACTTTGTAGGAGTAAGAAGGTTGGGCATTGAATTCGGTGTTGTCGGCGGCCTTCAGTGTAACGGGTTTTTCGAACTTACCACGCTGATCGAACAATGGAACTTGGAACAACTCTGTGCCCCACTCCCAAACAGCAACCTTACCTGTCTTAATAGAAAAGTCCTTCTTTCCTTCTTTACCGTAATTCTCCATGAACACACCGGCATAATTGGGAGCTACTCTTTCGCATGAAGCGAATACTACCATGGCCACTAAAGCCATCATCAGAAACTTAATTTTTTGTTTCATCTTTCAATAATAATTTAATAAGTTTATAAATTGGATAAATAGCACACAGGCAGATAATGATACCAAGCCATGCGTGTATGTGGTTAAATACTCTTACTCCGGCAGCAAATAGCGCTATCACGGAAATTATGTTAAGCAGATATTTTTTCATATAATTCTCATTTTGTTTTTATTCTCAATTACCGACTTCAGGTACTCACGCTCTTCGATCATAATTTCCAGAATCTTAGTTTCTCGTTTCAGCTCTTTTTTAAGTTTATTGTAATGTTCCATTGAAACGAATGTTTTCCCGCCTATAATTAGGACATCTCCTGTTTCCATTGTAACTCCCATTTATCCCTCCTTTGCTTCTTTATAGGTTGTCCGGGTGCCGGCTATCGCGAGGATACACATAATTCCGTAGATAACCTTTGCCAATACGGTAGCAGGTGGAGTGCATCCAGCCAAAGAGGCAATAAGGTAAGAGAGTAAAAGTGCATCAAGCACAAGGCAAATTATAAACTCTGTCCATTTCATAGCTAGTTAACTTTATTTCTTAATAAAAATCGATCAATGCTTCTCAGATCATACCATATCATACGCCCATCTTGATGAAAGACTACTTCGTTGTTTTCTCGTAGCTTGGTGAGGTAATCTTCGCTAACTCCTAGATAAGCCATTGCCTCCTGTTTATTGAGAACGGTTTTCTGAACAGGCTCAACCTTTCCTATTTTCTTTGTTCTTGCCATGGCTCTGTGGGATTAACTAGGTTATGAGTTGAGAGATACACCAAAGCGTCGGATATTTCAATTAAATTGCACACCGCGGTTATTAGATCACCCTGCTCTTCGAGGTTGCCCGATTCTTCACAAGCCCGGTACGTTAAACCTCTTACTGCATCATTAAGGCTATTGATCGCTGATTCCAATAACTCGGGATCACGCAGACTGTTTATGAAGTTTGCAGCTATTTTCTGTCTATGCGTTGATAATACTCTCTCACTCATACCTTACCCTCCTTTCTTAAATTCAAAATGAACTCACGCCCTTTCTCCGTCCATCTGGCTCTAGGGTTGTTACCTTGGCTTCCATCACTACGGGTGAAGTAGTAAGGTACGATACGGGTAAGTCCTTTATTCTGATACTTAGCATACAGATACCATGTACCCGATTGCTGGTATTGAATACAGAGTTCATTCAGGCGAGTATTAAGCTTTGTTGCGCACATGCCAAGGTCTTTGGCTATGGCTGTTGTAGAATAGGTATCTTTACTCTCCATCGCAGCATCATAGTAAGCTACCTTTGGAGCAGCAATATAAAGTTCCTTTTGTTGAAGCTTGGTTCGCTCTTCGAGGGTTTCTATGGCATTGGCCTGCTCTTTTATCTTCTTGTCTGCATAAAGGATGGCTTTGGCCATAATAGTTTCGGGGGTATCTTGTGGAGTGGTAACCATATAAGCACCTTTGGTGCGGATCTCTTTAAGAATTGCCTTTACGCCCGTCTTGAATTGCTTGGCAATGGGTTTACGTGATTGCATGAGGACTTCGTATAATCCATCTTCAGTCAAGAATAGGGCACTATAACTATTAGTTAGTGTGCTCAACGTATCTTTAACGAAATCGGTTTCAGATAAATCAGCATCAGAAACCATTTTGCTGGCATTACTATGCTCAATCCAATTCGCTACATCCTTTGCCAAGAACAACGGATTATCTGCATCTCCGTAAACGGTCAACTCTTTACCCAATAGGGTAGTCTTTCGTAGAATTTCTACTTCTTTTCTTTCGTTAATTGAAATTGTTTCCATACTTTTGTACTGTTTTGAATTATCATTAAATGCTTATCCCTGATGGCGACCGTCCAAAGTACGCCTTTGGGGATTTCATTTTTTTTCTCGCTTTGGTTTTTCTACCGGAATCGCCTCGACAGTTATCTCCATTTTAGCGCGGTTGATAGACCTTTTAAATCTCACCCCTAATTCAGGGTAGGTAAGACTTGTGTAGCTTGCCACTTGGCTCACATTCTGCAATTCTTTGGGATGGTCAGCCTTAAAGGTTGCTTTCATACCCGGGCGGATAGCCTTCATCTGTTCAACTGTTACTCTCATACGTTACTTATTTATTTGTAAATACTTGGAGATAAAAACGAAAGTATCTATATTTGCAGATGACTAAATAAGCATTTATAGAATCACGGACACTTCCGAGATAGCCATTTTTATATCCGTTTAATTAGTTCGTTACTGATTACGAATGCAAAGATATATCTCTTTTTGAGATAAGATGATATAATTAAAATTATTTTATCCCAAAAAGGGATATTTAGACTAATTCCAAATACTGTATTATGAAAAAGGATAGCGATATGTTATTGAGGATAAAGAAGATAATGACCATAACAGGACTTAACCAAACGCAATTTTCCGAAAAAATAAATATGCGGCAGAATAACTTATCTGAAATTTTATCTGGGAAAAGAAGTATTGGGCCAGGTGTTATCAATAAAATAGTAATATCGCTTGGTGTGGATTTAAACTGGCTTATTACCGGAGAAGGAAATATGTTCAAAAGTGGAGTAATTCTTAGTAAAGAAGGTATTATAGGAAGGGCTGCCACCGAAATACTAGAAGTCAAAGAAGAAACCCGCCCACGTATTCCACTGACTGCCGCTGCTGGTTCTCTCTCAAACATGGAGAATGGAGTAACTTTAGCTGATTGTGAGCAATTGCCTATTATACATCAGTTCCCTTCGTATGACTTTACGATGTTTATTAAAGGGGATAGTATGTCACCAAGATACGAATCTGGGGACGAGATAGCTTGTCGCAAAATAGACCAAGCTCGTTTTGTTCAATGGGGGAAGCCTCATGTATTAGACACCACACAAGGGATCATAATAAAGAAGGTGTACGAAGATGGCAATAAGCTACGTTGTGTATCGTATAATCCTAATTACGCTGACTTCTCAATACCTAAAGAGGATATTTACTCTATGAGTTTGGTTGTTGGTTCTTTGAATATATCGGAAATGTAATAGAACGTTTAAAAAAAATAATAATATGATTTTAGGAATATTCGAACTTATAAAATGGATATTAATTATAGGAGTACCAGTTATCGTAATAATAGGAATATTAGGATTTTGCGGGGTTTTCGGGAGTGTACCTAACAAGACTGCTGATGCAGTAAACGACCAAACGGTGCTCCTGACAGACTCTGATGTTAAAAAGAGTTTATCGTATATGGACAAAGAATTGGCTTCACAATACCGAAAAGCTATAAAGGGAGGGCAAACGGAATTCCGCGTTGGTAAAGGACTAGTAGAACAATGGAATAAACAGAAAAGCGTTGATGCTGTTTTCAGCGATATAAATAAAGATACCAAACGTCTGATTAAAGAAAATAAAGTATGGTCTGATGAGTTTTCTAACTCAATGGGTAGCCGTAGTGAAGCAGTAGCTTTAGAGAAATCAGGTGAGCTGATGGCCGCGATAGAGATTTACGAAGAATGCGTTCAATCTGGAATTTCGAGTAAAAAGATGAATATTCTTAATTATGCCTATGATATTGATAGATTAGCTATTCTATACCGTAAAACAAAGCAAAAAGAGAAAGAAATCGATTTTCTATCAGACATGATTAAAAAACATCCAAGATATGAAGAGGTTCATAAATGGGAAGAACGGTTAAGTAAGTTGGAAAAATAGAATAATTGTGGACAACGTACACAAACTACATCTCGTCAAGGGGTGGATTTGTAGGGATACAATATAGAATACATCATTAAATAAATAGTAATAGACATGAAAAAGATTTTGTTTTTAGCAGTATTGATGCTGCCTGTTTTGTGCTTTTCGCAGATCAAAAATAGCGGATGTTATCTAAGAATGATCCAGCCTGCCAATAATGATCTCATTTTTGAAAACGATTCTATAAAAATATCTTTTTACTTCAATTCAATGAACTACTTCTGTAATTTAAAATTTGAAAATAAAACCCCGAATATTATTGCCGTTGACTGGGATAAATTTATTATGGTCATGGAGGGGGAATCGCATTCTATCATTTTTGGGGATACCCAAATGATAAATAAAGACAAACCCAAGGAGCAATCACCAATAGCGCCCGGAAGTAGCATAAAAAAAGAAATAGCACCGGTAGACTACATCGAATTATCTATGCCTCTGTATATTAAAAGATTTGTTAAAAAGCAGGGAGGTCAAGAAATTGGGTATATAATTCCTATTTCTTATTCAGGCACACTGAGATATTATAATTGCAAAATTTCCGTATCAATGCAGTAAGAGGCTGCCAAGATGGAATTGAAGGCGGGGCTATTATAGAGATATTGAAGCATAGGCAGTAATTGTTTTGTTGTAAATGTAGAAATAAATATTATGAACAACAAAACAAAAACCATAAAGCTTGGCTAGTTTGGCATATATGATATCCACAAACGATAGCTTGTTAAAGGGTGGATTTGTAGAGATGTTATTTAATAACTAAGTAATAGAATGAAGGATTTGTTACAGGCAATTAAAGATTACATTTGGAGTTTATTGACGCGATCAATTCCAGACAAATATAAAAAAAAGGCAAGTAAATTTACGGATATACTGATAAATCAAATAGTACGGTTTACAAAAAGTAACCTTAGACAAAACCAAAAAACTATTGATAAAGCGGGGTTGTATAGTATTATACTCTCCATTTTATTTATATATATTGGAGCCTCAATCCTTGCATCATATTTATTTCTGATAGGAATATGCATGCTCCAACTCAATGATTCTATTGATGCTTATTACAATGCTAGCAAAAAAATAAAGAGGCTATCATGGTTGATTTTCTCTTGGGGATTTTGGCTAACCCCACTAATATATTTACTAATACTTCATCAAAAGGGAATGCTCTTAAACAATCTTCTAAAGTTAAGCCCTATAGACTACCAAATATTTCTGCATTCATTTATGATCGCGCTATTGGGATCAGCAGGAATTCATGTACTATATATTTCAGCACAGATATTACCTGCTTTTATCTTTCATCTGATGAAGCAAGTAATATATCTTATATTAAAAAATAAGCTTTTGAGAGGTAGCGTTTTTGGAATAGTTTATTTTTATATGGAGAATCAGATCAAAAAAATAGTAAATTTACAATGAGTGCGCTTCAAACACGAGTGATGCACGTAAAAAGGTGTATCACACTATAAAATGAGATTTTGAAAATATAAATATATAAATTTAACCAATCTATTTTTTCTACCCATAAAACAAAGATAGATATTACCAATTAATTAGTGCGACTTAAACGCCTATACCTATAATTATGGCAAATACTAATTTAAAAGAAGCCAAGGCCGCTAAGAACGATGAGTTCTATACGCAATTTCATGACATAGAGATTGAAATGAATGCATACCTCGAATATGATCCCAGCGTATTTCGAGGTAAAACCGTACTATTGCCTTGTGATGACCCGGAATGGAGTAATTTTACACGTTTCTTTGCAGCTAAGTTTGATGAACTTAAATTGAAGAAATTGATTTCAACGAGCTATGCACCTGATGCCAAGAAGATGAAATTAATCGCAGAACCGTCTCTGTTTGAAATGGAAGCTCCTCAGTTTGACCCAGCAAAGGCAGAAACGAAGGGTAAAATATTTGTTTTAGATAGGGATTTAACAGGAGACAGAAAAGTAAATATCGATGATTTGAAATGGGAATATCTTGACGGCGATGGTGATTTTCGTAGTAAAGAGGTTACTAAACTAAGGGATGAAGCGGATATAGTCATCACGAATCCTCCATTCTCCTTGTTCCGTGAGTTTTTAGCGTGGATAGTTCGTGCTGATAAAAAGTACATTATCATAGGAAATATGAATGCAGTAACATATAAAGAAACATTTCCATTGATAAAAGAGAATAAAATGTGGATGGGATATTCTATTCATAGTGGAGATAGAGAGTTTCAAGTTCCCAACGAGTATCCTATCACCGCTGCTGGGTGGAGGATTGACGAAAAAGGGAAAAAGTATATTCGAGTAAAAGGGGTACGCTGGTTTACCAATATCGACCATGGTCGCCGTCATGAAGCACTACCACTAATGACAATGGAAGACAACCTTAGATTTTCTAAGCATAAAGAATTAAAAGGCAAAAATAATTACGATCATTACGATAACTATGATGCCATCGAGGTTCCCTTTACAGATGCAATACCATCTGATTATGATGGAGTTATGGGTGTCCCTATTACATTTTTGGACAAATACTGCCCGGAGCAATTTGAAATCTTAGGGATAACAAAAACTTGGTTTGGCGGGTCATCCAAAGTCTATCCTGAACAAATACAGATTGACCGTTATGGGAAAAAGTCCAAAGTAACTAAACTGAATGATGGTGCTGTTTTGCTTCATTCCGAGATACCGCTGAAAGAGACGTATTATATTGTTAATGGACAATATTATACCCAAGTTTATGCAAGAGTTCTTGTCAAACATATCAGATTATGATTTTCTAATAAGTAAACGAGCATACATTGGAATATATTTATCATCTATTTTGATAACACTTCTGGCATTTAAATCATTATATTTCAGACTATCAGCAGCAGTATATTTCTTCGTTCGCAAACAAGAGCTGTTTTGCCTGTCGGTTATCCCTAAGATTTCAAAGTACTTCATAGTTTGCTAATTTTTCTAATTAAAACACGTGCATATGGTTTCTGAGGTATTCCATTCTCTAAATAATAAAGCTGACCATCTCGTAAACTGGGATTTAGCTTTTTCAATTCACGAGGGTATGGATGCAAACCAAGTTCCTTTCCAGAGTCACCTTGTGTCTGCCCTAAGATTTCAACTTAAAAACAATATATAATATGAAAACTATATTACACACAGAATGGACTGTTGCAGATATCTGTAAAGGATTTGCATACAATGAACTGGAAGGTAAAGGTTTGTTTGGCTTGAACGGACAACTTACCATTCAGCCAGAATACCAACGTCACTACATCTATAATGATGGAAAACGCGATGTTGCCGTAATCGAATCATTATTGAAAGGTTATCCTATAGGTCTGATATATTTCAACCGAACCAATGACGGACGATTTGAAGTCCTTGATGGACAACAACGTATAACATCTTTCGGGCGTTTTGTTACAGGGAAATTTGCCATTAAAGATGAGAACGACAACATACAGTATTTCTCGGGGTTACCTGAAGAAATGAGACAATGCATACTGCAATCACGACTACTTATCTATGAATGTGAGGGAGAGGAAAAAGAAATTAAGGAATGGTTCAGAACCATTAATATTGTGGGGATACCACTCAACGAACAAGAATTACTGAACGCTATCTTTTCGGGCGAATTCGTTAATGCAGCTAAACGAGTATTCAGCAATTCGCAGAATGCAGAGATGCAAAAGTGGGGGCATTATATTAAGGGGGACATAAAACGGCAGGACTATCTTGCCGAAGCACTCAAATGGATTTGCTACAACAAGAACATGACAATTGATGCCTACATGAGTCAACACCGTCATGACAATTCAATCAATGAATTGGAAATCTATTTTCGTTCAGCGATTAGTTGGGTGTCGACTATGTTTGCCATGGTGGAGCGCGATATGTGTGGGTTGGAATGGGGACGGCTTTATGAGACTTATCATAATACTCCCTACAGCGTTGACCATCTAACAGCACGCGTAGGAGCATTGCATGCTGATGATAGTGTAAAAATTCCCCGAAACATTTATGAATATGTGTTGGGTGGGGAAATTGACAAGAAACTGCTCGACATCCGCATATTCGAAGAATCGACAAAAAAAGCGGCTTACAACCGACAAACTGAAGCTGCTAAGAAAAAAGAAGTTTCCAACTGTCCGCTTTGTGCCATCGGTGGCAATGCCAACAGAACACGCATTTATCATCTCAATGAAATGGATGCTGACCATGTGACGGCATGGAGTAAAGGCGGGGCTACTAGTATTGATAATTGCGAAATGCTTTGCAAAACGCATAACCGCTCAAAAGGAAACCGATAAGAATAAGTAACCAATAAATATTGCTTTTTTGTGAGAGTTATATCAAATTAATTCTCCTACAATATGTATATGCAAAAAACATTTCAAGAAGTTTCAGAAATTTGGTGTAATGAAAAACGCAAAATTGTAAAACATTCCACCATGTGTGCCTACATGCTTACGCTGCAAACTCATTTACTTCCTCGATTTGGATCAATGACTGCAATAACGGAAAGCGATGTTCAATGGTTTGTCATAGAGAAGTGTTCCTCCTGTCTCGCCAAGAAGACGGTTAGAGATATAATTGCGGTGCTAAGGGGCATCGTGAAATACGGAGGCAAGCATAAAATTTTTCCTTTTGAGCAATGGGAAATTGAATATCCGACCAATACCGAATCCAAGCGATTGCCGACATTGGCGCTGAATCACCAACGGACGCTAATGCTCCATTTGATGGGATATCCTACGTCTCAAAATATCGGTGTGCTTTTGTCTCTTTGTACAGGTATGAGAATAGGGGAAGTGTGCGCATTGAGATGGGAGGATATAGATTTCAAACAAAAGATTATCACCGTAAATCGTACTGTTGGAAGAGTGTATAATTGTGAGTTAAAGTCAACAGAGAAAATATCCTCTTCTCCCAAAACAAAAAGCTCATGCCGGGAAATTCCGATTTCAAGACAGCTTCTCCAGTCTTTGAACACTGTAAAGAAGATATCACTGTCTCCTTATGTAGTGGGAACATCGGAGCACTCAAAAGAGCCTCGTTCTTATCGTGATTATTTTGATCGACTCTTGAAGCGTCTAAACATTCCGCACGTTGTATTTCACGGTCTCCGACACACCTTTGCTACTAGATGCATTGAAAGTCAATGTGATTACAAAACGGTAAGTGTGATACTTGGCCATTCTAATGTTGCTACTACACTCAACTTATATGTTCACCCCGACCTCAATCAGAAGAAGCGGTGCATTGATCGTATGAGTAATTTCTTGGGAATAACTTGAATAGAAAAAACTGTTATCCGATATCGAAGTGCTGGTAGTCAAAGCAATTTTCGATAAGATGCTGGTAATCATTGAATCTTATCATTTATCAAGCAGATATAAAGATAGAAACAATGAAAGGATTTATAGAATTAACAAGTATCTGCGGAAACACCCGCTTATTTAGAGTTAACACGATAACTCAGGTATCTAAGATAATATATTTCGTTGAGTCAGAGCTCGAAGCTCGCCCGGAGTTGAGAGAGCGCAAGGAATGGGCTTGTATCATACAAGAATGTGCATGCGATCGATATTATGTGCAAGAATCCTACGAGGAAGTAATAAAGAGAATGGAGGAAGCGTTATGCGGTGAGAACCCTCCGAAAGACTCTGATTTTGACTAAAAAAGTCTAATTACATACTTTATTTGCGTACACAATTTGGTACACAAATAAAAATACCTATCTTTGTATTGATAACAACTTAAAGATTAAAGCCATGATAGTAGTTAGCAGTCGTGAATTCAGAGACAACCAAAAAAAGTTCTTTGATTTAGCAGAGAAAGAAAGGGTAGTTATTAAGCGCAAAAGCCAATTTATGGAACTTGTGCCCAGAGGGGAAACTATACCCGAAAGCGTAAGCCCTAGCAATGATCCATATTTCGATGATCCACGTAATATTGAAGCGATATTAAAGGCGAGTCAGCAAGTAAAAGAGGGCAAAGTAACCCGGCTGACTCCAGAACTCCGTAATGAATTATTTGGCGACTTATGAAGTACGAAATAGAGCTTTCTAACGATGCGTTAGAAGGAATCGATCGACTACGAAAAGGCGGAGAAAAACAAGCCTTAAAAAAGCTTGATAGTTTGATTACTGAATTAGAAGACCATCCAGAAACGGGAACAGGTAAACCTGAGCAATTAAAAGGCAACCTATCCGGAAAGTGGTCGCGTAGGATTACCGATAAACATCGGCTAGTTTATGAAATTTTTGAGGCTACAATAACGGTAACAGTGGTGAGTACATACGGACACTACTCTGATAAATAAGCCGTTTTAAAGCCCTTAGTAACGTGCCTGTGTGATTGTTAAATTTGCATTAAATGCAAATAAAATGCAAATAGAAAAACGAGGCAACATAACACAATATGCCACAGCGCATTAAATCATAGTAATTTATTCCTCTCACGCACGTAATACGAGTTCGATTCTCGTACCCACTACACTTAATAAAAAAGCCATTTACATTATACGTAAATGGCTTTTCTTATTTAAGTGCTAAGTAAGATTATTGCTCATCAAAGAGCAATAATCTTATCGGCAAAATCTTTCCAAAATTGATCAGCCTTATATTCATCAACCAACTGCGCAGGCACTTTAATTGCTTTAATCGTGCTTGGTACGGGATAATAGCTTGCAACAACCTTGGTGGCAGACTTCAATGTAATTTCTTCCAATGAAGAAGCACCGCCAAAGGCGTTATGAGCTAACATCCTTACACTAGCCGGAAGAGTTAAATGCTTTACTTTACACTGTCCTAAAACACTGATTCCGATGGTAGTTATACTTTCAGGTATTTCAAGCGTTTCAATATTAGCACTGTGATTAAAACATTCGCCTTCAATTTTCGCCACCTTATCGGTAGATACAGTGGTTTTAGTTCCGGCAGTTCGAATGGTCTTCAACATGTCACATTGATAAAAGGCTCGCCCGATACTGTATACCGTATTGGGAATTGTTATGGTTTCAATAGCACTATTGGTAAAGGCTGTCAAGCCAATCTCTTCAACTCCATCCGGAAGAGTAACTTCTTTCAGGTTTCTCGTGCTATAGAAAGCCATAGGACCCACTATCTTCAAAGTTTTAGGCAGCGAGATTGTTGTTAAGGCAGTACGGCCAAAAACACCATTTGAAAGCTCAACCACCGCAGTTTTACTTAAATCGGCAAGCTTCAAATTTAGACAATGATCAAAAGCTTCATCTCCGATACTCCGCAGTGAAGTAGGAAAAACAACCTCTTCAACAGTAGCATTATCAAAGAAAGCAGCTTCTTTGATAGCAGTGATACCCTCAGGGATAACAAACGATCGCACCTCTGAGGCTACACTACTTACAATTTCGTTATTGACCACCTTAATAGGTAATACACTTACTTCCAAAGAGGCTTCTTTATCCTCTACAACCACTTTCAGCAGTTGTTTGAGCGACGGTTTCGACGAATCGAAACCGCTTATCATATCAGCAGAAACAGAATTAATCTCTTTGGTAATACCATTCTCATACGCAACTTCGAGAGCCATCCCCTCTAAAGATAAGGATTCGCCCAATGTGTAAACAACCTTTGAAGGATTGTGCTTAATTGAAACCGATTGAACCGCATTCGAGGCTACACTAACCGAAAAAGTAACGAGAAAACCAGATTCTTTCACTTGAAGAACGAGATTGGAATTAGGAGCAGTACTGGTAAAACCCGCTACCTGCTCTTTCTTAACCACAACGATCTTCGACAAATTATCCGAATAGGTTACTTTTAGAGTCAAACCGGAAACATCAAACTCTTCGCCGACGTAATAAACAGTCTTTGTTGGCAAATGCTCCAATTCAACACTCGTAATTTTGGGTACAATCTGCTCTTCCTTAGAGCATGAATTCATAAACATGACCGTAGTTAATAATACGGTCATGCAAAAAAAAACATTTATTTTCTTCATTATAATTATTAAAAATGCATCAGCTGTTACAGTCAACAAAGTTGCTTTTCATAGGTTATTTAAGCACAATGTATTTACTTGCTGCAAATTTAATAATTTTACGTTCAGGAACAATCATGGGTTCTTGTGTCGAAGGATTAATACCTTTGTGTGCAGCATGTGTTTTTACAGTAAAGCGTCCAAATCCACGCAATGCTACAAAATCGCCATTTTCGAGACTTTCTTGTAAGGATTGAAGCACAGCGTCTACAGCTTTTGATGAATCTACTTTGGTTAATCCAGTTAATTTAGTTACTTGAGTTACTAGTTCTTTCTTGTTCATAGTCTTTTTTTCTTTGTTCTACATACGTTCTACATACTAATGTATACAGCAATGAAGGTTTCATGTTGTGTATAACTTTATTCTATAATTCCGAGTCACAGCTCGGTTCTCAATTTTAACGACGCAAAGATAAGTCGTATTATAATACAGAGGAAAGAATAGTGATGTACAAAGCACAAAAACAACAACTAATTGAAAAAGAGCGCATTAATATAAAATAAGAGTAGTAAAAACGGTGTGTATGATGTACAAAAACAAACAAGAGAAGCTTTGCAACCAAACTTTTGAGCTACAAAACGGTCATATCTAAAAATTCTGGATAAACTCATCGAAGCTACTGTTTTCGATACCCATCTTCTCTTTCAAACGCATTTTGCGACGGGATATACTACCTTTGGCAATGTGGTATATCTCGGAAAGAAGAGAAAGAGAAAGCTCCATTTTTATCAAGCAACAAAACTGCACTTCTTCATCGGTAAGTAGCGGACAATATTCTTTCAATCGTTGGGTAAACTGGCTAAAGCAAGCATCCGTATTTTTCATTATAATATCCCACTCCTCTTGATTAAGGTGCATGGCTCCTTGACTATTTTGACTCTTAAGCAAAATGGGCACTGTCATTGCATTCAATCGTTTACAGTATTCTACCGTCAACCGCAACTGTTGAAGTTCTACTTTCTTCCGCTCCTCCTGCTCCTTGAGTAGTTTATATTCAGCCTCTCTTTGGAGCAACAGGGCTCGCATACTTTTCTCCTCCTTCGATTTGATATTCAATTCAAGCATACGTTTACGTCTTTGGGTTCTATAATATAAAATAGTTAAGATGAGAATGACCAAAAAGGTGGTAGCAAATATGCGATGAAGAACAAATACCTTATGAGTTAGCTTTAATTCGGCAAGTTTAGCTTTTTCTTTTTGTCGCTTATACGCAGCAATGTTCCTCAAATGATCCATAAACCACTCTTTTTGATTAAGCTCGAACAATTCCCGATACTGGGCATAGTGCTTTAAATAAGCGAGTGCCATCTCCTGACTTCCTTGTTGCTCTTCTAGTTTAGACAGGTCATAGTATGTAAGCATTTTCGTTCGAAGCTCCTTGCTTTTCAGCGACTGCTTGAAATAATAAATCGCAGAATCTTTTTTCGATAGAGACAATAAAGCATCTGCTTTTATATTGAAGTAATTATAAAGTTGTATACTATCCCTTTCGAGTGATATCGCCCGGTTTGCATACCACAAGGCAGAGTCGGGCTGCATATTCAACAGATAACTCTTACTTAAATCGGCATACGCAGCAGAAATAGTTGTTTGTTCGGAGGGTGGTAAAAAAGCAATTGCCTTTTGAAAATACGCTATACTTACTTTATTGTCTTTAACCTCATGATAATATTGAGCCAGCTCAATAAGGCTTCGTCCGATCAGGGTAGAGTCTGCCAATAAACGAGCATAATGAAGAGCATCATTTTTCGCATCTTTTTCATCCTCTCGCATCATCTTGAAGCTGTAAATTTTGCCCATTGATTTATTCAGCAGATACTTAATTTCAATATCCCCATCCACAGCACAATCTTCCGCCCGCTGATAACATTCAGCCGCATTAACCCAATACTTTTTAGCTTCTAGAAAACTACCTTTATAGAAATACGATTGCGACAACCGCAACGAATCGCTGGTTATCTCATAATAATCTATAGCAATATTGATAAGTGAATCGGAAGATAAAAGTGAGTCACAGTTATAACTGCCTTTAGTCAGCAGCAAAGCGTATAAGGCCTGCTCTTTTTCGGAAAGCTTCGAAAGTTCCATTTGCTTAAGCACCTCTACGGCTTTGCGTGGGTTATCTTCCAGCATTTGTTCAACGCTATACAACTTCTTCAACTGTTTATCTTTAGTGATCAAAAAATAAATTGAAGCAAAGCCTATTAAAAATACGAAAAGGTATGAGAGTATTCTTTTCATTAAAAGAGATTTGAGTTCTATATAAATAGAATATTCGCTAGCAACAAAGATAATATTTCTTTTAAAAAATAATCTTCGGAGAAACCTTAATAGTTAAAGATTTAACATTTCTTTTCTCCTTTGACAAAGAGCACTCATTAAGTACGTATTCTTTGCATACAAGAATACGTACTTAACAGATGGTTAATTAGTATATTAACACACTGTTAAGTACGTACTCTTAGAAACCGGGAAAAAGGTTTCTTAAACAGAAGGATTCAGGTAGTTGTTATGCTACCTTTTCCAATTTCTTCATGATTGAGAAAATGAATAGTGCCGACAGCAAACAAAGTACGATCAATACACTCCATACCAACCACAGTTGCATGCCACCCCACAGGTAGCCAATGATAGCAGTCATAGAGTTACCGATAGCTGTTGCCACAAACCATCCCCCCATCATCATACCTTTATATTTAGGAGGTGCCACTTTCGATACGAACGAGATACCCATCGGCGAGAGGAACAGTTCGGCAAAAGTCAACACCAGATAAGTTGAGATCAACCAATTAGTCGAAACCAATTGAGTTGGATCGATACCCGAAGTTTCCACAGTAGATGGGGTTGGTAAGCCAAACGAGCCGAATGCCAGAATCATAAAACCGCAAGCAGCAATCAACATACCGATACCAATCTTACGAGGAGCCGAAGGTTCTTTCTTCTTATTGGCCAAATAACCAAACACGGTCAGAGAAACCGGAGTCAACGCGACTACAAAGAACGGATTAAACTGTTGGAAAATTTGTGGAAGGATCTCTACAACAGGAGTCATAGTAGAATAGCTCCAAAGTAAAACGGCCAGAGATGCAAGTATAACAACAGCCGAAATCACTTTGCCTTTACCTGTCTTAGATTGAAACAGAGAGAAGCCACCATAAACAGCAATGATAACCAGAACCAGGTTCCACACATCGAATCCGATACGGTCGATACCGGTCACAGACTTAACCGTATAATCGCGGGCAAAGAAAGTCATTGTCAGTCCATTCTGATGGAAAGCCATCCAGAAGAAGATAACTACAGCAAACACTAACAGAAGAGCAATAATACGTTGTTTGGTTTCTGCTTTGCTCAATTCCGGACCTGTATGACCGCTTACGGCAGCTTGTTGTTTAGAGTTATAGTCGGCATGCTTGAACATGGGACGACAAATTAAGTAAATAGCCATAGAAGCGACCAACGAGATACAAGCTACGGCAAAACCATAGTTGTAAGCCTCAGACAACTTCTCGATATATACGTTACAGAAGGTGGCGGTGTCGCCTACAAAGTTTTGTGCGCTTTGAAGACCGGCCAATGTAGCACTACCTTCGGGAGTAATAGTACCATTCAAAAATTGGTGCGCCAACGAAGGAATCTGAGAGTTATATGAGAAGTTGGCATGCCCCAATACATAATTCGTTACCTTGGTTGCAGCTGTGGGAGCAAATAGAGCACCTACGTTGATAGCCATGTAAAACAAACTGAAAGCTCTGTCTCGTTTTGAGCTGTACTCGGGCGAATCGTACAGATTACCGACCATCACCTGGAGGTTACCCTTAAATAAACCGGTTCCGCAAGCAATCAAAAACAAAGCACCGAACATTAACGGTTTGCCGCTTGCAGAGGAAGTGGGAATAGCCAACAAAACATAACCGATGAACATACAAACGATACCGGTTGTTACCATTTTGCCGTATCCTTTTTTGTCGGCCAAGATACCACCGACTAAAGGCATGAAATAAACGAGACCTAGAAAACCACCGAAGATAGTAGAAGTTTCTACAGCAGTATAGCCGAATTTCGCCTGTAAAAAGAGAGTAAAGATAGCAAGCATGGTGTAGTAACCAAACCGCTCACCTGTGTTGGCAAGTGCCAAAGCATACAAGCCCTTGGGCTGTCCTTCAAACATAATTTTGGATATTAGATTATTACTAAAATATTATTTTATTTGCAAATATATGCATTTTCTTGAATTAGTCAACAAATAAGCAACAAACTTCGCCTCGAATTTCGCGAATTAACGCTTCAGGTGCCACTTTTATTTGCAGTCCGCGTTGTCCGGCACTCACGAAAATAAAAGGAAAAAGAAGGCAGGTTTCGTGTATATAAGTAGGAAAATGTTTCTTCATTCCGAGGGGTGAGCAAGCCCCGCGGATATAACCGGTAAGAGGCAGTAATTCTTTCATCGGAATAAGGTCACAACTCTTATTCCCGGATACTTTTGCCGCCAGTTTCAAGTTGAGTTCCTTATCTCCGGGGATGATACAGACAAAGTATCCCGTTTTATCACCTTGAAGCACCAAGGTCTTAAAAACCTGTTCAACATTTTCTCCTAAATCGGCAGCCACATGAACGGCACTTAAATCTGCCTCGTCCACTTCATAGGGGATCAATTCGTAGCGAATTTTAGCTTTATCGAGCAGCCTTGCTGCGTTTGTTTTATTTATCTTCATAGCATTTTACATACCTAATTCTTCGCGTAAAAATCGAGCGGTATAGCCCTTGTTACTTTGAGCAACCTCTTCGGGGGTACCGAAACCAAGTAGCTCTCCTCCGCCCTTACCTCCGTCGGGACCCATATCGATGATGTAATCGGCCATCTTAATGACATCCAGATTGTGTTCAATGACAATCACGGTATTTCCTTTATCGACCAATCGATTGAGTACGCCCATCAACACGCGGATGTCTTCAAAATGAAGCCCGGTCGTGGGTTCATCGAGTATATAGAGTGTTTTGCCCGTATCACGTTTGGATAGTTCGGTAGCCAGCTTCACTCGCTGACTCTCTCCTCCCGAAAGGGTAGTTGAGGATTGTCCGAGCTTGATATATCCCAAGCCCACGTCTTGAATCATCTTGATCTTATTCAATATCTGCGGTACATTTTCGAAGAATTCGACAGCACGGTTAATCGTCATATCCAACACATCGGCTATGGATTTTCCTTTGAAGCGTACTTCGAGTGTTTCGCGGTTGTAGCGTTTGCCGTGACAGACTTCGCAGGGCACGTATACGTCGGGCAGGAAGTTCATCTCAATCGTCTTATACCCATTGCCCGAACATGCTTCGCAGCGGCCACCGGTAACATTGAACGAGAAACGGCCGGGTTTATAGCCACGTATTTTGGCCTCGGGCAGCCCTACAAACAGGCTGCGAATATCAGAAAACACACCTGTATAGGTAGCCGGATTGGAACGGGGGGTACGGCCTAAAGGCGATTGATCGACATCTACTACTTTATCGATGTATTCGACTCCTTCGAGCGAATCGTACTCCAATGGTTCCTGAAGCGACCGGTAGAAGGTCTGCGAAAGAATAGGATGCAGCGTTTCGTTAATCAGTGTCGATTTGCCACTACCCGATACACCGGTTACACAGATGAGTTTTCCCAAGGGAAACTCCACATCCACATTCTTCAGGTTGTTGCCTTTGGCACCGCGCAGCCACAACGACTTGCCGTTGCCGGGTCTGCGCTTTTCGGGTACTTCAATCTGTTTTTCTCCGTTAAGATATTGCGAGGTAAGTGTACTTGTCAGCAACATCTGCTGGGGAGTTCCCGAAAAAACAACCTCACCACCCAAACGTCCTGCTTTGGGGCCCATGTCGATGATATAGTCCGATGCCATCATCATGTCTTTATCGTGCTCTACCACAATGACCGAATTGCCCATATCGCGCAGTTCTTTCAATGAATGAATCAAACGAAGGTTGTCCCGTTGATGAAGCCCGATACTGGGCTCGTCGAGAATATAGAGCACATTCACCAGCTGAGAGCCGATTTGCGTAGCCAAACGAATGCGCTGGCTCTCGCCTCCCGAAAGGCTCACGGAACTACGACTGAGCGATAGATACTCCAACCCTACATCGAGGAGGAATTTAAGACGGGTGCGGATCTCCTTCAATATCTCGACGGCTATCTTTTGCTGTTTCTCACTCAGGTATTGATCTACGTTTTGCAGCCAATCATAGAGTTCGTTGATATCCATGCCCGATAGCTCGCTGATATTCTTATCGTGGATGCGAAAATACAAGGCTTCTTTATTTAGCTTGGCTCCTTTACACTCGGGGCAAACAGTGGTTTTTGCAAATTGCTCCGCCCACTTTTGGGCAGTGGCCGATGCATCTTTTTCTTGTAGCATCTGAATGTATTTCACCACTCCTTCGTAAGTTACAAAATAATCGGAAGAGGTTCCGATCAGCGAGCTTTTAATCTTGATGCGCTCATCCGATCCATTCAGTATTTCGTCAATGGCATCATCCGGCAACTCCATGACAGGAGTCTTTAGTGTTGCTTCGTATTTATCGAGCAATGCCGCTATCTGCCAGAATATCATCGTGTTTTTATACTTTCCCAAAGGAGCTATGGCACCTTCGTACACCGATAGTTCACGGTCGGGAATCACCTTATCGACATCGATCTGATTGACCACACCGAGCCCCTTACACTTAGGGCAAGCGCCCTGTGGCGAGTTAAAAGAGAAATTGTGAGGGGCAGGCTCCCGATAAGACAATCCGGTTACGGGACACATCAACCGCTTGCTGTAATGACGGATACTTTCTGTTTGAGCATCGAGAATCATCAGCAGGCCGTCTCCCTGACGCATGGCAGTAGCTACACTTTGCTTTAAACGCTTATCGTCTTTATCTTCTACGATCAGTTTGTCAATCACTACTTCAATGTCGTGGTTCTTATAGCGATCCAGCTTCATGCCGTGCGTAATTTCACGTACCTCACCATCAATGCGCACATGAAGGTATCCCTTCTTGCGCACTTGCTCGAAGAGTTCTTTGTAATGTCCTTTACGGGCACGCACCAAGGGGGCTAGCAAATAGATCTTCCGTCCTTTATAATCTTTAAGAATAAGATCAAGAATTTGTTCTTCGGTATACTTGACCATCTTTGCACCCGACAGATACGAATAGGCTTCGCCTGCACGAGCGTACAACAGGCGCAGGTAATCGTATATTTCGGTAGTGGTTCCTACCGTCGAACGGGGGTTTTTATTCGTCGTTTTCTGTTCAATAGAGATGACCGGACTCAACCCGGTTATTTTATCGACATCGGGGCGCTCGAGGTTGCCCAAGAAGTTGCGGGCATAGGCCGAGAAGGTTTCAATATAGCGCCGTTGGCCTTCGGCAAAGATAGTATCAAACGCGAGTGAAGACTTTCCGCTCCCACTAAGTCCGGTAATGACCGTAAGACTTCCACGGGGTATTTCAGCATCAATATCTTTCAAGTTGTGTACGCGCGCACCGTACACATTTATATATTCTGTTTCCTGCATATGCTTATCTCAATCAAAAGTAATACACTAATGATCGCAAAATTAATGTTTCCCATCGAAATAAACTTCTAAAAAACTACAATATTATTTTCTTAACTCAATTATTATGTAGATATAGGTCGTTTTTCGTACCTTTGTTGCTTCATTTCACGAACCAATAGCTTATAATTTAATGAAACCAATCAGAAGAATACTCTTTTTCCTGCTTTTCATAAGCTTCTCTTATGTCGGTGCTTTCGCACAAGAGACCTCCTCTTATTTCCTGCACACCATTGAAAAAGGACAAAGCTTATACTCTATTTCAAGTATGTATGAGGTTAGTCAGGCGGATATAATCAAACTAAACCCCGGATGCGAGGAGAAAATTGTAGCCGGACAAACCCTTCGTATTCCGCAGAAAAAAGAGACACAGAGAGACGAGACCTTTCACACCATACAACCGGGCGAAACATTGTACAAATTAACCACCCGGTATAAAATATCGGCCAAAGCCATTTGCGACGCTAACCCGGGATTGAGTCCGGAAAACTTTCGTATAGGACAAGTTGTTCGTATTCCAACCGAGGACATCATTACACCTGCTGCTGCTCAAACAACGGTCAGCACTGTCACTGAACCCGCAGGTCCGGTTAAATCAAGATGCAAGGACATGCATAAAGTGAAACGAAAAGAAACTATTTTCAGTGTTAGCCGCGAATACGGCATTACCGAGGAGGAACTAAAAGCAGCCAACCCGGAGCTACGCGACGGAATGAAAAAAGGAACCTTTCTTTGCATCCCCTACCCAACTACACATACTCTACCTGCACAGGGAATCGATCAAAACATTGCCCCTCCTACCGATACTGAACTATTTCGGGAGAGTAAACAGCAACCTAAAAACATAGCAACCATTAAAGCAGCCATCATTCTGCCCTTCACGCTCGATAAACGCATGACGGAATATTATGAAGGATTTCTGATCGCATTAGACAGCCTGAAGAGATCGGGTGTATCCATCGACTTGCACGTATACGATTCGGGCAGTGAGAACGCCTCTATCACCCCCATTCTGGCCAAAGAGGAGATGAAGAAGATGGATATCATTTTCGGTCCGCTCTACCAACAACACATCAAACCGCTCTCGGCATTTGCCAAGAAGAATGACATCCGACTGGTGGTTCCTTTCTCGTCCAAAGACAGTGAGGTATTTAACAATGCATCCATTTATCAGATTAACACACCGCAGTCTTATCTGTACTCTGAGGTATATGAACACTTCCTTCGCCAGTTCCCGAATGCCAATGTCATTGTACTCGAGTCGGCCAGCATCGACAAAGAGAAAGATGAATTCATTAAAGGGTTGAAGCAAGAGCTAAACCGCAAAGGAGTATCTGTAAAAACCCTACCCGAAGGTGCATCGCAAGAAGCATTGAAGGCGGCTTTGCGGAGCGATAAGGAGAATATCTTTATTCCGACATCGGGCAGCAACGTCACCTTGATTAAAATCTTGCCGCAGCTTACCTTATTGGTGCGTGACAACCCGACAGAAAACATTCATTTGTTCGGATATCCCGAATGGCAAACCTACACACGCGATCACCTGAATAGTTTCTTCGAACTGGATACGTATTTCTATTCGTCGTTCTATACCAACAACCTGCTGCCGGCAGCCATCAACTTCACCAATTCGTACCACAAATGGTACAGTAAGGATATGGCCAACTCATACCCCAAATTCGGCATGTTGGGATTCGACACGGGCTATTTCTTCCTAAAAGGATTGTCGAGATACGGCACGGAATTAGAAAAGAACCTGCCACGCATGGACTTGACTCCGATTCAGACCGGATTTAAATTTCAACGCGTAAACAACTGGGGAGGATTTGTCAATAAGAAGGTTTTCTTCGTGCGCTTCACCAAGGACTTTGAGTTAGTAAAACTTGACTTTGAATAAAGAAGGATGAGAACAGTAAAATCAATTATAGCAACAACAGCATTGCTGCTCGCCTTCGGGCTTCCTGCTTCGGCGCAAATCGGCGAACTTCGTCAAAACTTTGCCATAGGAATCAATGGTGGGGCAAATTACAGCAATGTAAGCTTTCAGCCTACCATCAAGCAGAATGGCTTAATGGGCATAACGGGTGGTTTAACAGCCCGTTATATCTCCGAGAAATATTTTGCCATGATATGCGGTGTACAAGTGGAGCTAAACTACGCCCAGCGAGGATGGGACGAGAAGTTCGACCAACCCGGTGACGACCGTGCGTATAGTCGGGAAATGAATTACATGGAAATTCCCTTTCTCGCTCACCTGGCCTTTGGTAAAGATCGTGGTGCGCAGTTCTTCTTAAACCTGGGTCCTCAAATAGGCTTTATGCTGAATGAGAAAGAAAAAAAATCGGGAACCTGGAGCGAAACACAACTAAACCAAGAACAGTACGACAAAAGTGTTCAGAATAAGTTTGACTATGGAATTGTGGGAGGTGCCGGACTCGAAATCAGAACCAAAGCAGGCAATTTTCTATTGGAGGGAAGGTATTATTTCGGACTTGCGGATTTCTATAACAGTACCAAGAAAGATTACTTCTCACGCTCGGCACATACAACTATCTCGGCAAAAATATCTTATCTGTTCGACATAAAGAAATAAGACTTACTTAATAGAGACTATACCAACTAAAAATGGTTACTGATTCATCTCATACAGAGAGTTTATCAGTAACCATTTTTAGTTAGCCGTTATTTACGGTCTGTTTTTATCTCAATCGATCGGCAGCTTTTACCATTACCTCATCCCGACCAATGGCACGGATAGCCAATATATTCAGGATAATAGCGATCAAAGGCAAGCACAATGACCATTCCAAACGAAAAGAAGCGTTCAAATCACCTTTCAACACAAACAGGAATGCAAAGAATGTCAAGTAGTAACCAACCAACAGAATGCTATTGAAGATAGACATACGGATCTGTAATATCCGGTTTTTAAATAGAAAGATGGTACCCAATGCAATGATAGTGCTTAGTAATAAGATACCGAACATACCCCAAGTGGAGTTAAATACCTCTCCCACCTGCACACCCAATGGTTTAAACGTATACACTGCTGCATCGGCACCCATAAAATAGCCTACCGGCAAACACATGCTTGCAATCAGCAAAGCAGTAACAAGTAATAAGTAAACGGTCTGAATTCGTTGAATCATAATTTTAAAATAGTTTGTTTAATGACAACAAAATAGCCAAGCAATAAGAATTTAGAAGAACCTTCCACTTACTACTTGACTATTAAAAATCTTAATGATACAGGCAAATGCCAAACGAGAAGCAGGTTTTAATTACTGCAATTTCTCTTTTTCCTTTGCCGGGTTTCTATAATAAATCTTTCCTTCTACATATTCTTGTGCAGCGATCAGATCCGGTTTAGGTAATTTCTCATAATAACGAGAAATCTCAATCTGTTCTCTGTTCTCAAATACTTCTTCGAGGTTGTCGTTGTACGAGGCAAACTCAGCAAGCTTCTTAGAAAGATCACTTTTGATTTCTACACTAATTTGATTGGCACGCTTACCAATGATAGAAACAGTCTCGTAGATATTACCGGTGTCAGCACATAAGTCCATCATGTCACGAGTAATAGTATTCGACGGAGCATTTGTTTTTTTGTAATCCATAAATCTATTTATAATTTAATCTTTAGTTACATAATCTGAAGATGCTTTGAATATTCGCTCGGCATCTTTCATATATTTACTTTCGGGAAACTCATTCTTAAACACATAATATTCATCAATTGTTTCGCGATAGCGTTCTGCCCGTTTGTCTTCTGTACTGTTCAATGCCATTTCATATTTGGCCCGAAGCACCATGATCGATAAATCTTCACGATAATGCGTATAAGGATAATCTCTCAATGCATTCTGTGCAGTAATTACACAAGAGAGATAATTGTTCGCTCCCATATAATTGCCCAGGTTATAATATAGTTTGGCCGAAAGGAACTCTTTCAACACCAATTTATCCTGAAGAGCGAAAATCATATCCTGTGCTTCTTGCTTCTTATCACTTCCGGGATAGTACTCAAGAAACATTTGCAGTTGCTGTATGGCCGAATAGGTTCCGGATTGGTCTAAACGAGCCTCCGGTGTATCCAGAAACAAGGCCTTACCGGCATGAAAACGGGATAATTCGGCAAATGTACCACGAGGATACGTATTAAAATAGGTAATAAACGATTGAGCAGCCGTAGAGTAGTCCTTTTGATTGTAATAGCTCATCGCTAACATATACAAGGATTCTTCGGCCTTATCAGTACCTTTTAAAATGGTAATCAATTCGTTCAGCAATGTAGCCGATTTGCCATACTGACCTTTGGCAAAGTAGTTTTTAGCCGCTTCATACTTGTATTCGTAATCAGTGCTTTTCAGTATCTTATTATACTCGCCACACGAGGATAAAACAAGGGCTACAAGCAGAGTTATAATGATATTCTTCTTCATCTTATTTTAAATAGTGTGCAAATTTACTGATTCGCACCGAATAAACCAATTAATCAACGTTCTTTAATACAAAAAAACAGTATTCCCTACGGACAATGGAGTGTATCACCTTGTTTCTTGGGTCGTTAAATAAAACAGAAACAGGGCATACAACCTCTTTATCCGTATTGAAAATCAATATTTTTGCCTGTTACAGCTTATAAAGTTCGCTTGCAGCAAGCAAATCGATCTTTTTCTCTTTCAATACACGAATACAGTTTTCCATGTCGTTGGGGCGAATCACCACATTGGCTGTACTATTATTTGCAAAAGAATACATGTATTCAATAAACACACCTTCGCTGGATAAATAGCCCAACACTTTGGCTAATGCGCCGGGAACATTGGGACAGCTAATACCGATCACATCGGTTATGTTGACTGCAAAATGATTTTCCTTCAAAGCTTTGTATGCTTTATCCGGGTCGGATACGATACCACGCAAAATACCAAAATCAGCATTTTCGGCAATACAAAGAGCAGAAAGGTTGATACCTTCTTTCGCTAACACCTCAGTCACTTCCGTTAAACGACCAGATTTGTTTTCTAAAAAGATAGAAAGTTGTTTTGCTACCATAATTAGGATTGATTGGTTAGTAATTATTTATAGTTTTCTATTATCAATAACACGCTTGGCTTTGCCGGTACTGCGTTCGATACTACGTGGTTCGACCAGCTTCACATCGACTCCCAAGCCAAGTACACTCTGTAGGCGACCAACCAGCTTTTTCTTCAATGCGACCATCTTATTGATTTCGTCGGAATAGCAATCAGCACGTACTTCTACCTTCAGTTCCATCGTATCGGTATTGTTTTTGCGATCAATGGTAAGCAGATAGTGCGGTTCAAACTCGGGCATCTCGAGAATAACCGATTCGATCTGAGTAGGGAATACGTTGACGCCACGAATGATCAGCATATCGTCACTACGACCCAAGATTCGATCCATCCGTACCAACGTACGACCGCAAGAACAGGTGTCATAATGAAGCGAAGTAAGGTCTTTTGTACGATAGCGCAACAAAGGCATTCCTTCTTTGGTGAGATGCGTAAAGACCAGTTCGCCCGTTTGTCCGGGCTCTACGGGTTGCAACGTAAACGGATCGACAATCTCAGGGAAGTAATGGTCTTCGTTCAAGTGTGTGCCTTGCTGACATTCGCATTCATAGCCCACACCCGGTCCGGCTATTTCACTCAATCCGTAAATATCGAAGGCTTTGACCCCCAACTTCTCTTCAATCTCTTTGCGCATGCTCTCTGTCCAAGGTTCGGCACCAAAGGCACCGATCTTTAGCTTGAAGTCTTCGCGCGGAAGTCCGGAATCTTTAATGGTATCGGCCAGATAAAGTGCGTACGAAGGAGTGCAACAGAGTACCGTAGAGCCAAAGTCGTGCATCAGGGTGATCTGCTTCTCCGTATTACCGCTTGACATTGGAATCACGGAAGCACCAATACTCTCGGCACCTGCATGCGCACCCAACCCACCGGTAAACAATCCATAGCCATAAGAGATCTGGAACATATCGCTGCTAGTGGCTCCATAAGCGGTAAAAGCACGAGACAAACACTCCGTCCACGAAGCCAAATCCTTACGTGTATACCCCACAACGGTAGGCTTGCCCGTTGTTCCCGAAGAGGCATGAATGCGCACAATCTGACTCATCGGCACTGCACAGAGTCCGAAGGGATAGTTATCTCTTAAGTCATACTTGGTGGTAAACGGCAGCTTCACAATATCGTCAATGCTATTGATATCCTCGGGAGTGAGCCCTAACTCTTGCATTTTCTTGCGATAGAAGGGAGTGTTGTGATAAACGTGTTCTACAATTTTACGGAGTCGTATGCCTTGAATCTTGCGAAGACTTTCGCGGTCCATGCATTCGATACTTTCATTCCAAATCATGTTTTTCGCTATATTTTTATTTGTATTAATCTGCGTTTTGTAATAAACTGTTGCAAAGTAAAGGATTTATTTCAAAAAATGATTTGTTTTTCTCAACTATTTTGCCGAATATTGCCGTCACATTAATAGTAGAATATGAATTTTGACCTAATATCCGCCTATAAGCCTACCGGCGACCAGCCCGAAGCCATAGCGCAACTTACCGAAGGTGTGCAAGAGGGCGTTCCTGCCCAAACCTTATTGGGCGTAACCGGTTCCGGAAAAACCTTTACCATTGCCAACGTCATTGCTAATGTCAATAAGCCGACACTCATCCTGAGTCACAACAAAACATTAGCCGCACAGCTTTACAGCGAGTTTAAAGGGTTCTTCCCTAACAATGCTGTTGAATATTACGTTTCGTATTACGATTACTATCAACCGGAGGCTTACCTTCCGGGTTCGGACACATATATTGAAAAAGACCTCGCCATCAATGATGAAATCGATAAACTAAGACTGGCAGCCACTTCGGCCCTCTTATCAGGACGCAAGGATGTAGTAGTAGTATCGTCGGTATCGTGTATTTATGGTATGGGCAACCCGGCTGACTTCTACGAGAATGTAATCGAAGTGCAACGCGGACGTATGCTCGACCGCAATGTTTTTCTGCGCCGATTGGTCGATAGCCTCTACGTACGTAACGATATTGATCTCAACCGAGGCAACTTCCGGGTCAAGGGAGATACGGTCGATATCTACCTGGCCTATTCCGATCACCTGCTGCGGGTTAGCTTCTGGGGCGACGAGATTGATGGTATCGAAGAGGTAGACCCCGTTTCGGGTGTAACCATCGCTCCGTTCGAAGCCTATAAAATCTATCCCGCCAATCTGTTCATGACTACCAAAGAGGCAACCATACGTGCCATTCACATGATTGAAGATGACCTGACCAAGCAAGTCGCCTTCCTTGAATCGATCGGCAAGGAGTATGAAGCGAAGCGACTTTATGAGCGGGTAACCTATGATATGGAGATGATTCGCGAGCTCGGGCACTGTTCGGGCATTGAGAATTATTCGCGCTATTTCGATGGTCGTGCAGCAGGTACGCGTCCTTACTGCTTGCTCGACTTCTTTCCGGACGACTTTCTCATCGTGATCGACG
This sequence comes from Bacteroides neonati, assembly GCF_000499785.1. Lineage (GTDB taxonomy): Bacteria > Bacteroidota > Bacteroidia > Bacteroidales > Bacteroidaceae > Bacteroides > Bacteroides neonati. Next base: position 180,498 of record NZ_HG726026.1, on the reverse strand, counting down.
AGAGCCACGTAAGCATACCGCAAGTGCGCGCCATGTATGGTGGCGACCGGGCACGCAAGATCAATCTGGTGGAATATGGCTTCCGCTTGCCCGCAGCCATGGACAACCGTCCGTTGAAGTTCGACGAATTTGAAGAGATGGCCAAGCAGGTGATTTACGTGAGCGCCACCCCTGCCGATTATGAGCTGGCGCAAAGTGAAGGAGTGATTGTAGAGCAGGTGATCCGTCCGACGGGACTACTCGATCCCGTTATCGAAGTGCGTCCGAGCCTCAACCAGATCGATGACCTGATGGAAGAGATTCAGCTCCGCATCGAGAAAGGCGAGCGCACCCTGATTACCACGTTAACCAAACGCATGGCAGAGGAACTGACTGAGTATCTTTTGAACAATAACGTGCGTTGTAACTACATCCACAGCGATGTAGACACGCTGGAACGTATTCAGATCATGGACGATTTGAGACAAGGAGTATACGATGTACTGATCGGTGTAAACCTGCTGCGCGAAGGGCTCGACCTACCCGAAGTATCACTAGTAGCAATACTCGATGCCGACAAAGAGGGTTTCCTCCGCTCCCACCGATCACTCACACAAACGGCGGGACGTGCTGCCCGAAACGTCAACGGCAAAGTAATCATGTATGCCGACCGCATAACCGACAGCATGAAGAAAACCATTGATGAAACCAACCGCCGCCGCGAGAAGCAGTTGGCATACAACGAAGAGCACGGCATCACCCCGCAGCAGATTATCAAAGCACGCAACCTGGCCGTATTTGGCGGAAGCAATAAGGAACTGGAAGAACTGCGTCAAGAGTCGCACGCCTATATTGAGCCAACGGGCAGCAATGTGGCGGCCGATCCGATTGTACAATACATGAGTAAGCCACAGATGCAAAAGAGCATTGACCGTACCCGCAAGATGATGCAGGAGGCTGCCAAGAAACTTGAGTTTATCGAGGCTGCACAGTATCGAGACGAACTATTAAAGCTCGAAGATTTAATGAAAGAAAAGTGGGGATAAAAAACATTTAATAAACATATAATTCGAATAGCAAAGTATTAATCAATGTTATAAAACATCTTTTTAATAGATTAGAATTTGCAAGTTTCTCGAAAACCCGTATCTTTGCACTGTGTTTTTCATAGTATTAGATTTAAGGTTAACAAAGGTTGGAGCAAGGCGTTGCTCCTTTTTTTTGCCCATAAGTCAGCTACGACAAAGAAAAGCGCCTGTGGAAGAGGTTCCACAAGCGCCTGAGCTATTCATTATCAAGAGAGATTCTCCGCTATCCGAAGAGCGGGCTTTACTTACTCTCTATTGTCATTACTCCTTTCTTTAACCCTTTGGCTGTTGCCTCCAGCGTAATTTTTCCACCTTTTTCGGTCGATTGCACAATGGCGGTCATCATGCCACTGAATACTTTCATCTTCGGTGTTTGGAACGATTCCAACGAGGCGGGGTTTCCGTTTGCTCCTGCCCGATAGCTTCCTTCGCCTTTCACCTTGAAGCTGATCTCATTCGAGGCATTCGGACAAAGGTTACCATGCTTGTCGACTACCTTTACGGTAAAGAACGAAAGGTCTTTGCCATCGGCTGCAATCACGCTGCGATCGGGTATCAACTCGATATGATCGGGTTTTCCGGCGGTATGCACCTCTGTCTCGGCTACTGCTTTACCGTCTTTGTCGTAAGCAACCACTTTGACTGTGCCCGGTTCGTACTTCGTATCCATCCACATCAGGCGATAGCGTTTCTGACGTTTGAGTTGAGCTACCGAAAGGGAGTCGCCGCTGTTGTTTACGTTGACAGAAAGATCTTTGGTACGTTTTCCCTGACTCTTGCCATTGATGAAAAGCTCTGCGCTGGGGTGGTTGGTGTACACAAACACGGGGGTTACCTGACCTTCGCGACCTTCCCAGTTCCAGTGAGGCAGGATGTGCAAGGTCTCTTCGTCCTTGTTCCAATGGCTGCGATAGAGGTAATAACGGTCTTTGGGCAAGCCTGCCAGGTCGATGATACCGAACAGAGAAGAGTGGCTGGGCCAGTTGGTATAATACGGTGTGGGTTCGCCCAGATAATCAAAGCCTGTCCATACAAATTCGCCGATGCAGTAAGGCAGGTCTTCGTGCTGAATGAAATCGTCTTCGGGCAGGTTCGACCATCCACAGTGTTCTACGTCGTACGAAGAGGATTGATGATCGTCATATTTCTGCATAGACAGACGGGCAACGGGGAATTTATAAACCCCACGCGAGCTAACCGTAGAGGCGGTTTCGCTACCGAGAATAATCTGCTGAGGCAGCTTCTTATAGTTTTCCTGATATTTATGAGGGCGATAGTTGAATCCGGCTACGTCCATGATGGCCGCCATGTTGTTGTTTACAACTGCATCGGGAGCATCCATACCCTGTGTAACGGGGCGTGTAGGGTCTTCGCGGTGACAGATGTCTTGCAGATAGCGAGAGAGTTTCGGACCGCGATCACCGTTCCATTGGTCGGGCACTTCGTTGCCGATGCACCACATCACCACACTCGGGTTGTTGCGGTAGTTATGTATCAGGTTCACCAAGTCCTTCTCTGCCCATTCGTCAAACACCTTGTGGTAACCGTTCTGCAACTTCGCGCCCTTCCATTCGTCGAATGATTCGGCCATAACCATCATACCCATCTCATCGCAGGCACGAATCAGCTCGGGGGCTGGCATATTGTGCGAGGTACGGATGGCATTACAACCCATCTCTTTAAGAATACGGATTTGGCGACGGATGCCTGCATCATTGGCAATTCCACCCAAGGGGCCTAAGTCGTGGTGATTGCACACGCCTTTGAATACGGTTTTCTTTCCGTTGAGGAAGAAGCCCTCGTTGGGAATAATTTCGATGGTACGAATACCGAAAGAGGTTGTATATTCGTCTTTCAGCGTATTGCCTTCGTACACTTTAGATACGGCGGTATAGAGTGTTGGCGATTCGGGGCTCCACAAAGCAGGGCGTTCAACCACCAGCGTCTGGTCAAAGCGATTGTCGTCGAACGCAGTTCCTTTCTGCTCGTTCGTAGCCAGTACCTTGCCGGCTTTATCGGTAATTTGGGTAACAATGCGGTAGGCATCAAAGCTCTTTCCGGCGGGTACGACAAACGATGTTTTCAGATCTACCTTGGCATAGTCGGCTTTCACCACGGGCGTAGTCAACTGGGTTCCCCAAGTAGGTATGTGAGCCTCTTCGTTGATGATAAGGTGCACATTGCGGTACAACCCTGCTCCGGGATACCAGCGCGACGACTCGGTATCGTTTTCCAAACGAACAGCCAGTGAGTTCTTCTCTCCCACTTTCAAATAAGGGGTGGCATCGATCTGGAAGCTGTTGTAACCGTAGGGCCAGTAACCGGCCTCTTGCCCATTGATGTAAACACGTGCATGGCTCATCGCACCGTCGAACAGTAAGGTAGCCTTTTTGCCTTTGGCAAATTGTGGCGCTTCAAAATCGAGGCGATACCATCCCACACCAACAAAGGGCAGGCCACCGGTACGGCCGGCATGCTCCATGGCTTCCTTCTGACCATCTTGCGTGATAGCCACATTCTGCTTGTCGTTGTGAATACTGAAAGGCCCGTAAATAGCCCAATCGTGAGGAATGGTAACAGACTGCCATTGGCTGACATCGCATGCGGGGCGACTAAAAGACTCGCTGTCTTGACGAGTAAACTTCCAATCTTTTTCAAATGTCTGCGTGGTTCGTACTTGTGCTTGTAGCAACAAAAAAACAGGAGATAACATTAGCCATACAAAAGCTAACTCTACTCTTTTCATCATAAGTGTAATTCTATTATTGTGTTATTCACTAAAAAGGCCTTTAAAATGCCTGATACAAAATTAGTGAATTATTTAATAAGTCTACCCTCATTTTTGTGAAAGAATGTAATTTACTCACCTTTCGCAACTTCAACTTGCAGGTTTTTAATCTGTTGGTTTCAGAGATATCGTTTATCTATTCGGGGCTACTAAAAAAAACGCCAAGAATGAACACAGAAAACCTCGCGGTCTTTTTTAAAAAGCTCGCGGGATAATTGAAAAAGACGGCGGCCTTTTTCAATTATTCCGCCGTCTTTATTTGCATACCTCAAAAGGTGATATGGGACGGTTCATAATACGATTGTTCCTTGTATGGAGAATCCTATTCCGAAGCGTCATTTTTCGGGAAGCTGAAAGTGATAACCTACCTTCAACGTGAGTTCGTAAGTAGAATAATCCACGTCCGGACGGGCTTTATACCGGTTCGAACGACGAATATACGCTGGCACGAGATACAGGTTCCAGCCGCTTTTTGACTGATACCCCAAAGCAGTCTCCCACTCGATAAAGCTCACCGAACCCTTATCGCCCTGCACATCCAGTTTGGTAAGGTTCTCTTCGTAGAGATTTCTGTCGGGGGCATAGCCTTTCCACGTATAAAGCTGATAATAGTCCAGCGTCGATTGAACCCGCAATCCGTTTCTCTCGTTTGCCACGCTCCAATCCAGCCGGGTACTGAACCCACTTCCGAAACTATAATCGCGGTTCACCACCCAATAGTAGTCAGAGGCACTTGCTCCCAGCCCTACGGCAGTCAGGAAAAACTTACCTTGCATACGCGTATCATCCTCCCACTTACGGTCGTATTGAACTCCCGCCCCCAAAGCAGCTACCTGAGCCATCCGATAGGGCGTTTGGCGATATACTTTGCCCGGCGAATCGAGGTAATCGAAATGCTGATACACGCCCCAATCAAGGACCTTCGTATCGGTTTCTTTGAGCATTTGATGCCAAAGCAACGCGATCAGGTGAAAGCGATTGATGTAGATGCGGTTGCTTCCGATGTTCAGCCGGGCATCGAGTTCAAACCAATCGTATGGTTTCTCGCACTCCGTTCGGGTAGGATTATAGGTAAGTTGAGCCCCCAGTTGCATATAAGGAGTGTAGTGGCTGTTCGTTTCCGGCTTCAGCAGCTGACATCCGAGACTGAAGTTGGCGGTTACGGGAGTGTTGTCTCTACACCTGTCCGAGCGGTTGAACAGTCTGTGATAGAGCCTCCACGCAACCTCTCCGATGGCTGCACCGCCCACCGTGGTACTGATAAGGTCGTTGAGAGAGGGTTGCTCGTTCTCCATGATATACTCCCACATCAAACTTCCGGCACAGGTGAAAGGAACAGATTCGTAAAAGCCAAAGCCGTTGACACGTGCCATCTGATAATACAAAGCACCGTGACAGGGATGAAGAAAGGTATTGGTACCGAACAAATCATTGTCCCACACAAAGCCGCTATGCAGGTTGGTTTGCATGGTGTTAGCGTTGATCTTTGAGAAGTCCGACCTCCAGATAAACCGATCTATGCCCCAAACAGCCAGATTGACCCCAACGACTCCGGCAAGCGAGCAACCCGTCTTTTTGAGAAACGACACAGAACGAGGCAACCGAACAATGGAATCAGCTTCGGCTACCTGTGCAGATACGCTTAGAGGATATCCGCACAGAAGATAAAAAAGAGCGGTCAGCAGTATCGTTTTCATCTGTCATCTTCTCAATAATGATGCTTTTCAACAATGAAAACAGCCGATTGGTTCATCCGGATAGCACGCTCTTTGCCGACTTTTTTTGCACTCGTACAACCAGAATGCGATGTCGATCGGACTTGTTCCTACTCATTATTATTGGCTTCGACATGGGGTTTCGGGAATTATCTTCTATATTTGCGACACAAAAAACAACTGTATCATGGAACAACAACCCCAACTCAACGACCACAACAAACAAGAGTACCCACCGATGCACTCGGCCGAGCACATACTCAACGCTACGATGGTGAAAATCTTCGGGTGTCCTCGTTCACGCAATGCGCACATCGAACGCAAAAAGAGCAAATGCGATTACCAGCTTGCCTCCTGCCCCACTGACGAACAGATACGGGCTATTGAAAGCCAAGTAAACGAAGTGATCGGGCAGCACCTGCCTGTTAGCTCAACGTTTATGACGCAACAAGAAGCCGCCCGGATTGTCGACCTCAGCAAGCTACCCGATGATGCAAGTGAGATGCTCCGCATTGTTCGCATAGGCGATTACGATGCTTGCGCCTGCATCGGGCAGCACGTGAACAATACGTCGGAAATAGGAACATTCAAAATTATCAGTTCGGATTATAACGAGGAAAAACAGGTATTGCGCCTTCGCTTCAAGCTTATAGAAAGCTGAAACAAAACGTAAAAGAATATCTATCTTTATTAAATTTAGGAAAAACAGCATACAAACTGACAGCTCAAGAGACCATTTGACACTCGAAAATGACAAATAGTCAACCGAATAAGGAGAAACCGCGTTGGCATATCGTTTGCTGTTTTATAAGTGAACAACGGTTCCGGAAACGGAATGAAAATGATTCTATTTAACCTAAATGTTTAATTAAAAGATAGGAGATTTAAATTATGATGCCTGTTAGAAGAACTCAGAATTGGTTACCTGGTATTTTTAATGATTTCTTGGAAAACGAATGGATGACAAGAGCAAATGCAACCGCACCTGCTATCAATGTAATTGAATCGGAGAAAAGTTATAAAGTAGAATTGGCTGCTCCGGGCATGATGAAAGAGGACTTTAGTATTCGTATTGACGAAGACAACAACCTCGTAATCAGCATGGAGAAGAAGAGTGAGAAGAAGGAAGAGAAGAAAGAGGATCGCTACCTGCGTCGCGAGTTCTCGTACACCAAGTTCCAGCAAACCATGATTCTGCCCGATAATGTGGACAAAGACAAGATATCGGCACAAGTAGAGCATGGCGTATTGACCATCGAACTACCTAAAATCTCGGAAGAGGAAGCCAAGAAAGCAGAACGACTGATTGAAATCAAATAAATAAAGGTAAAAAGAGAAGAGGTGGATGGCTCGCAAGGCCGTCCATCTCTTTTTTATGTATTCTTCTTATAACTGAGGATGGCCCAGCTATTGAAGAACAGAACGAAAGCCAGCAATGCCAAGAGTTGCGAAAAGAGATCGGCAAATCCGCTTCCTTTGAGATAGACCATTCGCATCACCTGCATAAAGTATTTAAGCGGATTGAAGTAAGTAATCAACTGCCCCCACTCGGGCATGCTGCTGATCGGAGTGAAAAGACCGCTCATCAGAATGAGAATCAACATACAGAACCACATTACGAACATGGCTTGCTGCATAGTCGTTGAGTAATTGGAGATAACAAGCCCCATCCCCGATATGGCAAGTACAAAGAGAATGGCGAAAACGTAAATAACCCCAAAACGACCAACAGGCAAAATGCCGTAGAGCAGCCAAGCCAACCCGAAACAGATGGTAAGCACAAGGAAGCCAATGATCCAATAGGGCAGCAGCTTAGCGAGAATGAACGTAAACTTCGGAACGGGCGTTACGTTGATCTGCTCAATCGTACCCACCTCCTTTTCACTCACAATATTGAGCGCAGGCAGAAAGCCGCAGAGCATCGTTAAGAGCATTACCATCAACGCCGGAATCATAAAGAGCTTATAGTTAAGGTAAGGATTAAATAAATTCTGACTGCTAACCTGTATCGAGGGTACACCCCCCGAAGCACTCGGCAACACAGCAGGTTGTTCGGCACGAAGCTGCGCCGCATAGTCTCGAATAATCTGAACTAAATACGAGCTGCCCAGTCCGCCCTTTGTTCCGTTCACGGCGTTGGCGGCTATCAACACCTGTGGCGAACTGCCATTTGTCCAGTCCTTCTCGAACCCACGGGGTATTTCCAGTATGATGTCGGCCGTTCCCGCTTCTACCGCCTGCAAGCCGACAGCATACGAATCGGGTAGATCCGTCAGACGGAAATAGGTGGAAGCCGCTATTTTATCGACCAATCGCTGCGAGAGGGTCGAATGATCATTGTCGATTATATTCAAGTAGATATTGTGTATCTCCATATTCGCAGCCCAAGGCATGAGAATCATAATCATACAAGGGAAAATAAAAATAAGCCGCGGCAGAAAAGCATTGCGAAGCAACTGCTTAAACTCCTTCTCCATTAAATACTTTATCATTCCAGTCTGTTTTTAAACTTCTTAAAACTAATCAATATCAGCACCACAGCCATGAAGAAGAGAATACCGACTTCGGTCAACACCAAGGAGATGTCGACCCCTTCGATCATCAGTTTACGCACCGCTTGTATATACCAACGGGCAGGCAGAAAGTCGGAAATCACACGCAACGGAAGCGGCATACTCTCGACCGGGAAAATCATACCGCTCAGCAACATCGTAGGCATCATCAAAACCAAACCCGATATGAGCATGGCAGCCACCTGTGTGCGGGTGATAGACGAGATAAGCAACCCCAGTGCCAACGATACGAAGATGAAGAGCAACGATACGCCGATGAGCCACCACAGACTACCCGCCACAGGCACATGAAGCACATAGACCGACAAGAGAAGAATGGTAGCCAGATTCACAAACGAAAGAACGAAATAAGGTACTGCCTTGGCCAGAATAATAAAAAGCGGCTTAACGGGCGAAACCAACAGAATCTCCATCGTGCCCATCTCCTTCTCGCGTACGATAGAGATGGAGGTCATCATGGCACAGATAAGCATCAGAATCAATCCCATCACCCCGGGCACAAAGTTGTAGGCACTCTTCATCTGCGGATTGTAGAGTAGCTTCACTTGGGGAACAATCGTTACGGGTGTCAGTCCGGGCGGAAGCATCTCTTGCTGCACGTCGGCAATAATGCCCGAAGCATAATTGACTTGGGTAGTGGCCATGTTCGGATCGGTGGCATCGACGACCAACTGTATGGAGGCATGCCCCGTATAGAGGTTGTCGGCAAACTGCGTGCCGAACACTACCGCCATATCAACATCTCCCTCGGCAAAGAGCTTCTCCATCTCTTGCGGAGACTGTACACGATGGGTGAGGATAAAATACTCACTGGCATCCAACCGGTCGATCACCTGCCTGCTGATTACATCGTTCGAAGGGTCGAGCACTGCAAGGCGCACATTCTTCACTTCGGTAGTGATGGCGAATCCAAACAAGATAATCTGTACGATGGGCATGCCCAGCAGAATCAACATCGTTCGCCGATCGCGAAAGATATGATAGAACTCTTTCCGGACAAAGGCAATCAGTTGTTTCATGGTTAGTCGGCTTTACGTAAGGCTTTGCGAGCCAGTTGTTGAAATACATCATCCATGCCCTTTGCACCGAACCGTTCTTTCAAACGATCAGGCGTGTCGAGTGCTTCGATACAACCATCAACCATGATGGAAACACGGTTACAATACTCGGCCTCGTCCATGTAGTGCGTGGTTACGAATACGGTAATCCCCCGATCGGCTGCCTGATAGATCAGTTCCCAGAACTGACGCCGGGTAGCAGGATCGACCCCACCCGTTGGTTCGTCCAAGAAGACGATTCTGGGTTCGTGGAAAATAGAAACGGAGAATGCCAACTTTTGCTTCCACCCCAACGGTAAGCTCTTGACCAAGGTATTGCGCTCGCTCATAAAGCCCAAACGTTCCAGCAATTCGTTGGTCTTGGTGGCTATCTCCTTGTCTTTCATACCATAGATTCCGGCAAACAGGCGGATGTTTTCCCATACTTTCAGGTCTTCGTAGAGCGAGAACTTCTGGCTCATATAGCCAATGTTCTTCTTTACCTCCTCAGGCTCGGTGGAGATATCGAAACCGGCTACCTTGCCCGTGCCCGAAGTCGGTTTGCTCAATCCGCACAGCATCCGCATAGCGGTGGTCTTGCCTGCTCCATTCGCACCGAGAAAACCGAATATCTCGCCTTTATGAACTTGAAAAGAGATGTGATTGACCGCTGTAAAGGTTCCGAATGTTTTGGTGAGCCCGTTTACTTCGATCACATCATCGCTCTTCCGGTTCGACTCTTCGCGCGTTAACGCGGGCGGACAGAGCACAGAGGCAAATTGTTGCAAAATACGTTCAGGCGTATCAATGCCATGAATGATACCGTCGTTGATAAAGGCAATGCGGTCGCACCGGCGAGCCTCATCCATAATCGGTGTAGAGGCAACGATGGTGATTCCCTGCTCTTTGAGGCGCTGCAACATCTCCCATAGCTCTTTACGCGATACGGGGTCGACACCTGTGGTGGGCTCGTCGAGGAACAGGATATCGGGCTTATGAATCAGGGCACAACAGAGAGCGAGCTTTTGCTTCATTCCGCCCGACAGTGCTCCGGCACGCCGTTTGCGAAAAGGCTCTATCTGCCGGTAGATGTCTTTGACCAGTTCGTAGTTCTCCTTGACCGTTGTATGAAAAACGGTAGCAAAGAAAGCCAGATTCTCTTCGACAGTGAGGTCTTGATAGAGCGAAAAACGTCCCGGCATATATCCTACCCGGTGGCGAATCTCCTTGAAGCCGCTTTTTACATCCCATCCGCCAACGGTGGCTGTACCGCTATCGGCCAGCAACAAGGTGGTAAGAATACGAAAGAGCGTACTCTTACCTGCTCCGTCGGGACCGATCAGTCCGAAGAGTTCGCCCGGCTTCACCGAAAAAGAAACACCTTTCAGTGCCTCGGTCTTTCCATACCGTTTCATGATGTTGTTAACAACAACTGCTTCTTTCTTGCTATTCATTTGTTAAAGGTTACTCCACCATACATACCGATTTTAAGTAATCCGTCGTTCTCAACGGCTATCTTTACAGCATACACCAAGTTGGCGCGTTCGTCTTTGGTTAGAATAGTCTTGGGCGTGAATTCCGAACGATCCGATATCCACGTAAGCACACCCGGATAGGTAGTATGCCGGTCGGTTCCGTAATCGGCATAAACGGTAACAGATTGCCCCAGCTTTACATCGGCCAACTGCTCGGAGGTGATGTAAGCACGCAAATAAAGTTGCTGCATATCGGCTACCTTGAACAGCGGTTTGCCTATAGATGCCAGTTCGCCCGCCTCGGCATACTTAGCCAATACCGTACCGTCAATAGGCGAAACAAGGTGGCATTTGGCCAACTGATCTGCTACCTGTGCCACCTGTATGCCCACCGAAGAGCCTTGCTCAGTCAAGCTGTTGGTACTGTGTTGCAACGAAGACTGCTGGGCAGCTAATTGTTTGGTAAGCAAAGCGATCTGTGCCTCCCAGTCATCTAATTGCTTTTGATTGGCAGCTCCTGCTTTGAGTAAGTTCTCGACACGTTTCTTTTCGCGCTCGGCAGTAACAATTTGTTGCTGAACGGCTGCTATTTGTTTCTTCAGGTCGGGACGTTGACTTTCAACCGACTTCATGCTGGCTTGTAGTTGCAACTGTTTCAAGTAGAGTTGCACGGTATCGATAAGTCCCACCTTTTGTCCTGCTTTCAGTACCTCGCCCTCTTCTATACCCAACCGTAAGATACGTCCCGCAGCCTCCGACGAGACAAGTACCTCGGTCGCTTCGAACGTGCCGGTAGCGTCATAGCGGGGAGATTTGTTTCCGCAGGCAAAGACCAATAGCAGGCCTGCAATGAATACTGTGATTCGAATGAGTTTCATAATCGGTAGGTATTTAATGATTAGTGATATAGTTTAGCTTACGAATGTTCATCAGCAACTGAATTTCGTGCAGTGCTTTGGTTTGCCGAGCCATATTCTCTGCCGTAATCTCGCGTAGCATCTCAGTTACCGTCAATGTACCGTTGGCTACTTTGGCCTCGGCTGCTTGACGAATGTTGGTTCGAAGGCGGATAATTTCGTTATCGTCTTGCATCTGTTTGCGCATGGAAGCAATCGCATTGTTTTGTTGCGTTAGCTGAAGTTGCGTATTGAAAAGAAACACCTCCTGATTGTTCTGAACCTGCAAACGAGTAGTCTCGATCAAGCGCTTATCATTGCGTAGGGTATACAAGCTGCCAAAGTTCCAGGAAAGACGAACACCTGCTATGTAGAAGGGAGTCCATTCATTCTTCAGCATATTCAGCCCCGGATTGCCGTAAGCTCCCTGAATAAAAAACCCCAAATGGGGTAAGCTGCGTGCCATCAAGCTTTCCTTCTGTACTTGCAGCCTGCGTTCCTGTGCAGCAAACCAATTGAGTTCGGGGCGTAAGATCTGTTGTTCGTTCGACCCGCTACCCATATCCAGGGGTTTTATCAACGTAACATCAGGCGCCAACTCTTCACCAATCATCAATGACAGCATCTGAAGATAAGCCACTCGGGTAGCTGTCAACTCTATTCGTTTCTGCCGCGCATCCAGCAGATTCACCTGTACTGCATCAAGATCGCTTTGATTGGCAATGCCATTGGCTACGTAAGCAGCGATCTGCTTCAGGTTGCGCTCCAACTCATCTTGCAACAACTGGTTCTGGTTCAACTGTTCGCCCAACAACAAGGTACCGAAGTAAAGCTGATCGACTCGTTCATTGAGTGTGTACATATCCACAGCAAGGCGTTCTCGATCCACCTCAGAGGCAGCTTTCATTCCGGCTTTGGCTTTGCGTATCTCCCCTCCGTCCCAAAGATTTTGCCGGAGTTCCAACATCACCTGATACTGCTCTTTAGGCAGTGCCTTCATGTTTACCCCCGGTATTGATACCGGAAGCTCTGTTACTTCGCTTTGGTAGGTTGCCTTGGCTGAAAGAGCAAACTGTGGCAGGTAGCCTTTCGAAGCATTATCCAGATTATATTCTTTGGCCTGTTGTATCAAGTCGTACTGCCTCATCAACGGATAGTTCTCCTGTGCTTTTTGCAAACAATGCTCCAAGGTAACTTGTCCGTATATCTCATATACAAACAGAAAATAAGAAAGGAAAAACAATATTCTTTTCATAAGCATCGATTTAATATACATTCGATGCACAAAGATATATATTATGATTCGATTTTTTAAGAAAAATAGCCTATCTTCGTAAAACATTAGTTTAGAGGCAAATTCAACTAAATAATATGATTTCTATGAAACACGTACAAACTACATGCTTGAAGGCATCAAGCATTGTTCTCGCTCTTTTTCTCTCAACATCTTGTGTCAATAACATTCAAGAAGAAGAAGACTTCCCTTTAACTCCGGGTACTATTCCGATTCAAATTTCAGCTCAGATTTTATTGATGCAAACACGTGTCGCAAACAATGAGTTCGAAACTGATGATCAGATCGGTCTTTTCGTTTTACCCGAATCGAAAGATTTAAGTGATAAACGATACGTAGATAATATGCGATTTACATTGAAAGAAGCAATTTTTGAACCCGACGAGCCCATCTATTATCCCAGTGGTGATGGTAAATATGACTTCACGGGTTATTACCCGTATCAGCCAAACGCTATTGCCCCTAACCAAAGTAACATACAAGTTTCGGTTAGCCCGGAGCAGAACACGAATGTAGGCTACAGCCTGTCGGACTTTATGGTTGCCAAAACAACAGGAGTCATCCCAAGCAACAAAAGCGTTAACCTCACACTCGAACACAAAATGTGCCAAGTGCGAGTCTCGATTCAATTAACAGAAGATGAAGATATAAATGCATTGAAACAAAACGCTTCTATCGTATTCAACAACACCTTCACCCGGGCTACTTACAATTTTACCAATAATACTTTCTCATCACCAAACACTCCACAAAACATTCTAACGAATGGCGAATGGATTATTGACGAAGCAACGCATAAACTAACGGGTAAGAAAGCATTGCTCATTCCACAAGAAATAGGTAATGGCAAACTTACGCTACGGGTGCAGGGAAAAAGCTACTCCCTACCTTTTCCCAATGATATGGAAATAGCGAGCGGATATAGTTGCGAATTACTGTTGAAGTTTAGCTCTAAAACGGGAGTTAATGGAATTTTTCCCAGCATTGGCGAATGGCAGGAAGGAAGTCAAAGCGAAGGAACGCTCGAAGAAGATCAAGACGAGGGAGTGATTCTCTTAACGGACTTCAACTTTGAACAGAGTAATGTATATAACATCACCAATGCTTCCGGCATTGCTCTGGCAGAGGTATGCAAAGAATATCTATTAGGCGAAGGTATCAATGCGCAAGCTATTGTTCTCTATCCGATCGGTTCACAGGATGGTACTGTACTCCAACTCCTCAACGCAACAGGCAACGTACACGGCGGAACCGTTTCGTGGAATACAGAAACAAATTCCTTCATATATACTTCCGGTATTGACGAAGCCATTACCACACTCTATGCCGATGCAGAAAGCAACATCGTACTTACACCACCCGAAAACAGACAAAGTGTTTCATTGCGTCCCACTGTTTTAACAGACAGCAAAGGAACAGAAAGATTTATCTATCCAACCGTAAAGATAGGTACCCAATACTGGATGCGCGAAAATCTAAAAACAACCAAATACAATGATGGAGGAACTATCAACCTAATAACCAATATGACAGTGAGTACTGCCGGGTATTATCTCAAAGAAGATAATTTATTCTACAACAAAGCGGCTGTTTCTAAAGGAACAATGGCACCTTCCGGATGGAAAATACCGAATAATGGCGATTGCGAAAAGCTTAAAAGCTATATAAAAAATAATACTGCTGCACTCAAAATGGGAAGCTCATGGGAAAGTTCTGCAAGCAGCCATACACCCAACAACTTATCGGGATTTAGTGGAAAGCCGGTCGGTTTCTTCAATAAAGTTACAAATAAGAATACAAGTATTTATAGCTTTAAAAATCAATTTACAGTATTCTGGTATGCAGAAGGAACCCTCACAAACTTTACAGGAGGTGGGTTCTCTCTACTTTACAACAACAATGAGATAAGAATGATAGAGAGTAATGACTATGCCGGTTACTCCATACGCTACCTTAGAGAATAAATGAAAGAGAGGCGAATGTTACTGTCCATTGAAGTAACATTCGCCTCTCTTTCGTTTACTGATATAAGTTTTTAATAAGAACGGATGATCAACTTATTTATTTCAGGGGTACGAACTCCGGGCTTTAGCTCTCCGCAAATGGAAAATAACGTATCGTTACAGCCCACTAAAGCAGCTCCGGCACGAGCCAGCGAAGTACTTTGAGATACCTCCGTCCAAGAGTCGCGAAGCACGTTATAGAGAAGCACCTTATCGTTGAAACAATACCAATCGGCCGGACGAGATAGATAAACACTGTCTACAGCTTTGAGGCTGTCAATCTGTTTGGTGCATTGAGCCGCTTTCGCTTTTTGAAGCATTTCTCCCCGCCTAAGTGCAGATAAAAAGATACGTTTATTGACCCCTCCGGTACAGATTATTAAACTATCGTTTAACGAAACAGCACCGCCGCCACCTAACGAAACAGATACAGAGTCGCTTCCCGTAGGCGTTGCAAGCTGTTTCCAACTACGTTCAGCAATTGAATAAGCATACCCGTCTGTCGACAATGTAGCCCGAACACCGTCCACCGAGGGAGCAAAACCTCCCCACATATAAATGCTTCCACCCTTAGCAGATTGTGCTGCACAAACAGGCTGAATTCTGGGGTCGCCGGGAAAAGAGGATTCTTGCAACCAGCCTTCATTTAGATGGGATAACTCTGCCGATAAAAGGGAACAAGAGGGCTTTCCTTCTACATTGCCACCTATCAGAAAGAGTCTTTCGCCCACTACAACACCCGCCATATTATCTATAGCAAAAGGTAGTGAATGTAGTGTATCCATAATAACCGATTGTTTATCCTTGCTTAGACGCAGCCGATATACCGAAGAGAGCGATCCCTCTTCGTTCATTCCACCGGCAAAGATCAAACCTCCGGGAATAGGTATGGAAACACCATAGGCGGCAGCTACAGGCAGCTCTCCTACTTTTCTCCAATGGAAAACAGAGTCGACATTGCGATTGGCTACGTAAATACCTTTATAATATCTCTTCTTCCCACCTGCCGTTAAAGGTAGATCGGGAAAATTACATCCACCCGCTACCAATAGCAGATCATCAATAGCACCTGCATAACAAGCCGAAACCCCTGATGCAAAACCGGGTTCTGCATCAGGGATTCCTATCATTTCTTGTATACTGATCGGTTGCGTAAGCAGTGTTGCTTGTCGGGAGTTGCACGAAGCAATCAACCCGACAAGTATACAAAGGAAAAACCAAACAGTTGTCCTTACCACTGTATGCAACAATTAGTTTACAGTAATCTCATCGACAAACAAGAAGCCGGGCTTACCCATACCACCGTGCCAATCGGGAATAGACTGTTCGGACAATGCCACCACTTTCACGTAGCGTGCTTTTACGGGAGAAAATGTCAGTTTATGATTGTAAATGCCGTTGCGGTCTGCTGCCGTCATAGCCGGATAATCCTCTGAAGCCACTTTGGTAAAGCTCTTGCCATCTTCCGATATCTCTATCGACAAGCCTCTGGCATCAAATACCCAATCACCTTTCTCCACACAAGTCGAAATCTCTACACTAGCTATTTCGGTTGGCTGCTGCATATCAATTGTAACATCCATATCGTTCTTGTAAAAAGCAATCCAGCGACCAGTCTTATAATTTCCATTACCCTTAAGGCCATCTACTAAAGTAGGGGCACCATTAAACTCATATTGTTTATTTATGGGCTGATTGGCAACAATCGACTTCATACTTGATTTGCTGAACACAACCTTCTCAGAAACGATACGGCTATTACCTGCCGAACGTATAGCAACCGCCTGCAACGTTCCGTTTTCCTTTATCTTCAAAATGCTATCGCATACCGGTGAGGAAGCAGTAGGCTCTGTACCATCTAACGTATAGTGAATAGGAGCGCCATCAAGTGTCGATAGTTTTACATCGAGCGTACCATCTACCGGATTTGGGTTGAACTCGGCTGTCACATCAAATACGTGTTTAGCATAGTTATAACCTTCGGCGTTGTAAAGCTCAATCAAGCGAGGCAGGCGCTTCAAGAAGTCCTGATAGTTTTTCTTAGCAGGCATGGTCCATTGAATTTCGCTCAAAGCAGCCCAACGAGGCAATGCCATGTATTGCACCTGCGCAAAGGTAGGCATATACTCAGTCCAGTGATTGGCTTGTACACCTACAATGTATTTCTGCTCTTCGGGAGTCAGAGAAGCAGGCATCGGTTCGTAGCTGTATACTCTCTCCAACGGCAGATAACCACCAATAGCTAAAGGTTCGTTATCCACATCTTTCGTCTGATAATAATCAAAATACAGATATGTATTCGGAGTCATCAACACATCGTGTTTCTGCTTGGCAGCTTCAATACCACCGGCTTCACCACGCCATGACATAACGGTTGCATTAGGAGCCAATCCACCTTCGAGAATCTCATCCCAACCGATAATCTGACGACCGTGTTCGTTGAGGAACTTCTCTGCATGGTTAATAATGACGCTCTGCAAACGCTCTTCTTTCGAGTGCTTATCATCCGATTTCAAACCCAGAGATTTGATACGAGCCTGACATTTAGGACACTTTTCCCATTGTGTTTTCGGACATTCGTCGCCACCAATATGAATATAACTGGATGGGAATATTTCCATCACTTCAGTCAGCACATCATCGATAAAGGTCAACGTACTGTCATTGCCTGCACAAAGCACATTATCCGATATACCCCATTCTCTCCATACTTCGTACGGTCCGCCGGTACAGCCAAGGTGAGGATAAGCAGCCAATGCAGCCTGCATATGTCCCGGAAGATCTATCTCAGGAATAACGGTAACATATCGTTGAGCAGCATACTCAACAATTTCCTTAGCTTGCTCCTGCGTGTAAAATCCACCGTAAGGTATTCCGTCATATTTGCCGGAATTACGTCCGATCACCGTCTCTGTTCTTTTCGAACCGATTTCTGTCAGCTTCGGATACTTCTTTATCTCCAAACGCCAGCCTTGATCTTCGGTAAGATGCCAGTGCATACGATTCATATTATGCAACGTCATCATATCGATGAATGACTTCACTTCGTCTACCGTAAAGAAGTGACGAGCTACGTCAAGGTGCACCCCACGATATCCAAAACGAGGATAATCGTTGATCTCTGCTGCGGGCAATGAGATTTGTGCACCCACTGCTACCGGAATTGATTTGCGCAGTGTCTGAATACCATAAAATACACCTGCTTCGCTAGGTGCAGCAATGGTAACACCTTCACTGCCTACTTTGAGTTGATAAGCCTCCGGATTTTCCGACTGCAGACCCAATTGAAGCACAATGGCATTCTTCCCTTCAGTTCCCGTTTCGATTGCAAAATCTTTTCCTGTAGCTTTCTTCAAATACTCGGCTAAGAAAAGAGCATTTTTATGCATTTTCTCATTTCCTTCAGGATAGATTATTTTCACATCCCCACCCAGTATAAAAGGATTGCTCTGCAATACGGCAATCTCTTGCGGTAAAGGAATCACTTGATAATCGGCAAGCTTTTGCTCCGATTTACAGGAAGCTATAAGCCCCGTTAATGCCAGAAAACCGGCCACTTTAAAAGTTTGTTTCATCATAATAGTTTGATTAATTAATATGTTTCTCTTACGTGTTTTATTGTTATGTCTAATTTTCCTTCTTTGTTCAGCGCAGGAGAGCTAATGGTAACCTTCTTTGTTTCTCCGGGAAGCAGATCGAAGAAGTTATCACTAAATCGTGCTCCTTGTATCGGCACCTGAATAAATACATCTTTAGCCAACTGAGAAGAAGTGAGCGTTAACTCGCAACTTCCATTGCGTTGCTTCACCTTATAAGAAACAGATGCTTGAGGAAGATTCAAGTTTTTAGTCGGTTCAAAGAAGTACACCTCTTCGGCTACCTTATGCCCTGACTTCTCTTTCAGAGTGAGCGAAAGAAAACAGTTTGTACGCTGTTCGGTTGTCAAAAGCGAGGCCAATGACTGTCGGTACACACACATAGACGTATTGGCAGGCAAAGATAACGATTTTATAGATTCTTTCTTTATAAGTTTACCATTGAAATCAATTAAACGCATATCCAGTGTCAAAGCATCCAATGCTTTCAACTCATCCGACAGTAGGTGAACCTGTAAAGAGTCGCCCTGTTGCACCGGATTAATAAGTAACGGTGCAAATGCACGCTTCGCCTGATAATGAAGCGCTTTCCAGTTGCCATAGTAATCAATGCTCGACCACGATACCACAGGCCAACTATCGTTCAACTGCCAGTAGAGCGTTCCCATGCAATAAGGGCGATTGCGTCGATGAGCTTCGAATCCATGCCGCATACCTCTTCCTTGAAGCACCAGGCCGATGTAGACAAAGTCTTCAAACTTCTCCGGAACGATATAATCGCGCTCCATATACGTACGTATCAGTGCATTCCCGATGCTACTCTTTTGGTGTCCGTTCATCACCTTCGACTCAATCTGATAGTCTTCGGGAGCAGCAAATGTAGCAATTGTTTTCATTTCGGGAAATGACTGAAAGCCAAACTCACTCATAAAACGAGGCAGGTCGGTATCCAATGATTCGAATGTTTTCTTACCATACCATACTCCCCAGTTGTGGCTATCGCCTACTCCCCATGAATCGGGACGCCCCCAGTTAGCAAAGTAAGGTGAACTGTGTTTATAAAAACGATCACCATCCAACTCGCTTACCTTAGCCGGTAATAATTCGTTGAACAACCGATCGTATCCGCGAAACATCTCTTGATAAACCTCAGGGGTGAACTTTTTCTCCCAACCCCAGTATTTCAATCCTTCTAAAATCTCATTGTTACCGCACCACATAGCCAATGAAGCATGATTGCGCAAGCGTTTAATGTTATAAGTAGCCTCTTCTTCCACCCGCTTCAAAAACGTGGGATCGCTCGGATAAGAGGTACACGCGAACATAAAGTCTTGCCATACCAATATACCATTTTCATCGGCTAATTCATAGAAACGATCGTCTTCATACGTTCCTCCGCCCCATACGCGGATCATATTCATATGAGCCTCGCGAACATCACGAAACAAGGTTTCATAGCGTTCTGTGGTTACATTCGGAAGCAGGGCATCTTGGGGAATATAGTTAGCTCCTTTAGCAAACATCGGGATGCCGTTCACTTCAAAGTAAAACGACTCGCCCGCTTTATCCTTTTCATTGACCACACGGATGGTACGCAAACCAATACGATGCCGTTGCTCGGCAACGGTTACGTCCTTACATACAAGTTGTGCAGAGAAGTCATACAGAGTAGGCTTGCCCCACCCATTAGGCATCCAACGCACCGGGTGCGGCAATTCCATCGGGATACGAATGCGGTTCATGCCCGGTTGTAGGCGTACCTCTTGCCTAATTGTTGTCTTGGCTCCTCCTTCCAATGAGTAGGAGACAACGACTTCGGCCTGCTCTTCTTGCGCAGACACACTTTTCACCTCCAGTTCATGAAGCAGTTGAGCCGCTTCGTCTGTTAATGAAAGTTGTTTTACCTGATAATCATCGATGGTAGCTACATCATAAAAGCGCAAAGAAACCGGGCGCCAAATTCCACTGGTCACCATACGAATGCCCCAATCCCAGCCATAACTATAAGGAGCCTTTCGGGTGAAAACACTCAAATGCTCTTTATGATGATCATTATCCGCCGGATAATTGAAACCGTTGGAGGCCTGCTGCGGCATAACCCGTTTGACAGGCGAGTGAAAATAAACCTGTAACCGATTCTCACCTTTACGCAAGACCGACTTCACCGGAACCGAATAGCCTACAAACATATTATCGGATTTTAGCACCAAACTACCGTTAAGGTAGACATCGGCATACGTGTCAAGCCCTTCAAAGGTTAGCAAAGCACCCTCCCGGTTCAGCAACTCTTCACTTACCGTAAAGCTTGTTTTATATTGCCAATCTTCATTTTCGACCCATTGAATTTTCTCTTCATTAACTCCATAGAAGGGGTCGGGCAATAGCTGATGATGAATTAAATCCTGATGTACAGTACCCGGCACTTTAGCCGATAACCACTTTTCAGTTCCTGCCTGCGAAAACAGCCAATGGTCATTCAACGTCAGTGTCACAGCCTCACTCCGGTTTTGGCCGTAAACCATACTGCAACAACAAAGCAATCCTCCAATTATTCTCTTCACCATACGTTATTATTCCTTCTTTTATTTATCTGTGCGAAAGGTCGAAGCCGGCAATCCGGATCCATTCACCAGATTGGCACGCGTAAAAGGCTGCCACCCGTAGCGTACGTAATGCGGCTGCTTCACTTCCTTATTATATACTTTAATTTGATTTCCTATTACTTCGGCAGTTGCCGGATAATAAACACCCTCGGTTTCTGCCACTTCAAACGTTCTTAATGGTTGCCGGTCTACACTGCCCATATTTTCGGCATAATCAAAAGAGAGGTATGCAGCCCCGTCACGCAGTTCCATACTACGGAAAAGGGGTCCGGAGGGAACCACATTCGTTTGACCATACGTTTGGTTCAAAGCCCAACGTGCCAAACGCTCACCAATTGGTTTTTTATTGATCGGATGCACATCCAGCGAGTCGCCACAATCGCTCGATACCACCATACCTGTATGAGGAATCTGCTTCATCAATCTGCGTTGACTATCGCGGAACCAGGTCCACGACGGACGATCTAAACTTGACAACTGAACATAATAGAACGGAAGCGTTTCATTCTTCCAGCTCTTGCGCCAGCTTTGTATCAAGAGGGTAAATAATTTCTCATGCGTCTCCCTGTTTTGTGCATTCGACTCTCCTTGATACCAAATAACACCCTTTATCGGAAACTGATCGAAAGAACGAATCCCCGCCTCATACAAATAGCAAGGTTCGTATGGATGCCGTTGCTGCTTATTATCCGATTTCTTCACATTCAAAGCAGCCCGTCCGCGTACCCAATCTTGTATAAAGTCATTTTGTGTCCAGTTACGTAAGATGCCCGGAAATTGATATTCCAATGTTGCACGATCTATCCAAGCCTCTGTGGGAGAACCTCCGATGGCATTGCAAATCAGCCCGACAGGAACTTGCAAACTATCTTGCAACATTTTCCCGAAATAATAAGCTACGGCCGAGAAAGAACTCACACTGCCCGACGAAGCGACAGACCATTGAGTGTCGGCATAGTACTGCAAATGATTAAGCGAGTCGAGCACAGACTGGTCCCATTCGACGGCATTCGTACGCCAACGTGCTTTCTTATCAAACAGGCGAATCAAATTGTTATCGGCTTGCTGCAGGGTACTCTTTGCGGTAGCAGTTTGCTTTACCATGAACTCCATATTCGACTGCCCCGAACAGAGCCACACTTCTCCAATCAATACATCCGTGTACACTAACTTTTGTTTCTGTCCGGCAACAGTCAGTGTATAAGGTCCTCCTGCTTTCAATGGGCGCAGTGTCACAGCCCACCGTCCATTGTCGGCAGCCTTGGCTGTTGCTTGTTGCCCGGCGAGTTTCACCACTATCTTATCGCCGGCATTGGCTTTGCCCTGAATGGTTAAAGGAGTGTCGCGCTGCAACACCATGTTGTCCGAATAAAGTTCGGATAATTGCAAACCACCAAAATTACCTGTGATAGCAGCACATACCGTTTGAGCCAAAATCCCGGCTCCTTCTTTCGTTGGGTGCACGGCATCGGGCAATAAAAACGGATATGGATAGAGCGGTTCATGGAAATCGATTAACTGAACACCGGCATAGTCGGCAACTGTTTCAATGGCTTGTTGAATTTCTCCATGCCAATCACGTGTGCCCGATTCGAAGCGAGGGTGGCGGTCGGCTATTGGAGTTAACCGAGCAATGATAACCCTACATTTAGAATTAACCATTCGGAAAGAATCGATTAACGCCAAATAGTCCTTAACAAAATAATCTCGATAATGAGGCCAGTTGCGCGGATCAGTATCATTAATGCCCAAGTGGATGACTACAATATCTCCTGCGAAAGCAAGTGCATCTTTATATTCACTCTGCTCCATATACGGACGATGGCCTTTGTTTAATAAAGTGGCTCCCGGCTTGCCGAAATTGCCCACTTCATAAGCCTCACCTAATAGTTGTTGAAGTTGCGAAGGATAAGACTGTGTTTTTGGATCGGCTAAACCAGACCCATACGTAATACTATTACCAACGCAGGCCACCTTTATTTGCTTTTGTGCAAATAAAGTCATGGTCATGATCAAAGATAGAGAGAGTAATAGTAGTCTTTTCATTTCTCACCAACATAAGGTTTAATAATTTCGATCCATTTGAGGTAACCTTTGCCCAATAGATGTAAACCATCATTGGTATAACGAATATCCATTTTTCCCGTTTGTTTATCTACAAATGAAGAATAAAGATCGATATAAGTAATTTTCTCTTTTTCAGATAGCTCACTAAGCTTTTCATTTAGCTGTTTTACTGTGTTCCCTTGCGAAGTATGCCCTCCAAACATCTTATAGTAATCTGTTACCGGAAGTATACTTTGCAAATATAGCTTTGTTTTCGGAGATTCTTGTTTAATTTTTTGAGTAATCAAAGAAATTTTTCGAACAATCGTATCAACCGGAGTCCCCCGGCTGATGTCATTAATGCCTATCAACAGAAATATTTTAGCCGGTTTTCCTTTTAAAATCGGATCCAGGCGATCATATACACCTTGACAAATATCACCGCTAATTCCTCTGTTTTTAACCCGTTTGTTATTCAAAAGTTCGGCCCATTCGCCTCCGTTAGTAATACTATTGCCTAAAAAGACAATGTCTTTCGAACCGATGGGCAACTCCTCGAAAAGGCTGGCTCGCTGATAATAGAACGTAGAGTATTTATGCTCTTGCCCATAACACATCATTGCAACGCACCATACAATGATGGTAAATAAAAAACGCTTCATATTCCTAAATCATTTATTCATTTTATTTTATCGGGCGAATAGATCAAGCCTTCTACCGCTTTTTCTCCATCGAGGGTAACAAAGACCGTCGTAAACATCCATTTTACCAAACGCACCTCAGGAGTCGAAAAGCGTCCGACAGGCAGCTTCAACAGCACCTTGTTCCACCCCTTATTCAAATGTACTGCAACGGGGGGGCGAGCCACACAGTTTTCATTGCCCAAAGCAATCTCATTACTCTTCTTTCGGTGCGTAGCAGTCCACAACGGAGGCAATAGTTCTTTATCGTTCACCCAAATACGACTACTCTTATAGTCCCATGTACCGGATAATGGAGCTAAATCCATCTCTGAACGACCATAGTTCTGAAACTCAACCCATGCTCCAACGTCCTGACTCTTGGGAGAATATACCCATGTATATGCATAAGCGGTATGATTTTCTTCCGGATCTTTATAAAAGGCAGGTACCAATTTCCCCCATACATGGCGTAAATAAATACCGGCTCCGGTTGCTGTGCGAGTCGTATATTCGTTTCCTTCATAAGTATAGGTCTTACTGAGCTCCGTTTCGGGTGGAAATACTTTATTTAATTGCCCTTCATTGGGAAATGCATCGGTTATCCTCCACTTAACATTGGTTTGTTTTACGTAGGCAAAAGGATATCCGCCAAACCAATGCTCTTTATACCAAAGCATCCGGTCTTCAAAATCAGCAAAAGCCTTAAACTCTTCTGTATTTTCCGAAGGAAGAATCGTTCCGTTCTTATCGAAATATTCGGTTCCTCCCCCCTGCCATGCTCTTTCGGCAATGGCCAGCATATTGGGATAGAAGTTATTTTCGAGAATCATGTTCCACTCCTTATCAACAACCCGGTCATTCCAAATAGCCAGAATAACGCCTGCCATATCATCACTACCTTGATTTACGTTATAAATCCGGCTGTTGTACAAAGCAATAATATCTCCGAATGTATCAAAATGATTCAGGTAATGAAATTTGGAGTCGATGGCAGGAATGCCTGGTTGCGCTTTTCCCCGATAACTCCATAAGTGCGTCATATCGATCTCGCCCGGTTTATAATGCCATCCGGGATTCCATGAAATTACCTTTTTCCCTTTGGCACGTACGTATGCAACCATTTCGGGCACAAACCGGGCATTCGTAAACTGTACCTCATCGGTACCGATGTGCAAATAAGGCACATCAAATGTGTCGCAAACCTCATCAAGCAATAGTTTAAGGATTTTCATACCCTCGGGGCTTTGCATATCGTGACGGAAAGTGCGAACAAAGGCCTCGCTATGTCCCGGCATATCGAATTCCGGAATCAACATCACGTTATGGGCTTTACAAAAAGCAACCAACTCTTTTGCCTCCTCCAACGTATAGTATTTGCCGGGCATACGAGTCGTATTTATGCTATCATTCAGCATGGGAAATATCTTACTCTCCAACCTCCACGACTGGTTTTCGGTGAGATGCCAATGAAACACATTGATTTTAAAACGCGACAGCATTTCTATTTCCCGTTTTAACTCATCCATAGAAATATAGCTACGCCCTACATCTTGCATGAATCCACGTACTCGAAAAGCTGGCCAGTCGACCACATCACATCCGCTAAAGGTAGCCTTCCCCGAACCGTTCTTTTGCAATTGAGCAAGTGTTTGCATCGCCCAATACACTCCCCGTTGGCTTACCGCCTCTATCTTAATGCGCTTTCCTTCTACCTTTAACGTATATGCTTCATCGACATTCAACATTACACCGGGTAAAGACGACACAAGGTTTACCTCTATACGGCAGCGGGCTTTACTGTCTATCACCCCACCTCTTTGAGTGATAAAAGCTTCCCACTCCTGCCTTAACACAGGAGTAGAAAGCTCTACCTTATCTAATACAAAACCAGAAGCTAACGGAGCAAACTTCTGCGGCTTCGGCAGCAGGTGATAATCACCTGCCCGAACTGTAGCGAACATACATAAACAAATAAGAAAACTGATTAAGAAAATTTGCTTATTCTTCATCATAATAATTGGTTTGTGTTTTTAAGATCAGATTCTTCCTTACTTTACAATATCTTTTAGCTTAATAGCCTGAAACGCCATGTGCGCCACACTACTTTCATATAAGATGCCGATGGTTTCTTTATCGATCATGGTCAAGCATGAATATCCCCAGTTCTCACCTTCGTCAAGCAATAATTGATATTCGTCAGGCCAAGTCACACCCCCATCCAAACTGATCTTTATCGTCGTGTCATGACGTCCTTTGGTTGTATTGGGGTTTGAGAAAATCAAGATATCTTTATTCAATACATTATCTTTGGCTTTAACACTAATCAAACTAGCCATGCAAACCGATTCCTGCAATGCCTTGCGAGAAGACTCGTGTTCGGTCCAGGTTTTGCCTAAATCTTTAGTAATAGATACGGCACGGCTCCCTCCACGATTATCGCGCATATTGAGCATTAATACTCCGGGCGCTACCTCTGCAACTTGTGCTTCGGTCGTGTTGGTACGGGCATAGGTATGCATGTGCCAAGTCTCACCTCTATCTTTGCTATACATAATACCGGCATTGGGCACACGGGTAGAGTCAATGAATTGAGTCGGAAATACCAGCGTACCATCACTCATTGTAATACCACGACCGGGACCTTGGAGTAAGAAGTACCAAGAAGGATCTTTTACCTGTTCTGTTATATTAATTGGTCCGGACCATGTTTTTCCATCATCGGTACTCTTAGCGAGCACCAACTGTGCGGTATGATTCAAGTCCATGCCTTGATGAGAACTCCACCAAGCACGTTGATTTCCCATACCATGAGTCCATGCAGCTACAATCCAGATGGTGTTCGTTTTTGTATCTACCAAAATAGAAGGGTCGCCCACTCCATTCTGTCCGGCAGGCAAACCGTCGTATTCGCCAAAAGCCAAAGGCAGACGCATCTTCTCCCAAGTTTGTCCCCCATCGGTACTACGACTCAATCCTACATCCACATGTTCTTGCAGGTCAACACTGTTGTTGTAGCGCACATCATATACTCCCAGCAAGGTTCCTTTATTGGTAGTAACCAATCCCGGTATACGAAAGGCAGCAGACTGGTCATCGCCGGCATGACGCACACCTACTCCCATGCGATGTGCTATGTTTTTCTCTGAAACAACAGACAATGGGGCTTTCTGATTATCTAAAGTAACAGAAATAATTTCTGCCGATACAGTATTTGTCAAAGTAGCTCCCGGTTTCATTTGTAAGCTAACCCAAAAATAGTTGATCCCCGGAAACAGTTTTTGATTTCCGGTTAGTACAATCTCCTGTTTAGCAACATTCACCTCGGCTTTCATGATCGAATAAGAGGGGTTTGCAGCAAGAGTTTTTCCCGGAGCATGGCTAGAGATATATTCTACAGGTGCAAAGCGCTTTTTATTTCTATCTTGAAGCGCCTCCGTACCACTGTAATACAGTTTAGCAGACTGTATTTCTTTGAGATTTACATTTTCACCAAACTTCAGAACGACATCATTTAATGTCTGACTCTCTTTAGCATCCAAGCGGATGTAGAACAGAACATTGTCTTTCCTCTCTAAAAGAATAGGAATGCGTGTCTCTTTAATAAAAATCGTATCTGCAGCTTTAGCGACAGGAATTGCACATAATAAATAGAAAAGCGAAAATAGAATTACGGATTTCTTCATGGTATCAAATAAATTAGTATGAATGTTTATGGAAAGCAAAGATAATCTTTTCATTTTACAAACGCCGCTATTAATTAAAATATTTAATATCTATAACATATATAATAAACAAAGAAGATAAAAAATACAAGAACTCAAAATCACGTTTAATAAATAAGCCTATTGTAAGTCACTTACAATAGGCTTATTTATTAAACGTGTATCTGACTATCAGAAATAGAATGGAGTAATTAATACCCAGGAGTTTGGGTCAATTCTTTGTTATTCGTTAGTGTATTTACATCAACGGGCCACAACAACAGATGCTCATTTTCTTTAAGAATCAATGGAGATGTATTCGGATAATTAGCCGGTGCTGAGAATGCGAGCGAAGAACCGTCGGCAGCACGCATACGTACAACATCAAACCAGCGTTTACCTTCCCATACAAATTCCTTATCGCGCTCTTTCAAAATAGCTAATTCATTATCGGCATAAGTACCTTCGGCATATGCAACAGCCGGCGAATAGTTCTTGCCATAAGCACGCTTACGAATTTCATTTATATAATTAGCACAGGGATTGCCCAACCCGTTTTCGATCTCAGCCATCATGAGCAATGCATCTGCATATCGGTAAACGAGAATATCATTATCGTAAATACGATTATTGGTAGCATTCACACTCCCAATGCCTTTTTTCATAACTACGCCAAACGTTTGCATTTGAGCCTCATTGTAGTATTCCATAAATGTGGCATCACGACGGGTATCTGCCTCATCATAACTTTTCCAAAAAGCTTCTTTATACTCATGGCGAAGCGTATTACCTCCTTTCAAGTTCAGTGTATCCCCTTTTATAAGCTTCCCGTTACGACCATATTTTTGGTCCAAAAAGACTGCGTTATAATACAGAAATGCTCCTCCCCAGTTACTTGCTTCCGTATCGGCAAAGTGAATAGAAAAAATTATTTCCTTGCTTTCTTTAGTCGAATAAAGTTCCTGAAAGCTAGGTAGTAGTTCATATTTACCAATGATCGGCTGAAGTGCGGTTTTAGCAACCTCGAGATCGGCTTTACCTGCGGCAGCATGATTACCCGTAGCTACTTTCGCCGACCAAAGATAAATTTCAGCTTTTAGCATCAGCGTGGCAGCTTTTGACCATTCCGAACGCTTAGTTATTGCAAAGCTTGGTCCATAGAGAGCTTCTGACTTGTTGATATCGCTTTTCACTAAAGCCAATGTTTCTTCAGCTGTTGCGCGTGGAATATAAAACTTATCGACCGATACTTTTCCGTTCAACAGTTCCACAGTAGTAACTAAGGGTACTCCACCATAAGTTCTGTATAGCATAAAATAATACAGTGCCCTAAGTCCGTATGCCGGAGCCAAATAACCCTTCCGGTTCTCTTCGCTCAAAAACGGGCATTCCGTTTCTACTTTCTGAATGAAATGATTAACATTCATCAGAGGATTATACAAGCCATTCCAATTATCGATACCTGTATTGTCTTTATTGAGCAAATTGGTTTTAATGCGTTCATCATCCAGACTAGTATCCTGAGAGGATGTGCCAGTCCGTTGTGTGCCTCCGCGAGCTTCGCCTAAATAAAAAAACATCTGGTATTTATCTCTTAACTGTGCATGCATGCCAAAAAGATATCCTCTGACTTGCGCTTCATTATTCCAAAAATTACCGCTTCCATAATAATCTTCGGGAGCCATATCTAAGGCGTTGCACGAACTATACAATATACTGGAAACTAATAAAACTAAACTATAAATTATTTTTTTCATAAACTGTCCATTTAATAAATTAGAAAGAAACATTGATTCCAAAAATAACAGATAATGGCAACGGGTAGCCTCCGTTATTATTTGCTTTCTCAGGGGAGAATAAGTGCTTGGCTTCAGTAAGGTATCCTAAATTTTGTCCGGTTACTGATACTTCTACATTATTTAAGAGTGCTTTGTTAGCAAGTTTTTCGGGTAATTTATAGGCTAAGCTAAGCTCCCGAAAAGCAATATAATCACCTTTATAAGCAAACATGGAAGAACTTCGTGCATAATTACGCTTTCCCAATTGATCTGCCCAAACATATTTGGGCAATGCAGCTCCGGTATTTTCAGGAGTCCATGTATCTCTTGTTTCAGAGATGGTATTATAAGTACCCTGCATATTGCCCATGATCCACGGCGTTTTCCAGTCTACTGCCATGAACCCCAATGCATAATCAAAACGTGCCGAAATTCGTAAATCTTTCCAAGAAAGGCTTGTGTTGATGCCACCCGTCCATTTGGGATTATAGTTGCCAACCTTTACCATATCATAATTATCAATCTTTCCATCGTTATTCACGTCCTTCCACTTCACATCACCCGGTTCAATAGGTAGCGCATTGGCTTTTTCTGTTTTCGACAATTTATTGTACCCTTCTTCGCCACCATAAAGCGGACGCCCATTCGATCCGTTATTACCCGACGTTATATCCACCAACCCGGCAGGGATTTCGTCTTGCGACTGATAAATGCCTTCGGCTATAAACATATACAGATCTCCGGGACGTTGTCCCTCTTGATAGCCACCGACCCACATCAGTTCATTCCCTTTTCCGGTATATACCTGAAAGGCATCTTGACGATTTTTCTCCAATCCATTATTCGGCAACTTAGTTACCTTATTTATATTGAGAGCACCATTCCAGTTCACATTCCATTTCCAGTCGTTAGTATCTAAGACTCTGAAGCCTAAATCAAACTCAAAACCTTGATTCTGAAATTCTCCATTATTAGACACTATAGAGCTTACACCCGAGATAGAAGGCACGGTAATATTGGCAAACTTATCAGAGGTTTTGCGATTGTAATAAGTGAAGTTGGTATTGATCCTATTGGCAAGGAAGCTAAGGTCTAAACCGACTTCAAATGTTTTCGACCTCTCCCATGTCAAATAAGAATTAGGAATGCCGCCAATCAAAAAGCCTGTATTTCCATTATACTTATTACTTCCATAAGAGCCTTGCACCGTATAATTGCCGACCCAATCTTTCGACACATTACCATTCAAGCCGTAACTACCTCGCAGTTTGGCAAATGAGAGAACATCTACAAGAGGTTCCATAAAGGCTTCTTTTCCGAAGACCCAACCTGCCGATATACCCGGAAACACCCCCCATCTATTATCTTTTGAGAGTTTAGAATATCCGTCTTTTCTCATAACAAATGAGAAGAGATACTTACTTTGGAAATCATAATTCAAGCGTCCGAAAAATGACATGATACGATTCCCGTTATGCCCCGAATCAATCGAGCGTTTACCATCTTTGGTACTTGTATACTGAAGATCGGCAAAGTCGTCAGTCGGCGCACCCTCTCCGGAAGCAGAAAAGCCTTTATAGAAAGTGTCATAGTACTCAAAGCCTAACATCGCTGCCAGATAATGATCTTTGGTTATCTGATAATCGTAATTAAGAACAGCATTATATGTTTGGTCTAAAGTTCGAGAGTAAGAAGCCGATGTTGATCGGGTGGTATTGGTATTTCCTGGACTTGAAAGATAATCCTTATTAAATGCCTCTTTCTTTTCCTCAG
The DNA here is from genome assembly GCF_000499785.1 of Bacteroides neonati. Taxonomy (GTDB): domain Bacteria; phylum Bacteroidota; class Bacteroidia; order Bacteroidales; family Bacteroidaceae; genus Bacteroides; species Bacteroides neonati. Next base: position 149,470 of record NZ_HG726026.1, on the reverse strand, counting down.
AATAGAACCATGTAGCACCTAATTTTAAATACAGCCCTTTCATTAAATCGATTTTGAAAGATTGCCCCATCGTAAACTTATCGGTATTATTATCTCGAACAAATTTACTCAGATTATATTGTTGGTTACCATCACCAGTATTAGGTCCTAAGAGTGGATCACCTACTGCATTGTAGCCGCGAAAAGTCGGTGGCAGTGAAAGGGTACGCGAAAAATAGTTTGCTTCCGCTTCTTGTGAAGCAGGTAAACCATACCAAGTAGCATCAGCAAAACTGAAGGTCGAATTGGACGTCAGCCAGTCTTTCACTTTATAATCCGCATTGAGCGTAAATGTAACACGTTGGTACCAGTTTCCAATAGCTGTTCCGTCGCTTTTGTTGTAGCCCAATCCGGCATAATAATTGCCCCTATCATTACCACCGGTTATACTAATATTATAATCTTGAGAAAAACTCGGTGTTTTAATATTAAAATCGGCTATGGATGTATCTTTATACAAAAGCTTTCCACCGGTTACAGGATCAATCATAGTGGCCCAACCCTGATCGAGTAAAAAGGCCAAATCATCGCTATAATTCATCGTACTCCATACGGCATTCGAGTTTTTATTACCATCCAATGGAATAGTATGAGTGTCATCAGCCCAATATTTATTACCTGTACCATAAGGAGTCGCTCCTGTCAATCCAGACATATTGGCCCATGACTTCATTGGATTTCCATCAGGATATTTCCGACCTGCATAGTCGGCATTTTTATAAGCCGTACGCATCCAATATAAGTAATCGCCAGCCTCTAAAAACTCATAGGAATTTTGAAACGAATTTATTCCAAACTTAGCTTTTAATGAAACTTCCGCTTTGCCGGCTTTACCTCGCTTAGTGGTTACCAGCACTACACCATCATTGGCACGAGCACCATAAATAGCTGTTGCACCAGCATCTTTTAGGACCTCCATGGATTGAATATCCTCCGGATTAATATCGCTTAATGAACTTCTCACTTGCCCATCAACCAAGATCAGAGGAGAACCAGTACCATTAAAATTCGTTCCTCCACGAAGAGTTAATATTGGAGTACTACCCGGATTACCCGATGTTTGCTGTACCTGCAAGCCCGCTACCGCTCCCGAAAGAGCCTGTGCCGGATTAGAGAACAGACCATTCTGCAACACATCCTCTTTCACCTTAGCAATAGAATTGGTTACTTTCGTACGGAGTTGCGTACCACCATAACCCGTTACAACCACTTCTTCCAGTAGCTCGGAGTCTTCTTTCAGCTTGATCGCAAAAGACGTTTTACCCTTTACATCGACTACTTGGGGTTGGCATCCAACATAAGAGATCTTAATTTTTCCATTCGGATCTACCGATAGCGAGAATTTACCATCTAAGTCAGTAATGATTCCATTTGTGGTACCGACTTCAATTACACTTGCACCGATAACACTTTCACCTGCGCCATCTGTTACCACACCAGTTATTAGCTTTTTTTGTGCCATAACTCCGATTGAGCATAGTAGACACAACATCAAAATGATGGTTTTCTTCATAAGTACTGTTTTTTAATTAATAATAAAGGTTGCATTAGTTCTAAATGAACTAATGCGTTATTAAGTAATTTATTAATCAATAAGCATAGTATATGCATATATTTTAATTATAACCAAAATATATAAATTAATATTTTAATATATGATTGCTGTTTATTAAAATAAATATTATATTTGCAACGTTTTATTTGAAGTAAAGTCTTTGATTCATTATTAAAGAAATATTAGCAATAAAAACACAAACAAGTTCATTTAGAACTATGTACAGTCAGTCTAAACATCTTTATTTAAAACTAAACATAATACTTATGAAGAAATCTATCTTCCTGATCCTATGCTTATTATGCTCAATAGGAGCTATAGCACAGTCGAAATCAATTACCGGTACCGTAACAGACGGTGCAGGTGAGAGTATCATAGGTGCCAGCGTTGTCGAAGCAGGCACAAGTAATGGCACAATAACCGACCTCGACGGAAAGTTTTCTCTATCCGTAGTAAAAGGGGCTAAACTAACCATCAGTTATATCGGTTATAAAGCTCAAACCATTACTATTGGAAATGAAAATCACTACAACATCGTATTAAAAGAAGACACAGAGATACTCGACGAGGTTGTGGTAACCGGTTATGGCAGTTCGCAAAAACGTGCAACATTGACTACAGCTATTTCTAAAATGGACAACGCAGTACTCGACAAAGCTGCATTTAGTAATGTAGGACAATCTCTACAAGGATCTGTAACCGGTCTACGAGTCATAAACAAGAGTGGACAGCCGGGATCAGACCCAGACATCACACTAAGAGGTGGAGCTACTATCACGGGTGATAACAGTAAGGCACTCATTGTAGTAGACGGTATCGTCCGCAACAGTATGAGCGATATTAACCCTTCTGACATTGAATCCATTCAAGTATTAAAGGATGCCGCTTCGACAGCTATTTATGGAGCACGTGCCAACGGGGGAGTTATCTTGATTGAAACTAAAACCGGAAAAGAAGGTAAAGCTTCTGTGAACTACAAGTTTAAAATGGGTGCAAACTTCGCACGAAAAGGATACGAATTCTGTAATGCGCAAGATTATATCTATTACAACCGTACCGGATATAAACGTGCAGGACGTAGCAATGTAGACACACAGGCAGGATACGGAATTGGAAATGAACTATATGACATTCGCTATTTGACAGATGCAACTGCGCATTTGAAAAATGAAGGATGGCTTTCGATGGACGATCCTTTCTATGAAGGAAAAACGATTTTATTTAAAGACTACGCTGGACAGCTTGACGACGCAGTATTTGACAACAGTGCCCTTACACAAGATCACTACCTAAACATCACCGGAGGTAATGACAAAGGAACGTATTCATCAAGTATTGGGTATTACAAAGAAGATGGTCAAATAAAAGGTACCGGATATGAACGGTTCAATGGCGCATTGAGCGGTTCTTACAAAGTATTTCCATTCCTTACAGTAAAAGCAGCAACAACTTACTCTTGGTCTACACAGCCTGAATTGTGGATTGGTACATATGAGATGTTCTATCGTACACGTTCTCAACGCCCTACATGGAGCCCTTGGTTGACAGACGGAAGTCCTGCTTCGGGAGTCGGAACAGGTGATGGTAATCCCGAATACTATAGAGACAAGCTGACCAATGAGAACAGCACACGTAAGGCTACTTACAATATGGGCTTTGCTTTGGATATTCTTCCTAAAAAGCTAATTCTAAACGGAAATGCCTCTTTGTATCAATACGATTGGCAAAGAGAGAAATTTAACAAGTCGTACCAAACACAAACATCTTCTTCGCCGGATAATACTCGCCAAGCAGAAGCTTACATACAGAAATACACACAGATTCAGTTGAACGGAACATTGAATTATACAGAAACATTTGCCGAAAAGCATAATTTGGATGCGATGGTAGGTGTCGAATATTTCACCTATACCTCAATTCCGCAGCTAATTTATAACTGATTCAAATAGCGATTTAATTCACCTAATAGTTCCTACTCGTAGCTTTTCCCCCTGCTTTTCTCCTTGATTTCAGGTTATAGGGCATAGCTTCCCCTTTCCCCAGTTAGCTGAAGGCATAAGTAATCCCACGAAAAGTTGTTTTTACGGACTCCAAAGCAACTTGTATGGTTTGTCGGAATAAATATTGAGTACCCATTGTCTGCCTGTCTTTACCCATTTCGCAGGAACTGTAATGAATCGAAAGATAAATCGTTTGACTCGGCTTACCGGTTCAATATCTTCAAACACGGCTGCAACCTTCTCAATAAGGTAAGCATAAAAGTTTTTAGCCATGGCTGTAAGTAGCAGGAATACTGTATTCTCTTTGAGGAATGAACAGGGAAGATGACTCCACCCGAAATCGTTATTCATCATGTCGAATGTTCTTTCACAGGCTCCACGAGCATTGTAGAAGAGTACAATGTCTTTTTCAGAACTTTCATGGTCATTGGTTAAGATGCACCGATAGGTGTATTCACCATCAAATAGGTCCAATTGGTTGTCCTTACGCTTTTGCCTTTGAATAACAAGTCGGTAGTTTTCTTCTTGCAAAAAGGAAGTAAAAGGTATGGAGGTCACTTCATAATTCTCGAAGTTGATTTCTTCTTTTTTCCAATCTGTGATTTTCGTCATTTCTTCATACAGAGACTGACATTTGCCGGCTCGTATGTAGAACTTGTTGCAGTAGCCATGTGTCATACGGATAATCTCTTCCGAATAAGAACCACAGTCCATCCGGCAACGGTCTATGAATATTCCCCTATCGGCCAAACGACGAAAAGTCCGTTGGAGCGTATCCGCTTGACGAAAACGGACATTTGCGTTTGCGGCCCGATTTTCCACACCAACAATGTTACCACCAATAGTTGCCGTGCCGGGGAAATAACCACGTTTTTTCTTGTAAGAATACTGAGTGTCATACTTTTCTGTGGGAATAAACTGGTGGTCGAAGTCCAAGTTATAAAGCGTGTTTGGCTTGAGTTGTTCTGTTTGAAGGAGCATATCGAGCATCAAACTATTAAGCTGTTCCGCCTTATTGAAAGCATAGCTTGCTCCTTTTTGGGAAGTATAGTGGATATCCAATTCTGCGAGTTCTTTTATGCCTCTCAATAAAGTATCCGGACTGGGGATTTCAGTATCCGGGCGTAATTCAAGATGTTTGCCAAGGTGTTTGCCGATATCTTCGATGTGGTCACCGCCGCAATAGTAGATCCAAAATAGGCTCGAAATAATTTCGCTATATTGGTAACCGGCGTAGGAAGAACGTAATCCTAAAGATTTATCGATCACGGAATTCAGTCCTAAACGAGAAAATTCATCCATTGCGTAAAATATACCCCCAAAAGGAGTGATATTATCTGATTTTATGGCTATTTTTGTTGTCATATGCACAAGTACCTTTATGGTTTGTTTGGTAGCACTAATTTAGGTGAATCTTGTGACATAACCAAACCTTGAGGATGTTATTCATCCTCAAGTGTTTGGATTCTCTGAAAATAATATGACTGCGGATTTAAGGCTATAATCAATTCGATCTGGAAGCAAAAACACAAAAGTCACCAACAGACAATATCCCAACGTTGAATGCAGGATCAGACAGGACATATACTTCGAGCAGCAAAACAGCTTATCGTATATTATCGGGCTTCAGCCGCATTAACTATAATTATGACATGAAGTATCTTATATCATTCGTAGCTCGTTATGATGGTATATCAAAACTAAAGGATAATCGTTGGGGATTTTTCCCCGGTGTATCCATAGGCTGGAATGTTATGGAAGAAAATTTTTGGAAGGATTCGAAAATTTCAGAGGTAGTATCCAATCTAAAACCACGATTGAGCTATGGGGTAAATGGTAATGTAAATGGTATTGGCAATTATGAAGTATATGGCTCATATAGCCAAGTCGATAGTAAGTCGTATGGTGGATCAGCCGCATTCTACAATTCGGGATTAGTGAACACGGGATTGCGCTGGGAGCAAAGTCAATCATTTGAGGCTGGATTAGATATTGGCTTCCTAAATAACCGATTAGGCTTTATTCTTGATTACTACAACCGTACAACCAAGGATTTGCTCACCAAACAGGCGCTGCCAGGATATACCGGTTTTGGAGAGGTGATGACGAATATGGGTAGCTTACGCAACTATGGTTTCGAAATTGAAGCCAGAGCCAGTATCTTAACCAATCCCAAAGGTCTGACATGGGATGTAACAGCTAACTTATCGTCGGTTGCCAATAAGATTGTAAAACTACCATTCAACGGAAACGAGAACAACCGTGTAGGTGGATATGAAGTCGCTACCGGAGGAAAAAATCCAGATGGCACCTATGCAACAAAATGGATTGCAGGACGCCAAGAGGGAGGCAAACTAGGTGAGTTGGTAGCCTATAAGCAGAATCACATCTTTAAAGATTGGGACGACGTAAAACAGCACGCCAACAACCGCATTGACGAAGTAGCCAACTTGTATGGTCCCGGAATGGCGGACAAATATGCAGGAAAGGAGGGTTGGAAAGCCATTGAACCGGGCGATGTATGCTGGGAAGACATCAACGGTGATGGAATAATCAATGGTTACGACCGACAAGTAGTGGGAAATATTTTCCCTAAAGTAACAGGTGGATTCTCTACAACATTAGGATATAAAGGAATTTCTATGTATGCTCGTTTCGACTATGCATTGGGACACACGATTTACAATGACCTCGCCGCACGCTCTTTGGGACAATATCAAGGATCATTTAACATTATTGATGATGTAAGAAACATGTGGAGCGAGAGTAATACAACCACAGACTTACCAGCATTCTATTATGCCGACCAACTAAGCAAGAAGAATATTACGCGGTCCAATAACGGATCAACAGCTGTGGACAACAATAGTTCTCGTTTCTACGAAAAGGGAGATTACTTGGCATTGCGCGAGTTAACCCTGAGCTACAATCTGCCGAAGACAATAATCAGCAAAGCCGGTATGACCGATGCATCGGTTTATGTAACAGGTCAAAATCTGTTTTACATCACCGGATACAAAGGCACTTCGCCAGAACCCGCAGTAGATTCAACTTACGGGCGAGGTATCGATAACGGACGTTATCCAACCCCAAGAACCGTTTTATTTGGTTTATCAGTAACATTTTAAAATAAAATAAATAGCATTATGAAAAAACTATTCACATATATATTAGCAGGGCTTTCTATCGTACTATTTTCAAGATGCGATGCATTAGATATGGAGCCGGTTAGCTCCATTGCCGACAACAGCTATTGGAAGAGCGAAGCACAATTCAGCACATTTAACGTAGGTTTGCATGCATTGCTCAGAGAGTGTAGTTTTAACTTTTTCTTGCTGGGCGAACCGCGAGCAGACATTTATGGCGACACTCCGTTTGGGGGAGAAGCCACACAGGGAATGGAGCGTCTTCCATACAATACCATCAACAAAGAAAACGTTGGAATAAGCAATTTTGCGGGTATGTACAAGGTTATCAACCAGATTAATTTAATGATAGCCAAAACGAACGAGACCTCTATATTGCCCGAAGCCAGCAAAAAATACTATCTGGGCGAAGCTTATGGTATGCGTGCCTATCTCTATTTCCACCTATTACGGTCATGGGGTGATGTAGTTTTATATTTAAACTATACAAGTGGCTCTTCGTTAGATTTATCAAATTTGGCTAAACCGGCCTCACCTGCAACAGAAGTAATGGCTCAAATCAAAGCGGATGTTGCAGCTTCAGAAAATGCTTTTGGAGACGACTATTCATTCAAAAACGGAAAACACTTTTGGTCAAAAGCAGCCACAATGATGCTCAAAGGTGAGGTATACTTATGGAGCGGTAAGCAGATGAATGGAGGAAATACAGATTACATGATTGCAAAGACAGCTTTGGAGGATGTAAAAAAAGCAAATGTGAGTCTACTCGCCAACTTCCAGAAAATATTTGCTTATGATAATAAAAGAAATGCAGAAATCATCTTTACGATTCATAATGGAAAAGATGAATATAGTTTATGGAACGATAGCTACCGACAAAACATGATCCCTCAACAAGCCTATATGACAGCTAATTACTGCAATAAAGAAGGGGTTTCATTCAAAAATCTTCCCGAAGGACAACTAAACGGATTGATTCGTCTTCAGATTAGATATAACTTGTACAACAAGGCTTTTCGTGATGGAGACACACGTAAAGATGCCACACTAGCTGCCGTATATAGGAAAGAAACAAACGGAGCAGTTACTTATGTAGCTCCGTATGCGAATAAATTCAAAGGTGTGTTGATCGATGGTTCATCAACGCGCAGTTTTTTGGACGACTATCCTATCTATCGCTACGCTGACTGCCTTTTACTACTTGCCGAAGCGAAAGTATTCTTAGGCGAAGATCCATCCAGCGAAATCAACGAGGTGCGTAAACGCGCTTATGGAGCGGATTACTTCGAAGCCAATAAAGCAACACTAGCCTATCCTAACGATAAAGGCGATTTCTACACCGACAATAAATACATGGCCGGTGATGAAAATGCAATGGAAGCAATCTTAAAAGAGCGTATGCGCGAATTCTTTTTTGAAGGAAAACGCTGGTATGACCTGAGATTGATGGGAGCAGATTACGTAACCAAATACTCTTCTGCCAGTGCAGAGCGCTTATTATGGCCAATTAACGAAAGCACACTGACCAATAATCCGGCATTGGAACAAACTCCCGGATACTAAACCATCCACCGAAAAGAACGTATATAAACAGCAAACAAGCCCTCATTTGCATAACGAGCAAATGGGGGCTTATTTTGTCAATGAGGTTAACAAACACATAAGTATCCTTATAAAAGCAAAGTAGATAATCAAGCAGAAGAAGAATGAAAAGAAGCAGGAAGAATAAAACGGGAAGAAAGATAAACATCACTTAAACATATATATATATCAATTAGATAAAAAAACAATAATCCATTCACAGTACTCTGCTTCTTGAGGTTTGCAAAAATAGTATTTTAAGAGTGTGTTAAAAACGTACTCTTGGTATCAAAGAGTACGTAATCATTCATACAAAAAGTACGTACTATTGCGAAGCAACAGAAACAAACTAATTAACAGTATTAAAGCAACAAGCGGATATGACTTAATTAATAAAATAGTCCCATAAAACAGTGTTTTATGGGACTATTGACGTAAGGAAACAGAGCGTCGCAACAAAGTTGCAACATTTTAAAGAGTTAAACTTTTACTTTTGCAATCAACTTGCGTATTTTACCTTTTCCCACAATAGGAGCATGCGGATCTTCGGGGTATACGATAACAAATTGTCCCGGTAGGATATCGACCCATGCTGTAGGAGCATCGGCATAAAGAGCACAATCACCCTCTTGCTCATAAGGTTTTATCTCGTTTTCGAGATCTTCCAATGCTTTCCACCCAATACTTTCGGCTCCTTCCAAAAGGATATGAACATCAATATAATCATGATGGAGTTCCAACACTTGTTTGTCACGGCTTACACACTCCGGATTCACATTGTTGATGAACAGGTTGTCGCCATCAATCTCAATGCGTCCCAGCTCTGTATGCAATAAGTCATGGGTCTTTACGTACTCAAAAAGTGTTTTAAACAGCGGATGGAGACTCTCTATCCGCTGACTATTCTGTAAATTAGAAACAATCATAGTTTTATATTTTTATACCATATTATCTGTTTTCGGTCGCAAGAAATAAAGCTGAACAGCCAATGCTATCAGTACGATGACACTCAGCATGGCAAAGCCCTGCCCCAAGTTTCCACCGTCGCTCCATTTACCTAGCAATTCGGTTACGGCTGCACCAGCAAATACACCGGTCATGTTCATAATACCATAGGCGGTTCCACGATGCTTGGTCGAAACGAACTGACACAAAATAGGCATGTTGTTGGCATCGAAAATACCATAACCAATACCGAAAAGCAATCCCGCTCCGATCACACTAACAAAGCTGTGTCCAAAACCCAGCAAAAGCAACGAAGGAATGGTGAGCCCCAAACCAATAGCTCCGGTATATACCCGTCCACGAATATTCTTCTGCACCCAACGGTCGGAAAGAATACCACCAAAAATAACTCCGATAAATGAAGAGAAAGCAATCGTAATCGTAGAGATCGGCCCTGCTTCGGCCATCGGAATGTTCAAACTATCGGCAAACAGAGTAGGCAACCAGTTTTTGGTAGCCCACCCAGGCAGACTGGGGGCCGCAAAGTAGAATAGAATAATCCAAAAAGCCCAATTAGACAACACCAACGACAAGCCGCTGAATAAAGATGGCTTCTTCTCTTTGGTAGCACCTAAAGATAATTTCTCGACTTTGATATGTACCGGATTCTCATGTAAGAAAAGCAACAAAACAAAGGAGTAAACGATGCCTATGATACCAAACCAATGGAAGGTAGCATGCCAAGAGAAGGCAGCAGCTACGGTGGCTCCAAAGCCACCGATTGCTTGCCCCATGTAAAGACCCGTCATATGAATACCAATGGCCAATGAGCGCGATTTATCTTGATGCCAATCGGCAATAAGCGATAAAGCAGCAGGAATATATAACGCCTCACTGACACCCATCAAGGCCCGAAGCCAGTAAAGTTCGCGAAAGGTATCGGCATAACCCATCATAAAGGTTACCCCAGACCACACGAATAAGCTGCCTACGACAAGCCATTTGCGGCTCATCTTATCGGCAATAATACCTGCTACCGGACTCATGAAACCATAAATCCACAAGAAGATAGCCATTAAAGCACCAAAGGCTTCAGCTTTACCCAATTCAACAATATCGACCTGCATGGCTTCTTGCATAGTGGAGAGCATCTGCCTATCCATATAGTTGAGTAGGGCTACCACCCACAAAAGGGCAACGACGACCCAAGGATATATTTTTGAGTTTTTCATATTTGTGTTGTAACGGTTATTTTTCTGACAATAGTTCTTCGCAAAGGATATAGCCCTTTGTCATCATACGGGGAATATGGAACGGCCCTTTGAAGAGGTTTCCTTTTGCCGGCTGAGAAATCGTCCCATCGCGGTGAAGGTATCCATACCACTCTCCGAACTCAGTATCGGGGAAGTGCGCATACGTCCAGTCACTGATTTGCTTATGCATTGCCAGGTATTTTTCATCCTTCGTAGCCTGATAAGCATAGAGTGTTGCTATAATCGCTTCGGTTTGAGGCCACCAGAACTTCATGTCGTGCGCATAATCCTGTGAAGGCAGATCGCGACAGTCGCGGAAGTTGATGATACCCCCGAATTCTTTGTCCCAACCCCACTCCCACGACCAGTCAAGAATCGTAAGTGCCGTATTGACCATTTCCTTATCCCAATTGTGTGCCTTAGCCTCTTCGAGGATAAACCAAGCTGTTTCGATGCAATGTCCGGGGTTAATCGTTCTGCCGGCATTGGTATCGATAAACTCGCCATTGGGTCCTACGGTTTCAAGCAAAGCCTTGAATTCGGGATGCATAAAGTACTTACGAAGATCGTCAATGGATTCCTTAATCTGTTCGTCCAACACCGGGTCACTGATCGCTTCCCGTATACGGGAAGCGACATTAATGAGAATCATCACAATGGAGTGACCTTGCAGGTGTACTCCGTCGCAATATTTGGGTGTTAATACACCCGGAGTCGAAAGAAAATGACGAATATCATTGAACAGCTTCAAGGCCTTCAGCGCATAAGAGCAGTCGCCCGAAGCAATGGAGTACTCGGACATGGCAATAGCTGCAAATGTTTCTGAGAACACATAACGCCGCTTGCGAATAGGCACGCCGGTTTCTGTTACCTCAAAATACATACGGCCATCCGCATCAAAGCAATACTTCTCGATAAAATCGAGTGTGCTTTTAGCAGCCTCTAACCATTCCGGATGACGAGCCACATGATTAAAAGCATAAGAACAGGTGAATGCGAAACGTCCTTGAAACCAAACAGACTTTGTGGTATCCATCAGTTTTCCTTCACGGTCGACACAGGTATAAACACCTCCGTTCTTACGATCCCAACCATGCAACATCCAGAAAGGCATGATATTTTCTATCAAATCTCTTTTATATGACGCAGACCAGGTTTGTAGATATTCTTTAGAGTTCATAACTTGGCACAGTATTTAGAATTTATTGCAACGCTCAAAGAAATGTATGGCTTCGAGCTCGGCTTTTAATCTCACTTCCTCTTCGTCGGTCATATTCTGGAAGGGAACACGATTCTGACCCAAATCAAGGCCGATAAGCTTCATGATGCGTTTACCACCTACAATATTGCCACGGAAGTGACAAATGACATTAATCACCTCTTGAGAGAAGTTCTGCAATTCACGAGCCGTTTCCAAGTCACCGCTTTGCCATGCATTGATAATACCTACCAGATTAACACCGTTGTAGTTGGTTGTTCCGCCGATACCTCCCTGAGCACCACCCATTGCCAAACAAGGTAGGATAGTTTCATCTTGCCCGTGCAACATATCAAACTTTCCGTTTTTATATAAACGGCATTGATTATACTCGTACATGCTTTCGAATGTATATTTGATTCCGGCGAAATTGGGGATACGACCGTCTACCGCTTCAAGGAAACTGTACATCGGAAGAAAAGCACCGTTAAATGCAGGGATATGATAATAGTAGAAAGGAAGCTCCGGAGCGCCTGAAGCAATCTCTTCGCAGTACTTCACCAACTCTTCTACTCTACCAATTTTTGGAAAAGGAGGTGCCATAGCACCAATGCCCCATGCACCTATTTTTTGAGCATGCTCGGCCAACAGGTGACTGGACTTAACACAACAGCTACCTACGTGAACAATCACCTTGAAGCCTTTAGGAGATACCTCAATCCATCTTTCAGCAAGTTTCATTCGTTCTTCGTCTGTCAGCATATAGCCTTCGCCCGAAGAGCCATTGATAAAGACACCTTGTAGTCCGTTTTTCACAAGCATATCAGCATAAGCCTTGATAGGCTCGTAATTTACTTCTCCATTTGCATAAAACGGAGTAAATGGCGCATTGATTAATCCAATAATTTTTTCCATAATAAATATATTAATTTCAGTTATATCAACGTACAAATATACAACTTTTAAAAATATAGGCAACATATAATTAAATATTTTATTATCAAATTATGAGTTAATAGAATTACACATATAACAACATCCTAAAAATATGGAGTTTAACAACATAAAATATTACGTCGTATGCATTGTGAAAATGATTAAATACCAATAGGTCATTCATCTTTATATTTTGAAAATCCATTTTATAATTATTACAGCAATTCATGGAACAATTAATTAGATATTTTATTATCTTTGCGTATTCTCATCTAAAAACAAGCCAAAACATGAACCAGCAGTTCCTCAAAGAAATAGAAATGGGCTCCAAAAATGCCCTTATCAAAAAGAAGATTATTACACATTATATATATAATGGCAGCTCTACCATTACTGACCTGTCAAAAGAACTGGATCTAAGTGTGCCCACTATTACTAAGTTCATTAGTGAAATGTGCGAAGATGGTTATATCAACGACAATGGAAAGTTAGAAACGAGTGGTGGAAGGCATCCTAATTTATACGGATTAAATCCGGGATCGGGCTATTTTATTGGTGTCGACATCAAACGATTTGCCGTCAACATAGGCTTGATCAACTTCAAAGGAGACATGGTAGAGCTTAAAATGAACATTCCCTATCGATTTGAAAACTCCATAGAAGGACTAAACGAACTATGCAAACTTATTCTTAGTTTCATAAAGAAGCTGACTATTAATAAGGAGAAGATACTAAACATCAACATCAATGTGTCCGGGCGCGTTAATCCGGAATCGGGATTCAGCTTCAGCTCGTTCAATTTTGAAGAGCGTCCGCTAACCGACGTATTGTGCGAGAAGTTAGGATATAAGGTTACCATCGACAACGATACGCGTGCCATGACTTATGGCGAATACATGCAGGGATGCGTGAAGGGAGAAAAAAATATTATTTTCGTCAATGTAAGCTGGGGACTCGGTATCGGAATTATTATTGATGGTAGGATATACACTGGAAAATCGGGCTTCTCGGGAGAGTTTGGGCACACCAGCGTTTATGAAAATGAAATTATCTGCCATTGTGGGAAGAAGGGATGCCTCGAGACAGAAGCATCAGGTTCTGCACTACACCGTATTTTAGTGGAGCGCATCAACAACGGAGAAAGCTCCGTCCTCTCCGATCGCATCAAAAATGGAGAGTCGGTTACACTCGACAACATTATTGAAGCAGTAAATAAGGAGGATATGCTTTGCATCGAAATAGTAGAAGAAATCGGGCAGAAATTAGGAAAGCAAATAGCCGGGCTTATTAATATATTCAATCCGGAACTGGTTATCATAGGTGGAACATTGTCTTTAACCGAAGACTACATCACACAACCCATCAAGACTGCCATACGCAAGTATTCGCTTAACCTGGTCAATCAGGATTCGGCTGTACTTACTTCAAAGCTAAAAGATAAAGCAGGAATTATAGGTGCCTGCATGATGGCACGAAGCAGAATGTTTGAGGATTAATCCTCAAGCATCCGCTTCATAAAAGCTGCTGCTCCTTGCACATCGGTCACATCCGGTGCCCAAGGAGCTAAATTCTCAGGAGTCAAGGGGGCGTATGGTCCCTGTTTTATTTCATAAATAACTGTTCCCGGCTCCCGTACAACGATACAGTGCCATACACCGGGAGGTATCTCTATACCATACATACCTTTAGATGGACTTAGATTTATCTTCTCTATTGGATTTCCTTCTTCATCGAAAAGGATGGCAACAAGATCACCTCGGAGAATTAAATAAACCTCCTCTTTATCGGGATTCTTATGACGATGGGGAGGCAGGTAAGTACCCGGCTCAAGCGCATTCAGCATACGATGAATGGGTGCATCCATCGAATCATGAAAATTATGGTTCATTCGCAAACGAGCATTGTCCTTTGCCTGATTTGTAACCGTATTTAATAAGTCCTCTGTAATTAATTTCATGGGTATCATTCGGCTGATCCTTGCTTTTTCCATCCCTTCAACAAATCTTTCACAAAGAGAATCCAGCCTACGCTACCCACACCTGCTAAAAAGATAAAACCGATAAGAATCATTATTTTATTGGGCTTCGCAGGCTTCAAAGGTACCGTAGCCGGCTGTACAACTGTATATACGGGAGTAATTTCTTGCACTTTTGCCTTTGACATCTGCAACTGTTGAGCTAACTGATTGTACACATTATAAGCCAGATTCATCTCATTCATCAATCGTTCCTGTTCGATACGATAGCTTTGCAGAACGACATCTTTATTACCGTCCGAATAACGTGCATACTTCTGTTGGGCATCATAATACTTCTGTTCGGCTTCTTTGTAAAGCTTCTCTGTGAATGATAAATCATAGCGAGCTTTGTTGGTTCGATAGCCCGTAATATAGTTTTGCAGAGAACGCATAACGGTATCGGTTAGAGATGCAGAAATCAAAGGATCTTGCATGGTAACAGCCAAGGTGGTTACACCTGTCTTTTTATCCACCGATACTGATATTCGAGAAGTCAAAGCAGCTGCAATATCGGCCTCTTCCTGAGTTAGTCTAAAGCTATTTAGTTTCGCATCACCTTGCTCTTCAGGGGTATCTTTAAACAGTGAAATCGTCCATCCGAGGGCTTTGAAAGGAGCCGAAACAACAACTCCCCACCACGGTGCTTTCTGGTAATCATTTAAGTAAGCATATAAAGTGGTATCTATCTTACCTGTTTGGTCTTTTACCTTAATATCAAACAAATCGGTTAGAAAAGGAGTCGAATTGATAATATCGGGATACAACTCAGGGGACAAAGCATCTTCGCCACCAGCACCTCCCAAATTAATACCTGCCATAGCAGCCAATGCACCCGCTGTACCGGTTACAGACCTGGTAGTCGTTTCCGGAGCAAGTTTTACGCTGGTTGCATACTCTTTGGGAATGCTTAATGCAACCACAAGACCTATCAGCAAAGCAACACCACAGGCTTTCAATACCAGTTTTCTGCCCGCCCAGACTTTACGAGCCAATTCAATCAAATCAATCTCTTGCTCCTCGGTATTCGGAGTTGTCTTTATGTCGTTATTCTCACTCATATTATATTTACTTAAATAGACTAACCATTGTTGCAACCATTGTTGCTAACGAAGCAGCAGAAGTTCCCATACTAAAGATCTCGCCGGTAGACATCTTACGTCTGGCCTCTTTACTAGGCACAATAATCTCACATCCGGGCTCAATCATTTTTGAATTTCTCTTTTTTAGTCGCGATACCG
Organism: Bacteroides neonati; assembly: GCF_000499785.1. Classification (GTDB taxonomy): domain Bacteria; phylum Bacteroidota; class Bacteroidia; order Bacteroidales; family Bacteroidaceae; genus Bacteroides; species Bacteroides neonati. Next base: position 133,562 of record NZ_HG726026.1, on the reverse strand, counting down.
TACCATTCATATACACAACGTATGCGCGGCTCTTCTTGGCACGACTTTCGTAGCCACCTGCCTGATTAATATAATAAAGCATATTCTCGCCTTGTTTATATAAAACGGTATTCGGATACATCACTGCACCATTGATTTTGACTGTACTTACATACTCAGGCACAAAGAGTTCATCCCCTTCACGCAATACCATATCGTAGTTTGACTTTGGTTTATCTAATGCCTTTTGCAGATCAATACCGACCGCATAGGTATCTGCAAGGTCTAACTTCTCAATCGAAATAGAATCCTTCCCACCTTTATTTGCTACACGAAGTGCATCTTGCTTGCGGCGATATTCATCATCTGTCATCTTACGGATCAAGCGAGCACCTTTTACATATGCATCCGGAGTCACACCTCCAGCTTTTGCAATCAAGTCACTCAGACGTTCGTTCTTTTTAGAGAGAGCAAAGTTGCCACCAAAAAGGACTTCACCAGCTACTGTAACATTAAGCTGTTTATGATAGGCAGGGCTTCTGCGAACATAAACCTCATCGAAAGGTTCGAGAGTAAATTTATCATCTCCTACCAAGAAGCCATCTTTCAGTTCTAAAGAGAAATTTTGACCGATGGTATTACTTAAGGTTTTATCCTTCGGGTTCTTCAAACGTCGAGCCACATCTACTTTCACGGTAGAAGCTGCTTCAAGCAATCCTCCTGCCTGAATAACGAGATCTTCTATCGTCATGTTTTCGGCATAGTTATACATACCAGGGTTGGCTACTTCACCATGAATAGTCAAGGTAGCCTCTTCTTTTAAATCAACAATGCTGGGGATGTAAAGAATATCGTTCTTTTGCAATGGTATATCAGTAGCGGTTCCATTTAATAACCCCTTCAGATCAACAGATATAATCTCGTGCGACAAATCTTCTTTTTCGCGATCAAGAATAACACGATTCAGAAAAGCATCTCCACGAATGCCTTCCGCTTTCTTTATCAGCTGCTTCACCGTATTGACCGCACCATTTATCTGATACATACCCGGACGATATACAGCTCCGAGAATCTCTACTCTGTTTTCAAAACGCTTCAATACTGAATCAACGGTAATCTCATCTCCATCTTCGAGTTTAAAAACAGAGTAGTCCATTTCGTCAACATTATAAACCTGATGTTCACGACCGGTCTTACGGATCAGACGAGTTGCCTTCTTATAAGCATCACCCGTAAAACCGCCCGAATACTTAAGTAATGTAGCAATGGTTTCGGTTTTCTTCATTTCGTAAAACATCGGACGCTTTACTTTGCCCGAAATTTTCACAAGACAGTCATAGGGTTCTACCAGAATAACATCACCATCTTGCAGGCGAACATCATCGGTCATTTTGCCTTTCATGATAAAGTCATAAACATCAAGATCAACAAGTGTTTTACCGCTACGAACAACTTTAATACTACGCAGGCTACCGATATCACTCACTCCACCTGCACGGTACAATGCATGAAATACAGAAGAAAAAGAAGAGAGAGCATATGTACCTGGAACAGCTACTTCGCCCATAATATTGACCTGAATAGTTCTGATCTTTCCTAACGACAACTTAACTTGAGAAGTGGGAGCACTACCGGATATTCCGGCATATATCTTCATGAATTCGCGCTGCAAATAGTTTGTAGCATCTTTAATTGTCAGTCCGTTCAAGTAAACCGGCCCGATGCTACTGATCTGAATACTACCTTCAGGAGAGATGGTCTGACGGATCGTTGTTTCGGATGCTCCCCAAACATCAATGATAACCTCATCACCAGGTCCTAATTTATAGTTCGATGGAGTAGCGATATTGATATTGGGTTCGAAAGTTAAGTTCCGATTGGTGAATATATTGTGACCAAATATTTCTTGTGTCCGATCAACATTATTATCAACGACCACTGGTACGGGTATATTATCATCATAGGTTGCAGATGCATCGTTGCGCTGACGAGATGCATCATTGCGCAGACGAGAGACTTCTTCGATGGGATTATCTTGAGAAGAATCAACATTTGAGGCATTTGTACCTTCATATTTACTTTTAATTCTTTCAACTTGCTCCTTAGTAACCCCACGTTTTACTAATTCCGAGGTCATCTGCGTTTGAGTTTTCCCTTGCTTTTGTCCTTCTTTTACGTATTGTATAACTTGATCATCCGACATACGCTGTGCCATAACAGCGCCCGAAAAAATAAAAATCAAAAAGAATAACGTTACAAATCTATGCATAAAATATTCGATTAGTCCGTACTAGTTTTATTATAATTACAAATCGAGAGCAAAGGTAGTATATTATTTTATAATATACCTTTATTGTATTCGTAAGTTTTCTAAAGGTATTGTAATTCATCTTGTAACTCCTCATTTACTTCTTAAAGGTTTTCTTGGAAAACAAACAAAAAATTCTAAACACAATCTTCATTTATAAATCTACTAATTCGGGCTTAAAATAATTTCTTAAAACAGTCTATTAGCTATTGTATTAAATCAACTATTTCAACACATAAAAGATATATTAAAAACAGACTTATTCATCACAACCAAGCCAACGTTTTTTTGTAGAGATATACCTTTTATCTTTATACAGCCAGCCTAAAAGAAAATTTAAAGTTAAAAAAGAATCGCTTTCTTTTTGTTTTTTCAAATTAATCTGTAATTTTGCACGCCAGAAACAAGAACCTGCCGCTATAGCTCAGTTGGTAGAGCAACGCATTCGTAACGCGTAGGTCGCCAGTTCAAGTCTGGCTAGCGGCTCTTGATAAAATGGTCTTCAAATGGCTCTAAAACCGAATGAAGACCATTTTAATTTCAATTTCTCTTCTTGCCTAGATTAAAAAAAAGATTGGAATGTCCACTTTTGGACTAAACCACGAATCCAAAACGAATCTTTAATTTAATCACACAAAATGGCAACATTAAAATTAGCAGTAGTTCCCGCCAAAGTTTCAAAAAGCGGTACCCATAAAATTAGAGTAGCAATTGGACATCGTCAGCGGACACATTATCTGGTAACTAGATTTTCCATTGACGATCTTTCACAGTTCAAAGCCGGACAGGTTGTCAATCGAGCGGATGCCAACGTTATCAACAAGAAGCTACGAACAATACTCAATGACTACCAAGATAAGTTAGACAAGATTGAACCGTCTCGATACACCGCATCGCAATTAAGAGAATACTTATTTTCTGTAAGCTTAGACGAAGACAACTCGTTTACCACATATGCCAACTCATTCATCAAAGAGCTTAAAGAAGATAAGAGGCATGGATATTCGGGATTCATTCAACGAGCAGTAGACCTGTTCGCCGAGTATAACAACGGCGATGTCCTATTAAGCAGCATTACGCCCCAGCTCATAAGAAATTACGAACGATTTCTTAATAATTCAAGGGAATTATCCCCTACTACTATCGGGATGATGATGTGTCATTTAAGAACAGTCATAAATAGAGCACAAAAGGACAGAGTAGTCAAATATGAGATTAACCCATTCGAATATTACGTGCCTCCGGCAAAGGTCGTTCGTGAACTTGATATTACCAAAGAAGAGCTCATACTTATCCGAGATGCACAGCTAACAGATAAAGGCGTTGGCATCGCACGTGACCTATTCATGCTATCCTACTACCTGGGTGGAATAAACCTTATCGACCTACTGGACATAAACTTTCAGTCTTTGGAGCAGATCAGTTATGTGAGAGAAAAATCCAAAAACACAAAAAGAAGCGACAAAACAATCAGCATCACTATACCCGAAGAAGCAAAACCAATCATCCTAAAATATAGGAACAAAAAAGGCAAGATCGATTTAGGATACAAATTCACATACCACAATCTTAGCTGTTACATTGCCGGGAGAATCCGAAAACTCACAAAGGATTTACAAATAGACAAACGGGTTGTGTTTTATTCGGCTCGAAAATCATTTGTTCAGCATGGCTTTGAGCTTGGAGTGACTTTAGAGATTTTGGAATATTGTATCGGGCAAAGTATGAAAGCAAACCGCCCTATCTTCAATTACGTAAAGATCATGCGTAAGCATGCAGATGAAGCCATCCGCAAAATCCTTGATAATCTGAAACAGTAAGTACAGAATTATCAAGGGTAAAAATTGCTCTGTATTGCTCGCAGTACAGAGCAATTAGCTATGATTGGCCATAACAAACTCAATAGCTCGTTCCTTTGCTCGCTCCCGTATTGTATCAACGACTGAATCAAGATCGGAAACAAGCTCCGTATCTCCTGTGACAACCGATAGAATGCTACCGTTCTCAAGCTCAACATTTAGCCTATAATGACCATAAGAAAGGAAATCCTTCGTGAGCTTAACGTTTTGAATAGTCTTCCGCATAAGGGTAAGTATTAATCAAGCGGAAAAAGAATACGGTTCCGCTTTCCCGTTGCGTTTCACCTGAGAGGCAGTGGGTACATTAATACACCACACGGGGGTCGGAGCCGTATATATAACGAAGCTACGGACATATATAATGCCCGCAGCAACCTTAGCAAGTTGCCTTGCCTCTCAGTAAAACGCAGTACAAAGATGGAGAGAATAATCGAAACGAGCAAACCCAGCTTACCTCTTTTCGCTTTTAACTCAAAAATTCATAAGAAAAGTAATCTGTGTTCAGAACAAGCATTACCTTTGTGCTATGAAAAATCTCGAGCTTTATTCATCCGACACATCAACCACGCTCCCTCTTCCATATGCCGAAGAAGGGATACGTGCAGGCTTTCCATCGCCCGCTCAGGATTACATGGAACTATCCATCGATTTGAATAAAGAACTCGTTCCGCACCCATCATCAACATTCTATGGACGGGTCAAAGGAGATTCCATGAAAGAAGAGGGAATAGAAGATGGGGATATCCTCGTGATCGATAAGTCTCTCGAATTAATGAACGATGATCTCGCCGTGTGTTTCGTCGATGGAGAGTTTACATTAAAGCGAGTACGGATAGATGCAGCGATTATATGGCTTGTACCCTCAAACAAAGCCTATCCGGAGATACCCATCACATCAGAAAACGATTTCATCGTCTGGGGAATCGTTACCTATACCATCAAGAAGAATCGACGCAGAAGAAAGTAATATGTACGGATTGGTAGATTGCAACAACTTCTTCGTATCGTGTGAACGTGTTTTTAACCCGGCACTCCGATCATTCCCTGTCGTAGTACTTAGCAACAACGACGGATGTGTCATATCCCGATCAGAAGAGGCAAAGAAACTCGGTATTCCAATGGGGCAGCCGGCATTCAAAATCAAGCCGCTGCTCGATTCAAATCAGTTAGTAGCTTTCTCTTCTAACTATTCACTCTACGGCGATATGTCACACCGCGTTATGTCAACTCTTAGCACCTTCGTTGAAGACATAGAGGTCTATTCCATCGATGAAGCCTTTCTAAATTTCAATGGCTTCGAGAAGTACGACCTACACGAGTATGGCCAGATGATCGTAAGGACAACAACAAAGGGCACAGGAATCCCGGTAAGCATGGGTATCGCCCCAACGAAAACCCTTGCAAAAGTAGCTAGCAAATTTGCAAAGAAATATCCTCGTTATAAAGGGGCTTGCATTATCGACAGTGACGAAAAGCGAGAGAAAGCATTGAAGTTGTTTGATGTTGGCGACGTATGGGGCATTGGCCGCCGACTGGTAAAGATGCTCAATTACCACGGTGTAAACACCGCCTACGACTTAACTCAGAAAAGCGAGTCATGGGTACGCTCCAAAATGACTGTTATCGGTGTACGCACATGGAAAGAATTACGAGGTATTCCTTGTATTGAAATGGAAACCGTTTCTCAGAAGCAAACAATCTGCACCAGCAGATCATTCGGCGAAATGATTTCATCGTTCGATACGCTGATGGAAGCTGTGGCAAACTTCACTTCTGCTTGTGCCAAGAAACTCAGGGAACAGAAGTGCTGCGCAAAGGTAATCATGGTATTTATATACACCAATAGACACAGGGAGGACCTGATGCAATATTCACAGAACAAAGTAATCACACTACCCTTTGCCACCAACGATACAGTAGAGCTTATTGCTTACGCACGTATGGCACTAACAAGTATCTACCGCGAAGGCTACCAATTCAAAAAGGCCGGTGTAATAGTCTCCGACATCGCCAATGAGCAGACGATTATTCGTGACTTGTTCGATCCTCGTGACACCGATAAGCAGAAACGGCTTCTATCTGTTGTAGACGAGATAAACCGGAAGAGTGGAAGCAACTGTATTCAGCTAGCAATACAGGCAGGAAACCATAATTGGAAACTAAAGCGAGAGTTCATATCCCATAATTATACGACCAATTTGGACGATCTTATTCAGATATCGTGTGAATAAAAGTCTAAGGTTCAGCTAATTTCGTTTTAAATCATACTGTAATAATCTAATTACCCCCTATCTGGAGAAACGATTTGGAAAGAGATGAAAGAGTTGTTTCAAAAAAGCTTGAAAACAAAGAAGTCTAACAGAACTCCAATACAGTTCTAATGGGCATCTAAGAAAAGTCAAAATAGAACCACCAAGGTCAACTCCAATGGAAGGTTCTTAGTGGTTCTGTTTTTAGTGGTTACCTGTACTTTTATCGGATGGTTACATATAAATTAAGTGTGCATTGTACATACTATATAAATTAAAATAAAGAGCTTTGCTCTACAATAACTGGAGTTAATAACTTATCTCTGACTTCTTGGTAAATCGGTATATCTATTTCTTCTGCAACTTCTAACGTTACTGCTATAGAATATGGTATTAAATAGTCAAAGCTTATAGCATCTTTTTTACAGGTAACTTGTATTGCAATATTTCCGTCATCTTCAAATGCTACAGCATTCTGACCTACAAATACTTCATGCTGCAAAGTACCTTTTTTGACCTTTTGCCATTGTACATCATCTCTCGTTACTCCAATAGTGTTACTGTCTGCTTCAAAATAAAGATTTGCTACCCTATATTTTTGAGTATTGGATGCTATTGGAGTGAACCAAGATAAAGTTATTGTCAGTTTTCTATTTTCTGGTATACCTGAAAGTGAAGGAGGTAGAGGAAATTTAAATAAGTGAGACTTATCTTGTCCGATCTCTCCAAAACCAAGAATCGTAACTCTTTGTTGAGTGCATTCTTGAACCTTGCTGGTGTCTGGGATTCCGTACCCAGTCCAATCAGTGATAATCTTCTCTATATCATTATTATTATATCTGCTATTTAACATTCCTTTGAGATTTGACTCTAATTCTCCCCAAGAACATCCATGTGTAAGAAGTGTCTTAATTATTAGCGGTAAATATTGGCGATATTGCGGCAAAAAATAATTTTCTTGAAATAGCTCTTTTAAAGTGTCTGTTATTTGAATCCCTCTACGAGTAATTAAAGCTGCAGCGTTACTGGTACCTCTAACAAACCAAGTTTTACTTAAATCATCTGCTGGAGCAGCTACTCGATTCCCTGGCGTTCCGAAATGACAAGAATATTTCAATTTCATTGGCTGCAAATCCGAGAAAGGTTCATCAAAAAATTGTCTTCCACCATAATAAACAAAATCAGGCTTTATGGACTTCCTATAGCCACCGCCAAAAGAAGAATAAACATTTGGTAACACATGTAAAGTCGGATTTATTCTCCTTTCGCAATAATTCTCAGGAGAATTATCTACGCTTATTGAGCCTACCGTAATATTATTCATACTCTCTGATGGCGACAGTATTCTTCTATTCCTTCTATCGTTGATAATAGTATTATAGATAATATATTCTTTTTGCTGATCACTTAATGCCTTGAAGTCTCTGTATGAGGTTGACATCTCAAGAACATCAACATGGTTACCTGCACTAATTATAAATAGCACATTGTATTTCCAACTAAGCCAATCTAATAATTTTGCAGCAGGACTCATCGAATGAAAAAACAACAGGGAGCTATCTCCAATAGACAGGTTGATGAGTTTAATAGAATCAATAGGAACGCTATCTCCCTCTCCATCGAACAATCTCTTAACTGCCCTGTGGAGTAAATCAACAAATAACACATCGCTAGGTACTTTTTCTATCGAACTAGACATCCCAGCTACAGGCTTCATTATAGGTCTAATATATAATGGGGTTGATATCGCCTTCTCATTGTCATTGATATCACCATGTATTATCAAGGAACTCATTGCTGTTCCATGAACTCTATGTTGAACTGTATATCCATCACTATAATCATCAGGATCATCAACCATAATTCTATTAGATAGCTTCTGGTGATTATTAACAGGAAGTCCATCAAAAATAGCTGCTTCTGGTTCACCACTTGGCAATTCATCATCAGAAAACTCATCACTAACAAACCCATCGGATTCAATATCTGAGACAATTGCTATTTGTCCAGATGGCCTAAAAAACATCACCTGATCACATCTCACCAACTGAGTGTCTTGGGTACTGATAATATCCTGTATAGCAGTTGATGGCAATTCTACTAATATACTGTGATAAGATATTTCTTCAATAACAGAGTGAACTAGGCATCTTCCGTTTAATGATTCAACGATGGTAGATACCCTACGAAATGATGTATCTCTTTTTTCAGCAGATGCACTATACCACAATTGTAATTCAAAACGGATATTCTGTTCATTTGCTTCTATATCTTTTTTCCAATATTCAATAACATTAGTTTCGATTAAACGATCCTGCACATCCCATCTACGGATAGTATAAAGTTGTTTAAATAAAGCCTTAAATCCATTTAATCCTTTTCGGAATCTGATGTTTGGATTAGCAGAGTACTCTCTCCAAAGAGATAACATTTCAGTCATAGCCCTCTGGTTAGTCATTGTTAAAAATAATCGCCCATGAAGACTTTTTTCTTCTGATCCAACCTCAGTATAATGAAAATCATCAGAAGGACATATATCATCCAATTCTATCTCACCCATCCATTCCAAGCCATCTGTCTTTCCGATTGCTATAATGAAGTTCTCTACATTGCCTATAGTCTCAAATACGAGCACCTGTTCGGGGTCTATTCCCACAGGTGTGTTTTGAATATCAACTCTTTGATGTTCAAATGATCTACATAATGCATCAAACAATGGGGATAAACGTTCCGTTTGTCTATCATTTGATGGATAAGATATAGATTTCGGAATGAATCGAACTCCTGCCTTTTTTTGAAGTGAAATAGGTTCTGGGAAAAATAATAAAGGATGATTATTTGGCATAATATAAATTATTTCTTAGACTCTGAGTCAGATATATTATTTGCTTTATTTTTCAACTCATTAGATACAATGTCTTTCATATTTGAATCCGGTAAAGATAATACATACTGTCTTAATATTGACAGACCAAATTCTTCTAATTCAGCATAATTTATCCCTAATAGTTTTTTAGCTATCGTTTCAGAAGCATATTCAAATCGAATTCTATGCTTATTTTGAAATTGATCTAGCCATGAAACAATATTCACCCTTGTTGGAATTGGCAGGGATATTTTGATCTGGAACCTTCTCCACACAGCTCTATCCAATAACTCCGGATGATTTGTAGCACCAATAACGATTACATGACTAGAAAGATTGTCAATCTGTAACAATAAAGAACTAACAACTCGTTTAATTTCACCAGTTTCATGGATATCGCCACGCTCTTTACCTAAAGTTTCAAATTCATCAAAAAATAGCACGCATTTCCTTGTGCTAACATAATCCATTAACTTCCGCAACCTTGATGCAGTCTCACCCAAATAAGCTCCGACCAGACTATCATATTTGACAACATACAATGGCACCATCAAGGCTTCGGCATATGCCTCAGCTAATGATGTTTTTCCATTACCAGGAGGGCCAATGAGAAGAATTCGGTTCCTTGGTTCAAGTCCATAAGAGCGTAATAAGTCAACTCTAAACTGCTCTTGAATAAACTGATTTGATGAGGTAAGCACTTCTGTTGGCAGAATTAAATCTGATAATCTTTTTGTTGGAGTTATCTCCGTGATTAAGCTTTCAGCTCTGTAATCTATTATTGCTTTACCATTAGTGTTTAAGCTTGTATTATTAGAGCTATCAGTAGCTCGAATTTTATTTAGCTCATTCTCTATTTTATCAGCCAAAATCGTATGTTGTTTCTTTCTTTCCTCAGAAACAATTGCCTCAGTGACTTTTTTGATCATAGGTTTATTCCCGGTGATCGCATATCGCACTAAATCTACTATTAAATCTGCTCTAGCCATTATTCTACTTCGTTTTATTAAAAAGCTCCCTTATGTCTATATCGATCAATTTTGCTATTTGATAAAACGTTTCAACGGACGGCTGGCTTTCATTTGTACACCAACGAGACACAGTTGCTGCATTTTTACCAAGTACATCAGCTAACCATTTATTTGTCTTTTTATTTTCAGCAAGCACTACTTTTATTCTATTTATTGAAATGCCCATGGCTACCATAATTTATGTAATTTGCAACAATATTTGCTTTTTATCTATATTTAGGCAAATATAAGTATTAATTTTGGAACAACAACATACAAGGATATAAATAATTCACAGACTATTATGATATTGAAGATCCAGTGATATTTATTGCTATGAATTATTTTCTTCAGCTGCCATTTTTTTCAAAAATTCTTTTGTGCTATTTGCCAATTCTTGCTGTGCTTCAGCAGCTGCTCTTAAAGGGCCTCCGATTAGACCATCTATTGGGAGTCCTTTAAAACTATCGATTGCACGGTTATCTGGACGCTTAGAAGATTGTTCTTCTTGGCTTTGGTCAGGAGATAGATTGCTTTGCTCTTCCATGGTATAGATTCTTTAGTTCATACGCAAAGGTAAGAAAAAGACAATACACTGCGTTTAGTTATTAAAGGATTTTCTTGAAAGCGTGATAGATTTTAAGGAAGGCAGTATTTATTTCCGGATCATATATAATTCGCTTCAAATATTGTATAATGAAAAGCCCCACTCCCAGAACTAAAATCCATTTTTCAGAGTGGTAACATAAGCAAAATAAATACCGTTATAATGATCAAAAATGTTTTTTATAAATGCACAAGATGTCTTCTATCTCAGAATTAGACAAATCTTCTCTTTGAAAGGGGACAGGCAACATGTCTTTGGAAATATAGGCCTCTTTTATCTTACCTATCAATTTAGTGGCTCCTTCTTTTGTTCCCCTATGCAAATAGATTACATCCGGCGACAATCCAAGATAATGACCTAACCTATGAGCCGTATCATAAATACAAAGATCTCCTACCCCTCCCACCTTAGATTCTTTTATAATATTATACAGTTGACCAAAAGAATCGGCAGCAACGATATCATCTTTTCGCATCAAAATACTGTCTGAGAACTGCTGTAGATCCGATGGAGGTATTAAATTTTGGTGTCCATGTTTACGTCCCTCGCCATCTCTTGCAGTAGCTGCTAGAACTATCGCGTTTTCTATTTTGGCAGCATTCTTTATGTCCGCTAAATGTTTATCTCTCTCCGAATGCGTCGCTTTATAATGGGCAATAATTGAATCATATTTCTCGTCCTCACTCTTACTATTCGCAAGAATTAGTTCATCAATGTGATCAAAGCATCTATTTGTCTTTTTTATTTTTCGAAACCTATTGCATGACATACTTTTTCCTTTTTTATATTTAGCCAAAGATACTTAAGTTTATGCAGTTAATCGTAAGTTGAAAGATGTTTGACAGCAGGTTTACTAGAAAACTCCACTTCGTTGAAGTGGAGTAAATATAATCATGATACAATTGTTTTACTTATGAACGTTTTGATAAATTATAATTATCAGACGTCTTTATCTCTTTTAGTAAAAATTCTTCCAAAGAAGCACATTCAAAAGGAGAATCAATTGGTACAGCGACCGTTACTATATATTTAGGAGGCTTAGTCCAATTTTCATCTTTTATTAGGCACGACTTACCATCAGCACTGTAACCAAAGTATCGTCCTAACCTTCGACCTACTGCTACAGACGATTTTCCAATGTACAATATATTATCTTCAGCATCCATTACTAAATAAACCCCTGCTCTATCTACATAAGGATAGCATTTAGGCCAGCAATTAACGGATTCACTATCGGTTGGAAACAAGTCGTATTTATCACTGATCAAAAAAGGAATCAATTTTGGGTTACGATACTTACACTCATAAGAGTGTATCAATGTTTTAGCTTCATCTAATTTAGCCATATTAATTATATTTATATTATGGATCAAATACCTCTTCTAACAGAATAAAATGTAAAAGGAATTAAGGATATGCATGAATTTAAGGAGCCAAAACAAGTCAATAAGGAGACTGGCTTATATCATATCCTTTTGGATTGTATACTACATAAGGCAATGATTTAGTCACTCCTGCAACCTTTCTTTCTTTAGCATTTTCACAAAGCATGAACGAAAAATCAGGAAGGGTCATACAGTGCTTAACTTTATCAATATCGTACCCTTCCCATTTTAAGAAAGTAGCTGCCTTAATTGATATTTTCGATAGTGTTTTCATGTTAATGAGGTATATTTATAATGTCCAACATTATATCTGCAAATTTGACCGTAAAGACTCTTAATGCTTTGACTGGTATTTTAGCCTCAAATGTTACCTCACCGCCACAATTGCGACATGGGATACAATCTTTAAACTTAACATGAGTAATTGATACACCATCTTCGCTAATCGGATTTACATTACCATGAGCTACGGAATTTCTAATATGCTTTACGGTTTTCTTCAGAGTCTTTCTACCTTTAATAAGTTCAATGTGTTCTGCAATTCCCCAATCTCCATCAACATTAATTTCTGGTACTTTATCCGTATAACGTTCCCGTGGGATAACAACTAACCCTATCAGACAATTCAACAATAAAGTGACATCATATATCTCGCCTGGCTGCCTTGTGGAATTATTTTGATCATATTGTTCTAAAATATTTTTTGTTCTTGTGATAAAGTCAGTTTCAGCATTATAACTACTCATTTTCTTAGTATTATTGATTAATTTTACAAATATAAACATATTTATCAGATATACAGTTTAGAAAATAGATAAATGTAAAAAATATAGTTTATTGGGAAAAAGAAAGCCCCGTTGGTAGACGGGGCGAAATGTAATAAGTTATTGATATTTGCAGTAAAAAAAGACCATAAATATAGAAATATAACTTTAATACAAAAAAAAAGAATATATTTGCAGAAAATAAAAGCAATGTTTTAATTTTAACAAAATAAATATAAGAACTGAATGAATACTATGAACTATAAGAGCTTATTGTCGTACGACAAGTTTAAAGGAGGCTCTGCTTGGCTGATATTATTAATAGGAATAGGAGGGTATGCATTTGGATACTTTGGATTTGACACAGCAAGCATCTGGAAAGAAATCGTTATAAAGATATCAGACGTATTAGTTATAGGTGTGATTATTGGTTATTTATCTAATGCCGCTCAATTTTTAGGAATATTCAAAAGAGACTTACAAGACATAGTGTATTCTGAGAAATTTTTAAGCAATCAAAGAAATATAGTTGAAATATGGGAATTAGTTTCAAAAACTATGTTCAGGTCTAAATTTCCCAAAATGAGCAAAGAACTTCTTGAGCTTATAAAAAAACATTATCTAGCAGATGATGAAGTAAGCTACTACGATAATTATAGAGTAATTACAGATGTAAAGTGGGCAGATGCTGATAGACGTTTTATTATTGTCCAAGACACAATCACATTTGATCTTATTGCCGAAAATCAACAAAAATTCACAATACCATTAAAAACTTGGATAAACATCAAAAATCTTGAAGAGGATGAGTATTATTCTAAAGTGTCGTGTTGGGTTGACGATATTGAAAAAACTCCCCAAATTACTACCACTATTAACAATAAAAAAATGGAATATTTACACCAATGCGATATTGAGCTTGAAGGAAAAAGTAAATATGAAATTGTTCAGAAGCGAGAACGAAAATATTGCTTTGATTACGATTTTGATATTGGCTTTAGAGCAAAATACATTGTTAGAAATTTGAGTGTAACCTTCAATCACCCTAATGATATGGATGTATCTTTTATATGTAGAGGAACCTCCGAGGATTATAAACCTGTTAAAAATGACAAAACAAGCGAAGAATATTCCTATAAAGGTTTGATTTTACCAAGACAAGGTTATATCTTTGCACTCAAAAGGAATTAATATATAAAATATAGATATATGAAAACAATACTTTATGGTGATACCGAAGGGTAGTTTAAGCGAGAATAATCATAAGTAAATAATAAAAGTCGTGAGCTAATTGCATTCACGACTTTTTCATTTTATGCCACTGTCCACAATATTTTGTGTAAATAGAAAACTACAGGATTCATCTTTTATGCTTGAATCCTGTAGTTTTCAACTTTCATTTCTTGACTTGAATAAGCTCACTATATTTGACCTCCGACCTCGGATTAAAATTGACTATCTCCACCTTATATCCTTTCGTTCCCCACGTCCACCAAAGGAAGCGTTTTTTGGGTATTCTGTGGACGGCTAAGGCCAAGCTATCACGAGTAGCATACATTACCGTAGAATCCTTGAAGCAGGCTGTGACCGTTGCCCATTTATCAGAGTATTCCAAGCAGTCAGGTAGCTCTTTCGACGGCTTCCAAGCCTCTTTGGGTATGGTATCTTTGGTTTCAGTAGACACCTTGGCAATTGATTCCAGGTACTTGTTTTTGATTCCCAGTTCCTTGATAAGTTTTGCATCATCGACCCGATACTTCTTGAACTCGTCAATAGTGAGGTTCAATGCAGATACAGAGGCAGCGTTTACCATTAATAGGCTATCTCCATGCTTGACAGCTACCTTGTAGTGCTTTACGGTATCCATGAGTGTTTCAATATTCCCAGACTTCCGTTCATTCTCTGCTTGTAGCTTTCGGTTCTGCTGGAAGAGGTAACTAACCCCTCCCAATAATGCGATGAATGCTATCGCAATAATCAAATACTTTTTCATGGCCTTATCACTACATTTTTCATAAAGTTACTAAACTCACTTCGCACGTCAAAGCATGGGCACGACTTGATGAACTCGAATGATTCCACCTCTCCGCTACCGTTTGCATCAGGTGATGTGTCACGATGACCAAGCAGTTCAATAATAGGGTACTCTTTACAGAGTTTTGCCACCAAGTCACAAAGAGCATTCTTCTGCGCATCCGTACGAGTATCTGCCGGCTTACCGTTAGCATCCAGCCCACCGATGTAGCAAATACCGACACTGTGTTTGTTGTACGAAACACCGGAGAACCCTTTGGTATTACAGTGTGCTCCGTCGATGGAGAGCGGACGGCCATTCTCGACGGTACCATCAAGGTCAATCACGAAATTATAGCCAATCTGGTTAAAGCCGCGAGCAAGGTGCATCTTTGCAATATCCTTGGCTCTCAAATCTTGCCCGGCACGTGTGGCCGAGCAATGAATAATAATTGAATCGATTGTTTTCATTTTGTCTCCTCCTCTTCTACTTCAATGATATCGCTCTTCTTAGCGAAGAACTTGAATATATTTACCTTGATCTTTTTCCCCTTCGCCTCAAAGTAATTAGCGAAGCAAGAATTGATCTCTATGCCGTACACAACAAGCATCACTAGTGCAGGCAATGCAGTGATGCCAAAAGGCGCACCGAACGTTGCACCCAATGCTCCGGCCGTGAAAATCCAACACAGATAATCAATAATCTTGTTTATCGTCCTTCTGATAGCCCGTGATGAACGAACCTTCTCCTTGCGAACCTTAGCCGCACTAATCCCGAACCGTAGGTCGGCAAGGATGAGAATTAACCCCAGCAAGAAGAACCACCGAAGCGGCTCCAAGAACTCAATACAACCGCTTAAGGCAGCGGTGGTAATACCTCCAATCACATTCCTTTCATCCATTTACTCTTTATTTACGATTATACTACCTTGTTATAATTACCCTAACTGAAACTATACCTACATAAAGCGATTGTGCGCAGATAATCAATGCCCTATCTTTGCAAAGAATTAATTAGTCATAAATTCATTACGTAGCTATATTTAAGTTAGTGGAAACTCCGCCCGGTCTGTGATAGGTCGGGCGGTTTTTCGTTTGGTTTATAACTCCCCTCCGGCTACAATGTAGTCAACTAACGCAGATTCAAGCTGTGCTCTTTCTTCTCCTTGCAGAATAGAGACACATTCTCCCTCCTCGTTATACTCATGATCGACAAGTAGCTTCTGAATATAACCAGCCTTTTCTTGATCGACATTAGTAGTTAACTCTTCGATAATGGGAGCAACTATTTTAGTTCTATTCTCACCTCTGATTACTCTGAGTTGACGTACCTCACCTGAGGATACTTTGATGAATGAGAGACTATCCAATAAGGATAATCGTCTCGCTAATGCTTCTTGATTCATGATTTTGATTGATTTTGATTAATAATATTGTCTAACATAGGGCAAACAGCCTCTTGAATGAAGGCAACAAGCCCCATACGAATGTACTTATTCAACACAACTGCCTGTTGTGCATCTATATCGACCTCTCCATTCCTATAGATTTCACGTCCAAGTTCCATTTCGCCAAGATCGGGTGTGTTATTGTAAATCACATTGCCCAAATCCTTAGAAATGTCATAAACTTCGGGGACACCTTCCAAAGGGTGAAGCTCTCCATTTTCATCTTTCACTTTCTTCCATCGAGGACCGCCATCAATGTCTTTCACCTCAATTTTTCTAAAATCGATTTTCATAATTTGTTATTTTATTGTTAAAACTTATTCCTACCTACGATAAACACCTCGAATGCGCAATTTTTAAGGCCTTGGCCAGCATCAACAAGAGCGATGTCAAAACTACTTAAGCCTTTTGCTCCAATCATGCCGATCATATACCTCCATCCATCTGTCGCATACGGTGTACATTGTATTATGGCATAGTATTGATTGTGTCCAAGGTTATGGCTAATGGTATAGTTACCATCGCTCGTACGTCGTGTAGATGCCGTACATCCATTTCCCCAACTATTTTCAAGTGTTCCCCATGCATTCACTCGTCCTGCCCATAAAACACCGGGCGCGTTCCAAATCTCTCCATTTCGTTGGCCAAACACATGTGATCCGAATGAGCGTATAGAATATGCACTTCCAGCGTTAGCAATTAGGCTTAAACATACATTATTGGTACCGTATGACTGAATTGATAACCCCTCATTCCCATACCCGTCTGATGCCGCGTCTAGCCGCATTGCCATCATGGTACTAGATTTTCCACCAATTCGAAGATATCTATTATTGGATGCCGTTATTTCAATTTTTGCACTCAGGTCATTATTGATTAATGAGTAGCCTGAGATATCTTTTGAGATCGTAAAACCGCCAACAACTGCACCTTCGGTAAGCACCATGCTGCCTCCTTTGAGCATATTGTTTTCTATAACCATACCACCGATGCGCGCCCCATCTTTTACCGTCAACCGACCGGTTGTTATATCCAACGATTCTATTGCTTTAGCTGTGACCAAAGCAGCCTGTACGTTAGCAACATTCAGTTTATCAGCGGTAATCGTTCCGCCGGCGATTTTATCGGCAGTGATTGACAGGGCTGATATACGAGCCGCATTCAGAAACCCGGTATTGATCTTACCGGCATCTAAATTGGCAATTTTAGCATTGGTGATGGTACCGTCTCCTATATTAGCCGTTCCAAATACGACATTGGTAGCGGTAATTTGTTGCGCCACGAGTGTACCGGTATACACTCCGTTCGAATCAATGTAGGTAGTACGATCATTGGCCATCGTGTCAAATACAGTGGCATAGGCTACTTCAACGTTAAATGCGACGTCAGATCCAACAAAGTAAAAATACATACCACTAGAGAATGTACCCGTACCGGAGCATTTGACACGGTAAACGTATTCGGTATAAGTGCCGGTGCCGATGTTGGGCGTCAACCATTCCGAAATAGGATTATCGCCTGAAGCATTGGACGCATAATTAATGGTATACCCCTTGGGGATATTGGCTATAATACGAGCAATAAACTCGCAATGCCTATAAGTCTGCGTGCCGAAATAGAACCCACCGAGCCCGGGTGAAGTTGAACCACCACCTAAATACCGATATCTCATATAATAGCCACTTGGACCCGGTACGCCATCGGGCTTTACTAACCGTTCCCAAATACTGGTGCTGCCACCTGAATTATTATATCGGTTCGTGGAGTTTGCACTTGTCCGAAAAAACGGATCGGCATACTTCATGACTCCATTCATGTAAGAGGATGCAATGGCGTCACCTTTGTCGCCTTTGTCGCCCTTACCACCTGTGGGACCGATTGGTCCAACGGGACCAACTTGACCTGTCGCACCGGTAGTTCCTGTTGCACCGATGGGACCGATAGGACCCGTTGGCCCAACTGCACCCGTATCACCCTTTACCTTCGTCCATGTATAAGCCGAAAAAGTCATGCTGTCGGCTTGAGTAAAATCGACATACTGACCAATGTACTGCCCGGGTATTTCACCGTTGTTTGCAGTGAAAGTCGTACCATTATCGGAGTACTTGATATGCAAATATGATGTTTGTCCGTTTGCGCCTGCCGGACCTGCAATACCATTTGTACCTGCAGGACCTTGCGAGCCCTTGAACTGTGCCCAGGTGTATGAGGTGTAGGCAGTAGGTGCGGTCGAACTTCCTGTGACAGCTATACCAATATAAGTGTTGGGAGTGGTCACCATCGGATTACCGTTGGCATTGGCAGAGTAACGAACGTGCAGGAACTGCGATGTGCCGGGAATACCTTGTGAACCCGTAGGGCCTGTGGCTCCTGTTGCTCCCGTGGCACCCGTTGGGCCAACTGCACCGGTTGCTCCTGTATCCCCCTTTACCTTCGTCCAAGTATACGCTCCAAATACAGTACTATCTACCTGCTCGAAGTCCGCATACTGTCCGATCCATGCACCCGGAGTCTCACCATTGTTTGCGGTAAAAGTAGTACCATTGTCCGAGTACTTGATGTGTAAGTAACTTGTTCTTCCATCAGCACCCGCAGGACCTGCAATACCATTTGTACCTGCAGGACCTTGTGAACCTTTGAATTGCGCCCAAACGTATGAGGTATACGATGTGGGTGCGGTTGCGCTAGCGGTTACGGCAGTTCCAATATAAGTGCTTGGTGTGGTAATCATTGGATTACCGTTGGCAGCAGTAGAATAACGTACATGAAAGAATTGAGATGTACCCGGTATACCTTGCGATCCTGTATGACCCGTTGCTCCTGTTGGGCCTACCGCTCCGGTGGCACCTGTTGCACCGGTATCGCCCTTTGATATAGATTTGAGCCAGTCCGTAGCATTGTCGCCCGGCACTTGCGTAGTAAAGCTTTCAGCGATACAAATCCATGTACTGCCATTATGGGTTACTTCGTCGTAATAATAGTATTTTCCGACTACCCAATCACCCTTAAATACAGGAACGGGCACTTCGGTGGCACCATCGGCAGAAAGTACACGAATAGACCCGGTAGCATAGATGTTACGCAAATAGGCACTATGCCCGGTCATATCGATACCGAATAGCTTCAAATTAGACAAATCACCTAATTGCATCATCACCATATCTTTGGTAATCTCCCAGTTATTCACCCCGGACAAATAACGCTGATAGGTACGTGTGGTATATGCCGATGTTTGACGCTCTTTGTCTGTAAAGTTACCATACGCCACAAAGTGCATCGCTTTTTGTGGATGGAAATCGTAACCGGTGCGAAGGGTGTATTTATACTTTCCTTCTTCTTCAATCTTTTCAACGATGCGGAAGTAGGCAGTCTGAAAGCCTGTGTTGTTATTGAACTTTGCTTTGCAAATGTCGTCTATCGCAATAGCCGCCAGCTCTCCCGGTTCAAGTTTCATCGTAATGATGCGATTAGCTGTGTCCACCTCGGCGATAATACCGCCACCCGGAGCACTCCATTGCTCACCGGAAACAACGGTTACTCGATTGTATCGTAACTCAGGTACTTCAAGAAAATCACGTAAACGAAGTGATCCGGCATCGATATGCCCTTTTTTGTTGATAGCCCATCCGATTAGCTTTTCGACGTAATCGAATGAAGAGAGGTCACCAGAAAAGGTTGCATCTTTCGCAATGATCCTTTCTAATGCTTCAAGTAGATTGAACTCACCCTTTGCGCCTTTGACCTTATCAGTGGCGGTTACATTCGTAGCATTCACCTGCACCGCATCAACTAGCTTTGAAGAGATCGTTTCAAGGACACGCAAGTAGTCGATATCCGCACCACCTGTGACGTTTAACCCCTTCTTTAACTTGGCTAGCTCTTCGGCAATGAGGCTATCAACGGTTAAACCACTCCTTATTTCAGCACCACCCAACAGCTTTAATAGGAAGTCGGTCTGATCGGGGCCGGTCTTGGATAGGAAGAGTTTCTTTAGCTCTTCGTTGTCATTATCAAGGAGCTCCAACAACCCCATAAGCACCCGTCCTACCCTCTCCGCGGTATTTTCCCCTGCAGAAGAAGCATTACGTACTTGCAATGCCAGCTTCTTCAACACTTCAGCTGTATCACTCATCATTCACCTATTGCAATTATTCTTGTTCCGTTATTTTTCACTTTAGCTCTCTTATCAAAAGTCTGATTGGTAGTCTTTAAGTAGTTGAGCACATCTGCTAAATACCTTTTACCTACATTCAAAGCATCATGATAGCTTGCATATTTCTGTTTATCATCTACCTTTTCCCCATATTCGTCATTGTGTGATAAAAAACCACTTTCTGAAAGAATACGGCCATCATTTTTCACTAATCGAGCATACACATAATAAGCCATTGCCGTTTTAAGCCCTTTAAACAGGTGCTTTTTACCGTCTCTACCGACGTATACACCACCCATTAACAGCGTTTCGTATTTCGGACCCGATAAGTTTCCTTGAATATCCAAAAACAGATCACACCCTATTGCAGGAATGATATCTAACTGCTCCGTTTCGTCAATAAACACATCAACATCAGATTCATCGACGTGCACCGAGGTAGGTCTAGCTAAAGAGAGTACATCACCCTTGGTTATCAGATGTATTTCCATCACTATTCATATATTTAATAGGTTGAATACTAAAATTCATCGAAGGATTTACAGGAACATACCAATAGCGAAATACCTTATCAAAAGCCCTTTCAATAAATCGCTGTTCATTCGTTACTTGACCGGCATAATACTCGTAAGCATCGCGCATCACCTGACCGGAAAACCCCAATTTACCAATTCGTATGGCATAAAATAACTCTTGACTAAAAGCAGCGTAGATACGCTCGACAGTACTATTGTCAGTAACGGTAAAATCCTTATCATAATTTGCGGTCGTAAAGGGCACGATCTTTGGTTCTTCTTCGTCTTGCTCGAGCTCGACAAGCATTATTTTATTACCGTTTGTGTCTCCTTGAAACCTCTTCAAATCATCAGCTTCAATCAATTTGGTCTCAACCTCTTCCCCATTATCGTTAATTCTTGGCGATCCCTTTTTGACCACAAGCATACAAGAGACAAGAAAGCTGTTACGTGTATTTCGATTTTTGATGTTGGAAAGACCTTCATCCGTACTCATTTCTGTTATCACTGAATCATAGATAGCTAGTGGATAAGTATTACTGCCGGCCATGCTAACCCACAACACCTGCCCTTTGTAATACTCTAATCCACCAGCTTTATCTATCTGCGATAAAACAACATTTTTTCTTGGATTGAACACATTGATGCGATCCACGTTATTGCTATCAACCTTAACTATTACCCCATTTCTTGTCTTCTTCCCACGCCAATCAGGATGTATGAGAATATGTGACACATACCCATTCTCATCCTCTTCTTCAAGTCGGCAATTTTCAAACGGTACGTGCTGAATTTCGACAATCTCACCAAGCAGGTTATAGTTTACGTGTATGGCCAATCCTCCAAATTTTGCCAAATCTTGTGATAGCAAATGAAGAATACTATCCGCCGTATCTCCTGATCGATTAACAGCTACCTCTGCAAAGTCCACATTTTTAAAACCATTTCCTTCAATGAATTTCGCATATCGATTCAAGCATAGCGTTGCTGTACCGGATGATGCAGCGATTGAAGCTATTGTTTGTGGATACAGATTATCATTGCCGAAAGTGCTCATCTTGAACTTCGACAAATAATTTGTGTCTATTCTCGACTCTGGTTTCTTTGCAGTCTTTACATTCATTGCTTACTTTCCTCCCTTCGAAAGATTCAACTCATCAGCAGCCTTGATGTGAGCATCTAGTAAGCGTGCAGTCACCTTCTTGCCGTCGATTTCGTATTCTTTGTACTCTTCTTTCAACGATTTCTTGGTCACATCGCCTGCCAGTTTCTCGGCTAATTCTTGGACTAAATTTTCGTTGAGAGCTACCGTTTCCTCTTTCTGCTTTTCGTCATACTTAGCCAAGCGATCTTCCAAATCAGCCGGAGTATGAGCGAAAAGAGTTTCTGCGGCAGCCGGGAACTGTTTCAGGTATTTTTCCGAAACGTCGTTCGTCAGATTGGCATTGGTATACACTTCACTGGTACCGAAGAATTGGAGCACTACTCCATTCTTCAATGAATAATCACATTTTTCTTTCATCTTCCTCTCACGTTTTAAATAATTATATACTTCAATTAAAGCATCGCGATAACAATCGCTACAACGGGTATTCACCACATTCTTGCTGAGTACACTACCGTACAATTTAGATATGGATGTCTTATCTTGATCTGAAAAGCCCGAATCCATACGGGCTTTCAATTCATTTACTTTGGTTAATGCATCCTGATACATCATTCAAATGGATTTTCAGGTTCCCCTTCACCAGAATCCGTTAAGGTCGCAAACTGAATCTCAGTTGTTTTCGTATCAGTATTAAAGAAAAATACAGCCGCTTTAGGAGAGCCTGTTTCCTTTAACGAAACAGCCCATCCCCCATCCGTATCCTCTGAGTATTTATCGTTTTCGATAGTTTCTGAGCGCAACCCTTGATAATATCCATAAACCTGATACTCGGCACTGCCATTTTCTCCTTTATGCTTATTGCGTAGGATAACGACATATTCACCGTTCGCCAACCCTTCGATAATATCTTCGCACACCTCAGGCCCATTATCGAGAACAACCAAAGGAATATCATTAGTCCACTTGCTTTTGTACGTTCCTTTTTCCAAAGAAGTCTTAGCTCCAGTAAATGGTGTCGCGCCGGGGCAATGAACTTCAAATCCTTTCTTCCCCGTTTTCAAAACCAACGTCTTGACGATATTATTTCGCTTACCGTCAAATACCGTTGCCGCAAAATCAACATCTTGACGGTTGATTATCAAACCGTTTGCCTCCAACCCCTTGGTGATGGGGTTGGCGCAATCTACTGATATCGATTTTTTAATAATAGAATCACATAAACCCATATAATCCCTCCTTCTTTAATAAGCGACTTGAACTAAATTATCTTCACCGATAAGAGCACCTAACTTACCGGTAGAATAGATGTAATTCTTGCGAGGTTTGCGTTCAAACCAAATATCAAGTTCAGACATGGGGTTATCACCTTCACAGCCATAAAACAGATTACTCGGAGAGCACAAAACCGCACGGTGCGGTAGGTTAAGTTTCGTTTGGTTGTTCTGATAGGCTTGAATAAACCGATCCCAAATAGAACATTTGATAACTCTTACGCCATCATATTCCCCCACTTCCAAGCCATCAAAGATTGTTGTCCAAGGCATGATCACCTTGTATTTTTCTTTGATATCACGAGAAAGAGCATCACACAAGGATTTGGTGGCAAATATCCCATGATCAGACTTCTGGAAAATACGGCTATCGGCATCTTCGAGCATCGCATCAAATACAGACGTAGCAGCACCGATCTCTTTCATTTTAGCACGTTGTAACGCATAAGATGCTTCACTATTCGCGGCAATAGCTGTATGCTGGTCGGCATTGGTTGCACAGATCGCAAACAAACGCTTGAAAAAACCATCACAGGTTTTAAACAACTCAATATTCAGACCATCGGTGATCTGACCACCACTTGTAATGCTGGCAGCCGATTCGTCACCAAACCACGTAAAACGCCAAAGCATTTTCATCATAGCCTCTTGCAGCTTTGGAAGAACAATCCCATCCATGTACTCCGTTGAAGTAAGATCAGCTATTTCAGTGCCGGTCTTCAAGCAATACTGTGCAATGGTATTTTCTAGCTCTGAATAGCACATTTCCAATGGAACTTCCCATGATCCAAGCTTCCATTCTTTCTGAGCTGCTGCTATGGCAACCTTTTGATATGTCGGGTCACATCCTGCACCAGCCTTACCAACATCTTCCATCTCACCAATAAAACCAAGCTTCTTGCCGGTAGTCACCTTTGGCATGAACGTCATGAACTGAGCCATATCCTCGCTCAAAAAGACAGTCAATTGAATCAGTTCTTTCAGATCCTTGACCGCTTGATTGTCGGGAGTTAATTTTGAAAAATCCAACATAAATTCTTTCCTCCTATTCTTTACTTTTTAGCAACTCGTTTTTCCTTCTCTTCCCTCAACTTCTTTTGAAGCGGAGTCTCTTTCTCAGCATGATCATCATGGCGTTGAGTCTGCGCACGTCCGGCAACTTTATATGTCGAACAATTCTTGGCCAACCAAGCTTCACCACCAGCCATTTTCACGGCATTTAGAATCTTCATATCAGATTGAGACTTGGCTTGTGCCTTAGTCGCTTCAAGTTCAATTTCCAATTCATCAATGCGCGCCTGCAATTGAGAAACTTCACTCTCCGTTTCTTCTTCCGCCGGCTTGATCTCTGTAATCACACCCTCTGCAACAATGATAGTAGATCCATCGGGCATTACAAACTCACCATCAGGACTTGCAACATCGCCAACCTGCGGTTCTCCCTCTTCACGTTCAACCGTTAACGTTTCACCGTCAGCAGTTGATAGTTCCATGTCAACAACCGGTACATCTTCAATCTTTGCATACCCGGCTTTAGCAAGCACTTTGTCTAACCAGCCTTGCTTTACTGTCACTTCTTTCTTTTTATTCATACCTCTAAAATTATGGTTATTTACTTTTGCCGTTGATGGCACTTTTATACTATCAATGAATCCAAGACGTTTTGCCTCTTCCACACTCATGCGCTTATCTTCTCCCATGATTGCCTCCAACTCTTCACGCTTGGCACCGGTCCTCTCTACGTAAAGGTCAAGAAGCTTAGATGTATCCTCTTCCAAACTATCCGCAATGACTCGCAGATCATCCGCTCTGTAAGCATCGGCAAGGGTATACTCTGGAATGTAGGGTGCGTGGATTAGATACTCAGAATTAGGCAGACCAATCCGTTTACCTTTCGGGGCGGACAATAGCAGTACAGTGGCCATCGAAGCGCATAGCCCTTCAACGGTCACAGATATCGTCTTTCCGCTATCACGCAATTTATCGTAGATAGCCCATCCTTCGGAGACAGAACCCCCGGGACAGTTCATTTTTATGTCAATGGATTTATCATCTTCCGGAATGGAAGAAAGGAATTCGTCGATGTCTTTAAAGCAAGTTGAATCTACCCCGGTAAACCAGAGCTTCATATTCTTGCTTTCTTCATCGGCGATGTCATTGTAGATCTTAAGTATTGCCATACCTTTTTTGTTCAAAGATACAGATAGACACACGCTTGTGCTAAAATAAAAATAGCGTGATACCCAACGGGAACCACGCTTATGCTCTTTGATTAAGGTAAGGGTTTAAAGATTTACTTCAAGTTCTCTACCAGTTAAGCTATAATACAAATTTTGAAGTTGATGCAAGAATTCTATTTTCACTACACGGATAGTTTCACTTGTACACTTCATCAACTGAATGTAATACCCATACTGAATTAAAACGATGTTCCCTAGATCAGCTCTATAAAAGCTATCCTTCTCCTTTCTGAAACCGCACTTCATAAGAAGTTCGTTAGTAACTGGAATAGGATTAAGATTATCAACATAAGTACGAAGTACAGAGTCGGAAGATAATCCGCCTACTTCATACCTATCTCTCTCGATTTCGCTATATCCAATATCTGTTATTTTACATGGGGCGATGCTCCTAAACAGATACACATAGCTTCCAATTCTTAGTTCTCTAACATCAATTATTCTGTTATAGTTTAAAGCAAATTTATTGCTGACAACTCCTTGGTCAAAGATTGAATCCCTTTCTGAATCTTCTCCAACTGCTGTTTACGGGGTTTATGTACACCGGCAGCATAATGCCATAATTGGCGTTCATTAATTCCTGTAATCCGACTCAATGCAGCTTTAGTAAAGATATTGCTGTAATAGTTGATAAAGGTTGCAGCATCAATCTTAAACTTCAGCTCAAACTCCCCGGATAATACTTCGCAAGGATTAGTGTTATCATCCAAGTATAATTCGATTGCTTCCTTCATATTATCCTCCAACTCATTCATATCATTACCAACTGTAATGATAGATGCACCTTCAATGTAAGCACTCAGATTCTTACCAGCCTGTTCAACGATTACGTCTACTGTTTTCATATTTACTTCCTATTTTTTAACTAAGCCACTTTTGCCCGCTTGCCTCAAAATGCTGTAATAAGTGTCTTTCTCAATGCCTTTGTCATTATGATTCGGTACAACTAGAACTATCGCTTCTGATACATCATCCAACTCATATCCCCAACAATGAACGAACCATTTACAATATATCGGGATAAGGGAACGTTTAGAAGCAAAAGATACACAGGATCTTCATTAGAAATAACTTTTATTTCTTCGAGTTTAACAAAGCCGTTTATGGTCTTTATCGAATCGGAAAGCTGTATGTCTCGTGCACTAATTATGCCTCTATCTGTTTCGACAAAAGAACTCATTGACATACATAATTCTTCTTTGCTAATAGTCATTATGGAAACGAGAGCAGTCTCTGTTCCACAAAAAACATTCTCGACAACAAGCATATTTCCATTAGGATTTAAAATCCTATCACCGATGTGGATATCACTAATTTTCCTTGTTGATCCATCGGCCATAAGGACTGTAGCAGTTTTCTTTAACTCCATGGTATTTTGAATTATATAACAAAGATACTTTATACCTCTCTTATTGCTAATTTAAAGGAATATTTAATAACACAAAAAGTACCTAAACTCGAAGATATTGATTGTAAAAAAGCAGAACTATTTCACACACCACACCTCAATTTAAAAGACTCATTTACAATTAGAATTTTCCTCAATCGGTTCTATTTTGATTATCTCAACGACCTCATACATTCCATCGTACTCGGCAGCAAACCCTTCCGTAGGACGATCTACTTTATTTACTTTCAACTCCACATATACAGGAGCATAGGGTTCGGAATTTTCGCCAACAACGGTTTTGTATAGGCTATCCAACTCGCCCGTCTGGTCATCGACCCAATAATCTGTTGTATCTCCACAAGGGATAAACGAAGATACTTCGTGGCCTATAGACAATTTTCCGCGAACGGTAAGAGAAGTTGTTCTGCTACAGGAAACCGAAAGGATTCCAAAAAACACTAGCATTAAAAAAAACTGTTTCATGTGTGTCGTTTGTTTGAAGGGTTTATATTACTTTCATAAATTTATTTACCAATTTGGACGATTGCCTGACCTCCAATTAACAACGATCGTAGTTTCCAACCAAGGAAAACGAATCAAACCGAATGTCCATGGAAGAGAGTTAAGAAATAAATCGTAAGATCGTTGACCAACCGTTAGCAACAATTCCTCTTCCTTTTGTTCCAGATAACCACTACGCTCGATAAAAGAACTCTGAAACTCCTCTATTGAAGTATTTCTCATTTTAGGCCATGCAGCTTTTATCTCTTGCAAAAGAGCATCAAGCACCTCTTTCTCCGCTTTACTACACTCCAATTCACCGGGAAGCGAAACAGTGAAAGGACACCCTACAAGAATGCAGTTAAAAACCAGCTCTTCTTTAGAAAATTCACTCTGATCCGAACCAACAAGATACTGAAGAGCAAAAACGGCACGTACACATGAGTCAGCATCTTTAAAATTCGTTCTTTCATCATTTAACCACCCAAGCGTGTAGAAAAGGTGCGGAAACCACGGGGATAACAGAGCAAGTCCGGCATTTGATATCGGAACATGCTTCGATTCATCTTGCGAAGTAGCTAAATAATCATGGTTCATATGGCTGTGTTTCTGAATTTTCATTCAAATATACTACTTTAAAATACAATCAAACAAGCAAATAGCTTATTTTTTATTAATAAAAACAAGAGATGAAGAGCGAGAAGTGATGTAAGCTCCAAAGATGACAAGGGCAATCGTTTCAACAACCGATGAATACAAGTCGTAGAAAAAAGAGAGTGAATAATAACTCCTTGCTCAGTCATTTCAACCACAGATTAACAAATTGCGTGAATTATATGATTTTGATTATTAATAATCTGAAATAATAAGAATCTGTGCGATCTAAAAATCTGCGGGTGATAACCTACCCTATTTATCGCAAAGGCTTCTTTGATTAATCATTGCTACTACTATTACCTTTCTCACAATTGTAAGTGTTTATCTTTACTATTTTTATTAAACTCTTATACCAATAATCAGACAAAGGATATGCCAAAACCCAAAACAAACATTCTATAAATCAACATTATAAACATAAAATCGCTTAAGATTTGATCGGAAGCAATAAACAGATTGAGTAAATACACACAGAAACAAGCGTACAACGGGGTTAAAGAAACGCAAAAAGCAGTACAAACTATTGGAGCCAACAAATCATTTTGCGTTCTTTGTTGTACTTTTCAACTCATACCGCAAACAAACAGCCGCATGAAAGCAAAAAAAAGAAGGAAATCAAAATCGACATTTAAAATAGGATACTTGCTGGCGATACTAGTATTAATACCGGTATGCTATGGGCTACACCTTTACAGCCAGCAAACGGTGGTCAACACGGCAATGCCCATAGAGAAGTACGACAATCTCGAACTCCCGAGGGGACTGACCGACAGGCAACAGCAGGTTATTCAACACACAGGTTACACCGTTTCATATAATAAAGAATGGCGTATACCCAACTGGGTAGCCTATGAACTCACCCGGGAGGAGACGAAGGGGAAAGAGAAACGCAGCGACCGCTTCACTAGCGATCCGCTAGCCGAAGGCGGCATGCCTACCAACAGCGATTATGCACGCTCGGGCTACGATAAAGGGCACATGGCTCCTGCGGCCGATATGAAGTGGAATAGCAAGGTGATGAAAGAGTCATTTTATTTTAGCAACGTATGTCCGCAACACCCAGAACTGAATCGCCGCAAATGGAAAGACTTAGAAGAGAAAACACGCGACTGGGTCATTGCCGACAGTGCCATTATCATTATCTGTGGCCCTGTTGTCGACAAGTTTCCACGAACGATAGGCAGCAATCGAGTCGTTGTGCCGAGGCAATTCTTCAAAGTCATTCTTTCGCTCTACGGGGCGTCACCCAAAGCTATTGGGTTTCTCTTTGACAATGCTCGCTCGGTATCACCACTAAAGAGCTATGCCGTTACGGTAGACAGCGTTGAAAAGCTGACGGGTATGGACTTCTTCGCTCCCTTGCCCGATGAACTTGAGGAACAGTTAGAGGGGTCATTTCAACCAAATAAATGGGGAATTGAATAAATTTACTCCACAACGCTCAGTATACTGTTTGTTCTGTTGTAAACACACGAAAGATTGCTTGCAGTGTCTTTTTCGTTTCCTTGCAAACGAACAAAAGGAAACATACACCAGCACAAACACATCTATATCTATTAGGAAGTAAAAAATGACGAGACTTTACACAAACTATTGCAAACCGAAGAGGTGTTGTATTTGATTTCTTCCTATCTTTGGAGCAATTTTCAAAATTCATCATTTCCATGAACAAAAAAAGGAAACAGACAGGGCTTATTGCCATCGGAATAGTCATCCTGACGGGCATTGTAATCATAGGTATAGCTTATTATTATTTCTTATACCCGCAGTTCCGCCCCAACGAGAAAGTATCGATATACATCGACCGCGACGACACGCCCGATTCGGTTTATACGAAGCTGAAAACCATCGGTCGTCCCGCCAACTTCAACGGATTTTTGCTGATGGCAAAGTTGCGCAACTTCGACCAGAACGTACACACCGGACGCTACGTCATTCAACCGGGAGATAATGTCTATCGCGTGTACAGCCGCTTATCCAGAGGCCATCAAGACCCCATCAATCTCACCATCGGCAGTGTACGGACTCTCGACCGATTGGCTCGCAGTATCGGCAAGCAACTGATGATTGACTCAGCCGAAGTAGCCCGGCAACTGCTCGACACCACCTTTCAGGCGAAACTGGGTTATAAACCCGAAACAATGGCCTGCCTTTTCATCCCCGAAACCTATCAGGTGTACTGGGACATGAGTGTAGAAGATTTCTTTACGCGCATGCAAAAGGAACACCGCAAGTTCTGGAACGACGAGCGGCTAACCAAGGCGAAACAGATGAACATGACTCCCGAAGAGGTAGTCACCTTGGCTTCGATTGTTGAGGAGGAAACCAACAACAATGCCGAAAAGCCAATGGTAGCCGGGCTATACATCAACCGCCTACAAGCCGGCATGCCCTTGCAAGCAGACCCCACAATTAAGTTCGCTTTGCAAGATTTTTCGTTGCGCCGCATCTCTAACGAGCACCTACGTACCAATTCTCCTTACAATACGTACATACATGCCGGACTACCTCCCGGCCCTATCCGCATCCCTTCACCCAAAGGCATCGACAGCGTACTTAATCACGTGAAGCACAATTATATATACATGTGCGCAAAAGAGGATTTTTCGGGCACGCACAACTTTTCAGCCAACTACAACGAGCACATGGTCAACGCAAAAAGATATTGGAAGGCGCTGAACGAAAGGAAGATTTTCAACTAAATTCATTATAAAATGACGGCAAAAATGTATCTTTGCCAGATAAAAAGAACAAACTTCGATTAACATTAAATTTAAAATAAAGATATGAGTAAGCAACTATTACTTGGCGATGAAGCCATTGCACAAGCTGCACTAGATGCCGGATTATCGGGCGTTTATGCCTATCCCGGCACTCCTTCTACTGAGATTACCGAGTACATTCAAATGGCTCCGATCACGAGCGAGAGGAATATTCACAGCCGATGGTCGTCGAACGAGAAAACAGCTATGGAAACGGCACTGGGCATGTCGTTTGCCGGAAAGCGTGCCTTGGTATGCATGAAACATGTGGGCATGAACGTGGCTGCCGACTGCTTCATCAACTCGGCCATCACCGGAGTAAAGGGCGGACTCATTGTCATTGCTGCCGACGACCCCAGTATGCACTCGTCGCAAAACGAACAAGACAGCCGCTTCTATGGCGACTTCTCGCTCATACCGATGTACGAGCCCAGTAACCAACAAGAGGCTTACGATATGGTGTACAACGGTTTTGAGTTTTCCGAACAAACCGGAGAGCCCCTGCTCATGCGTATGGTTACACGCTTGGCGCACTCGCGCTCGGGCGTAGAGCGCAACGCACAAAAGCCACAAAACGAAATGGCTTTCAGCGAAGACCCACGCCAGTTCATCTTATTGCCCGGCAATGCGCGCAAACGCTACAAGGCACTACTGGCACGGCAGGACGAATTTATCCGAGCATCCGAAAACTCACCTTACAATAGCTATACCGACGGGCCGAACAAGAAGCTGGGCATCATTGCCTGTGGCATCGGCTACAACTACTTGATGGAGAACTATCCCGAAGGATGCGAATATCCGGTATTGAAGATCGGGCAGTATCCCCTTCCCAAAAAGCAAATCATGCAGTTGGTAGAGGCTTGCGACGAGATTCTCATTCTCGAAGACGGACAGCCTTTCGTAGAGAAACAGCTCAAGGGATACCTTGGCATCGGACTGAAGGTAAAAGGGCGTCTCGACGGCACATTGTCGCAAGACGGCGAACTGACTCCCGACTCAGTAGCCCGCGCTGTGGGCAAAGAAAATAAGTCGCTCTTCGAAACCCCTTCGCTTGTCGAGATGCGTCCACCCGCCCTATGCGAAGGATGTGGACACCGTGATATGTATATCACCCTTTCGGAAGTGTTGCGCCAAGAGTACCCGGTTCATAAGGTATTCAGCGATATCGGTTGTTATACATTGGGATCGAACGCTCCGTTCAATGCCATCAACTCGTGCGTAGACATGGGTGCATCGATCACCATGGCCAAAGGTGCGGCCGATGCCGGACTGCATCCGTCGGTAGCCGTGATCGGCGACTCTACCTTCACCCACTCGGGTATGACGGGACTGCTCGATTGCGTGAACGAAAACTCAAACGTGGTGATCGTCATTTCCGACAATGAAACAACAGCCATGACCGGCGGACAAGATTCGGCCGGAACAGGACGCATCGAAGCTATCTGCCTAGGCCTGGGTGTTGATCCGGCGCACTTGCGCGTAGTCACTCCTCTCAAGAAAAACTACGAAGAGATGAAGCAGATGATACGTGAAGAGATAGACTACAACGGTGTATCAGTCATCATCCCTCGCAGAGAGTGTATCCAGACATTATCACGTAAAAAAAGAAGTAAATAAGCCATGAAGAAAGATATTATCCTATCGGGCGTTGGTGGACAAGGTATCCTCTCTATCGCCACAGTAATCGGTAAAGCAGCCCTGAAAAACGGCCTGTATATGAAACAAGCCGAAGTACACGGAATGAGCCAGCGCGGTGGCGATGTACAATCGAACCTACGCATCAGCGATCAACCCATCGCCTCGGACCTTATCCCCAAAGGTAAGTGCGGCCTGATTATCTCTCTCGAACCGATGGAAGGCCTGCGCTATCTGCCCTATCTTTCTCCCGAAGGCTGGTTGGTGACCAACGAAACTCCATTTATCAACATCCCTAACTATCCCGACGAGGCAGCCATCAAAGCCGAAATCGACAAGCTGCCCCACAAGGTAATGTTCAATGTCGACAGTATCGCCAAGGAGGTAGGTTCTGTCCGCGTGGCCAACATGGTACTACTCGGAGCTACCATTCCTTTCTTGGGTATCGATTACGAAAAAATTCAGGATAGTATTCGCGAGATATTCGAACGCAAAGGAGAAGCCATCGTAGAAATGAACCTGAAAGCACTTGCCGCAGGCAAAGAGATTGCTGAGAACTTAACGAAGGGACAATGAGTACACAATCATACTGGGAAGAAGAGATAGAAATCATGAGTCGCGAGGAGTTGCAACAACTGCAACTCCAACGACTCCGGAAAACAGTAGCGATGGCCGCCCACGCCCCCTTTTACAAAGAAGTTTTTACCAAACAGCACATTACAGAAAACACCATTCAGTCAATCGACGACATCCGTCAACTCCCCTTTACTACCAAAGCAGACATGCGGGCACACTACCCTTTCGGATTGGTGGCAGGCGATATGAAAGCAGATGGTGTGCGTATTCACTCATCGAGCGGAACCACTGGAAACCCCACTGTTATTGTACACTCACAACACGATCTTGACTCTTGGGCCAACCTTGTGGCCCGGTGCTTGTATATGGTAGGTATCCGCAAAACCGATGTCTTTCAAAACAGTTCGGGCTATGGCATGTTTACAGGCGGACTAGGTTTCCAGTATGGTGCTGAGCGCTTGGGAGCACTAACCGTACCTGCGGCAGCGGGCAACAGTAAGCGACAGATTAAGTTCATTACCGACTTTCAGTCAACCGCCCTGCACGCCATTCCCAGCTACGCTATCCGTTTGGCAGAAGTCTTCCAAGAAGAAGGCATCGACCCTGCTAGCACTAGCTTGAAAACCTTGGTTATCGGTGCTGAGCCTCACACCGATGAGCAACGCCGAAAGATCGAGAAGATGCTCGGCGTAAAAGCATACAACAGTTTTGGAATGACTGAAATGAATGGCCCCGGTGTGGCCTTCGAGTGTACCGAACAAAACGGTATGCACTTCTGGGAAGACTGCTTTCTGGTCGAAATCATCGACCCCGAAACCGGAGATCCTATGCCCGAAGGTGAGATTGGCGAACTGGTGCTGACAACGCTCGACAGAGAGATGATGCCGCTTATCCGGTATCGCACGCGCGACCTCACCCGCATCCTTCCCGGTCAATGCCCTTGTGGACGCACGCACCTGCGTATCGATCGAATTAAAGGCCGCAGCGACGATATGTTTATCATCAAAGGTGTCAATATATTCCCCATGCAAGTTGAAAAGATATTGGTGCAATTCCCCCAACTGGGTAGCAATTATCTGATTACACTTGAAACCATTAACAATCAAGACGAAATGATTGTAGAAGTAGAGTTGAGCGATCTCTCTACCGACAACTATATCGAACTGGAACGTATCCGCAAATCCATCACTCATCAGTTAAAGGATGAAATTCTGGTCACCCCCAAACTGAAACTTGTCAAAAAAGGCAGTCTTCCTCAAAGCGAGGGCAAAGCCGTACGGGTGAACGATTTGCGCGATAATAAATAAAACCTAAATATGCAGTTATTAAAAAAGAGAATCCTGCAAGATGGCAGGTGTTTTGAAGGTGGTATTTTGAAAGTAGATAGCTTTATCAACCATCAGATGGACCCAACGTTAATGAAATCAATCGGTGTAGAATTTGTACGCCGATTTGCATCAACCGGAGTAAACAAGATCATGACGATCGAAGCCAGCGGTATTGCCCCTGCTATCATGACCGGGTATCTGTTAGACCTACCCGTTGTATTTGCGAAGAAAAAATCCCCCAAAACGATTCAGAACGTTTTGAGCACAACGGTTCATTCGTTTACCAAAGACCGCGATTACGATGTCGTGATCAGTTCCGATTTCCTCACGCCCAATGATAAAGTGCTCTTCGTCGACGACTTCCTTGCCTATGGCAATGCAGCCTTGGGGGTTATCGACCTGATTAATCAAGCCGGTGCTTCGCTGGTAGGTATGGGATTCATCATCGAGAAAGAGTTCCAGCACGGCCGCAAAAAGATCGAAGAAAAAGGCATCAGAGTAGAGAGCCTTGCCATTATAGAAGACCTGTCGCACTGCGAGATTGTTATTAAGTAAGAGTCGACAAGCATGATAAATGGCGAATAACCACCCGGCAGGTGTGAGTTATTCGCCATTTCTTATTTCAGAGCCTGAGGGTTAAAGTACTGTCCCTTCCCCTTGGTCTGTTTGCCGTATTGCACGGCTCGCTTCGGACACACATGGTAACAAGCCAGACAGGAGGTGCAATGCTCGCCCCAGACGGGCTTTTGGTGATCCATCGTTACATTCTGCATCGGGCATACCTTTTCACAGCGTCCGCAAGCTACACACGCATCTGTTGTCCAAAACTTCTTGGCCGATATGCCGTAACGGACGAAAAGCGGATAGATTAACCTTGTTTTAAGGAAAGGCATGCTCCCTTCGTGACACCGAAAGAGTGGCTGCCGCTCTTCGATCAACCGATTTATTTCGTCCAGAGTCGGTTGTGCATGCAAGAGCTTCTGTTGCTCCACCTCTTTGCTGTCGACATCGAAACCCGGCAGCAGCACATAGTTGTTGGGCATAGCTACCGAGAATCCGGCACTACACTCCCACCCACGCGCTGCAAATGCTTTGCGCATGACGCTTTCGGTCAACCCCGTATCATCGCCACAAGAGCAAACAAAGAAAAGGTAGTGCGCTTCGGCGCCATGCAGCACCAGTTGATGAATAAACTCCAGCACGATAGGCGGAGGCCCCCATGAATAGATCGGAAAAACGAAACCCACCTTCTCCTCTTCTTGCAGAGAGAATTCGGTTGTTGCGCTTCGTAAAGCATCGGGTATAAATACGAGTCTTTCTTGTTGTACGTCGGCAAGTTGCTGTGCAACCCACTTTGAGTTTCCTGTACCTGAAAAGTAGAATATCATAGGGGGAGAATATAAAAGAAAGCCGTACCGACGATGTGATGAAACTCTGATAGAACAAGATTTGAGTGTTCGCTCTTTTTGTAATCCACCGGCTTAAAGCTGTCCCGAAGGATGTGGCCCGCCATTAAGAAACGAAACTTTCTCGGTGCATCAGATTAATTTGAAGAGTTTCCCGATCAAGTCGATACGGCTTATATTTTTCGTACTACAAATGTAATCTTTCTACGCCAATTAAACAAGAGATTAAAGGACTTTGTTTACGGCAAATTGCTTTTTTCACATCTCATAGCACCTGTTTATACATAAAAAAGTGCCGGATACATGGATGTATCCGGCACTTCACAAATCGTAAACGATTGAAACTTAGGCAGCCTTTGCTTTAGCAACCACAGCTTTGAAAGCCTCTGGGTGGTTCATTGCTAAATCGGCCAAAACCTTACGGTTTATTTCGATACCAGCTTTGTGCAAGCCACCCATCAATTTAGAATATGACATTCCTTCAAGACGTGCAGCAGCGTTGATACGTTGTATCCAAAGCGCGCGGAAATTTCTTTTCTTGTTTCTACGGTCACGGAACGCGTACGTCAAACCCTTCTCCCAAGTGTTTTTAGCTACGGTCCATACATTTTTTCTTGCACCAAAGTAACCTCTGGTCAATTTCAAAATTTTCTTTCTTCTTGCTTTCGAAGCAACATGATTTACTGATCTTGGCATAGTTTTACTCTTTTTTGAATGTTAGCGCCGCTGCTTCATGTAGCGAACTTAAAGCTATACATCCGGTTAATACTTTAATAATACGTTGTACGCTTCTCTGGTTACTTCATGCACAAGAGTTCCTTCACCTGGCTCACATTTGTTGCATCAACAGTTGTAGAGTAGCACAGGTTTCTTTTTCTCTTGGTTGATTTCTTAGTCAAAATGTGACTGTGAAAAGCGTGCTTTCTTTTGATTTTACCTGTTCCGGTAAGGGTAAACCTTTTTTTTGCACCGGAGTTAGTCTTCATCTTTGGCATCTTACTTGTTTTTAAATTATTAAATAGATGGCAACGCACTATACCTGCGCGTTACGCATTTTTCTTTATTCTGCTTTGGCTTCCTTTGCTTCAACCGCTTCGGCAGGTTTTGCTTCGGCTTTGGGAGCTACTACTTTAGGTGCAGCGGGTTTCTTCGGTGCACTAGCTTCTTTCTTCTTCGGAGAAAGGAAGATAATCATACGCTTGCCTTCGAGTACCGGCAACTGATCTACTTTCGCATAATCTTCGAGGTCATTGGCAAAGCGCAACAAAAGAACTTCTCCTTGCTCTTTGAAAAGGATTGAACGTCCTTTGAAGAAAACGTAAGCCTTCACTTTATCTCCGTCTTCCAAGAAACCGATGGCATGCTTCAACTTAAAGTTGTAATCATGGTCGTCTGTTTGCGGACCGAAACGAATTTCTTTCACGTTTACTTTTACCTGTTTCGCCTTTTGCTCTTTCTGACGCTTCTTCTGCTGATAAAGGAATTTAGAGTAGTCAATAATACGACAAACAGGGGGTTGTGCATTGGGAGAAATCTCGACAAGATCCAGTTCCTGATCTGAAGCCATTTTCAAAGCTTGCGCGATCGTAAAAATCTGAGGTTCTGATTCCTCACCCACAATACGTACTTCCTTGGCACGAATCTGTTCATTGATCCGGTATTGCCCTTTTAAGCTGTCATTCTTCATTAAATAACGATTACCAGTTTGTTTTTTATTTACTACCAAATTAATTTATTTATTAATGTATCAGCGTACTTTAGAGCGTCATCTTGACACCGTGCTTCTACAATTGCGCGCAAAGTTACCATTTATTTATCATATTCTGAACTTCTTCGTTCAAAATTTTACCAAAATCTTCAAATTTCATTGTTCCCTTGTCTCCTTCGCCTTGTCTACGAACTGAAACTTCACCATTTTCGGCTTCTTTCTCACCTACGATAAGCATATAAGGAATACGTTTCATCTCATTATCACGTATTTTACGGCCAATCTTTTCGTTACGATCGTCTACAATGGCACGGATATCTTGCGTATCCAGATAAGTTCTTACTTGCTGTGCGTAGTCATTAAACTTCTCGCTGATGGGAAGAATAGCTACCTGATCGGGAGTAAGCCACAAGGGGAATTTACCACCGGTATGCTCGATAAGCACAGCAACGAAACGCTCCATAGAACCAAACGGTGCACGGTGAATCATCACAGGACGGTGCTTCATGTTATCGCTACCGGTATACTCTAATTGGAAACGCTCGGGCAGGTTATAGTCAACCTGAATCGTTCCCAACTGCCACTTACGACCAATGGCATCGCGTACCATAAAGTCAAGCTTAGGACCATAGAAGGCAGCTTCGCCCAATTCGATCTTAGCCTTTAAGCCCTTTTCGGCACAAGCCTCGATGATGGCCTGTTCGGCTCTTTCCCAGTTTTCATCGCTACCGATATACTTCTCACGGTTGTTGGGATCGCGTAAAGAGATTTGAGCTTCAAAATTCTCAAAGTCAAGTGCTTTGAAAATAATAAAGATAATATCCATTACGTGAAGGAATTCATCTTTCACCTGATCGGGACGACAGAAGATGTGTGCATCATCTTGTGTAAAACTGCGCACACGAGTCAATCCGTGCAACTCACCACTTTGCTCGTAGCGGTATACAGTACCGAACTCTGCCAAACGCAAAGGAAGGTCTTTGTACGAGCGAGGTTGCCATTTGTAAATCTCACAGTGGTGAGGGCAGTTCATCGGTTTCAACAGATACTCTTCGTCCTCTTCGGGCGTATGTATCGGTTGGAAAGAGTCCTTGCCATATTTGGCATAATGACCCGAAGTGATATACAGTTGCTTGTTACCGATATGCGGAGTCATGACCTGCTGGTATCCAAAACGTCGTTGAATTTTCTTAAGGAAGTCTTCCAAACGCAAACGTAGCGCGGTTCCTTTGGGAAGCCACATCGGCAATCCTTTTCCAACCATTTCGGAGAACATGAACAACTCCATCTCTTTACCGATTTTGCGGTGGTCGCGTTTTTTAGCTTCCTCCATCAACACCAGGTATTCATCGAGCATCTTCTTTTTCGGGAAGGTGATACCGTAGATACGGGTAAGCATCTTACGGTCTTCGTGTCCACGCCAGTAAGCTCCGGCCACCGAGGTCAGCTTAATAGCCTTAATCGGCGAGGTAGTCATCAAGTGCGGTCCGCGACACAAGTCGGTGAATGCACCTTGCGTATAGGTAGTGATACGACCGTCTTCGAGCTCGGAGATCAATTCGCATTTGTATGTTTCGCCACGTTCGCCAAACATTTTCAGCGCATCGGTTTTGGCAATATCGGCTCTTACTACAGCCTCTTTTCTGGCTACCAGCTCGGCCATTTTGGCTTCGATCGTTGCCAGGTCGCCTTCCTTGATTACCGCTTCGCCCGGATCTACATCATAGTAGAAACCGTTTTCGATAGCGGGTCCTATACCAAACTGAATGCCCGGGTATAGCTCCTGCAAAGCCTCGGCGAGCAAGTGGGCACTGGTATGCCAGAAGGCGTGCTTACCTTGCTCATCGTCCCATTTATAGAGAACCACAGCGGCATCCTCGTTGATGGGACGTCCTAAATCATAAATTTCGCCGTTTACCCCACAAGCCAAAACGTCTTGTGCCAAACGCGAACTGATGCTTTCTGCAATTTGCAGACCGTTCACTCCTTCGTTATACTCACGAACAGAGCCATCGGGAAATGTTATCTTTATCATAAGTGTGATGTTATATTTCTATTATTAGCTCGCAAAAATAAGGTTTTCTTTTGACTTTTCAGATTTTTATCAAATAAATGTTATTCCGGTTGCTCGGTAAAACGCTTAATGATGTTGTATGCCGAAACAATACCTAATTCGCCTGCTTTGCTCAAATCGGCTACACCCAGTCGGTTATTTCCTAGGAAGATGTGAGTCAAGCCACGGTTATAATAGGCATCTGCGAACTCCGGATTCAATTGAATTGCTTTGTCATAATCGACAATAGCCGCACGATAATCTTTCAGCATAGCCGCTATGTTGGCGCGATTGTAATAAGCATATACAAAATCGGGAGCCAGTTCAATTACCTTATCCAAATCTTTCCGAACCACCTCATAGTCAACAGCACCCACTTCGGGCTTAGCAGCGGTAGAGTTGCTCAATGGCGACGAGTCGGTTGCACCAGCTTCAGCTCTTTGATATTCCAACTGTTTGTAGCGCACCAGCGAACGCATGAAGTAGGCGGGGAAGAAGGTATCGTCGAGCAAAATAGCTTGTGTCAAATCGTCGATAGAGCTGGCAAAATCCTGCACGAGATAGAAATCAAGAGCACGCGAGAAACGCTTACGCGCATCTTTTCCATCGGCCACGATAGCCGACGTATGCGCATCGATCAACGCAAAGTGAAACTTCACTTGCTCCTCGGTTAGCGGCGACTCGATATTACTAATGTACAAACGCTTGGGAAGCTCGTTGCTTCGGTTCAATGCGTCGATGAATTTATGATAATTCACCGATCGCTTCACCTCGCTCACCTTCTCGTAATAGGTCAACGCAAACATCGGTTCCATCTTGATATTGACATTCCGATCCTGCACACGTCCGCGATAATCGCTCTTGTACTTCTGTTCTGCTTCCGTATCATCGGCAATCACAATTTTCCGATAGTTGTTCATATCCTTATCCGACTTCTTACGGGTTTTGTTGCCATCCTTTGCATCACCGTCGTTCTTGTCGCCATCCTTGTTCTCGGCTACCGCTTTATCATTCACCCCCACATTGTTGCGTTTGTCCAATTGAGCTTTCATGACCTTAAACTCGTCCATCTCGGCTCCTTTTCGATCGCCCATTTTGCGCCGAGCCTCAGCACGGCTATAATAACCCGCCAAAAAGTTGGGATATTGATCGATCACGGTGGTATAATCCTTGATAGCTCCGCGATAATCACCTGTTTGAGCACGCAACAAGCCACGATTGAAGGTAGCCATCATGTTATCGGGCTCTATATTGAGCACAAAGTCGAAGTCCTCGATGGCTCGGTTATCATCGCCCACTTGCGCACGTAACAAACCACGGTTGTAGTGCCCGATAAAGTTATTGGGATCGATATCGAGTGCAAGATCATAATCGTTCATCGCCCCTCTCAAGTTTGTTTGATGAAAACGAGCCAAAGCGCGGTTGATATAGTTTCCCGCATTTCGGGCACTCAAACGAATGGCCTGGTTCAAGTCCGCTTCGGCATCGGCATACTTGGCTTGCTGCAAATAAACAATGGCACGCGAAGACCAGGCGTCGGGGTCGTATTTATCCATCGAAATAGCCGTATTGAAGTCATTCAATGCCCTCACCGTATCTTTTTGGTTCAACGCCACCTCGCCACGCATCAAGTAGGCACGTGTATAGCGGGGAGAAACAGCCAGCAGATGACCTAAATCTTCTTCAGCCGACTTATAATCTTTTTCTTGAATATGACACAGCGTCAGGTTGTGCCAAAGGGTTACATTTTCGGGATCGTAGTGTAGCGCCTTTTTATAATCGCTGATAGCCTCGGCGTATTTATTCTGGCGAATACGTGCCAAGCCACGTATCTGATAAGCGCCTACTACAAAGGGGTTACGCTCGATGGCAGCATCACAATCGGCTTCGGCTCCTTGAAAATCGTCCAGGTTGATCTTTGCCAATCCCCGAAAGAAGTAAGGTTCATACAAATAAGGCTTCGCATTGATTACTTGATTAAAGTACTGAATAGACAAAACGTAGTCCTCAAAATAAAGGGCATTGCGAGCAATCATCATTACCCTGTCTGTGTTTATCTGAGCACATACCAACGTAGGAAACAACAAGAGTGCTGTTAGTATTTTTTTTATCATCGGTTCTATTTTAATACGTATAAGTAAAACAAAAGTAATGCTTTTCGGCTATTTAATGAGAATTCGTAAGAACTTTTTGTGTTTTTTGATTATTTTAAGCGACCGCGTCTGTTTTTAGTGAAAATTGTTACCTTTTCACTAAATTATCTACTTTTTTACCGTGAGCGTAGCTTATGAATTTGAGGAGTTATATGATATTCAGTTCGTGGGCCACTTTGATTGCCTCCATCGAATTTCCGACTCGTAGTTTTTCCATAATATTCTGCCTATGACGGTCGACCGTATTTTTACTTATAGCTAATTTTATCGCAATTTGCTTACTCGGCATGCCTTGTTCTATCAAGTTTAACACCTCCTTTTCGCGATACGAAATAATTTCCGGAACAGTATCGTTCGACTCTTTTAGCAGCTCACCGGTTAGTGAGTTTTGTATTATTCCTTCGAAAGAAAGTATGGGTTCGCTAGTAGGTGCAAAGTTATACAAACACAATGCGAGCCACAAAGTACCATTACTTTGGTTGCACAAGTAAAAAGTGCGATGTAAAACCGATAGATACTCGCCCTTCGAGTTTGCCATACGTAGGAAACTATGCGTACGAAAATGGATACGTTGCCGAATGGGTGTCTTTTTGAGCAAATGAAAGAACTTCAATTCAAAAGCGTGCCGTGCTACTATATCGTCCGGATGGATACGGTTATAGATATCCTCTTCCCAAATGGAATTAATTTCTTTGGCGGCGTTCTTGGGGTATAAATCGAGTACTTCGCCAAGCGCTCCATTGTATATATAACTTTTTCTGTCTTTCAGGTCGCTCAAAACAGCTATTGAATTTTCTATTTGAGCATACATCGCTGCGGTCTGTTTGTACTGCTCTAAAACACAGTTTTTTTGTTGTGGAATAAAATCCTGTTCGAGCAATCGACTCTCTAATTCTGCTAATTCCTTCATCTTCTATGGTTATTATTTACCATTGCACATCATACAGCAATGTATTACCTTTGCAAAGGTATAATATCAATGGTTATTTGAATATAGGAAATGATGTTTTCTGTTCAAATAACATCTTTTTTTTCTGCTAACTAATAAAAATGTATTAAATGAAAAAAGTATTACTAAATTTATTTATCATTGCAATTGCACCCAGTGTCTTTGCACAGTCATTGGAAAAAATGCAATGGTTTAACGAACCACAACAATGGACGATAAAGAATAATACCGTCTCTATGTTCGTCACTCCGCAAAGTGACTATTGGCGTATTTCTCATTATGGATTTACAGTAGACGATGCACCTTTTTACTATGCCACGTATGGGGGCGAATTTGAAGTAAAGGTAAAGATATCGGGTGATTATAAAGTTCGTTTTGACCAAGCAGGATTAATGCTTCGCACCGACCACGAAAACTATATCAAAGCAGGTGTTGAATTTGTAGATGGTAAATACAATTTAAGCACGGTCGTTACTCATAAAACCTCCGACTGGAGTGTTATTACACTTGAAAAACCAGTGCCATACGTTTGGATTAAAGCCATAAGACGTTTGGACGCAGTTGAGGTTTTTTATTCTTTCGACGATAAAACGTATGTGATGATGCGCAATGCATGGCTACAGGATCACGTCCCCGTAATGGTCGGATTCATGGGAGCGTGCCCCGACGGACAAGGGTTCAATGCCACGTTTGAGCATTTCAAAGTAAAACACCTACCCGATATGCGTAGAACAGAATGGTTAATGAAAAATGCAGACTAAAAATTAACCAAAAGAGGCAGAACGGCACAAGAGCAGAGTATGTAGATCATTCTACACTCTGTCTCTGACACAGTTCTGCCTTCAATTTAGATTATTCTCAATAAACTTTTATTCTGCCACTACCTCGACCACCCGGCTATTCAGCTGAGATCCTGTAAAAAGAGACAACCCAATGTTCATTAGATATTCGCCGGAAAATAGCTTTCCATTTCCCGATAAAGAAGAGACAGTACCCGGCATACCATTTATTTCGTTCACCCGATACATCGTATCAGCGTTCAACCCCTGCAAACGCACCGGAAACAACTTTTCTGCATAACGGGGATGTATATCAAATGCAAACACCACTGCTTTACGCTGATCTTTTTCCACGTACATCGTAGACGTATGGTTTCCACTGTAAGGAGAAACCAAACGGTATTGGTCGCCTTCCATAACAACCGGCTTCAATGCACGATAATTCTTAACGGCATCGCGGCAATAGGCTTGTTCGTTCCGGCTCATCTCCTCCAACTTCATATCAAAACCCAACTTACACATCATGGCTACATCGGTACGAAACTTGATACTGGTATTCTTGTTCCAGGAAGTGACATGTGCACACATCGTTTTCACGGGAAATACCTGCGAATATCCCCATTGAATAAATAAACGTTCGATAGGATCGGTATTGTCGCTAGGCCAGAACTCGGTGAAGTACTTCAATGCTTGGTAGTCTGAACGTGCACCACCACCGGAACAAAGCATCATGGGCAGGTTGGGGTATTTGGCTTTCACACGTTCGAGCACTCGGTACAGACCTCGTACATAATCAATGTAAAGATGCGATTGCTTATCTTTCAAGTATACCGAATAGATATTGGTTATGGGGCTGTTACAATCCCACTTGAAAAAGGCGATATCGGGACAGTTGGTCATCAGGTTGTCGACCACACTGAAAACAAAATCCTGCACATTGGGGTTGCTCAGATCCAACACCATCTGATTACGGTAGTAGTATTCATCGCGGTTGGGTAAATGAATCACCCAATCTTTATGCTTTTCGTAAAGTTCGCTCTTCGGACTTACCATTTCGGGTTCTATCCATAATCCAAATTTCACGCCCTTCTCTTTGGCCACTTGAGTGAGGTGAGCAATGCCATTGGGTAGCTTGGTAGTCATTACCTCCCAATCGCCCAGACCTTGACGGTCGCTATTGCGGGGATACTTGTTGCCAAACCATCCGTCGTCGAGCAAAAATAGATCTACACCTAGCTCTACGGCATCGCCCATCAGTTGCTCAAGCTTGTTTTCGTTGAAATCAAA
Organism: Bacteroides neonati; assembly: GCF_000499785.1. GTDB lineage: Bacteria > Bacteroidota > Bacteroidia > Bacteroidales > Bacteroidaceae > Bacteroides > Bacteroides neonati. The sequence continues at coordinate 88,603 of NZ_HG726026.1, read as the reverse complement.
ATGAGTGGATTCCCAGTTATTAAGCAATACCATACGGTCTTTGTTCCCATCTTTTACCTGATAGTTACGTGCCCAATCATGAAAATTGCGACTGGCTTCTCCTTTACCGTTGAAACTGTACGTAAAATAGAAGTCGGGGGTACGAAACACTTCGTTCGGCTTCAGACGGTATATCGAAGCGTAAGGATTGATACCCGACACAATGCGGAGCCAGTTTCTGTTGTCGACTTCAAAAAGAAAGCTGAAATTGCCCGTCCACCCCAGTGTACCGACAAGGACTTCGCCACTGTTCTCATCTGCTTTGCCATCTAACGCCAACTGAAAGAAAGGCGAGCAGAACATGTTGGCACGACTACCTAACTTGGTATCTAAAATTTTCTTTCCAAACTCCAGCGGAGTCTCTTTCATTTGACCTTCACTCGCCCAATTACCTACAAACTCCGTTAAGAGATAGTTGCTGCGGTTGAGGTGAAGCATAGAAGAGGCGTACTTATGCAGTTCCACCGGTTTCTTCTCTTTATGACTGATTTCGGTATAGGTTTTTATCAAATTTTCTTTGCCGTATGCAACAAAATGTAGGAGAACGGTCACGGGATATTTATCATCCTGCAACGTAATCACAGTTTCTTCTACACCCGGCAACACTTGGTTTACGGTGTGAGATGCATACTTCAACAACAGAGACGGATTACCATCATTATGCAACAAGTGAATGGCAGGTTCAAAATAATCTTCGAGTCCGTGGGTGATATAAGCCTCTTTTCCCAAGGGTAAAAAAGCGATATCCGAATCATGATTCAGACGCTTGCCCAGATAGCTTTGATACAAACGTCCATTATCGGCAACTCTATAAATAAGATGCACCTGATTGGTAGCAATTTTGATAACCGGCTTATCCGCCGACTTCAACGCACACGATATGCATAAAAAGCAGATCAGAAAAAAGAATTTGACTTTCATGGTATTAAATTAGATTGCAGGTTTAACAATTCAACCTATTTTGTTAATTGTGAGTTTTAATAAGTACGTATTCTTGGTATCAAAGAGTACGTACTTAATGCTGTATAAACTAGTATATTAACACAGCATTAAATACGTACTTTTGCAAGCAAGGTTATATAGAAAATATAACTTTCTATAATTCAGCCAATTGCCAACTACGAACGGGATACTTGAAGTCCTAATTGCGAAAGCGACATTTCAACAAAACGTGCACAGGAATTGGGCGGATTCTGCGTGAGTACTTCCCGGATGCGCAAAGCAGCCTGCGGATCTTTGGCTACCATATAGAGATATCCTCCCCCACCGGCTCCCGGAAGCTTGTAGCCGAGCGTATAGTCTTTTATTTGTCGGATGATCGCTTCGACCTCGGGCGGATTGGTGCCACTGTCGAGTGCTTTATTCTGCATCCAACTTGTACCGACCAATGTGCCGTATTCTTCGAACTGATTGCGCTGAATGGCTTCCGAAAGATCCAATGCATGCGCCTTCATCTGCGTTAACAAGCGAAGGTGCGAAGAAGAGTTCAGAAACATAGAGCGTACTATTTCGGCCAATATTCCCTTTGCCGTACGGGTAATACCGGTATAGTAAAGCAAATGACAATCTTTGTATTCGGGGTGTGTAAAGAGGTGTTCGGGCAACCAGCGAACCAACGGTTCCTGTGCGAAGCCTGCCTCTGTTTGCAAAAGCTTGATGCCTTGAAGCACGCCGCCATATTGGTCTTGCCATCCGCCACCGGTAGTGAGCAACTGTTCAAGAGCCAGCGTACGACTGCATATCTCGTTCTTATTCCATGCAAGGCCGCAAAAATCGCTCATGGCTCCCAACACGGTCGATGCAAGAATAGAGCTGGTTCCGAGCCCCGATCCAGTTGGAATGGCCGACAACAAGGTTATCTCAATACCCGATCCAAAGGCTTTGAGTTGTTCTTGCAAAGAGGGGTAGCGGGTTTGCGAGAACTCCGGAACAAAACCCGCCAGTGCCAGCGCTGCCTTGGGTATGGAGAACGGCGAACCGACCTTACCATATTCCATCAGTTCTTCGAAAGTCGTCACTATCTCTAACGCACCCATATCAATGGAGCGAAGCACTACCTGATGCTCTTTAGCGGGTTTGATGTATACCTGAAGAGGGGGTTGTCCGTTGAGTTCAATAGCCAGATTCACCACATTGCCACCGGCCTGCAATGAGTAAGGCGGAGTATCCGTCCACCCACCTGCCAGGTCGATGCGTACCGGGCTGCGCCCCCAAACAATCTGGTCTGTATAGACATTGAGTTGCGGTTGGTTCTTGTGTTCATACAGGTCGGTCAGCAATCCTTCGCGCAACAGAGCAAAAGCATTGCTTTCATCTTCAGTATAGGGCTTCCCATCGAGTTTCAATATCTGAGCACGCAACATCCGGTTGCAACTGCGTTGTAGTTGGGGTGCCGTTTCGGGCAGCACGGCAGGAGGCGGCAAATGGAAACGATGGAACTCATCGGCTACATTGGCCAGATCGAGTTGATAAAAAACACTCTTTTCGTAATTGGCAGACAATGCTTTCCAATTCTCTTTTCTAAACGAATCACGTTGTTCATACAGTCGTTGCAGGTTTGCTTGTGCCGATATTTCATCGGCCGAGAGGCGTTTGCTGCGCAACCAAATGGTCTTTCCCTCTTCGAGATGGGGTTCGGAAACCATCCAACGAAGCACACATCCCATCTCTTCGACACTTTCGACCAACGGGAAGATAGCAGTGGCTTGCAGGTCATCTTTCCGACCCGATAGCACGGCAGTAGTCAAGCCGCGCTGCGTAAGCCACGCACCGAAAGGTACTCCCTGAAAGAGAGTCGTATCATCGCACACGTCTCCTTTAAAGGCATCGTCGAAGCCATAAGGACGCACGCACCAAGCGGTGTCGCCCACAGGCACGATGTCGACACAAACGCCGTCGGGCAGTTTAAGCACCCAATCATTGCCGGGCACACCGGTGATGATATGGCGCGTACCCAATTGCCAGCGTTGGCTCACATAACTATTTTCGATCCATACCTGATCATTGGCCGGGGTAAGGGGCAATTCTACAATGGTGTTCTGTGTAAAGATGGCCGGATTAGGCTTCACCTTATGGTGCATGATACGACGCTGATCGTGCACTTTGTTTTGCAGTGTTACGGTCGACGAAAGCAGCTCACGGCTAGTACCGTAATGGTAGAACTCACCACCGGGCAGAGGCAGAATGGCTACCGACAAAGCATTTAGCTCATCGTCTTCGGTACGCGGATGATTGCCCAGCGCAAGGCCGAAATCGGAATAAAGATCGTAATACCTCAACACATCTTTCTTTCCCTCCTGATGCGAGCGCTTCATGAGCAGCTCTACCGCACGGTCGCTAAGCATCCAAATGCCTACATCCATCAGAAACAAATGAGAAGAAGACAGCCTTTCGAGTTCGCCCAGTGAGGGTTTCTGCAACATAAAATCGAGCTGATCGGGTTGTTTTCGATGCGACAGAAAGACACCGTGATGGCTTGCCAAAGAGGCATCAACCCACAGTCCGTAGCATACTACATCGGCTTCAGGTATGGTTTGTAAAGGTTTCTCGGCACGTATATATACATCACCGCTCACGATCATGGTACGCAATGTTTCGGGAGCCTTCTGCATGATTTGCTCGTAGAAGGGCAATTGCAACGAAAGCAGATTCTGACTTAACTTCTGTCCACGCTCCCAACGAAACACCGGGATAGGAGTCAGAATTTTACCCGAAGGAGCATAGCCGGGCAAGCGGCGGCTTTGTCCGCCGGCATGCAGCAAGATTCGTTTTTCGGATGCCAACCATTCCGATTGAGTTTGATCGGTTGCAGCCTGACGATAACACTCCTGCAACAGCCAGGTAGTACCACCACCCGATCCTAATTTCATACCTATCGGATCGGAGGTACAAAACCAATCGGCACGATTTACATGCTCCAAGTCATAAAAAGAAGCCACAAGATTGGGCGGTAATGAGAGTAATTTTTGCATGATTATTCTTACTGTTTTTCAACTTTAGTCTACAAATTAAATCATTCTCGCCTATTCGTGCAACATAATTGCCCTGAAATCACTATCTTTCGCTCAATAATGCAAGATTCGGGAAATTCTTTAGCATCACAGATGCAAAAAGAGGTATTTTCAATTATCTTTGCAGCTTGTAATAGACACCAAAAAGTGCCTGTAGAATATATAAAAAGAAACAATTCATTAATTAAAAAAACTCAAGAAACATGTCAATGCATACATGGTTTGAATGCAAGATCCGTTACGAGAAAGTAATGGAGAATGGAATGAACAAAAAAGTAACCGAACCTTATCTGGTTGATGCACTAAGCTTTACAGAGGCCGAAGCCCGTATTATCGAAGAGATGACACCGTTTATTACCGGTGAATTTACGGTTTCGGACATCAAGCGTGCCAACTACAGCGAGCTTTTTGCAAGCGATGAGGAATCGGCAGACCGCTGGTTTAAGTGTAAATTGATTTTCATTACACTCGATGAGAAGAGCGGTGCCGAAAAGAAATCATCCACTCAGGTATTGGTACAGGCTGCCGATCTGCGCGACGCAGTAAAGAAGCTGGACGAAGGCATGAAGGGTACCATGGCCGATTATCAGATTGGTATGGTAGCCGAAACATCGATTATGGATGTATATCCTTATGGTGAAGGTCCTAACGATAAACCGGAAGTATAAACCATGAGTATTGCTGATAATTTAAAGCAAGTGCTGGCCGAACTCCCCACAGGAGTTCGGTTGGTTGCTGTTTCGAAATTTAATCCGAACGAAGAAATCGAAGAGGCTTATCGGGCAGGACAACGCATTTTCGGAGAGAGCAAAGTGCAGGAGATGACAGCAAAACAAGAGAGCTTACCCAACGATATTGAGTGGCACTTCATCGGCCATCTGCAAACAAACAAAATAAAGTATATGGCTGCTTATGTAGCCATGATTCACGGAATTGACTCGTACAAACTGCTCACCGAGGTGAATAAACAAGCACAAAAGGTAGGACGAGTCATCGACTGTTTGTTGCAAGTGCACGTAGCACAGGAAGAGACTAAATTTGGTTTCAGTCCCGACGAATGCCGGGCGATGCTTGTAGACGGAGCATGGAAAACATTGGAGAACATACGTATATGCGGACTCATGGGCATGGCGAGCAATACCGACGATACGAAACAGATAGACCGGGAGTTTGAGACTTTACACAACCTCTTCGAGGAGTTGAGAGTCACGTTCTTTGTTGATGCGCCACAGTTTAAGGAGCTATCCATGGGGATGTCTCATGATTACCATCTGGCCATTGCCCGAGGGAGTACGCTGGTACGGGTAGGTAGTAAGATTTTCGGAGAAAGAAATTATTAACCATCAATCAATCATATCATGACCGATTTACAAACAACTTTTGCAGGATTGAAACTAAAGAATCCTATTATTATCAGCAGTTCGGGATTGACCAACACCGCTGCCAAAAACGAAAAGCTGGAAGCAGCCGGAGCAGGAGCCATTGTTCTGAAATCTCTTTTTGAAGAACAAATTACACTGGAAGCCGACCGATTAAGAAATCCGTCATATTATCCGGAAGGAAGTGACTACCTGGAGGAATACATCCGCAATCACGCGCTGTCCGAATACCTGGATCTCATCAAAGAAAGCAAAAAGGTATGTACCATTCCTGTCATTGCCAGCATTAACTGCTATACCGACAGTGAGTGGATAGACTTTGCCAAACAGATAGAACAGGCGGGAGCCGATGCACTCGAAATCAATATTCTGGCTTTGCAGACTTCTCTTCAATATACATACGGAACCTTTGAGCAACGTCACATCGATATTTTGAGCCACATCAAGAAAACAATACATATTCCGGTAATTATGAAGTTGGGCGACAACCTGACCAATCCTATCGCATTGATCGATCAGCTTTATGCCAACGGTGCAGCAGCAGTTGTTCTTTTCAATCGTTGTTATCAACCGGATATTGATATTGAGAAATTGGAACAGATATCGGGCAATGTATTCAGCCATGCCGATGACCTGTCGACTCCATTGCGCTGGATCGGCATCGCTTCATCGTTGGTCGATAAAATCGATTATGCAGCATCGGGCGGTATCCACAAGCCGGAAGCTGTAATAAAGGCTCTTCTGGCCGGAGCTTCGGCAGTAGAGATGTGTAGTGTGATCTATCAAAACACAAACAGTTTTATTAGTGAAAGCAATCACTTTCTCGAAAGCTGGATGCAGCGACAAGGGTTTAAGAATATTCCGCAATTTAAAGGAAAGCTAAAAGCCAAAGATGCGGAGGGAATCAATATGTGGGAACGTACTCAGTTCTTGAAATACTTCTCGAACAAGGCATAAGCCCATTCAAATAGCAAAACAGCGAAAAGTGAAAACGGGAAGAATAGTCAAGCTATCTTCCCGTTTTCACTTTTCGCTGTTTTTGTCTTATCTCTTGTTGTCGAGGGCTTCAAAGCAAGAGTTTTTGCTTAGAAACTCAGGAACAATATCTTTCATGGCCATAACCGTTTTCATCTGGTCGTAAGTGTAACTGATATCAATCAGTTGTTGAATACGTTGCTTTACTTCATCATAATCGTATTCGCGCACCGTAGCAACCATAATTTTTTCGTGATAGGTAGGCTTGGTCAGCTCTTTTATATTTAATAGTTCTTCGTATAACTTCTCGCCATGACGAAGACCGGTAAACTCTATCTTCACCTCGTTGCGTCCGGAAAGATTGATCATACGCTTAGCCAGATCGACTATCTTCACCGGCTTACCCATGTCGAATATATAAATCTCTCCTCCATTGCCCATGCTTCCGGCTTCGAGTACCAAACGACAAGCTTCGGGGATGGTCATAAAGTAGCGGATAATCTCGGGATGGGTCACTGTAACCGGACCGCCTCGTTGAATCTGATCGCGAAAACGAGGAATCACCGAACCATTAGACCCCAATACATTGCCAAAACGGGTGGTGATAAACTGCACCGACTTACCTCCCTGTGCTTGTATCTTCTTAGCTAACGATTGCACGTAGATTTCACAAATACGCTTGGAACATCCCATCACGTTGGTAGGGTTTACTGCCTTATCGGTCGAAATCATCACAAACTTATCGGCTCCGTATTTCACTGCCAGATCGGCCAGTATACGCGTACCGGCTACGTTGACTTGGATAGACTCGGACACATTATCCTCCATCATCGGTACATGCTTGTAGGCTGCCGCATGAAATATATACTGCGGTTTGTACTCATGAAAGATCGCATCCATACGAGTTGAGTTGGAGATATCTGCCACAATCGTTTCGGCGTCAATATCTCGCCAGCGGTCTTGCAGTTCGAGGCGAACATCGTGTAGAGGTGTTTCTGCCTGATCAATTAAGATCAGTTTATAGGGATTGAACGAAGCAACCTGCCGCATAATCTCACTACCGATAGAACCGGCAGCTCCGGTAATCATCACTCGCTTGCCTTCGAGGGTGGAGGCTATTTTATGAAGATCGACCTGAATAGGCTCGCGCTGCAATAAGTCTTCAATCTGAATTTCCTTCAGTTGTGTGCTTTTTAAAGATTGTCCGCCCCATTCACTTAAAGGTGGAGAGGTGAGCAATTTGATATTGCTCTCTAGCAAACGATCAATCATATCCGACTTCTTGAGTTCTTCCATTTTTGCCGGAGAAACAATGATGACATGTATATCTTTATCCGCCAGATTATCCATCAGCGTATCGTCGTTTGGGAATATCTTGACCCCCATGATCACCTTATTAATAAGCTCGGGTTCGTCGGCAATAAATCCTTTGAGGCGATAATTATTCATCAACTTAACGCGCAACGCTTTCGCAATATTCACACCTGCCTCTTTGGCACCGTAGATAAATACATTAGTCATGTTGCGTCTATCGAAATTAAGAATCTCAAAGAACAACTTCACCACGATTCGTGAACAAGTCATCAGGGAGAAGTTAATGATATAAGCCATCAATAAAACACTGACAGGAACGATCCACACACCCATAAACGATTCAGTCAATACTCTTAATATGATCAATATCCCGTATGATACCGTAAGTGAAGTAAAAATACGCATGATATCAACAAAAGAGGAAAAACGAAGAACGTTCGAATAGGTGCGAAATACGCGAAAAAAGATCAGATTAATAAAGACAACGCACGAAATACTTTTTGCAATAGTAGTAGTGTTGAAGAATAAAGTACGAAAATCGTAACGAAGGGCATAAGCCAACAAACAGGATACAATAATAATAAAGACATCAATCAGCAGGATTGTCCAAATAGGCAACACCTTTACGGAAAGATATCGTTGAAGAAATTTTTGTTTCATTCGTTTTACAGTTATAGTTTTTTTAGGCGGTGCAAAGATACTGCAATTTTATCAAAACCATCATAAATCGATGTAAAATGAGTCAAATTTCTTATAAACAAATATGCCAATGCATCGACTTAAAGCAGCCTATGCATTAGCATATTTATTTATAAATTAATCAATATTATTCATGCAATCTACATTAAGTTACTGGCCAGTTCGCTCAACTCGCTTCGCTCTCCTTTGATCAGATTTATATGAGCAAAGATAGACTGGTCTTTCATTCTGTCGATCATATAAACAAGGCCGTTGGATTGGCTATCGAGATACGGATGGTCAATTTGCTGAATATCGCCCGTAAAAACCATCTTTGTACCTTCACCGGCACGTGTGATGATTGTTTTGACTTCGTGGGGTGTTAAGTTCTGAGCTTCGTCAATGATACAATATGTTTCGCTCAAGCTTCGTCCGCGAATAAAAGCGAGTGCTTCAATAACCAGTTGTCCGCTCTTTTGCATATCCTCAATTCGTTTAATTTCAGGAGAATTGCTTGGAAATTGATTCTTAATAACATTCAGATTATCGAACAAAGGCTGCATGTAGGGAGCAACCTTTTCTTGTGCATCTCCAGGCAAAAAGCCAATATCTTTATTTGAAAGGGCAACAATCGGACGCGCCAGTAATATTTGTTTATAGTCAGATAGTTTACCGAGTGCTGCAGCAAGTGCTAGCAACGTTTTACCGGTACCTGCCTTTCCGGTCAAGGCAACCAACTTGACGTGAGGATCATTCAGTATTTCAAAAGCAAACGTCTGTTCGGCATTGCGTGGTTCAATGCCATAGTTCTTGGTCTTATTGACTCTGTATACGGTTCGCGAAACGGGATTATACCGGGCAAGCACACTGCTACGGTCGCTCTTTAGCACAAAACATTCATTGGGTCGAATAATGTCCTTGAAATCAAACTCGCCAATATCCAACCCATCTTTGGAAGAATAAATGCGATCAATCAATGTAGGATCAATATTATCAAAAATCTCACTAGACTTATCGAAGATATCGATATTTACAACTTTATCAGTAATATAATCCTCGCACAATACACCAATCGAACGAGCCTTCATACGCAAATTTACATCCTTGGTTACAAGTATCGTTTTCATTTTCGGATATTTTGCTTCGAGGTATTCGGCGACTGCCAGTATCTGATGATCGGGTTTGGGCACCGGGAAGGAAGAAGACACTTTGGGAGCATCGACCGTTCCGGTCACTACAAACAAACGGCCTAGCCCCTCGCCCAAGGGTGCTCCTGTCGAAAAGAGGTTGTCATCCGTTATTAAATCCAGCTCGCGGACAAACTCTCGAGCATTGAAGTTAATCTGTTCGGTACCTTTTTTAAACTCATCCAACTCTTCCAAAACAATAATAGGGAGGTAAATATCATTCTCCTGAAAATTCTTCAGACAGTTATAATCATGAAGAATAACATTTGTATCAATTACAAAATTTTTCTTTGTTCCCATACTTTCTTTCTAGATTTAAATGTTGATATTTGCAAGTAGAATCATCAATCCAATGCCCTCATTACAATTGATGTTTCTAAGATAACAAATAAATAGACAATAAAGATTACTGACCCGTTAAATATTACAAAAATGAACTATAAGGAGACTTTAGACTACTTATATGAAAGTGTACCCATGTTTCAGCAAATAGGAAGCAAAGCATATAAAGAAGGATTAGAAAACACACAAACACTCGATGCACATTTCGATCATCCACATCGGTCATTCCGCACCATCCACGTAGCCGGAACCAATGGCAAAGGGAGCTGTTCGCATACCTTAGCTGCTATTTTGCAATCGGCAGGATATCGCGTAGGCTTATATACCTCTCCTCACCTACTCGATTTCAGAGAGCGCATTCGCATCAATGGACAACCGATCCCCGAAGCGTATGTAGTCAATTTCGTAGAAGAACAACGTCCATTCTTCGAACCCCTACACCCCTCTTTCTTCGAGCTGACCACAGCGATGGCTTTCCGTTATTTTGCCGATGAGAACATAGAGGTAGCCGTCATTGAAACGGGTATGGGCGGACGCTTGGATTGCACCAACATCATACAGCCCGACCTGTGTATCATTACCAATATCGGCTTGGATCATACACAGTTTTTAGGAAATACGCTGGAGAAAATTGCGACCGAGAAAGCGGGTATCATCAAAGCAAATATACCGGTAGTTATAGGCGAAACCACACCTGAAACAAAATCGGTTTTTGTTCAACGGGCGGCAGCAGTCAATGCACCTATTATCTTTGCAGAGGAAACACAACAAGTGCTTCGTGTAGAACCCGCCAACCGTCCAACAGAGGTATCGGTTAGGGCAGAAGATACCACAAGCGTGGTTTATCAAACCAAAACATACGCCAATCTGCAAAGCGAGTTGGGAGGATACTGCCAAGAGTTAAATGCGAATACCATTCTACACGCAGTGGCTCAGTTACAGCAAGCAGGCTATCGCATCGAAGAGAAGCATATACGCGAAGGCTTCCGGTCTGTTTGCGAACTAACAGGCTTGATGGGACGATGGCAGAAGCTATCCGATCACCCCACTATTCTGTGCGATACGGGACACAATGTACACGGGATGCAATACATCTGCAAGCAATTGGAGCATTGCCACGGTGAGCATCTGCACATCGTGATCGGGATGGTGAACGATAAGGATATTCATACCATGCTGAGTCTTTTGCCCACGCACGCGACGTACTACTTTACCAAAGCAAGTGTCAAACGAGCCTTGCCGGAAGAGGCACTTAAGAAACAGGCACAGGAATTTGGTTTACACGGAGATTGCTACGAGAGCGTGTGCGAAGCTGTACAGGCAGCAAAAGAAAAAAGCCTCCCGGAAGATTTTATCTTCGTAGGAGGCAGTAGTTTTATAGTAGCCGATTTATTAGCGAGCCGCGATGCACTCAATCTCTACTAAGGCATCTTTGGGCAATGCTTTGACTGCAAACGCAGAGCGAGCTGGAAAAGCACCGTCAAAATAGGTAGCATACACCCCGTTCATACCGGCAAACAAAGACATGTCTTGCAAGAAAACAGTCGTTTTAACTATATCAGCCATGGTTAATCCGGCTGTTTCTAAAATATGCTTCATATTCTCGAGTGATTGACGTGCCTGCGCCTCGATACCTTGGGGCATCTCGCCTGTTGCAGCATCGATAGGTAGCTGACCCGATACAAAAATCATTCCATTGGCTTCAATAGCCTGGCTATAAGGGCCGATAGCACCCGGAGCCTTTTCACTACAAATTACTTTCTTCATTGTATAATCTATATTAATAGGTTTAACCTGTCTTTCAGGGTTCGAAGATAACAAAAAAAGACCTTCTGCGAAAATCAATCGTTAGAAATGAAGATCACAGAAGGATAAATAATTGAAGAAATTTACCGTTTATTTAAGGGTATGCTTCGTTGCAGGACCATCATGTGAAGGAGTTTCATCAATGGGCGCATCGTCTGCCGGAACTTCTACCACCGCTTCTTCTACCACTGTTTCTTTGGGAGAGTCGGTCGTTTCTACTTTCACCTCATCGCGATTAATTGTTACAGTTACATTAACAGGACTGGCCGGATTACTCGGAGCCTGATAAGGCATCCGGTTCTTGGGATCGGGTCCAAATTGATTCGGACCAACCGTACCATCGGCAAACAATAGATATAAACCAAACACAAATCCAACAACAGGAATGAAAAGAAGGAGAATAAGCCAACCGCTTTTATCGACATCATGCAAACGCTTGACCCCTTGAGCCAAACAAAACCAAAGCATAGCAACATAGACCACGATTCCTATCAATGCACCAAAGAGAGTTCCGCCAGCCATCATCGAGGTAGAACCAAGCATAGAGCCTGCCATCAATCCGGCAAATAAAAGACCCCAGATCAATCCGCTAATCAAACCGGCAATAAGATAAGACAAGAAGTATTCAATCCGACGAATACGACCGTCAAAAGAGAAAGGAGCTTTGAACATAATAAATGAATTTATAAATGAATAAATAAGTGAATTACTCGCTATCAAGTATTTGCACAAACAAAGATATAAAAAAAGAAGAAAAAGCAAAGAAACAATGCAGTATTTCTATCGTCGCCGTATTTATATTGACAGTTACATGAGAGAAAAGACCTAAACCAAATGTTCTAAACCTAAACCGAAACCAAAAAAATCCCTGTTACTCTTTATTGACTAACAGGGATTTTTTCTTTTTTTATTTCTCACTTGCTTTACTTACAATGTTTCTGTATTAATTCATCCACATTCGTATCGCCCAGTTCTTTTGCTTTGGCAAAGCTGGCGCAAGCCTCGGTATTCTTCTTTAATTGTATCTGACAAATGCCCAGTAAACGATAGGCTTCGGCATATTTGGGGTCTATCTTGAGAGCTTCGTTCAGCACATTCACAGCTCCTTCATTGCGCCCTACGCGTAGGTTGATTACTGCTTGTTCGGCACGATAGGTAAGCTCTTTCGGATTGAGTTCAATGGCCTTGGCAATATCGTCCAACGCACGTTGAAACTGCTTGGCTTTGAAGGCCGCCTGCTCACGATAATAGTAAAAGACATCGTTCACCTTACCACCAACTGCTGCGAAATAGGCATCGTAATCGAGCATAGCCGCACGGTACAACTCCGCATTCATATTCACTTGTGCGCGCTCTAAAAGATAGGGAGCCATATCGGCCGTAATGGGTTGCGGACAGTGGGCAATACAACTATCTAACAGCACAATAACTTCCTTAGGATCTGCCTTGAGTAACTCTTTCGTTTTGGCTGCATTGAAGAAAGTAGATGCCGATGCCAACGGAGTGGAATTGAGCTTCTCGTAGCACACCAATGCTCCGGCATAATCTTGCCGGGCAAAAAGAATATCTCCCTCGAGCTGTGTATACACAGGCTGCGGATCGATAGAAAAGGCAGTGCGTACATACTCCAGAGCTTTATCATAAGTCCAATCCTTAAATACCTTTTCGGGCTTGCTTAGCTGGTAATTATAAATCATCTTGGCAAGGTTATAATAAACCTCGTCCTTTTTCTTTGCAACCTTCAATGCTTGATCCATATCGGCAGCAGCTTTCTGAAGATCGGCATCTTCTTTCGCTGTAATCAACCAATTATTGGCTCTGCGCATATACCCATCGACACTAGTGGGGTACTGGCGTACATAATCATCTAACAAGATCGCATACTCATCGGCAGATACCTGCGAAGAGGCCATGTAGAGGAATACAAGTGCCTGCTCTTCCGTTTCGGGCAATCCTTTCTTTATGCCGATGCTTCGAAGCGTGGCATCGCCTGACGACAGAGCTGTAATGGTTTGCGAAAGAGCAAATGCAGCTCCCACAGCATAGCAAGTAGTAGCCGTATCCTGACCAGATGAACGTTGAGCCAAACCAAAAACTTGTCCTTCGGCATTCATCAGCGGACAGCTAACCATCTTATCTTTTAGAGGCATGTTAAGTGTATAGTAATAATACTTCTCTGCTATCTTAGAAACGGCTTTCACTGTTCCTTGTGTGGATATGCGATCTTTTTGCGTAGAATAAGGCAAAAGATAAATAGGAGCACCTACAACGGGCGGAACCGGAGCAATCTGCAAAGCAGCTACTTTCTTATCGGTAATACCTACGCTGAACTTAATCACATCGTACATATCGTTAGCACCCAAAATGGCATTCACCGGCATCTGCTTGCCATCGGAGTCAATGATCACTGCGCGTTGGGCACCTTTAAAGACAGAATAGTCCGACAGTGCCACGCCGTTTTCGGTTACAAAAAAACCATTACCGGTATTCAATATTTTATCATTCGTATCGTAAGTAATGATGGAGAATATAGCTCGTTTGGCTTTCTCCACCCATTTGGGTGCTTGTGCCATGCCTGCCTGGGTTAACAGGCAGAGCATGAAAGTTAGTAGTAGATTCTTTTTCATGTATCGTAGTGTATATTAGTTATTTCGTTGTTTCACGGCTTCATAAATCAAAATACCTGCGGCTACCGATACATTAAGTGACTCGATGGTTCCGAGCATGGGGATTTTCACCCATTCATCGCATAGCGCCAAGTTGTCATAAGAGACACCTGTATCTTCTGCACCCATGATAATACACATAGGACCTGTATAGTCGCCTTTCGAGTAGTCATAATCGCCCTTCTCAGTGGCAGCCACAATGCGGAAACCGCTGTCTTTGAGGAATTGCAAGGTATTTTTCAAGTTCTGTTCGCGACACACCGGCAAGGTATGCAACGCACCGGCCGAAGTCTTCATGGCATCGGCATTTACCGTTACGCTACCACGAGCAGGAATAATAACGGCATCCACCGCTGCACATTCGCAGGTACGGGCAATGGCACCAAAGTTACGCACATCGGTTATGCCGTCGAGCATCACGAACAAGGGATTTTTACCTTGTTCAAAAAGGAAGGGAACCAGTTGTTCTGTTTTCTGGTAGGTTACAGAAGAGATAAACGCTACTACCCCCTGATGATTTTTGCGAGTAATACGGCTGATTCGCTCTACCGGCACACGCTGTACAGGGATCAGCGTACCCTTCAGGGCGGCAAAAAGCTCTTTCGACAAATCGCTCTGTATATCTTTCTTTACTAAGATCTTATCAATTTCTTTACCGGCCTGTATGGCTTCGATTACGGCACGTACGCCAAAAATCATTTCATTGTTATCAGTCATTTTCTTTATTTACGAATTAGGAAATTTACAATCAATGGAGTCTGCCATGCTGTGATTCATCGCCTGACGGGCAGAGCGACGCACTCCGCCATGTGTCGGCCGTTATTTCGCAGCAAACCCCAATAGAACTCTTGCATTATTTAAAGCCGCATCGGTAAGTGTCGAACCGCTCAGCATCTGAGCCAACTCTTCTACCCGTTCTTCGTCGGCAAGGCGACGGATGTGGCTATTGGTTTCTGTATCATTGTCTTTTTTATAGACTTTATAATGGGCACGGCCGCGTGCGGCAATCTGCGGCAGATGGGTAATGCTGATTACCTGACGGTTTTGTTCGCCCATCTCTTGCATGATATCCGCCATACGGTCGGCTATCTCACCCGATACACCGGTATCAATTTCATCAAAAACGATAGTAGGCAGCTTCACGGCTCCGGCTATCATGGCTTTAATCGAAAGCATCACGCGGGCAATTTCACCCCCCGAAGCCACCGAAGCAATCTGCTGCAACGATCCGTTCTTATTGGCCGAGAAGAGGAAGCTAACTGTGTCTTCTCCCTGCAACCCTGGCTCTTTGCGAAACCCCATCTCGACTTGAAAACGCACGTTGGGCATACCCAGCGGTACCAATCGCGAAGCCATCTGCTTCTCCACTTCGGCGGCGGCAAGCACCCGAGCTTTGGTAAGCAGGGCGGCTTGTGCTTTCACCTTATTATATTGTGTATCGCGCTGCAAAGTCAGTTCGCCAATTCGATCATCGTAGGAGGTAATATCGGAAAGCTTCCGGCGATACTCTTCGGTAAGCTCAATCAGTTCTTCGAGCGTTTGCACGCGATGTTTCTGTTGGAGCGAATAGATAAGGTTTAAGCGATTGTTCACCTCGTCCAGACGGGCGGGGTTAAACTCTACCCCCTCGCCGATGGCTCCTACTTCGTGTGAAATGTCTTTTAGTTCAATATATGTACTTTCGATGCGTTCGGCCAACTCTCCGGCAGGTTGATACACCTTCTGCAATCCTTGGAGAATGTGCAGGCTCTCCTTCAGTGCCGACAGCAGTCCGCCTTCATCGGAAGCCAGCAGTTGTTCAACCCGATAGAGTCCGGCTTTGATCTCTTCGGCATGGTTCAGCGTTTCGGATTCTTGTTCGAGCTCCTCCTGCTCCCCTCCTTCGAGGTGAGCCTCTTCGAGTTGTTCGAGCTGAAAGCGCACGAAATCTTCGTCCGCCTTGCTCTGTTCGGCAAGAGCTATGAGCTCGGCCAACTCTCTGTCCAACTGCTTCCAATGTGTGTAAAGACGGCGATAGTCTTCGATCACCGCATCGTTGTGTGCCAGTATGTCGAGTACATTGAGTTGAAAGCCCTCCTTATTAAGAAGCAGATTCTGGTGTTGGGAATGAACGTCGATCAACTGTTCGCCCAACTCTTTCATCTGCGTAAGAGAGGCGGGAGTGTCATTGATAAACGCCCGGCTCTTGCCCGAAGCATAGACCTCGCGCCGTAAGATACAGTCGGGTTCGTATTCCAGTTCATTGTCTTCGAAAAACGGTTCCATCTGATAAGAGGAGATATCGAAGCGTGCCTCAATGACACATTTGGTAGCTCCCATACGAATCGATTTCACATCGGCCCGCTGCCCCAGCAGCAGACCGATAGCCCCTAAGATGATCGACTTTCCCGCACCGGTTTCGCCCGTGATAACGGAAAAGCCTGTCTCGAAACGGATATCCAGTTTCTCTATCAAGGCATAATTCTGAATGTATAATGAACGTAGCATATGTTACGGTTTGACAAGTTGATGAACCAAGCGGTCGATAATGTCTTGCGCCACCTCCTGTTTCGATTTCAACGGAAATTCGGTTGTTCCTTCGCGGTCGATGATACTGATTTTATTGGTATCGTGACGGAATCCGGCTCCGGCATCGTTCAATGAGTTGAGCACGATAAAGTCGAAGTTCTTCCGGTCCAGTTTGCCTTTGGCGTGCTCTTGTTCGTTGTTGGTTTCGAGGGCAAAACCAATCAGTTTCTGTCCCGTTTTTTTCATTTGTCCCAAAGCGGCTGCGATATCGTGCGTCGGTTTGAGGTGTAAGATCAGCTCTTCGCCTTCGCGTTTTATCTTCTTATCAGCTACGCTGTCGGGCGTAAAGTCGGCAACAGCAGCACAAAGAATGGCTGCATCGGTTGTCGGGTAGTTCAGCATGGCCTGCTCGTACATTTCGGCAGCCGATTCCACATCGATGCGTCGAATAGCCGAGTGGCTCACCTCCTGTTGTACCGGCCCGGCAACGAGGCAAACCTCAGCACCACGGCGGGCACACTCTTCGGCCAGCGCGAAACCCATCTTGCCCGATGAGTAGTTGCCGATAAAGCGTACCGGATCGATCTTCTCGTAGGTAGGCCCGGCGGTAATGAGTATCTTCCGCCCGTTGAGTTCGCCGGTCGAGGCAAAGAACTCGTCGAGCACCTTGATAATAGCGTCGGGCTCTTCCATCCGCCCTTTTCCTACCAGATGACTGGCAAGCTCGCCCAATCCCGGTTCAATAATATGGTTACCGAAGCCACGCAGCGTCTCCAAATTCTGCTGCGTAGAGGGGTGGGCAAACATATCGAGATCCATTGCCGGAGCAACGAACACCGGCGCTTTGGCCGACAGGTAGGTAGTGATAAGCATATTGTCGGCTATCCCGTTTGCCATCTTGCCGATAGTGGCGGCGGTAGCGGGAGCAATGAGCATGGCATCGGCCCAGAGACCTAGATCAACATGACTGTTCCAAGTACCGTCGCGCTGTGCGAAGAACTCACTGATAACAGGTTTACTGGTAAGAGCCGACAAAGTGATCGGCGTAATAAATTCCTTTCCGGCAGGAGTGATAACTACCTGTACCTCGGCCCCTTGCTTAATGAGCCCGCGGATAATGTAGCACGCCTTATAAGCGGCAATACTACCGGTAATTCCTAAAATAATCTTCTTCCCCTTCAGCATCTTATTTCCCGGTTAGCTCGCGCAGTCTGATTTTGGTCAGCACCGCTTTGGTATTGAGTGTAAAATCACTGTTCTGAATCCAGCTATAATAGCCCGGATCTTTTTTAAGCACTTCAGACACGATTTGTCCTTTGTACTTTCCGAAGTTGAATACCTCTACGCCATTTTCATCGTACACCATGCGTCCGGCGAAATCGACATTCTTATTGTAACTCGAGTAGTCGGAGAGAAACGCCATGTCGTTTTTCAGTTCGTCGGCATAGCGTTCGAGCTGCGATTGCAGTACCTCATAGGTGGCACGTGTATCGGCTTCGGCCGTGTGGGCATCTTCCAACTCTTTCTCGCAATAGAACTTATAAGCGGCCGACAGGGTGCGTTGCTCCATCTTGTGGAAAATCACCTGTACGTCCACCAACTTGCGTTTAGTCATGTCAATATCGACTCCTGCACGCAGAAACTCTTCGGCGAGCACAGGAACGTCGAAACGGTTGGAGTTAAATCCTGCCAGGTCGCACCCTTCGATATCGTTGGCAATGTTGCGTGCCACCTCCTTGAAGGTTGGGCAGTCTGCCACATCCTCATCGTAAATGCCATGAATGGCCGACGAAGATTCGGGGATATGCATTTCGGGGTTGATGCGCAAGGTTTTAGCCTCTTCGTTTCCGTTAGGATAAACCTTGAGATAGCAGATTTCGACAATACGGTCTGCGTTGATATTAATCCCGGTTGTTTCGAGGTCAAAGAAAACAATGGGATTTTTGAGGTTCAATTTCATTTCTTCTGTTTTAGTTTCTCTAGAGGGAGAAAATTAATCATTCAGCATCATCGGCATCAGCAGCATGAGCAGATTCTCGTTTTCTTCTTGTGTTACGGGGATAATCACACCGGCACGCGAAGGATCGGCGAGCTCGATCACCACCTCGTCTGCCGAGATATTATTCAGAATATCGATCAGGAAGGTCGACTTAAAGCCGATGCTCATGCTCGCTCCTGCATACTGGCACACTTGTGTTTCCTCGGCCGAAGTCGAAAAGTCGATATCTTGTGCCGAAACCACAATCTGGTTCTCCTGAATGCGGAGCTTGATCAAGCTGCTCGATTGAGACGAGAAGATAGAGACACGGCGCAAGGCTCCGATCAGTTGCTGGCGGTCTACCGTCACTTTGTGCGGATTGTTTTGCGGGATAACCGAGTTATAGTTCGGGTAACGTCCTTCTATCAGGCGGCACACCATACGATAGCTCTCAAGCATAAAGACTGCATTGCGTTCGTCAAATTCGATCACCACTTCGCCTTGCTCTTTGGGCAAGAGGTTCTTCAACAAATTGGCAGGTTTCTTAGGCAGAATAAAAGCGGCACGTTCATTTCCATGAGCAGCCAGTGTTTTGCAACGTACCAGCTTATGTCCATCCGAAGCTACCATCGTGATATCTTCGGTGGTTATATCAAAATAAATACCATTCATCACCGGACGAAGTTCATCGTCGGCTGTAGCAAATACCGAACGGTTGATGCCGTTAAGCAACACCGAAGCGTTCATCTCCACACGCACGGCACTATCGCTCAGCGAAGCCGATTGTGGAAATTCGTCGGCATTTTGTCCCACAAGGCTATACACACCATTCTGGTATCGAACAGTAATTTCATACGATTCGGGATTGACATCAAACGCAAGTGGCTGTTCGGGTATTTCCTTCAGTGCATCGATCAATGTTTTGGCTACAACAGCAAAACGACCATTCGTATCGCTATCGTTCACCTCGACCGAGGTAACCATAGTAGTTTCGCTATCAGAAACAGTTACAGACAGCGTTCCGTCTTCCAACTGAAAGAGAAAACAATCTAAAATAGGCAATGCGTTTTTTGAGTTAATCACGCGGCTGATAGCTTGCAAACGGCTCGAAAGAGCGGTACTTGAAACGATAAATTTCATATATTTCCGAATGTTTAAATTTTAGTTTTATCAATGCACAAAATTACAAAAAAAGATTGGCTCACCCTAACAAAAGAGAGAAAAAACAGGAGTTGTTCGTCGGATATTCCCAAAAAATAGTACCTTCGCCGCAGATTTTAAAATTATCATAATGGAATTTACAGGAAAAATTATCGCCATACTCCAGCCCAAGGGTGGAGTATCTAAAACAGGCAACGAGTGGAAAGCACAAGAGTTTGTTGTTGAAAATCACGATCAATATCCTCGCAAAATGTGCTTTGAGGTATTCGGCACTGATAAAATAGAGCAATTCAATATTCAAATGGGCGAGGAACTGACCGTTTCATTTGATATTGATGCACGTCAATGGCAAGATCGCTGGTTTAACAGTATCCGTGCATGGAAGGTTGAACGCGTAAGTGCCGGCGCCCCTATGACTACCGGAGCTCCGGTTCCCCCACCCGCACCATCGGCTGCACCCGAATTTTTGAGCGGTGACGCCAAAGACGACCTACCGTTCTAAGCAACCTGTCCGACTTATTTTAGCGCAGATTTTACAACTCACACAAATATTTACAAAAAACATTTCTGTGGGTTATAAAATTTGCGTTTATTTTCTCCGTTACACAAGCAAACTAATGCACCGCACTTGTTTTTTTATGCCAAAAAGGAAACGAAAAGATCTATCTTTTATTTTTTATAATTATTTTATATTGTGGCACTGACCCGTACACCAAGACCTCAATACAGAAACACATAACACAATGATAACAAATATATTACTACATATCAAGGGGTATACCTTAGGGTACACATAAGTAAACAGACTCGACAAGCGGAAAAAGAGAAGAAAAAGCGTACAAATATCAAACAAAAAAAGTTCACATATTCATCCCCAGTGAGCTAACGAAAGAAAAATTCACTCTCTACCTCTCGGATAAAAACAGCGTTTCGAAAACGATAGATATTTTGCCCACGGGAAAAAGATGCTTCTTATGAAACGAAAAGGTATTCTATTCCGAACAGCTATGAGTAGCAAACTGCTGCACGCACCCGCAAAGATCGGGCTCAATCGCCTTTGTACAGCAACACCACATTGGGCGACACCACCCCATCAGTGCAGGTAAACTGGGCCGAAAGTTTAAAGTGCCGAAAGAACTCGGCATTCCGAAAGAAGAAACCGGGAATCAACCGTACGTAATTTTCGGGTTGATCGAACACTTTTTCAAGATCGGAAAAGAACATAAAATGATACAATTCGGACAGATCGGAAATGCCTTCGTCGGACACAGTCTCGAGGTCAATGACATCATCGTTTTCAATGCATTCGATGTAAAGTAGCAAGTGTTCGGGGTCGGGAGAGAGCAGCATCCTACCACCGTAGAAGCATGCATAAGTGTGCAGATCGGCAGTGCCAATACCGGTTAATCGAGCAAACAGCGTATTGCGGGGCATCCGATAAACGGGGAAGAATTGCGAAGCAATGGATCGATTCTCTACAAATTGCCATAAAGGCGCTAGCGGATCGCCCGGAGTCGTTTTAAGAAGATTTTTAAACATTCGTTCGGCTCCGGGCGGATCATTTATCGAAAAGCTCATCACTACCGCCGGAAGAGCCGCAGTATCCTTGTTTTCAAAAACACAAGTCATCATCTCCACACCACCATTCTCTTGCAAATAAGCTATAAGCTCAGCGTCTCTGGCATGCATATAAGAGGACTGTACAGAATCTAGATATGCTTGCTCGGAGGTAAAATCGAATACTGTTTGCAGATCACTGACCGAACGACGGCTGAAGAAAAACGTCGTAGCAGGGAGCGATTCGGGCAGGAAACCTTCGATAGCGCGCTGTTTGCGCAGCACATTCATAAACGTCAGACAAGTGTCGGTATCGTGGCTGACACCGGTAAAATAGAGCGTCTTACCCCCCATCCTCACATCGAACTCGGTCCAACCACCTAAAGAGATCGTAGAAAAGGCCCCATCGGTCATCTTGCCCATATCGAGCGATTGCATCCGCGCATAAATAGTGACAGCACCGTTTATAGGTTTCTTTGCCCGAGTCATCTTGAAGGATGGATCCCGAGATAGCGAATGCCCCGAAGAGTAGGCATCCATTACCTGTTCAATCAGTTTTTTCTGAAAGCTGACGGCCACAAACTGCGAGGTAACATAGCAAGAGAGAAAGCTCCCATCGGGCATGGGATAGATGCGAATATCCTTACCCTTATACTGAGCAGTTTTTACCATGGAAGCGCCCAAAAAGTATTTTTGAATCAATCGCTCAATCAAGCCAAAATCACCTGTACCCAGACTGCAATAAAGTACTTGGTTTTTATCACTATCGGGTTCATGAAAACTAAGCAGCATCTGATTCATCTGCCGACTCAAACCGTGAGCGCTCTCCTCCTTTAATGCATAAAGATTCGTTTTCAACAAAGAAAACAGATGGGAAATATATAAAAAATGATGATCACGACTGCAATCAAGCTCGTCAATGTCACCTATAAGCTCTTCAACATCGTTGATTTCAAGAACCGCAACAGCATCGGTAGGCACGAGTTTGTAAAGATTGAAATTTTCGTTATTCTCAACAGCCGTCATCCGAAGAAACAGGTATGCAATAAGTGCTGTACAAAAAAGCACAATAGAGGTGAAAACGGATATTTTCATGAGAACACGAAGCTTCATACGAGTTAGAATTTATCGGTTACGCGCAAAAATAATAAATTCTACAAAAGAAACAAAACTTTTGCTAAAATATTTCTAACCCATCAAAGGATAAATGGACATGTAGAGGAAGCTCTTTGACTGCATCCGCATGCAAACCCATATGATGGCTCATATGAATGAAATAGGTTTCTTTTGCACTGATGCGCTTTGCCGTATCCAGTGCTTGAACCAAATTTTGATGGGTAGGATGGAGAGCCGGACGAAGCGCATTCATCACCAAAACATCAAGATCGGCTAATTGTTCATACGAATCGTCGGGCATGGTCAACATATCGGTAATATAAGCCACATTTCCGATGCGATAACCCAGAATAGGCAGACGACCGTGCATCACCCGCAGGGGAATAATTTCGGTTTGATTAATAAAAAATGGGTGACCTACTTCGATTTCGCGCAAAGGAATGCGAGGCACTCCCGGATAGGTTTGTTCGACAAAGCAGTAAGGCATACGCGTACGCAACCGATCGGCAGTATAAGTTTCGGCATAAATCGGAATTTCGCCAAACTTACAGAAGGGACGCAAGTCGTCGAGCCCACCCACATGATCGTAATGTTCATGAGTAATCAGCACGCCGTCAATTTTACCGAATGACAAAGGAAGCATTTGCTCGCGAAAGTCGGGACCACAGTCAATCAGTATCCGAGCATCACCTGTTTCGAGTAGCACCGAGGCACGCAAACGTTTATCTCGAGGATCTTTCGAAGTACAGACCTCACAGGTACAACCAATCTCGGGAACTCCCGTCGACGTTCCACTACCGAGTATCCTTAACCTCTTCATCAGACAATATTAACTTCGGGATGGATATCGATTCCGAACTTCTCACACACAGAAGCACGCACAGCATCCGACAACGCAATCACATCGGCACCCGTAGCACCACCCAGATTGACCAGCACCAACGCCTGCTTATCATGCACGGCAGCCGCTCCCAACGCCTTGCCTTTCCAACCACACTGGTCAATCATCCAGCCGGCAGGGATCTTCACCTTATTCTCGCTCACCTCGTAAAAAGGCATCCGAGGGTATTGCCGCTGCAAAGGCTCAAATTGTGCCCGAGAGACGACAGGGTTCATAAAGAAACTTCCCGCATTGCCCACCACATGGGGATCGGGCAGTTTACTGTCACGAATGGCAATGATGGATTGGCGCACCGCTTCGAGCGTCACGTTCGGATGATTTTCGAGTTCTTGAAGAATGGTACCATAGTTGAGAGTGTAGCGCTCTATTTTACTTAACCGGAAGCAGACGTAAATCACAAAAACATCTTTCATATCAGAGCGTTTAAACAAACTATCACGATAAGCATAGGCACATGCTTCGACCGGATAAGAGACAATTTCTCCTCTCATATTCATGGTTTCGACTACGGTAATCAAATCTTTTACCTCCACACCGTAAGCGCCGATGTTCTGTACAGCACTCGCTCCGACTTCGCCTGGAATAATAGACAAATTCTCGGCACCATACCAACCCTGTGCTACGCAATAAGCTACAAAATCATCCCAAACCACTCCTGCACCCACACGTACCCAAACAGACTCGTCAGTTTCATCAATCACTTCGATGCCTCCAATGCGCGAATGCAGAATAACCCCATCATAATCTTTAGTAAATAGCAAGTTGCTGCCACTACCAATGTGCAAATAGGGTTCGGTAATCTGCCTATCGGCTATCAGTCGGCCAAGTTCTTCGGCCGAGTTATACTCCAAAAAACAACGAGCTGCCACGTCAATACCAAAGGTATTGTGCGACAGCAAAGAGCAGTGTTCTAATTTCATCATAATTAATTCCTCAAATACTTGTATCCTCAAACTTATATAACTCCCAGTTTCCATCGCCTTTACGCTGGAAATAAAGGATGTTAGAGAATCCATTCCCGATACCTTTCAATGCCAGTATCTTATAGGGCGACTGCCCATCGCTTTTCTGCCCGTAGTTTATATTCGATAACTTATCGGTAGGCAATGTGGGCTTAAACGCAAACCATTGATTAAGATCAAGGGTGGTTTCAATGACCGAAAAGTCATCGTCCGGATCGATCGTTACGAACTGAAGCGGTTGTCTAATGCGTTGGCTTTGAAAGACGCTATCGGTTGAAAAGCGATCAAAGAAGACCACAAAATCTTCATTTTCGGCATTGTCGATAGGCTGCAACCGAATGGCCTGAAGCATCCAAGCGCCTTTAATTCGCTCGAAACAGTACTTTTTCACCATTCGTTTGGGCATAAAAATCCATTCAACCTGTACCGAAGTAAGGGTATTGGCACCCACTAAATCCATGTCTTCTTCACGTTCAAAGAGAAGTGTGTAGTAACTTTGTTTCGTAAATAAATCGTCGTGCTTCCAATACTTCTCTTCGATTTTAGAGAGTGCCTCTCCATTATAATAGGGCAATGGAAAAAGTACACGCTGACGCTGTAACGCATCATCGGAAGCAAAGCTGTAGATGAAATCATCAAATGATTCATCTGCCTCTATCGGTTTAGGTTCATCAGATTCTTTCTCTTTATGAAGCGTATCCTTCTTCATGATAACAGAATCGATCTCATTTGTAATTGCTGCGAAGGGGTCTACCCTTGCTTTCTTATTTCCACAAGAACCTAAGAACGCAAGCATAGCAACCCCAGCAATAAATCTCTTCATTTTTACAGTTTAGCTCTTAACTTTTCAAGCATATCCTTTGTCATACTCTCCAAATCGTAAACCGGTTTCCATCCCCACTCGTTACGAGCGCAAGTGTCGTCAAGACTGTCCGGCCAACTATTGGCAATACTCTGTTTCAAAGGATCTACGTCATAAACCATTTCAAAATCAGGCACTTCTTTCTTAATGGCAGCATAAATCATCTCGGGAGCAAAGCTCATCGAGGCAATATTGAAAGCATTGCGATGCACTAACTTCGTTGGATCAGCCTCCATCAATGAGATGGCGGCATTCAACGCATCGGGCATATACATCATATCCATCAACGTTCCTTCGGCAATGGGGCATACAAATTTCTCACCCTTTACTGCCGAATAATAAATATCAACAGCATAATCGGTTGTTCCACCCCCTGGAGGTGTTACATTTGAGATGATGCCCGGGAAACGTACAGCACGCGTATCGACTCCATATTTGGTGTGATAATAGTCGCTCAGCATCTCGGTGGTCACCTTTGTTACACCATACATCGTGCGAGGACGCTGAATGGTATCCTGCGGCGTCAAGGTGTGAGGCGTATCGGCACCGAATGACCCGATAGAGCTAGGTGTAAACACAGCACAACCATGTACACGCGCTACTTCGAGCACATTCCATAACCCGTCAATACCAATCTTCCAAGCCAACTTGGGCTTTGATTCGGCAACAACCGACAACAAAGCGGCTAAGTTATAAATCGTATCGATATGATAAGCCTTCACTACCGATTCGATCATTGCCTCGTTCGTTACATCTACTATTTCCGACGGCCCCGAATCTTTCAATTCTCCTTTGGGCTCTGCGCCTTGAATGTAACCTGCTACTACGTTTGTGTTGCCGTAGCGTTTGCGTAATTCCATTGTGAGCTCCGAACCAATCTGTCCGGTTGCTCCAATTACCAAAATATTTTTCATTCTTACAACTTATAAGGTATATTAAGCTAAATGGGAGCACAAAGTAAGCACTTTTTTTTCACATTTATAGCAAAAAGAAATTGTTTATTCCAAGAAAAATAGTGTCCTTTGCAAAGAAACTTAAAACTCAAACGCTATGTACGGTAAAATGAAAGAATACCTTAGCAACACGATTGCTGAAATCAAAGAAGCCGGCCTCTACAAAGAGGAAAGACTGATTGAAAGTGCACAACAAGCGGCTATTTCCGTAAAGGGGAAACAGGTGCTTAACTTCTGTGCTAACAACTATTTAGGGCTATCCGATCACCCCCGCTTGATCGAAGGTGCCAAGAAGATGATGGACCGCCGCGGATACGGTATGTCGTCCGTTCGCTTCATCTGCGGAACGCAAGATATCCACAAAGAACTCGAAGCAGCTATCTCGGACTATTTCCAAACAGAGGACACCATCCTATACGCTGCTTGCTTTGATGCCAATGGTGGAGTGTTTGAGCCTCTGTTTACGGAAGAGGATGCAATTATATCCGACTCGCTGAACCATGCCTCAATCATTGATGGTGTACGTTTGTGTAAAGCAAAACGTTATCGTTATGCCAATGCCGACATGGGTGAATTGGAGAAATGTTTGCAAGAGGCACAAGCGCAACGATTCCGCATCGTAGTAACCGATGGAGTATTCTCGATGGATGGCAATGTGGCTCCGATGGATCGCATTTGTGCCTTGGCTGAGAAGTATGATGCATTGGTTATGGTAGACGAATCGCACTCGGCGGGTGTGGTAGGCCCTACAGGACATGGAGTAAGTGAACAGTACGCCACCTACGGTAAGGTAGACATCTACACCGGCACACTGGGCAAAGCCTTTGGTGGTGCATTGGGCGGATTCACAACCGGACGCAAAGAAATCATCGACCTGTTGCGCCAACGCAGCCGTCCGTATCTATTCTCTAACTCATTGGCACCAGGTATTATCGGTGCTAGCCTTGAAGTATTCAAGATGCTCAAAGAAAGCTCTGCACTGCACGACAAGCTGGTAGAGAACGTTACGTACTTCCGCGATAAGATGATCGCTGCCGGATTTGACATCAAACCCACACAGAGTGCTATTTGTGCGGTGATGTTGTACGACGCCAAGCTGTCTCAGATCTATGCAGCCCGCATGTTGGAAGAGGGTATCTATGTAACCGGATTCTATTATCCTGTTGTTCCGAAAGATCAAGCTCGTATACGCGTACAGTTATCAGCCGGACACGAACGGGAACATTTGGATAAATGTATTGCAGCCTTTATCAAGATTGGTAAGGAGCTGGGAGTAGTGAAATAATTATCATTGTATGGAAGAACTAACCCTCACAACGCCTGCCCTACTCTTTTCGGCAGTTTCGTTGATCTTATTGGCTTACACCAACCGATTTTTATCATACGCGCAGTTGGTGCGTTTGTTGCGCGATCGGCACATGGAGAATCCGACCGAAGAGATTACGACAGCACAAATCGTTAATTTGCGCAAACGGCTCAACTTAACCCGCACCATGCAGGAGTTAGGCATCGGAAGTCTCTTTCTTTGCGTCATCAGTATGTTTCTGATATACATCAACCTCCAGCTGCTATCCGTTTATGTATTCGGATTGGCATTACTGCTGCTTATTGCCTCGCTTGGCGTTTCGTTGCGCGAGATACAGATATCGACCCGCGCACTTGATATCTATTTAAGCACGATGGAGAAGGCGCATAAATAAGAGAGTTAGCTTCCGGGCAAACAAAACAATGGCCCGCAGATTACGTTACGTTTTCTGCGGGCCATCTTTTTTATTTTCGTTGTCCGAGCTGTGCGTCGAGGAATAACAATCCATTGTCACCCGCTCTCTTCAAGCGGTCTACAATACATTGCAGAGTAGACTCCTCTTCCACTTGTTCGCGAACAAAACTCCACAAGAAGTCTTGCGTACTATTGTCTTTTTCGGAAGCAGCAATCGTTATCAACAGATCAATCATTTTAGAAACATGACATTCGTGCTCGTAAGCGTGCTGGAAGATTTCGAGCGGAGTACCAAAACCTGTAGGTACTACATCTATTTTATCCACCTTAGCAATACCACCTCGCTTCATAATATGGTTGGCAATAGCATAAGCATGTTCAGTTTCTTCTTGCGATTGACGCTTCATCCAAGCAGCAAAACCGGTATAACCTTCTCTTTCAAGATAGAAAGACATTGATAAATAAAGATTGGCCGACCACAGTTCAGCAGTCACCTGTTCGTTTAACACTTGCTGTAATTTCTCTGTCATCATAACTATACTATGTATTTAAGTGAATGAAAACTATATATAACTACAACAACCAATCTTTCTTCTTTGTTCTATCCTCGGGCAATTTTTATTATACAAGTTCTTCAGATGTATAACCTTTAGGCAACTCACGGCAGTTATAGCTCGAGGCCATAATCTCACCATAAGCACCTGCCGAACGAAGAGCGATCAAATCGCCACGCTTCACTCCGTTCAGATCGACAGCCTTACCAAACACATCCGATGATTCGCAGATAGGACCTACTACATCATAGGTCTGCATTGCTTCATCCGAAGTAATGTTTTCCATCTTATGATGCGCCTGATAGAGAGCCGGACGAATGAGATCGGTCATACCTGCATCGAGAATGGCAAATTGCTTGTTTGCTCCCTTCTTCACGTACAGCACTTTGGAGATCAATGTACCGCATTGACCCGTTACCGCACGCCCCAACTCAAAGTGCAGCGTCTGGTGAGGACGCAACTTCAGGTGTGTGGCATAGGCAGAGAAATATGATTTAAAATCGGGGATGGGCTGACGATTGGGATGGTCGTAGTCGATACCCAATCCACCTCCTACATTAATATGTTCTACGAGGATGTGACGGGCTTCCAATCTATCTTGCAATTCATTAACACGATTGCAGAGTGCAACAAAGTCGCCCATATCGAGAATTTGCGAACCGATGTGAAAGTGCAACCCGATGAACTTTACATGCTTCATGGTCAAGGCCACGTCAATGACCGTTTCCATGTCTTGCATGCTGATGCCGAACTTATTCTCGGCCAGTCCGGTAGTGATATTAGCATGTGTATGCGCTCCCACGTTGGGATTGATACGGAAAGCCACCTTGGCCACCTTGCCTTGAGCGGCTGCCAACTCATTAATCACTTCCAGTTCGGGTATAGACTCTACATTGAAGCAGAATATATTATACTCCAGCCCCAGATTGATTTCCCAATCGGCTTTACCCACACCGGCAAACACAATCTGATTGGCAGCTACGCCGGCTTTTATCGCCGCACGAATCTCACCACCACTCACACAATCAGCTCCCAGTCCGCTCTCGCGAATGATCGTCAACACCTTCGGGTTGGCATTGGCTTTGACAGCATAATGCACATTATAGTTAGGATATCTGCCGATCTCTTTCTTGATGCAGGCCAGTGTATCGCGCAACACCTTCGTATCATAATAATAAAAAGGTGTTCGCAACTCACGGAACTTTTCAATAGGGAATATTCCTTTCATTTTATTTTCCATTGAACAATACGTCACTTAACGATTGCAGTGCTTTCTTCTTATCACATTCACGGATAAGGAAGGAGATATTATAGTTACTTCCACCGAACGAAATCATACGTACGGGGATATCGCGCATAGCATCCAATGCTTTGGCCTCGAAACCTACATTCTCCCAATCCAAGTCTCCCACTACACAGATGATACACATATCGGTATCAACCGTTACTGTACCGTACTTCTTCAGGTCGTCCAGAATCTCATTCAAGTGCTTGGTATTATCAACCGATACCGATACACCTACCTCCGAGGTACAAATCATATCAATCGGAGTTTGATAGCTTTCGAATATCTCGAATACCTTGCGCAAAAATCCATGAGCCAATAGCATGCGGCTCGATTTGATTTTGATGGCCGTAATATTTTCTTTCGCAGCTACTGCTTTGATCTTTCCCTTCTCCGTATCGTTAGAGATCATCGTTCCGGGGGCAGCAGGCTCCATGGTATTGAGCAAACGAACCGGGATATTAGCATATTTAGCAGGCTGAATACAGGTAGGATGCAGAATCTTAGCACCGAAATAAGCCAACTCGGCTGCTTCTTCGAAATGTAGTTGACGCACCGGAGAGGTCTGATCGACAATACGTGGATCATTGTTGTGCATACCGTCGATATCTGTCCAGATCTGAATTTCACTTGCATGGATGGCAGCACCGATCAACGAGGCTGTATAATCACTTCCCCCACGTTGCAGGTTGTCTATTTCGCCGTATGCATTGCGGCAGATGTACCCTTGTGTAATATAGATCTCGGCATCGGGATAAAGCTCCAGTTGTGCCTGAAGTTTCTCTTTGATATAGCCCGGATCGGGTTCTGCGTTCTTGTCTGTACGCATATACTCTAAAGCCGGAAGCAATATAGATTTCACACCACACTCTTGCAAGTAATAGTTAACCAAAGCAGTAGAGATTAACTCACCTTGAGCCAACACTACTTTTTCTTCAAACAGCGTGAACAGGTCTTTGGTATAAGAGCGAATGTAGTCAAAATGAGATTTTATGACTTCTAAGCCTTTCTGTTTATACTCGGGAGTAGCGTAAAGCTCGTCAACATGCTGTTTATATTTACTTTCCAGCTTATTGATCATCTCGTTGGCACCCTCGGGATTTTTCTTGTACAGATAGTCCGAAATCTCCACCAATGTATTCGTTGTACCCGACATAGCCGAGAGAACAACAATCTTTCTTTCACCATCGGTAATCAATTTGGCTACTTCTTTCATTCGCTGAGCAGAACCTACAGAAGTACCTCCAAACTTTAAAACTTTCATTTTTGTTACTGTGTTAAAAATTAGTATCTATTTTAATTATTTTCTGTCATAAACTCGGCAGTCACATCGGTGATTCGATGTTCGGCACACCGATATACCCTACCAGGATACTCTTTTAGCAGGTGCAGATTGTGGGTAGTCATCAAAACCGATGATCCCGATCTGCAAATATCGCGCAATAGTTCTACAATCGCTCTTCCAGTCTCTGCATCGAGGTTTCCGGTAGGTTCATCTGCCAGAATAAGAGCAGGCGAATTGAGCACTGCCCGCGCAATAACAATGCGCTGCTGCTCTCCACCCGAGAGTTCGTTGGGTAGTTTATACCCCTTATTACTCATCCCTACCAACTGCAACACCTCATCGATGCGGTCTTTCATTTCCTGCTTGTTCTTCCAGCCTGTGGCACGAAGCACAAACTCGAGGTTATTATAAACCGTGCGGTCTGTTAACAGCTGAAAATCCTGAAATACAATACCGAGCTTGCGTCTTAATTGGGGAATCGTTTTACGCTTGATGGTTCGCATATTGTATCCCAACACCTCGGCTTCGCCATCTTGTATACCCAGTTCGGCATAGATTGTTTTGAGCAGAGTCGATTTTCCCGTCCCTACCTTACCAATGAGGTAAACAAACTCCCCTTTGTGTAGTTGAAGATCAACGTCACAAAGTACCTGAAGCTCCTGTTGGTGAACCTCTACGCCTTGATAATTGATTAGTGTTTCGTCCATGAAGCGCTATGTCTAACCTGTAACTCGCGTGCCAGATCTTCGAGACGATATCCCTTAGAGGTCAGCAACACGATCAGGTGATAAATCAAATCGGAACTCTCATAAATCAGTCTGTCATCCGTACCATTGGTTGCTTCGATAACAGCCTCCACAGCCTCCTCGCCTACTTTCTGAGCCATCTTATTAACGCCCGACTGAAATAAACTGGTGGTGTATGAGCCTTCGGGCATCTCTTGGTGGCGTTTGTCGATAAAGTCCTGCAATAGTTTAAGAAACATCACCGGTTCTTCGTTCTTCTCGCCCCAGCAAGTATCGGTTCCCGTATGGCAAACCGGCCCAACAGGATGAACCTCAATGAGTAGCGTATCCTTATCGCAGTCTTCCTTGATGGAAACAACATTCAGGAAATTTCCGCTCTCTTCGCCTTTCGTCCATAGACGATTCTTGGTACGGCTATAAAAGGTTACCTTTCCGGTTTCCACCGTTTTGTCATAAGCTTCTTTGTTCATAAAGCCCAACATCAGCACCTTGCGGGTGCAATTATCTTGTATGATAGCCGGAACGAGTCCATCCATTTTATCGAAATCTAAATCCATGTTCTATTTAATTAATTACGAATGACTAATTTACGAATGACAATTGATAAGACACTCAACGCCTTACCGGGATTCCTTGTGCGCAAAGATACGATTTTAAATCGGGAATCCGAATCTCTCCGAAGTGAAAAACACTGGCTGCCAACGCAGCATCGGCCTTTCCTTCTATAAATGTATCGCGAAAATGCTCCATCGTACCCGCCCCACCCGATGCGATGATCGGTATCGAGAGGCGAACCGAGAGTTCGGCAAGCGCTTCATTGGCATAACCGGCCTTCACACCGTCGTGATTCATGCTGGTAAACAAGATTTCGCCTGCGCCTCGTTCCTGCGCCTCGAAAGTCCAGTCGAACAGGGTTTTATCTGTTTCAACACGTCCGCCATTCAAGAAACATTTCCATCCGGTTTCTGTTTGTCGGGCATCTACTGCCAAGACACACACCTGCGAACCAAAATGCTTGGCTATCTCTTCAATCAGCTCCGGCCGCCGGATGGCAGATGAGTTAATCGAAATTTTATCGGCACCGGCATGAAGCAACCGGTCTACATCGGCCAACTCATTGATACCTCCCCCTACGGTAAAGGGTATGTTAATATTGTCGGCAATACGTTTAACCAGCTCCGTAAAGGTTTTACGTCCTTCGTGACTGGCAGTGATATCCAAAAAAGTCAACTCATCGGCTCCTTGCTCACTATACGCACGAGCCAGTTCGACCGGATCACCGGCCTGGCGAAGATTGACAAAATTGGTTCCTTTTACGGTTTGCCCGTCTTTGATATCGAGACAAGGGATAATTCTTTTTGCTAACACGGCAATATTAATTATGAATTTGTAATCGTAAACTCTTATATTATAGGTAACGGCGCAGCTCTTTGAGCGTGATTCGTCCTTCATAGAGTGCCTTGCCGAAGATAACGGCAGGCACACCGGCCTCACACAATGCTTCAATATCGCCTATGCTGCTCACTCCCCCACTGGCTATCAGGTAAAGTTCGGGATGATGCTGCAATATTTCCTGATAAAGTGCCAATGAAGGACCCTCAAGCATTCCGTCGCAACTGATATCGGTACAGATTACTTTCTTTATTCCTTTGGCTACATACTCGTTTAGAAAAGGAAAGAGTTCACAATCGCTACCGTCCTTCCATCCGTTTACAGCAATCTTACGATCCTTGACATCGGCTCCCAGAATGATTTTCTCGCTACCATAGCGAGCTATCCAACCGGCAAACAGTTCAGGATTCTTCACAGCAATGCTTCCTCCAGTTACCATCTGCGCCCCATTTTCAAAAGCGATAATGAGGTCTTCGTCACTCTTGACCCCACCCCCGAAATCAATGACAAGCGAGGTTCGCACGGCTATCTGTTCGAGCACACGATAGTTCACCACATGATGCGAAGCAGCACCATCCAGATCGACCACGTGCAACCGGCGGATACCGTTCGCCTCAAACTCTTTGGCCACCTCCAAGGGGCTCTCATTGTATATCTTTTTGCTATTGTAATCGCCCTGCGAAAGGCGTACGCACTTTCCATCGATAATATCAATAGCGGGAATCAGTTCTATCATCTTAGTTCCAAAAAGTTCTTTATTATTCGTTCGCCTGCTTCTCCGCTCTTCTCCGGATGAAACTGAGTGGCATAGAAATTATCTTTGTGCAATGCTGCGCTAAATGGTTGTATATAATTGGTTTGGGCGGAAGTAAACTCGCAAACCGGCACGTAGAAGCTATGTACAAAATAGACAAACTCTTCGTGTGTAAAGCCTTTAAATAATTCGCTATTTGTTTGTTCAATCGTATTCCAGCCCATGTGGGGAACTTTATCTTCCTGTCTTTGCGACACGAATCGCTTCACCGACACATCGAAGATACCCAAGCAATCGGCCTCGCCCTCTTCCGAATAGCGGCACATAAGTTGCATACCTAGACAAATTCCTAATACCGGCTGGCGCAGACTCTTAATCAGCTCATCCATACCGGTTGCTTTCAAATGGTTCATCGTTGTTTCGGCTTCGCCTACTCCGGGAAATATCACCTTATCGGCCGTACGCAACAACTCTTTATCCGCCGTGATAACAGCCTCTACTCCCAGACGTCTAAGCGCACAGTCGACCGAGTGGATATTACCTGCATTGTATTTTATAATGGCGACCTTCATTTCGTTGATTAATTAAAGATGACGGTTTTGTTTTTATAAGCAAGCACCTTGCGTTCGATGTGTTTCTGCACCGCACGCGAAAGTACAATCTTCTCCAAGTCTTTTCCTTTATTGACCAGATCGCCAACCGAATCTTTATGTGTGATACGCACCACATCTTGTTCAAGAATAGGGCCTGCATCAAGTTCGGTCGTAACATAATGACTGGTAGCACCAATAATCTTCACTCCTCTTTCAAAAGCAGCATGATAGGGCTTCGCCCCTACAAAAGCAGGAAGAAACGAGTGGTGAATATTAATAATTTTATTGGGATAAACATTAATCATTTGCTCCGAAATAACTTGCATATAGCGAGCTAACACAATAAAGGTAATATTATGTTGCGCCAACAGCTCCATCTCTTTGCGTTCTTGCTCTTCTTTGGTTTCTTTGGTAATGGGAAACAAGTGAAAAGGAATACCGAAACGTTCGGCTACGTGTTGCAAATCGGGATGATTGCTGATAATCAACGGTATCTCCACATTCCATTCGCCTGCCGTATAGCGGGCCAGCATATCAAACAAGCAGTGAGACATTTTCGATACAAAGATCGCCATGCGAGGTTTTACATCCGAGAAGTAAAGGCGGAAACTCATGTCATACTTCTGCGCATACAGCGTATCGAAATAATCTTCCACTTTCTCCTGCGGAACCAAAAAGTCTTTCAGTTCCCATTCTATACGCATGAAGAAGATGTTTTCTACCCGATCAACGTATTGATCGAGGTAGATAATATTTCCTTTGTTTACCGTAATAAAGTCCGTCACTTCTGCCAGAATACCCGGTTTGTCGGGACAGTGCAATAACAGTTTGGCTATCGTCATCATTCTATTTTACTTTTCTATATCGAGTAGCGTCACTCTGCTACTCCATGATTTTAGCTCGCAAAAATAACGATTTATTGCAAAATCACGAAATATAAAAGCAAAAAGTTTAGATTAAAACATCAAAATCTAACAGATAGAAAGAATTTTAATCGCTAACAACGCTCTCTAGACAAACACATCTCATCAAACTCCTGCACCAGTTCGGCAAATGTCTCTTTCACCGACATAATGCGATGAGCTTTCGACACACACGAACCGGCAAAAGCAAACCCATGCTCGAAGTTGCCTTTATAGGCTTGATAAAGAGCCACGGATATACAGTAAGGTGTTTTTTCGACATCGCACGTATGAATACAGCTATAAGGACAGCTCTTGGGCTGGCGCAAACCCGCCTTTACTTTTTGGAGAAAGTTACTGCGAATAGCTCGTCCGGGCATCCCTACGGGGCTTTTTATAATTTCTATATCGGCATCGGTAGCATTGATGTACTGCTGCTTAAAAGCATCGGAAGCATCACATTCGGTAGTGGTCACAAAGCGAGTACCCATTTGCACCCCTGAGGCTCCCAGTGCCATCATACGACAGATATCTCCACCCGAGAAGAGACCACCTGCCACAATAACAGGAATCTTGATGTTGTGTTTCGTTTCAAAAGGAACAACTTCTGCCACTACCTGAGGCAATAGTTCTTCGAGCGAATAGTTCACATCATCGATCTGAGACTCTTTGAAGCCTAAATGTCCACCCGCTTGCGGTCCTTCGAGCACAATGGCGGCAGGCAGATATTGATAAGAACTCTCCCATTTCTGGCAAATGATTTTGGCTGCACGTGCCGAAGAGACGATAGGCACTAACTCGGTCACACTATCCTTCGTCAGGAAAGAAGGCAAATCGAGCGGAAGTCCTGCTCCGCAAAACAAGACGTCTACTTTCTCTGTAATACAGGTTTTCACTAATTCGGCAAAATTAGTAAGGGCTACCATCACGTTCACCCCGATGATACCGCTTGTTTTTGCACGCGCCTTGCGTATCTCTTCGATCAGACCCAATTTGCCGGCCTCCCGATAGTCGCTCGATAGTTTTGTATATAATAGACTAAGGCCCGTAGCGGAGATAACTCCAATACCACCTTCGTTTGCTACAGCAGCAGCTAAACCGGATAACGATACGCCTACGCCCATGCCGCCCTGAATAATAGGTAAAATAGCAGTCAGATTACCAATCTGTAATGTTTTCATTCTGTTGTTTATAATAATGCTGAATTAAATTGTACTGATGAAACTTCTCACTCTTGCAATTATCAGCCACGAACTCGAATAGTTCCCGATTCATAAACACTAGAACGAACATCGCTGTTACCTCTCTATATATTATAATAGAGGAAATAGATGTCACACCTTGCCACGCATTCTGGCAATTAATGAGGCAAAGGTAAGAACATTTATTCCAGCATAGATGCGAAGAATGGTATTTTTTTCTTTTTTTCTATCCGTTTTCTCTTTTTTCATTCTATTCATACACTAAACAACACTTTTACTCTGTCTGAAGAGGAAAATAAGCATTTCTTTCTTCTATTGAGAACCAACGTCTTATCTTTTTTCTTTCATTTTTACAGTAAAAAAAGGGCTAAAACTATTGCAGGTTTAACAAAAACAACTACCTTTGCACCCGCAATCGAGAGAGAATGCTAATTAAGAGTTAAAGAAATATTGGTTCGGT
Organism: Bacteroides neonati; assembly: GCF_000499785.1. GTDB lineage: Bacteria > Bacteroidota > Bacteroidia > Bacteroidales > Bacteroidaceae > Bacteroides > Bacteroides neonati. Next base: position 51,316 of record NZ_HG726026.1, on the reverse strand, counting down.
AGTTCAGTTGGTTAGAATACCTGCCTGTCACGCAGGGGGTCGCGGGTTCGAGTCCCGTCCGGACCGCTTTCAAAATGAAAGAAAGCGAAACGATACAACGAAACGACGATTAATTAGAAAACACATATTGGTTCGGTAGTTCAGTTGGTTAGAATACCTGCCTGTCACGCAGGGGGTCGCGGGTTCGAGTCCCGTCCGGACCGCTTTCAAAGAAAGCAAAATGAAGAAAAAGCTCTGTAATCTTAGGATTACAGAGCTTTTTTCGTTTTATCCTCAGCCCTCATACGCACCTACATACGAGATAGTGAGTTATTTACGCAACTATTTTCTGAAAAATCTATTTATTTTCAGACAAAGAATTATATTTGCGAAAACTACCAAAATCTGAGACGTATGAAAATCCTATCTATCCATGACTTGCAGTCAATCAGGAAGAAAGCAGGACAAGCACTCTCGTTGCGAGAAGAAAGCAATGAGATAGTAGCCGAAAAAAGCTGCGGACTGGCAGTCGGAACAAAGCACCTGCAAATCTTGGTTTGCGGAGGAACGGGCTGCAAAGCCTCTTCCAGTCATACCATCACCGACCATCTGCAAAAAAAGCTCGAAGCAAACGGCATCTCCAACCAAGTGGAAGTGATTACCGTAGGTTGCTTCGGATTCTGCGAGAAAGGCCCGATTGTGAAGATTATCCCCGATAACACGTTTTACACGCAAGTTACCCCCGAAGATGCCGAAGAGATCATCACCGAACACATCATAGGTGGCCGAAAAATTGAACGCTTACTCTACGAAGACCCAAAAACAGAAAAAGCCGTCAGCGACTCCAAGCACATGGATTTCTACCGAAAACAACTACGCGTTGCCCTGCGCAACTGTGGTTTTATAGACCCGGAAAATATAGAAGAATATATTGCCCGCAACGGTTACTTTGCATTGGCAGACTGCTTATTGCAGAAGCAACCGACAGAGGTGATCGAGAGTATCAAACGCTCCGGTCTGCGCGGACGTGGTGGCGGCGGATTCCCAACAGGTATCAAATGGGAGTTGACCCACAAACAAGAGGCCGACACAAAATACGTGGTTTGTAATGCCGATGAAGGCGATCCCGGTGCATTCATGGACCGCTCTATCATGGAAGGCGACCCTCACTCCATCGTAGAGGCAATGGCCATCTGCGGTTATTCCATCGGGGCTTCCAAAGGACTGGTCTATATCCGTGCCGAATATCCGCTTGCCATTCAGCGACTAAAGAAAGCCATAGCACAAGCCCGTGAATATGGTCTGTTGGGGAATAATATATTAGGTACCCCCTTCGGCTTCGACATCGAGATTCGTTACGGTGCAGGAGCTTTTGTTTGTGGAGAAGAAACCGCACTGATTCACTCCATGGAAGGGAAACGGGGTGAACCAACTCTCAAACCTCCCTTCCCTGCCGAATCCGGTTATCTGGGAAAACCAACCAATGTGAATAATGTGGAAACCCTTGCCAATATACCTATTATATTAACGAAAGGTGCAGACTGGTACGCGTCCATCGGAACCGAACGCTCCAAAGGTACGAAGGTGTTTGCACTGGCAGGAAAGATTAATAATGTAGGACTGATCGAAGTACCCATGGGAACTACGCTTCGGGAGGTCATCTATGAGATAGGCGGAGGAATAAAAGGAGGAAAGAAATTCAAAGCCGTACAAACCGGAGGACCTTCGGGAGGATGCCTAACGGAAAAGCATCTCGATACCCCAATTGATTTCGACAACCTGCTGGCAGTAGGCTCTATGATGGGATCGGGCGGAATGATTGTCATGGACGAGGATGACTGTATGGTATCCGTATCTCGATTCTACCTCGATTTTACCGTAGAAGAATCCTGTGGCAAGTGCACTCCCTGCCGCATAGGCAACAAGCGGCTGTTGGAGTTGCTCAACAAGATTACAGACGGGCGCGGAACGGAAAAGGATCTCGACACCCTTTCTACATTGGGGCGAGTCATTAAAGATACGGCTCTCTGCGGATTGGGACAAACTTCGCCCAACCCGGTGCTCTCAACGCTCGACAATTTTTATGATGAATACCTGGAGCACGTCAAAGACAAGACCTGCCGTGCCAAACAGTGCAAATCATTGCTGACTTACACCATCAACCCCGAGCTCTGCATCGGTTGCCATCTTTGTGCCAAGAACTGTCCGGTAGATGCCATTAACGGTACGGTGCGCAAGCCCCATGCCATTAATCCCGACACCTGCATCAAATGCGGAATGTGTATGGCACGTTGCAAATTCAAAGCGATCCTTGTTTGCTAAAATAGAAGAACATTATGGAAGAAAAACAGATTACACTCCAAATAGACGGTCACTACATTACCGTGCCCGAAGGAAGTACCATCCTCGAAGCTGCTTGCAAAATCGGTATCGACATCCCCACTCTCTGCCATATCGACCTGAAGGGTACTTGTATTAAAAACAATCCCGCTTCGTGTCGCATCTGCGTAGTCGAAGTGATAGGCAGAAAGAATCTCGCTCCCTCCTGCGCTACTCGTTGCACAGAAGGAATGGTAGTAAAAACAAGTACCTTGCGGGTAATGAATGCGCGTAAAATAGTAGCCGAACTCATTCTGTCCGACCACCCGAACGATTGTCTCACCTGCCCCAAATGCGGTAACTGCGAACTTCAAACACTGGCTCTGCGGTTCAACATCCGCGAAATGCCTTTCAATGGTGGCGAACTCTCTCCCCGCAAACGGGAGATAACGACCTCCATTGTCCGCAACATGGACAAATGCATCTTCTGCCGTCGGTGCGAAAGTGTATGCAACGATGTGCAGACTGTCGGCGCACTCGGAGCTATCCGAAGAGGATTTAATACCACCATCGCTCCTGCGTTCGACCGCATGATGACGGAAAGCGAATGTACCTACTGTGGTCAGTGCGTAGCTGTTTGCCCGGTGGGTGCACTAACCGAACGCGATCATACCAACCGTTTACTGAAAGACTTGGAGAATCCGAATAAAGTAGTCATCGTCCAAACTGCTCCAGCCGTACGTGCTGCCCTGGGCGAAGAGTTCGGACTGCAACCCGGTACATTGGTTACCGGAAAGATGGTTTATGCACTTCGCGAACTTGGTTTTGATTATGTATTCGATACCGACTTTGCCGCCGACCTCACCATCATGGAAGAGGGTTCGGAGATTCTAAGCCGACTAAACCGCCATCTCAATGGCGATAAGTCGGTACGCCTCCCTATTCTAACATCCTGTTGCCCTGCATGGGTGAACTTCTTTGAACACCACTTCTCCGACATGCTCGATGTTCCATCCACTGCCCGTTCGCCCCAGCAGATATTCGGTTCTATTGCCAAGAGTTACTGGGCGGAGAAAGTGGGTATACCAAGAGAGAAATTAGTAGTCGTCTCCATCATGCCTTGCCTTGCCAAGAAGTATGAATGCGACCGCAATGAATTTAAAGTAAATGGCAACCCCGATGTCGATTACTCCCTATCGACACGCGAACTGGCGCGCCTCATCAAACGTGCCAATATCGGGTTCACCTTAGTGCCCGATAGTCCTTTCGATAATCCGATGGGTGAATCGACCGGAGCCGGAGTAATCTTCGGCACTACCGGTGGAGTGATGGAAGCTGCTCTACGCTCGGTCTATGAAATCTATACCGGAGAAACGCTACAAAACGTAAACTTCGAACAGGTACGCGGACTCGCCGGTGTGCGCCGTGCTACAATCAACCTCAATGGTTTCAAGCTGAAAGTAGGCATCGCCCACGGGTTAGGCAATGCCCGGCAGTTGCTCGAAGATATACGCAACGGGAGCAACGAATACCACGTGATTGAGATCATGGCTTGTCCGGGAGGTTGCATCGGTGGTGGCGGTCAACCACTGCATCATGGCAATTCGGAGGTGCTCTATGCCCGTGCCAACGCTCTGTACCGCGAAGATGCAAACAAACCCCTGCGAAAAGCACACGAAAACACCTACATAAAGACTCTGTACGAAGAGTTTCTCGGCAAACCACTGAGCGAGAAAGCGGAACATCTGCTACACACTCACTATTTCAACAAGTCTCAAGATTAACTTTAAAAAAGCAACCTATGTCAGATATTAAATTGGCGTGCAACATTGCCGAACAAGTGAAAGCTATCTGCGATAAATATGAGAACCAACCGGGAGAACTAATCAATATCCTGCACGAAGCGCAACATCTGCAAGGCTATCTGCCCGAAGAGATGCAGCGTATCATCGCCCGGCAACTAAACATCCCCGTATCGAAAGTATATGGAGTAGTGACCTTCTACACCTTCTTTACCATGACCCCGAAGGGCAGGCATCCCATCTCGGTATGCATGGGTACAGCCTGCTACGTACGTGGTTCCGAAAAACTATTGGAAGAGTTCAAACGGATATTGGGCATCGAAGTTGGCGAAACAACTCCGGATGGCAAATACTCTTTAGACTGCCTGCGTTGTGTAGGCGCCTGTGGATTAGCTCCGGTTGTGATGATCGGAGAAAAGGTATACGGGCGCTTGCAGCCGGTCGATGTGAAGAGAATCATCGATGAGTTGGAGTGAGTCCTTTCTATTCCTGCACAGAAACGGGTATCCAACTTTCTATCAACGCGGCATGATCCTTCATCCACGCTTTAACAGTTGCCTCCTCGGTTGTTTTCGAGCCTTCGAGTGCAGCCATTAGCGAAGCAATCTCTTCGTCGCTCAATCGTATATTGCTAATTAATTGAGCAGCAAACGGATCTTTCTCTCTAAAACCCTTCCATGCGATGGAGCGGATTGATTCGGCATTGCCGTACACTCCTTTGGGGTCTTCGAGCACTTTCAACTTAAATCGCTCAAACATCCAATGGGGAGTCCAGCCGGTTACCACCACCCACTCTCCATCGTCAATGGCTCGTTTCAATGAAGCAGTCATGCCGGGTCCACTCGAGGTGAGCAAGTTAAAATCCAACTGATAGGCGGATATGGCGTCGTTGGTTACTTTCATGATACCCGATCCGGCATCAATACCTACAATCTTCGCTCCGAAACGCTCTTTGTCTGCGTTGAGTTCTTCGATCCTACTAATCGGAACGTAATCTGGCACTACCAAACCTATGCGTGCTTCGCTATACACCTCACCCAAGACATTGAGTTTATCTCCATAGCGATCCATATAATCTTTGTGCGTAACCGGAAGCCATGCATCCATAAACACATCAATCTTTTTAGTTGAAATAGAAGCAAAGATCGGGGCTACATCGGCATTGAGTAGTTCGACATCGTAACCCTGCTCTGTCAGTACCTCTTTTGTCAGGTAGGTAATGGCGATGCAATCGGCCCAGTTGGTGTAACCTATTTTAATTTTCTTTTCTGCCGGGCTATTGCCACACGAGACAAGTAACAGCAGCGATAAAGCTGCTAATGCGATATTTTTCAATTTAGTCATCATATCTTTCCATTTAGTTCTGTTTTCTATTTGTTTATTCATCTCTTTCTTTTTGCCAATCCTTGGGTTATCCGGTCGAGGATGATAGCCAGCACCACAACAGCAATACCACCTTCGAAACCCAAACCGATCTTCATTTGTGTAATACCTTTCAGCACAATTTCGCCCAATCCTCCTGCCGAAATCATGGCAGCAATAACCACCATCGAAAGCGACATCATAATGGTTTGATTAATTCCCGTCAGAATAGTGGGCAACGCCAACGGAAGCTGAACCTTGAATAGCAACTGCCGGGGAGTAGCACCAAACGACCGGGAAGCCTCAATAATCGCTTCGGGAACCTGACTAATACCCAAACTCGTAAGACGCACCACCGGAGGCATCGCAAAGATAATCGTAGCAAAAGCTCCCGGAACGGTTCCCAAACCAAAGAACAGCACAGCCGGTATCAGGTAAACGAAAGCCGGCATGGTTTGCATGAAATCGAGAATCGGGCGGGCTATTTTATTGCATCTTGCGCTTCGTGCCGTCCAGATACCAAGCGGAATGCCAAGCAGTAAAGCGATGGCGGTGGAAGACAACACCAAAGCCAGCGTTTGCATCGTTTCGAACCAAAAACCCATACCATAAATAAGTAGTAACCCCAGCACGGTAAACAAAGCCGTCCATTTGCCGGCCTTGAACCACGACAAGACAGCCAGCAGCACAATGGTTATATAAAATGGTATTCCGTATAATAATTGTTGAAAGCCTTCGATAAACCCTCCGATTCCGTAACTCAATGCATCAAAAAAAGGTGCAAAATGTTCGGTTAACCACGTAATAAATGTCTCTATATATTGTCCTATCATCATAAATCTATTGCGTTTTTAATAATTTCATTAATTTCTGTTTTGTCCTTACCTGTTACCTCGATAATCAGCGATGAGAGCGGAACGGTTCCTTGAAATTCTCGCTCTTCATTGACCACCCAAATGGGCGAATTAGTCTTGGTCATCAAAGGCAGAATATCTTCAATTACCGTTTCGGCCAGTACGGAATGTACCTCATGGCGCACAACAGAGTCGATTGATTTCGTTTGTTCTTTTCTAAGCTGAAGCAAATCGTTTAGCCTTACCTCGCCCAGCAACACATTGTTTGCATCGACGACAGGAAGCACTGTCAGGTTTCTCTGCTTCATCTTACGTATTACTCCCTCGGGACCCTCTTTCCAAAGACGAACCACCAATGGTTTATCAATCATGACCGATGAAGCAGTGATAATTTTACTGCGGTCTACGTTTTCGACAAATCTTTCCACGTAGGCATTGGCCGGTTCGGTCAGTATCTCTTCCGAACTGCCTATTTGTACAATCTCACCATCTTTCATGATGGCAATACGATCGCCCAGTTTAATAGCCTCGTTCAAATCGTGGGTGATGAATACAATAGTCTTTTTCATTTTAGCCTGAAGTGCCAACAATTCATCCTGCATCTGCACCCTTATCAATGGATCGAGAGCAGAGAAAGCCTCATCCATAAGCAATACTTCGGGATTGTTCGCCAACGCTCTGGCCAAACCAACCCGCTGTTGCATTCCTCCCGATAGTTCGCCTACCATTTGTTCCTCGTAGCCCTTTAAACCGACCAGTTCCATACTTTCGAGTGCTTTCTTCTCACGTTCTTCCTTGCGAACACCTTGCAGCTCTAATCCAAATGCAATATTTTGCAATACCGAACGATGAGGCAAGAGCCCAAAATGCTGGAAAACCATTGCCAACTCTTTTCTACGTATATCTAAAAGTTCTTTGTCAGAAGCTAAGGCTATATCGCGACCATTAATAATCACCTCGCCCTGCGTAGGTTTAATAAGGCGATTAATGCAGCGAAGCAAAGTCGATTTACCACTTCCCGATAAGCCCATGATCACAAATATCTCTCCTTCATTGATGGTTAAATTCGCATTCTGTACGGCAATCGTACAGTGGGTTTCTTTCAAAATAGCACTTTTGCTCTTACCTTCCTTAATCATTCGAAGTGCTTTTCGCTTCTCATTGCCAAAGATGAGGTACAAGTCTTTTATTGTTATTTTACTCATATATAATTGATTGATAATTGTTTGATCGTTAAAAATAATATCCTAGATTGATATTGAAGCGCGCGTTCCAAGCATTGGAGGTAGCATCGGAGAAACTTCGTTCCCAATTACCGCCTAGCCATGCATGGTTTTTACCCATCGCATAATCCACATAAATATATACCGGTTTGATATCCAGCAAACACCCTGTTATGTTTTGAGCACTATTGACATACCCTGCCTGCTGCTTGTCCATCAAGCTAAAGTCGTTGTAGAGTTGTATAGACTTCAAGACACCTTTATCGAGTCGAAAGGTATAAGCCAAAGATGCCGAATAAACCATGAAGCGAGAGGCTGTATAGTAAGATCCGCCATAAGCACACATCTCTACGTCTGTAGGGGCTTCCATCTCTTTAGTGTTGGGCGAGATATTTCGATAGATGTATTGAAGTTTAAGATTCCAGCCCTTATACTCTCCCATATAGTGAATGGCAAATGCAGCGTGCTTTCCCATTTTCTCGGTATCGAGGTTATACAATCCCCCCAGCATAGTCGAGGCACCGATCTGCTGGTTAGTAAGCTGCCCGAAATGATAAATCAATTGTGCATTTCCTTGATTTACCTCTTTATTTCTCCCTCCTATGTCGTATGCATAGCGGCTCGGAGAGGATTCAGAGTCAGAACCAAATTGGAATTCATCCGAATTCTTAAAAAAGGCAGCGGCAAACTCCCAAGCATTTCGTCGATAGATATATTTTATCCCCATATCAGCATCGTCTTCGAGCCCCACATAGTAGTTGATATTGAAAAAGTAACTATTCGATGTATAGGGTTGAATACCAAAGGGCACTGTAGTAAGCCCTACTTGCAACTGATTGTAGTCGTTGAAACGGTATCCCAACCATCCGTGCTTTAGCATGCCTCCCCCCGATGACTCCGGATAAAACCGATACTCGGCATCTAATGACAATTGTTTATAAGAGGCCTTTGCATTGAGTCGAAAAACATCAAAGCCAAAGTCGCCGCCTCTATTTTTACTTCCGGTTTTCCACGAAGAGTAGTTGTAATTAAAACGTAGTGCTCCTCCCAGCTGATACTGAGGCTTTTCCTGAGCGAATAATTGAGGAGCAAATAGCAGAAAAGCAGATATAAAAGTTCATGTAAATCTATCTTTATAATTCATAAAGTTATAGTTTTAACACAGTCGTCCAAAAGAGACTGATAAGTAAATAAAAAAGTAAATAAAGCAGACTGAAAAACGTAAAGGGAGTAATACTTTTAACACGATTAAATCAAACCGAATGAGCGCTTAGAATATCCACAAACAGGGATAGAAACAGACTGCTTTTATGGCTCATTTTTACAAAGGTAAGAAAAAAAGCCACACCAAACAAATTTAGAGTGACTTTTTATGTAAATGCGGCAAAGCAAAAGGGGCTAAAACAGCTAAATAAACGAAAGAAACTCGTTAGGAATAATAGCCTCGATTCCTCATCTCAGAGGCTTGAAACATTGAATACTTATCTTCAATCAGCGGATAATCCCAACAGCCCATTTGATGAAAGATATTTCCACCAAAACCTTGCTTAAATTTATAAAGCCCGTACATCGGATGTGACGGATCTGCACTGGGAGCAATGCCAAACATATCGTATTCGGTACACCCGTTGGCTTTGGCTATTTGTATCGCTTTCCATTGCAAAGCATAAGTCGACATATAATTCCGTTTTTCTGACGACGAAGCACCATAAAGATACGTTGCCCGATGACTAGAGAGAATCAAGAACATGGCAGCAAGCGGCTGATCGTCGACATAGGCAGTCAGGAGCTTGACCTGAACCGGAGACTCTACATCTTCCATCTTTGCAGCAAAGATAGAATCGAAATATTTTATATCATTTATATTGAGCTTGTTGCGACAAGCAGTTTCCAGATAGAGCTGATACCAAATATCCAGATCTTTAACGGTCATCGACTCCACCCTCACTCCTTTACGTAGTGCCAGCCCGATGTTGTAGCGGGTTTTAGGTTTCATCTGTGCCAGAATCTCACTTTCCGTACGCTGCAAATCCAGTATCACCGTATTGGTAGGGAGAATGTCGGTATTTGACTTCACCAGGTTCCAGTTTACCGTATTGAAGTTGAGCTTAAACTCCTGATACTTCTTTTCGGGAGCTCCACACCAAGGCTCATCCTCCCCCTCCTCGCACTCCTTGCTCCAGTGCGACTGCCAGTTGAGATCGTATCGAATAGCGATACAACTGCGAGGGATGTGCGATCGCAGTACCTCGGAGAGCTCTTCCAGAAAGAGTCCCTGCTTCTCCTCCGAGGGCTCTACCTCGGGACCATAAGGAAGATAGGCAATACAGTCTTCGGAGTTTAAATACTGAAGAAACATCACGAAATCGGCTTGTGTATATGAATATCCGCCGACATTGACATACATATCTCGATTGGGTACTTTAAAATCAAAAGCATGAGAATCAACTCCTTGATATTTTTTCACTTTTGACCAAAACGAAGTTTGTTGAATGATTGGAGTTGTGCAAATGTCTATAATCTCCTTTCTTTCTAAATGAACAGTCATAATTTTATTTGTAATTTTTTGCAAAGGTACGCAATATTATATCCTATGCATAATTTAGCCAAACAAAATAAGCAACACCCTAATTATCAGCAATTAAAAAAGTACGTATTCTTAGGGTATAAGAGTACGTACTTTATGCTATGTTAAATACGTACTCTTTGATACCAAGAATACGTACTTTTCTATACAAGGTAACCGTTTATGGTCACAGCCTGTTTTCGACAGCCTGTTATTTGTTCAAAAGTTTCAAATAATCGCCATATCCAGCCTCTTTCATTTGCTCTTTCGGAATAAAACGTAGAGAGGCGCTGTTGATACAATAACGCAACCCACCTTTGTCGGTAGGACCGTCATTGAATACATGTCCTAAATGAGCATCACCTGTGGTGCTGCGTATTTCGATACGCTCCATGCCGTGTGATGTATCTCGCTTTTCTTTCACCAAGGACTTCTCTATCGGCTTTGAGAAGCTGGGCCATCCACATCCCGAATCGAACTTATCGGTGGAGATGAACAATGGTTCGCCGGTCGTTACATCAACATAAATACCTTCTCGCTTCTCATTCCAGTATTCATTATGGAAAGCCGGTTCGGTAGCACTCTTTTGCGTCACAGCATACTGCTCGGCCGAGAGTTTGGAGCGAAGCGTAGCATCATCGGGTTTTTGATAGGTCTTATCGGTGGTAGCAGCCGAAGGCGCATTGGCTTTCTTCGCCAAATCGAACAAGGCGGGATTGATATGGCAATAACCACCGGGATTCTTGTCCAGATAGTCTTGGTGATAGGCTTCGGCTGGATAGAAGCTGGTCAAGGGTTCTATTTCGACTACCAGTGGCTTGGCGTAGTTAACTGCCTGTGCCGCTACATCCGCCTTAATGGTAGGCAGAAGAGCCGGATCGGTATAATAAATTCCGGTGCGGTATTGCGAGCCGCGATCGTTGCCCTGACGGTTCATACTGGTAGGATCTATCGTTTTAAAGAAAAGATCGATCAGCAAATTGAGCTTTACCACCTGTGGATCATAAACCACCTTGACTGTTTCGGCAAAGCCTGTATTGTCCTGACATACCTGTTCGTAGGTGGGGTTCTTCACGTGACCGTTTGCATAGCCCACCTGAGTTTGCTCTACACCGCGAATTTGTTTCAGAAAGTGTTCGGTTCCCCAGAAACATCCTCCGGCAAAGTAAATTTCACTTTGATTCTTCATTGTTTTGTTCTCCTTTATATTAAGGTGATTACTCTTCGCATCTTGCGCATTACCTGTACACGCATAGCTCACTATCAGCATCATAAAAACGACTATTTTCTTCATATCTCTATCCTTTCATTCCTATTGTTATGTAATATATAACAAATAAAAGAGGCAATTGATACGTAGGAAATAATAGAATTTATCGATCATTAGATTTATGTGACAAATGTATGTATAAAAAATGAGATCTACATCCTAGCTCCGACAAATGATAAAATTTAACTAACAACAAGTTAATAACCTATATATCAATAATATAGAATGAATTACATCAAAAAAACAACGAAGTAAGCATTCCCAATACCGATATTGACCGATGTGATTAAAAAAGCACGAATTGAATGTAATTGCACAATTTACATTTATATTTGATTGTAATTGAATGATTTCCATTACTTTTGCAATAGACAAACAACTGATATTATGAGAGATAATATAAAGCTAGTACTGATTATTTTTCTGTGTGGTGCATGTACCTCGAAGGTGCAAAATGAGAAATGGCATAACCAAAGGACGAATATCGTTAGTGTGAAAGACGATATAAAAGCAATAGATATGGAAGATGTCTTAATCGGTTCTTTAGCACAACCATATATTTTTGGGGAATATTTAGTTATTGCCGATTACAAATCGAATGATAAGCTCATACAAATATTTGACAAAAAAACCTTTAAACATCTACTGAGTCTTGGAGATGTAGGGCAAGGACCAAAGGAAATATCCAGTCTTGGAGCCATTGCATGGAACGAAAAAGAGCATAGTTTATATGTGACGGATCACGGGCAACGCAGAATACTTAGTTATAATCTGGATAGTCTTTTGAATAACTCTCTCTATTCTCCACAAGTGAAATTAAACTTTAGCGATGTCGCTTTTCCGAACGATTATTACTATATCAATGATACGCTGTCATACGGTTCATTCATACAACCCACCGCCTCTTCTTTTACACAAACCAGCGGCAAATGGAATATGCGTACAGGGAAAATAGAATTAATAGCGTATGCTCACCCTGCAGACGACAAGAAACGAATTGCTTTTAACCTATCGATAAAACACCATACACTCATAGAGTCTAATAGACGCTTTGATTTAATAAGCTTGTACAATATGGATGGAGAATTGCAATATAACGTGTATGGCCCTAATTGGGATCAAAAAGGTGACAGAAAGGAGCATTTTAAAGATGCAGTTATCTGCGATGATAAAATAGTCGCTTCGTATATAGGTGAAGATTGGAATAATAATAATGGAGCGACTATATTTCATGTCTTTACAATCACAGGAGATTATTTGAAAACATTAGATGTAGGTCGCAAAATTAATTACTTTTGTTACGATGCAGACAATAAACGAATTATTATGAATTTGGATAGTGAATATCAATTTGCTTATCTTGATGCAGAACTCTAGTTAGTTTTGGTAATATAAAAAACGTTTTATGAAATTCCTTTTATCTTTTATATTAGTTGTTCTTGCGTGGGGATGTTCTCATCATTCAAGTGTTGATAAACATTTGAACTATTCCGGTAATGTAATGGATGTAAAAGAATTGGTTACTAAAATTGTAATAGATACTCCTCTGCTGAGTGGAATGACAACACCTTATATTTTAGGAAAATACCTTATATTATCCGACCAGCAATCAAAAGAGAACCTCGTATTTGTCTTTGATAAAAAGGATTTTTCATACATTGCAGGAGCAGTACACCCGGGAGAAGGCCCTGACGAAATAACAATGTTAGGAGAACTTATACCCGATGAGGTACATCACCGTCTCTTTGTTGCTGATTATGGAAAGATGAAAATAATGAGTTATAGCCTTGATAGTATTCTTTTAAATCCTGATTGCTTGCCGGAATCTAAGATTGACATGAATAATTCAATAATACCTACGAGGCTCATTTATGTGAATGATACTCTTTGTTATGCCTGTTGTATGACGGTAGAGTCGGGTAAGCCTTTCCAAGAATCCTTGGTTACATGGAATATGAAAACCGGAGATATCCACCCATTGATCAGCGGACATCCCGAGATTGAAAGAAAAAGAATCAGATATACAGTCTCCTTGGAAAAAGATTTAATAGCTGTAAGTTACAATCATCACGACTTATTAGCGATCTATGACCTCAAAGGAAACCTGAAACATTATATTTATGGTTCTAATTGGGACAATGCGATAAGTAATGCTATGATCTATTATTACAAAGGTATCATTATCTGCAATGATCGAATCATAGTGGGATATTCTGGAGAAAGCAACCCTAATACAGGGCCAATAAATGTGACTCACCTATTGGTGTATGATTTGGATGGTAACTACATAAAAACATTAAATGTGGGCTACAATATGAATGCATTCTGCTACGACCCTGAATATAATCGGATAATCATGAGCTTGAACGACGAAAAGTTACAGTTTGCTTATCTTGATTTAGATGGTCTCCTAGAATTGGAGTAGTCATGACATGATACAATCGATTTATTCTAAAACAAACTGTGGTAGATATTTTCAACGAAAACAATATAGCTAATTTTATAAAGATGAGATACAAACATATTATTTTTGATATTGATGGAACGATGCTTGATTCTGCATACGCAGATATTACAGCATTGCAAAGAGTTATTCACGAATTACAAGGAAAGAAGTATGAGCCTCATGAATTACACTTCGCATTGGGTATTCCAGGAGAAATCACTTTGGCGCAATTAGGTATAAAAAATGTAGTGAAAGCTAATCTGCTCTGGAATGACTATATGAAAGAAGCTGCTCATACGATGCGCATATTCGACGGCATTCGTGAACTTATTATTGAGCTGAAAGGAAAAGGGGTACAACTGGGTATTATCACTTCAAAAAACAAAAATGAATATCACAATGATTTTACACCGTTCGGACTTGATACATTTTTTGACACAATTATTACCGTAGAAGATAGTGCTGCACCAAAACCTTCTGCCGAACCAATGTTAGCTTACTTAAAGAAAACAGGAGCAAACAGACAAGAGGTTCTTTATATAGGTGATACACTTTACGACAGAGTTTGCGCAGAGAAAGCAGGCGTCGATTTTGGATTGGCAATGTGGGGATGCCACTCTATCAAACACATTTATGCGACATATTATTTTGCGAATCCCAAGGATGTTTTATATATACTTTCCCAAACGAAAGATGCATATAAAAACATGCCTTGGCTGAAATGGGCCATGGAGCTGCAATTTATTGGACAAGGAGGACTAACCTATTCGGAGAATTGCTTTGACAGAGAACGGTTTGAACGTATCCGGGAGCTTTCAGCAGAGATTATGAGTTTAAAATCAGGATTGTCGCCAGACATTGTACGAGGACTATTTTGCAATGAAACGGGCTTTCAAACCCCCAAATTAGATACTCGCGCAGCTATATTTGAGAGTGGGAAGATACTACTTGTAAAAGAACGTGATGAAAGATGGTCTTTGCCGGGCGGCTGGGTGGATGTAAACCAATCTATTAAATCGAATACGGTAAAAGAGGTAAAAGAGGAGTCTGGATTGGATGTAGTAGCAGTGAAATTGATAGCTTTGCAAGATAGAAATAAGCACAATTTACCTCCATACCCTTACGGTGTATGCAAAGCATTTGTTCAGTGTCAAATTATAGGAGGAGAATTTAAGCCAAATATTGAAACGACAGATGCGGCTTTTTTCTCCCCAGAAGAATTGCCGACATTAGCAGAAGAGAAAAATAATAAAGCTCAAATTAGCCTTTGCTTTGAAGCCTATAATTCGGATTCTTGGGATTGCCTATTCGACTAAAGCAATAAATCTAATAATGCAAAGATGAGCATATATCAACTCTTTAATGCTAAGAAACAGCATATAGACCTCTTATTACTTGCTGATTATCAGTAATCTGTGATAGATCATTACCTGAATCGTGGCGAAATGCTTGTGCTTGAGTATAATGGTGTTAAGGCAGTTTGTGTGGTTACAGATGAGGGGGATGGTATTTGTGAGCTCAAAAATATTGCCGTAAAACCGGATGTTCAACGGAAAGGTTATGGCAAAACTTGATAAAATACTTAATTACTCATTATGCCGGAAAATATTGCCAAATGATAGTTTAAACAGGTGATGTGACAAATGCAGTTATCTTCTACAAAAGCTGTGGGTTCGAATACTCACATCGGATTGAAAACTTTTTCACCAACAATTACGACCATCAGATGATTGAGGATGGAGTGTTGCTTGAAGATATGATTTATTTAAAGTAAGTTGTATTTCTCGACCAACATAGAGATGAAAACAATGGACGTCTTGGATTTTTACAGAACTCGTTTTCAAATCGAATTTTATTATCGCAACAGTAAGCAATTTACTAGACTTACTGACTATCAAAGCCGAGATTTAGATAAGCTAAACTTTCATTCTAATGCCTCACTGACGAGTGTGAATATAGCTAAAGTGAAAGCTTTGGAGGAAGCAACTGTTTTATCGATAGATTCGGTAAAAGTACTCTGCCACAATCTATTTCTAATGCAATGATTTATTTCCATATTAGGCATCCAACCTAACGAGGAAATAAATCGAAGGCTGTGGAAAGAGGATATCAAATTTGCGGCTATTGCTGCATTAGTGTTAGTTGAATGCTTAACTAACTATTGATTATACAAAAAGATTGAATACCCAATCGTAGGTAATAGGTATCGTAGCAAATGTTAATCGGGTAAAACTAAAAGTATGATATAATCCCTATATATCTAACTAAAAAGAGGTGATTACCTGTATAACTGTAGCTCTTTATATTTATAACAGTTCCATCAATTTTACTCAACATTCAACTCACTTTTTCATGTCAAGAAAAAGGCACATACCATTAAGCTTTATTTCTATATGTTATAAATACCTAAACATGGCGATTGTGGTAGTAGTTCAATACCCGTAATTTTGCTACCAGAAATTAAAAGTCACATTTTACTATATATATTCCTAAAGCACCGTTCGTATTATACTAAATCTCAAAAACATATAATTATACAAACATGGCAAATAGAAAAGCTTTATTTATTATTCTCTCACCTTTTGTCTATTCAAGTATTTATGCACAAGAGCAGCAGATAAAAGTTGATTCCACCTATCAATTACAAGAAGTAATAGTATCATCCCAGCAAATACTCGGAAGCAAGTTTAAAGCAAGAAATCGCACAGGTTCGGCATATTATATCTCACCCGAAGAAATTCGCAAACTCGGATATACAGATATTAACCGCATGCTAAAAGCTGTTCCGGGAGTTAGTATGTATGAAGAAGATGGTTACGGTCTTCGCCCTAACATTAGTTTACGAGGAACGAAAGCCGAGCGAAGTGAACGTGTCTCTATTATGGAAGACGGTATACTTGCAGCTCCAGCGCCCTATTCTGCTCCGGCGGCTTATTATTTCCCCAATGTTGCCCGAATGGAAGCCGTTGAGGTATTAAAGGGGAGTAGCCAGGTACAATACGGTCCATTCACAACGGGAGGAGCGATTAATTTAGTATCAACTCCTATCCCCAATAACTTATCCGGTAAAGCAAAAATCTCTTACGGAAGCAAAAATACGTTTAAAGCGCATACATCTATCGGAAGTAGCTGGAAACACTTTGGATACATAGTGGAATATCTGCGCTATCAGTCAGATGGTTTCAAGCAATATGAAGATCATACAGCTCAAGGATTTAAAAGAAACGACATCATAGCCAAAGTGATGGTAAAAACGGATAAGACCGAGGGGGTGAATCATGCTTTGGAGCTAAAATTCGGATATGCGGGCGAAAATTCGGACGAAACATATGTAGGACTTTCCGCTGATGATTTTAAGAAAACTCCTTTTCTACGATATGCTGGTTCGCAAATGGATAAACTTAAAACCAATCACCAGCAATGGATAACAACCTACCTTTTGACTTTTTCCAACAAGTTAAAAGTTACGACCAACGCCTACTACAGCTATTTTCACCGAAATTGGTATAAGCTCAACGACGTACGTGCAGGAATTACTTCGAAGGAGAAAATATCCATCGCCGATATCCTTATAGATCCGGAAACAAATAATCGCTATTTTGATATCCTGACAGGAAAAACAGACCGGGAGGGTGAGGCATTGTTGGTAAGGGCAAATAACAGAACTTATCGCTCCAGAGGCATACAGACCAAAACCGAATACCGTTTCAACGTGAACGAGTTTTTCTTCGATCTGGAGTTCGGACTTCGTTATCATGCCGATGAGGAGGATCGCTTTCAATGGGATGACTCTTACTCCATGAAAAATAAAAAGATGATACTATTTATGGAAGGTATCCACGGCACAAATGCCAACCGTGTTACTTCCGCCAACGCTTTAGCCAGTTATCTGCTTGCCAAATTAAGGTATAACGCATGGACTATCACTACCGGAATACGATACGAAGATATAGACTTACTGAAGAAAGACTATACGAAAGAAGATTTGGCGCGTTCGGGTAAAATACGCATTGAAACCCCGAACCATACCCGTGTACTAATTCCCAGCTTAGGAATTCACTATCAATTAGTTAAAGAAGCTTCTTTTTTCTTCGGGGTTCACAAAGGCTTTGCTCCTCCGAGCGCAGAATTATATCAAAAGCCCGAAAGTAGCGTGAACATGGAACTAGGCACGCGTATTTCCATCGGAAATTTCAGGACAGAACTAATCGGTTTCTATAACAATTACAGTAATATGCTGGGAAGTGATCTGGCTGCCTCGGGCGGTTCAGGAACACTCGAACAGTTTAATGTAGGAGCAGCTCGAGTAAAAGGTGCAGAGTTTCTTGTACAATATCAGCCTTTACCAAATGCCTGTAAGGTAAAGTTGCCATTACAGGTATCATATACTTATACAGATACTGAAATGAGAAATTCATTCGAAAGCCACTCATGGGGTAACGTCGTTGCAGGTGACGAGATTCCTTACATTTTTAAGCACGCGCTAAATATGCAATTAGGTATAGAATCTAAATGGTTCTACGCAAACATTGGTGCGCGTTATAACAGTGACATGCGTACTTCACCCGGACAGGGAAGAATTGCAGAGAGAGAAAAAATTCCAGCAAGCCTTATACTTGATGCCTCAGTCAATGTATCTGTTAATAAATACCTGACAGTAAAATTAAATGCGATCAATCTGACCAATAAGGTTTACCTTACATCCCGCCATCCTGCAGGTCTGAGAGCAGGACACCCTTTTGGAATCTATGCAGGAGCTAACGTACAGTTCTGATATTAAAATTCAATGGTAATAAACAAAAAGAAGAAATATAGTAAATAAGACAATGAATGCATCATCGATTATAAAAATTGTAATAAGCAACTTGCTAGTTGCGTTTATTTCTCAGACTTGTCTGGCACAAGAACTGGCAGAGGTAAAAGGCAGAGTACGCTCTGCAACTGGAGAGCTTTTACCGGGAGCTACTGTGAAAGTGGAGGGAGCAGCACGAGGGACTGTTACAGATATGGAAGGAAGGTTCGTCCTTAAAGCTCGGAAGGGAGAAGTACTGAAAGTGAGTTTTGTGGGAATGAAAACCCAAAGAGTCAAAACCTCATCCGGGATAATGAATATAACACTTCAAGATAATGTACAAGAAATGGAGGGTGTGGTAGTCACCGGTTATCAGCAGATTAAAAACAGAGTATTTACGGGGGCGGCAGCTTCGGTAAAACTCGACGAAATCAAACTAAACGGTGTGTCGGATGTGTCTCGTATGCTCGAAGGGCGTATAGCAGGGCTTTCCATACAAAACGTAACAGGGAGCTTCGGTGCGGCACCACGAATCAATATCCGAGGTGGAGCATCTATTATGGGAAACGTACAACCACTGTGGGTCATAGACGGCGCAGTATACGAGGACCTTGTTTCGCTTACACTGGATCAACTGGCTTCGGGCGATGCCGTAACCTTAATCAGTTCGGCTGTTGCCGGACTGAATGCATCTGACATAGAAGATATACAAGTACTGAAGGATGCCTCTGCAACTTCCATCTATGGTGCCAGAGCGTTGAACGGAGTAATTGTAATCACGACGCGCTCTGGTAGAAGAAATACACCGAACAGACTTTCTTATACATACGAGTTGAGCATGCGCTCCATTCCTTCTTATACGGACTTCGATCTGCTCAACTCACAAGAGAGCATGTCTATCTATCAGGAAATGGACAGAAAGGGATACTTCTCTTTACAAAACACACTATACGGCCGCCGAAGCGGAGTTTACTATCAGATGTATAAGGCCCTCAGTACGGTAGACCCAGCTAGCGGACGATATTATTTGGCAAATACGGATCAGGCAAAACGGACCTTTATGCGCGAAAGAGAGTACGCTAACACCGACTGGTTTAAAGAGTTGTTTACATATAAACCCATTCAGATGCATACACTATCTTTTTCCGGAGGGGGAGAAAACTCGACCATGTATGCCTCTATCGGATTCTATGATGACAAGGGATGGACACTTACCGATAACGTAAAAAGGGTCACAGCCAATATAAAGAACTCCTTTTACTGGAACGAAGATAAAATAAGAGTTACCATATCCGCACAAGGAAATATGCGTAATCAGCATTCACCTGGAACAATTCCGCAACGTAAAAACACCGTAATCGGAACATTCGAGCGTGATTTCGACACCAATCCCTTTGCATACGCCTTGAGCACAAGCCGTACTTTACGCCCCCGAAATACAGACGGCGAACGGGAGTATTACCGAAACAACTGGGCTCCGTTCAATATTTTGAATGAATTTGAAAACAATTACTTGAAAACAGAAGTACTAGACTTTAAGCTACAAGGTGAAATTTCATACAAACTCAACGATAACATCGAAGCAAAAGGATTGGCCACCATACGCCATGCAGTAACAAAAAACTCGCATCTCATCACCGAACGTTCGAACGTAATAGGAGCTTTCCGTGCAGACGAAACTCCCTATGTAGCTCAAGAGAATATTTATCTGCTAAAGAATAAAGAGGATCCCATGCAACTGCCTCAAGTGGCACTGACACACGGAGGCATATTCAATAAAACAGAAACTTCCTTACAGAGTTACCTGGCACGTTTTGCTTTGGACTACATCAAACAAACAGGCGAACATAACATACGAGCTTTCGGATTTACCGAGATACGATATGCCGATCGTAGTATCACTCCCTTTCAAGGTTATGGGATACAGTACGACAGAGGAAATCAGGTTTTTACAAATCCATTAATTTTCAATAAACTAAGCAATGAAGGAAGCTCTTATTTCTCCCTTACAGAACGCTACGAAAG
This sequence comes from Bacteroides neonati, assembly GCF_000499785.1. GTDB lineage: Bacteria > Bacteroidota > Bacteroidia > Bacteroidales > Bacteroidaceae > Bacteroides > Bacteroides neonati. The sequence continues at coordinate 30,678 of NZ_HG726026.1, read as the reverse complement.
AGGAGTAACTCTTTCAGGAAGCACTACCTATGGATATGCAGGAAAATATATTTTCAACGGAGTTCTCAACTACGAAGGTTCCAATAGTTCAGGTAAATACAGCCGCTCACGTTGGCTTCCGACATGGAACGTTGGAGCTAAATGGAATATAGACAGAGAAACGTTCATGAAAAAGTATCCGATAGTCTCAAAACTAGCCTTACGGGCAAGTTATGGATTAACGGCTAAAATGAACGAGCAGGCAATTAACTCGACAACGATATTCAATCATCAGATTATCAACCGCACTCAACGGGAGGACCGGGAGAATGCTTTGCGGATACTACATTTGGAAAATCGCGATTTAACATGGGAAAAAATGTATGAAATGAACTTCGGATTGGAAATAGGACTGTTCAATAACCGTATAAGCACTACAATTGATGTGTATCAACGAAATTCCTTTGATTTAATAGATATCATCCGTACCTCAGGTATAGGCGGGCAGTATTATAAATATGCCAATTTTGGCGATATGAGAACGAATGGAGTGGAGCTGGTCATACACACTAAAAACATATCCACAGAAGAATTCAGTTGGACAAGCAATTTCACCATTAGTGGTATGAAACAAAAAATCACCCGATTACTGAATACACCCAACACTTTTGATATGGTGTCAGGTACCGGCCGGGGAAATATCGAGGGCTTCCCTCGCGGTTCTCTTTTCTCTTTCAATTACCAAGGACTAAGCAACGAAGGGTTACCGACATTCGACTTTGGGCTCTATCCCTCCAATAAAGGCTCTAACAACGAGATTTCGGGAGCGGATTTTCTTGACGCTCAATACTCTAAATCATATCTTATTTATCACGGAGCTATTGAACCGAGCTACGTAGGAGGTATTTCAAACAGTTTTATATATAAAAACTGGGATTTTTCATTTTTTGTTACCATGCAGGCCGGCAATAAGATACGACTGAATCCATCGTTCGATCCAGCATTCGCCGACCTGAATGTATTCTCCAAGGAGTACTACAATCGTTGGTTAAACCCAGGTGATGAGTTGAAAACCAATATTCCTGTCATACCTTCGCAAGATATGGTGCAGAATTACGGAAAAGAAAACATAGAAAAGGCTTACAATACTTACAACTATTCGCAGAATAGAGTCGCTGATGGTAGCTTTGTACGGATGAAAAACATTTCGCTGGGATATCATTTACCCAAAAAAGTTCTTTCGCATCTTAAAATCAGACAAATGAGCCTGAAATTAAATGTGACCAATCCATTTCTAATCTATTCAGACAAGAAGCTAAACGGACAAGATCCAGAGTTTTATCAATCAGGAGGGGTCTCATTACCCACTCCCAAGCAATATACTATGACATTGAATGTTGAATTTTAATATTACAGAAATGAAAAAAACAGTATTTTTTATCATCATACTCTTTTTACTCACAGCGTGTCAGGGATATCTGGAAAAAGCTCCGGACTCCAACCTTGACATGCAGATAGATAGCGAGGATAAAATAGCGGAGTTGCTCACAGGTGCTTATCCCGAAGCAAGTTACTTTACTTTTTTGGAAGTGAGGACAGACAATGTAGGAGAAAGGCTGAACGGTATCCATTCGCGACTGAATGAAGCCATGTATTATTGGGAAGATTATGATCAGGAAGATCTGGATACTCCACTGAACTATTGGAATGCCTGCTATGCCGGAATTGCACAAGCTAACCAAGCGTTAGAATTATTAAGCAAATACCCTAAGAGCGGACGAATAAAAGCGTTGTATGGAGAAGCCTTCTTGCTACGTGCTTACCTGCACTTCATGTTGGTAAACATCTGGGCTGAACCTTATGGAAAGAGTGGGTCGGCAACGGCTCCCGGTATTCCTTATTTGACAAAACCGGAAAAAAATGCACTGGTAGACTATAAGCGGGGAACAGTGAAAGAAGTGTATGAGAGAATTGAAAGCGACCTAAAACTTGGCCTATCGTTAGTAGATGACGATTATTATGCCAAACCAAAATTCCACTTCAATAAAAAGGCAGCTTATGCCTTCGCTTCGCGCTTTTACCTAATGAAGGGGGAGTGGGATTTAGTCGTTTCATACTCAGATTATGTACTCGGCATAGACCCAAAGCCTATTCTGAGAAATTGGAGAAACTATAAAAAAGAGTTTCAATCTAACAATAAGTATCTGTACATCCGTTATGTTAGCACCGAAGAACCTGCCAACTTGTTACTTGCTACAACAGAGTCGAGAATAGCGCGTAACATCCCCTCTGAGAAGTACGGAGTAACATCCGAAACTGCCGATAAAATATATAACCAGCACGGAATAGACGGATGCTATGAGCACAAGAAAATGAGAATGCAACCACATTTCCTGTTCAATTATAACGACGGGCATATAGACGATGCACAATATATTGCCAAATTTGACGAGATAGCACTATCTGGTTACATTGGCATACGCCCCAAAGGGATCTACGTTACCAATGTGCTATTCTCTACCACTGAGGTGATGCTTAATCGGATCGAAGCTTATGCAATGCTTGGGGAGTATGAGAGAGCAATAGACAACCTGCTGGTTTACCTTGCTGCCCAATATGAGGAACGCCTCTCTTGTCCCCGCACAGCATATATGCAGACAAGCAGCGAGAATTATCAGATTTATACTCCATTCTATGGAATGAATATCAACCAGTTGGCACTGGTGAAAATTATTTTAGGCTTTAGAAGACAGGAGTTCCTTCACGAAGGGTTGAGATGGTTTGATATCCGCCGTTTTTACATACCGGTGAAACGTACTTCGAAAAACAAATTTTATATGCCCTTGGAGAAAGAAGATCCCAGAAAACTTTTGCAGATTCCTGCCGAAGCTATTAATAGGGGCTTAGAACCAAATCCCCGCTAAAGTAGTCTGAAAATAACGACCAAGATAAACAATCATATGAAGACAATAATCAAAAAAGCAAAATTCAGATCTTTTATCCTGAAAAACCTGTGTATATTCGCTGCTTCTCTGCTATTGGCAGGTTGTGAAAAAGAAGCCCCTCTCTCTGACCAAAGTATAGTGGATTTGGGTGCAGTAAAGCGTGAGCAAACAGAACTGGACAAATGGATATTAGAAACATTCACCCTACCGTATGGTATCGAAGTAGAATATCGATGGGATAGGAACGTAGCACAAAATGGAAGTTGGATCTATCCGCCCAAAATAGCCAATGTAAAAAGTGTGCTCAAAACTATCAAAACATTATGGATTGCCCTCTACACCTCTCCTGAAATAGGAGGGGAGAAATTCTTACTAGGAAAAAATCCAATTAAAATATATATGTATGGGGGGGAAAATCTGGATGGGAGCGGTATGGAATTATTAGATAATCCGGAGGCAACTACCAATGAGATATTTCTCTACAATGTAAACGAGTTCGACCCTCGAAACGAAGATAAAGTCTTTGTCCTGATGCGAAGTGTACATCATCAGTTTGCCAAACACTTGATGGTGCTTTTCCCTTATAACAGAAATAAATTCTTAAGTATCAGCAGAAACAAATATCTCGAATCGACTAAGCCCATTGCAGGGGCAGTCGGAGCAATGCAGGGACGTCAGGCATTCGGTTTAGCAAGCTATGCCAACAGGAGAGGCTTTTTCACCTTCCATTCGCTTCTCTCTGCCGAAAAGGATTTTGCAGAAATCATCAGCGCAAAACTTACCCATACGCCAAAGGAAATACTTACCGCTTTAATTGAAGCAAAAACCCCTTACAATGCCGGGCCTGATTCTGACCTTCAACTAGTTTATAACGAAAACGCCCGTCAGGCATATAAAGAGCTGGTAGAAAAGCAAGCATTTGTAGAAGAATACTTCAGCAAAGAAATTAAACTCTCGCTTAACTACCTTCAATTGATAAGTATAAAACAAATGAAAGCATTTATAAAACAAGAATAAATAAAAATGAAACGAATATTTCAAATAGTTCTTCTGATAGGGGTTTGCTGCTCCTGCAAGGATGACAAAATTTTCGACCTCTCTCCTACCGAACGAACCGCAAAAAGAATCCATGAGTTGAGAGCAGAACTGATAAACGCACCATACGGATGGTCTGTAACCTACTTCCCTCGTATGGATTCGTTATTATTTTCTAATGTAAACGAATTGATTACTATCCCACAATTTGGATTCCAACGAGAATACGGATACGGAGGTCATTGTTTCTTAATGAAGTTTTCAAGCAACGGAACAGTAGAAGCTTTGGCTGACTACAGCAAACAAAGCCTAACGACAGTCCAGCAAAGTGAGTTCGAGGTAAAGCAAAACAGGTTTACGCAGCTTAGCTTTACCACATACAATTATCTGCACTCTTTAGTAAATAACCGCTTCGCGGGCTCTTCGGATTTCCTTTATACAGGAAAAGACATTGACGGAAATCTCGTCTTTAAAACAACCTCATACGTAGAACCAGCACGAGAATATATTGTTTTCACGAAATTAAAGGAGGAAAAAGGTTGGCCTGAGAGCATCTTAGAAGCCTATGATAATAAATCGTTCTTTAAGTCAATGAGCAAACCACGACTGGTAATCCGTAAGGCAGGACACGTTTATTTTCTTAGCGATATGCCAATGGAGTCATCCCAACGATACCATCTATTTCTTTCAATAGCCTATTTTGCCCCAAGGGGATGGACTAAAGAAGTAGTATCAGGACTGGGATCGGGGTACGTCGGAACAGCCGAAGGACTGACTTTCAGACCCGGCATCCGGTATAGCAAGAACTATACGTTTTACGACTTTAAAAGGGAAGGCAATAAGTTTGTTTGCGAACTGGTCAAGCGCTTCGACCCTTACAGCAAAGCAGAGCACTGGGTAAGCAAACATCTCTTCCCCGATGGAGAAGAAACAGGCGTGGTTGCCGAAATATGGAATGATCCCGCTATATAAATACAGCCAGCCAACCACTTCCCAAGACTATAAAAGCTAAAATTAAGATGAAAAATTAAAAACAAAAATTAAGATGAAATATGTATGGATAATTTGCCTGATGGCGATATGCAGCTGCAATACTGTAAAAGATGATCTAATAGTTGACGAAAATTACGAGAAACTATTTCCATTAAAAGAGATAGAGAAACCCGAAAATAAACGGGGAGAACTAAACGTACAATTATGCGACCCGAGCCAAGCATTGAAAGATTACAAATACCCCGGCATGGAAACACCCAACGATGCCGAACAATATAAAGTAACCTTAACTTGTACATTCCAAGAAAAAGGATCAGATAACAGTCTCATAGAAGACATAAACTCCGTGTACGAAGTGAGATACATCAACGAAAGAGAAGAATTGGTAATAATTAGTTGTGGAAAGAAAAGTGAAAGAAATATGCTTTCCGGGCAACCCTCTCCTAACAAAATGTATAACGGAGAGCCGTTGGTAATTACTTATACCGTCCACTCCGGATTTCCTTTATATCTGGCCGTTTCAGGTGCAGGTCCCAGAGGTTCCAATATAAAAGCAAGTATCAAAGCCGTTTCCAGTGATGGGCTAATTGAAGTTCCCAATTTGGAAACAGAGCAATACCAGAATAAGGAAGGGATTATCGGATTAAGATATCCCTATTGCGAATATATGATTTTACCTTAACTACCAGAATACATTTTACATTTCCATAATTTACAAAAATGAAAGAAATATGAATAACTTACTCAAATATACAACCTTATACTGGCTATTGGCGAGTATGGCAGCCTGTAACGAAGGAACAAATGAAACCGTGGAGAGTGCTTACCTGCTTCCGGTATATCCCGAACCTTCTTACAAATTTTCCAGAAATGGAGAAAGTTCTGTAAACATACAAGAATGTCAGTTTTTAAAAACTCCTATCGACAGAATTTTCTCAGAGTATATGGCTAAGGCAGAGATGGGAACAAAAACAAATTATGACGAGGCTCTCAAGCTATACTTAGAGGGAGGATTCGGACTAAAACCGAAGGAGGAAATTGCTACTTCTCCTACACACCTATCCAGTAGAGAAAAAATAGTGAAAGACATCGACAATTTATTGCAGATTTCGGCACGTCTTTCAGGCCTGGGAGCTAGTTCCCCCCGCGAGTATCGGGAAAGGGAAGCAGTGAAAGGCTCCTCAGGATATGTGGGAAACAGCATAGCCGATTATGATATATATTTTGTAGATGAAAAAGGAATTGCCGTCGCCGAAGTATATAAGTATGCTATGATGGGAGCGGTATATCTTGACAAGGTAGTAAATAAACACCTGAACGAGCAGGTGCTGAAAAACAATGATATAATTATTCGGCACGACCAAACGCAGCTCCTACCTGGGCATAATTACACAGAATTGGAGCATCATTGGGATCTGGCTTATGGCTATTACGGTTTTTGGAAAGCGCTTGCCCAACCAGAAGGATTACCTGCTCTGAAAGGTTCTCATCGACGTATTTACCGTTCCTTTGTCAGAGGACGCACATACATGGCAAGTGCTCGCTACGATGAGATGAGACTGCAGGCAGATACCATTAAGCAAGAACTTTCAAAAGTAGTTGCCTCAAGAGCCATGCAACTGCTTATCGGCGACAATACGCTTGTTAATCTGAAAGAGAGTGCTCAAAGCGCATTCCGCCAGATTTCTCAGGCATATGGACTGCTTTATGCCTCACAGTTTGCCTGCAATGCACAGGGGAAACCTATCATGACAAAAGAGGAAACCCGTCAACTACTCCAAGAGTTGGAAAAAGAAGGCGGACTGTGGGATAAAGAACGCTTACTGGGAGAAGAGCGGAAAGAAGGCTCGTTACGTAATCTCGCAGCACGCATAGGAGAAAAATTTGGTATATCACCAGAAGATATCAAAAAATAAGAGGAAAAATGAGAAAGATACATAAACTACTTTTTTTAGTGACAATCGCCTGTATGTCAACAGCAATACAGCTTAAAGCTCAGAAAACGGAAAATATGAATATATTTCCTAATGGAGGGTTTGAAAAATGGGAAAACGAACGGCCAGTCAACTGGTTTGTAAATGAACAACTTTTTCCCGAACGGGTGAACGAAAGTCGCCCCGGAGGGAATGGAAACTATGCACTTAAAGTACATCTCAACGATAGTTATTTTGAGTTGAGTAAACCTATCCCCATCAAAGCAGGAACAAAATACGTATTATCTTTCTGGTATAAGGGAAATATAGACTACAACAGAATAAGAGTAACCCTTCTCTGGTACACTGACGAAAGCATAACACAAAGAATGTATGATGTACTTGTAGTAAAAACAGAAGAAGGCGAGTGGAAACAAGCTAAAGTAATTACTACTGCTCCGAATAACGTCAATAAGATTAAAATGCAAGTGAGAATGAAATCGGCTTATATGGGTAACGTAGTATTCGATGACTTCGCAATGGTTCCCGAAGATAGCAGTAATGAGTCTGGTTCGGCACCCGGTTTGGAAGCTCCCAAGAACTTGAAGTCAAAAGCATACCAAGGCGAGATGGAAATTTCATGGGACAAAGCAGCGAATAATGAAGTCAAGTGGGAAGTAACATTTGACGACAAAGTAGAAACAACTACGTCTAAAAATTCCTTTATAAAGACTAGCCTATTCCCCGGAAGTGAACATATAATTAAAGTGAGAGCCGTAAAAGAGAACATCTTTTCTCCATATACCGAACAAACAGTGAGAACGAAAGCTATGAAACATACGAAAGAGTCCGAAGACAGGGTACCTTATTTGCGTTCTATCGTTCCTGAGGGATACATTGAAGGTCGTTTTTTGAAACTGTATTATAATGAACTAGCTACTCCCAATGCGCAAATTTATTATAAGTTGAACGGAATCACAATTGAGCCTAAAGATAATACTTTAGAGTTTCCCGACTTTGAGGGACCTCACCAACAATTCCATCTTGAAATCTATATTAAGGAGGAAGAAGGATATGAATGGGAAATTTTGTATCCTCAGTTAAGTGTAAGAAAAAATAAAAATATATGATGAAAAATATAATAATCAAACTAGCTATCGCTTTTTACCTCATTTGCCTTTCAGCATGTGAAACACAAAAAGAAGAATATCCCGATATTCGGATAGGAAAAGAAAAGGCTATTCATGAGTTGTCATTGAATAAGCAAACGGAAAAAAGAATCCTTGTTTCGGGTGGAAACGGAAAATATATAGCTAACGTAGAAAATGCACAAATAGCCACTGCTGCTATGAGTCTGGACACGCTTAAAATAAAAGGTATGTTGGAGGGTGAAACATTCGTTACCATCATTTCTCATGACAAGCGTATGAAACTGAAAATCAATGTAACCTTTCCCGAATTAGGGATAAGTCATTCAACGGTTGAACTACGTCCCGGATTTAGGAGCAAATTCGTAAGTATTTCTGGAGGCGGAGAACGGAGCAAACTGGAAGAGAACGACCCGGCAGATATCATAGATATTAAATGGGACGGTTCTACCGGAATGCTTGAGATAAACCCTAAATATGAAGGAGAAGCTGAGGTTACGGCTATTTCTCAAGATGGAAAAGAAAAACAAGTTATTCATATTAAAGTAAGGCCGGAAGGAGAATTAATAAATTATGGTTGGTATAGCACCAGTTCAAGTTCATATTATATGATATTCAACAATAAAATGGTAGTCAAAAGAAAAGGTGTAGGGACGTGGATTTCAAACACTGCTCGTCCTAATGGAGAGGAGAGAGCTACCTATGATAACTCTAATATAAAAATAGCTCCCGTTCTGAGTCCTGTACAAGGAGATTCGATTGATCTAAATATTCTTCATTATGTCTCTAAAAAACCTGACATAAAAATAGGAACACATCGGCTTTATGTCGAAGAAGTACGCAAGTCAGAAGTGATGTTAAGAGGTAGAGGGTTCAAGTTTCTACTTCCTTATGAAAAATAAAAATATTCCTGATAAATATTAGAAGAGGCTGTAATTTGGATTTTGTTCAACGGCTTATTTCTATTTTATATAATTCACTTATGGAGAATTAAAAAAAACATCGTACATTTGCCCACCGCTATCAAACATAAAGTTGCCACATGAAAAGAGACTTTCAACAAAGAAAAACAGCACGCTTCCGGTATTGGACTCGGAAGGGGTATGCTGCATTCTCTAGTCTGGGGCTTTGTGTAACCATCGGGCAGTTACGAAAGAACGTAACCGAACGATCCTTGAAGAAACAGAACGGATTGAGCTTATTGCTGCCTACAGACAGGGCGGAGGGCGATGAACAAACAAACGACAAAGAACCCGACACGTTACCGGCTCTCAATGAAGCGCTGTTGCTTGCTGTGCTTTGCAAGCAAGTCGAAACCACTTCGGCCTACCCTGCCAATCCGCTATTAGTACATAGTATAAACCGTAGTATAAATGCATCGAATGCGTTTTGCCGCTCTTTGTTTCCTGTTGGAACGAAGAGAAGCAAAACGCATTCGGCGTATCTGTACTCCTATTCCCCTTATTTGTTATGAGTATAGAAGAGATCAAAAAGCAAGTGCTACAAGGCATGATTATCAGCCCCGAACAAGCAGAATGGTTGGGCTCATCGGCTCCCAAAGAGGCACTCTATGAGGCTGCGCACGAGATTAGTATCAAACTGGCTTCTCAATCGTTCGATATGTGTTCCATCATCAATGCCAAGTCGGGACGCTGCCCCGAGAATTGCAAATGGTGTGCACAGTCGGCTCACTACCAAACGAAATCCGATGCATACGATCTCGTATCGAAAGAAGAATGTTTGCGACAGGCACAATACAATGAAGAACAGGGTGTAGGTAGGTTCTCGCTGGTAACCAGCGGACGCCGCCCTTCGAAAAACCAGATGAAGGAACTTTGCCACACTGTGCGCTATATGCGCCGCCATTCGTCAATAAGAGTGTGTGCATCGCTGGGGCTGCTCGATAAAGAAGGACTGCAAAACCTCTACGAGGCAGGGGTCACCCGTTATCACTGCAACCTCGAAACAGCTCCTTCTTTCTTCCCGAGTTTGTGCAGCACACACACACAAGCCGACAAGATAGATACCTTACTGGCTGCTCGAAGCGTAGGCATGGATATTTGTAGCGGGGGTATTATCGGTATGGGCGAAACCATGGAACAACGCATTGAGTTTGCCTTTACACTCAAATCATTCGATATTCAATCCATTCCGATCAACCTGCTGAGCCCCATACCCGGCACACCACTCGAAAAACAGGCACCCTTGAGTGAAGAGGAGGTACTGACCACTATCGCCTTGTTCCGCTTCATCAACCCTACCGCTTACCTGCGTTTTGCCGGAGGACGTGCCCAACTATCCAACGAAGCGATGAAAAAGGCCTTGTATATAGGCGTTAACTCCGCCATCGTAGGCGATCTGCTCACAACGCTTGGCTCGAAGGTATCGGATGATAAACAGCTCATTGAAGAGGCCGGCTACGAATTCGAAGCATCACAGTTTGACCGCGAGCATCTATGGCATCCCTACACTTCAACCTCCCATCCGCTACCGGTGTACAAGGTGAAACGGGCAGACGGGGCAACCATTACGCTCGATGATGGGAAGGTATTGATCGAAGGTATGTCGTCATGGTGGTGTGCCGTACACGGATACAACCATCCGGTGCTGAACAAGGCTGTGCAGAAGCAAATCGAAAAGATGTCGCACGTCATGTTTGGTGGACTTACACACGATCCGGCCATTGAGTTGGGGCAGCTCCTGCTTCCGCTCGTTCCGCCGTCTATGCAAAAGATATTCTATGCCGATTCGGGATCGGTGGCAGTAGAGGTAGCCTTGAAGATGGCGGTACAGTACTGGTATGCGGCAGGACAGGCAAAGAAAAATAATTTCGTAACCATCCGCAACGGCTACCACGGCGATACGTGGAACGCCATGTCGGTGTGTGATCCCGATACGGGCATGCATTCGCTGTTCGGTTCGGCCTTACCGATACGTCACTTTGTACCTGCCCCCTCGTCGCGCTTTGGAGATACATGGAACCCGGCAGATATAGAGCCACTACGTCAAGTCATCGAGAACCATGCCGATGAGCTGGCCGCACTGATACTTGAACCCATTGTACAAGGAGCGGGAGGAATGCGATTCTATCACCCCGAATACGTACGCGAAGCCGCCCGTCTGTGTAAAGAGCATCACTTGCTGCTTATTTTTGATGAGATAGCAACAGGGTTCGGACGTACCGGAAAGCTATTTGCTTGGGAGCATGCCAATGTAGAACCCGATATCATGTGTATAGGCAAAGCACTGACCGGTGGATACATGACGCTTTCGGCCGTGCTGACCAGCAACCGGATAGCCGATATGATCTCCAACCATGCACCGGGTGCATTCATGCATGGCCCCACCTTCATGGGCAACCCTTTGGCGTGTGCGGTAGCCTGCGCCTCGATTCGTTTACTACTCGAATCGGGATGGCAAGAGAAGGTGCAACGCATCGAGTCGCAACTCATCAGCGAACTGGCTCCTGCCCGCAAACTGCCGGGGGTAGCCGATGTTCGTGTACTTGGTGCCATTGGTGTGATAGAGATGTGCAAACCGGTAGACATGGCCTATATGCAGAAACGGTTTGTAGAAGAGGGTATCTGGGTACGCCCATTCGGCAAACTGGTATACCTGATGCCTCCATTTATAATCAAACCCGAACAACTGACGAAGCTAACCGAGGGTGTCGTAAAAATCGTATCTGAGCTATGAGTGCCATCGAACAGATGAGACAGGAGCTTACGCTTCTGCAACAACAAAATAATCTTCGCTCCTTGCCTGCCCTCGTTCACGAGGGCAGAGAGGTGCTGATCGATCATCGAAGAATGCTCAATCTCTCTTCGAATGATTATCTGGGACTGGCTAGCAACGAAGAGCTGCGCCGGGAGTTTCTGCAAACGCTTACTCCCGAAAACTTTCTACCTGCCTCATCTTCGTCTCGCTTGTTAACGGGCAACTTTACCGCTTATAGCCGACTCGAAAACGAACTGGCAGACTTATTCGGTACCGAAGCAGCATTAACCTTCAATTGCGGCTACCATGCCAACACAGGTATTCTGCCCGTAGTAAGCAATGCACAGACCTTGATTCTGGCAGATAAACTGATACATGCCAGTCTCATCGACGGCATCAAACTGTCTGTGGCAAAAGCCATTCGGTACCGACACAATGATTATGCACAACTGGAGCGATTGATACAAGAGAACCACGAGAAGTACGAGCGAATTATCATAGTGACCGAAAGTATTTTCAGTATGGATGGAGACGAAGCCGACCTTGCCACATTGGTACGCCTGAAACGAACGTATGCCTCGGTACTGCTCTATGTGGACGAAGCCCATGCTTTCGGTGTGCGGGGATTGCGGGGATTGGGTTGTGCCGAAGAGCAAGGTTGCATAGCCGATATTGACTTCCTTGTAGGTACGTTTGGCAAAGCGCTTGCTTCTTCGGGAGCATATATCGTATGCAGCCAAGTGATACGCGAGTACCTTATCAACAAGATGCGTCCTTTCATCTTTACCACTGCCCTGCCCCCCATCAATATAGAATGGACGCTTTTCTTACTGAAGAGACTACCCGCATGGGGTACGCTTCGCCAACAGTTGTCACAGATAAGCGATCGGCTGCGAGAAGCCTTGAAACAGAAAGGATATGCTTGCCCATCAACGAGCCACATCATCCCGCTGATTGCCGGAACAAGCAGCAGCACAATCGCTCTGGCAGATGTATTTCAGCGCAAGGGATTTTACGTGCTACCGGTTAGGCCACCTACCGTGCCCGAAGGTACATCACGCCTACGCTTCTCGCTCACTGCCGCCATTGAAGCGAGCGAAATAGATCAATTGATAGAGATAATAGCATGAAACAGATTTTTATACACCAACAACATTCACCACACCTCGTTATCTTCTTTGCCGGATGGGGCATGGACGCAACACCTTTTCAGTCGATCGAAACAGCAGGCAGCGATCTGCTTATTTGCTACGATTACCGTACGCTCGATTTTGACGCATCGCTCTGTACAGGCTACGAAGAGATTACCGTAGTGGCTTGGTCGATGGGCGTTTGGGCTGCCATGCAGGCGCTCCACAAAGAGAAGTTACCCATTGCGCAAAGCATAGCCATCAATGGCACTCCCTACCCGATAGACGATAGGCGGGGCATTGCGCAGGCAGTATTTGAAGGAACCCTGCAAGGGCTGAACGAAGAGTCACTACGTAAGTTTCAGCGCCGTATGTGTGGTTCGGCTACGGCCTGTCAGGAGTTCCTGACAATAGCACCCCAGCGATCTGTCGAAGAGCTGAAAGAGGAGTTATCGGCTATTGAGCGACACTATACTACCCTGCCACCGGTTGCTTTTCGTTGGAACAAAGCAATTGTCGGAACAGCCGACCGTATCTTTCTTGCCGAAAACCAATACCGTGCCTGGAAGGAAGAAGAAACAGAGATAGAGACAGTAGCCGCCACACATTACGCAACCGCCCTATTTCAATCGTTGGGAGCACCCGTCACCACAAACAAGACTAAGCCGGAATGAACAAACAATTAATAGCGCACCGCTTTAGCAAAGCGACCGATACTTATACGCGCGAGGCTGTGGTACAGCAAAAGATAGCCGGAAAAATGATTCAATTGCTTCATCGACATTTGCCCAACCGACACCCCAAGCGGGTCATTGAGTTTGGTTGCGGCACAGGCATCTACTCGCGCCTGATTCTGCAAATGCTACAACCCGAACAGTTGCTGCTGAACGATATCTGTAGCGAGATGAAGCATTGTTGCAGCGATCTGCTGGGACATGGAGTATCGTTCGTAGAAGGCGATGCCGAGGTACTTCCTTTTCCAAAGGAGACGGAGTTGATTACCTCCTGTTCGACCTTGCAATGGTTCGATACACCCGATGTTTTCTTCCGCCGTTGCAACGAGTCGCTGAGTGCCAGCGGCTACTTTGCTTTTACCACCTTCGGACAAGAGAACATGCGCGAAATCAAAGAACTAACCAGCAACGGTCTTTCCTACCGCTCGCTGAACGAGCTCAAAACATCGCTCAGCCCGCTTTATGACATTGTGCATGCCGAGGAAGAAATTGTACCGATGCATTTCGACACGCCCATGCAGGTATTGTATCACTTGAAACAAACCGGTGTGACCGGAACAGGCGGACATACCTGGACAAGGCAAAGCCTGAATGAGTTCTGCCAACAGTACGTCAGCCGATTCACCCACAATGAAGCGGTAACGCTTACCTATCACCCTATTTATATCATCGCTAAAAAGAAATAAACCAATGGAAAAGAATGTGTTTTTTATCAGTGGTATCGATACCGATGCCGGAAAAAGTTATGCAACGGGCTTTCTGGCTCGCGAACTAAATGCCAACGGAAAACGAACCATCACGCAGAAACTGATTCAAACAGGTAATGTAGGCCATTCGGAAGACATCGACCTACACCGGAAGATTATGGGTATTGACTTTACCGAAGAAGACCGGGCGGGACTGACCATGCCCGAAATATTCTCTTATCCTGCTTCGCCTCATCTGGCCTCGCGGTTAGACAATCGCCCCATCGACTTTGATAAGATAGCCGAGGCAACCCGCGAGCTAAGCCAACGCTATGAGGTCGTATTGCTCGAAGGTGCAGGCGGACTGATGGTTCCCCTTACCGATGAGTTGCTTACCATCGACTATGTAGCACAACAAGGATATCCGCTTATCTTCGTTACCTCCGGAAAGCTGGGCAGCATCAATCATACCTTGCTTAGCTTTGAGGCCATACGGAGCCGGGGCATTGAGTTGCATACGGTCATGTACAACCTATACCCAACGGTAGAAGACAAAACGATTCAGGAAGACACGCAAGCCTTTATCCGTAAGTATATGGCGCAACACTTCCCCCAGGCGGAGTTTGTCGTAGTGCCTGAAATAACGATAACACAGGAATAAACTTAGAAAAAAAGCGTTGTACACGGCCAGGCTCATTGCTTTGTCGTGTACAACGCTTATTGAAAGTGAAACTGAACGTTTCTTACTTGACTTGTTTCATCTTATAAGAGCTGCGTGCTTTGCCATTGAGCATCGCGTTGAGCTTTCCTTTAATCATCTGCTTACGAAGTGGGGAGATGTGATCGATAAACATCTTACCATCCAAGTGATCGAACTCGTGCTGCATCACACGTGCCAGATAGCCGGTTACTTCTTCCTCGTATTGCACGAAGTTTTCGTCCATATACTTCACCAGAATCTTATCGCCACGCTTTACGGTTTCATGAATACCGGGCAGACTGAGACACCCCTCTTCCATGGCTATCTCTTCGCCGCTTACTTCGAGAATATGCGGATTGATATAGGCTTTATTGAAATCTTTAAATTCGGGGAATTCATCCGACAACGGGTCGAGTGTAATGGTTACTACGCGAATAGGCAAACCTATCTGCGGAGCTGCCAACCCTACTCCATCGGCACGTTCCATTGTTTCGAACATATTGGCAATCAGCTCTTTCAAATTGGGGTAGTCGGCGTCAATATCTTCCGCCTCTTTTCTCAATACCGGTTGACCATATACATAAATGGGTAATATCATCTTTACAATCTTAATTAATGGGTTTGTACTTAAAAACGCTTACTTTCGAGATAGGTCTGCAAAATGATGGTTGCACTGATTTCGTCGACCAACGCCTTATTCTGACGGTCTTTCTTCTTCAACCCTGCCTCAAGCATGGTACGGTGAGCCAGTACCGAGGTAAAACGCTCGTCTACAAACTCAACGGGAATATCGGGTAATCGTTTTTTCAGTGAACGCACAAAAGGATCGATGTACTTCATGCTTTCCGAAGCTTCGTTATTCATCTGCTTGGGCAAGCCGACAATGATACGTTCCACCGGTTCTACCTGCACGTAGTTGGTGATAAACGCCAACAACTCGTGTGTGGGTACAGTGGTCAATCCGTTGGCGATAATCTGCATGGTATCGCTTACGGCTATGCCGGTACGTTTCCTTCCGTAATCAATTGCTACTATTCTACTCATAATTGGGGTACAAAAGTACAATTATTATTTCAAATATCTTATTTTTTAGCCAGATATCGTTTGCTTAACCATTTCCGGACAGGCTCATCATAGCACTTCAAGAAGAAATAAGCTAAAAGAATATTACCGATAATGAGTGCCAAACCAACGTACCAGGTCTGCTCGAACGTAAGACCGTTGTCCCACACCCAAGCATAGAATAGATACATTGAGGGGTAGTGCACCACGTAGACCGGATAAGAGATATCGCCGCAGAATTTGCAAATAGCCGTAGATTTCTTGTCGGTAGTCTTTCCCGAAGCACCTAACCAAATGAGCAGAGGGAAAAAGACGATCACACAGAGTGCATCATAAAGACCATTTATCCACATGGTGTCATTTCCACCCAGATGAGGCACAACAAGCAGTGCAACCACTCCCAAACTACACAGCCAGAAAGCACCGGGGATACGAACGGGTTTGAACACGCGAGACATCAACAGTCCTGCCGAAAAACAAAACATCATACAAAGAAAGCCGGCCTCGAGATAGTGGTTGGCCATTGTCCAGCCTACTCCCACATGACCGTATCCGGAACCGTTGCCTATGGCATAGCAGGCAACTCCGATACCCGTGATAGCCACCAGCACAGAGAGTGCCCGGGTAGACAGACGACGAATAATCAAAGCATATAAGATATTGCCAATGTACTCCAGAAACAAGGACCAATAAGGGCCGTTGAGCGGAAATAACTCACCGTTGCCACGAACTTCGACTCCCGTGCCCGGCACAGCAGGAATCATAAAGAGGGTACAGAGCATAGCCAGCATAACCATGGAGGTAGCCACTTTAGTACCGTCCCACTGCACACTGCCTTGAATAAAGAAAGCAGCGACTCCTAAAAGCGCACCCACAACAACCATGGGATGCAGTCGGATCAACCTGCGCTTGAAAAACTCCTTCGTGCCCATCCGCTTCCACCGGTCATCATACGCATAGCCTACTACAAATCCGGAGAGAATGAAAAAGAACTGAACAGCCAAATAACCATGATTGCACCACTGATCGGTAGGACTGGTAGCAAAGGCTTCGAAAACATGGTACGCCAACACCATCAGTGCGGCAACACCTCGCAACCCATCCAAGATATTATAATGAGGTTTGGTATCTGCAAAGGCAGCAGACGAAGAACAAGAAGAGATTTTTTCCATAATATAATTTTAATTAAAGCACAAAAATACGATTATTATTTTTGACAGGAAATAGCTAAACAAAAATAAATTTTATTTTTTACAAGGGATTCAGACATGAACCTTGACTCTGCTAGCTTTAGGAAATTAATATATTACTAGAAAATCAGATAATCTACAGATACAAAGACGCTACTTGGTTTCAAAAAAGAATTAACATCTTTATATTAAACAGATACGTTCTTTATTTTATAAACACCAAAGAAAACGACACTCAACAGGGCCAACACCGCAAGTATAGCCCAATCTTTTGTCTCGAAAGCCCCCCTGACATAACCTATAATGTACCAAGGTATAGCTGTTATCGATAAAATAGCCAGTACTCTTGATACTCTCGAAACATAATGAGAGATGAAGAGCTTATCAAATTCTTTTTTATCTAATAATGGTGCATACTCCTTGTAAAATTGCTTCTCGGATACGAACTTCCGACGAGAATCGTAACCGATATAGAACCAAATCAGTGACCATAGAAGAAGAAACAAGCACATACCTATCCCACTTATTCCATCATCAAAGAAGGCTGAATACTCTATTCCTCGGACATGTACAGCCAGTATAGCCATAAGTACGATCAATATATTCCAACCGATCAATGCCGCAAATCCATATTTCAAGTTATCTTTCATCTTATACCTTTGAGTATTTATAATGATTTGACGTAAAATAAGTGTTTTATCTTACAAAACAAAACACCACCCAGTTAATTTGTATTTTTTTATATATAAGAATCAAACAAAAACAATATGATCAATGAAACAAAAATCCCGCATGTAATATACTCTTTTTCAGTAATACTACATGCAGGATCAACTTATAATTTACTACCTATAAGCGACTTAGCTACTTATAAGCAATTTTCTCATCAATAGACCAGCTTTACATCATCCACCCAAAGTGAATTGCCCGGAGAACCCACGTAAGCTCCACCGTGACTGGAGGTAAACTGAAGTATCAGGTGCGTAGGTGTTTCATGCTCATCGGCCCAAGCTACTTCACGGATAGGCACGCTTTCGCCCTTACTATTGGTCGTAAAGCGTTCGTCTACCTGCAAACGCATCATATGTGCTTTATAAGCAGGGTTGCCGGTAATATTGCCATAAAGTATCTCGTATGTAGCATTGTTGCGCCAGTCGGTGGTATTGTAGTAGTGCACCACCATCGTTCCTACGCGTTTGGCATATACATTGCCCTGAGCATCTTCCCAACGCTTCTGTAAGAATAGAATGGCAGCCGGAAAATCTTTGCCGGCCACATCGGTTATTTTACTAAAGCCGGTAGCACGGATGCGGTTTTCGCGGTCGGACATCTTTACCTTATAGTCAAACTGCAAAGCAATGGGTTTTTTAGTAAACGGAATACCCATTTGCAGAATCTTGTTCGGGTTCTTTGTACTCTTGATGGGTTCGTGTACCGTTCCGAGAAACATCGAACCGGCTGCAAGCACAGTGATATCGACTATACCGAACACCTTTACGCTCTCCATGCGGGTATCTAAACGGGCGCAATAGCCGTTACCGCGTGCTTCGGGGAAGACGGAGGTATTGGTTTTGGTAATCCCTGCCACCTTGGCCATTACGTTTGAGGTGGCCCAAGGCGATCCTCCTAAGTTCGTATAGGCTTCGGAGTTGGCAATGGTTTGCGTAGGACCTACGGCATAGACCTTTTTCGTATCTCCGCCAATAATGGCCGATTCTTTGATTTCACGGGTCACCCACTGATCCATGTTTCCAAAAGGAATGGCTTCGACTTTGTGTTGCGCCGACACAAAGACTGTGCAACACAGCAGAAGCACTCCCATCGCTAAGAAACGACGGGTTGTTTTCTGAGTTATCATGATTGTTTCGTTTTTACAAATTATAATCCCACTGTTTGAGTGCAAAATCCCAATGGTCTTGCACCAACTGAACAGTGCGTTCATCGTATGTATATTTATTTTTCTTATAGCCTTTCTTGCCACCTACGTACTTCTCGATAGCCGGACGCGCTTCTTCGAACCCGGGGATGGAAAGCTTGCGGTAGATGTCTTCGGTCATTTGCATGGCATCGGCCTCGAAGTCTTCAAACTTCACTTCGATCAGATTGCCTTCGGGGATGAATGCTTTATCGGCTTCGTATTGATGATAAAGCTTGGCATAGATCGAAAGAATGTTGCTCTCAATGGTTTCGGGAGCGATGTCTTGCAGCTTCAAGGGCTGAATGGTATTGGTGAAGAAGCTGCGGGTCGATTCGAATACCGTATACGGATTACGCATCAGGTAGATGAATTTCGCATTCGGGAACATCTTAACCAACTCCTTCACACGACCTGTATGAGGGGGATTCTTGCTCAGGAACTGTGTGCCTTTGGTATTCCACAAAGAGATCTTGATGAGCTTGGTGAATGTATCTTGAAACACCTTCAACTCGGCTTCGGAGATATCGTTGAAGAGCAGGTATTTATCGGCATACTCTTGTTGATACTGTGGCAGAAACCAGAAGTTATAATAGGTATAGGGCATCATATTGGCCAAGGCAAACTCTTCTTCTTGCGGAAGGTCTACGGCCAGTTCCATATTATCGGTCGGACGCTTATCGGGCATCAACCAGCTCATATTCTTCTTAAAGAAGGGCTGCCCCCACATCATCAGATGAGGAAACACCGTTTGGTAGGTGGTGTTATAGCCAAAATGCTTGTCGCACGAAAGCACGTTGTGTACGAACGTAGTACCGCTACGCCAGTGACCCAGAATAAACACCGGATCGTGTTCCAGCGGCTTGTCGGCCAACAGTTTCGTATAACGACTGTCTTGCAACGGTTTCAAGAGAGAAAGTAACCGGCAAACCGACTTGGTTAACCGATACTTGCTACGATATGCATCATCAATCCGGCGACCGGAGGTGATGGCGTTGAAGGTTTTCCAATCGGCACCTACCAAGGTATTGATTGGAAGTTTATTAAATTCGAGTAATCCCATTCTTTGAATTAATTATTTTTCTATTCGTATGGCAATGCCTTGGCGTTCGAGCGCTTTGACTGCTTTTTCTATCGCTTCATAATGCTCGGTGGCGATGCCCAGTTTAGGCAGGTTCAATACGGGCAGTTCTTCTCCGGCATTGAGTCCGTCGGTTCCCACACGGTCGATAATCATACCCACGGCAGCAGTGTTGTTCGTAATCGGGTCGATCAGGATAAACGATCCGCAAGCCTTGTTTTTGGTATAGGGGTCGAAGAACAGTTCTTTGGCGGTAGTGAGCACCACATTGGCAATCTGGTTGAGTTGCAAGGGCAGTGTATCTGCGGTCAACTGTCCGTTCTCGATAGAGAGGTGCTCCATCGTATTGACATCTACCTTATACTTCACACGATCAATACGAGTACGACTCATATTGGTGGTTTGCTTGATGAAGAAGGACTTATGAATGTCCATCGGCTCCTCGTCCATCCATACCATCATGGCTTCGAAATTACGATCCACCAACGGTTGGTTATCGGGATGTACCAACATCTCGCCACGCGAAACGTCGATCTCATCTTCGAGGGTTAGGGTCACCGACTGGGGAGGAAAGGCATAATCCAACTCGCCATCGTAGGTAACGATGCTCTTGATCTTCGAGGTTTTGCCCGAAGGAAGTGCCATAACCGTATCGCCCTTGCGCACAATACCCGAAGCTACCTTGCCGCAGAAACCACGGAAGTCGAGGTTCGGACGCAGCACGTATTGTACCGGGAAGCGGAAGTCGGTGAAGTTGTTGTCGCTGTCGAGCGGAACCGTTTCGAGGAAGTCGAGCAACGAAGTACCGGCATACCATGGCGTACGGTCTGACTTATCGACCACGTTGTCGCCGTCGAGTGCAGAAAGGGGGATAAACTGGATATCGGGGATGCCCAGCGGAGCCACAAACTGCTTGTATTCTGTTACAATCTCATTGAAGCGCGCTTCCGAGAAGTCGACCAAGTCCATCTTATTGACTGCCAGCACTACGTGTTTGATACCCAACAGCGAAACCAGAAACGAGTGACGACGTGTTTGAGTAATCACCCCCGTACGGGCATCGACCAAGATAATGGCCAGATTGGCCGTAGAACCGCCGGTAATCATGTTGCGGGTGTACTGCTCGTGTCCCGGGGTGTCGGCAATGATGAACTTGCGGTTATTGGTCGAGAAGTAGCGATAGGCTACGTCGATGGTAATGCCTTGTTCGCGTTCGGCCTTCAGACCGTCGAGCAGCAAGGCGTAATCAATATGCTCGCCTGCATTTCCCATTCGTTTGCTATCGCGTTCGAGCGCATCGAGTTGGTCTTCGTATAGCTTTTTACTATCAAACAACAGGCGTCCGATCAGGGTCGACTTGCCATCATCTACCGATCCTGCTGTGAGCAATCTCAATAAGTCTTTTTGTTCATCCTTATCCAGATATGCTTTTATATCTAATGTTGTTCCCATTATGTTATGTCTAATTTTCTGTTTTTAATTTAGAAGTATCCCTCACGCTTTTTCTGCTCCATGCTGCCCTCTTGGTCGAAGTCGATCACACGGGTGGTGCGTTCGCTCTTCGTGGTGGTCATCATCTCCTCTACAATCTCTTCGATGGTATCGGCTTTGCTCTCTACGGCACCGGTCAGCGGCCAGCATCCCAAGGTACGGAAGCGTACCATACGCATCTCGATCTGATCGCGGTACTTTTCGGGCAGGCGTTCGTCGTCGGCCATGATGATGTTGCCGTCGAGGTTAATCACCGGGCGCTCTTTGGCATAATACAGGGGCACGATGGGGATGTTCTCCAGACGTATGTATTGCCAGATGTCCAGCTCCGTCCAGTTACTGATGGGGAATACGCGAATACTCTCGCCTTTGTGCACACGGGCATTGTAGATGTCCCAGAGTTCGGGACGCTGATTCTTCGGGTCCCATTGGTGAAACTTATCGCGGAAGGAGAAGATACGCTCCTTGGCACGAGACTTCTCTTCGTCTCTGCGCGCGCCACCAAAGGCGGCATCAAACTTATATTTGTCGAGTGCCTGCAACAGAGCTTGCGTCTTCATGACATCGGTATGTACCTTACTACCATGGCTAAAAGGACCTACGCCGGCATTGAATGCTTCCATATTGCTCTCCACAATGAGGTCCCAACCATGCTTGCTCGCATATTCATCGCGAAACTGAATCATCTCTTTAAACTTCCACTTCGAATCGATATGCATCAATGGAAACGGAACCTTGCCGGGATAGAATGCTTTCTCGGCAAGACGAGCCATGACCGACGAATCTTTTCCGATGCTGTAAAGCATCACAGGGTTCTCGAACTCCGCAGCCACTTCGCGGATGATGTGGATAGATTCTGCTTCAAGCTCTTTTAAGTGACTAAGTTTATACTCTTCTTTCATCATTATTTGGATATTATTTCTGAACTATGGGTAATATAAGTGCCAGCAACTGCTCTACCGACTCGCGGAGATCCATCTTCGAGGTATCGAGTGCCAAAGCCGGGTGTTCGGGTGCTTCGAACGGAGCCGATATGCCGGTAAAGTTCTGAATCTCGCCTTTGCGTGCTTTGGCATAGAGGCCTTTTACATCGCGCTTCTCGCACTCTTCGAGCGGCGTGCTGACAAACACTTCAAGAAAATCGTCGCGCCCGATGATACGAGCGGCCATCTCTCGGATATCGTTGTTGGGACTGATAAAGGCAGCAATGGTAATGATGCCGCTATCGATAAATAGCTTGGATACTTCGGCTATGCGACGGATGTTCTCAATCCGGTCGGCTTCGGAGAAACCCAAGTTGTTGTTGATACCGCTGCGGATGTTGTCTCCATCGAGAATGCGACACAACAACCCGCGCTTGTGAAGCTCGCGCTCCAAGGCAATGGCAATGGTGCTCTTGCCCGAACCGCTCAGTCCGGTAAACCAGATCATCACGCTGCGTTGTCCCAGAAGTTGTTCTTTATCTTGCCGGGTCAACATGCGGTCAAAGATAGGATATATATTGTTAGTTTGTTCCATACGTAAAAAAAGTATTTATTTTGTTAGAACGGCCAGATCAAAGGAATGAGTACGACCGAAATAATAAAAGTAATAATATTAAGAGGCAAACCGATGCGAACGAAATCGGTGAACTTATAGTTACCGATACCTTGCACAATCAGGTTGGTTTGATACCCAATCGGGGTAGAAAAGCTGGCAGAAGCCGCCATACATATAACCACGAAAAACGGTACCGGACTCACCCCTAACTGCGCAGATATAGATAGAGCCAACGGGAAGGCCAAGGCCGCCGCCGCATTGTTGGTGATAAGCTCGGTAAAGATATTGGTGATGATAAAGAGCATCGCCAATAAGACGTGAGGCCCGTATTGGTCGCTCATCGCAATGATGTAATGCGCCACCGTATCGGCTACTCCCGAATTGACCATCGCTTTGCTGATAGCGAAAGCACAGGCAATTGTAATCAGAATATCCCACGAAATGTATTTGGTGTACTTACGTGCCGGAAAGATTTTGGTCCATGCCATGATGATGGTCGTTATGGAGACAAAGAAGAACATATCGAGCTTCACACCCGGCAGCAACTCTTGCATCACAGGCAGTTCTCCCACCGTAGCACCAACAATCATTAAGATGAGTAACATCAGCGCAAACCAGCGCGTCTTCTTTCCGGGCACCGGTTCGGTATCTTGTCCGTTGGCAAGCATGACAAACACGCTCGATTCACCCCACGTCTTAACAAAGGAGTCATCGGCCATCACCACCAACGTATCACCGTCACGAAGCACAACCTGGCTCAGATCACCCGTAATACGTTGTCCGCTTCGTTTAATCTCTTTCACATCCGCCCCGTAGTGACGTTTAAAATCGAATTCGCTCAGGGTTTTATTGATACCCGGAAAGCGCGAGCCCAACACAGCTTCTACGCGATGCATCATTTCGCCATCTTCAATCTCTTCGGTAGGTACGGTATTGTCTGTCCGCACATCGGGTAGTAATTTCTTCGAAAAAAGAAAGATGTAAATAATACCGGCAATGGCGATAAAGATGCCTACCTTGCCAAGTTCGAACATCGTGAATCCCTCATATCCGGCTTCGAGAATCATGCCGTGCACCACCAGATTCGTAGAAGTACCTATCAATGTACAGATACCTCCCAGAATGGTTACATACGA
Organism: Bacteroides neonati; assembly: GCF_000499785.1. Taxonomy (GTDB): domain Bacteria; phylum Bacteroidota; class Bacteroidia; order Bacteroidales; family Bacteroidaceae; genus Bacteroides; species Bacteroides neonati. The sequence goes on along the minus strand of NZ_HG726026.1, from coordinate 6,284 downwards.
CAGGGGAATCAAGAATTTGGTAGCAGGCAGATGAACCGAGTCGGCCCAGCGCTTAATGATCGGAGCAAAGATAACCACCACCGGGGTATTGTTCAAGAAAGCCGAAATGAAGGCAATCGAGGGCAACATACGAAGCTGCGCCTTGAAAACGGTTGTTTTCCCTTGCGGCAAGAGTTTTTTGATTACCTGCCCCAAGGCTCCGGACTGGCGTATACCCTCGCTTACCAAGAACAACATAGCAACCGTTATCATTCCTTTGTTACTGAACCCCTCGAGCATCTCCTTTGGCGAAAGGATGCCGACGCAAAGAAATAACACAACTACCGAGAAAAGTACCATACCGGGGCGCATCTTATCTGAAATAAGAGCAATGACCATGCCCAGCAAGGAAAGCAATACAAAGATACTTTCAAAAGTCATACAACAGCGGGGATTAATTATTTTGTCGTTTTTTCTCCACAATAAACCAAGGGTTCAACAAATCTTCTTTGTTGTACCGAAGCGGGCATGTACCGTCGGCATGGTACACTTCCATACCCGCCGCTCGGGCAATGGCATGTCCGGCAGCCGTATCCCATTCCATGGTAGGAGCAAAACGAGGATACACCTGAGCAACCCCTTCGGCTACCAGGCAGATCTTGATAGAGCTTCCGCTCGAAATCAACTCTACCGCACCGTATTGCGTTCTTTTCTGCTCGATATATTCCTCGGTTTCGGGGCTGAGATGCGAGCGGGAGGCTACAATGACAAAACGTTCGGAAGAGGATTGCAGGGGCAATTTATCGGCTCTTGCAATCAATCGTTCCAAGGTATCGGTATCTTTCAATGCTGTTATATCTCCTAGTTTATAGGCTCCCATTCCGTCTGCACCGATGTATAACTGACGCTTTACGGGCAGGTAGATAACCCCTAATACAGGAATACCATTGCGCACCAGAGCGATATTGACGGTAAACTCACCGTTCTTTTTAATAAATTCTTTCGTCCCATCAAGCGGGTCGACAATCCATAGTTCGCTCCAGCTCTTACGCTCGGCATAGTCCAGATGTTTCCCTTCCTCGCTTAATACGGGAATCGGAGTTTGACTCAGCATAGCTACAATTACCTCATGTGCCTTACGGTCGGCAATGGTCAATGGGGAATTATCGGCTTTCCGTTCTACTTCAAAATCCGATGCAGGATCATTGTAGATAGAAAGTATTTCAGCACCTGCTCTCAGGGCTGCATCAATAGCAATAAACAAATTTTTCTGTTCCATTTATCATATAATTATAGCCTTACTTCCAACAAGGCGCAATAAGTGTAATTAAAGAACTACAAAGATAAAACTTCCTACACCGAAAAAGTTTTTACCCGTATAATTATAACTTCTTTTAATGGAAACACAACCGATCGTTAAAAAGTTAACTTTTGTATATTAATTATAATATGAAGAATCCAATAGGCAAATTTCATGCGGGCTACAGTTATCTGCTGTTTTAGCCTATGGTCGTAACACAAATAGATTACCTACGGAATTCCGGTTGCGGAAAAGTTGATTTTATTCTTTAACAGCTACACAAAAACGACCTCATTTTATTGCATATTCACCAAGAGCTATAATAGTAATAAAAGAATTTGCGATACAGTATTCGAGAATTTATTATAGGGGCTTTTAATCACTAATTCGGAATCATTTCTTTAAATATGCAACCATAACAATAGGATTATCTTCGGGAATCAATAAATGTATTTTTCAAATCGTAAGATAGCTCTGATTAAAAAAACGTAGAAGGGTGAGGGATGACTAGGGAGGTTATATAACTTTATTTCTCTGAATTAATTTTCTTTTTATTTTCTTTTTTTTTAAAATACAAAGCTTAATATTCTCCCTCACCCTCCCTCACACTTGGATGAAAAGTGCTTCACAGCATACTGTAGCATCGACGAGATAAATAGCATGTAGCAAGATACTTGCTTACTGTTTGAATAAAAGTTGGCGGCGTTTGATTAAAATGCCGCCAACTTTTATATTTTTCCCACCGTCTTTTTTAAAAAGACGCCGGGCTTTTCTTTGGTATGGTTTAGAGGAGAGTGCAAACAGATTGCTAAATACTTGGTATAAAGCCGGGTTTGATCTATTTAAAATTTTGTCATGTACTTAATTTTAAACGATAAAACCCCTCTCTCGTCATTATGCTGATGCAAAGGAAGAAATTAAACTTCTCCTAGCCAAACACTTATATGTTAATTGACGCCCATTTAAAAAGACGAAGTGTTCAATTTTGATCGAGTATTTGATCTTGATCTCTTTCCGGAATAACTTATGAATCTGATCATGAAGTAGCTACCTACAAACAATAAAGCCAACCGAATGGTATTTCGATTGGCTTTGATGAAGTTATTTAATTCTTTCGATTAAAATACGCGATACAACAACCAAGCACCTTGGAAGTCTTTGCGGTTAGGATATTTTGCTTTGAAATCGTCACGTGCCTGAGCAGCAGCACTTCTATCGCTAAATGTGTTCACAATTACACGATACATGGCCGACTCGGCATTGAAAGCGATGGTAGCATTGTAACCCTGACCATCGAGATAATCTTTCAGACCTTCGGCATTGGCTTTCAAACCAAAGCTACCGCACACTACGCTGTAATCTTTCAGTCCGTCTACACCCGAAACGACAGTTACCTTCTCCTGACGAACACCATTGGCACTATCCGTAGCCTTCTTTGTTGATACCGGAGCTGTAGCAACCGGAGTCACCTCTACCGGAGCCTCTACTTGCGGCTCGGCCAATTCTTGTTGTTTTGCCTTTTCATAAGCTTTTTTATAAGCACTCTCGCTGGACTTACAAGAAGCAAATGCAAGTACCATGCATACGCCCATTCCTAACACTACTAATTTTTTCATATCTATACTGTTTTAGTTAATAAATTTATTTCATATCGTCTATTCACATTCCGACAGCAAAATAATAGAATATTTATCATTCTGCAAAGAATAATTCGGGAAAAACGATCCTCGACTGTCATCTTGCCGCAAAGAAGCGGACATGACAGTTGTTTTTTGCCTACTTGATCTACCTTTTACTGCTTTTTGCAGGCAATCGTGGCGGTAGCCTGGTAAGTCGGCATCAACAGCACTTCGGCTATCTGGATGTGAGCAGGAGCCGAGGCAGCAAAATAGACGGTTTCGGCCACATCGTCTCCACTGAGCGGACGAATGCCTTTGTAGAAGTTGTCCGCTGCCTGTTGGTCGCCCCGATAGCGCACCACACTAAAATTCGTCTCGACCATCCCCGGTTTAATATTCGTTACGCGAAGGGGCGTATCGACAAGATCGATGCGCAAACCATCCGAAAGGGCTTTAACGGCTGCTTTGGTGGCACAATATACACTTCCGCCCGGATAAGCTCCGTCTCCGGCAATAGAGCCGATATTGATTACGTGTCCGCATCCTCTCTCTACCATACCGGGAACTACCAGACGGGTCATAGCCAGCAAGGCTCTTATGTTGGTATCGATCATGACGTCCCACTCATCGAGGTTGCCTTCATGCTCCTTATCCACCCCAATCACCAATCCGGCATTATTAATCAGCACATCTATCTTTTTCCAATCATCGGGCAGCGAAGCCAATGCTCCAACAGCAGCTTGTCTATCGCGCACATCGAAGGGCAACACGCACACTCGAATACCGTATGTCGATTCGAACTCATCTTTCAGTGCTAACAGTTTTGTCTCATTTCGGGCGTTAAGAATCAAGTCCGAACCTTGTGAAGCAAACTTACGCGCACAGCCTTCGCCGATACCGCTACTTGCTCCGGTAATAAAAACAATTTTACCTTTCATGTCTTTCAATTAAATTCGACTTTAATAAGGAACAAAAGTACGCTTTAACCTTCGATCATTCGCCCTCACCCTAAGTTAAATAAGATTAAACCGCTCGATAAAAAAGTATTTACCCCGTTAGTTAGCGTATCTTTGTGCTGTATAACATAACGAGCCGCGAGGTTCATTCAACTTTTTTACATGACATTTGAAAAATTAAACGTAATAGAGCCTATAGTAAAGGCTTTGCAACAAGAGGGTTACACCTCTCCCACTCCCATACAAGAACAGTCAATCCCCATTTTACTTCAAGGAAAAGATTTATTAGGTTGCGCACAAACCGGTACCGGAAAAACGGCAGCTTTCTCTATCCCCATCCTGCAAAAGCTGTATAAGACAGATCACCGCAAAGGTATCAAAGCATTGATTTTGACTCCTACACGTGAGTTGGCTATCCAAATAGGCGAAAGCTTCGAAGCGTATGGTAAACATACCGGACTCAAGCATACGGTTATCTTCGGTGGTGTAGGACAAAAACCGCAAACCGATGCGCTGCGCAACGGAGTGCAGATATTGATCGCCACACCGGGACGCTTGCTCGACTTAATCACACAAGGATTCGTAACGTTGAAAACGCTGGAGTTCTTCGTTCTCGACGAAGCCGACCGCATGCTCGACATGGGTTTCATTCATGACATCAAGCGTATATTGAAGCTCATCCCCGAGAAACGCCAGACTTTATTCTTTTCGGCTACCATGCCTCCCGAGATAGAGAAATTGGCCAACTCGATGCTAACCAACCCCGCGAAGGTAGAGGTAACCCCTGTTTCATCGACAGTCGACGTGATCGAGCAATCGGTCTATTTTGTAGAGAAGCAGGAGAAGAAAGATCTGCTGATTCATTTATTGAAAGACAAATCGATTGAATCGATGCTGGTCTTTACCCGAACCAAACATGGAGCAGACAAACTGGCCCGCATCCTTACCAAAGCGGGTACACGTGCCGAAGCCATTCACGGAAACAAATCGCAGAATGCGCGCCAACGTGCACTGACCGAGTTCAAGAACCACACGCTGCGCGTACTGATCGCAACCGATATTGCCGCACGTGGTATTGACGTCGATCTCCTGTCGCATGTGGTCAACTACGAGCTGCCCAACGTGCCCGAAACATACGTACACCGCATTGGCCGTACCGGTCGTGCCGGAAATGAAGGCATTGCCATCTCTTTTTGCGAATCTGAGGAACGTCCTTACCTGAAAGATATTCAGAAGCTGATCGGAAAGAACATTCCGGTAATCAAAGAGCATCCGTTTATCACCGCCGAAGGCATCAAGGCACACGAGGCGAAAACGGAAGAGATCAAAGTCAAAGCCAAAGAAAACAAAGCATACCGCGGTAGTCGTGCCAATGGAGACTTCTGGCGGCGCAAGAAACAGGCACCTCAAACAGGAGAAAGCAAGAAGAGAGGATAAAACTCTTTATGATAAAAAATGATAATTAAAGAACAAGTTCTGAGCTAAATACGTTATATTTGTAATATATCTTTTTATTAACAGATAAAAATAAAATTATGAAAGGAGTTAATGTACTAGCCGCATTTCTAGGTGGTGCAGCCGTAGGCGCAGCACTTGGACTTTTGTTTGCTCCCGAAAAAGGAGAAGACACCCGTCATAAAATTGCTGAAATTCTTCGCAAGAAAGGTATCAAATTGAATCGTAACGAGATGGAAAGCTTGGTCGATGACATTGCTGCCGAAATAAAAGGAGAAACTCAGGGATAAATTGAGAGACAAAATAAAACAAGGTCACCATGTTTGCAGACGATAAAAGCATAAATAACTTGCAGCAACTTTTTCTGGAATTCAAGAAGTATCTTGAGCTTCAAAAAGAATACACCAAGCTGGAGCTAACGGAGAAGCTAACGATACTGATCTCTACACTACTCATGGTTTTAATACTGATCTCGCTAACCATGATGACTTTGTTTTATTTACTGCTTGCCTTCGCCTACGTTCTCGAACCCATCGTAGGAGGGTTAATGGTAAGTTTTGCTATCATTGCAGCTATTAATATCGTATTGATCGCAATTGTTTATCTATTCCGCAGACAGCTTATTATCAACCCCATTGTAAACTTCCTTGCGGGTCTTTTTCTAAACAGCAAAAAGAAATAAGCCATGAATTCTCAACCTACATCATCTAAAATAACGCTCGAAGAAATTGCTCTACGCAAAGAGGAGGTACTGCGTGACATCCGAAAGCAGAAGCAGCAAATGACAAATACTGCCCGAGACTTGCTTGCTCCGCTTGCGCCCGTTGCTTCGGGTGGCAATGCCATCATGAGAACCTTCAGTACCGGAATGGCTATATTCGACGGGGTAATGCTAGGCCTAAAAATAATAAGAAAATTCCGTAAGCTCATTAAGCGATAAAGACCTAAAAAAGCGGGGCTATGTATGGATTACAT
>NZ_HG726025.1 GCF_000499785.1 Bacteroides neonati | reverse complement strand
AAGGAGTTAATGTACTAGCCGCATTTCTAGGTGGTGCAGCCGTAGGCGCAGCACTTGGACTTTTGTTTGCTCCCGAAAAAGGAGAAGACACCCGTCATAAAATTGCTGAAATTCTTCGCAAGAAGGTATCAAATTGAATCGTAACGAGATGGAAAGCTTGGTCGATGACATTGCTGCCGAAATAAAAGGAGAAACTCAGGGATAAATTGAGAGACAAAATAAAACAAGGTCACCATGTTTGCAGACGATAAAAGCATAAATAACTTGCAGCAACTTTTTCTGGAATTCAAGAAGTATCTTGAGCTTCAAAAAGAATACACCAAGCTGGAGCTAACGGAGAAGCTAACGATACTGATCTCTACACTACTCATGGTTTTAATACTGATCTCGCTAACCATGATGACTTTGTTTTATTTACTGCTTGCCTTCGCCTACGTTCTCGAACCCATCGTAGGAGGGTTAATGGTAAGTTTTGCTATCATTGCAGCTATTAATATCGTATTGATCGCAATTGTTTATCTATTCCGCAGACAGCTTATTATCAACCCCATTGTAAACTTCCTTGCGGGTCTTTTTCTAAACAGCAAAAAGAAATAAGCCATGAATTCTCAACCTACATCATCTAAAATAACGCTCGAAGAAATTGCTCTACGCAAAGAGGAGGTACTGCGTGACATCCGAAAGCAGAAGCAGCAAATGACAAATACTGCCCGAGACTTGCTTGCTCCGCTTGCGCCCGTTGCTTCGGGTGGCAATGCCATCATGAGAACCTTCAGTACCGGAATGGCTATATTCGACGGGGTAATGCTAGGCCTAAAAATAATAAGAAAATTCCGTAAGCTCATTAAGCGATAAAGACCTAAAAAAGCGGGGCTATGTATGGATTACATAGCCCCGCTTTTTTAGGTCTTTATCGCAATATATTTACACGTAAGTTTCCAGTATTTTCACACCTGCACTTTCGGGGGACAGCGTTACATCCTGCGTGGTAGCAGGAAGCAGCACCGTTTCGCCTGCCGATAACTGAATTTCATTCCCTTCATTGTCTGTCAGCTTACAAGAGCCTTCTATACAGATCAGGATAACAAATGAATCAAGCTCGGAATAATCGCATGATATTTCTTCGGTCATATCATAAATAGAGGTGGTAAAGTAAGGACAAGCTACTAGTTCTACCGGTTCGTCCTGTACCGCTTCATACTTCGTGCGGTAATCATCCAGCACCTCGTAATTGATAGCTTCGCGTGCCAAATCCGTATGCAATTCGCGGGTTTTACCTTGATCGTCTTTACGATTAAAATCATAAATACGATAAGTTACATCCGAGGTTTGCTGAATTTCGGCAATGAAAGCACCTGCACCAATACTATGGATACGACCTGCAGGCAGAAAGAATACATCACCCGGATGTATCTCATACTCTTGCAATACATCGGTAATTGTATTATTATATACCCGTTCTTTATACTCTTTAGGTGTTATTTGCTCCGAAAACCCGGAACGCAGCTTGGCACCTTTATCGGCATCCACCACATACCACATTTCGGTTTTACCCATCGAGTTATGACGCTTCTTTGCCAATTCATCACCGGGATGTACCTGAATCGATAAGTCCTGTTTGGCATCAATAAATTTAATCAGCAGAGGAAACTTATTTCCAAAGCGAGCATAATTCTCTTCGCCTACTAACTCTTCCCGGTATTTTTTCACCACTTCAGTGAGTGTCAATCCCTTATCGGAACCATTAGCCACTACAGACTCGTTATCTTCTACACCGGATAACTCCCAACTTTCACCTACACCCGTTGTACGATCATTCAGATGCTTAAACGGAACAATTTTGTCGCCTCCCCAAAGCGTCTGCTTCAAGATAGGTTCGAATTTTAAAGGATACATTTTTGTTTTTCTATTATAAATTTAGATTCAAAAATCTTCGTATTTAACAATCTCGGGGACAAACTTACAAAAAATATCAAATAATACCCAGAATAACTCGTTTTATATTAAAATCGCCGGCCAATTTTCTTCAATTCAGCCATGGGTAGAGGTCAACTGAAACACTAAACTTTCCTAAATACACAATTATATTTACCATGAATAATTGGGGGAACGGAAGAATTTTCCTTTATTTGCAAGAATTTTAATAATATCAAACATGAATAACACATTCCCTATTGAAGGAAATCTTTCGGGGTTAGATCGAAAAGATTTTCAAATGGATATAAACAATAAGAAAACAGATTTGTATATCCTTAAAAACCAGAAAGGAATGGAAGTTGCCGTTACAAACTACGGTTGCGCCATTCTATCGATCATGGTTCCGGACAAAGACGGAAAGTACGCTAACGTTGTTCTCGGACATGGTAGCATCAAAGAAGTAGTTAACAGCCCGGAGCCTTTTCTCAATACCATCATCGGACGTTACGGCAACCGCATTGCCAAAGGAAAATTCACCCTTTATGGCCAAGAGCATCAATTAACAATCAATAATGGCCCCAACTCCTTGCACGGAGGTCCCACCGGCTTTCATGCCCGTGTATGGGATGCCACACAGATAGACGACACTACCGTACAGTTTCACTACGTATCGGCCGACGGCGAAGAAGGCTTTCCGGGAAACTTAGACGTAGAGATGACCTACCGTCTCGAAGAGGAAGAGAATGCATTGGTCATTGAATACCGCGCATCGACCGACAGAGAGACCATTGTCAATCTGACAAACCATGCTTTCTTCAATCTGGCAGGCGTTGCCAACCCCACTCCTACGATCAACGATCACATCGTTACGATACAAGCAGACTTTTATACACCCATGGATAACGTATCTATTCCTACAGGCGAAATAGCCAAGGTAGACGGTACTCCGATGGATTTCCGTACGCCACATGCTATTGGCGAACGCATTGATGAGCCGTTCGAACAATTGGTTTTTGGTGCCGGATACGACCATTGCTACGTTCTGAAGAAAACAGAGATGGGAGCATTGGATCTGGCTGCTACCTGCACCGATCCTAAAAGCGGACGCACCATGGAAGTGTACACTACCGAAGCAGGCGTACAACTATACACCGGCAACTGGTTAGGTGGTTTCCAAGGCGCACACGGTACTACATTCCCTGCCCGCAGTGCACTTTGCTTCGAAGCACAATGCTTCCCCGACACACCCAACAAAGCGCATTTCCCTTCGGCAACACTCCTTCCGGGAGACGAATACCAACAGGTAACCATTTATCAGTTCGGTATCAAAGAATAAATCAAAAATTCAAAATTAATAAACACTAGAAAAATTATCAATGAGCCAACAAAAAAAACAATGGGGTGCAATTATCATAATGATTGCTCTCTTCGCTATGATTGCTTTTGTAACCAATCTCTGTTCTCCTATGGCAATTATCGTGAAAAATCAATTCGGTGCATCAGATATTCTGGCGCAAGTAGGTAACTACGGTAACTTTATTGCCTATTTGGTAATGGGTATTCCTTCAGGAATGCTTATCAAAAAGTTCGGTTATAAGAAAACAGCACTACTGGCCTTATTGGTCGGCATCGTAGGTATCCTCGTGCAGTGGATGAGTGGATGGAACGACATACAAAGCTTCGGCGTTTATTTAGTCGGTGCTTTTATTTCAGGTTTCTGTATGTGTATGCTTAACACGGTTGTTAACCCAATGCTTAACAGCTTAGGCGGTGGTGGTAACAAAGGTAATCAACTAATCCAGATCGGAGGCGTATTTAACAGTAGTGCAGCCGTTGCCGTTTACATCATCATGGGTGCATTAATCGGCGATGCTGCCAAAGCTCGAATTGCTGATGTCACTCCTGCATTATTTATCGCTTTAGCAATTTTCATCATCGGCTTCTTAGTTATTCTTTTCTCGAAGATCGAAGAACCTGTCCAGCCATCTGTCGTTAAAAGCAGTTCAAAAGACAAATACAGCGCATTCTCTTTCCGTCATTTTAACCTCGGTATTTTGGCGATTTTCTTGTATATGGGTATTGAAGTAGGTACGCCAACTTACATCCTGCTATACTTGACAACTTCTCCCGATGCTGCCACTCCGGGACTGGGTATGGATGCTACGGTGGTAGGACAGATCGTTGCCGTTTACTGGTTGCTCATGCTCGTAGGCCGTTTTGTCGGAGGAGCTATTGCCGACAAAATCTCCAGCCGCACCATGATTACTGCCGTATCGATAGCTAGTTTTATACTTGTAGCATTTGGTATGTTCGCTCCGACAGATATGATGGTAAGCGTTCCCGGTATTGACTGGGCCAGCCTGAACATGATCTGGGTAGAAGTACCAATGGGTATCTTCTCATTCTTATTGGTAGGACTTTGCACATCAGTAATGTGGGGTGGTATCTTTAACCTCGCCGTAGAAGGTCTGGGCAAGTACACATCTATTGCTTCGGGAGCCTTTATGACAATGGTTTTCGGTTGTGCAGTAATGGTAGCCACCCAAGCATGGGTAGCCGGTGTTACAGGCAGCTATCTCATTAGCTATTCTGTGGTATTGTTCTGTGCTGCTTACATCTTCTTCTATGCGGTAATCGGCTCAAAGAATGTAAACAAAGACATCCCAGTCGAATAAATTAACAACCTAATTAAATATAATTATCATGGATATAGAACACGTAAGAAGCCGTTTTGCAAAACACTTTGACGGTGCTACAGGATTTGTATACGCCTCTCCGGGTCGTATCAACCTTATTGGCGAACACACAGATTATAATGGGGGTTTCGTTTTTCCGGGAGCTATCGACAAAGGAATGGTGGCCGAGATTAAACCCAATGACACCGACAAGGTACGCGCTTATTCAATCGATCTGAAAGACTATGTAGAGTTTGGTTTGAACGAAGAAGATGCACCAAAAGCCAGTTGGGCAAGATACATCTTCGGTGTTTGCCGCGAGATGATTAAACGCGGTGTAGCTGTCAAAGGATTCGACACAGCTTTCTCGGGTGATGTGCCATTGGGCGCAGGTATGTCTTCGTCGGCAGCACTCGAAAGCACCTATGCTTTTGCATTGAACGAACTGTTTGGCGAAGGTAAAATTGATAAGTTCGAACTGGCCAAAGTGGGTCAATCAACAGAACACAACTATTGCGGTGTAAACTGCGGTATCATGGATCAATTTGCTTCTGTTTTCGGTAAAGCAGGTAGCCTGATTCGTTTGGATTGCCGTTCGTTGGAGTATCAATACTTCCCCTTCAAACCAGAAGGTTACCGGTTGGTATTGCTTGATTCGGTAGTGAAACACGAATTAGCCTCATCGGCATACAACAAACGTCGTCAGAGTTGCGAGGCAGCTGTGGCAGCTATCCAGAAGAATCATCCGCAAGTAGAGTTCCTACGTGATTGTACGATGGATATGTTGAACGCCGTGAAAGCTGAAATCAGCGAAGAAGATTATATGCGTTCGGAATATGTTATTGGCGAAATACAACGTGTACTAGATGTTTGTGATGCACTCGAAAGAGGCGATTACGAAACAGTAGGTCAGAAGATGTATGAAACACACCACGGTATGAGCAAGTTATACGAAGTAAGCTGTGAAGAACTCGACTTCTTGAATGACGTTGCCAAAGAGTGTGGTGTAACAGGTTCGCGTGTAATGGGCGGCGGCTTTGGTGGCTGTACCATCAACCTGGTGAAGGATGAGTTGTACGATGCTTTCATTGCAAAAGCACAAGCAGATTTCACTGCCAAGTTCGGCAGAAGCCCGAAAGTATACGATGTTGTCATTAGTGATGGCTCGCGTAGATTGGTATAAAGACTGATTTATCGTTTATAAAAGCTAAGAGGATGCTTCCCGCAAGGAGAGCATCCTCTTTTAGTTAGTAAAAAGAAGCGCTTTCATTCTTGTGTATTGCATACAAAGCACTATCTTTGCATCACTAAAAACTAATTTTACACCTATATGAACGATAGCAAATTAATGAATCGGGCAGCGGACAACATCCGTATCCTGGCCGCTTCTATGGTCGAAAAAGCCAACTCGGGACATCCGGGAGGTGCCATGGGAGGCGCAGACTTCGTCAACGTACTCTTCTCTGAGTTCTTAGTATACGATCCTAAAAACCCTCGTTGGGAGGGTCGCGACCGCTTCTTCCTCGATCCCGGTCATATGTCGCCCATGCTTTATTCGGTACTGGCTATGGCGGGCAAATACACCTTGGGCGAGCTTGCACAGTTCCGTCAATGGGGTAGCCCCACACCGGGACATCCGGAGGTAGACATCATGCGGGGTGTGGAGAATACTTCGGGTCCGTTGGGACAAGGACATACCTTTGCCGTAGGTGCTGCTATCGCTGCTAAATTCCTCAAAGCTCGTTTTGGCGAGGTGATGAGTCAAACCATTTACGCCTATATTTCGGACGGTGGTATTCAGGAAGAGATTTCGCAAGGTGCAGGCCGTATTGCCGGAACCCTCGGACTCGACAACCTGATTATGTTCTACGATTCGAACGATATCCAACTCTCTACCGAAACCAAAGAGGTGACTTCGGAAGACGTAGCCATGAAGTACAAAGCTTGGGATTGGAACGTAATCGAAATCGACGGTAACGACCCCGATGCTATCCGCGCTGCATTGAAAGAAGCCAAAGCAGAAGCAGCCCGCCCCACCCTGATTATCGGTAAAACCGTTATGGGCAAAGGCGCACGTAAGGCAGACCACAGCAGCTACGAAGCTAACTGCGCTACACACGGTGCTCCCCTTGGTGGAGACGCTTATAAAAATACCATCCTCAATCTGGGTGGCGACCTGAACAACCCGTTCGTTATCTTCCCCGAAGTGGCAGAGCTTTATGCTCGTCGCGCTCAGGAGCTCGAAGGCATCGTTGCCAAACGATATGCTGCTAAAGCTACATGGGCACAGGCAAACCCCGAATTGGCAGCAAAGATGGAAACGTTCTTTGCCGGCAAAGCTCCCGTAGTAAACTGGGAGGCTATCGCACAGAAGGCAAACGTCGCTACCCGTGCCGCATCGGCTACCGTACTGGGTGCATTGGCCACACAGGTAGAGAACATGATCGTCTCTTCTGCCGACCTTTCAAACTCAGACAAAACAGACGGTTTCCTGAACAAGACACACGCATTCAAGCGTGGCGATTTCAGCGGTGCCTTCCTACAAGCCGGTGTATCGGAACTGACCATGGCCTGCGTTTGCATCGGTATGTCACTTCACGGCGGTGTGATTGCAGCTTGCGCCACCTTCTTCGTGTTCTCAGACTATATGAAACCTGCTATCCGTATGGCTGCCTTGATGGAACAACCCGTGAAGTTTATCTGGACACACGATGCCTTCCGTGTAGGCGAAGACGGACCTACGCACGAACCTGTTGAGCAAGAAGCACAAATCCGCCTGATGGAGAAACTGAAGAATCACAAAGGACACAACTCGATGTTGGTGCTTCGTCCTGCCGATGCCGAAGAGACAACATGGGCTTGGAAACTGGCTATGGAGAACACAACCACTCCTACCGGATTGATCTTCTCTCGTCAAAACGTGACCAGCCTGCCTGCAGGCAACGACTATGCACAAGCCACCAAAGGAGCTTACATCGTAGCCGGTTCGGAAACGGATGCTGATATCATTCTGGTAGCTTCCGGTTCGGAAGTAGCTACATTGGTAGACGGCGCTGCCCTGCTTCGCAAAGACGGCGTGAAGGTAAGCATTGTTTCGGCTCCATCCGAAGGTTTGTTCCGCAGCCAAAGCAAAGAGTATCAAGAATCTATTCTGCCTACCGGTGCCAAGGTATTCGGTTTAACAGCCGGTTTGCCCGTGAACCTTCAAGGGTTGGCCGGTGTTAATGGAAAAGTATTCGGTCTCGAATCGTTCGGCTTCTCTGCACCTTATACCGTGCTCGACGAGAAACTGGGCTTTACTGCCGAAAACGTGTACAACCAGGTAAAAGCAATGTTATAATCATGAAAACAATAGGTATTTGTGCCGACCACGCCGGATTCGAACTGAAAGAGTTCGTTCGCGGATGGTTACAGGCAAAAGGTTGGGAGTATAAAGACTTCGGAACTTTTTCGGAAGCAAGTGTTGATTATCCCGATTTCGCTCATCCGCTTGCAGAAGCCGTTGAGGCTGGCGAATGCTATCCCGGCATTGCCATTTGCGGTAGCGGAAACGGAATTAACATGACCCTGAACAAGCACCAAGGCATACGCGCCGCTCTTTGTTGGACGGCAGACATCGCCCATCTGGCTCGTCAACACAACGATGCCAATGTGCTTGTGATGCCGGGACGCTTTATCAGCACTGCCGAAGCAGAAATGATTCTGACGGAGTTCTTCGAAACGCAATTTGAAGGTGGACGCCACCAAAATCGTATTGATAAGATTCCGGTGAAATAAGCCCGAATTTACATAAAAAGAAAGAGGATAAACCCGGTTGGGTTTATCCTCTTTCTTTTTATCCATACACCCGCATATCATTGTATTTCAATTAATTATACATAACAGAAAGTTTCACCCAATCACTTCTTTACGTATCAAAAAAGCCTGTTTATAACCCGGCAAACAAGAGTACGTACTTAACAACGTGTTAATATACTATTCCATACTCAGTTAAAAACGTACTCTTACCTACCAAAAGTACGTACTCTTGAAGCGGATGCGATAAGAAGCCTTTAACAGTTAAGAAAGCTTTAACATTCTATTTCTATTACGCAAATAGTTAACAAGTTTATTTCAACTATTAAAGCATGTTATAAAACACACTTATTTGGTCCATTAATTTGGAGGTTCCCGGAAAATCCGTACATTTGCACTGTGTTTTTCATAGTATTAGATTTAAGGTTAACAAAGATTGCTCGTCTGGGAAGATGGGCTTTTTTTATGCCCATACTCCTGGTTTCAATCCATTACAATTCAATTAAAAAGCAAAAATTAAACGCCATCGCCTTTTGTTATTTGGAATTATCTTCTAAATTTGCAGTGTACTAAAACAATAAATGAATATGATTAGAATAAATGTTTTTATCCAGGTAAGCGAAAACAACCGTATGGCGTTGCTTCAGACAGCAAAAGACTTAGTTGCCTCCTCACTGAAAGACGAAGGATGCATTGCTTACGATATTTTTGAAAGTGCCACTCGCCCCGATGTGTTGATGATTTGCGAAACATGGACGGATGAAGCATCATTGACTGCTCACGAGAAAGCACCACATTTTGTAGCCTTGGTTCCTAAAATGCAGGAATTGGGTAAACTCAAAATTGAAAAGTTCATCTTCTAAAACCATTCACAGCACTGCCCATTCCTTTGAAGCGAATGGGCAGTCTATTTTTACACAACCTTCATATCATTGAATATCATGATAGACGAGATTCTGGAATTCAACAAAAAGTTCGTAAAGGAACAGAAGTACGAAAAGTACATTACCAACAAGTATCCCGACAAGAAGATCGCCATTGTTTCGTGTATGGACACCCGGCTCATCGAACTCATACCTGCTGCTTTGGGTCTAAAGAACGGAGATATGAAGATTATTAAGAATGCAGGTGGAGTTATCTCCCACCCTTTTGGCAGTGCCATGCGCAGCTTGATTATAGGCATTTATGAACTGGAGGTGAAAGAGGTGATGATTATCGGACATACCGATTGCGGCACGCTCAACCTCGACAGCAAACTGGTGATGAAGCACATGACCGAACGGGGCATCTCGCGCGAACAACTCAATATGTTGGAGTACTGCGGAATCGACTTCAATAAGTGGATCGGGGGGTTCAGCAATACCAACACCGCCATCCGCCAAACAGTCGATTTGGTACGAAACCATCCGCTCATACCGGAAGATGTCAATGTGCAAGGATTCATCATCGACTCGGTTACAGGCGAATTGCACGTGGTGTAGCTCATCGATTTTCAGATATTTATTTATTAGTTTTGTATCATGATTACTGTTCCTCAAAAACTAAATAACGTCTGTTCGTATGCCATCAAAAAGCGTAGGTTTCATTTCGTTGAATATACCTCCGCCAGTACAACCTCCAACAATGAAGTACTGATGACGGAAAATGCAATCGTGTACATTGTCAAAGGCAACAAGGAAATATCCATTGACGGAACAACCTTTTCCGTCGCTGCCGGAGAGCTGTTCATGCTTCCCCAAGGCAAGTATGCCATGTCCGAATACCTGCCTCAGAACGGAGAGTTCAAAAGCATCATGCTGTTTTTCAATTACCGCCACATTGCCGATATACTCCACAACCTATTTGAATCGGCAGCCCTGCCGCGTACCGACAAGTCGTCGAGCAACGTACAAATTCTGACAGCCACCACCAAGCTATCGGCTCTCTTTACTTATCTTACCGAAATAGACTGGAGCGGTAGTCATAGCTTTGCCAAAGAACTGCTCGACCTAAAAATCAAGGAGCTGATATTCACCATGCTGTCTGACGCCAACACCCGCAGCCAAACCCTCCTTTTTCTCCATCAGATACAGGCTACGGAAAGTAAAAACCTAGTTTCTATTATCCACGAAAATCTATACGATAAAGTTTCGATAGCCTCATTGGCACATCGATGCCAC
Organism: Bacteroides neonati; assembly: GCF_000499785.1. Taxonomy (GTDB): domain Bacteria; phylum Bacteroidota; class Bacteroidia; order Bacteroidales; family Bacteroidaceae; genus Bacteroides; species Bacteroides neonati. The sequence goes on along the minus strand of NZ_HG726025.1, from coordinate 261,039 downwards.
ATGAGCACTTCTACTTTCAAGAGAGAATTTCAGAAAGAGTTCCACGCCTCGCCCATGCAGTGGATCAATGAAAAGCGATTGGAGAAAGCGCTATTACTGATAAAAAATACTCCAACCCCCATCACCGACATAGCCTACGAGTGCGGATTCGAGAACTACACCCATTTTTCGCGACGGTTCAAGGCTAAATACGGAAAACCTGCCAACGATTTTAGAGCCAAAAAGAGATAGCAATGACCTTTATTGTAAGGTGAGGTATCTTGCATCCACCTACCTTTGTAACATCATTAAAACCGAAAACAAGTATGAACAAAAGAATTATTTTTATGCTGCTCGCATCCGTAGCGATAGCAGGATGCGCCAAAGAAAAAGAGGCTCCAAGCAAGGAAGCTACCATACTCTCGAAAGGAATGAAATTTTGCGAAGGAAGCCTTGCGTACGGCTCTTCGGTATTGGTAACCAATTTCGGCACCACCGAATTAAACCCGCTTAACACCCAAGGCATGGGGTATGTGATGCAGATCAATGGAAATAGCACAGAAACATTTATTGCTACCGACGGACACCTGAGTGCTCCCAAAGGAATGGCGATAGCCAACAACCACCTCTATATAGCCGATGTGGGCAAAATAGTGGTTTACAACCTGAAAGACAAAGCAGCTTCTCCACAAACAATTGTGATGCCCGAGGGCAACTTGTTTGTAAACGACATTGTGATATCCGGAAGCTCGGCCTATGTATCAGTAACGAATACCGGCAAGATTTTTAAATTAGATCTGTCAACCCCCGATGCACTCAACGCCAGTATGTTGAGCGAATACGCTTCGGTGCCCGGAGCAAACGGCTTGGTACTTATCGGTAATCAACTGTATATTGCATCTTATCCGGCCGACGGGAAAACCACTGCTGACAATGTAATCTATACGATTGCGGATATAACATCGCCGGTAGTAGAGAAGTTCATCACCCGTCAAGGTCAATACGACGGACTGGCTCACTATAAAAACAAACTCTACTTCAGCAGTTGGATAAACGGAGAGATAGGGTCGGTAGATTTAGCCACAAAAGAGGTAAAGCTAATGGAAGTTAAAGGAGTCGAGCTCAGTGGCCCGGCAGACATTACCATCCTGAAAGATATGCTGTACATCCCCAACCTCCCATCGAGCGAAGTGGTAGTTATTGCTTTACAGTAAACACTCTGTCGAACGTTTTTACTATTTCAGAAACGCTACTTCAAACATTCGTCTTTGTGATCGAGCGCCCAATCGATCAATGAATGCATAGGCCGAAGTAGCGACTGCCCCAACTCTGTGAGAGAATATTCGACACGTGGAGGTACTTCCGGATAGACCTTGCGCGCTACCAAATGGTAGCTTTCCAATGAACGCAGCGTGACGGTCAGCATTTTTTGCGATACATCGGGAATGGCTTTGGCCAACTCGCTGAATCGCAAAACTTGTCTCTCTTCCAATAAGATAAGCACTAAAACCGACCATTTATCACCAAACTGCGATAGTATATCCCGTACGGGACAAAATGTTTCTATTTTTTTCATTCGTTTACCTGCTGATTATCAATATTAGTTACTTCTTGGTAAGCATCTTACTAAAAAGTGCCGTCTTGCAAAGTCAAAACTCTCTATTTATCTTTGCCTCTACAAAAGTAACTAACATTCTTTTAATAACCAAATAAGTATTCAAAATGAAAACAGCAGAAAAGATTTCGGAAGGAACAAATTACACCACCGTATCAGTTGGGAAGATGGGCGAACTAAGTGAGCATACTTTGGTATTGGGTCCCGGCATTGAGATACCGGGCAAAGTTTTTATAGGCGGAGCTTTGCAGGCAACGGGTGCGGAAATATCGTTTCAATCATTCGCCCCAGGCACCGAAACGGGATTCCTACATACGCACAAGACGCACGAGGAACTTTATGTTTTCGTGAGCGGTCATGGAGAGTTTCAAGTCGATGGAGAGATATTTACAGTATCCGAAGGAGACACGGTTAGAGTAGCTCCCAATGGCGAACGCGCTGTGCGCAATACAGGCAACGAACCGTTGGTCATGATTTGTATTCAATACAAAGCACATACGTTTAACGAAAGCGATGCCAAAGATGGCGAGATACTAAACGGAAAAGTTACGTGGTAAGAGCCTTTTCAAAGTCTCGCTCCCTAATCTATTTTGCTCTTCTCAGGTAAGTTCCTGAGAAGAGCAAACGTATCATTCGGATATGGGGTCTTCCCAGATTCCTGTTTTATTCATTCGATAGCCTCTTTCTATCTTTGCGGGACTGTCAGCCCTCAAAGCAAAGAGAATTTCGCGACTAAACTCCAGCGTGGCAAAGCCATTGGCAGTTACGATATTTCCATCTCTCACTGCTGCTTCGTTCCGGTAGTAAGGCTCCCCCTTATAGTTCGTTCCGGCATAGTTTCTGATGTATTCCAATCCATTGCTGGTATGGTTCACCTCATTGAGAAACCCGTGCATACCAAGAAAAACAGACGCATTGCAAATACCCGCAACCAACTTATTGTGTTCGATAGCCTCTTTTACCAACGGAACAAAAAGTTCGGCCTCCGGAGTAAACCAATCCATGCCACCGATCAGCACCAATCCGGCATAATCAGTCGGTATATCGCCGATGGCATAGTCGGGCAATACGCTGAATCCACCTATCGATCTTACCGGAGCTTTCGTTGCCGACACTGTTTTTACAGTATAGAGGCTTTCGCTTCCGGGTTCAACTCCAGCATTCAGGTTGGGAGCAATGTAAGCCCCCTCCCAATCAGCAAAGTTATTGAGTAATACGAAAAGAATTTCTTTTTTCATTATCATTTTGTTTTTACTTGTTTTATTTCAGCAACGTGTCAGTCCGTTTCCCGGGCTAAACAGGCTCTGTATGTATGTAGCATATCAAGTCCCTCCACTCAGGATCTTCTTCTCTTAATAAAATGATCTTAGCTTTGCCCGTAGCCCAATAGGCAAGTGGAACAGCCTTTGGCGAACGAACCGCAAAGGTACTGTATTGGGCTACTAAATCAGGAGAGTCTTTTTCATAAATAGGCTTCCCATAGAGTTGCACCATATAGGCATAAAGTTCCTTTTTACTCTTACGAGTAAAGGCAATTTGATCTAAATTCCCGCTATTTATTAAACGCAAATTGATGGCGGGCGTACCGTCATAAACATTGGCCAATGTAGCCAATGAGAAGTGTTCGTTCAGTGCATTATTATGACCGATATTTTCACCTAAATCATTCGTATCGCTCCAATTGCGCCCTAGAAAAGATTTTGTATCGGTCACTTCCATGCGTAAGGTATCGCCATAGATCATTTTGTTCCCTTTATAACCATGTAGATAAGCCTCATGGTTACCAGGCAAATAAAAGCAATGCCCCCAATTCGATGTTAACGTTGTCTCCGATATACCGCTCCCGTTTCGGTTGTTGAATATCCGCAACCGACCATCCAAACCTTTTACCTGCCATACTATGGAGTCATAACTACTTGCCAACTCGTGCAATCGAAAAATAAAAGAAACACCTTTAGAGTCGAGTATCGATAATTCGGCAAGATCGAAAATATTCAGTACTGTTTTCTTTGCAGACAACTTGAACCGAAAAATTTCCTGCACAGGCATCTCTTCTTTGGGTTCTTCCGCTTCGTCATAGTCACTGTCAATCCATTCACTATCTTTGGAGCAAGAGGCTAATAGCAAGAGAGCCAGTATGGCATAGATTAAATGTTTCATCAGTCTATATTTTTCGGTGATTAGCTGACTATTTATTTCATGTTCATTCATTTTATTTAAATATTAGTATGTACTAAAGCAAAAACGTAATGGCTACTTACAAAATAAATAATTCGAAGCCTTTCCGCAAACTTAATGAATTGTTCGATACATTACACCTTTTTAGAGAAAGAAAATTGATCTTTCACTTAAATAAAGTTTACCTGGGTATATCGACTTAATATAGTGTCAGCTTCCCAACATAACGTAAAATATTCAACAAATGCTATGCGGATAATCATTAAAATTAATCAAAGAGAAGATAGCTGTACTTGAGAAGATTTGCATCTCCAAGCGAAAGGCTGTGGTGGAAATAACACTTGACTTGTCATCTTCTATGATGCTGATAGTTTGTACTGTTTTCCCCAAGGCAAGAATTACCAATGACCGTTTTCATGTACAAAAGCTGTATTATGACGCATTGGACGAATTGCGTATTACTCTACGCTGGATGGTTCGTGATTTGGAAAATGCAGCAATCAAACGATGCCGGAAAGAAGGGATACCATATGTCCCTCTCCGGTACGTAAACAGTGATACACGCAAGCAATTGTTAACTCGTGCCAAATTTATACTGACCAGACATGAGTCCAAATGGACAACCTCGGAAAGGTGGAGGGCGGATATAATATTTGAATTCTATCCGGAGTTTAAACAAGCCTATCAATTGGCTATGGAACTCACTGACATCTACAATGCAAAAAGTCACAAATATGCTGCCAGGCTAAACTTAGCCAAATGGTTCGTGATAAAGTAAGTAAACTTGCCTAAAACGCATTTCAAACAGTCTTGACACATTTACAAATCATTAGAACACAATGTTAAACTTCTTTACGAATAGACAAACAAATGCCGGAGCAGAATCATTCAATGCGAAGGTAAAAGCGTTTTGAAGTCAGTTCAGAGGAGTCGCAGATATACAGTTCTTTCTCTATAGATTATCAATGTTGTGTGCATAATGAGTAATAAATCCACTGGGTTTTCGGACTGACCCCAAAAAACAAAAGAATCTCATAGAATAAATTCATATTATATTCATGAAAAACTTAAATAAAACGAAAATATCCGCGTCTACTATTGTATAATTAAGAATTATTTCTTTTATTACAAAAGTTCCCTATCTTTAGTCTATTATTACAATATAAATATTTTATAAGAGACATAAACAAAAAAAAATCGAACACTTTCTATAGGACAAAGAATAAAGTAATAGAAATAAGTTAATCTTCAAATGAATATAAAATGAAAGTACGTATTTTTTCTTACTATTATGTTGTTTGCCCTGTTTAGCTAAAGGGCAAGCAAAGTTAGTTTTCTCCAAAAAGACAATTGATTTGGGAATGATTGCAAAGAAAAATAACTCTACAGTGGTTATTAATTTTATTTTTTCTAACAATGGAAATAGCCCATTAGTGATTTATAAAGTAAAAGCTTCTTGCGAATGCACTACAGCAGACTGGTCTAAAAAGCCGATACAACTAGGTGAAAAAGGAATTGTAAAAGTGAATTTTGATACAAAAAATCAGAATGGTTTTTTTTCGAAAAGTCTTTTTGTCGAATCAAATTCTGATGAAAGTGTTGTTTTGCTAAAAATTAAAGGAAAATTAGAGTAATAGCATTAATAATAGACGAATATGAAAAACTTATTTTATTTATTGTATGTAGTTGTGTTAGTAATGGTTTCTTCTTGCCAAAAAGATGAGTCTGTATATAGTTGCGATATGAACACCAATGAGTGGGTCAAGGCTAATTTGTCAGATATCAGAACGATGAGTAGAGCCGAATGGAGAGCTTCGGACGAGAGCCTAAAAGAGCAATATTTAGAGTTTTTACTCCTGACCAACGAATAGATCTTTGGGTCGAAAAGCTTCATGAAGTGTTAAGCCTTAATTGGAATGCAAAAGAAACTATGCATATAAAAAAACTTCTCCAATATATTGAGAACAACCCTGACTGCTATGACTTTGAAAAACAAAAGACAGAAGAAGAGGAGAAGCTAGAATTGTTTGCATACAAGTGGCAAGAAGAGGCTATAAATGATTTAAAGTGGGATATGAAGTTAATTAGAGGAATTGCAGCAACAGGAAATCGATTAACTGACAAGGAAGGTAATGTTGAGCTTAATGTAAACGATACGGTCAAGACAAGGTCTGAAGATCATGGTTTTATAACAAAACAATTATAAATTCTCTTTCCCTGAAACGATTATGCAAAGCTCTAATCTATTTTTATTTACTTAATTGGACGGACTTGTTATGGATATAATGCTACAAATAATAAAGAATTGTAAAAGATAAAACTAAAGAAGAAATATCCACATAAGATACTCTTTGTAATGCTTCATAGTGGCAAAATTCAGCATAATTAATCTGGATAATAAACGAAAAAGCATGGATTGAAATAATGAAATTATCATAAAAAAAACACATCAGAGATGCGGATTTTATCGAAGAAAGCAATTTATTATTACATTTTTTACAGAAACAGCTTAAAACAAAGTGTACCGGTAACACTTTTGATTGTCATCATTAGCAATATTGGAAACTGGAGTCTTCTAAATGCACTTAACGTACTCGTTTATACATTCCCTACGTTAGGATTGATAGCAGATATAATATATAAGATGACAATGAGGAAAAATGAATTTTATTTTTACTACAATGGATCTTGTAGTATAATAGAACTCTATTTTATATCTTTCATCGTATCGTTGTTACTTAGTATCTTATTTTATATCTTAACAATATGGATTTTTATTTAGAAGCAGATAGTATTTTAAAGTCTTTTAATGAAAGAATTATTTTATCTGATATATATTTGAAATGTATGTCTGGAGATATTATTGCCATTTGGGGAAGAAATGGCTCTGGTAAATCAACTCTATTCAATATTTTATACGGAACAATGAAAGCGGATCGCCTCTTTTTACGAATTAACGATAAAGTAATAACAGGGAAAGCATATAAAACCGGACAAATAGTATACCTTCCACAAATGAATTTTTTACCCAAGGAATTGATTGTTGAAGACCTGATCAGATTGGTTTGTGGAAATTCTTTTCATTGGTTAATGGATGAAACTATTCAAAAGAAGTATAAGAGTAGAATCAGAGATTTATCAAATGGCGAATTAAGATATATAGAAATATTACTGCTTCTGGAGAGTAAATCTCCTTTTGTTATTTTAGATGAGCCGTTTATCGGATTATCACCTATCATGGTAGAACAAGTAAGCGCATATATCAAATTAAATAGATTAAATAAGGGTATTATTTTTTCTGATCATAACTATCAAGCGGCAGAGAAAATAGCCAATAGATATATGCTGCTTAATGAAGGATACTTGAGGCCAATAACTGACATGGAAAAATTAAGAGGTATCTATTTTCGATAATTAAATGCTAATTGATATTTCCGAAATTAGAGAAATAAAAGTCATGAAATGTAACCAGCCATAATCTGCTTTAGGTTGTTTCTCTCTTGTTATATCTATTTTTTATAGGGAGAGATAGCGTTTTATTTAAAGCTGACACAGAGATTGGCTTTCTTGAAAATATTAGTGGTATAAACATCTATACGACTTGCCTAATTTTCGCAAAAAAGGAATTTCGTTTTGCAAAATATCAAATCCCCTTTACCAACTTTAAAGACCGAGGTTTTTAAAGTCAATTACAAACAAAATATTATGCCTACATCAATTCGAAAAATGAGATTTTCATATCTTTTATATATTTACTTTGCAGTATTATGTGCAATATCCACAATGCTCAACTCTACACTATTAACTGATAATCAAATACTTCCAGAATGGATTTTTCACTATTATGGATGAGTGTTATGGGATTAACACTGGCTTTCCAATTATGTATTTCTAAAAAAGAAATATATTTGTCAGATTTCTCGCATAGCTTTGGGAATCATATATATTGCTGTTATTATGTCACAATCGCATGCAGGAATAGTTAGTTTAATTACAATAACGATACTCACATTTGCGCATAATAAAAATAAAAAGTTTGAAGTATTCCTAATCTCATCCAAAAAGAATGATGGGAGTGTATTTGTTATCTATCCCTGTGACTTTTCCAATTCGAAGTAATAAATGATTAAGAGAATAGAATCACCCATTATAGAACAAGATCTCAAAGAATTTGTTAAATGAAAACATATGCCGGAAAGAGAAGGAAGTTTTTTTCTCTTTACTTAGGTTGATTATCCAAATAAAGATTATCTTTGTAGCTCAATTAACCCGGAAACTCAGAACTGATGAAACAATTAAATACGATTAAAGAGCTCATCAATCAGGGAAAAGTAGACGAGGCGATCCTAGCTTTGGATCAACTCATCCTAACCGACTCCGCCCCCAAAGACGAAGCCTATTACTTGCGGGGAAACGCTTATCGAAAACTAGGCAACTGGCACCAAGCCCTCAATAACTATCAGGAAGCCATTGAACTAAACCCTCAAAGCCCGGCTGCGCAAGCCCGCAAAATGATGATGGACATCATGAATTTCTACAATAAAGATATGTTCAACCAATAAATAAACTACGTAATTAACAAATAGAGATTATGGCAAAAATAAAAGGAGCTATCGTTGTCGACACCGAACGCTGCAAAGGATGCAACCTATGCGCAGTAGCCTGTCCTCTCAACGTGATTTCCCTCGCAAAAGAGGTAAATATAAAAGGGTACAATTATGCTTATCAAGCTCTCGAAGACACATGCAACGGATGTAGTTCCTGCGCAATTGTTTGTCCCGACGGATGTATCTCAGTATTTAAAGTTAAATGTGACTAATAAAGAAAGAATATGGCAGAAGAAGTTGTATTAATGAAAGGAAACGAAGCCATCGCTCATGCGGCTATACGCTGCGGAGCCGACGGATACTTCGGATACCCGATTACCCCTCAGTCGGAAGTGCTGGAAACACTGGCCGAACTGAAACCTTGGGAGACAACCGGAATGGTTGTACTTCAAGCAGAGAGTGAAGTAGCGGCAATCAATATGGTTTATGGCGGTGCAGGATGTGGCAAGAAAGTAATAACATCCTCTTCGAGCCCCGGCGTTAGCCTCAAACAAGAGGGTATCTCCTACCTGGCAGGTGCCGAACTTCCTTGTGTTATTGTCAATGTAATGCGTGGTGGCCCGGGTTTGGGAACCATTCAACCCAGTCAGGCAGACTACTTCCAGACAGTAAAGGGTGGTGGACATGGCGACTATAGACTCATTGCACTCGCTCCCGCCTCGGTACAAGAGATGGCCGATTTCGTTGGCTTAGGATTCGATCTGGCATTCAAATACCGCAATCCGGCCATTATCCTTGCCGACGGTGTTATCGGTCAGATGATGGAAAAAGTAGTGCTTCCTCCCATGCAGCCTCGCCGCACCGACGCAGAGGTCATTGAACAATGTCCTTGGGCTACTACCGGAAAAACCAAAGATCGCAAACCCAATATCATCACTTCGCTCGAACTACAGCCCGATGCGATGGAGAAGAACAACCTCCGCTTTCAGGCTAAGTACAAAGTAATCGAAGAGAACGAAGTTCGCTACGAAGAGATTGACTGCGAAGATGCCGACTATCTGATTATTGCCTTCGGATCGATGGCACGTATCGGACAGAAAGCCATGGAACACGCCCGCGAAGAGGGTATCAAAGTAGGTATGCTTCGCCCCATTACCTTATGGCCTTTCCCAACGAAAATTATCGCCGAATATGCAGGCAAGGTAAAAGGTATGCTCTCGCTCGAACTGAATGCCGGACAGATGGTAGAAGACGTACGTCTGGCTGTAAATGGACGGGTAAAGGTAGAACACTTCGGACGTCTGGGAGGTATCGTACCCGATCCCGATGAAGTAGTGACTGCGCTGAAAACATTATTAATTTGATTTACGATTAGACGATGAATCCCGATAAAATAAGAAACATTCTCAATGTACTATTCATGATACTGGCACTGGCTGCTATCATTGTTTACTTTGCGGTCGATGACTTTAAAGTATTTATCTACATATGTGGCGGGGCAATCTTTGTCAAGCTAATGGAGTTTTTTATACGATTCACCAACAGATAAGGAGAAGAAGCTATGACGAAAGAAAAAATAATCAAGTCAGGAAATCTGGTTCAGAAGAAACCGACATTGATGAACGATAATCCGATGCACTACTGCCCGGGTTGTAGCCACGGAGTGGTTCACAAACTCGTTGCCGAAGTAATCGAAGAGATGGGCATGGAAGAGAAGACAATCGGAATCTCTCCGGTTGGATGTGCCGTATTCATCTATAACTATCTGGATATAGACTGGCAGGAAGCAGCTCACGGACGTGCTCCTGCTCTGGCCAGTGCCATCAAACGCTTATGGCCCGACCGGATGGTATTTACCTATCAAGGCGATGGTGACTTGGCTTGTATCGGTACAGCCGAAACAATCCATGCACTGAACCGTGGCGAAAACATTACCATCATCTTTGTAAACAACGCCATCTACGGTATGACCGGAGGTCAAATGGCTCCTACTACACTGATGGGCATGAAAACATCGACCAGCCCATACGGCCGCGATGCAAGTCTTCACGGCTACCCATTGAAGATTACCGAAATTGCTGCCCAATTGGAAGGTACGGCTTATGTAACCCGCCAGGCGGTACATACCGTTCCTGCTATCCGCAAAGCAAAGAAGGCTATTCGGAAAGCATTCGAGAACTCAATGGCGGGCAAAGGCTCGAACCTGGTAGAGATCGTATCGACCTGTAGCTCGGGTTGGAAAATGACTCCCGACCAGTCTAATAAATGGATGGAAGAACACATGTTCCCATACTATCCGTTGGGCGATATGAAAGATAAAGAATAACGCTAAAAGTCAACAGGAAAATGAAAGAAGAAATTATTATAGCAGGATTCGGTGGACAGGGTGTACTGTCTATGGGAAAGATTTTGGCTTATTCCGGACTGATGGAAGGCAAAGAAGTAACCTGGATGCCGGCCTATGGACCCGAGCAACGGGGTGGAACAGCCAACGTAACAGTAATTGTAAGCGATGAGCGTATCTCCTCGCCTATCTTGAGCAAATACGATGCGGCTATCATCCTCAATCAACCTTCCCTGGAGAAGTTCGAAAGCCGTGTAAAACCCGGTGGTATCCTGATTTACGACGGATACGGTATCATTCACCCACCCACACGAAAGGATATCAAAGTATATCGTATCGATGCCATGGATGCTGCCAATGAAATGAACAACGCCAAAGCTTTTAACATGATTGTACTGGGAGGCTTGTTGAAGCTTCGCCCCGTCGTATCACTCGAAAGTGTATTGAAAGGATTGAAGAAAACACTTCCCGAACGCCACCACCACCTGATACCGATGAATGAAGCGGCTATCAAAAAGGGAATGGAGCTGATTAAAGAAGTTTAAAAGAGTGAAGAGCGAAAAGCAAAGAGTGAAGAGTTTTTAACGCAGAGGGCTGCATCGTAACTTTTCACCCTTCGCTCTTCGCTCTTCGCTTATTTATTGTATCTTTGTGCTCAATTATGAGACGAATTCTACTTACATATATACTGCTTTTCATTGTAGGCCAGCTAGCTACGCAAGCACAGGTCACTCCCAACAATCCTTACGGTGATCGCAAGGATCAGTATGGCAATATTGTAGACCAATATGGCAATCAGGTCGATCCCGCCATGCGTCCACAAAACCCCGACAGCTCCAATGTAGAAGTGCAAAGCCTTCCGCCCACACTCTATATGTGGCATTTGAGCGAAAACCTCGGCAACATCAACCGCATTCCGGCCGATACAACCTATAAATTCTTCCAAAACACGAACTTGGTAGAGGGTATCAAAGGACACTACAATTATCTGGGCAACTTAGGTTCTCCACGCCTTTCGCGCATTTTCTTCGACCGACGGGATTCCGAACCAACCATCTTTATGGAACCCTTTTCGAGCTTCTTTGTACGCCCCGACGAATTTAACTTCACAAATAGTAACGTGCCTTATACCAACCTGACCTATTACAAAGCAGGTAGCAAGATAAATGGCGAAGAACGATTCAAGTCCTACTTCTCGGTCAATGTAAACAAACAACTGGCTTTCGGCTTCAATATCGATTACCTGTATGGGCGGGGATATTACAATAGCCAGAATACCTCTTTCTTTAATGCGGCTCTTTTTGGTAGTTACATTGGCGATCGCTACGAAGCAAGTTTGCTTTATAGCAACAACAACATGAAGATGAACGAAAACGGAGGTGTCAGTGACGACCGTTACATCACCGACCCTCAGGCAATGGCAAGTGGTGGAAAAACCTATGAGTCGCAAAACATTCCAACCGTACTGAGCCAAAGCGCCAACAACAACAAAGACTTCTATGTATTTCTGGCACAGCGATATAAACTGGGTTTTCAACGCGAAATAGAAAAAGCCAAAAACGACAGCACACCGGCAAAGAAGGAGTTTGTACCTGTAACCAGTTTCATTCATACCATGAAACTGGAACGAACACGCCACCGCTTTACCTCACTCGATAAAGTAGATAACTATTATCAAAATACATACATCAAACCGGGCACATCGGCCATCAACGACTCTACTACCGCTTTTAGTATCAAGAACACATTGGGCATTGCCCTGCTCGAGGGATTCAATAAGTACGCCAAAGCCGGACTAACCGCCTACGCCTCGTACAAATTAAGTAACTACTACCTGATGGATAAGGACTCTACCAGTGTAGACCAGTATACCGAAAACGAGGTATTTGTGGGAGCCGAACTATCCAAGCGTCAAGGTAACGTTCTTCACTATCAGGCAACGGGCGAAGTCGGTTTACTTGGTAAAGCCATCGGTCAGTTTCGTGCCAATGGAAATATGGATTTGAACTTCCGTCTCTGGAAAGATACGGTGAGTTTCATTGCACGCGCCTCGGTAACCAATACATTGCCTTCATTCTATATGCGTCATTACCACTCCAAGCATTTTTATTGGGACAATGACAATATGGATAAAGAATTCCGCACACGCTTAGAAGGCGAAATCAATATCGACCGCTGGCAAACCAAGCTCAGAGCGGGGGTAGAGAATATTAAAAACTATACGTACTTCAACCAACAAGCCTTGCCACAACAACATGGAGGCAATATTCAAGTACTGTCGGCTATTTTGGAGCAGAATTTTCACTTAGGTATTTTTCACCTTGACAACGAAGTGAGCTGGCAAAAGTCAAGCAATATGGGAGTACTGCCACTGCCCGAATTTTCACTCTATCATAATCTGTACCTGCAAACCAAATTGGCTAAAGTACTAACGGTACAACTGGGTGCAGACGTACGTTATTTTACTAAATATTATGCACCGGCCTATCTGCCTGCTATTCAACAATTCTATTTGCAGCCCGAAAGCGACCAAGTGGAAATAGGCGGTTATCCTATCGTAAACGTGTATGCCAACCTGCACCTTAAACGTACACGCATCTTCGCGATGATGTATCACGTAAATCAAGGTTCGGGCAAGTCAAACTACTTCCTTGCACCTCATTACCCAATCAATCCGCGTCTGTTCAAGATTGGTATCTCCTGGAACTTTTATGATTAATGCTGTTTTATGAAACGATTTAAGTATCTTTACCTCACTATCTCGGTAGTGATTATTGTTGCCATACTACTTTTTCGATCTAATGATCAGGAGCAGCCAACAGGACATCCGCGAGACTATGCAGAGATAAAAAAAGAAGGTACTATCAACGTGGCTACGGAGTATAATTCGATCAGTTTTTATGTAGATGGCGACACTATTTCGGGGTTCCATTACGAACTGATAGAGGCCTTTGCACACGACAAAGGACTGAAAGCCAATTTGTATCCCGTTATGAGTTTCGACCAACGCCTGAAAGGATTAAGCAACGGCACGTATGACGTTATCGCCAGCGATCTTTTAGCCACCAGCGAACTGAAAGACTCGCTACTCCTCACCTCTCCCATCATACTCAGCAAACAAGTGCTGATACAGCGAAAGAAAGTAGAAGGCGACTCACTCTATATCAAAAGCCAACTCGATCTGGCTGGACGTACTCTACATGTAGTAAAAGGTTCTCCTTCCATCTTGCGTATTCACAACCTGAGCAACGAGATTGGCGATACGATCTATATTCAGGAAGTCGAGAAGTACGGAACCGAGCAATTGATGGCAATGGTTGCCCATGGCGATATTGACTATGCCGTATGTGACGAAAGCATTGCCCGTGCATCCATCGATTCGATGCCCCAGTTAGACATCAATACCGCCATCAGCTTTACACAATTCTACTCATGGGCGGTAAGTAAACAATCGCCGGCATTGCTCGATAGCCTGAATAGTTGGCTGAAAGATTTTCGGAAAAAAGATCAGTACCAACAGATCTATAAGAAATACTACAGAAAGAAATAACCCGTTCGACCGCTTTCGCTGGATTCTTACCTAAAAAAAGAGTATATTTGCATTTCCAATAAATTAAGAAGGTATGAGCGAGAAGATTATTAAATGGGGCTTTATCGGTTGCGGCGAAGTAACCAAGTATAAAAGCGGCCCCGCATTCCGAAAAGTAGAACATTCCGAAGTAGTGGCAGTGATGAGTCGCGACCTTGCCAAAGCGAAAGCTTATGCACAGGAAAGGGGCATCAAGAAATGGTATGACGATGCTCAGGAGTTAATTGATGATCCGGAGATTAACGCTATCTACATTGCAACTCCCCCTTCCTCGCATGCAACCTACGCTATCATGGCGATGAAAGCAGGTAAGCCGGTATATATTGAAAAGCCCATGGCGGTTACTTACGAAGAGTGTACACGTATCAACCGTATCTCTCGCGAAACGGGAGTGCCATGCTTCGTTGCATACTATCGTCGCTACCTGCCTTATTTTAATAAGGTCAAAGAGTTGGTAGAAGAGGGTTATGTGGGCAACGTCATTAATATACAAATTCGTTTTGCACAACCTCCGCGCGATCTGGACTACAACCGCGAGAACTTGCCGTGGCGTGTACAACCCGATATAGCAGGAGGTGGATATTTCTATGACTTGGCTCCACACCAAATCGACTTGTTGCAAGATCTGTTTGGCTGCATTCTCAAAGCCAGTGGTTTCAAGAGCAACCGTGGCGGACTGTATGCAACGGAAGATACCCTTAGTGCCTGTTTCCAATTCGATAGCGGATTGGTGGGTAGTGGTTCGTGGTGCTTTGTCGGACACGAATCGGCCAAAGAAGATCGCATCGAAATTATCGGCGATAAAGGCATGATTTGTTTCTCGGTATTCTCCTTCGACCCCATTGCTTTACATACCGAAAAAGGACGTGAAGAGTTCTATATCGAAAACCCCGATCATGTACAGCAACCGTTGATCCAGGCTGTGGTCGATCATTTATTGGGCAAGTCGGTTTGCACCTGTGACGGCGAAAGTGCCACCCTGACAAACTGGGTGATGGATAAGATTCTGGAGAAATTATAATCCCCACAGATGATGAGTGATGAATACGAACAAATTCATCACTTTTTTTATTTTCGGATGTCACGTTTTACGTTGTGCTTTCGTCTTCTTCATATCAATGGAACTCAAACAATTCAAATTAACCGTAATTCCACTACGCAGTAAGTTACTGAACTATGCGAAGAGGCTGACTGATACCCCCGATGACGCAGAAGATGCGATACAGGAGGTGATGCTGAAGCTATGGAATATGCGTGAAAAACTGGAAGAGTACCGCAGTATTGAGGCTTTTGCCATGACCATGACTCATCATCACTGCATGGACATGTGGCGAAGTAAAAAACCGGATGCCGTATCACTTGAATGGGTGCAAGCCCCTTCCACGGCTTCTACACCCGATCGCCTACTCGAAGAAAAAGATGAATTTCGATTGATGAGAGAGATTATCGATTCGTTGCCAACTCTTCAACGCACCATCATCCAGATGAAAGATGTACAGGAGTACGAAACTGAAGAGATAGCCGAAATAACCGGATGCAGTGCAGAGTCTATCCGTAGCAATTTATCGAGAGCACGAAAACGGGTAAGAGAGCTGTATTTGCAAGCTATAGAACGAAAAAGGAGGAACGAAGCATGAATATAGAAACATTACTGACCAAGTATTTCGAAGGTGAAACAACCTGCGAAGAAGAACGCGAGTTGCGTCAGTTCTTCACAAGCGGCATCGTACCCGAACAATTGGAGATGTATCGACCGATGTTTGCTTTTCTGGCAGAAGAAAATAAAACGGATAAGAAAAAGGGTGCAGTACCTACGGCACACACTTCGGTTGATAATAACCGAATACTTCATCCACGCCGTATCCTACTCTATAGCTTGGGTGGAATTGCTGCCGGATTGCTACTGCTACTTGGTATTGCCGGCATCGGCTATCCGTTTCATGAAAAGCCGGACAGCTATGTAATCATCGACGGGAAGCAATATACCGATGCAAAGCTGATACATCAACAGGCAACAGCCGCTTTCGAAGAGGTTAGCCTCAACGAAGAAGAGGTCTTTGCCACCTTATTCGAATAAGCCAAAACAGAAATTTACCAATAGAAGAAAACCTATGAATAAAGTCATTCGCACTACCCTAACCCTCCTGCTATTTGCACTATTTACCACAGTTGCACAAGCACAGCAAGGACTGCAAATAGCCTCCGTCTTTCAAAAGTATGGAAAGCAGAAAGGAGTGACCATGGTCGAACTATCTAATGAAATGCTCGACACCTACCAAATGGAATTATACAAAAGCCTTGTGTTCAAAGATGCCGAAGAAGCGATGCCCACCTTACTACGCAGCCTTGAAGCCGATAAAAAGAAGGCAAAGAAGGTGAAAGAGGTAGTCGAGGGCGGACAAATACAGTCGGGTTACTATCAGCTACCGCAAATCAAGGAAGATGTGAACCGCTTCATCCTCTTCAAAACAAGCAAAAAAGGAGGTGCCACACTGATCTACATTGAAGGCGAACTGGAAGCCGACGATCTGGTAACCATGTTGTTTATGAAAAAGAATTAATCCATAAAATAATGAATATGAAACAACTGATTGTACTGTTAGGCATACTGGTGAGCCTAACAGGGTATGCACAAGAAAATGCCCGCCAAGATACTACCTTGTTGCTCAATGGCCGGAAAATTGTTATCAAAGAGCGCGATGGAAAAGTAAAAGTGAAACTCTTCGAAGAATCATCGCGTGGCGATACGATTGAAAACGACCAGATATTCGAAGGCGTTTATATGGATGGGCAGAGCACCGAACGACGAATTTCACTCACCGTTCCTTTTACCAAGAAACGTAGTAATTCCTTAAATCCGCAGTCATATTATTTTCAGAGAATCCAAACACTTGAGGATGAATAACATCCTCAAGGTTTGGTTATGTCACAAGATTCACCTAAATTAGTGCTACCAAACAAACCATAAAGGTACTTGTGCATATGACAACAAAAATAGCCATAAAATCAGATAATATCACTCCTTTTGGGGGTATATTTTACGCAATGGATGAATTTTCTCGTTTAGGACTGAATTCCGTGATCGATAAATCTTTAGGATTACGTTCTTCCTACGCCGGTTACCAATATAGCGAAATTATTTCGAGCCTATTTTGGATCTACTATTGCGGCGGTGACCACATCGAAGATATCGGCAAACACCTTGGCAAACATCTTGAATTACGCCCGGATACTGAAATCCCCAGTCCGGATACTTTATTGAGAGGCATAAAAGAACTCGCAGAATTGGATATCCACTATACTTCCCAAAAAGGAGCAAGCTATGCTTTCAATAAGGCGGAACAGCTTAATAGTTTGATGCTCGATATGCTCCTTCAAACAGAACAACTCAAGCCAAACACGCTTTATAACTTGGACTTCGACCACCAGTTTATTCCCACAGAAAAGTATGACACTCAGTATTCTTACAAGAAAAAACGTGGTTATTTCCCCGGCACGGCAACTATTGGTGGTAACATTGTTGGTGTGGAAAATCGGGCCGCAAACGCAAATGTCCGTTTTCGTCAAGCGGATACGCTCCAACGGACTTTTCGTCGTTTGGCCGATAGGGGAATATTCATAGACCGTTGCCGGATGGACTGTGGTTCTTATTCGGAAGAGATTATCCGTATGACACATGGCTACTGCAACAAGTTCTACATACGAGCCGGCAAATGTCAGTCTCTGTATGAAGAAATGACGAAAATCACAGATTGGAAAAAAGAAGAAATCAACTTCGAGAATTATGAAGTGACCTCCATACCTTTTACTTCCTTTTTGCAAGAAGAAAACTACCGACTTGTTATTCAAAGGCAAAAGCGTAAGGACAACCAATTGGACCTATTTGATGGTGAATACACCTATCGGTGCATCTTAACCAATGACCATGAAAGTTCTGAAAAAGACATTGTACTCTTCTACAATGCTCGTGGAGCCTGTGAAAGAACATTCGACATGATGAATAACGATTTCGGGTGGAGTCATCTTCCCTGTTCATTCCTCAAAGAGAATACAGTATTCCTGCTACTTACAGCCATGGCTAAAAACTTTTATGCTTACCTTATTGAGAAGGTTGCAGCCGTGTTTGAAGATATTGAACCGGTAAGCCGAGTCAAACGATTTATCTTTCGATTCATTACAGTTCCTGCGAAATGGGTAAAGACAGGCAGACAATGGGTACTCAATATTTATTCCGACAAACCATACAAGTTGCTTTGGAGTCCGTAAAAACAACTTTTCGTGGGATTACTTATGCCTTCAGCTAACTGGGGAAAGGGGAAGCTATGCCCTATAACCTGAAATCAAGGAGAAAAGCAGGGGGAAAAGCTACGAGTAGGAACTATTAGGTGAATTAAATCGCTATTTGA
This sequence comes from Bacteroides neonati, assembly GCF_000499785.1. Lineage (GTDB taxonomy): Bacteria > Bacteroidota > Bacteroidia > Bacteroidales > Bacteroidaceae > Bacteroides > Bacteroides neonati. The sequence goes on along the minus strand of NZ_HG726025.1, from coordinate 242,381 downwards.
ATCAGTTATAAATTAGCTGCGGATTTGAGGTAATTATCGTTTTGAACCTCATAATGCGGGTATATACATGGGGTATACCCAACTATATGATGGCTTCGCTAATTACAATACACCCAATTCGGTTGACCTGAACGCATTGAAATCATGGGAAATAGGATTTACCTTGTTTGAAGTAGATGCTACATTGAGTCGTAATAAACAGTGGGGCATTAGCGGCGGACTAGGTTGGGGTTATATCTCTTTCAGGCTTGACAATAATACGGCCTTCCGCGAAATAGATGGAGTGACCAACAATTATCCTGCCCCCGACGGTGTTTATTACAACCAAAGTCGCTTACGCTATTTCTACTTCCGTGTACCGGTTGCTCTCGAATGGCAAAAGCGCATCAACGGCCGTGGTCCTATATTCCTATCGGCAGGTCTGGAAGCAGAAATACGTCATGGCATCCACTCAAAAGTAAAATACGACGGACATAAAGAGACTATTGATAAGGGATTGAACGTACGCCCGGTAGGCCTCAATCTATTGGTACAAGGAGGATATAGCGATATCGGAGTATATATGCGATATGCCACCTATGGGCTTTTTGAGAAAAACAAAGGCCCCGAGTTATATCCATTTTCATTCGGTGTTTGCTGGTATTGGTAAACCATAATTGTTGATATAAATAAAGCTGATCGTCGGATAAATGATCGGCTTTATTTGTATAAATAAAAATTATTCCTAAAAAAGTACTCAGTACGTGAGTACAAACAGCACAGTTCGTTGTATTGCTTATAGAAAGACGATTTTAATTCTATAACAATGAACGAAAACAACATACCCTCTGGTTTTGACCGCGAGCAACTGCAAAAGTTCATCCAAAGAGATGAGCCTACACTTACATCACAAGAGAAGCAGGCTATGTGGGCAAACATTGACCGAAGAACAACACATCAAATACGATCTCGCCGTACGATATGGTATGCGGCAGCATCCATTCTATTATTAATCATTACGGTAGGTACATTAGTATATGCACCCTTTACCAATAACCCTTATGAACGCCTGTCGGCTATTGTCAATGTCGATACACTCAGTACCGTTCGACTATACATTGAAGACCAAGAAATAGAATTGGGCGAGCAAGCCGAAATACACTGCCTTGCTGCCACTAATCAAATAGAGATACGCACACCGGGAACTTCATTCAAGCTTTCAGCCCCACAACAAAAGGAGACTTTTCTGCAAGTAGCTGTACCTGCCGGCCAACGAACACAAGTCGTTCTGGCCGATCACTCTACCATTATATTAAAGGCACAATCAAAGCTTATCTTTCCATTGAAATTTGAAGGAAAACAAAGAAAGGTAAGTCTAGAAGGAGAAGCTTATATGCAGATAGCACACGACAAAAGTCGTCCTTTCAGCACCTTGACAAAAACCATGGAAGTATGCGTGCTAGGTACCGAATTTCTAATATCAGCCTATCCGGGCGATAAAGAACAATCTGTCGTTCTTGTATCGGGGCGGGTAAAAATACAACCCAACGAAGGCGAATCTGTTTTTATGTTACCTAATCAGAAATATGCCTACAATAAACAGACCCTCAGCCATACGTTGCAGAGCGATGTAAATACAGCGTCGTTTATCGGTTGGAAAGAAGATGTATTATCGATAGAAAACGAGACACTCAGCAATGTGTTGAAACAAATCGAAGAGCGCCACAATGTTGTTCTCAACTATAACTGGAATGACTTAAATGAAATTAGAATCAATGGTAAGCTGGATATGAGTGTTTCCTTGAATGAGATTCTTGAAAACTTAACCAAAATTGCTCCCATCGACATCAAAAAAGAAGAGAGAAGAATCAGCATAATCAGTAATCAAAAAACAAAATAATGCCTATGAAAAGAAAAAAGTAAAACAAGCACCGATCATAAAAAAAGCCGGGAGATATTCGCACTATCCCCCAGCCAACAGACTTTGATAACAAAAACTATAAACCAAAATCTATTAATGATGAATAAACAGCATCACTTTTGCAAGTATACTAATTATTTGTGGAACAAACTTGCATTGACAAGTTATATTTTATTTTTTCTCATTGCTGCTGCACCACAGGCACATGCCGAGCAACAATCACCGATCTCAATTGCTGCAAATGGCGACATTACGATTAAAGTGTCCAATCAGCCCATTCACGATGTATTGACTCTTATTGAGAAACAAAGCAAATTTGTTTTTGTATACAACAGTGCAACCGTTAATTTAGATAAACGGGTAACGCTGAACATTACCTCTTCATCTATCAATGAAATCATGGGGCAGTTACTCAAAAACACAACTCTTGCCTATGAGATTTCTGACCGTCAAATTTTGATTATAGCCAAAACGGAGAGCCAACAAAATCAGGCCAAATCGATTACCGCCACAGGTGTAGTCATCGATGAAACCGGCGAACCCCTAATCGGGGTTAGTGTACAAGCCAAAGGTACATCCAATGGAACCATTACAGACATGGATGGTAAATACACGCTACGCACCGACGAGGGAAAAACAATCGTATTCTCTTACGTAGGCTACAAGCGTATGGAGCAAAAAGCCGGTTCGCAGATGAAAGTACAAATGGCCAGTGACGCCGAATTGCTGAACGAAGTCGTAGTGGTAGGTTATGGCACCATGAAGAAAAGCGATCTGACCGGATCGGTTGCCGCTGTCAAGTCAAAAGACTTTAATAAAGGACTGGTAACTTCGCCCACACAGCTTATCCAAGGCCGGGTATCGGGAGTTAATATCACAAACAACGGTGGCGAACCGGGTGGTGGTGTAACCATTCGTGTGCGTGGTTCAAACTCAATCCGCTCGGGACAAGACCCACTCTACGTAGTAGATGGTGTACCTCTGGATGTTTCGAGCGATCAACAACCATCGGGAGCCAACGTAGCAGGTGTAGGTGGCAATGGTTCTAAAAATCCACTGAACTTTCTAAACCCCGATGATATCGAGTCGATTGATGTATTGAAAGATGCCTCGGCCACAGCTATCTATGGTGCACGTGGAGCCAATGGAGTGATCATGGTTACAACCAAAAAGGGAATCGAAGGACAGAGTAAAGTGTCTTATTCTGCCTACGGAAGTATATCGGATCTTCCTAAACAGTACCCCATGTTAAGTGCTGCACGCTACCGCGAATTTGCGAAGGAGAAAGGAGTGACCATCGAAGACGGTGGTGCAGACACCAATTGGCAGGATGAAATATTCCGCACGGCCATGTCGCACAATCATAATCTATCCATCGGAGGAGGCTTTAAGAACGGTAGCTACCGTGCCTCTATCGGTTATCAGAACCAACAGGGTATTGTAGATCGCACCGGAATGGAGAAATACACCGGACGCTTCTACGTAAGTCAGAAAGCATTCAATAACCGTTTGCAAATCGAGGCAAGCCTTACGGCTACACGCACCAATGATCAACGGGTACCTATTGGAGAGTCAGGTGGTTTTGAAGGTGATGTTCTATTATCGGCATTGAAGGTAAACCCCACCTACCCTGTATACAACGAAGACGGCAGTTACTTTCAAAAGAGCAAAGATGTACGCAATCCGGTAGCCATGATTAAGCTAACCGATGACAAAACACAGACCGACCGTGTATTGGCAAACCTTACCGGTACGCTTGAAATATGGAAAGAACTGAAATATAAAATGAATGTAGCTTTCGATGAAATGAAAGCCACTCGTAAAGTAACTCAAGATCAGAAGCTCATCTACCTGAGCGATAAGGGTACAGTAGATATCAATAACGTAGAAGCTAGCAGTTTTCTTATTGAGAACTATCTGACATACAATTTCAATATTAAGAAAAATCATCATTTCAACTTATTGGCAGGACACTCCTTTCAGAAGTTCCGCAACTATCGGTATGGTATCTCCGAAAATGGATTCGATGTAGATAATATTGATTATATTTATGATCTGGCACTGGGTAAATACAAGCAAATTGAGGGAAACTCGAACATCACCGTCAACGAGCTTCAATCTTTCTTTGGTCGCATCAATTATAACCTGATGGACAAATACTTACTGACTGCCAATTTCCGTGCCGATGGTTCGACCAAGTTCGGCGACAACAATAAATATGGTTACTTTCCCTCTGCCGCGTTAGCATGGCGCATGAGCGAGGAAGCCTTTATCAAAAAGCTCAATGTATTCGATAACCTGAAATTACGCCTTAGCTGGGGTATCACCGGTAATCAGGAGATTCCGAATAAGATTTCGCAAATTATGTTGGGAACCAATGGCGGAAGTGCCATCCTTGACGGAGGCAGCAATGTGGTACAAGGAATTACGCTGACACGTACTCCAAATCCAGATCTGAAATGGGAGCGCACAGAACAAGTCGATCTGGGTCTTGACTTTGCCTTCTTCAACAACCGATTGAGTGGTACTGTCGACCTGTTTTCGAAGGTAACCCGCGATGTTTTGCTAGAGGTATATGCCATCTCTCCCGCACCTACCAGCATGGTATGGACCAATGTGCCCGACATGAAGATTGTAAACAAAGGTATTGAGATCGGTTTAAACGGAGTGATTATTGACAATAAAGACTGGACTTGGAGCTTAGGAGCCAACTTCTCGGCTATAAAAAACGAAGTGAAGAATCTGCCCATGACCTCCATTACTACCGGTAAACCGAGCGGACCCGGTATCGACGGATTTACCTCGCAAGTCATCAAAAGCGGATATCCCATCGGTACATTCTGGGGATATAACTTCTTAGGATTTGATGAAGCCGGAAAGAGCATATACGAAGTGGATGAAAATGGCAAGAAAGTAGAGAAATGTATCGGAAATGCACAACCCGACTTCTCGCTTAACTTCAATACAAATCTCACTTGGAAACAGTTCGACTTGGGCTTGTTCTTCAACAGTGTAGTAGGCAATGACGTTTATAACAACCTTGCCAACGTGCTCGACAATATGACTCTTTTCTCGAAAGGATTCAATACCACAGAAAGTGCAACCCATCTGCCCGAAGCAATGGATAATGTACTGGACTACTCAAGCCGCTACATTGAAGACGGATCATACCTACGCCTAAGCAGTGCTACATTGGGTTATACAGTACCATTGAAGAGCAAAAAATGGATTAGCAATCTGCGCCTGACACTGACGGGAAATAACCTGTTCGTTATCACCGGATACAGCGGATACGATCCCGAAGTGAACGCCGGACGCATCAATAACGGAGTACCTTCGTTGGGCATTGGCTGGACCAGCTACCCCATGGCACGCAGCTTCAGTTTCGGAGTTTCTGTCGACTTTTAACACCTAATACAATAGACAATGAAAAAGATAACAATCATAGCATATACCATCCTGGCAAGTTTTCTGGCAGCAGGATGCACTGACCTCAAGGAGCAGATATTGAATGAACAAAGCGGATCGGACATGGTATCCGACAGCAAGAATGCACAGATGCTGATCGCTCCGGCATACGCTTATCTGCGAGACCTACAAAGTCGAAGCGGTGTGTGGCTGGTACTCGAAAGTGTAACCGACGAAATGGTTTTTCCAACACGTGGAACCGATTGGAACAATGCCAGTTACCGCACCCTATTTACTCACGAGTACGATAGTAAAAACACCTATATCAAAAACACATGGAACAGTTTCATGATCGGTATTACCAAATGTAATACGGCACTACAATACCTGTCAAAACTCGATCAAACGGAAGAAGTAGCAGGCTATATGAACGAAGCTCTCTTTATCCGTGCTCTTTGTATGTATCACCTGATGGATTGCTTCGGAAGCTTCCCCATGCGTGAATATACCGAAACCGATTATTCGGTGAAACCGCAAATCTTGACCCGCCAACAAGCCATCGACCGTATTGAAAAGGAATTGACAGCCATTATTCCTTTGCTCAAAGACAAAGGATTAGTTCCCTACGGTCGCGTCACCAAGGCTGCCGCACAAATGTTACTGGCCAAGCTGTATCTTAATAATCAGGTTTATACCGGAACTGCTCCGGCCTTTACTGACGGTAAGGGTAAGTGGGCGGAGACAATTGAACTTTGCAACACCATTATTAACTCGGGCAAATACAAACTGGCCGATAACTTCTGGGAACTATATCAGGCCTTCAATGAGAAGTATTCCAACGAAACCGAAACAATCCTTCCCATTATATATAATATGGGAGCAGGACTGAATGGCATTGACTGGATAAATATCACCTTGCATTACAATCAGAAGTTTGGAAAGTTTACCGGTATGTGGAATGGCTGTTGCACCACCCCCGATTTTCTAAATACATGGGATACTACCGACCCACGCTATCAAAGTGATATAGTGAAGAAGGAGACCGGAATCAATGTTGGTATACTTGTAGGGCAACAATACGATATCAAAGGAGCCAAACTAAAAGACCGTACCGGGAAAGACCTCATTTATACACCCGAGTTCAGTGTACAAAACTCGACCGAAGCACAAGGAGCACGCGTAATAAAATACGCTCCCGATGTGAACTCGACCTATGGAAACAAAAGTGAAAATGATTTTCAATACTATCGCCTCACCGACGTTTACCTGATGCGCGCCGAAGCAAAATTGCGCAATAGCGATGCACCGGGCGCATTGGCAGACATCAACACCATACGAAACAAGCGAGGTGTAAAGCCTTATGCCTTAAATGAACTCACGTTGGAGAAGATTTTCAATGAGCGTGGATACGAGTTTTACTGGGACGGTCCATCACGACGTAACGACATGGTACGCTTCAATCGATATTGTGCTGCCCGTTATGAGAAGCCGGCTTCGGAGCCATATCGCATCCTGCTGCCTATTCCTATCAGTGCGCTTGAAGCAAATCCGGATTTAAAACAAAACGATTCAAGATACGATTAACGTACCAATGAAACGTCGGAGTAGCACAAAGAACGTAGCTACTCCGACGCGTTCATTGAAAGATGAAATTACTTTTGCATACATCATAATTGATAACACTTCATGAAACAACTATTCACATACATCCTCCTTCTGCTACTCACTGCCGGTAACGCCCGTGCTCAAAGCCCAACCTTTCACTTACCTAAGTGGATCGAGGAAGCTGTATTCTATCAAATTTATCCGCAAAGTTATCAAGATACCAACGGTGATGGTATCGGTGATATCCAAGGCATCATTGAGCGTCTGGACTATATCCAATCACTAGGCTGTAACACCTTGTGGCTGAATCCTTGTTTTCACTCCGCTTTTATGGATGCCGGATATGATGTTATCGATTTCTACCGGGTTGCTCCCCGCTATGGTAACAACGACGACCTGCGTCGTCTCTTCGACGAAGCTCATAAACGCCAGATGCGCGTCGTGCTCGATCTCGTTGCCGGACATTCGTCCGACCAATCACCATGGTTTCGCTATTCACAACAGAAAGAACAAAACCCATACACCGATCGCTATATCTGGACAAATGATTCAACGATTTGTCCTCCCAAATTCATAACCGGACACTTCGAACGTAACGGAAGCTACCGAAAAAACTACTTCGACTGTCAGCCGGCTCTTAACTACGGATACGGTCAACCCGATCCTGCCTGTCCTTGGGAACAACCGATAGACGCTCCCGGTCCAACCGCTACCCGAACCGAACTAAAGCATATCATGGATTACTGGATGCAGATGGGTTGCGACGGCTTTCGTGTCGACATGGCCGGTTCGCTCGTTAAAAATGATCCCGATCTACAAGGAACAACCGCTCTTTGGCACGAATTGCGTACACACTTCCAAAGCCTCTATCCCGATGGTATCCTGCTAGCCGAATGGAGTAATCCGCAGAAAGCCTTGAAAGTCGGTTTTATGATGGACTTTATCATTCACTTCGGACGTACAGGGTATGGTGAGCTGGTATTCAACGAAACCGGAACGTATCGTCGTGACACCTGCTATTTCGACCTCCGCGGAGTAGGCAATCCGAACCTGTACATCGCCAACCTGGACGACTGTTTGAAAGTGGCAGGCAACGACGGTCATCTCTGTATCCCAACAGGAAACCATGACTTTCAACGTATTCGTTGCGGCAGGCGTGATAGTGAAGCCGAAGTACGCACAGCCCTTACCTTCTTCCTCACTCAGCCGGGCGTACCATGCATTTACTATGGAGATGAAATCGGCATGCGCTTCATTGACGGACTACCGAATAAAGAAGGCAGCTTACTCCCCAAAGGAAATCGAGCAGGTAGCCGCACCCCCATGCAATGGGACGCTACTCCCGGTGCAGGGTTTTCCACAGCCAATCCCGATCAATACTACCTACCGATCGATTCGGCTTGCAATCGCCCCAACGTAGCTCAACAAGCCAATGATCCGGATTCGCAACTCAATTACGTACGTCGCCTACTTGCTTTGCGACGCGAATACCCTGCCCTTGCTTGTCGGGGCGGAATCACCTTCATGCAAACGGGTACAAACCACTATCCACTTGTTTACGAACGGCAATCAGGCAATGGCCAACGTCTATTGATCTGTATCAATCCCTCCGGACGAACCATCACTACGCAACGAGAATGTCGGCAGCCTATCGGTCGCCTCACTCCGATTCTCACTCAGGGCGACCAGCAGCGTATCAGTTACAAACGCGGAAAACTGCATCTCAACACACCGCCTCTATCCATTGGAATTTATCAACTACAATAAATATCATGAAACAGTATTTCATTCTTCTACTCATTGCCTTGTCTGCCACCATGCAGGCACAGGATGCCTGGCAAATAAATGCCACAAACATTAACCCCGAACAGTATTATGGAGTAACCGTAGCCAACGGTATGCTCGGCATCGTCTCTTCGGCCGATCCGCTACGAACTAATAACATAATACTGGCAGGCAGCTACGACAAGTACGGACGAGGACGGGTCAGTAACTTCCTCAATGGTTTTAACATGCTTAACACGACACTGTATATCGATGGCAAAAGTATAAACAAAGAGAATATCTCCAACTTTACCCAGACGCTCGACATGAAGCGTGCCATGCATACCTCTCGCTTCGATTTTGCAGAGAAGGCATCGGTTAGCTATTCCTATCTGGCTCTGCGTCAGCTCCCCTACTGTGCACTGCTAGTCATTGAGGTTACACCGCACACCGACATCAACCTGTCGGCTGCCAACCAACTGGAAACCCCCGATGCCTTTCGAGACGGACAGATGTATTACAACGAAATAAACCGTCGCCACGCTGCCATCAAGCTATTATCCACTCAAGCCGAAAGCCCTACAGGCAAACTTCGTATCTGTGCTTCTTCGGCTTTTCTGTTTCCCGAGAAAGCAGGCAACGAGCCACGAGTCATTCATACTACACCCAATAATAATAGCCATGCGATGCGGTTCAACCGCGAATTGAAGAAAGGAGAAACGTACCGCTTTTGTATTGTGGGCTCTACACTGACCTCAGCCCATCACCCCGATCCGATGAACGAAGCCGAACGCCTTACCGTATTTGCCAGCCTCGAAGGATACGATCGCCTCATTGCCAATCATACCAAACAGTGGGACGAGTTATGGCAAAGCGATATCCAGATAGAAGGAGACGCCCAGGCACAGCAAGACATACATAGCATGATCTATCATCTCTACTCCTTCGTACGCGAAGGATCGGCTCTTTCCATCTCTCCGATGGGTCTATCGGGGCTGGGATACAACGGACATATCTTCTGGGATGCAGATACATGGATATTTCCCGCCTTGCTGATGCTACAACCTCAATTGGCGCAGTCGCTTATTCGTTATCGAATTGACAGACTGGAGGCAGCCCGTAAGAATGCCTTCGAGCATGGTTTCCGAGGTGCCATGTTTCCATGGGAAAGTGCCGACAGCGGTTTCGAAGAGACACCTGTATGGGCATTGGCAGGAACCTTCGAACACCACATATCAGGTTGCGTTGCACTGGCTGCATGGAACTACTTCTGTATGACGCAAGACCGTACCTGGTTGCAACAAGAAGGCTATCCCTTGATAGAAGCGACTGCCGAGTTCTGGTTGAGCCGCATCGAAACAGATAGCATTGGCAGAAGTCACATCCGCAATGTAGTTGCAGCCGACGAATGGGCTGAGAATGTAGACGATGACGCTTTCACCAACGGAGTGGCAAAGATCAACCTTCTGGCGGCAGCGCAAGCCGCTCGCCTATTGAACTATCCTGTAGATGAACGTTGGGAGAAGGTGGCATCCTCTTTGGTTATTCATCAGTTCTCCGACGGAACAACCCGCGAACACAGCAGCTACAATGGCGAAACCATTAAGCAAGCCGACGTTAACCTGCTTGCCTATCCGCTTGGTCTCATCACTCACCCTAAACAGGTAGCTAAGGATCTGGCCTATTATGAAGTGAAAGTGCCCGAGAAAGATACACCGGCCATGACACAAGCTATATTCTCCTTGCTATACGCTCGTTTAGGCAATGCAGATAAAGCATGGCACTTCTTTCAAGACGCTTATCTGCCCAACCTCAATCCGCCCTTCCGTGTTATCGCCGAAACCAAAGGAGGAACCAATCCGTATTTTGCTACCGGAGCAGGTGGTGTGTTACAAGCCGTAATGATGGGATTTGGAGGATTGCACCTCACAGAAAAGGGAGTTGTGCAGCAGCAAGGAATCCTTCCGCCTCATTGGCAAAGCCTTACGTTGAAAGGTATTGGAGTAAAAAAGCAGACATACTCAGTGAAGAAGAAGTAATACACTGACGTAGCTTTGACATAGCACGATGCAATAGATTTCTCGTTGATTGATAATTCATTCCCAACATATCGGGAATTTCAATCAGCGGGATTTCTTGTATATAATAAAGGTAGATGGCTTCGCGTTGACGAGGGGTTAGTTCTTGCAAAACAGCAGCCAACTTCCGGCGGTTTTCTTCTTCAGCATCAATCTCTTCGCTTTCGCAAACAGCCTGAACCGAAAGTTCTATTTCAAATGGCCGGTTATCTGCATACGCTCCTGCGTTCATCTCGTCCATGGAGAGTAGAACGGGCGACGAAGCATTAAAATGATTTATCAACGTACGCTTCAACGCTACAAGCAGATAGCCTTTCAGCGATTGAGTTTCACCCAAATTTCTGCGGTTATGATACAGTTTCACAAATACATCCTGAATCGTATCTTTAACCAATTCGGTATCGGCAGTTATTTTTCTTCCGTAAGCATACATCGCATCCGAATAAGATTCGAACAATTGGGCGAAAGCATTTCGATCTCCTTCCCGAAATGCCAGCCAAAGCTCTTTCTCCGTATCGTATACTTTTGCTTTCTTCATCAATGCTTACCTTTCATTCGTGCTCAAAGATAAGCATTTTAAACGTTAGTTGGTTGCCCGAATATCAACGAATGATTATCTTTGTCATCGGAATAAAAAACAAATATAAAAATGACTAAGGAAGAATTGATGCGGAAAGCCATTGAGCTTTCCAAAGAGAACGTAGCCAATGGCGGAGGCCCCTTTGGAGCTGTGATAGCCAAAGACGGGGAGATTATTGCTACAGGTGTGAATCGTGTAACTGCATTGTGCGACCCTACGGCTCATGCCGAGGTGAGTGCCATCCGTGCTGCGACTTCGCAATTGGGAACATTCGACCTGAGTGGTTACGAAATATATACTTCGTGCGAACCCTGCCCCATGTGCCTAGGCGCCATCTATTGGGCACGTTTGGACAAAATGTATTATGGTAATAACAAGACCGATGCTAAAAACATAGGTTTCGACGACTCTTTTATATACGACGAACTCGAGCTGAAACCTGCTGACAGAAAGCTACCGTCGGAGATATTGCTACATAAAGAGGCACTGAAAGCCTTCGAAGCATGGAGCCAGAAAACGGATAAAGTAGTATATTGAAATGTGGTAAACGAACTGCTATCATATCAAGAATCCCCGGAGCACCTTAAACGCACTTCGGGGATTTCTTTTCGACACAGTGAAAGTTATTGTTGCAATTGTTTTTTCTTAGAAGCGTATACCCAATGTAAGGAGTACTTGACTGCGGGTATTGGTTACAATCGTAGCATTAGGAGTTTCTACTACAGTCTGATTATTATCAGCATAGGTATTGACAAATGGGAAGAATTCTTCTTTGTACGTAGCGTACTTATATGCAAGGTCTGCATAAAATAGAGAACCACGATAGCCAACACCCAACGTGTAGTTGTTTTTAGATTGCGAATTAGCAAAATCAGTATCAGTCTGAATAGAGTTTATTGGCAAATCCTTAAACGCATTGCTATGAAATGCAGCCGAACTGTGGTTATAACCAGCGCGTAAAGCAAATTGAGGAATCACTTTGTACTCTGCTCCGATACGGAATGTGTTCACCCCCTTAAGCATAGGCATGGTGCTATTCTCATATTCAAAAGCACCTGCATACCCCTGTGGGTCAAGAAACTTCGATTTTGAATAATTCTGATATTCATATTCCGCACCTAAGGCCAAACTTTTACCTACGGTATATCCCAAACTTACATTATAAGTCCAAGGAGTGCGAAGATTGAACTCGCGAATCATATCTTTATTATTTAATTCTTTATACGTATCTATATCATGAGGCAATATCTTACCTGCTTCCTGGTCCCAAACATCGGTTTCTATACGAGCATTTGTAGCCAATTCAAGACTATAAAACGTAGGAGTATGTACAGCCAAACCAATACGAAGTGGAGAGAACTCGAACGGGCGTATAATCATTCCCAACTTAATATCAAATCCAGAGCCATTGATCTTATTCCAACTCTGTAAGTTATAACCTTGATCATCGCCAAACATTTCTTTATGATAGGTGTATTTATTATAATTTACAGAATACGCTCCTACGGTTGCTCCCAAATAGACACGATCATTCAGATTAAAGGAAATATTAAAATCGTACTGATCGATACCTCCACGCTCCTCGGAACGATAATTAAGATCAGTATTATTACCAGCTATGCTTTGATAGAATTTGTAATTTACGTATTGAGGGTTACCATCCTTATCAAGTATCGGCTTACCATCTTTATCCAAATAAGGAAAATCTGTTTTATCTGTAGTAATCTGAGGATTAATCAAATATCCATCATATCCTAGTGCAGACAACCAACCAATGTCTCGATTGGTGTATCGATTTCCATTATCCCACATAGGCTTATCTATTCCATCGGCCTGAGCAGCCATTTGAAACGATTGGGAATAAGCTCCTATATTCCCCCCCATCTCCATATTGCGATTAAAAGACTTGGCACGTTTGTAGTTAAAACCAAAGTTAACATAACGCAATGAGGTTTGGTTACCTATTTTACTAGAAAAGACAACTCCAATATTATCAAACGAGCCGCGCATTTTATCCGAATTGAATTTATTTCCGGAAAAGACACTTTCTGTACCATAGGCCGATAAGCCAAATGTAGTCATTATATCGTTGCTTCGATAAATACCGATACCTGCGGGGTTTGATCCGATAGTCGATATATCACCACCAAGAGCACCCATAGCACCACCCATACCTACAAAACGAGCTGTTCCGTTTAAATCTTTACTTGTTATATTAGCGGCATCGTACACTGTTTGTGCACTTACTCCCGCTGCAATAAGCAAAGAGAATGCCGTTAAAGTCATTATTTTTTTCATTGTTTACTACTCTGTTTTAAAGTGTATACTCAACCTATCTTCGGCTACTGCCACTACTACTTCTGCTTGATCCGCCACCACCACTGCTAGAGCGCGATGAACTACCACCTCCACCGGAATAGCTGCTGCTCGAACGAGAGCTACTACCGCTACTTGGAGTATAGCTACGGCTATTTGAGCTATTGTCATAAGATCGACGTGTACTTTCTGTAGAAGAACTACGTGAAGGCATTGATGTAGAGCTTCCACGATTATAGCTGCGGGTAGATTCAGAGCTACTACGAACCATCTCTCGGCGTACACCTTCACCGGCAGAACTACGTGTACTACTTGGGCGCGTATAGGTGCTCCGACGAGTCGAGGCATCTCTACCGCTACTTACGCCTTGACGATTACCTTCTACACGGATAGAGTTGCTGCGATCATACGAGCGTGTACCTGTCGACGTACGTGTTCCAACAACTCGTCTGGTCGATGAGCCTTCGCCTCTAATCGAACTTCCCTCTTGCCTTCTAATACCGTTACTGTATTCTGATCTGCCCGACGAGCGACGATTGGTATACACCCGGTTGCTGTCCCAGCTTCCACCACCCCAACTTGGATAGTGACCGCCGCCACCCCATCCGGGATAATATCCGTGGTGGTGATGTCCCCAATAGCCACCCCAGCCGCCACCCCAGTAGCCGCCATACCAGCCGCCCCAATAGCTGCCGGCATAATAAGGAGAACCAAAGCCGAAGCCCCAGCTAGAACCGTAAGAGTTGAAGCGCCAATCCCACCAAAGGCGATTGCTGAAAGTAGGGAAAGCGTATGCATATAACCCATCGCTGTACACATTCCAGTCCCACGAGTTGCTGCCATAAACAACATCCCAATAGAGCGGGCTGCTGATGCTAATGGCGTAACGCGGATTACGGAAACGAATGATGCGTTCGGCATATTCATAATCTTCACGCGAACCGTTGAACTCACCGTTCACCCATTCGCCATCCAAATCCGGACGGGCTTTTTCTTGAACAAACAGTGTATCATCTTCCATGACAAACTCATTGTCGCGAGCCTCGTAACGGCGGTTGTATTCGTCTATATCACGCGTCTTTCCTTTGCGGTCTTGCACAACGACCGTAGTACCGGGCGATGTATAAATATTAGTAGTTACCTCTCGCTTCGCAGGAGCTCGCTTCACCGGTGCAGGTGCTGCTTTCTCTTTCGAAGGAATGAAGTAAAGGTCGTCATCATTGCTTTGTGCCATCATCCCCACCAGTGGAAGAGCCAAGGCAAACAGCGATAAAAAAACAATCTTTTTCATATTTCTGTGGTTTATTGGTTTTTACTCTTTTTATTCACGATACAAAGATAATCAAGGTGTTTACTATTAAAGGGAGATTTTCCCCAAACTATTATAGGGATTTCCCTAATAACGTTGATTTACCAATAAAATGAGCACGGATCAAAGTATATAGTGCGACAAATACATCTATAAAAAGGTATTGAGACGATGTTTTAAAAGCCCGTGAATTAATCGAAAAAAGCCGGTCGCCTTTTTAAAAAAGCCCGAGAGAAAATTTAAAAAGCTGGCGGCCTTTTCAGAAAAAGCCGCCAGCTTTTTTGTACAAGAAACGGCACATGATCAAACAGCGTATTATTTTCGCTACGCCTACTCTATTGAACGGTTGGGCATACTTAGAGAAACGGGGAGGATAGTGAGGAAAGAATGCATGTTAAAAGTGTTAATAAGGCCATTTGCCGATGGGTTCAAATATTCTATTCGAAAGAAAGTAATACCTTTGCAAATAAAAGATAAATTGAATGAAGTATTTCGAATTTACATTTAGCACCCGTCCTTGTTCGGAAACAGTGAGCGACGTGCTGGCAGCCGTATTGGGCGAAGCCGGTTTTGAAAGTTTTGTGACAACCGACAACGGGCTGACTGCCTACATACAGCAAGCATTGTGCGATGAATCAGCCATTAAGGAAGCCATTGCCGAATTCCCGATACCCGACACAGACATCACTTACTCTTACGTAGAAGCGGAGGATAAGGATTGGAACGAGGAGTGGGAAAAGAATTTCTTCCAGCCCATCATCATTGGCGACCGCTGTGTTATTCACAGCACCTTTCACCACGATGTGCCACAGGTGGAGTATGACATTGTGATCAATCCTCAGATGGCCTTCGGTACCGGACACCACGAAACGACCAGCCTCATCATCGGCGAGTTGCTTGAAACAACACTCAACGGCAAGTCGGTGCTCGACATGGGTTGTGGAACGTCTATCCTTGCCATTCTAGCTCGCCTGCGTGGGGCAGCACCTTGTTTGGCTATTGATATTGACGAATGGTGTGTGCGCAACTCCATCGAAAACATTGCGCTGAACGGATTGACCGATATCGAGGTAAAAGAAGGCGATGCCTCCATCCTTCAAGGAAAAGGACCGTTTGATGTAGTAATTGCCAACATCAACCGTAACATATTAGTGAACGACATGAAGCACTATATCGCTTGCATGCAACCGGGTTCCGAACTCTATATGAGCGGGTTTTATATAGACGATGTGCCTGTGATTCGCGCCGAAGCCGAACGCAATGGACTCACCTTCGTTCATCAAAAAGAGAAGAATCGCTGGGCAGCAGTGAAGTTTACTTTATAGTCATTTTCTGTAGCTCCTCCAATGTACCGTTGAATACATTCAGATCGACATCGTGTTTGATACCGGGCACGGTGCCGATATCGGTATGCTGCCAGAAGTGCCACTTGCCGGTATAACGAACCGAATCTACATAGTAATGTGCAATCCAATACGGATAAGCATTAAACAGAGAATCATCCAGGTAGCTGGTTTTGAATTTATAAGAGGTATAGAGAATAGGCTTCACTCCATAATGAGCCTCTACCCTATCGAGCCAACGTTTGATGTTGTGTTGTAATTCCTTTTTAGTCTTTTTGCCACGTACCTCTACATCGAGAACCGGTGGCAGATCGCCTGCCGATAGTTTAACGGTACGGATAAAGAAATCGGCCTGTCGCAACGGGTCGGTTTTAGGCGAAAAGAAGTGATAAGCTCCACGAATAAATCCGCGCTTTCCTGCTTCCGAAAAGTTTTGTTCAAAGGTATCATCGCCATGATCGCCTCCTTCGGTCGCCTTCATAAAGATGAAGTGAAGTGGGAATTCCGCATCCCGATTCTCGGCCAGTCTGTCCCAATCAATGGCTCCCTGATAGTGGGAGATGTCGATACCGTGCACCTCATAGCAACATGGCAGGCAGATACCATAGGCTTTCTGACCATAGCACTCTTTCCAACGATAGGAATAGGGACGGATGACAAAATAATAAAAAGAGACGGAGAAGATGCCTACCAACAAAAGGGCAAGCGTGTTTCGTAACCAAGTGGGCATGGAACGCATAGTCTTCTTCTTTTTTCGCGGAGAGCGATGAGAAGCACCAGTGGTTTTCTTGCGAGAAGGTATGGGTTTGCGAGGTGTCATTAGGTGTTATTTTTCATCACAGAGCACACCGGATGTATGCTCTGCGATGAATAAATATTTATTTAGCTTGCTCGAGCTGCAACGTTTTAGTTGGCTGGTCACAAACTTCGGTAGGACCGAAATATTGGATAGGACCCGGATATACATAATCCGTAGTCAACGCCCAACGGTCACGCTGTGCAGCAAATGCTTTGAAAGGAGCACCGTCCAATTTCACAAGTGCTTTCTGAATAACAGGCTTCATTTCGCCATGACGACGTTCCATGTTCATCATCATCGTGATAGGCACACCGCCGGCAATCCACTCAGAAGCAGGAGCTGTTGTGTTGCGTACAGACGACATATAACCGGTTTTACCGTTAGCGATCAGCATAGAAGCCGTATAGCCCAATGAGTAGCAGTAGTCGGCATCGTAGTTAGATGGAGCAGCGCAACGACCTTCGTAACCGAAGAAGTGGTGCTGTGCGGCAAACTTACCGTCGAACTTGCCTTCTTCTTTCCAAACAGCCAGTTTCGCAGCTACCATTTCAGACAACAACTTCTCTGTTTCGATAAGCGATACCTGTACGTTACCGTGTGGGTCGCGATCCAACGTCAACTGACGGGCTACACCTTCGGGAAGACTTGCATAGATAGCAGAGTTTTCGGCAGAAAGTTTGCGGATGATATAGTCGCGTTGGTGAGATTTCTTAATCTGAGCGAACTCTTCGGCATTGTGAGCCAGGAAGTCATTCAGTTCGGCGATCAAACGTTTCATAGCAGGGATAAACTCTACCAATCCTTCGGGAATCAACACCGTACCGAAGTTATTGCCTTCGGCAGCACGGTTGGCCACTACCTGAGCGATGTAAGTCACTACATCATCGAGCGACATATTCTTCTCTTCTACCTCTTCGGATACGATACATACGTTGGGTTGTACCTGCAAAGCACATTCCAATGCGATGTGAGAAGCCGAACGACCCATCAACTTCACAAAGTGCCAGTATTTGCGAGCAGAGTTACAGTCGCGTTGAATGTTACCGATTACCTCAGAGTACACTTTACAAGCGGTGTCGAAACCAAAAGACGTTTCGATCATTTCGTTTTTCAAGTCACCATCGATGGTTTTCGGACAACCGATAACCTGTACACCTGTTTTCTTAGCAGCATAATACTCTGCCAATACGCAAGCATTTGTATTAGAGTCATCGCCACCGATAATCACCAATGCTTTGATACCCAATTGGTCGATAATTTCGAGACCTTTATCAAATTGTGCAGTACTCTCGAGCTTTGTACGACCCGAGCCGATGATATCGAAACCACCCGTGTTGCGGTATTCGTCGATGATATCGGCAGTCAGTTCCATATAGTTATGATCGACCAAACCGCCGGGGCCCAAAATGAAACCAAACAAACGGCTCTCTTTGTTCAATGCTTTCAATCCGTCGAACAGACCCGAAATTACATTGTGTCCGCCGGGAGCTTGTCCGCCCGAAAGAATCACACCTACGTTCATAGCAGGCAATTGTACTGCTGCGCCTTCTTCAAATGTGATAAGAGGCATGCCGTATGTATTCGGGAATAATTGTTTGATAGCTTCCTGATCGGCTACTGATTGAGTAGCTGCGCCTTCAACGGCTTTCACTGAACCCTTCAGCGCTTTAGGGAGTTTGGGCTGGTAAGCAGCCCTTGCGATTTGCAATGCACTTTTAGTCATTTTCTTTCTATTTATTAAAGGTGTTAGTAAGTTCGATGCGTTTGCTTTCTGAAAAGCGATGCAAATTTCGGCTTTTTTTCTGAATTATAAAAGAGAGTAAACAATTTATATCCTACATTTGTATTTTATTATAAGCCATCAAAACGATACTTCCGTATGAAAAAACAGTTATATAGCATTCTTCTTGTAGTACTTGGATTATTTATTTGTATTCCTTTAGGGGCACAGCCACGCAAAAAAGTAGCAGTTGTGTTAAGTGGCGGCGGTGCCAAGGGAGTGGCTCATATCGGTGCACTGAGAGTGATCGAGAAAGCAGGCATCCCCATTGATTATGTGGTAGGAACCAGTATGGGAGCCATCGTAGGTGGTCTGTACTCCATCGGATATACACCCGAACAACTCGACAGTATGGTCAGGAAGCAAAACTGGACATTTCTGCTAAGCGACAAAATAAAGCGAAGCGAACAAACCATGCTCGAACGTAAGAATGCCGCCACGTATGTACTCTCCATCCCCTACAGCAAAGGAATGAAAGAGAAGTCGCTGGGAGGAATGATTCAAGGACAGAACCTCTCCAACCTGTTTTCCGAACTCACCGTGGGTTATCACGATTCGGTCAATTTCAATAAGCTACCCATCCCCTTTGCTTGTGTATCGGAAAACGTAGTCAACGGCAAGCAAGTCGTTTTTCACGAGGGTATCTTATCAACAGCCATGCGTGCCAGTATGGCTATCCCGTTTGTGTTCACCCCCGTACGTATCGACAGCATGGTGTTGGTAGACGGAGGCATGACCAATAACTTCCCCACCAACATCGCCAAGGAGATGGGAGCCGACATTATCATCGGAGTCGATGTACAGTCCGATTTAAGTGGCCCCGAAAAGCTCAATACCGTGCCCGAAATTATGAACCAGATTGTAAACCTGAGTGGACAGAGCAACTACGAACGAAACATAGAGCTAACCAATACCTATATTAAGGTAGACGTGAAAGGTTATTCGGCTGCCAGCTTCAACGCCGTAGCACTCGACACCCTGATGCGTCGCGGAGAAGAGGCTGCGATGGATAAATGGCAGGCGTTGGTCGACTTAAAGAAAACAATAGGCATTCCCGAAAACTTTGTTCCGAAGCCTCACGGTCCTTACAGTGCAGTAGATATCTCGCGCAATATCTTCGTGCGCAACATCACTTTCTCGGGGCTTAAAGATACCGACGAGAAGTGGCTCTTGAAGAAATGTAAATTGAAAGAGAATACCGAAATCAATATCAGCGAAATCGATAAGGCTATCTATATATTGAGAGGGAGCCAGGCATACTCCAACGTAAGTTATGCGTTGAACAATACCGTGCCGGGCGAGTATAACCTCAACATCATGCTCGAAGAGAAGTACGAAAACTACTTCAACCTCGGCATCCGTTTCGACTCCGAAGAGATTGCTTCCTTGTTGCTCAACGCCACTGCCAACCTAAAAACCCGCATTCCCTCACGCTTATCCGTAACCGGTCGATTGGGCAAGCGATACCTCGCCGCCGTAGAGTATACGTTGGAGCCGGCACAGATGCGCAACTTCAATTTTGCATATCAGTTTCAATACAACGATATCAACATTTACTCGCATGGCAACAGAATCTTCAATACGACTTATAAATACCATTCGGGCGAATTCAGCTTTTCGGATATATGGTACAAAAACCTGCGTTTCATGGTAGGTACGCGTTTTGAGTATTTTAAATACAAAGACATACTTTACAACAGCCCCGAATATGATATGCACATCAAACCCGAATCTTTTTTCAGCTACTTTGCCCAATTGCATTACAGTACGCTGAATAAAAATTATTTCCCTTCCAAGGGAAGCGACATCAAGGCAGCTTATCATCTTTATACCGATAATTTGTATAGCTATAATGATCATGCACCCTTCTCGGCCATCAGTGCCTCGTGGGAAAGTGCCTTCCTGCTCACCAATCGCTTTGCCCTGTTGCCGTCGGTCTATGGCCGGGTACTGATCGGCAAAGAGATTCCCTATCCTTACACGAATGC
This sequence comes from Bacteroides neonati, assembly GCF_000499785.1. GTDB lineage: Bacteria > Bacteroidota > Bacteroidia > Bacteroidales > Bacteroidaceae > Bacteroides > Bacteroides neonati. The sequence goes on along the minus strand of NZ_HG726025.1, from coordinate 221,511 downwards.
GCTGGGTGGATACACCTATGGTCGGTACGCGCCTCAGCAACTACCATTTGTAGGTATTAACAACATTGAGATGAATGATAAATCGGTCGTTGTTACCAGCCTGAAGCTGCGCCAGCGAATGGGTGCAAATCACTATATCACACTTACCGGAAATGTTGCTTTTTGCGATAGTAACTTCTTTCATTCGCTCCAAGGCAGAAAGATTTACGGTGGAGGCATCGGATACGGATACGATAGCATATTCGGTCCCCTAGAGGCTTCTTTCAACTATTCAAACGATACGAGAGCAGTCGGATTCTACGTGAATCTGGGATATACCTTTTAGCCCTCTGATAGGATATATTTCCTTAAAAGGTGGCGATTTATTCGTTAAAGCCGAAGAAAGTCTCTATCTTTACCGCCATATTTATTCAGTATTCACAATAAAACAGTCAGATTATGGCAAGCAGAAGAGAACTTAAAAAGAATGTAAATTATATTGCAGGAGAGTTATTCTCAGAGTGTTTAATCAACAGCATGTTTGTTCCGGGTACGGACAAAACCAAAGCTGACAAACTAATGGGTCAAATCCTGACCATGCAAGATGAGTTTCTTTCTCGCATCAGTCACACAGAACCGGGCAATGTGAAAGGATTCTACAAGAAGTTCCGTGCCGATTTTAACGCCAGCGTGAATGAAATTATTGATGCCCTTGCGAAATTAAACTAAAGCATGAAGAAAGCCCTTTATAGTTTTATCTATTATCGATTATTGGGGTGGAAAATGAATGTATCGGTACCCGACTACGATAAATGTGTTGTCTGTGCCGCTCCACATACCACTAATCTGGACCTTTTTATTGGCAAACTATTCTACGGAGCATGGGGTCGCAAAACGAGCTTCATGATGAAGAAAGAGTGGTTCTTTTTCCCCTTGGGAATTTTATTCAAAGCAGTAGGCGGTATTCCGGTAAACCGTGGACGCAAAACATCGCTGGTAGACCAGATGGTACAAGCGTTCAAGAACTCGAAGAAGTTTCACCTGGCTATCACGCCCGAAGGAACCCGCAAGCCTAACCCACACTGGAAGAAAGGCTTCTACTACATCGCCCTCAAAGCCGGTGTACCCATCGTACTGGTGGGAATCGACTACCCGTCGAAAACCATTTCGGCTACCAAGGCCGTTATGCCATCGGGGGATATAGAAAAGGATATGCGTGAAATCAAGCTCTATTATAAGAATTTTACAGGGAAACATCCTGAAAACTTTAATATGGGCGATATTTAATGAATGGTTCATGATGAACAACGACCACCCATTACGAATTTCAATCATCCAGACAGATATTAGTTGGGAAAACAAACAGGACAATCTCCGTTTGCTCCACAGAAAGCTCGAAGCTCTCTGTGGAACAACGGAGATTGTTGTTTTACCCGAAATGTTCTCGACCGGATTCAGTATGAATAGCCAATCACTGGCAGAGCCCACCGATGGAACAACCATCACAACGCTACGGCAGTGGGCAACAACCTACGGCATAGCCATTGCCGGAAGCTATATAGCATTGGGCAACAATGGCAGGTATTACAACCGGGCATTCTTTCTGACTCCCGAGGGAGAAGCACATTACTACGACAAGCGGCATCTGTTTCGCATGGGACACGAACCCGAGTCGTTCGCTGCCGGAGAAGCCGATAAGCAAATAATCGCTTACCGGGGATGGAACATCCGCTTGCTTATCTGCTACGACCTGCGCTTCCCGGTATGGAGCCGCAATACAGCCAATGAGTACGACCTGCTTATCTACGTAGCCAACTGGCCCGAAAGCCGGCGTTTGGTGTGGGACACTCTTCTTCGCGCCCGCGCACTCGAGAATATGTGCTACGTTTGTGGAGTAAACCGGATAGGAACCGATGCCAACCAATTAATATATAAAGGTGGCAGCATACTTTATTCGCCCAAAGGCGACACTCTGGCTACAATCAATGATGGCGAGGAGGCAGTGGCTACAGCCACCTTGAGCCTATCTTCCCTGCATGAGCTTCGAAAGAAGTTTCCGGTATGGAAAGATGCCGATCTTTTCGAGCTATTACCTTTACAGGAAAATAAATGTTAAAAACTCTAACATTATGCAAGATTACCTACAACGAGGTAGGCTCTATCATAAAGTTCTTTCGTATCTTTGTAGTTCGAAAAAACGACTAAATGCACGACTTTAATCTATCATAACTTAATAACCCAATTTTATGAAAACAAACTTAAGTTCTCAAATTACTCTCAATAGAGTATCCCCCAGGTACTACCGACCGGAGAATGCGTTTGAAAGATCGGTTCTAACCCGATTTGAAAAGATTCCGACCGATATCTATGAGTCTGTAGAAGAAGGAGCCAACTTCATCGCTTGTGAAATAGCTCAGGTGATTCGTGAAAAACAAAAAGCCGGACGTTTCTGTGTATTGGCTTTACCCGGAGGTGATTCTCCACGCAGCGTCTATGCCGATTTGATTCGTATGCACAAAGAAGAAGGGTTGAGCTTCCGCAACGTGATTGTATTCAATATGTACGAATACTATCCACTCTCTGCCGATGCGATCAACAGCAATTTCAACGCACTCAAAGAGATGTTCCTCGACTACATCGACATTGACAAGCAAAACGTATTCACCCCCGATGGTACCATTGCCAAAGATACGATTCTGGAGTATTGCCGTTTGTACGAGCAACGCATCGAGAGTTTCGGCGGTATTGATATCGCTCTGTTGGGCATCGGCCGCGTAGGTAATATCGCGTTCAATGAGCCGGGTTCACGCTTAAACTCTACTACCCGACTGATTTTGCTCGACAGTGCTTCTCGCAATGAAGCATCGAAGATATTCGGAAACACAGAAAGCACACCGATCAGCTCTATCACCATGGGTGTATCGACGATCCTGAGTGCCAAGAAGATCTATCTGTTGGCATGGGGCGAAGACAAAGCACGCATGATTAAAGAGTGCGTCGAAGGGTCTATCACCGATACCATCCCGGCTTCTTACCTGCAAACACACAACAATGCCCACGTAGCCATCGACCTATCGGCAGCAAGCAACCTGACGCGTATTCACCGTCCTTGGTTGGTTACTTCTTGCGAATGGAACGATAAGCTGATTCGCAGTGCCATTGTTTGGTTGTGCCAACTTACCGGAAAGCCTATCTTGAAGCTTACCAACAAAGATTATAACGAAAACGGCCTGAGCGAGTTGCTTGCTCTGTTCGGATCGGCATACAATGTGAATATCAAGATATTCAATGATTTGCAACACACCATCACCGGATGGCCCGGTGGTAAACCCAATGCCGACGACACACACCGTCCGGAGCGTGCCAAACCATTCCCCAAACGAGTGGTTGTATTCTCTCCGCATCCCGATGATGATGTCATTTCAATGGGTGGTACCATCCGTCGTTTGGTAGAGCAAAAGCACGATGTGCACGTGGCTTACCAAACATCGGGCAACATTGCCGTTGGCGACGAAGAAGTAATCCGCTTCCTGCACTTCATCAACGGATTCAACCAGATCTTTATCAACAGCGAAGATAAAGTGATCAGCGATCGCTATGCCGAATTCCGCAAATTCCTTAGCGAAAAGAAAGACGGTGATCTGGACACACGCGATATCTTGACCATCAAAGGCTTGATCCGTCGCGGCGAAGCTCGTACGGCATGTACCTACAATAACATTCCGCTGAGCCACTGCCACTTCCTAGATCTTCCGTTCTACGAAACAGGTAAGATTCAGAAGAGCCCGATCAGTGAAGCCGATGTAGAGATTGTTCGTAACTTACTTCGCGAACTGAAACCGCATCAGATCTTTGTGGCAGGCGACCTTGCCGATCCTCATGGTACACACCGTGTTTGTACCGATGCCGTATTTGCTGCTATCGACCTCGAAAAAGAAGAGGGAGCCAAATGGTTGAAAGATTGCCGCATCTGGATGTATCGTGGTGCATGGGCCGAATGGGAAATTGAAAACATTGAAATGGCAGTGCCTATCAGCCCCGAGGAATTGCGTGCTAAACGCAACTCGATCCTGAAGCACCAGTCGCAGATGGAAAGCGCCCCATTTATGGGCAACGACGAACGTCTGTTCTGGCAACGCAGTGAAGACCGCAACCGTGGAACGGCTGCTCTTTACGACAGCTTGGGTCTGGCATCTTACGAAGCGATGGAAGCTTTCGTTGAGTACGTGCCGCTATAATAATTGATAAAAGAACGATAGAATAGTGGGTAGCATAAAGCTATCCACTATTTTTTTTTGTTACTTTTGTCATGAAAATCAAGATGTATATGAGAAAGTTTCCTCTCCTTCTGCTGCTGTTGCTGTTTTTGGCAACAGGAATATCGCATGCTCAGGACATTGAACGCAATGTAAAAGAGCGGCTCACCAGCTATTTCGGTAGTTACAGTCCGGCTACGGCAAAGACCAATGCCGCTGAGTTTAAAAGCTTCAACATCGATTACGACCGAAAGCAGATAGCCATCTATCTGAGCGAGAGTTTCGCCTACCAACCCTTTCAGAACGAAACGGTCGAAACCATCTATCAACAGATCAAAGACCTCCTGCCGGGTCCGGTGCGATTCTTCGACACAACCATCTATGCAGGTACGAAACCGATTGACGATTTAATACCCAACCTGTACCGGAAAAAGAAAAAAGACAAATCGCGCCTGTTGCTCAACACCGATTACAAAGGAGAGCCGTGGGTAAAGAACACCTCTCGCCCTTACGAGGTATCGCGCGGACTGCAAAACCGCCACATCGCATTGTGGCAAAGTCACGGCAGTTACTATAAAAACGATAAAGAAGATTGGGGATGGCAGCGCCCGCGATTGTTCTGCACTACGGAGGATCTCTTTACACAATCGTTCATTCTTCCCTACGTTATTCCGATGCTGGAGAATGCCGGAGCCAATGTATTCACTCCTCGCGAACGCGATACGCAAAGAAACGAAGTGGTTGTCGACAACGATACGCAAAGCAACTCGATCTACCTGGAGGTGAAAAGCCGCAAAGCCGACTGGTCTACTGCCGCAGGTAAAGGGTTTGCACAAAAGCAAAGCCGCTATCAGGATGGCGAAAATCCTTTTGCAACGGGCACAGCACGCTTTGCACGCACCGAGAAGAAGAAAGACAAAGCCTTTGCCGAGTGGATTCCAACCATTCCGGCAACGGGCGCTTATGCCGTATACGTCTCTTACCAAACACTGCCCAACAGTGTGAGCGATGCCAAATACCTTGTTTTCCATAAAGGAGGGGTCACCGAGTTTCGTATCAACCAACAAATAGGAGGCAGCACTTGGGTTTATCTGGGCACTTTCGAGTTTGACAAGGGCAACAACGACTACGGCATGGTGGTACTGAGCAATCAGAGCTCACAAAACGGAGTCGTTTGTGCCGATGCCGTTCGCTTTGGCGGGGGAATGGGCAACATCGTTCGGGGTGCTTCGGTAAGTGGGTTGCCGCGCTATCTCGAAGGAGCACGATACTCGGCACAGTGGAGCGGTATGCCCTACGAGGTATATGGCGGCCGCAAAGGAACCAACGACTATGCCGATGATATCAACACACGAGCCAACAGCATCAACTACCTGTCGGGTGGTTCGGTTTACAACCCCAATCAGGCTGGACTGGGTATTCCGATTGAGATGTCTCTGGCACTGCACAGCGATGCAGGGAGTAGCAAAACAGACGAGATCATCGGATCGCTGGGCATTTATACAACCGATGCCACCAACGGACAGTTGGCTACAGGTATCGACCGATATGCCTCACGCGACTTGGCAGACATCACCCTTACGCAACTGCAAAAGGATATCAATGCCAATTTCAACACACCGTGGACACGCCGCAGCATGTGGGACAGAAATTACAGCGAAACCCGCCTGCCGGTAGTTCCCTCTTCGATTATCGAGCTGCTGTCGCACCAGAACTTTGCCGATATGCAATACGGACACGACCCGAACTTCAAATTCACCGTGGGTCGCTCTATCTATAAGTCGATCTTACAGTTCGTAAGCAGCCAGCATGGCAAGGACTATGTAGTGCAACCCCTACCTATCGATCATTTCGCCGTTCGCTTCGGGAAGAAGAAGAACACACTCGAACTGAGTTGGCAAGGGGTGCAAGACCCCTTAGAACCGACCGCACAGCCGCAAGCGTATGTAGTCTATACCCGTATCGGGTATGGAGGATTCGATAACGGAACGATTGTAAGCAAACCATCATATACCGTGAAGATAGAGCCAGGACTGGTTTATTCGTTTAAGGTGACGGCCGTCAACCGTGGAGGCGAAAGTTTCCCTTCGGAGATACTCGCAGCCTATAAAGCCAAACGGGAACGCAGCCGGGTGTTAATCATCAATGGGTTCGACCGCATCAGTGCACCGGCGGTAGTCAATACACCGACTCAAGCGGGCTTCGACATGGAGCAAGACCCCGGTGTACCTTATTTGTACGACATTTCACTTTGTGGCGAACAAACCACATTCGACCGCAAGCAGGCCGGCAAAGAAGGCAAAGGCAGTTTGGGCGATAGCGGTCGGGAGCTGGAGGGATTGAAGATGGCGGGCAATACGTTCGACTATCCCTTCGTTCACGGCAAAGCCCTGCAAGCTGCGGGCGGATATAGCTTTGTGTCGTGCAGTGACGAAGCCGTCGAAGCAGGAATCGTATCGCCGGACAACTACCCCATCGTTGACTATATTCTTGGATTGGAGAAAGAAGAACCCGGCGTGCGCAACAGCTACAAGACCTTCTCCTCAGCTATGCAGCGCATCATCACCGCCTATTGCCAATCGGGCGGACGCCTATTGATAAGCGGCTCTTACCTGGGTAGCGACATGAGCACCTCGCAAGGCAATCGTGAGTTTACGGAAAAGGTACTCAAATATGGCTTCCAACGCTCCATGGACGATAACCGCTCGAAGGTTATCAATGGGTTGGGACGCACATTGACCATTCCACGTTTGCCCAACGAGCAAAGCTATCCCGTTACAGCTCCCGAGTGCATTGTTCCCGTAGCTCCCGCCTTTTCGGTATTTGCCTATGCCCCCGACAATCAAAGTGCAGGTATTGCCTACAAAGGCAATTACCGTACCTTCGTTCTGGGCTTTCCTTTCGAAAGTATCGAGTCGGAGAAAGAGCGCTCAACGGTAATGGCAGCCATCATGAGGTTCTTTGATGAAAAATGAAAATAAATTGGTGCCAACGCACCATCTTTCATGAAAAGTTTTATCTTTGCTCCTATTAATTCACTCTAAAACTAAAAGTCATGTATACTATACAAGCTAATCTCAGCGGAACACGCAGTATGGAGGTATCTGAAGAGAACCTGAAAACCATCGAAAAATATGCTCTCTTCCGTCACCTGATCGACAGCAACGGTATCGTAGACGAAGCCGTACTGGATAAGCTCAAACTGAATATCCGTTCGCTTATTGCCAGTCAGGAAGAAGATAGTAAAGAATTGCTCGACCTTTGCATCGACGTCATTTATCATGAAAACATGAAGGCGTTTGGTTTGCAACAACTCATTAAACTGTATCTTACCTGGCTCGTCAACCAAGAAGAAGAGGAGGAGGTATGATTACTGTCGATACTCGCGGACTGACCTTATACAGTCCATTGATTCCGGCCATCACTGCTTTGTGCAATGCCCCAAAAGGCGAGAAACTGGAAATTATCATGGAGAACCTCGAAGCCTTTCAGGACCTCAAAGAGTACCTGTCCGAACAAGGCATCGGCTTTCGCGAGATATACGACGGCGAAGAAATGACATTACAATTTACCATTTTATGACCGATATTCAACAAAAACTAAAAGAATTATCCGGAGCGGACACCCGCAAGATTAACAGCATTTACGGTAGCATAGACAAGTTCTATGCTACCGTTTATCTCATTGCACGCAATGAACACCAGTGTCAAAACATGTCGGTTCCCGGTGCCGAACAACGACTAAAAACCATTCGCGCCTACCAAGGCATGATTCGATTTATGCTCGACGAGCTATCGCTCGATGGAAAAGACATACTCGAGGCCATTGCCAGCGACTATCTGGAAGACTTTGTGAACTTCCGCGAGCAAGATTTCGGACTCACCGACGAGGAATTCATAGCCATTATTAAGCGTATCGGTTAATCTGCGAAATTTTATCCGTATCTTTGCGGCATGAAAGAATATCGATTGACCGACTGGTTACCCACCAGTAAGAAAGAAGTGGAGCTCCGCGGATGGAGCGAACTTGATGTAATCCTGTTCAGTGGCGACGCTTACGTTGACCACCCCTCTTTTGGTGCGGCCGTAATAGGCCGTATCCTCGAATCTTTGGGGCTGCGGGTAGCCATCGTTCCTCAACCTAACTGGCGCGACGACCTGCGCGACTTCAAGAAGTTGGGACGCCCTCGCCTCTTCTTCGGCATATCAGCCGGCTGTATGGACTCTATGGTAAACAAATACACGGCCAATAAGCGTTTGCGCAGTGAAGATGCGTATACGCCCGATGGCCGTCCGGATATGCGCCCCGAATACCCTTCGATCGTTTACAGCCGTATCCTTAAAGAGCTTTACCCCGATGTGCCTGTCGTACTGGGAGGCATCGAGGCAAGTATGCGCCGTCTGTCGCACTACGACTATTGGCAAGATAAGTTGCAGAAGAGCATCCTTTGCGATAGTGGTGCCGATCTGCTGATCTATGGTATGGGCGAAAAACCCATCACCGAACTGACCGAACGACTGGTTGCTAAGGGAGCCCCCATACAAAGCCATGAACTACCCACGGATATTCCACAAACCGCTTTTCTGGCTCAAGCCGAAGGGGAAAGCTCGCTTCCTGCTGCCGAAACCCTTACGCTTTACTCGCACGAGGAGTGCCTTAAAGACAAGAAGAAGCAAGCGGCCAACTTTCGTCACATCGAAGAGGAGTCGAACAAATATGCGGCCAACCGTATCACCCAACGTGTGGACAAGCAATTGGTGGTGGTCAATGCCCCCTATCCGCCCATGAACGAAACGGAGTTAGACCATTCGTTCGACCTGCCTTACACCCGCTTGCCGCACCCCAAATATAAGAACAAACGCATCCCGGCCTACGACATGATTAAGTTCTCGGTCAACATCCATCGCGGATGCTTTGGCGGATGCGCCTTTTGTACGATCTCGGCACATCAAGGCAAATTCATCGTCAGCCGCAGCAAGGAAAGCATCCTGAAGGAGGTACGCGAGGTTAGCCAGCTGCCCGACTTTAAAGGATACCTAAGCGATCTGGGCGGTCCTTCGGCCAATATGTACCGCATGGGTGGCAAGGACGAGTCGGTTTGCCACAAATGCAAACGCCCGTCGTGCATACACCCCAAGGTATGTCCCAACCTGAATACCGATCACCGTCCGCTGCTCGACATCTACCAATCGGTCGATGCCTTGCCGGGTATCAAGAAATCGTTCATCGGTAGCGGTGTGCGCTACGACCTGTTGTTGCACCAAAGCAAAGACAGTGCCGTGAACCGCAGTACCGCCGAATATACCCGCGAACTGATCGCCAACCACGTAAGCGGACGCCTCAAAGTAGCCCCCGAACATACCAGCGACAGTGTGCTCAACATCATGCGCAAGCCTTCGTTCCATCAGTTTGGTGAGTTTAAGCAGATATTCGACCGCATCAATCGCGAACTGAATCTGCGCCAACAGCTCATTCCTTACTTCATCTCCAGCCATCCGGGCTGTAAAGAGGAAGATATGGCAGAGCTGGCAGTACTTACCAAACGGCTCGATTTTCACTTGGAGCAGGTGCAGGACTTCACCCCTACCCCCATGACCGTAGCGACCGAAGCATGGTATACCGGCTTTCATCCGTATACCCTCGAGCCCATCTTCAGTGCACGCACGCAACGGGAGAAGCTGGCGCAACGGCAGTTCTTCTTCTGGTACAAGCCCGAAGAACGACGCAATATAATGAACGAGCTGGCACGCATCGGTCGTAAAGATTTAATCAATAAGTTATATGGCAAATAAAAGCCTGTTTTCTTATACAGCAAGAGTACGTACTCTTGGTATTAATGAATACGTACTCTATGCACCAATGAATAGTATATCTATGCACTATTAAGTACGTACTCTTATAATTCGTCGATTATGATTCTGCATCGCATCTCTCAATACATTGATAATGAGAACTTATTCAAAAAGACAGATAAGATTCTTGTAGCTCTGAGCGGTGGAGCCGATTCGGTAGCTTTGTTGCGTTTATTAACCCAACTGGGCTATTATTGCGAAGCGGCACACTGCAACTTCCACTTGCGCGATGCCGAATCCGACCGTGATGAAGCCTTCGTTCGGCAACTCTGCCACGAACAAGGAGTGACGCTTCATTGCACACACTTCTGTACCGGCGAGTATGCTGCCGAAAAGCATATATCGATTGAAATGGCAGCGCGCGAACTGCGTTACGAATGGTTTGAGAAGATAAAAAAAGAGAGTGGTGCGGCAGTGATAGCCGTAGCCCATCACCGGGACGATAGTGTAGAAACCCTGCTGCTGAACCTGATTCGCGGAACGGGCATCAACGGTCTGTTGGGCATACGCGCCCGCAATGGCGATGTAGTTCGTCCGCTCCTTTGCATCAACCGCCGGGAGGTAGTCGACTACCTGAACAGCATCGGTCAGCCCTATGTAACCGACAGCACCAATCTGCAAGACGAATACACCCGCAATAAAATCCGGTTGAACCTGATTCCGCTGATGCAGGAGATCAACCCATCGGTCAATGAGAGCATTATGGATACGTGCAACCATCTGAACGATGCCGCTCTGATTTATGCCCACGGCATTGAAGAGGGAAAGAAACGGGTACTCACCGAAAAAGGCATCGCCATCGATGCCCTGCAACACGAGCCTGCACCGGCTGCTTTGCTGTTCGAGATCGTGCGTCCGCTCGGCTTCAACCCGGCACAAACGAAAGATATAATTGCCTCGCTTGCCGGACAACCGGGCAAGCAGTTTCAAAGCAAAGAGTGGCGCATCATCAAAGACCGCGAATGGCTGCTGATCGAAAGGCGCAAAGGGGAAGACGCGGTCGAACCCCCTCCCTTTGAACTGGAACAAGAGCTGCTGGACTACACCCCCGAATTCGTTATTCCCCGCCACAAAGAGGTGGCCTGCTTCGATGCCGATAAGCTGAAAGGTACGCTCAGCATACGGCTGTGGCAAACAGGCGATACCTTTGTACCCTTCGGCATGAAGGGCAAGAAGCGTGTGAGCGATTATATGACCGACCGCAAGTTCTCCCTCGCACAGAAAGAGCAACAATGGGTACTCTGCAGCGGCGAGCAGATAGCCTGGCTGATAGGCGAACGCACCGACAATCGCTTGCGGATAGATGAAACCACGCAACGTATCCTGATCGTTCGCTTGCGTCGCGTGTAAACAGCCCGTTTACCGCCGTGCAGTAAGCAAGCTGACCACGACCAAAGCCAGTACCGACAACGGAAGGGCAAACAAAATCGGGTCTATCACCGGAAAGGGATACGTTTCGATCAGCACATCGCGCCCAAAAAGCATGCGGCAGATACCCATCGACGCAGCCTCTTTCTCGTGAAGAAAGACGAGTGCAAAGACACTGGCCAAACTGCCTGTCCAGAGACTCGCCATCGCTCCTTGCCGGGTAGCCCCCTTCCAATAGAGTGCACAGAAATAAGCAGGCAGAAAAGCGGCGGCACAAACACCCATAAAAATAGCCGTGCCGCGGGCAATAATATCATTGGGAAGCAGGTAACAGATAATATAACTCACCAGAATGGAAAAGAGTACACCCAAGCGAATTACATTTGTAAGTTTATCGCGCGAGCGGGGTTTATAGGTACCGTAAATATCCGATCCGACGGAAGCTCCCATCGTGTGAAACTGCGAACTAAGCGTAGACATGCTGGCCGAAAGAATGCAGAGCATAAAGAGTGCGGCAAACCAGTTGGGCATGGCTTTATTGATAAAGTAAGGAATAATCTTGTCCATATCCTTGACCACCTCGGTGGCTACCGCCCCTTCGGTTTTCAGGAAAAAGAGATTGCTCAACGCACCGGCATGGTAAATAGCACCCACGGTGATAATCAGGAAGAAACACCCGATCAGTACGCCCCGGTTAAGCTGCTTGCTACTCTCGACCGTCATAAAACGAACCACCAACTGCGGTTGCGCCAAACAGCCGATGCCCACCCCAAGAATAAGCGAAGTAACCAAGGTGTACCACTGCGGAGAGCCGGCAACAGGCATGGCCGTCCAGCCCTGATGCCCCAATGCCTTGAACTTTTCGGGTACAAGCGGTGCAATATCCGTCAGTGCCTGATTGGCTTCGGTAAAGCCCATACCCAACACCTGATAGAGCGAGAATACGAGAAAAAGCATACAGGCAAACATAATCACTCCTTGCAAAGCATCGGTATACATCACCCCCTTCATACCGCCGGCAATGACGTAGCCCGCAATGACCAGCGTAAAGATGAGCAGCGACAGGTTAAAGTCGATCTGGAAGATCTGTTCGATAAACACAGCCCCGCCTTTCATAACAACGGCTGCATACAGAGGCATCCCCAGAAAGATAACAGCCGCTATGAATACCTGAATCTTACGCGAACGGTAATGCCTGCCGAGCAATTGCGGAAAGGTGCTCACATTGAGTCGCGCACCCATGCGCCGGGTACGCAATCCAAAGAACAGGAAGGCAATAACCACACCCACAAACATATTGAGAAAGCATAGCCACTGAATACCCATGCCGAAAGCGGCAGCAACCCCACCAAAGCCCACAATGGCCGAAGCAGAGATAAACGTAGCACCGTAAGAGAGTGCCATTACAATGGGGTTCATCTGTCTGCCCCCTACCAGATAATCGCTGGCAGTGGTCGTTTTCTTATATCCTAAAAAACCAAGATAAACCAATGACAGCAGGTAAGCTATCACAATGAGACTAAGTGTGAAGGTGTTCATGATGTTTTGTCTTTTTCGTCGTCTTTGTTCCAATACTTCCAACCGAACCATGCGGCAAACACCACACACAGTATCGAAAGCAGATACGGTAAAAGAATCAATGGATCGTTAATTCCAAACATTGAGTTATCAGATATAGATTAATAAAGTACAAAAGTAAACATATTGGCGAAAAAGCAAAGCAAAAAGATTGAAAAAGAGCCCTATACTTTCGGATTTTCGAAGAAGAATTGTACTTTTGCGACCGAAAAAGTCATTAAAAGAAGTATGGAACGAAAAAAACGTATCAAATATCTGGTATCGATCCTCATGATATTGTTCATGATCGGTGTAGCAGAATGGACCGGAGAAAAAGAAATTATCTTTCCCGAAATGGCGGCACTCACCATCGGACTATGGATTGTAGACAAACGCGTATGGAGAGTCAAACGAAGTGCGATCGTATGGTTAATGACACTGGGAGCTTTTGCCGGTGTATGCATCGTCCGCTATTCGCCCCTGTCACTTACCGCCAATCTATCCTTGGCATTTGTACTTGCAGGGTTATCGTTGCTGTGTAGCAGAACCACACTGATTCCGCTCATATCAGCCTGTATGCTGCCGGTATTACTACATACGGAAACATGGATTTATCCGATTTCGGTATTCTTCTTATCGCTTATACTGGTTTGGGGACAACGCATCCTGGAGCGATACGACATACGCCAACCAATCGCACACAGTCCTTCGGATAGAAACTGGAAAAAAGATCTCTTTCGGTGGATGGCCTTACTGGCTTTCGTCTTCCCCATATCTGCCTTGGCGATAGGCACAGAGAATACATGCTTCATTCTACCCCCACTCATCGTTACTTTTACCGAATTTGCACACTCCAAAGCAGGCTTTCGCAACCGCCCCGTACAGATATTCTTCATCTTGGTAGGAGCCGCTACACTCGGTACAGTACTACAATGGGTGGGATACACCTACCTGCACCTGCCCGAAACGGTAGTGGCCTTCGTGGTAATCGGTTTGCTCTTCTTGTTCTTTGAACGATCGGGCAAGTTTTTTGCTCCTGCCGGGGCATTGGCACTGATTCCGATGATCGTTCCGCAAGAACAGCTCCTTTGGTTGCCTTTGCAGGCAGCAGTAGGTACGGCACTGTTCCTGACGGTGGCTATGATTGTGTTTCAGCAATGTTATAAATGGAACAGGGCGCAATTGGTTTACTGCATTACGCCCTCTGTGCTTCGAAACAACAGAAAAAAGAGAAACAGTAACCAATAAGGTTACTGAAATTTTCCGTAGTGTATTTTTTTCTCGTCGAACTTCTGTTTGGGTTTTTCGTTGGTAGCCGGATAGCCGAAAGGAATGATACAAAGCGGCAACACATTTTCGGGCATATTGGTAAAGCGGCGTACCACCTCCATGCGGTCTTCATACGGATAGGCGGCTGTCCATACAGCACCCAAGCCAAGGCTTTCGGCGGCCAACAGTATGTTTTGCGTAGCTGCCGAACAATCCAAATACCAATACGAAGAGCGTGTAGAGTCGCCACACACCACAATGGCTTGTCGTGCCTGCTTAAGCATCTTGGCATAGGGCAAGGCGGTTGCCATCGAATCGAGTGTAGCCCGGTCGCTTATCACGACAAACTCCCACGGACGAAGGTCTCTACCCGTAGGGGCAGCCATACCGGCACGCAGCATCCAGTCGATCTTCTCTTTCTCAACACCTTTATCCAGATAGGTACGCACACTTTTACGGGCAAATATATTGTCCAAAGCAGCATTGGCAGCAGTGGTCTTCTCGCTTTGCGGAGAAGGAGAACAGGCAACGAACAAGGTTGCAACGAACAGCGATAATAAAAAGAACTTTCTCATACGTTGTTTATTTAGATAAGTGTTAGTCAAACAAATTCAGTTTATTCTTCTGTGCCTCTTCGAGTGATACCGTTTCGCGACGATACAAGCCGCTTTTGCCACGAAGCTCCTCGTAGTCGCGATTCAACTGCGCTACCAGTGCTGCTTTACTCTCGGGCTGAAGCAGTTGGGCTGCTACACCGGCATTCTGCGAGGCATCTTTAAGATGTACTACCGGTGCGTGATACACGGGAGCAATCTTCAGTGCCGTATGCATCTTCGAGGTTGTTGCCCCACCAATGAGCAAAGGAAAGTCCAAGCCACGTTTCTCTAACTCGGTAGCTACGTATACCATCTCTTCGAGCGAAGGGGTAATCAGTCCGCTGAGTCCGATCATATCGACCTTCTCGGCAATGGCACGTTCTATAATCTTATCGGCAGGCACCATCACACCCAAGTCGATGATTTCGTAACCGTTGCAGGCCATCACTACCGAAACAATGTTCTTACCAATGTCATGCACATCGCCTTTGACGGTAGCTACCAATACCTTACCTGCCGAAGCAGAACCTTCGTGCTTCTCCGACTCGATAACCGGCTGCAAAATAGCTACGGCGCGTTTCATCGTACGAGCCGTTTTTACTACTTGGGGCAGAAACATCTTGCCTGCACCAAACAGTTCGCCCACGTGGTTCATACCTTCCATGAGCGGGCCTTCAATCACATCGACTGCTTTATCATACAACGGAAGAGCCTCGGCCAGATCCTCTTCGAGGAAGTCGCCAATGCCTTTCACCAACGCGTGTTTTAATCGTTCCTGCACAGAAGCGGTTCGCCAGGCTTGTTGGGCAATCTGCTGTGCCGAGGGTTCGGACGAACTTTCTTGATTCTTCATCGTCTCGGCAAGTTCGATCAGGCGTTCGGCTCCATCGGATCTACGGTTCAATACGACATCTTCGATACGCTCCAGTACATCGGCAGGGATATCGGTATACAGCACCGAGGTAGCGGGGTTGACAATGCCCATATCCATACCTTGTTGAATAGCGTGGTACAGAAACACGGCATGCATCGCCTCGCGAATGAAGTTATTGCCGCGGAAGGAGAACGAAAGATTACTTACCCCACCGCTAACGTGTGCACCGGGAAGGTTTTTACGAATCCATGCCGTTGCGTTGATAAAGTCGACTGCGTAATTGTTGTGCTCTTCGATACCGGTGGCTACGGCCAGCACATTGGGGTCGAATATAATATCGTGAGGATTGAAGCCTACCCGGTCGACCAACAGACGATAGGCACGTTCGCATACTTCGATCTTACGGGCGGCAGTATCGGCCTGCCCTTGTTCGTCGAAAGCCATCACCACGACTGCGGCGCCATACTGCTTCACACTGCGGGCATGTGCCAGAAAACTCTCCTCGCCCTCCTTGAGCGAGATGGAGTTGACGATGGACTTTCCTTGCAGGCATTTCAATCCGGCTTCGATCACCTCCCATTTAGAGGAGTCGATCATCACCGGTACCCGGGCAATCTCGGGTTCGGAAGCAATCAAGTTGAGGAAGGTAGTCATCTCCTCGCGGGCATCGAGTAGTCCGTCGTCCATATTCACATCGATGATCAACGCACCGTCTTCTACTTGCGCGCGGGCAATAGAAAGGGCTTCATCGTATTTCTTTTCGTTGACCAATCGAAGAAACTTACGCGAACCCGCCACGTTGCAACGCTCGCCTATGTTCACGAAATTAATCTCAGGTTTCACTTCGAGCAACTCCAATCCCGACAACCACATGCAGTCAGGTTTGGCAGCCGGCCGATGAGGAGGTACGCCGGCTACAAGTGCGGCATAGCGGGCTATATAGGCATCTGTCGTGCCACAACATCCACCCATGATATTGACTAAGCCTTCGTCGATGTATTCGGCCATCTCCTGCTCCATGTCTTCGGGACTCTGGTCATACTGCCCCAGACTGTTGGGCAAACCGGCATTGGGGTAGGCACTTATATAATAAGGTGCACGAGCAGCCAGTTGTTGGAGGAAAGGCTTCAACTGACGCGCACCAAACGAACAGTTCAATCCGATAGAAAAGATCGGTGCATGCTGCACAGATGCGAGGAATGCATCGAGCGTTTGCCCCGAAAGTGTACGTCCGCCTATATCCGATACGGTAACCGAAAGCATCAAAGGTACTTCGACTCCTGTACGCTTCATGGCCTGTTCGGCAGCATAAATGGCTGCTTTAGCATTCAACGAGTCGAAGATGGTTTCGATGAGAAGGGTGTCTACTCCCTCTTCGAGGAGCACCTCCATCTGTTGCTGATAGGCAGCAGCCAGCTCGTCATAGCTTACCGCGCGATAGGCCGGATTGTTCACATCGGGGCTCATCGAACAGGTTTTATTGGTAGGGCCTACGGCACCTGCTACAAAGCGAGGTTTATCGGGGTTTTGGGCTGTATATTCATCGGCTACTTCGCGTGCCAGTCGCACGGCCGCCCGGTTGATATCATCGACGGATGCTTCGACCTGATAGTCGGCCATCGAAATGGTAGTAGCACTGAAGGTATTTGTCTCAATGATATCGGCTCCTGCTTCGAGGTATTTACGATGGATCTCCTGAATCACATCGGGGCGTGTGAGACAGAGCAAATCATTATTTCCCTTAAGTAAACCCGAAGTATGTGCGAAGCGTTCGCCACGGAAATCCTCCTCTTGGAGGTTATACTGTTGAATCATGGTACCCATGGCACCATCCAGTATCAAGATGCGTTCAAGTACTAATTGTTGAATGTTTTTTTTCATTGTTGTGATGTCTGCCAAGATATATAATAAAACGACGTCCCCACACTACGATTATAGCAAAGAGCAGGCGGGTGCCGATAATAACAAACCAGTTAATGCCTAACGCAACAAAGAGTATGGTATCTTCGAGCAATGAGTGCGAGATAGAGAGGTGATAGTTCACCGTATTCGAATCTTTGAGCGAGAGTTTTCCCTCTTCGACCAGATCGATCATCACCGCTCCACCATAGGCAAGCCCCACTACGTTGCCAACAATCCATAGAAAAGGAGAATTATCGGGCAGTCCGAAGATACGCATCAACGGACGAAGCGGGCGGGAGATTAAATCAATCAGGTTGAATTCGGATAGGGCACGCTGTAAAATCATCAGTGCCGTAACGATCAGCACAATAGTCACAATCAGCACCATCGATGATTGAAACCAAGCTTTAAATACTTCGCCAAGCGATGCAAACTGTTCGGGTTGCATTAATAACTCGAACGGAGTATTATCGACGGGTAGCAAGGCATTCAGAAAAACGGCTACGGCAAATGCCATGCCTATACGAAGCAGCACCATGCCCCAGAAGGATGATCCTGTTTTCTTGGTAATGGCACACTCAACCAACAGGTTGTGTGCCACCAAACACATAAGAGTAAGAATGGTAGCTTCGCGAATGGTCATAGCAAGCGAGGTCATCACCGCAATCGAAGCATAAAGAGGAAGAAAAACACTAGTGATAAACACGATAGCCAACGCACCGGGCAGACCAATCAGGTTGAATAGCGGATGCATATAGTCCGCCAGCCAGGCAATGGCACCATAATAATCGAGTAGTCGAACGAGCAGTGAAACAGGAAGAATGATTTTGAGTAACCACAGCGATGTTCTGCCCGATTTAGGCAAAGCCTCTCGAGTACATTTCCAGATACGTGCTGCGAAGGTAGGTGATTCTTTCATTGGCACATTTTGATTGGCACATTAGCACATTGCCTTGTCGGCACGTTATTATCGCTTAAACATCCGATCCATGTCGCGACGATCATCTTTTTCTTTCAATGATTCGCGCTTATCGTATTGCTTTTTACCTTTTGCCAAGGCAATGACCAGCTTGGCTAATCCTTTTTCATTAATAAACATGCGTACAGGAACCATGGTGAAGCCCGTCTCTTTGGTTCCACGTTCCAGTTTCTTCAGCTCCTTTTTGCTCAGCAAGAGTTTTCGGTCTCTACGGGCGGCATGGTTGTTGTACGAGCCATAGAAATATTCTGCAATGTGCATATTCTTCACCCACAATTCGCCTTTAGCAAAGTAGCAAAACGTATCGACCAGACTGGCTTTTCCCAGACGTATCGACTTAATCTCCGTTCCTGTGAGCACAATACCTGCCGTATAGGTATCGAGCAACTCATAGTCGAACGTAGCACGTTTATTCTTTATATTTACAGGAGCCAGTTTCATTTGTATCTTAATTTAATATTGTTGTTAGCTTGTCGAAAACAAACTGAATAACCGCCGGACATACTATTAACAAAATAGAAGTCAGAATGGTGAAGCGAAGGCGTTTATTATCTTCGACCTGCATTAAAATAGCTGCACCCTCCCACACCACATACACGGTATAGAACTGCAACAACCAACCGATGATCCGGAAGTCGGGCAATAGTCCGATAATGATTTGGAGTACAAACCCAACCACCATGGCATAGCCGGCAAACTGTTGAGCCAAATGAATATCACTTCGCATGCCAAGCATCTTGACCCGCATCTCATTAATGGCATAAGCTGCCAAAAAATATCCTCCAAAAAGAGCGACTGCTACAGCACAACACCGAGTCATAGCTATCTGAAAGCTTTGCGGACCACTCCATCCGTAAGTTACTAACGAACCGATAAAGACGGCCAAACCGCCTAAACCTATCATAGGATAGACAAAAGTAACGAATACTTTGCGCCTATCCTCTTCCAAACGAATTTCCTCCCAGGCCTTGGCCGGAGAGGAAATCAGTAACATAGTTATCTTAAATAGTTCTTTGTAATTCAATTATTCTTCTATTTTAATACTTTTTTCGTATGACTTCTCATTCGCTCCCTTCAAATCGTCAGAAGATGTATTTTCCATTGCTTTAACAATGACCTTAGTCGGGTTCACACCACTTTTCTTTTTGAACTCAACAATTGCAGTTGTCAAATCAAACGCTTTATATTCGGCATAATTCATTGTTCTTTCAACTTTATCACCTGTAGTATCATCTCCACTTATTACATGGCGTAGATAAACAACCATTGAGGTTTCACCTGATTCAACTTCATCTAAATAATGAATCATTGTAAAAGAATGTTTTTTCAATTCGGCCTTTAGTTCATCTTCTTTCTGAGAATCTTTTATTTTATAACCAACAGGAGATATTAAATAATATTCGGCCTTAGCACCGTCATAGATCATTCCTTTCAATACCGGAAGCACATAAGGTTCGATGGCAGAATAGCCGCTAACAACAGATAAAGTAGCAATAGCATGGGTCGATTTGACATCTTGAACATCATCTTTAGCCGGACATATATTCAACGGTGCATCAATAGATTGAGGTTTACCTAACAGCTCTACATTTAGTTTTTTAGTATTCGGTGTTATTTCTTGTAATGCTCTATCATATTTATAGCCGACCAAAGCAATCTTTGTTTCAGAAGGTAAATCGATCAAAGTAGAATTAGTTGGTACAACTTCAATTCCTCCTGATATGAATGAGTTTGACATACCCATATAGCCAGATTTCACTCGCATAGGTTCCATTCCTTGAACAATTGTATTTTCTTCTCCGTTCATACAAGAAGTAACTGTCGTGCCCATTATTATCATTAAGGCTACCATCAAAAAGTTCACATGTTTCATAAGTCTTTTCTTTTTTAGAGTTTGCAAAGATATAAAATCTAATTTATAATTATAATAGGTAAACGTGAATACTTGAGTAATACTGCGCCATTATTTATTTTTTAACAAATAATGGCGCAGTATTATTT
Source organism: Bacteroides neonati (assembly GCF_000499785.1). GTDB lineage: Bacteria > Bacteroidota > Bacteroidia > Bacteroidales > Bacteroidaceae > Bacteroides > Bacteroides neonati. The sequence goes on along the minus strand of NZ_HG726025.1, from coordinate 200,878 downwards.
CTCCGTAAAGATGGCTTTTGAACGAATTTGCGATAAAGGCATACAGAAAAATCTGAGAATCGCGACTAGAATGAAGTCATCTATCAAGCAGAAGTGGAAATCGGAAGAGTTATTCAGTATAAAATCATCATTGCAATAAATATATCAGACACCCTCCCTCTTTTCTATGTAGAAATCCCAATGACTATCCATATTACTAATTAATTGGAACAACATGTGTAACACTTCATAATATTAGCCACCGTCATACCTAACCACAATACGGTTGAGCTTACTTCGATCGAACCGAAGCCAACGGAGCGAAAACATATTTTACTTGGAGCAAATGCCATCAGACTAATCTGGTGTAAAGCTATGAGTTAGAATCTATATTGCTAAAAAACATCTAACTGACTAAACTTTAAATATATCAAAGAGCTATTTGAAGTTTTAATAGTGATACAGCAGTGCCTTGTATTATATAAAAAACCTGTAAACTCTAGGAATTTGATCCGTTTAGAGCTTACAGGTCATAATAATCAAAGATTAGTTTACACTTTTGGGTACAACAATTATTCTCCGAACCAATGTTCCATCATTCTCCAAAACTATTTGAGATTCCTTAACAGAAACTCCACTCCATGCCCCTTTCAGATATATTTTTTTGCCTGTTGTCAAACCAACCATTTCCGCAATATATGTTACAGTTGCTTTATATTCATAAGCCATAAGTTTGGCTGTAAGCGTAGTATAAGGAGGCAAAACTTGTGTTACAGTCTCACTAATTTTTTCTGTTTTCGTCTCTGAATTACCAGCCTGATATGACCAACTGTTTTCTGTTGTATTACTAGTATCAATTGACCCTCCTCCAAAAGACGGAATACCAATATTCATCGAAGCACTTACAGAAACAGAAACTCGAACACCTTCTGTTTCTGTAAAACTAGATGTAGTAGATAAAGTCTCTTCGAATCCTACAGTTCTTGTTGCTTCAAATTCCGTATTGTTAATTAATTTTTTAATAACTATCAGCTTAGGAGATACAGAAAATTGACTATTAACACTAGTCTCGTATCTTATACCTACAATTTTAAATTCTTCGGCTGGTATGATTTCCCAATATGCTCTACCATCATTAATCCTATTTCCAAGAATTAAAGCATAATTATCATTGTTTTTTGATTGTAAATAGTCATACTCTGGAAAAATTGGCGGAAAAACAGAATCACTCAACCGCACAGTAGATATAGAGTAGTGCGAAGTGTTAGGTATCATTGACAAACTTACACCATTAAAAAAAGAAGACTGACTTTTCGAAAAAAGGATAGGATAAGGCTCAGAAACTACCTTATTTACTCTACCAAGAAATCCACCATTAAACTCATCATTCCCCCCTACTAAAGTAATCAAATAGGGGTCCATAACAGCATTAGATTTCATATTAATGTACCACCTCTGCCGCATACTACCATCATCAGAGTCGCTTAAAACAACACTATTCCCACTACTGTAAACACTCAAAAGCTTCCCACTAGAAACCTGTTTCAAATTAACAGGAATTCCATTTAATTGTCCAATAAGATCATAACTAGAACTTCTAGCAACCATAGAATTACTCACTGGTTCATTTATAGGATGATCCCAAACAGCGTCTGTGTTCTCACAAGCAAACAAAATCAATAAAAAGCTCACTAATAAAAATAATTTCTTTTTCATAATAATTACAGCTTAAATAAATAATAATGTGCACGTTATATATATAAAATGGGGAAAAAGCCTTCAAAATCTCCACCATTAGTTTGCACCTCTATCCGAAAATCACCAATTTGATTAATAGGAAATGACAATGATTTGACGTTAACATAAAAGTCCGAATAAATCAATTTACCATTGCTCATATCTATCACTCTTACTATTGTACTTTCAATGATTACATCAAAATCGATAACAAGAGTGTTACTAAACAAAGACGCACTGAACATTACATTAGCAGCATCACGTGCTATACTCCCTGCCTCTACACCTTCTTGCTTCCCCTTTATCGGTATCTCATTTTCCATAATAGGCTCAAAGGCTTGCAATTCGCTCAAGAACAGAATAAAAAAAATAAAGACAATTAAAGACATTTTCATAAACTTCATCTATTTTATTAGGTTATCAAACATATACAAATTGACGAAGTAAAGGTAGTGAACATTCAATATAATATATTATAATTCGACAAGAGTTTTATGTTAAAAAGCAGTCAAAAGAATAATAGTAAATCATTGACTATAGGATAAATACAAAAAAATAAAACAAGTAACTATTAGAAAAAAAACAAAATAGAGAGGAAAGTAATATCAAATATTATCCAGAATATCACCTAATAGGTACTGAGAAGAATGCAAATTCATTTTATGCAAAATCGAACTTTTCTTTTTATACATAGCGTCCAGAGTACGCCCCATAACTATTGCCATGTCAGAGTAGCTTAATCTAATCTTACATAAACAGCAAAATCTTATATCATTCTTATTCAACAATATATATTTTGACTCTAAACGTTCTGTAAAACCATTCGAATAATAATTGATATCTGCGATTAAACTTTTCCAATCATTATCTTTAAATTCGTCCTTGGCGTAAAAAGTAGTTTTTTTTTGTTGAATAAACATCAACAAAATAGAATAAGATTTAGAATTATTCATCAATCGAATAAATGAAGAATTTCTTTGAGTACGCAAATTAGCTATCTGAACTGATAAACTATAAATCCGCCCCTTATCTTCTTCTGTTTCAGAAAGTAGTTTTTGTAGCTCTGTTATTTCAAGTTCCTTATTCTGTAAATCAGCATGCAATAAGTTCAGGCTATCTTTCAGCTTTATCAACCGTATCTTTTCCTTATTAATATTTACATCAGCACTATTGCGAGATTTACGATAAATTGCAACATATAAAATAGTTAAAGCTATAATACCTATAAATAAAACGAATAAGCTGATCTTATATCGATGTAGATATTTCTGCAATAAATGAGCATAATATTGTATCTGATTATTTTTCTCTAGAATAACAACATCATCTACACATCTCCGTTGTTGTATAGAATCAGCGCAAACAATATAACAATTTTTAAAATATATAGCTTCATCCAAAAGCTTTTGATTTTCAGCAATGTAAGACAAGTACATATATGCACCAGCCTTAGTGTAATAATTATCAGTAGAAAGGCTTTGGTTTAAATAATATCTTGCAGAATCATAGTTATGCTCACTATAAAATAGACTACCTTTTAATAAATGAAAACCGCTAAGCGCGTATTGTTTATCAGCCAATAAAGTTGCTCCCCTCTGAGCAAGAGACATTGCCTTAGACGTTTCTCCTATTGCTTCATAGAGAATGCTTAAAGAATTCAATACAGAACTTTCAATCCACTTATTATCTGTTTTGGCGGCAATAATCAAAGCCTCCTCTAAATATCGCTGTGCCTTAGCACGAGACTCATTCGTACCAATAGATAAATTAATATCACCACGTTTAGCAAGTGCTACTGCTAAGCGAGACGAGTACCCCATCTGTATAGCCAATTTTTCGGCTAACGCATATAATGAATCAGCTTTTAGATATAATCCGCGTAAATAATACTCATATCCTAAATTACTATACAGCAGACTCATCAAATCAGCATCATCAAGTCTCTTTGCCAAAGGAACAGCAATTATAAATTCGCGAGCAGCCGCTAAATGATCTTTTTTATCTTGGAATACTCTTCCCCAATAATAATGAGACTTTGCCCTTAAAGAAAGATCTCCGATGGAATCGTAGTATTTAACAGCGGAATGTATTAATGAATCGTCAGAATGTAAGATATAGTTTTTATCTTCCGCTTGAGTTAAAAGTAAAGCATATTTTGCCAAACAATCAACAGTACTGAGTTCGTCAATTCGAATTCCACGCAAAACAGTCAATGCACTATCTGGGTATTGAAGCATCAAAGAATCTGCACGAGCAAGCAAAGGATGATTTATCATATCCTTATGGCAAGAAGTGACTAACAAAAATATAGCTAAAAAACATCCACTTAAAAAGAATACTCCTTTAGTCACAGTGCACTTATTTAATTATTTTCGCAAATAGTTCTAAATGATCATCCACATAAGCTGCGATGGTGGCTGTTACTTTCTCTTCCATCTGGAAATATTCCTCTTCCAAATCATCAAAAGCTTCGTAAGGTTCGTACATGGCCATGAACTCCTCTTCGGTGCGTTCGCGCTCTAAGTCGACACGGTTAGCATCATAAATCTTCTTTGCTTTATAGACCAGCTTCGAAAACTCTTCGGCTCCCCAAAGACGCATTACCTTAGCAAAAGGATTGTCAAAGATGTAGCCGCCATAACCGTTTTGAATGAGTTGACAGAATCCACCTACCATTATTTCGTCGCGAAATAGCTGATAAGCCAATAAGGAATGCTGCTCACCGCTAAGGAGAGCCATGGTTTCGGCAGTAAGCTCATCGCCTATCACCTCTTTATATTTGTCGGTAAATACCTGGATGAATTCATCCATACCTTCGCCGGCTGCTGCTTGCAGGGCAGAATCTTTCACTTCTATCATATATTCAGTACTGTTAATGGTGCAAATGTACTAACTTTATTTCTGAATTGCGTCAATTGCCCCTCTAATCTTCATGATAGAAGTTAAAACTGCTCCAAAAAGCAACCAGATTTAGTGATTCAGTGACATACCCATATACACTCCTATAAAATAAGGTATGAGCCAGATACACCACACCACGATACTGAACCGATTGAAATGTGCTTTGGCTTTTTCGGACCCTTTGGCATACGTCCAGATAGCCCATAGCGCATGAACAAACATCAATAAAATAGCAATAACACCGGTCACGGTATGTATTTCATCGTGCAAATGAGTTATCTGAGCGATATGCTCCATCAGGGCTGTACCCACCGTATCGGAGAGTAGGCCAAGCAAGAAAAACACCAGATGCCAGAACTTTAACTTCTTTTGAAGTCGTTCGCCCCAAACGCCGATAGTATAAAAAACCAATGCCGAAGTTATCACACAAATTGCTACAATTAAGAAATGCACATCTACCTGATTAAGTTCCATAATACTTTATTTTTGCAGAAGAAACAATTACACCGTCCGTAAGGTTTCATTAAAGAGAAGAAAAACAATAAATGCTATCCACACATTACAAACGGTAGAATTCTCAAGTTGTATTTTCCTTTTTTCACAAAAAAGTAATAAGAGCCGATTTGCACAAATGAATAAAAGGAGTAACTTTGCGTTCGATTTAAAAATCACGACTACATATTTTTTAATTATATCACTAATAAAAAGAGCTAATTATGACTTATTCACACGAAGTGGAACACATGTGTGTTGTAAAGAAGGGTCCTAACCACGGATCGGCTCCCATACCCGAAGAAGGCAAATGGGTAAAATCAAAAGAAATCGTTGATATTTCAGGTTTAACACACGGTGTTGGTTGGTGTGCTCCTCAACAAGGTGCTTGTAAGCTGACGTTGAACGTTAAAGAAGGAATCATCCAAGAGGCATTGATCGAAACAATCGGTTGCTCGGGTATGACTCACTCTGCTGCTATGGCTGCCGAGATCCTTCCGGGCAAGACTATCCTTGAGGCTTTGAACACCGACTTAGTTTGCGATGCTATCAATACAGCTATGCGTGAGCTTTTCTTGCAGATCGTTTACGGACGTACTCAATCGGCTTTCTCAGAAGGCGGTTTGATCGTTGGTGCAGGTCTTGAAGACTTAGGTAAAGGTCTGCGTAGCCAAGTAGGTACAATGTACGGTACATTGGCTAAGGGTCCTCGTTACCTTGAAATGGCCGAAGGTTACATCAAAAACATCTTCTTGGATAAGAACGATGAGATCTGCGGATATGAGTTCGTTCACATGGGTAAGTTCATGGACGAAATCAAAAAAGGTACCGATGCAAACGAAGCTTTGAAGAAAGTAACCGGCACATACGGTCGCGTAACAGCAGAACAGGGAGCAGTTAAACACATTGATCCACGTCACGAATAATATAAGGAGGAAATAGAATTATGATTAGAGAAGTAAAATTTGAAAGTCAAGACCGTCGTATCAAAGGTATCATCGATACGTTGAACGCTAACGGCATCAAAGACATCGAAGAAGCAAATGCTATCTGCGAAGCAGTAGGCATCGATCCTTATAAAACATGTGAAGAAACTCAACCTATCTGTTTTGAGAACGCAAAGTGGGCTTACGTTGTAGGTGCTGCCATCGCTATCAAGAAAGGTTGTAAGAACGCTGCCGAAGCTGCCGAAGCTATCGGTTTGGGTTTGCAGGCATTCTGTATTCCGGGTTCGGTAGCCGACGACCGTAAGGTTGGTATCGGTCATGGTAACCTGGCTGCTATGTTGCTTCGCGAAGAGACTAAATGTTTCGCTTTCTTGGCTGGTCACGAATCATTCGCTGCTGCCGAAGGAGCTATCAAAATTGCTGCAAAAGCAGATAAAGTACGTAAAGAGCCTTTGCGTTGTATCTTGAACGGTCTTGGAAAAGACGCTGCTCAGATCATTTCACGTATCAATGGCTTTACTTATGTTCAGACTGAGTTCGATTACTATACTTCAGAATTGAAGGTAGTACGCGAAATTGCTTACTCTGACGGCGATCGTGCTAAAGTAAAATGCTATGGTGCCGATGATGTTCGCGAAGGTGTAGCAATCATGTGGAAAGAAGGTGTAGATGTATCGATCACCGGTAACTCTACTAACCCTACTCGTTTCCAGCACCCCGTTGCAGGTACTTATAAGAAAGAGCGCGGATTGGCTGGTAAGCCATATTTCTCTGTAGCATCAGGTGGTGGTACAGGTCGTACGCTTCACCCTGATAACATGGCTGCCGGTCCTGCTTCTTATGGTATGACAGACACTATGGGTCGTATGCACTCAGACGCTCAGTTCGCTGGTTCTTCATCTGTTCCTGCTCACGTAGAGATGATGGGATTCTTAGGAATTGGTAACAACCCAATGGTAGGTTGTACTGTAGCTGTAGCTGTGGATATTTCACAAGCTTTGGGCAAGTAATCTACGTAATTACTACATATAAAATCCCTGTAACTTTATCAGTTACAGGGATTTTTGTTTTCAGCAGATTCATTCACAGAACTACTGATGCTTCCCCCTCCTACCTTTCTAAATCAATCAAGAATATGGCAAATGATTGACTGAATTTACGGCAAGAGATTGGCTGTTTTAGTTGTAGATAGGCTGTACAAATAAGAGTTGATTTTAGGGTAAAAGTAGGCTAAAATAGTAATAGTTTGTGTGCAATTTGTGTGCAATTTAGCGTTTTTGAGAAACTGCACACAGAATCAACGACAACCACCTATATTACAGACAGATATACCATATTTAAAGAACTTCCAAATGTCTAATTTTAAATGATTAAACAATGGTAAGAAGTTCATTCGCTATTCTCTTTTTTATAAGAGACAGCAGAGTTAAAAGAGATGGGACTGCTTCAATAGAAGTCGTTCTAACAGTTAATGGTGAGAGATGTGCCTTTTCAACAGGAAAAAAAGTAAAAGCATCGAATTGGGATAAAGTAAAACAGCAAGTAAAAGGAAAAGATGACGAATCTAAATGTCTAAACAATTTCTTAACTGCCCTAAAAGCTAAATTATATCAGAAAGAGGCTGAATTGCTGGATAAGGGTTTTATCATCACTGCTGAATTATTGCGTGACGCCTATTTTGATAAAGTTGAAATCTTAAAGGAGAAATCTCTGCTGGAAGTCCTTGCAGACCACAACAAAGAACGTAAAGCGATGGTAGGCAAGAATCTTGCCCCTGCTACTTATTGGGTGTTTGAATATACTGCCAGATTATTAACAGAATATATCAAGCAGAAATATCAAAGAGAAGATTTATACCTGCGAGAGTTAAATATTGGTTTCATTCAAGGCTTTCATGCTTTCTTACTAAGTGAGAAGAAGATGGCACAGAACTCTGCTACCAAACATTTGAAGTTCTTAAAGCAGATAGTAAACATAGCAGTTGCCAACTCCTATATGACGTTCAATCCATTCCTACCTTATAAGATAGAACGTGAACCTGTGGAGATTGACTTCTTAGACGAAGAAGAACTAAGAAAGGTTATCAACTTCGACACTCCTATCCCACGCTTTGAAAAAGCTAAGGATATGTTTTTGTTTGGGTGCTTCACTGGTCTTAGTTACATTGACATCAAAACCCTAACAGCAGAACACTTTGAGAAAGATGGTGCAGGTAGAATCTGGATTAAGAAGCGTAGAGTTAAAACAGATGTTCTATCCAGAATACCCCTGCTTCCTATCGCCAAACTTATATTAGATAAGTACAAAGGCGGTGACAAGCTGCTACCAATCCAAGACCCAGCAGACGTTAATAAATATCTGAAAGACATAGCTATCCTCTGTGGAATCAACAAGCGAATCACGTTCCATACAAGTAGGCACACGTTTGCAAGTACGGTCACGCTCGCCAATAATATCTCACTGGAAGTAGTCTCCAAAATGTTAGGTCACACCAATACCAGAATGACTACCCACTATGCCAAGCTAATAGATAAGTGCATAGGTGAACAGATGGATAAGTTGATGGATACATTTACAGGAGAAGCAGATTATTAAAATAGCTCCATTTTTTTAAATTACCTCACTTGCAGTAATGCAGGTGAGGTTTATTTTTTTAACTTGCAAGCAAACTAAATAAAAACACTTATGTTTACGGAGAGCGAATTAAGGACATTGAAATATCTTAGTAATCCTATTGAGGAGGAAGAAATTTTTAATTTAAAATCTCTTAGCGAAAAAGATAGAGCAGAAATAAAAGAAGACTTACTTATTGCAGAAGAGAATGCAGATAAGACTTTCATAAGTAAATTAAGCGATAAATACGACACAGCAGAGAGTGAGTTGATATTAAGTAATTTGAAATACATTAAAAAATACTGCATTGAAAACCCAGTTCTTTTTGATGGAAACTTTCAAATACGAAATGCACCTTACAGTTGTTTTTTGAATCGTGATAGCACTCTTGAAGAATTGGGACTTACAGAAGATAAATTTTATAATTTTACTCTTTTACAGGAAGCCATAACAGCATTAGGATTAGAAGCACAACCCACATTTGAATTTATAGTGTTTCTCTATGACCTTATAAAAGAGGATTGCAAAGATATGGTTGTAACCTGCGGGGAAAAAATTTCTAATGTGCTATCAATAATATCAAAATGCTCTTCAGAAGAAAAGATTTCAATGACAATTAAAGTAGGAAGTAAAAGCATTGAATTTCATAATCAATTATTCATAAAATCGCTTTTAGGTGAGTACTGCCATGCCAATACTAAATCTCAATACCTTTTAGAGCGAGAGCAGAATAAAAAGCAACAAAGAATTATCCAATATTCACTGCTTAAAACTCTATTGGATAATATACCTTATCATATAGAAAAATCACCAGAGGTGAAATATACTCAAAACGAAAGGAATTTCTGTTTATGCGTTCTGCACTACTGCAAATTACTCAATGGTGACCCCCTAGTAGTCTGCACAAAAGAGAATAATGCCACATTCGACAAACTAATGAGAGATTTCAAAGATTTTAAAATTGGTTCTTTTTTAAACATAACCAACTAACAATCAGTAGCGTAAAAACCTCCATTCAAAAGTTACGCTAATTTCGCTGTCATATTTACCATACATTTGCAGCGTAATCAGAAACAAACGGTGCGCACCTTTAGACAGATTACCTGCAAATCCCCTTGCAGAAAAAGGGGTACAAGTAAATCACCCATCAAATATTATACATTATGGGAACAAACACTAAGACAGCAGGAAAGACTGCAACAGTGAACGGTAATGGAGTAACTAATGCTAATTCTAAAGGTGCTGCACGAACTATAAGCTTGAAGCAACAACTCGCTAAGGCAGAGAAGGATTTAAATAACATGATGAACAGGAAGCAAGATAAAACTGTTCTACACGCCCAAGAGCAGATTGTGAAAAAGTTAGAGCAAGCTATAGCAGAGAAGGATAGTAAAGAGGAAGCCCCTGCTCTCACCCTTAAAGACGAACCTATTACATTCCAATTATCTAATACAGGGGAGAAGGTCTCCAAAAAGATTGCCTTTGTAGAGAACAACAGAACAGTTAACACCAAGAAGGTGGACAAATTCATTGCCATTATTGATAATGGTAAATATGAAGAAGCGTATCCTATCATTGTGGTAGAAGCCAAAGAGCTGACAAAGGCAGGCTATACTGTAACAGATGTAAACGGTAGAGCACTAACAGAAGAAGAGGCAGAAGGCTACTTCGTTATCTTAGACGGTCAACACAAAAGCACAGCATTTGCCAAACTCAATTCCGTTCGTGGCAACATGGTTATCCCTAATGTTTTTATCAAGGATATTACTAATGTAGGGGAATATCTGGTAAATATTAATACTGTAGGAAATTGGAGCAAGGAAGATAGAGTAAGTGTAGCAGCCCTAACTTCTGATGAAGAACTCTTTAAGAGCATGGCAAATCTAATCAAGGAAGGATTTAACCCAACGACAGCAGGTCTGATTTATACCAGAAAGAGCATTTCTGAGAAAGTACTTGCCAAGGTTTTAAAAGGAGAAGAATACAAATTACCCAAAGATACCATAGTTGATATCAAGAGAGGTGACAACTTTATAACTTTATGTAAAGCCGCCAATATCAGCATGCCATATCTCACCAAACGCTATTTCATTAAAGGCTTTAACAGCTATGCAAAGGTACATGGCGAGGAGCAAGCATTCAAAGCATTGGATAACTTAAAAAGCTTAGACCTAAACGAGGAGAAGCTAAAACAGATAAAGGAAGATGACGATTTCCAAGTGATGCTTAATAGCACTCTAAATAGCTAACTTCAACCACAGAGAAAACCAATGTGACAGGTTGGTTTACTCTTTTTTAGATTCTTAGATATTCAGAACAGCATATAGTTCAATTCCCGCAATAGTGGTTCTATCATTAGGTCACCTCCCATAAAATGGCTACCTTTATAGTACCTCAAACAGATAAATCCACTACCCAGATTAGCAAACGACACACTATTCTAAACATTATTATGCAGGAATTTACTTATGAACAAATCAGAATTAAAGCTATCAAGCAAGGAGTAAAAGACAACAAAGTCCATATTGGATTATGGGCAAGCCTTAACAACTATCTAAAGACAAGAAGAAAGAGAAATGGGAAAGTTACCACTTATTATATCGCATTACAGAGATTGGCTTATTAATCAACTAATATTTAATCATATATGATAACTCACCTGCCAACAGGAAAAAGGTTCAATAATAGAAAAGATGCCAAGCTATATTTTGGTACGGCTCACTATTATAAAATGGAACGTGAGAAGAAAGATTTGCTATTCACTAACAATATTCAATCAGCTACTAATGAATATGAAGATAGACCAAAGACTATTACAAAGTACAAGTAGACAAGATTACGCTACCATTAATAAATCCATCGTGGACAAACTTAATCCACCTAACCTATACAGGTTCTTCTGCCTATCCTTATATAGAAATGACTATTATAAGGTCAGATGGAGAGTAAAGGATTTAGCCAAACGAACAGGAGAAAATGAAAGCGCACTAAAGAATTTCAATAAAGACATAGAAGCTGTGCTGGTTAGAAAAAAATACCCAGTACCAATCAATCACCCTATATATGAGTTTACAATGAGAAGTCTTTACTGCATCCCTCCAATAGAGCATCCAAATTTTATAACTATATCCCATATTTTCACAAAATTGGATTTAGAAATAAAGGTAAAAGGATACTATATTAAGCTCTTATTAATAGCTGAAGATAGTACAATTCTTCTTACCGCTAAAGAGTTGTCTGAGAAATTAAAAATGGGAAAGAAGGTCGTGGAGAGCTATAATATTGATTTATACAAGGCTGGACTATTGAAATATCTCTCTAAAGGGATAGAGCTCATCCCAAAGGAATTACTATTGAGCAACGACACAGCTAAACAGTGTAAGGTATGGAATCCAATAACCGCAAAAGATTTACCCAAGATAACTCTAAGCTACCAATAATAGGGAGGGGGATTTTTTATACCCTTTATTAATATATTAATAGATAGTACGAATAACCCCCACCTTACCGTAAATTGACTTTACAAACGCCTAAAGTTTAATATTTCAAAATGGATATAGTACTCTAAACCATAAGAGTGCTAGACGCCCTACCCTACTACTAATTAATCCCCCCATCCCTATTAAAAGTAAAATCAGAAATTAAGAGAACATGGGGGTACACCCCCAATCGCCCAATTTTAGAACCAACTTTTACCGCTCATAAATACATTCTGAATGATTGAATAATGGCAAACACATATACTTGCTGAATGTAAAAATAGCATGCTAAATAACACGTACAGTTATATAGCGAAATGTAGTGTAAACCAATTAACAGTTATATTTATGAATACCACTTATCAAGTTAGCGAAGTCAAGCTAACGTACAAACCAAAGGTAAAAGCGTCTGAACGAATGGGCATATACAGTTCAAACGATACCTACCAATTACTAAAAGAAAAATTCTATGATGCTGATACCATCGAATATAGAGAATCTTTTAAAATCGTTTTGCTCAATAGAGCTAACAAGGTTTTGGGAGTAACACAAGTTTCAGAGGGAGGATTGAATAGTACACCTGTGGATATACGAATCATTATGCAAGCTGCCATACTTGACAATGCTTCTGCAATCATCCTATCACATAACCACCCTTCTGGAAATTTGAGACCAAGCAGCGATGATAAAAGCATAACAGCACAAATCAATCAAGCGGCTAAAATTATGCAACTTCAAATTCTTGACCATATCATTCTTACAAGTGAAGGCTATTACAGCTTTGCAGATGAAGGACTGATTTAGAAACAATCACTAATATGAGAAGTGAACGAACTTTTGATTATCAACAGCTTAGCTTTTAGACTGAAACTGAAAATCTGAAGAACGTTCACTTCTGTCGTTTAACAACTAAAACTGAACATTATGTCACTCAAATATTCAAGCACAACAGCAGATTTTCTGCAATGGGAAGAGATGTCAAATCTCGTTAGGAAATTGGCGAAAGACGGAGATTACAATATGAGTTTATTAATTGCCATTGGCTCATTCTGGGGACTGAGAATTTCAGATATACTATCTCTTAGATGGAATCAAATTCTCAAAGAAGAAGAGTTTACCGTAACGGAGCATAAGACAGGAAAGGCACGCACCATCAGAATTAACCCTGCATTGCAAAAGCATATACAGGATTGCTACGAGCATATAAAACCAATTGGAATCAATGCGCCAATCTTAGTAAGTCAGAAAGGAACGACCTTTTCAATACAACGAATCAATGTTAAGCTGAAAGAAATTAAAACCAAGTACAAAGTAAAGGTCAAGAACTTTAGTTGCCATTCGCTTAGAAAGACTTTTGGCAGACAGGTTTATAATCAAAATGCAGATAGCGCAGAACTCGCTCTGGTCAAACTGATGGAATTATTCAATCATAGTTCCATATCAATAACTAAACGATATCTGGGATTAAGACAGGAAGAAATTCTGCAAGCCTATGAGTGTTTGAGCTTCTAATTCTATTTTAAACGAATATTGGGGGCATCCCCAATATTCGTCATTATTATTTTATAATCAGCTATTTAATAGATACAAATCGAGATAAATGAACTCCTTTTGCAACTTCTGTGCCATATGATTTAGGCATATTAGCAGCATTTACAATATCTTTTATACTATACTTTTTTATTTCATTTGCATATTCAATTCCAAACAAATGAATCATAGCTACTTTTTCTCCTTTAGGAGCCTTTTCATACATCCATTTTAATTTATGCCCTAATTCATTTAACATCATATCGTCAAGATTTAAAATTATTTGATTTGCACAAATATAATAACTTTCCCCAAATAAAGGAGTGAATTCTGTCTATAATCTTTCTAAAACGACACTATCTGATAACATAAGCTAGCTGATTTAAGACAGAAGAAGATTGTACAAGCTCATGGCTATTAGAACTTCTAATCATAGGCAAAATAAATCTAAAGTAAAGTTATCTTTACGTACAACAATCTGGCTTTATTCTACTCTAAAATTCAGAAGAAAAAAACAACCATCTAATCCTTATCCTAATGACACATCTATCTATAAATCAGATTAATAATCACCGAATATCTTAAAACCGATATCGAAGAAATCCCTTTGCAAATCACCAACAGTATGCTGACATAAAGATGATAATTCAATGTAGGTGTAAATTTGTAGATTTTTACTCTTATAGGGGCGGAGCTGATTTTTCCACCTACCTAAATTTATTAACAAAAACAGCCTTTGTAGCACGCTTACCATATATTAGACAATATAGTTCTTGCTATATAAACGTTTTTAATTAACTTTGCAACAATTCCAGAGACTTAATGCGTTAAGAGCTGGAAGGATTTAATTAGTTAACGAAGAGCGTTTTAAATATTATTCTTGTTCAGAAAATCGCCAATTGAATGAACAACTCAAGAATAATAAGCAAGAACGCTCACGTCAATGTTTATATATCTATCTTCAAAAGAGGGTGGTCTATATATCCTTTGGCGTGAGTTCTATTGTCTTATTATTTGAGTTGTGGGTATTTGGCGATACCTCTGAGCAGATAATATTCAATAGTTCCCACGCCTTCTTTATGTTTAATCGTCAACTATGGGAACAGTTGGCAGTAATACTGAACAGAAAGACATAGAGACCAGACTACAAAAAATTCAATCAAAAGAAGTGTGCAACTCCCGTTGTGTTCCTCACACTTATATACTACAATTATTAATGCTAACCATAGGAACATGGGAAGCGAAAACACTCAATTAACATGAAGTTATTTATAGCTATTTTAATTGCATTAGCAGTTTATTTTGGATTAGGTTGGGTAATTAAAGATATTACCTTTTCTATTATGGACATTAATGATAACACAACATTAGAAGAAATTGGTTATATGGATTTGACCATTTATTCGTGCCTTGCAGGAGCATATATTATATTAGTTCTATGCTTTTTAGATGAATACGTAGATAGCTGGGCTAAACTTGCATTTCTTCCTCTTGCTGCATTTCTCATTAGCAGATACCTAATCCCCCCTTCGATGGGCAGCGCAATTCTATTCAATTTATTAAATATTAGCGGAATGATTCTTGTAACTTTTTTTATTACACTAAAACTAACAGATGAATAAAGTTTAGTACGCGACTGCTTATATAGGTAAAATTAGCTTAACAATAATACAATTCAATAAAAAAATATGCCAATTGCATTACAAATTATATTAGCTATCATCGGTTGCATCATAGTAATGGGATTACTAATGAAACTCTCAGGTAGCAACAACCCAATGGGGTGCCTTATTTCATTCATTATTATTGCTATAATAGGAATTGCAGTCATATTTAGGGGAGGATGCTCTTCCAACCATGAAAGAGAACCCAAATATGATAGGGAAAAACGTTACTAATTATAGACTAGACATTACAACAAGTGATAATATGACTACATCTTAAAATTAATTCAGAAGATTATGGTACATTTTAAATTTTTCCTTGCTATCGTACTCTGTGCAATAGTAAGCATTTCCCATGCAGGGAATCCTAATAAAAACTATACTGTAAAGTACATTGAGGATAAATCAGGAGATTGTTATCCTATGAACATTAACATAAAAGTAACACCTACTAAGATATATGCAGAAAACACATCTTCTGGCAGTAAATATTGGGATTGCCAATACTTAGGTAAAATTGAGAAAACAGATAAAGGAGTGACATTTTACTATCACAAATATTATTTAACCAATAAACAGGTTTACTTCATCATAAGTGATGACAAGATTATGAAATACAGGGGAACATTCTACCATATTATACTCTTTGATGGTGAAATTCAATATGCTTTATAATAATTATAAACGAATGAGAAAATTACTCTATACATTATCAATCATGTTTGGCTTATTATCATGCCAAACAAGTAAATCTAAGGTAGAACAAGAATCTACCTTAGACAGTACTTTACAAATCAATGCAAGCTCTATACTTAAAGAAAAGCTATTAGAAGTTGGTGGTCAATCTGGGCAGGTCATTATTATGGAGACTAAAACAGGAGAAATAAAAGCATTGGTTGGACTTGAAAGGAAAGACAGTACCAACTATCAACCAAATAACAATTTTGGCAAAGCGGATGCAACAACACTGTTTTCTACTATGGCAATAATGATGGCACTGGAAACTGGAAAAGTAAATCTATTGGACACTATCGATGTAGGCAATGGAATTTACATTACCGATTCTTCTGATTCTATCAAAGATGGCAATTGGCAGCGTGGTGGATATGGTGCTATAACGGTAGAAGAAGGAATAATGGTAAACTCACAAGTTTCTACTATCTTATCTACAGAGAAGGCGTTTGGAAAAGGAAAAGAATTCTCCTATGAAATATTTAATGCACTCTTGGATAAGATATCTGTTTGTAAGCCAGACTCTATTGAAGGAATAGAAATTAAACAATCGTGCAAGTCGAATAGGAGCGATAAAAATTGCATGACCAACAGTTATCAATACCAGCTAACAAATAGTCACGAGGCATCACCTATTCATACTTTGACTTTCTACAATGCTATTGCCAATGATGGAAAAATGATTAAGCCACTCCTTCACAAAAACTCTGTAGAAATAATCAATCCACAGATTGCAAGTAAGGAAACAATAAATAGCATACAGCAAGCTCTATACAGAACCGTTGAAGAAGGTCTGGCTAAACCTGCTAAATCTCAACATTGTAAAGCAGCAGGGCAAACAGGAAGTACAAACTTACACAGACAAAATTCAAAAGCTAATTATGCGGCAGAATTCTGTGGCTACTTCCCTGCTGACGCACCTAAATATACAGTGATTGTAGTTATTCATAAGAATGAATTACCCGTTAGTGGCGGACTAATGGCTGGTGATGTGTTTAGAAAGATAGTAGTTAGCATGATTTAAAGGTAGTTATGAGCAACTCAACATTAACAATTAAAAATGAAAGATTATGAGAACATTTAAAGATTTTACAGTCCTAATGATGGCTGTTTTGTGTGTGGGTTTATCATCTTGCAACAAGGATGATAATAATAACCTTACTGATAATACCCTTGACTTAAATTTGCTTTATGGTACTTGGGTTGGAGAATATAAAGGATATGGCAGTGGTTCATATGAAAAAGATATTAAGCAAGTCTTTACATTCAACTCTAACAAAACATGGAGTGGCACAAAGTACGAATATAATATAATTCGCGAAAATGAGAATGGTACTTTTATTTACTACAAAGACGCAAAAGCTATAAAGTTAAATATTGAAAACATAAATGGATTCACTCCGACTTATTACATCTTAGAGCTAGAAGGAGATTACTTAACACTAGATTTAGGTGATGTTGGAGCGTGCACATTCAAACGACAAAAATAAAATGAAGGCAGTAAGCTAAACATTTACTTGCCTTCACTACATAGAAGCACAGGTAAGATAGTGGGTCTACATTTTTACAAAAACAATAGTTCTATAGACCCTTTACTGAAAATGTTGAAACAACAACCTGCATCATTAAAAAATACAAAGAAGCAGCAGGAACACTTGAATCAACAAAAAACGATAAGAGAGGACAAATAAAAAAATAGCGGTCGTAAATAGATTCTTTTGTGACTTATTCACGACTACTTATTCATATTTCAGAAATAATAATCTGGTTCGTTCTTTTAAATATTGGAATATACATCTGTAATACAAACAATTACAACAAAGTCTATTAATTTACAGGGATGTAGTGTCGCTGCTTCTTATGGTATGACAGACACTATGGGTCGTATGCATTCAGACGCTCAGTTCGCTGGTTCTTCATCTGTTCCTGCTCACGTAGAGATGATGGGATTCTTGGGAATTGGTAACAACCCAATGGTAGGTTGTACTGTAGCTGTAGCTGTGGATATTTCACAAGCTTTGGGCAAGTAATCTACGTAATTACGACATATAAAATCCCTGTAACTTTATCAGTTACAGGGATTTTTGTTTTCAGTAAGTTCATTCACAGAACTACTGATGCTTCCTTAGCCATCGTTCATGCCATTTACTTTTAATGTCAATGCGTCACCCGTTGAAAGCGATGCTTGATCTTGCCCTCCATCGTCAGTCGTGTGCTGTCAATCTTATGAATATTAACCGGTGTAACGGCATCTTTGTACTTCGCTTTACCAATCTTAAACTTCACTTTATCGGGTGTTCCCGATATATTGATACCCGCCTTAAAAGGCAATGGCGATTTTAAGATCGAAACGTGATAATCGAAACTCATATCAAGCCCTTGCTTTCCACCTACAGCAGCTTTGTAACGGTCTATTTCGATCAGAAATGGATAGATATTCACTTTGCCGTCGTCTACGGTGATGTTGACCGAAATACTGTCGACCAGGTTCTCCTTCTTATTCTTAAACATGAGCATCTTCGACATTTCGGCAAACGTTTCACCATCCATCAATACCAAGCTGTCTCCTTTGAGGTGGATAGCCGAGCGAAGCGTAGGAATGAGCACATTGAGCGTAGAGTCTAACCGTGTTTCGGCGGCAATATCGAAGTTGACCGTTCCTTTAAACGAGCGCAGCATCGGCACTATCGAGTCGAGTGCAGGAATAAATTCGACCAGGTTGCCTATATTGATACCCTTGATACGGAAATCGAAACCGGTATAAGCTCGCTTTAGGCTGCTTGCCTTGTACACGGCTACGGTTTTCATCTGTGCGCCCAAGGCAATCATGCTCAGGTCTTTGAGATAGATATACTGGTCTTTGATATCGACGGCACCGTGCACTTGCTCGAAGAGCATCTTGTCAAACGTTACCTTACGAATGTTGGTTTGCAGTTCGAAATTGATGTTTTGGGGAACTACAAACAGTTTCATATCCGAAGAGGAAGAAGAAACGGTATCTATAGGTGTCGACAGAGAATCGACGGGCAGCGCGATAGAGTTGACAAGCTGCGTGCAATCGATCAGGTTCGATTCAATATCGAGCTTGGCACGCAAGGTTTCATTCTTCATCATAGCGCCTGCGAGGTTGTAGATGGAGCCACGTGCAGTAAGGTCTGAACGACCGATTTGCACCTGAGCACCATTGAGCGAAATGGTTTTATTGCCCAGTGTTACGCGTGTATCTTTTACAATGACGGGCAGGGTGAATTCGGGTGTTTTAAAGTAGAGCTTATCGAAGCCGATGTCTCCGGTGGTATTCCATACCGAGTCGCGCAGCTTTTCGGCATGAACATCAAAGTCGCCCCTATTCATCCCCATTTGGGTTTGACGAATGCGGGCATAAAGCGAATCGGTACGGAATTTCAATCCAACCAATGGCTTGGCAGGATTTAGCTTGCCGGGTTGCAGACTTACCGTGGCGGTGGTCTTTCCGCTATAAAGCACAAGCGAATCGCCCATACCGGCTTTGAGTTTGTTAAGATTCAGCGAGCACTGCATGGATACCACCCGGGTAGTATCTTGAGGATTGGTCGAGGTTACCTTGGCCGAGAGACGCTCGATGGTCGAAGAAAGCACCCGACTCTTCAGCATCAATCGACGTATCTCTGCCTCGGCTTGGAGAGTCTTGTCGCCACTGAACGTAAACGAAGCACTGCTCTCGAAATCGAAGCTTTTCTGTTCGTCACGAATAACAAAATCATTTAACTGTAGCTTGCCTAGCATACGTATGCGACCAATGTCCTGATTGCGCAACGAAGAGAGCTTGCAATTCAGTGTGAGGTCGGCATCGAGCTTACCCTTGATCGACACACCTTCTTGCAGCGGGAAAGTTTGAGCCAGTGCATTGAGATCGACCAAAGAGCGGGTATGGAACGAGATACGCGGATCGCTTAGCAGATCATCAACCCGCCCATCGGCCAACACATCGGTATGCGCACCCTTGAAGTGGAATATTTTGAGATTCAGGTACGAGGGAGTGTTGCGCATCAAGTCTACACAAGCCTCAAAGTTGGCTGTGAGCTTGTCTATACCATAAGGTAGATCGGCATATTTTGCCGAGGCATCCTTAACCTGAATGGCCAATTTGGCTACCGGAAACTGTTGTTTTCCGTACACACCCTTAAGTGTGCCCTCTACCATCACCTCACCCTTGGCACTTACCTTAGCCTTCTTAACAATCGATTGGGGAATCATGCCCAAGACCGTCTCCATCGAGGGTGCATGAAGTCCGTATCGAACATCCATATCGAGTGTTTGGGCGAGTGTATCGCGCACTACCGTTCCTTCGGCATCAAACTTAATGCCATTCACACTTAGTTCTGTATCGTGAAAGGTCCATTTACGTTGCACGTGGTCAACCGCTATATCGGTTTTGATCGATGTGGCTACGTGGTTAACCAACAATTCTCCCTGCTGCCAGAAGAGGATATTCTTATTATCGAACACCAGTTTAAGCGACGAGCGCTCCTTGTTTAACGAGACTTTCAGTTTCAGGTGAATACTATCCATGCGGGCATATACACGGGTATCGCGATCGTCGAAGGTCAGATTGGCACGTATCAGCTCTATATTGCGGATGTCGATGGCGCTATTGAACGAAGCCGTATCTGCCGGAGCTACTTGAGCGGTATCGGCCGAGGCCTTTACGATGTCCCAGTTACTTCTCCCCTCTTTGCTCTTATAAGCATAAACCGAAGCATCTTTGAGCTGCATATTATGAATGAGAATCTTATTGTCGGTAAGATAGGCCAACGGACTAACAGTAATAACACACTCTCCAAACGATAGCAGAGAGTCTTGACGTGAAAAAGCAGAATCCGTGAGCACCTTCGACACCAAAGTACCCTCTTCGACTCTCAGTCCGAACTGCGGGAAGGTAGAGAAGAACGTGAGCTCTACGCTCTTTATGCGTAGATCGGCATTGAGCGACTCATTGGCAGCACGCAACACAACGGGCGTAAGCTTGGCAGGAGTAAAAACAAAATTAATAACAACGGCAATAGCCGCCAGTGCCAGAGATGCTACAGAGGCTAATACAACGAGCGCAATAGTAAGTCTTTTTTTTATCTTAGAAGTCATAAAATTTATCCGGGTTGAAAACAATGGGCGAAAGTATAAAAAAAAATGCTGTCAGGGGACGTGTGATAACTAAATTTCAATAAAAAAAGTGAATACGCGAATGAACCGTCGACAATTGATCTGCAACAACGTATCTACCCCTAAAGCAACTGAACAAAAGCCATTTAGCGGTTGTTTAATCTCTTGATTTTTCAGTAAACATCAGTCTGAAAACAAATTAGTAAACAGAGTATTAATAACTTAAACCAAACTCCCATGAAAAGTATCAAGAATTTCAAACATCTGTTTCCTGCTCTTCTCGTTTTGGTTATTCTGGTTACATCGTGCCACAGTATCGAGGTGCTATCGTCTTGGAGCTTAGAGTCCCCACCCGAAGGTGTGCTGAAGAAAGTAATGGTATTGGGCATCATGCCCAATCGTGGTGAGCGCGAAAATATTGAACTAAGTATGGTCAACGAGCTCGGAAAAGCAGGCGTCAACGCAGCCACTGCCACTAGTCTTTTCGGCCCTAAAGGCTTCAAAGGGTTGTCCGAAGAGCAGATCGGCAAGAAGCTGATAGGCTCCGACTTCACCTCGGTAATGATCGTTTCGCTGATCGACAAGGAGAAAGAGAAGGACTACATACCGGGGTCGAGCTATACATCGCCCCGCATTGTAGGCTATAGTCGCTATTACAGACGGTATATCGTATCTTACGACAGGATGTACACGCCGGGATACTATCGCACCAATACGAACTATGTGCTCGAAGCCGATCTGTATACCACCAACGATGAAGACGCATTGGTATATTCGGCTCAAACCAAAAGTTACGATCCACACGATAGCAAAACGCTGGCCGATACTTTTGCCAAATCTATCGTCAACGAACTAAGGGTAAAAGGCCTTTTGAAGTGAATTTAGTTCACGTTATTGTTTACATATTTCATTCTTCATTACAGTTATACATCTCTTGCGGTAAATGAGTACGTACTTTATGGTGCAATGATTAGTATATTAATGGAGCATAAAGTACGTACTCTTAACAGCCAAGAGTACGTGCTCTTTAAAACAACTGATTATCAACAACATAAAAAGTGATTATACCGTATTTAGCCTCAATACTCCTTACTTTACACGTAAAGAATATTTAATACTATGCCCTTATGCGAGCTTTATCCGCTCCCGAAGCAGCTTCAGTACATTTCAATGCCTAGAGAAGTGTTACATTCCATCCTTGCGTGATTTTTTTTTAGATAGATAGGTTATAGGTGGCGAAAAGCTCTCTTTTTTTTCTAATTTTGCCTACACATAGAAAATCACAAAATCAATAACCTTTAAAGATGGACAATAAAATCAGTTATTACGCAAACGGAAATATGAAGGAGGAGCATGGTTATGCCCCCAATGGTTGTTTAAGTTTCTCCAATTATTTTAGAGAAGATGGCAATCTTGAGTATAGTGTAGATTTTGATGAGTGCGGAAGAGTTCTGGAGAAATATATCTACGATTCTGATAACAATCTAATGATACAGGAATATAACGATTATGATGAAAATATATGCAATCGAGAGGTGTTCAGCTATCTACCAGATGAGTCTTTCATCGTAAAGGTTTATAAAATAGAGTTACAGAATATCGATGAGCCATTACCAGATAAGCCCATAGAAATAAAATACTATAACTCATACGGACAATTTCAGAGCAGTACGCTTTGTGCCAATTGATTTATCAGGTTATTTAGCACTTATTCCTTATACTTTACCTCAATCGTCCAATCTGTCATATCAAAAGTCTATGCAGATTGGTTCGCCCCACCCTGCATGTACCGTAAGACTTAAAAAATCTTACAGTTTTTTTTAATTTAATTTTCAAGATTAATGATTAATTACTATTGACCTCAAATGAAAAAAAATTGTCTTTTGAGATATAAATAATTGTATTAAATTAGATAAAATTTATATCTTTGCAAAATACTTTTTGTTTAGAATCTGTTTAAAAAATAATACTGACATTATGAAAAAGTATATCCCATTTGTTAATGTATCAGATAATGGAATTCATATAGAAAGAACCTCTATTGAATGTCCGTACTGTCATAAAATTCATATCCCAGAGATGTATAGTGCTATTCGATATAAGAATGGTAATGAATGTTTTATTCTCTGCGAATGCACGGATAAAGATTGTGGATTCGCATTTACCCGGGTTTACAATATCCGAAAGGAGGAGTTTATGGATATTATTCAAGCTAAATTAAAATCAAGGGGATTTAATGATGAAGTCGAAAAACTGAGCCCATCTTTTGTACAGATATATAACGAAGCATATTCGGCAGAACAGATGAAACTATCGCAAATTACAGGGGTTGGCTACAGAAAGGCTCTTGAATTTCTAATCAAAGACTATCTGATTTCATTACACCCTGACAAGGAAGACTGTATAAAAGCTAAATTCTTAGGTAACTGCATCAAGGAGAATATAAGTGATGCTAAAATCAAAAGTGTTGCACAACGAGCGATTTGGCTTGGTAATGACGAAACTCACTATGTGCGAAAGTGGGAAGATAAAGATGTCTCGCACCTTAAAGCTCTCATAGATTTATGTCTTCACTGGATTGAAGCTGAAATTTCAACAAGAAAACTACTCGAAGATATGCCAGAAGGCAAAAACAGATAGGTACATACCTGAATTTAAAACAATAAAATTATGAATTGGGAGACAAAAAGAAATCTATATATGAATATACATCATATTATAGAACAATCTATATCTGGCCTAAAAAGTAAACAGGAGCCTGATTATATAGCTGCGTTGGTGACTCATTTGCCAGTACCACTTTCCTCTGTTCTTAATAAAGCATTACCAAACTTAAAATTCAAGGTAGGAGGCTGTTTTATACATCAAAAACCATTGACAACGTTTTGCGATCCAAAACTAAGTACAAAAAGTCCAGAAATTGGAGATTTGCTAATAATTTACAAAGAGATTCGAAGCAGTGGGGATGTATATAATGCACTCTTATTACAAGCAAAAAAGGCCACCAACATTTATAAAGCAGTGGTCTCTAAAACGGACTATCATCAATTATTGCTGTATACAAAATGGCCAAAATTTGAGTATGCGAGAGCAGGTGCACTCAATGGCCGGATTAGGAGTATTCAACCCAAGAGTATTACTCCTGGAGCTCAGTATTTATTGATTGATGACAGTGGTAGAAGTTTTCCCTCTCCATGTGGTATTACTACATTTTGGTGTGCTATGCCAGATAATATTTTGGTTGCTAACAATTCTCTTGCACTCCAAATTATCAAACTGTTGGAATTTCAAACAGGCAGACCCTTTGATAAAAAAAACAACTCAAGATATCTTGATCATTGGTCGAAAATGATCTGGGATTTATTGAATTTGTCGTCAGTATCATGTTTTAATAGGCGTAAAGCAGGTTATAACAATGTTAGTAGGCAAGCTGGTGACGCTATTAGCTTAATAATTAATCGAAATAATGACAAATGTACAGAATACCAACTCCCTGACGAAGGAGGTATTTCTATCATTTGTATTGAAGGTGTTGTAAATGAGAGAGTAGATGAACTAAATGAAATAGAATAATATGGCTTTAATTGAAAAATCAGAAATTAGGAATGTTGCAGGCATCAATCAAGCACAGAGAGATGCAATTTATCATTTTCTACAAGGTGCGGTTTACTGTTGGTGTAAAAATCGTCCCAAGGAATGGTTTGCTATGCGAGACCTCATGGGAGGCGATAATTATTACTGGGAAGGAACACCTCTTTTAACGTTATATCAAAAGCATAAAGATGTTCTGGGAAAAGAATGGGAAGATGCTGTGACAGGTGCAGCTAAAGATTCAGGATGGCTTCTTAAACGTGTCATTGAAGATGATAAAAGAAATTTCAAAACTAAAAAAGAAGGATTGGTAAGAATGTATAAATGGGATGGAGATTCTTCATATTGATCAATTATTATGAGTAACGACTTAATAGATATAGGTTTTATGGCAGCTAAAGTAGCTGCATTAAACGATGAACGAGCAAGAATTGCAGTTAGTGGTGTATCATTGATTTATAATGCTGCACAATTTGCAAAATATCAGAATATGGTCGTTGAATATTCTCAAATTCTAAGCACAATAACTTTTAGGGCAAGAATATACGGATATACGACAACTCAGGAACTGAACATTGCCAAAGAATGTAATGATGGAATACAATTTTGTCAACAACAAATGGCTAGACACGGTATAATCGGCGCAACGGATGTCGCTTCATTATTGTTTGAAGCCATTAGTGCACTGACCAGAAAGTAGAATGATGGAAGAAGCCTTTCAAATATTCACATACCTACCTCTTCGTTACAAAAGCGAAGAGAAGGCTGAGTATGTTCAATATTTATGGAAAGCATTTGAAAACAACTACCAAAATGAGCAGTATCAATTCGCTTTTATGAGTTATCATATGCTTTTTATGTCATTCGTGTATTTTACTATATGGAAGATAAAGAGCATTCACCCCGATGATTTTGAAAAAATATCTTTGGGTTTTGATGATTGCATACAATGCTCCGAATCGCCGTTTGGCTACTCAAAAGAACAAGAGAGTAAAATAATGCAGATATTTAAGTTTTGGGGATTGAACGAGAGAGTAGGAGAATACAAGAAACTTATTAGAGAACGAAATAATGTCGCACATTCTAATGGAAACATCTATTACAAGGAACAGCAATCAATTGACAATAAAATCTCTGACATTATACGATTTTGCAACGAAATACAAGAAAAAACCAAGCCGACAATCGAACAATCTTACAAAGAGTTTCTATCCGATAACCACTCCGTAGAAGATAGCCCATATTCAACGCTCGAAGAGTTGTTGTCCGATGAGTTTATAAATAGACACTACATTTCCGAAAGAGACATACAACTATGCTGCAACTGTAACATATCCAGTCTTGTATCTTCAAATAATTACGAGTCAATATGCAACACACATAGCGACATTTTCGAACTATATAAAGAGGAATAATATGGCTATTAATAAGATTTCTGTTATACTCATTAAAGCGAATACTGCTATTGAGGATATTATCAAAGATGGGTGCACTTCTGAGCAACTTGGAGCTGGCACCTTTTATTATAAACCATCATTTCAAAGACCACCAAAGTGGGTTAATAGTTTTTTTAATAATACTCTACAAAATGAAGCTCGTTTACGAACCTCATCCGTTCAGGGTGCCTTGTTGGTTAATCGAGACTATGAAGGAATAACGAGGTGTTTCGTAATTTGTTTCGGCTATGGTAGAAATATCATTAACCCAAATGCAATAGAGGAGAGATTTGGATTGATAACCACATTAAACTCAGTTGATGCAGAAAATCTAAGAAGCATTGACATTAATAGTCTTGAAGCTATACCGAAAACAAATAGGATTCAGTCTAGCAAGTTGTCAGGAATACCAAACTTCAATATTGATATAGAAAAAGATTTACTAAAAGCAGTTACCGGAAAATGCACAATTGAGCCTCTTGGCAAAAACATCTCTGGAGCTGATCCATTGTGTATTTCAACACATGTAGATATTGACTCAATAGGTGATGTTCTTGATATTGCTTATAGACAGTACAAGAGAGAAACATATAAAGAGCATTTTGATTGGATAGATCATATTGCTGTAATAAAATCTTCGGAAATTATTAATCAATTAGATGCCATTCTGTTAGAGAAACTAAATGCACTCGAATTAGATAAAATATGGATGGCTGTACCTGATGTGGTCGACTGGGATGTGATTCATGAATTAAAACTGAATAGCAGAGGAAGTGCTTGTGATGATATTGATATTCAGTCGGTATTGACGGACGTATATGGAAATACTATAAACAACATAGGACAATTAAAAAGCAAATATGTCAAAGCATATAATGCAGATGGTTCAGAAATTAGCAAATGGACTTATCATAAGTGTCTGTATGCGGAAATCGAATTAGCAAATGAGCAATATATCATCAATAATGGTAAATGGTATCGTATCAATACTGATTTTGTCCAAATGATCAACGACTTCTATGCCAGTGCTACAATAAGCGATATTCAACTTCCTAATTACTCTCATTCAAATGAAGGCGAGTATAATGAGGCTGCGGTCAACACCTCGGAAATGTTTTTGTGCATGGATAAAAAACTTATTTCTACAGGAGTTTCCCAAAATAATATAGAGTTTTGTGATATATATACATCTGAAAAACAAATGATTCACATAAAACGATATGGAGGGTCATCTGTTTTAAGCCATTTATTTAATCAAGGTCTAGTTTCTGCAAACTTGTTTATTACAAAACAGTTTAGAGTAAAATTAAACCAAAAATTAGAAGAAAGGTGGATAGTTCCAACTGATGCAAAAATTAAAGTCGATGAATATGAGGTTATTTTCGGTATTATTAACAAAATTAATGAAGAACGTCCTTCAATTCCATTTTTTAGCAAAATAACCTTTAAGAATATCGCCTCAACATTAAGTAACTACGGATATAAAGTATCACTAAAAAGAATTCTAGATGTAACACAGAATGTGTGATAATAGCCATACAGTAATCCTTCTGCAAGGATTACCACTTAATCCCCAAAAAATCAAAGCCGAGCCCAGTTTAAAATTAAAAAGAAAACACCCAATCTTACCTTTTTGGGGTGTAAAATTGGGTGTAAGTGCTTTAATCTACTGATTTCCAGTGTTATTGGCGGAGAGAGAGGGATTCGAACCCCCGGAACCTCGCAGTTCAACGGTTTTCAAGACCGCCGCAATCGACCACTCTGCCATCTCTCCAAAACTTCTATCAGAAGTACTTCTCTCCAGAAGCGCTGCAAAGGTACGAATCATTTTTAATTCTGCAAACATTCTGCTGATTTTTTCCGTAAATAATTGTACTTTTGTACCCAATCACAACCGATAGAAATATGATATATCCTCAGAATTTTGAACAAAAAATAGGATTTGACCAAATAAGACAACTGTTAAAATTAAAGTGTCTCAGCACGTTAGGCGAAGAGCGGGTAACTGAAATGAGCTTTTCGGACGATTACGAAGAGATAGACGAAATTTTAAACCAGGTGACGGAATTTGTGCGCATCATACAAGAAGAAGACGGATTTCCCGATCAGTTCTTCTTCGATGTGCGTCCCTCACTGAAACGAGTGCGTATAGAAGGTATGTATCTGGACGAACAAGAACTGTTCGACCTGCGTCGCTCCTTAGAAACAATTCGTGATATTGTTCGCTTCTTACAACGAAGCGAAGAAGATGACGAATCGACAATACCCTACCCCAGCCTGAAACGATTGGCGGGAGACATAGCAGTGTTTCCACAACTTATCGGTAAGATTGATAGTATCCTTAATAAATATGGAAAGATCAAAGACAATGCTTCGAGCGAACTATCGCGCATCCGACGCGAGTTGGCAAGCACCATGGGAGGAATATCGAGAACATTAAATAGTATTCTGCGAAGTGCTCAATCCGAAGGTTATGTAGATAAAGATGTAGCTCCGGCCATGCGAGATGGACGATTGGTAATTCCGGTAGCACCGGGATTAAAGCGAAAGATCAAAGGTATCGTTCATGATGAGTCGTCGAGTGGTAAAACGGTATTTATTGAACCGGCAGAAGTGGTAGAAGCCAACAACCGTGTACGCGAATTGGAAGGCGAAGAGCGTCGTGAAATTATCCGTATCCTTGTAGAATTTTCAAATCTACTACGCCCTTCTATTCCCGAAATACTACAATCGTATGAGTTCCTCGCCGAAATAGACTTCATCCGTGCCAAGAGCCATTTTGCCATACAAACAAACAGCTTGAAACCGGCTTTGGAAAACGAGCAGCTATTGGACTGGACGATGGCGGTACATCCTCTACTGCAACTATCGCTTGCCCGGCACAACAAGAAAGTTGTACCGCTGGATATAGAACTGCATCAACAGCAACGCATCCTCATTATATCGGGTCCCAATGCAGGAGGAAAATCGGTTTGCCTCAAGACCGTGGGACTACTGCAATACATGTTGCAATGTGGCTTATTGGTTCCGATGCATGAGCGTAGTCACATGGGTATTTTCAGCCATATTTTCATCGACATTGGCGATGAACAGTCTATTGAGGACGATCTTAGTACGTACTCCTCACACTTGACTAATATGAAAATGATGATGAAAAGTTGTGATGAGCGTAGTCTGATTTTAATAGATGAGTTTGGTGGAGGAACAGAACCTCAGATAGGTGGTGCCATAGCCGAAGCAGTATTGAAGAGGTTTAATGATAAGAAAACATTTGGAGTGATTACTACCCACTATCAGAACCTAAAGCATTTTGCCGAAGATCATGCAGGAGTAGTAAACGGCGCCATGCTGTATGACCGTCATATGATGCAGGCACTCTTTCAGTTACAAATAGGAAATCCAGGCAGTTCATTTGCCGTTGAGATTGCCCGCAAGATAGGATTGCCGGAGGATGTGATTGCCGATGCCTCCAATCTGGTAGGTAGTGAATACATCAATGCCGATAAATACTTGCAAGACATTGTGCGCGATAAACGCTATTGGGAAGGAAAACGTCAAAGCATCCGCCAACGCGAAAAACAAATGGAGGATACTATAGAGCGTTATCAAAAGGAGATGGAAGAGTTGCAGAAATCGCGTAAAGAGATTATTCGGAAAGCCAAAGAAGAGGCCGAACATCTGTTGCAGGAATCGAATGCACGCATTGAAAACACGATCCGAACCATTAAAGAAGCACAGGCCGATAAAGAAAAAACACGTCTGGTGCGCCAGGAGTTAAGTAACTTCCGTACAGCAATGGACGAACAAACTTCAAAAGAGGTAGAAGACAAGATTGCTCAAAAAATGCAAAGGCTCCAAGAAAAGCAGAATCGTAAGAAAGAGAAAAAGTCTGTCGACAACCCAACTGTACTGCAACAAAAAGCACCTAAGATTGTTCCCATAGCAGTAAACGACTATGTCAAGCTAAAAGGACAAACTACCGTAGGGCAAGTATTGGAAATAAACGGTAAAAATGCTGTGGTTGCCTTCGGCAGCATTAAAACAACAGTAAAAACAGATCGGTTGGAACGAAGCAACGTATCTCCACAGAAGCAGGAACCGGCTAAAAGCACCTTTGTAAGTACGCAAACTCACGACCAGATGTACGAAAAGAAGCTTAACTTTAAACAAGATATTGACGTACGTGGTATGCGTGGCGATGAGGCACTGCAGGCCGTTACCTACTTCATTGACGATGCCATACTGGTAGGTATGGATAGAGTACGCATTCTTCATGGCACCGGAACGGGCATACTACGATCTATCATTCGCCAGTACCTGGATACTGTATCGGGTGTACGTCATTTTGCCGACGAACATGTACAATTTGGCGGAGCAGGAATTACCGTAGTCGATTTAGCATAAGCTATAAATCATAAAAAAGAATATTAGGTATGAAAAACAATCTTCTCAGCGAAAAACTGGTTTATAACGGAGAGAGTCAAACGAAAACTCATCTACACCTGTGTACATATAATACAGAGGAAATGGAAGAGATATCGGCTAGCGACTTTGGAACCATTGCGAAGGCGCTAAACAGTGAACAGACAAACTGGTTACAGGTTCATGGAATGAGTGATACAGAAACCATTCGACAAATTTGTACACATTTTGAGATAGATTTTCTTATCCTGCAAGATATATTAAACGCAGAACATCCCACAAAAATAGAGGAGCACGAGAACTATATCGTGCTCATCACCAAGATTTTTCATCCGTATGAGAAAAAAGAAGATGAACTATGCGAGTTGCAACAACAGCAGGTTTGCATCATATTGGGACATAACTTTGTACTCACATTCCTAGAGAACGAAACAGACTTCTTTGACGATATCAGTGCCGCTTTACGCAACAATATATTAAAAATACGAAGCCGACAAACAGACTACCTGCTTAGTGTGCTGCTAAATAGTGTAATTGGAAATTACATCACTATCGTCTCTAGCATTGATGACTCACTCGAAGACCTCGAAGAGGAGCTACTTACCATCAGCGAAGGAAAAGATATTGGTATACAAATCCAATCGCTCCGCCGGCAATACATGACCATGAAAAAGTCTGTACTACCCCTCAAAGAACAGTACGTAAAACTGCTCCGTGCCGAAAATCAATTGATTCATAAAGCAAACCGTGCTTTCTTCAACGACGTGAACGATCATTTGCAGTTCGTGATACAAACCATTGAGATCTGTCGCGAAACCCTGTCTTCTCTTGTCGATCTATATATATCGAACAATGACCTACGCATGAACGACATTATGAAACGACTCACGGTCGTTTCGACCATCTTCATCCCGCTCACTTTTCTTGTCGGCGTATGGGGAATGAACTTCAAAACAATGCCCGAACTCGAATGGCAATATGGCTACTTCTTTGCATGGGGACTCATGATTACGCTGGGAATTATTATTTACCTGTATTTTAAGAAAAAAAGATACTAAGAGCTATTTCCAAATTTATTTTCGTACGTTTGCAGTAAGATAAATCGAAACAATGGAATAACAAAATAATGGATTTAGCTCGAACCTGCGAAGACATTAACTTAAAAGACAGCCAAACTTTCAGAACGGTCTTTGACCGATTCTACATACCTTTATGCCTATTTGCAGAGAAATATGTGGAGAGACAAGAACAAGCCAATGATATTGTACAAGATTGTTTTGTGAAACTGTGGCAGTTACGCAATGATTTTATTTATCTTCATCAGGTAAAATCATTTTTATATACCTCAGTGCGCAATAAAGCCTTGAACGAGGTAGAACACCGGATGGTTGTGCAAGAATACGCACAAAAAATGATTAGTAAAGAAAGTGAAGAGTTTTTCTACAACCAAGTTATTGAGGAAGAAACATATCGCATACTATACGAAACGATCGACAGCCTACCGCCACAAACAAAAGCAGTTATTAAATGCTCTTTAGAAGGATTATCGAATAAAGAGATAGCCGACACACTTGCCGTATCGACCGAAACAGTACATACCCTAAAGAAAATAGCTTACCGCAAACTACGCGAATCATTGAAAGAGCAATACTACTTATTTTTATTTTTTCTATAAAAAATAGATAGAGCAATTCACCCATATATCAACATAGCCTGTTATAGTATGCAAAGAGAACAAAAAAACAGTTACTATGTTAAAGCAACCATTTCATATTGCCGAGCTGATTGCTCGGTATCTAACAGAAACCCTTACAGAGCAGGAAAAGTGTAAACTCGAGGAGTGGATCAATGAATCTCCGGAAAACAAAGCACTCTTTCATAACCTCTGCGACAGCGAACAGCAAAGATTGCACAACCAAAAAAGCAATCAATACAGCAATCGTCAGGGATGGGAGGAAGTTAACCGCAAGATACAACGTAGCAAACGAAAACACTATCTCCTTCAGGTATCTCGCTATGCAGCATTAATCGTTCTGCCTCTTATGGTAGCATTACTTGTTGCCAAATGGCCTTCTAAATCTATTGACCATGTGGTGGTAGAGGCTCGTTCAACCATTGTTCCGGGTGAGAAAAGAGCAAAGCTTACGCTTGACGATGGCGCAGTGATTGATCTGAAGTCTGCAGAAGAAACCTTAGTGAAAGAAAAAGATGGAACGGCTATCCGCATTGATTCAACATCTCTAAGTTATGAAGCCAAGGGCAGAAAAGTTCCAGCCGATAAAATCTCATACAATAAAATAGAAATACCCAGAGGAGGTGAGTACTCTCTGGTGCTAAGCGATGGAACCAAAGTATACCTAAACGCAATGAGTACACTCCGCTTCCCCGTGCAGTTCTGCGGCAATAAACGTGAAGTGGAATTGGTAGGTGAAGCTCTTTTCGAGGTAAAAAAAGGTTCAACGCCATTCATTGTGAAAACAAATGGAACATTGGTCGAAGTGCTCGGAACAACCTTCAATATATCCTCATACGAAGGAGAAGAGTATAAAGCAACATTAGTAAAAGGTTCGGTCAAAATACATACCGCACAAGGAGAAAGTCAACTATTGGAGCCTTCGCAGCAAGCCTGCATAGAAACTGGTAATCGAAAGATCAAGGTACGCCATGTAGACACATCATTATATACTTCGTGGGTAGACGGAAAAATACATTTTAAAGATCAATCTTTGGAACAAATCATAAAAGGCCTGTCACGTTGGTACGACATGAAGGTCGTATACAAGGATGAACGATTGAAGCAGTTACGATTTGGCTGTAACATCAATCGATACAAAGAGATTACACCGTTTCTCGAATTACTTGAACGAACAGGAAACGTCAAAATCACCATCAACGAAAAGACAATCATATTTGATCATAGTTACTAACTTTAAAACAATGCATTATGGAAAAACATTCTTCTAAACAAAGACAACATCGTAGAAAACAAATCCTTACTACGGTATGTCTTACACTTATTTTCCTTAGTTCGGGATTTGTACAAGCCACCAATAGCATACTTGCACAAACCGTTACAGCAAACTTTAAAAATGCAACACTCAATGAGATTATTTGGGAAATTCAAAAGCAAACAGACTTCACGTTCATTTATAGCACGAATGACATCCAAACGATAAGGGTGAATGAACTGAATGTAAATAAAGAACTTGCTACGAATGTATTAAAGAAGTGCCTTGAAAATTCGGGATTGACTTTTTCGGTTCATAACGGAGTGGTAGCCATCAAGCGAACTGCCGTGCAATCGGTTGCTCCCGAACAGCAAAAAGTGATTAAAGGAAAGGTCTTTGATAATACGAATTCAGAA
Source organism: Bacteroides neonati (assembly GCF_000499785.1). Classification (GTDB taxonomy): domain Bacteria; phylum Bacteroidota; class Bacteroidia; order Bacteroidales; family Bacteroidaceae; genus Bacteroides; species Bacteroides neonati. Next base: position 166,852 of record NZ_HG726025.1, on the reverse strand, counting down.
ATTCCCGGAGCCAACGTACTGATTAAAGGTACACAGCGAGGAGCCATTACTGATTTAGACGGTAACTTCTCGATCAGCGTGGAGAAAGACCAACCCGTAGTTCTCGTCGTTTCGTTTATCGGTTTTGCTACCCAGGAGGTAAAAGCGAGCCCCAATAAAGGAGTAATCGTAACATTACAAAGCGATACAAAAGCATTGGAAGAAGTGGTTGTAACCGGATACGGTACCTTCAAAAAGTCGGCTTATGCCGGATCAGCTTCTGTTGTTAAAACTGCAGCAGTGAAAGACGTTCCCGCTATATCATTCACAGACCTGCTTCAAGGTGCAGCACCGGGTGTTCAAATAAGTTCTACATCGGGACAACCGGGAGCATCGTCTTCACTCAACATCCGGGGTATGGGATCGTTCAATGCTTCTAACTCTCCACTATACGTTATCGATGGCATAGCCGTTCGCTCCGGCTCGATTAACTCCTTGAGTTCAGATGCCGGTCTAGATATTATGGCTACCATCAATAGCTCTGATATTGAAAGCATCACAGTTATTAAAGACGCAGCAGCGGCTTCACTATATGGTTCGCGCGCTGCCAACGGAGTGGTGGTTATAACAACCAAAAAAGGATCGTCGGGCAATGGAAAGCCAATTGTTTCATTGAAAGCCGATTGGGGATATTCGGATTTTGCCATGGAGTATCGACCTGTAATGAGTGGCGAAGAGCGTCGTAATACCATTTATGACGGGCTTAGCCTTTCTAAATATAGATCACTCAAAGCGGCCAATGATGCATTGGAACCTGGCAAGCAACGTCCAGACAGCGAATTACTCAGTGATGCTATAAAGTATGCTGACAGTTCGATTGATAAATATGCTCCCATACCAGCAGGTGGCTATGTAGATTGGGATGATATTTTATTTAAGAAAGGAAGCCATCAAACCTATGAAGCTTCCATTTCGGGCAATACCGATAAATTGAGATACTATACATCCATGTCTTACTTGAAGCAGGACGGTATCACGATCAATTCGGGATTAGAGCGTATCAGTGCTCGCTTGAACGTCGATTATCAGGCTACTGACAAATTCAGTATCGGTTCTAATATCTTATTTGCTACTGTCAATCAAGATGTATACGGAGAGGGAACCAGTTATAGTTCGCCGTTTTATACCTCTCGAAACTGTGTAGTACCTTCTGATGCCGTTTATAATGAGGATGGGAGCTGGAACCGCGTCTTTATTCGTAACGATGACCGCAATCCATTGCTGGCTATGACTTACGATTATCAACGTGAATATGTAACCCGTTCGTTCAACACCATCTATGCACAATACGAGTTCATCAAAAAATTAAAATTCAAATCGACCTTGAGTTACGACTATACCATAACGAAAGGCAAAGACTGGAGCGACCCTCGCACATCAAATGGCGAAGACACCAATGGTGGTATGTCTAAGAAGTTTTACGAATATACCAAATTGGTATGGACAAATGCATTGAGTTATCAAACATCTATTGGCAATGATCATCATATTGATGCTCTGGTAGGTTATGAGATAGACGATTCGTACCGCGATTATCTTTCGGGGTATGCAACAAATTTTGCAACTGCCGATAAAAACGAAATCAGCAATGGTATGAAAACTGAGTCGGTTGGTGGAAACAGTACACGTACACGCATGGTCTCTTACCTATCACGTTTAAACTATGATTACAAGAACAAGTATTATGCAGGGGCTAGTTACCGTATCGATGGTAGCTCTCGTTTAGCATCAGACCATCGTTGGGGTAGTTTTTGGTCGGTATCGGGTGCATGGCGTACTATTGAAGAGGGTTTCATGGAAGGTACAAAAGATTGGTTAAGTGATTTAAAGATACGAGCCTCGTACGGTGTAAACGGCACGCTGCCTTCTGACTACTATGGCTACATGGGACTTAACAGTTTAACCAATGGCTATATGGAACAACCCGGTATCATACAGTCACAGATTAAAAATGAAAATCTGTCTTGGGAAACAAATTATAACTTCAACATTGGTCTAGATTTCGGATTCTGGAATAGATTAAACTTCTCGCTCGAATATTATACACGTACCACAAAGAATCTATTAATGGATCGTCCAATCTCCATGACTACCGGATTCGGTTCTTATTTAATGAATATCGGAGAAGTAAAAAATCAAGGCATCGAACTTGAAGTACGTTCGACGAACTTCGATACCAAAAACTTCAACTGGAATACAGTATTCAACATCGGACATAACAAAAACGAAATCGTAACCCTCGACGGTATGCAGACCGAAATTATCGGTGGTTCGCAAATACGTAAAGTAGGTTATTCGTACCGTACCTTCTATCTCATCGAGTTCGCTGGTATTAATCCGATGACCGGGGCACCGCAATTCTATCTCAACACAACAGATAAAAATGGTAATTATAGTAAAGAGATTACGGAGAATCCGGACAAAGCGCAAGCTATTCCAATGAAGCATGCCGAACCAACTATCACCGGAGGTTTATCAAATAATCTACGCTACAAATGGTTCGATCTGAACTTTATGTTATCGTATCAATTTGGTGGATACTCATACGATAACTGGGCACAAAAAACCGAACATGGAGGCAATGACTTAAAAGCCAATATACCTACCTATTACAAAGACCGTTGGAAACAAGCCGGCGATCAAAGTAATTATGAAGTGTTCGTAGAGAAACCAAGTCCGGCTATGAACTCATACGCTACCAGCCGTCGACTACATGGTTCGGATTTTATCCGTCTCAAAAACCTAACTTTAGGAGTAACTATTCCCAAAGAGTTGACCCGCAAAGCCGGAATCAGTAACTTACGCTTTTTTGTTTCATCCAATAACCTATGGACATGGGCACGCTATGACTATTATGACCCGGAAGCAGTAAGTAGCGGGTCGGCCATTTGGGGCACCCCTCCTTTGAAAACCGTTACTTTCGGTTTAAATCTGAACTTCTAACTTTTAAAACGAATTGAACATTATGAAAACATTAAAATACATCGCATTAAGCGGGTTATTGACATTGGCAAGTTCCTGCGGCAATAGTTGGCTCAATATAGAACCAACAACAGAGATCGAAACCGAAACAGCCATCAAGCAATTATCGGACATCGAATTTACCCTCAACGGAATATATAGTTCTATGCAAGATGCATACTCATATTCGGGACGTATGATTTATTACGGAGATGTAACCGGAGATGATATGCAAGCCAATGGAACCACCAAGCGCACCAGTGACTATTACCTGTTCGAATATAACAAAGACAATGGTCCATCAACTCATTGGGCAAGCTCTTACGCTATTATTCAAAACTGCAATATTATTCTAACAAAAATTGACAAAATAGATACTGAGGAACCTATACGCCGCGATGATCTCAAAGGACAGGCTCTAACCTTGCGTGCATTGGCATTATTCGATTTGACCCGTTTCTTTGGCTATCCTTATTTAAAGGACAACGGAGCTTCTTTGGGAGTGTCCATAGTGAAAGACTTGAGTACGATAGATAGCAAACCTCCACGAAGCACGGTTGCCGAGTGCTATAATGAAGTACTTGGCGACTTAACAACAGCTATCCCCTTACTCGGCGAAAATTTCATCAAAGGAAAAATCAATAAATGGGCTGCAATGACCCTTCTTAGCCGAGTTTACTTATATAAAGGAGACAACGCATTGGCATTAAGCACAGCACAAGATGCGATTAAAGGTGCTGAGAGCAAAAAGTATGCTTTATGGACCAATGCCGAATATCCTACAGCATGGGGTGTCGACAGAAGTAGCACAACTCCAGGCGAAATCTTGTTCGAGATAGTTAACCTCACAGTAGACAGCCCGGGAAAAGAAAGTATGGGTTACTTATGTTCATCAAGCGGATACAGTGATATGATTCTTACAAGCAGCTTCTACACCCTGCTACAACAAGATAGTAAGGATGTACGAAACAAGATGTACAAAATAAGTAAGTATTACGCTTTTATCACCAAATATCAACCACAAGGAAACGAGACGATTTCAGATGCCAACATTCCCATTTTTCGCCTATCGGAGCTCTACCTGAATGCAGCTGAATCGGCAGTTAAAATTGGAGATAATGCAAATGCTGTGAAATACTTAGATGCTATCGTAATGCGTGCCAACCCTGCAAAAACAGTCAAAGGTCAAACCATTACCTTAGATCAGGTATTAACCGAGCGTCGCAAAGAGTTCTTCGGCGAAGGACATCGCATGTTTGATGCTTTGCGCAACCATAAGCGTATTGAACGTATTGATGTAGCAGTTCCCGCAATCAAAGACACCAAACACTGGACCATGCTTCCCGAAGCTCAGTCATTCGATTGGACCTACCATAAATCAATACTTCCGATACCTAAAAAGGAAATGGATACAAATCCTAACATGAAGCAAAATCCGGGGTATGCCGATTAAAAGAACATAGCTATGAAACGTTTCTTTCTGCATTCAAAGACGCTTTTAACCACATTCATTCTTTTGTCGCTTACTTTGCAGACAGCGACGGTTATGGCGTATGGCGAACAAGATAAGCACTCCTCGAAAGAGGAGTGCTCAACCGATGGTCCGTACTTAATTCACCTTCCGGGTGGAAGCCTGCGAATGATCACTGTCAATCCACTCAAACAAATCGTAGATACTACCTTAGCTACAATTCCCCATTCATTCTCTTTTCCGGTTTTATCGAACAAAGGAACGACTCTCTTTGAGGTAAGTTTACATTCTTTGAAAAAACAATCGCCACAGATGAAGCAAGCTGAGAAAGTATTGGTGGTATCTGATCCTCATGGTAACTTTGATTGTTTTGCCGATCTCTTACAGGCCAATGGTGTTATAAATAAACAGTACAAATGGACTTTCGGTAGTAATCAGTTGGTTGTCATCGGCGATGTATTTGATCGTGGCAAAGATGTATTACCTATTTTCTGGCTTATCTATAAATTAGAGAAAGAGGCACATGATGCAGGAGGAACTGTTGTTTTTCTACTAGGCAATCACGAAGTTATGGTTCTACAAGGTGATACACGCTATATGAAAGAGAAGTACACCACACTAGCCAAGCAGTTGCGCCTATCCTACAAAACCCTCTTTGATGAATCTTCCGAATTAGGCCGTTGGCTAAGCATGTGCAATACCATACAACTTATCGGGAAAAACCTCTTTGTACATGCCGGATTAAGTTCCGATCTATACAAACGAAAACTATCTGTCGCACAGATAAATTCGACGATATCCAATACTATTTTTCTACCTAAAGAAGATAAAAAAAGTATCTCGCCATTGACTGATTTTTTGTATGGAGGTAATGGCCCTATTTGGTATCGGGGAATGGTGAAGAGCGATGACAAGTACAAACCATTATCGACCGGTATGCTCTCTTTATTATTGAATCAATATGGAGCAGATCGTATCATTGTAGGCCATACGATCTTTCCTGATATTACCACATTCAACGATGGACGTATCATAGCTATCAATGTGGATAACAAAGAAAACAGAGAAAAGAAACTCGGACGAGGTATACTAATCGAAAACAATAAGATTTCGGTAATAGGTGACAGTGGAATGTTGAAAAAACAATTACCTTTGTAGCGCAACTCTATCACCGTTAAATAGCATCTTATGAAATCAATCAAAGAACTCTACCGTATTGGTACCGGTCCGTCAAGCAGTCACACCATGGGTCCTCGTAAAGCAGCCGAAATGTTTCTCGAGCGTCACCCCGAAGCCGGCTCTTTTAAAGTAACACTTTATGGAAGTTTAGCAGCTACCGGCAAAGGGCATATGACCGATGTAGCCATTATCGATACATTACAACCCTTGGCTCCGGTCGAAATAGTATGGCAACCTAAGGTGTTTTTACCCTTTCACCCCAATGGTATGACATTTGCCGCTTTCGATACCAATAATAAGCTGGTAGAGAATTGGACGGTTTATAGTGTCGGTGGTGGTGCACTGGCCGAAAACACAGACAAACCTTCGATCGAAAGTCCCGAAGTTTATTCCATGAATAGTATGACAGAGATTCTGGAATGGTGCGAACACAACGGACGCAGCTATTGGGAATATGTGAAGCAATGCGAGAACTCGGACATTTGGGATTATCTGAACGAAATATGGATAACGATGAAAGATTCAATTCGCCGTGGACTTGAAGAAGAAGGAGTATTGCCCGGACCACTTAACTTAAGACGTAAAGCCTCTACCTACTTTATACGGGCTACCGGTTATAAAGAATCACTTCGTTCGCGCGGATTGATCTTCTCTTATGCACTGGCAGTAAGCGAAGAGAATGCTTCGGGTGGAAAGATTGTTACGGCACCAACTTGTGGATCATGTGGGGTAGTTCCGGCCGTACTGTATCATTTACACAAGAGTCGTGATTTTAGTGATCTACGAATACTCCGCGCATTAGCAACGGCAGGTTTGGTAGGTAATATCGTAAAGACCAACGCTTCTATATCAGGTGCAGAAGTAGGTTGTCAAGGAGAAGTTGGGGTAGCCTGCGCTATGGCCTCAGCAGCTGCCAACCAGTTATTTGGAGGAAGCCCCGCTCAAATAGAATATGCGGCCGAAATGGGATTGGAACATCACTTGGGTATGACCTGTGATCCGGTATGCGGATTGGTACAAATACCCTGTATTGAGCGCAATGCTTATGCAGCTGCTCGTGCATTGGATGCTAACCTCTATTCTTCATTTACAGATGGCATGCATCGTGTATCTTTCGATAAAGTAGTACAAGTCATGAAACAAACAGGACATGATCTTCCATCGCTCTATAAAGAAACAAGCGAAGGTGGTCTGGCCAAAGATTATAAGCAGATGTAAGAGCTCTATCAACAAAGAAATTCCCCTAACTGCTTTTAAAAGCAGTTAGGGGAATTTCTTTTAATCTCACTACAGTGAAAGTTCTTCGATTTTAATGATTTAATTATCGGCTTTACGGAACTTACCGTTTTTGTTGAACTCGAAAGATAGCCCTGTGTTCAGTTTTACTTCACAGCCCTTGCGGTCACGCTCTATCTTGGTCACATGTTCTTTTGTAAAGTTATTGACTTTCAAGTAATCTGTCACAAAAGTAGGAATAAGAGCAGTAGGAACTTTACCTTTCTTTGCATCTACTTCCATCCATTCGCCTTTCTTATCGAAATCAATCTCCGTACCATCTTTCAATGTAACCTCGTACTTTTTCGATTCCAGCATTTCATTATCAATCTTAATGTAGTCAATTTGTGGTTTCACAAAATACTTAGTGATAAAGTTACGTGCCGGCAAGGGCAATTGATTAATGTCCTTTGTTATTACATCAGCAGCAAAGGCAAACTGTACAGCTACAATAGCTATCACCAAAACAGATAAAATCTTTTTCATAATCGTTATTTTTATATGAATAATATAGTTGTTATTAACTTTATACTGCAAATAACGACACAGAATTGGGAAAGATTTAGGAATAAACCGAATGCTGTCTTTTTTTGAGATTCTTTAACAAGTACAGTCTATCGTTCGGAGTAATCAGCTAGGTTATAACATACTGGAACGGTGCTGTTTCCAACACGATAAATTCCGAATTTAAAATAATATCCGTCCTCATCGTTACGTCCGATCAATACCTTTTGGTTATTTACAAGTGTACGATTTATCTTTTCCCCTTGATCAGAGTACTCCATTCGGACATCAAGCTTACCCGGCTTCAGAATTGTTTCTGCTTCTTTGCCATAAACGGTCCAATCGATATGCACCTTGAAGGTTATCCAGCAATCTTTCGGAAAATCAGCAAACGCCATCTTATAAGCGATGGTCGATGCTTTATACTCCGAAGCTACCGGCTTCATGATTTCCACCTTTGCCGGATTGGAGTTACATCGGTCGGTTTTATCAGTCAACCATTTACGATCGGAATTTGCTTTAATATAAAAATATCCTTCCGAGAAACCGAAAGCCAAAGGAGGATATCCACCTTGCTCAACCAACCAACCATTGGGTTTGCCTATCTTATACACGATGTTACCTCTGGCATCCTTCTGTGGCTGCCCGGCTTTATCTAACTTTACTATTTTATCATGTGCTATATTTTTCTTAAAGGTCATCCGTTCACTAAGTGCCAAAAACTCTTCGACAGATAGTTTTTTCACTTCACCTTCGGGAGTAGATACAAGCGTTCGATCGGGCATACCGTGCCATTGAGCAAAGATGGTCGATACATTCGCATCAAGTGCCGAAGGAACATAGATTGAAAACTGATAATCGCGTGACGCCCCTTGCGGACAAATACCCTTCCCATGATGGTAAACGGTTTTCATAACTTGTGCTTGCGTATAAACACTCTTCGGTTGTCTCTTAAAATCATTCGCGGTAGCATAACAGTAAGAGAACTCTGCACGTCCTTTGGTTTCTCCTTTACCATATCCTTCGAGAGTATTATCACCTGTTTGCAACTCAAATCGATACGATGGTTTACCCTTGAAAGGAATGGTATAGTCGCGTTGAATGGCGTGAGTTTTATTTGTACCCACAGCTACCCAGCACCCATCAATTATTTGACTGGTTCGAGCCGAATCGCCTTGAACATTAACACGCTCGGTCAGAGGAATTAACTTGCCCGTTTGAGCAGTTAGTAAAGTGCTTGATAGTATTAGCAAGCAAAAAGAAGTAGTAATCTTATTCATTCTTTGTTTAATTTGACTCCGCTAAAATACAAAAGGCAACCCTAAGGCTGCCTTTCTATTGTTTTAAATACTTTCACATTTGTGCAAATATATCGTTCATAAGATTCAGAGGGGCTAAATAGTATCTGCTGAGTAATCTTCTTCAAGTACTTCTACTTTTTCAATAGACATTTTACCATCAGCCGAAATCGTAATAGAAAGAGGAATATATAAATCTGTTTGCGGATAGCAAATACTTGCTGCAAAAACCATTCCCTGCGGAGTGGTTTTATCGTATACAATTCCTTCTAAAATTGATTTCGATAGAAATTCAGCACTAACATAAGCAGAAAAGTTACTTTTGGTAAATGTGGTGCTAACCACTACATCATTGTTGCGAGTCAACCGAAGCTGTATTTTATTATCAACATACGTATCGCCCATCTCGCTTGTCACCAATGGCAACTCTTCGTCGGGAGTACGAGAAATCACCGAATGATATTCCTTTCCTTTGAAGGTTATGTTGGTTTCACTTTTAGACACTTGCATACGCTGCAAGCCATGAGCATCGGTACTATCCTGCATCACAACTTGTGTATCTTCTTTCTGATTTGCATTCTTACCACTACATGCGGTAATTACCACAATCACAAGCAGTAGAAGCAGATTTGTTATTCTTCTCATTTTCAAATCTTCTCATTTATTAATCGAAGAGACAAAGGAACAAAAAGAGGAGGAAATACACAAGAAGTAAGAGAGAAAAATAAAATATGCCTCTCTCATCCCAGTCATTAAATCAATGAAAAAAACAAAAACAATACAAATAAGTAACAGTTTTATAGCAGGATGCCTTTTTATTCGTTTAAAACAACAATGATTACAAACAATTAACAACCAAGGTAATGACAAATGATAGCGCCCTCTCATAAATGGGTTGAGAAGACATCTATCACTTGGTATCGATATTTTTAACACTCATCTATCGTTTCATCGAAATATTCTATCAGTAAAAGTAAAGGTATTCTCATCTATATAATCTATATTTGTGAATAATAAAAGCACTCATATTAATCCAAATTCATGAAAGTATGGAAAGTAAAAAACTGACAGCAGCCAACGGTCGTCCGATAGCGGACAATCAAAATTCACAGACAGCAGGTCAAAGAGGTCCTATCGTAATGCAAGATCCTTGGCTTATTGAGAAATTAGCACACTTCGATCGCGAAGTAATCCCAGAGCGTCGTATGCACGCCAAAGGGTCGGGAGCTTACGGAACATTTACCGTAACTCACGACATCAGTAAGTACACACGAGCTGCCATGTTTAGCGAGGTAGGTAAACAGACAGAGTGTTTTGTACGCTTCTCTACCGTAGCAGGCGAGCGTGGCGCTGCAGATGCCGAACGCGACATCCGTGGTTTTGCCATGAAGTTTTATACCGAAGCCGGTAACTGGGATTTGGTGGGAAACAACACGCCCGTATTCTTCTTACGCGATCCATTGAAGTTTCCCGACTTAAACCACGCTGTAAAACGTGATCCGCGTACCAACATGCGTAGTGCAAGCAACAACTGGGATTTTTGGACATTATTGCCCGAAGCTCTTCATCAGATTACCATCACCATGAGCCCTCGCGGTATCCCCTATTCTTACCGCCACATGCATGGATTTGGTAGCCACACCTACAGCTTTCTCAATGCCGAGAACCAACGTATCTGGGTTAAATTTCACCTCACAACCTTGCAAGGCATCAAAAACCTGACCGATCAGGAAGCCGAAGCCATCATTGCCAAAGATCGCGAATCACATCAACGCGATTTGTTCGATGCCATCGAACGTGGTGACTATCCTAAATGGAAGTTCCAGATCCAATTAATGACCGAGGAACAAGCCGACACCTATCGCATCAATCCTTTTGATTTAACGAAAGTATGGTCGCACAAGGATTTCCCACTGCAGGATGTAGGTATCATGGAACTGAACCGTAACCCGGAAAACTACTTTGCCGAAGTAGAGCAAGCCGCTTTCAATCCGATGAATATTGTCGAAGGTATCGGTTTCTCACCCGATAAGATGTTGCAAGGACGGCTTTTCTCTTACGGAGATGCCCAGCGCTATCGTTTGGGAGTAAACTCCGAGCAAATTCCGGTGAACAAACCCCGCTGTCCGTTCCATGCCTTTCATCGCGATGGTGCCATGCGCGTAGACGGTAATTACGGAGGTACTCGTGGTTATGAGCCTAACAGCTTTGGCGAATGGCAAGATTCTCCCGAAAAGAAGGAGCCGCCATTGAAAGTAACAGGTGATGTATATAACTACAACGAGCGGGAATATGACGATGATTACTACAGCCAGCCAGGCGACCTTTTCCGGTTAATGCCTGCCGATGAGCAACAATTATTGTTCGAGAATACCGCCAGAGCGATGGGTGATGCCGAACTCTTTATCAAACAACGCCACGTGCGCAATTGCTACAAAGCCGACCCAGCCTACGGAACAGGCGTAGCAAAGGCATTGGATATCTGTATTGATGAAGCACTGAAAGCTAGCAGATAGAGTCTATTTTTTCTATAGAACAAAGAGGTGGTGTAACAGAAAATTGGTTACACCACCTTTGCTTATCATATAAGGACATCGGATGATAAAACTAAAAAATATACTATTAGGTACATTGTTTCTTATAGGAACAGTAGCATGCGGCAAAGGAGAGAATGCTGAAACAAGCGAACCGGAAAAACCTGTTTACAACATGAGCGGCTTTGCCCGGGGGGCAGATGTGAGTTGGTTGACGGAGATGGAGAAGGCAGGTATCAAATTCTACCAGACCAACGGACGTGAAATGGAATGCCTGGCACTCCTCCGCGACTTGGGCATGAATGCCATTCGGCTGCGCGTATGGGTAAACCCTGTCGATGGATGGTGCAACAAAAGCGACCTCGTGGTAAAGGCACAGCGTGCACAACAGTTAGGTATGCGGCTGATGATTGATTTTCATTATAGCGATACTTGGGCAGATCCGGGACAGCAAACCAAACCATCTGCATGGAAAGGCCTCTCTTTCGAAGAGCTTAAAAGTGCTGTTTCCGCTCATACCAAAGAGGTACTAAACGCACTAAAAGCCAAAGAAATCATTCCAGAATGGGTACAGGTTGGAAACGAGACAGGCAACGGTATGCTATGGAACGATGGAAAGGCCGATATGAGTATGAAGAACTATGCAACTTTGAACAACGCAGGATACGATGCTGTAAAAACAGTCTTCCCCAACGCCAAAGTCATCGTACATTTGCAATCGGGAAACGATAATTCACTATACCGATGGCTATTCGACGGTCTAAAAAGTAACGGTGGAAAATGGGATGTGATCGGTATGTCACTTTATCCCAAACCCGATACATGGCAGACAATGAACGCAGCATGTATTGCCAATATAAATGATATGATAGCACGCTATGGTTCGGAAGTGATGATCTGTGAAGTAGGTATGCCATGGGATGAAGCACAGACTGCTTCTCAATTTCTTAGTGAGCTAATGATCCAATTGAAGGCTATTAATAAATGTATGGGGATATTCTATTGGGAACCACAATCCTATAACAACTGGAAAGGATATACACTCGGAGCTTTTGATAAAACCGGAAAGCCAACCATTGCATTGAGTCTGTTTGCAGCACCTACCAATTAAATGCCATTGAAACAAAATTAAAGGGCATACATGGTAAACCCCATAATACTAATGTTAAGTATTATGGGGTTTACTATATCTCGATAAAACTACTAGTTGCTAACGGATCAGCTTCATAGTCGATGTCATGATTGCTGCAGTCACCGTAACAGTATTGGTATACACATTACCATTAGATGCTGTATAGCTATATGTCAATACATCGCCGAGATTAACCGCCATGGTCGACGTATATCCACCGGTTGCAGTTGTTTTAATAATATTGACGACACTTCCATTGACCGAAATGGTAACAACACCCACATTAATTGCAGAACCTGACCCACCCGAGGCACCAAAAGTCAACGTACCCGAAACGGTTACCAACTGATTTTGCAACGGTATTTGATAAGTCGTATATCCGGGAGAAGTAATTTGAATAATCTCCCCAATATTCTGCTTATTCGTTGTAAAGGCAATAGTCTGTACGCCCGGAGAAGTTGCAATATAAGTATAAATACCTCCCGAAATCGTTCCGGAAACCGGAGTAAGGTTGTTCGTATGAATCTGGAAGGTACCCGCCGTAGTAGTTGTAAAGGAAAGCACAACTGACTGTCCGGTTCCAAAATTAACCCGATAAGGCGAAATAGTCACATTCGAGAAACGATTGACACCACCGGTATTTGTATAAGCAACTTGACCTGTAGCAAACAGAGGTGCCTCAAGCAATATCGTTTCCGCAGCGGTAGCAGTATTCGTTGTAAAGCTGATCGATTGCGGTCCGGTAGAGGTTGCCGTATATTGATATTTATAGATGCCATTCTCATAAATAACCTTGATATTACCAAAAGGCGGCGTAAGATAGGCCGAAGTGATGTTTACATTTATCGGCAGTAAATAAGCAGCTTCGGCAGGAATCGTGAAATTAAGCGTAGCTGCAGTTCCTACGGCTGCCGCCAATGGATTAGGATTCAAACTAATATCCGAAAACTGGAAAGGAGCATGCAAACGTAACTGAATGGTACGAGATAAATATCCTACTTGTACTTTGATAGTAGCGTAACGAGCTGCACCATTCGAAGGAACATCATTGACTGCACCCGTAATCGCTCCCGTGGCTCTATTGTAAGTAATATCACCATTGATAAGCGGATAACTGGGGTCTTGAACCAGCGTTATCACAACCGTAGAGTTGTCCATTACTCCTGCTACGGTTTTATAGGTGGCCAATGCATTCAAGGTTTGACCATTCTTAATGAACGAAATAGTTGTTTGATCGACCGATAACACATGTATCCCATCGGAAATAGTGGGATAGGACTGTACCAATACAGATGCAACAATGTTATTGGATGCAGGCGATGCAATAGCTGCCGCAATCGTACTATATCCGGCCAAAGTAACACTCTGTATCTGTATGCTAAACCACGTATTACGTGCTATATCATACATATTGTAGTTATTGTCTACCAAATCGATCTTATAGTAACAAACAGCTCCGGCATAGGTTCCTTGTACAATAACAAACGTAGGAGACGATTGCACAGTAGAGTTCTTTCGTTCAAAAGAATAAAACGGACCTGCACCGAAGGTATCATTAGTTGTATAGGTAACACCCACAGGTTCGGTTACATAAGGTCCAAATGTACGTGTCGCTGCATTAAACGGTGCTACCGTGCCAATGGATGGTTTATTATAAACAGCAAAAGTAACATTGGTCAAGGTAGTAGCCGAATTGGTCAATGTATATTTGGCCATATTGCGTATCAACGCCACGGGTGTAGAAGCAAAGGAAGTAGATGAAAGACCTCCCGTCAACACGACTTGTTGCCAAAAAACCAAAGCAGTTGTTTGAAGTGAAGCGACCACCTCTCCCTGATCTTTGCCCAATGCAACTGCATCAGAGAAAGTACTCCAATCGTAATTGGCTATAAAGTGTACCGTGCGCTGCAAACGACTCTGCGTAAGCGTAGCAGTAAAAGTACCTGCATTTGCAGTAGCTTGTGTACGATAAAGGAAGCGCCCATTCTCGTCGAAAACCAGCAGATAGAGACTATTGATCTGATTTTCATTAATAGCCCGGCTGCTCACGGGTGTTGGCGGAGGTGTATCAACGGTAAAACGTAACACTACGGGAGCGCCATCAATAATCTCCGGGGTTGTTTCTTCGTCGACAGTGCAGGCACCCAACAAAATGACGAGCAGACTTATCAACGTATAATAAATTGTTTTCATATTTGTAGGTTTGTTTCGTTAATTGTTATTTTTATAAACATCGTAGACACAACGAATAAAGTTATTAGTTGTGGCATTGCCCGTTACCCACGCATTATTCGTAAAATCGTAATATTGATACTTGAAAGCACTCCAGTACGTACTGCCCGAAAGCAGTTTCTTAACAGCACTATTGGGATCTCGTTGGATCGTATTAATAATAAGCAATTCGGCTTTGGTAGGCATTCGCCAACCACTACGATAAATGTCTTCGCCATATTGGTAGCAACGGTTCTGTGCCTGTGCATAGTTTACCGAAGAATAAATAGCATATTGAGAAGCAATAATAAACCCCGGTGACACCAATGCATTGCCTGCAGCTAATGAGTCAGTTTTTGCATTGCCATAGGTAGGATCGCCTAACGAATAGGAACCATTACTACTTGGTACAAGTGTATTGACCGTAAACAAATTGTAATTGGTTTGTGTACCATCCTGCAACCATTCGGGTTTCACATTTCCGGTTGAAGGACGAGCATTAACGTATATGGAAGGATACTGCACAATTGTAGCACTCAGTGATAATCCTTGCCCGTTGGTCACTGTAAAAGAGATGTATTTAGGTACATAATTGATCGGTATAGCACTCGTTATCGAAATGGTACTAGAAGCCGAATTGACTGTAAAAACCGGAAATTGAGACTGTCCCGAAGTATAATTAATCTGCGTAGTCGATGCATCGGCATTGTACTGAGTACAAGAGGCAGTAATGCCTGTAACCGTGACTGGAAGGTCGGCTGCATAACTCAACGTATGCGTGGATACATTGGTCATGATGATACTATATTCTCCAATACCGAGATAATGTTGCGCAATGGTATTCAAGAGGATATTATAAGTTGTCCAATCGGTAATGGTGTAGTTACCTGTCACCACTATGGCACCTGTTTCGGTATCGGTTCCGGGCTTGTCAATATAGGCAGTAACATCATAAATGCGATTGCGATCCAATCGACCGGTTATATTGACACCCGATGGGTTTTGCCCGTCACTGTTACTATCGGCATAACGATTGACAGGAACTCGATAATAGTTCGTAGCATGCCCGGTATAAGGTAAGTTTAGTATCAAATAAGTTTCCTGTGCGGGAGCAGTACTCCAATTGCTTTCATAACAATAAAAGTTCATGGGTGTGGCCGGTGTGCCAGATTTCGGCTGACTATCGGTATAATCGCTTGCCGTAAGCGTGTAAGGAGAACCTGACACTGCACTACCACGTACTGGATAATGCTTTAAAACCGCCGAACAAGTCGTTGCCGAAGCCATATCGGTCAAAGGCTTCACAACGACATTCAACCGTATTTTAGCTACTGCCCGGGTAAGAGGTACCGGTATTTCAACTAAATGAGTATCATTTATCGGGTTGACGACCATCGTTACTTTACTATCCATCACCAATGCCGTCTGAGTAATCGAAGCATCAATTGGGATAATGGTATGAAGCGCCTTAAGCTGACCCAATGTGATAGGATTAGGAACAGTTACGTCTGCCGGAAGGTTAGCAACTACATATATATCATACGTAACACCCATTGAAAAGAATTCCTTATCAACTGTTAGCTGCACACCATTGGTGCCTGCAGTGGTAATATTCAAATTATCGTGATACTCTGCCATCAGACACGTTTGGGTATCTGAAGCATTTTGAGGAAAGAAAAACACATAGAATGAATTGATCGTATTCTCATTCAAAGCATCTATACCAGGCTCGGTAGCACGAGTAATGGGAGCCGTATTGAGACGCAACGTCAAGCCACCCTTAGTGCCCGGCAATGTTTCGTCCAGACTATCGGTTGTGCAAGCAGCTGTCAAAAAAATCAATGACAATGCCGTAAAAGCCAACAATATTAAAGAGAGATTTCGTTTCATAATCATTTAATTATAGGATGCAACTTGCGTAATCTTAATGCGTGTGGCTGTTCCCGGATAATGAAATCCGCTACCTTCGACAGGGTTAATCGGAATTTCAACACCTTCGACAGTTACATACAGTTCTGTATCATGGGTCAAACCTACCCAGCGTTTACTGGCTCTTACCACAATCAGATAAGGTATCCCTGCTCGAGCTACTCCCGAGGTAACACCTGTAACATTGATACCGGAGGTAGTACTGGCAAATTCAAATTCCAGCCCGTTGGTCAATGTGGCTACCCAATTAGCTCCTTCGGGTGCCTTGAGTTCAAAGCTGAATGCGGCATCTTCCAGTCCACCTATATTGGTATTCATTGTCTTAGCATTGAGTCCGCCCCAAGAGGTTCCCCATGCTCCAAAAGTGAAGTCGGATGTAGTAATAGGACGCCTATAATTGATATCACTTTTGTCCCACGGTTGTGGAGTTAAATTTAATTTGATATCAACCTCTTGATTCAGAATCGCCACTACTTTATAAACGGTATTTTGCATCAAGCTCTGCTTGGGTGGCGTAGAGGTTGGGCTGGCTAATGTAGCTGTATAAGTATGAGGAGTACTACCTATCAGTACATTGACTTTCAATTGTATGGTAGTGATCGGAGAAACTAAATTCTGATAGCTATAAAAAATAGCTTTTGCAGAAGCAGCATCAAGCGTAGCACCGGGATCGTAAACAGGTACATCATCAGAAGCAGCAACCACTGTAGGAGTAGCCAAGTTAGGCGATGCTAACATAGAAGCTGTTACGGGGTCATAGGTAAACTTCACTTCAGAGTTCAATACTTGCCCGATGAGTTGAACCGATTGAACGGTTAATAAAGTATTCTCCAAATTGGGCGCACGAGTCACATAAACATCTATTCTGGCTTGCAAGCGACGTAATGGAATACTTATGCTAACATCGCGGTCGGCAGTAGTCAGCGTAATTTCTTGCTTTCCCACCATCAACAACTGATTTGAAATAAAACCTGAAGCATTTTCAACAACAAGATCATCAAGCACATTACGGGGCGTTGTCGGCGACAGTGTAACAACCGTACCGTCGGTACGCTTCAATACCGATCCATCGTAATTGGCTATCACGTAAAATATCCGCGTGCCTTGGGCTTCAAACTGAAAAGAATAAGACCATGCATTAAGATCGGCAGGCACAAAAGAGGTTGATAAAAACTGCTTCTCAGGAGGAGCACCTACTACATCGGCTGCATTATAGACAAAAACAGCCAAACTTTTAAAGGTATCATCACTCCCTTGACTTGCCGGATCCGGAGATGTAGAGCGGGTACTGATGCCCAAATTAACATGAATAGGAGCATCTGATTTGGCTAATTCAGGTTCATCCGAACAGGAAGAAAAGCCAAGAATGACAAGTACTGCACTCAATAGAAAAGCGATAGAATATATTGATTTCATAAGGCTCTATACTTCGGGGTGAATATTTTCATCTTGCCACGGCAGTACAGTAATACCTATACTACTTATTACAAAATGTACATTAATGATGGCTTCATTGATTCCATTTACATGAATACCATAAAGAGCCATATAGTCTTTAAGGGATAATGTGTGAACAATCTGTTCTGTTTGCACATCAATGATATCTATGGTTACAGGATTATCATCCGCAATACGTAATGTATTGAAGCGATAAACAAATACAGGTTTGGAAGTACCAACCTCAGTTTCTTCAACTCCAACAGGCTTATAAGCAATGGGCAACTTCAAGCTTTGCAACGCAAAGTTGTAGGTAGGAGGTAGTTGATTAATACGAATATAATAAGCACTCGGATTGCTGCGAGTTGACGTAGCAGATGAATAAGCACCATGCAAGAATACCCTGAATTTTATATGAGCACCTTGAAAATGTATGGTATCGTTTTTTACAGGTACAGGAGGTACAGTGAGCAAACGATAGGCATAATAAAGCGAATCATTTGTTGTAACAGTGCTTCCCCCTTCGTAATCGGGGTTAGATAATTCCGCAGTAAGGCGAGCCATCGTATTTTTATCAGTCGTCTTGCTAAATGTATTTCCCCAACAAACCACATGATATTGACCTTGAGGAAGGGTGAGTTTAGTACCCTGATAAGCAGAAAGTTGTGTGCGATCAATAGACAGCTTTGTTACAAGTACATCGTCTGTGTTAAATACATATAGCCAAACATTGGACATTTTCGCAGGAAACAATTCGGTAAGCCCGTCGCCCGTATAACTAAAATAGAGCGTTGAGGAAGTCGGACACGTATCGTCATCTGCATCATCTTTGATACAACCTACAAACAAGACGATAAAAGGTAGCAATATCAACAGTTTTTTAGGGTTCATGGCTAAAAGGTTTAAATAAAAACAGTGACAAAATATACAAACAGAGAAACTAAGGCCTCACACAACTGCAAGGCCTTAGTAAGGCATAGGTTAGTTAGGTTCGAATGTGGGGATCAAAGTCACAGCCGACCATGGTTCCACTGTTACAGTACATATAACGTTGTATTGTATATGCGTTATATCGTCTTGCAGAAAATATGGTTTAATAAGAATCTCAAGATTATATAATTTATTGGCGGCAAAGGTAACCGGAGTTGTACCATCGGTAGTAAAGCCGGTTATATTGAGATATTTCGGTCCGGTTGTTCCTGTAACCAAACTGGGGTTAAATACATTCTGATCGGTAGAGGTAAGACCGGTATAAGCCAAATCAGATAAACGCAAATGTAACTTCGGGGAAGAGCTCAAGCTTTCGGGGAAGAAATTAAATGCATAACACTTACCTGATGTTGGCAAAGGAAGAGCCACATAAGCACCAGTATTATAGTTACTGTAACTGGCTATCTCAGCAAAATCATCACCTGTGAACACCCAGGTACCACCTACGATATTAGAAACAGCAGTCACATTTGCTTTTAAATCAGAAGGAGCACGATTGGTATTTGAATTATAGAAGTTATTCATATAAATACCATCTACCTGACCGGAGAATCCGGTCCAAGCAACGGTTGCACTTACCTGTGCCGTACCAATTGTTTTAGTAACAGTCTCATTTCCGGTATTTGCAAACGCAATCTTGGTTATTTGAAAACGTGATACGATTGGTCTAAGATCCACATGAGCAGCATATGTTTGTCCTACTGTTTCATCGGGAGGAGTTGGCTCGGGAATTAGTGGAGTAATATCCTGATCATCACCAAGGTAAAGCAAAGAGGATACTCCTTGCTGCTGTGCCAACGTCTTGGTTAGCGCAACAGTAGAAATATTAGTACCCTCGTCAGCTAAACTTGCAGCACCCAGATTACCAAAAACATACACTCTACTGGAAGTTTGCGGTACGTTGAGGAATTTAAGACCATCTGTTGAGGTTAGCTTCGTCCATTGATCGCTTGGATTGGCTATACGGGCAGCACGAAGAATAATATTCGAAGCATCGGTAATATAAATATCTACACTTGTTACTACCCCCGGTGTTTGGTCTGCAATAATGTCTACAGGATTACTTGGAGCAGCTTTTGTAGTTGCGCTAGTAGGCCCCGACAAGGTTAGTTGAATAGTCTTTGGTGTCGCAGTGTCCACCGTTGCTGGCTCATCATCATTTGTACATGCCATCAAACTCAAAGCTGTAAAGGCAAGAAGATAATACACTTTTCGTTTCATAATCGTAAGGTTTTTAATTATAAATAATCTATGACCGGGGTAACTGATACACCGTGTAGATACGAAACGATTACAACTATAAAAAGTTTAAGAAAAAGTGTTAAATCACAAGGTCTCCAATAAATATTATTTCAAGGCATAAGGAATTGTAAACCAAAACTCTGAACCAACAGATTTATCAGAGCGTACGCCAATGGTTCCACCAAGCTTTTCTACTATCATTTGGCAAATAGCCAGCCCTAATCCGGTGCCTTGAACAAAGGGATGAAATTTAACAAATCGGTCGAATACCCGTTCACATTGATCCGCAGATAATCCACAACCGGTATCCTTTACATAAAAATAGAGTTTATCCTCTTCTTGTACTTTACAACCTATATGTATTTCTCCTTGCTCCGTGAATTTAATGGCATTATTTATAAAATTAGTGATTACTTGTGTCAGTCTATAGTAATCACTAAACAATCCATCAATAGTAGGATATTCATCAATGATTAATTGCACCAATGGGTTTTTCATACGCAGACAAGCTGTTTGATAAATACCCTCAATTAAATAATTTAAATCAATCTTTTCGAATGAACATTCAAAGATACCGGCTTCAATCTTCGCCAAATCGAGAACATCATTAATGAGTTGTAGCAATATACCATTATTATATTCAATAATCTCGATGTATTCTTTTCTTTCCGTAGCATCTTCGGTATCGGCAAGAATACCTGAGAATCCGATGATGGCATTCAGCGGTGTTCGTATCTCATGGCTCATATTGGCCAAGAATGAAGTCTTCAGGCGATTTGCCTCTTCGGCCTTTTCTTTTGCCTCACGCAAAGCTTGCTCCATCATTTTACTTTCATGGATATCCAGTGAAGCACCGACAACGAGAAGTGGTGCACCTGTTTCATCACGTTTACCTATGGTGACAAATGATTTTGTCCACCGATAATTATCAGTATCATCGTATGCTACAGCACGGTATTCAAACTCCAGCCGTTGTGTAGCACCCGCCATTACCTCATCAATGATTCGATTTGTCAACTGCTTATCGTCGGGATGAACCAACGAACGTATTCCATCGAGCGAATAGGTATTAACATTATATGGCTGAAGATTTTTGGGAAACACGGCACTAAGATCATATTCGAAGCGCCCGGCACGGATATCATAAGTCCAAGGGATCAATTTTACCGCTTTAATCATCAGGCCGTATTTATAATTAAGTAGAGCCAGCTGTTCACGTTTTTCATGAATTTCGGTAATATCGACAATCGCACTTACAATATGATTACCGTTTTCATAAGGCAACATAACCTTGTTCACCTGCAGAAAATGGTCATATTTATCATGTAAATGGCATTTCTGAACACCGGCATACGTATTCTTACTCTTTATTACCTTTTCATCCTGTGCATTCAACTGATTGGCAACTTCTTTGTCGAACAGATCAAAGTGGTTCTTCCGGGCGATACTATTTTGGTCGGGTCGAAGCATTTCATACGCTTTCTTATTCCAAAATACATAGTTCAGATCATTTTCGACACTTTTCACTGTCACGGCTACAGGCAAGTTATTGAGAATCGACTCAAAGTATTGATGTAGTTGCTCACTGCGAAGTCTCTCGCTCTCGAGTTCTGTTATATTATGTAATGTACAAAGTATACGTTTATCATCGAAATACTCCATGCGAACCATTACATAATAGTCTTCTTCAAATAAACTCTGAATCTGCACTTTTGCTTGATGAGACTCTTTTGTATGAAACGTATCCCGAATCATCTGCATCTGATATTCTTGTTCCTGCTCATCGCTAATAAATGCCTTCACAGACATTCCTTCAAGTTCTCTACTCGGTATACCCAAAAAGAGCGGATCTTCCGCATTAAGTATCTTTTGAATAATTCCATCCGCACCAACAAAGCATACAGGTTCTTTTAATGTTTTGAGAATACGGTTGTTAAATTGCAATAACTCCTCCTCTCGTTCTTTATACTTACGTGAACGATGAAGAGAATAAATATATAGGCAAACAATAATAACTAAAGCAAAAACAAACGCTACAAAAGCAAATATACTAACCCGATAAACTTCATAAAATTCTTGAGCTATATTTAAGTGTCTATCACTTAATAGCTGGCTTATCATTTTCATTGTTTTATTTTGTATTAACCGTTTCTAATGTTCAAAACACATACAAAAGTAACAATAATAAGCTACAATGCTCTCCAAAATTTCTGAAAATTTCGATATTTACCATAACAGATTAGTACATCTTTTTCAATGATTCTTTCATTATCAGGAAGTTCATTTGCAATGGTTCCTTCTACGATTGATATACCTACACAGTTCTCCACTTTATTGGCACGCTTAAACCCGATCAGTTTTAGCTGAAACTCCTTATCCAGGTTTAATTCGTTTACGTAATACCCTACAAACTTACGAGGCACCTGAAACTTCATCACATAATACTCCGTATCAATACGGAACGCTTCGATCTGTGTTCCAAAATCAAGCAACTGTACCAAACTTCTTGCAGCATCTTCTTCGGGGGTCAATATCTTATCCAGGCTAAAGGCCTCGAGTACCGATTTATGAACCAGGTCAATGGCACGTGCATAGATATGTTTCACCTTCTTCTGTTTTAACAATGCAACCACCCGGATGGATGCACCAAAGTTTTCGCCAATGGCCACAATCACCACATCGACTGTATTGAGAGGCAATACCGAAAGCGATTGTTCATCTGTCGCATCAATAACAAAAGCCGTAGCTATCTTATCTTTAATACTATCGACTCTACTTTCTATATTATCGGCTCCAATGATCTCGTGTCCCAGTGTAGCCAATTCTTCGGCCAACACATGTCCATAGTTTCCTAAACCAATGATGATATACTTCATAAGAAATTGACTAATTAGTTAATTATAATATTATCGCTCGGGTAATGATATTTGAGATGCTTTTTCTGTTTCACAATACCCATTACCAGTGTTATCAATCCGACTCTGCCTATAAACATCAAGGCAGAGACCAACAGCTTGCTATCATCACCGAGCAAGGCGGTTGTGTTTAAACTAGATCCGACGGTACTCAATGCCGATATACATTCAAACGTAAGTGCCAACAATGAAATATCCGGTTCCCATATACTTAACGTGAAAATAAAACAGAAAAGTAGCACCAACGACAGTACGGCTGTTGCGTTAGAACGACGGATAGAGTCGTGCGACAACTCACGTCCGAATACTTCGACCCGGTCGGAGCCTAACAAGATGGCTCTCAGGTTAAGCACCATTACTGCAAAAGCATTGACTTTAATACCGCCTGCTGTAGATTGTGCCGCACCACCGATCCACATCAATAACATATATACCAGAATTGTCTGCACACCAAACGTAGTCAGTTCAATACTATTAAATCCTGCTGTTCTCGGACAAGCGGCATTAAAGAAAGCATGTGTCCACTTATCCACTACGGGCATTCCTGCAAATGAGGCGTTCCACTCAAAAACAGCAATAGCCAGTGTACCCACCAATAGCAATAAGAAAGTGACCACCAATACAATCTTGGTATTCAAATTATATAAATGCTGCTTTCGGTATCTACCAAAACGTCGGGTGCATATAAACTTCCAGACACGTCCCAGATGATACAGAGCAATATCTTTAAAGTTAACCAAAATCGGAAATCCGATACCTCCCAGAATAATTAGAAAAGAAACTGATATATACAGCCAGTTGTGTCCTGTCATCACCATCGGATTGCCGAGGTTACCCGTCAAGGTAGAGAATCCTGCGTTGCAGAAAGCAGAGATAGAGTGAAAAGCAGAGAATGCCAGTTCTTCTTCAAAGCTCATTCCGAGTGTACCTTGAATACTGAACCAGATAGCTACCATCCCCACCCCTTCTATCACCAATGTAAAACCCAGTATATAAAGCAAGGTCGACAGCAGCGAACTCAACGAGTTAGAACTCACCATATCGCGTACCACCAACTGGTTATAAAGTGACGTATTTCCCATAAAGAACATCGCAAAAAAGCTAGTCAGTGTCATCACGCCCAAACCACCAATCTGAATGAGCAAGATGATGATGATCAATCCTCCTGTTGTAAAGGTTGTCGATACATCCACCGGAGTCAATCCGGTTACGCATACCGCACTGGTCGATACGAACAAAGCATCCACCCACGAAATTCCGTTAATGGTGCATCGCGGTAGCATCAACAGCCCCATTCCAATGAGAATAATACTCAGAAAGCTTACCGCCAGAATCAAGGATGGGTTGGTACGCCTTCCCAGTAGTCTCACCAATCCGTTCGAGAGGTTCAACAATGAAAACAGCAGCAACAAAATAATATGATAGAACTTACCATCCAGAAAGCTCCATATCTGTAGCACCACCCCATTCTCTTCAGGACGATTAAAGATGACCGGAATCAATGTTAAGTAAAGCAACCAACTTAGGGTCCATGCCAATTTTCTATAGTTTCTCTTTACCTTCCTGTATTCCAGTAGCACATGCAGTGTTACATCGATCAGAAAAATAATCCACACTACCTGATAGAGCGAGTTGAGCCTATTTACCTCTTCCAATGAAAGTGGAAATCCATGTTCATACACAACTCCTATCAACAATGCCACCGAAGCCAGATATGTTATTCCGGTTATCAACCAAAAAAGCAACCGTACGTACGGTTGCAATAATTTATTTTGATACAAGAGTAGTTTATGATAGAGCTTCATCACAAAAAGCCTTTTTATATTCGTTGCAAACATAATGAAAATAACGTTCAAAAGCGATTCTTTGGAGGCAAATTAATCAGGATATTGAAAATAATACGTACTTTTGGCATCCAAAACACCAAAACATCCTAGTATGAGTAATAAAACAAAGAGGTACATGCTACCCGAAGAAGAAATTCCGCATTATTGGTACAATATACAAGCCGATATGGTTAACAAGCCTATGCCCCCGTTGCATCCCGGCACCAAACAACCGTTGAAAGCCGAAGACCTATATCCGATATTCGCCGAAGAGTTATCCCGCCAGGAGCTGAATCAAACCGATCAATGGATCGAGATTCCCGAAGAAGTTCGCGAGATGTATAAATACTATCGTTGTACCCCTCTGGTTCGCGCCTATGGTTTGGAGAAAGCACTCGGCACACCGGCACACATCTATTTCAAGAACGAAAGTGTCAGCCCCGTAGGCTCGCACAAACTCAACTCCGCCCTCCCTCAAGCTTACTACTGCAAGAAAGAAGGAGTAGAGAATGTAACAACCGAAACCGGAGCCGGACAATGGGGTACTGCCCTGTCTTATGCAGCCAAAGTATTCGGTCTCGAAGCAGCCGTTTATCAGGTAAAGATCAGCTACGAGCAGAAACCCTATCGTCGTAGTATCATGCAAACGTTCGGTGCACAAGTCACCCCTTCTCCTTCGATGTCTACCCGTGCAGGAAAAAATATTCTTACTGCCCACCCTAACTATCAAGGTTCTCTGGGTACGGCTATTTCCGAAGCGATCGAGTTGGCACAAACTACTCCTAATTGCAAATACACCCTTGGTTCGGTCATGAGTCATGTTACGTTGCACCAAACTATCATCGGTCTTGAAGCTGAGAAGCAAATGGCGTTGGCAGGCGAGTATCCCGATGTAGTGATCGGTTGCTTCGGCGGAGGTTCCAACTTTGGCGGTATCTCTTTCCCATTCATGCGCCACAACCTGCTCGAAGGTAAAAAGACCCGCTTTGTAGCTGCCGAGCCGGATTCTTGCCCCAAGCTTACCCGTGGCAAGTTCCAATACGACTTTGGTGATGAAGCCGGATACACTCCCCTATTGCCCATGTTTACCCTGGGGCATAACTTTGCTCCTGCCAATATTCATGCCGGTGGTCTTCGTTACCACGGTGCAGGCGTTATTGTATCTCAACTACTCAAAGACGGACTGATGGAAGCGGTCGATATCAAACAGATCGAATCGTTCGAGGCAGGTTGCCTCTTTGCACAAGCCGAAGGTATCATCCCTGCCCCCGAATCGTGTCATGCCATTGCAGCAGCTATTCGCGAAGCCAACGAATGCAAAGAAACCGGAGAAGAAAGAGTGATTCTTTTCAACCTTTCCGGTCATGGACTGATCGATATGGCTTCTTACGATAAATACCTCTCCGGCGACTTAGTGAACTACGCACTGACCGACGATGATATACAAAAAAATATTGATGCCATTGGTGATCTGATATCATAAACAGAAGCAAACAGCATCTTACCAACACAAAGGATCTTACCCGCCGTACAGCGACGAGTAGGGTCCTTTTCTTGTATCCTGTATCTTTTTTGCACAAAAACAAAACATTTGTAAACAGAAGTGAAAGTATTTCATCTTATTTTAGAAATATGAGAAACAATATAGTCGATCATCCATAAACAAACACTCTATATTTGCCATACAAGTGTAATCAAGTAAAACCTTTATTAACTATTATGGAAAACATTTCAAGATTCCTATTCACGGCAATCTTCTTACTCGCCGGCCTTCACATACAGGCACAAAGCCTTACTGTGACAGGAAAAGTTGTAGACAGTGACGGATTTGAAGTCATTGGTGCGAATGTAACAATCAAAGGTACTCCGGGTAGCGGAACCATTACCGACCTCGATGGCAAGTATTCGCTCAAAGTAAATAACCCCTCTCAAGACATTCTCGTATTCACCTACATCGGAATGAACTCTCAGGAAATAGCCGTTAAAGGTCGTAACCAAATCGATGTTACGCTCAAAACCGATGCCGTTATGCTCGACGAAGTAGTAGCCATTGGCTATGGAACCTCCAAACGCAAAGACCTCACAGGTTCTGTTGTTTCCGTCAAAAGCGATGAGCTTCTCAAAGTACCGACTTCGGATATCACACAAGCTCTTGCGGGACGTGTAGCCGGAGTACAAGTTTCTCAGAGCGAAGGTGCTCCGGGTGCCTCTATCTCTATTCGTGTGCGTGGCGGTATATCAATAACACAAAGCAATGAACCGCTTTACATCATCGATGGTTTCCCTAGTGAAGACGGCTTATCCAACCTCGATCCTGCCGAGATAGAAACAATCGATATTCTGAAAGACGCCTCTTCAACTGCTATCTATGGTGCCCGTGGTGCCAATGGTGTTGTGGTTATCACCACAAAGAGCGGTGCCAAGAACGAACAAAAGATGTCTATCACGTTCGATAGTTATGTCGGCTTCAAAAACATATCAAACAAACTCTCTACACTCTCAACCAAAGAATTCGCCCTGCTCGACTATGAACGTCGCATCAGTGCCGGCAAAGACTTCGACAAAGACGTACAAGGCTTCGAAAAGATCTATGGCAAATTCAGCGATCTCGATATCAACTACGGCAACCGCCCGGGAGTCGATTGGCAGGAAGAGACTTTAGGACGCACTGCCATTACTCAAAACTACCGTGTAGGTATTGCCGGTGGCAACAAAGACCTGAAATACAACCTGGGATACTCTTATTTCAAAGACCAAGGTGCTATGCTGTATAGTGGCAACGATAAACATAACATTTCGTTCGGTATCAATCACAACGCCTCCGACCGTTTGCAAGTCACTGCCCGTGCTACCTTCGACCAGATAAAGACCTATGGCATGGGTACTTCCGAGAATGGCGACCGCTTCAACAAGATGCAGCACATCCTTCAGTACCGTCCTACAGTAGGCATGGCCGGATCGGACGATATGCTATTGACCGGCATGGACCCCCTGCTCGAGGATGAAAGCAGAAACGTTATGCAGAACCCACTTATCTCGGCAGCAGAAGAGCTGAATAACAAAGAATTCCGCACGTTTCAGGCCAATGCCGGGCTAACCTTTAAACTGATGAAAGGGCTCACTTTCCGCAACAATACAGGCATGCGTTATCAAACCCGTCGTTACGATATTTTCTTTGGCGATCAATCCATGACTGCCATCCGTAGCAATATCAACGGTAGTATTCAGAACTCAGAAGCCGGTAGCTTCCAAAGCTCCAACGTGCTTACCTACGATTTCAATAAGCACAAACACCACCTCACGATCATGGGAGGCCAGGAGTACGTATCTTACTGGACACGCTTCTTTAAAGCCAGTTCAAGCAACTTCCCCAACGATGTCATCGGACTGGGCGATTTATCCCTCGGTACTACCCCCGGCGTTCCTCAATCCGGTGTTAATTATGATGATAAGTTACTCTCCTTCTTCGGTCGTGCCAACTATAGCTTTGCCGATAAGTACATCTTCACCGCTTCTCTCCGTGCCGATGGTTCTTCCAAATTCGGTCCCAATAGTAAGTGGGGCTATTTCCCTGCCGTATCGGGTGCATGGCGTGTATGCGAAGAAGATTTTATTCAAAGCCTCAACCTCTTCTCCGATCTCAAACTCCGTGTCGGATATGGTATGGCAGGCAATAACCGCATCGGTAGCTATGGAGCGTTAGATATTCTCGGATCGGTTACCTACCCTATTGGTGACGGCACAGCTCCCGGCTATGCCCCCAAGCAGATACCCAATCCCGACCTCCGATGGGAATCCAACAACACCTTCAATCTGGGTATCGATATGGGTTTCTTTAACCAGCGCCTCACAGTATCGCCCGAGTTCTATGTTAATCGTAGCACCCATTTATTGCTCGATTCGCGTGTACCCTCTTCTTCGGGTTTCAGCAATATGTTGCGCAACATTGGCGAGACCCAAAACCTGGGTATCGATCTTACTATTACCTCGGTCAACTACGATACCAAAACTTTTGGCTGGACTACCAATCTCAACTTCTCTCACAACAAAAATACCATCAAAGCACTTTCGGGTGAGGCATTTTTCCTCGAAGAAGCCAATTTCGGTTATAGCCAGAAAACCCATAAGATCAAAGTAGGCAAACCTCTCGGACAGTTCTACGGATACCAAACTCTTGGCGTTTACGAAGTCGATGATTTCGATTACAACCCCACCACCCAAACCTATCTAGTCAAAGAGGGCATTGCTACTCCCTCCAATATCAAACGCGAACAAGTACGTCCCGGTATGTGGAAGTTTGCCAACCTATCGGGCGACGATACGGTAATCGACGAAAACGACAAAACCGTCATCGGCAACGCTACTCCCCTCTTCTACGGAGGTTTCAACAATAACTTCCGTTACAAGAATTTTGACCTGAGCGTGTTCTTCACTTTCAGCTATGGAGGCGAAGTACTCAACGCTACCAAACTGACCAATACCAAAGCCGGACGCAGCAATAAAAACATCCTCGATGCTGCCAACAGTTCCAATCGTTTCATGACCATCAATGGCGACGGACAGATCATTACCGATCCGGTCGAACTGGCAACCATCAACCGCGGCAAAACAGTAGCTGCCTACCACGATCTCGAAGACGGTGATAAATATATTCACTCCTGGGGAGTCGAAGACGCTTCTTACCTCAAACTAAGCAACATCACACTCGGATACAATTTCCCCAAGATGTTGGTCAAGAAAGCATCTATCCAGAGCCTGCGCCTATACGCAACAGCAAGCAATCTTTTTACACTCACCAAGTACACCGGCTTAGACCCCGAAGTATCTACCCGCGGTTACGGTCTTACTCCCGGTGTCGATTTTGGTGCCTATCCACGTAGCCGTTCGTTTGTGTTCGGTATTAACTTAGCATTCTAAAACTACAAAAACTCACTACATGAAAACCTATACATTTCTATGTACCCTTGCAGCTACGATGCTGTTCAGTACTTCTTGTCAGGATCTCTTAAAAGAACAACCCGACTCCTATTACGAAAAAGAGAATTTCTTCCAAGCCGTATCCAATGCCGAAATGGCCGTTACCGGTATCTATGATGTCATGGCCAAGCTAGATCATTACGGACAATACGAGATGGCGATGCCCTGCTCCGACGATACCTATTTCATCGACGGAACGGGTTCCGACAACACTCGTCGCGACATTGCCCACTACACCATATCCTCCTCCAATGACTGGATCGAGTCCGTGTGGCAGTACAAATACCAAGGCATCGACAGAGCCAACTACGCAATTCAAGGCATCGAACAGATGCCCGAGTATGCAGCCAATGACTCCCGTGTCATACCATTGGTAGCACAAGCCCGTTTCCTTCGTGCCTTTTTCGCCTTCGATCTGGTTCGATACTTTGGCGATGTGCCTTTCAAAACCACTTATACAGCCAACCACGAAGACGCCTTCCAACCTCGTAGCAACCGCGAAGTTATTTATGACCAGATCATTGCCGACCTCGATTATGCCAAGAACAATCTCCCCTGGGGTAGTAGCGGAAGTAGCCCCGAACGAGCTACCCAAGGAGCTGCCCGCGCCTTGTTGATGCGTGTATATCTGCAACGTGCCGGCTATAGCCTTCAACTTGATGGCCGTACTACCCGCCCTGCCGACGATAAGCGCAAAGCTTATTTCGAAGCGGTTATCAATGAGTGGCAAGCCTTCCAGGCCAATGGCTACCATACCTTCGATGCCGAAGGTTATCAGGCACTCTTCAAACGCTTCTCATTCGGTAGCCTCAACTCTACCGAGAGCCTGTTCGAAATTGCCTTCTATACCCCCGACGGTAGTCGGGAAGATGCCGGCAACTGGGGCACGTACAATGGTCCTAAAGTAGCCGAACCCGATAAGAGTGCCGATAAGTCAGCCGTTATGGGTCGTGCCAATGCTTTCTTCCGTGCCGTACCCGAATGGAGAGGATTCTTCGAACCCACCGATGCCCGTCGCGACGTTATGATCTGCACCTACCAGTACGAATGGAAGAACGGTAAACACGTCAAGAAAGAAAACGCCATGGATGTAACCAAGGAGCAATGGTATCCCGGCAAATGGCGTCGTGAGTGGATGCCCATTGGTTACAAAGAGCCCAACAACACCGATGTCAATTACTGCGTACTTCGCTATGCCGACGTAGTGTTGATGGCAGCCGAAGCCTATAATGAGCTGGGCAGCACTACCCAAGCCTGGGCTCTTCTCAACAGTGTTCGTTCCCGCTCGGGTGCTACTCCCATCACTATGGCCAATTATGCAAGCCTGCTCAAAGCCCCTCGTGTATACAACCTTCCTTATATAGACGATACCGACGAAAAAGGAAAGTTCCGCACCGCCCTTTACTGGGAGCGAGGTTTCGAGCTGGCCTTCGAAGGTCAGCGCAAATACGACCTCATTCGTTGGAATGTACTTGCCGATGCCCTGACCCTATTTGGCGAAAACATCGCCCCCAAGCTTAAAAAGGCGAATATCTATCCCGCTTATCTTAACTTTACCAAAGGCAAACACGAGCTTTTCCCTATCCCCTTAGATGAGATTCAGCTCAATAAAAAGCTGGAGGGGATACAGAATCCGGGATATTAATTCGATCAATAACTCTCATTTCTAAACAGATAAAGTATAGTTCCCGGTGTCTATTCTTTATCTGTTTTTCTTTTTTAATATCTCATTCACACGATTATACAACAGATATGCTTACCTTTGATGCATGAATTTACATGGTATCTATAAAATGAGTACAAGGAAAAAAATAGC
The DNA here is from genome assembly GCF_000499785.1 of Bacteroides neonati. Classification (GTDB taxonomy): domain Bacteria; phylum Bacteroidota; class Bacteroidia; order Bacteroidales; family Bacteroidaceae; genus Bacteroides; species Bacteroides neonati. Next base: position 135,116 of record NZ_HG726025.1, on the reverse strand, counting down.
TCTTCTTTTTATCGTCCTTACAACAGGAATCCATTGGGCATCAGCCATCCCTACCGAACCCATTAACTTTTCGTATATATCTCTCAATGACGGTCTTTCTCAGAGTACCGTTTTTGCTATCGATCAGGACAAACGCAACAATATGTGGTTTGCCACGTACGATGGCGTCAATAAGTACGACGGATATGCCTTTACTGTGTATCAGCACGATTCATCCAACCCCAATAGTCTTGCCAATGACATTGCCCGCACGGTATTTACCGACAGCAGAGGTCGTGTATGGATTGGCACACGAGACGGTCTTTCTCTTTACAACGAAGAGAAAGACCTCTTCCACAATTTCTTTTACCAGAAAGACGGAAAGAACACACAAGTCAACAGTATTGTCGAGTACACCCCCGACCAGTTATTGATAAGTACCAACAACGGACTGTTGCTGTTCAACATCACCCGATCGGAGTTTGTCGACAATGCACTCTCTCCCGCTCTCCATACCCTCGAAGCCTCTACCCTGAGTAAGCAAGGTTCCGAGGTTTATATCGGTACCAACAATGGTCTTTATGTCTACTCCATTCCCACAAAGCAGCTCGACATGGTTTCCAGCACGCTTTCCAACAAGCGCATCCAAGCCGTTCTAAAACAATCGCCCACCCGTCTTTGGGTAGCTACCGAGGGACAAGGGCTGTACCTGTTCAACCCCAAAACCCAAGAGATAAAGAACTACACCCACATCCCGGGCAATGCCAAGAGCATTAGTTCCAATTACATTCGTTCGTTGGCACTCGACTCACAGAACCGTTTGTGGATCGGAACCTTCAACGATCTCAATATCTACCACGAAGGTACCGACTCCTTCAGCTCCTATACGAGCAACCCTGTCAAGAGCGGTAGCCTCTCGCAGCAATCCGTACGTAGCATCTTTATGGATTCTCAAGGCGGCATGTGGCTCGGCACCTACTTCGGTGGTCTCAACTACTACCATCCCCTTAAGAACCGCTTCCAGAATATCAAGCGTATTCCCTACCAAAACTCACTCAATGACAACGTAGTGAGCTGTATTGTCGAAGACAAGCATCGCAACCTCTGGATAGGTACCAACGATGGCGGTCTCAATCTTTACAACCCCACCACCAAGCACTTTACTTACTACACCCTGCAAGATGGCAAGTCGGGCGGCATCCGTTCCAATAACATCAAGGCAGTATATGTCGACGAGTCCAAGAACCTTGTTTATATCGGCACGCACGCAGGCGGTCTGAGTGTACTCAACCGTCAGTCCGGTCGTATCGAGCATTTCAATCCTCAAAACAGCGAACTCATCGACCAGAACATCTATGCCATCCTGCCCGATGATGCCAATCACCTTTGGTTGGGTACCCTGAGCGGTCTCGTACGTTTCAACCCCGATAAGCGCACCTTTTCCACTATCCAGCAAGAACAAGACGGCACACCGATCAAGAACCGTCGCATCACCACACTCTTTCGCGACTCTCAACGTCGCCTTTGGGTCGGTGGCGAAGAAGGGCTGGCTACCTATACCACCCGCAACGGCGAGGTTCAATCCACTGCCATCCTACCCGGAAACTCCTCTCTGCTCAACTCCTTCGTCAACTGCATCTACCAAGCCGCCAACGGTACGTTCTGGATCGGTACGCGCGAAGGTGTCTACGGCTACAACGAGAAGAAGAAAGAGCTACACCACTACACCACTGCCAATGGTCTTCCCAACAATGTACTTTACGGTATCCTCGAAGATTCCTCCGGCCGTTTGTGGATGAGCACCAACAAAGGGCTCACCTGCTTCAATTCCGAAACCGAGAAGTTCCGCAACTTTACCGAGTCCGATGGTATCCAGAGCAACCAGTTCAACACTTCGTCTTATTGCCGCACAGCCAACGGACAGATGTATTTTGGCGGTATCAACGGTATCACTACCTTCCGTCCCGAGTTGCTTATCGACAACCCTTATACCCCTGCGGTAGTCATCACCAATCTTCGTTTGTTCAATAAGATTGTTCGCCCCGACGATGAAACCGGCATCCTCACCAAGAACATCTCCGATACCCGCAGCATTACCCTTGCCGCCGACCAATCTACCTTTTCGCTCGAGTTCGTTGTATCCAACTACATCTCCGGGCGTCACAACACCTTTGCCTATAAGCTCGATGGCTTCGACAAAGAGTGGTATACACTTACCGACCAGCGCAACGTGTCTTACTCCAACCTCCCACAAGGCACCTATGAGTTTCTGGTCAAGGCTGCCAATAGCGATGGCAAGTGGAACGAAGTCCCTACCGCTCTCCAAATCACCGTGCTCCCTATCTGGTACAAAACCTGGTGGGCCATTCTTCTGTTCTTTTTCATCTTTGCAGGCTTCATCACGTTCGTGTTCCGTTTCTTCTGGATGCGCAAAAGCATGGAGTCGCAACTCGAACTCGAACGCATGGACAAGATACGTCAAGAAGAGATCAACCAGATGAAGATGCGCTTCTTCATCAACATCTCCCACGAGCTTCGCACGCCCCTTACCTTGATTCTTGCCCCCTTGCAAGACATCATGAACCGTATTAGCGACCGCTGGACCCGCTCACAGTTAGACTACATACAGCGCAATGCCAATCGCCTGCTCCATCTGGTCAATCAACTTATGGACTATCGCCGTGCCGAGTTAGGCGTGTTCGAGCTTAAAGTTCAGCGAGGCAATGCCCATCAACTCGTACAGGAGAACTTCCTCTTCTACGACAAACTTGCGCGTCATAAAAAGATCCATTATGCGTTCCATTCCGAGCTCGACGACAAAGAAGAACTCTTCGATGCCAATTACCTCGAGCTCATTGTCAACAACCTCCTGTCTAACGCTTTCAAATATACCGAAGCCGGACAGAGCATCACCGTTACCCTCAAAGAAACCGATGGTAACCTCCTCCTGCAAGTAAGCGATACCGGCATCGGCATCCCCATCAATAAGCAAGGACGCATCTTCGAACGCTTCTATCAAATCGAGAGCGAACACGTAGGCAGTGGCATCGGTCTTTCGCTTATCCAGCGTCTTGTCGAGCTACATCACGGCCATATCGAACTCCAGAGCGAAGAAGGCAAAGGCAGCACCTTTTCCGTCTACCTTCCTCAGAGCCCATCGGCCTATACCTCTACCGAGCTTGCTCCCCTTACCCTCGAAGAAAGTAGTGAGAGCAACGCCCACTCTACCAATTCCAAAGAGATGTACTTCATCGATACCGAAAAGATCGAAAACGAAGTCATTGAGTCGGCCGACAAGAAGCGCGGCACCATTCTCATCGTCGAAGACAATCAAGAGATACTCCAATACCTCAGCAACGGTCTTTCCGAACTCTTTAACACCCTGCAGGCAAGCAATGGCGAAGCAGCACTCGATGTCTTAAAAGAGCACGAGGTCGATATTGTCATCACCGACGTGATGATGCCTGTCATGGACGGTATCAAGCTTTGCAAAGCCATCAAGCAGAACATTCGTACCTGCCACATCCCCGTTATTATCCTTTCGGCCAAGACCGATGTAAAAGACCAGATGGAAGGTCTTCAAGTAGGAGCCGACGACTATATGCCCAAACCCTTCTCACTATCGGTGATGACGGCCAAGATACAGAACATGCTTCGTACCCGTCGCCGTATGCTCGAGCGTTATTCCAAAACCCTCGAAGTAGAGCCCGAGAAGATCACCTTCAATGCCATGGACGAAGCCCTGCTTAAACGTGCCGTTGCCATTGTCGAAAAGAATATGGACAATATCGAATTCTCTACCGATGAGTTTGCCCGCGAGATGAATATGAGCCGTTCCAATCTTCACCTTAAGCTCAAAGCCATTACCGGCGAGTCTACCATCGACTTCATTCGTAAAATCCGCTTTGGCGAAGCCTGCAAGCTCCTTAAAGACGGTCGCTATACCGTTTCCGAGGTCAGTAGCATGGTTGGTTTCAACACCCCTTCTTATTTTGCCACCAGCTTTAAGAAGTACTTCGGATGCCTTCCTACCGAGTATATCAAGCAATTCAAAGGATCTTAAAACAGCAAAAAACTCCCGGCACACACATCACTATGTGGCCGGGAGTTTTCTTCTATATTACCCCTGCGGGGTTTGTATCGTTACAGCGTCATTGCCTGTACACCCAATGCACCTGCAATGGCTCCCGCCACTGCGATCACTACTTTCAAGATTACACTCCAAATCGATTTTTTCATAGACTTCTTTCTTGTTTTTCTTTACGTTAATACTTCTATTCGAACGGGTTCTCGGGTTCTCCTTCGCCCTCTTCACCTTCCTTTGTCAGGTATGCTTTCATCAGGTCGGCATGCGCAAACTGTACCCCTTGCAACAAAGCTTTGGTCGTACCTGCTCCCGGCGTTCTGGTATACTCGGGTGTAAACTGACATTGCAATGACGATACCTGGTTCGGGTTCACCTTCTCTGCCGTCTCCACTCCCTTTCCGTTGCTTCTCACTCTCATGGTAAAGGTTCCAAGCCCTTCCAGCCGCACCGTTCTGCTGTTCAGCAGTTCTCTGCGCATCACTACCATCAGGTTGGTTACCACATTTTGCACATCACCCACTGTCAGCGACGACTTTTCTGCAATCACATCAGCCAGCTGCTTTGTGTTTACCGTTTTGCCCACTTTCACCAAACTAAGGTGCCATTTTTTCACTCCGTTCTTGTCTGCAATCGGCGATTGTATCGCCCTGTAAAATAAAGGCATAATTACCTCCTCTTTTTAATGTTACTAATCGTTTTTTTCATTCTCATTTCGTTGATCAACATTGCAAAGATGAGCATTTACCCGCAACCGTAAAAGAAAAAAGCCCCTTCCGGAGCAGTTTTCTGTAGAAAAGACATAATCAACTGATTAACAGCATATTTATATAAGCTTAAGATTTAGTAAAACCTTCCCTCTATCAATTCTACTTCCATTTCCTTCACATTTTCCCATTCTACCTTGCAAGTTCAATATTTTTGTTATACATTGCCACTCTGTTTCCCTTAAACAGTACTATATATCCGTTATGAGAATAAAAATTTCTGATAGGAACAATCCAAAAGGTTCCTGTACAGTCCGGTTGTTTGATGTAGCCGAGTTTTCTCCCTATGATGGTCCCGGAACAAGAACTGTAGTTTACTTCCAAGGCTGCAATGCCCATTGCGCCTGGTGTCATTCTCCCCAGTCTCAACCCGGGCATGCCCCCTTACTCTTCAATGCCAATGTATGCGCTCGCTGCCAACGCTGTGTTTCGGCGTGTCCATCCCACGTACACTCTTTCTCCCAAGGCATGCACCACATCGACAGAACCCGGTGCATTCAATGCGGAGCCTGTATTGAGCAATGCCCCAACAGTATTGCAGGCGTAAGAGGAAGTGCACTACACCTACCCACTGCCGAAGTATTCGTATCCTCTCTCTTCGAACAGATCGATCCCTATATCCGTCTCAACGGCAAGAACGGCGGCATCACCCTATCCGGAGGAGAAGCCCTTTTACAACCCGAAGCCGCAGAAGAGCTTTTACGCTCCTGCAAGCAACGAGGATACCACACAGCCATCGAAACCTCCGGCCTCCTTTCGCTTGCCACTTACGAGAGAGTACTCCCATTGGTCGACCTCTGGCTATTCGGCATGCGCATCATTACCCATCCGCATGCCTTGCCTCACCACCATCATATCAAAGAAGTGCTCCGCTTATTGATCCGGAACAACGCATCCGTACTACCTCGAATACCGATGATTCCATCCTACTTCGATCGCGACGATGTGTTGCAATCCATTGCCTCCTTATTGGCCGAACATTCTCTCACCACCGTTTCGCTTATGCCGTGGAACAGAAACTACGCAATCTGTTACACCGAAAGCGGAATACCCCTGCAAATGCAACCTCCCTCTTCGACCGAAATCGAATTGTGCGAGAGCAAAATAACGTCCTTTTTTAATAACTTAACATTCAAATTGTATGAACACATCTGAATTCCCCAGTCACATGACTCCACGAGTTAAAAAGCTCTACGAGAGCTTAATCGACAAAGCATTAGGAGACCGTTCCGAAGAGTGGTTCACCCCCGAAATGTTTCACGATGTAGTCAAGAGCAAAGACCCCAACGAGAAGTTTCCTTTATGGAAATCGGTAGAGAACTGTTCGGTCATTGTGCGCCGTGCCATTGCCATCGACAGAATGCTGATAGCCATGACCGATGCTCAAAACAACGAGAAAACCCATACGGCAGACATTTACGAAGGCGATCTCCTGCTAGGCAATATGCCCATGGGTTCCAATGGCCTGGGCAAAGTCTTCCCCCGTTTCCTTACCGACGATGAGTTAAGAGCCGGTTCCATCACCAATCGAAATGCCGCCTCTCTCTTCGGACACAATACGATGAACTACGAAGAGCTCTTGCATGACGGTCTGCAGAAGAAGATCGATTTTTGTAGCCAGAAGCTCAATGAGCTCTCACCACTTATCAAACAAGAGAAAAAAGAGGTATCCACCCTTCGCAAACAGTACGAGAACCTATTAGCCGATCCCCAAGCATCTGCCGAAGCCAAAGAAGAAGCTCTCCGCATATTACGCAAGAAAGACGGCATGCTCATTAGTAAGAAGAAGAAATTCGACTTCTACTGGGGTGTCAAATTAGCCTGCAAGGCAGTGGTAGATTATGCCCATCGGTTTGCCGATATCGCAGAACGCGAAGCCGACCTACATCCTCAGCGTGCAGAAGAACTCCGTGCACTCTCCGCCATTGCCCGCCGTGTTCCTGCCAAGCCCGCTCGCAACTTCCACGAAGCCATGCAGTGCATTTGCTTCTTCCATATCGCCCTACATGCCTCGATGAATTTCATCTCACTGGGCCGTCTCGACCAGGTGTTGCAACCCTATTTAGAAAAAGAGACAGATAAAGCCAAGGCATTAGAGATATTCGAATGTTTCATTCTCAAATGCGCCGGACGCTTAAACCTAACCTCCAAATACCTAATCAAACAAGACCACGTCGACTATGCCACCGTGTTGGGTACCCATCCCTATTACATCGACCAGAAGGCAGGCGTCAACAACTTCTTGCAAAACATTATCGTAGGAGGCAAAAAGCCCGACGGTTCAGACGCAACCAACGAAACAACCTATCTCATCCTCCAAGCCATCGAAAACGTCAATCTGCCTGCACCCGGCATCTATGTACGCATTCATAAAGAGAGCCCCGACCGTCTGATACAGAAGGTAGCCTCCTCCGTATATCGAACCAAAAACAACCCGTCTGTCATCAACGACGACGTCATGATCCCCGCTATGTACAATAGCTTGATGCAAGACGAAGAAGACACCCCCGCAACCCGCCAAAAGATGCAGCAACTAGCCAATGATTACTGCGTAGACGGCTGTTGGGAACCCATCTTAAATGGAAAGTCCGATTGGACCTTCACCATGCTCGTAGGTATGCAAGCCGTAGAATCCGCCATGAACCAAGGCGCTTCTTTAAAGAAAGACGAAGCCCTCTTCAGAGGAGCCAAAGTATCTCCTTCAACACCCCTACCCAAGAGTTTTGCCGATCTGCTTAAATACATGGAGCTACACATGCAGTTCTTTGTCGACCAAGCCATCATGTCCCTCTTCCTATATTATATGATCGACGAGAATGCCGCCCCCTCTCCCCTTTTCTCCGCCTATCTCGAAGGCTGCATGCAAAAAGGAGTAGACAAAGCCTCCGGAGGTGCCAATCACAACCTCGGCGGTATTGTCTTGGGTTCCGTTCCCGATATGGTCAACCAATTGTCCGCCCTTCAGCATTGGGTATACAATAAAAAGAAGTACACACTCGAAGAAGTTTGCGAAGCCATTCGCGAGAACTTCGGAGAAGGCAATACCTCTTTGCCCGACAGCAAGAAGCTCTTATACCTCAACATCCGTATCGACTTTGATACCAACTCTCCCAAGTTTGGCGACAACAACGAAGACGCCGACAACCTCACCTGCAAAGTGTTGGATATGTTCGAGCGTTGCGTATCCAAGTCGTCTAAGTTCGGTAAGATGCTGTTTCAGGATGTAGCCGGCGAAAAAGAATGGAGAAAGATTGCCGCTCTACGGTCATTGGCGGGATACAGTGGCTTGCCGTTGGGTATAACCTTCAATATGAAGATGAAAATCACGGCCGGTTTGGGCACTTTCGAGCAGTACAACTGGCAAGGAAGAGGCATTGCAGCTTCTGCCAACCGCTCCAACGGTGCACCTATTGCCCCCAACTTCTCTCCTGTTCCCGGTACCGTACATTCGGGTATCCTCTCCACCCTAAGCACCCTCTCCAAGTTGCAGCTAGACCGCTTTGCAGCCGGCACCATTACCGATATCTGCCTGCAAGATGAAAATGCAAGTCAGCAGGTGGTAGCACAAATCTTGCATGAGTTCATTGCCAAGCAAGGCTCCATGATGACTGTAGCCATCGGTACCACCGAGAAGTATCAGGAGATTTACGAAGCAGCCCTGAAAGCCTTAGAGATGCCCGAGCAGGCCGCCTCCAAACTCCTTGCCCAGTATGCCGATGTCAATGTACGCATCGGCGGTTGGCAAACCCCTTTCATTACGCTGCCTTTAGATCATATGCTCAACTACATCAAAAGACCCGTTAATGCGTAATTCCCTTTTATGGAATCCCATTAAATAACTAAAAAGAAAGACCGCTTCATTTTTTACTTGAAGCGGTCTTTTATATTAAAATCAATAACTCACAATACCTTCCAATACCGGATCACCTACAATCGGTGCGTAAATATTTACCTTGGCAAATCCCCATTGAGGTTTCTGCGTAACCGTTTCTGTTGTGCAGAAGAAACGATAATTATACCCGTTTACCACTTGTTTGGCAACTAAAAGAGGAATGTATTTTACACCCAGCAGTGTCATGCAAGCATCAAATACCTTTTTATCATCTTCTGTCAGCGGTTCATATTCGCTCCACCCTCCACACATCTCGTTGGTTTCTTCGGGAGCCACTACTGCATAAGTAAACACATCTTCATACAGTATATCCTTCACATCACGGTAATAAGCAAACTGAACCTCGGCAGCTCCGGGTTGCAGAAATTGGAATACATAAGAATGCACTGTCTCTCCTCCGAGCATATGCTTTTCTTTCGCCTCCACGGTTTCTCCCACCAAAGCTATCCCTCCGCTCAAACGTGTCAATGCATAATGATAACCTGTACCTGCATTTGTGGTACGACTGATGGTGATGGTATCACCCACTTTAAATGTTCTTCTAATCATGGCTGTACATGTTTTTTAGATAGTCAATTTTCACAAACTTCTAATTACCCGAACTTATCTTCGGCTTTGTCGAGAAGGGTGTTTTCCGGAATACAATTCCCGAAAACAAAAGCGATGCAAGTTAATTTATTTCCTTAATCTTGTCACGTCCCATCAAAACAAATACAGCACGGATATGTTCAATTTTACAACCAGATATCCGGTCTTTAACTTTTACAAGCAAAGACACCTCACCACTCACCTACACTTATGCAGCCCGAAGTACTTCCTCATAAACACCACATACACCACGCTCAATGCAATCACGCTACCCAACAGGCACCAATAGCCATATCCCGGCAGTGCCAGACAAGCCACCATAATCAAGAGTTGTGCTATCATGTATATGCCCGATACCAACACATGCGGCATCTTCAATTCATTCGCCATTAGCTGATACATATGCTTACGGTGCGGCTTGGCTATGTTTTCACCCAACATCACTCTATGCACAATGGTCAACACGCTATCTACTCCATATACTACCAATAAGATGATCCAACTAAAATCCTCTGTTTTAATAATGAGCTGTCCTATTAAGAAAAGTATCACGAATGCAATGCTTACCGACCCAACATCGCCTGCAAAGCATTTCGCACGTTTACGGAAGTTGAAGAAGTCGAATACTACCACAGCACATATCATCGTATAGATCAGTTCCGGCTCGGCAAACAGCACTACGCGTTGGTTTATGTACGCCAATACAGCCAGCACTACAAGCGAATAGCCACCCGTTATTCCGTTTATACCGTCCATGAAGTTATACGCATTGATTATACCTATGCATACAATCAAGGCAACCACAAATGTCCACCAAGGCAAGGCGAACAATCCCCACTGATAGAACATCAATCCCATAGCCGTAAACTGAAACAGCAACCTTAATCGTCTCGACTGCGGATGTATATCGTCCAGGAAGCTGATTAGCGTAATCAACGTCAGTGCCAGCATAAACCAAGGATACATCGCTCCGTTGGTTACAAAGAAAGCCAGTGCGCCAAAGTAGAAGATTATTCCACCACCACGCAATGTTATGCTTTTATGACTACTCCGCTCATTGGGCTTATCAATAATGTTGTACTTATCCGCTATGCGGAAATAAAAAAGTTCTGCTACGAATAGCAGAACTAAAATAATCAGGTAATACATTTCTATCTGTTTTTTTATTTTCTGTTAGCAGTGATCTATCGCTATTTACGAGAACGACTTTATCGTTTTCACAAGCCCTTCTTTTGCTCTTACAGGCATGCTCGTAATGCCCAGTGCCTTCTTTATCTTTTCGTTGCTCACTACATAGTTTTCCGTCAACTTTCTAAGTCTTTCCGTATTAAGAGGCAAATGCAACATGCTACCTACTTTGGCACAAGCCTCCATCATACCACGGTTCAGTCGCCATATATGCGCTTTTTTACCTATTGCCTCACACATCGTTTCAATCAGTTCATTTGTCGACAGTGCCTCATCGTCTCCTATATGATATATTCCGGAATCGACACTTTTCGTTAATATGCCTTCTACCACATAACAGAGATTATCTACCGAGGTAAACGACCGTCTATTCTCAAAATCACCTAAAGGCCACGGAATACCTTGCTTTACCACATTGTACAGTAAGTTCAGGTTTCCTTTATTGCCGGGACCATGAATCATACAAGGCCTTAGTATATATACCTGCTTCGTTTGCAGCTCCAACCGAGAGCAAATGCCTTGAATATACTCTTCCGCCTTTATCTTACTCTCACCATAAGGTCCGATCGGAGTAGGTATCACCTCTTCGGTCAATACATCACCTATTACACTATCTGCTGCCGCCTTTACCGAACTAAAAAAGATAAACTTCTTTGCATCCGACGTCAGAAAGAAGTCAAATATCTTTTGCGTTAGCCCTGTATTTATATCAAAATAAGTTTGCGCTACCGATTGATTTTTCGTATCGTGCGCCTTTCCTGCCAAATGGATGATAGCATCAAATACAGGAAGCTGTAACGAAGTAGTAGATACTTTTTCCAGTTCTTCCCATGTAAACGTTTTAGCTACACCTGCTTTATCAGGTGTAACTATATCAAGACCATACAGTGTATGTTGCTTTTTTAAAGCATTCACAAGATTAGAACCAACGAAACCGTGGATTCCTGTAATAAGTATATTCATTAATAATCTGTTTATTTATCAAAGTATCAATAAGGAGATATCAATCCAGTAGTCTATCAACTAATCTCACATACTGCGCCGTTACTACTTCTTTAGTATAGTATTTTTCAATTACACTAAAACCATTATTGCCCAATTGAGTTAGGCTTTCTTTAGAAACGCCTCTCAACCAATTGTACATTTCATCTACTTTAGTTTCAAAAATCTTTTCTGTAATTAATTTAGCACAATCGCAATCTTGTAGAAAATTTACGATAGGCGTTCCTTCGCCAGAACAAACTAAAAGAGGTCTAGCACACGCCATGATTGTGTATACTTTCGAAGGAAAACCTTGCATTTCCATTTCCGGATTCATAAAGATAAACTGAATATCTGAATAGGATAAAATACTTGGCATCAAATTTCTAGGTTGATAAGGGAGAAGATGAATGTTATCTAAATTCAACTCTTTCTTTTTCTCTTCGATATAAGACTTCATGACACCTTCACCTATAATAAAATACTCTATAGCCTCATTTTTCGTTTTCTGAGCCAATGCAATTAACGGCTGCCAATCTTGAGCAAATCCTATATTACCGGCATAAAGCAACTTAAGCGATTCAGTTTTAGGAAACAAATCAACATCTAACAGATTTAGATCAGCTTGTTCCGGATTATAAAGTTCAGTATCTACAAAATTAGGTATAATATGAAGTTTCGATTTATCTTCAAACCGATCTACTATCGTGCTATAAAAGACTTTATCAATTGTTGTCACAGCAGAAGAACGATTATACACATATCTTTCCATCTTTCTAAGTAAAGAAACAATAATACCTTCTTTCTTTTTCAAAATATCAGGATAAATCTCCTGTACATTGTAAATCACCTTACATCCTTTTAATTTGGCTAACAATATATTGATAACCCCGATCGTTAAAGGAGGGGACGGAGATAAAATAATATCTACATTTCTTTGAGTAAGTCCTAAGAAGAATGAAACAATATGCCAATACACAAAACCTAATAATCGAAGCAACGTATTCTTAAACTTTTTCTGCGGTACATGTATTACTCTTATACCCTTAAAATTGCTTTCTTTAAATCCCCCCCCCATACATCTATGCATGGGTTGTTGTTTTAACTGTTCTTCAACTACGTTATAATGAGGTGTAGTCGTTAATACAACTACCTCATATCCATTTTCGCGAAATCTAAGAGCAATATCATTGTAAAGATAAGCTGTCGATACACCATCAGGACTAAAGATCAAGCTATGAATCAGAATCTTCTTCGTCATGTTTTAATATTTTCTCCAAACCATTTTATCAATAACTCCGGTATAGCTTTGAATAATCTTCACTACCTTTGTCGATACATTTTCATCTACATAATTAGGTACATCTAATCCAAAATCACCATTCTCATGCATCAAAACTGCTGTATCTACAGCTTGTAGCACTTGTTCAGTAGTGATACCTGCCAAAATAAAAGCTCCTTTATCAAGTGCTTCCGGTCTCTCTGTAGAGGTTCGGATACATACTGCCGGTATAGGCATTCCTTTCGAATTAAAATAAGCGCTTTCTTCCGGTAAAGTTCCACTATCAGATACTACACAGAAGGCATTCAATTGCAAATTATTATAATCATGAAAGCCCAAAGGTTGATTCTGAATTACACGTTTATCAAACTTGAAACCTCTTGTTTCAATGTACTTCTTCGAGCGCGGATGGCAAGAATATAAAATAGGCATATCATATTTCTCAGCCATAGCGTTTACCGCGTTCATCAAGTTAAAAAAGTTAGCTTCTGTATCAATATTCTCTTCTCTATGAGCCGAGAGCAAAATATATTTCCCTTTTTCTAACCCTAATTGCTCGATCACTTTACTTGCTTTGATACTTTCTAAGTTTGCCGAAAGTACCTCTGCCATAGGAGAACCCGTTACATACGTACGTTCTTTCGCTGTACCTTCAGAGTTTAAATACCGACGCGCGTGTTCACTATAACACATATTTAAATCCGCAATATGATCTACAATCCTTCTATTTGTTTCTTCAGGTAGGTTTTCATCAAAACACCTATTTCCTGCTTCCATGTGGAAGGTGGGTATATGCAAACGTTTAGCAGAGATAACCGATAGGCAAGAATTTGTGTCGCCAAGTACCATTACTGCATCAGGTTTTACCTCTACCATCAACTGATACGATTTAGCTAATACATTCCCCATCGTTTCTCCCAAATCTTTCCCTACTACATTAAGATAATGATCGGGTTCACGCAAGCCTAAATCATCAAAGAACACTTGGTTCAAAGCATAATCATAATTTTGTCCTGTGTGCACTAATACCTGCTCAAAGTATATATCACATTTCTTAATAACTTCTGATAGTCGAATTATTTCCGGTCGAGTACCAATGATGGTCATTAATTTTAATTTAGCCATAGCTTTATTTCTTATACTGTTTCAAAAAAGGTATCCGGGTGTTGGGCATCAAAACATTCGTTGCACCACATAAACGTTACCATATCTGTGTCACCTAAGTTTTCTATATTATGTGTGTATCCTGTTGGAATGTCCACCACTTCAATTTTATCACCCGATACAAAGTATTCTATAACTTCTGCGTTAGGTTCATTTATTTGTCGAAAGCGAATAACTCCACTACCACTTACCACTACAAACTTTTCATTCTTCGTGTGATGCCAATGATTGCCTTTAGTTATGAGTGGCTTAGAAATATTAACTGAGAACTGCCCTCTATCATTGGTGCGAATAATTTCCGTAAAACTTCCTCTATCATCAACATTCATCTTTAACGGATAGCTAAATTGATCTTTAGGTAAATAAGATAGATAGGTAGAATAAAGCTTCTTCTCAAAAGCATTCCCCACATTGGGTACATTCAAATTCACTCTATTTGCTTTAAAATCATATAGTAAATCAACTATTTCGCCAAGTGTAATAGTATATACAGTAGATACTACGCAGTAATTTCCGACCCTGTTCTCATCACCCGTCAATGCAGCAATCAGTTCATTCACTACATCATCTACATACACCAAATTCATTACTACAAAAGGGTCATTCACCTGAATATCCAATCCGTTAGCTATGTTATTACAAAAAGTAGCTACTGCACTATTGTAATTAGGCTTACACCACTTCCCAAAGACATTTGGAAAACGGTAAATCAGCACCTTAGCTCCAGTGTCTTTCGAATATTCGAACAATAAATTCTCACCTGCCCTCTTAGACTCTCCATACGGATTGTCTTGTGCCGCTTGTGTAGACGAAGAAATCATGACAGGACACGTATTCTTGTGCTTTTTTAGAGCGTCTAATAGCATTGAGGCAAATCCAAAATTACCTGTCATAAACTCCGATTGATCTTTCGGACGATTAACACCTGCCAAGTTAAACACAAAGTCAGCCTTCTTGCAATAAATATCTAATTCAGCCGGATCACTATCTATATCATATTCAAAAACTCTTATTTCGCTTGATACTTTATAGTTTTTGGCTTTACCTGATTGGATATTGTGCAGTTGCGACACTAGGTTCTTACCGACAAAACCCTTTGCTCCAGTTACTAAAATATTCATCATATTATAATCCTAAATCTTCCCTAATGAAATCCAGTTTCAACAATAACTGTTTCATACCTTCCACGTCTAGGCGCTTTGTATTATGCGAGTGATAATCTTCAATCTTAGATACTTTCTCATTACCTTCTACAAAAAACTTATCATAATTTAAATCGCGAGTATCACAAGGTATGCGATAATAGTCGCCCATATCCTCTGCTTTTGCCATCTCTTCACGGGTTACTAGTGTTTCGTATAGCTTCTCACCATGTCGAGTGCCTATTACCTTTACCTCCGTTTGCATTTTATAAAGATCCTTCAAAGCATCTGCTAGTACATCTAAGGTAGCTGCAGGAGCTTTTTGCACAAACAAATCTCCATTTTTACCGTGTTGAAATGCGTAGATTACTAAGTCAACAGCATCATCAAGCGTCATCATAAAACGAGTCATATTAGGATCTGTAATAGTAATAGAACTATTTACCTTCATCTGTTCTACCCATAAAGGAATTACAGATCCACGGCTTGCCATTACATTACCATAACGTGTACAGCAAATAGTAGTAGTTCCTTCGGCACCTAGCTGACGACCTTTAGCAGTAGCCACCTTCTCCATCATAGCCTTACTTATTCCCATAGCATTAATCGGGTAAGCTGCTTTGTCGGTCGATAGTACAACTACATTCTTTACTCCATAAGCAATTGCCGAATCAAGCACATTCTCTGTTCCTAAAACGTTTGTACGCACAGCTTGAGTGGGAAAAAATTCACAGGAAGGAACTTGCTTCAATGCTGCTGCATGAAAAACGTAATCAACTCCTACCATAGCACCATCAACGGAACGTTTATCACGAACATCACCAATGTAAAATTTTACTTTTGAATTCTGCAAACGATGACGCATATCATCTTGTTTCTTTTCATCACGAGAGAAGATACGAATTTCCTTAATATCTGAATCAAGAAAACGACGGAGTATAGCATTACCAAAAGAGCCAGTTCCTCCGGTAATTAATAAAGTTTTATCTTTGAAAATTGACATAGTATTTCTTTATAATTTATTATTTTCTTACTCTCTTTTCTTTACCCAAAAGAAACATTATCTTCACACCAAGCTTAATTAACCAATTGCTACCATGCTTGTACTCATCACCTTTCACCAAAGGCATATCAAAGTAACCTTGTAACTCATCCTCTGATATACGAAGGAAGTCAGCTACCTGCTTGAACATTTCGCGACCCTCTTCTTCTGTTACAGAAGGTTTAGATAATCTCTGTAATGCCTCTTCACGTGTTATTTGTCCTGTAACTACTAACGAAGACAACTGATGCTTTCTTACATCATAGCCAAAACGCTTTGAATACCAATAGGCCTCCAAAAATTTTGTAATCAAACTTTCAAAATGTTTTTGAGGGTATGCTATATAGCCATACTCATCGTGCAAAGTTTTCTTAATTGTTTCATAATCATATGGAATCAAGTTAAGAGGTTTTACAACCTTAACACCTTTAATATATGGCAACCAAAGTTTTCTACGATATGTATTAGTCAGTTTATAGTTCTTCAATGGTGCAGGAGAAAATCTCTTAATAATATCTTTTATAAAGACATCATCTGTTGTTCCACCACCATATACACTATCCCAATAGGCAGGATTGGTGAATGCCTCGGTAGATATATTCTCACCATTGAGAATATATTTAATATTGTTATCTACAGCAAACTGCTCAACCATATTCACAAAAGCATGATCCTGCGGAATATCCAAACAAGCTAAACCCGTGCGAAACATAGCTAACTGAAAGTTTCGCATATCCTC
This sequence comes from Bacteroides neonati, assembly GCF_000499785.1. GTDB lineage: Bacteria > Bacteroidota > Bacteroidia > Bacteroidales > Bacteroidaceae > Bacteroides > Bacteroides neonati. The sequence goes on along the minus strand of NZ_HG726025.1, from coordinate 118,268 downwards.
CTGATCAATCTTCGCAATCTTTAAATCAACACCAAGTTTATTGCAGATGGTATTGATATTCTGCACTCCAAGAGGAAGGTCAAAACCTGAATCTACATGGAATACCAATGGACGCAAGCCCCACTCTTTTACTGCCATATGAAGGACGTATGTAGAATCAAAACCGCCAGAAAGGCCAATCAAACAATCGTATTTCTTGCTCTCACCAGCTTTCTTTATTTTTGCAAGAAGTTCTTGTAATTCTTTCTCGTGACCTCTACCATGATTCCAGTCTGCTGCTACTGTCTTTTCATACATATTGCAGCGTTCGCACTTGCCGTTTGCTTCAATTACCATTGAAGGATCGGATTTTGTGTCCATTACACAGGTTTTGCAAATGATATAATTATCCATTATACTTAAAATTGTTATGATATTAATAAACTTAAATTTGAGGTTATATCTAACTACTTACCAGTTCCAAGTAAGATAAAGTTAAGAAATCTTATTCTTTTTATTAAAATAGCAGCAATGTATCCTAAAACGATGTCCAATGATCATTTCAAAGCTCCTGTATTTTCTATTTTATTACCAGTCTGTTGATATTCATATATCTTAGCATCTACTAAAAAACGATACCAAAAATCTTCTAGTACATGATATATAAATCCTTCTTTTCCATCTAAGAAGCCTAATTGAAAGATATACCTATATATGAATATTGCAAAAGCTCTGAAAAACTTAGGTAACTTATAATATAAGACTTTTTGTTTTCTATGACCTTTTAATGACCCTTCTTCTAGAGCATCGACACTATTACCCATTTTATTCTCTAAGTAATCTTGCGCCTCCCTAATTGCATACCAATTATGTTTGTGTATATAATATGTTAAATCGCGAAAATCATAGTGGAGTACATCATTCTTCAAAAGAATAGATCTTCCGCTGGATAATATTGTGTGTTCATCCATTTTACGATTTTCAATTCTACCTATTCCATTTTTGAAAAGCATAAGCTTAATAAAAGGATATGTTCCTCCATATTTCATCCATTTACCCAAAAAACATTGTTTTAGTTTCAATTGCATACCATTTACTTCGTCATCTTTATGTTTTTCCATTTCTTCTGCCATTTCTTTAGCCAAATCATGTGTGATGACTTCATCAGCATCTAATCGCAATATCCACTTTGTAGAAATATTTGTATTGTCTAGCCCCCAATTGAATTGGCTAGCATAATTCTCAAACTCGTGATGAAATACTTCCGCACCTAAACTCTCAGCAAGTGATATAGTATTATCAGTACTTCCACTGTCGATTACAACAATTCGTCTAGCCAATTCTTTAACACTATCAATGCAATTAATAATGTTTTTTTCTTCGTTCATGGTTAAAACCAGAACTGTTAAATCAGTTTTTATTATCATATCATTATAATTTTGTTTGAATCCTACGAATCCACATTATACAAATTAGAGGTATCCAAATATAGATATGCATCATTATATTATGTAACCCACATGACATAACAAATAAAAATAGGAATATTGCTCCTATATTCATTTTATATACCTCTAGATATCTTTTTATACGAATAAACATAATGGATAAAACAATAAGCCAAACTATCCCCCAATCGTACCAATATGATAACATATCGTTATGGGGAGAATATCTATCACTTTCTGTTAGATTTTGAATAAAAGCAACACAGGCATTAGGACCATGAGCAATAATATAATAATTACTTGCTATTCCCTCCCATATACTTTCATACAAAGATGCCCTTGTTAACATAGAGGTATCCTCTGCTGTCAATCTAAGATCTTCTGATATAAAGATTAAATTTGGCACTATTAAATATGCTCCTAATGCAATTATAAGAAAAATAATAGGCCAAACCTTTTTTAAATTAATATTCTCCCTATATAACCATAGAAGATAAGGAATACCTATAAAAATGGATCTTGTATTACTTAAGAAAACACAAATTATAAAACAAATAAAAGAAGTACAATATACAAAAAGTTTAATTTTACTATCTTTATAATATTCTATAATGAACGCCAAGATAAACATCAATACTGAGGATGATGTATTTGCTCCATGTAGAAGTCCTGCGTAACGTGAGTCTTCACCATCGTAAAAGCTAGGAAAAGCTGCACATACAATAAACATTATAGAGTAAAGAAGGAATAATCTTGCGATTATACGCCTTTGCTGGCCTGATAGTTCAAGACTCCTAAAAGCATCAATACAAGATAACACTAAAAACAAGGTAAAGCAGTCATTTATAAGATACAAATAACTAGAATTAGAATTTATCCAAACAGGAACGAGTAAGACAAGCGTCAATATTATATTATTAATACATTCTTTCCATTTTGAGCAGAAAAAAAATACTACTCCAAAAATTAGACTTTGAATATAACCATAGCTGCTCATGTTTTCTATGAACACATTCAAAAATAGGAAAATAAAATAAATTAATAAAATAAAGAAACTTTTATTTCTTCTGATAGTCAATGATTCCATTCACAGTTTCTTGTAAGATTGGTTTCTCTGTATCAATTCCTTCAAGCCTAATCATATAAGTACGCACTTGTGGATTAATACTTTTTGTTGAATATAGTAAAGTTGAACTTATTGAATAAAGAGTAAAATCATAAGCACACGCAATAAATTCAAAGGTTATATGATAATCAGATAAATTTAAGAATGGACATTCAATACTCTCAGCCAGCGATCCATAATGAGGAACGTAATAATCAATCCCATATTCTTTTATAACTCGATTTACGCAATTCATATAGTCATTTTTACTTATGCCATCAGTATTGTACAAAGCTTGACCTATGAATAGTTTCTTTCCTTGAATAAAAGACAGGCGATTTAATGCTTCATTCGTATTAAGAAGATTTTTAAATATTAGAGGCTTCAATTCCCCTTTATAACTAACTGCCTTATCTGGACATAAAAGATAAGTAATAAATTGCTTCTTTGTATAAATATCACTATCTCTTAAGTGTAACAACTTTTGAATATCCCTTTTTAAAGACCTAGAAATCGAAAAATTAATATCGGATAATGGATAATAATTCATCAGACCATCTTCCACCCAAATAATTTTACTACAGTTACTTATTTTTGTCAGATATTTAGTTGCTAGAAGTAATGGGTTTGAATATGTTATAACATCACAATTCCAATTCATTTTCCAAATTTTCAGTAAATTAACCCATAACTTTGATATACTATCAAAGTACTCAACATAAACTACTTCATCAAATACTTCTTGAAAAGGAAAATCTTTAGGAGATCTTCCTTTAATATAGAAAATGACCAATTTCTTATATTTCGATTTTTTAAATTCCGTTGTTGCCATTGCATATAATATATCATTATATTTAAATGCTACAACTATTATACGATTAACATCATTCATTTTCTCCCAGTATTACATTTACCCCAATGTTCAAACAACAATCCTTGAATTAACAATCTGACAACAAAAGGGGAGTTGTCCCTTCTATTTGCCAATAAATCTTGTTTCACTTCTTCTGTTAGATACTCATCTACTATACTTTTATACTTAGGATCATTTATTAACAAGACAAATTCTTTTGGCATGGTGCGATACCTTATGAGTTTATATATTTTATTAAATAAATTATGTGGAATTAATTTAAGAATAAATCCTTTTAGATTATGTCCATCTAATTCTAATGTTTTATTTTGTTTATTATATTTATAGTATTTCCAGCCACTGTATATAGGAATGCTTAAGATTTGAGGATACAAATTTGCTAGTATGTCTAAAATTAATTTTCCTTTCTTTCTGTTTTTACAAGAAACATTAGTATTAAAGACTATACAACTCTCAGACATTATATAATGACAATACTTATGCCTATTAACAAGATTCAAGATTACTCCATGGGCTCTTTGATAATATAACAATGCTAAATGTAGTAAATCAGTTGATGACAAACTCTGAGGATCCATCCCCCTTTTATTACAAACCTTATATAATTTATTTATAATATGCTTTTTTAACCCAGGATAAAGATTAATTATATTTTCCTCCATACTTTTCAAATACCACTTTTCAGCAAAAGTTTCTATAGAAACAAAATCATTATCATCTTCTGTTAATAACCAGCCCGCATCTCTATAAAATTCTCCCCAGAAACCATACTCGCAATATTTTGCTTTAGTATCATAAAAATAATCCATAGTATCCTTATTACCACCATACATAATTGTAGCTTCATCATAGTCTTTAATGAATTGCATCCAATACTTATCCAGTGGTATTGTTTCATTCCAAGGAAATACTTCAAAATCCAACCCAAAAGCTTCACTGTACATTCTGTCAACGTTGCAATCATGATGTCCTGATACTGCTATGCTACTATCTCCGAGACCGTAAACAATACGAGGCTTAACATCTACAGCTAAGTAGGATGCAAGCGTCATACGCGAATCTAGACCTCCAGTCATAGATATCGTTGGAGTCCCAAAATTATTATAAAATGATTTTGCAACAGATTTCAGATCTTCTACAATCTTGTCAATAGTAGTTTGATAGTTGCAGCTATTTTGAAAATCCGCATTGCATCCCATTATTTCTAAGGATTTAGTTGTTGCTCTTATGAAATCCCACCCAGATAGTCTTAATATCTCATTGAACACTGTCTCATCATTTAAAATAGCATACCTAGCATAGGACTCAACAACATTTAATTTATTAATGCTTAATCGATTCCAAAGAACTTTTGCTAGAGTCGAAATTGAAGAGGAAACCACCCATTCTCCATCACAGCTATAATAATAAATGTCATAACAAGCAGAACTTTCGCCAAATACAGTAATATGTCCATTTTTGTAGATACACACAGCATAATTGCCTATACATTTATTACGTATTGCATTTAAATCTCCTGAAAAATCATTAAAAATTTTCTTTAAACATTCTTTTTCACTACTTCCATCGTATATTAACGTACCATTGATTAAAACAAAATCATTCCCTTCTTGATATGCATTTTCATTTGCAAAACCCAATTTCCGAGTTGTTAAAGCAAAAATGCCATTATTATCATACTTAAAGTTTAAATCAAAAACTGAGTTCTCTATTATTTCTTCACTATAAGTACCAATATTTCTAATGTTTGTAACTAAAAAATTTGACATGACTTATTATTTTATTTTTTATATTTAACTTAAGTATTTTATCACATAATACAATATATGAAAGATATGCAGTAGCTTTTAAGATAAAAACTAACATGCTGTTGCCTAAAAAGATTAAAGGAAACATGATAATTGAAATTATTACAACTTTCCATACATTAATCCAGCGATAACTTAACGGAATAGCTTTTTTGCTAAAATAAAGCAGTAAGAAAAAGGTAACTATATAAGTAACTAACGATGTTAAACAACCTCCATAGATGCCATATTTAGGAATAACTAAAAAGTTTAATCCCATATTTATTATACCAGAAAACAGCCAAATAGCAGATTTTATTTTTGTAAACTTAACATTAAAACATAACGGTTGCATATATATAATTCTAAAAATATCGAATAATGAAGCTATTAGCATCACTACCACAATAAAAGATGAGGACGCATAAGAAGAAGAAAAAAGACAAACTATATTATTCGAAAAAATAACAAAAAGAGTTATAAGCATAATAACTATACCGCTTAATATTTCTGTTGTATTAACGATGTTATTATGTGCAGTATTGTCACTTTTCTCAATTAATTTAAAATTTGAATAGGCATACGGAACATAAGCTTGATTCATTGACGTGTATACTACACTTGGTATATTACCAATCGTAGAGCCTATACCATAAATACCTGTTTCAGCTGGGCCTATATATTTATTTATTACTATTCTATCTGTAAAACTAACCAGCCAAGCTGATAAATCACTTGGAATTTGAGAAATAGCATAATATAAATAACTTTTTATTCTACTATAATCATATTTAAAAACAAAATAAGGGTAAGAATAAAACAAAAAAATCAAGAACGTTATTATCGAGTTAACCAACATTGAAATTATTAAGGCCATCGCCTTATCCTCCATTTCGTAAACTAAAATAACTTGTATAACTATATTTATGATTCCTATTGTTGAAGATGTCAAAGATACTTTTTTAGCGTCTTGTCTAGCATATAAGAGTGATAAGATTAGATTATAAAACAGACCTATATATGGTATTAAACAAGCCAGTCTAAAATATTTTAATGGTAAATTAATTACATTTGCAATTGTATCCCCACAAAGCCATACTACGACAAAAATCAACGTTGAAAAAACAACAGCCGTTATTACTACAGTTGAATAAAGTAATTTAACTTCATCGTTGTTTTTACAGTCAAAAAGAAACCTAGAAATACAAACTTGTGTTGAAAGTTGCATTAATAACATTAATAATTGAGTTGATGCAGCTACGATATAGACATATCCATATTCTTCCGGAGAAACCATATATGAATAAACCGGAAGCAAAAAGAATGTAGTAGCTTTAACTAAAATTGTAGAAATTAGGTAAAGTATGGAGTTTTTAATTAATGACATAGAATTTAATGTTTAGCGAATATCTTCCTAAATAAAATCTTGCAGTAAAACTCTACTGATTTATTAATACTATTTTATAAATTATATCTTCAAGAATATTATTCCCTACTATCCTCTCCACAAACTCCCGGAAAGCTCCTTCCCCACCTTTTTTCTCACAAAGTATAGAAGCATATTTCTGAATATAAGCAGGTGCAGAAGACGGCACACCAGCGATTCCTACAGATTTTAAAACCAGCAAGTCGTTGATGTCGTCACCAATGTATGCTACATCATCTAAGGTAATTCCGAGTTTATTGACTAGGTCTTTTACTACTTGAATCTTGTCTTTTACACCAAGAAAGCAATAATCTACCTTTAATTTATCTGCTCTTCGCTGAACTATCTGCGTATTCTCGCCAGTAATAATTCCTACAGGTATGCCCAAATGGTGCGCAAACAGTACTCCAGCACTATCGTATGTGTTGAACTTCTTCAATTCTACATCAGTACCATCATAATACATTCCACCGTCTGTCCAGACACCATCTATATCTGTAAGAATCAACTTTGGTAATTTCATTTTGCTATATTTATTGCTGGTGCACCAACCAAAATAGAATTTTCTGGAAATGATTGTAAGACTACAGCATTTGCTCTTACTATGGAGTTTGCACCAATCATTATACCTCCCTAAGACCAATGATCCTGCACACAATGTGCAATTATCTTTAATGGTTGGTCTACCACCTTTGTTATCACCTAATGTAACTCCTTGATGGAATAAACAATTTCTTCCAACTTTACACCTTGCTCCTATAACGAGACCTGAGCCATGGTTAATTTTTATCCCTCCACCGATTTCGGCAGAAAAAACAACTCAGAAAGACCTGTAGCTCTACCTACATTAGATAAGACATAGGCCTGTTTACGACCAAACAATTCACTGTTTATCAACATACTAACCCTATATGTAGCTATAAAATGTAATTGTGGTGTAAGGAGAAAATCATCAAGATTTATATCGTCAGCATCTTTAAACCATCCTTCATAATCTGTACGAAATAAGCTTAAAGCCTGCTCGTACAGATTCGAAGAATACTCTAACTTAAAATCAGACCAAATAGTTTTTGATTTTAAGAAGTTGATTATGTCAAAGAATTACTTGCCATCCATTATTTTATACTATCAGAATAGATGACTTCGTTAGCAGAAATTTCATATATAACTTTTTTTCCTATAATTTCGTCCAATTGGCTCCATTTAAAACCATCGCCTGGACTAAGCATGTGTAAATCGTTCTCAGTAATGACGTGACCCACAGGAAGGATACGAGTAGAGGCTATAGAACGCTCCAATTTTGCTTTGGCTGACTCCACACTCTTGTCTATATACAGTTCTTCCTTACCCATCCAACGTTCTGCAACACGGATATCACGAATCATGCGGTTAACACCGTCTGGACCCAATGAACCTGCTTGGTCGGTGCCTTTCATCGTGCGGTCGATAGTAATGTGCTTCTCAATAATTTCTGCACCCATACCAATTGCTACGATAGGAGCTGAGATACCGATAGTATGATCAGAGAAACCAATAGGATACTGACCATAATATTTCTTCAAATAACTGATTGTCTGAAGATTTAAATTATCGGGGTGAGTAGGATACTGTGAAACACAATGAAGAATAGAAATATCATTATGATACTTCGTGATAACTTCCAGAGCATCATCAAGCTCTTTCTTACCTGCCATACCAGTAGACAAGATAATAGGAATCTTAGTTTCAGCCAAAGCGGTTAGCAATGGCAGATTAGTCAAGTCGCGGCTTGCCACTTTCAAATAATCTGGTGAGAAAAGTTTAAGCATTGACAAGCAACCTGTCGCACACAAGGTTTCAATGAAATCCAATCCGTATGTTTTTGCGTGTTTATATACCTCAAAATGGTCTTCATCAGAAAGCTCAAGGAATGCACGATGTTCTCCATAAGTAGCTCCAAAAGAGTGAGGAGTGTTGTAAGGTCTGTTCATCTGAGATACACTTAATTCCTGAGACAAATCTCTCTTGGTCATTTTTACCGCATTCATAGGAGCAAGCTCCAAACCAAAAGTTTCCTCTCTAACTGGACGAGCAACCAACTCAACTAATAACTTTGCAATATCAACTGATCCATTGTGATTTTGTCCAATTTCACCAATGATGTAAGTTTCGCCTTTCTTAATCATAAGACACTATTTTAATTTATTTTTTATTTCTAGATATGTTGGTCAACATCGATTCCTTAATATCCTGATGTAAATCCAAATAATTAACTACATCCTTTAGGGTAAAGTTCTCATCTTGTTTCTTTAGTTCTGCATACACTTTTTGTGCATTAACCAAATCTTCAGGAGTATCGATAGTTAAACGTATATCTTCACGATTTTGAAGATATTCTGGGCAGTTTATCCATTCACAAGTATACTCATCTGGGTGCTTGTAAACATGGAATGTTACATGCTCATGGGCAGGAGAACCAAGTTCGGTGGTTGTATACACTCTCTTTAATGCATCTATAGTTACGAACTCACCCCAGAAGCCGAAGTGGCTAAGTATAGAGGGAGTATTGTTTACACGAAATCCTATATAATCTGCCGCACTAGTCTTTGCCTTCTCAACCAGTTGAACGACACCATGCCAATCCATAAATGGGTTATCTGAACAGATTCTAACGATACCATCTATATCGTTTGCTTCAGCAGCTTGGATAAAGCGATCAAGAACATCGTTCTCAGAACCTCTATATACAAGTTCGCCTTTCTCCTTTAAGAAAGCTTCTAACTCATCATTATTTTCACTTACTGAAGTTGCAACCACCACCTTAACACCTACTTTATGTAGATTGTTAAGCAGTGTTTCCAATAGCATATATTCGCCATAAAACTTCTTAAGTATTTTTCCTGGCAATCGGGTTGACCCCATTCTTGCCTGTATAATTATACCTATGTTCATATTTAATATTTTAGTTTTAGCATGCACTGCTTTCTATGTGACGTTTAGCCTCTGCCGCAAAGCGGATGGGGAGGTACATATTTGGTGCTAGAGTCGCACACTTTAACACTTTGCAACTCTATACTTCCAGTAGTTTTTCTCGATGTCCAATTTAAATCAACATCGCTTTCTGTTCTTACATTAGTGTTATTGTCAGCTTCCCTTAGGAGTGCAACAAGGTGTTGCCTTTCAATTTTATAAACTGGTATATCATCTTCCAGTTCTATTTTCATGAACTTATACCCATCAACAAAACGTTTTTCGTGGAGATAGATAGATATCACACACAAAAAGGAGGTCGTTGATATAGGGCTTCTCTATAATCATGAGTCTGCCACTGTCCAGCGCCTTTTTGCCTGATCCTTCTTTACTATTTTAATGGTGGGGGTGAATACGTCTTTGAGCTTGCCTTTAAGAACGCGAAAAGACTTATCATTTGAATTTGCAGGTTTGAGATCTCTCATGACGAACCAATGGCATTCTTCCTCTTCCTGATGGCACCTTTCCTGACTACAAGACATTTCTTTTACTCCCGCTTTAGCTTGTATTGTATTACATTTCAAGATTTTACAGTCTTTGTTTGGAAAGTTCGGAATTTTTCCCTCTGGTTCAATGTGTCCGTTCATGTTAATGCAAAAGCGTTATAACTTGGATATAATTTGCTCTGCGATGCGAAATTACATACTCCCATCGTCAGTAGCATACGCAAATATAGCATTAACGTATTTTTCATTAATCGCTTATTACTTTTCTCAGCAATACTCATAAATTTCTTTCCATAAATGAATCAACCACACTTTAAATACTATTTTCATAACCTTAACACTATTCTATCACCCTCAAATGCTCCTTCAACACCTTAATACTTGCCATAAGAATACCATCCAAACGAATCACTACATAGCTACGATTGCTCGTAGTAAGCAGTTCCCCCTCTACCCCGCAAAATTCACCTTCGGTGACCTGCACACGTGCACCGACCGACAGCGGTACTTCGTCGAAGCAAACACTATCCGGGCTGAGACTCATGACGTGCATAAAGTCGCGCATCTGTTTATCGGGCACTACAAGCATAGCGCGCGTTGACAGGTCTTTCAAGAAAAAAATAGGGATACGGTGCTGGTTGGGAATATCACAAGCGGTCTGCTTGTCGGCACGAATAAAGATAAGATTCCTAATAACGGGTACTTCGACACGCTTTTTACGATACTTCAATTGACGAATAACGTAGCGTGTGGGCAAGTAGTATTCGAGTCCTAAATTTTCTAGCGAATCACGAATACCGAACTCCTGTTTGTCGCGAGTGCGAGCTGCAAACCAATAGTACTGCTGTTCAGTCATTTAAATTGTATGTTTGTGGAGACTATAGGTTAGGTTTCTTTAGTTGTAGGTGCGCTTCGCGGTTTGAACGAGACACGAAATCCCACTCAAACCGTCAATATTCTGAAAATGAAAACTGGTTCATAAACAGCTATCTATCGAATCGCAAAGATAGACGGTATTTCTGAAACACCAAAAGGTTTCATCGTTAAAAAAAAAGCACGTGTTGTAAAGATTTGACAAAGAACCAAGAATGCGCTACATTGCTTACAAAAAAAATCCAATAAATAGTGTATAAATAGCCAATTTTTATATCTTTATATTTATTAACATTATTCTTTATTAATAAAATTAATTCAATACATGAAAAAGAAAAAACAATGCACAAAAGGCCTTGCAAAGAAAGAAAAGAGAGGGGTTGAAAGAAAAGAGAAGAAGCAACTAAAACCTAACAGTCAGAAAGTTAAGAAAAAAAGAGGAAGAAAGCTGAGCGAACCCATCATAGGTTTTACATCACAGCGAAGCGAGGTGTTGAAAATGATTATTTTGCTATACGAGCAAGGAGCTATGAATCAACATTTTAATACAGGAATGGCCAACCTGGCGCGCTACATAGCCCGCACCGAATTATTGAAATATTGCGTTGGGGAGGAGCATACATCGCTGAAGCTAAGCTCCATAACAGTGATGTTGAGCAATACATGGACCGATATAAAAGAAGAGCGGGAAATAGAAGAAAAAAAGCAAAGAATAGCTACAGAAATTAGCTTAATGAGATGAAAGAAGAACTTTCGTATATTGCCGGCGACAATAATTCATTCAATAACTTTAAACAAAAAAAAATGAAAAAACAACGAAAGATCTCTTTGGGAAAACAAGAAGAATGGAGAAACAAACGGGCAAAACACATTGTATTTGAGAAAGAGTATACCGAAACCTGTGCCGCATGGATGGTGAAACGGATCGAAGCATTGATCGACTACATGCAATACGGACACGCCGTGATAGCCTACTACAAACAAGACGGAACGTTCTGCCTGGTGAGGGCTACACTGCGGCATTACGAAACCGACTTCGGGCAGCCGTATGATGCCGACAAAATGTATACCACGCTGGTGTATCAGGATGTAGAGCTGCAACGCTGGAATACGTTTCGGATAGAGAATTTTCTGGAGTGGAAACCGGTGGTGTAAACCACTGTAAATCAAGCATTAAAAAAGTACGTACTCTTGGGTGGCAAGAGTACGTACTCAATGCACTAATAACTAGTATATTAACACAAAGTTAAATACGTACTCTTGCAATTAAACAAAAATAAAAGCTAATGAGACAAAAATGATATAGAAAAAGCGTATTTTAAATGAATAGAACACAACTGAGAGAAATAGCTAGAAGCGATTGACTTATCTTTGCGGCAATTAATTGTATCTGAACTAAAGAATTAAACCTATGCCAATGAAACATCTATTAAATCGATGTAGAGCCGTACTGGCTATCGCATTAGTGTGTTTGATCGGAGCTTCGTGTACCGACACCGAAACGACCGATAAAACATCGTTTGTCATTTACTATTCGGGACTGACCGATATTGGTCCGTCGATGGAGGGCATCGTAAGCAGCCCTACCTACAAGGGAGCCACCCCATCGGAATTTGCCATTACGGCCATTTCGCTAAAAGGCGAGCCTTATACAGGCAGCGGCTTTTCGATTCACCCCGACAATGGGGCGATCTCGGTAAGCAATACCAAGGATCTTCCGGTAGGATTGTACCGCATTTCGGTGTCGTGCCAATCGGGCGGAAAAACACATCAGTTTGATAATGTAGCCGAGGTGAATATGATGGCTCCGGTGCCCGACGGCATCAAAGTAGAGCCGAACAAGCTAACGGCCGACTATGCCGACATCATCGATGCGGCAAGCACCGTGCAGCTACCTACCGCTCAGGTTACCACCGAGGGCGAGCATGTATCGATCAGCAAATACGAAATTGCCGATGGAGAGTACAAACGCTTCTTCGCCATTACGCCATCGGGCGAAATATCGATTGTGAAGGGTAGTGCAGACATCTTGCCGGGCAAATATGTATTGAACCTGAAGCTTACGACCAAAGCGGGAGAGGGCATTTTTGAGAATGCACTGGAGGTAAACGTAACCTCTAAGCCGTTGTCGCTCACCTACGCACCTGCCACCGGAAAGGTGGAGGAAGAGACAATGGGAGGCAGCACCTTTGCCGGAAACGCTCCGTTGCTGAAGGGATCGACCGATGAGGTGGTCTACAGCATTGCTGCGGTAACACCTGCTACAAACAAAATCGGTATCGATGCGCAAACGGGAGCATTGTCGGTAGCGGCAGGACATGGTTTCAAGGCGGGTCAACGCTACGTGGTAGATGTAAAGGTTGCCAACACGTATGCTCCGGAGGGAGTGACGTTTGCCGCCGCGTTTGCCATCGAAGTGGTGAGCTTCATAGAGCCGGTGGCAAATCTGGCTTATGACAATGCCACACGCACACAGGCTACGGCTTTTGAACTGAAACATACTCCGGCTTTTGTGGGCGACGAGGCTAGCTTTGAGTTCGTTGATCTGGACGCTGCCCTGCAAGGACAACTGGCCATAGACCACGAGGGAACCATCACGGCACGAAAGGGTAACACCCTGGCACTGGGGAACCACACACTCAAGGTGAAGGCATCGAACAGCAAAAATGCGGTAACGACAAGCTTTACACTGACCATCAAAGAAAACGAAAACTTCTTTACGTACATACGCTACGGAAACAACCTGGGGCTGCCTGTTGAGGGCAATGCGTACCAATACCGTGCCTACTCGGCGGATGAATTGGAAGCACTGGATATTCCGGCACCTACTACCGACCTGCGTGCAGGTGCGAAAGTGACGTGGAGCGTACAGGCTATTCATCAGATGAAGGGTATCACCATCACCGAAACGGGTGTATTGAAACCTGCCAAGGGTGGATGGAAAGATGCTCAATGTGGTTTGGTGATGGTTACGGCTACGGCTGGCGAAGGCGAAGAGGCGGTATCGGTAAGCGTGCCGGTGTTCTTCCACTGTGCGGCTGCCATCAACGGAGTAAGCGTAGAGTATTCGCCGTTTGTGCTACAGGCCGACCCCAAGAAGCAAACACGCTCGGTAACACCGAAGCTGGTAGGGGTAACGGATAGCTCGCTATTCTTGATGGACTACCGACGCACCTTTAACTATTACAACATCAACGGCAACCACGTGAACGGACAGCCCAGCGTATCGGGCTCGTTCCTACAAGGGTTGTGGGATCGGTATTTCGAAACGGCAGGGGGATCATTGAACTACTCGTCGAAGAACCCGATGTCGTATTACGTAAACGAGAAAGACTTGTCGCAGGCATTGGCTTATGTAGACAAAGACGGATCGGTGGTAGTGAACCCGAACAAATGGACGGACGGCGAATATGCCAACGGTGCCTTTATCGGACAGATGACCTTTACAACCGATGGTAACGTAGATTATCTGAACAACAGCAAGAATACCAACCAGGTGTTCCCGATTTTTATCTATTTACAATAAAAACATACGTATGACAACAAAAACAATAGGCCGGAGAGGGTGGATGACACTGCTGGCACTGATGATGACTTTCGCTCTTTACGCCCAGAACGCAATAAAGGGGGTAATCGTAGACGAAACAGGAGAGCCATTGATTGGCGCAACGGTGATGCAGAAGGGCACCACGAGCGGTGTGGTAACCGATCTCGACGGAAACTTTACCATCAACGCAAAGAAGGGAAGTGTGCTGGCGATATCGTATATCGGGTATCAGACCCAAGAGGTAAAGGTGGCCGACCAGAAAGTGATGAACATCAAAATGCAACCCGACAACACCACCCTCGACGAGGTAGTGGTAGTGGGCTACGGATCGATGAAACGCTCGGACTTAACGGGTTCGGTGGCATCGGTATCGTCGAAAAACGTAGAGGGTTTTAAAACAAGCTCGGTTGTAGAGGCCTTGGGCGGACAGGTAGCCGGTGTACAGATAACACAGGCCGACGGAACACCGGGTGCGGGCTTTAGCATCAACATCCGGGGTATCGGTACCATGACGGGCGATGCTTCACCTCTTTATATAGTAGATGGTTTTCAGGTAAACGACATCAGCTACCTGGCCAACTCGGACATCGAATCGATCGAGGTGCTCAAAGATGCATCGTCGGCAGCGATCTATGGTGCGCGGGCAGCGAATGGTGTGGTGATGGTAACAACCAAATCGGGCAAATCGGGACGTCCCGTTGTTAGCTACAACGGATCGGCCAGCTACCGTACCATCTCTAAGACATTGGATTTGCTCAATCCGTATGAGTTTGCGAAACTACAAATGGAGATCAACCCGGGCAAGTATGCTACGACTTACTACCGTCCGGGCGAAGATGAGAATGGCATCCCCTACCGCTACCAGACACTGGACGATTATATCGGTGTAGAGGGTGTGGACTGGCAGTCGGAAACATTCCGCCCTACATGGTCGCAGGATCATAACCTATCGGTATCGGGAGGTAATGAAAATACGAAATACTCGATCGCACTGTCGCGCTATGACGAGAATGGTATCTTCAGCAACAGCGGATTTGACAAGACAACGGGTAAATTCCGTATCAACCAGAAGGTATCGAAGAATGTATCGTTTGATGCCACCATCAACTATGCAAATACCAACCGCGAGGGTATCGGTACGTCGGGCGACTCGGGTCGTTTCAACATGATGGCGCAGATATTGAGTGCACGCCCTACGGGTGGATTGGCTATGACGAACGAGGAACTGCTGGCTTCCGCCATCGACCCCCTCGAATTGGAGAGTGGTGAAAGCCTGGCACAGGTGAACCCGATTATGCAAACACAATCGGTGACCAACACCAAGCGTTCGGAACTATGGTCGGGCAACTTGTCGGTAACTTGGGAGATTATGAAGGGACTGACTTTTAAAACAGCCGGTACATACAATACAACCAACACACGTACCAATATATTCTACCGCAACGGCTCGAAAGAGGCATACCGCAACGGACAGAAACCTTACGGACAGACACAGATGGGACGCGACGTGCGTTTCAGCAACTACAACAACCTGACGTATAAGAAGAAGATCAAAAAGCATCAGTATGATGTGATGTTGGGACAGGAAACGTCGTACAACAGCAGCGAATACCTGCTGGGACAGGCAAAGGATTTTCCTTTCGATAATCTGGGCAACGACAACCTGGGCATCGGTGCTACACCGAGCAAGGTAGCTACCTCATACAGCGATAAGATGTTGATCTCGTTCTTTGCAAGGGGTAATTACAACTACAACAACCGCTACCTGCTGACGGCTACCTTGCGTGCCGACGGATCGACCGTATTTGCGAAGAGCAATAAATGGGGGGTATTCCCATCGTTCTCGGCAGCATGGCGTGTAAGCGAAGAGGCTTTCATGAAGCCTATCGAGTTTGTATCGAACGCCAAAGTGCGTCTGGGATGGGGTACGGTAGGTAACGACCGCATCTCGAACTACCTGTCGATGGACTTGTACGAGCAAAGCAAATATGGCGTAGGCAGCACCACCACAACGGTGTTGACTCCGAAGCAAATCAAGAACGACAACCTGAAGTGGGAAGGATCGACCACGGTGAATCTGGGCTTCGACCTGGGCTTCCTCGACAACCGACTGAACCTGACGGCAGACCTTTTTGTAAAGAACACCAAGGATTTGTTGCTGGCACAGAGCTTGGCACACGTAACGGGTTTCTCGTCGCAGTATCAGAACATCGGTAAGATTCAGAACAGGGGTCTGGAATTAAGTTTGAGCAGTACCAACATACAAACACGTAACTTTACGTGGCAGAGTGATTTCAATATTTCGTTCATCCGCAACGAGTTGAAGTCATTGCAATCGGGTGTGCAGTCGATGTATTCGAACTCGAACTTCAACAACGAGTTCAAGGATTATGATTACATTGCTACCGTGGGTGCATCGTTGGGACAGATTTACGGATACGAGTTCGACGGTGTATACCAAAGCTCGGACTTCAACACAACGCCCGACGGACGATTGATACTGAAAGAGGGCATCACCAACAACCTGCGCTACGGTACAGTGGCTCCGGGCGTGGTGAAGTACAAAGATCAGAACGGCGACGGTGTGATAACCACCGACGACCGCACGGTGATTGGTAACGCCGTACCGAAATGGTTCGGTGGTTTCACCAATACATTCAACTACCGGGGCATCGACCTGAGCGTGATGTTGCAGTTTAACTACGGCAACGATGTGTACAATGCCACTCGTTTGTACTCTACACAGACGCAGAACGAGCGTATCAACCTGCTCAACGAGGTAACCGACCGCTGGACACCAACCAATGCGTCGACACACGTGCCATCGGCCAAGGGATATGTGAAGAATGAGCTGTACTCGCGCTTCATTGAAGATGGTTCGTTCCTGAGATTGAAAAACATCACCCTGGGATATACACTGCCTACGGCATGGACACGCAAAGCACAGATCTCGCGTCTGCGTCTGTATGGTTCGGCACAGAACTTGTTCTGCCTGACCGGATACAGTGGTTACGATCCGGAAGTAAGCACAGCGGGTAGCAACCCAATGACACCGGGTCTGGACTGGGGTGCGTATCCCAAGAGCCGGGTAATTACCTTCGGTATCGACATTCAATTCTAAAAAAACCATGAACGTAATGAAAAAATTTATATACTTCAGCCTGATAGCAGCACTTTGTGTGCTGCCCTTCTCGTCGTGCTCGGATATGCTCGACGAAGAATCGCGTACAGAGATTGACAAAGAAAAGTACATGCTCAATGCTGCCGAAGCCGAGGTAGTGTTGCTGGGTGTGTATCGCAACATGGTAACCGACGCCATGTATGGCTATCACCTTTCGATTCTTTTCGATATGGGCACCGATGTGTCGCAGGTAGAGGGTAGCAACAACAACGGCTTCCGTGCTGTGCCTACCAACTCGTTTACAACCAGTGCGGCGGAGATACAGAACACCTGGTCGATGCTGTACAACTCGGTATACAACGCCAATGACTTTATCGAAACACTCGAAAGCAAGATAGGCAGCTACACCGAAGCCGATAAGCAAGTGGCTACCTTGTATCTGGCTGAAGCCAAAGGGTTGCGTGCGTTGTACTACTTTGAACTGGTACGCCGCTACGGAAACATTGCATTGATGACCAACACCGCCATGTCTAAACAACACCCATCGACCTTTGTACAGGCCGACCCTGCGCGTGTGTACGAGTTCATCGAACAAGACCTGCGCTATGCTGCCGAAACACTGCCTTATGCACAGGATGATGTGTTGCGCAAGAGCAACGCCTTCCGCTTGTCGAAAGGGAGTGCATTGGGATTGCTCGCCAAGGTATATGCTACCTGGGCAGGATACCCGGTACTGGATGTATCGAAATGGGAGCTGGCTGCAAAGACTGCCGAGGAGCTGATGGCATCGAACAAGCATGCGCTGCTTAGCGACTACGAACAGTTGTGGAAGAACAGCGGTGCAGGTGTCTGGAATGCATCGGAGAGTTTGATGGAGGTAAGCTTCTATGCACCGACTACCACGGGTGCTTCCGAAGATCCTTGCGGACGTATCGGTAAGTGGAACGGTGTAAAGACATCGGCCATTGCAGGCGAACGGGGTAGCAATGCGGGCAACGTGAAGGTGGTACACAGCTTCGTGCTCGATTGGAGAGCCGAACCGCAAGACCTGCGCTGCAACTTGTCGGTAGCTAACTACCAATACAACCCGGGCAAGGTGCTATGGGCATCGAGCAAGAGCGATACACCCGAAGTGGCGGAGGCCAATGATGCCGACCCCACCAAGCGTCAGAAAGAGAAACAAAGCTATACGCCTGCCAAATGGGATACGGAGAAGTATGTACCACAGAGCAACAAGCTGATCAACAATGACAAATCGAACGTAAACTGGTACTTGCTGCGCTATGCCGATGTACTGTTGATTTATGCCGAAGCGATGAACGAATGGAAGGGTGCTCCCACCCCCGAAGCGTATGAAGCCATCAACCAGGTGCGTCGTCGCGGATATGGTATGCCGGTAGCCACACCGAGTGCAGTAGCCGATCTTCCGGCAGGCTTATCGGTAAGTGCTTTCCGTGATGCAGTTCGCAAAGAGCGTGCTTACGAGCTTGCCTTCGAAGGACACCGCCGTTTGGATCTGATTCGTTGGGGCATTTATAGAAGCACCATCGACGCTACTGCAAAGAAGCTTGCCCAATGGTGGACTGCCGATGGCGAAGTGAACTACGTAGTGAAGAAGTACACGGAAGACAAGCACATCTTGTTTCCCATCCCTCAACGGGATATGGACTTAACCAGCTTTACTCAAAACAAAGGCTGGTATTAAGCGCGCTGCTGATTCATAGCGTACTCCTATATATAATAAGGTAAAAAGAGGAAACTCCCCATCCACAAATAAAATTGTGAATGGGGAGTTTGTGTTATTGGCGAAAAGGAAGTATATTTGTATCAGATACAATGATAGTCAAAAATAACAGTTACACCACTTATAAGATATAATAGTATGCAATTACTTTATAATTTCGACATGGATACACCCGGTGAGTTACTGGCAATCCTCGCTGGTAACTTACAAAAGAGGAGGCTTGAGAAAGGGCTTTCGCGCGAGGCTCTTACAGAGCTTAGTGGGGTTCCTACCCCTACGATTGCTAAGTTTGAACAGAAGCATACCATCTCATTGGCATCTTATGTGGCATTGGCTAAAGCATTAGGCTACGGCAAAGCCATCAAAGAGCTATTATCCGAACCACTTTATAGTACGATGGAAGAACTGGAAGTGATTAATAAGAATAAAAACAGAAAAAAAGGGCGCAATGAAATCGGTAAATAAAATAGTAGTAACGTATAGGAATGAAACTGTAGGGATACTCAGTATGACACCCGATAATCGGTTGTGCGCATTCCAGTATGATAAAGATTGGTTGGCAAATGGTTTTTCAATATCTCCTCTTGACCTTCCTTTGAAGCCTGAATTATTCATCGCGCAACCGGAACCCTTCTGGGGGAACTTTGGCATTTTCGAAGACAGCCTTCCGGATGGATATGGACGTTATTTATTAAATCGTTTGCTAAAAAAACAGGGAGAAAACGACAGCGAACTAACCCCTCTACAGCGGTTAAGCATCGTCGGAACATCGGGTATGGGAGCTTTATGTTATATCCCCGAAACGTATATGGGCGAAAGCAAAGCACTTCCCGAGTTAGATAATCTGCAACAAATGGCTTTAGATATTCTGTCCGAAAAATCGGATAGAGATGAAGACGTCTTATATTTTAATAGCGGTAACTCGGGAGGATGCCGGCCGAAATGTTTGCTTCAAGACAGAGAGGGATCTTGGCTGGTTAAATTCAGACATACCTACGATCCCAAAGACATGGGGGCGATGGAATATCACTATAATGAGGTGGCTCGCCAATGTGGCATTACCGTACCCGACTTCAAATTAATGGATGGAAAATACTTTGCCAGCAAACGTTTTGATATTGAAAACGGGGTCAGGCATCATATAGCTACGGCAGGCGCCCTCTTAAATGAGTCGATTATGCAACCCAGACTGGAGTACAAAACGCTACTTCATCTCACAGGGTATTTAACACAAGACCCGGAGCAGGTAGATGAAATGTTTCGCCGCATGGTTTTCAATGTATTAACCGGAAACAAGGATGACCATGCCAAAAACTTCAGCTTCATTTACAAAGAGAAGGGTTGGGCATTGGCTCCTGCTTATGACCTGACCCAATGCAGCAACGGCTATAATGGTGAGCATGCTACCTCTGTCAATAACCACGGAAACCCGACGATAGAAGATATGCTCGTTGTTGGCGAGAGTATCCGGATATCCCGTACAAGAGGGAAAAACATGATTTTGAGTATGGCAGAAAAGTGCTCGGATATACTATCAACAGATTATATCTCGATTCTTTCAAAGAGATAGATACCAGCGCTAGTACAAAATAAAGAGCAAAGGCAAAACCCACTTCTAAAAGCTGTTAGCCGTATGTTTGCAGAATTTTAATAGTAAATTCAACAAAAATAATAGTAACAATACTGAGGCAGATTTCTTTTCAACATATCTGTAGCGGGGCTTGTAGGCTATTCAGTACATTTGCATCCATACAAAAGTCTAATTTAAAACAACATTTGAATAGTATGAAAAAGAACTTAGTGCTCTTTGCTTCGTTCGCAGTGATTGCGCTTTCGGCGTGTAAAACTGCTCCCCAGGAAGACTATAGCTGGGTAAAAAAAGGAATCGACACGGCTACCGAACAACTGAAGTTGACGGGAGAAGAGGTGAAAGGTACCGAACAACTTCCCCGTTCTATCCGCACAGGATATGACATGAATTTCCTTTGCCAACAGTTGGAAAGAGATTCGCTTACGTTCAAGGATTCGCTCCGGGCACAACCGGCTACCGAAGATTTAGGTAAGCGTAGACTGTGTGGCGTACACGACTGGACAAGCGGATTCTTTCCGGGTACGTTGTGGTACACTTACGAACTGAACAACGACGAAGCGTTGAAGGCACTCGCCATCGACTATACGAACCTGCTAAATCCGGTACGTTACTACAAAGGTACACACGACCTGGGCTTCATGATCAATTGCAGCTACGGAAACGCATTGCGCTTATCGGCAAACGACAGCATCAAAGCCGTTATGGTGGAAACAGCCGACAACCTATGCAGCCGTTTCAATGACTCGATCGGTGCCATCCGTTCTTGGGATTTCGGTACATGGAACTTCCCGGTGATTATCGACAACATGATGAACCTCGACCTTTTGTTCACAGCCAGCAAACTGACGGGCGACAGCAAGTATAAGGAAGTAGCGGTGAAACATGCCGATACGACAATGAAATATCATTTCCGACCCGACTATACCTGCTGGCATGTAGTGAGCTACAACAACGACGGTACGGTAGAGCGCAGACAAACACACCAAGGCAAAAACGACGACTCTTCATGGGCACGCGGACAGGCTTGGGCTGTGTATGGCTACGTGGCTTGTTATCGCGAAACCGGAGATAAGAAGTACCTCGACTTTGCACAAAAGATTGCCGATATGATTATGGAACGTGTGAAAACAGACGACCTGATTCCGTTGTGGGATTATGATGCACCTCAGGGCGAGAACACTCCCCGCGATGCTTCGGCTGCTTCGGTTACGGCTTCGGCTCTGATCGAAATGAGCACCATGGTACCCGATGGTAAGAAATACCTGGATTATGCAGAGACCATTCTGAAAAACTTGTCGAGCGATGCATACCTGGCAAAGGTAGGCACGAACCAAGGATTCATCTTGATGCACTCGACCGGATCACTGCCCAACGGATCGGAAATCGACACACCGCTCAACTATGCCGACTATTACTACATGGAGGCGTTGAAAAGATTCATCGACTTGAAAGGAATAACCATTCAAAACTTATAAAATAATATGAACAAAACATGTAAACTGATTATTCTGTTTGTCATCGCATGCGTGGCAAACGGTGCCAAGGCACAGGAGCTGAGAAGTGAAGTATTTTCGCTGCTCAACCTGGACTATCCGGGACTGGAAAAGGTGAAGGCACTGCGCGAGCAAGGAAAAGAGAAGGAGGCAGCTACTGCCCTGCTCGACTACTACCGCGCACGCAGCAATGTGAAGAACCCGGATCTGGATTTGAAGAAAATCACCATCAGCAAGCAAGAGCAACAATGGGCGGATGATGCCATGGAACATACGTTCTTTGTGCACAAAGGGTACCAACCGTCATACAACTACGGCAAAGACATCAACTGGGAATACTGGCCGGTGAAAGACAATGAGTTGCGCTGGCAGTTGCACCGCCATAAATGGTTTACGCCGATGGGGAAAGCCTACCGCGTATCGGGCGATGAGAAGTATGCTGCCGAATGGGCTGCACAGTTCATGGACTGGATCAAGAAGAATCCATTGGCTCCCATGGACAAAGAGCACTACGAACTCATTAGCGCAGGCGAAGTGAAAGGAAAAGTGGAGAATGTACGTTTTGCCTGGCGTCCGCTCGAGGTGAGCAACCGCTTGCAGGATCAAACGGGACAGTTTGTACTGTTTCTGCCATCGCCTTCGTTTACTCCCGAATTCTTAACGGAGTTTTTGGTAAACTACCACAAGCATGCGTTGCACATCCTGGCCAACTACTCTGATCAGGGCAATCACTTGCTGTTCGAGGCACAGCGTATGATCTATGCAGGTGCATTCTTCCCCGAATTTAAGGAAGCAGCAGCGTGGCGCAAGAGCGGTATCGATATTCTGAACCGTGAAGTAGGCGTACAGGTGTACAAAGACGGTGGACAGTTTGAACTCGACCCTCACTATCACCTGGCAGCCATCAACATCTTCTGCAAAGCATTGCGCATGGCGGATGTGAATGGTTTCCGCAACGAGTTTCCACAAAGCTACCTCGATACGATCGAGAGCATGATCGTGTTCTATATGAACATTTGTTACCCCGACTTCACCAACCCTTGCTTCAGCGATGCAAAGCTGGGCACGAAGAAAGAGGAACAGAAGAACTACCGCGACTGGGCCAAGCTATTCCCGAAGAACGAACAGATTCGTTATTTCGCTACCGATGGCAAAAAAGGTCAGTTGCCTGCCTACTTATCGAAAGGTTTCCTGACTTCGGGATTCTTTACCTTGCGTAACTCATGGGGCATGGATGGTACGGTGATGGTGGTGAAAGCCGGTCCGAAAGCATTCTGGCACTGCCAACCCGATAACGGTACTTTCGAATTGTGGTTTAACGGCAAGAACTTGTTTCCCGATAGTGGTGCGTATGTATATGCAGGCGAAGGCGAAGTGATGCAGTTGCGCAACTGGTTCCGCCAAACAGCCGTACACAATACATTGACACTGGACAATAAGACACTGGAAACAACCGAGTCGGTAACCAAGTTGTGGCAACCCGAAGGAAACATCCAGACGTTGGTAACGGAGAATCCCGGTTATAAGGATTTGAAACACCGTCGTTCGATCTTCTTCGTAGACAATACCTACTACGTGATTGTAGACGAAGCAGTGGGTGAAGCACGTGGCGAAATAAACCTGCACTACCAACTGGCGAAGGGCAAGGTGAACATCGACCCGAAAACAATGACACTGACATCGGCCTATGAAGGCGACAGCAACGTGAAACTGCAATGCTTCGGCGAGAAGGGTACAACCCTGAAGAAAGAAGAGGGTTGGTGCTCGACTGCTTACCGTCAACGCGTGAAGCGCACCGCTGTGGCTTTCAATACGCAAAAAGACAAAGCGGATGCAGTACGCTACATTACGATTATCTACCCAACCAAGGATGCTGCCAAAGCTCCGAAACTGGAAGCCAAGTTCAAAAACAAAAAGTTTGACGAAAAGGCACTGGAGGTAGAGGTAACAGTAGGTGGCAAAAAACAGACACTAAACTATAAACTCTAAACTTAACTCAGTTACCACCGGGAGCACAGAAATCATCTTGTGCTGCCGGTGGTTAACCCAAACCTTTAACCCCATCCCCTCATGAAACTTCTTCTCCCCCTGGCTGCTCTCAGCCTTGCCTCTTGCAGCAACAAGCAGAAAGAGGAAACACGTCGGCCTAATATTATCTTCATCATGACCGACGATCATGCTACGCAAGCTATATCGTGTTACGGTGGTAACCTGATTCAAACACCCAACATGGACCGGCTGGCCAATGAAGGGTTGCGAATGGACAACTGCTACGCAGTCAACGCCCTATCGGGTCCTTCGCGCGCTTGCATCCTTACAGGCAAATTCAGCCACGAAAACGGATTCAAAGACAATGCCAGTACCTTCGACGGCAACCAACAGACCTTTCCGAAACTATTGCAAAACGCAGGATACCAAACAGCTATCGTGGGCAAATGGCACCTGATATCTACCCCGCAAGGATTTGACCATTGGAGCATCCTGAGCGGACAACACGAGCAAGGCGATTATTACAACCCCGACTTTCTGGAAAATGGCAAAGCCATCCGCGAAGAGGGATATGCCACCGACATTATCACGGACAAAGCCATTGAGTTTATCGATGGACGTGACACAAAGAAACCTTTCTGCCTGATGGTTCATCAGAAATCGCCGCACCGCAACTGGATGCCGGCACCTCGCCACCTAGGTATGTTCAACAATACCACCTTTCCCGAACCGGCTACGCTTTTTGATGACTACGAAGGACGCGGACGAGCTGCCCGCGAACAGGACATGAGCATCGGACAAACACTAACCGAAGACTGGGACTTGAAACTACTAACGCGTGCAGAGATGTTGAAAGACACCACCAACCGGCTATACAGCGTATACAAACGAATGCCGGCTGCCGTACAGGATAAATGGGATTCGGTCTATGCCCGACGCATTGCCGAATATCGCAAGGGCGACCTCAAAGGGAAAGCACTCATCAGTTGGAAGTATCAACAATATATGCGCGACTATCTGGCTACGGTCTTATCGGTCGATGAAAACATAGGCCGGCTCATGGCACACCTCGAAGAGATTGGCGAACTGGACAATACGATCATCGTATACACCTCCGATCAGGGCTTCTTCTTGGGAGAGCACGGATGGTTCGACAAGCGATTTATGTATGAAGAGTGCCAACGCATGCCGATGATTATCCGCTATCCGAAGGCAATCAAGGCGGGAAGCACCTCGAAAGCAATCAGCATGAATGTAGACTTTGCACCTACCTTTCTGGATTATGCAGGGGTAGAGATTCCGGAGGATATACAGGGACACTCGTTGCGTCCGGTATGGGACGAGGCGGGACGTACACCTGCCGACTGGCGCAAAGCGGCTTACTATCATTATTATGAGTATCCTGCCGAACACTCGGTAAAACGCCATTATGGCATACGCACGGCGGATATGAAGTTGATTCATTTCTACAACGACATAGACGAGTGGGAAATGTACGACCTCAAAGCAGACCCGCGCGAGATGAACAGCGTATACGGCAAACCGGAGTATGCCGATAAACAAGCGGAATTGATGCAACTACTCCAAGAAACCCGCAAAGAGTATAACGATAAAGGGCAATAACTTATAATACGTAAACAATATCATGGATAGAAGAAGTTTTCTAAAAAACACAGGCTGGTCGTTTCTGGGACTGGCAGCATCGGGAAGTTTGCTGGGTGCATGCACACCGGGCAGCAAGGATGCCAAGAGAGTAATGCCGTCGGCAAGCGACCTTAAGATGTATTGGGGCGACCTGCACAACCACTGCAACCTGACTTACGGACACGGTGATATGCGCACTGCCTTCGAAGCAGCCAAAGGACAATTGGACTTTGTAAGTGTAACGCCTCATGCCATGTGGCCCGATATCCCCGGAGCAGATGATCCTCGGTTGAAGTGGGTGATCGACTATCATACGGGAGCGTTTGAGCGATTGCGCAAGGGTGGTTACGAGAAATACGTGGCCATGTCGAAAGAATATAATAAGGAAGGAGAATTCCTTACCTTCATCGGATATGAATGCCACAGCATGGCACATGGCGACCATGTAGCCTTGTGGCACAAGCTGGATGCTCCCTTGGTAGAGTGCACCTCGGTACAGGAGTGGAAAGAGAAACTGAAAGATGAAAAAGTAATGATTACCCCCCACCACATGGGATACCAAGGTGGATACCGGGGATATAACTGGGACTGCTTTAAGCAGGGACAACAGACTCCGTTTGTAGAGATGTACTCCCGTCACGGACTAGCCGAAAGCGATCAGGGCGATTACAATTACCTGCACGATATGGGGCCACGCCAATGGGAAGGTACGGTACAGTACGGACTGGATCAAGGGCATAAATTCGGTATCATGTGTTCGACCGACCAGCATTCGGGCTATCCGGGTAGCTATGGCGACGGACGTATCGGTGTGTTGGCTCCAAGCCTGACACGTGATGCATTGTGGGATGCCATGACCAACCGACGAGTGTGTGGTGCTACGGGCGACAAGATCAATATCGACTTTCGCTTGAACGACGCCTTCATGGGCGATGTTGTGAAAGGAAACAGCCGTCGCATCTATGTCAACGTAGAAGGTGGAAGCTGTATCGACTATGTAGACATTGTTAAGAACGGACAGTGCATAGCACGACTGAACGGTCCTTTGACTCCCGTAGCTCCCGAAGGAGACACGGTACGTTGCAAAATCAAGATTGAGTTCGGTTGGAACCGCGAAGAGAAACACGTGCACTGGCAAGGAAAACTGGGTGTGGACAAAGGACGCATCGTATCGGTAACGCCTTGTTTCCGCGGTGCAGCGTTTACAGCACCACAAGAGGGCGAAACGGAGTTTCACACACAACTGAACCGCATTGTATCGGTAGGCGAGAAAGAGACGGAACTGGATCTGTACACCTCGAAGAACCCCAACACGGTAACAGCCGCTATGCAGGGAGTAATTCTGGAACTCGATATGCCCAAAGACGGCAAGCTGACAGCCGACTTCAACGGAAAACAGTTTGAACATACATTGGGCGAACTGCTCGAAGGTTCGCGCTCGCACTTCATGATTGGTTGGTTGAGCGAAGCGATTCTCTTCAACCGTGCCATGCCCGAAAGCAGCTATACGGTAGAGCACTTCATGGAAGACACCGAGCCGCAGAAAGAGACCGATTACTATTATGTACGCGTGCGTCAACGCGACCAGCAATGGGCATGGAGCTCGCCGATCTGGGTAGAAAGAGCGTAACATCATTAATAAATATGCGTGTAGACCATGAATAAATACGTAATAGGAATAGATTTAGGTGGAACAAGCGTGAAGTATGCGCTCATCGATGAGGAAGGAAACTTCCTCTTCGAGGGCAAGCTTCCGTCGTATGCGGAGGTATCGGCAGAAGCCGTTATCGGTCAGCTGACAAAGGCCATCGAAGAGGTAACCGCTTTTGCCGCCACCAACAGATGGGGCGTAAGCGGCATCGGATTGGGTACACCGGGTATTGTAGATGCTACCGGTCGTATTGTGCTGGGTGGTGCCGAGAATATAAAAGGATGGGAGAACCTGCCACTGGCCAATCGACTGGAATTGGCAACAGGCCTCCCTACCCGACTGGCCAATGATGCAAACCTCATGGGGCTGGGCGAAACGATGTATGGTGCAGGACGGGGTGCAACGGATGTACTCTTTCTGACCGTAGGCACGGGCATCGGCGGAGCAGTGATCATAGACGGTAAGTTATTTACCGGATTTGGCGGACGCGGTACGGAACTGGGACATGTGCCGCTGATAGCCAATGGAGAGACATGCGCCTGCGGATCGGTAGGTTGCCTGGAGCATTATGCTTCGACCACGGCACTGGTAAGGCGTTTTACTCAACGCAGTACAGAGACGGGGCGTACGTATGCGGGCGAAGAGATAAACGGTGAGTTGATTGTACGCCTGTACAAAGCAGGCGATGCATTGGCTACGGAGTGCTTGGACGAGCATTGCGATTACTTAGGTCACGGTATAGCCGGATTTATCAACATTTTTAGTCCGCAGCGTGTTGTTATAGGAGGTGGTTTGAGTGAAGCCGGGAGTTTCTATATCGACAAACTACGCGAACGGGCACAGCGCTATGCCATAGCCGATTGTGCACTAAATACAGAAATAATGGCTGCCGAACTGGGCAATAAAGCCGGTTGTATGGGAGCTGCATCATTAGTAAAACAATACGTATGAAAAAAAACTTCGGTATGTTGGCGCTCATCATGGCGTTCTGGTTTACCATCTCTTTTATTACGAACATTCTGGGACCACTGATTCCGGACATCATTGCTAATTTCAACCTCAAAGATCTGGCGATGGCAGGGTTTATTCCTACCTCGTTCTTTTTGGCTTACGCTATCATGAGCATTCCTGCGGGATTGCTCATTGATCGTTATGGAGAGAAGCCTGTATTGTTTGTCGGCTTCCTGATGCCGTTGATCGGTACTATCTTGTTTGCCTGCATACATACCTACCCGATGTTGCTGGCCTCATCGTTCATCATCGGGTTGGGCATGGCCATGCTGCAAACCGTATTGAACCCTTTGCAACGCACCGTAGGTGGCGAAGAGAATTATGCCTTTGTAGCGGAACTGGCTCAGTTCATGTTTGGCATCGCTTCGTTTCTGAGCCCGTTGGTGTATACCTATTTAATAAAGCAACTGAACGCAGAAACCTATGTGGCAGGACAAAATGCAATCATCGACCTGCTGGCGGATGTAACACCGGCTCACTTGCCGTGGGTATCGCTCTACTGGGTTTTCAGTGCCTTGCTGTTGGTGATGCTCATTGCTGTGGTGCTAACTCGCTTTCCTAAAATCACCTTGCAGCAGGAAGAGAAAACAGGCGGCAGTGGTTCGTACCTCACCCTGTTCAGACAGCGATATGTATGGCTGTTCTTTCTGGGTATCTTTTGTTATGTGAGTGCAGAGCAGGGTACATCTATCTTCATGAGTACGTTTCTGGAAGAGTATCACGGAGTGAATCCGCAAACAGAAGGTGCACAGGCGGTAAGTTACTTCTGGGGACTGATGACTGCAGGATGCATTGTAGGTATGGTATTGCTCAAATTGATGGATAGCAAACGGCTTCTGCGCGGTTCGGGCATACTGACCATTGTCTTGTTGCTGGCAGCCTTGTTTGGCAGCAAAGAGGTATCGCTGATTGCTTTCCCGTGTATCGGGTTCAGCATCTCGATGATGTACTCGATTGTTTTC
Source organism: Bacteroides neonati (assembly GCF_000499785.1). Classification (GTDB taxonomy): domain Bacteria; phylum Bacteroidota; class Bacteroidia; order Bacteroidales; family Bacteroidaceae; genus Bacteroides; species Bacteroides neonati. The sequence goes on along the minus strand of NZ_HG726025.1, from coordinate 88,568 downwards.
TCACTGGCACTGAACTCGACACGCCAACATCATGGTTCGTTTGCCGGCATCTTATGCTCGGCTATTGCAGGTGGAGCGGGTGGTCCGTTGGTGGTGAGTACACTCGCCGATGCTACTTCGCTGCGCATAGGCATGCTGAGTATTGTTCTTTTCATAGGATACATTACGTTTATCGGTTTCTGGGCTCACCCGTTGATTAACAACAAGACGGTGAAGTTCTCAGAGCTATTCTCCAAAAAGTAAACACATTTAATATCGATCAATGAAACATATTTCTTATTATCTGTTACTGCTTGCTCTCCTACCCTGGAGCGTAAGTGCACAGAAACACATTATGAGGCTTACACAGCCTACACTGATGAACGAAGTGCGGGTTGACCCTTCGCCACTGAACGGACAGCACATTGCCATGAACCCTCCGCGGTTGGCATGGCCCGATAAGTTCCCACACTTGGGGCCGGTACTCGACGGTGTAGAGGGTGAAGAGGTGAAACCACACGTAACCTATCGCATTCGTCTGTCGCGCGATAAGTCTTTCAAGAAAGAGGTGATCAGTGCCGAACGCAACTGGGCTTTCTTTAATCCGTTTGAACCATTGGCCAACGGCACTTGGTACTGGCAGCATGCGTATGTAGATGCAAGCGGACGCGAAGAGTGGTCGCCGGTGTATCACTTTGTGGTAGATAAGTCGGCACGGGTATTCTCGCCACCGTCGTTGAAAGAGCTATTGGGCAAACTACCTGCCCATCACCCGCGTATATTGCTGGACAAAAACGAATGGGATGCATTCATCGTAAACAGCCGCACGAAGCCCGAAGCCCAAGCGTATCTGAACAAAGCGGGCAAGGCCATGAAGCATCCGCTGAAGCACTTGGCCGAAGAGATTGATACCACACAGGTGGTGAAGCTGACCAACATCGTGCAGTATAAATCGACCTTGATTCGGGAAAGCCGCAAAATAGTAGACCGTGAAGAGGGAAATATCGAAGCACTGATACGCGCTTATCTGCTAACCAAAGATACGGTATACTATCGGGAGGGAATGAAACGCCTGAGCGAAGTGCTATCCTGGAAAGACAGCAAGTACTTTGCAGGCGACTTTAACCGGTCGACCATTTTATCGATGGCGACCTCGGCCTACGATGCTTTCTATAACCTGCTCACAACCGATGAGAAGGCATTGCTTTTGGGTTGCATCCGTGAGAACGGTGCCCGTTTCTATGAGGAGTATGTAAACCATCTGGAGAACCGCATAGCCGATAATCACGTATGGCAAATGACGTTGCGTATCCTCACCATGGCAGCGTTTGCTACCGTAGGCGAACTGCCCGAAGCAGACACCTGGGCGGATTATTGCTACAACGTATGGGTATCACGATTTCCCGGATTGAACACAGACGGCGGATGGCACAATGGCGATTCGTACTTCCACGTCAACATACGTACACTGATCGAAGTACCGGCATTCTACTCGCGTATCAGCGGTTTCGACTTCTTTGCCGACCCGTGGTACAACAACAATGCCTTATACGTAGTCTACGAACAACCACCCTTCTCGAAGTCGTCGGGACAAGGAAACTCGCACGAAAGCAAACGACTGCCCAATGCGGCACGCGTAGGATATGCCGAAGCCTTGGCACGCCAATGCAACAACCCATGGGCAGCGGCTTATGTGCGCTACATACTCGACCGTGATCCCCAAATGCTTGGCGGATCGGTAGAGGGCAAAGCTGGAGACCTGAGTTGGTACAGGTGCTTCGCACACGAAGAGGTTTCGACAGGCGATACAAAGAAGCCGGAGTTGGGAGATTTGCCTAACTGCAAGGTGTTTAACGAAACGGGTACTGCCACCATGCATACGGCATTGGGCGAGCCGGACAAGAATGCCATGCTTTCGTTTCGTTCGAGTTCGTACGGAAGTACCTCGCATGCACTTGCCAATCAAAATGCATTCAATACCTTTTATGGTGGTAAGGAGATATTCTACAGCAGCGGACACCGTACGGGTTTCACCGACGATCATGGAATGTATGCTTATCGGAATACGCGGGCGCACAACACCATTCTGGTAAATGGAATGACGCAGAAGATGGGTACCGAGGGGTACGGATGGATTCCACGCTGGTACGAGGGTAAACAGCTTTCGTATGTGGTGGGTGATGCTTCGAACGCATACGGCGAAGTGAGTGCTCCCCTATGGCTGGAGCGTGCCCGACTGAGTGGAACGAAGTTTACTCCCGAGAACGGATGGGACAAGAATAAGTTGAAATGCTTCCGCAGACATATTATTCAATTGGGAACAACAGGCGTGTACGTCATTTACGATGAACTGGAAGGTACGGAACCTGTCACCTGGAGCTATCTGCTGCATACTACCTCGCAACCGATGGAGGTCAATACGTTGGCTCCGGATGCGGTCGTGGTAACGGGACACAACAACATAGGCGGTACATCGGTAGCACATCTGTTCGCTTCCGAAAAGATGCAAACGGCCGTAGTGGATACCTTCTTCTCTGCACCGACCAACTGGAAAAACGTGACCAATGCCAAAGGACAGTCCGTTAAGTATGCCAATCACTGGCACTTCAACGCCACTACACCCAAGGCACAAACCGCTCGTTTCTTGAGCATCATCGACACGCATGGCAACGACCGCCAAGGATGGGAAGTGACTCGTGAGGGCAACACCTTGCAGGTAGCCGGATGGACCATTGAGTGCAACCTCGGTGCTACGGGGCCTGCTATGATTCGTGTATCGAACAAAGCCGAAGGTGCTTCGCTCTACTACAACGAAGCGAAGAATGGTGGGGCTACCCTCGTAAAAGATAAGGTGGAAGGAAAGAGCGTAAAGCAAAAGCTGGTCGACTACCTGCCCGACTTTGAGATTTAGATTCGTACCAAACAAATGAAAAGTAAAAATTGTTATCTTTGCAATAGAATTATTCATTAAAGAACAGTGTATGAAATATATCGGAGCACACGTATCGGCAGCAGGAGGGGTAGAGTTTGCCCCCGTCAATGCACACCAAATAGGCGCTACTGCCTTTGCTTTATTTACAAAGAATCAACGCCAATGGGTCAGCAAGCCGTTGACCGAAGAGAGCATTGCGAGCTTCAAAGCCCATTGCAAAGAATATGGCTATCAGCCGGAATTTATCTTGCCGCACGATAGTTACCTCATCAACTTGGGACATCCTGAAGAGGAAGCATTGGAAAAGAGTCGCGCAGCTTTCCTGGACGAGATGCAACGTTGCGAACAATTGGGGTTGAGGTTGCTCAACTTCCATCCGGGCAGCCATCTGGGAAAGGTATCGGTAGAGGAGAGTCTGGCGTTGGTGGCCGAAAGCATCAACATCGCCTTGAAACAAACCACGGGCGTTATCGCTGTGATTGAAAATACCGCCGGACAAGGCACCAATCTCGGTAGTGAGTTCTGGCAATTGAAATACATCATCGACCGCGTAGAGGACAAAAGCCGCGTAGGTGTGTGCCTCGATACCTGCCACACCTTTGCAGCAGGATACGATCTGGTGAACGACTACGAAGGAGTGTTCAACGAATTCGACGAAGTGGTGGGATTCAGTTACCTGCGCGGTATGCACATCAATGACTCGAAAAAGGAAGTGGGAAGCCATGTTGACAGGCACGAAAGCATCGGTAAGGGATGCATCGGCTTCGCATTCTTCGAACGGTTGATGAAAGATAAACGGTTTGATAACATTCCACTGGTTCTCGAAACAATCGACGAAACCTTATGGCCCGAAGAGATTGCCTGGCTTAAGGAGCAGGCTCAATAGATATTTGCCATACTCACCAAGGGCTCGTAAAGCTTTTCAATGTCCTGGGCATCCATTTCAATCTGAACTTGGTCGCCCGGGACAAGTTTTATACCCGTAGGCGGTAAGTCCTTGCGATCGCGATGCACACCCACAATGAAACAGCGTTCGGGTAGCAAAAGCTCACTGACCGTTTTTCCGTCGAGATAAGAGCCTGCCATAATCTCGACCACCAACGTATAGCGTGTCTCTGCCCGGAACGCAGGCGAATGGATCATATCGTCGTAAAGAACCACATTGAAAGGTTTTATCTGCAACAGCTCGGTGAAGTAATAGGTAAGTCCGCCCACCACAACCGAGGGATAAAAGACTTCGAAATGGCCCGTAATCTCGGTAATAAGCACAATAGCCGTAAGCGGTGTTCGGATAACCGCTACCAAAAAGGCAGACATGGAAATCAACATAATATAACTGATACTCTGTGGGGCAATCAGTCCGTATTGCACCAGAAACAGACCGACTATCTGACCGAACAAACCGCCCGTCACCAAAGTGGGAATGAAATTACCACCCGGCAGTCCCGAAGACACAGACAGGGACGTAAAGATAAAATGGATAAACATCATCGCTACCACCCACCCTATCTGAGTACTGCCGTGAGAGGCTTGTTGCAGTAAGAACTGTTCACCGCCGCCGGTTAGATCGACATCGTATAACGAGATTGTATAGGCCACTATCAGCAGATAGAGCATCTTCATGTAAACGGGTTGCTTTATACGCGGATAGATTCGCCGGATGACCTGTGTGACCTCCGAGTAGAACTTACCAAACAGCGAAACCAATACAGCCAAAAGCAGAAACAACTTGACCTGCGAATAGAAGTCGGTCGTGGGAGGAATGGCATTGATGAGCGAATAGCTGGTCATAGGAAAGATAAGACTGGCAACGCCGCCTGCCACCACTCCGGCAAGCAGGGTTGTAATGGCTGTTTTGGGTGCATCGAAACGCTCGATAGATTCGATAACCAACAGCGATGAGGCCAAAGGAGCAGCAAAAGCAGCTGCCAAACCTGCCCCCGCACCTGCTGCCAACAACTGCTTCCGCTCACCGGCAAGCAAGTGTGTCCACTTGGATACGAGGCAACCTACATAAGAACCGATCTGCACCGAAGGGCCTTCACGCCCCAATGACAAACCGGCAGTAAGCGACAAAACACCCCCTGTAAACTTAGCCACCAAATGGCGAAAGGGGTGTTGGTACGAGATGCGACCGTTAATAACGCCTCTTGTCTGCGGAATACCTCCTCCGGTGATGAGTGGCATCTTCTTGACCAACCAAGCCACAAAGATCAAAACACCCCATAAGAGAAAGAATAACGGAATATGCCAATACCAATGAGGGTGCGAGTCGAAGAAACCATGTCGAAGGTCGAAAGAGCACTTCAATAGGTAATGGTAGGGCACGGCAACAAGGCCTGTAAGTAGCCCCACAAAGATACTTACAAAGTACAATCGCGCATCTTGTAGTTGCAGTTTCCACACTTGCCACCGGGTTACCTCTTTTAGATTATCTAATTTACGCCACATTCCTCATCGCTCTTTTTGCAAGGTTAAACAACTAAGAGGCGGGGGTTGTTTCGGCATTATCGGAGAAAAATGGTTTCATCGCGATACTGTCGCGATGGAAAGAAACAATAACTCAATCTCAACCACTAATAATTAAGGGCTCGATATCTGTATAAGTCATTATTTATATTAACTTTGTAATAGATATAGATAGATAGCTTATGAAATGGTCCATCAAACACCTACCTAAACGAACACAGGAAGAGTTAAACGTCTTAATGGAACTCATTGTGCACAATGTGCCGTGGTACAATATGATTGTGCTGTATGGCAGTTATGCACGGGGTGGCTATGTCTTGTGGGATCAAAAAGTGGAGTTTGGCGTGAACACCGCTTATCAGAGCGATTATGACTTGATGATTATCGTTCCGAAATCAAAAATGAAGTATACGGAAGACAGATTGGGCTCGAAAGCGACTCCCAAATATCATAAAATATTTGCCCGCAGACGACACGCTTCGCCGCAGTTCATCATCGAAGATATCTCCAAACTCAACAAAGAGCTAGAAAGAAGCCAGTATTTCTTCACCGATATCGTGAAAAAGGGTATCAAGATATACGAAACCAAGGAGTTTCAGTTAGCCAAACCCCGCGAATTATCCTTTAAGGAGATCAAAAAGACAGCCCAATTTGAATACAATATTCACTTCCCGAATGGCGAAACCTTTTTAGACATAGCATATTCTATGCTCGAGAAAGGGAAATACAAGATCGGTTCTTTCGAGTTACTTCAAGCCTGCAGGCGATTTTATAGTGCCATCAGTTTGGTATTTACCAACTATTGCCTCAAAAGCCATAAATTAAAGAAGTTGGGAGTACGCATTAAAGAGTATTCGAGAGAGTTAATCACCGTTTTGCCGACCGATACTGATTTTGAAAAAAGGTGTTTTTGATCTACTCTATCGTTCCTACATCGAAGTCCGCTATAACAAAGATTTCACCATCACCCGGGAAGAGCTGACCTATACGCTCCAAAAAGCCGAACGCCTAAAAGAGACAACCCTATGTATTTGCACGGAGAAGATAGCCTCTTACGATGCGTTAATCATTGACTGAAAGAGCGTTGACGAAGTTGAGAAATACATAAGTAATGCCCAAATAACAATCGTAAATAAAAGCCGTACAAGCCCGCAAAAAGAAAAAGGCGAACGTGAGTGGAGATCAAATAAAAAAAATAAAACATTGATTAATAAGCACTTATAAACCACATTCTAAAATAGAACGGGCATATTATTCTTTGCTTGCAAAAGAACGATTTTAAGGATGAGTTAACTACGTACTCTTACGATCAATGAAAACGTACTCTTTGATAGCAAAAGTACGTACTGTTGCATCCGCTTATAAATAGATGCCGGGATGAAATTGTTATTTGTTAACTTTAAATGAATGGTAACTGCTTGGGGAAAAGCCTATTGGCTGGAGCGATATTTTAGAACATTCAGATCAATTCATTGGAGCGCATTTATAACTATAATCCCACTGAAGGGCTGACTCCCGAAAAAAGATAAAATGTATTATTACCAACTTATATTTTTTGTTATTGAGAGTATTTTTAAATTACTTCACTTCTTCGAAGTCGGCATGATATATCTATCAGCAACTTGCGTACACGTGTTGCAAATATAACGCAAACCCGAAAATAAGCATCCATAAGCAACAACAACACTTGTTCACAAAAGTACGATTTTTAGTCATAAACAACGGGATGTAAACGCATAAAAATCAAAAGAAAGCGGTAATTTTAACAGATTCTTCTGTTTTTATCTCTATTTTTGTATATAATATTGAAATATGCATCTGAATAATAAACAAATCAATTGCATCAGTAAATATAAACAGGGAAAATTGACTAACAATATAAAAAGAGTAACATGAAAAGAATAACAACATTCATTGCCATACTTTTATGTGCAACAATAGGGTTTGCCAAAACGAAACAAAGCAACCAACAAGCTCCAAAAGATTCAGTTTTAAATAGAATAGATAGCCTTGTTCAAATAACGAACGCTTGGCTAGAACAAATAGAACTTGACTACTCTCTGAAGCAACGTTATAAGTTATATCAGACAGAAAATATATACACCCTACTCCAATTAGATACTAAAACAGGAATGATAGAACAGGTTCAATGGTCTTTAGACTCAGAAAACGAAGGTAGCGTAACTATAAACAACGATGACTTGAATTTTGGATTTGATCATGGTTTTGGAAGTTTTGAACTATATCCCACAAAAAATATGTACCAGTTTATTCTACTGGATAAAACAAGTGGAAGAAAATGGCACGTTCAATGGGGAATGAAAACAAAGGAACGTTGGATTAGAAGAATATATTAGTATCTTCACAAAAGTGATATATGAGAGTAGAAATATCTATCAAGAACGTTTGTTCTTTGGAGTGAACGATGACGGAATAATTGTAGGGTCGGAAAATCCGCAAGCCGATGCAGATTTTATCAGCAAAACAGTCAAAGCAAGACTAGACCCTGTGCCGGAAGTACAACTTATCCCGATAGAACATGAAGGGCATATTCTAATTGAAGTGAAAGTAAAGGCAGGGATGCTGACACCTTATTACTATTACCAAGACGGAACACGTATTGCCTATACAAGAGTGGGTAATGAAAGTGTGGAATGTAACTCCCAACAATTACTTTCGTTGGTTTTAAAGGGCATGCACATGATATGGGATTCACTTCCTACCCAAGTGGACACCAGCAAACATACTTTCGTTATACTACCAATACATTCCGTAAGCAAACCCATCAGGAATGGAATGACAAATATTTGGAATCATTCGGACTGGTCACATCAGACGGTAAACTGACTAATGCCAGACTGCTGTTTGTAGGCAACTGCACCGTATTCCAATCACGTATTTTCTGTACCTGTTGGACTGGCTTGTATAAGGATGATGCTATCAGTTCTGTAGAGCATCGGGCAAACCTTGTGTTGCTCTTAAAATACGGAAAGGACTTCATCAAAAACTATACTATGAGTGGCTGGGTAAAAATGCCTAACTATCGCCTTAACCTACCCGACTATTCCGACCGAGCCATCTTTGAAGGATTGGTAAACCATCTTATCCATAAAGATTACACAGTAATGGGTGGTGAAGTACATATCGACATCTATGATGACCGTGTAGAATTGGTATCACCCGGTGCAATGCTTGACGGTACACAGATTCAAGACCGTGACATATACAAAGTACCGTCCACGCGTCGTAATCCTGCCATTGCGAATATATTTACGCAATTGGACAAAATGGAGAAACGTGGCTCGGGCTTGCGAAAAATGCGAGAGCTTACGGAAAAACTTCCAAATTTCCTGCAAGGCAAGGAACCACAATATCAAACGGAAGCGACTTCTTTCTTCACGACTTTTTATAATCTGAACTGGAACGAAAATAGTAGAATACCTGTGGAAGAAATGGGCGAGAAGGTAAATAGTACCATCAAAAAGTACCCTACAAACGAAGAAAGTTCGGTCAAAAAGTTCGGTGTAAATGCGGATAGGTTCGAGACACATCAGAAACACCGATGAAAGTCAGTAAAACTGCACAAAAGATAATCGACCTCGTTATTTCTGATCCATCAATCACAGCCGATAATATGGCTAACAAGGTTGGTGTAACTTAACGCGCTATAGAGAAAAACATCAAGAGCCTTAGGGATATGGGAATTTTGACTCATGAATGTTCTGATAAGACTGGCTACTGGCACATCATCATTAACTCTCAAACTGAACAATAAACCTATGGGATTTCCATTCATACCACTCGCTGCCATTATTGCCGTTCTGCTTATCGCCTTTCTATTTGCTTCTTTGCCGCAGGTCAGCACTAAGACACGGGCTAATGCGCTTTACGCTATAGCCATCTTGATACTATTAGCCATTATTCCTATTTAGTGAGTATATGGCTAAGCATACTCGAAATTCAAATAACAATTACCTGCTTGTCCTAATATTCGATATTGCAGTAGGGTATTTCTGTATGTAGATTGCTGCTTTGCTGAAATTCAACGTTCTTAAACGAAAAAACCAAGCATTGGAAAAAGCCTTGACAGAAAAGCAACAAGAAAATGTATCAATCCTACTGGAACGTCAAAACAAAAGCAACAAGCTCTTCAGTGAGAAGAACTTGAATGGTTGGCAGATAAAATCAAGATGTTCACTGAAGAAGTGCAGAAAGCGATTCTTGCCAGTGCTTGTACATTTGCAGAATATGACTTGATAGTTGCTCCTCCGATTACCATACAATCAAAAGACACTTGCAGTCAACAAGAACTTATGTATTTTGTCTGCACTGTTTTTTCAATATGGACAAAAAACGTAGTGATATTGTAAGTTTCTTATTTCAGGTCTTTCCTCTCTATTTTCCTGCTGGAGAAAGTACATTAGCTAAAAAGATGCCGGGATTGGAAAAGGTAAAAGAGAGAAGGGAGAAAGAAAATCAATCCAAGTAAATTTTCCGATATATACATTGAATTATATTTCAATATAAAGTTGTTTTTCGACATATATTTGTTAGAAAAATATTATAATTGGAATAGAGTTTCGATTATAATGATTACCTTTGTATTTAAAACATATCATAGAACGTATGAATAAAGACATAAATCGTTTGAAGGTGGTTTTAGCAGAAAAGAAACACACCAATAAATGGCTAGCAAAACAGTTAGGAAAAGATCCGGGAACTGTTTCAAAATGGTGTACAAATACCATGCAACCGAACTTGGAAACGTTGGTCAAGATTGCAGAATGTTTAGACGTGGATGTGAAAGATTTACTTTGGTCAATAAAAGAATAAAATAACGAATGAACATATTTTCATTTTTTGCAGGAGCTGGTTTTTTGGATTTAGGATTCGAATTACAAGGTGGTTATAATATTGTTTTCGTGAATGAATTTCACGAAGCTTTTAATCGTATTTATCGTTATGCAAGGCAAAATATAGGATTGCAAGAACCTAGATACGGCCACCATATAGAAGATATAACTGAATATATTGATGGAGAACATGAAGACAGACTTCAAAGACTTATAAATTGGGTAGAAGAATCGAAAGAAGAAGAACTTACCGGCTTTATTGGAGGTCCTCCATGCCCCGATTTTTCTGTAGCAGGGAAAAATAAAGGACGCGATGGAGAAAATGGCAGGTTATCTGGAACGTATGCGCAACTGATTTGTACAGCACTTCCGGATTTTTTCCTTTTTGAAAATGTTAAAGGACTATATAGAACTGCAAGACATAGGCAATTCTTTGAAGACTTGAAACAGCGATTTAGAGAGCATGGATATTCTTTAACTGAACAACTTGTAAACTCCTTAGAATTCGGAGCAGCACAAGATAGAGATAGAATTATATTAATAGGATTTCACCAAGATGCCGTTGATAGACTACATCTTCAAACTGATGGCGGAGTTTTAACAAATTTCCCTTGGGAAGCGCATAAACGATATAACCTGAAAGAAATAAAAAGTCTTCCCTGGCCTAATAAATCTCCCTATCAAGAAAACACCCCTATACCTATGCCTAATGGTATTATAGCAGAATTGACCACACAACATTGGTGGACGGAAAATGACGTCACACATCATCCCAATGCCAATATGTATTTTCAGCCACGTGCAGGAATTGTAAGATTTAGGACAAAAGAAGAAGGTGATGTGGAAAAGAAATGTTATAAACGTCTGCATAGATGGCGATATTCTCCAACCGCCGCCTATGGAAATAATGAGGTTCATATACATCCCTTCCTGCCTCGAAGAATATCTGTTGCAGAATCACTGGCAATCCAATCATTACCTGCAAATTTTATTCTGCCAAAAGATATATCACTAACAGACGCCTTTAAGACAGTTGGAAACGGAGTTCCTTTTGTATTAGCAAATGGCATAGCAAACTCTATTAACGACTATGTTAATCACATAAATAATTAGTCTATGGCTTTAACTTTAGAACACTTCTTAAAATTAATCGACGAATTACCCAAAAAGGTTAATCTAGATTATGTAAAAGCTGGAACAAATAAAATTCAGCTTGATGCTGTGGACCATGCTGAAGAATACATATCAGCGACAAAAGTTGATACAGAAAAAGGTTCTACGAAAAGTGCCAATATAACAACGGAAAATCTCCGTATGTTTGTAAATAAGGTTGTTGAAAACAAGCCTTTACATATAGAATCTGTTTGGAATGGTTCAGGAAGTGCCCGTTCTGCATGGGAGGCTTTATTTGCTCACACATCAGAATTTTACACGCATTTCTCAAAAGGAAGAAAACACTTGGTATGGATTCCGACCCATCCTCACCCAGCAGGAAAAATAACGGTTTTAACAAAAGAGTTACTTGATTATCCATCCACTAACAGGAATACATCAGACGAACAGGTATATAAGCATATAGACATCATTACCGCCATCAAGACCAAGCCCTTTCTTTTGCTTGCCGGCATATCCGGTACAGGTAAGAGCCGCATTGTTCGTGAACTCGCCCGCGCGTGTTGGGACGAAGATTCTACCGAATACAAAGCTCAGAAACCTAAAAATTTTGAGATGATTCAAGTAAAACCTAATTGGCACGATTCTACTGAACTCATGGGATATGTGAGTCGTGTCAGCGGAAGCCCCATATATATAATTGGCGATTTCTTAAGATTTATCACACAGGCTTGGGAGAACTTAGATGTACCTTATTTCCTTTGTCTGGATGAAATGAATCTTGCTCCTGTAGAACAATATTTTGCAGAATTTCTTAGCGTGATAGAATCTCGCAAAAGTAATGAAGGCGGCACGATTACAACTGATCCTATCTTAAAGAAAAGTACGGAAGATTGGTATCGAGTATTGACTGCCGAACTGACAGGAGACAATGAAGCATTAAGGAACCGCTTTTTGGAAGAAGGCATTATCATTCCACAAAATCTAATTGTAGTGGGTACGGTAAACATGGATGAAACAACTTTCTCTTTCTCCCGAAAGGTGCTTGACCGTGCCATGACCATAGAAATGAATGAAGTGGATTTGTATGCCGGATTGGACAGCAAATATGAACGCATTGGCAAACTGAATGGTAAAATGCTTATCAGTACAGCCATAGAAGGTATGGATGTATATGCTGATAACGAGGATGTTTGCAATAAGGTATTGACCTATTTGCAAGCTGTGAATGATGTCCTTAATGGAACACCGTTCAAGATTGCCTATCGTACAAGAAACGAGTTCTTACTTTATGTGGTAAACAACTTGCCTTACAACATGGATGAAAACGGAAACGAGTTCAGTGAGGATGAGGTCATAGCAACAGCATTGGATGAAATTACAAGCATGAAAATCTTATCGCGCATTGAAGGTGATGATACAAAAGTCAGGCATTCACTTCTTGAAAGGCTTATTATTACTATTGAAACGCAGTTGTTGGCATTAACCGGAGAAGATAAGAAAATAGAATCTGTTTCCATAGCCAAACTGAAAGAAATGCAAGAACGACTGTCATCCGGTTATACAAGTTTCTGGGGCTAAAAGCTATCAGACATCTGCAAGAAACTATGGAACTGCTTACTATAAAACACCAGGATTTTGAAATGATTGTCGAATGCACAAAGTTCGATGACATTTGGCGCAAGGCTAAGAGTAATGTGGGAGAAGAAGGCTTACACTCGACTTACTCTTGGTCAGAAGGAGTAGCATCTGTTACTCTAAGCAACTATATCGGAGAAGAAGTTACGATTGAGAATAACCAAAAAGCTCCTGCCATATTTTTCGACAATGCCGATTATCCTATTTGGTTGGAATTCAAGGGCTATGTAAAAAAGGCTCAGTTTGGTTCTATTCTCCAGAGTGAAAATGAAAAATTCACTTTTCGCAGACAAATATTGGCCGGTTTCTTGAATTATGGCAATGAGGTTGGGCGCAGTGAAATACAGCTCATATATCAAGTAGGAACAGAAACCCGCAGTTTTGTTTTCTCCTTTGAAGTGTTAAGCACAAAGCTCAACTATCATGAGCATTGGAAAGTCATTATCGAGGATATTGAGCAAGAGTACAGAATGCTTTCACTTGATTATATGCGAAGAACCTTTCATGGCTTTTCGCCCGATACAAGCGGAGAGACTCCGGAAATAATTTGGTGGAGTGTATTTGCCAATGAACAACAGAAATTCATAAAGGCTTGCAAGAATATCATTGACCGGCCACGACATCGCTTGCACGGAAAGGAGACGTATAAGCGTGCTGATAGGCTGACATTCATCCCCACTTGTATAGAAAACGAACTGGCGGAACACAGACAAGACAGTTCTCATCTATATCGTGTGGAAGAGTGTGTCTGGACAAATGACACACAGGAAAACAGATTCTTGAAGTTTGCACTTGGACAAATTACCAGCAAATATGAAGCCTTGAAGAAACGTATAGAGATTGTCAAGAATGCTTCTGACGTAATGAAAGCCAATATGCAAACAACATTGACAACACTGAAACGTCTACAACGAAATCCCTTTTTCCGCACCGTGGGAAATTACAAAGGAATGAGCCAAGAAAGTTTGATTCTGCAAAAAGCAACCGGATATAGTCGGGTCTATCGCACATGGAGCCTGCTCCAACGTTCCTATTCACTTAATGATGGTATATATCGCTTGCAGACCAAAGATATAGCCACGCTTTATGAAATTTGGTGTTTCATAGAAGTAAGTCATATTGTAAAAGAGAAACTGAACTTATCCAATGAAAATGTAGACCATAGAAACCGTATGGAAATGAATGGTCTGTTTACATGGAATTTGGGCACAGGAGAACATTCTCGCATCCTTTTTAAGAAAGATGGTATAGAGCTGGCAGAACTTATTTATAACCCTAAGAGTTCGGAACGTGAGAACAGGTCTGTCGGCATAAAAGATTTGGTAGTGCCAACTGTACCTCAAAAGCCGGATATTGTGTTGCAACTTACCAAGAGTGATTTGCAAAAGGGCATGAAAATGACTTATCTGTTTGATGCGAAATATCGTATTGATGGAAAAGATAAAAATGGAGTAGATGTTCCACCCGAAGATGCAATCAACCAAATGCACAGATACCGTGATGCTATCTATTACAAAGATTGCCAATCGAATACTTTGAAAAAAGAAGTGATAGGTGGTTATATCCTATTTCCAGGTGATGGCGAACCAACTGACATTGCCGTATCTAAGTTCCGTAAGACTATAGATGAGGTAAATATTGGAGCATTCCCACTCCGACCCAAAGACACTCATAACCGACTACTTTTAGAGCAATTCATAGAAGAACTTATTCAAAACAAATCGCATGAAACAATATCGAAAGTGATACCACAAAAGGGCGCATTATTGCAAGTCCCTAATCGCCTCCTTGTTGGCTTGGTTGGAAACAGTTCGAGACCTGGATATACACAAAGTTTCCTTGATGGTAATGCGACTTTATACTATACCGGGCCGAAATTCCCTACAACCATTGCATTGCATGATCTCCATTACTTTATACCTTATATAAAAGGTGAAGGTGTCCGTGATATATATGAGATTGTCCGTGTAAGGACTATAACAGGGAAAGAAGCCAAGCAAATAGAAGGAGAAAGCGCAACCGATGATATGCGTTTGGCATTCGAATTGCGTTTTAGCCGTAAACTATTCGATAATTATCATTCGATTAATACCCATAAACTCATCAACTATACATTTATAGATACTTCATTTGATAAAATGGAAGAGTGGATGACAGTAGATAAGTTATAGCTGTTTTATAATCAGCAAACACAATGGGATATTACGTTATTTGATAAATAAGAATTTGCGTAAACTTAAAGTTTATTATGGTGCAAACAATAAAAATAGATTGGAAGAATTGTTATGGTATTAAGGAGCTCAACCATGAATTCCAGTTTACTTCCGGTAAACAAATACATTTGATTTATGCCCCTAATGGCTCGATGAAAACATCTTTTGCCAAAACCATGCGCTATTTATCAGGGCAGTCCAAAGAGAAGCCGTGTGACAAACTACACGATAAGGACGAATCGAACTTCATACTAAAAGCGAACGACTTGGAGTTGCCTAAGGAAAATATATTCGTAGTAAATGGGGATGATGATATTGATTGTTCAAAGTCATTTGTGAATTTCCTTGCAAGCTCAGAACTAAAAAATAGGTATGACTCTATATATCAACAATTGTCAGAGAAGAAAGACCTCCTAATGAGTAAACTAAAAAATGTCTCTTTAAGTTCTGATTGTGAAAAGGAAATATTCGGTACTTTCAAACAAAATGAAATTGACACTATCTTTAGTATACTTGAGCGTTTAACCAACGAAGTCAAATCAGGTCTTCCAAAGTTTGAGTTTAGGTATAATGATGTATTTGACACCAAAGAGAATGTCAAGAAATTTACAGAAGCTAATAAAGACAACCTAAATGTGTATATCGAAAATTACAATAGACTTTTAGGAGCTTCTAAACTATTCCGAACCGTAGAAGGTCATACATTTGGAACGTATCATGTAGCACAATTACAACAGTATGTTTCTGATGGTTCATTTTTCGGTGTTAATCATAAGATTGTACTTCAAGACAATACGGAATTGTCATCCGAGAAAGAGTTACAAGAACTTGTTGATAACGAGCAACAACGTCTCTTAAAAGACAAAAATTTAAAGAAAGCGTTTGATAAAATCACAAAAGCGATTGACAAAAATATCGAATTGAGAGGCTTTAAGTCTATTTTGAACAATCATCCAGAATGGATACCTGAAATCATCAACTATGAAGTATTCCGTAAGAAAGTTTGGTTAGGATATTTAGCAGACAATGAGATAAAGCCGCTGTTTGATGCTTATATACAAGTTTATAATAAAAATAAAGAGGCACTACAACAAGTCTTAAAAGAAGCTAACTCGCAGCAAGAGAGATGGGAACAAATTATTGCCCTTTATAATACACGCTTTCATGTTCCAATAAAAGTTTCTATAGCCAATCAAAAGGATATTATCCTCAAACAAGAAGCAGCGAAACTACAGTTTTCTTATATTGAGACTCCAAGTACAGAAACAAAAGTAGAGAAAGAAGTCCTAGAGAAAATCCTTAGTCGAGGCGAAAAACGAGCCTTCATTATCCTGCAATTTCTCTTTGAAATGGAAGCACGTAAGACAATGGATCATGATACGATTCTAGTTATGGATGATATAGCTGATTCATTTGATTACCAAAACAAATATGCGATAGTAGAATATATTAAAGATATTGTTGTAAATAGTAGCAATAAGTTCTATATACTTGTGCTGACTCATAATTATGACTTCTATAGAACATTGTCTTCTCGCCTTAGCCTATTCCAGCCAAATCTCTGGATGGCGGAACGTTTAGCTAATGGTAAGGTTATCATCAATCAAGGCCAGTATAAGGGTAATGTATACACTAATGCTTTTATCGATCATGATAATGACGATAAAATATTTATAAGCATGATTCCTTTTGTTAGAAATTTGATAGAATATACTAAAGGGGAAAGCGATACCGATTACACAACATTAACCGAATGCCTTCATAGAAAAGCAAATACACGAACTATAACAATTGAGCAGGTGATAAATATTATGATTGATTTTACACAAGGTAGAGGTATGAAACGCCCGAAATCAGCAGGTAAAATTTACGACCTAATTATGCAAACTGCAGATAATATCATAGCTGAAGATAATCCTAACCAAGTACTAATTGAGAATAAGGTATGCTTATCTATTGCCATAAGACACTTGGCAGAAAATTATATGCACGACAAAATGATAGCTGCAGGTAAAAGTGAGGAAGATTTAGCCGTAACAGGTAATCAGACAGGGAGGTGGACAGGTCAATTTAAAAAAGTCTGTCCGAGAGATGCTCATTACACTACTATAGAGCGTGTTAATATGATAACCCCTGAACTAATTCATGTAAATAGCTTTATGTTTGAGCCTCTCATAGATATGTCTATATATCATTTAATTCAATTATACAAAGACTGTAAAGACAAACTCAAATAAACGGAATGGCTGATGTACTAACCAAAGAACAGCGTCATCGTAATATGGCTGCTATACGTGGAAAGGGCACGAAACCCGAAATGCTGGTGCGGAAATTCCTTTTTAGCCATGGTTTCCGCTATCGGCTAAACCATCCACGTCTACCCGGTCATCCTGATATAGTGCTTCGTAAATACCGAACAGCTATTTTTGTGAATGGTTGTTTTTGGCATGGTCATGATAATTGCAGATACTTTCGCCTGCCTAAAACAAACATTGACTTTTGGCAAAAGAAAATAGAACGAAACAAAGAGCGTGATAAAAAAGAACAATGCCAGCTTGCAACTATGGGCTGGCACTACATCACAATTTGGGAGTGTCAACTAAAACCTAAAGTCCGCATGCAAACACTTGAATCATTAGTTTATACTTTAAATCATATTTTTCTTGAAGACAGGAAAATCAAAGCATATAAAATTGTGGAAAACTATGATAGCCTCATGGTTGCTGAATCAGAGGTAGCATACGGAGAAACGAATAAATAATAAATATAGACATTAAAAAAATACTTGGTTCTAACTTTAGATTTTTCATAAGTCATTTCCTTCAAATGCTGATATTTCTCCTTCACCGCCCGATACAATGGTGTAATTACCTCTTGGCATATTCTTTTCGTTATAAATGGTTTATATCAATCTTAGTTGTATCTTTTCGCCAAATAAGATGTGATGCAAATATATCGCAAATAAGAGATAAAAAAAGTCCATAGAAAACACATAGCAACCATGAACCCCACAAACGCAAAAAGCGTGCAACTCATTGAGCTGCACGCTTTTATTTATTATGTATTCCTTTATCGGAATTATTTCACCTCTTCGAAATCAGCATCCTGAATATGCTCTTCCTGTCCGCCATTGCCTTGTGCGCCATTGGCTTGACCGGCATTCATATCGGGACCTGCCTGAGCACCACCTTGTGCATACATCTCAGCACTTGCAGCCTGGAAAGCAGTATTCAACTCGGCCATTGCCGTATCGATAGTAGCCAGGTCTTGCGCTTTGTGAGCCTCTTTCAACTTAGTCAAAGCAGCTTCGATCGGAGCTTTCTTGTCGGCTGACAGCTTATCGCCCAACTCTTCCAATTGCTTTTCGGTCTGGAAAATCATGCTGTCGGCTTGGTTCAGCTTATCAATCTTCTCACGTTCTTTTTTATCGGCTTCGGCATTAGCTTCGGCTTCGGCTTTCATCTTTTCGATCTCTTCTTTGCTCAAACCGCTCGAAGCTTCGATACGGATTGCTTGCTCTTTGCCGGTTGCTTTGTCCTTGGCAGATACTTTCAAGATACCATTTGCGTCGATATCGAATGTTACTTCAATCTGAGGAACACCACGACGGGCGGGAGCAATACCTGCCAGGTTGAACTGACCGATTGACTTGTTCTGTGCAGCCATCGGACGCTCGCCTTGCAATACGTGGATGGTTACCTCGCTTTGGTTATCGGCAGCAGTCGAGAAGGTTTCGCTCTTCTTGCAAGGAATCGTTGTATTCGATTCGATCAGCTTGGTCATGACACCACCCATTGTTTCGATACCCATTGACAATGGAGTAACGTCGAGCAATACCACACCTTTGATTTCGTCTGTCAATACAGCACCTTGAACGGCAGCACCTACGGCTACTACTTCGTCGGGGTTCACACCTTTTGAAGGAGCTTTACCGAAGAATTTCTCAACCAATTCCTGTACGGCAGGGATACGTGATGATCCACCTACCAAGATTACTTCGTCGATATCTGAGTTGCTCAAACCTGCATCGCTCATCGCTTTCTTACAAGGTTCCAAACAAGCCTGAATCAATCCGTGAGCCAATGATTCGAATTTAGCACGAGTCAATGTCTTCACTAAGTGCTTAGGCACACCGTTTACCGGCATGATATAAGGCAGGTTGATTTCTGTGCTGTTTGAAGAAGAAAGTTCAATCTTTGCTTTTTCGGCAGCTTCTTTCAAACGTTGCATAGCCATAGGATCAACTTTCAAGTCGGCACCTTCGTCGTTTTTGAATTCCTGAACCAACCAATCGATGATTACCTGGTCGAAGTCATCACCACCCAAGTGAGTATCACCATTAGTAGAGAGTACTTCGAATACACCGCCACCGAATTCGAGGATAGAGATATCGAATGTACCACCACCAAGGTCGAATACGGCAATCTTCATATCTTTGTGTGCCTTGTCCAAACCATAAGCCAATGCAGCGGCAGTAGGCTCGTTGACAATACGTTTCACTTCCAATCCGGCAATCTGTCCGGCTTCTTTTGTTGCCTGACGTTGTGAGTCAGAGAAGTAAGCAGGCACGGTGATAACGGCTTCGGTTACTTCCTGTCCCAAATAATCTTCGGCAGTTTTCTTCATCTTCTGAAGAATCATAGCCGAAATTTCTTGTGGAGTGTACAAACGACCGTCGATATCAATACGAGGTGTATTGTTGTCTCCCTTTACTACTTTATAAGGAACGCGAGCAATCTCTTTTTGAACCTGATCCCAGTTTTCGCCCATAAAGCGTTTGATTGAGGAGATCGTTCTTGTAGGGTTCGTAATAGCTTGACGCTTAGCAGGATCACCGACCTTACGCTCGCCACCATCAACGAATGCTACAATAGAAGGAGTAGTACGTTTGCCTTCGCTGTTAGCAATTACTACCGGTTCGTTTCCTTCAAATACAGAAACACAAGAGTTTGTTGTTCCTAAGTCAATACCAATAATTTTTCCCATAATGCTTTTATTATTTATATTATTATTATTCAATTTTTATAGTGACTACAAAACAAACGTTATGCCAAAAGAGTTCACCAAAAACTAACTGACATTTTTCTGCCAGAAAGGCAGATTAAAGGCTTTCTGTCACAAAAACAGAGGAAAACAAGTCAGTATTGGGCATTCATTTGCCGTATATGAGAAAGGATTTAGCCATAGAGGAGCAGGCAAAAAAAATAGGTCGAAGCTTTTTAGAGAGCTTCGACCTAAGTTATATATTATAATAAGGTAGAGTAAGGTGAATTACTTTTTAGTCAACACCAATACCAATGTGCCGTTAGCGTCATACAGTCCCATGCCACCACCCGCGAGGGTATCAAAAGACACAACTTCGTTCATTGCTTTCAGTATTTTCGACTCTGTATCCATGTCAGGACAAGCCATCATAGTAGTTGCCAAAGCGGGGAAAGAGATGGCACGTGCATTGCTGTCGTCCGTCTTGAAACCTCCGTTGATGATGTTGCAACCGGCATTACCATGAATGCTTTTTTCTTTCAGGTTAAACTCAATGAAGGGTTTAGTCTCCATACAGCAAGTCACAATAAATCTAATAACAAACTGAAAATGAATAAGTTGCAAATTTCATTTTGCCGATAGGTAACGTTTAAGAAACGAGCTAACTGCTTTGTTTTGCTTTGGTCTGATACAACTCAAAGAGCGACTTAACTATTGCAAAGGTACAAAATTAGTTCTCTCCACCAAGCGTTATCTTATTTATTTGTCGATATTGCCGTTTTGCAATGAAAAATTGAGCCACCTCCTAAAAGTGGCATTTTCTATTTATACCCATCTTCTAACGAATAGTCCCGAAGACTATTTATCTTCTTATTTTCCCCTGTCTCTCCTGTTTCATCCTCCACAAATGCGGGTTATTATCTGTCGAATCACTCATTTCGTAACAGGTGCAAAGGTATTTACGGGTTCTTAACGTGAAAACAAGGTCGAGCGGCAGAGCCGTTTTGCTGACAATCTCCACACCTCCATTCTGTCGGGTAGTATTCTCATCAAAAACCTTGTTTCCCCTAAACCCTACACCTTTATTGCCCCTGAAACGAAAATGACCGACCCGACGGAAAGACGCATAAAAAAAATGTCGGATTCACGAGAGACAGGAAAAAGTAAATGGAAACTCAACTCACTCACCTCAAGAATCCACATAAAATTATAAAAAACAACAGGACGATGAAAACAAGATATAAGATAGCAGGTTTGGCGGTGGTAGCCGTAGCAGGTTCACTCCTTTTGGGTGGTAGCCTTTGGTGGTGGTTCGCAGGGGTATTCGTAGGCAAAGCAGTAGCACGCTTACTTCTTACCGTAGCGTTGGCGGTAATACTTTACTTCCTTATCTACATTCTTATTTATGCTTCAATCATTGGCGGAATACTTTGGATATTAATCGGATAAAACATACAGCAATGAACGCACAACCTATTGCAATCAAGTTTGCAAAGTGGGATATAAGCCCACTTGAGACACTATCAAATAGCATAGTGTATCAACTTCGTGAGAAACTTAACAGAGGAGAGAAAATGAGCCGTGAGGAGAAAAATTGGCTTGCCGAGAACCTCAATCACAACAGCTATTTCAGAACAGCCGTACCGCTGATGGGATACCGTTTTGACTTTTCGGATGTTATCCGCAAATTCCTTGTCAATCAGCACGGAGGATGGAGTGAGTATTATGCACCCGATAAGACAAGCCTAAGAGAAATCCTTTATGGACGCATCAACCAAATTGTAGAAATCAATTAAAACCATACGAATATGAATTTTATGCACAACACGGGTATTATGATTGACTTTATCAATCTGACCAAAGAGGAGTTCTTGAAACTGTACAGCCACATTGCTGAACAGGAGTACGACAACACAGTAGTAATCTTTCATTTGTCATAAGATATGAGAACAAGAAGAAACAGGAGCGTAGCCCAACAATGCAGGTGTTACGAGGTAGAAAACATCTTTGAATACATGGTTAGCGTGTATATCAACGGTAATATTACACCATTCAGAGAATTATACAAGGAGTTATGCACCGATGCACAAAAGCAGTTTATCGAATATGTGTTTGAAGAGGTAAATCCAGCGTACCGATTGGAAATCATTAGAGCCACCATTTAATACCACCACAGCGATGAAAGTAATATATAGAACTATCATAATAACCTTTTCTAAAGGCATTGAGCAACTCAATGAAATATTTGAAGATGATACACAGGCATGGGGCGTTTCCACCCTCAAACAGTGGATAGACAGCTACGAAAGCACACGCTTTACGCAAATAGGAGAAAACACGGCGGTAATCACCTCTGAATACAATATGCCCTACGTTCTGGAATGGCTACAACAACATGCAACCATCACAAAACGACAGGAGGAATAGACCATGTACAAGTTATTTGTAGGGTTTCGGAAGTTGGATGAATTTCCAACCATATTAGAAGCCAAGCGGTTTGCGAGAGAATGTGATTATACAGGTGTTTTCACTCTTATAGGAGATAATTACAGGGATAGTTGGTACAAATTCAATGATAATAATAAAACAACAGCAATGAACAACAGCATTAACAAGAACGGCATATCCGTATGCCAAGCCGGAGGAGAAAAGTATGTGTATTTCAACCTCACACCCCGACCAAGACGTAAGGGACGGTATTGTCAATACGGCTACCGTGACCCGATGGACGGTGAGTTATTTGCCACCGTTGCCCCGACTTTGGAGCAATGCCGAGAGAAACGAGACAAGTGGTTGAACGCCAAAAAGAACACACAATGATAGCACAGACGATTTTACAGCAAATAGGCGGAAACAGGTTTGTCGTAATGACAGGCAGTAAGAAGTTACTTGATATGGGAAACGGTTTGAAGATGAACCTTGCCCGAAACAAGACACAGGCAAACAGGCTTGAAATAACACTCGACAGAGCGACAGACACCTACACCATGAGGTTTTACAAACAAGTAATGACCAAAGGTTTCGAGATGAAAATTACCGAGATAGCCCAACATGATACGATTTATTGTGATATGCTTGAAGAGATGTTCACATCCGTAACAGGACTATACACCAGATTATAAACCCTAATATTAATTTGTGGAGGTGCAATAAAAACACCTCCACACAAAAACAACAACATTATGAACTTACAAGAAAACAACAACATCACCAACGCTCACATCATCTACTTGTCTAAGGTTAAACCGAGCAAATTCAACCCACGTAAAACATTCCGTGATGCAGACCTCACGGAGCTTGCCGAGAGCATAAAAGCACAAGGCGTGTTACAGCCGATTATGGTACGCCCACAAGGTAACGAGTATGAAATCGTGTACGGCGAACGTCGCTACCGTGCTGCAATTCTTGCAGGATTGGAGATAATACCAGCCCTTGTACGAGACTTAACCGATGATACCGCAATGGAGTACGCCCTTACCGAGAACGTCCAACGCCAAGACGTTTCCCCCATCGAAGAGGCTACCGCCTACAAAATCCTTGTCGAAAACAACCATTACGACATGAACACCCTTATGGTAAAATTCGGAAAGTCAGAAAGCTATATCCGTAGCCGTATGAGACTAAACGCCCTTGCAGAGCCTTTCAAGGAGCTACTTTTGAAAGATGATATAAGCCTTTCGGTTGCATTGGAACTCTGTAAATACAGCCCCGAAGTACAGGAGGATATTTTCGCTGACCACTACCAAGCAGACAACTATTACAATTGGCTAAAGAAAACCTCTAAAGAAGTTGTTGGTCTTATCGAGAAGAACTACTCAACCGACCTGAATGAGTATTTCTTTGACAAGAGCAAATGTTACGATTGTGGATATAATACCGAGAAACACAACCTCTTTGCCGAAGGTAACGGTTGCGGAAAGTGCCTTCAAACCTCTTGCTTGAAAGCCAAGAATACCGCCTATATCGTTGAGCGAGCAAAGGAGTTTGTAGAGAAGAACCCCGAACTACCGCTATCCGTAACCAATCTGAATGTGTGTAAGGATGCCGTTGATATGCTGACCGAACAGGAATATGTGATAACCGAACTCAACTACTGCCGTGAGTGTCCTGTACCACCTACCGCACCCGAACAAGAGAGTTACGAAACGGAAGAAGAATATAACGAGGCGATGGGCGAATACGCAGAAAGCGTTATTGATTACCAATCCGAGTCCGCAGAGTTATGCGACCAGTACAAAGAGGGTAAAATCACCATGTACGCCAACATTGGAACGAAAGGAGTTCGTTTGGGCTATATGTTCAACAATACGAGCAATGAAGTAAAAGAAACCCCACTTGTCAAACTGACCAAGCAGGATGCACGGTTTAAAGAGATAGAGCAAGAAAAGGTTATTGCCGACACCAAAGAACTTGTAAAAGGATTAAACCCTACCGTCGGAGATTTTTCACTCCTTGAAGAACGGATTATGTATTTTGCCATGCTCAAACAGTTACGCCACGACCATATTGAATTGTTAGGTATTTCACCCCAATACAGCTACGGTTTGACCGATACGGAGCGTATGCAAGTCCTTTCCAATCTCACCGAAGAACAAAAGACGGTCATCCGCAGGGACTTTATTCAGAACACGTTGCGAGAGGCATTCCGTAATGGAATAACTGAAGGCTTATTGATGGAGTTTGCCAATCAACACGCCCCCGAAGGAGTTACGGAGATAAAAGCCAAACACGCAGAGGTGTACGATAAACGCCATGCACGGATAACCGAAAAGATAGAGGCTATTCAAGCGGAACAGGTGCAGACAGAGCCGGAAACGGTAGCCGAACAGCCTGCACAGGAGGACAATCCATTTGCGGATTAACGATAAGGACGGGCGGAGAAAATCCGCCCGCTACTTTTTACGGTGAGTCTTTAGGACGGTCAAAAAGTAGGAAAAAACCACTTTCAAACCTTTCGACCTTTATGAAGGACTACTTTTATCATGAGCCTTTAGGCGGTACAAAAGTAGCAAAATACCACCATGAAACTTTCAATTATAATCTATTGGCTACGCTTATTTTGGTAGTATCCTGTTTTTTAGTTGGGCGTAGCACGCTGACACACTTTCCCACACGGTCGGCTCATCCATACCGGGAAACCACACCTGACAATCGTTCGAGAGCAGGGATGCACGAAGTTCTAAGCCGTTGCCCATCACAATATGCAGCACCCCACATTTACTCTCCACCTCTGCAATCTGTTCAAAGGCAATGATAAGCGGCTTATCATCCCGTCTGTGAATGAGGATACCCTCCTTGCAGTAACAAAACCCTTGAATGCGACTGTATGGCTGAAAGGCTTGTTTTGCGAGGCTCTCGTTGGCGAAGTATTCGTATAACATCCCACAAATGTTGATGCTGTTGTGTCCTGCATCTTGGGCACGGTCGTGAGTGTACTTCGTGTTGCCTGCTAATCCATCATAATAACATATCATTGCAGTACTGTTATCTACCAGATAATCATTTCTTCGTAGATACTGTCCCTTATCGGTGTATGCTTCGGCAAGTACTACCGTTGCATCGGCTCGTTCCCAGATATATCTGTAGCTCATTTTATCAACGGCGCTGTATCGCTGTTCCTGTCCGATAAAGGGGGCGACCATTACTAATTGAATATCGGTATTTACCCGCTTGAGTTGCAGAACGGCATTGGCGGCAACAAGGTCGAATCCTTCTGAACCGCCTGTTAGAAAAGTGTTGTAGCCCTGTTCATAGAAGAGCTTGACAGTACGGTAAACTTCTGTGGTGATAACATTTACGAGGTTTTTATCCTCTGTTAGATGTTGAATTTCTTGGCTGCGATAGCCTGTGAAAGTGACTGTTTTGTTTTTGTTGATTCTCATTGTGATTGGTTTTTACGATTAGATTTTCTCGCTGAAACCATCCACCTCTGCAAAATAAAGAAGCACGGTACTCAACAAGTCCGTATCGTAGGTATCGCCAGACACCCTCACCACAAACAAGTCGAGCCCGTGCTAATTTGATATAGCATGGACTTTCCCTATTTGTTTTGTGGTGATTAAAACTGGCGATTTTACGATACAAAACAAACAGCATTAAGCCGTTATAATATATTTCTTATCTTTTTATTTGCTCATAGGCATTTGAATTATTGTTGATTGAGTACAAAATTAATAAATAGTTCCGAACATATCACAATTAATCAGCAGAATTATCGTCGTAACGCAAAAGTCCGTCGATTATAAACCGACGGACTTTGAATGTTTTGTTTCCGGTTATCTATTCTGCTGGCTCTTCTTTATCAGAGTCATTTGCAAAAGAAATTTCGAGTTCGTAGTGCTGACCTTGATTGTCTGTTACATAGATTGTTATCTGTTGTTGGTCAGTGCATTCGGAAGTGTAGTAGAGCCGGAACGTTTCTTTTTTCAACGGATAGGTATCATTGGGCAGAAAGATTGTACCATCGTCCATTTTTAGAGTACCAAGACCATCAAATTGAAAATATCCAATTCTAAACTCCGCCTCCTTGTAGTTGCCGGATTTATTTAACTGACACCTGATTTCAGCGGTTTCATTCTGTTTAATACGCTTTTGGATAGGCATTGTACTTAGTGAGAAGTCGTATGCCTGTTGAATGTCGAGTTTGTCATCACACGAGCATAAAAGAGTACCCATACAAGCGACAATAAGGATTATAAATGCTATTTTCATTGCTATATCCATTTTAATTTATGATTATTTTTAGTCCTGCACCAAATACTGTGTGGAATTTTCCAATGCTACTGCCCCGGAGTATGCGTTCCCTTGCGTTTAGTAGCAGCACCACACGGTCGGACAGGTAGGTTTCGAGTTCGAGGGTGATTGCTCCACCGTAGATAAAGGCATCTTGGTTGCGGATGGTTGCACCGTCAGGTAGGAGTTTATTGCCCCAGTTACTTGTTTCGTAACCCGCCAATGCAGAGCCACCGATCGAGAGAAAAACCGTTTTAGATGGGTCAGAAAGAAATTTCATATAATAGCCACCCTCTGCTGTAATCTGTGCCTTTGGGATAGAGATATTTTTGTAGGCGTACTCTTTAGAGAGATATTCCGCTCCGAACACCCAGCGGTTCCCGTTTTTGGTGTAGGTTGAAAGTCCTATTCCCGTGTAGTAGTTCAATGGCTTTTGAATACCATCCACCAAGCCACCCCTTAATTCCAGTCCACGCATACCCGGCAGGTAGCGTTGGGCGTTTGCCTGCCCGGTCAGGGCAAGCAACGCTACAATAATGAATAACCAACGCTTCATCTTACTTTACTTTTAATTCGTTAATAACTCTGGCACGTACTATGTCTTCGTTCTCAATGACGAACGTTTGGTGTCTGCCACCAGACTTCTCGTGAAGCTCCACTACCAACTGTTTATCTTCGGGAATGGTAAACTTATCCATCGTAAAGATTGTACGCTCATCTTTGTTGCCTGCAATTCGGGTGGCGTAGTTGTAGGCACGGAGCGGAAAAATTACTTGCTCCTGAATGGCGGTACGCTTGGCAACCTTTTTATCCACGATTTTGAAAGTCACGAAATCCACGTCGAACGGTACGTTGGATGAGTTTTTAATCTGGGTATGGAAATACAATAACCCGTTATGTGTGTACAATCCTCTCAAAAGATATTGAATACCAAAACTCTTCGCTCCGATATGCTTTATCTCCCTGTCATTGTTCTTATGGATGGACTTCATAATCAGGTGCACCAGTTTGGGCGATTTACTGCCAAGTTCCGTCAGGTACACATCCAGCGCATTATTCGGACGATTGACCGTACTGCCATCATGGATAAAGTCCTTCATCTCAATATTGAGCAGCAGCGGTTCATCGGCATATTTGACATTGAACGTATAAAATGAGCCGCTTTCGGTAATGACCGAAAAGTTGGTTTCAGTGCGGAAATTCTTAACTGTGGCTTTCACACGGATTACATTTTCCGCTCCGTCCGCCTTGCCTGCTATCAGATTGGGTGAACCCAAGTCCACATACTTCACTGCAGAGGGGAAAATTATGTGTACCGTTTTGTCGTAGGTCACTTCTATACCGTGTGGCGGTATCATACGGTCATAGGTTACTTTCTTGGTCAGACCATGATAGAGGTCGCCTGTTGATTCTTGTGCGTTTGTCGCACCAATTACGCCCAACATAAGGGCAAACATTACAAATACTTTTTTCATTTTTACTTTGGATTTTAGTGGTAGGCAACATTGCCCGATTAATAATTGATTGAATTACTATGAACTAATTTTTGTCTTGATACAATAGGATGTTATACCCTGCTTTGAGGTGGACTTTTACTACCTTCATCTTCTTGGAGATATACTGTGATGCCCCTTGTATCGCTCCCTTTCCGAGTTCAGTCAGCAGTTGGTCACCCGCACCCTGATTGGTTATCGAAACGCTTGTGCCGAGTGATGCCCCCATATTGGCGGCAACCTCTTTCACGGCGTTTAGCTCAATAGAGCCGGGAATAAAAATCCCCTCCTGCCCATCTGAATCGTAAACTGCCAGCTCTATAGGTATTATCGTTCCGGCATATTCCAACGAGGTAATGTCAATGCCAAGCCTGTCGCCTTGCACTTTACCCATGCCTGTCACAAGGGCGTTGCGTGGGATAACCATCTCTCCGGCACGCATCGGTTCGAGTAGTCGAAGTCGGACACTCTGCCCGTCAATAATGGTTTGATTATCGTGTACACACGCCTTGATGGTATTTTTATCCATTTTATTAGGTGTGCCGACTGCCGTATGAAATCCCATGTTTCGCTCTTTCGAGTATTCGGCGATGAAAGTCGAATCACTCATCGGCTGTGAAAGGGTGGTTACAACCGAAGTCGTAACCTGCCCCACGGGATTAATCAATGCTTTTCCGTTCTTGACCGTTTCCGGTGCTTTGCCCTCTACTGTTGGCTGCTGCACTCCGCCCATTGGCAAACCTTGCGGTTGTCCCTGCGGCATATACTTCGCTGCCAGCTGGTAGGATTTTTCGAGTAGTGCCATCTGGTCAACGGCTACCTCTTGCTCTGTCTGCTGCTTGTTGTACGCCATCTCCCGAAGCTCCTCTATCTCCTTACGCATATCCTCCTTTTCGGGGTCTACTTTGGGTTGTTCGTAGAAGTTGCCCAACGTGCGATTGATGTCCTTGTAGGCGTTATTGGAGCTTTTAATAGTCTCGTAAGGTCTTTCACTACCTCCGCCACCACCGTAACTCCGTTGCGGTTCTTCATCAATCGGCACTACCGGCTCCGTTTCATCTCCAAACATTGAGGCGAGGTCTTGCATCTGTCGCTGGCGTGCGTCCTGCTTCTGCTCTATTTGAGCCTGCTCGTAGGCGGTCTTCTTGTCGTCCGCCATCTGCTTATTGGTCGGCGATGGAACATCTGTGTTGTAACCTTGCTGTTGCTCTTTCTCTTGCTCATCTTTGGCTGACGGCTTGAAAATAAGCCACATTGCCACACCGAAAAGGATGAAGATAATCGGTAGCACAATTCGTTTTTTATTTCGTTGCCGCTGCTCTTCAGTTTTTTCTTTCTTGGGTTCAGGCTCATTTCGAGCCTTGATTTCAATTTTGTTCTCTTCCATCATTGTAAAATTTTAATTGATTAATACTATCTTTTTTTTGCAGTTCGAGCATCTGGATATGCTCGATTTCTATTTGCTGTCCCTCGTTTTTTCCGATATTGTAAATCGCACTCACGAAGATGTAGATAGAGGTGATGCCAAAGAAAAGAAACATTGTCAGCAATACAGCCAACCGCTTTTCGGGTGTTATCCGACCACACAGACGGCGGAGATTGTCATCCACCCAATCCTGTATTCTTACGATATACTTTCTCATCGTTTCATTACTTTAATATCCTTATTTTCCACAATTTCAAAGGCTTCAATGGTGAAGCCATGCGGATTATTATCACTTCTCACTGAATTGAGTAGATTACACCTTGTAATCAAACTTCTCTCGGTTATATTACTTTCACGGATTATCATCTGACGGGCGTAAGTGATTGCCTTGTAGGGAT
The DNA here is from genome assembly GCF_000499785.1 of Bacteroides neonati. GTDB lineage: Bacteria > Bacteroidota > Bacteroidia > Bacteroidales > Bacteroidaceae > Bacteroides > Bacteroides neonati. The sequence continues at coordinate 58,339 of NZ_HG726025.1, read as the reverse complement.
AGTGGTCAAAATCGCACGAGATACTATCTACCTGTAAAGATTGATTCACATTTCCTGCAATAATACGATTATAATAACCCTTTTCCGAAAAGTCGTTGTAGTAGATAAAGGCACTCTTGTCAGCAAGTTGCAATGCCCGTTTGATGTTATTTTCTATCGCACTTTTGTCGGGCGAGAGCGTAAAGAACAACTCGTGAAACCGTTTTATGTGTTCCCTTGCTTCGACTGGTCGGTTTTGAGACAAGTCCTGCGAAAGGGCGAGCATTAACGATTTACCACCGTCCAGCACATAAATCTTCTGTCTTTGTGCTTCGGCAAAATTGTAGGAACTCCAAATGGAGTATCCTGCAATGCCTACACACAAGCAAATGAAGATGATGGCGAAGAGTCGGATCTGTTTGAAACTACTCTCGATGTTTTTTAATGACTTAAATTCCATATTCTGTTTTTATTAAATTAATTGCCTGCGGTGGTTCACCACTATTTACCAAGTAATCTACCACCTATGTTTCCGGCTGCTGCACCTGTTGCCGCTCCTGCTGCTCCGCTGACTTTTCCACCCGCATAAGACGCTGCATTGTTTACATTCTTACCATAGTTCCCACCACCTCCAGCTTGGATAATCCACCCTGCAACAGTTGGGATGGTAAAGTAGCCAATGATACCAATTATCATAAATACCAGAAATACACTATTGCTGGCATCAGGTGAGAAGGCGGGGTTACTCTCCATCTCCTTAATATCGTTTTGGAGCATCAAAATTTGGATTTTGGCAAGCACCGAACTGAATAGATCCGATACAGGTAGCCACAGGTAGACACTTATGTATCTCGTTATCCACTGTGTCATAGTGGATTGAAAACCATCCCAGACCGAAATAGCAAAGGCGATGGGACCGAGAATCGCCAAAACGATTAAAAAGAATGTACGTATCGTGTCGATGAGCAGGGCGGCAGCGGCAAAAAGAAGTTCCAATAGGTATCGAAAACCATCCCTGAATGACTTTTGCATATTGTACATGCTTCGCTCAACATACATCCCACCCATCGTGGCTATATCTTTCACGCCCCAGCCCAACTCTTCGATTTTCTTATCAAACTCTTCATTACTTACTAAGTAAGCCGTTTCGGGGTTACGCATCATCGCCTCGTGTTCGAGCTTATCTTTCTGTTGCTGATATTTATTCATATCAAAGGTCTGTGTTTCCAGCATCTGGTGCGTCCCTTGAACAACAGGACTCATAACCCCGTTAATCGTTCCCAGCACAATGGTAGGAAAGAACATAATACACAAGCCAATGGCAAAGGGTCGGAGCATCGGGTAGACATCAATCGGTTCGGCTTGTGCCAGTGAGTGCCATACACGCATCGCCACATAGAACAATGCTCCGAGTCCTGCTATCCCTTTAGCCACCCCTGCCATATTCGAGCAGAGGGGCATCATCTCTACATATAGATTTCTTAAAATCTGGTGTAGGTTTTCAAATTCAACGGCTGCTAATATCATGGCTTACCAATATCTGTCGTTAGCATTGCCGTAGAGAGCCATAACTCGAGCGGTATCGCCTGACTTCTTTGAGCGTAGATAGCTAACGGCAATATTCTTATTGGTGTAGTAACCCACTAAGCTGCGATAGCTCTTTACGTTATTATAGATACCATTAATCATATCCATCCGTTCCTTGTCGCTCATCGAGAGGGTACTTATATTCACGATTCCTTTGAGTTCAGTCAGCAGTCCGGCACTCTCTTCGAGAAGTTTGGTATAGCCAAAGGCGATTGCCCCCAATTCCTCAACGGTGTAGTTCTTATCCCGCATCATACGTTGGAAGTTTATCACGTAGACATCCGATATTTCGCCCACCATCAAGATGGTTTGTTGAACCTTACGGGCATCTTTGACCAAATTGTTTACCGACTTCAGGGCATCGTAATATTTTTTCCCTTGCTCATACACCTTTACTGTTTCCTTAAAATTCGACAACATATTACTGGCAGTCGATGAGGTCTGCACGATGTTTTTTGTAGCATTGACAATCCCTTGTGCCAAGTTAGCTGGGTCAATCACCGCCCATTGGGCTTTCGCACTGTATGTACAGAGCATTAAGCTCATACATACCATAAGAGTTTTTACTTTCATTTTACTATGGATTTTAGTGGTTTGTTACTTTTCGCTTGCTCTGGTATAGTCGCCATTTGGTGAGAAGGTCAGCACATCGGTAACCTCATTATATGCTATATCAATCCGAAACCCTGTATTGATAAACAGGTTGTCATTCTCTTGTACAATCAAAAATGTTTCGGGCTTAATCTTTCGAGTAACGCTCTTTTTTCGGAACAGGGTAAGTTTGAAAATATCGCCCTCTTTGAAAATTAGTACGTCGGGTTTTCCGGTGGTGCTGACCCAGTTACCACATATTTCACCTATATCTACCTCTTTTATATCACCACAAGCGGTCAGGAAAATGGTCGTAATGGCAAGGGTACATTTCGCCAACTGTAATAGTTGCTCTTTTGAAATTGTATTCATTTTGATTGGTTTTATTTTTTACTTCGTTTTTGGTCTGCAAGTTGTTTTATCGCCGTTTCAATATCTCCGCCGAGCTTTTCGGATAGGTTCATAACTTCCATCTTTTCAAGTTCTTCAGTGGTGTACACAAGGTACTCTTCCGCCGAAACTTCTGTGGCATAGACGGCTGACTGTGTTCCGCCCAGTCCGATCCACACCTCTTTATATAGTCGGCTCGGATTATTTGCCATATTGATGGAGAGTATCTGTGCTCGCTCTTTGTCGGTAAGTCCCAATAGGGCTTGAATAGCATCGAACTTGTTCATGTACTTTCGTTGGTCGAGGAGAATTTTGCAATCAGAATTATTGATGATTGCTTCTTTAACCACGGGACTTGAAATAATATCGTCCACCTCCTGTGTTACAACTATCGCTTCACCGAAATATTTACGAACTGTTTTGTACATATAGCGAAGATACTCTGCCATATTAGCAGATGAAAGAGCTTTCCAAGCCTCCTCCACGATAAGCTGTTTTCTGACACCTTTCAGTCGTCGTAGCTTGTTGATAAAGGCTTCCATTATGATGATTGTTACCACAGGGAAAAGCTCTTTATTTTCCTTAATCGCATCAATTTCAAAGACTATGAAGCGTTTAGAGAGTAGGTCGATGTTCTTATTAGAGTTCAAAAGAAAGTCAAATCGTCCACCACGATAATACTGCCTGAGCGTTGTCAGAAAGTTGTCGATATTAAAATCTTCTTTATCTACCTTTATATCCCTATGATCTAAATCTTTGCGATAGACATCCCGCATAAATTCATAGAAAGTATTGAAGTTTGGTGTAATAGTTCGGTCTGCCTTTATTCTATCAATGTACGCCGTTACTGCACTTCCCAGCTCGCCAGATTCTGTCTTGGATATTTGGGCATCTTCACTCTTCCATAGGGTGAGCAGCAATGTTTTGATACTATCCTTTTTCTCTACATCAAAGATGTAGTCGTCCGTATAGAATGGGTTGAATGAGATAGGCTTCTCTTCGGTGTAGGTGAAATAAACACCATCCTGCCCGTGCGTCTTTCGGTTTATCATCTCACAAAGTCCTTGATAAGAATTTCCGGTGTCGATGAGTACCACGTGCGTCCCCTGCTCGTAATATTGGCGTACAAGGTGGTTCATAAAGAATGATTTTCCGCTGCCGCTTGGTCCTAAAACAAATTTGTTTCGGTTGGTTATAATTCCCTTTTTCATTGGCAAATCGGAGATATCTAAGTGCAGCGGCTTACCGCTTACCCTATCCACCATCTTAATACCAAAGGGTGAAGGAGAGTTTTTGTAGTTAGTTTCTCCTGTGAAAAAGCACAACGCTTGTTCGATGAAGGTGTAAAAACTCTCTTCCGCAGGAAAGTCGGCAGCATTGCCGGGAATGGCTGCCCAGAATAATGTTGGTGCATCCACCGTATTGTGTCGGGGCTTACACTCCATAAGAGCCAACTGGCTACCCACATCATTTTTGATGTGTTTGAGTTCCTCTTTATCGTCACTCCACGACATCACATTACAATGGGCACGGATAGAAGTCAGTCCATAGCTATGAGCCTCATTTAGATACTGTTCTATCCATTCTTTATTAATTTGGTTGCTTCTGCTATACCTCGATAGAGAGTGCATATTCCTTGCGGCTTTCTCAAAGTTTTGTAGGTTCGCCGCACTGTCATCTATAAATAAGTATTGATTATAGACGTGGTTACATGATAGCATCAACCCAACAGGTGAGGCAAAGGATAAGCGGCAGTCGCTGCGATCGGTCGAAAGTTTTTCGTATCGCATATCGGTAGCCACCGTACTGGGCAAATCCTCCACATCCGAAAGGGTGTGCATACAGAGATAGTTATCCCCGATACGCATTCCGTCGGCACTCATCGCTATATCTTCGAGCGTAGTGGTGTCGGTTTGGGACAACGAGAAATGTTTTTCGATAACTCCTGCCTGCGTGTCCGTCCCGACGATTTCGTCGGTGGTCAGGCGATGCAGTTTCACAAAACCACTATCATTCATAATGCTTTCAAACTGTCCGACTGCCTCCAAAAACTTTGTTATCGCTTCCTTATCCTTAATTTCTTTGGGGATAATGAATCCACGACAAAGGGTCGAAAAATTGCTTTGGGTACGACTCCGCTCTTTGGTGGTTTTGGTCAGGAACAGATAACAGATATGGTTCAAAAAGGGGCGTTCATTGAAATGACGTTCAAATGAACGGGATAGAAAACTCATATCTCCGTCAATTTTCGGGGTGTAGCTCTCCTTTATATACCAATCCTGTTTGTACACTATACTATAATCCGGCAGCACCTTTACTGCCTTGACCCATGAGCCATGAATGGCTTCATACTCTGCCGAGGTGACGGTGTAGAGTTCGGGTAGTTCTACCCGAAACCCTACCGTTATATCGGCATCCTTGCTCACGATTACATCGTGTTCCACTGAGAGTAGCGGAAACTTACTCTCTAAGGTGGTTGCTTTTAATGTTTGTCTCATATCTTCTTACGTTTGATTAGTCGAGGGAATTTTCGGCGGTTGATGATGTACTTGGGATGGCTCTTGGTGGCGGCTACTTTCATTAGCCCATGTTCACCATATTTGGCGTTCAGAGCGAAGGTCTGCCACACCAGAACTGATGCGGCAACCACCCCGAAACCAATACATACCCATTGGTTGATACCAACCATGTACATGATTACAAAAAGGACGAAAGTCGCCAGCAGTCCACCCACGAAGATGAACAAATATTGACTTTTCAGCCCTTTGAACTCAACCGATTTTCCAATCCCTCTATTGATTGGAAACTCTGCCATAACCTTATATTATAAGAAGAATGAGCGGAGAATGGTAGCGGCTACAATCAGGAAGATACACGCACCGAACCACGAGGCTGCGGTCTTTGATGTATCGGGGTCGCCCGAAGAAAACTTCCCATACACCTTAACTCCACCAATCAAACCCACGACGGCTCCGATGGCATAAATAAGTTTGGTAGCAGGGTCAAAATATGATGTCACCATATTGGTGGCTTCGGAGATACCCGCCATGCCGTTTCCCTGTGCCATTGCGGAGGATGCAGCCAAGATGCAGGCTGCCGAGAATAAAATCTGTTTCTTAGTCATAAAATGATTTCTGATTTGTACCGTGAGGTTGGATAATCCTCACGGCGGTTAATACTGTTTTTACTTTTGGATTTTAGTGGAGGCACTCATCGCACTATCCATAATCAATTTTTCTCATCTTTTTAATTTATGTAGTTTCTAATATCAAAGTCACCCGCCACCCCTGTGGTTTCGGCGAAAGGGTTCTCTTCCGTTATCCTCGCCTTGGATCGTCTCTCGAAGTAGGAGCATATCAGTTCATCAACTCTCTGTGATCGCTGCGGCTCACTTCGTAACTTATCCACGATGTCGTTGCCCTCGGACTGATGCAGTAGCTCTCCGGCTTTCGCTATCTGGTCTGGGGTAGCATCTGTGCGACTAATCACACTCAACGCCTCTGCCCATGCCTCCCAATTAACACCATCGCCTACCGCTAATTCCACTTTCCCGTCGGCAGCAGGTATGATTTCCTCCGCCTCTTCCCCAAGATTAGAGTTATCATTTTCCACTGTCTCTGGATCGTACTCCAATGACACAACTGGTATTTCCAACCCTGAGAACTCCTCGTTCGACTCCTCATAATGGAGTGGTTCGGGTGACTCGTTTTTCTTATCGGGAGCAAATATATGTTCTTTATCCATAGCTTGTTCCGCTTTCGGATAAGTGGATACATTTGTCTGCTTTTGTCCTACCTCATAGCGACACTTACCTAATAATTGTTCCCCAGAGAGGTGTCGTTTTGGTTTCTTAGGAAGCGTTTTTTTCTTTGGTCGAAGTCTACGATACACCGCATCACCGACAAGCCATATCCCGTAGGACAGACAGGCGACAATCAGTATTTCCCACATAACTTGCCTACTATTTGCTCCATCTCTTGCATAAAGCCCCGAAGTTGTTCAATGCAGGGCAACTGTTTGTCAAAAGGGAATAGGGTACTGACACATATATCTTGCTTTTTGGAACAGAATATGTCTTTTTGGTAGTGGCAACTATACGATAAAGTGGAGTTTAGCAAAGTCGTTCCCGTGTCAGCAGCCAAGGCTTCACACGCTGTTGTAAACTCAATCCCGTCCCAATTATTGACCCTGTTTCGGAGCAGATACATTGCCTTAATCTTTCCTTTTCCCGTGGTGATAACGAGCTGATTAATCGCCTCGACAAAAGATTGCAAAGTATTAATATACATCGTTCCGCCCATAAGCGGAAATACGATACACTCCATCTCCGCAAAGAGTGACACTGCTTTACCACTCATAATGTTCGGCATATCAAATAGAATAATATCAGCCCCTTGTAGCTTTTCCGCCTCTTCGATAGCCGTCTCCACCCTTGTATTGATGACAGGATAGGCTTTCTTGTTCTTGGCGGTAAATTGCTTCTGGGCTTTACGGTTATAGTAATTGTCTTTAGTTATCTTCTCTATCTCATTTCGACGCAAGAAGTCTAAGCCGTATTCGGGATAGCAACAATCTATCACCGCTACATTATATTCTTTTGTATAGTGCAGATAACTCGCCATCAATGTGGTTAGGGTTGTTTTGCCAACTCCCCCTTTGGGCGAGGCAAATGTTATATAAATTGGTTTTTGCATTGCTTTTTATTTAATATATCGTGAATAATCATAATCTCCTGACTTCGCTATTTTAGGGGCTTGTTCCACTATGTTGTCAAATAAGCCCTTTATCCGTTTGCCTACCACGGCATTGATTTCATCCATAAACGGTGTATCTTTCAGCTTGTAGAGGGTTTTTGCGGTAGCTATCTCATCTGTTATTGATGCCGCAGTATTTGACAAAGTGCGACCCATTACTTCCAGCTCCTCGGCGCTGACCTCATCGGAAGAGTTATACTCTTTTCCCTCAATATTGAGGGAAATAAAAAGAGTCTCTCCCTGTACTTCATTATCCGATGTTTCCTCTTTCGAGATTTTATCCGGTGTGGTGTCCGCCACCGTCTCAGCGCCTTGCTCTTTGCCCATATCCGTAGTAACTGTCGTTATAGCCTCCTGCTTCACAGGTTCAGACACGGGAGTGATGACGGGAATGGCTTCTGGTTTTGTCGCCGATTTTGTCGGCTCTCGTATTTTTATCTCGATAATACGATTACCCTCTTTTCTGCTTCTAAAAAAGGTTTTCATATCCTTATAGAAAGCTACAATCCGAAGGTAATACTTACTAATAAAGAGAACGATGTGTACACTACCGACGTATGCCATTCCAACAAGGACTAATATTGTGATTATCTGCTTCATCGCTACAATGGTTTTTGGATTTTACTTTCATACAGAGTGTTTATCTCATCTTTGTACATCTCAAAATGGTGCAGGATGATATTTTCTACATAGATGCCTATGGTTATCTCCTGTTTCTTCATCGACATAACTATCTCTGCTAATTTTTCTTGTACCTCTTTAGCTACATAGATGGTTTTGCGTTCTTTTAGGTCGTTCTTGAAAATGAAGAGCGTTTCGTAATCCCCTTTAGACACTGTTTTTCTTTTCGCCCGCTCAACTGTTATGGGAGGTTCTTTTTTGTGATCCACCTCCTGCGGTCGCTCTTGTGGCAGAGGGATGCTCTCTTCCGGTATAGGTTCGTCATCGTCCAATTGGAAACCTTTTGCTATCATTTTCTGCATTTTCAAGGCATCTACTTTTTTACTCTCCATTATCGACAATCTTTACGGTAGTTAAAATCTCATCTATCAATTCTGCTAATCGGCTACCTTTGAGCAATACACGGGAAGCGGGGAAAATCGTGGAACGAAATAGGATTGCTCCATCGTCGGCTCCTTCTTTTTTGTACTTCGTCGTATTGGGGACGAACGTTTTAAGAATAGGCATATCCAAATCTCTGATAATCGCTTCATAAGCACCGTATAGGTTCGTTTTCTCCCGACCGTCCACCATATTCCAGAAAAGATAGATACCATTACATGAAGTTTCGGGGTCGTTCACAATCAAGGTCTTTACTACTGTGGCAAAAGACAAGGTACTCTCCAATGATATTCTATCGGCAGCGATGGGGGTGAAAATGTAGTTCATCTGTGAAAGAGTCTCCAATACGGCGGGATTATTTACGCTGCCCGGCAGGTCGAAGAAGATAAAATCAAACTCGACATCGCTCTTTGCTACTAATTTTTGAACGGAACTTATGCACTTCTCTGGAGAAGTACATAAAATAGGATAGGTGGCTTTTTCTATTTTAGAGAATTGTGCCATAGCCAGCTCGTGTAGAGCAACATTGGTATCTAACAGCGTAATATCTCTATTACGCATCATATTGATACTGTGCTGTGGGTAATCGCAATCCACCACCGCCACGTTGTACCCTTTCAGGTAGTGGAGATAACTTGCCGCCAAGACCGTAAAGGTTGTTTTGCCTACGCCACCCTTCTGAGTGGAGAAAGCGATAAATACTGGTTTCTTTTTCATCTTCTTATTTTTTAATTAGTTAAACATATATCTCTTCGCAGGTATGCACCTGCATCTATTTCTATTTTCGCACATTTGAGCTTTCGCTTGTTTATACCGTCGCATATTTGCCCTCTTATACATTTATGCCTACGTTCTTTCATGCCTTCGCATGTTTGAACCTGCGTTCGTTCATCTATATCTTCGCCCATTTCTATATTTATCCATTCGTATCTTCGTTCGTTTCCATCTTCGTCCGTTCATACATTCGCATATCTGAATACTCGCTCATTTGTGTCCTCGCCGACCTATACTTTTGTTCGTTTGACCCTTCGTTTGAATCTTCGACGGAACAAATATATAGGCATCTTTTAGAACAAACACCACGCTTTTGCTAACTGCGTACATTTGTCTCCGCTATGGATATATTTGTCTCCGATTGTCCTAATCAATTATCCATCAATAGATAGTAATTTTGCACCCAAGCTGACAAACCAATCATTTCCGAGTAAATGGTACTACTTTCGATTGTTGGGCACACAATACCCACAATGCGGAGAAGCATTACTTTCGAGATTTCCAATATCCGTCTATCAAGACGGATTTTCTTTGCTCAAAGCAAAGAGCAAGGTATGTCTCATGCAGCACGGCGGAGCCGATGCAGCATGAAACCCTTGCTCTTGCAGAGGGCGGAAAAACCTCCGAAGTCGGTTTTTCTTTAATGAAAGTTGCACTTTACTCGAATGGTGGTTCGTCAGCGACACCACTAAAATCCATAAGTAATATGAATCAAAAAAAACGGAAGCTAAAATTCTCACAAGAGAAGACCGAATTTCGTTATTCAGTCAATTTTACCGCCACTGAGCACGCTCAATTTCTCACGATGTTCGAGCTATCGGGGCTATATTCTAAGTCCGCTTTTATCCGAGCACGAGTCTTTAACGAGAGCTTCAGGGTAGTAAAAGTAGATAGCACGCTACTTGATTACTACCAAAAGCTATCTGAATTGTTCGGGCAATTTCGTTCCATTGGGGTGAACTACAACCAAGTAGTAAAGGAATTGAAGTCCAATTTTACGGAGAAAAAGGCTCTTGCCATGCTCTTTAAACTCGAAAAAGAGACGAAGGAACTGGGTTGTATAGTCAAAGAAATCGTGTTCTTAACCAATGAATTTAGAGAGAAATGGTTGCAAAAATAAGTTTCGGAAGTTCTCTTTTTGGAGCGCTGGCATACAACCAAGAGAAGGTAGATGAGGGTGAAGGCAAGGTATTAGGAACAAATAAAGTACTTACCAACGCCGATGGCACAGTAGACATGCACGCCTGCATGAGAGATTTTGAGAGCCGGATGCCTGCCCACATCCAGACACGCAAGCCCATTGTTCATATCTCGCTCAACCCTCATCCCGACGATAGACTGTCCGATGAACAACTTGCCGTTATCGCTGCCGAGTATCTCGAAAAAATGGGGTATGGAAACCAACCTTACGTGGTTTACAAGCACGAGGACATCTCACGTCACCACATCCATATTGTTACGTTGGGTGTAGATGAACAGGGTAAGAAGATTAGCGACAGCAATAACTTCTTTAACAGCAAGAAAATCACACGAGCGTTGGAACAAAAGTACGGACTGCTACCTGCTGAGAAGCAGAAACAGACCGAAGGGTATCGCTATCGTAAAGTGAACCCCGATGAGGGAAATATCAAAAAGCAGGTAGCATCGGTCATCGTACCACTGATGAAGTTTTATAAATTTCAAAGTTTCAACGAGTACCGCTCTTTGCTCTCCCTATATAATATAGGTATGGAAGAGGTAAAGGGTGAAGTCAAAGGGAAACCATACAACGGTATCGTCTATTCGGCAACCGACGACAAGGGTAATAAGGTGGGTAATTCGTTTAAATCTTCACTTTTTGGGAAGGTTGCAGGTAATGAAGCCCTGCAAAAACGGATAGAACAATCCAAGACGGAAATAAAGGATAAGCGGTTAGGGGGGCAAACCAAACAGACAATACTGGCGGCAATAAGTAAGCACCCAGACCGTGCCGGATTGGAAAAGGAGCTATCACAAAAAGGGATTGATGTGCTGTTCCGCCAAAATGAAACGGGGCGTATCTATGGTGTGACGTTCGTAGATCATAATTGTGGCTGCGTATTCAACGGTTCACGGTTGGGCAAGGAGTTTTCGGCAAACACTTTTCAGGAGATGTTTACCAATCCTCATCCTGTCACCACACAGGTACAGTCGCATGAAGCCGTTACACCTACATTTGAGCGAGATAACTATGAACAAGAGGGCGATTCACTTATCGGATCAGTCTTAGATATGCCGATCGAAAGCCACGGAACAGATCCCGAAGAAGAGGCGTTTCGCCGTAGAATGCAACGCAAGAAGAGAAAAACAAGAGGAATTTAAAAACTTAAAAAACAAAGAAATGCAACAAGAAGATGATTTGAGAGCACTGGCGAAAATAATGGATTTTCTGCGTGCCGTGAGTATAATATTTGTCGTGATGAATATCTATTGGTATTGCTATGAAGCAATGCAACTATGGGGTATAAACATCGGTGTAGTAGATAAAATCTTGATGAACTTTGACCGAACGGCGGGGCTGTTCGGTTCTATTATCTACACTAAACTATTTTGTGTGCTACTGCTGGCACTCTCCTGTTTGGGTACAAAAGGGGTAAAAGAAGAAAAGATAACTTGGCGAAAAATCAACACTTATTTAGGTGTTGGCTTCGTCTTTTTCTTTCTTAATTGGTGGGTATTGGCTCTGCCACTACCGATGGTAGCGAACGCCGCACTCTATATCTTTACGATGGCGGTGGGCTATATCTGTTTGCTAATGGCAGGACTATATATGAGCCGATTGCTCAAAAATAGCATGATGGACGACGTATTTAACTGTGAGAACGAAAGTTTTATGCAGGAGACAAAATTAATGGAGAATGAGTATTCCATCAATTTACCTACTCGTTTCTGGTATAAGAAAAAGATGTGGAAGGGATGGATTAACGTTGTTAATCCGTTTCGTGCGACCATCGTGTTGGGTACGCCCGGTTCAGGTAAATCCTATGCTGTGGTTAATAATTTCATAAAGCAGCAAATTGAAAAGGGCTTTTCTCAATATATTTACGACTTCAAATATCCTGACCTATCGGTTATTGCCTATAATCATTTACAGGACAATAACGAGCAATATAAAGTACCTCCGAAGTTCTATGTAATTAACTTCGATGACCCACGCCGTAGTCATCGTTGTAATCCCATCCACCCCGATTTTATGACAGATATTTCCGATGCTTACGAGAGTGCCTATACCATCATGTTAAACCTTAATCGCACGTGGGTACAGAAGCAGGGCGATTTTTTCGTGGAGTCTCCAATAATTTTGTTCGCCGCCATAATCTGGTACTTGCGCATTCATGACAACGGTAAGTATTGCACCTTTCCGCACGCTATTGAGTTTCTGAATAAACGGTACGAGGATATTTTTCCTATCCTCACCTCTTATCCCGACCTCGAAAACTACCTCTCTCCCTTTATGGATGCGTGGCTCGGCGGTGCTGCTGACCAGTTAATGGGGCAAATCGCATCGGCAAAAATACCGCTATCTCGAATGATAAGCCCGCAACTCTATTGGGTGATGACAGGCGATGAGTTTACCCTTGACATCAACAATCCGGCAGAACCAAAGATTTTGTGTGTCGGGAACAATCCCGACCGCCAAAACATCTATGGGGCAGCCCTTGGATTGTATAACAGTCGTATCGTGAAACTCATCAATAAGAAGGGACAGCTCAAAAGCTCTGTTATTATTGATGAGTTGCCAACTATCTACTTCAAAGGATTGGATAACCTGATAGCCACCGCCCGAAGCAATAAAGTTGCCGTCTGTCTTGGCTTTCAGGATTTCTCTCAACTTATCCGTGACTATGGCGATAAGGAGGCGAAGGTGGTGATGAATACCGTGGGTAACATCTTTAGCGGACAAGTAGTAGGAGACACCGCCAAAACCCTCTCCGAGCGTTTCGGCAAGGTGCTGCAACAACGCCAGTCCATGACTATCAATCGTCAAGATAAATCCACCTCAATCTCTACCCAGATGGATAGCCTGATACCACAGAGTAAAATATCGACCCTCACGCAAGGTATGTTTGTCGGCTCCGTCTCCGACAACTTCGATGAGCGCATTGAGCAGAAGATTTTCCATGCCGAGATAGTGGTAGACAATACCCGTGTAACTGCCGAAGCAGCCAAGTATCAACCCATTCCCATCTTCCATGATTTCAAAGATGACGAGGGCAACGACACGATGGGGCAATGTATCAAAGAGAACTACGACCGTATCAAGTCCGATGTAAAGGGTATCGTAGAGCGGGAACTCATCCGCATCGCTGCCGACCCGGAATTGGCACACTTACTTGAAAAAAGAAATAGCTTCTTATAATACTGAAAATGTGCGGTGTATGTTGTATCTTTGTAGAATAATCGTCGTTTTTATGAATTGTATAAATCATCCTACAGTAGCTGCTGTTGCACAATGTGCCGATTGCTCAAAAGGGCTATGCCCCGATTGTGCTAATACATATAAACTGATTCTCTGTACTCCTTGTTACAACCAGCGGAAGAAAGCGGATATAATCAACAATACCTATCGTCTTGTATTATATATCGTTCTGTTTATTGTCGGTTACAGACTGAATTTTATGGCATCTAAGGGTTCGCCTGATACATATATTCTAAGTGGGTATATTATTATGGCGATACTGTCGGGCTATGTATTTGTGAATAACATTATTCGATGGAAAATGTTAGTAGGAACAGGAGTGATGTGGATGATATACTATCTTTTCAAACTCTTCTTATATGCTTTTGTCGGTTTCTTTACTGCACCATTTACAATCGGTTGGACGATATTTAAACTAATAAGAGCAATACGTAAATAAAGGATTAAAAAATGGACGGCTACCCAAAGGTGTGCCGCCCATTTTTTTCACTTTGAATGCTGTAGTGATTTCTCATCCTCTCTATCCATCCGTTCATTCAGGCGGCGACTTAGTTCATCAAGGAAGTATGTACGGCTATTTCCTTTTCTCTTTTTCATGCAAACATAACTGTTGGAACAGTCTTTGATGTCTGCACCCAAGAAGTAACCAATGTAGTCCGACAGCCCCTCCAGCGTATCATCACCATCATCTACGCATTTATAGGTATCAAGGGCGTAAATGATTTCAACAATGTCAACTATATTAGCCGTCCATTTCCTGATTTTAGCAGTCATTGTCGGTTTTTTACGTATATAGCTTTCCGCCTTATGGCTACCGCTCACATAGGTTATAGCCATATGAATGAATAGTATAGCTTTATTAAGATGGAATAGTATTTCCACATTTTCCCCCCGCCCCGTTGCTAATCGCTCGCTCTTGCAAGGAGGTCAATTCGATGTGAGTATGATTGAGTGTAAAATATAGTTTGCTGTAGTCTATCTCCGTATCGTTACACAATTCAAAAACCTTGAATGTGAAATCACGATACGAAACTTGTAAGTCTCCGTTTTTAGCACTACCTGATACCAGTTGAAAGAATAATGTTTTTGTTAATGTCTCCATTTTCAAAATTTTAAATTGATAATAATGTGATTATGTCAATAAATCCTTCTTATTCAGTATTCTTGTTGCATTAAAAATGGCAACTAAAGCGACTCCCACATCTGCAAAAACGGCTTCCCATAGGGTCGCAATACCTCCAGCACCTAATATTAACACTATTAATTTCACTCCAAAAGCTAAACTTATGTTTTGTATAACAATACGACGCGTAAATTGTCCGATTTTAATAGCTGTGGCAATACGGCTTGGTTGATCAGTTTGCAATATTACATCGGCTGTTTCAATAGCAACATCACTGCCCAATCCTCCCATTGCTATACCTACATCACTCATTGCCAATACAGGTGCATCATTAATACCATCACCAACAAAGGCTATATTATTGGTTGGATCGATTTTGAGCTTTTCGACATGTTCTACTTTCCCTTCAGGTAGTAAGTCGCCGAAAGCCTGTGTAATGTTAAGCTCCGAAGCCAATTTCGATACGATTGCCTGCTTGTCACCAGACAACATGACAATGTTTTTTACGCCTAACTCTTTGAGTGAATCCACAGCTTTTTTCGCATCTTCTTTTGGGGCATCTGCAACAAGGATGTATCCTGCATAAGCACCATTAACGGCACAAACAACTATCGTTTCGGGAATTGATGCGATTTCTGCCGGAAACTCGATTTGATTTTTAGTTAGGAGTTTTGTATTTCCTACTAATACTTTCTTTGAAGCAACAGTAGCTTCCAAACCGTGACCTGCAATCTCTATTACATTCTTAGTTTTATCAAGATTTACTTTTTGCTGATTTGCATATTCTACAACAGCCTTTGCAATAGGATGTGTACTTTGGGTTTCAACTGATGCCACAATTTTCAGTAGTTCATTTTCTGTAATATCACCGATAGTAGAAATCTTTTGAACATTGAAAATTCCTTGTGTCAATGTTCCCGTTTTATCCATAACAACTGTATTTACTTTCGTTATGGCTTCCAAGTAGTTACTTCCTTTAAATAAAATCCCGTGTCGTGAAGCGGCTCCTATACCTCCGAAGTATCCGAGAGGAATACTTATTACCAATGCACAAGGACACGATATAACCAAGAATACTAAAGCACGATATACCCAATCGTTAAATGTAAATACAAATTCAGGAGAAATAAATGAATAGAGCCACGGTAGGAGGATGATTAATGCAGCCAATCCTACTACTATCGGCGTGTAAACGCGAGCAAATTTCCGGATAAACTGTTCGGCAGGAGCTTTTTTCTCTGTAGCATTTTGCACAAGGTCAAGAATACGAGCTAAAGCACTTTGTCCAAAAGGTTTGGTGACAACAATTCTTGAAACGTTGTCGGTAGCAATCATTCCAGCTAGAACTTCTTCACCTTTGCGAATTGTTCGGGGCACACTCTCTCCTGTGAGTGCAGCGGTATTGAAGGAGGCTAATTCGTTTTGTAAAACACCGTCAAGTGGAACTCTGCCGCCGACTTTTACTTCCACAACATCGTCAATGTTTACATCTTCGGGGGAAACTGTTTCTAGTAAATCACCTTTTACTACTGTTGCCGTTTCGGGGCGGACATCAAGTAATGCGCTGATATTTCTTTTGGCACGATTTACGGCGCTGTCTTGAAAAAGCTCACCGACCGCATAGAATAACATTACGGCAACTCCTTCAGGGTATTCACCAATAACGAATGCTCCGACAGTTGCAATGCTCATTAGAGTATATTCACTAAATACATCCTTTTTGAGCATACTCTTCCATGCTTCTAATATAACAGGAATGCCGACAGGAATGTAAGCTAAAAGATACCATGCAAGTCGCACCCATTGATTTTCAAAGAAGATTATATCGAACATGGAAAAAGCAATACCCGACATCAGTAAGGTA
Source organism: Bacteroides neonati (assembly GCF_000499785.1). Taxonomy (GTDB): domain Bacteria; phylum Bacteroidota; class Bacteroidia; order Bacteroidales; family Bacteroidaceae; genus Bacteroides; species Bacteroides neonati. The sequence continues at coordinate 41,777 of NZ_HG726025.1, read as the reverse complement.
AAGGATATTCCCGCACGAAAATATGATTTCTTCGTTGAGTTTTCTTTGTTTTTATTTGTGATACTTGTGCCACAGCTACAATTATTACAATTACTCATAACTAATTATTTATTAAACTATATATTACTATTGATATGCTCTTTTATTTTCTTTTGCCCAAATCGAATCTGTAACTGACAGATAAAGCAGGATAACGAGTTTCTATCAATAAGGCAGAAAGAGTCAAATTGTCTGTTGTTATCCATGAGAATCCTTCATGAAAATTCTTTCCATCATAAGAACCAAAGACTGTGAACTTTTCAAATAGAATGGCTGATGCTCCGGATAGGAAAAAAGGCTTATTGAAATCTTTAAATATGGAGGCTGCCCCCACATAACCTTGCAATGCAAATTTTTCGCTAATTTCAAAGGTCTTGGTTGCCATTGCGTAAACGGATTGGTCAGTCCCTCCCGTACGCACACTCCCTGTTCCTACGATTATACCCGGATGCCATTTGCCCGCTTTCTCAGCTAAAGGCTGAACACGTAAACTCCATATCGGTTTTTTTGCTTTGAAACCGTAACCAACACCTGCATCCAACCATTTAAAAATACCATATCGAACATTAACAACAGCATACTCATCATCAGAAGTTGGCATTCCTAATGCTGAAATTACCAAATTATTCTGTGAGATAAGACTACCACTCGCTCCACCAGAACATGCTGGACAATTCGGACCACATTCTTGTGCAAAACTTTTATTTGAGATGAATAGCATAACAACTACCGTACTCAATTTCACTAAGGACACACCTTTTCTCATGATTCAATATTTAGATATTAATTATTTTGAGCAAAGGTATGACATATTCATTGCAACTTGTTTGCAAAGTTAGAGCACCCAGGACATTGACCTTTAATTACATAGTTTATACTGTCTGTGACATATTCCGCAGGTAAATCAACAGAAGGTATAGGAATATCTCTCAAACAATAAGCCCGTTTACATTTAGTACAATAAAAATGCACATGCAGCCATTCACGAGTACAATCACACTCTTCATCACAAACTGAGTATTTTAGAGAACCTGAACCATCATCAATACTATGAACTACTTTGTTCTGTTGAAATAACACCAAGGTTCTAAATAATGTGGATTTATCAATAGTCTCCAATTCAGCTTCCAAATCCAATAGGCTGAAAATTTCCTTTTTACCAGATATTGATTTGAGTACCAATATTCTTATGGCTGTTGGATTGATGCCATGTTTTTCTAATCGCTCAGAATATCTATTTGTTTCCATTTTATTGGTCTTAGTTTTACTTTAAATCCGTAACTGTTTTTTTTATTTAATCCAAACACTTGAGGATGAATAACATCCTCAAGATTTGGCTATATCACAAGATCCACTTATATTAGTGCTGCCCAACAATCAATAAAGGTTCTTGTGCATATGTCGACAAAAATCGAACATCGTATCAGAGGTTGGGCTTTCATCATATTTACACCTGCTGCAACGTCTGGAATAAGGCAATCTTCCTGTGCAATAATGGGGATTGCCGCATTTCTTGCATAAGTAAAGTATCATCCTCCCATTTTATGGAAGACGGGTACTGATAACATACTTCATCTGAAATGAAGCTATTGTAAAACTTGATAGAATTCACACCAAAATCTATTTCAAGGAGAGTACACATACCGCTGCATTTTGACTAACGATTGGGAAAGGACTGAAGAAGAAATCATCAAGTTCTATAATGACATAGGCGCTGAAACTCAAAATGTTGGCTTACTTGAGTTAATAGGGGTACATCCAATTGAACACCCTAGTTCCAAAGAGGGTTGCTATCATTAATAGTCTTGCATCTCTTACGCTTAAAATCGGTAGTTGACCCCGTGCTTTAATTTTCATTCTCAGCATATATAAGCTTGCCATCATCACTAGTGTCATATGGCGTTGCCAAGTCAGCCAGCCTGTGACTTGATACCCTGACATACCCAGTTCGTTTTTGCAATCATCAAAACATCTCTCCACCCAATATCTGCTACATTGAAAGTATGCCCACTCCTTATTGGAGTAAGTCTCTCTTGTCTCGTTGCTGAAAGAGAATTTTAGCTTCTCCCCCCGAGTTGTTATCAAGGTTCTTTTCTGCGCTTTTTCTTCTTTCCCATCCCAGTGCCAAATTGTTACGGTATGCACTTGCATCTGTTTCCACTCTTCGGCTATTTTAAGAACCTTCTCTACGGTGAAATTGTTGTCGGATAAGCTACTAACATACTCTTGAAGCAGAATGGGAGTGATATTTGGCTGCCTTACCATAGGGGTTCTTCCTTTAGAACCTTTTTCAGGTGGGATACTAAAGCTCGGTTCCTCTAAGAAAACAAGCTCATCCTTATGTGCGTCAAGCACGTACAATATACCCGGAAGTTGATCAAGTGCTCTGGCTAATTCTGCATTGTGACCGTACAAGCCGCCGCCTACAAAACCAAAATCGACACCCTGAGCGATTGCGTTTTTAACAAGTGCTAAAGCTAATTCGGGTTTTGTTTGATATTTCTGATTCGTAGTGGGAATACCCGCTGCTTTGCAGCGTTGCGAATTCTGCGCCCATTCTTGAGGCAAAAAAAGAGAGGTGTCAACCAATGCGCAAAAACTATCATTGCTCAAAGAAGTATGAACGGAAACTTGATAATTATCAACCTTACCACTCACACCAGCATACTGTTGTTTAACTCCTACTGACTTATTATCTTTCTTCAAATGAGAAGTTTCATCAAGAATTAAACCGGTCGGTTTACCGCTAATCTTTTTTTGAGTGCGTAAAGACTGATCAGCATCCTTGAGAGTTGCGTTGTTAACATTGCTATAACTCCAAGAGCCAACAGATAAGAAGTGAATATAACGTTCGTAATCTGAATTGTGTATATTTTTAATCATTTATTCCATGTTTTTATGTCCTTTTTCACACTTGATAAGCCCGGAAAGATACTCAATGGCAACCTGTGTACAGCTTTTCTGCATACGTGAAATAGATTGAAATGCACGCTATGTATCAGCGTGTTGAGCTCTTCAATGATGGATAGTGGACTAATTGATAAAGAAGAAATATATTTTTTCTTGTTCGTTTCTGCATCATTGTAAATATGAACAAAACTCTGATTAGTAATATTTAAAGATACTAATAAACAATAAGAACAAGCTCTTTTTATTATGGTAAAGTAGAATTAGATTCAAATTTTAAGCTCATCTTTTTTTGTTTAAATTATTGTATATGGGAAGGAGATAATACCCCTTCCCATATATTTTATCTGAAAATAATTATTTATGGTGACTGTTATTTTGATTATCACCTGTGCAACCCTCATTACTGTGAGATCCATGCGTATGCCCTGAACCATCATGTTTGCCATGATTTGTTCCATTATGATGAGCTCCATCATGCTTAGTTCCTGAATGTTCCGCATAGGCACAAGGTTGGTGTGTGTCATCATTCAAAATATCACAATTTGAGTGATCTCCGGCTACACACAACTCCGACACTTTCGTTTGATACACCAGAACATTTTCAAAACCAAGCTGTTGAGCTCTTAATTCCACATCGGATTTAGCCTTTTCCAATGAAGTCACATCGTTTTTATTACAGGAAACAGCAAATAATGCTATTGCAACGACGAATAAAACATTTACTATAATTTTCATTTTTCTATTTTTATTTGTTTATTGTATGTAAGTCAAGTTTTCTGTATAAAACATCAATTCTACTCATTATCAGCATACATTATATATGGAAGAGCTAAAAAAAAGGCGGTAGAACAAACCATTTCTATAAAAAGAATGTAATATGAAAGAGTGCATCCTGACTCTCCACACCTTGATAAAAAATACCAAAAGACAAAACCTGCAATCAATCCAATTGTAATACTTATTATTACAATAAAGCGAGGCGGCTTTTTTGTCATTTTTAAGATGTCATTTTTTTTCTTACTCAAGACTCTTCTATCTCTACGTTTCATTATAACTCTACTGCTGATAATTCTGCAAATGCCTTTTGGTAATCTCGTTCTGCCTCTAAAGTTTGATTAATGGTATTGTAATACAATCCCATCTCAATAATGTAGTCCAAAATAGAGATTTGTCCTGCATCAAGAGCCTTCTGGAGCAGTTGGCTGTTATTAGCATTTGACAAAGAAACACGATAGGTTGTTGCCGTTTCTTGCAGTCCCAACGTTCGTTGATATAAAATTTCAAGCTGACTGTAGAATTGCTGTTTTGTATCTACTTGTCGTGACTCTGCAGCTCTAACTGTGGCTTTAGACTGTTTAATTCGATTCTTGTTTTCCCACAATGGAATAGAGATACCAACGGAAACACCCTGATAGCGTTGCCCTACTACATTTTCGCTCATATATCCAGCTGAGAATGTAGGAAGTCCCATTGACTTACTCAACGAAACCTGTTTCTTGCTTAATTCAATTTCTTGCTTTACATAAGATAACACAGGGTTTTTTTCTTCAGCAACAGCAAACCAATCATTGAAGTTGATAGGCAGTTTTATTTGCTCATATCCAGAATCACCTAATGCCAATTCTACACCCCCATTGAGTCTGCTCAACTGAGCAACAATCGCATTACGTTCGGTTCTAACACGTGAAACTTCTCCTTTGATGGACGATAAATTTAATTGGACATTGTTATATTCCAAGACATTGCCCTCGCCTCTATCTAATCGTTCTTTTTGTCCTGCTGCAATTGTTTCTGCATAATTTAAGCGTACTGCAAGTTCTTTAAGTAACGCATTGTAGTAAATTAGATCCAGACAGTACAATTTGGCTTCCAGTAAAACATTCATCCTGTCAGCTTTGTATTGCCACTCCACTAACTCATTTTTTTGATTTGCAACTTTGCTTTTTAATCCTGATATGGTTGGAATGTCAAAGTTCTGTTTGATACTTATATCTTGACGATTACCGACGGAAGATGGGTTACCCCAGAGATAGTTAAAACCTATCTCTGGATTAGACAAAAATATACCTGTTCGATTCTCTAGCTTCTTCGCATCAGACGTTTCACGTAGTGCCTTGAGCGTTGTATTGTTCTGCTCAATGGCATTCAATACATCATTTATATTGTTTTGAGCAAAAAGTGAACTTGTTGCTACAATTACCATTATACTTACTATTAACTTTTTCATGATTGTAATTCTTTTATTTCGTCATCATTAATAACCTCTTCGACAATCCGTTTACTTGTCATAAGATACATAATCGGAATGATAAATCCGTTAAGTAGTGTCGAAGTGAAAAGCCCGCCTAATATGACCATAGCCATAGGGCTTTGGATTTCGTTACCGGGCAAATCTCCGCCTATTGCCAGCGGAATAAGTGCTAATCCAGAAGTTAGTGCTGTCATAAGAATAGGATTCAGACGGTCTGTTGAACCGTATATTACACTTTCAAAAGCGGACAATCCTTCACTTTGTAGGTCATTGTAACGAGAGATAAGCAACATTCCATTACGTGTGGCAATACCAAAAAGTGAGATAAACCCAATGATGACAGGTATACTGATTACGCCTCCCGTAAACCATATAACAAATACGCCTCCAATAAGCGCCAATGGGAGATTAAGCAAAATAACAATCGACTGGGTTACGCTACGGAACTGATTGAACAATAATAAAAAGATAACAAGAATCGAGAATATTGACGTTATAAGCAGCGTGCGTGACGCAGCCTGTTCACTCTCAAATTGTCCACCATACTCGATATGATACCCTTCCGGCAGTTCAATCTTTTCATCGACAATCCTTTGGATATCATTCACTACACCCAAAAGGTCACGACCAGCGACATTGGCTGAAATCACAATCTTACGTGCTACGTTCTCTCGATTTATTGTATTCGGTCCAACTGATGAGGTAATTTCAGCGATATTGCTTAGAGGCACTTTGCGTCCCTTTGCATCAACAATCAGATTTTTAATTCTTTCTGTTGTCTCACGACTCTCATTGTTCACCTTTAAAGTTAGGTCAAAAGATTTATTTCCTTCATATACTTGTGACACAACTTCCCCCGCAAGCATGACCTTAACAATTTCAGCAAATTCCGGTAATGAAATACCATATTTAGCCAACACTTCACGTTTGGGCTCTATTTTCAATTGAGGACGTTCTACTTGTTGTTCTACATTTAAGTCGGCAATACCTTCAATACCTTGTATTTCACCTTTAATCTGGTTGCCAATAGAGAACATCTTGTTAAGATCTGTTCCAAATAATTTTATGGCAATATTTGCTCTTGTCCCCGACAGCATTGCATCAATACGATGAGTGATGGGCGCACCAACCTCCACACTTATACCTGGAATAGCTTTCATTTTCTCACGCACCTCCATCAGAACCTCATCTTTCGAGCGTTCTCCAAGAGTGAAAGGAGCCTCTATCTCCGACACATTCACACCCAATGCGTGCTCATCTAATTCAGCACGTCCAGTCTTTCGACCTACGGTCTGAATCTCAGGGATTGTAAGTAAAGCCTTTTCAACCATACCACCCATCTTATCAGATTCTTCAAGCGAAATTCCAGGTAATGTATTGACACTTACTGTAAACGATCCTTCATTGAACGGAGGTAAAAAGCTACGTCCTAAACTAAAGAATATTACAATTGAACCTATTAGCATTGCTCCTGTAACTGACAATACCACTGTTTTGTGGTGTAGCGTCCAAGATAAAGCCTTTGAATAAACCTCTTTCAGTTTTCGAGCAACAAACGGTTCCTTTTCCAACTTGTTTTCATTCTTACGATTACCCAACAGATAGCTGCACAAGACAGGAGTAAGAGTTAGAGCTACAACAGTAGAAGCACACAAAGCAACAATAAAAGCAATTCCAAGCGGTGCAAGCATACGTCCTTCCATACCTGAAAGGAAGAAGAGGGGCACAAAGCTGGCAATAATAATCAGAGTTGAGTTCAAAATAGGCATACGAACTTCTTTCGAAGCCTCAAAAACAACAGTCATTACCGTTTTTCGTTCACTTTCAGGCTTATTCCTATTCTCTCGCAGTCGTTTAAAGACATTTTCTACATCCACAATCGCATCATCCACAAGAGAGCCAATAGCAATAGCCATACCCCCTAAGCTCATCGTATTAATAGTCAGCCCCATAAATTCCAGAGCAAGGATTGAAGTCACCAAAGCCAGAGGGATAGTCACTAGTGATATAACTGTAGTACGAACATTCATTAGGAAGATAAACAGAACAATTACAACAAATATACCACCTTCATAGAGCGATTTTTGTACATTGTCGATAGAACTTTCAATAAATCTTGCCTGTCTATAAATATCAGTTGACATCTTTACATCGGCAGGAAGAGTTTTCTGTAGTTCGGCAAGGGTCTGATCCATTTTTTCGGTAAGTTCCAATGTACTTGTGTTCGGCTGTTTAGTGATAGTTATCAAAACAGCAGGTTCAGTACGATAAGAAGCTAAGCCCATTTTAGGAGTACGGTTGCCAATCTTCACGTCTGCAATATTTTCGAGTAAAACAGGAACATCATCAACCGTTTTTATCGCAGCTTTAGCAAGTGCTTCTACTTTATTTGTCGAAAGAACACCTCTTATGATAAATTCATTACCAAATTCATATAATATACCACCAGCTACATTCTGATTCATATTTTGCACTACACTATAGACTTCATTTAGTCCAATGCCATAGTGCTTCATCTTCTCAGGATTCAGAAGTATTTGGTATTCTTTAATTTCTCCACCAATAACTGTGACCTGAGCCACACCTCCAGTAGCCAAAACACGAGGACGAATAGTCCAATCTGCAATTGTTCGGAGTTCTTGCAACGAAGTCGAGTCAGCTGTAAGAGAGACAAACATTAGCTCCCCAAGAATTGACGATTGTGGTCCTAATGTTGGATTTCCAACATTGGATGGCAAAGCATCCTTTACTACGGCTAACTTTTCAGATACAATCTGTCGAGCACGATAAATATCTGTTCCCCAATTAAATTCTACCCACACAATAGAAAATCCGGTAGTAGAAGAGGAACGGACTCTACGAACATCCGTTGCACCGTTAACTGCTGTCTCCACAGGAAACGAAACAAGGCGTTCAACCTCTTCGGGAGCCATGCCCTTAGCTTCGGTCATTATCACGACCGTCGGAGCATTCAAGTCGGGAAAAACATCGACTTCCATATTTGTAGCGGTATAAACACCCGCCATCATCAATAACACCGCTGACACAAGGACAACAAGACGATTATTGAGAGAAAATTTTATTATTTTATTTAACATGATTCAAGTAGCTTTAATGGATTATTAATGATTATGACCGTCAGGAATAGCAGACGAAGATGCCGCCAGTCTCACTTGATAAACGCCATTGGTAACTACTTTGTCTCCACTCTTGAGACCTTTCATTATTTCTACTCGTTCCCCATTATCCTGTCCAACAGTTACTTCTTGCTTTTTAAATGCGTCATCTTCAATTTGTAGGTAAACAAAATTAAGACCTTGCTCTTCTGTTAATGCTGAAACTGGAATTGAAATCACATTATCTTTGGGCTGAGTGAGCAAATAAACTTCTGTGAATGATCCGGGGATAATATCGCCAATATTGTCAAACTCGAAAGTTACAGGAATATAGAATGAATTACTATTAGAGGCTTTGCCATAAGACAGCAATGTTCCGTTAAGATCGGACAATTTATATATTGCATTGTCATAAGTGGTTTTGAAATTCGCACTATTCACACTTCTTAGAAACTTGAAGTAGTTTTCAGATACTTCTGCTCGTAGTTGCAAGCGTCGGTTCTGCGCTACTGTTGCTATCGGTTGACCTACGGTTACATATTCTCCTTGATTAACCAGTCTGTTTTTAATATAACCACTTATAGGAGAAGTAACACGAATACCAGTCGCTGTCACATTAGATGCTTGGGCTTCATAAGTATTTCTTGCTGTTTCATAACGCAAGCGAGTTTGCTCAAATTCTTTAGCTGAAATAATTTTATCGGCAACCAGTCCTTCTGCTCTTTTGTACTCTTTTTGGGCAGTTTCAAAAGAGATTTTTGCTTTTAAAGCAGGATCGCCTTCTTGTAAGTTTTTAGCCGAAACAGTAACTATTGATTCACCAGCTCTTACAGGAGTACCATCCACGATTGATTTATTGGAGAACGAGACCACACCGTTTGAAGTTGCAACAACAGTCTGCTCATCACCTTGTGGTGCTTGTATCTGCCCACTCGTCTTAATCACACTTCGGAAAGGTGCAAATGTTATGACTTCAGTCTTGAGACCAATTGCTTCAGCCTGCTTTTGAGTGAAGACTATTTCGTCGGCGTGTCCGCCTGATACGTCTTCACTGCCTTTATTTTGTTCGTCATTTTGCAGAGATACAGCATTCTCTGCACTATGATCGTGACCGTCACCCTCTGTGTGCTGCTTATCAGAGGATACCTTCTGTTCGCTATTTTGAGAAGAATTACAGCTCATTGTAAAAAGCGCTGTAATAATTAAGATACCTACTATTTTCGTTTTCATTTTTTAATCAGTTTAAAATTGTTTTGATATTGATATTCCACCTTGTTGTCCATTATAATAAGGATAAAAGACAAGATTGTTCCCGTTACTATTTAACCATTTGCTTTGTATAGCTGAATGCAATAAATATGCAAGTTTCGTACTCAAAATTCCGAGACCTGCTCCAAATGCAACATCTCCTATCCAATGCTTATTGTTATACATCCGAAAAGCTCCAGTTAATGTTGCTACCGTATACCCACCTATGCCATACCAAATTGAAACATCTTTATATTCTTGCCACAAGAATTCTGCCCCCATAAAGGCAACAGCGGTGTGTCCGGAAGGGAAAGAGTTCATTGCAGACTTATCAGGTCTTTCTACCTTTGCCGTATATTTTATCGCATTAACCGAAGCTGCTGTAAAAAGACTTGCTATACCTAACCCGTTGGCGGAATTAAATTAGTGCATATTTAATTTGTCCAATGGGTTTGTTATTAATCTTGTTTATATATTGAAGGATTGTAAGTGCACTAATTTTCCCCGTAATTCTGGTAAACAATCCTTCTGTTTGTTTTGCGTAATTTCTGATTATCATAAATTGATCGCATAATTGTGCAAAAAGCGTTTCAACCCTTTTCCTTGCTTTAGCAAATGGACTAAATACAGGTTTCCAATCTTTTTGATTCGACCGATATGGAACTTCCAACTTGATATTAGCTTTTTCAAATAAATCAAGTTGTATGGCTGCTCCAATATATCCACGATCACCGATGATGGTGCAATTCTGAAAGTTACACTTTACGTCTTTCAAATAATGAATGTCGTGAACACTCGCCTTTGTCAGGTCAAAAGAGTGTATGACACCGCTCAACCCACAGAGAGAATGTAATTTATATCCGTAATAATGTTTACCCTGTGAAGCACAATAGCCATAATTGGGAGCTTTATCATAATTATTCTTTCCCATTTTACAACGTTTTGACCTTATGGGACGACAGACTTCAATTGGCATAGAATCAATACAGAAAATAGCTTCTCCACCATCAACTTTTGATGCAATTCTTTCACGCACCTGATTACATAAGCCGATAGTGAGCTTCCTGCGATCATTATATTGACGACGGGATATGAGAGAAGAAAAATCATCTTTGTATTCATTTAATTTAGAAAACAAAAAGCTTTCACTATCTATGCCTATTGATTCGGCAGCAAGGCTTAAACTGATCACTTCTAAGTCAGAGAACTTCGGGACGACTCCTCTGCGAGGTATATTCCCTTTTTCGTTTACTAAATCAGCAGAAAACATCTTGCATATATCAAGAAATTTAGCGAATATTGCATATAAGTTGTGCATAATTGAGCTGTATATTAATAGTTTGATCACCATTAAAATACTAATAATCAATGATATGCACAACTTATTTCCTGACATTTTTTAGTGAATTAATTCCGCCAACGGGTTATACCTAATATTATTGTTCTGTCTTTGAAGTTATGTCTTCCTTTCATTCCGCCCAAATTTAAAACATACACACTAGCTGCTGGAACATACTGAGTAATGTCATCAATTGTGAATTGCGAAGGTTTGTGAGTAATCACTTCGTGACCTATGGCATAGTTTAGTCCCCTGTATTTAGGTGCAAGCAGCGTTTCTATTGCTCCGTATATCATTAGTGAAGCCGGAATAATAAGAGGTTTTGCTGTAAATTTGGGGTAAGATAGTTGTAAGCTATCACTATCGGGATTATCCTTATTTCTACCATTATTGGCATATGACAACAAAGGAAAGTATAGTGCAAACAGCACTAATGCTTTTCTCGTAAAAGTCATTTAGCAATCATTTAGTTGCATTTCATGTTGTAAAATGCAATTTGTGGAAATATAAGAATTGATTACGTGCAAAGAAGAATGCACGTAAAATACCTATTGAGTTAGGTATTAAGAAAAATACGGGGAGGTGCTCGCAGACCGTTAGATCCGCTTATCTCAAGAGACTTGTAGAAAATGAGAAACTCACCATAAGGGAGTCTAATTTCAACATCGTCATTACCACTAAGAAATATATTTAGCGTGGAGATAAGTATTGGGAAAAGGTGAGTATTATTAAAATCACCAAAAGAATTTGATTGAGAAGCCAAATAGGTTGCATCTTCAATGCATGATACTTTTTCTACATCACCAGCATGATCAGTATGCTCATCATTGTATGTATCATCCAGTTCGCAACGCTCTATAACAGCACACGCCACTCCACTATGATGGTGATGTGGTATAAATGGAGCTACCAGTAATACAAATACTGATAATACCATAATTGCTATGTGCCTGTTTCTACTCACGGTTTTATTTATTTTCTGCAAAGATACAACTTTATTTCTGCAACTGAGTTGCAAAATGAATATATATATATATTAAAATCGCAATTAGTTGCACAAGCACTATTTGCTTGTGCAAATTCAATAGTTATATGGATGATATTCATCGGCAATGGCTAAAGTTTGCTTTTAAATATCTAAACTCTCTCTTCCCGATGTAACAACATGAAGAGTCATAACATGAGATTCCCCGTCCAAACTCCATATATGCAAATCGTGTGTGGATATCACGTCTTGAATATCTTTTATCTTTTGCTTTAATTATGCTCTGGCTATTTGGCACTTTTTGGTAAGTAAATGCTTGAAAGTCTTTTGTTTATCGTTATTTCATAAACTTTTAATAAATTCATTTTGAGTTCTCCCAAAAATGCTGTAAGCATTGAATTTATCAGTATTTGAAGAGAATAAGTTATCTCAAAGAGATAGAAAAATCTATGTTTTATTAATTTATACCTAATAGGCGTAAGGGTTATTGGGTTATTCCTTGAAGTCAAGATATTAAGCACACTCTCTTTTCTGCCATTTGGATAATGAAACATTTCTAAATAGTTGATATTTAAATGGTTTTGTATTTCCATTGCGGATTTAAGATTATAATAAAATATTGAATAAATATCCTCCGGCTACTGCCGTAAGAAAGATAGTTACCACAATCATAGCTACCAACTTTTTTTTGAAGATACTGGCAAGCATACTCATTTCGGGAATCGCCATACCTGCACCTCCAATGATAAGTGCGATAACAGCACCGATACTCATACCTTTACCCATCAATGCAATACCGATAGGAATAGCTGTTTCCGCTCTGATATAAAGAGGTACACCCAAGATTGCTGCAACAGGTACGGCAAAAGGATTGTCGGCTCCGGCAATTTTCAAAACAAAATCCTCCGGCATATATCCATAGATGGCAGCACCCAGTGCAACACCAATAAGCAAATATCCCATAATCGGACGAAGGCTTCCCCATGCAGCAGTAAATGCAAGTTTCAATTTACCTTTGAATGGCAAGGCTCGCTTATCAACAACTACCGCAGCCCCCCCCCACAGCAGCTTGGCTTCACACGTACATTTTTAATATACTTAGCTCCACCTATCTTTTGTAGAATAGCTCCAAAAGCAACCGAACAGATAAAAGCTATGACAAAGTAGATTACAGCGGCTTTAATTCCGACCAATGCTCCCAACATTCCGATAATAATAGGATTGAGCAGTGGCGAAGAAATCAGAAACGACATTACCGAGCCGAACGGTACACCTGCATTGAGAAAACCAACGGTCATCGGAATAGTGGAACAGGCACAAAACGGAGTCAATGCCCCAAATCCAGCACCAAGTATATTACCCATAATCCCCTTACCGGAAAGACTTTTCTGAATCTTCTCGGCAGGAATATACATTAAGATAATTTCGACCAAAGCACTGATTGCCATAAAAAGGACTATCAGTTCAATGGTAATAAAGGCAAAATATTGAAGTGTATCTAAAAGCGTATTCATTTTCTATTAATTTTGAGGGCAGCAGCCCGATGATTGATTCTCTTTTTCTTGTACTGACTCTTTTGTTGGTTCGGCAGGGCAACAACCAGATGGTTGGTCTTGTAGCTGAATTTGTGGAGCAAGTGAGCCGTTTGTTTGCTCGGCTGGTGCGTTCTGTTCTCCTAAAATCAACATAAGTGCGATTACAATTGCCCCAATCCAGAGAAATATCTTTTGAAACAGGTTTGACTTTGGCTTCGGATTTTCCTCTTTGGTGTCAGAAGTTCCGCAGCAAGAGGTTGTTGTACAACAGGATGTTTTCTTCTTTAAATAGACCTGCCAAAAGCCAAATAGAAGTGCTACTATGGCGACTCCGATAAAAAAACGGTCTGTACTCTGCAAAGAAACTAAGTTGAGATGCTCCTATTCCGAGCCAAGCAAGTATGCCTGCTAATATGGGTAGTCCGCAACACGATACTACACCTAAAAATGCCACGTAGAGAAGATAGTATTCCTACTGATGTTGTTCCTATAACTGATTTTTTACTCATAACTTTAATATTCAGTTCGTGCTTATACGAACATTGATTTCAAATTAATAGCCATATATTCCAATGGCTACCTTTTATTACTTACAAGTCGGAGTACAACCTCCGGGAGCACAGCCACTCTGCACCACTTTGGTTGCTGCTGCGACCAATTCGGTTTGGGCTGGGATTACATCGAAACGTCCCGACATAATACCTTGACCGTTGATAGCGATAATGAAGGTATCTTCCAACTTGTTTTTAATGTTCAACATGCTTATCAGCTTACTTTCTTTAGCATCCTCAGCATCAATTACAATTATTTCGGCTTTGCCTGTCATCTCTTTTTTTGCAGATTCGCAGAGTTCACGAGCTGATTTATCACTCTTGAATTTATTATTAGACACCACTGCGAAGACTGGCTTACCTTGACTAAGTGCAAAAGTTATATCGCTGTACTTTGGGGTAGGAATAGCGTCTACAATAGCTTCTTTTGTTACTTGTGCTTCTACCATACCGCCCAACATCAGTCCTTTGTTTGAGAACAGAAGTAACACTGGCATTGGTGCACCACTTAGTTTATATTCCTTTACCAAATCAGCATTCTTTTCATCGTCCATACTCATTTGCACAATAGTAATATTTTGCAAATCCTTAATGGATTCTTTTACCAAACCGTTCATCTTCTCGGCAGAGTTGTTTTTGTCGGTTACGACCATCAATACCATATTGTTGTTGTCTTTAGCTTTTGCCAACTGATCTTTAACCGTTGTGTTTTTTTCTGCGGAACAACTGCTTGTTGCAAATATAGTCACAGCAAGTAGTAAGAATGTTTTTAATGATTTCATTTTAATTGTTTTATGTATTAAACTTATTTTGTAGGAAACCACCCACGAGTATTGTTTGCAATTTTAACGAGCATAAGCATTACAGGTACTTCCACCAATACGCCCACAACTGTTGCCAGTGCAGCACCCGATTGAAGTCCAAATAAAGAGATAGCTACTGCTACTGATAACTCAAAAAAGTTACTTGCTCCAATCATTCCGGCAGGAGCCGCCACGTTGTGCGGAAGTTTCCACGCTTTCGACCAACCATAGGCTACAAAGAATATCAATACCGTTTGAATAATCAATGGGATGGCAATAAGTAGGATATGCAGCGGATTGTTCAAAATTGTTTCTCCTTGAAAAGAAAATAAGATAATGAGCGTCAAAAGCAAACCGCCAATGGTGAAATTATCGAATTTCTTAACGAATACGTTATTGAAATACTCTATTCCTTTGCGTTTTACAACCCCTATACGTGTCAAAACACCTGCCACAAGAGGTATAACCACAAACAACACCACCGATAGTAACAGCGTATCCCAAGGAATTTCAACACCACCAACGCCGAGCAGGAATGCTACAATCGGAGCGAATGCCACAAGAATTATCAGGTCATTCACCGCCACTTGTACCAATGTATAAGCAGCATCACCTTTGGTCAGATAACTCCAAACAAATACCATTGCCGTACAGGGTGCAGCACCCAGCAATACAGCTCCAGCAAGATATTCGTGTGCCAACTCCGCAGGAATCAAAGCCTTGAAAATCACGTAGAAGAAGAGCCATGCAATGCCGAACATCGTGAACGGCTTTATTAGCCAGTTGGTAACACAAGTTACTATAATGCCTCTGGGTCTTTTTCCTACGTTCTTCACGCTTTGGAAATCCACTTTGAGCATCATCGGATAAATCATCAACCAAATGAGTATTGCAACAGGTATAGATACCTTAGCGTACTCAAATTTGCTCAATGTATCTGGAATGATGGGCAAATATTGACCTATACCAATTCCCACAACGATACATAGTGCTACCCAGATAGTCAGGTATCGTTCAAAAAAGCCTATGCCTTGTTTCTTTTCCATTTCTGTAAATAGTTAGCAGTTGCCACCACAAGAACATTTTGGCAACTCTTGTTTCTTAATCTCTTTAATGTAAAATTCGTAGAAACGACTCTTTATTTCGTCCCTTACACGGCGAAACTCGCTTTCGATAAATTCGGGAGTCCCTTCGGCGTGCGATGGGTCGTCAAAACCAATATGAAGGCGGTGTTTTACTTTTCCGGTAAACATTGGGCAAGCCTCGTTTGCTCCACCGCAGACGGTTATCACATAGTCCCACTCATCGTCAAGATACATTCCAACAGGGTCAGAGGTGTGGTGGGAGATATCCACTCCCACCTCTGCCATTGCCTTAACTGCTCCTGCATTCAATTTACCTGCCGCCTGTGTACCAGCCGAACGAACAATCAGATCCTTATCAAACAACTGCAAAAAGCCATGTGCCATCTGAGAGCGGCAACTATTGCCAGTGCAAAGAATCAGTACTTTCATATTACTTTTATATATTTTTCCACTCAACGAGTGCTGTGTTATTATTTGATAATTGTTTCACTTTCTCTATCCAAACTCGTTCGCCGTGAGCTTTCGCTTTCAGGAACGGGTTTTCGGTTTCGACCAGTGAAAGGCATGAGTTCACAATCCACCATTTATTGTGAATACCAGCTCGCTGCAAATCTTTTTGCAAACGCTCTGCCTCAAACACTGGGGTCGTTTCGGGTAGTGTGACAATAACAACCTCTGTTTCCTTCTCGTTTCGCAAACGAGGCAACAGATTACTCACAGCGTCGGGGATTCCGCCTTGTGTTCGCTCAACCTCTTTATGATAGCTTTGCGTAGCATCAAGCAGCAACAGTGTGTGCCCCGTGGGAGCAGTGTCTATAACCACTACTTCATTGTCCGCCTTGTCCACAATCTGTGCAAATGCTTTGAATACAGCAATCTCTTGTGTGCAGGGAGAGCGTAAATCCTCTTCGATGTATTCCATATCGGCTTCCGACATATTGTTAGCTTTCGCCTTGGCACGGACTTCGTTCTTGTACTCTTCCAGCACCACAGTTTCGTCAATACGGCTCACGGTGATACCTTTTGAGGTCACTAAATCGTAGTTCAGGTGATTAGCAGGATCAGTAGTTGTCAGATGTACTTTTGCTCCACGTTCTGCCAATCCCAATGCAATATTGGTCGCCATTGTCGTTTTGCCTACACCGCCCTTACCCATTGTAAAGACAACACGCTTGTTGGTTTTATGAAGATCGTCCAACAAATCATTCAATGTATGGACACCTGTAAGAGGTTCTCTCGTTTCGTGCTGCAAAAGAGTGTCGTCATGCAACATTCTTCGGATATTGGCAACATTTGAAAGGTTATACGAACGAAGCGGAACACTATATGTTGGATACTCCTTTAATGTATCGGGCATCTCTCGGAGTGCATTTTGTTGCCTTTGATGCAGTTGATTAGAAATTTTGTCCGCATCATCTATCTGACCTAAAACACCGTTGACAATCAACACCTGATTTTTGATTCCTAACAATTGTAATTCGTGCGATGAGCGAGCAGCCTCTTTCAACGGAGCTGTTTCGGGTCTGCTAACAAGCACTAAGTTTGTCAGCTTACCATCCGAAAGCGTATCAACTGCCTGCTTGTAAATCTCTTTGCGTGCTTCAAGTCCCGATAGTTGCCCAAGGCAAGATGCCCCATGCGTATTTTCGCTGATAAACGTACTCCAAGCAGATGGTAGTTGTAGCATTCTGAGCGTGTGCCCCGTGGGAGCAGTGTCGAAAATGATGTGGTCATACTCTTTTTGCTTATTCGGGTCGGTAATGAAATCCGAAAACTCGTTAAAAGCGGCAATCTCCACCGTACAAGAACCTGATAACTGTTCTTCCATCTGACTGATTACGCTATCAGGCAATTTACCCCTGAAAGGAGCGATAACACTCTCACGATACTCAGCAGCAGCCTCTTCTGGGTCGAGGTTGACAACTGTCAATCCCGGAACTTCGGCGATAGCTGTTCCGTGTCCGTTCAATTCTTGCCCGAATACATCTTGTAGGTTGGAAGCTGGGTCGGTGCTAATAAGTAAGATGTTTTTGTCTTGATTAGCCAAGCCTACGGCTGTGGCACAAGCCAGCGAAGTTTTACCCACGCCACCTTTACCTGTAAAAAACAGATATTTAGTAAGGGCTATTTTTGATAAATCGAATGTTTCCATTTTTTTATTATTTAATAATTGGAATAATATCTAAAGAGACTCCTGTCCACTCGGTTAGTTGAGCATTTGTAGGATAACCCTTTTCTATAGTGATTTTACCATCTACAAGTGTTACGGGTAGTCCGTCAACACCTTTATCTTGCAAATATTGGTTTACTAATTGGTTCGAGACATACAACTGTGGTTCATCACGCAAATTGTGTCTTTTGATACTCGCACCTTGGTTTTGCAAGAGTTGAACGGCAGCGGCAATTCTCATCAAATCAGGATTGATGTTCGGACCACATAACCCTGTCGGACAGCACATCGCAGGGTCGAAAATTTCTATTGTTTTCATATTCGTTTGTATTTTAAAAGTAAAAAATCATAGCATAATAAATACCTACCGCAATAAAGAGCAATGCGATAATAATGTTCATCCATTTTTGGAATACCTGCATACGCTGATAAAATTTGCCAAGACCTGCTACGCTATATGCCAATATCCATGCGACAATAATAACAGGTAGTCCTGTGGCGATGGCAAAAACGACAGGCAGAAGTAGTCCTCCCGTTTCAGCAGCTGACATCGGCATCAACATCCCAAAGTAAAAGACACCACTCGTAGGACAGAAAGCCAACGCAAAGAGCACACCCAAAAGCAAAGCTCCCCAGCTCCCTCTATTCTTTAATTTCTCGGAATTAGCACTGCCACCGCCAAAACCAAATTTGGGAAGATTAAGTCTATTGCCAAAGAGCATAAACAAACCAATGAGAATAAGAGCAGGGGCGATAATCATCTCGCCATACTTGCCTATTGCTTTTTGAATGACAAAAATACTTGCGCCCTCACGCAAAATCGGAATAAGGATGAAGCCAATGCCTGCGTATGTAATAATCCTGCCAGCAGTATAGAGTATTCCATTCCAAAAAATGCGGTGACGGCTCTCAATATCCTTACTTATAAAACCTATCGCCGTGATGTTGGTTGCCAAAGGACATGGGCTGATTGCCGTAAGCAACCCCAGCAGAAAAGCCGTAATAACAGGTATCGTGCTGTTATCTAAAAGTGATTGAAGAAAGTCCATTGGTCGATTATTTTAGTTGTTCGTTAACTTTCTTTTTCACGCCCTCTTTGAATACGTCGGGCGATCCCTTAGCATACGAAAATCCAAAATCGGTCATATTATTTTTAGTTTCTTTGCCATCTTTCCATTTATTTACAAACAGCGACGACCATGTAACTTCATATTTATCGGCTATTTTTTCACCTTCTTTCGTCGAAATATCAATAACCTTGAATACTACCTTTCCATCTTTAAGCTGCTGGGCGAAGTCTTTATCAATAACCTCTTTAGTCAATTTCTCAATGGTATTGCAGGTGACGCAACGTTGCTTGCCATGAAAATAGAGTACCTCTACATATTCTTTTTGATTGGTTTTAGTTGCCCCTTGTGCATTAGCATTTTGGCTATTCCCACATGAGGTTAAGGCTATGATTGCCATTAAAGCAAATAATAATTTCTTCATAGTTAGATTGGTTCTTTGGTTAGTAGTTGTTTTACTTCGGATAAAGTCAGTGCTTTGCCCACGGATAACACCTTCTCATCGACCACGAGTGCAGGCAGCCCCAAGATGTTATACTCCATAATTTTCAGAATATCCTGCTCCTTAATGAGCTTCGCATCTAAATTCAGTTCGTCAATAGCCTTTTCAACGGTTGCGTAGAGTGTCTTACAGTTCGGGCAACCTGTTCCCAATACTTTAATTTCCATTTTTGTTCTATTTTTAATGTTAGTAAATCGCAAAACTACGAACAATATAATCAAAAAAATATGCGACTATTCGCAGCATACTTTTTCGCACATTGAATGAGCAAACAATTTAGAAAATAGAGATTTTGCCAATGCCCAATTTTCTTTATTCACACAGTAACGCACCTTTGGTGGTTCGATTTCACCCTGTATCAACCCTGCATCTTTCAACTCTTTTAGATGTTGAGATACAGTCGCTTTAGCAATTGGCAACTCATCATGAATATCACCAAAGAAACAACTATCCTGACTTGCTAAAAATTCCATTATAGTAATGCGTGCAGGATGTCCCAACGCCTTCGCAAAACGAGCTAATTGCTCATTATCTACCGTATAACCTCTATCCTTTTTCATCTTTTCTTATTTCTGTTCGCAAAGTTACGAACATTATTTGTAACTACCAAATTATTCATAACGTTTTTTGTACCTTGAAAAGATTATGTGAAAAGCCACGATTATTATAATAAAGTACACCCTCAAAACTATCAAATTTTAATCATCTGATTTCATCTGCATGGACAAATGTATCCATGCCGGAGACAAATGTACGCAGTTAGCTTTCGGTGTAAAAATACTCAAAATCTTTACTTTAGCTTTGTCCGAGCATTAATGTTGATGCTATTAAAATCAATGAATCTATGGACGAAAAAGTCAAAGACCAAGATGTTCTGTTGGTCAAAACTAAGGACGAGAACTCCTTGAAAGTTGTCGCAGGGATGGACGATAAGGGGAAACTCAAAACCGTTCCACCCAAAAAAGAGCATGAAAAGGAGTTTATGAAAATTGATAAGCACAGCAACGTGCTTGAAAACTTCTTCTCCAACTTCCTACGTCAGTACAAAGACCCCACGCATTTCAACTTCTTCAAAGTATCTGCCGAGAATGTGGAGAGCAACGCCACCGTTATTGGCGAGATGCTTAAAGAACCCGACAAGCAATCCAACAAGGAGATGTTGGACTCGGTGCGTGTCGATCTTTCCGAGTTCGGTATTCACGAGAAGCAGGGCTATAAGCCCATTGATGCTGACCGTGTGGATTGGGCACAGTTCGAGCAGATGGGCGTCACCCGTGAAAGTCTGGAAAAAACCGGAGCGTTGGATGCCATGCTCAACTTCCGAAAGAGTCCGGGACTTGTCCCCATTACCCTTAAAGTGGGTGACGCAACGCTTCGTACCGATGTACGCCTCTCGCTCAAAGAGACTCCTGACGGGCGTATTGTTCCCGCCATTCATGCCATGCAGAAACAGCCCCAATTAGAGAAAGCATTTTACGGTAACACATTTACGGATGCCGATAAAAAGGCACTTCTTGAAACGGGCAATTTGGGGCGTTTGGTGGAGCTTAAAATTCCAAATGTACCTAATCCGATTATTGCTTTTGTGAGTGTGGATAAACTCACCAATGATTTGGTTGCACTGAGTGCCGATAAGATTCGAGTTCCAAACGAGATTAAGGGAGTAACTCTTGGTGATGAGCAGAAAAAAGCACTTGCAGAGGGAAAAGGAATTTATCTGGAAGGCATGACTGCAAAAAATGGTAAGAGTTTCAACGCCACCATTCAGATGAATGCTGATAAGCGAGGCATTGAGTTTCAATTTCATAACCAGCCCAAGCAGACGGAACGGAAAGAGCAGACACAAGCACCACAGCAGCAGAGTGGCAACAAAGAACTTCGAGTACCCGAAAAGTTGCTCGGTAGAGAGGTATCCCCCGAAGAGCAAGCCCGCCTAAAATCGGGAGCAGCAGTCTACATGACTGGGTTACTTGACAAAGAGGGCAAGCCGTTTAATGCTTACGTCAAACCGAACTATGAGAAGAACAAGTTTGACTTTCTCAAATGGAACCCCGACAAGTCCAAAGCCAAAGAAATTACCCCCGATAATGCCTCTAAAACACAGGTAGCTGTCAATTCGGAGGGGAAAACCAACGAGGCTACCAAGAATGTGAAAGAGCCATTGCAACAGGGACAGGTTCAGCCTACCGAAAAGCAAGAGCAAAAACAGGTAGAAGAGGCACAGAAAAAAGGAAAAGGTATACGCCGATAATGGTAATTGCAATGCTCCTTTCAATCATCGTGATTGGCTTTATTATTCTCTGGCGGAAAACCAACTGGAAAGCCGTTGAGAAGGAGAACGAGCGATATTATATAGATGGCTATCACATCTATTACGACCGGAAAATAATTCAACAAATGGAGAGTAAAAGCTCTCAAATCCACTAAAATCCATAAAAGTAAAAGAGTATGAAAGTAATAATAGCAGAAAAACCGAGCGTGGCACGCAGTATAGCAGCCATAGTCGGGGCAAC
Source organism: Bacteroides neonati (assembly GCF_000499785.1). Classification (GTDB taxonomy): domain Bacteria; phylum Bacteroidota; class Bacteroidia; order Bacteroidales; family Bacteroidaceae; genus Bacteroides; species Bacteroides neonati. Next base: position 19,663 of record NZ_HG726025.1, on the reverse strand, counting down.
AGATAAAAAAGAGGGCTACATCGAAGGAAACGGTTACGCCGTAACATGGGCGTTCGGACACCTCGTAACACTGGCAATGCCCGATGCCTATGGAATCAAAGGTTTCCAGCGTGATAATTTACCGATCCTGCCTCCGGTGTTTCAGATTATCCCTCGTCAAGTGAAGAGTGATAAAGGATATAAGCCCGACAGTGGTGCAGTGACACAACTCAAAATCATTAAGAAACTGTTTGATAGTTGCGACCGGATAATCGTTAGCACTGATGCTGGAAGAGAGGGGGAATTGATTTTTCGTTACATCTACGAATTTTTGGGTACTGCAAAGCCTTTTGATAGGCTTTGGATTTCGAGCCTCACCGACAGAGCTATCCGTGAAGGGCTTGACAAACTCAAATGTGGAGCAGAGTATGATAACCTCTACTATGCTGCCCGTGCCAGAAGTGAGGCTGACTGGCTTGTGGGGCTGAATGCAACTCAGGCTGTAACCATCGCCGCAGGGCGTGGGACATACTCGCTGGGACGAGTACAGACGCCTACACTCTGTATGGTTTGCTCCCGATACTTGGAGAATAAGAACTTTATACCACAAAAGTTTTGGCAAATGAGCCTCTCTCTTTGTGAAAACACTCGTATCACCCAGCTGTTTTCCGTAGATAAATGGTTCGACAAAGCGAAAGCGGAACAGGTCTACCAACGAGTAAAAGCGAGTGAAAATGCTACAGTGGAAAATGTAGAACGCAAAGAGACAGCACAAGAGTCACCATTGCTTTATGATCTGACCACCCTGCAAAAAGAGGCGAATAGTAAGCATGGTTTCTCGGCAGACAACACTCTAAATATTGCTCAAAAGCTCTATGAAATAGGCGTTTTGACCTACCCAAGAACAGGAAGCCGTTACATTTCGGAAGATGTATTTGCAGAAATACCACAACTTATCACCTCGCTGCATTCGCATCCGACATTTTGCAAATATGCCAAAGGAATGAGCAAACTAAACCCTCGCTCGGTGGATGACAAGAAAGTAACCGATCACCATGCCCTGCTTATCACAGAGAATAAGCCAAAGGGGTTGAGTGAGAATGAAACCACTATATATAATATGGTAGTAGCACGTATGCTTGAAGCCTTTTCTGACAAGTGCATTAAAGATGTAACTACCGTCACCGTTGTTTGTAGCGATAGTCGCTTCATACTCAAAGGCTCTATAATCAAACAAATTGGCTGGCGTGGTGTACTGAACGAAAAGGACGAAAAAGATGATGCCGACACCCTTATCCCAGATTGGACAAAGGGTCTTACGTTACCCGTCGGTGGTTGTTCGCTTGCAGAAAGTCTTACCAAAGCCAAACCGCTACATACTGAAAGCTCATTACTTGGCTCTATGGAAACATGTGGTAAGGATATGGTTGATGAAGAACTACGAGCCAAACTAAAAGAGTGCGGTATCGGCACACCTGCCACCCGTGCCTCTATCATCGAAACGTTGTTTTCTCGTGAGTATATGGTACGCAGTAAAAAATCACTCGTGCCCACTGAAAAAGGGCTTGCCATCTATTCCATTGTCAAAGAGATGAAGATTGCAGACGTAGAAATGACCGGGCAGTGGGAGGCGGCACTTGCCAAAATCGAAACGGGAGAGATGAAAGATAGCACGTTCCGTAAAGAGATTGAGGTGTATGCCACTCAAATCACCTCGGAACTGTTAGCCTCTAAAATTCTCTATACGGGTAGTTGCCAAAATGTGGATTGTCCTAAATGTGGTAGCGGTCAGATGAGCTTCTTCCCCAAAGTGGTCAAATGCAACAACCCTAATTGTGAACTACCCATTTTTAGAACGATTGCAGGTAAACAACTGTCCGATGCACAGATTACCGAGCTAATCACCAATCGTAAGACAGGTGTTATCAAAGGTTTTCAGAGCAAAGCGGGCAAATCGTTCGATGCCTCACTCGTCTTTGACGAGCAGTTTAAAGTTGTTTTTGTTTTCCCCGATAAGAAAAAACGAAAATAATTCCCTAACTTTGCCACTAAATGAAATAGTCATAAATGGTTCATACCGTTTTTACTATGGATTTTAGTGGGGGCACTCGGTGGGGACACCGAGTGCCTATTTGCTTACTATCAACCATTAAAATTCATTCAACATGACTCAAATTCAATTTTCATATTACGAACTCTCTTTACTCGAACTGCTCAAAGAGAGCCAACCCGAACTATCAACCGACATAGCATTCATCAAGAACCGTGCAGCATTGGCAGCCGAAGCGTACAGCGATGCCATTCTAAATGGCTACACTCACGATGGAGCATCGGAGCTGGCAAATGAGGTGCTTTACGAGAACCTGCATTTCTCTAAACACGATACACTGATTAACATCATCTGGAACGAGTTTGTCGATATGGTTCCACAAAGCTCTGCCCGTGAGCTTGCCATCAAGCTGCAACCATTCGTTGAACCTGTTTTCGCTAAGTACCTCCTTTCGGACGACTTCGCCTATTCCGCTGAATACGAGCAGTTGTACACAGAACTCACAGGTGAGATTGTAATTTGGTTGGCTGAGAATGGGCTTTAATAAAAAGGCACATTTAAGAGCAAATATTGAAGCAATAAAGTTAGCGTTTGTACTTGATAAAGAGCAAAGAACCGCCACCACCGTAGAGCGAGAGGTACTCTCGGCTTACTCTGGTTTCGGTGCTTTGAAATGTATCCTTAATCCGACAGGGAGCTTCGGCGACCTCGCCTCATGGAGCAAATCGGATGCGGAGTTGTTTCCGATGGTAGCGGAACTCCATACTCTCATTAAGGATAACAGCTCTTCGGATGAAGAGTATAAACGCTATTTCAGCAGTTTGAAATCTTCCATCCTGACGGCATTTTACACGCCGTCAGAGGTAGTTGAAACGCTCGCTTTATCGCTTCATGATAGCGGTATCACACCCTCCCGCATCCTTGACCCCTCGGCAGGAATGGGAGAATTTGCCAACGCCTTCCAACCAATTGCCGCCGACGGACACACAATCTTCAATTTTGAAAAAGACCTTTTGACAGGCAAAATGCTCACCGCATTACAGCCCGGCAATAAAGTACATATTAAAGGTTTTGAAGAGATTGACAGCCGTTTTATTGCTTCTTTTGATGTGGTATCTTCTAATATACCCTTTGGAGATGTAGCAGTTTTTGACCCACAGTTTTCTGCAACCAACGAGCAGCCCAAGCGGTTGGCTGCTCGTTCGCTGCATAACTATTTCTTTGTCAAAGGTCTTGATATATTGCGTGATGGGGGCATTTTGGCTTTTATCACCTCGCAGGGGGTAATGAACTCACCCCAAAATGAGATGGTACGTGAGTGGCTGATGAAAAGCAGCAACCTGCTTTCAGTGGTACGCCTACCTAACAATCTGTTTTCTGAGAAAGCAGGAACAGATGTGGGCAGTGACTTGATACTACTACAAAAGAACGTCAGCAAAACAGAACTTTTGCCTATGGAGCAGGATTTTATTAAAACCCGACTTCGCCCCAGTGGTGTGACGTTCAACTGCTACTTCAAAAACCTCTCCCGTGTGGTGCATACCTCATGGAAAGAGTCTACCGACCCTTACGGCAAACCAGCTATCATCTTTACGCATAGTGGTGGCGTTTCGGGTATGGCTAATGATTTGGGAAAGATGCTTCGTGCCGACCTCTCGGCACGGTTGGATATTGACCTATATAATAGGAATATGCCGAAGCAAAAAGTAGTACTACAAGAAAAGCCACAAGAAGAGGTTGTTGCCCCTGCTGTTGTGGCTGAGCCACCCAAGCAGGAAGCCCCGCTGCAAACATTGTATGATCTCTTCGGTATGGCAGTTGAACAGCGGATACCGAGCCGCAAACGTAGCCATACGTCTAAACCTATCACCGCTCAACTCTCGCTCTTTGACCAGCCCCGAATGGCAAAACAAGAGCCATCGCCGAGTATGGAGTCTCGAAAGTATGACGGTGTCATGGGTTCGCATTTGAAAGATGGCTCGCTTGTCGCCTCCAACTTGCAAGTAGGCACACTCTCTCGTGACGATGACAATGAGTCTGTTTTCAATCCATTGGATTTGCCAAGTGACACACGCCAGAAGTTACTCTTGTACATGGATATCCGTGACAACTACCACCACCTCTATAATACGGAGATGGAGCAGAAAGTAGAGAATAAACCTACTCGTCACCAACTGAGCGAGTTGTACGACCGCTTTGTGAAACTATACGGCAACCTCCATAATCCCAAGAACAACGACACGTTGCGAATGGATAGCGGTTTTCGTGAGATACTATTTTTGGAACGTATCATCGACAAACAGGTAATCAAAGCCGATATTTTCAATCACCCCGTTTCGTTCAACCCCAATGAGGTGACATCTGCCGAGACACCTCGTGAGGCTCTCTCTGCATCGCTCAACAAATACGGAGAGGTCAATATCGGTTACATGACCTCCCTGTTGAATGATAAAGAGGAGGCGGAGTTATTACACGACTTGAAGGGCATAATCTACTACAATCCACTGATAAACGGTTACGAAATAGGTGAAAAGTTTATTGCGGGTAATGTAATAGAGAAAGCGGAAGAGATAGAACATTACCTGCTATCCAATCCCGAAGATACTCTTTCCGAAGCATCACTCTTTGCTCTAAAAGATGCTTTTCCCGAACCCATCCCTTTCTGTGACCTTGATTTTCAGTTCGGTGAACGGTGGATTAGTGCAGGTATCTATTCCGAATTTGCATCACACCTCTTTGACACAGAAGTGAATATCCATTATTCGCCAAGTGGCGATGAGTATTCGGTTAAAGCTAATTATGGCAACGCCAATATCTGGACGAAGTATGCCGTCCGGGGTGAGTTTCGCACTTATGACGGCATCGCCTTGATGAAACACGCCTTACTCAATACCACGCCCGATATTACCAAGAATGTTACCATCGGTGAAAAAGAGGTAAAAGTTCGGGACGGTGAGGCGATACAAATGGCGAATACCAAGATTGATGAGATACGCAGTGCTTTCGTAAATTGGTTGTCAGAGCGTCCCGATGAGTTTAAGGATAAACTAACCGACCGTTATAATCGGATGTTCAACTGTTTCGTTAAACCCAATTACGATGGTTCGCACCAATCATTTCCCGATTTGGATTTGAAAGCACTCGGTATTCCCGATTTATACAGCAGTCAGAAAGATGCCATCTGGATGCTAAAACAGAACGGAGGTATGATTGCGGACCACGAAGTAGGAGCCGGTAAAACGCTGATAATGTGCTGTGGTGCGTATGAAATGAAACGTCTTGGACTTGCAAATAAGCCAATGATTTTAGCACTCAAAGCCAATGTACATGAGATAGCACAAACCTTCAAAACCGCTTATCCTAATGCTAAAATCCTCTATCCGGGCAAGAACGAGTTTACACCTGATAACAGAGAGCGAATTTTCAACGATATAAAAAACAATGATTGGGATTGTGTTATTTTGACACACGACCAATTCGGAATGATACCCCAATCGGACGACATACAACGCAAAATACTGCAAAAAGAGTTAGACAGCGTGGAAGAGAATTTGGAGGTACTACGTCAGCAGGGAAATAATGTCTCTCACGGGATGCTTAAAGGGGTAGAAAAACGTAAGCTAAATTTAGAAACGAAACTCTCTGAAATCAAATTTCGTATGGATAATCGCAGAGATGATACGGTTGATTTTCAAACTCTTGGCATTGACCATTTGTTTTTGGACGAATCGCACCGATTCAAAAATCTTCTATTTAACACCCGTCACGACCGTGTGGCAGGGCTTGGAAATAGCGAAGGAAGCCAGAGAGCCTTGAATATGCTCTTTGCTATTCGCACCATTCAGGAGCGTACAGGTAAAGACCTTGGTGCAACTTTTCTTTCTGGAACGACCATTTCCAACTCACTGACCGAACTCTATCTACTTTTTAAGTATCTACGTCCGAAGGAGTTAGAACGGCAGAATATCAATACCTTTGATGCATGGGCAGCCATCTTTGCCAAGAAGACCACCGATTACGAGTTCTCGGTCACCAATCAGATTGTACAGAAAGAGCGGTTCCGCTATTTTATCAAAGTGCCCGAACTTTCAGCGATGTACTCTGAAATTACAGATTACCGTACGGCAGAGATGATTGGGATCGACCGTCCCGACAAGAGAGAAATCATGCACAACATTCCACCCACTCCCCAGCAGGCAGAGTTTATCGAAAAGCTGATGAAGTTTGCCCAAGATGGTGATGCCACTGTGTTAGGACGAGCACCACTCTCAGATAGTGAGGAGAAAGCAAAGATGCTTATCGCCACGGACTATGCTCGTAAGATGTCACTTGATATGCGACTCATTAGTCCGCACTACGACGACCATATTGACAACAAAGCCTCTCATTGTGCCGCCAAAATTGCGGAGTATTACCATAAATACGATGCACAGAAAGGTACACAGTTCGTTTTCTCGGATTTAGGTACGTATAAGCCCGGCGAATGGAATCCATACAGCGAGATTAAACGCAAGTTGGTAGAAGATCACCATATCCCTGCCCACGAAATTCGTTTCATTCAAGAGGCAAAAAACATGAATGCTCGAAAGGGGTTGATTGAGGGGATGAACGAGGGCAAAATCCGTGTATTGTTTGGCTCAACTGAGATGCTCGGAACAGGCGTAAATGCCCAAAAAAGAGCGGTTTGCGTCCATCATTTAGACACTCCGTGGCGACCATCTGACCTTGCCCAACGGGATGGTCGGGCGGTCAGAAAGGGCAATGAAATTGCCAAGTTATATGCTGATAACAAGGTCGATGTAATTATCTATGCCGTTGAAAAATCGTTAGATGGTTACAAATTCAATCTACTGCATAACAAACAACTCTTTATCCAACAACTAAAGGGTAATCGAATGGGGAGTCGTACTATTGATGAGGGTTCGATGGATGAAAATTCGGGCATGAACTTTTCGGAATATGTAGCTATCTTGTCAGGAAATACCGACTTATTAGAGAAGGCAAAACTTGAAAAGAAGATTACATCTTTAGAAAGTGAACGTTACGCCTTTAACCGCAGTCGAAGCACAGCAAAGAGTAAGTTGGAACAGATTACTTGCAACATTGATGGTAATAGTGAGATGATTTCCCGTATCAATGCTGATATGCAAGCCTACACCTCTCGTGTGGTATGGGATGCCGACGGTAACAAACTCAATCCCATTCAACTCAAAGGTATTGAGGGAAGCGATCCGAAAGCCATCGGAGCAAAACTCGTGGAAATTAGCGAAAAAGCACGCACCCACGGGCAGGATATGATAATCGGCTCGCTCTATGGTTTTAATCTGATAGTCAAAACCGAATCATCCGACAAGGAGCTATTCGACCTGACGCAAAATAAATTCTTTGCCGAGGGCGAGGGGCGAATAAAGTACAGTTATAACAACGGTAATATTGCCACCGATCCGAAATTGGCTTCACTTAACTTTCTCAATGCGTTGGAAAAGATACCAAAGCTCAGTGAGAAGTACGAAACAGAGATAGCGAAAATCGCCAAAGATATTCCCGTCTTGCAGGAACTCGTAAGCAGTGTATGGAAAAAAGAGGAGGAACTCAAAAATTTGAAAGTCGAACTAACAACGCTCGACAGGCAAATCCAACTTTCGCTAAAGCCCATTGAACAGGGCAACGATGCCCAGCAAAAAGATGAAGTCCAAAATAATGGGCAGCCCCATTCGATTGAGCCATCGGCAACAACTGCCTACGTCAGTCAGCCGCTACCTCAAACCAATGGTCTGCATAAAGATGCGGGAGAGAGTGCCGGAAATACCGTCACACACTCCCAAAGAGACGGGCGACCGTCATTTACAGACAACCTCGAAAAATCAGCAGAAAGCTACACCATTCAAAATAAAGGATTCAAACTCTAAATCAAAACAGTCCACTGAACCCTATAAACACGGGACAGTGGGCTGTTTTCACATACTCATATCACAAAAAATCCTGTTCTATCATCACGACAGTACAGGATTTATAATTATGAACATTAAAAAGCAAATACACTATTTCTTACTTTTCGACTTTTGCTCACGCTTACGTATGAGATTATCATTGAAGTGCAGTTTCATAAATTCCAATACGTCTACTTCTCTGTACCAAGCTCTATTGTACATCATCTCAAAAGGTAATGTTTTGGTTGCCCGATACCGTTGCAGAGTGCGTTTATTTATATGGAGCATTTGGCAAACATCTTGATTGTCAAGCATAGGTACACCGTCTATCATCGGGCGTAATGGAGTTTCTTCGACTTTCGCACTTTCTTGCCTATCAAAACGTTCCATAACACGCTCCATCCACATCACAAAAGTATCTTTATCTAACTGTTCCATTATTGTTGTCGTTTTAAATCTGCTGCAAAGTTGCGACAATCGCAGAAAGCGTATGTACAGGGTGAACCACCCTGTATGAGATTTATTTGAAACGGCACTTTTCCTTGTGGTCAAAGTGAAGACAAACTTATCCATAGTGGAGACATATATACACAGTTAAGCTGCAACCCATTGAAAGCCGAAAACAATGATATTACTTTGTAGGAACTTGACAGAGAACGCACGCATTTTATATATGCGAAAGAAAATATCAACTAAAAAAACAGAGAAAATCATGGAAATTATTAGTGTAGAAGCCTCGACATTTGAGGAAATGATGGCAAGGTTTGAAACCTTCGACAAGCGAATAGAAACTTTGTGCCGCCAGAGCGGTGACAAGAGTATGCAGGAATGGCTCGATAATCAGGAGGTGTGTGAGATACTGAACATCTCGAAACGAACACTTCAGGGCTACCGGGAGAGTGGCGCATTGCCTTATTCAAAAATTGGGTATAAGATGTTTTACCGCCCCGCTGATGTGCAGAAAATGTTTGAACGAGACGTTGCTCTCAAAAAATAATCAACCCCACTAAAATCCAAAAGTAAAATGAGTGAATGTGTAAACAAAGAAAATCAGAGAGTTGCCTTCTTCTTCAAGGCACTCGACCGCATGACTGCAAGTATAGAGCGGTTAGTAAAGAGCCATCGGCTGCCATTTGGCGGTGAACACTATTTGACTGACAAAGAGTTATCAGAAAAATTGAAGGTAAGCCGCCGCACCATTCAAGATTGGCGCACGGAGGGTAAAATTGCCTATATCCAATTGGGTGGTAAGACAATCTATAAGGTATCGGATGTAGAGAAGATGTTAATGGCAGCCTATCACAAGAAATGGAAGTAATGCCATTGACTGAGATTATTTAAAATCAACAACGAGGGAAAAGCCTTATCACTTTTCCCTCGCTGTTGATTCCTACCTAAGTATGGAACTAATCAGTTCATCAATCGGTTGCTTGCGTTTTCATTCACCGAGATAAATAGTTGAGAGCTAATTATTTTTGTTGGTACAACCATCTTTCTTATGACCCACTGTCGAAACAATTCTGCTTGTGGGGATTGAATCCGAAACACAAGAGCGGTTATCATATCCAACCCGTAATAATCGGGCAAAAGGTGGTTGCCAGCCAATGTCACACCACCCGTCAAGTCAACGGTTACTACCTCCGATTTTAGAATGGCTTTGATATTCGCCTTTATTGTTGGTGTAAAGACCCCAAAGAGTTGAGCTATCTCAAAATCTCTCATCTGTACTGTATTTGGTACTGTTACAGTTCCATTGTCGTTTATCATAATCATATTTTTTCTCATAATTATTTTCTATTTATTATCTATTTCGTTCATTGCTTGTCTACGTACCATTAACTTATCCATATCATTTGATATTTTCTGGTCGGTAATTTTTGCATAGACCTGCGTAGTTGTAATATTCGTGTGCCCCATCATCTTGCTGATGCTTTCGATGGAAATGCCAGAAGAAATCAATAGAGTCCCAAACGAGTGGCGGCTCATGTGGTGGGAGAGATTCTCCTTGAAACCTAAAGCAAACCCAGTACTGCTAATCCCATGCCATAGGATATCACGGATAGGCAGAGGGAATACCGGCATTGTATCATCGGTGGTGTTGTAAAGCGAAAGTATCTGCTCGGCAATTGGATGTAAAGGAACGAAAGCCTCGACATTAGTTTTACCCCTCTTCTGACGAATGTACCTTCTACCGTCAGCCGCTCTCCCTATATGGTGTGGATAGAGCCTATACACATCCACATACGCCAGACCAGTAAATGATGAAAAGATAAATATCCTTCGGGCAAGCTCCTGCAACTTATCGGGCATAGGTGTTTGCATCATCTGTTTCAACTGACTTCGGGTGATATGGCGTAACTTGGGGGGATTTTTCTTTTCGTAGGTAACATCTTCAATCGGGTTGAATCTCAATACCTCTTGGTCAACAGCTATATAAATGAGTCTGTTCAGCCAACAAAGACAGTGGTTGATATGAGAGGCACTGTAATCCCGCTCCCTTTTCAGAAAGAATTTGAACGACTCACCAAACTCCTCTGTAATATCAGAAAATGCTATGTCCTCCATTTCTCTTGAACCAATAAAATCACTCAGGTTAAGTTGAGTCGTTTTGGATTCTCTATAAGTAGAGGTCGATTTTATTTCGACAGAACGTATTCGTAATCGTTCACGCTCCACTTCACCAGCCTGCAACAGATAGGTTGAAACAGTATTTACACCGACAACTGTGTTTTTAAGCAGTTCGGCACTGACAACGCCCTGCTCTTTTAATATATCCTCGTAGGTCTGGGCAATACGTTTGCGAAACTCGTCGAGCTTATTGTTTTCTTTGGTCGAGTTGAGTACCCCTTTGTCGCCGTTCCAATGATCGGGATTGCAATAGAAACCTGTTGAAAGAACCGTGCTTTTCCCGTCGATGCTGATACGACAAAGAACGGCGGTTGTTCCATCTGCTTTAACCTTACTGCGGTTGATGTAATAGAGTTGTTTAAATGTGCTACGCATAATGATGTTGTTTTATAATACTAATTCTAAATCTTTGGTTGCCTCAATGTATTTATCCATGTCCTCAAATAGCTTTTTTGGAGTGACACGGGCATAAATTTGAGTTGTCTGGATATTGCTGTGTCCCAACATTTTGCTGATGGTTTCAATAGGCACACCCTCTTCGAGCGTGACCAGAGAGGCAAACGAGTGTCTTCCGGCATGGTAGACAAGGTCTTGGGTCATCCCACAGAGCACTCGTAGTCCTTTCATGTTGGAACGGAGGGTGCTGTATATCTGCGGAGGAAATAGCGTAACCCGCAAATTATCGCTGTATTTCTCAATCAACTCAATTGCTTCGGGTAGCAGTTTGACACGTGCTAACATTTCATTCTTCTTGCGGCGGTATTTAAGCCACAGTTCACCGTTATCATCTTTTGATAAATTTTCCTGTGTGATTGAAACTGTATCGGAGTACGAAGTCCCAGTGTAACAGGCAAAAAGGAATAAATCTTTTGTGATAATGTGCGAATGTCGTCTTTCGGGAATTTCCAAGTCTCGTATCTTCTCAAAATCCTCACGGCTGAGAGCCTTGGGGGTACTTTCTTTCTGTTTGGGAAGTTTGTAGTGAGCGAAATAGAACTTTTCCGAGTGCCCCTCCTTGAAAGCTATTTTACATATCTTCTTTAAAAGAGCCAGATAATGGCGGGTAGTATCCATTGCCATGCCTTTATTTTGCAATACAAAATCCTGAAACTCACGAATAAATTGTTCGTTCAACTGACCAAAAGCTATATCGGTGGCGTTGTATTTCTTCTGAACAAATTCGGCTATTGCTCTACGCGTATAGATATAGGTGGAAATACTACCTGCGGCAACATCAATACCTACACGGGCTTTCTTTTCCTCGGTGTGGCGGTCAAAGAGTTTTAATAAGGTCATTTGAGTGGCTACGCCTCCTTGAAGTGAATTTTTTACATCTTCGGCGTTGAACGGCAGTCTGCGTTCCAAAAGGGAATCATACGACGAATTGATAGACAGCAGCAACTTATCTAATTTCTCGTTTATTTCTACTGCCTCACGGCTCTTGCCATTCAAGCGACTTTCACGAGAGTTCCACAAAGTTGGTGTACAAGATAGCTTGCAGCTAAACTGAGCCATCGAGTCGCCGAAAGTGATGCGCCCCATGATTGGGGTTTTGCCTAATTTGTCGGGACTGCTCTTTTTTAGGTAGAGTAAAACCTTGAATTTTTCTTCTTTCATACACTTATATTTTTAATGAGCAAAGTTACCCATTATATAAGTGCTCTTTTGTATTCAAAATACTGTGTATCAGCGAAAACAAAACAGTTTTAATTTCTTTTTCTGCTTTCAGTTACCTATTGTCCATCCGGTAACTGAGCGGTTAACGGTTTGGTAACTAAAAAGACTCGTAGCTATGCTTCGTTATGAATATTTAGCCAGTGCAAAAACTACGTAAAACGACTAATAATAAACATGTTACCTTTTTCTCTCATAGCTTTTCTTATGTCTGATTTATTGTGAATTAATCATACAGCAAGGCACAGCTTCGCCGTTCACTTCGGCAATCAACCAACTGCCTTTCAGTGCCGACAATTGCACATCGGCAGCCTTCTTGGCAAGGATAAGCACCGGACGCTTGGCGTCATTGCACAAAGCGATATGTCCCTTACCCATCTTCTTATATCCTTTTACTTGTGCCAAAGCACCCAGCACGTTTTGCTCCAACGTCATATCGGGACACATCATCCGTGTACTGCCAATTTTATCCAAATCCAAACTACCTGCCTTGGCGTTTACATCAAACGAACCCATCATACGGTTGCAACCGCTGTTACCGTAAACCTTACCGGTAGTCGTATCAAAACCGATGAAAGGAAGTGATTGGCCTTTGGCAGTAACAACATCGGTTCCATTGATCTCAATAATATTCCATTCGCCATTAATAGACGATAAAGAAGCTACTTCTTTTGTCGATCGACAAGAGGACATGGCAAATGCAACGCAGGCAATGCACATAGAAAGAAATAATTTTTTCATGACTCAGTCTTGTTTTAAGTTAAAAATATCGGCAACAAATGTATTAAAAATAATAGAAAGTTTATACATTTACCTCGTTAAATATCTATAGTCCCTATAGACAAGCCATTACATTCAACCAAAATCGTATGAAAATATCAACTTTAATAACCATATTTTTGCTTCTGAGCAGTACAATAGCTAATGCCCAACAAGAATATATTGCAACAACTCCTCCATCCCAATCGATCAATATGACGGAAGAAGAGCTATTTATTGAAACGTACTTCCCAATGCATCCACTCTGTAAATGGACTCCCGGAATGAAGTTTATGTTCAGGCCCGACGGCAAAGAGATGTTTATGCCCATCTTTTGTAGGTATGAAGATGAGAAAGAGATTGAAAACAGCCAATTCAAAGAAAAAATATTCGAATTTATAGGTACCGAAGAGAAAGTGGACGAACTATACGTAGGTACCAACTACTGTACACGCTTTGTATTTAGCTGCGACGGCAAGAAACTATATCATGAGATAAAGAACCTGCGGCTAAACGATATATGTACAAAAGACCCCAGAGCCAGCATCAGTGGATTAGTTTACCTAAAGGACATAGACACGGCACGGGAACAACTCATCGGAAAAACCTTATACATCCGCACCATATATGTACGCGTAGATGATGCCAATAGTTATACGGGCTACAAAGAAGTCACCATTCCCGAATACTCCAAAGTAACCGTAACAAACGTGGGTGTGGGCAGTAAAGCTTTTCCTGCCAAAATTATCTTCAAAGATGAAAAGAACCATTCATACTATACGGAGGTGGCACTATCGCGAACCAATTCGGGAATGGATATAAAAGACTTTCAGGCAGACAAAAAAATGAAACTATTTTTGAATGCTTTTAGTTTCACGGATAAGAATGCAAACTCGACCGAAGCATTAAAAAAGAAATATACCGGTCTGGTTATATATCCGAAAAAGACGCTTCCTGCCAAAATCAAGATAACATCCGAGGACAAAACGCTTTGGTCGCACATAGCCCTGTTGCGCTATACGACCTTACACATCAAAGATATTACAACAAGCCCATCGAGCACATTGGCTACACTGACCTTGACAGGCGGCGATGATAGGCTGTTTTCGATAGAGGTCAACTTGAAGTATGACTTCATATTAAAGAACGAAAATTATATTGAAGATCTGTTTGGCATTGGCAATCTGGAAAAGAAATACCCGACTATAAGTGCCGAAAACTGGAAGCGCATAAGCAAAGGAGAAGTCATACCCGGTATGGATATTGAAGAGTGCAAGTTGGCATTAGGAAACCCGATTGAGGTAGCATTCAAAAAAGACGATGGCTTCGAAACCTGGTTCTATCACGGAACAGTGTTGGAATTTGAAAACGGAAGGCTGCTTCACACTAAATAAAACAGGAAGGGGGGTATGTATATCTGAAAATAATCTCGTATATTTGTTCCATCAATGTGTTTTTAATATCTAATTTTCTAAATTTTTAATTTAACAGATGGGTAGAGTTCTTATTATCGGTGCGGGCGGCGTAGGTACCGTCGTTGCGCACAAAGTGGCACAAAATGCCGATGTATTTACAGACATCATGATTGCCAGTCGTACCAAGTCTAAATGCGATGATATCGTTAAAGCTATTGGTAACCCCCATATAAAAACAGCCAAAGTGGATGCAGATAATGTAGAGGAACTGGTGGCACTGTTTAATGACTTCAAACCTGAAATGGTCATCAACGTAGCTCTTCCTTATCAGGATCTTACCATTATGGAAGCCTGTTTGCAAGCAGGAGTGAACTATCTGGATACAGCCAATTATGAACCCAAAGACGAAGCACACTTCGAGTATAGCTGGCAATGGGCTTACCACGAACGCTTCAAGGAGGCAGGATTAACCGCTATTTTAGGTTGCGGATTCGATCCGGGTGTAAGCGGAATCTATACGGCTTATGCAGCCAAACATTACTTTGACGAAATTCAATACCTGGATATCGTAGACTGCAATGCAGGTAACCACCACAAAGCATTTGCCACGAACTTTAATCCGGAAATCAACATCCGCGAGATTACACAGAATGGTCGGTATTTCGAAGATGGTAAGTGGGTAACTACCGCACCACTCGAGATTCACAAAGACCTGACATATCCGAACATCGGACCACGCGATTCATACCTGCTTTATCACGAAGAGTTAGAATCGTTGGTGAAAAACTTCCCCACCATTAAGCGTGCACGCTTCTGGATGACCTTCGGACAGGAGTACCTGACCCACCTTCGTGTAATTCAGAACATCGGTATGGCACGCATCGACGAGATTGACTACAACGGCATGAAGATTGTGCCTTTGCAATTCCTCAAAGCAGTACTTCCCAACCCGCAAGACTTGGGCGAGAACTACGAAGGAGAAACCTCAATCGGTTGTCGCATCCGCGGACTCAAAGATGGCAAAGAACGTACATACTACGTATACAACAATTGTAGCCACGAAGCAGCCTACAAAGAAACAGGTATGCAGGGTGTAAGCTATACAACAGGTGTTCCGGCTATGATCGGTGCATTGATGTTCTTCAAAGGCGAATGGAAACGTCCGGGTGTGAACAATGTAGAAGAGTTCAATCCCGATCCGTTCATGGAACAACTCAACAAGCAAGGTTTGCCTTGGCATGAGGAGATAGATAAGGACCTCGAATTATAAACAAAAACAGGAGATTTATGATGAATGTAGGAGACAAAGCACCCGAACTATTGGGTATCGACGAGAAAGGCGAAGAGATTCGTCTAAGCAGTTACAAAGGAAAGAAAATCGTATTGTATTTCTATCCCAAAGACAGCACATCGGGTTGTACAGCACAAGCCTGTAGCCTGCGCGACAATTATGCAGAGCTACGCAAAGCCGGGTACGAAGTAATCGGTGTAAGCATTGACAACGAAAAGTCGCACCAGAAATTCATCGAGAAAAACAATCTCCCCTTTACCCTGATAGCCGATACGGACAAGAAATTGGTCGAACAATTCGGTGTATGGGGCGAAAAGAAACTCTATGGGCGAGCTTATATGGGTACCCTTCGTACCACCTTTCTTATCAATGAAGAGGGAGTGATCGAACGTATCATCTCGCCCAAAGAGGTAAAGACCAAAGAACATGCTTCGCAGATTTTAGACACGAATTCTTAAAACTAAAAAGTTATGGCCAAGAAAGACGAACTTAATTTTGAAACAGATAATAATAAAATGGCATCAAGCGAAAAACTAAAGGCCTTACAGGCTGCCATGGACAAGATAGAAAAGAGCTTCGGCAAAGGTTCTATCATGAAAATGGGTGATGAAGTGGTAGAACAAATGGAAGTAATCCCTACAGGTTCTATCGGCCTGAACGCCGCATTGGGTGTAGGTGGTTATCCGCGTGGACGAATAGTAGAAATATACGGACCGGAATCTTCGGGTAAAACAACACTGGCTATCCACGCCATTGCCGAAGCGCAAAAAGCAGGTGGCATCGCTGCCTTTATTGATGCCGAGCATGCATTCGACCGTTTCTATGCTGCCAAATTGGGAGTGGATGTAGACAACCTCTTCATCTCTCAACCCGATAACGGCGAACAAGCATTAGAGATTGCCGAACAACTCATTCGCTCATCGGCTATCGATATCATTGTGGTAGACTCTGTAGCTGCATTGACTCCCAAAGCCGAGATCGAAGGAGATATGGGTGACAATAAAGTAGGATTGCAAGCACGATTGATGTCTCAGGCTTTGCGTAAGCTAACCGGAACAGTTAGCAAAACCCGTACTACCTGTATCTTCATCAACCAATTGCGCGAGAAGATCGGTGTCATGTTCGGAAGCCCCGAAACCACAACCGGTGGTAATGCACTTAAGTTCTATGCATCGGTACGTATCGACATCCGTGGTTCTCAACAACTCAAAGATGGCGAAGAGGTGATCGGTAAACAAACCAAAGTGAAAGTGGTAAAGAACAAAGTAGCTCCTCCTTTCCGTAGAGCCGAGTTCGATATCATGTTTGGACAAGGCATCTCTCGTGCAGGCGAAATCATTGACTTGGGTGCCGACATGGGAATCGTGAAGAAAAGCGGTTCATGGTACAGCTACAATGAAACCAAACTAGGACAAGGACGCGATGCTGCAAAACAATGCGTTGCCGATAATCCGGAGTTGGCCGAAGAGCTGGAAGGTTTAATCTTCGAAGGGCTGAAAACAGCTAAGAAATAAAACTCAAGATGGTTCATAGCAATACCCTTGGTCACTGCTATGAACCATCTTTTTTTGATTGCATCCTCTTTCCTTCCCGATCATATTCAGTCTTTTTCATCCCTCGTGCCTCTCCTACTTACCACTACCTCCCTCCCGATCAATAAATTTCACTCTCTTTCCTGTTTTCCATGTAACATTTGTTTGCCTGCCTACTATGGGGGATAGAACGACTTGTGTAAACTATGACATTATGAAAAGCTTCGCAAAGTCCGATGAATAAAGCGTTTCAGAGAATATGACGAAAATAAGGTTTTAAATCGACGTGTTTACATTGCTTTGCTTTTGCTTTGCAAAAAGCTTCAAAATGGAGTGAAAGAAACTGGATAACTTTACATCGTCTGTGGGATTCCCTTCTTTCTTACACTAAGATAATACAATTCTACCAAAGAAACAAACCGGCATTGCTTTAATACTGATACAATGGCAAGCGAAACCCTCTTAAATACCTTTTTTATAGGTATTTGAGGGGGTTTATTATTTCTATGTGAATATATCTGTTAGGAAGCCGAAATGATCGAAAATAAGCAAAAAAAGATGGTGTGCAGCGTTTGATTATAGATATACGACTTCAATATCCTAATTGTCCGCCAAATCGTTAAAATATAGTTAAATATAACTTAGGGGTTACTTTGGGGTTACGGTTTAGGGGTTACTTTTTTGGCGATATTTCTTATATGTTTATAGTTAGGGGTTACTTTAGGGGTTACTTTTTAACGTTTTTAACTACGTATTTAGATATAAAATTGAGTGTATAAGCCTATTTTAAGTAATGAAAAACGATGTTTTATGTAGGAAAATGTAGTAAAATAAATACCGATAAGAACAGCTTCTTATACATAAGATACTGATATGCAGTATAATAGAGAATTTGATGCATGTTTTAGCGATGAAAAAGCGCGCGTGCGCCATTTAAAGGATGTATCTTGTATATTTGAAATGATTTATTTCCTCACAACGCTTACGATTTCCTGGTTCTTTAGCCGCTCCGCTACTTTCTCGTTCATTTTTTCACCGGGATGGCTGCTGTCTTCGGTCTTAAATGTGATATGCACATCGAACCGCTCTAAATCATTGGCTATATAGATGATTAATTCAGTCATTTTGCTGTTATGCAATTCGGATATACATATTTTGGCTGATTCTATTACCGCATCCCTCCTTTTAAGCTTTGTGGCTTCTCTCTTGGCTTGATTTAGCTCTTTTTCCATCTTATCGCAGTATTTGTGAAAGCACCTAACGATATTCAAGGCATAGAACTCTCCATTTTCAATATATTCAGGATGTAGTACGATGGCTATTTGCGTATCTGTAACTGTTCTATCATAATACATCATCCTATAGTCTTCTACAGCATCAGCTATTGTGAGTTCGAAAGAAGGTGTATTTTTAATAGATAATAGCTCTGATAATATTGGTACAAGGAATTGATATCGGCTCACCAGTATATCTATATTCATTGTATCTTCAATAATATAGATAGATTCAAGGGCTTGTTTGACTCTTAAATAATTCATATAAATGTGATTAATGTTTTATTTTACTCGTCTATTATTTCTGTAATGGGCTTCCAGCATAGCTGGCAGAGGGTTCGGAGGTCGATAAATGCTGTTTTGTAGCGGCAGGCCTCGCAGTCTCCGGTAATTCTAAAACCAATTCTTGCACCTTTAAGGCATCTGAATGGGCACAGTCGGATAGTTTAGATTCAAGCATACGGACACGCTCCTCGAGGTGACCGTTTTCCCTAATCAAAGCTTTATTTTCTTCGTCTTTATCTTTATACATCTTATATATAAAGGATTCTTCAACAGGTAAAGCCGGTTGAGTGATTTGTGTAGTAGATACTGGAGTAGTGTGTGCTTGCTCATTGCGAAACATTGATCCTTTACCAGTAAGTAGCCAATTCATATCTACCTCTGAAAACATGTTTGCAATATTGATTAATATATCAGAGCTAGCTTCTGGGAATTCTCCATTTCTCTTGTCTATATTGAATATTCTATTAATCTTCTGAGAACTACTTAATTGTATTATCTCACTGAACTTCTTGACACTACCATTTGCATAGTGCTCAATAAGCCCTTTTATCCGCAAGTTAAGCGGTGGAAGTTCATTCATTGAAAGAATGTTTTCATTTTCTTGCATAATAATTTGTTTAATTGAAAACATGTTTGTAGATTTGCATCGTGATACCATTACACGCAGTGAAATCGGTTTACATCGTCCAAAGATAAGAATTAAACTCTAAATAATAATAAGTATGGAAAAGGTTTTAGAACACGCTTCTGAAATGATTGATAAGCTAACAAACGTAAAAAAGTAGATATATGCAAAGAATTGACTGGGAAGACCCCAAAAAGAAAGGTGAGGCTTATGCCTATTTG
>NZ_HG726024.1:217370-272930 GCF_000499785.1 Bacteroides neonati | reverse complement strand
TGGTTCAGACTCTCGTCCATTGACCAATATTCCTCACTGCTGCCTCCCGTAGGAGTTTGGACCGTGTCTCAGTTCCAATGTGGGGGACCTTCCTCTCAGAACCCCTATCCATCGAAGACTTGGTGAGCCGTTACCTCACCAACAATCTAATGGAACGCATCCCCATCAAACACCGAAATTCTTTAATAGCAATAAGATGCCTTATCGCTATACTATCGGGTATTAATCTTTCTTTCGAAAGGCTATCCCCGTGTGAATGGTAGGTTGGATACGTGTTACTCACCCGTGCGCCGGTCGTCAGCGGTATTGCTACCCTGCTACCCCTCGACTTGCATGTGTTAAGCCTGTAGCTAGCGTTCATCCTGAGCCAGGATCAAACTCTTCATTGTAAAAGTATTTTTGATTGATTACTAAATTTACACTCAGTAATCGAATTCTTGCTCTGTTAGGATGTTGTAAATTTATTGACGTTTATTCAAATCCCTGCTTCATTTGTAATGAATCAAATCATTGACGGTTTTAAAATTTTACCCGAGATTCCTATCTAAAAAGACAAGTCTCTCGCTCTTGTACTACTTGTATTGTTTATGTAAATCTTTCAAAGAACGCTTCTTTAAGTATGCTTCGTTTTAAAAGCGGATGCAAAGGTAAGACTTTATTTTTAAACACCAAAACTTTTGAGAAGTTTTTTTTGTTTTTCTTTTTCGTCCCGTGCGCTTCTCTTGTCGTCTCTCTTGCGAAAGGAAGAAAAGCCTCTGCGAGCTTTTAAACAGAATGTCAATCTTTCAAGGCTTAGCTTCTCTTGCTAAGCGGATGCAAAAGTAGGCTTTTTACCCATACAAGCCAAACTTAAACACCTTTTATTTTGAATAAAAAGGAAATTAATTTGTAATACACTGAATGAGAGATGTGTTATAAAACATAATTCAGGAAGGGGGAAAAAGGAAAGCAAAGAGAACACACATTATAATATATACGCGCGCGTATACACGCAGATAAAGGAAGAAGAAGGAGGCTTCCTTTTAAACACTGTTAACCGCATTTTGACTTATACATTGCCTCTAGTAGCAAGAGTATATACTCTTACCATCAACTAGTACGTACTTTTAGTATGCAAGAGTACGTATTTAACAGGTAGTTAAAGTAGATATTCCGAGAGCAACGAAAAGCGAAGCTATGAAAGAACGGAACAAATGGCATCAACGCACTCATATACTGATAATTAGATCAATAATAAGAGTTCCATACCCATACACCGTTACCTCTTTTTTTCATTTCTTCCGCTCCTGTCTTCTCGTTTTCCAGAATGGTCGTACTTATTCATTTATCAACTTTAGTCACTCTGCTATCTACTCTATGTTCATTGCGTGGTCTTTTTGTTTCATATCTACACTGCCCAAAAAATTTGTAGATACAGTAAAATCAAATCAAAGAGCCATATTCGCACATCAATGATCAAATCGGGTGTCACTTTTTGAAGATATACATAACCATTTATTTAGATAAATACATTATCTTTGTGTAAAGTGAAATAGCTCGACTATATTATTACCGAAAAACCTATTTATCATGAAACAGGTCAACCATTTTCCCACTACGTATCTTCTCATTCTATTCGCTATGGCGATCGGCATCGTATCGTGTAGCCGTAGCCAAAAGGAGGTTATTCCATCGGCCGCATTCGCTCCGTATGTAAACGCATATACGGGAGGCAATATCTCACAGTCATCGCCCATTCGGATTGAGTTGACTCAAGAACAAGCTGCGGTAGACCTCAATCAAGAATTGAAGGAAAATCCGTTTGACTTTTCGCCTTCACTCAAAGGAAAGGCGTACTGGATCAACAATAGCACCATCGAGTTTTTGCCCGAAGAGGGAGCGTTGAAACCGGGCGAGATGTACGAAGCAAGGTTTCATCTGGGAGACTTTGTACAGGTAGAAAAGGAACTAAAGGAATTTGACTTTTCGTTTCGGGTGCAAGAAAACAACTTCGCTTTGCAACTGCAACCGATTGAAATCGAAGCGGGAAACCCAAACGTGACTATCATCAAAGGCAGCATACGCTTCAGTGACAAGGCAAACAGCGAACAGGTAGGCAAAATGCTATCGGCAAGCAACGGAGCCAAAATCACGGTCAGTGCTACCACAAGCCCGAGTCTGTTTGAGTTTGCCGTAGCGGGAATAGCCCGGCAGAAGAGCGACCTCGAACTCACCCTCACCGCCGATGGTAGTCCGGCAGGAATTGACCGCAAAATAAGCGAGTCCATCATCATTCCGGCACAAGGAAGTTTCCGTTTCTTATCTGCCCAGCGGATTGATGAGCCCGAGAACGGAATTGAGGTCGTATTCTCCGACCCGCTCTCGATGTTGCAAGACTTAAAGGGGCTGATCGAACTACCCGAACTATCTGCTTATATCTTCGAGGTAAAGAACAATAAAGTGAATATCTACTTTGAACCCAGCCAACTGAGCAAACTAACACTGAACATCCACCAAGGGGTGAAGAACTTCGACGAGAAACCACTTGGCAACTCTCATAGCATCGCCTTTAGCGAACTGAACCTGAAACCGCAAGTGGAGATAAAGAAGGCGGGAGCCATCATCCCCGATTCTAAAAACCTGATTATCCCTTTCCGTGCCGTTAGCCTATATGCAGTAGACCTGAGTGTGATTCGCATCTTCGAGAGCAACGTACTACAGTTTATGCAGACCAACTCGCTCGAATCGGGCAATGAACTGCGACGCTCGGGACGGTTGGTGTATAAAAAACGCTTGGTACTAACCAGCGACCCAAGCAAGGATGTGCGCCGTTGGGAAGATTACTCCATAGATCTGGCAGGGCTCATCAAGCAGGAGCCGGGTGCTATCTACCGGGTAGTACTATCGTTCAAGCAAGCGTATTCGGCCTACCCGTGTGGCGGTGGCAGTAGCAACCGAAGCTTTGCACCTGATGATGCGGTCGTGCTGACCAACATATCCGACGGATTGCCTTCGGCCGAGAGCGAAGCCGAATGGGATACGCCACAGGCTTACTATTACTATACCGGAGGCGAACAGCCCGACTGGAGCGAATACCAATGGGAGGAACGCGACAATCCGTGTCACCCATCCTATTATATGCTATCAGATCGCTCGGCTGCCTGCAATGTATTGGCGTCGAACCTGGGGCTGACCGTGAAACGAAACTCACTGAACAAACTTTGGGTAGCGGTGAACAACCTGCTCGATACTCAGCCGGTAAAGAAGGCCACCGTAACCGCTTACAACTTCCAGTTACAACCCATCGCACAGGCCGAAAGTGATGACAATGGATTTGCCACACTCACCCCCAAGGGAGTGCCCTTCATGGTCGTAGCCGAGGCAGACAAGCAAAAAGCGTATGTGAAGGTAGCCGATGGCGAAGAGCTGTCGGTCAGCCGTTTCGATGTAGGCGGCAAGGATATTCAGAAGGGGCTGAAAGGCTTTGTGTATGGCGACCGCGGAGTATGGAGGCCGGGCGATACACTGCATATTTCGTTCATGCTCGAAGATCGCTTGAAACGAATACCAGACAAACACCCGGTGGTACTGGAGCTATACAACCCGAGAGGGCAGTTCTACACCAAACAGCTATCGACCAACGGGTTGAACGGACTTTATACCTTCCACGTAGGCACGCAGCCCAACGATCCGACAGGATTGTGGAACGCTTATATAAAGGTAGGTGGCACCACCTTCCATAAACCACTGCGGGTAGAGACCGTAAAGCCCAACCGATTGAAAATAAACCTCACCTTGCCGGTTGCCATCATCAAAGCCTCAGCAAAGAAGCTGCCAACCACCCTTACGGCCAACTGGCTGACGGGAGCTACTGCCTCTCACCTGAAAGCCACCGTTGAAATGTCGCTGAACAAAGTAGAGACACAGTTTCAAGGATATCAGCACTACCTGTTCAATAACCCTGCCACCAACTTCACCGTAGGTAAGATGGACCTGTTTACCGGTACACTCGATGCCAACGGGCGCACAGCCTTTACATTGGATTTGCCTCAGGCAACAAATGCGCCGGGTATGCTACGTGCCAACATCACCACCCGCGTGTTTGAACCCGGAGGCGATGCAAGCATCAGTACCCTGACAGTGCCCTACTCTCCGTTTACTTCGTACGTAGGCATCAACCTCAACCAGCCCAAGGGGCGATACATGGAGACGGACAAGAATCATACGTTCGATGTAGTTACCCTGAATGCCGAAGGCCGTCCGGTAGACCGTGGCAATCTGGAATATAAGATTTACCGCATCGATTGGAACTGGTGGTGGAGCAAGGCCGATGAATCGTTCGAAACCTACATCAACAGCACCGCCTATACCCCCGTTGCCACAGGCAGACTATCGACCCACGGCGGAAAGGCGCAGATTGGCTTCCGGGTCAACTATCCCGACTGGGGGCGTTACCTTGTTTATGTCAAAGACAACGAAAGCGGACATGCCACCGGAGGAACCATCTACGTAGACTGGCCCGATTGGCGCGGACGTTCGGGCAAGACAGACCCCAGCGGCATCACCATGCTAGCCTTCTCGATTGACAAGGAGAAGTATGCACCGGGCGAAACCGTGACTACCATTATACCCGCCGCTGCCGGAGGTCGAGCCTTGGTAGCGATAGAGAATGGTTCGGAAGTGCTACACCGCGAATGGATCGAAGTTTCGCCAAAGGGCGACACCAAATATCAGTTTAAAGTAACACCCGAGATGGCTCCCAATGTGTACCTGCACATCAGCCTGCTGCAACCGCATGCACAAACGGTCAACGACCTGCCGATTCGTATGTATGGCGTAATACCTGTCTTTGTGAGCAACCGGCAAACGGTGCTCGAACCACAGATCAATATGCCTGCCGTGCTTCGCCCCGAACAGGAGTTCAGCGTAAGTGTAAGCGAAAAGAGCGGCAAACCGATGACCTACACGCTCGCCATTGTAGACGATGGACTGCTCGATCTGACGAACTTTAAAACACCCGACCCTTGGAATGATTTCTATGCACGCGAAGCCCTCGGCATCCGTACGTGGGATATGTTCGACAGTGTACTGGGCGCCTTTACCGGCAGCTACAGTTCGCTATTCAGTACCGGAGGCGACGAAGCCCTCAAACCATCCGATGCGAAGGCCAACCGCTTCAAGCCCGTGGTGAAATTCATCGGTCCCTTTGCCTTAGGCAAAGGCAAAACACAGACGCACCGCATCGCCCTACCGATGTATGTGGGCAGCGTACGAACCATGATCGTAGCCGGACAGGACGGTGCATACGGTAACGCCGAGAAAACAACACCGGTGCGCACGCCCCTCATGCTACTGTCAACCCTACCACGGGTATTGAGCACGAACGAGGAGATTTTAGTCCCCGTCAACGTTTTTGCCATGGAGAATCAGGTAAAAGAGGTTAGCGTATCGCTCACCACCACCGGCAAAGCACAGATTGTAGGAGAAGCCCGGAAAACTGTACGCTTCGCCAAGACGGGCGATCAGTTACTCTTCTTCCGACTGAAAACCCATTCGAAAACCGGGAAAGAGACCATCCGATTAACAGCAAGCGGTGGCGGACAGACCACCAAAGAGCAAATCGAAATAGAGGTACGTAACCCCAACCCTGCTATCACCTTTGCCGAAAGCAAATGGGTGGAGAGTGGTAAGAGTTGCGAACTTCCGTATGCACTGCAAGGTGCGGCAGCCGAAAGCAGCATCCGCCTCGAAGTTTCTCGTCTGCCCTCGGTCGATCTGAGCCGACGGATGGACTTCCTTACCTTCTATCCGCACGCCTGCACCGAGCAGCTTACTTCAAAAGCCATCCCCCTCCTCTACCTGGCACAGTTTAAAACACTGACCGAGACAGAGAACAAAGCCGTACAAAGCGGCGTACAGGATGCCATCAAAGAACTCTATGCAAGGCAGTTGCCCAACGGAGGGTTCGTTTACTGGCCGGGCAATTCCGTAGCCAACGAGTGGATCAGCTCGTATGCCGGCATGTTCCTCAGCCTCGCACAAGAGAAAGGATATGCAGTCAACGCCCCTGTACTGGAGCGTTGGAAGCGTTTTCAACGCATGGCGGCACAAAACTGGAAGCCCGTTGCAGCCGATCAGGATGCCGGTTACTGGCAATCGGACTTGCAACAGGCCTACCGTCTCTATACACTTTCTTTGGCAGGTGCTCCCGAACTCGGGGCGATGAACCGCATGAAAGAGATGCCGCAACTATCGGCACAAGCTAAATGGCGATTAGCAGCCGCTTACGCCCTGAACGGGAAGATGAAACCTGCACAGGAGTTGGTCTATCAAGCTAAAACAACAGTTGAACCCTATTCGCTCCACAACACGATCTACGGATCGTCGGATCGGGACGAGGCAATGATTCTGGAAACCTTGCTGCTGATGAAACGCAAGCAGGAAGCATTGACACAAGCGCAGCGAGTCTCTACCAACCTACTTGCCGAAAGCGCATTCAGTACACAATCCACCGCCTTCTCCCTGTTGGCAATGGGGCAATTGGCAGAATCGCTATCGGGCACACTCAACTTTACATGGACACTCAACGGACGTGTACAACCGGCGGTAAAATCGGCCAAGGCACTCTTCGTTGCTCCCATCGCTACCTCGCCGCGCAACGGAACAGTCACCGTTAAGCAGCTAGGAAGCGGTGCGCTCAAAGTAGACCTGATTGTACGTACACAATTGCTTACCGACACCTTGCCCGCCCGTGCCGATAACCTCAGGCTCGATGTTCGCTATACCGATCTCAACGGAATGCCCGTCAGTATCGAAAAGATGAAGCAGGGAACCGACTTCCAAGCCATCATAACGGTAGCCAACATCAGCGGTACAACCGATTATACGAACCTGGCACTCACGCAGATCGTTCCTTCGGGATGGGAAATTTACAACGAACGCCTTGCCGGACAGGCTGCCGGAGCAAATTACAGCTACCAAGATATCCGCGATGACCGGGTACTGACCTATTTCGACTTGAAGGAGGGCGAATCGAAAACATTCACCACCCGGCTACAGGCCACCTATGCCGGTGAGTTTGTATGCCCGGCGGTGCAGTGCGAAGCCATGTACGATGTACATGCACAGGCACGTACCAAAGCGGGACGTATCTTAGTAGAGAGGTAAGCGGGCGTATGAAGTGGAGAAGTGTACTTCCTTCCGGTAAGCGGGGGAAGATTGTTGCAGGCATTGCATGCCTACTGTTTGTGGGTTATCTGTGTTGCTTGCCGAGACAGCTGTTTCGCGTACCCTATGCCACCGTTGTAGCCGACAGGCACAACGAACTGCTGGGTGCACGCATTGCAACAGATGGACAGTGGCGCTTTCCGCCGCGTGATACCGTACCCGCTAAGGTAGAGGCCTGCCTCGTTGCCTTCGAAGATCATCGGTTTTACAAGCATTGGGGAGTCGACCTACTTGCCGTAGCCCGGGCGACACGACAAAACATAAAGGCCGGACGCGTAGTGAGTGGTGGAAGCACCCTCACCATGCAAACCATCCGGTTGGCACGGGGCAACACCAACCGCAGCTTCGGCGAAAAGTTGATCGAGATGCTTTGGGCTACCCGCCTCGAGTTCCGATGTTCGAAAGAGAAGATACTTGCCCTATATGTATCGCATGCTCCTTTTGGCGGCAATGTAGTGGGACTGGATGCAGCTGCCTGGCGATACTTTGCCCATTCGGCGGAAGAACTCTCGTGGGCAGAGGCGGCCATGCTTGCCGTACTGCCCAATGCACCTGCCATGATTCACCCCGGCAAAGGGCGGCAAACTTTATTAAGAAAGCGCAACAAACTACTGGCTACCTTATATAAAGAAGGCACCATTGATCGGTCTGCTTACGAACTGGCGTTGGTAGAGCCGCTTCCGCAAGAGCCGCGCCCGTTGCCGCAAACCGCTCCGCATCTGATAGATCGCTATTACCAGACGCAACGCGGGCAGTATCATGTATCGACCATCGACCGGGGATTGCAACAACAGGTAGAGGCGGTAGTAGAACGATGGAACAGAGAGTTTGTCCGAAGCGATATCCGCAACATAGCCGTGTTGGTGGTCGATGTACCCAAAGGCGAGGTACTGGCCTACTGCGGCAACACGCACTTAAACAAACAGCTACCCGGCAATCAGGTCGATGTCATTCAGTCGCCCCGCAGCACAGGTAGCATCCTTAAACCGTTCTTGTACGATGCCATGCTGTCCGAAGGGGGGCTGCTGCCCAATACCCTGCTACCTGATGTACCGATCAACATCAATGGCTTTACACCACAGAACTTTAATCAGCAGTTCGAGGGGGCTGTACCGGCTTCGGAGGCCATTGCCCGTTCGCTCAACATCCCGACGGTCATCATGCTGCAACGCTATGGAGTACCCAAATTTTACAGCTACCTGCAACAGTTGGGGCTAACAACCCTCACCAAACCGGCTGCTCATTACGGGCTTTCGCTCATTCTGGGAGGTGCCGAAGCTACCTTATGGGAAGTAACAGAGGGATATCGTAAGCTCGCAGGCAGTTTGCTGCCCCAAGCAGCAACCACACTTCACACAGAGTTCAAACAAGGCAGCAGAGAGAATAGGTTAAACGGAGCAGAGAGCACCATTCATCAGCCATCCGTTAAGATAGACCGTGGTGCGGCCTACCAAACCCTATCGACCTTGCGCGAAGTGAACCGTCCGGATGAAATAGACTGGCGCCTCATCCCCTCCATGCAACCTATCGCTTGGAAAACAGGTACAAGCTACGGCTTTCGAGATGCATGGGCAGTGGGTGTTACCCCCCGCTATGCCGTAGGGGTATGGGTAGGTAATGCCACAGGCGAAGGAAAACCCGGACTGGTCGGTGCACGCACTGCCGGGCCGGTGCTGTTCGACCTCTTCAATCTCTTGCCCGCTTCGGCCTGGTTTAACAGACCAACGGGCGTATTTGTCGATGCTGAAGTCTGCCGCCTGTCGGGTCATCTCAAAAGCCGTTTCTGCGAAGAAACCGATACGCTGCTCATACTCCCTGTCGGACTCAAAACGGAAACCTGCCCATACCATCATGCCGTAACCCTATCGGTCGACGAGCAATTCCGACTCTACGCAAACTGTGCACGTACGGAGCCTACGCTACAACGTAACTGGTTTACGTTGCCGCCCGTGCAGGAGTGGTATTATAAGCAGCAACACCCTGAATATCGTCCGCTTCCCCCCTTCAAACCGGGGTGCGGAGAGGATAACCGACAGCCGATGCAGTTCATCTATCCGCCTGCCAACGCACACATCCGTCTTCCCAAGCAACTCGACGGAACACCCGGACAGATTACCTTCGAGCTGGCACATACACAGCCGCACGCTACGGTTTACTGGCATCTCGACCAGACTTACCTGATGCAGACGCAGGATTTTCATAACCTGTCTATTTTGCCGGTACCCGGTAAACATAGCCTCACGGCAGTAGATGAAGAGGGAAATACCTTATCCACAACATTCTATATCGAATAACTGTTATAACAAAAAATATATATGAAATACGGAGTCAACAGACAAACATTACTTCTTACAGCCGGCATTGTATGGCTAGTGGCAGGAGCCAATATTCTACGCATCGGGCTCATTACTTGGTTCAACAGTCCCCGTGATCTTCTTTTCAAAGTGGGAGAGGCTACTGTTGTGTTTCTGTTGTTCTTCCTCTTTGTCTTTAAGAAACTGTACGATAAACATACACGCCGCATCGAACAGAAAACAGATAAAAGCTGTCCGTTCTCCTTCTTCGATGTCAAGGGATGGATCATCATGACCTTCATGATTGCACTGGGCATTACCGTACGAGAGTTTCACCTGCTGCCCAACCGCTTTATCTCGGTGTTTTATACCGGCTTGTCACTGGCACTCATGTTCACCGGATTACTCTTTCTTCGCTATTGGTGGAAGAAGCGTCGCACAACTTAAAGTGCCACCTGAAAACATAATTTAGTAGATTTGTGTTACCTTTGTACGCTAAAACCAAAGAAAGTGATATGAATCTGACAGAAAAGACTCTCCAAGAGTTTCTTCGCTTCCAACGAAACGAAATAACCGAAAGCATCGTTTACGACCGATTGGCTTCAATCGAAAAGGACGAGACAAACCGCGAAACCTTGCGCCTGATATCGAATCAAGAGAAGGGGCATTATGCCGTGCTGAAAGAATACACTCAACAAGACGTAGCTCCCAAGCGGTTTCGCATCTTTAAGTTCTACTGGCTGGCACGTATATTGGGTATCACCTTTGCCATCAAGCTGATGGAATCGAGCGAAGAGAGCGCGCACAATGAGTATGCCACCTATACCGATTACCCCGACTTGCAGGCCCTCTCGCTCGAGGAAGAGGTACACGAAAAGAGTCTGATCGCACTCATCAACGAGGAGCGGTTGGAGTACATGGGCTCGGTCGTACTGGGATTGAACGATGCGTTGGTAGAGTTTACCGGTGCATTGGCAGGATTTACGCTTGCTTTAAGCGATCCCAAACTCATTGCGCTAACAGGCAGTATCACCGGTATTGCTGCAGCACTATCTATGGCATCGTCCGAATATCTGTCAACCAAGTCGGAGGGCGACAAGAGCAAGCACCCGACCAAAGCGGCGGTCTACACCGGAATTGCCTACCTCATTACAGTCATCGCACTCGTGAGCCCGTTTATCCTGATCGGTCATGCCTTGCTGGCATTGGCAGTGATGCTGATCATGGCACTCCTCATCATTGCCTTATTCAATTATTACTACGCAGTGGCACGAAGTGAGAGCTTTCGCAAACGATTTACCGAGATGGCGATACTGAGCTTCAGCGTAGCGGCAGTGAGTTTCCTGATCGGTTATCTCCTCAAAACATTTACCGGGCTCGATGCCTGATACCCCTTAACATGAATTAAATAAAATGAAGAAAGTTCCTTCTCCGCTCGTATCGCTGATACCGCTTGTCGTACTGGTCATTTTGCTGTTTGCCATTATCCGCACCTTTGGTAGCGATGCCCTAACAGGAGCCAGCCAGATTGCTTTATTAACCACAACCGGGGTTTGCGTACTCATCGGCATGGCCTTTTACCGTATTTCGTGGAAAGACTATGAGCTGGCCATTACCAACAACATCACCGGTGTGGCTTCGGCTATTATCATTCTGCTTATTATCGGTGCGCTTAGTGGTGCGTGGATGGTGAGTGGCGTTGTACCTACCCTGATTTATTACGGTATACAAATTATCCACCCCAGCTTCTTTCTGGCCTCGACGTGCATCATCTGCGCCTTGGTATCGTTGATGACTGGCAGTTCTTGGACTACCATAGCCACCATTGGCATTGCCCTTATGGGCATCGGTAAGGCGCAGGGATTTGCCGACGGATGGATAGCCGGTGCCATCATCTCGGGAGCTTACTTTGGCGATAAGATATCGCCTTTGTCAGACACCACCGTACTCGCCGCTTCGGTTACCGACACACCACTGTTCAAGCACATCCGCTATATGCTCATTACCACGGTACCTTCGCTCATCATCACTCTGGTACTGTTTACTATTGCAGGATTGACACACGAGGGAGGCGATACGGCACACATTGCCGAATTTGCCGCTTCGCTCGACGGTAAGTTCAACATTACCCCCTGGCTGCTGATCGTACCGACAGCAACGGGTCTGCTGATTGCCCGACGTGTGCCATCAATTATTACCTTATTCTTGTCTACTGCCATGGCGGCAGCGTGTGCAGTCATCTTCCAACCTGAACTATTACACGAAATAGGAGGACAAGCAGAACACGGTATAAACTCTCTCTTTAAAGGCTTCATCATGACCCTTTACGGAGGCACCAACCTGCAAACAGAAAACGCTGCACTGACTGAGCTGATCGCTACGCGCGGCATGGCAGGAATGATGAATACCGTTTGGCTCATTCTCTGCGCCATGTGCTTTGGAGGAGCAATGACAGCAAGCGGTATGCTTGGTAGCATCACTTCGGTGTTTGTACGCTTCATGAAGAACACCGTAAGCATGGTGGTATCGACCGCTTGTTCGGGTATCTTCCTGAATCTGGCCACAGCTGATCAATACATCAGTATCATCCTTACAGGAAATATGTTTCGTAACATCTACGAGAAAAAGGGTTACGAAAGTAGACTGTTGAGCCGCACTACCGAAGATTCAGTTACCGTTACATCGGTACTCATTCCTTGGAATACCTGCGGCATGACACAAGCCACGATATTGAGTGTACCTACACTCACCTATCTACCATACTGCTTTTTCAACATTATCAGCCCTTTAATGAGCATTACCATTGCGGCGATCGGATATAAAATTGTGCGAAGGCAATGAACAATATGCAACAGCCGTTGTTTTGCAATAAACGAACAACATTATTCAACCTAAACAAAAAAGAATTATGAAAAAGTTTATTGCATTAGTAGCATTAGTATTAGTAAGTGCATCAACTATGTTGGTTGCACAGGAGTCATCAAGAGAAATCCGTAAAGCAGAAAGAGATGCCGAAAGAGCAAAGATGAAAGCTGAAGAAAATGCAGCCAACACACTTGCTTATCAGCAAGCCGTGCAAGCACTGAAAGACAAACAATTTGTGCTGGAAGCAGATCAGGTAATCTTCCGCAACGGACAAAGTGCTTTTGTATCGACTACCACTAACTTTGTGATGATGAACGAACAGCGTGCCACCGTACAGATTGCCTTTAACACTGCATACCCCGGCCCTAACGGAATTGGTGGTGTAACCGTAGACGGTACCGCATCGGATATGCAAATGACAACCGATAAGAAAGGCAATGTGAATTGTAACTTCAGCGTACAAGGTATTGGTATTTCAGCTCAGGTTTTCATCTCGTTAACCAACGGCGGTAACAACGCAACCGTAACGGTGAACCCGAACTTCAATTCGAACACACTTACCTTGAATGGCAATCTGGTACCATTGAACCAGTCGGATGTATTCAAAGGACGCTCTTGGTAAAAAATTACTCGTAGCTAAAAGCGAATAACTTAACGAATCTCCGCTGCAAATCGCACAAAAAGTGTACATTTGCAGCGGAGTTTTTTATTCGGATTACTTATGAGAGAATATATCATTGCAGATAATCAAGATATTAGCAAAGCGGGAATGATGTTTCTGCTGGGCAGACAGAAAGACGTGTCGTTACTACTCGAAGCAGACAGCAAAGCAGAGTTAATAAAGGAGCTTCGCTTGCACCCTGAGGCAGTGGTTATTCTTGATTATACACTTTTCGATTTTAACGGTGCCGATGAATTGATGGTACTGCAACAACGATTCAAAGAGGCCGACTGGCTCTTGTTCTCGGACGAACTGAGTATGCACTTCCTACGTCAGGTGCTATTTAGCAGCCGCACTTTTGGTGTGGTGATGAAAGACAGTTCAAAAGAAGAGATCATGACCGCCCTGCAATGTGCATCGCGCAAGGAGCGATTTATTTGTAATCACATCAGTAACCTATTACTGTCCAATAACACCTCGTCAAACACGGGCATTACTCATATTCCCGAAGACCATCTGCTTACTGCCACCGAGAAAATAATTCTCAAAGCCATTGCTCTTGGCAAAACGACCAAGGAGATTGCTGCCGAGAAAACACTCAGCTTTCATACCATCAACAGCCACCGAAAGAACATATTCCGTAAACTAGGGGTTAACAATGTGCACGAAGCTACGAAATATGCCATGCGAGCTGGCATTGTAGACCTGGCCGAATATTATATCTGAATCTCTCCGCTACCGATGCAGATCTGTGCCCCTTCGTCGTACACCACACCAAACTGTCCGGGCGCAATGCCTTGCAGTTTCTCGGACGATAGCAGTCGCAAGCCGTCAGGCTCGCGAATCAGTCTCCCTTTGATAAACTCGGGTGTATGGCGAATCTTAAAGGTTACACCCACCTCGCCTGCTTGTCCGACCCAAGGATCTTCGGTAATGAAATGAAAGTCGGGCATGCGGAACTCGTAGCCGTACTGTGTATCGACATCGTAGCCATGGGAAACGTAAACAATATTCTCTTCTATATTTTTGCGAATAACGAACCACGGGCCTCCACTCAATCCGAGTCCTTTGCGCTGACCGATGGTATGAAACCAATACCCCCGATGCGTCCCTACCCGCTTACCTGTTTCGAGTTCGATAATAGCCCCCTCGCACTCACCCAGAAAACGGCGAACGAAATCATTGTAATTGATCTTTCCCAGAAAACAAATGCCTTGACTGTCTTTGCGACGAGCACTGGGCAAACCGGCTCTTAGAGCTACATCACGCACCTCGTGCTTCATCAGGTTGCCCACGGGGAAGAGTAGTTTTGAGACTTGCAGGTAATCGATCTGTGCCAGAAAGTCGGTCTGATCTTTCAACGGGTCACGAGCCGTTCCAAGCCATGTCTTACCATCGCGCTGCACTGTAGTGGCATAATGCCCGGTGGCAGTGAAGTCAAAGTCCTTTCCCACTCGTTCTTCGAAGCAGCCAAACTTCACCAGCTTGTTGCACATCACATCGGGGTTGGGAGTTAATCCGCGCTTAATCTTGTCAATGGCGTAGGCCGCCACACTATCCCAATACTCGCGGTGAAGGTCGACTACCTCGAAAGGCAAACCATACTTACGGGCAATGGCGGTAGAAAGCTCAATGTCTTCCTCGGCCGAGCAATCCATGTACTCGGCACCATCCATACCGATCTTGATGTAAAAGAGTGAAGGGCGAAGTCCTTGCTCACAAAGAAGGTGTACGACAACCGAGCTGTCGACACCTCCGGATAATAAAGCGGCTATATTCATGCTAATACCTATTGAAACTGATGCAAAGATAGCAATTGGCCGGCAAATAAGCAATCACACATTAAAGCCATTTTTATACCATAATTGTGGTAGAAAACGGAAGTATT
This sequence comes from Bacteroides neonati, assembly GCF_000499785.1. Classification (GTDB taxonomy): domain Bacteria; phylum Bacteroidota; class Bacteroidia; order Bacteroidales; family Bacteroidaceae; genus Bacteroides; species Bacteroides neonati. The sequence continues at coordinate 258,016 of NZ_HG726024.1, read as the reverse complement.
TCATACATTTGCAGCATAAACAGCTCACTATGATATGAAAATAAGAAACCTACTACTGATTCCGGCAACGCTTGTTGCCACCCTATCGAGTCTTACCTCGTGTGGTGTAGACCGCTGGCCGGAGTATGCTGCAGAAACCGAATTGGATCAATGGATCACCACCGTGATGCGCGAGAACTACCTTTGGTACACGGATATTCCGGAAGATAAAAACTTGAACTTTTTTAAAGCACCCGAAGATTTTCTAAAGAGTATCGTATCGAAAGAGGATAATGCTGCTTCGTATATAGACACCATCTATCAGCAACCCCTACCTAGCTACGGATTCGATTACAATCTTTATCAAGTTGTCAATAACGATACAGCTTACAACGCACTGATTACGTATGTACTGCCCGACTCACCCGCCAGTGCTGCCGGACTGAAGCGAGGCGATTGGATTGTGGAAGTAAACGACGAGGTTATCACTAAGAAAAGCGAACCCAAGTTATTGAATACGGGCTTAGCCTTGAAACTGACAACAGGCACATATACCTACCAGACAGATCCTGAGACCGAGGCGCAAATAGGAGTGGTGGTTAAGAGCGGAACCGCGCAGATCGGTGCCGAACAAGGAGTAGAAGACAATCCGATCCATTACCACAGCGTGATAACCACCGCCAATGGTATCAAGGTGGGCTATCTTGTATACAGTCACTTCACTGCCGGCACAGAGGCCGATCCGCAAAAATACAACGAGCAGTTAAGAGCTGTTTCGCGCGAGTTTGCCACGGCAGGCATTACCGAACTCATTCTCGATCTGCGCTATAACAAAGGCGGTTCACTGGCATGTGCCCAACTATTGTGCGCATTGGTAGCACCCCAGAGTGCTTTGGGCACACCACTAGGAAACCTAACCTACAACGACAAACTAACCAGCAAAGATCGGTCGTTGACTTTCGACTCCAAACTAATCGGATCGGGTAGCAACTTGAATATATCGCAAGGCTTTATCATCTCTTCCAATGCCACAGCAGGAGTATCGGGAGTAATGCTCAACTTACTGTCACCATTAAAAAGATGGGGTCTTGTAGGCAGCAACGTTTCATGCAACGGGGTGGCTACGGAGGGTTTTGCAGACCCCACAAACACGTGGTCGCTCAATCCGGTGGTTTGTACGGTATACAATAGCCTCCAAGAGTCGGGACGCGGCGGGAGTTTTACTGCCACCAAAACGATCAGCGAAACGAATAACCTGACTAAATTCCTTCCCTTTGGAAACCCGGATGAGATGCTGCTCAGTACCACCATCGGATTGATAGACGGTACCATCAAGCCTACAAGCCCAACGGCTCAATCCACCATCCAACCAGTCAAAGAAGTGATTCGTACCCCTGCCCGAAAGAGTATTACCAGAACAACAATCCGGTAACGCAAAGAGCATTGAAGCAGTACCCGACCTTAGTCGACAAATGGGTTTGTTTCAATGCACCAGAGATGATATGCAGCGCAAAAGGAAAGAACCTAAAGCTTTAAAATTATTTGTTACTTTATTTGAGTTTTATCAAAAGAAACGTATCTTTGTAAGAAGGGAACGAGAGAGAATAGCTGATATATCAATCCCAAAAACAAAGAAAAATGAGAACACCACTACGCGTTTTGGTTGCATTTAAAGAAGGGGATACAGACAACTTGTTTGTAGAGACGTTATGTAGAGGTATAGCTGGTCTGGGAGTGGATATCACCTACTCGACCGAGCGCTTCTGGAACGAAGAGCAAGCGAGTTACGACATTATTCACCTGCAATGGCCCGAGGAGCTAGTTGGATGGTCGTGCAATGCACCAGAAGTAGTAGAGCAGCTACGCGTACGTATCGGGTATTGGCGCAATAGAGGGGCACATATCGTATATACGCGGCACAACCTACGCCCACACTATGCCAACCCGTTTATCAAGGCAGCTTACGACGTGGTTGAACAGGCAGCAGACGTGGTAGTACATATGGGTGAATACAGCTACAATGAGTTTCTAGCAGAGCATCCGCAAAGCTGCAACCGCATCATACCTCACCACCTCTACGAAGATACGTATCCACAAGACCTATCGCCTGAAGTGGCGCGCAGAAAGCTTGGTATCGGACGCACAAAGTTCGTGCTGACCGCATTCGGCAAGTTCCGTAACCGTGAAGAGGTAAGTATGGTGCTGAGCGCCTGGCTGCACACACACCTACCGGGCAAATACCTACTCGCTCCGCGCCTGTTGCCATTCTACCGCAAACCATGGTACAAGCAAGTAACCAAGCGGTGGATGTCTCGGATTGCCTATCACACACTGATTCCTCTTGCACGCTTGTGGCATATCCGTGCGGGATCTAACGAAGATATTGTAAGCAACGACCGTCTGCCTTATTACCTCGCAGCATCGGACGTAGTGATGGTTCAGCGCAAAGAGATTCTCAATTCGGGCAACGTACCTCTGGGATTTCTTTTCGGCAAAGTAGTGATCGGACCGGATACGGGCAACGTAGGCCCATTGTTGCGGCAAACTGGTAACCCTACTTTCGATCCCGACAACACGAAGAGTATCGTAACGGCGATCGAAGATGCCTACCGCTTACGCCTTGCAGGGCATGGCGAAGCGAACTACCGCTATGCACAGGAACATTTCGGACTAGAACAGATCAGCCGTGCCTATGTGGCGGCTTATGAAGAAGCGAGGGCAATGAAGCAATGAAAACAACCAAACAATTACTTCTATCAGGTGTTTTTTACACGGCCGTAGCCAAATATTCGGGTATAGTGATTTCACTCGTGGTGGTAGGGGTACTCTCTCGCCTACTCTCGCCCGATGATTTTGGTATCGTAGCCATTGCCACGGTCATTATCAACTTCTTCAGCATCTTTACTGACATGGGCATCTCTCCTGCCATCGTGCAACAAAAGGAACTCACGCGTGAAGACCTGTCGGACATCTTTTCGTTTACCATCTTCTCAGGTATAGGCATTAGCTTGCTGTTTTTCGGTGCATCGTGGCCTATTGCCGCCTATTATAAGAGCGAGATATTACGCACATTGTGCCAATTGCTGGCACTGAACCTATTCTTTGCCTCGGCCAATATTGTGCCCAGTGCCCTGTTCAACAAGAACAAGGAATTCAAATTCATCGCCTTGCGTAGCTTTATCATCCAGATAGTATCAGGAGCAGCAGGAGTAGGAGCAGCACTATTAGGGGCAGGGTTATATGCTCTCATCATCAGCCCCATCTTGTCGAGTATCCTGATGTTTGCGATCTCGTACCAGCGCTATCCGCAGTCCTTACACCCGACGTTGGGATTGCGGGCTATTCGCAAGATATTCGGCTACTCAGCCTACCAATTCTTGTTCAACGTTATCAACTATTTCAGTCGCAACCTCGATAAGCTACTTATTGGCAAATATTTAGGAATGTCTTCGTTGGGATATTACGACAAGTCGTATCGGCTGATGATGCTTCCGTTACAAAACATCACACAGGTTATTACTCCAGTGATGCACCCGATACTGAGCGATTTACAGAACGATAGCCTACGCCTTGCTTCTAGCTACGAGCGCATTGTACGGTTGCTAGCGTTTGCCGGATTTCCCATCAGCGTATGCCTATTCTTTACCGCCAAAGAGCTTACCTTTATTCTCTTCGGTGCACAGTGGTTACCGTCGGTGGCGGTGTTTCGCATTCTCACGTTATCGGTGGGGCTGCAAATCATCCTCTCCTCGTCAGGTAGCATCTTTCAGGCTTCAGGTGATACACGCAGTCTGTTCGTCTGTGGCGTGTTCTCATCGGTACTCAACGTGAGTGGTATCCTGCTGGGAGTATTTTACTTCGGCTCGCTCGAGGCGGTGGCGTGGTGCATCGTGATTACGTTTACTATCAACTTCGGGCAGTGCTACTGGCAGATGTACCGAGTCACATTCGGGCGTAGCGAACGTTATTTCCTCAAACAACTCGGCTCACCCCTACTGCTCAGCATGCTTTGTACAGTCGTATTGCTACCCCTAAGCTATGTACTCGAAGAGACACATATATTGATAAACATCCTGATAAAAGGAACCGTATTTGCCGCTGTGGTGTTTATCTACGTGCAGTTGAGCGGAGAGTACAACTTATTAGACGGAGTTAAAAAACTGTTTCGACGCAACAAGCTATAACCAATTCGGTGACAAAAAACAAAACAGATAACGAAATGAAGGCATTGTTCTTACTCTTTCACGGATTCGAGGAGTTTAACGGCATCAGCAAGAAGATACGCTACCAGGTAAGCGCGCTCGAAGCGTGCGGCATGGAGGTACACACCTGTTGGCTCGACGACGACCATAACCACAAACGCCGCATGATCGACGATAAGGTGCTGTGCGACTACGGCAACGGACTGGGCGGAAAGATACGCAAGCGTACGGGTCTGGGCTGCATCGCCCGGTACGTGAACGAAGAGCGGATCGGGTTCGTCTACATCCGCTACGACCACAACGCCAACCCGTGGACCATCGCCCTGTTGCGTAAGCTCCGCAAGAGTGGTGCGCGCATCGTGATGGAGATACCCACCTACCCCTACGACCGCGAATACAAGGGACTTCCCGCGCCGTATCAGCGCATTTTACTGGTCGACAAGTGCTTTCGCAAGCAATTGGCACGGTATGTGGACTACATCGTGACCTTCTCGGACTACGAGATAATTTGGAACCGCCCCACAATACGCATCTCGAACGGCATCGACTTCGGGCAGATCAGGCAGAAAACGAGCGGTGCACCGGCAGGCAACGAGGTGCACCTCATTGCCGTGGCAACAATGCACCCATGGCACGGATTCGATCGCGCCATCCGGGGTTTGATAGACTATTACGCGGCTCCGCACACCGAAGAGGTGTATCTGCACGTGGTGGGCTACGGCGTGCCGCAGGTGGTGGAGGGCTACAAACAGTTGGTAGCCGAGCATGGGTTGGAGGAACGCGTGGTGTTTCAGGAAGCGCTGTTTGGCAGTGCGCTCGATGCGCTCTTCGAGCACTCGCACATCGGTATCGGCAGTCTGGCGCGCCACCGCAGCGGTATCGAGCATATCAAAACACTCAAGAACCGCGAGTATGCGGCACGGGGCATTCCGTTCGTATACTCCGAAACCGACAGCGACTTTGAGCAGATGCCCTACGTGCTCAAAGCACCGCCCGACGAAACACCGCTCGACATCGGCAGGTTGTTGCGCTTTTACCACTCGATCGATCTCGATCCGGGGCGGATACGCGCTACTATCGAGCAACGCTTGTCGTGGCAGCAACAGATGCAGGAGGTGATAGACCGTGCGTTTTCCAAACCCTAAAAATCAGACTCACCCATGAGGATAGACATCATCCGCCGAATGGCACAGAAGGTACGCTACAATGCGACCGTTGAATGGTATAATTTTTGGTACATCGTGCTGGGCAAACGTCAACGCGTAGTGCCGCAGGTGGCATCGATCGATGAAACGATACGCCGCATCGCCCAAGAGGGGTGCTCGATCAGCCGCTTTGGCGATGGCGAACTGCTACTGACGAGCCCCGACAAGGCCATCGGCTTTCAGCAGGGCAGTCCCCGGCTGGCAGCCATGCTGCGCGAGGTGCTCGTGAGCCACGACGAAGGGCATCTGGTGTGCCTCTCGGACACGTTTACCAATCTGTACCGCTACAACCGCAAGTGCCGCCGCTTCTGGCGCACGCACTTCTTCTTGTACGGCGCGTGGTGGGATCGCTACCTGACACCGGGACGGAGGTACTACAATACCTTCGTGACGAGGCCTTACATGGATTTCGCCTCGAAAGAGGATTCGGGCCGATGGTTCGAAGATATGCGCAGCATCTGGAACGACCGCGACGTGGTGATTATCGAAGGAGCGCAAAGCCGTCTAGGAGTGGGCAACGACCTTTTTGACGGGGCACGCAGCATCCGCCGCATCCTCTGCCCCCCACGCAATGCCTTCGAACGCTACGACGAGATACTGGCACAAGCCTTGAAACTGGAGAAGGGGGTGCTCTTTCTCATCGCCCTCGGCCCTACGGCTACGGTGCTATCGTACCAGCTCTTCAAGGCGGGCTATCAGGCGGTCGATGCCGGACACGTGGACATTGAATACGAATGGTGGCGGATGAACGCCAAACGAAAGGTGAAGATAGAACGGAAGTTTGTGAACGAAGCCGCCGGAGGAGATCGGGTGAAAGACCCTGCCGACAGCCGCTACGAGCAGCAAATACATGCTCGAATAGAATAGATATAACGCTCAAAGACAATAGATATGAGGTATGAAGTAACCATCGCCATCCCCCTCTACAATGCCGAAGCTTACATCGGAGAAACCATGCAAGGGGCATTGGCACAGACCTTCGGGTCGATCGAATTTCTGCTTATCGACGACTGCGGAACGGACGCTGGAGTAGACTTGGTGCGCACCCTGCAAGGTACCCACGAACGGGGCAAGGACATCCGCATCGTGGCACATCCACGCAACCTCGGTGTGGCAGCGGCACGCAACACCGCCATCGAACAGGCTACGGGCAAGTACCTCTTCTTTCTCGACAGTGATGACCGGATAACACCCGACTGCATCGAGCTGCTCTATCGCTCCATCGAGCACGAAGGTGCACAGGTGGCAATCGGCTCGCACCGGCAGGTTAATGTCGCTACGGGTGAGGTCACACGCGAATTCGCCCTGCCGCACCTTTCGGCACACGAACCGGGCAAATTGGCGGCACTGCGTTTTGGGGAGCTGCACCACGTGCTGGGGTTCTACATCTGGAACATCCTGTACGATCTCTCGTTCGTGCGCGACAAGCAGCTACGCTTCCAAAACCTGCACATTGGCGAGGACTTTGTTTTTCTGTACGACCTCCTTCCCGAGGTCGACTCGTTTGTTCTACTGCCCGAATATACCTACGCGTACATCATCCGCCCCGACTCGCTTTCGCAACACGGCACACGCAAGCAGATTCCGCTGAGCGAGATCGACGAACAGGTCTACATACGCAGCTACGGCAAGCAACGCTTCGAGGGACTCAAAGACCAACCCTACGCCGCCGACATGGTGACCAACCTGATGAAGTACAGTTTCGAAGCCGCCTCGTACGTGGTAGATAGGCGCAAGCTGATCGTGCCCCCGGCAGGCGCACGGCAGATACGCGAACTGCTTCGCCATCCTCTCACGGCAGGCGAAGTGTGGCAGCTCGATCGTCATCGAACAAGTAACCTTATCTATCTGTTATGGAGTAAGCTGCCGTATGGTATCGCCACGCTGCTGCTGACCGGCTTTCTACGCCTGCTCCAGCTATCGTGGAGCGCAAAAACGACACTCCGCCGGTTATCAACCCGATAAAAGCCAACGATTATGAAGATAGTGTATGTATTTCGCTCACTAACCGTCGTAGGTGGCGTAGAGCGTATTCTGATTGAAAAGATGAACTACCTCGCCTCGCTGCCGGGCTATGGAGTAACGCTGATTACCTACGAACAGGGGCAGCATCCCATTGTGTTTCCGTTGACACAGGCGGTGTGCCACATCGATCTGGGGATAGAGTTCTATACCCAGTACCGCTACGGAATCGTGAAGCGAAGCTACCTCTATATAGGAATGTTGCGCCGCTTCAAGCGGGCATTGAAGAAGCAGTTACAACGCATCGAACCGGATGTGATTGTAAGCACTACCTACTCGCCCATGGAGATTGGCATCCTCAGCAGCATCAAAGGGGAGGCCAAATGGGTGCTCGAAAGCCACTCGGCCAAAGGAGCTATCGGCAAGAGAGCCATCCACCGGAACAACCCCCTGATGAAGTTCGCAGCCACAGTGGCAGATTGGAAATTGTACCGCGGAATCAAGCGGTGCGACGCCTTCGTTGCCCTGACACGTGCCGATGCACAGGCATGGCGCAAAGTGAAGCAGGCAGTGGTGATACCCAATATGCTGACCCATTTTCCGCAACGAGTCAAAGATCCTACACAGACCTACAAACAGGTTATCAGTGTAGGCCGATTGGAGAATCAGAAGGGCTACGACCTGCTTATCGAAGCGTGGAAGCGAGTAGCCAAGAAGCATCGCGACTGGAAGCTCGCTATCTACGGCGAAGGAAGCGACCGCGCCATGCTCGAAGAACGCATCGGCTCGTACGGGCTCAAAAGGCAGGTGACACTGTATCCACCCACCAACCGCATTTACGAGAAGTACATGGAGAGCGATTTCTACGTAATGAGCTCGCGCTACGAAGGGTTTGGGCTGGTGCTGGCGGAAGCCATGTCATGCGGCGTGCCCTGCATTTCGTTTGACTGCCCGCACGGACCCAGCGACATTATCATGCATACCGCAGACGGACTGCTGGTGCCGGACGGAGACACTGAACACCTAGCCACTTCGATCTGCTACCTGATTGAGAACGACGAGGCAAGGCAACAAATGGGCAAACGGGCGCGGATGAACATACGACGCTACCTGCCCGAATGGGTGATGCCGCAATGGACCCGACTATTCGAATCATTAACTACTAAACAGAACCATCCATGAGTTGGTATACCAATTACATACGCGTTTATGAGCAGCCTATCGGCAGCGTTTCGCCCTCGATCATCGAAGAGGTGCGCAGCAAACTGAAGCAGTTGAAGGAGATTGAGCAACAGGCACAACAGGGACAGCAACCGAATCCTATCATCGCCTCGGTAGTTATCATCGCCCACAACGAAGAGGAGCACCTGCTAAGCTGTCTGTGGTCGCTGTGCGACAACGAATGCGACTTTCCAATCGAGATTCTGGTGGTCAACAACCAGTCGACCGATCGTACCGAAGAGGTGCTGCAAACCTTGGGAGCAACCTACTACAACGAAATCCAAAAAGGACCGGGACACGCCCGCCAATGCGGACTGAACCATGCACGGGGAAGATATCACCTCTGCGTCGATGCCGATACGGTATATCCCCCCCACTACATCGCCACGCATGTGCGCGAGCTAAGCCGCAAGGGAGTAGTGTGCACATTCGGACTGTGGAGCTTCATGCCCGACAAGCATCATTCGCGTGTGGGGTTGTGGGTGTACGAAACCTTGCGCGACCTGCACCTGAAGCTTCAGGCGGTTAAGCGTCCCGAACTCTGCGTGCGTGGCATGAACTTCGCCTTCGACACTGCACTGGCCAGACGCTTCGGCTTCCGCACGGACATACGCCGAGGAGAGGACGGATCACTGGCTCTGAACATGAAGCCATACGGTAGACTGGTGTTTCTGACTGGCAAACGGGTACGAGTGCTGACCGGAAACGCTACGCTCAATGCCGACGGTTCACTGCTGAAGAGTCTGTGGGTGCGCATTGTCAAAGCCGGAAAAGGATTTGTCGGACTATTCACGCCAAAGGAAACATACGAAGATAAAGACTCGAACTTACTCAACTAACCGCACTGCGCCATGAACCATCCTTACTTCACCCTTCAACTGATCTTCTGGATCGCCCTCTTCATCGTATTCTATACGTATATAGGTTACGGCCTACTGCTCTACTTACTGGTCAAAGTCAAGGAGGCTTTTGCCAAGCCCCACCCCACCCCCACGGAGGGCGAACGACCCGACGTCACCCTCTTCATCACCGCCTACAACGAAGCCGAGGTGGTTGATGCGAAGATGGAGAACTCGCTTGCGCTGGACTATCCGCACGAGAAACTACACATCGTATGGGTGACCGACGGTACTACCGACGATACCAACGAACGCCTGCGCACGCGCTGGGCAGGAACGACCACAGTGCTCTTCGCCCCCGAACGGCAAGGCAAAACAGCCGCCATGACGCGCGGTATGAAGCTCATCGAAACACCTCTCGTGGTGTTTACCGATGCCAACACGATGCTCAACAAGGAGGCGGTAAGCCGCATCGTACACGCCTTCGACAACCCCAAAGTGGGCTGTGTGGCAGGCGAAAAGCGCATTGCCCTACAAACACGCAACGGAGCAGCCGCTGGGGGCGAGGGGCTCTATTGGCGGTACGAATCGACCCTCAAAGCACTCGACGCACGCCTATACTCCGCTGTAGGAGCTGCAGGTGAACTGTTTGCCGTGCGTAGAGAGCTCTTCGAGGAAATGGAACGCGACACACTGCTCGACGATTTCGTGCTCTCGCTGCGCATCGCCATGAAAGGGTATCTCATCGCCTATTGCAGCGATGCGTATGCCATCGAAAGCGGATCGGCCGATATGCGTGAGGAACAGAAGCGCAAAGTACGTATTGCTGCCGGCGGCTTGCAATCGATCTGGCGACTCAAGCCACTGCTCAATCCGATGCGCTATGGAGTATTGAGTTTTCAATACATCTCGCACCGTGTTTTGCGGTGGTCACTCACTCCTATACTGATGTTTGCACTGCTTCCACTCAACATAATCCTGTTGAAATTGTTATATACTTCGGTCGAAACATCGCCGGGCATCGTGACGCTATATAGTGTGTTGCTACTGATGCAGGTTCTGTTCTATCTGGCGGGATTGTGGGGCTATTATCTATCGTCGCATCAACTAAAAAACAAACTTTTTTTTGTACCTTACTATTTCTTGTTTATGAATGTCAATGTGCTCAAAGCCATTGATTATCTACGCAAGAGACACGGAAACGGTGCTTGGGAAAGAGCCCGGAGGGCATAAAGTCTGCCAAAGGAAAGAACAAACAAAGGAAATAAATATCCGTAAAGAAAATGCATATTTCTTTACTTATTCAATTCTTATTTACCTTTTTTTTATAACTTTGTCGCATTGCATTTAATTATACATAAGCTATTTAGCGATGAACAGAATTTTACATAACGAGCAAAACTCTCAACGAATATTGCAGATGGTAGCCGATACGCTCATTTTGGTACGCCCCGATGGCATGTGTGTAGACATTAACTCACACAGCGAGTTGTGGTTTCTGCAAGAAGAATTGCTTCTAGGAAAGAACCTATTCGACTTCATGCCTAAGCGTACACTGGAGAAGATACTGCCCATCTTTCGGGAAGTTGTTGAGAAGCAAGAAAAAGCTAATCGGAACTTCCGACTAGACTTGAAGGATCAGACTTATTACTTTAAGTGCATCATGACACCCTATGACGGTATGGTACTTTGCCAATATCGTGACATTACCGCACGCAGCAATGTGAAATTACAACTGGAACGAGTCAACAGGGAGTTGGTCGAGATACAGAGAGCAGCGCAAATAGGCCAATGGAAATACAATACAAACGACAACCTTTTTTATTATTGGGGGCATACAGGTATTTTCTGCGACAACGAAGTGCGTAGCATCATGCTTGACGAATATACGAAGTTGATATTAGCCGAAGACCGTGCCTCTTTCGTTAAATGGCTTAGTTCTAAGAAAGATAGCGATGACAAAGAGGATTGCCTTGACTATCGTATCAAATACGACGAGAGGATATACTATATCCGCTTGAAAGCTTATGTACACGAATTGATGCCCGACGGAAGTTTTACCATCGAAGGCTACATACAAAACGTGACCGACATACAACGCCGCCGCAACGATATCAATACGCTTACTCATGCCATCAACAATGCCAAAGAGAGCATAGTTGCAGCCAAAGAAGACGGTACAATAATATTCGCTAACCGACAGTTCAGAATCAACCACCGCATCTCAGAAAAAGTAGAGATCGAATCACTAAAGATCTATGAAGTGGTGGGCGATATGAACACGCTGGAGAGCTGGAAACGTCGGTACAGAAACGCTAAGCCGGGTGAAAGTAGCACCTTTATTGCCTATCATCCGCTCAAAAACAACAAAAATGCACTAGCCTTCGAAGGAATGATCTACCATGTAACAAGCGACGAGGGAGTGGTGAGTTACTGGGCCTTTTCACACGATATATCAGACAGGCTGCGCTACGAGTCGCAAATAAAACGGCTCAACCGCATCATGGATAGCACCATGCAGCACTTGCCTGCCGATATTGTAGTGAAAGATATTAACAACGACTTCCATTATTTGTATTATAATCGGACGGCACACAACCCACACATGAGCGACCAACATATTATGGGCCAGAGTGATTTCGACTTCTTTCCACCCGATATAGCCGAAAGCCAACGGCAGGAAGACATTGAAGTGGCCCGAACAGGAAAAGAGCTACACAAGGTAACCGAAGAGATAGATGAGAACGGGATGCCCAGAATACTGGATAAAAGGAAAATAAAGATCGAAAGCAATGACTTCTCGCCCATGATCATCAACATCGAATGGGACATCACCCAACTGGAGTTAATGAAACGAGAGCTAATGGTTGAAAAAGAGAAAGCCGAACGATCAGACAAACTCAAATCAGCTTTCCTAGCCAATATGAGCCATGAGATACGCACACCGCTCAATGCTATCGTCGGGTTCTCGCGCATCATAGCCGAAAGCGAAGATGCACAGGAACGACAGACGTACTACGAAATTGTAGAAAGCAACAATGAACGATTGCTTACGCTCATCAATGAAATACTCGACCTGTCGAAAATAGAATCGGGGATTGTTGAGTTCACCACCACTCAGGTGAAACTGAATCGCTTGTGCGAGGAAATATACGACGCACACCTATTCAGGTGTCCACCAAACGTAAAACTGATATTAGACCCCTCGGACGAAGAACTAATCATAGACACGGACAAGAGCCGCGTATTTCAGGTCATTTCAAACCTAATCGGGAATGCCTTCAAATTCACCGAAGAAGGAAGCGTAAACTATGGCTACAAGAAATTGGGAGGGTGGATTTACTTTCATGTGTCGGACACCGGCATAGGTATCGCTCCCGACAAGGTAGACAAGGTGTTCGAGCGGTTTATCAAAGGAAATACCTTTGCACAAGGCACCGGACTGGGGCTATCGATCTGTAAAACCATCATCGAACGTCTTGGAGGCGAAATATATCTGCAAACAGAGCTGGGCAAGGGAACCACATTCGTGTTCACATTGCCCGCCCGTAATGAAGATCTCAACTCGGAAGAGTTTGATAACCTAATGCAAACCGATACCGAAACAACTGAGTGGCCTTTCAATATGCAGTTACCAACTCCCCCAAAAAACAACGAGAATAAGGAGATCATCATTCTCATAGCCGAAGATACCGATAGCAACTATGACCTGCTAAAGGCCATTCTGGGCAAACGCTATCGCTTGGAGCGGGCCATGAATGGTATGGAAGCCATTACCTTATTCGAATCACTGAACCCCGATCTGATTTTAATGGATATCCGTATGCCTATTCTCGATGGACTGAAAACAACACGGATCATCCGTGAACTATCAACTGAAGTACCTATCATTGCACAAAGCGCGTACGCTTACCCGAGTGACTTGTCGGCAGCCGCAAGCGCAGGTTGCAACGAATTCGTATCCAAGCCTATCGCAGCCGATCAACTCAAAGAGGTTATTTTGAAATGGCTTAACCGAAGGGAATAAGCAAACAGATAAACAGCAAATAACCGAAAACCAATTTATCACCTCCTTAACTGTAAAGCAAATCATTATGGGAAAGAAAGCCGTATCCCGCCTGTGTTATTATCTCTCTATCGCACTAACGCTTCTCTTGGCACTCTTTGCTCTTGGAGGAGCTTTTGCCATATTCGTTACCCCCGAAAACTCAATGCTGATTACCTTTCTGGGGTTAGCATTACCGGTTTTACTGCTCATCAATCTTGCTGCAGCCATCTACTGGACTATCCGCTGGCGCTACTGGGTATGGTTACCCTTGTTGGCCATAGTAGGCAATGCTTTTTACCTGAACGGTATCTGGCAACCGGGTACGACACACACCGAACCTATCGAAGGAACAACCACCATCGTAACGTACAACGTAAACAGCTTTAACAAAGAGACCTCGGGACATACCTGCAAAGAGATTGCTGCCTACCTAAAAAGCCAACAAGCCGATATCATCTGTTTTCAAGAATTGGGCATCAATTCAACCTTTACCGCCGATAGTATCAAAGCCGCTATGAGCGAATGGCCATACAGCTACATTCCTCAAGCAGCCGACAGCCTTTCGTTGCTTCGACTGGCTGTGTTCAGCAAATTCCCCATCGCCGAACGCGAGCTTATCACCTACCCCAACAGCAGAAATAGCAGTCTGTGGTGCAACATCGACATCAAAGGGAAAACCTTTCGCTTATTCAACAACCACCTGCAAACAACCCAAGCCAGTGCCAATAAATTGCACTTAGCGAAGGCACTGCATAGACAGCTACCGGAAGAAGAGAAATACGAAGAGGTGAAGTATGCGGGTATTCATCTACTCGATGAACTATATCATAACTTTCTAAAACGTAGCATACAGGCCAATGTAGTAAAGCAGTGCATCGATGAGAGCCCCTATCCTGTATTGGTGTGTGGCGACTTTAACTCTCTTCCATCCTCTTATACCTATCATACCGTGAAAGGTAAACAGCTCAAGGATGGTTTTAAAGAGTGCGGACATGGTTATATGTATACCTATCGCTACTTTAGACATCTATTGAGAATCGATTATGTACTTTATTCTAATGAGGTTGAAGGAGTGAGTTATTTCTCGCCCGAGTTAGTGTATAGTGATCATAATCCGGTGGTGATAAGGGTGAGGTTGTAGGCTTCTAACAAGAGAATAGGATATGAATACTCCATGAACATCTCCTATATGGTGGGGAAGTAAATGGATAATATATAAAGAAAGAGACCTACTCGGATTTGGTTCCGAGTAGGTCTCTTCTTTATTACTCTTAAGGAGTTATATTGCTGTTATTATAACTTCACCAATGAGTCTTTGATGTATTGGAATTTAGCATCACCAACAACCAGATACTTGATTACATAAGGCGTAGTAGCCGAACCATCATAGATGGAGAAGTTAATTGTATAAGTTACCTCAACACCGGTTACTGGTTTAGCATCAGCGTAAAGCTTCTCTAATGCAGGGGTGAATGCTTCGGGCAAACGCTCGAACATCAACTTAATCAAATCGGCATCAGTCTTATTTCCATACTCACTAGGAGTCTGAGCCTTCCATGCAGATGGACGGAAGTCGAAGTTATTATTATAAGCAGAGCCACCATAATAATAATCATTATTACCATAAGTTGTTACATACTGTGCTCCCTTATTCACTTTTACCCAATCGGTAATAGTTTGATAAAATAATGAAGTTTCTTTATCAGCCTTTGAAGTAGACAAAGTTATAACAACACTTGGGTCGAACTTCCACACACCTTCAGAGCGAACGAACTGATCGGTTACAGTTTCGATAGCATCGTTCTTCACGAATTGTCCGCTTGTGAAGATATACTCATCAGCACGAATCGAAGTTTCTTTGCTCGTAGAGTTGTAGAACTTATAAACAGGAACCTTCACATCGCCTTCTTGTGCAAATGGATACTTCTGTTTCAAGAATGCAGGCAGATAATTATCAGCGTTGAATGTAGAGCTAAAGTTATCGTATTTGCTACCCATAAGATTGAAATCGGCTTGGCTAAGCATCAATACATTGGCAGTAGTATAAGGAGTCCAAGCTGTTCCGCTATACGAATACAGGGTATTAACTAGCAGGTAATTATTCTTTCCCGGAGTACTGATAGCTACATTGTCGATACGAGTCGTAGTAGTAGCTGCCGTAGTACCATTACCTTGATAACGGAATGCAATGCGAATCTTTTTACCTACATAAGAAGCTAAATCGGCAGAGCCTGCATTAACCATATCACCACTGCCGGTAGCAGAGGTAGGAATGGTAAACTTAGAAGTCAGATTATCCCACTTAGCAGCATTGATACCCGCTTCGGTAGTAGGATCTGTCAAGTTAGTGCTCACCAATACGGTGATAGAGCCACCAGTTGCTACATAGTTAGCATAAAGAGCATCGAATGTAAGCAACATACCTTTTTCAACCGATATTTCCTTGGAAATGAGGTATGAGTCCAATTCGCCGGCAGCATGCTGATATGCTGTTTGCTGGGCATATTTATTACCACTATAAGATTTTGCCACCCATTTGGATGTACCGGTTACGGTTGTGTTGGTCCAATTAGCCAAACTCAACTCAGTGTTAGCCGTTGTACCAGTTTCAAAATCTTCTTTGAAAGCAACTGTCATAGCAGCAGGTTCCACATCAGACACGTTGTATGAAGCACATACAATCTGTCCCGATACGGGAGTTGCCACTTTGGCAGCCAAGATACCCGGCACATAGTTAGCAGCCGGCTTAGAAGGAGTAAAGAAGTTCAAAGAACTTGTCGTACCCCATGCTGCCTGATAATCGGTAGCAGCCAAGGTAAATATCGTCGTTTTGTTAAGCTGATTCACGTACTCGGGCAGTGATACCTTTTTGTTAAAGGTTACTTTTACAGCCGCACCATCATCTGCGGTATAGTATTTATCAGCAAGAAATGCCGGTAAATACTGTTCAGCAGTAATAATAGAGGTAAAATAATTATTAGTACCCACATTCTTTAAATCGGTCGAAACACCTGCTTCCTTTGCGATTGCAACGTTGGCCTTATTCGAAGCCACAGCAGCATAATCTGCATTGAGCATGGTATACTCTTTCTTGAAAACATTTGTAGGCTGAGTCATTTCCTCCAACCCTTTGAAGTTTTCTTCATTATAATCACAACCTGCCAACAGCACTAAAGCCGCTATAGGCATTAATAGTTTTTTCTTCATAATTTACTTACTAGTTGGTTTAGAAATTACACTTTAATCTTACACTATAAGTACGTCCGAATCCGTAGAATACGCCATAAGCTGTTTTCCAGTCGTGGTTTGCACCATCAGTCGCATCTGTGATATATTCTTGATCGAATACATTGTTGATGTTTCCTGAAATCATCGCTTTGATCTTACCCATATTGAACTTATAGCTGGCATTCAAGTCAATTGTGCTTGCAGTAGGAATACGCCATGGAGTAACAAATGTTTTTTCGCTATTCATCACCAAGTCGTTCGAAGTCAACGCCCAGTCAGAGTAGTTGTTGCTGAACAGTGTCCAGTCAATACCCAAACGAAGTGAGCTATCGATTTTGAATGTTGCACCCAGTGCAGCAGTTGTTTGAGCCGATCCACCTACTTTTACACCTTTGAGGTTCAATTTCATTTCGCCCGGTTGTAAACCATTAGCAGCAGCATTAACAAGTACAGTTAAGTCTTTACCGGCATCATCTTTGATTACAGCAGTATTAACAAACTGTCCTTCTACGCTGAAGCTACCTGTTGCGTTGCTATCCCAACGCCAGTTACCAATCGAGAACATACCGTTTACATCTAACCAACGGAAAGGTTGAGCCAGAAAATCGAGTTCGATACCTTGGTGCAATGCGCTTACTCCCTGCATGTTTACAACAGCCTTAGTTGCCGAAAGCAAAGCAGGATTGTAGGGTGCGTTGATATCTCCATCATAGAAATTAGTAATATCGTTCGAGCGAGCCATTGTTTTATCCATCCAACGAGTGTGGTATGCATTCAAGTTTACACTTAAGAAACGAGAACGATAGCCGTAACCCACTTCGAAAGAGAAGATCTTTTCGTTTACTGCATCCGGGTTGGTTGCATTGCTTACAGTCGAATTAAGGAAAGCACCTCCCGAGAAGAAAGGAGCACGACTGATATAGCCTACGTTGGCAAATACGTTGTGGTTTTCGGTCAAGTTATAGTTTACTCCACCCTTGGCATTCCATCCAATGAAGTTTACTGTTTCCGACTTAGCATGCTCAGCATCGTAGTAGAAACGGTCATAACGCCAGTAGCCAGTATTAGATACCGATCCGGATACGAAAGCACTAATTTTGTCTTTGTTGTACTCAGCTTGTCCAAATACACCTTCCGACATTACATAACCATCATAATCGCGATACACTACATCACCTACCTGCAATTTCTTGTTTACAAAGGCACTGCCGGCTGCTGCACCCGAGTTATTAGAAAGCAATACGTTCTTTCTTGAGCTTGAGTCAACGAAGAAGTCACCACCGTAAAGGTCAATAATTTCGTTCGTATGTATACCTTTATAATAACGAAGGTCGATACCACCATATAGATCGATATTCTCGCCAATCTTTGTAGTATAGGTTGATAGTAAACCGTACCAGTTGTGCGAGTTTACTGATTTAGACATCACCATGGCCGAACCATTTTCGCTTTGTTCGTTCAATCCGTAGACTTCATCGTATGCAAACGTACCGTCTGCTTTACGGAAAGCCATATTGAGCTGACCGTTGTTGCTACCAAACCAGTTGTTACGATCGGCACTTGTAAGACCCTGTCCGCTATATCCATAACCACGACCAATCGAAGCGTAGAGTGCTGTACTCAAGCTAGATTTGTCATTGATCTGCCACAAGTGGTTCAACGAAAGTTGAGGTTTGTTATATACGTTGCGAGCTGATGTCTTACGTTGTCCGTTGATACCAAAGCCATAGCTAGGGTTGAATTTGTATGCGCTCTCGCCGTTCATATAGCGTTTGCCTACCTCTTGCCATCCCTCGATAGTAAGACCATCTTTGCTATTGCGTTGGTTGTGCCATTGGGGAGCACCGAAACCGGTGAATGACAGTTGATGATTATCGTTGAAACGTTTTGTTACATTGATAAACCAATTGTATCCCTCGAAGTTAGTACCTTGAATATAGCCATCACCCCAAGTCTTTCCACCTAAAAGAGTCATCGCCCATCCCGATTTGCTTACACCGGTAGACACTTTGAAAAGCATCTTATTCATTCCGTCGTTACCCATAGCATACGATACGAAACCACCTTTATTTACATCAATAGAGTTTGTTACGATATTGATAGAGCCACCCACAGAAGGAGCTGCTACTTTTGAGGCACCCAAACCGCGTTGCACCTGCATGCTGAAAGTTACGTCGCTCAATCCGGCCCAGTTAGACCAGTATACGCCACCCCACTCCATATCATTCATCGGTACACCGTTGATCATCATAGCCGAGTTTTCAGACTTAAAACCACGAATGTTTACCTTAGAGTCACCAAATCCACCACCTTGTTTAGTAGCGTAGATACCCGGGGTCGATTTCAGTACTTCGGGGAACTCTTGTGTGCCCAGTTTCTCTTCAATAAACACAGGATTGATTGATGATACCGCAATAGGAGTCTTGCGTGCCACCGCGATAGAAGAAGTAATCGTTACGTCGCCCAATGCCACAGCATCAAGTTCCAATTTGATTACACCTAAGTTAACCGTACCTGTTTGCGTAATTTTTCTCTTAAACCTTAAATCCGCAGTCATATTATTTTCAGAGAATCCAAACACTTGAGGATGAATAACATCCTCAAGGTTTGGTTATGTCACAAGATTCACCTAAATTAGTGCTACCAAACAAACCATAAAGGTACTTGTGCATATGACAACAAAAATAGCCATAAAATCAGATAATATCACTCCTTTTGGGGGTATATTTTACGCAATGGATGAATTTTCTCGTTTAGGACTGAATTCCGTGATCGATAAATCTTTAGGATTACGTTCTTCCTACGCCGGTTACCAATATAGCGAAATTATTTCGAGCCTATTTTGGATCTACTATTGCGGCGGTGACCACATCGAAGATATCGGCAAACACCTTGGCAAACATCTTGAATTACGCCCGGATACTGAAATCCCCAGTCCGGATACTTTATTGAGAGGCATAAAAGAACTCGCAGAATTGGATATCCACTATACTTCCCAAAAAGGAGCAAGCTATGCTTTCAATAAGGCGGAACAGCTTAATAGTTTGATGCTCGATATGCTCCTTCAAACAGAACAACTCAAGCCAAACACGCTTTATAACTTGGACTTCGACCACCAGTTTATTCCCACAGAAAAGTATGACACTCAGTATTCTTACAAGAAAAAACGTGGTTATTTCCCCGGCACGGCAACTATTGGTGGTAACATTGTTGGTGTGGAAAATCGGGCCGCAAACGCAAATGTCCGTTTTCGTCAAGCGGATACGCTCCAACGGACTTTTCGTCGTTTGGCCGATAGGGGAATATTCATAGACCGTTGCCGGATGGACTGTGGTTCTTATTCGGAAGAGATTATCCGTATGACACATGGCTACTGCAACAAGTTCTACATACGAGCCGGCAAATGTCAGTCTCTGTATGAAGAAATGACGAAAATCACAGATTGGAAAAAAGAAGAAATCAACTTCGAGAATTATGAAGTGACCTCCATACCTTTTACTTCCTTTTTGCAAGAAGAAAACTACCGACTTGTTATTCAAAGGCAAAAGCGTAAGGACAACCAATTGGACCTATTTGATGGTGAATACACCTATCGGTGCATCTTAACCAATGACCATGAAAGTTCTGAAAAAGACATTGTACTCTTCTACAATGCTCGTGGAGCCTGTGAAAGAACATTCGACATGATGAATAACGATTTCGGGTGGAGTCATCTTCCCTGTTCATTCCTCAAAGAGAATACAGTATTCCTGCTACTTACAGCCATGGCTAAAAACTTTTATGCTTACCTTATTGAGAAGGTTGCAGCCGTGTTTGAAGATATTGAACCGGTAAGCCGAGTCAAACGATTTATCTTTCGATTCATTACAGTTCCTGCGAAATGGGTAAAGACAGGCAGACAATGGGTACTCAATATTTATTCCGACAAACCATACAAGTTGCTTTGGAGTCCGTAAAAACAACTTTTCGTGGGATTACTTATGCCTTCAGCTAACTGGGGAAAGGGGAAGCTATGCCCTATAACCTGAAATCAAGGAGAAAAGCAGGGGGAAAAGCTACGAGTAGGAACTATTAGGTGAATTAAATCGCTATTTGAATCAGTTATAAATTAGCTGCGGATTTGAGGTTAAATTCTTTGTATCCAAGATACTTGATTACTAAGGTAGCATTTGGAGCAACTTTCAAAGTGAAGTTACCGTCCAAATCAGTCACTGCCCCTTGGCTTGTACCAACAACAGTAGCGGCTGCACCAATCAATGGCTCACCACTTTCTGCATCCACAACTTGACCTTTCACTGTAGTCTGGGCTACAGCTGCGGTGGCATAAGATACCATCAGCAGCGTTACCAGCAGGAAATGAATTAGATGTCTTCTCATAAATTCCTTTTGTTTGTTAATAGAATTTGTTAATTAATAAATATCAATAATCGTTTTGAAATGCAAAGATAATAAATCATATTTATAACTATGTTACATTTATGCTTCATTTTTTAAGAGAGAAGAACATTTTATAACTGAACAAAACATAAAAGCCCCGAAAATGACTTCGGGGCTTACTGTTTCTAAGAAAAAGCACTTAATGCTCTTTCATTTTGTTGATTATACTAGTCGTTCATCAGCTTTCTATAACGTACGCGCTTTGGTTCTTCATTGCCCAAACGCTTCAATTTATTTTCTTCGTACTCCGAATAAGAGCCTTCAAAATAAAATACGTTCGAATCGCCTTCGAAAGCAAGAATATGTGTACAGATACGGTCGAGGAACCAACGGTCGTGCGAAATAACTACGGCACATCCGGCAAAGTCCTCAAGACCCTCTTCGAGTGCACGCAGCGTATTTACGTCAATATCATTGGTAGGCTCATCGAGCAACAATACGTTGCCTTCTTCTTTCAATGCCATAGCCAAGTGCAAGCGGTTACGTTCACCTCCCGAAAGAGCACTACAGAGCTTCTCCTGATCGCCACCGGCAAAATTGAAGCGCGACAGATAAGCACGTGCGTTGATATCACGACCACCCATGCGAATCAGCTCCGTACCACCCGAGATCACTTGATATACGGTTTTCGAAGGATCAATGTCTTTGTGCTGCTGGTCTACGTAAGACACCTTTACGGTCTCCCCTACTTCGAACTCACCACGATCTACACTCTCTAATCCCATAATCAGACGGAACAGAGTCGTTTTACCCGCACCATTAGGCCCGATAATACCTACAATACCGTTGGGCGGAAGCATAAAGTTAAGATCGTCAAACAGCAGTTTGTCGCCATAGGCCTTAGCCACGTGCTTGGCTTCGATCACCTTATTACCCAAACGCGGACCGTTGGGGATAAAGATTTCGAGTTTCTCTTCTTTCTCCTTCACATCTTCGTTCATCAGCTTATCATATGAGTTCAAACGAGCCTTACCCTTCGCTTGACGAGCCTTAGGAGCCATACGTACCCATTCCAACTCACGCTCGAGTGTTTTGCGACGCTTGCTAACGGTTTTCTCTTCCATCTCCATACGTTTGGTCTTTTGGTCGAGCCAGCTAGAGTAGTTTCCTTTCCAAGGAATACCTTCGCCTCGGTCAAGTTCCAATATCCATCCGGCTACGTGGTCGAGGAAGTAACGGTCATGCGTTACAGCAATAACGGTACCTTCATATTGCTGCAAGTGTTGCTCGAGCCAGTCTATTGATTCTGCATCCAGGTGGTTGGTAGGCTCATCAAGCAACAAGATATCCGGCTTCTGTAACAACAAACGACACAAGGCTACACGTCTGCGTTCACCTCCCGAAAGGTTCTTCACCGATTGATCTTCGGGTGGGCAACGGAGTGCATCCATGGCTCGCTCCAGTTTACTATCGAGATTCCAAGCATCGGTTGCATCAATGATATCTTGCAACTCTCCCTGGCGGGCAAAGAGCAGATCCATCTTATCAGAATCTTCATAATATTCGGGCAAACCGAACTTAAGGTTGATCTCTTCGTATTCTGCCAGCGCATCGACAATAGGTTGTACACCTTCCATCACAACCTCTTTTACAGTTTTGGATTCATCAAGATGCGGTTCTTGCGCCAAGTATCCCACCGAATAGCCGGGCGAGAATACCACTTCTCCTTGATAAGATTTCTCCAGACCGGCAATAATCTTCAGTACGGTCGATTTACCCGATCCGTTGAGACCGATGATACCAATCTTCGCCCCGTAGAAGAACGAGAGGTAAATGTCTTTGAGCACATACTTATTGGGTTGATAAGCCTTGCTTACCCCCACCATTGAGAAAATTATTTTTTTATCGTCAGCCATATAAATAAATAGTTAATAATTAGCCATTAATAGCTTGAATCGGGCTTCCCACCGAGGTTTCCCCCTCCACAAACTTTGGCAAATATACGAAATTTATTTGTGTTTTGTTTGGATTCTAAAAAAAAGTCTCTATCTTTGCACCCGCTTAACAGCAATAAAGGATTGATTCGCTAGCTCAGCAGGTAGAGCACAACACTTTTAATGTTGGGGTCCTGGGTTCGAGCCCCAGGCGGATCACTGAAATAGAATTAAAGCCCTGATTTTCAGGGCTTTTTCTTTTATCTAAACATCTTACTCCCCCATCATACTCCCCGCTAAATTAGCTGCTTTTTATAAACCTTTAACTTATAGTAAGGCTCAAAATACTCATATGAAAGAAAACGTTCAGTTTTAAATTCCCGTTTCACTCACAAAATACGAATGGCATTGCCCGATTGAGTTTTAGCAAAGAACGGATAGGAAACGGTACGCACTTGCTTCGACTTCTGACCGAAGTATCCCGAAAATATGGCTTTAATCATATCGGCATTGAATGTGTCAACTCCAAAAGCAGTGCATTTGCCAAGAAGTTAAGTTTTTATTCCATTGATGGCGAGAATTACTCAGCATAAAACCACTTTAATTTTAGCTTCAGACAAAGAGTATGAACCATTATACTTAAATCTACTCCCCCAATCCCCTCAAAGCCTAATATATGAGAAAGAACAAATAGATATAGAAATAAATAACACAAACGGTGGATAATGGCAAAGAGAATTAACCTTATCACACCGAGAGACCGTCCTCATTCTAAGCATTAGATTATATTGCTGAGAGTGGGGATTTTCTCATATCTAACCATTCTTTTCTAACAGAGAGCTAAAGACTCTCTCTTTATTTTTTTCTTCTCAATAATCACCCTTCATTTTCATTCGAAAGCCTTATATATGAAAATAGATAAAAAATATAAACAATTTAAAAAAACAAGGAGAAAATGACAATGAGAAAAGTAAAAATGATTATTGAAATAGTAAAATTCATTGGGATAATAGCGAGTCTATTAGATGGTTTTGAACGCATAGAAGCTTTCATTAAAAAGAGAAATAAACCAAAACCAAATCCCGTAGGATTAAAAATAGAAGAATGATTATGACTAAATTCGAGAAGATCGAAGCAGGTTTAATTATTGTTTTTGAAGTAGTATTATGTACGCTCAAAAACGGAAAAAAATTTAGAATCCTTCTGAAGAAGAAGGTGAAATCAAGTAAAGAAACAATTTAAAAAAAAGTAAATATGGAAACTAATTTATTAATAACACCATCTCAGAATATGATGATGGTAAGAGCTAATGATTGGAAACAAGAGGTAGAGGATGCCGTTCTTATTATGGAACAGCCAAAGAAGCATTCTCCATTCATTGAAGCAAACACAACGGAGGTGACATTAGGGCATCTCAAAAACGATTGTATTATACCAACCTTTGCAAAAGACAATGAGGTTTGTATCTCACATCAGAATTTCATAGAATCTGTCTATGAAGCAACTAAAGATTTTTATCATGGGGAAATCATTAACACCCCGGATATAAGAACCTCACACATTGTTAAGGGAAGAATCCCGGAGGCAATCAATAAAAGAGTAGATCAATTATTGGAATCTGACAAAACAATGTATTACGAAAGAATGATTTTCAACATAGAAATTCCAAGCATTCACCAAGATGTAAATGGAAATCAACTGAACCTATCCATCACAGGCTGCAAAAGCTATGCGAGAGATAATCTAAGCGGAAAGATGGCAGCACAGAAATTTAGTATTGCTGTTGGATTTCTGAATCTGGCTTGTACCAATCAATGTTTATCAACGGACGGATACAAAGAAGAAATAAAAGGAACAAGTTCAAGTGATCTGTATAAGTTCACACTGGATTTATTCAGTCAATATAATGTAGCAAAACACATTCACCTTATGCAGTCGCTTGGTGATACAATGTTAAGCGAACACCAATTCTGCCAAATACTAGGAAGAATGAGGTTATATAACTATCTACCACAACATCAACAGAAAAAGTTACCACGATTACTTATCACTGATAGTCAAATTAATAATGTGGCTAGACAGTATATACATGATGACAACTTCGCTGGGAGTAATGGTGAGTTGAGTATGTGGAAATTTTATAATTTACTCACAGGGGCAAATAAGAATAGCTACTTAGACTCATTCTTAGGACGGAGCGTTAATGCAACAGAAGTATCAATGGGGCTAACAGAAGCATTGAATCACAAAGATGAAGCATATTCATGGTTTATCGAATAATCGAGAATGAATATGGCTTGTATGATCCGAAGAGGGTATCACTTATAATAAGGTGGTATCCTCTTCCCTATTTAAACAACTTAATAACAAAAGAAAATGGAAGGATATCAATTAGAAAACAGTCGAGAGTTTAAAGCTGCAATGGAATTGGAAAAAGCATTAAATGATACGTGCTTTGATTATAAGAAATTTGCCGATAGTATTAAGAATTATCACCCCACTCTACAACAATCACTATTCAGATTGATTCGGGAGATTATTTATGTTCAGGCAGATGACAACAGACGCTATGATGCTCGAAACAACGCATCTCATGAAGTTGCCAAGAAGCTAGTGGAAGTGATAGAAATGGAATGTTTACCTTATATATAATGATTATGTATCTAGAATGTATGTGTTCCGAAATCACAATTGACGAATGGGAACAGAAGATGAAAGGAAGTAGACCACTTAATTATAGTTGGCTAAGACAACGGATCAAAAAGCATCTACCAGAATTATACAGATCACTCTATCTAGAATTTTACAATCCGTGGGAAAATCAATGTCGAGTGAATCACGATTATTACATTCTCGTTCATTCTGGCATAGAGTATTTTATCAGAAAAATGGATATCTGATGCAGTCAATAAAATAAGGTATTGAGGTTTATCAGAGATTCCAAGTTTTAATAGAACTGGATTTCTATTAAGAGGTAAAGTGTATCAGAATATGAAACCTAACAGGATTCCATTTTATACATACTACTCCAATGGATTTTAGTGGTTCTTGTACTCAAAATAATTCTGTGTTCAAATAAGTCTGATAGGGAGTTTTGAATACATCATTTTATGTTATCAATTTAATCAAAGAATAATATGGAAACAAAGAATAAGATAGCAGTTATTTATGCCCGTGTATCGTCTGGCAATGATCGACAAGATACAGTGAGGCAAATAGAAGATTTGAAGAGATATGCTAAATCGCAAGATATAGAAATTTCGAATATCTACCAAGAGCATATATCAGGTACTAAGAAAATAGAGGAAAGGCAGATTCTAGGAGAATGCTTAGAATATTGTGTTCGGGAGTCTGTGAATTTTCTACTTTTGTCAGAATTATCAAGATTAGGGAGAAGTACATTACAAGTGCTACGAAGCTTGGAGATTCTGCATGAAGCTAAAGTTTGTGTTTATATCCAGAATTTGGGACTTTATACTTTGCAAGCGGATGGGAAAGTAAATCCGATTGCTTCAATCATGGTGACTGTCCTTGCTGAAATGGCTAATATCGAAAGAAGCAACATTCAATATCGCTTAAATTCCGGTAGAGCAAACTATATCTCCAAAGGAGGAAGATTAGGTCGAAAAGTTGGGAGTAACAAAACAGAAGAAAAGAAAAAAGAGGAGTATAAAGAGACCATTCTATTATTGAAGAAAGGTTATTCAGTAAGGAATGTAGCCAAACTTCAAGGTCTTGGTCTTTCGACAGTTCAACGAATTAGAAATCAATTCATAAACGATAAATAAACAATTAAGGGCGGGGGAGTAATACCCCCTCTCCTTTTTAAAACAACAATTGACGTATCAAAAAGAAAAAGCTCTTCTATTTTTCTAAGCGAGCAAAAAAAAATAAAAACAAGAAGGGATAAAAAGGGCATACGAATAGAATAAATATTTGGTTTTATTATAAATATAAGGCAATGAAACTTTTTTTTATTTTTTTCCAGTTTTAAAAGCTTTATTTCCTTACCTTTGAAGAAATAATACTCCCAACAAGAGCGTCATATTGAAAAAAAACGTATATTTGCACCATTCGACTAGAGAAAAAGTCGAATATTAGTAAGCGTTTTTGCTTTATCCGAAATACCGAAATCTGGAAAATTTCAAAGTGAAAGGATAGAGACAATATGACGCTCATTCTGTTTTGTATATGCTCGTGTATAGCTTTGCTATATGCTTTCATTATATGCATAGCGTGAGAGTATTGTTTCTTCGTTCATCTTCACAAGGCTTTTCCAGATGCCGGGTATTTGATGAGCAGAACAAGTCTCACGCTTCTTTTTTAACGTTTAATCTAAAGAAACGGCTAAATTCGGAGACTTATAAGCGTATAGGAGGAGAATTTATGAAAATAGCTAAATTGATTCAAGCACTCTTTTTTCTTTTAGTCACAACACTGTCTTATGCACAAACAATTACTACAGTAACAAACGAAAAGGTGGGTAAACTATCAAGTATTATTAAGAAAAAAAATGTGTTAAATATTTCTCGTTTAAAAATTTCAGGGACTATGAACAACGAAGATTTTGCCTATCTTGGTTCTATGAATAATCTGGAATACTTGGATTTAAAGGATGTAAATCTATCAAATGATAAAGAAAAAGATAATAAAAAAGAATTCACTAGCTATAATCAATTAACTTTACCTGTATTAGCTCATCTGAAAGAATTGTGGTTGCCATTATCTTGTAGAGGATTCTACCCTTACAAATGTAATACCCCAAATATTCCAGTCTTAGATGTGTTGCATATTAGACGAGGATGTGAGATTATTACATATAGCAATGATCGTGAAAAAATACACCTTAAAAAAATTAATATTTTAGAAAACGATTTGACAAAAATTAATCTAGGCAAATTCAGAGACACACCTCAAAATATTAGTCAAGGAGAGCTAGACTGGTTAATAGGTCGAGAGCATAGAACAAGTAAATATTACGAACAAACAGGGTTCTATAATATAAAAGATGAGTATATACATAATTTGAAACAAAAAATATTCGTAGATTCATTGGTAGTACCAACGGCTGATTGTTTAATAAAAGATTGTTTACCATTAAAAGAAATTTTCCCTAACTACATCTTTATTAATAAAGACAATCTAGTAATATTAAATAGGTGGAATGATAAATATAATATCAATGATATTGTAAGCATAGACTCTATTGTGCCGTTCGCTTTTGCTAATTCTCATATCACGACTATCAATATACCGAAGAAAATCAAGCATATACCAGATTTTTGTTTTACGAATTGCAAGAAATTAAAAAAAGTGATATTAAATGAATCAATAATATCAATCGGTAAAAATGCTTTTAGTAAATGTGCCATTAAAGATATAGAAATTCCTCAATCTGTAACAAACTTATACTTCTCAGCGTTTGAAACTTGTCCAATAGAGAAAATTATTTTTCTATCTCCAAATCCTCCTCACATAAATGATCAAGTAATCAATGTCTTCGATAATGGCTATATATATTTAACAGACAGTTGGGTCAATCGTGAGAATTATAGTTTAGGATGGGATTTTACATATAAAATGATCGTTCCAAAGAATGCTATTACGGCATATCATTCACAGGAATTATGGAACGAAATGAACCTAATCGAAAAAGATGCCCAAAGCAGTTTTAATATTACAGTTGAAGAACCCGGAAACATTTTATCTTCTTTGCCATTAAAAAATCTTAATTCAATAGATTCACTAATCATCACAGGTTTTCTCTACGAGACAGATTTAAACATTATTAAGAAATGCAGATTTTTAAGTTATTTAGATTTATCCCACACCTATATTACTTATTCACCTAAGTTCTTAAAGCAAGAGCAAGCTGATACGGAAGCTTTAAACTTCTTGTTTGGATTACTCGGGAAAGGATTAGATCATGAGTCCAGAGATAAGAAAATTTCTACTAATGAATATCAAGCAAATAAAGCTTTAGCGTATGTATTGCAATCTGCAACAGAATTCAATGAGCCGGAGAACAACTGTTGTATTCCATATAATGCCTTAGAAGGAATGGCTCTTTTAAAAACAGTGAAGTTACCTTTAAGAGCTGCCTGTATATATAGGGAAGCTTTCAAAAACTGTAAAAGTTTGGAAACAATCGAATTTTCTCCATATTTGAGAACCATAGTATTTTCTGCATTTGAAGATTGCATGAGTCTTAAAAAAATTAGACTTCCTCAAAGCGTTGAAAGAATTGGAGAAAAGACTTTTTATCGATGTATGTCATTAGAGCAAATTGAGTTACCTCAAAAGCTGAAGAAATTAGGTAATAATACGTTTAAAGATTGTATAAATTTAAAAGAATTAATTTTTCCAGAAGGACTCATGGAGATTCCTAGTGGATGTATTAGTGGTTGTTATAAAATGAATAAAGTCGTCATACCAAAATCAGTAATCAAAATTGGGTCTGATAATAATAGATATGTACGTTTAAGATTACCTGAAGGCGAATATTTCGAAAAATATCCAGACGCTGCTGATTTCTATTTTAAGTCATCAACACCTCCCATAATAGAAGGTAATAATATGATTCACTATGGTGGCAAAGTACATATTCCTAAAGGAAGCATAACTGCTTATTATAATATGATGGGCAATAAAGTCGAATATATAGAAGAATAATTATTATGAAAGAAGACAAAGATTTAGAGTTTCTAGCTTTCTGCAAGAATGAAGACTTACAAATTCTAGTAGATTACTTAACTACAGACAAAGATGGAAAGAAACGTTATTTGGAAACTTTGACAAAAAGTAATGCGTACCTCCAATGTTATCCCAATCATCTCACAAGTATGTGGGAAGATATAGCGAATGAATTTCAGCTATTTGGCGGTAACACGATCGTTAATTGCATAAGAAAAACTGGTGTTACATATCGAACAATCTTATTTGAAGTTTGTGATAGGATGAAAGTAAATTACAATAAGGAGGCTTCTACAGAAATGATAGAAGAATATCTCCTACAGAAAATATTAACAGATTCATTAGAACAGATGACGGTAGAAGATATGCAGAAGCTTGTTGATGAGATGAATATAAAAACTCAGATTCCGACTAAACAAGGGATGATAATTGCATTACAAATGGCTATTAGAAATGGCGGGTTTGCTCCATATAAAATGGCTGTGATTGTTGCAAATGCAGTCGCTCAAACTTTATTAGGCAGAGGACTTTCATTAGCTTTGAATGCCGGATTAGCTAAATATATAAGTGTTTTCGCTGGCCCAATAGGATGGTTAGTGACTGTTTTGTGGACTTTAGTTGATGTAGCTGGTCCTGCCTATCGTGTGACAATACCTTCTGTCATTCAGGTTATATATATGCGTAGGCGCTCTCAAATGTTGTTAAAATAATAATATCAAAATCATTAAATATGAAAAAAAGAGTTTTAGGGATGTATAGAGATGACGATGGAGATGTTTATACAGGAAATCCATGGACAGAATGGGACACAGATAGACCAGAAGATGGTGATGATCCAGACGAAGGCTATAACGATGATTAAACTATGGAGAGCCATCATCAACGAGGTTTTCTACCAAAATGTATATTAAATCTCTATAAAGATGATGGTGATGTGATATTTTTCTTTTCACATTTCGAAGAGGATAATATGGGAAATCTCTTTGCGATTTATGAATTTGATACTACAGTAAGCTAACCGAAAATAAGACAGGAAGATAAGTACCCTAAAAAAGTAGTTATCTTCCTTGCTTTACATTTTTATTTATATGCACTATTGATTATCCCTTCAATCTCTATTCCGTCAAAACCAGATTCAACATAACGTAACAACAAATACATAAGAGCATCATCTTTTGAGACACCATAGTCATGTAATTTACAAGCAAACCGGAATAGATTAGAATTCCGAAATCCCGGACTAACCGGAAAATACTTATCTGATAACTCTTGTACTTTCTTTATAGCCTGATCGGGACTCTTAAACTTTGGAGGCGGTAACATGAGATTTTTCCAAAATGTTGCACCTGTACTATTTATAGTCTTTGATGTCACATAAGGAGTAACTTTGGTTGGAGATGATGGGGTAAAATGGAAAACCTTTGAGCTTGAATTATAATATACCTTTGGATCATAACTTATGAAATGTGCCCTTGATAAATTATCGCATTTAGAATCTATATGCGTATTCCCCAAGTACTCACTGATTGAACGATACAGTTCTTTATGAAAAGCCGGATCAAGGGAATCATGTTGGATAATCAGTTTTATTCCTCCTCTTGGTGAATGGAAAGCCATCTTAACATAGGGATCACTTGTGTGTTTCACCCAATCAGAATCTCTTTCCGTTAATTCATTAGGGAAATCATAATCTAAGTCTATACAGATATAGAAAGAATAATCTGATAATGCCGTATCTAATCTTTTTCCAAAAATACCATTAACCAAAACTACAGGTAATTTCTTCTTTAACCAATCTTGTTTTTTCTTATTACCCATATTTCTCTGAATATCTAAAGTAACCTCCTTTATATATCCATAAGGAGTTTCTATTTTATTCTTTAGATCAAGTAGTTCTGATATACAGACATACTGATTCCTAAATAGTCCTTCTATTAAAGTTATTTTATCTGTCATATTCTATTTATTATAAAAGGTGGGATTCAAGTTATTAATCTCTTATATAATAGTAATGTAGATCGTTGGAGAATATCCCACCTATTGAGTTTTCTCTATCGTACCACTTTGAGGGTAATATTATACTCTTTCTTTAATGTGTCTTTTAACGGATTATACGAGCGAGCTTTCTTTTCTTTCATGGGGATAAGTCTAAGAATGTCTTTCAACCTGATTGTAAGTGTATATGTTCTACAATACTTTATGGCATCCAATAGTTTAGAATCATATCCATATAAGATTTTTACCTTCTTAAGAAATACAGGTGTTCTTTTAGTCGCTGGCGTAAGAACAGGCATTCCACTTATGCTTACCCCCGTATCACTATTCTTCCTGAAATAATCAAAGACATCTTTCATTAGCTGTGAATCTATATCATCGGAATAGAATACATGAATCGGATCACCATTATGCTGCCTTATCCGAAGTCTACATATAGCTTGAATCATTCCGGCTGTTCTTATTCTTCGTTCAGTCGAATGGATACCGTAGTTTTTGTTAATCAAGGATAGTCCTGATTTGCCTGTTCGCCATTCTCCAACAAAAGAAATGCCTGCATAATTACTAAAAGCATTGGTAGCCTTGTCTTGACCAGAACCACGATAAATGATACTGTATTTTCCAGCCAATCCTTTTTTATTTAGTTCTTCTTCAAGCACTTTCATTAGATTCAGGTGTTTATCTTCTTTGTCTGGATCACTGTCTCTGGCTACCATGTATTTCCATGTGACAATAAGTAACGGAGAAGCCTGTTGTATCTGATCTGCCAACTCATCAACTATATCCTGTATTCTGTCCCGAATTGTATTGTCGTCTACATCTTTCTCAAACAACCACCTTTCAAGGGACATTGGAAATTTTTGAAAGATTATAGGTGACGAGTACATCTTCCCCGAATTCTGGATCAACTTGAAAAATGTTTTCTTATAATCACTTAGCACATCCGCTGTTGCATCCAATATGATAACATTCATTTGCATACCCTTTACTACCCAATCTTTTAGAAAGTGATATATTGGATAATACCTCCCTTTTGTATTCCATATAGCCGAATAATTTTGGTTGATATGAGCCAACACCTCTTCTTCCCGAAATGTATTCAAGGCTGACTTAGTACTATATAGATGATCGCTGGTTTTTCTTAAGAATGTACTATTCACAGACTTCATTTCCTGTATTCCCAAACAATGGTAATATAAACCTGTTCCAATAGGGATACTATCTTTAGATGATGTCCCCAAATTACCCATATAAGCAAGAATCTTAAGCCGTTCAAATGCATTAAACGGTTGTATAAAGGATGGTTGTTCGTCTATTATACAGAATTTGCGTACTTCGGTGGATTTCAGTAATGCTCCTAAGTTTCCAGTATATTTAGATATATCAACCATCTTTCCACTAGCATAAGCGAATAAAGCTGGCAAATAATCCAAATAGAGATGAACACTGGGGACAATCAGAACCTTTTTCTTTGTTACCTGTTCAGGGTGAGCTATATAACTACTATAGTGAGAATCTTCTTGATGTAAAGTCACTATTTCGTCTTTTAATATAGGGAGAGACAAACTTTCC
The DNA here is from genome assembly GCF_000499785.1 of Bacteroides neonati. Lineage (GTDB taxonomy): Bacteria > Bacteroidota > Bacteroidia > Bacteroidales > Bacteroidaceae > Bacteroides > Bacteroides neonati. Next base: position 224,761 of record NZ_HG726024.1, on the reverse strand, counting down.
AGTCTTTTCTTCATATCATTCGCATCGGCACGTGTGGAAACAAAGATCACTATTCCCTTATCGCACCTCTTGGCAACCAGATCACAAGTAGCTGTACTTTTCCCGCCTCCACATGGGAGAGGAACAATAGAAGCTCCTCCCTTACATGGAATTATGGCATCTCCAGTTTGATGTTTTATAGTTAGACTTGCATCAAATGAATCGAACACAACTTCTATGTCTTTGTAGTCTCTTACTTTTGACATAATACTATCTCTTTAAAAACTCCATTTTCTACTTCTTGACATTTCTGTGAATATATCCACAGCTAACCACTTTCTTGATGAGAATAACTTGGCAGGTATTAGATGCAGTGTTGGTGCGTTGGCATTACAATGTAGATTACATGATAACTTGCCTATTAATCCTGTGTCTAAACATATCTTTTGCGGCAGGCATAAGACATATCCTTTTTGCTTAAATTCTTCTAGTGTCATCATAATTTGTGATGGATTAAAAATCCCCTCCATCTGTCACATGGAGAGAAAAGTTTAGTTGGAAATTAGTCATTCTCTATTTGTTTCATTTTTTTCGAACGATTATAAAGACAAATATTTTTTCGGTTTTCAAAAATTTCATTTGGAGCACCTTTCTTAATGGCTTTAATCTTGTCACTCTTAGTAGGACTCATTGTTTTTTCAACATCTAACTCGCTGATTTTCTGATCCTGTTCTTTTTCAATATGTTCCAAGTCATTTTTATACTTGGAATGAAATTTTTGAAAATAAGACAACAAAGAAGTTTTTAGACTTCCATAATTCTTGTCTTTCAATAAAGAGAGAATATCATTTTTGACCAAATCACTCATCATAGTAATAAAGCATTTCATATCACGGGTGAACGTTTGATTGTTTGAATCACCGTTTTGGTTATGGACATAAACTATTGCATCTATAAATTCCACCTTCTTTATGTTCTTATCATCGTTAAACTTATAAGCGATAGCCTTATATAACTGATAACCTCTTCCAGCATTTTCTTCGCTAAATGGAGTAGAATCCTTACCTGCAATTAGATCTGCCTTCTTTGTGGCATCCCTCTTAAATGTTAACAGGTAGTCTGCATACTTAGGGGACACACCAAACTCACGCTGCATTTTAGAAGATTCTGTATATAATTTGTTTGTAGACTTACCTGTCTCTAAATTGGTTTTTTTACGATCTTCATTAGTCCAGTTCTTATCCATTGAATTCAAAATTTCAATAAACGACATGAGGTCACCATCGTAATCAATCAACTCCAAAGACAAATCAACATCTGTATGCTCTAGAGCTACCATTAGTCTATGCTGCCCATCGAGAACAGCTAGATACAGGTACAGATGTGGAGTCTCTAAAGTGATTTCTGACCCAGAGATATCCACTGCTTTCAATCCATTCTTTAAAGCTGTTTCCAAAGGTACAACAATAACAGGATTAGAGAATTTTTTATCTGGGCTGGAATTGACCTGATTATAAAGCTTATTCATTTGGCTGGCATAAATTTCCCTATTACCCACTAAAAAAACTATTTTCACCCCATGTTTAACCACTTCACGATAAGAAAATAAGTAATGTTGTTTATATGACACCTTATCCATTAAGAAAGAAACTAAACCTATATTAGGGTCTATTGCCTCATTACCATTTACATCTACGAGGGCTACTGCTTTAGCTGACTGCGAATCGAAATCTTCCGCCATAGACACATCACCTTTTACTAATAAACCGCCATCTTGATTAGCCACGTGAACTTCGCTGATCCCATTTCTCATTAATGACTCCATTTTTAGGTTATCATTAGTTGTGTTTTGTTCATTCATTTTCTTTTTAAATTTATGAATAGACGACTTTACTGCTGATAGTAGCCGGCATCATCGTTTCAGTAAAGTCATCTATTCGTGTTAATTATTTGGAGTACTTACAACTCCATTTCTGGTTAGACACTCTCAATAAGTCCAATGCCAAATCAGCATCGACCACTATAATCTTACCATTCTGCGAAATGGCAGCATCAATAGCACCACTGGATTTAATTCTTTGAGCAGTGGCAGTGCTACAACCGAATAGTTCTGTGATTCCAGTAATACCATATACATACCGCTTTTTACTTAATGGAGCAGGCTTAACCTCTTCTCCATTGTCACTTGTCTCATTTGTAAACCCAAACTCTTTCTTCATCAACTCCACAAAGTCACCTAGAGTAGATTGGATAAGTAGTTTCTTTTTTAAGTCTAAATCTTTCATTAATATAATTTGTTGTTCGTTTTTAAAAATTCTTGGTCAGATCGTCCAATATACTTTTTCGATTAACCGTTGCAAAGCTACAGCAAGTGCGAGGCTGATAAATTTCCCCTGATTATATATTTATAAAAAAAAACACAAACAACTAATAAACAATTAATTAAAAAACAAGATAATACTAGTCACTTGTTAATTACACATTTATTAACTCACCCGTCACTTTAGAAAAAACTATTGCTGTAGTCTGTCTTGACTTAATAGTTATGCGACTTAATATGATTCTTGTGATCCTTTTATGATTAGGCAAAACAGCATAGGCTAGTGGCATAGTTATAGCTTTTCTAAGCATTTGCTAATATACTTAAGGAGGCTACATAATTTTCAATCTAATTTAAGTAATCTCTATATTGTGAAATGATTTTAAAAAACTACTTTTGTCAGATCATTCGACTAATTATTATAATACCCTAATTCAATGCAAAAAATCAATAAAGAAAAGAATACCAAAGATCGCAAAGCAAAAAAGGATATTGAAGAATTCTTCTTAGAATTGGAAGAGAGTTTGAGTACTATTAAAGAGCTCCCCAATATAGAAAGGCTTAAAATTCGACTGAAAAGAATAATAATATTAAAATTAGATATAAGAACAATTATTGAAAAACGATTGTTAAAAATACAAAAGTTTTTCATTCCTTTTCTTCTTTTTGAGAAAGAACTACCTGTTTCAAGCAGTGTTGTTGCTGAAGAAAAAATATCCAAATATGAAACAAAAATAGCAAAGTTAAACGACTCAGCAAAATCAATCAATTCGTTAATTGATTCATCTCCTGAAATGGAAAGAGAAGATATAATATCTCTTATACAAAAAATTGACAAGATTATATTTAAGACACAAAATTATCAACGAAAGATCAGTTCATTAAATTCATATTATCACATTCCAGATCTCGCTAAAATTAAATTAAACGACAGGAATTTTCGTGCAGAAGACATAGTGTATTATAAAAAATACTACAACGAAATAAATTTCCGTGAAACAATTGTATCTTATAAAAAAGAACTAATCGAGCTCCTTAATGATTATAACAAAGAAGTAGGAAAGAAGCTTCAGATCAATCTAAAATCACTTCTTTTATCTACAACAGAAAGCGAAGAATTAGTATTACCATCTATTCCAATAGATATTTTTTGGCATAAGGATGAATCGTATGTCAGTGAAGAGAGAGTATTTAAAAAGGGAAGACTAGCAAAGTTATATGATATTTTAGAGAAACGGGCTTACGTAGAATCCGGTAAAATTGATGTATTTATTTCCATTTTCGAACAATTCAATTATGATTTATCCGAACAATTACCAATCAAGTGGACTTGTCCACCAAAGTTTAGTGACAGTAATGACGAAACTTCTAATTTAACACTGCTATACTATTTAATATCAGCTTTGAGAGACAAAGAGACATTTTTTAAAGTTACTAACAGAACTAATAGTGAAAGCGAAACAATTAAAAAATCCACAAAGGAAATATTAACATCCCATGACCGAGATTTGATAACAAAATATTTTTGTCATAGCCAAGGAGAAAAAATTCTTAAAGAGAGTCTGCATATTGGCAATAATAAAAATGCTGTAGCTATTGTAAAAGAAATATTAATTGAATGTGGTGTATTAGTCTAGTCTGATGAAAAATGAAATAGACTACTTCATCTGACAATTATTACCATTTGATAATTTAGGGTAAGTGGGAGCATTAAGTAACCGATATTTTTTGATTTTCAAACAGATGATCACCAACACACAGTGCAAATAGGACAATTAGAGGGGGTATGTTGCCGCTTATCTTTAGATAGACACTATTTAAAGGAATAGCACTAAGTGCTTTTCCCCCAAATATACAGAAAATCCAATTATGCCGTCTTTTGGATATACTCAAAAAGTTTTTGCAATTGCATCGGGCTCATTTTATCTATCCGCTCTAGGATGTCAGATTTATATTGATATGAATTCCATTTTTCCATCTGTAGTTTCTGTGTTTCGTCAGCGACCTCAATATAAGGTTTCATTGACTCGTAATCAGAATGCCCGGTACAGCTCATAACTACTGTTGGAGATATCCCTAAAGCCAATGAGCAACACACAAAAGTACGTCTACCATCATGACAACTAATCGTTTCATAGAACTTATGTATTTCTTCATGGCGTTCTGTTCCGATAAAATAAGTCTCTACTACTTCTCGATCCAATCCTGCCAATTCTGCTGCTTCTTTTAAGTAATCATTAAGCTTTTGATTGGAAGGAACAGGAAACACATAAAGACCTTCATGAGCTTTGTATTTATCCAATATCTTATGGGCATGAGACACAATTGGAACTCTAATTTTATCCTTTGTCTTTTGAGTATAGATCTCCATATATTGATTCGATACATTTGCTTTCTTCAATGCTTTTAAATCAGAATAACGTAGAGAGGTAAATGCCATGAAACAAAAGTAATCTCTTGCTCTGCCCAGATAGTCTTTATTCACAGGAAACTGGAATGAAGCAAAGCTAATTAACTCTTTATATTTCAAGAAAGTAACGGACTTAGGTGGAACTGCCAAATTTGTTTTATAAGCAAAAATGTCTTTATGCACTGGATAGCCATTGAGTTCAGCCCATCTCAGAATTCCTTTAAGGTTTCGAAAGTGTTTGGTGATGGTAGCATTATGATAACCGTTTGCGATATACCACTCTTTCAGCCCATTCAATTTCTTTCTATCCAACGTATCCAGTGAGACAGAAGAATCAAAACTATTCAGGTGCCCCCACATCTGATTATACTTAAAATGAGTTTTATCACCCCAGTTGTTTTCAGATGGACGCAATTTCATAAACTCAAAGAAAGCATCTTTAAGTGTCTTTTCAGGAACTTCTTCAACTTTCACAGGAACTTCTTTTTTTATTCTCCTTAGCTTCTCATTTACCAATTCTTTTAATTCGCTCTCTGTTGGTATCTGAGAATGTATACCATATTCAATAAAAGACTCTTTAATACATTCCAAAAAATGACAAATACGATTATTAATATCTCTGGCAATTATCATTCTTCCACCAACTTTATGAGTTGTATTATACCTAGCTCTTTGGTTCTGATTGTCCCATTTATCGGGATCAGCATTACACCCAATCGAAAAGCCAACCTCAGCCTTACGATTATTCCATCTAACACGGATCATAACTTGCCCATTTTTATGAAGGAACGCTCTACAACTATGCTTAATTTCTATCATACGCTTGACTGTTTTTATGTTATTTCCCTGCAAATATAGAAAGAAATTTCGTGGGGAGTAACCCCTGATTTCTACTCCCCCCTTTTTTGATTGTATAAGTTTTTACCTGCCAGAAATTGATAGCAGCCACACAATAAATATCTGATATTAAAGCACATACAGCATCAATCGGAATCATATAAAATCATCAAACACGTCCCAGGCGGATCACGAAAACAAAACGCAAGGTGCTAATTATCAAGCTCTTGCGTTTTTCTTTTTATAACTTTGCACCACATTTGCACCACTGAATATCAAGGACGGTTCTCCCGCTTGCCGCTGCAAGTTCTTTGATTCTATTTTTTGCTTTCCAAAAAAAAACTACCCGACGCTGATTTGGTTTATCCTCCTTCCTCCTTTACCCCTTATACCCTTCCGTACATTATACTTTTTGCCTAAATAAGTTTAGTCTCTTCTTGCATATATTATACAAGGATCAGATTAAACTTATTGTGATGGCTATTCAATGAAGGTTTAAAAATAGGTTTAGTAACACCTTGCATATATTATACAAGTACTAAAGTAAACTTGTTCTGCTCCCTTTATAGTCCTATCTTTTTTAGAAAGCAAGATAGCTTTTCCTGTTTTACGCTTGCTCATATTGATTCATCTCTTGTGGTCTTGTCAGTGATTTTTAGTTGCAAAGGTAGAAGTTTCAATCTCTCATTCTTGCAAGGTCAAGCCTTTACGGTTCCTATTCAAATCTCCATCCACCATATATGGCGGTAGTATTTGAATAGGAAAACCTTGCATAATGAATTGAAACACCTTTGTTGGCAACAAAATACATAACAAGCCCCAAGTAGTTGGTTCAACGAAAGGGGACAAATAAAAAATCGAATTATGGAAATTGCAACAAAATTTGCGAATTGGGAAGTGCCGGAGTTATCAGCACTCCAAGACAGTAAAGCTTATCAGCTTCGAGAACATCTGAACAAAGGTGGAAAATTGAATCGTGTAGAGAAGAACTGGCTCACGGAAGCCATTAACAGCAATACCTACTTCCGACGTGGAATACCGCTTAGGGGATGGAGATTTGATTTTACTGATGTAGTTCACCTTTATTGGGTAAAGCAGTTCGGACATATCTCTGAATATTATGCAGTTGATAAAACAGCTTTAAGAAGCATTCTTCATGGGGTAATCGATGAAATCGTTGAGCTAATTTGATATAAAACAGGTATTAACTTTTAAATTATATGATATGTACGAATATGAAGAATCGACAGAAATCATTGGTTCTTATTGCTCTTTAGTTGTTCCATACAGAGGTTGCAGTGATGGAACTGTGGTTGGCGATTATGGAATAGAATTGGTGGTTCACCTCACTAATGGCAAAGAGATTGTAGTTTATCGTGACGAAGTGATTATTTATGACCTCAAATCCGCAGCTAATTTATAACTGATTCAAATAGCGATTTAATTCACCTAATAGTTCCTACTCGTAGCTTTTCCCCCTGCTTTTCTCCTTGATTTCAGGTTATAGGGCATAGCTTCCCCTTTCCCCAGTTAGCTGAAGGCATAAGTAATCCCACGAAAAGTTGTTTTTACGGACTCCAAAGCAACTTGTATGGTTTGTCGGAATAAATATTGAGTACCCATTGTCTGCCTGTCTTTACCCATTTCGCAGGAACTGTAATGAATCGAAAGATAAATCGTTTGACTCGGCTTACCGGTTCAATATCTTCAAACACGGCTGCAACCTTCTCAATAAGGTAAGCATAAAAGTTTTTAGCCATGGCTGTAAGTAGCAGGAATACTGTATTCTCTTTGAGGAATGAACAGGGAAGATGACTCCACCCGAAATCGTTATTCATCATGTCG
>NZ_HG726024.1:215286-217359 GCF_000499785.1 Bacteroides neonati | reverse complement strand
ATATGCACAAGTACCTTTATGGTTTGTTTGGTAGCACTAATTTAGGTGAATCTTGTGACATAACCAAACCTTGAGGATGTTATTCATCCTCAAGTGTTTGGATTCTCTGAAAATAATATGACTGCGGATTTAAGGATCTCTTTGTTTTTCAGCGCACGAACCGCTAGTGCGATGGCTGTATAGGTTTTGCCCGAACCGGCCGGGCCGATGGCAAACACCAGATCGTTCTTCTCAAAACCCTCGACCAGCTTTAACTGATTCTCGCTGCGGGGGATGATGGGCTTACCGGTGACACTGAATACGATCACGTTCCCAATCTTTTCGGCTTGTGGCGCATTGCCCTTAATGATGTCGATGATCACCTCTTCTTTGAGTGAGTTGTAGGCTGCACAGTGTTTTTCGAGTTTGAGGATGTTCTCTTCGAACAAGCACATCTCTTCTTCGTCGCCCATCACTTTAATTACATTGCCACGGGCAACGATGCGCAATTTGGGGTATAGTGCTTTTATTAACTGTATGTTTGTATTGTTGACCCCAAAAAACACAACAGGATCAATGTCTTCAAGAACAATTAGCTTTTCTATCATTGAATCAATTTAAAAGCTCACACACGTGTGTGAAATAGACTGCAAATTTAATGAAACGTTTGAATAGTTGGAAGATTCTTGCCGAATTAATTTGCAAGTGTTTTTTTGTAACAAACAAACAAGCTATATTTGCATCTTTTAAAAATCAAGAACACGAACGGATGATAACACCGAAATATGCCTATCGCTCGCTGCCATTGTCGCTTTGTTGCGCAATCGCTCTCTTACTCTCGGGTTGTAAAGAGAAAGATATGTCTCTAAAACTGAATGAACCCCGCCACATCAAAGGGGTGATAAGTTACAAACGATCGTTTGGTGACTTGAACGATAAACACCTGGAGGCCGCCCATGCGTTAGGCATCCGCCCCATTGCTTCTCGTCAAGAGGCCGAGCAGATGACGGACGGATTGGTGCATATTGCAACGAACGAGCACTACGTGGTCGACTCTTTAACGCACTCTCTCCCTTACTTAGTGCCCCGTGCAGGTGCGTTGCTCGATAGTATCGGTTTGATCTTTCTTGACTCGTTGCTTGCCAAAGGATTAAATCCCAATCATATTATAGTGACCTCAGTGTTGCGCACCAAAGACGATGTGAAACGGTTGCGCAGGCGCAATGGCAATGCGTCCGAAAACTCTGCTCATTTCTTCGGAACCACCTTCGATGTAAGCTGGAAACGATTTTCCAAGGTCGAAGATCCCGATGGACGCCCGTTGCAGAGCGTTGGCGCAGATACGCTTAAATTGGTGCTTTCGGAGGTGCTAGCCGATATGAGCAAGGCGAATAAGTGCTACATCAAGTATGAACTAAAACAAGGGTGTTTTCATGTTACCACGCGATAAGAATTCTGTACCAAGAGTAACTCTCTAGTCCATTTATTAAAGTCCACTTCCGAGGGAATGTCATACTTCTTCCTCATTCTGTTTTTTCTGATCTGCACAGCTCTTGGAGTAACAAAGGTGAACGCTGCAATGTCTTTGGTAGAGAAGTTGAGGAAAGCTAAAGCAAAGAACGATAGTTCCGAACTTCTTATATTAGGATCGAGTCTCTTTATTGCTTCTACGAATTCGGGATAGCCCTTTGAGAAAAGAGAAAGGAATTCAGGACTATTTGATTTCGCCAATTCGACGATATCATTAAATACTCAAGTTTCGGATTTAGAAATCAAGCCGTTTGAGCGTACGCTCGGAGTGCTGCAAGTCGTCTGTCATTTTCTATGATCTGTATCATCAGTTGCTCTTCATCAGCCCCTGTGAGTTCAGCCACGACTGCCACTACTTCTAATATGATTGCCCATATCTTCTCCATAACAGTCAGTTCGTGTACTCCGGCAAAAATATCGTTGAACAACCCACCGATTGTTTCGTAGTCCAGACTCCTTTTTACCGAGGCAAGCAAATTGTAGCGTATCATAACCAGTGATACGTGCGCTATCTGCGAGGAAAAGTCTCTTGCCGAGCATCCTGCAAGATTAAGCAATCGCTTG
>NZ_HG726024.1:0-215275 GCF_000499785.1 Bacteroides neonati | reverse complement strand
TATAGTATTATCAATCTCTACTTCCAACTCTTCTACCCTTTTTGTTGTTGTGGTTAGCATCTTCTCTATTCTTTTCAAACGGCTATTGCTTCGCATGTTTCTACTGATCAATAGTGCATCTACGAATAAAGAAACAAACAAAACACCAAGCACAGTGTTTTTAAAAAACGCTCTATCCTCATTGGCCAATTCATCCTTTTCCTTCAGGATACCTTCTAAAATGGAATCAATTAATAATGTGTTGTGTCGTTCAAGTGAATCATTTAATTGGGTGTACTTTTTTAGATACAGCTTGGCTTTATCTAATTCAACATTGTTGTCCAACAAATAGTCACCCAGCTTCTTGTAAAGTTCACACGATACGCTGGTTGCACCTAGAGCAAGACTGTTTTCTAAAGCTTTTTTGTAATACGAGATGGATTTCTCACTGTTTCCTTTTAAAGCCTCTAAGTCGCCACAAATTTGCAACGTATAATATTGATAAGGCGAGTTGTATTTTCTTAGCAGAGATATAGATTTAAGAAGGTATTCTTCGGCTTCATCAAACTTCCCACTGTTTGCATATAGCCTGCCCTTGCTCGCATAGAGTGTGCTGATGTTGAAAAAAGCCTCCTCTTCTTTGAAGTGAATCAATTGGCTTTCTTGTAGATCTTGATATGCTTCTATAGAATCGTTAATGCCTTGCATCGAATAGAGATGCTCTATGTTCTGATAGGCCCAAAGTTGCGAAAGGTTACTCTCTTTAGGATCAGAGATTTTTCTAGATAAATTCAATTGCTTCATGAACTCCTCTTTTGCAAGTGTGTATAGGTGCTGACTTCCGTAAATCTTCCCTTTAAGTCGGTGCACTTCAGTCTCAATCCTTATGTTTTCTGTGTAAAAAGGTTCTATTTGCGCACGCTCTAAATGAATTATAGCTTCCTTGTTAAATCCACACTCTGTTAACACTTTAGCGATATAGATGTAAGAAACCACTTTTCCTTTAGAGTAGTTGGCTTGCACAGATAACTCCTTAGCCTCTTCGGCAAGCCTCAAGGATTCTACAAACTCAAGCTGTCCGAACTTTTGCAATGATGCTTCACTTAAACTATCTACCTTATTCACAGAGCTGTTTTGGGAAGATAGAGGAAAGATGAAAGTCAATTGAATAAGAAAGATCAATGGTAGTGCAACTCTGAATGTCATAATAAGCAGATTAAGGTATTAATAAAAGGTATACCAGATTCAAACTGATAAGTATACCCGTGCTCGCTTAGTGACAAAGATAATAAAAGTAACTTCAACCTGCGTTAGATTCTTTCGTTTTTTTATTTGTTGTCATGTTCCTTTTTTATCTTTATTTTAACATTGTTAATCGCTTTACTCCTTTTACTGCTTCTTTTATGCAAAAATAGGTACTTTTAATAGGAATAATTACGCTAGTTTTACCACCAAGAGTATGCACTTAACACACCTTTAAAATAGCACTTTAGTAAACAAAGAAAAATGAACTTGTATACGCCCGAATATATTGGTGTATCATATTGATATGCAATTGTTTAATTGGTTTTTTGTGCTGTTTTCTTCTTGTGGTTCTCTCTTCTTTTCGCCTTCTTTGGGTTTGGTTATGTGCTCGGCCTTCCAAAGATACTTATGCGTTTGTCAACTTCATCCATTTTAGCCCTATTAGATGAAACTTTACTGCTCTTTGGGCTTAGTTCTGTTGCTTATATAGCCTCTTCTTTCAGATTATCGATGTCTAATTTTCGATTGTTCGCTCTTAAACAGCTCTTTTTAACATTCTGTTACCTGCTTACAATCAGCGATTAAGAAATATGTGATATCTATGTGATATCCTTCGAGAGTGAAATTTCTGCTATTCGTCTAATCTTTTTTTTACCTTTGAATGTTTTATACAATAAAAGAAAACCTGTGTTGTATCAACCGATGCGTTTATTTAAATTCATGAACACACAAAACAACTAAATGGTAATAACAACGCAAAATCGACAGCTGGAGTATTAAAAATAAAAAATAAGATTTAATAATCAAAACACACTTCAAATTATATAATGAGAAAGATTATAACAATTTCATTGATGCTGATGGCAATTTGGGTACCGACGCAAACGGTACACGCACAAAAAGTTGCAGTCAAAACGAATCTAGCCTATTGGGGTGCGGCAGCATCGCCAAACATTGCCCTGGAGTTTGGGCTGAGTAAGAAATTCACGCTAGAAGCAGGCGGCGGATTCAACCTATGGACTTTTGACGACAACAAGAAAGCCAAGCATTGGCTGGTTCAGCCCGAACTGCGCTACTGGTTTTGCGACATTTTCAACGGACACTTCATTGGCCTGCACGCTCATGGAGCTCAGTTTAATGTAGGCAATTGGGACATCCCCATAGGGCGTCTCGATGTGTTGAAAGAGAATCGATACGAAGGATACCTCTATGGTGGTGGCTTGAGTTATGGCTACCAATGGATGCTTGGCAACCGCTGGAACCTGGAGACAAGTATTGGTGGTGGTTATGCGCGCATTCACTACGACAAATACCCTTGTGCAAACTGCGGAACAAAAATAGGCGAAGGAAAAACCAATTACTGGGGCATCACCAAAGCTGCAGTATCTCTTATTTACATCATTAAATAGTTGAGGAAAGAAGTACAATGAAAACAAAATTATACATACTTACCGTTTTACTTTTTTCGGTATCGCAGCTCTTTGCGAACAGCGAGTCTTATCTGAGCCAGATCCACTTTAAAAATGCTTCCATCAAGCGAAGCAAAGAGGCGGTGAAGGTATCTATGGATATCGATGTGAGCGATATGAAGATGGCGTCGAAACATTCGCTTGAGCTAACACCCGTGTTGATATCAAAAGACAAAAAAAGAGTGTTGGAGCTTCCCACCGTGGTCATCAATGGTGCCAATAGAAACAAGGTATATAGACGCGAAATGTCGCTCGACAAAAAAGCAACTCCTTATGGAGACCATGTGTACGAGGTGGTGGCGCGCAGAAACAAGACGCAACAATCGATCAATTACAAACATTCGCTACCTGCAGATGGCTGGATGGACGATGCCGAATTACTGTTGCGCGAATCGGTGACCGGTTGTGCCGAGTGTGGCGTGTTGCAAAACGAACTGGCGCTACTCGAGGTTACGCCTCCTTTTCAACCCAACTATCAGCTGATATACCTCACACCCGAAGCGGAAGTAAAAACCAGAAGTGACCGACACACGGCTACGTTGAACTTTGTGGTGGACAAGTATGCCATGATGCGCGAATACAAAAACAACGCAAGCGAATTGGCTCAAGTAGACAAAGTGATTAGTGAGGTGAAAAAGAATGGCGATCTCAAAATCACGGAGTTTGCTGTGAATGGATACGCATCGCCCGAAGCAAGTGTGCAGCACAATTTAACGCTGTCTAAAAACCGCGCCAACGCCTTTGCCAACTACTTGGCTGTGAATCATGGCATCTCTCGCTCGCTGTTCACCGTAGAGGGTCATGGCGAAGATTGGAACCTGCTCAGAGAGAAAATAGCCCAATCGAATCTTGAAAAGAAGAGCGAACTACTGTCCATCATCGACAGGGTGAAAAACCCCGATGCGCGCGATGCTGAAATTATGAAGCTCGACGGTGGGGTAACCTATAAAGCCCTGTCAGAGCAATATTATCCTGCGTTGCGTAGAACAGAATACATCATTGCCTATGAGGTGCGTCCATTTAATGTAGCCGAAGCCCGTGAGATCATCAAAACCAACCCACGACTGCTCAATTTGAATGAGATGTTCCTAGTGGCACAGTCTTACGATCCGCAAAGCGAACAGTCTAAAGAGGTGTATGATATTGCCGTGCATCTGTATCCCAACGAACCCATTGCCATCATCAACTCCTCGTCGGCAGAGATTGAAGCAGGCAACTATGCCAGAGCCATCAAACGCCTAGAGCGACTGAAAGATGACCCACAAGCATGGAACAACCTGGGTGTAGCATACGCTCGAATGGGCGATGTGGCGCAAGCTACTCGCTACCTGAAGATGGCGGCAGAGCGCAACAACCCACAGAGCATTCACAACAGCAAACAGTTGAAACTGTTTATGGAGGAGTGAACAAAAGCTTAAACAAATTATAAACTAGAATTATTATTTAATCATTAAACAACTACGAAATGAAATTTATTAAAAAATTATTATTTATGGGGGCCATGGTCTGCGGATTGGCGGCCTGTAGCAATGACGAGATTGATGCAGATCAATCAGAAGGTGGGAAAGCGAATACGCATGTAAGTGTATCGTTATCTATGACAGCTCAAGAGGCTGGTGTAAGAGCTTTGTCAGGAGATAACAATCCTATTGGGGAGTGGGAAGGTAAAGACAAGATTAAAACTGTTACTATCTATGTGATTGAAGATGCTAAAGTTACAAAATATCTATTTGATGTTTCTACCGACTATAAGTATCTAGTTAGTCCAGATGGTAAAAATATTGATCTTTTACCCACAGAAGCGGCAGCTATTAAGACAACTGCGGGTGTTAAAACTGTATATGTGGTAGTAAATGAGAATGATAAAATTGCGAACTCGTTAAAACTGGCTAATGCAACTGACTTTAAAGCTTCATATGAAGCTGCATTACTACTTGAAAATTCAGCTGAATCTCAATCTGTTTCTACTTCTGCTTCAAAGATTGCTGAAGTGAAAGATGGTTCTGACGAAATCGTTATGACTAATCTTAAACCATTTGAACTGGCTGTTGTAGAGAATGTTACGGTGATTGGAACTATTGCAGATAAGAAGAATCGCGCCAGTGTTGCGGTTGAAAGATCAGTTGCTCGTGTTATTGTAACTATTGCTAAAGACTTTACCAAGGACCTGAGAGATACAAAAGGCGAAGTAATTGGAACCATTTCTAATCCTGCTTGGGTGTTAGCTCAAGGGGGGAACTCTCTATATGTTCAAAGAAAAGATACATGGGAAACTCCTTACTATAGCTGGGTGCCAACTAAAGATGCAGACTATTGGGCTCCTGGTTTTGCTGGTACTGCTGGTACTACTGCTAAATACGACTACTCTGGTCTATTTGAACATTATGTTGCTGCACCAGGTTTTGGTGGTACCTCCTTAGCTGGTCAAGACAATCCTAACAATGGTACTCTAGATGATGGAAATGCTGGTATTATTGGTAAGGCGAGTTTAGCGGGTAAATTTATTCTTCCAACTACGCACCAACCTAGTGTTGATGTTGCTACATCTAAATACAAAAAAGGTAACACTGCCTATGTGATGGTAAGAGCAAAGTTTGCTCCTAAAGTTTATGCAGATAGTTTTAGTGGTAATGCTGATGGTACTTTTTTCTATGGTGTCTCTAATGGTAAATTCTATACATCTTATTTGAACGCACTTAATCCTGAAAAAAAGGGTGTAGCAGGTCAAAAAGTGGCTAAATATGTTGGCGGTAAAGTCTTGTATTATGCTTGGGTAAATCCTGATAATGTTAATCAAAAGAAATGGCTTAACTCTCCAGTTATTCGCAATAATATCTATCATATCCATATTACAGGATTCGCATCTCTTGGAACTAACTGGAATCCACTGTTCCCAGAAGATCCTGATAAAGAAATTCCGAATAACCCAGACCCAAAACCAAAAAATCCTGGAGAGCCTGTCAACCCAATCGATCCAACTGATCCATTGACTCCGGATGAGACTTGGATGAGTGTCGATGTGAAGATATTACCTTGGAAGGTTCATTCTTACACTATTGATTTGTAACAAAATATCAATTTACTCCCTAGAGGAAGCAATTTCTCTTCCTCTAGGGATCTTTTAAAAGGATAAACGATTAACTGTCTAATCGATTACACGAGCAGACAACAATTAAGATTAGGCGAATAACCGATTAAACCACATAAAATCAGAAGTGATGAATTTAAAAAACAAGATATTGATAACGATAATGTTCGCGTTGGGAACAATTTTATGGAGTTGCGACTCTTTGATCAATGATAAATTGGAAGATTGTCCTCAAGGTGTATATGTGAAATTCTATTCAATGACGCCTTGTGAGAACGATTCTTCATTTATTGGTGAAGCGGCATCGGTTTGGGTTTTCGCATTCGATGAAAACAACAAGCTGGCAGCAGCTGTTTCCGAAGCAAACGTAACGCTTAGCCGCGATTACGAGCTATTGGTGCCGGTGAGCAATGGTAACTATACCTTTGTGGCATGGGCCGGAATAAACGACAACTTTGTTAAACAAAGGTTTGTGATTGGCGAGATGACTAAGAAAGATGTGATGATAACGCTCAATTCCTCGCAAGGAATGGCCGCTGTTCTATCTGCTGCCAATCAATTGTGGCAAGGTGAAAGCCCAATGGTGCACCTGCCCAACCCGGCTGAAGTTGGAACGCTTTACAAGCATACGGCTATAAATATGAAAGAGCTTACCAACAGAATAAATGTACTTATTGAGTTTGATAAACTGACAATGAAAGAGTACACACCCGAGAATTTAAAGGTAGAGATTTCATCGGCAAACGGTACGCTCAACGTAGATGGCTCTATGCCTTACAATACCCCTGTGCTAACATACCCCTCGCTAAAGACTGAATTTACAGACCATAGTGGATCGTGGAGCTTCTCCATGCTCGATTTGGTGACGGGACATCATAACAACCTAAAGGTGACCTACCAAACAAAGGACAAAGTAGAGACTGTGTTTGATGGTGACTTGATTGCTGCCTTGCTACTTAAAGCTGTTGCAGGCGGAGTCAATATGAATTGTGAGAATGACTTTACCATCAAGTTTGTGATCAAAGACTACTGCGTGGAGTGTTGGACACACTTTAGCTGCATGATATACGTGAATAACTGGATGGTGCATAGTTATGACACGGATTTATAAAGAACAATATGAATAAAATCAATTGGATATATACAACCCTTATCGCAACACTGCTTTTATTGGCATCATGCGGCAAGCTGACTGACGAACAAACGGATGAGGAAGACTCAAAACCTGCTGTCTATCTATCGGTGACGCGTGCTGCGCATAGCAATGGAACGGAGTCGATCAACGAAGATAAGATTGACTTTGAAGACAGGGTACACGATATGATGATGCTGGTCTTTGACTCGAACACGGGTGCATTGATCGGCTCATACATCGATAATAACATTCCGATATCGGAAACCAATAAAACATTTGTGGTGAAGCTGACACCCGGACAGAGAGATTTCTATTTCGTGGCCAATATGCCTTTAGGAGGTTTAACGGGTATTAAAACCCGAACGGAAATGGATACCTACTTGAAGCTGTTCAGAGATTTGGACACAGCCCTATATCTTAAAGCAACTGAAACAAAAGGTTTCCCCATGTCGAGGGTCTATACCAACCAAACGATAACGGAGGGTGGACGCATTGATAATCCAACTCCTTTTAAACCAGATAATGAAGAAAGAGTATTGCTTCGTCGTGCAGTGGCACAACTACAAGTAGACCTAGAGGGTTCAGCCGTAACGTTTGGCGTGAAGAGTATCTACTACAAGAATGCTTATCGTCAATTTAGCTTACATTCGCCAAACAATATTTCCTCTACTCCTACTTTTTATGCAGAAGCCAATGGCAACCCCATGAAGAAAGTGGGCAACAGCTATTTCTACTACATGCCCGAGGCATTGATGAATACCCCTGCTTGGGGGGCAGGCGATCACAAGCCCATCAACTACTTTGTGATTGAAACAACGAATGGAACCACCTACGAAGTTCCAATCATTACGCACGAAGGAGCGATAGCAGGTGGCAACTACTTGAAGTTTGCGCGTGGCGAAGAGACTACTAAGCCCGATTGGCAAATCTTCCGCAACCGTCGCTATGTATATACAGTGAAGAACTTACAAAACATAGAGATTGATTACACCATAGACCCTTGGACAGTGGTGCGCAATTCGCTCTACATGGGGTATGGATATAATGTGGAAGTGGGCGAGGATGGGAAAGTTGTTATCAGAAACACCATTGATGCTTGTGCTCCTCACAAGGTAGTGTTGAAAACCGTTGGAGCGTTTAAGTTCGCCGATGGTACAGCAGAAAAGAGCTTTGAAATATTAACTCCAGATGCTTCATCTGATACATATACATTAAACCCCGTGCCAACAGTAGGCAGTGGAGATTATTTGCAGGTATGGTTTAACGGCGAGTTAGTTAAAACATTCAAGAAATAAGAGAACGATTAACCGATTAAACGAATCATCGATTAGACGCTTAAAGACAACAATATGAGAAAAATAAGCTATATCTCGCTTGCGCTAACGTTGAGCTTGCTTTTTGCAGCATGTTCAAAGGAAGAGGAGGTGGTCATTCCGGATCAACAGGTGGAGATCTCCTTTCGAATAGACAACTATTTGAGCAACATAACGACTGCACGCGCCACAACAGACGTGGGCACTACCGACGAGCAACGGATAGACAACCTATACCTCTTCTTGTTTGATAGCAATGGTGCCAATGCGGTGAAGTATACTATTGATGCTGCTGCATTCACCGGCGGCACATGGGAGTCGGCTAACAAAAAAGTGAAACTAAGCATGACACAAGCCGAAGCGGGTACGCGACAAGTGTATGTGGTGGCTAACGTTTCAAACACATTGAAGGCAACGCTTGGTGGAATAACCACGCTTGCAGGACTGCAAGGAGCTATGGAGACGACTGCCACGCCTTGGTCTGCCACATTGAAAACCCCCATATTGATGTCGGGCAGTGCAACGCACAATTTTATTACTTCGGCAGTGTTGAACGCAGTGCCATTGAAGCGTGCACTGGCCAAATTAGAAATAAACATGAAGCTTACTGCTGCTCACCAATCTGTTCCTACAGTTACAGGTGTAGCTCAATATAGATACAAGCTCACGAACTTTGATAAAAATACGTATGTGTTGAAACCAGCTACTAAAACCAACGATTTGGTTAGCAGTGCCAATTGGGTGAATTGGAATGATGCTGTATCATCCTATACATTAGAAAGTGGAAAAGCAACTTCTCTGAAAGTAGTTACTTACTTAAACGAAAGAGACCATGCAGGAACGACCATAGAGATAGAACTGCCTTACAATGGTAGCGGCCCTCTGCCTCCACCGGAGTTTGGCCCCGAAGTGTACAAGTTACACCTACCTGCTAAGATAGAACGCAACCATTGGTATCAATATGATGTTGAAAAATAGATATACATTATGAACAATACAAAGAAAAGAAATAAGATATACACTCGTTTAGTAACGGCTTTGTTGCTGGTTGCAGGGTTGTTGATGGTAACGAATGTGTGGGCGGATGGGTCGAAAGATTTGTATCCTTCGGGGGTGAAGGGTTATCGTTCATACTTATTATCAAATAGCAACCCTGTTTCGAGATCATTGCCTTACGCCAGTCGTGGCACACACTACGTATATGCAAAGGTTGGTGAGAAGATAGCCATTGCATCGAGCGAGTGGGGAACGAATACTGCGCTTAAACTTTATGATCCGACTAATGCTGATGTTACACCCGCACGAGGAACCGTGGGGCGTATTGAAAACAGAAGTCAGGAATTAGCCGGACCTAAACTATCTGCAAGCGACAATACTTCGAACAGGTACACGCCAGTTTATTATACCGTGCAAAAAGAAGGGATTCACAAGGTGGAATTCTTGCCACGCACTAACGTTACTTCAACTTTCTCAAATGCGTCTAGAGACGGTAGTGCTGATGGGGCTTGGAGCAGTTGGAATATAGAAGGTACCGAAAGTAGCTACATCGCAGCTTGGGATGTTACGGTTATCAATAATGCTGGAACAAGCTTTATTCCAGGACGTGTATATGCCAATATGTTGAATATGGGTATATTAGCTGCTACTTCTACTGCTGGAGGGTTTTACGGTAAGATGTATGTTTTAACGAAGGATGGCTATACATACAAGGTAGATAACAATGGCAACAACGGCATCGTATTTTCGTTTTTTGTAAACAACAATGGATTTGTGAAAGGTAAACAAAACAATGGTACAGTTGATTATACGCCACTCTATAAAAGTTTAACTACGATTGATAATGCCGTAACGAATAAACAGGTGTGGGATCCTACCGGACAAGATAATGCGCAGAATATCACTCATAAAATGTTTTACACACTACCGAGTGAAGATTTGCCAAAAAATAAATTAGTCAATGGAGCTGTTCCAGGAGGGACAACATGGCTGAAAAATGACGTCATTGAACCCCAGGTTTTGAATGTCAAAATTCAAGGAGCAGACGATACCGAAGGACAAGTTAGTACCAAAGGGGGCTATATTAAATTCAATACCGAGTCGCAAGGGGCTTATACAATTACAATAGAAAGTAAGGGCTCGCCCGCTTTCGCAACCAGACATTTGTATGGCACTGCAGTAGCTGGAGCAAATAGTGCATATTGGAATGGGAGAGATGGTAATAATGCACCTATACCTGCCGGAACAGCATCCGTAAGAATTAGAGTGCAACTTCAAGGTGCTGAAGTTCATTTTCCTTATTTTGATATGGAAAATAACATTGATGGTATCAAGTTGGAATTGTTAAATCATGCGCTTTTGCCAGGACAACAGGTTACTGCTTCAGATATCGTCTACTGGAATGATGTGGATATACCCGATGCTTCAAATGGTGTTAAATCTAATCCGCAAAACAATAGCCATCTTCCTGCATCTTTAGGTGGAGTAGGTAGCCTAGGACTAAGTAGTGCAGGATTGAACGGACAAACCGCCAATGGGCATAAATGGGGAGGTGGAGGTTTTATTGGAACTTTTGGAGATACCGAATCCATGGACACTTGGACATTTATCAAGGGAGAGGAAAAGACCATTGACACCGAAGTAAATATAAAATCGGCTGATCTTAAAATAACTGAATTAATAGCGGACAAGGGAAGTATACAGATTGGTGATGATATAACCTATACGGTAAAAGCAAAAAATGGTGAACCCAATGATGGAGGTTGTCCTATTGATGGTGCACCTTTCTCTTTTATTCTTCCTCCGGGATTTGTGCCAGCTGAAGGCTTTACACCCGTATTCGCAGGAAACAATTGCGGAACACAATCAGTGGCTTTGACGTATAATGCAACTACTCGTACCTATTCGTCCGCGCTTAATTTACCTAATGGATGCGAAATAACTTATACTTTCAAAGCAAAGGTAACTGATCAGTCGGATCCGGATAATACGAAAGCCACAGCCACCATTATGCGTCCAAAGGACGTAACAGACCCTGATGCAACCAATACGAGTGATCCAGAGAAGCCAAAAGCACCAACAGGTGTTATTGATATAGTTAACTACTACTACCCACCAACAGACCCATTCTTTGAGGTCAAGTATAATGGAAAGGAAGGGGTTTCAAATAATATCAAAGACCGCCCTGTCATATTAGAAAGGCGGAGTGATTTAGCCATAGTCAAAACAGCTAATCCAGAAAAAGAAGTTAAGATTGGAGAAACGGTAACCTTTACGCTTACTGTAAAAAACAATGGTCCGCATGCTGCAATTGGCGTGGTTGTTACTGATACTGTTCCTGCCGGATATACCCTTGGAGTTATAAATAATAGCGGTGTTGCGGCAGGCAACGTGATCACTTGGACCATAGGAAATCTTGCCAATGGGGGATCTGTTGTGCTAACCTTTAAAGCCACAGTTAAAAACCTCGGGCCCTATTTGAATACTGCTTGGGTGAAGGGCGATGTAGTAGATCCTGACCTGACAAACAACAAGTCTTCAATAAACCCCGTGTTGAGTACAAACTACTGGATAGGTGGTGTAGTGGGCAAAGAGAATGATTGGGCAGAGAAAGAGAACTGGACAGCAAGCAGAGTTCCCGATAATAAAGAAGATATTGAATTCGCTACGGAAGCGAATAACCCAACTGTGGGAGGCAAACTCTCTTCCGGTCCGGCCAAAAAAGATTTGCATTTGGATACAGATCGTAACATTGGCGACCTGATTAATAAATCTGACAAAAACTTAATAGTTACGTTAGAGAATGAACTCGTTATTCATGGAAAGGTGCACACTGATAATACAGGTGGCATTGTGGTGCAAGCCGACCCAGCAGATACAAAAGCCGCTGGTACGCTAATCTTTGATAAACCAGGAGATAACAGCAACGTTGACGCTACCGTTCAATTCTACAGCAAAGCCTACGAATGTAAAGATTGTGGATTCTATCGAAACTCATGGCAATATTTTGGTGCTCCTGTGAAAAGTGCAGAATTCCCTTATACTGATGTAGCGGGTACTGAGAAAGTCAACAAATGGACTGAACCATATAACGGAAATAAATGGCAACCAGTATCGAGCGCATTAGATGCGTTTAAAGGTTACCAAATAACCAACAGCTCAACAACACAGCCAACGGGAGTATACAACTTCACTGGAAAACTGTTTGTGGGCAATGCTACTGTTGCACTTACTAAAACAAATGCAGTGAACTACGCTGGTGCAAACTTAGTGGGTAACTCTTACACAGCGGCAATTCCAATTAATGCCACTGTAATGATGTTCCCAACAGGATTTGATCAAACGGTATATCTATTTAATACTGGCACGCGCGATGAGTGGAGAAAGTTGAATGGTAACACCGTAGGTGGATACAGAAGTGGACAATATTTGTCGGTTCCAGTCCATCTTGGTGGGCAAAATAACTTTCCCGATAGAATTCCTTCTACGCATGCGTTTATGATTTTGGCTACAGAGGGTAGCGCAAGTAGTTTAAGTGGCAACTTAGAGATTAAATACAGTGAGCTGACAAAGAACACGAAAGTGAAGTTGGGAGATGGGTCAACAGATATAGTGACTCGCTCCGTATCAAAAGGACCTGAAGCAACGACGACTGAATCTATCGCTTCGCTAATCGTAGATGTGATTGGCGATGAGTGTGCCGACCGTCTTTGGATATTTAGCAACCAGAGTAGCACCCATGGCTTTGACAATGGATGGGATGGACGCAAAATGTTGGAAGAGAACATTGCACAACTCTTTGTGGCGGCTTCGGACAGCAGTAAACTGCAAGTGGCAACCGTTCCGGCGATCAACAAGGTGGTGCTGGGCTTCATTCCCGAAATGGATGGGAAATACACACTCGACTTCGCTCCGTCTGCTCATCTAAAAGGCATGGACATCTACCTGCATGATACAAAGACCGGAACAACGCACCGAGTGAGCAAAGAACAGTCCTACTCGTTTGATGCAAAGCGGGGTGATGCGGTGAATCGCTTTAGTGTATCGTATGCTGCAAATAACAGTGTACTGTCTGAAGACGAAGTGTTGATTGATGTGAATGCCACGAACGAGGGTGAGATAAGCATTGTGAATGGGAGCAGCAATACGTGTACTGCGCTTGTCTCTGATGGTAGTGGTAAGCTATTGCAACGCATCGAAGTGAAAGGCAAGAGCGAATCGGTGATAAAAGATATAGCAAAAGGCGTTTATATGATTCGTTTGCAAAATGCAGGCTTGAATGATGTAAGAAGAGTTGTGGTGAAATAAAAACAGAAAGGAAAGAAAGCATGAGAATTACAAATCTATTAATAGCTGTAGTGGCACTGGCAGCGGTTGTGGTGAGTTGCTCGAAAGATGATTTTGAGGTTCGTGATGGGAACAAACGGCCCACAGACTTGACAAGTGTGGCATCGCTGGTAACCGGGCGAACAGATGGCGTTATCAGTTTGTCGATAGACGCACCTGAACTTAGTCGTGCTGCGGTGTGGATAGACCTTGATGGTGATGGCATACGTGCAGCGGATGAAAGTGAGAATGTGACCGGATTCAATCAATATGTCGATTATAACCTTGCATCGAATGTGACAACCGTTTCTGTTCATGGAGACATCACCTACTTGGGATGTGCTTCAAATGAGTTGACAGCGGTGGATGTGTCGAAAAGCCCTTACTTAATAACGCTCAACGCACCGATAAACAAACTGACCTCGCTAGATGTTTCCAAAAACAGGATGTTAAAGCGCTTGGACTGTTCCGCCAACCGTATAGCGACCTTGAATGTGTCGCAAAACAGTGAGTTGATAACGCTATGGAGTTTTAATAATGAGTTGACTGCGCTAGATGTATCAAGTAATCGGAATTTATCTTTTTTAGATTGTTCCGGAAACAGGTTAACCGCACTGGATGTGTCTAACAACAACGAATTGATGAGACTGTTATGCTATAACAATAAACTCTCTTCATTAGATGTTACACAAAACAGCAAATTAAGCCGTCTTTGGACCTATGGCAATAGCTTTACTCAAAACGAAACAGAGCGTTTGTTGGGAGTGCTGAAAGAGAAGACGGAGGGAGACTTTTGGGTTTCGAACGATTAAGGTTACAACGATATTCCCACCTTTTGGAAGCATTAAAAGGATTAATTTACTACCTTTGCCCCTTGAAATGAACTAAAAAAGGAGCAACGTGCATCGATATTTTATTTACTTAGCCTACGACGGAACAAACTATCACGGATGGCAAATACAGCCCAACAGCATCAGCATACAAGAGTGCTTGATGAAAGCTTTGGCAACCTTTCTGCGCCGCGAAGTAACGGTGATTGGGGCGGGACGAACGGATGCCGGAGTACACGCTTCGCTCATGGTGGCACACTTTGATCACGAAGAGGAGTTGGATACAGCAACCGTTACCGAGAAGTTGAACCGTCTGCTTCCTCCCGATATTTCGGTATATCGTGTGCGCCAAGTCTATTCAGACGTAAATGCTCGCTTTGCCGCTACCGCCCGTACGTACAAGTACTACGTCACTTCGACCAAGCAAGCCTTCAATCGACAATACCGATGGCGCATGTATGGCAAGCTCGATTATGAATTGATGAATGAAGCCGCACAGACATTGTTCGAATATACCGATTTTACCAGCTTCAGTAAACTGCACACTGATGCAAAGACCAACATCTGTCACATCAGTCATGCGGCATGGACACAGGTAGATGAGGAAACCTGGGTGTTCACCATTCGTGCCGATCGTTTTCTTCGCAACATGGTGCGCGCCATTGTGGGCACCTTGGTCGAGGTAGGACGTGGCAAACTCACCGTTGAAGGTTTCCGACGGGTAATCGAACAACAAGATCGGGGCAAGGCAGGTACGTCGGCCCCTGCCAACGGGCTTTTTCTTATCCATGTGGAATATCCCGAAGAGATTTTTGTTCCTCCTCATTCTTACTAAATTATACGTAAACTATGTGGTTACTCCTTGCGTTTCTCTCGGCTGCGTTGCTGGGATTCTATGATGTGTTTAAAAAGAAATCGCTAAAAGACAACGCTGTGCTTCCGGTGCTCTTTCTCAATACACTTTTCTCGAGTTTAATCTTTCTTCCCTTTATTTTAGGTTCAGCCTATATGCCCGAGGTGCTGGGCGGAACGATATTTGATGTTCCCGTTGTGGGCTGGGAAGTGCATCTGTTTATCCTACTTAAATCGTGCATTGTACTCGCTTCGTGGATTTTTGGATACTTTGGCATGAAGCATCTGCCACTAACGATTGTAGGCCCTATCAATGCCACACGCCCCATCATGGTGCTGGTGGGAGCTATGTTGCTGTTTGGCGAACGGCTCAACCTGTATCAGTGGATTGGAGTGTCATTGGGTATTTTTTCCTTCTTTATGCTTAGTCGCTCGGGCAAGAAGGAGGGGATTGACTTCAAACGTAACAAATGGATTTTCTTTATCATACTGGCAGCGATCACCGGATCGATTAGCGGGCTGTATGATAAGTTTCTGATGAAGCAGATCCCTCCGATGGTGGTGCAGGCATGGTACAACGTGTATCAGCTCTTTCTGATGGGCTCCATCGTGCTGTTGCTGTGGTGGCCGCAACGAAGAACAAGCACTCCTTTTCGATGGGATTGGGCCATTGTTTTGATCTCCATCTTTCTCTCAGCTGCCGATTTTGTTTACTTCTACGCGTTGAGTGATCAAGACTCGATGATCTCCATCGTCTCAATGGTGCGCCGCAGCAGTGTGCTGGTGTCGTTCATCTTTGGCGCCATCCTGTTCCGTGAAAAGAATTTAAAAAGTAAGGCTATCGATCTCATCTTAGTATTAATCGGAATGTTCTTCTTATATTTGGGAACAAAATAAGATACTACCCACGTAAAGAAACCAACGTTCGGATATATTCGTATCATCTATATGATTGTTGACCATGAAAAAAATAATCTCTGTTCTCTTAGCCTTAGGCTTATCTCTTTCAGCGAACGCGCAAGAAGCGAAAAGCGTGTTTGTACAGATGCCCGATTCGCTTAGTCCGCTGCTGACGCCCGTGAATAGAGCCGATTGCATTGACTTTCTCGAAAGCAAGATGAAAGCGCAAGTAGAGAATCGCTTCGGCCGAACGAGTGAGATGACCGCATTAAGCAAAGACTACATCCATATGCAGCTCTCGCCGCAAACGACTTGGCAGATGAAGCTGTTGGCTATCAATGATTCTACCAAGGTGATTTGTGTGGTTTCTACTGCTTGTGCTCCGGTTTGCGACAGCGCTGTTCAATTCTATACGACCGATTGGAAAGCGCTCTCTACACGCGATTACCTAACTCTGCCCGTGATGGATGATTTCTTTACCGCTCCCGATTCGACAGCTGCTGAAACGTTCAATCGCACCCGCTTATCGGCCGATATGCTGCTGATGAAAGGTGATTTGTCTAAGAGCGATGCCACGCTTACCTTTACGTTCACCACCCCCGACTATATGGAAAAAGAGACGGCAGATAAACTCAAACCGTTTATCCGCCGTCCCTTAAGCTATGTATGGCAGGGAAATCGTTATTCGCCTGCGTATTGAGTTACTCGCCTCCGCATTGATTTTTTACTTCAAACACTCCTTGATGAACGCCTCCATTTCGGGGGTGTGAGCCTCTACACTCTGCAATAACTTGAACTGAGCCTTGGTACGCACCAAGTTGTGTTCGGGGTATTTGATTTTGTAGTACGTATCGCCGTTGATGTAATCGGCAAGGAACCGAACACACTGCATATAAGGGAAGAGAGCGGCTGCATAAGGCAGATTCTCGATCTCAACGGGCGTAAGGAATGAACGGGCGCCTTCAAGATATCCTTTGGTGAATGCCTTGAATATCTCCATATTAAACTCCACTCGATCCAGGTCTTTGTCGTCTTCATCGCCTTTGTTGGCTCCTGTACGCAGGAAGTCGCCATAATCGGAGAAGATAAAGCTCGGCATCACCGTGTCGAGGTCGATCACACAAAGTACCTTTCCGTCCTCATCAAACATCATGTTGTTTACTTTAGTATCGCAGTGGCAAACGCGTTTGGGTAACTTCCCTTCTCGGCCCATGCGCTCGGCTTTACACATCTCTTCGGCACGCTTCTCAATTTCATCGAGAAAGTATTGCACTTCAGCCACGCGTCCGGCAGCATTGGCTGCTACCGCGTCGCGTAGTTGTTTGAGACGGAACTCCATGTTGTGGAAGTCGGGAATGGTTTCGCCCAGTGACTCGGGGATGTCGGCCAACTTCGCTTGGAAGTCTCCAAAAGCTACACCGGCGTAGTAAGAGTACTCAGGGTTTACGGTTTCGTAGGTTTTGGCACGTGGGATGAAAGTCATCATTCGCCAATAGTTTTCCCCATCAAACCAGTAGGTTTTACCATCTGCTGCAGCAACAAATTGCAACACCTTGCGGTCAACATCGCTCTCGCCCTGTTCCGTAAGTTTCTTACGGATGTGGCGGGTTACTGCTGCTATATTATTCTGAAGCATCTCCACATTTTGAAAAATGGCATGATTGATGCGTTGCAATACATAGTCCGGAGCGTCTGCTTCGAGCGTGTTCACTTTATAGGTGTCGTTGATAAGTCCGGCTCCCAATGGTTTTATTTCGCCGACAGTTCCTTGTGTTTGGAAGTGAGAGACGATTTCCTGTAGATTCTTCATGATCTGTTCTATTATTTATTAAAGGTTGTTCTATGAGTTGGTTTATTGAGGAAGCAGCGTGAATCCCCAGTTGTATTCTCTGTTCGCCGGAATGGTATAGGCCGGTTCGGGGCGTGCTCCCCAACTGTCATATCCTGCCAATCCTTGTTGCTTCATGTCGACACACACCTCTACGAAATCGCGTGGGGTGATGTCATTGACGTGATGCATGCGGCGCAATACATTCTTAGCAGCCTCTTCATTGCGGTTGGCTATCTCCTCGGGGGTGAAGTTGCTCCATTGACGCGGGTGGGGCAGAGCCTCTTCCGAATCGAAATCTTCGATGGAGTTGCGCAAGGCATTGAAGCCGATGGTGCTGTCGGCCAAGATGGTGAGTCCCTTACCTCCTTTGCGGTTGAGGCTCAACCAGCGGGTGTCGGTGTGGTGACCATTCTCTTGCGGGCGCACATAGTTGAAATACATCTTATCGGCTGTGTTGCGGTAGAGTCCGATCATAGTGCCTGCATTGCGGTCTATGTAGTTCTCTTCCGGTCCGCGACCAAAGTATTGCACTTCGTTCATCTCTGCCGGTAGGCGGAAACGTACACCAATACGGGGTACTTCCAGTTTGTTGCTCGCTTTGCGTGCAGCATCGTTGCCCGGTGTAAAGGTAGCCAATCGGGTGGCTTCCGATACCTCAGTCTTACCGGCTTGCATATCTGTTGAGGTGAAGCGTATACCTACTTTCACTGCACCCGAAGGGTGAATGCGGTAGGTTACCATGTAGAGATTGCCGGCAGGCAAGAGGTAGTTTACTGTAAGTACGGCATCTTTACCCTCTAGGGCGAGTGCAGAATCTACGACTTTGAAGTTCTTGCTCGACTGCTTCCATACCTGCTGACGCTTGGGTGCACCGCTACCATAGTCGTTGTCGTTTG
Organism: Bacteroides neonati; assembly: GCF_000499785.1. Lineage (GTDB taxonomy): Bacteria > Bacteroidota > Bacteroidia > Bacteroidales > Bacteroidaceae > Bacteroides > Bacteroides neonati. The sequence goes on along the minus strand of NZ_HG726024.1, from coordinate 196,415 downwards.
GCGCTCTCCAGAAGTTGGGCTGTATGCCGAATCCGTCTTTGAAGTACTCTGTTCCGTTTACACGGTAAGAGGTAACCAATCCGCTCTGTTTGTTGAAGGTAAAGTTTACTTTCGATGAAGTGGCCATCAGTTGATCTCCTGCTGTTTCTATCTTTAACGCCGGTCCGTTAGTAGCATAGGTCTGCTTTAACGGTTCAATGGGCAGGCGGAATTGATCGTAGGCAATCTCATGTCCCACAGGAATCAGTTGCTCGGGTGTTACCGTAGTTACGCTAAAGTTCACGAAATACTCTACTCCGGGTTTAGCTTTCAATCCGTTTACCGGCACGTTGATCTCTTTCGAGCCCTGTGGCTCAATATCCAAAGATACTTTTCCTGTTCGAATCGCTTTTCCACTCTCCATCACCGAGTAGTGAATCATGTACTTCTTTAGGTTCGTAAAGTAGAAACGGTTCTTCACAAGGAATTTGCCTTGTGCGCCATCAATGGCTTCGAAGCCTACATTCTGATGGGTATATTTCACTTCGGTCAGAGCAGGGTGAGGCGTACGATCGGGGAGCACCAGTCCGTTGCACAGGAAGTTTCCGTCGCTTGGCGTGTCTACTCCATAGTCACCTCCGTAAGCCCAGTAAGGACGGCCGTTTTTATCGGTTTCCAGAATGCCTTGGTCTACCCAGTCCCAAATGTATCCCCCTTGCAGGTTCGGGTATTTGTAGATCTCTTTCCATTGGTCCCACAAGTTACCGTTAGAGTTACCCATGGCGTGCGAATACTCGGATGGAACTACCGGGCGATCACTTCCTTTCTGGCCTATCTCTCCCAACCATTCGGCACTGGGGTATTGGGGTACATACATGTCCGTGTTCCACTCCCATAGTGCCCGTTCGTAGTTCACGGGGCGGTTCATTAAATCCTTATCCGCATTTTTCACCCACAGGTAGGTTTGGTAGAAGTTGTATCCGTTTCCAGACTCATTGCCCAGCGACCAGAAGGTGAGCGAAGGGTAGTTCTTGTTATGCTCGAACATGTTGATGGTGCGATCCATGTGAGGCAGCAGCCATTCGGGTCTGTTGCCCATTCCGCCGCCTTTGCTTAGGTTGTAGTACAAGCCATGGCTTTCGATGTTGGCTTCATCATATACATATAGACCATACTCATCGCAAAGCTCGTAGAAACGACGACCTTGCGGATAGTGACACAAGCGCACGCTATTCAGGTTGTGCTGTTTCATCAGCTCAAAGTCGCGACGCATCAACTCCTCGGTTACGTAATGACCCGTTTCGGGGTTGTGCTCGTGGATGTTTACGCCCTTCAACTTTATCGGTTGTCCGTTGATGTATAATAAATTATACGGCTTACCGTTTCCGGCAATTTGGGTTGACTCTTTGATCTCTATCCGACGGAATCCTACGTTAAAGGGGATCACCTCGTTCACTTTTCCATTCTCCTTTACAGTCATCAATATCTTGTAGAGCTTGGGTGCTTCCGAAGTCCAAGTTTGAATATTGGGAAGTGTTTTCTCGAATGATAGGCTGCGCACTTCGCCTGCGGGTACGAAAGCTGTTTTCTCATCGGTAGCCACGACTTTTCCTTGCTTGTCGAGCAGTTCGTATACCAGTGACAGGTTGGTGCCTTCCGAGCGGTGGTTGCTCAGGTCGGTAGAGAGGGCAAAACGTCCGTCCTTGTACGTATCGTCCAGTGTCGATTGAATGCGGAAATCTTTCAGGGCTGCCTTGGGTTGTGCATAGATAAACACATCGCGTTCGATGCCACTGATGCGCCAGAAGTCTTGACACTCTAAGTACGATCCGGTGCTCCAACGAAAGATCTTCAGCGTAAGTACGTTCTTACCCGGTTTAATATACTTGTTGATGAGGAATTCGGCAGCGCTTTTGGAATCTTCGCTGTAGCCCACCTCTTGTCCGTTGAGGTAAACGTATACACCCGATTTGGCTCCTGCCAGGTGCAGGTAAATGTCACGTCCGTCCCAATCGGCCGGAATGTCAATGTCCCGACGATAGACACCCACCGGATTGGCTTCGGGCAATTGCGGAGGTTGTGGGTTTTTGGGTTTAAACTCGAAGCCATGATTGGTGTAGATGGCTACGCCGTGGCCTTGCAGTTCCCAGTTGCCGGGTACTTTAATATCTTTCCACGAAGCCGTGCTTGTGGTAGGGTTGGTAATGTTTTCGGGTAAATCTTTATAAGCCTCAACATAGTAGAACTTCCAAGTCCCGTTGAGCAAACGGTAGTATTTGCTGTTCTCGAACTTGCCGGTCAAAGCTGTTGCCTTGCTGTCGTAAGTCATAAAAGCTGTTCGGGGATACTCTTTGTTGACAGCTACTACCTGTACATCTTGCCAATAAGGTTTCTTAGGGTTATCGATCGCCGTAGCGGTCAGAGTCATGGAAAGGAAAAAGGCTGTTAAACTGCCCCATAGGATAAGTGGTCTCTTTTTTTTCATGTTTTTCTTGTATACTGTTTTATTTTACTTTGATAGGATCAAATCCTTCTCCATAGACCCCTATTACAGCACTTTGCGAAACAAAGGCACTGGGATCTATGTCTTTAATAATTCGAAAAATGATGGTAGATTCGCGTCTTTTAGCCAAAATAAACATCATTTTCTGCTCTCTACCCGTATATAATCCGGTAGCGTTAATCACCGTAACTCCGCGGTGAGGATACTCGTTAATTTGGCGCCCTATTTCCTCATATTTATCAGATATGATAAAAAACTGAACAGACTGGCGGGCACTGTTTACTACTTGGTCGAGTACGAAACTACAAATATATAACGTTACGAATCCATAGACTACTTTTTCCCAGTCTTTTAAGACAAAATAACTGGATGAGATGATAATAAGGTCGCAAATCAGCATCACCCTGCCCAGCGTGATGTCTTTGTACTTGTTGATGATAGCAGCTATGATATCGGTTCCTCCGCTACTACCATTAAATGTAAAGGCCACCCCAATACCTGTGCCACAAAACGAAGCACCCAATACGCAAGCCATGAAGGGTTGATCTTGCAGCAGAGTCACTCCTTTGCTTAGTTCTTGAATGATGGAGAGAAAGAACGTTAGCGTAAATACGGCAAAAATGGTTTTTACACTAAATCTATATCCCATTATCTTGAGTGAAAGCAGTAATAAGAGGGCATTGATGGCAAAGTAGGTATATTGCACCGGAAATCCGGTAGCAAAATAAACGATGGAGGCAATGCCCGGCACGCCACCGGCGGTGATGTCGTTGGGAAGAAGGAACAGAGTCCACCCGATTCCATAAAGAATCATTCCCAAGGCAATCATCAGGTAATCTTTTGTTTCTCTGATGGCATCTTGTTTCGATGGTTTTGTGATAATCTTTTTCATGAATTTGGCAGGTGGTTATATGTCAGACACGGATTACACGTCCGGTATGCCTCTGTTGTAGGGGGGAGGCAATGTCCGTTCGTGTAACCCGTGTCTAGTTTAATGCTTATTTTTTTACTGTGCAAAAGCGTGTTTATATCCTTTTACTTTGTTCCATCCACCACGTGTGAAATCGGGGATAGCTACTGCATTCGAATTGTTTTCAATAGAGATGCGAGTCAACTCAGCCATTGAACACCATTCGGCCAGGTCATAAACGTCCATGTCAAGAGGCAATCCGTTGCGCAGACAGTATACCAAGCGATAATCCATGATATAGTCCATTCCACCGTGTCCGCCTACTTTCTTGGCTGTCTCTTCCAGTTCAACATGAATAGGGTGTTTGTATTTCTCCATCAAGGCCTTTTTAACCTCTTGGGGTACCGATCCGTGTGCGTTCAACTTTTCGTGGTCGGGTGCTACCTCGCTTGATACTTTAGAAGGACGCAGGCAATACTCCTCAATCGGGTATTTGCTGGCATAACCATCCGTACCGGTTACTTGATACATGCGGCTGTAAGGACGTGGAGTCATTACGTTGTGTTGGATCAACATCGTTTTACCGTTTTCTGTGCGAATCAACGTTGACGTTTGATCACCGTTTTGGAAATCTTTTACCTCTTCGCCTGTTTTGCTTTTGATGTAAGCCGGGCCATTAACCGCTTTGGTGTCCATAGCTACCAACGTTTTCAAACGGTCGCCACGGTGAATATCGAGCAGCTGACAAGCCGGTCCGATGCCGTGTGTGGCATATACGTCGCCACGGTATTTCCGGTTGTAATCCATGCGCCAGTTGTTCCAGTATGAAGGCCAAAACTCTTCAAGGTTGTGGATGTAAGCACCTTCTACGTGAAGTACTTCGCCAAAGATGCCCTGTTGAGCCATGTTCAGTGAGGTTAGTTCGAAGAAGTCATACACACAGTTTTCGAGTTGCATGCAGTGTTTACGTGTTCTCTCTGAGGTGTTAATGAGCTTCCAAATTTCGTCCAGCGTCATTGCCGCAGGCACTTCGATGGCTACGTGCTTGCCCTTTTCCATGGCGTATACGCCCATGTCGGCATGGTGTTTCCAGTCGGTAGCAATGTACACCAAGTCAATATCGTCGCGATCGCAAAGTTGTTTCCATGCGTCTTCCGTTCCGCTATAAGATGCTGCTTCCGGCAGTCCCGCTTTCTTCAATATCTGCTGAGTTTTTTCTACACTTTCGGGGCGGATGTCGCACAAGGCTACTACCTGTGTCCCGGGTATCTTAGTGAAACGTGCTACTGCACCGGGGCCGCGCATGCCGAGGCCGATGAACCCAACACGTACCGTTTCCAGTTTCGGAGTAACTAAATTAATCACATCTTTCTGTCCGACAGGGCGGGCAGGTGTTTTTACAGTAATAGGGGCTACTTTTTTGATTGTAGCTTTTCCTTTGTTTTGAGCATAACCCGTTTGATAGGTTAGCAGAGTAAGACCAATCAGTAAGGTACTTAATAGTTTACGCATAATAATTAGATTAGTAAATAAAAAATAAATTTGTATTTTAACGTTCAAAATGAATGTACACACTATAAATACACATAAATAGGGTGTACCCCCACTTTATGGTTGTTTTTTTTAGTTCCTTTAACTCCTTGAAATCCTTCTGTAGAACAAAAATACGATATAAACTTTAATTAGTAAACATGAAAACAGATATTAATTCATCCGTTCAATGAAAGATGCTGTAGGGTTGCAAGAGTACGTACTCTTATATATCAATAGTATGTACTCCTTAAAGTGTTGATTGTCAGGTGATATTTTCCAAAAGCTAATCTTTTCCAAAAGCTAGTCGGTTAATAGCGTTATATCTTCGGCCGGTTTCGGATATTTCTTATCGGCAATGTACGTTTTCACCTCATTGCTCATCTCAGGTGTGACGGTAAAGTTGTACTGTGCATAATCTTTGATTTGAAAGTCTCCCTCTTTAAAGAATCCCCGTCTCCATCGCGAAACATATAGTAGTTGTAGTTGACCCGTGCCAAAATTCGTTTTTGAGGGATACAGTTGTATTTCACTGCGCCCATAAAGGTATATTGCTGATACATGATTTGATCGTAGTTCTCCATGAGCTCGATTCCTTTTCCGTAGGCAAACTGCTTGAGATACTGTACGGGATAAACCGTTTGTATGTATTTCCCACGAGCGTCCATGACTGGGCTTACGGCATTGTCTAACAGTCGATTCCACTCTTCGTTACTGTGAATGGATGAGTCAAAGTAGCCGTTAACAAGACCTGTTGGGAAGTGGATACTGATTTCGGGAGCCGTTTCCGGATCGTCTGCAAAATAATCTAGGTACACATTGCCCCCTTGTTGAACATGGATTACATTAACACCTTCGCGCAAAGGAATCTCCTGGCATTTTATTCCCCAACCATTTGGATCTTTAGTCGGTGCATAGTCGGGAGTGGGTTGCCGATTCCAATCAGGGATAAGCAGTTGGATGTTTCTTCCGTGCAAATCGCCAGTTAAAAATATAACGGCACTAATTGATTCTTTCGGTTAGACATACAGCTTTTGGAGATAATTACTCTGGTTTATTTATGCGAATCAGCAATAGAAAAGTTTATTTGTTTACATTTTTCAACGATATCATTTTTTTTATTCATTCAACACCTAATTTTATACCATGAAAGTAAAACTGTTTTTCCTGATGTGCTTCTTATGCACAACGTGTGTGCTGAAAGCAGCAGATAAACCAATTATCAAGATTACCACAAACCAAGTGAGTCTCATTTATAAGGTGGCTGATAATGGACGTTTGTACCAGAGTTATCTGGGCAAGCGTTTGAATCATGATTCGGACATATCCTTTTTGTCAACGGGTACCGAAGCTTATATTACGCATGGGCTCGAAGATTACTTTGAGCCGGCTATCCACTTGTTGCATAATGATGGCAATCCCTCTTTACTACTGAAGTACGCGTCTCACTCTGTGAATCGCGTATCGCCGGGAGTCGAAGAGACGATTATCACGTTGCAGGACGATAAATACCCCGTGACCGTGCTCCTGCATTATGTTGCCTATGAGAAGGAGAATCTGATCAAGACTTATACTGAAATCAGCCACAAAGAGAAGAAACCGGTGGTGTTAGAAAAGTATGCCTCGTCTATGCTTCATCTCAATCGAAACAACTATCTTCTGACAGAGTTCTCCGGCGACTGGGCAAGTGAGGTACGCTTGAAAGAGGTTCCGTTGGAATTTGGGAAGAAGGTTTTAGATAGCAAACTAGGCAGTCGAGCCAATATGTTCTGCTCGCCTTTTTTTCAGTTGGCACTAGATGGCAAGGCTGATGAGAATAACGGTGAAGTCATTGTTGGTACCATCGGATGGACGGGTAACTTCAGCTTTGTGTTCGAGATTGACAATAAGAACCAACTTCGCATCCTCTCGGGCATCAACCCTTATGCTTCGGCCTACCATCTAAAACCCAATGAAGTATTTCGCACCCCGATTTCTACTTCACTTACAGCTTCAACGGAAAGGGAGAAGCCAGTCGAAATTTCCATGATTGGGCACGTGCTTATCAGGTGAAAGACTGAGACAAAGACCGCATGACGTTGCTCAACAACTGGGAAGCCACCTATTTCAATTTTGACGAGAAGAAACTCGAAACTCTCATGGACGATGCCGTGGAGTTGGGTGTGGATATGTTCTTGCTCGACGACGGATGGTTTGCTAACAAATATCCTCGCAGCAGTGATCGCCAAGGATTGGGCGACTGGGAAGTTACTGCCGATAAACTGCCCAACGGCATTACCCACCTCACCCAAGTTGCCAAAGGCAAACGCGTGAAATTCGGACTGTGGATAGAGCCCGAAATGGTGAACCCCAAGAGTGAACTTTACGAAAAACACAAAGATTGGGTGATTCACCTGCCCAACCGTGATGAGTACTACTTCCGCAATCAGATGGTACTCGATTTGAGTAACCCCAAAGTACAGGATTTTGTATTCGGAGTAGTCGACAACTTGATGACTAACTCTCCCGATATCGCCTTCTTTAAGTGGGATTGCAACAGCCCCATCACCAACATCTATTCGGCTAACCTCAAAGAAAAACAATCACATCTTTATATTGATCCTCAAATCCGCAGCTAATTTATAACTGATTCAAATAGCGATTTAATTCACCTAATAGTTCCTACTCGTAGCTTTTCCCCCTGCTTTTCTCCTTGATTTCAGGTTATAGGGCATAGCTTCCCCTTTCCCCAGTTAGCTGAAGGCATAAGTAATCCCACGAAAAGTTGTTTTTACGGACTCCAAAGCAACTTGTATGGTTTGTCGGAATAAATATTGAGTACCCATTGTCTGCCTGTCTTTACCCATTTCGCAGGAACTGTAATGAATCGAAAGATAAATCGTTTGACTCGGCTTACCGGTTCAATATCTTCAAACACGGCTGCAACCTTCTCAATAAGGTAAGCATAAAAGTTTTTAGCCATGGCTGTAAGTAGCAGGAATACTGTATTCTCTTTGAGGAATGAACAGGGAAGATGACTCCACCCGAAATCGTTATTCATCATGTCGAATGTTCTTTCACAGGCTCCACGAGCATTGTAGAAGAGTACAATGTCTTTTTCAGAACTTTCATGGTCATTGGTTAAGATGCACCGATAGGTGTATTCACCATCAAATAGGTCCAATTGGTTGTCCTTACGCTTTTGCCTTTGAATAACAAGTCGGTAGTTTTCTTCTTGCAAAAAGGAAGTAAAAGGTATGGAGGTCACTTCATAATTCTCGAAGTTGATTTCTTCTTTTTTCCAATCTGTGATTTTCGTCATTTCTTCATACAGAGACTGACATTTGCCGGCTCGTATGTAGAACTTGTTGCAGTAGCCATGTGTCATACGGATAATCTCTTCCGAATAAGAACCACAGTCCATCCGGCAACGGTCTATGAATATTCCCCTATCGGCCAAACGACGAAAAGTCCGTTGGAGCGTATCCGCTTGACGAAAACGGACATTTGCGTTTGCGGCCCGATTTTCCACACCAACAATGTTACCACCAATAGTTGCCGTGCCGGGGAAATAACCACGTTTTTTCTTGTAAGAATACTGAGTGTCATACTTTTCTGTGGGAATAAACTGGTGGTCGAAGTCCAAGTTATAAAGCGTGTTTGGCTTGAGTTGTTCTGTTTGAAGGAGCATATCGAGCATCAAACTATTAAGCTGTTCCGCCTTATTGAAAGCATAGCTTGCTCCTTTTTGGGAAGTATAGTGGATATCCAATTCTGCGAGTTCTTTTATGCCTCTCAATAAAGTATCCGGACTGGGGATTTCAGTATCCGGGCGTAATTCAAGATGTTTGCCAAGGTGTTTGCCGATATCTTCGATGTGGTCACCGCCGCAATAGTAGATCCAAAATAGGCTCGAAATAATTTCGCTATATTGGTAACCGGCGTAGGAAGAACGTAATCCTAAAGATTTATCGATCACGGAATTCAGTCCTAAACGAGAAAATTCATCCATTGCGTAAAATATACCCCCAAAAGGAGTGATATTATCTGATTTTATGGCTATTTTTGTTGTCATATGCACAAGTACCTTTATGGTTTGTTTGGTAGCACTAATTTAGGTGAATCTTGTGACATAACCAAACCTTGAGGATGTTATTCATCCTCAAGTGTTTGGATTCTCTGAAAATAATATGACTGCGGATTTAAGGTATGATTAAAATCTGATGAAAATGAATACAGCAATAATAAATACGCAAAAGGAGTTATTAACAATCGAGTTTCGCTATCATGACCAACCAGAAGATGTAACTAACAGTGTATGTCGTAATAAGACAATTACGATTGGCATCTTTGATACGTTGGAAGAAGCGATTGAGAAAGGCAACAAAGCATTGGAAATCTTATCTAAACACTTCCAAGTTCGCCCAGACGATAAATTCCAACTCCATTATCTTTTTGGCAATCCTTGTAGACTAGTAACCAATTGTTGCTATCCTACAAATGGAATACAGTATTTTGCTAAGATAACACCTTTGAGGTTTGACGATTTATCAAATACTATCAAAGAAACATTTGATGCATATGGAAGATATAAATTGTCAAAAGAAGAGGATATGTAATAATGAATATAGAATCCCACTCCCGCCCAGACTTTCGTATGGGCGGGAGTCTTGCACCAGCCGTACCCTCTTATACCAGCTTTCTGCCCTTCGGGTTATCCATTTATATCTGTTCCCATTCGCAAATTGCGACCATGCCACTTTCTAGAAATATAGAAAGCCATTCCTGAATGGATTTCTCTTGCATCATCTTTTCATGGGAGGTAATAATCGTCAAGCCCATTACAAGATGTTTTTGTATCACGATCCAGTCTCCATTATGACCTCATATATGCAATATCATCTGTCCATCAATAGACAGATGCGCCATTAGAAAGCCGTTCATGCAACCACCACATCCGGCTGATAGTGGGTTTCTTTGCTGTATAGGCTATCGTTTGACCACAAGTAGATTTTTCACTTGTCGATATGAGCGGATAGCACTCCTTTATCAACCCCCACTACAATATTTCAAGCCTGCCTCACCACTGCATTTTTGAGCGAAGTCACATCATTTTTCTTAATGCAAAGCTATAATGCAGCACCGCTGATACGGTTACGGGACATTTCATTCTGACCAATGGCGTATCGGCACAATCTTCCTTTTTTTTCTGATGCTCAGAATAAAAAGAGTATTGAACCGCTATCCTTGGTGCTGCCCTATGACTGCAATATCTTGGTGCATTATAAAAATTGATTGTATAACTTCTAAAAATTATCGTTATGAAGAAGATTGAAAATTCTTTCGCAGTTACAGGTTTCATAGGTAAAGATGCTCAGATCCATCAATTCACTACCGCAAGTGTTGCAAAATTCTCCTTGGCAGTCGGTCGAACAGAGACCGTTGGCGAAGAAACCAAAAGGGTATCAACTTTTATGTTTGTGGAGGTTTGGCGCAAAAACGAAAGCGCATCCTTTGAACTATTGAAAAAGGGACAAATGATAACCGTTCGCGGCTATTTCAAACCTGAAGAATGGAGTGATGACAAAGGCAAACACAATCGTATGGTAATGGTTGCCACCGAGTTTTTTGCTACTCCTGAAAAAGAGGAAGCTCCTGCAGAGCAGAAATCCACATCAAAGAAAGCCAAGAAATAATTCTTGGTTCTCTCTAATAAAAGCGACTTTCGAGTCGCTTTTATTTTTGCTCATTACATTCTTCTCTTCCTGTTATAACTGCTACTCATCCCTTTTTACCTATTATCAAATTCCTCCATTTATAACCGCAAAATCAAATCTTGTGTTCGCTAAACGCCAATAGGCATATTTTTCTTTTGGAAAGCAAAATGGAATTTTAATGCGCCTCTCTGTTTTCCTGCCGCAAAGTAATGTCCGCTACATTTCCACCAATGAATCATGGATGTTTTTTAATCCTGTGGATAAAAACGTCAATGAACCCTTGGCTTGAAAATATTTCAGCGAACAGATGGGAGCAGCGTAAAAAGGAGGCTTGAATATTAAAATCCTCCCATTGTTTAACTTTAAAACTTTCGATTATGCCAAATTGGTGTTCAACAGATTATCAGATTGTAGGGAAACAACAGAATGTTGAAAATCTCTTTAAAGGATTGCAAAAAGTTCTCAGTACAGACAGAAGCGAGAATAAGAAAGATTCATTTTTGCCTGACGCTTCGTGGCTCGGATATGTCGCTAGTGACATTTTGGACATCGACCCTGAAAAAGAATGCGTTCCATGCAGGGGTAGCATTAGTTATATGGATGAAGAAATGGATGATGATGAAAACTTGGCAAGTTTCACTTTATCTACAGAAACCGCCTGGTCAGACTGCCGGAAGTTGTTTTATCTGCTTTCTGTCAAGTTTGACGTAGAAATTTTATTCTACACAGAGGAATTGGGGTGCGACATTCATGAAACCAATGACGAAGAAGGACGTTATTTTGATACACGATATTTATTGGATGACTCCGAAGACGAAATGAGTTATTACAGTTCTTTTGGCGAGTTTGCGAAAGATATTGAAGATATGACAGGTGAAAAGCCAGATAAGTTCGAGGATGTTGATGATATTCTTGAAAGACATGAGTTATCAGAAACCATGAATGCACATCGGATTGACATTGTGTCTTTGCAGGACTTCTAATACATTTTTAGCAACCGATAAGCTAATCCCGATTATTACAATAGTCAGGATTGGCTTATTCCTCCAACAATACCTGTCACTTCCTTTTCTAAACTGGTTTGGCAACCCCCTTCTTGAACATCCTCCTTTTATACATTTATACAAAGCTTCGCTTCAACTGTCATATAACGCTAACCGCCTTACCCATTATAGGGTTAGATACTTTTATACAGGACTTCGTTTTTGAAGAAAGTCCAGACACAGGCATAAACAGAAAGCCCCTCCCTGCTTACTCCTTTTATATGAATAGAAAGCCATCTTCCTAACCCTGCCGACGGGCTATTTTTCAGCAAAGGTATCAAGTGCCATTCCAAATATCAAATCCAATGAAGCACAAGTGCCTGTGAAAATCTTCCTCGTATGAATACGAGCGTATTTTCATCATGGGATTTGCCTTATTGGTGCCACTTCCTTTGCAAAGCCGAAAAATCTCCCTCAGCAGGTTGAAAAGCCTGAATGAAAGGGAAAAATAAATTTTAAATTATGGCAAAAGTTGATAGCACCACTAAAAGATTTTGGAACAAGGCAATTGTAAGTTTTCTCAAGTATTATCCAGTCCGAATTAAGAATGTAGGATTAGAGCAAGAAGTTGCACGCAGAATAGTATGGGACTTCAAGGACGGCAAAGCGCATGAAGAAGTCGCTCAAATGACTGCAAAATATTTGAAAGATATGTTCGGCGATAAAGTAAAAGACATCGTTTTTTCTTGTGTTCCTGCATCATCAATCGAAAAGAATGAACTTCGGTATAAGAATTTCAGCGCACGGGTATGCGAATTGTCCGGTGCAGTCAATGGCTATCAGCACGTAAGTATTACAGGTGAACGGCTGGCGGTGCATGAACATCGGAAAGATAAAGAAAAGACTGTCAGCAAAGTCACGATAATTGATTTTGACGAAGCTTTTTTCAAGGGCAAAGATGTCCTGTGCTTCGACGATATTTTGACCACAGGCAACAGTTGGGCGGAATATGGCAGCCAGTTAGAACAACTTGGAGCTAATATTGTAGGTGGATTTTTTCTTGGCAAAACAACTTATAAGATGATATAATATGGAAAATCTATTTTTGAAAAAAGAGCAATCCGTTACTTTTACAGGACACCGCTTTATTCCCTATGGTAAGTTATCAATGCTGAAAGTAGCATTGAAGAGCATCATTCTTGAACTGTATGCAAAGGGTTACAACAATTACTATTGTGGCATGGCTATGGGATTTGACTTGCTTTCGGCAGAAGTCGTTTTATCATTGAAAGCCGAATATAAAGAATTAAGACTTATTGCAGTAGTGCCATATCGCAACCAAGACGAACGTTTTTCTTTTGCTGATAAAAAGCGATACCAATCAATTTTGAGCAGAGCCGATGAAACCATTCTTTTGTGTGAAAATTATCATCAAGGATGCCTATTAAGGCGTAATGACTATATGTTGGCTCATTCAAGTCAAGTTATAGCCTACTTCGATGGAGAAAATAAAGGTGGAACTTTCTATACTTGCAGAAACGCACAAGCGAAAGATCTGCCGGTCACAAATCTTTTCTGATTTCTGATCACACGTTTCAACAAAATTTGCTGTTTAGGCATGTATAATCATACTAAACAACCCAACATATAACGGTACAAATTTAAGAACACTCAATTATGACAGAAGAAATCAGACAAAAAGGAAAGACCATTCTTTCCAGTGACGACGGATGTAGCATCCCGGTGATATTCAATAATCTCATAGGGAGAAACATGAAGCAGGATGAATATAAAATTTATCTGCGTTGTGTCGCATTCAAGAATATGGGTTTCAGTGCAGGTACAATAGACTATTATCAGAATGGTTCTTTGTTGAAAAGCGGTGTAATTCCTTGTTTGTAAATTTAAGCCCGATACGTTTTGGAAATAGCCAAAGTGTATCGGGTTCATTCTTTTCCTGTTTTTAGGCTCTAATGTAACCTTTTCAGGCTCTTCCTTTTATATTCTCCTATCTTCCTTTTATAAAAAAAAGGCTCTCCCAGCCCAAAAGTGGTAGGAATGTCTGTTTCTAAATACCACTTCCCTTTGGTCAGTCATATTCAGAAAAGGGCAAACAGCGGCACATTCCTTGCATCATAGCGCAGGAGTTTCGATGAATCGAAACAACCCAGCCCGTCGATGCCGGAATAAACCGTTTTTCTTGTTTGTCCCGGCAGACTTCATTGTTTACCCACCCAAGCCTTATCTCCTCCCATTATAGCAAATCATTTCAAATGATTTCTCATCTTCCACTTATATGCTCCGATAATTCATCCTCCTGTTCTATAAAGCCATAGCGATATTTACCTGTCCGAACTGCTTGTGAATCATTTTTCAGCAAAGGTAACTCACTGAATCCAACCTTGTCAATGCCGGCTGATAGCCGCGAGTGATTGTGCGAAATCTTCCTCTCACAAAGTTCGAGCGTATTTCACACATCAGCCTTGACCATTTGTCTTCTGCTCCCTCAGAAAGCAGAAAAATAATCTCTCGCAGATCGGAAAAGACCCGATAGTAGGGAAAAAATTAAAGGTTAAATATTATGAGTTACAAGAAATTAACATCATTAACGGCTAACATTGAAGCCATTGAAACTGCCGCCAAACTCTTTCCACTTAGCAGAACGGCAACAGAAGCGGAGAAACAAATATTATCCAAATACACAGGATTTGGAGGTATTAAAGAGGTATTGAACATCGGAACAAGCCAGCCAGTACCCGACAACATGAAAAAGTCTTTCATAAGACTGCAAGACATATTGCATACCCGTTCCATTGGTAACGAGCAGCTTTACAATTCAATGCTGAACAGTATCAAATCATCTGTCTTAACCGCATTCTACACCCCGACCTTTTTTGTTCAGACCGTAGCCACACAGATACAGGCGGCATTCAGAAACAATGGCTTACAAATGAAAACCTTTCTTGAACCATCGGCAGGAATAGGCGGCTTTCTTCCGATAGCAACCCCGGCAACCTATACTTATGCTTTTGAGAAAGACAATGTGACAGGATTGGTTCTGTCTGCTTTGCAAGATAACACACGGGTAATCATTGATGGCTTTGAAACCATTGACGAACAAGACATCGACCATAAGACATTTGATGTGGTAGCATCCAATATACCTTTCGGAAATTTCAAAGTCTTTGACTATGATTTTTACAACAAAGATTCTGTACACGCGCAGTCTACAAAGTCCATTCACTGTTATTTTATCATGAAAGGTATAGACTTGCTCAACGAGGGCGGTATCATTGCCTTTATTGCGCCAAGAGGCGTGGCAGATGCACCAGCTAATAAATTCCTGCGCAACTATATTGTGCATAATACCAATATGATAACAGCACTCCGTTTGCCCGATACCCTTTTCATGCAAACAGGCGGTATCGAAGTCGGCTGTGACTTCTTTATTTTCCAAAAACATAGCCATAAAGCTATGCTTACGTCAAAGGAACAGCTTTTCCTACAGGTAGCGAAAGAGGGTGTACCTGATACGAATTGTACTACCGAATACTTTAACCGAATATTCACATTACCTAAAACGGTTGTGGCTACCATAAGCCAAATTCAAAAAAATCAGTTTGGGAAATATGTACGCAAGTATCAATGGCAAGATACAGAAGATTCAATGTCACAGCATCTCTCTAATTTATTAAAATCTGACTTTGAACGTTATTTCAGAAAAGGGCTGTTTGAAGCACAGGGGAAAGAGGTAAAATTTACACAACTGTCTCTTTTTGATTCTTTCGGAATAGAGCCGACCGAAACACTATCCAAACCGGATAAAGGCAAACGCCCCTATACTGATACACTACAATGGTGGATGAAAGACGGCACAATGGTTCTGTTTGAAGGGCAGTTAGGGAAGCTACAATATAAGAAGAGAGATTCATTAGAAAACCGTACACCTACATTTTTTCCACTTAATATGCAGGATATGAATATAAGCCGTGCCAACGACTATTTTTCTGTGCGTGAAACGTATTTTGAACTTTCAAGCAAGGAGGATAAGGATAAAACCGAATATCCGCAGTTAAGGGAACTGTTAAACAGCCGATATGAAAGCTATGTTCAAAAATGGGGATTTTTCCACCACAACGACAATAAAGAATTTATTTTGATAGATTCTTTGGGGCTGGAAGTTTTCAGTATTGAAATGCAGATTAACGGTACTATAATGAAAGCGGACATCATGAATGAACCTGTTGCATTTATTAGAATAGACACTGCAATAAAGCTAACTCCGACAGAAGCACTGGTAAGTAGCCTTAACTATTACGGTAAAGTAGATATGAATTATCTTACCCAAACGACCGACCAAGCGGAAACTGAATTGATAGAAACTTTGAGCAGTGAGATTTTTTATAATCCGATAACTGGAAGTTGGGAGCATAAAGGTAAATTCCTTGCAGGAAATGTAGTAAGCAAATGCAAGGAAATTCGCACAATGATTGCTGAACTGACCGGAAACGCAAAGGATTGGGCAGAAACGGCAGTAAGGGCTTTAGATAATGTCATTCCTGAAATTATCTCTTATGAAGAGTTGACATTTAATTTCGGTGAAAGATGGATGGATGCCAAGATGTTTTCAGACTTCGCCACGGAATTATTTCAGGCTGAGACAGAAATTATCTATTTTGATGTAAACGACACGTATGTTGTTGCTCTGCATGGCTATTCACCCATAGCCTATAATATGTATTCAGTTCGTAATTACAACGGGGAGGACTTGATGGTTCATGCTTTGCAGGACACAGTACCCGAAATAACCAAAGAAATATCACGGAATGGTGAGCGTGTAAGAGTGCCTGATGATGAAGCCATACAAGAAGCATCCGGCAAGATACAGGATATCAGAAGTAAGTTTAATGTATGGCTTGACAATCAGCCCATCGCTGTACGTGATGAATTGGTTAGTCTGTATAACGAGCGTTTCAATTGTTATGTCAGACCTCATTATGACGGTTCGGCACAGACTTTTCCCAATCTGTCTTTTGAACAATTCCCTTACAACGACCTCTACCCCTCACAGAAAGATGCTGTTTGGATGATTAAGCAGAATGGTGGTGGTGTGTGTTGGCATGAGGTAGGCGCAGGCAAGACAATGATTATGTGTGTGGCGGCTTATGAAATGAAGCGTTTAGGATTGGTACAGAAACCGCTTATCATCGCACTTAAAGCCAATGTTCATGAGATTGCCGACTGTTTTAGAAAGGCATATCCGACAGCCAAGCTGCTCTATCCAGGCAAAGAGGACTTTACACCTGCAAACAGACAGGAACTTTTTTCCAAAATAAAGAATAGTAACTGGGATTGTATCATTCTGACACACGACCAGTTTTCCAAGATACCGCAGTCAGATGAAACGATGATGGAAATGTTCAATCAAGAACTAAATGATGTAGAGCGTTCTTTACAGGCTTTGGAAGATTCAGGCATGAAATGGCGCAGCAGAAAGATGCTTAAAGGGCTTGAAATCAGACAACAGAATTTGAAAGCCAGTCTATCCATGCTACGGTCAAAGATTGAAAGCAAGAAAGATGAAAGTATGGATTTTCATTCAATGGGTATCGATCACATTTTTGTTGATGAATGTCAAGTTTTTAAAAATGCCATGTTTCAGACCCGGCATACAAGAGTAGCAGGCATTGGAAATACCCAAGGCTCACAACGGGCAATGAATCTGATGGTAGCTATACGAGACATTCAAAACCGCACAGGCAAGGATTTAGGGGCTACATTTCTTTCCGGCACGGTTATAGTAAATGCCTTAACCGAACTTTATGTTCTTTTCAAATATTTGAGACCGCAGGAACTCCAACGGCAAAAAATTAGTTGTTTTGATGCTTGGGCAGCCATATTTACCCAAAAGACAACAGATTATGAGTTGACTGTTACAGGTTCTATCAGGCGCAAGGAGCGTTTCCGCACTTACATCAAAGTACCGGAATTGGCTGCATTCCTCCGAGAAATCACAGATTATCGCACGGCAGAAATGATGAATCTTGATGTCCCCGAAAAGAACGTGAGATTCTTATCCAATGCCCCCACCATAGAGCAAGAAGAAATGATTGGACGTTTGCTTTCATTCGCAAACAGCGGAAACTGGGCGGATTTGGGACTGAATTATCCTGCACCTGAAAATTTAGATCAAGCCAAAATGTTGATTGCTACGGATGTCGCAAGAAAAATGGCTCTTGATATGCGCTTGTTGGGAGACAAATTCAGTGACGACCCTGCAAACAAAGCTTCACGCTGTGCAGCGACCATCTACGATTATTATATGCGCTCAATGAAAAATCGTGGTACTCAATTCATATTCAGCGATTTAAGTGCATATAAACCTAATCAATGGAACATCTATTCGGATATTAAGGAGAAACTAATAGGATTGGGCATACCTGCCAGTGAGATACAATTTATTCAGACCGCCAAGACTGAAAAGGCAAGAAAGCGGATGATTGAGGACATGAACAACGGGACGATACGGGTTCTTTTTGGCTCTACTTCCATGTTGGGTACTGGCGTAAATGCGCAAAAAAGGGCTGTGGCAGTCCATAATATTGATGTACCTTGGAGACCCGCTGATTTGGAGCAGCGCACCGGTAGGGCTGTCCGCAAGGGTAACACCGTAAAATTGTGGGGAAACAACATTGTCGATGTAATCATTTATGGTACGGAAAAAACGCTTGATGCTTACAAGTTCAATCTTTTAAAGAACAAGCAAATGTTTATCAATCAGATAAACAACGGTACAGTAGCCATCCGCAAGATTGACGAGGATAGCATGGACGAAAATAGCGGAATGAACTTTGCAGAGTTTGTAGCCCTCTTATCCGGAAATACAGACTTGCTAAACAAAACAAAGTTGGATAATAAGATTATGCAACTAGAAAAAGAGCAGGCAATATTCAACAAAGAGCGTTACAGGGCTGAACGAAAGATCGCTCAAAACTTGCAAGATATTGAAGAAGCCGAAGAGAACAAGCGGAGAATGTCCGAAGATTGGCATTATATCACTGAATATAAAGAAGTACGGGAAATTTCTATCATCGGTATGCAGCAAGCTACATCGAAAGAAATAGGTCAGGAGTTACACATCATTGCAAAACGTTACAGAGGTGAGGACTGGAAGACTATCGGGCATTACATGGGACTGAATTTATCAGTACGCAGCGAATACAATTTTTCCGGCTCTTTTGATAGAAATACTTTCTATGTTGAAGGTTTAAGCGGATTGAAATATAAATGTGGTTTATCGGGTGCTTTACCACTTAGTTTTACAGAATCAGCCGACTATCCAAAGACAACCCTTGAAAAAATACCTGCATTGATTAGCCGTCAACAACAGCAGATCGACAAATTAGCAAACGAATTGCCGACACTACAACAGATTGCGGCAAGACAATGGAACAAGTCAGGTGAACTTTCTGCATTGAAACAGGAATGTTCAGAGTTGCAGAATAGGATTGACGAATCCTTGAAACAAGTCGATCAACAGCCGATACCGGCTGTTGATGATGCAGCCTAATTTAACTCACAGATATATTTGACCTTTTCCCTTGTTCTGTCGTGAGACAGGGCGAGGGATTTTTCTCCCTACGGGACAAGCCAATGCCCGGCTCTTCCTTTTATATTCTCCTATCTTCCTTTTATAAAAAGGCTCTCCCAACCCAAAAGTGGTAGGAATGTCTGTTCCTAAATACCACTTCCCTTTGGTCAGTCGTATTCAGAAAAGGGCAAACAGCGGCACATTCCTTGCATCATAGCGCAGGAGTTCCGATGAATCGAAACAACCCAGCCCGTCGATGCCGGAACAAGCCGCTTTTCTTGTTTGCCCCGGCAGACTTCATTGTTTACCCGCCCAAGCCTTTTTCATCCTGTTATAGATCTTCCCTTTATAGGTGATTCTTCCTTTTATACCGTTTCAGTCATATCAGAATATTCGATCTATCCGATGGACTTTACCAGATGCGAAGGTCTGTCACCCAACTTTAAAGCTCGGTTTAAAATGTATTTCTTTCGGATTCTTCCTCCTATGGAGAGTAATCGTCAAGAAAAACCGGCTTCAAAAGTACGGTTGGTGACAGTTGAATTGCACTGTTAAATTCCCAATCGGCTTCGATAAGAAAAGTCTGAGGTAAGGGGAAAATAAATGTTTTATTTAACACGATTTGAATATGGAAAATTATCAGAACATCGAGCAGACAAAAGAGTACCAACTGGCTAAGTCTGTTGAAGGCGCATTAAACGATTATTGTTTCAATGCCGAGAACTTTGCAGCAGCAATCCCAGTGATGCATCCAACATTGCAACAGTCTCTTTATCGTCTAATCCGCGAATGCCTAAAGGTCATGGCGGATGACAACCGCCGTTACGATGACCGTAACCGTGCTTCCCATGAAGATGCAAAAGCAATGCTGGAATACCTTCAAGAGAAAGGACAACCGATACCATTTATTTAATTCTAAATACTTACAGTTATGGACAAAGAGTATGTTTTGCAGGTGGCAGAGACCGCCAAAAATCAGTTATTGGCAACAACCCCGATGAATGTTGTTCTTTCTTGGGGAGTAGAAAAATTTATAGCCACAGTGTTCAAGGAAATGCCGGCACTTAAATTCAACGTAAACGGACGCTTGTTTAAGGGGTTTGTGGTAGTAGCTCTCAATGGCAGTGACTACTACGAGATCTACTTGATAAATTATCAAGAAACCAAATGTGTCACCGATGAAGCTTTTTTTGATCAGGTAGGTGAAATCATTGACAAAGCCATCGAAAGTGGTACAAATAAGGCTGAATACGAACAGTTCTGCCGACAACAACGGTATAAGCTATTGATGGGATAGCTTCCATTAGTCATCTTTTAGTCCATATCAGATACACTTGTATTCATATATGGACTAAAAGGAATGTATTCTGATATGAGTAAATAAGATTATATAAAATCTTTAATATGCTTTATATCAATAAATACTACATATAGTAACTACTAAATAAAGTAAAATAGTAATCGTATTAAATACTAATAATAGTATATACTAATATAATTATTACCTTTGTATTCTAATGTAAAAACAGAATAAAATATGCCCAGTATTATAGCTATTCTAAATCACAAAGGAGGTGTCGGGAAGACGACTACAACCATCAACCTTGCCGCTGCCCTGCAACAAAAGGGTAAGAGAATTCTTGTTATAGACCTTGACGGACAAGCAAACCTTACCGAATCCTTCGGTTACTCTATTGAGGAGCCGAACACGGTATATGGAGCGATGAAAGGTGAGTATCCTCTTCCTCTTATAAAGACAGAAAGCGGCATTACTTTGATTCCTTCCTGTCTTGATTTGTCGGCAGCAGAATCAGAACTTATCAATGAACCGGGACGGGAAATGATTTTGAAGCAACTGATTGGTAAACTGCCTAAAGAGAATAAATTTGATTACATCCTTATTGACTGCCCCCCTTCATTGGGATTACTTACCTTAAACGCATTAACGGCAGCCAATTTCCTGATTATACCGGTACAGGCTCAATTCTTGGCAATGCGAGGTATGGCTAAAATTATGAACGTTATCAGTATTGTTCAAGAACGTCTCAACTCCAATTTGAAGATTGGAGGAATTGTCATCACCCAATATGACAAGCGCAAGACGCTGAACAAGAGCGTTACGGAAATTATCCATGATTCTTTCTGCGATAAGGTGTTCAAGACAATTATCCGTGACAATGTGGCTTTGGCTGAAGCACCGATTAATGGAAAGAATATCTACGAGTATAACAAGAATAGTAACGGAGCTAAAGACTACATGGCTTTAGCCGGAGAAGTCCTAAAACTAAAGTAAATCAATATGGGTAAAAGTAATTTATTAAAAGATAGTATGAAAGGTGGTCTTAATGGCCTCCTTTCATCAACCACTCCCTCTTCTACAGAGGATAAACCCGCAAAAGTTGCGACGGAGAAAGAAAAAGAGGCAGTTGTACACTGCAACTTCCTTATCAACAAAAGTGTTCATACCAGAATGAAATACCTGGCAATAGACAAAAATATGTCCTTAAAAGACATTGTGAATGAGGCCATGAAGGAGTATTTGGACAAGCACGAAAAGGAGTAATTCATGGGGAGAACAATCATAGTGACCGGTGGAGCCAATGGCATTGGTCGTTGCATAACGGAACACTTCGCATCAGAGGGTGACACTGTATATATCTTAGATAAGGAAGCCAAGCAGACCGTCTTAGTAGCCAATGAGATGCAACACAAAGGATGGAATGTCATTGGCTATATCGGAGACATAGCCGACAAACAAACCCTTATAGACTTTGCGGGACAAGTCCTTTCCGAGCATCCCGAAGGCATCCATTGCATCATAAATAATGCCTGCCTGATGCAGGGAGGTGTGCTGGACGGTTGCGAGTATGAAGATTTTCTTTACGTCCAACGGGTAGGTGTAGCTGCTCCTTTTATGTTGGCAAAGCTTTTCAAACACCATTTCGTCGGTCTGGGTTCTATCGTGAACATCTCTTCCACGCGAGCGTTCCAGTCACAACCCAACACGGAAAGCTATACGGCCGCCAAAGGCGGCATTACAGCCTTAACCCATGCGCTTGCCGTCAGTTTGTCCGGTATAGCACGTGTTAATTCCATTGCACCGGGATGGATAGAGACGGGTACACATCAGGAGGCAGCATTTGTACCTTCAAATGAAAGTGATTACCTACAGCATCCTTCCCAAAGAGTCGGTAATTCCGATGACATAGCCCGTGCGGTCGTTTTCTTGTGTGATGAGCGTAACTCATTCATCAACGGTGAGAATATTACAATCGACGGTGGTATGAACAAACTGATGGTTTACCACAATGATTGCGGATGGGAATACAAAACCCAATAATCAAGAATAAGAAAAAGACAAATGATAAAGCTCCGTTGCGTAGTAGAACGCATTACCTATCAGAATCCCGACAATGGCTATTCGGTGATGAAAGTCAATGTAAAAGGTTATAATGACCCTGTTACTTTGGTGGGTAACCTGCTGGAAGTTCCGGTGGGCAGTGTCTTGCTATGTGATGGTAATTGGAAAGTTGATAAGAAATACGGAAGTCAGTTTGTTGCAGAATCATGGGAAGAAGTCATGCCTGCCACCATTTATGGCATTGAGAAGTATTTAGGTAGCGGATTGGTGAAAGGTATCGGCCCAAAGTTCGCCAAGCTGATTGTGACTAAGTTTGGGCTGGAAACCATTGATGTAATAGAAAGCAACATCGAACGCCTGTATGAAGTGCCCGGCATCGGCAAAAAGCGTGTAGAGAAGATCGGTGAAAGTTGGGAAAAGCAGAAGGAGATCAAGAACGTGATGCTTTTTCTGCAAGGCTATGGAGTAAGTACCGCATACGCTGCCAAAATCTATCGGCAGTACGGCAAAGAAAGTATAGACAAGGTGAAGGACAATCCGTATCGCTTGGCGGATGATATATGGGGTATCGGCTTCAAGACCGCCGACGGTATCGCTGCCAAGATGGGTTATGAGAAAAGTGACTTACGCCGTTGTCGGAGTGGAATCCTTTACACGTTAAGCCAATTGTCCAATGACGGTCATGTATATGCGGAAGAGGAACAACTGATAAAATCCGCTATGCAGTTGCTTGAAGTCGAGGAAGAACCCGTAAAGCAGGCTATGACACAAATGATTGAGGCCAAAGATTTGGAACTGGATCAGGAAGCCATCTACCTTCCCCCTTTTTATTATGCAGAATGTGGTGCAGCCAACCGTCTTCTGGCACTGGTGGAAGCACTTGAAGCAGACAAGAAGAAGCCTACATTCAATCTTGCCGCCATTTCGCAAGAAACCGGTATTGAATACGACGATGTTCAGATCGCTGCTATCCGTCAAGCCGTAGAATCCAAAGTAATGATTCTCACTGGTGGCCCCGGAACAGGCAAAACCACTACCACACAAGGTATCATTGCCGCTTTGAAAACGGCAGGCATGAGTATCTTGCTTGCCGCACCGACCGGAAGAGCCGCCAAGCGAATGAGCGAGGCTACCGGCATGGAAGCCAAAACCATCCATCGACTGTTGGAATACAATCCGAAAGACGGATACAAGCGCAATGAAGAAAACCCGTTGGAAGCCGACGCTTTGATTGTAGATGAATGCTCCATGATAGACATCCTCCTGATGAATCATCTGATGAAAGCCATTTCTTCAGGAATGCGATTGGTGATGGTGGGTGACATCGACCAGTTACCCAGTGTTGGGGCAGGCAATGTATTACGTGACATCATTGATTCAAAGAAAATTCCTGTTGTACGTCTGACCCGGATATTTCGTCAGGCCCAGTCCAGCCGTATCGTGATGAGTGCCCACGCTATCAACAACGGCCAGTTTCCCGATACGACCAACGGCAAAGACACCGACTTCTTTTTTATCAAAACAGAAGACCCGAATCAAGTTGCTGAAAGTATTGTCCACCTGGTGAAAGAACGGCTTCCAAAAGCATATAGTCTGCCGTCGAGCAAAATACAAGTCCTTACGCCCATGCAACGGGGAGTAGTAGGCGCATCCAATCTAAACTTAGCACTTCAGGATGCGTTGAATCCCACATCTGTTTGTCTGAACCGGGGCGGCTATTCTTATCGGAAAGGCGACCGTGTAATGCAGATACGGAACAACTACGACAAAGGAGTATTCAATGGCGACTTGGGGTACATCGAAGAAGTAGATATGGAGGAACGTACTCTCATTGCCAGTTTTGACGGCATTTCGGTAGAGTATGAAGTTTCCGAACTCGATGAGCTCTCTTTGGCATACGCAACCACCATACATAAATCGCAAGGATCGGAATATCCGATAGTAGTCATGCCGGTATTGATGAATCACTATGTGATGCTTCAGCGAAACCTTATCTACACAGGCATTACCCGTGCCAAGAAAATTTGCGTGCTTATCGGTACCACCAAAGCGCTGGCTTGTGCCATCCACAATATGTCTGTTTTGAAACGCAACACCAAACTCAAGGAAAGGTTAAATCCATCATTGGCACTGAGAGCTGATAAGCCGGTTATAACTCCGAAAGTCATTCCTTATCCGGAACATTCGGAAACATCCTGTTCTATGGCGGCGGAAGATGCCGTTCCGTATGGAAATAAAGGAAAGTAAATGTGAAGACATCCTTTTTTATTTTCTCATGATTCTGTGCATGATTAATAAATTGGCCACAACGACAGCAAACCCAACTACCGCTAATAACATATTCATTTCGCAACTATATCGTTGAATTAGATGTACGATCCCCAAAGCGCAATAAGGCAGGAAGAGCAACGATGTAATTAGTCCCGGCACATATCTCCTTATAGCAATAGCCTGTGCGATATGCACAAGCAAATGAATGCTAAATCCCCAAAACAGGGCTAATAGCGGATAAGGAATATCATAAAGGAATACCACTAAAGCCACGATAATCAAGAGGAACTCTTCGACAATAATGATGATAAAATTCCTTGTGCTAATATTTTGCAAATGCCTGATGATTGGAGCTATCCGTGGAAGTTTATCGGAGACCAACCGCACAATATAAGGCATACAGTGCTTCCTCATCACAATTTCTTCCAAATCATGAAGCAGGAATACCAATGGCAGCAAAATGTATAGTAGTACTGTGAACATACAATGCAATTCTATATGAATCGAAAATAGCAAATCAAAGCAATCTGTATAGCCAATAAAATTGGCACACCAAGATAAAACTTCTTATGCTTTGTCTTGTGGTGGAACAATCGCATTCCACACAAAGCCCCCATGCTTCCACCTATAACAGCGAGCATGAGCAATGTCTTTTCCGGTATGCGCCACCATCCTTTTTGGGACTTGAGCTTATCTATACCAAACAAGACAAATGTAACAGCATTTATACCAAGTAGGTAGTATATCAACAAAAAATTTGTATTCATCATTTCATTCGATCTGCTTGCTGCCTTCACAAATCTCTGCCAGATATTCGATGAACTCTTTTTCAGCAGGCTGGTTGTCATAAAGATAAAGCAGTACCTCTTCCTGCGCAGCCTTGGATTGGTCCAAAATTCTCATAGCCGTCAGTATCATACCCTGGCTGTAATTAAAATCTTGCAACAGGCCGTATATGGCAGATTCTTTTGCAGTCATACCTATTCTATCGTTTCAATTAAAAAACTGACCGGACGGAATCCGTCATTACACGAAATCATGGCCGAATGTGGATTCTTCATCCAGCCGTCATAGAAATCCCCTCCCCCATGTGCTAATGTCATCACAAACGGCATCATGCTCTGCCATGCGCTTTCACACATCTCTTCCGGCTTTTGATTATCCACCGAAATGAAGGTTTGCCCTTCCTGCATATCGCAGGTATGCTCTATCGGATTCTCATACCGAGCTGATAAGTCGGCATGATTGACTTTACGAATGACTGTAATCTTAACCTTCTTCACCATTTTTGTCTTCTTTAGATTCTTCTTTATTCTTTCTTGGCCCAATCGGTCCCTTTGTATGTCCTCTGTTCAAATCAACACCGGCTGTATTCAATATCCTGAAGATGGAACTGCGGCTCTTGAACCCGCTTGTTTTCCAAATATCATCTATGGTATGCCCACTTTTATACATATTCACCACAAGCTTTGCTCTTTCTCCCTTATTATGTGCGGCAGAAGTAAGGACTTTGATTTTATTTTTCAGTTGGTGCTTATTATGAGCGGACTTTCGGTTGGCATTCACCTCTACGGGCAATAAAGCGATGGTTTGCAGTATATCTGACGTTTTGGTTTCGGGAAACAACTCATTCCCGGAGTCAATCTTATCATGGATAGAGATGATCCGGATGGCTTTCATCCGGCAGAACTCCAGGAAGAAAGCCAATTGCCGAGTACCCTGTAGTACATTACTCAGTTTAGGCACGACCAATTCATCACCCTTATGCAGATTTCCCAGCACCTTATTCCATAACGGACGAAGTTTCTCATGTTCCGGCTTCTCTTCTACAATCTCGCAACAACCGTAATTCTCCATCCATTCAATATCGGATTCAGCACCTTCATAATGAACGGAACGCATCAAATAGCCAACTTTTGCCATAGCTTACTCTTTAGATATGAAATTTGTGAGTAAAGTTACAATGTTTTCAATAGAACAAATCATACTCAAACTAAAAATGAGTATGATTTATATTTTTTTGCCATTATGCGGTGTCTGACAGAAACAGATATGCTTTTGTCTGAAACCTCGACGTATGCCGATATGAAAAGTTTCGGATAGCTCAAGCTTCCAAAACAGTATTCCGTCTATCAATAACTGAGAGCTTTTCATAGTGCGTTTTTGCTGCTATATTTTATCATCTAACTGATTTGTAATCAATTCTATAAATCAGACTTTGAGTATGATTATGTAAGAATGATTAAATCGCACAATCGATGATACTTAGCAGGATTTTAATACTATACATTTGCATTCAAATTTTAATCGGATAGACAATATGAAGCGATTTTCATTGAATAAAAATCTGCATCAATGGCAGATGAAATATACACAACGCGCAAAATGTGCTGTATCACTTTTCACCGGATGTGGAAAGAATCATACTCACATGTTATTGATACTGCTTTCCCTTTTATTCCTGCCAAGTTGTTCCTCAAAGGAAGGTCTTCATTTTCAAGATTCCAATGAGGCAATCAATGCCTACAGCAATCTGCTGCATAGAATCAGGCTATACGATCAGGCTTCAACCGATCTCATTATAGACTTAGCCCATGAATACCGAACAGTAAGTGATTCCGTTTTCGTCTGCATCAATCGGGACAGTATCAATAATAAGAATTATCACGCCAAGTCCGCATACGATGTAATCAACGACTCAATAATTATAGAGCTTGAACGTCTGATTGACGGCAGTTCCCGTAATTTCAAAGATTATTATCACGTTCTGGATAAATTATCCATCCGGGAACTACCTGAAGAAGTGGAAAGTTTGGCCGTGTCTGCTCACATTTTCTTTCATTCTATGGATTCGGTAGCGATTCATCCGGCTGATAAGCGCCATACAATACAGATTTACGAGAATACATTAAACTCAGCTTTGTCTCAAGGCATCCATTCAAAGCAGGATATTCTTCATTTCTTGAGGTCCGAAGATATCGCTTTCAGGCTATTTCTCGTACACTTGTCTTCTTGGGGAGACATGTCTCTTACCAACATTAAAACCAAAACAGAGCAACAGGTCAAAAGCATATTTGAATCATCAAATCGCCAACGGCCCATAATGAGTAAAACCGAAATAGTGGTACTCATGACCATGCGCAATAATCGACGGTTACTTCAAAACGCAGCCACTTGCGTGACTGACGCACATAAACTGAGCTTCAAGGACAGCAATCAGGCAACGGCATACCTATGGATGCTTCTCCAACCTTGGCTATCAATAGATGGCTTCTCCTATACACTGCTGTCACAAGAAGAAAAACAAGCACTTGAAAAATTAGCCGCTGAAATGCCGCAAGCTGTCAGTAAGTTGGAATCGGGACGTTTTCCTATTGACTTAAACGACCTTCCCGCACTTTTAATGAAAGCCTATATTGATAACTTATAAACCACACCCATATGCAACAGGAACATATCGAACGTTTCATCATGTTGGCTTCTTTGGAAATGCCCAATCTTATTGTCTCAACTCTTTTTCAGGGAGCGGAGTTATCCGATGAAAGCACATTGCTAACATTCTCTTTACCTCAAAAGTATTTATTGGAGGAATTGATTGACGAGCTGGAGGATCAGATGGAATTAATCCTTTTATACCACCACATCCCCTCGGAAGATACCATCTTTGGTCATCATTGTTGTGCGTATTCTAACCCACATTTTGGGCACATGTATAAAATCAATGCCATCGCAGATGAGCGTTGCAGGTGCGACACCCTTTACGTTACCCTGTATTCGTCATTGGAGGTCATGGGCGTTGAGTTACGTAATGAGCTGGTAGAGACAAACAAGCGTGGGCGGTTCATTTATAACCGCAAAATGGATGAACTGCTACGGGATTTTATCTGATATGATATGAAGACGGAGCTATATCATCAATTGGTCACTCTTATACACGCCACTTATACATGGGTGGATGTCATGGATGCCAGTGCAGAAGAAACCTTTAGTTTCCATACCGGTGGAAGCTTTTACCCCGTTCAGAGCCGGGTTTTGTGTCTGGTTGCCAAATGGTCTAACTACAATTACCCGAAAGGCCACTGCTGGCGTATTCCTGAATTTATGCTGGACAATGCCATACGAACGTTAAGTCAAAACGCATCCTTCAGAAAGCGTTGCCGGAAAGAACAACTTCTCTATACGGATGCGGAAGCTATCATCAAGGAAGCCTCTTTTGGACATATTATTTTAGAATTAGAAAAATAACAGAAATGATTACAAATAGCATACATATCCTATTACCCGTATTAGTACTCCTGATTTCCCTGTTTTACTACAAAGCAGATGGAAAGAGAATGACTAAATTTTATGTACACATGGCCTGTCGTCATAGCTGGCGTAAGTTCTATACACTCATGCTACTACTGATATTGTTGCTGTTTCATTTCAACTATGTCAATATAGCCCAAAGCGTGTATGACCTGGCTCCCTCATCGGTCGCCTTTATCTTTCTGTTCTCCCATCGTTTAACAGAGCGTATCATCTATTACCTACAGAGCAAAAGAACGCTTTTCGTCAGTGCCATCATTGCCATAGTCTGCCTGTTTGTTCCATTCTTCTTTTCGACAGCCGTCACGATAGAGATTCTGTTATTCGGAGCGATATTTTACCCCTCACGAAAAGTGCGGGAGAGAATTTCATATCCTGATTATCACAAGGAAATAATGGAGCAGCCAAGAGAAATACGACACTTCTATTACGAATGGAATGACTGTTAATTGGATTTCTTTTTTCGATGGCAATTGACTGTCACATGAAGGCATCAGGTTTTATCAATGAATAGGATTGTTTGGAAAACTTCTTTCGCATGATAGACATGCCCCAACAAGACATTCACAGCAGTTCGTTGTCAGTCACCATTCCTTTCAATCCCACGTTTTGGATCAAAACATAATTATTAAAATAGATAACATCCATGAGTGAAATTATTGCAGATTACCAGATAAAGGCAGACAAACTTCTGCTTGATTATCTTCGTCCCAGAAGTACAGACCGGGCATCGAAATTGGATGCTTTCTGTGAGCTGATGAACATGGCGATGAGCCAAAAGACCCAATCGGAAGAAACCCGGTTCGGTACCACCGTTCATTTGCATCAAGGACAGTTTACTGTGACTGTCACCGGTCTTGCAAAAAAATGGAATTGGCATAGGGTGACAGTCAAGTCCTTTCTCGATACGTTGGTTGCCATGAATTATGCTGATATGTTATCAGAGGGCAAATTCTTTGTGATAACCATGCGTTGTACCCAGCCGTCCGAGCATGATAAGAATGAGGTTCTGCTCACTAAAGATGAACAGCGACTTGTCAGATGGCTGAGTGGATATATTAGTGTAGAAGAGATGCTCTCTTCGGGTGTCGATTTTTTCAAGGATACCGACAAACTATTCAAACCGCAAATGTCAGATGGCAAAGCGGATACAGGGAAACGGCTTCACCAATTTATTTCGCATATCATCCTGAGTCACTCCAACCTTATACCGGAACAGCCCGCTGTGAATGGGGCACTCGCCACACTCTTTACCGAGCATTGCCACCATGACTTCATTGAATTCTGGCACCTGCTTTCTTTGGGTGGCGTTCTTTTTTCAAGTGCTCAAAGTCCGATCCTCAAACCGTGTTTGTCCGAACTTCCAGCTGAAGTCAAAAAGTTATCGGACGTAATCTTTGCGCACTACGGAACGATACTCCGGTCCGCACCCATTGAAGATGAAAAATAGAAACTACCGCAGACTTGTCATCTCAACAAAAAACAGAATGCCCCGCTTTAGCAAAATACAGCCTCATGAAGCCATTATCCTTCCCTCTTCGGTAGGATGTTCGCTTCGGAGGTCTTGACCTCTTGTAGGGCACAAGGCTTGCCTTTTCAGGCACAGAATTTATTCTGTGGGTAGCCTAATACCCCATTTGCAAAATTGCAATGGGAGAATAGGCTCTAACGAGGCAGCAAGCTGTGGAAAAAAACTAAAAAATATGGCGAAAGAAATGAAACAGGTAATGGATATTCGTGCCTCGAAAGGGATAACAGTTGGTCAAAGTAACGAGCATCAGCGTAAGTGGTCGGAGAAGGGCTGGAACAATGCAACTGCCACCGGGAACTATGACCGCAGCCGTGAGCCTCTCAATTTTGAGATTAAAAAGGGAGGGATTGTTTCCTCCGTCGATAAGCGTAAAAGCATTCCTCAACTGATGGCAGAGAACTTGGCAGAACGTGGCATCAAAGATCCTAATGAAGGTCGGGAAAAACCTAAGTACCGGACGGTGGTCAATTTCATTTTTGGCGGTACTCGTGAGCGCATGCTTGAAATAGCTTTCGGAAATCAAAAGGTGGATCTTACACAGGGTGCTGACAATTCTCACATAAAACGAAGCTCGGATATTGAACGGTGGGCACAGGATATGTACAGATTTGCAAGTGACAGATGGGGCGAGGAGAACATTGTCGCCTTCATTGTACATCTCGATGAAACCAATCCACATATTCACATGACTCTTTTGCCAATAGACAAGGACAAGAAATTTGCCTTCAAAAAAATGTTTGCCGGCAAGGATAAATATGAATACAAGGAAATCATGCTGGCTCTTCACGATGAACTAGCCAAGGTAAATGAGAAGTGGGGACTGAAGCGTGGAGACAGTATTGCCGAGAGCGGTGCCAAACATCGCACAACGGAAGAGTACAAGCGTGAACTGTCCGGTCAGTGTACCACCCTCGAAGGACAGATTGAGGAGAACAAGAAAATACTCAAACAGCTCTATGACGATATCCGGTTTGCGGAAAAGAGAGTCAAGGGTCTCACCACGATGACCTTGAATTTGGAACAGCGAAAAGATGAGTTGGAGAAAGAAATTGCCGCTGTTAATGAAGAATTGAAAAACGGCAAAGGGAACTCCGAAGAGTTACATGAACGAATCAAGAAACTGGATAATGACCTTCAAAAAGTATTGGATAATTTGGCGGACAAACAGGCAAAACTGGAACAAGCCAATGAACAGTTGGATGAGTTGAAAAGCCTTAAAGACAAGGCGAAGGATATGACAGAACAATACCAGCAGCAGCTTAGGCTTTCGACATCCAATCTGACCCAACAGGTACGCTTTAGATTGGCAGATGTACTTTTGGATGACCTGATCAGAGATTTCAAATTGATTTTGCCAACTCTCAGCCTTGGAACGAAAGAATCATTGGACGATTCCTTGTTACAAGATATGGCGGAACGAGGCGAAGATATTATCAAATGTGCCATATTCTTATATGCCAATCTGGTGGATCAGGCGACCAACTTTGCGAAAGGACACGGAGGAGGTGGAGGAGGAAGCGATCTCCCTTGGGGACGCAAGGATGATGAGGATGACCGGGCTTGGGCACGTCGTTGTCTGATGATGGCTCATCGGATGATGAAGCCAAGTGGCAAGAATATCCGAAGATAGTTTCTGAGTATGATAACAGGTATGATTTTTACTCAAAAGCAGAACGCAGGTTAAATACAGATTGATTGGAAGCAGAACCTTTCTTCACTCCATTTAGATACAGTTTCTTTGCTTCGTATTTAAAACTAAGATTACAATGATAAAGAAAATAGTTTTGATTTTACCACTCGCTTTGTCGCTGAACGCGCAAGCTGGTAATGCACACCTTTTAGATAGTCTTGTTGTTCATAATGCTTCTTTGGAGATGCTCGAACCAATTGAACCGTCCTACCTTGAAAATATAACTTCTGCGAGGATATGGAATGGCAATTGGTTCTTGAGCATTTCCGGTGGAGCTTCCGCATTTGTCGGTTCTCCGTTAGGTTGTGCTGATTTGTTCGACCGGATAGAGCCTACTTTATCTGTTTCGGGAGGAAAATGGTTCACGCCGGCCATTGGCGGTCGAGTTTCCTTTCAGGGATTCAAACTTAAAAACAGCTTGCTGCATACCCAATCATACAAAAGTGTACATGCTGATTTTTTGTGGAATGTATTGTCTCACCATTACAATATCCGTGACCAGCCCAAATGGAAGATTGTTCCCTATGCAGGACTTGGCATCATACATAACGAGAATAATGGGAACAGTCCTTTTGCCTTCTCTTATGGCGTGATGGGGCAATATCGCCTTACTCAAAGGATTCACCTGATTATGGAACTTGGCGGCACTACTACATTTAAGAACTTTGATGGTCGCGGCGTTTCCAATAGATTCGGTGATAATCTGATGAACCTCACAGCCGGCCTATCTTTCTCCATTGGAAAGGTAGGCTGGAAAAGAGTGGTGGATGCCAGTCCTTATATAAGGCAGAATGAATGGTTGATTGAGTATGCCTCTTCGTTAAGCGATTGCAATTCACTGTTGGCTAAGCAACATAATGAGGATGCGGAATCAATCGCTGAATTGAAAAAGATTCTGGAGATTGAAGGATTACTTGATTTGTATAAGAATCGTTCAGAGAATGAGGAAAAGAAAAACCTCTCAAAGAAACTTTATCCAAAAAACGATTACAGCGGACTTAATTCCCTTCGCTCAAGATTGAAGGGTATTCAGTGGCCAGGTGATTCACTCAGCGGTGATTCTATTCAAGGCAAAAGTTTAACAGAAAATTACAAGTTTGGAAGTTCTTCCGAATACCAATCATCATTACAAGGTTATCTTTCCGATCTGTCAAAAGGAAAAAGTTGCATAGGCGCACCTATCTTCTTTTTCTTTGAGTTGAGAACAAATCACCTTACGGATGCTTCTCAATTGATCAACTTGGATGAGATTGCCAGGATTGCAAAACAATACAATCTGAGTATTAGGGTTTGTGGAGCTGCTGATAGTGCTACCGGAACATCTGATGTTAATCGTAGTTTAGGAGCCAGCCGTTCCGAATATATTTACTCACAGTTGTTACATCGGGGCATTGATAAAAATCGAATCTCAGAGGTCAATAAAGGAGGGATTGATACCTATACACCGAAGGAAGCCAACCGACACACTTCTGTGATGCTGTTCTTTAAATAACAAACAACATTCGAATAATAACTTTTTTCGTAATAAATAAAACAGTTGCAGAAGAGGCTTGCTCGTGAGAGTAGGTCTTTTTTTAGTTAACAAGTGAATGTTTTGGAATGAAACTACCGCATATCTAAAAATTAGCGGTATCTTTGTGCCATATCAATTAGTAATGGAAACAAATAAAGATATGCTGAAAGATGGATTTATAAAGTCTTGCGATACGGATAGAAAAACGTACCGTAAGTTGCTCCATGCAACAAAAGAGGGTGAAGTAACCCGTTTGAAGCGTGGTGTCTATGCGACAGAAGATGCTTTGGTCAATACGATGATAGACATAGAAAAAATCGTTCCTGGCGGAATACTCTGCCTCTATTCAGCATGGAATTTCTATGGAATGACTACCCAGATTCCATCCGCTCATTATATTGCTATTAACCGTGACCGCAAAGTGGTAGTTCCTGACTTTCCGGATATTCAGCTTGTTTACCAGAATGCGAATATACTTTCTATAGGATGCACTGAAATCCAGATACAGGATTTTAAAATATGTATCTATAATAAAGAACGGTGTGTTTGTGATGCTATTAAATATCGGAATAAGATAGGCATAGATGTAATGGCAGAAGTGCTATCTTCCTATCTAAAAGATTCCGGCAGAAATATTGAACTTTTGCGCACGTATGCGGAACAACTACGAGTTCTGACATCTTTGCGACGTTATTTGGAAATACAATTATGAATACCCATACGCCTAATTATGGTCAATCGGTTAAAGCTCGGTTGCTCAATCTTGCGAAACAAGAAAACATTCGTTATCAGCAGTTGGTAACACGTTATTTTCAAGAAAGACTCCTTTTCCGTCTTTCATTAAGCGAATATCGCACTCACTTTGTCCTCAAAGGTGGTGCCCTCCTTTACGCATACGACCGTTTCGCAGCCCGTCCTACATTGGATATAGATTTCATGGGCGACCGTATATCCAATGATCTGGAAAATATTAAAGCTGTATTCCGTTCTATATGTGATATTCCGTATGAGACAGACGGTGTACATTTCCACGCGGACACACTTACAGCAGATACAATCACAGTAGAGAAGGAATATCCAGGTATCCGTGTTTCACTGATAGTGACACTTGATTCTATCCGTCAATCCATTTACATGGACATAGGATTTGGAGATATTATCATTCCGCAACCAGAAGAATTGGACTATCCTATATTGTTGGCTGATTTCCCGTCAACCAACA
Organism: Bacteroides neonati; assembly: GCF_000499785.1. Lineage (GTDB taxonomy): Bacteria > Bacteroidota > Bacteroidia > Bacteroidales > Bacteroidaceae > Bacteroides > Bacteroides neonati. Next base: position 161,327 of record NZ_HG726024.1, on the reverse strand, counting down.
TTATGGCTTATTCCCTGGAGACAGTAGTTGCAGAGAAGTTTCAAACAATGGTTGAGCGTACAACTTTCAACAGTCGAATGAAAGATTTCTTTGATTTGTATCGCATTTGTTCAACCCAATCACTTGATGATATACTGCTTCAAGAGGCTATCCGCGCCACTTTTGAGAACAGAGATACTCATTATTCGGAAAATCATATTCTTTTTTCTGATAAATTTGCTCAAGATACTGAATTGAATCAGCGTTGGAATGCTTTCTTGAAGAAAATAAAATATGAACCGACCGTGTCATTTGCAGAAGTAACGAATCGCATTACTCAATGGTTGAAACCTTATTGGGAATTTCTAAAAGGTTGATGTATGACGGATGAATTGATTCTGAGTATTGTTTTCCCTGCAATCTTATTCATTATTTCTTTCATGGGAAAGATAAAGACATATTGGAGAAATAAAGCAGCTAATGCTTTCTTCGTTGTGGGGCAACATGCTAAGACCAAAGAAGAGCGTATTTGGGGGTACAGAAATTCTTTACTGGCCAGCAATGAAAAAGCAGAGAAATTTTATGTGATAGCCAATATAGAAAACTTTATGCAAGAGAAGCCTCTCACACCTTTTCTTATTAGCAATGGCGTTGCACACCATAAAATTCCATGTATTTTTGTGGATTACTATATCCCATCAAGATACTCGGACTTTAGTAGCTGGCAACAAAGGAAGTTTACGCAAGCCGTCTATTCTTTCAAGGATGGAAAAGATACTTGTTCCGGACAGTTCAAAGATGCCATTTCTCGATTGGAGTTAAAAGAAGACGTATTGGTTCTCTTTATGCCATGCAGCTCAAAGGGAAAATACATGGCTCGTTTTGCACGCCTGGCCAAAGCACTGTCTTTTGTTGATGGACTGAACCCTCAATTATTCAGTGTCACTTATCTTAATGAAAGAGATAGCAAACATTTATCTACGGATAGAGACAACATTACTGCGAGTTCGAATATTGTAGTCAATTCTGATATTATAGGCAAAAAAGCTATATTGGTGGATGATGTCATCACCACTGGTAAAAGTTTACGGGAACATATAAAAGAATTGGCTATGTTTAATGTTGAAATTGTTGGCGCGGTATTTTTAGCTAAGACGATACAATATCCATCCTCCCTATCTTCTATTAAGCGGAAAGCCCGTAAAGAAGAACCGAATTGGTTTAGAGATAAATATTTATAGTCATGGCGTACAAACAATAAATACTGATTATCGTGTCGTCATACTCATCAGAACGATTATTGCATTGTGGTTGCGTTGTTTTTTTGATTTTCGTGTGTAAAAGCGGAAAGTTACCTCGTTGCCAAAGCCCGTAGCGAAGACACCACCGAGCAAGAGCAGCAGATAGACGAAATGGTATTTGCTCGGTATGAATTAACAGAAAAAGAATGAATCCCTATAAAAAAAGAATGAAATGGAAAATGCACCTGTAAAGTCGCTAATAAAGAGCAAAGAACAATTGTCTGATATTTTAAAAAAGCTTCTATGCACTAACAGCCAGATTGAAATGGATGTGAAAGAGTTTTTTGATTGTATCAGGACGAGTGATTCTTCTCCAAAAAAAAATATAACTTTCACCAACTGTGATTTTCATCTCTCAAATGAAAAGGACAAACAGATTGGAATGTCTTTGGACTATGATATCAATTTCAAAGAATGCTATTTTTATACTTCCATAAACTGGATTAGCATTGGTCTGAAAAGTGGTTATGAAGAAAGCGGAATTAAATTCAACAACTGCACTTTTAAGGAAGAAATAAGCATAAAGGAATTATATCAGCAAGTAAACTCGTCCAAAATTATACAATTAAGTTTTAGCAACTGCACAATCAACAAATCATGCACAATAAATTCACTCCGAAGCAATAGTAACATATCGGGCAAAGGCATACATATTCTGTTTTCTCATAATACTATAAAGGACGATTTAATTATTAGCAAGTGTGACCATTTGATTGCAACTTTTAAGAATAATCGTTGCGACCAAATAGTAGTAGAAGGCTGTTTTATAGAAGAAATTGAACTAGAGGATAATTCTGAGTTTCATGTAAATCAGTGTACCATCAATCAAGAAACCAGCTTTAAAAATAATTTTCAATTTTTCTCTCAAACCACATTTAATAAAGAGTTCAATTACCAAGGAAACAATATAGACACACTTCATGCCAAAGAGTGTGTGTTTAAAGATCTCGTACGTTTAGACGATTCTCGTATCAAGGAAATTTGTTTTGATGATTCGACGTTTGAAAAGAAACTGTATTGTTCGAACGCAGCGATAGACAGGATGTCTTTGAGCAACTGCAAATTTTATGACACAGTGAAATTTTACAATATCCTCAATTATATTAGGTTTGCAGACTTTTCTACGAGCACAATCAAGGGTTTATTCTTATTCGATGGTTGGGATGGAAAGAAAATACTTCTTGAAGCAGATGCAGTTGTGGATTTTTCGAATATCTTTGTTGAGAGTGGTGGATATTTGATAATTAAGCACATTAACGAGCCAGAAAATAATCATGGAGATTTTAAATTTACATCGGCAAATATTCTTGGTAACGTTGTATTTACTAATGTTACTGCTCGAAGCCTTGATTTAAAGTTTTCATCTATAATTGGTGCTTTTAATGCTCAAGACATAAATATTTCAAACTTTACTAATAGACATACGCTGCTTAGTCTAAAAAATGAAGCAATGAAGCGTAGTGATTCAATATCGGCTTTAAAGTACAGAGCAGCAGAAATGAAAATGTACAGAATGGAATTAATGGAAGAAACGAAAAATATAATTAAGAGTATTCACAGGCTGTATTCTGTTATAGAATTAAGTATTATTTCTGCATTCTTAGTATTAGAGTTCATATTCCTTACTAATGAAATGTATCAATTTTTTTTTCTCACAGGTATATTAGCATTTTTTCTCATATTTGCGCGAATTAAGAAATCGAGAATTGATGCTTTGGATAAAACTTGGCTGAAAGTCTTTAAACAGATTCCTATTACAGATATTCTCTTACTACGCTTTAACACCCTCTCAAACAAAAACGGAACCAGCTGGATGCGTGGACTCCTCTTTACAACAGGCGCAGCAGCCTCATTTTACACATTATATGCCTACTCGACCGGGGAGATAGTGTGGTCTGCCGATGCCAGTAGTTGGATAATTTTCAACACCATATATTGGAAAGAAGTTCTGGGCTACTTATGGCTAGTCGATTTGGATGGATACAAAAATATATTTGATGACACAAAAGATATCTCGCTTAAAAGTGCCTTCATATTCCTATTCGGCAAAATATTCATCGCCTACGGCATCTATCAAACCATCTCTGCCTTCAGGAAGTATGGCAAAAGCTAATAAAGTTGGAGATAGCGAAGCAGGAGAAGAAAAAGACGCAAACATTACGGTAACTGTTAAAACAGCACTTCCTATTGGGCGAATATAGAAAAACTATCAGCTTCTCTATATTCGCGCATTGGAAAATAGCGAATATTCTTTAATTAAAAACACCTTTTTTGCTATTTTTTTTTAACAGACAAAGCAACATGCAAATTATCAAATAATGTACAACAGAAAATTAGCCCTAAATCCTATTATCTTCCCCTCCTGCAATACACCTCTTCCTCAACCTCTTCCACCAACTGCCTTTCTTCGCGTGCCACTTCATCCAGGATACCATCATTATCCACATCCCCAATATCCGCTTTCTCGTGTTGGTATTCCGACATCTCAGAAAGTTGCTCATGAACACCTTGTAGGTTGGCATCAAGAGTAAAACTGTGGTCATATTCAAAAGAGTGCTTCACAGCGAGGCCGATATTGGTGACAGTACCGACATCGAGGTGGTCAGTCTCTTTGTTGTACTGTACCTGCAACACATTTCCATTGTCCATCTCAAATATAGGCATACGTTTGGCTGTCATCTCGACAAACTGCTCGGCTACCATATTCTTGGCTACTACCTTCACGTCCTTTGAGGCATCATTGGGTAGTCCATAACGCTCAATCATGCTGTGTACTTCCTGCTCAGATACTTTACGCATGATTTCGTAGGTACCGCCAACACTGTTGTTGTAGACCACCGCATAGTAGTCATTCTCATCCAACAAATCATCACCACGGTTCTGGATTGGTGATTGGAAGGTATACTCCAGGTCGATGGCTTCACCTTGGTCATATTCCTTTGCCTCTTGCAACAACCGATCATAGTCACCATTCTCATGCAGTCGGTCTAAAAGCTGTGTGTCATCAGCATTTTGGAGGTAAGCCACTGATACATAAAAGCTACGCCTATCCTTGCTTTCTCCACTCTTTTCCGTAACATTCTGCTGTACAGAGTTCTCATTGTCTATCTGTTGTGTAATCTTGTCTAATTGCTCTATTATCATGCCCGATGCCCGTTTCACATCAAGCAGAGTCGTCTTGATAAAATCCGGTGATTCCTTCAAGCTATTAAGCCAGGACTTCAGGTATGCAGCCGATTCGTCCTTTACATTCTTGGATATACCATACCGCTGCGCCACCAAAGCACTACCCAGCTCGGCTACCAATTCTTCGCGAGCATATTCTTCCGACCCGAATGCACTTGGTTTTATCCTATTCAGTCGACTCTCTGAACCCGTGCTATGCGTCATTTCATGAAAAAGTGTACCTGCGAACGACTCCCCGTCCACAAACTGCGCCTTTTCCGGCATCACAATCCTATCATTCAAGATGCTGTAGTAAGCCCTATCCTGATGTTTCAGTTCAATGGGACAAACCCAGCCATTGTCTTCAATCATCTTATCAACGGCAGGAAACGAAAAGCCCTCACCATTCAGCTCTGGTTTTACAAGCTGATTCTCTGCTTCAATCTTCGCATAGAGTTCAGGGCGTGCCTCTTTCATATTAGTCTGATCCACATTGAACACAGAATAGACCTGCATTTTCGGGTACACCGAATAACGTTGTTTCTCTCCATCCGACAGTTTCTTGTAGTCATCATACTTTATCTTAGACTTGGTATCCTTATCCACCACAGTAAATGTGGTAATGAAAACAGGGAATGACTTTTCTCCTTTCTGTACGCTGACTTGTGGTAGCGGCTCTCCATTCTCATCTTTCAGCGCTGTCCGGTTCCCCTGTTTATCCTTCTGGTAGTTCAGCCCAATCACCCTGTCAAAAGTACAATAAACAGGCAGCTTGTACCCTTGCTTTTCAGCATAGAGCATCAGCATCAAAGCATTCATTCCATTGTAATCACGCCCCGACAGGTTCTTGGGCCATTTCATCGTTCCTTCGGTAAACCACGGTTTCTTCCAGTCACTTTGCAGATGGTTTATTTTTTCTATCATCAGCTCTGCAAAACGGTCCAATGCTTTATCCTCTGCACTGGGTCCATCCGCATTAAATTTCTTCTTATACGCCATAACTAAAAAGGTATTTCTTCATTCGACTTTCAGGCATCCTGTTTGACCCATTCACTGATCTCTTCCACTCTGCACCCCAAATTGATTTTATCCTGGTAAATGGATATTTCCAGAGTCCCATTGATATGAACCTTTCCTTTGGGAGTGAGAAAAGCTTCATGTTCGGGAGCGAACCGGATAAAGCGAACCCAAGTATATTCAAAAATATCTCCGTCCTTTTCGGTACTGAAAACCGAGAATATCAGATACTGCCTGCCTTTCTTATCCGTCTTTTCGTCTACCTGTTTACCAATTGTTCCTTTAAACTCCATACTTCCGGCAATGCCATCCTGATTGTTTACTGGACTGAACTCCACCGAGTCCGCATGAAAATTGAAGTAGAAATTACTTTCTCGTTTTCTGAAAGTCAGACTTCCTTTCAATTCCACCCGTGTACCGGATGAATACTGTGCGAGTTCATTGCTGTTACCTTCCTGAAGCACACTCACCTCCACTGCTTTGCAGGAATCCCCGTCCTTTGAAGACACATTCACTTTGACAGCAAAGCTGATGTATGCCTTACCTTCTTTTCCGGTGCGCATCGACGCTGCACGACTGATGACACCATTGACTGTTACATTACACTTAATCATAAAATTCAGTATTTAAAAATGATTTATTCGTCCGACATTGAGGCGTGTTTCGTCTCATAAATAGTCCATGCCAGCCCGATGATAACTACCGTCATGTATGCCACTGAAGCCATTAACCCGAAACAGCTATGTATGGCATAGCGGATAGCCCAGGCACAAGCAATCACTATAACGATGGCCAAGATTAATCCTATTGTCTTCATCGTATCTGTAGATTTTGGTTTTCCTGCTGACTGGCATTTTGCTCATAGTTGCGTGAAGCCTGTTGCGTCAGCAAGGCATTATTCACTATACCCGCAATGCGTTGCTGTTTATCGGCATCTGACAGACCTGAGTCGCCAAGAGTGCTTTGCAACCGGTTCATCTCGACAGCACTTAGTTCATGGTTATAACTATTCTTTCCGTCATTCATTTGTAGAAGAGCTTTCCCGTTCTCCTGAATGCTCAGACTACATTCTTTTAACGACAGCATCAAGGTGGACAAATCCACCTGTTTTTTTATAGCAGAGTCCGTAGCAGCCTGCATTTTCTCTTCTTCCGATTTGCCATCAATTTGCACCGCCAATGCCATCAGCGAGGTAAACAGAGTTGTTACCAGTTCCATAATCGGATCACCTGATGACATTCCCACTCCGCTGTCTTCTGAGGACAGCAACTTCTTCATCCAATCTTCCGGTGATAGTGTGGTGTCAATCTGTGGATTTTTACCGGGTGCCGCCTCCTTGTATTTGGCCAACAGATCTGTTCCATTCGATAAAGCTTGCAACTGAATATTCCCTTTTTGCCCGATTTCCGCCAGGTAAGCGGCCGGGTCAATATCTCTCGATGTTCCATCCGCAGTGATCTGTTTCACTCCGAAATGTAGATGCTCACCCGTTGTCCGTGTACCGGTATTGCCTGATATACCTATTTTCTGACCAGCCTTCACTTCGTCTCCAATCTTCACGTCAATGGAAGAAAGATGCAGATAATTGATTTGGCATTTATCCCCGTTTTCACGTTGATACTCCAGTGTGACCGATTTACCGCCGGCGGTGTGAGCATTCTGATTGACTGCTACGACTTTCCCATGATTCTCCGTTGCCAGCATATCATCTAGTTTGGTTTGGATGTCAATGCCCTTGTGCATTTGTTGTTTGGACGAATCCATCGGATCTGTACGCATACCGAACTGTGAAGTGACCAACATAAACTCATCTCGCTTCAAAGGAAATGAGTAGCTATTGTTATCCATTGCATAACTATCTGATTTTCTATTATTACTACTTATAGTATCTACTATATCACTATTTATAGTACGAGAATTTTGTTCCGTTCCAAACGCTAGTCCTTTCGCTTTCATCTCTGCCATTACCTGTTGGTCATACTTTTGCAGACCATTCTTTTCAATGATGCCGACAAGACTGGAAGCATATTTCCCTGCCGTAGCATAACCGGCTTTCTCCAACCCTTTAGACCAACCCCGGTAATCGTCAGGTGACAGTTTGAAACAACCTGCATACCGCTGATTATTTTTGAGAAACTGACTATGGTGTTCATACGAGTTACTCACACTGCCATAACTACAAAATTTCTCATTCGGTTTGTCATCCGTATAAAGACCGTATTTGCCACCACCAGCTATCCATGCCGGTGTAGCCTTGATACCAAAATGGTTATTCTCATTACGTGCCAACTGGCTTTGCCCGTTACTGCTCTCTATGATACCCTGCGCCAGCGTGACAGAGGCAGGGATGCCGTATCTCCGCATTTGTTCCATAGCGTATTCAGCATATTCTTCCGCATAATCCTTATTCTTGCTCATGATTCAAATTTGTTATAAATGTCTGCCTGTACGTACCTCTTCCTGCTGCTCATTGTCGATAATCTCCTTATGTTCCACCTTGTCACATATTGCAACCCGGTTTCCCGCCCGAATCAATTCCGGCAGAACAGTATCGAGGTCATAGGTTGGGAAAGAGACAATATCCACTTGATTTTTTAAGCCGCTCTCCATGCCAATAGCTTTCTCTAATTTCAGTAACTTGGAAACCTTGTCGGCATCTTCCGCATACGATTCATAGCTATCCCCATTGCGGAATAACAGGATTGCATCCGGGTGTTTCGTTTTGATTTCTCCGTATTGCTTCAGATTGATCTGTGGGAGCGCACTCTTCTCTTCCATGTCCACTACTTGAATCGACTTCAGCAAATCATTGAATACTTTGGCGGCAAGGTTCGTCTTGTATTCCGCCATATCTTCCGCCACCCACATCCGTTGCCATTGTTGGGGGGTAATCTCCCGTGGTTCCACTTTGGGGATACCGTCAATGACCGGGGCACAGAGAATGCGTTCATCTTTAGTCTTGTAGATAACCACACGCTGTATCTTTGATAAATCTGCCTCATTGTCTTTACCGCCGCCGAATAGGTCAATCTTCAATTCTGGATAATTGGTCGCCAAAGCGTGATACTTCTGCGCCAGTTCCGTGCGCAACCGTTCTCCTTGCTCATATTGCCCTTGCTTGATGGTCGAGAAGAATTGATTGATGTCCGCTTTATCCGGATAGACACTGAACGAAGGTTCATTCTGTGGTTTCAAATACAGAATCCATCGGTTGTTGTCGTCCCGTAGCATCTGTATTCGGTCAAACAGTACGTTGGCTTTTTGTACATGTTCGCTCACGTCAAAGTGGGATACTGCCTCCAGTGACTTTCCATTCAGCTTGTTGAGCGAAACATCCTTTCCTTCAAAATAGCTGTCATCTGGACGGTAGCCCAATATTCCGTCATTATTGTAAAAGCGGATATACCGATAACCTTCCTGCAACAGTGCATCTTGAATACGCTGTTTGGAAAATCCGGGAATATTGTAATTTCGTACCTCTGCATGTGCGGCAACACGTTCATCTGCCGTCATCACCTCATCTGGAGTCAGGCGGTAAGGGCGTTTCTCCCCATTGGGCATAGCCACTACACCGCCTCCCATAGCGCCTGCCGGTATCACAACATCAACGATGCCTGAAATATTGTCTTTTACGACTACCATTTCTTTCGTACTTCTGTCAGGCAACTTTTTCAATTCGTCGGCAATGAAGTAGCTGCCTTTCGTGTTCCATTGTTCCGGTATTATCTCGGTGCATATTTCGGCTATTTTCGCTCCATTATCCACCGCTTCGGTAAAAGCGGTTTCCACTACTTCCGGATCTTCATGCCTAGTTTGTTCCAAAGCGTAGTTCTTCTCCTTTTCGTAGTGTGACAGGCTGAATTTCTCCAAAAAGGCTGTTTTGACTTCCGGTGAGGGGAAGTTACGTTCGTCTATCTTCATGCCCCCATGACGGATCACATCCAGCAGGATAGCACTTTCCCTGCTGTCCACCTGTGGTTTCTGTTTCTCCTTCATCTCTGTGGTTTGCTGCTTGTTGCGAAAAGTGGCAAATTCGATCTTTTCTCCTTCTTCCGCTCTGCGGATAATATCCACAGCGTTGTTCACATCAGCTTCGATGGCATCTATCAGGCAAGGATTCTCTTTCAGCTCCCGTGTCCAGTATTCTACCAGAGACAGACTGTCATTCGATAGTTTCGATGGTAGTCCCAGTTCCATCATTTTTACACCCGAAGCCAGTTCCGCCACCAGTTGTTCGTATTTCGTGGCATCTTCTGACGGAGCCATGCCACCTTTCATTACCATCCCCTGACGTGCCATCCGTTGTTGGTGTCCCGTTGCCGTAACCACTTGCCGCATCAATTCCTGTACATAGTCATTGTACTGACCGAAGTGTTTCTTTTCGGGGATATACACCGCATTTTTCTCTGAATCATAATATACGGTACCCGTAACGCTTTTCCGGATAGGAACTAAATTATCACGCATCCGCAATGCGAAATCATTCACCTCGATACGGAGCTTTCCCTCTTCATTTTTAGGATGTTTGCGGTCTTCATACCTGCCATAGCGTTCCACCGATTGCTCATACCTTTCTTTATCAATGAATGGCAAGGTTGTCTGGTCGATATTAAACATGGTCTGTACTTCCCGGTTACGAATACCTTTATAGAGAGCTTTCTCTTCGTTTGGTAGTTTCAGATAGTCTTCCCTGCTGATGGTATCTTTGGGGTTATGGCGGTTCACATACTCTTTCCAGCGATACCAGAAAAACGGTGCGCCGGTTTCACGTTCACGGATGGCTTCGCCCCGTTGCTTGGCATCTGCAAACAACGTGTACAGATTGGTCTTGTAACCGTTCTGGTCAGCGTGCATACCCAGCACCAGGGAGTTGAACGGACTGACGGCAGGCCCTTTGGGGTAGATTCTCGGCAGGCTTCTCGATGAAGTGTTCAACCAGTACCCACCGCTGACGGCAGCTCCATTCAATGCGTTTGTCAGTAATTCCACTTGTCGGTTGGCAGCGTGCTGCTCCTGTCTATTTTTCTGCTTCATGGGTATGTTTTTTTGAGGATGCTGCTGTGTATTCTCATTCAATTTGGTTTCGATTAAAGTGATGTCCTTCTCGAAATACCGATCTGCTTTTACCTTCTGTATAATGTCAAGACGGCCAATCAACTTTAGCTCCTGATAGGATGCTGTCTTAACAGCTATATTAAAGCGATCCATGAACTTCTCTGCATCTTCCGTGAGATCGTAAATATTGGGATTTATAGAGATAATCTCTTCATATCTCTGTGCATCCTTCGTTAGATCATACTTTGCCAAAAAGGGAGCTACTCTCTGCTCATCAATGATCCCTCTCACATTCAATAATCCCTGTCCACCGAACGTGAGTGACTTCTCTAAAGCGGCCACCTGTTCAACCCTCAACGCACTATCAGCGATGCCATCAACAGCTTTTCTTGTTTCTGGATCTTTAATGGAGCTATCTGCTAATTCAGTTAATTCTTCTTTACTCATAATTTAATTATTTGATAACGACCGTTCTTTCCCTACCTTCCGATTGATTATTCTCCGCAGTCCGGTAATTCTCCTGTGCTACTTGCCGCATCTGATCATTTTTAGCCAGCACCGCATTGGATAGCGTATTCAGCGGTAACGCTCCGGCTTCATACGCATCTACCACAGAGTTTGGCAATTGAATACTGCACGGCACTTTGTCTATGGTAGCGATAAGACAATTTCCTTGTAGTGCAGGATTTCCGATACGTGGATTCAGCGGTTCATCAGAATAAGTTTTGAAGTGCGGTTCCATTCCTGCACTTTGCAGCGGTCGTCCTTCCTGCTTTTCCATCGCTTCGTGACCGGCTTTATTAAGCAGATTCAATCCTCCCATACCAATCAAGACCATCTTTAGCAGCGGATTCTTCACAAACATTCCTATCAGAATGGAAGCAATAGGTACCATCGAATCCTTTATGTTCAGAGATTTTGTCTTTCCCGTAAAGAGCCCTATGAGCATATCAGGAAGCATGGACACTACATAGCCGATATTCTTGCCGATATCCCCCAATCCATTTAGTCCGACCGAACCAAAGAGATTACCCCACCCGTTTTCATTGGTGGATGTTTTCCCCATATCTGATTTGGCAAGATTCTCCGAATCCTCTTTCTCAGAATGCAACTCCGATTTTTCCACTGCCGATTCCTGTGCTTTTTTTCTGGAAACTTCCTGCTCTCTTTTCAGATTGTCAAGATACTCCTGCTCATGTCCGGGTGCGACCACCATCGGTACTTGGGCATATTCCGCTTTCTGTTTTTTTTCCTCCACAACGGGTGAAGCGAGTTCCCAAAGCGGTTTTCCCGATTCTGCCACCCAGAAAGGTTTCTCAGTTGGTATAGCCATTTTATTTGTCAGTTGGTTATTGAATGATTGCACATAGCCGTTCTCCCACGGGTTGATTGCATTGCTCCGTTTCCTGAAATCCTCAAAGACATTCTGCTTCGAATCAAATACACCTTTACTGATGCAATCTTCGATAGTGACGGTCTTCTCTTTCCGTTTCTTGTCGAGAAGAAAATCTACTCCGGTAAAGACGACTTCTGTTTTGAACAAGTTGGCGATAGCCCCCCAAGAAGAAAAGCCACCCGTCGTAACCACATCAGCCCCAAACGCCACAGCTTTTCCCGCACCTTTCTCTACCATATTCGGATGATAAGCGGCTTCACCTTTCTTTTCTATTTCCTGTCTCAATGGTGAATTAGATAGTGATTGCGTCAATCCCAACAAGCTCTCTGAAGCTCCTTTGCGGAGTATATACTCCACGGATGATTTCGGCATCCGGTCCGCTACCATCTTGTTAACCATCATCTGTTCCACACGGTAATCCACGTAGGCGGAAGCAAGGTCGCCTCCCAATTCCTTTGAGAGCGTATCATACCTCTCGCGCCCGATTTCCGCAACCACAGTATTTCGCCACTCTTCGGCCATACGCCCCAAATCTTTCTGAAAGTCTTTTGAGGAACTTATCCGCTCACGGCACATCTCCACATAGTCTTCTGCGGTTTTACTGTTCCATTCACCGGTCAGCTTGACAAACTGCATGGAATCGTCCGGCATACCATTCATACCGCTGGCCGCCGAACGTAGGATTCCGCTGATACTGGTGGTATAGTCGCTGTATTCCTTTAGCTGCTTTTTAGACAGTTCTTGCTGGACATTACGCATAACCGGCTCAAATTGACTGTCGAAATAGCGTTGCAGACAATACTCAATCTCTGCGAACCGTTGTGATTGTTTAGGACTATTCATGAGATATTGATTTGTTTCAGTAATTGCACTTTTGTTTGCTCGATGGCATTGCGATAGACTTCCATCTGTTTGGGAAAATACTCTTCAAGCATGATATCCTTCTCTATCTGACTTTGTAGAAAGCGAACAGCCGTCTGCCGGGTGATTTCGATGGAATCTTCGCCTTCTTCCTGGTTGTTGAACCATGCCTTCGTCCACCACCGGATACCTGCCTGATCAGGATAGACCGTAATCAGCCTCGGTATGTCAAAGCTCTGCACGTCTATTTCCAGCTCTGCCAGAGGGTCGATGATTCCTCCGCTTCTCAGAGCTTCGTCAGAAGTTTTTTTTTATCGCTTTCGCTCAGGGTGGACAGGAATATCTGATGCCGTAACGCCATATAGTTCAGAAAATCGCCAATCAGCAAGTTTTGCACTTTGGCCGCCACCGGCACAGCTCTTTGCCCGACACCCAAGGGATTGCTCAATGACGGTATCATTTCATAGAAATAGTTCTTGACGGCCGACAAGGAGAAGATATTGCGAAGCGACTGCTCCGTATGTTGTGGCAATAAGTATTTTCCGTCGTTCAGTTCTGCCAGGTAGTCGGGATAGAAGCGCAGCATCAGTTGCTCTACTTCCTCCTGATTGTCTTCGAAGTCTGTAGGAATATCCATGTCGATGGTATCAAAATCCGGCATACCCACTTCTCCTTGTTGTTGCATCATCTTGAGATTACCGTAAATCATGGTAAGAAATTCAAGAGGATTGATTTCTTCTCCGTCGTATCTCACCTCTATATGAAGAAGTTCTCCACTGACACTTGCCACGCTTCCCGCCTTTACCTTCGTTCCAAAGGTCGCCAGTACATTGGTCAGATGAGCGTAGGTAACTTCATATTTGCCGTATCGGATGACCTGAAAGAGTCCATGACGTGCGTCACTTCCGATACCGCTGACGATTCCATCCGCACAGGCTGACAGCAGATAGTGCTTGGTGATAAAGTCTATTCCGTGATGGAAAAACTCTTCTCCACTCTTGGGGTGAACCTGTGTCCCGTAGTCCAATGACATACGGACTTCACCCTTACGCTCTTCAAAGGGCATACAATAGCCGCTTTTCGATTGCAGATTCATTTCTTGGGTATAGTTCATATTTTATTTATTTGAATTATTTACTATTATGCTTTTGACTATACGCTTCTCTAACCTTCTCATACAACTTCTTCTGCTTCTTCGTGAATGGCATAAAAGAATGATTAAGCCATCGGCAGATATAGTAGCATTTATCATCGGAGTAATCTCTGTTTTCAGATGTGATAATCCAATCTATTATTAAACCACCTTTCTCCCTTGCTCTAATAAAAGCATCAATGAGTTTTGGGGTTTCAATTAGCGCGTCCGCATTGCTTGTAAGGTTCGCTTTGGGACATACCCTGCAACCAACCCTTTTCTTTTTTTTGTATTCTGGATTAATAGGCAGGTAATACTTGAGCAGGTAACCCCAAACATCATTATCACTCCAATCAATAATTGGCTTTAGTTGGATGACACTTGCAGTTCCTACCGATTGACAATTTTCCTCGAAATAGACATCGATCAATGCCTTATTTTTCTTCAGCACAGTTTTGTTCTTGGTTTCAAAGGCTGTTCGCTGTTTTCGCTTCGCGCTTTCAGCCTTGCGAACCCCTACAATACTACATGCGTCAACGTACTTGGCGTTGTGCTTATAGTCATTGCAGCAGTATGCTGCTTGAACGGTTGGAAGGAAGCCATTGTGTACTTTCCAGATGTTTTCGATAAATCCATACTTGTAATCCCTTCGTCTTATTACATTCGGATAGTTTTCACGAATAAACCGCCGGGTAATACTACTTTCAAATGAATGATTGAAGTATGCTTTGAACTTAATTCCCGAACGCAGGCAAAGGTCGTAGACCACTTGACTATCCTTGCCACCTGAAAATCCTAAGCAAATATCAAATTCCATCGCCTTAGCTATCTTTGCGAACTTCTGAATCCGCTGGATAGCTTGCTGCTCTATTTCATCCGAAAAGATGTTCATTACTTCTTGATTTTCAATTATTACTACTTTACTAATCTCCTACATTACTATTCCACTACACTCTTGTTTTACTACTATCCTGTCAGTAGTACAAGAATTATCGTCTCATCCCTCCGTTTCGTTGCACATCCTGTGATTCACTCTGTGAGGGTTGTTCCGTTTGAATACCTCGGCTGTTACTTCCGATAAGCATCATGCCCATCAAAGCCCCGGCAATCTTTCCCAACCATCCGAACCTCCCGAAGACGAGCAGTGAGGACGCTACCAGTCCGAGCATACTCAACCCCGACACATTACCTTTGCCGATATTGCCGAAGAAGTTCCCAAGCATATCCAACCCGTTGCCGCCAAGCATATTTTTAAGAAAACCGCCGATTCCGCTCCATGCACCCGATGCGCCCGACACGGAGGAAGAAATGCTCTCCATGTTTTCGCCGACCTTCTCCACCATGTTTTCCACCTTGTCGGAAGCTTTGCCGGCTACTTCCAAACCTTTGTCAACTGTTTCTTCTCCAACGAGAACATCGGCGGCAGTTCTGACAATAGGTTTGTCGTTTACGATGTTTTCCCATGCCAGATAGCCCATTCCACCGCCTACGACCGCAGTCTTCGTAGCTTTCCCCAATCCAGTCAAAGTCCGTTGCGGATGAATCATCGCATCTCCCATCGTCTTGGCAGCAGACGAGTTTGCCGCCTGTTTGCCATATTTTAGTGACGAATCTGCCACCTGCTTCCCATATTTTAGTAAAGTTGCCCATTTACTCATATCGTTTGATTATTATATTGGTTATTATCTTTTCCCGTTAGATTTCCACCTCCGCATACAGGTCTTTGCTATGTCCGACTTGTCCACTTTCGGTCGTGCCCCTTCGTCTATCTCCCTCCATACATCCCCGAAGGAGGTATATTTCACAGCTCTGCCTAGTCTCAGTAGTTTCTTGTTCATCACTTGCAATTTGGGCCGGATAGCCAGTACGATTTCGATGCGTTGCTTCTCCGTCATCTTGGTATTGCTAAGGCATACCTGTCGGATGTCATTCACAATCTCCACACTTCCCAGAATCAAATCCCGATAAATCTGGTTACGCCGGGGTGTAAGAGCCACAGCAAAGGCTCCCTGTCCGTTTTCCCGAAGCTGTTTGTTCAGTTCCCCCATAGTGTCGGACAGTTTGCCGACTTCATGGTAGAATCCATATATCTGCGCTGCATAGCTGATGATGTCCCTGAAAGAGTCGAGGTACTCATTGTACTGTCGTTGCAGGTCGGTAGTCGCTTCCACTTCCTCCCGAATCCACAGATGACCGGTAGTCTGCATCATCATGGTTTTCTCCTGTGCCTTGAGCTGGTCTTTCGCCTTGTCGGTATAGGCGACAATCATTCCAGCCAATGTAGGATCTGTCTGTGCTTGCGCCTGTACCACAGCCAGCAATGCGAATAAGCATCCGAATACAATTTTTGTTTTCATATCTGTACCAGTTAATCATTGATGGCTTTCGCCGCCCGCTTCCATCGCCCCAATGCCATGACCGCCACTTCTCCGGGTGTACGCTCCAGCATTCCGGCTGTCGCATTGTTCCACACATCCGTCATTGTGTAATAGCGGATGCTCAGATACAGCCGGTTTAGTTTCTTATGGAATGTTCCCAATTTATCAGACAACGCCCACATCGTCTCACTACGTTCCGCTCCGGTCAGCATATTCTGTTTGCCGCCTGTCGCCACTGCGTTTCTCAGTAGCGTATAGACCGTCACCAGTTCCGTGGCGGTTTCGATATACAGGTTATTCATAGGGATGGTAGCGACCAATCCTTGCGCATTCTTATTGATGGCATTGTGTAGCTTTCCGAGTGTGATAAAGATTCTTACACCATCTTCATACAGAGTAGAAGCCGCTTTCAGCGAAGAAGCGTAACCACTGGCCGTTTGCAGATAGCTGCTGTATTTGCGCTCCCATTCGTGAATCTTGTTAAATTCAGCAGCGATGGTATTCTGTAGCACGGCAGTCTTCATTTGGCCTTCCGTTTCTGTCTGCACCTGACTGTTGATAGCTTCATTCCCTTCCGCAAGGGCGACCCACTCCAAGGGATTGGTTTGCACATATTGCGCCCTGATTTCCTGAACACCCAACAGGAGACACACCATCAGGCTAACGATTTGTAATTTCATAGATGCCCTTTCTTCGTTTGTTATATTCCACCCGTTCACGGATGAGCGACACTAAATCAAGATCATTTTTCAATCCGGTAATGACCAGTTTGGGATTGCTTCTGTCACCTGAATAGATAGTGACCGTTTTCAATCCGCATATTTGTTGCGGAAGGGTACGGTGTTCATTGAAGTCCACAATGCGGTAGAGTTCCAGATAGTCACTCTTTCTGGTGAATACCCCATATTCCATGATGAGTTGCTCTCCATTGATGCGGTATTCCATCCGTCGTAGATAGACAAAGGCATACAGCAGACGCAGGGCAAGAAGTACCGCCGCAACTAAAATCAGGTTGGTAAACGGCATATCATCCACACCGGCTACAATCAGGCAACCGCCCGTGAGCAGAATGCCTGGCAGCTCATTGATGATGAATTGCAACCAGTGAGGTTGCAGAAATAGCGTTCTGAATCTTATTACGGTTTCTTCTCTCATGGTTATCTATGAAAATGGCTGATTCTTTCTTCTTCCTCGTCATATTCTTCATCTCTTTCTTCCGGACGATTTCCAGTTGCGACACTGTTTTCCGAAACTTTATCAACAGCATTGTCTTCCCCTGCCACGATCCTTTTGTCCAGCAATTGATCGTTCCAGTCCTTGTATTCTTTTTCACACGGCTGATAGATGGTTCGTCCGGCTGACTCATAGTGAGATGCAGCATCTTTCATGGCTGCTTTGTACGCTTCATACGAAGTCTTTAGCTCATCACCAATATCTTCCAGATCCTCTTGACAGACCAATCCACTGTATTTGGCCGAATGAAATTCCTCACAGGCTACCTCATACCTCCCGTAGGCATTCAATAAATCAGGTGGCAGTAGATATTCATCTCCGGAGAAAATATCCTCTTTATTCCGTAAGCTATCCATGTATTCCGTCATTTCACTCCCCTGTCTTTGAGTATCTGCACCCAGTATTTTCAATAATCGGTCAAACTCAAACAGTTCCGGATTTAGTTCATGCCGCTGATATTTATCAGTAGTATCTACCACTATCAGCTTGCCTTTCGGCGTGACGTGTGTGTTGAATGTTTTTCCTGCCTTGGTCAATGCAAAATTGATAGCGAACATCTGCCCGGCACGGTCTCTGTCAAAACACAGGTGGTGATTGGCTTCAGGTGTTTCTGCTATCATTCCCTTGAATTGGCGCATACTCGGATTGCCTCCGGTACTTACAAACACAGACTTGTCAAGTCGTGACAACTCTTTTTCCAAATCCCGGTTTCTACCGTTTTTTAGCTCATTCTTAGTAATCTGATAAAAAGCCATCGCGTCGTATGCGCTCTCAAACCAATACACGTCTTTCGCATTATCCAATGCTTCACCTGACGGGCAGGCTATCCACAGACCTTCCGTAGCATTGCTTCCGGCAGCCATTCCCTTATACGTAGCCTTCCCTTCGGCATAGGCGCGGCCCCGTTCTTCCATTCCCACGATGGTTGCCAAATCAGTAGGTTTACGCAAGGGAAAAGAGAGATTGGAATAAGTTTTTCCATTGGAAGCTTCTCTCATGGCAATGAAGAAATAATTGCTAAACGCACGCTGGGTATCAAGAGAAATCCCTCTCGACTTGAAATAGGGATAAAAAGCTTTTTGGCTGTCCCAATCATCCTTGCGGAAATCCTGTCGTTTATACTCTTGCAGGTCAAATGTCTTTTCCGAACGTTCTCTCTCTGTCACAATTGAATGTCGCCTGTCAATCGGTTGATTAAGCAACCGGTTACATACGAGATTGACCAATCGGTCCGTATTCATCCCCAGAGTATATTCCGAAAAGAAATGCGGATGTTCTTTGATAAACGAGATGACATTGTAGTTCTTTTGTTCCGGCGGCTGGTAACAACATAGTCCATTGCCTGTGACAATGAACTTGTCGCCACGCACACGCCGCCCGTCACTTCCCATCTTCACGTAAGATGGATAGCGTAATCCATCACGCCTGTTAAGACTGTAACCGGCATCTGCCAACAAGTCCTGTATGTTGATGCGCCTCTTAAAATCTTCGTAATTCAGTTCTGCCATAAGGATGCTATTTATTTGTTTACATTCAGCGACCGAGTTCCCGCTGCATCATCTCCGTATTGACCGCCGCTTCATAGTTCCGTGCGGCCACATCCATCGGACTATCTACTCCGGGTTTGAAATAGGCTCTCGCTTCCGGCCCGTGTCCGTGATGCTCCACAAACACCTCCGGACAAGGACGGTCATAAAGTCCTCTTCCGAGTTCTCCCAATACCGTTACACCCGCCAAAAGTGCCGCTCCAATCTTGGTTCCCAATGCCACGCCGTCACCACGGCTTTTCACATCCACTTCCCCGAAAATTTTCGAGAAAAGTTTCATACGGTGAAAGTCGTCTATGGCCATAAACTTATCATATTGCTTTTGGCTGATCTCATGGCTGACGGTTTCTCCGTCAATCACAGCGGTCATCTTGTATTTGCCTTCCGTTACCGGCTCCACCCGTATGGCATCCACAGTAACCTCCCTGCCATGCTGACCTTCCCTGAACCAGCCTTTGTTTTGATCCAGATACCCCAAATCATTGCCGTTCATTACGACCGTTCCTTTGGGCAATGCCTGTTCAGTCCGTATTTCTATGCCGTCTTCCACATTTGCACCTGGTCGTCTCTCTTTCCCTTCCATCATCTGTAGCTGATAGTTCAAGTCTTCCAGAACAGCAGGTTGCAAGGGTATATCAATGGATTTTTTGCTGTTGAGCAACTCCAATGTAATAGCACCGTTGAAGTCCTCCTTGATAATCTCATTAAGCATATCCAGTCGCTTTTCTACAGAGGCTTCTTTAATGGAATTATGGGTCAGTGTCTTCACTTCCTCGTCGGTCAGGTCATATTGGAAGTCGGCTTGCGTGGCCTTAGACTGTATAGTCAGTTTCTTAGCCTGTGCATCGACAATAATGCCGTGACTGCCCAAGCATTCCTGCCACTTATCATTCGTGAAGTACACGGGTGAAGTGATAAGCTCCTTATAAGGTTTCGCTGCTTCCGCACTTCGGTTGCTTGCCTGTATGGGAGTAATCACACTCTGCAAGTCTTTCAGCACATCCTGCCCGGCCACCGGCGCCGTCTGCTGACCTTTATAGTAGAATCCGTAACCGCCACTCTGTAGTTCTCCGGGTTTCATGCGTCCATCGGGACGTTCCGGTACCATAGGAGCACCGGGATAGTACAAGTTCCCTCCGATACGCCGTAAGTGGAATCCTTCCTGTTGTCGGGGAGTCCAGCCAAGAAACCGATCTCCCCAGGCATGGAAATGCCGGGGTATGCCCGTCCGTCCGTATTCTCCTGCACCGATACGGTAGCCATGCAGCCCCATCGCCACACGCCCGTTGGCATTGCGTGCGTGAACGAAGTCCTTGGGCATGTCAAAGTCCGTCGCCACAATACTGGCAAAGGTATTGTAACTCCGCTTGTTGGTGAAGTTGGTTCCTCCGTCGGTCAGCGCCATAAGTTGCTTCTCACTAATCGGATAAGTCAGTACGGGTGAATCATGACCTTGCACGGTCAGGCTGAATCCATTGCTGCTTCCCGTGATATGCGCATGCATTCCATTCCGAATAAGAATGTCCTGCAATTCTACTGGCAAATCCAGTGGAATGGGGTTGGTATTCTTTCTGATTGTCATCTGCTGATCGTTTGTTTAAGCATCACCGTTTTCCAAAGCTTCCTCCAGCTGCTGTTGTTTCAACTCGATATAGGCTTCTGCCGACTTTTCATTGATGGATAGTCCTCTGGATTTGCAATACACTATATATTCCTGTTTCCATTCCCGTGAGTGGTGGTTGACGTAATCAAGCCAGCCAAATTCTCTTGCCTGAACTTTCTCCACCAGCTCTTCTTCTGTGTAGAATTTCTCTTTTGCCATCGTTCTTACAATTTAAGAGTAGTAACTTGTGATTTGCGGCTTTCGCCTTTCCGTCTCATCTCTTCCCACATTTCATCAGTGTACTCTTCTTCAGGGATGTAGTCCAGGTTTCCCCCTTCATCCATCATCCAGCACCCGAAGCATCCGTAGTTGTACTTCTCCCAGTCTTTCTTCACCTCCGCGTTCCATTTGCGTTCATCACCTGCACAGATACGGATACCGGTGGATTCGTTCAGATCAACACCCACAGTGATTGTGTCATCATCGGTCAGGATAGTCAACGGATTTCCGTTCTGTAGACAGTTAAGTTCTGCATTGTTCAGGTGAAACTCATCGGCTATGACCTGAAGGTTTCTGCCTATTACCGGAGTGGGTACATAGAGTATCTGCTGCGTTCCCTTGTCTATCTGTAGAAAAGCTTGTATGTCCTTGCCATCAGCGGTGGTCATTTTATCAATGACCGCTTTGTCGGACTGCAATTTATTTCTGTTCTTTTCGCTAAACTTCTTCAGTTGTGCTTGTTGCAGTTGCGGATAGAACAATACATCTACCCGGTTATCTTCCGTTCGATAAAGAGAAAAGCGGGTACGGCTTTTGTAGGTGTTCCCTTGCTCATCAGTAAACTCAATAGGCAATACCGGAGAACGATAGCCTTCCGCAATTTGTGACAGGGCATGTGTAGGCAGGTCGCCAATCATTTCCTGAGTGAGACTGAATTTTTGGAGAGTCTTATAGGGTATCTCCGCGTCCGAAAATCTGTTTCTGTTCATAGTTGCTATATGTTTAATAAATAATTTTTCGAGCAAAAATAGAGGATGGATGGTGCGATAAATAGTGCGTTCTCTTTTATCTCTCTGATTTTCGACTTATTTAGCATCGTGGATTAAAATCATACCTGTAATCATACTCAAAGGCATAAATTTAGATATGGTTTGAAACATTGGGATTGAGTATAAAAACACAGTATGATTACCTACAGGATGTTAAAGAACGATTGTTTGAATGATGATTATGCCATAGTTCACAGAGGTGAGATATACTTTTACCCAATGAAATCACTACTAACAATATTCATACTCTTTCAGAATTGCTTCTTTCTTCAGGCGCAATTCTACACGGTAAGCAAACAGCCAGCTTCATATAAGGTACAGAAGCAGCAAGACCTCCCCGAAGTAGGGGAGGCCAGTAAGAATGATCCCTCTACTAAAGTAGGGAAATCAAAAGCGGAATGTCCGAATGAATGGATTCAGCAGTATCTAAGTGTCTCTTATCCGATGGATAGGATGGTAGTCAATTCTCCTTATGGATGGCGACGCGAC
Organism: Bacteroides neonati; assembly: GCF_000499785.1. Classification (GTDB taxonomy): domain Bacteria; phylum Bacteroidota; class Bacteroidia; order Bacteroidales; family Bacteroidaceae; genus Bacteroides; species Bacteroides neonati. The sequence continues at coordinate 139,122 of NZ_HG726024.1, read as the reverse complement.
CCGTTCACCGGCAAACAGAGCCTACATAATGGTATCGATTTTCACGCAAGGAGCAATGAGGTCTATGCGGTGATGGAGGGGGAGGTTATTAAGGTGGGGCATGATAAGCGTTCCGGCAACTACGTTACCATACGTCATGGCAACTATACCGTGAGCTACTGTCATCTTTCAAAGGCTTTGGTAAGAAAAAATACAGTAGTGAAACCGGGGGAGGTGGTTGCTATCACAGGCAATACAGGTACACGGACAACGGGGGAACACCTACATTTGTCGGCCAAGTACAAGGGTAAATACATCAATCCGAATATTTTGCTGGATTTTATTAAAGAGACCAAAGATAAGGCTATCGCCCGTTACTCTTCTCATGCTGCTCATAATCAAATGGGCTATTGTCATTCGGCAGAGTCTTATCCTTGACGAACCACTTCAAGATCAGGAACGGCCAAAAGATAGGAATAGCCAACATGATGATGGTATTCCAGTTGGTGCCATCGCTTCTATTCCCTTTCTTTCGGGCACAATCCTTCTCATTATCTTTAGGCAGATGACGTATAATAGGTGCAACAACATAACGCCCGACAATGATTGCCAGGCTAATCCATGCACAATGAGGTATGAAGAGCAACCCCAATATCAGTAGCCAAAAACCGACATTGGAGGGTGACATGAAATGACGGAGCATCTTTCCGACTATTCTCAATAGAAAAAAGGCAACTACAATGATGAGTATGTACGACATAGGTTAAATCTTTATCATGTAAAGATAGACAAATTCTTGCAATTATGCAACATTTTCCCCTGATAGCTAATTCGCCATTAGGGAAATAAAGAGGCTATATTACTATTCCACATCTGAACTGTTGCATCCTCCGTTTTCTGCTATTTTCTGTACATGTAACTTAATAGTTCTGTATACACATCCATCGTTTTGTTTGGCTTCATTTAATGCTGTTGACAATTTGTTACTATTGAGCAGAGCTTTTTGGGTAGATGACATAATCAACCCGTTCTCGTCTATAATATGTTGCCACCGTGGCGAAATAAGTTTGTGCTCGCATAGAACATCGAAAAAAAAAAGCAACTCTACGATTGCAGACTGACTTCAAAGGATGTTCTATACAACAGGTAAAGAAGGCTTTCATTTCGGTTTCTGATACATCAGGAGAAAATAAATGAGTTTCATTCACACTATATGTAATAAGCCTTATTTGCGTAGAATTGAAGCTACATTGAAAATTCAGCTTAGAACTGAACGCGACTGGGAGTGACTCTGAAGCAATAAATACTTCAGAGTTGGGAGACTGTTGTGTTGTATTAAACTCTTGGTGCATAATTGAATAATCAGAGTCACACAGCTTTTCTTTTGCAAAATACTTCTGTACTAAATCTTTACGAATAGTCAGAAGTTCTTCCATAATATGAAAGTTCTTATTGTGTTCATTCATTCCTGCCGTATCAACACAATCAATATATGTATGGCTGTTCAAAAAATCGTTAACATAACGGTTATACAATTTATGATCTCCAACAACCTCGGATTGGTATAGTTCATGAGCAGTTTTGTAGAGCATCCATAATTCATTTTTTCCTTTATTGGTCTTGTTTAACCCAGCATTTTTTTGTCTCGATAGACTTTGTTGCCACTTTTCCTCAATATGGGAGTATTTTTTTTTCGTTTCATTGTTCTTGATTTACTTGAGTAATTATTATGATAATGATGATTATTTATCTGTAAACCGCTACTAGCTATTTTTTTTATGTAAATTGGCGTCTTTAGCCTTATAGGTTATGGCAATTTTAATCTAGTGTAAATAAAGTAACTACTCAGGTATCAAAAGAGTGCATAATGCTTAATTTTACTGTCCAAGAATAGCAAGAATGGCATTATATTTAGAATTTTCGCTTTTCTTAACGGTTTCAACAACAGAGTGAATGTTCATAAAGTTATCAGTAACCTGCTCCGTGAGGAAACATCCTCTGAGCTTCTGCTTGACTTTTATTTTTCGAATACCTTTTTCGATGCCATTATCCAAAAGTTATAATGACGCTGTCGAAAATGCAATAAGGCCCGTAACCATAAGAAAGAATTATTTATTTTGTCAGAAGGATGGCAGTTTCAAAAGTACAGCTATCATTTATAGCCTGATGGGATGTTGCAAAGTCGCTGGTGTATACTTCCGCAGTTGGATAATTTATTTCTTAGACCATGCTGATGATTATGATAAAAATTACACTACCTTAAATCCGCAGTCATATTATTTTCAGAGAATCCAAACACTTGAGGATGAATAACATCCTCAAGGTTTGGTTATGTCACAAGATTCACCTAAATTAGTGCTACCAAACAAACCATAAAGGTACTTGTGCATATGACAACAAAAATAGCCATAAAATCAGATAATATCACTCCTTTTGGGGGTATATTTTACGCAATGGATGAATTTTCTCGTTTAGGACTGAATTCCGTGATCGATAAATCTTTAGGATTACGTTCTTCCTACGCCGGTTACCAATATAGCGAAATTATTTCGAGCCTATTTTGGATCTACTATTGCGGCGGTGACCACATCGAAGATATCGGCAAACACCTTGGCAAACATCTTGAATTACGCCCGGATACTGAAATCCCCAGTCCGGATACTTTATTGAGAGGCATAAAAGAACTCGCAGAATTGGATATCCACTATACTTCCCAAAAAGGAGCAAGCTATGCTTTCAATAAGGCGGAACAGCTTAATAGTTTGATGCTCGATATGCTCCTTCAAACAGAACAACTCAAGCCAAACACGCTTTATAACTTGGACTTCGACCACCAGTTTATTCCCACAGAAAAGTATGACACTCAGTATTCTTACAAGAAAAAACGTGGTTATTTCCCCGGCACGGCAACTATTGGTGGTAACATTGTTGGTGTGGAAAATCGGGCCGCAAACGCAAATGTCCGTTTTCGTCAAGCGGATACGCTCCAACGGACTTTTCGTCGTTTGGCCGATAGGGGAATATTCATAGACCGTTGCCGGATGGACTGTGGTTCTTATTCGGAAGAGATTATCCGTATGACACATGGCTACTGCAACAAGTTCTACATACGAGCCGGCAAATGTCAGTCTCTGTATGAAGAAATGACGAAAATCACAGATTGGAAAAAAGAAGAAATCAACTTCGAGAATTATGAAGTGACCTCCATACCTTTTACTTCCTTTTTGCAAGAAGAAAACTACCGACTTGTTATTCAAAGGCAAAAGCGTAAGGACAACCAATTGGACCTATTTGATGGTGAATACACCTATCGGTGCATCTTAACCAATGACCATGAAAGTTCTGAAAAAGACATTGTACTCTTCTACAATGCTCGTGGAGCCTGTGAAAGAACATTCGACATGATGAATAACGATTTCGGGTGGAGTCATCTTCCCTGTTCATTCCTCAAAGAGAATACAGTATTCCTGCTACTTACAGCCATGGCTAAAAACTTTTATGCTTACCTTATTGAGAAGGTTGCAGCCGTGTTTGAAGATATTGAACCGGTAAGCCGAGTCAAACGATTTATCTTTCGATTCATTACAGTTCCTGCGAAATGGGTAAAGACAGGCAGACAATGGGTACTCAATATTTATTCCGACAAACCATACAAGTTGCTTTGGAGTCCGTAAAAACAACTTTTCGTGGGATTACTTATGCCTTCAGCTAACTGGGGAAAGGGGAAGCTATGCCCTATAACCTGAAATCAAGGAGAAAAGCAGGGGGAAAAGCTACGAGTAGGAACTATTAGGTGAATTAAATCGCTATTTGAATCAGTTATAAATTAGCTGCGGATTTGAGGCACTAAAGATATAGCTGATTTACTTCTTTGCAACTTGTAAATAGCAGGAATACTATGAAATCCATTAGAACTACCAAAATATTGAAATCCTTGAGATAGGTAAGACATTCCAAAGATTCATTATATCATTACAGAATACGGAGTTTACAGACCGCTTACAGATATACCTGAAGCATTAGCTGATTTTTTTCATCCATATATACTATGGAATAACAGAAAATGGAAATATATCTATTCTGTCAGTTGTCTATGTCATGAGGGTGTAGCACACCCTCATTATCATATATCCTGCAAAATGCATTACCGCTACTATTAGAATATCAATCTTCAAGAATTCTCCACTATATTTTAAACTGCTAAAAAACTAATCCAACACCTATTGACAGCGAATGACGTATACTGCTTTTTTTTCCGGCATAGTTAAGCTCTCCATCTTTCAAATTTACATAGAAAGAAGGTATATTACCAAATTCTTTCAAATTATATCCCAATTGAAAATTCAGCCCAAAATGCTTGCGGAACATTTTAACATAACCTATTCCAGCATTCCACATCCAACCAGGAGTTACATTGTCACTTTTAAAAATACCATAGCCAAGATCTGTAAAAACGTACCCATTCGGTATGCTGGACATTGGGTGATATTGAAAAGTCCCGTATAATGGAAACGTATTATATCCCGGTTCTTCATATCTGTCCGCTCCTATACCGATACCCGCCGACATTTTATGGGTAATATCATATAATGCGGTTAAATGTAGTGAGTTTCCATACATTTGATACTCTTTCCTTTTCAATGTTTGTCCCCAATATTTCTCACTTAACCCAACATTGTGGTGATAATCCAATATAACATGGAATTTATTCTGAGCTTCAGAAATGATAGTTAGTATAAATAAAAAACCAATTGTAATAATTATTATCTTTATAGTTTTCATGTTCACGTAATTAATTAATTAATAATGATCTGACTTCAAAAGCAATACCCAAACGAAATAAAGGAACTATAGGTATATTCTCTTAAGGGTAACTTATTATTTAGCTTCATATTCTCAACAATGATATTTCGGCGTCCTGAATAAATATCAAAGTTTGATATAGAATATCCGGTTGATATTATGAGGCGATCCACATTGAGAGAAATTATTCCTCGTAAATTCCAAAATAACCAGTCTCCTTTAGTATTGGTCAATCTTTTAGAGTCAACGATTATAGAACCATGAGCTCTATCCCGGTAATTAACGGTTATCTGTTCATTACCAGGCAATGCAACAAAAAGTCCCGGTTCGATTCCAATAGTTAATCCGGTGTCGTGGTCATTATTCAGCCACAATACAGGAGTACGTAAACTGATAGCCGGACGTATTAGAAATTTGGCTACATTTGCATCACTATCTTCCATTTCCCAGTACAATTCACTATTCTTTATAACACTACCAGCGCATCCCACCTGATTATACTGGTTTGTTACATTCAATCCTAGCGTAGCACCTAGGAATTTACAGAAATAATAAGTAACAGAAGGTTCCACTTCCCAACTCTGGTTGTTATTCAGTCCAGCAGAGATCGAAACAATTCTTTTCGGCATTTCTTCTTCCTGACTGTATAAAAACATAGCAAAGAATAAGAAGAATGCAATAAGAAGAATTCTACCACTAATCATTCCCCCTTCAGAGATAATTCCGATATTAGTTATATTCATCTCTATTTTATTAACTCATCCCCATTTTTGATATGGGGATGAGTATTTTAGTTATTACTTGTCTTTAGTAATCCTGGCTCCCAACCATTTATTATCATATTTGATGGCACCATATACAATGCCACGGTGAAGAGCGGTTGATTTCCCACCATCCAAAGTAACATTTTTCACATCTACTCCGTCACCGACAGAGAAACCTATGACATAAGTACCTGGAAACCATTTGGAATAAAACTTGGTTTCTAAACTCCTCCTTCTATTTGTACCCTTTTCATCAGCTCCTGTAATGACATATATAACATCATTATTAACAGAAAACAGACCTACTTGAGAAGATTTAGTACCGTTTATTTGTTTCTTCAAATAAGATGACGCTTTACTTTTCGCTATATTCAATCCAGCCATAAATGCCTGATTCAAGTTCTTATTTGTCAAGTCATAGGAAGTAAAAGGAACATGAAGTAATAGTGCCTCCTCATCTTGGAAAGGAAAGTTATGCTTCATGAATGCAGGTAATTCCGGTTTATAGGTAGCAGGCTTGGTAAATGGATTTGTCGGCATTTTACTAATGATCGGAGAAGGGAATGTATATTTCAATTCAACCGCAGTCCAGCCTTGGCGTATTTCCTGTGCTTCTATGTTCCACCAGATACCACAAACCTTCTTCTGCATTTTTAATTCAGTACCTATATTGGCGTAAATAATATAATTCTGGTCATAGAAGTTCATCGTCAGCTTTCTTTTACTACTAAACTTATTGATTGCTACAATATTTCTTCCCCATAATCCATTCCATGTCCTGTTAAACCAGTTCCCATCTCCTTTTTCATAATAGTTTACGTCTCTGATCGAACTTGCAGGAATATTTACTCCATTTTTTAAAGCAAGACTTTCTCCTATTGCACGGGTAGTTGCTACACTAGTTTCTTCCTCAGTAACAACTTGTTTATAAGGCATCGCAACAAATTTCACATTGTCAGTTAAAGCTATTTCTTTGGGCTCTGATTGGGGGTCAACCGTAATAAATTGAGCCTTTTTTTCAATACCATTTAACTCTTTTACATTCTCTGCCTGTGTATAAGCCACCCCATTATCCAGGTATTTATAGACTGTTTCACCAACTTGAATCTCTCTTGATGCATTGACAAGCTGGGCAAATTGCATATCGGCAATAACCGAGTCCTCCGGACAATATTCCAGTTGTTCTTCATCATTACGTATAGAATCTAACTGGACAATACTTAATTTAGCCAGACACTTCTCCTTATTCACTACTAAAAGAGACCGAAAGCGCGATTCTGAGGTGGTAGATAACTGTTCTGTCGTTATTGCACGGGTGTGCAAATTAGTCAATGAAATGCCATCCTTTAATTGATTAATGACATCCTTCAATTCACTATTTGAAGAAAAGACCAATCTTGGTAATACATCTTCATTTTCACTTGGTGATTGCAATTGTTTAGTTGGCGCATCATTTAAAATATCTGTATCCGTACAAGACAAAAATATAAAAATGCCTAACAATAAAATAAATAAATTTTTCATAATGATATTTTTTTTTGTATGAAATGATAAAAACACAATTAACATCTACATTTTCACGATATGATTCTTGAATTACTGGCATAATTGTCTTAACTGAAATTTATTCTATAATTCCAGTTTCCTTATTTAATGCTGTAATAAGTTTATCGTTGGATAATTTTTAGGGAGTATACCTAATTTTCAGATGTTACAAGAAAAATAGTATACTAGGCTTATCGTCTGCTAGAAGATGTTCTTCCATCACCAGCACTACTTCTGCTACTGTCGCCTCTTCTCGAGGTACCTCCGTCTTCTCTTCTTGAGCTACTTCCACTTGAAGTTCTGTCACCACTGACTCTGCCACCACTAGTACTGGATGTCTTCCAATAAAAAGCCGAATTATCTTTTGTATAATTACCCTGACAAAAGACTGGATATCCCGGATTATATAATGAATAGGATAGATTAAATGAGTTTGTGATATTATCTAAAGTATAGAATGTGTGACCATTTGGATCATCATCGGCAATAATGAAAAGGGTAATTCTGGATTTTGAAATAATTTCCATATCACTTTTACTAAAGCTACCACCTGCAGAAAATATTTTGTATTTAATTCCAGCTTCAACAGCCGTTTTTACCTGTTCAAAGGAATATTCACTTTCTACTGATAAGAATGCCACTTTGCCATAAGTCAAAGAATACACATAAACTGGATTTTCAGAAGCTGTATCTTTTGCTTTATCTTTGAAAAAACCATTAGTCGGAATATCTATTGATACAGTGAAATTTTTGGAGATAAGCTGTCCGAACAAACGGCTTTTTACATTCACTGATTTTGTATTGTTTTTTATCTTTGTAGAGAAAATACCGGCCAATCCAGCATTAGCAGAGAATGCTTTCTCTATATCCGAATATGAAAAATACTCAGTGCACATAAATTCAAAGGATTCTTTAGCTCCTCCTTTCAAAAATAGCTCATATTCTTTAGAGTCCAAAGCCTGTGTTAAAAGTTTCTTATACCCAATAGATCCGTTCTCTCTGGTTACTTCACCAATAAATGGTCTGGGAAAATTGAAAATCACGTCAACCGGATTTCGTGGGTATAGAATTTCAGGTTTGAACGAATTACCAAACTCTTTCTCTGGAAATGCCGCACCCAAGTAAACCGGAATCGGATTCGATATAAAAATGTCTTCATCCCTGTAGTTTTGATCCGGGCCACCGGGAATAGGTCTACCGCCCCCTGGTCTTCTACCATTGCTAGGTCTCCCTGTACTCCTCCGGTCAGTCGTGGCTCTTGTTATTGCTACTTCTTCAGTACCCGCTTGCATGAGATCTCCGATAAAAATCTGCTTGTCGTCAACTGCTTTATCTGTGGAATACGTATAATCCCATTGGAAGGGAGTGTCAACAAATCGACCCTGTACATCCGCTTCCGTGTTATCTTGTGGAATAACAATTGAATCGAGGTCATTCTCATTGGAACAGGCGCCCAAAATAGTCATCGCAAATAAAGCGATAAGACAAATGTTAGAATTGCGTTTCATCTTAATTTTTTTAGGTTTAATTTTTTACTTTACTTCACTCAAAATAATGTATTGTTTTTTGTGTATACTCCCTGACAATATATAGGATATCCATATAAGTGTTCGTTAAATGGTGATTTCAGAAAATCATCTAAGTCCTGACAGCTATTATATACTTTAGCTATTTGAAGGCTGCCTGAAACAATAAATAAAGTAATTGTCGAATTCTTTAAAACTTCAGCTCCCTTATCAATGGCATCATTTAAAGAAAGTTTTGATAAAATGGCACCTGCCACATCCTGATATGAATATGGACTCTCTATGACAAAAAATGCAGCCTTACCATAAGTGATAGAACGAAGATAAACCGGATTTTGAGAATTCTCATTCATTTTTTTTTCTTTAAAGAATCCATATATCGGGGTATCCATATAAGTTGTAAAGCTTCTATTGGCTATTACCCCTGTTAATTTGCTTTTGATGCCCGCTTTTTGGGGTTTTCTTTTTACTTCTTTGGACAAAAGCTCACCCAACACTCCATTGTTAGCGGGAAATGCCTTTTCTATGTCGCTATTGGTGTACACTTCCGTTATTTTGATGTCAAAAGGCGAAAGTCTGTTTTTAATGTATTCCTTATATTGCATTGACTCTAAAGCGTCTGCCAACAATTCCTTGTACCCTATCGAACCACTCTCTTTTTCAATTGTACCAGTAAAGGGCTTGGTAAAATCAAATATAACATCCAGAGAATTTCTGGGAGCAATGATTTCCGGCTTAAAAGATTGAGCAAAATCATTCTCACTAAAGGCAGCTCCTATGTAAAGAGATGCTGGAGTTATCATGTATCTGTTTTCTACAGATATGCATTGATCTCCGATGAATATATCGTCTTCGCTTACTGAAGAAAATCTGTAATCCCACTTAAAAGGTTTTTTATCGAACCGTCCTCCAACAGATTTCTCTGGATATTGAGGTTCTTCACTCTTTTTTATTTCTTCTTTTTCACATGCTGAAAAGAAGATAATGGCAAATAAACCCATTAATGCAAAATTCAGGTGTATTAGTTTCATTCTATATTTTTTTTCGTTCATAAATATTGTTTATTCTCTCAATTTTGATCTGTTTTTAATTATATTTACATTTGTTATTTCCAAGCATTTCTGCTAGGATGAAAAAAGGACAACAAAAGCCCGTTTACACACCTATTTGGCACATAAAAAACTTATTATCATTTGATTACAAAGAAAGGAAAGTGTTTCTGAGCTACTTGTCTAATTCAAATAAAATACAAAATTATCGAACATTAATCCTATATATCTATACAATCAGAAAACTTGAATGTTGTTAAATAAACGCCTCCCTACATTTTCTCCAAACGAGCATTTAAAATTATCCGCATCCGCATCAAAAATATTACCTATCGTTTCTACATTCAAGTCCATCACAAATAGCTCATTTCCATAAGGACAGACTATTTTGTTCCTGCTACGATATACTTTAGCACTATGAAGGGCTAAATCTGCAGAATAATTGGTAGTGGCATTTTTTATATATAAAGCAGCTTTCTTTTTTGTATTAAATGCAACAGCAAGAGAATTTCCTTTAGCCATTCGTCCGATAATCATTGTACTTCTGTAATTCCCATTATTTATTGTCAGGGATGCATTTTTGAATCCTATAAAATCCGATTTACCCTCTGCACCTGAAGCCCTTGTTGAAGCAGCGACGGCATCAACTTTATACAGTGGTGAATTGTTTTGAGGAGCTTTCAAAACATTACCTATGACAACATAGCCCTTTATGTTTCCTACAAGTGACAAATCATTATCTGTAAATGTGAAATAGGGGGTTATATCATAAGTATTGATCGAGTTAAATGAAAAGATGTGGGCATATTTGATTTTGTAATCAATTATCAGCTTTTCCAATTGAAGAGTGTCCTCGTTATCGAATATCTGGTCGAGTTCTTCATCGGCCTGTTTCCAAAGCGTATATGCACCGTCGAATCCTATTTTTTTAAAATAGTTCTCTCTTTCTTCAAGGTTCATTTCATTTAGCTTTTCAATCGTCTGAAGATAAATTTGTTCATTCTTAAAATGAAGAACCGGCATATCGAAAGAAGTGTCCGAAGCATTTCGTGTTCCTGATAGCCAATCTCCCATTTTAGACACCTCAATATCTTGAGTGACATTAAAGTCCGAAGAATGAATCTCTGTTTCGTCTTTACATGAGAAAGTGCCTATTAATAGACAAACCATTAACATGATATTGACACGCTTTCTAAATAAATTTAATGCTTTCATTGTTATTTGTAACTTTAATAATTTATTACTATTATCTATGTAGGTTATTTAACCATTCTGTCTCACTGATCTGATACCCTCCTACAACACCTATTCCACCATTTACATTGGAAAAATTAAGGGGGATTGAAGAAAATCCATGACTACCCAAATCATTACTATTTAGCTTGTTCAATGCATGTAGATACTTGAAGTACTCAGGTGACAGTGCATAGAGATAAATTTTGTATTCTGCTTTGTAACTATGATCATTCCAATCCGAATCAAAGTCTTTCTGGTAATCCATTGCCAGATGAAGAGTATATTCTTGCCCCTGAATTTTTTCATCATTCCAAATATATAGATTATGGAAATATTTGTTCGAGAACATAAATATTTCATCCAAATCGGCCAAATTATTCAGTAGAGGTTCTTCTTTCAAATCAAATTCGACAGAATGAAAAGAAACAAACGCTTCATCATCCGTTCTATTAATCTCTTTCTTTACCAACCTTATCCCATAATAATCATTAGTGACAGCATTATCTTTAAACGTTACCTGAACCTGCAATATACTCGAACTCCCTTCTAAAGGTTCCAATCGAATTTCTTTCAATGGAAATTTGTCAGGTATAGAGGTTTGAGCTGTAATCGCAGGTAAATGTTCTACATTGGCTCTCACCTGGATAATATCGTCCTTATTCCATTTTCCCAATGCGTAATAGCATTGTGCCGGAAGCGATGCGGTCGAATCTTTATTCCAATAGATATTTTGTACTTTTCCATTTACCGTTAAATTAACATCCGCATTATTTATTCTTGTATTACCTGTATGTTTTTGACCAATTGGAGTACTCTTTGATAGCTGTATAATTGTTGTGTCCGAATTAGACGGGAAACAATAGAGTACTAATTTCTCCTTGGCATCAACTTCATCCAGGTTAAGTTCGTAATTGCAAGATACCAAACAAACCACTAAGGACAAATAGATTATTGCTTTCATATTCAACCTAGAATTTTATTGTATAACTAAAAGAAGGAATTATAGGGAAAGCCCCAGTAGCTTTTGCATTGAACGCCCCTTCCTCCATATTTTCTACTTTGGCATACAATGCATTCATCCGGCAATAGGCATTATATATACTCACATTCCATATACGTTCATATCCTCGTTTGGTGGTCTTATGGAAATTAACCCCTAAATCCAATCTATGATAAGCAGGTAATGTGGCATTATTGGGTTTTTCATAAATCCATTTTCCGGAAGAACTATCACTCAGACCAGGAATTGCGGACTCATTAATGTACTGCCCGGGAACCGTTATCCTGTTTCCTGAGTGGTAATTCCACGCAGCATACGCTTCAATCCGTTTACTGAATTCTTGCCTGACAGAGATGTTTACCTTATGTCGGTTATCAAACTTATCTGCAAACCAGTCCTGGTAAATATCTTCGAATTTTCTTTTGCTCCAGGATAATGTATAGGAAAGGTTCACTGAGGTCCGCAGCATTTGACGTGAGAGTGCGCATTCTATCCCATAGGCTCTCCCTTTCCCTTTTTTTACAGCCGTTTCCCAATTTTCTATAGAAGGTGCCAGTTTGTTTCCACCATCATATTCTAATAAGTGGTCCATCATCTTATAAAAACCTTCCACACTAAGACTTATATGATAAGGCAAACGCGTATAAAATCCTACAGTATATTGATAGGACAGCATTGGACGGACACCATTCGTAGAGGGCACCCAATAATCTGTCGGCAAATTCAAATAAGTACTGGACAACAAATGCATGAATTGGTTCATTTCCGTATAAGCGAATTTTACAGCCGTCTGTTCATTCCATTGATACCTGAATGCTGCTCTTGGCTCTATTGCATGATATGTTTTTCCGGAAACATTAAACATCGTATAATGAATACCAACATTCATCCTCCATTTTCTACTTAATAAAACATCATCTTCAACAAACATTGTAAATTCATGCCCTTTATAGGAGTAAGAACTGCTATGCTGAGTAGTATCCGCTTGCTCCTCATTTTCGGAATACTCCTTCAGTGTACGGCTCTGAGGGTGGAATGCATGAAAAAGATAGTTCGACCCCATGCGGATATGTTGCCGTATTCCGGGTCTGTAATCGAATTCAATTCGATAGCCGACATCATCAATGACTGAATGATTATAACGTTCGATGTAGGTCGACTCCGCAATATCTCCGAAATTCAGAAACTTATTTTCTTCTTCATATTTGTATATCGATCGGTTACGGGAATACACACCTGCAAAATTAGCGAACAATTTGGGAGAAAAATTATAGTTCCAGTGTACAGCCGTTGTTAAATTTCCCCACTGTAGGTTGAACTTTGATCTATACAATTCTTCATTCGAGTTCTCTGCATAGTCATTAAAATATTGGTTATTATCAATTTTTACAATATCATTTCCTGTGTAAAGACTAATATATGCCTTGCTTTTATCAGAAAAAAAATGAGTGATCTTGGCATTAATATCGTGAAAGGCGTATCTGCCGGTCAATTTATTGTCGTCACGAGATTTATTACGAAAGTACAATATGGGAGAAGAAAAAGCTTCCAACCAACTTCTCCGCATGGCAATATTAAAAGAAGTTTTGTTTTTAACAATCGGACCTTCGTACTGAATTCTTCCATCCAATAATCCAATCGAAAAAGCCCCATGGTGTTCCTTCATATCACCATCGTTGGTTCTTACGTCAACTACCGAAGACAAGCAACCACCATAGCGGGCGGGAAATCCACTTTTATAAAACTCTATGTTTTTAATAATATCAATATTGAATGCCGAAAATAAACCTCCCAAATGGTTGATTTGGTACAACGGGGTTCCGTCAAGCAAAAATAAATTCTCATCATTGTTACCACCGTGAACGTAAAGCCCGGAGGTCAACTCTGTACCGAAAGCTACTCCCGGCAGGTTTTGAAGTGCCTTTACCACATCTGGAGAGCTGAACATAGCATATTCTGTCTGCAAACTACGTGCGTCCAGAGATACTTTTCCAGCCTGGGTAGTGTGGATGGGTGAATTCAGATCACCTACAATCACTACTTCATCCAATGAATAATCTTCTTTCAGATAAATCTTCAACATCTTATTTTGATTTAAATCTATATTCTCTGTCTTTTCTCCAAAACCAACGTAAGTAATATGAAGAATGCGCTTATCTTCCGGCAGGGTAATGCTGAAAAAGCCAAATTCATTACTAAGTGTTCCTACTCCAAGCTCCATATCCTTGATTGTCGCATTAATTAATGGTTCGCCATTCTCTTGAAAAACGTATCCACTGGCAGTAAACGATTTCTTTTTTTTAAGTAATACATATTTGCCTCTGACTTCCCACTTTATATCCGTTTTTTTAAATAATTCTCGCAAGCTCAACTCCAGATTAAGTCCCTGAAGTGTTTTTCCCTCATAGGTATGATTCAAATTCAAGGAGGAGTCATAGATGAAATTCACCTTGTGAGTCTTATGAACAAATTCCATTTGTTCTTTAATAGTACTTGCCGCCTTATTTTGCGCTTGTACCGGAAGGTAAGTACTTATCATCACTATAAAAATAAAAATCCGACTCATCACTTTAATTCTTTTGTATTGTGACCTGTAAAACGTTCTCTATCAAATCTACAATTTCATCTATACTGCCAGTAGTAAATTCTCCACTAAGTTTTTTATCAATATCCTTAGAAGTGAGTTGTACATGATAATAATCAGACAATTCTTTCAATACTATCGGTAGAGGAGTATCATCAAATGTGAATACTCCGGTAGCCCAAGCCGTTTGATTTATATTAGGAGTAGTTGAAAGAACGGGCATTTGCTCTCCATCTGCCAATGTAGCTTCCATCCCTTTTGTTAAAATGATGCCCTTATCTTGTCCTTTGGCTGTAAAGAGCACTTTACCCGATACAACACACACTTGCGAATTTTCGTGATTTTCAATAACCTGGAACCGAGTTCCCAATACTCTTACGCGAGAAATCGAACCTACTATTTCGAACGGCAGTTTTTCATTTCTTTTAACTGAAAAATATATTTTTCCTGACATAGCGACCTGCCGGTTTTTATGAGCGAAGCCGCTAGGCTGATAAGATAAGGATGAGTGAGGAGACAGAGTTACTGCCGTACTGTCCGGTAACAGATAAGTTTCAGTAGAATTAGCAGCTACAAGTTTTGTCCAGTCCTCTTTCGTATCAATGTTATAAAAATAAATGCCGGACACTATAAATAATAGAATAGTAGCAGCAATACCGGTATACCAGTAGATCCGGGAGTTTCTTTGCACAAGTCCGTTTTTCAGTTCAAAATTGCGGATAGCCTTTTGCGTATCCAGTGCTCCCAGCTTATAATATCTTAGTACGAACTGAAGACATTTTTTCTCTATATCTTTCATGGCTTTTATTGTTTTTTTGAGCTAAGACTGAAAATGATAAAAAAACCACTACGCGAAAAGAAGAAAAATTAGTTAAAGAAGAAAGAATATATTTTTTTGGAACCTTCTTTGAGAACTCTCAAAGCTTTACTCATCTGATTTTCAACAGTTTTTATTGAAACATTCAGTTTGTCAGCAATCTCTTTATATTTTAATCCGTCACGTTTGCTAAGAAGAAAAACTTCGCGGCAGCGTTCCGGTAGAGAATCAATAGCAGTCCAAAGCCTAGCTTCTATCAGAGAACGTTCTTCGCACTCCTCATCTGAAATACTATCTTCTAAATCTGATAGTAATAAATTACCATCACTTTGCCCTTCCTTTTTTAATAGGTCATAGCAATGGTTCCTAACCATCATATAAAGATAAGCCTTCACATTTGACACATCTTTATTTGCGGTCATTCTTTCCCAAAGTTCAGTAAAACAATCCTGTACGATATCTTCTGCCATAGCCATATCATGCAGATAGTGCATAGCATATAAACAAAGCGGACGGTAATAGCACCGGAATGCGTCATCAATATCTTTTTTTGCCTTGATCATACTGTAATTCTTTCTATTAATTGATAAAGATAATTATAAAAAATGAATGGAAAAAGAAAACGAAAAAAAATATAGAGAACCCGTTGGCGGAATTAAATTAGCGCATATTTAATCCTTCCAATAGGTCTATTGTTCATTTTGTTGATGTATTGCAAAATCGTAAGAGCGCTAATCTTACTGATTATCCTAGTAAAAATCCCATTGACGTCTTTGGCATAATTCCTTATCATCATGAACTGGTCACACATCTGCGAAAAGAGTGTTTCAATTCTTTTCCTTGCTTTAGCAAAAGGAATAAATGTTGGCTTCCAATTCTTTTGATTGAGTCTGTAAGGTACTTCCAGTTTAATGTTAGCACTTTCAAATAAATCCAATTGTACCTCAGTTCCAATATATCCTTTATCACCAAACAGGCTACAATCCTGATATTCATACTTTACATCCTGAAGATAATGAATGTCATGAACGTTTGCCTTTGTCAAATCAAAGGAGTGTATCACACCGTTTAATCCACAGACTGCGTGTAGTTTGTAGCCATAGTAATAAAGTTTTTGTGAAGCGCAATATCCAAATGCAGGTGAACGTTCATAGTCATCTTTGCCAACTTTGCAGCGTTTAGCTCTGGCAATACGACAAACCTCTATTGGCTTTGAATCTATACAGAAGAATTCTTCCCCACCATCAATTTCAGTCACAATTCTTTCGCGTATCTCTTTACAGAGATTGGCTGTGAGTTTCCTACGATCATTAAATTGTCTTCTTGAAATTAGATGTGGCAGCTCATTGGAGTATTCTCCTAGTTTGGAAAATAAGTAGTTTTCACTATCCAAACCAATAGACTCCATCGTAAGGCTAAGAGAAACTACTTCTAAATCAGAAAAACGAGGAACAACTCCGGGGCGAGGTATGTTACCGTGTTCGGTTACAAGATTATCAGAAAACTCCTTGCAAATGTGGAGAAATTTTGCGAATATTGCATATAAGTTGTGCATAGAGTGATGACATATTAAAAGTTTGCTCACTTCTAATATACTAAATATCACGAATATGTACAACTTATTTTAAAACATCTTATTAGATAATTAATTCCGCCAACGGGTATAGAGATATATGTAGATCATTCTTGATAGTCAGTCCAGATGAATTTTCTAAAGCTATGTCAACCTAATAATTAGTAAAAAGATGAATTTTCATTTTTATAGAGAAAAATGGGTAACATAATCAAAATAAGGAAAGAAGCAAGCTACGAATGGCCTTATACAAGCATAGGTTTTATGCAACGGTTAACTGCAAAGCCCTACATCAGTATTAATTATACAGTATATTCATTGTTGTGATACGCCTCACTTTTGATAACAGAAGACTTTAGCCTGCATTATTCACACTCAGGAGTTAGTAGGAGTTAAAGGAGTTATGCAGGTTAAATACTTCCCCTCTTATTAAGCACATCCGCAATCATCGCTTTCACTTCCAGCCCAACTTCCACAAAATTCCTGTAGAGAATCCGTTCTCGCTCTTCTTTCGAATTGAAGGTATAGAATCGGGGCAGTGGATAGTTTGCATAATCAGCTTCCTCTTTCTTTATCTCTGTCATATCGAAATCCGTCTTGCAGTAGAACTTGGAAGTCTTGAACTCATCTGATTCCTGAATATTCATACTTCCATTTTTCCCTACTTTAGTCTTCACAAAGTCACGTGCGACCTGACCGCATATCCAGCCGGTAGGCAAATCGGAAATTTTACTTGCCGGAACGAGGTTGTCCATATTTTCATTCAGATTAATTGAGGTCTTGTCCCGGTCGATGGTGACACCTTTCTTAAGCTGCACCACCTTACCGAAAATGTCATTACTCAGCCACTCCAGCGTTTCCTTGGCACGGGCAGAGCCGCTTATCACATTGCCCACAGTCGTAATAATCTTCTGCATACCTACTTTCCCGTAATCCGCTTCCAATTGTGGTAGTTCCTGAAACCCCAGAGCCACGCTTACCTTATTACTTCGGGCAGTACCTATCAGTCGGTCTATCTTATGAAAGTACAATGTAGGCAACTCATCCACGATGATGCTCACCGGGATATTCTTGCCCTGCCCTGCATTCACTCTGGTCACAAGTCGATTCAGAATCAGAGCATTCAACGCCCCGATAATGCTTTCCATCTCCGGATCATTTGCAATCAGCAGATAGCTTGGGTTCTTCGGATCTGATACCTTCAAGTCAAAGTCATCGCCGTCCTTATGGAATATCCAATAGGATTCTTTAGTCGCCAACCGGCTGGTATAGACACGCAGTGTACCAATCATACCCTCCAACTGTTCCATCGCCTTATTTTTCAATGCCGTTTGAAACGGGCCGAGCAGCGGTGCTACCTCATTATCCGTTTCCAACACCTCGAATATGGTTTTATATCCTTCATTCAGAAAAGACAGAATATGTGGCATATCCGAATATTTGCCCAGCCAATAGGCAGCTTGAACAATCTCCCCGCCTTTCTTGTCACGCACCACACCCGTCGGCTTCCAAAACTTCGTCTCCTTGTCTTGCGCCTTTTCCGCATACAGCCGTTTACCATTCTCATCGTATGGCTCCCGTTCATAGTTCACAAAAAAGTAGATGCACGCTGCCAAGAAGTTTACCGCCGATGTTTGGAAAAACTGGTCACTGCCGCCACCGCCTTCTCTCTTTCCTTTTTGCAGGGATTCCAGCAGTGTCTCAGCAGTCTCACTGGCCGCCGCCAGATTCTGGATGTATTTTTGCTGGATGGGATTCACCCTCCGGCTGTATTCTACATTCACAAAGTTGATAGTATTGAACTTGCAACCTTTGGGCACTTTGCCAAGTTCCTGATTCTTCCTGTAATGATAGTAGAGTTTCTCAGCCAAGGTCGGGAACTTGTAGTCGTAAACTACCATCGCAAACCCTTTAGCAGAGTGCTGGCGAATAAACGGCTCTATGATGGAAAAGGTCTTACCCGACCCCGGCGTACCCACCACCCACGTTCCCCTGAACGGATTAGAGATATTGCAGAACCCTTTGCGAAACTTACCTTTATAATAAAAACGCATCGGAATATTCACTGAATAGTCAGTTTCCTGAAGCTGGGTACATTGCTCAAAACTTTCGTTTTCAAGGTTAAAGCGGTCTTTCAGCAATCCTTCTTTCAGGAACTTTGAGATGTTATCCAATGCCACATGCACCAAAATAGTTCCGATAATGGTTGTCCCCATATACAGAATGACATTCAGCGGTAAGCCATACAGCCGTACATTCAGGGTAAAGCCAAAGAGCCACACAGCCGTTATCAGCAACGCTACACCGCTAACCAACGGATAAAGTACCTGCCGTCTGGCATCAAATTCCAGATGTTTCTTGTTCCTTGTACCCACGCACGTGATGCAGATAAGCGCAAAGGTCGCTATCTTGCTGTAAACAAGATTTCCGTCTTGGTAGATAAGCCACGTCTTGATGCGGCCATGCACATCGCAGAGTATGCCGCTCCAGTGGTCCAGCATCTCCGGTGAAACGGCATACTCGAAAAATTCCATCAGGATAGAGATATAAATCACCGCCCTGAATATCTTGTACGCTCCCTGTAGTTCCTTGCTTTCTTCCATAGTTTCCTGTATCTGTTAGTATCAGTACCCGCTACTCATTGATGGTTATAATCGCTCTCGCCTTATGCGCTTGCAGCTTCGGTGTTTCCTGCATGGCTCCGCTCCCCACGGAATACAGCCACGCTTTGGCAGTCTGCTGTCCTTTCACTTCCGTAGAAGTCCAATACCAGCACTGGTCAGGAGTATCAGGCAGCAAGTCCCCTCCGCAAAGCTCAATGAATTGGTTCACATCAGCTTTCACACCATACAGCAGCCTCATTTGCCCCACCGACGGGATATAGGCACTTTGACCGTAGCTCCAGATGTCAAACACGCTTTTCGCCAAAGGGGACGACGCATCTGTCGTATGGAATAGGGCAAAGGTATTGGCGTTCCCGTCTAGTGCGGTTACATCCGCCGACGTACCCTGATTTACTCCGATGCTGTCCGCTAAAGCTTCGGCTGCCGTATCATAGAGATATACAGCATACCCTTTCCCTTCCGTTTCCGAATCACGGTTCAGGTAGAACACAACCCCCACGGCTTCCTTGCCTGATTCCTTATAGTGGGCGTAGGGCAGTACTTGCCCATCCGTACACAGGATATGTCCCACTTTCATTGCGGTGTCCGGAAACTCTTGATGACTGTCACAAGCCGTCAGCAGAACGGCACTCATACAGATTAATAGTATCTCTCTCATCTCGTTGGTATTTTTACTCCGATTACTATACCTGTACGGAACAGGTCTTTACCTTCTATCATAATATCGCTCTTCACTTGCCAGTAGAGCTGCCACCCCTTCTTCAAGGAATAGCTATGCTCATAACCTACATGAATACCGCCTAACACATTACCGTCCCCGGAACCCAGCGAGCCGCCGAGCCGCAAATTTCCATGATGGTTACGTCCCCTCACTACGCAAGGCTTGTAAGCCACACCCAATCCCCACGTTCTGTAGTTGTTCCAAAACGACTCCGGGCAGACATGTCCGCAGGAAGCGCATTCATCCCATTTCAGATAGGCATTGCCGAAGAACTCCCACGCATTGTGATACTTCGTCTCGTATTCATAGCCGATAGTCAAATCCATTCCATTCTTGTAGAGCAGTCCGGTTCCTATTTGTATTCTTCCATCCCGGTCGTTCGCCCATGCGGTAGTGCTCATTGTCAAGGCTGCTACCAATATCATCAGTATCTTTTTCATTCTTCTCTCAGTAAGGCGTTATTAAAACTGTCGGCACTCAGCACATCTTCATAGTCTATGTTGATAGCAATGGTTCTGCCGGAAATCTGTTTCTCGCTCATCTCGATGGTCAGTACCTTGTCATTGGGAAACGTCAGTTTCTTAATCACAACCACATTCCGATACCCGTGCAGAAAGGATTTTGTCTGTTCCAAGGTCATTTCAGGCTTTAGCTCGATGATTTGCGAATTAGTCGCCTTCGATACTTTTTTGTCTGCCAACTTGATACGTACTTCATCGATGTCAAATCGGATGTTCGTGCGATTCTCTATCGAGTAGTCGATAAAGAAATAGTCACCCACGGCATACACATTGTTCAGCCGTAGAATCATCCGGTGTTGCTTGCTACTCACATTCCTGAACTTTGCCGGAGAAGTCCATATCTGCCTGGCATAGCGGTACATCTCTTCGGTGGACAGGCTCACCGCCGGATTACGGTAAGCTTGCCTTTCCATTAGCTGTATCTCTTTGTCACTCACCGCTTCCTTCATCCTTGTTGTGTATAGCAAAGCATATTGCGTGCGGTAACGTTCCGTCACTATCGTTACGATAGCCAGCACCTCGCCATCCTCATGACCACCTTCTTTGGGTTTCAGCCGGATCGTGTTATTGATGGGTTGGTCGCCTGCCACCTTTTCGGTGGATATATCCACAAATCGAATCGGTTCCGAGGCGGTGATGACAGTAGTCACCTGCTCATTCACGGTTATCTGCTCCATCTCTTCGTACGTCTGTTGTGCGAATGTTGGACATACTGTCAATAGGCCCCATGTGAGGGCTGCAATTTTCTGTTTGATATTCATATCTTTTACTCCTTGATTATCGTTCCGTTGATTTCTTCTCTTTGTCGTTCACCAGATACACGAATGTCCCGTATTTCAGCTTCGCCTTGTTTTTCTTCACCGACTTGGAAATAGCATTACTGGTTCGCTGGTAAGCATTCTGCACAGCTTGCATCCCCCATTGGGTAAAGCTGTTGCCACCCGTTCCGTTGTTCATATTTACATTGCTGCCCAAGGCACTGCTCGCCACATCCTTGCTTGTCTCCCTGAATGTGCTGCTGGGTACATACAGGCCTTCCAACCCGTCCGTATCATAAATGGAAAGATTCACCTTCAGCAATTCATCGGCCACCATCAGGCTTTTCACATTGCCTTTCACCCGTTGATCGCCGAATCCACTCATGCTGGCGTAGAGATAAGATCCTTTAGGCACAACCAGCTCACCGATTTCCACATCATCCAGCAGCCGAAGCCTTACCCTCGACCCGTCCACCGCCTTGATATCCTCGTCTATGATGGCTTTTATCAATTTCGGTTCCGGCTCATTCTCGGCCAACGTGTGGAAATAATCCGATGGCTTCTTTACAAGTTTTACTACCGTACTACTTGTCGCATTGTCGTCAATACGATTCACCTCATTTTCGTTTACCTCTATTTTCCCTTTCATTGCGGTATGTCCGTTTCCTGCATTGTCCCCGTTTTCAGCCATATCCGTCACACCTTCCGTGTTTTTCTGACCGTTCAACCGTGCTTCGGCAAGTGCTTTCTGTAATTCAGCCAATGCCCCTTGTTCCCGTTGTTTGCTTCGTGCCAGCCGTTCCGCTTCGCTTAGCGGTTGCAGGTCGGTGGAGTCCGTCATCAGGTCTTTCCCTTTTTCAGCACTCTGCCGGAGTTTTTCCTGGATCTCTTGCGTGCGTTGCAATTTTTCCAGTTCTTCTGTCTTTTGGGCTGCTTCCATATCCAGCAAGGCAAGTTCGTCTTTTGAATACTTGGAGTCATAGCCTTCCTTGTCCTCTTCCTGATTGCCCCGGTCAATATTCTCTACCGCTGAATAGTCCTGAATCTTTCCGTAGGACTTCACCATGCTCTCGTACTTGCCACCTATACCGTCATTCTGAATCTGCGCCTGTGGCAGTTCCGGATTCAGAAACTCCGTAGTTTGCAGTTCACTGGGTTTCTCTGCCGCTTCGGTATCAAAGATGTCGAAGATTAAATATCCCGTTATCAGTAAGAAGGGGTAAAGGATGGCAGGAAGCATATACTTTGGCTGCCTGAAGTTTATCTTATCTGTGATCATTGCGGTGAAGTTTTTGTTTTAGTAATTTTTCCTGTTGCTTCGTAGCCGTTGCGTGTTGCTCTGTCTTCTGCATCCGGCTAACGGTAACCATACGGTAGATATTAAATGCTAGGCAACTCACCACAATGGTGAATACAATGGTAAGAAACCATTTCGGGTGTTTGCAGGCAAACCGCTGTACACCACTGGCTGCCTGATCTATCTTCAGCAGTCTAGCAGTCTTGCGACCTGCTGCCACTTCACTCTCATACCGTTTTTGGTATTTCGGATCGTCCTTGTCAGGCATATTTTCTCCGATTATCATCTTTTTCCAGCTCATATTAGTATGCTTTAGGGATTAATTTCAATAATTGTTCTTTGTCTTCTGCTCGATGTCCTTGTTCAGCAGAGTTCGCCAGTTCACCACCAGCAGTCCGTGCGGATTGTTGTCTGTTCTCGGCACCTGTTTGAGCTGTCCTGCTGTTACCAGTTCACGGGTCAAGATACTTGTCCTTCGCTCAATGCGTTGGCGGCCGTAATAGGTAAACTCCATCTTTCCTTTGTCAAACTGAATGCTGTCACAAAAGATACTGAATACCGCACTCGTACCCATGATATTGTTATAGAAGCCTTTTTCTTTCAGAGTATTGTATTGCGCCAATCCCGTTTCATCCACCAAATACATCGCTTTTTCCATCGTGTATTTGATGTATTTGTCATCAGGAGCCAATGTGAAGAAATAGTGATGGAACATCTCCACATGGCTTTTGGCTTCCACGTCAAGGGTTTCCTCCATCGTGGTACGCTGTACCAGGATGGGCACATTGCCGTCCAGCACATACACTTTCTGTTGGGCATCCACCACCATGCTTCTTGCCGTCCAGAGACTTGATACGCTGATGAGAATACACCCCAACAGGAAAAATCCGCAGATGATGGTTACCAGCTTTACTTTGTTTTCAAGATTCTTAATGACCATATTTTATTCTAGTTTTGTTACTCACTCATTTTTCGTCTCTTATTTCATCATGGAGCTGATGGCTCCTGTCGTTGACATCTTGGCTTGTTGCGCCACACCCTCGCCGAAGTTTCGAGTGGAGAATGCCGTATCTCCTTCCGGCACCATCCATGCCGCCAAGTCCGGCACAAGGTTCAGGCATTTTAGAGCCACGATGCTTGCTGCCATCAGATAGCCGGCCGAGAAGAAAGAGTTTTGCAGGTACGCAGCCATTGTCTGCTCCGAAGTGGTGATGGCTTTCAGGTTTTCCACCTGTATGCAAAGCACGATGTCAAAGAGTAGCAGCACATAGAATCCTACGAAGTAGAGCATCGCTCCGTAAAAATGGACTGTGAGATACCTTGTCATCCACTTCGCCCAAGCGCCTTCCCATTTCGGCAGCAGGCTGAAAGCCCACTGTATCGGGCCAAAGATTGTCAGCATACCCAGCAGGATCTGCTGGCAATAGATTGTTGCCCACCACCCGATGCGGAACACGATCAGGGCGATCACCATCACTATTTTATCAATGCACACGGTCGCTCCGCTCACCAAAGAGGTGAACCATAGCCTGCTGGCATCCTTTTCCATGTTCGTCACTTCATCCACCCCGGTCTGCTCCATCGTGGACTCTATCAGATTGGGGTCTGATGTTCCCGAATGAGCTACGTCGGCTTGTGCCTGTAGGTTGGTGTACATGGTGTCTCTCACATAGATCAGCTCCTGCACCTCCTGGAACTTGTCCGTTATTTGCGTGGCTTCCGCTTCATACAAGTCATGCGTATAGGAGCCGATGGCGTTGGGGATATAGGATAGGAAATCCAATACGCACCAACTGCTTCCGCTACCGTTCAAACCTGTGTCTGCCGGTGGGTACCACCACGACAGGATGATGGAGATCACCAGTGGCTTGAACAGTTTCATCACATCCAATGGCTCACGCTTTATCATCATCTTATACGCCATTCCGAGGGCCACAATGATAGAAAAAAGTGCCGCCAGTGCCATGCACATTTGAAGAATCCACCAAAAAGGGCCTTGCGCACCGGTAAAGGTGGCATCGCAAAGAAATTCATTGGTCTGAAAGATCACGTCGTCTATCTCTTCTTCGAGAATATTGATCCCGAAATCCGAAAGTATGTTATCTGCCATACGTTTGCTATTTTGAGGTTATGTTATTCTATTGTTTATTCTTCCAGTCCATGCTTGCTGGTACTCCAACCCGCATCTCGCCAACGGGAGAGAGCGTTTCTCACAATTTGTGCTTTGTGATTCTCTATATTTCCCGTAGCCGTCAGTAGCTCCGAAGTCTTTCGGGCATTGGAAAGCCGCACGATGTAAAGGATGAGTGTTTCATTTTTCCGTGCCACATCCGCATAGATGCGCAGGTATTCCTTTTTTCGCTGGACATTGGGCATATAGCCATCCTGTGCCGCTTTGATGGCGCATTGATACACGTTGTAGTACGCTACCCAGTGTTCCTGCTCATTGGCCGTACCGCCCACTTCCAATACCCGGCGAATATTCCGTTCAAAGTCAGCCATCTTATTATTCAGCTTACCACTCTCCGCCACCCATGCCAAGTCCAGCGCGCCACCGCTTCGGTCTGCCACATTCAGGGCTTCTATCTTTGCCCGTTTGTTCAGGGCAGAATCCAGTGCTTCCGCATCATCCACTTGCGCATAAAGGTTCAGTCCGGCTGCTGTTCTGAAAGCCAATTTGTTCTTGCTCGATGCGCTCTTCTGATAAGATTTATGCAGAACGGTATAGTACATTGAGGGTGTCAACCCTCCCGAACCGATTTCCATTACGGTAATCTGATTCATCTTGGCATCATCATGGCTGTACGTGACGCTTTGCGCCTTTACTGCGGAGCAAATGCCCATGACCGCTGCCGACAGGAGTAAGATTCTTTTCATTATTTACTTATTTTTGTAAGGGTTCAGTCCTGATTCTTTCCATCTGCCGAAAGCGCCCTCGATGATTTCAGACTTGCTTTTGCTTCGATAGACGGATTCTTTCCAATACCCCATCCGGAGCTGGATATACCGCCACGTCTCAAAGTAAGACTTGTTCAGATGCTTCTCTATATTGTCCAGTCCGCTGTTGATACTTTCCAGTACCAGCAGCAGGTCGGAGGTGGAGCAAGCGGCCGCACCGGTAGCATACAACACAAGGTCACCAAGGGAACGGTACAGATGGTTGCCTTCATCGCTTATTTTCTGTATGCAGCGCAGGTTGATGCCGATAAGCAGCGTATCACCCAACGATAGCTTGTTGCGTTTCAGTACCTTTTCGTTATAGTCCTCCAGCAGGTGCTTGTAGTCCTGTATGCGCTCGCTCACTGATTGGTAGGTAGAGTAGACATTCAGACTGGTACGCAGTGACTGATAAAGCACATCGATCACATCAAAGGCACGTGTGTACTTATCCAAATCCACGTTCAGGTTCTTGTAGTCCACCGTAGCCTCGCTGCTGTACTCATGCAGAAGTTGGTTGCTGAGTTCCAGTGTCGAGCGTGCCAGCAACAAGCTTCGCTGTTGCTTGTGGTCATTGATATAAGCTTCCACCACCGGCACGTCAAATCCCCACTGGGCACTCGCCTTAATGGGAAATAGAAGGATTACTACCTGTAGTATAATAGTGTGTACTATTTTACTACAGGTAGTATGTACTATTTTCATGAATCTATTTCTTTCTTTTTCCATCATTATTCCTCCTCATATTTTCCGTTATAGTCCACTGAATGCAGACTGTTGGCGGCTCCACGCAACCACCGTTTCCGACATTCCTCCACCAGTGTCAATCTTCTGCCTTGGTCATCACGGATAGCCGGCGCAACGTCTTTCAGCACATCTATGATCGACCGTTTGTAGTGCATCATCTTTTCCAGCGACACCAGATCGGCGTAGATCTTCGTCAGCCGGGTATCCACCTGCCGGGCTACTTGCAATCTGTCCGACGACCATAATAGATGATAGACATCTTCGCTCTGATCTTCTTCAGATGGGGCACTCTTCATGTATTCCGTGCTTACTTGGCAGTTCGGATATTGTCTGGCTATCTCCGATATCCGATTGTTCACCTCTTTGGCTTTGTCCGCATCGCTCTTATTGGGGTCGAGCTGCAATACATCCACCACTTCCGTATCGGTATATTCCGCAGTCATTTCCCAACTGATTTGTATAATGGCACGGTGTATTTTGATACCCAGAAAATATTTCGGTTTCCGGGCAATGGTCACGGTCGCTTTGAAAGCGACAGTCCCCTTGATGTTGGGAGCGGTCGCTTTCCTCAGATAGCTGTAGCCTTCCCACCATCCGTCACCCTGCCATGATAGGCTATAAGCCGTCTGGCAGTCTTTTTGAATAGCCGGTATGCGATAATAGTCATCCGTCGGCACGGCATTATCTTCATTGGCTTCCGCACGGGCTTCTGCCAGCTCTTCCATCTTCTTTTGCCAACTGGCAAGCTCCGTTTGCAACTGGGTGATCCGGCTCTTATTCTGGTTATATTGTTGCCTGTACCTGGCCGCATCTTCCACACTGGCTGACGCTATCTTCTTGATCAGGTCGGCATTCTCATTTTCCAGTTGGTTTATCTGACTTTGCAGCAGACTGATTTGCTGTTGGTACTCTTTCTCTTTTTCATCCAGTTCGGACAATTCCAGATTTTCATTGCCCGAAAGGGAGGTTTGCATCACACACTCTTTAGTGTGGGCATTCAGACTGCCTCCACAGGTGCGGCATTTATAGGAGGTGGTACCGGAGATAAGCGTAGCCCCGTCATGACAGGTCACGCTGATGATGACACTTTCGCAACCTTTCAGCTTGGCGGCATCCGTTGCCTGATAATATTTCTTGGCATCACTACCTATGTAATAAGTATAGCCCTCTTCGTTATCATTGTATTCTGACAGCCTTGCGGTCAGTTCCGCCTTGAACGCATTCAAGTCCATGGTGTAGGAATCAAATAAATCCTCGTAAATCACTTCCGTATGATTCCAGCTCTTGGTCACGGAAATACTGTATGCGTAGGCTTTCTTCGTCTGTTTGCCGTTTCTTGAAATCACATAGCCGTTGCGCCAGTAGTTGATTGAATAGGTATAGCCGTCATTACCGCTATTCAGTTGGTTCACCTTCGCTCTCGACCATCCCGCGTACCTTTCCGAATTACTCAGTATTTGTTCCACCTGTGCCGCATTGGGATAAAAACCTGCATCGCTCGTTTCAAAGCGCACCCATTCACCTCCATTGATCACGCTGTTATCATCGGTGGGTGGGTTGTAGTTGCAGAGTGTCTCACTGCCGGCATCCCGTCGGTAGATATACCACCGTTGGGTATAATATTGTCCCACAGCCTCATGCAGATAGTCCGTCGTCCACGAGGTCAGGTTGTAGTTACTCATATTGAACAGGTTACTTACATTGTTCTCTCCGCCGACTAACGACAGCAAGGTGCCTCCGATGGATTTATCCATCTGCTCATAAAGCTTGTAGCTCCCTTTCACGGCATTAATCACCGTGTTGGTTTTTCCCTGAAGAAGCTCATTGAAACTGCTGCTACCCAATATCTGCTCCGACAGGTTATCACCTCCGGTAGTAGCCAGATTCACACCCATATTATACAATTTGTCTATATCCGCTTGAAGGTTCTCTTTGGTGAAATTACTTGAGATCTTACCAAAATCATCAAACATCGTTTGCCAGTCAATCTCTCCGGACTCGGAGAGTTTGAAGAGGGCGGCGACTCTTGGATCAAGTTCCAAAAAAGCGATGTCCTTGAAAGACAGTTCACTGTTGGTCACTACCGATTCAAACTGCATACAGAGACTCTTCGTCTCATTACAGATTTTCATCAGATAGCTGCCCCAATAGAGGGCAGTTTGCGGAGAGCGAAGCATCATTCCGGCCACCGTCCATATTTTGGGCATTATTTTCGTACTGACCAGCTTGTAGATGCGACGGTAATAATAGTTTTCCGTACTGCTGGTCAATATGCCCAGTTCGGTCATGCCTTTCCGGTCCATGTATTTGGATAGGAAGATACCTGCCGCTGCTACTTCTGCGGCACTGTACTTATCCAGAATCTTCTTTACCTGCTCGTTGTAGTAGACTTCGCTGGCCGTCTCTGCTCCGTAGGCTCCCACCATCGCTGCGATAGTCTTCTTGTCATAGTTGACACGCACATACTGTGCTTTCACCTGAATGGTAAAAACGCATATTATGACAAACAGGAGCAGATATCTTCTCATTATTGTTGATTCATTTTTTCTTGATTGCAGCTTTCATCGCATTCACCTCTTCCATCGCTTTCTTCTTATCCTCCTTCTTGAAATAGATAATAGAACTTAGCCATGCTATTTTTGCTTCCTCCGGTGACATTACTTTAGTTTTTCTATCTTTCTTCATCTTTTTATATTTTACTTACCCTACTTTAATTCTTCTTTTTCTCTTTTCCAATCCATGATAAGCCGGTTCAAAATCCGTCTCATTATTTGATTCTCAAATTCAGCACATGCCCTGCCTGATTCACTTTTTGTGCAAACGCCAGTGATTTGTCAATGCCGGACAAGTTCCAGTCCCGGCAATAGGCTTCGATGGCTTCCTGATGGCTGCATCCCAACTCCCGTTTATACAGTTTCAAGGCATCTTTTTCCGCCCGTTCCGTCGTGTAGGTCATGTAGCACTCTTTCGATTCCTCCACGCCATACACACCGCTGGTCATTCCTCTGCGGATAAACACCTCCTTGAAGAACGAGCGTCCTTCCTTGTTCTCCAGGCGATTGATGGTGAATATCTTCTTGCAGTCCACATCGGTCAAGCCGAGGATGGACTGTATATTGTCGAATCGTTCTCTGAACTTACTTTGGTCGAGCAGCATCACCACATCCGAGTTATTGATGATGGCTTCCTTTACCACCGGACTGTCGATAATGTCTTGAATCTCCTGTGTTACCACACCCACACTGGCCCAGAATTTACGGGCGGTTTTGTACATAAACTTAATGTATTCCGCCATCAGCGGAGAGGCGATTGCCTTCCATGCTTCCTCGATTACAAGGACTTTCCGATTGTTTTTCAGCCGCATTTTTTGTAAGAATACGTCCATGATAATAAGCGTAACTATCGGGAATAATTCTTTACTATCCTTGATCGCATCCACCTCGAATACAATGAAGCTTTCATTGAACAGTGTCGTGTCCACCTGATCGTTGAGTGTCTTTTCATATTTTCCGCCCTTATAGAAAGGTTGTATCATATAGGCGTATTTGTCATAGTCTATCTCGGTGATGTTGTTCTCCATGCAGATGATGTCCAGAAGTTCAATGGAGAACTCGTAGAAGCTATTGAATGAAAGTTCCTGCACCTTCAGTGCCTTCCGTCTCTCTTCCAACATGGACACCGTTCCAGGCACTTTAGCGAGTAAAGTTTCCGCATCCACACCCAGTATGGCTGCCTTACGCTTCGCTCCGTTGACAAGCTTTTTAGCCACAGCCTCCCTGCGTGCGGGGTCATAACCGCTGGAACCATTAAAGCAGACTTCGTAATACTCGTTGACCATCTGTTCGGCGATACGGATTTCAAGGTCGGTAGCCGTAGCATCCGAACCTTTCCATATCTGTAGAATCAGATTTTTCAAGAAATTGACTTTCTCTATATTCAGTTCTGCACGGTTGATGTGGAACGGATTCATGGTGATAGGCTTCTCTTCGGTATAGCTGATATACCGGCCGTTCAGGTATTCGCAAAGTCCCTCGTATGAATTACCCGTATCCACCATGACCACATCGGTATTCTGTTCATGGAGCTGCCTGACCACACTGTTCATATGGAAACTCTTACCGCTCCCGGAGGGGCCGAGGCAAAAGAAGTTGCTGTTATCCGTCAGCTTGTTAAGCCCTTCCTTTCCTGTGATATCAATAGCGACAGGCACACCTTGCCTGTCCGTATAGTAAATTTTAAGAGGCGTTTCCTCGTTGTGCTGGATGCGCTCCTTGTACATCAGGCAGGTGGCGGCATCACCGAGTGTCAGGAAGCGGTCATAGTCCGCATTCATGCCGTAGCAATTTCCGGGGAAAGAGTTGACAAAAAGTTCCAGTTGGTTATAGGCTCTCTTACTGATATGGATGCCTATACGCCCGAAGCAGTTCTCCAGATGGTTCGTCGGTTTCTGCAAGTCCACCTGCTTGTCGCAGCATACCACCAGGTTATAATGGGTGTAAACCAATTGCTTGCTTTCTCTGGCCACCGTCTCCTGCACACGCTTGATGTCTTCCACAGCCATCTCATTGGAGGGGTTCGGGATGCTCGCATGGCGGTTCTTCTTTTTGTCCAGCATAGCCAGTTCCCGTTTCTGATTGGGAATGAATATCATCTGATTATAGATCACGGTCTGTGCTTCGGGTATGCTGTCTATCATGGAAATCAAGTCTACCGGCATGCTGGTATTGTTCACCTCAATATTGGTATAGGGGCGGATCAGTCCAGGCAGATGGGTGCTGTCCACATCCACAAGGCTATATACCTTGCATTTATGGTCGCCCATCCCGATGCTTTCTTCATCCACCTTGAAGTTACTCATCGAGATATTCTTATCCGTAAAGTTCATGGAGAAACACCGGTCCACCAGCTCATTGGCGGCAGCTTTGTCCAGAAATTCCGATTGTACACCTGCGTCTCGCAACTGATCCTGTACCTTACGGATTTTCACAAGGAAGTCCTTCCATTTCTTATTGTCGAACGAGAACAGGCTACTCTTCCTGGCTTCCTGCGTGATAGTGAGGTACGAGCAACTATCCGTATATTGCCTTCCCTTGAAATATTCGAAATAGGATTTCGACAGAAACTCTTTCTTCTCCGCATCCGCAAATTCGAAGCGGTTCCGTGTGAAGATGTCCTGTTTGTGCAGGGCATACCCTTCACCTAAAGTCTGTGCGATGGCAGTGAATAGATGGGTGAACTCATAGTAACTATCAATATTCGCCGAGTACTTTTGTACCGGGTTATCCAGTTTCAGCACCGCCGAATATTCTCCCGTTTTGGTATAGATGACACCAATCCCATTCGTGTCTTCAACAGAAAAATAGATGTCCTGAAAGATACGCTGACGCTTACCTCCCGTACCGAAAGTATAGACTGATACGGCCATGCCTATAAGTAGTGCCACGAAAAAAAGGATTACATAGATTGTCATTGCTGCATTTTGTTTAGTGACTGCAATAGTTCGTTATTTACCTGTTTAGAAAAGATAGAAAAGACGCAACTGCATCTTTGCGTACTGTTTGGATAGTGTCCCGGTAATGATACCGTTCTCCATATCCATCATGTAGAATGACTGGCTGGTAGATTCGCTGCTGGTCAGGTATTCACCGCTTGGAATCTCAAACTGTCCCCATACAGCACCTCTTTCAGAGCAGCGAAGCTGATAGTACAAGGCTGTCATTTCAGCAAGAGAGGGCACATAGCTTCCCGGATGCCTTTGCGTTTCATCAATCATCACCTTTCGTGACAGGGACAAGCCTGTATCTGTCTCAGGAGCATCACCCGTAGCTTTCAACTGTGATTTGCCAATCAGTAGCGTGGTCAGTTCCGCACCATTTATATAACCAAGGGCACAATTCGTTCCGTATGGAATACCGGGCTTGAAGATAATTCTCTCCGTATCACCGACTCCCTGAGCCTGTTTGGGATTGACAATTCCTTCTTTCCGTTTTCCGTCAATGGTAGCGAACACCTTTCCACTGCTCAAGGAGCCGCTACCAAAACAGAGCCTTCCCTCACAGTCTTTCAGTGCCACCGCTTTACCACGTTTTCCATTGGTCTGAATGACGATTGCCACAGACGATGTGTCCCGCTTGCTGCTGATGTAGCCACCCTTTTGCAGATAATAGCCGACTTTCACGGTGTCGACCTCAGTCACCCTGTTATTGCCAAGGATGGCATGACGTGTGTCCACCCAACTGCTGTTTACGGTCAGTCCGTTGGCTGTCTTATGAAGATTTATTTGGGTCAAACTCCCTGCACGCAAAGGCGGTAGCGTAGTCTTGACCACATAATTTTTCTGGTTGATTTTTGCAAGGATGGTAACCACACCTGCCGTTTCCGTCGGAATCAGGTAATAATCAAACGATCTGCCATTGTTCAGCAGGCAGTCCGCTTGCCGGGCAGTGACGGAACCATCCGCTGCCATACCGAACCATCTGCCTTGATAGGGCAGATACATGGCTTTCGTATAAATGCTTTCACCGATGATATTCAACCCTTCAAGCCAATCCTGCACATCGTTGCTTCCACAGGTAATGCGAAGCAAAGCCATCGCACTGACCAGATTCACCTTTACTGATAGGGTTCGGCCATATTCACGTTGCACTTCCCTTCCGTACAGATTTTCCCCAAAAGGAGCATTCAGCAGAAGGGTATCCTTGTCCTTCACCCCTTTGCGGTACGGGTAACAGACGTATAGTCGTGCCGTCGAATCCGTAGCCACCGCATTCCGGTCACTTGTCTGATAGCTTCCGTTCTCATTCTTCATAAATGCCGTTCCCTGAAAAGCAGCCGATTCTTCCTCCGTGGCATCCTTCGGATTCGCATAAACCCCGATTGTAGACAACGCCTCCATTTCGTGCGTTGACAAACCTTCCATACTCACGGCAAAAGGACGTTTGGCATTGTCCCAATTTTCCCTTGTCTTTTCCGCTGTCTGCTGGGCTTCCAGTGAATGTTCCGCTTGGGTCTTTTTGCCACAGGATGACAACAAAATTGTTCCGATTAAAATAAATAGATACTGCATCGTAATTTAAATTTTCTGCATGATCTTATCACACTCTTTTTGAATAGGCATAAATGAATACCCCTTTGTCACTTTTCTTGCTATGCAGCCCTTTTTTCTGCTTGATGAAGACAAAAGCTGCACCTGTACCCAGCGCAAGAACCAATGTAATCAGACCCGCTAGAAATCCGATCAGGCAGTAGGCCACGATGAAGCCGATAATGGCTCCACCGATGGCACCTGCTGCCCAATAGATGTAGCGGCCCTGGACTCCCATGAATTCAAGCGGCTTTTGCAGCCCCTTGAACAGCGGGTATTCTGCATACCGACTGTCGGAGTTAGAGTCTGTGCCCATTGCCAGTTAGCTCGTTACACCAAAGAACAGCGGCAATGCTTGTGCGGCCGCCACAAGGAAGATACAAGCTCCCACAATCATCATGATGGACTTCTTGACATCCTGTTCCTCGTTGTTCATCTTGATATACACACTGATAGCACCTACAACCGCCACTACACCGGCAATGGCGTAACACAGTTTGACCACATACGGCACATACTTGGCAATTTCCGTCGTCACAGTCCCAAGGGCTGTAGTACCGGCGGTATAATCACCTGCCGAATTTTGAGCGATTGCAGCTGTCGTTCCGACAAACAGCATGAGAGACATCATTTTGATTCTCTCGGAAGAGCAAATACCCTTCATGGTTTTCTTGATTTTTTGAAACATTTTCTTACATTAATAATTAGTACACGGTTTTTACTCTTCTGCGCAGTCGAGTGTTTTTATATCTGATACCCAAAGAAGGAAGGAAATACGATGGAGGCACCGATCATGAAGATACAGGCACCTACCAGAAAGAGTATCTCTTTCGTTACTCCCTCTTCTCCGATATTCATTTTTATGTATATCTGAAGACTTGCTATCACAACCACTATCGCAGCTATGGCATAACCTAAGTAAAGCACGTACAGCATCATCGTTACCACGTAATCGTGCATCAACGCCAGTGCATCGGCTCCCCAGCTATAATCCACACCACCGCTTTTGGCGAGTGCGGACTGAACCGAAAACAAGCCAATCAAAACCAAAGAAGATCTCAGTCTTTTAGATAGCATCTCTAATCTCCGATTGGTTGTTTTCAGACGGCCCATTATCCGAAGCCTTCACTTCCCTCAGTCCCTTATTCTGACGTTGATTATCAAAAAGGATAACCTGTTGATTGACGAGATAGTCCTCGAATTGTGTTTCATCCATCACGACTTCGCTCTGAATATCCCCTTCAAGCATATTCTGACGAACATTATCCACCAGTTCTTCAGCTTTACTTTTCTCAGCGATTCCACTTTTATCGGCAACTTCACCCTTGTAAACTGTTCCACCCTTGTCAGTTGTTCCACCCTTGTAAGAATCATCACTTCCCTTTCCCTCTCTTCCCTGTTCTCTGGGTTGATTTGATTCTGAAAGATTTTCAAGGTCAGCTTGCGTTCCTATGATAAAGCTATCCCCGTCTTCTGTCACTGGAATTGGTTCTTCAATCTCCGACATAGTACCCATATCGAAAATCTCTTCCGTTTCACTCTCCTGACCTTTTTTACCGTACAGGTCTCGACTGATATTCACGCCATAGTAAATAATGTATGCTATGGTCAGCACAATGGCAAATATTGCAAATGGACTCATGTTGTTAAGCTGTTTTTGTTCGATTTCGGGGGCAAAGGAATGATGAAAACTTGCGGGAAATTCACAATCTCTTTGGAAAGTTCCCGTTTTTAACCTGTATTCCATTTTCAAACAAAAATCATACCTATAATCATACTCAGACGAAGAAAATAGCGGTTCTTTATATTAGGAAATGACATCTGTTCCAATTTCTTTTTCCTGTTTCCAGTAGCCATCACTCCCTTCATGCGAGAAAGTAGAATAAGTTGATGCAGGCAACTAACTTGTTGCGTGCGCAAAGGTAAAATCGGGTTTTGCTGGTCTGAACAAATTTTTTATATCAGAATCTCCATATAGCAGGAGGATTTCTATCAAAACCACTTGCGGCTCGACCTTGTTGGTCCGTGAAGAAGCCAGAAATACTTTTGCCACTAAAAACTAAACACTGAGTTGACGGCTTAGAAACAGCATATTGTGGAGGATTCAAAATCAGAGAGGACTCTCAATTAGCCTTTTCTAAATGGGGTATCTAGTATGATAAAAATGTGGGTAGGAAATGATAATTGACGTGGCTAAATAATATTAGAGATGTTGATTTCTATCGACGAAATATTTTAATTTGAGCAGAATGTGCAACTAATACTATATAAGCGTTATTAAGAACAGTATATGCCTGTTAGATAAATATTTGACTATTTGATAGAGCTTGTTATAATTTTCTATATCTTTGTATGAGATACCAATAATAGTTGTAATGAAGCAAAATCAAATCAATAGACTAAAAATAGTGCTTGTTGAACAAGGCCGATCAGGGAAATGGTTGTCTGAGAAATTAGGCAAAGATACATCAACCGTATCAAAGTGGTGTTCTAATAAGATACAACCATCATTAGAGACGCTTGATAAGATTGCGACCATATTGGGGATAGATAGACGTGAATTGATAAATAAAAGCAAGTAAATACATATGTCGTTTAGAAAAAATCTTGATAAATTCCGCAAGTATGCTCTCTCTGAAAGAGATAAAGGTGATAAGTTTGAGAAACTTATGCAAGCTTATTTGCAGACTGACCCTAAATATATAACGCTATTCTCGACTGTTTGGCTGTGGAATGAATTTCCATTCCGTAAAGATTTTGGAGGGAAAGATACCGGAGTTGATTTGGTTGCCCAAACTTACAATGGTGATTATTGGGCAATTCAGTGTAAATGCTTTACCGAAAATAACCTTTTAGATTACTGATAAAATGGCAGACAACTATAAAAATGAGTATTTACCACAACTTCAGAAAAGTGCAATTTATACCGAATTAAAGCAGAAATGTTCAGAAAATGATGCTGAAGTCATTGCTTTGGTTGATAGTGGCGTAGAATATGCCATCCTACGAACCAAAACAATAATCAAGCACATGGGAGAATTCACATTGCACGACAGTAGTCATCAATTTAGAGTTCTATATTTGATGGAAAAATTAGTACCAGAAAGCACGATTAAGAACTTATCTGTTCCTGAATTGATGTTATTAATCTTGAGTGCGTTTTTTCATGATATTGGAATGGCTCCAAGTGAAAAGCAAGTTCTAACGTGGAAAAAAATATGGGATACTGATCCAAAGTTAGAAGTAGATGAACAAGCAGATTATGATGAGTTTAAACGTTTTTATTTGGCACGTCCAGACCAGCAAGAAATTATTCAACAATTAATTTCAGCGGGCAACAGTTCTCAAGTTGATACTATAAAATCATATCTAATCACCGAATTTATTAGGAAATTCCATTCCGATAGAGCGAGGGATATTATTGAGAAAGATTGGAATGGTAAAATTAAATATAGAGATTCAGACCTTACATCTGAATTTGCTGCAATTTGCTTCAGCCATAATGAGGATACGTATTCTACACTTGAATTTGATAAAAATTATCTTTGTGCCGAAAATACTTATGCCTGCTTACCTCTTATTGCTATAGTTTTGAGAGTTGCGGATATTTTAGATTTTGATGCCAAAAGAACACCTGATGTTTTATTTTCCCATCTATATGTCAGAGAACCATTATCAATAAAAGAATGGAATAAACATCGAGCTGTTGAGGCATGGGAAATTAATACTGATATTATACAGTTTTCTGCCAAATGTACGCATCCGGTTATCGAAGCATCTATCCATCAATTTTGTGATATTATCGACAGTGAGTTAAGCATCTGTACTAATATTCTTTCATCTTTGAATGAATTTAATGCTACAAGGCGGCAATGTATTTCTCTTAAATTGCCATTCAAAGTTAATCGAGAGAAAATATCTACAAAAAAAGATATAAAAGGGAAACCCATATACATTTATCGAGACACTCAATTCAACCTAAGTAAGCGACAGGTAATTGATTTATTGATGGGAACAAAATTGTATGGTGACCCCGAAGTTGCCTTAAGAGAATTATTGCAGAACTCTATCGATGCCTGCCTGCTCAGGCAAGCTCAAGAGAAAAAGTGGGGAACTCCGTACCATCCTGAAATATTTGTAAAATACTATTCAGAGAATGGGTCTATGATTCTTGAAGTAGAAGATAATGGAACCGGTATGGATCAATACATCATTGACAATTACTATTCAAAGGTAGGAACCTCGTTCTATAAATCTACTGATTTTTATACACTCAAATCCGAAACAAAAGCAGACTTTACCCCAACGTCAAGATTTGGTATTGGTATCCTTTCCTGCTTTATGGTGGCAGATACAATGATTGTTGATACTAAAAGAATATATGCGCAGCATGGATCAAGCGGATCATTGAGCATTACTATTGAAGGGCAAGAAAGTATTTTCTTAATTAGAGAAGGAAAAAGAGAGCAACCGGGAACTACAACAAAATTGATACTCAGAAAATCCAATAACCCTTGGGAAAGAATGACTCCCGAGAGATTTGTACAATCAGTTGAAGCACTTATTCAGAATCCTCCTTTCAAGATAAATATTGAAACTGAAACCTCTATAAAAGTGCGTGATGAAAATAGCTTTAAAGAGCTTGATTTGTCTTCTATGATTGACTATACTTGGAAAGAAGAGAATGAAAATATTCACACATTTGATATTGCATTAAATAATGAAGGGTTCGGAATATGTGGTATCGTTAAGATAGCTATCATTGAAAAACATGATGCTCCAGTTCAAGAAATAAAAATTTTAGCGGTTAGTGTCAATGTTGACGGTGTTGACTACACATTAGATAAGAGAATTTCTATTATTGAGAATGAGATTAGGAATGAATCTAAAAATATAAGTGTCGGCGAAGACGGAGGTATTGATGTCCATGATTCAACCTCTACAATAGCAAAATCAAAATCAAAGATTTCTTTGCATGGAATAAATGTTCCCACTTCAGTTTTTCAAGAAAGTTGGCGGAGAAAAAACAATCAAGCAGCACTATCGTTTCCATTCCCAATGTTATTGATGGTTGATATTTGCGGTAAGCGAGATCTGGATCTTAACTCATCAAGAACAGAAATTCTTATTAGTGAGAAATGGTTCGATTTTGAAGAGACCTTGGCATACCTGATATGTTCTGAATTGAAAAGTCAAGTAACTGGCGATTATTGGGGTAAAATGAAGGATCTCCTATTGCAATCAAAGAATGAGAGTTTTCTGAATGGACTAAATCGAGTTAAGTAAAAATTCAAAAATATGGCAATATACAGTTATGTAATAAATAGCAAAAGTGCCATCGAGTGGATATGGAACGTTACGCTACCACCATCTACGAAGAGAGCGGTATCACCAATAGCCCCAACCTCTGGGTTGTCGAACACATCAATCCTCGCTACATCCTCGGCCTCCTATTCAATGTCATCCGCTTAAGCATAGACAGTGTAGAGATAATAAACAACTTACCGAAAATAACCTTTTAAATTACTGAGAAATGGAACATAAATACAACAAAGGATCCGAGTGGCGCAAATGGGATTTGCATGTGCATACTAAAGGAACTAACAAAAATGACCAATTCACGAGTGCCGATTTTAATAGCTTTTGTTACACCTTGTTTAAAAAAGCAAGTGAAAACAAAATAGCTGTGATAGGCATAACTGATTATTTTAGCATTGAAAACTACAAAAATGCGCTTAACTACAAAGATAATATATCAATTAGTTGCGGATTTTCAGAGGAAGAAGTAGAAGAAATAAGAAATATGCTTATTTTGCCTAATGTGGAACTCAGAATGCTTCCTGTAGGAGATAGGGGTAAGCTAATTAATATTCATTGTGTTTTCAATCCTGACTTTGTTAAAAATCTTGATAATGATTTTTTTAATTCATTGAAATGTGTCGGTGCAAGTCAACCATTTTTAATGAACAGGTTAGGAATAATATCACTAGGTAATTCATTGGGTTCACAAGGCGTGGGTATAGAGGCTTATAAAAAGGGGATTGATAACTTTGTGGTATCTCATGAAAGTTTGAAAGAATTACTTGTTAATAATACTGCATTAAGAGACAATGTGGTAGTTATTGTTAGTAACTCAAGTATAGATGGTGCGTCTTCTTTCCAAAAGCATTATGATTTATTTGAAAGTGAACAGGGATCATTAGATGCTGTAAGAAGGACTATTTATCAAATTTCAGAATGTATATTCTCAGGAAACCCAAAGGACAGAGACTTTTTTTTAGGAATCAAACATGATCCATCAGGAAAAATTATCGACAACACATCCAATGTAAAAGAAATGTGTGGATCTATCAAACCTTGCTTACATGGGTCTGATGCACACACTGAAGAAAAATTATTTTTACCGGATAACAATAGATTTTGCTGGATTAAAGCAGATCCGAATTTTGAGGGATTAAAGCAGGTGATAAATGAGCCTGAGGATAGAGTTTATATTGGAGATGAGCCTCCATTATTCAAACGAGTAAAAAATGATAGAACCAAATATCTCAATTCAATAAAAATAAACCCTGTTGCAACATATTCAGGACAACAGGGCAAGTGGTTTGATAATATTGAAATAGACTTGAATAAAGAACTTATAGCTATTATTGGAAATAAAGGTAGTGGTAAAAGTGCAATCGCAGATATGATAGCTTTATGCTCTAATCAAGAAAATCAAGAAGACTTTTCATTCTTAAATAAGAATAAGTTTAGACTTAAGAATTTAGCCTCACACTTTGAGGCTGAAATTTCTTTTGAAAATGGATCTTCAATCAAGAAAAATTTAGGCGATACAGATGTTGAAAGTTCCACAAAATTAATAAAATATCTTCCTCAGGGATATTTTGAAAAATTGTGCAATGAGATATCAAAAGTAGAAGCATTCAAAAAAGAGATAGAAGGTGTTGTGTTTCAATATGTAGATGAGACAGATAGATTAGGTGCTTCTGATTTTGATGCGTTAATAACTCAGAAAAAGCATAGCATCGATGAAAATATTAAACTAATCCATAGTGATATTGATACTCTATCAAGCCAATTATTTGAATTGGATAAAAAACGAAATCCAACATATAAAAAAGGAATTAAGGATCAGATCACACAAAAACAAGTCGAAATTGATGCTCTGACAATGCCTATTGCAGTAACTAACCCTAATGATAATCCCGAATTTTCTAAGGAAAACGAGGAGGTTGTCCGCAAAATTGAACAGATTGTAACGGATGTTAATTTATTTGAGGCCCAGATAGAAGGTTTCAAAACAGAAAAAACAAATCTACTCAATGAGCTCCAAATTTTATCTGTATTGAAGTCTAAGTTAATCTCGTTAAAAGAGCAATCAGAAGCTATTATCCGTGATAATAATATAGATGCACTTGGTTTATCTTGGGATAAGATAATAAATGTTGATATAGACACGAAACCTATTGAGGATATAGAAAAAGAGAAGAAGGAAAGAGTTATTGTTTTAGATATTGAGATTGGTTTGCGTGAGCAACCTGCTAATTCTACATTAATCCCTCTGTTTAAACAATTGGAGAATAAAAAATTACAAATAGAAGAAGAACAAAAAAAGTTATCAGAACCACAACAAGCATATCAAAAATATCAGGAAGAACTTACAGAGTATAATCAGAAGAAGAAAAATTTGGAGGGACAAGATGAAAATCCTTCTGTTAACACTCTTAAATGGCTTAAAAATGAGTTGTTATATTTAGAAAATAAGCTGTCATCTGATATTGAGTCTAAATTTAATGAAGTTATTGGAAAGATTCGTCAAATTCATCAAAGTAAGAAGGAAGTGGTTGATATTTATACTAATATCAAATCAAAAATAGATGCAAAAATCACAGGTAATGCAGACCTATTAGAAGGTTTTGAGATAACAATAAACGCATCGCTATCAATTAATCCTAATTTCAAGAATAGCATTTTGAGTCGTATCAATAAAAACATAAAGGGATCTTTTTATAACATTGAAAATGCAGAACTACGTCTTAGGAGGATTATTGAGTCTAAAGATGTTAATAATGTAGATTCTATGATAGAACTAATAAAAGAAATAAGAGATAATCTACTTTTTGATAAACGCGAAGGTCAAAATAATGAAAGTCGTAACATTGAAGATCAAATAACTGATGTGCTAAAATTTTACAAAGAACTATTTGCTCTTGATTATTTATCATTCAATTATCAATTGCAACAGAATGGAAAAAAATTAGAATGCCTGTCTCCTGGTGAGAAAGGTGCTTTGTTGTTAGTCTTCTATCTTTTGTTAGATATGGATAATAAACCATTAATTTTAGATCAGCCAGAAGATAACCTTGACAACGGTAGCGTGGCGAAGATTTTAGTAAAATTCATTAAAAGAGCTAAAAGTAAACGGCAAATCATAATGGTTACTCATAATCCAAATTTAGCTGTAGTAGCAGATGCCGAGCAGGTAATATATGTTAATATAGACAAAGAACACGAGAATTTATTCTCGTACGAATCAGGTTCAATTGAAAATATAAAGATAAATAAACGGATTGTTGATGTACTTGAAGGTGCAATGCCCGCATTTAATAAGCGTAAAGTAAAATACCATGAAGATAATCCACGCCGCTAATTGGCATTTGGGGCAGACGTTTTTTGAGTATAAATACCAAGGTGTATATAACTAATTCGTAACCTGTTATGATGCAGTCGTAAAGTAATCACCTATCAGTCAACAATTTATTTTCTACATATTCTTCAAACAAATATAAGAAGAAAACGGAAATGCAAGATGTTTTTCTTCGGTTTCTGCTACTTTATCCCAACACTTGGGTAAAGTAGCAGAAAAGCTTTCCAAAGGAAAACGTCATCGATGAAATCCATTCTGTCGAGACATTTCTGATAACATCTCAATACGGTCGTTAATTTCCTCTTTTATTTGGTGGCTCCAATAGCCATCAACCCCTGCTATATGTGCATATTGCTCGTAGTCACCGACAACACCGATTGCCTTTTCTATCAGGGAATCAGCCCCTTTTATATTGTATTTCTTAGCCACCTCAAGCAAATCTCCACGTTCAAAGGCAGAGTTTTTGTTGTTTATGGTCATGCAGTGACGGTTTACATATCCCGGTGCCGACGGATCGACCGAGAATGTAAAATCATACGTAGGGGTAATATGCCATACGCCGTCTTGCCCCATCATGAAGCTGAAATTCTTATTGTGGTCATCCACGTTTCCTCCAAGCACATTCATGGTCATGGACAGGAACAACCGCTGCATCTCCGCCGGCACGATACCGATGCGACAGGCGGTATCAAACAGGGACTCATAGCTGTCCGCTCCCGGATTCATTGCCGCCAAAGTCTGAATATGAATTTTCTCATTTCCTTTACGATCAAACCGTTCCGTCAGGAAATGCGCTTCCTTCTCGCCCTCAATCAGCATTGATGGCATCATTTCCATCCCCGCGTCCCGCGCCATCAGGTAATAGCTATATTCGATACGTGTTGTTGGCAGGTCAAGATGCTCATCAAATTTGATAATCATCGGGGTAAAGCCGGATGCGGGAGCGTTTACCTGTCCCGAATAGCACTCATTGGTTTCTGTATTCACATGGATGATTGCTTTCGCTCTACGGCCACCAGCCGATGTTCCCACCTTGAACAGGCTTTCAATCATCAAGTCGGGTTGCATCTCAGCCTTGAAGCCCTTAGCCTCGTTCAAGGCAGCATGGGCAAGCCTATGCAGGTCGGCAATCTCCACTTTAAACGGCTTTTCCATTTCTTCTGCGGCAGGAGGTATAAACTCCAACGCTCCCATACCTCGCCTACCGATGTATGCCAAGCGGTCAAGTGATGACAGGTCACGGGATTTTATATGATGCGCTTTCGCCCATTCATTGAATACCCTATTTCCCCAATGGTCAGGCAGTGAATCAGCTATGAAAGAGGGCAGACCACCAAAGATCTTACCATCCTCCGCATAGACAGGCAAGCCACGTTGAGCACTTACACCATTTATGGGGGCTTGCA
This sequence comes from Bacteroides neonati, assembly GCF_000499785.1. Taxonomy (GTDB): domain Bacteria; phylum Bacteroidota; class Bacteroidia; order Bacteroidales; family Bacteroidaceae; genus Bacteroides; species Bacteroides neonati. The sequence continues at coordinate 95,501 of NZ_HG726024.1, read as the reverse complement.
GCGGAGCGATGTCATAACCGCCCTTTATAAAGTCACCGTCGAAATAGAAGCATACCTTTTCTTTGTATTTCTCCTTATAGGCTACCAACGTACCTACTTTTCGATTCCATAAAAATACATCAAGATTTTGTATCATTATCGTTTCTCCTTACTCTTTTAGGAATGAATTTATTTATCTGTTTCAGTGCCAGTGGCGGCATGGGCAATTCAGGCAGCAAATCACTGACACGTTGCTCCATACCGACTATCCGCAACAATGATATGAAATTATTCAGGGTCATATTCTGATTGACACCCTGTTCAAAATGGCTTATTGTAGCAAGGCTCACACCGGATTTCTCCGCCATTTCCTTTTGGCTCATCCGTGCGGCAAGCCTGTACTCCTTTATGCGCTTCGCTAAAAGTAGCATAATATCTTGGTTGGTAACATAATCTGCATTACTCATACATGGTATGATATTACTATTTAATTGCAAAATTAGAAAATAATATCCATATATTACTACTATCATGGAATTTTCTTCTTGTTTCGCAAGAAGTCATTCAAATCCTTGTAGAGTGGATAAGGCGCAAACATATCCTGAACTTTATCACCCAATAATTCATGTAAGGAGTCCACAACCCGTCTACCGGCATCATCATTGTCAAGATAACAATGAACGACCTTATATTTTCTAATTGGTTCGATGGCTCTGCTAACATTGCTTACCGAGTTCAGAACAATATAATCCATAGGCTCGCTACCTTCGGTTACTCTTCCCAATTTTACTAAAGTCAGGTAGGAGAGGTAATCCATAAACCCCTCAAACAGGCAACAGCAACGTACTCCTAATCTATCCGGTTTTCGGATGATGGATATATCCTTTGGCGCTATACACCCTTTAAAATAAGGATTACGGATTTCATAACCACCGGCAATATTTGGGAAAGCAACAGCGAAATACTCTTTTTTATTACAGGTATAATGAATTTCCTTACATTCGCATTCCCAAATATCCAAATCAATACCACGGGATTGCAGATATGATTTCAATGCTTCATTATTCAGATCCACCACTTTTACATTTCTGAACTGATCTGTTAGCCGTTCTCCACTCTGGGATATCGGAGTTCTGATTAGAGGAGCCAGTGCCGGTGCTGCCCCCTCTATGAGTTTGAGTAATCGAGACACATCTTTTGAATGGTAGAGTAATTCCGCCAAATCAATGATGTCACCACTTTGAGCAGTTCCAAAGTCATACCATACATTTTTATCTTTATTGACTTTGAATGACGGTGTTCTGTCTTCTCGATAAGGAGCGTGATACCAGGCAGACTTTGCCGTTTCCTTTGTAGGTGAAAAGCCGATGGCTCTCAGGTAGTCCACCAGGTCTATTTGCTTTATTTGAGCGATGTTCATACTATTCCTTTTGTATTTTATAGCGGTCCGACATTGATTTACCATATATAGCCCCGGAGTAAACTAAACTTCTTTCCATGCTATATTTGTTCCTCATTCTCAAAGGCTTTAGGTTCGTAAGAGTAAGTCTTGTCCTTTTTGGTTATTACCCCTTTTCCCATCAGGAACTTATTCAGTTCCACGCACACGTTCCGCCCTCGTTTATAACCGATGGCTTCATAACCTTTTTGCAGGGATTTGAGCATATTCTCATACCCGACAATTGGCCCCTCCGCAAACACACTTTCCAATGCGCTTACATGTTGCTCATCCGTCAATACTTCAAAGAGAGGTTTACGCTCTGCCTCAAACGCATAATTATCCACCAGTACCGGCAATGCTTCACTATTGATTTTGAATGCGAACGGAGTAAACTCTTTCTCCCGGATGTGCATGGCCTTCACTTGGCTTATACTGCTGTCAAACGGGCTTTTCGTAACTTGAAGTATTGTTTCCGCCTTATTATTCAGCTCTGTACCTATGTGCCCACGGGTATTATCATCACCTTTATTGAGATGCAGTACTGTATGGATGTGCAGGTCGTGCATACTCGACCACCGCATCAGGTCATTGATAAGCTCTACCGACTCACTGGGATTGTTGATGTCATACATAAGGTCACGAATCCCATCAATCACCACGAACCCGATATTCGGGTCTGTTTCCAGTGCAAGGTTAATGATCTGCCTTCTGTGTTTGGGCGAATACTCTCGTAGCATATAGAACTCCAGTCGCTCATTCTCACGATCAGTGGGCATTCCAGCCAGTATCAATATCCGCTCCAGTACCTTGTGACAATGACATTTGCTCTGCTCTGTATCTACATACAACACTTTATGTTTCTCATTCGGCAGGGTCGCCTTGTAGCGCAGCACCTCCTTGCCAGACAATGCAGAAGCCACGATAGCCGACACATTGAACGTTTTCTTACTCTTCGGCTTTCCGGTCGATGCACTGAAGTTTCCCAGCGTGGCAATGGTGATACCATCCACTTGTACGATCTCCGGTGGATAAGCATAAACATCCGTAACCCTGAGTCGGATAAATTTCAAAATCTGCTCAAAGGCACTTTCGTCTATATCTTCACCTAAACTAATCTTTTTGTTCTCAATCATGATTTGAAGTCTTTCTTTTGGTATCTTTTTGAATCAACCGTTTGATTTATCATCGTGGCCAGCACCAGCCTTATCTATCTCAGCAATTATTCCTTCACACTCCGCATCATCCTCTGAATGATTCTGACAGACCCATTCATCCAACTCTTGCTTGTTGAAATAGATCAATTTACCGGTCGGCTTATAATACGGTATGTCTCCATTCCTTGTCAACTTGTAAAGCTGACTGTTGGACAGGTCGAGATATTCACGTGCTTCCTTGAAATTGAGCGTGCCTTTAATAGAATAGAGAGCACTCTCTATTTTTTCCATCCGTGCAATGATATAGCTTAACTTCAATAGACAGGAGGAACACACCGTGGTTTCTCCATTCTCTATATTTTTCTTTGTCATCAGTTTTTGCTTAATTAAAATGTTATACATGAGAGGTTTTTTCCTCCGTTCACTCTGAAACCGGTTCCGAGGGGCAAAGTTAATTGGAGTATAAAAGCCAAAGACATTTACTACCTTGATACTATCCTATTATCAGGCTAACTATCAAGGTGGGACGCTCTATTTCTTATTTTTCCCTCCATTTCTTCTCCGGTAATGTCATCAATAGAGCAATACAACTTACATTGTTGTACTGACAGCCTTGACTATCATTCTTTCCAGAATGATTCTATTATCACTCATAGACTTCACCTTTTTGTATCCTTTCCACGTCGGACAATTTGTAGCGAACCTTACTACCCACCTTGGCTGAAACAAGATAGCCCTCTTTGTTCCAACGCCATAGGGTAGATCGGTCAACTTTCAACCGCTTGGCGGTTTCCTCAGCCGTCAGATATGTTTCCGGTTTGTTCTCCCGTTGGTCAAGTAACTTTCCAATGGCTTTTTGAACTACACGTTCCAAATCATCCTGAGACACAATCATGAGCATTTGTGAACTTTGATTTCTAAATTCATCCATTATACTTTTACGGCAGGTCTGTTGGCAGCCATCATTGGCGAGACATTCGCCGCTGCACCCGCACCAGTCTCCACACGTTACATGATGAGATAACGGCTTTGACAGATGCAAAACTAATGTAGAAAAACAAGATTGCAAAAGATTGAAACACAGCTTAACAAGCTGATTTACTGATATTCTACATTCACTTATACACTTATAGGTATGTACAAATAGACAGTCAAAAGTTCACTTCTTTTGGCTGTCGAAAAAACAGAGAAATAGACAGAAGATACATCTCATTATACGTTGTGTATCCACATAATAGATAAGTGGTATCCTTTTATCTGTGGCAGTCAGTGGAGAAGTAGATTAAGTGCCACATTGCCACATTTATAGACAGCCAGAAAAGGAATCAGGTGTACAGATAAAACAAAAATCAGGCTAACAATCTTTAACGCAAGATGTTTAACCTGATTTTATTTTTAGTGCAGAATGTAGCTTCAGATGCTATTTTACGATGATACTTTTCGTAATATCCTGTCTCGTCCTGTGCCACAAATTGGCGACCAAAATCTGATAGATTGTTCACCAAAAGCCAATTTCATTATAGAGAAACCCATTTGTAACCGCTAATTTCACAGCTAGCACAGTGTCTGTTATTCATCACATTTAGCAGAATTGGTACACCTATTAGCATAATTATTAGAATGTTTAATTTAAATAGATTTGGCGATTCCCCATTCAAAAAATTTCATTATATCGTTTTCGATATCTTTCAAAATTTCGTCTGTTAGGACACAACCTTCAGGATATTTCCCAAACGCATTGTTTACCACTTGCTGCAGTTTCTCCCTGTCCTGCCTTACTTGCCAAATCTTCATTACTTCATCCGCCCTTTGTTCTATATATGGGAGGTATGTAACATACTCTTCATAAGGTTGGGTACGAAATTTGTCCAAATCCTCCAATGTCAACAGCAAAGAAAAAGAACGTTCAGTTTCTGTTGCCGAAACAGTATCGTAAGTGTATGTCTTATTGACAGGATCGCCCTGATAATTGGAGTCTAAGACTACGATATAAATGAAAATTCCGTAGTATTCCATCATGGCATAGAGCAATCTCGTATTTTTGTCTCCTTCAAGATGAATCATGTGGGTAATCTGCCCCTTGATCACTTCATACGGAAGCTCTTTGAAATGATGAAGATACAACACATCTATTGTATCTTTCTCACCCTTTATGTATGGAACCAGATGTTTAATTGTCGGAATATCATAAAAACAGTCAACATAATAGTTTACAGCAGACTTCACTATGCTTGGAAAAGCAAGCTCCGAAATAGTAGTAGTCTTTTTCAATCTAGGCTTATATTCTGTTATCGTTGCTTTTTCCATTATCTTGTCGACATCTTTTTGAGTCAAGGTATTTTCCTTAACCATCCCTCTGAGCAAGCCTCTCAACTCGTTCATATCACGGGCCGAAATTTGTATGTTCATATTCTTACCGTCTGGCTCTTTCTTAACATATGGACACCTTAACTTTAGTTTTTTACCAGCACCTTCAACAACTATATCTTGCCCATCTTCATTAGTCATAATCTGGCAGTGGCGATTCTGCCGATTCTTTTTTACACACAACATGTCTGTATAGAATGACAAGTCTTCAGCTAACTTTGCGTCTGCCGCTTCACCCAATCGACTGTTACAATCCTTACACATGATGGTATATGAGTGTAGATGTCCTCCGATGGCATTCAATATGATATGCTCATCTGATTTATTTTTTTCAGTTAATTCATTGTCGCAGACATAGCAATAGTATTTCCTTTCTTCTTCCATTGTAGTTAATGCTTTATTTGTTTTTTGGTATTCCAAAATTCAATGAGGATTCTAAAAATAATACCTCACACATGTCTTCACCTACCGTTTGTGAGCCGGTAGCTCCAGAAACGGCGTAGTCATCCAAATAAACACCTAGCTTATCTACTGAGATACCTTTCCATTCCCTTGTGAATTCTTCTGTCCAGTCTTCTACCATGCTACCATCGTAATAATTCGCATAAGGAGTGAATTGCATGTCGAACTTTACAACCAGATGATTTAAAGAATTGTAGTCTGGGGCAACAACAATAATATCACTCTTGGGGAATCTTGTAAAATCGAACGTTTCGCCTTTAATTCGCCATTCACGAAGATATTCAAAATCATAAGAATTAACATTTAACAGATCTGTTCTCCATGCCAAATGCTCAGGAATACTTTCGCTGCCGTCCGTGTAGATAACGTTTCTTGCGCCAAAATCGCGAACTAAAATATCCCTTGAAAAACCCAATCCCCATGACAAATACATGGGACGTCCTGTTCTTCGGGTTGGTGTATCGAAGAATTTTGTAATCGCTGTTATTGGAGATGCTGAAAAACAGATATATCCCTTATCGCTTATCAACCGCTGTTCTTCAAGTATTTTCTGCAGTGTATCGCATGGAGAAGTATCACGTCCGTTTATAAAATGAAACAGATAAGGACTTTGGTCTAATCTCGTCCGCTTAAACTTGTCATTAAATATTGCCATTATTATCTAATTGTTAGTATATCAGAAGTAACTAAACTTTTATTATTCAATCATCATATGTACAACTCACATGCAATATTCGCAAAACTTCTCGATATCTGCAAGTATTTTCCGGGAAATCTGGTCAATGAGCGTGGCGATATTTCCCCATCATGACGTTGTGTGGATTATAAAGAAAATCAACGCATTGACAATCCTGTTATAAACAATGAGCAACAGGCCCATTGACAGAATAAATATGCGCTACTTTAATTCCACCAACGGATCTATTTACAGTTCAGCCATACCATTTTTTCTTTTATTGGATAGGAACCTCCAGTATCATTTCATTGCTCTCGAAAATAGCTATCGCGTTTTCCTTATTATTCACCGATTATATTCAACTCTTTATCCACCTTATATATCGGTTGATCAAAAGCTACGCACATCAACGTAAAATGGTCTTTCATTTCCATTTTTGTATAGCGGTTGACAGCCTCGCTACCTTCCTTATGCAGACCAGCGGCATACATATTGACTTGCACCTTGTTCATTATGTCCACATGTGTTTTCCGGCAAAGTTTGCTGCTACCAAATGTATACAGCGATTTATATACATTGTCATTTAGACCGTCATCAAAAACTTTACATTCACGGTCAATTCCGCAATGTTGCAGTAACAATTTTATCTTGGCGTTATATCCACTTTTACCTGTAACATATTTCAAGATAGGAAAATTGAACTGCCATTTCTTAATCAAGTCAAGAGCATACCGCAGGATAGGAGTTTCAATTTCGGTATTCTCTACATTTTCGCGTAAGGTTTTCTTCGGCAGGTAGTGTATGAAGGGAATACCATCTTCAGTTACCTTGACTTTACTCATAGACAATGCCTGGAAATCTGCGATACGACAACCAAAAGCGCATTGCAGTAGAAAGCATTCTTTGGTTTCCTGAAGCGTGGTAGGAACTTCTGTTCGCATCACCTTCAATAGTTCATCTTTATAAAGATAGACCGGTTCGTCATAGCGTTCTTTCAGGACGGTAGCCTTCCTCTTCTTCCCTAACTTCCGAAACGGAGAAGCCATAATTTCCTCCTTATCTTCCAGTTCATTGAAAAACGCTTGCAGCTTTTTTAGCCTGGTGATGGTTGTATTCATGTCTCTGGGCTGACGAGGAATATCACGCTCCCTTTTATCATCATACAAGTAGGAATATTTTTCCACATACTCATATTCATTCGTGAAGAAGTAACGGAGATCCATCAACATATCAGCAGTAAACTCAATGGGAGTTATGCTCCTGAGATTCTTTATTGCCAGGAATCGCTCCAGCGCACCATATACAACACGGTAATGCTTCATGCGTCCTTCACCAAATATACCATCCCGATAACCATCCACAATAAATCTGTCAAACCGTCCAAGCATGGTCATTTCAGCTTTCTTTTGGTTTCGAGCGTCAGGATTCAGCACCAAATCAATTGCGTCCTCAAATATTTCACCATTAATATGTTCTTTCTGCATCTTCTCGCACAAGGAATGATAAGCAGCATGTATGGCATCTATTTCATGATCAATGGCCAGTTTAAGTTCTTTGTTAAAAACCGAAACCTTTGGCTTGACATTCCCATTTTCATCAAACTTAGCCATATCTTTCAGAGCGGCTCTGATCTCACTTTTATGATACAGGTCAACTTCCCTGCCATCGCGTAAACGGAAACGTAGCTTAATATCGCCTTCCGTTTTTGTTGTCCTTAAAAAGATGGTAACTCGTTCCATAACTTATTGAATTTTGATTGTTTTCACCGTGGTGCAAAGATAGCGATTTTGCACCACAGAATTGCAAAACTGCACCACAAAAATTCAATGGGATAAAATAAAATCAAATATAAACATCTGATTATCAATCCATACAACCTTATATATGTTTCATTAGATTTCAATACACGAGCCCCAGGCGGATCACTGAAAACAAAAGAAAAATCAAGCAAATCCCTGATAATCAAGCATTATCGGGGATTTCTTTTTTCTAGCAGGTGGCAAAAAATAGCCGTTTCAAGCATATTGTTGGTGTGCAAATCGTGGTACATAAATCGGGCTGAAAAAAGTCCCACGATTTAGCATCTTTCTCACTGATTCATAGTGTTTTGCATAGTTTTACTTTGGAAGAGAATACATAGTTTTGTAACTCTAAAAACGATGTAAAAATGGCTAGAAAAACTTTCAATGTGCTATTCTTTATCAAGAAAGCCAGATTATTAAAGAACGGAGAAGCACCCGTGTGCATGAGAATCACTGTAAACGGCTGTATGGTAGATGTTTTAGTAAAAAGAAGCTGTCCTGTAAACCTATGGAATCAGGCAAAAGAAAACTCCAAAGGAAAAGATCGTATGTCGGTGGAACTGAACCACTACTTGGAAATCACACGCTCTCGCATACACCAAATTTATAGAGAACTGGAATCAGCAGGTAAGACTATTACAGTCGATCTTATGAGAAAGCTATATTATGGTGTGGATGAAGATAGTAAAACGCTATTGCAGGTATTCAGGGAGCATAACGAACAAAGCCGTAAGTTGATCGGAAAAGACTTTGTTAGTAAGACCGTGCAACGGTATGAAACCACTACCCGATATTTAGAGGAATTTATCAAGAAGGAATATCAATTATCGGATATTGCTTTGAATAACTTAAAAGCGAATTTCATTTCTAAGTTTGATGCTTTCTTGAAGATTGAAAAAGGTTGTGCGCAAAACTCCGCTATAACCCGATTGAAGAACTTGAAGAAGATTATCCGCATTGCTTTAGAAAACGACTGGATTAAGAAAGATCCATTCGCTTACTATCGCTTTAAGCTAGAAGAAACTGATCCTGAATTCCTGACGATGGACGAAATCAAAATTATTCTTGCCAAAGAATTCACAATTAAGCGAGTAGAGCAAGTACGGGATATTTTTGTTTTTTGCATTTTTACCGGATTGGCTTTCAGCGATGTGAAAGAACTATCACCTGAACACTTAGTAAGAGATAACAAAGGGGAACTTTGGATAAGAAAGAACCGCCAAAAGACAAAAATCATGTGTAACATTCCTGTGTTGCCTGTGGCTGCTTCTATACTTGAAAAGTATAAAAATGTGGCAGAATGTACTGGAAAACTATTGCCAGTATTGAGCAATCAACGCATGAACAGTTATTTGAAAGAGATTGCAGATGTATGCGGATTGCAGAAAAATCTGTGCACACATTCAGCCCGACACTCCTATGCCACCTCTATATGCCTAGCGAATGGCGTGAGTATGGAAAATGTTGCCAAGATGTTAGGTCATGCAGATACGAGCGTAACTAAACACTATGCACGGGTACTGGATCAGAATATTCTAAAGGATATGCAGAAAGTTAATAGCTGTTTATCGGAATTGGCTATATAATTATTATCAGGCAGTCTGTCCTTTCACACTTTAAAACAAAAGGATGGACTGCCATTATGCAAAATAAATGCAACCTCAATTTTTAAAATTTTCTAATAAGCTTATCTTATTTGTAATATGTGATAAAGCAAAAATTCCTCTATATTGATGTTCTGTCCATTCTAATGCTTCAACTAGAGTCTTATTATCCATAAATTTTGCAGTAAATAAAAGTTCACGGTTTTTATTTGGCTCTTTGTCTGTTATCAATGGAACGTGAGCATATCCTTCGACCGCATAACATGCTATTAACTGAGCAATAGTAAATAAGAAAAAACGATTGCGATACTTATTATATGATTCATCTACTTTAAATATGCATTGAGGAATACTATTTTCTAGCTGATCTACCAACCCTTGAATATCATAATTTTTATGGCATATTTTCTCATATAAGTCAGATTCGCATATATGAAAATAAGTTAGCAAGAAAAGTACATCAGGACAAACATATTCATTATGCGAAAACATTTTTAATGACAATCGAGTATTTGTAAATATTTTCTCTATCTGCCTTAAAGTTAAATTCTTATGTTTAAAAAGAGCTTGAGCGATTTTGAGAAAGTTGTCCTGTTCATTATCTCGTTTAAAATATTGCCCCCGTTCTTCTGTTCCAAAGAATGCATCAAAATCATAGAACTCATATAAATAGCTACTAAATTTATCTACATCAGGATCTGGTAAGGTATATTCAATATCAATAAATCTCTTTAAATATTCATCTGCATCTATTAAATCACTACCATAATACCCTCGTATAGAATTACCTAATTGCTGTTTGTCTATGGATATAACAAATACAATATTAGGTATATTGAAAAGATGTTTTATCCTTTCTAATATTTTTACAGCATAATAAGGATTACACCTATCTAGTTCATCAACAATGAAAACTAAAGGTTTGTCGTTGCAAATATCTACCACGAAATTCGATAATTCGGCATGGAATTGCTCTAAACATAATTTCTGCTTCCCATAGCTTTCAATTTCTTCTTTTAATAAAGAAGCTCCTTCTTCTATACTATCAGAGCAAATATCAACAACATCTTCACCTGCATATTTTTTTAGTATTCCTTTAGCTATTGCAGGGGCTGCTTTCAGAACTATTTTTCCTGCTGTGCTTATAACTGATAAAAGTGCATCTTCTTTCTTCTTTTGTGAACTTACCTTTTTTAGTTCACCAAGCAAACCAACAATCGGATCTGAAATAAAATCATTCTCCCATGCATTAAAATATAATGTATGAAAATCATCTAGTTTCAAATATTTTGCCCACATCTCAACAAACGTAGTCTTCCCAGTTCCCCACTTTCCATTTATAGCTAATACACAACCTTCATTGTAAGTCAAAACAATTGCTTTCAATATATCTGCATATTTTTCTCTGCCCAACTTACAGTTTAAGAAAGGATTCTCATCTGGTATATCTATTTTTTGCAGTTTACACTTCATAAACGTATTATTATATTGTTAGGAATAAATATTCAAGACCTATAAATATCATAGCAAATATAGTGCATTTTAATGATTTAATTTTAGATAGTATAAGTTTTCCAAAACTTAATATGAAACATTGACAAAGGTAAGTTCCGTATTTAGTCTGTTCAAGTCCAAGCCTTCGGTTTAGATAAAAATCTTCCTCTCATTGTATTCGAGCGTATTTTTGTCTAAAGACTTGCACAGACTAAATACTTCACTGGAAAAGTCAATGATTCAAATTAAATTCCGAAAAACAATGTTTTTGAGGATGGCAGGTTATTCTTTCCAGCTTTCAAAATAGTGCTTTTGCAGTAGTTTGTCAATATCACTTTGCCGATAGATGATTTTACCTTTTATCTGGATGAAAGGAATTAATCCTGTATCTCTCCATTCTTGTAGAGTTCGCAAACTGACATTCATTTTTTTAGAAACCTCATGATTGGAAAGGAAACGTTCTCCGTTTAGGTGGGGCTTATAGTGTTTGACAATCGATTCAATACCGTTTAGCATTGAATCGAGCGAAGAAATAAATTCTTTGACTTGCGGTGTATCTTTATTTATTAATTCCATGATCGAAAGATTGTTTTATTGAAATATTGATTTTAAGATGGCTAGATAGCTAATCAGTTAGAGATTAGCTGGTCGATTGATTAGTTACGCAGATAATCACCCAATGACGAAAGGTTTAGCACATCTTTCGCTGGATCATAATCTATGTAAATCCGTTTAGGAGCAGGAGCAATAAAATACTGGCTACCGTCTTTCTCTATTTCATAAGTAGAGGGTGAAGCCTGTTTGGTGGTTTCCGATACATATATAATAGAAAGAAGATACTCTTTGTCGTTCCGATAGATGATAACCGTAGGATTCAGATTAACACTTTCCCATGTGCCGACAATGGAAAACAAGTTGAAGGACGGATAATATTCTTTAGTTCTTTTCATAAGGCTTGATTTGTTTGGGTGACTGATTTTGTGTTTCACTGTCCGCAATAATTCTTTCAATATCGGAAGACTTATAATAAATCTTGCTCCCTATTTGAGAATAAGCCAGTCGCCCACTACTTCGGTAATATTGCAGCGTTCGCTTGCTAAAGCCTAACAACAGGCACACTTCCTGACTATCCAGCCAGTTTTCTACTTTTTGAGTATGAGTACTGCACAAACTCTCTATTCGTTTGGTAAACTCGGTGAACCTTTCGCAGACATACGAAAAGGCTCTCTTTTCAATGGTTACTACTTCCATACTTTCATTTTTAATGGTTAATAAAACATGTTGATTCTATTTTCATCGGCAAATGAGAGAAGAATCAAGAGCCGTTTTCTAAACTGTCCGAGAGTGGTATAAAAAGACTGTTTATGGCAAAATGACACATGAATAATTTATTAGTCATAATACTCTTGCGGCACAACTACCAAAATGAATCCGGGTTAATTAATGACGACAAGCTAAATAGATAAAAGATAGAATGACAGAAAAGAGAAGTTTTATATGATATATTTTTAGCATATTCGATTAATCATTACTAAAAAAGGGAATCATGAAAAGATTAAAGTAGTTTTTACACATGATTTATAACCTGCGTATTAATAATAGCCATGGAAAGAGGTCAGAATAAGAATAACAAGAGGATACGGTAGAGGCAATACACGTACTTATGACTATGGTTTGGCGTGAAGTGGCTCTGCTGATAGTTATATACCCTTTTTTGTATCCCTACAAATAGGGATTGTTTTATAGGAAAATACCCATTTGTATGGATTGTTTTATTTTTGAAATACAACGTACTTTGTATTCTAATAACAGGAACTACGTTCTGACCTATGCAAACAACAAAAGAATATACACATAAATTATTGTTGGAAACAGCAAGGAGAGCCTTTTTCAAGAAGGGCTTTAAGGCTGTGTCTATGCGTGAAATATCCAAATTGTCGGGTATCGGTCTGAGCAACATCTACAATTATTATCCTTGTAAGGACGATTTGTTGGCTGACGTGTTGCATCCGCTTTTGGAGGCGATGAACAGTATGCTGGAAGATCATAATCGCCCGGAGGCCTTTTCTTTGGATGTCTTTACCTCCGAAGAATATCATCGCTCATCCATGAAGGAGGTAATGAACATCGTAAGACGGTATCGTGAAGAATTTAAGTTACTTTTTTCATCTATCCAAGACTCTCGTTTCAATGATTATTGGGAACAATGGATTAAAAGAAGTACAGTAATGGGTATAGAATATATGGAAGGTATGAAAAAGCTCTACCCTGATCTGCATACCGATATTTCTCTATTCTTTATGCACTTCACCTGCTCATGGTGGGTTAATATGATGAAAGAGGTGGTGCAACATGAAGAGCTTTCCAGTGAAGAAATTGAATGTTTTATTGGTGAGTATATCCGCTTTAGCACAGGAGGCTGGAAAAGGCTCATGAATGTAAAAATAGAAAGATGAAAACAAATAGAAACATCCACACATCCTCCTGCCTACAATGCAACCCTTGTGGAAGCGGTTGTACAATTGTGGACAATCGGATTTCTTTCGTATTCGATTCGGAAAAGAAGCACTTTAGCCATCTTCTGTTCGACCCGACACCCGTTGCTTGCATGGGCAGATGCGGCAGGTCTTGTCAAGCAGGATTTCGCTTGGTGCAGGAGGGTAAATACCGCACCACTTCGGTAGAACAACTAAAAACAATCAATATATGAGTATCACCAACATCATCTGTAATGGCGAAATAACGCTTGTGCAAGGAGTAAACGGACTTTTCCTCTGCGAGGAATCGTGGGTAACACAAAGCAGAAAATCCGCTCTGCCCAGAGAGGCTTTGAACAAAGAGACTATTAGAATTAAAAAAGAATGCATCGATATTGAACGTCCAGAGACTGATTTTCCAGACTTAACTTAGTAACAGATGTATGAAACATCCCATTTTTAATAATAATAATTCATCGTATCAAGCGAGTCGCCTGCAAAGAGCGACTCGCTTTGTTTTTGAACAAAATAGATTTTCGTTCTCTTTTGAAGTACTAACTCCCAATCTGTCATAGCCATGTCACAACAAGTATTTGTTCCATTTCTTCTGACACTGTTTGCCGGTATATCCACCGGCATAGGCAGTACTATTGCTTTTTTTGCCACATACGGCATACGCCGCAACACCCTTCAGATAGAGCACAACTGCTGCGAGGGCAATATCCCCTTAATTATCGCGATGAAAACAGGAGCTGATATAGCATTTACGGGGGCTTGCCCAAGCATTGGTAGTCCAATGTTCGACTGATGCGATTGGGCAACCATTTTTAGGCATCGCGTACAGCAAATAATAGACATATCATATTAGCAAGAAAAGACTTAAAAACAAAGAATAATTATGAGCATAATAAAAAACATCTTTCAAAACTTCCGCAAACCCAAGAATAGCTTTATGGGTAGGTGCATTGTGAAAATGATGAACCGAGGGCATAACCGGATTTCTCTTTGGTGCATTGACAACTTCGTAAAACTTTCCGGTGGCGAAACGGTGCTCGACATCGGTTGTGGCGGTGGGCAAAACCTAGCTAATTTCATCAAACGAACTCATGGATTAGTTTGTGGCATGGATTATTCACCCACGTGCGTGGACATTGCGAGTCGCAAGAACAAGGCGGCTATCAGTCAAGGACGAGCATCTATCGTAGAGGCGAATGTTTCAAACATTCCTTTTGACGATAACCGCTTCGATATTGTAACCGCTTTCGAAACTATCTACTTTTGGAATGATATAGTGGAAAACTTCAAGGAAGTATTGCGTGTATTGAAACCCGAAGGAAGGTTCTACATCTGCAACGAGGCATGCAGCGAGGAAGGCAATGAAAAGTGGGTGAGGAATATCGACCTGCGCATTTACTCACCCATAGAAATACAAAGAATGCTGGAACAAGCGGGATTTATAAATGTGACCTACGACATTTCGCCGGAGAGCCAATCGCAACGAATATGCGTGCAAGCGACAAAACAACCGATGATGAAACCAATAGACAGATGAGCATCAATAAATATACCCCGATACATCGGGTTCTGACTACCTATCCGCAGTTGATTCATCGACTGGTGAAACGAGACAGTCGTTATGTTTCTTTAATCAATCCTGTATCAACCTGTACGTTAGGGCATTGCACTACTATTGAGAGCATTGCCTTTACAGTAGGAGACGATATGGAGACTCTTCTCACATACCTCAAAGGAGAAATGGAACGAGAAGATATACAGTTCAAATATTGAAAATTACTACTAATAACTGCCCGAAAGGGCACAAAACAATATCGATTTATGCTTATACTTTATAACAAAGCAGCCCGCAAAAATCTTTCCAAGCCGAAGGAAGCTGCCAAATGGTATCCCGTGCTACGTTCTACGGGTATGTTGAAAGAACGTGAAGTGGCCAAACTCATTGCTGACGAAACGGCACTCAATCCCAAAAAGGCGATTGCCAGAGTAGAGTTTAAGGATGTTGAGGTACTTACAAAAAAAGTAACCGAAGGAAACTCTTCAGGTATAACTCCTGTAGTCGTTTCCAAGTCGGAAGCTCCCGATCCCAGCATTTAAGGAGAAACCAACAATCATATAAATAAACAATGAAACAAAAAGTACTATTTTCTCTATTGATACTGATGCTCATGAGCATCAGTGTATCCGCCCAAACAGGTGGGGGGCGGATTGCGGGCGTGGTTATCGACAACACTGGCGAAGATCCACTGCCCGGAGCAACCCTCTTTATTGAGGAACTGAAAAAGGGCGGTGTTGCCGATAAACACGGCGAGTTCTCCTTTCCTGATATTCCTTTCGGTACTTACTCGCTCACGGTAAAATTCGTGGGCTACCAAACATCAGTTCAAACAATAACCGTGAGCAAAGAGAGCGTTAAGAAAGCAATCATCCGCCTGAAAGCCGAAGTCAAATCGCTGGACGAAGTGGTGGTGATGGGCAAAAGTGAAGCCCGCAAGATTCGGGAGCAAGCCATGCCCGTATCGGTCATCAGCATGAAGCAGCTGCAAGGGACAGTGAGTGATGTTCAAGGAATATTAGCGAAGACCGTAGGCGTTGCCATCCGTTCTTCTGGAGGAGTGGGTAGCACTTCTCGATTGTCTGTACGTGGTTTAGAGGGCAAACGCATAGGCTTCTTTATTGATGAAACACCTCTGAATGATCAGTCAGACTTTATTGACCTAAATGACATACCTATTGATATGATTGATAGGATTGAGATATACAAAGGCGTGGTTCCTGCCAAGTTTGGAGGGTCATCAATGGGGGGAGCAGTTAATATTGTGATAAAAGAATATCCGGATCGTTATGCTGATTTAAGCTATACTCGTGAGTCGTTTAATGTAAACAAGGCGCAAACGGTGTTCAAAAGGAACTTGAAAGATGCTGGATTGGTCTTTGGCATTGGAGGAGGCTATACTTATGCAGACAATGATTACACGATGGAATCTCCTTATGTTAAAGGATTGAAAATCAAACGCAATCACGACAACTTCAGAAAAACACTCGTAGGAGGAAGTCTTAAAGCCAAGAACTGGTGGTTTGATGACGTTGAGTTTGAACCCGTATTTATTGATACCTACAAGGAAATACAAGGTATAGAAACCGATATAAGAAAGGCGCATACGAGGTCGCGCCTTTATATGCTAGCCAATAAATTAGAGAAAGACAATTTTCTGTTAGAGGGCTTAGACTTAGATATGAGTACAGCAATTGGCTATACGCAATATGGGCTAGTAGACACTACTAAAGTATGGTACGATTGGAGTGGGGTTTCTTATCCTACTCCTTCGCTCCATGGTGGCGAGCTGGGTACACGATACGCATCAGAATCGGATAATAAAAAAGCTACGTTTATGAATAAGCTGAGTCTTGAATATCTGATAGACAAGCATCATTCTGTCAGTTTTAATTCGGTTTTCACCTTGGCCAATGGGTATCCCTCAGATCCAACCAAGGAAAAAAGTCTGGGGAAGAAAACAGATTTTGACTCGCGTATGCGTAGCTGGACGGTAGGTTTGACCTACGATTACCGCACAAAAAACGACAAGTTTCTTAACTCGCTCACGTCGAGATATTATTGGTATTCGATGAATACATTCTATCAAAACATTTATGTGAACATCCCTGTAGAGGATATTAATCTAAACAAGAACAGTATAGGGTTTAGCAACGCTATGCGCTACCGCTTCACACCTTTCTTTATGGGTAAACTATCGGGTGGATATGACGTACGCATTCCATCAGAAAATGAGTTGTTAGGAGATGGCTATACCATCAGTCCATCAGAGAGATTGTTACCTGAGCGTAACCTGAGTGCAAATGCAGGTGTGCTCTACGATGTAACCGGAATCCATCCGAGTAATCTACAAATAGAATTGAGTGGGTACTATATGTATTTACAGGATATGATTCGCTTTACAAAAGGGATTTTCGGCGCCCAATACCAAAATTTCGGAGAAATGCGAACCCTTGGTGTGGAGTTTGAAGTGAAGGCGGATATATTCCCTTTTTTATATACTTATGGCAATGTTACTTACCAAGACTTACGTGATGTAAGAAGCCATGAGGAAGGCAGTAATATACCCAATGCAACAAAAGGAAAACGAATGCCCAATATTCCTTATTTCATGGCAAATGCAGGCTTGGAGTTTCACAAAGAAAATCTTTTCGGCGGTAAAGGCCAAAACACACGGCTATTTGTCGATCTGGCTTTTGTGGAAGAGTACCTCTACGACTTTGAAATAACCGAGAATGCAAAACGTCGCATCCCTCGAAGTACAACGATAGATCTTGGCTTTGAGTACAGTTTCATGAATCAACGGCTGTTCATATCGGGTAAAATAAAGAATCTGACCAGTTCCACAGTTTTGTCGGAGTTTAATCGTCCTTTACCGGGTAGAAGTTTTGGAGTGAAATTGCGATACGTCTTCAGATAAATACAAATCAATTGATAATCATTAAAAAAATGAAAATGAAAGTAGTATTCAATAGTTGGCAACTTATAGCCATGAGTGTAATGATGTTGTTTGTAGCATCGTGTGAGAAAAATAATGGAGAACATCCAAGTCCGAACAATCCTTTGGGAGGAGAAGGTAATATTCTGATAGAAACAACAGTGAAAAATGCCGATGGAGCAAGTGGACAGTCATATCTGCAACAGATACCTGCGCTATCGGGTTCTTTGAGTATGAACAAGGGCATTCAAACTGGTTTTGCTGCCTCTATCTCTATTGTGGGAAATGATGTTTTTGTCTTTCCTGAGCATGGTGGTAAAGGTACACAAACCATTATTAGATATGCACGTTCTTACAAAGGATTGGAGAAAGCTGCAGAAATGCAGATTATTCCCGGTTCTTATCCTATTAACCTGACACAGGTGAGTGCAGAGAAGGCTTATATTCCCACATATGTTTTGGGACGAATAATGATTGTAAACCCGAAGACTTTGGAAAAGAAAGGAGAAATAGACTTGAAGCAATATGCCCATAATGATGCAAGCCCGGAACCTGCTTACGGCATCTTGCGTGATGGTCTATACTACTTGCCTCTCGATCAGATAGGAGAAAACTGGATGCCATTTGCAGACTATAGACAGGTGGACGTAGCTGTTATTGATACTAAAACCGACAAGGTGGTAAAAGTAATTTCCGAGAAAACGAGCGGTCTTTGCTTTCCGACCCGTCCTTTCCTCAAAGGGATGGTATTTACAAATGAACAAAATGACATTTACATGGCTTGTACAGGTTATTTCGGATATGACCCCACATACTTGAAAAATGGATTTGTTTGTATTCCTGCAGGAAAACAAGAGTTTGACGAAACCAAAACGTGGGATATGAGCAACACAAGCATTGAGGGAAGTACCTATAAACCGGCAACGGTATTCAACTGCAAGTATATTGGCAGTGGAAAGGTTGCTGCTTATGTCGGTATTGTAGAGCTAAATGGCAATAACCCTTATACGGCACGCAATTCCATGGCGGTAATAATAGACTTGAACACCAAAACAATCAAGAAAATTGAAGGAATACCCTACACAGATGGTCATAGCGTGGCAATAGAATATCATAATGATGAAGTCTTATTTGCTGCGTATGGTGTAGACGCTTCGGGCGTTTTTGCATACAATCCCACAACAGGAAAGGTGCGACAGGCACTATCGACAAGTGGAAATATAGCATATATGTACTTTTTCAACTAAGTGATAGTCCAAAATCAGGAGGGCAAAGACGAGTGTTGAAATATCGGCTTTCTCTTTGCCCTTTTCATTGATTGCCTAATCATTATATGAGCGGCAATTTTCAAAAAAGAGACTTCATCTTCAAAACAATATCCTTATCCTTATGAACAATCTCTCTCAAATACTCAATTCCGCCACGATGGGGCAGCCCCGTCGCTTGCGTCCGCTGATAGGCTGGACGGTTGCGGAGTACTTTTTTCGTGGCGCACCGTATGGGGCAATGCTGCTCGTGGTGTGGGAGGTATTCAAACCTCTGCAAAATCCCGGCATGTCGATAAACCTCGTGAACATCGGTTGGGCGTGCTTGTTGCTCTTCATCTCTCTTATCTGCCTTTGGTTAATTGGCAAGAAAGCCTACCTCGTAGCCTATCGCGACGGCTACGAAATATGTTGTAACGGCCGTTTGGCTGTGGTCGATCACTTGCGCCGCCTGCCGATGAGTTTTTTCAACAGTCGTGATCCCGGCGACATCGGGGCATACATTGTCAGCGACTACAACAATGTGGAAATGCTTACCACTCACCTTATCGGTCAGTTCTTTGGCGGGCTGGCGATGCCCATCGTTGCTTTGGTGTCGCTCTTGTTCTTTAACTGGCAATTGGCTTTGGCGGCAGCGGCTGTCATTCCATTGGCATACCCTATGATGTTGCTTACCAATCATTTTGTGGCGACCTTGGGCAAGAGGCATCAAAAAATAAAGACCAATGCCGCTTCGCGCATGATCGAGTATATACAAGGTATCCGCCTGATTAAGGCTTTCAACCTGAGCGGCAATAAGTTTGAACGCTTGGAACGAGCTTTCCGTGATCTCAAGCGGGAGAGCATCCGTTTGGAAGCGGCTCCCGCACCCAGCATCACGCTGGCTTCCACTCTGCTCAATGGCGGTCTAGTTCTTATTATGCTACTTGGCTTCTCGATGTTGTTAAATGCCAAAGTCTCCATGCCCGTTTACATCATGTTCCTGCTGGCAGGATCGGCTATCTATGCCCCACTCATCAACGCCTTGACCTTTATCGCCCTCATCAACTACATGAAGCTGGGAGCCGAACGCATTGATGCTCTTTGCAAAACGCCCGTACTTCCGGAGGGTATAATAGAAGATGTTGTCAACTCAGAGATAGAGTTCCGTCACGTCAGTTTCAGCTATAATGCCGATATTCCCGTACTTCGGGATGTATCACTTACCATTCCCGAAAAGGAACTGACCGCTTTTGTGGGGCCATCGGGTTCGGGCAAAACGACATTGACACGACTCATTGCCCGTTTCTGGGATGTAAGCGAGGGGGAAATCCTATTTGGCGGACGAAACATCAAAGACTACACCGTGCATACACTGATGCAACAAGTTTCCATCGTCTTTCAGGATGTGTATCTCTTCAACGATACCATTTATAACAACATCCGCGTGGGACGTGAGACAGCTACCCGTGAAGAGATAGAAGCTGCCGCACGCAAGGCGCAATGCCACAACTTCATCACCGCCATGCCTGATGGCTACGAAACGATGGTGGGTGAAGGAGGTAGCACACTCTCCGGTGGAGAGAAACAGCGTATCTCTATTGCCCGTGCCATTTTGAAAGATGCGCCCATCGTGTTGCTTGACGAGGCAACCGCTTCGCTCGATCCCGAAAACGAGGTTCACATCCAAGATGCTATCAACGACTTGGTGAAAGAAAAGACTGTAGTCATCATCGCTCATCGCTTGGGCACGGTGATAAGTGCCAATAATATTGTAGTGATAGACCAAGGACGGGTGGTGCAGCAAGGCAAGCATCAAGCTCTTTTGGCAGAGGAAGGACTGTATCGCAATCTTTGGGAGGAACAACAACGGGTAAAAGGATGGAAGTTCAAACAATCGAATAAACAGTAAGGCTATGGATACAAATAAACGCAAGACCGGGCTGGCACGGTTGATAGAAATTGCCGGCACTAAACGTCGGCTGCTCATCGGGGCGATGTTGTTGGCAGTTATCACCGCCGTCGTGCAGTTTGTGCCGATCATAGCGGTGTACAATATTCTCATCGAATTGGCAGAGCATGCGCTTGATCCCTCATTGATTGACAAGGCATACATCTGGCTGTGGAGCTATATCGCCTTGGGAGCTTTCTTCGCTTTCGGAGTGCTCACGTTTGCTTCCCTCATGCTCTCGCACATTGCCGCTTTCAACATTCTGTATGAAATACGAATGCAGCTAGCACAAAAAATGGTTCGTTTGCCCTTGGGGTTCTTTTCCCGCCGAGCTTCGGGAGAACTGAAGAAAATAATGAGCGACGACGTGGAGCGCATCGAACTGTTTATTGCCCACCATATCCCAGACATCGTAACTGCCCTACTTTTTCCGCTGATTCTCGTCAGCTATATGTTTGCCGTAGACTGGCGGTTGGCTATCGTAGTATTGGCTGTGCTGGCGATGGCATTCTATGTGATGGGAAGAATGTACACCGGCAAAAAAATCCGGGAGGTTTCCAAACGGTATGTGGAGACCTTAGGTAGAATGAATGCTAGTATTGTGGAATATATTCGCGGTATTCAGGTGGTGAAGACCTTCACCGAATCGACTAATGCCTATCGCAAACTCAATGACGACATCAAGGAGTACCGCAAATTTGCCAACGAGGTAAACGTACAATACCAACCCACATATGTAGGTTTCCTTACCATACTCTCTTCGGCACTGCTCTTCATCATTCCCGTGGCAGTGTGGCTGCTTGTGGGGAGTGCCTCGTATGCCACTTTCGTGCCGGTGCTACTCATGTTCCTGTTTTTCGGCGTGGCTGTTTTCTTTCCCGTGCTTAAACTCTTGTGGATAGGCAGCTTTCTGAATCAGAACAACATGGGTGTACAGAAGATTGATGACATTCTCTATATGGACGAAATCGAAGAGCCTGACATTCCCCGACATCCCAAAGACGCTTCAGTGGAATTTCGCAACGTCTCTTTTGCCTACGACACCACGCCGATACTCAAAGCGATATCTTTCATCGCCCATCCCGGTACGATAACTGCATTAGTCGGTCCTTCGGGAGCCGGTAAAAGTACCGTTGCTATGCTTGCCGCCCGCTTTTGGGACGTTCAAAGCGGAAAACTCTTAATAGGAGGAGTACCAGTCAAAGAGATTCCCACTTCGGTGTTGATGGACAACGTAGCTTTTGTCTTTCAGGATAATATGCTCTTCTTCGATACCATCGAGGAGAATATCCGTATGGGGAACAAGACTGCAACCTTTGAGGAAGTGGCACGAGCTGCCTGTGCCGCTCAATGCCATGAGTTTATAGAATCCTTACCCAATGGTTATCAGACATTGGTAGGCGAAGGAGGCATCTACCTCTCTGGTGGTGAAGCACAACGCATAGCCTTGGCTCGCGCCATATTAAAAGATTCCCCTATTATCTTGCTGGACGAAGCCACCGCCTTTGCCGACCCCGAAAACGAAGGTAAGATTCTGGAAGCATTCTCTCATCTCATCAAAGGAAAGACGGTATTGGTCATCGCTCACCGATTGTCTACAATCACCAATGCCGACCGAATTCTGTATGTAGATAAGGGTGTGATAGCCGAGCAGGGAACACATGAGCAGCTACTTGCTCTTAAAGGAGAATACGCTCGTATGTGGGAAACCTACAACCGAGCAAAGAGGTGGACGATTGGTGGAAAAAATAACCGTAAATCATAAATACAACAAAATATAACCGGTATGAAAAAACTCATTCAAACCGCTTGCTACGAGAGAATTGTATCAACGCAATCCTCAGCAAAGCAACGCAATTCATCAATATGTAAATGTATTAATTATGAAAGACTTATCAGATTTGAGATTTTTCCGACTATTGTCGGAACACTCACAGAAAGAGTTTGCCGTAAATGATTTTACGCCCGCATTGCAAGAACTTGCCAATCACTTAGTAAGTATTGCTATAAAGGAACAGGACTACGCTGTATTATTACGTTACTTCTCTTTTGGACTAAACAGGCTCAAGTCGTATCGAGTACAATTTGAGCAGGGGGAAAAACGCCTTGTCATTGCTTATTGATGAAGCGATAGGACTTGTAAATACGGAAATCCGCATACTCAATATGCAAATTAAATATCCGGTTCAATTCCAAAACCGGAAGAATAAACTTCCACTCTCGCCGCTCTACCTTACAGACGAAACCTATCTTATTGAAATTATGGAGATAGTTAGTGGATTGTTCCTATCTAAAAGAGTGGTAACGCGCACTGGTACAGAAGCACCACTTACAGAAATCGGAAGAGCCTTTGAATACCTTTTCAATATTAAATTGGGCGATGTGCATAAGAAGCATGAAAGTGTCGTTAGTCGTAAACCATCAAAAATAACCGAATTTTTAGATACGCTTCGTAAAGCCATTAATGAAGAAAGCAAAAAGAAAGGCTATCTATAAATCAAATATTTAACAACTATTTATAGGGGTGTACCAGTGGTACACCCCTAACTTATTTTCATCCATTTGCCGAACTTTGCTTCATCAATCGATTGAGAACAATAATGTTAAACTTAAAAATGAAGCAAAATGTATATAGACAACGAAAACTTCGACAAGTGGATGGAACGGCTATCAAAAAAACTCTCCGAAATCGGACAAGACCTAAAATCCCTTATCAATACCGACAAAATATTAGATCCTAACGACAAGATATTGGATAATCAGGATTTAGCTTTCCTGTTGAAAGTATCTTTCCGAACCCTGCAACGCTATCGGGCAAGTGGCAAACTTCCTTACTTTATGATAAGTCATAAAACCTATTATCGTGCTGCTGTGCGCCCATAAGGATATGTATCAAATATCTCTTTGGCAGGAGATTAGGTAAGTGTTCTTCACATCTATCATCACCCGACTTATCTGAAACGGAAACGGGACAGGGAGTGTAGCATGTCGGGAAAGCCGTAAGTCAACTAAATATCAAGTTGCGACTGAACGGCAAGGTGAAAAGATGAATATGAGGATAATGTCTGGATTGATAAAATGGTAGACCTATGACTCATCTGTAGGTAAAGACGTAAGATATTTATAAACGTCTTTTTGTGATACCGTAGCTTATCGGATTGGCGAGCTAACGGCAAGAACTTATCACGACATAGCCGCAATAAGCGGAAAGGTTGAATGCCATATCCGACAATTCATCGCGCCACTAGTTGATACATATCTAAATGGGGATTGCCTAAACCGGAACGCCTGTTAACAGGTTATGAGGTATTGTCCTCTGAATATCCGGCATGGCAACGGAGCCTCCGTAGTAGTCCGAGTGAGGGAAAGCCTCATACATGGCGAAGGGAGGCAGTTAATATCTTAATACAATTAACGGAAAATGTGAGAGACATTATGAGAAATCCAGAAAGAGTATTAAAAAGCTTAGCTGAACACAGCAATACTTTAAACTATAAATATAAACGGTTGTATCGGATTTTATTCAATACAGAAATGTTTTATGTTGCCTACCAAAACATTTACGCTAAAGTGGGCAATATGACAGCTGGGACTGACGGGAAAACGGCAGACCGGATGAGCATACCTCGTATTGAGGCACTGATAGCCTCATTAAAAGATGAGACATATCAGCCACGTCCGGCTAAGAGAGTGTATATACCAAAGAAGAACGGTAAAATGCGCCCTCTTGGGATACCCTCTTTTGATGACAAACTGGTACAGGAGGTGACAAGAATGATACTGGAGGCAATCTATGAAGATGGCTTTTCCAATACATCCCACGGATTCCGCCCTGAAAGGAGTTGTCACACAGCCCTGCTGACAATCAAGCGTGAATACACAGGTACCAAATGGTTCGTTGAAGGGGACATTAAAGGGTTCTTCGATAATATAAGCCATGAAGTCCTGATAAGCATACTCAAGGAAAAGATAGAAGACGAACGCTTTATTCGTCTGATCAGAAAGTTCCTTCGTGCGGGATATTTAGAGAACTGGAAATTCCACAGAACATATAGTGGAACTCCACAAGGTGGTATTATTAGCCCGATATTAGCTAATATATACCTCGACAAGTTCGATAAATATATGCAAAGAGTGTGTGATGAATTCCGTAAAGGAGGCAGAAAGAGACGGATATTCCCGAAAACCAACAAATTATATAATAAGAAGTGTCTGCTGTTAAAGTCCATTGAAACAGAAAAAGATGAAAAAGTAAAAACAGAGAAGTTGGAACAAGTTAGAGAATACGAGAAGCAGATAAGGAGAATGCCAAGTGGAGACCCTATGGATAGTAATTTCCGGAGGATGCGTTACGTTAGATACGCGGACGATTTTCTGATCGGAATAATCGGAAGTCAAAAGGATTGTCAAGAAACGAAAGAAATGATAGCCCAGTGGATGCAAAATATACTCAGGCTTGAACTTTCAGATGATAAGACTTTGATAACCAATGCCCGGAAGCCTGCAAAATTCTTAGGATACGATATATTTGTCCGCCAATCGGACAATATT
Organism: Bacteroides neonati; assembly: GCF_000499785.1. Lineage (GTDB taxonomy): Bacteria > Bacteroidota > Bacteroidia > Bacteroidales > Bacteroidaceae > Bacteroides > Bacteroides neonati. The sequence continues at coordinate 69,791 of NZ_HG726024.1, read as the reverse complement.
GAGAAAACTAAGTCAAATATATATGCAAGGATCCATAATAACAAGGTGGTACTGAAAATCACATCAGAAGTGATGAAAAAGAAACTTCAACAATATGATGTACTCGATTTTGAAAGGTATAAAGGCAAGACCATTTGGAAGCCCAAAGCCCGCAAAAGAATCACTAACAACTCCATTTTGGATATAGTCACGCAATACAATGCGGAAATCCAAGGACTGTACAACTATTATTCCATAGCGAGTAACAGCTACAACCTGTACAACTTTTATCATATCATGGAATACAGTATGTACAAGACTCTCTCCCAAAAGCTGAACAGTACGGTAAGCAAAGTGATCAGTCAATACACAAAAGACAAGAATTTTGCAGTGCCTTATATCGACAAAAATGGGAAGACCAAGTATCGGATATTCTATAATAAAGGTTTCTGTCAAAGAGGGACAAGTAAATTCTATTCAGAAAAAGAGCCGTTCTTTGCCAATGTTGGCGTAAAAGAACCAACATTGATAAGGCGACTTCAATCCTGCCAATGCGAGCTATGCGGTGCCAAAGGGGAAGTTTCCATGCTTCAGGTACGAAATCTTAAAACTCTAAAGGGTGACAATGATTGGGAACGCCTGATGATTAAACGGAACCGGAAAACACTTGTCGTATGTGAAAAATGCAGGCAACGAATGGATAACGGCTAAGTTCTTGGTATTAATGGAAAGCCGGATACATTGAAAGGTGTACGTCCGGTTTGGGGGCGAGCATCTGCAAACCCGCCATAGCAATATGGAAAAGGGCGGTGGGTGCTTAGCCTACGATATTCGGGTATTTATTCAAGAAAATGCCGACTGTAAGACATACGAACGGTTCAAAAAGGAAAACCAACTCGATAAGCAAACTGAGGAAAACCAAGGTGGGTAATATTACCGCCTGATGAAGAACTATCGCTCCCCATTTAGCAGAAACTGCCTCACCTATTGGTTTAGCCCGTTTCGCTAAATCGAGCAAGAGGGAACTGGACAAGTCCTGTTCTTCCCTCTTGCTCTGCGAGGCAAAGCCTTCGGCTTTAGCGTGTTACAAGAACACGTTGTAATGACACCTGTAATAAGCACTTCCGTTACAATGCTTATCATCAGGCGTTTATCTATTTATATTTCTATAAAAAAGTAATTACCATGACAAACAGCAGTCGAAAAACGATATTTACTACCATTTCCATTGACAAGGAAACGGCAGCTTTGGTAGAGAAAATATGCAAACGCTATTCACTGAAAAAGAGTGAAGTTGTAAAGTTGGCGTTCGGGTATATTGATAAGGCACACATCAACCCTTCCGAAGCTCCTGAATCCGTAAAATCAGAACTGGCGAAAATAAATAAGAGACAGGATGATATTATACGCTTCATTCGTCACTATGAGGAAGAACAACTGAATCCCATGATTCGGACAACCAACTCTATCGCTTTACGCTTTGATACTATCGGCAAAACTTTAGAAACTCTCATTCTCTCTCAACTGGAAACCAGTCAGGAGAGACAAACAGTCGTACTCAAAAAGTTAAGTGAACAGTTCTGTAATCATGCCGATGTGATAAACAACCAATCGAAACAAATTAACGCACTCTACCAGATACACCAACGGGATTATAAAAAGTTACTCCACCTGATACAACTCTATTCGGAACTATCCGCTTGTGGTGTGATGGATAGCAAAAGAAAAGATAACCTAAAAGCTGAAATCAGTAATCTGATAAACACATAAGATTATGCACATAGATTTTGCTCCACCATCAAACGGAACATATAATAATGCTGGCAGTAGCCGTCAGTTAGCTAATTACCTAGAACACGAAGATTTAGAAAGGATAGAAAAGGGTATCTATACCGAAGGCTTTTTCAATCTTATGGAGGATAACATCTACAAATCAAAAGTTATAAAAGATATAGATACTAATATCGGGCAACTCCTAAAAACAGATGCCAAGTTTTACGCTATCCATGTAAGCCCATCCGAAAAGGAACTCCAAGCGATGGGTTATACAGAGCAGGAACAAGTTGAAGCAATGAAACGTTATATCCGTGAAGTGTTTATTCCCGAATATGCAAAGAACTTCAATAAAGAACTATCTGTTTCGGATATAAAGTTTTATGGCAAAATTCATTTTGACCGTAAACGCTCAGATAATAAACTGAATATACACTGTCATTTGATCGTGAGCCGGAAAGATCAAGCTAATAAAAAGAAGCTGTCACCACTTACCAATCATAGGAATACCAATAACGGAATAATCAAAGGAGGTTTTGATCGTGTAACCTTGTTCCAACAGGTAGAACAGGGCTTTGACAAACTGTTTGGTTATCAACGACAACAAATAGAATCTTTCGATTATTATAATACAGTGAAGAACAGTTCTATATCCGAACAGCTAAAACAACAAGAGCAAGAACTTCAACCCAAAGAAAAAAAAATAGAAATCAATCAAGAAAACTTATTTCCTATCAATCTTGAAAACAGAGAAACTGGTCATCAAGCTTGTAACAGCGATATACATATTACTATTGAAGGAGAAAGTAGGACTTCTGTCAATCGATCTTTCAATCAGGGAAACGATCAAACACCTGATTCACTAATTTCATTTAGTGGAGATCTATCACAAAAACCGATTTTCCAATATCCAACCCCCAAACTAAAACGAAAGAAAAGACGTAGACTATGAGTTCTTATCCACCTAAAAAGCATATCGGTTGCAGAAATGTTTAATTAATTCTCCAATTAAGCAAAAGCTTAAGTTCCTGTAAATAGAATTGATAATACTTTTTCTCTTAACATACAAATCTTTCTGAAAAAAGAGCTATCTTTGTAGTTGTGCTGAATAGATGATATCCAATCAGGTGGAGCTGTAAAATAGAAAATAAGGCTCAACTCAATATTGATATTATTATCGCCATTGTTAATATCTAGTTGTGTAACTAAAAAATAAACCTTTAAAATTTACACTATGGATGAATTGAGTAATTTTGAAAAAACACATTCTGCTGGTGGCGATGATGCTGCCTTTACCTATCAATTTTATTCATTCGTATACCAATTGCTCAAATTAGAGAAAGGAGAAGCAGTGGGGTACGAAACGAAAGATGATGTACATATTGAATCTTCTACTGGTCACATAAAATTAATACAAGTAAAGCATACTATTCAAAAAAGAGCAGATGGAACTCCTATTAATCTTACAAGTCTAGATTCTGATCTTTGGAAAACTCTTTCTAATTGGATTGAATGGGTTAAAGTATCAAAAAAAACAGTACAAGAGTTGGACTCAATTTCATATGTTCTATTTACTAATAAAAATATAGGAGCAAAATCGATCATTAACACTCTAGATGATTTAAAAGAAAATAAAATATCAATCAATGATGTCATAAATGAATTGCAGAAACTTTCAGACCAAACCAAAGATGAAGATATACAAAAATACATAAATAACATCAAATCCTTTGATAAAAGAAAATTGACTAGAATATTAAAGAGTATAGTATATGAAACTGGTAATGATAACATAATATCTAAGATAAAGAAAGAATTGGAATTAATTTGCAGATTTAATCCATCTTCTTTAGAAAAAGTATACAAATTACTTATTTCTTCAATTTTTGAAGACAAATTTTCAGCTATAAAAGGCAATACGAATTTCTCCTTATCATATGACGATTTTAATCAGAAATATAGAAATTGTTTTGAAGAAGCGTATGATAGAGAAAATCTACCAATCAGAGATATTCCTATAGAAACATCACTGGATTTTGAACTCCTAAAAAAAGAGATTTATATTCGACAACTTAATGATATCTATGCAATTAATAGTGATATGGATATTATAAAGGCACACCATTGTAAACTCGCATGGGATAATCATATGCTAGATTGGAATCGATTACTATTACCTGAAGATTATAAAATAATGAAATCAAATGCTATTCGACATTGGGATAATTCCTTTCAAGAAGCATATCATTCCCTCCATGTAAAATTGAGGAAAGACCCATTTTATGAGTTTCAAGAAGAAGAGATTATTTCTCTAGCTTTCGGCTGTTTATCGAAAGTTAGGAATAGAGACATATTTTACAGAAAACAAAATTTAGATACGATATTGAGTAATGGTTTCTTCTATACTCTAGCAAATAAACCACCTGTAATTGGATGGCATTTCTTTTGGGAAAAACTTTACAAATAACAAATATGAATAGTTTTTTTTACATATATAATAATGAAGCCATTGTTTCTCTTGTGATTGTTCAAATATTAAAACAAACAAGAGTAATTGAAATATCGCGTATAGCGATTGTTGTTTCCGTACTTTTAAATGATCAACTAGTAGATGTATTAAATGAAGATAAAAATGTATCTCTTAAATGCTTTTTCAAACAAACAGCTAAATATCAATTGGAGTATAACCGCTATTATTATGGGTTACTACCAATAGTTATTAATAGCCTAAAAATAATTGTTGATTCTAATATCGGATCATATAAAGACGGAATAATATACTCAAATGAAAAGAATTCCATTATTAATAGTGACATTTCTAAATTAAGCAATAGATTTAATAAAATTAATCATATCATACCATTATTTTTATCTTTAATAGATAAGTATTCTACGGAAAAATTATATGAACTATTAAGAATTAGATTATGAATTTTTATATAAAAGAAATCAAGCTGTGGTTCAATGGAAATTTTGAACCTAAAAGTTATTTTTTAGAACCGAATAAGATAAACGTTATAACAGGGACGGCAACTAAAGGGAAAACAAGTTTTCTATCCATTATAGATTATTGTTTATTAGCTCCTTATTCCAAGCTGGTTGAAACGATTATAAATGAAAATGTATCATGGTATGGAATATGCTTTTTCAAGGATGATAAATACTATTCTATAGCAAGAAAAGCGCCTAAAAATGGAGTTATATCTCCTGAATTATATTTTGTTCAAGGAAATGCTCTCACCAATAAGATGCCAATGGCTAATATAGAATTAGGAGATTTGCTTAATATATTAAATAAAAAATGGGGAATTACAGAAGACATACTAAATTTGAGCAAACAAAGAATTAAAGATAAGAGACAAATTAGCTTCAGGAGCTTTCTTCCATATTGTATAATTACAGAAAATATCATAACTATTGAAGAGCAATTTTATGATACGTCCTATTTCCAAGATACAATTTCAATAAAAGATTCATTCCCTTTTGCTTTGGGGCTAAATTCAATGTATATCCAATCGACTAAAAGAAGGCTTTTTTTGAAAGCTGAGATAAAGCGAATGGAGAGACAAAAAAATAACATTATAACCAAGCAAAAAGAATATAGAAAAAAACTTGAAAAGATATACATAAATGCACTTCAAAATGGATTGTTAGAATCTCCTGAAACGGAAGTTGCCACATTAACTAATGACTACATTTTTAATATTTTAGGCACGATATCAAAACGTTTTAGTATGCTCGCTGACAATTCCAAGATAATTAGAGAGCGAGAAACATTTGAAAAAGAACGTTGGAGAGTTAAAAAAGAAATTGATGATTGCACTAAATGTATAGAAGAATACAATACGTACATACAAAATCTCAAACAATCAACCGATTCTTTAGAGCCGATTGAATATTTATATGAAAACAAAGAAGAATTAATTCAATCTATTGAAACCATACGCTTCATAGACGCTCTTCAGGAATCTTTAAAAAAGATAAAAGTAGCAATTAATATACCTCAAAAGCCAAGCAATGATGTTTACAACAGGATTAATGTTTTACAAAAAAAGATTAAAGAAATAGAGGCTGAGATAAAAAGTAGATCTCAGGTCAAAAATGAGTATGCAAAATTCTCAGATGTATTTAAACTTGCAGGAAAAATAGAAGCTGATTTGGAATATGCAAAAAAAGAATTGCCTGAACCATTTTCATCAGAAGGTATCTTACAACAATATACATCAGAATTAGAACGTACATCGCAAATACCTAGTATTGAAATTCTGCTCAACAACTTGAAATTAGACTTAGAAAAGGATATACAGTATATATACAATCAATTTAAAACAATGGGAGAATACAATAATTATATTGTAGATTTTGATATTGAAAGATATGTGTTAAAAATAAAAGAACCTCAAACTATTTTTCCAAAGGAAACCATAGGTAGTCAGTCTAATTATATGTTTCTACATATTGCCTACTTTCTAGGATTACAAAAATTCAGTTTAATGAGAAACGATAGTCTTATTCCTACATTTCTCTTTATTGATCAGCCCAGTAAACCTTACTTGTTTACAGATAATACATCAAAAGATGACTCTGATAGGCAAAAACTTTATGAAATATATTACATAATGAATAATTTTGTTAAATGGGCAACTGAAGAGAAAAAAGAGAAATTTCAAATATTTATGATAGAACATACTGATCCCACTTTTTGGGAAGGAAATGATGAGTTAGATTGTTTTCATACTGTTGCCACTTTCTTTAATAATGATGGATTAATACCAAATGATGTAATCAAACAATAAAATATGATTTCTTCTAATATTTCAATCTCTAGTTTAATAATACATCGAGTGGGAAATTTTCTTCTTGGTGAAGGCATCAAATTCTCTGAATGTTTGATTGCACATAAAAATATAGAGCAAGACCTAGTAAGACTAATTACAAACTCATTTTCTGACAATGAAATATACCATTTTACTATTGAGAACTCATTACCTTCTAATTTAGTAAAAGACACTATCAATAATATTTTTAATTTTTCAGATTCATTTTATCAGGGTTCTATTGATTTAGCCAGACTTCTATATGAAAAATCAACTCACCCATCAATTAAGAAAGGTGATTTTTACATAGTTCTGTTGGATAGATTTAGCTGGAATAATAAAATAGTTAAAGCTGTTGCATTACTAAAAACAGAAGAAAAATCAACGTTCTTAACAGTAAAAGATACTACTAGTTCATTCGATATCACTTCCAACAAGGGAATTTCTTTAAAAAAAGTAGATAAAGGATGTCTTATTTTAGATATAAATGATAGTGATGGATATACTGTTTTAGTATCAAATAATACAAAAAATAACGATGCACATTATTGGACTAATAGTTTTCTCCATGTTGAACGTATTGAAGATACATACTTTCAAACAGAAGAGCTCTCTAAAATATGCAAGGAGTTTATTCTACATACAGCAGAAGGTAACACATCATTAACAAATGCAGAATGTGCTGAAATATTGCATAACGCTGAAAAATACATGGCATCTAATAGTGAACTATCAATTAATGATTTTAAAGCCGATTTATTTAAGGATAAGCAGCTTGAACAGAATTTTGATAATTTCAAAAAAGCATATGAAGATAATACAGGAGTCAAAATTATGAATAATTTTGAAATCCCCTCTAATGTATTAAAAAAGATACACAAGTCAATGACTAAAACGATTATACTAGATGATAATGTAAAGATTGTTATTGATAAAAAGTTCCCCTTAATAGAGCAAGGTTTTGATGAAATCAAAAATAAACATTTTTATAAAATATATTTTGATGATGAAAAAATAAAATAGTGCTATATGTTACGTAAAACCAATACATTATTTGCAGTTTATGAGAGTCAGTACTGATTAATATATTATTCTATTGGGCAATAATGAAAAAGATACTATCTTTGTTCTCAGTATTCTCCATGAGCAAACTACCGCAAAAGCACGTAGCAAATTAGTGGGATAATTCATGGGATATGCTTGAAGCAAAAAATATAAAGTTTTAAATATCAGCGTGGTAACTCTGCAAAGAGAATCCCAGGCGGATTACTAAATCAACAAGAAAACAGCCATCAAGCATATTATAGGTAAAGAATCTATAAGAAGTACTTTCCATTTTATTCCCTCATTTTAACAATGTTAATTTAATTACCCTCTTCTTATTCTCTTCTTTACAACAGTACGTACTTTTTGCAGCAATAACTACGTACTCTTTGATGCCAAAAGAATGTAGTTAACACACCATTAAAATAGGTCTTCTATAAGCAAAGAAGAAAATACGTATGAAGGCTTAAAAAACAAATCATACTATACTAATATACAATTAGTTACAAACACACCAACGGATATTAATACCCCATTCTATTTGTCTCCATTTTATCACATCATCACCCACCACGACAAAGATATTTGCGCATTTATCAACTTCACACGTTCTATAGTTCATAAAACAGCCCGACAAACCTCCCCATTTAGATCAGCAAACAAATAATCTGTTTCTTCTTCTCGTACAAGCTAATCACCTCTTGATTGCTACAAACATAGCTACCTTCTTTTATCGATTTAAGCACACTATTGATAAGGCACAAGCAACAAGTAAGCTCCTTGACAGATAGCGATGTAAATGCTTCGTCGATAATAGGCAAGTAATACTCCTTTAGAAAGTTAAGTTTATCGATGGCATGCTCGAGATCTATTCTCAGCAAGCAGGGGCAAGTGTCGGTATTCATGTTAGTAAGATTTAGTAAACAATGAAGCCCCATACCGGTATAATAGAAAGGCGTGGAAGCTATAACTGCATTATTCCACTAAGGCTCTGGTAAGCCTGCACATGAATAATAAGTAATGCCCCCACGCCAGGACGATATATAACAATGTTATAATCACCTTGGAAGAGGAGAAGACATCAGCTCATTTCAACACCAACATCAAGAGATAATGTATTTCTTCAGTTGATCTACATTTAATATCTGCCCATCGCGGCTAATGGCTCCATCGTCGACCATCTCTGTAAGGCTGCGCGCCAAAGACGGGCGGGCTACTCCGAAGTACTCGGCCAGTTCTGTTTGATTACGGTCGAAGGCAAACCGATGGTTCGCGGATCGTTGCAGAATGTAGCTGGCCAACTTCCCCTTAATCGTTTTAATAGAAAGCAGTTGCAAGCGTTCGGATAAGAATTGCGTGCGGTTAGCGTTAAACGCCATGTAACTTTGCAAAAACTTTTCGTTGGTAGCTAGTTGGTGCATAACCGATGCCTTGGGTATAAGCACCACTTCGCACGGTTCGAGTGCGATAACATCGACCGGAAAAGAGTTGTTCTCGGCAAAGAGAAAAGCAGGTGCCAACGGACGAGGTGCCGCAATGACCTCAACCGCCAATACTCCCCCACTCTCCGTGATCATTTCGGTCTTTACGCTCCCTTTCGATAAAAGGTAGAGCGAGCTCACCGTATCGCCTTGATGAGCGATAAAATCATCTTTCGCATACGTCTTGGTTACCGCCTTGAGCTTTTGGTAAAAGGTAGCACGTTCGGATTCGGGCAGGTTGCCACAGATAGGACAGAGTTCTAGGTTCATAGGGCGATGGTTTTAATGTGCCAAAGATAAAAATAATCTGCCATTGTAACAACTGTTACATCAAAGGAATTGTTAGTAGACTATATTTGCATCAAAAAAGAGGAAGAGATGAAAAGAACAATTATCAAAATAGATGAGAGTTTGTGCAACGGTTGTGGAGCGTGTATAAAGGGTTGCCACGAAGGAGCCTTGCAATTGATTGATGGCAAAGCCCGTATGATTAGTGATTTGTTTTGCGATGGTCTGGGTGCTTGTATCGGCGAATGTCCCGTGGGAGCTATCGCGCTCGAAGAACGGGAGGCTGAACCTTATGATGAGTATGCCGTTATGGAACGTATAGCCCCCAAAGGCGAAAAGACCATCGTAGCGCACCTTATGCACCTGCGCGACCATAAGGAAATGGAATACCTCAAGCAAGGTCTGTCTTACCTGGCAGAGCACGGCATTGAGATATCATTGCCCGAAGAGAAGCCGGCTGCTGCTTGTGGTTGCCCCGGTGGAAGAGCCTTCTCTTTTGCACCGAAAGCTACGCCTAGCCATGCTGTATCACCGGCACAGTCTCAACTCCGTCAATGGCCCGTACAACTACATCTGCTTAACCCGCAGGCAGCTTACTTTCGCGAAGCTGATGTGGTATTGGCTGCCGATTGTGCGGCTTATGCATACGGCGATTTTCATCAACGCTTTCTGACTGGAAAGACACTTGCCATTGCCTGCCCTAAACTGGATACGGGCAAAGAGAGCTATATCGAGAAACTCACAACCATGATCGATGCCTCGCAAATACGTTCGTTGACAGTAGTCATCATGGAAGTTCCCTGTTGTGGCGGCTTGTTGCAATTGGCTCGTATGGCTGTGGAAAGATCCGTCAGAAAAATACCCATCAAGCAGGTTATAGTGGGTATACAGGGTAATTTGTTAAGAGAGGACTAAAGTCAGCTAACATCTATTATATAAGAATGCCCCTAATCGTTTGAAGTACGTTTCAAACGATTAGGGGCATTGATTTAGGCTGCTTTAGTTACTTAAACTGAATATCATTAAAGTTGTTTACCAGCAACTGATACTTAGCAAAACCTCCCGATTTGGAAGAATACTTCGTATAGATGGCAGTCAAGTCTCCAACAGTTCCGTTGGCAGGCAGCGGCTGCAAAGCAAAGTTTGCGTAGCCGCTTACACGTACGATGTAATTGCCTTGTGTAGTCGATGTTCCACCATAGCTAAACCAAGACGAACCGTAGAAGCGTTGGTTGTTGTAGCTATACGCATACGTAGGAGTCAAACCCTCATCGCTGTAATACTTATTGGTATACACAGCCGTGGTAGATCCGCCGGGATAAAGGGTTTCGAGGTATTGAGGATATTTATCCCTATCGAAAGTACCTTCTTTGTAAGTCAACCCTTTAAATCGAACCAAGCGACCCAAATCGGCATCGGTCAATGTATTAAAGTTGGTGGGCGTTATCACCAGCGTATCAGCATCTGTCAGTTGTCCTTCGGCTCCGGGAAAGATATGAGCGGCTATCTGCAAGCGGTCTTCCAAGTTGCGGTTAGCATATCCTTTGGCGATATCTTCATCGGTTGGCATACCTCCCAGACTCAACATATAGCGGTAGCTACCAATAGCCATTCCTTTGGCTTTTACAAAGATGGTTTGCCCTGGGCGATAGAATACGTAATTGCTCACCATCAACTTCAACTCAATGGCCGACTCGGAGGCTTCATCGTAGATGTAAACCGACTTGTATACGTTTCCGGCTTGATCGCTTGATATTACTTTACCACTGATTACATAATCGTCCTTAATCTCCAGTGTCTTGCCAAGGCTTGAGGCCGAATTGCCATATACATCATAAAAGAGTTGCTTGAAGTCTTTGATGGAGATCAACTGGTCTTTACTGAAATCTTCTTTGGTCCACACCTTAGCCGGTGCCGGATCATCGAAGTCATTGTAGCAGCCAATGAAACAAAATGCAATAGCTGCAAATATCCCTATTCTTAGTAATTTATTCATAATCTTCTTATTTTTACTCATTGCTTCATGGAGATTAGAAACGGAAATAGATGTTCATATAATACGTCGTACCGAACATGTAGAAGTATTTGGCGTCAAACGGTTCGTAGGTTTGATAGCTCTCTTCTTTGTTCTTCAGCAGACGGATTTGTTCGTAACCACCCGTTTTGATATCTTGCGTATTGAGCATATTCTTCACATCCAAGCTAAAGCCAAGAGTGTACGCACGGTTGATATACCAGCTCTTGCCGATACTTGCATTGAGCACATAGGCTGAGTTGAACTTCTCCTGATGGCGCATATTTAAGATTTGCTGTTCGCTCATCGAAGGTGTCAACACGGCATCGGTACGGGCAAGCGGATTCATAGACAGGTACATATTATCGTAGTAGTTCATATCAACCGAAGCGTAGATATTGTTACGACTGCGGTACGATAAACCCACGTTCAATGCTGTTTGCGGAGTACTCTCTACACGGAAGTTCTTCCAATAAACTTTTCCTTGATTGATGATTTCGCCGCTATTGTCTTGCACCTGCACAAAGTTGGGGTTATTATTGTAGGTATATTGTCCCCAGCTAAAGGCTCCGTTCAAAGCCAATCCTTCGTACAAAGGAACAGAAGCAGCTACTTCCAAACCAAAGTGGCGCTTATCAATACCGCTCATGGCCAAGTTAGAGAAGGTAGCTTCTACATCATCGTAATAAGAAATCACCTTCGTTTGGTCTTGAAACGTAGTATAGTAGCCCGACACACGTGCTTTGAAATCGCCCAGACGCAAGTTGTACGAAGCATCTACACCAAATACCTTCTCGGCAGAAACACCCGGAGTTGCAGAGTTGCGTGTACGCGGTGATACAAATGCGTATTGGAAAGAAGGAGCGTCTTGCATATAAGTAATATTGGCCTCGAAGAACTGTGCTGCCGACAGCTTGTAGTTGAAGTTGGCCTTCAGTTTATAGGTCAGATAGTCTTGTTTCTCAGAGTCGCCTTTCGAGTTATCGAGGAACAATCCTTTTTGCCACAAACCATGACGCCACAAGCTGGCATAACCGATTTCACCTCCCAAATTGACTTCCAGTTGATTGACCTTCATACCATACTGCAACCATCCGCGTGTATTAAGCACGTTTCCGTAGTAGTTATAGCTGTATTTATCGCCTACCTTAGCAGCGCGAGCGTGTCCGTATTGATTGTAATAACTCATATCGTTCTGATAAGGTATGGGGTTAAGACCACCCATATCGCGTTCGGCAAACTTATCCACATCTACCCAGTAGTCGCCACCCAGCAAGTCTTTCACCTCGCTGTAATAGCTGGTACGGTTGCGACGTAGGTTCACACCTCCTTTGATACTGCTGTTATTGAGGAAAAGATGGGAGAATTGAGCATCCAGGTTCCAGTCCAACTGATCTGAGTGGCGTTCTTCAATCATGTTGATAGAACGACGTCCGGGGCCGTAAGTCGCATTTTCGGGTTGTCGGCGGTTGATATCATATAACTGCCCCCAATCTAAATGGCGAATATTGTCGGTATTGCTGCGCCAAGCCTCATACAACCATGCACCTGTACTGGTTCCTTCATAGAAGCTGGGCAGGTAACGGTAGTAATCGGGACGCGGATCCGGACCGGCATACCAAGACAATGCCGAATAACCATTCTGACCAAAGCGGAAAGAAGAGGCTACGTCCAGTTTCGAGCGATCACTGATATCATAAGTATAGTTCAACATCGTAATAGGTTCGTGGTAAGTACGTACACGCGCATTGCGACGTTTTCCATCTTGCCATCCCCAGTTGGGGTTGTAGTAGTTATTGCCCACCAGGTCGTACGCCTCTTGGGTAGCAGCTTGCTGTGTACCACGCTCTGTAGGTGCTCCCATTACTGTAAGGCTAAGGCGATGCATCGGGTTAAACTGTTTTTCGATGGCAGCAAAGTAGCCGAATGCATTGTAATAAACACCATTTACGTACGAGTTTCCTCCCTGACGAGTCGATACGGATAGTGCGTATGACCAACCGTTGTCTTGCAAACCGGAAGCATAAGTTACCATTCCACGGAAACGATACATCGAGTTGCCGTTTACTACGCTTGCACGGAACCCTTTACGCATTTGCGAGGGACGCGTGTTGATGTTGGTTGTTCCACCGATACCACCAATACCGAAATCGCCCATATTCATGCCCGAGGTAACCTCTTGGTTGCGGGTAGCATCGTTCAATCCGCTCCACAAAGACCACGGAGTGTAGCCTGTCATGGCATCATTGAACTGAATGCCATTGAGGTAAACATCCGAGAACTGCGAGTCGTATCCACGTACATTGAAACGCATTTCACTGAATTTATACGATGCAATGTTGTTGAACACATCCTTCGATGCAGAAAGCGAAGAAGGCAATGACTGTGCATCTTCAATCGTTTCGGTATCGAACTCGGCAAAGATGGCATCATCTACCATCTGAACATTGCTTTCGGGAATCATGATGGCCTTAATCTCACGCATCATTTTGTCGACACGCACTGCCAGCGTAAGAGGTTCGAACTCTACAGCCTCGAAGGTCAACGTATATTCGCCCTTGGCCAGATTCTCAATAGAAAAGTGACCTGTTACATCTGTTTTCGTTATCACATCTCCGGGTGTTAAAGTAACCTTTACACCCTGTATCGCTGCACGCGTTGTGCGAGAAACGACCGTACCTTTCACACCGCCACTTTGCGCAAAGGCCGTAAGCGACATGATCGACAGTATGGTGAATAATAATGTTTTTAGTTTCATAAATAGTAACTTTTTTATTTGCCAATATAGATATATACAGGAAGATGATCGCTAAACCCACCCTGGAAGTTATCGCCTACATAGGTACGCAACGGATATCCTTTGTACTGCCCCTCCTTTTGTATCATATAGGGTTGTTTGAAGATATTTCCGTAATATTTCGATCCGGGTGCTTTTTGTAACTTCAAACTGCCGTTCGATCCTTTGGCAAGATTCTCTGACACGATGATGTTATCGAAGATGTTCCACGCATCACCATAGGCCAATGTTCCGTAACCGGCCTTAAGCATTTCGGCATAAGGGGCAAAGAAATCACCGGCAGAGAGATCGCCCATTTTGGGTTTCGCACCTATGCCTTTGGCAATACTCTTATCGATAGGATCGTCATTAAAATCGCCCATGAGTACTACTTTCGTAGCGGGATTGGCTCTCAACACCGAGTCGGCAATGCTGCGCATTTGTTCGCCTACGGCAATTCGTTTAAACTCCGAAGCCTCTTTTCCTCCCAAACGCGAAGGCCAGTGCGCTACCATAAAGAAGAATGGTTCATGCTCAATCGTTCCCCACATGGTTAAGATATCACGGGTTTTGAAGTCGGGTAGCGAGGGGATGACTGTTCGCACAGCGCGTTCGCCTTCCAGCTTAAACACATCGGGACGATAGAGAAAGGCAACGTCTACACCTCTTGCTTCGGGCGAATCGAAATGAACAATCCGATAATGAGCCGGAGTCAGTTTAGGGGTAGAAACAATGTCTTCGAGTACATTACGGTTCTCTAGCTCGCAGAGTCCGATTACTGCCGGATAGTTTTTATCTATGGCAGCCATATCAAAGAACACACGTTCTATATTACCTAATTTCTTCTGATACTTGGCTTCATTCCACTTCTTGGATCCTTCGGGTGTGAATTCATCATCCAACACTTCGGGATCGTTCGTTGTATCGAAGAAGTTTTCGATATTATAGAAAGCTACCTTATAGGGTTTCTGCGCTACACCTGCCGTAACCAGCAGCAGCAGACACAGAGTCAAAAATAATTGTTTCTTCATAAGTCAGCATATTAATTAATGCCCCATGCAGTGGGGTTATTCTGTTGTTTTACCGCAGCAGGTACTTGTGGAAAGAAGGTGAATCCGGTCTTTGCCTCAATATCGGCCACCGACGTACAAATGCTTCGTGGAGGTTCGATATTGCCATACGACTTTTGTTCTACCCACACACCCATTGAGATTAGTTCGCTTTCATTGCAATCCTTAATCTGCTTGCCCGTTGTACCACTCTTGGTGCGCAACAGCACCTTGAAGTAGTTGGTCGGAATAGGAACCACATTGCCTGCACCGTCTGTTGTAGTCGTTGCACCCGATCCGAAGTAGGCTCCGGTTACCACATACAAGGTATCCGAACATCTGTTGGCACGAACTTTACTCTCTAATTTGGCCCACATATCTTGATTAAGCCGGTCAAGTTGAGGAGTCATGTTCGTCATATAGAATGTTTGCGCATTCATCTCATTGGTTGCCAAACGATCTGCCGAAGGTAATTGATGACCACGGTCATAGTTTCCTTTATAAGATCGTTCTATGCAGTTAGGCTGGTAGATGAAAGGAATAATCGGATCAAAAGCCCATGCGTCGGTGCGTCCCACACCTCCCAAATAAGCATTGTGTATGGGATATGCCACCCACAATGCAGCCTTTTTGGTTTTATCGAAACAGATCGAATAGTTTCTGGCAGTTCGGTTGTTCAAAGGCGTATAATGCGTTGCATATTGATAGTTTTCGTTTACTTTCGAGGCAGGCAGTTCGGGCCATATCTTAAAGTTCGGTAAGTTTTCCTGGTTTTGAGCTAACTGAGTTAGGTCAAAAACCTGTTCAACTTCTCCTGCAAACTGAAAAGCGATCTTGGCTTGCCGTTCTTGATTACCTGCATTGCCTTTGTAATAAACGTACAGTACGTTGAGTCCGTCTTTCACCGTTCCTATTTTAGCAGCGCCATTTGCATAGTCGGTACTGCTGAAAGAGCACCATGTGCTACCTTCGGTAATCTTGGCACTCCACTCAGTACCGGTAGCACCGGTAATAATGATAGCCGATGAGCCTTCTGCAAAACTAACAGTCGAAGAGATTTTCCAGAACGCCTCGTTAGGTTGCGAGGGACCATTGGAATCGTCGTTGCTACATGAGACTGCACACAGCGTCAGCACTGTGAGTAGTAACACCTTTATTGATGTTACATATTTTTCTTGAATTGATTTCATTTAATCAATATAAAATTAGATGATCAAGCTCTTGAGGAAATATTTCCTCAAGAGCCTTTTATTGACTACTGTATGATATTACTTCTTATAAGTAATTGCAATCGAATCAATATATAATGCACCGGCTAAATCATTAATAATGCTGAAATAGCTATAGTTACCATTTGTAAAATCAAATGTTTGAGTATATACCTTATAGTCACCGACGGTTTCGACAGTAGAAACCCTATTAATAGTTGCATCTGACTTCGAAGGATTTACAGAGGTTCCTGCATATACGTTATATGCCGGTTCATACTGATTAGCAACAGCTACGCGCAATACAATTACCATTGATTGAATAGCTGGCAAAGCTGTCGCATTGGCAATTATACCTTGTTTGGCCACATCACTGGCATTACCTTGCACTTGAATTCCGCCGCCATTATTAGCTGGTGCTATACAAACTTTTGTACCGGTAAAATTGATATTATTAGAAGCCCATGTATACCAAGTACTCAGATCGGCAACGGTTTGTGAGCCATAAGTATTAGTACCTAACTCAACCGTTCCTGTTTTTCCATCGATAATATTCTGAGATGTCATTGATAAAGTGGTCGTATTGCCTGTACTTTTGGCCGCTTGTGCTACCGGAACAGTTACCGTATTTCCGTTTTGAAGCGTAATAGAAAGGGTCTGACTAACAGCAGCTCCAGTATTTTCTGCTGCCGTAACCGTAACAACCGAATTATTCACAGAGGCAGATAGTGTACCACTCAGTCCACTTACAGAAAGGGTATTACTGCCTTGATTAGAGATAGTCACTTGAATGGTCTTAGTACCACCTGCTGCATCAAAGCTAAGCGATGTAGGATCGACTGCAGTAATAAGCGGACTAGTTGAATTAAACGCCTTCACATCATTCAGATCTCTCGGCACAAGCTGTCCAATGTTTCTATTTACTGCAGCAAGTCCACTGATCGCTCCTGTTGCGGCATTGAAAGGTGCATCGACAAAAACACCGGCTCCCTTTTTACAGAACACCACGAACGGAGTCGTTTGAACAGTAAAGTTATGAGAAGAAAGGTCTGTATTCGTAGCCCAAACACCCGCTGTTGCAGTGGTTGCATTCTGAATGGTAACAGGCATTCCTTGATAGTCGACTAATTTGTCGACTGTTATCACGATAGGTGTTACGGTAGCAGTACCAATCTTTTCGACCTTGGCCCATGTATCTTCCTTGGCTCCGGTTACTTCGTACATACCATTATAGTTTACGAGTTTGGCCAGACCTTTATACAAGGTTACTTTCACCTTATCGCCTTTGTTCACTTTGATAGCGGTCGGTTCTACCTGGCTACCATAGAGGGTAATACCGTTGCCGGCTGTTGTAGCCCCTACAGTTGTTAGAATAAGGTTGTTGAATGAATAGTTTCCACCCACTGTATCGTTCTGTACGATGGCTTCAAAGAATCTGTCGGCAGTAGCATCAAGTACTGTCTGGGCAGCTGTCATTGCCTGAATCATCTCGGGGATGGTAATCACTTTCTCTTCGCCCGGTTGAGGGGTATTGTCGAATACCACTTCCTGACCACCAGGACCTGTTACCAGTGTTGGGTCGTCCATAGAGAATACAGAAGCCTCGTCTGCTACATATTTAATATAACCTCATCCGCAGCTAATTTATAACTGATTCAAATAGCGATTTAATTCACCTAATAGTTCCTACTCGTAGCTTTTCCCCCTGCTTTTCTCCTTGATTTCAGGTTATAGGGCATAGCTTCCCCTTTCCCCAGTTAGCTGAAGGCATAAGTAATCCCACGAAAAGTTGTTTTTACGGACTCCAAAGCAACTTGTATGGTTTGTCGGAATAAATATTGAGTACCCATTGTCTGCCTGTCTTTACCCATTTCGCAGGAACTGTAATGAATCGAAAGATAAATCGTTTGACTCGGCTTACCGGTTCAATATCTTCAAACACGGCTGCAACCTTCTCAATAAGGTAAGCATAAAAGTTTTTAGCCATGGCTGTAAGTAGCAGGAATACTGTATTCTCTTTGAGGAATGAACAGGGAAGATGACTCCACCCGAAATCGTTATTCATCATGTCGAATGTTCTTTCACAGGCTCCACGAGCATTGTAGAAGAGTACAATGTCTTTTTCAGAACTTTCATGGTCATTGGTTAAGATGCACCGATAGGTGTATTCACCATCAAATAGGTCCAATTGGTTGTCCTTACGCTTTTGCCTTTGAATAACAAGTCGGTAGTTTTCTTCTTGCAAAAAGGAAGTAAAAGGTATGGAGGTCACTTCATAATTCTCGAAGTTGATTTCTTCTTTTTTCCAATCTGTGATTTTCGTCATTTCTTCATACAGAGACTGACATTTGCCGGCTCGTATGTAGAACTTGTTGCAGTAGCCATGTGTCATACGGATAATCTCTTCCGAATAAGAACCACAGTCCATCCGGCAACGGTCTATGAATATTCCCCTATCGGCCAAACGACGAAAAGTCCGTTGGAGCGTATCCGCTTGACGAAAACGGACATTTGCGTTTGCGGCCCGATTTTCCACACCAACAATGTTACCACCAATAGTTGCCGTGCCGGGGAAATAACCACGTTTTTTCTTGTAAGAATACTGAGTGTCATACTTTTCTGTGGGAATAAACTGGTGGTCGAAGTCCAAGTTATAAAGCGTGTTTGGCTTGAGTTGTTCTGTTTGAAGGAGCATATCGAGCATCAAACTATTAAGCTGTTCCGCCTTATTGAAAGCATAGCTTGCTCCTTTTTGGGAAGTATAGTGGATATCCAATTCTGCGAGTTCTTTTATGCCTCTCAATAAAGTATCCGGACTGGGGATTTCAGTATCCGGGCGTAATTCAAGATGTTTGCCAAGGTGTTTGCCGATATCTTCGATGTGGTCACCGCCGCAATAGTAGATCCAAAATAGGCTCGAAATAATTTCGCTATATTGGTAACCGGCGTAGGAAGAACGTAATCCTAAAGATTTATCGATCACGGAATTCAGTCCTAAACGAGAAAATTCATCCATTGCGTAAAATATACCCCCAAAAGGAGTGATATTATCTGATTTTATGGCTATTTTTGTTGTCATATGCACAAGTACCTTTATGGTTTGTTTGGTAGCACTAATTTAGGTGAATCTTGTGACATAACCAAACCTTGAGGATGTTATTCATCCTCAAGTGTTTGGATTCTCTGAAAATAATATGACTGCGGATTTAAGGTATAAAGAGTAGTCGTTGGATTCTTCAAAGTAAAGTGAGAGGTTGCAAGCACCCAATACTCATCAGCTTGCTTGGTTTCGTAGGTCAACGCATTGCTCCATGTAGTACCGTCGGCACTTAAATAGACGTGGAACAGCTCGGGTTTGAATACGTTGTCATAAACACCGTTTGTATTTTTCGAGTAACTTCCGCCGAACGTTAACTTCAGATTGGTCTGGGCTTCTTGCAACGTAATCTTATTGATTACAAAGTTAGCACCTGAACCAAAGAAAAGTTTCGCTCCGCCCGAAGCACCTTCGTATCCGGCACTTAGCTTGCCCGATTGACGAACCGAAGCAGCCACACCTGTATATTCGGTTGTTGAAGAGCCTTCGCCCGACTTATCCCAGCCGGTATAAGCGTCAACAAACGGATAAGGACTCGATGATGGAGCAGCTGTACCAAACGTTTCGCGATAGATTGTAGTAGCAGGCAATACGCTTCCACTCACAATCGTTACGGTTTGAGACATTAAAGCACCTACTTTATTGGATATGGCAATCGTTACCGTTGCCTGATCGTTGATACCTTCAGGAATACTTACCTGAATATCGGCAGAGCCCTCTCCTTCGGTAGCCGAAAGTGTGATCCATGATTTTTCACTTTGAACAGTTGCCGTCCAGTGTCGATTGGTCGATATCTGAAAAAATGCCTGACTTCCTGCAACCGGCACTCCATTGGCATCAAATGATAATGTACTGGGCGATACCTCCAGATAAGGAGCCTCAGTGTCATCATTATCATCGACACAACTTACGTTAAGTGTACAGGCCAATACAGCCATTGTTACAGACACGAACTTAAAAAAATTAAACTTCTTCATAAGGTTTTAATTAAATTAAAATTGAGAATATATAACATTATGTTTATTACTTTATCGACGCGGTCATTAATTAAACAAAGATATTAATTAAAAATTGAGCAAACAAATTTTAAGATGTTAATTCTACGTTACAAATGCTTGCCTCCGGAGAATCAATAAAATCAATTGTTTTAAAAATAACAACCCTCTTTTTTATTAATATAGGTGAGATTTCGCAAAGCCGGAAACAAAGTAAAAAAATCCGGCGGGCTTTTTGAAAAAGACGGTGGGAAAATAAAAAAAGACGGCGAGGTTTTAGAAAAAAGCCGCCACCTTTTTTTAGGCAGAAGCAAGCATCATTCCGCCAACATACAGAGATTAAGCAAGTTCACAACGGTACATTCGACACATGATATGGATCATAATAAAAATAAAAAGGCTAATGTAACAACTGTTACACCTCCCAATTTGTTATTTATAGATATTTGCATCGTAATACTAACCCCTAAAAAACAAAAGCTATGTTCTGTTATCAATGTCAAGAAACCGCTCTGGGAAAGGGCTGTACAGTAAAAGGTGTTTGCGGCAAAACCGCTGATGTAGCCGGTCTACAGGATCTGCTGATTTATCTTCTCAAAGGAATTTCGAAACTAACTGTTGCACTGCGCGCAGAAGGAAAAGAGCTACCCGAGGCCAATAAGTTTATTATTGATGGCTTGTTTATGACCATCACCAATGCCAACTTCGATAAAGAACGTTTTGTGACTAAGATTCGCGAGGCTTACACCATTCGCGAACGTGTGCGTCAATCGCTCGGCAAAGAGTATACCTGCTCATGCGACTGCTTGAGCTTTGCCGGACAAACCCTCGAAGAGATGGAGGCAAAAGCTGCCACAGTAGGCATCTTGAATACACAAAACGAAGACATCCGTTCGCTTCGCGAACTGCTCATTTACGGTGTGAAAGGTATTGCCGCTTATGCCGAACACGCCTATAACTTAGGATTCGAGGATCCATCAATCAGTGCCTTCATACAAGAAGCTTTGGTGGCTACCACCAACGATGCACTCACTGCCGACGAGCTGACAGGCTTGGTGCTAACCTGTGGCGAAAACGGTGTAAAGGTAATGGCACTGCTCGATACAGCCAATACATCGACCTATGGCCACCCCGAAATCACGAAGGTAAACCTCGGCGTACGCAACCGTCCGGCTATCCTGATCAGTGGTCACGACCTGCGCGATATGCAAGACCTGCTCGAACAGACCGAAGGAACAGGTGTCGATGTCTATACGCATAGCGAAATGCTACCGGCTCACTACTACCCTGCTTTCAAAAAGTACAGCCACTTTGTGGGCAACTACGGTAGCTCGTGGTGGAAACAAACGTCTGATTTCGAAAGCTTCAACGGAGTCATCCTCTTCACGACCAACTGTATCGTTCCGCCTCGTCCGAATGCAACCTATGCCGACCGCGTATACACTACCGGATCATCAGGTTTTGGCGCATTCAAGCACATTGCCGACCGCCCCGCAGGTGGTTCAAAGGATTTCTCTGCGCTCATTGAGCACGCCAAACGCTGCGCTCCTCCTACCGAAATAGAAACAGGAGAGATTGTCGGTGGTTTTGCCCACAATCAGGTATTCGCCTTGGCCGATAAGGTGGTAGATGCTGTAAAGAGCGGTGCTATCCGCAAGTTCTTCGTGATGGCAGGTTGCGACGGACGCATGAAAGACCGCAATTACTATACCGAGTTTGCCGAACAACTACCCAAAGATACAGTGATACTAACAGCCGGTTGCGCCAAATACCGCTACAATAAATTGCCATTGGGCGATATCGGCGGCATTCCCCGTGTACTCGATGCCGGACAGTGCAACGATAGCTATTCTTTGGTCGTTATTGCCCTGAAACTGAAAGAGATTTTTGAGCTGAACGACGTAAATGAGCTACCCATTGCCTACAACATTGCATGGTACGAGCAAAAAGCGGTGATTGTATTGCTGGCTCTGCTTTCGTTGGGAGTTAAGAACATTCACTTAGGCCCAACACTCCCGGGATTCTTATCGCCCAATGTAGCCAAGGTGCTTGTCGATAACTTCGGAATAGCCGGCATTGGTACGGTAGATGAAGATATGAAGCTATTTTTGAGCTAAGTAAAAAGAGAGATATAACGCATTTCCTTGTTCCTCCGTCCGGAACAAGGAAATTGGAATCCGAATCAAAGACAGCATTTTTCAAGTGTTTCACTGAAAGATGCTGTTTTTTGGTTCGGATTCTTTATAGGAAACAGCTGTCGGGAGAGATTCCCTGCCAATAACCCGGCTGTTTTTTGGTTCGGATTCTTTATAGGAAACAGCCTTATCAACCATTATTTTTCTTAAGTTTGTAGGCAAAACAATTGATATGAAAAACATTAAAACAATCTTAGCAGTCATTCTGTTGGTAGTATTGGCAGGATGTGGAGGAGAGAAACAATCAAACGATAATCTCATCATTGTCGACGTTTCGAAAAGTTATCCCTTAAATCCGCAGTCATATTATTTTCAGAGAATCCAAACACTTGAGGATGAATAACATCCTCAAGGTTTGGTTATGTCACAAGATTCACCTAAATTAGTGCTACCAAACAAACCATAAAGGTACTTGTGCATATGACAACAAAAATAGCCATAAAATCAGATAATATCACTCCTTTTGGGGGTATATTTTACGCAATGGATGAATTTTCTCGTTTAGGACTGAATTCCGTGATCGATAAATCTTTAGGATTACGTTCTTCCTACGCCGGTTACCAATATAGCGAAATTATTTCGAGCCTATTTTGGATCTACTATTGCGGCGGTGACCACATCGAAGATATCGGCAAACACCTTGGCAAACATCTTGAATTACGCCCGGATACTGAAATCCCCAGTCCGGATACTTTATTGAGAGGCATAAAAGAACTCGCAGAATTGGATATCCACTATACTTCCCAAAAAGGAGCAAGCTATGCTTTCAATAAGGCGGAACAGCTTAATAGTTTGATGCTCGATATGCTCCTTCAAACAGAACAACTCAAGCCAAACACGCTTTATAACTTGGACTTCGACCACCAGTTTATTCCCACAGAAAAGTATGACACTCAGTATTCTTACAAGAAAAAACGTGGTTATTTCCCCGGCACGGCAACTATTGGTGGTAACATTGTTGGTGTGGAAAATCGGGCCGCAAACGCAAATGTCCGTTTTCGTCAAGCGGATACGCTCCAACGGACTTTTCGTCGTTTGGCCGATAGGGGAATATTCATAGACCGTTGCCGGATGGACTGTGGTTCTTATTCGGAAGAGATTATCCGTATGACACATGGCTACTGCAACAAGTTCTACATACGAGCCGGCAAATGTCAGTCTCTGTATGAAGAAATGACGAAAATCACAGATTGGAAAAAAGAAGAAATCAACTTCGAGAATTATGAAGTGACCTCCATACCTTTTACTTCCTTTTTGCAAGAAGAAAACTACCGACTTGTTATTCAAAGGCAAAAGCGTAAGGACAACCAATTGGACCTATTTGATGGTGAATACACCTATCGGTGCATCTTAACCAATGACCATGAAAGTTCTGAAAAAGACATTGTACTCTTCTACAATGCTCGTGGAGCCTGTGAAAGAACATTCGACATGATGAATAACGATTTCGGGTGGAGTCATCTTCCCTGTTCATTCCTCAAAGAGAATACAGTATTCCTGCTACTTACAGCCATGGCTAAAAACTTTTATGCTTACCTTATTGAGAAGGTTGCAGCCGTGTTTGAAGATATTGAACCGGTAAGCCGAGTCAAACGATTTATCTTTCGATTCATTACAGTTCCTGCGAAATGGGTAAAGACAGGCAGACAATGGGTACTCAATATTTATTCCGACAAACCATACAAGTTGCTTTGGAGTCCGTAAAAACAACTTTTCGTGGGATTACTTATGCCTTCAGCTAACTGGGGAAAGGGGAAGCTATGCCCTATAACCTGAAATCAAGGAGAAAAGCAGGGGGAAAAGCTACGAGTAGGAACTATTAGGTGAATTAAATCGCTATTTGAATCAGTTATAAATTAGCTGCGGATTTGAGGATCCTAAAAAAGAACTGATTCTTCAGGATTTTATGGATGTGGAATATATTGCACTCGAAACTACCGACGAGTTTCTTACACAAGGTTCGGTACAGGATGTAGGAAAAGAATACTTATTGGTGAAAAACAGAAACAATGATGGGGATATTTTTATTTTTGACAGACAAACTGGTAAGGGAGTAAGAAAGATAAACCGGCAAGGGCAAGGAGCGGAAGAATATGCAAGGATTAATGGGATGATTCTTGATGAAAATAATGGTGAAGTATTCATAAAGTCGCCGGGAAATAAAATCTTGGTGTACGATCTTTATGGAAGTTTCAAGCGATGTTTGAATATTGATCGCGAAGTTTCGTCTGTTTTTGATTATGATAAGTCTAATTTGATTGGCTATGATATGTCGGATTATCATAGTAAAGGAAAGGATAGAACCAAATCATACCATGTTATTATATCAAAACAGGATGGGAGTATCACCCGTGAAATATTTATCCCTTTTCAAACGATTAACACACCGATTGTGACGGATAGAGATAACTTCGTTACAAATTACGTAGACCAGATACGCTTAAGCCAAGGCAAATACACACTGATGGACACCTCGGCCGATACATTGTACAACTATGCATCGGATGGAACATTAAGCCCCTTCATAGTAAGAATTCCCTCAGCACAGACCATGGAACCGGCAGTATTTCTTTATATGGGTATTTCTACTGACCGTTATTATTTTATGCAAGCCGTTAAGAATGTATTCAACTTTGAGAAGGGCAACGGATTCTATGCCGATGAACTGATGTACGACAAGGAAGAAAAAGCCATATTTCAAGCTACCGTATACAATGGAGACTATACAGAAAAAAGACCTGTAGCCATGACAGCAAAATCAATTAATCGCGAAATCGAAAATATAGCTAGTTTAAATGCATTCGAACTTGTTGAAGTTTACAAGAAAAACCAACTGCAAGATGGTAAGTTGAAAGAAATCGCCTCGAAGTTGGATGAAGAAGACAATCCGGTGGTAATGTTGGTCAAGCAAAAGAAATAGTAGTGAGTGGATAATCATAAAAGAATACGGTTTCTTTCTGTTAATAGCTTTTTCTCTGCACGCGTGTCTTGAATACAAGAGTATATAGTCTTGGTATGAAACAGTACGTACTCTTATGCACCAAAACTAGTATATTAACACACCCTTAAAATACTAGTTTTGCAAACAAAGAAAAGCATCATTCTACGGACTTAAATACGCCAATATAGACCACTACTAATCAATTACTTACCAAACTTCAATCCACGTTCGGCCAAGTAAACTCCTCCGAGAATCAGCACGGAACCAATCAAAGAAACAACAGTAATGGTTTCGTCGATAATTAACGAGGAGGTAAGTACAGTAACCAGCGGAACCACATAGATATAATTGGCCGTGCGCACGGCACCGAGCTGCTTCACCGCCGTATTCCACATGATATAGCACAGCATCGAAGCCACGACTCCCAGAAACAAAAGATTGACTACAACCAAGGGGCGGAAAAGAACGGTGGCATCCAGTTGCAAAGGGTGAAAGGCGAAGAGAGGAAGCACGGTAAGCAGTCCGTAGAAGAACACCTTGCGGGTAATAAACAGCGTATCGTAATGCGGATTCATGCGCCGCAACAGCAAACAATAACAGGCCCACATGAGTGCGGCAAGAAGCGTGAGCAGATCGCCCAGCGGATTGAGGTGCAAAATAAAGCTCCCGTTGAACACGACCAGCACCACACCCAGAAGAGCCAATAACGATCCGCTTATCAAACGAGGGCGCAACCGCTCGCCTTTGTAGATAAGCAGAGAGAGAAAAGCGGTCAGGATGGGAGTGGTACAGATGATCAAAGAGACATTCGAGGCGAACGTAAGCCCGAGTGCGGTGTTCTCTGCAATGAAGTAGAGCGACCCGCCCGAGAGCCCCAGTCCGAGAAACCGCAACTCATCGCGCCACGAACGGGATAAGAGCTTGCACGGAGACACAAACCAAATACAGACATAAGCCAACAGAAAGCGGTAGAAGAAAATATCGGCCGGGGTAAGACCATTATTTATCAATACTTTGGTAGAAACGAAAGTGGTTCCCCAGATAATTACGGTCACAGCCGCCAGCAGATGAAACCATCCCGGAGATTTTGTAGTTGTTGCCATAGGTTACGATGTCGAATAAAAAATCGAGCAAAGATAACCATAATCGCAGACAGTTTTTCGTATATTTGTGCCCCATTTTAAAAAAGAATATGCAAGGAACAAAGAACCTTACTCAGGGCCCCATCAAACAACAGTTATTTAATTTGGCTATGCCCATTATGGCTACCTCATTTATTCAAATGGCATACAGCCTCACGGATATGGCTTGGGTAGGACGCATTGGAAGCGAAGCCGTAGCTGCTGTGGGTGCAGTGGGCATTCTGACGTGGCTCTCGGGGTCGATTGCTTTATTAAACAAAGTGGGTGCCGAGGTAAGTGTGGCGCAGTCAATCGGTGCACAGTCGCCCGAAGATGCACGCCAGTTTTCGTCGCACAACATCACGATCGCACTCATTATCTCGATCTGCTGGGGCGGATTGCTCTTTCTGCTGGCTCACCCGCTCATTGGTGTGTACGAGCTCAAAGCGTCCATCACAGCCAATGCCATTGCGTACCTGCGCATTGTCTCTACCGGCTTGCCTTTCGTATTTCTGTCGGCTGCCTTTACAGGCATTTACAACGCAGCCGGACGAAGCAAAATACCTTTCTACATCAGTGGGGCGGGCTTGTTGCTCAACATCATGCTCGATCCCCTGTTTATCTTCGGCTTTGGACTGGGAACCAATGGTGCAGCCTACGCTACGTGGATATCTCAAGCCATCGTATTCAGTATTTTCGTCTATCAGCTACGCTGCCGCGATGCCTTGCTGGGACGTTTTCCTTTCTTCACCCGCCTAAGACGAAAATATACGTTACGCATCTTAAAGCTGGGATTGCCGGTGGCTGCACTCAACAGCTTGTTTGCGCTGGTTAATATGTTCATGTGTCGCATTGCCTCCGGGCAAGGGGGACATATTGGACTGATGACCTTTACTACGGGCGGACAAATTGAGGGTATCACTTGGAATACATCGCAAGGATTCTCGACCGGCCTGAGTGCTTTTATTGCCCAAAACTATGCCGGAGGACGCAACGACCGGGTTATAAAAGCCTGGCACACCACCCTATGGATGACCGGTATATTCGGGGCACTCTGCACCTTGTTGTTCGTTCTGTTCGGCAATGAGGTATTTGCCTTGTTTGTGCCCGAAGCAGAGGCCTACGAAGCAGGGGGTGTTTTTCTGCGAATCGACGGATATTCGCAATTATTCATGATGCTCGAAATTACCATGCAGGGAGTTTTTTACGGATTGGGGCGTACGGTACCACCTGCCATTATCAGCATTACGCTTAATTATATCCGCATCCCGTTGGCTATCTGTCTCATACAGTTGGGCATGGGAGTCGAAGGTATCTGGTGGGCAGTCTCCATAACGACCATTGCCAAAGGCATTATATTATTAACGTGGTTTCTTATTATTCGCAAAAAAACACTTTCTCTCAACAAAATGAATTCATAGTTGTTTTTTCGAATATAGACAGCTAATTAATAGATGAATATTTTTTATCTTTGCAGCGATATTTTCTTAATTCTATAATTCATTAAAAGAAACTTTATGAGAAAGATTAAATTTATGGCTTTATTTCTCTCTGTAGCAATCGTTTTCGGAGGTTGCAGTACCATGAATAATACAGCCAAAGGCGGTGTTGTAGGTGGTGGAGCAGGTGCTACACTGGGAGCAATTATCGGTGGTATTGCCGGTAAAGGAAAAGGTGCAGCTATTGGTGCAGCGATCGGTGCAGCAGTAGGCGGTGGTGCAGGCGTGCTCATCGGCCACAAAATGGATAAAAAAGCAGCCGAAGCCGCGAAAATAGAAGGTGCACAGGTGCAGGAAGTAACGGATGCTAACGGATTGAAAGCCGTACAGGTTACCTTCAACTCGGGTATTCTTTTTGGTTTCAATTCTTCGACATTGAGCAACACAGCCAAGCAATCGCTTGCCGATTTTGCCAAAATTCTAAAAAGTGACCCAACGATCGATATCGCCATCGTAGGTCATACCGATAAAGTAGGTACCTATGAGGCCAATCAAAAGGTATCAGGCCAACGCGCTTATGCAGTTGAAAACTACCTGCAATCATGTGGTGTATCTCCAGCACAATTTAAATCAGTGCAAGGAGTAGGCTATTCGCAATACAATGAGGCGCAAACTGCCGAGCAGAACAGACGCGTAGATATCTTTATGTACGCCAGCGAACAAATGATTAAGAATGCGGAAGCCGGTTTCTAAAATAATACGTATCATACGCAACCTCGTACTTTTCTTCTTTATATCATCCATATTGGCAGTGTTGATATATCGGTTTCTACCGGTTTATGTTACGCCACTGATGGTTATTCGAAGTGTGCAACAGGTTGTATCAGGAGAAATGCCCACGTGTAAACACACGTGGGTTTCTTTCGATAAAATATCGCCTAATCTGCCCATGGCTGTTATTGCCTCGGAAGATAATCGGTTTGCCGAACACAACGGATTCGACATGATCGAGATAAAAAAGGCAATGAAAGAGAACGAAAAACGCAAACGTAAAAGAGGAGCCAGCACCATCAGCCAGCAAACAGCCAAAAACGTATTCCTTTGGCCACAATCATCGTGGGTGCGCAAAGGATTCGAGGTTTACTTTACTTTTCTCATAGAGCTTTGCTGGTCGAAAGAGCGAATCATGACAGTATACTTAAACTCCATTGAGATGGGGAAAGGTATTTATGGTGCAGAGGCCACAGCAAAATACAAGTTTGGTACCACAGCGGCCAAACTAACAAAGGGAGAGTGCGCATTGATTGCAGCAACCTTGCCAAACCCAATACGCTTCGACTCGGCTCACCCCTCGCAGTATATAAAGAGAAGACAGTCGCAAATACTACGATTGATGCGTCTGGTTCCTAAATTTCCGCCGGTAGATAAAGAGCAACCGACGAAAAAGAAAAAAAGATAACCGATATTACAAAGAACCCCGTGTACAGCTATTGCACACGGGGCTCTTTTTAAATATCGAGTCGGAGCATCAAACAGTCTCTTCTACTCTTTCAATGTAAGCCAATACATCTCCTTTATTAACCAATGCACCTTGTTGTGCACATACTTCGATAATGCGTCCTTTGAAATTGGCAGGTACCTTATCGTAAGTACTCCATGGTGTGGCAATGTAACAGAAGGTATCGTCAGCGTGGTACATATGTCCTACTTCGGGAGCCATTGAAGGCGATTTCACATCGATCTCCCATACCACTTGACCTTTCTCCATAGCGGTGATCGGTTCTGCTTTGGCACGTTTAAACTTCTTAACCTCTTCCAATGAGAAGCCTTTATTGCTTAATTCGGCATCTTTGGCACGTTGCAACTCTTCTTCAAAGCGTTTTTTAGCAACACCCGATTTGTAATCGCGATATTGGCGATCGTGTTGTGCCAACTCGAAGAGCTCTTCTTCATCAGGACCCACGTCCCAACCGTTATCCTGCATCTCTTTGCGGAATTCATCCAATTGATCGGGATAATTCGATTGAGGATCTTCGTCGGTGAACTCAAAGTTGTTCGCTTTGGCCAGTTCAATGATTTCAGGATCGAGTGCACCGGGCAGTCGACCACTCTTACCCAAGATCATACCCCAGGTATTGTTATCGATCATCGTCCAGCGACCTTCGCCTTTAACCAATGACATCACGTTCATTAATGCCACATTCTTCACATATTGACTAAATGGCGTTACCAAAGGAGGATATCCCAGTTTAGGCCATACATATTCAACTTCGTCGAAGAGCATTACAAGCAGATCATCGATACTCAACTCAGGTTCATTTTTGCTGCGAAGTATCATATTGATACCGGCATGCACACCTTTCAAGTCGGCCATCATCGATCCCATCATACCACCGGGCAAACCACATTTAAGCAAAAGCGAAGAGGTGTGTTTGTTGGTAGGGTCCATGAAGTAACCCAGGAAGTCGTCAATAAACTCTTGCGTCATCGCACGGGCTTTCATGTAAGCCTTCATATCTATTTCGGCTACTTGGAAACCAGCATCTTTCAGCATGGCTTGCACGGAGATTACGTCCGGATGCACCTTACCCCACGAGATAGGTTCCATAGCCACATCGATAATATCGGCACCATTCTCGCAGACTTCAAGAATAGAGGCCATCGACAACCCCGGTCCACTATGTCCGTGATACTGAATAATCACTTCGGGGTGTTTGTCTTTGATCGCTTTTGTTAATTTCCCCAACATAGCCGGACGTCCGATACCTGCCATATCTTTCAAACAGATTTCGGGTGCTCCTGCTTCAATCAGCTGATCAGCAATAGCAGCGTAATATTCGACCGTATGCACGGGCGAAAAAGTGATACATAAGGTTGCTTGAGGAATCATGCCTGCCTCGAGCGCGTAGTGAATAGAAGGGATGATATTGCGCACCTCGTTCAATCCGCAGAAGATACGGGTGATATCAACACCTTGTGCATGCTTTACCTTATACATTAACCTTCGCACATCTGCTGGAACGGGATACATACGCAGGCCGTTCAAACCACGGTCGAGCATGTGTGTCTTGATTCCGGCATCATTAAAAGGTTTGGTGAAAGCCCGCACTGCTTTGTTGGGGTTTTCGCCATACAACAGGTTGACCTGTTCAAAAGCACCGCCATTGGTTTCGACCCGGGCAAAACAGCCCATTTCTACAATCAATGGAGCGATACGTACCAACTGATCGATACGAGGTTGATACTTACCGGATGACTGCCACATGTCTCGATAAACGAGACTAAATTTAATTTCCTTTTTCATTGCCGTAAACTATCTAAAAATGATTCCACATTGGGGTTAACTTGTACGATACAAATATAGTGAGTAATTTGACATAAAGACAAAAAACAGGTATAAATATCTTAATAGAAATGAGGTTATATACCATATTGTAAAGTCAACATTCCAAAACGAACAATTGGCAACTAATAATCCGTTCTTTTTCTATTCGAACACTCGATTATTAATTGCCAATTGTCAGTTACACAATTGTTCATAACATCATCAAACAAAATCCTTTAGCTCTTCTTGAAGTCTCTGTCTAGTGAAAAAAATACGACTTTTTACTGTTCCAAGGGGTAAGTCAAGTTTTTCGGCTATCTCGCGATATTTAAATCCCGACACATGCATCGAAAAAGGCACTTTGTACTCTTTAGGCAGTGAGTTAACAACACGATGCATCTCTTTTAGATCATATGCTCCTTCGGTACTTTCGAAACCCGAATCCTGGGGCAGGCTTAGGTGATACAAATTGTCGGTCTGATCTACATAAGTTTGATCACGGATAACTTTGCGATAGTTATTAATAAAGATGTTACGCATAATCGTATACATCCATCCTTTGAAGTTAGTATCGGGAATGTACTTTTCTTCATTATCTAACGCCTTAAGCGACGCTTCCTGAAGTAAATCATTTGCTTCCTCGCGGTTAGCAGTTAATTTGTAAGCAAAACGCAGTAACTCCTCTTGTACTCCGATTAAATCCTTTCTAAAGCTTAAACTTTTCATACCTAATGGTTTTAACGGTTAATATTCGTTTCTTTCTCGATGTTGCAAGTTTAGGCGTTTTTTTAAAGTAAGATAGGGGAAATTTCACTTTTCTTCAGGGTACAAACTATCATATGATAGTTTTAGGGTGGTTTTTGATAATTTAAAGGTGTTTTTTTGAATAAAAGTATAGTATATTTTGTGATTTCTAACTCTTTTTATCTACTAACAAACAAAAAAAGCTTTATTTATTTTTTAATCTATGAAACTACTTAAGTTATTTACTCTTTTAATTATGAGTGCCCTGGCGCTTCCCTCTTTTGGACAAGGCCTTAAAGCATTCAAATTAAAAAACGGTCTTTCAGTATATATATGGGAAGACAACACAAAGTCGGACGTATTCGGCATTGTCGGAGTACGAACCGGAGCAGTAAATGATCCTGCATCGTATACCGGACTAGCTCATTATTTAGAGCATGTTATGTTTAAAGGTACTGATAAGATTGGAGCACTTGATTGGGCTACCGAAGAGCCGTTGTATAAACAGATCATCACCAAATACGATGAAATGGCCGAAGAGACCGATCCAGGGAAGAAAGAGGCCATTGCCAAAGAGATTAATGACCTGACGGTTCAAGCGGGAAAGATAAGTGTTTCGAGCGAATTCTCGAATCTGATGGAGAGCATGGGAGGCAAAGGAGTTAATGCCGGAACAGGTTACGACTTGACCTTTTACCATAATTCATTCCCGCCTTATCAAATTAATAAGTGGCTCGAAATCTCATCACAGCGTTTCATGCATCCTGTATTCAGGACATTTCAAACAGAACTAGAAACCGTATATGAAGAGTTCAATCGATCGAAAGACAACCCCGGACGTATACAGAATGATTTCATTATGGGGAAAGCCTTCGAGGGGCATCCCTACTCCCGTTCTATTATTGGTCTACCCGACCACTTGAAGAATCCGCGTTTAAGTAAACTTATCCAATTTTACGAGGATTGGTACACACCTGAGAATATGGTTTTAATTTTAGTTGGAAACATCAATGCCAACCAAATCAGCGGACGCATAGCAGGTACATTCGGGCGTTTAGCAAACAAGCCCACCCCCGATCGTATTAAATATCCAAATTTGGAGATCAAAGGGCGTACACAGTATACGGCCAAGATAGGAAACTACCCATCAATAAACCTTGTTTATCAAGGTGTACCTGCCGGGCACCCGGATAAGAAGGCATTGGAGATTGCTCTTTCTTTATTAAGTAACAACAACCGAACCGGCGTGCTTGACAAATTGACAATAGATGGTGAGTTGACACAGGGATATGCATACCCGGCCTTTATGCGGGAGCAGGGACGTTGCATCATTAGCTGTATTCCGCTCTACGATGAGAACCAACGTCGGTTCGAGTCAACTAAGACTGCCGAAAAAAAGGCACTGAAAGCCATTGAGCAAATTGCTAACGGAAATATTGAAGACTGGGTGATCAATGCGATCAAAGCAAATATGTGCCGTGACTTCGACCTGATGATGGAATCGAACGAACGAAAAGGAGAAACCTTGTTAGAGGCATTCGTCAATGAACAGGACCTAAACAAAGTTCTCAATTACAAAGATGAGGTAATGGGTGTGACTATCGATGATATAAAACGAGTAGCCAAGCAATACCTGAATAATGATTATCTAGCCATCTTTATCGAAAAAGGGAAGCTAGATAAAAAGGAAAAAATTAAAAAGCCTGGTTATAAACCGGTAGAACCTCCTGTGGGAAAGCAATCGCTCTATTCGCAGCAATTCAAAACAATGCCTATTGGCAAAGTCGATGAAACATTCTTGAATTTTGCTGATGTAAAAAGTAAGAAAATCAATGAACGATCACAGTTCTTCTATACTCCTAACTCGGAGAATAATGTATTTAATCTGACATTAAAATATGGTGTAGGTCAACGTGAGTTTCCCCAATTAAATATTGCTGCCAACCTAATGAACAATGCTGGCGTCATGGGATCGTACGAACCACAGGATCTAAAAAAAGAATTAAGCAAATTGAATGCAACATGTGAAGTGTTTGCCACCGACGACTATCTTTATATTACCATGCGGGGTTATGAAGAAAATCTGCAGGCTGCTTGCCAACTGCTTTCAAGACAAATTTTAATGCCCAAATTAGATGATAAACAATTGGCACGAATCAAGGGTTCGCTACTCGGTGAACGTCAGCAGCGTAAAGAAAACGTCCAAATATTAGCAGACGCTTTGAATCAATATCTCTTCTACCAAGACAAATCAAACTATATTGATGAGCTAACCGATAAGCAGATCATCGAACTTAAGATTTCTGAACTGACAGGAGACATAAACCGTGCTTCAAATTATGAAGCTCAAATATACTATACAGGTACATTGCCAATGGAAAATGTATTTGAGGTTCTCAGTAAGAATCTACCACTAGTAGCCAATGAAAAAGAAAGCAATTCGCCACAAGTTAAACAGATGGCAGCTGTGAAAGAGAATACAATTTACTTCTTGCCTAACTCGGATGTAGAGCAGGCACAACTATTCTTCTACATGCCTACCACTAACTTCGATAAAAAAGATGACGTATTACGCGATGCCTTTTATCAATACTTCTCAGGAAGTTTTAACGGATTGGTTTTGAGCGAACTTCGCGAAAAACGATCAATGGTATATACTGCCTATGGTGTGGTTAGAACACCTGTACTTCCAGGGTTTCCAACATATTTCAGCGGACAAATCGGTACACAAAATGACAAAGCGGTCGAAGCACTGACTGTGTACATGGATTTGCTAAACAATATGCCTAAAAATCCGGATCGTATGGATAACATTAAAAGCTATTTACGCCAAGAAGCTCTAACCACGCAACCCGACTTCAGAGACAAAGCAGCTTATGTTGAAATGTGTAAACGAAGAGGTTATACGCAAGACCCATCAATTGAAAATGTTCCTAAAATCGATGCATTGACCTTCGAAGATATCGTGAAGTATTACGAAGAGAACATCAAAGGAAGACCAATAGCTATCGGAATTATGGGAAATCCGAAAGAGATTAGTTTAGAACAACTTGGAAAATTCGGGAAAGTAGTAAAGTTGACCGAAAAGAAGCTGTTTAACACGAAGGATGCTATGTTTTAAAGAAAACATAATAATTTTTATTAAATAATATGCCAGCTATCTGTACTTTAAGGTAGCTGGCGTGTTATTTTATAATAAACCTATTGGCAATGAAAACAAATAAAAGATTATTTCTATTGCTACTGAGCTTAGTAGTAAGTGTATCCGCTCTTTATGCGCAAAGCAAAAAAGAGAAGAAAGAAGAAAAAGAGAAAGCTGTAAAAGAGGTAGTCGAATCGGGAAATTTTAAGATTGATGTTTCGAGAGCTTATCCGCAAGGCGGGCGATCGGTGCAACTGTCTCCCTCCTACTCTCTTGAGTTGAGAAATGATTCGGTCTTTTCGAATTTGCCTTATTACGGACGTGCATATAGCATCCCGTATGGAGGTGGTGATGGACTAAGATTCAATGCACCGCTTGAAACCTATAAGATGGAAACGAAAAAAAACAAAGCCATAAAGATAACATTCATTACCCGAAGTAAAGAGGATAGATTTGACTTTTTCATTCAAATCTTTCCAAATGGGACGGCTGCGATTGATGTATCGATGCAACAACGACAATCGATCAGCTTCTCAGGGGAGTTAATCCTCCCCCTTTAAGATAGGTAGGCAAATTTGGTACTTAAC
The DNA here is from genome assembly GCF_000499785.1 of Bacteroides neonati. GTDB lineage: Bacteria > Bacteroidota > Bacteroidia > Bacteroidales > Bacteroidaceae > Bacteroides > Bacteroides neonati. The sequence goes on along the minus strand of NZ_HG726024.1, from coordinate 33,776 downwards.
TGCCAGGGCACGAACCAGAAAGATACTGCATCCACTGATTATTTGTATCAGTGAAGAATCGAGCCCCAAACGATACAGTAACCAATAGATGAGACCACCAATGACACAGGCCATGGCGTAAATCTCTTTGCGAAAGATAAGCGGAATTTCGTTTATAAATACGTCACGGATGACGCCGCCTGCAGCACCTGTCATAGTACCCATAATAATGGCTACCCAGAAAGGATATTCAAGATCGATTGTCTTACTGAGCCCTACTACCGTAAAAAGAGCCAGTCCGATACTATCGAACAGGAAAAAGGTATTGTGCATGTGGATGAGGTGTTTCCGAAAAAGAATAACCCATAACAACGCTAATCCGGAACAAATTAAGTAAATTGGATTGGTCATCCAGAAAGGAGTAACTCCTAATAATAAATCGCGAATGGTACCACCACCGATAGCTACGGCCACACCGGCCACATAGGCGCCGAACCAATCGAACTGTTTAGCGGAAGCTAAACGAATACCACTAATAGCAAAAGCAAATGTACCGATAAACTCCAGAATCTGGATAAATGTTGGAATTTGAAAGAATGTTGGCATTATCTTCGTTTTTTGCCTGCAAAGAAACAAATAATTCCGCAAGAAAGCGTACTTTTGTTTATTGAAAATAGATTTGAAGAGCGAATATGAAAATAACTATTGTTGCTGGGGCACGCCCCAACTTTATGAAAATAGCTCCCATCACGCATGCTATCGATGCCGCACGGGCGCAGGGTAAAAGAATCTCTTACCGTTTGGTATATACAGGTAAACGAGATGACACCAGTTTAGACCCATCGTTATTTGCCGATCTCAATATGAAGAAACCGGATGCATACTTGGGTATTAGTGGTTTAAACCCTACCGAACTGACAGTCGGCATCATGTTGGCATTTGAACATGAGTTAACTGAAAACCCAACGCACTTGGTTCTTGTTGTCGATGACCTCACAGCAACGATGAGTTGTGCCATTGTAGCCAAGAAGCAGGGTATTAAAGTTGCTCATTTGGTGGCGGGTACCCGCTCATTCGATATGAACATGCCTAAAGAGGTGAACCGTATGATCACCGATGGGCTTTCGGACTATCTATTCACGGCCGGCATGGTAGCCAATCGCAACCTAAATCAAACCGGAACGGAAAATGAAACAGTATATTATGTAGGCAACATCCTGATTGATACAATCCGTTATAACCGCAACCGCTTGATTAAACCTCTTTGGTTTCCGGTATTGGGCCTCAAAGAGCAGGAGTATATCCTATTCACAATGAATCGACATGCTCTGTTGCGCAATAAAGAGAATTTGCGAAAACTCTTGGAAACATTGATTCAAAAAGCAGCCGGCACACCTATCGTTGCCCCTTTGCATACGTATGTTCGCGATGCAATTAAAGGATTGGGGATTGAAGCTCCCAACCTCCATATCATGCCACCGCAAAGCTATCTTGCTTTTGGGTATTTGATGAACAAAGCCAAGGCAATTATAACCGACTCGGGCAATGTGGCCGAAGAAGCTACCTTCTTGGGAATACCTTGCATTACACTAAACACGTATGCCGAGCACCCAGAAACCTGGCGTATGGGAACCAATGAATTGGTAGGCGAAGACCCTCTTGCATTAGAGAAAGCGATGGATGTACTGATGCAAGGCAAATGGAAACAAGGACAATTGCCGGAGCGTTGGGACGGAAGAACTGCCGAAAGAATTGTGCAGATTCTGCTATCGTAAACGATCTGTACCCGATATCGCTTCCAGACTTAAAGCAAACAAGCACATTGAGTCAGTGAAAATTAAGGCAGAGAGTGGTAGTGACAGTATTTAGATGGACAAAAGTAATACAAAAAAGGTTATAGTATCTGCGTTTTTAAGAGTTATTTGCTAACTTTGCAGTCACTTGTTTATGAACATTATGAAACGACTATATAGCAAACGCATTATTTTACTTCTTCTCCTGTTCACTGCTCCACAACTCTTTGCACAGATAAGAGGAGTTATTACTGACTCTTTGACGCATGAACCCTTAATGTACATCTCGGTCTTTTACGAAGGAAAGGGTGTCGGTGGTATCTCCAATGCGAAAGGTGAATATCAAATTGAAACCCGTAAGAATTGGAATGAGATCACCTTTTCATCCGTGGGCTATATTACAAAAATCGTAAAAATAGCTCCCGGAACTAAAGAGCTGAATGTACAATTAAGAAGTAGCGATGTACTTCTCGAAGAGGTTGTAGTCAAACCAAAGAAAGAGAAATATTCGCGTAAAAACAATCCGGCCGTTGAGTTTATGCGCAAAGTTATTGCGCATAAGAAAGCTCAAAAGCTCGAAGAGAACGACTATTATCAGTACAATAAGTACCAAAAGATGAAGATGTCGCTCAACGATGTCACTCCCGAAAGTCTTGAGAAAGGAATTTATAAAAAGTTCTCCTTTCTGAAGGATCAGGTGGAGGTTTCGCCCGAAACCAATAAGATGATCTTGCCTATATCGGTACAGGAAACATCTTCGAAAACCATTTTCCGAAAATCACCCGAAAGCAAGAAAACCATTATAGAAGGAATGAACTCAAATGGTATTGAGGAATTCTTTTCGACAGGCGAAATGCTCGGAACAATCTTAAATGATGTGTTCTCTGATATCAATATCTACGATGACGATATCCGTTTATTACAGCGCCGCTTCGTAAGCCCTATCAGCGATGGAGGTATCTCATTCTATAAGTATTATTTAATGGATACACTCACTGTAGACAAGGATACTTGTGTACACCTCACATTCGTACCTCAAAACTCTCAAGACTTTGGATTTACCGGCCATTTGTATGTACTAAAAGATTCTACCTATGCCGTAAAAAAAGCCACCATGAATCTGCCGAAGAAAACCGGAGTAAATTTTGTGGAGAACCTTGATATCGTACAGCAGTACGAGCAATTACCTAATGGCAATTGGGTCTTGATTGATGATGATATGACAGTCGATCTTTCACTCATGAAAGCTATTCAGGGATTACAAGTAAAGCGTACGACTAAATATTCCGACTATACATTCGAGTCTATCGAGCAACGGTTGTTTCGCCTGAAAGGAAACATTGTGAAGGAGGCCGATATGCTGAATAAAAGCGATGAGTATTGGGCGAGTGTGCGGCAAGTACCATTGACCAAGACCGAGAGTACCATGGATGTATTCATGAACAGGATCGAGCAAATACCCGGGTTTAAATATGTCATTTTCGGGGCAAAAGCATTGATCGAGAACCATGTAGAAACGGGAAATAAAGAACATCCGAGTAAATTCGATATTGGCCCTATCAATACAATGATTTCCAGTAATTATGTAGATGGTACACGCTTCCGTCTTAGCGGTATGACAACCGCCAAACTGAATCCGCATTGGTTCTTTAGCGGATATGGTGCGTATGGACTCAAGGATAAGAAGTGGAAATATGAAGCCAATGCAACCTACTCTTTCCGCAAATGTGATTATTTCCCTTGGGAGTTTCCGAAACATTTCATCACGGCAAGTTATCGTTATGATGTAATGTCGCCGATGGATAAGTTTTTGGCAACAGATAAGGATAACGTCTTCGTAGCATGGAAAACAACAACTGTTGACCAAATGTCATATGTACGTGATGCATCACTATCCTATGAAATGGAACTTCCATCGGGATTCTCAGTAGCTGCTTCTGCACGCCATCGCGAGGATACTCCTACCGGAAATCTACAATATATCCGTAACAGTCCCAATAAGTATGCCATCCCTGGTGCCGAAGATATAGTTAAAAGCATCACCACCTCAGAGCTTGGGTTAACGCTACGTTATGCACCGGGAGAAACATTTATCAACACCAAGCAACGTCGCCGACCGGTATCATTGGATGCTCCGATCTTTACGTTGACTCATACAGCCGGATTTAAAGGGGTACTGGGGGGAGAATACAACTTCAACCTGACAGACATAAGTGTATGGAAACGCTTCTGGCTTTCGTCGTGGGGTAAGATCGATGTAACACTAAATGCAGGAGCACAATGGAATACTGTTCCTTTCCCATTATTAATTTTGCCGGCAGCTAACTTATCATACATAACACAGCGAGAAACATTCAACTTGATTAATAACATGGAGTTTCTCAATGACCGTTATGCATCGATGAGTATGACTTACGATATGAACGGAAAACTATTTAACCGCATTCCACTTATTAAGAAACTCAAATGGAGAGAGGTTTTCCGCTTTCGTGCATTATATGGTAACTTGACGGATAAAAACAATCCGTTCAAGAATGATAATCCCGATCTGTTTCTCTTTCCAAAGCGTGATGGTAGTTATACCAGCTACGTAATGGATCCAAAAATCCCTTATATGGAAGCCAGTGTTGGGATCTATAATATATTCAAATTACTCCATATTGAATATGTACACCGCTTAACTTACCTGGATCATCCCGGTATCAACAAGCACGGCGTACGATTCATGATTCAAATGGTGTTTTAATCCGAACCATTATGCAACCATTAGCTGAGCGGCTCAGGCCGAAAACATTAGATGATTATATAGGCCAAAAACACCTGGTTGGGCCGGGTGCTATCTTGCGCAAAATGATCGACGCAGGTCGTATTTCCTCCTTCATCCTCTGGGGACCTCCGGGAGTGGGAAAAACAACCTTGGCTCAGATTATTGCCAACAAACTCGAAACTCCATTTTATACACTGAGTGCTGTAACATCAGGTGTAAAAGATGTTAGAGACGTGATAGACCGTGCCAAAAGCAACCGCTTCTTCGCTTCGGCTAGTCCGATATTGTTTATTGATGAAATTCATCGATTTAGTAAATCTCAACAAGATTCATTGCTCGGCGCAGTAGAACACGGTACGGTAACATTGATCGGTGCAACCACCGAGAATCCATCCTTTGAGGTGATACGTCCACTCTTATCACGCTGTCAGCTCTATGTTCTTAAATCGCTTGAACAAGATGATTTATTGGAGCTACTGCAGCGCGCTATCACCACAGACGTCATACTGAAAGAACGACGCATTGAATTAAAAGAGACGAATGCCATGCTCCGATTCTCGGGAGGTGATGCACGAAAGCTGTTGAACATACTCGAGTTGGTAGTCGATTCGGATACGGAAGAGACCGTGATCATCACAGACGCAATGGTAACCGACCGCTTGCAACAAAACCCATTGGCTTACGACAAAGATGGAGAGATGCATTACGATATCATCTCCGCTTTCATTAAATCGATTAGAGGTAGTGATCCGGATGGTGCTATTTATTGGTTGGCACGTATGGTAGAGGGAGGTGAAGACCCTGCATTTATTGCTCGACGATTGGTTATATCGGCCGCAGAAGACATTGGCTTAGCCAACCCCAATGCGATGCTGATTGCCAACGCTTGTTTCGATACACTGATGAAGATCGGATGGCCCGAAGGGCGAATTCCACTGGCAGAGGCAACCATCTATTTAGCTACGAGCCCTAAAAGTAATTCGGCTTATTGCGCCATCAATGATGCGTTGGCTCTGGTTCGGGAAACCGGAAACTTACCTGTTCCGTTGCACTTACGCAATGCCCCGACCAAGCTAATGAAACAATTAGGCTATGGAGATAATTATAAGTATGCCCACGACTACGAAAATCATTTTGTGAAGCAACAGTTCTTGCCCGATGAAATAAAATCGAAACGAATATGGAAGCCTCAACTGAATGCTGCCGAACAAAAGCATACAGAATGGATGAAACTGTTATGGGGAGAGAAGTATACGAAATAACCATAAAAACTAATAGAAATGAAGATTGTAGTATTAGATGGCTATGCCACCAACCCCGGTGATTTAAGCTGGGATCAATTAACAGCTATGGGCGAATGTATTATATACGATCGCACCAGCCCCGAAGAGTTACTTGAACGTGCATCAGCAGCCGAAGTACTCTTTACAAACAAGGTAAGTATCACTGCAGCCCATATGGCAGCATTACCCGAATTGAAATACATTGGTGTAATGGCTACCGGGTATAATGTGGTCGATATTGAAGCAGCACGAGAGCGAGGCATTGTTGTCACAAACATCCCTGCATACAGCACACCGTCTGTAGGGCAAATGGTGTTTGCACACATTCTCAATATTGCGCAACGCGTGCAACACTACTCGGATGAAGTTCATCAAGGAGCCTGGGTGAACAGTACTGATTTTTGCTTTCGGGATACCCCGCTTATTGAACTATTGGGAAAGAAAATTGGTATTGTAGGATTAGGCCAAACAGGATATAACACTGCACGTATTGCTATCGGCTTTGGTATGAAAATCTGGGCACATACATCTAAATCTCGTTTGCAACTACCGCCGGAAATAAAAAAGATGGAGCTCGATCAGCTTTTCCATGAGTGCGATATCATTAGTTTGCACTGTCCACTCACAGAGCAAACATACGAAATGGTTAATGCACGCCGACTGGCATTAATGAAACCATCGGCTATTTTGATTAATACCGGTCGCGGACAGCTTATTAATGAACAAGACTTAGCCGACGCATTAAATAATGAAAAAATATACGCTGCCGGACTCGATGTGCTTTCGTCCGAACCTCCTCGTGCAGACAATCCGTTGCTCACTGCTCGCAATTGCTACATTACCCCCCACATTGCTTGGGCTACAACAGCAGCTCGCGAACGACTGATGACCATCTTAGTGGAAAACCTACAAGCATTTAAAGCAGGAAAGCCCATCAACAATGTGGCCAAATAAAGCTAAACAAAAGAGATATTACTCAAATTAAAAAAGGCACGGGGATTAATACCTCCGTGCCTTTTTTCTATCGGGTGATGAAATCAATAAGCGTGTCCACCTTCGTTCATCTCTTTAGCATCAATCTTCTTCTTGCTAATACTACGCCATGCATAAAAAATATACGCAATAACAAACGGAACAAGAATGGAGACATAGGCCATTGTTTCGAGCGTAAAGAGGCTCGAACAACTATTCGACAAAGTCAATGAGCTTTGCAAATTAGTAAATGAAGGGTAATAAGCCGTATTATTATAACCGGCTGTAAGCAGTAATGCCAGCACGGTAAATACCGTACCTAAACCTGCAAACCAAATACCTTTGTCAAAGCCTCTCTTCCAGATAGTCTTACCAATACCAAACAGAACAAGAACCACACCCACTAAGAATAATGCCAATACAGCAGGCATCTGAATAAAGTTCAACAGATATTTATAAGGCTCCATATAGACCTCTTGCGTCTGCGGATTTACTGCATAGCCTTCGGTTAATAAGGTGCGAATGACAAAAGCAAGAAAGAAAACAAGAAAGAGAACCGTATTTCGTACAAGTGCGCGTCGGCATCGTGTTATTAATTCGTCGCAGTCAATGCTATTAATATAATACAATACACCCAGTACACGCGACAAAAAGAAAACAGCCAAGCCAAGCACTACGTTCCAAGGGTTGGTCAATGCATCGAGCCCATGCCATCCATTGCCCCAACTACTAATGACAGGCATAATTGTATCGGTCATGTTTCCCTTATTTATATAAAAATCAGATCCGGTAAAGAAGGTAGCAACAGCCCCTCCCAGAAGAACAGGAGCGATTACTCCATTTATCACCAAGAAAGTTTGATAGGTACGCTTTCCTAATAAATTACCGGCTTTACTTTGAAACTCATAGCTAACAGCCTGAAGCACGAAGCTAAATAAAATAATCATCCAAAGCCAATAGGCTCCACCAAAACTGGTACTATAGAAAAGTGGAAACGAAGCAAAAAAAGCACCTCCAAACGTAACTAACGTCGTAAAAGTAAACTCCCATTTGCGACCGGTCGAATTAATCATCATTTTGCGATGCTCTTCCGTCTTACCCAGACAAAACAATAAAGAATTCCCTCCTTGCACAAAAAGTAAAAACACAAGAATGGCACCTAATAAAGATACGACTAGCCACCAATAATGTTGCAATAATATATAATCCATAACAGTTTAGTATTAAAAATGATAAATGATAATTGAGGAGGAGCCTCTTATTCTCCCGGTCCTTTTTTGATTTCTCTAAGCATGATTCTTATTTCAGCAATCAGCATGATAGTGAATAGTATCAAGAAGATGAAGAAAGTGGTTTGAACCGAACCTACATCAAGCTTAGAAATAGAAACCGACGTAGGCAGCATATCACGAATAGCCCAAGGTTGGCGTCCACACTCTGCAACAACCCATCCTGCTTGTCCGGCAATATATCCGAAAGGAATGGTCCATAGAGCAACCCAATGCAACCACCGCATTTGAGTTAAATCTTTTTTAAATACAACAATTGAGATGAATAAGAAGAAAAGAATAAAATACCCTCCCAGCAGCACCATCACTCTGAAGGCATAGAAGTTTAATGGAACGTTCGGCACCAGCTCATTCACATCTTTAATATATCCGTAACCGAAATAAGGCACATTTGCTTGCAGAATAGAGTAGGCCAATTGAGCATCTTCCGAATTACCCGCTTTCTTAGCTTCGCGATAAGCGGCCAAAGCAGCAATAGCAGTCTTGCCACGTTCTATTTTTTCTGCAGCAGAAAGAGCCACAGTACCGTCGTTCTGCATATATCCGCCCTCAATAATATTACGGATACCCGGAACAAAAGCATTGGTCTGACGCTCGGCTAATAAAGAAAGCAACGAAGGTATTTCAACTCGAAAAAGGAAAGGTTCTTTTCCGTCATCATGACTTTCTTTCGCCGGGTCTAATACACCAAAAGCAACCAATCCCGCAGCTTCTTGACCTTCGTATAATCCTTCAACTGCGGCGAGCTTCATCGGCTGTGTTTGGGCAACTTGATAAGCAGATCCGTCGCCCGTCCAAGCAACAAGAAGCGAAGAAACGAGCCCAAAAACAGCACCTATCTTAATGCTTGCAAGGGCAAAACGTGTATTACGCTTTTTCAACAGGAACCAACAACTCACGCCGACCACAAATATGGCACCCAATACCCATCCGCTAAGCACTGTGTGAAAAAACTTATTAACTGCAACGGGAGATAGAGCAACAGCCCAAAAGTCGACCATTTCATTACGTACGGTATCGGGATTAAATTGCATACCTACCGGATGCTGCATCCAAGCATTAGCGACCAAAATCCACCAAGCAGAAATAGTAGCACCCAGACCTGTAAGCCACGTAGAAACTAAATGGAAGCGCTTACTCACCTTATTCCAGCCAAAAAACATTACGGCTATAAAAGTAGCTTCCATAAAGAAAGCGAGAATGCCTTCAATAGCCAATGGAGCACCAAAGATATCTCCAACAAACCAAGAATAGTTGCTCCAATTGGTACCAAACTCAAATTCAAGAATAAGTCCCGTAGCTACACCGATGGCGAAATTAATACCAAAAAGTTTCATCCAAAACTGAGCAGTACGCTTCCAGAACTCATTACCGGTCTTGTAGTATACGGTCTCCATAATGGCCATAACCACAGCCAACCCCAATGTAAGCGGAACAAAAAGCCAATGATACATGGCAGTCATTGCAAACTGGGCCCTTGACCAGTCGATTAACGAAGTGTCAATACTTTCAATCATAATATTATAGTAGTTTAAGAGTTAAACATCATGGTTTTGAATTAGTAGCCGGAGTTGCCCGCTGAATCAGTTCGTTGCTCACGTACTCTCCTTTAGCGGCATCTGTTGGCTGACTACTTAGAAAATTTGGAAAGAAGAAAACACGAAGAATGGCAAACATAATGAATAGTTTAATTAATATGATAAGCCATAATGTACGCCCAAGCGTCATATTGCGAAATCCTTCGAGATAAAAAGTCCAGATGCTAAAGAATGCATTTTTCATAAGCAGAGGAAATATATATAATTATAAATTCAAATATACGTATTATCTTTAAACTAACAAATGAAACTGAAAAAAAGTTGTTTCACCGATTCTCCCTATTTAACCTATTGGTCTATGACAAATGAGTTCCAATCGACAAAAACATAATCTAAGACTATCCTAGAACGGGGACACATCGTCTTTGGCAAGACCAACATCCCCGTTAGTGAGAGCTATAAACTAAACTTTCAGCAATTCCTTGATGAGACAAAGTAACCGAAAGAACGCTAAGCAGCCGAACTTAAGAAATCAATTTGGCAGCCGATCCGTCAAGGAATAGCTCTACATTTGCAGCATGATGAGCAATATACGAAGCGGGACCAGTATCTCCGAAACGATAAATCTCTTCCACTACATTGGCTTTTGCTTTACCGGTAATCAAAAAAATAACTTTGGAGGCAGATAAAATAGGAACTCCTGTCATCGCAATGCGCTTTTGTCCGTTATCAGGATTAAACGTTGCTTCATATACCTGACTCGAAGTAAGCAAGTATTCTTGTCCCGGAAAAATAGAAGAAGTGTGTCCATCCTCTCCCGCACCTAAAAGTACAATATCAAATACAGGCCACTCTTTTGGCATAGGCACCTGACTCTCTACAAGTTTAGAGTATCGTTCTGCTTCTTTCTCCGGCTTTCCCTGACCTCGAATCGGATACACATGACTATAAGAGACAGGTACTACACTTAACAATAACGAACGCATAACACCATAATTACTTTCAGAGTTCTCGGGCGGAACACAACGCTCGTCTACAAAATAGATTCGCATCCGCTCCCAAGGCGTAGCATCTTTATACTCATTAGCCCATAAATCATACATCAGAAACGGTGTATTTCCTCCGCTAAAAGCGATGTTAAAGATTTTATCAGGTGCATTGACCATCTGAGTGATCAGATGGAGAATGAGCGCACGCGCTGTTTCAATAGCCGATGGGTAAATAAAAGTTTTCATAAATCACAATATTGATCTGTATTTATCAGATTCTTGCATGGATTGGTCCATTCGGCGCCATGCTCGTGCATCATAGCTTCACTCTCCAAAGGTCCCCATGTACCTGCCGGATAACCAAACAAGGGTGTATCGGGATGATCTTTCCAATATTGAAGGATCGGATTAAAGAAACGCCACGAAGACTCAACAGCATCGCTACGCGTAAAAAGAGTAGGATCTCCATGAATACAATCCTCTATTAGTCTGGCATACGCATCTCCAGGCGGTAGGCCACCTAGCTGATCATAGCTAAAATCCATCGTCACTTGTTTTACTTCAAAACCGGTACCAGGTACTTTAAGCCCTATCTTAAGCACAATCCCTTCATTAGGTTGCAAACGAAGAATCAACTTATTGGCGCGCGGACAAGTACCTTCGGCGCAATGAAACATTTGGTGAGGTGTTTCGCGGAAGTGCACAACGATCTCGGTAACCTTGGTGGGCATTTGCTTTCCTGTCCGGATATAAAAAGGAACCCCGCTCCAACGCCAATTGCTAATACCTAGCTTCATGGCAATATACGTTTCCGTCCGCGAATCAGGAGCAACACTCTTCTCTTGACGATATCCCCTCTTTATACCATTCTCGGTATATTGTCCACGAACGATATGCTCATTCAAATCTTCCTCAGTTAGTGGAGTAAGCGATTCGTAGACCTTGACCACTTCGTTCCGGAAGCTATCGGCATTAAATACAGTAGGTGGTTCCATGGCGGCAAGAGCAACCAATTGTATGAGGTGGTTTTGCACCATATCCCTCAACGCACCGGTTGTTTCATAAAAGCCACCACGCTCTTCTATGCCAAGATTCTCTACAGCAGTAATTTCTATGTAATCTACATAATTACGATTCCACAGAGGCTCAAAAATACCATTTGCAAAGCGAAAAGCGAGCAGGTTCTGCGCAGTCTCTTTCCCTAAAAAGTGATCAATCCGATAAATCTGATGCTCTTCAAAGACCGAAGCATATATATGGTTCAGTTCTTCGGCTGATTGTAGATCGTAGCCAAAAGGTTTTTCTACAATAATACGAGAACCGGCAACATTCAGTCCCACCGATTTGAGGTGAAGGGGAATGACTCCATAAAGTGATGGAGGAGTAGCCAGGTAAAACAACAAATCATTGAAGTTTCTCTTATCAGAGAGTTCTAATAATCTTTCTTTGAGTGATGCATAGCCACTTTCAAGAGCAGGGTCCATGGATATATAATGAAGATGAGCTACAAATCGGGGCATTAATTCGATGTCTTGCTCTTCTACTTTCATAAACTCTTGGAGCTCTTGGAGGATATAAGCCCTGTATTCATCATCAGAATAACTCGTACGGCTTACTCCCAATATAGCAAACTCATCGTCGAGCCGCTTTTCTTTGTATAAAGAGTACAAAGCAGGCATCAGTTTACGCTTGGTCAAATCGCCAGACGCACCGAAAATCACTATCGAAAATTTATTCATATATTTGTTGTGTTGTTGTATTTGCTATTAGACATTATATGTCCCTGATTTTGTATTACCACCGCGTCCTGTCCAGTTTTCATGATAGAATTGCCCACGCAACTCATCGACTCTCTCGAAGGTGTGTGCTCCAAAATAATCGCGCTGTGCTTGGATCATATTGGCTGGTAGATTGGCTGAAGTCAATGAATAAAAATAGTTGAGTGCCGACGAGAAAGCCGGTACAGGCAACTCCTCACGCATGGCTTCTGCCACCAGATTTTTCCACCCGGGTAATAAGGTACTTATTTCGTTTTTAAAATAAGGAGCCAATAATAGATGCTGCGGCTTTTGCGTTGCTTCAAAAGCTGCGGCTATATCATTTAAAAAGATACTGCGAATAATGCATCCCCCCCGCCACATACGAGCTATCGAAGATAGATCGAGATTCCAGCCAAAAGAGTCGGAGGCACGCTGCAATACGGCAAATCCTTGAGCATAAGAGACCAACTTAGAGGCATACAATGCGGAAAAGATCTGTTGTATCAACTCTTTTTTATTATAAACAGGTTGTGAGTGGGTATGTGGAAATTGCCGCATCGCCTTTTCACGCAACTCTTTCTGTGCAGAAAGGCTACGTTCAAATACCGCCGTGGCAATTAATCCCAATGGCATACCTAGCTCCATGGCATTAATAACCGACCACTTGCCGGTTCCTTTTTGCCCCGCAGCATCGACTATCTTATCAATTAAGTAACCACCCGATTTATCTTTATGCCGCAATATATTGGCAGTAATTTCAATCAGATAGCTACGAAGCTTTCCTTCATTCCAAGAAGCAAAGACATCAGCCATTTCTTCATTTTTCAGGTCAAGTAAGTTTTTCATTACCCAATACGCTTCCGATATAAGTTGCATATCGCCATACTCAATGCCGTTATGTATCATCTTCACGAAATGGCCGGATCCGGCAGGACCTACCCATTGGCAACACGGAGTACCATCTGCTGCCTTGGCAGCTATACTTTGCAGAATAGGCTGTATCTGAGGCCAGGCAGCTATCGAGCCACCGGGCATAATCGACGCACCGGTAAGTGCACCTTCTTCGCCACCCGATACGCCACTCCCTACAAAGAGAAATCCTTTTGATTCGGCCAAGGCTACCCGACGATTCGTATCTTCATAATTTGAGTTTCCTCCATCAATCAATATGTCGCCCGGAGAGAGCAACGGAAACAGTTGATCCATCAATTGATCGACTGCATTGCCTGCACGAACCATCATCATGATTTTGCGAGGGGTTGAAATGGACTGAACAAAAGATACGATATCGGAGAAACCTTGAATATTCTTGCCTTTAGCTCTGCCGTTAATAAAACGATCAACAATTCCTTCTTCAACTCCCGGAACAGTACGATTATAAACAGAAACACTCCATCCCTTACTTTCCATGTTGAGAGCTAAATTTTCTCCCATTACAGCTAAACCAATTAAACCGATATTCGTTTTATTCTGAGTTGTCATAGTTGTACTAATTACAATTTTCGTTTATGAATATAACATTTATGTAATACAATTGTTCGTAGCTTATATAAAAAGAACTACTTTTGCTATATTATAATTATTGCCATGAGAAAAATACATATCGGCCTTTTGCCCCGCATTATTATAGCGATTATCTTAGGAATTGCTATTGGAAATTTGCTTCCTACACCGTTGGTTCGGTTGTTTATCACATTTAATTCTATTTTTAGCGAATTCCTTAATTTCTCTATTCCACTCATCATTGTCGGGTTGGTTACCGTAGCCATAGCCGATATAGGCAAAGGAGCCGGACGCATGTTATTAGTCACCGCCCTCATTGCGTATGGAGCAACTCTTTTTTCGGGATTCCTCTCCTATCTGACGGGGGCAGCCATCTTCCCTTCGCTCATCACGCCGGGTGCTGCACTTAGTGAGGTGAGCGAAGCACAAGGAGTTTTTCCGTTCTTCACGATTGTTATTCCTCCCTTGATGAATGTAATGACAGCCCTTATTCTGGCTTTCACCCTTGGTTTAGGCCTGGCGGCTCTTCACAGCGATGCATTAAAAAACGTAGCACGTGACTTTCAAGACATCATCGTACGTATGATCCGGGTAGTTATCTTGCCACTGCTCCCTATCTACATTTTCGGTATCTTTCTGAATATGACTCACTCCGGACAGGTCTTTCATGTCCTGATGGTTTTCATCAAGATCATTGGTGTTATCTTCCTGCTTCATATTTTCTTGTTGATTTTCCAATATTCTATCGCTGCCCTATTTGTACGTCGCAACCCGTTTCGTTTATTAGTCAGAATGCTGCCTGCTTACTTTACGGCGTTGGGCACACAATCATCGGCTGCTACCATCCCCGTTACACTCGAACAAACGAAGAAAAACGGTGTATCGGCAGATATTGCGGGCTTTGTCATTCCGCTTTGTGCAACTATCCATCTGTCGGGCAGTACCTTAAAGATTGTAGCCTGCGCACTTGCGCTAATGATTATGCAGGGTATGCCCCACAGCTTCGAACTCTTTGCCGGGTTTATCTTCATGTTGGGCATTACGATGATAGCTGCTCCGGGTGTTCCGGGAGGGGCAATCATGGCTTCGTTAGGTATCTTGCAGTCGATGCTTGGATTCGACGAGTCGGCACAAGCGCTTATGATCGCTCTTTACATCGCCATGGATAGTTTCGGAACAGCATGCAATGTAACCGGAGACGGAGCGATCGCTCTGATTGTAGACAAGCTTATGGGAAAAGGGGTGTCCAAATAAAAAAAACAGACGCACTACCTTGCGCTCTAACGATAAAGCACTATTTTTGCAAACTAAATTAATAATAATCGTATGAAAATAGCTCTTATTTCAGGAATCACCGGACAAGACGGTTCATTTCTTGCCGAATTTCTTCTTCAAAAAGGTTACGAAGTACACGGTATTCTACGCCGTTCATCTTCTTTCAATACCGGCCGTATCGAACATCTATATTTTGATGAATGGGTACGCGACATGAAGCAGAAGAGAACGATTAACCTGCATTACGGTGATATGACCGATTCAAGCTCGCTCATCCGTATCATTCAGCAAGTACAACCCGACGAAATATATAATCTGGCTGCACAGAGCCATGTAAAGGTAAGTTTCGACGTACCCGAATATACTGCCGAAGCCGATGCCGTAGGAACATTGCGTATGCTCGAAGCCGTACGTATTTTAGGTTTAGAGAAGAAAACCCGTATTTATCAAGCCTCTACTTCGGAGCTTTACGGTAAGGTACAAGAAGTGCCCCAAAGCGAAACAACTCCCTTCTACCCTCGTTCGCCCTATGGTGTTGCCAAACAGTATGGCTTTTGGATTACTAAAAACTATCGCGAAAGCTACAATATGTTTGCCGTAAACGGAATCTTGTTCAACCACGAGAGCGAACGCCGAGGCGAAACATTTGTTACGCGTAAAATCACATTGGCAGCCGCACGCATTCGTCAGGCAGAGCAGGACAAACTTTACTTAGGAAACCTGGATGCCCGCCGTGACTGGGGCTATGCCAAAGATTATGTAGAATGTATGTGGCTGATGCTGCAACACCATACGCCCGAAGACTTTGTGATTGCAACCGGCGAGATGCATACCGTACGCGAGTTCTGTACACTGGCTTTTGCCGAGACAGGTATTACCTTGCGTTGGGAAGGCGAGGGAGTAAACGAAAAAGGAATCGATGTGGCTACCGGAAAGGTTCTTGTCGAGATTGATCCCAAATACTTCCGCCCTGCCGAAGTTGAGCAATTACTGGGCAACCCCACCAAAGCTAAAACAATACTTGGTTGGAATCCATGCGCAACTCCATTCGAAGAACTCGTACGCATCATGGTACGCCATGACATGGAAAAGGTAAAACGAATGATGTCAGACAAACAAGAATAATCATGGAAAAACAAGCAAAAATATACATTGCAGGACACAACGGATTGGTAGGATCTGCTATCTGGAAGAATTTGCAGGCCAAAGGATACACAAACCTGATCGGACGCTCGCACCGCGAACTCGATCTATTAGACGGTGTTGCTGTGCGTCAATTCTTCGATGAAGAGCAACCCGAATACGTATTTCTTGCAGCCGCTTTCGTTGGCGGTATTATGGCGAACAGCATTTACCGTGCCGACTTCATTTATAAGAATCTTCAGATACAGCAAAACGTCATTGGCGAAAGCTTCAAGCACAACGTGAAAAAGCTATTATTCCTTGGCAGTACCTGTATTTATCCACGAGATGCCGAACAGCCGATGAACGAAGAGGTGCTTCTTACCTCTGCGCTCGAATATACCAATGAGCCCTACGCCATTGCCAAGATTGCCGGATTAAAGATGTGCGAAAGCTTCAACCTGCAATATGGCACCAACTATATCGCAGTAATGCCCACCAACCTATATGGTCCAAACGATAACTTCGATTTGGAGCGAAGCCATGTACTGCCTGCCATGATACGCAAAGTACATCTGGCCCATTGTCTGAAAGAGAACAATTGGGAAGCCTTACGCGCGGATATGAACCGCCGCCCGGTAGAAGGAGTCGACGGCAATGCTTCTGATGAAGCAATACTTGCTACCTTAAAAAAATACGGGATCAGTGCAACCGGAGTGACTCTTTGGGGCACCGGAACCCCACTACGCGAGTTCCTTTGGAGCGAAGAGATGGCAGACGCCAGCGTATTTGTGATGGAGCATGTTGACTTCAAAGACACCTACCGGCCTGGCGCAAAAGATATACGCAACTGCCACATCAACATCGGAACCGGCAAGGAGATCAGTATTCAAGCATTGGCCAATCTGATTATACGCACCGTAGGATACCAAGGTACGCTCACCTTCGACAGCACAAAACCCGATGGAACCATGCGCAAGCTGACCGATCCTTCGAAACTACACAGTTTAGGCTGGCATCATCAGATAGAAATTGAAGAAGGTGTGCAACGTATGTACGACTGGTATTTGAGTTAACTCAACGCTCTTTATAAAAAGCGGTAAACACTCGGCACACAGTGAAACGAGCAAGAGCAATAACCTATTGTTATATACCTACTCGTTCTTCGAAAAAAGCTGGCGGCTTTTCATAGAAAGCTCGCCAGCTTTTTTTAATTTCCCGCGGGCTTTTTCAAAAAGGTCGCCAAGTTTTTCTACTTCATTCCCAGACTTACCCAATCACGCTAAAACGGCTTAAAATCTTCTCCAAATATAACTGAAATCTTCTTGAAATAAAGTTACCATATCAGGCGATGTATGACTTTCAACTCTAAAAACTTTGCGTAATCATTGGAAAGCACTATATTTGCACAATTTAATATCAAATGTGCATAAACAATGGAACAAAGTTTTATCGCTTACATTGAAAATAGTATCAAGAACAATTGGGATCTAGACGCTCTTACCGATTACAAAGGAGCTACCCTACAGTATAAAGACGTGGCTCGTAAGATAGAGAAGATCCACATTATTTTCGAAGAAAGTGGCATTCAGAAAGGAGATAAAATCGCCGTTTGCGGACGTAACAGTTCTCACTGGGGAGTTACCTTTCTCGCTACACTTACTTATGGAGCGGTAATCGTTCCCATTCTGCACGAATTTAAGGCAGATAACGTTCATAACATCGTCAACCACTCCGAAGCAAAGTTGCTGTTCGTAGGCGACATGGTTTGGGAAAACTTGAACGAAGCAGCTATGCCACTGCTCGAAGGTATCTTGATGATGACCGATTTTTCGCTGCTGGTATCGCGAAGTGAAAGGTTAACTCATGCACGCGAGCACCTGAATGAGATGTTCGGCAAAAAGTTTCCGAAGAATTTCCGTCAGGAGCACATCGCTTACCATCAAGACAAACCCGAGGAACTGGCGGTTATCAACTACACTTCCGGAACAACCAGTTATTCAAAAGGCGTCATGCTACCCTATCGCAGTTTGTGGTCAAATACCCGTTTTGCCTTCGAAGTACTCGACTTAAAACCGGGCAATCGCATTGTGTCCATGCTACCCATGGCACATATGTATGGACTTGCCTTCGAATTCCTTTATGAATTTGCTGTGGGTTGCCAGATTTTCTTCTTAACCCGTATGCCCAGTCCGAAGATCATCTTCCAGGCATTCGATGAAGTTAAACCCAACCTGGTAGTAGCCGTACCGCTGATTATCGAGAAGATTATCAAAAAGAATATTTTGCCGAAGCTGGAAACCCCTGCCATGAAGTTGCTGTTGAAGGTACCCATCATCAATGATAAAATACGTGCCAGTGTTCGCGAGAAGATGGTTCAGGCCTTTGGTGGAAACTTCGAAACAGTCATTATTGGCGGTGCAGGTTTCAATCAAGAGGTAGAACAATTTCTACGCATGATCGAATTCCCTTATACCGTAGGTTATGGTATGACCGAATGCGGTCCGATTATCTGCTACGAAGACTGGAAAACCTTTAAGGGAGGTTCGTGCGGAAAACCTGCTCCACGCATGGAGGTGAAGATACTTTCGCCCGACCCCGAAAATCAAGTAGGAGAAATTGTATGCCGTGGCGATAATGTCATGCTAGGATATTATAAGAACGAAGAAGCTTCGCGGGAAGTGATCGATAAAGACGGATGGTTGCACACAGGCGATTTGGCTTTGATGGATGCCGAAGGCAATGTCACAATCAAAGGCCGTAGCAAAAATATGTTGCTCAGTGCAAGCGGACAGAACATCTATCCCGAAGAGATTGAGGATAAGTTGAACAACCTTCCTTATGTGGCCGAAAGCATTATCGTACAACAGAACGACAAACTCGTCGGACTGGTGTATCCCGACTTCGACGAAGCCTTTGCCCAAGGGCTTAAGCACGAAGATATGGAAGGAGTCATGGAAGAGAATCGCATAACGCTCAATGCCATGCTGCCGGCTTATTGCCAGATTTCAAAAATGAAGATCTATCCCGAAGAGTTCGAAAAGACTCCGAAGAAGAGTATCAAGCGTTTCTTATATCAAGAAGCAAAAGGATAATGAAAAAATTATGGATAACGGCAGCCCTCATTGTGGCTGCCGTTGGCTTATCAGCCCAGAACAAGAGTGCAGGCATCAACCTCTCTCTTTGGAAGAAAATAGCGACACAACCGATCGACAGCCTGCAAACCACGTATTTCAATATCGGTTTTCAGTCTACCATGAATCGGTTGAATGGCGTAAGCATCAACTTACTGCCCGGAGTGGTACATCAAGATATGAATGGTGTGCAACTATCTGCCATCAGCAACTTGGTAGGTAGAAGCATGCGGGGAGTACAGATTTCGGGTATCAGCAACATCAACGGCAATAATATGGCAGGGCTTTCGGCTACGGGCTTGGTCAATATTGCCGGGCATCAAGCACAAGGCGTACTAGTATCGGGGCTGACCAACATTGCAGGCGATCATCTATGTGGGGTAATGGCCAGCGGACTCGTAAATATATCCGGCAATCAGGGCATAGGGGTGCAGATAGCCGGATTAGCAAACATTGCCGGCTCGTCGTTTACGGGAGTTACCACATCGGGCTTACTCAATGTAGTGGGCGGCAGCATGAAGGGACTTCAGCTTTCGGGCTTAGGCAATATCACTGCCGATCGGCTAACTGGTGCGCAAGTAGGACTCTTAAACTATACAACCTCCGCAAAGGGGTTGCAAATTGGATTGGTCAATTATTATAAAGACGACATGAAAGGTCTTCAATTAGGTCTTGTCAATGCCAATCCGGATACGAAAGTGCAAATGATGCTCTTTGGCGGCAATGCAACGAAGCTCAACGTAGCGGCACGCTTCAAGAACAAACTCTTTTACACCCTTGTGGGTGGAGGCACACACTACCTGGACTTTAACGATAAGTTTTCGGCAGCCGTGTTTTATCGGGGCGGACTCTGGCTACCGTTATACAAAACACTGAGCATTAGCGGCGACTTGGGCTATCAGCACATGGAGACGTTCGGCAATAAGCACAACGGCATTCCGGCCCGCTTGTATGCCCTACAAGGACGCATCAACCTCGAAATGCAGCTGACTCAAAAGCTGGGTATCTTTGCCACAGGCGGATACGGTATCGATAAGCAATATGGAAAAAGCCGGACATACGACAAGGGATTGATTGTCGAAGCCGGCATTATACTCTTTTAAGATCGATTACGAGTAAGGAGATGGATTACGGATAAGGAGAAGTACTACACCTTCTCCTTAATCAAACCGGTGCGATAGGCTACCAGCAATTTCTTTAAGTCGTGAATCTGAGTCACCAGTTCCTGTCCTTTATCCGTATCTTTCACCATCATGCGCTGCGAATTAAATTCGATAACAAAGGTGGTCGACTTAATATCCTGTCCCTCCTCTATCGCCTCCTGAGCGGACTGAAAAGGTTCGTGTTGCACCAACTGCATTCCGTGCGAATGATACACCAACGTGTATCCGGCAATGCCTGTTTCGGGTTGGTAAGCCTTCGAGAAGCCACCATCGATTACCAACAGTTTGCCACCCGCTTTCATCGGTTGCTCTCCTTTGATGGTTTTGACCGGCACGTGTCCGTTGATAATATGGGTATGAAGCCCACTTACCTCAAACTCTTTCAGAATCCGGTCGCAAACCTCTTCTTCATCGCGTAGCGTATAGTAATAGCCTTTCGTCTCTTTATGCAACGACTTGTCGGCAATAAAGTAACGCTCGAACGTTGCCATCTTATCTTTATCGAACGAAGGAGCGTCGGGGCCGCACCACATATACCAGATGTAGTCCATGGCAAATTGCTGTTCCTCTTCTCCCCCCTCATCGAAATAGGCGGTACGTATGAGTTGATCGATCTTATCCAACAGTTTCTTGCCCCAATATTCTTTGCCCCGAATGGTTACATGCTTGAAGCTGCCATCGGCATTCAACGGCATCGACGCGTGATACAGCAGGTTCGAGTTGCAAACCAGATACATTCCGCCATAGGTAAACAGACAGCGCATGTGCTTCTTCAGCTTCTCACTGTTCATAAACGAATACTGAATCTTATCGACTAGCTCGCGCTCCTCTTCTGTGAGCCGATACGGGTCGGCAGGATCAATCGTTGGGAAGTAAGTATCGCGCATCTCGTACTCCTTGCCTTCGTACACAAAAACACCTCGCTCAAAATCAATCTTCTCGAGCAGCTTACGGTTGCCCATATTAAATTCCGGCCGACGGTTGATGATATCTGCCTCCAGCTTGAACTGAATCACCGTAATGGCTTTGTGCATCTGCATGATTAAACGGAGTGTTTTCTCATTGTACGTTGCATCGGCAAAGTTCATCTTCGGCGCAAAGATCGTACAGGGATCATCGGCATACGTATCCATGGCGAAAGTAGCCAACGGCAACAGGTTGATACCGTAGCCATCTTCGAGAGTGGCCAGATTGCCGTAACGCATCGACATACGGATGACATTGGCCATACAGCTCGTATTGCCCGATGCTGCGCCCATCCAAAGAATATCATGATTGCCCCACTGAATATCAAAGTTATGATAGTTGCAGAGTGTATCCATTATAATATGTGCACCCGGCCCACGGTCGAAGATATCGCCTACAATGTGCAGCGAGTCGATGGTGAGGCGCTGAATGAGGTTACACATGGCAATGATGAAATCGTCGGCACGCTTGGTCGAGATAATGGTACTGATAACCACGTTGATGTAAGCATGTTTATTCGGTTCTACAGTCGACTCGTGCAATAATTCCTGAATGATGTACGAGAACTCGGCCGGTAACGATTTGCGCACTTTAGAGCGAGTGTATTTGGAAGAGACATTCTGGCACACTTTTACCAACTGGTTCAGGGTAATGAGGTACCAATCATCAAGGTCTTTCTCGCGCGCCTTGACCAATTGTAGCTTCTCTTCGGGATAATAAATCAGTGTGCATATTTCTTTCTTTTCGGATTCGCGCAACGTATTGCCGAAAATTTCGTTCACTTTGCGCTTTACTGCGCCCGAAGCATTCTTCAGCACATGCTGAAAAGCCTCGTACTCCCCATGAATATCGGTAAGAAAGTGCTCTGTACCTTTGGGCAGGTTCAAGATGGCTTCGAGGTTAATTATTTCGGTACTGGCATCGGCAATCGTAGGAAAGCTACGGGATAATAACTGCAAGTATCGCAGGTCGCCGGCAATGGCTTCAAGAGATATAGGATTCATTATATATTTAGGTTTATCAATAAAGAACTCAAAAACGTGTCTCTTTGTTCTTCGGTCATAATAAAAACATTAAAAGGAGCTGCGCAATAATAACGCGTAGAAACATACTAAGAGGATAAACCGTAGCATAAGCTACGGAAGGATTATCTCCGGGTATAGTGTCGTTGGCATAGTTGAGTGCCATCGGATTGGCCATGCTTCCGCACAACATACCCGATACCGTACCAAAATCGATCTTCATCAGTTTGAATGCAATAAAACCGATAATCAGAGTGGGTATCAAGGTCAGTCCCGCTCCCAAAGCAATCCAGAGGAGCCCTTCGGGACGAAAGACCGTTGCAAAGAAATGCGTACCTGCATCAAGTCCCAAACACGCCAGATACATGGAGAGCCCAAGCGCACGAAGCATCAGGTTGGCACTGCGGGTGGTATAAGTTACCATATGCAGACGAGGGCCGAAGGTACCGATCAAAATACCGACTACAATAGGGCCGCCAGCCAAACCTAATTTCACAGGCGTACTGATACCGGGAATTGTAAGCGGTATCGCACCCAATGCCAAGCCGAGAACAATACCCACAAAGACAGCTACCAGGTTAGGTTCTTTCAAACTCTTAACGGCATTGCCCAAAACCTTCTCTACATTTTGGAGGGCAGCGGCCTCTCCTACTACAGTTAAGCGATCGCCCAACTGCAAACGTAGTTCGGAGGTTGCCAGCAACTGCACGCCCGAACGATACACTCTACTGATGTTAATGCCGTAATGATTTCGCAAACGCAACGCACCCAACTTTTTACCATTCAGCTCGGGACGAGTAATTACGATACGCTGCGAAACAAGCTGACTATCAATCGCATTCCAGTCGATATCTTCTTTATTCCAGTCCGTATTCTCCTGTTCGCCAAACAAGATGGTTAGTACCACTGCATCCTTCTCGGCAGTAACAACCAGCAAGCGATCATTTTCCTTGATTACTTTTTCGGAAGTAGGAATACTCACATTGCCCTCTCTCCATAAACGGGAGATGACAAATTTAGAACGGCTCATATGAGCAATTTCCTTAACACTTTTATTAAACACAGCGGGATTATGCACCTGAAAGGCACCAATATAGGTCTGGTTCGTTTCATCTTTCTCGGGTAGTTCGAGGTTTACCTTTCGAGCCAATGTTTTACGAATAATCAATACAGCCAGAATCACTCCGATCACTCCCAACGGATAGGCCACAGCACAACCCAATGCGGGTGTGTTGCTCTCAAGTCCCATCTGTTTCAGCGTTTGTTGAGCAGCACCCAGTGCCGGTGTATTGGTTGTGGCCCCACAAAGAATACCCACCATATCGGGTAGTGAAACATTGGTGCATATACTGGCTATGACCGTAAACAGTGTGCCCAGCATAACCACACCAATGGCAAGCATATTGAGCGTAAACCCTCCTGTGCGAAAGGAACTAAAAAAGCCGGGACCAACTTGCAGTCCCAATGCATATACAAAGATAATAAGCCCGAAACTCTCGGCATAGTTCAACATCTGTGGATCGATAGAGAGTCCGAAGTGCCCTGCCAGAATACCGGCAAAAAAGACAAAAGTAACACCCAGCGATATACCGCAAATATGAATCTTCCCCAACCCTAATCCGATAGCTGAAATAAGCGAAAGGATAATGACAGCCTGCAAGGCCGAATGTTCTATGAACAAACTAGATAACCACTCCATTTAAAATATTGTGCCAATATGAGGCTGCAAAGATAGAAACTATTTACCCTCGGACAAAACTTTTACGTATCCATTTCATCCCGTACCAGCGACGTACGAAGATAAAACCGCGTATATTTTCGTCAAGCAGGAAGGCAACCCACATGCCGCAAATGCCCCATCCCCAATGAATACCAAACAGATAGCCACCGCCAACTGCCACGCTCCACATCACAATAAGTCCTACATAAAAAGGATAATTTACATCACCCGCCGCCCTTAGTGCATTGGTAGCAAAAATATTGATCGGACGACCTATTTCGAGCACCACATCAATCATCAGTATAATCATACCCATGTGAATGATTTCGGGGTTCTGGGTTAATGCCCCCAATATGGTACGCCCGAAGACAGCCAGCAAACAAGATAGAAGAACGGTTATCATGACCGACTTTTTCATCACATATTTACCCAATAAGAAAGCGGCATGCGGTTTGTTCTCTCCAATCAGATGGCCGATACAAATAGCTCCACCTTGTGCCATAGCAATACTGAAGAGGTAAACAAACATAATAATATTAACACAATACGTACGCGTAGCCAATGCCTCGACACCCAACATATTGATGAAGAACGTAAGAACCACCTGCGATGAACTATACGAAAGTTGCTCACCCGCCGATGGCAACCCTATCCGCATCAGATTCTTAAGCTCACCCCAGGGAAAAGGACGGAAATAGGCTAACGGGAAACGAGGAATATATTTGCGAAACAAAATAATAAAAAGAAGCACCATAGCTACACCACGACTGACTGCCGTAGAAATAGCAGCTCCCTCTACTCCCAGCTCGGGAAAACCGAATTTACCAAAAATCAACGAATAGTTACCAATGATATTAATCACGTTTACCACCACCGTTACCAACATCGGGTAAATGGCTTTGTTGGCACTGCGCAAAGCTGCCGAAAGCGTAAGCGAAATTGCTTGGAAGAAGGCAAAGCTACCGACAATACGCATATAGTCTGCTCCGTCGGTCATCAATTCGGGACCCAGCCCCATCCAACCAAGAATAGTCGTGTTTAATAAATAAAGAAGCAAACTGATCAGCCCTCCTATCAACATATTCACCAATAAGGAAACGCCCACTACCTGTACTACTTTCTCTTGCATGCGTGCACCCAGATACAGTGAGCAGAGCACCGAAGTGCCTAAATTGATTACTTCAAAAACCAAAAAGGTAAGCATGATGATTTGGTTGACAACCCCTACGGCTGCCACACTATTGTCCGAATGGCGACTTAACATCAATGTGTCTACCGCCCCCAACATCATAATCAATAATGTTTCAATAAAAATAGGTGCCGCCAACTTAGCAAGCCTCCTTTTAACACTTTCTTGTTTTATTCTTTGTGCCACGCTGACTCCTCTTCTTTTATCGGTGCGCAAAGGTATTTAAAATCAACGATAAAGGTAATTGATCTAGATCAAGAAACGCAACAAAACAGTTAACAGAATAACCATTTTTATTAAAGAATGCTATAAACGATGCTTTTATTTTTTCAGTGTTTGCAAATAACTCAAAAGATCGTATCTTTGCACTGTGTTTTTCATAGTATTAGATTTAAGGTTAACAAAAAAGATTGGCTGTCTGGGATAGATAGCCTTTTTTTATGCCCGTATATTCCCTCTCTTTTTCTGAACAAAATCCCATTTGAAGTGTATATAGGTAATCATTTATTATAAATCAATTTTAATATGAATACCTTTTTATCAAAAACAAATGTAGGGATGATTATCTTGTCTTCCCTACTGTGCTTTTCGGGATGTACCAAAAGTATTATCAATATTGACCTAGGCGATACCCCCAATAACGGCACATCCGACAACAATAATGGTAGCGGCAACAACAAAACATCGTTAGTAACTTTTCATGCCACTGTTGAGAGCCGCAATTTGACTCGCTCACTTTCGCCCATGCAGAAAGGAATAGCAAGCCTAATCTTTGCCTATAAATCGCCGATCGGTTCAATGAATGACATAGCAGAGCATGGACTATACGTAACCTCCAGCGCAGGCGTATTAACTGGTGCCAACGACTATAGAATGTATCTTCCAACCGGTGTGTATTCATTTTATGCTGTTTCAAATAATTCATATAGCACGCCTCCCCAATTTACCAATGGTATATCGCATACCTTAGTCAATGGTGTGGACTACCTTTGGGCTAATAATAAATTGCAAGATATCAATACAGAGCAGGTTAGTCAACCAATCATTTTCTTACATTCTGCTACACAAGTTGTGTTTGAGATTTCCACCGATCCTAGTTTAAAATTAAACCAACTGGTTTCAGCAACAATTACCCCTTCTGCTCCTGGTGCAACAATGAATTTGAGTAATGGAACTATCACGCCGGCCAATAGCTATGCAGCACCGGTTCAAATGGGTATTAACGGAACTTTAGCACAATACATTATGCTTCCCTTAAGCACTACCACTCCGATGAAACTTGTACTCAACGTATTGGTCAATAACGAAACAGTTGCTCGTACTTATAGTGTAGACGTTCCCATTCCCAATGGGGAACTTAAGTCCGGAGACTCCTATCGATTCAGTGCTGTGATCGGCACAAGTTCCGTTTCTTTCTCTGATGTGAATGTAATGTCATGGACCGATGTTGACGAAACAGGCAACCCTCTTTACCCTAAGCAACAACAGTAAAAAAAACTTTTACCGTTTATTATTTGGAACATAGATGGTTAAGCATTATACGAGAAAATAGTTCAAAAAAATCTTGCGGAAAGATTTGCATAGTTCAAAAGTTCACCCTATATTTGCATCGCATTTGAGAGATAATGCAGGTCGCAAGGAAGTTTGGGTGAGTGGCTGAAACCACCAGTTTGCTAAACTGACGTACTCGCAAGGGTACCGGGGGTTCGAATCCCCCAGCTTCCGCTGATTTCTCATAAAAAAGAGCTAAGTGAAATGCTTAGCTCTTTTTAAATCTAACTTCGGTGGGTTCGTCTAACGGTTAGGACACGTGCCTCTCACGCACGTAATACGAGTTCGATTCTCGTACCCACTACAGATTAATAATCAAGCAGTTACAATCAAATGTAGCTGCTTTTTTTATGTGACTTAATATTTTTAATACCGCTTTAGATGGTTTGTGGTGGTTATTGATTATCTTTGTAATGCAAATCAAATGCAAATTTTCACCTGTATTTGCATTAAACACTAAAGCTATGGCAACAGTTAATTTCTACCTAGACACTAGGCGACCCAAAAAAGATGGTAAGTTCCCCATCAAACTAAACATTAGACACAATGGTCAGATTCTAATCGGAACTGAATATTCTGCAACCCCTAATACATGGACCGGCAGCGAATACAATAAACTTGAGCAAAACTATAAAACCAAAAATGTAGCTGTTAGATCTTTGATAAACAAAGTTGAAAAATGCATCCTTGGTTTGGATGAATCCGGGAAACTTAAAGGAATAGGTGATAAAGCCCTGAAAGAGCAAATTGAAAGGCTACTAAAGAACAACTCTAATAACGAAAGGAACTTCATTAGTTACATAGACGAGTTTATCGCCACTAAGAGCAAAAAGAACACTATTGAATCCTATACCGGCACAAAAAACAAGATAATGGCATTTGATGCGAGTTGTGCGTTTGATACAATGACAAAAAAATGGTTGGAATCGTTTGAAAAATGGATGGGTGATTCTGGGATGAAGGTCAATACCAGATCTATCCATTTACGAAATATTCGGGCTGTATTCAACTATGCAATAGATAACGAAGAAACAGAGCTATATCCGTTTCGCAAATTCTCTATAAAAAAAGAGGAAACACGAAAGCGTTCACTCAAGCCGGATCAACTCGTTTTGCTTCGTGACTTTTCAGGAGAAGAATATCAAAAAGAATATCAAGACATATTTATGCTTATGTTCTATTTGATAGGTATTAACGGTATAGACTTATTTAACGTAAAAAAAATCAGAGACGGGCGTATAGAGTATAAACGAGAAAAAACAGGAAGGCTGTATTCTATAAAAGTAGAGCCTGAAGCCGAAGAAATAATAAACAGGTATAAAGGGGATGATTACCTATTAAAAGTAATGGAGCAAACCAACGGTAATTATAGAAATTATATGGTTGCTTTAAGTAGAGGCCTTCAAAAGCTGGGCGATTTCGAAAGAAAAGGATTAGGGGGTAAAAAAATAAGAGAGCCACTTTTCCCTGAAATAACATCCTATTGGGCACGCCACACTTGGGCAACAATAGCTGCCTTGCTCGATGTTCCCAAAGAAACGATATCAGCCGCTCTTGGCCATGAAATAGGGAGTCAGGTCACCTCTATATACATCGACTTCAATATCGCTAAAATAGATGAAGCAAACAGAAAGGTTATCGATTATATCAACCAATACAAACTGTAATACAAAAGAAGGCTACTGCACTATACAGTAGCCTTCATATTTTCCATTAAGCAAGCAATCCATTAACCCTGCTCTATCGATTAGTCAATTTTTGGATGCAAAACAGGGTTTTTATCTATCTAAAGTAGTGGAATAGTCAGTTATTTGCTATGGATACAAAAATTAACACGATATACCACATCATTTCACATCGGCATATTGGAACAAAACGGATGTGTTACCACAGGGGAATTACTCCAGGGAGCCGGTATTTTGGCGACACTGCTTAGAGGGGGTACAAGATGGGCTATGTGATGGGATTTGCGTCCGGGATGGCGACTAAAACATTAAACGAGTCCGTTACGGGAATTCCCGTTTCGGAAGAAATCAAAGGGGATTCACCTGCATTTTCGACGATGAAAGAATAAAGGCCCCACTCCCCAAGGAGCAGAGCCCGTTTGCATTAAACAAACTTCTACAATGAGAAGGTACTATTTATTCTGAATTGGGCAAAACGCTTTAAGCTATTATAATCTACATTTAGTTCGGATATTCCTTTTCTGAGTTATTTCATTGAATAAATCCAAAGCCCACTTTCCCTTTCACTTTAGACTTCTCAACTACTTGATTATCAATTTTAGGGGAATTTTTCCCTAAACCATTTTCACGTTCTTCAGAAAAGAAAAAAGCCCCACTCTCGAAAGGAGCAGGACAGAAGAAAGCCCCGTTGGTAGACGGGGCGAAAGATATGAGAAACTTAATGTGAGAAATACACCTCAAATACATCCTTATGATAAATATTCACTTCTCCATAGTTTGCATCAAAGATCTTCTTAACTTGGTATCCCAGTTCGCTAGAGATAGCTTTCATTTTTCTCCAATTTATACTCCTCCAGTTTAACCTGTGATCTTTTGCCCATCTTTTTATAGAGAACCATTCTTTCGATTCATCAAGCTGCTTTGATTTTTCTTCGAGAAGAAGGTTTGCTTTTGTTCTCCTTTCATATTCGTCTGCCCATGCTCGGGCAGCTTCTGCCGGATTAGAAAAGTCGGGGACAGCCAAAGCACCTTTCCTTGCTATCTCTTCCATCTTAATAAAGTACTTCCGAGCTTGTTTGCCCTTGTCATTGCCCTCGACCATTGAGAGTTCCTTGGCGGTATCAACGGTCAATGCGTATTCAGTTAGTGGTCTACCACCTTTTGGGTTTTCCATAAAATTGTGGAAAACTTCAAAGTCCACTTTTTCAATCAATCCATATTTTTCAATACGGTTTTTCATCCATGTTGAAAAGTCTTGTTTGCTTTCAAGGAAAAAATGAAGCTCCCTTGCACTTACAGCTTTCTGTCCATCTCTCTCAGTAATTTTGATAAGTTCGTTCATATCCTATAATTTTAATGTTATGCTATCAACCACAGAGTTGTCCGACAACTTTATAAAAGCGTCTCCTTATTACCAGAAAAGCTACGTATATGGGTGGCACTTATACTATCAACCATAGACTTACTTTTTGCAAAAGTGATATTTTTAGACTATATAATCTATTTATGTTTACTTTTGTGGTCAAATATATAACGAAGCATGCTATATCATTTTCTACATATTAATTTCGATAGAAATTATTTATTTCTCCACCTATACACCAGCCATCAAATAACAATATTTATCTTTGCACATTAACAAGAATTGAATATGATACACAATATAGAGAAATACATAGTGATAATGGGCTCCCAAAAAGAAGTTGGTCATTTCACAATACACGGGACAGGGTTCTTAATTTCGATAAAAGGCAAAGCATACGTTGTTACTTGTAGGCACGTTGTAATGAATATGCGCAAGCACGATGTGAAGTTCGTAATACCCAACCCTAAGAGAACACTTACCATTCCAACTGCACTCTTATTGTCGGAACCAGTATATTACAACTTGAATGAGCCATATATTGATATGTGTTTAATGAATCTGCCTGAGTATTCTTCATCAGTGCTATGTACTAATGGAATTAACACGATAGATTTAGATTCACTGGAAGAAACCACGAATGCATCTACAGGAGACAAGCTAATATCTTACGGATACCCAGGTTGTGTTACTTCAAAATACTTATCGGAGAACAATCCCATTATGCCAGTTCCAGTAACAGTTATTCATAGTACAGCAACTAATTGGATTATGGGAGAAGAATCATTTTCGCCTCAAAACACCGAAGGTATCATTTCGTATGATAGCAAATCAATTCAGCTAACATATACGGAAAGCGATCTATCTAATATCGAGGGAATAAGTGGAGGCCCTGTTCTGCAAAAAGAAACAGGGCTCTTGTGTGGTATTGCAACAAGTGGTAGAATTGACCAGCAGTTACCAAATAATAAGATTGGAAGCATCTTTAACATCACACCTATATCATTTCTTATTGACATGATTCGGTTGCTCTAATTTTGCGAACGTTACAGTACCTTCAAGCTCAATTTTGCAAGGGAATAGAATTATTCCTTCGCATGAAACGCCAAACTTTTGGGGAATCAGTTTCTTTATTCTTCGCTTCTTATTCATTTTTGTATATTTTTATAAACTCACTGTATTTGATTTCAGACCTCGGATTAAAGTTGACTATCTCCACCTTATACCCTTTCGTTCCCCACGTCCACCAAAGGAAGCGTTTCTTCGGTATTCTGTGAACAGCTAAAGCCAAGCTATCACGAGTAGCATACATTACAGTAGAGTCCTTGAAACAGGCTGTAACCGTTGCCCATTGGTCAGAGTATTCCAAGCAGTCGGTTAGCTCTTTCGACGGCTTCCAAGCCTCTTTGGGTATGGTGTCTTTGGTTTCAGTAGATACCTTGGTAATTGACTCCAGATACTTGTTTTTGATTCCTAACTCCTTGATGAGCTTCGCATCATCGGCCCGATACCTCTTGAATTCATCAATAGTGAGGTTCAATGCAGATACAGAGGCAGCGTTTACCATCAATAGGCTATCTCCATGCTTGATGGCTACCTTGTAGTGCTTTACGCTATCCATGAGTGTTTCGATATTCCCAGACTTCCGTTCGTCTTCTGCTTGTAGCTTTCGGTTCTGACTGAGCAGGGAACTAATCCACCCCAACAATGCGATGAATGCTATCGCAATAATCAAATACTTCTTCATAGTTTCAGCGTCTGTTTCCTGTTACCACTCTTCTTATAACTCACGTGTACCCAGCTAAAGTCTTTCTCGTCAATTACCTGGTCAAAAGGCAGCTCCTTACGTATAATATCAAATAACGCCTTGTTACCTTCCTTTGTTCCGGTATAGATATCGGCTGCCTCTCCTTTCATGTGTTGGGAGGTAGCGACACCACCGACAGCGCGGTTTAAGTCTTTTGAACGGAAACCGGAGCTAACCAAGATCGGTTTTCCGAACTTCTCCCGAAGTGGGTCAAGAACATTCTCGATCAAGTCAACTAATGCCGATTGCTGACCGGCATCCGGCTTATTCTCAATTCTCCTTGTCTGAGCAACACTGCTGCGTGTAAGCTCTTCAATAGTAAAGTACTTCATTTTGTCTCCTCCTCTTCTACTTCAATGATATCGCTCTTCTTAGCGAAGAACTTGAATATATTTACCTTGATCTTTTTCCCCTTCGCTTCAAAGTAATTAGCGAAGCAAGAGTTGATCTCTATGCCGTATACAACGAGCATCACCAGTGCCGGCAATGTGGTGATGCCAAAAGAGACACCGAACGTTGCCCCCAATGCTCCGGCCGTGAAAATCCAACACAGATAATCAATAATCTTGTTTATAGTTCTTCTGATAGCCCGTGACGTGCGGACCTGCTCCTTGCGAATCTTGGCCGCACTAATCCCGAACCGTAGGTCGGCAAGGATGAGAATTAACCCCAATAAGAAGAACCACCGAAGCGGCTCCAAGAACTCAATACAACCGCTTAATGCAGCGGTAGTAATACCTCCAATCACATTCCTTTCATCCATTTACTCTTTATTTACGATTATACCTTGTTATAATTACCCAAACTTAAACTATACCTACATAAAGCGATTGTGTACAGATAATCAATGCCCTATCTTTGCAAAGAATTAATTAGTCATAAATTCATTACGTAGCTATATTTAAGTTAGTGGAAACTCCGCCCGGTCTGTGATAGGTCGGGCGGTTTTTCGTTTACTTGCTCAGATACTCAACCCACGAAAAGAAGCTACGTCTTTCTAAGTAACCCGCATCCTTCTCATTGTCATAAGCTTCTCTCTCGAATGAGATATTCCGATACGCATT
Organism: Bacteroides neonati; assembly: GCF_000499785.1. GTDB lineage: Bacteria > Bacteroidota > Bacteroidia > Bacteroidales > Bacteroidaceae > Bacteroides > Bacteroides neonati. The sequence goes on along the minus strand of NZ_HG726024.1, from coordinate 842 downwards.
ACCTTCCATGAATAGCCGTACAATCCATTCTAATACGTACCACAAGTAGAAGAAGATATAAAGCATCTCTCTCATTTGTTTCGTATGAATACTCTCATGGGTAATTGTCTTTTCGTCAATCTTAGCGTTCCCTCTGACGAATAGAACTCCGAAAAGGTTGATAGCCTTATATCCAGGGAAAGGGATTACTCTGTTTCTAATGATTTTCATGGATTTTAGTTTTTGCCACACCCGTTAAGATGTGGCGGTTATTACTTCGTTGTTTTAGCTGGCACAGGATTCAACAACGTTGATACCTCGGAAAGTACCTGCTCAAACACTACGACGTGCGGAGCGATCTCTTCGCCCTCTTGCAAGCTGATCTGCTTGTTACCCGATTCTTTGAACATGATACCGACATACTGCTGACTTTCAACGGTCTGCTTTCCTTCCGGTGTCTCGACCTCTTCCGATACCTTCTTATTCACATTACAGTGAATCCGTGTAAGCTCCTTGCCATTCAATGAATAAGTTACCTCGTAGCGATAGCCATCTGTGATTACTTCTCCTCTTACCTCTGTGGTTCTTGATGTTTCTACTAACATGATGTTATTTTTTAGAGTTAATAATATTGTCTAGCATGGGGCAAACCGCTTCTGTGATAAATGCCTTAAAATCCTTTCGGATGTACTTGTTTAGTATCACAGCCTTTGCCGCGTCTACTTCAATCTCCCCTTGATTGTACAGATTACGAGCAAGTTCCAACTCTCCAACGTCTTGCGTGTTGTTGTAAATGTCATTGGCTAACTCTTGTGATAGATCGAACTCGTTAGTAGTGCGATCAATTGCCGTTACTTTGATTT
>NZ_HG726023.1:449925-595790 GCF_000499785.1 Bacteroides neonati | reverse complement strand
AGATTCCTATCTAAAAAGACAAGTCTCTCGCTCTTGTACTACTTGTATTGTTTATGTAAATCTTTCAAAGAACGCTTCTTTAAGTATGCTTCGTTTTAAAAGCGGATGCAAAGGTAAGACTTTATTTTTAAAACACCAAAACTTTTGAGAAGTTTTTTTGTTTCCTTATCACAACTTTCATTGCAATCAAAAAGACCTTTTTCTTTGCGAGTTGAATTGCAAAGATACACATTTTAATTTGATAACTCCAAATCTTTTCAGAATTATTTCAATCTACTCTTTCTCTTTTGCTTTCTACTGCTTTTATCAGAATGTCAACTAAACGACTTAGCTTCTCTTGCTAAGCGGATGCAAAAGTAGGCTTTTTACCCATACAAGCCAAACTTTACTAGCTTTTATTTTGAATAAACATGAAATTAGTTTGTAATAAGCTGATTGATAGTTGTGTTATAAAACATAATTTCAAATAGTAAGAAATAGCATAAAATGAACTACTCATTATAATATATACGCGCGCGTATGTAGAACACAAATACCTCTCGAACGAAGCTTCATTTGAGAGACAGAGAACAGTTTTAACGCAATTCACCACCCACCTGCAACACAGACATTGCTCAATCCGCCTCTCGGGTTTAATTTTCCCATTCACATTGCAATCGAGACTAATATCGTAGTTACTATATACACGCTTAAATAGCAGGCTGTACACAAGTATAGAATAAAGCAACTTTAATGTAGGGTACAAATCCCAGCAACCACGCGATCGACAGAAAAATTATTTAAGGTAGCGTATCACTGACAGCAAAACAATGCGCAAAAGGCCTTGTCCAAATCACATCCTTTGCCCACAACAATCTCTATCGTATCCTTAAATGTGATAGATTTCGGGAACAACAGCCCCCCAAGTGTGAAGGTCGCTATTTTTTGTATACAAAGAGCACCTCATTTGATAAGAGAAGCAAGCAGAAGCTTGCTTTGTTTGCATCCCCTAAAAGCAGTTATATCCGCCTAAAGAGAAACAAAAAACGAGCCGGATTGTTAGTAAACAAAAACCTCAAAAAGCAACAATCATGAAAAAGCTTAGAACACTCTTATGGGCAATGGCATTGTGCATGCCGCTTTCCGCCCTGGCAGGCTATGCACCTGCCAAAGTGCAGGCAGCACTCAAAACCATGTATCCGGAAGCTACGGATATAGCATGGAGCCGCGAAAACAACTATTACGTAGCCGACTTCATAACGAACGGATACGAAACCGACGTGTGGCTCGACGCCAACGCAAATTGGATAATGACACTAACCGATCTGGAATCGACCGACACGTTATCCCCTACGGTGTATAATGCATTCGCCATGGGCGAGTATGCAGCCGGACAAGTAGAAGATGTAACCCAAGCTACCTTCCCGAAACGACCCACAGTAATCGTCATTGAGGTGGGACAACAGAACATGGATATTAAGTATCAATTGTTCTATGCTACCGATGGTACATTGATACAAGCTGTAAATATGGGTTACGGCGATGGAAAGCTGTGGCCCGATACGTTTAACTTTTAGAAAAAATCACAGGGAAAGTTGTGACAAAATAAAAAACAATGCGACTTATGAGATAAATATGAACTCTATTATTTATCTTTGTTAGCTTTAACGGAGCTGACTCCTCAAAAACAAAATGACAATGAAAGATTTCTTTAAATTCACCCTTGCCACAGTAACCGGTATTATACTGTCAAGTATTGTTTTGTTTATTATCGGAATCGTAACGGTTTTCGGCATCGTATCGTCGGCAGATACCGAAACGATCGTTAAAAAGAACTCGGTAATGATGCTCGATCTCAATGGTACGCTCATGGAACGGAGCCAAGGAGAACTGGAACAACTCTTATCCAAGCTATCGGGGGATGAGACGAACGTATATGGACTAGACGACATCATGGCTTCGATCAAGAAAGCCAAAGAGAACGATAACATCAAAGGAATCTACATACAAGCCACCTCGCTGGGTACCTCGTATGCTTCGCTCCAAGCCATTCGCACTGCATTGGTCGATTTTAAAGAGAGTGGAAAGTTCATTGTGGCTTATGCCGACACCTATACACAAGGACTGTATTACCTTTCGAGCGTGGCCGACAAGGTGATGCTGAACCCGGAAGGTATGGTAGAGTGGCGAGGAATTGCTTCATCTCCCATATTCTATAAGAATTTGCTCGATAAGTTGGGTATCGAGATGCAAGTATTCAAGGTAGGCACATACAAATCGGCCGTAGAGCCATTTATCTCGACCGAGATGAGCCCTGCTAACCGCGAGCAAGTAACAGCATTCATCGGGTCTATCTGGGGACAAATTGTAGACGGAGTATCGACCTCGCGCAAGATTACCCCCGACTCACTCAACGCGTACGCCGATCGCATGCTGATGTTTTATCCGGCAGAGACAAGCTTAAACAGTGGCCTGGTAGACACATTGATCTATAAAAACAATGTGCGCGACTACCTTAAAACACTGGTCAAGGTAGAGGAAGACGACCGCCTGCCAATACTGGGGCTTACCGATATGATGGGCGTGAAGAAGAACGTACCCAAAGATAAGAGTGGCAACATCGTAGCGGTGTATTATGCATCGGGCGAGATCACTGATCAACCTATCTCTTCGGTCTCTGAAGAGGGTATTGTAGGTAGTAAGGTGATTCGCGACCTACGCAAACTCAAAGAGGACGACGATGTGAAGGCCGTTGTACTACGCGTAAACTCGCCGGGCGGAAGTGCCTTTGCCTCTGAACAGATATGGCATGCCGTGAAAGAACTCAAAAGCAAGAAACCAGTTATCGTATCGATGGGTGGATATGCCGCATCGGGCGGCTACTACATCTCGAGCATAGCCGATACGATTGTAGCCGAACCAACCACGCTGACCGGTTCGATCGGAATCTTCGGCATGTTTCCAAATGCCAAAGGGCTGGCCGACAAAATAGGCATCACGTATGATGTGGTGAAGACCAACCAATTCTCTGACTTCGGTAACATCATGCGCCCGCTTAACACGGACGAACAAGCATTGATGCAGATGATGGTGGCACGGGGATATGATTTGTTCGTAAACCGTTGTGCAGAAGGACGCCACATGAGCAAAGAAGCCATTGAGAAAGTAGCTGAAGGACGAGTATGGACCGGCGAAGCAGCTAAACAATTGGGATTAGTCGACGAACTTGGTGGTATAGACAAAGCACTGGATATTGCGGTGAAGAAAGCTGCCATCGAGGGCTATTCGGTAGTTTCGTATCCCGACAAGGAAGACTTTTTGACTTCGCTGCTCAGCACGCAATCGGCTAATTATGTAGAGTCTAAACTACTCAACAGCAAGCTCGGATCGTATTACAAGGATTTTAGCTTTTTAAAGAATATCGAAGAGCGCGCCATGATACAGGCACGTCTACCTTTCGAGTTGAATATTAAGTAACCCCGCACTGCATGGAGGAAAACGTTATCAAGATACACAAAGAACTCTACCCCATTTCGCTCTTATACGGAGCCGGGGTAGCCTTCCGAAACAAACTCTTCGACTGGGGGTATCTCCGGTCGAAGAGTTTTGACGTTCCTGTTATTTGCATCGGCAACCTTGCCGTAGGCGGAACGGGCAAGACCCCCCATACCGAATATCTCATAAAACTACTCCATAAGAACCACCAAGTAGCGGTTTTAAGCCGTGGGTATAAAAGAAAAACCAAAGGATACAGACTCGCTACTCCTCAAAGCAATGCAAGCGAGATTGGAGACGAGCCGTATCAGATTCATGCCAAATTTGCCGATATCCGGGTAGCAGTCGATGAGAATCGCTGTCACGGTATAGAGCAGTTGCTAGAATTGAACGATCCGAAGGTAGGCGTTGTTTTGCTCGATGATGCTTTTCAGCACCGCTACGTAAAAGCGGGACTTACTATTCTGTTGACCGATTATCACCGCCTCTTCAGCAACGATGCACTCCTGCCGGCAGGTCGGTTGCGAGAGTCGATCGACGGAAAGAAGCGAGCACAGATCGTAATCGTCACCAAGTGTCCACACGATTTAAAGCCTATCGACTATAACATCATAACCAAAGAACTTAATCTGTTTCCTTACCAACAGTTGTTCTTCTCATGCTTCCGCTATGGAAGTCTGGAACGAATTTTCCCGGAAGTACCTTCGCCCAAACCGCAAGTGCGTAAGCTGTCTTCACTACAAACCGACGAACAAGTGTTGCTGCTAACAGGTATCGCATCACCTGCTACGATCATGGCACAGATCGAAACCCACACCCAACACATCGACTTGCTGGCTTTTGACGACCATCATTCGTTTGATAAACAAGACATGCAACTGATTCGCGAACGGTTCCATCAACTCAAGGGAGATCGAAAACTAATCATCACCACCGAAAAGGACGCCACACGGCTGATTGGGCATCCCGCATTGGACGATGCGCTGAAGCCATACATCTATGCGCTGCCCATTGAAGTAGAGATATTACAAAATCAACAACATAATTTCAACCAATACATCATTAACTATGTTACAGAAAATCCAAGAAACAGCCTCCTTCCTGAAAGGAAAGATGCACACAAGTCCTGAAACCGCCATCATCCTGGGTACAGGACTAGGCAGTTTGGCCAATGAGATTACCGAGAAGTATGAGATTAAGTATGAGGAAATTCCGAACTTCCCCTTGTCGACAGTCGAAGGACATAGCGGCAAGCTGATTTTCGGCAAGCTCGGCAATAAAGATATCATGGCCATGCAAGGTCGCTTTCATTATTACGAAGGCTATTCGATGCAGGAAGTAACATTCCCTGTGCGGGTGATGAAAGAGTTGGGCATCAAAACACTCTTTGTATCGAATGCAAGCGGAGGCACCCATCCCGATTTCGAGATAGGCGACTTGATGATTATCACCGATCACATCAACTACTTCCCCGAACATCCTTTGCGTGGAAAGAACCTCTACGGCGATCGCTTCCCCGATATGAGCGAGGCATACGATAAAGCACTGATTGCACAAGCCGATGAGATTGCACGCGAAAAGGGCATCAAGGTACAACACGGGGTATACTTGGGTACGCAAGGCCCTACGTTCGAAACACCGGCCGAGTATAAGATGTTCCACATCTTGGGAGCCGATGCGGTAGGTATGTCAACCGTACCCGAAGTAATCGTAGCCAACCACTGCAAGATTAAAGTATTCGGCGTATCGGTAGTAACCGATCTGGGCGTAGAGGGCAAAATCGTCGAAGTTTCGCACGAAGAGGTACAGAAGGCTGCCGACGCTGCACAACCTAAAATGACTACCATCATGCGTGAATTAATAAACCGCGCGTAAACAAACAATATGAGAACAGAAATAGCAACCCTGGGAGAGTTTGGCTTAATCAAACACCTCACCAAGGGGATTGAACTGAAAAACGAATCGAGCCAATACGGAGTGGGCGACGATGCTGCCGTCCTCTCCTACCCCACCGGAAAGCAGGTATTGGTAAGCACGGACTTACTAATGGAGGGCATTCATTTCGACCTCACCTATGTGCCGCTGAAGCATCTCGGCTACAAAGCAGCCGTGGTGAACTTCTCCGATATATATGCCATGAACGGCACCCCGAAGCAGATAACCGTTTCGCTAGCCATCTCGAAACGGTTCAGCATAGAAGACATGGACGATTTCTATGACGGACTACGCTTTGCCTGCGAACAGTATGGAGTAGACATCGTAGGTGGCGACACCACCTCTTCGCTCACAGGGCTGGCCATCAGCATCACCTGTATCGGCGAAGCAGATAAAGACAAAGTAGTCTACCGCAACGGGGCTAAAGACACCGACCTGATCTGTGTAAGTGGCGATCTGGGTGCCGCCTATATGGGTCTGCAACTACTCGAACGCGAAAAAGCCGTTCTGAAAGGCGACAAGGATATTCAACCCGACTTTACCGGCAAGGAGTATCTGCTCGAACGCCAGTTGAAACCCGAAGCTCGCAAAGACATCATCGAGAAGTTGGCTGCAGAAAATATCGTGCCTACGTCTATGATGGATATCTCCGATGGTCTGTCGTCGGAACTGATGCACATCTGTACCCAAAGCAACGTGGGTTGCCGGGTATACGAAGAGCACATTCCCATCGACTACCAAACGGCAGTGATGGCCGAAGAGTTCAACATGAACCTGACCACCTGTGCCATGAATGGCGGCGAGGACTACGAACTGCTCTTCACCGTGCCTATTGCCGATCACGGCAAGGTATCGGAGATGGAAGGCGTTAAGCTGATCGGACATATCACCCGCCCCGAACTGGGCTATGCCCTTATCACTCGCGACGGACAAGAGTTTGAGCTCAAAGCCCAAGGCTGGAATCCACTTGAAGAGAAAAAATAACATTTTTTCTCTATTTACTAAACGCTGATAATAAACCATATAGGTTTTTATCAGCGTTTTTTATTTCGGGAACATTTGCAGATTCGGAAAGTTTCACTACCTTTGCAATCGCAAACAAGAAGGTGCCATAGCTCAGTTGGTAGAGCAAAGGACTGAAAATCCTTGTGTCCCCGGTTCGATTCCTGGTGGCACCACTTGATAATCAAAGAGTTACTTGAATAAAGTAGCTCTTTTTTGTTTATATATCCTTCGTTTTTCGCCTGTTTTAGGCTGAAAGTTCAACCAAGAGTTCAACCAGAAATTCTCATGAATACAACAGTTAACATACTGTGTTACAAGTGGAAAACACTATCTAATGGTGAGCATCCCTTAATGATAAGGGTCTGTAAAGATGGAAAAAAGAAATATCAAAGCTTAGGCGTTTCTGTTAATCCTGTCTATTGGGATTTTAAAAAGAATAGACCAAAGGCTAATTGCCCTAATAAAGAGTACATTAACAAGATTATCGCAGATAAGGAAAATGACTTCACAGAGCAGATAGTTCAACTGAAATCAGAGCGTAAACAATTTACAGTCAATAGATTAATAGAGAAGTCAACAAAGAAAGTTCAACCAAAAACTGTGAATGATGTGTTTTTGGAACAAATTCAGCGCCTTACGGACGAAAACAGACATGGATATATGCTTTCTACCAAACAAGTCTATAATTCTCTCATGGAGTTCAATAAGCATTTGGATATCTACTTTCCAGATATTGATGTGGCTTGGCTAAGAAGATATGAAACGTGGTTACGAAAGAAAGGCATTGCTGAAAACACAATAGGAATCAGATTTAGAACCTTGCGAGCTATCTATAATTTGGCAATTGAAGATAATATAGCTAAGACTGAACATTATCCTTTCAAAAGTTACAAGGTTTCTAAATTACATCAAGAAACAGCCAAACGCGCCATATCCAAAGAAGAAATAAAAAGAATCATAGGGTACAGCTCAAAAAACAAATTTATGAACTTCCCCATTGATTTGTTCGCCTTCACCTATTATATGGGTGGAATCAACTTTGTAGATATAGCTTATCTCACCAGAGATAATATTGTCGACAGCAGGTTAGTTTATACCAGACTCAAAACAGGCAAGTTGATAAAACTACCTCTGCAACTTCAAGCAATTGAATTGATAGAAAAGTACAGCAAGACGAATAGCCCTTACTTATTCCCTATTCTATCCACTTTCCATAAAACTGGCATGTCTCGCGTCACACATTCGCCTCGGAGGTATGTCTGCTCAATGGTGTCCCAATAGAAACTATCAGTCGTTTACTTGGGCATACGAATATCAAAACGACTCAGATTTACGCCAGAATCAGCGACACGGCTATCAATCGAGATATGGCAGCTCTTTCCCAAAAACTGAATCAGATGGAGAAGTTCGTGGTAAATTTCGGATAAGAATTAACAACTCATAAAGGCACCATCATATTAATAACTCCATCTCTTTGATAACAAGCTGCATGGTAAAAGTGGCAAATTGTATGAAGTCGAAGCACTATCTGAAGCTTTAGATAGTGCTTATTTATATATCAAGGCAGCTTTTATCACGTTGTCAAGAAACGAAAACTACCTCGCTAATCTTGCAATAAAGTCATCTCTTATTATAAATGATTTAGCAGATCCATTGTTAATTAAGAGGTCTAGTATACTTATAAAACTATCAGAATATATTTTGTTTGTTTTAATCTGAATACGTTTCTTATTGTCAGCGAATAGTTTAAACGCAATTTCTTCAAGTGCACTTTGACAATCAGTTAATTTCCAAATATTATCCATTAAAATACTCTCAATATCAGGCAACAAGTATGGTAAAAGTTCGTCATAACCACAAGACCTTATTAATTTCATAGTAAGTATGGGATTATTAACAAACCTAACACATTCAGACACATCTAATCTTTTTCCTCTTATACCATTCCAATTTTCTATTTCATATGGATATGTACAGATTTTCTCAAACATCAATGATTCGATGAAAATCTTAGTATTCTTTTCTCTGGAGAATGAAAACAAACAGCTCCATAACTGCCAGAAATATTTGTGAAATTTTGGATCTGCACCAATCAATACAGCCATCTCATACATTACTCTATCAAAATAATCTATTATAGGTTTATGGTTAAATTTATCTTCATTTACAATATTATATATATTGTTTATTAGCTCATTGAATATGCGTAATCTATCTTGGTTATTGTCTATGCGTAGAATACAGTTTGCGTAAATTATACAAAATGCAAATTCAGAATGTACGTTTAAATGCTGATTACCATATTTACTATTACGCATATCATAGCATATTACTTCATGTACCCTGTTTATGGCAGCGCAAATATCAGCATCTACTGACAATTGCTCATTAGGAATCATCTGAAGAGTAGATATTATGTTATTAATATTTGATGCAGATATATTTTCAGGTATTACAGAATATTCATTGTTCAAAATAGCTTTTAAATCACTGCTATCAATTTGACCTTCATTTAAATAATTAGCAACTCCCCAGATACAGGACTTATAGAAGAGAATGGCATCTTGATTAGTATGTTGTCTCAGGGATGCATAAAACCCATTTAACATGTGCTCTGGTTGGTAATAAATAACGATATTTAAAATGAGTATTTTTATATCAGCAATATACTTCTCATTTTTAACTATATCCAACATTGATGGTATCAAAGGCAATAAATCACTACTACCTAAAGAGTTATTAAAAAAGCCATTAATATTATTTACACACCAATTTTTGTGTTCTGCCCTTAAGTTATTCCAAAGAAAGACGATGCCTATACCTGCAAATTCAACGGATCTACTAAATAAGCTACTACCACTACTAATTACATCGTCTAATTTATTTTCCCAGTCAACAATAGCCACATCAACATTTCCTTTTAAGACTGAATGTACCCAGTTGCTAAGACAAACTGGCTTCAAAAATGTATCTGAATGAAACTTGTTAAATTCTTTAATATGTTCATCCACCTCAGGGGTGTGGCTTGTTTTCAACATTATCTTGTCTTCAGAAACTTGAATGAGCTGTTGTTTGCGCAAATCCATATGTTCTAAAGATATCGACCAGTTGACTTCACTTTTATCATCATTTGCAATAAAATTATCAATAATATCAAAACACTTCTGTCTATTTGATTCATCAAACGATAACTGCAATATAACCCCCCTTAATATTTCCTTTCTATGTGGTAATGAATTTGATTCTATTCTTTCTTTGGCGATAATAATATCGGTAGAATAATTTTCTGCTGCGATTTCATGTGAATATCTTGTTAAATCCCATTGATAAAATTCTCTAACTCTCAAAATCGAGAATACTTTATCACCCCAGCACTTAGGGTATGCCATTAGGACACTTGCTATAACGCTAGTAGATGCTACATTCCTGCAATTACTTAATATGTACACAAATATTTTGTCAACAAACTGTCTAACACAATCATATTCGTCACAATATTTTGCATAATCAAGCAACATTTTCTCTAATGCCATAAGAATGGCACTTAATATCTTACATTCAGCAGTAGCTCCTCGGTACATACACCAGAGTCTTTCAGAGCCTATCTGATTACACATGGATCCTTCGATCTCTATCGCAATAGACGTTAATTCCAGCGATAGATTTTCATCTTTCGACAACGTATCGAGAGAATGATTTAGTAGCTCTACAAGAAATTTAATACTATCCCAAGGGTGATTGTCTAACAATGAGAACATAGGTGTTCCCAATGCCCCCATCTTCAATATACTTAACTCTTCTTTGAATCCAAACACTTCTTCTCGCGACTTATTTCGCAAATGGAATCTGGATTTTGTAATCTCTTTTTGATGCTCCTCTTCAATAAAAACCCAAGAAGATCTCAAAATATTTATCACTGACTTATGTGCATATAGACATGGGACTTGCCAATTCTGGCTCTCTTGTATTAGGGGTATAATTTTTTCACCTAAGTATGACTCTTTATGTTCGACAGCCCAAGAGAATAGCTCCTCGGTCTCAAGAGAAACGACTCCAGAGAGCTTATAAAGAATTAATATAAGATCCTGCTGCTTATATGACTTATAACCTCCCTGTTTGTAGTGATTCAAAATTTCAACAATCAACAAACCTATGCCACGAGCCTCTATTGGGTAAGACTTATCCACAAAACAAATCTTACCACTCCAATCAATAATAAAATCTACATATACCTTGTCTTTAATATCAAATTCATCTTTGTGTTTGAAAATGAATTTAGCCATCATACACCAGATGTCCCCTGATGGTTTCAGAAACTCCATAGGAAAGTATTTCTTGCTACTTTTGGAATTTGCTAATTGCATCATGACTTCATCGGTTTCTTTGCATGCAACTTTCATTAGTAATATACATCTACGCAACAATTTCTCGTTGTCAGATATAAGCATTGAGCAATATTCTCCTAATAGCAGTTTTGTAAAATTGGACCATAAGATAACAAGCAACAACTCATCTTTCCAATACTGATGTATCTTTGAGTTAAGTGAATACTCAACAAATAGCTTGTAGTTTTCTTGCTCTGTTTCCATTTTTTGAGTTGCCCACAACCTGTATGCACGTCTGATGGATGGCTCTTTGCCAATATTCTCATAAAAAGATATGGTATTCTGTGTTGCTTGCCAATCGTTATATATTGAATTTATATGACGACATAATGCCAAATCTTCGAGGATATCATGTGCTGGTGCATATCGCTCATTATTATTTTCTTTAACTATCAAGCCATTGTGAACTAAATTGTCTAAAATATCTCGATTTACATCAATGCCGTTGATCGTTGCAAATGGCTGCATTTGGCTAGCTCTCAACATAGCTATTGCCATAAACGCTTCAGATCTATTACAAGAGATTTTTTTATCGCTTCCTTCTACTATATATTCCCATAATAACTCTCTAAAATCATTTTCAGAAATATCACCACCCACTAGCTTCATGCTTTCTATTCTGGTTATATAATCTAGATAGAATGGTACTCTAAGAATGCTGTTGATTCTAATATTTTTCTGCAAAACTCTTACTGACTCATATTTTGCAGCAATATTCAACAACTCTTCAAGTGTAATAATATCAATCTTATATGATGCAAATGAGCTTGTTATAGAGCTTAGTCTTGTTTGAATATATGGAACGGAATAACTTCTTGTTGAAAATACAATCTTAAAGTTGCCGACAGAGGTTATTAAATTAATAAAATCGATAACGGTATCCCAATGTCTTATCTCTAATAACTGCTCTGCACTATCGACATATAGTATATTAGAGCCATTGAGTACACATGACTTTAAAATTTTGTCTATTCTATTTTTCAGCCCCAAACTATTTGACAACCGCACTAGTGATTCTTTATCCAAAGAATCTGCTTTGAGAGCAAATACAAAACAACTTTCATCAGCCACATACTCATCTATAATTTCTTTGGCAATAGCAGATTTACCAGTACCTGCATCACCATAAATTATCATAACATCATTGTTCTGTATAGAGTCCTTTATGGCTGATTTAGTTTCATTTCTATCTAAGTGAGTATTGCCAATTTTGTTATTGAACCTGCCCATCAATGATTTCGAGGCACAAGAGAGTAAGTCAATATCATTTAAGATCGCATTATCAAATTCTATATTATTGAATATTACTAAAGGAAGTGCATGTTGCTCTAACATAGCATTAACTGAATTCCAATTAACGCAAAACACTCTTTTGATTTTATTATTGTATCCAAACATAAGCGCTAAAGCGAATATGCCTTGTTTATTTTCATAAAACACACCACTTCCAGAATAACCTCTTGTTAAAGAATCCGCTTCTATATCATAGACAATAGGATCATTAATTTCTAACTGCAATTGATTAATATCATCTGAATCACATTTAACAACTCCTTGAACTATCGATAAGATATTCTCGTTTGCTCTTGCTTTAGGATAGCCTGATATACGACAATTTATTTCTGTCTGAAAAGTTTGACTTAAAAAGGGAGTACAACCAACATTGCTTAATCTTGATTTTTCTACAGCTATTATTGCCAAATCAATTCCATCTGCACTTAAACACAGTACATCTATAGTTCTGTCAATAGTGTAGCTCTGCTTGTTGTATTTAATATTAATAGCTCCAATATTATCTATATATTCATTCGACTCACCACAAAGTACATGTTTAGCTGTAAATACATAATAATGATCGATTGCAGTATAAATGAATCCACTGCCCACGCTATCATTGCTTGTGCTGACCTGTGCTATATATGATTTTTCCATTTTGAAGTGATATTAATATATCTGTATTTCTAAAGTAAAATTGCGTTTTACGTACATTCTCATCTGCTTCATAGGCAAACATCTCTCGAAGTTCTTTTGTATTATCCGTGAGAAATATATTTGCTTGTTTATGCCTATTTGTGTATATGACACGGCTTATTGCTTCTTTATTCGGAAGGCAGTGATTGTTTACTCCATTCGCACTTACCACATAGTTATTGCAATTAATGATTTCTAATAGCTCATTAGAAATATTATACTTACTGCCGTGATGTGGTAATTGCATAAACTCAACGTCTAACTTATTTACGGAAGAATACCCAAGTTGCTGCAAACTTTCACATATAGTTATTGGAGAAGCATCTGCCGAGAAAATAAAATCATATCCTAAAAACCTAAAAAGACACGCAATACTACTTTTATTCCACACACTTCTATCCTCCTCGAAATGTCCATGAATCAAACAACTATATGGAATTTTATAGTCGCTCTGCTGAGCTGCTTTATATTCAATATCTTTTTTTCGATCCTTTTTTATTTGATTGGAATGCCATTTTTCCAGAAAGTCTGCGTAGTATTTTCTACAGGGAGATAGGAATCTTATATTTGCTCCATAGTGCTTAACTTCATCTGAATCATTTGTAATATTATTTATAACAGAAATTCTGTTGTTAGATAAAAATTCAACTAACTTTATGCCCTGTGGTACAGATTTCAACTCGCCGTTATCACAATTTAGAGTATAATCATCATCAATATTGTGATTGTAAAACATTTTCGTGTTAGTTGATATACATTTTTTAATCGCTGCTATATCATGTTCTAAAGCATAAAGCAAAGCTCCAATATGATCATCATCAATATGAGAAATAATCCATATGTCAATACACTCATCATTACTAATTATTTCCTCCAAGATAGGTTTGACTTTAGAGTGATATGTACTATTCCTTCCTCCATCAATTAAAATGTTATGCCACTTATTATCAATTCCATAATATCTGATGTGTATTCCATCAGCACAACCGACACTTAAAAATCTAATATACAGCATAATAAAACTAATTTATTAAACAAACCACTTGTTTTATCAATAATTACAACTCTCATGGCAGCAAAGTTCTTGGTTAGTTATATTCATGTTTTGTAAACATTACTACAAGACTCACTATTCCGTATTTTTACTAGTAAACCTCCTGAACTAATATTCTGCAGTTCGTTGCTCATCTTTTAAAACAATTCTTTTGGATTAATTTTAAGGAATTCCTCATATGGTATCCCACTTGTACCCACTATCAACATCTTATTTGGATTGAATTTATCATTAAATACTCCCATTCCTGCATTATCAGCACTTGCGCCACTTTTTACTTCTAATCCAATTACCTTATCTCCTTTCTCAAGTATGAAATCAACCTCACTATTACCTTCACGCCAATAGTAAAGATTATATCTCTCTGAAACCGAATGATTAAGCAGATGGGCTCCTACGGATGATTCAACTAGTCTTCCCCACAGTTTTGGATTTACAATAGCACTCGAATAGGTCTCTTCATCTTGCGATGAGAGTAACGCATTGTTATAAACCTGAAATTTCGGGCTGGATAACCTTTGGCGAACTACACTTCCGGCATATTTCTCCAATCCTCCCAACATACCACAATCTGACAACAACCTAAGATAGTTTGCCAAAGTGGTCGTATTACCGGCATCTTGCAATTGTCCTGTTATTTTAGTGTATGAGAGAATTTGTCCTGAATACAAGCAACCAAGCTCAAACAAACGTTTAAGGAGTGCAGGCTTATCCACACGAGTAAGCATCAGAATATCTTTAGATATACTCGTTTCAATAAGTGAATCTTTCACGTAACTTTTCCAACGCTCCTCATCGCTTATCAGTGATGCAGAACCGGGGTATCCACCAAAATAGACATACTGCTCTATTGTCCAATCAAACGCCGATTCCATTTCTGCAAATGACCAGTGACCTAAATAAAACGTCTCGAAACGCCCAGCCAAAGATTCTGTCAAGCCCTTTTGAATAAGAAGACGGGATGACCCCAATAGAATGACTTTAATGTTCACTCCCTCACGAGTGTCTTTATCCCATTGTTGCTTAACGACCTCGCTCCAGTTATCTATTTTTTGTATTTCGTCAATCACGAGAAGATACTCCGCTGCACCAGAGACCTTCATTCTCAATCTTGCCGTTTCCCAAACCTGCATTAGCCAAGCCGAATTAGTGGCTGAAATAGCATCTGCCGATTCGTATATATTTGGTGTGGAGAGTTAAGACAACAGCTGATTTACCATAGTAGTTTTACCTACTTGGCGAGGTCCAAGAATAACCTGAATAAACTTTCTAGGCTCTTCTATTCTTGCTTTAACTGACTTTAGATAAGGTCGTTCAAACATACTTTATTAATTTACTCAATACTACAAACAAATTTACTCAATATTTCTAATTCGGCAAAATTTTCGTTCAAATTATTTTCTTGAGTTCAAAAGATTTGCTACATTTGCAGTATTGGAACCAACAAAGCAGAGTGAGTAAAAACGCAAAAATTGCGAGGTTGCAAATTCGGTAGCTTTCAAAGTTTTGAAATCGTATCAACCTGATATACAGGTGGTAACAACCAAGGTTATAGTCCTGGTGGCACCACTTGATAATCTAAGAGTTACTTGAATAAAGTAGCTCTTTTTTTGTTTATATATCCTTCATTTTCGTCTGTTTTAGGCTGAAAGCTCAACCAATAGTTAAGAGTTCAACCAGAAATTCTCATAAACGAACTATAATACAATTTGGATACCCTCGTGTGCCAATATTAAAGTTTCGATAGCAGCGGAATTTCCATCTGCCTTGAAACTCTCAACAGTAATTTTCTTTGGCCATGCGTTCACCACTTCCCATGTATTAACAGGATTACCCGATTCATCGCACAGACTTATAGTCACAGTCTCACGCTGTATGGTATTTAACTTGGCCTTATTGATCCAGTTCCACATTGCTTTATCATCCTTAAAGATACCTTTTTTCAGCGTAATGTCACAAGGCTTTTTTAAGTTGGGCATTCTCAGTTTTGTAAATGCCGAACCATCTCCTACACGGTATTCAATAGTGTCGGACTCCATTTCGAGACCTGATACTTCGCTACAAGACATATCGCCTACATGCGTAACGGATACTTTGAAATAAAAACTCGGCAACGGCCATACCGGTGTATTTGCACCATGCGCTGATCCATTATCTGTCATAATCGTATATTTTTTAACTGATACTTTTTAATTGATTCATTTTTATCAACTCTCCCTCATCTGCTGCTGGAAGGTGATTTCGATAAATTCAGCTGGATGCGATACGGCCACTAGTACTCTTATTCGCATGATTCCCTCCAATATATCTTCTCCAGTCATGGTATCGCCCAGTCCAATGTGTACTTCGAAGGCATCTTCAGGTGAAGCTCCTGCTAGCCCGCCACGTTTCCACACACTCTTTAAAAAGTTCTCTATCATGCACTTCAGGTTGGTCCATGTACTGGCATCGTTCGGTTCGAATACGTAGGCACGAGCAGCATTCTTCACAGATTCTTCAAGAAAGAGCAACGTGCGACGCACACTGATGTAGCGCCAGTCCATCGAGTTGCCGTCCAACGTTCGTGCGCCCCATACCTTGATTCCTTCTCCAATAAAATAACGAATTGCGTTAATGGCTTTACCGTTCAACGGAGTATTCAGTTCAGCCTGCGCATCATCGTCAATTTCTTCCGTTACACTGTGCACGTAGTTCATAGCGACGTTGGCAGGGGCTTTCCATACACCACGACTGTTGTCCACCATTGTGTAAAGACCTGCCATGGCTGCGGAAGGAGGAAGCAAATTGAGATGCTTCTTCACACCCGCCATGGCTTGCTTATAAAGAATGGATCCATTGACCAGTGCCTGATGGAAACCATTTTTGTCAGCTACATCAGCGGATAAGATAGTGATGGTTTTCTTATTTGGAGTCACTATAGGGTTTTCGCTTACTACTACGGAAATTTTCTCACCTAAATTCTCCTTCAAAGCCTGTTCTGTCAGCTCCTCATACTTATATTCCTTATTCCCAATTGTTACCATTTTATCTTTCTCAACTGTGATAGCTGTTTTCATAAATAGTTCCATTACTATTTGCAATTGGCTGTCAGTCTGCAAAAACTTCATTCTATAGGCGTATGCATTTGTAGTCCATACAAACATATTTCCTGTCAAATCCCTATCGCCCAATACGGAAGCGTTCAGCCACGGAAAGTAAGCTGCTCCATAAGACAAATAACTACTTCCTATACTCTCCCGAAAATTTTCTATCCGGGTATTCAAGTGACCATTGCTTAGGTATTTGGGCGATACGTCAAGAATAGTGAAGCGGTTAGTCATTTTTCCACAATGTTTCAGCATCAATTGCTGTATATTGAAACATGTCTCGTTCTCTACCGCCTCCGGCACTATAATCATGGTTACTTCCTGTATTTTCTCCAAAGCTTTTAAAGCTGTATCCACTTTCTTATCGTCCAGCATCACCTCACTAGCAGGACCATAGCTTCCTATTGATACGATATAGCAAACATTGCCTCCATTGGCAAAGAACAGCATCATGTTGTAGTATAGGGTATATTTATTATCTCCATTTATATAGAAAGCATATCCGACAGACGTATCTTCACCGCTTTCATCTTCTTCCTTTCCAACGTTATTTCTGAATATTACCTTTCCTTTTTCTCCCAATGGACATACACAATATTTAAAAACCTTGGATACAGGCTCAGACAGTGTATCCGACAGCGTCTTTCCCATATTCTTTTGCTTTTCCGACAGATAAAAATATTTCTTTATATCTACCGTAAACTTAACTTCCGGTGCTCCACCGAAATACTGCATAAACTCGCTCATCGACGAGATTCTCCAAGGAACATTCATCAGGCTGTCATTTCCGTTCACAGCCTTCTCGGTATAGCCAATAAAAGCAGGAATGGCGGTTGCAGCTTCCACTACTGAATAACTAAAGGCATTTTCAATTTTGATGTAAACGCCTGGGGGATGTCCTTCCATAATTTCAAATTTAATGGTTTATAATCGATTCAATTTTAGATGTAGCCATTTTGTCAATATCCGAGGACTTTTGCTCGGGCAACTTCTATCAGCTACTCCGTCAAGTGCAAATGAATAGCAAAGGTGACATCTATTTTTTAGTTAGCACATAATTACCAGCACATAAACATTCAATAGGCAGAAATCGTTCCAATCAATGCATACGTTTATTAGACAGACTTCCAATGCCAGTAATTTCTTCCGTATCGACTAATAGCCGACGTATTCGGATTCTGAAATCCATTCCGTCTACTTCAAACGTTGGCGCAGACCAAGTAAATTTCAACATACCAGATATTCGTCAAACCGAACAACATGGTGTATCAATCTATTCTTTATCAGATTCTTTATTAGCTGGCTCAAATATAGCAAAAACCCATTTTACATCAAATAATTTTATGAAAATTATTGTCTGATACAAATATAATCATTGCGTCGCACAGACATATTATCAATAAGGATCAACATCTTTTGTCACTTCGCCATAAGATACTAAAGTAACCGCCCCCTCAACCATCTCTATTGATTAAGATGAATGATTTACCCCATTCATTTTCAGATAAAAGCAGAAAACATTTGGTAAATTGCAATATAGATATTAGTTTTGTACCCGAATCAAAAAAATACCGCAATGAGAATAAATAATTAATAGTTGGTTCTAAGAAAGCCGACACTATACAAGAGATAAGTTAGCTATCGGTTTAATAGCCTTTTTGTAGAGGCTCCTATTAATTATTTACATATGAGTATTATTCTTAGTGGTGTATCTTTCCACTATCACAATCAGCATCCATTATTTGAGTGTGTAAATCTATCTGCTCCTTTGGGTCGCAAAGTTTCTATTATTGGAAATAACGGAACAGGAAAATCCACTCTTTTAAAACTAATTGCCGGAGAACTGCATGTCTCTTCCGGTAGTATCCATTGTGCTTCAACTCCCTATTATATTCCACAGCAGGTAGGCATAACGGGAATATCCGTTAGCCAAGCATTGGGTGTATCCGACAAGGTAGAAGCACTACGTGCTATTTATAGCGGTAGCGACAAGTATGAATATTACGATCTATTAGCTGATGACTGGGATATAGAATCTCGTAGTCGCGCAGCACTAGATTCGTGGAAACTATCCAATATCGAGTTCACAACACCTATTCATTTGCTTAGTGGTGGCGAGAAAACTAAAATATTTCTTGCAGGCATATCTATTCATCAACCGGATATTATCCTGCTTGATGAACCAACTAACCACCTCGATTATCGCAGTCGACAACAGCTTTACGAACTTGTTTCTGTTAGCAAAGCAACGGTAATAGTTGTCAGTCATGATATCACTTTATTAAATTTACTCGAAGAAACCCATGAGCTTTCTCCTACAGGACTAAAATTATATGGTGGAGATTACGATTTTTACAAGGCTCAAAAGACAATAGAAATACAAGCCTTGAATCAGCAAATCGAGGCAGAAGAAAGCACATTACGGCTGGCACGCAAAAAAGCTCGTGAAACAAAGGAACGACAAGAAAAGAGAATCAATCGAGGAGCAAAGGCTGTAGATGGGATGCCTCGCATTATTCTGAAAGGCAAGCAGGATAAAGGAGAAGAGACAGCTGCCAAGCTATCTAAAACGCATACTAGCATTACACAGGCCTCGCAACATAGTCTCACAGATCTACGCCGAAAACAAAACATTAAATGCGACTTAAAATTGAATTTCGACAATTCAAGAATACAGCATGGAAAACGATTGGTTACTGCTCAAGGAATTAATTTCAAATATGAGCAAGAAAAATTTCTTTGGCACACTCCCCTTGATATTGAAATCCGGAGTGGAGAGCGTATTCATCTACGGGGCAATAACGGTACAGGCAAAACCACTCTCTTAAACCTATTGATTGGAGAATTGCAGCCAAGTACGGGCACGATACAAAGAGCGGCTTTTTCATTCGTATACCTCGACCAAGAGTACAGCAAAGTTAGCACCTCACAAACATTGCTGGAATTGGTACAGGAGTATAACCATAAGAATCTTTTGGATCATGAAATAAAACTGCGGCTTCACCGGGCATTATTTCCTAAAGAGGTATGGGATAAGCCTTGCAATGAGCTAAGTGGAGGCGAGAGAATGAGGCTATACCTTTGTTGCCTGATGATCTCTAATCATATACCCGACCTATTTATTCTGGACGAGCCCACTAACAACCTTGATCTGTCAAGCCTTGCTATCCTTACTAATACAATTAAAGATTATCGGGGCACACTGTTAGTCATCTCTCATGATAAACATTTTATTGACCAGATTAATATATCAAAAATAATTGAGCTATAAAATCCTTAAAGATTGTACTCTCACCTTGATGTTTAATCTTCCAAATACCCAAATTTCCCATTATTAAAATAGTCAAAGACCTGTATTAACTCATCCCGAGTATTCATCACGAAAGGACCATAAGGTGCTATTATTATCTGATTGACAGCAGAATGGCAACCTTATAAAGAATAAATAGTTCGAGACTAGTTATCAAAAGAACAAGTATCATTACCTAGAAGTGAAAGATGAAAAGAAAAACAGATCAAGCAAAGAAAGAAACAGATACGATGAGCAAAAGGGAAAACAGCTTATAAACAATTGTATATAAACCACTTAAATCATTTACACCAAGCATATATCATAGTCATTTTCGTTGTTTGAATAAGAACTATTTTAACGCTGCGTTAAATATATAGTTTTGGTATGCAAGAATACGTACTCTTTGGTGCCAAAACTACATACTCTTACACAAGAGGTTATCCGAATCGCTAAATAGTGTATACGCACAAAAAAATGGCTGCCACAGAATATACATTCCATGGCAGCCAACCTTCTTATTATTTACAACAACTCGTTTTTAAAACTTATGTGTATTCAACTGCTTATCGACCAAGAATCCGCTGAGCGGTTTCAAACCGAACGTTACTTTTCGTTTGGCTTTAAGCTTCAGTACAAACAGATCGGCAGAGCCTTCAAGAGCTTCTTTCCGGCCTACGTTTACAAAAGTAGGATACAATACTTTCGAGCCATCGGTATGCAGCCTGTCGTTCGTCAAGTTTTCCATCTTTTTCATATTCAATGGCTGTATGCCGACAAATTCATAATCCTGCTGATTGTAAGGTAAGGCAAAACTAATCGCATTGACCGAAGAGAGGTTGATGCCTTTCACCAGCACGTCGATGGTTTCGTCTTTTGCATACACTTTCTTGGCAGTGGTCAGTTCAATGGTTCCACCTACGTGGATAGAATCTTTGGCTGCCTCTGCGTTGGCCTCTTCTTCATCTGCGGCACTATCGTCCTCGTCGGTAAGTTGGGTAGCCACGATTGAGATATCGTAAGCATCGATTAAATCGTTCTTATTGATATCGCCGTTGCTGATATAGCCTTCGAAGTCGGCATCGCCTTTTCTCAATCCGGTATAGTTGGTATAAGAGGTCAAGTCGTTCTTGTCGATCTTGCCGTCGTTATTTACATCTCCTTGCAGATAGCCTTCTGTGCCGGGCACTTTGAATACATAAAGCTCCCTGCCCGATCCGTAGTTGCCTACACCTTCGGTAACCAGCAGCTTGATGTAACGAGCCGAGGGATGTCCTGAGAAGCTAAATACCTTCACATCTCCGTTGCGCTCCCAAGTAAAGGCGCCCGCCTCTGTCCAGTTCTCCTTATCGGTGCTATAAGCTACACTGCCTTTGAGTAGGGTTCCGTTGCCACCATCGGTACGGGGCAGGTAGTGGAATTTATCTAACTGGTTGACTGTTTTCAGGTCGATAACCATTTCGATTGGCATGGCATTGACACGATACTTTGTGTGCCAGTTATCACCCGACTCATCGAAATTGAACAAACGATCCACACCAAAGCCTCCTTGATTCTTGGCCGATGTTTCGGCTTCGATACCTTGAATGGCAAACTCCAACGGATTTGATTTAGTGGTGACACCAAACTCCGTCCAGTCTGAGTAACCGTCTTTGTTGACAGCGCGCAGCTTAAAGCGATAGGGTGTTTCGGCAGACAATCCGTCGAACAGCAATTCGGTATCTTTGATCGTGGTATAAAGCATGCCGTTGAACTCTATTTCGTAATAATCGGCATTGGCTATTTTATTCCAGGTGGGTTTCAGCGTATAGGCTTCGGTGTTTTCAGGGGTTATCTGTGCCCTGAGCGAACCGGTAAGTGCGCCCGACGACACACGTTGTTGGTTGGCAGGAGCAAAGACAAAACCTTCTACATGAAGCACAGTGGCTTGTGCAGTAATATCCGAAGCAGCCAATTTAACGCGTACCTGAGGATTCTTAGTTATCACAACCTTCTCGAATTCGCTGCCTTTGGTAGCAAACTTATTCAGATTGGGTGTTGCGTCATAGAAATAAGTATTCTCACCGGCCATGAACTGCTCCATCGAAGCAGCTTCGACCAGCTTCACTTTCTTCCGACCGATCGTTGCCCATACTTTCTTGGGCTGTTGGGTTACGTTGATGGTAAACTCGGTTGCTTTCTCTTTGACAAATCCATCGAAACTACCGGTAGTGGGTGCCAAAGTGATCGTTGCACGACCTTTGTTATCGACAACCGATTCGATGCGAGTCGTTGCACCCTGACCCAGTTTGTAGGCTTCCGAGGTTCCATCGTCATCGTATTCAACAAACGAAGTGGTTCCATAGGGGTAAAGCTCGTACATACGTACGTTCTTATTGATCTCCGATACATTGTTGTTGGGGTTCGTCAGGGGGATGATGGCTCCGTTTTTCACAAAGACGGGCAACTTCCACAAAGGAGATGCAAAGGAGTTCAGGATACAATTTCCTTCGTACAGCTCTCCGCTGAAGTAATCGACCCATGAACCTTCGGGCAGGTAGATGCCGTTGCGGATATCGTCGCCCTTGTCATTGGCCTTGGTAACCTGATAAATGGGGGCAACCAACAGGCTGGGGCCATACATAAACTGATATTGAGTAGCCATGCCTTGGGTATAGGCATTGGGGTATTCGAGGAACATTGCTCTCATCATCGGCAAACCATCGACAGCCTCTCTGGCAATGCTATAGGCATAGGGCATCAACTCCGATTTGAGTTTCAGATACCATCGGTTGATAGAGGTGGCAGGCTCTCCCAATGCATGCGGATATTTTTCGTTCGATCCCCATCCATCCATATTGAGTTGCATGGGGGTAAAGGTTTTCCATTGAAAGTCGCGTGTGTTTACCACCAGGTTCTTACCGCCGAAAATACCGTCCATATCCGAACAGATGTTAGGTTGTCCCGATAGTCCCGAACCGATGTAAGTGGGGATGTGGAAACGAATATATTCCCATACGCCACCCGTTTGGTCGCCCGACCATATACCGGCATACCGTTGTGTTCCCGCCCAACCATCGAGTGAGATAATAAACGGACGGGCATCATTGCCGTAGTAAGGCATGATATGGCCTACATCGGCTACTCCGTTCAATCCGAACGAATAGCCGGCTCCTACCCAGGCTACATCGGTTTTCAGTACGCGTACACCTGCATCTCTCACCTCTTTCACGATATCTCTTTGCAGCAAAGCACTGATCTCGGGTTTGGGGTGCAAGTCCGATTGCGTCCACAAGCCAATCTCTACTCCGTTCTTGCGAGCATAATCGCCGAGGCTTTTGAGGTTTTGAATGTTTCCGTCCAACGTTTCGGTCTGCCCGTATCCGGCACCATAACCATCGTTAGGAAGCAACCATCCAAAGGGCATATCGTGATTCTTATACCGATCGATCACCGCACGAGCGGAGAACTGGTAGTTATTCTTTTCGCCGTTGAGCGACTCTTTGACTCCACCGTTATCTTTTTGGCTCTCTTTGTAACGCTTACCGTCTTCGAACAGAATCCCTTTTTCGTCTTCCTTCCAGAAATCGCGATTATAAGCATTGAGGTGTCCTTGATAAAAACCGAATTTAGGGAGCAATACCGGGTTTCCGGTTAGCTGATAGAAATCATTCAACAGAGCAACTGCTCCGTCGTTTATCATATAAAACACATCGAGATAGTCGGTTTCATGACTCAACTTCACCTTTCCTTGTTCGGTGGCACCAAAGTCATACTGTCCTTTCTTGAACGTATACCACATAGCGGCATATCCTCCCGTAGACCAATAATAAGGGTTTGGCGAAGCCACTCCCCCATCCGTCCAGCTATTCTGGTTCTCAATCGAAATAACCTTCCCTTTGTGCGAAAAGCGTCCGTTCTGTATACCGCCCCCATAAAAATACTCTTGTGGATTCTCTTTCAGCGTAAGCTGAACTTTGCCTTTTTGAAACGATACCGGTGCTATCTCTTCGAGAACAACTGTATTGGTAGCCAGGTTGGTGACTTTCAGAAGCGAAGTCTGCTTATCCAGCTGCACCTTCACCGTACCGGTAGTCATGGATATAAGACCACCTTCATCATTTAATGTTAGCTTTGAAAGAGATTTTCGAGGATTATTCACCAGAATCTGAGCTTCGGGCTTGGCTTGGGGATCTCTGATAATCCCTCCCGAATTATCCTGAAATACCCTGAAGATATTCTCTCCGTAGAAGTCGAATGCCATTCGCTGGTTATCAGAAAACAGTACTTCAATCGTAGTCGGATTGATTTGTTTCGCACTGACAATAGTCACACGTTGTTGCGCTACTGTGGTTGTACTTTCCTGCCTTTGCATTGCCTGAACAGGCGTAAAGGAAGACATCAAAGGCAAGGCGATCATAAGCAAAATTGCTTTTTTCTGCCTACAATGGCCAATTAAGTTTTTCATGTTCTTTTGCATTAAATTGAATGTGCAAAATTACACAAAAGAGTTTATAAAAAGATCATACTGACAAAAAAGATATAAAAAAAGGCTATCTTCCCAGACAGCCAATCTTTGTTAACCTTAAATCTAATACTATGAAAAACACAGTGCAAAGGTAAGCACTTTTGCGTGAATAGCAAATTATACAAGCAAAAGAGGCTATATTATAACACGGTTTAAGAGATTACCTTCGCGATTAACAATTCAGCCTTTTCTTGTTAACAATTAACACATTTATATACACATCTCTTGATATAAATCAATTAGCAAACTACTGTGCTGCATCCTTTAGAAAGCCCTCGGTTAACCATTTGGCAAGTGCCTGACGGTTTGAGCTCATCACAAAGCGCTGTTGGTCAAAAGAGTTTTGAATATTGCCCAACTCAACAAAAACAGAAGTTGGCCGGGCATGAGACAACACAAAAAGGTTACGACCACTCACGGTACCGGAGAAGCCCCGGTTGGGTTGATGCTTGTCGTATTTCGACTCAAAAGTATCTTTCATCGTGTTGGCCAGTCGCTTACTATCTGCTTTTTGCGTGGAGTGATAGAAGAAAACATCGGTTTGTTGCTTCTTACTACGACTATCCACATGAATAAAAATGGCACGGCAATAACGGTACTGTTTACGATCAACACGATAGTGCGCGTTGATCTTGTCACATCGTTGCTGCAAACGCTTGACCTGGTTCAGGGGGATGGCATCTCCCATACACGTTTCGCGTTTACTATTCGAAAGGTAAGGCTCATCGCGAATACCGTCTTTTGCATCTTGAATGATGATGCGCACTTCAGCACCCTCGAGCATCAGGTTGCGTGCCAGTCGCAAGGCAATGTCGTAGGCATATTCATCTTCGTGAAGTTCTCGGTTGCCTACTTTGCCGATAGCACCCGGATCGGGACCGCCATGCCCACTCACAACATAAAAGCAAGCATTGCGCAAGCGCGTAGAAGTAGGTTTAACGTGAGCCGATGCTTTGCCAAAAAGAGGCTCGTTGAAAGTAGATTTTTTAGAACGGGCTTTCGTAGAGGAAACATCGCTTTGCACGTCCGATCTTTGTTTCTCGCGAAGTGGTGGCAACACATAACTAACACCTAGTTTAAGTGTCTCGCTCTTCCCTAACTTCTTACGGTTTAATTCGATAAATGATTTCTGATAGCGCATTCCACTGCGATGATGGCGTTCGAGAAAAGTCGATATTCCCTCTCCACGCCTTGGAGTAGCTCGCTCCTGAGCAAAGAGTGACAGAGGGAATATAACCAAACACAGGAATGCCAACAAACAAATTTGTTTCTTCATACTTACGATATACAATGTCATATTTGCGAGCAAAATTACAATAATTTTAGCTACTTTTGCGCCATATTCTCTTTATTTAAGGTGTTCAATCAATAAAACCAATATCCTTATGGCAAAACATCTCAAGCCCGAAACCTTGTGTGTACAAGCAGGGTGGAATCCGAAAAAAGGTGAACCTCGTGTGTTACCTATCTATCAAAGCACTACATTTAAATATGAAACAAGCGAACAAATGGCACGTCTCTTCGACCTCGAAGAGAGCGGCTACTTCTATACGCGCTTGCAAAACCCCACGAATGATGCGGTAGCAGCCAAGATTGCTGCTCTCGAAGGGGGTGTAGGAGCCATGCTTACCTCTAGCGGACAAGCAGCCAACTTCTATGCACTGTTTAATATCTGTCAGTCCGGCGACCACTTCGTTTGCTCATCGGCTATCTACGGAGGTACATTCAACCTGTTCGGCGTAACCATGAAGAAACTGGGTGTGGAGGTAACTTTTGTAAGCCCCGATGCAAGTGAGGAAGAGATCGGAGCAGCTTTTCGCCCCAACACGAAAGCTCTTTTCGGAGAAACGATATCCAACCCCTCACTCGAGGTACTCGATATTGAAAAGTTCGCTCGCATAGCACACAGCCACGGTGTACCCTTGATTGTAGACAACACATTCCCCACCCCGATTAACTGCCGCCCGTTTGAATGGGGTGCAGACATCATTGTACATTCGACCACCAAATACATGGACGGACACGCCACAAGCGTAGGGGGCTGTATTG
Source organism: Bacteroides neonati (assembly GCF_000499785.1). Classification (GTDB taxonomy): domain Bacteria; phylum Bacteroidota; class Bacteroidia; order Bacteroidales; family Bacteroidaceae; genus Bacteroides; species Bacteroides neonati. Next base: position 569,035 of record NZ_HG726023.1, on the reverse strand, counting down.
TCGATAGTGGAAACTTTGATTGGGAAGCGCATGCCGAAAAATTCCCCGGACTATGTACTCCGGACGAATCGTATCACGGACTGACCTATACTACCGCATTCGGTAAAATGGCTTACCTAACCAAAGCAACAGCACAGCTGATGCGCGACCTGGGCAGTGCGCAAGGACCGCAAAACGCATTCTTGCTGAATCTGGGATTAGAGACACTCCACTTGCGTATGCCTCAACACTGCAACAATGCATTGAAGGTAGCACAATACCTCGAAAAAAACGAGAAGGTAGCATGGGTAAACTATTGCAGCCTGCCGGGCAACAAGTATTATGACTTAGCACAGAAATACCTACCCAACGGTTCGTGTGGAGTTATTTCGTTCGGGCTCAAAGGAGAGCGCGAAGTGGCCACCCGTTTCATGGATTCATTGCAACTGGTAGCCATCGTAACACACGTGGCAGATGCTCGTACGTGTGTACTCCATCCGGCCAGTCATACCCATCGACAACTAACCGACGAACAGTTGACAGAGGCAGGTGTACGCCCGGATTTGATCCGTTTATCGGTAGGAATTGAGAATGCCGATGACATTATTGCCGACATCGAACAGGCACTGAATCAATAATCATACCAACCTTATGCAAAAAGGCACAAAAGCAAAACAATATTTTGTATTTTTGTGCCTTTTTGTTATAATTTAAACAGAAATTATACTAAAAAAGCTATAATTCATCTGTTTTATTGCTACATTTGCGAGCAATTGATAACCTTTATTAAATAGTTAGAATCATGGCTAAAATCACCAAAGAAGCCGCTTTACTCTACCACTCACAGGGTAAACCAGGCAAAATTGAAGTAGTGCCTACAAAGCCCTACAGTACCCAAACAGATCTTTCGCTGGCCTATTCGCCCGGTGTAGCTGAACCTTGTTTGGAAATAGAAAAAGATCCGCAAAACGCTTACAAATATACAGCCAAAGGCAATCTGGTTGCTGTTATCTCAAACGGAACAGCCGTGCTTGGTTTGGGAGATATCGGTGCATTGAGTGGTAAGCCGGTAATGGAAGGAAAGGGATTGCTTTTCAAGATCTATGCAGGTATCGATGTGTTCGACATCGAGGTAGACGAGAAAGATCCGGAGAAGTTTATCGAAGCGGTAAAAGCGATTGCTCCTACTTTCGGCGGTATTAACCTCGAAGACATCAAAGCACCCGAATGTTTTGAGATTGAGCGTCGACTCAAAGAAGAACTGGACATTCCGGTGATGCACGACGACCAACACGGAACGGCCATCATTTCAAGTGCGGGCTTACTCAATGCACTCGAAGTAGCCGGAAAGAAAATTGAAGAGGTAAAAATCGTAGTGAACGGAGCAGGTGCTTCGGCCATATCGTGTACCAAACTATACGTATCGCTCGGTGCCCGCCTCGAAAACATTGTCATGGTAGACAGTAAAGGTGTTATCAACCTGGAACGCAAAGACCTGAACGATCAAAAAAGATATTTTGCGACAAGCCGCACCGATATACATACACTCGAAGAAGCCGTACGGGGTGCCGATATGTTCCTTGGCCTGTCAAAAGGCAATGTGTTGAGCCAAGACATGGTGCGCAGCATGGCCTCGTCGCCTATTGTATTTGCATTGGCAAACCCTACACCCGAAATATCGTATGAAGATGCAATGAGCGCACGCCCGGATGTACTGATGGCAACCGGTCGTTCCGATTATCCGAATCAGATTAATAATGTAATCGGATTCCCTTACATCTTCCGTGGTGCACTCGACACACAAGCCAGTGCCATCAACGAAGACATGAAAATTGCGGCCGTATACGCCATTGCCAATCTCGCCAAACAGCCGGTTCCCGACGTGGTGAACGAGGCTTATCATATGAATAACTTTAGCTTTGGTGCCGAATATTTCATCCCCAAACCGGTAGATCCACGCCTTATCACCGAAGTATCATGTGCGGTGGCTCGCGCTGCTATGGAGAGTGGGGTAGCTCGTAAAGATATTGAAGATTGGGATGCCTATAAACTCCGCTTACGCGAGTTGATGGGTTATGAATCGAAGCTAACCCGCCAACTTTACGATACTGCCCGTCGCAACCCGCAACGTGTTGTATTTGCCGAAGGAGGTCACCCCAATATGCTGAAGGCCGCAGTTGAAGCGAAGTCGGAAGGTATCTGCCAACCTATTATATTAGGAAACGACGAACGTATTCATAAATTGGCCAAAGAGCTCGACCTAAACCTTGAAGGTATAGAGATCGTAAACCTGCGCCATGACTGCGAAACGGAACGACGCGAACGATATGCGCAGATATTGGCTACGAAGCGTGCCCGCGAAGGTGCTACCTATGAGGAGGGAATAGACAAGATGTTCGAGCGTAACTATTTTGGTATGATGATGGTAGAGACGGGTGATGCCGATGCATTTATCACCGGACTGTATACCAAATACACCAATACAATTAAGGTAGCCAAAGAGGTGATCGGTATTAAGCCCGGATACAAACACTTCGGTACCATGCATATATTGAACTCCAAAAAGAGAACGTACTTTTTGGCCGATACGCTGATCAACCGTCATCCGGATACGGAAACACTGACCGATGTAGCTAAACTGGCGGCCGAAACAGTGAAGTTCTTTAACCAGACACCGGTTATGGCTATGCTTTCATACTCTAACTTCGGTTCGGACTCCATAGGTAGCCCGCTGAAAATGCACGAAGCAGTAGCCTCGATGCAACAAGAGTTTCCCGAACTGGCTATCGATGGCGAGATGCAGGTAAACTTTGCCATGAACCGCGAACTGCGCGATAAGAAATATCCCTTTACCCGGTTGTTCGGCAAAGAGGTCAATACCTTGGTATTCCCGAACCTGAGTTCGGCCAACTCGGGGTATAAGCTGATTCAGGCAATGACTGATACCGAGCTGATCGGACCGATTCAGATGGGATTAAATAAACCGATTCATTTTACAGACATCGAAAGCTCGGTGCGCGACATTGTTAATATCACCGCCGTAGCTGTTATCGATGCGATTGTTGCTAAGAAGAAAATAAGCCGATGAAACGAAAGTTATCCAGATCACAAATAGTTTGCATTATCCTTCTTTGGATGGCACTTTGCTATATGATTATCGTCTATTCAGAACGAATTGATGGAATTACAATCATAACGCTTGCATTATCTGCTGCTTTTGTGTTTATTCCTGTCTATAAATCAATGAAAAAGAATAAATAATATCTTTTTATTCGTTTTTTACGGCATAAAACATCAAAATTAATGTTTTATGCCGTTTTTCTTTATAATTTGCTTGTAAGTTTAATTTTTATGTTTACTTTTGCAATGGAAAAAGCAAATAATCACAATTACGTAGAATAAAAAAACAGAATTATGAATGCAGAGAAGGTATTAGAAAATTTGAAGAGAAGATTCCCCAACGAACCGGAGTATCATCAAGCCGTAGAAGAGGTACTTTCTACAATTGAAGAAGAGTACAACAAGCACCCTGAATTTGACAAAGCCAACCTGATTGAGCGTCTTTGTATTCCGGAAAGAGTATACCAGTTTCGTGTAACCTGGGTAGATGATAAAGGCAACGTACAAACCAATATGGGTTACCGCGTACAGCACAACAATGCTATCGGTCCATACAAAGGGGGTATTCGCTTCCACGCTTCTGTCAATCTCTCCATTCTTAAATTCCTTGCTTTTGAGCAAACATTCAAAAATTCATTGACTACACTCCCGATGGGTGGTGGCAAAGGTGGTGCAGACTTCTCTCCACGTGGCAAGTCAAACGGCGAAGTAATGCGCTTCGTACAATCATTTATGCTTGAATTGTGGCGTCATATTGGCCCTGAGACCGATGTACCCGCAGGTGACATTGGTGTAGGCGGCCGCGAAGTAGGCTTCATGTTCGGTATGTACAAGAAATTAACACGCGAATTCACCGGAACCTTCACAGGCAAAGGTCGCGAGTTCGGTGGTTCACTGATTCGCCCTGAGGCTACCGGTTATGGTAACATCTACTTCTTAATGGAGATGCTGAAAAAGCAAGGTACCGATCTGAAAGGCAAGACTTGTGTGGTATCGGGTTCGGGCAACGTAGCTCAATATACCATTGAGAAAGTAATCGAACTGGGTGGTAAGGTAGTGACTTGCTCAGACTCTGACGGCTATATCTACGATCCAGAAGGCATCGATCGCGAGAAGTTGAACTACATCATGGAACTGAAAAACCTGTATCGTGGACGTATCCGTGAGTATGCAGAGACATACGGCTGTAAGTACGTAGAAGGAGCCAAACCTTGGGGAGAGAAATGCGACATCGCCCTTCCTTCGGCTACTCAAAATGAATTGAACGGTGACCACGCTCGTACGCTGGTAACCAACGGCTGTATCGCTGTTAGCGAAGGTGCCAATATGCCTTCGACACCCGAAGCGGTTAAAGTATTCCAGGATGCAAAGATTCTCTATGCTCCGGGCAAGGCAGCCAACGCCGGTGGAGTATCTGTATCGGGCTTGGAAATGACACAAAACTCTATCAAACTAAGCTGGAGCGAAGAAGAGGTAGACGAAAAGCTGAAGAGCATCATGCAAAGCATTCACGAAGCATGCGTACAATACGGTACAGAACCAGACGGATATGTGAACTACGTGAAAGGCGCCAACGTAGCCGGCTTTATGAAAGTAGCCAAAGCAATGATGGCACAAGGCATTTTATAATCAGCAAAACGATAGAAAGCCAATAGTCGAAACGATAAGTAAGAAAGGGATGAACAAAAGTAACATTTTGTCATCCCTTTCTCTGTTTCATTCACTCTGTATCATACGCGCTTTGACGGTGCTCCGACAAAGGTTGTTTCAGCAGGTAATGACTCTCCCTTCATCAAGATAGAGAGCGGTTCGAGCGAGGATCCATTTTCCATGTGCGAATCGTATAACACAACTGCCATTCCACCCACATTGCAGTTTTCGCCGATAACCACATCCGACATCTTCATCACACGATCCTCAAACAAATGGGTTTGCATGGTACAATTATCATTCAACACCGAACGGTCGCCTACATGAAGCAAGTCAAATTCGGTTATTTGTGTTGAGTAGAGACAGCATTTATTACCGATTTTGCATCCCAGCAGACGCAAGGGATATTTAATAAATACACTTCCGGTCAGCATATTCAAGAAGAAGAGTACCAGAAAGTTCTCATACAACCCTGTTACTAATTCGCTACGCCACACAAAACCACTCCACAGGGGTTTATTACAAGGCCGATAACGTCCGATGATAATCCATTTGAAAAGAGCCATAATAAAACAACCCAGAATACCGGTTCCTAAATACAGGAAAGGAAAGATAAAGAACAGCTCAATTAAGGATTTCTCTACCTGCAAATTGGAGGATATATTCGTAATCAATGATGCCAGTACAATAAAGAAAGTCGATGGCAGTACTACCCTGAAAAACTCAACAAAATAGCGCAAAGCAAAAAGTTTACGACTGGGTTTATAAGTACGATCTACCGAAAACTCCGTATTGATGTCTCGCTTGGGAAGAAACATAGCAGGCGAACCGAACCACGAAGTACCATCAGGGGCAGGCAGGTCTTGTTTGTCCATTTTCGACAAAACACCCACCAATACATCGCTACCCAATCGGCTACCGGGACTAAGTACAGCACTATTGCCCACAAAAGTTCGATCGCCAATATACGTTTTAGCAATGGTAATATACCCGTTACGAACATGCGAAGCACCGACAGAAACCGAATCGGCAAGGAAGCATTCATCGCCAGTGACCAGCAAGTCGGGCGAAATAAACTCGACCGTAGAGACCTCCATCCGTTTTCCCATCTTCACACCCAGCAACTTGAACCAATGTTGCAAGTAAAGGGTGGTATAGAGCGTACCAATGACTTGCAGGCTGAGTTTCATTAACTGATCGAAAAACCATTTCCGGTAGTAGAAGGTCGAATTAATGGGATAGCGTCCCTCTTTGATCCGTCCCAACAAGGTCCATTTAAACAAAGCGATCAACAATGTAAGAATGACAACAAAAGAAAACGCCACGACCAACGTTAGAAACAGAAAATAATAATTCTCATACTTATAGTCCACATGGGTGATAAGCATCATACCCGGCACATAGGCAATCATGGTGATAAGGGGAATCAGAAAGACACCGATACCATAGAGCAAGGTGCCCGATAAGGTCCAGAGTTTACGGGTTTCTTGTTTACCATTCACTCCTATCCTTTCTCCTGCTGAACCTTGCCAGTTTTCATTCTCAGGCACAATGGTTCCTTCGGGAATCAAGGTCAGATCTTCGGTCGAAGAGTTGCGACACATCCGGGTATTGTGAGAAAGGTGGCAACGGGTACCAACAAAGCACTGATCTTCGATATCAATTCGACCAATATGCAGGTAACCGTCTGAGATGATAAAGCCTTTGAGGTGAGAGTCGGTGCAGATACTCACATTGTCGCCAATAGTAAGCAGGTCATAAGCCGATATGGCATTGGTGTTAATGTAGCTATTCTTACCAATATGTGCACCCAACAGTTTCAGGAAAACATTCATAATGGGAGTACCGGTAAAGTAAACAACCGGACAAATCATGATAAACTTATCGGCCAGCCAAAAGCGGAAATAGTACCATCCCCAGAGTTTGTAGTCGCCCGCCCGAATACGACCAATCACCAACCACTTCAACCCAATAACCAACAAAGAAAGGGTAGGCAGTAATGCGAAGTACATCGACAGCATCATGGACAATGAATAGAGAACCCCATTGTCTGCCTGATAATAATAGGAGTAAACGAAAAACGGTCCCAACCACTCAATACCAAACAATAAGGCAATGAATACCATGCTTACGCCTTGTGCCAGCGAACATAGATAAAAGGAGAGGTTGGAAGGAATATGTATCTTTCGCTGTTGGTAATGATTCTCTTTAATTGATTTTAGGGTCAGGCAGTCGACCAAATCGGTCAATACAGGATGCTGATAAATATCCATTACCGAAAGGTTGGAGAATAATTTCTGTTCGCGAAGTTCGGAAACGATAACGGCAGCCAACAGCGAGTGTCCGCCAAGGTCATTGAAAAAGTGATCGGACAACGAAATATCTTCGCGATCAAAATGAGTAGCAAGAGCGTGAATCAACTTCTTCTCCAGTTCTGTTTTAGGAGAAATAATTGTTCGGTGAGAGGAAGGTTTTGTTAAGGGAGCAGAAGGTTTGGGCAATCGCTTGCGATCCACCTTCTGACTGGTTGTAACGGGTAGTGAATCAATAATATCGAGCGTAGAAGGAATCATATAATAAGGTAGCTTATCGCGTAGCAACTTGGCTACTTCATTACGATTGAGCTCTTCATTGCCTTCCATCACTACGTAGGCTGCCAACTGTTGGGACTCTACATCCAATGCTACCGCAGCAGCTTGAATACCATTAGAAGCTAACAGTAGTACTTCAATCTCGGCCAATTCTACTCGAAAACCGCGTACTTTGATTTGAGCATCGGAACGCCCTACAAAAACAATGTCGCCATCTGCATTGTAACGACCAATATCGCCCGAACGATAAAAGCGGGTAAGTTGTCCGTTCATCCGGTCGGTGTGAACAAACTTCGTTGAAGTAAGATCCTCCCTGTTCAAGTATCCACGGGCAACACTTTCGCCACCAATAAGTATTTCGCCTTCCTCGCCCACACCAACAGGACTGAGATTCTCATCGACCAGAAAAACATCATACTCCGGGAGAGGTTTCCCAATAGTTACTTCCGACTCTCCATCAAGCACCGAATAGGTGGCAATCACCGTTGCCTCGGTAGGTCCATAGGTATTGTAAACCGTCCGCCCGTTTTTACACCACCGCTTGGCAAGATGGGTGGGGCAAACCTCACCACCGAATATTAAAATGCGTAAGCCGGGGATTTCCTCCTTTACCATAGAAAGCAAGGTGGGAGCACAAGAGAGAAAGGTAATACGCAAATCGGCAACGATAGACGAAAACCGATCGCCACTACGCATAATATCGTAGGTTCCTACCACCAATGTGGCACCCACCGACAAAGGCAACCAGATTTCTTCGACCGAGGCATCAAAAGATACGGAGAACCCTTGCAACACACGGTCGTCGGGAGCGATGGGATAGATTTGTTGAGCAGCTTTCAGGTAATTGATAACATTCCGATGCTCGAGCAGCACTCCTTTGGGGTTTCCACTGGTACCGGATGTATAAATAATATAACAAAGATCGCTCGTTGTACGATTAGGAACAAAAGGGGCTTGCGACGGAAAGCTATCTAAGTAATTCCAATCGTGCTCCATTGTAAAGAGACGAGCTTGTGGTAGAAAAGAGCCTGTTCTTTCCAGAATTGAATCGGCGGTAATTATGACTTTGGCTCCCGAATCGGAAACAATGAAGTTAACTCTTTCGGCCGGTATCTCAGGGTCGAGAGGAATATAAGCCGCACCGCTTTTAAGCACCCCCAGCATAGCGATATAGACTTGGTAACAACGTGGAAGAAGTATAATTACTTTGTCTTCCCTTTCGACTCCCTCTTTCCTCAACCAATGGGAAAGTTTGTTGGCATATTCCAAAAATTCCCGACAAGGAATGTCAATGTCCCCTTGCTCGATTATCACCTTGTCGGGAGACTTGGAGAGCATACTCTCCACCCATTCATCGAGCATCATTTCATTGTTTATCATGCTTCACTCAGTTATATTATATAAAACAGTTCAGCATAAATAAAGTTAGAGTTTTTTATTAATTTAATAGTCCGGTTATTCAAGTTTTATTCAACTGAATGTACACCTCTATTTTGATGCATTAGGCATCAACACCACTCCCAGCTTTTTCTTTCCATTCATTTTGACCACTATCGGTTTTTCAAAACGAACGTGTCGCAGAAACGTTGTTTCTTCCACTGCCGGTTGGGCATTCAGGAAATCCTGATTGTATATGCCATCATTCATAAACGCATTGATCGTAAAGTAACCCACACCAAACGAAGTAAGATTCTGAAAGAAATGGGTTCCTTGACTCGGATCTACCCTGTAATTGGTCAATCCCGCCTCTACAATGACCCGGGCGGCAGAAATATGGGGCCACTTAACCGGGATACCCAGCCATGTATCGCTACTTCCCCAACGACCGGGACCCACCAATACATAATTCTTTCCTTCGGCTACAAACTGCTGATTCATCTTTTCGATCTCCCAGGCAATCGTTTGATTATTGGAAGCACTGTATCCATCGGTTTTCACATAGATGATATCGCACACATCATTGATAATACCGTGTCCGAGTGAGTTATTTGAGCGCAATAAGATCTCATCATCGGGAATAATCGAAAGGTCTTCATCGAGCATGTCCTTCGAATCGACAATGGGGCGTATTTGCAACAAATAGAACGTTCCTGTTTTATCGTACTCGCGGTTCAAGGTGGCGGCAAACTCTATTTCGACCGGTCTGCGCATCTCTTGCTCACTATAACGCAGCACTAACTGCAAGATATGTGCCAGCGGAAACACATCGTGTTGCAAGATGTTGGCAAAGGTGATGACTTTGCGCCCACCGGGGTAAAGTCCGTCGCGAATAACCTGATCGTACGGATCGTAGGTAGAAGCGATATAACGCAACGCACCATCTTTTTCGGCTTCCTTTACATGAAGTTTCAAGAGATTGAACCCATCGTCTATCGAGAACTCTTCGCCTGCATTCTTTAAATCCAACGCATAAAAACGAGTCTGGGTTTCGCGAAGTGCCATCTCCATCTCACTGGTCTGCAATACCTGATGCGGATGATAGGGAGAGAAACGTAACGTCATGCCGCCATCGACAATATATTTGCCTAGTCCCAGAGCCAGATTCACCGTACCCTCTTCGGCTTTCTCGTCTCCAATCGGATAGTAATTGAGCGAACGCGCCACACCTGACATCGACGGATAGTAGCGGTCGCCGTACTGATTGCCCACCACTTCTTGAAGGATAACTGCCATCTTCTCCTGGTCAATCACGTTAGAGGTAGCCTGCATATAGGCTTTACTATCTTTGAAATAGACCGAAGCATACACGCCCTTGATGGCATCGGAAAGCATACGCAACATCTCATACCGATCATCCAGATAAGGAATCATATAGGTGTTGTAGATTCCTGCAAACGGTTGATAGTGGGAGTCTTCGAGCAACGAAGACGAACGGATAGCCAAAGGAGCTTTGACCACATCGAAGAAAGTAAAGAAGTCTTCGACCAAGCTATCGGGCAACTTAGCTTTCAGGAAGTATTTCAGAATCGTATCATCATCGGCATCCGAAAGCGCAACCTGATAGAGGTTGTTGGTATCCATAAACTCGTCGAACACATCGGTACAGAGTACCACCGTTTTGGGAATGGCAACCTGCGCATTCTCAAACATTTCGAACTCGGGATAGCGCTTCACCATATTGTCAATAAATGCCAGACCGCGCCCTTTACCGCCCAATGAGCCTTCGCCAATGCGGGCAAAGTTGGAGTAACGGTCGAAGCGGTCGCGCTTAAATACAGCAACAACACCCTGGTTCTTCATTTTACGATACTTGATGATGGCCTCGAAAATAATCTTTCGATGAGCATCGACATCTTGTAGACTGTTCCAAGTAATAGGGCGCAAGAACTCGGCAACCGGAAACATGGCTCTCGAATAGAGCCAACGCGACACGTGATTGCGACTGATGTGATACAGAAATGATTCGGCAGGGATAGCGAACAGGATGTTTTGCAACTCCTTCAGGTTTCGCACGCGGGCTATCTCTTCGAGTGTATCGGGATTTCGGAAAATAAAGTCGCCAAACCCAAAGTCGTCGGCTACTATGCGCCGTAAATCGACATCCATCTTTTTCGAGTTCTTATCGATAAAGCTGGCACCATACTTAGCGGCATAGGCTGCGTTCCCCGACTCGGACGATTGAATAATGAGCGGAACAAACTCATCCCGCTTCCGCACTTCGGCACAAAGCTTGATCCCTGCAAGCGGATCTTTCTCGCCACGCTCTACACGGGGAAAACGCACATCGGTAATCACACCGAGAATATTGTTGGTATACTTATTGTAAATTGCCATCGCCTCCTCGTACGTACGTGCCAGTACTATTTTAGGACGACCTCGCATACGCAACGTACGCTGATGCGCGTTCAAGGCTTCGGTAGAGAACTCTTGACTCTGTTTCAATACAAATTTATAAAGATTGGGCAAGATAGACGAATAGAAGCGAATACCGTCTTCGACCAACAGAATAAGTTGTACGCCCACCTCGGCCACATCATGCTCCAGATTCATCTTATCCTCTATCAGCTTGATGATAGAAAGCAGCAGATCGGTATTGCCCAGCCAGCAGAACACATACTCGAAGGCACTAAGGTCTTCGTTTTTGATTCGCTTGGTGATACCGTGACTAAAGGGTGTCAAGATAACAATGGGGATGTGATCGTATTTGCTCTTAATGTGCCGACCGATGTCGAAACTATCATTATCGCCGGTACTGGGCATACAGATAACCAGATCAAAAGAGACCTTTTCGAGCTGTGCTTCTGCCTCTTCTTCGGTAGAGACTTGTGTAAAACGAGGCGGATAGCGCAACGAAAGCGAGGTATATTCATTAAAAATCTTCTCATCGATTCGTCCGTCATCTTCGAGCATAAAAGCGTCGTAGGGGTTGGCTATCAAGAGTACATTAAAAATACGGCGCGTCATCAGGTTGGCAAACTGTGTATCTTTAAAGTAAAGTTGATTTAATTTATATTTACTGAGCATGGTTCTCTCTGGTTATGATTTATACAAAAGTATCAAATATTGAGCAATATAAGGAAGGATTTGAAATAATTCTTTCGCCATTACTACTATTTTTATTGTTCTCATTATATATTTGTTTTGTTCAAATAGATTTTTTACCTTTACCGCTCTATCAAACCTTGTGTTTGCCTGCTTATACATAAGACAGCTAACTAAATATCCCATAAACATGAAGAAAGTAATCCTATTAACCGGTGGAATCATGGTCATGTCATGCGCCTCTCAACAAAACAAACTGGTCTATCCCGAAACGGCCAAAGTAGATACCGTAGACGTGTATTTCGATACGCAAGTACCCGATCCTTACCGATGGTTAGAAAACGACACAAGTGCTGCTACCGCTGCCTGGGTAGCCGCCGAAAATAAAGTAACCAACGACTACCTGTCTAAAATTCCTTTTCGCGAAAAACTGCTCAAACGACTGACGGAACTGGCTAATTATGAAAAGATAGGAACGCCGTTCAAGAAGCACGGTAAGTATTACTTCTATAAGAATGACGGTTTACAGAATCAGAGCGTACTTTATGTACAGGATACCCTGGATGGAGAGCCTCGCGTTTTTCTCGACCCTAATAAACTATCGACCGACGGAACGGTGGCACTGACCGGACTCTCTTTCTCGAAAGACGGCAAGTATGCAGCTTATACCATTTCGCGCAGTGGATCGGACTGGTCTGAGGTATATGTCATGGACGTGGCTACCGGTCAATTACTGCCGGATCACATTGAGTGGGCTAAGTTCTCAGGGGCTTCGTGGCAGGGAGATGGTTTCTACTATAGTGCATACGACGCACCGAAAAAGGGGAAAGAGTTCTCTAATGTCAACGAGAATCACAAGGTGTATTACCACAAGCTGGGCGAACCGCAATCGGCCGATAAACTGATCTATCAGAACCCTGCCTTCCCCAAGCGTTTCTATAGTGCGGGAACGAGCGAAGACGAACGTATGCTCTTCTTCTACGAAGCAGGAGCCGGACGAGGCAACAACCTCTTCCTGCAAAACCTCACCAAAGCAGGTTCGAAGATCGAACAACTGACAACCGATTTTGAATATAGCTACTACCCTATCGAAGTAATCGGCGACAAGATGTACCTCTATACCAACTACGGTGCTCCCAAAGGACGCGTTATGGTAGCCGATGTTAATAAACCCCTGCTGGCGGATTGGAAAGAACTGGTACCGGAAGCGGAAGCCGTACTTTCGGATACCAAAGTGATCGGCAATAAACTCTTCCTTACCTACGACAAAGATGCCTCCAACCATGCCTATGTATACGACCTCGACGGAAAGCTGATACAAGAAATTAAACTACCCTCGCTCGGATCGGTAGGCTTTAGCGGCGATAAGGACGACAAGGAGTGCTTCTTCGGGTTTACCTCATTCACCACACCGGGTGCTACCTATAAATATGATATGGACAAGAACAGTTACGAGCTATACCGCGCACCCAACGTGAAGTTCAATGCCGACGATTTCGTAACCGAGCAGGTGTTCTTTGCCAGCAAAGACGGCACCAAAGTGCCGATGTTCCTTACCTATAAGAAGGATTTGAAAAAAGACGGAACAAACCCGGTATTCCTCTATGGATATGGCGGATTTAACATCAGCCTCAACCCGGGATTCTCTACCGCTCGTATTCCTTTCTTGGAGAATGGCGGCATCTATGCGCAAGTAAACTTACGCGGTGGCGGCGAATATGGAGAAGAGTGGCACGTGGCCGGTACAAAGATGCAGAAACAAAACGTGTTCGACGATTTTATTGCCGCAGCCGAATACCTGATTAAAGAGAAGTATACCAACAAAGATAAAATAGCCATTGTAGGTGGGTCGAATGGCGGTTTATTGGTCGGTGCCTGTATGACACAACGCCCCGATCTATTCAAAGTAGCCATTCCTCAGGTAGGAGTTATGGATATGCTTCGCTATCACAAGTTCACCATCGGTTGGAACTGGGCGAGCGACTATGGTACGAGTGCCGACAGCAAAGAGATGTTCGAGTATTTGAAAGCCTACTCTCCCCTGCACAACTTAAAACCGGGCACCAAATACCCGGCTACCATGGTAACCACCGCCGATCATGACGACCGTGTTGTGCCGGCTCATTCGTTCAAGTTTGCTGCCACATTGCAAGAATGTAACGATGGAACCAACCCAACGCTCATTCGTATCGACAGCAAAGCAGGACATGGTGCAGGCAAACCAATGGCCAAAGTATTGGAAGAACAAGCTGATATATACGGATTCATCATGTACAATTTAGATATGAAACCGAGCCTATAACCCAGCTTTATTTATCAAACAAGCTAAGCAATAGCCTCAAACAACAAGTAGTTAAGAACCTTATGTATTAACTGTTTGTTGTTTGAGGCTATTCGTGCATAAGAAAATATCTTTTTATCATTATTTAATCAAAATAATACCCGTAAAAGTATCATGTATTGAAAGTTTTCATATATTTGCAGTGTTACTACTGACATTTTATCAGAAACAACCTTTTAAAAGCATACTGTTATGAACATCGAAAAAATCATGACCTCTTTAGAGGCAAAACATCCCGGTGAGTCTGAATATCTTCAAGCCGTGAAGGAAGTGCTTATTTCTATTGAAGATATATACAACCAACATCCTGAGTTTGAAAAAGCTAAAATCATCGAAAGATTGGTTGAGCCGGATCGTATCTTTACCTTCCGCGTAACCTGGGTAGACGATAAAGGCGATGTTCAAACAAACTTGGGCTATCGCGTACAATTCAATAACGCTATCGGCCCGTACAAAGGCGGTATCCGTTTCCATGCTTCGGTGAATCTGTCTATCTTGAAGTTCTTAGGTTTTGAACAAACATTTAAGAATGCACTCACTACACTGCCTATGGGTGGCGGCAAAGGTGGTTCCGACTTCTCGCCACGCGGCAAGAGCGATGGTGAAGTAATGCGTTTCTGCCAAGCATTTATGCTGGAGTTATGGCGTCATCTGGGTCCCGACATGGATGTTCCCGCAGGCGATATCGGTGTGGGCGGACGCGAAGTAGGCTATATGTTCGGCATGTACAAGAAACTAACCCGTGAATTTACCGGAACCTTTACCGGCAAAGGATTGGAGTTTGGCGGTTCATTGATTCGTCCCGAAGCAACCGGATTTGGCGGTTTATACTTCGTGCACCAGATGCTCGAAACCAAAGGCATTGATATGAAAGGAAAGACAGTCGCTATTTCAGGATTCGGAAACGTAGCCTGGGGTGCCGCACTCAAAGCAACCGAACTGGGCGCCAAGGTGATTACCATCTCCGGACCCGACGGATATATCTATGACCCGAATGGTATCAGTGGAGAAAAAATTGACTATATGCTCGAACTACGTGCTACAGGCAATGATATCGTAGCTCCATACGCCGATGAGTTCCCCGGCTCTACTTTTGTAGCAGGCAAACGTCCATGGGAGGTAAAAGCAGACATCGCTCTGCCTTGTGCTACTCAAAACGAGTTGAATGGAGAAGATGCCAAACATCTGATTGACAACGGTGTACTTTGCGTAGGCGAAATATCAAACATGGGTTGTACTCCCGAAGCCATCGACCTGTTTATCGAACATAAAACCATGTATGCACCGGGTAAAGCAGTAAATGCAGGTGGTGTAGCTACATCGGGACTCGAAATGTCGCAAAACGCCATGCACCTGAGCTGGAGTGCTGCAGAGGTAGACGAGAAGTTATTGTCTATCATGCACGGCATCCACGCCCAATGCGTAAAATATGGAACCGAACCCGGTGGATATATTAATTATGTTAAAGGGGCTAACATTGCAGGTTTCATGAAAGTGGCACACGCCATGATGGGACAAGGAATTATCTAACTCTTAACATTCAGCATTTTTGCAAAGAGTGTCTTTCGGTTCAGCGATATCGCCGACCGAAAGGCACTCTTTCTTTGTTAATGTACGATTATGAATTAAAATCCTTACCTTTGCCTCTCGAAATTTAAAACGATACAAGATGCTACAACCTGAATTAAAAATACGCCGCGATAAAATACGCTGGCTTATGGCTCAACAAGGTATTGATGCCGCACTCATCACCTGCAACGTGAACATGCTCTATACATACGGCCGTGTGGTTAGCGGATATCTATATTTACCCCTCAATGCTCCTGCTCGCCTATTTGTAAAACGCCCCAACAACATCTCGGGCGAACATATCTTCGCCATCCGCAAACCCGAACAGATACTCGAGTTGCTAAAAGAGAACAACCTCCCCCTGCCTACCAAACTGATGTTGGAAGGAGATGAACTGCCTTACTCCGAATACAATCGGCTGGCAGGTATGTTTCCCGATGCCGAAATAGTAAACGGAACCCCCATCATTCGTCAGGCACGAAGTATTAAAACGCCGGTCGAAGTAGAACTCTTCCGTCGGTCGGGGGCAGCGCATGCCAGAGCATACAACAATATCCCCTCCGTCTATCGTCATGGCATGACCGACCTCGAACTATCTATCGAAATAGAACGCCTCATGCGCCTCGAAGGCTGTCTGGGTATCTTCCGCGTGTTCGGTCAAAGCATGGAGATTTTCATGGGTAGCTTGCTTACGGGCGATAATGCCGCCGCACCTTCGCCCTATGATTTTGCATTGGGAGGCGAAGGGTTTGATCCCGCCCTACCGGGTGGAGCCAATGGCACCGTTTTGCAGGAGGGCCATAGCGTAATGGTCGATTTGGGAGGCAACTTCAACGGATATATGGGTGATATGAGCCGTGTATTCTCTATCGGTAAGCTTAAAGAAGAGGCCTACATCGCCCATCAGGTATGTCTCGATATTCAGGAGCAGATTGCCGCTATGGCACAGCCGGGTGTCGTATGTGAGGATTTGTACAATGCCGCCATCGACCTGGTTACACAAGCCGGATTTGCCAATTACTTCATGGGTATCACCCAGCAAGCACGTTTCATCGGGCATGGTATCGGTCTTGAAATCAACGAAGCTCCCGTACTGGCTCCTCGTGTAAAGCAGAAGTTAGAGCCGGGCATGGTGTTTGCGCTCGAGCCCAAAATCGTACTTCCGGGCATTGGGCCGGTAGGTATCGAAAACTCTTGGGTAGTGACTACCGAAGGGGTCGAAAAACTAACGATCTGCAACGAAGAGATTATAGAGTTGTAGCCTCATATAGTATAACAGAGAGTCTAAACAACAGAGATTATAAACGACAAATGACGAAGCCGGTGCTTTACAGCCCACTTCGTCATTTATTGTTTCATGTACAAACAGAAGCTTATCACTACTCCGGTCGCTTTAAGCCCATTTTGGCTGCCCGTTCGAGCATAAAGGCGCGCGCCGCTTCGTATTCATTGGGAATCACCCCATCCAGAATCGCATCTTTGATGGCACTCTTCAAAGCCCCCACCTCTCTACAGGGTTGCAGGTTAAATATCTCCATAATCTCTTCGCCACTCACAGGAGGCTGAAAGTTGCGTACCCGGTCTTTCTCTTCCAAATCCTTCAATTTCTGGCGTACCAGTTGAAAGTTGTTCAGGAAGCGTTGCTTGCGCTCCATGTTTTTCGATGTGATATCAGCTTCGCACAGCACCATTAAATCATCAATATCATCGCCTGCCTCACACAACAACCGGCGCACGGCCGAGTCGCTTACAATATCATCGGCAATGACAATGGGGCGCATGTGCAGACTCACCATCTTTTGAACGTACTTCATCTTCTCGTTCATCGGCAGTTTCATGTTGCGGAAAAGTGTGGGAATCATCCGTTCGCCGATGAAGTTATGATTATGAAAAGTCCAACCCGCCTTCGGCTCCCAGCGTTTGGTAACGGGTTTGGCAATATCGTGCAGCAAAGCCGACCAGCGCAACCAAAGGTTATCGGTCACTTTGCTGATATTATCAAGCACCTCGAGGGTGTGATAGAAATTATCCTTATGCGCCCGTCCGTTGCGCGTTTCGACTCCCTGCAAAGCCATCATTTCGGGGAAGATTAGTGCCAGCAAGCCGCTACGGTCAAGGTCGATAAACCCTTTCGAGGGTATGGGCGACAGGATGATTTTATTCAACTCGTCGGCAATACGCTCGCGCGAGATAATCGAAATACGTTCGCGGTTGCGGCAAAGCGACTCGAACGTAGCGTCGTCTATATAGAAGTTTAATTGCGTGGCGAAACGAATGCAACGCATCATACGCAACGGATCGTCGCTGAAGGTAATATCGGGATCGAGGGGGGTACGAATCACTTTCTCTTTGAGATCGTTCATCCCATTAAAAGGATCGACCAACTCGCCGAAACGCGCTTTGTTTAAACAAACAGCCAAGGCGTTGATGGTAAAGTCGCGACGATTCTGATCGTCTTCCAATGTACCGTCTTCGACAATGGGCTTACGCGAATCGCGCTGATAGGACTCTTTTCGAGCACCGACAAACTCGACCTCGGTGCCGCGGTATTTTACTTGTGCCGTACCAAAATTCTTGAAAACAGATACATTCGCACCTCGCCCCAGACGGTGGCCCAGTGCCTGCGCCATAGCAATGCCGCTGCCCACTACTACCACATCTATATCTTTTGAAGGACGTTGCAGGAAAATATCGCGTACATAACCGCCTACTGCATAACACTCCAGACCCAGCTCATCGGCTGTTTCTGAAATATGTTCAAAGATGGGTTCGCGAAAATACTGCTTCAACTCCTCTTGTGTCAACTCTATCATGAAGTTATCTATTTTACGTTTTTAAGATGCAAAGATAGGGATATTATTTGTATTTTTGTCCCTCTAATCTAAAGAACAACAAAATGAAGAAAGGGATCATTCTGGTGTGTTATGCCTTGTTGCTGGCTTCGTGTGGCAACAATACAACACAAAAAGCAAACGAAAAGCTGGCTGTAGCTCAGGCAGCTTTCGAGCGTGGCGACTATAACGAGGCTAAGATTCAGCTCGACAGCATCAAGCTGCTCTACCCCAAAGAGTTCGACACGCGACGCGAAGGCAATAAGCTGATGCAGCAAGTCGAAATCAAAGAGCAACAACAAAGTCTGGTCTATCTGGACAGCATGATGCAAAGCAAGCAACAGGAGCTCAAAGCCATCGTCGGACAATATACGTTGGAGAAAGATGCCACCTATCAGGAAGAGGGCAATTACTTCTGGCCAACTCAAACGGTGGAGAAGAACCTGCACCGTTCGTTCCTCCGTTTCCAGGTCAACGAGCAGGGAATCATGCTCATGACATCGATCTACTGCGGCAAGAGTAACATTCACCACTTTGCCGTCAAGGTAACAGCACCCGACGGCACGTTTGCCGAAACACCTGCATCCAAAGACAGCTACGAAACCACCGATCTGGGCGAGAAGATTGAAAAGGCAGACTTCACCATGGGAGCTGACGGTAATGTGATGAGCTTTCTTTACTTGAATCGGGATAAGAATATCAAAGTAGAGTACATCGGCGAACGAAAATATACATTCAATATGACTCCGGCAGACCGACTGGCTCTGACGAAAATATACGAGCTTTCGCAACTGCTCTCGTCGATGGAGCAGATAAAGAAAGAGACCGAAGAGGCTAAATTAAAAATCGGCTTTGTAGAGAAGCTGATCGAAAGAAAAAAGGCAGAAGAACAAGCCAAATAAGCAGCAGAGTCGTTGTTGAGCGGTTGCCGCTTTGACAAGAGGCTGTGTTATATTAAAAAAAGGGTCGAACCATAAGCGCAAAGGTTCCGACCCTTTGTTGCTTATGGTCCGACCCTTTGCCTGTGATCGTCCGACCCTCTGCACATCTATTATTAATCTTTGATGCGACGATTTAATTGATTATTTGCCTTCGCAGGCTTCGACTTGCCAATCCGCTTGCCAGTCGACTGGCTTTTGCCGGTACTCTTTGGGTGCCCACTGTCTTGGCGGACATTACTCTTTCTTATAGCCATACGTTCATGGAGTTTTAATGAGATGCAAAGATAGGAATTAATACACTCTTACAGCCTTTTCAATGCAAGTTTTATCACCTTCTCAACCGGAGCTTCGGGCTCTTCTTTCAAGATGGCCAATACAACTTTTTGCGAAGGTGCAGGAGCAAAGCCCAACATGGTCAAGGCTGCAATGGCCTCTTCCTGCACTTCGGCATTCAAGGACTGCAACAACACACCGCCCGATAAAGTTCCGCCGACGGAACCGGCCGTTTTTATTTTATCCTTCAAATCGACAATGACACGCTGCGCCGTCTTGAGTCCAATACCCTTAACCGTCTTAAGCAGATTGGCATTCTCGGTACTAATCACATTGACCAATTCGCTTGGCGAGAGAGCCGACAGAATCATCCGAGCCGTATTGCCTCCAATACCCGATACGGAGATTAATTGCAGAAAAAGTTCTCTCTCTTGTTTGTCGGCAAAGCCATACAGAATGTAAGCATCCTCGCGAATTGCTTCGTAGATATATAGTTTACAGCTTGGTTTTCCCTGAATGGCCGAATAGGTATTCAACGAAATATTCACTCCATAGCCTAAGCCATTGCAATCAACAACTGCGGTTGCCGGACTGAGTTCGACAAGGTCGCCCTTAATATATTCTATCATAATACTTGTATAACGCAGGCACGCGCGAAATATTGTGTGCGGCGAAGTTGAGCTGTAAAAACGATCTTTAACACCTGTACGGGCAAAATAACAGATAAAATGTCTACTTTTGTGCCTAAATAAAAGAAATGTGTTTAACTAAATTAGTAAAAGCATGAAAAAGGTAAGAGCAGCCATCGTTGGTTATGGCAATATTGGTCGTTACGTTCTGGAAGCACTTCAGGCAGCACCCGATTTCGAAATAGCAGGTATTGTTCGTCGTGCAGGAGCCGAAAATAAACCGGCAGAACTCAATGACTACCCCGTAGTTAAAGATATAAAAGAGCTCGAAGGTGTCGAAGTAGCGATTCTCTGCACCCCCACGCGCAGCGTTGAGAAATACGCCAAGGAGATTTTGGCAATGGGTATCAATACGGTCGACAGTTTCGACATCCATACCGGTATTCTTGATCTTCGTCGCGAACTGAACGGCTGCGCCAAAGAGTACAAAGCAGTTTCGATCATCTCTGCCGGATGGGATCCGGGTAGCGATTCTATCGTTCGCACCATGCTCGAAGCCATCGCTCCGAAAGGCATTACCTATACCAACTTCGGCCCCGGTATGAGCATGGGTCATACGGTAGCCGTGAAGGCTGTGCCCGGTGTACAGGCTGCATTGTCTATGACCATTCCTACAGGTACGGGTATCCATCGCCGCATGGTTTATATCGAAGTGAAAGACGGATATAAATTCGAAGAAGTAGCAGCAGCCATCAAAGCCGATGCCTATTTCGTAAACGATGAAACACACGTAAAACAGGTAGAGAGCGTAGATGCCCTGCTCGATATGGGACACGGTGTAAATCTGACTCGCAAAGGCGTATCGGGCAAAACTCAGAATCAGTTGTTCGAATTCAACATGCATATCAATAACCCGGCACTTACAGCACAGGTGTTGGTTTGTGTAGCCCGTGCTTCTATGAAGCAACAGCCGGGTTGCTATACCATGGTCGAAGTACCGGTGATCGACTTACTTCCGGGCGACCGCGAAGAGTGGATCGGACACTTGGTATAAACAATAGCAAAGAAAAGCCCGCCGCCTTTTTGAAAAAGACGGCGGGAAAAATATAAAAGTTGGCGGCGTTTTAATCAAATGCCGCCAACTTTTTTTGCAAACAGTAAGCAAGTATCTTACTACATGCTATTTATCTTGTCTAAGCTACAGTACATTGTGAAGCACTTTCCATCCAAGTGTGAGGGATGATGAGGGAGAATGTTAACCTTTGTATTCTAAAAAAAAAGAAAATAAAAAGAATATATGATTCGGATAAATAAAGTTATATAACCTCCCTAGTCATCCCTCACCCTTCTACTTTTTTTAATCAGAGCTATCTTACTATTTTAAGAATATATTGATTGATTGCCAAAGATAACACCTACGTTTTCGGTATTTAATTGGGTGCCGATTCCCCCATTGTGCTTTCAAAAAGATAGGGTATGGATAAAAAAAAAGGAGCAACGCCTTGCTCCAACCTTTGTTAACCTTAAATCTAATACTATGAAAAACACAGTGCAAAGGTACGCAGTTTTTCGAAACTAGCAAGCTTTGTGTGCGGAAACGGAGTGTTTATAACACCATTTAAGCCTTTTGCATCCTGTTTTCACTTCCTTTTTCATATCTTTGTCATAAACAAAAGACAAGAATCCATGCCGAATTATGATTTAATCGCCATACTGGGCCCTACTGCATCGGGAAAAACGCCATTTGCAACCGCACTGGCTGCTACACTACATACGGAAATTATCAGTGCCGACTCACGCCAAATCTACCGTGGAATGGATCTGGGCACGGGAAAAGACTTGGACGATTATACAGTAAACGGACAACAAATACCTTATCACCTGATCGACATTGCCGATCCGGGCTATAAATACAACGTTTTCGAATATCAACGTGATTTTCTAACCGCATACGAGACTATTAAACAACGGAGCTTACTCCCGATTGTGTGTGGAGGAA
The DNA here is from genome assembly GCF_000499785.1 of Bacteroides neonati. Taxonomy (GTDB): domain Bacteria; phylum Bacteroidota; class Bacteroidia; order Bacteroidales; family Bacteroidaceae; genus Bacteroides; species Bacteroides neonati. The sequence continues at coordinate 546,630 of NZ_HG726023.1, read as the reverse complement.
CCGGTTTATACCTGGAATCGGTACTCAAAGGGTATCGATTGATGCCCGTTCCGGAGAATCCGGAGCTGCGCCAACGGCTGGAAACGAAATCGCTCGAAGAATTAACGAAAACATTGGAGCAATACAAAACGTTACATAACTCAACGGATGTAGATACGGTAAAGCGAGCCATACGAGCCATCGAAATTGAAGAGTACTATAAACTCAACCCGGTGCCCGAACGGGAATTCCCCGCCTTGAACAGCCTCATCATCGGGGTGGATATTGATCGGGAGTTGCGCCGGGAGAAGATAACGCGTAGGCTGAAACAGCGATTAGACGAAGGAATGATCGATGAAGTGCGCCGTTTGCTCGCCGAAGGCATTGCAGCCGATGACTTGATATACTACGGATTAGAATATAAATACCTAACCCTGTATGTCATCGGAAAAATCACATACGAAGAGATGTTCAACGGGCTGGAAGTGGCCATTCATCAGTTTGCCAAACGGCAAATGACCTGGTTCAGGGGAATGGAGCGGCGGGGCTTTACCATTCATTGGGTAGATGCTTTATGGCCTATGGAAGAAAAGATAGCTTTTGTAACAACAAAACTCAGAGAAGTTTAATATCTTTGGCGAAGTGTTTATCGGGCGCAGACGAACACAAGGAAAGATCGAAAACAGAACATACAGGGAAAAGATAAAGAATATGAGTGTAGAACCAGGAAAATGGGGTGTCATTTATAACCCGAAAGCCGGAACACGAAAAGTGCAGAAACGGTGGAAAGAGATAAAAGAGTACATGGATACCAAAGGGGTGTCTTATGACTATGTGCAGTCCGAAGGTTTTGGGTCGGTAGAACGACTTGCCGGCATCCTGGCCAACAATGGATATCGCATCATCGTTGTAGTAGGTGGTGATGGAGCACTCAATGATGCGATCAACGGCATTATGAACTCGAATGCCGAACAAAAAGAGAACATCGCCATCGGTATCATTCCCAACGGTATCGGCAATGATTTTGCCAAATTCTGGGAACTCGATATGGAATACAAGCAGGCCGTAGACTGGATTATAAACAACCGCCGCAAAAAAATCGATGTAGGCTATTGCAGTTTCTTTGATGGTACCGAGCACCAGAAGCGATATTTCCTCAACGCGATCAATATCGGGCTGGGAGCCCGTATTGTGAAAATCACCGATCAGACCAAACGTTTCTGGGGAGTAAAATACCTCTCCTATCTGGCCGCGTTCTTCCTGTTGGTTTTTGAGCGAAGCTTGTATCGTATGCACCTGCGAATTAACGATGAACACATTCGCGGACGCATCATGACCGTATGTGTAGGTAGTGCTTGTGGCTACGGACAAACACCGAGTGCTGTGCCTTACAATGGCTGGCTCGATGTATCGGTTATCTATCGTCCCGAACTCTTACAAACCATGTCGGGGTTGTGGATGCTCATACAAGGGCGTATACTGAATCATAAGGTCGTGAAAAGCTACCGCACCAAAAAGGTAAAGGTGCTACGCGCCAAAAATGCAGCCGTCGATCTGGATGGTAGAATATTGCCCAAACATTTCCCACTCGAGATAGGTATCCTGCCCGAGAAAATTACATTGATTATACCGAATTAATAAACAATTTATGATAGAACTTAAAAACAACCCGGCCGGAAACTTCTTTCTGCTTGCCGGTCCGTGCGTGATAGAAGGAGAAGAGATGGCTATGCGTATTGCCGAACGCGTAATCGGTATTACCGAACGTTTGCAAATACCGTATGTATTTAAAGGGTCTTACCGCAAGGCAAACCGTTCACGCCTCGATTCTTTCACCGGCATTGGAGACGAACAAGCCTTGAAAATATTGAAGAAAGTACACGATACATTCGGAGTACCTACCGTAACCGATATTCATACGGCCGAAGAGGCAGAAATGGCTGCGGCTTATGTCGATATTCTACAAATCCCGGCTTTCCTTTGCCGACAGACCGACTTGCTGGTAGCCGCCGCACAAACAGACAAGGTGGTCAACATCAAAAAAGGCCAGTTCCTTTCTCCACAAGCCATGCGCTTTGCAGCCGACAAGGTAGTAGAAGCAGGAAATAAACAGGTAATGATTACCGAACGTGGAACGACCTTCGGCTATCAGGATCTGATTGTAGATTATCGCGGTATCCCCGAAATGCAAACATTTGGTTTCCCGGTGATACTCGACGTAACACATTCGCTGCAACAACCCAACCAAACAAGCGGTGTAACAGGTGGTATGCCTCAACTGATCGAGACTGTTGCCAAAGCGGGTATAGCAGTTGGAGCCGATGGTTTATTTATCGAAACACACGAAAATCCGGCTATAGCCAAAAGCGATGGAGCCAATATGCTGAAGCTCGATTTATTGGAAGAACTACTGACAAAGCTAGTTCGCATCAGGCAGGCCGTCAAGTAAGACGAACTGATCATTAAATATTTATGCCGGTTTGTGATTTTTCACTTCTTTCCTCCGACTGATGTAGCATTGAACGAATAACTTTTAAAATAAAACGAAAATGAAACATTTATTCCGCGGTTTATTTTTAGCTGCAACAATGATTTGTTGCAGCTTTCAACAAGCAATGGCCCAACAGCAGCTACCTCCTATCCCAGTCGATCCGAACGTACGTATCGGGCAACTCGATAACGGATTGACGTATTACATTCGCAAAAATGCACTTCCGGCCAACCGTGCTGATTTTTATATCGCACAAAAGGTAGGTTCCATTCAAGAAGAGGCTAATCAACGTGGATTGGCTCACTTTCTGGAACATATGTGTTTTAATGGAACAACCCACTTCCCGGGCAACTCTCTGACATCTTATCTGGCAAAGATCGGTGTTAAATTTGGTGAGAACCTCAATGCATATACCGCTATCGACGAAACAGTCTATAATATCTCGAACGTTCCGGTACAAACACCGGGAGCAATCGATTCTTGTTTACTGATTTTGCATGACTGGTCGAACGATTTGTTGCTCGACCCCAAAGAAATCGATAAAGAGCGTGGGGTTATCAACGAAGAGTGGCGTACCCGCATGAGTGCCATGCAACGTTTGCAGGAAAAGTTATTGCCACAGATGTACGAAGGTACAAAGTATGCTACCTGCTTTCCTATCGGAACAATGGATGTGGTGATGAACTTCAAGTATCAAACACTGAAAGACTATTACGAAAAATGGTATCGCCCCGACTTGCAAGGTATTGTGGTAGTAGGTGATATCAACGTTGATGATATAGAGGCTCAAATCAAAAAGATATTTGCCGACATTCCTGCACAGCCCAATGCAGCCAAACGTGAGTATTATCCGGTTAATGATAATAAAGAGCCCATTGTCATCATTGAAAAAGACAAAGAGCAACCGCACATCCAAGTTCTGGTATTCAACAAGCACGAAGCCACTCCCACCGACCAAAAGAACAATATGGGTTACCTCGTTCAAAACTATGCGACTACATTGATAAGCAATATGCTCAATGCTCGCCTGAGCGAACTAGCCCAAACTGCAAACCCTCCCTTTATCTATGCAGGAGCCTATGACTCGGATTTCTTTGTAGCCAAAACGAAGGATGCCTTTACCGGTATCGTTGTTTGTAAAGAAGGAGCGGTGGATAGCGGTATCGCAAGTTTATTGCGCGAAACAGAACGTGCCCGTCAGTTTGGCTTTACCGAATCGGAATATACCCGCGCTCGTGCAGAGTACCTGCGCCAATTGGAGTCGGCCTACAACGAACGCGACAAACGTAAAAACGAAGAATATATCAACGAATATGTTCGTCACTTCCTCGACAAAGAACCGATTCCGGGAATTGAGAATGAGTATGCAATCATCAACCAAGTAGCTCCTGCCATCCCCGTAGCAGCACTTAACCAGATGATGCAAGAGCTAGTTACAGACAGCAACTTGGTTGTTGCCATTCTTGCCCCCGAAAAAGAAGGCATGGTCATCCCGTCGAAAGAAGCGATTCTGAACACGATCAAAGAAGTGAAAAGCGAAAAACTAACTGCTTATGTAGACAAAGTATCGACCGAACCATTGATGGCCGAAAAGCCTAAGGGTGGAAAAATCGTATCAGAAAAAGAGAACAAACAGTTTGGTACAACCGAGTTGACTTTATCAAACGGTGTGAAAGTAATTCTTAAAAAGACCGACTTCAAAGCCGATGAGATACAAATGAAGGGTGTTAGTCTGGGCGGTAGCTCGCTATTCCCCGACTCGGAAATCATCAACATCAAAGAGTTGAACGATGTGATTGGTGTAGGTGGTTTGGGCAACTTTAGCAAAGTAGATCTTGAGAAAGTACTCGCCGGCAAAAAAGCCAGCGTAAAAGCCGGTATAGGAAACCTGACAGAAGCCGTAAACGGTAGCTGTTCGCCCAAAGATTTCGAAACCTTGCTGCAACTGACTTACCTCACATTTACCGCACCACGAAAGGATGTAGATGCATTTACTTCGTACAAAAACCGTGCGAAAGCCAGTTTACAAAATCAAGAACTCAACCCGATGGTTGCCTTTAGCGACTCTATTCAAGCTGCAATCTACAACAAACACCCCAGAGCAATCCGCTTAAAGGCTGATATGGTCGATAAGATTGATTATGACAAGATAATGTCGATGTATCAAGACCGCTTCAAAGATGCAAGCGACTTTACCTTCATCTTTGTAGGCAACGTAGATACGGCCAAGGACAAAGCACTGATTGCCGAATACCTGGGTGCACTACCTGCCATCAACCGCAAGGAAACATTCAAGGACAATAAGATGGATATGCGCAAAGGTATCTATAAGAACGAGTTCATCAAGCAACAGGAGACTCCCAAAACATCGGTACTTGTGTTGTATAACGGCACGTGTAAATATGATTTAAAGAACAGCATCCTGATGGATATGACAAGCCAGATTTTAGACCTTGTTTATACGGAGAAAGTTCGTGAAGAAGCCGGTGGAACCTATGGCGTATATGTAGGTGGCGATATCACCCGTTATCCGAAAGAGAATGCTTACGTGCAGATTATATTTGATACAGCTCCTAGCAAGAAAGCCGAGTTGATGAAAATCATCTTTGCCGAAGCTGATAAGTTGGGAATATCCGGACCATCGGAAGCCAACCTAAGCAAAGTAAAAGAATACATGCTCAAGAAATATACCGAAAACGTGAAAGAGAACAGCTACTGGCTCAAGGCTATCGACGAATACTTACTCACGGGTATGGATATTACCAAAAATTATGAGACAACAATCAATAGTGTCACTGCCAAGGATATACAGAAGTTTGCAGCAGACCTGCTCAAGCAAAAGAACGAAGTGGAAGTGACCATGACAAGCCCTGAGACAAAATGATGCTCTTTAACGAATTACGCAAACATGGCAAATTGGCTGCCAAGCGGCATCCAATGTATGACAAAAACCGCTTCGGCAAGTATTTAATGATTGCCATGTCGATATTTTGGGCAGGTTATCTGGTCTTCTTCGGTATGACCTTTGCATTTGCCCTCGACACCGAAAGCATGGAACCGTATCACCTATTGAATAGTGGGTTGATTTTTGTTCTGGCTATCGACTTTATCATGCGTTTTCCGTTTCAAAAAACACCGACGCAGGAGGTAAAACCTTACCTCCTGCTACCGGTTAAGCGGAATAAAATCATTGATTTCCTGCTCATCCGCTCGGGACTGGATACCTTTAATCTATTCTGGCTTTTCTTATTCGTTCCGTTTGCAATCATCACCCTTCCTAAATACTTCGGCATAATGGGGGTAGTGAGCTATAGCATCGGTATTTGGCTACTCATGGTTTTCAACAACTACTGGTTTTTACTTTGTCGCACCCTGATAAGCGAGCGCATTTGGTGGATCATTTTACCGATAGTAGTCTATGGAGGCATAGCAGCAGCGATTTTTATTCCTAAAGAGAGCCTGTTAGGCGATTTTTTCGTTAATCTGGGCGAAGGATACATTGAAGGAAACCTACTGTTCTTTGGAGGTACCTTGCTGGCCATATTAGTAATGTGGGTAATCAACCGTAAAATCATGTCGGCATTGGCCTATTCGGAGCTAAACAAAACCGAAGACACAAAGGTGAAACATCTGTCGGAGTATAAGTTTCTCGATAAATACGGCGAAGTAGGCGAATATATGCGGTTAGAACTTAAACTCCTATTGCGCAACAAAACGTGTAAACACGGCTTGCGCATGGTGCTTCTCGTAACAGTGGGGTTCAGTTTAGTACTGAGCTTCTCGGATATTTACGACGGCGTATTCATGACCAACTTTATTGCAATCTACAATTTCGCCATTTTTGGTCTCCTTTTCCTATCTACCGTAATGAGCTACGAAGGCAATTACATAGACGGACTGATGAGTCGCAAAGAGTCAATTCTCAGCCTATTGAGAGCCAAATATTATCTCTACAGCATAGGTATGCTGATTCCTCTCGTACTGATGATACCCGCTATTGTGATGGGGAAAATAGCCATATTGATGGCCGTATCATGGGCGATATTCAGCATCGGATTTATCTATTTCGCGCTGTTTCAGTTGGTGGTTTACAACACGAAGACGGTACCGCTTAATGCCAAAATAGGCGTGCGCCAAAACTCAGGAACAGGCTTGCAGAACCTGGTTAGCTTCGCCACGCTGGGACTACCGATTTTGCTGTATTTCGTCTTAAAGTCGATTTTTAATGAAACAGTAAGTCTATACATACTTCTCGTTATCGGCATCGGGTTTATAGCGACTTCGCGTATATGGATAACCAACGTATACAACCGCTTCATGAAACGACGCTACAAAAACATGGAAGGCTTCAGAGACAGCCGCGAATAAGAGTGACTAAAGTGCAAACTTATTCATTCATCATTAACCATTAATCCGTTTATTATACATGATTACAATCAACCAACTTCAAAAGAACTTTGGCGATAAACAAGCCGTTCATATAGAGAACTACACCATCCATCAAGGCGATATGGTGGGATTGGTAGGAAACAATGGAGCAGGAAAAACAACCCTCTTTCGTTTAATGCTGGATCTATTAAAAGCCGATGCAGGCAATGTTACAATCAATCATATTGACGTAAGCCAAAGCGAAGATTGGAAAACAATCACCGGCGCCTTTATCGATGATGGCTTTTTGATTGACTACCTCACTCCGGAGGAGTACTTCTACTTTATCGGTAAAATGTATGGTTTGAAAAAAGAAGAGGTAGACGAACGCTTGCTTCCTTTCGAACGTTTGATGGGTGATGAAGTGATGGGGCAGAAGAAATACATCCGCAACTTCTCAGCAGGAAACAAACAGAAGATCGGTATTATCTCGGCCATGTTGCATTATCCGCAGTTGCTAATACTCGATGAACCGTTCAACTTTCTGGACCCCAGTTCGCAATCAATCATTAAACACCTTTTAAAGAGGTATAACGAGGAACATAATGCAACGGTTATCATCTCGAGTCATAACCTCAATCACACGGTCGACATCTGTCCGCGCATTGCCTTGCTCGAACATGGCGTTATCATTCGCGATATCAACAACGAGGACAACTCGGCTGAGAAAGAACTGGAAGATTACTTCAACGTGGAATAAGCTATATACACGAAAAATCATCTCATTAAAAACACCCAATCAGGATGAAAAAGATTCTCGGACTATTATTATTGATCTGTGCAACACTATCTGTGCAAGCACAGCTTTTGTGGAAAGTATCGGGCAATGGCTTAACGCAGCCCTCGTATATTATGGGCACTCATCACCTATCGCCGTTAAGCATTAAAGACAGCATTGCCGGCATGAAGCAGGCATTGAACGATACGAAACAAGTGTATGGCGAATTACTCATGTCTGAAGTACAAAAACCGGCTATCATGCAGCTCATGCAAAAAGCGATGATTATTGCAAGCGACACTACATTCAAATCGCTCTTTACGCCCGAAGAGTATGACATGATCAACAAATACAGCAAAGAGAATTTAATGTTCGATATTGCCATGATGCCCAAAGTTAAACCCGCTTTCCTATCCAATAACCTGATAGTGATTCTATACATGAAACACGTAGGCGGCTTTAATCCGCAAGAACAACTCGATACATATTTCCAAACGTTGGCAACCGGTAATGGGAAAAAAGTAGGAGCCCTGGAGACTCCCGAGTTTCAGTTCAACTTGCTATACAATGGAAGTTCACTCACCCGGCAAGCTCAGTCGTTGTTATGCATGTTAAACAACATCGACAAAAATATTGATCAGATGAAGAGGCTGACAGCTTATTATAATGCACAAGATTTGGATGCCATGTATAAACTTTCGGAAGAACTGCAAGGAGATGAATGCGATCCGCTACCCGGTGAGAAAGAAGCGATGATTAATCATCGGAATAAAGATTGGGCAAAAAAGCTACCAACCATCATGAAAGAGGCTCCGACCTTTATTGCAGTAGGAGCACTACACCTACCGGGGAAAGAAGGATTACTCAATTTACTCGAACAACAAGGATATAAAATAGAAGCTGTAAAATAGCCCTGATTCAGGGTTATTTTTACAGCTAAAACAGATCAAGAATGAAGTACACGACATATTTATTTGACTTCGACTATACATTGGCAGACTCTTCGAAAGGTATCGTTACTTGCTTCCGGATCGTACTCGATCGGCATCAATATACCGATGTATCAGACGAGGCGATTAAACGGACTATTGGCAAAACACTCGAAGACTCTTTTTCTATCCTAACAGGTGTCAAAGACCCCGAAACACTGGCTGCCTGGCGAAAAGAGTACTCGATCGAATCGGCCAAATACATGAACAAAAATACGTTCTTTTTTCCCGAGACCATAACAACACTCACCGAGCTTAAAAAGCAAGGAGTACGTATCGGGATTATTTCAACGAAGTATCGCCACATGATTGTGAGCTACCTCAAAGAGAGTCAGGCAGAGGAGTGGTTCGACTTGATTATAGGCGGAGAAGATGTAAGTCGCCACAAGCCACATCCCGAAGGACTGTTGCTAGCCATAGAGCAATTGCAGGCCACTCCGTCAAAGACACTCTATATAGGCGATAGCACTGTCGATGCGGAAACTGCCGCCGCAGCAAATATTGATTTTGTCGGAGTGACCAACGGAATTACAACCGATAAAGAGCTGAAAGCGTATCCTCACAAGAAAATTGTCGATAATCTTACAGGAGTATTAAAATAGCGATGGTGCAACTTACCTCTACATCTGGAACTATTTGCGTCATACGTATTTCCTTGTAAGAGAGCATTCTTTTCTGAAAAAAAGAAAGAAATATTTGCTCTTAACGAATAAATGCACTACTTTTGTGCCCTGATTATTCCGCACCGGGTTCAACCAAGTGTTCTCTAAGTGATTAAAGACCACCCGACGGAGCTAACTTACATTACTATACATAACAAATGTACGCAATTGTAGAAATCAATGGCCAACAGTTCAAAGCTGAAGCCGGAAAGAAAATGTTTGTTCACCACATCCAAGATGCTGAGAATGGTGCAACAGTAGAATTCGACAAAGTTCTTTTAGTAGACAAAGACGGAACAATCACCGTAGGTGCTCCTACAGTAGAAGGTGCTAAAGTCGTTTGCCAAATCGTTTCTAACCTTGTAAAAGGTGACAAAGTAATCGTTTTCCACAAGAAAAGAAGAAAAGGTTACAGAAAACGCAACGGTCACCGTCAGCAATTTACAGAAGTAACAATCACAGAAGTAGTAGCTTAATCAATTAAAAAGTAAAAAGAAATGGCACATAAAAAAGGAGTTGGTAGTTCTAAGAACGGCCGTGAATCTCATAGCAAAAGATTAGGCGTAAAGATATTTGGTGGCGAAGTTTGCAAAGCAGGCAACATCATCATCCGCCAGAGAGGTACAGAATTCCACCCAGGTGAAAACATGGGAATGGGTAAAGACCATACTCTTTTCGCATTAGTAGACGGAACAGTAAGCTTCAAAGTAGGTAAAGGCGACAAACGCTCTTGCTCTATTATTCCACTCGAAAGCACAGAAGCATAAGTTTCTAAACAAATACAAAAAAGAAGGAGATGTAATCACGTGTGATTACATCTCCTTTCTTTTTTTGCCAAACGGGGTTAAATAAAGCTAAAATAAAATAAGCAGCATCCAATAAAACATTATTTAATATATATTTGCATATAGCCCAAATATAAATCTCTATATGAAAACCTTATTATCAATTTTGATATGTGTAGTCTTATTGAGTGCATGTATTACTCGAGATGAACCCCCTGTTATCACTAATGAAATCCATTGTAATGACAATGCTAAAACCCAAACATTAACATTGCAAACAAAAAGGCTCAACAAAGAACACTACCAGCCTCAAACAAGAAGACCTCGATTTTTCAAGCGATTATTATCTGTCCTATATTCAGATGCCTGTGGATACTCATGGGGAAGAAGATCTAATTTAGATTAAAGGCTTACACTTGTATCCGCCGCAGTATCCTCAGTTGCAACAGCCATTAAAAGAGTCGATACCATACATTGGGAATATAGACGATAAAGAAAAAGTAAGATCTTTTAGCATACAGATAAACAAACAAATTGACGATTTATCAATCAGTTCAGAAAAAGCGGATTACTTAAAATCGATATTATCAATTGCAGAAAACAGCTACTCTCTATGGACAACTGTAGAATAACAGAATACATCAGTCACTGTAAGCAAGTAATCTCGTTCTTGGGCTTACTTACTTACAGCTGCTACATTCTGGCACAACCACTTCCTTTTTCTGAAGATAGTACAGCAAAGAAGCAAATACTCATCCTTCACGCCGGTATCGGATTCAGCCCAAGTGCCTCTAATAAAGGGGAGTCTATCTGGGAAGATGCCGATAACAAAAGTACTAGCGGACTTTCTTACTCTTTCAGGCTCATGAGCTATTCTCAGAAAAAAGTCATTGGATATGGAGTTTACTTTTACGACTTCACACACCATAAAAATCACTATTTATCTAATCAGCTTATTCAAGCAAAAGAAAACACAAGAATAACCTATGTTGCCCCCCAAATTTCTTTCATAAAGAGAGAGACAGCATTTGCTAACTGCTTTGGATTAATTGACTTTGGTATTGGCTATTTGCGATACATAAGCGATACTCAGTTTAAACTAAGTGACGCATATAAAGCCGAATACTCTGGAATTTGTATCAACCTCAATATCGGATACGAATATGCTTTTGCCAAGTACTGGGGAGCAAAAATAGAAGCAGGTGCTATATATGCTCCCATAAAGCCAAGAAATAAGTATTCTTCGTTAAATAATACACTGCAATCAAGGAGCAGAATAAATTTATTTCTACCTTCTTTGCAAATAGGCTTATCCTATTATTTATAATAAGCCTTATTTTACCTTCAATCATTTTTATTTGTATCTTTGTGCTCTTAAACTGATAAGTTCATTAAAAGTCATAGATATGCTTACCATTAAACAGATTACAGAAAACACAGACGCGGTGCTCCGCGGTCTGGAAAAGAAGCGCTTCAAAGGTGCGCCCGAAACGATTGCACAAGTAATCGAAGTCAACGACAAAAGACGTAATGCACAAAATGAATTAGACAAGAACCTGGCAGAGGTAAACTCGCTTTCGAAAACCATCGGACAACTAATGAAAGAAGGCAAGAAAGAGGAAGCCGAAACTGCCCGGGCTCGTGTTGCCGAACTCAAAGAAGCCAACAAAGTATTCGATGAAGCGATGAGCAATGCTTCTACCGAATTGCTGAATCTGCTTTACACAATCCCCAACATACCATACGAAGAGGTGCCCGAAGGAGTCTGTGCAGAAGACAATATTGTTGCAAAGATGGGCGGAATGGAAACCGAATTGCCTACAGATGCTCTTCCTCACTGGGAGCTCACACAAAAATACGATCTGGTCGATTTTGATTTGGGCGTTAAGATCGCCGGTGCCGGTTTTCCGGTATACAAAGGTAAAGGCGCTCAGCTTCAGCGTGCACTTATCAATTTCTTCTTGGACGAAGCACGCAAATCGGGTTATCTCGAAATCATGCCTCCGACAGTGGTCAATACGGCATCAGGATACGGAACCGGTCAACTTCCCGACAAAGAAGGACAGATGTATCATTGTGAAGTAGATGATCTCTATTTAATACCGACGGCAGAAGTTCCTGTGACCAACATTTACCGGGATGTTATACTCGACGAAAAACAATTGCCAATTAAGAACTGTGCCTACACACAGTGCTTCCGTCGCGAAGCAGGTTCTTATGGTAAAGATGTACGAGGGCTCAATCGCTTACACGAATTTGCCAAAGTAGAGCTAGTTCGCATTGACAAACCCGAACACTCTCGTGAGTCGCATCAAGAAATGTTGAACCATGTAGAGGGTCTGTTGCAGAAGCTGGAACTCCCCTATCGTATTCTCCGCTTATGTGGTGGCGATATGAGCTTTACAGCAGCACTTTGTTTTGACTTTGAAGTATATTCGGAAGCACAGAAACGCTGGTTGGAGGTTAGTTCCGTATCGAACTTTGATACGTATCAAGCCAATCGCCTGAAATGTCGTTATCGCAATGCAGATAAGAAAACAGAACTTTGCCACACATTAAATGGCTCCGCTTTGGCCTTGCCACGTATTGTGGCCGCATTGCTTGAAAATAACCAGACACCCGAAGGTATTCGAATTCCAAAAGCATTGGTACCTTACTGCGGTTTCGATATCATCGATTAATCATTTCGAAATACAGCCTCTTGCAAAGATGAAGCCCATCTACTGCAAGAGGTATTTTTATAGATATCAGAAAAATAATACCATGACAAAAAAGCGTTGCTTTACCTTTAGCATTTATCGGTATCATGTTCTTTGCAATCGGCTTCACATTGGGTATTAACTCGTTTCTTATATTTGTTTCTACCTTTCTACGTAATTATCGCTATCTTTATTGTACTTGGACTTATCTCGCTGATATCTCCGCTACCCGAAGTAAAAGCTGCCGGTGAAGACTTCAACGATAAAGTATCATCTTTAGTCCTAAATACATTAGCCAAGCTACAGCATTGAAAATTGGTTCGACCGTTGCCATTGTTGGCTCGTTGCCGGTTGTTCTTACACCAGCCGATCTTTCTATTTATTGCCTGGCATTATTGGCATTGGGCTATTCCCTGATGTGACCTGCTCTATGGTCTTTGGTAATGGCCGATTTAAGTCAATTGACCAAAGCAGGATCATCGCTTCTTATCATGGCTATGGTAGGTGGCGCAGTAATGCCTACCCTGTTTGGCTTATTCAAAGAGATGGCCGGAGCACAAAATGCTTACTGGATTTATTTGCCTTGCTTCTTGTTTATTGTTTACTCACGGAATAGCCGGATACAAAATCAGAACTAAATAACAGTAATTGATCATCATTTAAATACTTTTTCGGGAGATTTATTACTTTTCTTTTATATTTCCCAAAATAGCCATATCTTTGTGAAAATATCATTCTGATAGTAGTTGCGTAATCTATCTAACAAATTAATTATATAATGAACAAAATCATTAGCAAGGAACATTTCTCAGAGAAAGTATTTAAACTGGAGATTGAGGCCCCGTTGATTGCGAAATCACGTAAAGCAGGTCATTTTGTAATCGTCCGTGTGGGCGATAAAGGAGAACGTATGCCGCTGACTATTGCCGGTGCCGACGTTAAAAAAGGAACAATTACCCTCGTTGTACAGGAGGTGGGATTATCATCGACACGCCTGTGCGAATTGAAGGTAGGAGACTATATCACTGACGTAGTAGGCCCTTTGGGACAAGCTACTCACATTGAAAACTTCGGTACCGTAATTTGTGCAGCCGGTGGCGTAGGTACTGCACCGATGCTCCCCATTGTACAAGCTTTGAAAGCAGCCGGCAACCGGGTAATCTCCGTTTTGGCAGGCCGCAGCAAAGATTTAATCATTCTTGAAAAGGAAATTCGTGAAAGCTCGGACGATGTAATCATTATGACAGATGATGGTTCGTACGGACAAAAAGGATTGGTTACGGAAGGTGTAGAAGAGGTTCTTAAACGCGAAAAAGTAGACAAATGCTTTGCCATCGGTCCGGCCATCATGATGAAGTTCGTTTGCTTACTGACAAAAAAATATGAAATTCCAACCGACGTTTCATTGAATACCATTATGGTAGATGGTACGGGTATGTGCGGAGCTTGTCGTATAACCATCGGTGGAAAAACTAAATTTGTTTGTGTAGATGGTCCGGAGTTCGATGGACATCAGGTAGATTTCGACGAAATGTTGAAGCGTATGGGTGCTTTCAAAAGCATCGAACGCGAAGAGATGACCAAACTCGAGGAGCATTGCGAAGCTGTCAAAGAAAACGACGAGAACAGTCGTAACGCACCTTGGCGCGAAGAATTACGTAAATCGATAAAGGCTAAAGAGCGCTCAAATATCGAACGCTGCCACATGAACGAGCTAGATGCGGAATACCGTTCGCACAGCCGTAAAGAAGAAGTGAATCAGGGACTGACGAAGGAACAAGCCATGACCGAAGCCAAACGCTGTCTGGATTGCGCCAATCCCGGTTGCATGGAAGGCTGTCCGGTAGGTATCGATATTCCTCGTTTCATCAAGAACATCGAGCGTGGCGAGTTCTTGGAAGCTGCTAAAACCTTAAAAGAAACAAGTGCCCTGCCGGCTGTATGCGGCCGTGTATGTCCGCAGGAAAAGCAGTGCGAAGCCAAATGTATTCATTTAAAAATGAATAAAGAGGCTGTTGCTATTGGTCACTTGGAACGCTTTACTGCTGATTACGAACGCGAAAGCGGACAGATTTCCGTACCGACCATTGCCGAAAAGAATGGAATCAAAGTAGCTGTTATCGGCTCTGGTCCTGCCGGACTATCATTTGCCGGCGACATGGCAAAGTACGGATATGACGTAACAGTATTTGAAGCATTGCACGAGATTGGTGGTGTATTGAAATACGGAATTCCCGAGTTCCGCCTACCCAACAAAATTGTAGATGTTGAGATAGGAAATCTGGCGCAGATGGGTGTTAAGTTCATCAAAGACTGTATTGTAGGAAAAACAATCGGTGTGGAGGATCTGGAAGCAGAGGGATTCAAAGGAGTATTTGTAGCTTCGGGAGCGGGTCTTCCTAACTTCATGAATATTCCGGGAGAGAACTCGATCAACATCATGTCATCCAACGAATACCTCACTCGTGTGAACCTGATGGATGCTGCCAGCCCCGATTCAGATACCCCGGTCTCTTTCGGTAAGAATGTAGCTGTGATTGGTGGCGGCAATACAGCCATGGACTCCGTACGTACGGCAAGACGCCTTGGTGCCGAACGCGCCATGATTATCTATCGTCGTTCGGAAGAAGAAATGCCTGCTCGTTTGGAAGAAGTAAAACATGCCAAAGAAGAAGGAATCGAATTCTTGACACTGCACAACCCGATCGAATATCTGGCAGATGAGCAAGGACGCGTTAAGCAAGTTGTATTGCAAAAGATGGAGCTTGGCGAACCCGATGCTTCGGGTCGTCGCAGTCCGATTGCCATTCCGGGCGCTACCGAAACAATTGATATTGATTTGGCAATTGTCAGTGTAGGTGTGTCTCCAAACCCGATCGTTCCCAGCTCAATAAAAGGGCTTGAAGTTAGTCGCAGAGGAACCATCACGGTCAACGAACAGATGCAATCATCGATACCTACTATTTATGCAGGTGGAGATATTGTTCGTGGAGGTGCTACTGTTATTCTCGCTATGGGAGATGGACGTAAAGCTGCTGCTGCAATGAATGAGCAGTTAAAAGGCTAAGAATACAGCTGGTTAGATAAAAAAAGAATCCCGTTTACGATTTGTAAACGGGATTCTTTTTTTATTCTATAAACATTCATTCTTTCTACTTCACCACACTATTTGTAGCCGGGTCGGGAAATATCACCGAAGGTTTAAATAGTTTAGCTTCTTCAAAATCCAATAACGCATAAGACATAATGATAACGATATCATCCGGTTGAACCTTACGGGCGGCAGCACCGTTAAGACATATTTTACCGGAACCGCGCTCTCCTTTAATTATGTACGTCTCAAAACGTTCACCGTTATTATTATCGACAATGTATACTTTTTCACCTGCAATCATATTTGCAGCATCTAGCAAGTCCTCATCAATCGTAATACTACCCATGTAGTTGAGATTAGCCTCTGTCACACGAGCACAATGGATTTTTGACTTCAACACTTCAATCATCATAAGGATTGGTCTTTTTTTAGTTTAAATCTCTTTGTATTTTATATTATCAATCAGTCGAACATCGCCACAGAATACTGTTATACAGCCTACCACATACGATGTTTCATCCCAGCTACCAATCTTCTGCAAGGTATTTCCGTCTACGATTTCGAAATACTCAAGGCGCAATCCCGGTGCAGCATCAATAGCATCTTCTACCATTTTCTGTGTTTCACTCACCGCGTGAGTGGCAGCAAAGGTACGACTTTTAAATAAAGTTCGAGATATATTTAATGCATTTTCACGTTCTTCTTTGGACAGACGGGCATTGCGACTACTCATAGCCAATCCGTCTACTTCACGGATAATCGGACAACCGACGATTTCAATCTTTAATTGCATCTGCCGAACCATCTCACGAATAATTGCCAATTGTTGAAAATCTTTCTCGCCAAAGTAAGCCCGATCGGGACGTACGGCATCGAACAATTTACTAACAATTTGACAAACTCCGTTAAAATGGCCGGGACGGAAAGCTCCTTCCATGACTGTATCCAAAGGAGCATAAGTAAACTCACGGGTATCTGGCTGCGGATACATTTCTTCGACCGAGGGTGCAAAAACAAAGTTGGCACCACACGATTCCAGCAACTGACAATCGGCTTTTAAGGTACGGGGATATTTCTCCAGATCATTTTTATCATTAAACTGAGTAGGGTTCACAAAAACACTTACAACCGTTACTTCATTCTCACTAACGCTACGTTTCACAAGCGATGCATGTCCTGTGTGCAATGCGCCCATGGTAGGTACCAGCCCCACTTTCTTACCCAAGATCTTCAATGCCGAAAGCTCAGCCTGTAGATCTTTGATGGTATGTATTACTTCCATTATTCTTAAATAGGTTTATGATTCTTCGTTGTTTGCAAAAACTCTGCAAAATAAACTAATATTTACCATATAAAGAAAGATTATGCTGTTTAATGCCCGTTTTTTTTTGTATCTTTGCAGAATATTTACGAGAACGAGTGCATTATGACAAAGGCGAACAAGGTTTTATTTATTACTCAGGAGATTACTCCCTACGTTTCAGAATCTGAAATGGCTAACATTGGTAGAAACTTACCACAAGCCATTCAGGAAAAAGGCAGAGAAATCCGTACTTTTATGCCCAAATGGGGAAACATCAATGAACGAAGAAATCAACTACATGAGGTAATACGTTTATCTGGTATGAATTTGATTATTGACGATACGGATCACCCGCTAATTATAAAAGTAGCTTCCATTCAATCTGCACGTATGCAGGTATATTTCATTGATAATGATGATTATTTTCAAAACAGACTACAAACATGCGATGAGAACGGTGTGGAATACGACGACAATGACAGTCGCGCTATTTTCTATGCAAGAGGTGTTTTAGAAACAGTGAAAAAGCTTCGCTGGTGTCCGGATGTTATTCACTGCCATGGTTGGATGACCGCTTTGGCACCACTTTATATAAAGAAAGCATATAAAGATGAACCTTCATTCCGTGATGCAAAAGTAGTCTTTTCACTTTACGAAGACGATTTCAAAAGTACCCTTAGTGATGATTTTTCTACGAAGTTATTGCTAAAAGGTATTTCAAAAAAAGACGTAGCTTCATTGAAAGAACCGGCAGATTTTGCTGCCCTTTGCAAACTGGCCGTCGATTATTCGGACGGTGTTATACAGAACAGCGAAAAGGTAAACGAAGAAGTTATGAATTACGCCCGTGAATCGGGCAAACTGGTACTCGACTATCAAACTCCCGATACTTATGCAGAAGCTTGTAACGAGTTTTATGATAAGGTGTGGGAAACAGAACAAAAATAAACAGTTGAACTAAGAAACAACGATCATGAAACTAAAATATGCATGGGCAGCGTTAATCGCTCTTACTATCTTCGGATGTGATGACAACACCGGTTCGCTGGGCTTAAATATGTTTCCGGACAGCGATCAGAATATCAAAGGACATTTAACAACCTTTGATGTAACAACCCAATCCGAACTCTCCGGAAAAGTGTTTGCCAAAACAAGCATCGGATATGTTGGTAAGTTTACCGATCCGTATTTCGGCTTTTACGAAGCCGGCTTTCTGACTCAATTGCATTGCACGGAAAACATGACTTTCCCAACTATATATAGCGCAGAGAATCCTACCGGAGTTATGGTAAAGGATGAAATTTATCTGGCTGAGTTGGTTCTTTCTTATTCCACCTATTTTGGAGATTCTCTGAACGCTTGCCGAATGAGCGTGTACGAGCTTGACAAAGATTTGAATAAAGACGCAGCACTTTATACCAATATTGATCCTGCCGAATACTATAATGCCTCAACCGGTTTACTCGGTCGGAAAGCTTATAGTGCCGTAGATTTGTCTATCAGCGATTCAATCCGTAAATTGAAGGAATTTTATCCATCTGTACGAGTACCTCTTCCTAAAAGTCTTGGAAACAAGATATATAAAGCCTGTAAAGATGCTGGTAAAGATGGACTTAGCAATGCTGATTTCCAGAAAATTTTCAAAGGTATTTATGTAAAAAGCGATTACGGCGACGGTAGCGTTTTATATGTAGATCAGATTGAACTAAACATTGCTTATGAAGTTTATGTAAAAGATAGTACCAATACGAAAGTACTGAAGAAAAAATACGAAAAAGATGAGCAGGGAAATCTTAAAGACTCGACAGCTTATGGCAGACGTTTGTTTGTTGCGACAAAAGAAATAATCCAGGCAAATCAATTCAAGAGCGATAAGAACCTTATCAAAGAACGCCAGGAAGAGACACAATGGACATATTTGAAAACACCTGCCGGCATTTACACACAAGCAAGCTTACCTCTGAAGGAAATTGAGACGCAACTAAGTAAAGATACAATTAATGCAGTAAAACTGGCCTTTACAAATTATAATCAAACCAATGATTATAATAAGTATGAATTCAGCATGAGTGCGCCAACCCATGTATTATTGGTACGTGAAAAAGATAAAGAAACGTTCTTTGAGAAGAATGAAATAACAGACAATATAACTTCCTATTATTCTCAACACAACAGTCTAGGAACCAATCAATATGTTTTCCCGAATATAACCAAACTAGTATCTGCTTGTTTGGCAGAAAAAGAAGAAGCTCGCAAAAAGGCCGGAGTAGCATGGGACGAAGACGAATGGTTGAAAGAAAACCCGTCTTGGAACAAAGTAGCTTTGATTCCTGTTGTTATTCAGTTTAACACCTCGACCAACCCTCCCCAAGTTATCAGCATACAGAATGATCTGAAACCGGGCTATGCAAAATTGAAAGGTGGGAAAGATGGTCTTAATCCTGAAAATAAGGAGAACAAATTGAAATTAGAGGTTATCTACACTTCGTTCAACGGTACAAAATAAGAGATATAAGCCATTATAAAAAGTGCTGAAGAAGGAAGTATCCTTATACAGTATTAATATGTTTAGCCCGGCTATTGCTTTTATGAAGCAATAGCCGGGCTAAACATATTAATACTAAAAATACCGTTGTTGATTTTCTGCCGGACGACTGCGAAAAGCGGATCGATCACGCGGTATAAAAAAATGTAATCACACCCCTTGCTTCACCAGCCAAGAATGTGATTACATAAACTAAACAAACAGTAGCGTAGTCGTGATTCACATCAAAGCATACGCTGTCTTCTAATTATACCTTAACTTTCTCTTTTATTTTTATTGTGGGGTTAAAGAGATTACCCTTCGCGATCATCTTCAGGAGCTCTCAAACAATAGACAAAAAAGGGATTAAGAGCATTGAGAATCGAAGATACGCTTTCTTCATTTCGCATTTGTTTAAAATGTGACAGCTTTATTTGACGAAGCTGATAGCTAAAACTTAGCGATAATTGCTCATCCATATAAACTAGTGAAGACCATTCTTCGTTCAAGCCACTATATAGCGTATTCAATACATTCTTATCACCGATCACCAAACCCGAATGGAAAACCTTGATCAAATCATAAAGAGAGATATTTTCCAAAGGTTTTAGGAGGAAATACTTAATCGGATAATAAGAGTTCTTCCCGATATATTTAGACTGAAGCAAGAGAACCAATGCTATACGAAAATGAGTAAGATCGATCGTGCACTTTGCTTTTAATTCTTTGAGCGAAAGTGTGGCACGTTTATCCCCATCCATCGTATTAATCGGACACTTAGCATCTAAAACAGATAAAATCTGTATCTCTCCAATTACGTTTAATGATAGCATAGCTTCCTCATTTTTGTTAAACTCTGATATTTCGCAATTAAGCAAGACAAGGCTTCTAAAAAAATCTATTTTTATTATTCCAATAAGTAACTTTTATTTGAAGCTATTTTATTTTTCTATTTGGTATTCAATTAGACATTCCACCCGACGCAGTTGAGGAAACATATGTTCTGCCATGTAACGATAAGGCACACCGGCCGCAAGTTCCATCAACTGCTTTTCTCTTCCTTTCATGATGTCCGTCTGTTCAATGATCCGAAGAACTTTACTCGCATGAGCCATATTGGTATCCTGCTTAATCAAAGAAACCAAACCCTCCCAATCTTCACCATGCGCTGTGATAATGCAATTCGAAAGTTGTGCTAATTCATTTTGCCGTATATATTCACGTACTTTCTCTACACGATCTTGCGCCAACTGTTTATTAAGTATTACCGTTCCCTCGATTGACGAATAGCCATCCAAACGAATACGAGTAATGGTTACTTTGGAGTTCTTTGTGAGTTCATCAAGCAATTGTTTTAGCTTATTGAGTTCAGTGGCATTATCTTCAAAATCTTTCAGGACAAGCGTACGACCTACAATAAAATGAATTCTGAATTCTCCGTTCTTATTTTCAGTGATTGATTTTACCGATTTATCTATCGCTACCTCATTAGGTAAAGTAGGCTCTGTCATTAAGCGAGATTTTTCCTGTTCCTCAGCCTTTCTTCTATCACGTTCTTCAGCCTCTTTGTCCAACTGTTGATCATATAACATTTCTGCCTCACGACTTTTTTTAGAAGAACAGCGCTCGCGCCCTCCAATGACATATACCAAATTAACTGCCAACTTAGTGGGACCTAAATAATGCTTTGCTCCAGCACCTGTTTGTTGTCCACATTTTGTGCATAAATATCTTTTATAATCCGCATAAACATACCCTACTCCTACCTCTGCTTCTATGTTCCAGTTGCAATTCAAGTTCCACGCATAACCATAACCTAAACCTGCACCAACTGCCCAACCTTGATAACGGTTAGATTGAAGACCTTCATATATACCGAAAGGAAGATGTACATTACTCACATTAAACTGGGTTCCCAATGCATGTACGGCAAAAAAATGTCCTCTGAACACTTCATTTTTCCAATAGCGCAATTCGGGCTGAATCAACCAATGTTTCCATTTTTTATTAGCTGAAAAACTCCAAGGATTGTAGTTCCCTGAAAAGTCGAGACTCCATCGAGAAGACAGACGATATTCGACTCCAAGATTCAACGTAGTAGTAGCATCGTAGAGCAGATTACTCTTTATCCCCACATGCTGACTATATATTCCTTGATAAAGCATACCTACAAACAACAATAGTATAAATAATCTCTTCATTATGTATGTATTCTATAATTTCTTTTGTGTATGAGTGTGTTTATTTTAAAAAGTATGATTCTTATCACTAAGTCACTTTACAAAGATGACAAGTTTGTTACTTATGGCGATTATCATTTAAAGACATTTATTTATCAATAAAAGGAACGATACTTCTTTTAGTGAATTCACTTCATATCGTTTCCTAAGTTCCGCCTAAACTCTCCTGGGGTTTCTCCTAAATACTTTTTGCAGAGCCTAACCAAATGAGATACAGAAGATAAATTAAACTCTTCAACGAGTTCTTTCAAAGGAATACGTTTATCGGCCAGTCTGTATTTAATGTCTTCGATCAGACGCTTCTGCATCCATAAAGACGGTGCTTCTCCAAACTCTGCCACAAACTGTCTGTTGAATGTCTTTAAAGAGATTCCACATAACTCAGCTAATTCACGTACCGTTCCTGATTGATGACAATAATTAACTCAAGTTTCGGATTTAGAAATCAAGCCGTTTGAGCGTACGCTCGGAGTGCTGCAAGTCGTCTGTCATTTTCTATGATCTGTATCATCAGTTGCTCTTCATCAGCCCCTGTGAGTTCAGCCACGACTGCCACTACTTCTAATATGATTGCCCATATCTTCTCCATAACAGTCAGTTCGTGTACTCCGGCAAAAATATCGTTGAACAACCCACCGATTGTTTCGTAGTCCAGACTCCTTTTTACCGAGGCAAGCAAATTGTAGCGTATCATAACCAGTGATACGTGCGCTATCTGCGAGGAAAAGTCTCTTGCCGAGCATCCTGCAAGATTAAGCAATCGCTTGCTATCGGCAAAGAAAACCTCAATAGCCCAACGCATTGCATAGATTTCATATGCCCGCAAGAAATCAAGTTTTACATTGGTTGTCAGCAATATTTTCCATCCCTCTCTCTTTCCTCTGCGACAGAAGAACAGCCGCACCTTGCGCCCACCGAGCATCACGTCCACCGACGCATAGTGGCAACGGTACCGTCTACTGTATATCACAGATTTAGAGCCCAGCAGCTTACTGATTATGGCTTTTGCCGTCAGTTCACCCCACTTTTTGGTGAGATATTTGGTATTACCCATCTTTGCCATCCCTAACAAGTGAAACTTCTTATGACTGTTGTATACGAAATCGACAAGCCCGGAACAAGTGAACCAACTGTCAACAAGCAGATATTCAAAAGGAATCTTTGCTTTGATGGCGCGTCTGACCATTTCAATGAGTTTCTTTCCCTTACTCATGAAATATTCCTCTTTACGTTTGGCCACATGGGAGTTCTCATCTCGTTTCCTATTATAACGGTTCTGTCGTTGCTTTGCGCTTAACCCCTGTTCCTTACCCTCTACCTTGCCTTTCTCTCCATGCAGAGATGAGTCAAGCATAAACTGGGTGCGCCCGTCACTCCAGCACAGCATAAGCGCTTTATACCCAAGAATACATTTCTGATGAACATGTGAGAATATCTTGCCGATAGACTCCATACGCATTCCGGTTTTAGGCAAGTCAGAGTCATCAGCGATGAGTACTACAGGAAGATGACTCTTCTTGAAATCCTGACGGTTAGTCACTTTGGCTATCAGCTTGACAACAATGCGGTATATCAGATTGCGCCAGTTGATATTATCATGTGACATAAACGAATACAAGACATCCTTCTTGCCGCCGAACATTCGACTTAAAGCCGAATCAGGATAATGGGAAAAACCTTTTATGGCGAAAAACGGCATCAGGACAAGAATCTGAAACAGCTGAAGATTGGTCAACTGACAGTTTTCACGTTTGTTCCCTCCAAGACAACGGCTGTCAAGATGAAGAGACTCTAACAGTCCTGAAAATGAGTCCATCACAGAGCAACGGCGTTTTTCACTCAAAATATTGCGGATTTCTGACGGAATTTTAGTAATTTTGCTCATGGCTTTGAGAATGGTTAATTAGTTGTTTGGTCACTGCTAATTTACTAAATTTCCGAGATTTACGGAAAGTCTCAAAGCTTTTTTTATGTCTAGAATTAGGATGTCAGCCTAAATCCGAAACTTGAGTAATTAAAAACCTTATTTCTAAAGTCAAGCGAAGTGCCCACCATAGGGTATAGAAAAGCAGCCAACTCTTCTTTTTTATAATACACTTTAAAAATAAAGAAAAGCTCCTCAATTTTTATGTCATGTATGTGCCGACAGTTTACACCATCGAGAATATACACATATAATAGGTTAAGAAAAGAAGCCAAAGTCTCCTTGATTTCAAACGGTTTAAACTCATATGCAACCTGATGTATCGTCTTTGACAAGGCTGAAATAGCGGTAGTAATACAAAAATGTGTAACAGTATTGTAGGAAGCCACAATAAAAAGCCCTTCTTTGATAATAGTATACTCCAAAGAGGTATATCGCGGAATAAAAAACATTTGTCCAGAGCATCCCTTTACGGCGGCAAATGTTCCATAAGTTATTTCAAGTTCTCCTTCTATAATAAATATAATCTGATTAGAAATTGTTCTTTTAGTTGTCATTGATTCGCCCATTTTTCCATTAAAATAGCGAAACCCCTCGTCCATCGTTTTTACATAGTAGGAACAAGAAAGATGCTCTTGCAAATCGAATCGTCCCATAGAGTGTGATTTAAATTTAATACAGCGAAAATGATTCAACAAATACTCATTAATCTTTAATTTATATAGAAAACGTTCTTTTATAGATTTCCCCCTATTGGCTAAGCATTATTTTTATTTTGAAAGGAACACTTTAAAAATAAAAAGTGTTCCTTTCCTTTTTTCATAGCGATCTTAATCGACAATTACCGCTCTACTAAGCGCTGCATCATCGTAGAACATATTATCAACTCCGCCCTTGTACTCAATCCGTAACTGAGAAGGATTAACACCGAATTCTTTCACCAAGACATCACGAACAGCCTCTGCACGTTCCTTGCTCAAACGCATATTGATGGCATCACTACCGGTCTTATTGTCGGCATAGCCCACAATCGTAAATACCTTATCGGCCGGAGCGTTCTTTATAGCCTTAGCATAATATTCCAGATTCACCCGTCCTTGCTTACTCAACGTACTCTTACCCAATGGGAAGATGATAATGCGAGACGTGCCTACAAATTCTTTCTCCACAATTGTTTGAGCCGGCTTTCTGCGAGCTTCATCCAAAGCAGTCTGTAGCGCCTGTTTTTCTCTATCGGCAGCTGCCAGTTGCTCACGAACACGACGCATCTCTTCTTCGCTGATACCTGTGGATACCACCTTGCCGCCCGAAGTCCATCCACGCTGTTTGAAACGATAGGTAAGACCCGCAGTCACTGCAAGTAAGCCTTCCTTACCATTACCACCTACTTCAGAATCGAAACGATCGTGCAGCAATGTACCTCTGGCCTCGAGGTTTAACGAAAAGGCCGACGAAAGGCGGAACTGATTGATTAAACCCACGGTAGCCGCCAGTTCGTTCGTCTTAGGTTTGTCCCAAGAGTGCATCACGCCCACACCTACATAAGGAATGAAATTGTACACGCGCTTTTCATTATACCCAAAAAGCACATTGGAAACATTAAATAAGATATCGCCATGCAAATGTGCTACATCCCACTGCTGGGCATACGCACCTTTGGCATTTCTGGCACCTGTAGCATAACTACCCGGAATATAACCGAAGCCTTTGATTTGTAAACCGCTATACTCCAAGCGAAGTCCTAATCCGGGAGTAAACCATTTACCAACAGCGATATCAAGCGCAGGGGCAATACGCTTGCCGAAACTTCCTTGACTATCACCATCACCAAAATAAACCTGTCCGCCTCCGCCGACTTGTATAAACCAATTATCCCAAAAGGAATTGGTCTCTACTTTGTATTTATCGGATGTTGTCGATGTCTGAGCTTCGATAACACCATTCCCCACAACCAATAAGGCTGATAACAAGCAAATTGCTTTCGTTTTTACTTTCATGTTTTTAAAAGATTAATTAAAAATATACAAAATCATACAAACTACATAGAAATCTCTAATTAAGCATAATAAGCATAATTATGATACACCATTTTGTCGTTTCTTGTCAAACTCTATGAACTCCTTTTTTTTTTAATACAAGTGTTTTCTATATCTACATATACTTCAAAAGTATTCCTAAAATTGTTTGCAAATATGATGAATAGAAATAGCACACTCATTATCAGAAAGAGACATTTTTTTATCAAAATGAGACAACCTTTTTCTACTAAGATGTTTTATTATCAGCATGAAAAAGCTGAAAGCCTAGCCTGAAGCCTCCTATAAACCACCCAACTATGTATAATCAAGATGTTCCTAAACTCAATTATTTTAGAAATCATTCATCATAACCAACCCACTTTCAATCTGGAAAGAACTAAGTTTACTCCGTGGTGGATATTTATGCCATCTAGATATATGGATCAATTTGTTTATGGCATATAAAAAATATAGCAAGGAGACCTCATTTGAAAAATAAATGTCCTTTAATGATAAAGAATTTAAATATTAAAATCACAATCTTTGCGCCCCAATTTAAAACACTAAAATATTTGCAAACTTCAGTAGTATAGACTATTTGTCAGGCGCTATGAACCATTGGAGATATTAATAGTATTAACAATCTAAAAACACTTTTTAATTATGAGACTAAATTACTTTTTTTTAATTGGAATTATCACATTGGGGTTAGTTGCTTGTAACAGTAGTGACACCGTGATACCAGAGAACATTCGAACAGAAAAAAATGTTACCATTCAGATTTCTAATGGCAATATGGGAACACGTTCTTTAGAATCCCCCGTCACAGCAGCAACAGTAAATCTCGTCAAAAATGCCTTAGTAATCTTCACAAATGGAAACGATAACACATCTACTATTGTATTTGCAAAACCCCTTACAGGATCCGACTTGACTCAACTAATGTCTAGCACAAATGGTAACAAGGGATATACAATTAAAGTTCCTACTGCAGCCACTCATGTTTATGTAGTATTGAATAGTACAACTGCAATCACCAACCTTGCCGTCGTTAATAAAACAATTGCAGAGTTAAATGCCGCTGTTCTTCAAATTAATGATATGAATACAAAAGCTGAAGCAGCGGACGCAAATTCAACCGGTACGATCACCATGTATGGAAAAGATATACTTACAGCAGATGCAGTGACAGCTGGTTTTGGTCCTAATGCACAGGCAGCTGATTTGTATGCAAATGTAATCGTATCCCCCTTGGTAGCAAGAGTCGAAGTGACCAATGTCACTCCCAAAACAGGTAGTCAGATTAGCTCTTTTACCATTGACGGAGTATTCATAAAAAAGCTACATCAAACTATAACATTAGGAAGTACTGCAGGAAGTTTGGTTGATTATTCGAACATTACTGCAGATGCTGGACAGACACTGAATACAGCATATTATACAGAGAGTGACGGAACTTATAGCGGTACCGATAAAAACATGAGAAATCTAATCTCTCCGATCACATTTACAAGCAGCAATATTGCCGGATTTCAACTTGCTGCAGCGGCTACACCGATTATGGTATTAAAGCTTTCTAACATCAAGTTGACTGGAAACGTAAACTATGGTGATGATGCTACAAAGAAATACTATATAGTTATCAGAGGCTTTAAGAGCAATGGAACTTCGGTAGCTAGTCTTACTGCTAATAATGTTTATAAATTAGATCTTTCGGGAGAAAACGGAATTGATGTAAACAACATTACCGAAGATGTAGATGTCATTCAAAAGTCTGTTTGGGTCGGTGTATCTATTACTCCTTGGACAGTTGTAAATGTGACTCCGACGTTTTAATCGATTATTGATATATTCCTCCAAAGAGACATGTTTCTCTTTGGAGGTTTAAGACAAGACCAATGAAAGCAGTTTATCAATATACTTATGGATGTATTTCAGGAATTTTGCTGTTCCTGACTATCGTATCGTGTAATATCAATGAAGATAATTCAGATTGCCCTTCATCAATATACATACACTTTGAATATAAGAATCAGGGTGAAAACCTTCTATATGATAAGATAAAAAAGATATTACTTTATATATTTGATTCCAACGGTGCTTTTATTGAAGTTAGAGAAGTCTCCGCACAAGAATACTTTGACAATACGGTGAAGCTCAGTTTGCTTTCAAACAAAAAATACACCCTCGTAGCAGTTGGCAATATTTTTTCACATTCCGCTATTTATCCGACTTCAGACTTATCACGTCTTAACCTAAATGATTTTTATATTACCGCCTTATCTGAAAGTGAGAAAAAAAGTGGAATTGACCCTATCTATTTAGGGCGTATAGAGGTTACAACCCCAGATTTTCCGACCTCAGAGGATTTCATTCTTCCGTTTAAGAAATCTCATATTAAGTTGAATATACTAATTAAGAGCATGCAAGCCGACCTTCCTAAGGGTATGAGTATAGAGTTGCAAGGGGTCTTATCAAAAAAAGGTTTAGATGGTGAGCCCTTTGGTAAACCAGAAACTTACTATATGAAAGGTAACACAGATATTAATCCTTATTTGTTTTCATCCAATATCATCGATCGACGCTTTGATCAGATTACGATTATATTAAAAAACGATATCGGTGAAACGATATTTAAGACTACATTAGAAGATTATTTAAAGGAACATGGTATTAATCTGAATGAAAATAACGAAGCACCACTGGAAATAGTAATTGCATTCCTCAAAAATATATGGATAGGTGTCACGATAGAGCAATGGAACGAAATTAATGTAATACCGGAATATTAATATTAAAATAGAATGGATAGAATAAATCATATATATAAAGGAATAATATACGCTCTATACATCGCTTTGACGGTACTTACAATCAGTTGTGACAAAGAACATACAATATTAAACGAGCGTATTACGGTTAACTTAGGAGTGAATACAAGAGCTTCTGACCCTCAAGCTCTTTATAATGACGACAAAATAAAAAGCATTGCTATCTATATATTTAATAACAATAACCAAGTCGCGGAATGGAGCTTCTTTCAGACAGGGATTACTACAACATCTCCTACTCATCCCATATATGATTGGGATAAAGAAGTTTCACTTTTTCCAGGTACTAAAACGGTGTATGTTCTGGTTAATTATCATGGAGTAACATTTAATTATCCTCTTGCTAATACAACTCAGCGCAATCAACTAGATGCTCTTGTGGCTGAAAATGCTCTTTTTAACCCCTCTACGGATGGGCTGTTAATGGTAGGGAAGCTTGTCCAGACAATAGATGCGGGAGCCGAATCACAATATATCTCTATAAGTCCAGTTCGAATGACAGCGCGTATCGATTTACATCCCTACAAAGGTATGGGAATGAGTACAAAAAATGTGGTTTTAAACAAAGTCACACTTGTCAACCAACAGAAGCGGAGCAATATTACGTATGGTCCAACAATCAATCTTATGCCCGAAATACCTTTAGCAGAAAATAAGGAGTTACAGGGAATGCCTATTACCATTAATCAGGAAGCGATGGTTCCTTTCGATTATAGCACTCTGATAAACACGAACGCAAAAGGCTCTTTCTATTCTTATGCTAGTGTTTATTCTGAGGTAGATCCAACAAAATCAACTAGAATAAAACTAGACGTAACCATCGATGGGATAGCTAAAACATTCGAGTCTAATATTGGAGATGGCTCACTAAGCACTACCGATAAATTTTCTCTTAAAAAAAACAATCTTTATCGCATAGTAGCGATTATAACTGACTATGAAATGAAAATTACTTATCAAGTAATTCCATGGACATCACAATCTATTTCAATACCGGCATTCAATTAGTTATAACATACATAAACGCTCTCTGATGAAATCATTTAAACTTATACATATCATATTATTGGTCTCGCTATTAGCCTCTTGTACGGAAGAATTGTGTCACGTCATAGAAGGACAGCAGGCACAACTGAAAATAACGTTTAATACTGGTTCTTTTCCTATAGAGACACTGACTCGTGCCGAAACATCTGAGACAGAGGAAAACAAAGTACACAATCTCTATGTACTTGTATTTAATGCCGACGGCACAATCTCCGGAAAAGGCTTTTTTGACTATAATGCTCTACAGGGAAAAGTTGAAGGGAATAATACGACTGGATGGGTGACTGTAAATACTACTTCAGGAGAGAAAACAATATACGCTATCGCTAACATAGATGATAAGCAACCAATTGCCAACATAGCGAAAAGCACATTGGACAATATCACAAATAAGCAACAGCTAGCAGAGATAATTGTCGGATATAAAGATGGGATAAACACAATTCTCCGAGTCGATGGCAAGTTTCTTATGTCCGGTTCAACCTCATCCACGATTCAGGCAGGAGCAAATAATATTAATCTGCAATTAAAACGTGTATGCTCAAAAATAAGATTTACCATCAATTCTGGTGCAGGTATTAGTTTTACCCCCACATCATGGAGAGTAATGCGAGTGCCTCGCAAAGTTAAACTAACAGAAAATACAACATCTGTTGATGGCAATGTGACAGCAGATAGCGATTTCTTCGATACAGAGAATAGAACTTTTGAAGGAACAGGCAATACATTCGTC
The DNA here is from genome assembly GCF_000499785.1 of Bacteroides neonati. Taxonomy (GTDB): domain Bacteria; phylum Bacteroidota; class Bacteroidia; order Bacteroidales; family Bacteroidaceae; genus Bacteroides; species Bacteroides neonati. The sequence continues at coordinate 516,165 of NZ_HG726023.1, read as the reverse complement.
TATTATCAATATGAAAACCGGAAAGGACCTAAATTAGCCATATCAGAAACGGGCAACGCAGCCTATAAACTTAGAGAAAAACAAACGAAGACCGGGACTAATCCTGTTCTGAATGGTGATTATGTACATGCAGATAAAAATGCAACGTATATCATCATAAAAGGACGTTATGAAAAAGCTGAGGGTAATGGTGCTTCAGTTATCGCAGAAGTTTCTTACGTTATACATTTAGGATATATCAATTCTAATCCGAATGATTTCAACTGTCTACGCAATAACTACTATCAATATACTGTTACCATAAACGGAGTAAATGATATTACGACAGAAGCACAAGCCACAGATGCATCTATAGAGCCATCACCCAACGCTACGGGGACGGTAATAAAGGCGAAGACGACTTATATGTTCGATGCTCACTATGTTACGTGTGTCATAAAATTACCGAGAGAATCTGTTACGAGTGCTAATTCGCTAGAGTCCTTCTATTCAGTTAAGACTCCGTTTGACATATCAGGAAAGGATGATATTGGATGGGTAACATTTCTTAAGAACTCTAACACAGATAATGCATCTCGAATAACCCCCCAAGCATATCCAGGTAAGAATAATGACTTACTCATGAGTATTACTACGGTTCATAATACGATGAAAAATGCCCATATAAATAATACACCCGGCTTTTATTTCACCGATCCTAACGATGGTAAAGACTATGCTTTTTTCACAGCCTTCGTTAATGAATATTATTATGAACAACATCCTATAACAGGAGCTCCAATTAGCTGGAAAGAGTTTGTTAACAAACCCGACAGAGAGTTAATGGTCGGCGTTACACGTTATGATAGTCCTGACAAAGAAAGTTCTCTTTTCGATAATATTATTATAATACGACAAAAATCTATTCGAACAATCTATGACGAAAAACTCTCAACAAAAGCTGCAGGCTTTGAAGTGATGGATGAAAACTGGGGAGAAACATACAGCGATGAGACAGCTTCAAATAAAGGGAATACAGATTTCAATGACGGATGGAAAAACTCTTGCCTTGACTGGGAATTAATTACCGGAGATCCTCGTACAGCAGCCTGGACGCAAGCCCCCGTCAGACGATGGGACAATTATATTAATTCCACAGCTATAAAAGACCCTGCACAAATCTATGGAGGAGGAACGAATCTATTAGTGAAAAATGGAATTATTGCACCCAAACCAGCCGGAACCACACAAAATACAGCCCGATATGCCTGTATGGCACGTAATCGCGATCTGAATGGTAACGGGTTTATTGATAAAGATGAGGTGCGTTGGTATGCGCCTGCTGTTAATCAACTGATTAATATCTGGTATGGTTCCTCTTCAATTATGCGCGAAGATCAGATGTATCGTCTTCCTGAATATTATACCCTACTCGGTCGGTTACCTTATGTCCTCTATATGACTAGTACAGCAAACTCGGCAAGTGAGCGCAGCAATCCTAAAGTACTCTGGTCTAAAGAGGGGACTTCTGTCGGTCCGCTTAGCGGCCCGGTTAATAATGCATGGCTACCGATGCCGCCAAATGGATCATATGGCAAGCTTGCACGAGATAAATTCTACACACGCTGTATGCGAAACCTTCATGGCACAGTTGATGAACAGCCAGCAGATATTGTTACATACACAGCCGCTACCCGCACTGTTTCTCTAGTAGATCCTGCTTTGACAGATAGCCGAATAAAAAGTGAAAATTATCGTAATACGACAACAGACTACTTTCAAGGACAATACCCCAATCACACAGAGAGATCACCGGAAAATATACCTGCAAGTAAATTTCAAGTAGCTTCGGCACTTCTATGGGGAGGAGAATCTTTTACCTGGACAGCTATTAGAGGAACAGCCAATCCCGCAAAGAGCTGTCGTGACTACTTTGAAGACACTGTAAACCAATCTGATAAAGGAACTTGGCGTATGCCTAACCAAAGAGAATTACAGTTAATGTCGCGTTTAAATGTAATAGGTCCAAATCCAATATGGTGTGCTTCCGACTATACCTATAACCTAGCTTTGGATCTAGCAAATAGAAACCGAGCATTTATCGGTAGCAATCTTTCTTCTGGTGTAGGACTTTCACTTCAAGATAAAGGAAACTCATGGCAAGTACGTTGTATACGCGATGTAAAATAATACAAGAAATACAGAGTGTAATAGACTAATCGTTTAATAAATAGATGGAAGGTTCCCATAAATGGTAAAAAGCACTTATGGTCGAATCTTCCTTTATTAAATAGCAACAGATCTTTTAATAGTGTTAAGCATTGTTTCTTTCCCCTATTTTTCAATATACAACAATACGTAGTTTTGATATAGATGAATACGTATTCTTTGGTGTATTAACTACGTATTTAACAGACCTTTAAAATAGTACTTTTGTAAACAAGGAAAAGCAAATCTTCACAACCCCTAAAAAACAATATAAAACACTTATATTCAAAATATTAAATATACAGAGTCCTGTTTTTATTTTTCCTGGTTAATACGCATCTTTTACATTCCTAATCAGTTATTCTTAGCAAGAGACTTATCTCTCTGGCAACTTTCTCTACCCTATTATCGAGATATCAATGCATAGCCAACAGCCTACAATTTCAATAAAGCTCACCATATATCTAAGTAAGGATAAATAATAGATATTTGTAGATGTTCTTGTCCTTTGAACAAAAGTCGGTGGCGTTTTTCAAAAAGGCCGCCGACTTTTTTATTTTTCCCGCGGGCTTTTTCAAAAAGCTCTACACCTTTTTCACCTCTTGATTACAGCTTTTATTTGACCGATCAAGGCTTGCAATCCTGATAGCAAATGAAAGATTTCGATTTTTAAAGAAAGAATAAGAAATGATTTCCGAATATTGACGTACCTTTACAACCTTTTAAAATAACAAAGACCATACAACTCGTGAAGAAAGTCAATCATAGATACTCTCGGGGCGAAGAGCTAGCCAATACCCTAAGCCACGCAGGAGGCATTATACTTGGCGTGATAGCCGGAATCATTCTTATCTATAAAGCTGCCATAGGAAACACCCCGTATTGGGCAGTAGCTTGTGTTTCTATTTATCTGGCAGGGATGCTCTCCTCCTACCTCTGTTCGACTTGGTATCACGCTAGCCGTCCGGGCCCTCGAAAGGAGCTGCTTCGTAAATTTGATCATGGAGCAATTTATTTACATATTGCAGGCACGTACACTCCCTTTACGCTATTAGTGATGCGCCATGCCGGCGCGTGGGGATGGAGCATTTTTGCTTTCGTATGGCTGTCGGCAATCGTCGGATTCATTTTGAGTTTCACCCGATTGAAAGAGCACAGTAATCTCGAAACGGTTTGCTACGTAGCCATGGGTGGTTCTATTTTAGTAGCCATGAAGCCGCTACTCGATTGCTTATCGGCCATTCATGCCACGGCTTCTTTCTGGTGGCTCATTGGTGGAGGAGCCGCCTACATTGTCGGTGCAGCCTTTTATTCACTACGTAAGCCCTATATGCACTCGGTTTTTCACCTCTTCGTCCTCTTGGGAAGCATTGGGCATATCATCGCTATTTGGATGATTTTATAAAAAAGAAATAGCTAAAAGTTTTCCAAAACGGAAAACTTTCTGTATCAGACACAAAGAAAAGTTTCCCGAAATTAATTATTCAAACCAAGCGAACCTATCAATATATCCATTATCTTTGTATCCAATTCCGGTACTAAAAAGAGGTTTAGTGATAAGGGAACGCCGTGCAAATCGGCGACAGTACCCGCTGCTGTAATTCTCAAAGAATCCGTACATAATGCCACTGCATCGAACACCGGTGTGGGAAGGCGATACGAGGGAGAGATAAGTCAGAAGACCTGCCGGAGGAGTTAAAAACATAATATTAATTTCTAAAACTTTCGGGAGTTAAAGTCATGAACTACGCTGAAATTTGTATCATCAAACGCGATGGTAAAAGAGAAGATTTCTCTATTAGTAAGATTAAAAGTGCGGTAACGAAGGCATTCAATGCCTCCGGCATCACCGAAGAGTCTTCATTGGTGGCCGACATCACCATGAATGTAATCAACAAGTTTGCTACCCCTACGGTAACGGTCGAAGAGATTCAGGATTTAGTGGAAAAGGAGCTGATGAAGGTACGTCCCGAAGTGGCCAAAAAGTACATTATCTATCGCGAGTGGCGCAACACCGAACGCGAAAAGAAAACTCAGATGAAACACGTCATGGATGGCATTGTGGCCATCGACAAAAATGATGTAAACCTGAGCAATGCCAACATGAGCAGCCATACCCCGGCCGGACAGATGATGACTTTTGCATCGGAGGTAACCAAAGACTATACCTATAAATACCTGTTGCCGAAACGATATGCCGAAGCGCACCAGTTGGGCGATATCCACATCCACGATCTCGATTACTACCCCACCAAGACGACTACCTGTATTCAGTATGATATGGACGATCTGTTCGAACGTGGGTTCAGAACCAAGAACGGCAGCATCCGCACGCCGCAGAGCATTCAAAGTTATGCAACGCTGGCCACAATCATCTTTCAAACCAATCAGAACGAGCAGCATGGCGGACAATCGATTCCGGCATTCGACTTCTTCATGGCCAAAGGAGTAAGTAAGTCGTTTCGCAAGCATCTGGCCTCGTTCATCAGTTTCTATATTTCGATGAATGGCGGACCGGTGGTCGAAGAAAAGGCCATTCGCGTGTTGGCAGCCGAACATATATCCTCGATCATCCCTGCCGAACTCGAAAAAGAGACATTCCGCATGGCACTCACCGCGCTGCAAATCAATATTGAGAAAGAGCACCTGAGCCACATCATCGAAAAGGCGTTTGCTCAGACACGAAAAGATACCCACCAAGCCATGGAAGGCTTCATTCACAACTTGAACACGATGCATTCGCGTGGAGGAAACCAGGTCGTATTCAGCTCCATCAATTACGGAACCGATACGTCGGCCGAGGGACGCATGGTGATCGAAGAGCTGCTCAAAGCCACCATCGAGGGCTTGGGCACACGGGGCGAAGTACCCGTATTCCCGATCCAGATATTCAAGATCAAAGACGGTGTATCTTATTCGGATGCAGATATGGCGAAAGCAATGGGCGATTTCGAAGCTGCCGAATCAGGCAACATGAAGTTCAGTACACCCAACTTTGACCTCTTCCTGACCGCTTGCCGCACAACGGCCAAGGCATTGTTCCCTAACTTCATGTTCCTCGACGCACCGTTCAACCAAAACGACAAGTGGGATGCCGCCGACCCGAAACGTTATCGCTACGAATTGGCAACCATGGGTTGCCGCACGCGTGTATTCGAGAACGTAGCCGGTGAGAAATCATCACTCGGACGCGGAAACCTTTCGTTCAGCACCCTCAACATGCCGCGCTTGGCGATCGAAGCCCGCATCAAAGCCGAAAGCATGGTCGAGGACAGCCACAACAAAAATGCAGTGGAGCAGAAAGCGAAAGAGCTCTTCATCGAGTCGGTACGCGAAATGTCGGTATTGCTGGCCGAGCAACTGTATGCCCGCTACCAATACCAACGCACGGCACTACCCCGTCAGTTCCCCTTCATGATGGGCAATGATGTATGGAAGGGCGGAGCTGCCCTTGATCCGACCAAAGAGGTGGGCGATGTATTGCGCAGCGGTACACTCGGCATCGGCTTCATCGGCGGACACAACGCCATGGTGGCTCTATACGGACAAGGACATGCGCACAAACAGCAGGCATGGGATACCCTGTACGAGGCCGTCATGGAGATGAACCGCGTAGCCGACGAGTACAAGGCCAAATACGACCTCAACTATTCGGTACTCGCCACTCCGGCCGAAGGGCTTTCGGGTCGTTTCACCCGCATGGACCGCAGAAAGTACGGTAGTATACCGGGAGTGACCGATAAGGATTATTATGTAAACTCTTTCCACATCGACGTAACCGAATCGGTGAGCATCACCGAGAAAATTAAGCTGGAGGCTCCTTTCCATGCCATCACCCGCGGCGGACACATCACATATGTAGAGCTCGACGGCGAGGCGCAAAAGAACATTCGCGCCATTGCCAAGATCGTCAAAGTAATGCACGATGAGGGAATTGGCTACGGTTCGATCAACCATCCGGTTGATACGTGTCATAACTGTGGCTACAAAGGGGTTATCTTTGACAAATGCCCTGTTTGCCAAAGCGAGAAGATATTGCGTATGCGCCGTATCACAGGATATTTGACCGGAGATTTAAACTCGTGGAACTCTGCCAAACGAGCCGAAGAGAAAGACCGGGTGAAGCACCAATAATGTGAGGTTCATGAATATTCTATATACCTATCCCGAAACCATTGTCGACGGAGAGGGTATCCGCTACTCGATCTATCTGGCCGGTTGCAGGCATCACTGCGCCGGCTGCCACAACCTCGAAAGCTGGAATCCGCAAGCGGGTTCGGAGCTGACGGAAGAGCGTATATCGACCATCGTCCGCGAAATAAATGCCAATCCGCTACTCGACGGTGTGACGTTCTCGGGGGGCGACCCTTTTTTTGATCCCGAGGCTTTGTTGATACTCATTCAGCGAATCAGACGGGAGACGGGGCAGAATATCTGGTGCTATACGGGCTATACGTACGAAGAAATTATGGCCGATGCCCGTCTGGCAGCGGTGCTCGAATACATTGACGTGCTGGTCGAGGGGCGATTCGTCAAAGCACTCTCTTCTCCTTATCTGGAGTTTCGGGGCAGCAGCAATCAACGAATTATACGACTGAAACGATAAACAACACTCTCTTTTGTTTGTTTTCTATCATAAAACCATCTCTTTATGATCAAACAAGCAACTTCCGGAGTCAACGATACCGACGGGCTTCCTGTTCGACAACGAATAGGAGCCATCGTCGGAATTTCGTTTGCACTGACCATGGCTGTGCTCGATGTGAATATCGTGAACGTGGTACTGCCTACTCTTTCGAGCGACTTCGGCACCTCTCCCTCCATCACGACCTGGATCATCAACGGCTATCAGTTGGCGATTGTCATTTCACTGCTCTCTTTTGCCTCGCTGGGAGATATCTTCGGATACCGCCGTATCTTCTTGTCGGGTATCGGTTTGTTTTGCATCACCTCACTTATTTGCGCTTTGTCCGACTCTTTCTGGACACTGCTTGTGGCACGCATCTTCCAAGGGTTTAGTGCATCGGCTATCACCAGTGTCAATACGGCACAGTTGCGCAGCATCTATCCGCGCGCACAAATCGGCAGAGGCATGGGCATCAATGCCATGGTTATCGCCATTGCTGCCGCTGCCGGCCCATCGGTTGCCAGCGGTATTCTTTCCATCGCTTCGTGGAACTGGCTGTTTGCCATCAATATCCCGCTGGGCATCATTGCTCTGATACTGGGAGCTAAGTATTTGCCTCGCAAAGAAAAGCGTTCTCCGGGAAAGTTCGATCGCATCAGTGCGCTGGCCAACGCCATTGTTTTTGGGTTGTTGATCTTTACCCTCGACGGCTTTGCCCATCACCAGCGTTGGGAGCAGTTAGCACTTCAGGGAGTCATCATCGTCGTGGTAGGCATCTACTACATTCGTCGACAGCTGGGAGAGCCTTCTCCCCTATTGCCCGTCGATCTTATGAAGAGTCCCATTTTCAGCCTATCCATCATCACCAGTATTTTTTCTTTCACCGCACAAATGCTGGCAATGGTTTCGCTGCCTTTCTTCTTGCAAAGAACGCTGGGACACAGCGAGGTTATGACGGGTTTATTGCTCACTCCCTGGCCAATCGCCACATTGATTTCGGCACCGATCGCAGGATTTCTGGTCGAACGGCATGTGAACGCCGGCATACTGGGCAGTATCGGCATGTTGATCTTTGCCGCCGGATTGTTCTCACTCTCGACACTCACCAGCGCATCAGCCGATAGTACCATCATTTGGCGATTGGCAGTATGCGGTATCGGTTTCGGTCTGTTTCAAACGCCCAACAACAGTACGATTATCTCCTCGGCTCCCACCAATCGTTCGGGGGGTGCGAGCGGTATGTTGGGCATGGCGCGTTTACTGGGGCAAACGTTCGGAACAACGGCCGTGGCACTGCTCTTTAGCTTCGTTGCACAAGGCAAGAGTACGGCAAGTTGCCTGTTGGTGGGTGGTGCTTTTGCAGTAGCAGCCGCTATCATCAGCGGGCTGCGCATGGCCGGTGCAAAGACGCAGCACTGAAAAGTCGTTAAACTTTAAGACAAGCATTTCGACAACTGATTTTTAATTGTAGCTTTGCAGCCTTAATATAATAATGTATGGATGTAAACTCCCTCCCCGAAAAAGCAAAGAGAGTAGAGAAAGAGAGCAAATCATTTTTTAAAGCCATCAAGAAGGGACGCCTTCGCGAATTGGACGACACGATACATGTGCTGCATGAAGAAGAGTTTCGTGTTACCGACTGCCTGGAGTGTGCCAACTGCTGCCGCACCTTGGGACCGCGTATCACCGACAAAGACATTGAGCGCATCGGGAGCAGCCTGCGCATGAAGCCTGCCGAGGTGATAAACACCTATCTACGTATTGACGAAGATGGCGATTATGTATTCAAAGAGATGCCGTGCCCGTTTCTGGCTGCCGACAATTATTGCTTTATCTATGCAGACCGCCCCAAGGCCTGCCGGGAGTATCCGCATACCGACCGGAAGAAATTTCACCAAATCCATGCATTAACGGTGCGCAACGCTTCGACCTGCCCTGCGGTATTTAATATCTTGGAACGGCTAAAACGGGAGTTTTAATAGAAAAACGCATGCCCTGCCCCCTTGAACTTTATGCTCAAGGAGACAGGGCATGCCAATCTGTTTTCGTTTGTACGCTTATCTTCTGCTCAACGGAACGCTGATACCGAAATAGAAGTCGGCAGCGGTACTCTTGACCGGAATAAATTCCGACGAAACCTTGGTCAACATATAGTCCGAACCGACAAAGAAGTTGATCCAGCAAGGAGAGAAGTTCAGCGCCAATCCATAGGTTTGGAATTGACTATGGATAAAGGAGTAACTCAATGCAGCCTCGAACCAGTTGATAGGGCGATAGCTGGTAGAGAGTGTAAGCTCTGTATAAGCCTTGGGCTGATAAAAGCGGGTGCTCGACAAAAGCCCGAAGGTGAGTTTATCTTTCAACAGTTCATATTCGCCGCCGATATTGAAGGTACTTCTCAGCATGGTTGTGCGTTTCTTCCGACCTTGTTCGCGGAAATGAATCAAGGCTTCAAGATCATCGGTCATCGAATCGAATTGATCGCTTAGGCTGGGTTTATCGGAAGCCGACTCATTGACCACCAAATCGAACCCGTCAAAGTTGAAATTGCCGTTGGCCACGCCATGCACCCCTTTTCCCCAACTGATAAAACCAAAGTCGAGCAGTGCAGCCGAAAGGGTGATTTTGTCTGTCAACCGATACGAAGCACCCAGATCGATACCTGCACCGTAGCCGGCTATACCCCCACCATCAACATCGAAACCGTCGATATAGGGGTTGCCTTCGTTGTCTAATTTTTCTTTGGTTTTCAATCCTTTTACCGAAGCATTCATCGTACCTTGCGAGGTGATGTTCCACTGTCCGGCATTCATCACAGCGTGCAACTGATCGATCTGTGCTTCGGCCGATCCGCCTCCCAACAAGAACTTAAACTTACCACCGACCGTCAACTTATCGTTGATGGGACGCGAGTAGCCTACGCCCGCTTCCAGATAAGCCTCGGCTGTACCTTTCAGGTTGTTGATATCATAAGTAGTACCCTCCACTCCGTTGCCTTTCTTCATGAATTCGAACAAGGTTTTGGGTGCGCTCATACTGGCATTGGATTTCAGCGAAAGATCGACCGACCAAAACCCTTGTCCCGAATACCAACCGGCACCGAGAATCTGTGTATTCACACTGGTATAAATACGATTGTCCGTTTTCAGTCCTCGCAGAAAATCATCGGTATTGACCGACGGATCTAAAAACAGAACGGTTTCATCGCCCTTGGGGTAAACAAGCTGATCGAGCGTCAGTCCGTTGGTCGAGAACGAAGGGTTCATCATGCCCAACACCGGAATAGAGACATAGCCCCGTTCGGGTCTGAATGCAGGATTCTGCAAGGTTCTAACCGTAGAACTTTTCATGAAATACGAAGTTCGAGACTGCTGAGCAGCCAATTCGCCGGCACCTGCCGAACAGCATAAGATAGTAGCCAGCAATGCCGACTTATAGTGAGTCAATAAATTCTTCATAGGTGTTTTCTCTTGCTTTGAAATTATAGTTTAATGCCTCCGGTCGTTTTTAACTTAAGTACCATCGTCACTTTCTGGTTCTTATTCAAATAATGATCTTTCACCGATGAAGTGATATCACTGGGTCGACCAAAGAGAGCAAACTCCAATTCGATATTGCATGCAGTTTTCATCTTGGGCATATCTTTTGGCTGAAAGGCGAAAGAGACCTCTTGCGGTCCAACGCCTATTACTTTCTGCGTGGGCAAGTCAATATCGAGACGCTTGCCTTCGGCATCGGTAATATACATTTTCACATCGATATTAAAAGGAAGTTCATTATCGAAGGTTCCGTAAATAGTAGTCGTACCCGAAGAGAAGAGGTAGTCGACCAGCGACTCGTCAAAAGCATTCTTGATCGTTTCTGTGCTCTTGGCACGGAACTTCTCGGATGGAATAAAAGGTAGATCGAGCGTATAGTCGAAACGCGTGATATCGGTAATGCCTGCACCCACAGAGAGTATCGTAGCCGCAACATCCACCTGCTGAGGCGTTCCCTCAATCAGCTTATCCAAGTCTTTTTTGATTGTGACCGAATAAGAAGGAGATTCGAGTGCAAAGGCAGAGGTCGTTGTAAAAACAGAGCCCGCTGGCGATTCATATATTCCTTCACTGCCTGTCAGCTTCAGCGAACCATCAATTAGACCGCTCCCGATTACATTACCTTTGATCGTAAGCGATGGATTTTCGAGGCCCAATACAAAATTATCGGGAAACATCTCATGCAACCCATCTATCCGAAAGCGAACAACCGGTAGCGCAATACCTCCGGCGGGTATCAACGAGCTTCTAAGTCCGGGAACCAGTTTCGGCACATCTACAAAGTCTTCAAAACGCATGTAGTAATTGCCTTCGGGAGTCGTTTTCAACTCGACAACTTGCTCCAGATCAATTACCTCGTCTACCTTGATCACTCCGGTACCCAAGGGAATAGACCACTCATTGCCCACTGTTATATCATCGGTATTGAGATCGCCCAAATTATACTTGCTGTCTACGCAAGACGTAAAAAAACTCAAAGCTACGATCCATGCATATTTGCCGACTCTCATATTCGTATTCTTCACCATTTATAATCGTTTTTGTATTATTTAAAATCGTTGCAAAAATAATCATTTATTCACATAATTCATCTATTTTGATAAATTATATTTATCAAAATACGTTTCCGAATCAATCTATATCAATGGATTATAGAAGAATATTGAAATATATCTGTAATATAAAATGCCAATTGGATGTTTCAAACGTATTTGTTGAAACATCCAATTGGCATAAGCAGGAGATTCATTCTCCTATATGGGAATAGCGATACGACTAAAAGAAGTACCGAAGAATATCATTAAAGTTCGCCCAGATAAGCAGACCGAATAGCAGGAACATACCCACCATTTGAGCATACTCCATGAACTTATCGCTGGGTTTGCGGCGAGCTATGATTTCGTAGAAAAGGAACAATACATGACCTCCATCGAGAGCTGGAATAGGAAGAATATTCATAAATGCCAGTATGATGGACAAGAAGGCTGTCATGTACCAGAACTGATGCCAATCCCAGGTAGCGGGGAAGATACTACCAATGGTTCCGAAGCCACCCAACTGTTTGGCTCCCTCTTTAGAGAACAGGTATTTCATATTGCCCACATAGCCTTTGAGGGTTTTCACACCCAGCTCAACACCGGCGGGGAAGGAGGAGATAAAGCTATAGTTCATCTTCACCACAGGCAGCAAACGGCCGGTATTCATCACCGGAATAGCTCCGATATGAAAAGTGGAATCGGTAAGCAGAGTGATCGTATCGGTTACACCGGCACGCACATACGTCAGGTTAACAAGGTGCGGGTTCACGCTATCGTTGCTCAAAGCAACCGCATTCTTCTGACGATCTGCCATTGCCATTTTAAAGTCGGCAAACCCGACCGATTGTCCGTCGAGCGCAATAATACTGTCTCCGGGCTGCATACCTGCCAGCATGGCGGGCGACTGAGCCATCAGACTGTCAACGACAAAAGGATAGCGAAAGGTGGCAAAACGAACACTGTCACCCATCAGACGCTGCATCATACCTTCGGGAATAAACACAGAAGCTTTGACACCATTGCGCAGCACAGTTACTTCGCGGGCATCAGCTATCTGGGTAATCAAATCGCCGTCATAACGAACAAAAGGCACACCATCTGCCGAAATCAATACATCACCATCACTGAAACCTATCGATTTGGCTGTTTCATTGAATTGCATACCCAAGGGTGCTTTCTGAACCGGAACGTACTCATCGCCCCAGGTAAACAAAATCATCGAATAGATAAAAAGCGCCAACAGGAAGTTGAACAATACACCACCCACCATAATAAGCAGACGCTGCCAAGCCGGCTTAGAGCGAAACTCCCAAGGCTGTTCGGGCTGCTTCATCTGATCGGTATCCATCGACTCATCGATCATTCCGGATATTTTCACATAACCACCCAGCGGCAGCCAGCCAATGGCATATTGAGTGTCGCTCTTACGGGGCTTAAACTTGAACAGCGTAAACCAAGGATCGAAGAACAAACAAAACTTTTCGACACGTACTTTAAATAAACGAGCAAAGAGAAAATGTCCACCCTCGTGAATAATAACGAGCAACGAAAGGCTCATAATAAGTTGTAGGGCGCGGATTAAGAATGTTTCCATTTATTTGAATTATGAATTATAAGTTATGAATAAATTGAGTGGCCATACAGCGTGCTTCGGCATCGGTAGCCACATAGTCATCGTAAGTAGGTGTCGAAATAAAGCTAACGGCATCCATCGTACGTTCAATAACATCGCTCATGCCCAAGAAGCTGATGTGATCGCGCAGAAACGCGGCCACCACCACCTCATTGGCAGCATTGACGATGCAAGGCATATTTCCTCCACGATACATGGCCTCGTATGCCAGAGCGAGGTTACGAAAACGTTTCGTATCGGGTTGTTCGAACGTCAGGTTGGTGCATTTCGTGAAGTCCAACCGTTCGAATGTGGAGGCAACGCGATCGGGATAAGAGAAAGCATACTGAATGGGCAGACGCATATCGGGCAAACCGAGCTGGGCTTTCACTGATCCATCTTCAAATTGCACCATCGAATGAATCACCGATTGCGGATGAACCACCACCTCGATCTGACTGGGCTGTAGGCCAAAGAGCCATTTGGCTTCGATCACTTCAAACCCTTTATTCATCATCGAAGCCGAGTCGATGGTGATCTTAGCTCCCATCTCCCAATTGGGGTGTTTCAGTGCTTGTGCTTTGGTTACGTACTGCAACTGCTCGAGACTACAAGTGCGGAAAGGACCACCCGAGGCGGTGAGTATCACCTTTTCGATCGGATTGCCGATCTCGCCTGCCAGGCATTGGAACACCGCCGAGTGCTCCGAATCGACCGGCAGTATCGGGGTACGAAACTGCTGGGCAAGCTCATTGATTAGTTCGCCTGCTACAACCAGCGTCTCTTTATTGGCCAATGCAACGGCTTTACCGGCACGAATGGCGTTGATGGTCGGCTTCAAGCCGGCATATCCTACCATGGCAGTCAGCACAATGTCGATCGGTTGTGATTCGACAATCTGACACAATGCCTCGCTACCGGCATACACTTTGATGGGCAGGTCGGCAAGCGCATCCTTTAACTGATGGTATTTTTCTTCATTGGCAATCACCACCGCTTCGGGCTGAAACTTGCGTGCTTGCGAAATCAGCAGTTCTACTTTATTAAGAGCTGTCAAGGCATACACCTCGTAGCGTTCGGGATGCTGTTCTATTACCTGCAAGGCTTGTGTACCGATTGAGCCGGTAGAGCCGAGAATGGCTATCTGTTTCTTCTTTATTTCTTTATTCATGGGTTAGAATACAATGTACTTTTCAGGATTAACGGCACGTCCCTTATGCCACAACTCAAAGTGCAGATGAGGGCCTGTGGTCAGTGTTCCTGTATTTCCTACCAGCGCAATGGCTTCACCTCCCTGCACTTTGTCGCCTACGTTTTTAAGTAGCGACCCGCAGTGTTTGTAAAACGAAACAAAATCCTGATTGTGCTGTATACCTATCACATAACCGGTTTCGGCGGTATAGTTACTAAATACAACAGTGCCGTCGAGCGTAGCAAGTATGCTCTCTTTGGGATCGGCGGCAATATCGGTTCCGAAATGTTTCTTACTCTCATCGAAATGACCCGAAATCATTCCGCGGGTAGGTCTGTAAAAAATAAGTCCATCCACATCGGGTTGCGAAGTGATAGAGGTTAGGTTATACTTCTCCGTTTCTTCATACTGACGACGAAACTCAGCTTCGCGTTCGGTTCGTTCCATGAGTGAGTCTTCGCGCATATTAGTCAACGAGTCAATAGACTGTACTGTGTCTACACTCACCTTACCGTTAAAAATATCTTGAATATTCATCACGTAAAGGTTTTGCCGATCGAGTAGCTTCTGTAACGAATCTACGCGCAAAGCATTCTCTACAATCTGCGCACGCACCTCACTGTTCATATAGCCGGGCAGGTAATTGCGCAAAGGAGTATAGGCGATAATAACGGCTGCAATCAGGAAAAGAACCGTTAATACGGATAATAACACAGAAAGGCCGTTGAGCTTGGATACATGAATACCTACCACCTCTTCGAGTGTATTCTCGTTAAAGACGGTAAGTTTGTACTTAAACTTAAAGTTATTCCAAAAGACTTTGCTGCGTTTTCTCTTCGGCATTATACTTCCTCCACTTCGTCAAGCGATAACAGCCCTTCGGGCAGATCGACTGTCACTAATTTCTGTTCTTGATCAACTCCTACAATAAACGCTTCCTGGGCAGGCACTAAGAGTTCTTCGCCGTCTTTCTCGACCACGAACAAGGTGTTGACAGTGGTCGTATCCACATCCACAATCTCACCCAAAGCACCGTGTTGTACATCTTCCATACGGAAGCCGACAAAGAAGTCCCACGACAGATCGCCCGGAGTTGCTTCTTCGACAAACCGTGCAGGAAAATACACTTCGACATTGGTAAACATGCGCGCGCGCTCGGTAGTGTCGATTCCTTCGAGTTTAATCAGCGCGGTAGAATCGGAACGGAAACGGTACTCTTCAATGAAGAAAGGCACGAAGATTCCGTCGAGCTGACAAATGAGATAATCGCAGTCGGCACGGTCGAAAATATCGTCGGTAAAGGTGAACGATAACTCTCCATGTATGCCATGCGGCTTATTGAAAAGTCCTATTTTATATACTTCTTCTTTTCTTATCATATACGTGTTATTCGGGCGCCTATAGCATTGAGCCTACCTTCAATATTCTGGTAACCCCGATCTATCTGCTCGATATTATTAATACAGCTGGTTCCTTCGGCACTCATGGCGGCAATCAGCAGAGCGATACCTGCCCGGATATCGGGCGAAGTCATATTGCCTCCACGCAGCCTGAAGCCATGGTTGTGTCCAATAACAACAGCCCGATGAGGATCGCAAAGAATAATCTGTGCACCCATGTCAATCAGTTTATCGACAAAGAAAAGGCGGCTTTCGAACATCTTTTGATGAATGAGCACGCTGCCTTTGGCTTGCGTAGCCACGACCAGCAAAACGCTCAATAGGTCGGGTGTCAGACCCGGCCAGGGGGCATCGGCGATGGTCATAATAGACCCGTCGATAAATGATTCGATCTGATAGTTTTCTTGTGCTGGAACGTAAATATCGTCTCCGCGCTGCTCGAGCCGGATGCCCAGACGGCGGAAACTCTCCGGGATGATACCCAGATTATCGTAAGAGACATTCTTTATCGTCACTTCGCTCTTGGTCATGGCTGCCATACCGATAAAACTGCCCACTTCAATCATATCGGGCAGAACGGTGTGGGTGGTACCCCGCAGTTCTTCGACTCCTTCGATAGTGAGTAGATTAGAGGCGATGCCACTAATTTTCGCTCCCATGCGATTCAGCATTTTGCATAACTGTTGCAGGTACGGCTCGCAAGCAGCGTTGTAGATGGTAGTCACTCCTTTGGCACGTACGGCTGCCATCACAATGTTGGCCGTTCCTGTTACCGAAGCTTCATCGAGCAAAAGGTTTGCACCGTGCAGTTGGTCGGCTACAATTTCGTAAACGCCTCTTTCCGTATTGTAATGGAAGTCGGCACCCAGATTCTGTATGCCCACAAAATGGGTATCGAGGCGGCGACGACCAATCTTATCACCTCCGGGTTTGGAGATTAATGCCTTACCAAAACGGGCTACCATCGGTCCGATCAACATGACCGAGCCACGAAGACTCGAGCATTTCTTTAAAAACTCATCGCTTTCGAGGTATGTCAAGTCTACATTATCGGCCTTGAAGCTATACGTATTAAGCCCCAGATTCGCTACCGTTACCCCCATATCTCTCATCAGTTGAATGAGGTTGTTAACATCCAGGATGTCGGGAATATTACTTACAGTTACTTCCTCAGCTGTTAGCAACGTAGCGCAGATAATCTGCAACACTTCGTTTTTGGCACCCTGCGGATGAATCTCTCCACAAAGTCTGTGCCCCCCTTCGATTACAAATGAAGCCATATTGTTGATTTCTGAATGATGAATGGTGAGTACGACTCACCACTAATTAATATTTTCGTCTCGGATTATTGTTACTTCTGCCGTTGCTCTGATTCTGACGCGGACGGTAGTTTTGTGCCAAACGGTCCGCCATCAGACGAATAATATCATCGTCCATGCGAAGTTTACCGTGCGAAAGCTCTGCCAAGTCTTCGGCAATCTTGCGGTCATCGACCGTATCTTTGTTCCAAGCGATATAATCCTTCTTCATGTGATTGCAGATAAGAGCAATCAGGTTGCGCTTCTCATCGCCTTCGGGAAACTCGCAAGCTTTCTTTATCAACACCTCAAGCGTACGGCCGTAGTGTTTGTAACGGATCTTGGTGCTGGGATAGGGAATTACATCGGGTTTAGTTACCAGATTTTCTTTGCGGATAATCTCGTAGGGATATTTGATGTCGAGTTTAAAGTCGGACATAATAGCCAGATGATCCCACAACTTATGTTTAAAATCGGGCACATCTCTGAGGTGCGGAAACATGCTTCCCATGATATTGATAATGGAATTTGCACATCGCTGACGCTCGGCGGCATCTTCGATGGTCAAAGCATGGTTCACCATATTTTGGATGCTTCTTCCATACTCGGGAAGAGGCATTCGCTTCTGTTGGGTATTATATAACATATTCATTCTATTTTTAAAGTAATGGTTTTTTAGGAAGAGAGGCTACGAACTCTTTCAGGTAGAAAGGTTCGAAGTAAGCTACATCCTTATAATCTTCGACAGCCACCGCCTTCTCGGCAAGAGGAAGCATCATCTTGGCCAAGGGGTGAATATTGTCGATAAAGTGTGCGTTGGGGTGTGTAATCTTCTCGCGGCATTTCGCAGCACCATTGCCAAAGAAGTAGACCGGGTGCTCATTCAGTACATCCAAAAACGAGTTTTCATCGACGATGACAGCGGCGATCTCCTGCTTTACATTCAGCGCACGGTCGTAAATAGCCGCGTATACTTCCATACGGCGGGCATCGATCATGGGACAAAGATAAGCATCTTCGGGCAAATCGTGATAAAGCAATACAGGTACACTCATTACCTCGAGCGTAGGCAGACCGATCAAAGGCACGTTGCGTCCGTAGCAAATTCCTTTTGCCATGGAAACACCGATACGCAGTCCGGTATACGACCCCGGGCCACAACTCACCGCTACGGCATCCAACGGAATGGCATGACTATCGATAAACGACAACGCCTCATCGACAAAGACGCCCAACAGAACAGCATGCGAAGGACCTTTGAAGTCTTCTTGCGCAAAAATAGTCTGCCCGTCTTCACTCACGGCTACCGAACACACTGTGGTAGAGGTCTCAATATGTAAGATACACGACATAATATTCAAATTAGTAAACTTGACGCAAATTTAGTTCATTATTTCCATATTACCGCATTCTGATATAAATTAAAGCACATTCGACGACGAATAAACCGCCACCACCGAACGAGAAATTGGATTTTCTATCGTTTAGCGCAATAATCTTAAAATATTCATGTACTTTTGCAGTCATATACTAATCATACATCTTATGATACACTCCATGACAGGATACGGCAAAGCTACCGCCGAAATATCCGACAAGAAAATTAATATAGAAATTAAATCGCTTAATAGCAAAGCGATGGATTTATCGGCCCGTATAGCTCCTGCCTACCGCGAAAAGGAGATTGAAATTCGTAACGAAATAGCCCGTACGCTCGAACGTGGTAAAGTCGATTTCAGCTTATGGATCGACAAAAAGGAGAACCAGGAAAACATTGCCCCCATCAACCAAGCATTGGTAGAGGGATATTACAATCAGATCCTGAGTATTTCCGACAGCCTCAACATACCGGTGCCAAGTGATTGGTTTCAGATCTTATTGCGCATGCCCGACGTGATGACCAAAACCGAAGTAGTAGAACTCACCGAAGATGAATGGAAAGATGTATATGCCGGTATTCAAGAGGCTATCGGTCATTTGCTCGACTTCCGTAAACAAGAGGGTGCAGCCCTCGAAAAGAAGTTCCGCGAGAAGATTGCAAACATAGCCAGTTTGTTAGAATCGGTTACTCCCTACGAAAAGGAGCGCGTAGACAAGGTAAGAGAACGTATCACCGATGCACTGGAGAAAACCCTTCAGGTAGATTACGATAAGAACCGCCTCGAACAAGAGCTTATATTCTACATCGAGAAGTTGGATATCAACGAGGAGAAACAACGTCTTAAGAACCACCTGAAATACTTCATCAACACAATGGAGAACGGCACCGGACAAGGAAAGAAGCTGGGATTCATTGCACAGGAAATGGGTCGCGAGATCAATACATTGGGTAGCAAATCGAACCATGCAGAAATGCAAAAGATCGTGGTGCAGATGAAAGACGAACTTGAACAAATCAAAGAACAGGTACTGAACGTAATGTAAGTATCGGAAACCAAGAGAGTATGAATGGAAAGTTAATTATTTTCTCTGCGCCATCGGGAGCAGGAAAGTCGACAATCATTAATTACCTGCTGACGCAAAACTTAAACCTCGCCTTCTCCATATCGGCTACCAGCCGTCCGCCCCGCGGAACGGAGCAGCACGGGATAGAGTATTTTTTCCTTTCGCCCGATGAGTTTCGCGAACGGATTGGCAACGATGAGTTTCTCGAATACGAGGAGGTGTATACCGACCGGTATTACGGCACGCTCAAAGCACAAGTCGAAAGCCAACTGGCCGCCGGACAAAACGTCGTATTCGATGTAGATGTGGTTGGCGGATGCAACATCAAGAAGTTTTACGGGAACCGCGCCTTGTCGATCTTTATTCAACCGCCATCGATCGAAGAGCTACGTAAACGCTTGATAGGCCGTGCAACCGATGCCCCCGAAGTGATTGAGAGCCGGGTGGCTAAGGCCGAATATGAATTGACCTTTGCCCCCAAATTCGATAAAGTAATCATTAACGACGATTTAGAGAAAGCCAAAGCCGATACCTTGCAGGTAATCAAGGATTTTCTGGCCGAATAAACCGTCGGAGAGAACAACGGACACGTATGGAAAAGCAAAAAACCGGAATATTCAGCGGTTCTTTCAACCCCATCCACATCGGGCACCTGGCACTGGCCAATTACCTATGTGAGTTTGAGGGGCTGGACGAACTCTGGTTTATGGTCAGTCCGCACAATCCGTTGAAAGAACAAACAGACCTTTGGCCGGACGAGTTGCGCCTTCAACTGGTGCAACTCTCCATCGAAGGCTACCCGAAGTTTCGTGCTTCGGACTTCGAGTTCCACCTTCCTCGCCCATCCTATACCATTACTACATTAGACCGCCTCAAAGAGGCTTACCCCGAACGCGAGTTTATCCTTATCATCGGTTCGGACAATTGGAATCTCTTCGAACAATGGCGCGAGCCGCAACGCATTATTACAGAAAACAAGCTATTGATCTACCCCCGTCCGGGCTGTGCGATACAAGCCGATGAACTGCCCGAGAACGTTCGCTTGGTTCACTCGCCTACATTCGAGATCAGTTCGACCTTCATTCGCCAATCGTTGGCAGCTCAAAAAGACGTGAGGTACTTTCTGCATCCCGCCGCTTTCCGGCGTATCCGGGAGGAAGATGGCTCTGCAAAGCGATAACGCTCTTTACCGCTTATCATGGAACCGATATCCAATTCCCAACATCAGGTTATTGGGATCTTTGAACCGGCTCAACTGATATCCTACGTGTAGAAACATATGGCGGGTGACGTAAGTTTTAATAGCCAGAACCTGATAGAAACCTTTCATGTCATCACCACTATACATCAGATTTCGGCCGATACCGGCATTGATGGAGAAAATAGGCATCACCAGTTCTGCGCGAAGAGACAACCCCGCTGCAAATTGTTTACAAAAAGGAGGACGGTAAAACTTTAAATCGTCCGAAGGGCTTCCTCCTATTTGGTAGTCCTTGATATTAGCACCCTCGTCATACTGCGCATCTACCGAGACTCCCGCCCGGAAATAGTTATTGAAGTTATACATCGAAGCAAAATTAAGCCCCACTATACCGAACGAGCCGGGAATCAAAGTCGGCGTACCATCTTTTACATATCCTTTTTTGTGAGTGGCTCCGTATACCACCAAGTCATAGCTGACGTGCGGCTTCACAGACATCTGTTTGGAAGCGGCTGTTCCATCCACCACAGCATCCTCCCCAAAAGTACGCACAATGCCGATACGGCCTCCGATAATGTTAACACCTGCATTCGGATAATTCGTGTTTCCATTGGAGAAATGCGTGAGGTCTACGCCTGCTGCCAATCTCCATTGCCGATGAAGCTGCCAGTTCAAGACAAAACCCAGATTTATGTATGCATTGATTTTAGAACCGACCACTTCATTCTGTAAATTGTATTGCGGGTCGTATTTCTTCCAACCGAAAGAAGCCCCGAAATTCCACTCGTAATCGAATGACAACCGAGGCGAAAACCGCACAATAGGTGCTCCTTGAAAAGCGTATACCGACACCGGATTGCCCAACTCGGCAGGAGAGAAAAAAGTATGATACGAAACACCTATTCCCTGATACGCATGGGGATACATCTTCCCCCAATAGGAAGCTTTATCGAATCGAAAAGCGTACTTAAGATGCAACGACAGTGATTGATCAATCTTTTGCTGCTGCAAATTATCTCCTGCCAGAAAGCGATGCGTCGGAACTACATAGCCGGAGCGAATATCAAAACCAACCTGAGACGTTGCACCTGTCTGGGCGTTCAACGTTGCTCCTATTGCCGAAAATATCAGCAAACAAATAATGTACAGTAGCCGTTCGGCATTTCTAATTATAATCATTTGATATCCTCGCGTTTTATGAAGTATGATTCAGGCATTTTGCTTTCCAACACGCCGGTGATAATCCGTTGTTTGTTGGTCTTGGGATGAAAGGCGTAAAGAGTGTACTCCGTTTCAAACCAGTCATACATAAGCAACAGAGTGAGGCGTTTTTGGGTATGGGGAGCAACCGATATTGTGCCCTGCTCCGTATTGGGAAAAGGCAATGCTTGCAGCTTAGAAACATATTGTGCCTGCACGCCCTTCATCACCAAACGCCTGTCTTCGATACTGGGTATCTCGATGGTGAGTTTATCTTCGCCCAATAGCTGAAAAGCCTCGGAAGAATTGCTTTGGAACGTCACCTCATGGTGAACATCCTCGTAAGGAGTAAAGACTACCGAAGTGGGAAAATCGGTAGTGTTGTTTACAATCAAACTCTTTTTATCCTCACTCTTTCGAGCATAATGGTATCCATTTAAAGAATAGGTGATATGATCGAAGACATACCTGTCTGACGGCAATATGTCAACGTATATCTCCTGCGTTTCATACTCGTTGCCCACTAGCAGACCGAGTTTAAAGAGAGCGGGGCGGACGTTCTCACCCACTGTTATCTTCAGTTCGTTCGGGTCACTACGCTCAATAACGAAGTCCGTGAGCTTTTCATCGCATACAATCTTCCCGAATCCTTTCAAGTGTGGAAATTGGTCTTCTGTTAACAGATGACCATTCTCGTCATACACTTTGTATGAATAAGAGAAGTTCGAATCAAAAGAGTGTATCCCTAATACATTCCAATTGGAAGACTTGAAACGAACAACAGCAACGTCGCCATTCCCATCCAAAGTCAGTTGGGAAGTAGATGAACGGAAGTCGTCGATGAACACGTCGGGGTTGCAGCTATAAAGATTCAGTAAAATGAGAATGTAGGTCGTGAAATTAAAGTATGCTTTCATATTACCTGTTTATCAAATCGTTGTAGGCAAAAGTAATCGTTTTTTTTACATTAACCAATACAACGTGTTGTATTTTCTCCACCAAGGCATGATTAACCGTAAAGCACAAAGGTTACGACCATCCACCCCAAAGGTTACGACCATAAGGGATAAAGGTTACGACCATCGTAAGTGAACACAACCTACGTTTCGCTTACTTGCGAACAAAGTGAGGTAGCTCCTCCGGAATATCCATTGCCATTTCGACCAAACCGGCTACTATCCCATCGAGCATCCAAGCCGTTTGGTAAATCATCCGCCACCGCCCGTTCTTTTCGATGGTGTACGAATTGCTCCCACCTGTTTCGAGCAGCTCCTTTATCTTTTGCTGCGATTGCGGATTGTGGCAGTCGAATAAATTCCGCCCGGTGATATCGCCGTATTTAGCCAGCGACCGATCATTCATGAAGATAATTTTGCCTGTTGTATCGCAAACTGTTATGTTGCAATTCATCTCTTTAGCCCATTCATACGTCATAGTCGTTTTCATTTAAGTGAATAAAGAAATTATTTTAAACGGTGCAGCGTAATGATGACAATCTCCGAGGGAGCACCGATACGGATGTTCTTATTGGATGTGCCGATGCCGTTTGTTACGATAAGAGGCATTTTGGCGGAGTTGTATTTCAACCCTGTCAGGAAACGGGAACCGTATTGGGAAGGAATAATGGGTGCATATCCGAATATGCGCACCTGCCCGCCATGCGTGTGTCCGGCAAGGGCGAGGTCGGTATTGGCCACCGATACATCTTCTACGTAATCGGGGGTATGCACCAACATGATTACAAAATCATCGGGCGATAGGGCAAGCGTCGGCGACTGTCCGTTGCTACCCAAATCGAACGGGTTGCGCACGCCCGCCAGTAGTATCTGCTCGCCGTTGCGCCGCAGCGTATCGACTTTATGTTCGAGCACATGCATGCCGTAACGCTCCATCTCGCGAACAATCTCGTCGTGGCATCGTTCGTAGTCATTATTTCCCATCACCCCATAAGTGCCCAAGGGTGTTTTAACCTGTGCAAGGGCAGCAAAGAGCTCGGGCACGTACTCGCACCCCTCCTGATAATCGCCCCCCATCAGCAATACATCGGCACGCTGGGCGTTGAGTAAACGCACCAAGCTGGCCAAATCTTTCTCTTTGAACAGGCTTTTATAATGCAGATCGGAGATAAAAGCAATACGAAAACCTTCGAAAGCCTCGGGCACATCGCGGTGGGTAAACTCATACTGCCTCACCCGGTCGATGCCCGGATAAACGGACGATACATTGACTTCGCGACTAACCACATCGGTTCCTTTGAGCACAATCGAAGGCGAAACGATGCGGCTGTCCACAACGGGTGCTTCGGCTACCGTCCGTTTCTTTTTGGCAGGGGTGAGTCGCTTGAGTTGCGAATGATCGGGAGCAAATAATTGGTTGACTACATCGGGGTTACCCACATAGGTTGAGTCGATGGAAAGTACCGGAAGCGGTACGGATACCATTGCCTTTTTTGACTTACAAGAGGAAAGCAAAAGAGGCAGAATGATAAGTAGGTATAGGATTTTCTTCATATTCTCTGCGATTGAGCAGGCAAAGATACGAGATTTTGAAGTATCTTTGCCTCAACAACGCTCAATTATCAATAATACATGGAAGAAATAAGACGCAATTCGCCTCACGCCTGGTTGCTGGCTGCACGTCCTAAAACCTTGACAGCCGCCATCATTCCGGTCATGATAGGTACGGCGCTCGCCATAGCCGACGGCCGTTTTCAATGGTTGCCGGCACTCATCTGCTTTCTCTTTGCCGGTTTGATGCAAATCGCCGCCAACTTCATCAACGATCTTTTCGATTTCAAGAAAGGTACCGACCGGGAAGACAGGCTGGGTCCCGAACGAGCCTGCTCGCAAGGATGGATATCACCGCAAGCCATGACTCGCGGCATTGGGCTGACAGTGGTTTTGGCCTGCTTGGTGGGCAGTTCGCTGTTGTTCTTTGCCGGATGGGAATTGCTCTTGGTGGGTGCTGCCTGCGTGCTATTCGCATTCTTTTATACCACCGGCCCCTACCCGCTCTCTTACAACGGTTGGGGAGATGTATTGGTGCTTGTTTTCTTCGGTTTCGTGCCCGTAGGCGGTACGTATTATGTACAGGCGTTGAGCTGGACGCCACAAGTTACGATGGGTGCTATCATTTGTGGCTTATTGATCGACACGCTATTGGTCGTTAATAACTACCGCGACCGGGATGCCGATGCACAAAGCGGAAAACGGACGGTAGTGGTGCGCTTCGGCGAACCTTTCGGGCGGTATCTATACTTGATACTGGGAGTGGCGGCCTCACTCATCTGCTTGATATTCGTCGTTCAGGGGCATCGTTCGGCTATCGTTCCGATACTGGTTTACCTGCCGTTGCATTATGTCACCTGGCGAAAGATGGTGAAGATTGGAAGCGGTAAAAAACTAAACAGCATATTGGGCGAAACCTCGCGCAATATGCTGCTCATGGGAATATTACTATCGATAGCCCTGATGTGGGGTATCTAACGGTTCTTTTTATTCCTTACTGCTTCGCACCTGTTCCAGGATCTGTTGCAGTTCCTTTACTTTATCGGGGTACTTGGCAGCCAGATTCTCCCTCTCACCTTCTTTTGTCATGTCGTACAATTGAGGATCGGGACTGTTTCCTGTTTCAATTTTAGGCCCCCAGGTAATCATGGCCGGCCCGCTCTTGGGCTCAATGTATTTCCAATCGGCTGTACGAACAGACAGGGTATGATTGGCAGCTTGCTCCACAACCCAATCTCTGCTTTTACTGCTCTTGCCCAACCACGTATCAAGGTTATTGTAACTATCGGTTGCTGTCTTTTTCGGCAACACCGATTGGGTAAGCGAAGCAAAAGAGGCCAACCAGTCTATTTGCGAAACCAAGGCCGGCGATACTTTGCCCTTTTTGACCTCTTTCGGCCACGAAACAATAGCCGGAACACGCGTTCCACCTTCAAAGGAACTATACTTTCCGCCGCGCAGCGGGCCTGTCGGGCGGTGTCCGTTCAACAATTCTTCGGCTCTGTCCTGATACCCGTCATCGACTACGGCTCCGTTGTCGCTCGACAAAACGATCAAGGTATTCTCGGTCAGTCCCAACCGTTCGAGTGCTGCAACCACCTGCCCTACGGTCCAATCGAACTGAGCTATGGCATCTCCTCGCAATCCCATTTTGTTTTTGCCACGGAAGCGTTCGTGCGGAAAGCGTGGAACGTGAATATCATTGGTTGCTACGTACAAAAAGAACGGCTCATGCTGATGCTTGTCCATAAACTCAATCGCATGGCTGGCTATTGAATCGGCAATATTTTCATCTTTCCACAAAGCCTTGCCGCCTCCTTTCATATACCCGATACGTCCTATTCCGTTGACGATGGCCATGTCGTGTCCGTGGCTCGACTTGAGGTTATAAAGCAACTCAGGATGATCTTTGCCCAACGGTTCGCCTTCGAACGGTTTGCGATAACTTACCTCGATGGGGGCCGAAGGGTCATAATTGGCCACCTTGCCGTTCTCGATGAATACGCAGGGAACACGGTCGGCGGTAGCGGCCATGATGTACGAATAGTCGAAGCCCAGATCGCCCAATGCAGCACAAAGCGGTGCATTCCAATCCTGCTCACCTCCCTTGTCGCCCAACCCCAGATGCCATTTACCGATGGCACCTGTTGCATAGCCGGCCTGTTTGAATACATCGGCCAGGGTGTATTGTTCGGGACGAATGATCATTCCCGCATTTCCGGTTGCTACATCGGTACCGGGCACTCGCCAAGCATACTTTCCGGTCAACATCGAATAGCGCGAAGGAGTACTGGTGGCTGCCGTAGCATGGGCATTGGTAAACCGAATACCATTATCGGCAAGTCGATTCACATGAGGGGTCTTTACATTTTTTGCTCCATAGCATTCCAAGTCGCCGAAGCCGATGTCATCGGCATAGATAAAAACGACATTGGGACGACTGTTTTTCTCACTGCTCTTCTCGCACGAAGGCTGCCCGCCTGTTGCATGTGCTACAGAAGCACACGCTAGAGGCGCCCAAAAGGCCATAAATCGATGATTCATTTTGTTTCTCTAGTTTTATGATATAATTAATTTTGTCAGTGTCTGTACAAACAGATCAATACCGCTACGGTTATCGTCCGTACATCTGATCGTAATATTGTTGATAATCGCCTGAAGTCACTTTCTCGACCCACTCCTGGTTATTCAAGTACCACTCGATGGTCTTCACAATACCGACTTCGAATTTCGTTTCGGGATACCAGCCCAAGGCTTCGGTTATTTTGGTAGGGTCGATTGCATAGCGTTGATCGTGTCCGAGACGGTCTTTGACATACGTAATCAAGCTGTCATTCATCCAGTCGATAGAGATTTCGCCGTTGGCATTCTTCTCTTGCTTTTTCAGCTTCTTACGGTATTCGGGGTGTTCGGTCATCAAACGGTGAATGGTGGCAATGGTCAACTTAACAATTTCGAGGTTTGTCTTTTCGTTGTGACCGCCTACGTTATACACTTCGCCTTCTACTCCTTTGCATACTACCAGATCGATGGCTTTGCAGTGATCTTCCACATACAACCAATCGCGTACGTTGCTACCATCGCCATATACGGGCAGTTTCTTTCCTTCCAGAATGTTCTTAATGATGAGCGGAATCAGTTTTTCGGGGAAGTGATAAGGACCGTAGTTATTGGAGCAGCGGGTGATGGTTACCGGCATCTTATACGTATCGTGATAAGCCATCACAACCATGTCGGCACTTGTTTTCGATGCACTGTAAGGGCTGTGCGGGCAAAGCGGAGTGGTTTCATGAAAATACCCTTCGGCACCAAGCGATCCGTACACCTCGTCGGTAGATACCTGATGATAACGAACGCCCTTGCGCCAGGTGGGATAACCTTGCTCGTCTTTGCCTGTTACCCATGCACGGCGAGCCGCATCGAGCAAGTTCTGAGTGCCCAGAATATTGGTGGTAAGAAACAACTGCGGATTCTCGATGCTGCGGTCTACATGGCTTTCGGCAGCAAAGTTAACTACATAGTCAAATTTGTATTCGCCAAAAAGACGGTCGGCCAGTTCGCGGTTGCAAATGTCTCCTTTTACAAAGAAGCAACGCTCGTTGTCTATATCGTCGGCAATGGTGCCCAAGTATCCGGCGTAGGTCAATGCATCGAGTACTACGACTTTGATGTCGCTATGTTTCGCTAAGATATACTTTAAATAGTTAGCTCCGATAAATCCGGCTGCACCGGTCACAAGATAGGTTTTCATATTATAAGTTCTGTTGATTTATTATTTTGCTAATTCCATTAGGTATTTGCCATATTCTGTTTTCTCAAGTCTTTTGCCCAACGTCATGAGTTGTGCGGTCGAGATCCATTGATTGCGCCAGGCTATCTCTTCAATACACGACACATAGAATCCCTGTCGGTTCTGAATAGTCGCTACAAAGTTGGAGGCTTCGAGCAGGCTGTCGCAATTGCCCGTATCCAACCAAGCGAAGCCGCGACCGAAGAGTTCGACCTTCAACGTATCTTCTGTCAGATACAGTTTATTCAAATCGGTTATCTCATATTCTCCCCGGGCAGAGGGGACCAACGAGGCAGCTTTGGCGGTAACGGTGGCATCGTAAAAATAAAGTCCCGGCACGGCATAATTGCTTTTAGGTGCTTCGGGCTTCTCTTCGAGCGAGACCACCTTGCCGTGTTCATCAAACTCTACAACACCGTAAGCGCGAGGGTCTTTGACGTAATAGCCAAAGATACACGCTCCCTTCTCCAGATTGGCGGCGCGCTTAAGCATGGAAGAAAATCCCTGTCCGTAAAACATATTATCGCCAAGAATCAAACACCCCGGTTGTCCTGCCAGAAAGTCGGCTCCCAGCACAAAAGCCTGCGCCAGTCCGTTGGGCTGCTCCTGTACGATGTAGCTAAACGACATACCCAACTCTTCGCCCGTGCCCAGTAGTTCGCTAAACATAGGCAGATCGCGGGGAGTGGAGATAATCAGTATCTCCCGAATTCCGGCCAACATAAGTGTAGAAAGTGGATAATAAATCATGGGTTTATCATAAACCGGCATGATTTGCTTCGAAATAGCCTTGGATAGCGGATAGAGACGTGTAGCACTGCCTCCGGCGAGGATAATTCCTTTCATAATTTATTTTTATTATGCTGTGTGAAGACAAAGAACGGAAAGAATTCCGATATGACAAAATAAAATAAGATATTCGTACCGATTAGCCGGCTAGTTCAATCACTTCAAGGTCCTTGAACTCACCGTTGTCAATCACAAATCGTATCATGGTACGCACTTTATGAAAGCCCGAAAGTCCGGCTGCACCCGGATTGATATGAAGCATGTTCAGCGTACGGTCAAATTTCACTTTAAGTATATGCGAATGTCCGCTAATGAATAGCTTGGGCGGACGTACCATCAGACTACCTTTAATCGAAGCGTCGTAATTGCCGGGATAACCGCCAATGTGTTTCATCAACACCTCGGCACCATCGACCGTGAAGCGATTTACCTGCGGAAACATCTTGCGTATCTCCTGCCCATCAATGTTTCCGTATACGGCACGAAGCGGACGAAACGCAGCCAATTTCTCGGCAACCTCTACCGAACCGATGTCTCCTGCATGCCATATCTCATCGCACGATTCAAAATAGTGCAAGTACTTCTCATCCCAAAATGCATGCGTATCCGATAATAATCCAATTCTTGTCATACTTTCTTTGTTTATCTGTACAAAGATAGTATATTTGGGAAAATCTTAATGCAATGGAAAGAAATAATCAATACTTCAAACGCGATATCAGTTGGTTGTCCTTTAACTATCGCGTGTTGCTGGAAGCCGACGACGACCAACTGGGACTCTACGAACGCATTAATTTCATTTCTATCTACTCCTCCAATCTGGAGGAATTCTATAAGATTCGGGTAGCCGACCATAAGGCAGTGGCATCGGGCGCCACATTGAGCGATGAAGAGACGGTACAATCAGCCAGCGAGCTGGTCGAGGAGA
This sequence comes from Bacteroides neonati, assembly GCF_000499785.1. Classification (GTDB taxonomy): domain Bacteria; phylum Bacteroidota; class Bacteroidia; order Bacteroidales; family Bacteroidaceae; genus Bacteroides; species Bacteroides neonati. Next base: position 486,413 of record NZ_HG726023.1, on the reverse strand, counting down.
TTAATAACGAGGTAAACCGCCAGATGGAAGACCGTATCCGCATCTACGAGCATAAGATACTGCCCGCACTGCGCAAGAACCACATTATCTTCTACCAAAACAGCCACGTAGAACCGTTTCATCAACCGTTCATACGCGATTTTTTCCGCGAAGAGATCTTTCCTTACCTACAACCCGTGCCGGTATCGAAAGGAGAAATCGTATCCTTTTTGCGCGACAACCGCCTATATCTGGCCGTTCGGCTGTTACCGAAAGCACAGACCGACGCTCTTTCCGTTGCTCCTGCTGCCTCAACAGGGCAAGCACCCTTTCGCTACTTCGTGATGAAAATGCCTTATAGCAAAGTGCCCCGCTTTATCGAGCTGCCACAGCACGGAGGCAACTACTACCTGATGTTTATCGAGGATATCATTAAAGCCAACCTTCCGCTCATTTTTCCGGGCTACGAGGTCGACAGCAGCTATTGTGTCAAGATATCGAGAGATGCCGATATCTTAATCGAAGATACCACGAGCAGCGCCGATCTGGTAGAACAGGTGAAGAAGAAAGTAAAAAAGCGCAAGATAGGTGCGGTGTGCCGCTTTGTGTACGACCGCGAGATGCCGCAGGACTTTCTCGATTTCCTGGTCGACGCCTTCCACATTCAACGCGATGAGCTGATGCCCGGTGGCGAACACCTCAATTACGAAGACCTGCGCTACCTGCCTCATCCCAATAAGCAGATCGAGAAGAACGAAAAGCCTCGACCCATGAAGCTCAACCGACTCAACGAGAAGGAGTCTATCTTTCAGTATGTAGATCAAAAAGATTTGCTGCTCCACTATCCTTATCATGCATTCGAGCACTTCATACATTTCCTGTTCGAAGCGGTGCACGACCCCTCTACACGCGAAATTATGGTTACACAATACCGGGTAGCCGAAAACTCGGCTGTGATCAACACCCTCATAGCTGCTGCGCAGAACGGGAAGAAGGTAACCGTATTCGTAGAACTCAAAGCCCGGTTCGACGAAGAGAATAACCTCGCCACTGCCGAGATGATGAAGGCGGCAGGCATACATATTATATATAGCATACCCGGATTAAAGGTACACGCCAAAGTAGCCTTGGTGCGCCGCCGCAGCACTCATGGCGAGAAGGTAAACAGCTACGCCTATATCAGCACCGGCAACTTCAACGAGAGAACCGCTACACTCTATGCCGATTGCGGACTATTTACCTCCAACCCCATCATTGTTAACGACCTGCTCAACCTCTTCCGCACCTTGATGGGCAAAAAAGATCCGATATTCAACCGCTTGCTGGTAGCCCGCTTCAACCTGATACCCGAACTAAACAAACTCATTGACCACGAAATGGAGCAAGCCAAGAAAGGACATTTTGCACGCATCATTCTCAAATTAAATGCCCTGCAAGACCCGGTTATGATCGATCGTCTATACGAGGCCTCGCAATGCGGTGTGCAGATTGACCTCATTGTACGCGGCATCTGTTGCCTGATACCTGGGCAGGAGTACAGTCGGAACATACGCGTCACACGTATTGTGGACACCTTTCTGGAGCATGCCCGCATCTGGTACTTCCACAATGGAGGCAGTCCGAAGCTCTTCTTAGGCTCGCCCGACTGGATGCGGCGTAACCTCTATCGACGCATCGAAGCTGTGGTTCCCATACTCGACCACGACCTCAGACTCGAACTGATCTATATGCTTAAAACCCAGCTATCCGACAATCAGAAAGCCTGCTTTGTGGATGAGAATCTGCGAAATGTATTTAAGTACAACGCCACCAAGAAACCGATCCGCGCACAATACGCTTTCTATAAGTACCTGAAAAGGAAGAATGAAACACATTCGCAACACACGAAATGAAACACATCTGTAATATGTATGAAACCGCGCTGCAATAAGAATTTCTTTCCTTTGCAGCCAGAAAACAGAATACACATTTATGGAGACTATTTATCTTTGTATCGTAATTTTCCTCTTCGTTCTCGCAGTCTTCGACCTCATGGTCGGCGTGAGCAACGATGCGGTTAATTTCCTCAATTCCGCTGTAGGTGCGAAAGCAGCCTCTTTCAAAACCGTTATTTTCATTGCAGCCATCGGTGTTTTCATCGGAGCTTCTTTGTCAAACGGTATGATGGACATCGCCCGACACGGTATCTATCAACCCGAACATTTCTACTTTGCCGAGATTATGTGCATCTTGCTTGCCGTAATGCTAACCGATGTGGTTTTGCTCGATGTATTTAACTCAATGGGTATGCCCACCTCTACTACCGTATCGCTCGTTTTTGAGCTGTTGGGTGGTACATTTGCGTTGGCACTAATCAAAACATACAACAGTGACACACTGGGTATGAACGATCTGATCAATACCGACAAGGCACTATCCGTTATCATGGGTATCTTCCTATCCGTAGCCATCGCCTTCTTCTTCGGTATGCTTGTACAGTGGATAGCCCGTGTGATCTTCACATTCAACTATAAGAAAAAGATGAAGTACAGCATTGCTATCTTCGGTGGTATTGCCGCCACAGCAATCATCTACTTTATGCTTATCAAAGGATTGAAAGACAGCTCGTTCATGACCAAAGAGAACAAGTTGTGGGTTACCGAGAACACAATGCTCATCATCAGCACCTTCTTTATCAGCTTCACCATCCTGATGCAGATACTTCACTGGCTGAAAGTAAATGTATTCAAGGTGATCGTTCTGCTGGGCACATTTGCATTGGCATTGGCCTTTGCCGGCAATGACTTGGTCAACTTTATCGGCGTACCCTTGGCGGGATACTCCTCATTCACCGACTACATTGCCAACGGAACCGCAGCAGGCCCCGACGGATTCTTGATGACCTCTCTTCTGGGACCGGCCAAAACACCGTGGTATTTCCTCTTCGGAGCAGGAGCCATCATGGTTTACGCGCTCTGTACTTCGAAGAAAGCACACAACGTAATTAAAACATCGGTCGATCTGTCTCGTCAAGACGAAGGAGAAGAGAGCTTTGGTAGCACCCCTATGGCGCGTTCATTGGTACGCATCAGCTTAGGAATGGCCAACGGAGTCTCTCGCATCGTACCCGAAAGAACCAAGCAATGGATCGAAACCCGCTTCCGCAAAGACGAAGCCATCATAGAGAACGATGCCGCCTTCGACCTTGTACGCGCCTCGGTCAACCTCGTACTGGCAGGTCTGCTTATCGCTGTGGGTACGTCATTGAAACTCCCCCTGTCGACTACCTATGTAACGTTCATGGTCGCCATGGGTTCGTCTCTCTCGGACCGTGCATGGGGTCGCGATTCGGCAGTATTCCGCATCACAGGTGTGCTTAGCGTAATCGGCGGATGGTTCTTAACCGCTATTGCCGCTTTTACTATCGCATTTATCGTAGCCGTTTTTATCAACTTCGGCGGCACAGTGGCTATCATCATCCTTATTGCACTGGCAGCCTTTACGCTGATTCGCAGCCAACTGCTCTATAAGAAGAAGAAAGCCAAAGAGCAGAGCAACCAAACACTGAAGAAGCTAATGAAGAGCCAAGACAGTGACGAGGCATTGGCGTTGATGCGCGATCATACCCGCGAGGAGCTGACCAAGGTGCTGGCTTATGCCGAAGATACCTTCGAACGCACCGTTACCTCGTTTATTCACGAAAACCTGCGCGGTTTGCGCCGTGCCATGGGTAGCACCAAGTTCGAGAAGCAACTCATCAAGCAAATGAAGCGCACCGGTACGGCAGCCATGTGCAAACTCGACAACAATACCGTACTCGAGAAAGGATTGTATTACTATCAGGGCAACGACTTTGCCAGCGAACTGGTATATAGCATCGCCCGTTTATGCGAACCTTGCCTGGAGCATATCGACAATAACTTCAACCCGCTCGATACGATTCAAAAGGGTGAGTTCAGCGACGTAGCCGAAGACATCACTTACCTGATACGTACTTGCCGCCAGAAACTCGAAGCCAACGACTATACCGGATTTGAGAATGAAATCCGCAAGGGCAATGACCTGAATGCACAGCTTTCTCACCTCAAACGCGAAGAGCTGCAACGCATCCAGACTCAAACGGGAAGCATCAAAGTAAGCATGGTTTATCTCACCATGATTCAAGAGGCACAGAATGTAGTGACATACGTTATTAACCTGATGAAGGTAAGCCGTAAGTTCCAAGTCGAAGCCTAAAAACAGATAGTGACTACCGGATAGATTCGGGGGCTGTTTTTCGCTAAGCGAAAAACAGCCCCCGAATGCTTAAGCATACAACCATTCACGACAGTGCAAGAGGTTATGTCAACATACCATACAGGATGCTGTGGGGTGGGTACGGAAACTATCAAGTTTTTAAAAATGTGCTATTTATTGCACAAGAGTTGGCGACTTTTTGATGAAAAGTCGCCAACTTTTATATTTTTCTCGCGGTCTTTTTCAGAAAGACGATCGGTTTTTTCCTATTTCATTCCTTGCTCCAATCATATTCTACGATATGATAGTCGGGCGTTTTACTTATCCCATATATTTTCTTACGTTGCTTATCCACACAAAATGTAAATATGGGGTCGTTGAGTACATATATATTTCCCGGAGTTCCATCCCACGAGAAAGAGAACATCTTGGTACAATAAGAGCTATGATCTTTCTCATCAATGTACCCCCCATTGTACAAAACCAAGAAATGATCGCCGCCATGCTTAGGCGAAAAATAGGCGTCTCTATTTCTTCCTTTCACAGGACTGGAAGACAGGTTTTCTCCGTCGCTCGTTTCATTGAAATAAGCGAAAAAACGTTCAGGACCGTGCATCCTCTTCTCAAGCAGACCGTTGGAATTATATATTTCAATCAGATCAGTCATATAATAACAAATAGCTGTTTTATCCTTTCCATTGGTAATAAACCCCATATAATAAGCGTCTGTTTTTTCGATATCCGAATAGGAAATAGAAGATGATGGAAATTCGGCAAACTCCCCTACCTTCTTCCCATCCATATTGAAAACGTACAATTGCCGCTCTTTGAAATACGGATAGCCAATCATATTATTGCCCGATACTTGCATTCCCGAATTGATACTCTCTTCAAGTTTCACTTTGGATATCGGTTCTGGATTCGGATTTTTAATAAAATCCTCTACATCGTATGTATATGCAACGGATGTTGCCATATCCAGAATCTGCACACTCAAGCCATCATTCTCTATAAATTCGGGCATAAGCATTTCATTTGGTCCTTGTCCTCTCATGATCCGTTCGCCGATTTTCTCTTTCGTATGCACATTGTATACATTACATAGCTTTGCTCCAGTCGTTTCTAAGGTAATTAATATTGAGTCGTACACCTGAATAGCACTCGGGTACATAACCAAATCATTAAATTCCAACGTTTTGCCTGCTATACTTATTTCCTTTTCAAAATCAGCAAAGCCAAAAGTCTGAGCATCTTGATACTTATCCTTTTGAGAACAAGAGAGTAATGTATATGCTCCAAATAATAGTAAGATGTATTTATTCATTATCTTCTTTGGTATTTATAACTCAACAACAGCTTTCTTTATTCTCAACTCAGCGCATATCACGGATGATGAGATGGAGGCGCTGTTGTCCATTAATATTTCAGAGCCCCCAAGTATCCAATTCGCTCACCATCAAACGATCTTTTCCGATAGTATATAGTTTGTTATTATCTGAAAGAGTAAACCGGCCTATGTACTCATTCTTGTATTTGATATTTTTTATCAGCACTCCTTCATGGGTAAAGACTAATATATTCTGTGGCAATATCTCCTTGTCCAATAGTGATTTTCCACTGAACGCTGCAAACACATACTTTTCGGTGGCCTGTACATCAAAAAAGCCCCATTTATTTTCTTTTGCCCATTTCCATGCCCCTACATCATAGAGAGGTTCTGTTAATAGCTTATCCCACTGCTTTGCAACACTGCCGTTGGCGTTAATCACAAAACAAGCGAGATACCCTGTGGGCTGCGATGCAAAAAACAATTTGTTCTGATAGGAAGTAAAAGCTCCATGAAGCTGTATGAAATTATCTTCAGGAAGACCCTTCACCGGTGAATCTCCAAAGCGATCAATTTCTTTAAAATTTTCATCCATCAGAACAAACATTTTCTCATTCCCCAATCCGGCAAATCCAACGATCATACCATTGCTCATGACATGTATACTCAACACTGAAATAGAGCCTGTATTTATCTGTCGAGTCTCAACTCTCTTTAAATAAACAGAGTCTTGCAAGGATACTTCGTACTCAGCATATTTCCGTAGATTAGTATCATAGAATTTCATTTTATCTCCTTCTTGTCCTACACAAGAAATAGAAAAGAAATCATCCGGACCATTCCCAACCTGCCCCCATACAACTGTCTTTTTGGTCTTTTCATCCATAATCAACATACAAGAGCTCACATTGGGAGTCATAAATAGTAGGTGCGAATTTAAATATCGCATTTGTGTAGGAGGCGGCATGACTAGTTCATCACTAAACAGTTGAGGAACAATCTCCGTTTCGTCATCCAAATTAATAGAACGATGCGAAGAGCTACAGGACAGTATAAACAATAGGAAAATCAGGTATACATAAATAGTTTTCATATTATTTTTTGTTCAAAAGGGAAAATATCGACGCAATAACCAGGGCACGATATATTACTTTCGATACTTTCCACTTGTTTGGATTAATTTAGACTTTACTTTTAAACCGTGCTATTTATAATATTATTTACATCATACACATATACAATATCACTCTTCGTAATCCCGTAAAGCTTTCCCTGCAACCAATCAATATTAAAATCGCGTAAATCTTCACGGACAAAGAGTCTAAACAATGCCTTACCTGTCCAGCTAATCACATGAAATTCGAGCCTATCATTCTTTTCTTTATTACGGTACAATGCAAAAATCAAAGTGTCATTACATCGAGGTAGAGAAATATAGTAATCGTACAACTTATCTCTATTTTCTCTGATATATTCTATGGTACTTGGGCTAGCACCCATTTTTACAGATATATTCTCTGTGCTATCCTCCAAACTCAATATATCTATTTGATTAAGTACGCCTGTTAGGCTAGCTATCATTTTGCCATCCGGTTTCAAACAATCAGCTAAACTCATCATCACATTTAAATCTTGCTGAGACAGAACAGTATTATACATGAAAATCGGACTTACTTCTTGATTGGGACGTAAAGGATTAAACTTAGCATACTGAACCCCTTTTTCATAATCGAGATTCTTAATTAGCAGCAAAGAATCATTACAATAAAAGACCTGCAAAGGATCCACTACTTTCTCATAATCAAAGTTCTTTTTTACAGCAAAAACTCCTTCATCAATACTTTTATGCAAATCAATACCCGTTAATTCCTTTTTATAATAATCTTGAATCCATAATACAGAATCCTGCTGTTGATTCAAAACACTAAAGCCAAGAAACTCGTTTGGACCATTACCCTTATAAGCAAAGTTCCCTAAAAAAGATCTTTTTTGACTATCATACACCTTAATAAAATAAGGCAGTTTATACAATGTTGTAATCATATACGAACTCAGAAAGTCGATCTGAAAGGTTCCCACAGTATCTATTTCAACCATTTCTCCATTCAAATAAGATTCTTTTTCAAAATCGTCTACCCGCACTAATTTGCCGGAAAACAAATTGTTATCATATTCACAAGCAACAGCAAGAATAGATAATAAGAAGATGAAAATATATTTCATAACGATATTTATATTACAGATAACCAATAAGAATAGTATCCAGACAAGAAGGTGTGCCAAAAGTAGAAAAAACATATAGCTATTACTAAAGTAATAACAGTTGAATAAAATTCGGCTGTTGACACACCTTTTATCATTCTACATTAAGTCTTACAAGTAGAAGACGATCCAACCCCTTTTGAATTGAATTGTTTAGAACAATTGCCACAATCATAATAAGTAGCACCAGATTTTGATTGACTTGAACTATAACAAGTTACAGAATTCCCTCCATCTCCTTCACCGCTAGCTAAAGCCTCAACATTAGCCAATGCCAAATCTGACATAGCAACTGTTCTCTGTGACTGATATATATTATAGCCTGCAAACATTGCAGCTACAGCAACTATCAGGATCGCAAAAAATTTCTTGTTCATAAATTAATTGTTTATGAGATTAGTTATTATTATATTATTCACTTGTGACTCTCTTTCGGGAAACCACCTTTTCCGTAGAAAAAGAAAATGCTGCATTCGCTTATTCTAAATCCTGAAGTAACGACTTTCTTATTTGGCAAATCTCCTTTCTTTTGGTGTTAGAAAGTGGATGACCTTCTGTTTTAGAGCGACATAGATCATTCCCCTTCTTTTATTATGATACCTCTATAAATTACGAGTTTTCCAAGAGTGGACAGTAACTATAAAGGCTTAGATTGCCCACTCTTTTCAAACGGGTTTATACTACTTGAACCTATCACTATACAAACGATTATTTAGAGAAATAATATAAAACTAATATTGGCGAAGGGGTTCAGTGATTCTATATACTCTTTGATTGCTAACCGGACAATCGAGAGAGCCTATACCTATACATCGTATTGCAATATTTCCTTCTCCTGCTGCTAACGCTTCTATATCCATTAGTAATATATCGTTTTGTCTATGCCCCTCATTTTGCACAAGAGCTGCTGTAAATAGAATTATGAGCAAAGCTCCTAGCATTTTGCTACGTTTTAATTTAACATTCATATTATCAGTCTTTTATGGTTATGAAACAAAGATAAATTCTGGAATTTACTCTTCCAAGACATAGGAGTCACAAAATGAATCATAAAATAGATCAAAATCACATTTACAGTCATAATCAACATAGAAGAAACTAAAGATAAGTAGCTATAAATAAGCATTTAGCAGCTATTAAATTTGCATAATCATCAGATTTGCTTATTTTTGCGGATAAACACCTTAAAAACACAAACACATGAAAAAAACGGCTATTTACTTTCTAAGTGTGCTTTTCCTATTCATTGGAGGAGTAATTTACATAACCATACATAATGGATTAGAGTATACGAAAACCAATATTCAGGAACAAATTCAATCTCTTTTACAGGAAGCTATACAAGAGAATGCCTCTTTTAGAACGAAAGACATTCCTTTCTGGGGAGGCAGCCATGAACCGGAAAAAATAGGAACTTATCAACGCTACAAAATCACACTACAAGACACTACATATATTTGTTATAACAAAATAACAGATATTGAAACGACCTTGTCTAACAAACGGCAGGTTTATTTGCTATCGACGAGGGCCTTGCATAGTGAAGATGTAAGGAGATGCTTTGAAAAGCTGTTAAATAAGAGAGGCATTCATGCTCCCAACGCAGTCTACATACATGCAAAAGATTACCGTAACAAAATACGCACAGACATGGCTCAGAGCATGCCGAAAATGAACCTGAATAGCCGCGTACATTATGCTATTCACGAAAGTTTGAACCACATTTCATACTTTGGATACGTGGATTATTCCGGCTACACACTTTGGAGACTAATGCCTAAAGCGCTTATATATGCTCTATTGGCACTGGAAATCATCATCTTAAGTGGCATTCTTTTCATATACATCGTCTTATTGAAACGAAAAGAAATACCGGAAGAAAGTAGGAACAACGACGAAATAATCTCCACGAGCAACATAGAAGAGGAAGAGGCACTTCCGTTAGAGGTAGCAACGTTACGTTTGCACGGTCATTTTCTACTACATGGAGAAAAAAGAATAAAACTACCTCAACAGTTGCGCGACCTGATGCAGATGTTCATGAAAGCAAAAGAAAACCGTGTAGAAAAAATAAAACTAAAGAGGTATTGGACAAAAAGGCATGGCGAAGATGCACAAAGCAATATGACCACTGCCATCTATCGACTCAATAAACGATTGGCCGAAACAGGTGTTCCGTACAAAATAGCCATAGATATGGAAAATAAAGACTTCTATCGTCTACAAGTGCATTCAACTAAACAATAGTCTACCCGCTTTCACTCTTTGCTGTGCCAACAGTTGAGCAAAAGCGGGTAGACTATACTTTTTTAAAAGGTCAGATATCAATATTGTTCTAAAGGAATCTTAATCATACCATCGAATCCGTGTTTAACCGGTGTACGCATTTTCTGTTTTTTCCCCTTTATGGAGTACGCTGCAATGCTACGACTTTGAGGTAGTATATCTATGCCGGTAATCATTTTCACTGCTTCGGCATATAAGAACTCTCTATCCGAACCATACTCTCTATATACATAGAAAACTTCTTCTTCTCCAAACGGATCGCTTTCGTCCATCCCCTTGTCGGGTATGAAACCGGCTTCATAGTCTCCAAAGCCTTTAGCATTGTAAGATTGGAATGTAATGGGATAGAGTATGTATGTGTTTCCCTTGGCAGTAATCATTTCGGGTTCCATGCCCACATTCTTGCCTGTTGTTTTTTCGCCGATAAGAGTAACTTCCACATTGATGCCTCTCAAGGAGTTGATGACGAGTTCACTTGACGAAGCAGTGCCACTACCTACCAGGCAATAAACATGAGTAAGGCCTAAGTCGCCGGCAGCGAGTGAGATGCCTAGGTTCGGGTAGTTATCGTACATAAAGTACTGATCGTCACGTTTGTCATTCATTGCTTTCATTCGGGTGGCATTGTAGCGCAGGCTTGAAAAGACTTTGTTGGTAGCCGAGGCACCGACAATACATGAAGCAATCAAATTGGCAGACATCGTGTGTCCACCCCCGTTATATCGTAAATCCAGAATAAGGTCAGTAATATTTTGACTTTTGAAGTACTTGAATGCCTCGAATAATTCCTCATCAAAAGCTGCATCGAAGCTACTGTAAACGAGATAGCCGATTCGGTGACCATTGAGTTCTTTGACTTGTTTGAGGATAACAGGGTCAACATACATCGGTGTAGAGGTAATCGACGTCTGCTTATGATCATAGTCTGTAATTTGGAGGGTAGCCACTGAGCTTGGATACAACAACTTCATATAATAATCATTGACATTTCCGGAGGTTAAGTTTCCACCATTAATCTGTGTAATGATACTACCGCGTTTCAAACCGGCAGCTTTGGCAGGCGAATTAGCGTATACGCCTTGAATACAGAAATTATAAACATTGTCTTCTACATAAAGAGGAGTAACTCCAGTTATTCCGAAACTGTACTCCAATTCTTTTTCCACTATTTTGGTACTGCGGGATGAGGCTATTGAGTTTTTCTTTTCGATAAACGAGAAGATTCTATATTCACCGGGAGAGGTAAATTTCTTGTCCAATGTATTGGTTTTCATGCTTCCCAATGCATCGTAAAAGAAACTCATGTAGTCTTTTGTAAAGTCCAGTTGCAAGGTCTTGTATTCGTCATTCCAAAGATACATCTCCCGCAAATATTGATCAACTTGAACATTGATCTCCATATCTTCGGAAACAGCGTCTCCTGTTTCATTCTGAATAACCAGAAAGCTTTCTGAATCGTATCCTTTCACTTTGACGGTAATGGTGGCAGTGCGCGACGCATTGGTCGTTGTAGCCGTCATGATGCGCAACGTGCTTTTTCCGGACTTACCTTCTGTATCCAACAGTTTGCACCATTCCGATCCGGAGGCTGCCTCCCAGTCGCCGTTTGCATTGAAACTGACCGATAGTTCTTTCCCTAGAGTAATTTCAAGAGCTCTACCTTTCTGCCAACTTTGGTCGGTTATTCCACTAACTGATTTATCGTCATCGTCTTTACAAGAATTAAAACTTGCAACGACCAATAACATACATAAGATACTAATACAACGCAATGCTTTCATACTTTTAATTTTAGGAATTGCCAAAATTACCATTAATTTCGTAACAAAAGAATAATTATCAAAAAATATTTTAAACACCTTGTACAAAGACTCCAGCTTTAGGCTTCATAAGCTGAACGGAGAAGCGCACACAACAGGTTAAAAAAAGAGAGCATACCGTCGATGCGGTATGCTCTCTTTCTTATAAGTTATTAAACTCTTATTTCTTTTTGGGAGTTTCCTTTTTGCAACAAGCTTTGCCATCTTTCTTGCAATCGGCTTTCTTTGTGCAGTCTTTCGTGTCTTTCGTGCATTCTTTTTTATCTTTCGTGCACTCGGCTTTTTTAGTACAGCACTCTTTCTTTGTTTCTTTCTTCACCTCTTGGGCATTGACAGTAGAGAAAGCGCACATTGCTGCAACGAAAGCAGCACAAATCATTAATTTTTTCATACGATTAAATCTTTAAAGTGAATAACTAAACTTGTTTAAAAACTAGCATACAAAGAACGTTTTTTTTTTCATAAGTTGTTAGCCTAAAATTCTTATCAAAAGATAAAAAAGATTACTTTTTCTCTAATTCGCTCAAAGAATCCATTTTTTTCTTCTCAAGGAACTCATAAATACCCGAAAGATGCTCAGTAACCTTCTTGTTTCCAAACTCGTATACTTTCGTCACCAATCCATCCAGGAAGTCACGGTCGTGAGATACGACGATGAGCGTGCCATCAAAATCGACAAGAGCCTGTTTGAGAATATCCTTCGTTTTCAAGTCAAGGTGATTGGTAGGCTCATCGAGAATAAGCAAGTTAACCGGTTCGAGCAGCAGTTTGATCATGGCCAAACGCGTACGCTCACCACCCGAAAGTACTTTCACCTTCTTCATCGACTCTTCGGGGCCACCAAACATGAAAGCACCGAGCAAATCGCGAATTTTGTTACGAATATCGCCAACGGCCACATCGTCGATTGTTTGGAATACGGTGAGGTTTTCGTCAAGTAGTGATGCCTGATTCTGTGCAAAATAACCAATCTGAACGTTATGACCAAGTGTCAGTGTTCCGTCGTGCTCAATCTCCTTCATGATACACTTCACCAACGTAGATTTTCCCTCACCGTTCTTGCCCACAAAGGCTACTTTATCGCCTCGCTCAATGGTAAGTGAAGCATTGCTGAAGATGTTCTTCTCGCCATAGGTTTTACCAACCGCATCCATCGTTACGGGATAGTTTCCCGAACGGGGCGAGGGAGGGAACTTTAAACGAAGAGCCGAGGTATCTTCTTCATCGACTTCGAGAAGTACCAATTTTTCGAGCATCTTCACGCGGCTCTGCACCTGAAGCGTTTTCGAATAAGTACCTTTGAAACGTTCGATAAATTCGGTGGTTTCGGCAATGAATTTCTGCTGTTCGTCAAACTGTTTTTGTTGTTGCACCCGGCGTTCGGCACGCAACTGTAGGTATTGAGAATAGTTTACTTTATAGTCGTAGATGCGCCCCATGGTTACCTCAATGGTACGGGTCGTAATGTTGTCGACAAACTTACGGTCGTGGCTGATAACTACTACCGCCTTGCCGTTGCCGATCAGGAAGTCTTCGAGCCACTGAATCGACTCGATATCGAGGTGATTGGTAGGCTCGTCGAGCAACAATACATCGGGGTTCTGAAGCAGCAATTTAGCCAGTTCGATGCGCATACGCCATCCACCGCTGAAGTCGCTGGTCTGTTTATTGAAGTCTTCGCGAGTGAATCCCAAGCCCAGAAGTGCCTTTTCAATATCGGCATCGTAGTTCGTCTCTTCGATCGAATAGAATTTTTCGCTCAACGTAGACACCCGCTCAATAAGCTCCATATAGCTATCACTTTCATAGTCTGTGCGGGTTTCGAGCTGGCGATTGATTTCGGCCATCTCTGCTTCCATCTCATGCAGATGGGCAAAAGCCTGTGCTGTTTCCTCGAATACGGTACGACCGTCCTCGGTCATGAGGTGTTGGGGCAGATAGGCGATAACGCATTCTTTCGGAGCCGAGATCTTACCACGAGTGGGTTGACGAGTACCGGAGAGGATTTTGAGCAGCGTACTCTTTCCTGCTCCATTCTTGCCCATAAGAGCAATACGGTCCTTCTCATTAATTACAAAAGAAATATCACTGAATAAGGTGGTGCCGCCGAATTCTACGGCCAGTCCGTCTACTGAAATCATATTGGTTGTTTAAATTGAGGCGCAAAGATACGCATTTATATCATTTTATTTTATAACTTGCGCGCAGAAATAAGCACTAAGACGTATAGCAGAAAGCAAAATGTAGATTATTATGGAAAATGAAGAAATAAAAGAGTTTCGTCCCTTAGTATTAGTCGCTGAGGATGACGACAGTAACTTTAAATTAATAAAAGCCATTATTGGGAAAAAATGCGAATTATTATGGGCCAGAAACGGTGAAGAAATCATTCAATTATTCCGCGAAAACGGCAAAGAAGCCCAAGCCATTCTGATGGATATAAAAATGCCTATCATGACCGGATTGGAAGCCACCACCGTGATCCGTTCTGAAGACAAGGAAATTCCGATTATCATGCAAACAGCTTATGCTTTCAGCTCGGATAGGGAGAATGCAATGCGCTGCGGAGCCACAGAGGTTTTAGTAAAACCCATTACGCTGGGCATACTAAGAGGGTGCTTATCTAACTACCTGCCCAACATTACATGGTAATGCCGAGATAATCCGATTTTCCGTTTGACAGTATATTTTACCTCTAAGCAGAGACAATAATTTCTTTCGATATAAAAGTACGTACTCTATGCTCTAATAACTAGTATATTAACACAGCATAAAGTACGTACTTTTGGCATGCAAGAATACGTTTTCATTAAAACAACTGATTACTAGATAGATAAAATACTAGAAAGATTATCCGAAGCGATTCAATACTATCCAAAAAGTCGTGAATTTTCAAAAAGAAGTAACATATAACAAGCAGAAAAGCCGCTTCATCACGAAGCGGCTTTTCTTGTTCAATTAATGTAAAGTCAAAAATTAGTAGTCATCCTCGGGCCACCCGGTATAGCGCCAACCTTCGACGGTATAAACCACACCCGGATCTTTTGTGGTGGTGTAGGTAAATGATATCTTATCGGCGATTGTACCCGAAGGTGCTTTGATTCCTTTAAGCTCTACTTTCGCATTCGTAATCGTAAACTTATGCGTAGAAGTAACCACATTGCCGGCTAGGTTTTCTATATCGGTTGCACTAAACGTAAGGTTGGGCACATCACACGCAATCTTACCATTAATGGCATAAGCAGTAGCAGTGGTATAGCTACCGATACGAATCCAACATTTATCGGCATCATTATTGGTGGTGTTGGAGAGCGTACAATAGCTATCGATGAGTTTTACTCCATTCTTCATGATAGAGACCACATACTGTCCGCCCAACGGGTGGATGGCTGTGTATTCAATATCATAATCTCTGTCTTCGGAGTTGCAAGACACCAATGAAAGGGTGGCAAGCAAAAAGAGGCATATATATGTTATCTGTTTCATAAACTTATGTATTTGAAGTGATTATTTATTCTTAGCTACTTGCCACCACATAGGCTCGTCGAGATTCTTTGTTTCGGGTGCATTGGGATTGTACTGCGACGAAGCCGTAGGCACCAACATGCGGCGAGGGAAAACATTCGTAGCAAGAACGGTAGAACCCGGAGCAACCAATGTGCCAAGCTCATAGCCGGGAGTCAGTTTGTGATCGCCGGGAGTATTGGATGCACGAACGGTAAGTGCGGTACTGATCGTAGGAATACCGGTACGGTTGCGATCGAACACACCGTCGAGTGAGTTGGCTCCTGCATACGATACCCATTTTTGCGTAAGAATCGATTTCAACATCGTATCCATCGAGGTGTCGTTGAAGGCGTAAGGTCCTCCCGCAGCAATAAAGGAGGCAGCTTTACCCCTGGAAGATTCCCAACGGTCGAAAGCAGCAGTTACGCCTGCCTCGTACTTGGTGCGAGCCATCTCTTTATTATCCAAACGTGCGTAAGCTTCGGCTTCTAGTAAGAGTATTTCGGCTTTATTCATCAGGTAAACAGGATCGCTATAAGCCTGCTTGTAGCGAGATGACTCGGCCAAAGGAATCAGGGTCAAACTGGGTTTGGTTCCACAAGGAAGCCCCTCGTACATACTGCTGTATGGCAACGATTCGCTAGTTCCCGAATCTGCAGTGCGCTCGTAGAGATTAACAATGCGCGGATCATTATAGGTAAGCAGGTATTCGTTGAGCGTATGGCAGGCACGAACATTCTCTTTCGTATTGAGCTGACGGATATTGTATTCGTAGAACGGATTGCCTTTGTTGCTGGCATCTTCAAACACCGTCATCGCACAATCAGCTTCGTGAAATCCACCGGCGGCAAGCAATGCTTCGATGGCTGCACGATTGGTTGTAAAATCACGCATCAGAATCTTCAGTTTCAGGTTCTTGGCGAAAGCAATCCATTTTTTAATGTTTCCACCCATAAACATATCATACTTACCGAGCGTAGGATTTGTTTCATTCAAGGCATCGGCCTCTTTGGCAAGAGCCTCATTGACCATAGCCAGAATACCGGGATAAACAACCGTTTTACTGTCATCGTACTTTGGATAAGGGTATGCTTTGATATCCAACGCTTCGGTAAAGGGAATGTCTTCGTACAAATCGGTAAGCATCTGGAAGTTATAAGCCATCAATATTTTACTGACAACCCAATAGTTCCATGCATTGCGATCCTCTGACTGATTGATGATCTCGGCCAAGTCGGGCAGTGTATTGGCATAAGCATTGGTAAAGAAAGCATTGAACGAACTTACCGAAAGACTGTAGTTAACCAAGGTATTGTACTGGTTGGTACTGTTTCCTTGAGTAGTATGTTGCAGCCACATGGTGCCGATGGTGCATCCGTTCCAACCCAGTTGGGCAACGGTAGAAGCACAAGCCGACGGCAAAAGCGCCTCTATGTTCACCGAAGTCGGATAATTAGGATTGTCGTTAATGTCGAGAAAACTTTCGCACGACGACAACGATAAGGTGCCTATTAAAAAGGCGGCTAAATATGTATACTTTTTCATTGATTCATTCGTTTTGAGTGATTAAAATACAACTTTCAGACTACCACCAAAGTTACGTGTAGTACTGGTTCCGGTTGTTTCTCCAAATTCGGAGAGCAGATCGTTGCCCAAGTTACTGGCTTCGGGGTCGATATAGTTATTCTCTTTCGGAGTAAACAACAGTAAATTACGTCCTACTACACTGACCACAAGCTGTTTGATAGGTGTTTTATCGAGTAGTTTCTTAGGGAAGGTATAAGAGAGCGAAACTTCGCGCAATTTAAAATAATCCTTCGGCAAAATAAACTCACGACGAGCCTGCGGGCTATATGAATAGTTACCTTGTGCGTAGTTCATATTGGAATTATAAATAGGAATGTTGTTTTCAACATACTTACCGCCGACTACCTTTACAGAGTGCGGATAGATGAAAGCGTTGCGTTCATTGAATACCGTTTGTGTAGAGTTTCCGTTGAAGTGGGTGATGTAAGAGGTATTAGAGAGGATATAACCACCCTTGCGCCAATCTGCCGTAGCACTGAACGTAAAATTCTTATATTTCAATACTGTATTGAAACCCATCACAAAATCGGGTTGAGAGGAACCTACGTACTCTTTTTCCGTCTGGCTATCGGATTGGAAACCATTATTATTGACAATGGTATAGCCAAAGAACGGACTCTTCTCATCAGTTACCCGATTGGCCATTGGTATGCGATACTGGGCTACCGGACCGCCTACCTTGAGCACATAGTCCACACCACGCCAAGTGGTAAAGGTATATTCATCAAGACCATCCCATAACTCTTTTACTTTGCTCTTATTCTTGGAGAAGGTAGCACCTAAGGTCCATTCCCAATCGGTAGTGCGCAAAGGAACGACATTAACCATCAATTCCACACCCTTGTTTTCGATCTTTCCTACGTTGCGGGTTTCGAACACATAACTGGTTTCGGGAGCCAATGTGGCAGATATAATCTGATTCTTTGTTTGCTTATTGTAGTAAGCAAAGTCTACCGTAAGGCGATTGCCAAAGAAATTGCCCGATACACCAAATTCGTATTCGGTCGTTATCTCAGGCTTCAACGTCTTGCTGCCTACCGTATTATTAGAGGTCATTCCCAATACTCCTCCAAAAGGCAGTGAAGTATAATAGTTATAACTGGAGGCTGTTCCGGCAAAATTGGCCATGCGATACCAATCACTTGTTTTGTATACATCGGCATCATTACCGGTTTGTCCAATAGCGGCGCGTATCTTAAGGAAATCTACTTTATTTTCTTTCAGCTTCGGGAAAAGCTCAGAAAGAATGACCGAGGCGTTGGCACCACCATAAAGGAAACTGTTATCGCCCATTGGCAAGGTCGACGACCAGTCGTTACGACCCGACAAGTTCAAGAACAGAAACTCCTTATACCCTACCTCGACTTGTGCAAAGGCAGCAATAAGACGACGCTTCGAGGTATAAGAATCGGCAACGGCAGCAGAAGAAGTGTTGAGCAGGTTGTACCAACCTTCAATCTCCAATCCGTCTACTGTACCACCCGTATAGCCGTAGGTACGTTGATTCAAGTTCCAACCGGCTGTTCCGTTAAGCGAGAAGTCGCCCACTTGATAATCGGCCGAAAGGAATGCGGTAGCATCAATCTGAGAACGATCATAGCGGAACTCCGAATAATGACCTATCTCTTCCGACTTACCTCCTGATTTACTATACGAGCCGTTGGCATATTTCAAAATAGGGTTCGAGTTCTCGATACGATAGTTGGTAAAATCGCCACCTAAACGACCGGTTGCCTTCAATCCTTTAATCAATTCGTAAGAGAGTTCGTACTTACCGAAGATACGATCGTCCTGATAGTTATATTTATAATTATCGATCATCCAATATGGATTCTGCGCATACCAGGTATAATAATTGTTGGTATTATAGCGCACATCATTATAGTCTTTCTGCTCGACGAAGCTAACATCGACCGCGTGCTGCAACAACTCCATATCCATGCCTTCGGTACGGCGAATATCTTTACGAACATAGTTCAGCGACATATCCATCGTGAGGCGTTTGGTATTCACATACCCACGAACCGAGAAGGTGTTACGGGCATATTTATCTCCATCGAGGGGCAAGATTCCACTCGACGAAAGGTTACCATACGAACCGACCACGCCCACATTTTCGTTTCCATAACGTAAAGTGATATTGTTGTTGGTTTCGAAACCGGTTTGGTAAAAGTCGCGTAGGTTATGCTCTACATACGAGAAGGGTTTTACCATCGGGTCTTTGAGTTTGTTTGATCCCCACTCGTGCATAGTACCGTCCAATGCAGGTCCCCAAGATCCGTTCTCGGCACGATCCCATGATCCCCAACCTTGACCGAAACGGTCTTGCGTCTGCATAACACGCAATACGTTGGAGGCTGAGAACGTTCCGTCGTACGAAATGGATAGCTTTTCGATGCCGGCCTTCTTGGTAGTAACCATAATTACACCATTGGCAGCACGCGATCCGTACAAAGCAGTAGCCGAAGCACCTTTCAATACGGTAACCGACTCTACATCGTCGGAATTGATATCATTGGCACCATTACCAAAGTCGGCAGCATTGTTACCAATGCGACCATTGTCGAGAGGCACTCCGTCGACAATATAAAGAGGAGAGTTACTATTGAGCGAGGCAATACCACGCACCAATACCTTTTGTGATGTTCCTGTGTTACCGGCAGTGGAAATTTGCACACCTGCTACCTTTCCGGTCAACCCGCTCATTACCGAACCCGATTTGGCCACGTCCAAACGATCGGATTTAACGGTAGAAGCGGAGTATCCAAGCGTTTTCTCACTACGCTTCATACCCATAGCTGTTACAACGATTTCATCCAACGCTTTGGCATCTGATTGCAACGTAATTTTCATGATTCCTTTTTGAATGGCTACATCTTGCGAAACCATACCTACATATGATATACGCAATGTTTTGGCCGTTTCCGGAACATTAATAATCGTAAACTTGCCATCAATATCAGTTACCGTTCCTAACGTAGTACCGCTAACTAAAATGGATGCTCCCACAACTGGCTCCCCGTCCTCTGCCGAGATAACAACACCTGTTACCTTGGAGGTTTGAGCCGTAACCAGACCAACGCCTATGATAAGGCAGGTCAGAAACAACTTAAATCTTTTTTTCATAAATACGTCTTAATTTTAACTAAATCATTCTCTCTTTCTCTCTTTAAAAGTTATCATATACAAAAAAGAACGATAGATAGCCTCAAATCCGCAGCTAATTTATAACTGATTCAAATAGCGATTTAATTCACCTAATAGTTCCTACTCGTAGCTTTTCCCCCTGCTTTTCTCCTTGATTTCAGGTTATAGGGCATAGCTTCCCCTTTCCCCAGTTAGCTGAAGGCATAAGTAATCCCACGAAAAGTTGTTTTTACGGACTCCAAAGCAACTTGTATGGTTTGTCGGAATAAATATTGAGTACCCATTGTCTGCCTGTCTTTACCCATTTCGCAGGAACTGTAATGAATCGAAAGATAAATCGTTTGACTCGGCTTACCGGTTCAATATCTTCAAACACGGCTGCAACCTTCTCAATAAGGTAAGCATAAAAGTTTTTAGCCATGGCTGTAAGTAGCAGGAATACTGTATTCTCTTTGAGGAATGAACAGGGAAGATGACTCCACCCGAAATCGTTATTCATCATGTCGAATGTTCTTTCACAGGCTCCACGAGCATTGTAGAAGAGTACAATGTCTTTTTCAGAACTTTCATGGTCATTGGTTAAGATGCACCGATAGGTGTATTCACCATCAAATAGGTCCAATTGGTTGTCCTTACGCTTTTGCCTTTGAATAACAAGTCGGTAGTTTTCTTCTTGCAAAAAGGAAGTAAAAGGTATGGAGGTCACTTCATAATTCTCGAAGTTGATTTCTTCTTTTTTCCAATCTGTGATTTTCGTCATTTCTTCATACAGAGACTGACATTTGCCGGCTCGTATGTAGAACTTGTTGCAGTAGCCATGTGTCATACGGATAATCTCTTCCGAATAAGAACCACAGTCCATCCGGCAACGGTCTATGAATATTCCCCTATCGGCCAAACGACGAAAAGTCCGTTGGAGCGTATCCGCTTGACGAAAACGGACATTTGCGTTTGCGGCCCGATTTTCCACACCAACAATGTTACCACCAATAGTTGCCGTGCCGGGGAAATAACCACGTTTTTTCTTGTAAGAATACTGAGTGTCATACTTTTCTGTGGGAATAAACTGGTGGTCGAAGTCCAAGTTATAAAGCGTGTTTGGCTTGAGTTGTTCTGTTTGAAGGAGCATATCGAGCATCAAACTATTAAGCTGTTCCGCCTTATTGAAAGCATAGCTTGCTCCTTTTTGGGAAGTATAGTGGATATCCAATTCTGCGAGTTCTTTTATGCCTCTCAATAAAGTATCCGGACTGGGGATTTCAGTATCCGGGCGTAATTCAAGATGTTTGCCAAGGTGTTTGCCGATATCTTCGATGTGGTCACCGCCGCAATAGTAGATCCAAAATAGGCTCGAAATAATTTCGCTATATTGGTAACCGGCGTAGGAAGAACGTAATCCTAAAGATTTATCGATCACGGAATTCAGTCCTAAACGAGAAAATTCATCCATTGCGTAAAATATACCCCCAAAAGGAGTGATATTATCTGATTTTATGGCTATTTTTGTTGTCATATGCACAAGTACCTTTATGGTTTGTTTGGTAGCACTAATTTAGGTGAATCTTGTGACATAACCAAACCTTGAGGATGTTATTCATCCTCAAGTGTTTGGATTCTCTGAAAATAATATGACTGCGGATTTAAGGGATAGATTAAAATTGTTTATAAAAAAAACAATTATTTTATAAATAAACTATCTTTGTATGCTATTCAATTATGATATGAAACAAAAACGGGCTATTTACTTACTTCTTTTCCTCGTCAGCATGGTTATGTTGGTGATGCCCGTTATACCCCATCATCACCATGCCAAAGGAGTGATTTGCCTGAAAGGCGACTTATCTTCCGAGGAACAGTGTCCGATACATCATCAAAATGAAGATGCTTGTTGCGACAGCGGATGCATGGCACATTTCGATTCTTCGACACCCAATGCGCAAACAGACAGTGTACACCCACAATATGTTTTTGTGACTACACTCTTCACCAACTACCTCATTGAAACCCTCCTTCAGCCTCTGGAGAGCTGTATCGATCGCGATGCTGCCTACCTTGAGCGACTACACGGCGCGAATGTTCTTCGTGTCTTCGGTCTTCGTGCACCCCCGTGTGTGGTAGCGTAAACACGCTTTTACAAGCAAACTATCACAGATTACTCATTTTATCATTTATCCATAATGAAGAAACTTATCTTTATGGGAACTCTTGCGTTATTCGCATTGGGTTCTTGCAACACCTCCACGGGCAATGGTCACGAAGGCCACAATCACGAAGCAGAAGCTGATAACCACAGCAAAGAGAGTACAACGACAGGACACGAAGGCGAAGAAGAGAGCGGTGAGCATGCCGACGAAATCGTTTTCCCGAAAGAGAAAGCCGATGCAGCCGGAGTACAGGTACATACCATCGAACCGGTCGTATTCGAGCAAGTCATCAAAACCAGCGGACGGGTACTGGCCGCACAAGGCGATGAGTCGGTAGCTGTAGCCACCGTAGCGGGTGTGGTTTCCTTTCGCGGACAGGTAACAGAGGGCATGAGCGTGGCTCGTGGCACAACCCTTGTGACTCTCTCTTCGAACAACATTGCCGATGGCGACCCCGTACAGCGTGCCCGCATTGCTTATGATATTTCCAAGAAAGAATACGAACGCATGAAGGCGTTGGTAAAAAACCAGATCGTTTCGGACAAAGAGTTTGCTCAGGCAGAACAGAACTACGAAAATGCACGGTTAAGCTACGAAGCATTGGCTCGCAACCACTCGGCAGGCGGACAGGCAGTAACCGCTCCTATCGGAGGTTTCGTAAAAAGCATCCTGGTCAATGAAGGCGATTATGTAAGCATCGGCCAGCCTTTGGTAAGCATTACGCAAAACCGCCGGCTCTTTCTGCGTGCAGAAGTATCGGAGAAGTACTATCCGGCACTGCGCACCATCGGATCGGCCAACTTCCTGACACCGTATGATAGCAAGGTCTATGCACTTCGCGAGCTCAACGGCCGGTTGCTATCGTTTGGAAAGGCTACCGGCGATGGATCGTTTTATGTGCCCGTAACCTTCGAATTCGACAACCGGGGCGATATCATTCCCGGCTCGTTTGTCGAAGTGTATCTGCTGTCGAAACCGATGGAGGGGGTGATCGCTTTGCCGCGAACGGCATTGACCGAAGAGCAGGGCAGCTTCTTTGTGTACCTGCAACTGGACGAAGAGGGATACAAGAAACAGGAAGTGACACTGGGAGCCGACAACGGGAAACAAGTACAGATTCTTTCGGGTGTGAAAAGCGGTGATCGTGTTGTGACACAAGGGGCCTATCAAGTGCGGCTTGCATCGGCAAGTAAAGCCATACCCGGACATAGTCACGAACATTAAGCACGCTTCCATTATCAATAACTCAAGAAATTATGCTAAATAAAATCATACAGTTTTCACTGAACAACCGCATCCTGGTGCTTGTTGCCTCGATGTTGTTGCTCATTGGCGGCACTTATACCGCCATGAATACCGAAGTCGATGTATTCCCCGACCTCAATGCACCGACCGTGGTCATTATGACCGAAGCCGGAGGAATGGCAGCCGAAGAGGTGGAACAGTTGGTGACGTTTCCTGTTGAAACAGCCGTCAACGGATCGACAGGTGTGCGTCGTGTGCGCTCCTCCTCTACCGCAGGGTTCTCTGTGGTATGGGTAGAGTTCGACTGGGGCACGAATGTATACCTGGCACGGCAGATCGTAAGCGAGAAACTCGCCGTAGCTGCCGAATCATTGCCGGGAAACGTGGGGAAACCCACCTTGGGCCCGCAATCGTCTATCTTGGGCGAGGTGATGATTATCGGGTTAACGGCCGACTCCACCTCCATGATCGATCTGCGTACATTGGCCGACTGGACCATTCGCCCGCGTCTGCTATCAACAGGGGGTGTGGCACAGGTTGCCGTACTGGGCGGTGAACTCAAAGAGTATCAGATTCAGCTCGATCCCGAACGTATGCGCCATTACGGTGTGTCGATGGACGAAGCACGTGCCGCCGCACAAGGCATGAACCAGAACGCAAACGGCGGAGTGCTCTACGAATACGGCAACGAATACATCGTACGTGGTGTGCTGTCGACATCGGATATCGAACAGTTGGGGCGTGCCGTGGTGAAACGAATCGGCACCATGCCTGTGATGCTCGACGACATTGCCGATGTGGTTATCGGCCCCAAAGCACCCAAGTTGGGTACTGCTTCGGAAAGGGGGAAACCGGCCGTACTGCTCACCGTAACCAAACAACCGGCTACCAGCACACTCGAACTGACCGACAAGATCGTTGTCTCGCTTGCCGATCTGCAAAAGAACCTTCCGGCAGATGTCAAGGTGTCTACCGACATATTCCGCCAGAGCCGCTTCATCGAGAGCTCGATCAGCAACGTGCAGAAGTCGTTGTTCGAAGGGGGGATATTCGTTGTGATCGTCTTGTTTCTGTTTCTGGCCAATGTGCGAACAACGGTTATCTCACTGGTCACACTCCCACTCTCGATCCTTGTCTCCATCCTGACGCTGAACTGGATGGGGCTGACCATCAACACGATGAGCCTCGGCGGTATGGCAATTGCCATCGGTTCGCTGGTCGATGATGCGATTGTCGACGTAGAGAACGTATATAAACGACTGCGGGAAAACCGGATGCTGCCGCAGGAAGAGCGGTTGAGCATCCGTCAGGTAGTGTTCAACGCCTCGAAAGAGGTGCGTATGCCCATTCTGAATTCGACACTCATCATCGTGGTGAGCTTCGTGCCGCTCTTCTTCCTCACCGGTATGGAGGGGCGTATGCTCGTGCCGCTTGGCATTGCCTTTATCGTGGCACTCTTTGCCTCTACGGTGGTGGCATTGACGTTGACACCCGTACTCTGCTCCTACCTCTTGGGTCGGGAGAAGGGCGATCGCATTCCGCGCGAGGCCTTCGTAGTGCGCCATCTGAAGAAGGTGTACGAACGGGCACTGCTCTGGGTATTGGCTCACAGACGCATCACGCTGGGTAGCACCATTGCCCTCTTCCTCGTGGCACTGGGCTGTTTCTTCACCCTGGGGCGGTCGTTTCTGCCTCCCTTCAACGAGGGGTCGTTTACGATCAACATCAGTTCGCTACCGGGCATTTCGCTCGAAGAGAGCGACCAACTGGGGCATCGGGCCGAAGAGCTGCTGCTTGGCATCCCCGAGATACGAACCGTAGCCCGCAAGACAGGCCGTGCCGAACTGGACGAGCACGCACTGGGGGTAAACACCTCCGAGATTGAAGCTCCCTTCGAACTGACAGATCGTTCGCGTGCCGAGCTCATGGCAGATGTACGTGCCAAGCTGTCCACCCTGAGCGGGGTCAATATAGAGATCGGGCAGCCCATCTCGCACCGCATAGACGCCATGCTGTCGGGCACGAAGGCAAACATCGCCATCAAACTGTTTGGCGACGATCTGAACCGGATGTTCGCCTTGGGCAACGAGATCAAAGGAGCCATATCGGGCGTAGAGGGCATTGCCGACCTCAACGTGGAGCAACAGATAGAGCGTCCGCAACTCAAGATTGTGCCGCGACGCGAGATGCTGGCCAAGTACGGCATCACCTTGCCCGAATTCGGAGCGTACATCAATACGGCTCTGGCAGGCGATGTAATCTCGCAGGTGTACGAGAAGGGGAAGAGTTTCGACCTCATCGTCAAGGTAAAGAACGAGAACCGCGACGAGATGGATAAGATACGCAACCTGATGATCGACACCGACGATGGGCAGAAGATTCCGCTATCGTACGTAGCCGAAGTGCAATCGACCATGGGGCCGAACACCATCAGCCGCGAGAATGTAAAGCGCAAGATTGTGGTATCGGCCAATGTTGACGGACGTGACCTGCGCAGCGTGGTCGAAGACATCCAGACGCAAATCGACGAAAAGGTAACGCTGCCCGAGGGTTACCACATCGAGTACGGCGGACAGTTTGAGAGCGAACAGGCAGCCAGCCGAACACTGGCACTGACCTCGTGCCTGAGCATCGTGGTCATCTTCCTGCTGCTTTATCACGAGTTCCGCAACCTCAAAGAGTCGGCCGTTATTCTCCTCAACCTGCCTCTGGCACTGATCGGAGGCGTGTTTGCACTGATCATCACCGCGAGCGATATCAGCATACCGGCCATCATCGGATTCATTTCGCTCTTCGGCATTGCCACGCGCAACGGTATGTTGCTCATCAGCCACTACACCCACCTCCAGCAGGTAGAGGGGATGGGCATCCGCGAGAGCGTTATCCGCGGATCGCTCGACCGATTAAACCCGATCTTGATGACGGCACTCTCATCCGCCCTCGCACTCATCCCGCTGGCACTGAGCGGATCGCTGCCGGGCAACGAGATTCAGAGCCCCATGGCCAAAGTCATCCTCGGAGGATTGTTAACATCGACCTTCCTGAACGGTTTCATCATCCCGATTGTTTACTTGATGATGCGCCGCAAAGAGAGCGATGCGCAAACTCCGGCAGAAGACATGAACCCCATTAATGCATAACAATGAATATGAAACATATCAAGAGATTCACCACCGCTGCCCTCCTGGCTCTAAGCCTCGGAGCGGCGGCTCAGAACGACCACGGTATCGACCGCATACTCCGTGGCATCGAAACAAACAATAAGGAGTTGCAGGCCAATGCGCAACTCATCGCCTCGCAGAAACTGGCGGCAAGGAGCGACAACAACCTGGCCGACCCTACCCTGTCGTATGCCCATCTGTGGGGCAATAAGGACAAGAACAATACGATTGGCGAGCTGGTGGTTTCGCAAGCGTTCGACTTTCCCACGCTCTATGCCAGCCGGGCGCAGCTGAACCGTCTTCGCGCCACCTCTTTCGACGGGCAGCAGAACCGGATGCGCCAAGACATCCTCTTGCAAGCCAAAGAGCTCTGCCTCGACATCATCTGGCTCAAACAGCAGAAAGAGGTGCTGAACGAGCGAAGGAGCAATGCCGAGGAGCTGTCGAAGGTCTATGCCCGTCGCTTGGCCACAGGCGATGCCAATCGGTTGGAGACGAACAAGATAAACCTCGAACTGCTCAATGTAAAGACCGAAGCCGCCATGAACGAAACCGCTCTGCGCAACAAGCTGGAGGCACTTACGGCGCTGAATGGCAATCAACCGTTGGCGGTCGACCTCGCTACGTATCCGTCGGTAACGCTGCCGGCAGACTACGAAGCCTTGCGCCGCGAAGCCTTGGCCACCGACCCTACGCTGCAAACCTTGGCCAGCGAGAGCCTCGTAGCCCGCAAGCAGGTGGCGGTGAACAAACAGAACTGGCTGCCGCAGTTGGAGTTGGGTTATCGACGCAATACGGAGTCGGGCGAGCCCTTCAACGGCGTGGTGGTGGGCTTCTCCTTCCCCCTCTTTCAGAATCGGAACAAGGTGAAAGCAGCCCGTGCGCAGTCGCTCAACATCGATCTGCTCAGGGAGAATACTGCCACGCAGGTCTCTTCGGAACTGACGCAGGCGTACACCGAAGCCCAAAGCCTGTACGCCTCGATGGAAGAGTACCGGAAGACGTTCGAGGCGCAGCAAGACCTCTCCTTGCTCAAACAGGCATTGGCAGGGGGGCAGATCAACATGATCGAGTACTTCGTGGAGCTCTCGGTCGTGTATCAGAGCCGCCAGAACTACCTGTTGCTGGAGAATCAGTACCAAAAGGCAGTGGCCAGAATCTATAAGGGATTGTTGTAGAAACGGGGAGAAAGGAGAGTCGAAAGGGTGAGAAAAGACAAGTCCGTCACCGAGGTAGCCTTAGTGACGGATCGAGGCTATCACAGTGACGGACCGAGGTTAGATCGCCCTTACCTTGATGTAGGATCACCCTTGCCCTCATCCTACATCAAGGTAAGGGTGATGTAGGATCAAGGTAAGGGTGATGTTAGACCTGTCCGGACCCTTAGAAAAGTGTCCGTATCTCGTCGGGCAGATAGCCGCTGCGGATGCGCCACTCTTGGGGGTAGAGATTGTTGGCACGGTTGCCGATATTCTTCACAAAACCCAACGGAACCTGTTTGTACAGAAGCAACACATAACCGCGAGGGGCTGTTTCCGATAAGGAGATGGCCTCTTTGCGCAGGTAGGCGATGGCTTGGTCGTAGCTCACCTCTTCGGTAGGAAAAGCACCCGGTTTGAGCACCCGGCTCATGGCCAAAGCGTGGTTGGGAATCAAGTCCTTGCCCTTTGCCTCGCCCAGCGTAACGCCTGCCTGCACGATGCGCAGCAACGAAGAGAGCGAAGCCAGCTCGCCCGAACGGGTACGGGTGAAAGCGGAAACAACGGAACCGCTCACCGACAGTTCGTAATCATCGGGGGCAAGCAACCAGCTCTTCGCCAAGGCTAACTGTTCTTTCGATACAAGAGGGGGCGTGGGAGGGGTGTTTTTTTTATTCTTCCGTTTGGCAGATGGGGCACGCTCGGTCGCTTCATAAGCCGATGAACGCTCGGCACAGGCCGTTTCGGGTTTACGAACCACGGCCAAGAAGAACCCCTCGCCTTGGGTGCGATGGGGCAGAAAGCGATAGACGGGGAAGTCGGCATCGGGCAAAAGGTTGCCGGTGATGTTCCAACTATCGGGCACATCGAGCCCAAGCACCTCGGCACCAAACTCCTCGCACATCCAGCGCACGTTCTCCTCGTTCTCCTTCGTATTATAAGTGCAGGTGCTATAAATCAGCATACCGCCGGGACGAAGACAGGGCCAGATATCGGAGAGGATGCGTTGCTGCCGTTGCCAACAGACGGTTACATTCTCGGGGCTCCACTCTTCGACTGCGTTGGGGTCTTTGCGAAACATTCCCTCGCCCGAACAGGGCACATCGGTCAAGATCACATCGAAGAACGAGGTGAGCGGTGTAAAGTCGGCCGGATCGTTGTTGGTTACCACCACATCGGGGTGTCCCCATTTCGTAAGATTCTCGGCAAGTATCTGCGAACGGTTGCGAACCACCTCGTTGGCAACCAACAAACTGCCCTGCGGCAATACACTGCGTGCATGGGTCGACTTGCCGCCCGGGGCTGCGCAGAGATCGAGCATCACCACCGGAGCAGTAGGGAGGTAGCGCTTCAAGGCCTGCTCGACAAACATCGACGAGGCTTCTTGCACATAGTAGCATCCGGCATGAAAGAGGGGATCGAAGGTAAACGTCAACCGCTGCTCCAGATAGTGTCCGGCAGTAGACCAGGGAATCTCGGAGAGCGGCACATTCAACCCGGCATCTACCTGCACGGCTTCGTTCAGTCGCACACTTACGGGGGATTCCTGTTGCAAGGCAATGGCTAGTTTCTCGTACTCTTCGTCGCCCAACAGGGCACGGCTCGATAGGGCAAACGGGGCGGGTAAGTTCATCTTTATACTGTTAATGGGTGCAAATATCAAAATTATTTCGTCTCTTTGCAACTTTCCGTGATATTAACTACGTCTAACTCGCAAAGAAACAATAAAAACAAAAGATATGAAACGTATTCTTATGAGCCTGATGGTCGTATCCACCCTCTGTTCGTTGGCAATGGCACAACAGAAAACAACCATCCTTAAAGACACCATTGGTAAGGTAAAAGTAAGTGTCACCCAAACAACCCCTGCCCCGAAAGGCAGTGCGGTAACCGTATCGAGTGCCGACAATGACGACTCTACCTACATCGCCGAGTTTACCGATACTCCGGATGACAGTACCTATGTGGGAAGCAGCGAAAGCACCGATAGCGATAGCAGCAATCATGATTTCGACTTCTTCAACGACCTCAACGTACCCAAAGATGCAGCCAATATGGCCATTACAGTGGTTACCATCACCTTCCTGTTCGTATTCGGTTTCCCGCTCTTTATCATCTTTCTGGCTTTCTACTTCCGCTACCGCAGCAAGAAAGCACGGTATAAATTGGTAGAACAAGCCTTGGCTGCCGGACAACCCATCCCCGAAGGTGTATTCAAGGAGAGCCTGAATCTGGATACACGCTCGAAAGGGATCAAAAACATCTGCCTGGGCATCGGACTATTCATCTTCCTATGGGCCATCACCAATAGCTTTGGCGTCGGTTGTATCGGTTTGCTGGTTATGTTTACCGGTATCGGACAATGGTTGGTAGCACGCAATCAACACCCTACCAACGAGGAGAAATGAGTCAACTCAACGACATATCGTTAGTCGCACAGGTCGTGGTATTTAAGAATACCAAAGCCTTCGACCAGCTGGTTCAGAAGTATCAGTCGCCCATCCGGCGCTTCTTCTTGAACCAGACCTGTGGCGATAGCGAGTTGAGTGACGATTTGGCACAAGATACGTTCATAAAAGCATATACCAGCCTTGCTTCCTTTAAAAACCTATCGAGTTTCTCGACGTGGCTCTATCGAATTGCTTATAATGTTTTTTATGATTATATTCGCAGTCGAAAAGAGACGGCAGACCTCGATGCCCGGGAGGTAGATGTGATGAACAGTACCGAACAGGAAAATGTGGGGCAACAAATGGACGTATATCAGTCGCTCAAAATGCTGAAAGAAGTGGAACGAACCTGCATCACCCTATTTTATATGGAAGATGTAAGCATAGATAAAATTGCCGGCATAACAGGCATACCGACGGGAACGGTGAAGAGCCATCTCTCGCGGGGAAAAGAGAAGTTAGCAACCTATTTAAAAAGAAACGGCTATGACGGAAACAGATGACAAACTCCTGCGCGATTTCTTCGCTGCAGAGAAAAAAGAGATAGCAGACAACGGATTCAGCCGCCGGGTACTCCGGAAGCTACCCCATCGGGTAAATCGGTTGGCACAGGCATGGGCAGTGTTTATTACGCTGGTGGCTATTGCCTTATTCTTTGTTTGTGATGGATTTCAAGGAATCATTTCGACCTTGCGCGATGTTTTTGTATCGATCGTACAAAGCAGTACCACAAGCATCGACCCTCGATCATTGCTTATCGCTGTAATCGTACTCGCTTTTCTGGGAGTACGCAAAGCGTGGGCCATGGTGCAATAAAGACAGCGTATTACCGCACCGTACCGTTGAGCCGGTGCATCCATAGACTATGCAGGTCGTGGATGCACCGGCTCAATAGTACCGTGTTTTGTTAATTTACAATAAATTTATCGATCACCAAAAGAAGCCTAGAACAGAGAAGTTGTATCTTTGTTTTCTTCATAAAATGACCCTTAAGAAAAAACAGTTTGAGACAAATTATATTCATCCTTCTATTACTCGTTTCTTTAAGTAGCACCGGCACGGAGAAAAAAGATAGTTTACTGGTGCAATTACATGACGTAAGTCAAATACCAAGCGATACCGTATTGCTTGACTTCTTTCAGCACGCCAACGTACCCATCACACATCATAATAAGGTTGAGTTACTCAAAAGCGGACGTGAAAAGTTCATTGACCTCTTTGCCAATATTCGCGAAGCCAAACACCATATTCATCTCGAGTATTTTAACTTTCGAAACGACTCCATAGCCAATGCTTTATTCGACCTGCTGGCCGAGAAAGCAAAGGAGGGTGTAGAGGTGCGGGCTATGTTCGATGCCTTTGGCAATTGGTCGAACAACCAACCGCTCAAGAAAGAGCACCTCGATTCGATCCGCAGCCGAGGCATTGAAATAGTTAAGTTCGATCCGTTTACCTTCCCGTACATCAACCATGCCGCTCACCGCGATCATCGAAAGATTGTAGTCATTGACGGACGTATCGGATACACCGGAGGTATGAATATTGCCGATTACTACATACAGGGACTACCCGAAATCGGTGCATGGCGCGATATGCATATACATATAGAAGGGCCGGCAGTGGAAGACCTGCAACGCATCTTTCTCACCATTTGGAACAAAACGACCAAGCAAAAGATCGAAGGGGATGTTTATTTTCAGGCGGCAGATAGCGCAGGCAACACAACGGTAGCCATCGTAGATCGTACGCCCAAAACACAGACTCGCATCATGAGCCACTCGTATGCAGTATCTATCTATGCCGCCCAACACAATGTACGGATTGTGAATCCTTATTTCGTGCCCACTTCCTCTATCCGTAAAACGCTAAATATGGCTATTGATCGCGGTACGAAGGTCGAGATTATGATCTCTTCCAAGTCCGATATTCCTTTTACACCCGATGCATCGCTCTACAAAGTGCATAAACTGATGAAGCGGGGAGCGACCATTTACCTATACAATGGAGGCTTCCATCACTCAAAGATTATGATGGTCGATGATAAGTTCTGTACCGTTGGCACTGCCAACCTCAACAGCCGAAGCCTACGATACGATTATGAAACGAATGCTTTTATTTTCGATAAGGAGGTGACACAAGAACTCAATGAGATGTTCGATGAAGACATTGCTAACTGCACACAACTCACCCCGGAGTATTGGAAAAAGCGTTCCCCATGGAGAAAGTTCGTTGGCTGGTTTGCTAATATATTCACTCCGTTTTTATAGCCCGGTATATTTTTTAACTCGCTGCATTTTTTATAACTTTGCCGTATGAAACAATATTTAGACCTACTCAACCGTGTACTCGCAGAAGGTGCAGAGAAGAGTGACCGCACAGGCACAGGCACCATTAGTGTTTTCGGACATCAGATGCGGTTCAATTTAGATGAGGGATTTCCTTGTCTGACAACCAAGAAGCTACACTTAAAGTCCATCATACACGAGTTACTTTGGTTTCTTCAAGGAGATACCAATGTAAAATACCTACAAGATAATGGCGTTCGTATCTGGAACGAGTGGGCCGACGAGAAGGGCGATTTAGGACATATCTATGGTTATCAGTGGCGTTCATGGCCTACCTACAACGGAGGCTTTATCGACCAGATCAGCGAAGCAGTAGAGATGATCAAGCACAACCCCGACTCACGAAGAATCATCGTTAGTGCTTGGAATGTAGGAGATTTGGATCAAATGAATCTTCCCCCATGCCATGCCTTCTTTCAGTTTTATGTA
Organism: Bacteroides neonati; assembly: GCF_000499785.1. GTDB lineage: Bacteria > Bacteroidota > Bacteroidia > Bacteroidales > Bacteroidaceae > Bacteroides > Bacteroides neonati. The sequence goes on along the minus strand of NZ_HG726023.1, from coordinate 453,310 downwards.
GCTAACGGACGACTGAGTCTGCAACTATATCAACGCAGTGCCGACATCTTTCTAGGAGTGCCTTTCAACATCGCCTCGTATGCACTATTGTTGCAAATGATGGCACAAGTAACCGGACTCCAAGCGGGAGACTTCATACATACCCTCGGTGATGCTCATATTTACCTCAACCATTTAGAACAGGTAGAGTTGCAACTAAGCCGCGAGCCCCGTCCGTTGCCACAAATGAAAATAAACCCGGATGTAAAGAGTATCTTCGATTTCAAGTTTGAAGACTTTGAATTAGTCGATTATCATCCGTATCCGCACATCGCCGGAAAAGTTGCTATTTAATTTAATCCGTTTTAAACTCTCAAACGCTCCACCCACCATGATAAGTATCATTGCCGCTATCGATCGTCGCAACGCCATCGGCTTCGACAACAAACTTCTTTTCTGGCTACCCAATGACTTGAGACGCTTCAAAGCACTCACAACCGGAAACACCATCATCATGGGGCGCAAAACCTTCGAGTCTCTACCCAAGGGAGCATTGCCTAACCGTAGAAATATTGTTCTAAGTTCCAACCCGGCTACCCAGTGTACGGGAGCCGAGGTCTTTTCATCCCTTGAAGCTGCGTTAGAAAGCTGTCAAGCGGAAGAGAAGGTATATATTATCGGCGGAGCAAGCATTTATCAGCAAGCAATGCCTTTGGCCGACGAGCTTTGCCTCACCGAGATTGACGATACGGCTACGGAAGCGGATGCATACTTCCCCGAAGTTTCTCCAACTGTATGGAAAGAAAAAAGCAGAGAAGTTCATCCTGTGGATGAAAAACATCTCTGCTCTTATGCTTTTGTCGATTACGCCCGAAAATAAATTAATCCTCATCTACATCGATAACTATCGGCATTTGGCGCTTGATAGCCTCGTGGAAAGAAATCAACGTTTCTGTACGTGCTAAGCCCAATGGCTGCAACTTATCGTGGATTACACTTAACAGATGATGATTGTTTCTTGCGTAAATTTTAATGAACATATCATATTTCCCGGTAGTAAAATGACATTCCACCACTTCCGGAATATTCTCCAACGCTTTGGTTACAGAGTCGAATGACTCCGGATCTTTTAGATAGATACCAATATAAGCACATGTTTCATACCCTATCTTTTCCGGATCAATAATGTATTCCGAACCTTTTAATATTCCTAAATTCGTTAACTTCTGAATACGCTGATGAATTGCTGCTCCAGATACATTGCACGCTCTTGCTACTTCCAGAAAAGGAATACGTGCATTATCCGCAATCAGCTTCAGAATCTGTTCATCTAAAGCATCCAATTGATGATGTCCCATTTTTAAATCAATTTGTTTTAAACCTGAATCTTTTTATGCAAAGTTAGCTATTTTCCGCTCAATAAATACTATGATTTATTACTTTTATTTCCTAAAATAGAATAAGTCGATAATAGTTTGTACCTTTGTAGAAACATAAATATACACCAAATATGAAAAAATGCCTTACTCTTTGCCTTTCGTTTATGTTGACATTCGCACTGAATGCCCAAAACTTTGCCGACCATTTCCTTAATAAAACGTTACGTGTTGATTATATATTCAGCGGTGATGCTGCAAAGCAAACAATTTTTGTTGACGAATTATCTCAGTTACCCACCTGGGCCGGAAGGCAACATCGCTTATCCGAATTGCCTCTAAAGGGAAACGGTGAAATCATTGTACGCGATTCTGCAACCAACGATTGTATTTATAAAACCTCATTTTCATCGCTATTTCAGGAGTGGTTGAGTACCGACGAGGCCAAAACGACTGCCAAAGCATTCGAAAACACATTTCTATTACCGTATCCTCAACGCACCGCCGAAGTTGAGATTACATTGCGTAATGCATCTCACCAAGTTATCGCCACCTTGAAGCATACGATACACCCAAACGACATCCTCATTCACCAACGTGGTCTATCTCATATTACTCCGCATAAATACATGCAACGAAGCGGTAGCGAACAAGATTGCATTGATGTGGCAATTCTGGCCGAAGGTTATACGGAAGCAGAAATGGAACTGTTTTATAAAGATGCCGCTGCTACTTGCGAAAGTTTATTCTTTTACGAGCCATTCAAGTCGATGAAGGAGAAGTTCAATATAGTGGCAGTAGCCAGCCCATCCAAAGATAGTGGAGTGAGCGTGCCCCGCAAAAAAGATTGGAAACAAACCGCTTTCAGCTCACACTTCGATACCTTTTACTCAGATCGATACTTGACCACAAGTCGCGTGAAATCGATTCATGAAGCATTGGCCGGTATACCTTACGAGCATATCATCATCATTGTAAACACCAAGGAGTATGGAGGTGGAGGCATCTATAACTCATACACATTGACCGCAGCGCATCACCCTACTTTCAAACCGGTAGTAGTGCATGAGTTCGGCCATAGCTTCGGCGGATTGGGCGATGAGTACTTTTACGACAACGATGTCATGACCGACACTTACCCTCTTTCTGTAGAGCCTTGGGAGCAGAATATCACAACCCGTGTCAACTTTGCAGAGAAATGGCAGGATATGCTTCCGGTCGCTACGCCTATTCCTACCCCGGTATCAAGTAAAGATGCTTTTCCGGTAGGAGTATACGAGGGTGGAGGCTACTCGGCTAAGGGCATCTATCGTCCGGCAAATGACTGTAGAATGCGCACGAACGAATATCCAACGTTCTGTCCTGTTTGCCAACGTGCACTTCGCAGAATGATTGAGTTTTATACAGATAAATAATATCCAATTCAAACTATATTTATGATCAGACTTCAACCGATCAGCACGGCTGATACAGAGCATTACACGTTCATGGAGAGGTTGCTTATTGCAGCCTTCCCCCCCGAAGAATACCGCGAATTATCGCATCTTCGCAACTACACCGATCAAACCGGTCATTTTCACAACAACCTCATTTTTGATGATAACACACCTGTCGGTTTCATCACTTACTGGAATTTCGAACGTTTCTATTACGTTGAGCACTTCGCCATACACCCCGATCAGCGTAACGGAGGGTACGGACAAAAGGTATTGCAACATATCTGCCAACAGATTCGGCAACCGATTGTACTTGAGGTAGAGGAACCGGTCGAAGAAATGGCACAACGTCGTATTAATTTCTACAAACGACAAGGATTTGTTCTTTGGGATAATGAATATCAGCAACCTCCCTATAAAGCGGGCGACGGCTTTTTGCCCATGCACTTAATGGTATATGGCAATCTTCAATCCGAACAGGATTTCGAAGAGGTAAAACAGACTCTATACCGCGAGGTATATAATGTAGTTGCTGACTAAAGCAACCAGATCAAAAACGAACAGATAAAAAAAGGGCGTCTAAAATCATTTTTA
>NZ_HG726023.1:408045-449914 GCF_000499785.1 Bacteroides neonati | reverse complement strand
ATTATTGCTATTTTGCTTATTCACGTGGTTTAGCAGAATAGTTAATCTTTAGTGCATAAGCTTGACGAAGCGCATTCTTGATATCGGTTACGATACCCATCTTTGTTTCCTCATCAATTTTCAAAGAAACTGTCATCATAGCTTGGTCAGCTTCTTTCATGCTTGATCTTTCCTGGATAATGAAGTCTTGTACTTCAGAAACTTCAGCGTAGCTATCATTCAACTGAATGCGGCTTTCAGAACCCATTTTCTTACGGAACTCTTGTGTAGGCTTACCTACATAGATGAACGTAACCAATGATTTCTTTTCCAGTTTTTCAAGTTCAGTACCTTGCGGAACCTTAAACTCAACCTTCAATGATACCTCACGCATTGTTGTTACAATCATAAAGAAGAACAACAAGGTAAAGATAAGGTCAGGCAGAGAAGAAGTGTTCAACGCAGGCATTTCACGTTTACCTGTTTTATTAAACTTTCCCATTACTTCTTTTCTCCGTATTTTTTAGGTTCTGCCTCAGAAATCTTCTGAGGATAAATTTCACGAATAGCTTTCTGCTGATCTTCACTCAGGTCGGCATAGTTTCTCTGCCATTTTTCTTGAGCCAACTCGTTTCTCAACTCATTATAAGCAGCTACGAGTTCGTTCTGAACGCTAATATATGCCTGATAAGAAGATCCACGGTCATTCTGCAAAGAGATTACATGTTTTTCCGTAACCATAGTCGCTCCAAAGAATTCAACATCTTTCGATACCTTCTCGGGGAGTGATTCATCGTTATAAGGATTCACAATAAAATCTTTTGCTCTCTGCTTCAATTGTGTAACCTGAATATAATCATTTCCGCACATCAACTGATCATCCTTGTTCAGGTAGATCTGCAAAACGTTACGTTCTTTAATCTTATCATCATTCTCTTTCTGATCCTTTTCTGGCGGTGGGGGCAAGCGTCTTGCCAAACCACGGTCAGTATCCATAGATGTCGTAATCAAAAAGAAAATAAGCAACAAGAAGGCAATATCGGCAGTAGAACTGGAGTTAATATCAGGAACTTTTCTTTTTCCTTTTGCCATTTTAATTACTTTTTTAAAATTGAGTTACCTCAATTGATTATGATAATTTCTTTTTAATGCTACTTCCAAGGATAGCTACAACAGTAGCTGCCAACAAGAAGTAAATAGTGTAAAGGAACATATCGGTAAGTTTCAACCAGAAAGGAACATTTTCAGATCCGTCATAACCTGGCAATACCAATGTTTCATCACTACCCATTACCCAAGAAATCACCAATACAGCAACTAATAGAATAATACCAACCAAAGACTTGATAGCTCCCATCGGATTATCTTTCAAAGCAGTACCAAATTGGAACACAAAAGCAATCACAGTCACGACAACAGCGATGCCGAACAGTCCGTACATCAGATACAACAGTGCATCTGTATTTGCAGGGTTTGACATATCCGGTACGATTGGAGTAGCCATCTCACCACCCATGTAGAAGAGGCCCATCACTACCAGAATAGCAGCAAACATTGCATAAAGTACGTAATATGATAATTTATATGTTAACTTATTCATTACGCAGATTATTTTTTGTATTTCAAGTTGTATTTGATCACCATATCAAGCAAAGAGATAGAAGAATCTTCCATTTCGCTTGTAAGAGCCTCAATTTTAGAAAGGATGTAGTTGTAGAATACCTGAAGGATCAAAGCAACAACAAGACCGAAGATAGTAGTGATCAAAGCCACTTTCATACCACCTGCAACAACCGTTGGAGAGATATCACCTACTTGTTGGATCTTATCAAATGCCATAACCATACCTACTACTGTACCCAAGAATCCTAAAGAAGGAGCCATTGCGATAAACAGAGTGATCCATGAACAGCCTTTTTCAAGGTAACCTGCCTGTACACCACCATAAGATACAACTGATTTTTCTACTACATCAATACCTTGGTCGATTCTCATCAAACCTTGATAGTAGATAGAAGCCACAGGTCCTCTAGTATTACGTGCGATATCTTTTGCAGCTTCAACATCACCTTTCTCCAAAGCAGCTTCGATAGCTCCCATGAATTTCTTCGTGTTGATTTCTGCCAAGCTTAGGTAAATAATACGTTCGATACAGAATGCCAAACCGATAACCAAAGCGATAGCTACCAAACTCATGAAAGATGCAGTACCTTCAATGAATTTAACTTTAATTTCTTTGTGGATACCACCTTCTTCTGCGGCAGGAGCATCAGCAGCAGGAGCATCAGCAGGAGCAACCTGTTCAGTTTGTTCTGCTGCAGGAGCATCTTGAGCCTGAGCAAGTTGAGTTGAGCCAAATGTTAAGACTCCCATCACAGCAACAATTGCAAATAACTTTTTCATTGTGTGTCTAATTTTTAAGATTAATTAATTAATTAAATTTATTATTATTATTGTAATTATTTGTTCGTAAATCCGCGGAGAGAGCGGGATTCGAACCCGCGATACACTTTTGGCGTATACACGCTTTCCAGGCGTGCCTCTTCAACCACTCGAGCATCTCTCCTACAAATATTACTTATACATTCTCGCCATAACTCTTAAAGAGGAGTGAGCCAAAAATGATTTCAGCCACAAATGTATTCTTTTTTTTCTTCTTGCACAGCATTATCGCTTTTTTATCTATCAGAAATAGTTCAAATTAATATATTTTAAAATCTTTCTGACCTTATTTGAGCATTCCAAACATTTTTAAAGCGTTTACTGAAGTCGCTTGAGCAACCAGTTCCGGAGGCATATTATACACTTCGGCCACTTTCATCAATGTATCTTTCAAATTGGCACTTTCATTCCGTTTACCTCTATTTGGCATTGGAGTTAAGTATGGGGAGTCTGTTTCGAGTACGATGCGTTGCAACGGAATCTCTTTCAAAGCCTCGGGCAAGGTGGACTTTTTGAAAGTCACCACCCCATTGATACCAATTAAAAACTGCGAAAACTCCAGTAAACGAACGGCCTCTTCAACGCTCCCGGTGAAACTGTGAAAGATACCCCTCAAGGATGTGTTTTTATAAGGAGACAGCACTTCACAGATAAGTTCAAAGGCCTCTCTGGAATGAATCACGATAGGCAAATCATACATTAGAGCCCACTCTATCTGCTGCTCAAAAGCAGCACATTGCTGCTTCAAAAATGTTTTGTCCCAATATAAGTCCAACCCGATTTCGCCAATGGCTACAAAGTCATGAGGAGCTGCCAGCCGATCGGCTACAATGGCCAGTTCTTTTTCATACGATTCATTCACAGAGGTCGGATGCAAACCGATCATCGGGAAACAAAGATCTTTGTAAGCGGCACATACCGAGAGCATTGGTTCAATGGTAGTACTATCTATATTGGGCATAAAGATATGCGATACACCGGCCTTTCGGGCACGATCCATAACCTGAGGTAAATCCGCTGAAAATTCTTCCAAAAAGAGGTGAGAATGAGAGTCAACAAGTATCATACGTTTATTCTATTGGCTGTTCGCCTGTTCGATAATAATAAATCAGTCCGTAGTCACGACATAAGTTTAACCGAACTTCGTTGGGAGAGATGTCCTGATAAGCAGCTTCTACCTGATTCCAGATATCCAGAATCAGTTCATCGGCCCGTCCCCGCATCGCTGCCAGTTCTTCCAAGCTACGGGCAGTAAGTGCCTGAAGTCCTTTTTGCCTCTCATATCCATCCAGAAAGATATCGTAATGAACCTTCACTTTGGCAATGGTAGGCGTATAAACAGGAATTCCCCCTTGGGCTATTCGCTTACGTTCGCCCTCAATCACGTTCTTCCCCCAAAGTACAATAGCGGCTTCATTGGTTAAGTCGGGTACATTGTGATCGCTTGTCGACAAGCTATATAGTTTTTTATGCATTTCCTTTATTTCGGAACGAATGACGGCCATGTTAAGCACTTGAATAAAATGAGAAATATACAAACGGGCTGTTTTTACATGCACCTGATGCTTGCGACTGGCCTTCGTTTGATGGTCCAGACATTGGGCATAGTAATCTTGCATAACCTCAAACTTCTGTAAATAAGAGCGTGCCTCCGAAAGTGTATGTAGTGATATGGGCAATTCACGAAGATTAGACGCATCACCTTTCATGACCGCTGCTTTCAGCGCCCTGATTCTTGCTAAGTCGGTGTTGGGCAATCGTCTATAAGGCATTCTATAATAAAAATCAGAGTTTTCTATGCATCAAACTCTTGGTTAAGTCAATCAATTCTGTTTTTAACTCCGCCGCAACATTGACTGCAGAAAGGTTCTCCATAGCCGAGGTGTAATATTGTTGCATCAGATTTTCGCACACCGTCCTCACCCCTATTTCGTCATAAAGCAGAGTTACCGCTTTTATTTTCTCGTCTGCTTTGAAGGTTTCGGCAGCAATCCATTTCTTTAACTCGCCTCGTTGAGCCTCATTGGCATGCTCAAGTACTTTGATGAGCATATACGTTTTTTTATTGCAGAGAATATCTCCGCCGATATTCTTGCCGAATACGGCAGTATCTCCATAAACATCCAGTAGATCGTCTTGCAGTTGAAAAGCCACCCCTATCCGGATGCCGAACTGATATAAGTATTCGGCGTCGGAAGCAGATGCACCTCCCAGAATGGCACCGATCTTAAGACTGGCTGCCAGCAATACAGCTGTTTTGAGGCGAATCATTTCGATATATTCATTCGCAAGCACATCGTCGCGATGTTCAAACTCCATATCCATTTGCTGTCCTTCACAAATTTCAAGCGCCGTTTGACTAAATAGGTCGAGCACCTCTTTAAGGTGTTCGGTCGGACAATCCGAAATAAACTGATACGCCAACACCAACATGGCATCGCCCGAAAGAATGGCGGTATTGTCGTCCCAAACCTTATGAACCGTTGCTTTGCCTCTCCGCTTGTCGGCATTGTCCATCAAATCGTCGTGTAGCAAGGTATAGTTATGATACACTTCAACACCCGTAGCCGGTCCATAAATGCGAGCCACATCTTCTTTATAAAGATTATAAGCCATAAGCATAAGTACCGGTCGAATGCGTTTTCCGCCCATAGACAATACATACTCAACAGGAGCATACAAACCTTTGGGGCTGCGAGTAAATCGAAGTGCTTCGATGTGCGCATTCATTTTATCGAGCATTTGAGATGAAGTGAACATACTTTGATGATTTAAACGGGTTTAAAAGAACAGGCTAATTAACAAAAAGAGGCTGCTTTACGGCAGCCTCTTACTATGCTATACAATATTATTGCAATCTAAACATTACAGGAACCGTATACTTTACACGAACGGGTTTACCGCGCTGCATACCCGGCTTCCATTTGGGCATAGTGCCAATTACACGAAGAGCTTCCTTATCCAAATAAGGGTCAACACTCTTCACAACTCTTGGGTCTACGATAGAACCGTCTTTGTTCACAACGAACTGAACGATCACACGACCTTGAGTTCCATTTTCCTGAGCAATGGTAGGATACTTAATGTTCTTACCGAGAAACTGCATCAATGCAGCCATACCGCCGGGAAAATCGGGCATTTGTTCTACTACCTCAAAAATGGTTTGTTCTTCAGGTTCTTCCTCTACCACTTTTACCGCTACATATTTTACTTCTACTTTCTGTCCGGTATCTTCGGTCGATGCAATCACCGCTTCCTTCACTTCTGCTTTGTCATCAACAATATTCAGAATTTCTGCTGCCGCAGGAGCCTCAGGAGGAGGAGGGACAACTTCTTGTTTTTGTTCCGTAATCGGAATGATCTCTTCTTCAAATACGAGGTCGGCCAATGCCTGACTTGTATCAATCACTATGTCACGTTTAGTCCATTCGAACGCTACGAACATAAAGGTTAATACAATCACGTAGCCAACAAGCATCCAGGTAGACTTCTTACCTTCCAGGTCTGCTTTGGGTGATTTTTTAACTTCCATACAAATATAAATAATTAAATGTGTGTTCCTGGTTTCGAGCTTCAATAGCTTTTCTGTGGCAAATATAATGGAGATATTTTAAAAATGCAGTATATTTGAGCAGAATTTTCGGCCAGCATGTTAAAAAAGAATATAATCCTGCTTTTTTCACTATTTTTATGCTTCACACAGGGTCACAAGCAGGCAACGGAGTGTTTTATTCCGTTCGGTGGAGTCTCGACTTCAGGCATGCTGCCGTTTCACTTTACACTAACATGATAATACATACAATCAGATGAAAAAGATAACTATAGCAATCGACGGATTCTCTTCTTGTGGAAAAAGCACCATGGCCAAAGACCTGGCCAAAGAAATCGGATATATCTATATTGATAGCGGCGCCATGTATCGGGCAGTTACTTTATACAGCATAGAAAACGGCATCTTCTGCGGAAGTGAGATCAATGTCGAAGCACTCAAAGAACGTATCAACGATATTCACATCACCTTTCGGATTGATCCCGAAACAGGACGCCCGGTGACGTATCTGAATGGCAACAACGTAGAAAACAGAATACGCACCATGGAAGTATCCTCTAAGGTAAGCCCCATCAGTACGCTGGGCTTCGTACGCGAAGCATTGGTCGAGCAGCAACAAGCCATGGGTCGCGAAAAGGGCATTGTGATGGATGGAAGAGACATCGGAACCACTGTATTTCCGGATGCCGAACTGAAAATATTCGTCACGGCATCGGCCGAAGTTCGTGCTCAACGCCGATACGACGAGCTAAAGGCGAAGGGTGAAGAAGCCGACTTCGACAGCATTCTCGAAAACGTGAAACAGCGCGATTACATTGATCAGAACCGCGAGGTAAGCCCGTTGCGCAAAGCCGACGATGCCTTGACACTCGACAATACGAACCTAACCATCGACGAGCAGCGCAATTGGCTGTTCGACCGTTACAATCAGGTAATCTCCAAGTAATTATTCTAAATTAGTGCTAAACCCATGACAAAAGTAGAAATAGACAAAGGATCGGGCTTTTGCTTTGGGGTGGTAACCGCCATCAACAAGGCCGAAGAAGAGCTGGCAAAAGGGGCTACCCTTTATTGCCTGGGAGATATTGTACACAATAGCCGCGAGGTGGAGCGACTCAAAGAGATGGGACTTATCACCATCAACCACGAAGAGTTTGAGCAGTTACACCATGCCAAAGTGCTTCTTCGTGCCCACGGAGAACCACCCGAAACGTATGAGATAGCTCGTCGCAACCAGATTGAGATTATCGATGCCACCTGCCCGGTGGTATTGCGTTTGCAGAAACGGATCAAAGTCGAACACCGGGAAGAGAGCAAAGAGGAGAAGCAAATCATTATTTACGGGCAAAACGGACATGCCGAGGTACTGGGATTGGTTGGGCAAACCGCCGGAAAAGCCATCGTTATCGAGAAACTGGAAGAGGTGAAAAGCCTCGACTTTACGAAAAGCATTCGTCTGTATTCGCAAACAACCAAATCGCTCGATGAGTTCTGGGAAATAGTAGACTATATCAAAGAGCACATTTCCCCCGAAGCAACATTCGAGTATTACGATACGATTTGCCGTCAGGTAGCCAACCGCATGCCCAACTTACGTGAGTTCGCAGCCTCTCACGATCTCCTTTTTTTTGTCAGCGGCAAGAAGAGTTCGAACGGAAAAATGCTTTTCAGCGAATGCCTGAAAGTAAATCCAAATTCACATCTGATCGATAATGAAGAAGAAATAGATAATTCACTACTCGAAGGCGCACAATCCATTGGTGTATGCGGAGCCACGTCTACTCCCAAATGGCTTATGGAAAAGATTTACAGAGTGATTAAAACCCGTATCGAAGCAAAAGATGTTTAACGTTATTTATTACTGAACACTTTAGTTTAGCAACAAAGAAATACATTTGCAAAGGCTTTTTGTTATCTTTGCAGCATCAAAATTAAAATAATAATAAGATTGTTATGGCAACAGTAAAGTGTATCGGTATTTTAACCTCGGGCGGCGACGCTCCGGGAATGAATGCTGCCATTCGTGCAGTAACACGGGCAGCAATTTACAACGGTTTAGCTGTAAAAGGTATATATAGAGGATATAAAGGTCTGGTAACAGGCGAAATCAAAGAATTCAAGAGCCAAGACGTAAGCAACATCATTCAATTGGGAGGAACCATCTTGAAAACAGCACGTTGCAAAGAATTCACCACTCCCGAAGGACGCCAGGTAGCCTACGACAACATGAAAGCCGAAGGTATCGATGCATTGGTTATTATCGGTGGAGACGGTTCGCTAACAGGCGCACGCATCTTCGCTCAGGAGTTCGATGTTCCGTGTATCGGATTGCCCGGCACCATCGACAACGATCTTTATGGCACAGATACTACCATCGGATACGATACGGCACTAAACACGATTCTCGATGCCGTGGATAAAATACGCGATACAGCCACCTCGCACGAACGTCTTTTCTTTGTCGAAGTAATGGGACGCGATGCCGGATTCCTAGCCCTTAACGGTGCTATTGCCTCGGGAGCCGAAGCAGCCATTATACCGGAGTTCAGCACTGAATTCGACCAACTGGAAGAGTTCATCAAAAGCGGTTACCGTAAATCAAAAAACAGCAGCATCGTACTCGTAGCCGAGAGTGAACTTACAGGCGGTGCCATGCACTATGCCGAACGCGTAAAGAACGAATATCCGCAATATGACGTACGTGTAACTATTTTGGGACACCTGCAACGCGGTGGTAGCCCTTCGGCACACGACCGTATTCTAGCCAGCCGGTTGGGTTCTGCAGCCATCGATGCCATTATGGAAGACCAACGCAACGTCATGATTGGAATCGAGAACGATGAAATTGTATATGTTCCCTTCAGCAAGGCCATCAAGAAAGAGAAACCGATCAACAGAGAGTTGGTAAATGTACTGCGTAAGTTGTCTATTTAAACGGAGCATACGAGCGACCGTATTTTTTATCACTACATACAGATAAAGCGTTTCCTTATATACAAGAGTACGTACTCTATCGAGCAATAAGATACTAATCTATGCTCTATAAAGTACGTACTCTTGCTGTATAAAAGTACGTATTCCTTTACGCACTCATTATCAATTTATTATATTACACTTTCCCATGCTTTCCGCATCAACCGATGCTTGAAGCAGGTAAAGAAATCTGCTGCATCAACGAGCCTTCAACGGTATGTATTTAGCCTCATCGAGTACATTCTTATAGGCCGGACGAATGATTCGTTTACCTTCGAAATTCAACTCCTCGTTGCGATGTGCACACCAGCCTACGATACGAGCCATAGCGAAAAGCGGCGTATAGATCTCCTGTGGCAGACCGATCATCTCGTACACAAAGCCCGAGTAGAAATCTACATTGCTCGATACCGTCTTCCCGTTGTTCTTAATTCGACCGAAAGTAGCGATAGCACGCTCTTCGAGCAGTTCGAGGAAAGCGAATTCGCGCTCTTTATCCTTTTCTTTTGCCAGATCGCGAGCCAACTCCTTGAGCAGTAACGCACGCGGATCGGAAATGGTATATACGGCATGGCCGATACCATAAATAAGACCGGTTTTGTTATACACCTCTTTGTTTAGCATACGGGTGAAGTAGGTATCAATCTCATCTACATTGGTCCAATCTTCAATATTCTGCTCGAGATGATGGAACATATCGACCACTTGAATGTTGGCACCTCCATGAAGCGGGCCTTTAAGCGAACCGATACCGGCAGCAATCGAAGAATACGTATCCGTTCCGGTAGACGAGGTAACACGCACCGTAAAGGTAGAGTTGTTACCTCCACCATGCTCTGCCTGAAGAATGAGCAACAGATCGAGGGTTCTTGCTTCGAGTGCCGTATAGTTCTTCTTCAACATATAAAGGAAGTTTTCGGCAAGAGACAGCTCATCCTGTGGATGGCGAATATGCAGCGAACGACCGAAGGTGGCATGGCGCAACATATTATAGGCATACGCAATGATGGTAGGGAACTTCGAAATGAGGTCGATGCTCTGACGCATCAGGTTATCGCACGAAATATCATCGGGGTTGGCATCGAAGCGGTACATTTCGAGTACGCTACGAGCCAGAATATTCATGATGTTCGAACCCTCGAGCTCGATGATATTCATCTTGGTTTTTTGTTCGAGCGGCATATTATCGGCTACCAACTCCCGGAAGGAAGAGAGCTCATCGCGATCGGGCAAATGTCCCGACAACAACAAATAGGCAACTTCTTCGAAGCCAAATCGTTTCTCCTTGATCACCCCATGAACAATGTCTTCGACATCATACTCCCGATAAAATAGTTTGCCGGGAATGGGTTTGAGCCCACCACCGGGGATACGCTCGTAACCTACCACATTGCCCACCTTGGTGAGTCCCACCAACACACCCGTACCATCTTCGTTGCGCAATCCGCGCTTTACATCGAACTTCGGAAAAAGCTCTGCATCAATACGTGCAGCATTCTTCATCTCTTCAGAGAGTTTATAGACAAGATATTCTTTTTTCATGAGTCAGTCATATTAATCATTGATTCTTTGGATAATTTCGTGTGCAAAGGCAGTAGTGCCAAGTGAGTGTCCATCGGGCATAAAGCGAGCCAGATCATGGGTAGCACGCCCATGACTAAAGCTCTGTTCGAGGGCAGTTACAATCAAATCGGCAGGTTCCTGCCACCCCATATATTCGAGCATCATCACCGCCGAAAGAAGCAGCGAACAGGGGTTCGCCTGATCGGTTCCGGCAATATCGGGTGCAGTGCCATGTGTGGCCTCAAAAATAGCATGTCCGGTGATATAGTTGATATTGGCTCCGGGAGCAATGCCGATACCTCCTACCATAGCAGCCAACTGGTCGGAAATATAATCTCCGTTGAGGTTCAACGTTGCCACTACCGAATAGTCTTCGGGGCGAAGCAACGTGTTTTGCAGAAACGCATCGGCAATGCAGTCGTTCACCTTCAGTGTTCCTTTGGCAAGAGCATCGCCAAACTCGCGCTCAGCCAGTTCATAGCCCCATTTCTTGAAACCTCCTTCGGTATATTTCATGATGTTTCCCTTATGCACCAATGTTACAGTGGGCAATCCAAACTCCAGTGCATAGCGACAAGCAGCACGTACCAAACGCTCGGTTCCCTCTTTTGACACCGGTTTTACACCAAAGCCCGATGTTTCGGGAAAACGCACTTTCGTTACCCCCATCTCATCGTGCAGAAAGCGGTAGAACTTTTTAGCTTCGGGCGTACCTGCTTCCCACTCGATACCGGCATAGATATCTTCGGTATTCTCGCGGAAGATAAACATATCAACTTTCTGTGGTTCTTTCAGTGGCGATACCACTCCCCGAAACCAACGGACGGGACGCAGGCATACGTACAAATCGAGCGTTTGGCGCAAAGCTACGTTGAGGGAGCGTATGCCCCCTCCTACGGGAGTGGTTAGGGGGCCTTTAATGCCAATCAGGTATTCCTGAAAAGCATGCATGGTATTGTCGGGAAGCCATGAACCGGTGACATCAAAGGCACGTTGTCCGGCCAACACCTCCATCCATTCAATGTGTCGGCTACCGCCATAAGCCAGTTCGACTGCCTTATCTACAATGGCTTGCATAGCCGGCGTTATTTCGGAGCCTACACCATCGCCCGTAATAAACGGAATGGTAGGCACATCGGGTACGAGCAGCGTACCATCTGTTTGTTTTGTTATTCTCATATTCTATCTTGCGTTTAGTGCAGAGCCGGCACGGAACCAGGCTATCTGCTGTTCATTATAAGTATGTAGTACTTCAATCACGTCTTTCGTTCCGTCCTCGTGGTAAACGATTACTTGCAGGTTCTTATCGGGAGCAAATGTCTCCAACCCAACAACGGTGAGGAGGTCATGTTCGCAGATACGGTCGTAATCGGCCTTTTCGGCAAAGGTGAGGGCAAGCATGCCTTGCTTTTTCAAATTGGTTTCGTGGATACGTGCGAAACTCTTGGCCAGTATAACCTTTACGTTGAGGAAGCGAGGTTCCATAGCAGCATGTTCGCGGCTGGAGCCTTCGCCATAGTTTTCTTCGGCTACTACGATGGAGCTTTCGCCGTGTTGTTTATACAACTTGGCGGTGGACGAGACGGTATCATAGGTATTCGTCAGCCGGCACCATACTTTATTGGTTTCGCCATTGAAAGCATTCACGGCACCCATCAGCAGGTTATCCGAGATATTCTCCAAGTGTCCGCGAAAGCGTAACCAAGGGCCTGCCATCGAGATGTGATCAGTTGTACATTTGCCCTGTGTCTTAATCAAGAGAGGCATATCTACAAAATCGGAGGCACGCCAAGGAGCAAAAGGTAACAACTGCTGCAAGCGATTCGACTCGGGATTTATCACAATCGCAACTTCCGATCCAGCCGGTGCTATATATCCATGAGCATCGGTCAAGAAGCCATGCACCGGTAGTTCATCGCCATGCGGTTCATCGAGTTTCACCCGTTCGCCTTCGCGGGTAAACAAACGATCTTTCAACGGGTTGAAACAAAGATCTCCGGCAATGGTCAAGGCCAATGTCAGTTCGGGAGATGCCACAAAGGCATACGTATTGGGGTTTCCATCGGCTCGTTTGGCAAAATTACGATTGAAGGAGGTAACGATGGAGTTCTTACGGGCATTGTCGTCGGTATGGCGTTTCCACTGACCGATGCAAGGGCCGCAGGCATTGGCCATAATCGTTGCACCCAGCTTTTTGAAAAGCGTCATCATACCGTCACGCTCGGCTGTAACCCTGATTTGCTCCGAACCCGGATTAATAATCAGTTTGGCAGCCACGCTCAAATCTTTTTCCAATGCTTGTTGCGCAATGGAGGCTGCCCGGCTGAGGTCTTGATAAGAAGAGTTCGTACACGAACCAATCAGCCCTACTTCCATCTTACGAGGATAACCATTGATTAATACCTTTTCGGCAAATTCCGATATGGGTGTAGCTGCATCAGGGGTAAAAGGCCCGTTAATATAGGGTTCGAGCGTATTTAAATCGATCTCGATCAACTGATCATAATAACATTCGGGCTGTTCGCATACCTCCGGGTCGGCGCATAGGTCGTCTTTTACTACGTCGGCCATTGCAGCCACCGTTTCGCGTCCGGTAGCACAAAGGTAACGCTTCATCGATTCGTCGTAAGGGAACACAGAGGTGGTAGCACCTACCTCAGCACCCATATTGCAAATGGTTGCTTTGCCGGTAGCAGAAATTGATTCGGCACCGGAACCAAAATATTCGATAATAGCATTGGTACCTCCTTTGACGGTAAGAATACCGGCCAACTTTAAAATGACATCTTTGGGGGCTGCCCATCCGCTGAGTTTTCCCGTTAGCCGCACACCGATCAAACGAGGCATCTTGAGCTCCCACTCCATGCCCGTCATTACATCGACCGCATCTGCACCACCCACACCAATGGCAATCATTCCCAATCCGCCTGCATTGGGGGTATGCGAATCGGTTCCAATCATCATTCCACCGGGAAAAGCATAGTTTTCGAGTACCACTTGATGAATAATACCTGCACCCGGTTTCCAGAAACCAATGCCGTAGCGGGAAGAGACATCGCGAAGGAAATCATAAACTTCTTCATTCGTATGTCTGGCAGTAGCTATATCTTCGCGTGCCCCATGATCGGCCTGAATCAGGTGATCGCAATGTACGGTAGAGGGAACAGATACCTGATCTTGACCGGCATTCATAAATTGCAATAAAGCCATCTGTGCAGTAGCATCCTGCATGGCTACCCGATCGGGACGAAAGTTGACATAATCCTCGCCACGCTTGTAGTTATTCACCACTTTTTCATCATACAAATGAGCATACAAGATCTTCTCAGACAGTGTTAATGGTCTTTTCAGTATAGCTCGCACATGCTCTATCTTCCCTTTATAAGCGGAGTAGAAGCATTCCAACATCTTTTTATCATATACCATTCAGTTTCTCTATTAAATTAAATATAGTATATTAACGATTGGGAAGAGTGGAAAGTTTAGGAGAACGAGAAGAATTCGTACCTTTGCCCGTGAGTAATTCATTAAACAATATGACAAAAAACATCCTCGCTCCCATCGCCGATCTGCAACACCAGCAACTCTTACTTCGTATGGAGTACGAATATGAGAAAGAAGAATTTCGGCGTCAGACCGAGTCAATGGGGATAGCCCGAAAAATAAAACGAGGACTTTGTTGGTATCCCGTTACCACAGGGCGGAGCTATTACAACTCTCTGAACCAACTCGTCGTGGAAATTGAACGAAGCGAAGAGAAAGAGATTGAACACGCTTTCGAGTTCGGACGACCGGTCTGTTTCTTCAGGCAGGGGTACGATGGAAAAATACAGTACATGAACTTTACGGCTACAGTGAGCTTTGCCGGCGAAGAACGCATGGTAGTGGCACTACCCAGTGCCGGTGCACTGCTCGAAGTGCAGGCAACCGACCGTTTGGGAGTTCAACTCTATTTTGACGAAACGTCTTATCGTACCATGTTCGAGGCATTGGAAGAGGTGATACGGGCCAAAGGCAACCGCCTGTCCGAGTTGCGCGATATCTTACTCGGTTCGCTGCCCTCGCGTAGCCGGGAGCTCTATCCGGTTCGTTTTCCCTGGCTGAATACCACACAGGAGGCCTCTGTCAATCAAGTACTTTGTGCAAAAGATGTCGCCATCGTGCATGGCCCTCCGGGAACAGGAAAGACGACCACGCTGGTCGAAGCCATTTATGAAACCTTGCACCGGGAGAATCAAGTACTCGTTTGCGCGCAAAGCAATACGGCTGTTGATTGGATTTCGGAAAAGCTCGTCGACCGTGGAGTGCCGGTCTTACGCATCGGCAATCCGAGCCGGGTGAATGACAAGATGCTTTCGTTTACGTACGAACATCGTTTTGAGAGCCACCCGTCTTATGCCGAATTGTGGGGCATCCGAAAGTCTATTCGCGAAATGAACAGCCAGCTACGTCGCGGCAATCATTCCAACCGGGAAGGAATCCGAGATCGTATAAACCGGCTCAAGGAGCGAGCCACCGAATTAGAGATACTTATCAATGAAGAGCTTTTTGCCGGTGCCCGTGTGATCGCTTCGACCTTGGTTAGTAGTAACCACCGGGTGCTAACAGGTCGTCAATTCTCAACTCTTTTCATCGACGAAGCGGCACAAGCACTCGAAGCTTCGTGTTGGATTGCCATCCGACGATCTCACCGAGTGGTATTGGCAGGCGATCATTGTCAGCTCCCTCCTACCATTAAATGTGCAGAAGCTGCTCGAAGCGGATTAGACCGAACGCTGATGGAGAAGGTTGTGAATGGTAAGCCGAACTCCGTTTCGTTACTAAAGGTTCAGTACCGTATGCACGAACAGATTATGCGCTTTCCCTCCGAATGGTTCTATCAGGGGTCACTTGCAGCAGCTCCCGAAATTCGTTATCGAGGTATTTTAGATTATGACACGCCCATGGCATGGATAGACACCTCGGCAATGGAGTTTCACGAAGAGTTTATCGGAGAGAGTTTCGGACGCATCAATAAATCGGAAGCCAACCTGCTACTACAAGAACTCGAACAGTACATACAGCGTATCGGCAAAGCCAGAGTGCTGGACGAGAAAATTGATTTCGGTCTTATTTCGCCTTACAAAGCACAGGTACAATACATACGCAATAAGATAAAAGTTACCCCTTTCTTTCAGCCGTTTCGCAGCCTCATCACCGTAAATACGGTAGATGGTTTTCAAGGGCAAGAGCGAGATGTGATCTTCATCAGTCTGGTTAGAGCGAATGAAAACGGGCAGATAGGTTTCCTTAACGATCTGCGCAGAATGAACGTTGCCATCACCCGTGCACGCATGAAGTTGGTCATTCTGGGCGAAGCAGCCACATTGACCAAGCATCCTTTTTATCGAAAGTTGATGGAATATATAGATGCATGTACACCCGCATAATGAAGCAGTAAAAACAGAGAGGGTGATCCCGTGTGTAACAGGATCACCCTCTCGTTAATATTAACCTATACCAACTAAGTGTTTAGTTGTTTTCGGGACGCAGTTTACGAACAACAGCACCCGCCTGCCACATCTCGCTCTCGCGCAATGCTTTCAGTTCGGCATCCAAACCTTCACGATAGTCGGGTTTAGAGTTGGTATCGATAGAACGCTGTGCTTCGTTACCGCATTTTACTTCGGCATACAGTTTTTCGAATACGGGTTTGGTTGCATCATGGAACGGAGTCATCCAGTCAAGTGCACCACGCTGAGCCGTAGTAGAACAGTTCGCATACATCCAATCCATACCATTCTTGGCAAACAAAGGCATCAGCGATTGAGTTAACTCTTCGACTGTTTCGTTGAATGCTTCGGAAGGCGTATGACCGTTTTCGCGCAATACCTCGTATTGAGCCAACAGCAAACCTTGAATAGCACCCATCAAGGTACCACGTTCGCCCGTCAAGTCAGAATAAACTTCGCGTTTGAACGTTGTTTCAAACAAATAGCCCGATCCTACGCCGATACCCAATGCCACTACGCGGTCAAACGCATGGCCTGTAGCGTCTTGGAAGATAGCAAAAGAGGAGTTCAAACCGCGTCCTTCAAGAAACATAGAACGAAGTGAGGTTCCCGAACCTTTCGGAGCAACCAGAATAACGTCTACATCGGCAGGAGGAACAATGCCGGTGCGCTCTTTGTAAGTGATACCAAAACCATGAGAGAAATACAACGCCTTACCCGGAGTTAAGTGTTTCTTCACAGTAGGCCATACTTCGATTTGAGCAGCATCCGAAAGCAGGTATTGGATGATTGTTCCACGTTCGCAAGCCTCTTCGATATCAAACAATGTTTCGCCGGGTACCCAACCATCGGCAACTGCCTTTTCCCACGTTTTACCACCTTTACGTTGGCCTACAATTACATTGAAACCATTGTCGCGCAGGTTCAGTGACTGACCGGGACCCTGTACGCCATAACCAATAATGGCGATGGTTTCATTTTTTAATACTTCACGAGCTTTCTCTAACGGAAATTCTTCGCGTGTTACTACATTTTCAGTAACACCACCAAAATTCATTTGTGCCATTTTATTTCTAATTTTTAGTGACGAGTTGCCTCGTCTTGTTATTATTTACTTGTTGATTCTATTGAAATTTGACTTTTGCACGACAAACCACTTCTGTATCGTTCTTTTTTATTTCGACGTGATATTCATCGGCATCCACTTCTTCTTGAAAGAAAGAGAGTACATCTCCATAGTAGCTCTCGGCTACATAAGCCATTTCGAATCGGCGAATCTGTTTTGACTGATACAGCTCGATAGGAAAAAGATCGAGGATATGCTCGATATACCGAATACTATTCACATGACCGTTGATATCTATATCGCTATATTTCGCTGTTAATGTAGCGGCAACCTCCTGTGTGGTTACTTTTATACGCGAAGGTTTATCGATGGGACAAGGTTCATCGGCAATGTAGTCGACAATGCCACCGCCATGCAAGGCCAATAGGTCGGCCGGTTTGCGTGTATTGAGGTTAATCATCGCCCAAACAGAACGGGCATAACCAATCTTTTTCCCATCCTTATCGAGAATTGCAAAATTACGATCGGTAAACAAGCGATACACATTTTCGACCCATGTTTGAATACTAAAGTCCTCGTATTGATAAGGCATCTCGTCGAGTTCAATAGCCAAACGAGAGAGCACCCATGTATAGTTTTCTTCGTTTAGGGTAGCAATGCCAAAACCCCGGTCGGTTGCATGAAAGCCTGCACAGTTTAGTAAATGATTGCCCAATACCCCCATGGTAAGATGGCCGGTAAAGTCAACATGAAAAGGTTCGGCTACAAACCGATAGGTTCCTAATTTATTATTATCACTCATTCCCTTGATTCTTTTTATTGATAGTATATTGAGCCTCCCTGTCGGCAAGGAACTCATTGACACGTTCGAAGCAGCTCGTTGTTATAGCCACACGCCCCGAACGCACAAATTGCAACACACAGTTGAGTGCTTTCAACTCATCATAAAGTGCGGTAATATCTTCGCTGATACCGTTCTTTTCGACAATGGCAAAGACCGGGTTTACCTCTACAATACGAGCGTTGTACCGACGGATAACTATCGAAGCATCGGGAGTTGCCTGAAATTCGGGCATTGAAACTTTATACAAAGCGATTTCATGAAAATAGATTTCATCATCGGCAAAATAATGTGCCTGCAATACATCGATTTTCTTTTCAATTTGTTTAGCAACCTTTTCAATAGTATCTTTATCCGTACATGCAGTGATGGTATACTTATGTACTCCCTTGATGGAAGAAGCCGATACATTCAGGCTCTCGATATTAATCTGGCGACGAGTAAATACGGCTGTTACCTGATTCAGTAAACCGGCTATATTTTCCGAATGAACAATTAAAGTATATAATGTCTTCATTAATTTTCGAATTACTAATTCAACACTCTAACAACATCTGATTCACCGAACCGCCCGGAGGGGTCATCGGCAACACGTTGCCTTCTTCTATGACACAAGCTTCGAGCAGGTAAGGTCCTTCGGTCGATAACATTTCACGAATAGCTTTGGAGAGCTCCTCACGAGACAAAATCCGACCGGCAGGAATATCATAAGCCTCAGCTATTTTCAGATAGTCGGGATTCATCATCGGAGTAAATGAATATTTATGATCAAAGAACATGGCTTGCCACTGACGTACATTGCCCAAGTAATTATTGTTCAACACAATAATCTTTACCGGTGCTTTCTGTTCCATAATGGTTCCCAGCTCTTGAATGTTCATTTGCAAACCACCATCGCCCATAAATGCGCAAATGGTTCGATCGGGACGCCCAAAAGTAGCACCTATGGCAGCCGGCAAGCAGAAGCCCATCGTTCCGAGCCCTCCGGAGGTGATAATACTGCGGTCTTTGCTATATTTAAAATAACGGGCAGCCATCATCTGATTCTGACCGACATCCGTAACCAATACAGCCTCATGGTTTGTAGCTTCGCTTATCGCCCGCACTACCTCACCCATTGTAAGTGCATCGCCCATCGGATAGAGTTCGGGACGAATCACCTTTTCTTCCTCAACGGCCTCAAAAGGCTTGAAACTGTCCAACCATTCGGTATGGCTATTGGGCTGTAATAATTGGGTTACCGCCGCCAATGTTTCTTTGCAGTTGCCCAAAACAGCTATATCGGCAGGAACATTCTTATTTATTTCGGCAGGATCAATATCAAAGTGAATCACCTTTGCCTGAGGAGCATACGTCTCCAGCTTCCCGGTTACTCGATCATCAAAACGCATACCGACAGCAATCAAAACATCGCATTTGTTCGTATTCATATTAGGCCCCAGATTACCGTGCATACCGAGCATGCCTTTATTCAGCGGATGTTCCGTAGGCAAGGCCGATAAGCCCAGTAGGGTACAACCGGCAGGCATCTCGGCCTTTTCGATAAAAGCGCGCAGTTCGGCTTGTGCATGAGCCAATTCGACTCCCTGACCTACAAGCACCAACGGACGCCGGGCTTGATTGATCAAGGCAGCAGCTTCTGTGATTGTTTGAGGATCGGTATCGGGTACCGGAATATAGCTACGAATAAAGTCGAGTTTGGTAGGTGTATACTCAAACTTCTCTACTTGCGCATTTTTGGCAAAGTCGAGCACCACAGGACCGGGTCTACCACTTTTGGCAATATAAAAGGCGCGTGCTACCGCCCAAGCCACATCTTCGGCACGACGTATCTGATAACTCCATTTTGTAATGGGCTGAGTGATACCGACTAAATCTACTTCCTGAAAAAAGTCTGTTCCTAAGAAATGGGTAGCTACCTGACCGGCAATGACCACTATCGGGGTACTATCGATCATGGCATCGGCAATACCGGTTACCGTATTGGTTCCGCCAGGCCCGCTGGTAACCAAACAGACACCAACCTCGCCCGATGCGCGGGCAAATCCTTGTGCAGCATGGGCTGCTCCTTGTTCATGACGAACCAAAATATGGTTTAGCGTCTCTCGATGGTCATACAAAGCGTCAAATACGGGCATAATAGAACCGCCCGGATATCCGAAAAGTGTTTTAACACCGTGCAGTTCTAGAGAACGCATTAAGGCTTCTCCACCTGAAATAATCTCTTTACTCATCGTTCTATGGGTGAATTAAGTGATACTATTTAATCGATTATTCTCACAGCTCCCTTATCGGCCGAGCTGACCATACTGGCATATGCCTTCAGGCTTTTGGGTACATGACGTTGGCGCGTAACAGGTGTCATACTGCGAGCAGCCAGCTCGTCATCAGTTAACCGAACGTTAATGGTTCGGGCGGGAATGTTGATATCGATGATATCGCCATCTATTATCTTTCCGATGTTTCCTCCTGCAGCTGCCTCGGGAGAGATGTGACCGATGCTTAAGCCCGATGTTCCTCCACTGAAACGACCATCGGTAATCAATGCACACTCCTTACCCAAATGCCGAGACTTAATATAAGAGGTCGGATATAGCATCTCTTGCATACCCGGGCCACCTTTAGGACCCTCGTGCGTAATGACCACTACATCGCCACTTACCACTTTCCCTTTCAATATGCCATCGCAGGCAGCATCTTGCGAATCGAATACTTTGGCAGGTCCGCTAAAGCACCAAATACTCTCGTCTACACCGGCTGTTTTGACTACACAGCCACCTTGGGCAATGTTTCCTTTCAATACAGCCAATCCTCCATCTTTGCTGTAAGCATGATTAAGATCACGAATACAACCCTCGGAACGGTCGGTATCGAGTTCTTTGTAATAGGATTCCTGTGAACCCAATACCAGGTTAAACTTTCCGGCAGGAGCACTTTTGTAGATACAGAGAGCCTTCTCACATACATTCGCACTGGCAATGGAGAAACGATCAATCGCTTCTGCCAGTGTCATTCCGTCAACCCGGGAAACAGTGGTGTCAATCAAACCACCCTTGGCCAGCTCGCCCAGAATAGCCATAATACCTCCGGCACGGTTTACATCCTGAATATGGTATTTCTGTGTATTGGGAGCTACCTTACAGAGACAGGGACTTTTGCGAGAGAGTGCATCAATGTCATCCATTGTAAAAGGAGTCTCAGCTTCGTGGGCTATAGCCAGTAAATGAAGTACCGTATTGGTAGAGCCTCCCATAGCAATATCGAGTGTCATTGCATTGAGAAAAGCTTCTCGGGTAGCAATACTGCGTGGTAGTATACTTTCATCGCCATCGCGATAATATTTGTATGTATTCTCTACGATCAACTTAGCAGCGTCTTTAAATAGTTTCTCGCGGTTGAGGTGTGTAGCCACTACCGTACCATTTCCGGGCAATGCCAAGCCGATAGCTTCGTTCAAGCAGTTCATGGAATTGGCGGTAAACATTCCCGAGCAACTACCGCAAGTAGGGCAAGCACTGTTTTCGATGGCAGTTACCTCTTCGTCACTCACGCTTTGATCACCCGCTTTAATCATAGCATCGATCAGATCGAGGTGCTGACCATTCAGTTCGCCAGCCTCCATCGGCCCTCCCGATACAAATACAGCAGGTATGTTGAGTCTCATGGCAGCCATCAGCATTCCCGGGGTAATCTTATCGCAGTTACTGATACAGACCATGGCATCCGCTTTGTGCGCATTTACCATATACTCCACACTATCGGCAATAATATCTCTGGAAGGGAGTGAGTAAAGCATTCCGTCGTGTCCCATAGCAATGCCGTCATCAATAGCTATCGTATTAAATTCGGCAGCAAAACAACCAAGCTTTTCAATCTCAGCTTTTACCAATTGACCAATCTCGTGCAAGTGCACATGTCCCGGTACGAACTGAGTAAAAGAGTTCACAATAGCAATAATCGGTTTCCCTAATTGCTCCTTCTTCATTCCATTGGCCACCCAAAGTGCACGGGCACCTGCCATACGACGACCTTGTGTGCTAATCGAACTGCGTAATTGTTTTTTCATTCCGATATTCCTTTAATGAATTAAAAAAGCCTTTCTCACTGTAGTGAGAAAGGCTCTAATTACTATCTTTTATATCTGTTTGATACAATGCATAACCTCTCTCACGCTCTTGACGGAATGACCACCACGACGTTAATTAGATGTAGAACTACTAGGTTATTCGTTGTATTCTTGTTCATAACTACTCTTATTTTATGCTGCAAAGGTAAGGGCTTTTTTATTATATCCAAACAAATTGAATAAAAAAAAGAAATAAAAGCATATAATCGTAAGAAAAACAAGAGATAAACATCACTTTTATCACTTTATATTCTTTCTATTATATATAAAAAAGACGGTTCAGACAAGCATTCGGGCTTAAAAGCACTTAATTATCTGAAATATGCAATAGCGATCTTAAAATAGAACATAAATTAATCGTATCTTTGTATCTCGGTTCATCCCGAATCTATTAATCACATTATAACATAACAGATGGAAACAGCAGAAAACAAGTACATCACCGTAGCGTATGAGTTGTACACTACAGAAGATGGAGAAAGAGAATTAATGGAGAAAGCAACAGCTGAACACCCGTTCCAGTTCATCTCAGGTCTGGGTACTACACTCGACGCTTTCGAAAGCCAAATAGTATCACTTAATAAAGGAGATAAATTTGAATTCACAATTGCTTCGGAAGACGCTTACGGCGAATATTCTGAAGAGCACGTGCTCGACTTACCCAAAAGTATTTTCGAGATCGACGGTCGATTCGACAACGAGCGTATCTATGCAGGTAACGTAGTGCCATTGATGGACGCTGAAGGACACCGTTTGAACGGAACCGTAGTTGAAGTACAAGAAGATAAAGTTGTTATTGACATGAACCACCCTCTTGCAGGTGCTGCACTTACGTTTGTAGGCGAAGTTATCGAAAACCGTCCTGCTACCAATGAAGAAATTCAAGGTATGGTCAACGTAATGAGTGGCGAAGGCGGATGTGGATGTGGTAGCTGTGGAGATGGCTGTGGCGACGACGAAGGTTGCGGCGAAGGTTGCGGATGCGGCGGAAGCTGTCATTAATTGATATAAAAATGCTACATTGATTCTGTTTTGTCTAAACAGAATCAATGTAGCATTTTTTATAATCAGGATTGTTACCAGGAAGGATTCTGTTTCAATTCAGGATTATATTCTATTTCTCCAGCCGGAATAGGCCATAAGTAATCTCGGTTCTCATTAAATTTACGTGTCGTCATTTGTTTTCCCAAAATACTAAATTCTTTGTGATTAAGAATGAGGTGCGATCTTCTCCAGCGACGTAAGTCACTATCACGGATACCCTCACCTGCCAATTCATATGCACGTTCTTTCACGATCCGCTCAAAGACCTCTTCCTTTGACATTGCTTTCAAATAATCAGGGCCACTATTAAGTAATGCTATCCCCGCACGTGATCTTATCTTATTAATATAAGTAACGGCCTCACTGCTTCTACCTACTTCATTATAAGCTTCTGCCAGCATTAGATATACATCTGCCAAACGAATAATTGAAAAGTTAACCGGTGTATGTGCACGGTCGGTTATAAGCCCTTTCCAGTTACCTTCGGGTATATACTTACGCCAATAATAGCTATCCCATCCTTTGTTATTACGGAAATAACCATCTTTCTCACTTAAAATCACCAACTTTCCTGTTTCGTCCTTACCAAAATAGAATGTCATCATCTTCTCGGCATTATTGACCCATCCAAGGTGTTGTGTAAATGGAAGAATAACAGTAGCGTTCAAACGTGGATCTCGTTGTGCGTACATATCCAATAGTTTCTTTTCTGCAGCAGCTTCTTCGGGCACAGGAATTCTTTTGAGTGTTTTTAAATCAATCGTTACCCGATATACTTTTTCTTTTACCGCATTATCCGCATTGGTATATCCCGGAAAGATTTCTTCCCAATTAAAAGGTCTTCCATCCTTGTATTCATACATTTCGACTAATCCACTGGAAGGAACCGAATTGTTCCATGAGTTGAAAGTAGCCCGACTACCAGCATAAAAGCAGAACGGCATACCATAAGGAGTACTAATACCTCCGACGTTAACAATCGAAAAAATCATTTCAGAACTAACATGTCCCTCAAATGGCTTGAACAACTCTTCGTATTTAGGATAAAGAGCATAGTTATATTTAGGATCAATCACCTCTTCAAAATCTTTGATGGCTTCAGCATAACTCTTATTATAAAGATTTACTTTACCACGCAAGGCATACACAGCTCCTTTAGTAACCCTTCCGTAATCAGACGCCGGCCAACTAATAGGTAGCGAAGAATTAATTACATCTGTCAAATCCTTCAAAATAAAAGCACGGGTTTCTTCAATGGTGCTTCGCGGTTTCAGCAACTGATTGAACTCCAACTCCAAATTAGTCGTTTCATCATATAAAGGTAGTCCACCAAAATAATCAAGTAAATGAAAATAGACAAGAGCACGCAAGAATTTTGCTTCTGCTATCATCGTTTGTTTGACGTTATCCGGAATATCTGCTACGCCCAGATTACGAAGAGCCGTATTTGCTTTCTGGATAGCATCATATCCATTTTTCCACTTTCCATTCAAAAAACCAGTTCGAGGGGTACAGGTGCCGATCATCAATGGTTCGTATTCATCGTATCCTACTGCCACATCGGAGTTTATATCAATTAGGAACATTTTACCATACAAATCGTTATTCTTAAGCGAGGCATATACACCCATGATTCCCTGTTTACATTGTGCTTCCGTTTTCCAAAAGGTAGAAGAACTAGGCTTATCAAATGGCGCCCTGTCTAAGTCATAGCATCCTGACAGAATGAAAATTATTGCCAAGAAGGATGAAATTATATATTTTTTCATTTTACGCATTTATTAAATTATTATTTGATCAATCTCTCTATAAAACGAGTCATTAAAAAGTGACATTAAGCCCTACTACAGCTTGTTTTAAACTCGGATAACCCACACCAGCAACTTCTGGATCAAAGCCTTTGTATGAGGTAAACGTAAAAAAGTTTTCCAGTGATCCATAAATACGAACTCGTTCTGCAAAAATGCTACTTATCCAGTTTTTAGGCAACGAATATCCTAATTGAATATTACGAATTTTCAGGTACGCTTTGCTCATCACCCAAAAATCAGAATTAAGCATATTACGTTGTTCTGAATTAGCTAACAAACGGGGGTATTCGGCTGGCGTAGTTCTACCCTCATACCATCTTCCATCCACAATATCTTGATTTAGTGAACCTCCCCACAAAACATTGGTTGTAAACAAACTTGTTCTATATGAAGATTGAATATCAGCTACTCCCTGAAGAAGCATAGAAAAGTCAAATCCTTTCCATGAAGCCGCCAGGTTCATCCCGTACGTAATAGTCGGAGAAGCACCGTGTCCCATCACTTCTCTATCTTTATCGTCAATAATGCCATTATTATCTAAGTCCCTGTATAACAGATCACCTTTGCCAGGAGTACCATACGGGAAAACAGTCATCTTTTTCCCGTTTTCATCGACAGGGGCATTATCAAGCATGTTCTGCACTATTGCTAAATCTGCATCTGACTGTATGATACGATCTACCTTATATAAATACTTTACATTGATAGGGTATCCTTCTAGAATCATTTGATCACCGGAATAAGCAGGTACATCTCCACGGAATTTATCTACATTGTTTCTTATATAAGAAAAATTGCCTCCGATACTATAGGTAAAATCTTTCCCTATTTTATCATTCCAATTAAGTGTCAGTTCGATACCTTTATTAGTTACTTGTGCTGCATTCTGGCGGGGTATAGTTGCATTTCCCACCACCATGGGTGCAGGAAGATTGATTAAAATGCCTTCTGTACGTTTCTTAAAAATATCGATTGTTCCAGATAGTCTATTGTTCAACAATCCAAAATCAAAGCCTAAATTGGTTACATACGTACTTTCCCAAGTAAGAGCCGCATTAGCCAACGCAGTTTGAGATAATCCCATAGCCAAGGCTCTACCCAAAACATAATTAGATGAAGAGTAAAGAGATTGAGCCATATAGTTACCGTCCAAGTCTTTGTTATTACCCAAAGCATTGTTTCCCAACGAACCATAAGAGGCTCTTACTTTCAGATTATCCAACCAACGAACTCCCTTCATAAATGCCTCTTCTGAAACACGCCAGGCACCAGAGAAAGAAGGGAAATAGCCCCAACGATTACCCTTAAGAAAGCGGGAAGATCCATCGCCACGGAAGTTTACTTCTAACAGATATCGACTATCCCATGACAGGTTCAATCGAGCAAAAAATGAACGCATAGCCCATTCTTTTGCATTCCCGTCCGATTCAGAAGGTCCAACTGCTCCATCTATCACAGATAGCGAAGGGTCTATCAAGTCGTAACGTGTTACACCAAACGACTCTTGTCTAAACTGCTCCTGACTAGCTCCAATCATCATTCCTAGATCTAATTTATCATTGATCAGACTAGTTTCATACAAGGCAGTGGCATCCATAAAATTACGAATTCGCTTTTCATTGGCATTATATACATTTGTTCGTATTTGTCCATCCGAAAAAAGTTTATCGTTTAAAAAATCGTATTGAGGAACGGCTACAGGCTTTGTATTAATACTATTATCATAGAATTCATAGACATAAGATCCCTGCACGGTTAAACCTTTAAAGGGATTCAACATTCCATATAAGCGAGCTTTTATATTATTTGTTTTTACATTTCCTTCAATGCTGCGAAGTCGAAAGTAAGGGCTATTAATACTCTGAGGATTTTCCTCCGGATTCATATTGACGCCTAATCTTCCTTGATCATCCATGAGCGGAGTACCAGGAAGACAGCCCATATAATTAAATGCGCGATCCACAAAATCACCATCTTCACCAGGATATGGGGCTGCTGTTGCATCAGAAGAAGAAGTATAGCCGCTCAAGTTCGTTCCTACTTTCAACCAGTTATTCACTTTCACATCAACATTCGAACGCAAATTATATCGTTCATGTCCAGAATTAATTAATACACCGGGATTTTTCAAATAATTAAAAGAAGTGAAGAAAGTCACCTTTTCATTTCCCCCACTGACAGACATATTGTGCTGCTGAGATACTCCCACTTCAAAAATATCCATCAAATCCGTATTAGGATACAACAATTTATTCGGATTATTCTCATTACTTCGCCATAGGTCTATCATTTTTTTAGAATAAGGCTCAACTCTCTCGCTGTTTCGCGATGCTTCATTCATATATTCCATATAATTGGCATAATTACTTACCATATTCACATTGTCACGAATCGATTCAAACGAAATATAACCATTATAATCGAGTGTTATTTTTCCCGACTTTCCTTTTTTCGTGGTAATTAGGATAACACCATTCGCCGCACGTGAACCGTAGATGGATGCAGAGGCTGCATCTTTCAATACAGAAATATTCTCTACGTCTTGTGGACTAATAGAGCTCATACTACCCTCTACACCATCGATAATAACCAAGGGAGAAGAGTTGTTTAATGTACCCTGTCCACGCACTGTAATCGACGCATTACCATTGTTTGAAGGTTTATTATTGCCAGAGTTAACATAAACACCAGCAGCTAGTCCGGCCAAAGCCGAAGAAATGTTGGTCACCGGCCTACTTTCAGTCATATCTGACACATTGACTGACGACACAGCTCCAGAGAGATTAACCTTCTTTTGCGTGCCATATCCCACTACAACGACTTCTTCCAATGTTTTGGTGTCCTCCTTGAGTGTAATATTCAGATCGTTTCGACTACCTACTACTAATTCTGTATTTAAGAAACCTATATAGGAAACAATTAACACAGCATTATTAGGTACAGACAGAGAAAAGTGTCCGTTCAGATCAGTGATCACACCATTGGTCGTTCCTTTCACAAGAACATTCGCACCAATGACAGGTTCGCCCAAAGCATCCTTTACTATACCTTGAATTTTACGTGTGTCCTGCTGAACAATTCCAGACTCATTTTCAGATGTAATTGCTGCACTTACAACAGAAGAGGTGATCGGATTTAATCCCATTACCCATATTAGTGCCAGCTTAGTGAAATGGTTTTTCAGTGGTAGGCAAAGAATGAATCCTGCCATCTTGTTTTTTTATTCATACTTATTAGATAAATGTTTTTAATTCGCTCTCCTACTAACTTAGGATTTATTATAACACTTGAATTTAATGTTTATTTCATACGCATTTGTTTTAGATTACACATACTTCATAATTACAACGACAAAGGTAAAGGCAAGAACAACCTCCACAACATGTAATTCGTACAGAAAAAAAGGACTTTTATACAAAACAGTACTATTCTCACAAACTCCTCTTTCAAAAAACGACTACAAAGTATACAAGTAAACACTGATTATATTAATTTTGTATTTAATCAATATCACAATACAGCAAAACACCAATTAATGGTCCGACGTCATATCCCAAAGGAGATTTTATTATGAAAAACACCCTCTTTCTTTTTATGTTATTTTCTTGTTTAGGCCACAACTTACTTGCTCAAGGATTATTATTTAATCATCTTAGAGTCGAAGACGGACTTTCACAAGCTACCGTTTACTCGACTTATCAGGACGAACTAAACAGAATATGGATAGCTACTCGCGATGGCCTAAATCTGTATGACGGGAACAAGATAGAAGTATTTCGTCCCAGCGTAGGAGATAGTGTCGGGCTCCTAGGGAGCAATATGCAATATGTTTGCGGCGATCAAAAAGGACATGTATATATATGGTGTATGGCGGGACTTGTAATGTACGATCTAAAAACATTGCAAATGAAACCGATCCTAAAAAAAGGAGTCGATTGTATCACATACGGTACTGACCGCCTATGGGTAATCGAGAATCAAGATATTAAATATTTAGATCCCAAAACTCTAACCCTCAAAACATATCTGAAACTTGGCTACAATGATATCGGGTGTATCAAAGAAGCTCCCGATGGAAAGCTCTATATCGGCACAACCTCCAACGGCGTGTACATTATTGACCAACATAAAAAGAAGTCCAATCTCTTACCTGGTGTACATGTAGTATGTCTATACATAGACAAATACACCAACTGCTGGATAGGCACGCTACGCGACGGACTCTTTAAAATCGACACGAAACAGCAGATTACCCATTTCAAAAACGATCCTAACAACCCAAAATCGTTGTCTGATAATTATGTCAGAGCCGTCTGCTTAGATAATTTAGGAGATTACTGGATAGGAACTTTTAAAGGTGTTGACCGCCTCAATAGCCGAACAGGTGAGTTTAGCAACTTTGATCACACCATAGATGACCCTTATAGTATCGGAAATTCATCGGTATGGAGTATAACCAATGATCGACAAGGCACTTTATGGATCGGTACTTTCTTTGGTGGAGTCGATATCCTGAATCCAGCCTACTCTTTTAAACAATATTACCGGGTAAAAGGAGATAAGAATGGGTTGAGTGGATCTGTGATTGGCAATATAGCCGAAGATCGGGAGAACAATCTCTGGATATGCACAGAAAATGGGGGGCTAAATTATTTCGACAGAAAAAAGAATAAGTTCACCTCATACACACATGACCCTAAAAAAAGCGGTTCCATCTCTTCAAATAATATCAAATCAATCTATCTGGATGAAAAGAACAAAGCTCTCTGGTTGGGAACTCACATGGGAGGGCTTAACCGCTACGACCTTAGTACTCGACGTTTTGAACGAATAAAGATTGGAGATAATCCTTTAAATAATGATTATGTAAGATGTATAGTTCCCTATCAGGATGACCTATATTTAGGAACACATAATTCGATTGTAAAATACAATCGAAAAACAAAGAAATGGGCATCTTTATCACCCACCAACATTGATAAACTGCAAAACCAACAGATATGGGATATGTTCATTGACTCTAAAGATCAACTCTGGTTTTCGACTGTCTCTTCTATGTATCGATACGATTTAAAGAAAGAGCAACTGACTCGCTATATTTATAACCCTTCAAATCCCAGAAGTATCGGCTACTGTTTTTCTAATACATTCTTTGAAGACAAACAAGGCCGTCTGTGGATTGGATCATCGGGCAATGGACTGAGCCTATATCATCCCAAAACCGACGATTTCACTCATTATCATACCCAGAATTCACAATTAATCGACGATTACATATTAGATATCAACCAAGCCGCATCAGGGTGCTTACTCATCGCAACCAATAAGGGGATCTCTAAGTTTGACACTCAAAATCTTTTTTTCACTAATTACAACAATAAGAACTATTTCCCTTTTGCTTCCCTCAACGAAAGTAGCCTGTTTATAACCCGTAAGAACGAAATTATTGTTTGTAGCGTCAATGGACTGGTGATATTAAATGAAAAGGATTTAGAGATAAAACCTCAAAAATATGATATCAACCTCACTAATTTATATGTAAACAACACCCTCGTAGTACCCAGTAGCGAAGCAATATTGAAGCAAGCTCTCCCCTTTACGAAAGAAATTACATTAAACCATAGTCATTCTGTGTTTTCGGTCGAATTTGCATTGACTAACTACATCAGATCGATCCAGCCGACTGTCTATTACAAACTCGAAGGGTTTGATAAAGAGTGGGTCAAGGCCAATGCGAGAAACCTAATTACTTATACCAATCTGACAGCCGGTAACTATACCCTACATATACGAACAAGCAATAATGACTCGAGTAGCGAAACCATCGCTACGACACAACTTAACATCATCATTCTTCCCCCCATTTATTTAAGATGGTATGCTTATTTATTTTACTTCATTACATTTGCAAGCATTTTTTACACCTTACTAGCTAATTATATATCAAAATTACAGCTAAAGGCATCGCTCGCTTATGCCACAAGAGAACAAAAACGCATGGAGGAGCTCAGCCAGATTAAACTTAACTTCTTCACTAACGTATCACATGAGTTCAGAACTCCTATCACACTAATCATTTCACAACTGGAATCTATGCTTCAGATAGATAGTATTCAGCAAAGTGTACACAATCGCTTGGTTCACATACTAAAGAATGCCGAAAAAATGAAAATGCTGATCAATGAGTTACTCGATTTTAGGAAACAAGAACAAGGATACATGAAGTTAAAGATACATGAACAAAATATCATTGTCTTTTTAAATGCTATTGTAGGAATGTTTCAAGAATATAGTCAAAGTAAACACATACGTTTTTCTTTTATCCACACGGAAGAAGACATAAGAGTTTGGTTCGATCTCAGCCAAATGGAAAAAGTATTTTATAATCTATTATCCAATGCATTCAAATTTACTCCGGAAAAAGGAGAGATTTCCATTTCAGTCGAGCACATAGAGGATACAGTCGTAATCAAAATCAAAGATAGTGGGATCGGTATTAGTCAAGAAAATATCGAGCAGATATTCAATCCGTTTTTTCAGGTCGAAGGAACCATCTCTACATCTTCCATCAATCAAGGTACGGGTATTGGACTCTCTCTATCCAAAGGAATTGTAGAGGAACACAAAGGAACGATATCCGTTCAAAGCGAACTAGGCGCAGGCAGCACTTTTAAGGTTACTCTGATGCTGGGACGCACACATTTCGATAAGAACAAGATCATAACATGCGAACAAGAAGCATCGGAATTGCAGCTGAACCTTTCAACGATCGAGCACCATTTTATAACCGAAATCAAAGAGGTACAAAATGAAACTGCTACCTCACAGAAGGTATCAATACTTATCGTTGAGGATAACAAAGAGCTACTACAAGTTTTAGTTGAAATGTTTACTCCGATCTACACGATACATACAGCTACAAATGGTTTGGAGGGATATGAAAAAGCCATTCACCTACAACCCGACATCGTACTGACAGACGTAATGATGCCACAAATGACCGGAACAGAAATGTGCCGCAAAATTAAAAACAATGTAAAAACCTGCCACATCCCTGTGGTCTTGCTTACAGCCCGTTCAACAATCGAGCATACCATCGAAGGATTACAAACGGGTGCAGATGATTACATATCAAAACCTTTCAACAATAAAATACTTATTATACGATGCAATAACCTTATCAATAGCCGTAGATTGTTGCAATCACAATTCTTTAAAAGTGCAGAAGTACAACCCCAAACTCTTGCAGGAAATGCATACGACCAAGAGTTATTGGAAAAGGCAATCGCCATCATCGAAAAAAACATAAGTAACGAACAGTTTAATATCGATATGTTTGCACAAGAAATGTGTCTAGGACGAACGAATTTATTCAGCAAAATCAAAGGATTAACCGGGCAAACACCCAATGATTTCATCACCGGTATACGATTAAAGAAAAGCCTTTCTTTAATCATTGAAAAGCCACAAATGCCAATCAACACTATCGCCACCACATTGGGATTTAATGACCCACCTTATTTTATTAAACGCTTCAAGAAAATGTATGGAATCACTCCTCTGCAATACCGAAAAACACAGTTAAATACACCGTCGGAAGATATATAAACATTATTATAGTACTTATTTACCATTTTAACGGATTATTCGCCTATTAGTGTAAGACCTTTAGCAATATTTTTGTGGCTATTATTTTTAATTTAACATCCATACATGATGAAACAAATGTACATAGTAACAATTTGCCTGTTATTCTTTTATACAACGGTAGATTTGCATGCCCAACGAAACACCATTCTATTAAATGACAATTGGCAGTTTCGATTTTCCCACCAAGTTAAATCGAATCAAACCGAACGTGTTAACCTACCTCATACTTGGAATGCACAAGATGCCCTAAGCGGTAAAACCGATTACAAAAGAGGGATAGGTAATTATGAAAAGCCACTGTTTGTATCCCCAGACTGGAAAGGGAAACGGTTATTTCTTCGCTTTGAAGGCGTCAACACTGTAGCCAATCTTTTTATAAACGGTACGCACGTAGGCGAACATCGGGGAGGTTACGGCGCATTCACCTTCGAGATTACGGATCGAGTAACCTATGGAAAAGAGAACTCTATCCTAGTACGTGTCAATAACGGCGAACAATTAGATATCATGCCGTTGGTAGGCGATTTCAACTTCTACGGAGGAATTTACCGTAATGTATATTTACTCGTCACCGAAGAGGTATGTATCTCACCTCTCAACTATGCTGCACCCGGAGTTAAACTAATTCAAGATAGTGTGAGCAAACAGTTTGCTCGTGTGCGTACAGAAATAGACTTGTCGAACGGTGCAAGCAATAGCAAAAAGCTTGAAGTCAAGCTACGATTATTCGATGGTTCTAAGATCGTAACCGAGAGTAACCGCAGTGTACAATTAGCGGCCAAGACTATAAGTAAAGAAGAAATTACACTAGAGTTGCAGACCCCTCATTTATGGAATGGACGACAAGATCCTTTTCTGTATCGGGCGGAAGTAACCATTAGCCACAACGGAGAAGTAATTGACCAAATAACTCAGCCGTTAGGACTACGTTTCTATCATATAGATTCCAATAAAGGTTTCTTTTTGAATGGCACACACCTCCCCTTACATGGTGTTTGCCGTCACCAAGACCGCAGTGAGGTAGGAAATGCACTCCGTCCACAACACCACGATGAAGATCTGGCCATTATGCTGGAGATGGGAGTCAATGCCGTTCGTTTGGCTCATTATCCACAAGCAACCTATTTCTACGATTTGATGGATCGTAACGGGATTATTGTGTGGGCAGAAATTCCTTTCATCGGCCCAGGTGGATACGGCGATAAAGGCTTTGTGGACCAGCCCTCCTTTAGAACCAATGGTCAAGAGCAGTTAAAAGAATTGATACGGCAACATTACAATCACCCGTCGATCTGCATGTGGGGTATATTTAACGAGTTGAAAGAACCTGGTGACAATCCGGTAGCCTACGTAAAAGAGCTAAACGAGCTGTCTAAGCAAGAAGACAATACGCGCCCTACTACGGCAGCCAGTAATCAGGGGGGGAGTTTAAATTTTATTACCGACCTAATTGCCTGGAACAAATATGAGGGATGGTATGGTGGCACACCTGCCCATTTAGGGAAATGGCTGGACGAAATGCATAAAACGCGCCCCGACATACGTATTGGTATCAGTGAATACGGTGCAGGAGCCAGTATTTATCACCAGCAAGACTCACTAACGAAAACAGTTCCTACCGCATGGTGGCATCCCGAAAATTGGCAAACATACTATCACATCGAAAACTGGAAAGAGATTAGCTCTCGCCCCTTTATATGGGGAAGCTTTGTTTGGAATATGTTCGACTTTGGAGCTGCACACCGCACTGAAGGTGATCGTCCGGGAATCAATGATAAGGGATTGGTTACATTTGACCGTAAGGTTCGCAAAGATGCCTTTTATTTCTATAAAGCCAACTGGAACAAAAAGGAACCGATGATCCATCTATCTGGGAAACGCAATATTATTCGCAAAAAAAAGGAACAAACAATCCAAGCCTTTACTACCGCTGCTGGTGCCGAATTATTTGTGAATGGACAAAGCCAAGGCAAAGCGGTAACCGATGCTTATGCTACTCTTACTTGGAACAATATCAATCTAAAGTCCGGTAAGAATGAAATCAGGGTGGTAACTACCGACAGAAAAGGAAGCCTAAGCGACAGTTTCCATTGTAGGTTAGAGTAGTATTAAACACATCGGACTCCAACGAATCGTTCGTGGAGTCCGATACTATTATTTCATCTTCTCCAACAGTTTTGCCGCCGAATTAGATAATAGTATAATGGCTCCGGACAAAATCGCCAAGTCTTTTATAACCAATCGTCCTGCACCAGACAGCAACGGAAAACCAAATTCACCCGATCCTAAGTTAGGTACCCAAACCTCAGGTGTAGTAACCAGAAAAGACAATGTTCCAAGAGTCATGATAATACAAAGAACCTCCCCTATCATGCCAAGCTTCGTTGAGAAAAAGCCTAAAAAGACCAATACACCAATCGTCACAATTAAGAGCCCTAGACCAATAGCAAAGCTATAGGTACCATTAGCTTCGTGCCAGACTGTTTTTTTAGCATCTGTTGCTCCTTCGGGTAGTTTATTGAGCATATAAGCTTTTACCTCCTTACCACTGTCGGTGATTACTTTGTCATTGGCATGAGTATAGAAGAAACTCATAAAAGGGCTATTGGCAACAAACGGCACAATACCATTGGCCTCATACTGATAAATTTTCAATCCCCCTATCCACACAAAAATAACAAGGATAGCTACTCTCATCGCTCCGTATCCAAACTCTTTGGCCGAAGCTGCCACTCGAAGAAAATGCTCAAAAAGAGTCTTCATTTTAGTATTCATAATCAAATCATTTTTATTATGATACAAAAATAGTGCTATTCAAGCTACCGGTTCATAACGATTTACCCCTTTGATTGGGCAATATTTCCCATTCGTGAAGCTTCTACCTCCTTTTTAAAGTCGGTAATACTTTTACTGGACATTTTTTTGAAGAAACGGCTGAAACTTGACAAGTCATCATAACCCAATGCGTAAGCGATCTCCGAGGCCGATTTATCGGTCCGCGATAAAAGTAGCTTAGCCTCACTGGCAATGCGTTGATGAATAATTTGAATGGGCGAAGGAAGATCATATTCGGCAAATTGATTGGTAAGTGTCTTTGGCGATTTATGCAGTAGTTCCGCATAGTTCTGTACCTGCTTCTTCTCCTTAAAATGCTTATCAACGAGCACATAAAATTGGCGTACCAGATCAAACCCTTGTTCTGTCCTTACGTCGACTCCTATTTGTGCTCTGGCTATACGAGTACAGATGATGATAAAATGCTTAAGCATGATGCGCAACACCTCCTCACGCAGGTTGTCCTTCTCGGCAAACTCTCGCTGCAAGGCATTAATCAGATAGTTCAATGCATCGACCGTATCAGCAGTCAACTTTAATTTATGCTGATGCGATGTACCGTGAAAAAGCACTCCCGAGCATGATACCTCGTGATCATTGCCATAAATACAATAAAAACTACTGTTGAAACTCAGCACTGCAAAGCTTCCATCTACGCTCTTAAGCACAGTGTCGTGAAGATCGGTAAGTACCAATACCTCGCCTTCAGCAATGGTTATATCGAGGTAATTGACATTCACAACGATCGTTCCATGCATTACATAGAGAAAGCGATAAAGCGGCTGATTGACTATCTCGGCCAAGTGGGGATCCGAACTGGTATACAACGAAATCACCCCTCCTATTTTTCCATTCTCGTACTGCATCCGTATTATTGATATTAAAGGTTCTCTTTCAATTTCGCTTCAATGGTATGCTTTAGCGTATCATTGGTTCCGGTTACCACGGCAAATACCTTGCCTTCCTTATCTAATATGATAGTAGTAGGCATAATAACGATACCGAATTCCTGAAACAGCGGCAATGCATCGGTTAGCTGGTGATAGAGATAGGGAGTTTGTTCCACCACCTTTTTTATCTGCGCTGCGTCATTGAAGGTACAAGCAATGAAGTTGACATCTGAGAACTTCTCCAAGAGCTTGTTCAACCAAGGAATCTGACGTACGCAGGGGGCACCTTCGGTGTGCCAGAAGTTGATTAACGTCACCTTTCCCCGTATGTTTTCGTTCGTCCACAAGACTCCATTCAAATCCTTATAGGCAAAAACGGGGCAAGGCTTACCACCCCACCTGTCCCAGATTGTGCTACTATGAGCCAAACGCTGACGTTTGATCTCATCGATCGCATTATCCCGATTAAACATAACCTTACCACTCCTCTTTTCTTTAAGAAGTGCAGGCAACTTATCGGTTTGAGCCCTCAATATAGGTACAAATAGTATAAGTAAACAAAAAGTACCGAGCATTTTTTTCATAATCAACAACCTTTGTGAGTCATAATATCGAGCACGACTCGATCTGTCTCATTCATTCCTTGCGAACCGATACGAGTCAGGTTACGGATGCTCTGATCTACATCTTCATCAATAATACCCTCTACAGAGGTAACACAGCGATTTTCCATAGCCATCATAGCCGAAAGCACCGCAGTCGACACCCCGGTAGTCACCTTCAAGGCGCAACTGGGTTTTGCCCCATCGCAAATCATTCCGGTGAGATTGGCTATCATATTCTGTACAGCAAAGGAAACCTGCTCATATCCACCTCCCATCAGCCATGTAATGCCGCAACTCGAACCGGTAGCAGCAACAACACAGCCACAAAGAGCCGATAAGCGTCCTAAGCTCTGTTTGATATAGATCACCGTGAGGTGACTTAACATCAATGCCCGAACCAGTTCATCTTCCGATTTCCCGTTTTCTTCGGCATAAACGACCACGGGCAATGTAGCCGATATACCTTGATTTCCGCTGCCCGAGTTGCTCATGACAGGAATCATAGCACCCGCCATACGGGCATCGCAGGCTGCCGAAGTATAAGAGAGAATGTGAGAAAAAACACTATCACCCATGATGGTATCGCTATAAGAACCGGATAACATCTTACCCAATGCGTGCCCGTAGTTACCTTTAAACGATTGTTCGGCTGCCGCTTTATTGACTCGGGCCGTTTCAAGAATGAAACGAATCTCGTCGAGCGGAGCAGTAGTAGCAAAATCATAAATCCTGTACAGGTTGAGTTCGACAGACTGATCTTTGGCCTCTTCACCAACCACTTGTTGCTTGTTAAGCAACACTTCGTTGTTTCGAGCCACATAAACGAATGTGGTATGCCCACCGGCAATAATGGCTGTGGCCGATTGGTCACCAGCTTTGCAAACAACCTCGATATATAGTTTCTCAGTGATGTCTTCTTTCAGAGAAATGCAGATACGCTTTTCATCAATGAAGCGTTTGCCTTGTTCCACTGTCTCGAAAGTACAGTCTTTTAGTACCTCCAACTGATAGGCTGATCGCCCGATAATAGCTCCCAGCGCAACAGCAATAGGAAGTCCGATCATCTCGGTACCCGGTATTCCGACTCCCATCGCATTTTTGAGTATATTGGCACTGAGTTTCACCTCAATCTTTTCAGGTATTACGCTTAGTATTTCGGTTGCTTTGGCCACACAAAGGGCTACTGCTATAGGTTCGGTACAACCGATAGCCGGAACCACTTCACGCTTTACCAAAGCTATTATTTGTTTTCTTTCCGATTCTGTCATGGTCCTGTTTGTTTTTTGTTGCTACAAATGTAGAAAATTCTGGCTTATTAATGAGTAAAATGGATAAATAAAAGACAGATACCCATATAAAGAGAATAAAAGCAACTCAGCCAATCGGCTGGGAACTTGGATAAAAGGCCAATTGACAAGCAATTATTCGTTGTTATAATGAAAGATAGCTAAAGAAAAAATATCAGATTTCAAAAAAGAAACTTAACTTTGCACCCAAGTTTTCTTCGTAAGATAAACGAAACTAAAGAATGATTATTAACCCAAAACAGAATCGAATGAAATTGAAAAATCTGTTAGCTTATTTCTTTTTAGGATTGATAGCAACATCGTGTATACAAGATGAAGCTCCTAATGCAGAAGCAGATATAATAAGTTGTACGTTACCTGGCGATGTATTAAATCAGGAGCCTGTTATTAACAATGATAAAATATCCCTAAGACTCAGAAAAGGAACGGATATAACTCGATTAGCCCCAGAGTTTACATTAACTCCCGGAGCGACTATTTCGCCGGTGAGCGGATCAGTTCGTGACTTCACTGTTGCTCAAAAGTATATAGTTACCTCGGAAGATAAAGCTTGGAAAAAAGAGTATGAGGTTAGTGCCATACATACAGGTATTCCTTCGCGTTACCATTTCTCTGACACGATCCCGGTAAAAGATAAGAAAGGCAAGACGATCTATTACAACTTTCAAGAGAAAGATTTAATAGGAAACGTGCTGAACTGGGCAAATGCAAATGAGGGATTTAATTATACCGGGGTACAAGCTGCCGCAACAGATTACCCCACAAGCCCATCTCCCAACGGAGTGGTAGGTGGTTGCGTAAAATTAACCACAAAAAGTACCGGGAATTTGGGCGCCATGCTAAAAATGTATATTGCTTCTGGTAATCTGTTCATGGGAAGTTTCACATTAGATATTGGCAATGTATTGAGAGCGACGAAATTCGGAGTACCGTTCACCTATATTCCAACTTCTTTTAAAGGATATTACAAATACAAATCGGGAGACGTGTTTTCTGTTCAAGGAAGCCCGGTAGAGGGACGTAAAGATATTTGCGATATTTATGCCGTATTCTATGAAACTGATGACAATGTAAAAAACTTAGATGGCACCAATGTATTTACCAGCCCCAATTTAATCTCCGTGGCACGTATCACCAATGCCAAAGAAACAGACCAATGGACTGAATTCAATCTTCCATTCAAAT
The DNA here is from genome assembly GCF_000499785.1 of Bacteroides neonati. GTDB lineage: Bacteria > Bacteroidota > Bacteroidia > Bacteroidales > Bacteroidaceae > Bacteroides > Bacteroides neonati. The sequence goes on along the minus strand of NZ_HG726023.1, from coordinate 410,555 downwards.
TGCTCCCAAATAAGAAAATAGATTCTCAAAAACTGGAGAACGGCGGATATAATGTTGCCATTGTATTCTCATCAAGTATCAAAGGTGATTTATTTGAAGGAGCCGTTGGAAGTACCTTATATATTGATGAAGTTGAATTAAATTATACAGACCAAATACCTAATTAGTTATGAAAAAGAATGGTTTTATTATTGGTTTACTCATTTTGCTGGGTAACGCCACGCAGATACAAGCTCAAGAGGAGAGAAACCACGGTATTATTTGGTCTTCTTTACATGGTTTAGAATATCAAGTTAAAGCAGGTTTTAATATAGGCGGAGCTTCTCCGCTCCCACTGCCCAAAGAGATTAGATCGATTGATGGATATAGCCCTAACATCTGTTTTGCCATCGAAGGAAACGTGACCAAATGGTTCGGTTATAATAATAAGTGGGGAGTTATTGTAGGAGCGCGTTTAGAAACCAAAGGCATGGAAACTACAGCTACAGTCAAAAATTATAGTATGGAAATTATTGGAGACGGTGGCGAACATTTAGCAGGTTACTGGACGGGAAAGGTAAAAACTAAATTTAAAGCTTCTTATCTATCAGTTCCAATTCTGGCTACTTACCAATTAAGCCCACGTGTTAAACTGAATGCAGGTCCGTATTTTTCATATTTAACAAGCGGCGATTTCAACGGATACGTATCGGATGGTTATCTTAGAAAAGGTGATCCAACCGGTACAAAAGCAGAATTTAAAGATGGAGATACTGCACCTTATGATTTCTCTAAAGACTTACAGAAGTTTCAATGGGGAGTGCAAGCCGGAACTGAGTGGAAAGCATTCAAGCATTTAAATGTATATGCAAATCTGGCATGGGGGTTGAATGATATTTTCAAGGAAGAATTCAAAACGATCACTTTTGCCATGTATCCCATTTATTTAAATGTAGGCTTCGGATATGCATTCTAAATAAACCGTCTTTATAATAAAGAAGGAGATAGTTGAAAACAATCTCACAAAACAAAGGCTTACATCTTCTATTTGGTGTAAGCCTTTGTTTTGTGAGATTCACGCTTTTTCGGTTAAGTACTCTTTATCCAAACCGGACTCCTGCACCTTCTCGGGAACTTTTATATCGAAAAGACTGTCACATACTTTAAATATCAACCAACATACAATAACGGTATATATAACAACGATACACACGCCCAAAAGCTGAATAAGAAACTGGTCTAAGCCACCTGCAATACCATTCACTTCTTTAACAGCAAAAAGACCGACCAATAGCGACCCTGTTACACCCCCCATTCCGTGAACACCCCATACTCCAAGAGCATCATCCCACTTCATTTTACGGGCAAACGCCAAGCAGCAATAGCTTACCAAAGCGGCGATAATTCCGATGGCAACAGCTCCTTGCGGGGTTACATAACCGGCGCAAGGGGTAATCGTAGCAAGTCCGGCAATGGAGCCCGTAGTAAGCTCAATGAACGAATACTTCTTATCGCGGATATACGATATTATCACCCATACTATCGTAGCAAAACCTGCTGCAATACCGGTATTTGTAAAAGCGATTGCAGCGGTCTGACCACTTGCCAATGCACCCCCCGAATTGAATCCAAACCAACCGAAAAGTAATATCACTGCACCAATGAGCACCAAATTGAGATTGCTATAATCGCGCTTAGGAATTACATAACGCTTACCGAAATAAAAAACGCCAACCAATGCACTGAATCCTGCTGTTGCGTGAATCACCGTACCTCCGGCATAATCAACAAAACCCATCTTAGCAAGAAAACCTCCGCCCCATATAATATGAGCAACAGGAAAATAGATAAGTACCATCCATAATACCAGTACTGCCACCCAACCACTGATAGTGATACGCCCCGCAATAGCTCCTGTCATCAACGGTGCAGTAATGATGGCAAACATTAACTGATACATAAAGAACATCAAAAAGGGAATAGTTGAACCGTAAGCCGGATTCACGGCAAAATCGACACCACGAAGCATAAAATACTCACCGGGATTGCCTATTATTCCTCCAATATCCTCGCCAAAAACCATCGAGAAGCCGCCTAAAGTCCATAAGACGGTTACTACACCTATAGCAATAAATGTATACATCATCATTGTCAGACTATTCTTTTTAGGAACAAGTCCACCGTAGAAGAAGGCCAATCCGGGAATCATAAAAAAAACCAATACGGTCGTTATAACCATAAAGGCAACATTACCTGTGTCTGGAATCATAATTATAGCGTTTAAAGTATATCACTATTAGCATAAATATTACTACTTATTTCTCCTTCTAACGGGCGGCAGAGTATAAGTTATACAAATGGTATACAACCTTTTACTTGTTGATTTGCTAAAAACAGAAATAATATAAAATTTGTTCAGGCCAATCGGTATATTTACACGAAACGTTATTTAGGCAAGTTTGAATAATGAAAAGCTTTAGTTCTTCGAAAAACCTTAAACGAAATCACTCTTACAAAGAATTATTATTTAG
>NZ_HG726023.1:326531-408034 GCF_000499785.1 Bacteroides neonati | reverse complement strand
TTTTTGTTTTTTATAGCTAAACCCTTTATTCACCAATTACTTCCAATTCATCAACAACAAGTGCACTACCACTCGCTCCTTTAAAGGCATCTCCTTCTTTACTTGAAGAACAAACAATAGCCATTTTATATTTAGCACCGACTTCATAAGCCTTACCACTCAAATAAGTAAACGGAATATCAAATTCGGTATAATTAGCTTTTGCTGTACCATCTTGTAGAACAGCTACAGCTACTCTTTTATCAGATGTATTAATATCGTGTCCCGTCAAAACTTCTTCATCACTTTCTACTTTATATAATATCGCAGCAATAGAACATTCATCTGTCTTTTCTATAATAGCGTCTTTTGAACCATTATAGAATGGGGCCCCTGGAGCATATTTATACCAGCCTCTAAAACGTATAGGCTTTTTATCGTAGGCAATACCAAACTTTGTACTTTTCAACTGATCTCCAATATCAAGGCTAAATACACCTGTAAATAACGATCCTGCAGTAATAACAGGAGCCATTCCAAAACCTTCTCCATCTGTATAAAGGGTAACTAACTTAACCGCATACTGTCCTTCCTTTGCCTCTTTTTCTTGAAGCATAGGGAAACCTCCTTTAAACCCAAAAGCAACCAAAAGCTCTGCTCCACCATTACTAGATGCTAATTCAGCCAAAGGGAGTGGAGATTGATATTTAGTATATGTCCCAGTTTCGCCCCATTCCTCAAAAGAGTATTTCAGTACATTCAAATTACCGGCAATCGAAGCCACATACTCTTTTACAGTACCATTCTCCGCTACAACCGTATAAGTAACCTTCTTACCATTAGAGAAATCTTGTGCCACCCCGCTAGCAGGATTAACAACAGCCTTCTCTGAAATAGTAAGTGTAGGAGCCATTGCTTTCAGATCATCTGCTGTAGCAGTCTCATTCACTTTAAAAGTAATTGTACCTTGCTCCTCATTAATAACAGGTTGTTCCAATACAAGTGCATTGTCAATCGTAAAAGCTGTAATTTTAGCTTCAGTTTTTTCACTACCACTTAATTTAACACCAGAATAATCTACTTGCACAGACTGATTGAGCGCCTTAACATCTACATCAATATTCATCTTCAGATTGCCTTTTCCAATTGTGCCCTTTACCGTTACAGGACAAGTACCAATAGGATCAAGCAATGTCAAAGTCTGAGAACCTGTAAATGAATATATATCTCCCGAACGTACCAAGTCGCAACGATCAATAGTAATCGTACCAATATTCATGCCAGCGAAAACGAAATCTTTCAATTCCATTTTTATTTGATTATCTCCAGCCTTAGAGATGTTTACATTTTTAGGTAATTGAGCTGCAATGGGCAACTTATCCAATACGATATCCATAGCACCTTTATAGGTACCAACGAGTTCTTCATCTACTGGAAATATTTCCTTCTCATCATTATTACATGATGTAAACATAGCTGTTGAGCAAATCAATACAAATAAATACAATAAACCTTTTTTCATAATAATCACGTTTAGTTATTAATATATTTCTCTTTTCTATTCAATATAAAGAAGTTAGGCGCTTTTTAAACGTACCCAAAAACAGTGCAAAGTAACAGTTTTATTTTCTTTCGGACAAGTCCCATACTATGTATTCTATGTTCTAAATTTAAGATTCACTGAAACAACACAAAAATAGTGTATACTTGGACAGAGAATTCAAAAACGAGCCATCTTTCTTAGAAAATATTTGTTATATTTGCATATAAAACAACTTTAAAACCAATCATATGTTTAATTCATTCGGCAATTTTTTAAGACTTACCAGTTTCGGCGAATCGCACGGAAAGGGTATCGGAGGAGTTATTGATGGATTTCCGGCAGGTATTGTCATCGATGAAGCATTTGTGCAAAACGAGCTTAATCGTCGCAGACCCGGACAATCGGTCATTACGACTTCACGCAAGGAGGCAGACAAGGTAGAATTTCTATCCGGTATCTTCGAAGGAAAATCGACCGGATGCCCCATTGGATTTATCGTATGGAATGAGAACCAACATTCAAACGACTACAATAATTTAAAAGAGGTATATCGCCCCTCACATGCAGACTATACCTATCAAGTGAAATATGGCATCCGCGACCATCGGGGCGGAGGAAGATCATCGGCTCGCGAAACCATTTCGCGAGTGATAGGTGGTGCATTGGCCAAGCTGGCACTCCGTCAGTTGGGTATCAGTATTACAGCCTATACCTCGCAGGTAGGCTCCATCAAACTCGACGGAAACTATACCGACTACGACCTCAACACCATCGAAGAGAACCCGGTACGTTGCCCCGATCAGGAAAAGGCCAAAGAGATGGAAGCACTGATTTATAAGATAAAAGGCGAAGGCGATACGATAGGCGGCGTGTTGACCTGTGTGATCAAAGGATGCCCCATCGGGCTTGGCCAGCCGGTATACGGAAAGCTGCACGCTGCACTGGGCAATGCGATGCTGAGCATCAATGCAGCCAAAGCATTCGAATACGGCGACGGCTTCAAAGGATTAAAGCAAAAAGGATCGGAGCAGAACGATGTATTCTACAACAACGGTGGACACATTGAGACCCGTACCAACCATTCGGGAGGTATTCAGGGAGGTATCAGCAACGGTCAGGATATCTTCTTCCGCGTAGCCTTCAAGCCGGTGGCTACAGTGCTGATGGAGCAGGAAACGGTCAACATCGACGGGATAGACACCACCATGAAAGCCCGCGGACGACACGACCCTTGTGTATTGCCCCGTGCAGTGCCCATCGTAGAGGCCATGGCAGCCATGACCATACTCGATTACTACCTGATCGACAGAATGACTCAATTATAATCACTACTTAACGCACATTCAATGAACGAAATACAAAAGTATATAGCGGCCAACGAGCCGAAGATGATGGACGACCTATTCAGCCTCATCCGCATCCCTAGTATCAGTGCCAAACCCGAGCACCAGCCCGATATGATGATCTGTGCCGAACGATGGGCAGAACTCTTGCTCGAGGCTGGAGCCGATGAAGCCATCGTGATGCCATCTGAGGGCAACCCCGTTGTATATGGTCAGAAGCTGGTCGATCCGGCTGCCAAGACCATCTTGATCTATGCCCATTACGATGTAATGCCTGCCGAACCATTGGAACTTTGGAAGAGTCAACCGTTTGAACCGGAGATACGCGACGAACATATCTGGGCGCGTGGAGCCGATGATGATAAAGGACAAGCCTTTATTCAGGTCAAGGCGTTCGAATATCTCGTCAAGAACGGGTTACTGAAGAACAACGTAAAGTTCATCTTCGAGGGCGAAGAAGAGATCGGATCGCCCAGCCTCGAAGCATTCTGCGAAAAGCATAAAGAGCTACTCAAAGCCGATGTTATCTTAGTTTCGGATACCAGCATGCTGGGTGCCGAACTGCCTTCGCTAACAACCGGCTTGCGCGGATTGGCTTATTGGGAAGTCGAAGTAACGGGTCCCAACCGCGACTTGCATTCGGGACACTTCGGTGGAGCGGTAGCCAACCCCATCAATGTGCTTTGCGGTATGATCAGCCAGGTAGTCGATGCCGACGGACGCATCACCATCCCCGGATTCTATGACGATGTAGAAGAAGTGCCCGGACCCGAGCGTGAGATGATTGCTCACATTCCTTTTAACGAAGCAAACTACAAAGCCGCCATTGGCGTAAAGCAGCTGGCAGGAGAAAAGGGATACAGCACACTCGAGCGAAACAGTTGCCGCCCCTCGTTCGACGTATGTGGTATCTGGGGGGGATATACAGGCGAAGGCTCGAAAACCGTATTGCCATCGAAGGCATTTGCCAAAGTATCGTGCCGATTGGTGGCTCACCAAGATCATCACAAGATATCGAAACTGTTTGCAGACTATTTCAAATCGATAGCCCCCGATACAGTAGCGGTAAAAGTAACGCCAATGCATGGCGGACAGGGCTATGTATGCCCCATCACCCTCCCCGCCTATCAGGCTGCCGAAAAGGGATTTGAGATTGCTTTCGGCAAAAAGCCGCTGGCTGTACGACGCGGGGGGAGTATTCCTATTATATCTACCTTCGAGCAAGTACTCGGCACGAAGACCGTCTTGATGGGATTCGGGCTCGAATCGGATGCCATTCACTCACCGAACGAGAACTTCTCACTGGATATTTTCCGCAAAGGAATCGAGGCGGTCATTGAGTTTCACCAAGCATACCGATAAGGCACGAGCTTGCGGATAGACATACAGCCGCATACAACGACAGCCGCATCAATAAACACTGCCGGGCAGTCATCGAAAGATGCTGCCCGGCAGTTCTTTTTTATTCGCAAGCCGGCACATCGCTAATACTGCCATAGCGATGATACTCGAACGAGATGCTCTGTTCTTTGATGTAATGAATCAATTCCACCCTACCGTTTTTCACCGGAGGAGCTGTGGCCACATAGATATGGTAATAGGCAGCTTCCTTGTAAATAAGCGGATTGATATCGGGCGTACAGGTACGAATGCGCTCGTAGTTTTCAATCGTATCTAAGAACTCTTCAAGGGTTTCTTCGTAAACCGGACAATCACTCAGCGGCAAGCGATCGAACAACTCACTATCGGGCTCGATGCTGATGACCAACTCCGTGCCGCACAAGCGAGCAGCATACACCACCCGTTCTATTTGTTCAATCGTATCGGTTGGCGATACACGCAACACCATATTTTTAATAGGTAGGTAACGCAGCACATTCTGCTCGCCATAAAGTTGATTGATATCGCGCGAACGGGCAAACTCCTCTCGCCAAGCCTCCTCGTAGCTACGTTTGTAGTCGGTCGTGCTACCGGGGCAGTCGGTGATGTTGACAAAACACAGACCATAGTTAGGCCCTCCTGCTTTGACTCCGCCGCCAAAGGCAGAGAGCTTCATGCCACCAAACGGCTGACGGTTCACGATTGCTCCCGTTATACCACGATTGATATACAGATTGCCTGCCACCAACGAGTCTCTCCATAGCTTCTGCTCGGCTTCGTCCAAACTCTGCAGGCCAGATGTAAGACCGTATTCCAAGCCGTTGACCAGATCAATACCCTCTTGCAGGTTATCGATACAAACCACACTCAGCAACGGGCCGAACAGTTCGGTATTAAACGAATAACTGCCCGGCTGCACCCCCCACTTAATGGTGGGAGCCAACACATATTGTTTCTCATCGAGAAAGCGGGGCGGCACCAACCACGACTCGCCCGGTTCGAGCGTCAAGGCTTGCAGCAACTTCTCGTTGCGACTGGTAATCATTGGGCCCACTACATTGCCCGCATTCCATACACTGCCTACTTTGAGACTGGTGGCAGCATCAATCAGTTTATCGCGGAAGTTGTGATCTTCGTAAACCGAACGCTCTACAAGAAGCAGTGAGCAGGCCGAACATTTCTGTCCGGCATTGCCGAAGGCAGAAGCCACTACGTTCATGATGGCGTGGTCGCGGTCGCCCGAAGCGGTAAGGATCATCGCATTCTTTCCACCGGTTTCGGCCGAAAGAGGAGTGATGGGATTGGATTGCACAATATAGCGTGCCGTATCCGTGCCCCCGGTCAGGATGATGTGCTTAATCTCGGGAGCGGTAGTGAGCACACCCAGTGCAGATCGGTCGGTAATGATCACCTGCAATGCCTCTTTGGGCACACCTGCCTCCCAGAATGCTTGTGCGAACAACCAAGCTACCGGAGCCGCCACAGTAGCGGGTTTCAGAATCACCGTATTGCCGCCCGCCAAGGCTGCCACAATGCCTCCTACCGGAATGGCACAAGGAAAATTCCACGGCGATATTACCAATACAGTACCTTTGGGAGCGATCTCTATATCCTCCATACCGACAAACTGTTTCATCGTGGTGGTGTAGAAACGGGCATAATCAATGGCTTCGGATACTTCAACATCGCCCTCTACAACCGTCTTTCCGGTGATGGCACACATACAGCCTATCAAATCGCCCCGCATATCGGCCAGGCGGTTGGCGGCATCGTACATAATCTGGTGGCGTTTGGCGAGTGTCGTCTCTCGCCAGTTGGCAAGGTCTTCGACGGCAATGTGAAGTATTTCTTTTACCTGCTCGGTATCAGCTTGCGACATCTCGCAGATGCAGACTTCATCGTTCTGACAACGGTCCATATAGCGGTGACGTTGACTGGATACAACCTCCATCCGGCCTATCTGCAAAGGAATACTATCGGGTTTGTCGGTCGGCGACTTCTTCCAACGAGCCAAGATCGATTCGACCCATCGTTGATTCCTTGGCAGATCGAAATCAGTATCGGGTTCATTCCTCATCACCTCGCCCGCAGGCACGGGCACATAAGGCAAGTTGCGATCCTGCGTGCGGTAAGAGCGATGCTCCAAGGTATCCTTTATCGCATAGGCCTCTTCGAACTGGCGGGTGAGGAAATCCCACGTATCGGTACCCGGTTTGAGATTGAAGGAGTGCGTGAGGAAGTTATCGGGAGCCGTATTCTCGTCCATTCGCCTGACCAGATAAGAGACGGCATTGAGAAAATGCTCGTCCTTGACCACGGGTGTATAGAGAATAACGCGGTTGCCCAGCTTCGACTGCGCACGCCACACATGATCGGCCATGCCTTCGAGCATCTCGAACGTCATATACTCCGACGAGCCCAGCCGCTGCGCCAATAGATAGGCATAGGCAATGGTAAAGAGGTTGTGTGAGGCCACACCCAGATGAAGCACGCGTGCGTTCTCCAACTGCAATCCCCGCTCCAGCAGGTGCATATAGTTGGCATCGACCTCTATTTTACCGTGGCGAATGGGGTTGGGCCAGCCACGCAGAGACGAAATGACCGTCTCCATCTCAAGGTTGCACCCTTTGACCAAGCGCATCTTGATAGGCGATCCACCTGCTGCCACACGTGCCTTGGCAAACTCGAGCAGCTCGGTCTGAAAGTCATAAGCATCGGGCAGATAGGCCTGAATCACAATACCCGCTTCGTAGTTCTTGAACTGCGGCAGGCTGAGCACCTCTTTGAAGAGGCGCAGGGTGAAGTGCGTATCTTTGTACTCCTCCATATCGAGGTTGATGAATTTAGCCCGCTTCTCGCCCCGCTCGTCGATATAGGGAAAATCGATGGCTTTCTGATAAAGTGCCGACATACGCTTCACCAACTCGGGAAAGCTCTCTTGATAGTTCAAAGCGTGCGTCTGTGCATAGATGCCCGATATTTTGACGGAGATATAGTTGATATCGTTCGACTCGAGTGCCTCAAGGTAGTGATGGTAGCGATGATCGGCCTCGCCGTTGCCCAATACCACCTCGCCAAGGAGATTCACGTTCTGCCCGATCTGCTGCCGGGAACGTTCCGCCAGGTGTTCCGTCAGATGCGGACGGGCTTCGTCGATAATCACCTTCGAGGTATCCATACGAAGGCGTTTCTTTATAATAGGTATGGCCACAAAATCGAAATGATGACCAAAGATTTGGTAGAGTTTAAAGAGAAAAGCATCGCGCTTGTTGAAGAAACGAGGAATGCCGTAGGCATCGATGAGTACTTTAATACGATGGGCAAGCTTTCGTCGGTCGCGTATCTGAGAAGATTCATCGAGCATCTTCACCAAAAATTTCTTGTCCTGCGGGCGTTGTACCATCATGGCATATTTGTGTTGTTCACGTCGCTCGTCGTCTGTGATTGTCTCTTCACAGGTGTTGTACAGGGTCAGTACCCAATCCTGCACTTCGGCAATAGTTGGTTTATCCATAATAATTTCTGATTTAATGTATTATATTAAGGTGATACGTAGACTCTTCATCCGTAAAAATAGTATTAAATTTCGGAATATAAACAATAAATCGAAGCAAATTATATTGAAAATGTGCGATATTGTTCCAAAGTTTACCTCTCTCGACGGAAGAGACAGGAGACGAAGGCGGTCATCTCCCTTACACAATCAGGCAAACGTACGGACATATTTGTATTCTCACCCGGGTGAGAAGCTATTTTTCGTTAGGAGAAAAGGGAATTATGAGCGGTTCTTAGAAGGATTAAGACAGCTTCTTAGAGAGGTTGTCAGGCACTCTTGAGCGGATTACTCAAACGCCTGACGGAAGGTACAACCCTCTTTCCAACGCGAACAACCGTAGGCGGCTTTGCCTTTAATAACCGTTCCTTGTCCACAGAGTGGGCAGGGGCGGCCGACTTGTGCATCGGGCACTTCAGTCTCTGCGGGCTGCGGAGAAGCCGGAGCGGTTGCTTGCGGAGCAGTTGGAGCTGCATCGGGAGCAGCTACGGGTGCTTCCGCCTTGGCTTTCTTCTCCTTAGGGGCGGCGGGTTTGCGGGTACGCTTCTTGGGTTCTGCTTTTTTCTCTTCGGCTACTGCCTCGACAGCTTCCTGAATGGTGATGCGACGGTTGGTGTTATCACTCAACACGCTGAAGACGATCTCCGACACCATCTGCTTCAGCTCTTCGAGAAACTGGTGGGCATCGTACGTCTTCTTCTCTATCTCGCGAAGTTTCTTCTCCCAGATACCGGTTAGTTCGGCCGACTTCAGGAGTTCTTCGCGAATAAGTTGTATCAACTCTACCCCGGTGGCGGTGGCGATGAGATTTTTCTTCTCCTTGCGGATGTAGTTACGCTTGAACAGGGTTTCGATGATGGCGGCACGCGTAGAGGGGCGACCGATACCGTTCTCCTTGAGGGCATCACGCAGTTCGTCGTTATCGACCAGCTTACCGGCCGTTTCCATGGCTCGCAAGAGGGTGGCTTCGGTAAAGGGTTTGGGCGGCTGTGTCCATTTCTCGTTCAGGTCGGGCACGTGGGGGCCGCTTTCGCCTTTGACGAAGAGGGGCAATACGCGTTCTTCGTCTCCTTCTTTCTCTTCGACCTGCTCGCGGGCAAAGACCACACGCCAGCCGGGTGCGAGAATCTGCTTACCGGTTACCTTAAACTCGATCTTATCTACCTCGCCCAGAATGGTGGTGGTAGAGACTTTACAGTCGGGATAGAAGACGGCAATGAAACGACGGGCGATGAGATCGAAAACCCTTCGCTCCATGTCGGTCAGGTTCTGCGGGGGCTGTCCGGTAGGGATGATGGCGTGGTGATCGGTTACCTTGGCACTATCGAATACCTTCTTCGACTTAGGCAACTTGGCACCGTCGAGCGGAGCGGTCAGTGCTTCGTAGTCGCGGCTGATGCCTTTGAGTATGCCGGGGCATTTGGGATAAATGTCGTCGCTCAGGAACGTGGTGTCTACACGCGGATAGGTGGCTACTTTCTTTTCGTAGAGCGATTGGATAAGCTTCAGGGTTTCGTCGGCCGAATAGCCGAACTTCTTGTTGCACTCTACCTGCAACGAGGTGAGGTCGAACAGGCGCGGTGCATACTCCACGCCTTTCTTGGCCGATACGTCGGTCACGATAAAGTCCGACTGCCGCACGGTATCGAGAAAGGCCAAGCCTTCTTCTTTGGAGGTGAACTTGCCCTTGGTGGCAGAGAAGGTCGTGTCGCGATACACGGTTTTCAACTCCCAGTAAGCCTCGGGGGTGAAGTTCTCAATCTCCAGCTGGCGGTTCACGATCAGTGCCAATGTAGGCGTCTGTACCCGGCCAATGGAGAGCACCTGACGGTTCTGACCATACTTAATGGTATACAGGCGGGTGGCGTTCATGCCCAACAGCCAGTCGCCGATGGCACGAGACATCCCCGCTTCGTAAAGCGATTGGAACTCGGATTGATCTTTGAGTTTGGCAAAGCCCTCTTTGATAGCCTCTTCGGTAAGCGAAGAGATCCAAAGACGCTTCACGGGACAGGTAACGCCGGCCTTGTGCAACACCCAGCGCTGAATGAGTTCTCCCTCCTGCCCGGCATCACCGCAGTTGATGATCTCGTCGGCACGTTGCATCAACCACTCTACCGTTCGAAACTGCTTCTCGTACGTAGGGTTACTGATTAGTTTAATACCAAAGCGTGGCGGTATCATGGGCAGGCTGCCCAAGCTCCATGACTTCCAGGCAGGCGTATATTCGTGAGGTTCTTTCAGGGTACAGAGATGTCCGAACGTCCAGGTTACCTGATATCCGTTACCTTCCATGTATCCGTCTTTCCGTTCCCGGGCTCCTAAAATATCGGCTATATCACGTGCCACTGAGGGCTTTTCGGCAATGCAAACTATCATTTATTTTCTCCTTCAATCTATAATAAGAAGACAAAGGTACAAAAAAATGGCATACATTGCCGAGAAGCGATTATTGTTTCTTCGGAATCCGAAACCAGAAGCGAGAGCCTTTGCCGGGTTCGGAGCTTACGCCGATGGTGCCGCCAAGCAACTCAACAATTGTTTTACAGATAGATAGTCCCAAGCCGGTACCTTCGACGTAGGAATCCAGTTTGGTAAAGCGTTCGAAAATATCACCGTGCTTATCTTCGGGAATGCCGATGCCGGTATCTTCGACAAAGAACTCGATCTGCTCGTCGCCATACGGAAAGTAGCCTACCGTAATGGCTCCCTCGCGTGTAAACTTCATAGCGTTACTAACCAAATTATTGAGTAACTGCATCAACCGGTTGGGATCGGTATACAGAGACATAGAGGTGCAAGACGGATGAAGTGATAGGGCAACGCCTTGCGCACATTTGTCCTGAAGTGCTGCAATAACGTGCAGACTGATTTCCAAAGCATCTACCTTCTCAAAATGGAGTTCGAGCATACCGACTTCGATCTTCGACTCGTCGAGGATATCGGATATCAGATGTAGCAACAGATCACTGTTACGGTGGATGAGCTCGGCAAACTCCATCCGCTCTTCTTTCGAGTCCATATCGGCAATCACCCCCGAAAAGCCGACGATGGCATTGAGCGGTGTACGTATCTCGTGACTCATATTGGCCAAGAAAGCCGACTTCAACCGGTCGGACTCTTCGGCTTTATGGAGGGCTTTCGTAAGTTCCTCGTGCGTGGCTTTGAGTTCGGTATTGGCCTTCTCGGTTGCTGCAACCGACTGAAGCAAAAGACGCTGGGCACTATGCAGCTTGATATTGCTACGAAGTGTATAAAGGTAGAACAATACAAAGATAACCAACAACACAGAACCGACAATAATATAGTACTTATAGGTACTAAAGAAAGACTGGGGGTAGTTGTAGAACATGGTATTGGCAGGAAGATTATCTTTATCGAGCTTGTAGCGCTCAAAGACTTTCCAGGCAATTCTGCATTGTTCATCGTATTCGACCATCGTTTCTATCTGCCGGGGGCTTTTGCCTCGGAGAATCTGAATCAACTGGTCGGCTGTTCTCTTGCCCCAGAAGGAAGAAGTATTGAAATATCCTCCTACGAAATATTCCTTATCTAAACCGATATTGTTGGTGATAAATATAGGAGCTTGAAGATCGAGTTCCATCTGGCTGTAAACATGTTCTTTGGAGTATTCGAACCCATGATCGCCCGTCAGCCATGAGGTAAGCAACACGCCTGTGGTCGGAGTAATTTCGGGTAACTTTCTCAGCAGAGAGTCTGTCGTGATCGACCGGGCATCGAGGTAATCGACCGGAATGCTCGGATAGCTTCGCTTTACTTCTTGCTCCAAAAGCAAACGGGTATAGATGCCATAAAACCGCCCGTCGGTAATAAATGTAAACCGATCGAGGTTGGGTATTAAATTATTCATTAAGGTCAGATAGCCCGATGTGTTCATGGCACGAAGCACGCCGGTGGCGTTGTACTTCTTCATCACTTCAAGAGTGGGTTTAAAGTGAGATAGCCGAAGAGATTTCTGACAATAATCAAGCGTTTGCGTACAAATAGTGTGAGGCTTTACTGCACAGAGCAAAAGGGGAACGTTCTGAAAGTCGGCAAAATCGGCATCCTGATAAGCCATCCATGCTTCGTCCGAAATTAGTACGATAGCAAGTGGGGGGTTCTTCCGGTAGTTGGCAAGCAGCACGCTTACTTTATCTCCCCAGGTATCGGCGTTGTCTAAAAACTCTGATGATAAGAACTCCCGGCTGAACTCAATATTAGGAAATTCTGCTTTAAGTTCCCTACAAATAACATCTGCAATGGAGTTGCTCCATTGGTAATCTGTTCCATAAGAACTTAGTACAAGAACTTTATCTACTTCCGAAAAAACATTGATCCGAAAGCCCCATAGCAGCATAGCAAGTAATAAGTAGCGTTTCATAACAAATTAGTTTAGTAATTCATCGTCTAAAGAAATAGCATTAACCACCGAAAGTAAACTAGTTATTTCACACATTAAGGATTCATAGGTAAAAAAAAAGGAGCAACGCCTTGCTCCAACCTTTGTTAACCTTAAATCTAATACTATGAAAAACACAGTGCAAAGATATAGGTTTTTCAAGAAAAAACAAACTCTGTGCACGAAAACGGAAGTGCAATAACTTTTTTAGTGTTTTCTTAACAAAACAAAGAGGGCGAGGTATCCTAAGACACCTCGCCCATTTCAATGAACTTATCAAAGTTTATTATTCTTCCAACAAGATTTCGAGAATCTGGCAGGCAGCTTTCGCTACAGGCGAACCCGGACCGAAGATGGCAGCCACACCGGCTTTGTACAAGAAATCATAGTCTTGCGCAGGAATTACACCACCGGCAATCACGATGATATCTTCGCGACCCAGCTTCTTAAGTTCTTCGAGGATCTGCGGAATCAGTGTCTTGTGTCCGGCAGCCAGTGAAGAAACACCTACTACGTGAACATCATTCTCTACTGCTTCGCGGGCAGCTTCGGCAGGAGTCTGGAACAGAGGTCCCATGTCTACGTCGAAACCACAATCGGCATAACCGGTTGCTACTACTTTGGCACCACGGTCGTGACCGTCTTGTCCCATCTTAGCTACCATGATACGGGGCTGACGTCCCTCTTTCTTTGCAAACTTCTCGGCCAACTCGCAAGCACGCTTGAAGTCGCTATCGTTTTTACTTTCTGCTGAATACACGCCTGAAATAGTTCTGATTACTGCTTTATAACGACCTACTACTTCTTCGCAAGCCGATGAGATTTCGCCCAGAGTAGCACGAACACGAGCGGCTTCTACAGCCAGTTCGAGCAGGTTGCCTTCTTTGGTTTCCACACACTTGGTGATGGCAGCCAAAGCAGCTTGTACTTTCGCTTCGTCGCGACCTTCTTTGAGTTCGGCAAGACGTTCGATCTGTTGGTTACGAACCGATGTATTGTCGATCTCCAGGATATCGATCGGAGCTTCTTTCTCCAAACGGTACTTGTTGACGCCTACAATGGTTTGCGAACCCGAGTCGATACGAGCTTGCGTACGGGCAGCAGCCTCTTCGATACGCATCTTAGGCAGACCGGTTTCGATGGCTTTGGCCATACCGCCCAGCTTCTCTACCTCTTCGATCAACTCCCATGCTTTGTGAGCCAAGTCGTTGGTCAAAGACTCTACGTAGTACGAACCACCCCATGGGTCGACGTTCTTGCAGATATAAGTTTCTTCCTGAATATAGATCTGTGTGTTACGAGCGATACGAGCCGAGAAGTCGGTTGGCAAAGCGATAGCCTCATCGAGTGCATTGGTATGCAATGATTGGGTGTGTCCCAACGCTGCTGCCATTGCTTCGATACAGGTACGGCCTACGTTATTGAACGGATCTTGCTCGGTAAGCGACCAACCCGATGTTTGAGAGTGGGTACGCAAAGCCAGTGATTTCGCGTTCTTCGGATTGAATTGTTTTACAATCTTCGCCCACAGCATACGGGCAGCACGCATCTTGGCAATTTCCATGAAGTGGTTGGTACCAATGGCCCAGAAGAACGACAGACGAGGAGCAAATGCATCGATGTCGATACCTGCGGCAACACCTGCACGAAGGTACTCAAGACCATCGGCAAGGGTGTAAGCCAACTCAATGTCGGCAGTAGCACCGGCTTCCTGCATGTGATAGCCCGAGATAGAGATTGAGTTGAACTTCGGCATCTTCTGAGAAGTATACTCAAAGATGTCCGAGATGATCTTCATAGAGAATGCAGGTGGGTAGATATAGGTATTACGCACCATGAATTCTTTGAGGATATCGTTCTGAATGGTTCCGGCCATCTCTTCGAGTTGTGCACCTTGTTCCAAACCGGCATTGATATAGAATGCCAAGATAGGAAGTACGGCACCGTTCATGGTCATCGACACAGACATCTTGTTCAACGGAATACCATCGAACAATACCTTCATGTTTTCGAGCGAACAGATAGACACACCGGCTTTACCTACGTCGCCTACCACACGTTCGTGGTCGGGGTCATAGCCACGGTGTGTAGCCAAGTCGAACGCTACCGACAAACCTTTTTGTCCGGCAGCCAGGTTGCGGCGATAGAATGCATTTGATTCTTCGGCAGTAGAGAATCCGGCATACTGACGGATCGTCCAGGGACGAAGCGTGTACATAACCGAATACGGACCACGCAGGTAAGGAGGAAGTCCGGCTGCATAGTGCAGATGTTCCATTCCTTCGAGGTCTTCTTTTGTATAAACAGGCTTTACACTGATGTGTTCGGGAGTCTTCCAGTTACTTTCGATTCCGTTAGCCTTTTGCCATTCAGCACCGTTAGCGGGCTGAAATGCGGCATATATATCTAAGTTCTTAAAATCTTTTCTCATCTTACTTCAATAATTTAGCGTTGAACTCTTTCAATGTATCGAGTACATTGACACGAACGTGAATGAAATTCTCGATACCTGCAGCTTGCAGTTCGTCCATACAGGCAGGAGCACCGGCAACGATAAACAATGCGCGATCACCTACTGCCTTGAATGCCGGAACAGCATATTCTGCATATTCGTCATCGCTTGAGCAGAGTACTACGATATCGGCTTTGGCAGCCATAGCAGCCTCTACACCGGCTTCGATGCTTTCGAAACCAAGATTATCCACCACTTCATATCCGGCACAAGCCAAGAAGTTGCAAGAGTATTGAGCACGCGCCTGACGCATAGCCAGGTTACCGATAGTGAGCATGAACGCTTTCGGACGTTTGCCCGATGCTTCCGTTTCGAGGCGCAATGCTTCGAACTGGCTGGCAGCACGATCAAATACCAATGTAGGTACATCCTTTTCGCAAGTGCTTTTTCCACCGCAGCAACAAGTAGCCTCTACCGGTTTCTTATCGCCTGCTATTTCGTTGAAGTTGGGGAACTGGTTAGTACCCAATAGCACTTCGCGGCGTTGAGCCACTGCTTTGTGACGAGCTTTGTTGCTTTCGTTCACAGCAGCCTGCACCTTGCCTGCTTTTACAGCAGCATAGAAACCACCCTCTTCTTCGACCGAAAGGAACAGTTCCCAAGCTTGCTTAGCGATGGCAGCAGTGAGGTTCTCTACATAATACGAACCGGCAGCGGGATCTACCACTTTATCGAAATGAGCTTCCTCTTTCAATAAGAGTTGTTGATTGCGAGCCATACGTTCAGAGAAATCGTCGGCTGTCTGATACGTAACATCAAACGGAGTAACCGTCATTGAGTCGACACCTGCCAGTGCAGCACTCATAGCTTCTGTTTGTGTACGGAGCAAATTCACATGTGCATCGAACAGCGTCATATTAAAGGTAGAAGTCTCTGCATGTACTTTCATCTTAGCCGCGCAACGACATTCGCCGTTGGCACCCTTGTTATCGCAATCGCGCAAGCATTCGGGTTGGTAAGAGGCTACGATGTTGGCCCACAACATACGAGCCGCACGGAATTTAGCAATTTCGAGGAAGTAGTTAGAGCTGATACCGAAGTTGAATTTGATCTTCTTTGCTACTACGGCAGCAGGAATACCGGCTTCGGTAAGTTGGTTCATGTATTCGTTACCCCAAGCCAATGCGTAACCCAGTTCTTGCGAAATATAGGCACCTGCATTGTTGAGCGACAAGGCTGTCACGTTCAGCACACGGTAAAAAGGAAGAGGCTGAATGGCTTCGATCAGTGCTTTGGCTGTCTGTACCATGTCTCCTTTTTCTTTGCCCTTCGTCAACATTTTGTTGAGGAAGTCAAAGTTGATCGAACCTTGCAGTTTCTTCACATCGTAGTCTTTCTTCTGGAAGTAAGCTACCAGGTTCTCTGCCAACTGCACCACATGTCCTTGACAAGTAGAGAAGTTCAATTCGACACACTCTGCACAAATACCGTTAAGCAATGTTTCGATGTATTCGGCACTTAAATCGGCGGATTTAATATGGAAAGAAAGAGAGTCGATGCCTTTGTTGAGAATATCCAATGCTTTTTCATTGGCTTCCTTGGGGCATGCTACCTTTATTTCCTGACGAACCAACCATGCATTGCTATCCTTCTTTGTTCCTCTCAGATAAGGAAACTCGCCCGGAAGCGCATCGGTTGTTTTTAATCCCTCCAAGTCTTCCATTCGGTAGAACGGTTTAACCTTGAACCCTTCGTTCGTTTTCCAAACGAGTTTCTTCTCATAATCAGCGCCTTTGAGGTCGGCTGTTACTTTCTCCATCCATTTTTCGGTGGATACGGGA
The DNA here is from genome assembly GCF_000499785.1 of Bacteroides neonati. GTDB lineage: Bacteria > Bacteroidota > Bacteroidia > Bacteroidales > Bacteroidaceae > Bacteroides > Bacteroides neonati. The sequence continues at coordinate 391,541 of NZ_HG726023.1, read as the reverse complement.
GAGAAGTCCGAGAAGAGCTTTTCTTTACTGTCTGCCATAGTTTATTCTAATTTTTAAAATAAGATTAATAACTATCATTATTTTATATCTCTTTCTAAATGTTTCATTAAGACATGCAAAGATACTTAATTCCTTTAAACAAGGTACTTTTTTTAGGGAAAATTCGCACTGTAGGCTGTCTTGTTGTTACTGAAGCATTTATTACCTCATCCGCAGCTAATTTATAACTGATTCAAATAGCGATTTAATTCACCTAATAGTTCCTACTCGTAGCTTTTCCCCCTGCTTTTCTCCTTGATTTCAGGTTATAGGGCATAGCTTCCCCTTTCCCCAGTTAGCTGAAGGCATAAGTAATCCCACGAAAAGTTGTTTTTACGGACTCCAAAGCAACTTGTATGGTTTGTCGGAATAAATATTGAGTACCCATTGTCTGCCTGTCTTTACCCATTTCGCAGGAACTGTAATGAATCGAAAGATAAATCGTTTGACTCGGCTTACCGGTTCAATATCTTCAAACACGGCTGCAACCTTCTCAATAAGGTAAGCATAAAAGTTTTTAGCCATGGCTGTAAGTAGCAGGAATACTGTATTCTCTTTGAGGAATGAACAGGGAAGATGACTCCACCCGAAATCGTTATTCATCATGTCGAATGTTCTTTCACAGGCTCCACGAGCATTGTAGAAGAGTACAATGTCTTTTTCAGAACTTTCATGGTCATTGGTTAAGATGCACCGATAGGTGTATTCACCATCAAATAGGTCCAATTGGTTGTCCTTACGCTTTTGCCTTTGAATAACAAGTCGGTAGTTTTCTTCTTGCAAAAAGGAAGTAAAAGGTATGGAGGTCACTTCATAATTCTCGAAGTTGATTTCTTCTTTTTTCCAATCTGTGATTTTCGTCATTTCTTCATACAGAGACTGACATTTGCCGGCTCGTATGTAGAACTTGTTGCAGTAGCCATGTGTCATACGGATAATCTCTTCCGAATAAGAACCACAGTCCATCCGGCAACGGTCTATGAATATTCCCCTATCGGCCAAACGACGAAAAGTCCGTTGGAGCGTATCCGCTTGACGAAAACGGACATTTGCGTTTGCGGCCCGATTTTCCACACCAACAATGTTACCACCAATAGTTGCCGTGCCGGGGAAATAACCACGTTTTTTCTTGTAAGAATACTGAGTGTCATACTTTTCTGTGGGAATAAACTGGTGGTCGAAGTCCAAGTTATAAAGCGTGTTTGGCTTGAGTTGTTCTGTTTGAAGGAGCATATCGAGCATCAAACTATTAAGCTGTTCCGCCTTATTGAAAGCATAGCTTGCTCCTTTTTGGGAAGTATAGTGGATATCCAATTCTGCGAGTTCTTTTATGCCTCTCAATAAAGTATCCGGACTGGGGATTTCAGTATCCGGGCGTAATTCAAGATGTTTGCCAAGGTGTTTGCCGATATCTTCGATGTGGTCACCGCCGCAATAGTAGATCCAAAATAGGCTCGAAATAATTTCGCTATATTGGTAACCGGCGTAGGAAGAACGTAATCCTAAAGATTTATCGATCACGGAATTCAGTCCTAAACGAGAAAATTCATCCATTGCGTAAAATATACCCCCAAAAGGAGTGATATTATCTGATTTTATGGCTATTTTTGTTGTCATATGCACAAGTACCTTTATGGTTTGTTTGGTAGCACTAATTTAGGTGAATCTTGTGACATAACCAAACCTTGAGGATGTTATTCATCCTCAAGTGTTTGGATTCTCTGAAAATAATATGACTGCGGATTTAAGGTATTAAATAGCAGGCAGATGAAAAAGAGTTTATAGTTTTAGCTTTTTAGCCACAAACTCTTCTAGAAACAAAACCGTTGCTTCGATACCCAATGCAGATGAGTCGACACAAAGGTGATAAGTGGAAGCGGCTCCCCAAGTTTTGTAGCTATAATAGTTGTAGTATTCGGAACGTTTCTTATCGGACTTATTCATCATCTCCTCCGCCTCTTCTTCGGCAATGGAGTGAATGCGACAAAGACGCGCCATGCGTTCTTGTGGAGAGGATGAGATAAAGATGTTTACGCAACGCGGATGTTCCCGAAGAATATAGTCGGCGCAACGCCCTACAAACAAGCAAGACCGCTCGGATGCAAGCCGGCGTATCACGTCGCTTTGAATTTTGAAAAGTGCATCATTGCTCAGGCAATTGGTGTAGGGGATAGAACTGTCACTGATGAAGGGGAACCGCATCCCAAACAATCCGCCGATGATACTTTGAGAAGCTTTTTCGTCGGCTTTCTCAAAGAACTCCCTACACAGTCCGCTCTCTTCGGATGCCAGATTGATCAGTTCTTTATCATAAAAGCCTATCCCCATGCGAGAGGCCAGCTTCTCTCCTATTTCCTTGCCGCCACTTCCTAGTTGACGGCCGATGTTTATCACATAATTAGTACTCATAGTACGTTGCTGTTAATTGGTTAAAAAGCAAACATACGGATTATTTCTGAGAAGGGAGATAAGAAAACAGAAGAAATTATCAATTGGTAAGTTTTAGATACGGGCAGGAATAAAATAAGCTTGCTCTTAAGAGTACGTACTCAATGGAGCATTCATATACTAATTAACAGTACGTTAAATACGTACTCTTGGCACCCAAGAATACGTATTCTTTATAAGCTATGATAATCAATAATTTACGCCGATCACTTATCTTATTTTGCACTCATCTTTTTGAAGCTTCGAAACTGCCACCACAACATGGCTGCCGAAATCAAACTCGCCGCCAAATCGGATACAGGCATACTAACCCATACCCCCGTTTGACCATAAAAACGGGGAAGAATAAACAAACAGGGAATCAACAACAACATCTGCCGGGTAAGCGATAGGAAAATAGCCTTACCTGCCATACCGATGCTTTGAAAGAAGTTGGAAGCAACCATCTGAAAGCCGACAATGGGGAAAAACAGTACAACGATCTGCAACCCTTCGGATGCCAAGGCTATCAGCTCACTATCGGACGTAAAAATAGAAACAGCCCAGTCGGGCACGAATATCCCCATCAGGAAACCAATCGTAGTAACCACCGTAGCCGCACAAATGGTTAGCTTCAGTGTTTGAGTAACACGGTCGTAGTGACGTGCACCGAAGTTATAACCGGCTATGGGTTGCATACCTTGATTAATGCCCATCACAATCATAATGAAGAGAAAGACCAACCGGTTAACAATACCAAAGGCTCCGATGGCCAAATCGCCTCCATGACGTTTGAGCCCTTGATTGATTAAAATGACAATAAAGCAGGAGGCCAGATTCATTAAAAAAGGAGCCATGCCGATGGCCAGCGAAGCCGTTACGATCTTACGTTTCAGCCGGAAGATGCCACGGTGAAAGTGTAGCAGTTCGTCTTTGTTACTAAACAATTTAAATTGCCACGTCAAAGCAATGACCTGTGCCACAATCGTGGCAATGGCCGCCCCACGAATGCCCCAACCGAAGCCGAAGATAAAGAGCGGATCGAGTGCCGTATTGATAAGCACGGTCGCAATCGTGGCAATCATCGCCTTCTGAGGATGGCCGGCCGAGCGAAGCACTGCATTGAGCCCCAAATAAATATGCGTAATCACATTGCCTAACAGAATAATCTGCATGTAATCGCGGGCATAGCCAACCGTCTCGTCACTACCTCCGAAGAAGTAAAGAATGGGGTCCAGAAAGATAAGAGTAGGTATGGTAAAAGCCAGCCCGATAATAAGGTTTAAGATCAACACATTGCCCAGCACGCGCTGAGCCGTATCATAATCGCGCTGCCCCAGTTTGACCGATACCAATGTGGCGGCTCCTACACCAACCAATGATCCGAATGCTGCTGCCAGGTTCATCAACGGGAAAGTGAGTGCCAACCCCGAAATAGCCATGCGCCCTACACCGTGCCCAATAAAAATGCTGTCAACCATATTATACAAAGACGATGCCGTCATAGCGATAATTGCCGGAATGGCATACTGCATCAAAAGCTTTCTAATGGGCTCTGTTCCCAGCGCAGTGGGCGTTTTTTGTCCTGTCATACTGAATGTTTTAAGGGTGCAAAAGTACTCTTTTTTTCGCATTTGGACAAGCCCATGGAAGGCTTCTTTGATTAATTAGAAGCCCGTTCATGCCGTTATATGAAAAATGTTTCGTATTTTTGCCTCCAAATATTGAGTTAATACGTAACGAAATGAACCTATTAGAACTAAGTGAACAGGAAATCATCCGACGCAACAGTCTGAATGAACTTCGCGCGATGGGCATTGATCCCTATCCCGCAGCAGAGTATGTAACCAATGCTTTCTCTACCGATATAAAACAGGAATTCAAAGACGACGAAGCGCCACGTCCTGTTTCCATTGCCGGACGCATCATGAGCAGACGTGTTATGGGTAAAGCGTCTTTTGTTGAATTGCAAGATTCAAAAGGACGTATACAAGTCTATATCACTCGCGACGATATTTGTCCGGGAGAAGACAAAGAGATGTACAACACTGTGTTTAAACGCCTGCTCGACTTAGGCGACTTTATCGGTATCGAAGGTTTTGTATTTCGCACACAAATGGGCGAAATCAGTATCCATGCACAAAAGCTCACGGTACTGGCCAAATCGATCAAGCCGCTTCCTATCGTAAAGTATAAAGACGGTGTAGCATACGACTCCTTCGAAGATCCCGAAATGCGTTATCGCCAACGCTACGTCGACCTGGCTGTAAACGAAGGTATCAAAGATATTTTCATCAAACGAAATAAAGTGTACTCTTCCATGCGTGAATATTTCAACGCACAGAATTACATGGAAGTAGAGACACCCATCCTGCAAGCCATCCCCGGTGGTGCATCGGCACGTCCGTTCATCACACACCACAATGCGCTTGATATTCCGCTGTACCTGCGTATCGCAGATGAGCTGTACCTGAAGCGTCTTATCGTCGGTGGCTTTGAAGGGGTATACGAGTTCTCGAAAAACTTCCGTAACGAAGGAATGGACCGCACGCACAACCCCGAGTTTACCTGTATGGAGATCTATGTATCGTACAAAGACTACAACTGGATGATGGAGTTCACCGAAAAGATGATCGAAAAGATCTGTCTCGATGTGAATGGAACCACAGAGGTAACCGTAGGTGATAAACTGATCAATTTCAAAGCACCCTTCAAGCGTGTTACCATGCTGGGAGCGATCAAGGACTTTACCGGTCACGATCTAACAGGAAAGAGCGAAGAAGAGATTCGCGAGGTATGCAAGCAACTTAACATGGACATCAACGAAACCATGGGCAAAGGCAAGCTGATCGATGAAATATTCGGCGAGTTCTGCGAAGGCAATTACATTCAGCCAACCTTCATCACCGACTACCCCAAAGAGATGTCTCCGCTAACCAAGAAACACCGCGAAAACCCCGAACTGACAGAACGCTTCGAGCTTATGGTCAACGGAAAAGAGCTTTGCAATGCTTATTCGGAGTTGAACGACCCAATCGATCAGCTGGAGCGTTTCCAAGAGCAGCTTAAGCTAAGCGAAAAGGGAGATGACGAAGCCATGTTTATCGATATGGATTTTGTACGCGCCTTGGAGTATGGTATGCCTCCTACATCGGGTATGGGTATCGGTATGGACCGCCTTGTGATGCTGATGACCGGACAAACAGCCATTCAGGAGGTATTGTTCTTCCCTCAGATGCGTCCCGAAAAGACAATCAAAAGAGATGCAGCAGCCAAATACATGGAGATAGGCATCCCCGAAGAGTGGGTACCGGCTATTCAGAAAGCCGGATACAACATGGTATCGGACTTAAAAGAGGTGAATCCGCAGAAGTTCCACCAGGATATCTGTGGTATCAATAAGAAGTACAAATTGGAATTAACCGCTCCGTCAGTAAATGATGTGACTGAGTGGGTGAAACGTTTAAATTAAGAATAAAAAGAGTGAAGAGTCATTCTTCACTCTTTCATTATTATTATTCATTACAATATGAAATTACCCGGTAAGATAGCGATAATGGGCGGCGGAAGCTGGGCCACAGCCATTGCCAAAATGTTCTTGGCTCAAGAAGAGTCCATCAACTGGTACATGCGTCGCGACGACCGTATTGCCGACTTCAAGAGATTGGGCCACAACCCGGCCTATCTGACAGGCGTTAAGTTCGACATAAAACGTATCAATTTCAGCTCCAATATCAACGATATTGTCAAGGAGAGTGATACGCTTGTCTTTGTCACCCCATCTCCTTACTTGAAAGTTCACCTGAAAAAGCTGAAAACAAAGATAAAGGATAAGTTCATTATTACTGCTATCAAAGGAATCGTACCCGACGACAATATTATCGTATCGGAATACTTCACGAAAGAGTACGGTGTTCCACCCCAGAATATTGCCGTTCTGGCAGGTCCTTGCCATGCAGAAGAGGTTGCTCTCGAACGCCTCTCATATCTTACACTGGCTTGCCCCGATACGGATAAAGCGCGCATCTTCGCCCACCGGTTAGGAAGCAGTTATATTAAAACCTCCATCAGCGACGATGTGATAGGTATCGAATATAGCTCTGTATTAAAGAACGTATATGCCATTGCCGCAGGTATCTGTAGCGGGTTGAAATATGGCGATAACTTTCAATCGGTACTGATCTCGAATGCCATTCAGGAAATGAGCCGCTTCTTAGATACAGTATATCCGCTAAACAGAAACATCAACGAATCTGTTTATTTGGGCGACCTCTTGGTTACGGGCTATTCCAACTTCAGCCGTAACCGTACATTCGGTACGATGATCGGCAAGGGATACTCCGTGAAGAGTGCACAAATTGAGATGGAAATGATAGCCGAAGGTTACTATGGCACCAAGTGTATCAAAGAAATCAACAAGCATTATCATGTCAACATGCCTATACTCGACGCTGTTTACAACATCCTCTATGAGCGCATATCGCCGATGATTGAAATCAAGCTACTCACAGATTCATTCAGGTAACCCAACTTTAAAACCCCTTTAAACAAAGTAAAAAGATATGATTAGTTTAAACATTGAAAAAACCTTTGGATTTATCTCCAAAGAGTCCGTTTTCGGCTATGAAGCCCAAGTAAAAGCTGCACAAGAAGCATTGGAAAATGGTACAGGCAAAGGCAACGACTTTTTAGGATGGTTGCACCTGCCCTCATCGATCACTGCCGAACATCTGGCCGACTTGAAAGCTACTGCACAAGTGTTGAGAGATAATTGTGAAGTAGTGGTTGTAGCAGGTATTGGTGGAAGTTATTTGGGAACCCGCGCTGTTGTAGAAGCCTTATCGAACAGCTTCACTTGGTTGCAAAAGGAAAAAACAGCTCCAACCATTATCTATGCCGGACATAATATCGGCGAAGATTACCTGTACGAACTGACTACATTCTTAAAAGATAAAAAATTCGGTGTACTAAATATCTCTAAATCGGGTACTACTACCGAAACAGCTTTGGCCTTCCGCCTGCTGAAAAAGCAATGCGAAGAGCAACGTGGCAAAGAGATGGCTCGCAAGGTAATTGTTGCCATCACCGATGCTAAGAAAGGTGCAGCGCGTGTTACTGCCGATAAAGAAGGATACAAATCATTCATCATCCCCGACAACGTAGGCGGACGCTTCTCCGTACTCACTCCGGTAGGTTTGCTGCCTATTGCCGTTGCAGGTTTTGATATTGAGCAATTGGTAGCAGGTGCAGCCGATATGGAGAAAGCTTGTGGCAAGGATGTTCCTTTTGCCCAAAACCAAGCTGCTATCTATGCTGCTACACGCAATGAACTTTATAAGAGCGGAAAGAAGATTGAAATCTTGGTCAACTACAACCCCAAATTGCACTATGTAAGCGAATGGTGGAAACAATTATACGGTGAGTCTGAAGGAAAAGACAACAAAGGAATCTTCCCTGCTGCTGTCGATTTCTCGACCGATCTTCACTCGATGGGACAATGGATCCAAGAGGGCGAACGCATCATCTTCGAAACCGTAATCTCGGTAGAAAAGGTGAACCATACGCTCGAAGTTCCTGCAGATGAAGCCAACCTTGACGGACTCAACTTCCTTGCCGGCAAACGGGTAGACGAAGTGAATAAGATGGCCGAATTAGGTACTCAACTGGCTCATGTAGATGGTGGTGTTCCTAATATCCGTCTGGTTGTTCCCGAATTAAACGAATATAATATCGGTCAGCTACTTTATTTCTTCGAAATAGCTTGTGGTATCAGCGGTTATATTCTGGATGTAAATCCGTTCAATCAACCGGGAGTAGAGGCTTATAAGAAAAATATGTTTGCCTTACTTGACAAACCCGGATACGAAGAAGACTCGAAAGCGATCCGCGCAAGACTTTAAAAGGACTAAAAAGAATATTGAATAAAAAAAGCCGGGCGAGACTTTACTTTGAAGTCTTGCCCGGCTTTTTTTATTCAATACGGCTATAACAGCGATTACACCCCCGTCTTCAGCACCAAATCATACTGAGCTGCATTAGTCTCTGCTTTTGAAGAGAGGTAAAAAGATAGTTTAGTTTCTTTCTCGGTTGTCGAAACGACTTTTGCCTTTACCAACAAATGGGTATCATTGACTCCATCAACAAAACGCAAGCGCCCACCCTCGACATCTGTAAAATCAATTTCCGAAGTTACTTCCCTTTTTTCGTAACCCAAAGAATCCAACTTTATTTCTGCGGTACGATTCACTTGAAACGTTTTTAATTCGGCACCATTACCATTGAGATCCAACGTAACATTTACCTCATCGCCCACAACCAAAGAAGGCATCGACCCAAGAGTCTGTGCATAATCGATTGTATCATCATTCACATACAGGCTAGTAACGGTTATTACCGGGCTTAGACCGTTATTTGAACATGCCGCCAAGAGTAATAAGCTAAATAAAAGTGAAACTATTTTTTTCATGTATTATGAGTTTGTCGAGGCAAAAATACATATTATATTCTAATTAGCAAAAAAAGAGTAACTTTGTGCTCCAAAATCAATAAGCAATAGAATGATTCAACAGAATTTCAAATTGAAAGCTGTCCTCTTTGATATGGATGGCGTACTTTTCGATTCGATGCCCTACCACGCCAATTCTTGGCACAAAGTGATGCATGCACACGGACTTAACCTAAGCCGCGAAGAAGCTTACCTGCACGAAGGACGTACCGGATCGGGTACAATCAATCTTATCTGTCAACGCCAATTGGGACGCGACGCTACACCCGAAGAGATTAAAAGCATCTACAAAGAGAAAAGTAGAGAATTCAATACGTATCCGGAAGCGACACGCATGCCGGGTGCTTGGGAACTCTTGCAAAAAGTAAAAGCAGCAGGACTACTACCAATGGTAGTAACCGGTTCGGGACAGGCTTCTCTGTTGGATCGATTAGAAGAGAACTTCCCCGGCATGTTTCGTCGAGAGCTAATGGTAACTGCCTTCGACGTAAAACATGGCAAACCCAATCCCGAACCCTATTTAATGGCACTGCAAAAAGGCGGATTAAATGCGGATGAAGCCATTGTGATCGAAAATGCACCGCTTGGAATACAAGCTGCAGTTGCTGCCGGTATCTTCACTATCGCCGTAAATACAGGCCCATTAGATGATCAGGTATTATTAGATGCAGGTGCAGATGCCTTATTTCCTTCGATGCAAGCTCTTTGTGATAGATGGCCATAAATCACAGGTATGCACTATCGACTTGTAAATTGCATCTTCTCACCAAACAGAGTCATTGATGGGTGAGCGACAACAGTTCTGAATTCGTACGTTATTCCTTTAGGAAGATCGGGCAGATCTATTTTATATTCTCCCGCTTTATTTACGCTCATCCAATGGGTTCTCTTCCAATCGGTCTCATTCAGATTCTCAACAAAGCCTGCATATATTCTCCATTCGAATGCTACGTTTAACAAATTTGTATTACCAAGATCAATCACATTGCCGACCAATGTGGTTTTACCCGTTTGAGTCAATGATTTGACTGTTAAAAACGTAGGCGGATTCAGAGCCGGTTCTATATGTTCCAACTTAACCGTAATAGGATTAGGCCATTTGTTATTATTATAAATACGTTGGGCACGAACTACTGATATGTGTAACCCATCTTTCTGCTGACTAAAACGAGATTTGGCATCGACTTGATTCGCATACTCCACCACTTTATCGTTTTGCCCCAACACACTGATACGAGTCTGTAAGGTAGCTTTCACTGAGGCAAGAACAAACTCTTTGCGATCACCTCTAACCCAATCTGGAATACCAAAAATAACTGCATAAACAGTCTTTTGATCTTTTGATGCGGTATACCAGATATTCTCTTCATGAGGCACAATCCAGGGACGCACATTGTGAATAGCTTCTTGATTGATAAAATGCCAAGCAGACAATTCGGTCAAATTACGTTCTTCCGGATCTGCAATAACACCGTCGGGCTTAGGACCAACATTCAACAATAGATTACCTCCTTTGGCTCGAGTTTCCACTAGAATTTCAATGATACGTGTAGCCGATTTGAGTTCATCGTGCGTTGGTTTATATTGCCATTGTGTGCCCATCGTCAAACAAGACTCCCATAACTTATCATTAACTGCTCCGGGTATCGTTTGTTCGGGTGTACTCACTGCACCACGAGTGACAACAACATTGGGTTGCAGTCGCCAAGCTTCGATCAGAGCGGGTGCTTTAGGTGCACCATCGACGAAAAACATGTCTATATCGCCATACTCGGTAAAAAGCTCTCGAGTCTGGCGGCGAATCAGGTCATTGTATTTTTCTTGTATCTCGTCGGTAAAGACAAGTCCCCCTCTTTGCACACTCATGTCGTGATCATATAAAAACTTAAAATCTTCCGGGGAATAATAAAGACCGACAGCCAATCCGGCCTTACGCGCACCATCGACAAACTCTCTCAACAAATCTTTCCCATAAGGGGTATTTGTTATTTTAAAATCGGTTGTCTTCGTATCCCACATACAGAAACCGGAATGATGTTTCGTGGTCAGACAAATGTATTTAGCCCCTGCCAATTTGGCCTGAACCGCTATACGGTAACCATCAAATTTATAAGGATCAAACGTTTGAGGAAGTTCTTTGATAAATCGATGAGTATAATCATCTGATGCTCCCACCAATGTATGTCCGATAACAACTCCCAACTGACTATCCAGACTCCAATGAAGAAACAGCCCAAAGCCAAGGTCTCTCAACCACTCTTCGCGCTCGGGCTTATTCTTATTAGCCGATATGCTGTTATCACTCGATTCTTTTTGCGCCAATGCTTGTGCACTTCCTGCCAAAAGCAATAAATAAACAATCCACTTCTTCATAAGAGTATTTCGTATTAGTTTCGAACAAAAATACAACTATTTATCCATATCAAAATAGTAAAATCATACAGCATTATATAACTATCATTCATATTAATTTTATTCATATCGCCAATCATCTATTCTAGCCCTAAAAGATAAAATAAGAGTAAGAAAATTTGCTAAAAATCAATTTATTTCAAAAGTTTTCTGTAAAATTAGCCTACTTTTGTGAAAGAATACTTGATAAAAAAACAATTTTCCAATAAGATGAAGACCTATATTCTATTTTTGTTTTATCTATATTACGGATTATTTTGTAACGCGATGAATGTTACCAAAGACATCAACATGCGATTTAAGAGTGTCAGGCAAGGGTTGTCACATCAAACAGTTAATTGCTTTTATCAAGACGAATTCGGTTTCCTATGGATTGGCACACAAGATGGGCTTAATCGATTTGATGGACGCAAATTTGACATATTTAAGCCCGATAATACTAATCCTTTTTCAATCAATGTCAATAATATCAGGCAGATTTGTGGCGATAAGACAGGACTACTTTTCATCAGAAGTCTGCAAAGTATCACAATATACGATATGCGACTTGATCAGTTTACTACCTTAACGGAAGGAAAAGTGAGTGCCATGTGCTATGCAGATGGATCCCTTTGGGTTGCCACAGACAAAGAGATATACCGATACAGAAATGCGAAACAGAAACCGGAGTTATTCTTCTCGTTTGGAAGCATGCAGTCCAAAGAAGATAAAGACATTATAATCAACAGCTTAATCATTTGTCACGATCAATCAATTGCAGTAGGCACATCCAATCAAGGTATCTTCCGCCTCAGCCGAGCAGGAAAGGTGCTTCAACAAGTCAACATAGGTGCCATTTTCTCCATCATGGAAGATCGCTGTGGATGCCTTTGGATAGCCACACGTAACCGAGGGCTAACTAGATTGGATATCGATGGGCATAGAACAGATTACAGACATAGCAAAGTAGCGGCAAATAGTATTAATCACGATAATGTACGTCATGTTATTCAGGCCAATGACAGCTTATTATATATCGGAACCTTAGCCGGTTTACAAACATTAAATTTGGTAAGTGGCATATTCACAGACTATCAATATGACTTAAATATAGAGGCGAATGACGTACGTTCAATCGTTTCTATGTTTTATGACCGTTCGGGCACATTGTGGCTTGGAACGTTTTATCAAGGTATACAGTATTATAACATAGCAAATGATATGTATCATTTTTATCGCCCTTCTACCGCTGTGAGCGGACACTTGAACTCAAGAATAATCAGTTCGATAACAGAAGATAATCAAGGAAGAATCTGGTTCGGAAGTGAAGGAAAGGGACTATACTTTTACGATAATGTAAAGAAAGAGTTTTCCACTTTTGAACAAGAATATAGAAAAGAACAACCTCTAAAAACAGTAAAATCACTCTATTATGAAGCGAAACAACATACTTTGTGGGTAGCTTCTCTCTACCAAGGTCTCAGCCGGATCAATCTACAGACCGGACAAGTCGATTATATTTCGGAGGAGGTAGTAGACACACAGGGAAAGCAAGTGGGCAAGGCTTATAATATAGTGAAGATCATCGAATTTGAGGGACGAGACTCTTTACTGCTCGCATCCAAAGATGGACTTCTTATATTAGACAAAAAAGAGCTAACATTACATCCCTTCAAATATTGTTCACCAACTCCAAAGCAAATATCGCAAGTGTGGAATATGACTTTTGACAAAGAAGGCGACTTATGGGTCACAACCTCTTTCGATCTACTCGTATTGAGTTGAAACATTCATTGACCAAGAGCTACTCTTTCTCTCAAATTTCGCAAAGCAATGCCCAACATAATATCAATCACATACTGTGTGATACCAAAGGACGTATCTGGCTAGGATCCACAGGGTCGGGTATCTATCTTTTTAATAAAAAGACAAATCGCTTCATTGGTTATGGAAGCAAGCAGAGACTGGAAAATAGCTTCATAACCAACTTGGCCGAAAGTCCGATGGATGGTACTATATATGTGGGAACTAATGGTGGCCTCTCCAAATTCAATCCGCTGACCACCACTTTTGAAAACTATAGTCCACAAAGTGACTTCCCCTTAGATAACGTAAACGACGGTGGACTTTACATCTCCTCCAATCACAAAATCTATGTTGCAGGTTTGGCAGGAGTAGTCGCCATAACACAAGAAAAACTGAATAAAAAGCCCATTGATTATAATATATTCATAAAGCGAATTTTAGTCGACAACAGAGAGCTACAGCCTCTTGATTCATTAAACCTGATGACAGCAACAACACTATATCAGCATCATTTGAGACTCCCTCCACAGTATTCCTCTGTTACTTTTGAGATAACCAGCAATCTGCTAAACAACACCTCCAATATTGGTTGGGAGTATCAGCTCGAAGGCTTTGATCAGGAATTCATCAAAGCAGGTGACAATACGATGATCACCTATACAAATCTTCATCCCGGACACTACCTGTTTCGTGTAAGAGGAGATCAATCTCAGACAAATCAAGCAAACATTTACTCGATTCCATTTGAGCTTATTGTCGAAGCACCCATTTATGAAAGAAATTGGTTCAAAATGGTTGTAGCATGTTCATTAATTTTTATTTTGTGGTATTTCATCCGCGTATATTGGATACGAAAAAACCTAAGGCAATCTCTGATGAACGAGAAAAGGGAAAAGGAATATATAGAAAATGCAAACCAGTCTAAGTTACGTTTTTTCACCAACATATCACATGAATTTAGAACGCCCTTAACTTTAATTTCAAGCCAACTTGAAATGTTGCTAATGCATAAAGATATTGCTCCAGAAGTTTATAATAAGATAATTGATGTGTATAAAAACTCACATCGCATGAATAATTTAGTGGATGAAGTAATCGATATTCGTAAACAGGATCAGGGTTTTCTGAACTTAACAATCACCAAAGAAAACATTGTTGCAGTGATTAATGAAGTTTGCTGCTCGTTTTATAGCTATGCTAAATTAAAAAAAATAGCACTTCATTTTTCTTCAACGCTCGAACAAGCTGATTTATATATTGACAAAATTCAGATTGAAAAAGTTTTTTATAATTTATTATCAAATGCATTTAAATTCACTCAACCGGGTAACCGAATAACTGTTGATTTATGCGAAAAAGGAGATTATGATATAGTAATCTCGGTCAACAACTGGGGGCATGGGATTGAAAAAGAAAAGCTAGTACATGTGTTCGAGAGATTCTGGCAGGATCATACAACAACGACTCGAACAGCTATTAAGGGATCGGGTATTGGGCTCTCCCTCTCAAAAGAGATTATAGAACAGCATCGAGGTAGCATCAGCGTAGAAAGTGAAGTTGGTGGTGTAACTTCATTTATCGTCACTCTTCATCGAGAATCAAACGCAGAGGCTGTCACTGAATTACCTGAAAGTAAGCAGTTATCTAACTTATATCTCATTGAATCTCAAGAAATTTCTGAAATGGTACCACCAAATAAAGAAATCAAAATATTATTGATTGAAGACAATTCGGAAATGTTAGAAATACTGGTACGAATATTTGAACCTATTTACGATGTATATAAAGCAACCAACGGCCGCGATGGAGTGAATATAGCTTGTTCGTTGCAACCACAACTCATCTTGAGTGACATCATGATGCCCATTATGTCGGGTCTGGAAATGTGTGAAACTTTAAAAAACAACTTGGAAACCAGTCATATTCCCATTGTATTACTGACAGCCCGCAATACAGAAGAATATATGTTAGAAGGATTGCATACAGGGGCTGACGACTATATATCAAAACCTTTCAATATTAAGATATTAGTAGCAAGATGTCATAACATCATCACTACACGCAAACTACTTCAGCAGAAATTTAAGCTTAATGGCGAATCGATCGTTAATGAACTTCCGCTCCACCCCATCGACAAAAAACTATTGATGGATGCCACTGCAATCGTAGAGTCTTATATAGATAATGCTGATTTTGATGTGGCGACTTTTGCCAGAGAATTATGCATGAGCCGCACCTTGCTCTTTACTAAGATAAAAGGATTAACGGGACAAACTCCCAACGACTTCATTCTATCAATGAGAATACAGAAAGCTGCTGAAAAATTAAAAAATGACCCGCAAGCACTTATTGCAGATATTGCTCTGAATTATGGATTTTCGAATGCAAGTTATTTTATTAAATGCTTCAAAAATGCGTATGGAATAACACCGGCCTCTTATCGAAGAAATCAATAATACAACTGATTATAAACGACTTAACTATGTTTAAAATCAATTTATTGTACTTTTTTCGTTTTTTTACGTACGTTTTTATTATCGCTGAACACTCCTTTTTAAGAACTTTGCGACATGAATCGGATATGTTAGCGTAATAATAATCTAATAAAAGAAACGAATGAAGAACATGACTATTAAATGGATTGCACTAGTATCGGTGCTTCTCATCTCTTGGCAAGTATGTGCTCAAGAAGTAAAAGTGTCTGGTATCGTAACTGAAGAAAGTGGTCCATTACCCGGAGTTACCATCAGGGTATTGGGCACTTCCAATGGAACGATAACAGATATAGACGGGAAATATTCACTAAATGTATCTCCCAAATCGACACTTGTATTTTCAAGTATCGGATATGCCGAACAGAAAATACCGGTAGCATCTAAAACAGTAATCAATGTAAAGTTGATGGAATCAGCACAAACATTGGACGAATTGGTAGTAGTAGGATATGGTGTTCAGCGTAAGAGCGATGTAGCAACATCAGTTGCTTCGGTTAAAGCCGATGAAATGAAAACCTTTCCATCAGGCAATGTTGCTGATATGCTGCGCGGACGCGCCGCAGGCGTTAATGTGACGAGTTCCTCCGGGCGACCAGGCTCTACACCCAATATCACGATCCGCGGTTCTCGTTCAATCAGTGCAACCAATACACCTTTATATATCATCGACGGTTCTCCGTCGGGTGCTAGTGAATTTAGCATGCTAAGTGCTAATGATATTGAATCGGTAGAAATACTAAAAGACGCAGCCTCCCAATCTATTTATGGAGCACGTGCAAGCGATGGTGTTATTTTGGTAACCACCAAACGTGGCAAAGCCGGAAAGGCAGAAGTAAGTTATAATGGCTACGTAGGTGTTCAATCACTATGGCGTAATTTTGATTTCTATTCGCCCGAAGAATTCGTACAGCTTCGCCGCGAAGCCAAAGCACACGATAAGGGCTTAACCGATGCCAATGAATTATCAATAGCTGATGCTCTAGGAGATGACGTAATGCTAAGGGTATGGGAAAGTGGCAATTACATTGACTGGGAGAAAGAAATGCTAAGAGATGCTTTATATCAGAATCATGACATAAGCGTACGAGGAGGAGCAGAGAAAATTAAATTTGCCGGAGGAGTTAATTATTTCGACCAACAAGGACTTGTTAAAATAGGCTCCAGTTATCGAAAAATAGCATTAAGGTTTAATGTTGATTTTGAGATTTCAAAATGGTTTAGTTTGGGTATTAATTCTTCATATTCAATGACAAAAGAAGAGAAAGAAGATGGCAGTTTTAATGAATTTATCACGCGTTCTCCTTTATCTGAAATTCGAGATAAAGATGGTAACTATGCAGCAAAACTCAATTCAGAAGGGCAATACAACCCACTTTATCGAGCTGAGCATTTCGGACGTGAGGTAAATAGAGACAATTACCGTTTGAACTTATTTATGGATGTAAAACCATTCAAAGGATTCAATTATCGTCTGAACACCTCTATCTATACTCCTACAACCGAGGATGGAAGTTACAAGGATTCCAAGTATCCGGGAGGTGGGGCTACTGCTATGTTGGACGAATCTCGTTCACAGAATTGGGTCATTGAACATATTATGACTTACCAAGTGCCTATCAAAAACAAAAAGCACCAACTTGCTTTGACTGCTGTCCAATCTATCGACCATAACATGTCGAAATCTATCGGGTATTCAGTAGATCAGTTACCTATTGATAGAGATTGGAATTTTATTTCTCAAGGACAATTCTTAGATAAGCCCAGACGCACCTATAGCGAGAACAACTTGGTTTCATTCATGGCTCGAGCACAATATTCACTCTTAGACCGATATTTATTGAATCTGGCCGTTCGCCGTGATGGTTCGAGTCGCTTTGGAAAAGAGAACAAATGGGGTACATTCCCATCAGCTGCTTTGGCGTGGCGTATCAATCAAGAATCTTTCTTAAGAGATACAAGATGGATCGATAATTTGAAATTTCGTTTGAGTTATGGCGTTGTAGGAAATCAAAATGGAATTGGAAATTACACAACTTTAGGACTGGCAGATAACGTAGGCTATGAATTCGGAAATATCTTTTCAGGGGGTTATCTACCCGGATCAGATCTTTCTAATCCGAACTTGAAGTGGGAACAATCGGCAACAACCAATATAGGAGTTGATTTCAGCTTTTTCAACGGACGGTTAAGTGGTATGATCGAATATTATACGACGAGAACCAAAGATCTTTTGGTAAATCGTGCCATCAATGCTTCGCTTGGATATACAAGTATGCTGGACAATCTAGGTAAGACAAAGTCGAGCGGTATCGATTTATCTATTACAGGAGAAGTCATTCGCAGCAAAGATTTCACTTGGACACTTGCCACCAACTTCAGTCAATACAAAAATGAAATACTCCGCATAGATGACAGATTGGATGAGAATGGAAAACCCGCAAGCCAGATAGGGCAAGGATGGATTATCGGACAACCGATCAACATATACTACGATTACAAAACAGACGGGATATTTCAATACGACGATTTTGACATATCGACAAACGCAGCAGGAAAACCTGTTTACACGTTAAAAAACACGTACGACAGCAACAATGATGGGCAACCGGATAGTCCCCTCGATTATGGAGGCACAGTAGAACCGGGTATGGTGAGAGTATGCGATATAAACAACGATGGTAAAATCAACTCTGACGATCGTGTTCCCATCAAAAGAGATCCCGACTTTACCGTTTCACTATCTTCGACTTGGAATTGGAAAGGACTCGATCTGTACATGGACTGGTATGCAGTATCTGGACGCATGATACAGAATCAGTATTTGTATGACTCGAATGCAGGTGGAAGCCTGTCGGGGAAACTAAATGGCATAAAAGTAAATTACTGGACACCCACCAATCCATCCAATGAATTTCCACGTCCGGCTTATAGTTCGAATGCTGCCTACCAAAGTTCCATGGCTATTCAAGATGCTTCATACATTCGGTTACGTACTTTACAATTGGGATATACTTTCCCTGCGTTGCTATTACAAAAAACTCCTTTAAAAAAGCTCAGGGTGTACGCCACTGCAACCAACCTGTTTACCTTTACGAAGTTTAAATCTTATAGTCCAGAACTAACGCCCGGATCTTATCCAGAGTCAAGGCAATATGTATTTGGACTCAACGTTACATTCTAAAACAAAGTACATTATGAAAAAATATATATACACCTTTATAATCTGTGGCATGCTTAATGCTTCCTGCAGCAATCTATTAGATTTAGATTCTAAAACAAGCGTAACAAATACCTACTTAACTACACCCGAAGGACTCAGTGCCTCTGTTACGGGTCTATACAGTATGGCGCGAGAACTCTCCGGAGGAATGTCCGAAGACGGATCTAATCTATACATTATTACTATGTGTGATTTTAACACTGACTTAATGATATTTAGAGGAGGTGTTTCTGCAGCAATCGGACGCTTAAATCTTAGCTTTACAACCAGTGCTCCCGACGTAAATAAATTCTGGAAACATCATTATGGAATTATTGGAAAAGCCAATGGAATTATCAGCATAGCCGAAAAGATAGGCTTAGAAAACAGCAGTGTTTTACAAGCTTGGAGTGAGGCTAAATTTTTCCGTAGTCGTAGTTATTTTGAACTTTGGAAACGTTTTGATCGCCTTTACATCAATACAGAGATAACCACTGTTGATAATTTACAGAGAGAATTTAAGCCCGCTACAACAGAAGAATTGATGACACTAATCTCAACCGATCTAGACGATGCAATAACCAATTTAGATTGGTCAACAGCGCAAAGAGGACGAGTGACCAAAGCAACGGCAAAACACGTTCGCGCACAAGTAGCTATGTGGGAAAAAGATTGGACGAAAGTGATTGAGGAGTGTGAAGATATATTCGAGCAGAGTTCTCTTTATAGTATGGAAAATAAGACCGAAAACATTTTCAATAGTGCTGAACTTACTTCACGCGAAGTTTTATGGAGTTTCCAATATTCGAAGAACTTAGGAGGCGGCGGATCAGGCACCCCTCTTGGAGGGCATCGTCTTGCTATCCAAACAACAGCTCACCTAAGCAAAGTCTCAGGATGCATTGATTCACCAGAGCAAGGTGGATATGGTTGGGGACGTGTCTATCCAAACACCTATTTATTGAGCTTGTATGATCAAGCAAAAGACACACGCTACAAAGAATTATTTGTTCATAGATATGTATACAATGATAAAAACTTCCCCGACCGCTTCGGAAAAGAGGTACCATTGCCTAAAAATAGTTCTACGTATTTAGAAACGCTACATTTCATGTCTAAGAAGTTCTTTGATCAGTGGACATTAATTGATAATCCTAGTTTTGGTAGCAGCTTCAAAGATTTGATCGTATATCGATTGGCTGAGACTTATCTCATGGCATCAGAAGCATATATGAATCGTGATGGAGGTATGAGTCCTGATGCGCTACGATGCTACAATCAGACTTGGAAAAGAGCAGGCAATGATACATTCATGGGACCCTTAACACAAGACATTTTAGTCGATGAATATGCTCGTGAATTAAATTTTGAAGGTGTGCGTTGGCCCTTACTTAAGAGACTCGGCTTATTGGGTGAAAGGGTCAAAGCTCATTATGGTGAGTCAAAGGCTGAAAACCCCTGTTTAGATAAAGATTTTACTGAATGCCGGACAAGTTTCGTGATAGGAAAACACGAACGTTGGCCAATTCCACAGGAACAAGTTGACTTGATGGGAAAAGAGAACTTCCCACAAAATAAAGGCTGGGATTAATTAGAGAATCTACTCTAAACCCAGCTCCAACATAAACAGAAAAGCCGCAAACTCTTTTAGCGGCTTTTCGATATAATATCTTAATATAAAAAATGCATGAAAAAAAGATTTTTGTTTACTTCGTTTGTACTATTCGTATTCTTAACAAGCCTCTCTGGACAATCCACCAAGACTGACGAATACGATGTATACTTATTCATCGGACAATCCAACATGGCCGGTCGTGGCACAATGATTGAAGAAGACAAGCGCCCATTGAGCAACGTATGGATACTAAACCAAAAAGGAGAAGTTGTACCGGCAGTAAATCCACTTAATCAATACTCTACTATCCGTAAAGAGCTGTCAATGCAACAAATAAATCCAGGTAACTCTTTCTCACAAGAAATTGTAAAGCAAGTGGGACGGAAAGTGTTGTTGGTAGTCAATGCACGTGGAGGCAGCTCAATAAGCGAATGGGAAAAAGGAAATAAACAAACTCCGTTTTATGCAGAAGCTGTTCGTAGATGTAAAGAAGCTCAACGATACGGAACCCTTCGTGCCATATTATGGCATCAGGGCGAAAGTGATAGTGCTCATCCGGAAAACTACTTAGATCAACTTGCGAATATGGTGTCGCATCTTCGTAAAGATCTCAAAGCAAAAGCTGTTCCGTTCATTGCCGGTGAAATAGCACCTTGGCATAAGAATGCTTCACGTTTTAATCCGATGATTCGTACCATCTCCACCCGAATAGCCAATGCCGATTATGTGTCGAGTGAGGGAACCACACCTTTAATTGATGAAACCGATCCCCATTTCGGAAGAGACAGTCAATTACTCCTAGGAAAACGGTATGCTGATAAAGTTTTGAAAATGGTATATAACAAAAAATAATGAATAGAATAACTAAAGTATTGATAATTATCTCATGTCTGTTTGGATCTATAGCCTGTTATGGACAACGTGTAAAGCAGACAATCAATGATGGCTGGCGATTCAAGATATACCCAGAAGATGCTTCTGCGCTGACCTTTGACACTTCTCAATGGGAAACAGTGTCTGTACCTCATTCATGGAATACCAAAGACGCTGACGACGAAACGCCAGGTTTCTATCGCGGAAAGGGTTGGTATCGAAAGATAATTCCCATTGAAACACTGATTCCCGACCAAAGAGTCTTTCTATCCTTTGAAGGTGCCAATCAAGAGACAAATGTATATGTAAATGGTCAATTGGTCGGCAACCATCGAGGAGGCTATGCTGCTTTTACATTTGACGTTACAGAAGCTGTGAAAATCGGTACCAACGAGATAACCGTTTGTGTAGATAATACACACAATCCCGACATAGCTCCCCTATCAGCCGACTACACCTTCTTTGGCGGAATATATCGTGACGTATATCTTATTTATACCTCTCCTTCGCACATTTCTACTACGCATCATGCTTCGAGTGGGGTATATCTCACGACTCAAAAACTGACTGATCAACAAGCGGAAATCAGTATAAAAACATACATATCGAATGCTTTAATGAGTAACCAAACACTCATACTCGAAACAGAAGTTGTCGATACGAATGGAAAACAAGTGGCTGTATCCAACGAAAAAATACAGGTAAAAGGTGGAATAAGAAACACACCGTTTGAGTCGTTCCTAACCATAAGCAAACCCAAGCGTTGGGACGTAGACGACCCTTATTTATACACCGTATACAGCCGTCTTCGCGATAAGAAAGGAACGCTGCTCGATTGTGTAGTCAATTCTCTGGGAATTAGAGAGTTTTCATTTGATGCTGATAAAGGGTTCTTTCTCAACGGACGGTATCGTAAGCTAATAGGTACCAATCGTCACCAAGATTATTTGGGTTTGGGCAATGCTTTACGTGATGAGATGCACGTAAGAGACATCAAATTAGTGAAAAACATGGGAAGTAACTTCTTGCGTGTTGCTCATTATCCTCAAGACCCTGTGGTCATGCAGATGTGCGATCAGCTAGGCTTGCTTACGTCAGTCGAGATACCGGTTGTCAATGCAATCACCCAAAGCGATGCATTTTTACAGAACTGCATTGAGCAGGTTACAGAGATGGTCTATCAAAATTACAACTATCCTTCTGTCGTCATTTGGGCCTACATGAATGAGGTTCTTCCACGCCCACCATTCGATCCGAACAATAGCGAAGAGAGGAGTAATTATCTGAAGTTTCTTAATAAAATCGCTACAGCGATTGAGTCTAAGATCAGGGAGATTGATCCACATAGGTACACAATGCTACCTTGTCATGCCGCATACCCCATCTATGAGGAATCCGGTATTGCAGCACTACCGATGATGCTCGGATTTAACATCTACAACGGCTGGTACGGTGGACAGGTAAACGAATTCGAAAAAGGACTCGAAAATCTCCACCGGATATTTCCTACAAAACCTCTATTCATTACTGAATATGGAGCAGATGTAGACGCTCGCTTGCACTCCTTTTCACCTGTTCGTTTTGACTTCAGCAATGAATTTGGCAGTTTTTTCCATGAACATTATATTCCTGAAATTCTGAAACGCAAATTTGTCGTAGGAGCAACCGTTTGGAACTTGAATGACTTTTATTCCGAAACAAGAAGAGATGCTGTTCCGCATATAAACAATAAAGGATTGGTGGGAATCGATAGAATACCTAAAGATACGTATTATCTCTATCAAGCGTATTTAAAAGAAACACCCTTACTCCATATTTGCTCAAAAACGTGGACCAGCAGAGCAGGAGCAAGTAAAGATGGGCTAACCAGCATGCAACCACTAAAGATCTATACGAATGCAGAGCGGGTAGAAATCCATTTGAATGGAAAGAACCTTGGTCTTTTCCCTGTTGTAGAGAAAATAGTTGCAACAGAGATCCCTTTTATCAACGGACGAAATGTAATAGATGCAGTTATTGAAAAAAATGGCATATCCTATCGAGACCAGTATGTATGCAACTTTAACTGTATCAATGTAAAACAAGGATTCAAAGAGATGAATGTAATGCTGGGAACCGAACGCTATTTTGAAGATCGTACAGCCGAATTATGTTGGATTCCGGAACAAATCTACCAAACTGGATCCTGGGGATATGTAGGGGGAGAAAGAATGAAGACTAAAACACGCTACGGCTTTTTACCGGCAAGCGATATTGAGATATTGGGAACCGATCAGGACCCTATTTTTCAGACTCAGAGAACTGGTATTAAATCGTTCAAAGCTGAAGTACCCGATGGGGGATATGCCGTATATCTCTATTGGGCTGAATTAACCTCCGACAAAAAGAAAGAAGCATTGGCATACAACTTAGGCAACGATGCACTACTTCCCAATTATAGCAATCGTTCATTTTCAATAACGATCAATGACATCTGCGTAGCCAAACGAATCAATATTGCAGAAGAATATGGTTCGGAACGAGCTGTCATCAAAAAATTTGAGGTTCAAGTCTGTCAAGGCAAAGGACTTTCTATCGATTTCGGAGCAATCGAATCTGCTCCAATTTTAAATGCCATTAGAATCGTCAAAATATATTAGAGTATGAAACATATTATTTTTCTGTTATTAGTAATGCTACCAGAAATATCTGTATATGCGCAAGACAGCCATTTTAAAGTTTCTGCACGCCCATGGATAAAAGGACAAAAAGAGATACCATGGAAAGAATTTAATACACGTACCGTCGCTCAACTGAAGGGATTTATCCCAGTGCAGCAAGTTTCAACCAACAAATACGGAAGTGATATAAATGCACCTAAGTTATCTTCTACAGGTTTTTTTAGAGTCGAACAGATACAAAATCGCTGGTGGATGATTGATCCTGAAGGATACAGGCATATTCAGAAAGTCGTTGTAGGATTGCGTTTAGGACCTTCCGAACGAAACAAAAATGCTATGAGCCAACGGTTTGGTTCTACTTCGGTTTGGATTGAGCAATCGGCACAGCTCCTTCATTCTTTAGGATTTTCGGGAACTGGTTCCTGGAGCGATGAGGAGAGTATAGCTGCGTACAATGCATCTCACAAAGAGGTATTGACCCGCTCGACAATACTCAGTATGATGAGTGGATATGGTAAGAAACGTGGAGGAACTTACCAGCTTCCCGGCAATACAGGTTATCCTAATCAATGTATTTTTGTCTTTGATCCCGATTTCGAAATTTACTGCGATGAAGTCGCAAAAAAACTAGCCCAAAATGCATCTGACCCACACATTATAGGCTATTTTTCGGACAATGAATTACCCCTTGGTTTGAACAATCTGGAAGGGTATTTAACACTGGCAAATCCGAATGATCCCGGAAGAGTATATGCAGAGAAATGGTTGAAACAACAAGGAGTATCTCCCGAAGAGATAACAGATCGACACCGTGCCGATTTTGCCGGAATTGTTGCCGATCGTTATTATCAAATTGTATCCTCTGCAATTCGCAAATACGACCCAAATCATCTGTTTTTAGGTAGCCGTTTGCATGGAGGGGCTAAGTTTATCCGCCCCATTATAGAGGCAGCCGGCCGATATTGCGACATTGTCTCAATCAACTATTATGGAGATTGGACACCGAATGCTCAAGCAATGTACAGTTGGGGAGAATGGGCGAAAAAGCCTTTCATTATTACAGAATTCTATACAAAAGGAATGGACTCTGGTTTAGGTAATACCACTGGGGCGGGATTTACCGTACAAACTCAACAAGATCGAGGATATGCCTTCCAGCACTTTGTATTGGGGTTGATCGAAAGTGGTAATTGCGTTGGGTGGCACTGGTTCCGTTATCAAGACAACGATCCAACTGCCAAAGGAGCAGATCCCTCCAACCTCGACTCAAATAAAGGGCTTGTGGATAACGAATACCAACCTTACCTGCCTTTAACTCATGCAATGAAAGAATTAAACATCAATGCCTACCGACTTGCCGACTTTATGGACAAAAGAAAGAGGTGATATAGATAACGTTTTCTGCAAGTATTATTTTTAACTTAAACAACCGCTAGCAACCTACATACAAGGTCACTAGCGGTTGTCTATTTGTAGCCCCGAAGGGAATCAAACCCTTATCTTAGGTACCGGAAACCTACATTCTATTCGTTGAACTACAGAGCCGGGCTATATTGCGACGACAAAAATAGATAAAAAGTTCCGATCTTCCTAATGTTTCTCCTTTTTTTCGTTCAACACCCTCTTGTTCCATACAAAATATTATTTTGAAACAAATATCGGCAAAACATTTATCATATTGACATTATTTTAGACTATTTCAATGACACATATAGATATTATTCCTATCTTTGCCGACTATTAATATATAAATACGATGAGTTATCTAATAAAACCACAAAATTATAAACCGCTATTAGATTTAAAGCAAACAGAACTCGGCATCAAACAAATAAAAGAGTTCTTTCAGCAAAATCTATCATCAGAATTGAGGCTACGCCGGGTTACTGCTCCCCTTTTTGTATTGAAAGGGATGGGTATCAACGACGATCTCAACGGAGTAGAGCGCGCAGTTTCGTTTCCCATCAAAGATTTGGGCGATGCGCAAGCCGAAGTAGTGCATTCACTTGCCAAATGGAAAAGATTGACACTAGCCGATTATCTGATAGAGCCGGGATATGGTATATACACAGATATGAATGCGATCCGTTCGGACGAGGAACTTGGCAACCTGCATTCGCTCTATGTTGACCAATGGGACTGGGAACGGGTGATTACTGCTGCCGACCGCAACGTGGAGTTTCTCAAAGAAATAGTTAACCGCATCTATGCTGCCATGATACGTACCGAATATATGGTATACGAAATGTTTCCGCAGATAAAGCCTTGCTTACCTCAGAAGCTACATTTTGTTCACGCCGAAGAGTTGCGTCAACTTTATCCGGATTTGGAGCCGAAGTGCCGGGAGCATGCTATCTGCCAGAAGTATGGTGCCGTTTTCATTATCGGTATCGGTTGCAAGCTAAGCGATGGCAAAAAACACGACGGACGCGCTCCGGATTATGACGATTATACCAGCAAGGGACTCAATGATTTGCCCGGACTCAATGGCGACTTACTTCTGTGGGACGATGTATTGCAACGCTCCATCGAGTTATCATCGATGGGGATACGTGTAGACAAAGAGGCCCTGTTGCGCCAGATCAAAGAAGAAAATGAAGAGAAACGATTGGAGCTTTACTTCCACAAACGCTTGCTGGAAGATACGCTTCCGCTTTCGATTGGAGGTGGAATCGGTCAATCACGCCTCTGTATGTTCTACTTACGCAAAGCCCACATTGGTGAGATACAAGCAAGTATCTGGCCCGAATCTATGCGTAAAGAGTGTGAAACCTTCGATATACATCTGATTTAATAATGAATGTACAGATAGAAGAGAGTTGGAAAGCTCACCTACAGCCGGAATTTGAGAAAGACTATTTTCGCACCTTAACCGAGTTTGTTAAGAACGAATATAGTCAACACGCTATTTATCCTCCGGGGAAACTGATCTTTAACGCTTTCAATCTCTGCCCATTCGATAAAGCCAAAGTGGTTATTATCGGACAAGATCCTTATCACGGAGCCGGACAGGCACATGGGTTATGCTTTTCGGTCAATGACGGTATTCCCTTCCCCCCCTCATTGGTCAATATATTCAAGGAGATTAAAAGCGATATAGGCATTGATGCACCCACAACGGGCAACCTGACTCGCTGGGCAGAGCAAGGGGTATTGATGCTAAATGCTACGCTAACCGTACGTGCCCACCAAGCCGGTTCGCATCAACGTCGTGGCTGGGAAGAATTTACCGATGCTGCTATTCGCGCATTGGCAGAAGGCAAAGAACATTTGGTATTTATCTTATGGGGAAATTATGCACAAAAGAAGGGAGCATTTATTGATCGGAACAAGCATCTCGTGCTATGCTCCGCCCACCCCTCTCCGCTTTCGGCTCACAATGGTTTTTGGGGCAACAAACATTTCACCAAAACCAATGAATACCTGAAAGCACACGGAAAAAAAGAAATTAACTGGTAAAAGACGAATAGTAACAAAAGACCGAGAGTTGAACATTTAGTATGCAATGCATCGTAATGTTCAACTCTCGGTCTTTTTATATCAATACCACTGTATGTTGCTTTGCGTTTGGCTTCGCTGCTCCCACTTCAAGTCTTGCAGAATACTTGCATTGGCGCGGAAAGTGAAGTTATAGTATTTCCAACGACCAAAAGGAGAAAGACTGGCCGACATATTGAAACAGTGCAAATCGCGCGAAATAGTCAAAGAGGTCTGCGTTATTTCTTTGGTTTCAAAAGCATAGCCCGAAGTAAAGTTGACTGTCCAATTGTTGGAAAGCTTAATATTTCCCGAAATTCCGAGCGTTTGTGTAAATGTAAACGGATAGCGCATTGAGGTGCGATCGATAGGTTTCGAACGATCCTCGCGGAAGCCAAATCCATAATTAAAGCTCAGCGACCATGGCATCTTAAAGACCTGATAACCGTCAGTATCAGCTTTCGCCTTTTCGACTTTCTTCTCCGTTTTATCCACATTGTCGCCCGAACCCGATTCTCCATCTGCATTCTCATTATTCTTCTTATCTTTATCAGCTTCGTCTTTGGAACCGAACCATTTCTTCCACGAGTCATTGTTAAAGGTATAATTGAATGAAGAGTTATATCCTTGGAAACGCCCAAAACGCCCATACGACCATTCGGTGCGATCGCCTACAATTACATTACCTTGCTTATCGAACGTATAGGCGTACGTGGCAAATGATGTATTCAGATTAAACGTATAGCTCTTCGAGAACTTCAAGCGCAAGCGCAAGCTTAAGTCACTCCATGGTTGTCTCTTGGCGGCCATATTATACGAAATACCACCTCCGAGTTCATCGATCAAGCTTCTCTTCTTTATGGAGTCATTCTTCGCTTTAAATTTCATTTCAAGGTTATTGGAAACATCGAACGACACGGTTCCTTGTTTCTCACGAGGTGCTACCCCAAACTGTTGTCCGTCGAAAGGAGAGTAATATTGCTCACGACCATCCGAATCGATTGTACTTTCCCAGTATTGGGTAAACCCGGGTGCACCACTAAAGCTAACCTGTGGAGAGAATACGTGACGAATCTGTATCTCCTTCTTCTTCATGAACAAAGGTTTATATATACCATACAACTTGGTATTCATACTTATTGAAGCCGAGTAGTTAGACACCCGATAAAAGCCACGCAATGTATCGCCAGGTTGAGTTACCCATTGGTTTCTCGTATCATCGTATTCTTTATTTATCTTGCGGGTATACCAACGTTCGGTATAGTTCACACTGGGTGAGATGTTCAAATATTTAAAGAGCGTAAATGTTGCCTGAATAGGGATGCTGTGATTCATAGCCGTTTCCCACTTACCCAAACCCGATGAGAACAATTCCGTATCTTTGGTTTTGATCATATTGGTCATACGACCGGTATAGCTCAATGAAATCTTTTCGTACCAACGCTCGGAACCGACACCATGTTTGCGTTTAAACGGATACAAACGGCTCAGGGTGATATTGAGGTCGGGCAATGTCATCGACAAAGAAGAGTCGCGCATGGTTTGAGCAATATTGGCTGTTCCCGAAAGCGTAAGCCCTTGATCGGGGAAGCTACGAGAATAGCTGACACTCGAGGTTTTAGTATTCTGAGTCAACAGATTCGAATTATACAGATTATTGATATTAGTACGTTCGTAGCTACTGGTAGAGAAGTTTACACTAGCCGAGAACGTGCTGTTTGGACTTGCTTTAGCATCCTGACGATGATTCCAAACAACTTTAAAGTCTTTAGCCACCGAATAGTCAGGCATGTTCTTATCGCCCAGCTTAGTAATTTGATAGTCGGCCAGAATCGAACCCGAGAACTTATAACGCTTGTTGTAGTTCGACTCTACCCCCAGTCGCCATGAACCTTTGGTGAAGATATCTCCGGTAAGTTTCAAATCGACGAGATCGCTTACCGCAAAGTAATATCCACCATTTGCCAAACCAAACCCACGTGAGGAATCGTCCATATAGGTAGGCATGACAAAACCCGAAGAGTAGCTACTCGAAAAAGGAAAGAAGAAGAAAGGAACAGCCAGCGGAAGCGGCACATCCTCGACTACCAGATAAGCAGGTCCGGTTACTACATTCTTCTTGGGACGTACCTTGGCTTTGGTCAGTTGAAGGTAAAAGTGGGGGTGATCGTGATGATCGCAAGTGGTATATTTACCATCTTGCATAAAGAGTTCGTCATTGGCACCTTTTTTGGCATTATTGCCTACCACATATCCTTCGCCCTGTTGGGTAACGACATTATTGATATATCCTTTTTTCGTTTTAAAGTTGTAGCGGATCGCTTTGGTGTCATAGGGAGTTTCTCCGTCTTTGAATATCGGTTTACCCGTTTCAACACCCAGCGAATCGGTAATACCGCGTGCATAAACGGTGCTGCTATCCATATTCATCGTGATGATTTGCGCCCCCAGCTCTATCTTCTCGTAGTTGACCTTTCCATCTCCATAGAGGTGGGCATATCCTCCTTCGGTAAAGACAATAGAGTCGTTCGCCGAATAAATAACCGGAGCATCCAACGGTTGCTTTTTCTTCGCCTGAGGTGTCAGAGACAGCGTATCCGTACGCAATGTATCTGCTTTCAACGTATCTGTCTGTAAGCCGTTTGCAACAGCTTCCCTACTCTTTCTCCGTTGAGACATAACCTCATAGGGAAACATCAGCAAGACAAATAGTAGTATAAATGATATAAATGTATTTGCTTTCAATGGCGTCATTAACTAATAGTTTACGCTAGAAGGAGCAAAAGTACACAATCTTCACCAATAATACGTGCGAATCTTTATTTTTAATTATTTTTTAGGTGCTATAAAAAGAGCTCACACCATCTGTCAAACCGCTCAAGACCCTCTTCTCCATATTTAGAGATACTTTTTCGAGCTGCTTCGGGCGTCTTCTCCCGATCGAGATGACTTTTAGAAAAGAATTTATCGGCAAAACAGATTACTTGTTCTTCAAGACTTACAGGAATCATCTCGCGGTGTGGGATGGGGAGGTTTTGTTCTATAATCTGTTGCAAAGAAATTCCCGCTCCCGTATGGCGTTCGCAAACCAATGCATGCCGAGGGAGGCCGGCACGTTTCACCAACTCACCACCCAGATAACCATGACAGATATAGGGATGCGTACCCATACAATAAATGCCGTGTGCATTGGTCAGAAAGATACCAATGTCATGGAGCATCGAAGCTTCATACAGAAACGTTGTGTCCAATTTTAGTTCGGGATGATGGTCGGCAATCGAAATCGCTTTTTGGGCTACCGATTCACTATGTTTCAACAAGATATGCTTACGTTCATTCTCTTCCGGATAATAGGTCGAGATCAGTTCAACAGGATTCATCTTCATTCACTGCTTTAGGTAATTACTAAATGATTATTTCCGTGCAATATTACTAAAAAATATCTATTGATCGAAGTTAATGTACAAATAATCCATTTTTCCTACTGCACAAAAGTACGTACTTTTGGTGTCAACGAATACGTATTCATTGACACCAAGAGTACGTCTTTAACGCTCTGTTAATATACTAGTTTTGTAAACAAAGAAAACGAGAAAGATCGAATGCTTTAAAAACACATTTAAATAATTGATTTACAGTAAATTATAAAGTATTACAACTTTAAACCAATCATCATTTTCCACTTTTTATCAAAACCGTTTTTTGTTAAATAATTGACTCAACACGATAGTGATACTTGTGTATTTACCAATTTCACCCATTGAATTTTCCGTAACACCTCCGACTCCAACAATCATTTGCGTGCACTTGCCAGAATAATATTTTTTAAATATCCTTATGTAGCTAGCGGTGTAAATAACTCTATCAAATTCTCTTCCGGATCGTACAAGTGAACCACACGCATTCCCCAATCGGGCATATCCATGGGTTCATTGATAAACTTAAGTCCTTTAGCTGATAATTTTTTATAGCTTTCGTCCACATTATCGACTTCAAAAGAAATCATCGATTTCTCACGAAGGCCAATGGGCTGCATTTTATCTGTATTTCCAACAACCGGCGCCATCAGATCAGACGTGAATATGGCGAATCCCTCTATCCCATCTGCTACTTTAAAACTAGCATAACACTCTCCCACATCCCACGCAGCTTCCAATCCCAGTTGATGGGTATAGAACTCAAAACATTTGCGATAGTCTTTGACTAAAATCCGTACATTGCTAAATTTCATACGATTCTGTTTTTAATTAAAAATTTGATGAGTAGCTGTAATTGTTTCAAATGTACAAAAATTCCTTTAGTTATCGGCGTAACCAATCACATAAAATCCATCAATGCTTAGCTGGAGTTTATGCGATTACTACTTCGCCTCACTCTTTCTCTTCTTCCAGAGTTGCCAGCTATTGATTATATTCTGCCACAGAGTATACATAAAAACACACATACAGCTAACTATCAAATATATACATATATATCAGGCACAATCAAGTAACAAAATGGTAACAAAAAAACGAGAAAAATAGTTTGTGATGGAAGTCAGAAACAAAAGTAACAAAAAAGCAGAATACTGGCAAAAAGAAAAACAAACTATTTTTCTTTTTGCCAGCACCTTTCTTAACTACCCAAAAACAGCAATAGGTTTAGTTCGTTTTGATTATATAAACAAAAAGATAAACTAAACTTGTAATATTGGGATATTACCATAATCTGATCCTAGTGGCTCTTTTTAATTTTGTTGAAAAACGCCAGCCCGTTCAATGAACCTGCCAATTCCGCAAAACATTCGTTTCATTTTTTTTAGTTGGGAGATGAGATTTGATTGATTCTGTTTATCCTAAATTATTCCTAAACGATTGTATGTGTTTGTTTTAATTGTCTTATATTCATTTTTTTTGTAATTAAGGTTACAATTATAAAGTATAGCCCCGTATTCGCCTTGCATAGATCTGCTCCTAATCGTTCCGGTTGCCTATGTGAATTCCCGTGATTCTTTTCCGCTCGAACAGCTACTGGAAGAAAGATATCACGGGAATAAATTAAAAGGATTATGCAATGGGAAAGAGAAATACCTATCTCCTAAAAAAGGGTGAAGGATAAAATTCCCATATTCTTTTTGATGGATCTGTTCTTGATAGTTCCGATTACCAGGAATACCCGCTATTATACCTTAACCTCAGCACGGTACGATGTACTAAGCGATTATGTTTATTATACATCCAAATTATTCTTGTTAATTCACCTGGATGCTGACCTTGAAAGCCACTACTATACCAACTTCTTAACTCACGTTCTCCAAAAAGATCTTTAAGATAAAGGCGGAAGTTAATAGAAGGTGGACCTACGACTACCCATCGCCTCGATTGAGTACTCCCTACTGATGAAGCGACTTTTTCTATTTTGAACTCCTCATTTTTCATTAAATCATCTTTGTTTAAGTAATTTGGATTCGGGAAGACCTCAATAAATTCGTCGTCAAGATATGAGTTTTTATTTAATTCAACAATAGAATTGTAAGGTTCAATACTAAGCGGAAATGTTGCATCAAAGCTTATAAATATGGGGTCACCTTTCATGTCTTCTGTGCTAACAGGTCTCATATAAACAGAGAGTTTATTGGTGATTCTTTGACTACCAACTGTATAATCAGGTGTCAAACTTTCGTCCCAATAAAGAGTTCCACTTTGACTATTTGCACTTTTTTGAGCCCATTCATATTTTATATATTTAAGGTAGGGAGCTGCCCCTAGGTCAATACACCGTGCTTTAACTATATAATTTCCGTTTATTTCTCTATCAAGAACAAATGATGGAAATTTTGTCATAATTTGTTTGTGAAACTTGTTCTCAATATTATTTTTGGTACATGTCGCTGTGAGTGTAATATAGCCATGCTTCTTAACATTTAGTACTCCCGAATTATTTATTGTCGCAACTGACTCATCAGAAGAACTCCAGGATACAGAATAATTATCCGTATTATTTCGTATGGTATATTGGCTACCGGTAAAGCCAATTGCCGGGCCATCGGCCATAGTTTTCATTTGTTCTATCATCCAATTTAGCATATCATAGTCAAAAGAGATATGCATAGTTGAACCGTTAGTTATATAAAATGCATCAAACGGTGTGTGCTTGGGTGCTAATGGTGGAATATCCATTAAGTACTTTTTATTATAATCCTCTTTTGTAAGAGGAACTTTACCTTCACCAATATCCAAAGAGCTTGCAGTAGGTATAAACATAATCTTATCTGTAGATGAAATTTTCAGATTATACTTCAAGAAAGGTTTAAACCATTTCGCAGAATCCTCAGAGTTCTCTACTGAGTTTCGCGCTTTACCATAGGAGTAGTACGAGCCTGGCATAAGATCGTATGTCAGCATTGGGCTAGGCCATGTTTTTTTATATGAGAAAATAGTTCTCCGCATGTTGGCTATCCACATAAACTTCTTCGTATATCTAAAATACATGTCCGCTATGGTGTTATTGTTATATCCTGGATTCATCTCAAAGTGAACTGAGATTTTGTCACTTCCTGGTAAAAGGCCCAATGAAAACACTATCCAATCTTGTGAAAATGTACCTATTGTACTTTGCACGGGGTATTGTGCTCCAAACAGATTCAAAACAAAATCGCCTAAAAATTTCGTAGATATACTCCCATCGACGAAGAGGAAAGAATCACTTGTTCTAGTAACCGCTGTCTGTCCATTACTAATGCTTATAGTTCTCATTTTGTAGCCATTATCTCCTTGTGGATACCCAAGCATAGAAAGCTCTTTTTGCCATGTATTATGCACCGAATTATCTAAATTCCCATATCTATCAATATAATTTATTAGCATCTGTTTAGCTGCATTGCTCCGTAATACTGGAAGAATTTTATTATTTATATCTCCTGTATCTGCGATAAGGTCAATAAGCACTTTATTATGAAGAAAGCTTTGTAAACCATATAAACCATACAACACGCCTAATGGTACATTTGCTCCAAGGTGTGGAGTATCATGGCAAATAAGTAAAGAAACATCGTGTATACGGTTTTCATTCTCCATTTTCTTTAAAGCATATCTTGCTATAAGCCCTCCCATGCTTTGTCCTATTAGTATGTTTTTTTCTGTAGATCCGTTTGCGAGTTTCTCTTGATTGATTTTTTCTATCACAGTTTTTAATAAATTGGCGTTTGCCTGTATGTAATCTTTGCATTCAAACATGTCAATATAAATTATGTCATATTCAGCTCTCAATTTATTGTAAGCATAGCCGCTACGTCTCAAAGAATTTATAAAGAAATTCAGGTTAGTATTTCCGTATTTCTTATCATATAAATAGGCTTGTTTATCCTCTGGTGCGAACTCCAATGGGTCAAACCCTTCCATTACGATAAGTGGTTTAGTTAGTTTATTAGGGCTATTAGTAGAATACAAATAAGAAATTCTTCCTTTAGCAAATACACCATCATATGAGGTAGAGGCGGTTATATCTTCTGTCTTGTCCGGTAGTATCCATGAAGCTTCAGCTCTCGTGATTACATCATCTGCAATTACTTTTGCAAGACTGTGGGAGTATAAGTAAGTCCCATTTTGCAGCCGTATTCTCATTCTTAAATGTTTAATGCCACCTTGCGCATAAGTGACCAACAAACTACCCCCAATTGAGATCTCCTGGTAGCCTCTACCATCGCCAGCATCAAATGCCATGCTACTTGTTATGACATTGCTCTTCCAAAGATCAGCAGAGAAGGTATAGTGAATTGAATTACCATACAAAAGGCTGTCTTGTGCTGAGAATCCAAAAGTATAATTTGATTGATACGGATTCTGCCATACACCGTTTATATTGTTATCAAAAACCTGATTATTTTCGTATCTAATAAGTTTATTAGAAAGAGCATCTGCACGAATTTGTGAGTATTGATACAAAGCAACTCCTATGACACCTTTGCCGGGTGCAGAGCGTGAGTATTGATTTGCCAAAATAATATTTGCATCAAAAGATTTTGTGCCAACAGTACCAGAGCGTATCGTTCTCAATATATTTTCAAACGCTATCCTATTAACGTAGTTACTATCATTTAGTTCTCTTCCATTATACATATCTAAATCGGCTAGCTCGAAAGCATAGTCTCTTAGAATGCCGTGCGGAATTTTTTTCTTATCAATATTATTAAACGTTTTGTCCAGCCAATTTCTAATATCAGAATTATCTTCAACCTGTTGTGAAAATGCTGATATTGCAATCAGACAGAATAAAATAAGCAAAGTTTTTCTCATAATGGTAGCTTCTTAAGATGTTGATGTTCTAGAAAATTATTTCAGGAAGTCCAGCCTGATAAAAGGTTTTGTCACACTCCAAGTGATATCCTTCAAAATGTCCTTGCTTTACAGAGCTCGCTATAATAACTCCGTCAATAATTTCACTGGTTGCTTCAGCTGCAAATTCAAATTTTCCGTATATATGGCCATTCACTATATCTAATTTTGTGAACTCTATGTAACCATCAGTGGCCTTCGTTGTCCTTATCGAAAGTCTTTTTTTTCTTATTGATTCAGGAAGCTTTAAGGTATCCGTACATTCATATAAATAAGGGTAAGATTCGATGGCTGCGATAAAGCTGTTATCTTCAAACATATAATCTTTATTGGAATATACATTTTTACTAAAATACATTTTTTCACCGATAGCTGGTAAGGATTTTCGACAAACAGAAAGGCTAATTAAATAACGTTTGTTATCCTCAAGAAAAATATACTTTTCTATATTAAAAGTAAAAGTATCCTTCTTGTTGTAATAATAATTCATGTGAAAGTTGACGTATGGCTCAAAAGGACCTCTTAGTCCTTCGCCATAAGCTCTTTCGCCATTAACCATACATTCCACAAAACTTTTATTTTTAGGAAATAGTATCTCGAAGAGGTCTTTTTTGCAACTTGTTAAAACAAATAAGATTGCGATACCATATAAAGAATATGTTTTGATTCTATTCATTTTTATTAAGATTGGTTACTAACTGGAGGTAAAAGGCATATAAACTATCAGGTATACACAGATCTTTTGCTTCATTTGCACTCAAATTCAATAAATACATAGAGTCTCGGAAGATAATCTGGTCGATAAGCATAAACTCCTTGTCGGATTGAATTTTGCTTTTGTATTCATCAGATAAAACATCCGAAAAATCATTGATTGATCTACTCAAAATCTCATTTGCTTGAGAATTTTCCAAAATAATCTCATCTTCTTTGCAGGAGCTAACTACGGCGAATAATGCCATAAATAGTAAAATACTCATTGTCTTTTTCATATCAATAAAGTTTTAAAATCATTAATATCCCATTAACATTACTGTCCCATTAAAACCTAAAATAGTTCTTTGAAATATTTGAAATTTAGTTAGTTACACAGATTTTTAAAGCGCGACGTTTTCAACTTACACCTTTGCAGCCCAATAAAAGACTGCAATGAATAAAGAGAAATATGTGCTTTCCCAATTAATCTTATTCTTGAACGAGGATAAGTTTCGACGTATTGTCGACAAGTATCGCGGGAATCGCTATATAAAGCATTTCACTTGCTGGAATCAACCACTTGCTTTGATGTTCGATCAACTTTCTAATCGTGAAAGTCTGAGAGATTTGATAGTTGCTCTTGAAGCTCATCATTCCAAATGTTATCATTTAGGAATGGGTAAAAACGTATCAAAATCATCGCTGGCACGAGCACATCAAGATAGAAACGATCATATCTTTGAAGAACACGCTTACTACCTAGTTAGCGAAGCACGACAAAAGCGTGTTAATCATATTTTCAAACTTAGTGGCAACGTTTATGCTTTTGATTCGACAACTATTGACCTGTGTCTTTCAGTCTTTTGGTGGGCTAAATTCCGCAAGAAGAAAGGTGGTATCAAAGTGCATACATTATATGATGTAGAAACACAGATCCCTGCATTCTTTCATATCACGGAAGCATCCGTACACGATTCTAAAGCAATGAATGAAATTCCTTATGAACCAGACTCTTATTATATCTTGACCGCGGTTATAACAACTTCAAGATGCTACATAAGATTCATCAGATTGAAGCCTACTTCGTTGTCAGAGCAAAAAAAGAACCTTCAATACAAATCTATTCAATGGAAACGTAGGCTCCCTAAGAATGTGCTTTCAGACGTAAGTGTACTTCTGACTGGATTCTATCCTAAACAATATTATCCGGAGCCACTTAGACTGGTCAAATATTGGGATGAAGAACAAGAAAGAGAATTTACATTCATAACCAATGCCACGCATATATCTGCACTTCAAGTTGCCGAACTTTATAAAAACCGCTGGCAGGTAGAGATGTTTTTCAAATGGCTCAAGCAGCATCTTAAAATCAAAAGATTTTAGGGTACTACAGAGAATGCTGTTCGAATACAGATATATGCTGCAATATGCACTTACTGTTTAGTGGCAATCATTCAGCACGATATGCAACTGGACAGAAGTACATACGAAGTGCTACAAATACTGAGCATCTCATTGGCCGATAAAACTCACCTGAAAGACCTCTTTTGATAATACTAAATTTCAAAATGACAAAGAGCGATTCGGACCCAATGGGTCAAGTTTATTTAATTTTTAATTCGTCCCAATTTTAATGGGACACTAGTTAAACAATATCATAACCAAACTTAACTATCCTACCCATAGAAGCTCTTACTATCCGAACTTGGTAGCCCGTAAAATTGGCAACCAAGTTCTATCGAATTGTTGGTTATACTCTGTGCGGCTACTTGCAGATCCAGTAGAACTAAAATAAATAATGTTAGTACTACTTCATTAAGTTTTTTTTATCTTTTGCAAAGATAGACAATAACGGGTCGATAAGTACTAATTTCTCATGTACAATAAGTATCTATTATATCTAAAATAAAAAACTAAAAATGAGCTAATTAAGTAGACATCATCTATATACACCGATGTACAATCACTTAAAAGCTGGGAATAAAGTGATCAATAATCATATTTTCAACACCTATTTTTTTATTTCACTTTTTTCTGGGAATACTGGCATTGGCTGTATGATAGCTAAAGTGAGACACATATATGCACACTAAATAGTCTTCTTTTGTATTGATATTCAAGAAAAAATTACAAAAATTGAGCTTAATATATCAGCAAGCACAACTTTTCTGCATAAGCGAGTAATCTTTTTAATTTCCTTTTTGTAAAATCTTTGCTTCTTGATTTAGCAGCCTAATCTGTTCTAACTTCTCTGCAACCTTCTTTGACCTATATTCAAAGTTTTCCACCTCTTCACGAATAATATCGATTTGTTCATAGTTCCGACTTCTATTAAAACAGATTTCTAACGTATCAAGTTTACCGCCATTAATACCACCACGCATCAGAATATGGCGATATTTTAAATCATTATCTTCCAACTTGTGGCTTTTCTTGAGCTGATAAGCATTTCCGCAAATAAGAGCCGTGATTACAAGAATCAGCCCTATTTGAAAAAAGAACGGACGAGAAGTCTTCAATTCAAAGCTATGACACTTGTAAACGGTGATTCGTTCCAATCGCTTTACCTGTTCCGCTATACGCTGTAATTCAGCAAAGACATCAGCTCTCGTCTTCACCATATTCTTGCACACCTGTAATGCTGCAATGTACTTTTGGACAACGATTAGTGAATCCTCCCAATCTTGGTGATTGACTATCGTTTTATCTTTGAATACCTGAATATCTTGTTGAAGCAAGCTCAAACGGTCTGATAGCAATGCTAAATCTTCATTACCACTACTTAAAGGGCGTTCCTCCAACAACACTTTTATATCAGAAAGCATATTTGACATACCATCCAACACCAAGCTCATTTCATTTACTGAATTATTATCTTTCATATTTTCTACTTTTAATAATTAAAACCTGATTCCTTTTTTCTTTTTCTTCTTTCTCAAATTGGGATTGTAAGGATTATCCTCTACAGGATTAGATGACAGAGTAAATAGACCTCCCAAACCTTGTGTAATACCCTCCACAGCATCTTCGAAAAAAGAGTGTGCCTGCTCTTGGTAAACAGAAGAAGGCTGCTTATTCTCTGCTTGTTGAATACAGCCATTCTGTTCAAACAGTTTATCTAACTTAGCAAAACTAAAGTTACGATCCACTTCCGAAGCCTTGAACGTAATACCCTCTTTAGTAAATGAAACTCCTTGCAAAGTATCACTCTTCCCCTTATACTTCAAAATAGTCTGTATGCCCTGCCTTGCTAACAAGTCACTAAACCGCTTCCAATCAGTTGCCTTAACCGATGATGCTTTGACTCCATGATAAATCTCGTATTTAGTTTTATCTTTGCCTTTCAGTCGATGGGTACGCACTCTGTCCTTGTCTTTCCCAAAGTAAAGGGAATATTTATCTTTCAACTCCTTACAAACTTGCGTATTGCGATAACGATCGTTCTTGTCAATTATAGTCTGCCCATTATTATCTACACGATTATAAACCAAATGAATATGTGGATGCTTTTGGTCGCTGTGTCGTGCTATGATATACTGCGTATCTTTAATACTCATTTTCACCATATATTCCATCGCATACTTCACCATGAGTTCATCGGTCAAGCAGAAAGAATCTTCAGGAGCATAGCTTAACGAGATATGCCCGACTGGTTGCCGGATATTCGGCTTCATCATGCGCTGTGCTTGAAAGCAGTCGATTATGGTAGAACGATTTTCGGTCAGCACTCCATCCGATGCTAACAGTTCCGCACCCTCCTTGCCCAATACATAGTTTATGCAACCACTAAAAGTTGCCCCTTTGCTTATTTTGCCAATCATCGGATAACTGATTTATGATAGTTACTATTTTCTTCTTGAATGCTATCAGTTCGGTTGCCACTCCCGCAAATCCTCCAGCATTGGCTTTATGCGCCAACTGGTTGAGATTATTTGCTTCTCCTGCTAACTTACGCAAAGTGTCAGCATCGGCTTTACTGATGCGCTGCACCACCTTGCCTGCTAACATTGCAGAACGAGTGAAACTGCTAAGAGATACCCCTGCATCTTTCCGTCGTTTCTGCAATGCCTGGTACTCCAGTTCGGAGAAACGGGCACTCACGATACGTACTCTATTCTTGTTAATCCCCGATCGGGGTTGTCTATCTTTATCCATAAGGTTGTTTCTTGAAATTGCGACCAACGGGAGTAATTTCCCTTTGCCATAGGCAAAGCAAGGAGCGGAAATGTATACATTTCCATAACCTTGCTATCGTTAGTTGGCTTACCCGCAGTTGGCGCATGGTTTATACTATGGTAGATTACATCTTTCTGCCTTTACTCCGTTTCAAGGGTATCGGTTGTTCATTTTTCCGCTCAACAGATGGCACTTGGAGTACTGGCTGCTCCTGCTTCTTGCCGCATAGATAGTCGTTAAGGTCTTTGTACTCCCCGTACTTCTGCGAGCTATTATGAATACGTAAACCGTACTCCTCGCGAAGCTCTTGCAGGGTGGTGATTCCTGCCACATCGTTATCTAAAAAGCAATAAATACGTTCGTAACTCCCCAAATGCTCCAAAGCTTTGGAGAGGTTAGAAACAGAGTTCAGAACAAGATAGTCTTGCTTATCAAGGTCTGGATAGCTCGGACAACTTTTCTGCCGCAAAGTAAGAAATGAAAGATAATCCACAAACCCCTCAAACACACAACATGCTTCTTGCGGCTCTTTTTGCCGGATATGCGTAATGTTTTTGGGAGAGATGCAGCCTTTGAAATACTTATTCCGCACTTCGTAACCCCCTACAACATTAGAAAAACCGATAGCGAAGTACCATTTACCATTATTCGCGAAATGCAACTCCTTACATTCTTTTTTCGCCTGTTCAATATTGATACCTCTTTCCTGCAAATAAGTCAAAAGCGCCGGATTGGTAAGCGGCTCAACTTCCAACTGTTGAAAGCTCGGCAAAGAGGCTTTCGGACGAAAAGAAAAAGAGACGGGATGAACAGCAGGACTTTGCTCCGCTATCCGTTGCAATAAATACGGCACGCTATCCGTTCCGTGAAGTTCCGATACTAAAGCAATAATGTTACCACCTTTACCTAAACCAAAATCGTACCATTCGTTACGAGATAGGTTTACTTTGAATGAGGCTTCGGTTTCGGTACGAAAGGGGGAGTTATACCAAAGATTATTTCCTTGCTGCTTTACAGGGCTAAAGCCCAAACTATGCAGATAATCTTCCAATGCTATATTTTTAGATTCGCTAATTGTCATATTCTTAAAATTAATTGAATTGATAAATTGGTGATAGGTTTAGTCTGTTACCATCTATAGGCACCCCAACTAAACCGTACCCATTTTTAATAGTGAAATTCGGGATTGTATTTATATCCTTTCCCCTCTTTCACTATCATGCGCTTATAGACAAGGAACTTTTTAAGATCAAGAATAACGTTCCTACCACGTTCAAAACCCACAGTCACATATCCCTTTTGCAATATGTCCAACAGATTTTGATGACCTCTTATTAGTTGGTCGCCTAATGCGTTTGTCAACGCTTCACGGTGCTGGGCTTCTGTTAGCTCTGTATAAGAAAACCTTTTTTGTGTTTTGGATTTTTCTATCACATACCCTTCTGCCAATTCCGGTAAAGCTTCATCATTGATACGAAACGCAAACGGTTCAAACTCTCTGTCACGAATGTGCATTGCTTTCACTTCGCTAATATCACCGTCCATGTCACTTTTGGTTATCTGAAGAATCGTCTCAGCTTTATTATTCAGTTCCGTACCAATATGCCCTCTCGTGTTATCATCCCCTTTGTTAAGGTGCAAAACAGTATGGATATGAATTTGATGTTGGTCTGTCCATTGCATCAACTTGTTCACCAGAATAGTTGCTTCACTCGGATTGTTAATGTCATACATCAAGTCACGGATTCCATCTATAATCACCAAACCCAAACCATTCATATGGTTGATAACATGGTCAATGACTCCTACACGATCTTCAGGGTTGTACTGCCTCAAAGCGAGAAATTCCAAATCTTCAGGATGTATATCTGCTGGCAAGTCTGCTAAACGCAAGATACGCTTCATTACCTTTTGGCAGTGAAACGGGCTTTGCTCTGTGTCCACATAAAGTAGTTTACGCTTGCTTGGAGGAAGTTCGGCTACATAGCGTAGCACCTCATCATTTTTCAACGCAGCCGCCACAATGGCGGATACGTTAAATGTCTTTTTACTTTTGGCTTTCCCAGTTGATGCACTAAAGTTGCCCAGTGTCCCAATGGATGAGCCATGCGCCCAGAGTATTTCAGGGGCTACTTTATATTCATCCGTAACTTTCAGCCGAGCGGATTGCCACAAAACGGCAAGTTCTTCAGAAGTATGTTCTTTCTTGTTTTCCATAACTGCTACTTCTTGTATGGATGGTTAGATACATATTGCTCTGCCTCTTGGGCTGTTTGTGCCTGTGTCTTTACTGGATTTTGACGTAGCCACGCTTCTAACTCCACTTTTTCAAAATAGAGCATCTTGCCTTGCGGCTTGTAATGAGGGATTAAATTACCCGATGTAAGTTTATACAGGTAACTTTTAGACAGATGAAGAAATCGACTTGCTTCCTCGAAGCTAAGTACATTCTTTGAATAGAATAACAACTGTTCGAGTTCTGAAACTCGTAATTCAAGACTTTTGTCCATTTGAGTAATAATTTGAAATTAAACAAATGGGGTGCGCACCCCGTTATTTTCTCGTTAACGGGGGCAAATGTATTGGGAATAAGCTTGATAGTGAATTGAGGATGTTTTAGGTCTTAGACTATCCTAAAGTTTTTTGTA
Source organism: Bacteroides neonati (assembly GCF_000499785.1). GTDB lineage: Bacteria > Bacteroidota > Bacteroidia > Bacteroidales > Bacteroidaceae > Bacteroides > Bacteroides neonati. The sequence continues at coordinate 348,222 of NZ_HG726023.1, read as the reverse complement.
GTTGCTTGATATATCTGCCTATGACTGTGTATTTATACGATAGTTGCACATCTTTATTATTAGCGTTTGCATTAGCTAAATCATTGCAATTCAGATAGTCATTCTTTTGAGAAGCTAAAAACAGTTTGTATTTGGCAATGACCGATTGCCAATTTCCGGTAATCAGATTACGGTTGCTCAGGCTAGAAAAGAAGTACGCAAGTAGCCTATTATTCTTTGATTTCAAAATATTATTGGGCTTGCAATCGAATATTGCTTTCCAATCTTCATGAGTAACCATAGCATTAAACATCTTTACCTCATTGGCGCATTCAGCCATTAGGTTCAGCTGTACACTTATGAAACTTTGCTCAAATGGGTTATCGGTTTCGACTTTTGGTTTGGCTGGAATTTCGAGAGCCACCGGAACCATTCCATTCAACCCTTCTATCTCACCAAGTATTCCTTGTGTGCGTATACGCAAAGAATCAAGAAATCTTTCATATGCAACAACTTTTACTATAACAGAAAAATAGGGCAATTCATTATCATAGAAAGTGTTATTTTGTACGTATTTCGAATAATCAAATTGAGTGTGAAGATAGGTACGATACTTGCGTTTATCTGCTGGTTGTAAATATTCGAACAGACCACTTTCCCAAAAGAATTCAGGGTCAGCGTAATATCTTTGAAGATCGACCAATACCGGATTGCTTACATGTATTTCTATCAGTTCTTTTGATATTCTATTATATTCCTTCTTCTCAAACTCAATCGTTTCTGCCAGACCATAATAGCGACAGTTAAGAAAAACTCTATCAACTAAAGCTTCGTAAACAGGAGCTATACACAAATCAAAGATACGTTGTATACGATCAAACGAAGCTTTAAATGCATCATTCACTCTATTTAATTCTTCATCCATAATGTGCTATGTCTTTATTTTAGTCCCAAAGATACATTCTATAAACAAGAAACAAGTTCAAAAAGGAAAATATATAGAAAAATAACATTGTAATTTAAACTTTTAATCTGTTAAATTAGGAATGAGACTTATCGCTTCATCTTTCTTTTTATCAATTATCTTGGCATAGATTTGAGTAGTTGCAATATTCTTATGTCCCAATAATTTGCTAACAGTGTAAAGGTCTGCACCCAAGGTAAGCATCATTGTAGCATGTGAATGGCGTGCAACATGGAACGAAATGTGCTTCGTTATCCCTGCTTCCTTTGCCCACTTTTGCAAGACGTTGTTTACTGTTCCTTGATGAGTCAAGGGAAAAATCACCTCGTTATCTTTCGCTTCTCCTCTTTCAGGTAGCAGCTTCAAGGCTTCATCTGATATTGGAAGATAAATAGCCTCTTTCGTCTTTTGCATTGTAATCTCTATCCGAACCTTATCACCGCTTCTCTGCAAATTTTGCCATGTTAGTCGTTTTATATCACTAACTCGTAATCCACACAAACAGCTAAACAGAAAAGCTTGCTTCATTATTTCGGATTTACATGGCATAGCTATCAGTGTTTTAATTTCCTCAATCGTCAGATATTCTCTTTTACTTGCTTCTGCCCTAACTTTAGCAGCAAAATCAAATCCAACTGTAGGATTAATATTAATAATTCCATCTTGAAAGGCACGATTGAGAGCGGTTCTTACAACAGCATAATAAGCTACAATAGAGTTATTGCTAAGAATACCACCACCTTTCTCCAATCCAAATTTACTTGCCCTCTTTGCTTGTCTCAGAAAGTCAACAAAACCACCCAGAAAGTCTCTATCTACATCTTTGAAAGCAATACAATCTCCTCTATATAATTTCAACTCCCGCACTACATTTCCCATTGTGCTACAATAATTAAGACTGCCACGCTCTTTTGCCTGCGTTCTCATCTCTTCGATGTAGTCAATAATATTGGCTTTGGACTTATTGTTATTCTGAAAGCCGTGAGCATCATTCTGTAGTTCTACGATACGTTTACTCTGAATAGCCTTAGCAAGAGCCAACGTTGTTTCATTCTTCAACTTATCCTCTCTTGTCTTTTCCGGCATTAGATACAACTTCAAAAACTCATATTGCCGCTTACCACCAACATAGTTTTCTTTCCTTATCACATCACCAGTGTAGTAATCTAAATAAATAGACTGATTACCATTAGCAAGCTGTTTAAACCTAATTTTCACAGGCTCCTTTAGTTTAGCCTCTTGTTTCTTCTTTGCCATCTTATATCCCTATTTTGTTACCGACACAAATATAGGGGTTTATTTTGTTACTCAAGCATAAACGAGTAACAAACTGGTAACAAAATAAAGGAATTTATAGGAATAAGAAGAGAAACAAGAAAGAAATTAAGCAAAAAAACAAAATATACACAAAATGCTATTAATCAAATACTTTTATATCATTTACTACCCTCTTTCTTTCTCTTTTTCCACAACTGCCACGAGTTGATAATGTTCTGCCACAATACATACGCCCCCGGACCAACCGAAGAAAGCGGATTCAAATAAGTATGTGCCATCCAGATGGCAAGAATTGTATTTTTCTGTCCCAATGCCTGCCCTCCACTGATGCGATCATTGTACAAACCTCCCAATGTTTTGCCTAGAAAGAACTGCAAACAACAAACGACCAAAGAACCCAGAGCGATCAATATTTCCGTTTGCCCATCGGCCGAATCATTGATAAGCGAAGCAATGGTTCGAGCAGTGACGATAGTCAGAGAAACAGCCCATAGGTAAAAAGCCAGCTCGTGGTAGCTTAATAAAATTCGATGCGCCTTTGGAAAAAAACGATGCAACAACCAGGCCACAAAAATAGGGCAAATAAGCAACGGAAAAATCTTACTTAGAATAACCGTAAAAGCACTCCAGAAGTCTTGAGAGGGATTGGCCTCAATCAACGGGAAAAGAATAGGCACCGCAATGGCGGCACCAATATTGGCAATCAAGGTATAGGTAGTTAAACTGGAAGCACTTCCCCCTAACTTACTCGTAATAACGGCAGCAGCCGTTGCAGTAGGACAAATAACACAAACCATCACCCCCTCGGCCAATATCTTATTAAAACGATAAAGCAATAGATAAACCACCAATGCACCGAATATCTGAATCAAAAGCAACCACAAATGCAAACGTTTCGGCCGGAGTTCTTGCGGAGACACTTTACAAAAAGTAAGCAACAGCATAACAAAGATAAGGGCCGGAGTCAAGAAAGAGAGGGTTGTAAATAGTGGATAACCCACCCCACCGATTAACATGGCAATAGGCAATGTCCAATCTTTAAGAAATTTCAACATCATTGCATCGTTTTAAAATTAGCACGGCAAAGTTATGGTAAAAAACACAAAACTTAACCGCAAATAGTGAGTTTTCGGCAAATTTCTACTACATTTGCACATTATTTTAGATATGGAACTACGTAGATTGAACATATTACACAGACTTATTTTCCTATGCCTGCTCGTTTTTCCGCTTCATGGTAGCAAGGCATGGGCAAAAGACTTTGTTGTCGTTATAGATGCCGGCCATGGAGGACACGACCCAGGTGCGGTGGGACGCATATCAAAAGAAAAGAATATCAATCTCAAAGTGGCGCTTAGGCTGGGAAACTTAATTAAGCAGAGTTCCGACGATGTGAAAGTGATTTATACACGCAGCAAAGACGTATTTATCCCCCTAGACCGACGAGCCGAAATAGCCAACGAGGCCAACGCCGATCTATTTATATCAATACACACCAATGCGCTGGCAAAGAATAAAACGGCCACAGGAGCATCAACATGGACATTGGGTCTTGCCAAATCGGACGCCAACCTGGAGGTAGCTAAGCGCGAAAACTCCGTAATTCTTTATGAAAGTGATTATAAGACTCGATATGCCGGCTTCAACCCCAACTCTGCCGAATCGTATATTATCTTCGAATTTATGCAAGATAAATACATGGAGCAAAGCGTTCATCTGGCCTCATTGGTGCAAAAACAATTTCGCCATTCGTGCAAACGAGTAGACCGGGGAGTACACCAAGCAGGTTTCCTGGTTCTGAAAGCAAGTGCAATGCCGAGCATCTTGGTAGAATTAGGATTCATTTCGACTCCAGAAGAAGAACGCTATCTCAACACGGAAGAAGGAACCAATAATCTGGCACGCGGTATCCATCGTGCTTTTCTAACTTACAAACGAGAACACGAAATTCGCTTAACCGGAGCCAGCCGCACTATTATTCCGGCTGACAACGAAGACTCGCTACAACCCAAGCAAGAAGCCACGCAGGTGGCCGTATATGAAGAGGTAGAAAAGAATGACAGCTCGACTGGCGTTAGTCAATTAACAGCAGAAGTATCTCGTCCGATTGTAGTAGAGAGCGCAACAAACGACAACATCATTACGTTTAAAATACAAATACTCACCTCATCGAGCCCGCTATCCAAAAATGACAAACGCCTCAAAGGACTCAAAGATGTGGAGTACTATAAAGAAGGAGGAATATTCAAGTACACCTATGGAGCCTCGCCCGATTATAATAAGGTATTACGCACAAGACGTAACATCGCTGCGCAGTTTAAAGATGCCTTCATCATCGCCTTTCAAAACGGAGAGAAGATGAATATCCACACTGCCATTAATGAATTTAAAAAGAAAAAGAACTAAAAATAAAAGATTAGAATAATGAAGTATATCACAAAAGAAGTTCGAATAGGAATTGCTGGTATAGTAGCACTATGTATATTGGTTTACGGGATTAATTACCTGAAAGGTATTAATATGTTCAAGCCGGCTAGCTATTTTTATGTGAAATTCAATAATGTAAATGCACTCGCAAAATCAAGCCCTGTATACGCCGACGGAGTTCGGGTAGGTATTGTACGCGACATAGCTTACGACTACACACAACCCGGCAATGTTATCGTAGAGGTAGAGCTGGACACGGACCTTCGTATCCCCAAAGGTAGCACAGCCGAACTAGTTTCGGAGCTGATGGGCGGTGTAAGAATGAATATCTTACTAAATAACAATCCGCGCGAAAAGTATGCAATAGGCGACACAATTCAAGGAAGTCTAAACAATGGCATGATGGAAGATGTAGCCAAAATAATGCCGCAAGTGCAACAAATATTGCCAAAACTAGATTCCATTATGATTTCTCTGAATGCAATCTTAGGCGATTCAAGTATCCCTGCAAGTTTACACTCGCTCCAAAAGATTACTGCAAACCTCGAAGTAGCAAGTGGAAAAATGGCTCATGTCTTTAGCGAAGATATTCCACAACTAACAGGAAAACTAAATACAATTGGAGACAACTTTATAGTAATCAGTAATAATTTAAAAGAGATAAACTATGCCGGCACTTTCGCCAGAATAGACTCAACCATCGCCAATGTGAAGTTAGCAACCGATAAGCTAAACAGCAAGGATAACACCATCGGGCTGCTTCTGAATGACCCTCAATTGTATAATAATTTAAATGCAACAAGTATCAATGCTGCAAGCTTATTAGAGGATCTAAAAGCACACCCCAAACGATATGTGCACTTTTCTCTTTTCGGAAAGAAAGACAAACAATAAAACTTCATTATTTAGATTTCATATAAATAACAACCATCTAAAAAAGTAAAATAGAAACGCTAAGAATCCTATCAACAGACTAAAAAAAAGGAAAGTCTAAGCGACATGGAATGCGTTAAAAAGTGTTTCGCAAAGAGATAATATACTAACAAACAACAACTTGCACAAAAGCAAACAACAACTACTTTAACAGTTTTGCATAAACGATTTAATCAGTTGATTATCTGACAGTTGGCTTTTAAACAAGAAACGCAAAAAAAAAGGATTTGTTTTTCTCGAATAAGATTCCCAAATTTGCATAGTAGTAGAAGTTTTGCTTAATTAATAAATGTATTAGAGCCGTTATGAGTGAATCCAATCATGTCGGGCTATGGAACCGCTGTCTTGAAATCATTAGAGACAATGTTCCTGAGTCGACGTTTAAAACGTGGTTTGTTCCCATCGTACCATTAAAATATGAGGACAGAACGTTAATCGTACAAGTACCGAGCCAGTTTTTCTATGAATTTCTGGAAGATAAATTCGTGGACTTGCTACGTAAGACGTTGTATAAAGTTATAGGAGATGGTACCAAGTTGATGTACAACGTCATGGTAGACCGGACTTCAATACCGAACCAAACGGTAAACCTTGAAGCCAGCAACCGTTCTATGGCCGTACCACAAAAGAGCGTTATTCGCGGTGGAGGGAATAAAGCTCCGAACATTTTACAAGCACCGGCTCCGCAAGATTTAGATCCACATCTGAATCCTGATTATAATTTCGAAAACTTCATAGAAGGATATAGCAATAAACTATCACGTAGTGTAGCTGAGGCAGTGGCTCAAAGCCCGGCTAAAACCGTATTCAATCCCTTGTTTCTGCATGGAGCATCGGGAGTAGGCAAAACACATCTGGCTAATGCTATAGGAACCAGAATCAAAGAATTATACGCAGGGAAAAGGGTCTTATATGTATCGGCTCACTTATTCCAAGTACAATATACCGATTCCGTTCGAAATAATACAACGAACGATTTCATCAACTTCTACCAAACAATTGATGTTTTAATCATTGATGATATTCAAGAATTTGCAGGTGTTACCAAAACACAGAATACGTTCTTCCATATCTTTAATCACCTACATCAAAACGGCAAGCAATTAATACTAACCTCCGACCGCGCACCTGTACTATTGCAAGGTATGGAGGAACGACTTCTGACGCGTTTTAAGTGGGGAATGGTAGCCGAACTGGAAAGACCAACCGTGGAACTGCGCAAAAACATTCTCCGCAACAAGATTCATCGCGATGGCTTGGAGTTCCCAGCCGAAGTGATTGACTACATCGCCGAAAATGTAAATGAGAGCGTTCGCGACCTTGAAGGTATTGTTATTTCAATCATGGCCCACTCGACCATCTATAATAAAGAAATAGACTTGGACTTGGCGCAACGTATCGTACGTAAGGTGGTACGCAATGAGGCTCGCTCTATCAGCATAGATGATATTATCAATACTGTTTGCAAGCACTTCGACTTGGAGCCGGTAGCCATCCATACGAAATCAAGAAAAAGAGAAGTTGTTCAAGCGCGCCAGGTGGCGATGTATTTGGCTAAAACGCATACCGATTTCTCAACTTCTAAAATTGGTAAATTCATAGGAAACAAAGACCACGCTACCGTACTACATGCTTGCAAAACAGTTAAAGGCCAGTGTGAAGTCGATAAAGCATTTCGATCAGACATCGAAAACATACAGACCCTACTTAAGAAAAAAGGAAATTAGTTTATAATGAAGAATGAATATACCGATTGCATGTTCATTCTTCATTATAAAATCAGCACTACTCTATAAACTTCTGCCGACGAAGTACTTTCAATAAGTTTTCGGACATAAATTCATTGTCTTTCTTTGTGTAGCGCACATCAGTGAACACTTGAGCCAATGTTTCTTTCTTATTTTCTTCTACAAAAAGCTTATTTTCCGGGAGTGATTCTTTATAAGCATAATACTCATCTATTTTAGATGGAGTATATTCTTGATATCGCTCTTCATGCACAATTGCGTCCAATGGCAAACGATCGGTTTGTGCCGGAATTGCTTCAGGATACCCCACAGTTATAGTGGTGATAGGGAATACTAATTCGGGCAAACCCAATGTATCAATAATCATCTGTGGGTTGTAGGTGGTAGTGCCTAAGTAACAAATGCCCAAACCAGCCTCCTCGGCAACAGTACAAAATGTTTGAGCGACCAGAAGAGTATCCATCGTTGCATTCAAAAACGACATCAGGTTGCGATAGCCCGGTTGTGCGTTTCGTTGTTCGCACCACCGACTAAAGCGATTGAAATCCGCACAAAAAGTAAGCACTACCGGAGCCTGCTTCACCATTGGCTGGTTAAAATGCGCCGGAGACAATTTTTCTTTCATTTGAGCATCACGTGTCACGACAATACTATAAAGCTGAATACCTCCAAGCGTCGATGCACGAGAAGACACCTCAAGAAAATCATTTAACATTTCGGGAGATACATCCTTTTGTGAGTATTTCCTGATAGTCCTTCTGTTTTTTATCGTTTCAAACATATCTTTTTTTTGCAAAGATACAAAAAGAATAATATCTATGCCAGCATAACAAATAAATATAATTTTCTTTTTGGAAAACTTCAAGGGCAAAACAAAACACACAATACTCTAATAATCAATAATATAACAATTAAAAAAAGAAAACTATAAATTTAATTGAATTTTCTTTTGCTATAATAAAAAACATTCATAGCTTTGCATTGTTTTTAATTACAGCGAACTCCTACTACCATAGCTCTATTAAATTAACTAACTATCAAGGCAAATAAACCGTGAAAAAACAAACTTATTCTTATAACGAAGCATACGAAGAATCATTACGATACTTTCAAGGCGACGAACTTGCAGCGCGGGTTTGGGTGAATAAATACGCAGTCAAAGACTCATTCGGAAATATTTACGAAAAGTCGCCCGACGATATGCATTGGAGAATTGCAAACGAGGTTGCACGAGCAGAATCAAAGTACGCCAACGCGCTAAGCGCACAGGAGCTTTTCGAGCTGTTTGATCATTTCAAATACATCGTTCCGCAAGGCAGTCCAATGACCGGTATCGGCAATGACTATCAGGTAGCTTCACTCTCCAACTGTTTCGTCATTGGCGTAGACGGTGCTGCCGACTCTTACGGTGCAATCATTAAGATTGATGAAGAGCAGGTACAACTCATGAAGCGTCGCGGTGGTGTGGGACATGATTTATCACACATACGCCCCAAAGGCTCACCAGTCAAAAACTCCGCACTCACTTCCACGGGACTTGTTCCTTTTATGGAGAGATACTCGAACTCTACGCGCGAAGTAGCTCAAGATGGTCGCCGCGGTGCACTGATGTTAAGTGTTTCAATTAAGCATCCCGACTCGGAGGCATTCATTGACGCAAAAATGACAGAAGGTAAGGTTACAGGAGCCAACGTATCAGTGAAGCTGGACGATGCCTTCATGAAAGCGGCTACCGAAGAGAAAACTTATACGCAACAATACCCTATCGACTCGGAGAATCCGACTACAACGAAAGAAATAAATGCTACTACTTTGTGGAAAAAGATCGTTCACAACGCATGGAAGTCGGCAGAACCGGGTGTTCTCTTTTGGGATACCATCATTCGCGAATCCGTACCCGATTGCTATGCCGATTTAGGTTACAAAACGGTCTCTACAAATCCGTGTGGAGAAATACCTTTGTGTCCTTATGACTCTTGTCGATTACTAGCTATCAACCTATACTCATACGTAGTAAACCCATTTACGAAAGAGGCGCATTTTGATTACGAGCTATTCAAAAAGCATGTTGAATTGGCTCAACGAATCATGGATGACATTATTGATCTGGAGTTGGAGAAGATTGAACGCATCATTGAAAAAATCAATGCCGACCCCGAAGGAGACGATGTGAAGCATGCCGAACGCGAACTTTGGGAGAAAATATATAAGAAAAGCGGACAAGGAAGACGCACCGGTGTTGGTATCACAGCCGAAGGCGATATGCTTGCTGCGCTGGGACTACGGTATGGAACGGAAGAGGCAACCGAGTTCTCGGAAGAAGTTCACAAGATCGTAGCTTTACATGCTTACCGCTCATCGGTAAATATGGCCAAGGAGCGCGGTGCATTTGAGGTATACAATAGTGACCGCGAAAAAAACAATCCATTCATCAATCGCCTCCGCGAAGCAGATCCGCAATTGTATGAGGATATGAAAAAATACGGACGCCGGAACATTGCTTGCTTAACCATTGCTCCTACCGGAACAACAAGTCTAATGACTCAAACAACTTCCGGAATCGAACCCGTATTCTTACCGGTATATAAACGCCGCAGAAAAGTAAACCCAAATGACACCAACGTACGCGTAGATTTTATTGATGAAACCGGAGATGCTTTTGAAGAATACATCGTATTCCACCATAAATTCGTAACATGGATGGAAGCTAACGGGTACAATCCGGCCAAGCGTTATACATCGGAGGAGATTGACGACATGGTTGCTCATTCACCTTACTACAAAGCTACTTCCAACGATGTTGATTGGTTGATGAAGGTGAAAATGCAGGGAAGAATTCAAAAATGGGTCGATCACTCAATCAGTGTAACCATCAATCTACCCAATGACGTAGATGAGGATCTCGTGAACCGCCTTTACGTAGAAGCCTGGAAGTCGGGATGTAAAGGATGTACGGTGTATCGTGACGGCTCTCGTTCGGGAGTGTTGATTTCGACTAAGTCGGACAAAAAAGAGGAGCTTCCTCCCTGTAAACCACCTACGGTAGTAGAAGTTCGCCCAACAATCCTTGAGGCAGATGTAGTACGCTTCCAAAACAACAAAGAGAAATGGGTTGCTTTTGTAGGATTACTCGACGGACGTCCTTACGAGATATTTACCGGTTTGCAAGATGACGACGAAGGAATTCTATTGCCGAAAACAGTGACCACAGGTCGAATTATTAAAAGCGTAGATGAACATGGAAACAAACGATATGACTTCCAGTTCGAAAACAAGCGTGGATATAAAACGACGATCGAAGGGCTATCCGAAAAGTTCAACAAAGAGTATTGGAACTATGCGAAACTAATCTCGGGTGTACTGCGTTGGAGAATGCCTATCGAACAAGTGATCAAACTTGTCGGTTCTTTGCAGCTTGACAGCGAAAACATCAATACCTGGAAGAATGGCGTAGAACGTGCACTGAAGAAATACATTCAGGATGGTACGGAAGCAAGAGGCAAGAAATGCCCCAACTGCGGCAGTGAAACATTGGTTTACCAAGAAGGGTGTCTGATATGCACCACATGTGGTACATCCAGATGCGGATAATAGAACATACAAATAACCAACATAAAAAGGAGCACCGTTACGGGCTCCTTTTTATGTTAGCACAAATACAGCACAAACGTTTGCATACTTTTTAGATTAGTTCGGCAAACACATGAGTACGACATAACACATAATATCTCTATACTTGCAGTAGTAATAATAGTATGCTATCAATATAAAAAACTAAAATCTAATATATGATCGTATCATTTAATATTGAATATCGAACCAGCTGGGGAGAAGAGGTTTGGTTAACAGGGTCTACTTCGGAGTTAGGTAACAACGATTTTGCCAAAGCAATCCCGTTACAGACCGTTGACGGTATTCATTGGACAGTCCAAAAGGAGCTGCAACCCTCTGATGAAAACGTTATTACGTATAGTTATTTCATTTGGAAAGATGAAAAAATCGTTCGAAATGAGTGGAATAGCATACCACGCCACCTTTATTTACGGGGAGATAAAAACAAGAAATATCGAATTTATGATAATTGGAAAAACATACCCGAACAGCAATATCTCTACAGTGCAGCTTTTACAGAGTCGCTATTAGCCCATCGACATAAGGCAGCTTTGCCCAAAAGTTATAAGAAAAGCTTAGTCATCAAAGCTTATGCTCCTCGCATCAGTAGCGATTATTGTTTGGCCATCTGCGGCAACCAAAGCATATTGGGCAACTGGGAATCGAGCAACGCATTACTAATGAGCGATAGCAACTTTCCGGAATGGATAGCCGAAATAGATGCAACTAAACTTACATTTCCACTCGAATACAAATTCGTATTATATAATAAGAAAGAGAAAAAGGCCGAAGCCTGGGAAAGCAACCCGAATCGCTATATGGCCAACCCCGAGATAAAGGCAAACGAAACACTCGTCATTTCCGATCGATATGCCTACTTCCAAACTCCTGCCTGGAAAGGTGCCGGGGTAGCAATCCCCGTATTCTCCTTAAAATCGGAGAGTAGTTATGGCATCGGTGATTTAGGAGATCTGAAACAAATGATAGATTGGGCCGTAAGTACCGATCAGCAAGTGGTACAGATACTACCGATCAACGATACTACCATGACGCATACGTGGACAGATTCGTATCCATACAACAGTATCTCCATTTATGCTTTTCATCCCATGTATACCAACCTTCAACAATTAGGTAAACTCAAAGATAAGAAAGCATTAGCAACATTCGCCAAACAGCAGAAAGAACTGAATAATCTGCCGGCTATCGACTATGAGGCAGTAAATCAGCTAAAGTGGAACTATTTTGAGCTTATATTCAAGCAAGAAGGCGAAAAAGTATTAGCGTCAGAAGAGTTTAAAACATTCTTTGAATCAAATAAGGAGTGGCTACAACCGTATGCCGTATTCAGCCATTTGCGCGATGTATATAAAACACCCGATTTTAGAAAATGGCCCCAATATACGATCTATAATGCAGAGGAAATAGAAAAGTTATGTCAGCCACAAGCAGCTGATTACTCAAGCATTGCAATCTATTTCTACATACAATTCAACCTTCACCTGCAACTCATGGCTGCTACTAAGTATGCCAGAGACAATGGTGTAGTACTGAAAGGAGATATTCCGATCGGGATAAGCCGCAACAGCGTCGAAGCGTGGACAGAACCCCACTATTTTAACCTCAACGGACAAGCTGGAGCCCCTCCGGATGATTTCTCCGTAAACGGGCAGAATTGGGGATTTCCAACCTACAACTGGGAAATGATGGAGAAAGATGGCTATGCCTGGTGGATGAAGCGTTTCCATAAAATGTCGGAATACTTCGATGCCTATCGCATAGATCATATATTAGGTTTCTTCCGTATCTGGGAGATACCGATGAATGCCGTACACGGCCTGTTGGGACAGTTCGTACCGGCACTGCCCATGAGTAAAATGGAAATTGAAAGCTACGGTCTGTCCTTCAGAGACGAATTTTTAAAACCTTACATACATGAGTATTTCCTCGAACAGGTTTTCGGTTCGCATACTGATTATGTGAAAGAAACGTTTATCGAACCAACAGACACGTGGGAGGTTTACCGCATGCGTTCCGAGTTCGATACGCAACGTAAAGTAGAAGCTTATTTTGCTGATAAAACAGATGAAGAAAGCTCTCGCATTAAAGAAGGTTTATATTCACTGATCAGCGATGTGCTATTTGTACCCGACCATAAAGAGCCTCAGAAGTTTCATCCACGTATAGGCGTACAGCACGATTTTATTTATCGATCACTCAATGAATGGGAGAAAACTGCTTTCAACCGTTTGTACGATCAGTATTATTACCATCGTCACAATGAATTCTGGCATCAGCAGGCCATGAAGAAACTGCCACAGCTAACGCAGTCGACTCGTATGCTGGTATGTGGCGAAGACCTCGGAATGATTCCCGAATGTGTTGCTTGGGTCATGAACGACCTGCGTATTCTTAGTCTCGAGATTCAGCGCATGCCTAAGAACCCGACCTACGAATTCGGACATCTTAATGAATATCCATATCGTTCTGTTTGCACCATTTCGACCCATGATATGTCTACACTACGTGGATGGTGGGAAGAAGATTATCAACAGACGCAGCGATATTACAACTCCATGCTGGGTCGTCATGGCAATGCTCCTTCGGTAGCAACGGCAGAGTTGTGCGAAGAGGTTGTGCGCAATCATCTATACAGTAACTCCATTCTTTGTATTCTGGCATGGCAGGACTGGCTTTCGATAGACGAGACATGGCGCAATCCGAACGTACAGGAAGAACGCATCAATGTGCCTTCCAACCCGCGTCATTATTGGCGATACCGGATGCACTTAACCTTAGAGGAACTTCTTAAAGCCGAGGGGTTGAATAACAAAATAAAAGAATTAGTCAATCAAACCGGAAGGAAGCCTCTGAAATCAGACAAAGAGAATCGATAATAGTCGTTTCTCTGCTTACAAAAGAATCTATTTGCTTTCATCGTTTCAAATAAATAGCCTATTTTTGCAAATATAATCTAGTAATAAGTAAGAAGATGACCATCCAGTCGAGTTATATTTTTTTAGAAAACATCTGCTTCTACGCTTATCATGGCGTATTACCGCAAGAGACGGTTGTAGGCAATGAGTTTTTGGTCAACCTGAAACTCAAAGTAAACGTTGAACATGCGGCACAGACAGATGAAATAAAAAATACGGTGAGCTATGCCGACGTATACGATGTATTGAAAGAGGAGATGATTATTCCGTCAAAGTTATTAGAACACGTATGCGGTCGTATGGCGAAGCGGTTGTTCGATGAGTTTCCGGCTATTGACGAACTAAACATCAAACTCTCGAAGAGACACCCACCTATGAGTGCCGATATAGATAGCGCAGGTGTAGAGATGATATGCAAAAAATAATGGTTACTAATACACTCTTGATGGGCTATTAGTAACCATTATTCATTATTATTCTTTCTCTTATTTTTTCTTTCTCTTCTTAATCGATTCTACCGCTTCGATCACCACCGGCTTACCCTTGAAACGCTGTGTATAGCCGGAATAATCGGGACGAACCTGTACATAAGTAGGATCGGCAAATAAAGGACTGGAAATCACGTGATCGGCCGTGGAGCGATTACAGCAGAAAACAATGTTTTCGACTCCCGCCAATCGGGTCAACGCCTTCACATCTGTATCATGAGGCTGTAATGTCATCGGATCGGTGAAAAAAAACAGATAATCTATTTCTCCATCCACGATACGTGATCCTATTTGCTGATCACCTCCTAACGGACCTGATTTGAGAATCGTGAAGTCCCACTTCACTTCGGGATGCTTTTCTTTCAATGCTTCCAGAATTAATGTACCGGTAGTACCTGTACAATAGAACTTATGTCCTATCAATAATTCCGAATTCCAGAGCACCCACTCTACCAAATCCTTCTTCATGGCATCATGGGCTACCAAGCCAATATTTCTTCTTACAAAAGTTTTCATTTGATGTTATTCATTAAAGTTAAGTAATTGTGAGAAATGCTTCCGCCTCTTCACGTAAAACTGCCACAAGATACTACTTTTTATCCGTTCGGGGATAATACGTACGACAGTTTTTTTCAGATTATCCTCACGAACAGCCGTAAATGACGAACGTATAACAGCATACTCACGCCTCGCCTCAAGAACGGCTTTTGCATTCGGTGCCTGCATCTTGAGTAGAAACACCAGCATAGCCACATAATCGAGTACACAACGCACACGCATCACTGAACGCAATTCATGAGAAGGCAAATTCTTGTAAAGCATAACAAGATTGTTACGAAAGTTTAGAAATGTCTTACGCGGATTCTCTTTTTTAAGCGTTGCTCCACCTACATGATATACAACACTCTGAGGAATACAAACAATGCTCCTACCCCGGGCACGAAGTCGCCAGCAAAGATCAATCTCCTCCATATGGGCAAAGAAGCGTCCATCAAGCCCTCCCACCTTCCGGTAATCCTCCAGCCGGATAAATAAGGCAGCTCCCGTAGCCCAAAACACGGGACAAATGGTATCATATTGTCCGCCGTCTTCTTCGACAACCTCCATCAAACGCCCTCTGCAAAAAGGATATCCATACCTATCAATAAACCCTCCGGCAGCCCCTGCATGCTCAAATACAGTTTGGTTATGCCAGCTCCGTATCTTGGGTTGACAGGCAGCGACTTCGGGATGTGTGTCCAAATAAGAAATTAAAGGGTTCAACCAATGCGGAGTAACCTCCACGTCCGAATTAAGTAGCACGACATAGGTTGCCTCTACCTGCTGCAAAGCCAGGTTATAGCCATCGGCGAAACCATTGTTCTGTTCGAGCAGCAAAAGGCGAACAGATGGAAACTCTCTACGCAACATATCGACAGAGTGATCCGTAGAACCATTATCAGCTACGCAGATCTCAATGCCATCGCCTTGGGAATGACGAATAACAGAAGGAAGAAACGAACGAAGCATCTCACATCCGTTCCAATTCAAGATCACAATCGAAACCTTAATCATAGGTGTATAGTATAAAACCGATTATATCATTTAAAGAATGGTACCTTTCAACGCTGTTTCATCTTCATTCCACTCGCCTAAGCGAACAGTGACTAACTGATTATCAAGCGACGGTTCATTCTCCACTTCCACACGAATATAATTAGCAGTAAAACCGTGCATGGGCGTACCCGGCTTGCTCTTCTCCATCAATACAGACATGGTTTGTCCGATGTGGCGAGTATAAAAAGCTTTTGTTTTCTCCTCCGATAAAGCAAGAAGCCTTTGGCTGCGCTTATGTTTTTCGTCGGGTGTTACTACATGGTCGATCTTCAAGGCTTGAGTACCCGGACGCTCGGAATAGCTAAATACGTGCAACTGGGTTATATCAAGACTTTCAATAAAGCGATAAGCATTCTCAAAAAACTCTTCTGTTTCACCGCGGGTACCAACAATGACATCAACACCAATAAAGGCATCGGGCATCACTTCTTTGATTCGACTTATTTTCGATGCAAACAAGGCTGTGTCGTATCTGCGACGCATCAACGCAAGTACATCGTCACTACCGGACTGTAACGGAATATGAAAATGAGGCATAAATCGACGCGAACGAGACACAAATTCGATAATCTCATCCGTCAGTAAGTTGGGCTCAATAGAAGAGATACGGTAACGCTCAATGCCTTCGACCTCATCAAGTGCCTTTACTAAATCGAAAAAAGTTTCGCCGGTACTCTTTCCAAAATCGCCAATATTAACTCCGGTCAACACAATCTCTTTGCCACCTTCGGCAGCAGCCGTACGGGCTTGTTCGACCATTGAAGCAACCGTACCGTTGCGACTCCGTCCGCGTGCCAACGGAATGGTACAATACGAACAGTAATAGTCACATCCGTCTTGCACTTTTAGAAAGAAGCGGGTACGATCGCCCCGCGAACAAGAGGGAGCGAAAGAGCGGATATCTTTTAAAGCAGAGGTATGCGCTTCGCCCTCCTGATGTTTTTGCAAGTTGCCTAAATAATGTAGTAAGTCGCTTTTTTGCTCGGCACCTAATACTAAGTCAACCCCGTCAATCTTCGAGACGTCGCCGGGTTTTAATTGAGCATAGCAACCCGTCACTACGACAAATGCACCCGGATGTTGTTTCACAAGCCGGTTAATGGCCTGACGGCACTTCTTATCGGCCATCTCGGTTACAGAGCACGTGTTGACTACACAAATATCAGCCTTTTCGCCTTTTCGTGAAGTACGCACACCCGCTTCGCGCAGTATCTTACCTATGGTAGAAGTCTCTGAGAAATTTAATTTGCAGCCCAAAGTATAGTAAACGGCTGTCTTATCCTGAAATACGGTGGTATCTATCATAATCCTTAAAATACATATTTGGTGCAAATTTACGCATTATTAGTTTTAAAAGTTGTTATCCGATTCATTAGTTCATGAAGTAAACGCTTTAAGTTATGAAAGTTTATTCCTACTTTTGCACAAATCATTAAAAAACGTGCAATGATTAAAGAGAATTTTATCAAACTATACGAAAGTAGTTTCCGAGAAAACTGGGATTTACCCTGTTACACTGATTATGGTGAAGAAGAGAGTTATACCTATGGGCAAGTAGCCGAAGAGGTAGCCCGTCTGCACTTATTGTTCAAGCACTGCAGTCTGCGCCGTGGCGATAAAATTGCCATTATCGGAAAAAATAATGCCAGATGGTGCATCGCCTATATGGCGACCATCACGTATGGTGCCATTGTGGTTCCTATTCTTCAGGACTTTAATCCGAACGATGTTCACCATATCATCGGCCATTCCGAATCGGTCTTTCTCTTTACCAGTGATAGCATCTGGGAGGTACTTGAAGAAGAAAAGCTATCGGGAATTCGCGGAGCTTTTTCCCTTACAGATTTCCGTTGCCTTTATCAACGGGACGGAGAGACTATTCAGCGATTTATCAAGCATCTGGATGAAGAGATGCATACTGCTTATCCCAAAGGATTCCATCCCGAGAATATCGAATACACCACCTTATCTAATGATAAGGTAATGCTGCTCAATTATACTTCCGGCACTACGGGCTTCAGTAAAGGCGTTATGCTTACCGGTAATAACCTTGCCGGCAATGTAACATTCGGTATTCGTACCGAGCTTCTGAAGCGAGGTGATAAGGTACTTTCCTTCCTTCCATTAGCCCATGCCTATGGGTGTGCATTCGATTTCTTAACAGCGACTGCCGTTGGTACACATGTTACTTTATTGGGAAAAACTCCATCTCCCAAAATTCTCATGAAAGCCTTCGAGGAGGTAAAGCCAAACCTCATCATTACCGTTCCTCTGGTTATCGAAAAAATATATAAGAATATCATTCAACCCCTCATCGCTAAGAAAAGCATGAAATGGGCATTGAGTATTCCTTTGCTCGACAACCAGATTTATGGTCAAATCCGCAAAAAACTCATCGATGCATTAGGAGGACGTTTTAAGGAAATTATTATTGGCGGAGCCGCCATGAACCCCGAAGTAGAAGCCTTCTTTTACAAAATTAAATTTCCCTTTACCATTGGTTATGGCATGACGGAGTGTGCACCACTTATCAGCTATGCACCTTGGAACGAATTTCTCCCAGGTTCATCCGGCAAAATATTGGATATCATGGAGGCCCGTGTTTATAAAGAAAATCAGGAAGCCGAAATAGGAGAAATACAAGTACGGGGAGAAAATGTAATGGCAGGCTATTATAAAAATCAGGAAGCCACCAAAGAAGCTTTTAGCAAAGATGGCTGGTTACGCACCGGCGATTTGGGCACCATAGATGAGGAAGGCAATATATTCATCCGCGGAAGACTTAAAACAATGATTTTAAGTTCGAGTGGGCAGAATATCTTTCCGGAAGAAATTGAAGCCAAACTCAATAATATGCCATTCATTCTGGAGAGCTTAATTATTGAACGAAACAAAAAATTGGTAGGTTTGGTGTACGCCGATTATGAAGCATTAGACTCCCTAGGTTTAAGCGACGATGAAAACTTAAAAACGATTATGGGAGAAAATCTAAAAAGTCTCAATAGCATGGTCGCTTCATACGAGAAAGTGAGCCAAATCCAACTCTATCCTACTGAGTTTGAGAAGACTCCGAAAAGAAGTATCAAAAGATACCTATACAACAGTATAGCAGAGGTTTAGCTATCTTTTAGCATGTTGTATAACATGCTAAATTACATAAAAAAACACTCTTCTAAAAAAAAAATAAAAAAAAGTTGGTCTTTCGAGAACAACGTATTGAGAAAGTACATATCTTTGCAATGTTTTAATAAGCAATTGATTGTATTACAGATTTAAAAAGCAAAAAAAATGAAAAAATTAGTTTTGATGTTCGTAGCTATCGTAGCTGTATCTTTCGCATCTTGTGGTAACAAAGCAGCTGACGCTGAAAAAGCAACTGCAGATTCTATCCGTATCGCTGACTCTATCGCAGCTGTAGAAGCAGCAGCAGCAGAAGCAGCAGCAGCAGTTGATACAACTGTTGTAGATAGCGCTTCTATCGTAGTAGCTGAATAATTACAGTTCAACGAACTCGAAAAGAGACTTTAAAGGTCTGTCATGTTAAACATGACAGACCTTTTTTATATATAGCTACTCCATCGACTCCACATTCTATTAAACAGGAAGGTTAGCAAAATAGACAGCACACCCCTATACGAAAATCTTTAATAAAAAAAGTCCCAACTCAATTGTGAGTTGGGACTTTATATTTTATACGTAAAATGTATAATGCTTATTCAGCAACTACTTCGAAAGGAATTTCAACAGAAACTTCCTTGTGTAGTCTTACGATTGCTTTGTAAGAACCAACTTCTTTCACAGCGTCTTTTACAACGATGCTCTTTCTGTCGATTTCGTGACCTAACTTTGCCAATGCTTCAGCAATTTGAATATTACCTACAGAACCAAAGATGGTACCGGTTGAGCTTACTTTTGTTGCAATAGTCAAAGCAACACCTTCCAACTTAGCAGCAGCGGCAATTGCGTCATTCTTGATTTTCTCAAGTTTGTGAGCACGCTGTTTCAAGTCTTCAGCCAACATTTTCTTTGCAGAAGGAGAAGCGATGATAGCTTTCCCAGTAGGGATTAAGAAGTTACGACCATAACCAGATTTTACTGTTACGATATCATTCTTATAACCCAAGTTTACTACGTCTTCTTTCAATATAATTTCCATACTTTTCCTCCTTATTTCATCATGTCAGTTACAAATGGAAGTAACGCCAAGTGACGTGCTCTCTTCACAGCCTGCGCAATACGACGCTGGAACTTCAAAGAAGTACCGGTAATACGGCGAGGAAGGATTTTTCCTTGTTCATTCAAGAATTTCTTCAAGAATTCAGGATCTTTGTAGTCGATATAACGAATACCACTCTTTTTAAAACGGCAGTATTTCTTTTTCTTAACGTCTACTGAGGGGGGAGTCAAATATCTGATTTCTGATTGAGCTTGTTGTGCCATGATTTAATCCTCCTTTTTGTTTGATTTAACACTTCTTCTTTTTGCAGCGTACTCTGCAGCGTATTTCTCCATTCTGAAAGTCAAGAAACGGATCACACGTTCGTCACGACGGAAATTAAGTTCCAACTTGTCAATTACAGTAGGTTCTGCTTTGAACTCAATCAATTGATAGAATCCTGTAGATTTCTTCTGGATAGGATAAGCCAGTTTCTTCAATCCCCAGTTCTCTTCATTGATAATCTCAGCACCTTCAGCCTGAAGAATGCCTTTGAATTTTTCTACCGCTTCCTTCATCTGAACATCAGACAAAACGGGAGTTAAAATGAAAACGGTTTCATATTGATTCATACTCGTTTAATTAAATAAATAATTATTTTATTTTAAAATGCGGTGCAAAGTTAGCCATTTTATTTTGATCTGCAAACATTTAATGTTTTTTTGTACCCGTATATAGGAATTCTCAAAGAAGACCTTTACCTTTGCAAAGTTGCTTAAACAATAATTTCATGATAGAACAATTCAATTTTGATATTCGCCTTATATTTGCCATTTTGAATGGTAAGGTATCTGCTGCCATCAACCGAAAATTATATCGTAACTTCCGTATGAATGGTTTAGAGATTAGTCCCGAACAATGGACCGTGCTTATTTTTCTGTGGGAGAAAGACGGCGTCACCCAACAAGAGTTGTGCAATGCAACTTTTAAGGACAAGCCTAGCATGACTCGCCTAATTGATAATATGGAGCGTCAGCATTTAGTCGTGCGCATTTCGGATAAGAAGGACCGTCGGACAAACCTCATTCACTTAACTAAAACAGGAAAAGAGTTGGAAGAAAAGGCTCGCAATATAGCTAATCGCACACTGATAGAGGCATTATATGGAGTAACTTCGGAAGAGCTGAGTATTAGTCAAGAGGTACTGCGCAAAATCTTTTTCAATACAAAAGATTAGCAATCCACTGAACTGTGCAGCCTAAAATCGGCTATTTACTCTTAAATAATTGTTTTTTTGCACAAATTATTTCGCCCGTTAAAGAATTATGCTTTTCTTTGCGACAAGAATATAATAATCTATTAAAATACATACACATGAAAGGCTTATTAAAGAATTTAGGATTAATATTAATCTTAGTCGGAGCGATCACTTTGCTTGTTTGTTCCTTTACCGGTAATGTAAACAACAATGCAATTCTGGGCGGTTCAGCTGTTTTGGTTGTATTAGGACTTATCTCGTATATTGTCATTAACAAGAGAATTACCGATTAATATTTGATCAAATATAAAAAAGC
>NZ_HG726023.1:0-326520 GCF_000499785.1 Bacteroides neonati | reverse complement strand
AAAAAGCCCGGAAACAGATGTTTCCGGGCTTTTTTATATTTGTTTCTCCGCTATCATGCTTCGACTTCGGGAGTAATAAGCTTGTAGCCTTTTCCGTGGATATTGATAATTTCAATTGACTCATCTTCTTTTAAGTGCTTACGTAGTTTGGTAATGTATACATCCATGCTACGTGCATTGAAATAATTATCATCAATCCAGATTGTTTTCAGTGCAAAGTCGCGCTGCAATATCTCATTTGCGTGAGCACAGAGCAAGCCAAGCAATTCAGATTCTTTCGTGGTAAGTTTTGTCTGCTTGCCATCGCTCGAAAGGATTTGCTTTTGCGTATCAAAGGTAAACTTACCTATTTTATAAACATTGCTTTCTTTGTTTTTCTTTCCGCGAACTCGTCTTAAAATAGCCTCGATTCTAAAAGTTAGCTCTTCCATACTGAATGGCTTGGTGATATAATCATCGGCACCAATCTTGAATCCCTCTAGAATATCTTCTTTCAGCGTTTTGGCTGTCAGAAATATAATAGGAATTTCGGCATTGGCTGCACGAACATCCTGTGCCAACGTGAAACCATCTTTTTTGGGCATCATTACGTCAAACACACACAAGTCATATTTATTCTTCAAGAAAGCCTTGTATCCAGCTTCTCCATCGGGATATAACTCGGCTGAGTAACCTTTTGCCTGTAAATATTCTCTCAAAAGCATGCCAAGATTCTCATCATCCTCGCATAATAAAATACGCAGTTTCTCGTCCATATCATTAATTTTTTAATAAAGGTAATGCAATAATAAATTTAGTTCCTACGTTCAATTCGCTCTCTGCCCGGATGGTTCCTTTGTGGTCTTGAATAATTTTCTTCACATAAGCAAGACCTAATCCGAAGCCTTTAACATCGTGCAGATTACCTGTATGCACGCGATAGAACTTATCAAACACCTTTTTCAGGTTCTCTTTCTTAATACCAATGCCATTGTCTTCTATCGAAATCATCAGTTTGCCCGGTTCATTCCAAGTTCTGACATTGAGCAATAAGTCTTCTTCGGGTTTCTTGTACTTCACCGCATTATCCATTAAATTGAATATTACATTGGTGATGTGCATTTCATCCACAAATATAACAGGATCGGTGGCCTCAAGGTTCGATGTTATCTTACCATTATATCTCTCTACCTTCAAAGCAAAGGTATTGATAACCCCATTAATCATTTCGTTTGCATCGAGTTCCTTCATTTTAAGAGTTGCTTTCTGCTTATCGAACATCGACATTTGCAACACTTTCTCCACTTGGAAGCGCAATCGTTTAGTCTCATCATTAATCACACCCGATATATGTTGGAACATCTGTGGAGATTTACCAACTGCCGGGTCTTTCAGCATTTGCGCTGCGAGCGAAATTGTCGATATCGGCGTCTTAAACTCATGCGTCATATTATTAATAAAGTCATTTTTCATCTCCGTAAGCTTCTTTTGACGGAAAACAATGTAGATAGTAAAAATGAACGTTATCAACAACACAATCGTAAAGATCATCGATGGTATCATAAAGCTAACCGAATCGAAAATATAATCATTCTTTCCCGGAAAGTGAATCTTCATAATACTCATTTTTGCCGGCGGGTCGTTTTGAAACAAAGCTTGAGCATACGCATCCTCAGAACCTTTATTTTCATAATCGGCGCAACGATATACTTCCCGTCCATCTTTATCAATCACCGTAAAGTGATAAGGCAACTCAATGCTATTATTCAATAATGCAGACTTCAAATAATCATCTAAGTCCTTAAAGCGTACCCGCTCACCAATCGATTTATCACTTGCACGATAAACCATCTGTAAAGCCACCTCATCGAGTAGTACACGTTGATACATATATCTATTCTTCACGGCTTCCAACAATGATCTTGATGTTTCCGGAATTGTTTTGCTTCCATGAAATTGAGAAATCATTGCCTTTGGCAGCTCTGACGGTTTATTTGTCATCACCTTCAGTTCAAAATCCGAATATATCTTTCCGTCGGGTGACTTCATCGTAAAACGTCTCGTTTGCTGAATCAGACTTTCGCTTTGCTGCATTGATGAACTGTTGGCCATGGCCTTCATCTCCGTTTCGGCTACATCTTCCCTTAACCAACGTTCAGTTTCGGCATACTCTACGTCTTTAGATACTTGATAGAGGCTATTCCTTACCGAAGTATCAAACTGTTCCTTGCGCATCTTGACCATTTCCTCAATATAGCTCACCTGCAAATAAAGCAGACTAAGAAAGGAAAGCCCCATCACAATTCCCAATATCCAAATTGTTGACTTTTTCATAGCAACAAAATTAACACTCCCTAATTAACATACCTAATCTATTAACCTGATTTAACCGCACGTTCTTGTAAATTAACCGAAGATGAGTATTTAGGTCATAATCTGACGACTATAACAAAACAAACATCTCTTTGGTTTGCAAATTTAATAAAAAATTAAATCTTTCTATCGTCTTTTTCTACTTTAATTAATCATTGTTAATTAAAAAAGTCGTCATTCTTTCATTAAGAAAGAACAACGACTTTTTATCTAGTTAACAAATCAATCTATTCTTCAGGCTGTTTGGCTTCAAAGTCTTTGATTAGCTTATCTTGAACATCGGCAGGAACAAGTTCATAACTGGCAAACTTCATTATAAACGAAGCTCTACCACCCGTCAACGAACTAAGTGCCGTAGAGTAAGAAGACATTTCCTTCAATGGTACTTTCGCTATTAGTTTTTCAAAACCTTTTTCACTGCTCATACCCATAATCATGGCACGACGTCCTTGAAGGTCACCCATGACATCACCCATTTTATCGGAAGGTACAAATACCTCTACATCGTAAATTGGTTCCAAAATCTTGGGACCTGCATTCTTAAAGGCCTCACTAAAGGCATTTCGACCGGCAAGCATAAAGGAAATTTCATTTGAATCGACCGGATGCATCTTTCCATCGTAGATAATGACACGTACATCACGAGCATAAGAACCCGTCAAAGGGCCTTGCTCCATACGAGCCATCACTCCTTTCAGGATAGCAGGCAAGAAACGAGTATCGATCGAACCACCTACAATACTGTTAATAAACACCAATTTCCCACCCCAATCCAGCGGAATAACTTCGGTACCTTTCACACTTATTTTAAATTCCTGGTTATTGAATTTATAAGTATCTGGTACAGGCATGCCTTCTTTATAAGGTTCTACGATCATATGAACCTCTCCAAACTGCCCGGCACCACCCGATTGTTTCTTATGCCGATAGTCGGCACGGGATGATTTGGTAATGGTTTCGCGATATGGAATCTTTGGTTCCTCAAACTTCACCATCAACTTTTCGTTATTCTCCAATCGCCATTTCAAGGTACGTAGATGGAATTCTCCTTGTCCGTGAACCAATGTTTGCTTCAATTCTTTGGACTGTTCAATAACCCATGTCGGATCTTCCTCCCTCATACGATTAAGGATCGACATCATTTTTTCCACATCCGCTTCATTGATCGGTTTAATGGCACGGGTATATTTTGAGTTAGGATACTTTATAAAGTTAAATCGATAATCACAATCCTTGCCATTAAGTGTATTACCTGTTTTTACATCTTTCAGTTTCACCGTAGCTCCGATATCACCAGCTTGAAGCTCTTCAACTTTTACACGGTTGGCACCGGCTACTACATAAATCTGAGCCATGCGCTCTTTCGATCCGCGATCAGCATTTACCAAATCATCACCTTCTTTTACCTTACCACTCATCACCTTAAAATAAGAAATCTCACCAATATGCGGTTCCACACTGGTTTTAAAGAAGTATAGACTGGTGGGACCATGCACATCGGGTGCCACCTCTTTGCCAGAAGTATTGGTCACTTTGGGCATCTGCGAAACAAAAGGAACTACGTTGCCCAAGAACTCCATTAACCGACGTACCCCCATATCTTTGCCTGCACAGACGCAGAATACCGGGAACATACCCCTCGTGGCCAATCCCTTGCGGATGCCTTCGCGCATTTCGTCTTCACTAAGCGAATCTTGTTCGAAGAACTTTTCCATCAATGCTTCGTCATTTTCGGCAGCAGCCTCAACCAAGGCTTTATGCATCGCCATGGCTTTCTCCATCTCCTCTTCGGGGATATCTTCAATGGTGGGAACTCCTCCCTCGGGTTTCCATGAGTATTTCTTCATCAATAATACATCAATGAGCGAATTAAATCCGGCACCTGTATTCAGTGGATATTGAATGGGAATAACCTTAGAACCATAGGCTTCTCTAAGCTGTTCGAGGATATTATCATAATCGCATTTATCATTATCGAGCTGGTTTACTAAGAAGATAACAGGTTTATCCAGCTTTTCAGTATATCGGAAATGGTTCTGTGTGCCAACTTCAACACCATATTGACCATTTAAAAGAATAATGGCGGTATCGGTAACATTCAGTGCAGTAACTGCTCCTCCTACAAAGTCGTCCGCTCCCGGACAGTCTATCATATTCAGTTTTTTATTATTCCATTCTACATGAAACACGGTGGAGAAGACAGAATAGCCATACTCCTGCTCTACGGGAAAATAATCACTTACAGTATTTTTTGCGGCAATAGTTCCGCGACGTTTTATAATACCACTCTCGAGAAGCATTGCTTCCACAAGAGTGGTTTTCCCAGAGCCAGAACTTCCCAAGAGGGCAATGTTCTTAATTTCGTTAGTCTGATATACCTTCATAATATGTAAGATTTAAAATGAATGACTCAGTATGTTACTCGCATACCATTAACTTTGTGACGCGCAAAATAGACATTAATAAAATGAAAAGCAATAAAATAGTACTGTTACTAAACAATGTTATTCAACACATTAGCCCAAATCGAACAAATAAGTTTCTAACGACGCATTATCTTCCTATGGAAATATCTTATTTTAGATTATTAAGCAATCAAATAGTCCTTTTTTAAAGTCAAAGTTCTACTTTTGCAGCGATAGAACAACTTAAGCGTAAAATTAAGATTCATGGCAGGCATCTACATTCATATTCCTTTCTGTAAAACTCGTTGTATTTATTGTGATTTCTATTCAACCACCCGCAGTGAGATGAAAGAGCGATATATACTTGCACTTTGCCGTGAATTGGAAATGCGTCAAGATTACCTTCAAAACAAGCCTGTCGAGACAATCTATTTTGGAGGAGGTACTCCCTCACAACTATCGGCCGTAGACTTTGAACGAATATTTGCTACCATCGATCGCCTTTTCGGCAGGGAGCACTGTCGTGAAATTACACTCGAGGCCAATCCGGACGACCTTACGCCCGAATACTTGCATAGCCTCTCACACCTACCGTTCAACCGTATCAGCATGGGCATACAAACATTCAATGACACAACATTGAAGTTATTAAAACGCCGTCATACGGCATTGCAAGCCATTCAAGCTGTTGCAGCCTGTCGGCAAGCCGGATTCCAGAACATCAGTATTGATCTCATATACGGGTTACCGGGAGAGACACTCGAACGCTGGAAGAATGATCTACAACAAGCCATTGCGCTCGACGTCGAACATATATCGGCCTATCACCTCATTTATGAGGAAGGTACTCCTTTATATATAATGTGCAAAAACCATCAGGTAGAAGAAGTAGATGAAGAGAGCAGCGTTGATTTTTTCTCGTTGCTGATCGATCAATTGACCGAAGCCGGATACGAGCAGTATGAAATTTCCAATTTCTGCCGTCCGGGCAAGCTGTCTCAACACAACACCTCCTATTGGCAAGGCACCAAATACCTGGGATGCGGACCATCGGCACACTCATTCGATGGAGATTCGAGAGAGTGGAACAGCTCCTCTATCGACGCATACGTAGAAGGAATAAACCAAGGGATGCGCGTTTTTGAAACAGAGCAACGGTACGAAGCCACCCGATACAACGAGTTCATACTCACATCGCTGCGTACCGTATGGGGCATCTCACTGAACCAATTGCAATCAACATTCAACGATAAGCTATATCATTATTGTTTGCGTATAGCCGACAAACACCTTCAAAGTGGAACGCTCGAACTACGAAACAATGCTCTTTGCCTCAGCCGCAAGGGTATCTTTGTTTCAGACGGTATTATGAGCGACCTACTGTGGGTTGAAGATTGAATGCATAGCCTCAACGCCCATGACCGAATCTGAAGTAAGGAAACTATTGCGCCGCATAAAGGAACTGAATTCACAGACAGCCTTTCGCGAATTCTACAACCTCACTTACGACCGTCTCTTCCGTATCGCTTATTATTATGTGAAACAAGAAGAGATTTCGCAAGAGATTGTACTCGATGTTTTTTTGAAACTATGGGAACAACGTGCCACGTTGCTCGATATCCGCAACATCGAAGATTATTGTTTTATTCTTGTAAAAAACGCCTCACTAAACCAATTAGAGAAAGAAGATCGGCGACTGGCCAGCTCTTCCAACACCTTGATTGATCCGATCGCTTCCGGTTCCTCGCCCGAGGAAACCCTCATCAGCGAAGAACTATTTGCACAATACGTCAAAGCACTCGACCGATTGCCCGAACGGTGCAGAGAGATATTTATCCGCATACGCGAGGAGAAGCAGACCTATGCCGAAGTAGCCGAAGCATTGAACATTAGTACAAAGACCGTCGACGCACACTTACAGAAAGCAACCCTTCGACTGAAAGAGATGATTTTACAGCACTACGAGAATTAACATTTATTTCGACTAATGGAATAGGGAGATTTCTTCATGCAACTGTCTTTATCTGTGAATAAACACTTAATTTAAACAGATTGCATATGGAAAAGTTTTATCAAAAAGTAGTTATGGCTTTAGTCATCTTAAGTTGTCTGGGAGCATGCAAGAGCAACAACAAAAATAATTATCCAACAGATTATGTCGGATTTGAACGGGCTCAACAAGAGTATACCTATAACAAAGCCATGCAAGAAGAGACGCTAGATATCAAAGTAATTGCTATCGAAAAAAGTAAAGAGGACAGGATAGTAAAACTATCCAGTAGCGCAACAAAAACACCGGGAGGAGAATCGGTATTTGTCAAGTTAACCGAGGAGCAGGTGATTATCAAAGCCGGTAAAAAGTCGGTCACGACCCAAATCAAGCTTTATCCAAAGCATATCATCAAGGGTACTTTCGTGCATCTAATCTGTACACCCCAGTGGAAGGATAAAAATGCTCAGCCGTCTAAATTAAGTATTCGGTTAATGCCCAAGTAAGCAACCACCATCGCATGAGAGAAATGAGATATACAGATACAGAGTTAGAGCAGCTATTGAACCGCCTTGTTGCTTCTACCCGCACCCCAAGAGGTCGCTTTGCAGCAGCCAACAGTTATAAACTACTTGAAAAGCGGCTTCCGGGCAAACGTTCCTTCCCACTTGTCAGATGGATCGGTGCAGCAGCGGCAATGGTCGCATTGTGTGTTGCAGGCTGGTTTGTAGCCGATCATGCACAGACCGACAGCCTGCAAACCATCTACACTCAGGCCGAGGTACGTACCATTAGTCTGCCCGACGGTACCGAAGTAACCCTCAATCATTTCTCTTCGCTGACCTACCCCAAGCGTTTTCAACAGCAAGAGCGCACAGTAAGCCTCTGCGGAGAGGCTTACTTCGAGGTCAGAAAAGACACGAAGCACCCTTTTGTCGTACAAACCGATGCAGTAGACATTCGGGTATTGGGTACTCAGTTCAATGTAAAAGCCTATGCCAATATCCCCGAAATAAAGACTACACTATTCGAAGGATCGGTAGCAGTAAGCGATAAAAACCAATCCGAACGTATTGTATTGCGTCCCAACGAAAGTGCTATATATAATAAGGTAGAAGGAAGCCTTACACTTGTACCTTCGAGCAATGTTTCCAACGATATAGCCTGGCAAAACGGAATGTTGATATTCAACAACTTGCCCTTGATAGAGATTGCCCATCAACTGTCCAATACTTTTGGTATTCCGATCCGTATTGCCGACAAAGCACTGCAAGAATACCGTATCACAGCGAGATTCGAGCAGAAAGATGGGCTTATACCCATATTACGATTATTGCAACATGCCAAGAGTTTTAACTATATAGAGAAAAACAAAGAAATCATACTATCCGCCCCTTAAGCGGGCTCCCGTGGTATCCAAATAAAACCGTTATGAATAAACCCGATACAAAAAGGATTTTTATTATCGAATTCCTCTTTATAACATACATCATCTTAACATTATCACCGTCACTGCAAGCACAGAACGCCGACCAACAGCTAAGTTTCAACATGCGAAACGCTACGCTCCAAGAGTTTATCAAACGCATGGAAAACTCTACCGGCTATTCTTTTATCTATGGAGAGGAGGTCAAAATCAATAAAAAGATCACACTCAACGTCACCAAGAAAACACTCAAAGAGATATTAGACATTGTCTTTGCCGATGAGCCGGTAAGTTACCGAATCATAGGTAAGCACATCTCTTTGCAGCCTAAAAAAATAAAACCCGTAAGCCGACGATTCACTATCAGCGGATATGTGACAGACGGAGCTTCTTCTGAAACGCTGATTGGGGCAAACATTCTTGAGAGTCGTCAACATCAAGGAACCGCCACCAATCCTTACGGTTTTTACAGTATTACCCTGCCTGCAGGAGAGACGGAGCTGCGTTTCTCATACTTGGGTTTCGATACCCAGCAACACACGTTCGCTTTACAGAAAGACACCGTACTCAACATTCGCCTTGCAACCAATACGCAGTTGAGTGAAGTTGTTATTCTGTCCGATAAGCCCGAAGCCGGAATAAAGGCAACACAAATGGGTGCGAACGTCATTCCCATGGCTCAAATCCGACATACCCCCACTGTGTTGGGCGAAGCCGACGTAATGAAAACCATTCAGCTGATGCCCGGTGTGCAAGCCGGTGTCGAAGGGTCTGCCGGTCTTTATGTACGTGGCGGAGGTCCCGACCAGAACCTGATATTGCTCGACGGTGTTCCGGTATACAATGTCGACCACTTATTCGGCTTCTTTTCCGTATTCACTCCCGAAGCGGTTAAGAAGGTTACACTATTCAAAAGTTCCTTTCCTGCTCGTTTCGGCGGGCGTTTATCATCGGTGGTCGATGTGCGTTCGAATGATGGAGACATGAAACGCTTTCACGGAACGTTCAGTCTGGGATTGCTCTCTGCCAAAGTGCAGCTCGAAGGGCCTATTATCAAAGACCGCACTTCGTTCAACATCTCGGCTCGGCGATCGTATGTTGATTTACTTGCCAAACCATTCATGCCCAAAGACGAAAAGATGAGTTATTTCTTCTACGACATCAACGCCAAAGTCAACCATAAGTTCTCCGACCGCAGCCGCCTCTACCTTAACTTCTACAACGGCAAAGACCATTACCACTTCACGTCAAAGGAACTTGAAAGTCAGCATAGTTATGGAAACCAGTATAAAGACAAAATGTCGATCGATTGGGGAAATACCGTTGTCAGTACCCGTTGGAACTATATATTCAACAACAAACTGTTCAGCAACACCACCATCGCCTACAACAACTATCTGATGAGTGCCCGGAGCGAAGCATACAGCAAAACTTACTACGGAGGTAGCGATCAGGAAAAAGTATCCAACTATGAGGCTAATTTCCGCTCGGGCATCAATGATTGGAATTATGCAATAGATTTCGACTACACGCCCCTACCCACCCATCGCATCCGCTTTGGGGGCAATTACCTCTTCCATCGCTTCCGTCCGGAGGTGATGACCTCCAAAATATACGAACAAGCATCGGGTAGCGTACAGCAGGATACCGCTTTCCACAGCCTGTTCAACAAATATATCTACGCCCACGAAGCATCTGTTTACGCTGAAGATGATTTTGAACTTACCCCCCGGCTGCAAATAAACGCGGGAGTACACATTTCGCTGTTCAACGTGCAGAAGAAAACCTATTTCTCCGTGCAGCCACGCCTCTCGGCTCGCTATCAACTGCCGAAACATTTTGCATTGAAAGCCTCGTACAGCAAAATGAGCCAGTACATTCATCTGCTCTCCTCTACCCCTATCTCGATGCCTACCGACCTCTGGGTACCGGTAACTAGTAAGATAAAACCCATGCAAGCGCACCAATACTCGATAGGAGCTTACTACAACGGCCTGCCGGGATGGGAGTTTTCTATCGAAAGCTATTATAAACAGATGCGTAATGTGCTCGAATACAAAGAAGGGGTGAGCTTCCTTGGCTCCTCGACCAATTGGGAAGATAAAGTGGAGATGGGCAAGGGACGCTCGATGGGCATTGAGTTTATGGCGCAAAAGCTCACCGGAAAAACTACCGGATGGATAGCCTACACCTTGGCACGAAGTGACCGGCAGTTTGCCGAAGGAGGCATCAACAATGGCGAAAGATTTCCGTATAAGTATGATCGCCGTCATAACATCAGCCTAAGTTTGAACCATAAATTCAGCGACCGCATTGATGTAGGTGCCACTTGGGTCTTTTACACCGGGGGCACGGCAACCATTCCGGTGGGGGTAACCGGTGCGTTGCGTCCCGACGGAGATATGGTAAAAGAAGAGAAGCTTGTTACACAGCGCAATAACTACCGCTTACCCGGCAGCCACCGGCTTAATCTGGGCATTAATTTCAATAAAAAGACACGTCACGGTGTGCGCACTTGGAACATCAGCGTCTACAATGCCTACAATGCCATGAATCCTACCTTGCTATTATACAAAGACAATATACATAAAATGAAGAAACTAACCCTTCTTCCATGCATACCATCAGTCACTTACACGTATAAATTCTAACTCGTATGACGATTCATTATAATCATTTACTATCGGCTCTTCTCTTATGGGCCATACTGGCTACCTCGTGCGAGAACCAGATTGACATCGATCTCAAGCCCACTCCTACGCAACTGATCATTCATGCACAGATGAGTGCCAACAGCACCAATAACCGCATCTTTCTGAACCTGAGCGATCCGGTCAAATTGAAAGAGGTTACAAACGGAGTCATAGAAATACGTATCAACGGGGTATTGAGCGAAAAGCCACAACCAATACTTCCTAGCGAGAACAAACCGGCGGCAAATAGCTATCTGGTCACCTCTGCTTTTCGTCCGGGCGATGTGGTACGGGTAGATGCGCGCACTGCCGACGGGCAATACAAGGCATGGGCCGAAGTCGTTGTGCCGCAGCCGGCTTTCATTGAAGAGGCTATTGATACGATGACCATTAGCATCCGATACAATAGCTTTTATTATCCGAATGCGATGCGTTACCGATTCAAAATCAAAGACCGCCCGAACGAACAGAATTATTATCGCCTGATTCTTGAACAGGGCGGAACCGCCTATCTAGCAGGAGGTGAAACAATCCCTTTGCAAGGAAGTGGTACACAGATGATCATCAACGAAGACGTTGTACTGACTGACGGATACCCGAATATAGACACCGACGCAGGACTGTTTGATCAAGCATCCAACATGTATGCTATCTTCAACGACAAGTTATTTGCCAACAACAACTATACCATGACCGTATATCTCTTAGAGCAAAGATTTTCACATCCCACCGATTATCGAATAAAACTGTGGTGGCAAATATACACGTATATCCGCGTGCTCAGCATCAGCGAAACAGAGTTCAATTATTTGAAAGCACTCAACATCATCGACTCCGGTTCGCTCGATGAAACCATGGAACCAATTAAGTTTGCCAGCAATGTAAACGGTGGGCTGGGTATTGTCAGTATCAGTAGCGAAGCAAGCAGAAAATTCTATTTCGAAGAGCATATGTATCCAAAATAAACTATATTTGCAGGAAACCCCAAACTAATACTATATGCACATTGGAAAAAAGAATTGGAGCATTCTATTGATTCTATCGATAGTATCTCACGCCTTGCCCCTGCAAGCCGATAACATCAAGGCCGATTCTCTCATTCAGAAAGCAAAGCTTGTTAAATATACCAACCCCAAGCAATCGGCCTATTTCGCGCAGCAGGCACTCGAACTGCTCCCCGTCAAATCGCCCGATACCAGACGTGCCCAGGCGTTGCTCGCCTACGGAGTAGCCTGTAAGTTTCTAGGCGATTTCGATATAGGAATCAAAGCCTTATACGATGCATTGCATTACTGCAAACCCGAAGATTATCGCATATTATCGGACATCCAGATGCAAATGGCCAATATCTATTGCAGGCTTAAAGACTACAATAAAGCCTTCGAGATTAACGACAAAGCAGCCACACTCTGCAAAATCTATCAGGATTCGGTGGGGCTGGCAGGAACGTACAATACGCGCGGCATTATTCACTACAGCCTCAACGAATTCAAAACAGCCGAACAATGTTTTCGCAACGCTTTGCAGATTAATCGCAAGATCGGCAACATCAAAGCTGCGGCTGCCAACCTGAACAATATGTGTTTGTACGAAGGAGATATCGACGAAAAACTATCGCTGATCAATGAAGCGATCATCATCAATAAAAACTTCAATGCCACTTGGGCACTTGCCGAGAACTACAACAACATGGGCAAGCAATATTTCTTTGCCCATCAATACGACAAGGCGCTCAAAGCACTCAAAGAGGCCAAGATTGCTGCCGCCACCTCCAATGGCAAAGAGCTGATCTGCGATAATTACGAATACTCCTCGTGGGTATATGCCGCCATGAAGCAGTACGACAAAGCCTACGATTGCCTGCTTCAGCTCTATACGATGAGTCAGGAGCTGCAAAACGACAAAAAGCTACGCGACGTAGAACAGGAGATTTCGAGAAAGAAGCTCATGGATCAGCAACGCGAAAATGAATTGGTCGAACAATCCTACGAAATAGAGTTGTTGCGTCGTAATATATTCCTGCTAAGTGCAACATTGCTTTTCTGCATCGCCATCGCTATTTTTCTGCCCCGATGGTACAGGCGGCGCAAGAATATGCAACTCATCGAAACCCGCTACCGACTCGAGCAGTCCGAACGCGAATTGGCAGAACTCAAGGTAGCGCAACAGGAACTGGCCATTCACTCGATTCAAAACGAATTGGAGGTAAGCCGACAGGAGGTAACCAGTTTTGCCATGTTTCTACGCAGCCGTAACGAGCTGTTGGAACGCATTCGCGAGCAAATCAAAGAGGGATACCGCATGGAGCCCGGTGCCATTTCGACGCACCTGAAAAAGGTAAATGCATTCATCAGCCAGTATCAAAACGGTTCGGAAGAGACCAATGCGCTACTCTTAAGCATTGAACAAAAGAATGCCGACTTCCTGAAACGCTTACTAACGCTGCATCCTGCACTTACTCAGGGCGAAAAATACCTGGCCACCCTCTTACGGGTTAATTTATCGACCAAGGAAATCTCACTCCTTACCGGGA
Source organism: Bacteroides neonati (assembly GCF_000499785.1). GTDB lineage: Bacteria > Bacteroidota > Bacteroidia > Bacteroidales > Bacteroidaceae > Bacteroides > Bacteroides neonati. The sequence continues at coordinate 313,121 of NZ_HG726023.1, read as the reverse complement.
GTGTTCCCAAAACCATTAATATGAATCGTTATCGGTTGCGCAAGGCTTTGGGCTTGCAGTCCGAAGACGATTTAACCGGCTATTTGCAAAAAATATAACGGCAGCTCGCTTGTCGAAAAGACAGCACTTCGCCAATATAAAAAGCGAAAAGAAGGAAATGCGAAAAGAGTAGTAACCAACTATTTGCACAAAAAAGAAGAACTAGCACAGGAAAGGAATAAGAAAAGGAAAAACATGCCGCCAAATCAGTATAAACATACGGATTACTGCAAGATAATACGGTTTTGGAGCATGTAAGTGAGCAAGGATTCTAAGAAAAGCCGGGGAGATTTCTATAAATCGTCGAGGGCTTTTCATAAATGGTCGGGACCTTTTTTATAAACGTCCCGACATTTCCTGAAAAGACCGTACGAGATAGGAAAATAAACGCTGTTTTTTGCCAGAAGCTCACTCCGCACGAACAAACAGAAAGCATCATAACGATACAAAACCGACCGAATCACTATCTTTCAACCACCGACTGACACTAAAAAGACGAACTTTTATCGCCTATACAGCTCTATTACAAACAATGGAGAAAAAGGAAACCGCTATTGAATAGCGTCGTTTTCATCACCCTCGATCAAGGGCGCAAACATCGTTATTCAATAGCGGTTCAATATACAAAGTGTCAAATAGACAACGGCTTCCGAACTAAATGAAATACTTCAGAATAAACAGAACGGCGAGTATGCACATTCCGGCGTTTAGCTTCTTTTGGTTGGAGCTTAACAGATTGAGCACCACATAACTAATCATACCCAACGAAATACCCTCGGCTATACTGTATGACAACGGCATGGCCAAAATACAGATAAAGGCAGGAATAGACTCGGAGTAATTGTCAAAGTCGATCGCTACCACCGGAGAGAGCATAAACAAGCCTACCAATATAAGCACCGGTGCGGTGGCAGAGGGCGTGATAGACAAGAAGAGGGGCGAGAACAACAAAGCAACCACAAAACACGAGGCTGTAACGAGCGAAGTTAATCCGGTACGTCCGCCTTGGGCTACGCCTGCTGCACTCTCCACATAGGTGGTCACGGTGCTCGTTCCCATCATAGCTCCCAGCGTAGTAGCTACGGCATCGGCCATGAACGCTTGCTTAATGCCGGGCACTTTGCCATCGGGCGTCAGCATTTTGGCTTTGGTTGTTACCCCCACCAGCGTGCCCAGTGTATCGAACAAGTCTACAAACAGAAAAGTGAAAACCACCAAGACCATCTTCAAGCTGAACACCTCCGAAAAGTCAAACTTAAACAAAAGAGGTTCGGGTGATGGCGGAAGGCTTACAATGCCCTTGTACTGAGTAATTCCCATAAAGGCACCGATGATGGTAGTTATCAGAATACCCAGTAACAGGGCTCCGTTTACCTTTCTAATCAATAACAAAGAGGTGATACCCAATCCGATCAATGCCAAAAGAGGTGCACCGGATGTGATATCGCCCAATTTAACAAGCGTTGAATCACTGTTTACGATAATGCCTGCATTCTGCAAACCGATGAAGGCGATAAACAATCCGATACCTGCACCAATGGCATTCTTAAGTGTTTGAGGTATCGAATTGACAATGGCCTCGCGGATGTTAAAGAGGGTAAGTAGTATAAAGATGATTCCTTCAATAAACACAGCAGTCAGTGCAAACTGCCAGGTATATCCCATAGCCATACAAACCGTAAAGGAGAAGAAAACACTCAGCCCAACTCCCGGAGCAAGCGCAAAGGGCAACTTAGCCCAGAGAGCCATAATCATGGTTCCAACAATAGCCGATACGGCGGTAGCGGTGAAAACAGCTCCGGCATCCATGCCGGTTGTCGACAAAAACTGTGGATTAAGCGCTAAGATATACGCCATGGTTAAAAACGTAGTAATACCTGCAATTACCTCGGTTCGGACGGTTGTTCCGTTCTCTTTCAGCTTGAAATAGTTATCAATCATTGTTCTTTCTGTTTCAAATTACATTTAAGTTCTGTCTTTAAAGGGCGCAAAGTTAGCCATAAATTTGTAAATACACTCTTCGAACGGCAAAAGATGCCCTACATAGTCTGCCACCTTGCAGTTATATCCAACTCTTTACCGCAATGACTTATGTAGATATACATGAATTAATAAACAACTGATAAACAGCAAAATAAAACAAACATTGTAGTATTAATAGCTATCAAAACGAACGATTTGTAGAGCAAAAGTAGATCATAAAAATTAGTGATTCCATGAGTGATTTGATTACTTAGCGCATAAATCACGAACGATTTATTAACCTTTAAAAATAATATAATGAAAACAAGATTCTTTTTTATACTACTAAGTATGATTTGTTTAAGCTGTTCCGACAAAATAGATAATATTGAAACGGTGAAGAAGCAGTTTTGTTTAAGTAAAGAGAGTAAAGGGGTAATATACCCGCATCGACAAAATGAAACTCGCAATGTTGCTGAATGTTGGGAAAACTGGTCCAGCGTAGTTTTGCCTTCAGGTATCTCAGTCACTCCTCCCTGGTACAATTTTAATGTGACTACTACTATCCCAACAGATATTCGAATGGATATCAAAAAAGATGATGGCTGGACATTAATAGCTCATACAATAAATTCAACCGCAAATCCTGGCACAAACTACCTTATTTTTTACAATAAGTTAACAGGTCTATTAAAAGTGTTTTACTACTTAGAAGAAGTAGTCATGCAAACATCAGCTATTTGGAAGGTACATATAGATAGCCCGCAGCATCTTTTAGGATTTACTGGAAATCTTTCTGAATCAATTAGCTGTAAGGTCAAAAAACAAGATATTTATTGTATGAATATTACTACTGATGAAAATAAAGGATACACGAGAGGGTGGAATTGTTTTCAATTACAATTAGCGTATGACCCTAACTTTATAACTGGATATTTGACAATTAACCCTATAAGTAGAACAAGCTCCAATATCAACTTAACAGGTAGTTACCAATCAAAATCAGAAGGTACCATAATAACAACCACAACTTCTAATCCAACTAATGATGTTATATCGGGAATAGCAAAAGCTTCCGGAAAAGAAGCAAAAAGCTGGCTGACCAAAGAGGTGGAAAATGGAAAAATAGCGACAGATTTCTTAAAACACTCTATTCCTGATATTTTATCAGGTGGAACTTCAGGAATAGTCAAGGCAGGCATTGATCTATTATTTGGATCTTTTTTAGGAAAATTCAACAAACAGAATATTCAAGAATCCAAATTAGAGTTTACAACCAATGGTACTGCTCAATTAGAGGGAACTATTAGTACTGAACAAACGGGAGGGTTAACACCTATCACTATTAATATATCTAATAACATGGTTGGGATATTGGGTGTTTGGAATTTATTAGAACAACCTACGACTTATTTTAGTACAACCGCTAGATATCAAGGTGGCAACCTAAACCAAGGATTTATCTATTCATTATTTCCTAGCCCACAAACAGTGTATCGACCAGTCTTTAATTCCACAATTAAAGAAAATATTATTCATTATTCATTTAATAGCTTAATGCTTAGAACAACGAATATCTCTAGTGAAGTGAAAGATTATGACAGAGGAAGTATTGGGGGAACTGCATGCTATAGTGATTCATATAAAAACATTTATGAAAATATATATGAGCAAGATTTTAACTTCAAGTTCAAAGTCCATTTTCCAGATATTTCCAGAACTTCTAAACACCCCGATATCCCTGGAATGATTTTTGCACCTAAAGGTCGCTTAAATAACAGTTCTATAGGAATAAATATCCGATGTGATCATTTATTAAAAGTGAGACTCATGTTGATCACTAGCACGAAAGATACTATTGTATCAACAAGAACTTTTCTTCCTAAGTTTGAATGGGATCCGCAAGATTACGAACTAAATAATTCTGAGAATCCTGATAAATACATAATTACTAATTTACATTCAAAATCCTTAAATTAACCTTTAAAAATAATCACATGAATCACAAACCTTGTTCTAAAGGCGCAGCTATTTATCTATGGCTGCTATTTGCCTTTCTTATTCCGTTCGGTGCATTCGCACAAAGTTTTCAATTGAAAGGAACAGTAGTCGACGCAAGCGGTGAACCGATTATCGGCGCAAGCGTACTCGAGAAAGGAACAACCAATGGTATTATTACCGACCTCGACGGGCGATTTATGCTCACTATCAATCCGCAAAGCTCACTGATCGTATCCTATGTAGGATATAAGCCGCAAACCCTTGCCGTCAATGGCCGCCGCGAAATCAAGGTGGTACTGCAAGAAGATGCCCAGATGCTCGAAGAGACAGTCGTTATCGGTTACGGTACGATGAAGAAGAGCGACATGACGGGGGCTATCTCGTCGGTCAACGTAGAAGATTTGACCAAGCGCGCCACGACCAACCCCGCCGAAGCATTGCAAGGCAAGGTAGCCGGTGTGAATATTCAGAAAGCAGGTGGTAATGCCGGTTCCGGAGTCAGGGTGAGAATTCGAGGTGTAAAATCCATGGGCGATAATGAGCCTCTATATATCATAGATGGCTTTCAGGGAAGCATTACTAGTGTCAACCCATCGGACATTGAGTCAATGGAAGTTTTGAAAGATGGTGCTGCAGCAGCGATCTATGGCTCTGTTGCGGCTAACGGTGTTATTATTATAACGACCAGAAACGGTAAGAAAGGCGATTTGAAAATAGATTTCAACTCTTATCTAAGTTTTACCAATGTTGCCAAAAAGTTGGAAATGCTGAACGCCAAAGAGTATGTTCAAGTAAATAAATTGATGTATGATAATTATAATCAGTATGCAGCTCCCGAAAAACAAGAGGCTTTGCCGGCATATATTTCTAAACCAGGTACAGCAGATACAGACTGGCAAGACGAAGTAATGCGAGGCGGATTGGCTCAAAACTACATGATCAGCGCACGTGGAGGATCTGAAAATGCACGTTATTCACTTTCTTACAATCACTCCGACGAGAAAGGTATCTTCCTAGGCAATAACTACAAGCAAGATAATGCCCGGGCGAAAATCGGTTTCAGCAAATACATTTTTGATGTAGATGCAAACCTTTCTTTACGAATAATCGATAGTAAACAACCTCAATATTCCCTCAAAGAAATGTATATGCTCTCGCCAATAGTACCTGTATACGATAGCGAGCAAGCATCCGGATATGGATTAACGACCAGCTTCAGTGGTTTGCCTAGCAATCGAAACATCATGGCAGACAACCATTATAAAAAAGCAAGCAACAAAACGTACAATATGAGCGGAAACGTCTCTCTGGGAATTAATCTAACCAAATGGCTCGTTTTCAAAACAAGCTATTCATATACCGGTTCACACTATCGCTATGTATATCATGCGCCTGCATTTACAGCCGATAAAACTCCTGCGAAGTATCCTATACACAGCGAAAAAAGCACATATACCCAAGAACAAATAGCTGACAATACGCTGACATTTAACAAAACGTTCAATCAGCACTCTGTCAACGTGATGATTGGTAGTTCGATTACTTCCGAAGATCAAACATGGAATAGCGTAGGCGTAGAAGGAAAAACAATTGTACAAAGTGTAGACAAAAACGGAAATATTGTCAATACAGAAGTACCGGCCGGCTTCCTCGATCCGAACTTTAGTACCATTGGTGCCGGTAACGGAGGAACATTATCCGGAGATGGCTCTAAATATACATATCGTCGCGCCTCTTTTTTCGGTAGAGTAAACTACTCGTATGCAAGCAAATATTTATTGCAAGCAACGATTCGCCGCGATGGTTCTTCTAAATTCGGTGCTAACAGTCGCTGGGGAACTTTCCCTTCGGTTGCTTTAGGATGGAGAATCAGCGAAGAAGGCTTCTTCCCCAAAGATGCAGCAATGAACAACCTCAAATTAAGAATGAGCTGGGGACGCTTAGGCAACGAACAAATTTTAGGAGCGTATGACTTCCAGGCGTTAATCACCTCAGGTAACTGGTATCAGTATGGATATGTGCAAGGAGCCGAGAACCCTTGGCCGGGTAGCATTGCCACAGGTTTAGAGAACCGCAGTCTTAAATGGGAAACGACAGATACGAAAAATATCGGAGTAGACTACGCCTTCTTCAATAACAAACTGACAGGTTCTGTTAACTATTACTACAACAAAACTGAAGATATGCTTGTCAGAAAGCAATTAGCTCCTTCAGCCGGTCTTGATAATCCGGTCTTGAACGTAGGCAAAGTTCGTAACTCGGGATTTGAGTTTGAAGTGAACTACAAGGATAATAAAGGAGGATTTGATTATAGTGTTGGACTAAATCTGGCAACAACAAGTAATAAGGTATTAGAGTTAGCCAATGACGGACAGGCATTGACCGGTATCGGGCTACAATACGGAACAGCACACTTCCCTAACGAAACACGTGTAGGCAAACCGGTAGGTGCTTTCTATCTCTACCAAACAGACGGTATTTTTCAAAGCATGGACGAGGTCAATGCACACAGTAAAGACGGAAAATTGATTCAACCCAATGCCAAACCCGGTGATATTCGTTTTAAAGATATTGACGGCAACGGTAAAATAGGAACAGAAGATAAAATATATTCAGGTTCGGGCATCCCAACAGTAGAAGCCAACTTATCATTCAACGGCTCTTACAAAGGAGTTGACTTATCTTTGCTTATTGGTAGTTCGTGGGGCAACGAACTCTATAACGGTAATCAATATGAGTACGAAGGAATGGGTTCCGGTTCTAATTTCTTAAAAACAACATTGGACGCATGGACACCGACCAACACCCAAACAAATGTGCCAAGAGCTGTATACAAAGATCCAAACATGAATACCAGAGAATCTGACCGTTTTCTTGAAAAGGGAGACTTTATACGCTTACGCCAAATTCAGTTAGGCTACACTTTGCCAAACTCGCTTACCCGTAAAGCATATATTGAAAAGCTCCGATTCTATGTAAGCGGAGAAAACCTACTGACATGGACTAATTATTCGGGAATAGATCCGGACTTCTCGGCGCGGGCTACTAGCAGCCTCAGCAATGTTATGAGCACAGGTTTGGATACCCAAATCTATCCATTTACACGTTCGTTCATCATTGGATTACAACTCACATTCTAACATCACCCCTTAATATAGAATTACAATATGAAGAAGATAATATACATAGCATCCTTTTTAATAACATCGGTATGTATGACGGGATGCGAAGACTTTTTAACTGTTGAATCTCCCGATCAACTTACTTCCAGTACTTTCTGGCGCAATGAATCGGATGCAGAAGCTGGATTAGCTTCAGCCTACGCACAACTGGAGTATTCGGTAGATCAATGGGAATTCCCAGAGGTAAAATGGCCGGTAGAAGCCTTTCGAGAAGACATAGTGAACTTAGGAGCCGATGCATTCGGATACAAAGACTGGGTAGCACTGAGAGACTTTACCTATAACAATGGTAATTCTCAGCTAAGCAAATACTGGAGAAACAACTATCGTGGAATCAGCTATTCAAATCAGGTCATAGAAATGACTGCTAAAATTAAAGAGGGTAATATTTCTCTTGATAAGAGGACACTGATTATCAACGAAGCCCATTTCTTGCGAGCATACTATCACATGAAGCTTATTTTAAATTGGGAACAAATTGTGATTCGGGATGAATACATCACCTCACAAGACAAATTAAGCAAACCGCTATCTACACGTGAGGCTGCTTGGGACTTTATCATCGAAGACCTCAAAAAAGCCACTGCACTTCCTGCCAAGAGAGAGACAAACAACATAGGACGCGCCACCAGCGGAGCAGCAAATGCGTATCTGGGATTTGCCTATCTGACCCGTGCCTATGAAATACCAGAGAAAAAGGCTGAATATCTGGCAGAAGCCATCAAGGCGTTTGATGCTGTAAAAGGATACGAACTGGAAAAGAATTTTTTGAGCATGTTTAATGCAACCAATAAGAATTGTAAAGAATCGATCTTTGAGTTACAGTTCTCAATGAAAGAAGACGGAGGAGCTTATTACAAAATATCTCTTCCGAAATGGATTGCCACAGCTCAATTAGGGGGATGGGATGAAATATTACCGAGCGAAAGTCTGGTCGATGAGTTTAAGAAAGAGGGAGAAATAGCAACTACAGGGCGTTTAGATACTCGCGCCTATGAAAGTATCTTCTTCAGATGTGATTATTTTAATGATGGCAATGGCCATGTATATGGATTCAACTATGATGAAGTATTCTCTGATGACGAAGGAAAGCTGATTGATCGCCCGGCATTCCGTAAATTCTTACCGAAAACCTTGGAAGATCTCAACAATCTCACCATGGCAGCTATCAATGTTCCTCTGATGCGTTATGCGAATGTATTATTGATGAAAGCCGAAGCACATAATGAGTTAGGGCATACTGAGTTAGCTATTCCACTCATCAATAAAGTTAGAGAGGTGCACGGAGATATGCCTGCTATGAAAGGTACTACCCAAGCAGAAGTCAGGGCACAGATCGAACACGAACGCATTATTGAATTCCCCTTGGAGAATTTCCGATTCTACGATCTTCGAAGATGGGGTAAAACACAAGAAGCATTGAAAAAAGTAGGTAGAGACTTTAATCCGTCAGAGAATAATTTCTTCCCAATCCCACTAACAGAAATAAATACCAACGATCAAATTAAACAATAATTCACTACATTATTTTAACGTATAATCTCACTGCAAGGCAGACATTCGTGAGAAAGCCTGCCTTGCTTCCTATATAAACCACTATATTTGCACAAAAAAAAGACACAGATATGTTTATAATCATTGGAATCATGCTCACGGGAATGCTCCTGGGCTACCTGTTACGAAACAAGAAGTTATCCTGGATTCATCGGGTCATCACGCTGCTCATCTGGCTCTTGCTCTTTCTGCTGGGTATCGATGTAGGGGGCAATGAAGCGATCATCAACGGGCTGGCTACCATAGGCTTCGAGGCAGCTATCATTACACTAGCAGCAGTAGCCGGAAGCACACTCACTGCCTGGGCGCTCTGGTACTTCATATACATCCGACCGGGTAAGAAACGAAAGGAGGTACAGTCGTGAAGGGTAGTTTGATTATCATTTCGTTCTTTATAGTGGGTACTATCTGTGGGGTCTATCACCTGATTCCTTATGATTTTACCGATAGTAAACTGAGTTATTACGCACTCTGCGCGCTGATGTTCAGCGTAGGCATTAGTGTGGGCAACGATCCGAAAACCTTGAAGAGTTTTCGTTCGCTCAACCCGCGGCTGCTCTTGTTGCCCGTCATGACGATACTGGGCACACTGGCGGGATGTGCGTTTATCAGCTTCTTTCTGGGACACCGCTCGCCTGCCGACTGCATGGCAGTGGGTTCGGGCTTCGGATACTATTCGCTATCGAGTATCTTTATCACCGAATACAAAGGAGCCGAGCTGGGCACTATCGCTCTGCTGTCGAACATCATGCGCGAAATCATCGCACTGCTGTGCGCCCCATTATTGGTGCGGTATTTCGGAAAACTCGCTCCCATCTCCGTAGGCGGAGCTACGACGATGGACACCACACTGCCCATCATCACCCGCTGTTCGGGACAGGAGTTTGTCATCGTCTCCATCTTCCACGGATTTGTGGTCGACTTTAGCGTACCCTTTTTAGTCACTTTATTTTGCTCAATATGAAACACCTGATATTTTATACACTTCTTTTCGGTTCGTTACTGACGGAAGCAAAGGCGCAAGCCGGTCACCATACGAACCAAGTTCCCTGGCAGAACCCGCAAGTGAATGCCATGCATCGCGAACCGATGCACGCGCACTTCATTCCGTTTGTAAACGAAGCGGGAGCCTTGCAGCAACAGGCATTGCCCGCTCCGCAATGTTTGGCCTTAAACCCTCAAAGCGAACGGCGTATCTCACTCGATGGTACGTGGAAGTTTCTCTATTCAAAAACACCGGCTGCCTGTCCCGATGGTTTCTGGAAACCGGGCTACAACACCCGCAAGTGGAAAAACATTGAAGTACCGGGCAGTTGGGAACTGCAAGGCTTCGACGCACCGATCTATACGGATGTGAGCTACCCCTTTCCGCCCAATCCGCCTTTTGTTCCTGCCGACTATAATCCGGTGGGTGCCTATGTCCGCGAGTTCACCGTACCCGCCGACTGGAAAGGGATGGATGTGTTTCTCGACTTCGAAGGCGTAGAGTCGGCTTTCTACTGTTGGGTAAACGGCGAATTGGCTGGATACAGCGAAGACAGCCGCCTACCGGCACACTTCAACATCGGCCAACTACTCAAAAAGGGAAAGAACACACTCGCCGTCAAGGTGTTCCGATACAGCGACGGCTCCTACCTCGAAGATCAGGACTATTGGAAGTACAGCGGCATCGAGCGTAGCGTATACTTGTATGCCCGCCCCCAAACCCGGGTCAAAGACTTCAAATTGACCGCAGCACTCACCAATGATTACAAAGACGGTGCCTTCGATATCACCTTTCACACCACCGTTCCCACCTCCGAATATGTGGTAGAGATGAAGTTAATGGATGGAAACCAACAACTCTTTGCCCATCAAGAGGCCATTAAGCAAGCAACCGATACGCTCTTTTCGCTGCAGCACCGCGTAGCAGACGTAAAAGCTTGGAGTGCCGAGACACCAACTCTTTACACACTCATCGTCAATACATACACCAAAGAGGGCGAGATGATCGAATCGTTCGTACACCCCTTCGGCTTTCGCACGGTAGAGATGCGCAACGGTATGGTACTGATTAACAATGTACCGCTGAAGTTTAAAGGAGTAAACCGCCACGAACACGACCGCTTCAAGGGACGCACCATCACGGTGGAGAGTATGATACAAGACATCCGGCTGATGAAACAGTTCAACCTGAACGCCGTACGCAACTCTCACTACCCGAATCGTCCCGAATGGTATGCCCTGTGCGATAGGTACGGCCTCTACCTCATCGACGAAGCCAACCTCGAAAGCCACGGTATGGAACACCATAAAGACGAAACCTTGGCAAACTACCCCGATTGGGAACTTCCTTTCCGCCAACGAATGGAGCGAATGGTAAGACGCGACCGCAACTTCACCTCCATCGTTACCTGGTCGCTGGGCAATGAATCGGGCTATGGAAAGAACTTTGAAACGCTTTATCATTGGACAAAGGAGTTCGACCCCACGCGCCCCGTACAATACGAAGGTGCACGCAAGCAAGGATTGTCGGACATCTACTGCCCCATGTACGGCCGCATCTGGTGGTTGCGCGAACACGTCAACCAACGTCAGCCCCGTCCGCTCATCCTCTGCGAATATGCACATGCCATGGGCAACAGCGTAGGCAACCTGCAAGATTACTGGGACTTGATCTATGCATACGACCAACTGCAAGGCGGCTTCATCTGGGACTGGGTAGACCAGACCTTTGAGAAGCAGGACAACAACGGACGAAAGATTGCCGCCTACGGTGGCGACATGGGCTTTGCCGGTGTTCCCAACGACTCTAACTTCTGCGCCAACGGACTCGTAGCTGCTGACCGCTCACTGCATCCGCATATCTGGGAGGTGAAGCGGGTGTATCAGTATGTGCATTTTGCTCCCGTGCCCTTCACCACCAATCAAATTGCGGTGACCAATCGTCACGACTTCATCGGCATGGACGGACTCTTGCTGCGCTGGACAGTAGAGGCTGACGGTCTACCTTTTGATGGGGGTACAATGGATTTTCCCTTCATCGCTCCGCATACGACCGGACAGGTAACCCTACCGCTAAAGCCACTGCCTGCCAACGGACGGGAATATTTCTTGAAGCTGGAAGCCATCACCCGTAATGAAGCTCCACTCGTGCCTCAGGGACACAGCACCGCCATGGAGCAGTGGCAACTACCCACTCCTAAGCCGCAAATATGCCCCATCGGACCATCTGCCAATACCCTCAACAGCAAACGTACTGCCGACAGTATTCTCATAACCGCTCCCGATTTATGCATACGCTTTGCTATCCGCACCGGCGAAATGACCTCCTTTACCTATAAAGGCAGGGAACTGCTGAAAGAGGGGCTGCAACCCAACTTCTGGCGCGGACTGACCGACAATGACGTAGCCAACAAAACAGCCGAACGCTGTGCCACCTGGCAATATGCAGGCAAGGAGATGGTACTGAGCGAACTCGACCTGCGCGTGAGTGATGATAAACAAATCGCCTACGTAGTGGCTCATTACGACATGAAGGCACAAGAAGCCAAGCTGGAAACCTCGTACGCAATACGACCCGACGGAACGGTACAAGTCAGCATGAAGTTCGTACCGGGACAGAAACCACTACCCGAGCTACCACGCTTCGGCATGAGGATGATACTGCCCGGTCAATACGATCGGATGACCTGGTTCGGACGCGGCCCACACGAGAACTATGCCGACCGTAAAAGCTCGGCACTCATCGGTCGATATCAAGCAAGTGTATGGGAACAATATCATCCTTATGTGCGCGCACAAGAGACGGGCAATAAGTGCGATGTCCGTTGGTTATCGCTTTGCGACAAAGAGGGTCGCGGATTGCTTGTTCGAGGAGTACAACCGCTCAGTGTCAGTGCCTGGAACTTCCCGATGGAAGATATCGAATACCGTCCGTTCAACGTAGAGCGTCGCCACGGTGGAAGCATCGCCCCCAAAGATTTGGTATGGCTCAACATCGATCACCGCCAAATGGGCGTAGGAGGCGATAATACGTGGGGCGCACAAGTGCATCCCGAATACACCATCACCCCCGAAACCATGAGTTATACCTTTACCTTACAACCTCTTTAATACACGAAAACCATGAAACAAATTCCGTCACTCCTTCTTTGTATACTGTTGGCAAGCCTTATTATGGCTTGCGGCAGTAAAGAGAAAGCATCGAATGCGGTCAGGTACCAATTCGATCATATTATCGATATTGCTTATACACCCGATACAGCCGTACGTTGCACCGGATGGTTTACCGATCAGGGTTCGTGGATGGGATTCACGCTGCCGCAAACCGATCGGTGGGTCAATGGGTTTTGCGGTCCGTTCAGCATCGACAAGCGTAACTGGATGGCCAAGGCAGCCGTAACAGCTCATTTCGGTAAAGCACCGAAGGAGGTATTTACACCCGACTCTACCAACTATTATCCGGGAGAACTCTATCTATCTGCCCGATCGGCTTCGGGCAAGATAAGTCAGCAACTACTGTTTGCCGATGCCACTACGGCACTACTCTCCGTATATGCCGACACAGCCGGAGAACTCTGCTTTACAGGCAATGATTGGGCTCCCGGAACCACCTTTGCATTGGATCAGACAACGGTCATTGCCACCCACCCCTCCGGTGAAATCGTTTCCATCGGTTTTACTCCCGACACACGCATCACCTGTACCGACACCAATTATCAAGCCATATGCGAAGGTGGGAAAAAGGTCTCTATCAGCCTTTCTTTCTTCTACAACGAGAAAGAAAAGGTAGCAGGCATGCAAAAAGCTGCCACCGTACTCTGCCAGCCCGACTCTTTTATTCAGGCCAACAACAAGCGTTGGGAAGAGTATCTAAGCCGTATTCTCCGGAAGGACATGCCGAAAGAGTACGACCGTATTGCCGTGAAATCGGTTGTTACGCTACTCTCTAACTGGCGTACCAACCGAGGCGGATTGTTGCACGAAGGGATCATTCCCAGCCATGCGGTAGGTTACTTTGTGGGCTTTTGGGCATGGGACTCTTGGCGATTCTCAGTAGCTCTGGCACGCTTTGCTCCCGAATTGGCTAAAAACAACATCCGTGCCATGTTCGACTATCAGTTGCCCGACGGTATGATAATCGACTGTATCTACACCAATCCCGAAGAGAACAATGCCCGCGACAGCAAACCACCATTAGCAGCCTGGGCGGTCGATGAAATCTTTACCCACACACAAGATACCGCCTTTGTACGTGAGATGTATCCGCAACTGCTGGCTTATCATCGCTGGTGGTACTTGAAGCGCGATCATAACCGCAATGGTATCTGCGAATTCGGATCGACCGACGGTACTACCGAAGCGGCAGCATGGGAAAGCGGTATGGACAACGCCATTCGCTTTGACAATGCCCAAATGGTGAAGAACGATGCAGAGAATGCCTGGAGCTTCGATCAGGAGAGCGTAGACCTCAACGCATACCTGGCGCAAGAGTATCAGTTGCTGAAAAAGTTTGCTTCGCTTATCGGGCAGCCCTTTGAAGAGAAAGATTATACGGCCGATGTTGCCAATTACTTTTTCGATACCGAAACAGGGTTCTTCTTCGACCGCCGCCTCAGCGATGGCAGTTTCGTAAAAGAAGAGGGCTGCGAGGCCTATATTCCTCTGTGGACAGGCATCGCTACCCCCGAACAGATGGAGCGTGCCATGAAACTGCTTACCGATACAACCAAATTTGCCACCTATATTCCCTTCCCTACCGTGGCAGCCGATAATCCCAAGTTTATGCCTAAAGGTTATTGGCGAGGCCCAATTTGGTTAGATCAGACGTACTTTGCCATCAAAGGATTGCGTAACTATGGCTATAACGACAGAGCCGATGCATGTACCAAACAGGTGTTCGACCGCCTGCAAGGGCTAAAGAATGGTGCACCTATTCACGAAAATTATGGCACCCATACGGGCGAATGTCTCAAAGCACCACATTTTAGTTGGAGCTCGGTGCACCTGCTACTCTTGTACGAAGAGTATGGCAAACAGGCGAATGATATTACAAAATAATTTCATTTTGCTAATAAAACAGTCGTTTTCACACTCATATAATTGATCTAGGTCAAAAAAGGATAGTATAAGAGATACTTTTACCTACTTATCTTTTTATGTTCTAAAACATATTTCTATATTTGCATAGGTAAAAAGAAAAAGCCAAGTGCTTTAAACCTATGTTTTCAATAGGTATTAGTTTTAGGTAAATAGATTAGTTTTTAGGAATAACAATTAAAGTAGGTATTAGTATGAAAAAAATTGGAATGACAATCGTAGCAGCATTATGTATCGCAGCTACAACGTATGCAGCAGGAAACCAACCTACAACTGCAAAATGGGAAGGTAACATTAACGTAACCAAATTGGGACAGTACTTGAAGCTGAACTCGGCTCAAAGCGAAGAGGTATCAAACATCTGCTCTTATTTCACCGAACAGATGGGAAGAGCTACCAGCTCTAAGAAGAATAAAGATGCCAAATTGTACAATGCAGTTTACGGAAACTTGAAGTTGATGAGACAAACACTTACCAACGAGCAATACAGCAAGTATGCTGCGTTGATGAATGTAACGTTGAAGAACAAAGGTATTGAACTGAACAAGTAATGTAATGAAGCATCATAAAAAAAAGACGGGTGTCAATGGATCAAACCATCGACACCCGTTTTTTTATCTATTTACAACTGATCTGCTTGCTCACAAGCTATCAGTAAGAAGTTTCAAACTGTACCTCTCCTTTGGTGTTCAGCACTTTGGTCTTTAAAACATTCCCACGCTTCTCGAGAATAACAACGGTGGCTTTATCTAGGCTCGGTCCTCCCCCGATAATAACCGGAAAGTGATTGCCGTGACTCCCTTTCGGGTGATAAGCAAACTCATGGTTATGTCCGTTGACACAGACATCGAACGGCGCTTTGGAGAGTTGCTTGCCCCACAATTCCACACACGGATTGTATTCGGAAGCATTGCCATAAAGAGGAATATGGTGCAACAATACTTTCTTAGCAGACTTCTTGAATGCTTTGGAAGCCAACTCCTGTTTCAAGAACTCCGTCTGATCGTTGCGCAGTTGGGTAAAGTCGTTCAAACCGTAATATACCCAATGGTCGTCCGGTTTGTCTTCGCCACAATCGAGCATCACGATACGGGTATCTCCCCAAGAGAAAGCGCCATACGTTTTCCCACCCACATAATCGTACAAACTTTGCAGACCAATGGAGTACGCATTGCGGATTTCATGATTGCCACGCATGAAGAAAACAGGTATGCGATCTGCTCCCACCGCTTCATTCAACACACTGATGTACTTCGTGGCCTGATCGTGGTTGGCAGGATCGTCTACACAATCGCCGTTGAAAACAGCGAAATCATACCGAATCCCCTTCAGTTGACTGCATAAAGCACGTACCGTAGCTTCCTGCTGATGCAGATCGTTGAATATAACCGCAGTGAAGTCGGTTTGACCGACTGAGGGCAGCGTAAAGCTCGAAAGCTCCGACTGTGCCGTATGACCAAACTCTTTTTTATAAGCTTGATAAAGCAATATTTCCTGCGAGCAGATGCGATAATAGTACGTTTTCCCGGGTTGCAAGTCATTGAGACGCACCTTGTGGATGGTATTATTGCACAAGGTCTGTCCATTGATCAACGTGCGTGCTCTTTGCAGGTTATTCTTATCGGTACCATACTCGACCCAGGCATAAGCCGGAACGGTTGTTTGCCATATCACCGTAATGCCGCCATCGGTTGGGTTTTGCAGGTAAGGTTTTGTGCGGAAGATATTGTCGGCTGCTTCGGCAAAGCGAATCTCCGTCAACAAGGGACGATGATCGGAAGCCAACGGCTCATCTATCACCCGGGCCAAAGTAACCACATAATTGCTCGTGGTAGCTTTATAGGCAAGTATATAATCGATAACATCGACAGGCTTGTTGGCCGGAAAAGTGGCCTGCTTTACATTCGATAGCAGTTGAAACTCCTTCTGCACCTCTTTCATACAGGTTGACGTTGGCGAATCATTGAAATCTCCCGCCAGAAAGAATGGTTTCTGAACTTTAGCTGCTTCGGCCTTGATGATTTCGACAGACTTCATCCGATCCTCTTCGGTCAAAGAAAGATGTACACAACTATACAGGTAGTCTTTGAACTCTACTATCAGCAGCGCACGTTGTTCTTCCCTGCCCGGCAAGGAAAGCATCCGAACCTGCAAGGGTTTTTCCTTACTCAATAAACCAATACCGTATTTTCCGCCGTCAAAAGCAATGGCAGGTGCAAAACAGGCATACATCTGCGTACGCTCTGCCAACTCTTTAAGAACATCGGTTCGATTGCTTCGGAGGGTCATACTGTCCAGTTCTTGCAGTGCAACCACATCGGGGCAGGCATTGTTTATCACATTGGCTATGCGCTGATAGTTGGTTACATTATCCAACCCCTTTGCATTCCGAACATTGTAGCTCATCATACGCAATGTTGTTCCGGCTTGTGCCGACAGCATTAAAAAAGCAGCAAGCAGGGCTACCGCGCTTCTCTTCATGGTGTTTCTCATGTTTTTCTTTATTTCTTGCAATTTGGGGCAAATGTATACAAAATATTCTATGTAAAGTTCTCTTGCACCCTATTTATACTTTTGTTGCAGCTCTTTGTTGCGAATGGTAATATCGAGTTCATTGGTATACCGGCCGTCGGCAGCGCGATCAATAAAATCGCATAACTGATCCTGTGCTTCAAAACGAGGGAAAGAGGCTACTTGATACTTCATTCCTTGATAGCGAACCGTCAGCATAATTTAAAATCGATCCTATTCAAACGGATGAAGTTGATTAACAGACAACTATCACTAACCATAGAGCCGATAATAAAACAGAAGAGAGCTACAAAAGAAAAGGGTAACAGATAGGAAAAGAGAAGAAGAAAAAGATGTAGTTAATTGATTTTAAACACAATAAAGTAATTCATCAACTTATCTAATTCATTATTTCCAAGAGAACTATTTTAAGAGTGCGTTAAAAACGTACTTTTTATACACTAAAGTACGTACTCCTTATTGGCAAGACTACCTATTCTTTCAGAACCATGGAGGCAAAGTAAGAAAAGGAAATTAACAGTGTTAAAAACAAAACAAATATTTGAGGTACTACAAGAAAGATAAAATGGATATTTCCTCAGCTTCACACCTTGGCAAATATCCATTTCATATAATGTCAGAAGTCTACTTGGGAAAGGGACACGACAGTTTGCTTATTTGATGGTTACCATCGTAGCACCGAACCCATATTCCTGAAACGAGGCATCTTGCGACTTGCAAGTACCGTACTTTTTGCGAAGTTCCTCGAGCAAAGCCTTGCGCAATACGCCATCGCCTTTGCCGTGAATGAACACGATCTTTTGCTCGCGCTTGGTCTTATATTTCTCCATCACTTCGTTAAACTTGTCGAGCTGATAGCGAAGTATGTCGGCATTGGCCATTCCTTTCGTATCGTCGAGCAATTCGGAAATGTGCAGGTCTATCTCCAGAATCTCATTGCCACCACCGCGCTTTACAATCGACTGCGACCGAGGCTTCTCCACCTCTTTCTTCTGCAACAAAGCAGTTTGAATCTCTTCGGCAGCCACAAATACCTGCTTTACAGATACATCGTTGGTCACAATCGGATAGATCAAAGCAGGTTCTTCGAAGAATTCCGAGTCGCGGAACGTATGTAGCTTGTAAAACTTCACCGTATCGATGCGTAGCTCTACGCTCACCGAGGGTTTCAAGGCAAACGTGCGGTCTTCTTTAAACGGTATGAGTTGCACGGCTACATGTTCCATTTCGTTCAACACATCTTTGGCGAAACTCTCCAGATAGAGCTTCGTATTGGGTTCGATCAATCCGTGCGAGCGGTTCTTCCACGCTTTTCCCTCGGCACTGAGGTAGGTGTAATAGAGGTAATAGTTGCTATCGTTCACCAAATAGACCTCGAAAGGGGTTTGGCTGATGGCCTTTACATCCTCGGGCACAAAGGCCAGACATACATTCAGTGTATCGCCTCCACGCACTTCGGATGGACGAAAGGTCGATATTTCGGGCTTCACCGGCTTGGGTGGCTCTACTGCCTTCGGGCTCGAAACCGTGCTCTTATGCTTCATATTGTAATCATCGGTATCGATCACCACACATTCGCGCGCAGGCATGGGGATATCAAACCCATCGGCATCTTCGACCAGCACGGTGTCTTTACCGCGAAATCCCTTCACGATACCACCGCCCACTTCACTCAGAAAGCGTACTTTATCTCCTATTTTCATCTCTTTATATGCTATTAGTTCATTAGTTCAGCAAATATCGTTATTTTTGCCGAAGAAATAAAGAATCATGAAAGAAAACCCGAAACATATCCGTATTGACGAATACAATTATGCGCTTCCCGACGAACGCATTGCTAAATTTCCCCTCCCCGTACGCGACCAATCAAAGCTTCTCATCTATCGCCACGGCGAAATCATTGAAGATGGCTTTGCCTCACTCCCTACCTATCTGCCCGAGGGTAGTTTGATGGTGTTCAACAACACCAAGGTGATTCAGGCACGTATGCATTTCCACAAAGACACGGGTGCGCTGATCGAGATATTCTGCCTCGAGCCCATCTTGCCCAACGATTACGTACTCAACTTTCAGCAAACCGAACAAGCCTCGTGGCTCTGTATGATCGGTAATCTGAAGAAATGGAAAGAGGGAAGCCTGAAACGGGAAATGACGGTAAAGGGATGTCCGATTACTTTGACGGCCACACGCGGCGAGTGTCACGGAACAAGCCATTGGGTCGACTTCCGGTGGAACAACCCTTCGGTAACCTTTGCCGATATTCTGGAGGTTTTCGGCGAACTACCCATCCCCCCTTACTTGAACCGCGACACCGAGGAGAGCGATAAAGAGACCTACCAAACAGTATATTCGAAGATAAAGGGCTCGGTGGCTGCTCCTACAGCGGGATTGCACTTTACCCCAAATGTGCTCGAAGCCCTGTGCACGAAAGGGATTGATTTGGAAGAGCTGACGCTTCACGTAGGTGCAGGTACCTTTCGCCCCGTAAAAAGCGAAGAGATAGAGGGGCATGAAATGCATACCGAATACATATCGGTGCCACGCACGCTCATTAAAAAGCTGATCAAGCACGACGGACAAGCCATAGCGGTAGGCACTACCTCGGTACGAACACTGGAGAGCTTGTACCATATCGGAGCCACACTGGCCGCCTGCCCCGAAGCAACCGAAGAGCAACTGCACGTGCGTCAATGGCAAGCATACGAACCTTTCGAAGAGATTCGTCCGGTGGTTGCACTGCAAAAAATTCTGGGCTACCTCGATCGTCACGGCATGGAGGCTTTGCACTCAAGCACTCAGATTATTATTGCTCCGGGGTATAAATACCGCATTGTAAAGGCAATGGTTACTAACTTTCACCAGCCACAAAGCACACTGCTGCTTCTTGTTTCGGCTTTTGTGAAGGGCGATTGGAAGCGAATATACGACTATGCTCTTGATCACGATTTCCGCTTTCTGAGTTATGGCGATTCCTCTCTATTGATTCCTTAAACACGAGAACTAACACACATATAAAATGCAAAGTGATAACAACCAAGAGATGTTTCCTATCGTCGATGAACAAGGAAATATAGTAAGTGCCGCTACGCGCGGCGAATGCCACAGCGGGAGCAAACTCCTACATCCGGTCGTTCATTTACACATATTCAACTCGCAGGGCGAACTCTACTTGCAGAAACGTCCCGAATGGAAAGACATTCAGCCGGGGAAGTGGGATACAGCCGTAGGTGGACACATCGATATGGGCGAGAGTGTAGAGATAGCGTTGAAACGCGAAAGCCGGGAGGAGTTGAATATCACCGATTTCGTTCCCGAAATGCTGACAAGCTATGTTTTTGAATCGGATCGCGAACGCGAATTGGTCTTTGTGCACAAAACCGTATACGATGGCCCCCTTTGTCCAAGCGATGAACTGGACGGAGGGCGGTTCTGGAACATCGAAGAAATTAAGGCGAATCTCGGGAAGGGAGTCTTTACACCCAACTTCGAAACAGAACTAAAGAGAGTAAACCTTCTTATATAAACAAACACAAACGAACAAGACTCATGCAAATCAAAACAAAACGACTACACACAGTCGTCCTTTTATTTTTTAGCACCTCTCTATTCATGAGCTGTACCGACGACAGTACAGTAACAGACAACAACAAACCGACGGAAAGCGAGCAGGGAATCATTCAGATAAGCAAAGACGGGTTTACCGAGAGTAACTCGGCACCCTTGCTGGCCGACAACGAGCCCGACGAAGTACTGTTCAATCAGAAAATGCGCAGCTTGCGTATCAACCAACCGTTGCAAATAGAGATTAACGAGCAACAGGAGCTCTACTTCAAATACTACGGCCCGCGAAAGACAACCGACTTAACCGTTTGGGGACAGATAATCGGCTATGACGAAGAGTTCAAGTTGGCTCACTTTGACGAGATACCTCCCTTCACCGAGTTTCACCAAAAACTCCCGGCAACCGAAGCCAGCAAGGTGTACCAAACACGATCGGGCAAGAAAATCAGGATAGAGAAAAACCCCTATCTATCTGCGGCCGATCTCAAAATCAGTGTTGAGTGCAACGATAAGTTCTACAAACAAGTTACCGAGATGCCCTACAACGTTCGCGTGGAGTTCTCTGCCTATTCGGGTAGTGGTTCGTGGGCATATAAAATCCTACCGGCACACTGCCGCGAAAGTATCGCCTTTATCATGAACATGGGATGGATGTTTTCGCAAGAGCGCACAAAAGACACGCTCAATGCCTATTCATTCTATGCCAACAACGACCCCTCTTCACTGATACCGAAGCAAACCATTCTCGACCGAACCATGCGTAAGAACGGAACCTTGGTATTGGGCCATACCTCGGGTGTCAATGGTCTGGGAGGAGGCAATACCTACGGAGTGGCCGAATGGCAATTCGTCTCGCACTATGCTGATGATTCTGCCGATTCACATACCTTCTTTCACGAATACGGACACTGCATGGGCTACGGACACGATGGCAACATGACCTATGGAGACAGTAAAGGGTTCACCGAAGTATGCCGCCGTTTATACACAGAGATGTCGCGCAACAAAGAACTGCCGGTTTACTCCCGTCGTTTCCTCGGTACGCGAAAAAACGGCAAGTTATACGGATCGGAAAAATACCTGAGTTCGCGATATGTAATCGAAGACCCTGAACTGGATGCCATTGACGGGGGACTCGTAGGACGTAAACTAGGCGAGCTGTCCGATCCCACCAAAGGTACTCCGCTTTCTCTGACCATCGACTATACGAAGATACCGGGAGCTACCGAAGCGACCTTTACTCCCAAAGATGTTTGCGCGTCGGGCAACCGCGTATATGTACTAAACGATGCCTCGGTCAATGGAACGACACATTTCAGCGTAGAGGTATTCAGCGAAGCAGACGGTAAACTGACCCACCTGAAAAGCTTGAAAGAGTGGAGTTTCAGAGGTGCAACACAAACCTTTATCGGTACTCCGAAAGGCATAGCTTGTGATGGCGAACGGCTCTTTGTCAACAACATCAACAGCCGCACCGATGTGTTCGACGCACGCTCACTCGAATTCATCACAGCCATCGGTACAGGCAATTGGGGCGATGGAGGTACACAAACAGTACACGCCTACGAAACGGTAGCCGCGGGTGGTTTTGTCTTTATCAAAGATAAAAAGAAGGTGAACATTTATGATGCAAATGACCTCACACCCGATGCATATACCCGTGTGTCGCGCTTCGCACAAACCGAACGTCTCTCCGAAGCAGACGTTGTATACGGTGCAGATATCGATTCGAAAGGATGGCTCTATACCACCTATGCTCCCGGTAAGAAAATCTATACGTACAACGTAAGCAGCATTCTCGAAAGCTCTATTCTACCACCCGCCGGCACAGCGTTGAGCTTAACGAAAACACCTGTCGATGTTGTTTGCTTTAACAACAGGGTACTTGTGGCACAAAACTCGGCTCCCCGCCTCATAGAGATCGATCCGGCCAATGGCACCACAGTGAAAGATTACAGTTCGGTATATGCATTCAAGAATCTCGAAAAGATGTCCGTAGCCCGGGCTACGCTCTTTGCCGTAGACAGAGGCAACAAGATTGTGATAGCCATTCCATTGACTCAATTCAACTAAACAACACCATTCACCTATATATTTATGAAAATAAAACAAACCCTTATCGCTCTTTTCGCCCTCTTCGTTGCCGCCGGCTGTTCGAAAGAAGAGTTAATACCCGAAACAGAGAACGAGAACTATACCAGCCACTACTATTATTCGTACGTGGCTCAATCGGCTATCGATGCGGCTGCTTTAGGCCTTGCACCGGGCGAATACGTTCCGGGGCCTGTCTGTCAGCACGAAAACGTACTCTACATAGCCAACAACAAAGAAGGCATGCAGAGTGTCATTCTCTATAACATTCAAACCAAACAAAAGATAAAAACACTGCGTAGCTGGACGTATCAGGAGCGTGAACAAACGTTTCCAAACAATAAGATCGAAGCGATATCCGTATCCAACGGCCGGCTTTATGTGGCCAATATCGGTTCGCAGATCGACGTATTCGACAGCACAGCCGATCAATTCATCACACGCATCGGGACGGGACAGTGGGGAGATGGCAACACACAGATGCTACATGCCCACGCCATGCTGATCCGCGACGGATACATCTATGTACGCACCAAGAACTGTATGCAGGTGTACCGCGAAAGCGATATAACCCCTGCCAACTACATGAAAGTGCCGTACTACTGCAAATCCTCGACCGCCGGATTCGATACGAACAACGGATTCAACCCCTATCAGATGTTTGCCGATGAGAAGGGTATTTATGTAACCGACTTTGGGCAATATGGTAACAAGAAGCTAACCTACATCCAACCCGATAAAGTAGAACAGGGTTCAAACAAGGAATTGATTGATAGCGAGAAGACGCTTAGTTTTGACTTCAACATGGTAGGAGCTGCTCCGTATCAAGATCATTTTTTCCTGATACAAAGCAATGGTACCATCCATCTGTACGATTGCAAAAAGGGGCAGGTTACCCATACGTTCACCACCCTGTTCGGAGCCAAGCTACAAAAGGCTCAACGAATCGTGATCGATGAAGACCGGATGTGGATCACCGACATCGCCGCCAATAAACTATATGAGGTAAAGATTATCACCAATGAAATAAAAGAGAGCGAGTAGCGACAACGGCTTACCCATACAACTCATGGGCTTATTTTACACGAATCCCTCCAAAAGACCTAAAAGACCTTTTGGAGGGATTCGTGTGAAATATAAAATGATTATTAATTGATTCCTTTAATCCAATTCACAATGGTATCCGAAAGCGGACTTGTTTTAGGAGGCACCATGCCTACCCAGTTCCCATTCTCATCCACCATAAATTTCTGAAAGTTCCATCCTACCGGTGCATCTTGCTTTCCATTTCTTATTTTCTCCGTCAGCCATTGATAGAGCGGTGCCATCTCTTTTCCTTTGACGGATATTTTCTCCATCATCGGAAACGTGACACCATAATTCAGTGAACAGAACTGAGCTATCTCGCTATTTGTTCCCGGCTCCTGCCATAAGAAGTTGTTGGCAGGGAAGCCAATAATCACAAAATTCTGATCTTTATAAGTATCGTACAGCTCTTGCAACTCTTTATACTGCGGCGTAAGACCACATTTAGAGGCTACGTTGACAACCAGCACCTTTTTCCCCTTTAGTTCCGAGAGAGGGTAATCCTTACCTTCAATGGTTTTCACTATAAAATCATAAAATGTTTGTTTACTCTGGGCACTTACCGGAACATACAAACCCAGAGCCATGAGGAGTGACATAATTAGCTTCATTTCTTTTTAATTGTTATGTATATTAGAGTTCGTATATTGATATAAACAACGGTAAGAGTAAAAAAGTTGCAAATACCATTTCGAGGAAATTCATAATTAAATAAGTATAAGACAAAAAAAGTATCTATTAGTATGGATAATCAGAAAAATAAATTTACTTTTGTCTTTCGAATTCATGCCTCCTCATTTATTGTAAAGACGGCTCGATTATGAAATAAAGAGTCGACACTATTTAATTAATATGTCTAATTACAATAAACCGTATTTGAGTTCATGAAAAGATATTTATTCATATGGCTGTTATTGCTGTATATTACAAGTACCTTTGCCCAGCAAAGTTTATCAACAATTCCCTCGCGCATTATCTCACCTAGTATCAATTCTGACGGTTCTGTTACATTCAGTTTATATATGCCAAATGCCAAACAGGTGTCAATTAAAGGCGATTGGCTAATCAACGGAAGTGCTTCCATGCAACTAACAAATGGCATTTGGAGCTACCAAACGTCAACGTTATTGCCCGATGTATATATTTATACCTTTAATGTTGACGGAGTCGATTTAATAGATCCAAGCAATGTGTATCAGATTCGCGATGCATCTACATTATACAGTATTTTTATGATAGAAGGCACCTCGCACATGTATGGGGTAAAAGACATCTCTCACGGTACCGTATCACATAGGTGGTATCCATCACCAACCCTCAACAAACAGCGAAGACTTAGTATTTATACTCCTCCCGGATATGAGTCAAGCAAAAAAAAATATCCCGTTCTCTATTTACTACATGGCATGGGAGGTGACGAAGAAGCTTGGTTGAATTTAGGACGCGTGAGTCAGATTCTCGATAATCTGATTGAAAGCGGCAAAGCTTCGCCAATGATTGTGGTGATGAGCAATGGAAACGTAGTACAGCAAGCCACTCCCGGACAAGACTCGAAAGGCTTTTATATGCCTTCGTTTCTCTTACCACATACAATGGATGGAGAGTTCGAAAGCTCGTTTAACGATATATTAGCTTTTATTGAAAGTAACTATAACGTTAAAAAGAATAAGGCCGGAAGAGCCATTGCCGGATTATCAATGGGAGGGTATCATTCACTCTACATATCAGCCAATAACCCCGAATTATTCGATTATATCGGACTATTTTCTCCTGCTATCTATCCGGACAAAGGCATTGCATCAACCATCTATGAAAAAATGGATGAAAAATTAATGCAACAAGCTAAGCAAGGATACAAACTTTACTGGATAGGCATCGGAAAAGACGACTTCCTGTACAACGATGTGGCAAAACAACGCAACCAGATGAATGCCTTGCACATGCCATACATCTATCGGGAAACCGATAAAGGACACGTATGGACGAATTGGAGAAACTATTTATCGGAGTTTGTAACATTGATATTTAAGTAGCTTCTCCACGTATATTGTTTCGGTATTGGCTCGGACTGACTCCGGTTGCCTGCTTAAAAATTGTACTAAAATAACGCTGATAACTAAACCCTGTAAGGTCTGATATCTCGGTGATACTTTTGTCGGTTTGAGCCAATAACTCTTTTGCTTGCGCAATACGTATATTATTTATATAGTCATTCACTCCTATACCAGTAAGTGCTTTAATCTTATTGTAAAGCGGGGTTCTGGAAATAGCCATTTCTTGCATTAAGAAAGCAACATCAAGTTGAGGATTATCTATATTGGTATTGATTATGCTATTTAGTTTTTTAATAAAGGCTTCATCAGCATTATTGGTAGTTAGAGCATCAATCAGCAGATGATCCGTCGTTCCTTTACTCAAAAAGGACTTGATACGTTCTTTCATCTTCAACAAGTTGCATATAACATCAAGCAATGTATTCAACTCAAAAGGCTTAGGAAGATAGGCGTCCGCTCCCAGCTTATAACCTAACGAGGTACTGTTCTCATCCGTGCGGGCAGTGAGTAAAATAATGGGAATATGACTGATTTCAAGCTCCTCCTTTACGCGCTTACACAGCTCAAAGCCATCCATTAAAGGCATCATAACGTCACTTACAATAATATCGGGACTCTTCTCTTTAATTATCCGTAAGGCTTTCTCCCCATTCGAAGCAGTGTATACCTTAGAAAACAAGCCTTTCAGTTCCTCTCTCAAAAACTCGAGCAATTCCGCTTTATCTTCTATAACAATAATCGTATATGCCTTCGTGGAAAAACTATTTTCATGATCTGCATATTGCTTGGCTGTATAAATATCCGCTTCGACCGTATCAATTGTGTGTTCCAACAAAACATTTTCCTCGAAAGGTAGTTCGTAATAGAATGTAGCTCCTTGCGTCAAGTTATTTGATGCTCCAATGTGTCCTTGATGAAGGTCGATTAGTGCTTTAGCATACGACAGCCCGATACCACTGCCATTTTCGGAGTGTTCGCCTTGAAAAAAACGTTCAAAACATTTGGAAGGATCAATCTGGTTAAGACCAATACCCTGATCAGAAACGGAAATACGAACATAAGTATCGCATATCTTAGTCGACACAGTAACAACAGTATCTTGAACGCTGAACTTCAATGCGTTCATGAGTAAATTAGAGAGTACAATCTCACATTTATTTTTATCGAAGACAACCGTACCAACCCGATCATCAAATCGGTACTCCAATTGAATATGGTGATACTCAAACTCTGTTCTAAAATCCTCTGAGACTTCTTTGACCCAATTATTTAGTAAATAGGGCTGTTTCATTAATCTTTTTTTCGCATCCCCCAGCTTATTAAGATCAAGTACCATATTAATGATATTCTTCATCTCTTTAGTTTGTTTATAAATACGGGTGAGCGTACCATATCGTTCCATATCCTCCTGACTATCGGCACGAGGAATAAAGCTGTCGAGTAAACGCTTAAGCGGAGCATAAATAAGTGTAAGTGGTGTTCTTAGCTCATGGCTAATATTGATTAAAAATTTTATTTTTTCTTCATACACCTGCTGCTCGTGCTCTTTCATAGCCCATTTCAACTTGCTTTCTTTCCTGATCAGTAACAGACGAGTAACACCGATAATACTTGCAAAAAAGATGAATGAAAAGACAACGATCACCCAAGGTCGCTGATACCAGGGAGGGGTAACCACTACGGTAAGCAGGCGAGTGGGTACCGTCCAATTACCGCTTTTCGTACTACAAGCCACTTCGAGTGAGTATGTACCAGGCAATAACTGGGGCAATGTAAGATTGTAGCTATACGTTTCAATAGGCGGTTGATTAATCCCCGATAGAGTATAGCGAAACAATACTTTACGAAAAATATCTGTCTCGTCGGAAGTTACCTTGATGGCCAAAGACTTGTAGTTATAAGGAAGTAAAATACGCTCAGACTTAGTTGGTGTTACTTCTCCATCAATCACAACATTGGTCAGTTTTATCGATGGTTCCAAGTACCCATCAATAGAAATATCTTTATTTATTTTAATCAATCCCGATACTCCTCCCATATAATAGACCGGTGCATGGTTCGAAGAAACGGGAGGAGAGAGTAGCTCATTGGCTGTAAACCCATCCGTTTCTCCCCAGATAGCAAAACGATTGGTAGCGATACTATATGAAAAAAGCAGGTTTTGTGCACTGATCCAAAGTCGCTTCTGTTCATCAAGAAAAAGCATAGATATACCGCTGAATAGTTTGGTATCAATCTTCACGTGCTTCTGTGTCAGTATATCATAATAACTTAACCCATAATCAGTTCCTATCCAAAACCGTCTCTCTCCATCGAAGCAAGCAGAGTTTATATATTCATTTTCATTCCCTTTAAAAATAGTTTTCAACACAAGATCGCTACGATTGGCTTGAAAAATACGGTTGTTTCCCTTGAAATAAAATCGATTGCCATCTGAATGAATCAATCGCAAAGCCCGCAAATGACTTTGGTCTTCCCGTGTGGTCATTTGTCTAAAGCTCTTGGAGGCAATATTGAATAAGTAAGTATTCACCGATAAAAGAAAAACCTCGTATTCTGATGCTTTATCTATAAATACGGCATATCCACTAAAGCACTCTCGATCGTTTATTTCTTTATTAACAATGTTAAATGGACGGAAACCAGCACTCTTTTTATCAAAGATAAGTAATCCTTTTTCGTAATTCGACACCAAAAGTTCGTTAGGCGAATAGCTACTAATGGAAACGATCTTCTCTCCAAAAGTTTGCGGATAATGAACAAATGAACCGGTTTTCGGACTATAGGAATTAATGCCTCCTCCATCGGTACCGATCCATAAAATGCCCGAATGATCTTCGTGTAAGCTGTTTACAATCTTCTCACTCAATCCTTCGCCACTCATTAAGTGTGCATCTTTATAAGTATGTATCGGCACCTCCCGAATGCCAAACATACCATCGCGCACGGTACCTGCCCATAAATTCTTCTTTTTGTCTGCGTAAAGTATCTTAATCGAATTATTGGGCAGGGTACCTCTCACACCGGGTTTATGCTGTAATGAGTTAATCTGCTTGGGATGCTCCGGATCAATTATATTAATGCCACCTCCATCGGTTCCGACCCATAGTTTATTATGATGAAAAAGCATGTTAAGTATGATATTGCTAGACAAATCAGAGTTATGAGTATGAAGATGAAACAACTGTTTACCCTCTTTTGAAAAACCACGTATACCATCTTTGTAAGACGAGATATAAAAATTCCCTTTTTGATCGGTACACGATGCCACTATATTCTGCATTTGTATCGGATGACGGCTCAATCGATGAGAGAAAGGTTCATAAACCCAAATACCGAATTCGCGACTAGTCAACAATACTTTTGTTTTATCAAGAGGATGGACATGCTCAAAAAAGAGAGCTTCTGCATTCGAAATATTCTTAATACGATGCTCCGTCAATTCCCGTGAGGCATAATGATAGACAAAAAAAGAGCCCGCCACTGAGAATAAAATACCATCATCAAAAGGCATATATCCATAGGCAGTTCCTTTACCCTTAGGAAGTATTGGTCGGAAACCGTCAATGACAGGATCGTACTGCACCAATCCATTATTGGTCGATACCCAGATTGTATTTTGTAAATCTTCGAAAATAAAATTAATCGCATTTCCCGGAAGAGAATGCACTCGATGCTCATCGTGCATATAAACATTAAATTTATTTTTATCAAAGGTGTTTAACCCGGCATTGGTACCAATCCACATGACACCTTTGTTGTCGAGTTGCATACTATTGACCGTACCTTGCGACAGACCTTGCTCAATAGAAAGTTGCTTGAAATAATAATTTATATGATCATCCGCATACAAAAAAGAAGGGTTTCCTATTACGAATAATAGCAATAGAATATATCGACATAAAGTGATTTTCATATAGTAGGTCAACAAATAGTACATGTGTATTTCGAAGTACAAATATAACAAAAATACGAGAAATACAGGGGATAAAGGATAAAAAAGGATATCTACTGACATCATTGGTACAAGAATGGACGAAGACAGTACAGCTTTAACATAGCTTTGCGGAACAATAAATGAGGCATGAATAAGCGAATTCATCAATTTTTACGATAATCTAATAAACAAAGAAAACATTATGAGAGAAATTTTTAACTCGGCCTTCCTTCATGGGGGAGGTTTTCGTTTTTACATTCCAAGATGGACGGTCAGTACATTACTCTTACTGCTCTGTCTTAACCTATCGGCTCAGAGCAATTTCAAGATAAAAGGAATTGTATTATCCGAATCCAATAAAGAACCACTTATTGGTGTCAATGTAATACAAAAAGGAACTTCCAATGGTACCATCACCAATATTGACGGAGTATTTGAGCTAACCGTTCCTGCTCCCTGCGATCTATTATTCTCCTACATCGGTTATAACGACAAATTGATCAAAGTAAAAGAAGCAGCCAACGATATACACGTATTACTAAGCGAGAACAACGAACAATTAGACGAAGTGGTCGTTATTGGCTATGGTGTACAGAAGAAAAAACTCATCACCGGTGCTACTGTACAGGTTAAGGGAAATGACATCCAAAAGCTAAATACCGTAAATGCCTTGGGCGCTTTGCAAAGTCAAACTCCAGGTGTAAACATTACACAAAGTTCGGGTATGCCTGGTGAAGGTTTCAAAGTAACCATCCGCGGATTGGGAACCACTGGTAATGCAGGTCCGCTTTACATTATCGACGGAGTAACAGGTGCCGATATCAATGCACTCAATCCGGCCGACATAGAATCGTTTGATGTACTTAAAGATGCTGCTTCGGCTGCTATTTATGGATCGCGCGCAGCCAATGGAGTAGTACTGGTAACGACCAAACAAGGTAGAGTAGGCAAAGCAAGTATTTCGTATGACGGCTATGTAGGCGTACAAAACGTTTACCGTATGCCCGACTTACTTAATGCACAAGAGTACGCCCTTATTCAAAATGAAGCGCGAATGATGGACGGACTGCCCGGTTACAACTTCGCAAAAGAGGTACCTAACTGGGACAAGATTGCCAATGGCACCTTTACCGGTACTAACTGGATGGAAGAGGCACGCAATGAAAATGCGCCTATTCAGAACCATGCGCTTAACATCATAGGGGGCACAGACCAGTCGGTTTATTCTATTGGTCTCTCGTACACTTCACAGGAAGGTGTTTTGGGAAAACCCGTAGAGCCTAATTACAGCCGCTATACCTTTCGCTTAAACACGGAACATACGCTTTACAAGAAAAATAATCTCGACATTATCAAAGTAGGCGAGAACCTTTCTTATACATACAGCGAACGTGCCGGTATCGCTATTGGTGATATCTGGTGGAACGATATACGCAGCCTACTTACCGCCAGCCCTTTTATGCCTTTGCGCAATGAAGCTGGCGAATATCATTATGCCATTCCTTGGGATAGTCGCGAAGCCAACCCGATAGCCCGTATGGACTATACGCATGGTCAGAATGCAACTAAAAGCCACAATATGAAGGCGAATATATTTCTTACCATTCAACCGATCAAGAACTTGCTATTGAAAAGCAACTTTGGCTTGTTATTAGCGGGCAACTCGTCGCATTCGTTCATTCCAGCTTATGATTTATCGAGTAACCTTAAAGGTCCCGAAAGTATTGTCTCGCAAAGTATGGGTATTGGTGTCAATTGGCAATGGGAAAACACACTCAGCTATCAGTTCAATTTGGGCAATCACAACTTGAGTGCATTGATTGGTCAGGCAGTTGAAAAAAGTGGTATGGGCGAATCAATGGAAGGAACTAACTTCAACAGTAAGTTCAATGACCTAAAGCACGCATATCTCAGCAATACCGGGGCTATCTCGGGACGTAGCTTACTCAGAGGCTATCCGTGGGAAAGAAGCCTTATCGCTTCATTTTTCGGTCGTGTAAATTATGACTATAAAAGTAAATACATGGCTACAGCCGTGTTACGCGCCGATGGTTCATCTAACTTCATGCGAGGCAAACGTTGGGGATATTTCCCTTCGGTATCGGCCGGTTGGGCTATTTCGGAAGAGGCTTTCATGGAGCCTACCCGCGAAGTACTCGATTTTTTGAAGCTCCGCGCCAGCTTCGGACAGAACGGTAATCAGGCCATTCTTCCATTCCAATACTTATCAACGATTTCGTTTGCCAATGCCTCTTATTTCTTCGGACCCGATAAGAGTTCTCCTACCTCAGGCGGATTTCCCGACATTTTGCCAAACAAAGATGTGACCTGGGAAACGTCCGAACAATTCGACCTTGGTATCGACGCACGCCTGTTGAATAATCGCTTAGGTATTACCTTCGACTATTACATTAAGACAACCAAAGACTGGTTGGTACAAGCTCCTATACTTGATAGTTACGGTGCAGCCGCTCCCTTCATCAATGGTGGCGATGTACGCAACAAAGGTTTCGAAATTGCACTAAACTGGAACGACAACATAGGCGATTTCCGTTATGGACTTAATGTAAATCTCTCTCACAATGAAAATGAGGTAACTCGTATTGCCAATACCGAAGGTATCATTCACGGAGCACCTAACATTTTAAGTAATGCTACCGACGAAATGTACCGTGCACAAGTAGGTTACCCCATCGGCTACTTCTGGGGATACGAAACCGCCGGCGTTTTTCAAAATGATGATCAGATTAAAAATTATAAAGGTGCAATGCTTTCGGGTACCCGCCCGGGAGATCTCATCTTTGTTGATGCCGATGGCAATGGAACCATTGACGAAAAGGATAAAGGCATGATTGGTAACCCGCATCCCGATTTTAACCTTGGCTTGGGTATCAACCTTTCTTACAAAGGATTTGATCTAAGTGCTACGGCATCCGGAGCGTTTGGTAACCAAATAGCGAAGTCATATCGTTCATTTGCCGATCTTCCCAAACAAAACTACACCTCCGACATCTTTGCCCGTTGGCACGGCGATGGTACGTCGAATAAACTTCCTCGACTGAGTTCAGTTACCAGCACTAACTGGCAATACATCTCGGATATTTACATTGAAGATGGCGATTACCTCAAATTACAGAACCTGACTATCGGATACGACTTCAAGACACTCTTCAAAGGTATGCCACTACAACAGGCTCGTCTATATGTAGCCGCACAGAACCTCTTCACCATTACCGAATATTCGGGAATGGATCCCGAAATCGGATACGGATCGGGACAAGGATGGGTATCGGGTATTGACCTAGGGTTCTATCCCAGCCCACGTACACTTCTCATCGGTGTAAACTTAAAATTCTAATAGACAATAAGTATGAAAAAGATCATAGCAAGCATGCTCACGGCATGTATCCTGTCTGGTTGCGAAAGCTTTCTAGACACAGAAAACCTCACGAAGAAGGACAACTCAAACTTCCCACTCACAACAGAAGATGCACAAATGGCATTAACAGGTGCTTACACCATGCTCCGACAAACCACAGACGGAGCAGAAGGGCAGTGTTTCTTTATTACCTCCGAAATTTTATCTGATGATCGCTTGGGTGGCGGCGGACCGGATGACCGTGCAGCACAGGCAGTGAATCAACTCAAAAAATCGGCCGATAATATGTTTGCCGACCCATGGAGAAATGCGTATAAAGGTATATTCAGATGCAATATGCTGCTCGAGAGTATCACAAACATCACTACGTGGGAGAGTGAGGCGGTACGCAAACAAATTCTTGCCGAGACCCATTTTCTACGGGCATATTTCTATTTCGACCTCTGCCGGTTATTTGGCACAGTGCCGTTAATTACAGCCACCGCACCCGTCAACAACCCGCGTGCCACACCAGATGAGTTATACGCACTGATTGCTTCGGATTTGCAAACAGCTATCGACAATTTTCCTTCAACGAAAATACAAGAGATGCCCGTCTCACAGCTTGGACATGCCACGAAGTGGGCAGCACAAGGATTACTCGCTCGCGTTTATCTATTCTATACCGGTTATTATAAAAAAGAGGCATTGCCCTCAACAAACGGAAAGAGCATTAGCAAACAAGAAGTTATTGCACAGTTAGATGATTGTATAGCCAATAGTGGACATGCTTTACTGCCCGACTTCCGTAACTTGTGGCCTTATAGTAACAAACTAACTCAACCAGGTTACAAATACTCTATAGATAACAATTTATCATGGGTAGGCGAAGCGGGAGCCAATACTGAAACAATGTTTGCCATTCATTTTGGTGCAACTGCCGACTGGGGACCAACATCAGATTACAACAACAGTCCCAATCTATTCTTCTCCATTCGCGAGCAGCCAACCGATGGCATTTATCCCTTTGGCTTAGGTTGGGGATACGGACCTGCCAACTCTCGTTTATGGGAGGAATGGAGTATAGCCGAACCTAATGACATACGCCGCGAAGCTTCTATACTGAATGTAGAAAACCCAAATGAAGGGTTGGCCGGATATAAATTTGGTGGCGACAAACAATGGGAGGAAACTGGATATTGGCAAAAGAAATACATTGCAGTAAACGCACGCAAAGAAGATAAAAGCATTATCGGATATAGTCATTTAATGTATGGTGCACCAGCCGACTATATGCTAAACAATACACAAGACCTCGTTATGCTTCGCTTTGCCGATGTATTGCTAATGGCAGCCGAGCTCAAAGAAGACGCTATACCCTTGAACCTGGTTCGCGCCCGTGCCGGACTTCCGGCTGTTGCTTACAGCACTCAGGCACTACGCAATGAGCGCCATTGGGAACTTGCCTTTGAGGCCATTCGCTACTATGATATACTTCGTTGGGGCATTGCAGGCGAAGAACTTTCTAAACAGAATGGAGTCAGCATTAAAAATAATCTGGTAGAAGGGAAAATGAATGTAGGCAATATTGCCAAACGCATTGAAGAAACAGGTGGATTCTTACAAATCCCACAAACGCAAATCGATCTGTCCAACGGTGTGCTGACGCAAACTCCGGGATGGACAGGTAGTAGCATTATTTATTAATCGTAACCCAATAAAGAATAATATGAAAAAGCAGATATTCGGTTTACTTGCCATCCTCGCGCTAAGCGCTTGCGAACCTGTAGTCGACAACAAAGAATTGGGAGGTATCGTGCCCGAAAGTGAATTGAAACTTGAAGTATTCTCTACCACCGAAGGTGGAAACGAAATTGTTTTTGCAAACCACACCAAAGGTGTAGGCACCTACTGGGATTATGGATTGGGACAATCTATTCAAGAACAAGACACTGTCATCTTTCCTTTCTTGGGCGAACTTGAAATTAAGTTCAACGGTTTTTGCAACGGTGGGCAAATAAATGCTAGCCGTAAGATAACAGTATCTAAATTAGATCATCCGATAGCGCCCGAGTGGGCTATCTTTGCCGGTAATGAAATCTCCGGAAAGACTTGGGGCTGGGACTACACATCACTTACCGATATTATTTTCGGAGCAGGTGGCTACTTAGCCAGTAGCGGACCCGCTTGGTGGGTATTCTCGGCAGAGGCAATGCAAACAGGAGACTTTAAACAAGACATTACAGAAGTCATGACATTCGATTTGAACGGAGGCCCTAACTTCACTAAGAAAAAGGCGAATGGAACAGTCATCGAAAAAGGTACGTTCAAGTTTGATATGAGTAAGACCAAAAAGAAAGGCGACGGATCTCTTTATTCAATCGGCGAACTGCAATTTCTTGATGCAACCATTCCTTTCGGAGTTAATCCGAGCCAAACGAATGATAAGGTCTACACATTTGATATCATATCACTATCGGCTACAAAAATGATTTTAGCCTATGCACCTGCCGGCACAGGAGTTTGGGAAAATGCTTACTTCTGGTGCTTCAAAAGTCTGGAATAACTTAACATATTCAATCATTTGTATAAGTACTCCCATCTGCCCCTACAGATGGGAGTACATACTACATTACGAACAATATCCAAGACAAGAATATACGGTAAAGTAACTTTTTGCCATACGTATATAAGACTCCCTAATACTTCAAGAGAGCTAAAACAGTGGCCAAGCCGGATCTTCAACATGAGCTGTCTGCAGAATAGCCTTCAATTCATTTACTTTTTCCGGATACTTACCGGACAGATCATGTTTTTCGGAAGGATCGGAAGCTAAATTGTAGAGTTCGTAAGACGGACTCTTACCCCGGATATCCAGGTGAACAAGTTTCCACGCACCTTGGCGCACCGCTTGCCGTCCATTCATTTCCATGAATTCAAAATAGAGATAATCATGCTCTTTTTGTCCTTTGCGATTTTCCAACAATGGTAGAATACTGATTCCATCTTGTTTTTGGCTCACACCTTTGGGATTCAATAGCTCCTCAAAAGTAGGCATCATGTCCCAAAAGGAGCACATCAGATTCGTTTCAACACCCTCAGGTATACGCTTTGGCCACGAAACAATCATAGGCACGCGAATACCTCCTTCGTATAAATCGCGTTTGTATCCGCGCCATATCCCATTGCTGTTAAAGAAATCGGGATCGGCTCCCCCCTCTCGGTGCGGTCCATTGTCGCTGGTGAAAATGATCATTGTATTATCGTATAGCCCACGCTCTTTTAACTTTTGCACAAGCTGCCCTACGTATACATCCAACCGATAGATCATCGCAGCAAAAGTAGCTCGCGGATATACTTGCGAACAATAACCTCCTTTGCGAAAGGCTGGTCCATCATCTACCCCCTTATAAGGAGTTTCGGGATATTTTCCACGAAACTTACGAATGATGCTGTCTTCGGGAACAATCAGCTCGGCATGCGGCAGAATAGTAGGATAAAACATAAAAAACGGTTCATCCGAAGTTGTATGATCCAAAAAGTCTAAGGCTTTGGAGTGAATGAGATCTTGCGAATAGGTTCCTTGTCCGTAAGGAACTTCAGCCACATTATCAGTCAGCTCGACCCGTTGGTCATTGTCCCACAAATGATCGGGATAGTAGCTATGCGCCAGCAACTGGCAGTTATATCCGTAAAAACGATCGACACCTTGCTTCAGCGGATCGCCTGTAGATCCGACAAAGCCCAATCCCCATTTTCCAAACGTAGCGGTTTTATAACCGGCTTCTTTAAACGAACGAAAAATAGTGCGCGTATCGGCCGGAAGCGGAAACTGTCCCTCAGGCTCCAACTCTACATTTCCACGAATAGGGGTATGTCCACTGTGGGTACCTGTTAGCAAACACGAACGCGAAGGAGCACTGACAGTAGTGCCCGAATAGCATTGGGTAAACCGCATTCCTGCCTGTGCCAGTTTATCGATATTAGGAGTCTCAAACTTTTCTTGTCCATAGCAACCTAAGTCGCCATACCCCAAATCATCGGCCAATATAAAAACAACATTCGGTTTTACATTCTTTTCTACTTTCTTCTTTTGTGCAGCTACTTGCCCGGACACAGATAGCCCCAACAGTAGCGTTCCGCTAATTAATAAAGGTTTATTCTTCATACTTTTCTTCGTTCTTAGATGGATCATAGTTTAATTAATTACAATAATGAATCGTCTCCGTATTTTCACTTTCTGCCGCCATAATCGGGATTCAGTTGAATAGGAATATCCGCTTGGGTTTCTTTAAGCCACCGAGATAGTTTGTCGTATAACTCTTTCGCCTTTTCCGGTTGTGAAACGGCTTGATTATTTTTCTCCATCGGATCCTCTTTGAGGCAAAAAAGCTCCATCGATTGATCTTCATAATAATAAATCAGCTTCCAATCGCCGAGCCGGATGATGGAATGGGGAGTGGCCCGAAAAGCGCCGTCCATCCCTTGATAACCTTCCAAATAGGCAGGAAAGTGCCAATAAAGTGCCCGCTGCTTTGACGTTTCACTGTACGACTGATTAAAGATATTCTCTCCATCGAGACCGGCAGCCGGAATCCCTCCTGCCAACGTGAGCAACGTAGGATAAAAATCAACTCCGGTAACCAAATCATCCACAACAGTGCCAGGCTTTATCTTACCGGGATACTTCAGAATAAGCGGAACCTTGATTCCACCCTCATAAGGCATTCCCTTTCCACCTCTGAGCGAAAAGTTATCCGTAACGGGTTCCGAACCACCATTATCAGAATAAAAGACAAATAGTGTATTTTCAGAGAGGCCAAGCGAATCGAGCGCATGGCACAATCGACCGACATTCCAATCCAGGTTCTCTACCATTGCAGCATAAACCGGATTGGTGTGATGCACCCCTTTCGCTTTCTTTTGATACTTATCAATCAAAGCCTGCGGAGCTTTCAAGGGAGTATGCACCGCATGATGTGCCATATAAAGGAAAAAGGGCTTCTCTTTTTGCAAGCTGACAAATTTAATGGCCTCATCCGTCAATCGATCTGTCAGGTATTCACCCTCCGTACCTTTGTCCAATCCTAAATGGCATTTTCCCTTCTCACAATAAGGATAAAAATAGGAATAGGGCGAGCCCGCCCTGTCGCCGGCTATGTTGTAATCAAAGCCTTGCGACAGGGGACCGGTCTTGCTGCCATCGAGATCACTGCCCAGATGCCATTTCCCGATATGGGCACAAACATATCCTTGCTGGTGGAGTGCTTCGCCCAAAGTAACGAAGTCTGTCCGTACCTCTTCCTTATTCTCAATAGGGATCAGTTTTCGTTTGCTCTTATCGCCACGCGCAGACGGACTTACCGTGTATACTCCATGCCGTGGGGTATAAAGTCCGGTCATCAAGCAAGCACGGCTCGGTGCCGAGTTGGCTGCCGCCGCATAGGCATTATCGAAAAAAGCACCTTCCGAAGCCAGTCTATCGATGTGAGGAGTTTCGTAATAATCGCTACCTGTCATGCCAAGATCATTCCACCCCAGATCATCGGCCATAACAAACACAATGTTGGGTTGTCTATTTTGTGCGTATAAGGGTGAGCATACCACCACTCCTCCGGTTAGTACATGCAAGAATAAATGTTTCATCTCTCTTTCTAATTAGATTATTCCCATCCGGGGTTGTTGGGTGCCAATCCGGGGTTCAATACGATTTCGGTAGTAGGTACTTCGAATAGGTAATACTTTTCCATCCATCCTTTACCTTCCTTCACCGGATCATTGAATAAGAACAGGTATCCTTCTGT
Organism: Bacteroides neonati; assembly: GCF_000499785.1. Lineage (GTDB taxonomy): Bacteria > Bacteroidota > Bacteroidia > Bacteroidales > Bacteroidaceae > Bacteroides > Bacteroides neonati. The sequence goes on along the minus strand of NZ_HG726023.1, from coordinate 273,879 downwards.
CATGCTTCCGTTTACACCATCGGAGAGTCCGGTCGATTCGTTGAGCAACGTATAGCCGGCTTTTGTGGCTACCGACTTGGGCACCCATAAACCTTTTTGTGTTTTATTGACGAACCATGGAGCCATTCTCCAACGACGCACGTCATAGAATCCAAAGCCCTCGCCCATCAATTCGATAATACGTTCGCGACGAATTTCCCACAACAACGGATCAACCAAAACACCTGTCGTGTTGCCTTTCGGATAATATTTACCGCGTTCGGGGTCAAAATTAGCATCAATATCTGCCAGCACCATATCCGCAATGCCGGCACGCTTGCGCAATTTATTGATCGTACTATTCGCCACTGACTGGTCAAACTGACCTGTCTCGAACATTGCTTCAGCATAATTCAACAATACCTCCTCTATCTTGAAAATAGGTTTGTCTGCCACATTCAAAGAGCCGTTGTTGAAGTTTGTTTCCCAATTATTCCAGTTCTTCCAAACATAATAGCCCGAACGACAAGTCACAAAGGCTCCTGTACCTAATCTTGGAATTTCCGGAACCAACGAGGCCGACCAGTTCTGACCGGGCAGACGCTTCATTCCGATACCCGGATTACTACAACTGGTATTAGCACCCATAATGTCGATGTACTCTCTATCGGCAGGATTGGTCGTATACGACCAAGTTGGATAGTCACCCTTTCCCGCTTTTACTTTGTAAGGTGGAATAACCGTATGATACAAACGAGGATCTCTGTTTCGGAACGTAGCGTACATATCTTTATCGCCGTAATACTGAGAAGCGTTGTTCTTAATTGGCTTTCCATTTTTCATCAGATAAAGATCTACCGTTGCCTGATTCATCTCGATATTGTGAGATGAGGTATGCTCCATATAGCAGTAGCCGGCCGGATTGATATCTTTCACATACTGCTTATAAAGAATAATACCCGGTACTTTGCTCAGATCATCGGATGTCCACATCTCCCCGTATCCGGCAGCCGGCTGACCATCGGTTCCTAAGTATAGCGTCGGATAACTTGCCATCAATAATCGGGAAACACGAATGCACTCTTCGAAATAAGTATTATAGTCATTGAGTTCGTGGTATTTCCGCCAAGTAGCTTCGCGCAAAGTAAAGCGTGACAATGCTGCACGCACAACATTCTGATTGATTGTGTTGGCTCCGTCAATCGAGGTAAAATTACCTATATTCTCTTCTGCCCATTTCAATCGTTCAAGCACTTTATCTGCTACTTCTTTACGAGGCATACGCTTGGCATAAGCCTCTTCCGACGATTCATTCAACACCTTATCCACCCAAGGTACGTCGCCAAAACGGTCGATCAGCTCCATGTACCAATACGAATGAAAGAAATAGCCTACCGCTCTCCAATGATTCTTTTCAGCTTCATTCATATTCGACGCGTCGATATGCGATAACATAATATTCACACGGCGTAAATAGTCAAACTCCCAGCCATTGCCCGAAGCAACGCTGCTCACCGTTTGGAAAGCATATTTATTGAATCCGCTTTCTTGTTTATGTTCCAGGTATCCTGCCCATCTGTCTCCCTGATAGTGTGAATCCTGTCCTATACCACTTAATGATGTAGCAATGGTTTTGTTGGCAAACACTTCATAGCAAGGCCACGTAAATGTTTTGAAATTGTCATAGGATTGAAAAGCATTTCCTTCGGTAAGATCCGTTACCGGATATTTCTCCAGAAAGCTATCGTTGCAGCCGGTTAGGGCTAAACAGCCTAAAAGGGCTAAGCTTATAATTATCTTTTTCATATTTGATAGCTGTATTAGTCGTTTATAATGTAAGGTTAATACCAAATGATACCGTGCGATAAGATGGATAGTTCCACTCTAATGTTTCGGGATCAATACCTGAGGGAAGCGAAGAGAACGTAGCCAGGTTTTCGATGCTGACAAATGTTTTCACTTGACGTAAAGATAGTTTAGAGACCCATTGTTTGGGTACATTATAAGAAACGGTTATGTTTTTGATGCGAAAGTAAGAGGCATCAGATAAAAACTTGTCCGAACGGCGATAATTCGATCCCTGATTTCCATAGTTACCATACAGACGAGGGTATTTAGCATTCGGATTTACGGCCGTATAGTCACCATTGGCAGCATCGACCGGTTTCCAGTAATCACTCAATCCCTCATAGAGTGGGATGAACTTAAAGTCCGAATAAAGGGGGAAAGTCAATGTGTTGGCAAGCCATGCATCGCGTTTTCCGGTACCCTGCATAAAGATATTGAGGTCGAAGCCACCGTAGCTTCCTCCCAATGTAATACCATACATATAGCGCGGGGTCGTATTACCGAGTATTTTGCGGTCACCCGGATTATCAACCGTATTATCCCCCGATGAAATCAGGTTCGTACCCTTCTGATCGTCGCGTAAATTATTGAATTTCAAATCGCCGGGGCGTGGATTATAGCCATCCAACTTAACAACACCTTCTTTCAGTACCCAACTGGCTGTATTCTCAAAATCATCTACCGTGTAGAAGTCACCGGCTTCGTACCCCCAGATTTCGCCTACATTCTTTCCTTCGTAGAAGTTCCAAAACTCATACGTACCTCCGGTCTGCGGATTTCTCAGGGTGCTGGTCAGAATCTTCGACTGATTGTCATTGTATTTGACAATCTTCGACTGATAGTCGGATAAGTTAAAACCTACCCGGTAATTGACTTTTCCTATTTGATCTCTCCAATTAAGACTCAACTCCCAGCCCCTTGTCCGCATATCGGCTGTATTTTGATAAGGTGCACCTGCACCTACCAAAGCCGGAAGTTGCATACCCGGGGCAAGCATTCCTTTGGTGTCACGCTGATACCAGTCGAAGGTAGCATTCAGCCGGTTGTTAAGCAAAGTCAGATCGACACCAAAATCGGTTGTTCCCACCTTCTCCCAGGTAAAGCTGTTGCTAACCAATGCTGGGATGCTTGAAATAGCAGTTACGTATGTATTGTTCGATAACCAGCCATTGTACTTATTGTCAATATTCATGGTAGGTATAAACGAATATGCCGGAACATTCTGGTTACCAATCATACCGTAAGATCCGCGAAGTTTGAATCCATCCAACCAGCTACGGGTTGCCTTCATGAATTTCTCCTCGGCTACCTGCCAACCTACAGATACGGAAGGGAAGAAACCGAAACGAGAATCCTTTGGAAATTTAGAAGAGCCGTCGTAGCGTCCGTTTACCTCTAACAAGTATTTGTCCTGATAGCTGTAATTGGTACGAAAGAAGCCACCACGCACAGCATACTCGGTATAGCTGTCGGCTACTTTGATAGTAGATGTTCCGGCTCCCATACTCGGAACCTCGACAAAGGCCTGTCCGTACGAATAAGCATCCATATACTCCTCATAGTTGGATTCCTGATTGAAACCTGCCATCAATTTTATTTTATGGCTACCCAACGTAAGATCATACGTACCATAGATGTTGAATGCATTGTAGTCGGTATATTGTTTTTTCTTTCTCAGGTAGTCGTTGGTGGGAGTTGTATCCTTTCCACCCTGAACGGTGGTGTATGCTGTTTTTCCGGTATACCAATGATAATCGTATGCATTTTTATCAAAAGTATACTCAAAAGCAGCTTCGAATCCTTTAAACGGCTTCAGAATTGATTTCAAGAAGATACGCGGATTATCGTTTAACTCCTTAGATGCATTAGACCAAAGAATCTGGTTGCGAGGAGTAAAGAATGGAAGTCCGGCAGCCCCTTCCGATATCTCGGCAGGCATGGTACCTTCCGGATAAAATGAAGCCAAACGGGTAGAATATACTGCTCCGAGTGCCGATGACGGGAGCGTTTTCTGGCTATGGGCATAGCTTAACGTGGCCTCCTGAGTAAACCAGGTAGTCACATCGGCCGATATAAATGCGCTGACGTTTAGTCTTTCATATTTATCTTTGTCAGTAATCAACACACCGTCATTAGACACAAACCCGCCGGACAAGCGATAACGCAATTTCTCCGTACCGCCCGTAGCCGAAAGGTTGTGAGTCATCTGAAAACTATTGGTAAGCATATTATCGACCACATCCTTTTCATTCAGATAGTACACCGCTCCGTCTGTATCTTTAAAGATTCCATCTCCATACGTTTGCAGAGACGACGGATCTTTCTTGTACTGATCCAAGTATTGCAACCACTTACCAACACTTGGCGAGCCCATGGTCCAGAACTGATCACCGGCAGCATCAGAATATGCCTGAAGGTATTCTTTTAACGGTGCTTGCTTGGGCTGATTGACAGTGCGTCCGAAACCAAAATTATTATTGTAGTTCAGTTGAAACTGAGTAGCTCCCTTGGGACGCTTGGTCGTAATAAGAATAACACCACCGGCAGCACGCGAACCATAAATGGCTGCCGAAGCTGCATCTTTCATCACGGTTACGGTTTCAATGTCTTCGGGGTTAAGCATATCAATATCCCCTTCCACATTATCGATCAATACCAACGGCTTGATGGTGTTACCATAAGAGCCATCACTGTTCTTTATTCCGACCGAATAAGAGCCGCGAATCTGGAACGACTTACTTTTTCCAGGATCGTTGCCTCCATTAGAAACCAGCAAGCCCGGCACCGTTCCTTGCAGTGCGTCGGCAGCATTCAGAATGGGGCGATTGCCAATCACCTCGTCCATCTTTACAGACGATACCGAACCGGTTAAATTGGCTTTCTTTTGCGATCCGTATCCAACCACCACCACTTCATCCAATATTTTCAGGTCTTCTTTTAGCGTAATTGCAAAGTCTTGCTTTTGCGCTATGGATACCTGACTGGGCAGGTATCCGATGAATGATACCAGCAGCGTACCTTTATCGGCAGGCACAACGAGTGAAAAACGCCCGTCCAGATCGGTCACCGTTCCTACCCCTTCGTATCCCTGCAAAATAACATTGGCACCAATCACCGTTTCGCCGTTCTGGTCTTTTACGATACCTTGAATTTTCTTTCCGCCTTGTGTCGTTTGCTTTGCATCCTGTTGCTTTTCGACAGTTGTACTTGTGAGCACGATACGCTTATTCGCATCAATGGAGTAAGTTACCTGCCCATTATTAAATAGTTCGGCAAGAACAGACTCTATCGATTTATCTTTTACATGAACCGACACCTTGCGGTCTATGTCAATCTGTTTGCTATTGTAAATAAACGAATAGCCCGATTGCTTTTCAATAGCGATCAATGCATTTTCGACCGTTACGTTATCGGCATTCAACGTGATTTTAGGAGATTGGGCATACAGCCCCATTGTACCCAATTGAAAGAGAGTCACAAACAACAATGTACGTAGTAGAAACGTCATCGAGAGTTGTCGGCACCCACCTTGCATAGGCTTCAAACCATGTGTTTTCATTTCTTTTTTCATAAATTACTCTATTAAAGTTAACGAACCTATTTCTGACAGATTCATTAACTTGACGAATAAGGGGAATAATACCCTATCCAAAAATCCAAGTTTTTCTAAAAAAGGCTAAAAAAAGCAGTTATTGACCAATAGATAAGATAACCTTGCGCCGGGGATAAGAGTGGTCGTTTTGTTTTTTCGGTTCAATGATTTGAACGTTCAAAGGCGATGCTTTTCCGAGTAGAGAGAGAATTTCGGTCAACGACTCGGTAGTGAATGTAGCCGAATATTCATAGGCACGCAAACGGTCTCCACGCAACTCAAACTCAACACCGAAATGCCGTGCCAGCCGCTTGGCTATCTCTTCTATACCGGCGCGGCGGAAAATAAGTTTTCCATCCTTCCAACCCACTTTTTCGTCCATGTTGACCATGGAGATAAGCGGTTTCAAATCACCCGAACGCTCCAACACGGCTGACTGCCCCACGCACAGATCGGCCAGCACTCGACTTTCTGCCGTAAGTTCCACATGCCCTTGGGCGAGAACAGTCTCTACCACATTGTCGTCATCATAGGCCGATACATTAAATTCTGTGCCGTAGGCACTTACCGTGAGCAGGTTCGGAACGGCTACATCAAAACGATGTTCGGTATCCGATTTTACTTTGAAATAGGCTTCTCCCGAAAGACTCACCCGACGAACTTCTCCGTCAAAAACACGTGGATAGGTTAATGTAGACCCTGAGTTAAGCCACACTTCGCTACTATCGGGTAGAATTACATGCGATACCAATCCATAAGCTGAACTGATGCGTATCTCTTCATGCACCTGCGAGGGCAAGCCCCACAGAGACAAATAAACAGTAGCGGCCAGCAACGGAAGAAGCAGGATAGCTGCCACCGTACGCGATACGTTCCATATCCGTATTCGAAGCCTGTCGCGATGGATTCGTCCCGAGACTTTCTGCCAATTCGCCTGAGTACGATACTGCTTATGTTGTTTCAGCAATTCCGTTTGCCGCCAGATGAACGAATAGTCGTCCACCTCTTTCTTGAAATCGGTATCTTTGGAATACTTTTCATCAAAAACAGCCTTTTCCTCGGAAGACAATCGACCTTCCAGGTGCTTGATTATATTTTGTTTAGTGTCTGAGTTCACAATCGTTGTTTCTTTTGTTATATAGACTGATTATTCAACAAACTCCCTATGCGTATTAACTTATTTTATACTGCTATACAAATATGTAAGAATAAAAGGCAGGTAATCTTTCAGTTCCGTACGCAACAGTTTGAGTACTCTGCTCACATGGGCCTCTACCGTTTTTACCGACATGCCACATTCGTCGGCTATCTGAAGATAGGTTTTATCTTCAAACCGACTCATTTCGAAGGTGCGGCGTACATTTTCGGGCAATTTGGCAAGAGCCGTATTCAACATCTCTTCGAGTTCGGTAATACCGTAAACACCCTCATCATCAACATTTTCAGCATCCATCGTAACGCCCTGTTTCTCACGATAAATATCTTCCAGGTCGCGACGTCTCATATAATCAATACAGGCATTTTTCACGTTAGTAACCAAATAGTTGCGGGCAGAAGAGGTAATACGAATCTTTTTCCGGTTTTTCCATGTCTGATAAAACACCTCCTGTACAAGGTCTTCGCATACATCTCTGTCACTGATATAGCGATTGGCAAAGAAACACAAAGGCGCAAAGAAATCGGAGAACAACAGCTGAAAAGCAGATTCGTCATCGTGCAACGATATTTGCCAAAACAGGCGGTCAATAGTATCAGATTTCATTAACAAGTCTCTATTAGTTTGATGCAAATTTACTATAAAATTTGGGGTTGCCGCAAGAAGGATTGTGAATTAACAAATTCCGATGAAGCGACTTATCGCAGGAGAGGATTTTTTTTCAACCCAATATGGTCGCACCATTCACCCCGCATCATCGGAACCTTTGCCTGCGATGGTCGGAACCTTTGCTGCTTATCGTCCGAACCTTTGAAAGCGACAAACTCTCCTGCGCTTACACATAATTGTACAATACGGTCAGTTCACCCCTCATTTTGGCTGCTTCACCACTCTTTGGGTACAGTCTGCCGGGTTTCTTTCTACCTTCGCCGTAATTAAAACATTAAACACTCCGAAAAACCATGTTCAAAGCCATTGTCCGTTTTTCTATCCAGAAAAAACTGTTCGTAGGACTGACCACACTCTTCCTGCTTATCGGGGGTATCTATGCCATGCTGACGCTACCCATCGATGCCGTGCCGGATATTACGAACAATCAGGTGCAAATTGTCACCACATCGCCCACGCTCGCCCCGCAGGAGGTGGAGCAGTTAATTACCTTCCCCATTGAAATTGCGATGAGCAATATCATGAATGTAACCGAGATACGCTCCGTTTCGCGTTTCGGATTATCGCTGGTTACGGTCGTATTCAAGGAGGGAGTGCCCACACTCGATGCCCGACAGTTGGTCAACGAGCAGATTCAGACCGTAGCGGGCGAGATACCCCCCGAGCTGGGCATGCCGGAGATGATGCCCATCACCACAGGCTTGGGCGAGATTTATCAATACACGCTCGAAGTAGCACCGGGATACGAGAAGAAGTACGATGCCATGGAGCTGCGCACGATACAAGACTGGATTGTCAAAAGACAGCTATCCGGTATTCCGGGTATTGTCGAAATCAACAGCTTTGGCGGAAACCTCAAACAGTACGAAGTAGCGGTAGATCCCGATGCACTCTTCTCGCTCAATATCACCATCGGCGAGGTGTTCGAGGCGTTGAGTAAAAACAACCAGAACACCGGCGGAAGTTATATCGAGAAGAGTAAAAAAGCATACTACATCCGTTCGGAAGGTATGATTACCAATACGAACGACGTAGAGCAGATTGTGATAGCCAACCGCAACGGTATTCCCGTTCACATCAGCGATGTGGGCAAGGTGCGCTTCGGATCGCCCAAACGCTTCGGTGCCATGACCAAAGACGGCAAGGGCGAATGTGTAGGCGGCATTGCCATGATGCTCAAAGGAGCCAATGCCAATGTGGTGACCTCCGAACTCGAAAAGCGGGTGGAGAAGATACAAAAACTACTGCCCGAGGGGGTGAGCATTGAGCCTTACCTTAACCGCTCGGAGTTGGTCAACCGCAACATCTCGACCGTGGTGTTCAACCTGATCGAAGGTGCCATCATCGTTTTCATCGTATTGATTCTGTTTTTGGGCAATCTGCGGGCGGGTCTCATCGTGGCTTCGGTCATTCCGCTCGCCATGTTGTTTGCCTTTATTATGATGCGCCTGTTCGGTGTGTCGGCCAATCTGATGAGCCTTGGTGCGATCGACTTCGGTATTGTAGTCGACGGTTCGATAGTGATCGTCGAAGGTATTCTGGCACATATCTATAGTAAGCGTCTGCGCGGACGCACATTAACTAAGGAAGAGATGAATGTGGAGGTAGAGCGCGGCGCTTCGGGCGTGGTACGTTCGGCTACCTTTGCCGTCTTTATCATCCTGATCGTATTCTTCCCCATACTGACGCTGACAGGCATCGAAGGAAAATACTTCACCCCCATGGCTCAAACATTGGTATTCTGTATCATCGGCGCACTGATCTTATCGCTCACCTACGTGCCGATGATGGCTTCGCTCTTTCTCAAACACAAGATAGAGGTCAAAGAGACGCTTGCCGACCGCTTCTTTGCCGGCCTCAACCGTATTTACCAACGGGCACTGAACATCTGCCTGCGCTTTAAGTGGACAACCGTAGGTATCTCGTTCGCCGCGCTGGCTGGTTCGTTGCTACTCTTTACCCGACTCGGTGCCGAGTTCATCCCTACCCTCGACGAAGGAGATTTCGCCATGCAGATGACCCTTCCGGCAGGTAGCTCGCTGACCGAGAGCATCGAGGTTTCAAATCTGGCCGAACAGGCATTGATGGAAACCTTCCCAGAGATCAAACACGTCGTTGCCAAGATCGGTACTGCCGAAGTTCCTACCGACCCCATGGCGGTAGAAGATGCCGATGTGATGATTGTGATGAAACCGTTCAAGGAGTGGACCTCTGCCGATACCCGTGCCGAGATGGTAGAGAAGATGAAGGCAGCCCTCGAACCACTATCCAAACGAGCAGAGTTCAACTTCTCGCAACCCATTCAGCTACGTTTCAACGAGTTGATGACGGGAGCCAAGGCCGACATTGCCGTGAAACTATACGGCGAAGATACGCAAGAACTGTACGACAAAGCACGCGAAGCGGCCTTGCTGGTAGAGAAGATACCCGGTGCATCCGATGTTATTGTGGAGCAGACCATGGGACTTCCCCAACTGGTTGTGAAGTACAACCGCGACAAGATAGCCCGTTACGGCATCAACATCATGGAGCTGAACACCATGATCCGAACAGCCTATGCCGGCGAAGCCAGCGGAACGGTGTTTGAAAACGAACGTCGCTTCGACCTCGTTGTGCGTCTCGACCAAGAGAAGACGGCCGATCTGAACCTCGACAAGCTCTTCATCCGCACCACCGAGGGGATACAGATTCCGGTCAGCGAGGTGGCTAGCATTGATCTGGTCAACGGGCCGTTGCAGATTAACCGCGATGCGACCAAGCGACGCATTGTGATCGGAGTCAACGTGCGCGATGCGGATATTCAGCAAGTCGTATCCCGTATTCAACAAACACTGGAAGAGAACCTCAAACTAAAACCGGGTTACTACTTCGAGTATGGCGGACAGTTTCAGAACCTGCAAAATGCCATCCAAACCCTGCTCATCGTAGTGCCGGTGGCTTTGATGCTGATTCTGCTCATCCTCTTCTTCGCATTCAAGAATGTAACCTATACACTGATGGTTTTCTCGACCGTTCCCCTATCACTCATTGGCGGTATACTTGCCCTGTGGCTGCGCGGCTTGCCCTTCAGCATCTCGGCAGGCGTCGGTTTCATTGCCTTGTTCGGTGTGGCGGTACTCAACGGTATCCTCATGATTAATCATTTCAATGACTTACACAAACAATCTATATATGCCATGACCACCCGACGAATTATCGCACAAGGCACTCCTCACCTGCTACGCCCCGTATTCCTGACCGGATTGGTGGCTTCACTCGGCTTCGTACCGATGGCTATCGCCACTTCGGCCGGAGCAGAGGTACAACGTCCGCTGGCCACCGTCGTGATCGGCGGGTTGATTATCTCTACTCTATTGACCCTGCTCATCCTTCCGGTCTTTTACCGGATTGTAAACTCTTGGAAACCTCTTTTCCGCCCGAAAAGAAAGAAGAGCCTGCTTATCATGCTCCCGCTGCTGCTCTGCGGCACTGCTCTTTCTGCACAGACACCGGTTACGCTCGATCAAGCCATTGAACTGGCTTGCCGCAACCATCCGAGACTGAAAATAGCAGAAGCCGCCATCCGTCAGGCGCGTGCCACCAGGGGCGAAATCGTCGAAGCAACTCCCACTACGTTCAACTATTCGTGGGGACAGCTAAACGGCGAGAATAAGAAAGACAAAGAAATGGCATTCGAACAGAGTTTGGGATCGTTGCTGACCCCCTTCTACAAAAACACGTTGGTGAATCGACAGGTAGCCACCGGCACCTACTACCAACAGTTGGTGAAAAAGGAGGTAACCGCCGAGGTGAAACGAGCTTGGGCTTACTATCAGTACGCCTCCGCTCTGCGCTCCATGTACACCGATCAGGACGAGCTCGCCTCTCAGGTGAAACGTATCGCACAACTGCGCTACGATCAGGGCGAAATTACGCTACTCGAGAAAAACATCCTTACCACCTTGGCGGCCGATCTGCACAACCGTCTGTATCAGGCACAGGAGGAAGAGCGAATCGCTCTCACCCGCTTCACTTGGAGCTGCTATGCCGATGAAGCGATTATTCCAAACGATTCGGTACAGGTGCTCTTTGCCGCTCCCCTCTCGGCAGGTGGGGCATCGGCTGCGCACATCGGCTACTTCAACAGTCAGGCGGCAGAGGCCAAAGCGTTGCTGCAAGTAGAACGCAGCCGCTTCTTCCCCGAACTGTCGGTTGGGTATTCGCGCCAAGACATCCTCCCGTTGAAGAACCTCAATGCATGGATGGTAGGAGTCTCCTTCCCACTCTACTTCGTTCCACAGAAGAGTAAGGTGAAGCAAGCCCGCATAGCCGCTTCGACTGCGGCGATTCAGGCCGATGCCAACATTCGCGAGCTGAACAACAAAGTGACCGAACTGACGGCCACACTGCGACGTTGCAACGAAAGCCTGCGTATGTACACCACCTCTGCCCTGCCCGAAGCCGAGGAGCTAATCAAGGTAGCCCGCTTGCACCTCAAGCATAGCGAAACGAACATTACCGAATTTGTACAGTCCGTAAGCACTGCTCGCGACATCCGTCGGGGATACATTGAAACAATGTATCAGTTCAACGTGGCCGTACTCGAATATGAATTATATAACTAAGCATAAAAGACAGACTAATATGAGAAAGATATGGATTCCCATCCTGTTGCTAAGCCTCGTGGCTTGCGGCAACCGCCAAGAAGCTGCCACCCCTGCGGCTACTCCCGGCACTCAACCCGAAACACTACCCGTAGCTGCCGACAGTGCGAGTGTAGACGCCATGACCTCGGCTACCTCGAAAGCCAATCAGGTATCGTTCAACGGTACCATCGTACTGCCACCGCAACGGTTGGCCACCGTAGCACTCACGCTGAGCGGTGTGGTGAAAAGCACGTCGCTCCTACCGGGACAGTATGTGCAAAAGGGAGCCGTACTGGCCACCCTCGAGAATCCCGAATTCATCGTTCTGCAACAAACCTTTCTGGATAGCTACGCACAAGCGGAATACCTGAAGGCAGAGTACGAGCGACAGAAAACCTTGTCGATCGAACAGGCTGCTTCGCAAAAGAAGTTCCAACAAAGCAAAGCCGACTACCTCTCGATGAAGAGTCGTGTAGAGGCAGCAGCAGCACAGCTATCGCTACTCAATGTGTCGACCGAAACGTTGCGCAGCAGCGGTATACAGCCCTTATTGCAGATCAAAGCACCCATCAGCGGATACGCCGGTAGCGTGGCGATGAACGTGGGCAAATACGTTCATCCGGGCGAGGCACTCTGCGAAATTATAGACAAAAGCGCACCCTTGCTGAAGCTCACCACCTACGAAAAAGATTTGATCAACATGACCGTAGGCAGCCCGGTCGAGTTCCGGGTGAACGGCATGGGCGAGCAGACCTTCAACGCTACCATCCTCTCCATCGGGCAGAAGGTAGACGAAGTGAGCCGATCGCTCGAGGTCTATGCACAGGTCAATGATACGCATCAACAGTTTCGTCCGGGAATGTATGTGACGGCGCGTATAAAAAAATAGTTATCTTTGCCGTATGAAACGACGAACTCCGGCTTTACTGACCGACAGATATGTGCTTTCTACCATCGTAATTTCGCTGGCAGTGGCACTTCTCATACACTTTCCCGAATCGATGTCGCTCTTCGATCAGTTCGAAGGCGACACCCTGTTTCCGGGCATGCGACTGATAGATGTATTGAACGAGGTGTTCTTCACCTACCTTTCACTATTGGCGATGTTTGCAATCAATACGCAGGTGTTTCACTTCAACCGCTCCAACCGTATTGGGTGGGTGAAGGTGCTGCTCTCCTTCCTACTGATGTGGGTATTGAGTAATCTGCTGGGACAAACGTTTGTTTTTCTGCACAAAACGTTCAACATACCGGCCATTGATGCAATGGTACACCATTACCTGCATCCGTTGCGCGACTTCATCATGTCGTGTCTCGTTACGGGCAGTTGCTACATCATCCATTTGGTAAGCAGGCAACAGCAGGTGTTGGTCGAAAACCAGCAACTGCGGGCGGAGAATATTCTCAATCAATACGAAGTATTAAAGAATCAACTGAACCCGCACATGCTCTTTAACTCGCTCAATACGTTGCGTTCTTTGGTGCGGGAGAATCAGGAACGGGCACAGGAGTACATCCAAGAGCTGTCGCGCGTGTTGCGCTATACGCTGCAAGGCAACGAATCGCAAAGCGTTACGCTGCGCGAAGAGATGAACTTCACCTCGGCCTATCTCTTCTTACTCAAAATGCGCTTCGAGGACAACCTACAGGTACAGGTCGATATCGACGAGAAACTGGACGGTTACTTCCTGCCGCCCATGTCGATTCAGGTGCTTATTGAGAATGCTGTGAAGCACAACGAGATTGGCAGCCGGCACCCGCTAAAAATCCGTATTGCAACCGACAGCGACGAACACATCGTGGTGAGCAACCCGCTGCAACCGAAGCGCACTGTTACTTCGGGCACAGGCATCGGATTGGTGAATCTTGCCAAACGATACCAACTACTACTGCATCGCGATATACAAATAACCGAGGACACGCACTTTACCGTTCGTATTCCCTTAATTCGTGAACAACTATGAAGGTAATCATTATTGAAGATGAACGAGCGGCTGTACGCAACTTGATTTCGCTGCTGAACGAGGTGCGACCCGAAGCCGAAGTTGTAACCGTGATCGATAGCGTGGCGGGTACGCTCGAATGGTTTGCCGAACACCCGCTACCCGACCTCCTATTCATGGATATTCACCTGGCAGACGGATCGGCATTCGAGATATTCGAACACATCCCCCTCTCCTGCCCGATCATCTTTACCACGGCGTATGATGAGTATGCGTTGCGTGCTTTTAAGGTAAACAGTATTGACTATTTATTGAAACCCATTGGGCAGGCAGACATTGAACATGCCTTGCAGAAACTGGAGCATTTGCACGCTTCTCCACCCAGCGGCACGCAGCACGAACAGGAATTGTTGCAGTTGATGCGGTTGCTAAACAAGAAAGAGAGTTTTAAATCACACTTCCTCATACCGGTCAAAGGCGATAAGTTGCTGCCGGTTCCGGTAGAGATGATCCGGTTGTTCTACATTCGTGGCTGTCAGGTGAAGGCGGTTTTGAACGATCGGTCGGAATACGCTTTTACACAAACGCTGGACGAACTGACCGATTGCCTGGACCCGGCACACTTCTTCCGCGTCAACCGTCAATACCTTATTTCGCGCGAGGCAATCAAGGATATTGATTTGTGGTTCAACGGCAGACTCTCGGTCAACCTTCACCACTTTACTCCCTCCGAAAAGATTCTGGTAAGTAAGGCGCGGGTGGGCGAATTTAAAGAGTGGTTCTCCTCATCAGTAAGGTAAATAGAGATTCAGCAGAAAATGACTTCGTCTTTCTAAAAAAAGCCGGCGGCTTTTTCAGAAAAGATCGCCAGCTTTTAAAAAAATCCCACCGTCTTTTTCAAAAAGCCGACCGACTTTTTTAGAGGTTCCTTCATGCTCGATTCCCGTATCGCCAGATGCGTAAGAACGACACGCTGCACCGGTTTTTCACGTTGCTTTAATTGTTGCAGCAATAATCGGCAAGCGGTTTCGTATACCGGCCGATTTCTCCTGTTAGAGAATTGTGTCACTGGTTCTATTCATATAAAACAAACGCTTCCCCGCAGACAAACGAATATTCACCTGATCGATGAAAGTTCGCTTGTTTGCGAGGAAGCAGTTTAATAGCCTTTCCGCTTGCGCTTATTTGGCTAAATCATTGATTACATCCATAATCTTCTGACCTATTTCCTCGGCAGCCTCCATAGTGGAAGCCTCGCTATACACACGGATGATGGCTTCGGTATTGCTCTTACGCAAGTGTACCCACTTGTCTGCAAAGTCAATCTTCACACCATCGATATCGTTAATTTCTTCATCTTTATAGATCTCTTTTACCTTAGCCAGAATAGCATCTACGTCTATTTCCGGGGTTAAGTCTACACGGTTCTTGGCAATAAAGTAAGGAGGATAGGTGGCGCGTAGTTCGCTTACCTTTTTACCCTCGTGAGCCAGATGGCTCAGGAAAAGAGCGATACCCACCAATGCGTCGCGTCCGTAATGGCTTTCGGGATAGATTACTCCACCATTGCCCTCGCCACCGATAACGGCGTTGGTTGCTTTCATCTTAGTAACCACGTTTACCTCGCCCACTGCCGAAGCATTGTATTCTTTTCCGTACTTGCGAGTAACATCGCGCAGCGCACGGGTAGAGCTAAGGTTGGATACCGTATTGCCGGGCGTATGTTTAAGTACATAATCGGCCACAGTAACCAAGGTATATTCTTCACCATACATGGCACCGTCTTCGCAGATCATTGCCAAACGATCGACATCGGGGTCAACAACAAAAGCAACATCGGCTTTACCGCCTTTCATCAGGTTCATGATATCGCCCAAGTTCTTCTCTAACGGTTCGGGGTTGTGCGCAAAGTTTCCGGTAGGTTCGCAATAAAGTTTTTCAATATGCTTTACGCCCAGACGTTCGAGCAGTTCGGGAAGGATAATACCTCCCACAGAGTTTACACAGTCGATGGCTACGCGGAAATTGGCTTTCTTGATAGCTTCTACATCGACCAACTTCAAGGCCAATACACTATCAATATGTTTTTTGTTATACGTTAAGTCTTTGCGATAGCTGCCCAAGTGATCTACATCGGCATAGTCGAACTCTTCGGCTTCGGCAATACGAAGCACTTCTTCTCCTTCGGCTGCATTGAGAAATTCGCCATGTTCGTTGAGCAGTTTCAATGCATTCCACTGTTTGGGGTTATGCGAAGCAGTCAAAATGATACCACCACAAGCACCTTCCATGGTTACAGCCAGTTCGGTAGTCGGTGTAGAGGCCAGATCGATGTCTACTACATCCCAGCCCATACCCATGAGAGTACCTACTACGACGTTGTTTACCATTTCGCCCGAGATACGAGCATCGCGTCCCACTACGATTTTATTACTTGTTGATTGGCAAGTCTTGCGAATAAGCGTGGCATAAGCCGACGTAAACTTCACAATATCTAACGGATTTAAGCCGTTACCTGCTCCTCCACCGATGGTTCCGCGGATACCAGAGATCGATTTGATTAGAGTCATAAGGTTTTAATTTTGAGAGTTATGTTGGTTTCTTTTTTTAATAATAGATTGAAAACTTACGCACATCGTAGAAGTAAGGATATACTTTTTGCTGTGCTATCTGATGTCCCATCTTGGAAGGTACAATTAGCTTCACATGTGCACCGCTACGAATATACTTCAAAGCCAGCAACCATCCTGCGGGTACGCTGGTGCCATACTGTGTATATTGCCCATTCATACCCAATCCTTTCCAACCTGCCAATCCCGATTCAGACAGAAACTGACCGTAGATACTGGTTCCGGATTCTGTATATCTGAACCCTTCGGGATATAACTCAAAGTTTGGCCCTGCCGGATTGCATACGGTAGAAGCTAGAGTCGTGTCTCCCAGAAGAATATCAACTTCTACAAAACGTGCAAGAATCACATTGTTATTGACGAATTTATTGCTTTCGCCTTCGTCTCCCCTGTTTACAATCTGCATATATACACCATTGGAGAATGCTACATATTCATTTTTGGCAACATCCGTTACAGTGTCTTTTTCAAACTCCTCCAACGAAATAACCTGAATATTGTATTTCTTGATATACGCATTGACTGCATTCTTCTCTTCATCCAGCATCTCTGCGTATGTTTTTGTGTTATCACAAGATTGAAAGAGAGAACCAACTGCCAATAAAGCAAAAAGTATAAAAATAAGTTTCTTCATTATCTGTATCTTAGGGTACTATATATTTCGTACAAATGTATTTTAAATTAGCCGAAAGTAGAAGATTGAAAGTTGAAAGTTCTAATTTTTTAACCTTTAAGCCTCTACTTTTAACGAGCTCACGCTTTACACAACAAGGGTTTATATTTCTTCAATCCTTGCTCAAAGACTTTAACCGCTTCTTCCATGGTTCCATAGAACTCACCACCCGAAGCATTCAGGTGTCCGCCTCCATTAAAGAATTCTGCAGCAAACTGATTGCAAGGAAATGTGCCGACCGAACGAAGCGATATTTTAATCATCGGTCTTTCGGTATCCTCACGTAGAAAACAAGAGAAGCATACATTCTTTATACTAAGAGGAATATTCACAAATCCTTCGCTATCGCCTTTGATGTAGTCAAAACAATTCTGCTCGGCACAAGTCAATGAAATCAGTGCCGAATCATATTCGGCATATACTTTCATATTGGCCAGCACATGCCCCATCAGACGCAAGCGGCTTTCGGAATAGGTATTGAATACCTTGCGATAAATATCGTCTTTATCGATGCCTTTAGACAGGAGTTCGCTAATGATGAAATAGATCTCGCGGTTGTTCGAATTGTAGGTAAACCCGCCCGTATCGGTCATCATACCGGTATAGATGCACTCTGCCCCTTCGCGTGTGATATCACTGAAATAGCCCATACGACAAATCAAACGGAAAACAAGTTCGGAGGTAGAAGAGATGGTGGGATGGGAGATCGTTATGTCGCAAAACTCCTCGGGGTGCAAGTGATGGTCAACCATCACCTTACGAGCCTGAGAAGCGGCTACGGCAGCTCCCATATCATCAATACGTTTGAGGGTATTGAAGTCGAGACAGCAAATAACATCAGCCTCGGCAATAAGTTTATCGGCAAACTCCTTATAGCGGTCGTACAATAGGATATCTTTGCTACCGGGCATCCACTTGAGAAAATCCGGAAACGCATTGGGTACGATGACGTTCACCGTCTTATCTTGCGAATCAAGAAAATGATAAAGTCCCAGTGAAGAACCGATCGCATCGCCATCAGGCGATACGTGAGAAACAATTACTATTTTGTCGGCACGTTCGAACCATTTCGTAAAACGGTCTATTTTGCTTTGTTCAATTACTTTGGTCAGCATAATAATAATGCGTCAATGTGCCAATAGCGAAATCATCCATTGGCGGACACATGGATTAAGTAGATTAATAATTTAATTTAGCCATTCTCTTTTTCATTGGCACAAAAGCGCATCGGCAGATGGCCACTTTATTAGCTTGCAAAGCTACAATAATTCTTCGTACTTATAGCAAAAACCTCATAGAACCTTTCTCGGAAAGTGCGATAAAGTGATAACCCCGCTCTAGACATTCTTCCTTAAACGCATCTTGCTGATAAGAAGGAAGAGAGGCATCTAAAATGATGGTTGAAAAAGAGAAGAGAGCGGCCAATGTATGCAGCCTTCCGTTATACCCTTTGCAGACGTATAAATAATCGACAGCGAGCGGTTGCGAAGCCGATTGATACTTCCAACGGTCGTCATTGACCATGCATACGCGCCTGCCGGAATAAGAGAGAATGCGGTCGCGAAAACAAAGTGTGCTATCTTGATAATCGGCAGTAACGGCACGAGGCTGAAGCAACCGCTGTCGTTGCCAATGACGGGAAGCCACACGGTGCAAACGCTTTTCATCGGGCAGACTGTCGGCATAGACCAACCACGAACGTCCATCGACAGCTACACAGTGCACAGCGGGACAACCGCGCACGTTATAAAAAGACAAGCTCTGAACCGGACGATCTTGAAACCGCATAAACGCATGTCCTCCCAAAAGAAAAAGCGAACAGCAGAGGCAGGCCACCAAACTCTTAGCGCGATGGGAAGAGACACAATGCCTCCCCAAACAGATCAGCACGTAGAACAAAAAGACCTCGAAGGGGTAAATCCACAGCTGATCGATAGATGCCAGAGGAAGTTGTTCAACCCATCGCACGACGGCATTGAGCCATTGCAACAGTATCTTGACCAACCAAGCCATCCATCCTTGAAGCAGAACGAAAGGGGTCAGCAGCAACATAGCTATCGCCCCATACATAATAACCGAGACCAGCACAATAACAAGCAGATTGGTCAACCTCAAATCCGCAGCTAATTTATAACTGATTCAAATAGCGATTTAATTCACCTAATAGTTCCTACTCGTAGCTTTTCCCCCTGCTTTTCTCCTTGATTTCAGGTTATAGGGCATAGCTTCCCCTTTCCCCAGTTAGCTGAAGGCATAAGTAATCCCACGAAAAGTTGTTTTTACGGACTCCAAAGCAACTTGTATGGTTTGTCGGAATAAATATTGAGTACCCATTGTCTGCCTGTCTTTACCCATTTCGCAGGAACTGTAATGAATCGAAAGATAAATCGTTTGACTCGGCTTACCGGTTCAATATCTTCAAACACGGCTGCAACCTTCTCAATAAGGTAAGCATAAAAGTTTTTAGCCATGGCTGTAAGTAGCAGGAATACTGTATTCTCTTTGAGGAATGAACAGGGAAGATGACTCCACCCGAAATCGTTATTCATCATGTCGAATGTTCTTTCACAGGCTCCACGAGCATTGTAGAAGAGTACAATGTCTTTTTCAGAACTTTCATGGTCATTGGTTAAGATGCACCGATAGGTGTATTCACCATCAAATAGGTCCAATTGGTTGTCCTTACGCTTTTGCCTTTGAATAACAAGTCGGTAGTTTTCTTCTTGCAAAAAGGAAGTAAAAGGTATGGAGGTCACTTCATAATTCTCGAAGTTGATTTCTTCTTTTTTCCAATCTGTGATTTTCGTCATTTCTTCATACAGAGACTGACATTTGCCGGCTCGTATGTAGAACTTGTTGCAGTAGCCATGTGTCATACGGATAATCTCTTCCGAATAAGAACCACAGTCCATCCGGCAACGGTCTATGAATATTCCCCTATCGGCCAAACGACGAAAAGTCCGTTGGAGCGTATCCGCTTGACGAAAACGGACATTTGCGTTTGCGGCCCGATTTTCCACACCAACAATGTTACCACCAATAGTTGCCGTGCCGGGGAAATAACCACGTTTTTTCTTGTAAGAATACTGAGTGTCATACTTTTCTGTGGGAATAAACTGGTGGTCGAAGTCCAAGTTATAAAGCGTGTTTGGCTTGAGTTGTTCTGTTTGAAGGAGCATATCGAGCATCAAACTATTAAGCTGTTCCGCCTTATTGAAAGCATAGCTTGCTCCTTTTTGGGAAGTATAGTGGATATCCAATTCTGCGAGTTCTTTTATGCCTCTCAATAAAGTATCCGGACTGGGGATTTCAGTATCCGGGCGTAATTCAAGATGTTTGCCAAGGTGTTTGCCGATATCTTCGATGTGGTCACCGCCGCAATAGTAGATCCAAAATAGGCTCGAAATAATTTCGCTATATTGGTAACCGGCGTAGGAAGAACGTAATCCTAAAGATTTATCGATCACGGAATTCAGTCCTAAACGAGAAAATTCATCCATTGCGTAAAATATACCCCCAAAAGGAGTGATATTATCTG
This sequence comes from Bacteroides neonati, assembly GCF_000499785.1. Classification (GTDB taxonomy): domain Bacteria; phylum Bacteroidota; class Bacteroidia; order Bacteroidales; family Bacteroidaceae; genus Bacteroides; species Bacteroides neonati. The sequence goes on along the minus strand of NZ_HG726023.1, from coordinate 253,226 downwards.
ATTTTATGGCTATTTTTGTTGTCATATGCACAAGTACCTTTATGGTTTGTTTGGTAGCACTAATTTAGGTGAATCTTGTGACATAACCAAACCTTGAGGATGTTATTCATCCTCAAGTGTTTGGATTCTCTGAAAATAATATGACTGCGGATTTAAGGGTCAATAAGAAATGAGCAGAAAAGCGACCGAAATAAAGCATCACCAACGGCGCTGTTCCTATCTGTGCCGCCAATGAAACGCTCAACAGCGTCCAAACCGGGCGAACCATCCGATGAGTCGGTGACAATATTTTATAAATATCCGGTTGCAGTAATAAGATAGCTGCCACAGCACAGAAAGAGAGTTGAAAACCGACATCAAACAACCAGGCGGGACGACAAAGCAACATAAAGAAAGCAGCGACTGTCAGCGTATTAATGGAAAAGGACTCTCGTCCCCATACACTCGAAACCACCAATAGCGAACACATCAGCACCGAACGCACCACCGAAGGAGAAAGGCCGGTAAAGAAAGCAAACGCCCACAGCAACGTAAGAATAATCAGGCACCGGCACAAACGAGCGCCCCACCATTTATCGGGATAGATACGTAAACAGAATAAGAGCAAGGCATACAGGAAGCCGATATGCAACCCCGACAAGGCAAGTACGTGGCTGGCTCCCGATATCGAATAGCTTTCGCGTATCTCTTCGCTTAATTCTTCTTTATACCCAACAGTGAGGGCAGACAGCACAGCCAGTTCATCGCCACGAAAGCCCAATTCGCGATATAAACCGAGTACCCGCTCGCGCCACACCAAAGCACGTTGAGAAAGAGAAAGCGACCGATGGTGTGCCAGAAGTTTCCAATCGCCACTTGAGCAAAAGCCTACGCCACTTATCCGGCGGCGCAACAAATAACGGGGATAATCGAACTCATCGGGATTTCCATAGCCTGCCGGAACCGAAAGAAGACTGTTGATTAACAGCTCATCCCCACTTCTGAGGCGTTGGCTAAGCGAATCTTTTGTCAGGTACAACAAGATGTTCTTCCCATCGAGCTCGGCAGTACAAAGCATGCTTTTCTCCTTAACCAGAGGCTTCTCGGTTATACAAACACGATAAATGGTTTCTTTATCCGCAAAGGCGACTGTTGTTTCTTGCAACTGATGCATCATGCAACTCAATCCGCCGAAAAAACAAAACAGGAAAAGAAGAACGCCGAAAACCCAACGCAACGCATAGCGTCTGAGCAGGAGCGAAAAAGTCAGTAAAACAAAAAGAGTGCAGAGACCCCATAATGCATCTTGCATGGAGATTTCTACACCCTTGTAAAACAATTCATCGCCCACATAAACACCCATTGCCAATGGTAGCAACAGACGTAAAAACGGGTAGCGATGAAGCGCCCTTATCACTTCTTATGGCTGACCATTCATCAGCAGTTTAATCATTTCTTCCGGCTTATCGGCAGCAAAGATCGCATTTCCGGCTACCAATACATCCGCTCCTGCAGCGATCAGTCGAGGGGCAGTTTCGCTGTTCACCCCACCGTCTACTTCGATCAATGCCTTAGACCCGGTACGGTCAATGAGTTCACGAAGCTCACGAACTTTTTGAATCGAATGTTCAATAAACTTCTGTCCGCCAAACCCCGGATTAACACTCATAATCAACACCATGTATACATCACAGATAATATCCTGCAACAAGGCTACCGGTGTAGCCGGATTGATCGTTACGGCCGGTTCCATACCGGCTTCTCTAATCTGTTGCAGCACGCGGTGCAAATGCGGGCAAGCCTCATAGTGCACATTCATCACGTGGGCACCCAGTGCTTTTACTTCGGGAATAAACTTCTCGGGCTGCACAATCATCAAGTGTACATCCAGTGGTTTTTCGCTCAACTCTGCCACGTATTTCAATACCGGAAAGCCAAACGAAATATTGGGAACAAATACTCCATCCATGATATCAATGTGTACCCACGCAGCTTCGCTACGGTTTATCATATCAATATCTTTAGCTAAGTGGGCAAAATCTGCCGAAAGAATAGAGGGAGATATTATTGGTTTCATACGCTTCGTTTATTAATGAATTATAGTGCAAAAGTAGCGTGAATAAACGAAAGTAGCAAATTTATCCCAGTATAATGCCCTGTATGCCCTGAGGTAACTGCATATCGGTATGATAGTTGCGGGCAAAAGCGCGAAGAAAATTCAGCGTTTGTGCACTGGGTCCGGTTTGTTTATTGCCCGGCGAATGCTTTTGATTGATAGGGAGAGAAGAAGAGCGATGAGTCGTTTTTTTAGACATAGGCTTATCCATTTATGAGTTAAATCATCTATTTCTCTGTTAAGAACGAACGAAACGGACGATTTAGTATATAAACCAATGCATTTATCTTGCTAAAGAGTTAGTTCGACACCATTTTTAGAGGCTAAGCGACGGATATTCAGGATAGCATACCGCATCCGCCCCAATGAGGTGTTGATACTCACACCGGTCTGTTCGGCTATTTCTTTAAAACTCAAATCCTGATAGAAGCGCATTTGCAGTACTTCGCGTTGTTCATCGGGCAATGCGTTCATCAACCGACGCACATCATCGAGTATTTGCTGACTAACCATAGCCGTTTCAATAGTATCTTCGGCCAGTTGAATGGTGTTGAGGATATTAATATCGGGTTCATCACAAGACACGAGGTTCTCTTGTTTGTCTTGTCGGTAAGAGTCTATAATCAAATTATGAGCAATGCGGCGCAACCAGGCAGAAAACTTTCCGTTTTCATTATAACGTCCCTGCCGTATGGTAATAATGGCTTTGATGAATGTTTCCTGAAAAATGTCTTCCGTTTGCTCAACGTTGCGCACTATATAATATATATAGTAATACAACCGATCCCTATAACGGTTCAGTAGTTCATCAAAGGCTTCATTCTCTCCGTTTGCATAGAGAGTTACCAACGCTTCGTCGGTTCTGCTGATTCGTGTATTCATTACGTGATTTTTTGAGTAGTAGCGTAATGTTGTGTCAATAGGCTTTACTGGATTATCAAAGTCAACAAGGCACAAAGTAACAGAATTCAAGTGAAAAAGCCAAAAGAAAAGCGGATTATTTAATCCGCTTTCATTCGATAAGTTTCGGTCAGTCGAAAGCCACGTAAGAGTTCTTCGATTTTCAAACGTTTCTTGCCGGGAAGCTGCAATGCCAACACTCCGATAAACCCGTCAGATACAGCGATCTTCATATAGGTTTTACCATCGGTCAGCAGTGTACCCGCTGCCAATGAATGAGGTTCAACAATCTTCTCCGTCTCGAAGATCTTTACGACAACGGTTTTACCGTCGGGATCGACCAATTCTCCCCAGGCAGCAGGATAAGGCGACAGCCCGCGAACAAAGTCGTACACCTGCTTCACAGAGCGGTTCCAGTCTATGCGACAGGTTTCTTTGAATATCTTCGGAGCAGGACGAAGCTCGCCTACCACCTCCATCTTCTCCTGAGGAATGGGCTTTACCGTTCCGGCTATAATGGCATCGACCGTTTCGAGTACCAACCGACCACCCAACTGCATGAGTTTATCGTGTACCACCTCTACGTTGTCGGTATCTGCAATAGGTACAGCCACCTGCTGAATCACTTCGCCGGTATCAATTGCATGTTGCAAAAAGAAGGTAGTGATACCGGTCTGGGTATCTCCATTAATCACAGCCCAATTAATGGGAGCCGCTCCGCGGTACTGTGGAAGCAAGGAGGCGTGGAGGTTGAATGTTCCCAAGCGAGGCATATTCCACACGACCTCGGGCAACATACGAAAAGCAACAACAATCTGAAGATCGGCTTTCAGTGCGCGCAACTCCTCTACAAACCCTTCTTCTTTCAGTTTCTCAGGCTGCAACAGGGGCAGGTTCTGTTCGAGTGCATATTGTTTGACAGGCGAGTATTGAATTTGATGTCCGCGTCCGGCAGGTTTATCGGGCATGGTTATCACACCCACTACATTGTAACCGCCTTCTACCAAACATCGAAGGCCCTCGACAGCAAAGTCGGGAGTCCCCATATAAACGATTCTTAAATCTTCTTTCTTCATGACAAATGGACTAATTAATTAAGATACAAGCGCGCTAATCTTCCGAGAAGTGCACCAGTACTTGACGATACGAGTTAAAGATTTTCGACTTCGATACAAATCCCAGGTATTTGCCTTCGCTATTCACAACGGGCAGATTCCATGCTTTCGTATCATCAAAAGTTTGCATCACCTGCTCCATACCGTCCGTATCAAATAGTTTGGCGGGGGCGGAAGTCATCAGTTTGCTAACTCGAAAACGGTGATAAAGCTCTTGTCTGAACATGATGTTTCGTATATCATCGAGCAGCACAATACCTTGAAAGGTACCATCCTCATCGGTCACCGGAAAGATATTACGATGCGAAGAGGCAATCGCTTTGACTAACTCTCCCAATTCCATTTCGGGATGCACCGTCACAAAGTCTTTTTCGACTACATTCTCCATTTTCATCAAAGTCAGTACAGCACGGTCTTTGTGGTGCGTAATGAGTTGTCCTTTCTTGGCCAAACGCATCGAATAGATACTATGGGGTTCGAAAACGATAATCGTTAAGTAAGCACTTACCGATACGATCATCAACGGCAGAAACAGGTCATAACCACCGGTAAGCTCGGCTATCAGAAAGACACCGGTAAGTGGAGCATGCATGACACCACTCATCACTCCGGCCATACCCATCAAGGCAAAGTTCTTTTCGGGCAAGAAAGATGATATTCCCATCTCGTTGCTGAAGTGGGAGAATATAAATCCGGCAATACAGCCCAAATAAAGAGAAGGTGCAAAAATACCACCACAACCGCCACCACCGTTTGTGGCACTCGAGGCAAAGACTTTCAATAAAAGAATCAGCATCAGATATACCAACAATAGGTTGCCATAACCGTAGAACATGGAGTTATTAAGCACGGTATCCCATTCTACATTGCTGGTCCCGTTGAGCAGCATCTCAATAGTATCGTACCCTTCGCCATATAGCGGCGGAAAGAGGAAGATGAGCACACTCAGCATAACACCGCCAAGCGCGAGTTTCTTATAAGGATTGGATAATTTACCAAAAACGCCTTCGACAGAGTTCATAGCCCGCGTAAAGTATAATGAAACCAGTCCGCAGAAAATACCGAGCAAAATCACATAAGGGATACGCTCCAGCTCAAAAGGCTGATCTAGGTTGAACTTAAACATAGCCTGTTGCCCGGTTACGATATAAGAGAGTGTGGCAGCGGTAACCGACGAGATAAGCAAGGGGAGCAACGAAGACATGGTAAGGTCGATCATCAACACTTCGAGCGTAAAGACCAAACCGGCAATAGGCGCTTTGAAGATACCTGCAATAGCACCTGCCGCACCACAACCGACGAGCAACATCAGTGTGCGGTGTTCCATTTTAAAGACACTTCCTAGGTTAGAGCCAATCGCCGAACCGGTTAGCACAATAGGTGCCTCTGCTCCTACCGAACCACCAAACCCAATGGTAATGGCACTCGCAATGGTCGACGACCAAACATTGTGTCGTTTGATACGCCCCTGCCTGCGCGAAATAGCATAGAGTATCTTGGTAACTCCGTGGCTGATATCGTCTTTTACAATATTGCGCACAAACCACCCTGCCAAGAAGATACCGACCACCGGATAAACCAGGTAAAGGTAGTTGGCCTGTGTGGCATTAAAATTATCGGTCAGGAAATTCTGTACGGTATGAATAAAAAATTTCAGTAATAAGGCAGCAGTGGCTGTAAAGATACCTACTAAAAAACTCAGTATCAATATAAAATGCTTTTCTTTAATCTTGTTCTCTCGCCAACTAATAAAGCGTTGTAATAAACTTATTTTTTCTTTTTCCATTTATTCGCGGATAATCTTGATAACTCCCCCCGGCTCCAACTTAATGATGCTCGACGGCTTTGGACGACTTAGATCGTCTTGTCGATAAGTAACAATGTAATCGACTGCACTTTTAATATCTTCGGATATTTCGTTGAAGTTGGCAGCTCCGGGCTGACCACTTATATTGGCCGAAGTAGAAACAATAGCCTTACGAAACCGTTGACAAAGGCGATTCGAGAAAGCTTCGCTGGTGACACGAATCCCCACACTGCCATCCTCGGCAAGTAAATTGGGTGCCAGATTGCGTGCACCCGAATATATAATCGTCATCGGTTTGTCTGCCAACTCAATCAAATCCCATGCAATAGGTGGCACATCTCCCACATAAAAGTCAACTTTTACTGCCGAATCAACCAACACCAACATCGCCTTACTATCGGCGCGTTGTTTTATTTCGTACACACGCTGCACTGCTTCGGGGTTCGTTGCATCGCAACCAAGCCCCCATACCGTGTCAGTAGGATAGAGAATCACTCCCCCTTCGCTCATCACCTGACAGGCTTTTTTAACATCTTCTATCATTTCTTGCTTCATATCTGTTGAGATGAACCGCAAAAATACTAATTTTGCATCACAATATAAAAGATTAAGTGAAAACAAATGGAAGAAATTAAATTTCGCCACACCCTCCCTATACAACTACGCTTCAATGACGTAGATAAATTCGGGCATGTTAACAACACGGTATACTTCTGTTTTTATGATTTAGGCAAGACAGAATACTTCGCTTCGGTATGCCCCGGAGTAGACTGGGAAAAAGATGGTATTGTGGTAGTACACATCGAAGCTAACTTTCTGTCGCAGATATTTGCAACCGATCATATTGCCGTACAAACTGCCGTTTCGGAAATTGGAACCAAGAGCTTCCACCTCATTCAGCGAATGATCGATACGGATACGGGAGAGGTAAAATGCATCGGCACCTCGGTTATGGTAGCTTTCGATCTGGAGAAGCATGAGTCGAAACCACTTTCGGAAGAGTGGATAGAGGCTATTTGTGCCTATGAGGGCAGAGATGTTAGAAAAAAGAAGGATACTATCTCTCAATAGTATCCTTCCGAAACAATTAATATAAAGCTAAATCTCTATTTATTCTAAGTTACAGGTTACATTGAGAGAATTTTAGCTTGAAGCTCGCTCGCTTTTCTTTCGGCACTATTTATTATATGGCCAGTACACAGCACTACGAGATAGTACATATACATTTTCAGGTTTTGCAATATCTTGTAGCTGAATCGTTGTTGGATTCTTTTTATCATTCGCGATTAATTTAAATTGCCCCACTAACGGATTAATTAATTGTGGAAAATTTGGTGAGTTTTTATAATAATAGCCTCCATTATTATCAGATGTTCCCGTGTAAGATAGCTTTATTTGATCTATATCTATCAGTTGATAACTAAACCCAAGAATTCCTTTATAATTTGTACTTGCCCCATTGGGTACACAACCAAACGCAAACGAAATTCCATTAGTTAACGCTGCCGAATATAATTGCTCACCGATAGCATCAAGTCCGGTCTTTGCTAAATCCCAGCACTGTTTACCATAGGTACCTAATTTGCTATAAGCAAAATACCAGCTACCCTTCACTAGTTCTTGATTCAAAACAGGCAGTAATTCAACTAAACTCAACCCTGATTGAACATCGGTAAAAGTTATAACCCCGTCGGCATCAACACTGAATTTCATTTTAGTAATCTCTTTACCACCTATTTTCAAAGGTTCGTAAAATTCAATTTCATTACTCGAAAGCACTCGATAGGAAGCCATTATCATCTCAATTGCAGCATTATCTCCTGGATAAGTAATATTGAATGTACGATAGGAAGCAAGTGCTGTTCCTTCTAATTCCCCCATACTCAGTTTATACTTTTTCCCTTTTATCTTAGCTGCAGCCAGTTGGTAATCTTTCATCAAATCGGTCCAATTGGCATCGGATGCAATAGGAGTCATAACAATACGATTACCCGTCTTTTTTCCTTTCATTGTTACTTTTTCTGGGGTTGATTCCAGCATCAGAAACTCATAATCACCACCCATTCCACTGTCACCAGGACCAATACCATCCGGATTATGAGGATCTGAAAAATAATGTAACAACGTATTATGCGTATTAAAGGTCAGTACTGGTCCGCTATCGCCAATCAGTTGATACATACTTGTCTCCGTTTGGTCTGCTTTATATAACTCTGAAGCAACAGTCACCATATCATGAGGCTCGAATTTCACAAACAACGTATACCCACCATAAGATTGTTTTTTCTCAGGGAAATACTCAAGAATCCATCCGTTGGTGGCACCCATTAATATCTCCTGATGATGTTTGAGTACCGTATTCATACGATCGGCAGCTGACTCCGGAAATAAATCCTTATCGTCCATCAAACATGATTGGAAAATAAAAGGTAACAATATCCATATTAAATATTTTTTCTTCATAACATCTTCTTATTAAAGTTTATCTAAATCTAAATCTCCGATCTTACTTTCATTCCTCAATACCAATTCGCGTAATTTATTTAAATCAATATTCCAAGAATTCAACATATAGTTATATACTATTTCAAACTTCGCAGTCACCAGCCCTAATCCTTCACCTGCCTTTTTCATCTTTTCAGCCCATACTTCCGGAGAACTAGTAACATAAATTGAAATTAGCTCTACAAAATCCTCATCGGGAGCACTTGATGCATAAGGACTGATAAATCCTTTTGGAAGAGATTCATTTTCACTACTATAGGTTGTATTCCAACTATCTTTAACATAAGAGCTTCCGGTAATTTCCTTAAAATCGGTCGTATAAGGAATTGTTTGGTGCAATATGTGAGCAAACTCATGATGAATCGTTTTGAAATAAAAGCGATTAAGCTCTTCCACATCCGTAACCTTTACTGCATTTACATTATACAAAGTAATCTTCAGTCCCCCTTCGGCAGTACCCAATACCATCGTGTTATTATTACGATAGGCGGGTGAACCCACTAAGTGAATCATTTTAGGGAAATAGCTTCGAATAAACTCTTTGCTACCAGTAACTTCATCATATACTTGAAGACAAAGAAAATCGACTAATTTTGCCATTTGAACAGACTTTGTATAGTTAGCAGGAACTAAATTATAGTCCCGATCAGATTCAATATCCTCCATACGATATTTAAAATCAATATTGTAAGGAGTTACATACTTTTGAATAATCCAACGATCAAAATCATTTTCTTCTCGTTGAGACTCTTTAATAACACTATCAGCATTCAACCCATCTTCGCCACAAGCCGAAATGAGGGCAAACATTAGTGCCACAAATAAAATATTAGTTATATTTCTTATCATTGTTTTCATTATTAAAGTTTATTACTAACGATTCATTATCTCGGATTTGGAGTCAATCCTGCAGCTACAACATCGGCTGGTATCTGCATAGCACAGCGATTGTCACGCGGTTTCAGTACATCACCTGTAGAAGCGACCTTTCCACTCTGAATAATACGTCGCGTCAATTCAATACCATAACGCTTCGTATCAAACCACCTCAATCCGGAATGCATGGTTTCATGACGACGGATAAAGAGTAAACACTGAATAAAGTTCTCTTGCTTACCTTCTTCGATAACAAAGTCAGGAGCCAACTTCTTCTTCGGTGTAGGAACAGTAGGCGTATAGTAATTAAATTTATTAGCCCAAGCCTCTATTGAAGCTTCAGTCAACTTGGCACCTGTTTTCACCGTATTGTCAGCCCATAGCTTCATATCAGCTGTGGCATTTACATAATCCTTCTTCATAATATAAGCCTCAGCACGATTCAGCAACGTTTCCTCTGCAGTAAAACCGGTATAAACCGAGCGGGTATAACCTGTTCCTGCCACAGGATCGGTATATTCGAACAAATAAGGCACACGTGGCAGCAAAACTTTATCCAAGTTAGTACCCCCATATACCCATGGAGCGAGATAAAATGTATTAGCCGAATAAGTCCCCCAAGGACCTTCTGCCTGCAATGTTTCAGTCTTTGAGATTACAGCACCATGCGCATAGCGTGAGCCGGTATAGTAAGCACCATAAACCGTACCTAACTGAGAATAGGCTGTTAAAAGAAGAAAGTTACATTTATGTGCTGCGCTAATGTATTGTGTAGATACTTTAGCCAGCGGATCACGTGGTAATTTAGCAAGCTCTACATTATTACGCAACACCGTCTGAGGAGCACTACTTAAAGCCAGAGAAGCATACTTGATCGCTTCATCCCATTTCTGATAATAGAGAAAAAAGCGGGATGCAAAAGCATTGGCAGCTTTCATATTAAAGTGATACTTAGGAACTGAATATATGGCATCATTTATTAATGGGATTCCGGCCAACAAATCGGCTTCTATTTTTTCATAAACTTGCGCTACCGTACCACGCTCATACTTTGGGCTAAGTGCTGTTTCAGGCTTCTCCATATAGGTGATACCTAAATCTTTGTCGGCATATTGCTTAGTATAGTGTTGCGAAAAAATATTAACAAGAATAAAATGCCCATAAGCACGACAGACCAGTGCTTCCCCTCTAGCAGGGTTCAGAGACGCGGGATTACCCATTTCTTCGATAGCAGATAAGGCTTGATTGGCTGCAGCAATAGCACCATAGCAAGCTTCCCACACACGAGCCGGGCTTTCATTATTAGACTCTGTCACATCCATCCAATTGTAAAGTTGCTCGTAGAAGCGACCACCGTAAGGATTTGTTTCTCCATAATCATCGGTATTATCCGAAGCCATTTCCGCACACATTACATAGTCATTTTTCGGATAAGCCGAAACTAATAAACTAATGATTTTAGCCTCTGTATTAAGTTCGGCACGGTTATCGGGCATTTCATCTAAGTAATCATTGCACGAGGTGCAGCTAAGAACACCTGCAATGGTAAGTATCGGCAATATATATTTTCTTTTCATCTTATTTTCTTTATTAAAATTAATTATAATCCCAATCGTAACGTGAGTGTAAATTGTTTAGGAACAGGAGCAGCTACACCGCCCGTATTAAAGAACTCAGGATCTTGTCCATTCAGTTTCTTATCAGCATATATCAAAAAAAGATTAGTCGCCTGCAATTTAAGTGAGAGATTAGACAATTTCCATTTACTAATCGTCCCTTTGGGAAAATCATAAACCAGCGAAACTTCTTTCATACGAATAAAATCACCATCGGCAATTCGCTCAGTTGAATAATTATAGGAATTATACGCCACCCCTAAGTTTGAGTCATTTTTACGTTGACGAACACTTGCAATGACAGGTATGGTCGTTATATTTTCATCTCCGGGAACCACCCAACGGTTACGATACTCTTTCGGCATTGATGTAAGGTCGCTATAAGAGCTCTTAAATACAGGGTCGAGACGAATAACATTTCCCCAAGAATAGGTAATAAACACGTTTAACCGAAAATTTTTATACGAAAAGATGTTACCTAAGCTACCCATATCTGTAGGATCAGCCGAGCCGGAGTAAACCAAAAAGTCGTGATTTTTACGTTCTTGAAAATAAACCCCTGAAACCGTCTTTTCCCCTTTTTGATTTGTAAATGTAGGTAAACCTTCATTATTTAACCCTTCAAAGGGAATTGAAAAAATAGAGCGAACCGGATACCCTTGTTTAGCAAACCCGGTACCAGAAACCAGATCAATAACACGTGAGGTAGTCTCCAATTCAGTCACTTCATTTTTATTGTGCGAATAGATAAAATCAGTACTCCATGAGAAGTCTTTGGTCTGAATATTCTTAGTGGATAAAGTCAATTCAAACCCACTAGATTTCATAGAAGCCACATTTCCATATTTCTGAATTTCGCCTCCAAGGCCTTGCGTATTGACGATACCAATCAAATCATAATTATTACGTTTATACCAATCTGCAGCTACTCCAATGCGATTATCTATAAATCCAAGATCAATTCCAATATTTAGCTCATGTTTCTTCTCATAGGTAAGCGCACCATTCTCTAAATTCACAATATTTAGCCCTGATTCGGAAACACCGCTTGTAGGACGCCACGGATTGTAGCTGCCAATAACAACTCTCGAGTTGGTTACATTGGCAGGGCCTCTATCGGCAGTTAAACTATAAGAAGCCTTGAGTGTCAGATGCGATACGGCGGGGGTTATACTTTTAAAGAAAGCCTCTTCATGTGCATTCCAAGCAGCAGAAACATTCCATGTAGGCAGCCAGCGAGAAGAAGTAGTACGTCCCAATTTATTTGAACCCTCATAACGAATCGTTCCATTGACAATATATCTTCCTTGATATGAATAAGTAGTATTGCCAAAGAAAGCAATATTTCGCGAATGCATATTTGTCATGTTATAATAATCAGATCCTTCTTCAGCCCCCTTTTTAAATACTTGGTATGCATAAAAAGGAATCTCGCCCATAGCATATTGCATTCCCCAACCACGAAACCATGTCTTATGTCTATCTGCCGAGTTCACTTCAGTTCCTCCATAAAGGTTTATGATATGTTTATCATCAATGACCGTATTATAAGACAGTGCTCCACGAAAGTCGTACGACAACATGCTGTAATCACTGCGCTCATAAATACCACCTTGAGGTAGCACTGTAATGGGTACAGAATAAATATTATCGGGGTCTGTATACAAAAAAGGGTTTTTATCACGAATAGTCGTCGTAGGCATTGCACGATATGCCATAGCTTGATTTGAAAAATCAGAAATATGATGCTCTTGCGAGGTCGATTGATACTTCACCGCACCTAGAATGGATGCTTCCAAACCTTTAATCGGCTTCCACTTCATCTCACCTTGAAACTTCAAATCAGTAAGGTTGATATCCATTGTATTATTCTGCAATTCATGTAAAATATTAAACTCCGCATAATTACGATTATAAAATACAGAAGGATCAAGTGCCCGCGATGTATTCAATGCATAAGAATACGGATTAATATCGAAATCACGTTTCACTTCCCCATTGACGGCATCAATATTGGATGATAGTGTACCCGGTGCATTTTGCTTACGATAGGATGCTCCCGAAATAAGGTTTATTGATAGATTATCCAATATATTATACGTAGCATTCAAGTTAGCCGTATAGCGGTTTACCTTACTTTGCTTAGACCATCCCGGATCAATCAATGCACTCAGCGAAGCGTAATAATTGGCCTTTTCATTACCTGACGTCACACTGACCGAATGTGTTTGCATTAGATTACTTTGAAACAATTCATCAAACCAATTAGTATTACGAAACTCAGCTTCACGAAGGTATTCATTTCGCGCAGCCTCTGTATTAAGCAATTTACCTTTAGCAATCAAATCGTACATCTTGCCATAAACCCCGCTTTCACTTGCGGTACCTACATCAGCAAGGGTGAGAAAACCCTTTTGCTGCATTTCTTGATATACTCCCATTTGATCTTGTGAGTTCATAATATTGAATTCAGAATAACGGGGTTTAAGACGATAGGTAAATTCGCCAGTATAACTAATACGGCTTTGCCCGGATTTTCCTTTTTTGGTGGTAACAACAATTACACCAGCCATAGCACGAGCACCATAAATTGAGGTAGCAGAACCATCTTTAAGGATCTGAAAGCTTTCAATATCATCCGAGTTTAATCCGGCAATAGCCGAACTAATCAAAGTGGTAGCATCTCCGGACGAAAGCTGATCGGCGCTAACCTCTATAACATCTTCCATTACCACTCCATCAACGACCCAAAGTGGCTTTGAACTACCATAAATGGAGGTGGCACCACGTACACGTATTTTGGGAGCTGTACCAAAAGTACCTGATACATTCTGCACTGATACGCCAGCAGCACGTCCTTCAAGACCTCTACTAATCTCAGCAATACCATCTAATTTTACATTATCAGCATTTAAGCTAGCAGCTGCACCGGTAAACAGACGCTTATCAACCTTTGTCATACCTGTTACAACTACTTCATCAAGTAACTCAGAGTCGGGATCTAGCACAATTTTTAGAATAGATTTTATGCCCACATCTTGAGATTTCATACCAATAAACGAAACCTGTAGAGTTCTTGCAGAACTTGGCACATTCGACAAAGTAAATTTACCATCTATATCAGTGATAGTACCTACAGTAGTACCTTTTACTAATACAGAGGCTCCAACAACTGGTTGCCCATCTTCTTCAGAAATCACAACACCTGTAACCTTCTGAGTTTGGGCAGTTACTAGACCTATACCAACAAAAAGGCAGGTCAATAACAGCATTAATTTTCTTTTCATAAATTCTCTCTTAAAGTTTAACTTCACATTAATTGTTTCTTTACTCTAACAAAATGCAAATATATTAATAAATATGAAATGGACAACTATTTTATCAAAAAAACCTCATAAATATAACAAACTGTTATTAAACATATTCATTTTATGCTTAACAGCATATATTTGCTGCATATAAACGTTAAAAGGGGGTGTGGGCGCTTACTTTCTGAAATAGAAAAATGAAACCAAAAACGCCGAAAAATAGATATTTTCTGTTGTATAGCATTAAAATGCACTAAAAACAATTCTTTTTCACTCCCTATTTTTGCTACATAAATTAATTTTCTGCAATTTTATCAAAGCAAACAAACGGAGACGTGATACGAAAGAGCGCATAAAAAGAAATATGAGCATTATTGGGCATTTTGAGATTATGCTTAATTTTGTGTTATGTATTTGCTACACCAACTTAAACCGAGGGCAATGGATAAAATAGTTTACAGTTTAGTTTTTAACAGAAAGAAGTGTCTAAATGAAAGAGGAATGGCTTTAGTGCAAATTGAAGCTTATTTGCAAAGAAAAAAGAAATATTTTTCGACTAAAGTCTACTTAAGACCCGATCAGTGGGATAATAAAAAGAGGTTGGTTAAAAACCACCCAAACGCAGAAGCATTGAACAGGATGATGTATGAACGCATTGCTGCTATTGAGAAAGAAGAACTGGCGTTGTGGCAGCAGGGCAAACCCATTAGTCTAGATATCCTAAAAGATGCATTAACGACAACGGTCGAAGACTCGGGCTCTTTTCTCTCTTTTTATAAAAAAGAAGTAGAGAGCTCTTCCTTAAATCCGCAGTCATATTATTTTCAGAGAATCCAAACACTTGAGGATGAATAACATCCTCAAGGTTTGGTTATGTCACAAGATTCACCTAAATTAGTGCTACCAAACAAACCATAAAGGTACTTGTGCATATGACAACAAAAATAGCCATAAAATCAGATAATATCACTCCTTTTGGGGGTATATTTTACGCAATGGATGAATTTTCTCGTTTAGGACTGAATTCCGTGATCGATAAATCTTTAGGATTACGTTCTTCCTACGCCGGTTACCAATATAGCGAAATTATTTCGAGCCTATTTTGGATCTACTATTGCGGCGGTGACCACATCGAAGATATCGGCAAACACCTTGGCAAACATCTTGAATTACGCCCGGATACTGAAATCCCCAGTCCGGATACTTTATTGAGAGGCATAAAAGAACTCGCAGAATTGGATATCCACTATACTTCCCAAAAAGGAGCAAGCTATGCTTTCAATAAGGCGGAACAGCTTAATAGTTTGATGCTCGATATGCTCCTTCAAACAGAACAACTCAAGCCAAACACGCTTTATAACTTGGACTTCGACCACCAGTTTATTCCCACAGAAAAGTATGACACTCAGTATTCTTACAAGAAAAAACGTGGTTATTTCCCCGGCACGGCAACTATTGGTGGTAACATTGTTGGTGTGGAAAATCGGGCCGCAAACGCAAATGTCCGTTTTCGTCAAGCGGATACGCTCCAACGGACTTTTCGTCGTTTGGCCGATAGGGGAATATTCATAGACCGTTGCCGGATGGACTGTGGTTCTTATTCGGAAGAGATTATCCGTATGACACATGGCTACTGCAACAAGTTCTACATACGAGCCGGCAAATGTCAGTCTCTGTATGAAGAAATGACGAAAATCACAGATTGGAAAAAAGAAGAAATCAACTTCGAGAATTATGAAGTGACCTCCATACCTTTTACTTCCTTTTTGCAAGAAGAAAACTACCGACTTGTTATTCAAAGGCAAAAGCGTAAGGACAACCAATTGGACCTATTTGATGGTGAATACACCTATCGGTGCATCTTAACCAATGACCATGAAAGTTCTGAAAAAGACATTGTACTCTTCTACAATGCTCGTGGAGCCTGTGAAAGAACATTCGACATGATGAATAACGATTTCGGGTGGAGTCATCTTCCCTGTTCATTCCTCAAAGAGAATACAGTATTCCTGCTACTTACAGCCATGGCTAAAAACTTTTATGCTTACCTTATTGAGAAGGTTGCAGCCGTGTTTGAAGATATTGAACCGGTAAGCCGAGTCAAACGATTTATCTTTCGATTCATTACAGTTCCTGCGAAATGGGTAAAGACAGGCAGACAATGGGTACTCAATATTTATTCCGACAAACCATACAAGTTGCTTTGGAGTCCGTAAAAACAACTTTTCGTGGGATTACTTATGCCTTCAGCTAACTGGGGAAAGGGGAAGCTATGCCCTATAACCTGAAATCAAGGAGAAAAGCAGGGGGAAAAGCTACGAGTAGGAACTATTAGGTGAATTAAATCGCTATTTGAATCAGTTATAAATTAGCTGCGGATTTGAGGCTCTTCTTTAAAAGAAAGCACTAAGCGTAATCATCAATCAACTCTTGAGTTGTTGAAGGAATATAAGAAAGACATTGCCTTTCATGAGCTAACTTTTGATTTTATATCTTCTTTTGATTACTTCCTGCAATCCAAAAAGTACCATGTTAATACGATAGGAAAGCATATGAAGCATCTCAAAAAATATATTAATGTGGCTATAAATAAAGACCATATGGAGATACAGAAGTATGCTTTCAGAAAGTATAAGATTAAATCAATAGAGAACAACCATACTCATCTGTCCCCAGAGGAACTCGCACGCATTGAGAACCTGAAGCTTGAAGGACGATATGCTCGTTTGCAAAAGACAATTGATGCATTTTTATTCTGTTGCTATGCTGGTTTGAGATACTCTGATTTTGTAAACCTTAAACCGGATAATATAGTGGAGATTCATCAGGAAACATGGCTGATTTATCGTTCTGTAAAAACCAGAACGGAAGTTCGGTTACCATTGTACCTGTTGTTTGGTGGAAAAAGTATTCATATCCTAAATAAATATCGCGATAATCTTAGTGATCTTTTTAATATTCGAGATAACTCAAACATTAATAAAGAGTTATTGGTGATTGCAAAACTGGCTGGTGTGCACAAGCATTTCTCGTTCCATACCGCTCGCCATACCAATGCCACCTTATTAATATATAGTGGAGTGAGTATTACTACCGTTCAAAAACTATTAGGGCACCGTAGTGTTAAAACAACCCAGGTATATACCAATATTATGGATATAACTATTGTGAATGATCTTGAAAAGAGTAAGGGAGTGCTGCATTTACCTTAATTGATGGCTTGCTATACATGTTTAAGTTGTTTTATATAGAATAAAATATAGCTATCTCCTTTCATTATATATATTACTTACCATACAAACACCCGGATGTTTTAGTACATAACATCCGGGTGTTTTGATATAGAACATCCGGATGTTTTTTATCTATTGATAGTAAGTGAGGCCGTACTCGTATACGTTATTCAATATAGTATGTTGTTGATGTGTAAACGAATACTATATATAGCTTAAAATTCAATATTGCAAATATATTATCTTTACAAATTGATCTATTGTTAGAGTAATAGAAAGTCTTAATTAATATGTGTTTTTGAAAAGTAAAAATAGCAAACAAAAAGCATGGTAATAAAACTAATAGTATCTATTGGGTATCACATTTAATGTGTTTAATAACATAATATATTTAGATTTATATTTGTATATCAGCTATATAAAGTAAGTATAATAAAGATTATTATGGTAGATTTATACCATTTTTTTTGAGTGTGATTTCATATTAGTTAACTTATTATCTTTCTGTAAAACAGATGATTATGTAATTTATTTAATGGCAAAGGAAGCGTCTTTTAAAAATTGCTATATATTTGATAATCAATTTGTTATTTTTGAATTAGTTCTGCAAGGACCTTGCAGGTTTCATACATCGGAATGGTAGCCCAAGAGGTGGTTATTGCCCCCAATGTGAAGGTTATATTAAAGACTGACGCAGAGGTGCTTGATGAGGTTGTTGTGACAGCCATGGGTATTTCGAAAGAGAAGAAGGCACTCGGGTATGCAGTTCAAGACGTAAAAGGAGATAAACTTACACAAGCGTCAAGTACAAACTTGGCAAGTGCGTTGCAAGGTAAGGTTTCGGGAGTCGAAATTTCACCTTCATCAGGTATGCCCGGAGCTTCGTCAAAAATGACAATTCGCGGATCACGTTCGTTTACGGGAGACAACACCCCACTTTATGTGGTAGATGGAATGCCCATTTCGTCATCTGCAGACTTGAGCACGAACAACTCAGTAACTGGTTCCGATTATGCCAACCGCGCAGTGGATATTGATCCGAACGATATTGAAAGCATCAATATCTTGAAAGGGCAAGCTGCCTCGGCGTTGTATGGTATGCGCGCGTCGAATGGTGTGATAATTATCACAACTAAAAGCGGAAAAGGTGCTGGTCAAGGAAAACCTGATGTGACTATAAACACTGGACTTTCTTTCGACAAAGTATCTACGATGCCTGATTTCCAAACAGAATTTGCACAGGGTTTTAAGGGAGCATTCGGACCAACCGACTCTCGTTCATGGGGACCCAAAATTAGCGACTTGGCTAATGACCCGAATTATGGTGGTAATACTCAGAATAAGTATACAGATCAGTTTGGTAAGCGCGAAGGACAATATTATGTTCCTCAACGGGCTACTGCCGGTTTAGATCCTTGGGCTACTCCACGGGTATATAATAACGCCAAAGATTTCTTTAATACAGCTGCAACTTGGAATAGCAGTGTGAACGTAGCACAAAGCCTGGATAAGGGAAGCTACTCTTTTTCTTTGGGAAATACAAACGCATCGGGTATTGTTCCTTCTACAGGAATGGATCGCTATAATGCAAAAATGACTGCTCAAACTCAACTGAACAAGAACTGGTCGACCGGTTTCAACGGTAACTTTGTTTATTCTAAGATTAAGAAACAAACCGGCGCCAACAACGGTATTATGGCAACTGTGTATGGTGCACCTGCCAGCTATGATTTAGGAGGTATTCCTTCATTTGTTGAAGGACAGCCTTATAAGCAAAACACATACCGTTCAACCGGTGGTTTTGACGGCGCATACTGGGCAGTAGATAACAACTCGTTTACGGAGCGTACACAACGTTTCTTTGGAAACGCTTTCGCTCAATATTCAACCAAGTTTGGTACTGAGAATCATAAATTAGATGTAAAATACCAATTAGGTGTAGACGCATACACGACCAACTATACCGATATCTGGGGATACGGACATTCTAATGGAACAGGTAGTGCCGAAGAGCAGACTGTAACAAGCAATGAAATGAACTCATTGTTTACAGTTGCCTATGATTGGAAAATCACTCAGGACTTAGACCTAAACTTCTTGTATGGTAATGAGTTGGTAGAGAAAGCCACTAAATACAAAGATAACATTGGAAACAACTTCAACTTCCCTGGTTGGAACCATATCTCCAATGCATCGGTGTATACATCCATAAGCACCTACCATCGCGAGCGTACAGTTGGTAATTTTGCCAATCTATCATTGTCGTACTTGAATATGTTGTATTTCAATGCAACTGTTCGTAACGATATCGTTTCGTCAATGCCTCGCAACAATCGTTCGTTCACTTACCCCTCTGTTTCACTTGGATTCATCTTTACCGAATTAGAGGCATTGCAGAATGACGTATTGACTTTTGGTAAGCTTCGTGTTTCGTACGCGGAAGTAGGACAGGCCGGTACATATTATCCTTCATACTATCGTACACCAGGATATGGTGGTGGTTTCTCTTCAGGTACTCCTATCCAATATCCTCTTGGTGGAATTATGGCATTTACTCCTTCTTCAAGACTTTATGATCCAAGCTTGAGACCTCAAAACACGCGTTCGTACGAAATTGGTACTGACTTTGCTTTCTGGAACGGATTGGTTTCGTTGAACTATACTTATTCTCGCCAAAATGTAAAAGATCAGATCTTTGAAGTGCCTTTGGCTGCTTCGACCGGATATGGTGTATTGGTAACAAATGGCGGATCTGTTCATACCAATGCTCATGAATTTACCGTGAGTGTAAACCCTATCAAAACTAAAAATATCAATTGGGATTTTGCATTCAACTTCTCTAAAATTGATAACTACGTAGACAAGTTGGCTCCGGGTGTATCAAGCATTATGCTGGGTGGTTTTGTTGACCCACAAGTACGATTGAGCGCCGGAGATAAATTCCCTGTAATCTACGGTACAAGCTATGAGCGTAATGATAATGGCGACATTGTTGTAGACAAGAATGGTTTGCCTATTAAAGGTGAAGACAGAGTGCTTGGTAACGTTTCTCCCGATTTCAGATTAGGATTCAATACAGCTTTGGAGCTCTATAAGTTCCGTCTTTCGGCTGTTTTAGATTGGAAACAAGGGGGTGTTATGTATGCCGGTACCGTTTCTACGCTTGATTATTATGGAGTAACTCAAAAATCGGCAGATTATCGTAACATGGAATCATTCCTTTTTGAGAAATATGCAGTAAAACAATTGGCAGATGGCAGCTATGCACCTAATGACATCAACATCAAAGGATCGGCCGCATATGATTATTTCGATCGCTTAAGTACTATCTCTGAAGCAGGTGTATTCGGCTCGTCTTTCTTGAAGTTACGCGAAATCGCATTGAGCTATCCTGTGTTGAATAAATCATTCCTGAAGGTAACAGCCAACGTGTTTGCCCGCAACATTCTGCTTTGGTCTGAGATGAACAACGGTATCGATCCTGAGTCATCACAAGGAAACAACAACATGGCAGGAGCCTTTGAGCGTTTTTCTCTACCGGGAACTTCTAGCTATGGCTTCGGTTTAACAGTTAAATTTTAAAAAGAACAAAAGATGAAATCAATATTGAATATATCAAAAGGGATTCTGTCGATGGCATTGATTTCTGTTGCATTTACCTCTTGCTCGGAGGATGCAATGGATCGCGTCAATGCAGACAACGATCATACAACAAGTGTTCCAGCCAAGTTTATTTTGGCCGATGTTATTACTTCTACTGCATTCAGCAACATCGGAGGTGATCTGAATACATACTATTCAATCTATGTAGAGCACTCTGTAGGAGTTGACAATCAGTTAGCTAACGCGGAAACTAGAAACGGTGAGCCTTCATCAGCCTCTACCTTCAATAATGTATGGGGAAACCTCTACTCAACATTGAAGAATGCTCGTATTGCCATTAACCTCAGCTCAAACGAGGTTACTGCCAATTACACTACGAAAGGTATTGCCGAGGTGTTGGCTGCTATCAACGCAGGTCTAATAGCCGATTCATTTGGCGACACTCCTTTTAGCCAAGCCGCCTCTGGCGAGTTGACAAATGGTCTGCCTCCTTATATGTCACCGGATATTGATAAGCAAGAGGCTATTTATGCAGCCATCATGGAGTATCTGGATGCTGCAATTGTCGACCTACCCAAAGGAGATAAATCGGATAAGATTGGCTCTTATGATTTTCTGTACAAAGGCAATGCCAACAAATGGCTGAAATTGGCTTATGGACTTAAAGCACGCTATACAATGCGCTTATTGGCACGCTCTTCAACAAAAGAGGCCGATTTGCAAAAGGTTATTGAATACGTAGATAAGTCATTTGCCTCTATTAGCGAACAAGCAGCCTTTTCAATGTACAACGAGACCAACCTGAATCCTTTGTTTGACCTCCAGTGGAGTCGTGATGGTTTGGCAGCTAGCAAAAGTTATGCCGATAAGCTGATTGAACGTAACGACCCAAGAATGCATCGCGTATTCGCAGTCGGACAAGGATATATGGGGCGCGATACCGTATCTATTCAAATAAAAGGAGCTGACGACAGAAGATTTAGAGTATCTCCGAATGGTACAGGAGAACCGGTGAAGTATAAGTATAACACACCGATTTTTGTATATTCGCAAACTTGCCCAACAATGCTGATGAGCTTTCATGAACTGTTGTTCTTAAAAGCAGAAGCAAAAGCACGTTTGAAGCATGCAGATGCTGAATTGGCATTAAGAGAAGCTATCAAAGCTGCCGTTGCCAATGCAGAAGTAGGTATTGCTGCTGCATTCTCATCGACTACCGTAGCAAAATATGGTGGTGTTATTGCAACAAGCGCTCCTCTTACTGCTACCGATGTAGATGCTTACTTCGATGCTTCAGTAAAACCATTATTTGCCGCTAATGCAGTGAAAGAGGTTATGATACAGAAATATATCGCTTTCTTTGGTGCATTTGGAGAATCAACAGAGTGTTATAATGACGTTCGTCGCTTGAAAGCAATGAATGAAGACTATATCAAGCTGGACAATCCATTCAAATTCCCCTTACGCGCTCCTTATGGATCTGAGGACGTAAGTGCTAACCCGAAAGTGGAGGCTGCTTATGGTAATGGACAATATGTTTATTCAGAGCCCGTATGGTGGGCTGGTGGAAGCCGTTAATCAATAAAAGAAGAATATGACAGCTCAGTAATTCTGCGTATTTTTTTTACTATTCAGAGAGATGGAATGAATAGATTTCGAATCGAAGGGTTTGAAATCTACTCATTCCATTTTCTTTATACTTTCATTTTGTAATATTCTTGATAAGGGATACTTTACAGGTATGATAGCTGCATATAAAGAATCCTATGAAAACAAAAAAACACTCAAAAATAAAAATCTTTTTTTATTACGATTATTTTTTTATTCAAATATATCGGATTATCCTTTCACCTATAACCATACTTCTGAGCAATAGGTAAAATTTATATACTTAAAACTCACATTAAAATACATAAAGTAGACTTTAGTACTTCATTTCGATATATACGCTGCACGAAAACATACTTACCAACACTGTTGTACAGCCTCTTAACGGCAAGGTAGGCGGTATCTCCGAGCATAAGAATCCAGCCTCTTTAAAGGTCGATAAGAATTTTATTCATTTATAAATAAGCACGTTGCATTTTTTTCAAAAAATATCATTCAGTTTCAAAGACAAAAACTAATCACCTAATAACCAGCAAAATACACACCAATACAGTTCTGCAAAAACTTTGCAAATTTCTTACATCGGTATGATGACTCAAGAAGTGGGTATTAAAAGCTACGTAAAAGCATCGCTTAAGCCTGATAATGAGATGCTTGACGAGGTCGTTGTTACAGGTTATGGTAACTTCAAGAAATCATCGTTTACAGGAGCTGCTTCGAGTATCACGACTGAAAAACTTCAAGACATACCTTCATTAAGCGTGCAAGACAAATTAGCAGGTGCTGTAGCGGGAGTTCAAGTCACATCTACCTCGGGACAACCGGGTGCTGTTGAGTCTGTTCGCATACGTGGTATGGGATCGATCAACGCAGGGAATAATCCACTGTATGTTATTGATGGAGTGCCCGTTATGGTTGGTAATGCCAGTGGATTTAGTTACTCTGATGCAGGTAATAGTTTATTATCTACAATCAATAGCAATGATATTGAATCGATGACTGTGATTAAAGATGCTGCAGCAGCTTCTCTTTACGGTTCACGTGCTGCTAATGGTGTGATTGTTATTACAACTAAGAAGGGTTCTTCTGGCAAAATGAAGATCAATCTCAGAGCAGACTGGGGGTTTTCCAATAGAGCCATTGATTATCGTCCAACTCTTAACGGTGAAGATAGGCGTGAGTTGCTTCATTTAGGGTTGGTTAATTATGCAAAAAACAGTGGAAATTCTGAGGCAGAAGCTCAGGCTTATGCAGACAGTAAGATTGATGGATTTGCTGCTAAACCTAAAAATGGATACACCGATTGGGAAAGTATTCTATTTAAGAATGGTAGTCACCAAAACTACGAAGTAAATGCTCAAGGTGGAAGTGAAAAGACTAAATTCTATACTTCTCTGGGGTATACAAAACAAGAGGGTATTACATTAAATTCTGGCTATGAACGTATAACTGGACGTGCTAATCTTACTCACAAAGCAGACAGAGTAACGTTAGAAGCAAGTACCATGTTTACTAGTTCTAATCAGAATGTTAATTCAGAGGGTACAAGCTTTTCTAGCCCCATTATGTGTGTGGCAATGACTGCCTCTCCCTCTACTTATCCCTACAATGAAGATGGAACTTTCAGTAATGTTTTCCCCGCTTTAAATGGCGCAAATCCTTTACAGACAGCAACTTACAATTACGACCGCAGCGGCATTATTCGTACGATGAATTCATTGTCCGCAACTTGGAATGTTTGGGATAATTTAAACCTAAAAGAAACTTTGGGTTACGATTTTAATCAAACCAACAATCGTGTATGGTGGGATCCACGTAGCAACGATGGCCGCTCTTCAAAAGGTGTATTCCAACGCTATATGATGAATCGGAGCAAATTGAATACGCAGACTCAATTGTCGTATGTTAAAACATTCAACCGGCACAATATTGACTTCTTACTTGGATTTGAAACAGAAGACTATAAGTATGATTATACATATACCAATGGTAATACGTATCCTTCTTTCTTGCCTGAGATAACAAATGCAGGAGTATCGAAAGGTTCAAGTAATATTCAAAGCTATCGTATGACCTCTTATTTGGGTCGCTTGAATTATGATTTTAGTGGAAGATATTATGCTAGTGCCAGCTTCCGTCGTGATGGAAGTTCTCGTCTGGCAAGAGAAAGTCGTTGGGGCGATTTCTGGTCTGTGTCAGGATCTTGGAGACTTTCGCAAGAGAAATTCATGGAATCTGTATCAGACATCATTACTGATGCCAAAATACGCGCATCTTATGGCGTAAACGGTACACAGCCAGCCGATTATTATGGATATATGGGAGTTTACGAATTTGGTTACAACTATAATGGTAGTGGTGGCTCTGCGGAAGCTCGTTTTTATAACCCTCAATTGAAATGGGAGAAAAATTATGCTACTAACATTGGTATTGATGTTACATTGTTCAACAGATTGTCGATTTCTGCTGAATGGTATAATCGTGACACCAAGGACTTATTAATGGATAAACCCATTTCCGCTGCTATTGGCGTTATCGACTCTGATGGTGTTAGTAATATGTTGGTAAACGTAGGATCTATGAGAAATCGTGGTTTCGAGCTAGAAATAAAATCAACTAATATACAAAATAAAGAATTACTGTGGACTACAGCGTTAAATGTGGGACACAATAATAATACTCTAACAAAATTAGATGGTGAGCAGCAAGAAGTAATAAGTGGCGTTATGATTAATCGTGTTGGCGAACCCTATTACTCTATCTACGCTTACGAATATGCAGGAGTTGACCCTAAAACAGGTAAGGAGTCGTATTACATTAATGGCGAAGACGGAAGCCGTGAAACTACAACTGTTTCTTCAAAAGCTAATAAGACAATCATAGGCTCTATTCAACCAACGCTACAAGGTGGTTTAACCAATTATATCAGCTGGAAATTTATAGACTTTAATTTTACCCTGACATATTCATTGGGCGGTCATGTGTATGATAGAGCTAGTTGGTTGCAATCAAATGGTGGTACCTATCATTATTTAGGTAACATCCCAAGCTACTATAAGATAGAAGATACATGGCAGAAAGAGGGTGATAATGCTAAATTACCTCAATTCGCTTATGGAAATAGGAATATAGCCTCTTCTCGCTGGTTATTGTCGACCGATCACTTACGCCTCAAGAACATGTCTCTCGGTTTTACCTTGCCAGCAAAATGGTCAGAGAAAGCAGGTATTAACAAGTTAAGAGCATATGTATCTGGTAATAATCTGCTTACATGGAAGGCAAAAGGCATGTACATTGATCCTGAAGTACCAGCGAATGGTCTTAGCACTTTCGAAACCCCAGCACTTAGAACTGTAACATTTGGTTTCGAGATTGGTTTCTAATTTTAGTAAAAACAAAGTATTCAGAAATAATTATGAAAAAGATATATAAATCAATCGCATTAACGGTTACTATACTGGGACTAGTCTCATGCGGTAACGATTGGCTAGATACTAAGCCAGCGGACGGTATTCCCACTAGCGAAGCTATCACTAACTACAATGATGCACTTACAGCTCGTACCGGTATGTACGATGGTTTACAGGGAAACTCTACCTATACAAGTTATTATGCAGCACGAATGTTTTACTATGGCGATGTACGCGGAGAAGACATGCAGGCAAGAACGCAAGGCATGCGTTCATCATCGTGTTATGAAATGCGTTATACAGTAGATGATGCACCCAATATGTGGAATGTACCGTATAATGTTCTTCGTCGTGCTAATCGATTAATCCAAGCTATTGATAATAAAAAGGTTACGGATGCAAAAGAAGAGCAGATTGGGAAAATTTACTCGGAAGCATTGGTTGTCAGAGCATTGGTTCATTTTGATCTGGTGAGGATCTATAGCATGCCATATACTGCTGACAATGGTGCATCACTAGGAATACCAATTATATTAGAACCCTTAGAAAAAGAGGCACTTCCCTCAAGAAATACGGTAGCGGAGGTATATACTCAGGTAATTAAAGACTTAAACAGTGCTATTAATTCAACTTTTCTAGCAACGGGAAAAACACAAGGGTACATCAATCTTTGGTCGGCTAAAGCCTTATTAGCAAGAGTATATTTAACTAAAGGAGATAATGTAAATGCACTGGCAACAGCTGAAGATATCATCAAAAATTCTCCTTACAAATTATGGACTACAGAAGAATACGTGGATGCTTGGCAGAAAGAAAACGGAAGTCATACTAATGAAATGATTTTTGAAGTATTGAATAATAGTAATGATGACTGGACAGACCGTGAAGGAATTGCTTATTTGCTCAACGAAGATGGGTATGCAGATGCCATTGTAACTAAAAGCTTCACTGAAATGTTAAGCAAAGACCCGAAAGACATACGTCTGGATGTTATTTTACCAGCTCTAAGCGACGCGGGTTTAATCAAGCAATACGGAAAAGCCAAGATCTTCATAAACAAGTTTCCCGCTGATCCAAAATCGGGTGAAATGCGCCTTAATTCATTACCATTGCTCCGATTGTCTGAAGTTTACCTAAACGCGGCAGAAGCTGCTGTGAAATTAGGAAATAGCCAAGATAAAGCAGCATTGTATTTGAATGCTATTGTACAAAGGGCTAACCCGGATGCAGTTGCTATAGAAGCCGCTAACGTTACCTTAGAACGTATTTTAATTGAAAGAAGAAAAGAGCTGATTGGTGAGGGACAACGTTTCTTCGATGCAATGAGAAACAATGAAACGATAACACGCTATACCGATTCTAAGGATCAGGGATATCATTATTCATTAAATGTTGAATCACGGAAGTTTGATAGAAAGTATTTTAGAGCTATCCTTCCTATTCCTGTTACAGAAACAAATGTAAATGCGAATCTAAAAGCTCAACAGAATCCAGGATATTAAAACAATACACTCTTTTAAATAAAAAGAGGCTAGCAGTATCTTGAATATAACAAAAACCAGTTAAATTGATTTATTGAAGATCAATTTAATTGGTTTTGTTATATTCTTACTATTAGAAGAGTTTTACATAGGAAAAACTGTATTGCTTTCTTGGTGAGCCTGTATTAGCTACAATAATCCCTCTTTCAATATCCCAACCAAGATAGGCCGCAATCCACTCACGAAACATTCTACGGCTATTACCATCAAGATAAGTCCCATCAATCGCATCATGACATTATTGCCCGTTTCGCCAAGTAGTTTCACCAAACGCGTCGAGGCGCGAAGAATCAGGAACGTAATAAAGTAAATAAGGGCGATGGTACCAATAAGTACACCTTTCATTTCATACGAGGTAGCATCTTGCATCAGCACAATGGCGTTGGCAATAGCACCCGGACCACAGAGCATCGGAATACCCAAGGGGGTTATGGAAATATCATCGGCATACGTTTTAATCTCTTCGTCTTTTAGCTTCATGGGAGTATAGCGAGCCTGCAACATATCAAAACCGATCTTGAAGATAATGACTCCGCCTGCAATGCGAAAACCATTGGTAGAGATACCGAAAAACTTGAAAAGAAACTGACCGGCAAAGACAAATACCATCAGTGTGATAAAGGAAACAATGGTAGCCCGGCGCACAATGGCCTGACGCTCTTTGTTGTTCATGCCATTGGTCATGGTTAAGAACACGGGCATCGTTCCGAGTGGGTTGGTCAACGTGAAAAAAGAAGTGAAGCAAAGTAGGAAAAAAGGTAATAGAGCATCCATAATTGCATGTTTATACGATTGATAATATATGCAAAATTACAATTATTCTATTAATGCTACAACAGTTCGATTAACTCTTTGAGGTCGTTTAGTTGATAAGTCGGCTGAAAAGGGTATTCGGTGCGTCCGGATACGTTGTAAAAAGCATGATGCATGCCCACGCCATGGGCTCCTACCATATCGGCATCCCAGCTATCGCCAATCATGAGCGATTCTTTGAGTTCGGACTGGGTAGCCGAAAGAGCAAAGTGAAAGATATCGGGCCAAGGCTTCATTACACCCAGATCATCAGAGAGAATCACCTTCTTAAAATAGTGATGAATGCCTCCCGAATGCATCTTTTTGGCTTGCAGCTCCCGAAAGCCATTGGATAAGATATAGAGGTTATAGTGACCCGAAAGGTATTCGAGTACCTCTATTGCATGAGGCATCAACCGTTTCTTGGTAGGAATAACGGCAAAGAAATCATCGGAATACTGCTTTGCTAAAGCAGAATTGCCAACGCCTACTGCCTCGAGAGGATACAGAAAGCGTTGGCAATTGAGTTCCTCTTTGGTGATTTGTCCGTTTCCATATTCCACCCACAATTCGTGGTTTCGCTTCTGATAGAGCGAGTAGAAGTGTGTGAAGGAATCAAACAGTGCATCCAACCCATGTTTAAAATACATTTCTTCAAATGTATCGCGTGCATTGGCCGAAAATGCCCACAATGTATCGTCTAAATCAAAAAAGAGGTTTTTGTATTTCATTATCTTACTTGGATCACCAAATACTTGGATACACTCCAGAATTCTTTCGGATTAGTTATTTTCAGAATCAGTTGTCCCTTATCATCTTTTACCAATTCGTAAGAACCGGTAGGATGGGTGGTCAACAGTTCGGCACGTTTAGAATACAACTTGATCTCTTTCGTTGTACGAATATCGATCTGAGTAAAATAATCCTTGTTGAAATCGGCACTCTTCAATACGTCTCCGCTCTGAAGAATCTTCTGAGATTTCAATTCAGATTTTGTTCCGAATACAAACCAAGCTGCATTCAAGTCCTTATCCTGGGCTGCAACTGTTTTAGCTTTTGCCTCATTCTCGGCAGTCAGTGATTCTTTATCGGCAGACAGACCGCTAACGGCAGCATCTAACTCTTGAATACGGATATTCTTCGATGCCAACTCTGTTTGAAGTTCTTCGATACGTTGTTGCTTAGAAGCCAACTCGGCAGTAAGAGACTCAACAGCCTTTTTCAACTGAGCTGAGCTGTTCTTGCTGTTTTTAAGCATCGACTGTAACTTTGCAATCTGCGCTTTGTTCTCTTCCATCTGCTTAGTGATGAACTCGATATCCGAAGCAATCTGTTGTTTAGCGGTTGCTGCATTCTCGGTTATGGTGCCTCGCTGCAAGTCAACACGGCTTTCGGCTACATTTATCTGACGGAAACCTTCTTGAATCTCATTGAAAGTACCCATCATCTCGTCCAATTCTGAATTACGTTGACTCAACTCTAATAAAAGAGAATCATTCTCAGCTTTAAGGTCTTTATTTCCACCCTTAAAACTATCACACGAAGCCAAAGTGGCTACACACACAAATAAAACTGCTAACTTTTTCATACGCTTACGTTTTACGTTTTTTGTTAATGAAGTTATTTTAATTGTCTATTCCTCCTACTACAATCACAATCTCGCCACGAGGATCGGTGGCGGTAAAGTGTTCTATCAGCTCGGCCAAACTACCGCGTACGGTTTGCTCGTACATCTTGGATATTTCGCGCGATACGGTTGCTTGTCTGTCGGCACCAAAATACTCGGCAAACTGAGTCAATGTTTTTAATAACCGATGGGGTGATTCATAAAAAACCATCGTCCGGGGCTCCTCAACCAATGATTTGAGTTTGGTCATTCGTCCTTTCTTTTGCGGCAAAAAGCCTTCAAAGCAGAACTTCTCATTGGGCAGCCCCGAGGCAACCAAAGCAGGAACAAAAGCAGTAGCACCCGGAAGGCACTGAACTTCGATACCGTTGCGCACACATTCGCGAACAACCAGAAATCCGGGATCGGATATACCGGGGGTACCTGCATCGGATATCAAAGCGATTGTTTCGCCTGCCTTTATTCTATTAACAACGCTCTCTACCATCTTATGTTCATTAAATTTATGGTGCGATTGCATTGAATTCTTGATTTCAAAATGTTTCAGTAGAATGCCGGAAGTACGTGTGTCTTCGGCCAATATTAAATCGGCTTCCTTCAACACCCTGATGGCCCGAAAGGTCATATCTTCCAGATTGCCCACAGGTGTGGGTACAACGTATAACTTTCCCATATAATCGGCTTATCTGATTAATTAAAATATTTTTTGAGGAGTTCGAGCAAATCATTCATCGCTTCGTTTTCTTCTTCCACATGTACTTTGGAGGTAAGAAATGAAACGGCCGCCTGATATGAGCTCATCTCTCCTATCTGTTGCAAGACGCGATTCATCAATTCCGGATCATGTCCAAATAACTCGCGCGAAAAGCGAAAGGAGTCGTTCAAGCTGATGGAACGACGCAAATCGGCACCTGTCCGAATGCGTTCGGCCAAAATAGGTGTCGGTTCCACACAGTCCTTATCGAGTGGTTCTTCAACGATCGGCTCTTCAATAACCTTCTCTTCGGCAACGGGGGTTTCCACAATTCGGGCTTCAATAACCGGAGCTTCCACAGTTCGGGCTTCGGCAATCGGGGCTTCAATAACCGGGGCTTCCACCGGCACCACAGCTACCGCTACCTCTTCCTTTACAACAGGTTCTTTGGCTATAGCCTCTTTTACTATAGGTCGTTTTTCTTGTACAGGCTCTACAACGTCGAGTTGTTGTAGCATTGAGTCCAGGCGACCACGCATTTGCAAGATATTGCGTTTGAGCACCTCACGCAGCATTGCATTAGGTTCTCGCAGAAAAGCTTCAGTTAAGTATCTCAGCTCCTGGATATCCAATTCTATGTCAGTCAGTAATCCTTGCATATTCCTTTTATAACTTACCCAATAATGTCGCAAATGTAGAAATAAATAATGAAATAACATGGCGAAGCCGCTAAAAGTATTATTTTTGCAATCAAATATAACACACTTAATCATGGTATTATTCTCAGAAGACCACATACAGGAAACGAAAAGAAGAGGAAGAATTGAAGTTATTTGCGGATCGATGTTCTCGGGCAAAACCGAAGAGCTGATCCGACGATTGAAACGTGCCAAATTTGCTCGTCAACGGGTCGAAATATTCAAGCCGGCCATTGATACACGATACTCAGAGGCAGATGTGGTATCGCACGACAGCAGCACCATTGCGTCGACTCCCATAGACTCTTCGGCCACGATTCTGCTCTTCACATCCGAGGTCGATGTGGTGGGTATCGACGAGGCACAGTTCTTTGATGCCGGATTGGTGGATGTTTGCAACCAGCTTGCCAATAATGGTACGCGGGTTATTATTGCCGGGCTCGACATGGACTTTAAAGGAAACCCGTTTGGCCCGATGCCTGCCTTGTGTGCCATCGCCGACGAGGTATCAAAAGTGCACGCCATCTGCATGAAGTGTGGACAGCTAGCCTCCTTTTCGCACCGCACAGTAAAGAATGACAAGCAGGTGTTACTGGGTGAGACGGCCGAATACGAACCATTGTGCAGGGTTTGTTATCAAAATGCACTTATTGAAGACGAAGAAAAAGGATAAAATATTATGGAAAAGAAGAAGATTACGTTCGACAGTTTTATACGTGGCACCTTGGGCTTTCTGTTAATAATAGGCGCGCTCATGTTGGTTGAAAGGTTGAGTGGTGTACTATTACCTTTCTTTATCGCTTGGCTCATCGCTTACCTGATATATCCGTTGGTTAAGTTCTTTCAGTATAAACTGCGGCTAAAAAGTCGAATTGCGGCTATCTTCTGTGCCTTGTTAACTCTTTTAGCCATAGGCGTAGGGGCTTTTTATTTAATCGTGCCTCCCATGCTGACGGAGTTCAATAAGGTTAATACGCTCCTGGTTACCTATTTCACCAACGGATTCTCGGGCGATCATAACATACCTCACAGCCTTTCTCAATTCATCCACGAAAACATAGATATTGAAGCGCTGAATCGATTGTTAAGCGAAGAGAACCTGCTGAACGCTATTCAAAGCACAGCTCCGAAGCTATGGGCCTTGCTGTCGCAGTCGGTGAGTGTTCTCTTTAGTATATTTGCTTCATTTATTATCTTACTTTATATCATCTTTATTCTTCTCGATTATGAAGCCATCGCCGAAGGATGGATTCACCTATTACCCCTCAAATACCGCCGTTTCACACGTACGTTGGTAAATGATGTGCAGAATGGTATGAATAAGTATTTCCGCGGGCAAGCCTTCGTGGCCTTATGCGTCGGTATTCTGTTCAGCATTGGTTTCCTTATTATCGACTTCCCCTTGGCCATCGGGCTCGGGCTTTTTATCGGAGCGTTGAATATGGTACCTTATCTACAATTGATCGGTTTCGTACCAACCATCTTGCTCGCCATTCTGAAAGCAGCCGATACCGGACAGAACTTCTGGATCATCATTCTCTCGGCTCTCATTGTCTTCTGTGTTGTACAAATCATACAAGATACGTTGATCGTTCCCAAAGTCATGGGCAAGATTACGGGACTCAATCCGGCTATTATTCTACTTTCACTCTCCATTTGGGGCTCTTTGATGGGAATGTTGGGCATGATTATAGCACTTCCGCTTACTACGCTCATGCTTTCGTATTACCAACGCTTTATAATCAATCGAGAGAGCATAGAAAATGACATTTCAGAAACCACTGATAATCAGACCGAAGAAAAATAAATTGATTTTTTTACCTCGTATTGCTTGCATTTTAAATAAAAGTACCTATCTTTGCACCCGCTTAACCGCAATAACAGATTGATTCAGTAGCTCAGCAGGTAGAGCACAACACTTTTAATGTTGGGGTCCTGGGTTCGAGCCCCAGCTGGATCACTTGAAAAGAAAGAGACAACGATAAGCTGTCTCTTTTCTTTTTTTATATTATTTCTATATCTATCTCATATTTAAAAATCAACAACAACAGATGAACGAAATTCCAAATTGTCCGAGCTGCAAAGGTGAGAACACTTACTTTGACGGTTCTCTATACGTGTGTCCTGACTGCGCGCACGAATTCAACCCCGAAAGTGTAACAGCAGATGCAACACCCGATGTACCTCGCGACAGTAACGGAGCAGAGCTGGCAGACGGCGATGCTGTAACCGTAATCAAGGATTTAAAAGTAAAAGGATCTTCGATGGTTATCAAAAGAGGTACCAAAGTAAAAAGCATCCGTTTGACCGAGAACGCGGAAGAAGTAGATTGCAAAATAGACGGAAGCAGCATCGTGCTGAAAACATGCTTCCTGAAGAAATAAACCGATGGCTTCACAAGCCGCAGAAGGCCGACGAAAAGCTGACCGTCTTTTAAAAAAAGGCGGCGGGCTTTTTGAAAAAGACGGCGGGAAAAAAATAAAAGTCGGTGGCCTTTTCCATAAAGTGTAGTCGGCTTTTACACAAACGAAACAAGCCGATATCCAGAAACACACCATCTCCCTCTTGCCCATTATTCACAATTCGCGATACAGCCTGTTAATAACAGGTCTCATAAAACAGCGAAAACGCTATTTATAAGCAAATTAACCTGTTGATAACTTTTCAACAACTCCTTCAACACACTACCCTTTCTTTCTACTAAATATCTATTAACTTTGTGAGCAGCAGAGTGAATCGTTCATTCTGAACCGATTAACCCCATTCACAGTATGAAGAGAATTGTCATTGCAGCCGATTCGTTTAAAGGATCTCTTACCTCCATCGAAGTAGCGCATGCCGTTGAGCGTGGCATCCGGCACGTATTTCCTAACTGCGACGTCGTTAAGTTATCCATTGCCGATGGTGGCGAAGGCACCACAACAGCCTTGCTCAGTTCGCTGGGCGGCACCTACGTCACCGCATCCGCCCACGACCCGTTGATGCGGCCGATAGAAGCAACGTACGGTTTGATCGAGGCCACGCAAACCGCCGTCATAGAGATGGCTACTGCCAGCGGACTCATGTTATTGTCCGACGAGGAGCGAAATCCGATGCTGACCACTACCTTCGGAACCGGAGAGTTGGTGAAAGACGCACTTAAAAGAGGATACCGCCGCTTCATGATGGGAATCGGAGGAAGTGCCACCAACGATGCAGGCCTTGGCATGATGCAGGCATTGGGCTACCGCTTTTTCGACAGCAAAGGCAATGAATTAGGATATGGCGGACAGATCTTGTCGCAAATTACCCGGATAGATGCCAGCGGGGTACTGCCGGAGCTGCATGAAGCAACGTTCACCATTGCGTGCGACGTAGCCAATCCCTTCTCGGGAGCGCAAGGAGCAGCGCACATCTTTGCCCGGCAGAAAGGAGCCGACGATCGCATGGTCGATGAACTGGATGCAGGCCTTCGACACCTGTCGGCTGTTCTGAAAGAGTCGTTGGGCATCGACATCGATAAACTTCCGGGAGCCGGTGCCGCCGGAGGAATGGGTGGAGGATTGGTTGCCTTCTTGTCTGCCAAGCTACAATCGGGCATAGATACACTATTGTCTGCGATTGACTTTGAGAGCCGTATTCAACAGACAGATCTCATCATTACCGGAGAGGGAAAAATGGATGCACAAACCGTCATGGGCAAAGCACCCGAGGGTATACTTCGCATCGCTCGGCAATGCCATGTGCCCGTTGTTGCGTTGACAGGGCAATTGCAAGAGGCGGAAACGCTCAATCATGCTGGCTTTCTGGCTGTATTTCCCATACTGCCCGAGCCGGTTAGCCTGTCTCAAGCCATGATGCCCGGGTATACGCAAGCCAACATTGAGCGAACGGTTACTCAACTCATGAGGATCATACAAGGGAGCAAATCAGGGGCTTAGCCATCATAATCATCGATACTGTCGGTATCAGGATCGGTAATGCCTAAGAGCATATTCATTTCCTTTCGACGTTCTAAATCAGAAAAATAGGTTTCGACTACCCGATACAGGTCAAAGTGATAAGTGGAACCGGCTGCTAACCCCAATGTATCGACCATTTGCTCTACTGCCGTATGGATTTTCTCGGGTGCAATCAAATGAAACTCATTGCTATGAATTAGATATTTCTCCATGATAAGAAGTATTAAGATGATACTACTATAACAAGCCGACGGCTAGAATGTTCGCCCTTAAACGAACCTCGCGGGCGCATATATTTACCGAACTTTATACCCGAGCCAACTGTTTATTAAGGAAACATATAATTCATATCACAACATGGAAAAGAAACTGATTCACAGCTACGAGCTACATCTGATTGAGAAAGAGAAGATACATCAAGGAGTCGAAAAACTAGTTGAGTCGCTCGACCTCGCAGAGGGAACCGCCCACAGCTTCGATCTTTATAAGGTAATAGAAACCTACCTGACCGACCCCTCGAAACGGAAGAAAATGAATAACCTGCTCGGAATCATAGACAACACCTACGATCCCGAAGAGGAGTTTGGAGCTTGCTAAAGCAAAGGGCGCGATTTACTTTGGTAAATCGCGCCCTTTGCTCTTCTTGCTACGAGCCTCGTCCGTTGCCTGAACCGGACGAGACGAAGTGAATTTAGTTCGGAGCCTGATGCACCGTCAGCTGAGGGAATGGGAAGGCAATGCCCTGTTCGTTGAAAGTAGCATACACGGTTTTGTTGATGTGGAAGTAAACATCCCAGTAATCCTCACTTTTAACCCACACACGCACCACCACATTAACGCTGCTAGCAGCCAATGCATGGAGTGCCACCGTGGGTTCGGGATCGGACAGAATACGCTTTTCGCTGTTAATGATACCACGTACCACGGCTGCTACCCGCTCATAATCTTCGCCATACTCTACACCGAACACCCATTCGATACGACGGTTTACCTGGTGACTGTAGTTAATTACCACACCGCTACTTAGCGCACCGTTGGGAATGTAGATAACCTTGTTGTCGGGTGTTGTCAGGATGGTATGAAAGATCTGGATCTCGCGCACCGTGCCGCTGTAGTTCTGGCTCTCGATAAAGTCGCCTACCTTATAGGGTTTGAACAACAGCACGACCAGTCCACCGGCAAAGTTTTGCAGGTTGCCCGAGAGCGCCATACCGATGGCCACACCGGCAGAGGCAAGCAACGCGGCAAACGAGGTCGTCTCGACCCCCAGCTTTCCGATCACTGCTACAACCAGCAGAACGTTAAGCAGGATACTGACCAAGCTCTGAACGAATGTTTTCACACTGATTTCGACCTTACGTTTCTCCATCAGGCGATTAATAAATCGCTTCACAATCGAGATAAGGAAACGGCCTACTACAAATACAATAATAGCGCCCAATATACGCCCGCCGGCCGTAATGCCGAAGTCGAATAGTTGTTGAGTAAATACGGATAATTTATCGAGGCCCTCGGGGGCAACGATGGTTTCGGTTATTTGCATAAGTATATCATATTGAATTTAGAGTTTGCAAAGCTACAACGTTTTGGCTAAATACCAAATATTTCTTGCACTCCTCGCCAAAAACAGCTATTTTTGCAGCTCATATCACAGATAGGGGTGCCTTAACATGACGGGCTGAGAACATACCCATAGAACCTGAACCGGGTAATGCCGGCGTAGAGAACGAATAAATAAACAAGATGAAAAAGAATGTAGTAACGGTAGCCATCGTGTTGGCAACCTGCGCCTCTGCCTATGCGCAGACGGGTGCAAAAGAGACACGTATCCATGAAAAAGACAGTTTGCGCATCGTCAACCTGCAAGAGGTAGAGGTCGTTTCGACCCGGGCAGGCGCACGTACACCCATCGCCTTCAGCAATGTATCCAAAGAGACGATCCGTAAACAGAACTTCGGACAGGACATTCCGTTCCTGCTCTCCTCCACTCCATCGGTACTTACCACCAGCGATGCCGGGGCGGGTATCGGATATACCGGTATTCGCGTGCGCGGAACCGATGCCACACGCATCAATATCACCGCCAACGGTATTCCGATGAACGATGCCGAGAGCCACTCGATCTTCTGGGTGAACACGCCCGACTTTGCCTCATCACTCGAGGATATGCAGATTCAGCGGGGGGCAGGCACCTCGACCAACGGTTCGGGAGCCTTCGGGGCATCGATCAATATGCGCACGCAGGGCATTCCTTCGACTCCCTATGCCGAGGTATCGGGGTCGTACGGATCGTTCAACACCCATAAAGAGACGGTCAAAGTGGGTTCGGGACTCATCGGCGGACGCTGGGCGTTTGATGCCCGGGTGTCGAACATACAGAGCGACGGGTATCGCGACCGTGCGTGGGCAGACATGAAGTCGTACTTCGTGCAAGGCGGATACTACGGCGAACGCACCACGCTGAAATTCATCACCTTCGGCGGAAACGAGAAGACGTACCACGCCTGGAACGGCATCAGCCGCGAACAACTGGAGGACAACCGCACGTACAATCCCAGCGGAGAGATTACCGTGCCCGGGAAAGACGCGAAAGGAAATGATATAGAGGTGCCCGTCGGATTCTACAACGACCAGACGGACAACTACCGGCAGACGCATTATCAACTGCACCTGTCGCACACGTTCTCGCCTGCTTGGAGCGTGAACGCGGCACTGCACTATACCGACGGATCGGGCTTCTATCAGGAGTATAAGAACCAACGCACACTGAAGGAGTACGGACTCAAACCCTTCTACCAGACCAACGACACGGATGGAGACGGAACGCCCGACGGGCAGACACTCGTCAAGAAGGCGGACCTGGTGCGCAAGAAGATGGTCGACAGCGGATTCGGCGGCGGCATCTTCTCGGTCAACTACAACAACGACCGACTGACGGCCTCGCTCGGAGGCGGTGCCAACTATTACAGCAACGACCACTACGGACAGGTGATCTGGGTGAAGAACTACATCGGCAACCTCGACCCCGACCATGAGTACTACCGCAACACCGGCAGCAAGGTCGACGCCAACCTATACGCCAAGGCCAACTACCGCATCACCGATGCCCTGAGTGCCTATGCCGACCTGCAATACCGCTACATCGATTACCGCATCGAGGGCACAAACGATAAGTGGGACTGGACTGCCGACCCTGCACAGATGCAGGTGCTCAACGTCGACGAGCCCTTCGGATTCTTCAACCCCAAGGCGGGACTGTTCTGGCAAATCGCTCCGGCACACAGCGCCTATGCCTCCTTTGCCGTGGCACAGAAAGAGCCTACGCGCAACAACTACACCGACGGACACTTCGACGAACGCCCCCGCCCCGAGAAAATGTTCGACTACGAGGTGGGATACAGCTTCCGCACACCCCGCTTCAACGCAGGCCTCAACCTGTATTACATGGACTATACCGACCAACTGGTGCTCAACGGAAACGTCAACGAGATTGGCGAGCCCCTGGCCGAGAACGTGAAAGACAGCTACCGCATGGGCATCGAAGCATCGCTCGGTGCGCGCCTTACCGACTTTCTGCGGTGGGACGTGAACGCGACGTGGAGCAAGAACCGCATCAAAAACTACGTGGGCTACGTATCTGATAAAGACTGGACGTCGCACCCCTTCGAGCGCGGCAACACCCCCATCGCCCTCTCGCCCTCGCTCATGGCCAACAGCAACATCGGCTTCTCGCACAAGGGATGGAGCGCGTCGCTGCAAACGCAATACGTCAGCCGCCAGTACCTCGACAACTTCGGCATCCGCGAAAACTCGCTCGACGCCTACTGCGTGAGCCACCTGCACGCGAGCTACACCTTCGCCCTGCGCTCGGTCAAGGCCGTCACGCTGGGAGCGAGCGTGTACAACCTCTTCAACACGCGCTACGAAACCAACGGATATTCGCAGACGAGTGTCGACATGAGCGGAGCAGCGCCCGTATTTGAGTACGACCCACGCTTCTACCCGATGGCGGGAACGAACGTGCTGGCACACCTCACGCTGCGCTTCTAAGTGCTTCCCGCACGGGGAAGTTCCCGTGCGGATGATGATCTGAATGAAACAAAAGAACGAAACAACCGGATGAATTACCTCGAAATAATCGGCACGCTCGTCGGCCTCGTCTACCTCTGGCTCGAATACCGCGCCAGCATCCATCTCTGGATAGCGGGGATGGTGATGCCTGCCATCTACCTCTTCGTTTACTACGATGCCGGGCTGTATGCCGATGTAGGCATCAACGTTTACTATCTGCTGGCGGCCGTGTACGGCTGGTGGCGATGGCGATACGGGCACCGGGCATCGCAACAACTGCCCATCACGCGTATGCCCCTGCGCCGCTACTTGCCGCTGACGGGGGTGTTCGCGGCCTCCTTCTTCGCCATCGCGTGGCTGCTGATCGACTTTACCGACAGCACCGTGCCGTGGCTCGACTCGTTCACCACCGCCCTGAGCATCGTCGGAATGTGGATGCTGGCACAGAAATACCTTGAGCAGTGGGTGGTCTGGATAGCGGTCGACGTGGTGTGCTGCGGCCTCTACTTCTACAAAGAGCTGCCCTTCACCGCCACGCTCTACGGGCTGTATGCGGTTATTGCCCTGTTCGGTTATTACAAATGGAAACGATTGATGATATGAAAACTACCTCCGACTTCGATGCCGTGGTGCTTGCCAACGGCGATTTCCCGACCCACGCCACTCCGCTGGCCATCTTGCACAATGCCCCCTACGTGGTGTGTTGCGACGGGGCGGCAAACGAATACCTGGCTCGCGGCTTCCGTCCCGATGCCATTGTAGGCGATGGCGACTCGCTTTCCGTTGAGTACCGCGCGGCAGCGGAGGGGTTCTTTCACCCCGTAGCCGATCAGGAGACGAACGACCAGACGAAGGCGATTGCTTTTCTGCACGAACGGGGGATGAGGCGCATCGCCATCCTCGGTGCTACGGGCAAGCGCGAGGATCATACGCTGGGCAACATCAGTCTGCTGATGGAGTATAGCCGTCAGGGGCTCGAAGTGGTGATGGTGACCGACTACGGCATCTTCACCCCCGCCTGCGGCACGCGCACATTTGCCTCGCACCCGGGGCAGCAGGTGTCTCTCTTCAACTTCGGAGCTACGGGGCTGCGGAGCGAAGGGCTGATCTATCCCCTCAGCGACTTCGACCGCTGGTGGCAGGGCACACTCAACGAGTCGACCCAAACGCAGCTCACCATCTGCGCTACGGGCTATTATCTTCTCTTTCAGACGCACGACGAGGGGCGTTAAGCCTCATCTCCTCGATAACAGATCGATCTTCTACCCAACCGTTTTTGTAGAACATTTTAACCATCACCCTAAAAAAAGCTATCCCCCCTCTACAGCTATCTGTACAGGGGGGATAGAAAAGGGTAGGACTGATGTACCATCAAGGTAAGGGTGATGGTACATCAAGGTATAGGTGATCCTACCTCACCCTAAGGCTGATGGTAGGAGCATCGCAGCTCCTACCTGAGTTTGTTTAAGAAAGAGAATCTGCCAACTGCGGATGCATCTCCCCTCAACGCGCCAGCAAATACTGTTTGAAGTCGGCAAACGCCTTCGAGAGCGGCACGCTCTGCTTCTCGCGCCCAAGGAAGGCTTGCAGCTTTTCGGGCACGGCAACGGGCTCCCCGATGATGCCCTCGACCGTTTCGAGGAACTTGGCGGGGTGTGCCGTTTCGAGCAGTACGCCCGTCTCGCCCGACCGCAAATCGTGTTGCAGCGCCCGATAGGCGCACGCTCCGTGGGGGTCGAGCAGGTAGCCGAAGAGCTCCCACGTCTCTTTCACCGTGTGGCAGATCTGCTCGTCGGTATAGGTTTCGCCGCTGACGTCGGCTCGGATGGCTTCGTGCGAACCCTCGTAGAGTGCCAGCACGCGGGCAAAATTGCTCGGGTCGCCTACGTCCATGGCATTGGCAACGGTCGTCACCGAGGCACGGGGGCGGTACTCGCCCGTATGCAGGTATTGGTAGAAGATGTCGTTGCGGTTGTTGGCAGCGATGAACCGTTTGACCGGAAGCCCCATGCGGCGGGCAAAGAGCCCGGCGGTGAGGTTGCCGAAGTTGCCGCTGGGCACGCTGAATACGACGTTCTCCGCCTTTCCCAACCGTTTGAGCTGCGCGTAGGCGTAGAAGTAATAGAAGGCCTGCGGCAGGAAGCGCGCCACGTTGATGGAGTTGGCACTGGTGAGCAGCAGGTGTTCGTTGAGCTCGGCATCCATGAAGGCGGACTTGACGAGTGCCTGACAGTCGTCGAACGTGCCGTCGACCTCCAACGCCGTAATGTTCTGCCCCAGCGTGGCGAACTGCTTCTCCTGTATCTCGCTCACCTTCCCCTTGGGGTAAAGCACGTAGACGTGGATGCCCTCTACGCCCAGAAACCCGTTGGCAACGGCACTGCCCGTATCGCCCGAGGTGGCGGCGAGGACGTTGACCTTCGTCTGTCCCTCCTTCTTAATATAGTAGCCCAGCAACCGCGCCATGAAGCGCGCCCCGACGTCTTTGAACGCCAGCGTAGGCCCGTGAAAGAGTTCGAGGGCGTAGATGCGGTGGGTGACGGGTACGAGGGGCACGTCGAACGAAAGGGTATCGCAGACGATCTCGCGCAGGGTCTCTTCGGGCAGGTCGTCGCCAAAGAAGGCATCCGCCACGCGGCAGGCTATCTCTTGAAACGAGAGGGTGTCGATCGTGTCGAAAAACTCCTGTGGCAGGGGTTTGATCGTTGTGGGCATGAATAGCCCCTTATCGGAAGCCAATCCCTTGACCACTGCTTCTCTGAGCGAGGCGATGGGGGCTTGGTGGTTGGTGCTGTAGTAGTTCATGAGGAGTAGAGGTTGTTATTCGTTGTTGATGAATAGGTTGATAAATTCGGCCTCTTTCAGCCATCCGCACGCTCCGTTGCGCGCGGCAAGTTCGTCGTAGGTCTGCACCTCGTCGGGCTCGATGCCGGGATGCCAGAGGGCGAAGGGCACAGGGTCGGACGTATGCGTGCGCAGGGCGCAGGGCGTAGGATGGTCGGGCAGCAGGGCCACGGCCACAGGTTCGCTCCATTGGGTGAGGGCATCGAGCAGCGGCCCTACGATGCGTCGG
The DNA here is from genome assembly GCF_000499785.1 of Bacteroides neonati. GTDB lineage: Bacteria > Bacteroidota > Bacteroidia > Bacteroidales > Bacteroidaceae > Bacteroides > Bacteroides neonati. Next base: position 210,713 of record NZ_HG726023.1, on the reverse strand, counting down.
TCGAGGTTCTCGATGGTGCGCAGCTTCAGGTCGATGTCGCCTTCATGTCCCGCCTCGTCGCTAGCCTCGATGTGCAGGTACACAAAGTCGTCGGTGCGCAGGGCATCGAGGGCGGCGGCGAGCTTGTTCTCGTAGTTGGTGTCATACAATCCCGTAGCACCCTCTACGTCGATGCGTCGCAGACCGGCATACACGCCGATTCCGTTGATGAGATCGACAGCCGAGATCACCGCACCGCGCTTGATCTGCGGAAAGGTTTCGCTCAGGCGCACCATCTGCGGACGGTAGCCGGGACTCCACGGCCAGATGCTGTTGGCAGGGTCTTTGCCTGCCGCCACACGCGCAAGGTTGACGGGGTGGTTGGCGAGCAGCGCTTGCGAGCGCAGGATGAGGTCGTTGATGCACGCGGCAGTCTCTTCGGCCTCGCTCGCAAGGGGTTTAACCATCAGCGGGGCGAAGGGTTTCAACGGCACATCGTGGGGCGGGGTGCAGTCGAGCTGTTTGTTGCCGCCTTTAACGACCAGCAGGTGGCGGTACTGCACACCGGTGTGGAAGCGCACGCGGTCGTCGCCCAACTCTTCTTGCAAGTATCGGATGAGGATGTCTGCCTCTGCGGTGGTGATGTGTCCGGCAGAGTGGTTCTTGAGTAGCTCGCCTTCGATGCAGACGAGGTTGCAGCGCATGGCCATCTCGCCCGGTTGCAGCTCCACACCGATGCTGGCGGCTTCGAGCGGGCCGCGTCCTTCGTACACCGTAGGCAGGTCGTAGCCCAGCACCGACAGATTGGCTACCTCGCTACCGGGGTGAAAGCCGGGGGCTACGGTGGTGAGCATCCCGTTGCGTCCCAGCCGCGCCAGCCGATCCATGTTCGGCGTGTGGGCGTGTTGCAACAGGGTTTGGTTGCCCAGCGACGGAACAGGCCAGTCGGCCATTCCGTCACCGAGAATAATGATATGTTTCATTCACGTTCGATTTAGTTACACATTGGCAATACTCATGATGTCGGCAAATACGCCCGCGGCCGTCACTCCGGCTCCGGCACCGTATCCCTGAATCATCATCGGGTACTCTTTATAGCGTTCGGTGGTCAGCAGAATGATGTTGTTGCTTCCCTCCAGTCCGTAGAACGGATGGTTGCGGTCTACCTCCTGCAAGCCGACCGAGGCTTTTCCATTCTCCAGCTTCGCCACGAACCGCCAGTGTTTGTGTTCGCTTTCGAGCACTTGGCGGCGGGCTTCGAAGTCGGCATCGAGGCTGGGCACACGCTGCCAGAAGGCATCGAGTGTACCCTCGAAGAAGTCGGCAGGCACGAAGAGATTCTTCTCCACATCCTCCTGTTCGAGGCGGTATCCGGCCTCACGCGCCAAGATCACGAGCTTGCGGATCACGTCCTTACCGCTTAGGTCGATACGTGGATCGGGCTCCGAGTAACGCTCTTCCTGCGCCATCTTGATGGTGCGGCTGAAGGGGATGTCGGCACTGATCTTATTGAAGATGTAGTTGAGTGTGCCCGACAGCACGGCTTCGATCTTCAAGATCTTGTCGCCGCTATGAATCAGGTCGTTGATGGTGTTGATGATGGGCAATCCCGCTCCTACATTGGTCTCGAACAGGAACTTGACACCGCGCAGGCGGGCAATCTGTTTGAGTTCGCGGTAGTTGTCATAGGCCGACGAGGCGGCAATCTTATTGGCAGCTACGACCGACACGTTGTGGTCGAGCAGCTCCTTATAGAGCGATGCCACGCCTGCACTGGCGGTACAGTCTACGAATACGGAATTGAAGATGTTCATGCCGATAATCTCGTCGCGCAGGGTTTCGATGGTGCTCGGTTCGCCCTTCTCTTTAAGCTCTTCGCGGTAGTTGGCCAGATCGAATCCGGCACGGCTGAACATGGCGCGCTCGGCATCGGCGATACCGACCACGTGCAGCTTCAGCCCGTTCTCCTGCTTGAGTTTCTGTTGTTGCTGGCGAATCTGTTCGATCAGGCTGCCCCCTACCGTACCCACTCCGCAGATGAAGAGGTTCAGTACCTGATACTCGGAGAGGAAGAACGAATCGTGAATAACGTTGAGCGACTTGCGCAACGACTTGCTATCGACCACGAACGAGATGTTCGTCTCCGAAGCCCCCTGCGCACAGGCGATGACGTTGATACCGTTGCGCCCCAGCGTTCCGAACAGCTTGCCGGCAATGCCGGGCGTATGCTTCATATTCTCGCCTACGATGGCTACCGTAGCCAGATTCTTCTCGGCGAGTATGGGCGATATCTCTCCCATCTCGATCTCTTTCTCGAACTCCTCGTTGAGCATCTCGCACGCCAGATCGGCATCGGCATTGCGCACACCGATCGAGGTACTGTTTTCCGACGAGGCCTGCGACACCAAGAACACACTGATGCCATTCTTGGCCAATGCCTTAAAGATGCGGTAGTTAACCCCGATCACGCCCACCATACCGAGTCCCTGCACGGTAATCAGGCTCGTGTCGTTGATCGACGAAATACCCTTGATCGCCTTGCAACGAGAGCTATCGACAGTTTTCTTAATCACCGTTCCGGCTCCTTCTGGGTTGAAGGTATTCTTGATAAGGATCGGGATGTTCTTATGGCACACCGGATAGATGGTAGGCGGATACACCACCTTGGCACCGAAGTTACACAGCTCCATCGCCTCAACGTAGCTCAGTTCGCTGATGGTATAGGCGGTAGAGATAACGCGCGGATCGGCGGTCATGAAGCCGTCTACATCGGTCCAAATCTCAAGGCTGTCGGCATCCAGTGCAGCAGCAATAATGGCTGCGGTATAGTCCGAACCGCCACGTCCGAGGTTTGTGACGTCGCCCGTCAGCTTGTCCGACGAGATGAAGCCCGGCACGAGCGACACCTGCGGAATATCACGGAAGGTTTTCTTTATCAATTGGTTGGTCAGCTCCTTGTCGAGCGTATGCTTGGTATGCTTCGACTCTGTTTTGATGAAGCTGCGCGAATCGAACCACCGGGCATCCTTGATAAGACACGCCACAATGATCGACGATAACCGCTCGCCATAGCTCACAATCGTATCGGATGTCTTGGCCGAAAGGTCTTTAATCAGGTAGATACCCTGAAAGATGTCTTTCAGCTCGTTGAGCAGTTCGCCCACCTGACGTTGCAGTGCGGTTTGCTCCTCTCCTGCCGGAATCACCTCCTTGACCATCTCTACGTGACGGTATACGATCTCGCGGAACTCAGCTTCGTAAGCCGCGTCTCCGGCTGCCGCCATCTTCGAGGTATTGATTAGTTTATCGGTGATGCCACCCAAGGCAGAAACAATGACGATGACCGGTTCTTGTGCCGACTCAACGATTTTCTTTACGCTCAAAATGCTGTTCACGGAACCTACGGATGTTCCGCCGAATTTCATTACTTTCATTGCAGATATAAATTTAATACCACTTCCCCTTTGCCGGGCAATGGTTCTATGTTTTTAAATAAGATGACTTGAAAATGTTTATTGCTTACCTTCCGTAAGCGTGAATCACGTAGAAACACAAATACTATCCATCAACCCCAAAGGGTCATGGTCATTGAGCACATGGATGTGACTGTATGTGGATAGTACTGCATCATAGTCCTGGTTTCTATCGGTGTTTTGATAAGATGTCGCAAAAGTAACAATAAAATCATTCAAACTATCACTTTTTACGATTAATTTCTGATAAAAAGATTATCACCGCGCAAACATTCACCGAGACGGGCACACACTTTTTTGACATTTTGTTATGAACTATCAGATATATATCTATCTTTGCAAAAAACATCTGCAAAAACAACGAGTATGACTGCCTTAAATGCTTCCGTATTGTTAATATACACCGGTGGAACCATTGGAATGATTGAAAATGCCGAAACCGGTGCGCTCGAGAGCTTCAACTTCGAGCAGTTGCAAAAACATATACCCGAACTTCAGAAGTTCACCTTTACCATCGACTCTCTCCAGTTCGACCCGCCAATGGACTCTTCGGACATGGAGCCCGAAGCATGGCGCAAGTTGGTACGCATCATCTTCGACAACTACGAGCGCTACACCGGCTTCGTCATATTGCATGGCACCGATACCATGGCTTATACAGCCTCGGCATTGAGCTTCATGCTCGAGGGGCTGAACAAGCCGGTCATTCTTACCGGGTCGCAGCTTCCCATCGGCGTGCTCCGTACCGACGGCAAGGAAAACCTGATGACCAGCATCGAGATTGCCGCTGCAGTCGATACGGGCGGACATCCGCTCGTGCCCGAGGTGTGCATCTTCTTCGAGAATCACCTCATGCGGGGCAACCGCACCACGAAGATGAATGCCGAGAACTTCAACGCCTTTCGCTCGTTCAACTATCCGCTGCTGGCCGAGGCGGGTATTCATATCAAATACAACCCCGCCGTCACCCATGCCGCCAACGACAGTCAGGTACTTACCCCTCATTACCTATTAGATACCAACATTGCCGTGCTCAAACTCTTTCCCGGCATTCACGAGAATGTGGTAGCCGCCACGCTCTCCATCGACGGATTGAAGGCCGTAGTGCTCGAAACCTATGGTTCGGGCAATGCACCGCGCAAGGTTTGGTTCGCCCGACTGCTTCGCGAAGCCAGCGAACGGGGCATCGTCATCGTCAACATCACCCAATGCAAAGCGGGAATGGTCGAGATGGAGCGATACGAAACTGGCTATCAGTTGCTACAGGCAGGCGTGGTGAGCGGATACGACAGTACTACCGAATCGGCCGTCACCAAGTTGATGTTCCTCCTGGGGCATGGCTATGCACCCGAAGAGGTACGCGAACGCATGAGCCGGTCGATAGCCGGAGAGATTAGCATACCGTAAGTTCAACGCATCGGAGCATCGTACCTAAAGGTTCCGACCATTCGGGGCAAAGGTTCCGACCCTTTTTCCTTTTACCCGGCAGATCGGAGGTTATTTACTCACTCATCGGCAGTTATCTCACCGATCATGATGGTAGAATAGGAGAAATTAAGTACTTTTGGAGGCTATTTATCAAATTGATCCCTCCATGGCCAAAGAGAAAACCGTTTATGTATGCAGTAACTGCGGACAAGATTCGCCCAAGTGGGTGGGCAAATGCCTCTCGTGCGGAGAATGGAATACGTACGTAGAAGAGATCGTGCGCAAAGAAGTACCGAACAAGCGTCCCGTATCGGGCATCGAAACGGCCAAGCCCAAACCCATCACCCTCAACGAGATTGAAGCGGACGACGAACCGCGCATCGACCTGCACGACGAGGAGCTGAACCGTGTACTCGGCGGCGGACTGGTGCAAGGTTCTCTGGTGCTGATCGGCGGCGAGCCGGGCATCGGCAAATCGACCTTGGTGTTGCAAACCATCTTGCGCATACCCGAGAAGCGTATTCTGTATATCTCGGGCGAAGAGAGTGCCCGACAATTGAAACTGCGTGCCGACCGTCTGCAAGCGCAGCACCACGGCAACTGCCTCATTGTTTGCGAAACATCGCTCGAACAGATTTACGTACACATCAAGAATACCACCCCCGACCTGATTATTATCGACTCGATACAGACCATCTCGACCGAGAGCATCGAATCGTCGCCCGGAAGCATCGCTCAGGTGCGCGAATGTGCGGCATCGATTCTGCGGTTTGCCAAGGAGACGCATACCGCCGTGCTGCTGATCGGACATATTAATAAGGAAGGAAGCATTGCCGGCCCCAAGGTACTGGAACACATCGTAGACACGGTGTTGCAGTTCGAAGGCGATCAGCACCACCTATACCGCATCTTGCGCAGCATCAAGAACCGCTTCGGCAGTACGGCCGAGCTGGGCATCTACGAGATGCGGCAAGACGGGCTGCGGCAAGTGAGTAACCCATCCGAACTGCTGCTGTCGCAAGACCACGAAGGCATGAGCGGTGTCGCCATCGCCTCGGCCATCGAAGGCGTACGCCCGTTTCTAATCGAGACGCAGGCACTGGTCAGCTCGGCTGTGTACGGCAATCCGCAACGTTCGGCAACCGGCTTCGACCTGCGACGCATGAATATGTTGCTCGCCGTGCTCGAAAAGCGGGTCGGTTTTAAGCTGGCACAGAAGGATGTATTCCTCAACATTGCCGGCGGACTGAAGGTGAACGACCCTGCCATCGACCTCGCCGTAATCAGTGCCATTCTTTCGTCGAACATGGATGCCGCCATCGAGCCGGGCATTTGCATGGCGGGAGAGATCGGGCTATCGGGCGAGATCCGTCCGGTGAATCGCATTGAGCAGCGCATTGGCGAGGCAGAGAAGCTGGGATTTAAACGGATTATCTTGCCCAAGCACAACCTGCAAGGAGTTGATACGAAGAAGATGAAGATCGAACTGGTGCCGGTGCGGAAAGTTGAAGAGGCTTTCAGGGCGCTGTTCGGATGACTTCACCACAGAGGACACAGAGGGCACAGAGGGTATAATAAGTAAAACAAGGAGATATGAGAGAAATAAATGAACTGACGAACAAGGTACTCGGATTAGCCTTTGAGGTACATACTCAATTAGGAGCCGGTTTATTAGAGAGTATCTACGAAGCCTGTCTGTTTCAGGAGCTCAAAGAACACGGTATCATCATAGAGCGTCAGAAGAAACTCCCTATTCATTATAAAGAGATGATACTGGATGATGGTTACAGGATTGACCTACTGGTCGATAACCAATTAATCATCGAGCTGAAAAGCGTGGAACAGCTCTTGCCGGTACACGCTGCCCAAATCCTCACTTACATGAAGCTCAGCAAAATCAATTATGGCCTGCTTCTCAACTTCAACGTACCGAGTTTGAGACATGGCATTAAACGTTTTATAGTATAAACATTAAAAACAAAAACACTCTGTGACCTCTGTGTCCTCTGTGGTGAACGTATGATACAAGAATACCAACTACGCATTCTCCCCGAGATTGCAGCTCAGGAGCAAACCCTGAAAACTTACTTAGGCAAAGAAAAAGGGATCGACCCCAAAGAGATTACCGCCATTCGGGTACTGAAACGAAGCATCGATGCGCGCCAACGCATCATCTACGTGAACCTGAAAGTGCGTGTTTATCTGAACGAAACCCCTACCGACGACGAGTATCCCCAAACCGTATATCCCAACGTCGAGGGCAAGCCGCAAGTGATTGTGGTCGGTGCCGGACCCGGCGGACTGTTTGCCGCCCTGCGCCTGATCGAACTCGGTCTGCGCCCCGTGGTGGTGGAGCGAGGCAAAGATGTGCGCGAACGCAAGAAAGACCTTGCGCTCATCAGCCGCGAGCACAGCGTGAACCCCGAATCGAACTACAGCTTCGGAGAGGGCGGTGCCGGCGCATACTCGGACGGAAAACTCTACACAAGGAGCAAGAAGCGCGGCAATACGGACAAGATCATGCACGTATTCTGTCAGCACGGAGCCTCGACGGCTATCCTTGCCGATGCGCATCCGCATATCGGAACCGACAAGCTGCCGCGCGTCATCGAGAATATGCGCAACACCATCATCGGTTGTGGTGGCGAGGTGCACTTCGAAACGCGGATGGAGAGCCTCATCATCGACAAAAACAAGGTGGCAGGAATCGAAACCAACACCGGCAAAACCTTCCTCGGCCCGGTAATTCTGGCTACCGGACACTCGGCACGCGATGTGTACCGCTGGCTGGCTGACCACAACGTAGCGATGGAACCCAAGGGTATTGCCGTAGGCGTGCGTCTGGAGCATCCCGCCGAGCTGATCGACCAGATACAGTATCACCGCAGCAAGGGGCGTGGCGAGTTTCTGCCTGCTGCCGAATACAGCTTCGTGACTCAGGTCGAGGAGCGCGGCGTGTACAGCTTCTGTATGTGCCCCGGCGGCTTTGTAGTTCCTGCGGCAAGCGGCCCGGAGCAGGTGGTGGTCAACGGTATGTCGCCCTCGAACCGTGGATCGAAATGGAGCAACTCCGGCATGGTAGTCGAGGTGCGCCCCGAAGACATCCCCCTCGGCGAGGGAGCTACCCAAGGGGACGTGCTTTCGGTACTCCGCTTTCAGGAGGAGATGGAACGGCAGAGCTGGTTGCAGGGCGGTATGCGCCAAACGGCTCCGGCACAGCGCATGACCGACTTCACCCGCAAGAAACTAAGCTACGACCTGCCCGAAACATCGTACAGCCCGGGATTGATCTCTTCGCCGCTGCACTTCTGTTTGCCCGACTTCGTGAGCCGTCGACTGCAACAAGGCTTCCAGCAGTTCGGACGAATGAGCCACGGCTTCCTCACCAACGAGGCGGTGATGATCGGCGTAGAAACACGTACCTCCTCGCCCGTACGCATTGTGCGCGATAAGGATACCTTGCAACACGTCGACCTAAGCGGACTATTCCCTTGCGGCGAAGGAGCCGGTTATGCCGGAGGAATCGTATCGGCAGGCATCGACGGCGAGCGATGTGCCGAAGCAGCAGCTACTTACTTAACTAAATAACAACATGAAACACGCACCCGAAATTGCTATCGTAGAGCCTAACACACTGACGACCATCGGACTGACCGGTATTCTGGAACGGATGATTCCGGTGGCAACAATACGGTCGTTCAGCAGCTTCGCAGAGCTGATGGACGACACGCCCGATATGTATGCACACTACTTCATCTCGGCACAGATCTACATAGAGCATACGGCCTTCTTCCTGCCCCGCCGACCCAAGACCATTGTGTTAGCAGGCGGAGAGAGTCAGCCGTTGCAACTGGCCAATGTACCGACGCTCAACATCTATCAAACCGAAGAGCAACTGGTAAAGGATATTCTCAAACTGCATCAGCATGCACACCACAACGAGCACACCACCGCAACCGGACATCCGCACGGTGGTTCGGGCACGGGCGAGCACGATCTCTCTGCCCGCGAGATAGAGGTATTGGCACTACTAACCAAAGGGTTAATCAACAAAGAGATTGCCGACAAGCTAAATATCAGTCTCACCACCGTCATCACTCACCGCAAGAACATCACCGAGAAGCTCGGCATCAAGTCGGTGTCGGGACTAACCATCTACGCGGTAATGAATGGATACATTGAAGCCGATCGTATATAATCCTAATAAATGAGGATTGTGCAACCCGTACTTTTCTTGTTACTTTGCAAACAAAAGAATAAATCAATGAAAAGAAACACATTGCTTATTGGGCTTACGCTTCTGGCGACAGGAAGCGCATGGGCCGAAGACCTTCCCAAAGACACCCTCAAAGTGGTAGACGTGGAAGAGATTGTAGTAATAGCCTCGCCCAAAGAGAACCGCAAGCTACGCCAACAACCCACAGCCGTGACGCTGCTGTCGCAAAAAGACATGCAAGCCAATCAGGTGAAATCGATCAAAGACCTCACCTCGGTAGTTCCCAATATCTTCATCCCCGACTACGGATCGAAGCTCACCTCGGCCATCTACATCCGCGGCATCGGGTCGCGCATCAACACACCTTCGGTAGGGCTGTACGTAGACAATGTGCCATACATCGACAAATCGGCTTTCGACTTCAACTACTCCGACATCGAGCGTATCGACGTGCTTCGCGGACCGCAGGGCACGCTCTACGGACGCAACACGATGGGGGGACTCATCAAAGTACACACCAAATCACCCTTCACCTATCAGGGAACCGATCTGAGACTGAGCGCAGGAACGTACAACAACTACAATGCATCGGTGACACATTATCACCGCTCGTCGGATAAATTCGCATTCTCGACCGGAGGGTTCTACGAGCATGCGGGCGGATTCTTCAAGCACAGCGATACGGGCAAGCGAGTGGACAAAATCAATGCGGCAGGCGGACGCTTCCGCGGCATTTATCTACCTACCGAAAACCTCAAGCTCGACCTCAACGTGAGCTACGAATACAGCGATCAGGGCGGATACCCGTATTTCTACACCGGAGCCACCAACCCCAAGGCAGAGAGACACGCCGACGACATCGGCAAGATAACCAACAACGATGCCAGCAGTTACTACCGCAACCTGCTCAATGCGGGATTGAACCTCGAGTATCAGGGCAACGGGTTCGTGCTGAGTTCGGTCACCGGATTTCAGCACCTCAAAGACCGGATGTTCATCGATCAGGACTTCTTGCGCGACGATACCTATACGCTCGAACAGAAGCAGCGTCAAAACACACTAACCGAGGAAATAACCTTCAAGAGCAGTGGCAACAACCGCCGGTGGGATTGGGTGACGGGTGCTTTCGGATTCTACCAATGGCTCGATACGAACGCACCGGTTACGTTCAAGAAAGACGGCATCGGCATGATTCAACAGTTGATGGATCAGGCCATGGCAGAATCACCGGTAAAAATTAAGCTTACCGACAGCGCAATGCCCATCCCGGGACAATTTGGCACCCCGTCCATGGGTACTGCCCTTTTTCATCAGTCGGTATTCAACGATGTACTTTTCGAAGGGCTATCTGCTACCGTTGGGTTGCGACTCGACTACGAAAAGATAAAGATCGACTACAACTCATCAGCTGCACTAAACTACGTCATGATGGGACGTCCCGGAGCTCGCAACGCCGAGTTCATCGGCAATGCCTCCAACGATTATCTGCAACTATTGCCTAAATTTGCCCTGAAATATAACTTCGACAGATTGAACAACATCTATGCCTCGGCCAGTCGCGGATACCGCTCGGGGGGGTATAATATTCAGATGTTCTCGGATCTTATCAGCGGACAGTTGATGCAGGCCCGCCCTACTAAGCCTACCGCCGAAGAGATTGAAGCTACCATCAGCTACAAACCAGAATACTCCTGGAACTACGAAGTGGGAAGCCACCTCACCCTTTGGGACGGAAAGCTGCAAGCCGATCTTGCTGCGTTTTATATGGACACTCGCGACCAACAGGTAGCGCAATTTGCTGCCAGCGGACTAGGACGCACCACGGTGAATGCCGGCAAAAGCCGTAGTTACGGTATGGAAGCGGCCTTACGCACCAACCTCACCGATGCACTAAGCCTAAGCGGTAGTTATGGATATACGTATGCAACGTTTACTGATTATGTCATTTATAAGAAAGATCCAAGCGGCACGCTCCAAGAGAAAGAGAACTACAACGGCAACTACGTGCCTTTCGTGCCCAAGCACACCTTCAATCTGGGTGCACAGTACCTGTTTACGCTGGCTCCGCGCTACTGGCTGGACCGCGTACAGCTCAACGCCAACTACAACGCAGCCGGACGCATCTACTGGACGGAGAACAATGCAGCCAGCCAAGCCTTCTACGGCACGCTCAACGGACGGGTCAGCTTCGAGAAGGGTAATGGAGCAATTGCTCTCTGGGTGCGCAATGCGCTCGACAAGAAGTACGAAGCATTCTACTTCGAGTCAATGGGCAACGGGTTCGAACAGCGAGGTCGCCCCATGCAATTGGGCATAGATATTCGCTGCCGATTCTAAAAAGAAAGAGGCAAAAGCTTGACTTTTCCTCTTTTATACTCCATATTTGTTATCGCAACCATGAATTAGGTTGAGACAGAACCGTATCAAGAGAGAAAGCTCGTTGGCTTTCTCTCTTTTTTTGTGTGCATAGTTCACAGCAGCCGACAGATATCCGTATGGTTTATTCGTTGATAGCTCCGCAGTGTGGGCATACACCTTTCTCGCGTAACTTGCCTCCACAGTTGCCACAACGGTACATATACCCTTTGTGTGTGCGCAAGCGGCTTACAAACAGCCATAGAAAGCATCCGAGAAAGAGGTAGCCGATGTAGATGTGCGTGGTCAGGATGAAGAAGAAATAACAGAATATACAGCACGACATCAAGCCCAGCAGATAAAACACCGCCGCTGCCGGGGTGAGCTGCCGGAACAGGTCGTCGAGCACGGCAAGCACCAGTACGATAAAACACCAGATACTGAGCAGAAAGATAGACAGCACGAGCGGAACCTTGAAAGGCGACAGCGTGGGATTGAAGTAGAAGTGCTGCCACGTATCGGGCACGAACACCTGCATACTCTCGTAAAGCGTAGCACTGAAAGCCATCAGTAGGCAGAGCAGTAGCGGATAGAGGCTATCGATGTCATTGAAATAGACCAATTGCAACTGCTTACGCCTGAAAGCGCGAAACAGATACACACCCACAAACAGGGCGAAGATAACCACGAAGTACGACGCATGGGTATCGCTAAAAAGGTAGATGAACTGCGAAATGCTATCGGTAGGCACAAAAGAGTGAATAAGCTCCTTCTCGCGCACCCAGCCCTGCTCCTCTTGCGTGTGCGCCAGCTTCACCCAAATGCTGTCGACACTGTCCGCCGGATGAACAGCAAACTCCGCCACCACGACCCTATCGCCTTTGTGAAGACTGAAGAAGGAGTCCTTGATCGGCAAGCGTTCAAGCACAACCGAGTCGGCTTGTACCTCAAAGTTAGTGTTGTACGTATAGTGGCGTTCGTGGAGATAGGTCAGCGAATCTTTGGTATGCTCGGTCAGTGTATCGGACGAAAGATCGGGGAGCGGATAGTGGCAGGCGGTAAGCAGCAAAACAAGGAGTATGCCTGCAAGAGTGTTCACCATAGCGTATGCAGAAGTCACGGAGGTTATGCCTCGAAAACCTCTGTGCCCTGTGTGTACGCTATGGTGACTATCGTTTTTCATACTGCACTCACTTTCATCTGGCAATTCTTACAATCGAACGTCAGGCGGTAACGCTTGCCATCCGTCGACTCCAAATAGTAAGGCTCTTTGTAGGGCGAACGCTGACGCTGATGAATCGGACACCAACCCATGCTATGGCGCAGGCAGTGCTTGCAGAACATCAGTACGGCATCCTCTACGGGCTCTTTCTCGAAAGCCGGAGCAATGGATTGTACCCCGTGGGCGGCATAGAAAGAGGCCGCTTGCGGATTCATCACATTGCCCAGATAGGTCAGTGTGGTTTGCGGAAACGCGTGGGTGGTGGGTTGAAGCACCGCTACCTCGCGCGGGTAGTTGGCTTGCCGCACAGCCAATAACTCGTCGACAGCCTGACGGCGCAGGTCGGCCAACGCCGAAGCGGGCAGGAACCAGTTGTCGGTCCAGTCAATATCGATCTGCGTAGCCTCAAAGGGAGTATTGCCGAGTTTGGACAGTTGCGTGCGCAGGTTGTCAGCTTGCGGTGTGCGAGCCGGCTCTTTCTCGCGCGGCAAAGCAAGGGTCACGCTGTTGGCATCCTCATCGGTGAGTACGAGCGAGAATCCGTTTTCAGTCTCTCCCAGCGTCATGGCTACGCCGATTTTCCGTTCGGCGGACTTACGTGCCAGCGAGCGTTCAAACTCCTGATCAAAGTTACGGTACAGCACCGTGCGCGGTTTGATGCGAGGCATCTCCTGCGGATAGAGCTTGTTGCCATCGACCCGATTGATGCGGAAGCCCTGCAGCTTGCCTTGCTCGTCGATGTAGCAAACGCCATCACCGTTGTTGAACGACTTCAGTCCGGCTACGGTAAGGTAGTTGCCCCGTGCCTCTTTCATCGTACCCATCTCCTCGCCCAGCGATTTAGGCGTATCGAACGAAGCCACTTCGCCTCCCCGTCCGTGAAGGAAGTAAGAGGTAAAACCACGGCTGAAGCTCTTGTCGAGCTGCGGTGTAAAGTCGAAACGGGTCGTTCCCGACGAGGCACGCACGTACTCCGGACGGCGCGACAGAATGCTGTCGAGCTTCTGACGATAGGCGGCCGTAACGTTCTTGACGTACGAAACATCCTTCAACCGTCCTTCGATCTTAAAGGAAGAGGCGCCTGCATCGAGCAGTTGTTCGAGTTCATCTATCTGATTGAGATCTTTGAGCGATAAGAGGTGCTTCTCTTGGGCAATAACCTTTCCGTCGGCATCGACCAGGTTGAAAGGCATGCGGCAGAACTGTGCGCAAGATCCTCGGTTGGCACTGCGATTGAAGCACGCCTGACTGACGTAGCACTGGCCGCTGTAACTCACGCAAAGCGCACCGTGCACAAAGATTTCGAGCGGCACTTCGGGGCAGGCAGTGTGAATGCCCCGAATCTCGCGTAGGGAAAGTTCGCGCGCCAACACAACCTGACGGAATCCGGCATCGGCAAGGAAGCGAACCTTCTCAGGCGTGCGGTTGTCCATCTGCGTACTAGCGTGCAGGGGGATGGGGGGTAGGTTGAGGGTGGTGATACCCATGTCTTGCACAATCAGCGCATCGACACCGATGCGGTAAAGCTCGTGAATCATCTCTTCCGTCTCCTTCAACTCCTCTTCTTTGAGAATGGTATTGATGGTGACGTAGATGCGGGCATTATACAGGTGGGCGTGGGCTACGAGAGCGGCGATATCTTCGAGCGAGTTGACCGCTGCCGCACGCGCGCCGAACTTGGGCGCACCGATGTACACCGCATCGGCTCCGTGGTTGATGGCTTCGATGCCACACTCGAGGTTCTTGGCCGGAGCCAGCAATTCTATTTTACGTTGCTTTATCATTTGATGTCGTCAATATTATAGGGAGTTTCCTGATAAACGAAGTAGTTGAGCCAGTTCGAGAACAGCAGGTTGGCATGCCCGCGCCAGCAAACTACGGGTCCTTTGTCGGGATCGTTATCGAGGTAATAGTGATACGGAACCTCTATCGGGAGGCCCTTTTCGAGATCGCGCCGGTACTCAGCATCGAGTGTGAGCGGAGAATATTCGGAGTGTCCGGTCACGAAGAACTCGCGTCCGCCGCGGGCCATCACCAGGTACACCCCCGATTCATCGGACTCGGAGAGCAGGGTCAGTTCGGGCACTTTCAGTATATCCTCTTTGCGTACCTCGGTATGACGGCTGTGGGGAACGTAGAACAAATCGTCGAACCCGCGGAAAATGGGATGCAACGGATCGAGCGTACGGTGGCGGAAGATACCGAACATCTTCTGCTCCAACGCATGCTTGGGCACACCGTAGTGGTGGTAAAGCCCCGCCTGTGCCGCCCAACAAATGTAAAGCGTAGAGGTGACGTGCGTACGCGCCCAGTTGAATACTTTGGTAATCTCCTCCCAATACCCCACCTCCTCGAAGTCCATCTGCTCGACCGGTGCGCCGGTAATAATCATACCGTCGTACTTATCGTTGCACATCTCTTCGAAATCGGTGTAGAACGTCTCCATGTGTTCGACCGACGTATTCTTAGAGGTATGGCTTTTGAGTTTCATAAAGGATATCTCGACCTGCAAAGGCGTATTAGAAAGCAAGCGTACCAAGTCGGTTTCGGTTGTTATCTTCAACGGCATGAGGTTAAGAATCGCAATACGCAACGGACGGATGTCTTGTTGCGTGGCACGCGAATTATCGATTACGAAGATATTCTCTTCCTTGAGCAATTCTATCGCAGGTAGCTTATCGGGCAAATTTAATGGCATGTGACTATTTACTATATGATCTGTTTACTATATCTCCTGCAAAAGTAATAAAAAAGAAGCTATCCGGTGTAGAAAGTTAACACAATCATACAGGAGTTTATCTTATTCTACCAATTGCGCAAACTTCGTTAACAGATGACCGATGAGTGAAGAACATCCTTCTTATTTAGAATGAATACGAATTAAAGCATTTTAAGAGAGTTTGATACCAAGTAATGAATAAAACATGTATTTTTGTCTCAGAAATTAGTACTAATAATTTTAAATAATAACAAAATGGCTTACGTAATTAATGACGATTGTATTGCTTGCGGAACTTGTATCGACGAGTGTCCCGTTGAAGCTATCTCTGAAGGTGATATCTATGTAATCAACCCAGACGTATGTACTGACTGCGGTACTTGCGCTGATGTTTGTCCTTCTGAAGCAATTCACCCTGCTGAATAATTCAATCAGACTCAAAAGAAAGTAAAAGGCTGCTCTCCTTACGGAAAGCAGCCTTTTTTATATATAGACCTAATGGTCTTTAGTTCAATTTAGCCAAAGCCTCTTTGATACGACGAATGGCTTCTACGATGTTTTCATCACTGGTAGCATAGCTCATACGGATGCAGTCGGGAGCACCAAAAGCAGCACCGCCTACACAGGCTACATGGCCCACTTCGAGCAGATACATAGCCAGATCGCCGGCATTCTCAATCTTACGATCGCCGGCAGACTTACCGAAGTAATAATCGCATTTAGGGAAAAGGTAGAAAGCACCTTCGGGCATGTTTACTTCAAATCCGGGAACTTCCTTTGCCAACTGTACAATCAGGTTGCGACGGCGTTCGAAGGCGACACGCATCTCTTCGACCGGAGCTTGGGTGCCGGTGTAAGCCGCTTCGGCAGCCTTTTGCGATACGGAACAAGGACCCGATGTGTATTGTCCCTGCAACTTATTGCAAGCGCTCACCAACCACTGCGGGCCGGCAATGAAACCAATTCTCCAGCCTGTCATCGCATATGCTTTTGACACACCGTTTACAATCACCGTACGTTCCTGCATACCGGGGAACTGGGCAATGCTTTGGTGCTTGCCAATGTAATTAATGTGCTCGTAGATTTCGTCGGCAATCACAATCACTTGCGGATGTTTGTTCAATACCTCGCACAAACCTGCCAACTCTTCTTTGCTGTACACCGATCCGGTAGGATTGGACGGAGAGCAGAGGATCATCGCTTTGGTTTTAGGAGTAATCGCCGCTTCGAGCTGAGCGGGAGTGATCTTAAAGTCTTGCTCAATACCAGCCGAAACAATCACAGGAGTACCTTCGGCGAGTTTCACCATCTCGGGGTAGCTTACCCAGTAGGGAGCCGGAATGATGACTTCGTCGCCTGCATTAACCAACGCCAAAACCGCATTGCAAACAGATTGCTTGGCACCATTGGCACAAGAGATTTGAGTGGCTGTATACTCTAAACCATTCTCTTTCTTAAGTTTCTCTACGATGGCATTACGTAAGCCGGGATAGCCCGGGACCGGAGAGTAGCGCGAGAAGTTATCGTCAATAGCCTTCTTAGCAGCCTCCTTGATGTGTTCGGGAGTATTAAAATCGGGCTCTCCTACACTCAAGTTAATTACATCAATGCCCTGTGCCTTTAGCTCAGCGCTCTTTTGCGACATCGCCAGCGTCTCTGACGGAGACAAACTGTTCAAACGGTCTGATAATTGGTTCATTTTGTATCTCTTTTATTGTTATTTGGTGATATTAGTTGCAAAATAAGCTATAATAATTGACATATAAAAGCAATTCGATATTTTACTTATTGAAATGCAACGTATGTCCCATTCGTTCTTTTTTTGTCTTTAAGTAACGCTCGTTGTACTCGTTAGGTTTAATTTCGATGGCTACGTTTTCGGTTATCTCCAGCCCATATCCTTCGAGACCGATACGCTTCACCGGATTGTTGGAGATCAACTTCATTTTCTTCACACCCAAATCGCGCAAGATCTGCGCGCCCACTCCATAATCGCGTTCATCAGCATTAAAGCCTAAATGCAAATTAGCATCTACCGTATCGTAACCTTCTTCCTGAAGTTTATAGGCAGCCATTTTATTCATCAGACCGATACCGCGGCCTTCTTGATTCATATATACAATTACACCCTTGCCGGCTGCATTGATCATCTCCATGGCTTTGTGAAGCTGCTCGCCACACTCGCAACGGCACGATCCGAAGATATCGCCGGTAGCACAAGAGGAATGTACGCGTACCAGAATCGATTCATCTTCGGTCCATTCGCCTTTAATCAGAGCTACGTGCTCTAAGCCGTTCGATTTCTGACGGAACGGAATCAAGCGGAAATGTCCGTGGTGTGTAGGCATATCAACCTCTACCCCTTTCTCTACAATCGATTCCATACGCAAGCGATAGGCAATCAGGTCTTTGATAGAGATTATTTTCATATCAAAACGTTGGGCAACCTCAATCAGTTGCGGAAGGCGAGCCATGGTACCATCTTCGTTGATGATCTCGATCAAGGCACCTGCCGGATAGAGTCCTGCCAAGCGAGCCAGATCGACGGTTGCTTCGGTATGTCCGGCACGGCGAAGTACACCACGCGAACGGGCGCGCAGGGGATTCACGTGTCCCGGGCGTCCGAGTGCAGTGGGTTGCAATGTAGGGTCGGCCAATGCACGAATGGTGGCTGCACGGTCGTGCATAGAAACACCGGTGGTGCATCCTTCGAGCAAATCGACCGTCACTGTAAACGGTGTTTCGTAGATAGATGTATTCGCAGACACCTGCATATCCAGTTCCAGTTCGGCACAACGCTCCTCGGTGATGGGTGCACAAAGCACACCACGACCGTGAGTCATCATAAAGTTTACTTTCTCGGGAGTTATCTTTTCGGCGGCGATAATGAAATCGCCCTCATTTTCACGGTCTTCGTCGTCAACAACAATAACGAAATTGCCTTCTTTGAATTCGGCAATTGCCTCTTCTATTGTATTCAATTTTATTTTTTCCATGATCATTTAATGTTAGTCTGTATGATGTATTTAATTTCTTCATTGTTTTGGATAATCCGCTCCATATCTTTGTTCAGGCGAATGCGAAATGCCCAGATTCTAAAATAGAAAAAGAGTCCGATAGGAACCACTAAGCCTGTTAAAATGTTCAGCCAATGCTGGTGAAACGGGCGTAAGTGAGCCGCAACGGGTATGATTGGATATCGGTTTACCGCATTCAGCAAGGTAATCGATTCGGCATTCGAGAGTTGCTCAACCAACAGCTCCAACCGATCGTTGATCTGCACGATATCGCGATCCTCGCCACTCTCCATCCAAAGACGGAAATAGTTAGGCGCTTTCGTCAACCGGCGAGCTTGAGCATACATACGGCAATCTTCCGAGAGTGCAGTGAGTTCGTTAGGGATACGCAAATAGTCGGGATCGTGAATGATTACTTCTTTCTTGAAGAGGTTACGCAAACTGCGAATACCCGAAACCTTCCTGAACCAAGCAACATAAGCATCGGCATTAAGCACCACAGAGTCTTTGTTGGATTTGTAGGTAAGAAATACGCCCAACGGTGCCAATACGGCAGAGCTCATCCACATACCCATCCATACAATCCATTTGCCGTCACGAGCCATCTTATAACCGCTATTATCAATGATGTAGTAGATGATAAAAACCAATATCGAAACGATGACAGGCATACCCAATCCACCTTTTCGGATAATTCCTCCCAGAGGTGCACCGATAAAGAAAAAGAGCAGACAAGAGAGGGAGATAGTTATTTTTTTATGCCATTCGGTTTGATGCTTGCGGATACTATAATCATTTGACTCCATAGAGAAACTCTTAAAGCTATAATCACTTGCCAGATTCTCGGCGCGAGTCACTGCCGAGGAGATGATGCGTTGCTTTTGCATCAAGGTTGCCGCTTGATAAAGACTGTCCAGATTATAGGATGCTATAGCAGCAGTCTCTATTTTCAAGGTGTCTTCTTTTGTCAATCCGGTCTGTTTGCGATAAGCACCTGTCGATGCTTCGTTATAATACTGACGCCCGATACTATCACCCAGCACTACCATCGAGTCGATTGAGGTCTGTAGCACCTTCATGTCTTTGGCCGAGGCCTGACTACCCATGATGCCGGCATCGGCCATGTTGAAGTCGGAATCAAACTGAATGATGGAGTGCTTCTCTTTGAAGGTTTCGCGGCGATAAGGCACATTCTGCGAACTCATATTCTGGCTCTTCAGGTTCTCGAATAGTTCACCGCTATAGAGGTGCAGGTAGAGGTGCTGCTTATCAGAGGTCATTTCAAGGCGACCCGAGTCGGCATAAATAACACGTGTATTCTCAAAACCATCCGCCAAGTTATAGATAAGCACATCATACAGCATACCTGTTTTACGGTCTTTATGATCGACCTTCAGGTTATAACCGGGTATTTCAGAGTAAAAGACCCCTTCGGGGATATCCACCTCGGGCGACTTCTGTTTCATCGAAATCAATAAGGTACCCAATTTTACCTGCGCTATCGGACCGATTACATTCTGGAAATAAAAGGAGATACCAACCAATACGCAGACAAAGACAATCAACGGACGCATGATCTTGATCAACGAGATACCCGCTGCTTTCATGGCCAATAGCTCATAACGCTCACCGAAGTTACCGAACGTGATAAGCGATGCCAACAATACCGCCAATGGCAATGACACCGGAACCAAGCTAAGTGCCGAGTAGAAGAAGAACTGAGCCAACACGCTCATCTCAAGACCTTTTCCCACCAATTCGTCCACATATCTCCACAGAAACTGCATCATGAAGATAAAGAGACAAATGAAAAATGTGCCTATAAAGAGTGTCGAGAAACTCTTTATGATAAATATATCTAGTTTTTTTATGCGTAGCATCTTATAATCAAGTTCATGCGATTAAGATGCAAAATTAGCACAAAAAAAGGAGCGTAGGAAATTTTTGACTGAAAGTTAACTAAAAACCACAAGTTCTTCTTAATTTAGCTACTTGCGAGTTCCACAGGTCTTCCATATCGTCCATTTCATCCGGCTCTGTAAAGTCGGTAATTTCTAGAACAAAGTCGCCGGTTAACTCGTTGTAGTTCATTTTCAACTCGAAATAATCACGTTCGTTATCATCGTCCAACCAATGGAAGCGAATAAAAGAAAAAGCGCGTATGGCTATTATTTCAGCCTCTCTCTCTTCCGTCTTTCCCCAATGAAACACAACGTTTTTCTCATCTGAAACTACTTTATCGGCAAACCAATCTTCCAACCCGGTTGGTGTACTGATAGCAGCCCAAAGTATATTTTTAGAAGTCGCACTCAGAGGATACTCCAAATGTATTTTCTCTCTTTTCATAGCTTTATTTACTTTATTAACTTTTGTGTGCACCAAGATAGACACTTTTTTCTGATTACACGCCATCATTCGATCACTTTATTCTATACATTCTTATTTCTATACGTAAAACGACCTTTGCAAGAGCTATTTGGATGAAAATTGTAACAGAATAGAGAGTTTTTTCGCAAAAAGTTTTGGTGATTACAGAAAAACCTATATCTTTGCACCCGCAATCGAGAAATGATGGCGGGATAGCTCAGCTGGTTAGAGCGCATGATTCATAATCATGAGGTCCCCGGTTCAATCCCGGGTCCCGCTACCAAGTCGAAAGACTTACAGATAAGACGTTTGGAGGGCTTCCACCTCTGGGCGTTTTTCTTTTTTATATAGGTAGGTCAAGCTATAGTTGACGCTACATCGCAACACTACGCTCAGCAAGCATACGCACCCTAAACGTCCATTGAGACATCTATCCTGTAGGTGCGTATGATTTTTCGAATATTTATTATAAAAACAGAGAAACGATGCAGTAGATACCTGCTGCCAGAAGCCCACTCACCGGAATGGTCAATACCCAAGCCGTCATCAGGCTTTTGGTGACTCCCCAGCGAACAGCCGAGAGGCGTTTGGTAGCCCCCACACCGATAATAGCTCCCGTTATGGTATGTGTAGTACTCACGGGTATTTTCAGCATTTCGGTAATATAAAGTGTAAATGCACCGGCCGTTTCGGCAATCACCCCTTCGAGAGGAGTCACTTTGGTGATCTTCGTACCCATCGTTTTCACAATCTTCCATCCACCGGACATCGTTCCGAGAGAAATGGCCGTAAAGCAGGAGAATGCCACCCAGTCAGGCAGGTCGGAGATGTTGTTAATACCCATGCCCAATCCCATTGAGTGCCCGGCTATCATGGCTGCCGCAATAATACCCATTACTTTCTGAGAATCATTCAAGCCGTGTCCGATACTGAACATGGCCGAAGAGACCAATTGCATTCGCTTGAACCAGACTTCGGCCGTATGCGGATGTAGGCGTCGGCACATATTCAGCAACAGCAGCGTAAAGCCAAAGGCTATAACCATTCCGATGAGGGGAGCCAAGAAAATAAAGGCTGCAATAACCAGAATAATATTAAGCTGAATGGCTTCGAAGCCGTTGGCCATAATGGCTGCTCCGGCAAATCCACCGATGAGGGTATGAGAGGAAGAAGACGGGATACCCTTCCACCAGGTTATCAAGTTCCAGGCGATGGCAGCAATGATACCTGCCAAGATGATGGGTAGCGTAATGTATTGTTCAATTACAGTCTTTGACACCGTATTGGCAATACCAAAACCACCAATAATGTATTTGGCGATGAAGAAGGCAACGAAATTAAAAAAGGCAGCCCAAAGCACAGCTTGAAAAGGGGTAAGTACCTTTGTCGACACAATGGTGGCTATCGAATTGGCCGCATCGTGAAAGCCGTTGATATAATCGAATATCAGAGCCAGTATAATAATAGTTACTAATAGTTCCATGTATATTGCTCTGTTTTTATGCGTATTTCACGATAAGGCTTTTCAGTATCTTACCTACATGTTCGGCTGCATCGGTTGTTCGTTCCAGTTCGAGCGTAATCTCTTTCAGCTTGATGAGCTCGATACAGTCTTTTTCTTCTTCAAATAATTTCGTTATAAAGAACTCATATACATCATCGGCCTGATTCTCTATATCGTGCAGACGGGTACAATACTCGCGCAGCTTCGTAGGGTTCTTGCGGAAAATGTCCAGTTCGTCCATGGCTTTGCAAATGAGAACTGCTTCTTCGTTGATAAGCCGGCTCAGCTCTCTCCCACTTTCGGGTATCAAACGGGGGTTGTAAATAGCAAGACGCTTTGCCGAGCTGTTTATTCCATCAATGACATCGTCTAAACAAGAAGCGAGATCGTGAATGTCTTCGCGATCAAAAGGGGTAATAAAGGTGGTGCTCAACTGGTCGAAAATCAAGTGTGTCAATCGGTCTCCTTCACGTTCCAGCTCTTTGATTTTTTTGTAATAATCAAACCTTTCTGTAGGTTGGTCATGCTGTAAACTTTCGATCAAAACAATCGACGCGTCGCACAGTACTTCGGACAACTGCTTCAATAACGGAAAAAATTTAGGCTCTTTGGGGGTAAACCTACTAAAAAAAGAATTTTTCATAAATGTGAATACTTTAAATTAATTTTAAAATAACTGGTTTTATGGTAGTTAATATGAAATAAATTCGGGTGTTTAATACGCCGCTTCTTCCTACGGCTTTATTTTCGCTCGTGCCACTTCGATGGCGGCAGGCAAAATCGAAACAAAGATAATCGCTACAATCAGCAACTTCAGGTTGGCTTGCACAACAGGCAGATCGCCAAACAGGTAGCCGGCATAGCAGAAGGCGGTTACCCATACGGCACCACCGATCAGGTTGTATAACATAAAATAGTAATAATGCATTTTCCCCATGCCAGCGACAAAGGGTGCAAACGTGCGAACTACAGGTATGAAGCGGGCAAGAATAATGGTCTTTCCACCATATTTCTTATAAAACTCATGCGTTTTGTCCAGATGGCTTTGCTTGAATATCTTCGACTTTGGATTCCGGAAGAGTTTGCGCCCAAAATAATGTCCGATGGCATAGTTTGACGAGTCGCCCAGTACAGCCGCCACAAATAAGATCAATACAAGCAGATGAATTTCTATGGGCATACCCGGCAAGGCAGCAATAGCTCCTGCTACAAAAAGCAGCGAATCGCCCGGCAGAAAAGGGGTGACAACCAATCCTGTTTCGCAAAAGATGATGGCAAATAACAGGACATACGCCCAAGCATGATAGTTTTGTACCATACTAATCATATACTGATCGATGTGAAGAATAAAATCCAGCAAGAATTCCATAGGTTTAATCTATACTATTTCAACATAGAAACATGAACACGAACCATATCAAAGGGCACAGATCCATGCGCCCTCCGGTATACGAACTGGAAAAACAACTAAACTAACATACGCCCTAAAGCATAGATACAGTATCGATATGAATATTTAATGAGATGAGGTTCGGATACAAAATCCGTACTGCTTTTTAAGGAAAGGTGAGAATTTAAAAAGCTCAGTATCCGAACAGTTAAGGAGGTAGGGTTAATTTTCAGAATCTTTGAAGGAGGCATGTGCCGTGGCGAAAACGAATTCCCCAGAATCACGTTATCGGTCTTGCAGGTGTATCTTTCATTTCTAACGGTACGATTCTCATTAAATGATTGCTCAATAACCACCGTTTCAGATGCGCAATGTATAGATTCGGTACAAGATTCCATACCAGCCATGGTCGTGTCAGGCTGTATTTTCTGCATACCCTTACCGGGAGCAAGTTGAATGCCCAGCAATAAGAGTGTACCCAATAATATACAGAATATGTACTTCGTCATAACGGCTACAAATGTAGAAACTATTTTTATAAGATATATATTTCCGACGGTTTTTCTTTTCTGCCCGACTTCTCTTTTTACGCTTATCTTAATAAATATAAAAAGCGAGGTTTCTCATTTAACTTCGCACCCTTTATTCGTTCTAACCATCAAAGCTCAGAAACAAATCGATGATAAACGAAGATGAAATCCGCAAAGCTTGTGCCTCGAACCGCGAACGAGGATTCAAGCTATTAATGAACAAATTTCAGGAACCGATATATCAATATATCCGGCGGATGGTGGTATCGCACGAAGATGCGCAGGATATTCTGCAAGAAGTCTTCATACGCGTATTCCGTCACCTGGATCAGTTTCGACACGAGAGTTCATTGCATACCTGGATTTACCGGATAGCCACCAACGAGTGCGTTCGGTTGCTCAATAAGCGCAAAGAGGAGGTTGTTTCGGAAGAAGAGACCCGGCAGGAGCTGATGGAGAAGCTCAAAGCCTCCGAATACATTGATTACGAGAACGAATTGGCAGTGAAGTTTCAGGAAGCCATTCTTTCCTTGCCCGAGAAACAACGGATCGTCTTTCATCTGCGCTATTACGATGAGCTGAAATACGAAGAGATTGCTTCGATTCTCAATAGCACCGTAGATACCTTGAAGGTGAACTATCACTATGCAAAGAACAAGATCAAAGAATATATTTTAAACCGATAATGACATGAATAAAGATTTTGACTTCGACCATATAGGAAAACAGACCCCTTATCGTACTCCTGACGATTTTTTTGAGCAAATGCAACGAAAAATCCTCGCGCAGACGGTAGGGAAGCAACAACGCAAGCGGAAACTAAACCTGATTGTTTCGGCAACCATCGCAATGGCGGCTGTACTCACGGGACTACTTTTCGCACCGTCTGCCGAACAAACCCAACCCGATGCGGCAGCACCTTCGCAGATGCTGGCCATTGAAACCAAAACAACTGCCGACCCGGCAGATAAATGGATTAACGAACTTTCGGATGAGGAGTTGGAAGAGCTCGTCAACTTCTCTGAGAATGATCTTTTTATAAATCAAACAATTAATTAACAACGCAAGAATTATGAAGAAGTTTATGTATGTATTATTGGCCGCTATCCTCGTAGGAAGCACCATGACTTTATCTGCTCAGAATAAAGAAGCCCAAACCAAAAAGCCACGCCCTACGCAAGAGCAAATCATAGAGATGCAAGGCAACCAGATGGTCAAAGTGTTGATGCTCGATGATGCAACAGCCGCAAAGTTTCTACCGGTATATACACGTTACCTGACAGCATTGCGCGAATGCCGCACCATGAACCGCCACGCACGGATCGGCAACACAGAAAACCAAGGCGAACAAGCCAACCAAGGGAAACCGGCTATGAAACCCGCGCTGACGGATGCCGAGATAGAGAAACAGATCAAAGATCAGTTTGCACAAAGCCGTAAGATTCTGGATACCCGCGAGAAGTATTACAATGAGTTCCGCAAATTACTGTCACCCAAGCAAATTGCAAAGATCTATCAAACAGAAAGGGGCAATGCCGATAAGTTTAAAAAAGAATTTAATCAGCGCAAAAACGCCTCTCATGCCCGTCGCAACAACCATAAACGTACTAACTAAGGTAAACAGATAGACAAAGAGGATAACAAAAATGGTCGGAACCTTCGGGGCAAATGGTCGGAACCTTTGCCCTAAAGGTTCCGACCATTTGCTATTAAGCCTTAAGCCTCATCACAAAGCGGCTGCCCTTGCCCAGCTCACTCTCGACAGTCAGTGTGCCGCCATGTGCTTCGACAAAGTCTTTTGAGATGGAGAGCCCCAAACCACTGCCCTGTACCTTGGTGCCGGGCACACGGAAATAGCGATCAAAGATACTTTGGTGGTAGCGCGGATCGATTCCTTTGCCGAAATCTTTCACAAACAGTTCGATGTACTCGCCATCCTGTTGTGCACCGATGATGACACGGCTGTTCTCTTTCGAATATCGAATGGCGTTGCTCAACAAATTGGTCAGCACCCACGCAATCTTCTCACTATCGACAAACAGCTTGCTTACCTTGCCTTCGGGATACTCTACCTCGAGTTGAATATTAAACTTATCAGCCTGTACGCGATTGGCCTTGATGGCGTAATCAATGAGCTCGATCGGTTTCGTTATTTTGGGCATCATCTGTAGTTTGCCCGCCTCGACTTGCGTCAGGTTGAGCAGCTCGCCTGTGATGCTCAACAGCCGTTCGCTACTCTCCCTCATACTCTTCGAGAGTTGTTCCTGCTCTTCGTTCAGCTCGCCCACCCGCTTGTCCTCGAGTAGTTGCAGACTCATCAGGATGGCAGAGATCGGTGTTTTGAGTTCGTGCGAAATGGTCGAGATGAAGGTTGTCTTGGCCGAGTCGAGTTCGGTAAACTCGGTGATGTTTTTCAGCAAGATCACATCGCCCAAGCTGGACGATTCGGCCGAATCATCTCCGGTATTTCTAATCGGGATATAGGATGCCCGGAAATAACTCTCTTTGTTATCGGCATAAATCTTCAGAGGCTCTTTTTTCTGTCCGGGAGTAAGCAATTCGCGGGTAAGGCGGCGCAGCAGATCGTTCTTAAGCGACAGCTCCTCGGCCGAATGACGAATGACGTTCTCGCGCTTGAGGTTAAGCACCGTGAGCGCCTCATTATTGATAAAGAGAATCTCGTGCTCCTTGTTCAACCCGATAATAGGGTCGTCGATGCTATTGACAATGGCCTCGAGAAACTGTTTGGACGATAGAATGTCGGCCAATGTACTGGCACGGTACTCGGTAAGACGCTCAGCCATGCGGTTAAAGCCGTCGACTACCTCGCGAAACTCCTCGTTGTTTTTCAGTTCGAGACGCTTTCCGTAGTTATGGTTGGCTATTTCGAGAATACCGCGTGTAAGCATTTTAATGGGCTTATCGATGGAGCGAGGCAACCAAGCAAACAAAAACAGACTGATCAACACACAGATTCCTCCCGTAACCGATATCCATAACAGAGCATTTTGGAGGGCAGGCATCGCCTCGGGGCTATCCGGCTCGGTCGCTGTAAGTACTTGCAGGTTAATCACAGAAAACGATACGAGTAGAATTATCATCCCGGCCAACAGACCAACGCCGAGAAAAAGTTTTGTTTTAATATTCATAAGACCACAAATTTTATGCAAGTATAATCAAATCTATATTAGCTTGTGCCAATTCTTTCATAAACTTTCGATATCCCAACAGTTTGCAGGTGATGATACAGAAACGAAACGACGGACTACCCATGCAGACCGTTGTTATCTGCTTCTCCTTGCAAACAGACACAATGCTATCGAGCACGCTGCGCGATTGTACCTGCACCACCTCGCCTCCCAACTCTGCCACCAGTTTGAAGTGGTTGAGCAGGTGCCGCTGACTGGCGAGGTCGATCCGGTCGACGCTTTCGTGAGGCGTTTGCACGTAAAGTGCCACGAAGGAGGTATTGTATCGCATGGCCAGTCGGGCGGCCTTGCGGATGATGCGTCTTGGCGCCCGTTCATGGCTGCTGATGCAGGCCAAAAAGCGTTCATGGCGCACACTCTGTCCGGTATTGGTGATTTCGCTTTCGACCTTTTTCTCTACACGCAATGCCACCTCTTTCAGTGCCAGTTCGCGCAGTTGAAGGATGTTCTCGGTTTTGAAGAAGTTGTTCAACGCCAATTGAATCTTCTCGGGGCGGTAGATTTTCCCGGATTTGAGGCGGGTGATCAGTTCTTCGGCTGTTAGGTCTATGTTTACCACCTCATCGGCCTCTTCGAGCACACTATCGGGAATGCGCTCTTTGACTTCAATGCCCGAAAGGGCTTGAACTTCTTCGTTCAACCCCTCTATATGCTGAATGTTCACCGCCGATATCACATTGATACCCGCATCGAGCAGTGCCATTACATCCTGCCAACGCTTCTCGTTTACCGAGCCTTCTACATTGGTATGTGCCAATTCGTCTACAATCACAATCTCCGGGTGTATCCGGATGATGGTTTCGAGATCCATCTCTTCGAGTTCCTTACCTTTATAGAATATCTTTCGCCGGGGAATAACCGGCAACCCTTCGAGCATCGCCTCTGTTCCGGCACGCCCGTGCGTCTCGACATATCCTATCTGTACATCCACACCACTGTCCATCAGGTCGCGTACCTCCTGTAGCATGCGGTAGGTTTTGCCTACGCCGGCTATCATGCCGACGTAGATTTTAAATTTTCCCCGACGAGACTTCTGTATCAAGTCCAGGAAATGCTGTACGCTCTCCTCTCTATCCATCTTATTCGTATGAAGGTTTTAGTGTGAGTCCGAATACAAGGTGCACATCTTCTGTACGCGGATTACATATCGCTTGTACAAAGATAGGCAAAGAAAATGAATCGGTAACCTGAATGGCCGTAGTTCCTTTGAGTGCAAGATTCGTGATGGCAAACCGTTCGTTTCCGTACTGGTTTACAGCACCGTATGGTACGATTCCACAAGTAAGGTTCAGGTCGACTGCCTTGACGCTGAAGGGATAGTTCATTTCGACATACGAAGAGTAGTTTTGCTTCCCCGCGGCATTCTTGTCCATCCCGGCAAACATCGTATACCAGGCAACGGAAAGTGGAAACTTCTCCGATTGTATCGTATAGGCCAATCCGGCCTCAAAGTGATGGTTCGTTTCGTGGCTGTTGAAGTGGAAAAACCGATACGCACCCTGTCCCGCCCACCAAAGATCGGCAACAGAGAGAGTCAGCCCCGATGTTCCGAATGTATAAGCGGCCGTCAGGTCGATTTCTTTGGCAGCGGCACCACGCGAAGCGGAAGTTCCGTCGAAGTCGGTCGATCCCCAGGCAGTGAGCGAAAAGTTCTTCACTCCCAATCCGATGGTTGGCTGAATACTAACTCCGGTTTGGTAGATGCCGCGCCATACGTAAGAGCTGACAAGATCGCCCTGTATCATAACCTCCTGTGCCCGTGTCTGAGTGGCTGCAAGAAAGCAGACAAGCATGACAGCCATTGTTTTAAGTCCCTTTTTTAGTCTGAATGGTTTCATTTCGTTATACGTGTTTTGTGTTATTGATGTTGATCCAGTGCTACGTTTAGCTTTAATACATTTACTTTCTCGGTTCCCAAGAAGCCTAACAGTGGCTTTTCGATCGATTGGTCGACAATCGCTTTCACCGCCGCTTCGGTCATGCCACGAGCATCGGCCACCCGCTTCACCTGTACGTAGGCACAGGCAGGAGTGATATGAGGATCAAGGCCGGAGGCACTGGCCGTAACCATCTCGGCCGGCACTTCCTTGCGGCTCAGGTAGGGGTGATGCACCAGAAAAGTATCGATGCGAGCCTCTACTTCGGCCAAATAAGCTTCGTTGGTAGGCCCTTTGTTGCTACCGCTCGAGCTATTGGCTTCGTAGCCGCTGCCCGCATGAGAGGGTCGCCCCCAGAAATAAATATCTTTGGTAAACGCCTGCCCCACATTGGCAGCTCCCACTACCCGGCCGTCTACGGTTATCACTTCGGCATTGCCGCTATTGGGACCGACCAAACGGGCAAACACCCAAAGCACCAGTACATAAAACACGCCCAGAAAGAGACATAAGGCAAGTGTTATCTTGATTGACTTCATTATATTTTTCATTTCCTTTTTCTTTTATATTTAGTAAACATCTTTGCAATAAGAGTAAAGCAGCGACATCGTCGCGTTAGCAAAACAACCCTACTACCATATCAATTAATTTGATTCCGATGAACGGAACAATCATTCCTCCCAGCCCATAGATAAGCAAGTTGCGGCGCAACAACGCACTGGCACCGATCGGTTTGTACTGTACCCCTTTGAGTGCCAACGGAATTAAGATCGGGATGATGATGGCATTGAAGATAACCGCCGACAGGATAGCACTCTCTGGCGAGTGTAGCCCCATTATATTGAGTGCGGCCAGTTCGGGGATAGCTACCATAAACAAGGCGGGCACAATGGCAAAGTATTTAGCTACGTCGTTGGCAATCGAGAAGGTGGTGAGCGTACCGCGTGTCATCAGCAGTTGCTTGCCTATTTCGACTATTTCGATCAACTTCGTGGGGTCATTGTCCAGATCAACCATGTTGCCGGCCTCTTTGGCGGCTTGCGTACCGCTGTTCATGGCCACTCCTACGTTGGCTTGCGCCAAGGCGGGAGCATCGTTGGTACCGTCGCCCATCATAGCCACCAGCTTGCCGGCCTCCTGTTCCTTCTTGATGTAGTTCATCTTATCCTCGGGCTTGGCCTCGGCAATGAAATCATCGACTCCCGCCTTCTCGGCAATGTAACGGGCGGTAAGCGGATTGTCGCCCGTTACCATCACGGTTTTCACGCCCATCTTGCGTAGTCGTTGAAAACGTTCCTGAATACCCGGTTTAATGATGTCTTGGAGCTCGATCACTCCGGTTACTTGCCGGTTTACCGACACAACGAGCGGTGTACCCCCATTGTTCGAGATAAACGAGATGGCCGCTTCGGTCTCGGGCGGAAAGCAGTTTCCGGCAGCCTCGGCTATCTTGCGAATGGCATCGTAGGCTCCTTTACGTATCTGTGTACCATCTGCCAGGTCTACACCCGAGCATTTGGTTTCGGCGGTAAACTTAATCATCCGTGCTCCGGTGGTACGGAGGTTGCGCATACGGAACCCTGCATCGCGTCCCAGCTCGATAACCGATTTTCCCTCGGGTGTTTCGTCGGATAGTGAGGAGAGCAGGCAGGTTTCAATGAAGCTGCGTTCGTCGACCCCGTTCACCGGATGAAACTTCGTAGCCCGGCGGTTACCGATGGTAATAGTGCCTGTCTTATCGAGCAGCAGGGTGTCGATGTCTCCGGCCGTCTCTACCGCTTTGCCCGATTTGGTGATCACGTTGGCACGCAACGCCCGATCCATACCGGCAATGCCGATGGCCGAAAGCAGCCCGCCGATAGTCGTGGGAATGAGACAAACGAACAGTGAAATAAGCGAAGCAATCGTAATCACCGCACCACTGTAATCGGCAAAGGGTTTCAGTGTGATACACACAATGACAAATACGAGGGTGAAACCTGCCAGTAGAATGGTCAACGCAATCTCATTCGGCGTTTTCTTACGCGATGCGCCCTCTACCAAGGCAATCATCTTATCGAGGAAGCTCTCGCCGGGTTGGGTGGTAACCATCACCTTAATCTGATCGGAAAGCACCTTCGTACCTCCCGTAACAGAGCTTTTGTCGCCACCAGCTTCGCGAATGACAGGAGCCGATTCGCCCGTTATGGCACTCTCATCGATAGAGGCGAGTCCTTCTATAATCTCTCCGTCGGACGGGATGATATCGCCTGCCTCGCACACAAACACATCGCCTTTCTTAAGCTCCGAACTGCTGATGAGTTCGAGCTTCGTGCCCCGAAGTAGGCGGGCGGGTGTCTCTTCGCGGGTCTTGCGCAAACTGTCGGCCTGCGCTTTGCCGCGCGCCTCGGCGATAGCTTCGGCAAAATTGGCAAACAGCAGGGTGAGAAACAGGATGAGAAACACCGTCAGGTTGTAACCGAACGAACCTTGCGAGCTATTGGTCAGCGAATAGAATGTAACCAACAGCATCACCAGTGTGGCTATCTCTACGGTAAACATAATCGGATTCTTAATCATCATCCGAGGGTCGAGCTTCACAAACGATTGTTTGAGGCTCTCTTTGACTTGCTCCTTTTGAAACAAAGAAGCGGCTTTATTATCTTTCATACTCTTTTTACTCTTGGTTGATTACATACTTAATTGCTCTGCAAGGGTACTCAGTGCGTGTGCGGGGAAGAACGACAGGGCAGCAATGATTACGATCACGGCAAAGGTCATCAGTCCGAATGTTACCGTGTCGGTTTTCAACGTACCCGAACTCTCGGGAATAAACTTCTTCTTGGCCAACAAACCGGCAATGGCCACTTGCCCGATGATAGGCAGATACCGGCTCAGAATCAGCACAATGCCGCAGGCATAGTTCCAAAACGGGGTATTATCGCCCAGTCCTTCGAAACCCGATCCGTTGTTTGCCGCACAGGAGGTGAATTCGTAGAACTGTTCGCTGAATCCGTGAAAACCGGGATTATTGAGCCAACCACCCTCGCCCGCAACAAAAGCAGGAGCATGCACATACAAATAGGTAGACAGTGCCGTACCCACCAGAATCACAAAGGGGTGGAGCAGTGCCACGAGTGTGGCTATCTTCATTTCGCGAGCTTCGACCTTTTTGCCCAGAAACTCGGGGGTGCGCCCAACCATCAATCCGCTGATAAACACGGCAATGATGATAAAGGTATAGTAGTTAAGAAAGCCCACTCCCACTCCGCCAAACCAGGTATTAATCTGCATATTAAGCATCTGCACCATACCCGAAAGGGGCATGGTAGAGTCGTGCATACCATTGACCGAACCGTTCGAGGTAACCGTTGTCGTAACACTCCACAAGGCCGTAGCCCCGGAGCCGATGCGTACCTCTTTGCCCTCCATCGCACCGCCGGTCTGGGCAATGCGCAGCGCATCGATACGCGGATTGCCGTTCATCTCGGTATAGGTATTGACCACCACTCCCAACAGATAGGCCGAAAGCATAACACCGTAGATAACAAAAGCCAGCTTCTTGCGTTTGAGGTAAAAGCCCAGAGCGAAAATCATCGCCATAGGAATGAGAAGGATTGCCCAGCACTCGAGTATATTGGTCAGGTAAGTAGGGTTCTCCAACGGATGCGAAGAGTTTGTTCCGAAGTAGCCGCCACCATTGGTTCCGAGCTGTTTGATGGGAACGATGGCTGCCGCAGGGCCTTGCGAAACCGTTTGCTCCACCCCTTCGAGCGTGGTCAGCTTCATCGCACCATCAAAACCCATCGGGGTTCCTTGAAGAATGAGGATGAAGCCCACGATAAGCGACAGCGGCAGTAAGATGCGTGTCGTGCTCACCACCAGCAACTGCCAGAAGTTACCGATTGTCTGGGTAGTCTTGGCGGCCATCGCCTTCATGACTCCCGCCATGGCAGCCATACCGGTAGCAGCGGTGATAAACTGAAAGAACATAATAACAAACAGTTGTGTAAAGTACGTCAGTCCGCTTTCGCCGCTGTAGTGTTGCAGGTTGCAGTTGACCAAAAAGCTGATGCAGGTATTGAAAGCCTGATCGGGCGACTGTGCCGGATTGCCGTCGGGATTGAGTGGAAGCCACCCCTGAGACACCAGCAGAACAATCCCCCAGATAAACCAGAAGAGATTCACGATCAGCAGCGATTTGAGGAATACCTTCCAATCCATCTCCTCTTTGGGGTTAATACCACATACCTTATATATAAGGTTTTCAATCGGCGCCATAAAGTCCGACCATGTTTTCTCTCCTTTGTAAACCTTGGCCAAATACCGTCCCAGCGGATAGCTCAAAGCGATCATTAGGATAATCTGTAAGGCTATACCTAGTATTTCTGTGTTCATTGCTTTACTTGATTAGTGTGTGATTAAAACTTTTCGGGCTTGATAAGTACATATACCAAATAGCCGAATAGGATGATACCTATGATGAATAGTGCTGTGTACATGATGGCTTTCCTTTAAATGTTCTCGAACCAATCTATACACTTCCAAAAAAGTCCGAAGCAGGCTAGCCCGCCCAACAGACAAAGAATAAACGACCCTGTGATACCCATGTTTTTACTTGTTTAATGTTTATATTATTTTGTTTATCTCTACTGTTGCCAAATGTATGCCAAAGAGCAGGAGACACCACAAAGGGAAGGTCAATCAACTAACAAACAAGCATATAAACAAAAAGGGTCTTCATGGTATCAACCATGAAGACCCTTTCATTTTGGTAGGGTTCGCTCTCTTTTGATAGAGAAGACTATACTCTATATTCGTCGGGCTTTATCCGATACTCCTCTATCTTGCGGTAAAGCGTTGTCAGTCCTATCTTCAGCAGGCGTGAGGCTTCGGTTTTATTGCCTTTCGTATGCTCCAGCACCCGGACAATGTGCCGCTTCTCCATCGAGGCAAGCTCAAAGCTGCCTATACCGCTGCCGTCGGCTTGTTCATAATGATTGTTTTGTATCTCGAACGGAAGATCGGACACGTCGAGCCGGCCGCCATCACACACAATCAAGCTGCGCTCGATGGCATTGCGTAGTTCGCGGATGTTGCCCTTCCAAGGCTGTCGGCCGATGGCTTCAAGAAAAGCAGGAGTAATCTCTACGATGGGGTGCGCCAGCTTCGCAGCAAAGTCGTTGATAAAGTGCGTGGCCAGCAATCCCACATCACCCTCGCGCTCGCGCAAAGGGGGAAGGTGCACTTCGAACACCGATAGGCGATAGAACAGATCTTCGCGGAAACGCCCTGCCGCTATCTCCTCGGGCAGGTTACGGTTGGTAGCGGCAATGATACGCACATTGACGCGGGTAGACTTCGTATCGCCTATCTTAATGTATTCGCCCGTTTCGAGAATACGCAAGAGCTTGGCTTGCATCTCGAAAGCCATTTCGCCTATTTCGTCGAGAAAGATCGTGCCGTTGTTGGCCTCCTCGAACAGCCCTTTTTTGTCTTTGAGCGCACCCGTAAACGAGCCTGCCCGATGGCCGAACATCTCGCTTTCGAGCAACTCCTTGCTGAACGACGAGCAGTTCACAGCTACGAAGTTCTGTCCGGCTCGCTTGCTGTTGTAATGAATGGCTTGGGCAAAGACCTCCTTGCCCGTACCCGTTTCGCCCGTGAGCAGTACAGGTACATCGGTTACAGACACCTTCTGTGCCAACAGAACAGCTGCCTTGATTGCCTTCGACTGCCCTGTGATGGAGTCGAACGAATACCTCCCGCTCAACTTCTTTTCCAATTTCTCCAGACGGGCATTCAGCAATGCCTTCTCTACAGCGCGACTCACCAAGGGGATAATCTTGTTGTTATCGTCTCCTTTCGTAATATAATCGAACGCGCCGTTCTTGATCGCCTGCACACCGTCGGGGATGTTGCCGTGGGCGGTAAGTAAAATCACCTCGGTTTGGGGGGCTGCTTTTTTAATGGCCATAACCAACTCTACCCCGTTGCCGTCGGGCAGAAAGACATCACACAGGGCCACCTCGGGCGCATGCTGTTCCAATTGCTTGAGCGCTGCCCGGCAATCGCCTGCCTGACAGACGTCGTATCCTTCGAGCTCCATCATTCGTACCAACAAGCTGCGAATCTGAGGCTCGTCGTCGATTATAAGAATCTTACTCATGTTTCGGTTTATTAAAATAAAGGGATAAAAACAGGGTGGACAAAGTTACTCTTTTTTGTACGGACTGTGCAAACTTTCGGGAGTATTTCGCGGGAAGCCACAATTTGCCCGCGGTATTCTTATATTCTCACCCGGGTGAGACGACCTCCCCACCCGGGTGGGTAAACCTTCTCACCTAGGTGGGTAGATATTCTCACCTAGGTGAGAAGGTAGTTTTATGGGCTTCTAAGTTACGAAATAAAGGCACGAAAAGCGAGCGATGCAAGGGGCTTTCGGACACAGTGCAACCGCCTTTCGTCCAAACTGCTTTTGGGATATTCTACACGTACCCTTACACCATGCTCATCGTTAAAGAATGAGAAGAAGAAAAAAAAGTAATCTTTGCCCGAACAATTAGTATCCATTAGATGTTATTTCCATAGGAAACTATTTAAACTAAATAATATAATGAAGATTATCATCATCGGTGGAGTTGCCGGGGGAGCCACTACCGCAGCCCGTATCAGAAGAACGGACGAGACAGCGGAGATCATTCTGCTCGAAAAAGGAAAGTATATATCGTATGCCAATTGCGGACTACCTTATTATATAGGTGGAGTGATTGAGGAGCGCGAGAAGTTGTTTGTGCAAACACCAAAGGCTTTCGGGCTGCGCTTTCGCGTAGATGTAAGGGTAGAGAACGAGGTTATCTTTATCGATAAGAGGAAAAAAACGGTTACGGTAAGACGCGTAGGCGAAGATACCTACGAGGAGAGCTACGACCGCTTGGTGATTTCGACCGGAGCCATTCCCGTGCGTCCACCCCTGCCGGGAATCGACTCGGAGGGCATCTTCACGCTACGCAATGTGGCCGACACCGACCGCATCAAAACATACGTGGGAGAGCACTTGGTGCGCCGTGCCGTTGTGATCGGAGGCGGATTTATCGGTCTGGAGATGGCCGAGAACCTGCATCATCTGGGGGCACAGGTATCCATCGTCGAGATGGGCAATCAAGTGATGGCACCCATCGACTTTTCCATGGCCTCGCTGGTGCATCAACAACTGATGAGCAAAGGGGTTAACTTGTATTTAGAGCAGGCAGTAGCATCGTTCGAACGGGTAGGCAAAGAGCTAAAAGTGATTTTCCAGAATGGCGAATCCATTGTGGCCGACTTGGTGATTCTCTCGATCGGCGTGCGCCCCGAGACAACGTTGGCACGTGCCGCCGAGCTTACCATCGGTCCGGCAGGAGGCATTGCGGTCAATGACTACCTGCAAACCTCCGACGAATCGATCTACGCCATCGGCGATGCCATCGAGTTTCGACACCCGATTACCGGGCAGCCGTGGCTCAATTATCTGGCAGGCCCCGCCAACCGCCAAGGGCGCATCGTGGCGGACAACGTGCTGGGTGCACAGATTCCGTACGAGGGTTCTATCGGAACCTCCATCGCCAAGGTGTTCGACCTTACGGTGGCTTCGACCGGACTGCCCGCCAAGCGACTGAAACAGCTTGGTATCTCGTACGTATCATCGACTACGCATAGCAACTCGCACGCGGGCTACTATCCGGGTGCCCTGCAAATGAGCCTCAAAATCACCTTCGATCCCACCGACGGAAAGCTATACGGTGCCCAGATTGTGGGCTACGACGGTGTAGACAAGCGCATTGACGAGATGGCGTTGGTCATCAAGCAAGGCGGAACCATCTACGACCTTATGCGTCTCGAACATGCCTATGCCCCTCCATACTCTTCGGCCAAAGACCCGGTGGCGATAGCGGGCTACGTAGCCGAGAACATCATCACCGGCAAGATGAAGCTGGTGCACTGGCGCGAACTACGCGACCTGCGCACGGAAAATGCCTACCTGCTCGATGTGCGAACGAAGGACGAATTCTCTGTCGGCTCCCTGTCCGAAGCGGTCAACATTCCGCTCGACGAGCTGCGCGACCGCTTGCAGGAGATTCCGCGCGACCAACCCATCTATGTATTCTGTGCCGTGGGACTGAGGGGATACCTCGCCTACCGGATACTGGTGCAACACGGATATACGCAGGTGCACAACCTTTCGGGCGGGCTCAAGACCTATCAGGCAGCCACCGCCCCTATCATTATTCACGATAAGGAGCAGTTTCCACTGCCCGCAAAGCCCAAGGCGGCCTCCGTTAGTGAATCGGGCGAGCAGCCGGCAGCGTTGGCAAACATCGTTCGGGTAGATGCCTGCGGTCTGCAATGCCCCGGCCCTATTCTGAAGATGAAAAAAGCCATGGACACGCTCACGCCCGGCGAACAGGTAGAAATCGTATCGACCGACCCCGGATTTGCACGTGATGCCGCAGCTTGGTGCAACTCGACCGGCAACCGGTTGGTGTCGCAAACATCGGCTGCTGGCAAAGCAACGATTACCATCGAAAAGGGTAGCCCCGAGGCCTGCCACCTGGTGAGTTCGTGCGAGGGCAAAGGAAAAACATTCATCATGTTCAGTGATGATCTGGATAAAGCACTCGCCACCTTCGTACTGGCCAACGGCGCAACCGCCACGGGACAAAAGGTAACCATCTTCTTCACCTTCTGGGGATTGAATGTCATTAAACGTCTGCACAAGCCGGCAGTAGAGAAAGATATCTTCGGCAAGATGTTCGGCATGATGCTTCCTGCCCATTCGCTGAAACTGAAGCTCTCGAAAATGAGCATGGGCGGTATGGGCGGCAAGATGATGCGCTACATCATGCACCGCAAAGGAATCGATTCGCTCGAGTCGCTGCGAACACAAGCGTTGGAGAACGGGGTCGAGTTCATCGCCTGCCAAATGTCGATGGACGTGATGGGCGTGGCCCGCGAAGAACTGCTCGACGAGGTTACCATCGGTGGAGTAGCCACCTATATGGAACGGGCAGATAACGCAAACGTAAACTTATTTATTTGACAAGGAAGATATGAAAACGATCTGTATCATGCGCGATGTGTACAAAGCATTGGCGCAATTCGAAACAGCCTTCTATCAGGAGTACAACCTATCGCTCAATGAAGCGATGGTGTTGTGCTGCCTCGAAGAGGCGGGGTGTGAAATCACATCGACTACCATAGCCGAACGAACAGAGATGGGCACATCGCATACCTCGAAAACCCTTCGCTCGGTAGAGGAGAAAGGGTTGATTCAACGCTCGATGGGGCAAACGGACAAGCGACAAATGTACTTTTCGCTCACCCCAGCAGGCAAAGCACGCCTACAGGAGTTGAGTCTGGAAAAGATAGAAATACCCAAACAGCTCAGAGGCATCATTCGGGAGGACTAACTCCCCCCCGAATGATGCCTCTGAACCTTTCCCGAAGCCACCTTACTCGGCCAGCCACTGCTTGAGCAGTGTAAGGGCTTCGGTCTGCATCGGTTGCGGAAGGGTGCCGATACGAGCCAGGTGGCTGCCACCGGGTTGAACAAAGACGCGCATCTGTTGCTTTCCTTCCAGCCACGTGACGCCCGCAGCAGTCCAGGGATCATTCTCGCCATAAATGAATATCATCTTAGGATCGTTCTTACGGAGAAACTTCGCTACCTTCTTACTCAGGTGCTTATCAAACTTCATCCGGCCAAGCTCTTCGGGCACCATCAGACGGTGCAGATAGCCTTTGGCATTGGGTATGGAGAGGTATTGCTTGAAGGGAGTGGTGTCGTAGCCATAATAGCCCAACTCACGGGCAGCCTGCACAAAGAACGAGGTGTTGGCTCCCTCTTTCTCAAAGTAAGAGGGTTCGCTGATCGCCAGGAAATGGGCAAACAACACATCGTCCGTAGCCGAAGAGGCGGGAATATCGGTTATGGGCGTACCCCACTGCCAAAGGGCGAACGAATACTCAAGCACGCAAAGGTCGTAAATCTCCTCCAAATTGGTACGATACGCATAGTTCTTGTCCCGACAATACTGCTCGAAGCGCGGTAGCAGTGTGGCTTTCCGTTTGAGTATTTCGAGCTGAAACGCCTGTATTTTTTGTCTATTTTCAGCAGTAGAGACGCGTTGCAGAAAAGGTTCGTGCCGTCCGTCTTCGATGTTGTAGCAAAGCGGAGCCACATAGGGCACCGAGATATCTACATCATCGGGAAAAAACGCACGGTAAAGCATCGTTGTCTGCCCCCCTTTGCTGATTCCGGTGCTTATCCACTTGCCCGGATAAATGGCTTTGAAAGCAGTTGCCACCGCATGCAGGTCGTAGGCCGAATTCTCGGCAGTGAGGTACTGCCAGTCCTTAGGCTGTGGAGTCGATTCGAGGAAGTAGCGGTGCTCAACAAAGACAATGTTCGCATTCAATAGTTTGGACAGTTCGTCGCGGTATTTCGGACGCAGGGCATAGGCACCGCCGTAGCCTTCGGTCACCATTACTGTTGGACAATCAAAGCCCACATGAGCTACAATCACCCGTTGCCGGAAGCTCCCCTTCTCAGGGTGTCGATGGTCGACCGGCTGAGAGAAATAGGTTACGTACTTCTGGGCGAACTCGGAGGTTTCGAGCGGTTTAACTTCTTCAATAGCCGGAATAGTCTTGATCTTTTGGAGTAAATCGGATTGCCCCCAGAGCGAGACGGTGGCAACCAAAAGGAATAGAGCAAAAAGCACGACACGCGGCATGCGCAACTGTTTCATAAGTATTCGTTTTAATAATATGGCCTAAAGATACACTCTTTTCGACAAAGTGAAGAGCTATCTATTAACATTTTAACAACTTCTTCGTTGAACCTTTTAGAAAACGAGTTGTTGTTTGTAACAAAAGCCTAAGGTACCTGGGCACGATTTTATTAAACCTAAACATTATAAAGAGTATGAAGAGATTAATTCCTGTTTTATTATTGGCGGTCTTTGCATTCGCTGGTTGCGAAAAAGAGCCAGACATGGGCAAGTTAGACAGTAAGTATTTGGTTTATACCAACTACGACAAACAAGCTAACTTTAAACAATTTAGTACATACTATTTGCCCGATAGTATTCTTCTGATTGGCAATACTGCCAAACCGGAATATTGGAAAGGAGCAGAAGCAGACGAAATACTGAATGCTTATGCAAAGAATC
The DNA here is from genome assembly GCF_000499785.1 of Bacteroides neonati. Lineage (GTDB taxonomy): Bacteria > Bacteroidota > Bacteroidia > Bacteroidales > Bacteroidaceae > Bacteroides > Bacteroides neonati. Next base: position 170,235 of record NZ_HG726023.1, on the reverse strand, counting down.
TTGAAGCAAGAGGCTATACACCTGCTGCCAACAAAGCAAGTGCAGACTTAGGTGTACAGGTAAGCTATATCCTGAGTACTCACTACTTCACCGACTACGGACAACCCGAATGGTGGTGGAACTATCCTGGCTACTGGGGATCAGGCTACTGGGGAAACTGGGGCGGATGGTATTATCCGTATGCAGTGAACTATAGCTACAGTACCAATTCATTCATCACCGAAATCGTAAACTTAACAACCGATGAAGGTGCCGGCAAGAAAATTCCCGTACTTTGGACAAGCTATATGAGTGGAATAGATTACTCTACTTCTGTAAACAAAACGTTGGTGGTAGCTGCCGTTAATCAAGCTTTCACGCAGTCGCCTTATCTTACTAAAAAATAATATTCAAAACTGAACCTATATGAAAACAATAAAAAAGATATCTCTCAAAGTGATGGCGGTGGTCGCTGTTGCACTCGTCTTTGCCCTTCCGGCCAAGGCACAATTAACCGATAACGGATATGCAAACATCGACTGGCAGTTTAATGTGCCGCTAAGCAATGGCTTTGCCAACGATGCCAGTGGTTGGGGTATGAATATGGAAGGTGGTTATTTTGTAACTCCCAACATCGGCTTGGGTCTTTTCTTGTCATACCATAGCAATCATGAATATTATGGTCGTACAACCATACCTTTGAACAACGGATCGCTCAATACCGATCAGCAACATACGATCTTCCAAATGCCTTTTGGTGTGGCTGCCCGCTATCAGATGAACCGCGGTGGAACATTCCAACCTTATTTCGGTGTGAAGGTAGGTCCGAGCTATGCAAAGGTTCGTTCGGATTATAACATGTTCGAAACAAGAGAAAACAGCTGGGGATTCTATGCATCTCCCGAAGTAGGTCTTAACATCTACCCATGGGCCTACGGACCCGGTTTGCACATCGCTGCTTATTATAGCTACGCTACCAACAAAGCAGATGTATTGACTTACAGTGTGGATGGTTTGAATAACTTTGGGTTCCGCGTGGGAATCGCTTTCTAAACATTCAGCCTTATTCACCACAGAGGACACAGGGGGCACTGAGTTTATTATAAACTTTGTGCACGCTGTGTCCTCTGTTTTTGTTTCTTAGTGTATCCTCTTCCGAGGCTTTGCTTCTTGCTTTGCCCCTTACTTATTTCGCTTGTCTTGTCTTTTTCTCTTTACATTCCTTCGTATCCGCTGCGCCATCTGTGGTGAAGCGTTATTTCATCGCCTCGTAAATTACTTCCTGAATTCGCTCGCGGATATCCAACTGCTGTAGTTTGCGATTGGTCGCATCGGGATACGTACGGTTACTCAGAAAGACGTATACCAATCCGTTTTCGGCATCGACCCAGGCACAAGTACCGGTGAATCCGGTATGACCATATACGGAAGCGGGTGCCGAAGGAGCGCAAGGGCTGTTCTTGAGATTAACCGTATCGGGACGGTCGAAGCCGAGCACACGGCGACTGATCTTTGACTGATCGGTTGTAAAGAGTCGACAGGTTTCCTCACTCAGATAGCGTTGTCCATCGAGCTCTCCGCCATTGAGCAGCATCTGATAAATACGCGCCACTTCGCCGGCAGTCGAGAACAAACCGGCATTGCCCGAAACACCGCCTTGGAATGCGGCCGACTCATCATTCACATAACCGCGAAGCGTATCCTTGCGCAAGAAACGATCAATCGATGAGGGCACAATCTCTTTCTTTGCATGTTGACGCAACGGCAGATAAGCGGTACGTTCGAGTCTCATCGGTTCGAAGAACTCTTGTTGAAGGTATTCGTCCATCGGTTTATCAGCAAGCTGTTCGACCAACAAACGCAGCAAGATAAAGCCCACATCACTGTAACGATAGGATTTATCCTTCATTGGTGCCTTGGCAATCTCCTGTTCAAGGAGCTTTCGGGAAGAACGATTCAACCAGATACCATCACTCACCGGCAAGGTATAATCGCCCTCGCGAACAGAGGAGACATACTCTTTTTTGAACTTAAAGTTGGGGTTGGCCCAGACACCGGGGCCGAGATGAAGCGTATGTTTCCCATCGCGTTTATTACTGAATAAACGCCCCTGATAACTGTCTCGATCGATAAACTCGGTATAAGAGACAATGCCTGCGGGCAAACCCGACTGGTGAAGAAGCACGTCGCGTATGGTAATGTCTTTTTTATTGGTACGCAACAACCAAGGCAAATGCTCGGACAGCTTATCATTCAGACTGAAATATCCTTTGTCGTAAAGCTTCATCAAAGCCAACAGTGTGCCCGTGGTTTTGGAAAGCGAAGCCAGATCATAGATGCTGTGAGGCCCGATGCGTTCGGAGTTTCCACCGGCTTGTGTGCCAAAACTCTGATCGACCATCACATGTCCATCCTTCAACACAACCACCTGACAGCCGGGATAGGCTCCTTGACGAATGCCTTCAATCGCAATAGAATCGATACGCGCAAGTACCTCCGAGCGCAACCCGTACTCTTCGGGCATGAAATGGACAGGCATATCGGGCGTAATGGTTACTCCCTCTCCTTCATGAAACACTCCTCCAAGACTTGCCGAAAGCCTGCCGTTGGCGGTGGCTTTACCAAACAGTACATCGGCCACCTGGTGCTGTACATCTTCTGCTGTCGAATGCCCCAAAACGACTACCTGCGCAGTAGAGACTGCCCGCTGAATCTGCAACATCATCTTGCCCGGCGTGAAGAAAGCATATATAGTGGGTGACTCAGGCGCAAAACGGGAAAAGAACTTCTGATAAGGAGCCAAACGCTGTTCGCCTACAGCAACGATGATTCGCTTATAAGCTGCCAGCGAATCGCGCAACTGTTGCGACTGCTCTTCGGTCATGTTCTTACGCAATCGAAAGCGAACGGGGGTGATATAGCGAGACAACCGGGTAGCAAAGTCGCTCATATCGCCTGGTTCTCCAACCTCGAGCAGTGCCATTTCTTTGGTTTCGGTGTGCAACGGGAGTATCTGCTTTTTGTTACAGATTACGGTAATGGCAGCCAGATTGAGCCTGCGAATCAAATCGCGCGTTTGCGGCGTATTAATACGGGCACCAAGTCCGGATAGGCGCACCACCGGTTTGTGCTTAAGGTCGAGTGCATACTTATAGGTCAATACCTTGCGGCATTTCCGGTCGATGTCTTCCATACTCAGCTCTCCTTTGTCGATCGCTTTGTATACAGCCTCCATCTCTTCTTTCAGGTTACGGGGAGCAAGTACCATATCGTTGCCCGCCTTCAGGGCTTGCAGGCTCACATGGGTATTGCCCGACACGCCGTTCATAGCCAGTGCGTCGGTAAAGATAAGTCCTTTGAAAGCCAGTTCTTCGGTAAGTAGTCCATAGACAATGTTGCGAGAGAGCGATGAGGGTAAGTTGCCTATCGGTTCGATAATGGGTACCTGCAAGTGTCCTACCATCATACCACTTAAACCAGCACGGATGGCTTCCTTGAAGGGATACAGTTCTACGCTATCGAGCCGTTCGCGGGTGAAGGGTAGTACGGGTAAGGCTTTGTGGGAATCGACATCCGTATCGCCATGACCGGGGAAATGTTTGCAGACAGAAAGTACCCCTCCTCCTTCGAGGCCGGAACCATAAGCGATTACTTTATCGGCCACCTTGATCGGATTCTGACCAAACGAGCGGGTATTAATCACCGGATTGTGCGGATTGATGTTGACGTCGGCCACCGGGGCAAAGTTGACCTGTACCCCCAATTCGCGGCATTGCCGAGCCATCTCGCGACCGTAGTCATAAATCAACCGATTATCTTGAATACACCCCAACACCATGTTGCGCGGAAATACCGGTGTGCCACGCAGGCGCATCGACAGCCCCCATTCGCCATCAAACGTAATCATAAGAGGAACACGGGCCTGCTTTTGTGCCCTGTTGGTGAGTAATGCCTGATTTTGTAGTTTACCCCCCGAAAAGAGGAGTCCGCCTACCTTGTAGGTAGCAACGGCTTCGTGCAGCAGTACCAGGTTGCGTTTCGTCTCTACCGGTGCGATGGTATAGATAAAGAGCTGCCCCACTTTCTCCTTCGTCGACAAGCGATTCATTAGGGAGTCTACCCAACGTTGACACTGCTTATCATGCGTTGCTTTATATAGCAACAGAGGATCGACACCGGTTGCTGTTGCGTGTACTGTCCCCATCACAGAAACTACACTCAACAAGAAAAGGAGCATGTATTTACGCATACCGAACTATTTATTTAACCGTAATATCGGTACGATTGACATAGATACCACTTTTGCCGCTATGTTGGAGCGACACACTTTTGCCGGCGCGATTCGGTATCATCTCTACTTCGTTCATAAACGTATGTGAGTGTCCGCCCAATACCGCATCGATATGCTCTGTTTGAGTAATCAATTGCTTTTTATCGTATTCATAGCCCATGTGCGACAGACAGATAACTACATCGCACTGCTCATGATCTTTCAATTGTGCAACGATTTCATCGGCCATCAGCACCGGGTCTTTGTATACAACTCCTTCGCACTTATCGGCTTGCACCAATCCCTCTAACTGAGGACTGAGACCGAACACTCCGATTTTCAGTCCGTTGCGTTCCAAGACCACATAAGGTTTTACCAAGCCTTCGAGTCCCGTGCCCTGCACATCGTAGTTAGCACATACAATAGGAAATGTGGCGAGCTTAAAAAGGCGTGCTATATTGTCCATGCCGAAGTCAAACTCATGATTGCCTATCGTGATGGCATCGTATCCCATCTGATTCATCATCTTTACTTCGATTTCGCCACGAAACATATTATAATAAGGGGTACCTTGGGAGAAGTCTCCGCTATCGAACAATAGAAGTCCGGGAACCTCTTGGCGCAACTGCTTGATCAATGTAGCACGGCGTACCAAGCCCCCCATACCAGCATACTTATCGGCTGTATTCTTGTCGATCGGTTCGATACGGCTATGCATATCGCTTGTTTGCAAAATCGTTAATGTCTTTTCTTGCTGTGCCAATGCCGGAAGCATGAACACCATCAAAAGCAATGCAACTACTCCTCTTTGATATCTTTTCATCGTCGACTATTCTTAATTATTAATTACTACTCTACCCTCTATTCCGGATGTTATTTTCTTTCCGGCCTTGGTTTGCTGCTTTACATAATCCATGAACAGATCACGCAAGATGGACTTATCGGGACATTCGCGCTTTATCGCCTGAGCCAACGGTGCCATTCCGTCGTTTCCATCGGCCAAATAATCAATGGTGGCTACGGTATAGACTTTATCATCTTCAACGGCTTTTCCACCAATGGTTCCATTCAGTAGCCCTCCCTCTTGGTTGATCGTTAGCTTAACGCCACTCACCCCTTCACCTTTCTTCGCAGCAATAGCGGTAAAGAGTTCTTTGAGCGTTGTTCCTTTGACGCTTACCACGCAAAGTGAGTTCTCAAAAGGCAATATCTCATAGATAGTACCGCAGGTAATAGGGCCTTTCGAAAGGATACTACGCAAGCCACCCATGTTTACCAATCCCATATCGGCAGGTTTCCCCAACACGGGTACGGCAGACTCCCGCAATACATCGGCTATCAGGTTGGACAGTAAGCTTTCGGGACGCCCTGTCGGCATGGTTATCTCACTCTCTCCGACCACCGCATACATCATACTGTCTATTTTGGCTTTGTACGGTGCAATTAATGCTGTGGCTTGGGCATCCGGGCGTGCATCCAACAGCGAATCGACCGGGATCAACGTACCTTTTATCTGGGTTATCTCGACTGCCTGGCGCGAAGAGTGGCAGGAAGCAAATATCAGTAAGCCCGTTAAAGCTACTCCTGAAAAGAACTTTGTTATATATTGCATGATCTCTCGTTTTTCTGTTTAAGCGACAAATATATAAAAAATAGTTGGTAGTGTGGCAAATAATTTGTTTCTTTGCACCGCTTTCGCGCAATCGCTGTCAGGAGAGAGTTGCCTGGTATGTTGCGTTGTAACGATAAAACAATTTAATAATAGCAACAATGGATTTAATTAAAATTGCTGAAGAAGCATTTGCTACTGGCAAACAACACCCAAGTTTCAAAGCTGGTGATACTGTAACTGTAGCATATCGTATCGTCGAGGGTAGCAAAGAGCGTGTACAGTTGTACCGTGGCGTTGTTATCAAGATCTCTGGACACCAAGAAAAGAAGCGTTTTACTGTACGCAAAATGTCTGGAACAATTGGTGTAGAAAGAATTTTCCCACTTGAATCACCTGCTATCGACAGCATCGAGGTGAACAAAGTTGGTAAGGTTCGTCGTGCTAAGTTGTACTACCTGCGCGCACTTACCGGTAAGAAAGCCAGAATCAAAGAAAAAAGAGTTCGCTAATTTATTACGAACGATTCAATTCGACATAAAAAAGAGGAAATTCCTGCAAAGGTATTTCCTCTTTTTTATATCTATATGCAGCCAAGAGAGGCTGAACATTACTCCCACCCGATTGTTCTTCTTGCATCTACAAATCCAAACCATTAAGATATGAGAATACAAACAGGAAGAGGAACCATCCCTCTAATTACACTCGTTGGTATCTGGTCGATATCAGCCCTCAACGCACTCCCGGGATTAGCCGTTTCGCCTATATTGGGCAAACTTACCGAGATATTTCCACACGCTACCGAGCTTGACATACAAATGCTCTCATCGCTACCTTCGCTATTGATTATCCCTTTTATTCTTTTGGCAGGTACACTTACTCAGAAAGTAAATTTCATCCGATTGCTACAAATAGGACTGGGTATCTTCGCTCTGAGCGGTATCTTGTATCTGCTTTCGAATAAAATGTGGCAACTGATTGCTATCAGCGCCATGTTGGGGGTTGGTTCGGGGATGATCGTACCTTTATCAACCGGACTTATCACTAAATACTTCACCGGAGCCTATCGGGTAAAGCAATTTGGTCTTAGCTCGGCTATCACCAATATTACATTGGTAGTGGTGACGGTTATCACCGGATATCTGGCTGAAGTAAACTGGCATCTTCCTTTTGTTGTCTATCTGTTGCCACTGGTATCATTAGTACTATCGATATATTTGCAACGAAGCATGGTAAGCGAAGGGAACACCTCACTCAACAGCTCTTCACAAACGGCCAAAGCGGGCGATGACACCATAGACGCAGAGGTGACAGCCAGTAAATATGGTATTCATATCGGTCGGCTTACTCAGGTAATGGCATTCTACGGACTGACTACCTTTCTAGTGTTGATCGTTGTATTCAACTTGCCTTTTTTAATGGAAGCTCATCATTTCACGAGTGGTAATTCAGGTATTATGATATCGCTCTTCTTCTTGGCCATCATGGCACCGGGTTTTCTATTGAATCAGATCGTAGGCTTCTTTAAAGAGAGGACCCTGTTTTATAGTCTGGTGAGTATCGCTGCCGGTTTGGCATTGATCTGGATCTCTCCAAGCGAATGGCTCATCGTGCCCGGCTGTATCCTTACCGGATTGGGCTATGGCGTTATTCAGCCTTTGGTGTACGATAAAACGACACAGACAGCCATCCCTGAGAAGGCAACGCTGGCATTGGCCTTTGTGATGATGATGAACTATCTGGCTATTCTGTTGTGTCCGTTTATCATCGGTCTTTTCCAATCCTTATTCCATATTCATTCGCAAGAGTTTCCGTTCGTATTCAATCTTGTTGTAACCTTGTTGGCATTAGTATGGACCTATAAGAGACAGAGCATATTCTTGTTTCGCATTAGCTCGAAATAACCATAAACGCATTCATTATGAAGAATAAGATACTTGGGGCTAACATTAGTGTAGCAGTTTCTAAGACATTTAGCGGACTCAATATGAATGCGTTGAAGTTTCTACTTCCACTCTGGATGAGTGCACTCACCGGGGCTACCATGCGATGCGTATTTGCTGCGGTAGCCTTTTGGATCATCGCACTGTTTTTGCCTTCCGAAAAGACCGTTGCCACAAAAGAGAAATGGCTACTCCTTTTATTGGGAGCGGTGGGGCTGTATGGTTTTATGTTTTTCTACCTATTAGGTTTGAGTAAAACAACTCCGATTTCGAGTTCTATATTTATCAGTCTGCAGCCTATTTGGGTGTTTCTTATCATGATATTTTTCTTTAAGGAACGCGTTACGACGGGCAAAGTAGTAGGCATCTCAATCGGACTAGCCGGGGCTTTGGTCTGCATCCTTACACAGAAAAGTGATGATCTCGCATCAGATGCTTTTGTCGGAAACCTATTGTGTTTGATATCCTCCATCGTATATGCCATTTATCTGGTCATGAGCCAACGCTTGCTCTCATCTGCAGGACCGCTCACAATGCTTAAGTATACCTTTACCGGGGCTTCTATTTCGGGTATCATCGTATTATTCCTTTATGGATTCGACGCTCCGGTGCTATCACTCCCCATCCATTGGGCACCGCTACTAGCCTTGCTGTTTGTATTGATATTCCCTACGGTGATTAGCTACTTACTCATGTTTAACGGATTAAAGTATCTCAAGACTACACTTGTGGCAATATATGGTTATCTTATTCTGATTGTTGCTACCATTACCTCTTATATTCTGGGGCAGGATCGTTTCAACTGGACGCAGTTGTTTGCCATTGCTTTCATTTTCGTAGGTGTCTATTTGGTCGAAGTCGCCGAGAGTAAAGACAAGTAGCAACGATTTCTCAAAGAAAACGATAATAATTAAAGGGTGCTTTCTACTTTAATTAACAATGGGATACCATCTTTTCAGACGATACCCCATTGTGATTTGATTATAGTCGAACGGCGTACTTACAAATGCTTGTTCAGCGTATGCCAGTCTTTCATCTCGGGCAATAATCCCATAGCGATTACTTCATCGCGTAACTTACACAAGTGTACGTAGCTCTCCTCCAATGCTTTTTGTTCATCAAGGTTGCCTTTTACCTCTTTGTAATGAACACCTTCTGCAGTAATCGTTGTTTCCATAGCCATTAGGATATGATCGAACTGATGGTCGGACACATACGTACCGGCAGGCCAACAGAACGGTTTACCTCCCATGGCGGCAGCAATCATCTCGATAGAAAGGAAAGCAGGGCTTTGGAACGAGGAGCGTCCACGCAAGTCGATAATATGTTTACCTCCTTGAATCACACGCATCTTAAGCGCATCCCAATCTTCGGGAGGCATACGATGAGAACCGATAATCTTGGTCAATGCTTCGCCCTGCACCTCGGTAGTAGAGGCAAAAACGGCCATCTGCTCTCCGTGTCCGCCATACGTACGGCAATTGCGAATATCCGAAGAAGGAAGGCGTAGGTATTTCATCAATTCACTTTGCAAGCGAGTACTGTCGAGCGCTGCCAGTGTAGATACCTGTGAGGGTTTTAATCCTGAATATACCAAAGTGATCAATCCGGTAATGTCGGCAGGATTAAACACCACCACTACGTGCTTCACCTCAGGACAGTACCGACGCAAGTCCTTACCAAACTGCTGAGCAATCTCGGCATTCCCCTTGAGTAAGTCTTCTCGTGTCATACCCGCACGGCGCGCCGCACCACCCGATGAAACCACATAGGCCGCTCCCGATAGTGCTTCGGCGATATCGGAAGTATAAGTGATATGTACTTCTTCAAAAGCACAATGCATCAACTCCTCGACTACACCTTCGAGTGCAGGTGCGTAGGGGTCATAAAGACAGATGTTTGGAGTCAATTTCATCATCAAGGCCGTTTGGGCCATGTTAGAACCAATCATACCTGCAGCTCCTACAATGGTTAGCTTCTCGTTCGTTAAGAATTTCATAATGTTATCTGTTTTTTAATAAATAAATCCGTTTTCAATTGTTATTGCAAATATAACGACTAAACAAACAGATTGTTTATCGTAAAAAGTAAGGGGAGATAACCATAAGTTATATAGAAAACCGTATATTTGTGTGCATTAATAAAAAAAGTATGAGCATCGAATTAGGAAAGTTCAACACGCTTGAGGTAGTCAAGCAAGTAGATTTTGGAATGTATCTTGACGGAGAAGAAGAGGGTGAAATCCTTTTGCCTACCCGTTATGTACCCGAAGATTGTAAGGTAGGTGATTGGCTCAACGTCTTCCTTTATCTCGATATTGACGAACGACTGATTGCCACTACGCTAACCCCGTTGGTACAGGTGGGCGAATTTGCCTGTCTCGAAGTGGCTTGGGTCAATGAATTCGGAGCCTTCCTGAACTGGGGGCTGATGAAAGACCTTTTTGTACCTTTCAGCGAACAAAAAATGAAAATGCAGGTAGGCAACAAATACATTGTACACGCTCACCTGGATGAGGAGAGTTATCGTATCGTGGCATCGGCCAAGGTAGATCGCTACCTGTCGAAAGAGGTGGCCGCTTATCAGCCGGGCGACGAAGTGCGTATTCTTGTCTGGCAGAAAACAGACCTTGGCTTTAAAGCCATCATTGAGAATCAATACAGCGGGCTACTCTATGATACGGAAATATTTCAACCCCTGCGCACAGGCATGACACTGAAAGCCTTTGTGAAACAGGTGCGTGAGGATGGAAAAATTGACCTGATGCTACAGAAACCCGGTTTTGAGAAGATAGACGATTTTGCCAAAACACTACTGGACTATATCAAGGAGCACAACGGACACATCACTCTGACCGACAAGAGTGCTGCCGAAGATATATACGACACCTTCTATGTAAGTAAGAAAACATTCAAAAAGGCAGTGGGCGACTTATACCGCAAACGACTCATCGTATTGCATGAAGACGGCATTTCACTAGCCACTCAAAAGCAGAAATGAAAGAATAGGGAAATCCCTACGTATGAATAGAGAGAATCAGTAGGGCGGGGAGTTTTCTCGCCCTATTTTTGTAACAACAAAAAGAATTCATTTAAATCAATCGGCCTTATGAAAAAGATACAGATCACAGTGCTACTATTATTCGTAGTATTATTAAGTAGTTGCTCGACATATAATCAATCAAGTCGTTTCAAGCAGATACAAAAAGGAATGACACAGCAAGAAGTTATTGCACTTTGCGGTGAACCTGTATATAAACGTTTCGACGAGGTTGGAGAAGAGTGGGAATACAGAGCATTCATATCATACGAGCATTCGGTGATTATTATCAATTTTGCCGACGGACGTGTTGTAGCACTGGACATGTTTAAAGAGCCGGTTCAAACCATCATTGCACAACCTACGCAGCCTGTGACACCTCCGATCATAACCGTTGGCCCAGGACCAACAACCGGTCATAGACCAGGACAATGCCTCTCTCCGTCAAGAGCGATGTCAGATCGCGAGTTCGCTGCATTCCTCCATTCGGTAAAAAGTGGCTTCTCGTCCGATCGACTGAAAAAGATTAAAGAGGTACCGCTAACGTCTGCACAGTGCAAAGTATTGGTTGATGTCTTTTCATTTACGAACGAAAAGATTGAAGCTATGATAGAGATGTATCCACAAGTAGTGGACAAGCGCAACTATTATCAGGTAATAGATATGCTCACTTTTACTTCGGAGAAAGATCAAGTAAGAGATGCTATAAAGCGTTACAATCGATAACTAAATAAAAAAGAATATGAAGCGACTAATATTAATTCTTTTCGCCATCGGGATGACTGCCATGAGCAGCATGTGTATGGCTTCAATGAGCACCAGTAAGATTCGTAAAGAGACTCGTTTCTTAACGGATAAGATGGCTTACGAGCTGGATATGAATACCGATCAATATAATGATGCGTATGAGATCAATTACGATTTTATCAATTCGATACGCTATATTATGGATGATGTGGTGCGCGGATATGAATGGGCATTGGATGATTATTATCAAGCCCTGGATATACGAAACGATGACTTACGTTACGTAATGAGTGATTCACAATACCGTCGCTTTCTACGGGCAGAGTATTTCTATCGTCCTATCTATACAAGTGGAAACAATTGGAACTTCCGTATTTATATCACGTACGTAAACCATAATCACTATTATTTCGGTCGTCCCTATCATTACCGTAGTTATTGCGGTGGCCATTATCGGAAACATTATCACAATGCTAGTTATTATAGCGGACGCTATAACCACACGTACTACGGACGTCCGCATAACATAAGAGAAAGCAAGGTCTATTACAATAATCGACGCTCCGATTTTGGTTCGATCACGATCCGACCAAACACTTCGACACGTCCGGGAAACAATTCATCGAGTCGTCCCGGTATATCAACTCGGCCAAGTCATGATGCATCAAGCAGACCGGGTGTATCGACACGGCCAGATACGTCGACACGGCCAAGCACATCTACCCGTCCGAGTCATGGTGCATCAAGTAGACCGGATGCCTCAAACAGACCAGACGCGTCAACTCGCCCAAGCAATTCGACCCGTCCTAATTCATCGGCTCGCCCGGGAAACAGCTCATCGAGCAGGGAAGAGAGTAGTAGAAGTAACCGACGCGACCCTTCTTCTGTATCTCGCCGAAGTGGCAATGATAATAACGGGCAGAATAATAAGGAAAGAAGCAGCCGTAGCAGTAGAAGTTCGTCGGACTCATCCGAACGTAGAGAAAGATAAGCAGCCCATGCTTACCGATCAGTGATGAAATGAATCATTGATCGGTAAGCATGTCTTTTTTAGCTTCTCCGGTTACGTTTACTTCGGCTCGAATACTATCTGCCTGAGCCTCATCAATCAATCCTTTCTTCAATAGCCGCTCGGTGATGAGCCGGTAATAACCCTCCATATGCTCCTTCAACTTCATGTCTTCGGTAAAGGAGCGTTTGAAATGCTTGGGCTTCGGAATAATAGATGCCAGAAAAATACTCTCTTGCACAGTTAGTTGAGAAGGCCGTTTATTAAAGTAATAGGAGGCAGCCTCGTTTGCCCCATAAATGTTAGGCCCCCATTCGGCTATGTTCAGATACACTTCATACATCCGCTCTTTGGAGGTTAAACGCTCAGTTTCAATTAACCATACAATAAGCGCCTCTTCCAGCTTGCGGGCAAAATTCTTGTTCCGGTTCAAAAACACATTCTTCACCAACTGCATGGTAATGGTACTACCTCCCCGGGCAAACCGACGTACTTTTAAGTCATGAATCAACGCCTCGCGCATAGCATCGGGCAGAAATCCGCGATGATAAAAGAAAGCACCGTCTTCGCTCTGCATGATAGACATCTGCAACAAGGGCGAGATACTATCTAAAGGGGTAAAGTGCTCCCACGACGGACCGATAGGAAAGGTACGCACAGCCTGTCCGTTTTCGTAGGCGGTATACATAAACTCTTCAGACATCTTAGACAGGTTCGTAGCACCATATTTCACAATCCGAAAATCTTTTTCTCTTAGTTCAGATACTAACCTCAAACTATCAAGCCGGGCAAAATCGACATCAAGCAAAAACGTAAAAGCCAAACTTCCGCTGGTACGAATACCATCGAGGTTCGTAAATAATCCGGTAGGCAATGAGCTAAATAATTCATCGGCAGGAAACCACGGCTTGTGAATGGAAGCGGTAAAATGGTATTTACTGTCTGATTTGGCTACCCGAAGATAGGGATGAAAGGCTAAACGATTGAAGCGAAACACCGTAGCACTATCGAGCTCAACAGCTTGAGGAAAGAGGTTGACCCGATAAGTCAACTGTCCCCGATCTAGTCGAATGGCTTCGGGCGATAGTGCTTTATGAAACACATCAAGACCGCTGATACGCGCCTGACCGACCATGCCCAAAGGCTCTCCGGGCAGTTGGGTCAAGCTGTATGCTAACGTATCGAATCGAACCATTGCTCCCAAGCGACGATGAATGTAAGGTACAGATACTTTTTGACGGTCGCGAGCATACAGTTCTGTTTTAAGTGTATGCGTACCTCGATTGAGCTCTCCACTGGTAGTCCAATATTGGGTCAATGTATCTTCAAGGACATTGATTTCGGAGCGAAAGCGATTATCTGTAATAACAAACGAAGGAATCGTCAATTGAACCGTGTTGGTATCTTCCCGTTGTGTAATACAAACACGATGCAAATCTCCATTGGTAGGTAGCAGCCGATAAAGTAAGTCAAGTATACGATCCACTCGTTGGGCATAGTTTGCCTCCTGTGGCTCGTCTGTGCTAGCCGGCGACTGCTTACGAAACAGAAAGTCATAATTGGCAACAGAATCTTGTTTGACCAGCGTTACATTCAATCCGTTGAGTCGTACATTTTCTACTTCCACATGCCCTCGAATGAGTTGCCAAAGGTTCAGACGAACATCAAGCGACTGCATGGTAAGCAGCGTATCACGTTGATCGGGTACTACGAAGAGGTTACGCAATACCACTTTATCCAATCCATTCAGATACAAATCACCGTATCCAACCTTAAGGTCATAGGTCGTTTCAAGCTGTTGAATCCGCTTCCGGGCAAGCTGCTCAAGTAAAGCATTACGTCCCATGTACAACCCAACGAGCACTGCAATAAGCACGCCTCCTACCACAGCTATTATGCTACTAATCTTTCGATTCATTGTTCTTTGTTATTTATCGTCTCATTCGGCAGCAAAGTTAACGATAAACCCTCATTCATATAATAATTAAACGAAAATATAGTTCTTCCGAGTAAAATATACGAAAGTTTAATTCAGAGCAAAACAGGTAAGCTACAGGTAGCAAGTACATCAGAAGAGCGACTATAAAAAAAGGGAGTCAACCTCCCTCTTTTTATCATTCAGCATGCAAAACTATTTATTATTCGATGAATCGACCTTTGTAGAAATCAAGAATCTTCGTGCGGAATAAATAATCATATTTAGCTTGTATTTTATCCGAAAGCGCTTTCACCAAGGTTTGCTTAGCTTCGTTGTATTCTACGGCAGTAGCCTTACCATTATCGAACTTTTCGCTCATCAGTCGGAACGATTCCTGATTGGCATCGACCGCTACCAAGCTACTGTTGTATTTACTTTCGGCAGCAACGGCATTGTACCAAGCTTGTTGAATCTCCTTATAAAGTACCTTTTTCGTATTATCAAGTTGCAATGCCAAGCTAGCTTGCTGCAAGCGTGCCGTACGCACACGGTTGCGGGTGGCAAAGCGATTAAACAAGGGAATGCTCAGATTAAAGCCAACATATTTATTCAGATTATTCTTCAATTGCGTACCAAAAGCAGCTCCTGACTGTCCGCTCAATGTATAGTAGTTCGTTCCCAATCCGCCTCCCAGTGATAGTTGCGGATAGAAGTTGCTTTGAGCAATCCGAATACTTTTCTCACTCCCTTCGAGCCTCAACTGCGCAGCTCGAACACCTGGTTTAGAGACCACTGCTTCCGCATAAATCTCGTCGGGAGGTGTAAGCGCAGAAAAAGCGAGTGCCGTATCCGGATTGGCAATACGAAATCCTTCGGGAGTAGGTAGTTCAAGCAATTGACTCAAATCGAGCAATGCTAGTTTGTAGTTGTTATCGGCTTGTACACCATTCATTTCATCTTGAGCCAAACGAGCTTTTGCCTCAGCGACCTGCGCAGGAGATGCTTTGCCTAATTCGCCTAACCTAGAAATTCGTGCCAATTGCTCTTTGCTGAGAACAACCTGCCCGGCAGCAACCTTATTCAATTCGGCATTAAATAATACCTGTAGATAAGACGAGGCAATATTAATGGCAATATCTTCTTTGGCTTTGTTTAGGTCTTCAATAGCTGCTTTCAGGTTTAACTTCGACAGAGCGTATTGATTCGGTAACTGCAATCCGGTGAACAGAGGTATATTGGTACTGAGACTGAATTGTGTACTAGCACTATTCATATCACTGTAGGTGTTGTCGACGGGCGAAGCCGCACGTCCCCAGCTCCAATTCTGTCCGGCCGATCCGTTAAGATTGGGCAAACGAGCCCATTTACTAGTATTCACATCTACTGCATTCTGCTCGGCTTGATTGGCTCTTTCCAGGATATTGATATTATGTTCAAGGGCGTAGTCGATGCATTGACGCAAGCTCCAACTCTCTTGTGCCTGAGCGGTAATGCCGCAAGCCAGCACCGATAATATAATTAATTTCTTTTTCATTCAACTGATTATTAGTAATTAAACGCCTTAAGGCTCGTACTCTTATTTAGAGTTTTCATGTATAACGAAGATATTATTTCTTATCCTTCTTCTCGGCTCCACGTACTTTATCTTTCGCCGTAACGCCTTTCTTCACTTCAATCTTGATACCGTCGCTCAAACCGGTAGTCACTTGCTGACGTTTGAACTTCTGCTCAGGCAGAGAATCGGTCATGACATACACAAAGGTGGAATCTCCGCTGAACTCAATTACACTCTCGGGCACCGCAAGCACCTTGTTGGCACGTTGCAATACAATTTCTGCATTGGCCGAATATCCGGAACGGATTTGTACCGTATCGGGTACATGAATCGCTGCCTTAATTTCAAATTGATTGGCTCCGTTTTCTTCTACACCCTTTGGCGAAATATATTCCAAAACAGCTTCGAAAGTGAGGTTCTGCAAAGCTCCGATAGTCAGTTTTACCGGCATTCCTTCATGAATACGCCCTACTTCGGTTTCATCTATCTTACCTTTGAATATCAGGTCATTCATATTGGCTACGGTAGCAATGGTTGTTCCGTCATTGAAGGTATTACTCATAATCACCGAGTTACCCGCTTTTACCGGGATGTCTAAAATCAGACCATCGATCGTTGAACGAATCATTGTGCTCGAAAAAGAGGCACTGTTCTTGGTAATACCTTCCTTTATGATCTCGAGTGCATCCTTAGCAGTCTGTACCTCCTCGCGTGATTGCTTCAAGGCCACTTCGCTCTTCTCAAACTCTTCGCGACTGATCAGTTTCTCTTTATAGAGTTTCTCTATACGAGCAAAGTCGGTATCAGCCTGTGCCGCATTGATCTTTGCCAGTCTCACACGGCTTTCGGCCGAATTAAGTTGTCCCAGTTCAGGAATTACTTTTACTTTGGCTATTACTTCTCCCTTTTTGATGGTTTGTCCGGCCACTTTATAAAGTTCTGAAACAATACCTGAAATTTGAGGTTTAATCAGAATCTCATCGCGTGGTTCCACCTTACCGGTAGCGACAGTAGTTTTCTGCAAGTCGGCTACTTCGGCTTTTACCGTTTCATATACAATTGTTTGAGGTCTGGATTTGATCCAAAGGAACGCAAATGTTCCGATTAATATGGCAGCCAACACCACCAGTAATGTGATTTTCAGAAACTTTTTCATCTTTAGTCTATATTAAATCTTATTATTATACATTGTTGATTCTCTTTTTTTCTCACGCTCATTATCCAAACCTTACTCATCGCGTATGGCTTCTATCGGTTTAATGGCCATGGCACGGTAAGCAGGAGCTAAGCCGGCTAGCACACCCAAGGCGCCAAGCAGTATACAGGTGCCCACTGCAAGCCCGAACGATACTTGAAAGTCATAAGTTGTTCCATCTTTAGCAGTGGCTATATCCATTACCTGGAGCACTAATACCGCAAACGAGATACCTGCCATACCGGCCAGCGTGGTAAGTACGATACTCTCCGAGAGAATCTGTTGCAGGATGTCTCGCGGACGAGCACCGATGGCTCTGCGAATACCAATCTCCGTAGTACGCTCCTTTACAGTCACCATCATGATGTTCGAAACCCCGATGGCACCTGCGAGTAATGTGCCCAACCCAACCATCCAAATCAAGATGCGGATACCGATAAATAAGTTATCGACCATCGAGAACATTGCTTCGGCATTGAGTAGCATCACTGCCTGTTTATCATCAGGCGATATGAGGTGTGGCTCTTTCACAACCCGTTCTATATCGGGCTGCAAGGATGAAACCTTCACGCCGGGTTTTACGGTAAAACAGATCATATCGACATTGTGTCCCAGATTATACGCTTGTTGCATGGTGCTGAAAGGAAGTACCACACTTTCGGAGGCCTGTCCGTTGATATTGATGTTGCCCTCAGAAACGCAAACTCCCACAACCCGGTAGTAAATACCATCAACACGTACGAACTTTCCGCAAGGATCTTCGCCTGCTTTAAAAAGGCTTTCGTACACACGCTTGCCGATAACACAGACTTTGCGTGCTTCGCTTACATCGACATCATTGATGAATCGTCCGTATGACATTTGCTGCGTCTCAATCTGATCATATTCGGGATAGAGCCCCTTGGCTATGACCGAATATTTTTTATCACCGTAAATGGCTGTTGATCCCCAGCGATTCACAGTTGGCGTAACCACTGCCATGCCTTCGACATTTTTCCGCACCCGCTCCACATCGTCATTATTCAAGCTCCACCAACGTCCTTTTCGGAACCCTTTGTAAGCTTCGCCTGTTTTCTGTGGCCATATAAAACCTGAGTTGGTGGCAAATCCTTCAAAGTTCTTTTGCATCATATTTTGCATGCCCTGTCCACCTCCAATAAGGGCAACCAGCATGAAAATACCCCAAAATACACCGAACGCCGTAAGCAGGCTTCGGGTTTTATTTCTAGTAATGGTGAGAAGAATCTCCTCACACGAATCTATGTCTATTCTCATAATGATTAGTCTGCTCTAAGTGCTTCAATAGGTCGAATACTCACTGCCTTGCGGGCGGGGAAGAATCCTGCCAGCGTACCGGCTACAATGAGTGTCAAAGTGGCTTGTATGGCGATAGATATATCGACGGTCGGGTTTAAAAAGACGGTTGCCGTACCCATGCCGTTGTCCATGGTTTGGGTACCAAACGACGCATTCATCCACTCTGTAGCCCCAATACCGGCCACCATACCGATATACCCAAATAGCGTTGTGATAGTAATACTCTCTATGATGATAAGAAAAAGGATGGAAGATGGTTTAGCACCCAGTGCCTTACGAATACCAAACTCCCGGGTACGCTCCTTAACGGTGATAAGCATTATATTCGAAACCCCGACAATACCGCTTAGCAAGGTAAAAAGACCGATTACCCAAATCGCTGTTCGCAGAATACCGGTTGCCGTTTGCTGTTGCAGGTATTGTGTGAAACGATTCCATATCCAGATAGCACTATCGTCGGTAGGGTCAAAACGGTGGTTATTGCCCAATTGTCTTCGATAATGTGTTTCGAACTCTTTATTTGCCTCTTCCGTATCTAGGTTCTTAGTCGTAAAAATGATATTATTGAGCTTGTCACCTTTATTATATATAGTTTGAAGAGTCGAAAAGGGCATATAGGCTTCATTCGAGTTCTTATCTCCCTGATCGTCATACAAACCCACCACCTGATAAGCCACACCACCGGCATTAACAAATTGTCCGATAGGATTCGTCTTCGTCTTATCAAATAATATCTCTGCTGTTTTCTTGTGTATCACGATGGCTTTACGCCTTTCTTTGATGTCGATATCGTTGATAAAACGTCCATCGACCGACTTCACCGTCTCTACTTCGGTATAGCTCGGGAATACGCCATAGAGGGTAAGGTTTACATATTCCGACCCGAAACTAATATTCACATTACTTTGCCGCACGGTAGCTCCGGCACTAATCACATTGTTGCCAAAGTTAGTGGCGGTTGCATGCAAGTCCTTATTATCCAATTGAATATTGCGTCCTTCCTTCAACCCGTCGTAAGCCTTGGTAGTCCATCCCGGAAATATCTTAATGGAGTTCATGGCACGTTCGGAGGCCGATTTATCAAACGCATGTATCAGTCCGTTGCCTGCACCCAATAGCACAATAAGCATAAAGATTCCCCATGCTACGGCAAATCCGGTCAGGAATGTTCGCAACTTGTTGCGTTTGATAGTACTGTATATTTCTTGCCAAATGTCAAACATAAGAATGATTGATTACTGATTATTACTTCATATATCCGTCTTTGCCAAACGGCGATGCATCATGTTCTCTGTTATCCTCAATACGTTCGATAATACCGTCTTTGATATGAATGATTTTATCCGTCTGGTTGGCTACACCACTTTCGTGGGTTACCACAACGATGGTCATCCCCGTTGCATGCAAGTCTTTCAAGATTTGCATCACCTCCTCGGATGTTTTACTATCGAGTGCTCCCGTAGGCTCATCTGCCAGAATAATTTGCGGATGCGTAATCAAGGCCCGGGCAATAGCCACACGCTGCTTCTGTCCACCGCTCATTTCGTTGGGCATATGATGCGCCCACTCCTTCAATCCCAGCTTATCGAGGTATTCGAGTGCGAGTGCATTGCGCTTCTTGCGACTTACTCCTTGATAAAAGAGTGGCAATGCTACGTTTTCTACTGCATTTTTAAAAGAGATCAGGTTGAACGACTGAAAAATGAAACCAATCATGCGATTACGGTATTCGGCTGCTTTTGTTTCGCTCAGGTTCTTTATCAATACGCCATTGAGGTGATACTCACCCGTATCGTAATTATCGAGAATACCTAAGATATTCAACAACGTCGATTTGCCGGAACCCGATGCCCCCATAATTGAAACGAACTCTCCCCGCTTGATATCGAGGTTGATGCCTTTGAGCACATGAAGAGGTGCTCCATTGTTGTAGGTCTTATTAATGTCTCTTAATTGTATCACAGTTTGCTTTGTTTAGTTTCTCTTTTCTTATGATTTGTTTTATTAGACGCTCGATAGATACGAAAAGTTGCAAACAAGTTGAACTTTTTATAAAAAACATTTTGTGATATCAATCTTCTTTGCGTAATTTGTGATCACAAAATGGATAAACTAACCCTTTAAATATAAAAATAACATGAATTCAAGCATGGAAAGACCCTATGTAGTAGGTATTGATATCGGTGGCACAAACACTGTCTTTGGTATTGTAGATGCACGTGGCACAATTATTGCCAGCGGCGCTGTAAAAACTCAGGTATACAGCACAGCAGATGAATACGTTGACGAAGTGTGCAAAAGTCTGCTTCCTCTCATCATAGCCAATGGCGGTGTAGAGAAGGTCAAAGGCATTGGTATTGGTGCTCCCAACGGTAACTATTACAGCGGCACCATCGAGTTCGCTCCCAACTTGCCTTGGAAAGGCATTATCCCATTGGCCGCCATGTTCGAAGAACGCTTGGGCATTCCTACTGCACTAACCAACGATGCAAATGCAGCTGCAGTTGGCGAAATGACTTACGGCGCTGCCCGTGGTATGAAAGAATTCATCATGATCACTCTCGGAACAGGTGTAGGTAGCGGTATCGTTATCAACGGTCAGGTAGTATATGGTCACGATGGTTTTGCCGGTGAGTTAGGCCACGTCATTGTACGTCGCGATAACGGACGTCTGTGCGGTTGCGGCCGTCATGGCTGTTTGGAAACTTATTGTTCGGCTACCGGCGTAGCTCGCACTGCCCGTGAGATTTTGGCTGCGCGCACCGATGCCAGCTTATTACGCAACATTCCGGCCGAAAGCATTACATCTAAAGATGTATACGACGCAGCAGTTCAAGGAGATAAGATTGCACAAGAGATTTTCGACTTCACCGGTACCATACTAGGTCAGGCGTTGGCAGACTTCATTGCTTTCTCTAGCCCTGAAGCTATCGTATTGTTCGGTGGTCTTGCAAAATCGGGTGATTACATTTTGAAGCCTATTCAAAAAGCAATCAACGATAACATTTTGAAAATTTATCAAGGAAAAACAAAGTTATTGGTTTCAGAACTTAAAGACTCGGATGCTGCCGTACTGGGTGCCAGTGCATTGGCTTGGGAATTAAAAGATTTGAAAGATTAATATACTCTCTACCGTCTATAAAAAAGATGTAATGGCTTTTCTTAAGCTATTGCATCTTTTTTTTATACCCATACCCGAATCAGAATAGCAGATGATATTCTGCATTTCTTTCCAAAGCCCTAATAAACGCCAAATAATGTAAAAACAGGAAACTTTCATCGTTGGCATCTGTTCGTTAGTACACATTCGACCCAAGCCGAATGATCGACCTATTCATTAACTATATAAAACAGAAAAAGATGAAAGATTCAGACTTTAGAAAAGGAGATGCCAAAACAGCCATTTATGGCTCAGAAGAAATGTTGCAACCTTCGCCTGTTGATCGCATACCCGACGGACCAACTACAGCAGAAATTGCTTATCAGATGGTAAAAGACGAAACGTATGCACAAACACAGCCTAAGCTGAACTTAGCAACGTTTGTAACGACCTATATGGACGATTATGCTACCAAGCTAATGAACGAAGCCATTAACATCAACTACATTGACGAGACCGAATACCCACGCATTGCACTGATGAATGCCAAATGCCTCAACATTATGGCCAATCTGTGGAATACGCCCGAAAAAGATAAATGGAAAACAGGTGCACTCGCCATTGGTTCGTCAGAAGCTTGTATGCTGGGCGGCGTAGCCGCTTGGTTGCGCTGGCGTAAAAAACGTCAAGCTCAAGGCAAACCGGTAGACAAACCCAACTTTGTGATATCGAGCGGTATGCAAGTGGTATGGGAGAAGTTCGGCCAACTGTGGCAGATCGAAATGCGCGAAGTGCCATTGACACTCGAAAAAACCGTATTGGATCCTCAAGAAGCTCTGAAGCTTTGCGATGAAAACACCATTTGCATCGTTCCTATCCAAGGCGTTACATGGACCGGTTTGAATGACGACGTAGAAGCACTCGACGCAGCTCTTGATGTATACAACGCTAAAACCGGATACGATATTCCAATTCATGTCGATGCAGCTAGTGGCGGATTCATTCTTCCGTTCCTCTATCCCGAAAAGAAATGGGATTTCCGCTTGAAATGGGTACTTTCGATCAGTGTTTCCGGACATAAATTCGGTTTGGTATATCCGGGTTTGGGTTGGGTTGTATGGAAAGGCAAAGAGTACCTACCCGAAGAGATGTCTTTCAGCGTGAATTATCTGGGTGCAAACATTACACAAGTCGGTTTGAACTTCTCACGTCCGGCTGCTCAGATTCTAGGACAATATTATCAATTCATCCGTTTAGGTTTCCAAGGCTACAAAGAGATTCAGCATAACTCGATGGAGATCACCAAATATATCCACAAAGAGATTGCCAAACTGGCTCCTTTTGTGAACTATAGCGAAGAGGTGGTGAATCCGCTTTTCATCTGGTACATGAAACCCGAATACGCGAAACATGCCAAATGGACCCTATACGACTTGCAGGACAAACTCGCACAAAGCGGCTGGATGGTTCCGGCTTACACCTTGCCCGAAAGTTTGGAAAACTATGTTGTCATGCGCGTCGTAGTACGTCAAGGATTCAGTCGCGATATGGCCGATATGCTATTGGGCGATATCAAAAATGCGATCATTGCATTGGAAAAACTGGAATATCCAACCACCACACGCATTGCCATGGAAAAGAATATTCCTATTGAGCCTACCATGTTTAACCACGGCGGTCGGAGCCACAAAACTAAAAAGTCATGAACAAAGAGCTATCTTTAGCACAGATAAAAGAAGCTGTTGATGAGGCTTACAAAGAATTCAAAGGAAATACCGACGGGAAAAACGCCGACTACATTCCTTACCTCGCCAATATCGACAGCCATCTGTTTGGAATCGCCGTTTGCCTCCCTTCGGGCGAAGTGGTAGAGGCAGGTGATACCAATTATCGTTTTGGTATCGAATCGGTATCAAAGGTGCATACGGCTATCCTTGCATTGCGTCAATATGGAGCAGACAAGGTACTCGAAATGATTGGTGCAGATGCAACAGGATTGCCCTTTAATTCGATTATTGCGATTCTTTTGGAAAACGATCACCCCTCTACCCCATTGGTCAATGCAGGTGCCATTGCCGCCTGTTCGATGGTGCAACCCGTGGGCGATCCGGTTTTGAAATGGAAAGCCATTGTTGACAACATTACCGAACTTTGCGGATCGGCTCCGCAGCTAATCGATGAGTTGTACAAATCCGAATCGGATACCAATTTCAACAACCGCTCTATCGCTTGGTTGCTGAAGAACTTCAACCGTATTTACGATGAACCGAATCTGGCTCTCGACCTCTATACGCGTCAATGTTCGCTCGGCGTAACGGCTAAACAGCTGGCCATCTCTGCAGCAACCATTGCTTGTGGAGGAACCAATCCGGTGACAAAGAAGTATGTTTTCCCCAGCGAGATCTCGCCACGTATCACCTCTATGATCGCTGCCGTAGGTTTCTACGAACATACAGGCGACTGGATGTATACCTCAGGCATTCCTGCCAAAACAGGCGTGGGTGGCGGCGTAATGGGTGTTATGCCGGGCAAGTTCGGTATTGCTGCATTCGCTCCCCCTATCGATGAGGCCGGAAACTCAGTGAAGGCGCAACTCGCCATAAAATTTATCATGAATAAGTTACAGCAGAATATCTTCGGATAAACTAAACGTAACCAGATGCTTTGGGTCGGATGGTCGGAACCTTTGGGGTAGATCATCCGACCCTTTTCTTGGTATCATCCGACCCTTTCTTACTTTGCCTGCGCCGCATCCGGCTCTTTATCTGTACCCGCAGCAGCAGCCTGTTGCTGATAATAAGCCTCCTTCTCCTGATTCTTCTTTGTCACAATACTGGTTACATAAACCGTAAAGATAGGGAACATCATCATGCCCAAAGCTGCCAGAACGACAGAAAGCACACGCCCCGTTACGGTAATAGCCACAATATTGGAGCCTACCGTAGTAACATCCATGAATGCCCACCAAAGTGCATCGCCATAATCGGTTACTAAAGGATTCACCTTATGCTCCATCACATAAAAAGCAAGACTGGCAAAATAGACCGTGGCCAGCAGCATGGTTAAGTAGGAGACCAAAAGGCTGGACGCACGATTGTACGTAAGCCAACCTACCACAATCGCCAAAGCATATCCACCTCTTACTAACGGTATGAAACGAATAAAATAAGTGAGCTCTTCCGAGAACGTGAGTTGGTAGTAATTAATAATACTTTGATAAGGGATTGCTATAAGAAAAAAGATAAAGTGCGTACGCAAATAGTGTAGCTTGCGGTGAGCTAGAAAAAACTCGAGCACAAAGTCGAACAGAAACCACAGACAGATCCAAAACTGCACTTTCATATATGATGATTGTGTGTAGAAAGGGGTTCCTTTAAAAGTATCGATCGATATACTAATAATGAGAAATAATGACAAGGCCAATATAATAAGATGAAGAAATCCATAGATTCCTTTCTTGGGTAAGGCGAAGTCGGTTAGGGCAGTTTTCATAAAAAGACTGTTTTAATGAATAAAAAGCCCTCGTAAGGGCGATAGAATTATAGAAGAAACAACTTGGGAATTGGTTTGTTTACTGTATCCATTTGTTAATTATCGTAGTTTAATGGGTACGTCTCAAAACATCTATATGATGATGTTGTTATACATCTGATTAAAATATTATTTTCACTTAACACCTTAACTTATGGCAAATATGAAACAAGCAGTGAAACTAGGCGTCTTTACCCTGGCAATCATGAATGTAACGGCAGTAGTATCTCTACGTGGCTTACCTGCTGAGGCCGTTTATGGACTAAGTTCGGCTTTTTATTATCTTTTTGCAGCCATTGTATTTTTGATTCCCACCTCATTGGTAGCCGCAGAATTGGCTGCCATGTTTCAGGACAAACAGGGAGGAGTATTTCGCTGGGTAGGCGAAGCGTATGGTAAGCGTACCGGCTTTTTGGCCATCTGGCTACAATGGATTGAGAGTACCATCTGGTATCCTACGGTTTTAACTTTTGGTGCTGTTTCGATTGCTTTCATCGGTATGAACGATAAAAGCGACATGGCAGTGGCTAGCAACAAGTACTATACCTTGGCTGTAGTGCTTATCATTTATTGGTTAGCCACGTTTATCTCTCTCAAAGGTTTGGGATGGGTAGGCAAAGTAGCCAAAGTAGGCGGTCTGGTGGGTACAATCATTCCGGCAGCATTGCTTATTATTTTAGCTGCCTTTTATCTGATGAATGGCGGACAATCAAACATGAGTTTCGATGGTAACTTCATCCCCGATTTCACGAACTTCAACAACCTTGTATTGGCCTCGGGCATCTTCTTATTTTATGCCGGTATGGAAATGGGTGGTATCCACGTAAAAGATATGGAAAATCCATCTAAAAACTATCCGAAAGCTATTTTCATCGGTGCCCTTATTACGGTAATTATCTTTGTATTGGGAACATTCTCATTGGGTATTATTATCCCCGAAAAGGATATTAACCTTACACAAAGCTTGCTTGTTGGTTTTGACAATTACTTCAAGTACATTCATGCTTCTTGGTTATCGCCTATTATTGCCATTGCTTTGGCATTTGGTGTACTAGCCGGTGTACTTACTTGGGTAGCCGGTCCTTCCAAAGGTATCTACACGGTGGGTAAAGCCGGATATTTGCCTCCATTCTTCCAGAAAGCCAATAAGATCGGTGTACAAAAGAATATCCTTTATATACAAGGTGCTGCTGTTACCGTATTGAGCCTTTTGTTTGTGGTTATGCCATCGGTACAGAGCTTCTATCAAATTCTGTCTCAACTTACCGTAGTGCTTTATCTGATCATGTATATGCTCATGTTCTCGGGTGCCATCGTACTGCGTTACCGAATGAAGAAAGAGGGACGCCCATTCCGTATTGGCAAGAAGAACAATGGTTTAATGTGGATTGTAGGCGGACTCGGATTTTTGGGTTCACTGCTGGCCTTCGTATTAAGTTTCATTCCTCCAAGCCAAATTTCGACAGGTAGCAATACCGTATGGTATGCCGTTCTATTTATCGGTACATTAGTGGTAGTAATCATACCATTTATTATCTATGCCGCTAAAAAACCGTCTTGGGTCGATCCTAATACAGAATTTGAGCCTTTCCACTGGGAAGAACAAGCTGTTCCGACAGCAACTACCAAGGTTGCTGCAACTGCGACTACCAGTACTGCTTCAGCAACAACTACAACAGCTACTGCCACAGAAGCTGATGATAAAAATACACCCAAACCTTAACTTTCGTTTTTTGTAAATCATAACCCCATCTTGGCTCTAAGAGAACAAGATGGGGTTATTTATGATTATTATCTACATTTTTTCAACAAAGTTGTTGCAGTATTAAAAAATATAACTATCTTTGCACCCGAAATCAAAAAAAGAAGGTGCCATAGCTCAGTTGGTAGAGCAAAGGACTGAAAATCCTTGTGTCCCCGGTTCGATTCCTGGTGGCACCACTTTTAAAATACTGCAAATTCGGTAAATCCCTGAAAACTAAACGTTTCAGGGATTTTCTTTTTCCCCTAATCCGCATATTTCGAGCAAAATAACGCACTTCCGTAGTGCTAAATCGTGGACAATTTTAGTCTCGAAAAAAGTGTCCACGAATTGCACCGTAAGTCACTGATTGTCTGATCGTTTAATTCGTGCTATTCTGCACGATTCAGTAACTTTAAACCATTAATTTTTAGAGTATGAAACGACAGACTTTCAACGTACTGTTCTTCATCCGCAAAACAAGGACAGTAAAATCGGGTGAGACACCCATCATGTTGCGGATAACAATTCAGGGTCAATTAGCTGAGATACAACTAAAAAGAACCGTTAATCCCGAACATTGGTCGCAAGCTAAAGAGCGGTGTACAGGCAAAGACGCTAAATCAGTAGAGGCAAACCGCTATCTTGAATCGGTAAAATTACGCCTATACGACATTCATCGAACTTTAGAGGATGAAAACAAACTGATCAACCCGATGGAGGTCAAAAGACGTTTTCTCGGACTAGATGAAAAGCACCTGATGTTCTTTGAAATTTTTCAGGAACATAACGACAAGTGCCGTGAATTGATTGGTAAGGATTACGCCAAAGTAACTATATCCCGATTTGATACCTGTTTAAGATATTTCAAAGAGATGGCTTTGAAAAAGTACCATCTAAAGGATATTTCCATAAAAGAAATAAGCCATGCCATCATTCAGGACTATATTCACTTCTTGAAAGCAAAGAAGGATTTGCAGGAAAATACGGTAATCCGCTATATGAAAGTAGTGAAGAAAATCACCAACATGGCATTAGCTAATGACTGGATGGAGAAAGACCCATTTATCAACATCCGTTTTCATGAGCAGGAAGTACACAAGGAGTTCCTGACCAAAGAGGAATTAGAGATCATGCAAAACAAAGTGTTTGATATTCCCCGATTGGATTTAGTACGTGATATTTTCCTATTCCAATGCTGGACAGGTTTAGCTTTCATTGATGTTTCGGAATTGAGATCCGAACATATTGTACCTGACAATCTGGGAAACTTGTGGATAAGAAAAGCCAGACAGAAAACGAAAGTCATGTGCAATATTCCTCTTTTGGATATTCCTTTAAAGATATTGGAGAAATACAAAGGGCATCCACTGGCGAAAAAGAAAGATACATTATTGCCCGTGCCATGCAACCAGATAACAACCTAAAAATGCAATAGAGTGATAAATGAAGTAAATCGCTGATATTGTGTGCTGTATGTAGCAAACTGCAATAGATTGCTAAGTGGTAAAAATGCAGTTTTTAGTGGTTTTACGAAGTAGTTACGTTACGATTGCGTTAGCAGTTTATCTAAATGCAAGATGACGCAATTTGCAGAGACTAACTATTTGATATTAAGATTACTATTCGCTATTTTGCGTATGTATTGATGGCGTTCCGTTGCTCGTGATAAAGTAATTTTGTGACGTAAAAATCACAGTAAAATTTATTATTATGGGTAACGAACTAAAAGTAAGCTTCTATCTCCGGCACAAAGAGATAAGAAAGGATGGAACCGTTCCAATTATGGGGCGCATTACCATCGGCAAGCAGATGGCACAATTTAGTGCCAAATTAAGTGTTGCTATATCCCTATGGGATATTAAAGCAGCCAGAGCATTAGGCAAAAGCAAGGTCGCCACTGACCTAAACCGTGCCTTAGGCAAGATTGCAGTATCTATTCACACAAGTTACGAGGAGCTAATCGAGCGAAAAGGTACAACCACCCCGAAAGAAGTTGCAGTAGCCTTTCAAGGTATGGCATCGGGACAAGAGTCCCTGCTCGGCTATTGTGATAAATTCCACAAAATGATGCTTCAACGTGTTGGCATCAACCTGAAAGCAAAGAGTTGCGATCAATATCGTATAGCTTTCAATTATCTAAGGGAGTTCATAAAAGCAAAATACAACCTCAAAGAGATCTCATTTGGTGCGCTGGATTACTCCTTCATCGAAAAATTTGACCATTATCTGCGGATAGAACGAAAATTCAAAGCGAATAGCGTTGTCGGTATAATCGGCAAAATTAAGCTGATGGTTAAATCTGCAATTACCGATGATGTCATTGTGTTTGATCCATTTATATCATTCCGCAGTGAAGGCGAAGAGTCAAAGCCTAAGACCTTGACACGTCAGGAGCTTGAGCAGATTATGACTACCCCTCTCGATATTCCAAGCAGGTATTTGGTGAGAGACCTATTTCTATTTTCAGCCTTTACAGGTATCTCATTTAGTGATCTTCGCAATCTGAAATATAGCGACCTCGCAACAAATGATGATGGTACGGTATGGATTCACTCTAAACGTATTAAAACAGGAGTCGAATTTCACGTCCCTCTATTAGACCTGCCTATCAAATTGATTGACAAGTATAGGGGCTCAACCGATGGCGAACACGTATTCAGAATGTTGAGTAATGTAAAAACCAATCTACACCTAAAAAAGATAGCACAAATGTGCGGTGTAGATAAGTGCTTGTGCTTTCACGCAGCCCGGCACTGCTACGCCAGTGTCATTACGCTCTCCCAAGGTATCCCGATGGAAACAGTCAGTCGGATGCTGGGGCACAGCACGATAAAATCTACTCGCATCTATGCTCAAATATCTTATGAGAAAGTGGATAGCGATATGAGACGGCTTGCAAAAAGCATCAAAGGGAAATACCATTTAGCAAACTTATAAGATGGAAAAGGTAAAGTATAACACCTTTGCGGTGATGTTTTACATCAACAAAGGGCGAGTCAAGAAAAACGGTACGACCACCGTTATGGGGCGTATATCGGTTAGTGGTGAGATGGTTCAATTCTCAACACAGATGGATGTAGATCCTACACTTTGGGATGCTAAAAGGTATCGACTGAAAGGGCGAGAGCGTGAGTCCACTGAAATCAACAACAAATTACAGGAACTAACAGATGCTATTACCGGCTATCATAAGGATTTTATTAAGCAGCAGGGGTATGTAACAGCTGAGCTTCTGAAAAATAGAGTTTGCAACATCGGACAGAAAACCGGGATGTTGCTCGAACTCTTTCGGGAGCATAACGAGCAATACAAGCAGATGGTTGGGGTTAATAGAGAGGAGAAAAGCTTTCTGATGTACCACTATGCGATCAACTACGTTGCCGATTTTATAAAATCTCAATATGGCGTAGAAGATATAGAGCTAATCAAATTGAATCTTAGGTTCTTAGAAGATATGATGCTCTTTCTAAGAGGAGAAAAGGGATTGTCTGTAAATACAGCCAATGGGGTTGCCATTTCACTCAAGCGAGTTATCAAATGTGCAATAAACCAAGGAACGCTACGCAAAGATCCATTTGTGGGATATAAGTTTGATGTAGTACCACCGGAATGTCGCCATCAAATAGAAGAGGATTTGCACAAGCTGATGACAACAGAGATTAAATCGAAAGCCCTCTGTTTTAGTCGTGATATGTTTATATTTTCCACATTTACAGGCACTTCATTTTCGGATGTTGTAAAACTGACGGATAAAAATATCGGCATTAACGACAAAGGGGATAAACACCTCACCTTCAAACGGCAAAAGACGGGTACGGAATGTTATGTTCCCCTGCTTGATATTCCGTTGAAAATCATTGAGAAATATCGGAGCGAGCGTAAAAGCGAGAGGCTCTTTAATATGACTACGTGGTCTACGATGTACGAGAATCTGGGTAAGATGCAAAAGCTATGCTCACTAAAAGAGCCCATCTCATACCACCAAAGTCGCCATAATTTCGGAACCCTAATCACTCTGCTTAACGATGTGCCTATTGAGACGGTAGCCAAGATGATGGGGCATAAAGATTTGAAAACTACCGAAATCTACGCACGTATGAGCAATAAAAAGGTGGGCGATGATATGAAGCGAATCGTCAAGAGCAGCAAAAGCAAATTCAAGCTCTTTGAAGACCGAGATATGCCCATCGTGGAGGAGTATAATTATTTTGAATTTAGAGACAGATATGAAAAGAGATATGGTAACGATCAGCGATAACGGCACAGTAAACGTGCCTGCAAATGTTCAGATGCGAGATTTTGAGATTGC
Organism: Bacteroides neonati; assembly: GCF_000499785.1. GTDB lineage: Bacteria > Bacteroidota > Bacteroidia > Bacteroidales > Bacteroidaceae > Bacteroides > Bacteroides neonati. Next base: position 138,970 of record NZ_HG726023.1, on the reverse strand, counting down.
CGAATTATTCGGGGTAATGGTGCCAACAATACGTTCCAATATACGTGCAATTCTCAAAACAGGTGTTGCAACGGCTAACATGACGGGTGGCGCAACGTTGGTTGGTTGCAACGTTTTACCGGATTATCACGGGCTGGATATGATTATGGCTCTCGCTTTTCGGATTCAATCACACAAAGCGGAACTATTTCGGCAGTGGATAATGTGTAAGATGATGCGGAGCAATATGCAACCAATATACATTGGAGTGAATGAGCTGAAAGCAAAAGATAATTTTTGTAATTAATCATATCAATCACCCTTACTGCTATGACAAAGGGAGTATTTCGCACGAAATAGCCAAGCCCAAGCCCTAAAGGGTTACTCCTTACAGTCGCAAGGCTTGTCTAATTCTTAGCTAAATACAATTAAAAGTCATAGCAGCAAGGGCGACCGATATGACGGATAAAACTTAAAACAAAAGCGATGAACGGTAGATTTTTCAATCTAGGTTCATCGCTTTTATTTGTTAATGTTGCAGCTTCAGACTCCCTCTAATCTGGATAAAACTTACTGCCACGACTTTAGGTAGTGCTTTTCGAGGAATTTTTGAATATCCGACTCTCGATAGAGGATTTTGCCCTTTTTCTCAAATTGGATATAATCAATCTTGCCACTACTTCGCCACTCTTGGGTGGTTCGGTCGCTGATTTTAAGCCTTTCTGTCAACTCAGCATCCGTAACGTAATGTTCGCCACCGAATCGTGGAGCGTGGCTCTTAGATAGCTTGTCCAACGCCTCCATCATACGGTCGATAGTGGAGAGAAACCTTGTTACTCTCTCACTCTGGTGTGTGATAATCTCCGACATAGTTACTCCGCTTTTTTAAGTAGTTTCATAACATCATCGGGACGATACATTATCACGTTGCCGATTTTCGAGAAGCCGATCTTACCGCTATCACGGTAATTCTGCAACTGCCGTTTCCTGATATTAAGCAGAAAACATACGTCGGTAGCATCCAGCCACTCCTTTACTCTTTTGTCGCCAGCATTGCTGCATAGCTGCTCTACCTTTTGGGCAAGAGCCTCAAAGCGTGCCATCATCAATTCAAAGGCACTCTCTTCAATATTTAAAATTGTCATTGTTTTAGTGATTTAATCGTTAATAATTCGAGTTAAACCACCACTAAAAAAATCCACAGTAAAACGACGCTCCTCAGCTTTTTGTTTCGCCTTATCCAAGGGCGAGCTTCAGGGCTTCAACGGCAAAAGTAATGAATCTTTTTTGATAATACCAAATCCGGCACGCCAATGGGTTCTTATTCACCAAATTGCACTACTTTGCTATCTTAACCAACTCTACTATCTGTATTTTCATTGGTCGCTCCACCAACTCCACGAATTTAATCTGCTGACTTGGTCCCTCCGCAATATAACGCAAACTAAACCGACTCGATGGAGGTAGCCAAGTGCATTTTACTGCCATATAGTGAAGAGTTATCCGATTCGTCTAAGTTGCTTGTATATTGAAAATTAACGCTATTACTTTGCTCTGAAAATCGTGTCGAGCGAGTGAACTCGGCACAGCAAAACAGTATTAATTTAACAACTGAAAATTATGTCAGACAATTTAGAAGAATTCATCACACAGGGGCAGATTGCAGGCTTGCCAAAAGAGAAAAATCATCCTTTTGCAAATGAGCGAACCGAGCAGAGTTCACCAGCTTTACCTATTCCACCAATCGAACCGACAAAACGTAGTTCACCCAAGCAGCGCAAGGCATCTATGGATGAGTATCAACAAACCTATCTCACAACGCCAAAGATAGTTGATCGGCAGACAATATTTATCAGCCGAACGCTACGAGATGAAGTTGATGTAGTCGTCAGACGGTTAGGTGATAGAAAACTGAGTGTATCGGGTTTTGTAGAAAACCTTGTCCGTGCACACCTAAGTGACTATGCCAGTGAACTCGAACAGTGGAAACGAATGTAGTAAATTAAATCATCGAAGATTGATAGGTTCGCCTTTCGGGGCGAACTCTATATCTTGATTAGAGATATAGGCGAGGTGTGTTTTCCGCAGCGGAAAACCTTTTGCGCAACACAAAAGCCTCGCCCCATAAATGGGGTAGATATACTCCGAAGTCGTATATCAATAGAAAACAATATGAATAGAATAAAGAATAAAATGGGTGGCAGACCACCAAAAATCGACCCTGCTAAGAATCGTGTTAGTGTCAATTTGAGTGATATTGAGTATGCAGATTTCCTCACGCTTTATGAGAAATCTGGGATACATAGTATGGCATCGTTCATCAAGGCACGGATATTTAACGAGACCTTTCGGGTGGTAAAAGTTGATGGATCGTTGCTTGAATATACGCAACTACTATCCTCTCTATACAATCAATTTCGAGCAATCGGAGTCAATTACAATCAAACTGTCGTAACTCTCAAGAGCAAATTTGAGGAGCGAAAAGCTCTGGCGATGCTCTATAAATTGGAGCAACAGACTGTAGAGTTGGTTGTCATTAGCCGACAAATTTCCGAATTATCACAAAAATTCAAAGAACTATGGTTGCAAAAATCAGCGTCAGCGGATCACTCGCAGGAGCGATAAATTACAATATGAACAAGTTCAAAGCCGATACAGCTCAGATACTTCTAACCAACAAAATGCTCTGTCCACAGCAAGGCGAGGAGTTCAAGGTGAGTGATATGATGAAGGATTTTGAGCTGTTTATGCCCCAAAGATACCGGACTGAAAACCCTGTTTTTCACGTATCGCTCAACCCTCACCCTGATGATAAACTCTCGGATATGGAGCTTTCGCTGGTAGCCGAGGAGTATATGAAGCGTATGGGATATGGTTCGCAACCATACGTTGTTTTCAAGCATCACGACATAAGTCGACATCATTTGCACGTCGTTTCTGTGCGTGTAAATGAGAAAGGAAAGAAGATAAACGACAAATTTGAGAGGCGAAGAAGCAAGGATATAACTCGTTCTTTGGAGCAAAAATATGGACTCCATACAGCCGAAAAGATGTCAAAAGAGAAAAAACCAGAGCTAAAAATGGTTGATGTGAGTCAAGGAAACGCCAAAGAACAGGTCGAAAATGTTGTCAGGGAGGTGATGAACAAATACCATTTTCTCACCTTTACGGAGTATAAAGCGGTGCTTACGAAGTTTAACATTGCAGCCGAAGAGGTGAAAGGTTCGCACTATGGCAGCCCATTTAGTGGTATTGTTTACTCGGCAACCGACAATGAAGACAACAAAGTTGGTAACCCATTTTCGTCAGCCACACTCGGCAAATTTGCCGGCAACGAAGCGTTAGAGAAAAAGTACCAAGCCTCAAAAGAGCACTTAGAAAAGAGCCGCCCGGCAGCTTCATTAAAGAGAGCCATCAATCAAGCATTCGCAGGAGCTACCAACAAGGAGCAGCTCCGTTACAACTTGTTCCAAAGTGGTATCGGTGTAGTCTATCGAGAGAACGCAGCAGGTCGCTTGTACGGTGTTACTTTCATTGACCACAACACAGGCGTAGTCCTCAATGGCTCACGTCTGGGCAAAGAGTACGCAGCAAACGCAATCGTTGATAGGCTTGAGAACCCTAAACAATATGAGCATCTAACCAACGTTGCACAATCGCAAGGCTCTGCCCCATTTGCCCCACAACAATCGCCACCTGCGCAACAAACCATTCACCACACAGAGCAACACCTCGAAAGCAGCAGTATTGGTGGCTCTATTGGTTCGCTCTTCGACATTCCGATATTGCCTAATGGCGACGACCCAGAAGAGGAGATGTTCCGACGAAGAATGCAAAAGAAAAAGAAGAAAGGCAGACGAATGTAACGCCCTAATTTCCGCCCCCAAAACAGGCTGTTAAATAATTGTTTAGAAAGTTGATACAAGCTACTGGAATTTTCAATATCTTTGTATTACATATCTATTAAAGGTGATATAATGGAAAATATAAATCGCATAAAAGTAGTGCTTGTAGAACAAGGGAAAACAGGTAAATGGCTGGCAGAACAGTTAGGCAAAGACCCTTCTACGGTCTCAAAATGGTGTACGAATGTTATTCAGCCATCAATTCCTACGCTTGAGAAAATAGCAAAACTTTTATCAGTTGATCGCAGAGAATTGCTGAATAAGAGCAGGTAACTACTTATTGAACACTAAAAAATCGGAAAAATGACAAGTACAATACAAAGAGCTGAATTGCAAAATAAGATATGGAAAATAGCCAACGAGGTACGTGGCGCTGTTGATGGATGGGATTTCAAACAGTTTGTGCTGGGAGCACTTTTCTATCGTTTTATAAGCGAAAATTTCACGAAATACATTGAAGGTGGCGACGATAGCGTTGACTACGCTAACTTAGCGGATAGTGTAATAACGCCAGAGATTAAAGATGATGCCATTAAAACAAAAGGATATTTCATCTTACCGAGTCAACTTTTTGTGAACGTTGCAGCAAACGCTAATACAAATCCGAATCTTAATACAGATCTCAAAAAGATTTTCGATGAGATTGAGAGTTCCGCAAACGGCTATCCGTCCGAAGAAGATATTAAGGGATTGTTTGCCGATTTTGACACGACCAGTACACGATTGGGCAATACCGTTGAAAATAAAAATAGTCGCTTAGCAGCAGTATTGAAAGGCGTGGAGGAGCTGAATTTTGGAGATTTCGAAGACAACCAGATAGACCTATTTGGCGATGCCTATGAATTTCTTATTTCTAACTATGCCGCTAATGCAGGGAAGTCGGGAGGTGAGTTCTTTACACCTCAGCACGTTTCCAAACTTATTGCGCAGCTTGCTATGCACAAGCAGACAAGAGTAAACAAGATTTACGACCCTGCTGCAGGCTCAGGCTCGTTGCTTTTGCAAGCAAAAAAACACTTTGATAATCATATCATTGAAGAGGGTTTCTTTGGTCAGGAGATTAACCACACCACCTATAACCTTGCTCGTATGAATATGTTTTTGCATAATATCAACTACGACAAGTTTAATATAGCACTCGGTGATACGCTTAGAGATCCCCACTTTGGTGACGACAAACCTTTTGATGCCATTGTTTCTAATCCGCCATATTCTGTAAATTGGATTGGCTCGGACGACCCTACGCTGATTAACGATGACCGTTTTGCCCCTGCAGGTGTGCTTGCACCTAAGTCAAAGGCAGACTTTGCCTTTGTGCTGCACGCCCTAAGTTATCTTTCGGGTAAAGGGAGGGCAGCTATTGTCTGTTTCCCCGGCATCTTCTATCGTGGAGGTGCAGAGCAGAAAATTAGAAAATACTTGGTAGACAATAACTTTGTCGAAACTGTAATTTCATTAGCTCCGAACTTGTTCTATGGAACTTCGATAGCTGTAAATATCTTGGTTCTTGCCAAAAATAAGAGAGATTCCAAAACGCAGTTTATAGATGCAAGCGGTGAAGAGTTTTTCAAAAAGGTAACTAATAACAATCTTCTTGAAGACAAGCATATTGAGAGGATTATGGAAATTTTCGACCGCAAAGAAGATGTTGAATATACAGCAAAATCGGTAGACAACAAACTGATTGCCGAAAACGATTACAACCTTTCTGTTAGTTCCTATGTGGAACAAAAGGATAATCGTGAAAAAGTGGATATTACGGAGTTGAATGCAGAAATTTCAAAAACCGTGGCGAAGATAAACACTCTTCGTGCTGAGATTGATGCTATTTTAAAGGAGATTGAGGCATGAGTTATTTAGATAAATTAATTCAGCAGTTTTGCCCTAATGGGGTAAAATACGATAAATTACTGTCTGTTTCTGATGTGATTTATGGATATCCTTGTGATGCATCACTATTTAATAATGATGGAAAAGGAAAACCTTTGGCTCGCATTAGAGATGTTCTAAGTGGAACATCTGACACTTTTACAACTCAAAATATTCCTGACAAATATGTATTATCTCTGGGAGATTTGCTTGTGGGAATGGATGGTAATTTTCATGTTGGTAATTGGAAGACAAACGGGGGTATACTTTGTCAACGTGTTTGTAAATTTTATTCCAATGATAATGAAAAGACTATCTGTAATGGATATTTATCTCATCTGTTGAAAATTGTAATAAAAAAAATAGAACAGGGCAAGCAAACTGGAACAGTAAGACACCTGCTAGATAAAGACATTCAGGCAATATCAATCCCAATCCCACCTATCGAAATTCAAAAAGAGATAGTTCGTATATTAGATACTTTTACGGAGCTTACAGCGGAGCTTACAGCGGAGCTTACAGCTCGCAAAAAGCAGTATAACTACTATCGTGACCAGTTGTTAAGTTTTGAAGCTGGCGAAGTGGAATGGAAGCCGTTGGGCGAAGTTCTCGGAATTAACCGTGGTAGAAGATTAATTAAAAGTCAATTAAAGGAAACTGGGGAATATGCAGTTTTCCAAAATTGTATGATTCCTCTTGGTTATTATCATGAAAGCAATGTAAATGCTAATACTACATTTATTATAAGTGCTGGTTCTGCTGGCGAAATAGGTTATAGTAGTGTTAATTTTTGGGCGGCAGATGATGTTTATTATTTCACAACCCCAGAAAATTTTAATAGTAAGTTTTTATACTACTTCCTATTAACTCAACAGCAGAAAATAACAGGTCAAGTTCGACGCTCAAGCGTACCTCGTCTATCAAAAACAGCATTTGAAAAAATGCCTACTCCTATTCCTTCCCTCGAAGAGCAAGAACGCATAGTTGCAATTCTCGACAAATTCGACACCCTCACAACTTCAATAAGTGAAGGTCTGCCAAAAGAGATTGAACTACGCCAAAAACAGTATGAATACTACCGAGATATGTTACTAACATTTCCAACCGATAACAATAGAGGCATAATATGGGACAGACATTAACAGAAATAGCACGAGCCCTTAAAGACGCTAATAAAAAAGTGCAGTTAATCTACGCCTTTAATGGCACAGGTAAAACACGTTTGTCACGTGAGTTTAAAGAGTTGGTAGCCCCCAAAGATGACGGCAAAGAAGAACCCGAAGAGAAGGAGTCCGCAGGTAAAATCATTTACTATAATGCCTTTACTGAAGATTTGTTCTATTGGGATAATGATTTAGATAAAGATTCAGATAGAAAACTAAAAATACAATCAAACAAATTTACAGATTGGGTGCTTCGTGTTCAAGGGCAAGGAAACAACATAATAACTCACTTTCAGCGTTACACAAATGACAAGCTTACGCCTCGCTTTAACGAACAGTACATCATAAAGGACAAAGAAGGTCAGAATATTATCGTGAAGGCATATTCTGAAGTCACCTTCTCTATTGAGGGTGGTAATGAGGAAAAGATTGAGAATATAAAGATTTCAAAAGGTGAAGAAAGTTGCCTAATATGGTGTCTATTTTATAGTCTGCTTGAAGAGGTTATTGATAATCTTAATGTCCCTGAAGCCGCAGAACGAGACACTGACCGATTTGATGACTTGGAATATGTTTTTATTGACGACCCAGTAAGTTCATTAGATGATAATCACCTAATTGAATTGGCTGTAAATATTGCGGAGTTAATAAAATCAAGTAAGTCAGATTTGAAATTTATTATAACAACGCATAATCCATTATTTTATAATGTTCTTTTTAATGAATTCAATAATGCAGATTCACGCTATGGCTACAAAGTAAAGCACGGAATAAAAAGGCGTATAGAAAAACTGAATGATGGCACGTTTTTACTTGAAGATTCCAAAGACTCTCCTTTTTCTTATCATCTTTCCCTTTTGTCTGAATTAGAAAAAGCAGCACAATCAGGAGATGTTAAAAAATATCATTTCAACTTTCTCCGTAATGTCCTAGAAAAAACATCTACATTTCTCGGTTATAAGAAGTGGGATGAGCTCTTGCCAGAAGATTCACGTAGTGCATATTACAAACGAATACTTGATCTCTCAAGTCACTCCAAACATAGCGGAGAAGAAAGTTCAATAGTTAAAGATGATGACAAACGAGTTTTAAGCTATTTACTACCTGAAATCAAGAAAACTTGCGGTTTTAAACAAGGTGATAACAATAACGTAAACGAACAATAATGAGACCATATAAAACCATAGCAGAATCCAAAAACTTCATAGTTCTGGATGATTATGCCAAGTACTCAATGGTGTGTGAAGCTCCTGTTGGTTATCAAACGGAGTTCGCCCTCGAACGAGAACTCATACAAGACCTAATCAGCCAAGGCTATGAAAATCCCACGATAAAGAGCGCAGAGGCGATGCTTGCCAATGCAAGAATACAGCTTCAGGAGCTTAATAATATGGTATTCAGTGATGGCGAATGGGCTCGTTATGTGGAGGAGTATTTGGACAAACCAAGTGACAACCTCGTTGAAAAAACAAGGAAAATACACGACAACTATATCTACGACTTTGTTTTTGACGATGGGCATATCCAAAACATCTACTTAGTTGATAAACAAGATGTTACTCGTAATAAATTGCAGGTAATATCGCAATTTGAGCAAATGGGAACGCACGCCAATCGTTACGACGTTACCATATTGGTCAATGGGTTGCCATTTGTTCAAATTGAGCTGAAAAAGCGTGGCGTAGCTATCCGTGAAGCCTTTAACCAAGTGCATCGCTACACGAAGGAGAGTTTTAACAAAGAAAACTCTCTATTTAAGTACCTGCAAATCTTTGTTATCTCGAACGGAACAGATAGCCGATACTTTGCAAATACCACAGAGCGAAATAAAAACAGCTTCGACTTTACGATGAACTGGGCGAAAGCCGACAACACGCTAATCAAAGACCTCAAAGACTTTACAGCAACATTCTTCGAAAAAAGAACACTTTTGAATGTGCTTCTAACTTATTCGGTTTTCGATACAAGCGACACGCTGCTCATCATGAGACCCTATCAGATTGCAGCAACCGAAAGAATACTATGGAAAATCAAAAGCTCCTTTCAGGCAAAGCAATGGTCTAAGCCTGAAGGTGGTGGATATATATGGCACACCACAGGGTCGGGTAAAACCCTCACCAGCTTCAAAGCGGCTCGATTAGCGACACAGCTTGACTTTATCGACAAGGTGTTCTTTGTGGTGGATCGCAAGGATCTCGACTTTCAGACGATGAAGGAGTATCAACGATTCTCGCCCGACAGCGTGAATGGCTCGGATAGCACGGCAGGGCTAAAAAGGAACCTCGAAAGAGACGATAACAAGATTATAGTCACCACCATTCAGAAGTTAAACAACTTGATGAAGGGTGAAGGTGAACTGTCAATATACCAAAAACAGGTAGTATTCATCTTTGACGAATGCCACCGTTCACAATTTGGTGAGGCTCAAAAGCTCTTAAGGAAGAAGTTTAAACGATACTATCAATTCGGATTCACCGGAACGCCGATATTTACCGAAAATGCTTTGGGGGATGAGACAACCGCAAGTGTATTTGGACGTGAATTGCACTCGTATGTCATCACCGATGCAATCAGAGATGAAAAGGTATTAAAGTTTAAAGTTGATTACAACGATGTACGTCCTAAATTCAAGGGAATAGAAAAAGAGCAAGATGAAGAAAAGCTAAGTTCGGCAGAGTATAAGAAAGCGATGCTTCACCCTGCTCGTATAAAAGAGATATCGCAATATATTTTGCAGAATTTTAGAATCAAAACCCACCGAAACCAAGGAGGTGGCAAAGGATTTAATGCAATGTTTGCCGTAAGTAGTGTTGATGCCGCAAAATGCTATTATGAGGAGCTGAACCATCTGCAAAAGGATAGTGAAAAACCTCTCAAGATTGCGACCATCTTCTCTTTTGCCGCCAATGAAGAGCAAAATGCAATAGGCACAATACCAGATGAGACCTTTGAGCCTACGGCAATGGATCTTAGTGCCAAAGAGTTTTTAACGAAAGCTATTGACGATTATAACAAAATGTTCAAAACGAGTTTTGGCGTTGATAGCAAAGAATTTCAAAACTACTACCGAGACCTTGCCAAACGGGTAAAGAGCAAAGAGGTTGATATTATCATTGTTGTGGGTATGTTCCTCACGGGGTTTGATGCACCTACACTCAACACGCTATTTGTGGATAAAAACCTGCGTTATCATGGACTGATGCAGGCATTCTCTCGCACCAACCGAATTTATGATGCTACCAAAACTTTTGGTAACATCGTTACTTTTAGAGATTTGGAAGCTGCTACCATTGAGGCTATTCGAACATTCGGGGATAGTAGTACAAGAAATGTAGTGCTTGAAAAAAGCTACAAAGAGTATCTGGAGGGTTTTACGGATATTGTCACAGGTGAAGCACGCAGAGGTTATATCGAAGTTGTAAAGGAGTTAAACGAGAAGTTCCCGACACCGGAAGCGATAGTCACTGAGAGCGATAAAAAGGAGTTCTCAAAACTATTTGGTGAGTACCTGCGTGTAGAAAACATCCTGCAAAACTACGATGAATTTACACACCTTAAAGCTCTTCAAGCAATAGACATAAACGATCCTAAAGCCATTGAAGCGTTTAAAGAGGCTCATTTTGTAACAGATGAGGATATAGCCACAATGCAAGCTATTGAGGTACTACCTGATCGTACAATCCAAGATTACAGATCTACCTATAATGATATTCGTGACTGGTTAAGACAGGAACGTAGCGGTAAAGAATCAGAAGAGTCAAAAATCGACTGGGATGATGTAGTCTTTGAGGTTGACCTGCTTAAATCACAAGAGATAAACCTTGAGTATATTATCGAATTGATTTTTGAGCATAACAAAAAGACCAAAGACAAAGCTTCGTTAATAGAGGAAATTCGCAGGGTTATCCGTGCAAGTATTGGTAATAGAGCAAAAGAGAGCTTGGTGGTTGATTTCATCAACGAAACAGACCTTAATACCATTGAGGACAAAGCGAATATAATAGACTCATTCTATGAATATGCAAGGCAAATACTAAAGAAAGAGGCGGAACAGTTAATTGCAGAAGAAAATTTAAATAAGGCAGAGGCAAAGCGTTACATAACAGCTTCTTTAAAACGTGAATTTGCAAGTGAGAACGGTACGGAGCTCAACGCCATCTTGCCGAAAATGAGCCCTTTGAATCCTCAATATCTGACAAAAAAACAGAGTGTTTTTCAAAAGATTGTCGCTTTTGTCGAGAAGTTTAAACGTATAGGTGAGCAGATTTGAGTATGTCTAATTTAGCAAATGTTATTGTTTCCGATTCACCTCTAGCCGAGTAACAAGACATAGTCAGCTAGTGAGTTAGATCGTAACAACAACTACGACATCAAATATCACATGGGTTCTAAATTAGATAATGATAACAAATAAAAAACTACGATGAGAAATAATATTTTAGCTTCTATTGCACTATTTCAAGACTTATATGATAATGGAAATCAAGACATATTTTCAGTTATTGCTGAATTTGTAAAAGCAACAATACATAACAACAATCTTCACGCATTTAATATTACTAGCCTCCGCATACTAATCAAGACGGATTTTGAAATTGATGTTCCAGAAGGAGTACTAAAGACTGTATTAAAAAAAAGGTTATCACAGGAGGTTTCAAAAGATAGAGACAATACATATAATGCTATGCCATTAAGTATTATTGTAGAGCAATTTAAAGAGAATCAAAAAGCGCAAACAACTAAATATGAATTTGTATTTGATAAGTTATTAGAATTTTATCGCCTGAATAAAGGTTTAAGAATGACTGTCGAACAAGAAGAAGAGTTCAAATCTAATTTCGCAGACTTTTTATTATCAACCCAAAAGGAGCAAGGCGATTGCTTATTTTCACGTTTTATTATTGAAAATGAATCTGATGAAAATTTTATTGATTGTTTGAATGAAATTCGTGATGGGTATATAATACTGCATGGCATTAAGGATATTACTGATTCAACAGACTTAAATACCATTGGCAGCTGGGATAGTAAACTTACAATCTATCTAGACACAGAACATCTTTTTAGCTTTTATGGCTATAATGGAGAATTGTTTAAAGAGGTATTTGATGACTTTATATCATTAGTAAAAGAAGCTAATAAAAGAACTAAATATATTGAACTAAAGTATTTTGAGGAAACAAAAAATACAATGGATGGCTATTTTTATGTTGCAACTCAAATTAAAGATGGGAAAATACGCCCGTACGCCCAAACCGCAATGAATACAATTCTTCGGAAATGCTTAGAAAAAAGTGACGTTATTGCTGAGAAGGGGCGTTTCTTTTCATTTTTGAAATCAAATGATATTGTTTATGATGACAGAGCAGGCTATGTGTCAGAGATGTCTGGAAATCTTCAAACCAATGAGAATATAACTGCGATACTTAAGGATAGTCTTGATAAAGATTTAACATTCGAGGAAGAAACGATATCAAAATACCTAAGAATGTTTTCAATAATCAACAATCGAAGAAATACAAATAGCAAAACGAGTTTTGAAAAATCTAAGTGTATTTTGATGACGGCAAATAGTGTCGCATCTTTTGTTGCTTGGCATCCCCTAATTAAAAATGAAAATGAGTTTAGTTTGTCTTCAGATATTGATTTTATTACCGCTAAACTCTGGTTCAAGTTACATAAAGGATTAATAAATGGGAAGAAACCGATATCATTCAATGTGATGACAAAGACAAAATTAGTTATTAATTCTATGTTATATAAATCTGCTTCAATTAAGTATGATGAATTATCCAAACGAAATTATAGTAAAGATGAGGAAATTTCCGTATTTAATGCCATTCGAGAGCATGAAATTCTTCCTGAGAATATTACCTCAGAAAACATTGGGGATATTATAGATTTCATTAATATAAAAAGTGTTGATGATCTTAGAAGAGAAACTTCTTTTCTAAAAGAAAAGGTAAGGCAGGGCGAGGAGTATGCAGCTGAACTAAAAAAGATAAAATTTAACTCACGAAAAAGTGAAAAAAATAAGATAAAGCATAAATATACAACTCTCAAATACTTGATGTATACACTGATATCTATTGTCGCTTTAGGGTTGTCTTGGATTGTATATTATGTGGTAAGTACAATAACAACTCCTTCAGACTCTCCTTTAGCTATCATAAGTGCATTATTCACGGTAATAGTTGTCCCGTTGTTGACAGCAATTCCTCGTTTTAGAAAAATGGCACTAAAATATATCAAAAAAAAGAAGTATTGTTTCTTCAGAACAAAATTAAAGACTCTTGTTTAATTGATAAATGATTGATAGTTATTCAAAAATAGCTTTTCTTACCTCTCGTACCATCTCTTCGAAGTTGGTGCAGAGATACTATGACTGGGCAACTGAGCATAAATTTCTCTATCCACTATATTAACAAGCAAAAGCTGACAATAAAAGATAACACTCTTATGACCAAATTACAAAAACTATACAGCACAATCCAGAGCCTAAAAGAGTTAGGTTTAGAGTTAGGAGATGACCTCCTAAAACAAACATCGGATTTGGAGCAAGAGATCATCAAAAAAGAGATTTTGCCCGTTGTATCTGAGAAGATTGAGCCGATAATCAGTCAAATTCAACGAGAGTTAGTATTGGTCGTTGATTATGTGCCGAATGAGCCATTGAGTGTGCGTATCTCTCGTAAGCGTAATTTTACCGACCAAATGGAGACAATCGAGATTATCCCTGACCCTAAAGTGGATCATAATATTGGGACGATCAAACGAAACTCCACGACCAAGAGTGCAAAAACAAACCTACGCGTTACCTTACCAAACGGCAAAGTGATAGAAAACCGCTTTGCTTACGAAACACTGCAAGAAGTCGTAATGTTGGCAGGCGTGGAGAAGGTGCGATCTCTCGGTATCATACAATGTGGAGTGCCTCTTATCTCGAATACGCAGGACAACTTTTACAATCAAAAAGAGATTGCTAAAGGAATGTTTCTTATTACTCATAGTTCAACCGGACAAAAACGGCAGCAGATAGAAAAAATTTCCGACGCGTTGGATCTTAATCTAAAAGTAGAAATAGTATAGCCATGCCACAACAAAATAAAATACAACTATTTGAACAGAAACAAGTCCGCACTCTTTGGGATGAGGATGCCGAAAAATGGTATTTCTCTATTGTGGATGTCGTCGGGATATTAACCAATAGTGTCGATCCCACTGCATATTGGCGCAAGCTAAAGCAACGCCTTAAAGAGGAGGGAAATGAAACCGTGACGAATTGTCACGGTTTGAAAATGCGTGCTGTGGATGGTAAAATGCGTATGACTGATGTTGCTGATACAGAGCAACTATTTCGTCTAATTCAATCTATTCCATCTCCAAAAGCAGAGCCTTTCAAGCAATGGATGGCGCAAGTAGCAAGTGAGCGTTTAGACCAGATGCAAGATCCTGAACTCTCGATTGAACAAGCTATGACTGATTATCGTAGGCTTGGATATTCAGAAAATTGGATCAATCAACGTATAAAGACTATTGAGATTCGCAAGGAGCTAACCGATGAATGGAAACGTTGCGGATTAGAGGAGGGAGTGCAATTTGCCACGCTTACGGATATAATTTACAAAACTTGGAGCGACCACACGGCAAAGGAGTATAAACGATTGAAGAATCTCAAAAAGGAGAACCTTAGAGATAATATGACCAATCGTGAGTTGGTACTTAATATGCTCGCAGAGCTTACAACCAAAGGTCTTTCTGAGAATAGCGATCCTCAAACAATGCAACAGCACGCAGAGGTAGCGATAAAAGGTGCAACGGTAGCTCGTAACGCACGTCTTGAAATGGAAGAGGTGCTCGGCGAAAAAGTGGTCACTTCACTCAATGCCAAATCAATACAAAAAAGTATTGAGGATAAAAACGAAAGCGAGTAAATCAAATATATGGGTGGATTTCTTGTAAATTCATCCATTTTTTATATCTTTGTCTTCACGAGCAAGGAACGCTACTAGCAACAAATAGGCTACGCAACCAAAAGCAATAAGCAGAATACACCACGTTGCAAATCCGTTAGCACTTCACCCTAAGCTCTATTGTAAATATCTGAATTACAAAAACATATAACGAATCCTGTTATATGCAATCAAAAGCTAAACAGTTACTTGAAAGAAATTGCTGATTTATGCGGTATTAAGAAGAACCTAACCACGCATACCGGACGACACACATTTTCGACTGTTGTTGCTTTAGCCAATAATGTATCATTGGAAAATGTAGCAAAGATGCTCGGTCATACCAATACAAAAATGACACAACGATATGCCAAAGTATTGGATCAAAGTATCCTTCGGGATATGCAGAATGTACGGGAGAATTTCTCAACAAAAACCACCTAAAGATAGAAACGGCTACCTGTTCCAATCGGGCGGTAGCCGTTTTTCCGTATTTGCTATTAAAAGCTAAAGAGAATAATCTTCTATATCATAAGCTGAACAAAGCCTATCTTCCAGTACTTTCCTAATATCCGATTCACGGAATAGCACTTTGCCCGGTAGTTGAATAAAGGCGAAGACACCGCCATCCCGATAATACTGCAAAGTTCTACGGCTGATTTTTAGAATAGAACACAGTTCTTCACTTGTCAGATATCGTTCTCCTTCAAATGCTGGCTTACTATTTCTCAAAGCGTACGCTATATGAGCTAGAGCCTTATCCAATGACAGCAACAATTCTCTACTATCTTCATTCGTGTATAAATCCATAAGCAATTATTTTTTAGTGGCTATTTTGATTATATCTGAATCAAGTAGCTTTTGTACTTCGGCTACTTTATAATAGACTTTCTTTCCGATAGTCGAAAAGGAGAGTTTACCCCTCTCCCTTAAAGTTTGTAGGCTTCGTAGAGAAATATTCAAAGAAATTGCTAATGTTTTACCATCTATCCACTCATTTTCAATACAGATATTGTTATAAGGAGACAGGCAACCATCTGCCAATGATGCAATTTGTTCCAGTTTCTTTCTAAAAGAATCAAAGGAATCTCTTTCTATTGCTACTATATCCATATATAAATTACATCAATCATTGCTAAATTTTCAATTCTTTATACTCTGAAGTAAGTTTCGGACGAACTGTCTGATTAGCTGCGCAGATAGTCACCCAATGATGAAATGCTAAGTACATCTTTTGCCGGATCATAATCTACATAGAGCCATTTGGACGCAGCAGCAATAAAATACTGGCTACCATCTTGCTGTATCTCATAAGTAGCAGGCGAAGCCTGTCTTGTGGTTTCCGACACATATATAATAGAAAAAAGATATGTTTTATCGTTCCGGTAGATGATAACCGTAGGGTTCAGATTAATACTTTCCCATGTATCGACAATGGAAAACAGATTGAAAGACGGATAATTCTCTTTAGTTCTTTTCATAAGGCTTGATTTGTTTGGGTGACTGATTTTGTATTTCGCTGTCTACTATAATTTTTTCAATATCAGAAGATTTATAATAAATCTTGCTACCAATTTGAGAATACGCCAGTCTTCCGCTACTCCGATAGTATGCCAACGTTCGCTTGCTAAAGCCTAATAACAGGCATACCTCTTGACTATCTAGCCCGTTTTCTACTTTCTGTATATGAGTACTACACAAACTTTCCATCCGTTTGGCAAACTCTGTGAACCGTTCGCAGATATACAAAAAGGTTCTTTTTTCAATGGTTACCACTTCCATACTTTTAATTTTAAATAGTTTATAAAACGTGTTGATTCTATTTTCATAGGCAAATGAAAGAAGAATCAAGAACCATTTTCAAAAGTGTCCGATAGTGGTATGAAAAGACTGCTTATGGCAAAATGACACATGAACAATTTATTGCTCATAATACTCTTGCAACTCAACCATCAAAATGAATCCAGGTTAATTAATGACGACAAGCTAAATAGATAAAAGGTAGGATTGCAGAGAAGGTCAGTTTTATATGATACATTTGTAGCATATTCAATTAATCATTACTAAAAAAAGAAATCATGAAAAAGATTAAAGTGTTTTTCACACATGGTTTATGACCTGTGTATTAAGCGTATCGATGACAGTTATTTCTTGTAGTTCTGATGAACCACAACAGCAGAATGTAGTAAATACCAAAACAACGTTCGGAACACGAAGTATTTCTATGGAAATTCAGAATGAAATCAATGCCTTTGAGAAATCGTATATTGAACAGTTTTCGGTAAATAATCCTAATCAAGTGGGTGTGTTTGGTTATAAAACCATGATTCTGGCAGAGAAGAATAAAGATGTTGTAAAATGGGTATTTAAACATCATAAGAAGGAAATAGAGGCACAGAGAGGAACCTTCATTGCTTCTGATTTTTCTTTTTATCGGATATATTTCCCCTTACACACTGCAATTGTAAATCTCTCTGGCCAAGAATACAGCGCAAATGAAAAAGGAATTGTGCAATTACCCGTTCAGCTTTCGAGAGTGAGTATAAGTGATTTATCTGTGACAGGCAGAATTAAAAGTAATAAAGTAACAGGATGTGCGAGCAATATTATCACTGATAATA
The DNA here is from genome assembly GCF_000499785.1 of Bacteroides neonati. Taxonomy (GTDB): domain Bacteria; phylum Bacteroidota; class Bacteroidia; order Bacteroidales; family Bacteroidaceae; genus Bacteroides; species Bacteroides neonati. Next base: position 121,481 of record NZ_HG726023.1, on the reverse strand, counting down.
AAATAATATTAAAAGACGAATTATTGCCAGCACAACTACGGGAAAACACCTTCATATTTGACATGGGATTAATAGATTGTTGTAAGTCTGGTCAAATGAGAAGTACACCGTGTACACAGAATCATGGTTCCTATGCTAACTGTAGTGATGCGTTTGGCATATAGGGAGATAATTGTGTAACTCGTAGAGACGTGTGTATGGACTTTAACGGATGGGGATCTGACTGCGTTAAGGGTCCAAAAACTTATTTTCTTGGAAGTGACTGCCAAAAAGCTATGTTGCAGGGACACTGCTGGAATGAAATTATGTAAACGGAAGAAATATGTTAGATTTTCATATATTATTTATAGGAGATATAATATTCGTTAGCTTACTAACGTCAATCTATTTCCTATACTCATATATCAAGAAATTAAAAACAGATAAGACTATTAAATATATTCTATTGTTTATATTCTCATTCTATTGGTTATTCTTTATTTTAGGCATAAAGTTTACCACCTATGAATTGAAAAATATTGCAGGAGTTTGTATTATTCCACTATTCCTCACATATTACTTACTAATACCTATACAAAAAAAAGCAATACGATAAAGATTCTATTGCTTATTCTGATAGCCTATTTAGTGTTTTGGAGTGTATTATTGACTCTACATTTTCATAGTAATATGTAATATTATATGGTACGATTAGTAACCTTGAACTAATAGTAGGTATCGAAACGGATTGAGCGGAAACACATTTATATTGCAGCATATATTATCAGGCTAATCGAATGAAAGCTCCCATTTTTTAGCCAATGTGCTCGAAAGCCCTCTATAAAGAACTATATTTGAAAGAACAATTTTAGATTTTAATAAGACAGCAACGTTTTTAAATTATTAATCAATATGAGAATACTAAAAACAATTATTCATACACTTATTTTTACAATATTTACAAGCTGTGTGGAGAGAAACGGATATTACGAACCGGGGCAGAAAGCTATCATCGAGAACCTCACTTTTAACAAAAGGTGGGAAAGGAGTTATCATGCCAAGTTAGATAATGGAAAAGAGTTTGATGTTCATGAATTCTGGATATTTAATGACAACGCGAGTGGCTCTTATAAAACAATAACAACATATGATAATGGGGAAAAAGAAGAGATAGTTACCTACTTCCGCTGGACATTTACGACTCCTAATTTTAACGTTATCTACATGGATTACGGATTGTATTGGGAAATTAAAAAGTTGACAAAAGAAGACTTGTTTGTTTATGAAACACATAGAGATCCTATAACAGTACCTGGTCAGCAATACAGAGATTACAGAGAATACCATTCAGTTCAAATAGCGAGCCCTTAAAGTAGATGTTTATCCAATACACAGCAAGTGGGTTTATTGACACTTTACTTATTATCACGTATAGTTCGAACCACCTATTCAAAACAATGGAATACACTTGGGTGAAAAAAGGAGCATGTTAGGATATATTAATTGAAAAAAGTTCACTATAAAGAATACGAGACTCAGTTATGAATCTCGTATTTCCATTTATATACATTCTGCGCAGTGGCTATTCTTAATCATAAAACTCCAACACAATACTTCCATTTGAAGGATTTTGAGGTGCGTGCTGTATTCCTCTAAACTCCCAGAATATTTGCGTAGAGCTACTTGTCGCTGTCCATACAAAATTATAAGTCTCAATTATAGTTGTTCCGGACATTAATATCGACTTAGAATTATCCCCGCCGACTCCACCGTTGGGAGATTTACCAGCGTCTGTATCACATAGAACTTCAAAGAAATAATAATAATTACCAGTCATATTAATTCTGACTGATGAAGTTATTTGTCTTCCAGCATAAAAAGATTGCCGCTGTTCAGTATTGTACAAAAGATTTAAACGCCCATAATTGCTTCTAGATACTCTCGTTGACAATTCATTCGTTTTTTCTATTTTAAAGGAAGCATTATCATTGAGATTTCTCACCCAAGTTTCTCCGTAAATGCTGTAAACTATTTGTGCTACATCTGATCGTTTGGCAGCAGTTTCTAATTGAGAGTTCAATATCTTCAAATCACTTTCATATCTTGCTCTATTCACAGGGTTTACCAATTGTAACTCCTCCCAATCTTTATTGGTTACATAAGCCATTGGGGAGTTTTTCTTATTTTCATTGATGTAATACTCACCAATTGTTTTATTAATATCAACAAATTTCGCCAAAATCCGGGCGTCAGTCTGATAGTCTCTTGAAGCCAGCGAAGCTTCATCGATCTTTGTATCATTTGAACACGAAGCAACAGATAAAACAGCCAAAAACAAGGCTGCAAAGAAGAACAACTTTTTCATAAGCAGATATATTTAAGTTTTGTTGTAGAATTTATTTAGCAATAAGTCATTTACTTATCATCTGTTGCCCTACAACTTGACAACACTTAGCTATTGATATATCGATTATAATATATGTGACAAAGTTAAACCAGCGATTGCTTACAATCAATGAACCTGAGACAACTAATGATACGTACGATGATAAAAAACAAACTAATTCCTCATTTATCTACAAATAAATGTTCGTGAGAACAATGATATCACAAGAGAACAGTGTTATATGTGTATTTTTTCCACAGCTGCCACCTAAAAACGCCACACTTTCCACATGATTATCTAAATTACTATTTATGACAAATGGGCTATATTGATCTTTAGCGGCAGACAAATTCACTATCGGCTATAAAACAAACTATTGGCATAAGTTTTGCTGCTTGTTTAGTAACGAAAGTTTTGAGGCTATTAGCCAAACCTAACGTCTAAATATAGACATATGCAATGAGGGGCATATTAGAAATGATATGTTTCTGAGCTATCATCCTTTTTCAAATTCTGATATAAATACATGAAATAAAAATGATTCGCTTATGTGTAATACAATCGCAAACCTTATAGAGGCTTCGGTGAATATAGAAGACAATCTCAATCATGGCTTACGTCTTACCGCTGAAGAAGAACAGTTTTTTAATGAGCATTTCCAAAGATATGAAATGAAGAAAAACACTTTCCTTATTCAAGAGGGCAAGAAAGAGAGGTACCTTTACTTTATAGAAAAAGGTATTATGCGATACTGGACTACAAATATAAAGTTAAGAGAAATCACGTTCTGGTTTTCTTTTAGTAATGAGTTTGCTAACTCTTATTTATCTTTGATGCACGACAATCCTTCGGCCTTTAATATACAGGCATTATGTAACTCTGTCGTTTGGCGAATAAATACAGAAGACTTATCAACAATATACGAAGGCTCTTTAAACACAAATAGGATTGCTCGGATTGTTTTGGAGGATGTGTTTACGCGTAAAATAGAACGAGAAATTAGCCTTCTCAAACTGTCTCCTGAGGATAGATATAAAGAATTAATCAAATACCACAAAGAGTTAATATTCACAATTCCATTGAAATACCTAGCATCTTATATTGGTATAACCCCTCAAGCCTTAAGCCGTATTCGAAAACGAATTTATTAACTAAGGTTCATTGACTTAGGTTGGATAAACTGATAATTTTGCCATATATAAAAACACTATGACTGAATTTGATGGAAAAACACTTAAGGACTTTGAGTATAAAGGAGAGCCTCTTTTAGAACGAGCCAAAACGATAGATAACTACATTGTCTATCGCCATAACATATGCCATTTACCCTATCGTATCATAACATGTTCCGGATCTAGAGCAGAAATGGAAATCCAAAATCCATATTCGCAAAAAAAGGAAAATGTCATTAGTTTTGTTTCAAATGACTATTTGGGATTATCACATCACAACAAAGTGATTGAAGCGGGTATTGATGCAATCAGACAATTTGGATGTGGTGCTGGTGCTTCCCCTCTTATTGGAGGACATCATTATTTACACGAAGCCCTTGAAAAAAAGATAGCCCATTTCCTAAATAATGAGTATGCCATCAGCTATACTTCGGGCTATGCGGCTAATTGCAGCACAATCTGTGCATTATTAGGGGAGGATGATGTTGCCATATTGGATATGTTTACCCATGCGAGTGTTATGGATGGGTGCCATTGCACAAATCGGAAAATATTTCTACATAACAATATTGAATCTTTGCTGCGTGCATTACGTGCATCAATGGATTTTAAAAATCGCTTGGTTGTCATTGACGGTGTCTATTCACAAGACGGTGACATTGCATACATTGACAAGATTTACGAAGTTTGCAAAGAATACGGGGCTTATTTGATGATAGACGATGCACATGGCATCGGTGTCTTAGGAAAAACAGGTCGAGGAGTAATCGAAGATTTTGGACTGCTAAATAAGGTTGATATAATAACCGGTACATTCAGTAAAGCCTTTGGGAATGTAGGAGGCTATACAATTGCCCGAAAGGAGGTTATAACCCTACTTCGCTATTATTCAAGACATAATATTTTCTCGGCAGCAGCGACACCACAAGTTGCCGCATCCACTATCAAAGCAATCGAGATTATTGATGAAGAACCTGATATTCGAGAAAGGCTACTTAAAAACATCCAATATTTCAGAGAGAGCCTGAATACTTTACATATAGACTACGGTATTTCTCAATCAGCGATATTTCCTCTTATGATTCGAGATGAATATAAAGTAAATGAAGCTGCTAAAATATTACTAGAGAATGGTGTGTACGTTAATCCGATTTCCTATCCAGCTGTGCCCAGAAAACAATCTAGAATACGATTAAGCCTTACAGCCATGCATACAAAAGAGAATATTGATCAGGCACTTAATCAAATTGAATTTGTCTACAACAAGTTAAACTTACGGCGTAAGACTTCATAGATAATATAGCAACGCAATTTTAGAAAGATGAAAAAAGGGATGTATCCATGTCACAATATGGATGCTTTTCTATGCAATGCATCTGTGGGAAAAGGTGTAAATAAATAGATAAAAAATTCAAGATTATATGAATTAATTATTTACCATCTAAATTTATGCCTATGAATGATTTATTAAAAATGAAGTTTTTTATATTATTATCCAAAACTTCTCTTACAGCAATTAACGCGGAAATACAAGATGCTTATGAAGATTTTATTAAGTATATTGTAGCAACTGGTAATTCCAAAGATTTCTCTTCTTCTTTTCGGGTACTTAATTTTATTCGCATTGAATGTATATTCATAAAAGAATCATATCAATACAAGCGGGAAAAAAAACACGCTCAAAATGCTCTTTATACATAAAGCATTAACCGCAATTGATACAGAATTGGAATTAATAAAATTGAAAATACATTCTCCAGAGTTATTCTCATTGCCACTTTCCCAACCTCACCAATCTTCTTTATCAATTATACCTAGGTTTCAGAATCTTGGTATTATGGGCATGACCGAACTTCTTTCAGCACTTATGTTATTAGGAGGAATAACCGACAAGACAGGTAAAGCTCCTACAACTATTGCTTTTTCCGAAGTGTTTGAACAGACTTTCGGATTTAGTTTTAATAGTATCTATGATAGGCAGGGAGAGCTTTTTAAACGTAAGCCTTATAATCTAACTAAAACACTGGATGCATTAAAGACTGCTCTTATTAAAGAGTACAAAAAACGTAAGTCTGATATTCAGAAAAGCAAAGATGAAAAAAGATGATTCTACAATTATCTTATAAATAGTCATTTACACTTAACACATAGAGGGGTCAATACCAGACTCCTCTATGTTTATTTCTCTATTCTGCTGAACTTTGCTTCATCAATCGATTGAAAACAATAATGTTCAACTTAAAATGAAGCAAAATGTATATAGACAATGAAAACTTCGATAAATGGATGGAGAAGCTATCGAAAAAGCTCTCCGAAATCGGGCAAGACTTGAGATCCCTAGTCAATACCAATAATGTATTAGACAAAAACGAAAAATTACTCGACAATCAGGATTTAGCGTTTCTACTAAAAGTATCCTACCGAACGCTACAACGCTATCGGACAAATGGCAAGCTCCCCTATTTCATGATAGGTCATAAAACTTACTATCGATCATCTGACATTCGGGCATTTGTTCAAGAGAAGGCTGACTATCAAACTTACAAAAGGTTTGAAAAGGATAATCAGTTTACGAATCAATCCTGACAGTAAAAAGCAGCAAGAGAAAGAAGTATGTGTATAGATTACTTTTCTGTGCTGCCACCACGATTAAGCAGAAACTGCTTCACCTATCGGATCAGCTTGTTTCGCTAAATCGAGCAAGAGGGAACTGGACAAGTCCTGTTCTTCCCTCTTGCCCTGCGGGGCAAAGCCTTCGGCTTTAGCGTGTTACAAGAACACGCTGTAATGACACCTGTAATAAGCATTTCCTTTTTAATACTTATTATCAGGCATTTATCTATTCATATTTCTATAAAAAAGTAATTACTATGCCAAACAGCAATCGAAAAACGATATTCACTACCATTTCCATTGACAAGGAAACGGCAGCTTTGGTAGAGAAGATATGCAAACGCTATTCACTGAAAAAGAGTGAAGTTGTAAAACTGGCGTTCGGATATATAGACAGGGCACATATCAACCCATCCGAAGCCCCTGAATCGGTAAAATCGGAACTGGCGAAAATAAATAAGAGACAGGATGATATTATCCGCTTTATCCGTCACTATGAGGAAGAACAACTGAATCCGATGATACGGGCTACAAATTCTATCGCTTTACGCTTCGATGCTATCGGTAAAACTTTAGAAACTCTTATTCTCTCTCAACTGGGAGCCAGCCAAGAGAGACAAACAGCCGTACTCAAAAAGTTAAGTGAACAGTTTTGTAATCATGCCGATGTGATAAACAACCAATCCAAACAGATTAATGCACTTTACCAGATACATCAACGGGATTATAAAAAGTTGCTTCACCTGATACAACTCTATTCGGAACTTTCTGCTTGTGGAGTGATGGATAGCAAAAGGAAAGAGAATCTGAAAACCGAAATCAGCAACTTGATAAATATATAATCCCATGCACATAGACTTTGCCCCATCATCCAACGGAACATATAATAATGCTGGCAGTAGCCGACAGCTAGCTAATTATTTAGAACATGAGGATTTGAAGCGGATGGAGAAAGGAGTTTATACTAATGGCTTTTTCAACCTGACGGATGATAATATCTACAAATCAAAAGTTATTAAGGATATAGACTGTAATATCGGGCAATTACTAAAAACGGATGCTAAGTTTTTTGCTATCCATGTCAGCCCATCGGAAAATGAACTTCGAGCCATGGGCAATACAGAACAGGAGAAAGCCGAAGCGATGAAGCGGTATATTCGAGAGGTGTTCATCCCTGAATATGCTAAGAACTTTAACAAAGAACTATCTGCTTCGGATATAAAGTTCTATGCCAAGATTCATTTCGATCGTAGCCGTTCAGATAATGAACTGAATATGCACTGCCATTTGATTGTGAGCCGAAAAGACCAAGCGAATAAAAAGAAGCTATCACCGCTTACCAATCATAAGAATACCAAGAAAGGAACAGTAACAGGAGGTTTTGACCGTGTGAACCTATTCCAACAAGCGGAACAGGGCTTTGATAAACTGTTTGATTATGACCGCCAACTAGTAGAATCATTTGATTATTTCAACACTATGAAGAACGGCACTATATTTGAAAGGCTCAATTTACAAGGTCAAGAACTTCAATCCAATGAAAGAAAACTAGAAATCAATCAGGATAGTAATCAAGAATATTTGTATTCTCTTGATATTGAAAACAAGGAAGCACATAAAAAGGTTTTCAATACAGGTAGTAACAATATCATCAAACAAAGAAGCAATACATCTAGCAATGTATCAAACTTATTTTCAATAATTGATTGCGATACAATGAGTTCACAACCTCCAGAAAAACATACTTCAAATTCTATAAGAAAGAAAAAAAATAGGAAACATAAGCTGTAAAGCTGAATAGATTTTATTACTATCATCTTTTTTAGCAACAAGCCTAAAAGAAAATCGACTGTGAAGCTGGTCTGTGATAATCAGCATATTATTTACCTCTTGATTCGTTATTGTAAAACAAAAAATGTATTTTTGCAAATGTTTTAAGAAAACTTAGGTAAGCTAATATATAAATGGAATCTAAAAATCATACAAATATAGTTCATAACCAAGATGCTAGAAGTATACTAAAGTTTATCTCTCCTGAGATAAAAGTTAGAACAACTATAACTTCGCCTCCATATTATGACATGAAAGATTACGACTCAGACAATCAAATAGGTTATGGACAGACCTATGAAAATTATCTAGAAGATCTTAAATCTATTTTCGGTAGTATATACAAAATAACAGAAGAAGATGGATCCTTATGGATTATAATTGATACATTTAAAAGAAATAGTCAAGTAGTAACCTTACCCTTTGATTTGTCTAATAAGATAAAGGAAGTCGGATGGCTACTACAAGATATAATTATATGGAAAAAGGATAAAACAGTACCATGGTCTAACAATGGTTTCATGCAAAGAAAATTTGAGTATATTCTTTTTTTCACTAAAGCTACAAAATACAAATCAAATAAAGATAAAGTAAGGGTTTACGATACTAGTAATTTAAAACAATGGTGGGTTAAATACCCAGAAAGGTATAACCCCAAAGGAAAAGCCCTTGATGAAATTTGGGAATTCCCTATCCCTATTCAAGGCTCATGGGGAGATAAATATATTAGACATTTCTGTCCACTACCCAAAGATATGGTTGCAACAATGATCCAAATTAGTACTGATGAAAATGACATAGTACTGGATCCGTTTGCAGGAAGTGGAACAGTTCTTTCTCAATCTGCATATATGAAAAGAAACTATATTGGTTTCGAGCTTAATAAAAAGTATATCGAGATGTTTGAGTCTTATATCACAAGAACATTTGAAACAGGTAGATTAGAGTATGAAAAATTCAACAATAGCCCCTCACAGGATCAATTTGAGAAAACTATTTTAGAATTGAGAGCTTTAAAATTTGCCCGTGTCTTATTAACGAGTATTCAAAATGCAACATCTTTCAAACAGTTTAAAATAATTGTTGAAATTGATCAAAAGAGCGAATTAAGCAATAAGCTAATAAAGGTTACTTATAAATTTGTTGGAGATTACGACAAAGATACATTTTTGAATATTATCAATAAAAATATAATAATACCACCATTATCAAAATTCGGCATTGAGCCAAGTTTTATATTTCAAGACATAGCAGAATTAGATACTAATGGTTGCTATGGGTATACTCAAACCAACACACATTCTTTTGTAAAAGATATAGCTTTGTCATCCACTAAGGTTCGTGTATTAAGCAAAATATGTGTTGATATTAATGAAAAAGATTATCTTTGATTTACTATGAGAAAGAAAAACAACACAAAGAAAAAAAGTGCCAAAAAATTATCACCACAAGAACTGGCAATAATTAAAGAGCAAAAAGCACAAAGAAATGAAATATCTAATATATTAAAAAATATAGGTTTTTCAAGACTGGCTTACATTGATGGCAAACACTTTGAATATGATAATCGTAAATCAGAGATGGATGATATTTTTGTATGCGAAAATATTATTCTAATAGTCGAATATACAATTGGCTCACCAGGGGATCATTTACTAAAGAAAAACTACTTTTACAATAAGATAAATCAAGATAAAAGATCATTTATTGATTTTCTTCTTAAAGAGGAAAAGCTTGTCAGTTTTCGTAATTACTATCAAGATTATATTGAAAAAAAATATTCAAAAAATCAGCTTATAGTCAAGATATTATACTGTTCAAAACAAACGATTTCGGAAGATCATAAAAAGTTGGTCGAAGACGTGCACTTCTTTGACTATCACATAGTTAAATATTTTAGTAGTTTGACTAAAGTTATCAAAAAAACAAGCAAATATGAATTCTTAGACTTTCTTAAAATACCAATTAAACAATTTGGAGAAAATATTAAAACCTCATGCAGTCATTCTAGCGATACTTTTTTAGGTCATATATTACCAGAAGAAAAGAGTTCATTCAAGGAAGGATATAAAATTGTATCATTCTATATTGATGCAGAGTCTCTTCTCAAGCGTGCTTATGTTTTCCGACAAAGCGGGTGGCGAGACGTAGAAAACGTAGGACACTATCAACGAATGCTTGTTCCTAAAAAGATTAATAGCATGAGAAAGTATTTAGCAGATAAAAACAGAGTTTTTATCAACAATATTATATCATCAATTGCCATTGATAAAATCAAGTTATTTGACAAAGATAATAATGAATTAAGATTAAATGAAAACGGGCAGTTCTTTGGAGAAAATTCAATAGAGGTAACTCCCGCTGCAATTGAAATCAGTGACGAATGTAACATCATAGGTATTATTGATGGACAACATAGAACATATGCATATCATGAGGGAGAAGATCAATATGAAACTTTAATATCTGAACAAAGAAAAATTCAGAACTTGCTAGTGACAGGTATTTTGTTTCCGAGTAGTGAATCAATCCAAAAAAGATTAAACTTTGAGGCTAACCTTTTTTTGGAAATAAACTCCAATCAAACAAATGCTAGCTCTCAATTGAAACAGGAAATAGAATTAATGCTAAGTCCATTTTCGTCAGTTGCGATTGCAAAGAAAATTCTAGCAGGATTGAACAAAAGTGGACCACTAAGTAACCTTATTGAACAATATTGGTATGAGAAAGGTAAAATAAAAACAGCATCAATTGTTAGCTATGCCTTAAAGCCGCTTATTAAAATTGAAGATATTAAGGCTAAAGATAGTATATATTTTATATGGTCAAATAAAGACAAACAGAAATTGAAAATAAGAAATAACGAAGAGTATCAACTACTGGATGAATATATTGATTTTAGTATCGAAAAAATCAGAGATTTATTCATTGCTGTGAAAGATAACTTATCGCACGATCAATGGCAAACATATAATTCTCAGATTTCCCAAGGAATACTAACAGTGACATTTATAAATGGAGTTTTAAACCTTTTAAGATTGCTAATAGAAAATAACAAGGTTACAACCGTTGATACATATAGAAAACAGCTTAAAGGAATTAAAGATTTTAAATTTAAATCCTTCAAATCCAGCCAATATCGTAAAATGGGTGAATCTCTATACAATACGTATTTTGCTGTATAAAATAAAGTTATTATCTTTGTCTCAGTATTCTCCATGAGCAAACTACCGCAAAAGCACATAGAAAATTAGTGGGATAATTCATGGGATATGCTTGAAGCGAAAAAATATAAAATTTTAAATATCAGCGTGGTAACTCTCTTAGGAGAATCCCAGGCGATATACAAACAATGAGATATTTGAAAATAGGATCGTTCTTATAGCGAGTAAAACGATGAGAAATAATCGTGTGCTAAACCATGTGGATTTCCGAATGGAAGAAACGATAAAACGGTGATAATCAATATAGAGAAGAGAATAGTTCTCTTGCTGGTGGCACCACTTTGCAAAAAAGAGTTACTTGAATAAAGTAACTCTTTTTTGTTTTAATACAGCTATGAACTACAAGGTTCTAAGCCTCCATTCAAAATTACTTGCCCGCAATAAGAAGAGTACTCTACCTTCATCGTTCAAACAAAGCGCGTAGTACACAGTGAAATGTACAAGAGAAATAGCACGTTACCATATACCCCTTGTTCTTTTAAAAAAAGCTGCAGAACTTTTTGTAAAAAGCCACCAGCTTTTTTAAATTTCCCGCGGGCTTTTTGAAAAAGCCCGCCAAGTTTTTTGACTTTATTCGCAGGCTTAAAAAAGTAGGCTACAGCAACTTCGTTTTCATGTATATAATTGAAAAATAGTATTCCAATGCAAACAGAGGGGTTGAGTATGATTAATAAATATAAAGTGCAACAATGAATAATTGGACAGATCGACAAAACTGGAAGAAGAGATTCTTGCAATGCCTATAAACAAAGGGATTCTCCGTAAAAGAGCCGGGATAGGAGAAATAAAAACTTCGAGAAAGAAGGTGTCAATAATTACTCTTTAAATAAGTGTTAAAAGAGAAAAGTCCAAAGGACTTTTTCGTTGTGAGTTTAAAAAATATGTCTACCTTTGCAAAGTCTTAAACCAAGGGACAATTTACCAATGATTCGGACAAGATAGTATTCACTTTACAGCTCATCTGATATTTAAAGGTAAACCAATCTCCAATAATGGAGGATTGGAAATATAAACGGAATGTAGCGCAGTTGGTAGCGCACTACGTTCGGGACGTAGGGGTCGGGCGTTCGAGTCGCCTCATTCCGACAGTTAAGATCTAACTTTCAAAGAGTTAGGTCTTTTTTGTTCCCAAACGTTTCATTTACATGCTTGTATCCACGCTTTATGACTTCCGGCTCAGACTTATAAGCTTATTCCTCACGTCCGAACGAACGGTACTCTAAGGGAATTAAGCCGGTATATTTCTTGAAGAACGAGAAAAATGCTCGGTCGATTGGCAGCCAAGAAGAAAAGAGATTTCTTTGACAGACTGAGACGTACTAACCAGCAACTGTTTGGATTTGAGTAGTTTCAATTCCTGAAAGTACTTGGCAGGAGCATAACCGGTATAATCTTTAAAAACGTTACGAAACCAGGAGTAGCTGAGAGTTGAATCGGAAGAAAACAGACCACACCCTTTGGTTATGTAAACCAACTGGTATTCGCGTAGCACACGGCCTTTATCGGCATTGAAAAAATATCCGGATGGATGGTCTTTGAACGGATAAGGAGAGTTTGGAAAAATGGCTTGCAACCCAACAGTATTGACCCACAAACCAAACCTACGATCCATTTCATTTACTATTAGATACTTGAATTCTATACCCAAATCAGATTGATTATTCGCCATAAGTATGCTTTGTCAACGTTTTAGACGCAACAAAAACAGGAATAACTCTGGAGAATGCCACAAAAGAAAGACTCAGTTTTTATTGTTGGTCTCGATTACAGTAAAACGAATCGGGATACAGCAACAAAAACTGAGTCTGAAAATATTAACTTATAGAGGATTAAAATGCCTTGCGATAGATGGCTTCGATATCTTCGACAGAAGTAGGGCGAGGATTACCTCCGGTACATACATCATTGAAGGCGGCAACGGCCAATGACGGGATGTCTGCTTCCTTTACATTAATTTCGCTCAGACGCTGAGGAATATGAATGCTCAGCGAAAGCGTTTTCACGGATTCGATAGCAGCGGATACGCCTTCGGCCTGGGTCATACCTGTTGTATCAACTCCCATGGCTTTGGCAATCTGAATATATTTGGAAGCTGCGGCAGACTCGGCATTATATTCCATCACATAGGGCAATAATAGTGCATTGGCCACCCCATGAGGGGTGTCATAAAATGCACCCAACGGATGAGCCATTGAATGGACAATACCCAGACCTACATTAGAAAATCCCATACCGGCAATGTATTGCGCTTGCGACATGGCTTCGCGGGCAACCGTATCTTGTCCATTATCAACAGCAGCCTTTAGGTTTTGGGCAATCATTTCGATTGCTTTCAGCTCGAACATATCGCTCATAGCCCAAGCACCCGGAGTGATAAAGCTTTCAATGGCATGCGTCAAAGCATCCATTCCGGTAGCGGCAGTCAAGCCTTTGGGCATTGAATACATCAACTCGGGATCAACGATGGCCACCGCAGGAATATCATTGGGATCGACGCACACCATCTTCTTGCGTGCTTCTTCATCAATAATAACATAATTGATGGTTACCTCGGCTGCTGTTCCGGCAGTGGTTGGCAATGCAAACGTAGGAACAGCTTTGTGCTTGGTGTCGGCTACACCTTCGAGCGATTTTACATCGGCAAACTCGGGGTTATTGACTACAATACCAATCCCCTTGGCTGTATCGATAGACGATCCGCCACCGAGTGCTACTATAAAGTCGGCACCCGAAGCTTTGTATGCCTTGACACCGTTCTGCACATTGGCAATGGTGGGATTGGCTTTAACATCGCTGTATAGCTCGTAAGGAATCTGGTTCGCTTCAAAAACATGAATCACTTGGGCGGCTACACCGAATTTGATCAGGTCTTTGTCCGTCACAAAGAAAGCCTTTTTAAAGCCCCGGCGGGCAGCCTCCTGAGCAATGACGCTACGGCAGCCTGCTCCGAAGTAAGAGGTTTCGTTTAAAATAATTCGATTCATAACAATAGACTACTTAGGTAAGTTAAAGGCAACCGTCATCTCTTTCATCTGCTCCTGGCTCATACCGTCGGGCATGAAGCCCATACTACGGGCATTAATATAAATCTGAGCCGACTTACTGAGCACATCAACCTGGTCGAAGGCAGCCATGATATCTTCGCCAACGGCACAAACACCATGCTTCTCCCACATCACCACATCATACTCTTCGAGTTCTTGTATGGTGGCTTCGGCCAACTCCATCGAACTGGGCAGTGCATAAGGGATAATACCGAGACCGCGCGGACAGAATGCTTTCGTTTCCGGAATCATACTCCACAACAAGTTAGTCAACACGTCTTTCTGCAAGAAAGGTTTGTGATGTGTCATCGCAATCAAGTCGATGGGGTGTGTATGCAAAGAAGCCTTGTAGGATGAGCCTTTGGACAATAAATAATTGTGCATACACAGGTGTGAAGGCAGTTCGGACGTTGGTTTCACTGGAGCATCGGCAATAATAACATAGTTGGCACAGTCGTCCAAAATACGAATAACCGAACCGTTCTCCATGGGCCAGCGAGCCAAGTCGCGCATGCGCATATTCGTGCCTTTGCAGTAGAAGTAACAGCCTTTCAGGTAGGGAAGAGTTGTTCCAATAGGAGTTACGTCGCTTATTGGAGCCATTTGCTTGATTTCATCATCTACCAAGTCGGTAATGTTGACTACGATATTACCGCCATTACGCTCGGCCCAACCTTTTTGCCAAAGATATCCGGCTACTTCTGCCACTTCATTAATCTCTTTGACAAGAGCCGGACGATTGTTTAATATTGATTTCATTGCTATTAATTATTTGTAAAATTATCGGTTTTATATATGAATATATTTATCCTTGTGCTATTGTTACTACCACTATTGATGAGATTAAGATAATCAACCCTAACGGTAATACACCGATGGTAGAACCGCTCACTCCTTTCCACTCCTTGAGCAGCATGCCCCAGACATTGGAAGACGTAACATTGAGCGCCATCAAAATGCTCCATGAGAAGGTTAATAATACAGGGCTATCTATCAGAAAGCTCTTTCCCATCTCTAAGCCGAAAACTGAGAATACCACAGCACACCAGCCAACGCGCAGAATAGTAGATTATTAATTAAAACGTTGCTTTTCACAGAAAAGTATTCATGACCCGTTTTATTTTTCATATTCTGCTGAATACAGTAAGCGGCATTCGTAAAAAAGCCTCCACAGTTATCAGAAAAATAACAGGAAGTCCGGCATAAACAGCATCGCCCCCACCGGCAGGGGCTGACTCTTTGATCGGCGTTCCGGCATCGAACCCAAGCGCAAAGCAAGCACTCATAAAGCCTGCCAGCAGAGCTACTAGCCATCCTTTCGTCAACGCAAAATCCTTTACCGCAGCACGCCTCTCCTCTTCGGTCATGTTCTTCGACCGAAGGCTTCCGGCATAGGTACCAAAGGCAATCCCACCGCATTGGCTGTAAACTGATTCAACAGATCATTGCGACTACCTCCGCCAATGACATGCAACGTGTCGAGCGAGCGAGGAGAGAGCGCTCAAGCAACCACATCCCACAAATATTTTTCAATAAACGGATCGTGCCCCCCATTCCACCTTCATTGGCAAAGTTAAGCACGTCGGTTTTGGCCGTGATAACCGGGGCATCGGTTTCGACCCCATCAACGACCAAGTACCACTACTAAGGTATGCAAAGTTATTACTCAACGCAGGAACCGCTGCAACAGCCGATGCGGTATCGTGTCCGACTACGGCTATTACAGGCACTGCCCCTAGCCCGGTTAATCTCTGTATTTCGGGAGCAACCCGCTTTAATCCATCGATGATATAGCTATAAAGTGCATAAATATCCCAATACAGATATCCGTTCGCTTCAATCAGTTGAGTAGGAAAACGGTTGACCTCCTCCAGTTCCAATCCTTGGTCGCAGAAAGAGCCTAAGATAATGCGGTCACTGGTGGTTTCCAGATTAACAGCGAAAAAGTAGTTATTCATGATTCCTTTTAGTTGATAGGGAGGCAAAGATAGCGTTTCGGGAATCACCTCTGCCTACTGTTTTTGACACTAATCTTATTCATTTTGCTTGTTTATGCATCTTATCCTTGTTTCATGCATAAAAAGAACAAAAAAACATTGTTTTATGCAAGATATACCAAGAATTATGCATACTTTTGCTGCGTTCTTAGAATAATTATACAAGATGAAGAAGAAAGCAAACCGGTTAGATGCCATCAAAATGATTATCTCCAGCAAAGAGATAGGATCACAAGACGAACTGTTGCAAGCACTCGCCAGCGAAGGTTTTGAACTGACGCAAGCCACCCTCTCGCGCGATTTGAAGCAAATGAAAGTGGCCAAAGCAGCCAGTATGAATGGTAAGTATGTGTATGTATTGCCCAACGATATTATGTACAAACGAATCGGCGAACAAACAGCTGGCGAAATGTTGAAACACAGCGGCTTCGTATCACTTCAATTTTCGGGGAATCTGGCCGTGATACGTACACGACCGGGATATGCCAGCAGCATGGCATACGATATCGACAACCATGAGTCGAACGAAATATTAGGCACGATTGCGGGTGACGATACCATCATGTTGGTGCTTCGCGAGGGAGTGGCAACCACTGCCGTGCGCCGTTTCTTATCGACCATTATCCCTAATATTTAACAAACATATATTATATTGCTTAAAAAAGAGATGGATACTCAACAAATAGATGTTATGGTAGCCGACGCATCACACGAGATTTACGTTGACACTATTTTAGAGACAATCAGGAATGCCGCCAAAGTACGCGGCACAGGCATTGCCGAACGTACACACGAGTATGTTGCTACAAAAATGAAAGAAGGCAAAGCAATTATTGCACTATGCGATGATGAATTTGTTGGATTCAGTTACATTGAATCCTGGGGCAACAAGCAGTATGTGGCGACTTCGGGTTTGATTGTAGACGACCGGTTTCGAGGCTTGGGTATAGCCAAACGTATCAAGCAAGCCTCTTTTATGCTGGCACGTTTGCGTTGGCCCAAAGCCAAAATATTTAGCCTGACAAGTGGTGCAGCCGTCATGAAAATGAATACCGAGCTGGGATATGTGCCGGTAACGTTCAATGAACTGACCGACGATGAAGCCTTTTGGCGCGGTTGCGAAGGATGTACCAACCACCACATCCTAAAAGAAAAGGAACGGAAGTTCTGTATCTGCACAGCGATGCTGTACGATCCGACCGATCCGCGTAATATCAAAAAAGAACAAGAAAGAAATAATATTTAAAAGATACAGCCCTATGGAACAGAAGAAAAAGAAAGTAGTAGTGGCCTTTAGTGGCGGATTGGATACTTCGTACAACGTAATGTACCTCACACGCGAACTCGGGTATGAAGTATACGCAGCTTGTGCCAACACAGGTGGTTTCAGTCCCGAACAATTGAAACAAAACGAAGAAAACGCCTATCGCCTGGGCGCTGTAAAATACGTAACACTGGACGTAACACAAGAGTATTACGAGAAAAGCCTGAAGTTTATGGTTTTCGGAAATGTGTTGCGCAACGGCACTTACCCCGTTTCAGTAAGCTCTGAGCGTATCTTTCAGGCACTTGCAGTGGCTCGTTATGCCAACGAGATTGGTGCCGAAGCCATTGCCCACGGATCTACCGGAGCAGGTAACGATCAGATTCGCTTCGATATGACCTTCCTCGTAATGGCTCCCGGAGTAGAAATCATCACCTTAACACGCGACAAAGCACTCACTCGCCAGGAAGAAATTGATTACTTAAATCAACATGGATTCGAAGCCGACTTTGCCAAACTAAAGTATTCGTATAACGTAGGGCTTTGGGGCACTTCGATCTGTGGAGGTGAAATTTTGGATTCAACCAAAGGGCTACCCGAAACAGCTTACTTGAAGCAGGTAACTAAAGAAGGCAGCGAAGAGCTTCGTCTGGAGTTTGTAAAAGGCGAGCTACATGCGGTTAACGGTGAAGTATTCGAAGATAAAATTGCTGCCATTCAGCGGGTCGAAGAGATCGGTGCAGCGTATGGTATCGGACGTGATATGCATGTAGGCGATACCATCATCGGCATTAAAGGCCGTGTAGGTTTCGAGGCGGCAGCCCCGATGCTGATCATCGGTGCACACCGTTTCCTCGAAAAATATACCTTGAGCAAATGGCAACAATACTGGAAAGATCAGGTGGCAAACTGGTACGGCATGTTTCTGCATGAAAGTCAGTATCTGGAACCGGTAATGCGCGATATCGAAGCCATGTTGTCCGAGTCGCAGCGTAATGTAAACGGAACGGTCATTTTGGAACTTCGTCCGTTATCATTCTCGACCATCGGAGTAGACTCTAAAGACGATCTTGTAAAAACTAAATTTGGTGAGTACGGAGAGGTGCAGAAAGGATGGACGGCAGAAGATGCCAAAGGCTTCATCAAGGTTACATCAACCCCACTACGCGTATATTATACTAACCATAAAGACGAAGAGATATGATCAAAGCAGGAATCATTGGTGGAGCTGGATATACGGCAGGCGAATTGATTCGCCTGTTGCTGAACCACCCCGAAACCGAAATACAGTTTATCAACAGCACCAGCAATGCGGGCAACCGCATCACCGATGTACACGAAGGACTTTATGGCGAATGTGACCTTTGTTTCACCGATCAACTGCCACTCGATGAAATCGATGTACTCTTTTTCTGTACCGCTCATGGCGATACACGTAAGTTTATGGAGAGCCACAATGTGCCCGAAACACTGAAAATCATTGATCTCTCGATGGATTATCGTATCGCATCGCCCGAACACGACTTCCTTTATGGCCTACCCGAACTGAACAGAAGAGCCATTTGTAAGGCTAACCACGTAGCCAACCCGGGTTGTTTTGCCACTTGCATTCAGCTAGGATTGCTTCCGTTGGCCAAGCACCTGATGCTCAACGAGGATGTCATGGTAAATGCCATTACCGGTAGCACCGGAGCAGGTGTAAAGCCGGGTGCAACCAGTCATTTTAGCTGGCGCAATAATAATATGAGCGTATATAAGGCTTTCGACCATCAACATGTGCCCGAAATTAAACAATCACTCAAACAGTTGCAAAACAGTTTCGAATCAGAGATCGACTTTATCCCCTACCGAGGAGACTTTGCCCGTGGCATCTTCGCTACGCTGGTGGTGCGTACCAAGGTAGCTCTGGAAGAAATCGTACGCATGTATGAAGAGTACTATGAAAAAGACTCTTTTGTACATATTGTAGATAAAAACATCGACCTCAAACAAGTGGTCAACACAAATAAATGTTTGTTGCATCTCGAAAAGCACGGCGATAAACTGCTCGTTCTTTCGTGTATCGACAATTTGCTGAAAGGTGCTTCTGGACAAGCGGTTCACAACATGAACCTTATGTTCAATCTGGAAGAGACAGTCGGATTAAGACTTAAACCATCGGCATTTTAACACCTAATCATTATGAAATTATTCGACGTATATCCCCTATTTGATATCAATATCGTACGCGGTAAAGGTTGTCACGTGTGGGACGAGAATGGAACAGAGTACCTCGACCTCTACGGAGGCCATGCAGTGATCTCTATTGGACACGCTCATCCACACTATGCCAATGCTATTGCCAAACAAGTAAGCACACTTGGTTTTTACTCCAACTCAGTGATCAATAAGCTGCAAGAAGAATTGGCAACGCGGTTAGGCAAAATTTCGGGTTATGACGACTATTCGTTATTCCTTGTCAACAGCGGTGCAGAGGCGAATGAAAATGCATTGAAGCTAGCCTCTTTCCATACCGGGCGTACCCGCATTCTCTCTTTCAACAAAGCGTTTCACGGCCGTACTTCATTGGCGGTCGAGGCTACTCATAATCCTTCGATTATTGCACCGATCAATGCCAACGGACATGTTACTTTTCTGCCACTTAACGACATCGAAGCCGTACGCACCGAGCTAGCCAAAGGCGATGTATGCGCTGTCATTATTGAAGGTATTCAAGGAGTGGGTGGCATCAAGGTTCCCAAAACTGAATTTATGCAAGCATTGCGACAGGCTTGTACAGAAAGTGGTACAGTGCTGATTCTCGACGAAATACAAAGTGGTTACGGTCGTAGCGGAAAGTTCTTCGCACATCAACATGCAGGTATCAAAGCCGATATGATCACGGTAGCCAAAGGTATTGCCAACGGTTTTCCGATGGGAGGTGTACTCATCAGTCCAGAGTTTAAACCCGTATATGGGATGCTGGGAACTACGTTCGGGGGCAATCACCTGGCTTGCGCAGCTGCATTGGCAGTCATAGATGTTATGGAACAAGAAAACTTGATCGAAAACGCATCCAAAGTAGGTACTTATTTGTTAGAAGAGTTAAAGGGACTTCCACAGA
This sequence comes from Bacteroides neonati, assembly GCF_000499785.1. Classification (GTDB taxonomy): domain Bacteria; phylum Bacteroidota; class Bacteroidia; order Bacteroidales; family Bacteroidaceae; genus Bacteroides; species Bacteroides neonati. The sequence goes on along the minus strand of NZ_HG726023.1, from coordinate 100,869 downwards.
TTAAGGAAGTGCGTGGCGAAGGGTTAATGATCGGTATGGAATTCAACGATTCTATCAAGGAGATACGTACCCGCTTATTGAAAGAACAGAAAGTATTCACAGGGGTTAGTGGTACAAACGTGATTCGTCTATTGCCTCCCCTATGCTTAAGCATGACCGAAGCTACAGAGTTTTTATCTCGCTTCAAAGCTGTACTTAACTAATCACCTTAATAAACATCAGTTTTATGAAAGTAACTATCATTGGTGCAGGTAATATGGGCGGTTCAATCGCTCGGGGATTATCAAAAAGTAAATTGTTTGCGGATGACAATATCGTAGTGTCAGACCCTAACGAAGGTATATTGGAAAACCTAGGCAGCGTATGCCCTAATCTTATTACAACACGGAACAACCAAGAGGCTGCTTCAGGAGCCGAAATAGTTATCTTGGCTGTTAAACCTTGGTTGGTGCAAACAGTACTTCGTGAACTGAAACTAAAGAGTAAACAAATACTCGTCTCGATTGCTTCGGGTATCACTTTCGAACAGCTTTCTCACGATCTGATTGAACCTGAAATGCCTATGTTTCGGGTCATTCCGAATACGGCCATAAGCGAATTGGAAAGCATGACACTTATTGCTTCGCGCAACGTCTCACCCGAAATGGAAGCGTTGATCGTCAATGTATTCAGCGAAATGGGTATCGCCATGGTTATCCCCGAAGATAAACTCGAAGCAGCCACTGCGCTCTCTTCTTGTGGCATTGCTTATGTATTCAAATATATCCAAGCAGCCATGCAGGCAGGTATAGAGATGGGACTCCGTCCAGACGATGCAATGACCATGATTGCTCAATCAGCCAAAGGCGCTGCCGCATTGATACTGAATAATGACACACACCCTAGTATCGAAATTGATAAGGTGACTACACCAGGAGGTATTACAATCAAAGGAATTAACGAATTGGAACATGCCAGCTTCGCTTCGGCGATTATCAAAGCGATGAAAGCAAGTAGGTAATGTGTCTTTTACACACAAATAAATTAACTATGAACGACCAAATCAGACAAATAGCAGAACGCCTACGCGGCCTGCGTGAAGTATTGGATCTTACTTCAGAAGATATTGCACGCGATTGTGATATATCCGCCGAAGAGTATCGTCTCGCAGAGACAGGAGAATATGATATTTCTGTAAGTATGTTACAAAAGATAGCACGTCGGTACAATGTTGCCATCGATGCGCTGATGTTTGGCGAAGAGCCTAAAATGAGTAGTTATTTCCTGACTCGCGCAGGGAAAGGAACGTATATCGAACGAACCAAAGCTTATAAGTATCAATCGCTCGCCGCCGGATTTATAAATCGTAATGTAGACCCGTATATTGTGACTGTTGAACCCAAATCGGGCGATGAACCCATACACTATAACAGTCACGCCGGGCAGGAGTTCAACTTGGTACTAGAGGGTAGAATGATGCTCTCAATCGATGGAAAAGAATTAACTCTGAACGAGGGAGATAGTATTTATTTCAACTCAAAAATCCCACATGGCATGAAGGCACTCGATGGAAAAACGGTGCGATTTCTAGCCGTAATAATGTAACGAACATGATAGAAAGATTTTTATCTCAAACAACTTTTTCTTCGCAAGAAGACTTCATAAAGAATCTACAGATAAACGTACCCCAAAACTTCAACTTCGGATATGACATCGTAGATGCTTGGGCAGCCGAACAGCCGGACAAGCCAGCCTTACTTTGGACCGATGATAAAGGTGCATGCCGCCAATTCACGTTTGCCGAAATGAAGCGTGAAACAGATAAAACGGCTGCTTACTTTCAAAGTTTAGGTATTGGCCATGGCGATATGGTTATGCTCATTCTCAAACGTCGATTCGAGTTCTGGTATGCCATCGTAGCCTTGCACAAATTGGGGGCAACGGTGATTCCCGCTACTCACCTGCTGACTAAGAAGGACATTGCATACCGGTGCAATGCCGCCGACATACAAATGATCGTTTGCGCCGGCGAAGAAGTCATCACCAAGCATATCACCGAGGCGATGCCTCTATGTCCCACCGTCAAACACTTGGTAAGCGTAGGCCCCGAGATAGCCGAAGGGTTCCAGGATTTTCATGCAGGCATTGAAGCAGCTGCACCTTTTGTGCGTCCGGCACAAGTCAATAGCAACGATGATATCTCGCTGATGTATTTCACTTCGGGAACCACAGGCGAGCCCAAAATGGTTGCACACGATTTCACCTATCCGCTGGGGCATATCGTAACGGCCAGCTACTGGCACAATCTGGATGAAAACAGCCTACATCTGACCATTGCCGATACCGGTTGGGGAAAAGCAGTCTGGGGCAAACTCTATGGCCAATGGATTGCCGGAGCGAACATCTTTGTCTATGACCATGAGAAGTTTACTCCTGCTTGCATCCTCGAGAAAATACAAGAGTATCGCATTACCTCACTTTGTGCACCTCCTACTATCTTCCGCTTCCTCATTCGCGAGGATCTGACTCAATACGATCTTTCATCACTAAAGTATTGCACCATTGCCGGCGAAGCACTCAATCCGGCTGTTTTCGATACATTCAAAAAGCTGACTGGCATCAAACTAATGGAAGGATTCGGACAAACAGAAACAACGCTAACCGTGGCCACCTTCCCTTGGATGGAGCCCAAACCCGGAAGTATGGGCGTACCCAACCCGCAATACGACGTTGATCTGATCGATCACGAAGGCCGTTCGGTCGAAGCAGGCGAGCAGGGACAAATCGTGATTCGTACAGACAAGCAGAAACCTCTGGGATTATTCAAAGAGTACTACCGCGACAGTGCACGAACGAACGAAGCCTGGAACAATGGTATTTATTATACAGGCGATGTAGCATGGAAAGACGAAGACGGCTATCTATGGTTTGTGGGACGTGCCGACGATGTGATTAAAAGTTCGGGCTACCGTATCGGCCCTTTCGAAGTAGAAAGCGCTCTGATGACTCACCCCGCCGTAGTAGAATGTGCCATTACCGGAGTTCCTGATGAGATTCGCGGACAGGTCGTAAAAGCTACCATCATATTGTCCAAGGAGTACAAAGATCGTGCCGGTGAAGAGCTGACAAAAGAACTTCAGAATCATGTTAAAAAGGTTACAGCCCCTTACAAATATCCGCGTGTGATCGAGTTTGTAGATGAGCTCCCCAAAACCATCAGCGGGAAAATTCGTCGGGTTGAGATCCGAAAGAATGATGCACAATAAATGTTAATAGAGCGTAAACGACAACGTTTGCGCTCCCCATTCACCTTTATTATCTATAATTCTACTCAAAAGTTGCAACTAACCTCTATATTTGCAGCCAAAATAAAAACAATAATAGCAAATGATAACGAGTAGAAAGATTTCTCAGGTAGATATCTTCGTTGGAAGTCCATGGGAGGTTGCCAGTGTTAAAAGCCTACTGAACGCTGCGTACATTGAAGTATCAATGAAAGACAAAGGCACAAACAGCATCCTACTATCTGTACCGTGTGAGTATTACACTGCTGCCTTGCGCGTAATCGGTATCGAACGTTTTTCATGATCCAACGATGAATACAAGCCTTTAAAAAAGCGAAAGGAGTGCATGTAGCACTCCTTTCGCTTTTTTAGGGATTACCGCTGCCGTACCACATCTTGCGTACGGAAGAAAGATTCTGAGTAACGAGCTCCCCACAACTCAAAACGCTCGAACTGTATTTCCATCTTTGAGGCAAAGCGCTCCCAGCTCTTCTTATTTACTGGTGACCATACATTCTCTGCCAATGCCGATAAACGCGGGAAAAGAGCAAACTCAGCTTTCCACGTGGTAGGGACATACTCTGTCCATAAGCAACCCTGTGCTCCCCAAACGAATGACTCTTGCACAGTCGTCAAACTATCCGGAACTATTTCATACGCATATACTTTTTCAAGCGGTAAGGGTCCACGAGGACCTATTTCGGGCTGCGTACGAGACTCTTTCAAATTAAAGTATGACCAAGCAGAACTGGTCATTATCGTACGATGCCCCGCTTTTATCGCTTTCTTTCCGTAAGCTGGTTTTCGCCAGTTCATGACGACACAATCCTTCGAAACTCCACCTTCCAATATCTCATCCCAACCAATCAATGTCTTTCCTTTTTCATTGATAACCTGCTTAACAAAATCAATAAAATAACTTTGTAAGGCCTTCTCATCAACTAACCCATGTGTTTTCATAAATTGCTGGGTAAGCTCCGACTCTTGCCACCAACGCTTGGCACACTCATCACCTCCCACATGAATATACTGTCCGGGAAACAGATCGGATAACTCGGAAAACACCTCTCGCAAGAAATCAAATACTGCCGGTGTAGGAGCCAATACATTGTTATATTTATTAAAAATGCCCCAAGTCAAAGCTGTTTTCTTGGGCTCATCGGGTGTTGTACTGAATTCCGGATAAGTGGCAAGAACTGCCATACAATGACCTGGAATATCTATTTCAGGAATAATAGTCACCTGCCGATCTTTGGCATAAGCGATCACCTCTTTCACTTGTTCATGGGTATAATATCCTCCGTAAGGCAATGGTTTATATAGTCCCGGATACAATCCCTCTATTTCACCCTCACGCAATGAACCTCTTAGAGTTAATTCCGGGCGGCATTTCATCTCGATACGCCAAGCTTGGTCATCAGTAAGATGCCAATGGAAGTAATTCATCTTGTGTAGTGCCAAATAATCAATATATTTTTTGATAAATGCAACCGGAAAGAAATGACGTACTACATCAAGATGCATCCCCCGATAGGCAAAACGAGGATAATCGGTTATGGTGACTGCAGGCAATATAGGCAGAATACCGGCTCGTGTCGGCAACAATTGTATCACTGTTTGTATACCGTAAAATACACCAGCAGCGTCATTTCCATGAACTTCAATACCTTGGGGTGTAATCGTTAGCTGATAGCCCCCCGAAACTTCACCATTGTTTTTATTGATAAGCAAAATACTTTCGGCTTTTCGTTCTCTCTTTTCTACTGATAGTGGATAACCCAAATAATGATTTATATAGTCGGACAAATAGAAGGCCGAGGGTAAAAGTTCTTTGTCGGCCACACGAATGATCGTGGAACGGTTTATCATAAACTCTCCCACTGTCTGTGCGATGTGTACAGGCTCAGGAATAATATTCACTTTCCGTAAAGAGACTTGTGCCTCTCCTACCAAGACAGACAAGGTAACAGATGTAGCCATAAGTATAGTGCGCAGCATAGATTAGGGTTAAATAAATATAGATGCAAAGCTACAAAAAATAGTAGAACGGCAAGATTATCTGTTTTCTTTTTATACTTTTGTCACTTGACAGCAACGTTTTACAAGAAAACTGATAACAAACAGCAATGGAAAGAATACTAAGAAAGTATTGGAGCCCATATATTCAATACAATTGGAAGTATGGATTAGTACATAAAAAAAGCTTCCGATGTAATAAATCAGAAGCTTTTTTTGTACTCGAAGCGGGACTTGAACCCGCACAACCATCACTGGTCAAAGGATTTTAAGTCCTTCGTGTCTACCATTCCACCATTCGAGCAGCCTATCAAAGAGAGAGCGAAAGACGGGATTCGAACCCGCGACCCTAACCTTGGCAAGGTTATGCTCTACCAACTGAGCTACTTTCGCGATTTTTAACGGGTGCAAAGATAAGTAGTTTCCTTGTTTCTGCCAAACTTTTCAACAGGAAAGTTAAAGAAAAAAAATCAAATTACCACTCAAAAGGTATTAGCAGCAATATTTCGGGAAGCAATATTCCTCTTATCGAGCTTTTTTCTCCGTAGGAGACTCTATCATAAAGAATACTTCTTCTCATAAGTATTATCACAACCAACAATATCTATGAGAAGAAGTATAAGTAATTCATTTACTAATCAGCACTAGCGTCCAAGTAAAGCTTTCTCTGCCTTTTCCATACCACAAAAATTGAAGCCATCAACAATCTGCTGCATCAAAGCTGAAATTTCACTTGTGCATAAACAGCCGATACTACCCTCATGAGTATGATGCACTTGTTTATCATGAGAGAATTGTCCGGCTTCGATATCAAGACCAACTTTTTTGTAAGCATCACGGAAAGGCATACCTTCTCTTGCTAAACGATTCACTTCTTCTACGCTAAAGATAAGCAAGTACTTATCATCGTCGAGAATATGCTCATTGACCTTGATCTCGTTCATGATGTAAGTTGTCATCTGCAAGCAATCTTTCAACTCCTGAAACGCAGGTAGGAACACCTCCTTAATAATCTGTAAATCGCGGAAATAGCCCGATGGCAGATTATTGGCAATCATCATAATTTGCTGTGGCAAAGATTGCAGTTTGTTGCATTTGGCACGGGTTAGTTCAAATACATCCGGATTTTTCTTATGAGGCATAATGCTGGAACCGGTTGTACATTCATCGGGCAGCTTTACAAAGTTAAAATTCTGACTATTGAACATGCAGGCATCATAGGCGAGTTTAGATATTGTACCGGCAATGGTGGCCAATGCAAAAGCAACGTTACGTTCGAGCTTGCCACGCCCCATCTGAGCATAAACCACATTATAATTCATCGAATCAAAACCAAGCAGTTCGGTTGTCATCGTACGATTGAGCGGAAATGACGAGCCATAACCGGCAGCAGAGCCAAGTGGATTGCGATTACACATTTTAAAAGCGGCCTGCAAGAATAGCATGTCATCGGTCAAACTCTCGGCATAGGCACCAAACCATAAACCAAAAGACGATGGCATAGCAATCTGCAAATGCGTATAACCGGGCATCAGCACCTCCTTATATCGTTCGCTCTGCATAGAAAGTACTTGAAAAAGCTGCTCAACAGCCTCGGCCACCTCTTTCAGCTGTGTGCGTGTAAATAGTTTTAAATCGAGTAACACCTGATCGTTTCGTGACCGACCGCTATGAATCTTTTTACCTACATCGCCCAATCGGCGAGTAAGCATCAATTCTACTTGCGAATGTACATCTTCTACACCTTCTTCAATCACGAAGTTGCCTGCTTCGGCAGCGGCATAAATTAACTTTAGCTCAGCGAGCAACTGATTCAGTTCCTCGCGTGTAAGTAATCCGATACTCTCGAGCATCGTGATATGCGCCATGGAACCTATTACATCATGTTTTGCCAAATAAAGATCCATTTCGCGATCTCGACCTACTGTAAATCGTTCAATATCCTGATTCACCTGAACAGATTTCTCCCAAAGTTTTTGTGTCATAGTCTTCTCCGGTTTCTAATATTGAATAATAGCCAGCATATCAGCCATTTTGGCCAATCCTTCGTTCAATGGTTTCTGGATCATACCTTTCATGAAGGGATTTAGTTCCATACCGATGGTCACTTTGAGCTTACATTCTTCGGTAGTAGTAGGCACCAATTGAATCCACATATTAAAAGGTAGTGGTGAGTTGGTTGTCTCCAGCTTAATACATTTAGAAGGCTCTCGTTCAATGATCTTCAACGTTAATTGACCAATTGCCGGAACACTAAAGCTGAGTGTATCAGCATCAAAGCTAATATCTTTCACCTTATCTTGAGGCAAACGGTCTTTGATAGCTTCCAGGTTGTTGAGATTAGACAGTTTATCATAAACGCGCTCTTGACTAAAAGGTATTACCTTTACTTCGCTCTCAAATGTTGTCATCTTTTTAATTCTTTATATAAGACAAAAAAAGAACTATCCGAACAATAAATATTCGAATGGTTCTTCTTTATCCTGTTTTTGATTAATCGTTAAATCGTTTTACTTTCCAGCGTCCCAATGTGCAGGATCTTTGCGCCACTCGTTTAGTGTAGCAATATCTTCTTCTTCGATATAACCGGTACGCAATGCAACATCAAGCACGGCTTCATAGTTGGATAGCGTTACCAAAGATACTTTGGCATCTTTAAAAGCCTTTTCTGCCACGGGGAAACCATAGGTAAAAGCAGCTACCATACCAATCACATCACAACCATCGCGACGAATGGCTTCAACAGCCTTCAAGCTGCTACCACCAGTCGAAATCAGGTCTTCAACCACTACCACCTTCATACCCGGACGAAGCTCACCTTCGATTAAGTTTTCAAGACCGTGGTCCTTGGGAGTAGAACGAACATATACGAACGGAAGGTTCAATGCGTCGGCAACCAAAGCTCCTTGAGGAATTGCCCCTGTAGCTACACCGGCAATTGCATCAACCTGCCCGAACTGTTCCAGTATCAGACGAGTAATTTCTATCTTCACAAAATTACGAAGAGAAGGGTAAGAAAGGGTTTTACGGTTATCACAATAAAACGGTGATTTCCACCCGGAAGCCCAAGTAAATGGGTTCGCCGGCTGAAGTTTTATCGCCTTAATTTTCAACAACTTCTCGGCAAATAATCTCTCTAAATTTTTCATAACTAAACTAACTATGATAATTATAAGATGCAAAAATACGGAAATAGTACGAGAATAGAAAGAAGAATCCGTTTATTTTTTCAGTCAACATACTCTTCTTCATCCGAAAAGCAAATACAAAGTTTGATATCTTTCATCTCAAAACCGCGACTCAGAGCAAAACGCATTAGCTTTGCATTCAGTTCATAATCATTATCGGCTTGCACGCTTTTACGTTTTCCGGCAATCAATCCGCGCAAAACATCCAAATAGGCATCTTGGTCAATCTCATTCAAATGACGCCAAGCCACATCCGAAGGAATTTTCTTCATATACAATCCTTGCGCGATCTTTACTTTCCCCCATTTGGCAAAGCGAAATTTATCATTGATATACGACCGACAGTAGCGTTCGTCGTCTATGTACCTTTCTGCCACCAACCGATCGATAATCCGATCAACGGCATCATATGCAATTCCCCACTTCAGTAGTTTGTCACTTACTTCTGCCTTACAATGCTCGGCAGCGGAGCAATAAGCTGCAACTTTATGCAGTGCCTCTTCTTCGGTAATCAATTTCATCGGTAAGCTGTTACAATTCGAGTATTTCCAAACTGGTCTTTCAAGACACGAATGCCTTTATATCCTGTTTCTTCGAGCATCAGAACAGTTTCATTGCCATAGGCCCGGTTTATTTCAAAATAAAGTTTTCCTTCTGTTCTCAATAGTTTGCGCCCCAAAAGAGCAATGCGACGATAAAATCGCAACGGATCGTCATCGGGCACAAACAAGGCCTGTGCCGGTTCCCATTCAAGCACATTGGCATCCATCTCTTGTCTTTCAGAGTCGGTTATATAAGGAGGATTACTAACGATAACATCAAAAACAGCCTCCGAATCAGAATGGTACGACAGTATATCTTGCTGCTCAAACATAACTGTAGCTTGCAGCTTGCCGTTGTTCCTACGGGCAATAACCAATGCTTCATCAGAGATATCCCAAGCAGTAACCTTAGCTTCAGGAAGCTTTTTTGAAAGGGAGATAGCGATACATCCACTTCCGGTACCCATATCGAGTATATGGGATGAACCGGGATTCTCTCTCACGACCAAATCGACCAGTTCTTCCGTTTCGGGACGGGGAATGAGCACGCCGGGAGCGACATCAAACGGCATTCCGCAGAACATAGCGGTGCCCAATACGTATTGTATCGGCTCGTTTTTCTGCATACGAGCCAGAATGTTTTCCAATTCGCACTGCTTGCTTTCCGATAAATTAATATCTTTGCCCAAATAAACATCAATAGCCTCAAAGCCGAGTACATCACAGCAAAGCATCATCGTCAGGGTTTTAAGTTCCTGCGGTGAATAATAGTCTTGCAATGATTGACGGATGTACGTACTGACACGATTCATATCTCTGTAGTGTTTTGAGATGCAAAAATACAATTATTATAGCTACAAGCCTAAAAGATGGAAGAAGAAAAATACATGCGCAGATGCATTTCGCTAGCCCGCAACGGTTTACAAAACACATCACCCAACCCAATGGTGGGTGCCGTTATCGTTTGTGACGGGAAAATCATTGGCGAGGGATATCATGTTCGCTGTGGAGAAGCACATGCCGAAGTAAATGCAATTCGCTCGGTAAAAGACCCCGCTTTATTGAAGCGATCGACTATCTACGTAAGTCTAGAACCTTGTTCCCATTATGGAAAAACACCTCCGTGTGCAGATTTAATCATCGAAAAAGAGATACCGAGAATCGTCATCGGATGCGAAGACCCCTTTGCCAAAGTAGCTGGAAGAGGTATCGAAAAGCTACGCAATGCAGGGCGTGAGGTGATTGTGGGAGTACTCGAAAAAGAGTGCCGGCACTTGATTCGCCGCTTCATTACGTTTCACACCTATAAGCGACCATACATCACATTAAAATGGGCCGAATCAGCCGATGGCTTTATTGACAAAGAGCGAACAAACGGGCGGCCGGTTATCCTATCAACTCCGCTTACTTCCATGCTGGTGCATAAACGAAGAGCAGAATCGGATGCTATTATAGTAGGTACGCGAACAGCACGCCTCGACGATCCGTCGTTAACAGTACGCAATTGGTACGGACACAACCCGGTGCGTATCGCATTAGACCGGGACTTAACGCTCCCACCCACCCTGCATTTATTTGACGGGAGTGTACCAACCTTAATCTTAACCGCCCATCAAAGAGCCCAAAGTGAACAAACAGAATATATTACATTGAACTACCAAACAAATATCATACCTCAATTAATGGAAATTCTCTATGAGCGCAACCTCCAATCATTATTGGTCGAAGGAGGTCAACAGTTGCTACAGACCTTTATTGATGAGGGTTTATGGGATGAGGCATTTGTTGAGATATCCACCGTTCAGCTATCGGCAGGTATCAAAGCACCCCACATAGAACGAGAGAGAGAGAGCGTACAAAGCAGCTTCTTCGGGGTACAAATAGAACATTATATTAACAAAATAGTGTAAATAAGCTCTGCTCATAAGGCGTTTAACCCATAAAAGCAGTTATGTTATCTATAATTTTATATAAAACTTCCCGTTAATGTTCAATATCGCGAAAATTGTTCCTATTTTTGCAACTTGTAAATAAACACAATCTTCAAATGAGAATTAAGTTTTTATCCGTAATTGTGAGCCTTCTGTTTGTATCATTCGCCATTTCATCGTGTCTGAACGACAATAACCAAGTGGGAGAATACAGTACAGACGCAACAATACATGCATTTGCGCTTGATACCGTACATGGCAAGAGCTATCAGTTTACTATCGACCAGCTCAAAGGTGAAATTTATAATCTTGACTCATTGCCTATGGGTTCAGACACAATTATCGATAAGATACTAATCAAGACGTTGACTACTGTTTCAGGAGCGGTTATACTTATTAATAAAGAAGGAAAAGATAGTATTAAAGATAATGTTACGCAGGGACTCAACACAACAGACTCTGTTGATTTCAGAGAACCGCTCAAAGTGAAAGTGATGTCTATGGAAGCAATGAACCTGATGTATCAGGGGATTTCCGAAGATACGTACAAGAAATACACCCGTAGATATACCATTGAAGTGCGTGTTCATAAGCAAGATCCCGACTCTTTAAACTGGGGACAAGCCAAAGGCCAACAACCCGCACCATTGATGAAGGGCTTCTCGGGAGGAGCCATAAGCGGTCCGCAAAAGGCTGTTATATTAAACAAAACCATTTTTGTATTCTCTAAAACAACTGCTTCGCAAGTAATTGCCTATAAAACCCTCACCGACAATCCCAGAGGATGGACTTCTACAGGAACTATCAATGGTCTACCTGCCTCTGTCGACTTATCGTCTATTCTCAACTTTAAGGATCAACTTTATGCGGTTGCCGAAGGTATCATGTATTATTCTACTGATGGAACAAACTGGCAAAAGCATACAACACTGAACGATCGCAAGATCGCTTCGTTGCTTGTAGGATTCCCTGAGAACCAAGGAAACAACTTAAATAAGACAATCGGTATTGCAGCTGTTTCGGTAGATGCCACCGATGCCAAGATTCATCGTTTCTGCTTCACAAACGAAAATGCAACAAGTTGGACAGAGACATCTGATTTAGGAGAAGTCGTAGCAGACAGTTTTCCCAGAACCAACATTTCGGCTACTATCTTTAGTAACAACACAGGGGTTCAGGGAGCTATGTTGATGGGTACTACTACCAACGAGCGCACCGAAGCGGTAAAACCAATTCTTCCTTGGGGCTCTTATAACGGACTATCGTGGGCCGATTTATATACCCAAAATGCCTTCTGCCCCATCTTAACATTGCCCTCTATCATTCATTACGGAAAAGAGTTCTATGCTTTCGGCAATGAATTCGATACATTCTATACTTCGGTAGCGGGTATTGCTTGGTATAAAGCGAATAAGAAATTCTACTTCCCTACCGAATTAACTGCCAGAAAAGGTAGTGAGTATTCAATGGTGGTGGATTCAAATAACTTTATCTGGATCATTTGCAGCAAAGGCCTTACAGGAACAGACGATGTATGGCGTTGCCGGCTAAACAAGTTAGGCTTTAAAGAAGCACTAACGCAGTAAACATAAAGATTGTATATAATGAATAGGCCGATCGACCGTTTTGTCGCAAACCCAAGTTTGACAATTACTGAACAGATAGCTCTCATAATACATTCTTGTTTGTCACATACAACCTGCTTCTCAGATGCAAAGAATGTAACAATTAGATGAAATGTCATATAACGAACAAATAGATCTAAAGCGAATACCTCGCCATGTAGCCATTATCATGGACGGCAACGGACGATGGGCGAAGCAACGCGGACACGAGCGTAGCTACGGTCATCAAATTGGTGCAGAAACGGTACATGTCATAGCCGAAGAAGCTGCAAGGTTGGGAATTAAGTATCTAACTTTATATACATTCTCGACCGAAAACTGGAATCGGCCATCGGATGAAATTGCAGCATTGATGAGTCTTCTATTCGAATCGATCGAAGAAGAAATATTTATGAAAAACAATATCTCTTTTCGTATCATAGGAGACATCGGTAAGCTGCCTGCCAATGTACAAGAACGTCTAAGAAGCTGTGTTGAACATACATCATACAATACAGGCATGAGTCTGGTGCTGGCACTTAGCTACTCATCCCGCTGGGAAATAACCGAAGCGGCACGACAGATTGCCATTGGAGTTCAAAAAGGAGAACTATCACCCGAACAGGTAACAAGCGAACTCATCTCAACATATTTAACAACAAGTTTCATGCCCGACCCGGATTTATTAATTCGTACCGGAGGAGAAATCCGAATGAGTAATTACCTATTGTGGCAATGCGCTTACTCTGAACTCTATTTCTGTGAAACCTTCTGGCCCGACTTCCGCGAAGACGAGCTTAGAAAAGCTATCTGTGATTATCAAAAACGGGAACGTCGCTTCGGCAAAACCAGTGAACAAATAAGTTAACTTAAATAATTATAACATAAATGCATTATCGTATTTCCTTTATATTCGTAACACTCTTCTGTCTTTTTTGCTATCCGCAGATGAGCATGGCACAAGATGCTAACACTGACGAATCTTCAAAGCCTGTTATTCTATACTCAGGAACTCCGAAGAAACTGGAGATTGCAGACATCAAGGTTGAAGGTGTTAAAAACTACGAAGACTATGTACTCATCGGTCTATCGGGCTTATCGGTAGGACAAACGATCAGCATACCGGGTGATGAAATAACCGGAGCTATCAAACGCTATTGGCGACATGGTTTGTTCTCTAACGTGCAGATTACTGCCGAGAAGATTGAAGGTAACAAGGTGTGGTTAAAAATTAACTTGACCCAACGCCCTCGTATCTCCGACATCCGCTATCACGGTGTAAAGAAGTCAGAGCGTCAGGACCTGGAAGCCAAACTAGGATTGGTCAAAGGCAGCCAGATTACTCCGAATCTGGTAGACCGTGCTAAAGTACTTATCAAACGTTACTTTGACGACAAAGGGTTTAAGAATGCCGAAGTTATTATTTCGCAGAAAGATGACACGGCAAACCCAAATCAAGTAATTGTTGATGTAAATATCGACAAGAAAGAGAAAGTAAAGGTACACGCTATTACCATCGAAGGCAATAAAGCACTTTCAGACTCCAAGCTGAAACGCGTTATGAAGAAAACCAACGAAAAGGGTAAGTTGCTGAACCTGTTCCGCACCAAGAAGTTCGTTAATGAAAAATATGAAGAAGACAAGCAATTAATCATCGATAAGTATAACGAATTGGGCTACCGTGACGCGCGTATCGTAAAAGATAGCGTATCTAAATTTGACGACAAGACGGTAGATGTCTTTTTAAAATTGGAAGAAGGCGATAAGTACTACCTACGCAACATAACCTGGGTGGGAAATACCCTATATCCATCAGAGCAGTTGAACTTCTACCTACGAATGAAGAAAGGTGATGTGTACAACCAAAAATTGCTTAACGAACGTATATCTACCGATGACGATGCCATTGGTAACCTATATTACAACAATGGATATTTGTTCTACAACCTCGAACCGGTAGAGGTAAACATTGTTGGCGATTCTATTGATCTTGAAATGAGAATTTTTGAAGGTCGCCAGGCTACCATCAACAAGATTAAAATCAATGGTAACGACCGTTTATACGAAAACGTAGTTCGTCGCGAACTCCGTACCCGCCCCGGACAGTTGTTCAGCAAAGAAGACTTGATGCGTTCTATGCGCGAAATTCAACAAATGGGACACTTTGACCCGGAGAATATCAAACCGGACATTCAACCAAACCCCGAACAAGGAACCGTTGATATCGGTTATGATCTCGTATCAAAAGCAAACGACCAGGTAGAATTCTCGGCCGGTTGGGGACAGACAGGTGTGATCGGTAAGCTGAGTTTGAAGTTTACCAACTTCTCTTTGGCCAACCTCTTGCACCCGGGCGAAAACTATCGCGGTATTCTCCCTCAAGGTGACGGACAGACATTGACCATCAGCGGACAGACCAATGCACAATACTATCAATCGTATAGCATTTCGTTCTTCGACCCCTGGTTTGGCGGTAAGCGTCCCAACTCATTCTCTCTGTCGGGATTCTTCTCGGTACAGACAGATATCAGCAGCCAGTACTACAACTCGTCATACATGAACAACTACTATAACAATATGTATAGCGGTTATGGCGGTTACGGAAGCTACAATTATGGTAATTACAACAACTACGAAAACTACTACGACCCCGATAAGTCAATTAAGATGTGGGGACTGTCAGCCGGTTGGGGTAAGCGTTTGAGCTGGCCCGATGACTTCTTTACGCTTTCGGCCGAGTTGTCATTCCAGCGTTATATTTTGAGCGACTGGCAATACTTCCCCGTAACAAACGGTAAGTGTAATAACATCAGTTTGAACCTGACGTTGGCTCGTAACTCGGTAGACAATCCGATATTCCCCCGTAGCGGTTCGGATATCTCTTTGTCGGCACAGCTAACACCACCTTACTCACTCTTTGATGGAGTTGATTACAGCAAGTACGATCAGTACAATCAGAACGATGTAAACAAAATGCACAAATGGGTAGAATACCACAAATGGAAATTCAAATCAAAAACCTATACTGCACTCTCATCGGCAGTTAAATGTCCTGTATTGATGACACGTGCCGAATTCGGTTTATTGGGTCACTACAACAAATACAAGAAATCTCCGTTCGAAACATTCGATGTAGGTGGCGACGGTATGACAGGTTACTCAAGCTATGCTACCGAAAGTATTGCATTGCGTGGTTACGAAAACAGCTCATTGACTCCTTACCGCGGTCTTGAAGGTTATGCATACACTCGTTTGGGTGTCGAATTAAGATATCCGCTTATGCTCGAAACAAGTACTAACATTTATGTGTTAGGATTCCTCGAAGCAGGTAATGCATGGCATGATATTAAGAACTTCAACCCATTTGATCTTAAACGTTCGGCAGGTGTTGGTGTACGTATCTTCCTACCGATGATCGGTATGATGGGTATCGACTGGGCTTACGGTTTCGATAAGGTACAAGGTTCTAAAGATGCAGGCGGTAGCCGCTTCCACTTTGTATTGGGTCAAGAATTCTAATAGTTTCACTAAAAAAACAAGTGTTATGAGAAAGTCTGTTCTATTTATTATTCTGCTGTTTGCTGTTTCAATGGCAGCCAACGCACAAAAATTTGCTCTCATTGACATGGAGTATATCTTAAAGAATATTCCGGCTTATGAGCGTGCAACCGAACAACTGAATCAGGCTTCCAAGAAATGGCAGGGTGAAGTTGAAACACTCGGCAAGGAAGCACAAGATTTATACAAGAAGTATCAATCGGAAACGGCAACCCTATCCGAAGCACAAAAGACGAAGAGAGAGGAAGAAATCGTTGCAAAAGAGAAAGCAACAGCCGAGCTCAAACGTTTGTATTTTGGTCCCGAAGGTGAACTAGTAAAGAAGAGAGAAGGACTGATGAAGCCTATTCAAGACCAAATATACAATGTCGTAAAAGAGATAGCCGAAGCTAAAGGGTATGCCGTAGTTGTAGACAGAGCCTCTGCCACAAGCATTATTTTCGCTTCGCCACGCATTGACATCAGCAATGAAGTATTGGCAAATTTAGGATATTCAAATTAATTTCATACATTTGCATCAAATAACCGAACAATAATCATTTAAATAATAGAACTATGCTAAAAAAAATTGCACTCTTAATCATGTTAGTACTCCCTATGGGTGTATTTGCACAAGCTCTTAAATTTGGTCACATGAACGCTCAGGAAGTAATCATCGCTATGCCCGAGTTTACTAAAGCGCAAGCCGACCTACAAGCTTTGGATAAAAAATACACAGAAGAGCTAACCAGAACTCAAGAAGAGTTCAGCAAGAAATACCAAGAGTTTCAACAAGCTATCGCTAAAGACTCGCTTCCTCAAAACATCGCAGAAAGAAGACAAAAAGAGTTGATGGATATGCAACAAAGACAAGAGCAATTTCAACAAGATGCTCAACAAGGTATGCAAAAAGCACAAACCGATTTGATGACTCCCATCTATAAGAAATTGGACGATGCCATCAAAGCCGTAGGTGCTGCCGAAGGAGTTGTTTATGTATTCGATCTGGCTCGTACTCCGATACCTTACGTAGGTCCTCAAAGTGTAGACCTGACAGGAAAGGTAAAAGCTCATTTGGGTATCAAATAAGCCATTACAGTTATATTATATAAAGGGAGATTTTATCTCCCTTTTTTTATTACCTTTGTGTTTCTAAGCATTGTTCGTCATGAAACAGCAATTATCTCAAAAGCCGGGTCCGATCGGTATCTTTGATTCAGGCTATGGTGGACTAACCATCCTCAGTAAAATAAGAGAGGCTTTGCCTCAGTATGACTACATCTATTTGGGCGATAATGCCCGCACCCCTTATGGTAGCCGTTCGTTTGAAATCGTATACGAGTTCACACGACAGGCCGTTACTAAACTATTCGAAATGGGATGTCACTTGGTGATATTGGCCTGCAATACCGCTTCGGCCAAGGCACTGCGAAGCATTCAGATAAACGATTTACCCAACATGGATCCACAACGCAGGGTATTGGGTGTTATTCGTCCTACGGTTGAATGCGTCGGACAGATAACCCAAAGCCGCCATGTCGGTGTACTGGCTACTGCGGGTACCATTCACTCAGAATCCTATCCGCTCGAAATCCATAAGTTATTTCCCGATATCCGTGTCAGTGGCGAGGCTTGCCCGATGTGGGTGCCGCTAGTCGAAAACAACGAAGCTTATGGTGCCGGAGCCGATTTCTTTATCGAGAAATATATCGACAGATTACTTCGTCAAGATTATCATATCGATACCGTTATCTTGGGTTGCACGCACTATCCGCTCTTGCTTCCTAAGATTAAGCATTATATGCCCGATGGTATGGCAATCATCTCGCAAGGCGAATACGTAGCTGCCAGTTTAAAAGATTATTTGCTCCGACATCCCGAAATGGTAGCCAAATGTACACAAGGAGGCGAATGTAGCTTTTGTACCACCGAAGCCGAAGAAAAGTTTGTTGAATCGGCTTCCGCATTCCTTCATCGGCCCGTTACCGTTCAGCGCGTAACACTCGAATAATTGCCGACGAACAGAAACAATCTCTTATTTTCTTTTGTTCTAATTATAGAAGTATAAACTTTCAAACATTCAGTATTATGAAAGAAGAAGATAGCACCAAGTTAGTAGAAGTATTCTCGGGCTCTAAATGGGAAACAGAACTTGTTAGAGGATTGCTCGAGAGTAACAACATCGAAGCGGCGTTGAAAGACGGATTAATGACCTCTATAGCCCCTTACATAAGTCCTACGGCTACTGTTATGGTCAATGAGAAAGATTATGAAGCTGCAATGGCAATCATCCGTAACCAAGAAAAAGAAGGCGAATAACCTTATCAGTAAAAAACCCCAAACAAAGAACAAGAACATCCCCATGTTTTAGTACAGAACATCCCCATGTTTCGATCTAAAACATGGGGATGTTTGCGTATATAAATACAGTTCTTTTCCATCACAGGACTTAGGTGCTTTTAATACTAAGAGTACGACCTGCTTTAAAGGAAAAAATCCTATATTTGTATTTTCAAAATGATAGCAGAATGAAACAAGAGTTTACACGAGTTGCCGTAAAGGTAGGAAGTAATGTCCTAACACGGCCGGATGGTACATTAGACGTGACACGTATGTCGGCTCTGGTTGACCAAATAGCCGAACTTCATCAGGCAGGCGTAGAAATCATTTTAGTCTCATCGGGAGCTGTTGCATCCGGACGCAGCGAAATACGTACCGATAAGAAACTGGACAGCGTCGACCAGCGTCAACTATTTTCGGCTGTGGGGCAGGCCAAGCTTCTCAACCGCTATTATGAGCTCTTTCGCGACCACGGTATTCCGGTTGGTCAGGTGCTTACCACCAAAGAGAGCTTCGGTACACGCCGCCATTACCTCAATCAAAAGAACTGTATGACGGTGATGCTTGAGAATGGTGTTATTCCGGTTGTCAATGAAAACGATACCATCTCAGTAACCGAACTGATGTTTACCGACAACGATGAGTTATCGGGGCTTATCGCTTCGATGATGAACGCACAGGCGCTTATCATTCTGAGTAACATCGACGGCATCTACAATGGTTCGCCCGCCGATCCCGATGCTACAGTAATTCGCGAAATCGGTCAAGGCAAAGATCTGTCACATTATATTCAGGCCGGCAAATCAAGCTTCGGACGAGGCGGGATGCTCACCAAAACGAATATAGCCCGCAAGGTAGCCGACGAAGGCATCACCGTGATCATTGCCAACGGCAAACGCGATAATATATTGGTCGACCTGCTGCAAAAGCCGACCGAAACACTTTGTACCCGTTTTACCCCCTCGGCAGCACCCGTATCGAGTATCAAGAAATGGATTGCGCACAGCGATGGATTCGCCAAAGGCGAAATACACATCAATGAGTGTGCAACCGATGTGCTGACCTCGGACAAAGCAGTCAGTATATTGCCCGTAGGCATTACCCGCATCGAAGGTGAGTTCGAGAAAGACGACATTGTGCGAATCATCAATTTTCTGGGGCATCCCGTAGGTGTAGGCAAGGCCAACTGCGACTCGGCACAGGCACGCGAAGCAATGGGTAAACACGGAAAGAAAGCAGTAGTACATTATGACTATCTTTATATAGAATAGAGGCATGAATCTGAACGAAACATTTGCAGCTGTACGGGCTGCCGGACGGGAGTTGGCATTGGTAAACGACGAAACCATCAACCAGCTGCTCCATAGCGTAGCCGATGCCGCCATTGCCTCATCGGACTACATTCTGAGCGAGAACCAAAAGGATCTGGAGCGGATGGATAAAAGCGATCCGAAATACGACCGTTTGAAACTGACCGAACAGCGCTTGAAAGAGATTGCTGCCGATATACGCAATGTAGCAACCCTACCCTCTCCGCTGGGGCGTATTCTCAAAGAAAGCATACGCCCCAACGGAATGAAACTAACCAAAGTAAGCGTTCCTTTTGGCGTGATCGGCATTATTTACGAAGCACGCCCCAACGTGAGCTTCGACGTTTTTTCTCTATGCCTGAAGAGTGGCAACGCTTGCCTACTCAAAGGCGGAAGTGATGCCGATGCATCTAACCGTGCCATCGTAAAGGTAATACACAGCGTATTGAAGGATTATCACATCAACACACATATCGTCGAACTGCTACCTGCCGACCGCGAAGCGACTACCGAACTGCTACATGCCGTTGGTTATGTCGACTTATTGATTCCTCGCGGTAGTAGCGGACTGATTCACTTTGTCCGCGAAAATGCTACCATACCGGTGATCGAAACAGGAGCCGGTATTTGCCATACTTACTTCGACGAGTTCGGCGATACAGCCAAAGGTGCTGCCATCATTCACAACGCCAAAACCCGTCGGGTGAGTGTTTGCAACGCACTCGACTGTGTACTCATTCACGAAGCTCGTTTGCACGACCTGCCCGAGCTGTGTCGCGAATTACAGGCAAGCAACGTCATCATCTATGCCGATGCCAAAGCCTACCATGCCTTGCAAGGGCACTACCCGGTCTCAATGCTGCGACAGGCTACCCCCGATAGCTTCGGAACCGAATTTCTGGACTATAAGATGGCCGTTAAAACAGTGCCTACCTTCG
Source organism: Bacteroides neonati (assembly GCF_000499785.1). Classification (GTDB taxonomy): domain Bacteria; phylum Bacteroidota; class Bacteroidia; order Bacteroidales; family Bacteroidaceae; genus Bacteroides; species Bacteroides neonati. The sequence continues at coordinate 80,200 of NZ_HG726023.1, read as the reverse complement.
AGGATGCACTGGGACACATTCAGGAATATAGTTCGAAACATAGCGAAAGTATCGTGACCGAAAACCGGGAACGTGCCAACCTGTTTGCCCGTTTGGTCGATGCTGCTTGCGTATATACCAACGTATCGACAGCCTTCACCGATGGGGCGCAATTCGGATTGGGTGCCGAGATAGGAATCAGCACACAGAAGCTCCATGCACGCGGCCCCATGGGGCTGGAGGAGATCACTTCGTACAAATGGATCATCGAAGGAGACGGCCAGATAAGGAAATAACAATCAGTGATTAACAGTTAACAAATAAAAGAACATGAAGAAATTTACTTGTGTACAGGACATCGGCAACCTGAAGTCTGCACTTGCCGAAGCATTCGAGATCAAGAACGATCGGTTTAAGTATGTAGAGATGGGACGAAACAAAACGTTGATGATGATTTTCTTCAACTCAAGCCTTCGCACTCGTCTCAGCACACACAAGGCAGCCATGAATCTGGGCATGAATGTAATGGTGCTCGATATCAATCAAGGTGCCTGGAAACTTGAAACCGAGCGAGGTGTAATCATGGACGGCGATAAACCCGAACATATACTCGAAGCCATTCCGGTGATGGGTTGCTACTGCGACATCATCGGGGTACGCTCGTTTGCTCGATTCGAAGACCGCGAATACGATTATCAAGAGGTAATCATCAATCAGTTTATCCAATACTCCGGACGTCCGGTGTTCTCCATGGAAGCAGCTACGCGCCATCCTTTGCAGAGCTTTGCCGACCTCATCACGATTGAGGAATATAAAAAGAAGCCTCGCCCCAAAGTGGTACTGAGCTGGGCTCCTCATCCGCGTCCATTGCCACAGGCCGTACCCAACTCGTTTGCCGAGTGGATGAATGCTACCGATTATGAATTTGTGATCACACATCCCGAAGGCTATGAACTGGCGCCCGAATTTGTAGGCAACGCACGCGTAGAGTACGACCAGATGAAAGCTTTCGAAGGAGCTGATTTTATATATGCCAAAAACTGGGCAGCCTATTCGGGCGATACCTACGGACAGATACTAAGCAAAGACCGTGACTGGACGGTGAGCGACCGCCAGATGGCAGTAACCAATCAGGCCTACTTCATGCACTGCCTGCCGGTACGTAGAAACATGATTGTGACCGACGAAGTGATCGAAAGCCAACAATCCATTGTTATTCCCGAAGCAGCCAATCGTGAAATTTCGGCCACCGTCGTATTGAAACGATTGCTCGAAGGATTGGAATAAACAGGGCAATAAAACAACACTCGAAAGAGTACCAAAATTCACTTTTACACGAAAGAACCCCTGCTACAAATTCTGTAACAGGGGTTCTTTCACTTTTTACGTGTGATGGCACACGCTCGCGGGTAAACTCGTTATCTACTCTTCAATTTCTTTTCCGGACTCCAACCAAGCGTTGAACCCTTCGCCAAGTTCATAAACGCGATATCCCTTCGAACTCAATATTGCTGCAGCCTTCTTACTACGCTTACCGCTGCGGCAATACAAAGCTACCGGTTCGCTCTTTTGCAAAGTAGAATCGGCCATAGCAGCAAAGGAGTCATTGAGCACATTGATATTAAGAGCACCGGAGATGTGTCCTTCGGTATATTCGCCCAAGGTACGTACATCTAGTCGCTGTATATGCTTATCTTTAATCAGTGTCTCAAACTCATCGACCGAAAGGGTTATATAATCACCTTTTGGCTGACAAGAAAAGAGGGAAGAAAAAAATACAAACATTCCTGTAAATAAATAGTTCATGATTTCATTCAATTAGTAGGTGACTACTGGGTTATCTGATAGTTTATTAACGGATTGGCATACATCAACAACATTTTCTCACGTAAGAACGGCAAGTCTTTGTTCGGAATATCAATACGCGCCAATTGCTTCTCAATATACGTCTCGAAGTGTTGTTTCTCTTCAACGGTGTACTGCGCAGAGAAAGTGGCTTGGCCCGATAATAAATCGTGTGCTACATAGTTGCCCGGATAGATTCGGTAATTCGCATGAATCCGCTTATCGATCAACGTCGAAATGGTTGCATACAGTTCGGGTTTCGAGAGTGAGCGGTCGAGCGTAGACAATACATCATTGATGCAGGGGGCTACCTGAAAATGCACTTTACCTTTGTACCCGAAAAGACCGGTCTGCATATTCTTCAAATCATCCTGCGTCGTTTTCTTATATCCCTCTACATCTCGTTTAAGCTGAAACTCCTGAGCCTTCAGGTAATCGCACGGATCGTATTCGTATGAGATAGCGGTGGGAGCAATATTCATCTCCATCAAGCGATCAAGAATATCTCCTTCGCCACCCATGGCCAACATTTTCAAGATACTGTCTTGGGTCAGATCGTTCGAGTCTTTGGCACGACCTTCGCGTTGTGCCATCCAGATAGACTGGTTCTTGACAGAAACCGTATAATGCATATAACGAGACATGCGAGCCGATGATTCGAGCATCTGGCGCATGGTCAATGCACGTTGCACAATAAATGATTTATTGACACGTACCAATTTCTTGATCCACGGATAAATCAATAGGTTGTCGCCAATGGCAATTTCTACCGTATCCATGCCATGATCAATGAGTAAAATTGAAAGAAAGCCCGAATCCAGAATAATATCGCGGTGATTGGACAGATAAGTATATGCTTTCTGCTTGTCGGGCAAAGCCGTATGATCGAGCGTTAAACCATCTGTATAGTCTGCGGCAATCTTCCATAGAATACCATAGCAGAATGTTTTCTGAAAATCTTGTTTTGTTTTGCAGCCACGCATCTGATAAGCCAGCATTTCGAACGAAACATTGGGTATGGCAGCACAGGCAGCATTAATAAAAGCCGGATCGGCAATCAGCTCCTCTAGTATCTGAGGAAGTTCATCGTCATTATATGGACGAATCTCATCAAACTCTGTTAAATCCATCATTATGCGTTTAAAACTTATTCTCAATAATATCGGTCATTACATCTTTAATATCAAGTCCGGCAGCACGTACCTGCTGGGGGATGAAACTGGTAGCAGTCATGCCCGGAGTAGTATTCACCTCGAGCAGGTTTATCTTTTCACCTTCAGTGATGATATAGTCAACTCGAATAATACCCGAACAACCCAAAATATCGTAAATGGCAGAAGTCAAGGTTTGTACCCGCTTCGTCAGATCATCCGAAATACGTGCAGGGGTAATCTCTTCAACTTGTCCGTTGTACTTTGCATCGTAGTCGAAGAATTCGTTGGCAGTAACCACTTCCGTTACAGGAAACACGACCGAATTCTTTTTTGTTTTGTAGCAACCACAAGTTATTTCGGTACCTTGCATAAATGCCTCGACAAGTACCTCCTCTGCTTCGGAAAAAGCATGCAGGATAGCCGGCTGAATCTGTTCGGGTGTTTTCACTTTCGTTGTTCCGAAGCTCGATCCCCCTAGGCTTGGTTTAATGAAACAAGGCAAACCGATCTTTTCGATTACATCGGCATCGCTCACCGACTGTCCCTGACGCAGCAACAGCGACTCGGCAATACGAATGCCGAAAGAGGCCAGGTAATGATTGCAGGTAAACTTATCGTACGTGATGGCAGCAGCCAATACACCACAACAAGAGTACGGTATACGCAGCATATCGAAATATCCCTGCAAGCGACCATCTTCTCCGGGCGTGCCGTGGATGGTAATATAGGCAAAGTCGAACGTGACTTTCTCCGTACCGTTGGTAAAGCTGAAGTCGTTACGGTCGACCGGAAGCTTCGTTCCGTCGGGCAGTTGTACCTCCCAGCGAAGTCCTTCCATTTCGACGATGTACAAGTTGTATTTTTCCTTATCAATAAAGGTGTAGATACCTTGTGCACTGCGCAAGGATACTACGATTTCGGAAGTATCTCCTCCGCAAACAATGGCAATAGTGCGTTTCATTCTATTTCTCGATTACTAATATATCCTCTCCACTTCTCTATCAGTTGAGTCATGTCGTCGGGTAGCTCCGAGGTGAAGTTCATCTCTTCGCCCGTAGCGGGATGTACGAACCCAAGCGTCATGGCATGCAAAGCCTGTCGCGGACAAGTGTCAAAGCAGTTGTTTACAAATTGTTTGTATTTACTAAAGTGAGTTCCTTTTAGAATTTCGTGGCCGCCGTATCGTTCATCATTAAATAATACGTGTCCGATGTGTTTCATGTGTACCCTGATCTGATGCGTACGTCCGGTTTCGAGCACACACTCGACCAACGTTACATAACCTATGCGTTCGAGTACCCGATAGTGGGTCACGGCATGCTTACCAATAGTAGGATCGCTCATCACAGCCATCTGCATACGGTCTTTGGGATTGCGTGCCAGATTGCCGGTAATGGTGCCTTCGTTGTTCTCTACCGTACCCCATACCAGCGCACGATACTGGCGTTTGGTTGTTTTATTAAAAAACTGCAAGCCCAGATTGGTCTTTGCATCGGGAGTTTTGGCAATGACCAGCAAGCCCGAAGTATCTTTATCTATTCGGTGCACCAACCCTACGTGCGGATCATTGGCGTCATACTCCGGATCGTCTTTTAAGTGCCAGGCCAATGCATTGACCAAGGTACCGGTGTAGTTGCCATGACCGGGATGCACCACCAGACCGGGCGGTTTATTAATCACCATCAGGTGCTGGTCTTCGTATACTATATTGAGGGGAATATCTTCGGGAATGATTTCATTGTCGTAGCGGGGACGATCCATCATAACCGTAAGCACATCGAGTGGTTTTACTTTGTAGTTACTCTTCACAGGAGTACCATTGGCCATCACATATCCACCTTCGGCAGCCTTTTGAATGCGGTTGCGCGAAGCATTGACAATGCGTTCGAAAAGGTATTTATCAACCCTTATCTTGGCTTGCCCTTTATCTACTACCACCCGGAAGTGTTCATATAGTTGTCCTTCGTCTCCGACGGGTTCTATATCATCTATATCATTGTCTATTTCGTCCGGAAGTTCGTCTATCATCTGTTTTCTGTCTTTCTTCTTTTAATATCTACTTAAAACCAGGATTCATCGGTAGTAGCAGGTGCGGGTGCGTCTTCGGTGGTTCCCGATACTTCGGTCGAATCGCCCGAGAGTTCGTCTTGTAGATCACCACTTCCCACCATCAAGGTCAATGTTGCTCCGGCAGGCACTTTCTCGCCGGTCACTAACTGATGCCCTTTGTACTTAACCCCATACACCCAGTCTTTTTCGCCATTCACCAACTCGTTTTCGGTTAGCTTAAACCCAATAGCCAGCATACGCGCCTGCGCCTGACGCACCGAACTATTGTCGGCTACATCGGGTACTGCTCTCAAGGGTACGTTCAGTGCATTGATGGTTAAGTAAATCACTCTGCCTTCTTTCACTTTTTGTCCGGCACCGGGGGTTAAATCAAGAATGCTTCCCGCCGGTTCGTTTTTCACATAACTAGAGTCGGAAACCACACAAGCAAGGCCATGATTCCGGAGAAAAGCCTCTGCTTCTTCCATCTGCATTCCTTTTACATCGGGTACTACCACTGCCTCTCCGTGACGGGTGTATATGTCCAACCCCTTCAATACGATGAAAAGCAGTACGCATACCACCACAACCATGGCTATCAGATTCACCCAAAAGTATTTATTTGCTTTGAAAGAAAAAAAATCTTTTACCGTCATAATTCTTAGCTGTTACAATTGGAGACAAAGATACTATTTTCAACACAGAGTAGTGCAGAGTTGCGCCTAGTTTTTTAGAGTTGCCAATCAGACAGACAGTTCCGGCTATAAATTCAAGGGATTTGGGGACAAAAAAAAAGAAGTAAAGGCAATACCTTCACTTCTTTTTTGTCTTTTAAAGAACAGAGTGTTATCGTTTCACTCCGTTGTATTCGTCAGAAACAGTTAGTTTCTTGCGACCTTTTGCACGACGGGCAGCCAATACTCTACGACCATTAGCCGACTCCATTCTCTCACGGAAACCGTGCTTGTTTTTTCTCTTTCTGTTAGAGGGTTGATAAGTTCTCTTCATTTCTATATATTGTTTTATGTTATTATCCTACTGTAATCGGGCTGCAAAAATAGGTACTTTTTTCAAATAAACCAAGAGATAACTCATTTTTAGTCAAAAGACTTTGGCTTTTTTATTGATTTAGATTACTTTTGCAGTCTAAATGAGGAAGAGACAACTCAATAATTACATAAAAAAGAAAATTAAAGTATGATCAATTCACAAGACATCAAGAACGGAACTTGCATCCGCATGGATGGTAAGCTCTATTTTTGCATCGAATTCCTTCACGTAAAGCCAGGTAAGGGTAATACCTTTATGCGCACGAAACTGAAAGATGTGGTCAGTGGCTATGTCCTTGAACGTCGTTTCAACATCGGCGAGAAGCTGGAAGATGTACGTGTAGAGCGTCGCCCCTATCAGTTCTTATATAAAGAAGGTGAAGAGTATATCTTCATGAACCAAGAAACTTTCGACCAACACCCCATTGCTCGCGATCTCATCAACGGTGTTGACTTCTTAAAGGAAGAGATGATTGTCGACGTGGTTTCTGATGCTTCGACCGAAACTGTATTGTATGCCGATCTTCCTGTGAAAGTACAGTTGAAGATTACCTATACCGAACCGGGCTTGAAGGGCGACACAGCTACCAATGCCAGCAAACCTGCTACTCTGGAAACAGGTGCTGAGATTCGTGTCCCTTTGTTTATCAACGAAGGCGAAACAATCGAAATCGACACACGCGACGGTTCATACCAAAACCGCGTAAAAGTATAACTTTTACAGTTAAAATCACTGTATCAGTAAAAAACGGGAGCCATTTGCTCCCGTTTTTTTTATTATATCTCAAATTATCGTGTATATTTGTGTCATCAATTATATCAACCGAATACTATTATGCGCTACTCCGTCATCATCCCCGTTTACAATCGCCCCGACGAAGTGAACGAACTGCTGCAAAGCCTTGTCGAACAACACTACAACGATTTTGAAGTGATCATTGTCGAAGACGGTTCCTCCGTTCCCTGCAAAACCATTGCAGATGCATACAGCGACCGGTTGACTATTCATTATTTCGAGAAGCCCAACTCCGGACCGGGGCAAACCCGTAACTACGGAGCCGAAAGAAGTCGTGGCGAATATTTACTCATTCTCGATTCGGACTGCATCATTCCTCCGGGCTATTTTGAGGCCATTGAGCAAGAACTTCAAAACAAACCGGCCGATGCTTTCGGTGGTCCCGACCGTGCACACAGTTCTTTCAGCGATATGCAAAAAGCCATCAACTACTCCATGACCTCCTTTTTCACTACCGGAGGCATCCGGGGGGGGAAAAAGAAAATGGATAAATTCTACCCGCGAAGTTTCAATATGGGAGTTCGCCGAACGGTTTATCAAGCATTGGGTGGCTTCTCGGACATGCGCTTTGGCGAGGATATCGACTTCAGCATCCGCATCTTCAAGGGGGGATATAGCTGTCGGTTGTTTCCCGGTGCATGGGTTTATCACAAACGCCGCACCGATCTGAAGAAGTTCTTCAAGCAAGTACACAACTCGGGCATTGCCCGCATCAACCTCTATAAGAAGTATCCCGAATCACTGAAAGTAGTGCACCTGCTTCCTGGCGTGTTTACACTGGGGGTGGCTTTCTTATTGATCGGCTCATTGTTTTGCCTGTATAGCCTGCTGCCCATTCTGCTTTATGCCGTATTGGTGTGCATTGACTCCTCGCTGCAAAACCACAGCTTACGCATCGGCATATACTCCATAGCGGCCGCTTTTATACAATTAATCGGCTACGGAACCGGATTCTGGCGCGCTTGGTGGCAACGGTGCGTGCTGGGGCGCGATACGTTTGAAGCTTTCAAGAAGAATTTCTATAAGTAACATTCCCTGCCAATGAACGAGCGACAAAAACTAAACATCAACCAGTGGGCAGAAGAAGATCGCCCCCGCGAGAAGATGGTAAACAAAGGAGTTGCCGCCTTGAGCGATGCCGAACTGTTGGCCATCCTTATCGGATCGGGCAGCAGAGACGAAAGTGCCGTCGAGCTGATGCGCCGGGTCATGGCTTCGTGTCATAACAATTTAAATGAACTGGCTCATTGGGGAGTGCACGACTTCTCTACATTCAAAGGGTTAGGCCCGGCCAAGAGCATCACCATCATGGCAGCTCTCGAACTGGGCAAACGACGGAAACAACAGGAGGTTCGCGAGCGACAAACCATTCGTTGCTCGCGCGATATCTTTGAGTTGTTTCATCCCCTGCTGTGCGATTCGCCGCAAGAGGAGTTCTGGGTTTTATTGCTCAATCAGGCCTGTAAGATGATCGACAGCGTTCGTATCAGCACCGGAGGCATTGATGGTACGTATGCCGACGTACGCTCCATTCTACGCGAAGCTCTGTTGCAACGGGCTACTCAACTGGCACTTATCCACAACCACCCTTCGGGCAACTGCCAGCCCAGCGCATCCGACCGCCAACTGACCCAACAGATACAGCAAGCAGCCCGTACAATGAACATTCAACTAACCGACCACGTTATCATTGGTAGTGATAAGTTCTACAGTTTTGCAGACGAAGGGCTTGTCTAAGTGATTTTATTCTTATATTTGCAGATATAAAACCCTACCACCATGACTAAATTTGAAACAGAAGAAAAAATAGTAGAAATGCTCAAAACAGTATTTGACCCGGAAATCCCGGTGAATGTATACGATCTGGGGCTTATCTACAACATCGATTTATCCGACAACGGAGAAGTGACCATTGAAATGACACTGACGGCACCCAACTGCCCGGCAGCCGATTTCATCATGGAAGATGTGCGCCAACGAGTCGATTCCATCGATGGTATTACATCGACCACCATTAATTTAGTGTTTGAACCCGAATGGGATAAAGACATGATGAGTGAAGAAGCGAAGTTAGAACTAGGCTTTTTATAATGAAGAATATCTATTTCCTTTCTGATGCACACCTGGGTTCGCGTGCCATTGAACATGGACGAACGCAAGAGCGACGACTGGTGAATTTCCTCGACAGCATTAAACACAATGCCGCCGCCGTATATTTGCTGGGAGATATGTTCGACTTTTGGTACGAATTCAAGTTAGTGGTACCCAGAGGTTATACGCGTTTCTTAGGAAAACTATCGGAGCTTACCGATATGGGAGTAGAGGTGCACTTCTTTGTTGGCAACCACGACATCTGGTGTGGCGACTATCTGACGAAAGAGTGCGGAGTGATTCTGCATCACGAACCCTTGACTACCGAGATTTATGGGAAAGAATTTTATCTGGCTCATGGCGACGGGCTGGGCGATCCGGACAAGACTTTTAAGTTCTTGCGGGCCATGTTTCGCAACGAAACCATGCAAAGACTATTCTCAGCCCTTCATCCGCGCTGGAGCATTGACTTGGGGCTAAGCTGGGCGAAGCACAGCCGGCAGAAGCGGGCCAACGGGAAAGAACCCGACTATATGGGCGAGGATAAAGAGCACCTGGTGCTCTACACCAAAGAGTATCTGAAAAGCCACCCCAACATCAACTACTTTATCTATGGCCACCGCCACATTGAGCTCGACTTGATGTTAAGTGCAACGGCACGTATCACCATTTTGGGCGATTGGATCAACTTCTTCTCGTACGCTGTCTTCGACGGAGAGAACTTCTTCTTCGAAAACTATGTAGAAGGCGAGACACAACTATAAACAAGATACAAAAAGAATCGCCGTCATTTGTTCCAAACAAGAACAAATGACGGCGATTCTTTATTATAAGTATTCCGAGCTACGCGTCGTTAATAGTTGGCAGCTTTTGCAATACGCTTGGGTATGTCTGTATTATCCATTTTGCCTTGGAACAGCTCGGCACCTTTGCCAATCGCATATACGGGAACATATCCGCCCGAGTGTCCGCCATGCCCCCAGCTTACTCTGGCTATCTGGCTCATCACCTCTTTGGCACGGGCAGCAAGCGGCTCGCTCTTCGAGTACATGCTCTCTTCAAAGACTACTGCGTTTTTCACAAAAGAGTGTTCAAACTCATCGCGAAGCAGTTTTTCCTGCTCCCAGCTGATAGGCAACTCTTTCCAAAAGCCCATCTCGTCAGCCAGCAAGGCTTTCATATCTTCCCAGGCCACTTTGTTGTCCTTTGCTTTTCTCAACTGTCCCATCTTAGCCGAAAGTACATCTATTGAGTTTTTCTGGTATTGAAGTGCTTTGAGGTTGAGCTCATATCTGCCCGTACCTAAGGCAATGCCACCGGTTTCGTGGTCGGCAGTGACTACGATCAATGTTTCTTTCGGGTGTTTCTTGTAGAACTCATACGCTACCTTGATGGCATTGTCCATGTCTTGTACTTCACGGAAAGTAGTGGCAGCATCATTGCCGTGGCAAGCCCAGTCAATCTGTCCGCCTTCGACCATGAGGAAGAAACCTTTCTTGGCGTCTTTGCTCAAAAAGTCGATAGCACTTTCGGTAATCTGAGTCAGTGTCAAATCGCCTGCTTTGCTGTCGATGGCATAAGGAAGCGAAGCGGTCGAAGCACCTTCTTCCTGAATCAACACCATCTTGCCCGCTTTGGGAGCTTTGGCCTTGAAATCATTGACGCCTCTGGCAATGGTATAGCCTGCTTCTTCGATGATTGGGTAAATGCTGGGAGCCTCTTTCTTATCGGCTGTTGTGGCGGGCTTCAAGAAACCTGCTCCGGCATAGAAGTCGAAGTTTGCTTTGGGCAGATCGGTTGCAATTTCGTAATACATATTGCGATCGGGCTGATGTGCATAGAAAGCAGCCGGAGTTGCATGGTCTACGCTTACGCTGGTAGTTACTCCAACTTTCTTGCCGGCTTTCTTTGCCTGCTCGGCCACGGTGGTTATTTTGTTTTTCTGGTCATCCAGGCCAATGGCTCCGTTGTATGTTTTGTGTCCCGTAGCAAGGGCTGTGCCTGCTGCCGAAGAGTCTGTTACCGAATTGGTTGCCGAGAAAGTAGTAGCCATAGATGCCACCGGGAATTGGGTAAACAGCAACGACTCCGTACCGATGCGTCCCTGCTTTTCGGCCAAATACATCTCAGTACCATTGACTTGATTGACTCCCATTCCATCACCGATGAAATAGAATACATACTTTGCCTGACCGTTGGCGACAACAGAAATCAGAACAAATGCTAAAGCATAAATTAATCTTCTCATTCTAGTTTATTTTACGTTATTAGGATTTCATTGTCCACAAAGTTAGCTTATTTTAAGCAAATTCCAATCTCATCCACTTATTTATGCATGCATCACCCTGTTTTATTGCAGCGAAAGAATCGATTGTTTACAGATGTATGAAGAAACCCCTTTATCTATATTCATTTCATAGAAAAAGTAGCTGTTGCTTATACTGACTTTAACTACTTTCGTCCGCTTTTCTTAGTCGTCAGCTTGCAACACGACAATGGTCGGGCTGCAATGCGATCATGGTCGGCTTGCATGGCGACAATCATCGGCTTGCAAGACGACTATCAAAACAATGAATTAAAAACAGATAAGAAGCACGAAGAATGCAGATAAACGACGTATTAAATACAGGTAGGAAATAGGTTTCATGGCAACATAGAGCCGTATCGGTTTGGCTCTTCATGGGGCGAAGGGGGCATAAAAAAAGCCGGAGAACAGTTTAACTGTCTCCGGCCCATCTATATTAACGATAATCGGATTGCTTCATTAGCTCAAGATAGCCATTGTATCCGATGCAATCAGCAACTCTTCGTCGGTAGGGATCACTACTACTTTCACACGCGATTCGGGAGTAGAGATAATCACTTCCTTGCTTCTTGCCTTATTGGCTTCGTGGTCGATCTTCACGCCAAGGAACTCAAGTCCTTCGCATACACCGGCACGACAGGTTTGTTGGTTCTCGCCCACACCACCGGTGAACAGAATCACATCCACACCGCCCATGGCAGCAGCATAAGCACCGATGTATTTCTTGATACGGTAGTAGTACATCTGCTCGGTCAGGATGGCACGCTCGTCACCGGCAGCTACGGCTGCTTCTAAGTCGCGCATATCGCTGGCACCGTTTCGCATACCGGCTACACCCGATTGCTTGTTCAGCAAATCAGAGATACCGGCTGTGTCGAGGTTTTCTTTATCCATAATGAAAGTCACCGCACCTGCGTCGATATCGCCGCAACGAGTACCCATCATTAATCCTTCGAGCGGAGTCAATCCCATCGAGGTATCGATACATTTTCCGTCTTTGATCGCTGCCACTGAAGCACCGTTGCCGATGTGGCAGGTGATCAGTTTCAAGCCTTCGGCCTTCATGCCCAGGTACTCACATACACGTTGTGATACGTAGCGGTGAGAGGTTCCGTGGAAACCATAGCGACGGATGCCGTATTTCTTATACAAATCGTAAGGAATGGCATACAGATAAGCGTGTTCGGGCATTGTTTGATGGAAAGCCGTATCGAACACACCTACTTGAGGCACGTTGGGAAGGATAGCCGTAATAGCATTGACACCTTTCAGGTTGGCAGGATTGTGCAACGGAGCCAGATCATTGCAAGCAACGAATGCATCGAGCACGTCTTGTGTAAGCAATACCGATTTGCTGAACTTCTCACCACCGTGAACCATACGATGACCTACCGCATTGATTTCGTCGAGCGATTTAACTGCTCCAAACTCAGGGTGAGTCAAGGTTTCAAGAATAAACTCTACACCTACGGTATGCTCGGGGATGTCTCTTTCGAGTACTTTCTTGTCACCATTGGGCAATGTCAACTTAAGAAATGAGCCTTCGAGGCCGATTTTCTCAATTCCACCTTGTGCAATAACTTCTTTGTTGCTCATATTGAACAACTTGTACTTGATAGATGAACTACCACAGTTCAATACTAATATATTCATATCTTGATTAATGTATTATTTCGCGTTATTTAAAGCAATAGCCTGATTGGCCGTAATAGCAATCATACGGTAGATGTCTTCGATCGAGCAACCGCGTGAAAGGTCATTGACCGGACGAGCAATACCTTGAAGAATCGGTCCGATAGCATCGGCGTTGCCTAAGCGTTGAACCAGTTTATAAGAGATATTACCCACCTCGAGGCTGGGCACGATCAGTACATTGGCTTCTCCTGCGATAGGCGAACCGGGTGCTTTGCCCGCTCCGATCGAAGGCACCAATGCCGCATCGGCTTGCAACTCGCCATCGAGCAACAACGTAGGATCTAATTTTTGGGCAAGTTTCACTGCTTCGACCACTTTATCAACCACTTCGTGCTTGGCAGAGCCTTTGGTAGAGAAGCTCAACAGGGCTACTTTGGGAACTTCGATGCCGGCAACAGCTCTTGCAGTATGAGCTGTACAAACAGCGATCTGAGCAAGTTGTGAGGCATCCGGAACGGGAGTTACGGCTACGTCGCCCATCACGAGCAAACCATTCTTACCATAATCGGGAGCCTTGGTGAGCAACAACATTGCACCTGATACGCAAGTGATTCCCGGAGTTGTTTTAATGATCTGCAATGCAGGGCGAAGCACATCACCAGTTGTATTTTTAGCACCGGCCAATTGTCCGTCAGCATCGCCGTTCTTGATTATAAGGCAACCTAAGTAGAGCGGATCGAGCACCAGTTTGCGAGCCTCTTCTATGGTCATCCCTTTCTTTTTGCGAAGTTCGCACAGCAATTGTGCATATTCTTCTTGTTTGGGGTGATTGGCAGGATCAATAATGGTTGCTTTGCCAATATTTCCCAATCCCCATTTAACTGCCAGTTCCATAATTTCGTCCGGATTGCCCAGTAAAATAAGATCGGCAACTTCATCCGTCAAAATCAGATTAGCAGCTTTCAGGGTACGTTCTTCCGTACCTTCGGGAAGAACAATGCGCTGGCGATTCGCTTTCGCACGCGCAACAATTTCATTAATCAAGTTGAGCATAGATATTTAAATAGTTGTATAAATTCGGTAGAACGTATATTTGACGCCGCAAAAGTACACAATTTTGCAATATCTACATTGCAAAACTGCGGTTTTTATAGCGTAACGATGCAATTATATGTTATTTAACATTAGTAAACGACAGAGGAACTGTCGAGAAGCCATTTTCGCGCCTGTTTCATCTTCTTATTTCATGATTTTTTCTTTGACAAGTGTCCATTAAGACAGGTACCCATCAGGCATTTACCGGGGTATACCCTTAGGCAAATGGAATGTACTGAATTCATCATCTTAGCACAGCAAACGATAAGTTAAAAAATAGCCTCATATATAGAATGGAGAACAGGGGATAGCATTATTTTGTTACCTTTGCAGTGTTTTTTAAATTCAACTAAAATTAGTATGATACGTCAGTGTGCCATTTTGTTTGGCTGTTTAGCTTTGGGTGAATTAATCGTCTTTCTCACAGGAATAAAGTTTCCATCGAGTATTATCGGCATGTTATTACTTACCCTTTTTCTCAAATTAGGTTGGATCAAGTTGCAGTGGGTGCAGGGTATGTCCGACTTCCTGATCGCTAATCTCGGTTTCTTCTTTATCCCTCCCGGTGTTGCATTAATGCTTTACTTCGATATCATCGAAGCGCAATTCTGGCCCATTGTGGTTGCCTCTACCGTTAGCACATTGCTGGTGCTCGTTGTTACCGGCTGGATTCATCAATTAGTACGCAAAATCAAATGAATTATTTAGAAAACGAGTTCTTTCTCTTAGCCATTACTTTCGGAATATACTTCCTGGCAAAACTATTGCAAAAGAAAACCGGGTTGGTGCTACTCAACCCCATCTTACTAACCATCGCGCTGCTCATCATCTTTTTAAAGATGACACATATCAGCTTTGAAACGTATAATGAAGGCGGACACTTGATTGAGTTTTGGTTGAAACCTGCTGTGGTGGCATTGGGCGTTCCGCTGTATCTGCAACTGGAAACGATCAAAAAACAAATTCTGCCGATTGTGCTCTCGCAACTGGCCGGTTGCATTGTAGGAGTGGTATCGGTAGTGGTCATAGCCAAAGTAATGGGAGCCTCTCAGGAGGTGATCTTGTCGTTGGCACCCAAATCTGTAACCACGCCTATTGCCATGGAGGTAACCAAAGCACTGGGTGGTATTCCGTCATTAACGGCTGCCGTTGTGGTTAGTGTGGGCTTACTTGGTGCTATTCTCGGAATTAAGATAATGAAGCTGACGCGTGTAGGCAGCCCCATTGCGCAAGGGCTTTCGCTGGGTGCAGCTGCACATGCCGTAGGAACTTCTACCGCGATGGACATCAGTAGTAAGTACGGTGCTTATGCCAGTTTAGGGTTAACACTCAATGGCATATTTACGGCCATACTGACACCGACAATCTTACATTTATTAGGGTTGTTGTAACAAAATCACCCCTTTTCTTGTTATATATAGTATTCATTTGGAAAAAATAAATTTATGATAGCATTTAAAGACATTACTTTACAGGATAGAGATACCATTACAGCATATACACTAAACAGTCCTCGTCGCAATTGCGATCTTTCTTTCTCCAATCTTTGCAGCTGGAGATTCTTATACGATACACAGTTTGCCATTGTCGATAACTTTCTTGTTTTCAAATTCTGGGCAGGAGAAAAGTTGGCTTATATGATGCCCGTAGGCACCGGAGACTTGGAAAAGGTATTGAAAGAGCTCATAGAAGATGCACGGCACGAACAGCAACCCTTCTGTATGTTGGGTGCTTGCTCATGCATGAGAGGTGAGCTGGAAAACCTGCTGCCGGGACAGTTTGACTTCACAGCCGATAGGGATTATGCCGATTACATCTATCTGCACACTGATCTGGCCACGTTGAAAGGCAAGAAGTTTCAATCGAAACGGAATCACATCAACAAATTTCGCAACACATATCCCGATTATGAGTATGCAGCCATCACCCCCGACCGCATACAGGAGTGCTTGGAACTGGAAGCAGAATGGTGCAAGGTTAACAATTGCGATAAGCAGGAAGGTACCGGCAACGAGCGCAGGGCATTGATTTACGCATTGCACCATTTCGAAGCGTTGGGACTAAGCGGTGGCATTCTTCGTGCCAATGGCAAGATTGTAGCTTTCACTTTCGGTATGCCGATCAATAACGACACCTTCGGAGTACATGTAGAAAAGGCAGATACGACAATCGACGGGGCTTATGCCATGATCAACTATGAGTTTGCCAATCACATACCCGAACAGTACACCTATATTAATCGCGAAGAAGACCTCGGCATCGAAGGGTTACGCAAAGCGAAACTATCCTATCAGCCCGAAATAATTTTAGAGAAGTACATGGTATGCCTACACGAACAACCCATCGATATGATAAAATGGTAACATGAAGAAAAAAGCAATCAAAGCCTTGTGGAAGCAATGCTTTACCGACAGTGCCGATTTTGTTGATTTATATTTCGACTTACGCTACAACAATGAAGTGAACATTGCGCTCGAAAGTGGCAAAGACGTCATTGCTGCACTTCAGTTACTGCCCTACCCGATGACTTTCTGCGGAAAGCTAATTCAAACCGCTTACATATCGGGAGCCTGTACACACCCCGACTATCGCAACAAAGGGGTGATGCGCGAACTGCTGTCTCAGGCATTCGGGCGTATGATACAAACGAAAAGCCTCATCAGCACGCTTATTCCGGCAGAATCCTGGCTATACGATTATTATGCACATGCAGGGTATGCCGCCGTATTTCATTATGCACAAAAAGAGCTGTCGGCACAGAAGCTACCCACTACCGCATCGGTTCAGGTAAGTCATACGAATCAGTATGAAGAAGAGATCTATCAGTATCTGAATAAGA
This sequence comes from Bacteroides neonati, assembly GCF_000499785.1. Classification (GTDB taxonomy): domain Bacteria; phylum Bacteroidota; class Bacteroidia; order Bacteroidales; family Bacteroidaceae; genus Bacteroides; species Bacteroides neonati. The sequence continues at coordinate 63,363 of NZ_HG726023.1, read as the reverse complement.
AGATGGAGGAGCGTTCTTGCTGTATACAGCATACCGAAACCGACTTCAGAGTTATACTTGCCGACTTGGCGCGCACACAAGACAGTGTCTATGTGGCTAAACAAGAGGGTGCTATCGTTGGTATAGCCGTCGGCTATAAGTGGGAGCAGTCTGTGTACGTGAAGGAACTACTAACCGAGAGCGAAGAGATATCCAACGAACTGCTGCATCAGATAGGGCAAATAAGCGGGCAAGATCAAATCAAGCTGACCCTGCCTCCTACTCCGGCAGACGAGGCTCATCGGTCGGGTATGGCGCGTATCATCGATGCCAAATCGGTATTGCAACTCTATGCCGCTGCTTATCCCGAACAGGAAATGAGCATTGAACTGGTTGATGAGCAACTATCGGCCAATAACGGCTACTATTATGTATGCAACGGCAAGTGCATGTATAGCGAAGAGCGGATACCCGAAACGCATATACGGCTGAATATCGGAGAGCTATCCGAAAGGATACTCGCTCCGCTTCAACCGTATATGAGTTTAATGTTGGACTAAGTGACTTATAAGCCGCTGAAATCTACTTGATCAAAGACCAGCGACGGGATACGCCAAGACGAAGTGAGCCGTGCATCATTGCCAATCTCGGCCAATGAAGCCCACAAAGTAATCATATTGCCCGTTACGTTCATCTCTGAAATGGGCTGTGTCAACTTTCCTTTTTCAATCAGAAAACCTTCGATGCCGTAAGAGAAATCACCGGTTGTGCTGTTGCAGTTACCACCATTGTAGGCTGTCACCAAGATACCCTTATCTACTCCGGCAATGAGTTGATCCAGACTTTTGCCTCCGGGCTTCATGACCAATAGAGAGGGCGAACTGATGGTGGGCGCCACTTTCATTTTATTGCCGGTATAGGTATCGATAAAATAGGTTTTGAGTACACCGTTTTCAAATACAGGACCTTGTTTGGTGGCTACTCCTTCGTTATCGAAGTAGCGAGCACCCGAGGCTTGAACCAGATGCGGTTCGTCTGTCAGGTTCAAAACATCGCTACCTATTTTCGTTTCTAATTTATTGATTAAGAACGAGTTCTTCTGCTGCAAAGCAGAACCATATAAAGCACTCAAAACCGGTCTGAGCAGTTGACTTGAGTTAAGCGAATCGACAACCATCGTGTACTTGCCCGACTTAACCTTCTTCTGCCCCAACTTGCGCAATGTGCGCTCCAAAGCCGTTTTGCCTATATCCGATTTGATTAGCTTATCGTAGTAAATAGCCGACTCATACCATCCATCGGATGGTCGTGCTTCGCCTTCTCCTTTGATGGAAACACCCGCCGATAGTGAGAACCAGGTTCTGTTTGATTCGCCTTCAAAGCCGTTGCTTGCCAGTTTGTAAGAAGAGCTTTCGCCGTCACTATACGAGGAATCGACAGAAATTATTCGCTCATTCTTGCCTAAAACCTCTTCGGCTACCGTCTTTGCCAATAAGACTTTATCATCGGGATTGAGCGATGAAAGCTTCGCATCAGTCAATTGCAGGTCGGGCTTTCCACCTTGATAATAACGGGATGCATCGGGAAGCATTCTTGCCTCGTCCTTCGCAAGATAGCGAGTGGCATCAATTCCGTTCTTAATAAAAGATTCCAGTTCTTTTTTATCCAACCTATTGGTAGAGTACATTCCATAACGCCCGTCTACATACACCGACAAGGTGAGCTGATTCTCGGAGGCCTGTTGCAAGCGATCCATTTTAGCATCTCTCAATTCGAACGAGCTGTTAGAGCCCGAAGACAAATCGACCTTGGCTTGCTGGCAACCGTTCTGAAGGGCATAATCCATGGCCCATTGTGCCAATTTCTTATTGCTATCTGATATCATGATTATTCAGTATTATGCATTAATAGTTAAAATCAACTTTCACCACCAACGGTGAGTTTGCTTACTAAAGCAGAAGGCATGCCGCAGGTTACCGGACAAGATTGTCCGTCCTTGCCACAGGTCCAACTGCCATTATCAATCTTATCATTGCCGGCTACCATGGTAATATCGGCCAGTGCCTTCGGTCCATTGCCTATGATATTGACATCTTTAATGGGTTGAGTAAGCTTGCCATCCTCAATCAGGTAGCCCGACTTGACAAAGAAAGTAAAGTCGCCTGCTCCAATCTGAACCTGCCCGTTGGTAAACTGATCTACAAAGATTCCCTTTTTAACTGAGGCAATAATATCGGCTTCCGTCATGTTTCCGGGCTCCATATAGGTGGCACGCATACGAGGAATGGGCAGGTTGCGGAAAGATTCACGACGTCCGTTGCCGGTCGGTGCAATGCCATAATGTTTTGCACTGATACGGTCGTGCAGATAACTGGTCAGCACCCCATTGGTTACGAGGTAGGTTTTCTGTCCTTCTACTCCTTCATCGTCAAAGTTAATCGAACCACGATTGAATGGAATCGTACCATCGTCTATCACACTAATGTGCTCATTGCATATTTTCTTATGTAACTGATCGGAGAAGATAGACGTGTTTTTCCGATTAAAGTCGGCCTCAAAAGCATGACCAATCGCTTCGTGCAGTAGAATGCCCGATCCTCCTGCTCCCATTACAACAGGCATCTCTCCCCCTTTGGGTTTGATTGCCTGAAAAAGAATGGCTGTTTTATCGACTGCCTCACGAGCAATGGTATCCACAACCTCGTCGGTCAGAAACTCGAATCCTTTGCGATAAGAACGAGCAGAGTAGCTGTTCTCAATCTGTCCGTTCTGCTCCATGATACACATCGCACTCAAAGTAACCATGGGGCGATAGTCATAGTACATCACTCCCTCTGAATTACAGAACAGGATATGAGAGGTAGCATCGCTAAGCGAAGCGTTAACTTTATGCACCCGTTTGTCTAGTGCAAACATCTTATCGTTGAGCTTTTGCAAATAGGGCATCTTCTCTTTCAGACTCACCTCTTCCCAAGATGAAGCGATGGCGTAGTAATTCTTCTTCAACGGTTTTTCTTTCAGAGCAACAGGCTTACCTGCCCGATTGGAAGCTGCAATACGAGCTGCCGTACGAGCTACTTTAAGCATATCTTCGAGCGTTACGTTCTCCACATAAGCATACCCGCTCTGATCGCCGGCAAGTACACGCACACCCATACCAAAGTCAATGTAAGAGTTACAACGATTCACTGCGCCATCCTGCAAAGAGATAGCGTTCGTAAACGTATGTTCAAAAAACAAATCGGCATAGTCGCCTCCTTTTTCTAAAGCAGCAGCCAATACCTTACGCATATCTTCCTCGCTCACCCCGAAGTGGTTCATAGCAGATGAAAGAGTAGAGCCTCTAACTGATGACGGAGTGCCCAGAGCCGAACCAACCGCCAGCGAGCCAAGCAATGCCATACTTCCTGTTCTTAAAAAATTTCGTCTATCCATGTTAATTAAATTATGAGTTGTGAACTGTGAATCGTTTTTCAACTATTGTCAGTGCTCCATCGTGAGCAAGCTTTCCAACTCTTCGCCACTCAAGCGAAGGTGAAACTGCCCCCGATAGGCAACGGATATCGCACCGGTTTCCTCGGAAACGATGATGGCAAGTGCATCCGATTCCTGCGAAACTCCCATAGCAGCCCGGTGGCGAAGACCCAGCTCTTTAGGGATGCTTAAGTCGTGAGAGACGGGCAGAATACAGCCGGCCGCTTTTATTCGCTGCTTGCTGATAATCATAGCACCGTCGTGCAACGGGCTATTCTTAAAGAAAATATTCTCGATCAATCGTTGATTTACATTGGCATTAATGACCTCGCCGGTACGAACCAGATCATCGAGCGGCACATTGTGCTCGATCACTATCAAAGCACCTACTTTCTGCTTACTCATGCTGATGCAAGCCATCACAATAGGCATAATACCGTCTCGTTCTAACTTCTCTTTTTTATTGCCGGTAAGTAAACGTATCAAGGAACTGGCATGCTGATGCGTACCCAAGGTCAGGAGAAAGCGACGTATCTCATCCTGAAAAAGCACAATAAGTGCCAAGACACCCACACTGACCAGCTTATCAAAGATAGAGCCCAACAGCTTCATCTCGAGCACCTGAGACACGACTAACCAAATGAGGATGAACACCAGAATTCCGGTGAACACATTGATAGAACCGGAAGCCTTCATGAGCTTGTACGTATAGTAAAGCAAAAAGGCGACCAGCAGGATATCAATAAAATCTTTTATTCCAAATTCAAAAAACACAATTCGGTAACGTTTTAACGATTTACAATGAACAATGGAAAGCTTACAGCTTCCATTGCGATTTAAGTTTCTCTGTAATCTGTACAGCCTCTACCGCCTCGCGCACATCGTGTACACGCAAGATATCGGCACCTTTGAGTAAGGCCACCGTATCGAGCACTGTTGTTCCATTCAGTGCCTCCTGCGGAGTTCCGCCCAGCAAACGATAGATCATTGACTTTCGCGATACACCCACTAATAAAGGCAACTCGAATATAGCAAACTCTTCCAGATGGGCCATGAGTTCATAATTATGCTCCAGTGTCTTACCAAAGCCAAAGCCCGGATCAAGAATGATATCTTTGGCACCCAAATCACGTAACTGCTGTACTTTGCGTGCAAAATAGAGAAATACCTCTTTTAGAAAGTTCTCATACTGTGGTTTCGCTTGCATATTCTGCGGTGTACCTTTCATGTGCATCATAATATAAGGAACACCCAGCCGGGCTACCGTCTCGAACATCCGTTGATCCATTTCTCCGGCTGCAATATCGTTGATGATGGCCACTCCGTAATCTTTAACACAACACTCGGCTACGTCGGCACGAAAGGTATCAACTGATATAATGGCATCGGGGTGGTTCTTCCGTATAATTTCCAATCCGTTACGCAAGCGGCTCATTTCCTCTTCGGCAGAAATATGTTCGGCATTGGGACGCGACGAGTAAGCACCAATATCAATAATAGAAGCTCCCTCATCGAGAATTTGTTTGGCACGTGCGGCAATATCCGCTTCGACTTGTTTTCTACTATCGGCATAGAAAGAGTCGGGTGTTACATTGAGTATACCCATTACTTGGGGAACAGCTAAATCTATCAGCTGTCCGTTCACATTCAGGTAAGTAGAAGAAGTCTGTTTCATTCTTTTCATTTTCCGGTTTGATTACTGCAAATGTAAATAAAAACAAGAACTATCTATACTTTATTTTAGAATTAAACGAATATTTGCATAATATCTACATCTGAGTCAGCACATTTCTCGGTATTATGCTTTATCTTTGTTGCATCTTAATTTAGAAATAATATATGATACTTTCTGCATTATACCAGCTATTCCTGGATTGCTCGGTCGTAACTACCGACAGTCGTAATTGTCCTGAAGATTCTTTATTCATAGCCCTTAAGGGTGAGTCATTCAATGGCAATGCTTTTGCAGCACAAGCCCTACAAGATGGCTGTGCCTACGCTATAATCGACGAATCCGAATATGCAGTATCAGGCGATGAACGTTTTATTTTAGTATCCGATTGTTTACAAACACTTCAACAACTGGCTAATTATCACCGTCGCCAACTGGGTACCCGGGTGATTGGTATTACGGGCACCAATGGAAAGACAACGACCAAAGAACTTATTTCGACCGTACTGTCGCAAGCGCACAATGTACTTTATACACTAGGCAATCTTAATAATCATATCGGAGTACCTCTTACCTTGCTTCGATTGAAACCGGAACACACATTGGCAGTCATCGAAATGGGAGCCAATCATCCCGGAGAGATTAAGCAACTGGCAGAAATAGCCGAACCGGATTATGGTCTCATTACCAACATCGGTAAGGCACACCTCGAAGGGTTCGGGTCGCTCGAAGGAGTTATGAGAACGAAAGGCGAACTATATGACTATTTATGCACCAAGGAAGACGCAACCGTTTTCGTTCATCACGATAATCCTTACCTGATGGAGATGATACAAACGCGTACCTTATCGCCGATCTTTTATGGCAAGGATGAGTCGCTGTATATCAGCGGACGGGTGACCGGAAACTCTCCTTATCTGGCATTCGAATGGAGAGCCGGTAAAGAGAGCGATTGCTATACAGTAGAAACACAGCTTATTGGCGAATACAACTTTGCCAACGCATTGGCTGCTGTTACCATAGGAAGTTATTTTGGTGTGGAGCCGCAGCAAATAAACGATGCTTTAGCCGTATATACGCCACAAAACAATCGTTCGCAACTGAAAAAGACAAACGATAATACATTGATTATCGATGCTTACAATGCAAACCCAACAAGCATGATGGCTGCATTGGAGAATTTTCGAAGCATGGATGCTCCCAACAAAGTAATCATACTGGGCGATATGCGAGAGTTAGGGGTTGAGAGCGAAGCAGAGCACAAAAAGATTATTGATTTCTTAACGAGATATTCATTTGCAGAGATTCTGTTGGTGGGCGAAGAGTTTGCTGCCATTCAACATCACTTCAGGTCGTACGCCAATGCACAGGAACTGATAGAAGAACTACAAGCCCATAAGCCGCAGAATAGTACCATTCTAATTAAGGGTTCCAATGGAATCAGATTAAATACCGTAGTCGATTATTTATAAGATACCGTTCGTCTTTTTTTAATCATGCGCGGACGAAGGACACAATAGCCAATGATACTAGCCAACGTTGCGCCTAGTGCATTGGCTGCAAAGTCCATCCAGTCTCCACCACGATAGGAGGTGCAATACCCCTGTAGTAATTCAATGCATCCACTAAATAATATGGGACAAACAAATGCCCCTAACCAGGCATGCCAAATAGGCATTGCACTTCGATGGGTACGCAAGAACTCAATCCACAACATGAAAGACATGCCGAAATACATGGCTACATGGACAACTTTATCTATATTCGGAATAGTGCTCAGTTCGACAGAGGGCGGCTTAAAAAAGGAAAGATAAACAACAGCCAATATAATGATAAGCGACAGTGGATATTTCTTAATATAATATAGCATATACGAATTAATTACAGGTAGAGCACAAATATAAGAAACATTTTCTATATTTGCGCGTTTTAGTATCTAAATAATATCAAATTGTAAGATAAATAGGAATTATGACAAAAAATGACAGAGCAAATTTTGGATCAAAACTAGGTGTTATTCTTGCTTCGGCAGGATCGGCAGTTGGTTTAGGTAATGTGTGGAGATTTCCTTATGAAACAGGGAATTATGGTGGAGCTGCTTTCATTATCATATATCTGGGATGCGTTATATTATTGGGGCTTCCAATTATGGTAGCCGAATTTATTATCGGCCGCCGTTCGCGAACCAATACAGCAGGAGCCTATCAAGTACTTGCTCCGGGCACCCATTGGCGTTGGATAGGACGCATGGGGGTGCTTGCCGGATTTCTTATCCTCTGCTATTATTCGGTGGTAGCCGGATGGACACTCGAATTCGTAGTAGAGGCAGTAACCAATAGTTTTGCAGGAAAAACGCCCGCCGATTTTGTGGCATCCTTCGATGAGTTCTCAACAAATGCCTGGCGTCCGGTCATTTGGCTGATCCTTTTTCTGCTGCTTACACACTTCATTATCATACAAGGAGTTGAAAAGGGAATTGAAAAATCCTCTAAAATCATGATGCCCATGCTGTTCATTCTTATTCTGGTATTGGTTGTGTGCTCAGTGACTCTTCCGGGAGCCGGCAAAGGTATCGAGTTTCTATTGAAACCGGATTGGAGTAAGGTGACAGGTAATGTATTTCTGGGTGCTATGGGACAGGCATTCTTTTCGCTGAGTTTGGGATTGGGCTGTTTATGCACCTATGCCTCATACTTCAGTAAAGACACCAACCTTACCCGAACCGCATTAAGCGTAGGAGTTATCGATACGTTTGTGGCGATTCTGGCAGGCTTTATTATTTTCCCTGCTGCTTTCTCGGTGGGGATTAAACCCGATGCAGGACCCGGACTGATATTCATCACTTTACCCAATGTATTTCAGCAAGCCTTTAGTGGAGCACCTGTATTAGCTTATATATTCTCCGTTTTGTTTTATGTATTGCTAGCGGTAGCTGCACTTACTTCGACTATCTCCATGCACGAAGTCGTAACAGCCTATTTACATGAAGAGTTTAAATTGACACGAAAGAAAGCGGCCTGGATGGTTACTTCGGGCTGTATTGTGTTAGGCACACTTTGCTCCCTCTCTTTGGGAGTACTCAACGGGGCTACGCTATTCGGATTGAATATTTTCGATTTATTTGATTTCGTGACAGCCAAACTGATGCTTCCATTGGGTGGTTTGTTCATCTCCATATTCATCGGGTGGTATCTCGATAAAAAGATTACCTGGGAGGAGATTACCAACGATGGTTCCCTCAAAGTTCCAACCTATAAACTGATTATCTTTATCTTGAAATATATTGCGCCTGTAGCCATTTCATTGATATTTATCCACGAGTTAGGTCTACTCAAATTATGAGGTGGAAAGACTTCTTCTACTTCACACGATCAGAGCGACAAGGAGTATTCATCCTTATCGTTCTGATTGTGGCAGTATGGATCGGTCTATACTTTATTCCACCGCGCAAAGCAGCCCTTGTCAAAGACGAAACATTTGAAAAGGAGTATGCTGAGTTTAAAAGCTCGATACAGCAGCAAGAACGAGAGCGCAGGACAGCCTATGCCGAACGATTTGAAAAGCGTACGGTAGTACTACATACCTTCGATCCGAACACGAGTGACTCCGTTGACTTTTTAAACTTAGGACTTCCCCCGTGGATGGCTAAGAACATTCTTCGCTATCGGAATAAAGGTGGAAAGTTTCGCAAACCCGAAGACTTCCGTAAAATATATGGGCTTACTGAAGCACAATATACAACGCTGTTGCCCTATATCTCCATCAAAGAGTTGCCAAGCAGGAAAGATACCATACGGCTATATACCCAAAGCCCACCCAAAGACACCTTGCTATACTATAAGTATCCGGCCGGAACAACAATCAGCCTCAACCGGGCAGATACCACCGAGCTGCAAAGAATACCGGGTATCGGGAGTGGTATCGCCCGCATGATCGTAGGATATCGAAAGCAGTTGGGTGGCTTTTACGAGGTTGATCAACTAAAAGAAATTCGCTTAGCTGCAGATAAGTTACACCCGTGGTTTACAGTAGAGGTGAATGAAATCCGACAGATGAATCTGAATAAAGCAAGTGTGGAAACACTGAAACGCCACCCCTATTTCAATTTTTATCAGGCACAACTCATCGTAGAGCATCGAAAAAAGAAAGGCAGGCTAACCAGCCTCCGGCAACTAAAATTTTATGATGAGTTTACGGCCGATGATCTAGAAAAAATGACGCCTTACGTTTGTTTTGACTAACGCAAGGCGAAGGCTCTTTGAAGGCTCTTTACTCTTTCCGTATCTCGCCATCGATCATATAAATGGTGCGATCGGTAATTCGTGCCAACCCTTCATCATGGGTAACAATCACAAACGTTTGCCCAAAGCGGTTGCGTAAATCAAAAAACAATTGGTGCAGTTCTTCTTTATTGTGCGTATCAAGGCTGCCCGATGGTTCGTCGGCCAAAATAACGGTAGGCTGATTGATTAACGCACGCGCCACAGCAACGCGCTGCTTCTCTCCTCCCGATAGTTCATTGGGCTTATGAGAAGCACGGTCTGTCAGTCCCATAAATTCCAGAATCTCCATGGCACGAGCGGTTGCCTCCTTGGTAGATGTACCGGCAATAAAAGCAGGAATCATCACATTCTCGACTGCTGTAAACTCAGGCAACAACTGATGAAACTGAAACACAAAACCGATATGCTTGTTGCGAAAGGCAGAGAGCTCTTTCTCTTTCATACGGCTTAGATTCGTTTGTTCGATAAATACAGTACCCTCATCCGGTGCGTCAAGTGTTCCCATAATCTGTAGCAAGGTCGTTTTACCGGCACCACTAGGCCCCACAATACTAATGACCTCGCCTTTATCAATCTCCAAATCAATACCTTTCAACACTTGTAAAGAGCCGAAACTCTTGGTAATTCCTTCTAACTTAATCATGACTACAGTCTTTTAATAACATATTCCGCCAAAAAACATCCAAACACGGCAGGCATATAACTCACCGTTCCACAAGTCGATTTCTTATTGCGTTCAGCATCTGTGAGCAACACCGCCTTAGGATCTGCCTGCTCGGTACTGAATACTACGGGTAGTTTTCGCTTCACTCCCATTTTTTGCAAGCGTTTGCGTACAGCCTTACTTAATCCACAATGGTAAGTATCCCAGATATCGGCAAAGCGTACCTGCGTAATATCACTCTTTGCACCGGCACCCATGCTCGATACGATTTTAATTCGTCGCTGCATGGCATGGTAGATCAAATAACATTTGGGGCTAATCGTATCGATGGCATCGACAATAAAATCATAATGTGCTGCATCAAGTAGCTCGGGGATATTATCATCTTTCAGATAAACCGGCAATACTGTAAGTTTCAGTTCCGGGTTAATCTGCTTATATCGTTCGGCCAACACCTGAGCCTTCTCTTGACCAATCGTCGTCTGAAGTGCAGCTAATTGGCGGTTAATATTACTTGGTTGTACCGTATCGGCATCCACAATGGTCATTTTCCCTACACCAGCCCTACAAATCATCTCGGCTGCATAGGCACCCACTCCGCCTAGGCCAACCACCAATACATGAGCGGCAGCCATTCGTTGCATCTTCTCTTCACCCAGCAGTAATTGTGTACGCTGTTTCCAATCTGTATTCATCATTTCTTTTTAAACCATTTATAAAACCATTGTCCTACACTCTCATAATGTGGCGATTCATGATGCTGGGTGGGATCAGAAAAAGAAACCGTTTCCTGCGGATCGCCATATTGATCGGGAAAAAGCACAATCAGACTATTGTTGTTGAAATAGCGAGCTATCTGTTGCGGTAAGCGTTCAAACGACGGATCGTAAGAGATATATCCGCGGCGCGCACTTACAATCACCAACAGATGGTCGTAATTCACTTGTCGGGTCAATAAGAGCAACTCGTCCCAGTTTGACAGCTCAGAGAACTCCGATCGCACACCCTTATGCTTCTTATTGATATACTCCTCCAGATAGCGCTGTGTATCGGGATGAGCAAAAAAGTGTACCCTACATCCCAGCTGACTTCCCATTCGACAGATACGTTCGAGCCATTTAAAGAAGCCTACTTCATATTCTGCTTTGGGTGGCACTGCTACAATAATTCGTCTTAACGTATTGACCGGCATCAAGCATTTTACAATCATCACCTGCCGATGCATTCCTTTCAACAGACTTTCGGTCATGTTTCCCAGAAACGAATCGACCAATGTCGCTTTACGGTGCAAGCCAATTACCACCTCCGATGAGTTACATTCTTTCAATGTATGAATAATACCGGAAGCAATATTTAAATCATAGCGGGTCACCGTATTCAACGTCACATCCGCCGATGCAGCAATCATGGCCGCATGTTCCAGCTGGCGCCTACCCTTCGTTTGGCTTGCTACCGATGTCATGCTGTCGTTGATTACATTCAGCGCGGTAAAACCACCCTTCCTCTTCGGATCTTTCATGACTAAAGCCATTCCCATCAAGTATTCGATCGTTTCGGGATTTGCCATCGGTATAAGAACGTTTTCCTCTTCCAAAGGTTCTGCTTTCATCCCTTCATAGTCTTCCTTTACAGCCATTTTACGAGCTGCTCTCTCGGTAACAAAAGAGCTTATGATACATGTAAACAGAATCAGCACCACCGTACCGTTAAGCACATCTTCGTTCAGCAAACGCTGTCCATCCGGCAAGATAATATTATATCCCACCAAAACGGCAGCAAGTGTAGCTGCAGCCTGTGCATTACTTAGCCCGAACATGAGTTCCCGCTCCAACGAAGCCATCCGATAGATTTTCTGTGTTGCCCAACAAGCAATCCACTTACTGATCATTGCCATTACCGTCATCACAAGGGCCACTTTCAAGGCAGCACCATGTCCAAACAAAATTCTGATATCGATTAACATCCCTACCCCAATCAAAAAATATGGGATGAATAAAGCGTTGCCCACAAATTCAAGATGATGCATCAATGGAGATACATGAGGAATCAACCTATTCAAGACCAAACCGGCCAGAAAAGCACCTAGGATACCTTCCATTCCAACCACTTCCATCAGTCCGGCTCCAAGAAAAACCATTGCGAGCACAAAGATAAACTGTACTACATTATCGTCATACTTTCTAAAAAACCATCGTCCGATACGCGGGAAGAATATGATAATCAAGACACTCAGAAAAATCACTTTAACAACTAACCATACCCAAAAAAGGTCGGAATATTCCTCTTTGAACATACCACCGATCACAGCCAGTACCAAGAGGGTCAAGGTATCGGTCACAGCCGTTCCCCCCACAGCAATACTGACGCTTCGCTGCCGAGAGATTCCATATCGAATTACAATAGGGTAAGAAATTAGCGTATGAGAGGCATACATACTTGCCAGCAGAACAGAGGTTATAAAACCATATTTCAAAATGAACACATTACTGAAAAAGCCTAAAGTGATCGGAATGATAAAAGCTAGAAGCCCAAGTACGATCGCTTTCGTTCGAATCGACTTAAAATCCTCCATATTCATCTCCAAGCCAGCCAGAAACATAATGTAATAAAGTCCTACCTTCCCGAAAAGCTCAAAGCTACTATCGCGCACTAAAATATTGAATCCATGTTCGCCAATCATCACACCTGCCAGAATCATACCAATAATATGCGGGATACGCAGCCGACTAAGCAAAATAGGGGCAAATAAAATAATGACAAGTACAAGAAAAAAAATCCAAGTAGGGTCGGTTATAGGGAATTCAAGATTAAAATCAGGCCAATGCATATCTTTTGTTTTTATGATTTCTGTGCAAAATAACAAAAAAGATTTAGAGTGCACAAAAGAATCGCCGCTTCTATCTCATCTTCACCACCGAATTCTTTATACCGGGAGTTCCGCCGGTAGCATGACCGGAAGAAGTCCAATTACTTATCTTATCAGAAGCTAACCGCGGAGAGCGTTTTTCTAAAGCAATACCAATGGCTTTTGATGCAGGAATCGAGTGTACCTGATCGCCAAAATAGCAACGATCAATCAGCTTACCCTCTTTAGATCGCAAGATCAAATACCCTCCCTTATCGCTTAATGGCAGGAAGTTGCTCAACCTAACGACTCTCACTTGTTCCACTTGATGTTTATTTACGATTGTTTTAGGCGATTGAGTAAAACAGATGTAACTCCCGGGAGCCACGACCGATGGCGTCGAGGTTCCTTCTGTCAATTCCATCGTTCCGTTTAGAATGGCCGAGCCATCCAGCTTTAGCTTTTCCACCTGTAATCCAACGAGCGAAACAGATTCCTCCGAATGATTATAAAGTTCAATATACTCAGCCCCATCTTTTCCATTATGATACATTATCTCATTAAAAAGCAGCGTAGCAGTCGGTTCATCGAGCACCTCAGATACTTCGGAATCCGGATCGGCCGGCTTTGGTTCTGTAACTACTTCGACTCCCTCCGTTACCCGGATGTGACTAAATACAAAACCATTGTAACGACTTGACGTATAAAAGCAATACACACCGATGCAAACCGACGATCCGACAGGATTATCCCATACCTGTTGTTCTATTACGTATGCCGATTCCTCTTTCAAACAAGTCCAAAAAGTCCAGTAACCATTAGCATCACATTCTACTTTTATTTTTAGATCGGGCGATTTATTGCCTCTCATTAACTCTCTGCCCGAAGCCAGTAATTGCAATTTGAGCCCCGTTTGTCGATAAAGCGACACATTATAATCTTTGCCGCCTATCTGCACGAAGTAACCATCAAGTGGTCCCGAAAGATTGTCGGAAGAAGAAATCAAGTAGAACCGGGCGTGATTATTGACCGATGGCTGAAAGAAAAAGTGTGTTCTAAACTCCCATCTCGTATCTCTGACTCGCGAAGAGCCTGAAGCAAGAAAAGCACTTCCTGCCACCTTCTCTTTGTCGTTCAGGCGCAGCCCTTCTTGCTCGCTTATGGTGAACTTATCCGTATCTCCCGTCCATGCAAGCTTATAGGTGAAGTCATCCGCCATTTCTTCAGATAGATCGTCTATAACGGGTGAACAACTACAAAGCGACGACAAAAAACAGGTAATACCAATAATTCTTTTCATAATATTAGAGATTATATTGCAAATTGTTATAATTTTGCAGGCAATTATACAAATCACAAAGATAAAGTTATAATCTAAACAATCACCATTAAACAAAGAAAAAGATGAAAGTAGCTATTGTTGGCGTAAGCGGAGCCGTAGGACAAGAATTCCTGCGTGTGCTCGACGAAAGAAATTTCCCGTTAGACGAGTTAGTTTTATTCGGCTCTAAACGTAGTGCCGGAACCCAATATACCTTTCGTGGTAAACAGATTGAGGTCAAACTTCTGCAGCACAATGATGACTTTAAAGATGTAGACATCGCTTTCACCTCGGCAGGAGCAGGTACTTCTAAAGAGTTTGAACAAACCATTACGAAGCATGGAGCGGTAATGATTGATAACTCGAGTGCTTTTCGTATGGACAACGATGTGCCATTGGTAGTACCCGAAGTTAATGCAGCCGATGCTAAAGATCGTCCTCGTGGCGTTATTGCCAACCCCAACTGTACGACTATTCAGATGGTTGTAGCACTGAAAGCTATTGAGAACCTATCTCATATCAAGGCTGTACGTGTATCGACTTATCAGGCAGCCAGCGGTGCAGGTGCAGCAGCAATGGATGAGTTGTATGTACAATACCGCCAAGTATTGGCAGGCGAACCTGTAACCGTAGAGAAGTTTGCTTATCAATTAGCCTTCAACCTGATTCCACAGGTAGATGTGTTTACGGAGAACGGTTATACCAAAGAAGAGATGAAGATGTTCAACGAGACACGTAAAATCATGCACTCTGATATCAAAGTAAGTGCTACCTGCGTTCGTGTACCGGCTCTACGCGCTCACTCAGAAAGTATCTGGATTGAAACCGAGCGTCCTATCTCTATCGAAGACGCTCGCGAAGCTTTTGCCAATGGCGAAGGACTGGTATTGCAAGACAATCCTGCAGAAAAAGAATACCCAATGCCTCTCTTCCTTTCGGGAAAAGACCCCGTATATGTAGGTCGTATCCGTAAAGACTTGACGAACGATTGCGGTCTGACTTTCTGGACGGTTAGCGACCAGATCAAGAAAGGTGCTGCACTAAATGCCGTACAGATTGCAGAGTATCTGATTAAAGAAAAGAACATCGGATAACATCGATCTCGATAATACAAACAAAAAGAGGGGACGCATGTATTTGCGTCCCCTCTTTTTGTTATATACCTTTGTAGAGTCTACCAAAGGGTCGTTTGAGTCAACTTATAACCTTTTTCGGCATATTGATCTATTTGAGCTTTACCTATTGGTGCACAATACGATCGTTCAGTAAATCCATCCCTATTACTAGCGTTCAGAGGTACGTAGAAGCCGACCAAAGCATCTCCATTTTTCCCGTCATAAGTAATAATCGTTTTCATATCTTCTTTCATAACCTGTCTTTTAGGATAAGTACCATCCTTGTTCGGATTCAAATAGCTAGGTACCTCTTTCTTTAAATTAACCCATAAACCTAATTTAGTTTCAGGATATAAGCTATTATCCATATAGCTTAACTTCATCCAACGTTTTAAGTCATGAATACGAGAATATTCGAAAACAAATTCCATTCGACGTTCGCGGCGTATTTCCCAAATTAAAGGATCTACGTCTTTATCTCGATCAGGAGCAAAAGCATCTGTAATATCGGCCAATACCATTGGACGCGTTTGTTGTACACCTTTATCTACAGCTGGTTTATCCAATGGACGGGCACGTAAGGCATTAATTGAAATATCTATATCTCCTTGTGTTACTGCGACTCCACCATAACTTTTGGCTAACTCCGCTTTCGCTTCAATCCAGTTCAATATAACTTCAGAATAACGCATTACCGGATAATCATTCGTATTAGTCATACTACCATAAATGGCAACTTTGCCCGGATCGGCCAAAGATGGACCTACACGATCAATAAACTTAGTTGCATAAAGCAACGTTACTGATTCTATTTTAGGTCTTGACTCAAATGTAGCTTCAAATCGCGGGTCACGAGTCTTAATCATATTTGTAATATCAAGTACCGTTGCATTGTCGACACTTGAATTTGCATACGGTTTACCATCATTACATAAAAACGATTTAGCCAAAGCAAGATTAGGTGCTGGCGACTGGCTTTCTTGACCATTGGAGTATGAAGCAACATGATGAGTAACTCCCAAAGCAGCATCATAATGACGATACATTAGCACCTCTTTATGCCCTTTCAAATCCTGTGCACCAAAAAGACCTCTAAACTCACCGCTTACAGCCCATTTTTTTGAATCAATAATCAACTGAGCAGCATCTCGAGCCATTTCTAAATATTTCTTAGCCAACGTGGGATCTTCATTGTGATATTTCTGCCAAGTACCTTCAAACAACATAAAGCGACTAATAAATCCTGCCGCAATGTATCTATTTAAGTTTTGTGCACCATCATCCAAACGCATATTGCTCATCACATATTGAAAATCGGCATAGACTTTTTCCATAACTTCCTTACGCGAAGAGCGATCTTTAAACATCTCTTTCTCATCTGTTTCAGAGAACACTTTATCGTAATAAGGTACTGCACCAAAAACACTCACTAAGCGACAATACTCATAGCCGCGAAAAAAGCGCCCTACTGCCATCCAATGTTTATATACCTCCTCTGTTATTTTAGGTTTAGCTACAGTTTCAATACGGTCAATGTATAAATTAGCTTTACGTACCCAAGCAAAATTCCAAGTAGGTCCTGCATTTTGAGCATCCATCCAGGCAACTTCTTCTTTAGAACTTCCCCGACTAGAAGGAACCGTGTTTTCAAAAGATGTTTGTTTGCCTGTTACAGCAAAATCATCTGAGAAATTATAACCACGCAATGGCGCAAAAGCTGTTCCCCAACCGCTATTATAACCTACAAAATAATTTGGATAAAAGCCATTGCCAAACAAGCGTAAATCGGTTTCATTTCTCCAAAAGTTATCATCTTGAGGATTGTTCAATTGCGGACGGTCCAAGACGTCATCACATCCAGTAAGCGCAAAAGCTACCGCTGTTAATAATGTAAAAATATATTTTTTCATTGTTTAGTTTATTTAAAAGTTCAACTGAACGCCAACCGACATACTCTTAAATGTTGGAGTTCCCACACCTGTACGTCCCGAGTTATAATTATCCGTATTAAACATAGAATAACCAGATATTACTTCCGCATCAATAGGAAGTCCACCCAACTTATCCCAAGTCACAAAATTCTCAAGAGCTACATAAAAACGCGCCTTTTGAACATGCACCTTTTTCATCCATTCCATTGGTAAAGAATAGCCTAGAGTAATATTCTTGATTCTGAGATATGACATATCTAGTAAATAACCAGATTGCTTCTTCATATTATAAGCATCGTTCGATCCTCCATTATTAAATGCACGTGGATAAAAAGCATCAGTACGGTCTTCTTTCCAGAAGTCACCTGCAATCGCTTGAGGCATTGCACCATCGGCAGAGTTATATCCCGCAATAGCAAGAAAACCATCCCCCCAAATCTCACGTTTGCCTACACCTTGGAAAAACAAAGATAAATCGAACCCTTTATAGTCGGCACCTAAGCGGAAACCGTATTCAAAGCGTGGAGTAGAGTTACCAATTACCTCTAAGTCACCATACATTGGATTACCATTTTCATCTAGTGCAACCGAGCGACTTCCATCATTTATTGTTCCATCTCCATTTAAATCAGTGTATTTTACATCACCAGGACCAAAAATAAAATCACCTCCTTGCAAGTAGTCTTGATAAGCTGCATTTGGATCTTTCAGTTTATTAACCATCTTCGCTCCCGCCACTGACGTTTCGTAGATTTTACCGCCTTTGATCCAAACATTCTTAATATTTCCATCACTGCCGTACTCAAAATCATCTTTTTGATAAAGACGGTCTGTACGATAGCCCCAAATTTCACCATATTTCTTTCCTACATACCAACTATCAACGCTTTTGGTATCGCCGTAAGCCGTAATTTCTGTTATAGCATCGGCCAAGGTAGCCATAATATTGATTCCAATACCATTAGCAAAACGATGGTTATAATCAACCGCTAACTCCCAACCGTCTGTTCGTAATGAACCAAAGTTTCCTTTAGGTGCTTCTGCGCCAAAACCAAGCGAAACATTACCCATGGGCACAATCATATTTTTCGTATCTCGACGATACCAATCAAAGGTAACACCTAATTCATTATTTAAGAAACGTAGGTCAACACCAAAATCGAGCGTAGTAATATCTTGCCAGGTAATGGAGGGAATAATCGCAGTAGGTGTGCCTACATAACCTACTTTACTTCCATCGCCGCCAATCCATGTACTTTGGCCAGTATCCATGGTAGGTACATATAACTTATTACTTACAGTTTGATCACCAATTGTACCCCATGATCCGCGAAACTTCAGTGAGCTCATTGCAGGTTTAACCCATTGCATAAAAGACTCTTCACTAGCACGCCATCCCATTGAGAAAGAAGGGAACCAACGCCACTGTAAGTTATTGGGAAATTTAGAAGTACCATCATAACGCAAATTGGCTTCTATCAAATAACGATCAAACAGTGCATAATTCACACGACCAAAAAAGCCCAACTGTCCATCCCATGCACTACCACCACTAGCTGTTTGTGTTCCGTAAGCTAAATCATATTGAGGGTTTTCCAAGTCCATCAATTTTGTTGTTTGTGACCAGTTATACTTCTCATCCCACGTAACACGATTCATTCCCAACATGGCTTTAATGCTGTTATTTTCATCAATCTGCCAATTATAGTTGGTATTCACATTAATCGTATTTCGATTAGCATTGGTTGACTTACGATAAATATGATCAGGATTAGCACCCGAACTTGTATATTCAAAATTACTCAAAGTATATGCAGGCATTGCACCAGGAGCACCAGGTGCTACTACACTACCGTTGTCATCTACATATACTTGATTCCCAGACGCATCTAATTTAGTTATAGCAGCTCCCCAAGTATTCAGTGCAGTAAAGCGAGTTCCCGGACGGTTGATTAATTCTTGCTCATTGGCGTAAGTATAATCAAAATCAACTTTCCAGTTTTTCGTGATATTGAGCGTTGCTCCTAAGTTAATATTTGTATAATTATTTTCTATATTCGCAGTATTAGCCTGTCTCGTTTCAGAAGCTGGACTACGAAGTTCTTCCCCCTCTTCATTATATCCCATAGGAACAGATGGTCCCCATCGATAGAGATATAGCCAAGGATCGGCAGTTGTAGAATTAGTAGAATAAGGATATCTTTTATTCCGTTTAGAATAAATTGCACCTGCTCTAATCGTTAAATATTTATTAATATCTGTACTTAAACGAACCGAGGCATTATAGCGTCTAAAATCATCATGTTTAGCCGTTTTCATTAAGCCCTCTTGACTCAAATAACCAAGTCCTACATTATATGTTGTACGACCACTTTTACCATTAATCGATGCATTATGTGTCATTGATGGTGTCCATTCGGCAATCATATAGTCATAAGGATCAAATGTTCTCATGCTATATTTACCTGTATCGGCGCCACGATACCAGTCACGTCCATATACAAATGGATCATTGGAGCCTATTTGGCCACCCCATTTCATTTGCCATTCTTTAGCTTTCTCGAAACTAGTACGATCTACCAACCAAAAAGCTCCGGCCTTCGTTCCTTTAACACGTTCAAAAGCTTCAACGGTATATTCCATTCCATCAATTCCAGCCATCTCCATATTTTTAGAGATATTTTGCCAAGAGAAATTTCCAGAATAAGTAACATTGACACTTTCTTGTTTTGCACCTTTTTTAGTAGTAATCAATACGACACCAAATGCGGCTTTAGCACCATATATGGAAGCGGAAGCAGCATCTTTCAATACAGAAATAGATTCGATATCATCAGGATTAATCATCTGAATAGAAGGGATTTCAACGTTATCCAATAGAATAAGCGGGGCAGATCCTCCATTTAAAGAACCTATTTGTCCACGAATCTTCATCACAGGGTCAGAACCCACCTCACCACTTGGAATAACAACAGAAAGCCCAGGGGTAGTACCCTGTAAGCCACGTCCAACATCTGCTATCGGCCTACCATTTAGCGTTTTATTCACGTCTACTGAAGCTACAGCACCCGTTAAATTTTCTTTTTTCTGCGTACCATACCCCACTACAACTATTTCATCCAATAGCTCAGAGTCTTCTTTCAGCGCAATTCTCATTGTGCGTTCAGCTTTTACCGTTTGCGTTTGATAACCCACAAAAGAAACCTGCAGCATAGCGCCCGGCTTTACATTGAGTTTAAATTGTCCATCCATATCCGTAATGGTTCCATTCGTTGTACCTTTTTCAACAACACTGGCTCCAATGACCGATATACCCGATGCATCAACAACTACACCCGAAATAGACTGCGATTGTTGCTGTTGCTCTGTTACATTATTGATACTGCCCGAAGCAGCTGAATTTGCCATTACATTCCCGGCTCCAATAAATAGAGCTGCGATTGCCACAGCGGTGAGGAGCTTGCTATTGCTTAGTCCTCTTTTTTTGTGATCTTCATTCATAAAAGATTGATAGTTTAATTAGTTAATCCTTTTGCTAAAAAGGTAAATAGAAAGAAGGTTAGAACAAAACGGATGTTGTTCTGCTGGATTAGTTCATGTCTCATAGGCACAATTCATTTAAAAGGTTCAAACAACTATTTCTTATCTATTAAAATTTCGCTATATAACTAAAGTTCTATCCGAACTTAGAAGAAATTTAGGATTCTTAAGCGTTTGTTTGGTAAAAAACACCTAAATGTCAAAAAACACACAAATAACAAAGGGAGATAAAACCTTTTATTAGAGGTTCTAACACAACAAAGATAGATATTAATTTAATATCTAGTACAAATATTTTATATAATTTATATTTATGATCATATTTTCACACTAGAGAGGCTGTTTTATAAGGGAAATAAGGCCTCAAAAGATATTTTAACTATAATAAATAGTCTTAATGATTTTTTTTCAAAAAGAACTTAAAGCTATGGTTCTTCAATATTCAAGGAATGGAACTCAATTAATCCGGCCATAGGCGTTTCTTCAATAACATCTATTTCGATACCAAATTCGTGTGCTACATCCCGCAATTGATCCGAATAACTATAAGCCAGCGAACCGACAAAACGGATAGGATAGTTTTTATAATCATACTGGCAGACATTGCGAACAAAGAAACTACGCAAATTGCTGGTCAACAAATTATAAACATACTCATTATCCAGATAGTCAGCCAGAAAATAAGAAAGAGTTGCCAAAAAGCGATTAGGAAAAGGGTGATTATAGACAGAGTCCATTACATCATTGGGCGAAATACGAAACTTCTCATAGAAATCAGTAGAAATCTGCTTGGGAGCCAACCCTTTTAATACATCTGATAAGAACAATTTACCTAATACAGAGCCACTTCCTTCATCTCCTAATATATATCCGGCAGCCTTGATGTTCTTTGCAATAATTTTCCCATCATAGAAACAAGAATTTGACCCAGTTCCTAAAATGCAGGCAATACCGGGTTCGCACTTGAATAAGCCCCGGGCGGCAGCAAGTAGATCACTCTCAACCTGTATCGGAGTTTTAAATTGAGCTACCAAAGAGGCACCAACAATATTTTTCTTTTCATTGGAGGAGCAACCGGCACCGTAGAAGTACACTTGCTCCAGTTTCTTTTTAAAGAAGGGCTCGGGCAATCCCAATCGAACACTTCTGCTAATTTCTCTCCGGCTCTGAAAAAACGGGTTAAGCCCTTCTGTAAAAACAGATTGCACAAGATGATCATCTTCAACCAATGCCCATTCAGTTCTTGTAGAACCACTCTCCGCGATAAGTTTCATTACGTAATTTTTTTGAATTGAATACAAATATAAGTTGTTTTGAAAGATAAACGAAACTCTTGACGTTTTTTTTGTATTTAGTATGTTCACTCTTCTCATTTATAACAACCCAATATAGCTAGTCTTATTTTTATGACCGTTCAAAATGGCTATAGTGCCTCACATTTAAAACGATTTCACGTACAGATCTAGGCAAAATTATATATGCATACATGACTAATAAATAAATATCATCACCAAGAACAGAAGAGTATAAAAAAGCAGGAAGCAGGAAAACACAACAAACGAAAGTTGAATAAAAACACATAAACTATTGAATATCAATTCACATTAAACGATTTACTAAAATTATAGAATCATGCTTTTTCTCGTTTACAAGAATAGTATATTAACACGATGTTAACTACGTACTCTTGGAGGGTAAGAATACGTATTTATTAATACCAAGAGTACGTATTCTTGGCTCAAAAGAAAAATAAAGGGATAGAAACGATTAACATTATTAAAAGACGACATGCTTCAATGTTCGGGTATTAAATTAACGAATAGGTAATTGAAAATGAAAACTAACACTTTTGTGAATTAACATATATAAATCTAAATATATCAAAACATTTGTTTTTGATATTAAAAATAATAATATCTTTGCTTCATCAACTTTTCCTCCTTAATAATAATATCATGAAGAAAGTTCTACTTATAGCATTGTTGATATGTAGCACCCTGTTTTGTCAGGCGCAAACAGAACGCGTCATAGTAGGTGCCGAACAATTAAACGAATACCTTCCTCTATTAAAAGATAAACGAGTGGCTATCTTTTCCAACCACACAGGAATGGTTGGAGACAAACATCTATTGGACGTATTACTCGAGCATAAGATAAATGTAGTTGCTATCTTCTCACCCGAACATGGTTTTCGGGGAGATGCAGATGCAGGTGAGCACATTTCAAGCTCGGTAGATAAAAAAACAGGTGTACCCATACTCTCTTTATACAATGGTAAATCGGGAAAACCGAGTAAAGAGTCGATGAAGAAATTCGATATATTGGTTGTAGACATACAAGATGTAGGGCTACGTTTCTATACATACTATGCCTCGATGGTGAGGTTAATGGATGCCTGCGCCGAGTCAAACCGGAAAATGCTGATATTAGATCGACCGAACCCCAACGGACACTATGTAGATGGTCCTATACTCAACATGAAATACAAATCGGGAGTGGGCTGGCTACCTATTCCGATTGTACATGGTATGACTTTGGGCGAATTGGCAGGTATGGTCAATGGCGAGCACTGGCTACCGGCATCTCGCACTTGCGACATTACAGTGATAAAGTGCCGCAACTATACACATCAAACGATGTATCAATTACCCGTTCCGCCGTCGCCAAACTTACCTAACATGAAAGCGATCTATTTATATCCATCGACTTGCTTCTTTGAAGGAACACCCGTGAGTTTGGGTCGGGGTACCTCTCTCCCGTTTCAGGTATATGGACACCCCAACATGAAAGGTTATAATTACAGCTTCACTCCACGTAGCTTGCCCGGAGCTAAGAATCCACCGCAGCTAAACCGTGTGTGCTACGGAGTCAATCTTAGCGGACTAAGCGATGAAGAAATCTGGAAAAAAGGAGTCGATTTAAGCTACGTAATCGATGCCTATCGGAATTTAAATCTCGATGATCACTTCTTTCGCCCATTTTTTGAACTGCTTGTGGGCACTGATTACGTGCGCAAGATGATTAAAGAGGGAAAAAGTGCCGACGAGATTAAAGCCATGTGGCAAGGGGATGTGGTAAAGTTTAAGAAACAACGCAAGCCCTACTTGCTTTATCAAGAATAATTCGAAGTATTTACTAAAAATAAGAATACGATGAGCCCTGTTTCCGTTTTAATCACGATCGTAGCTTACTTTCTGATTCTGTTTACAGTATCGTACATTGCCGGCAGAAAAGCCGATAACGAAGGTTTTTTCGTAGGGAATCGCAAATCGGCCTGGTACGTAGTAGCCTTTGCCATGATTGGCTCGAGCATCTCGGGAGTCACCTTTGTTTCGGTACCGGGCATGGTCGCAGCAAGCAGCTTTTCATACCTGCAAATGGTGCTCGGATTTGTAGTGGGGCAGTTTATCATAGCCTTCGTACTGATCCCGCTCTTTTATCGGATGAATTTGGTTTCTATTTACGAGTATCTCGAAAATAGATTTGGAGCTTCTTCGTATCGAACAGGAGCCTGGTTCTTTTTTATTTCAAAAATGTTGGGAGCGGCGGTCAGATTGTTTCTGGTTTGCCTTACACTGCAATTATTGGTATTCGAACCCTTCCACTTGCCCTTTCTATTGAACGTCATTATTACCGTTGCATTGGTTTGGCTCTACACCTTTCAAGGGGGAGTTAAATCATTGATCTGGACCGATACACTGAAAACGTTTTGTCTCATCGTATCCGTTGTACTATGCATCTGGTTCATTGCCGCCGACCTCGATTTGGGAGTTGGAAGCATGATTACCACTATAGAGAAGAGCGATTTATCGCGTATGTTCTTCTTCGATGATGTAAATGACAAGCGCTATTTCTTTAAACAATTTCTGGCAGGCATATTCACCATGATTGCCATGACGGGACTCGATCAGGATATGATGCAACGTAATTTAAGTTGCAAGAACTTCAAAGATTCGCAGAAGAATATGATTACAAGCGGCATCTTACAATTCTTTGTCATCTTACTGTTTCTGATGTTGGGTGTATTGCTTTATACATTTACCGCCCAACAGGGTATTGAGAATCCCGCCAAAAGCGATCAGCTATTTCCTATGGTCGCTACCGGGCATTATTTTCCGGCTGTCGTAGGAGTTCTATTTATCATCGGACTCATTGCAGCAGCCTATTCTGCTGCCGGATCGGCATTGACGGCTCTGACGACTTCATTCACCGTCGATATACTGAAAGCAAAAGATAAACCCGAGAAGGAGTTGGTAAGTATCCGTAAACGAGTACACGTAGGCATGGCCGTTGTGATGGGTGTTGTCATCTTCGTGTTCAACATGCTAAACAATACCAGCGTTATCGATGCGGTTTATATTCTGGCAAGCTATACCTACGGACCGATATTGGGATTATTCGCTTTTGGCATCTTTACGAAAAAGGCCGTTCGCGACCGGTATGTACCGCTCATAGCGATTCTTTCTCCGGTGCTCTGCTTTATTTTACAGAAGAATTCCGAAGCCTGGTTCCATGGATACCAGTTTAGCTACGAATTATTGCTGTTTAATGCCTTTTTTACCTTTATAGGTCTTTGTCTGCTGATTAAAAGAAACGATTAACTTAACATAAAAATGAAAAGCATCCGTACCTCCCTATTTGCATTACTCATAGTAAGCTTGCTCCCACAAGCTGCTATGGGGCAAAACGTGACTCCCGAAACATGTTCTGCCATCGGTAAAGCCATCGACGCTATTGCCCGGAAAGAAATCTCGGTCGGAAAGATTAAGATTGACTCAACTCATGTTACAGCAAAGGAAGTGCATCTGTTTGCCAACTACAATTGTTCGTACATACCTTTCCGGGAAGAGAATGTAGAGCGTATTTATAGGGAGGTACGCGCCCTGCTTCCAACGGAGTTGGGCAAACATCGGGTACGCATATATACCGATCGCCATCTGATTGAAGAACTCATACCACTGGCTATGCGGAGTAAGAAAGATAAAAAAGCGCTTACATTCAGCCACAAGGTAGACAAACCACTCATTACGCGCCTATCGGTTCCTTATACACCCAGCAATGGACTACAGAACCGCCATATCGCGTTATGGCAAAGCCACGGGTACTATTATGAACCGAAGTTAACGCGATGGGAGTGGCAACGGGCACGCATTTTTCAAACCGTCGAGGACTTGTATACACAGAGCTATGTACTACCGTTTTTAGTGCCGATGCTTGAGCAAGCGGGGGCAAACGTATTGATTCCACGCGAACGTGATACGCAAACCAACGAGGCAATCATAGACAATGATGGTTCTTTAAGCCAAGGATCTGTATATAGGGAGCAAACAGGCAGTAAAGCATGGAAAGCAGCACAAGCACCGGGCTTTGCACAGCTACTCGCTACCTATAAAGAGTTCGAAAATCCATTTAAAGAGGGAACTTATCGACTCGCAGAGACAATCAAGAAAGGAAAAGAGAGCTTGGCAGAATGGATTCCGGAGATTCCACAAAACGGTAAGTATGCGGTTTATGTCTCATATCAAACGGTAGAGAACGGAACAGACGATGCTTTATACACTGTTTATCACAAGGGGGGAGTTTCGCAATTCAAGGTCAATCAACAGATGGGCGGTGGTACCTGGATTTATCTGGGCCACTTTGCGTTTGACGCCGGAAACAGTGAAAACGGGAAAGTGACTTTAAGTAACCGCTCATCCAAAGCCGGACGAATCGTAACAGCCGATGCCGTAAAAATCGGAGGAGGATATGGAAACATCGCCCGTCGTATATCCGATGAAGGTGCAACGGAAAACAAAAAGAGTTCAGATACCAGTATAAGCCCTATTAACAAGCAACTGCCGACGGTCAATTACCCATACGAAACGAGCGGTTATCCGCGTTTTTGTGAAGCTGCCCGTTACTGGATGCAATGGGCCGGCATACCCGACTCGATCTACTCCGAAAGCCGGGGAACAAACGATTATACCGACGATTATAAAGCGCGCGGACACTGGGTGAACTATTTGGCCGGAGGCTCACCGGTTAACCCCGGCGGGCAAGGACTAGGAATTCCGATTGATATGGCTTTTGCTTTTCATACCGATGCCGGTACTACGCCGAATGACTCCATCATCGGCACCTTAGGCATTTTCTACACCGACGTATCCAATGGCAAGTATGCAAACGGAGCTTCGCGTTTAGCGGCTCATGATTTGACCGACTTGATCCAATCAACAATCACCCGCGATATACGAACCTTATACGAACCGGATTGGACACGCCGGGGGATGTGGAACAAATCTTATTATGAAGCACGGGCACCTCAAGTGCCTACCATGCTATTGGAGTTGCTCTCACACCAAAACTTTGCGGATATGCGTTACGGACTCGATCCACGCTTCCGCTTCACGGTAAGTAGAGCTATCTATAAAGGTATCTTACAGTTTGTCTGTTCGCAATACAAAATGCCTTATGTGGTACAACCGCTACCCGTCGATCATCTAAGCCTCCGCTTTACGACCGACAACGAAGTGGAACTCAACTGGCAACCGGTAAACGACCCGTTGGAACCAACCGCCAAGCCCGATAGTTACTTGGTCTACACACGTATCGGCAACTCCGACTTTGATCATGGCACTCTAGTTAAGGGTACCTCCTATCGTACTACATTGCCAACCGACGTAGTATGTAGTTATAAAGTAACTGCGGTTAATAAAGGAGGCGAGAGCTTCGCTTCCGAAATACTCTCGGCAGGAAAGGCTACCAACAGCCACGGTACAGTTCTTATCATCAACGGTTTTGATCGTATTAGTGCACCGGCCGATTTTGTAGCAACAGCCGATTCGTTGGCAGGTTTCTTAGATAGATTGGATCATGGGGTTCCGTATAAAGAGGATATCAGCTATATTGGAAGCATGAAAGAGTTTCGTCGCCCGATACCTTGGATGGACGATGATGCATCGGGCTTTGGAGACAGTTATGCCAATTACGAAACCATGGTTATAGCAGGCAATACATTTGATTACCCCTCAATACACGGTGCTGCCATACTGAAGGCCGGATTTTCCTTTACTTCCTGTAGCGATGAAGCAATTCAGGATAAAACCATACACATGGAGCCTTTTCAGGTAGTAGACCTGATTCTTGGAAAGGAGTGCCAAACAAAGATGGGACGGGGTGGTATCACTCCCCTGACTTTTAAAACCTTCGATCAGGAGATGCAAAAAGCCATTACGGATTATTGCCGGGCAGGGGGTAACTTCTTTGTATCGGGTGCATATGTCGGCTCTGATTTATGGGACAACAGATTGGCAACACCAAACGAAGAGGATAAGACGTTTGCAACAGAGGTATTGAAGTATAAATGGCGTGTTGGACAGGCAGCAACGACGGGAAAAGTAAAAACCGTTATTTCTCCTTTCTCGCACCAAATAGATTCGTATAGCTACTACCACGAGCTCAACCCACAATCCTATGTAGTAGAATCGCCGGATGCCATTGAACCGGCCGACAGCCAAGCGACTACCGTTATGCGTTATGCCGAAAATAACCTAAGTGCCGGTATAGCCTATAAAGGAGCTTATCGAACCTACGTACTGGGTTTTCCCTTTGAGTCGCTTCGTACAGCCACCGAGCGGGAACAGTTAATGAGAACGATATTGAACTTCTTTACCGACGAAACATCGGTATCCGGTTCGTCAGTAAATAATCATCCTTAATAGCAAACCGATGAACAGAAAAAGAAATAGTTGCATGATCTGGCTACTCATTTGTTACGTAACACTCTACGCACAAGTTGGGGAGCGATTTCGTTTTGCTTTGCTGACCGATCTTCACGTCACCGAACGAACGACTGCTGCCGAGGATCTGGAACGAACAGTCAACCAGCTTAATGAGACACCCGATCTTGATTTTGTGCTCATCTCGGGCGATGTAACCGAGGAGGGCGACCGTGCTTCTTTATTGCGCACCAAACAGTTACTCGACCAACTTCGGGTGAAATACTACATCATTCCGGGCAATCATGAAACCAAATGGAGTGAGAGTGGAGTCACCGACTTCGGACACATCTTCGGAAGCGAACGTTTCAAGTTCGAGCACAAAGGCTTTCTGTTTCTCGGCTTTAATACCGGCCCGCTGATGCGCATGGCAGACGGACATGTAGCGCCGCAGGATATCACCTGGATGAAAGAGGAATTAATGAAGGTGGGGAAAGAAAAACCGGTTTTTCTCGTCACACACTATCCCTTGCAAAAGGGGGATGTAGATAATTGGTACGATGTAACAGATGCTGTACGCCCGTATAACATACGCGCCTTTCTGGGCGGACATTATCACTCGAATCGGGCACTAAGGTATGACGGTATTCCGGGTATTCTCAATCGCTCGAACCTTCGGGGTAAGGATTCAGTAGGTGGATACAGTATCTATCAGGTAACACCCGATTCGCTATACGTCTTTGAACAGAAGATAGGTGAAAAGCCTCAACAGTGGACGGCACTCTCGCTGACGAAGTCTTATTATACGGAACAGGGAGCCACTGATAAATACCCCGACTTCTCGGTCAATCAAACGTATCCGCAAGTGAAAGAACGATGGCTGATACAAACCGGAGCAGGCATCTATAGTTCGCCTGCCGTATATAAGAATCAAGTGTTTGTGACCGATGACTTAGGCTTTCTCACCGCTTACAGCCTCAAAGAAGGCAAAAAACTGTGGAGTTTCCGCAGTGGTAATCGAATTGTCGGTACACCTGCCGTAGCAAACGGCAGGGTTGTCTTCGGATCGGCAGACAAAAACATATATGGCCTTGACGCAAAAACCGGAAAGCTTTGCTGGAAAATAGAAGCCGCCGAGCCGGTATTAGGTGCCGTAAGAATAGAAAAAGGCATTGCGTATGTAGGTGCAAGTGATCATACATTCCGAGCCATTCGAATCAAAAACGGAGAACTTGTTTGGAGCTACAATGGAGTGAAAGGGTACATCGAGACATTACCGCTTATCGAAGGCGACAAAGTCATTTTTGGTGCATGGGATAACACACTCTATGCGCTCGACAAGCATACCGGGAAAGAACGGTGGAAATGGAACGGCGGACTAACGCGGATGCACTTCTCTCCTGCTGCCGTATGGCCGGTAGCAGCCCATGGAAAAGTATTTATCACTGATCCCGAACGTGCTCTGACAGCAATCGATCTGGAGAAAGGTACCACCGTATGGCGCACTTATCAATCGAAAGTACGCGAAACAATCGGCCTTTCGGAAGATAAAGAACGGTTGTACAGCAAAACAATGGGCGATAGCATCGTTTGCTTTTCCACCCACGGTAACACCCCTCAACAAGTATGGGCATCGAACGTAGGGTTTGGTTATGAGCATGCCCCTTCCATGCAAGTAGAAAAAGAGGGCATTGTATATGGGAGTACGAAAGGAGGTCTTATCTTTGCACTCAATCCGTCGACAGGAAAGGTGCTATGGAAACATAAAGTGGGAAACTCGTTGATTAACACAGTGCTTCCGATAGGAGATCGAAGTGTGCTCTTCACCGCTACCGGTGGTGAAACAGGATTATTGAAATGGAGTAAAAAAACAAAGAAACAATCTAATTAAAAAACAATATGAAGACAACCATCAACTGCTTTATCCCTTTTGCGGGAGCAGCACAAGCCGAAAAGACCGTACAAGGACTTCAAGCAACCGGACTCGTAAAAACGATCTATCTGATAAGTGCCAACCCAACAGACCAACCTTTACCGGGCTGCGAACTACTATCGGTCGATTTCTTTGCAAATAGTGCAGCCATGTGTGAAATTGCAACCCGATCGGATGCAGCATACACATTGATTTATACCAAAGAGACTACGTTGGAGTTAGGCTTATTCGCTCTTGAGCGCATGGTACACATTGCCGAAGATAGTGGTGCAGGGATGGTATATGCCGATCATTATCAAGTAATAGGCAACGAACGGAAGAATGCTCCTGTTATCGACTATCAGGCAGGGAGCTTACGAGACGACTTTAATTTTGGATCGGTATTATTATTCAATGCCCAAGCGTTCAAAGAATCTGCCGGACGAATGAAAGTCGATTACGATTACGCCGGATTGTATGACCTGCGGTTGAAACTGTCTCAAAAGTATCCGTTGGTACACATCAATGAATACTTATACAGTGAAGTCGAGAACGATACCCGCAAAAGTGGTGAGAAAATATTCGACTATGTAGATCCGAAGAATCGGAACCGGCAAATAGAAATGGAAGCAGCTTGTACCGAACACTTGAAAGAGATTGGAGGCTACCTGCCGCCAAAATTCAAAAAGATAGAGTTTGCAGCAGATAACTTTGAGTACGAAGCTTCGGTTATCATCCCCGTACGCAACCGCATCCGTACCATTCGCGATGCTATTCGATCGGTATTGGCTCAAAAGACAGACTTTAAGTTCAACCTCATCATCATTGATAATCATTCGACCGATGGTACTACCGAAGCCATTGATGAGTTCAAGGAAGATGAGCGACTGATTCACCTGCTTCCCGAGCGCAACGATCTGGGTATTGGTGGATGCTGGAACGTAGGTGTGCATCATCCTAAATGTGGAAAATTTGCCGTACAACTTGATAGTGACGATGTGTATGCACACGAACAAACACTTCAAATCATGGTTCGGGCTTTCTACGAACAAAATTGCGCCATGGTAGTGGGCACCTATATGATGACCGACTTCGATATGAATATGATTGCTCCCGGCATTATCGATCATAAAGAGTGGACACCCGAAAATGGTCGCAACAATGCATTACGCATCAATGGTCTGGGTGCTCCGCGTGCATTCTATACACCGGTATTGCGCGCTATAAAAGTACCGAACACGAGTTATGGCGAAGATTATGCATTGGGACTGAACTTCTCGCGTCACTACCAGATAGGACGCGTATACGAAGTGGTCTACCTCTGCCGCCGCTGGGATGACAACTCGGATGCTTCGCTCGACATCGTAAAAATGAACGGACACAACCTATACAAAGATCGTATCCGCACTTGGGAGCTGCAAGCTCGTATTGCAATGAATAAGTAAGGATCATCATGAGAAATACAATACAAAACCTATTCAATGATCAACTCGACACCTGGATGCTGGCAAAAAACAATTATGCGGCTCTGGAACAGGTAAGAGTGAAAGAGCTGATCGTTAACGGTATCGGTTACAAGGTGCAGTTCAACCCCGCACGCATCGTTTCTTCGGCTGCCAAGGTAGATAGTAAGTCGATACAGGAACGCAAGTGCTTTCTCTGTCCGGCTCATTTACCGGCAGAGCAAAAGGGCATTCCTTTTGGTGAACGATATACCTTATTGGTCAATCCGTTTCCCATCTTTCCACGGCACCTTACAATTCCCGAGAAAGCGCATGTAGATCAACGCATCCTGATGCGAATAGGCGATATGCTCGATCTCGCAGCCACGCTTCCTGACTTTGTGATCTTTTACAACGGACCAAAATGCGGAGCATCAGCACCCGATCATGCCCATTTTCAAGCGGGTAACAAAGGATTCTTACCCATTGAACAACAATGGAAAACCCGGAGAGAAAAGAGGATTGTCACGCAAGGAGAAGCAACACTCTGGCTGTTGAATGATGCTCCACGCCATACGCTCGTCATCGAAAGCAGGCACAAAGAAGAGGCTGTTGAACTGTTTCATCGCATCTACAATGCACTTGACCAACAGGCAGACCAAGAAGAACCGATGATGAATGTTCTGGCATGGTTCGAAACAAACGGAGAGCAAAACCAAGATAGCGGAACGTACGTTGTCTGCGTATTTCCTCGTAGCCTACACCGACCATCGTGCTATACAGCCGAAGGTGAGGCGAATATGCTAATCAGCCCGGCTTCGGTAGATATGGGTGGTGTATTTATCATGCCGCGCGAAGCCGATTTCGAGAAAATAACAGCAACCGACATAGCCAATATATTAACCGAAGTATGCCTGTCGGCCGAAGCGCTTGAATCATTAATCGAACGCATAAAACAATAAACCATGAACGAACCTCAAGTACAAGTCGGCATTCTCTTTGAGCCGCAGATAACATTCGTTTTACTTGCTCCTTATCACTTCGGTGGTAAAGAGGTAAGCGGACCACAAGTGGTGAAATATGATCAGGGACTCATCTTGTGGAACGGGCAACATTACAAAGAGTTACTCTTTACCCCTGTTGACTACGCCACCTCCTGCTTTGAACTGACAGACGTAACCATCGGTATCAATTTTCATTGGGAGCGCAAAGAGAATCAACGTTTTCTGGGCTCGTTCAAATGCATCGTAGAGCACGGAAAGCTAACCGGAATCAATGTAATAGGTGTAGAGGATTACCTGACCAGCGTCATTTCTTCAGAGATGAGTGCGAAAGCATCTTTGGAGTTGCTCAAAGCACACGCGGTGATATCACGCAGCTGGCTGCTCGATAAGTTGAAGGTAGTCGAACAAGCCAATCACGTACCTGCGGCAGATTCTTCAGCCACCGTTAGTCATTCGGAGTCGGAGTTTATCAAATGGTACGAATGCGATGCACATACTCACTTCAATGTCTGTGCCGATGATCACTGCCAGCGCTACCAAGGTATTACGAGAGCCTCTACCCCACTTGCGGCAGCAGCAACCTCCGCCACCCGGGGAGAGGTATTGATGAGCGGAGGCAACGTATGCGATGCACGTTTCTCTAAATGTTGCGGAGGAGCGTTTGAAGAGTTTGCCTCGTGCTGGGACAATCGCTCACATTCGTACCTTCAGAAGCAGCGGGATAGTAAGACGGTGACTGAATTGCCCGATCTACGTCTGGAAAGTGAAGCAGAACAATGGATACGCTCGTCGCCCGACGCTTTCTGTAACACAACAGACAAACGAGTACTGGCTCAGGTTCTGAATAACTACGATCAGGAAACAACCGATTTCTATCGGTGGCAAATAAGCTACACACAGGAAGAGCTATCGAAGTTGATCTTCGAACGTTCGGGCATCGATTATGGAGACATTATTGATCTTATTCCGATAGAACGCGGAGTATCGGGCAGACTGATTAAATTAAAGATAGTTGGCACCAAACGTACCCTGACCATTGGCAAAGAGTTGGAGATTCGTCGCACCTTATCCACCTCACACCTATACAGTTCGGCATTCGTTATCGACAAAAGAGACTTGAAAAAAGGAATACCCGGTACCTTTGTCATCACCGGCGCCGGATGGGGACATGGCGTAGGTCTTTGCCAAATAGGAGCTGCCGTTATGGGCGAACAAGGCTATGCATACGACGAAATACTATTGCATTATTATCTGGGTGCAACAATCGATAAACTATATTAACGAAAACACTATACCAACGTTACGATCATGAAAAACCAAATAAAATCTCCTTGGGCCTGGATACCCACTCTTTATTTTGCGCAGGGGCTACCCTACGTAGCCGTGATGACGATCTCCGTCATCATGTACAAGAATTTAGGTATTTCAAATACCGACATTGCTCTGTATACCTCGTGGTTATATCTACCGTGGGTGATTAAACCCTTTTGGAGCCCGTTTGTCGATCTGCTGAAAACAAAGCGTTGGTGGGTAATCACCATGCAACTCTTTGTAGGGGCAGGATTGGCCGGTATCGCTTTTACCATTCCCATGTCTAATTTCTTTCAAACAACACTCGCTATCTTCTGGCTGGTAGCCTTTAGCTCTGCCACACACGATATTGCAGCCGACGGATTCTATATGCTCGCTCTCAATGTCAAAGATCAAGCGCTGTATGTAGGTATCCGAAGCACCTTTTACCGCATTGCTACAATTGCAGGTCAAGGGTTGCTCGTTGTATTGGCGGGAGAGTTAGAGAAGCGTACCTCCAGTATTGCTATGGCATGGAGTATTACGTTCTATATTTTAGCAGGAGCATTTATTGCTTTTTACCTCTATCATAGCTTTATTTTGCCGAGTCCAAGCTCCGACCGCCCAGCGGCAGGTGAAGTAAATGCCCGAAATATTTTCAGCGAATTCTTTGCCACCTTTGCCTCTTTCTTCCGTAAGAAACAAGCGTTCGTAGCCATACTTTTCATGCTATTCTATCGTTTCCCCGAAGCACAACTGGTCAAGCTCATTAACCCATTCTTGCTCGATCCTTTGGAAAAAGGCGGTTTAGGATTGACTACTGCCGAAGTAGGCTTTGTGTATGGAACGATCGGTATTATCGGTCTAACGCTCGGGGGTATCATAGGGGGTATCTGTGCCGCTCGTGGAGGACTGCAAAAGTGGCTCTGGCCAATGGCTTGGAGTATCTCGCTGACTTGCATCACCTTTGTATACCTAGGTTATTTCCAACCGCAAGACTTTGTAATTATCAACATCTGTGTCTTTATTGAGCAATTTGGTTATGGATTCGGCTTCACGGCCTATATGCTTTACTTGATATACTATTCGGATGGTGAACACAAAACAGCTCATTATGCCATTTGCACAGCATTTATGGCATTGGGAATGATGTTGCCCGGAATGGCTGCAGGATGGTTGCAGGAACAAATAGGATACGAAAACTTCTTTATTTGGGTGATGATATGCTGCGTTGCGACCATTACCGTTTGTGCATTTATTAAAATTGATCCGAATTACGGAAAGAAAACCGAAGACTCAACGAAATAATCCATTATGAAAAAGATAACAGTTTTATTACTCACTCTTGCCTGCCTCTTTGCCACCCACATGCAGGCGCAGAAGATCAGAATTAAAACAGGTATTGAAGTACTAAAAGAACAGAATTTCAAATGCCTGGAAGGCAAGCGTGTCGGGCTCATCACCAACCCTACCGGAGTAGACAACCACTTACGCTCAACGATCGACATACTGCACGAAGCACCCAATGTGAATTTGGTAGCACTCTACGGTCCTGAACACGGAGTACGCGGTGACGTACATGCAGGCGATAAGGTAGACAGCTCGACCGATTCGGCCACGGGACTAC
Organism: Bacteroides neonati; assembly: GCF_000499785.1. GTDB lineage: Bacteria > Bacteroidota > Bacteroidia > Bacteroidales > Bacteroidaceae > Bacteroides > Bacteroides neonati. The sequence goes on along the minus strand of NZ_HG726023.1, from coordinate 27,564 downwards.
CGGTATATTCACTCTATGGCAAAACACGCAAGCCTACACCGGAGATGCTGAAAGATATCGACGTATTGGTGTATGACATTCAAGACATCGGCTGTCGCTCATTTACCTACATCAGCACTATGGGAGTAGCCATGGAGGCTGCTGCCGAAAATGGGAAAGAGTTTATCGTATTGGATCGTCCTAATCCGGTAGGTGGGCTCAAAGTAGAAGGTAATCTAACGGAGGATAAGTATATTTCATTTGTCAGTCAATTTAAAATCCCGTATCTTTACGGCCTCACTTGTGGCGAGTTAGCACTTCTGTTAAACGGCGAACGGATGTTGGCCGGAGAACCCTGCCGCCTGCAAGTGGTGAAGATGAAAGGTTGGAAACGCAAAATGGACTATACAGCGACTGGACTACAATGGGTGCCATCATCTCCCCATATCCCGCATCCTCACTCGGCAGTGTTTTATCCGGTTTCGGGTATCCTGGGCGAGTTGGGCTATATGTCTATAGGTGTAGGTTATACCATCCCTTTTCAAATGTTTGCTGCCCCATGGATAGAAGCCGAAAAGCTGGCCAATGCCTTGAACCAGCTCCATACGCCAGGTGTTATCTTCAGACCCATGTATCTTAAACCATTCTATTCTGTAGGACAAGGTGAACTCTTACAAGGCGTACAAGTACACATTACCGATATGAAGCAGGCACGCTTAAGTGAAATTCAGTTCTTGGTAATGCAGGAAGTAGCCGCTCTATATCCCGATAGAGCCGTGTTCGATCATGCAGATAAAGGACGGTTCTCCATGTTCGACAAAGTAAGTGGTTCCAATCAGATACGCGAACGCTTTGCCCAACGAAACCGATGGGAGGACGTTCGTGACTATTGGTACAAAGATGTAGATTCGTTCAAGCGATTATCAAAGCGTTATTATTTATATAAATAATCAGACTCCGACTAAGTCGTTTAAAAAAACAAAAAGAATATGGAGAAGGAAAATAGATACAAGGCTTTTCTGGAAGACGTTCGCACATTCGTTTCGCAAGACAGAATATATGTCGATGAACTCCACCGGCTGGCTTGGGGTACCGACGCAGGCTTCTATCGCCTGGTTCCACAAATAGTTATCCGCTCGGAAAATGAACAGGAAGTATCTAAACTCTTGCGCATAGCCTATCGCCACGAACTACCCGTCACGTTTCGTGCAGCGGGAACGAGCTTATCGGGACAGGCTATTAGTGACTCCATACTCATTGTAGCGGGTAAACATTGGGAGCGATACTCCATTTCGCCCGATCATGAGCAGATTACGCTTCAACCGGGCATCATTGGTCAACGGGTCAATGAGATTCTAGCTCCCTACAAACGAAAGTTTGCTCCCGACCCCGCCTCCGTAAAAAGTGCTATGGTGGGAGGTATTGTCATGAACAATGCCTCCGGAATGAACTGCGGCACACATGCCAACAGCGACCGTGTACTCCTCTCGGCACGTCTGATACTACCCAACGGAACGATACTCGATACCGGATCGGAGGCTAGCCGGGCACAATTCAGATCCTCTCACACCTCTTTTATATCAACTATCGAAGCAATTCGTAACCGGATATTGGCCGACGAAACACTTGTAGCGCGTATCCGCTATAAATATTCAATCAAGAATGTGATGGGGCTTAATCTGCTTCCTTTCATTCTGTCCGATAATCCGTTCGACATCATCGCTCACCTATTAGTGGGTTCGGAAGGCACGCTCGCATTCCTATCTGAGGTAACGATGAAAACCGAATACGACTACCCCCACAAAGCAAGTGCCATGCTTTACTTTAAAGACATCAAAGAAGCATGCCGGGCAGTGGTAGCTATGAAGGGATTAATGAGTTCGGAAGGCACTCCTATCGTCTTCGGAGCCGAATTGCTCGATCATAAATCACTCGCTTCGGTCAACGACACCACCGGCGAGAGACTCACCGCCGTACTAACCGAAACCAAAGCGTGTACAGCAGAAGAACTGAAGATGCGCATAGATACGATTACGAAGACACTTGCAGCATTCGATACATACCTGCCACCCTACTTTACCGATCGGGCAGAAGAATACTCCAAGTACTGGGCTATCCGTTCGGGTATTTTTCCTTCGGTAGGCGGAACGCGTCAACCGGGCACCACCTGCCTGATTGAAGATGTAGCATTTCACATAGCCGATTTGCCCGAAGCAACAGCCGAATTGCAAGCACTCATTGCCCGTCATGGATATGACGATGCTTGCATCTACGGACATGCACTCGAAGGGAACTACCATTTTATTATCAACCAAAGCTTTAGTACAGAACGAGAAGTAGAACGCTATGCTTTATTGATGGAAGATGTAATCAAATTAGTTATTGATAAATATAACGGATCACTGAAAGCCGAGCACGGCACCGGCCGAAATATGGCACCATTCGTACGCTATGAATGGGGAGAGGTTGCTTATCAATTTATGAAAGAGGTTAAACATCTCTTCGACCCCAAAGGGCTACTCAATCCGGGAGTCATATTCAACGACGACCCATTGTGCCACATCAAGAACTTCAAACCCTTGCCGCTTACTCATCCGGCGGTAGATAAATGCATTGAATGTGGCTTTTGTGAGATTAACTGCCTCACCTGCGGCTTCACTTTGTCGTCGCGTCAGCGCATCGTTGTACAGCGCGAAATAAGCAGACTCAAACAAAGCGGTAGCAATCCGCAGCTCCTTGAGAAGCTAGAAAAACAATATCAGTATCCGGGCAACGAAACCTGTGCGGGTGATGGACTTTGTTCCTTATCGTGTCCGATGGGGATTAACACGGGAACACTGACACACGTACTTCGTGAGACCAAATTTCCTATCGGTAGCTTTGCCTATAACATCGGCAATTTTGCTGCCAACCATTTCCGCGGTATCAAAGGTAGCATTCGTCCGGTATTGAGACTGGCAAATACGGCACACGGCATCGTAGGAACGAAGAACATGCAACATATAGCCAAAGGTATGCATCAATGGATGGGACTCCCTTTATGGACTCCTGCCATGCCCAAAGCCTATAAAATAGATAAAGAATTAGTAAAGAAATCGCCTTCGGCAACCAATGACCCATTGAAGGTTGTTTACTTTCCAAGCTGTATTAACCAAACAATGGGTCTCCCTCGTCAATCACCGACTGCACAACCACTTGTTAATAAGATGTTAACACTGCTGCAAAAGGCAGGTTATGAGGTAATCTTTCCCCGGGAAATGGATAAGTTGTGCTGTGGTACGATCTGGGAAAGCAAAGGTATGCCCGACATTGCCGACCGTAAAGCAGCCGAACTGGAAACAGCATTATGGGAAGCGTCTGAGCAAGGGCGTTATCCGGTATTGTGTGACCAAAGTCCCTGCCTGCATCGAATGAGAGAAACCATCTCACGCATGAAGCTTTATGAACCCGCTGAGTTCATCAGTGTCTTTCTAACCGATAAGCTCACGTTCACTCGTACAGACCGCCCCGTTGCGCTACATATTACCTGCTCCATGCGCCGTATGGGTTTGGCAGACACGATCATGGCCTTGGCTAAGCGATGCTCTGCTCATGTTCTCGTTCCCGAGGAAGTCGGTTGTTGCGGATTTGCCGGAGATAAAGGTTTCACTCACCCCGAAGTAAATACCTATGCACTGCGAAAACTTCGCCCTCAGATAGAAGCAGCAAACATTCCTATCGGATATTCGAACAGTCGAACCTGCGAAATCGGCTTGACCACAAATGCAGGTATCCCCTATGTATCCATTGTTTATTTAGTAAACGAATGTACAACTTCAAAATAACCTTATACAATCATGAGTAAAACAGTCAACTCCCGCTTACTGGCACTGGATGTCTTACGAGGTATCACTATCGCAGGGATGATCATGGTCAATAATCCGGGTTCTTGGGGCACCATCTATGCCCCACTGAAACACGCCGAATGGAACGGTTTAACACCAACCGATCTTGTGTTTCCATTCTTTATGTTCATCATGGGTATTTCCACTTATATCTCACTGCGTAAATACCAATTTGAATTCTCCATGTCGGCTCTGACTAAGATTCTACGACGCACACTGGTTATCTTTGCTATCGGCTTGGGTATTGGGTGGTTCTCCATTCTTTGCCGTACAGGCGAATGGCTACCATTCGATCATATTCGCATTCTGGGTGTTATGCAACGCCTTGCTCTCTGCTACGGTGCAACAGCCATCATTGCGCTAACCGTTAAGCACCGATATATTCCGGCACTCATTGTGGTCATGCTGGGGGGATATTTTATACTGCTTATCACGGGCAATGGCTTTGCTTACAACGACACCAATATCCTATCCATTGTAGATCGGGCAGTATTGGGAGAAGCGCATATGTACAAAGACAATGGAATTGACCCCGAAGGACTGCTTAGCACCATTCCCGCCATTGCACATGTACTCATCGGCTTTTGCGTAGGCAAGCTTCTCATGGAAGTGAAGGATATCAATGATAAGTTATTACGTCTATTCTTGGCGGGTACTATCCTTACCTTTCTTGGCTTTTTGCTAAGTTACGGATGCCCGATCAATAAAAAGATATGGTCTCCTACTTTCGTTCTTGCCACCTGCGGATTAGGTTCCAGCTTTCTGGCATTACTAGTGTGGCTCATCGACGTGAAAGGCTTTAAAACATGGTGCAGACCTTTCGAGGTTTTTGGTGTAAACCCCTTATTCATTTACGTTATGGCAGGTGTTCTTTCCATCCTGCTTGCCAATATCACCATTCCTTATGGCGCTACAGGCGACATGATGGCACTTAAGACTTATTTTTATTCCGTTATTCTTCAGCCCGCATTGGGCGATTACCCCGGCTCGCTGGCATACGCATTGCTCTTTGTTATATTAAACTGGGGCATCGGATATATACTATACAAAAACAAAATATACATTAAAATATGATACTAATAGCAGATAGTGGTTCTACCAAGACAGATTGGAGCGTGGTAGACAAAGGACAATTGATCCAGCAAATTTTCACCAAAGGCACCAATCCCTTTTTCCAGTCTGAGGAGGAAATTAGTACTGAGATAGCCAGTACACTGCTTCCTCAACTGGATACACATACTTTTGAAGCCGTTTATTTCTATGGAGCAGGCTGTGCCTTTCCCGACAAGATAGAAACCGTGCGTCGTGCCATTGCAGCACACCTGCAAGTCACTAACACGATCGAGGTAGATACCGATATGCTGGCAGCAGCCCGGGGATTATGCGGACACGAAGCAGGGATTGCCTGTATCATGGGTACCGGTTCTAACTCGTGTTATTATGATGGTAAGCAAATCGTCAACAATGTTTCGCCATTAGGTTTCATTCTGGGCGATGAAGGAAGTGGGGCTGTTATAGGCAAACTATTGGTAGGCGACCTGCTCAAAAATCAAATGCCCGACGGTTTGAAGGAGGAGTTTCTCGAGCAGTTTGGCTTGACTCCGGCCGATATCATCGATCGCATCTACCGCCAACCCTTCCCCAACCGATTCTTGGCCAGCCTGTCGCCTTTCGCTTGGCAGCACTTGGATGAGCCAAAGGTGCGTGCCTTGGTCTTAGGTAGTTTCCGTGCTTTTTTGGAACGTAATGTGAAGCAATATGATTATGAACATGTACCGGTACACTTTATCGGATCGGTAGCCTATTACTATCAGGAAGTACTTGCAGAAGCCGCCACTGCTGCCGGCATCAAACTTGGCACAATCATTCAGAGTCCGATGCCCGGACTCATTCGATTTCATCACTCTTAATATTCTATTCATTAACTAATCCAGCATAGTATGGCTTTTATTAAAATATCAGAGCAACCCTCACTCTACACCGATTTAGAGAAGAAATCAATTCGCGAATTACTGGAAGACATCAATACCGAAGACCAGAAGGTAGCCTTGGCTACCGCACGCGCCATTCCACAAATAGAGAAACTTGTCGCCCAAATTGTTCCCCGTATGAAGCAGGGGGGGCGCATCTTTTATATGGGTGCCGGTACGAGCGGACGCCTGGGTGTACTTGATGCCTCGGAAATACCTCCCACCTTCGGTATGCCTCCTACACTTGTCATCGGACTCATTGCCGGAGGAGACACGGCTTTGCGTAATCCGGTAGAAAATGCAGAAGATAATACAACCCGTGGCTGGGAAGAGCTCGAAGCACACCATATCACAACTAAAGATACCGTAATAGGTATTGCTGCATCGGGCACCACCCCCTATGTAATAGGTGCTTTGCGAGCAGCCCGTGAACACGGTATACTGACCGGATGCATTACCAGCAACCCCGATTCGCCCATGGCTGCCGAAGCCGATGTGCCTATTGAGATGATTGTAGGACCGGAATATGTGACAGGTAGTTCGCGTATGAAGTCAGGAACCGGACAGAAAATGATCTTAAACATGATCACTACCTCGGTTATGATTCAACTGGGACGGGTGAAAGGTAACAAAATGGTCAATATGCAACTCAGTAATCAGAAACTGGTAGATCGAGGCACACGTATGTTGATCGAAGAGCTTGGTCTTGAATACGATCAAGCAAAAGCTCTGTTGTTGATGCACGGATCGGTTAAAAAGGCCGCAGATGCTTATCGATCCAATAAATAAGTAACGCAATATGTAATCGGTATCATTATGAAAAGTCTTTTGATTGCCCTTATCTGTTTTTTAATCATTGATTCTGCCGCTGCACAATCACTGCCGCGTGTGGCACCCGAACAAGTAGGGATGAACTCTCGCCATCTCAGCACCTACGCCGATGCTGCCATCGAAGAAGCGATTGCCCGAAAAGATATTCCCGGTGCGGTACTTGCCATCGTTCGTCAAGGAAAGCTTGCCTACCTCAAAGCGTATGGACACAAACAAGTATACCCCACGATCGAACCAATGGAAACCCAAACGATTTTCGATATGGCTTCGTGCAGCAAATCGATGTCGACTGCTATTTCGGCCATGATATTGGTCGAGCGGGGCAAGCTACGCCTCATAGATCGCGTCGGCCTGTACCTCCCCGCATTTGAAGGCTGGATAGACGAGCAGGGTAAAAAAACAGACATACGCATTATAGACCTCCTGACACATACGTCGGGACTACCCCCTTATGCACCCGTTAGCGAGTTGGAGAAAAAGTACGGATCGCCCAACCCCGAGGGGTTGCTTACCTATATCAACACCTGCAAACGAGACTTTAAACCGCAAACCGATTTTCAATACAGTTGCTTGAATTACATCGCCTTGCAGCATATCATCGAAACCGTTAGTGGCCAGTCGTTACGCGAATTTGCCAAAGCCAACATTTTCGATGTGCTGGGGATGACACATACCGATTATTTACCCACGACGCGCAGAAACAATCAATGGATCACTATTTCTCCCAGTCCATTCGCTCCGCTTATCGCCCCAACAGAGAAACAGCCCGACGGCAGTGTTCTTTGCGGACAAGTTCATGATCCGCTCGCGCGCATCATGAATGGAGGCATATCGGGCAATGCGGGCGTTTTCTCCAATGCCGGTGATGTAGCTTTGCTGGTCGCTGCTCTGCAAAACGGAGGTGAGTTGAACGGCCACCGTATTCTTAGTCCGTTCAGCGTTAAGGTCATGCGTACCGTTCCCAGATCGGTAGCCTCCTTCGGGCGAACACCGGGCTGGGATGTTTCGTCACCCTATGCGTCCAATAATGGCGACCTCTTTGGGCCTAACACCTACGGACATACCGGATATACCGGCACTTCAATCATTATTGATCCCGACAACGATACATCGGTTATCCTATTGACCAATCGTGCCCATCCGGAAGACAAAGGAGAGGTAGTCCGTCTCCGTTCGCTGGTGGCCAACGCAGTAGCTGGTGCTATCTACCCTACCCCACGCCTCTATACCGATCATTACTATCAACGATTTCTTGGCTTCGAAAACGAGACACCGATTACCAACAAAGACATTGTGATGCTAGGCAATAGCTTAACGGAAGGTGGCGGTGATTGGAAAGCCCGTTTCAAGACGAAAAAGACCGTTTACAACCGTGGTATTATTGGCGATGAAGCAATGGGACTACTGGATCGTCTTCATCAGATTCTGCCTGCCCGGCCAAAGAAGCTCTTTCTTATGATTGGTGTTAACGATCTTTCTCACCAACTCACTCCCGATAGTGTAGTCACCCTCATCACCCGCGTGATTGATCGCGTACGAACCGATTCGCCCGATACTCATCTTTACGTACAAAGCCTGTTGCCAATTAACGAATCAGTTTGTATCTATAAGACAATGATAGGAAAAACGGAGCTTATCCCCGAAATCAATACAAAGCTGAAAGCAGTCGCTCAAAACCGAAAAGTAACCTTTATCAATCTATTTCCTCTGTTTACCGAAAAAGGCACCAATGTATTACGTCCCGAACTTACAAGTGACGGACTTCACTTGACAGAAGACGGATACGTTATTTGGAGCAAAGCATTAAAACGATATTTGTGAGCGAAAGAATAATCCAACAAAAAATAGAACCACATATTCGGCTAAGTCTTATAGGATAAGAGTGCCAATCTGGAGTAGAAAGTAATTAATAAGTAAAAAATAAAAGAAACGTAATGCTGAAAAGCAGGAACTAAAAGGAGGTCTGGTTTGTTCAATACACATAGTACTGATCAAACACACTTCTTTATTATGGAGCTTATACTTGCCGTCATTCCGGTTTTACTTCTCATTGTGTTAATGGCATTCTTTAAAATGTCGGGTGATAAGAGTAGCGTTATCTCTCTTATTGTAACAATATTGATCGCCTCTCTAGGCTTTCACTTCTCTGTAGGTAACCTTTTTTACTCTTTTCTTTATGGAGCATTGAAGGCAATATCTCCCATCTTGATTATTATCTTGATGGCTATATTTAGCTACAATGTATTGCTGAAAACGCAAAAGATGGAGATTATCAAACAGCAGTTCTCCTCCATCTCGACTGATAAAAGCATCCAAGTACTCTTATTGACCTGGGGCTTTGGAGGGTTACTAGAAGCAATGGCAGGTTTTGGTACCGCAGTAGCCATCCCCGCAGCCATCTTGATTAGCTTGGGATTCAAACCGATCTTCTCGGCTGTGGTCAGCTTAATAGCCAACAGTGTGGCAACAGCTTTCGGAGCCATAGGTACGCCCGTCATTGTGTTGGCCAAAGAGACCGGATTGGATATATTGCAACTCAGTAGCAATGTCGTTTTGCAGCTTTCCGTACTGATGTTCCTCATTCCTTTTGTTCTGCTATTCCTAACCGATCATAAACTGAAATCATTGCCAAAGAATCTATTATTGGCTTTATTGGTCGGTGGTTTCTCTTTCGGAAGCCAATACCTGGCAGCACGCTATATGGGAGCTGAGTCTCCCGCCATCATTGGCAGCATTGTTTCGATTATTATCATCGTACTCTTCGGCAAACTTACAGGAAGTAAAGAAAAAGAGACTAACAAGACTCATTTACAGACAAAAGATATATTGAGTGCATGGAGCATTTATCTCCTGATACTGTTCCTAATCTTTATGACCAGCCCGCTTTTCCCAGAGTTACGTAGTTTCTTAGAGTTGAACGGAGTCACTAAAATCACGCTCCCAATCCATAATACCTTTGTTGACTATAAGATAGGATGGCTTACCCATGCTGGAGTACTATTATTTATCGGCACGTTTGTGGGGGGGCTTATACAAGGTGCATCGGTAAAGGAGCTCTTCGCCGTATTGTGGAGTACAACAAAGCAGTTAAAGAAAACATTCGTAACAGTTATCTGTTTGGTAGGTTTGTCTACCATTATGGATTTTTCGGGGATGATTGCCGTTATTGCCACTGCACTGGCTGCGGCAACCGGCGGACTATATCCGCTCTTTGCACCAATCATCGGCTGCTTAGGAACATTCATTACCGGAAGTGATACCTCCTCGAACATTCTTTTCGGTAAGTTGCAAACAACGGTAGCCGGGCAAATCGGTGTCAGCCCCGATTGGTTAGCCTCTGCCAATACCGTAGGTGCTACCGGCGGAAAGATTATCTCTCCACAAAGTATTGCCATCGCAACCTCTGCGAGCAACCAACAGGGTAAGGAGGGCGAAATCTTAAAAGCCGCTATTCCCTATGCTTTGGCCTATGTCGCGATAGCCGGTATAATGGTTTTCTTATTTAGCTAACAGAAAACCAAACAGATGATTCTACTACAAATTAAACTAATATAATTATGACGATTGGCTTATTTATCCCGTGTTATATCAATGCAATTTATCCTCATGTGGGTGCTGCATCGTATAAACTATTGAAAAGCTTCGGTCTGGATGTAGACTATCCGATCGATCAAACCTGCTGCGGACAACCGATGGCAAACGCAGGGTTCGAGAGCGAAGCGGAAAAACTGGCAATGCAATTCGAAGCAAAGTTCAAAACGTACGACTACATTGTGGGGCCGTCAGCGAGTTGTGTCGCTTTCGTTCGCGATAATTACGGACGACTGATAAAGCAACACACATGCAGCAGTGCCCAAAAAGTATACGATCTCTGCGAGTTCATCCACGATGTGGTGAAACCAACCAGCCTGAAATCCAAGTTTCCGCACAAAGTGAGTTTACAAAACAGTTGCCACGGCGTACGCTTATTGAACCTCTCCTCGGCCAGCGAGATGAACGTTCCCTATTATTCGAAACTACGCGACCTTCTTTCATTGGTCGAAGGAATAGAAATTGTAGAACCCGAACGACCGGACGAATGCTGCGGTTTCGGTGGAATGTTTGCCATCGAAGAAGACGCCGTTTCTGTTTGCATGGGGCAGGACAAAGTCAAAAGGCACCTGGCAACCGGAGCCGAATACATTGTTGGTGCCGACAGCTCGTGCCTGATGCATCTCGAAGGAGTCATTAAACGAGAAAAGAGCCCGATTAAAACGATCCATATTGCCGAAATATTAGCTTCAGAATTATGAGTACGAAACATTCCATCGCAGCAACAAAGTTTCTGCAAAACAAGAAACAAGAAGAGTGGCAGGACGAAACTCTTTGGCAGGTACGGGAGAAAAGAGACCGCATGAGCAAGCAACTTCCCGAGTGGGAGCAGTTAAGAGATATGGCTCGCGACATCAAACTGTATTCAAACAGCCACCTGCACGAACTGCTACAAGAGTTCGAACAGCATGCCTTGGCCAATGGCGCCATCGTTCATTGGGCAAAAGATGCTGAAGAGTTTAACCGGACGGTATATGATATTCTGCATAGCCACCAAGTAAAACGATTCATTAAAAGCAAATCGATGCTTGCCGAAGAGTGCGAACTGAACCCCTTTTTAATAAGTAAAGGAATAGAGGTGGTAGAAAGCGACTTGGGCGAACGTATTCTGCAATTAATGAACCTCCCTCCGAGCCACATTGTGCTTCCGGCCATACATATCAAAAGAGAGCAAGTAGGAGCACTTTTCGAAGAGAAGATGGGAACAGAGAAAGGAAATTCAGACCCGACCTACCTCACTCATGCCGCCCGTAAAGACCTTCGCAACAAGTTCATCCACGCACAAGCGGCCATGACCGGAGTAAACTTTGCCGTAGCTTCGACAGGCGAAGTAGTGGTATGTACCAACGAGGGCAATGCAGACATGGGAACCTCGCAACCCACCTTGCAGATTGCCGGAATGGGATTGGAGAAGATCGTACCCAATCGTGAGTCGTTAGGTGTTTTTACCCGCCTACTAGCTCGTTCGGCTACAGGACAGCCCATCACGACCTATACCTCCCACTATCGCAAGCCACGCAAAGGAGGAGAGTTTCATATCATAATCGTAGACAACGGCAGAAGCGATATTCTGGCAAAGCCGGAACACATAAAAACGCTGAACTGCATTCGCTGCGGAGCTTGTATGAATACCTGTCCGGTTTATCGCCGCAGCGGTGGATACTCTTATACTTATTTCATTCCGGGGCCCATCGGCATTAACTTAGGTATGCTCAAGTCGGAACAGAAATATTTCGACAACGTATCCGCTTGCTCCCTATGCCACTCCTGCTCGTTTGTATGTCCGGCCAAAGTCGACCTTGCCGAACAAATCTACTTGTGGCGGCAAGACTTACTTCGCATAGGACGAGCCAATAAAACCAAAAAGGCGATGTCCGATGGTATGCAATACTTAATGGAACGCCCCAAGCTCTTTAATTCGGCTGTCCGGATGGCTCCCATTGCCAACCATCTTCCCCATTTTATGAAATACAACCACCTCAATACGTGGGGAGAGGGACGCGAACTTCCGGAATTCAGTAATGAGTCCTTCAATGAGATGTGGAAAAAGAACAAACTAACCTCAAAAGCAGATCACGATGAGTAGTAAAGAACAAATATTGCAGCGCATCAAGGGACATACGCTGACAACGCACCCTATGCCCGATTTAAAAGCCATTCATGGAACGGTTTATTCGGATCGAACGGATCAATTCATTCAAATAATGAAACTAGTAGGAGGAGATGCTCTTGTGGTGAAAGAGAATGAAGACCTCAATGAAATAATACAAAAGCTGTATCCCAATGCCAAACGCATCGGCTCGGTACTGCCTCAAATTACTTGCGCCACTTTCAACCCCAACGACACGGACAATCCGGCCGAACTAGACGGAACCGATCTGGCAGTCATCGAAGGGGTATTCGGTGTTGCCGAGAATGGGGCTATCTGGATCGAACAGAACATCAAACAGAGAGCTCTCTATTTCATCTCCGAAAATCTGGTGATTCTATTGAGAAAGAGCGAGTTGGTCAACAATATGCATGAAGCCTACTCACGAATAAACAATCATAGCTACGACTTCGGTGTCTTTATTTCGGGACCATCGAAGACAGCAGACATTGAGCAAGCGTTGGTTATTGGAGCTCATGGAGCAAAGGGAGTGACGGTATTGCTTATATAAGTTTTGCTGTCAGTTTAGTGGAGATACAAAGGCAATAGAACTGATCACTTAAAAATAGCAGTTCTATTGCCTTAAAACGAAACAGTTACATGATTCATGACTGTTCTTTGTAGATATTTAGATGTACTCTTTCAAGGCTTGCACACTCAAAAGTGTCACGACTTTCTTGTTAACTTCGATCAATCCTTCTTTTACCATTTTATTGATTTCTTTCGATAAGGCTGGTCTGGTAACTGCCATATAATCGGCAAGTTGCACCTGATTGTGCTCCAAAAGTGCCGATGTAGGCGATGTACGATGCTCCATCAAATAATAAACAAAACGACTACGCAAAGATCGGTAAGATAAAATTCTGAGCCGAACAACCGTACATTTGTTACAATTGCCTGCCACACACAAAAAGCTATGCAACAGTTGTGGTTCGGAACTAATCAGCTTAAATACAGAAGCCTTTGTTGCCATAAGTAATACAGAATCTTTACTAGCAGTAAAAGTAGCCGGCAATAAGGTATTCGTTCCGAACAAGTGAGGCGTCGCAAATGTGCGGGGAGCGATAATCTCTTCCACTTTAATCAAATTGCCTGCCACATCAATAATATCGACTGATAACTCTCCTCTCAGCAATACATACAAGTGATGACAAATAGTATCTTGTTGCAATACTACTTTTTTTCGAGGTATCTCATATAATACAAACGCTAACTCCTTTAGTAAACGGCGCTTTAAGTTGCTATCCAACTGGCAAAACAGCGGTATCTGCAAAAGTAATTCCTTGTAATCATCTGTAAACTCGATTTTTACCACAATGTGTTCTTATTAGTATAAAAGCAAAAATAGTATTTTTATGGAAAACTAACTACCATTTTGCAAATAATATACGTGGATTTATATTAATTGAGAGCCATCCCCAATCTTGCCACGCATTGTGGTTACCTCCTTTTATTGCATCCATGTATTTTGTTCCGAGCATTATTGAATACCCAAGTGTTATCTTCACATCTTTCGCAATCGTATAGTCTGTCTGTAAATCGATCTCAGAACCAATACTTCTACCCTCCGACCGATCCACAGCCTTCACATCATAGGTCGTTGAAAAGTGATGGTAATTCAAACTGCAAACCAAAGAAGCTTTCGGTCTAAAAGTCAACCCTAACTGTTTATCCCACAAACCCTTGTTGTATGCCGAAGCATAAAAATAATCCATACCCCCATAGAATTTATGATGCGTACCGTAAAGTGGATCGAACGTTGTGACTTTTTCACTGTCCGGATCACCGCTCAGATAATCGCTCAATAACGAAACACTCCATTGGCGATTAATTTCATAATCCGCCTTTAAGCCCAACATATAAGCAGATACCGTTCGAGGTTCGTCTATCCGGCCAACCCTCTTCTTACCAAACTGATAATAACCGCTACCAGACAACAACCACTTTCCGGAGGTATAAGTAATATAAGTACCTGCTGTTTGCATATACGTAGTTTTCCCCCTTTGCTTCTTTGTATCCGTACCGGGTTCACCTGTTTCCAGTCCTATATTCATAAATAATATGGAAGCATTCAGGTGCGTTCCGTACTGTCCGTTGTACCACAAGGTTTGCATCGTTTTGTAGGGTTGTCCACCAACTGCATAATAAGTTTCTTTCACTTTCTCATCATTCTGATTAAAAGCTAAGACAAGATGTACCTGATGTTGCTCTCGTTTGTATCCCAGCTTCAAAGCATCATGAAAACGACCTGCTACATTCCAGTCCAAGCTCCCCAATAAACGTTCGTCATCGTATACCAAAGGCTGACGTCCAAGCTGGGCAAACAAACCTTTTCCCAAATCGATCTTTGCCCACGCCTCATTGAGAGCAAACCGCCCATTTCGATCAATCTGCGGATCTTGCCCCCATACACCCACATGCTGAGCCGAAAGTTTCATCTGCAACCTCTCTCGCTGATAGCCCAAGGAGAAGCGGGCACGATTATTGATAAAAAAGGCCGGATGATCTCCCTCAGAACGGGGTGACAATGCTCCATTTCTATACTCTGCCCGAGAGCGTAACTGAGTGTCTATCGTGAACGTATTTTGTCCATTCTGAGCATTCAGAGATAGTATAGAAAAGAGAGAACCCAGTGTTGCGAATAAAATAGTTTGTCTCATACGTGTGTTAATTTAAATTATAAGTATGTATACTTACTCCTTGTGCCGATGGCAAATAATTGATACCATACCAGCACATTTGCAAAAGTAAAAAGCAGACCAATAACCCGGTTAGTGCCTTGCGGTAGCTATACCTACTTTGAATACGAAAATGAATATAGCATAAGTAACCGATCCAAGTGGCTGCAGCCCATGTCTCTTTGGGGTCCCAACTCCAATAATGTCCCCAAGCCTCTTTCGCCCACAAGGCTCCAAAGAGCATACCCAGTGTAAGAAAAGATAATCCCACATTGACCAGATTATCACAAAGCTTCATCTCTCGTTCATCAATCCCGGACCGTTTAAACCAAAGCAGATAAACAGCCATTACAAAAGCTGCACCCAACATAGCGTAGGCAAACATATACACAATAACATGAGGAGCAAACCAAGGACTCTGCAAAGCCGGCATCAAAGTCTTATTATGAATCTCGGGACGAAAAATATTGATACAAATAAATACCAGCGACAACAAAGAGCTGAAAGCCAAAATCCACTTATAACGCCAACGCAAATAGGTAATAAGCCCAGCCAATGGCAAGAAAAAGGAGTACCATAAACGAGTCTCACCCATGGTTCGCAAAGGTGGACGCTCAAGTGAAATCCACATGCACAGAATGAAGTAGAAAAAAACGGCTAAACCGATCGATGTTAATATAACAGCGACCATAGGACGTATTCCTTTCCATCCCACAACCGCTCCACTTGCCCAAAAGAGTACAGCCACTATAGCAAACCAGCCAAATAAATCCCAACTCATCCCAGTTCCTCCTTTCTTTTACGTGTCAAGGAAAACATACAAATAGCTCCTACGATCATCATCCAGATACCCGTATAAACAACTGGCAACCACGGATCTTTTACTAATTCAAAAATACTCGTATCACTCCATCGCCCCTTTTCTTCATCATAGCTCAACAAGTAGATCTTCCACCCTTGTATTTCGAGTGGGTGGTTCACCTCAATAACCGCTTCCTTTCGAAAACCGGATTCGGTATAAACGATTACATCAGAAGTAAACTTCCTTGGCTCGCGATCGGGCATAATGAGGCTCAAATGCTGATTCAGCCGTAACGCTTTATACGGAAACAAAAAACTGCCACAACTCACCCAACCTTCGCGACGCTCATTCGTTCTTACATTCAGAGCCTTTACGTAAACAGCATAAGTAGCACCGGTAGAATGAAAAGCTACAAACTTTACCGTATCTTCGGTCGCTACACTTGCCGCTTCCGGAAGCCGCTCAATCAGTTCCACCTGCCAATCAAGCAATGCTCCCCGGTCAAACTCTTCTTCCAAGAACAGGCTGACGGGTCTGCCTTGCGGAACAATCCGCCCCGTTTCATTATCAATCAACATCAATTTAGGAGGATACTCCTCTATCATAAAGTCACGTAGCTCAACCGCCAAAGGTAGCTCGACTACCTCCTTATACTCATTCATTGCACGCCATTCGGCTTTCCCTACCTGCGTTGTCATCTTCAGCCGCTGCATATCGGCACTCCCCAGAATGGCACCGATCAAGGCAATAAACAATCCGAGATGATTGCATAAAAATGGAATATCCCACCAACGCACATGCATCAAACGGCGAAGGATGGTCATCCCCAACAGCGTAATAAACCAAAAGAACAGCAACACAAATGGACAGGAAGAAAGCATATACGAAAACCCCAACCCATTGCTCGTGTCAGCCTGCAATAGGTGGCTTGATGGCAGCTGACGAATCAGCCCCATCAAAACGACCAGTACAGTCAGTGCAATCATTCCTGTTACCGCAGCAAAATAGCTACTCATCCAACGAATAAGCGTTCGTTTACGAAAAAAAACGTAAACAATCACCAGCACTGCCACATAAACCAATAGAGAGACTACATTGACGGGGTATGATAAAAACGTAAGTGAACAGCTGCCAATGATTAATTGCCACAATGCTCCAACCGTTAAGAGCCCGCCACAGATTATGAAGCCTTCTTTATATCCCCAGGGATTTTTCCACATCATCCAGTCAGCGTTAAGTAGTTACTAACCGCCCGTTGGCTTTCGCTTTTTCAAGCCACCGAGGTACGATTGTTTTAAGGAATTTCTCTTTATTTTCGTGTTCTGTCTTCATATCCAAACCGATATATTTCTGTGCTTTCTCTTTGGTGGAAATATCGGGCATGGGTACTTCGCCCACAAAGCCGTTTTTGGCTAATACTTTAGAGACTGTTAAGCGGGCCTGCATAGCCTTGTCGAGCCCATGCCCTAAAATACGCTGAATCTCTTGGGGTGCATGAAACGAAGCACCGTGTGAGGCTACTGCAAAATCCCATCGCCATTGTGCCTGGCGGATTAGTTTGAGTGCTTCCTGCATTTGCGCCTCGGTAGCCCCCTTCTCCCAAGCATACTTCGCTTCTATATGAACTTTTGCCAATTCTTGTTCAAGACGATTGCGAATTTCGTTCGCCTTCCGCTGCCGTTCGTACACATTATTGCGAAGTGTCTCCTCACTCTCGCGGTGGCAAACCTGGCAGGTGCGATCGATCATTGCCAACGGGCTCTGTATATGATGATCGCTGAATTTCATTCCTCCTTCGCTTTTATAAGGCATGTGACAGTCGGCACACGACACGTATGGGGGATAGAACGAATTGTGTAAACTATGACATTATGAAAAGCTTCGCAAAGTCCGATGAATAAAGCGTTTCAGAGAATATGAAGAGAATAAGGTTTTAAATCGACGTGTTTACATTGCTTTGCTTTTGCTTTGCAAAAAGCTTCAAAATGGAGTGAAAGAAACTGGATAACTTTACATCGTCTGTGGGATTCCCTTCTTTCTTACACTAAGATAATACGATTCTACCAAAGAACCAAACCGGCATTGCTTTAATACTGATACAATGGCAAGCGAAACCCTCTTAAATACCTTTTTTATAGGTGTTTGAGAGGGTTTGTGTTTCTATGTGAATATATAGGTTAGGAAACTGGAATGGTCGAAAATGAGCGAAAAAAGACGATGTGAGGCGTTTGATTACAGATATACGACTTTAATATCCTAATTGTCCGCCAAGTTGTTAAAATATAGTTAATTATAGGTTTAGGGTTACTTTAGGGTTACGGGTTTAGAGTTACTTTTTTGGAGATATTTTTTAAATGTTGATAGTTTAGGGTTACTTTTAGGGTTACTTTTTAACGTTTTTAACTACGTATTTAGATATGAAATTGAGTTTATAAGCCTATTTTAATGAATGAAACACGATGTTTTATGTAGGAAAATGTAGTAAGATAAACGTCGATAAGAATTATAAAACACACTTAACGCATTGATATTCAGTAAGCAAGAATATAAAACACTACTTTTAGCAGTGAAAAAGTGCGCGTGTGCCATTTATATTATTATACAGGTTTTAATAATGATTCTAGTGACTGAACTTTTAATTTGAAAGCATTAACTCTATTTATTTGATATGGAGTAAGCCCCTTGATATTTAATTCACAGCCATATTCTTGGCAAAAGACCTGTGAGGATGGGTTCTTGTGCCCACGCGGGCAGATATATTTCTCTTCACCTTTAGAAAACATACCTTTTACTACTTCAACCTTTCCTTTGTCTGGAATAGTGTCAAACAAGGAGATTATTTTCTTCATTGATAATAAATCATCATTCGTATAACTATCTTTGTTTGCATCCAATAATGCAACAGCGGTATCTAACTCATCTTTCTTAATTTCATTTATAACCAAATTAGCATCAAATAGATTATGTGCTTTGACTAACTTAATGATATCTTGCTCATTTCGGGAAATATTGTCATTCATTAGCTTGATGGCAACTTCTTTATCTAATCGTCCTAAGAAATGAGGAAAATTTTTAACCAGCAATTCTTCATTATTTAAAGTAGACATACTTGTCATACTCAAATAACGATTCAGTAATAAATGGGCTAATTCCTTTATAGGGTAGTTTGATAGGAAGCTCCAATCGTCGGAAGAAGGTAATTCTCCTGCTTCGACTCTTTCTATTAAGTCTCTTTTAAGATATTCAGATGTTAAATGCTCTGCTGAAACAATAGAGTCAGAACATGAAATATTTTCTTCTATCTGTTTTTTAACAATCACTTTAGTGGCGGTTCCAATCACAGAAATCATAAACATTGATTTTCCTTTTCCTGATATCTCATCAAAATCAACACTAAGACCTACGATGCAATTAGCACCTAATATTGCAGCTTTTTGAGATAAAGCATCAATTCCACTTTTGTAAATTAGGTCTAACCTCTTTTGATAGGTTTCAGATGTTCCTCCAAAAAAATCGGTAAATGATGCGGCGAGGTCAGAAAACACATTGGTTCCTATTACAACATTCGTAGAAATTACACCGAAATATTTTTCTATCTCCCCATTTTCTATGCTGTTTGTGGTTGTAATTATCATATTTTATCTCTTGATTAAATTATTTAATTTTGTAATACATCTATATCTTGTGGCTTAATTTTCAATAATATTCTCATATACCGTTCTCTTTACCGGGCACTGGCAGAATCTACATTTTCGATTTTCTGCGAAGAAGCATTCTTTGTAGATGCAGTCTTCGCAGTTGTCTTTCCTTTGAGGGAACCCGCCTCCAACTGGCTTATCTTTAGCTTCAGTGCTCCTATCTCTTCTATTAATAATTTGTTTTCTGCTTTTTCTTCTTTATACATATTATATATAAAGGATTCTTGAATAGACGAATCCGGTTGAGTATTTTGCGATATATGTTCTGAAGTAGATTCCTCTTTCTTATTGCGAAGCATTGATCCCTTACCAGTAAGAAGCCAATCACAATTTAAGTTTGGATATCTACTTATTATTTTAAGCAACTTATCGATTCCAAAATTCTTTTCATAGGTCAACATTTGGGTTATTTGTGCACTTGAACAGTCGATATTACGGCCAAATTCGTTATTACTAATACCCAAATGAGCAATATACAGCTTGATTCTACTAAAAATACTATCCATAACTAAAAATATTTAGTGATTTGTTTTGATGCTAAATATTATTAGCATACATTTGCATCGTGATACCATTACACGTAGTGAAATCGGTTTACATCGTCCAAAGATAAGAATTAAACTCTAAATAATAATAAGTATGGAAAAGGTTTTAGAACACGCTTCTGAAATGATTGATAAGCTAACAAACGTAAAACAGTAGATATATGCAAAGAATTGACTGGGAAGACCCCAAAAAGAAAGGTGAGGCTTATGCCTATTTGGCAAGAGTGTTCGGTGTGAAAAAATCGGCTGTCAGCCTGGCCATGAGTTTTAAACGCAACAGCCTAAAGGCTGCACAAATGAGAAGTGTCGCTATTTGCGAACTAGGTGCAAAGTTGCTGAGTGATTCCGGATCGGAGGTTAGATCAACTAAGATACTGGACTCCAAAGGTAATGTGGTAAAAGTAGTAACTTTTAAATAGTACATATTATGATTTACTGGAAAGAAGAGTGCAAGAAATTGGCATCTGCCAACGCCAAGGTGGTAGTGGTAGATGGGTACGATCAGGAGGGTGTTCCCCAATTTGTGATTTTTGACGTGTGGTCTGCCATTGGTAGCAAAAGTGGCCGTAATTCATATTGGAATGTGTTGATCGGTGCTGAATTGAGCGATGGTTGCTGCTGTGTGACATATCCCCATATCCTTGCCTACAATGACGGCAAAAAGGTAGAGGTCGAAAAGTTGGAACAGTACCACCCCGCATGGAAACTCAGTGAGGAAGGCGAGCGAAAACTTGAACTAGCACGCAGTATAACAATGACGGTAATCAGAAGTGAATTTACCCAAATTCCGTCCGTGGATATTTTCCCGATGAGCGATCAGGAACGTGAGATATTAAAAGATCGGTTTTTAAATAAAATGTAAAATCATGAAAACATTACGTTGGATTCAGAATGTAGCAGCCGTAGTAGCGATGTTTATGGCATTGTATCTGGCTGATGGTATTGAGGTAAGTCGTAAGGATGCGTTATCCGCATCGGTAATCGTATTGTTGGCAGTACTAATGCTGCTTAGCAGGGCTTGGGATGAAGAAAGGAGGGCCGAGTAATGAATAGAGATTATTTGGAAGAGCTAAGAACACATCTGCTGTCATACCACGAAGCCGAACAGGGTCTTATTTCCACCAGTCCGAAGTCAATTGCGTTAGAAATGGAAAATTATGAAGATTCCTATATATGGTTACGTCTCCCAATTCCGGATGAGCATCCTGAAAGGGTTTTAAATATGATTCACTCAGGAGTCGAAGAGCTTCCCAACACGTGTCTTGCTGGTATTCTGGTGGCAATATTAAAAAATCGAGTTCCCAAGGACGTGAATCTGACCGGGATGAGCATTGATAACCGTCAAAATCATTTACGCTTCTGTATTTCAGGTTCAATTTCCTTAGAAGACCTCCGAACTCTTTGCGAGCAATATCCATCGAATCCTGATTTGGGAGATGGAATGTGAATCGAATCATAAAGTAATTCATAATAATGGTTTTTTAACGATGCTACAAAGGTAGCAAAACACTCATGGTTCGTGAGAATAGTGAGTGTGTTTTACAGCAGCAAGTTAAGAGCTTTACAGAGCAGCTTACTTTTTCGGGGCGGAGCCGGAATTTGTACTAAATATAAAATAAAAATATACGTGATATGGAAATGTTTGGAAATATACGATGCGTAACATACGGAGAACTCGTTGGAAGTGGAATACTTAGCGAACCAACTTATAAGAAGTATGTGCGATGTGGTAAAATTCGTATTGTTCAGCGTGGTGGAAACGGTAGGAAGGCACTTATCGATTATGATTCTCTATATGATCCAGTCCGCGAGGTGTATGATTCACACAACCCTGATGCCGTTCAAAAAATCAAAGAGCAATATATGAGTAACATTCTAATACCCGATCCTAAAGCGGTGGAGTATTACCGCGACAAATACCGCTTACCCGACGGAAGCGGATTGACCGACAAGAAGCAAGCCGAATATGTGCTGAATGCCGAGGTGATGAATGAGATGATACGTGTAGAGAGCAATACACGAGCACTACACAGCAAGTGTGGATTCATACGCAAAGCACAAGTCTGGGAAGCTGTAGAGGGTACTTGTGATAAGTTGCGCGAAGCCTACGGGCACACCTTACGCAACAGCCGTCTGCGCGAAAAGTTTAACCAATACAAGAAAGAGGGTTACGCTGCACTCGTCAGTCGCAAGGTTGGTAATCAGAACACCCGAAAGATCGGAACCGAAGAGGCGCGATTGCTATTGAAGCTACGCCGCAGCCGCGTTCCCGTTTACACCGAGATGCAGATATTCGAAGAGTTCAACCACCAGGCAACACTCCGTGGCCTCGAACAGCTTAAAAGCCCTACAAGCGTTCGGAATTTCCTATTCAGCCCGGCCATACAGCCGCTTTGGTTTGCCATTGTTCACGGTGAACTCGAATGGCGCAAGAAGTACAGTGCATTACTCAAAACAGAACAACCCAGCTTGCGCGACTCTGTTTGGTACTCAGATGGTACGAAGCTAAATCTCTACTACCGCAATGAAAGCGGTAAGATATGCACTACCAGTGTGTACGAAGTGATGGATGCTTACAGCGAAGTATTATTGGGTTACGATATCGCTCCGGGCGAGAAGTTCGACAGCCAGTTCCGCGCATTCCGCATGGCTGTGGAGACAGCCAAGGTGAAACCTTACGAGATCGTAAACGACAACCAGGGCGGACACAAAAAGTTGAGTGCACAAGACTTCTTTAAAAAGATTTGTCGCCTGCACCGTTTTACCGCCCCATATAGCGGACAAAGTAAAACCATTGAATCGGTATTCGGCCGGTTTCAGACACAGATATTGCATAAGTACTGGAACTTCACGGGACAGAATATAACGGCCACTAAGCAGAACAGCCACCCCAATATGGAGTTGATACTTGCCAACGTAGACAAGTTGCCTACACTCAAAGAAATGAAGCAGTTGTATGCCGAATGTCGAAACGAATGGAACGAAAGCGCCCATCCGGCTACCGGTATCAGCCGTCAGGATATGTACACCATGAGCGAAAATCCCTTGACGGTTCCGGTGACAGAGTTGGATATGATTCAGATGTTCTGGCTTAAAAGCAAAAAGCCGATTACTTATACCAACAGCGGCCTTTGCATCGAGATCGGCAAACGGAAATACGAATACGAGGTGTATGGCGCCAATGGTTTGCGTGATGAATCGTTTGCCATGAAACACACCGGACAGAAATTCCATGTACTGTATGATCCGCGCGATATGACTCTGGTAGAATTGTGGTATGAAACAGCAGACGGATTAAAGTTTGCCTCAGGCGCCACTCCGAAAGTCAGTGTTCACAGAGCGATACAGGATCAGGAACACGAAGAAACAGTTCAGATGCGCGCCCAGATAGAAGCCAGCAAAGCCAACCGTGCCGCCATGTTGCTCCTGATGGAAAACTTCGATAAAGAAGAAGGTATTGCGCTTGAATACTTCGGACTCAACACCCCCAAGACCAAAGGACTGTCCGATAAAAAGATGAGAGGATACCGCGAAGAGTATGAAGATGGCACATTGATCCCTCCGGTGCAGTTGCCCCCAAAGAGCGAACAGCCGGAAGAATCAGATCAGGTATTGGAGTTCTCCGATGTGGGCGAATACACGAAAGAGCTATCCAACTTCACCTTTGACGATGTAGATCGCTATAACCGCTATTAAACCGTATTTAATAACCATTCAAACATCATTTAAATATGAAAAATTTAACTATCGCAGATAAAGATGCCATTCGCAATGCCCTGAGTGCTTATTGCGATAATTACCCTACCCGCAACCGTGCCAGCGAGAGCTTGAACGGCGTCAGTTCTGCTACCGTATCGCAAATCATCAATTCGAAGTATGCCAACATCTCAGACGATATGTTTACCAAGATCGCTTCGCAGATTGGTTTCAGCTTTGAGAAGTGGCAGATACACGAGAGCAATGCTTTCAACGATCTGACTTTCACTTTCACCGATGCACAACTCTATAAGAACGTCACCTGGATAGTGGGCGATGCCGGATGTGGAAAAACAACAGCCGCCATCAACTACCGTAAGAACCACCGCAATGTATACTACATCCTTTGTTCCGAAGATATGCGCAAAAGCGACTTCGTGCGTGAGATAGCCCGTCAGGTAGGTGCACCGACCGATGGTACCAATTTGAGGGATATGCTCGAATATGCGCTTACCATGATTGCATTTCTAAACAATCCGCTACTTATTTTTGATGAAGGTGACAAACTGACCGACTCCGTTCTGTACTACTTTATCTCTATATATAACCGATTGGAAAACCGGGCGGGTATTATCTTTTTGAGTACCGACTACATGAAGCGTCGCATCGAAAATGGTTTGCGGTACAATAAGAAAGGTTATAAAGAGATCAACAGCCGGATCGGTCGCCGCTTCTTTGAAATATGCACCACAACGCAAAACGATATCTATGCCATCTGCCGAGCCAACGGACTGACCGATGAAGCCGAAATAAAGAAAGTGCTCAAAGACGCCGAAGCATCCGAGAATGACTTACGTCGAGTACGCAAGGTGGTGCATGCCCGCAAGCGTATCATTGAATCAAAACGCAAGAAAGGAGAAGAAGAGTAATGGGAAGAGCCAAGTCAGTAAGTGAGATACTAACGACCAAGATTCCTTCTTTTCCTTTCGAGGGCAAATTTTATGATGCTTTCGGATGCCCGGAGCGTCGGGGTGTATGGATCGTATGGGGAAACTCGGGTAACGGAAAAACCTCTTTTGTGATGCAGCTTTGCAAATACCTCTGTCGCTTTGGTCGCGTAGCCTATAACAGTCTCGAAGAGGGCGCCAGTTTAACGATGAAGAACACGCTTATCGAGTTTGGGATGGCAGAGGTCAACCGTCGATTCCWATTGCTCGACAACGAGCCGATTGATGAGTTGTCAGCTAGGCTTAAGAAGCAGAAAGCCCCTGATATGGTAGTGATAGACAGTTTTCAGTATGCACAGATGAATTATAAGCAGTACATCCTCTTCAAGGAAGAGCATCGCAACAAGCTGATTATCTTTATCAGTCATGCCGACGGAACACTGCCCAATGGTCGCTCTGCCCGTAGCGTAATGTATGATGCCTCGCTGAAAGTTTATGTAGAAGGTTTTCGGGCATTCAACAAAGGACGCTCCAAAGGGCCTACCATGCAGTTTGATATCTGGCCGGAAAAGGCAGAAGAGTACTGGTACCGTAAATTATCAAAAAAATAATCACATGAAACCAATCGTCAACAAAACCATCACTCCGCAACAACTTCGCGCGTTACAGTCTTGCTTCTCGAAATTGGGCTTTGATGATGAAGAACGGCACGGGTTCGTTGCACAGTTCACCGATGGAAGAACAAGCAGCAGCAAGGAACTTAGCTTCGACGAAGCTCGGCGTATACTCTCAGGGTTGAAGGAAGACAATAGTAAGAAACTCGGTGTTGCCGCCAAGAAACTCGTAGGTGAAATCTATGGGCTGTCGCTCAAAATCTCTTTCCTGAATAAAGATTACTGTGATACTGACACCCCGGAAGACTTCGAGATGAACAAAGCGAAGCTCAATGTATTCGCCCGCACTCGTAGCGCCTGCAGAAAGAATATTACGAAGATGAGCCTCGATGAGCTAAAATCTTTTAAGAAGCAGCTCGAAGCCATCTTACATAAAGAGAACAAATAACTTAAAAATAATAATTAGTTATGAAAACAAAGAGAGAAATAGACCACGCAGTGGCTCTTTTGAAAAAGAAAGGCGATCCGGGTAGTTTGGTACAGGCTGAGGTGTTAACCGGTCGGCACGATGAGAAATGGGTATTCAACCGTTACGTCAATGTACCGGAGTCTGAAAAAGACGAAGCGATGTTCTTTGCTGCCAGAGATGCAGCACAATATCTGGCGGGTAAGATCGGACTTGACGCACTAATACCCGGAGCGGTAGAGCCCGATGTGAAATCGAATCCCAAACGCATTCTCCCGGAAGATGAAGAACAGATCGTTGTATCACGACGTACGTTGACTAATTTACTGCAACGCATCAACCGGTTAGAGCGATTGGTAGGCGTTCGTAAGGTTGCCATGAAACTAAAACATAAACCATTAACAGAGAGCGTGCCTGCCGATCTGATTAGTCAGGCCGATGCACTTAGAAAGCTTGGTTGCGGTAAGAGCACTATTAAGCGCTGGGCATCGAAGGGGCTTATTAAGGGATATGTTCAGAATGATCGTGTATCCTACAGTCTTTCAGAGCTGTATGCCAGCGAAGTGGTCAAGGAGTATTTGGAAACCAAAGAGTTTACGGATAATATAAAGTAGTATGGCAATAAGCAATAACAATTTATCCTTGCGAAAGCAAGAGACAAAGCGTATTAGCGAACGTATGTCAGAGACAGCCAAGCGAATTGATACGATTACCGACCGCCTGTACAACGGTTCCGGCCATATCCCCGCTTCCGAGTACGACGATCTGCTCGCTGAATACCATACCGCTCTTCGTCGCTATGAGTTGGACGAGATTTATCTGGAGCAACTCAACTCGAAAGCAAAGCTCACTGATGAAGAGCGTGAGCGAACCAATAAAAAGTATTACAAAGGAAATTATAAGTATTAAAAACAAAATAGTAATGAGCAAAGAATCAATAGCAATGTATTTCGGTACAACAGGAGTCCCCGGACATCACATCACGATGCTAAGCGGTAGTATGTCAGTAAAAGACCAGTGCCGAATAGGTGGTGAAATAGATTCAGACGATGCCTTGTACTCTGCCATGAAAAAATGCAAGGGTATTGGGTATGTCTACTATCGTGGAGTTACAATGCTGTGTATTCCTTACAGCGCGCATGATTCCCGCGGTGGGAGTAAGTCAATATTCATCATGGAAGGGAAAATTGCAAAGGATGAAATAATAAAGGAGCTGCAAAAATACTCGTGGGTTTACAGCTTATTCACTAGGCTACAAATAGATCATCATCTTGGTGATGTGGAAGAATTTGAATTAACGTAAAACGTATTGAAATATGAGTGAAAGAACAGTTCGAATCACAGATAAGTACGATGTAAACTGTGGCAAAGAGTTTCCGGGATGGCTAGCATACCATGACCTTTATCACAGGGGTGGCACAAATCAACCTATTGAAGACCTCTATCTTGTAACCATTGACGGGAATGAGAGAAGATATGTAAGTTCTCAAATTGATGTAGAACACTATCGGGAGCAAATACTAAAAGAGGAAATAAAAAACCTCGGTGCCAAAGTAGGCGATAAGGTAAGGGTTCTTAAAGAAACCAGTGGTAGTTATGGGAAGCAGTATTATGATCGTAAAAGCAAAAATGGCTTTCATACTATTACAAAAATAGAATGCTATGGGCATGTGACATTTGACAACGGAGAGGCTGAAATGTTCAGACCGACAGT
>NZ_HG726022.1 GCF_000499785.1 Bacteroides neonati | reverse complement strand
AATACTGTAATAGATATTGAATACTAATGGCTTGAACGATGCTTTGTAAACCTTCATTCCTGTAGCATCCTTTATCATCTTTCTAAGTTGCTGCTCGTCACGTGTTAATGTAGACATAGGCTATTCGGGTATTGACATCCATCGGATCGGTTCATAGCCTTGATAATCCTCAAACTCAAATAATGGGGAAGTAGCTGTTTGAGGATTGCCTTCCCCATTCTTGTAGATATATGCACTAACAATTGCATTGTTTGACTTCATTTGGCAGAGCACCATTTGATTTTCATCTGGTAACCGTTCATCTACGCTGATCCACGGGGATTGCTTGGCTTGCCACTGGGCACCCTCTTTGAACCCTATTCTGAAACATTCTAACTTACTCCAGTCGGGATGCACGCCACATATACTTGCTGCTGCTTTTTCTAATTCATTCATGGTTTACCTCTTTTACTTCTAGATTTGGATTAATATTATTCTCTCGTTGCGAATTCTATTAGTCTTACAAGTACAGATACAGGGTGTCCGGCAAATTCCTTAACGACTACCCCTTTTCCCATATCTACAACCGCCCCAATAAGACTACTCTGACCAAAGCCGTTAGTTTCACCCGGGTGAAGCATTACCCCCATCCGTACACCACCACGATTAAAAGAGGCCGGAAGAAGCTGCAGGAGTCTGGTTGTGGAGAATGCCCCACAATACCCCTCACTTCCGACTAAAGTACTATCCAACGAATATGCTCCTGTTTCCAAATTGAACGCAATATCCATCATTGAATCAGGAATGCCGACGTTTATTAATACTTCGGAATCTCTCGCACCAGTCCCCATAATTTTCCTTGCGATAGGAACTCGACAATAACAAACCCTGCCGTCTATGCTGGGCTTTAGAACCTTGATTGTTGTTTCATTCATTTTTTAAAATTGATTTGAACCACCCCGTACCACAAGGGCGCAGCCTCGTTAGCCAGCTTACGCAGTATGTGGCGCCGGGATGGCTTGAGATGATTATTTATCCAAAAGCTGTCTCATACACCTGCGATACTCCTTTATATTCCCAGGGTTCATCTTATGTTTCAACATCGCCTGTGACACCTGAATAGGACTGTATCCCCTGTATTCGGTTGGAATTTTCCCATATACCCCGTACTCTAACATCGATTTCCTGATATTCATTGGAACCTTCAGCACCTTCAATGCTTTCTGTTGTTGTGGAACAGAATACGGCTGATAATTGCTGTCCCAGTTTCCAAATATAGAGGTAACATAAAGAATCTTTTCTGCTAATCTTATTTTCATGTATCTATTTTTTTATTTGATTTAAACCACTCGGTATTTCCGAACAGTTGGTTATTGTATTTACTTAAATGACTTCACGTGGACACCCTTTTCATATCCCATATTGAACAACCATTTAAGTTCTTCATACTCTTCCCTTGTTATCGCTTCTTTCGCCCATGTAGCCATACGTTCAGCCTTTTCGGCATCTAACCTTTCACGCTCTGCCTTAGTGATTTCGTCTAAACGGATAGACAAGAACTTACGTAGCGACTCCATTATAGCCAAACCATCGACAACACCGTAGAACTTACCAAACGTGCCAGATTTAAACAGCTGAAAAAAATACATCAACTCTGTTACTTTCAGGTAGTGAAAGTTGGTTATTATCAGTCTTGCTGTCTCTTGCCGTTGTGCTTCGGACTGCTTTTCTTTACACCCGGAAAATTCGGCAAGGTCGTATAACTGAATTTCCAGCCAAGACTCTACGAGGCTATCAGAATAAGCAATACGCAGTCGGGATAGTACCGGGGCATCACCCATGAAACACCTAGAAACATATCGGCAATACTTCGACTGCATGCCGGGGTTAAACAGCTTTAGAAAGTTTTCGGGAGACTCGTATCTATCTCGTATCTCCGCCGCCCAACTTGGATGCAATGTGCTCTGCAAACGCTCTATCTCTGCTCTCTTTATCGCTTTCGGCACTAGCGCCGACATTGCTGTGACTTGTCCCATTGTTATTTAATTCTTTTTTGTTATCATACTTACCTTCGAATATCTTGATCCAGTTTGCGCCATTAGTAAACACCCAATCAAAATCGGCTTTAAATCCCCTGGAACTTTCACCTCGAAGGAAATTACTTTCCTGCATCTTCTCAAATAGACACTGAAGTATCGGAATGGCTTTATCAATACCTCCCATTTCGTCTATACGAATACGAACTTTATTTTTGCGAACATCGCTTAACTTCATTACCCGACGATATCCCGTACAGGTAGAATTCCACATATCAACGATTTTTCCAAAAGGAATCGAACAGGCCGGCGGAGGTACTATGACTGGTAACTCGTTAGAGTTATCAGAAATATTATCGCTAGATAATATTATATCTTTCTTTTTCTCTGTTTTAGCTTTATTCTTCTTTGTGCCCTCGCTGTGCCCATCCTGTGCCCTTTGCTGTGCCGTTAGTTGTGCCTTTATGTTCTCTAACTCTTTAAATATCAATTCGGTATCTGTGCCCTTTGCTGTGTCTTTTGCTGTGCCAACGGTACTACTACATGAGTTATACTCTTCATATTTACAGAGAGTTACCACATTCATCCCCTGTTTGCATTCGGTCGTAATACGCCCTTGTTTCTTTAGTCTGTCTAGAAATAAACGAACCTGCTTTTCCGTCCACTTCCACCTAGTTGCCAGAAAACGAATAGAAGCAGGATATTGTCCGCGTCCGTATGTTATCTCACGACCACCGATACTCGCTGTAAGCGGTGTTGCTTCAAATCGTGCTGAC
Source organism: Bacteroides neonati (assembly GCF_000499785.1). Lineage (GTDB taxonomy): Bacteria > Bacteroidota > Bacteroidia > Bacteroidales > Bacteroidaceae > Bacteroides > Bacteroides neonati. Next base: position 152,813 of record NZ_HG726022.1, on the reverse strand, counting down.
TGTATTAAGTCTATCCACGCTTCGCAACTACTATAAGTCCGAGGTGTCTCCCACATGTCGCTACTGAATAATTTACGGCTCAACATTATAAATCCGTCACTTCTTTCCATACATCCTATTTTGCGATGAAAATCACCGGTGTTCCATCGGGACGCAAATGCCCCATACAACTATGGCTCATAGGGCACTCTTGGCACCCTTTCCTTTGTCGAAGAAGCATTTATTGCAACCGTGTTTTGATTGTACGGCACTTAATGCGGTATTACCGTGTGCAAACGGTACATCTCCTATTTCTAAATTCTTTAGTATATTCATGCTATATTTACTTTGATAATAAACCGTTGGAAATGCAATTCCTTTTCCATATACACATTACATTCACTTTGATTTTTAAATGAGAGTGAAGTGTCATTGTATATATTGATGATGCAATTATTTAGATAATCAAAAGCACATTGGCCACCATTTCTAACAATATTGAAGTTCCAGCAGATAGCCTCAACTAACTCACTATAGTTACATTGAATCCAATTGTTGATATACTTCTTATTATTCTTGTTCAATTTCGGCTTCTTATTTGGCTTCTTAGCATCTTCAAGCTGTTTCAAAAAAGCCATTCTATCACTAACGAGAGGTCGCATACTGTACCTCCTTTCTGTACGCATTTCGAATCATGCGTGTTTCATTGTAATCGGATGTGTCGTTTACGTGAATTCGCGTTAGCTGTATTTGTCCGGAGTGAGATAAAAGAATGAATCTGGCAATCCGGTGAAAAAACTCCGTCAATCCGGGAATCCCATATTTCTCTAATAAAACCAATACCTGTATTCCTTTTTTCAACCCTCTTGCATTCAGATGGAGATAAGCAGTTCCAGCCATACCGATAATTTTTTTGTTATACATCAAGATATTCTCGCGTATAATATCTGAATTCTCAATAAAAGCATCTCTGTCAAACTCTATTTTTATAAGCGTGTCAACAGCGCGCATCATCATCCGATATACCGATGTTTCATTTTGATTAGCTATAATTTCGAGTGCTTCGAGAGCTTCCGATGACATGGTTATACAATTACTTAATGGCTTATTTTTTAAGCTTAAAACTCTTCTCGGTGAAATAGTCGCCAATAAAAAGCCATTGGTTTGATCACGCACCGGAATCGAATTTATATGACACTTCAATAATACGTTGTAGAACGCCTTGATTATTGGAACTAAGCGGTATCCATGTACAGAAAGTCTATTTACCAGCTCAGTTCGGGTGGCAACATAATCAGGGAATGATATAGTTGTATTACATATATCAATCTCATCTTCATATGGTTTATATTCACGTATAGCCATATTGACAAAATTACGATCTATACGAGATACCCGATTGCCGTCTAATGCGTCTAATAGCCGCAATATGCCGTAAACAGTAACCACGGAAGGAACTATTCCATGCTCTTTCATTCTAAGCCTTACAGCATCACGTTTCTGTCGATTTATAGTAATTCCTATCTTTATTTGCATTATCTTTGCCTCCATGCTCTTAAGAAGAACACTACCGGAACCGTCGCCAAAACAAATTACGGTAGTGGTCTTTGTTTTACTTACGTTTACAACACTCAATAACTATAATCGAAATAAAATAACAATCCACTATCCTTATAAACTTACGTAGTGATTTGCCCTGTCTTCTATTCCACCTCTTAATTCTGCGTGTCAACTCCTCTTTTGATAGGATACCGCTTGTCTGAATAGTTAGGCTACCTCCATATTCTAGCCGAGACATGGAGTCTCTTACAATCGACCAATCATTATTTATACTTTTTAATTGGTTAAGCTTGTTGGTTAAATACTTAACTATATCTATGTACTTAGATATCTCTACGGAGATAATATTAAGAGGGTTACCATAGGAAGTATTGATTTTAGACAAATGTGCCTCTATTTCATTTTTCACATTTTGGGGTATATCCAAATCACGGATAAGCCCGACGAACAAATCAACATCAAAGTCTGATGCAACAATAACAGGGCTGCTTATAACTCCACCCTCCTCTAAATGATACTCAATAACATTCAGAAACGGATATAAACCATAGTTTCCAAGAAAGGGGTCGTGGTAAAAGGATTCTAGCGATTTAGATAAATCAACAGCGGCTTCAATAACCGAATTGGCATAATAACTACCGTTCGGAATTTTACTTTTTATTGAATCCATCAACGCCGGGTCGTTAATCACTGTTTCTATACTTCTCTGCAATTTTTTATTGTCTGTTTTCATAAACTTAATTTTTTATTGAAATAATCCGCGTGGCAAGAGAATACCCGCCACGCGGATATAAACTAATTAGTTATCTTGAGGAATTCGGGAACTACTCCATACAATGGTGCTTGACCATCCCACTTATCAATAAAGCGTTTATATAGAATTTCTTTTGTTAACCCTCTGGAAGTGATAAGAGCTTGCTCAGTCTTTAGCCGCTCTAGCTCGTTTTGCTTCTTTTGTTCTTCTATCTGCTGATCGAGTACGGAGATATTGGTATTAACCTCATTTCTACTGTCAATCTTTTCACGTACTTTCTTGCTGAATTCGAGTTGAGCGGAGAAAGTAAGCAACTGTAAGCCTCTATTCAGAAACTCCTTGTCTATGATCTGTTCTAAGCGTCTTTCAAAGATAAGAGAACCACCATCGGCCATTAAGCTGTCAGTTTTATGCTTACGGCTTTCTTCCTTGATAAGATCGTAAATCCGTGGTTCGAGAATATTATCTTCGAGCGATGACATGAAATCATCACCGCTCCCGATATGCTTGTTGTCGAATACCACATCAATGGCCCGTTCTTTGATTACTTTGTAAGAGTAAGAAGGTTGGGCATTGAATTCGGTGTTGTCCGCAGCCTTCAGTGTAACGGGTTTTTCGAACTTGCCGCGCTGATCGAATAATGGAACTTGGAACAACTCTGTGCCCCACTCCCAAACAGCAACCTTACCTGTCTTAATAGAAAAGTCCTTCTTTCCTTCTTTGCCGTAATTCTCCATGAACACACCGGCATAATTGGGAGCTACTCTTTCGCATGAAGCGAATACTACCATGGCCACTAAAGCCATCATCAGAAACTTAATTTTTTGTTTCATCTTTCAATAATAATTTAATAAGTTTATAAATTGGATAAATAGCACACAGGCAGATAATGATACCAAGCCATGCGTGTATGTGGTTAAATACTCTTATTCCGACAGCAAATAGTGCTATCACAGAAACTATGTTAAATAGATATTTTTTCATATAATTCTCATTTTGTTTTTATTCTAAATTACCGACTTCAGGTACTCACGCTCTTCGATCATAATTTCCAGAATCTTAGTTTCTCGTTTCAGCTCTTTTTGAAGTTTATTGTAATGTTCCATTGAAACGAATGTTTTCCCGCCTATGATTAGGACATCTCCTGTTTCCATTGTAACTCCCATTTATCCCTCCTTTGCTTCTTTATAAGTTATCCGGGTGCCGGCTAGCGCAAGAATACACATTAGTATAAAGATTGTCTTTGCAGATCCAGGCGCTTCAGGTACATACCCGAAAAGATAAGCGAGTAAGTAGATGAGCAATAATACATCAAGTATCAGGTAGATTATAAATTCTATATATTTCATACATTTTCGTTTTAGTGGATTGGCTAGGCAATCACTCCTACCAATCCGGATCACCTTTATATCACTTTTATAATCAGCTGTCTCACGACGCGGGTTTATCATTTTGCATATAGTAGGCGGAAACCTCTTTTTTCGAGAAATACAAAGCTCCATGACGCCGATAACAGGGAATTTTTCCTTTCTCACAGCGTTTATGTAGAGCGCCTATTGAGATGTTAAGCCATTCAGAACAACTTTTAGCAGTAAGCAATTCATCATTTTTATCAAGCACGATTTCAGCTACTCTTTCTGCTATCAAACTGATTTCTGTTTTGGTCAACATGGCATTATTGGTTTAGAGGCTTGATAGCTGCCAAGTATTCAATAGCGTCTGAGATACAAGACAAGTTGCATAGTTGATCTATTAGGTAGTCTTGCTCTCTTCTACGATTAGTAGTTTCGGAAATTTCAAAAGTTAAGGTTCTCATTGTTTCATTAAGGTAACTCAGCACATCTTTCGCACTCTCTGGATCGGATAATCTTTCAATAAAAGCAATAGCTCTCTTTTGTTTCGTTTCAGATAATGGCAAATACAATGACGTCTGCCCAATTTCAGGATTTGTTTTAATCTCTTCCATAGCCTTTTGTTTTTTAAAAACAAAGCTCCATCCTTTCATCGCCCTAATGTGGTTGCTTGGCGATTACTCGGATAGAGCTCTAATGAATTTCCTTTTTCTGTGCAATAGCAACCACGCAATTGCATTGAATTCATGAAAAACCGTCAGAAATAGTTTGATAATCAAAAAAGGCTGTCTATATTTGCAAAAGACTAATTGAGCAGATATAGAATCACGGACGCTTCCGAGACAGCCATTTTTGTATACCTATGTTTCGTTTGGCGTTGAATTCTGAATGCAAAGTAACAACATTTGTTTATCAAAAACAACAAATGTTGTTGCTATTTCAATAATTTAGATATATTATAAATAAGAACGCATACAACCATACATCTATATGACTATTAATCAAAGAATTGAAAGCATAATATATGAATCAGGAGAATCATTAAACGGTTTTGCAGAGTGTATAGGAGTAAAACAACAAACGTTGTACAATTACATAGCAAAAAATAGAGAGCCTAGTTATTCTGTAATAGAAAAAATTGCTAAGTTGTGTACTGATATCAATATTGAATGGCTCATCACAGGAGAGGGTTCAATGTTTAAATCCGAAGAACCATCCCCAATAGTTAGCTACTCCGCTGGCCGTCCTTATTATAATGTAGACTTCATCGGTGGGTTTGATCTCATATTGAACGATCAATCGATAAACCCTGAATATAATATAGACTTTCCCCCATACAATAAAGATGGTGTAATGTGGTGTAATCTAACTGGTCATTCAATGGAGCCAGAAATTAACCACGGCGACATGATGGCCATTAAAAAAGTAAATGAGTCCAATATAAACTACCTCCCATTTGGTGAAGTGTATGCTATAGTTACGGATGATTATCGCACGGTAAAGCGCATGTCTAAGTCAGAAAAAGAGGGTTTTATAAAATTAATACCGTCTAATCCATCTCCTGAATACGCTGCTCAGGATATTCCGATATCCATGATTAAGGCAATATTTCAAGTACTAGTTAATGTGAAAAGATTTTAAACTTAAAACATGCACCAATGAAACATATTTCTTCTTTTATTTTCAAGTCTCTTTTTATCGTTATTCTACTATCTTCTTGCGGTACAACACAGCGACATTATAAAAGTACCAACTTCTTGGATTATTCCATATTCAACAAAAACGGAATATTCGTTACAGAGTCAAATAATGCACCGTTTGATTATGAGACGATAGGACGCGTTTTTATAACGGAGTTATCTGGATACAAAAGAGGTAAAGAGGTGGAATCTAAAATACAAGACCCTTATTCTGAAAAAAAATACGAAGAAACATATATAAAAGTGGATTACACAAACATGTGTAATGAAATGTGCGATAAAGCAAAAAGCATAGGTGGTGATGGTATTATTAGTTTTTCTATAATTGAAATACCACCAACAGCACAGAATGGATTAGGTCTCAAATTAACAGGAGTGGTCATCAAAAGAAAAAACCGATAACATACATACTGAAAATGAGAATAACAATAGCACTATATCTCCTAATTGCATTTACATCTGTTAATGCGCAAAACAATAGCGATTCATTGCAGCTCGGATTGTATATGCGCGATAAAACAAAGGTACTGCAAAGAGTTACACCGTCTATTGTTTGCGATGCGAAAGCAGATTTCTCAGTTCTTGCATTTGAGAGGCCAAGCGCGGTATTATATATCGATAAGCCGTATTCAGAACACAATAGATTCAGAGGGGCTGTAGACTTTCTGTTTTTCTTTGTAGACCCCAATAGTGACCATAAAATGACTCCATCCGATTTTAAGCTTATGCTAAAAAATAAGTCATTTGTATATGCAGACAACCCACAAAAGTTTGTTCTTGCCAGACTATTTCAATCAAAAGAGAAAAGAGCATTAAGAATTGAAAAGGAAAAGCTTTTATCTGGAGTAAGGTATAGGGTTTATCCGACAGACATAATACCATGCACAATAATTCCAATTGACAGCAAATCATTTTTGGTTACGACCGAACACCCTCTCACAACTGGAGAATATGGATTTGTGTATCAGGGAGAAGAGCTTAGTAGCGAAACGATCGGAATGCCGATTTATGATTTTAGTATAGAAAAGTCTCAACCATAATCACTCCTATGGAATGTATGCGGTAAAAGAAACGGTTAGAATATAACAAATTAAAACATCATACAATGGAATCAGTTCTTATTTTTGCCTTAATCGCAGTTGGCATTATACAAATAGTAATGATTATAAAGTTTTTCGATATAGCCTCTGATATTAGGGAAATACGAAATATTGCGGTCAAAGCGGTTTATAAAGAAGAAAATAACAATGAAGCGAAAATTACTAAGAAAGAATTTTCCGAGAAAAGTAAATCACAAAAAATTACGTGGCAAACTTGGGTAGTGTTTGCTGCTATTATGATTTGTGTAATTCTGAATGTAATCAATAGCCTATTAACATAGGAACATAATGGTAGACTGCGCAGTATTTGCGTATGTATTCAATTAGATAACATATAGAATAAGTGCGCTTTAGGCATGCGCGATACACATCAGAAAATGTATCACACATTAGCGTATCGCAACAATAAAATAAGATTTTGAAAATATAAATATATTAATTTATAAACTAGATATGCGATACAAAACGCGATACAATTGAATAAATAGCAATATAAGAGATTGATTTTCAGGATAAATCAGAACTCCCTGAGGGTGTACTTTTTTTATTATAAGGGAAATCTGGAAAGGTTTCCCTTATTTATTTATAACCCATCGCTCTTATATTGTTTTTTTATGCAGGATTTGAATCGATATAAGTGGATACAATCTATGGTCTTTTTCTTTTGAGATTGAAAACAAGCTCTGCTAATACGCTCGGTCTCTATTCTTGTAAGTAATCGTAGTCTACTTCGTACATTGAGGGAAGAGTATTATTTCCATTCGCACTTGCGGTAGCACTGGAAACAGTATTGAAACAGCTTGCTGCTTCAATACTTCGCTTAGATATTTTTCTCTGTTATATTATCTTTGCACAAAAGATTCTAACTCCATTTTCAATAACTTAGTAAATTTTGATTCTGTACAGATACTTATATCCGTTGTTAGGAATTTCCCATTATAAAAAACAGAAAATATCGTGGCTGGAGTTGGTGCGGCTTGTGCCTGTTCCATTGTTTCTAATTTTATAATCGTTAAAGGAATATTTTTCTCCTGTGCCAACACCCATAGAGAGCCGTTCACATAATAGTCGGTAAATGGACAGCGATTGGTATAGTAAACGACCAAGCCCTCTTTTTGCTTACATTCTCCACTCTTTACGCACTCTTTGAAAGAAGGATTTAAAGCGGTAGCATCTGTCTTTAACACCAATAATGAAAATCCATTCGGTAAGTTTTCTATGCTTTCAAATCCTTGACTTAATAGCCATTTGGTATCACTCATATAGTGAAATTTCTTCGTTCCAACCACCGTTACCAAACCGTTTTTACCTTGTGCCTTTGCGTCGTCGATAGCAGATTGAAGTAAGGCTTTAGCGTGCCCGTTTCCCTTATACTGTCCCGATACCCAAAAGCAGTTTATCATCAAATAATTCGGTGCATCAACAGGAACCCATCCCTTTTCGGCAGGAACATATTCAATAAAGACCTTTGCCCGTGCATCCAAGCGTCTGAATACATAGCCATTATTAAATTCATTTTTCAGCCACGCTTTTTTCATCTCATAGCCTTCCGAGCATTTTTTGTCGGAAAAGGCGCAGCAAATATGCTCTGTATCTATATTCTCTTTTGTGAGTGTAATGTATTTTATCTCCATAAAAGCTCTATTTAATGGGTATATAAATGTTTGTTCTATCTTTTTCGCTATTTTCTTTTGAGTAATAGATATACTCCTCAAAAGCCATTCCGTGCCGAATTGTATATTCAAAATTTATACTGATATTATTATACAGCTCTTGCAATCCTGAACAACTCCCTCTTAAAGTATAAACGGCATACTTGCCTTGCTGCAACCGAATGGTTCCAAACTCTCCGGTTGGAATCATCTTTTTCTGCACCGAGGCACAGGCGTAAAACCGACATTGGTTATAGTTAGTCACGTTGGGGTTGTCAAAGCTCAATCCGATAAAACGGGTTTCAGGTATTAGAGCTCGATTATCTTTCAGAAATCGCATGAGTTTGTTCCATGCCGTTTCGTACGGTTCTGCTTCACCATACTTACCCCATATACGAATATAGACTAACTCCAGTCCTTCAAAATGGCATACTTCAGAAGGAAGACTATTGCTATTGCCACTGCTTTGTACATAGCCCTCTAATCGGGAATGTAGTTCATCTTTGTATGCCTTAGGGGATATTCCAAACTGCTTTTTAAATGCCTTTGAGAAAGATTGCGCATTAGCATACCCAACCATTTCAGCCAGTTTAGCCAGACTCATTTCTTCTGTTTGCATGTATAGTACGGCCCGTTCAACACGTTGCCTTGCTATGTAGGCATACAGCGATTCATTCAACGCGAAACGCATGATACGAAGCAATTGCCTTTGAGATACATTGATCTCATCAGCAATAACATCCAACTGCAACGGCAGATGCAGATTGGCACTGATATAATCAATGACCTGATTCACCTTTTGTTGATATATATTTTCTGTACTATCTCTCATAAATGCTGTTATTGGCAACAAAGTTACTCGTTTTGTTATGTATGGACGTTGTCCGATCTCACCAAATTAATATTTTATTTCCAAAGGACGATCCAAAGGATGAAAATAGAAGCAAATAATCGTATTTCCGTGAGAGAGTTACTGTTATTTTATCCATTTCGGAAAAAATGTGTTGTTTGCACTTCAAAAAGATCAGTAGTATGCAAAGCAAACTGTAAACATGGCCAAGGAAGTCCGCCAACTTTTTCTAATCTAATTCTAATGAACTCTTAATTAACATCTAATTTAGTTTCAAAACTCCTTTAATCCTAGCAACATACCTTTGCATCAAAATTATTTTTATGATGACAAGAAGATATCTTTTATTTTTTACGACTATTTTGTTGCTGTCAAAAGTCTATGCTCAGCGGCAACAAAATGTACTAGAACTGACGCCCGAACAGATTGAGGCGATATTCATCAAGCAAAATCTTGACTTGATTGCCGAGAAAATGAATGTGTCGATTGCTGATGCAGCGATTGCTCAGGCAAGATTGTGGGAAAACCCATCGCTGCAAATCGACGGAGTAAATCTTTGGAGCACCAACGCACAAAGAGGAGGAGAGCGCGAAGTAATACCTCCCCTTTTCGGATCGTTTGCCCGAAACACTCAATTTTCTGCCGAATTAAGCCAGTTGGTCAGCCTGTCAGGCAAAAGGAGTAAACTTATTGGCATGGAGAAGGTGTCGAAAGAGATTGCAATGGCGCAATTCGAAGACGTGTTGCGCGGACTGAAAGCCGAGCTTCGTAAATCTGTTTGCGAGATGATATACCTCTCCTCTTATCGAAAAGTGTTGGAGACTCAGTCTCAATCGCTTTCGCTGCTTATCGACACTTACACCAAACAAGTAGCACAGGGCAACCTTGCCAAAAACGAACTTCTACGTTTGCAAGCTGCATTCTTTGAGGTCGAAAACGAACTGAACGAGATACAGTCAGCGCTAAACGGTCAGCAGAAAAACATAAAGGCATTGCTCAATGCCGAACCTTTTGTTGTCATAGAAATTTTGGATGGCGCTCGTCGTATTCCTAATCCGGAACATTATGTATTGGCAGACCTCACCACATCGGCCATGAATGCCAGACCGGATGTTACGAAGTCGAAGTTGCAAACGGAGTATTACGGCAAGTCGTTGAAATACGAAAATTCGCAGCGTGTGCCCGATGTGACCTTTGGCGTGAATTATGACCGCCGCGGAGGTGTATGGCACGATTTTGTCGGCTTCAGTATGGGAATGGATATTCCACTTTTTAACCGGAATCAGGGAAACATAAAAGCGGCGAAACTGAGTATCAGCCAAAGCAGCTATCAGGCTCAGAAGCAACAAAATCTGGTTCAGCAAGAGGTGGTCGAAGCGTATCACAACTATGCCATCGCCTACGGATTCTATAAAAAGATCGACAACAACCCGCTGATCGGGGAGTTGGACAGTATGCTCGAAGTGTACGCCCATAATCTGATAGGCAAGAACATTAGTATGCTGGAATATATAGATTTTATAGACACTTATAAGAGCACTAAACAGACTTGGCTGACGGCACAAAAAAACGTATCGGTACAGTTCGAAGAGCTTCAATACACAGTAGGAACAAAAATAAAATAATAAATCATGATGAGAATATTTTCAATAGCCGCGATGGCTTTCCTTGCCGTCTCTTGCGGCTCTGCCGACAGTCAGTCTGCATCCAAAGATGCAGGAAGTATCAACGACCCATTTTTCGCAAACGTCAAGACGATAAAAGCCACATTGAGCAATGCTGAAAATGAGCTGACTCTGGCGGGCAAAGTAACCGGCGATCCGGATAAAACGATCAGCTACACCCCTTCGATTAGCGGAGTGATAGAACGTACTTATTTCTCTTTAGGCGAGAGAGTATCGAAGGGGCAAACCTTGGTCGATATACGAAGTACAGAGTTAAGTTCGATGCAAGCGGAACTGGTGTCGCAGGAATCGGAGTTACAGATCGCACAGCGCGAATTGAAATCCGCACAGGCTATGTTCAACGATACCATGTTGTCGGAGCGAGAGCTATTGGAAGCTCAGGGCAAAGTGAGACAGGCAGAGGCTGCACTATCGAAGGTGCGAGCCGACATATCGGTTTACGGCACAAGCAAGGGCAGCGGAGTCTTCTCCGTCAAAGCCGCCATGAGCGGGTATGTTATTGCGAAAAACGGCTCATCGGGCAGCACATTGTCTGCAGATGGTGATCCTCTTTTCACCATTGCCGATCTTAGTTCGGTCTGGGTTATTGCCAATGTATATGCCGGCAATCTGCAATTTGTCAGAGAGGGCATGGAGGCCCATATTTCCTCAGTGTCTTATCCCAATGAGACTTTTATCGGCAAGGTAAACGCTGTATCACAGGTGTTTGATCCGGAGGACAAAGCCCTCAAAGCACGTATTGTCATGCCTAACAAAGAGATGAAATTCAAACCCGAGATGTCTGTGATGATTCAGCTCAAAAGCCGGATGCAAGGCCAACTGGTCAGTATTCCGTCAGACGCAGTTATTTTTGACCGGAACCGCTATTTTGTGATTGTCCGCCATACAGACAGTCGTTTTGAGATCAGGGAGATCGTGCCACAAAATCAAGACAGTAATACCACTTATATTGCCTCCGGATTGAAAGAGGGAGAAGATGTGGTGGTGAGAAACCAACTGTTGATTTATTCTGAACTGAAAGCCCAATAAGCCATGCACAAATTTATCGAAAATATAATAGCCTTAGCGCTAAGGAATCACGTTTTTGTACTCTTTCTGACCAGTGTTCTACTGGTTGCCGGAGCAGTTTGCTATAAGAATACACCGATAGAAGCATATCCGGATGTTACCAATACCCGCGTCAAGGTTATTGCGCAATGGTCGGGACGAAGTGCCGAGGAGGTAGAAAAATTCGTGACGATGCCCATCATGCAGCAACTCAATACCATCCCTCGAAAAACTGATGTGCGCTCTACGTCGTTGTTTGGTTTGTCGGTGATTACGGTTCTCTTCGAAGACGGAGTTGATGATTTTTTTGCCCAGCAGTATGCCTCTAACCGTATGCAAGATCTCGACCTGCCTGAGGGGGTGGAACTTTCCATAGAGCCGCCATCGGGCGCTACCGGAGAGATTTTCAGGTATGTTCTGCGGAGCGACTTGCCGCTTCGTGAGGTTTCAGCGATCAATGAGTGGTTGGTACAGCGCGAATTGTTGTCCGTTCCCGGTGTTGCAACCATAGCCACTTTCGGTGGAGAGGAGAAAATATACGAGATTAAGGTTAAGCCTTCCGAACTCGCCAACTATGACATCACTCCGTTGCAGGTTTATGAAGCAGTGGCGGGCAGTAATATTAACGTTGGCGGCGATGTGATTCAAAAAGGCAGTCAGGCTTATGTGGTGCGCGGAATGGGGCTGCTGGAAAGTATGGAAGATATAGAGAATATACTTATCGAGGTTAAGGGCAGCTCTCCAGTACGTGTTAAGCAGGTCGCTACGGTGAGTATGTCGTCTAAACCCCGCTTGGGACAGGTCGGATTGAACGACGAAGACGATGTGGTGCAGGGCATTGTGATAATGCTGCGTGGCCAGAACCCTGACGAGGTGATTAAAAGCCTAAAGGTAAAGATAGCTGAACTGAATGACCGCATCTTGCCGAAGGATGTTCGTATCGAGTCATTTATGGATCGAACGAAATTGGTACAGGCCACCATCAATACCGTGGTGCGAAATATGATTGAGGGCATTTTATTAGTAGCATTTATCGTCTACCTTTTCCTGTTTAACTGGCGTACTACTTTGATAGTCGCTACTGTCATCCCCTTGTCGTTCCTCTTTGCCGTTGTTATGTTACGGATTCAGGGATTACCTGCCAACCTTATTTCAATGGGTGCGCTCGACTTCGGACTTCTTCTGGAAGGAACCTTGGTTATTGTCGAGGTTATATTTGTGGCCATGCTCGCTCAGTCCGAGAAATTAGGCAGCAGATTCTCTTCCTCATCCAAAGGAGGCCTGATTAGACGAAGTGCCGGCGGTGTTGCAACCCATATCTTTTTTGCTCAGGTCATTCTGGTGGTGGCGCTTTTCCCGATCTTCTCGTTCCAGAAGGTAGAAGGTAAGATGTTCTCTCCCCTTGCTTTTACGCTTGGCTACGCCTTGCTCGGGTCATTGATATTGTCGCTGGTATATGTACCTGTGATGTGCAAGGTTTTGATTACAAAACCCATCAAAGAGAAAACGAATGCCGTGAGCCGTTTTCTTATTCGCGTTATGCACAACTTATACCGTTTCAGTACGCATTACCGGAAACAGTCTATTATCGTATTCGGCATTTTGCTTATAATTTGTTCGGCAAGGTTCATATTCTGGGGTACAGAGTTTATTCCAAGTATGAATGAAGGGGCTATCTATGTACGTGCCACCTTGCCCAATAGCGTCAATCTGGACGAATCTGTACGGATCACGAAAGAGATGAAGCGAAAACTGCAACAATTCGAAGAGGTAGATTTTATATTGACACAAACAGGCAGACCCAATGACGGAACGGATGCCACCGGATTTTTCAATATTGAGCTACACACCGAACTCAAACCGAAGCAAGAGTGGAAACGTAAAATATCGAAAGACGACCTCATCAAACAAATACAAGATTCGCTAAGTATCTATCCCGGAATCGTATTGGCATTTAGCCAACCGATTCAGGATAATGTTGAAGAATATGTGGCAGGTGTGAAGTGCGCCTTAGTCGTCAAAATATTCGGTAGCGATTTGAAGCAGCTCGAAGAGATGGCCGATCAGACAGCCCAAGTGATAGGCGGAGTGAGAGGAGTCGAAGATGTGAATGTGTTTCGCAGCATAGGAGTACCCGAACTTCAGATCAAGCTCGACGAATCGCGCATGGCAAACTATGCAGTATCAATGGCAGATGCTCAGGCGGTGGTCGAAATGGCTATCGGCGGAAAGGCCGCCACTACTTTTTATGAGAACGAACGAATGTTTGACGTCAGGGTGCGCTTTGAGAATAAGTTCCGTGACAACGAAGATAAGATAGGCAATATACTGATTCCAACGATGGATGGAAAGCAGGTGCCGCTCAAAGAGATTGCCGATCTGAAATTTAATACGGGCCCTGCCTTCATTTATCGCGAAGGCAGTAGCCGATATGTAGGTGTCGGATTCAGTATACGTGATAGAGATTTGGGCTCTACCATCGAAGAGGCGCAGCGCAAAGTGAAAGAACAGGTTACATTGAAATCAGAAAACAAAATGGTTTGGGCAGGAGAATTCGAAAGCCAGCAGCGGGCAACCAACCGCCTGAAGATGATTGTACCTGCCGTGCTGTTGCTTATCCTGTTTCTGCTCTACCTGAATTTCGGCAATATTAAAGACACGTTAATAGCCGTCAGTGCGATGTCTTTTGCCTTTATCGGCGGGTTCATATCGCTATGGTTAACCCGAACCACGTTCGGCATATCTGCAGGAATAGGCTTTATCATTCTTTTTGGTATTGTTTCCATCGACAGTATTTTGCTAATATCCTTGATGAAAAACTTATTGCAAAAATATCGAAATGTTGATCAGGCTATAAACGAAGCGGTACGTCAGCGAATAAGGCCGGTATTAATGATTGCGCTAATGGGGTCGATGGGGCTGCTGCCTGCCGCCTTGTCTACCGATATGGGTTCGGAAATTCAAAAGCCATTGGCTATTATGATTGTGGGCGGAGTCATTGTCTGTATGTTGCTCTCTTTCTCTGTGTTGCCTCATATTTTCTATTTTGTGTATCGTAAGAATAAGCTTAATACAAAAAAAATATAATATCTTTACGGTCAAAAAACAGACAAATACAATGGAGTTGCTTTTAATAGAAGATAATAGACGGATCAGCGAATTTGTTGTCAAAGGACTTGAAGAGAGTGGTTTTGCGGTCATCCTTGCCGAGAATGGCGTGGATGCCCGTAGAGCCATTTCCGAGAAGTCGTGGGATCTTATTTTACTTGATATCATGCTGCCCGACATAGATGGTATAGAGCTGTTGCAATACACTCGCTATAAAAAGATCAACGCGCCCATACTTATCATGAGTGCATTGGGTGAGCCGGACGATAAGGTAAAGGCCCTAAATTTAGGTGCCGATGATTACTTAGCCAAACCCTTTCACTTCAACGAACTTGTAGCCCGTATCAACGCTCTATTGCGACGATCAAAAAACGTTGATTTTGCTGAAAATATACTCCATTGTAACGATCTGGTACTCCACGTCGATAAACACATGGTAGAAAGAGGCGGTCGGGAGATTAAACTTACTTTACAAGAATTCATGCTGCTGAAACTACTGATGGAGAACAAAAATAAAATTATGTCGCGAACACAGATTTTGAATACTGTTTGGGGCATTAATTATAATTCAAACACCAATGTAGTGGACGTTTACATCTCTTATCTGCGAAATAAAATAGAGATCGAGGGCAGCGAAAAATTGATTGAAACGATCAAAGGTCGTGGCTATCTTATACGTACAAAAGAATAACTAAAGATGAAAATACAGACTCGGTTAAGCGTATGTAACTCTATCGTTTTCGGAGTAATATTTGCTGCCGTTTTGTCGCTTACGTATATCGTATACTATCGTCATACGGAGCGATTGATATATAGCAATCTCGAAAAAATGGTCTATATCACTGCCCTGTTCTATATGGAAGAGGACGAATTGAATCGTGAAGAGTTTTTGAAAGTACGCACTCAATTTAATGAATTTGTCAATAACTCGCTCTATCAAATCTACGACCAAAATGATAGTCTTTGTTACGGCTCTAACTACCTGCGAGTTTCGCCCAAGTATATAAATGAGATACGCCTTAAGAAACACCTTAGTTTTTCGGATAACGGATTTCTCTGCCACGGAATTTTTTATGAAGATAATCAAGGAGACTTTGTTGTGGTATCACGCGAAAAAAGTGACAGCATCGACCAACAGTTCGACCTATTACTATGGATACTCTTGCTTAGCTGGCTGATAGGTACACTTGTGATTATTATATTGAATAAATGGATTTCCAATATCGCTTATCGTCCATTTCGCAGAGTCATCAGGCAGGTGAAGAATATTTCGACCCAAAATCTTGAAGTACAGATTGCATCGCCCAAAACAACGGATGAGTTGCAGGACTTGATTGAGACATTCAACGACCTGCTTGCCAAAATATCCGAAACATTCGTTATTCAGCGTAATTTTGTTAGCTACGTTTCTCATGAATTTAAAACTCCGTTGGCCGCTATGATGGGCAACCTGGAGGTTTTCTCAATAAAAGACCGTCAGCCGGAAGAGTATAAATTGCTATCGGGAAAACTTATTCAACAGATTAGCCAGTTGGAGGAAATACTCAACACATTAATCATCGTATCCGATATGCGGAACAATTCGGATGTTACCACACAAATCCGTATCGATGAAATATTATGGGAAATTATCTCGAAGGTTTCTAATATCTATCCTACTTCTGACATTTCCGTCCATATGGATATTCGGCCCGAAGACCAATATATCCTCTCCATTACGAAAGATCGCACACAAATTCTTATCGCCCTGTTCAACCTGATTGAAAACGCCGTGAAATTCTCACAGGGTAAATCGGTTACGATACATCTATTCAACAAAGAGAACAGACTGTGTGTCTCAATAAAAGATGAAGGCATTGGCATTCCACCCGAGAAGTTGGAGAACATCAATAAACCGTTTTATAGAGCCGAGAATGCGAACCATATATTAGGAAGTGGCATAGGCTTATCGATAGCGTTACGTATACTTGAAAAAAACAGCATAAAATACACGATTGAATCTATAATTAATAAAGGAACTATCATCGTTATACGGTTTTGATTTTGTTTCCCCTTTTCCCTACTCCTCTCCGTCTTCTGTTTCGGTGGAATTGTTTTTTGGCAACTTCTTCATCGCTTTTTTATTGTAAACGTAGAGCTTTTCCTTAATATATAATTGAAAATAATATTATTCAAGCATTGCGGCAAACACTCGAAGTTATAGACTCAGACAGCAGCATGAGTTCGAAGATTTTGAAGTATTCGCGTAGTGGCTATCAGTGTATGGCGATAATTGAGTGTCGTTTGATACGCTTTGCAACCACCCTATCAGGGCGTTTGTAGAACAATACCTTCAATTCATATCCCATTTCAAAGAATCGACGAAATCAGATGACCGTCGGGTAAGATATTTTTAATTATGTAATCTTCCAAAAATATGGATGCTTTCTATCCGATTGATTTGGCTGGCATTAACGCACACATTATCTTTGCATCAAAAGAATATTTGAATATATAAGTCTGTCTGATATAAAAGGCAGAAAAGCTATCGAATAAAAATTGTCCCATATACAATATAAGTAAAGATGATAAATAATAAAACAATAAAAACAGATAGAATTATCGAAATATCATCCCTCTCTCATCCTGGTGTGGAAATGTTCAGTGCCCTCACCGAAGCACAGTTGCGCAACCGACTAGAACCTGATAAGGGAATCTTTATAGCAGAAAGCCCCAAAGTTATCATGGTGGCATTAGATGCAGGCTATGAGCCTTTAGCCATCTTATGTGAACACAAGCATATTGCCGGCAATGCTGCTCCTATTATTGAGCGATGTGGTAATATTCCTATATATACAGGTGAAAGAGACTTACTTGCCAAGCTGACTGGCTTCACCCTCACTCGTGGCATTCTCTGCGCTATGCGTCGCCAACAACCACGTAGTGTTGAAGAAGTATGCTTCGGCGCCCGGCGCATCGTTGTAGTAGATGGTGTTGTTGATAGTACCAACATCGGAGCAATCTTTCGGTCTGCGGCGGCTCTTGGCATTGATGCGATTCTGCTTACTCCCACCTCCTGCGATCCGCTAAACCGCCGTGTAGTCAGAGTATCGATGGGGGCAGTATTCCTTGTGCCATGGACTTGGATGGATAGCCCTCTCAGTCGACTTAAAGAGTTAGGCTTCCGTACGGCTGCTATGGCACTCACCGAAAACTCCATTTCCATCGACAATCCGGTCTTAATGGACGAACCCAAATTAGCCATAGTAATGGGTACTGAGGGGGATGGTCTTTCGCACGAAACGATTGCCGAAGCTGACTACGTAGTTCGCATTCCTATGTCGCATGGCGTCGATTCTCTTAATGTAGCAGCAGCTGCTGCCGTGGCTTTCTGGCAACTTCGCACTACAATCTCCTAACTGAAACCGATTTCACTGGAAAAGCATTGAAGTACTTGAATACAGATTTATTCTGTTACATTGCAGATTGTTTGCAAGAGAATGAAATTCATTAATATAAATACGTATAAACCAATATGAAGAAACAGTTAATTGCATGTTGCGGTTTGGATTGCGAAAGTTGCGATGCTCGCATAGCCACCATTCTAAATGACAATGAGTTAAGAGAAAAAACGGCTAAAAAGTGGAGCGTGATGAACAATGCACCGGAAATTACGGCAGCAACCATAAATTGTATGGGTTGCCGTGCAGATGGAGCGAAATTTACGTATTGCAGTGATTATTGTGAGATACGCAAATGTGTATATCAAAAGGGGTTTAATACCTGTGGTGACTGTCAGGAATTAGATAATTGCCAGATAGTTGGCTCTATTTTTCAGCATGCTCCCCATGCAAGAGAAAATCTTAAGCCATAATATAAAGAAATGAAAATCAAGGCCGTTGTATCATACAATAGCCTTGATTCTATTTATTTGCTCTGAAGGTCTTCCACAAATTCATTGGTGGTATATACCTTTTCTGCTAAAAGCGTAAAGTTTATTTCGGCGGCTATGTCTGCATCCATACCCGGCAACTTGGCAGAGGCTGTAGCGTCAAAAATAACGGCTGCTTCAAATCCCCTCTCTTGTAGTTCACGTAAGTGTGATTCAGCACATAAATTGCCCGACATTCCGCAAATGATTACTTTATTGACTCCGCGCTTCCTCAATTGAAGAATTAAATCGTTATTCTCCGGACCATAAATTTTGTGGGGAGCTGTTACAATTACATTCTTTGTATCATTGATATACGGCTTATAAATATCCAACCAATCGGCTCCCGAACCTTCGAACCCTTCACCTGTTAATTGACCTTTGCGTTCAAACATATAGGTGCTATGCATTAGTTTCTCAATGGGACCTTCAAATAACCATTTATGATCATGTTCATAATAGTAATGAGGAGAAATAAATACCAGCATTCCTTTTTCGGCAGCAACTTTGAATATTTTCAATAGATTGCCTACAGTTCCGTTTTTAGTTATATTCTCGCCAAAGGCACCCCACCCTAGTCCATTTTCACTTAAAAAATCATTTTGAGGGTCGGTCATTACAATCGCAGTATGCTTGTCGATGACAAACGGAGTTTCAATACCATTCATATACTTTTATTTTTAAATTATTCCTATTTATACGTTTTATCGATATACATTAATAAACACTTGACGATCTTGCAACAAGATTCTCAAGCAAATCCTGCATCTTCTCAATGATCGGATTGTTTTGCATCTCATAGTCTGCAGCCATCTTTTCTAACTGCGGGAAAGTGAGCCAAACGCTACCTTTCTGATCTTGCCATACCGATATTTTAAGTGGTAGCTCAATAGAGATACTCGGATTATCCTGCATCAATTTTGTTCCTACTTTGGGAGCACCGAAAACAATTACTTGATTAGGAAGAAGGTCTAAGCCTACTTCTTCAGCATTTTTTCCATGATCGAATTTAGCGAAGATGGGAATATTCATTGCTTTTATATTCTGCTCTAGTCTGCTCATGGTTTCTGCAACGCTGAATTGGCTCTCATAAGTATACAACTGATCGTCATTAGTGCCTGTTCCCATTTTACCACTATCGAAAGCAGCAGCAACTCTGCGAGCGAGATTGGTCAGATCAACACCTTCCTTGTTTGCCAACAATGTGACACAGACTAGTTCAGATGCATCTGTGAAGCGGCTTAAGAAAGCCGAATGTCCGGGTGCACTTCCTTTGATATCCATTAGTCCCTTGTGCTTATAAAACTGCCATCCGGCCATAGCTGGAACTGTTTTTCCGTTGGCAAGCTTAGTCGGTGCATAGATAAGTGCTCGGTTTTCGGGTTTAGCGATTAATATACTTCCGGCTAAAGCAATATCCCAGTGACTAACATCCTCGGCTGAAGACCAGATATCTGAAAAACCTTTCATGGCAGATCCGCTTAAAGGAGCTACTTTGACCAGCTGATAACCTTTATCTTGATATCCGACAGTTGTTTCTGCTGCGTTAATATAAAGTTTATCATGCTTAAATAACTCATGCACCTTACCTACAGCAACTTCTTCTTGCTTTACTTTAGGTAAATCTGCTCCAAAATAAGTTTCAGTTAAACCTATGTAGTCAATCTGATTCTTCTTTACGAAGTCATTATAAGACATTTTGGATGTCGCCTCAATAACTTCGGTTAGCAACAAGAAATTGGTCGCACTCTGTTTTACATCCGTACCATTTTTAAATGCCAATGGAATGTTTGCTACGGCAGCAATCAATTGCGCTGGTGTATAACTTTTCGAAGCATCGAAGCCTTCTTGGGCACGATAGTCTGCTATTCCGGTGCTATGTTGCATTAGTTCGAATACTGTTATTTCTTTCCAAGCCGTAGGAATTTCTTTTAGGTATTTGCTTATTGGTGCCTTGAGTTCGAGCTTTCCTTTCTCATAAAGCTGCATAGCAGCCACAGCAGCATATCCTTGAGAAATAGGGCCGATGGGCCAAAGCGTTTTTATCGATGCCAGATCTCCATTCTCAATATTCGTCGTTCCATACCCTACCACACGAGGAATGTATGGTGCTTGCACAATAGCTAAGGTCATTCCGGGAATACCCTCTTCCGCCATAAATTCATAAATCATCTGATCGATAGATTTTCCTTGATAGGCAACTTGGGCATCACCTCTAATGCCTGTTGGTAGCTGATTCGCATACTTTTTCTTCATATTAATCCCTCCATTTTGAGCCAATATCGTTCCTGACATTAGCAGTCCTAACATAATAAATACGTTCCATCTCATAACCTTTTGTTTCATAACACTTATACCTTTCATTAGTTTGGTGAATAGACTGCAAAGATAGGCTAAGTTAACATCCTGATATATGGCAATTAAGCTGTTTAAGTAGGCAATCTTTCCCAAAGTGAAAATAAGGGCAATAAGAACTTTGACGCAAACTATATATTAAAAAGATTCTAGAGGAATTATTGCCTACTAATTTGCCTATATGGTTATCTTTTCCACAAGATTTATCTCTTATCTTTGTATTAACATCAGATGTGTCCCAACCAAAACAGTGTTTGCTTCGTTCGACTCGAAAATGACCATACTCGAAAGCTATCCCGAATTGATTATTCGCGAAAATCGGGACATCGCAGCAAGTGTGAAAGAGATTCTGAGAAAAAAGGGGATTGAGTTTCGAATGAATGCCAAGGTTCAATCTATCAACTATACCAATAAAACATCTGTAACTCAAATAATCGATTTACCATCGGGACAAATTGTTGAGTTGGAATCTGAAGCGGTGTTGCTCGCTACAGGGCGTAAGCCAAACACAGAACAACTCAGAAGGTTTATTGAAAGCTGTTATTGATAAGCAAACCCAAAAGATAATCGGCTGTACACTACTTGCCCCCAAATCAAGCAAAGTTATCAATACTGTAGCTATTGCCATGAAGGCAGGGC
This sequence comes from Bacteroides neonati, assembly GCF_000499785.1. Lineage (GTDB taxonomy): Bacteria > Bacteroidota > Bacteroidia > Bacteroidales > Bacteroidaceae > Bacteroides > Bacteroides neonati. The sequence goes on along the minus strand of NZ_HG726022.1, from coordinate 131,122 downwards.
CAGATAATACCTTTCCATCCAACTTCACACTCACTCATCCCATTATGAGTGAGTCACTTAATGATCTTTTCTCAGCATCATAGAGAAAACTTGCAGCATTGGCTATGATGATATTTCCGTTTTTTAAAGTCGATATAACTAGCTAAAATCAATAGAAATAGGAGTATGACCAAAAGCTGGAAAAGATAAAAAAGACATCTCCAATAATTAATGAAGAAATACAATAAAAACAAAGGTGAACAAGCAACTAAATCAAATTTACTTTTGTTACACTTGAAAAAACTTAAAAATGTATGAGCTATGAACTATGGTATCAGTGTATTATTTAGAGCCATTCCGCTATTGATGGCACTATTTTGTTTCGGATATGGAGCATTTATTTATGTATTGGGTAACGACCCTAACCGATTAGTTGCAGGTCCGGTAGTCTTTTCGTTGGGTATGATTTGTATCGCATTATTTGCAACCGCTGCCACAATCATACGACAAATTATCCACACTTATGGCCAAAACTCAAGGTACTCTCTACCGATTATCGGTTATCTATCAGCCGTGATCACAATCATTGCAGGTATTATTCTTTTTACTTCCTCTACAGAACCCTTATCTTTTGTTGCAGGTCATGTAATATCCGGAGTTGGATTAATAACCCTGTGCGTAGCTACCGCTGCTACTTCATCAACCCGATTCTCTTTCATAGCCGGAAACTCTAAGGCTACAGGGCATGATATACCAGATGGGGCTTTTACGGCAGAACAAGAACGAATGATGAAGGTTGTTACCATCATTGTGTCTGCAGTTGCATGGATATGGGCGTTTGTATTGTTGGGACAGAGTAAAATCAATCCTTCTTATTTTGTAGCAGGACATGTAATGGTAGGATTGGCTTGTATTTGTACAAGTCTCATTGCGTTGGTGGCTACCATTGCCCGACAAGTACGTAATGTATATTCTGCAACAGAACGAAGTCGATGGCCTATATTGGTTCTCGTAATGGGAAGTATCTCTTTTCTTTGGGGACTATTTGTAATTTTTGCTGAAATGGACACCTCCAACGGAAGTATCGGATACATCATGATTGGGCTAGGATTAGTATGTTACAGTATTTCGAGTAAAGTCATCTTATTGGCCAAGATATGGAGACATGAATTCAAATTATCTAACCGTATTCCTATTATTCCTATATTGACTGCTTTAGCATGTCTATTTTTAGCAGCTTTCACTTTCGAACTAGGCACGCTGAACGAAGATTATTTTATTCCTGCGCGAGTACTATCGGGATTGGGAGCTATCTGCTTCACCCTTTTCTCTATTGTGAGTATTTTAGAAAGTGGCACTTCTTCAAAGTAAGCAGAAAATGATATAATGCAATCATCCTCTGAGTTGATAGTTTACAATAAATTAAGGAATGATTAGATTATACCGATTATAAAGACTGCTTCGCCAGCGCCTTTTCATATGTATCCAAACGGATTGTTACTGCCTAGCTTTGGCGATGTGAATGTGGGCGATATACCAGTAGTCAAAAAGATTGATTGTAGCTGATGGCGAAACCCATACACTTTTCGCCGATAAAGAACTCCTCGAAGAAAATGGATTGGAATGATAAAGTGGAATAAAATATGTATATCTTTGCACAAATATCTATTATTTCTGTGATAAAAAAATATAAGAATGAAAAAGATGCTTTGCCCCCAATGCCAAATTGCCAGTATGTATGTAAAAAACGAACTCGGACAACGCCTGCTCGTTTATGTAGATACAAACGGAACAGTCGTTCCTAAGAACCAAGAAGAATCGACCGAAGGGTTCGATTTAACTGAAGTCTATTGTTTAGGCTGCTCCTGGCATGGTTCACCCAAACGCTTGGCTAAATACGATCGAATGTAATAAATCCCTTCTTACTGAAGCTTTCTACCTTTCGAAAGCTATGCTAATTTGATTCTCTGATTTATAAGATGTCAATAATCAAAGCAGAATTAGGGCGAAACAAAACAAGCAGTCTAGCAACTAGCTAAAAGAATGATCTCAGCAAGAAAATATGCTTAGTCGATCATCAACGACACCGTTATCATTGCCCCAACGATAACGGTGTCGTTGGGGCAATGATAACGGTGTCGTTAATATAACAATAGTAAATAAAGTTCTTTATTCTTTCATCGCATGGAGTGGATGTGTTTACGGTACATCCCACCATATTCTTCCTTCAGTATTCTCTACGCCCATCCCATAGTACGGTTCAGCAATCAATTCTTGTAAAGCTGCATTATAATTGTCTAAATTAGCTGTATTGGGCGCTGTAAGAGCTAGGCGACGTGGAATGGTGAGCATATTTTCTCCTTTTCTAATGGTTTCCAAAAATGCGATTCCACTTTCGGGAATTGGTTGGTCCTTAAAAGCAGGCAAACCGGTTCGCTTCCAGGTAGCCCAAGCTTCCTCGGGACGCATGAATAAATTCACCCACTGCTGGCTAACTATTTTATCGAGTGTAACGGTTTCAAACTCAGATTGTCTTAGATAACTATCAATTTTATCAGTAGTGATTGGATTGTAATTATCACTATTAGGGTTCATAGCCGAGGGTACTTTCATCTTTTCGGCCCACTTTTGGTACTGTAGCATAGATGCTTGAATTCCATCTCGAAACCAGGTAATTGCATTTTTTCCTGCTTGGCTACTACCTGCTTTCAAGGCTATTTCGGCCATCATAAAACATACTTCGGGATAAGTAATCAACGGAGTAAATAAACTAATTGACTCTTGTGAGACATCATACGCTTCATCTTCCTTGTCGCGGGCAGTTACTTGTGTACCCACTTTACCTCCATTTTTTACGTAAAAACGACTCTCGATCTGGCTATTATGTCTGATTGACATGGTACGAGCAACTCCCTTATCATCTTCATAAGGTAAGGTGTAGTAAGACGATCCAGACCAATCGCTACTTACACTATCTGGATTGGCAGCCATACCTACATATCGATCTTTCCATTGAGTAAACTGAATTTGGTAATCAGGATAATACTTAATTAGTGTATCGGCAGCTTCATCGTTTAGCTTATTGTTATTTCCTTTGCCAAATCCATTGCGTCGTATTAATAAAGGGAGCCTCGGATCATTGTATGTGGTGAGGAAGTTGACAAGTGCGCGCGAGGCACAGTATTGATAAGTTAAAATACACACATCATCTGTGTTATTACTATAATCATTCGAATGACTGTAAATGCACGATTCTTCATTATTCGAAATAATACCACTTGGATTACTTAGTACTTCATTGAGTACAGATTTGAAGAAATCATTATCAGCCTTTTCTAAGCGTTGTGCCATTTTAATGCGAAGTGTATTACCAAATTTAATCCATTTAGCTTCATCACCTTTATAGAAAAAATCATTCTTATCTAAATTATATTGATTATCGGTTACTCTCTGTAACAACTCAACATTTGTTTTTATTTTGGCATCGAATGTTTTATATAAATCTTTATACATGTCGTATTTAGGTGTACGAATACCTTCTGTTGCAAGTTTAAAAGCCTCTGTATAAGGGGCTGCACCAACAACGTCAAACATAAGCCAAGCTTCATATGTTTCTAGGATATTGGCTATGGCGGCTATGTTTTGATAACGTTCGCTTTCCGGATTACTAGGAATCACCGTGTTAACCAAATAACGTAATTTCAAACCAATCTGTTCAAAATAATCGTTATAATAAGGCAAATAAGGTGAGGGATGCCTATTTCCCACAGATTCTACATAGATATTTTCTTGAGCACCATTGTAAAAAACGACATATTGCATTTGTTGCATTATTCCACTATATTTACTTACTAAATGAGTACGGGAAGCATTATTCCAATTATCGGTTGCTCCTGTAAATACATTTCGAGGATCAGTACTACCCAGTAGTTCTGGGTTAGTGTTTAATTCTCTAAACTCATCCAAACAGCTTGTAAGAGCTAACGTAGCAAAGGCTCCTACTAGTATACATTTTAGTTTATTCATAATGATTGTTTTTAGAATCTGACAGTTAAGTTAAATGCATAGGTACGTGCAAAGGGTGTACCGCCAATATCCATCGGAGTCAATGGATTGTTAGAAGAAATAGATTCCGGGTTCAGCCCATCGCTTAGTTTGTTAACTAAATAACAAATATTACGAGCTGTAACACCAAGTCGCAAGTAGTTCGCACCGATTTTTTTGCAGATGTTTTCGGGGAAGCGATAACCAACTGTGATTTCGCGTAAGCAGAACCATGTATTATTTTGAATACCTAGTTCAGCCGGCATACCCCAACCAAAATTATTATAATAGAACGCACTTGCCATCATAGGTTGCATTCCTTGCTCTAAGGCTTCCGCATAGGTCATTCCACCTACATCCATTTTTTTAGTCGGGTCATCGGCCCTTGGTGCTTTTTCTCCTTCATCAAATACTGCATCAAGCATAATTGCGTCATAAACGGTTTCTCCCTTATAGTTTATGCGTGCTATGCCACCATGCTCTTTATCGCGACCATATAGTGAGGACTTTAAGACGCCTTTGCTGGAAGCGTATTTGTAGGTATTTGAATAAAAATTACCTCCTACACGCCCATCAGCTGAAGCATAAAAATCAAAGTTTTTATATGAAAATGACGTATTTAAACTTAACAAGAAATTCGGTTCTACTTTTCCTATAATTTTTCTTTCTTTGATACCTTTTTCAGCATCTGTTACATAACCATAGACAGATACTTTATTCGGTGAACCGCTTTCACCCCAATAAGAGATAACTGGTTTCCCGTTTCTTGGGTCATTAGGATCTTCAGCATTATTAAAGCGATAGATTCCCCCAGCATCGGTAGAGTTGTATGGTGTGGTAATAACACCAAAGGCTCCATTTTCATATGCCCAAATTTCCGGACCTCCATCATAAGCACTTAGCAAATTCCATTCTTTTATATTTTCATGTAATTTGATGATTTTTCCACGATTTAATGTGAAGTTAGCTCCCATAGTCCATCGGAAGTTTTTGCTGCGTATCGGTGTACCTTCCAATTGTATTTCAACACCTTGATTCTGAATATTGCCTGCATTAATCAGCTGCTCTTTGGCGCCAGACTCTAATACTGCAGGAATGGTCATAATCTGATTCTTGGTATTTGTTTTATAGTAAGCAATGTCTAGTGTCAAGCGCTCATCAAAGAAGCGTATATCAGTACCTATTTCAATTGATTGCTGGATTTCAGGCTTCAAATCACTGTTCCAGGATTGTCCTAAATTGGGATTGGCAACTAGAATGCTATTGCGGTCGGAGTCGTACTGTGCGCTTTGGGCAAATACACCAAATCCTTTTGTAGTAGCATAAGCACTTGTACCCATACCAACCCGGGCAAAAGATGCGCGCAGTTTACCGAAAGAGAACCATTTAGGAAGTTTGAATGTTTCTGTAAATACCCAGGATGCATTAGTAGATGGATAAAATACAGTATAGTTATTCTGCCCAGTAGTCATATATGATGGGTAGGTTAGTGTAGAAAGCCAATCATTGCGCGCAGTTAGTTCTAGATAAACTTGCTCTCTCCAACCTAAGTTTAGAATGCCTGATATGCCTAGAGTTTGGTTGTTGCGAGGAGAGTAGTTAAATGAAGGTTCTATCTTATTTACTGAGTTGGAGAATGCGAAAATACCTGGTGTGACTAATCCACCATTGGTTCCTTTACTCCATGTGTGCGACTCGGTATTACCATATAGTTCGGCGGCAACAAAAGCATCAAGAGTGATAATCTCATTTCCCAACTTAATCTTGTTATCGATTGATTTTAACATTCCCAAAAAGTTATAAGAGCCGGATATATTGCCACTGCGACCATAGTACCCTGTTCCCGTAGGTCCATAATTGACTCCTGTACCATACTGCTTTGACATACTTGAGATACCGTAATAATTATAGTTCCCTTTGATACTAGCTGTTAGCCAAGGTGCTATTTTCGCTTGTAGCGTAAGGTTTGTCAGTAATGAGTTCTCTGAACGCTCGTTAAGATTCATGTCTCTGTCGTGTAGATATGCACGGAGTGTCTCGAAGGGGCTATCTGTTTCTACAGCGTGAGTCTCCGGATCTCTATATATACTCTCATAAGCTTTGATATCCATATTTCGTGGGGTATAGTAGGTACTCATCATCGCTACGTTTCCATTCCAGTTCCAACCTCCTTGATTGGCTCCGTTTTGAGCACGAGAGAATGCATAGTTTACTCCAACTTCTAATGAAAAAATTTTATTTAATTCGGTAATTCCTTTGAAAGCAATGGAATGCCGTTTAAATTCATTTCGTTTAAAAACACCATTATTATCTGTAAATGAATAAGATAAGCGGAAAGATGATTTTTCATTGCCACCATTAATTGCAATATTGGTTGTACTATTGAGTCCACTGCCATACAGCGCTTTCCAATTGTTGGGATGAGCAATGAACGAGGTGGGTTGCCCACCGGGTAAGTACTGGTTTATTAGTCTGCCATCCATTTTGGGGCCAAAACTAGAGCTTGTTTTCTGCAAAGTACCATCGACCAAAAAGTCACCTTCATAGCCATTGCTCGGAGTACCTGCTCCATAAATATTTTGAAAAGCAATCGGAGATTTATATATATCGGTAGTTTCAAGTGTTTGAGAAATCTCTACTCCCAATCCTTGCTTTCCGTACTTTCCACCCTTAGATACAATCACTACAGCACCATTGGCTCCGCGCGAACCATAAAGTGCAGTTGCTGCAGCTCCTTTTAGAACAGTAACACTTTCATAGTCAGCCGGATTTAAGTTTTTTAATTGTGACCCCCAGTCGGTTCCATCCAATGTTCCTGTAATTGGTTCTTGAATGATCATGCCGTCTATTACAAAAATAGGAGAATTATTCTTGTCGATGGATTTAGCTCCTCGTATGGTAATGGATGAGCTTGAGGTAACACCCGAAGCTCCACCAATGTTAATATTTACGCCTGCAACTTTTCCTTGCAGTGCATTAACAGGGTTAATTGCATTAGTACGTTCTAATTCGCTCGTTGACACTCTGCTAGTTGCATAGCCAACCGAGCGAGCTTGTTTTGTTACTCCTAATGCGGTAACGACTACCTCGTTTAGAGTTTGAGTATTTTCAGTTAGAGTAACAATAAGCTGCTTTCCGGTATTAGGAACTTCAAGGGTTTTATAACCTATAAATGAAATAATAAGTAGTTCCCCTCTTTTCACTTGATCTAATGAAAAATGACCATCAGCATTTGTAATAGTACCTTTTGCCCCCCCCTTTACAATGATAGACGCTCCAATGACAGCTTCACCATTTTGATCTGTAACTATTCCCAATACTTTCTCTGTTTTCACTTGTTGGACTGTTTTAGAATCGGTTTTTTCATTAATATTAGCTACAACTAACTGAAAACTTGTACATAGAACTAAAAGGAAAACACCTACTGATTTTCGTTTAAATAGCCCACTAATAATGCTAAGATCTTTAACTAGATTAATTCTTTTTTTCATACTGTAAATATTTGGTTAAACATAGATACTGAGTTTTTACAATGCGACACCATTGGAAATCGGATTCATATTAAGCTAATTATCAAATGTTCATAGGCATATTCTTAAAAAGAACAAAACGATTTTAGCTACTGGTATGCAATTTATATATCTATTAGCAGTTTGGTATATAGTTAATTTATCGATAGCGAAGATATATCTTAGTGTACAGATAACCATTTGTAAGATAGGTATAAAAAGTCATAATTACATTTCTGGTATATATTGATAATCAGATGCATATTTTACTGAACAAAAAAGTATTCTTGTAAATACAAGTGGGCAAAGCTGTAGAATACTTTTTAGTCCTTTTTCAATACCTATTTTCTTTTTTAAACTTACTCAATAATGTTTGCACTCTCTTCGGTTCTCACTTTTTCGAATGGAGGATTTGTGTATGTTGAATTCGTTGATAAATGGTTTTTGCAGACTTTTGAATGCTTGCTCCCAATTGGCTTCCACCATATAGAATTCGGAGATGAGCAGATTGAAGTAGCGCTTCAATTCAGTGTTTGAAGTACATATTAGATTTAATGATATCGTATTCGATTAACACATTCGTATTCAAAACATTCTGAACTTGTACTATGTTATATTACTAATATAGATATAAAACACATTTTTTTATTATGATGAATGTAATTGATATACCCGATAAAGGAACTAAAAAAAGAATCGTAATTGTAGGGGGAGGATTTGGCGGATTAAAACTAGCTCGAAAACTTAAAGGTGACGACTTTCAGGTGATTCTTTTAGATAAAAACAATTATCACCTGTTTCAGCCTCTTTTATACCAGGTAGCTACGGCAGGTATTGAGCCAAGCGCCATCTCTTTTCCGTTTCGAAAAATATTTCACAAACGTACCAATGTCCATATCCGTATTTGTGAGGCTCTCCGAGTGATAGCTGAAGAAAATACGCTTGAAACATCTATAGGCACACTCTCTTACGATTATCTTGTCATTGCCACAGGCTGCGATACGAATTACTTTGGGAATACCGAATTGGGACTGCGTACACTCTCCCTGAAAACAACTTCCGAAGCACTTTATAATCGCAATCAGATATTGGAAAGTTTTGAGAAAGCCCAAAACACCAATGACTTGGCAGTGCGTAGCGCATTAATGACCTTTGTTATTGTTGGAGGGGGTGCCACCGGCATCGAACTCTCAGGAGCATTGGCCGAGATGCGTAAGTTTATTCTACCCCACGACTACCCCGATCTGGATATGACGCAGATGCGAATCGTTCTGATCGATGCAGGTTCCAGACTGCTTGCTGCTTTCTCTGAGCAATCATCCGAAGAGGTTCGAACCTATCTGGACAAAAAAGGAGTCGAAATCAAGGTCAACTGCAAGGTCGAAACATATAAAGATCACCTCTTAACCCTTGGCGATGGAAGCTCCATCTCTGTAGCCAACGTATTTTGGGTAGCAGGAGTAAGAGCGAACAGTATTTCCGGATTACCCCCCGAAGTATACGGACCGGGAAACCGGCTAAGGGTCGACCCATACAATTCCGTATGTGGTTTCGAGAATATATTTGCTTTGGGCGATACAGCCTTTATGGTTTCACCCGATTATCCGAACGGACACCCCCAGGTTGTTCAACCAGCCATTCAGCAAGCGAAACTACTCGTTGACAACTTAAGCAGATTGAACCAGAATCTTCCGATGAAATCTTTTCTTTACCACAATAAAGGTTCCATGGCTACCATTGGCCGTAATAATGCCATTGTAGAGATGAAGAGAATACGCTTTGTCGGATTTCCGGCTTGGGCAGTGTGGCTGTTTATCCACTTGATGAGTATAGTCGGAGTAAAGAATCGATTGTTCATCTTTCTCGATTGGATGTGGAGCTATTTCACTTACGACCCATCATTGCGACTGATTATCAAACCGGCTAAAAAAGGCCAGCAAGTTGAAACTTAAAAACCAAAACACATATGATTTACAATTTCTTATTCCCGACCAAGTATAACGATACAAGAGGATCATCCCTCCTGCTGGTATTGCGTATACTTTTTGGTTTGTTATTAATGCATCATGGATTGCAGAAAGTAATGAACTTCCAAGAACTCTCCCATTCTTTTCCCGATCCGATTGGCTTGGGCGTAGATGTCTCATTAAGTCTAGCTATTTTTGCCGAATTAGTATGCTCCATCGGATTCATTGTCGGTTTCTTATACCGGTTGGCATTAATTCCAATGATCTTTACGATGTGTGTGGTTGTATTCGTCGTTTTCGGACACCAACCATTTTCAGCTAAAGAGCTTCCTTTTATCTATTTATCCGTATTTATCATTCTATATATTACCGGTCCGGGCAAATATTCGATTGATCATTTTATAGGCGATAAATTAACTAAAAGAACGAAATGATATAAAAAAACTACCTACTTTATTTAAAATTCGATTAAACACGGTATATTTGTAGCAAATTAAGTTATTCGAACACAGATATAGAATAAACTTTTTGAATTCATTTATAACCTATTTTTTAATAAGAGTAAGTATGAGAAAAAGAAAATTGACTTTCGTTGCTGCCTGTGTTTTGAGCAGTACTATTTTATTTAGTTCGTGTGTAGGATCATTTGGATTGTTTAATCGCCTTGCCTCATGGAACCAAACAGTTGGACATAAGTTCGTAAATGAATTGGTATTTATTGCTCTGAATATTATCCCTGTATATCCGGTTGCTTATCTGGCAGATGCATTGGTAATCAACTCGATTGAGTTCTGGACTGGTTCTAATCCGATGGCAAACGTTGGAGATGTGAAAAAGGTGAAAGGTGAGAACGGCAACTACATGGTTGAGACATTGGAAAATGGTTATTCAATCACCAAAGAAGGTGAAAAGAAAGCGATGGAGTTGATCTACAACAAGGATGCCAATACATGGAATGTCGTAGCTGAAGGACAGACCACGGAATTATTAAAGATGAATAATGACGGTACAGCGGATATGATGCTGCCCAACGGTAAAACGCTGAATGTATCTTTAGATGCCAAAGGAATGACGGCTGCACGTCAAGTTGCCATGGATAACTTGATGTTTGCTGCACGCTAAGCGTCCTTCCATAAGTTTTCTTAGCGTATACATTACTCCCATAACATTGATAGTCGTATAAACGAAATCAACGTTATGGGAGTTTTTTTATCTCTTTTAGAAAGGATAACCCACGGCAAAATGGAAAGCAAAATCACGACTGAAATCGGGGTGTGTAATCGGGTAGCGATCTTTGCCACTCTTATAGACCGGATTAATAGCTTTCATACCTCCATCAAAACGAAGCACAAAGAAATCCAAATCCAATCTTACGCCTAAGCCATAAGCCACTGCTATCTGTTTATAGAATTCATTAAATTTGAATACACCTCCGGGTTGATTCTCATAACTACGGATGGTCCAGATATTACCGGCATCGACAAACATGGCTCCTTGCAGTTTCCAGAACAGCTTGCTACGATACTCTATACTTGCATCAAGTTTGATATCACCCGATTGATTCAGGAAGTTTCCATCGCCTGCGAATGTTCCCGGACCTAAATTGCGCACTGTCCAGCCACGCACACTATTGGCACCTCCTGCGAAATATTGTTTCTCGAAAGGGATGGTTTTAGCATTTCCATAAGGAACTGCCACTCCTACGCCTATATGAAAAGCCAAAGAGTTGCGATAGTCTATTCTAATATTTTTCGCAAAGTCAAAGTCGCCTTTTACATACTGTGCATAGGGAATATTTAAAATGGCATATTCTCCATCGCTATTCTTGCGCAGCCTCGTAGCTCTTGAGAAAAGATAGAGCAAGTTACCGGCCGATTCAATATTGGCACGAATAGAGTATGAATTAGTCGTAATCGTATTATTCACCAATGAGCTTCCCATGCTATTATAATTATAGCTGTACCCCATTCGCACAATCAATCTGTTTTTATAATTGTAGTCAAAAATGTCGCCTTGTCCTTTATCCTCATAATCCTGACGAAACGTTTCCGAGATCCAAGGCAGATAAAGATAACTGATATCAATCAGATCAATGCGGTGCTGAATACGCTGCCGTTGTATCCATTTATAGCTCCAGGAGGCGGAAGCAATGGTGCGTGAGAACTCCGGACGCACCTGATAATTGTATTGCAGCCCCAACTCGGTCGTCGCCCGAATTTTCCGTTTAAAATCCGAGGATAGAAAGGGAAAAAGAAAATTGGGAAAGTTTACACTCGTTTCTACACCATATTCCAGATAGTTATTATTACGGTAGTCACCTTGTAGCCCGGTAATAGCTTCGTATGCACCACGAAATTTCATCATGAAAGTTTCTGACCCTTTAAACAGGTTTCGGTGCTGGAAAGATACCGAAGCAGCTGCTCCCAAATCGCCTGCCGAGTTCGTTCCTTCCACCTCAAAAGCAACCGATTTATGCTTACTTTTGGTAAGCATCACATAACAATTAAGCTTAGTCGTATCGCCTACCTGTGTTTCAACAAAGCGAATATTCGTATACTTCAAAGCCGGCAGGCGTCCGAAGTTTGTATACGTACGTTGTACCGCCTTTTCGTCATAAAGTTCACCCGATGCAAAACGAAGGTTATCGGTTAGTACTTTGGGGCGCAAATATAGCTTATCCTTATAATATATAGGAAATCCGTTATAGTGAACCGAATCATTTATATTAATGCTACTCAGAGCCGATGATTGCAATACGTCATAGTCTGCTATAAAGCTAATCTTATTTATCTGATATAAAGGATGGTTCTTGGGTTCGTCGGTTTGATGACTCTTATAACGCTGCAAATGCATCGTTAAATCGACCAGATAGGCGTCACGTACCGTATCGGCTGTGTAACTGATATAATCCTTATTAAATTTAAAATAACCATTCGAAAGCAGGTTATCGGTAATACGCTGCCGTTCGGCATCCAATTGAGTCACATCAAACAGCATACCTTCCTTTAATAAAGTACGTGCCGAATCTTTTTGAATTTGTTCGGCTATTTGAGGATCGGAGATGGCATAATTCAATGAGCGAACAGTGTATGGACGCCCTGCATTAATCTCGTAATCCAACTTTATTTTCTTCTTCTTCACCTCGGTGACATGCTTTACAGTTGCACCCATATAACCCATATTTTGGAGTGCTTTGGTCAACTCCTCCTGCGAGCGCTGTGCATCTGCTTCACTATAGACTACAGGGGCATCGCCAATGCGTCGGAAAAACTTATTATACCACCGGGTAGAATCCCGCCCGGAGAGGTTATAAATATAAAGCTGTGTTTTGACCAGACTAAACCATTTGGTGTTTGGATTCTGGCGTATATAAGGCCGGAGACTGGAAGGTTTAATGTCTTTGTTGTTCGTATGTACTTTAACTTCGTCCAATAAATAAGCACCTTCAGGTACAAACTTAGTAGCTGTACACGAAGCCAATGATAGAATTGAAATAGAAAATATGGTGTAAAAAAAACCTCTTCTCATACATTGTATGCATCAAATTATTCGATACGTCATGCAAATATGAGAATAATATTTAAGCTACACAAGAAAGATGAATTTCAATTATCGTAGAATCGGATTATCCAAAACTAAATTCAACAGATTTTTCGATGGACGATACGGTAATTATCCCCTTTTCTCTCCTGACGTGTACTTGATTTTCTCTGGCTAACCAACCAACAGCCAAAGATATACTTTCTACGCTTAGATCAAGCTTTCTAGCCAATTCTGGAATCGTAATTTTGTCTACTACCCTCAACGCATGCCAGACTTTTCCTGAGTGTTCTCCAATATTCTTCTTTTCCATAATTCATTCGGATAAGTAATCATTAAAAATAAAAATTAGTTATATTGCATAAATAATCTATACTTCTTTTAAAACAAACAAATGAAATAAATGGCTTGTGTTTTATTTCTATTTATTACCATTAAACGTTATTTATGATTAATTCATCACATTCAGCGTATAATAAAATGATAAGGGTTTACACACCACTTTTTCTTACTCCGGCAAATAATCTGTAGAAAATAGAGCAAACAGCGTGAGTTATTGAGAATATCTTTATAGATTTGTCCTAAATTACAGTTATTATGACATTATTGAGCAAAAACAAAATCAAGTATATCCGTTCGTTAGAGCTAAAAAAGATTCGTAAGGAAGAAAAAGTGTTCTTGGCTGAGGGGCCTAAATTGGTAGGTGATCTGTTGGGACGTTTTCCTTGCCGCTTTCTTGCAGCAACTTCAGATTGGTTAAAAGAACACCCGGTGCTTCCGGCACAAGAGGTGAGCAAGGCTACATCGGACGAACTTTCGCGTGCCAGTTTGTTGAAAACGCCGCAGCAAGTACTTGCCGTATTTGAACAACCCGAATACTTATTTGATACCGAAGCAGTTCGGCAGTCACTATGCCTGGCTCTCGACGATGTGCAAGATCCGGGCAATCTGGGCACCATTATCCGCCTAGCAGATTGGTTCGGTATCGAGCATATATTCTGCTCACCCAATACCGTCGATGTGTACAATCCGAAAACCATTCAGGCTACAATGGGCGGTATTGCACGTGTTAAAGTGCATTACACTCCCCTGCCCGACTTAATCCGATCTTTAGGCGACATGCCGGTTTACGGGACTTTTCTGGATGGAAAGAATATGTATGAACAGCCATTGTCAGTTCATGGACTCATTGTGATGGGTAATGAGGGAAATGGAATTGGTGCCGAAGTAGAAGAGTTGATTAATCGAAAATTGTATATTCCTAATTATCCGATAGAGCGGGAAACATCCGAATCGCTGAATGTAGCCATAGCTACCGCAGTTGTCTGCGCTGAGTTTCGGCGACAGGCTGCATGGTCGTAAAGTCGAAAGGAAAAAGCAGAAAAGCGGAAAAGTATTTTTCCGCTTTTTCTGTTGATAATACAATCACTCCCGGCATCCATTCTACCGACTCTATCTCTTCGGTCAACGGAAAGTAACGCACCACCCTTCCTTCGTCAAGTTCGACTACGTATTGTTTGAGAAATCCCATATCGGGTACAAACAGATAATGTGATGCAAAACGTTTCATTGCGGGAATAAAAATAAGTTTAATTTCGTTGTCTATTCGACGTACCCACCTGTTGCCTGCGATGCGTACGGCGATCTTGCTGCAATTGCAACCTTTCTTGTTGGATACGCTCTTCCGTCTCAATTTGTTCGGGTTTGATTTGGCGTATTTCATCGCTGCGTTTATTCAACTCCTCGGGGCGCAATCTGGGATGTATCTTTGCCGAGTCGGCAGGCATACCTGTTTTTGTTTTTACAGAATCTCCTTTATGGGCATTGATCGAATCGGTCTGCAATGAGTCCTTGGCGGCCGATGACAGTGTATCGGTACAATGATAGCGCATGAGGCGTATTTTATCGGTCAGTAGCGTCCGGGGCTTCTTGTCAGCCGGATAATAAACAAATCCTTTCACCTCTTTGATTGCACCCAGCGTATCCGAATACAGTTTAATATGCTGCATGCCCGAATCAAAAATACGTTTCACTTTGCTAATGGTGCTATCGTTTTCATACACGATCTGCATAGCCATAATAGCAGCATGTGCCGTATCGGGTTTACCCTCGATAAATAG
This sequence comes from Bacteroides neonati, assembly GCF_000499785.1. Lineage (GTDB taxonomy): Bacteria > Bacteroidota > Bacteroidia > Bacteroidales > Bacteroidaceae > Bacteroides > Bacteroides neonati. The sequence continues at coordinate 115,963 of NZ_HG726022.1, read as the reverse complement.
ATAACGCATTTCCCATAAAAGAGTATCTCGTTTCTTAAAATTAGAATCGGCGGGTATGGTAAACGTCATCCGGTTGTTGAGTGGCATACCGGTCAAGACATTCAATTGCCGCCCGAACCAGATGTTGATACTATCTCCCGGAGGGGTTATCTGTGGCTTTTTATCGCGCAATGCAATCAGGTGGTTTATTTCGTCACGTTGTGTCCGAAGGCGTTTGCTAACTCTTTCGTACATTTTGGCCATTATTTCGGTATGGCGTGTGTACCACACAAGTGATGAATCAAAAGTAGCTTCTGTAGTACCGTGTTTCTTAAATACAGCTTCGGTATACAGTACTCTTTTATAGTTTTCATCGTATGGCAGGTTTTCTCCCAGGGCTTGAGCCATGTGATAGTCATACAGCAAATCTTCCATTTGAGATTCGGGTATAACACTATCGGGTTTCTTTACCTCACAACCTACCATTAGTAAGGCTGTTAGAAAAACACAACACAACTGAATACGAAAAAACTTCTTCATTACCTATTTTTACTTTGATTCGATAGAATGATATGACTCGTTTAGGTATTTGCTATAAAACAACAGCAATGCAATGATACCACAACTAATAGCTGCATCGGCGAAGTTAAAGATCGGACTAAAGAAGATAAAATGCTCGCCGCCTACAAAGGGCATCCAAGTAGGCCAGTTGGTATCAATAATCGGGAAGTAGAACATATCGACTACCTTACCGTAAAACCACGTGGAGTACCCTCCCCCTTCGGGCATGAAGCCGGCAATCTGCGAATGTGTACTTTCATTAAACAAAACACCGTAAAATACACTATCGATAATGTTGCCCAATGCACCGGTGAAGATCAATGAAACACAAACGATGTATCCTGTTTTAAAGCCGCGCTTAATAATCTTTATCAGATACCAGGCGATCAATGCTACCGCTACGATTCGGAAAGTGGTAAGGAACAATTTACCGAATATCTCCATACCAAAAGCCATGCCATTGTTTTCGGTAAAATAGATATAGAACCAATCTGTAACATGAATACTTTCGTGCCAGTACATATGAGTTTTAATCCATATCTTGATGATCTGATCAATAATCAACACTGAGAAGATAATCAACAGCGAAATTTGTCCTTTCGTGAGTATTTTTTTCATTATTAATAAAGCTGTAAGTTACGAATTACGAGCTACAAATACAAGTGTCGCAGTATATATACATACTGCTTTGCTTGCAAATTGTAGCTCGTAATGAATAACTAATTTATTTCTTTCCATTATTTTTTGCCTCAATGCTCAATGTAGCATGAGGTACGGCACGCAGACGCTCGGCAGGAATCAACTTACCGGTTTCCCGACAAATTCCGTAGGTTTTATTTTCAATACGAACCATAGCACCTTGCAAGCTCTGAATGAACTTTAATTGACGCTGAGCCAGACGGGTCGTCTCCTCTTTCGACAATGTATTCGCTCCTTCTTCAAGCACTTTATAGGTAGGTGACGTATCATCGGTATCATTACCATCCAATCCCATCAAACTCATTTTCAACTGATCGTAATCACGTTGTGCTAATTCGAGTTTTTCTTTAATAATGGTGCGGAACTCTTCCAGTTCAGCATCCGAGTATCTCGTTTTTTCTGCCATTTCTTTACTAGTTTAAAAGGTTATTATTTTTTATTATTCTTTTACGACATTGACAAATAGGGAGAAGTCGTCAAAATTGAGCTCTGTACCGTCTATCACTTCTTCTGCCAATCTCAAAGGCGGTATGCCTAATACCTGGTTACAAATATAACTATTATATTCATTTACCGCATCATCTGTCTGCGGATTTTTCGACAATGTGATGTTTATCTTATCCGTAATTTCAAAGCCACTCGATTTACGTATATTCTGAATACGATTGACCAATTCACGCGCAATCCCTTCACGACGAAGCTCTTCAGTAATAGTAACTTCCAATGCAACCGTCAGTTTTCCTTCATTGGCTACCAACCAACCGGGAATATCTTCACTAAATATTTCCACATCGGCAGTCTCCAAGATGGCTTCTTCGCCATTCAAATTTAATACATAACGGCCGTTTTTTTCTAATTCGGCAATCGCTTCCTGAGACATTTCGGCTACGGAAGCAGCAACAGCTTTCATCTGTTTGCCAAATTTTGGTCCCAGTTTTTTGAAGTCACACTTCACTTTTTTTACCAATACACCGGCAGCTCCATCTACAAATTTGATATCCTTTACGTTAACCTCATTCATGATCAATGCCTTCACAGCTTCGATGTGTGCTTTCTGCTTCTCGTCCGTTACCGGAATCATGATGCATTGTAGCGGCTGACGAACTTTGATATTTACTTTGCGACGCAGAGCCAATACCATAGAGGTAACATCTTGAGCCATTTTCATGCGATCTTCCAACTCCTTATCGATCACTGCTTCCTGGTATTCGGGGAAACGAGCCAAGTGAATAGAGACAACCTGGTCGCGTCCGGTAGCCGTAATCAAGTCCGTATACAGACGATCGGCATAGAAGGGAGCAATGGGTGCCATTAGTTTGGCTACTGTTTCGAGACAGGTATACAGCGTTTGATAGGCCGAAAGCTTATCTTGTGTGAACTCTCCACCCCAGAAGCGTTTACGGTTCAAGCGAACGTACCAGTTAGACAGGTTATCGTTGACGAAATCCGAAATCAAGCGTCCGGCACGTGTAGGTTCGTATTCGTTATAGCACGTATCTACTTCTTTGACCAATGTGTTCAGTACAGATATAATCCAGCGATCAATTTCGGGACGCTCGCACATCGGCACATCGGCCTCTTTGTATTCGAATCCGTCTACATTGGCATAGAGCGCAAAGAACGAATAGGTATTGTAGAGTGTACCGAAGAATTTGCGACGCACCTCTTCGATGCCTTCTACATCGAATTTCAAGTTATCCCAAGGAGATGAATTGGTAATCATGTACCAACGCAACGGATCGGAACCATACTTTTCGATGGTCGAGAACGGATCGACAGCATTGCCCAAGCGTTTCGACATTTTGTTACCGTTCTTATCCAGCACCAAACCGTTGGATATAACGGCTTTGTAAGACACATTATCGAAGACCATCGTTGCGATGGCATGCAAAGTAAAGAACCAGCCACGTGTCTGGTCTACCCCTTCGGCAATGAAATCGGCCGGGAATACCTGGTGACTGTCGAGCAGCTCTTTATTCTCAAACGGATAGTGAATCTGTGCATAGGGCATCGCACCCGAGTCGAACCAAACATCGATCAAATCTGTTTCGCGATTCATGGGCTGACCAGTTTTCGATACCAGAATGATATCGTCGACGTATGGGCGGTGCAGGTCTATTTTATCATAATTCTCGCCATTGTATGCGCCCGGCACAAAGCCTTTGTCCTTGTACGGATTGGAGGTCATGAAACCGGCAGCAACCGATTTTTCAATCTCATTATAAAGCTCTTCGACCGACTCGATGCAGATTTCCTCTGTATTATCTTCGGTACGCCAGATAGGCAGCGGAGTACCCCAATAGCGTGAGCGACTGAGGTTCCAATCGTTCAGGTTTTCGAGCCACTTACCAAAACGACCTGTGCCAGTCGATTCGGGCTTCCAATTGATGGTCTTGTTCAACTCCATCATGCGCTCTTTGCACGCAGTAGAGCGGATAAACCAGCTATCCAACGGGTAGTAAAGCACCGGCTTGTCGGTACGCCAGCAGTGCGGATAGTTGTGCACATGCTTTTCTATTTTGAAGGCAAGATTGCTTGCTTTCATCATCATACAGAGGCTTACGTCGAGTGTCTCGTCCTGATCGGTCAAGGTGTCGTCGTAGGCATTCTTCACATACCGTCCGGCATACTCCTGATAAAGTTCCACATTGACACGCTCTTTCACAAACGTATCGTCGAGTTCGTCTAAAGTATAGAATTTACCGGTCAGATCGACCATCGGACGCAACTCGCCTTTTTTATTGATCAGTTGCAACGGAGGTACACCTGCATTTTTAGCAACCAAGGCATCATCGGCACCAAAGGTCGGGGCAATGTGTACAATACCCGTACCATCTTCGGTTGTTACATAATCGCCCGGAATCACACGGAAAGCACCTTCGCCCGGATTAACCCATGGCATCAACTGCTCATATTCCATACCGACCAGGTCGGTACCTTTGTATTCGGCAATGACCTTGAAAGGAACCAGCTTATCGCCCACTTTATATTCGTCAAGAGGCAGTTCGGCAGCTTTAGGGTTGAAGTGAGTATGCAACAGAGCTTTGGCCAGCACCACTGTGATAGGCTGTCCGGTATAAGCATTGTAAGATTGTACGGCTACATAATCAATTTTCGGACCTACACAAAGTGCTGTATTCGAAGGAAGTGTCCAGGGAGTGGTGGTCCAAGCAATAAAGTACGAAGTGCCCCATGCAGCCATTTCGGGTTTAGGGTTCTTCATCTTAAACTGAGCCACTACGGTGGTATCTTTCACATCGCGGTAGCATCCGGGCTGATTCAGCTCGTGCGAGCTCAATCCTGTTCCTGCTGCCGGCGAATAGGGCTGAATGGTGTAGCCTTTATAGAGTAATCCTTTTTTGTAAAGTTGCTTTAGCAGCCACCACAAGGTTTCGATATAGCGATTGTCGTAAGTGATGTAGGGGTGTTCCATGTCTACCCAATACCCCATCTTGTGCGTCAGATCCTCCCATTCTTTGGTGAATTTCATAACATCTTTGCGACAAGCGGCATTGTATTCGGCTACTGTAATCGATTTACCGATGTCTTCTTTGGTGATGCCCAGTGTTTTCTCTACGCCCAGCTCTACCGGAAGACCGTGTGTATCCCAGCCTGCTTTACGCATTACCTGAAAGCCTTTCATGGTTTTGTAGCGACAGAAAATATCTTTAATGGAGCGAGCCATGACGTGGTGAATACCCGGCATACCATTGGCAGAGGGAGGTCCTTCATAAAAAACAAATGAAGGACAACCTTCTCGTTCTGTCATACTTTTGGCGAAAACTCCGTTTTCGTCCCACTTCTTCAGCACATCTTTGTTCACCTGCGAGAGGTCAAACTGCGAATATTCAGTAAATCTCTTACTCATGGATTTATTATGATTTTACGATTGACAACTATAAGTAGGGATACCCCTTTGATTTTAAAGGTGCAAATTTACAAAAACATTTGCTTCATTGTATATAAAAGAAGTAAAAAGTAATGCTGTGAAGCATACATATTTAGCGTTATGCTGACTTATACCGCCATAAGTGATGCAATAAACGAGGCTAACAAATACACAAGTATGCCTGAGTGAGCAACTCGAAATAGTGTAGACGAGGAAGATATACAAAGAAAAAGAAGGAGATATAGAAATGAGTCTCGAAGCACACAATACACTGATTACGAACAATGTATATTACAGAAATCGAGTACCTGTCATTTTCTTTTTATTTGCTCGCAAAAGAACGGTATTAAAGGTGTGTTAAGTACGTAGTTTTGGTATCAATGAATCCGTATTCTTTGATACCAAAACTACGTACTCTTGCATAGCTGACGATAAATACAGGCAAAAGCAATTAACATTGTTAAAACATAGGGTACAAGAAAAAGGGACGTATCTTTCGATACATCCCTTTTATTTTATCCTTAATTAATGGATTAGTTACGAGGCAGAGCTTCTTTCACTACCATTTGACGACCTTCGTATTCAGCGCCATTCAGTTCAGCGATAACACGTTGAGCTTCTTCGTCATTAGCCATTTCAACAAAAGCAAATCCTTTAGATCTTTTTGTGTCGCGGTCGATAATCAGCTTTACTGAGTCTACTGTTCCGTATTCTTCCATTACTTGTCTCAAATCTGCTTCCTTAACACGATAGCTAAGGTTTCCAATGTACATGTTCATAAAATAAAAAAAATAAAAATTGATAAATAAAATTAGAAACAACAGAGGTTTGTGATAGATCTGATTCAACAGAAAAATGCGAAAAAAGAAAAATTATAAAACGTTCAATTGTTTACTGTCACAAAGAACGACATTATATTTGAATTACCAACTATAAACAGCTATTTATTTTCATGATTTACTTCATTTTATCAATTGTAGGGCAAAAAAAGTAAATAATTCGTTTTATAGTACGTATCTTTGCAATAAAGAACAAATACACACAATGAAATTGAAAACTCATTTTATTTTATCTGCCTGCTTATTTTGCAGCATGGCTTACGCACAGAAAACCGATTTACACCTTTGTCAATCAACACCCATTGAGAAAGGATTACAAAGTATTAACCGGCAAACAGCCGAAGCGCAAGTAAACTTTTTAGCTTGCGATGATATGGAAGGGCGGGAAGCCGGCTTTCAAGGCTCGCGCCTGGCTGCCCGATACATTAGCTCGCTTTTGCAGATGTGGGGCATACAGCCCGTTGGAAATAGCTATTTACAACCATTCGAGGCTTACCGCAAAGAGCGTCAGCAGCGCGGACGCTTTCAGGTACACCCCGACTCTATCGCTCTATTAAAGCAAGGTGTGCACCAACGTCTGTCGATGAACAACGTATTAGGTATGATACCCGGCAAGAGAACCGACGAATACGTCATTGTAGGTGCACACTTCGATCATTTGGGCATCGATATGGCTTTGCATGGCGACCGCATCTATAACGGAGCCGACGATAATGCCTCGGGCGTATCGGCTGTGTTGCAAATAGCACGCGCGTTTCTTGAGAGCGGTCAACAACCCGAACGCACTGTAATCTTTGCTTTTTGGGATGGAGAAGAGAAGGGATTACTCGGATCTACCTATTTTGTACAAAACTGTTCCTTTCTGAAACAGATTAAAGGCTATCTTAATTTTGACATGATAGGACGTAACAACAATCCGAACAAACCGAAACATGTGGTTTATTTCTATACAAAATCGCATCCGGAGTTCGAAAGTTGGTTGAAACAGGATATTCAACGCTATAAATTAGGCTTGGAGCCCGATTATCGTTCATGGGATAAGCCTGTGAGTGGTAGCGACAATGCTTCGTTTGCGAAATATGACATTCCAATTATATGGTATCATACCGATGGACATCCGGATTATCACCAACCGTCGGACCATGCAGATCTACTCAATTGGGATAAATTAGTCGCTATCACTCAAGCTTCTTTTTTAACGATGTGGAAGTTGGCTAACTAGCCTGCCTCCTTAGTTCTTATTCATCAAGTTCAATGTGGAGCTACTTTTACTCTGCTTCTCACGTTGATACTCGCTCAAGTGCTTAGAGGCCGTCTTGTCCGACTTCTCTTTCTTTACTTCTTTTTTCTTTTCTTGACCTTTCATAATTCAATTGCTTTTAGTTGATTTTATTTTTGCAAGGTACGGTTTACATAAGGAATATTCGTATAAAGTCCGCCTTATTGTTTATTTATAACAATAAGGCGGACTTTCTTGTTTGCTGACAGTGAGTTTATTTAGGCTGTATCAGTCAAAATAAAGTATTCAGGCTTTCCCTCTCTCGTTTTACCGAAAAGAAAAGCAATGCCAACACCTACTCGTTAATCAATACGTTGAGAAACGACTACCCGACGAGTTGATGTCTTTCCGGCATGCGAAGCGGTTACGTCGACTTCCACCAATTTACTTTTTAGGGGAGAATAAGCGGGAGAAGGAATCGCGTTTGCAGCAGGATACAACGTAGACCAATTATACACATGCAGATAGGCGTCAGGATGGTATTTACTACTGAGTTCGGGTACCCCGCCGGGAAGATTAGTGGGTATAACTGTTGGTTGTGACTGAGTAGGATGCAGCACGGCATTGCTTGCTATTGAGGTGACTCTCCTTACTCCCCAGTTTCGATCGGGCGCATCAACTAAATCGATGACATAGGCATTCTCATTTTTCACCGCAGAGATGGATGGATTCCATGACACATAAAACTCTTGCATGAGGTTGTCAGCAATAATCTGAACGGTAGTCTCGACACGCGAAGTGGCACCACTGAAGACAGCATTCAAGTCATACCCTTTTACAGTGGAAGTAGAGTATGCCGATGGCGAAAGAGATACCTCCAACCAATCAACACCGCTGGGTACTACGGCTATAGGGGTAACAAACTCAGTATATGGTTCAGTATAACTGCCGTAGTTAGCTTGCAAAGTTCTGGAACTTGCATAGACCGTGGCTATTGGCCCACTAATCGAAGCACCATATAGATCGAACCCATCACGGTTAACCCCCATATACCACTGCCCATCAGTGACGAGGCGTGCGCTATTGGTTTCGTCAGTCAGCGCTACCTTCACATTAGTAGAAGCGGCCCCAATTGCTGCTGTTTGGGCAGTAGCATATCCGGGGCCATTTACTTGCATTATCGTTATAATATACCGATGGTTACGTACAATATTGAGCGGTGTACCTTGTGCATCGACCATATCTATTTTATAATAACCCAACCTGCCTTTATAGGTAGCAGCGAGAATCACACTCATAAAAGACGATTCATTAGAAAAATGCTCATAGGTATATAAAACAGGCTCCGCACCATCACTCCAAGCTCGATCGTAAGGAAAAAAGTCATTACCGTAGTAAAAATCCACATGTGGTTCGGTAGGGGTTACAGGTTCAGATTGATAATCGGCCGCAGCAACAATACCCTGCGTACGTACACCGGTTGCTGTCATCCCGGTGACAATAAAATCGGACAATCCATTATCAGGTAGTTCTTTGCCTTTAATCACTTGCACACTCGCTGACGTTCGCAATAATTTAATTCCATCTACCTGAGTCTCCACAGTGATGTTGTTGAGTACAATACGCCCCCACATCACTAATGGTAGCATATTGTTGAGTAATGTACTCCGCCCTTCATCTTTCCATTGGTACGATCCGCCTTTCTCGCCTACCGAAAGAAAGGATAAAGAAGATTCGGGGAACCGCATCAAAGATGTGAAATACGCAAAATCTCCCCGAAAAGCTTCTTCATTTACCCGGTAGGGATTGACTAGCAGATGGACAATACGTTTATCAGGCGACGCAGGGACGCTTACCGAAAACTTAACGCCTCCGGGAATGGTAGTTAAGTCAGACTCTTCGATTAGAAAAGGATCTGCCACCATATTTCCGTCTTCATCGTATAAAAGTAAATACAGGTTTATAATATCCGTATCCGTATAGGGAGACTCTGCCCGAGTACCAACTTTTACCTGATCGGGCATGGGTACATTGACCGTAAAGGTAACATTGACCATGCCATCAGATGCCTCTTGTGGTTCGTACTCTTCGGCCCCGTTACACGAGGCGAAGAGGAGACACAGAATATAGGTCAATAAACCTGTTGCTGTTTTCGTTTTATATAATTGTTTCATTTGTTTGTTCTTTATATCTGTTACTTTACATCCGGAAACGGATGTTTACCTTTAATAAGGACTAGCCAGCAAATTCACCAAAGCAGTATGCTTTACTCGATCATACGTAACAGTGGCCACTTTCGTATATCCGCCTGTGGCGTATGTCTCTACTCCCTGCGTGGATGTAATGGTTACCGAGTAAGATTGCTCGTACAGCTTTTGACCACCACTATTATTGTAGTTAGTGCCGCTCTGCACCATTGAACCACCTTTGTAGGCAGTCATAGTAAAGTTCATTTTATTAGGTGCTATGCCGGGAGTATTCCAAGTAGCATAAATATCAAATTTTACTTTTTCGAGTGAAAAAGGGTCATTGTTCAATACAGGGGCGTTAAAATAGACAGATTCTCCCTCTCCTGCCTTGGCATCACCTGCCCATAGCAACAAAAGTTGTTGATTATAGTTAACAGATGTATGCAATCCTGCACCGACAGGTAACTTATCATAGGTGGAATTATTTTGCCCGCTAAGACCGGATAAGTTATTCCCGGCAAACTCTACCGCAACATTCAAATCAGATCCACCCCAAGAAAATTTCAAGGACAAATAATCAAACTCGGGAATGGATTCGAATATGCTCTGATACACGATTGATCTTATCCGGTAGTCGGGGGCATCGGCATGATAATACTCCAAAAAGCCTCTACGCCATTGATCGTTTGGATCGCGATCGGTAGTCAGTGTCAAAACCTGTGTATTGCTGTCCCAAGTCATACCCGGATGTATCCAAGTACTCCATGAAGTAAAGGTAAGGTTTCGACTTCCCCCCCAAACCATTACATCTTTTGAATTGGTAACGGCAGTTTGGTTGCTTCCTAGCGGTGCATTTACATTGATCACGTTATTGTTTTCGATATAAATGTAAGCGTTGATCAGGTTCAGCGTATCAGTATCGAGTGTAGTCGTGTTTTTAACCACCACTTTTCCATCTCCGTAGTAGGTGTTAAATTGAGTCTTATCAGAGGTTGATACACGGGTAAACGTTACCGGGGTAATTCCTACGCCTCCGCTTTGAACATTGGCAGTTGCTTTGGGAGTAGAAGATATAAATTTCCAACTACCACCCAAACTCGTTACATCGAGCGTTCCCCTTTCTCGTATGCCTGGATGCAGAACCAGTTTGCCGGTACCTATCTTTATCGTTCCTCGGTCGGGACGTTGCGTTACCTCTACCTTTCTTGTTATATTATCCGCCTTTAGGAGGATGTAAGAGGTACGTGGGCTGTTGTCGACGTAGCTGTTTACATCGGCAGTTACCTCTACCGCATTGCCTTCTATCTTTCTGACCGAAGTTATCCAAGGAGCATCCGGAGCTTTGGTTACAGTGAAGTCTTTCGCATTTGTATTGACAATAAGCGTATCTTTGTAGGCCAAACCTATTGAAGGTTTATCGGTATAGAGAACCGTTTGGATCAAGTTGGCTTCTAAAGGTACTTCTTTCCAATCAAGCACTTGGGTGGTCACATTGAGCCTTCCGGTTATATTAAGTCGCGCTAGCAGAATCGTGTTGACACGAGGTACACGCGGAAGCATTGCCGGTTTAGACACTTGATAGCGACTGCCATTCTGAAGAGCCATGTCAACGGTGATGTACAAGTTCTGTGTAGTTGTATCAGTGGGTTGCGGACTCAAATAGTCAACTCCTTTATGCGCCGGAATTATAAAAGTAAGTGTATCACTCTGCTGATGATCGGCCAGCGTTTCGTGCTTGCGTAAGCTAAACACCCCCTGCATGGGAACTTCAGACGTGGTTGGAGCTGTTGCACTGGGATACAAGCGTCCCTGCCAGTTAAGAGTAGTGGGTACACCTAGAATTCGAAGGTAATGAATACCATTTATGTCTAGTTCTCTGGCATCTGCTACCACAACCTTGAGCATTGCTACATTGCGCGATAGCAGAGCTTCTTCCGAAGAGACAGTTTCCTGTCCGGCTACAACTGTCTGCGTATTCACAAATGCAGTACGCAACTCGGGCATTGATGGCAACTCACCTCCCGAAGCATCTGTTTCCCACATTTTGAGTGTACTGCGCTCTTTACCCCTAATAGGAGAGATTAGTTTATCGGTAATCGGTTCATTGGCAGCCACCAAGGATACATTCCACGTACCGGTTGGCACAAACATCGACAAACGGTCTGTGCCATAGGTAATGTCGGATACCTTTTCTCGAAATTTATCTGTATCATCAAATAGATAAACCTGCGTGTTATCAATCACTTCCGACCGCATTCCCATCATACCGAAGGTCAGCGAGTTTGCATATACCTTAGTCTCTGTAACTGCTTCTTCTTTCCCATCGGTACATGCCCAATGGGTTGCAAGGAGCAGTAATATGCTCCATAATCTTATCTTTTGGGCTATCATGATTATTCTTTTTCATTGTAAACTATTCTGTTATTGTGTATCTCAACACGTCTGTCACGTCGGTCTACTCCCATTTGATCAGCGCCTTCCGAAGTAGGGCGAACCGGATCGAATATACCTTTGGGTCTCTCATTGGTAGATCCGATATAGCCCCATCCCCGTATATTGAAACGACATTGCAGCCCGTAGTTCTGCAAAAAAGCAGATACCGTACGGGCTCTTTCTGCAGATAGCTTATAATTGTAATCTTGTGTTCCTATCCGATCAGAAAAGCCTCCAACCATCAGTTCGCCAAACTGTAATCCTCTCGTAGCTAGCACAAAATAGCGTAGCCGCTCCACAGACTCACTTGTGAGATCGGCCGAATCAAAGTCAAAATAAAGTGTCAGCAACAACCCTTCGGGAGCAGACACAGAAGGTATAGGCTCTTGAGGTGGAAGCGACTCGGGAAACTCGGTAATGGTAGCTACCGCAGTAGATGATTTGCCACGCAATCCTAGCTCGCAATTTGTTTGGAGGTAATATAAATCATCCCTCGTTACCGGATTACGGTCGGAGACGAAATAAGCCGTGTACAAGCTCAATGGATATAAGGAGTAATCGTTGTGCGCTGAGTTAACCGGTGCAGGCAAATGAACAATACTACCCTCCTGCACTTCACCTTTATCAAAAAGAGCAGTGAAAAGGTCATACCCCCCAAATCCGGGTAAGCCGTTAGAGGCAAACAGCAGTCGATCTTGATAAAGTACGGGGTAAATTTCATCTCCCGTTGTATTTACCTCCGATCCTAGGTTTTGGGGATTTCCCCACGTCTTTGTTTCTTTATCATATCGCGACAGATAGAGATCGAAACCTCCGTATCCTCCAGGCCTGTCAGAGGCAAACAACAACGTTTTCCCATTATCAATAAAGAAAGGATGTGCATAAGAGTAGTTCGCTTCTTGCGGGAAAAGCAGCTTATATGGACTAAACCGATGCCCATTATTCGATATTGTGGTATAAAACAGTTGTGTGCAAAAGCCGGAGAACGTTCCATGGGTTTCTCCCGGTGTTACCCGCAATCGATCGTATGCGAATGCCGTAGCCACCATCTGACGATTATCGGGCGAAAAGGTGACGGGACCGCTTTGCATATCAACCGGAATACTACGGAAGTAGTTACCGTGACGAGGTGCTTTTTGTGTTGATTCTCCGGGATAAGCTCCCGGCTTGAGTTCGTAAAAGTGAACACGGTGAAAACACTCTTTGCTTGCATTAACAAACCGATCACAGCTTCGGGCATAAAAGAGTTCTCCACCATAATTGCCCACCCAAAACTCGGCATCGGCTGTGTTAAGTTTTAATCGGGTTATTGTAAAGGAAACATCCCCTTTCAATGGAGAAAGTGTCTGCTCACCCACTAGGTTCAGCGTGTGCTCCTGTGCCTGGCAGAGCGTATTTCCCTGCATAAGCATTAGAAATATTACTACCAGAACCTGTATTTTTTTATTTCTCATATCAGCCTATTTTTAAAATCCGTATGATTAACGGAATAGGTTATAAGTCATACTTACCCCCACTTTGGTAGGGCCTATCCAGCTTTTTGTTTTCTTTCGTTCCAATGGGAAATGGATGTACTCGCCACCCAGATAAAACTTATCATATTGCAGGTGAGCATAGCCCAAACCCAGGTTTAAATCGAGTCCCCAGCGGTTGCCGAAGGCAAATTTATAACCGGTAGATATACCTGCAGATACCCCCCACCCTTCGCGGCGATAGCTTTGCGAAGCATCGCCTTTACTCAGCAACCCGATATTGAAGTTACCGTACATAGCATAGGGGCCTACATAAAAACCATCCCACGAATCGTTTGTATAGAAGTGACGAGGATTAACATAGTAACGCAGTTCAATACTGCTTTGTAAGGCTCTAAACACCTCCTCATTCTTCTTAAAGAGATACGGCATACACAACACTTCACCATTAATGGTGAGTTGGCGTGATAAGGGAATCTCTATACCCACATTGGGCGAACCGGTGAGCAGAAAAGGTACATTAACCTTTACGCTCTGTGCCTCTGCACCAATGGCAAAGCACCCCAATAGAGTTACTAGCACCACAGTGCGTATCATTGATTTTATTTCCATTTTATTTCATTCTATTATTTATTCCAAGTTGGTATCTCCACTCCGAATGTTTTCATCCCAACCTACCACAGATATATTCACTACAAACCCCGAATCGATTTCGATAATAATGCGTTGCCCACTGAGTAGACGCAAGGGTACTTGGGTTTTCGGATCTACAACTTCGACCGGGATACTGCTCAGTGTATTGCCGGCAGCATCAAGGAAAGTCAGGTCCAATTTCGTAAATCCATTCTGTATACTAGGGAAGTAACGATAGTCCACCTCCAGCATATTGGGATCAGGTTGTGACCCAAGCTCTCCCTGATGGTACATCACATCATTCTCGGACAGTCGTGTGGGCCATGTATCATCTTTGAGGTGTTGTTTGCTGGCAATTCCTTGGGCAGACAGCCGAACACTCTTTATCTGCGAAGCATAGGCGGGAAGCTTTCTGAAGCGTACCGTAATACGCCCCGTGTATCGTTGGGTCTGCAACGTATCTACATACAAATATCCAGGACGGATAATCGAAGGGGTCAGTTTCTCGACGAATAGGTCAGGAGGCTGATTATATCTCTGCTTGCCTGACACATTATCAGACAGCCTAAAAGCAGCTTGATCCAAAGACGACGAATCCGTAAACAATAGACTGTCGGTGTTGGTGTAGCCATATACTTTATAAGTACCACCCACGGGCAGACGAAACGCAAACTGTCCTTTGGCAATACGGGGGTCTTTATCAAATGGAGACGAGGCGTGACGAGCCTTCACCAGCATGCCTGCTTCATTATAAACCATTACACGACAGTCACTGACGGTATTATTCATTACTTCGGGTACGAATACGATATAATTGGTTTCGTCTTCAAAATAATCATAAGTACACGAAGTGAGTGAGAGGCAAGCCAGCCAGCAGGTATATAATACAATGAGAAGCTTATTTTGTCTCATGCGCTATATTTTATTCATTAACGTAACGGGGGTGTGCAGATAGACAGACTGCCCACACCCCCGAAACTTAATATAAGTTTTTTATAAAATTAGGGTAGATTCAACGATATTGTTATCCCATCCTGCCGGCTCACCTACAGTAATGGTCAAACCGCCAAATTCGGTAGGATTTACCGGTACAAGGGTTGTACCGCCGGATTTTAAGCTCAAGTTGACTTCACGAATCACATTCGGAGAGAAGTTATCCGTTACTACACCCGACCAATACACCGTTGTTTCTGCTGTCAACGAAGTACCATCAGCCAATACATGTCCAATCTTACCTTTACCGGATATAACAACAAAGTACTGTTGCGCCGGAGCAGCTTTGCCATCTACTAACGCATTGTTAGCACGGCCACCATTATTCGGGAACACAATGACATCTCTCCACAAAGTGAATTGGTCGTCTGCAATAAGCATAGGGGTATATCCTGTAGTAGGATTAGCTGTGTTGAAGATAGGGGTTGCAGTATTACCTTCGTGAATCGATAGAATATTGTTAGTAGTGGAGGTACTGCTCACACCACCTGCCTCACCTGCCAAAAACTTCAGGTTGTCGGGCAAGCGGTGAATCATGATAGATGCACCTTGTGAAAAGTCTACACCTTTATCAATATTATCATTAACCGTACCTTCGCCTCCTTTTACAGCAAGACGTAAACGCATCAATGAGACTTCTCTCTTCAGAGCAACAGGAGGCAGTATAGTCGTTTCATTGGCGTAGATAGTGACATTAGTTGCTTCTCCCATAAACACTTCGGATGGTTCTACGTAGGCTGTTTTTGCAGAAAGTGCAGAGGCAGCATCAGCGGGGAATGTGCCCATTTTTTGCTTAATAAGCAATCCTGTAGCAGATTTTTGACGGACATTCCATTTGGTCCATTCAGCCAGAGTAGTTCCACCATCCAGAGAGGTGGCAATCGCATTATCCACTTGGGTATTAGCCACCAATACAACCTGATAATTACCGACAGGCACATCTGTGTAGGTAAATGTGGTTTGATCAGCAGTCGGCTTTATCACATCCGAGTAACGTACTACATTAGAGGCATCGTACAAAAACAATTGCACATCTTTGATATTGCTCCATGAAGTAACCGGAATGGCAGTAGACTGCGCAGCTCTTGTTGTCTTATCGGACTTTTGAAGAGCTAATTTAATGGTTAAACTTGATTTTTCAGTATTCTCATTAACAGGTACTTCGTTCTTCTCAGAGCATGCACCCAAAACCATTGCCGCACATAAGCAGCTCAATAAAATTGATTTTTTTTTCATAAAAATTTGTTTTAAAAATTAATAATTGACAATTTGTCTATCGTTTTGTTCTTTGATGTCGTTGAAAGTTTTTTCGTCTTTTTCTTTAAATTTCATTTTGTTTTTTTCGTCACTCTTGTTTTCCTTTACGCGTATATTTACGTTTTTTTCGCGCTTGTTTATTCGTTTACAATAACAGCTCTGCTTAGGGCAGCATCGTTGTAAAATATGTCGTCCACGCCACCTACGCTGATAAATACTACTAAAGGAGTTGGTTTCCACTTTGTATTTGTCTGGTGTTACTGAGGTCTGTGCGTTCATTGAACCTACTTCTGCTACTAATAATGCCAATAAGAGGCATACTTTTTTTGTTTTTTCATAAATTGATAATGAATATGTAGTTATCATGCAAATTACATTCTCAACTATTTATTCATCCATTACTTTGTAGGTAACAGGAATAGACACACTTTATGGCTTTACAACGTATATTTACAACGTTTCATGCCAATACGGGTTGCGTACAGGTTCATCAGTACCTGCACAAAAGCTAGTTTCTCTCTCTTACAAAGAGGGGGAACTAACAATTATTGTAATTTCTATGATTTTTTTTCCTAAATTCGAAAAGAGTTATTATATTTGCCGCGTCTTTATCGTATCCGTTACCTACAAAGTAACACCGTTTTATTTCACTAGAGATCAATTACTTACGTCTTTTTCAGCTATTATTTATTAGGAAGCAATCAGGTAGTTTATTACTCCTTGATTGACTTTCTTAATTCTTGAATTTCCTTGAGCTTTAAAATATGTTTCTGTCATCTTCAGGGATGAATGACCCATGCACTCACTAATCAATTTTTTATCAAATCCTAAGAAATTAGCTAATGAGGCCCAAGTATGTCGAGCTTTATAAGAGCTTAACCCTGTATTCAGTCCCAATAGCTTACCTAAAAAAGACAAAGATTGATTAAATTCGCGCAAAGCATTTTGATACTGCCGATACCCTTCACGTCTTGAAGTGGTTACAAACGGAAAAAGATATGGAGAATCCGGATTCTTATGCTGATATTTTTCAATGATCGCCATTGCCTTAGGATCTACTGTGACGCTGAGTTCCATTCCCGTCTTGTGTCTACGGTACACGATGACTCCGTCTTTTAAATCACATTTACGCAAATGGGCCAAATCGACGAATGGCATGCCTTGCAACATTAGTAAGAGCAGAAATATTGATCGGGTCGTTTCCAAGCGTGTATTGAGGTAGCGGGTCGGGCTAATTAACTTTTGCAATGCCTCAGGCTCCAGACTACGGTCACGCTTGGCATCTACACCAGTATATACGTGTTTAAAGAGACGAGGTGCATATTCTACTAGCCCGCGATCTACTCCTTGATTATAAACAGCCTTAAGCATACGTAAATAAGTCGAGATAGAATTCTCCTTCAACTGCTCAAATCTTAACTGAATTTCAAATCCTTTGATCCACTCACGGGTGAGTTTACTAAAAGGCATTTTGTTGCTTCGTTCATATTTTCGAATTCGGTTGAGGGTGCTCTGATATACATGTGCAGTACCAAACCGTTGTTCACTTCGTTGCACTCGAATCAACGATTCCATAAAAAAAAACAGATCTTTGGTTTTCATAAACAAAATATTTAATCATATATTTACACAAAAAACTCCTCGCACATAATTATAAACAGCATATTTACGTGCGGATAGCATTTATATTAAAAATGAAAAAACACAATGAATTGTTTACCAGCACTATCATTATATTAAGTTAGGGAGTTCGTTTTAGATTCTTTTTCCATTCTCTTCATCAACTAAAATACAACATGACAAACATCTCCATTACCGGACGTATTGCGCCAACCGTCGAGTGACGGTCCACATATCAGACTGGTTGCTGACTGTAAGAATACCTAGGAGTTTTTGAGGTCTGTGTTATTTATTCTATCTTTGCCATTCATTCTTAAAAACACTAAATGAAACGTTATCCGGTTATTTTGACCATTGCAGGTTCCGATTGTTCGGGTGGAGCAGGTATACAAGCCGATATCAAAACGATTTCGGCATTGGGATGCTATGCTGCTTCGGTTATTACGGCAGTAACCGTACAAAACACTCGGGGAGTAAAGGATGTACATGCCATCCCCCCCGAAATAGTACGCGGACAGATAGAGGCTGTTATGGACGATCTGCATCCGGATGCCATTAAAATAGGTATGGTGAGCAACCGTACAGTTGTTACTGAAATAGTGGATTGCTTACAAAAATATCATCCTTCCTGCGTGATATATGATCCGGTTATGGTATCTACCAGCGGGCGAAGATTGATGGATGATATTGTAGTTGAACAAATAAAGAACGAACTATTTCCGTTGGTTCATCTGATAACACCCAATCTGGATGAGGTAGCTACCTTAACGGGACACAAACCCACCACTTTGGCGGAGATGAAGAAAGCTGCCCGAAAATTATCGAACAAATACCACATTGCAGTATTGGTGAAAGGTGGACACTTGAATGGAGATGAAATGTATGACGTGTTGCACGAACACAATACCACCTATGTATATAAGGAGTCCAAAATAGAGAGTAGCAATCTGCACGGAACAGGCTGTACACTCTCCTCTTCTATTGCTACTTATATGGCAAAGGGCTGCCGGTTGAACGAAGCGATAGATAAATCAAAACACTTTATCAGTCAATCAATTGCAGCAGCCAAGGAGTTGAATATTGGCTCTGGGAATGGTTCTCTTTGGCACTTCCATCGCAATAATTTATGAATTGTAATTTGTAATTCCTAAATTATCCCTACCTTTGACCCCGGATTTTTAAAACAACTAAAATACTAAGTAGATGAAAGCATTTGTATTTCCCGGTCAAGGTGCTCAGTTCGTAGGAATGGGCAAAGACCTATATGAAAATTCAGCTTTAGCAAAAGAACTATTTGAAAAGGCCAATGATATTCTTGGATATCGTATTACCGACATCATGTTTAACGGGACAGACGAAGACCTTCGCCAAACGAAAGTGACTCAGCCTGCTGTGTTCTTGCACTCGGTTATCTCAGCACTTTGCATGGGCGATGATTTCAAACCAGAAATGACAGCGGGTCACTCACTGGGTGAGTTCTCGGCTTTGGTTGCTGCAGGAGCTTTGAGCTTCGAAGACGGCTTAAAGTTGGTTTATGCTCGTGCCATGGCTATGCAGAAGGCTTGTGAAGCTACACCTTCGACAATGGCCGCTATTTTAGGCTTGGCCGATGATAAAGTAGAGGAAATTTGTGCAGCCATATCAGCCGATGGTGAGGTATGTGTTGCTGCTAACTATAACTGTCCGGGACAGATCGTTATATCGGGATCAATCCCCGGTATTGAAAAGGCTTGCGAATTAATGAAAGCTGCCGGAGCCAAACGCGCGTTGCCGTTGAAGGTAGGTGGTGCATTCCACTCTCCACTGATGGACCCTGCAAAGGTAGAATTGGCTGCTGCAATTGCTGCTACTGAGATTCATACTCCTAAATGCCCGGTTTATCAGAATGTAGATGCATTGCCTTATACCGATCCTGCCGAAATTAAAAAGAATTTAATGTCGCAGCTAACAGCTTCGGTACGTTGGACGCAAACCGTTAAGAATATGGTTGCCGACGGTGCTACCGACTTTACCGAATGCGGCCCCGGTGCAGTGCTCCAAGGTTTGGTTAAGAAAATCGAACCCGGAGTAGAAGCTCATGGCATTGCGTAAGCACATATAAATAAAAGATTTTTTAAAAAGGCTCCTGTTGTACACAGGAGCCTTTTTTTATGGATAAATAAACTTTCTCTCTTCGTTCTTTGTTCTATTTATGTTAGGCTTTCTATGAAACATCCATCCAATAATTTCTCTAATGAAAATACATGAATACCAAGCCAAAGAATTATTCGCTAAGTACGGGATACCGGTAGAAAAGCATGCATTATGCCACACAGCTGATGGGGCATTGGCTGCCTATCGCCGCATGGGACTTCCCAAAGCCGTAATTAAAGCTCAAGTGCTGACCGGTGGACGGGGCAAAGCAGGAGGTGTAAAGCTAGCTGTCAACCCCGAAGAGGTGCATCACTATGCAAAAGTAATGCTGAGTACGTCTATCAAAGGACTTCCCGTCACAAAAGTACTACTGAGCGAAGCGGTTGCTATTGCTTCGGAATACTATCTGAGCTTTACCGTCGACCGTAATACGCGATCGGTAGTACTCATCATGAGTAACTCAGGAGGCATTGATATTGAAGAAGTAGCTCGAAATACTCCCGAGAAAATAACCCGCTTTTCGATTGATCCCTTCATTGGTATTCCCGACTATTTAGCTCGTCGTTTTGCTTTTGTGTATTTCGACCGAATAGAGTTGGCAGGCCCTATGAGCCGGATTATCCAATCACTGTACAAACTGTTTATGGAGAGCGATGCATCGCTTGCCGAGATAAACCCGTTGGTACTCACTGCGGAGGAGCAGTTAGTGGCAGTTGATGCTAAGATGCTGTTCGATGACAATGCGCTGTATCGTCAATCCAACATACATACACTTTTCGAACCTACCGCAGAAGAGAAAATAGAAACATCTGCCAAAGAGAAGGGATTCAGCTATATACATATGGATGGCGAAATAGGTTGCATGGTCAATGGAGCCGGTTTGGCCATGGCTACTATGGATATGATTAAACTTTATGGGGTCACACCCGCCAATTTTCTGGATATAGGCGGTAGCTCCAATCCGGCAAAAGTAATCGAAGCCATGAAGATATTGCTGCATGACGAGCAGGTAAAAGTAGTACTCATCAATATATTCGGAGGTATTACTCGTTGTGATGATGTGGCCATGGGACTTCTCGAAGCCTTCGAGAAAATGGATACCGATATCCCGATCATTGTTCGCCTTACCGGCACCAATGAACAAAGAGGGCGCGAACTTCTACGTACGTCCACTCGCTTTCATGTGGCCGAAACCATGAACGAAGCCACATCATGGGCGGTTAAATCATTAAAAAACAAATCTATATGAGCATATTAATAGATCAATCCACCCGCCTGATAGTGCAGGGGATTACCGGACGAGACGGCCTTTTCCATGCCCTTCGCATGAAAGAGTATGGCACTTGCGTAGTAGGTGGTACCAGTCCGGGCAAAGGAGGAAGCAAAATAGATACACTTCCCGTGTTTAACACCATGTATGAGGCGGTACAGGAAACAAAGGCAAATACATCTATCATCTTTGTTCCGGCACGTTTTGCTGCTGATGCCATAATGGAAGCTGCCGATGCAGGTATTGCTTTGATTATTTGTATTACCGAGGGCATCCCTACCCTCGATGTAATCAAAGCATATCACTTTGCCCATCAGAAAGGAGCTTTATTAATTGGTCCCAACTGCCCGGGAATCATCTCTCCGGGAAAGAGTTTGACGGGTATTCTGCCGGGAAAAATATTCAAGCAGGGAAACATTGGTATCATCAGTCGCAGCGGAACTTTGACTTACGAGATTGTGTATCAATTAACAACACATGGAATGGGACAGTCGACTGCCATCGGTGTAGGTGGAGATCCTGTCGTCGGGCTCTATTTTATTGATTTGCTTGAACGATTCGAGAAAGATCCTGACACAGATGCAATCGTAATGATTGGAGAGATCGGAGGCAATGCAGAAGAATTGGCTGCCGATTATATCCAAAAGCATATTACTAAACCTGTTGTTGCTTTCATAGCCGGACGATCGGCTCCTGTAGGAAAACAAATGGGACACGCAGGTGCGATTATTTCGACCGGTTCGGGTTCTGCAGCCGATAAGATTACGGCACTTGAAGGTGCTGGAGTACGGGTAGCCAAGGAACCATCGGATGTGCCTAAATTACTAAAAGAACAGATTCAGAAACTTGAAAAAGTACACAATAGTAGGATATAGTTGCATAAAATATGCAACTATTCTTGTTTAATAGACAAATAATAGCGATCTTTGCACCAGCTAAAAAGATAAATAATTAAAACAGCAGATTACATGCAAAAAAGAAAATTATTCAGTTTCGCTTTATTAGGAATGATGTTATTAGTTTCTTGTGAAAAAAATCTGTACGATCCAACAAAGATACAAGAAAAAGAACCAACAGTGGCCGATATGGTTGTTCCGGCTGATTTTGATTGGGTAATGTCTCAACAAGTGAATTGTACTGTCCGTACCCTCCATGCATCCCAGGTCTCTCTCTATTCGGATGAAGCGTGCAAAGAGGAGTTAATTGCTCAATTTACGGCAAGCCTAGGTAATGCACCAGTTGTATTAAGCTTACCTAAAGACACCAAGGTCATTTACTTAAAATACACCGATACGCAAGATAAGGAAAAGTCAATATCTGCCTCTGTAGAAAATAAAACAGTGATATTTGAGCTTCCAGCAGATAGCAAAGCATTGGCACAAACCCGTACTGGTAGCGGCAATAGCATCAGTTTGCTTTATCCATCTAAATGGGGAACGATTCTTTTTGAAGATATGTTTCCCAAAACAGGCGATTTTGACTTCAATGATCTTGTAGCGAAGTATCAAATTATGCTGTCCGGGCAACAAGCGTCTAACGGCTATGTTACCAATATGCGTGTTTCTCTCTATATATACGCTGTTGGAGGAACACTTCCTTATAATCCTGCTTTTAGACTAGCAGGCTTGAATAAAGATAAGATTGACATGAGCAGTGTTAAATTGCTCTCTGTTGTAAACAATCCAACTCCCGGAGTCAAACTAAATATTTTGGACAGTAGATCCAACGAATTGGCATTTGAACTAGAAAACGGCACAAAAAATCCGAATAAGATACCTGGAAGCGTTTTCTTAAATACTGAACCGGGGTTCGTGACCCGAAGAAGCGAAACAACCCAAATCACTGTCGATTTTAACTTTAAAGAACCAGTAGACCCTGCTCAACTTCAAGAACCCGCTGTAGACTTCTTTCTAATAAGCAAAGACAAAAATACGGAGATACATACAAAAGGATATCAACCCGTGGTTAAAGAGTATGATTATAGCATGAGTGGACTTCACCCGAATGAACCCTACTGCACTGATCGTAACTTGGTATGGGCTATCAAAGTTCCCTACGAAGCGAGACACGCTATTGAAAAGGCTAATTTCCGTGCTGCTTATCTTCGCTTTTCCGATTGGGTGCAAAGCGGAGGAAAACAGGCAACAGATTGGTACAAAACTAATTTGGGTCATACAAACAATGCATTGCTGATACAATGGAAACGCTAATTACTTGATAGAAATCAGAATACCTATATACAAGAATCCCGCTTATTCATCCAAACGAATAAGCGGGATTCTTGTATATAACCATAAAATAACTGTTTGCGCGATCTTACATCCCCTTCTTTACCCCTAATTTGATAAGCAATGCATTCATCGGATAAGCACAAACGAAGCCAAAAAGCATAGCTATCTGCATCATAAACCAGAAAGTCCAACCATCTTTGACTATTCCTCCGTCTTTGAAAAGCACAAAGTTAACAATAGCCATCCAGCCATACATTCCTACTTGCCACGAGAGCAACGAGAAGAAATCGGCTTTGAACGCTTTGATTAATGCATCGGCAGCAGATATTTTCTGCATCTCGCGGATGGCATAAAACTGGAAGTAAACGCCAATAATGAGGGCTAATATAAAGTCGAACACCCAACCGCCAATAATTAGACTTCCGCCAATAATAAAAGGTACATAGAATGTAACCCATTCGCCGATCATATCAGCCAAGGTGCAACCGGCACCACAATGCAAAGCCGACAAAGCGATAGACTGGCTTTTTGTACGTTTAGGCCCCATTGCCATACCCATGGGCATGGCATCCATAGGCATATCATCCATAGAGGTATCATCCATAGCCATGCTACTCATAGACATATCCCCCATGGGTGTATCACTGACAGGCACATTCTTTTCTGTACCGCCTTCTATCCTCATATAGCCATCCATCTTCATGTCCATTTTCATATCCGCCTTTGCCATGCCATTGCCCATCTCCATTGACTCTCTGCCAAATTTAAAGTAAGCCCACAAAGCAAGATAGCTACCCCAAAGTGCAGTTAACACCCATACTGCATTCATGATTTTCATGGATTGTTTATTCCGTCGAAGATCCATACCGACGATGATGGCGATAAAAATGCCAGAGCATACAAAGAAGACTGATAATAGATGAAGCATAATTGTACGTTTTTAAGTGATTGAAAGTACAACAGTTCATACTATAAATGGTTCAGTATTCTTTGCTAAATGAAACAGGGCGATTAGCCATTAATGGAAAGACCGGTTAGTTGCTGATAGACAGTCCGTATGCAACACTATTGAAGGTGTCACCCGTGCGGATCTTATCCTGGCCGAAAATACGGTATAGTATATTCCGGACAGGAACCACCAAGCTACTACCTCCGGTAATAAACACCGCATCGATATCGTCTGTACCATAAGATACCGATTGTAATAGATTCAGGATGTATTGCTCTATCTCTTTGGTATGTTGGGAGATGATGGTTTCAAATTCGGGTAGATTGAACGATTCCCGAATTTCGATGGTCTCTTTGGAGAACTCGATGAACGTTTCTGTCTGATTGGAAAGATCGGTTTTCGCCTTCTCAATCTTTTTGAAAAGAGAGAAAATGAGGTTGTTATCAATCAGTACGCGAGCATTGTCTATCCGGGGATTGTTGCCCGAAAAGACATAGTAACTATCCATTGAGCGGCGCAGTTTACTCTCTTTGAGCAGAAAGGAGCGTTCCCAACTTCTGAGTTCGCGGTATAGCGAGGTGGGAACTTCAATCTCTTTGCCGTATGATTCATACGTAACTCCCCTACCCAACCCGGGTGTAATCTTGTGCCACATAATTTCAGAGTCGAACATATCACCACCAATGTACACACCACCGTGTGCGATAATATCTTCCGCCCTATTCTCCTGTCCCCGTTTATCGGGCGAAAGGCGCATGATGGTAAAGTCCGAAGTACCTCCGCCAAAATCTGCCACAAGTACATTCTCGCTCTTCGTTAGCTGTTCTTCGTACGAGAAGGCGGCGGCTATGGGTTCAAGCTGCAAACGAATGTTCTTGAAGCCTGCCTGTTGTGCACCAAGCATCAAGCGCTTCACAGCCAAAGCCTCTTGTTTGGGATCTTCGGAGAAGATAGCTGGTCTACCCAGCACAACATCGGTTATCTCTTGCCCCAGAAATGCTTCCGCTTTCTGTTTCAAATGGCCGATGATGCAGGTGACCAACTGCTCGGGAGTCATCTTCTTTCCATAGATGTTGGTAGAGATGAATTTGTCCTGTCGCAGCAGGGTCTTCACTGACTTCAGCAAACGACCCTGCATTTCTGACTTTACATAATGATTATGTGCTTCCTTTCCTACATAATACGTCCAGTCGCTAACCGGAGGGAAAAAGAGGATGGAGCTTTCGCTACAGGAGAAAATTTCTTTTCTGGTTTCTGTGTCGGTAATGGAGAGTACGGAGTTAGAGGTTCCGAAATCCAGTCCGCACGCATATTTTTTCAAGTTCATGGTCTGTCTTTGCTTTAAAAAGGGGCGCAAAGATAGGCAGGAACTTTTAATCTGACAAATGGATCAGCAACATTATCCGCAATGGAAATATTTATCAACCAATAGCTGCATCTCTTCGGGATTGTTCTGCACATCGCTTCGAAGCGTGGCATCCTTGTAGGAACGTAGCTTGTTGATGATGCCATCGATCATAGCCGGACTGAATACCTGATACTGCTCGAATATCTGCCGTTGCTCTTGCAAACAGTCGGCCGAAGCAGCACAGCTATCGGGCAGTTGCTTCAATGCATTCAGCTTGTCGGCATTCTCCTTTTGATGAATATTGACTTGAACATAAGTATGCTCGGCCACAGCCAAAGCATTGTCCATTTCGAAACCATGACGGCAAGCTACTGCCAACCCTGCCAATAACTGATAAAGATCGGCCGAACCATCGGGCGAACGCATCTCGACCGTTTGTTTCTGTGTAGTATCGTAGTGGCTGTCTGTTTCCAACGGATTGGCCAATGCGCACATATCAGCTTTGGACGACCATCCCAGTGGAACGCGCACCAATACCGAACGGTTTCTATCGCCCCAACAGATATTGGTCGGTGCTTCCTGGTGAGGAACCAGACGGAAATAAGAGGTAGGATTCGTATTGCCGAAGGCGGTAATCGACGGAGCGAGCACCATCATACCTGCGATGGCTTTGCGTGCCGTTTCGGAGAGTATGCCCTCTTTCAGCATCTGATTCTGCCCGTTCTTCATCAGGCGCATGTGTACATGCATTCCCGAACCTGCCTTTCCTGTGGTAATCTTCGGTGCAAACGTAATATTATATCCTTGTTCATAGGCGAGGTTGCGAATCACCCACTTGGCTATCATCAACTGGTCGGCAGCGTCTTGCGCACGTACGGGCAGAAACTCGATCTCATTCTGTTCATATACCATACCGTCGAGCGTAAAGTTGCCCACTTCGGAGTGTCCGTACTTGATTTGTCCGCCTGCTTGAGCAATGTATGACATACACTGCGTACGAAATTCGTTGAACTTGGCATAAGGCCCCGACTCGTGGTAGCCACGTTGATCGGTAGCAGGAAACACCTCTTCGTCTTCGGCTATGACGTAATACTCCAATTCGCCCATCGCCTGAAACTCCATGCCGGTAACCTGAGTAAAGGCCGCACAGGCTTTCTGCAACGTATATTCCGGAGAGCTCTCCAACGGTTCGCCGTCTTTATTAAAGAAAGAGCAAAGCATCGAAAGCGTAGGCAATTCGGCAAACGGATCAATAAAGGCTGTACGAAAACGGGGAATGACGTAGAGATCGCTACTGCCTGCCTGAATAAACGGGAACAGGCTCGAACCATCCACGCGCTCACCACAAGTAAGAATGGTTTCGAGATAAGCGGCATTGTTAATCACAAAATTCAGGGTCTTCAATCTTCCGTCGGCTGCCGGATACATAAAGTTAACCATGCTGATATGATGATCTCGAATGTAAGCGATAATATCTGCTTTAGTAAACTCGGAAGATGGCTTTCCGATAGCTGCCACCAACAAGTTGGGACTCATTTGTAGTTCTTGGTTCATAATAGTTCGATGATTAGAGGTTGTCTGTGAAATTATCGAACCAAAGATAACAAATAGTAAGCACACAACCAAACATATCGCTTAAATTCGATTAAAAACTATCTAATTGCTATTTTTTCTTCCAAAAGTACATCCAATACCCCCCAATGGGAAGTAATCCACCGATGATAGCTGCTACAAAGGTTGGTATTTTAGAGAACCAGCCTGCATAATTACCAAAGTGTAAGGCTTTCACTACTTTCCAAATGGGTGCTCCGCGCTGTACCTCGGTTTGAAACAAATAACCGACTCCGTCTCTGTACCATTGGAAAGACCACATCAGGCCGGTCAGGCAACAAACCAGTAAAATAACACAGGCGTAAAGGCCCAATATGACATGTAAGCGGTAAATGGTTTGATACGCGTTTTTACCTTTTTTCATTATCAGGTGCTTCTTTTTCCATTTCCGAGGCCAATAAGCTGCCATTCCGCTTACCAATATGGCAATAAAAAAAAGCGTGGAGATGCCTACGATAACCTTTCCTATGGTACGCGTGTCATCCATCAGCCAACGATGAAGCTTCATCACTCCCATGAGCGGACTGTCACGTATGCTCTCATACCCCATGGCAAACAGTATCTCTTCTTGAAACACTAAAATAGCTCCTGTAAAGCAAATAATACTAATTATGGCTCCCGCAGGGAGCGAGAGCCATAAATGAATTTTCCTACTAATATATCTCATTATCTATTCATCAAAAAGCATACGTTACTGCTGCTGAGAAATTGCGTGGATCTATTTGGTTGATATATCCGCCGCGGTAATACGAGTTGTATCCCAGTGCATCAAACAAATTGTTCATATAAACACGAGCAGTAAAAGCCCCCAGGTTATAACCAAGTTGTGCGTTAACAGTAGTATAGGCAGGCATATCGAAAGGCTTAGCTCCTATCAGACTTCCATGTCCGTTGGGTTTTAAACCGAAATCGTCTACTGGGCGTGCACCCACATAATACACCCCTACACCTGCCGAAAGACGTTTCAACCATCCTTTGCGCACAGAATACTGCACCCATGCATTAGCGGTATGCTTCGGTGTGTTTATTGGAGCTGATCCATCTTCAAAAGCAGGGCTGTTTCGGTATTTTGTATCCAGATACGCATAACCCATCATCACTTGCAGGTTCTCAAGAATACTTCCGGTCAACTCTACCTCAATACCCTTTCGAGACAAATCACCTGCCTTGTCATAGTAACCGGTCAGCTGTGTGGTTCCCTCGCGGTAGGTAGCATACGAGAGATTTTTGGTGATAATATCAAAATAGGTCAGATTAAAGCGTAGTCTATTGTTCAGCCAGTCAGACTTGATACCTACCTCAAATTGGCGGGTATCGGATGGACCGATCTCATCTCCATTCTCCATCCGGTAGGCAGCCGCTCGCAAGCTAGTTGTCGTTGTATACGACCCAAACAGGTTGATGTTACGTATCGGTGTCACCATAATTCCCAGCATCGGGTTCCAAGCGTCTCCTGTAACCGGACCTGCATCCGTATTGCCCAGGCTGCTAATGTAGCTATAGCGAAGCCCCAGAACAGCTTTCAGGTATTTATTGAATGTCATCACCTCCTGTGCCATGATACCGTAGCTCGATGAGCTTGAAACGACAGGAGTTCCGGGCTTGAAGCGAATGGCACGTGGCAGCGTATTCGAAATTGTAGGGGCTAGCACATCAATCGTGTCAATAGTAAATTCACCGTATTCTGTAGTAGACAAAGTAGTTTGTTTATAATCGAAGCCTACCTGAAACGTATGCTTAATTGAACCGGTAAAAACATCCTTACCTATAAAATCCTCAAGTTTCGGATTTAGAAATCAAGCCGTTTGAGCGTACGCTCGGAGTGCTGCAAGTCGTCTGTCATTTTCTATGATCTGTATCATCAGTTGCTCTTCATCAGCCCCTGTGAGTTCAGCCACGACTGCCACTACTTCTAATATGATTGCCCATATCTTCTCCATAACAGTCAGTTCGTGTACTCCGGCAAAAATATCGTTGAACAACCCACCGATTGTTTCGTAGTCCAGACTCCTTTTTACCGAGGCAAGCAAATTGTAGCGTATCATAACCAGTGATACGTGCGCTATCTGCGAGGAAAAGTCTCTTGCCGAGCATCCTGCAAGATTAAGCAATCGCTTGCTATCGGCAAAGAAAACCTCAATAGCCCAACGCATTGCATAGATTTCATATGCCCGCAAGAAATCAAGTTTTACATTGGTTGTCAGCAATATTTTCCATCCCTCTCTCTTTCCTCTGCGACAGAAGAACAGCCGCACCTTGCGCCCACCGAGCATCACGTCCACCGACGCATAGTGGCAACGGTACCGTCTACTGTATATCACAGATTTAGAGCCCAGCAGCTTACTGATTATGGCTTTTGCCGTCAGTTCACCCCACTTTTTGGTGAGATATTTGGTATTACCCATCTTTGCCATCCCTAACAAGTGAAACTTCTTATGACTGTTGTATACGAAATCGACAAGCCCGGAACAAGTGAACCAACTGTCAACAAGCAGATATTCAAAAGGAATCTTTGCTTTGATGGCGCGTCTGACCATTTCAATGAGTTTCTTTCCCTTACTCATGAAATATTCCTCTTTACGTTTGGCCACATGGGAGTTCTCATCTCGTTTCCTATTATAACGGTTCTGTCGTTGCTTTGCGCTTAACCCCTGTTCCTTACCCTCTACCTTGCCTTTCTCTCCATGCAGAGATGAGTCAAGCATAAACTGGGTGCGCCCGTCACTCCAGCACAGCATAAGCGCTTTATACCCAAGAATACATTTCTGATGAACATGTGAGAATATCTTGCCGATAGACTCCATACGCATTCCGGTTTTAGGCAAGTCAGAGTCATCAGCGATGAGTACTACAGGAAGATGACTCTTCTTGAAATCCTGACGGTTAGTCACTTTGGCTATCAGCTTGACAACAATGCGGTATATCAGATTGCGCCAGTTGATATTATCATGTGACATAAACGAATACAAGACATCCTTCTTGCCGCCGAACATTCGACTTAAAGCCGAATCAGGATAATGGGAAAAACCTTTTATGGCGAAAAACGGCATCAGGACAAGAATCTGAAACAGCTGAAGATTGGTCAACTGACAGTTTTCACGTTTGTTCCCTCCAAGACAACGGCTGTCAAGATGAAGAGACTCTAACAGTCCTGAAAATGAGTCCATCACAGAGCAACGGCGTTTTTCACTCAAAATATTGCGGATTTCTGACGGAATTTTAGTAATTTTGCTCATGGCTTTGAGAATGGTTAATTAGTTGTTTGGTCACTGCTAATTTACTAAATTTCCGAGATTTACGGAAAGTCTCAAAGCTTTTTTTATGTCTAGAATTAGGATGTCAGCCTAAATCCGAAACTTGAGTAAAATCGAGCTGGAAAGTTGAGTTCTTATCATCACGAAGTGAACGAGAAATGTTGCGCTGTCGACGGTTATATTCCTTATTAACTACCGTTTTTACCGAAGTACTAGTGTTGTCTACTTTATACGAAGAGTTGAAATAGGCGGCACGCAAGCTAAAGTTATCAGTTAACTGACGAGTGATGCGGGCAGCATAGGTCAAGGTTTTATTCTCTACATTATCATTCACGAAACCAAGAAATTTATTGTAGGGCATTTTATACAAGTCTTCGGTAGTACTTGCCGATAGGTTGACAGAGCTTGTGTATGGGGTCCGATTATCGTTCAGGTAATCCATTTCGAGTGTAATCGACGTTTTATCGTCGGGACGCCATTCGAACGATGGGTTAACGTACACTCTGTTCGAGTGAACCTTTGCCCGGTAACTATCTGCACGTTCGTAGGCACCATTCATACGAAAGGCAACACGGTCGTTCTTGTCGAGCACCGTCTGTACATCGAAGGTCGGGCGCAGCAAGCCCCAACTACCCGCCCGTACGGTTACGTCTCCTTGGTTTACGAACTTGGGTGTTTTGGTCACTACATTGATTACTCCACCGGCACTACCCAAATCGTTGCCAACACCCTGAGTTACAGCAGCAGAACCTTTAACGACCTGTACACTCTCTACTCCCTGCATCTCTGAGAGAGCCGAACCGGTACGAAAATCGGAGTCAATCCGCACACCGTTTTTCAGAATTGGCACACCTCTGTAACCACGAATAGACATACTCTCGCGCACCCCACCATACGATCCGAATAGCGTTACGCCGGGCACGTTTTTGACCGCATCGGTTACCGTAAGAGCACCCTGTTCCGTTATCGATTTGTCGGAGATAACCGAGATACTCTGAATCTGCTCACTAGGACGCAACGGCATACGCGTCACAATATCAAGCTTAGTGGGCTGTGTATGGCGTTCGCCAAATACTTCAATAGTAGAGAGTAGATTCTCATCCGGCAACAGTGTGAAGGTCAGATTAATGGTATTGCGACCATTGAAGTTTATTGTTTTAGTTTGAGAGGCATAGCCTACGAAGCTGGCCTTCACACGATAGGTTCCTTTCGGAAGGTCTTTTATAAAAAAGCGACCGTTATTACGGGTAGTACTGCCAAAAGTGGTGCCTTCGATCAGTATACTTGCTGCCGGCAACGGATTATTGGTTTCATCGAATACAACTCCCCGAATAGAGGGAGATTTATCCTCTATTTCATCATTAGCATAAAGCGTTACAGGAAGCATACAAGCTATTAATAGCATTAAGATACAATTTTTTTTCATACGTAAAATCGGTTGATATAATATTTTTTGTCGGCTACAAAGTTAGAACTGTCAACCGGGTGGCACAATACCTATTCAAGGGTATAATACACGAATCAATCACCATAAAAGGTGATAGAAACAGAAAAGACAGCCTAAGAAATTGTCAAAATCATCTGATTTTTATATATTTATAAAATGATACCCTTATTGAATGTTCACTTTGAAACAAGATTATCATGATAGCTTCGTATCGTGATCACATAACACCCAACAACATACTGGGCAAACGCAGCTTGTTCATACCGAGTAAGATATTTCAACGAACGTTGAATGACATAAGTGTGACACGAGCCACGGGGTACGATCTGGACTATACCGACAATAAGAGCATGGGAAAACCTGAAAATCCATTCGAATAAACGATAGCCATCAATGATTCTGTTTTCGTGAAAAAGTCGCAAATTCGATGAGAGTTTGCGACTTTTTTATATATATTGCATTACAATCTAAAGTTTTTACCCTATTTTTGCGAAAGTTAGCCCTTGTGCCCTATCGGCACAGCCTTCTAATCAACCATTAAAAACAGAAATAAAATGGAAACAACCACTAAGCTTTATTCGTTAACTTATAGCAATGTAAGAACCTATTTCTTTGCATTGCTATTCATAGCAGGCAATCTCGCATTGCCACAATTGTGCCACCTAACACCCTATGGTGGCCCTACCCTTCTTCCTATTTATTTTTTCACACTCATTGCGAGCTATAAATACGGCTTTCGGGTAGGTTTGCTTACCGGCATACTCTCTCCACTGATGAATCACCTGTTGTTTGCCATGCCTGCATTGGCAGTACTGCCGGCTATTCTGGTCAAATCGGCTCTATTGGCAGGTGCGGCTGCATTGGTTGCCGAGTACAGCAAACAAATCTCACTACTGACTCTCCTGTCTGTCGTGTTGGCCTATCAAGTACTCGGCACAATCTTCGAATGGTTGTGGGTAGATAACTTCTATATAGCTATGCAAGACTTCCGGATCGGCATCCCCGGTATGCTCATTCAGTGGTTTGGCGGGTATGCTGTCTTGAAAGCCATCGCTAAAATCTAAAGACAGATGGGCAGAACACTAAACGAAGTGCTGGAGCGGTTTCGGACTATTCGTTTCAACGAAGAGTTCGATCTCATTGTAGCCATTGCCAACGGAGGAATTGTTCCGGCAGGTATCATCAACCAACGATTACAAAAAGAGATTCAGCTGTTACGCATCAACCTCAGAGACGAGTATCAGCGACCGAAGTACGACTCTCCACGGTTATTGACACCCGTTGATTTTGAGGTAAAGGATAAAAAAATACTGTTGGTCGACGACCGGATTAAGACCGGTGCAACCATTCGCATGGCGTGCGAACTGATGAAAGAGGCAGCAGTGATCAAAACCTTTGCAGTAAACGGAACGGCAGACTATGCGCTCTTCGACGAGTCTTGTTTCAAGTTTCCCTGGATTCTATAACAATGTGTATCAAACAACTTTTATAATAGCAAATACGAACAGATGGATAGAAGAGATTTTCTAAAAACAGTAGCGATTGCAGGTGCGGCAATGACCATACAGCGATCGGAAGCGATGGAGATTTTGACGCAAGCCACCAAAGCCGGTGGAAAGCCCGACTTGGTAGCTGTGATGGGTGGCGAACCCGAAGAGATGTTTCGTAGAGCCATAGCTGAGCTGGGAGGGATGAAGCAGTTCGTTAAACCCGGGCAGAAGGTAGTGGTAAAGCCCAACATCGGTTGGGACAAAGTGCCCGAACTGGCCGGAAACACCAACCCCAAACTGGTTGGCGAAATAGTGAAGCAATGCTTTACTGCCGGAGCCAAAGAGGTAATTGTATTCGACCATACCTGCGACGACTGGCAGAAATGCTATAAGAACAGCGGCATTGAGGCAGCCGCTAAAGCAGCGGGGGCAAAGATGATGCCGGCACATCTGGAATCGTACTACCGTCCGGTAAATCTTCCGGCAGGCAAGAGTCTCAAATCGACCAAGGTGCACGAAGCCATTCTCAACAGCGATGTATGGATCAATGTACCGGTATTGAAGAACCACGGCGGAGCCAACCTCACCATCTCGATGAAGAATCACATGGGCATTGTGTGGGATCGCGGCTACTTTCATCAGAACGATCTGCAACAATGCATTGCCGATGTCTGCTCCATGCAAAAGAAAGCCGTACTCAACGTGGTAGATGCTTACCGCATCATGAAAACCAACGGACCACGTGGTCGCTCTGCGGCAGATGTAGTCGTGGCAAAGGGATTGTTCCTCTCGCCCGATATTGTAGCAGTAGATACGGCAGCAGCCAAGTTCTTCAATCAAGTGCGCGAGATGCCACTCGAAACGGTAGGCCATCTGGCCAAAGGCGAAGCCCTGAATATTGGTACTATGGACCTCGAGAAACTCAATGTGAAGCGAATTAAGATGTAATATAATAATGTTAAGAAAAATACGTATTATCCTATCGGTTGTGCTATGGGCACTCCTTACCTTTTTCTTCCTTGATTTTGCCGGGGTGTTGCCTTGGCAACTTCATGTAATAACACATATCCAATTCATTCCCGCCCTGCTATCGGTAAGCATCGGCATAGTGGTTGCGCTGCTTATCCTGACTCTCCTCTTCGGACGGGTATATTGTTCGAGCATCTGCCCCATGGGTACTTTTCAGGATATAGTAACCGGGCTCTCCAAACGTAACCGCAAACGGCGAAAGCGTTTTTCGTTCTCGCCCCCAAAGCGTATACTGCGGTGGAGCATCGTTGTCATTGTATTAGCGGCATCGTTGAGCGGATTCGGTGCAGTATTGGGGTTGCTCGACCCATATAGTGCGTATGGCCGTATAGCCACCAACGTATTCAAACCCGTTTATCTACAGGCTAACAACCTGCTCGAATCGATCTTTTCGAGCTTCGACAACTATACGTTCTACCGGGTCGATGCGGCAATGGTAAGCGTCAGCTCATTTTTTATTGCATTGGGTACATTGATACTGATTGCTGTGTTGGCATGGAAGCACGGTCGCACGTGGTGCAACACCTTTTGTCCGGTAGGTACGGTGCTTGGATTCCTCAGTCGCTTCTCGTTCTTTAAGATACGGATTGATGCCGATAAGTGTACGCACTGCGGCAACTGTGCCACCTACTGCAAAGCCTCGTGCATGGATAGTAAGGCAGGAATGATTGATTATAGCCGGTGCGTAAACTGCTTTGACTGTCTGGACACCTGCAAAGAGAAAGCATTGATCTATGCGCCTCGCTTGCAAAAAACGAAACAAAGCGAACAAACAAGGCAGGGTGAGGAGATCAAGCAAAGCAATCAAGCAAAACAAGCCGATCAAGCCCCACTTGCCTCAAAGCGACGCTTTCTGCTCGCCGGACTGGTAACGACTGCTGCCGCCCCCAAGCTACTGGCACAAGCACAAGAAACACTCGCCACACTGGGAGGAAAGAAAAGCTATCAGAAGATGCATCCGATCACTCCTCCGGGCTCTGTGAGTCGAACACATTTTGCCGATCGCTGTACCTCTTGCCACCTGTGTGTAAGCAAATGCCCGTCGCACGTACTCAAACCGGCTTTTATGGAGTATGGGCTCGGAGGCATCATGCAGCCTACGGTAAGTTTCGAAAAGGGATTCTGTAACTTCGACTGTACCGTATGTGGCGATATCTGCCCCAGTGGAGCAATCAAACCGCTTACCATCGATCAAAAACACCTCACACAAATGGGAACCGTTGTCTTTATCGAAGAGAATTGCATCGTTTATACCGATGGAACCAGTTGCGGTGCCTGTTCGGAGCACTGCCCCACGCAGGCTATTGCCATGGTTCCCTTTAAGAACGGGCTCACCATTCCGCAAGTAAACACCGACATCTGTGTAGGATGCGGTGGGTGCGAATATGTATGCCCTGCCCGCCCCTTCCGTGCCGTGCACATTGAAGGAAGTGTGGTGCAAAAACAAGCCCATCCTTTTGTAGAAAAGAAAGAAGAAGCTGTCGAAGTGGATGGATTCGGCTTTTAAACGAATTATTTTCGGTACATAACATCCTTACTTTCCATAATTTTATTACTTTCGTGGCGTACTATCAACGTTAATGGATAAACGAAAAATGGAAAGTCATCAAAAAATGTATAACATTGGCTACGCACTGAGTGGTGGGTTCATCAAAGGATTTGCCCACCTCGGTGTGATTCAATCGCTTTTAGAACACAACGTGAAACCCGACATCATTGCAGGTGTCAGCGCAGGTGCTTTAGCCGGTGTGTTTTATGCCGATGGCAATGAGCCATACCGTGTCCTCGATTACTTTTCGGGACACAAGTTTCAAGACCTCACCAAACTGGTTATTCCCAAAGTCGGATTGTTTGAATTGGGAGAATTTATTGACTTTCTGAAAACCAACCTCAAAGCGCAGAAGATCGAAGACCTGAAAATACCGCTTATCATCACCGCTACCGATCTGGATCACGGCAAGAGTGTGCACTTCACCAAAGGCAGTATTGCCGAGCGTGTAGCGGCATCGTGCTGCATGCCGGTTATGTTTACTCCCGTACGGATCAACAATACGCACTATGTAGACGGGGGATTGTTCATGAATCTTCCCGTATCGGTGCTGCGCAACCAATGCGAAAAGGTAGTAGCAGTCAACGTAAGCCCGCTGGTAGCCGAAAAGTACAAAATGAATATCGTAAGCATCGCCATGCGTTCGTATCACTTTATGTTTCGTGCCAATACCTTCCCCGAACGCGAAAACTGCGACCTGCTTATCGAACCCTACAACTTGAACGGATACAGCAATAGCGAACTGGAGAAAGCCGAAGAGATCTTTGAGCAAGGCTACGACACCGCCAACGCTATACTCGATCAGCTTACCGAAGAGAAAGGAAAAGTATGGAGATAAAGAACGAAGAGAAACTGATTATATACCAAGTGTTTACCCGTCTGTTTGGCAATAACAACAGCGGATGTATCAACAATGGCGACATACATACGAACGGATGTGGAAAAATGGCCGACTTTACGCCCAAGGCTCTCAAAGAGATAAAGAAGTTGGGCACTACACACATCTGGTATACGGGTGTCATTGAGCACGCCACGCAGACCGATTACAGTGCATACCATATCCACCCCGACCATCCCGCTATTGTGAAAGGTAAGGCCGGTTCGCCCTATGCCATCAAAGATTATTATGATATTGATCCGGACATTGCCACCCGGGTGCCCGAACGCATGAAAGAGTTCGAACAATTGGTTGCACGTACACACAAGGCAGGGTTGAAGGTAATCATCGATTTTGTGCCCAATCACGTAGCCCGTCAGTATCATTCGGATGCACAACCCGATGGAACCGTTGAATTGGGTGCCAATGACGATATGACCTGTTCTTTCAGTCCATACAACAACTTTTACTACATTCCGCAATCCGAACTGCGTGGACAGTTCGACATGAAGGCGGGTGCAGACGAAGCTTACAAAGAATATCCGGCCAAGGCTACGGGCAATAACCGTTTCGATGCCTACCCCAACATATCCGATTGGTACGAAACCATCAAACTGAACTATGGAGTCGATTACCAGAACGGTGGTACGTGCAGCTTCTCTCCCATTCCCGATACCTGGTTAAAAATGCTCGATATCCTGCTGTTCTGGTCTTCCAAACAGGTAGATGCCTTTCGTTGCGATATGGCCGAGATGGTGCCGGTAGAGTTTTGGGAATGGGCCATTCCGCAAGTAAAGGAGGCATATCCACACCTGCTTTTCATAGCCGAAGTGTACAACCCCGATGAGTATCACAACTACCTGCAACGAGGCAGGTTCGACTATCTATATGACAAAGTGGGGCTGTACGATACCCTGCGCAACGTATCTTGCGGATACGACTCTGCCACTGCCATCACACGCAGTTGGCAGAACCTGGGAGGTATTGAAAAACGTATGTTGAACTTTCTAGAGAACCATGATGAGCAACGCATTGCTTCCGATTTCTTTGTCGGCAATCCATACAAAGCCATTCCGGCACTTATCGTATCGGCCTGTATGAATACCAACCCGATGATGATTTACTTCGGTCAGGAGTTTGGCGAGATGGGCATGGATACCGAAGGGTTCAGCGGACGAGACGGGCGTACCACCATCTTTGATTATTGGAGTGTAGACACCATTCGCCGCTGGCGCAACGAAGGTACCTTTGACGGCAAGCTATTGACCAAAGAGCAAAAGAGCATCTACGCCTTATACCGCACCATCCTTACGATTGCTTCACAGGAGAAAGCCATTGCGCAAGGGTTATTTTTCGACCTGATGTATGCCAATCAAAACGGTTGGCGATTCAATGAGCATAAACAGTATACGTTTCTGCGCAAATACAACAATGAATTGCTGTTCATTGCGGTCAACTTCGACAATCAGCCGGTAGATATTGCCATCAATATACCCTCTCACGCCTTCGATTTCCTGCAAATACCACAGATGGATGTGTACAAAGCCACCGATCTACTAACCGGAAAAGTAGAAGAAATTTGCCTGTTGCCCTACAAAGCAACTGAATTTTCGATTGGTACATACGGAGGCAAAATACTAAAAATCAAGCTATAAGCATATAAAACAAAAGTACGTACTCATTCATAGTAAGAGTACGTACTTTTGGTAGGAATGAATACGTACTCTTTGATACCAAGAGTACGTATTCCTATGTAAGAGATTAACTACTTCTTTCTAAGCACTACTGCCGTACGTGCCGGCACATAGAGCTTCAACCATTCTTTCTTCTCTCTCTGATACAACGGATCGGAAGTTGTAAAATGTGTCACACTATCATCAGCCAAGCCATTGCCGCCAAACAAGGTACTATCGGTATTCAGTACCACTTCGTAAGCACCCGGAGCTACCAAGAAGCCATAATCAACAAAAGATTGCTTGGGGTTGAAGTTAAACACAAAAATCAAATCCTTACGTTGGTAAGCCAATATCTGATCGGCATCATTGTGCCAGATCTCCTGAACAGGCGTTGACTCGAAACCTTTGACTCCTTTGATGATCTTAAGCATCGCTTCGTCAAAGTCTGCCATATAATGATAGGTCAGGTTCTTGTTATCGACCAAATCCCATTGCCGACGGGCGTATTTGCACGACCACCCATTGCCCTGACGAGGGAAATCTATCCATTCGGGATGTCCGAATTCATTGCCCATAAAATTCAGGTATCCTCCATTGATGGTTGTTGCCGTAAGCAAACGAATCATTTTATGCAGCGCAATGCCTCGGTTCACGATGTAATTCTCGTCGCCCTTTTGCATATGCCAATACATATCGGCATCAATCAAGCGGAAGATAATGGTTTTATCGCCTACCAAGGCCTGATCGTGACTTTCGGTGTACGAGATGGTCTTCTCATCTTTGCGCCGATTGGTTACTTCCCAGAACATGCTGGATGGTTTCCAATCTTCATCTATCTTCTCCTTGATCGTTTTGATCCAATAGTCGGGAATGTTCATCGCCATGCGGTAATCAAACCCATAGCCACCGTCTTCTATCTTTGCAGCAATACCGGGCATACCCGATACCTCTTCGGCAATGGTGATTGCCCGCGGATTCACCTGATGAATCAACTCATTGGCAAGGGTAAGGTAGCAGATGGCATTATCGTCCTGATGACCGTTGAAATAGTCATTATAGTCGGAGAACGACTCACCCAAACCATGGCTGAGATAGAGCATGGAGGTTACACCATCGAAACGGAAGCCATCGAGTTCGTATTCTTCCAGCCAGTATTTGCAATTGGAGAGTAGGAAATGCAGCACTTCATTCTTACCGTAATCAAAACAAAGCGAATCCCAAGCAGGATGCTCCCGACGTTCGTCGGGATAGAAATATTGATTAGGGTCTCCTGCAAAATTGCTTAAGCCTTCGACCTCATTCTTTACAGCGTGTGAGTGAACAATATCCATAATCACAGCAATACCCAACGCATGGGCTGTATCAATCAGCTCCTTAAGTTCTTCGGGAGTACCGAAACGCGAAGAAGCAGCAAAGAAGCTCGATACGTGATAACCAAAGCTACCATAGTAAGGATGTTCCTGAATACCCATGATCTGAATACAGTTGTATCCTGCCTTGGCTATACGAGGAAGAATCTTTTCACGAAACTCATTGTATGTGCCTACTTTCTCTTCTTTCTGAGCCATACCAATGTGGCACTCATAGATAAGCAACGGCTTAGCCGAAGGTTTAAACTCCTTCTTCGTAAACTTAAATTCCTGTTCCGGATTCCACACTTGCGCACTGAATATAGTCGTTTGCCGGTCTTGTACCACGCGCGTAGCCCATGCAGGTATACGCTCGCCCTGACCACCGTCCCAATGCATCATCAACTTATACAGATCGCCATGTTGCATGGCATCTGCCGGCAAGTTTATCTCCCAGTTACCATTTCCGATCGGTTGCAGTTTATAGGTAGTTCTTTCTTCCCAGTTATTGAACGTTCCTACCAGATAGATATGTGTGGCATTGGGAGCCCATTCGCGAAACGTCCAGCCCTTGTCTGTACGATGCAAACCAAAATAGAGATACCCCGAAGCAAAGTCCGAGAGTGTTTGCTTTCCCTTATTGGTCAGTTCCGACTCTTTATCAAGAGCGTGCTGATGACGTCCGGCAATGGCCTCGGTAAAAGGCTCTAACCAGGGGTCGTTTTTAATCAGATGAAGTGTCTTTTCCATATAATAGGATGTATTTAATTCAGTGGTTTATGCTTTCACCTTTACAATTACTTTTTTCACACCATCGGGGGTGATACCCGGTGCGTGTCCGTCTTGCGGAAAGAAAATGGCAAACATACCCGGTTTAACAGGAATATAGCTTTCGGCCAATCCGTCAAAGAACGTAATGTCTTTCTCTGCATCGTAAGCAGCATCGGCAGGCACACAGTCTTTACCGGCGGTATAACCCATGATTTCTGTTCCCGAAAGAGGTATCTGGATGTCGATAAAAGCATTATGTGTTTCCAGTTTAGCTTGTTCTTTCGTTTTAGGAGCAGTTTGTGCAATGTTCACAACCAAATCTTGTCCTTTCAATTCCGTCTTACCTACTTCCATTGCATGGAGGTCGTGTGTGAGAATAAAATCAATAGCTTGTGCGAATAAAGGATTCAGTGATGCGTACTTTTGCAAATTGTCTAATGTATCTACTACCATGAGTATAAGTTTTTGTTATTGATGTTAGTTATTATCTATTTTCATTCGAAATCATCGATGGTATAATTCAGAAAATCCGAAAAACGTTTAAACTGCCGGAAGGCCTCTTCGGTACGATCCAACAGATCGGGTGACGTAAAGAAGTCATCGGGTACCTGATAGGAACATACAAATTCCTTGCATTTGAGATAGTCAATGTATTTAAAATCTTTCGGAAAGCCTTTGGGAGCTGTTTTTAGAAAATTCTCGCCTACTACGGGATAGAATTTCTTAAATGCAGGGTCTTCTACAATAGAACGGTACTCTTCGATATTATCGTAGATAGACTGTCTAACAGCTTTTAAGACCTTGGGAGGCAAACACAGGCTTCCACCTGCCAACATGCAGTTGCCCGGTTCGAGATGAACGTAGTATCCGCAATGATCGGACTTTTTGCCTTTGGCATTGATGTAGCCGCCAATATGAGTCTTATAGGGAGTTTTATCGGACGAGAAGCGGGTATCGCGATAGATGCGATAAGTACAGTCGCCAGCCGCTATGCCTCTGATACTCTCATCGAAAAGCGAGATACGATCAATAATAACTGTCAGGAGCTTTTGGAATTCTGCCTGCACCTCGGTATACGTCTGGCGGTGTTCGTTGAACCATTCACGATTGTTGTTTTCGCTTAGTTCTTTTAAGAATCGAAAGATGATGGATGTATTCATTGTCATTCTTTTCTGCTTTTATGTCCCACAAACGTACGAATTTTATTTGTAACTAACTAAAAAACGAGATAAAAAGGAATTAAAAAAGCATCGACTCCGAAGAATCGATGCTTTAACACATTTATCAAAAAAGAACAGACGCCTCTGCCTTTGACGTACTTACTTATCACAAGCGGGTACAATCTCTTCTAATTAATCTTATATCTAATACTATGAAAAACACAATAATATAACGCATCCCAAACAGCCTTTGTTCACAGTGTTACAATTTATATTTGTTAATAAAACTCAAAATATAAATTAATACGAAATAAATGCTGAATTCACGTCAAGCACGAGCGATTGAAAGGGAATCATAGCATTAAATATTGTCATTTGCGAAAAGGAAAAGAGTTCTTCGAGCATTATCTCTTTCTCCTGAATGATTCCTTTTTGAAGCAGCTGTGCTCTTTGCGTTCCC
Source organism: Bacteroides neonati (assembly GCF_000499785.1). Classification (GTDB taxonomy): domain Bacteria; phylum Bacteroidota; class Bacteroidia; order Bacteroidales; family Bacteroidaceae; genus Bacteroides; species Bacteroides neonati. The sequence continues at coordinate 73,576 of NZ_HG726022.1, read as the reverse complement.
TTAAGCAACGGATGCTTCGGTGTAAACCAATGGGTGCCGTCAAAAAGAGCTACATTGGCTATGGAAGTATCGGTAATGTATCCATTTTTTATAATCAACACATCATCTTTTGTATCTCTTTGTTCGTAAAGTTGATTGAGCGCCTCTCTATCGGTACTCTTGTACGTATAGTTAATTGTATCCGAACAAACAATACGCAAGGAACGTACAGGACGAATCGAATAAGGAGTGTAGCTAACCTCCTCAATGACATCCGAATAAACGACCCGGCACTTCATCACTCCTTCAGCTGTAGGCGGCAGCAAGAAATGGTTCAGATCAAGCGGTTTTGCATTGGGCCAGAAAGCCGAACGCGTATCATTCATCCTTTGATTGTGATAATCGATATGGAGCAGCACGCCTTGTTCTACTCGAATAGTTTCAATAAATGGGCACATAGACTTTTTGTATCATTTCGTTATATTCATTTTCCGCACAACTTTTGCAGGTAATTCCTCCCCCACTTTTGAAAGCAAGTCCATCTGTCGATTGCTCGATGAAGCGAATCATCACGGCACTATCCAGACTCTCGCCGTCAAAACAGCCAGTAATACCGGTATAGAAACCTCTGTCATAAGTTTCTGATTGAGCAATAATTTGGGATGTTTTACATTTGGGAGCCCCGGTAATCGACCCTGCCGGAAGCAATGTAAATATGATTTCGCCCAACCGGGAAAGGTAATCGTCGGGCAAAGTTCCTCTAATCTCCGAACTGGTTTGTAGGATAGGTCCGTGATTGGTTTCAATCGAATCGACATATCGATAACGCGAAACGTTGACTTGCGAAGCAACAATGCTCAGATCATTGCGTATCAAATCGACAATGGTAGCATGTTCTGCCGCCTCCTTTTCGTCGGCCATAAGCAGCTCTTCTGCATGAGGTAGCGTGGCATCAATCGTTCCCTTCATCGGATAAGAGCTTATCTGCCCTTGATGAATGCGTATAAAGATCTCCGGCGAGAAAACCACAAATCGGTCTTTCAGCCATAGTTTATAAGGTGCTTGAGAGTGGTAGAATATCTCTTTGAGGCTTAGATTCGTACTAATGGGAGTCATACAGGTCAAGTTGGTCAGGAAACTATTACCTGCCAAGATGTTGTTCATGACTACATTAAAAGATTTTTTGTATTGCGGGAAGGAAATCGGATGAGGTTCCCACAAAACAGATTCCGTATGTTTTTTATCGATTGAACCACATTCGGGAGTTGGGGCATTGGTATAACCGTTGAGTTGATAAAGCAGTTGAGAGGGATCAACAGCATTTACCTCTTCGATATACGAGCCATCTTGTGCATAGTTGATGATAAAAATAAAAGGCTTACCCTGCGTAGCCAGTTCATTCATTCGTTGTACAGCTTCTTTTTTATTATATAATTGCATGCGACTTTCTGTTATAAGCATGCAAATGTAGCAAAAAGAAATTATAATTTCTCTTGTTTATCCTCTGCCTCGAGTTCTTTTATCTCTTTGTTTAAAAATACCGAAAGAATGGTTCTTAACACAACAATACTACCTAGAACGATCAATTCATTGAGTGTCGGTTCCAACACCGTTTTCAAAATATCCGAAGCAATGAGAAATTCTAATCCGAGCAGCAGGTAGGTTCCGAAAGTAGCTCTTAACTGGCGTATGTTGGTAGTAGAATAGTTTCCCGTAAATCGTTTCAACTCGTTTTTCAGGAAATAAATAATACCAATCAACGCCCCATAAGTAACAATTAGGAGGCTGGTGACACTGATGATCGTTGCAAGTAAATCTAGAAAGTGAGTGAGCATATTCATTGAGTCTTTATAGTTAAAACAACTCTCGCAAAGTAAATGTTTACGCAAAAATAGTTCATTACCTTATCGCAAAATAAAGTTAATCATAATTAAAATTATCGTTTTCTTTTGCAAATTAAATGGTGCAATAAATGTTTAGTATATATTTACACTCGAAACATTGTTAACAGAAGACTTTACTTCTATAATGAAATTAAAGTATAATTAAAAATCAACTAAAGTTATGAAAAAAAAGGCATTAATCACTTTTCTATTGATGTGTTTTATAGGTATGGCTAACGCACAAGATGCTGAACCTGAATTTGTTGGAGAGGCAGTAATAGTAAATGGAGACAAAACCATTCCATTAGACAAAGAGTATTCACAGGTGAAGACGAAAGCTGGTGCTTCACTATATATAGTAGGCATTGGTTCAGTAAAATCGAAAATTAACATAAAGGGAGGGAGCGCAAGTGCTCGAGCTAATAAAGATGACGATTTTTACTTAATAGTTAAAGCAGTGGATAACAGCTCTGACCCAATGTCAATTATTAATATTTTTGAATTCGAAGCATCAAAGAAAGTTCGTAAAGCGGAGTTATCATCAACAAACACATTTGGTGGCGTAAATAACGATAAATTGGCCTATATCGAATACACCGCCAAAAAATATGGCGAAACATCATATTTAATAAAATTAAAAAAGCCTTATGCCGGTGAGTTTGGTCTAATGGTTAGAAACCCTAACACCAAAGATGAAAAGCAAGTAGTGGTAGCTTGTTTTGGCATTGACTAAAAAGAGTTATAAAGCATTTGTAACTCGTTCCATGGTTTTGAAATAAACAGAATTCAAATACTCATTAACGCGTAAAACTCTTTGCAGCAGAAACCGTCTGTATGTTATACGCACGAAACTTCAATAGTAAAAGGCAGCTCAACAAATGAGCTGCCTTTTCTATCTATTATCTAAATAGGGAAAGTTGGTTATTCCTTAACCGGTTCTTCTTTTTCATTTAACAATAGGGTAACTTCTTCTTCGTTCTTGGTTACAACAACAAGTTTAATTACACAAGTTGTGGAAACTGTAGAAACAAAGACACAAACCGGGGAAATAATACACATTAATAATATGCTTATACTATTGCATTATCAAAATGAACAAAGTAAATTTGTCCCGTTGTATTTTCACTTTGAGTCAATAGGATAAAGACACGAGCTTGAACTGTACAAACACATTACTTTGGAGTAAAGTCGGAACATTCGAATATATTTAACAAAATAAATAACAAACAAAACAGATCAAAATGAAGCGTATTTTACTTACCATGATACTCATCCTCCCACTTATACTGAGCGGATGCGTAAGCGATGAACAACCTGACGAAAATGAATCATCATTAGTTGGTTCATGGGTAGCTGTTATTAGCAGTTACGATACTTACTACCTTGACCTCAAAAAAGATGGAACAGGAAAATTTACCGGGACCTACGATGGAGAGGTAGAGGAAGTATTAAGATTAACATGGAGCACCTCCGGCTCTACGCTTCATATTAAATATGATAATGGCAACTCGGATACCAAACCATACAGAATAGATAGCTCCCATCTCTATTTAGGAGATGTGACGTATGTACGAAAGTAATGATATAGGCGGAGAGTGTAATTTGAACTTATTGCACCCTCTCCGCAAAAGCAATGATGTGACCGTCCGGATCAGAGAAATAACAAACTCGATCTCCCCAATTTCTTAGAATAATGGGGCTTATTAGTATGGCTCCACTTTCAATTGCATTTTCAAATTCTGTTTGAATATCATGAACATACAAATATAATTCACATCTTGGAATACCATCTCCACAGTCTGGATGCAATGTTTTGTCAGCTAGTATTTTCGCAATGCCGTTATTGGGCATTAAGCCGAGTTTACAGTTATCAAACAGATCAAATTCTGTCATACCCGGAACATTTAAATCAGGCGATTTACGAAATATTTTTTGATAAAAATTGCAACTCACTTCTTGGTCCTTAACATACAATATTGTCGTAAAGTGTGTAATTTGAGTTATCATATACTTATTGTTTATTGGTTATATATCTACAATTTCTTTTCCAAAAGGCGTCAATGCCAAACCGGCTAGTTTGAAGTGTTGCATACCAAACGGAATACCAATAATGGTAATGCACAGCAATACCCCCCAGGCAAGATGCGAAAGAGAAATCCAAATCCCTCCTAAAAACAGCCACAGGATATTCATCACAATACTCAAGCATCCGCCTGAATCGGGACTAGTGTGTACCTCTTTGCCAAAGGGCCACAAGGCAAGCATACCAATCTTTAGCGTTTGTATACCAAAGGGGATACCAATGATGGTAATCATCATCAGTAAACTCGACACCAGATATTCGCAGGCAACAAAAACACCTCCGAAGAGTAGCCACAAAATGTTCATGAATGGTTTCATTGTTCAATATCGATTAGTTGATACATTGGATCGAAAGTCAGCTTCCATTTATTAGATAGTTTCACTTCATAGTTTTTTTTATCACGCTCTATCTTTAAAATTCGCTCGCGGGGATGATTGGCGGTTACATAGTTAAGAATAGCAGTGGGAATGACCTTCGCCGGAACGGAACTATACTTACAGTTTACCTCTTCCCAAGCTCCATTCTTGTTAAACTCTACCTTGTCGCCATTGGTAAAAATAACGGTATAGGTCTTTTCGAGCCAACTGCTTTCGACCTTGGCCATTGCTACATCGTTATTGGCAAAATATTGTTTGATAAACTGCTGCGCCTTATCGGGCAATCTATTGACTTTAATGGGCTTGTCACCGTCGGCTCGGGCAATGGCCTGAAACGAAAACAATACAACCCATAGGAGAAATAACTTTTTCATAACAACATACATAATTATAATTTAGTAATCAGGAAGCAGTGTGCTCCTTCTTCATAGCGATACGTCAGACGAAGATGCTGCAATCGGCATATAGAATCGGCAATGGCCAATCCCAATCCGGTAGAACCCTCCTTCTTGTTTCCCTGATAGAATCGTTCAAAGATATGTGCCGAATCGAGTGCACCATCTACGGCTGTATTCCGAAATTCAACGTTCTGTTCGGTTATTTCGATCCGGATATCTCCTTCATCGACGTTGTGTACAAACGCATTCTTCAGCAGATTGGTTAGTAGCACCGTAGCCAACGACTCGTTCATCTCTATCCGGAAAACACCTTTCTCAACCACCTCCAAAGTAATGTTGCGATAGGCATACACCTCCGTGTAATCGGTCAAATAATGCTTCAACACTTCATTGAGGGAGAGTTCGGAGGTTTCGACAAACTGCCCGTTATCAATTTTCGAAAGCAATAACAACGATTTATTCAGTCTCGTAATATATTCGAGCGTCTGGTGTGCCTTGACCAACTCTTCGAGTTGTGGCTCGGATAGCGATTCATCTTCCATCATCATTTCCAATCGGTTACGACAGATAGCCAGTGGCGTTTGTATCTCGTGCGATGCATTACCGATAAACTGTTTTTGCTGTTCGAAGAGCTGCTCATTACGCTCGGCATTGCGGATAACCGCTTCGTTAAGCTTACGAAACTCGGTGATCGATGTATCGTTTTGTAAAGGTTCATTTACATGCCCTATGCGGTACTTATCCAACCAGTTTAACAAGACATAAAGCGGACGCATATTGCGATAAAACAGCCAAGCATTAATCAGAATAATCATAAAGAGCAAAGCCACATACAGCAAAATGATCCACTCCAGGATGGCTTTCTTTAAATCCATCTTCTCAATACTCGGAGTCGATACGGTAAGCGCATGATAGTGTCCGTTGGCATCCTTGAAAATAGTGGTCAGAATACGTGCCGGTTCTGTTTCGGCTTTTTCGAGAATATAGATCATCGAATCTTTGTAGCTGATCTGTTCGCGAGAATGGGCATCGGCTTCGCTGATCGGAGTCAGATAGTACTGATTGTTCGACCCGTTATTGACCGAAGGTAGCTCCTCTCCTGCCAACGCACGCATGATAATTGCCTCGGAATAGTCTTCAAGCGAATCGTCTACCTCGTCGTTCACCTCATTAATCATGGCCACATAAAAAAACACAGCCCACCCGGTTAAGATGACCAGCAATGCAAGTGAAATGCGAAGAATAAGGCGATACAGTAATTTCATGTGTGATAGCGTTCTTTATTCGACAATGAGTTTATATCCAAAACCATAGACAGCCTTTAGTTCGAGCGTAGCACCGGCTTCTTTGAGTTTCTTCCGAAGATTTTTTATCTGCGCATAAATGAAGTCGAAGTTATCGACTTGATCGATATGATCGCCCCAAACCGATTCGGCTAAGGTACTTTTATTGACCAGCCTGCCGGGGCGATTGACAAAGTAGAGCAGTATATCGAACTCTTTACGGTTTAGTTCGAGTAACTTCTCGTCTACCCATGTCTGAAACTGTTCGGGTACGATTCGTACATTGCCCAACCGAATATCGACTTCCCCTTCTTGTTGATGTCGGCGAATGACGCTCCGGATACGAGCATTGAGTTCGGCCAGATGAAAGGGTTTTGGCAAATAGTCATCGGCTCCCAACTCCAGACCGAGCACTTTGTCTTCTATGGAGTCTTTGGCCGAAAGGATGATAACGTTTTCGCGCTTATGGAGCTGCTTGACGTGTTTGAGTAAGGTTAGTCCATTGCCGTCGGGCAGCATGATATCGAGCAGGATGCAGTCGTATTCGTAGTCTTCAATTTTCTGCATAGCCGTCTGAAAGTTTGCGGCTACCTCGACTACATAACGCTCTTTTTCGAGCGAACGCTGAATAAGCTCGCGCAAAGAAGGTTCGTCTTCAACAATCAATATCTTCATAAAACAGGAGTATTTAAATGTGATTTCATACAAAGAAAAGAATTATTTCTGAAATAATACTGAAATTGAATCTCTTAATAAAGTAACCACCCTATACAGATACGGGCGATATGGAAAATTCCATATCGCCCGTATTCTATTTTTGTATTCGTTCCTGTTAGTAAGAGCGTGCAAATACCACGCGGCAAGCCGATGGCTTGCCCGTTACCATACATACGCCCGGTGTTTTATCGCCTTCCAGCGGGATGCAGCGGATCGTAGCTTTGGTTTCTTCCTTAATCTTTTCTTCCGTTTCGGGAGTACCGTCCCAGTGAGCCATGATAAAGCCACCTTCTTCGATCTTCTCTTTGAACTCTTCGTAAGTATCTACCGTAATGGTTTTCTCTTCGCGATGCTTCAATGCTTTTTGATAGATGTTTTCCTGAATCTCTTCCAACAGGTTTTTCACGTATGCTTCAATACCGTCGCAAGAGACCGTCTCTTTCTCTAAAGTATCGCGACGCATTACTTCCATCGTATTGCTTTCGAGGTCACGACCGCCCATCACCAAACGCACAGGCACACCTTTCAACTCGTAATCGGCAAATTTGAAACCGGGACGTTTGTTGTCCGAGTTATCGTATTTTACCGAAACGCCCAATGCTTTAAGGTTCGCAACGATACCGGCTATTTTGGCATCGATCAGATCGAGTTGTTCCTGATTCTTGTAAATAGGCACAATAACCACCTGTATAGGAGCCAAGTGTGGAGGAAGTACCAATCCGTTATCATCCGAGTGAGACATGATAAGCGCACCGATCAAACGAGTGGAAACACCCCATGAGGTAGCCCATACGTACTCCATCTTATTCTCTTTGTTGACAAACTGCACGTCGAATGCCTTGGCAAAATTTTGTCCCAAGAAGTGCGAAGTACCACTCTGCAAAGCTTTTCCGTCTTGCATCATGGCTTCGATGGTATAGGTATTGAGTGCGCCGGCAAAGCGTTCGTTTGCCGATTTAACTCCTTTCACAACAGGTACTGCCATGTATTTCTCGGCAAATTCGCCATATACATGTAGCATCTTCAATGCTTCTTCTTCGGCCTCTTCGCGGGTAGCATGTGCGGTATGGCCTTCTTGCCACAAGAACTCTGCCGTACGAAGGAACAAGCGTGTACGCATCTCCCAACGGAATACGTTAGCCCATTGGTTGCACAAGATAGGAAGGTCACGATACGATTGAACCCAGTTCTTATAAGTATTCCAAATGATGGTTTCGGAAGTAGGACGAATAATCAACTCCTCTTCCAGTTTGGCAGCAGGATCAACCACCACACCCGAACCGTCGGCAGCATTCTTCAGACGGTAGTGTGTTACGACCGCACATTCCTTAGCGAATCCCTCTACATGTTCAGCTTCACGGCTTAGGAATGATTTAGGAATCAGTAGCGGGAAGTAAGCATTCACGTGACCGGTTTCCTTAAACATATCGTCGAGTTGACGTTGCATTTTCTCCCAGATAGCATATCCGTAGGGTTTAATCACCATACATCCACGCACAGCCGATTGTTCAGCCAAATCGGCTTTTACCACCAATTCGTTGTACCATTGCGAGTAGTTCTCGCTACGTTTGGTAAGGTCTTTCAGTTCTTTTGCCATTATATTATTTTCTTTAAAAATCCGATGTTTGATAAAACAGGATGCAAAAGTACGAAAAATACAGAATTAAACATACTTACCGGGCTAAAACTTTACGTTTGCTCCGGCAAAGAAAGTAGCTCTGGGCATTGGGTAACCGATATTGATTTCATACTTCTGTGCCAACAGATTTTCACCACGAACAAATAAGTCGACGGCTTTGTCCAACCGATACGTGGCACGCAGGTTCCAGAGAGCAAAGTTTTCAGTGCTTTCTTTCCCCTCCTTAACTGAGGTGTAAAGTCCGGCAACGTATTGCATACCGGTCGAAAGCTTCCAGCGGCGATATACATAATCGGCACCGACATAGAGCTTATGTTCGGGCGATGCTACCACCTTATGCTTCATGTGCAACCAACTATAGTTGGCCGAAAGATTGAGTTGACTCGTTAACTGATAGCCCGCCGCCAACTCTATACCGTAATTCTCGACCGTACCTGTATTGACGTTTTTCATTTTTCCATCCACCGGGAGGGTCTGAATCATATTATCGCCCTCTATATAAAAGAGATTCAGATTGAGCAGCAAAGCATTGTCAAGCAGGTAGTGCGAAACCGAAACTTCGTAATTCATCAACCGTTCAGGTTGTAGATCGGGGTTTTGAGGAGGAAACATATACATTTCGCGGATGGTAGGATTCCGAAAGCCTTTACTCACAATCGCCTTCAAGGTAGTAGCACCCGAGGGCGTAAAAGTAATTCCTGCCTGTGGCACCCATTCCAGACCGAAATGATCGTTATAGTCGGCACGCATGCCCAGATTAAACGTAAGTGCATTGCCTACCGTCTGCTGAATGGTGAGGTATCCGGCTACATCGTCAAGAGATCGGTCGGCCAACTCTTTCTCGTTATCGAGAAACTGATTCCAGGCATGTCCGCCGAAGTGTTGGTAATCGAGCCCTACGGTCGTTTGGTTGCCGGCAAACAAGCGATAAGATTGATAGAGGGTAACACCCAGCATTTCGTCGAACGAACGGAATAGGTAGTCTTTGGGAGCTGTACCGGGTGTATATCCATCGTTAATGCGATGAATGCCCCAGTTATAGAATAATTTCAATGCACCGGAGCTACGTTCGTAATTGTTTTCGAGCGAAAAGGAAGTCATTCCTCGTGTGATATCGGCATCATTATCAATAATCGGGGCGGATACGGCTCCGGGATTGGACGATTCAAAATTGGTTAGATTGACATCGGCGAAGGCCTTCCAATGGGTAGTAAAGTCGTATCCCAATTTGCCATAGGTACTGTATTGATTGAAATCCATATTGGTACGGTGCCCATCGGTACGATTGTAATCGAGCGACACAAAGCTACTGAAGCGACCGGAACGAACACTGTTGTTCACCCCCACATTGGCCGTGTTGTAAGAACCATACATCAAACGAGCATGGGTATAAACGGCATCTTGCTGCTGCTTACGGGTGATGATGTTGACAACCCCACCCATCGCATTGGAGCCGTAAAGGATAGAGGCGGGGCCGCGTACTACCTCCACACGTTCGGTCATTCCCGACTGATAAGCATCGGCAAGAGGATGCCCCATCAGCCCCATGTATTGCGGATGTCCGTCGATCAGGATCAGCAAGCCTGTGGTGGGTCCACCTGCCTGATTATTACTGCCGATACCGCGAATACTCATTCCTCCTGCTGCTCCGGCAGCAACCCCGTAGCCCATTATACCGCGTCCGGTAACAAACATGCCCGGAATGGCTTCGGACAGCAAAGGGAGTAGCGAAGGTTCGTAACGTTGCTCGATTTTTTTTTTATTAATTGTAGAAACGCTCATCGGCAGATGACGCAGATTGACCTCGGAACGAGTACCGGTTACGACCACTTCGTCTAAGCGAATGGAGTCTTTGACAGAATAGTTACCGGCATGCAAAGAAGATGAACAGAAAACGATTAAGCTGGTAAGAAGTAGTTTCATACGGTTTGTTTTTCATGGATTACTGGAGGCAAAGATACAATTATTCAATAAAAAGCCGCACGGGGTTTATGGAAAAAACACTGCGCGGCTTTTTAACTATAATAAAACAGATACACTCCAGTTCCAATTCGGTGGCTATCGGTGCTTGCGTTCCTTCAAAAAACAGGCGAGCTTTGGTGCAAATTTTTCCGGCACGGCGCGTAGAGCAAACAAGTATCGAAGCCGACTCCAACTCTACCGAGCGAAGGCTCGCGCCAATCGTAGCATCGCCAATGAGCCCGCCTTCTCCTTCGATGCTAAACAGGGTGTTCTCCCTGGCTAACTATCGTACATTGCCGTTATCATCGGTCACCTCGACCACTACCACAATTAAATCTGATCTTTCGGCTACTAACTCCTTGCCAAGTCTGTCGACCGAAAGGTGCAACTTTGTAGAACGGTGGCTGGCCATATCTCCTTTGGTATGTACAAGCGGAAGTATCGAGCTTTTCGTACTGTCATAAATAGTGAGACGCACCGAATCGCAATTGCTGAACACCCCTACATCGGTATACGAAGAGACTCTTGTTTGAATGCATCCCGGCATATCAAACAAGAGTCTCTCTTTTTGTTAGCAAACAGATGCTACTACGAGGCAAGCTGAGCTTTAGTAAACCGTTACCTTCTCTGCAATACGTTTCGCCTTATCGCGCAGCACATCCAAGTCGGATCCGTTGGGTGCATAGCAAAGCACTACCCCCATGCGGCGATTGACGCGCGTAAAAGGTTTGCCAAACAAGCGCAGGTAGGTGTCTTCTTCTTTTGTCACCTCTTCCATGCCTTTGTATTGCGGAGTTTCTTGACTTGAAATGGTCGAGAGTATCACCGCACTGGCACCTATTCGTTCTTGCTTGATATGCGGTATGGGCCAGCCGAGCACGGCACGCAGGTGCAGTTCGAACTCGTTGAGGTTTTGTGTTCCGGCAAGGGTTACCATACCGGTATCGTGCGGACGGGGCGAAAGCTCGGAAAAGTACACTCCGTTTTCGTGGCTTAGGAAGAATTCAACACCCCACAATCCGGCTCCCGACAGTGCACGGGTCACCTTCTCTGCCATCTCCTCGGCCTCTCTAAGATGGGCAGGATCGATGGGTGCAGGTTGAAAGCTCTCACGATAGTCGCCTCCCTTCTGTACGTGTCCGATGGGTGGACAGAAAAGCGTTGGTCCGTTCTGCTGTGTCACGGTGAGCAGAGTGATTTCGCTATCGAACTGTATGAACTCTTCGATAATCAACTCGCGGATATCACCACGGCTACCACTGCATCCGTACTCCCAAGCGTGTTCCAGTTCGTCGGCACTCTTGACGAGCGACTGCCCTTTGCCCGACGACGACATGAGGGGCTTCACCACACAGGGGAAGCCGATCTTATCGGCCGCTGCACGCAACTCTTCGAGTGAGGTGGCGTAGAAGTAACGGGCGGTTTTCAGCCCAAGTTCCTGAGCAGCGAGATCGCGAATGGCCTTGCGGTTCATCGTATAATTTACGGCACGCGCACTGGGCACTACCTGAATGCCCTCTTTCTCGAAGTCGTAAAGACGTTCGGTGCGTATGGCTTCGATCTCGGGCACAATAATATCGGGTTGGTGTTTCTTTACGGCACAGTCGAGCGCATCGCCATCAAGCATATCGAACACCTCGAAAGCATCGGCAACCTGCATGGCAGGTGCCCCCGGGTACGAGTCGCAGGCAATGACATACTGCCCTTTACGTTGGGCGGAGATGACAAACTCTTTTCCTAATTCTCCGGAACCGAGTAACAGAATTTTCTTCATTTGGGATATCTTAGTTATATAGTTAAAACTGCTTTTCATCACAGTGTGTGCAGTTGGCTGGTTATTGGTGCTGATCGCGCAAGAGGTCGTTGACCGTTTTCACCGGATTGAACGTATCAAGGGGCACTTCGACAAAGACAGTGCTCCAATCGCTCATGGCACCGTTCCACAAACCGGGAAGCTCGAGTGCTTTGAGCTCTTTGCCGTTCTTCGATTTATAAGAGATGAAGCCGGTAGAGGGATCGACATAGCGAGTGAGGTCGAACTTATGGCCTTTGTAATTGCGCACAGCACAAACCAGATCGACGGGATTAAAATGTGTGCCTTTCTCAAACATCTGCTTACTTACAGAATCATTCATGTCGATCTGCGAGCTTTCGAGTATCTGCAACGAGATAGTACCGTCGCTGTTGTAAGCCAGAAATGGTCCGCCACCAGGCTCACCTACGTTCTTGACCATACCGCATACACGCATGGGGCGATTAAGTTTCTGGCGCAAGTAGAGTACCAGTTCGGCATCTTCGAGGTGCTTGGTGTCGGGATTCTTACAGAAAAGTTTCTTCTGCACGAATTGCAGGATATCGAGTATCTCCTCCTGCGTATAATCACCGCTATCGAGACGTTCGAGATACTGGAACGCTTGCTGCTGCAAGCTCACCAATACACCGGCAATGAGTTTCTTGTAAAGAACCGTATCGCCTTTGAGTTTATCGGGCACTACGTTATCGATGTTTTTGATAAAGATGATGTCGGCATCGAGATCGTTGAGGTTTTCGATCAACGCACCGTGTCCGCCGGGACGAAAGACAAGCTTACCGTTATCGCGGAAAGGCTCGTTGCGCATATCGGCTGCAATGGTATCGGTACTAGGCTTCTGCTCGGAGAAGCTGATATTGTACGAAACGCCATATCGTTTGGCAAAAGAAGCCGCCTTCTCCCGAACCAATGTCTCGAAGAGCTCGCGATGCTCTGCCGATACAGTAAAGTGTACGTTGACCCTGCCGCTCTTGCCACTGGCATAAAGCGCACCCTCAACCAGATGCTCTTCAAGTGGTGTACGTACACCCTCTTTATACGTATGAAACTTGAGCAGACCTTTGGGCAATGCCCCATAATTAAGTCCTCCCACCTCGAGCAATGCGGCAACCACAGCTTTGTATTGTCCCTCGGCAAGCAGTGTGACAATGTTCTTGCCAGCCATGCGCAAACAGGCTGCATCTAAATCATCGTAGAAAGCAAACTTACGGATGTTATCGAAAAAGAGTTGTTCGAACTTCGTAGCAGGTGCTTCATAGCCGGCTCCGAGAAACTCGAACAGATCCTTGAACATACGGCTGGCAGCTCCCGAAGCAGGTACGAACTTTACGATCGTCTTATCTGTTCGTGTATAAGCATCCCAAGCCGAAAGATAGGTGCGCTGCTCATCGGGTCCGGGTACCAAAATGCCCTTGCCCACAGCAGCTGCAGCATCGAGCTTCAAGTAAGGAAAGCCTTTTTGAAAGCAGGCCAGTTGGTCCGCTATCTGAGCTTCTGAAATGTTTTTCTTCGCAAGCAACTCTTTGTCTTGTGTTGTCATCATACTAGCTATATTTATTGAATTAATGCCCAAAATTACAAAATGTTATTTATTTTAGTTTCATAAATAAACAAAAAAAGCTACTTTTACGTCGAAATAATATACCAATACGCCCATAACATGAAGGATATTTTATTTTTCACAACACCAGAGAAGGCAGAGTTGCTAAACTTATATAAGCAGCTTATCCGCTCGGCCGGAGAAAGCATCCCTAAAAAGGATATCCGGAAACTTAGACAATACCTCCTACAGGCAGTTGAAAGCGACAGCCTGCCCCGCGATAATTTCGGAATAAACCCCATCATCAAAAACCTGCAAACCTCCCTGATCGTATCCGAAGAGATTGGTATGAAGGGGTCGTGCCTGACGGGGATCATGCTCCACGAAATCACCAAAAACAAACGGTTGACACTAGAACAGGTGAAAGCCGAATTTGGTGATGACGTAGCGAGCATCATCAAAGGGTTAGTCAAAACCAACGAGTTGTATGCCAAAAGCCCCGCCATTGAGTCGGAGAACTTCCGCAACTTACTACTCTCCTTTGCCGAAGATATGCGGGTGATACTCATCATGATTGCCGACCGGGTAAATCTGATGAGACAAATCAAAGACACCGAAAACGAAGATGACCGCCTACGGGTGGCCAACGAAGCTGCGTATCTATACGCACCCCTCGCCCACAAGCTAGGTCTATATAAGCTAAAGTCGGAGCTCGAAGACTTATCGCTGAAGTACACCCGTCGCGATACGTATTACTTCATTAAAGACAAACTAAACGAAACAAAGGCCTCGCGCGATAAATACATCGCTGCCTTCATCGACCCGATTAAGAAGAAAATAGAGGCCGACGGACTGAAATTCGATATAAAGGGACGCACCAAGTCTATCCACTCAATCTGGAACAAGATACAAAAGCAGAAAACATCTTTCGAAGGTATATACGACCTCTTTGCCATCCGCATCATCATCGATGCCGACGAAGATAAGGAGAAACACGAATGCTGGCAGGTGTACTCCATCGTAACCGATATGTATCAGCCTAACCCCAAACGATTGCGCGACTGGCTGTCGATTCCGAAAAGCAACGGATACGAATCCCTGCACATCACCGTAATGGGTCCCGAAGGGAAATGGGTGGAAGTACAGATACGCACACGGCGCATGGACGAGATAGCCGAACGAGGACTGGCAGCTCACTGGCGTTACAAAGGCATACGCGGCGAAACCGGACTGGACGAGTGGCTCACTTCGGTACGCGAAGCACTTGAAAACCCGGAAAACGATTCAATGAAGGTGATGGATCAGTTCAAGATGGACTTGTATGCCGACGAGGTATTCGTATTCACCCCCAAGGGCGATTTGTTTAAGCTCGCCAAAGGGGCAACGGTGCTCGATTTTGCCTTTCACATTCATAGCAAACTGGGATGCAAATGCATCGGTGCCAAGGTAAACGGAAAAAACGCACAGTTGAAGCATGTACTCAACAGTGGCGATCAGGTGGAGATTACCACCTCAAACACGCAGAGCCCTAAACAGGACTGGCTCAACATCGTAACCACCTCAAAGGCGCGTACCAAAATACGTCAGGCACTCAAGGAGATGGCATCGAGCCATCACGATTTTGCCAAGGAGACGCTCGAACGCAAGTTCAAGAACCGTAAGATAGAATACGATGAAGCGGTGATGATGCGCCTCATTAAGCGGCAAGGATTTAAAACGGTAACCGATTTCTATCAAGCCATTGCCACAGGTACACTCGATGTAAATGATGTACTCGACAAATATCTGGAACAACAGAAGCGAGACAACAACGATACACATGATGAAATAGTGTATCGTAGCGCCGAAGGTTACAACTTGCAAAACCTGGTCGATGAAACCTCGGCAGCTAAGGAAGATGTGCTCGTGATCGACCAAGACCTGAAAGGGTTGGACTTTAAGCTGGCACGTTGTTGCAGCCCCATCTATGGCGATGAAGTGTTTGGATTCGTCACCGTATCAGGCGGTATCAAGGTACACCGCAGCGATTGTCCCAATGCTAGCCAGATGCGCGAGCGATTTGGCTACCGCATAGTTAAGGCACGCTGGGCAGGAAAGTCCGAAGGTACGCAATACCCCATTACCCTACGTGTGGTGGGTCATGACGATATCGGTATCATCACCAACATCACCTCGATCATCTCGAAAGAGAACGGCATTGCCCTCCGCTCTATCGGTATCGACTCGAACGATGGTCTCTTCTCCGGAACACTCACCATCATGGTAGGCGATACGGGAAGACTCGAAGCACTCATCAAAAAGTTGCGAACCGTGAAGGGAGTGAAACAGGTAACCCGATAAAGGAAGGAAAAGAAGAAATGGAAAAGTTTAGCATCGGCAAACGGCTGAAAAGCTTCGGTTATGCAGCCAAAGGCATCGGCAACGTGCTGTGCCGTGAGCACAATACCTGGATACATCTCATCATCACTTTGCTTGTGGTGGCGGCAGGCTTTTTCTTTGATATCCAACGGGGCGAATGGATTGCTCTTGTGCTGTGCATCGGTTTGGTGTTGGCTGCCGAGACATTCAATACAGCTATCGAACGGTTGGTTGATCTGGTTTCACCCAACCGGCATCCGCTGGCAGGCGAAGTGAAAGATATTGCTGCCGGTGCAGTCTTGATTTGTGCCATTGCCGCCGCCGTTGTGGGGCTGATTGTCTTTATCCCCTACCTGTTTTAAAAGAGAAGCAAGCTCATCAAGAGCGAGAGCGAGTATCTAAAAAAATGAAGCAGCACTCATCCACCTACATAAAGTAAGGGTTGAGTGCTGCTTTATTATATTATTTAGGATAAGCCTATTAGCAATCTCTCTTCTTTACTTTCTTACGATTATAATACGGGTAAGTGACCAATATAAAAAGCAGCAAAGCAGCAATGATAGAGATGGTTCCTATCTCGTAGAATTTTTCGGGACGAACACTTACATCCATCCAACAGGCGGTAGCGATACCGGCTGCGATACCCATCTCCCAAGCCAGTAAATGAGTCGTGTTGGCAGTACCACGCTGGCAGTGCTGAGACAGCTTCACAAACATGGTTAGGAATTGTGGCGCAATCAGCCCCAAGCTAAGTCCGAAAAGAATGGCAGCCAGCAACAGTTCGGTAAACTGCGGAAAGATAATCTGCGACATGCATGCCATGGCAACAATCATCAGTATCAGCCCCACCACAATTTGTATCCACATCTTCAGCGGACCGCGAAAAAGGAGACGCACCAACAACACTGTGAGCAGAAAACCGATCGCTGCCACACCAAAGAAAGGAACAGAGACTGTACCAATCGATACATTGACAGGCGAATAGAGCAGCATCGGCAATAACATACCGGGCACGCAGGCAATCAGTACCAGATTCAGAGCCGGCAATAATGCCCGCGACAGCAGGAAACGGTCGAAAGAGCAAATCCGTGTAACGATGGGAGCACGAAACGGTACATACACCCCTGATAAAGCCAGCACGCCCAGCGCACCGATACCTACCGAGATATAAAGCAACGACTCGAACCCGTGCGTTCCGAACAGAAACACTCCCAAGGCAATGCCCAGTATCATACCCAGACGGGAAGCTCCCGAAAAAACAATGTTGCCCGCATTACGCACCGATGAGTTGGTTACGTCGATAGCCAACGTAATACCCGCAGTGGTAGCCAGTCCGAACGAAGCTCCCTGCAAGAAGCAGAGCACCAACAGCTCGGTCAGGTTACGAACAAACGAATAGCCTGCCACAGCAGCCATCATGGCAGCGAACGCCCACATGCAGATGTCTTTGCGCTTACAGGCATCAATCAGGTAGTTATAGAACGGCCCGATGAGCAGCATACCCAGCGTAAAAAACAAGTAGAGAAGACCTGTATGGGCAATGGGAACGTTCAACCGATCGGCCATTACTACAGGAAGCACAGGATATAACATATAGAGGGATACAAACAGCAATAAGTTAGCGATTGATACCCGCACGAAATGCGATGTCCACAATAGATTTGCCATACAACAAAAATAATTAGTACTGCTCTTTCTCGTTAGGGAAGTCGCAATTCTTCACGTCCGATACATAGCGACTGATGGCATCGGTCATCACCGTAAACAGGTCGGCATAACGACGCAGGAAACGAGGGCGGAAACCATTATTCATGCCCAGCATATCCTGAATAACCAATACCTGTCCGTCTACATCGCCACCGGCACCGATACCAATCACGGGGATGGTCAGTTCACTGGCTACACGGGCAGCTAGTTCGGCGGGAATTTTCTCTAGTACCAGTGCAAAGCAGCCGGCATCTTCGAGCAAATGCGCATCTTTAATAAGCTTTTCGGCTTCTTCTTCACTCTTAGCACGAACGGTGTACGTTCCATATTTATTGATCGACTGCGGCATCAAGCCCAAGTGTCCCATAATCGGGATACCGGCACAAAGAATACGCTTTACCGTTTCGATAATTTCTTCGCCACCTTCGAGTTTGATACAGTCTGCGTGTGTCTCTTTCATAATACGGATGGCAGAAGCCAATCCTTCCTTTGAATTTCCTTGGTACGAACCGAATGGCATATCTACTACCACCAGTGCGCGCTTCACAGCCTTCATTACCGACTTACCATGATAAATCATTTGGTCGAGGGTGATGGGAAGTGTCGTTACGTTGCCCGCCATCACGTTAGATGCAGAGTCGCCTACGAGGATTACATCGATACCGGCGCCGTCTACAATCTGAGCCATCGTATAATCGTACGATGTCAGCATGGATATTTTTTCGCCTCTCTCTTTCATTTCGATCAGGCGATGCGTCGTCACTTTTCTTGTGTCATCTGATATATAACCAGCCATGTTTTTTAAAATTAAATATTAAAATTAGATATTAAAACGCGGCAAAGGTAAGTGATTAATCTGTAATGGGCAATAATATGCAGATTAATTACGTAGGAGGCTCCAAGCAAGGAGTTGGACATGAGTCATACGGGAGAAATCATCGATTAGGTAATGTGCCTTTCCGTCAAGAACTTCGCGCGTATGAGTAGTAGCCAAGCCAACTACAATAGCACCCGAATCGCGCCCGGCTTGCAGGCCGTGAAAAGAGTCCTCGAACACGAAAGTTTGCTCGGGAGTGGCATTAAAAAGCTCCATTCCGAGCAAAAAACAGTCGGGTGCAGGCTTCGAACGGGTAAACATTCCTGCCGTAAGAATACGGTCAAACTGTTGGGCAAAACCGGGGTGCGCACGGTACACCTGCTCCATCTTGGCCTCATCCGAACTCGTAACAACAGCGATGCTCACCCCATGGGCACGCAAGTCAGCAATAAACGCCTGCACACCGGGGATATATTCATAAGACATTTCGTTCTCAAAGCGCTGAAGGCTGCGACTAATTTCGGCCTGTATATCGGGCTTTCCGGCAAAATCTCTGGCATAAATTTGAGCCAGAGTCTGTCCTTTGATACGATGACCATAACCGGCAACACCGAGGTGACGGATGCCCTGCTCGTCCCAGAAACGGGTATATTGGGTTTCTGTGTCAAGAATCACTCCATCGAGGTCGAACAATACGGTAAGAGCGTGTGTGTTTGTTTCCATTGTTTTGAGTTTTTAGAAGCCTCAAAGTTGGGAATAATCGCCGAATACAGCAAATAATTTGTAACTTTGCGTCACTTAACTAATCGACCGACTTCGTAATTATGGCTAAAAACAACGACCCACATACTTTAGGCACCGAAAAAATAGGCAGCCTTTTGCTGCAATATTCCATCCCCGCCATTATCGGGATGACCATTACCTCTCTTTATAATATTATCGACAGCATCTTTATTGGTCACGGTGTAGGGCCAATGGCTATTTCGGGACTCGCCATCAGCTTTCCGCTCATGAACCTCGTTGTTGCTTTTTGTATGCTCGTATCGGCAGGCGGATCGGCCATCGCCTCCATCCGTCTGGGGCAAAAGGATATTGACGGAGCTACTGCCGTACTTTGCCATACCGTAATGCTCTGTGTCATCAACTCGGCGGTATTCGGCTTGCTCTCGTTCTTCTTTCTCGACTCTATATTAATCTTCTTCGGTGCCAGTGACACTACCCTGCCCTATGCACGGGACTTTATGCAGGTGATTTTACTAGGCACTCCGTTTACTTATATCATGATCGCGCTGAACAACGTCATGCGCTCTACCGGATATCCAAAACAAGCGATGCTGACCTCTATCGTTACAGTACTTATCAACGTAATCCTTGCTCCGATCTTCATCTTCGGGTTCGACTGGGGTATCCGTGGTGCGGCATTAGCTACCGTTTTGGCACAGTTCGTAGGCATGATCTGGGTGTTACAGCACTTCACAAAGAAAGAGAGTTTCGTACACTTCCGCCGGGGGTATTGGAAACTGAGCCGGCGCATCACAGGCAGCATTTTCGCTATTGGTATGGCACCTTTCTTGATGAACGCATGCAGTTGCATCGTGGTCATTCTGATTAACAACAGCCTGCAAGCACACGGAGGCGATATGGCAATCGGTGCTTACGGCATCATCAACCGGTTGCTGACGCTTTATGTAATGATTGTATTGGGGCTTACATTGGGTATGCAACCCATCGTGGGCTATAATTATGGTGCACAAAAAATGGAGCGTGTGAAACGTACATTGAAGCTGAGCATCATCAGTGCCATCGTCATTACCAGCAGCGGATTTTTGATTTGCGAGATTTTTCCACACGCAATATCGGCTATCTTTACCGACAGCAACGAACTGATCGGCATTGCCGCTTCGGGTATACGTATCTGCATCCTTATGTTCCCGTTTGTCGGGGCACAGATTGTGATATCGAACTTCTTCCAAAGCATTGGCAAGGCAAAAGTAAGTATCTTCTTATCACTCTCGCGACAGATGGTATACCTACTACCCTGCGTCCTGCTACTGCCTCAACACTTCGGATTGAATGGTGTTTGGATGAGTATGCCGGTATCGGACGGATTGGCTTTTGTTACGGCAGTGACAATGCTGACGATGTATTTTAAACGGTTAAAGAGGCAAGAGTAGTTATATCTTTTATTCTATTCCATAAGTATAAAGTCATCTCTGGAAGCAATCCGCAAAGCGCGAATCATAAGAATCATTCACATTATCCCCCACCATAAAGTAATAATCATGTAGAAAATGATATTGCGTGACTAAGCTATCATTTATGAATACTCTATTTTTTCTTCGGTATAATTTTCTTCATGCAGGTATATCAATTTTATTCATACTTTAAAATCCTACTATTTTTACTCTTAGCAAAATAGAACCTAGCTTAACATACACAACTGAGCTGTTTTCATAGAACTCCGAAAATTTACTTATACAGCCATACAAGTTTGTATATATGTCGACAAAAATAACACTACAATCAGATAGCCTAACTTCTTTAAGAGGTATATTTTATGCAATAGATAGATTTCCTCCGTTTAGATTTCAGATATTACTAACTACAATAATACAGACAGCGAGTGTCTAAATCTTACAAAGATAATAAAAGGTTAATAATAAACAAAAAACTAATTCAAACAATGAAGTATCAAATAAAACCATTATATTATTAGCGAATTAAAAAATATCAATATACATCCATCTAGTAATGATAATGAAATAATCTATTTGGGTGGCACCTTAGAAAAAACCTCAGTCAACTCAGGAGAGAGTAAGTATAAATAAAAGAGGAGAGAACGATATCGGTTCTGATTAATGATATTGCTATCGACTATTTCCACAAACCATTAAACTAATAGGAGGGGAATACAATGCAAACTTAACAAAAACAAGTGAGAAATAGCAAATGCTACATTTGCTATTCTACGGAAATTTATCTTCCCGAAAGAAAGATAAAAAGCACAATAACTTCATAAATACTATAAAGATTATGAAAAACAAGTTTTTTATTACATTGATAGCAATTGCAATCGCAATGATTGCTGGCTATAATGTATATCAGGTCAAAACCACAGTGACTATATCTAAACTTTCCATGGCTAATATCGAAGCATTGGCATACGAGTTACCAGAAGTTGAGATTACATGCGGACAATCGGAAGGACGTTGTTGGTTTACAGATAAAAAATTAGTAGGACCACTTTTACCTTGGTATGTATCTTATTGTAATCCATTCTCTGGAAGACAAAGCGACTACTGCGTACCCGGCTTACCAGTTTAACAAACAAATCAATGCCCGTAATATATTTATCAAATAATATATTACGGGCTAATTCATAAAGGAGGAACTGAATATGATATTTACACATAGAAAAATACTAATTTTATTATTTACGATTCTCATTATGAGCTGCCAAAGTAAGAAAATAGACAACGATGCATTTAACATAATCAAAATCGACATCGATAATATTAGTAAAGAATCAATAAATGATTGGTTTGATTCGATTGAACTTATTCCATTGGCATCAACAAATAATTCATTTATTAAAGAGGTTTGTAAAATAACAAAATTCAACAATAATTACTACATCCTTGACAATTGGCTACATACCGTTTTTATATTTGATTCGATAGGCGATTATATAAATAGCACCCAACACTTGAAAGGGGCAGGTCCAAATGAATATGTAAGTCTCATCGATTTTGATATTGATAAATCAAATGGAAATTTACATATATTGGATCCTGTTTCTCATAAAATAAGAATCTATGACAGAAACCTATCTCCCATAGTTAGCTCCAATATCAACAGCAAGATGCTTCCTCTACAATATTTCAAGCACATAAAAGACAGTCTTTATATCTTTTATTGTCCCGCAAGAGAAACAGGAGAACCTGCTATTAAGTTTTATACAACAAAAGGTGAGAAAATATTAAAAAAGGAAATGCCTACAGTGATTAAAGAAGCCGCTTATCTTCCAAATACGCAATACTCACCCTTTTATGAATTCAATGACAATCTCATCTTTACGCAAAAATACCCCAATAATGAAGCTTTTAAAATAGACACTAAAAAATTACTTGTAAAAAAATATTTAAGATATGATTTTAATGAGCACACGTTTAATCTAGAGAGCCTTAAAGAGCTAAAAAGTAAAAACCTAGATGATTACACAAACTATATTGAAAGTAACAATAAGGACAAGTGCTTTGTGTTTACTAAAAACGAAAACAATTTACATCAGTTTATTTCAGTATATTATAAACATTGCATGTATATAATAAAGTATAACAAAGAGACAAAAGAGAATAAAGTTATCATTAATGATTATTCCCAAAACGGTTCATTGGGAAGAGCCATTTTTTTAGATGATGATTATTACTATTGCGCCGCCAACCCTGAATACATAGAAATATTAACAAATAATGAATTATTAACAAAAGAGGCACAGACAGTACTATCACAAAGAAAAGAAGATAACAATCCCATAATCATTAAATACAAATTAAAAAAACAAATATGACGCAATACATATTTACGAGTTTAATTGTAGAATAGAGCATTCAATTGACTTTTTTAATCCTAACATAAATATGAATAACAAAATGTATAATTGTAGTATGCACGATAATCTGCTTATTGCTTTATTCCTGTAGTACTGATAAACCTTCAACAAAAACAAAAAAATGTATTTGTCTTGAAACATGTGCTATCAGATTAATCTGATGCAAAGCTACGAATTTAAGTCCGTTCGCTCGAGAAACCTCTGTAACTAATTAAATTTCAAATATTTCAAAGAACTATTTTAGATTTTAATGGGACAGCAATGAATTACAATATATTGTAATACGAAATAGCGGATAGTTACTCCGATTGAATACTGTTAACGGGGTTTTCATTAGCTACCGACCAGGTTCTGACGGTGACCATCGACCAGATAAACAATAGTATTGCCACAGCGATTCCCATAAACAAGAGCAGTCCGGGGGCAACCGACTCACTAAACTGCTCCAGCCATTTACCACCAATATACCAAGCGGAAACGATACCCAAGAGCACACCGGGAAGTGCCGTCCAACCAATCTCTTTCGAGAGCAACCACAAGATAGAGGAAGCCTCGGCACCGTTTACCTTACGGATAGCAATCTCCTTACTGCGGCGGCGTACTTCATCGTTGGTATAGCCCCAAAGCCCCATCAACGCAATGAGCAAAATAGAGAAGGAGGCGATACTGACCAAGTTGCGAAAACGGCGCACACTGTCGTACTGTGTTTTGATTTTCTTATTTAGCGAGGCAAATACAGCATCTCTATCGGGAAACAGCAGAGCTACTTCCTTATTCAAAGCCTGTAGATTTTCAGCGAACGGTTCTTTGAGACGCACGCTGTACGAACCTCCTCCCGAATAACTACCCACCCAGATAATAGGTGCTTTCGGCACGTAGGCATTGAGGTTGGAGTAATCGGCTATCACCCCGACTATGGTACGGGGATTATCCCACTTTATATCGATCTGACGCCCCTGCACATTCCCTGTCCAGTGGGCACGCCGCAGAAACTCTTCGTTGACAATGACCTGATCGGGGCCGTCGATAAACTTCCCTTGTTTAAGATGTACTCCCATCATGGGCAGAAAGCTGTAATCACAGAAAGAGGTACGGGCATCATCGAGCAGACGGGTACCATCTACGTTGTACACAACAAAACCGCTGTATCCATTGCACATCTCGTTCCACGAACAGGCTACCTTTTCGACCATGGGCAGATTGTTTAAGTTACTCTTGATCAAGGCACGTTCATCGTCGGTAGAGCGAATATAACTGTAAGCCACCCGCTCGGGGGTGTATCCGAGATCATGATTCATCACCGTATAATATTGCATCAGAATCACAGCCAGTAATCCGAAGATAAACGCCATTCCGGCAAACTGCACAAAGAGCAAAGGGCGTTTCCATGACATCCGCTGATTGGTATAGCGGCGAAACACCTGGCTCACGGGGATGTGTGAGAATAACCGACCGGGCAGGAAACCGGCTATGAGAAACAATACAATCACCACTCCCAAAGGTATCCAAAGCGTATGTAATGTGAAAAGGCCGGCAAGTGATACATGTACCGAATCTTCGATAACCTCGCGAAACTGATAGAGCAGCAGGACGGCAAGCAGCAACGAAACAGCGGTCACTAAGAACGTTTCGCACAGGAAACACCCGAGTATCTCGCCTGCCGAAGCCCCATTGCATTTATGTACACCTACCCCTTTCGCACGTCGTGGCAAGGCGGAAACGGAGATCAGCACGTAGTTGAGCGCAGTAACCAACAGCAACACGAAAGCGAGCACCGACATAATAAGCACCATGCGATGCACTTCGGGCATGGAACTATGCACGGTGCTTACAGGCACAAAAGAGTACCGTTCTCTCTCTGTCTGCCACTTCTCGCCGGGCATATACTTTTTCAGCATTTCGGGGATGCGGGCTGTTACGTTGTCAACCCCAGTGGTAGAGTCGCGAAAGCGAACCAGCCCAAGGTAGCTGATGTCATACCCCCATCCTCCGCGTGAGGGTTCGAGCGTAGCAAAGGAGTACACTACATCATAGCGCAATTCCGAGTTCTCCGGGATATCTTCAAAAACACCACCTACAGTCATGGGAGTGGTTTTATCGGCTACTAATGTTTTATTCAACGGATCTGTATCACCGAATATCTGTCGTGCCAGTGTTTGCGAAAGAAAAATCACCTGCGGACGCAGCAACGATTCGGCATTGCCGCTCAACAATGCCACACCGGTAGTAGCAAACAGGTGTTCATCGGCATAGATCGAACGACAGTCGGCATAGCGTTGCTCTCCGTTGAACAATACCGAAGAGAGATCGGTACGTATCACCGTGGCAGACTCAATATAGTCGGGAAAACTTTCAAGCAACGCTCCGGGCATCTTGCCGTAGACATAAGGTTCGGACGGCCCCGACATCCCGTCTTTATCGGTATAGGAGCATTGCAGCATAAACAAATTCTCTGTTCCGGGATAGAAGCTGTCGTAGTTCAGTTCGAAAGCCACACGGGCAAAAAGCAACATACTTACCAATACCCCTACCGCCAACGAAACGATCTTGATGCTTTGCTCTCTCCAGCTTCGCAGAATGTATTGGTAAGCGTAATATAATTGTTTCATGGTGTATTATCTTACTGATTCGATTATACCGTTACGCTGGCTACCACGCTGCCATCAAACAGGTGTACGGTGCGATGGGCAAACGAAGCATCGTGGCCGGAGTGAGTCACCATCACAATGGTAGTTCCCTCTCTGTTGAGTTCGGTGAGTAAGTTCATCACCTCGGCACCATTCTTTGAGTCGAGGTTGCCGGTAGGCTCATCTGCCAGTATCAGCCCGGGGTTAGTGATAACTGCTCGTGCAATGGCTATACGTTGCTGTTGTCCACCCGAAAGCTGTTGCGGAAAATGCTTGGCACGGTGACTGATATTCATACGCTTCAGCATCTCATCGACCATGCGCCGACGTTCGGAGGCTTTGATACCGAGATAAGTCAAGGGGAGTTCTACATTTTCATATACATTGAGTTCATCGATCAGGTTGAAACTCTGAAACACAAACCCGATGTGTCCTTTACGCATTTGCGTTCGCTGTTTCTCTTTGAGGTTTCCGACCTCTTCGCCCATAATACGATAAGAGCCTTCGGTGGGGTTATCGAGCAAACCCAATATATTGAGTAACGTAGACTTGCCACAACCCGACGGGCCCATAATGGCTACAAACTCACCCTCTTTGATGTGGAGGTTTACGTGGTTCAACGCTACCGTCTCTATCTCGGAGGTGCGGAATACTTTGCTGATGTTATCTATTTGAATCATAATCGGTTAATTTATTAATCTGTTATCTTTGTTTATTTCTGTTTTATTCGCTTTTGAGGCTCTTCACGGGATTTTCGTTGGCTATGCGCCATGATTTCAGAACGACACAACCTACAATAATGGCGAGTATTCCGACAGCCGTCAGTATGTACATCGCCCAACTCACTGTAACTTTCTCGGCAAACAGTTCCATCCACATATCGTTCACGTACCAGGAAGCCAACGTACCTATTATTACGGCGGGCAGTGCCACATAAAGTACATCGACCGATAGCAGTCGCAAGATCATCGCCGATTCGGCACCGTTTACTTTGCGCACGGCAATCTCTTTCGAACGACGACGCACTTCATCGGCTGTATAGCCTATCAGCCCCATAAGCATAACGAAGAGCATCGTTATGGCAGCTACGAGCGTACCGTTTCGGAATACACGCACGGCGTTGTAGTTCTCTTTAATGTCTTGCTCCATCGAACTGAAATCGATCAGCTTATCGGAGAAAGTGGCAGCAACATCTTTATTCAACTGTCTAAGATTCTCCTCGAAAGGCTCTTTGAGTCGCAGATGGATACAACTGCCGAATCGCTGCTTATAGTACATGGCAAGCGGTTGCTGCTCCGTATAGAAACTACCGGTATGGAAGTCTTTGAGTACACCCACAACCGTACTACCCTCTCCACTACCATCCAGCCCTACTACCCGTCCCAGCACATTGCCATCCCAGTGCATCAGTCGAACAAAGGTTTCATTGACGGCTATCTCCGAGCGATCGCGAGGCATACGCCCTTGCTTGAAGGTGATTCCCATCATCGACGGGTAGCTATCCATCGCTCCCATAAAGCGGGTAGAAAAGAGACTCTTTCCCCCTTCATTCACTATTGCTCCCGAAAGACCGATCGTCGGATTATTGCTGGCAGCAGAGACTGCCTCTACGTAAGGTAGATTCTTGAAAAACGTCTGTGCATAATCACTTGCCTCGGCACTGTCGAATCCGATATCTGTCGTGACCATTCGTTCGGGTTGATAACCGGTGTCTTTGTGCAGCACATAATTGTATTGTGCCATCACGATACACATCAGTCCGGCAATAAATGCTACCCCCATGAACTGAACAAACAACAGCGGACGCTTCCACCCCTTCTTGCCTTCGCTATAACGGCGGAATACCTGTGACACAGGAATACGCGAGAAGATACGTCCCGGCACGATGCCACCAATCACAAACAGCAACAACACCGTACCTACCGGTACCCATAACCGCTCGGGCGAGAAAAGAGAGGAAAGACGTGCCACGAGCATATCTTCGACAAAGTCGCTAAAGTTGACCAATAACAACCCTGCCAGTAACAGTGCCAACAGAATGATAATACCTGTTTCGAGCAGAAACATATAAAAGACCGTTTGCCCGGAAGCACCACTACATTTATGCACCCCTACCGCTTTGGCTCGATAAGCCAGCGAAGAGATGGATATAAGCACGTAGTTGAGCGTTGCAATAAAAAGGATGGCAAACCCCAGAAGCGTCATGATCTTGGTCATACGCTGTACCGCATCAGAAGTACGGTATTCGTCGCGGATGGGCTTTACTACGGCAGTGTAGCCTAATTGTATCTGTTCCATTTCGGCAGGCAGGTATTTGGCTACCATGGCATCAAGGCGACGCATAACACTCTCCTTATCGGCTTCGGGGCGGAAGCGGATGTATTCGAAGTAACTATCTCCACCATTCCATGAATAGTTACTCCAATTGCGACTCCACATGGTAGGCATGGAGATAACCGCCTCGCAAATGCCATTGTTGCCAACCATCGTTGTATTCTCGGGCAGTGCGGCATAAGTGCCTTTTACAGTAAGAGGAAACTGTTTACCGAACATCAGGGTTTTCCCGATAGGATTATCCTCTCCGAATATTTTCCGGGCAAAGCGATCGGACAGGAAAACAACATCCTTCTGTATCAGTTCGCGCTGATCGCCCGTTAATACCTCGATACCCATTGTCCGGAAAAAGAGCGAATCGGCCATTACCTTGCCTTCGTCGAAACGAACGCTGCCATTAAATAACGGATCGCCCGCTGTATAACGACACACACTTGTGGCTGCTTCTACCTCCTTGGGAAAGTTCTCCAGAATAGCCCCTGCAACAGGTCCCATATTTTGACTGTAAGGCTCGCTACGCTCTCCTTTTTGCGTCCATACGGAATATACCTGATAAAGATTGTCGGTATCGCGAAAACAGGTATCAAAGCTTTGCTCAAATGCCACACGCGCAAAGAGCAAAATACTCATCGCGAGCCCCAACCCCAGCGAAATGATCTTAATCACATTAGATCCGCGTCCGCGAATCAATGTTCGAATCACATAATAAAGTTG
This sequence comes from Bacteroides neonati, assembly GCF_000499785.1. GTDB lineage: Bacteria > Bacteroidota > Bacteroidia > Bacteroidales > Bacteroidaceae > Bacteroides > Bacteroides neonati. The sequence continues at coordinate 44,736 of NZ_HG726022.1, read as the reverse complement.
TCTCATAGTTTGCGTATCTAATTAATCGTATGATCAACCGTTTGCAGAAACCGTGCCACAACTTATTACCATCTGTATATCAGCGATATGAACTTTTCGCCTATTGCTGCTTCTGTCTAATTATCATACAATGATTGTCTAATTATTAGACAAGACTTTGCCATATCAAATGAAAACCATAGCTTTGCAAAAAGTTTTCTAACACAGTATAACACATGAAAAAGAAGAATCTCTGCCTCCTTCTGCTGTTTGCGTTGCTTTGCGGAGGATGCGAGTTAATTGATTATCACCCTTACGACGTACGTATCAAGGGAGAAACCGACATCAACGCAAAAAACATAAGAAGGATAGAGGAGGCTTGCCGCAACAAAACAACCCTCCGGTTTGCCGTCATGGGTGATACACAGCGGTGGTACGATGAAACGGAAAGCTTCGTCAAGGCAGTTAACAAACGGGAGGATATAGACTTCGTGATTCATGGCGGCGATGTGTCAGACTTTGGGCTTACCGATGAGTTTCTGTGGCAACGCGATATCATGAACGGACTTCGGGCTCCGTATGTGGTTCTTATCGGCAATCACGATTGTTTGGGCACCGGCGAGGAGGTATACCGAAAGGTATTCGGTCCGGTCAACTTCTCGTTTATTGCCGGTAATGTGAAGTTCGTATGCCTAAATACAAATGCGCTCGAATATGACTATTCGGAGCCGGTACCCGACTTTACGTTTATTGAGAATCAACTAACCGAACGCAAAGAAGAGTACCGGAGAACCGTATTTTCGATGCATGCACAACCTTATTCGGATGTATTCAACAACAACGTAGCAAAGGTATTTCAGCACTACATCAAGCAATATCCCAACCTGCAATTCTGCTTGGCAGCACACGATCATAGTCTGGGCGTAACAGACTTGTTCGGTGATGGAGTGCTGTATTACCGAAGTGCCTCGATCAAGAAGCGAAACTATCTATTATTTACTATCAATCCAACAGATTACAGCTATGAGGTTGTTTACTATTAATAAAATGAAAGAACCATTACTCGGCATACTCTTCGGGATACTCCTCGCTACGGGAGGATGCCAACCTATATGGGCACAAGAAAACGGGCTGAACGAACAACCCGATACGACCAAGCCTTATGACAAACGAATACATCGTTATCGCTCTAATTGGGAGAAACTCATTCCGACCCATACCAAGATACAGTTTGCCGGCAATATGGGATTGCTCTCGTTTGGCACAGGATGGGATTACGGCAAGAAGAATCAATGGGAAACGGATGTGTTTATCGGAGTGCTTCCACGCTATTCGTCGAAGAAGCCTAAAATGACATTGACGTTGAAACAAAATTATCTGCCATGGAACCTTCCGTTGGGGCAGCGTTTCTCAGTCGAACCACTGGCTTGTGGTATTTACCTGAATACAGTCTTTGGCAATCAGTTCTGGGTCAAAGAGCCCGACCGTTATCCCGAAGGCTATTACGGGTTTTCCAGCAAGGTGCGCATCAACGCATTTATGGGGCAACGAATTACGTATGAAATAGATCCTCGACATCGTTACCGGGCCAAATCCATTACCCTTTTTTATGAACTAAGCTCAAGCGACCTCTACATCATCAGTGCATTTAACAATCGCTACCTGAAGCCACGTGATTATCTAAGCCTATCGTTCGGCATGAAACTGCAACTATTCTAAATCGCACCCTTCTCCTGACCGATAGACCGATTGTAATGGATAAATGTAAACAAGCGTCTGTCTAATAATTAGACAGACGCTTGCTCATATATGCTACATGTCTTACCTTTGTCTCCAAAGCCTATCATACGATGAAGAAAAACGGAACCATTATCGTGATCGACGATAATAAAGGGGTACTGACAGCCGTACAGCTACTCTTAAAGAATCACTTCGCACAAGTCGTGACGTTGTCGTCGCCCGTCAGTCTGCCTACATTGTTACAACGTGAGCATCCGGATGTAGTACTGCTCGATATGAACTTTACCGCAGGCATCAATACCGGAAACGAAGGACTCTTCTGGTTGCACGAAATCAAGAAGCTGCGCCCTACCCTCCCTGTGGTACTATTTACCGCCTATGCGGATATTGATCTTGCCGTGAAAGGAATCAAAGAGGGTGCAACGGATTTTGTCGTCAAACCGTGGGATAACCAACGCCTGCTCGACACGCTCCTTGAAGCCGCTTCTCGACGTACCAAGAAGCATGCCAAACAGGAAAATACTCCCACTTCGAGAATGTATTGGGGCGAAAGCAGTGCCATGCAACAGCTTCGTACGCTCATCGGTAAAGTAGCTAAAACAGATGCCAACATACTCATCACCGGCGAAAACGGTACGGGAAAAGAGATGTTGGCACGCGAGATACATGCCCTCTCTGCCCGTAGCCAACAGGAGATGATAACAGTAGATATGGGTTCTATCACCGAATCGTTATTCGAGAGCGAGCTGTTCGGGCACGTAAAGGGTTCGTTTACCGATGCCCATACCGACCGTATAGGCAAGTTCGAAGCGGCACAAGGCAGTACACTTTTTCTCGACGAAATAGGAAACCTGCCCTATCATCTGCAAGCCAAACTACTCACCGTACTGCAACGCCGCAGCGTGATTCGTGTGGGAAGCAACACACCGATTCCGGTAGACATACGACTGATTTGTGCTACCAACCGCAACCTCACCGATATGGCAAGCCGGGAGATGTTTCGCGAAGACCTGCTCTATCGTATCAATACCATCCACTTGGAGATTCCTCCGCTACGTAACCGATGCGAAGATATTGTTCCGTTGGCCGAACGGTTCATCGCACGTTTTTGCAGGCAGTACGACAAAGCCTGCCTCACACTGAGCCCCGCAGCTTGCCAACGACTTACCTCGCATCCTTGGTACGGAAATATACGCGAACTGGAGCACGCCATAGAAAAAGCTGTCATCATCAGTGACAATGCAGTAATTCCTGCCGAACTGTTTCAACTGCCCCGCCGCAGCGAAATGCCCGAAGCAGCAGCCTCTACACTCGAAGAGATGGAGATGAAGATGATTCAGCGAACGTTGGCACAATGTGAAGGCAACCTTTCGGCAGTAGCCGCGCAGCTGGGCATCACCCGGCAGACCTTATATAATAAGATGAAAAAGTTTGGATTATGAGAAACCGTTTCCGCTCACTGACCAACCGATATACCTTTCGGATGCTGCTTACGCTCTGTCTGGGAGTAGCAACCACCCTGCTGTTCGTAAACGGATCTTTCGTTTGGATGGGAATCAGTACTTGTGCACTATTATGGAGCATTTGGTGGCAACTGCAAGGCTATCGCAGCCATACACGCCGACTGCTGTTTTTAATAGATGCACTTGAAAACAACGATCAGACCCTTCACTTTTCCGAAGAACAGGGAACAAGCGAAAGCAAACAGATTAATCGCTCCCTGAATCGTGTGGGGCGTATTCTCTATCAGGTAAAGGCCGAAACTGCCCGTCGGGAAAAGTACTACGAGTTGATACTCGATTGCGTGAACAGCGGCTTGCTCGTGCTCAATGACAATGGGGCAGTTTATCAAAAAAACAGTGAAGCTATGCGACTGCTGGGGCTCAACATCTTTACCCATGTACGCCAATTGAACAAGGTCGATAAACTACTGATGGAGAAGATCGAACATTGCCGTCCGGGCGAGAAGCTACAAACCTCGTTCAGCAACGAGCGGGGTACTGTTAACCTTTTCATCCGCGTATCAGACATCACCGTACAGAACGAACACCTGCGCATTCTCTCGCTCAACGATATCAATACCGAACTCGATGAGAAGGAGATTGATTCATGGATTCGCCTCACCCGGGTGCTTACACACGAAATTATGAATGCCATCACCCCCATTACATCGCTTAGTGATACACTACTTTCACTTGCCATACCCGGCAACGAGGAGATTCGCAACGGCTTGCAAACCATCAGCACCACGGGCAAGGGCTTACTGGCTTTTGTAGAGTCTTACAGGCGATTCACCCGCATCCCATCGCCCGAACCGTCGCTTTTTTATCTCAAACCCTTTCTCGACCGTATGATAGAACTGGCACGCCACCAAAACAACTGTTCGCACATCACTTTTCGGGTGGAGATAGAACCTGCCGACTTGATTCTCTATGCCGACGAAAACCTCATCACGCAAGTATCTGTCAATCTGTTGAAGAACGCCATACAAGCCATAGGCACGCAGCCCGATGGAGTCATCACGCTACGTGCCTATGGTAATGCGGCCGAAGAAGTATTAATTGAGTTTCGAAATAACGGTAAGCCCATTCCACCCGATGTAGCTCCGCACATCTTCATTCCTTTCTTTACGACCAAAGAAGGGGGCAGTGGTATTGGCTTGAGCATCTCCCGGCAGATTATGCGACTATCGGGCGGCAGCATTGTGCTACTGCCCGATAAGGAGACGCGGTTCGTATTGACGTTTAACTAAACGTATTTATCGGGTGAAAAAGAGAATTAATCCTCCTTTGGCAATACCAGATTGAGCAATACGCCCACCAAAGCTGCCAGTCCGATACCGGTTAGAGAGAAATCGCCCCAAGAAAACACAGCTCCCCCAATACCGATGGTAAGCGTCAACGAAACGATAATGATGTTGCGTGTGCGACTCAGGTCGGTACAACTGTTGATGAGATTGGCTACACCTGCACAGGCTATGGTGCCGAAGAGCAACAGCATGATACCTCCGAGTACTGAGCTCGGGATGGATTTGAGCAGTGCACTGATCTTACCGATTACCGAAAAAAGAATAGCAGTTACGGCAGCAATGCGTATCACCTGAGGATTGGTTACCTTGGTAAGCGACATGGCTCCGGTTACCTCCGAATAGGTAGTTACGGGAGGGCCACCCAATACACCGGCTACCAGACAAGCCAGACCATCGCCCAACAACGTGCGATGCAATCCCGGGTCTTTAACAAAGTCTTTTCCGGTTACCGTATTTACCACATACACATCGCCCACGTGTTCGATAACCGGGGCAATGGCTACGGGAATCATAAAGAAGATAGGTTCCCACGAGAATACGGGAAACACGAACTGAGGAAGTCCGATCCAAGCGGCATCACGAATACCTGTCAGATCGACATCGTAGAAAATCACTCCCGTCAGATATCCCACAATAATACCGCAAAAGATAGGAATGAGTTTAAACAAGCCCTTGGCCTTCATCGACACAAACACGGCGGTAAACAACGACACCAAAGCCAGCGTCCAGTTATCTTTGGCCATGCTCACTCCTGTTCCGGCAAGAGACAGACCAATAAGAATAATCACCGGACCAATCACTACCGGTGGAAACAATCGGTCGATCAATCGCGTACCTTGCCACTTCACCAAAGCACTCATCACAAAATACACCAAAGCTACGCCAATCATTCCGCCCAATGCTCCGGCAAGCCCGTATAGCTCGGTTGCCTTAATAATAGGTGCTATAAAAGCAAAGCTACTGCCTAGAAAAATGGGTACTTTACCCTTCGTAACCAAATGAAAAATTAATGTACCTATACCGGCGGTAAACAGAGCAGTCGAGGGATCGAGCCCTACCAATAACGGAACGAGAACGGTGGCTCCGAATGCCACGAAGAGAAATTGCACCCCAACTACGCCTTTACGCAGGGGAGAAAGATTGTTTGAATCCATAAATAATGATATCGATTAATGGCTACAAAAGTAGTATTTTTTAGGAAAATTCACAGTTTCATCCGGAATTGTCTGCCGTTAATTAACCGTAAAAGTAAGTGACAGAATTTCGTTTATGTTAATGAAAGATTAATTTTGCGCAGTTTTAAACCAAATGTGCAAGATAGACCAAAATGGAACAAGAACAACGGTTCATTCATTACATAGAGCAAAGCATCCGGAACAATTGGGATCGCAACGCTCTGACGGATTACAAAGGAGCCACGCTTCAATACAAGGACGTAGCTCGTAAAATAGCCAAATTTCACATTGTATTAGAAAGTGCAGGCATTCAGCCGGGTGACAAGATAGCCGTATGCGGACGCAACAGTGCCCATTGGGCAGTGGCCTTCCTTGCCACTGTTACTTATGGCGCAGTCATCGTGCCCATTCTTCACGAGTTCAAAGCAGATAACATACATAATATCGTAAACCACTCCGAGGCTAAAATGCTCTTTGTGGGCGATCAGGCGTGGGAAAATCTGAATGAAGAACAGATGCCGCTGCTCGAAGGAGTGGTACTACTGCCCGACTTTTCGCTGTTGGTTTCTCGAAGCGAGAAACTTACTTATGCCTGCGAGCATCGCAATGAGATATACGGTATACGTTATCCCAAGAACTTCCGCCCCGAACACGTAGTTTATCGCAAAGAAAAACCCGAAGAGTTGGTTATAATAAACTACACCTCGGGCACTACCGGATATTCGAAAGGAGTTATGCTTCCGTACCGGAGCATCTGGTCGAACATCGCCTACTGCCACGAGATACTTCCCATCAAACCGGGCGACACGATGGTGTCGATGCTACCGTTGGGACACGTATTCGGTATGGTCTACGACTTCCTATACGGATTCTCCGCCGGTGCGCATCTTTACTTCCTTACCCGCATGCCATCGCCTAAAATCATTGCACAATCGTTCTCCGAAATCAAACCGCGCACCATTGCCTGTGTGCCGCTTATTGTAGAGAAGATTATCAAGAAAGGCATTTTGCCCAAACTAGACAATACAATCGGCAAACTGCTGCTGCACGTGCCCATCCTCAACGATAAGCTCAAAGCAGCCGCCCGGCAAACGGCGATGGATGCCTTTGGCGGCAATTTCGATCAGATCATCATCGGTGGTGCTCCGTTCAATGCCGAAGTTGAGGCCTTTCTCAAGATGATCGGCTTCCCCTACACGATTGCCTATGGCATGACTGAGTGCGGTCCCATCATCTGCTCTTCGCGCTGGGAAAACCTTAAACAAAAATCGTGTGGTAAGGCAACTACGCGTATGGAGGTACGCATTGACTCACCCGAACCGCAAACACAAGCAGGCGAAATTATCTGCAAGGGCGACAACTTGATGCTGGGGTATTATAAAAACCCCGAAGCAACAGCCCAGATTATTGATAGCGATGGGTGGTTGCATACAGGCGATCTGGCTACGATGGACGAAGAAGGATACGTTACAGTGCGCGGACGCAGCAAAAACCTCCTACTCACCTCGAGCGGACAAAACATCTATCCCGAAGAGATTGAGAGCAAACTTAACAATATGCCCTACGTATCCGAGTCGCTCATTGTATTGCAGAATGACAAGCTCGTGGCACTCATCTACCCCGATTTTGACGATGCCTTTGCGCATGGTCTGGCGCAAGCAGATGTAGAGAAAGCTATGGAGAGCAACCGCGCAGAACTCAATCAGCAACTGCCCAACTTCAGCCAGATAACCAAAGTAAAAATTCACTTCGAAGAGTTTGAAAAAACGGCCAAAAAGAGTATCAAACGGTTTATGTATCAGGAAGCCAAAGGATAGCCGGCATACGGCAATCGCCAGGTGGTATTGCACCTTGCCGGATACAATGTTTTTTTAACATTGTTAATCGATTTCTCCCTTATACTTTTCATCGACAGCAAGAGTATATAGTTTTGGCAGGAAAGAATACGTACTCTTTCCACCTAAGAGTACGTATTTAACACTCTGTTAAAATAGTTCTTTTGCGAGCCAAGAAAAACACGGTGATAACGTATCGCCGGAGTGGTTAATCAGCGAATCGTTTATTCGTCATTTCGTTCAGATAATCAACAAGATACCTCACGATTACATGCGATAAAAAACCGTTCTATTCCATAAAGGAGCTAAATTAACAGGCAAATGCAACTAAATCCTGCATTTAAATCCGTACTTTTGTGATAGAATTCAGATATGCATAAAAACAATGAAGAAAATGATTAAAGGATTCCGGTTTACCCCTTCCAATTATCCGGATGAGATCGAAGATAAAATACAAAAATACAGAAAACAAGGATTAAAGTTGCCCCAACGCAAAGTACTTCGTACGCCCGAACAAATTGAAGGCATACGAGCCAGTGCGAAAATAAATACGGCGCTTCTCGACTATCTGTCGGAGAAGATTGCCGAAGGCATGGCTACCGAGGAAATAGACAAGTTGGTATACGACTTCACCAAACAGCACGGTGCCATTCCTGCACCGCTGAACTACGGTGGATTCCCGAAAAGTGTCTGCACCAGCATCAACGATGTAGTATGCCACGGCATACCGAGCAAAGACGAGATTCTGCGTAGTGGAGATATTGTTAATGTAGATGTATCGACTATCTTCAACGGTTACTTCTCGGATGCATCACGTATGTTTATGATTGGCGAAGTGAGCGAGGAGAAAAAAAGATTGGTACAAGTCACCAAAGAGTGTCTGGAACTGGGTATTGCCGCTGCACAACCTTGGGCAAGGCTGGGCGATGTAGGAGCAGCCATTCAGGAGCATGCCGAGAAGAACGGATACAGCGTAGTGCGCGATCTTTGCGGACACGGTGTTGGGGTGGAGTTTCACGAAGACCCCGATGTGGAACACTTCGGACGCAAGGGCACGGGCATGGTCATCGTGCCGGGTATGACGTTTACCATCGAGCCCATGATCAATATGGGAACCTACGAGGTATTTGTTGACGAATCGGACGAGTGGACCGTATGTACCGACGACGGTCTTCCATCGGCACAATGGGAAAATATGATTTTGATTACCGAGACGGGAAACGAAATTCTGACCTATTAACGCACCATGGAAGTAACGTTACTCATCGTTGTCATCATTTTACTCGCCGTGTTGATTGTGCTGGTGCTTACCAAAAGCAACGGACAGCAACAAACCGAACAGTTGCAGAGTGCCTTACGGCAACAGCTTCAGGAGAACCGCGAAGAATTAAACCGCAGCATCCGCGAGCTCCGTATGGAGATTACCCAAACACTCAACCAAAGCATACAGCAGCTACAAGATGCACTGCACAAGAATATGCTTACCAGCGGCGAACTGCAACGCCAGAAGTTTGAGACCATGGCGCGCCAACAGGAGGTACTCATACAGTCGACCGAAAAGCGGCTCGATGATATGCGTCTGATGGTAGAGGAGAAACTGCAAAAGACGTTGAACGAACGTATTGGACAATCCTTTGAGATTGTTCGCACACAACTCGAAAACGTACAACGCGGACTGGGCGAGATGAAGTCGTTGGCACAAGATGTAGGCGGATTGAAGAAGGTGTTGAGTAACGTCAAGATGCGCGGAACCTTTGGAGAAGTGCAACTCGGCGCCCTCCTCGAACAGATGATGAGCCCCGAGCAGTACGATGCCAATGTGAAAACCAAAAAGAGCGGAACCGAGTTTGTAGAGTATGCCATCAAGCTACCGGGTAAGGACGACAGTAACTCTACGGTCTATCTACCGATCGATGCCAAATTTCCCAAGGACGTGTACGAGCAGTATTACGATGCCTTCGAGGCAGGCGATGCTGCATTGATAGAGTCGTCGGGCAAGCAGCTCGAAAACACAATCAAGAAGATGGCGAAAGATATCCACGAAAAGTACGTAGACCCTCCCTTTACTACAGACTTTGCCATTCTCTTTCTGCCGTTCGAGAGTATCTATGCCGAAGTAATTCGCCGTACGGCACTCGTAGAGATGCTGCAAAAAGAGTACAAGATCGTTGTAACAGGACCTACTACGTTAGGAGCGATCCTTAACAGCTTGCAGATGGGCTTCCGCACACTAGCCATTCAGAAGCGTACGGGCGAGGTATGGTCGGTACTGGGAGCCGTTAAAACAGAGTTTGGCAAGTTTGGCGGACTGCTCGAAAAGGTACAAAAGAACCTGCAAACAGCGGGTGACCAACTTGAAGAGGTAATGGGCAAACGCACTCGCGCCATAGAACGGAAGCTCCGCCAAGTGGAGGAGCTTCCGCAGGAAGAGAGTCAAAAGATTCTACCGATTAATGACGATAGTGATGATGAATAATTGAGAATTACGCCTACGGGCGCTCTTCTCCTACTCTTTTTCTATATTCACTTTCAAGGCTGATATTTTTCGCAAAACATCCTTAACATCGGTCACCGTTCCCATCTTGCAATTCTTAGCCACCTTAATACCGACAACTAAATTCTCCGGATCGGGCATTTGGTTACGGGCAGCAATAACCTTTTGTTGTAGTTCATTCAAAGTGAAGTTTTCAATCGTCTCCATTTTTCCCGAGGGGTAAAGAGTGACAACAATATCGTTGATTCTCTCCTCTTTGGACAATACCGTCTGATTGTAATTTTCTGGTAAATCTTCCCACAGGCGTATAGGGAAAAGTTTATTCAGATATGCCTGACTCTTATCTGCCGAATTTGCCGACAAATCCGAACGAATCTGTTCATAGGCATTCTTCACCTCTTTCAGCATTTCTGCTAGCGCACCTGAGTCACTGCCACGATCATATTGCAAAACAATGATCTGAGTATCCTTCCTTCCGCTCGCCTCCCAAGAGGCCAACAGATTCTTCATAACAAGAGGCTTTAGTTGCTCTGTCTTAACATACACATTGTCGAACAGAATCTGATTCCTATTATTCATCAGAAGCTTGTGCACTTGTTTCTCTTTCACCTTCAGGTCGATATCCTGTTTTCCATAAGTTCGATCCTTGTAGGCTTCTTCCTCCTTTTTAAAGAAACTCATCAGAGATACATAATCATCTCCTACGCTCTGTTGCATTTGAGGTATAGTTGGTTGCAACACCTCTTTTACTTCCGGCCGTGCAAAGGCATACAGCGTTACGGCCACTGCGGGTGCAAAAAGCAATAGCTTTAAGCGTGCCCAACTTTTTGTTCTTTCTTTTAACATCATGTTGATACGTTTTTTAAGTTTGCTGTGGTTGAAACCGTTGGCCATAGAGTAGAGCCTTGTACCAACGGCTTTTTCCACTAATAATAATTGATATCTCGTTGCATCGATGCCTGTGTGAAGAACGCCGTTGTCGGCTTCATATTCATGGATTTCCCGTAGCTCACGTTTTAGCAGCCATACAGCAGGATTAAACCAATAAATGATGAGAAGTAAATGTATGAAAAGTAAATCAATGGTATGATGATTGCGTATGTGCATGGATTCGTGGAGCAATATCTCTTCCACATGCCGTTCATAGTCTGATTGGGAAATGACGATATAGCGCCCCCAACTAAAAGCACCAATGGGTGGGCGAACAACCAAGAGCCGGTAGTTTCCCCATCGCTTCTTCTCCGCTCCACGCACGAGTTGACACATACGGTAATTCGAAACGAGGAAGCACAACAGCATGACACAGCTTCCCAACAGATAGCCAACACCCAGTGCCCTAAGTAACCAATAGGAACCGGAAACATTCGTTCGACTGCCCGGAAGGGTCTCTCCTATTCCATCTGTCGAAACAGAGAAAACAAGAGTCTTGGCGCTTCCATCCAATATTTCTTGCAACGTATGCAGAGGCAAGAAAGAGGTTTCGCTTTTGGTTAGTTCAATCAAGGGTAAGAGTAGGCAGCAGGACATTCCCACCAGCAGTGTAAGCCGGTTGAAGCGAAAAAAAGTAGTCTGTCTCAACGTCAACCTAAAGAGAAGGTAAAACACAATCAAACAGAGACTGGACTTAATGAGGTAGAATAGAAAAGCACCCATAACCGTCTATTTTTTACGCCCTTGTTCAATACGCTGAATCAACCCTTTCAACTCTTCGACCGACAATCCTTCTTCTTCGATAAAGGCCGATACAACATTCGTATACGAATTGTCGTAGTATTGAGACACAACCTCGTTGAGTGCCGATCGTTTATATGCTTTTTCAGAAACAAGTGCATAGTACTGATAGGTGTTTCCGTATGCTTTGTAGCCAACCACTTTCTTTTCTTCCAGTCCTCGTACCAAGGTGGATACTGTATTATAATGAGGTTTGGGATCATCGTAAAAGGCGAGTAGTTCTCGTACAAACAGAGGTCCATGCTCCCAAAAAATACGCATCACCTCTTCTTCTTTATTGGTCAATCGCTTCATAAGTATATGTTTGTTTAATGACTAATCAATTATGATTACGCGACAAATATAGTAATTAGTTTGATACAAACAACTAATAGGTGTAGTTATTCAACTAAAAAGATAAGTTGTTTAACTATATAGTTTAGTAGTTCTCTGTTTAGGGAGGAAATTAAGCTTTCGCAAGCATACGTTTAAGTACTGAAAATAAGAGCCATGTGCTACTCTTGGCTTTTCGGCAACACGAGCGTCAGTACGATGTAGCCCAAGATACCCGCAATCAATGTGCCACACAAAACACCGAATTTAGCCTGATTCAACAATACCGGGTGTGTATTACCAAACGATAGGTTGGCTATAAACAAAGATACCGTGAAACCAATACCGCCCAGCAGGGCTACTCCGGATATATTCTTCCAGTTCATCCCCTCGGGCATGGGCGTTAAGCCACTCTTGACAGCTACCCAGGTAAAGGAGTAAATACCGATAAACTTCCCGATCAGCAACCCCATGGCAACAGCTATACTCACGCTTCCTATTAGTTCGCCACTGCCGCTAAACACCACGCCCGCATTGACAAACGCAAACAGCGGAAGTATAATGTAATTCACCGCCCCGTGAAGATTGTCTTCAAGCGATTGAAGCGGACTGATTACTCTATCCGAAGCCGACTCCACTTCCTTCAGCTTGGCTATCTGCTCATTGGTAAGCACGATACTCTCCTCACCCATAGCCGGAAAGGTGTTGATGGTGCTGCGAATACGTTCGATATACTTACCGACATGAAGCTGTGGTTTGGCAGGGATGACAAAGGCGAGTATCACTCCCGAAATGGTGCTGTGAATACCCGATTGCAAAAACATATACCAGATAACAACTCCGATCAGCAGAAAGAAAACCTTATTGGTAGAGCCTTGCTTGCCGATGAAGTAAAGCACCACGTACAGTGCAGCTGCCACCAGCAGATATTCATAAGCAACGTGCGAACTATAAAAAAGAGCAATCACCAGAATACCGCCAATATCATCGACCACAGCAAAGGCTGTAAGAAATATCTTTAAACTTAAAGGTACCCTACTACCCAACAAACTCAGCACTCCGAGCGAGAAGGCAATATCAGTAGCCATCGGAATAGCAAGTCCCTGCCCTCCCTCACTTCCGGGAGAAGCCACCCATGCATAAATCAGAACCGGAAGCACCATTCCTCCGCAAGCAGCTATAAAAGGAAGAGCCGCTTTGCGAAACGAGGAGAGTTCTCCTACCAGCAGTTCTCGCTTTATTTCCAAGCCCACCAACAGGAAGAATACAGTCATCAACCCATCGTTTATGAACTCAACCATTGTTAAATTCTGTCCACCATGCGATAGCAAGTTGAACGTACCGATACGTAAATGAAGCTCATGCGCCAGAAATTCCTGATACATCGGTGCTACCGATGAGTTGGCAATCACAGCCGCTGCAATGGCTGTAATGAAAAGAAGAATACTCGCCGCGATATTCATCGACGAGTGATTCTTGATAGAACGCAAAATAATCATAAGAACGCTGTTTTAAATAGTATTTTCAAAGTAATCTACTAAGCTTTATAGCTTCGCAAAGCAAGCTTCTTCACCCAAAGCACGAAAATACCCGTCAAGATTAAGTTAAGAACAATGGTCAACACGGAGATAATCAATGCAGGTCCTCCCAGATTATATCCCAGTGCAATGAAAATGATACCGGCTCCTACCTCACCACGGGTAAACATACCGATAGAAAGAGCCAAACGCTCGCTGAACTTGCGGTCTCGATAGAAGAAGACCGGAATAAGCTTTCCTATATTCGACAGCAACGACACCGCCAGTACATGAAGTGCAATCACTCCCCATGGCATCATCTCCTGCGAACCGGTTACCGAATGAGCACCCGTATGTGCTTCGGCAAAGTTCACACCGATAAAGTGAGGCATACTCATACCTACCAAAAACATAAATAGAAACGAAATGCCGGTCGATACTTTTCGCTCAACGGGGGTATCGATCTCTTTATGCTTCATCACCATACCCAGCACAAAGGCAGGCAAAAGCACTTCAATATGAATACTACCTGCATCGCCATATAGTTTTTTGCTGACCAGATAAAGAGCCTGCGTAGCCACAAATACAAGAGCAGAATAGAGCAGAATAGCCTTCCAATCTTGTCGGAAGTTGAATTTTCCTAAATACTTCCAACCGATAGAGAGCAACAGGAACACAATAACCACTACGACAATCACTTGCCAACGCAAGCCAATCATCATTATTTGAAGTGGAATCATTAACAGAATGGTATCCAAGTCGTCGAAGATGGCAAGCACCTGTATCTTCTTATATATCCAACTTGATTTTAGTCCGATGGCAGCCAGCATGGTAAACAGAATACCTGCGGAAGTGGGTGCAGCAAAACGGCTTAACAAGAGATTTTCTTTCCAAGCCTCCCAACTCTGCCAGAACTCGGGCGGAAGCAGTACAAAGACATAATAGAAAGCAATCAGAAACCAAGGCATGGCAGCAGTGGCCATAGCTATAAAATAATCTTCGGCATAGCTTTTCCAGCGCACTTTATCGAGTTCGAACTCCCGGCCTACATTAATCATAATGAAGCCCAGACAGACATAAAGCAGTATATCCGAAATGGTTTTTACCGTTCCGTACTCTCCTCCTGCCAAGGTAGGCAAGAATTGAGACAGAATAAGACCTACGACCATAAAGGCCGAAAAAGACAGAACTTTTCTCATATTTTTTTATTCGTTTTTTTAAAGCAATTGCCAGGAAAGCTCTGTAGACAGATAACAATTGCCTGGTATCTTAAAAACTATCTGCGGGGCCTCTTTGTTCAGTGTAAACTGATTTCAAAGACCTCGCAGACAATAATTAATCCAGTTTCAGTACAGCAAGGAACGCCTTCTGCGGTACTTCTACATTACCAATTTGTTTCATTCGTTTTTTTCCTTTTTTCTGCTTCTCGAGCAGTTTTCTTTTACGGCTGATATCGCCACCGTAACACTTCGCTGTTACATCCTTACGAACCGCTTTAATCGTTTCGCGCGAAATGATCTTTGCACCGATAGCTGCCTGAATGGCAATGTCAAACTGTTGGCGCGGTATCAGCTCTTTCAGCTTCTCACACATTCTTTTTCCCAAGTCGTAGGCATTGTCTACGTGTGTAAGTGTAGAGAGAGCATCGACCGGCTCACCGTTGAGCAGCACATCGAGCTTGATTAGTTTTGAGGGACGGAAACCGTTCGGATGATAATCGAATGAAGCATATCCTTTAGAGATACTCTTCAAGCGGTCGTAGAAATCGATCACAATTTCACCCAAAGGCATGTTGTAATAGATTTCAACGCGGTTTCCGGAAATATATTCTTGTTTGAGCAATTCGCCTCGCTTGCCCAGACAGAGTGTCATGATCGGCCCGATATAATCGGTCGTTGTAATAACAGAGGCTTTGATATAGGGTTCTTCGATACGATCGATCAGTGTTGGATCAGGCATACCGCCGGGGTTGTGCACCTCGGTCATAACACCCTGCTTGTCGTAGATGTTGTACGAAACGTTGGGTACGGTAGTGATTACATTCATATCGAACTCACGATCCAGACGTTCTTGCACGATCTCCATGTGCAGTAAACCAAGGAATCCGCAACGGAAACCAAAGCCAAGTGCCAAAGATGATTCGGGTTGGAAGGTAAGCGAAGCGTCATTGAGTTGTAGCTTCTCTAACGAAGCACGCAGGTCTTCAAACTCTTCGGCTTCGATGGGATATACACCGGCAAAGACCATCGGCTTCACCTCTTCGAAACCCGAGATTGCCTTCGCACACGGACGAGAGATATGCGTAATCGTATCGCCCACTTTCACCTCTTTGGAGGTTTTGATACCTGAAATGATATAACCTACATCTCCTGCACGGAGCTCTTTACGCGGAACCATATCCATGCGTAGTACGCCGATTTCATCGGCAGCATACTCCTTGCCCGTATTGAAGAACTTCACTTTATCACCAGCACAGATCACTCCGTTCTTGATCTTGAAGTAAGCGATGATACCCCGGAATGAGTTAAATACAGAGTCGAAGATAAGTGCTTGCAAGGGTGCTTCCTCGTCTCCTTTGGGAGCAGGCACACGTTCGATGATTGCCTCGAGAATTTCTTCGATACCCATACCGGTTTTGCCCGATGCACGAATAATTTCATCGCGCTTGCAACCGAGCAATTCTACGATTTCGTCCTCTACCTCTTCGGGCATGGCACTTGCCATATCGCATTTATTGATGACGGGAACTATTTCGAGATCATGCTCAATGGCCATATAGAGATTGGAAATAGTTTGTGCCTGTACCCCTTGCGAAGCGTCGACAATAAGCAACGCACCTTCGCAGGCAGCAATGGAGCGAGATACTTCGTACGAGAAGTCGACATGCCCCGGAGTATCAATCAGATTCAGAATATACTTTTCTCCTTTGTACACATATTCCATCTGTATAGCATGGCTCTTGATCGTGATACCTCTCTCCTTTTCCAGGTCCATATCGTCGAGCATCTGTCCGTTAGTCACCGTTATCGTCTTGGTATATTCAAGTAAACGGTCGGCCAACGTTGATTTGCCGTGGTCAATGTGAGCAATAATACAGAAATTGCGGATATTCTTCATTTTATGATTATAATTACCTAATTATAAATAGTTTAAATAAAAATTATATTTTCATTGTAAAACATTCGTAGAAAAACAGGTAATGAAACAGTCTATCAAAATGCAAACAACGATATTTTGAGGTGCAAATATAGTCAAAAAACAGAGAACTACAATATAATAAAAAGCATTGTCTCACTCCATGTTGGTTAATATATAGAATCTTTTCCATACCCAAATATGTATTTTTGCAAAAACATTAATTCAATTTATTATGCTAAAAATCATACTTAAACACTTCCGTCTTTCAGATCGAAAACTGCGAATGTGGTGTATTTCACAGACCATTAAAACAGATCCAACACATATTCAGCAACTCTGTAAAGACGCAGAAGAGCTATTCAATTACATCAAAGAAGGAGTACCATACCAAGCCGATTGGACTAAGAAGAAGGAATAATCCTCTTAGGAGCTTCTCTCAGAATCTTTCCATCCGTTGCACTTCTTTGTGCCGGTTGAGAAAGATTCTCTATTCCTAATAAAAGCACAGACATCATTACCTAAATCAATTATAGTTTAGTATCACATACTTAACATCAAACAACGCATTAAAGTCTTTATACCTATCATTCCCATGCTTATATGTAAAATTTTGACCTTGGTCAAAGCTTCTTATTGTAAATTTCTTAGCCAACCCGCTCGGAATGTTAGCATTTAAAACTAAATCTCTATAATCAAGAACTTCACCATCGAGATAGTATATAAGCCTTATTGAGATTTGCCCCACTGTCCTATTTGTATTATTCTTTAAAGAAAACGATTCTTCAAATTCAGAGCCAATCTTTTCAAAATATACTACAGATATAGAAGATGAATTTACTGTAGGATCTTGCTCAATGCTACCTTGTGGCTTTTCTTCTACCGTTGCAATGGTTGTATTCCTTATTGTTGTATTATTAGTTTGAGTATAATTATATTCATTACTTTTCACTGCACCTATATTTTTAGTGCCTTCTTTCCCGGTATAGTGATTGATATTCCCTTTTGTAGACCAATTATTAGAAACGCTCCCATCGGGGCTGGATCTCACATGTGGTTGAACATAGGTTCCATTCTTTTTATAATACCCCTTTACACGAACTTGTGCAATAGAAAATACTGAAACAAGCGTCAATAGAAACAATAGAGCAATTTTCATATAATTATTTATTTAATTATTTATTTTCCACCCTCCCACCCTTTCAGATGGTTAAGTTCCTTGTTTTTTAATATCTTTGACTGCCAATTTTGGCACGAGCTTTAAGCAATTCCTTTGCTATGAATCTCTCTAGCCTTGTATTCAGCTAGTTCTGCCTTTAATCTTTCATTCTGTTCGATCATGGCATCCAATAATGCCTCTGTTTTTCTTAGTTTATTTTCCATATCTATTGTATTTAAGTCACCATCGACATTGATGGATGAAGTGTTTGTGTTTAATTTAAGCATTTCGCCCTCACCAGTAAGAAGCCAGCCTGTATTTAGATCAGGAAAATTAGAAGCAATGCTCGCAACTTTATTGGGTTGTAATGACACCCTCATATTAGAAACAAAACCTGTTGAAAAACCACATGTTTTTTCAAAGCTATGCTTATTAATTCCCTTGTAATCAATAAATTTAATAAGTCTCTCTTTTACAGTTGATTCCATAACACACTATTTAGAATTAAAATAAATAAATAGAATATATGAAATATGTTCATATATTATTTTGATATTATGAACAATGCTCATATATTTGCAAACGTAATCAATCACGCTGCACAATCAATTGCTTGATTAAGCAGCACAATTTAAAACGATTTTCAAAGATATTTATAATTATGGAAACAGCAAAAGAAAAGCAAAAAAGAATTGCCCCAGTGTCTGTCGTCAAGAAAGTTGACGTACAAGCGACATTGCTATCATTGAAGATTGGGGTTCCAACTTCGATAAAAAATAGAGATATAAAAGCGTGCTCTTTACGCAGTGCAAACAGAATTCTAAAAGGAAGAGGATACTCTTTCATTCTATCAGAAGCAGGCCGTATTGACGACATAATAGTAACCCGTTTAAAATAAAGAATATGGATTTAAACAAGACATTAAGAACCTTGTGCTCTATACTTGGAGTATTGGCAATGATCTGTATTCTTGGAGTTGCTGGAAATTGCGATCGGATAGAACAAATAAAGTACAGCATGCCTGACAATGCCTATCACACTATTAAATCAGAGCTCGGCAACAAATGCTCAGATAAGCAAGTTACCGAAGTCTATCTTGCAAACAAAAAATATTACGATTCACTTTCAAAATTCTAACATTATGGAAATCGAACTTTGGGAACTAAATAATATCATACAGGCTACGGCAAGAGCTACGGCAAGAGCCATTAAGGTTGAGATGAACCCAACCAAGGACGAAATTACAGAATCAGACGCATATAGGACTTATGGAGAGGGGTGGGTGGATCATCAAAAAGCAATTGGCGCAGCCAAATGGAAACGAAAAGGAGTGCATAAAAATAGCCCTAAAATATATTCTCGCAAACAATTAGACGAGTTAAAATTAGGACCAGATCCGCTCTTAAAGGCAATAACAAAAAGAGTATAATCATCGCATAATGGTTTAATGCCGGTTCGATTCCGGCATGCGAGCTACACCCGGGCAGTCAGCAGCCCTTACCATTGTCTGACCTCCGTATCTAACGACGTAACAGTAGCGCTCTCCGCACATAGGATAGGAGCGATTAAAACGAAGCGTGAAAAGCAGATCCGTAGACTTGTCCGGTGAGAGCAGCGTGGTTAAATTAGCACATACTCCTTCGGGAGTTACACATAATCCCCTCCCGTATATTCGGGTAGCCAAAACGGTTTAAAACGTTGAGGGGAACACATTATTCACTAAAACTCAATTTTATGGAAACAAAAAATCTGAAACAGGAACCATTTGATGTCTCTGAAGCTATAAACGCGCAAACAGAATATTGCGAACGAACCAAAGCTCCTTTCTTTGCACCAAGAAGTGGGCGTTGCTGGAAGTGTGGAAACAACATCTATATTCCCATCGAGAAACATGGACGCACTACGGGGGTCACAGTGGAAAAAGCCGGAAAAGAGCTTATCACCGGCTGCCCTCATTGCAATACCACCTTTTGCGATTAATCCAAATCCCCTCCCGTCAAATTCGGGTATAGACATACGTATTGTTGCGTTGAGGGGAACGAATCATTTTTAAACTATGCTTTATGAATAATTTGCAAACGATCAAAGAAACAATGAGTTCTCTGCAGATTGCAGAGATTACAGGAAGAGAGCATAATGCTGTTATGCGATCCATCCGTAATATGGAGGATGCATGGGAAAAAATCAACGGGTGCAAGTTTGCACTCGTTGAATACACAGATGCCAAAGGCGAGAGGCGCCCTTGTTATCAGCTATCAAAAACGGAGTGCCTTTATATTGCCACTAAGTTTAATGACGAAGCTCGCGCTAGGCTGGTGCTCCGTTGGGAAGAACTTGAAACCGAAAGACAAGTAAACACCTTTCGTGTTCCATCCTCATTTAAAGAAGCTCTTTTACTTGCTGCTCACCAACAGGAACAGATAGAGGAACAGCACAAGCAAATAGAGTGCATGAGTAGCGAAATCGTATCAATGAAGAAAAAGACCGACTACCTCGAGATAATCCTTGCGAGTAAGGAGACAATGACTATTACGCAAATAGCACAAGATTATGGTATGTCGGCCAAAGCGTTTAACAAGCTATTGTCTGATTTCCGAATTCAATATAAAGTGAACAGGCAATGGATATTGTATGCTCCGTACATATCGCAAGGGTACGTGCATAGCACCACATTCAATGTTGATCATAAGGATGGATCTTCGAGTGTGGCTCTGAATACAGAGTGGAGGCAGAAAGGAAGAATATTTCTATATGAGAAGTTAAAGCAAAACAATATACTTCCATTGATAGAAAGGTAGTAACAATTCGACAACTCAATTTTTATTTAGTGCAAGGATATTTGGCATGTGAATATAGGATATCCATTTTCAAAGTTTAAAGGTTAATATCAAGCCCTGCCGGAGGCGTCCGACAGGCAACACGGAAAGTTGGCAGAGCGGACGATTGCGCTTGTTTGCTAAACAAGTTAACCAAATGGTTACAGAGGTTCGAATCCTCTACTTTCCACGAAATCCAATAAATGAGGGGACGCCCACAATTGAGGTTGGCAGCTCGGAACAGACGAGCGCATTTTATTAACATTTTAGTTTTATCAAAACAAAAAAACAGGAAGCCGTATATCCTTCATGCGTAGCCGTTCCCTAAGGCACATGGGAATTCTAATTTGTCATTAACCAGCCTGCACAATCCAGTGCGGGCTTTATTATTTACCGCTTTATGGAAAAAGAAAAGAGAATCATCAACATCATCAACGATATGAGGAAGGCTAACCGTGATATCACAGTCAAAACAGTTGTTGTCGCCTCTATCTTATCCAAGGGTTTGGCAATAAGCATCTCCGACAAAGAATTAATTCAATCAATCATCAATAAAATCCAATAAAAATGAAATTACAAGTATCAGCACTCCGCGTTTCGGACTGGAAAGGTATTAAAAGTGAAAACTTCCGGTTTAACAGTCACGAGAATTTTATCTACGGGGCCAACGGCTCCGGTAAGTCTAGTATGTTTGCAGCGTTTATATGGTTGTTGTTTGGCAAAGATCAGTTCGGCAGGCAGGATCATCAGATCAAACCCCTGGATGCATCAGGTGAGGCTATCCACAAGCTTAACAGCGAAGTTGAAGCCGTACTACTTGTAGACGGAAAGGAATTAACGCTCAAGCGCGTTTATCGCGAGAAATGGATTAAGCCAAAAACGGAAGTTGAAGATGTGTTTGACGGAAATACCACCGATTACTACATCAACGATGTGCCGGTATCAAAGAAAGACTACGATGTAAAAGTGACTGAAATCTGCAATGAGACAGTCTTCAAGTCGATTACTTCACCGCATTACTTTACCTCATTGGGCTGGAAAGAACAGCGAGATATACTGTTCGGCATGGTGGACGCTATCACTGACGAACAGATCGCATCAGGCAACGAGTCCTTTTTATCTATCTTGAAAAAAGTTGAAGGAGTTGGCTTTGAACGGTTCAGCAAGGAATTATCAGCCAAGAAATCTAGAGTTAAGAAAGAGATTGAAGGAATCGACCCACGAATCGATGAACATAGACGGAATAGACCTGCTTTGATCGATTTCTCATCCGTGCAAAAAGAGCTGACTAAAGCTGAAAAAGAACTCGAAGCAATCGAAGATTCCATCTCTGATGTTGCAAAAAAGAGCGAATCCGAAAATGCCAAGCGCCTGGCTGTACAATCAGATATCAATAAACTCGAAAGAGATAATCAGCAAATAGGTTTCGATGCCGAAAGCGACAAAAGAAAACAGATCGAAGCAATACGCGCTAGAATACGAGCAGTCACCATTGAAATTGGAGATATCCAAAGAGCCGATAAAACGAAAAAGGCGCGGCTCGAATTCCTGCTACCGGAAGTCAAACGACTATCGCTGAAGAAGGAAGAGTTGATTAACGAGTATAAAGCAATTAAGGCCAAGGAGCTTGTTTTCCCAGATGGATCATTCGATTGTCCAACTTGCCACCGCCCCCTCGAAGTTGCCGACATAGAATCTAAGCAGAACGAGATGACCATGTCCTTTAATGCTTCAAAGTCTGAACAAATAGCAGTGAACGTCAGCAAAGGAAAGTCTATTGCTTCACAAATTAAGCTTATGGAGGATGAGATCGCAGACATTGGAGAAGTAAGTATTGCCGATGTGTCTGATCTTGAAAAAGAGATTGGCGTGTTGAATCAATCCCTGGAATCTCTTCAATCTGTTCCGGTTGATATTACAGGCAATGAACTTTATGCGCTTAACCTCTCGAAGATTCAAGAGTTAAAAGAAAAGTTATCCGAACCGTTTGAAGGTAAGACAGACGGAAGTTTAATTGAGCGTAGAAACGAACTAAAGAACGTCATTAAGAATCTGACCGAAAAGCTTGCAATCAGGTTAACCATTGAAAAAACAGATGCTCGCATTGAGGAACTAAACAAGCAATACGCCGTACTTAATCAAGAGCTTGCAGACCTTGAGCAGACGGAGTATATCATTAAGGAGTTTGAGTTTGCCAAGAACAAAGAATATGAAGCGCGCATCAATAGCATGTTTTGCCTCGTACAGTTCCGTTTATTCAAGCAGCAGGTAGATGGTCAAATAATCCCGACTTGCGAATGTATGGTAAACGGCACTCCTTACTCTACCCAAAATAATGCGATGCAAATAGCCATGGGATTAGACATTATTAACGCGATAAGCTTAAAATCAAACGCATTCGCACCCATCTGGATAGACAACCGAGAGGGTGTTACTGAAACCCCAAAAATGAATACACAGATTATAAACCTGGTGGTTAACCCGGAACAAAAAGTATTAACAATTAAATAAACGAATATGGAACCAAATATACAGACAAGCAGAAGGGGGGTAGACGTCCTCAAGAGTATCTTAAAAGCAGATTCAGTCGAAGAACAATTTCGAAACGCTCTAGGCAAAAGCAGTCAGGCGTTTGTAGCAAGCATTGTTAGCCTATACAACGGGAATACAATGCTACAACAGTGCGATCCAAGCCAGGTGGTAAAAGAAGCATTGAAAGCGGCTGTTCTTAATCTTCCAATCGATCAAAATTTAGGGTTTGCGTGGGTAATCCCTTACAATAATAGCGTAAAAACCCCTGATGGAAGATACGAGAAGCGAATGACCCCAACCTTTCAGATAGGAAGCAAGGGATACGTGCAGTTGGCCATGCGTACCGGTCAATACAGAACCATCAATGCGGATGTTGTTTACGATGGAGAACTTCAAAAGGTGGATAAGCTAACCGGAGAGATAAACTTCCAAGGTGAGAAAAAGAGTGACACGGTGATTGGTTATTTCGCCTATATCGAGATGATCAACGGTTTCAGTAAAACGTTATATGTGACTAAGGAGCAGATCGAAGCGCACGCAAAGCGGTTCTCGAAGAGCTATAATAGCAAGTCTAGCCCATGGTCTTCTGATTTTGATGAGATGGCAATAAAAACAGTCGTCAAAAGGCTGCTTAGCAAGTTCGGATACCTGTCAATTGAGATGGCCGGAGCAATTTCTAATGATACTGAATCTGATTCAATGTCGGATAGAGATAAGGCAATCGAATCATCCGCTACTCAAATTATCGACATCGACGATGTGCAGCACGAGGTCGTTCAAGAAGAGGTCGAAGACCCAGCTCCTTATTAATGAAATTAACCGTAATCGGGTCTTCTTCATCCGGGAACTGTTATGTCATCCAGTCTGATACCGAAGCTATTATATTAGAGGCCGGT
Organism: Bacteroides neonati; assembly: GCF_000499785.1. Lineage (GTDB taxonomy): Bacteria > Bacteroidota > Bacteroidia > Bacteroidales > Bacteroidaceae > Bacteroides > Bacteroides neonati. Next base: position 20,606 of record NZ_HG726022.1, on the reverse strand, counting down.
ATCGGATTGGATAAAGCAAAGAAGGTGCTCGGATTTAACGTGTCGAAAGTGAACGCTTGCCTTATTACCCATGCCCATGGAGACCATGCCGGAAAAGCGGCCGACTACGAAAAGACTTTTCCGACATACACGCTTGAGCACGTTATTGAAGCTAAGGGGTTGAAAAGATCGACAGCCGTCTACCCGATGAAGAAATTCACCGCAGGAAGATTTACGATACTACCCTTTCGAGCGCAGCACGACGTTCCATGTGTTGGGTATCTAATCAGCCACCCGGATATTGGAAAGCTAATGTTCCTTACCGACAGTTTCCTTTGTGAATACAGCTTCAAAGGCGTAAATCATATACTTGTAGAGTGCAACTACTCAGACAAGGCACTTCAGGAAGCAATCGACGCGGGAAAAACTCATGCGGCAATGAGAACGAGACTGATGACTACGCACATGGAGCTAAGGACTTGCTGCAAGGTGATAAACAACCAAGACTTATCCGATGTGCACAACATCGTTCTGCTGCATCTATCTATGCACAACTCGGATAGAACAGAAATGCTTACCACCGTAAAACAACTTACCGGGCAGTCCGTAACAATAGCTACTCCGGGACTTGAATTTGAAATTAGTAATAACCCATTTTAATTATGATTATAACTTCAATAGAAGAACTCGCCAATGAATGCGAAGAAATACAGGAGATATTGCAAATGCCTTTTGATGACAATCCTGTTGTAGCCCAACAGAGAGGAGATGCTTTGTTTGCATACCTTGCCAGGACAGGTAAAATGTACTCAGACGCCAAGTATCATCTAGCATGCAAAGGCCGGTCTGAAGATCGAAAGATAGAACAGTTACTTGTAGATTGGACAGATCGCCTAAATAACATCTGTGGCAGGCAATTAGAATGGTGCCGCACTGTAGTAAGTAAGAGTAAAGTGGAGCTGCAATTAAACGCACGCCCGGGAAAGGAGTTTAGATGAACATGCTTGTAGAAAAAACAAACATCAATCAACTCCTCGAAAGAGCGCAAGAGTTGATTGATTGGCTCTCCGATCATCCGTTAGCGGATATACGAGTATTTGAGGATAAAGCGAACCAACTCGCTATCTTATCAATCAAAATCAATAATTACTACCATAACAACAAATCATATGGATGAAATTTGGAAAGATATTAAAGGATACGAAGGGTTGTATCAAGTTTCAAATTTAGGAAGAGTGAAATCTTTAAAGAAAAGAGGTCGAGATGAAATTGTTTTGTCGCAATGCATAAATAATAAATGCTACAAAATGGTCTCTTTATCTAAGAATGGAAAGGCGAAATCAATGTTAGTCCATAGATTGGTTTCTTATTCTTTTATTCAAAACGCATCGAATTACTCACAAGTAAATCACATCGATGGGAACAAAGAAAATAATTGCATTGACAACCTAGAATGGTGTTCAAACAGCTACAACCAGGTACATCGTATATCAGTTCTTCACCAAGACGTAGCAACAAGAAAGCCTGTTTGTCAGATTGGGTTAGATGGCATTCCCATTAAGACATATAAATCTCAGACAGAGGCGAGTAAAAATACCGGTGTAGTTAGGAACTCAATTAGTCAGGTTTGTTTAGGGAAGTATAAAACAGCAGGTGGATATTATTGGAAATTTTTAAAATAAAATATTATGGGAAATTGGTTTGAATGTAAAATCCGGTACGAGAAATTAATGGAGACCGGAATGAATAAAAAGGTGACTGAGCCTTATTTGGTCGATGCTTTAAGTTTTACAGAGGCGGAAGCCCGTATTATCGAGGAAATGACCCCGTTTATTACAGGGGAGTTTACGATCTCGGATATCAAGCGCGCCAACTATAGCGAGATTTTTACCAGCGATGAGGAGTCGGCAGACCGTTGGTTTAAATGCAAGCTAATATTCATTACACTCGATGATAAGAGCGGTGCCGAAAAGAAATCATCCACTCAAGTATTGGTACAGGCTGCCGATTTGCGCGACGCAGTGAAAAAGCTAGACGAAGGAATGAAAGGTACCATGGCCGATTATCAGATTGGCATGATAGCAGAAACAGCGATCATGGATGTATATCCGTATACCTCGGAAAACATCGAGGAAACGATAGGAGAAAACGCAAACTCTCCCGTGGTAAAACGCTTCATTGCATCTTTGCCGGATGGGTGTAAAACAACGATCACTGTTGGCGGGAAAGCTGTAGTCGTAGATAAGACGGGGAAAGATACGGTTGTAACTCCCGAAGCAGAACATAAACGGGCTGAGCCATGAGAAGTATAACTGCCATGACGGAAGTCGATATTGATCTGGATGATTATGTCGATGAATTCTTAGAAGACGCCTCTGATGAAGAGTTAACTAAAGAGCTGGAGAAAAGAGGATTTAGGGTCATTGGGAAGTCTAGCCGCACAGTCCCTATGGAAGAGCGGATTCAATTCAGTGGTGCTGTCGATCTGAAACGTCACTTATGTGATATATCCGATCTAGGGTATTATGTGAGCGATGATAACCTTCTTGATGCTATCAAGCAAAAGTTGCAATAGCCAATCAATCCCGGTTAGATTTGATCGTCTCTCCGGGAACACCCGTGAGGGCTTTTTGTCATAGTATTAAAATTAATTTAGATGCCCGATCACGAGATGGTCGGGCTTTTTTATAAAACGATGAAGAAAGTAAGTAAAAAGCAATCCAAGTTGAACAGAGAGGTAGCCAAAATAAAATCTGAGCTACCACCGTTTTGTGCCATTTGCGGGAGCCGTTCAAGCGATGCAGCTCATTTGGTCCCCAAGTCTATGTGGCCGGAGCATTATACAAATCCGCTTAATATAGTCTGTCTGTGCCGTGAATGTCACAACAAATATGACAATGACCTCTCATTCCGTAAACTGCAATTAAAACTAATCAGGCAAGTACAATCATTCGATACGCTTGCCGCAAATCGCTATTTTAAGTTATGAAAGAATTAGAGCACCAACTACAAGTATCTTGTATTAAATGGTTTCGTTTGCAGCACCGTGGCCGCTTAATATATGCAATTCCAAACGGAAGTAAACGTAATATCATTACCGCATCCAAATTGAAAGACGAAGGCGTAACACCGGGCATACCCGATCTTCACATTCCGGTACCAAACCGATTCTATCATGGGTTATATATTGAGATGAAAGTAAAGCCCAACACTCCGAAACTCTCCCAAAGAGAAATGATGAATCAGTTGCACGCAAATGGTTATAAATGCGCTGTGTGCTACAGTTTAGATCAGTTTATCGAAGTAGTTAATCAATACCTATCAGACGAATGAAAATACAAACAGAATTCGACCGCCTGATTAATAAATACGGACCGCCTGTTAAGCCTCCAAACACATGGAAAAAAATATTCCTAAAGCCGCGTATGTGTATTGCAAGAACTGCAAAACATCCACCGGTAAAGAGACAATCAAATGCGCGCGATTTCCGCGTGCTAAAATCAGTAGTGCCAAAATGATGGCATGTAGTTATTATCAAGCAAAATGAACAGCTATCAATTAATCTCGAAGCTAAAAAAGATAAGGGATGATACCTATCTCACCGCCATTGACCAAGCCCTTTATTACGAACTTATCTCTGTATGCAATGATAAGGGATGGAAGGATGTGTTTGATGTTCGCAGCAATTCTCTTTGCTCTTCTTTGAATATCTGGGATAAGACATTGCGAAAGTCGAGAAAAGCACTCGCTGACGCTGGCCTTATTTCTTTCGAATCCGGCAAAGACAAAAGGGTCGGATGCTATTATTCATTCACTAAAAAATTAAGCAATGACATGAAAACATCAGTAATATCATCAGTACCTGCTACCGATGAAAATACCGAAGAAAATACCGATGATACACCGATCGTCGAACCGACATCATCAGTACGTAGTACCGAAGAAATTACCGTACCAATTACTGATGAAGAAAAAACAACATCGGTAATATCATCGGTAGCAGGTACCGATGATACCGCAACTCCACCTTATAAGGGAATTCAAACTATAAACGAAGAGAGTCTCGCGCATACGCACGAGCCACCCCCTCCCCGGAAGCCAAAGACTTCTCGCAAAAAAGAGGGAGACGAAAAGCCTTTAGTTTACCCGTTCACTTCAACCGGTTTTATGTCAGCGTGGGAAACGCTTCGAAACACCCCGAAGTGGAAAAAGAAACTCAACTACGCTCTGCAACTTTCGCTAAATAAGCTAGCGCAGTTTGAAGAGGCGTTTGCCATCGAACAGGTAGAAAGAGCTATTGAGTCAAACTGGGTAGGTGTCGTATTTCCTGAGACAGACAAACTTTATCAAGAATGGTTAAATCGAAAAAATGGAAAATCAATTAGTACAACAAAATCAGCAAACAGCAGTAGCACTGCTAACGAGCGAAAAGAAAGCGTTGAAGGACTTGCTAGCCTCGCCGAAGGAGTATTGCAGAGAATTGGCGCCGAAAAATTTAAGTGATGTCTTTGAAGCGCCTTATTTGCCACTTTCAAGGATAGCTATTGAAATCGATCAGATCGGAGTAAGAGCAATTTTATCAATACTATTAACTGAGTTGGTTTCGTTCTTCAATGTCGGAAAGACAATGAACGATATGCAAGTAGCCATGACCTGTGATCTAATCATCGACAACTATCCTGAGTATAAGCTTGAGGACTTTAAACTGTGCTTTAGAAATGCCATGGCTTTGAAATATGGAAAACTGTTTGATCGGTTGGATGGCGGAATTATCATGGAATGGATCAGCAAGTATTCAAGAGAGCGAAATGAATATGTGTCAATTTCGGCTGAATCATCTGCGAGAGAAATTGAAGAGATTGTTAATGATGGCATATTCTATCAAGACTATTTAGTGAATCTTCAAGAGCGAGTAAATAACGGAGACTTAGAAGCAAAGGAGTGTTTGGAGAGGCATCTATCGGTTCAAGCTATCCTAAAGAAGCCGGAGTATATCAAGTACAAAAAAGACCGAGAATATACTCGGTTGCATGGTAAAGGAGACACAAGGAGATGAAACCAAAGAAAAATCTCATAGATCAAGCTACCACCAACGGTAGTATGGACAGAATGAACCAATTACTAAGTGCCGCACACATCTTGCATTGCGAAGCCAACAATCTTGTAGAAGAAGCATCTGATCTGATGATAAGTCAAGGTTTGATGTTAGGCATGCTAAAGAAGCGGCATAGCGATTTAACCAAAGCAGCAGATGTTTACTTCAAGGAATTTGCATCTATGGTCTGTACTGACAAGTCAAAGATGGATATGTTTTCCGATTTAGACGACTTCGATACATCATTCAGGAAGTGGGCTAAGGTACCGGCAGGATGGAAACCTAAAGAGGTGGAGCCATGAAACAATCCATTTCTCTAATAGTAATCATTGCTTTAATCGCATGCTTTTACTACGCATCCTATGCGGTTATTAACCAAATTATTTACAGCAAGTAATCAAAGATGAAAAATATAGAATTATTTAATGACCATTTCCAAAATTACAAAACATACGGAATACCAAAAGCTCAGTTGATTATAGCTGATATTCCCTATAATATTGGAAAGAATGCCTATGGCTCTAACCCATCGTGGTATGTGAATGGCGATAACGCCAATGGGGAAAGCGAACTGGCAGGAAAAGAGTTTTTTGATACTGATAAAGATTTTCGGATAACAGAGTTCCTACATTTTTGTAGCAAAATGCTCGTTAAAGAGCCAAAGGAATCTGGAAAATCTCCCTGTATGATTGTTTTCTGTGAATTTGAACAGCAGTTCGAGCTGATACAAAAGGCAAAAGAGTACGGGTTGAACAACTACATAAACTTAGTTTTTCGCAAGAACTTTTCTGCACAGGTATTAAAAGCTAATATGCGTATTGTTGGCAACTGCGAATATGGTGTTCTTCTCTATCGTGAGAAGCTTCCTAAGTTTAATAACAACGGTCGTATGGTATTTAACTGTTTCGACTGGAAGAAGGACTCTGATACAAAGAAAATACATCCCACACAGAAACCCGTTTCTCTTCTGGAAAACCTTATTGAGATATTCACAGACAAAGGAGATGTGGTAATTGACCCGTGCGCAGGTAGTGGTAGCATCTTTTAGCTGCGGCTCAATGTGACAGGAGAGCGTATGGATTTGAAATAAAGAAAGACTTCTTCCGAGACGCTCAAAAATATGTGTTGTCGAGAGTGCAGAGGAAATTATTTTAGAATCCTCGCATTCAGTAATCAATCAAAGAAAATCAAATGAGAAAGATAGTTCACGCCTCACTATTTAGTGGCTTTGGCGGCCCTGATCTTGCAGCTAAGTGGATGGGCTGGGATAATGCCTTTCATTGCGAGATAAACGAATTTTGTAATACCATCTTGGAATACTGGTTTCCAAAATCAAAAACTTATAAAGATGTCACAACAGCAGACTTTACAGAATGGAGAGGGAAAATCGATGTCCTTACAGGAGGCTTTCCATGCCAACCTTTCTCCGTCGCAGGTCAACGAAAGGGAGCGGATGATAACCGCTACCTCTGGCCGCACTTTCTCAGAGTTATACGAGAAGTCCGACCCACTTGGGTTATTGGTGAAAATGTTGGTGGAATCCTCACGATGGTACAGCCCGGCGAGGAGATTGAAGTGGGATGCCAAGCCTCTTTGTTCGAAGAGAATGACAAAGAAACAATACTCGAACAAGAGTTCGTCGTCGAAACCATCTGCAAGGATCTTGAGTGTGAGGGATATTCCGTCCAACCGATACTTATTCCGGCTTGTGCCGTCGGAGCGCCCCACCGCAGAGATAGAATCTGGTTTATTGCCTACCGTACAGACGCAAGGGCTGAAGGTCTGCAATCGGGATGGGAAGACGGAGTTTTATCCGGTACATCTATTACCGACACCTATGGCAAGCGATGCAACAACCGGAGCGATAATTGGGAAGAACGACCAATTTATTACGACTGGCAACGGTACTCCGAGAAAGATCAATCAGAATGGGACAAACGGGAGTATAGGACTAGCGAGAATGGTTCAGTTGCTTCCTACACCTACTGCCAGAAGTTTCAAGAGCGGATCGAGACTAGAAGATGGTCGAACGAAGCGAAAGTTGGCTTTGGGGTGGACGATGGAACTAAACGATTTGGCAGTTTGCGGTATGCTTCCTACTCCAACCGCTTCGGATTACAAGCCTGGTTACAGCCCAACTGCCATGAGTCGAATAGACGGGAAGTCCCGTATGGATATGCTACGAAGTATTCCGTCAATAATCGGAGAGCATTGCACGCAGCGACCTGGCAAGACTTCCCAACTCAATCCCCTGTTTGTCGCGGAGATGATGGGATTTCCTGCGGATTGGACGGTATTACCTTTTCAAAATGGCGACAAGAGTCAGTCAAAGGATTCGGTAACGCGATAGTGCCACAGGTGGTGCTTGAGATATTCAAAATGATAGAAGAAATTTATACTAACCTTATCCGCCGCAAGTTGACGGCATAAAAACAAAACAGAAAGGAATATTATGGGATATGATTTAATACCAGTTAAAAAAGAAGCTGGGAGTCCGAGCGGTATGATAAGCACATGGCCAATGATACTTAACGAAACTGGAGCCGGGTATCTTTTTGGATATGGTGATAATACTGTGAAACCAGGTTTCTATATATACAATGGCAAAAGAGGGCCGGGAAGTCCTGTTAGTAATGATGGCTTCAAGGTATCTGCTTCGGAAGCAAAAGCAATGGCAAAGTTATTTAGGGGATATGCACATGTAAAAAGAGCTATTCGCGAAGAAGGAGAAATACTTAATAGTGAGGAAAGGGCTATATACTCTAAATTCAAATGGTACAAAGAGCCACCATCTGAAGAGTTTATCAAGAAAGTCCAGAATTTCGGGGATTTAAAAAATGCGCTTTCTATGGCTTGTAGAGGTAAGAAAAATGGTGGTACATGGATGCATCCTATTTTGTTTGTTAAGTTCGCCATGTATTTAAGCCCTAGATTTGAGTACCATGTTTTGAAATTCGTTTCTGACGAAATGATACGCTATCGTAACGATGCTGGAGATGCTTACAAGGAGTTGAGCTCTGCCATCATGCGTATTGTTCCAAAAGACTTCATGCCGAAGGCAATGTGTAGGGTTGGCGAGGCGTTGAATTGGGTTGTGTTTGGCAATCACGAGAAAGATTTACGCAACAAACATGGTGAAGAACATAAGCAGCGTGAGCTTTATCAGCTCGAAAAGAAAGTGGCTGATTTGATAAATGAAGGATTTATAACTAACTTTGACAACGTTATTAACTATCTAAGAAATCAGTACCAGAAGCGGAATTCCCCGCAAGTATTTAATCAAAGTGTAGCTTAAATGAATGCATTATCCAAGTTGAAAGTGAGTTATATAGAGGGGTTGATAGCCAACCCTTTTTATGTTCGTAAGTTGATAAATCGCAGGAGTAATGTTATCTTGTCTTGTCTTTTGACCCAAGCGTATAGCCATTTTACTACGATGATGTTGCATCGTAGTTTGGCCGTACTTGATAACAACTCTTATGAGGAGGCAGAGAAGTCGGCTATCTTGTTCGATTCTCTATTCGCTTTAGATGTTAAGCCAGAAGATATGCTGCATAAAACTGATGAAGAGACGAATAAATCCTTGGATGACTATGAGAAGCTATGTCATAATCTTAATGCTTTAGAAAAGTTAGGCATAGAGAGGGAGGTGGTTATTGCTTTTTGCAAACAAGTTGAGTACGGGTGTGGAAATAAGCTTGCCAGGTATCGAGTTCAATGTAACTTTCATTATACATATTATGCAGAAGCGACTTTTCTCTATCTGTTGGACCTGTGTTCCTACGAAGAAATGATGGGGCAATTCTTTGAGTATAGCTTATTCACAAAGAAGCGCTCTCCGGCTAAAGTCAGACGATTTATAAAGGATCTAAGGATGGCTTTGGATTTATTCAATGAAATAACTCAGAAAAGGAATATCCGAACTAAATGTAAATTATAATAGCTTAGAGCGTAGTTGCCTCTTGAGCTAACAAAAGCAATAAGAGATAGTAATTCCCTGCGTTTTCAAGCGTTACAACTGCCATCATTTGAAATAACCTATTTTGGCGCTCCACAAAATTATGGAACGCCTGATGATCAGCAATGGTCATTTTTGACCTATGACTTTCTGTGAATAGTAAAGGCTACTGTGTAGTGCAGTAGCCTTTATTAATTTGAGACTGTATGCGTTAATATGTAGAATGTTTATGGGGTAATTATTCGTTGATTTGCCGAATAAAGCAATACGTATGAATATTATTTTAACTATCAAGAAAGCGGCTATTTATGATGAGGTGGCAAAGCTAACAGGTTATGTTGGTGCGAAGACTATTGAAGATACCGGAAAGGCTTATGATCGTGTGTTTACAACCGATGATGATCGATTTATGCTAGAGCGCTTTTGGCGCGAGGCTGTTGGGGCAATTACAGATGAGGTTAAAAGGTTCATTGTTAGCGTAAGTACCCCAGCGAACAGCCAACTAGTTGATATAACTGAGGTTTGGACTGCTACTTTGGATATGCCTAGTAATTTTGATTCTAATCTGACGGAATCAATAAATGACTCTCTATTATCTTATTCTGTAAACTCAATAGCGAGTAAATGGTTCGCTATCACAAATAAAGAAGAGTCAGATAAGTATAATGGCATGGCTTTTCTAGCAGGAAATGAAGTAAAAAGCAAGTTGTATTATCGGAAAAAACCTCAGAGGGTAGTCCCTTCAATTTAAAAGTATTTATTTAAAACAGATTGTGAATATGGCAAAGAAAGAATTAGCTATTACACTTGTTAAATCGGAGTTGATTTATGAAGTACAGAACAAAACGTATCTAACGGGTAGGAGTAGAGAGACTGGAGAGAACCACGAGCAGGTCGCTAACATGCAAGTAAATGATGACGAAGAGCACAAAAATCAAATTCTTCGTTCACTTGGTGATGCGTATCGGGAGTTAAAAACGAAGTTATCAAACTACCTTGTAGAAACAACTGCAAAATCAACTGATATTCAGGAGGCTGATACTGGCGATTTTAAGTTTGCATTAAAGATGCCAAGCAACTTTAATCAAGCTGCATCTGATAGTATATCTGCTGCTTGTCACAAGTATCTGGTGAACACGGCTATTTGTGATTGGTTTATGATCACTAAGCCAGATGAAGCAAAAAACTATGCAGACTTGGCTATTGTAGCTCTCCAGTCCATTCGCGAGTCGGTTAATAAGAGGAGCGTGCCTACTAGAACAACGCCTTCAGATCAAGCATGAGAAGGATTGAAGTAACACTATTGAGAGGTGAGCTTATATATGATATGGAGCTTGTCGCGCATGTGGTAGGGGAAACAGTAAGGAGTGAAGATGAAAAGGATCGCAGTATAGTTATGGATGTGGCTGACGATGGGAAGGTAGATAAAACGACATTGAATATAAATAAGGCATGGTGCGATCTTCTCAATGAAACAACTGGATATACCAAAGTTGCAGTCGATGATGACATGGCGTCTGATAATAGCTTCATTGCCCCTGAAGAATATGTTGTTGTTCTAACTGTTCCGGAAAGTTTCACCAAGTTGAATGTAGAAGCTATAAAAAACGCTATGCATGCTTATGTTGTCAATAAAGCTTTAGAGGGTTGGTTTTCTATGACAAAGAAAGATGAGGTCGCATATTACGCAAATGAGGCACGAATGGAATTAGCTAAAGTGAAGAGATTTTTGAACATGAGAATACGTCCAACTAGAATTAGGCTGAGTCCTTTTTGATTATTTACAACAAAGGCTGCTATCGCACATCAGATAGCAGCCTTTGTTTTGTTATCGAAGTTTATTGGTTTGCTTGGTGTCAAATATGATAGATGTTCCAGAAATGCTTTCGCTAGGGGATAAATCGGCAACAATGACGTAGCGGAAATATTTATAGGGGCTCCCATGTACCGACCGTATAGCATGGCTATTACTTGATGCGATAGGAACAAAGTTGATGCAGTCCCTAGAACCATATAAAACTGTCTTTATTTTCCCTTCTTCAAATACACCACGATGGATGGATTGTGTAACTGTTTTTAATAAGTCCGGGGCGTCGAGCTTAAGCGGCCTAGTAATGATTACGCCTTTTGTTTTTAGCGATTCGTTACTCTTAGTAATATCTACCAGTGTATTTTTTGTGGTCATAGCATACGAAAGTGGATAGGCATTAATCGCATTAGAGAAGTTCGATGCTATAATAGACCATGTTTTATTTTTAAGGTTGTATACATACGAGTACTCTTGTTTTGGATTAAACAGTATTATCCTAGAGTTAGGGTAGTCGTATACCATCTGACATCCCATCAAGAATTCTTTAAACGGAATATATTCAAATGGAATATCATTCAATTCAGCTTTCTCTATGAGAATTGGAAACGAAACTAGAAGGCTTTGTTTGAAAATAGCTCCATCTAAAATATCTGAGATACATCTACTCTCAGCGCCAGATAGTAGCATTATTCCTTGGTCTGTTGTAAACACAACAGCTCCATCAAGTTGGGTAATAGATGTTGGATTATTGCATACATCCCGCGTTGCTGGTTGCTTGGCTGAATAAGATCCGGCTGACGATACTTCTAGTGCCCATACTCCTTCATCGGTAAAAGCATACAAAGGAAACTGTCCAAACTGTCCCTGAGAAAGGGCTTTGGTGGACGAGCTGATTCCTATTATTGTGCCAGATCCTACGGAGTTTATACCGGTAGCTGGAAACTGAAACGGATTGTTGACTTCCGATGTGTATATCTTATTTGGATGGTATATAATCGGTTCTGTCCCATTCAGAATTGAAGTATCAAATGTCGTTTTAAACACAATCTCGTTGTATTCGCTAAAATAGAAGGCTCCGTTTAGGAATTGATGCTTCTCCATTTTTACTTCAGCATATGATTTTTCTCCGGTACTGCTTGTGCGCTCTATAATCGCTCTGGTGGCGTTTGGATTCGGATAGAACAAATATTCCGGTGCCTCATATATGGGAAGCTTACTGTTGTTGTGAACAAGTAACTCCTTACCGTTTTCTAATAAGAATATATGAATAAGATAGGTGAAACTTCGAGGGGTGGCTACTCCATTTTCAATCAATCCATTAGTATATATAAAAAGAGATTCTGACGGGAATCCAAATAGTTTTCTGTGTAGGTTCGCTATATTTAACCTTGAGTTATACACAAAAGAATATGAAGGTATAACCGTGTCATGCGAGTTATATTCTTCAACAAGTCTTTCTTGGGTTTGTAAGGCTGCCAACTTGTTCGGGTTAACCACTATTTTCCCTTCTTCGATCAACTCCTTTACTTTAATTGTTGCTACTTTATAAAAGTTAGAAGTTTCTTTGATTCTTCTGTGTATATCTTTCTCATCGAAGTATGGCCCGATAACCTGTGGGTTTATAAGGTCATTACTCCAATCTACTCGACTATAAAAAAACCTTCGGTTAATTGCCGTTTTCCCAATATCCATATATCCAAACCCTAATGATTGATACTGTGATATTTCATCATCGTACCTTCCTTTGACGATGGCCTGGCAACTTCCATTTTGATCGTATGAATATATTGGCTCCGATATGTATATGTCAATGTTTTGAATTACATCTTCCCATTTCCTGAGCTGTGTTAATTCTTCGACGGAATTGAGTAGTCTATATGTTAATCCTCCGATGTAAGATCTTATTCTAGCATTAAACCCTCTAGCAACATTATCTGAGTATGTATAGGACATAATATCTATTACCGGGCATCTCCCACTATTTGGAATCATCAATACGGGTGGGGATTGCATGTAGGATCCATCAAATGCCCGATATGAATATCTAACGAAGAATGGAAATATGAATTCGCCGCGTCCTATAGATTTCTCTTTGATGTATTTGTTAATTGCAGCTGTTACTTGTTCTGTAATTTGATTTTTAGCTTCTCCATTTAGTGTTATTGTGTTGCTGATAGGTGGGTTTAGCTCTAATTTATCCGAATTAATGTGGTAATAATCAGATTCTATAACAGCTCCCTGTAATCCAAATGACAGATTTAGAAATGGTGGTTTAGTACCTAAATTTTCGTATGAGTTTCTTTTGTATAAAAGATAATACATACCATTAGATGTGAGTAAAAGCAATGTGTTTCCTATGGCATTTACGTGAAACAACTCTGTCCCTTCTATTGTCATTAACTCGGTGGTAGTTAATGGAGAATTAGAGAAGTAGCATAGTTTATTCAGAGCAATGTCATGTGTGATGTAATTACAGAAGCTAGGCGTTTTATGTACGAATATAACTTTCTGATTTGGCTGCAAAACAAACAATGTTTTAGGAGGTGAGACGGAAAGTATATTTCCGTCTTCATTAGTCATATTAATTAATACTGATAGGTCTCCATCTTGGCTATCGTAATCACTTGGTACTGCTGTAATACCAGTGTATTTAATCTCCTTCTGCTGCATAGTTTTTTCTTGTTATAATTGGTAATACTTTTCGCCCATCTATCTCATGTGGGTCGCCGACTCGATAGGCAGCGCTAGAAGATCTTCCGTCTGAACTTATTATTTTTCTACAAAGCGACTCCCATCTGACACGTAAATATCCAGCTGATTTATTTGCACGGCGGGCTATTCCTGTAATGTTTTTATCTTTAACTTGCCTCGCGTGGATATAGATATAGGTCTCATCTTTGTCTTTGGCGACCTGTATAGCATCTCCTTCCTGTATGCCAAGTAGAGATACAACTTTAGATGTAAGGTGTATGTCTCCATTTGGCATAAATTTGATATCGGGTTTAATGTTACTTACTATTTGATTCATCGTATTGGAGTATATAATCGGTTGATTCATTTTTAGCTCTTCGTATGATGTTAAACCGTTGATCTTTGTTGTGTGGCAATCCAAGATCAAAGAAAACACTCTGGTTGGTAGGGCATAGATTTTCAAAGACATAGTATCCTGTTTCTCGATTTTTGGATACTAGTCCTACTTGAGTTTGTGCAGCAAATTGGTAATTAACTCGCTTCAAAGCGTAGGCTGTAACTCCTTTATATTCGGTTTTATATACGAATATAAAAGGGATTCCCCCTTTTGAGATTTTTAATAATCTCGCCGCTCCATCAGATAGTGACACAAAGTTAGTCTCGCTATGAAGAATGACAAATAATCCTTTTTTGGATTGGTTATGGCGCATAACACTAAGTAAGTTTCTTATTTTCATGAGGCAAATATAATGTATGAATAATGTGAATAATTCTATGTATTAATCATCGACTTCTTCTTTGAGTTTATCGAAACGATTCTCTATTCTAATTAAGGTCTCTGTAGTATGGAATTTAATAATCCCGGTGACTTTTAAAGTTGTTGTGTTTGCTTTTATCTTTTTACAAAACTTTGTGGCCTCTTTTTTGGAAGGGTAGGGGGTGCCGGAGATATAGTCTTGCTGCCCGTCGAATAGCACAACAGCATAGTAGGTGTTTCTTTTAGGAAACAACTTTAAGAAAATTGATTTTAATTTTTTCATCTTATTATTTGTTTGTTAAAACTGAAATTAATTACGTTAACTGTTAACAAGTTTATTTTAATTATTAAACCATGTTATAAGACACGCTGATTTGGTTTAGAAATTTGGAGATTTCCCGAAAACCAGTACCTTTGCAATGTGTTTTTCATAGTATTAGATTTAAGGTTAACAAAGGTTGGAGCAAGGCGTTGCTCCTTTTTTTATGCCCATACGTTTGTTCTCATCTATGACTCTTTTGTTTTGCCTTTCGACCAATTTTGTTTTTCCTTCGACGTTTAGCGATAGACTTAGGATTAGCTCCTTTTTTGGTTGAGCTGCCTCGCCAGTAGTTAGGTTTCTCTCTGTCTAAAGGATTATCTGTTTCTACCTCGTGGTAGAATCCAGCTTCATCGTAATAGCTTCCCATCTTATTAATACGGTTCACCTATACACCGTAAGGTTCTAGATTATAATTATTCTTTAAAATTAGGTATTTGTAAATAGAAAGAAGTGCGAGATAGTGGAAGCCAAATACTGTTTTCTTCATTGCAAGTACTCCAACATTCGCTACCAAATCTATCATCTAAAGCATTTATTATTTTTGTTGCAATATCTCTAACATACTGAATATTAATCAATCGTTTATGACCTACTATTATCGTTGGTGTATAGATTGAGATTTTATATTCTCCACCATCAGTTGCATGCCAGCCACCTTGCGCAACGGTAATATGTGATGCGGATTGATTCTTGTACTCCTGAACAATACTGTAATAGATATTGAATACTAATGGCTTGAACGATGCTTTGTAAACCTTCATTCCTGTAGCATCCTTTATTACCTTTCTAAGTTGCTGCTCGTCACGTGTTAATGTAGACATAGGCTATTCGGGTATTGGCATCCAGTGAGTAATAGTTTCCCATGTATGGTGTCTTTCTCCCCAAGTATTTGTATCTTCATCAATGAAGCAAACATCACATAACCAGATACCATCCTCTTTATTTTTATTGCGACATCTTACATTAACAAGTTTACCAGGATCAGGCAAGCGTTCTTCTACTCTGATCCATGGGGATTGCTTGGCTTTCCACTCTGCACCTTTGTGAAACATATTAAGCATTGCCTGCCTTTGGTATGCTAACTCCCCATCGACTATAATCGCATAGCTATGTAACAGTTCTTCGCTTGCTGCTTTTTCTAATTCTGTCATAATGTAGGTGGTATAAATTCAATATTCGCTTTCTCCATCGCTTTCTCAAAGGTAAAATCAGGCTGGTTTTCTAAATACCAATCGTTCCAACCGGCATACTCTTGCCCTCGAGAACACACACTATACGACTTGTCTTTCACATGACATCTTGCATGACAGACATCACGCAATGTTTTACCACCAGACCATCGGTAGTCGGCAAAACAAACGATTTCTTTCCCCTCGTCAAGCAACTGCTTGAGCAGGGTGTAATCACGGCTTAGTTGGTAGGGTATCATTTTGCTTCTCCTTTCATGTAACCGTTCTCTGCGAGCCAACAAAGCATCTGATAAGCAGATTCAAGGCTCGTTTCAGCTTCTCTAAGAACATATCCATTAATAGAATTATCTTCACCGCTTTCGTTGTATATACATTGCCACAGAGTTTCTTCCGGGTGGGATAAACATGCATCAAGTGGCATCATCTCTAGCATATCCTGCAACGTAAATACGCCACAGCCCTCACGGTAAGAATGATCGTAGATACCTATTTGGGCATCGAAGTACTCTTTGTGAGTAGACTCCCATACTTCAGATTCTTCATTCCACCACTCATATAGCGGTTCTGCACCTGGCATCCCGTGATTCTCTACTTCCCAGCCTACGTGTTCTCCATCCTCCCCGATGAATAAGAGAATAACACTTGCATTACTTACATCTACACCCAGGTCTTTCAGGTGCTTCATTTGTTCGATTGATAGGGTTTGATTTTTCATCCTTTGTCACATTTTGGTTTAACGTATTAAAAATTCTATTCAGTATCAATAATATGTAGGATAGTACATTAGCAATAATAATCAATAGGGCTACCTCTTTGGATGTTCCTGATATAAGTGCTGTTGCCATCACAAAGAAAACTGTTATAAGTAGCAACTTTACTTCATGTACCCTCATGGCTTACCTCCTTCCTCAATTACACCGGAATATTCCCAGAAACTCAACTTACCTTTTGCCGGTATAGGGTTAGCAAATAGTATCGGGTTGGCGAGTACCCAGTTATATACTCCTTTCTCCGCCCATACAGACGGATAATTTTGTACGCAGTCTACTATCTTGACGCTGCCAATGATAGAGCCGAAAGGGAGACTACCAAACGTGCGCTCCTTTGCAATCGTAGCAAATGCGCCTTTAGCTTGTTCATCAGTCGAATTGACTTTAAATTTCTTTCCACGGAAACCACTTGCATGGATCAGTACTCTTTGCCCGATATACTTCTTAGGACATGGCCAAGTGCGGTTCTCGATGTCTTTGATGCCGTGGACGATTAAGGACGCCCAAGGCTGTTTGATGGTGATTGCTTTCATTTGTCAGATAATGTTTTAATGAAACAAACTAATACGATTACTATGCCGGCTACAATTGCGCACTGAGTTGCAGGATGTAACGATGAGAACACTTCTAAGCTCATTCCTTACCTCCTTTCAGTAGTTCGGGGTTATCGTGGATATTGCCAATCACAATAGCCTCATTGTTATATATCATATTAAAGCTAAGACCCTTACTCCATCCTCCGGTTTTAGTTGAGTTCTTAACTCTCCATCCAGATGGGTTAGTATTAGAAGAAAAATATACTTGACTGATAAATTGAATCTTTTCCCCATTTGTTGATTTGGGGTTAAAGCACATTCTTTTTAGCAAGTCACCTTCGTATATCTCCTTTCCATTCTTATCGAGTAGTCCGGTGAACTGTCCGACGGTATCGGGGACAACTTTTATCGGCTGGCATCCATCGACCTTAATGTACGAGCACCTACCTTCTCCATCGCATAGCGAGAATTCAAGATAGTACCCGAATATCCATTCACCGGTATCGACTCTCTTTCCTCTGAACTTGATTTGTCTTTTCATTGCTTTGATTTTCTATAATTAAACACTTGTGGCTTTACTCCTTCTCTTCGCATGATTGAACAGAGAATAGCATTTTCGGCACGATTATTGGCTTCTTGCTCACTTGCTTCCTTCTCTACGAATATGAGCCCATTTCGCTCGTACATCAGTCCCCAGTTGTTGGGAACTTCATCTTTGCTAACCATGCTATCAGGACATAGATAATAGCGGAAGTTTCCGGCTCCATCGTTTGGGTTTTGGCGAACTATCTTACGGGCATCTCGAAGAAAATCCGCACGGCTAACCTTTACTTCAATGAGATAAGTTCTAAACCCTGTAGTGCCCCAAACATCAGCGAGCTCCCAACCTTGTGTAACAAGCTCTACCGAAACATACTTTACGCCATACGTAAGTTTCCGTAGGTATTCAGCACCAAGTAAGCATAGTTCACGGTGTTTCGTATTGTCATGCTTGCGCTTTATCTTCACTTCAGGTGGTTTAGTACCTGATCTTGTTCCTCTCATTCCCATATCAATACTTTTTTCCGTGCATTCGCCCACGGGATTGGTTATACTTTATTTTCTGTTCCACATGCCACATTAGGTCGATATCTAGATGCTTCGCAAAGCCAAGTATCTCAAGCAGCATTATTTCGGGAGTCACTGCCGAAGTTTCAATAGAGCGACTAGTAGCGGATATAAATCGAACAATGTGGTAGACTGACTCAGTGAAAGACTTGCCTTGATAAGTAGCGGCATATTCTTCAATCGTTTTAAGGTCAAAAACATCTTCGTTAAGATATACCTCTCGTGCTCCGAATAAGTCAAGCAGGCGGATGAAGGCATCGGCTAGCTCATCCTCAACGGAATCCTTGATGTGATAACAGAAAGATACCTCATTGAAATAGTCTTGGTTTCCTGTCCTTTCGATACTCGCTTTTGACAATAGCTTGTAATCTTGAATATCAGCTCTTCTTCCTTTCCGATCTGCTTCTACCGCTTCGGAAAGCTCTGTTATAACGAGCATAAGGAAGTGTTGATCGCTCGGGTTATTATCCCAGAAGCCCTTGACTGCTGCATTTGCGTGAATCTGGTCACGTAGGTTGTTTAAATTCATTGCTTTGATTTTTTAGATTTTACTTTGATTGGATTCCACTTCTCACCTGTACCGAATTGATAAGATGAAAGCCGTTGGTTCGGAGCCAGTATTTAAAGGCTCCTATGCTCATTTGATTCATTACTTTATTATTTTGAATTAAAATAAAAGATTCTTGACTTTCGACATAATGTAGTCGAAGTGTTCCCTAAATTCCTTTGTATGAGTAAATACGGGAGAATCTATATTTGACAAATTCAGCTCTACAATATTGCCCATACATTTAATATGTTCGGAGTGTGCTTTACGATAACCGCTTTTATAGGCGCTCATAACTAATCGACGAACCTCCATCCGATCGACAAACTCGGGCTGCGGATCGCATACCCGTTTAGAATGCTCTATCGCCAATACGGTTTCTGTCTTTTTCTTCATATTTTTCTTATACAGGTTGTTTAATCAATTCAAGACAGATTCGCACACCATCCATAATATCGTTTTTAATTGATAACAGGCGAAGTTTAGCGTCCATACATCCTACGTCAGAGAATTGCTTCTCTACTATTTCTTTCGCTTTTGCCATTGCCAACTCCGATGCCTTGGCAATAATTTCTTTTTCATTCATATTTATATTGTTATTCGTTAATTGGTAATTTCATAAAGCACATCCACATGGTTTTACCATGCCTTCCAGTAGTATGCCCAAACAACGGCTGCCGTTCGATGGCATTCAATACTTCTTTGACCGTAATCTGATCTTCGTTCCACTTGAAAATCAAAACGCCATAGTCTTCTAGCACACGAAAGCACTCATCTACACCTTTCTTTATCAACCTTGGCCAATCTTCAGGGAGTTTACCGTACTTCTTGGCCAACCAACTATCTCTACCGGCCTTTATCAAATGAGGAGGGTCAAACACTACCAGTTTAAAAGATTCATCCAAGAATGGCATATCGGTAAAGTCAGATACAATATCCGGGTGCACTTTCAGACTTCGACCATCGCAAAGAGTATGTTCTTCATCCCGGATGTCAGCAAACAAAGCCAAAGGGTTTTCTTTATCAAACCAAAACATTCGGCTACCGCAACAGGCATCAAGTATTAGTTTTGCCTGCTTTCCGTGGGCACGTGCATATTCTGTTATTTCACTCATGTTTTAATTTTATTGAAGGTTATTACTCTTTATCCCAATCGATTTTCTCGTATGAGTGTTTCCCGATAAAATCCCAATCATCATTATAGGGCCACTCCTCTTCATCACAATCTTCCGGGCATTCATCTGTATGTACATGATAGTTTGATCTTTCATCAACTGTTGTTACCACAGACCTATACTGAATTTCTGCGATATAGTTTTGGCCGCAACAGGCTTCATTTGATATGCCTTCACCGTCATCTTCCGTTAGCCAATCTTCCGCCTCTTTTAGCGTTTCAAACTCTTGGTAATCTCCGTTTGCAGCATCATAAGCCACATAACGGTAATTGTTCTTTTTACTCATTGCTAAATTGAATTACGTTATTCTAAATCCGCCACTTTTCTCACAAAACTCAGCGAGTTCCTCGACTTTCTTGATAAACTCTTCAGATGGTGGCTCTTTGTACCATTTGAATTTAGAGTATATAGCCCTTTCCTCACTATTAAGTATTTCTCCTTCTTCGCGAATAGCTCTTTTTACATGTGCATATCCCCTAAATAACTTTGCCATTGCTTTTGCTTCCGAAGCAGATACCTTGAAGCCATCATTACTAACAGGACTTCCCGGCCCTCTTTTGCCATTGTATATATAGAAACCTGGTTTCACAGTATTATCACCATATCCAAAAAGATACCCGGCTCCAGTTTCGTTAAGTATCATTGGCCATGTGCTTATCATACCGCTCG
>NZ_HG726021.1:461022-551055 GCF_000499785.1 Bacteroides neonati | reverse complement strand
AAGACGACAACGTTGATAGGAGGCAGGTGTAAAGATGGTAACATCAAAGCCGAGCCTTACTAATTGCCCGTACACTTTCTTCTTATAGGTGTATGGTTGGTATATCCCTTTAGCTTTGCTAGAATGATTCTTTTTTGGTTTTTGTCATGTCAACCTTATTTAGGTGGCTATAGCATCAGGGTTCCACCTCTTCCCATTCCGAACAGAGAAGTTAAGCCTGATCACGCCGATGGTACTGCGTAACAGTGGGAGAGTAGGTAGCCGCCATTTTTAGAAACGTCCCGTTAGTCGATCAGACTGACGGGACGTTTTGCGTTTTGTTCACCACAGAGGTCACAGAGGAAGAAGAAAAGGAAAAAGAGGAATTATCTTTGTATTCTTTTGTATTACTTCCTTGTATTACTCTGTGACCTCTGTGTCCTCTGTGGTGAAAAGTAGTTTCAGTGTCGATTTTTTCCGTTTCAGTATTATTTAGTCTGTCTTTTAGCGTTTTGTTTGTACATTTACTCCCGAAATTCTTTGATATCCGTTTGATTTTTGTAATTTTGGCAAGAATCTGCTGGGTAGCAAAGATAAAACTAAATATAAACAACTAAAAAATAGTCCAGATATGGAAAACAAAATTCAAGAGTTGACAGATAAGATCTACCGCGAAGGTGTAGAAAAAGGGAATGTAGAAGCCCAAAGACTTATTGCGAATGCTCAGGATGAAGCTAAAAAGATTATTGATGATGCCCGCAAGGAAGCCGATTCAATAGCTCTTGCTGCGCGTAAGTCTGCCGATGAGTTGACTGAAAATACAAAATCGGAACTAAAATTATTTGCAGGTCAGGCTGTAAATGCACTGAAATCGGAGATTGCTACTTTGGTAACCGATAAAATAGTAACAGCTCCTGTCAAAGAATTTGCTCAGAATAAAGAATTTTTAAGCGCCTTCATTGTTGCACTTGCCAGTAAATGGAGTGTGGAAGAACCGATCATTATCTCGACCGATGATGCAAAATCTTTAAAAGATTATTTCGCTGCAAATGCGAAGGTATTGTTGGATAATGGTCTTCAGATAGAACAGGTCAACGGTATCAAAGCCTTATTCTCTGTCTCTCCGGCAGATGGTTCATATAAAGTAAATTTCGGAGAAGAGGAGTTTATGAACTACTTTAAAGAATTCCTTCGTCCGCAATTGGTAGAAATGCTCTTCTAAACAGATATCCTATGAGTAAATACTATTACCTGGTAGCCGGATTGCCGGAACTCACATTGGAAGATAGCAAGTTAAGTTACACCATAGCTGATTTTAAAACAGAAATTTATTCCAGTCTATCAATGGCAGATCAGAAATTAATTGATCTGTTTTACTTGAAATTTGATAATGCCAATTTGCTGAAACTACTTCAAAATAAAGAGGCTGATATTGATTTGCGAGGTAACTATACGGCAGAAGAACTGATAGAGGCGATAGAGCAAATCAGAGAAGGGGGAGAAATGGATGTGAAAAAACTTCCATCTTATCTATCAACATTCTTAACCGACTATTTCAATGCTTCTTCGGATGAAACAATCATGGCCGAAGACCACTTGGCTGCACTTTATTATACATACGCCATGCAGTGCGGCAATCAGTTTGTATCTTCTTGGTTTGAGTTTAATTTGAATATCAATAATATATTGATCGCTTTTACTGCTCGTAAATATAAATGGGATGTATCGCGCAATGTAATTGGATATACCGATGTTTGCGAAGCTTTACGAACTTCGGGTGCACGGGATTTTGGTTTGACGGGCGAGGTTGAGTACTTCGATCAGCTCTTGAAGATCAATGAACTGACAGAGCTGGTAGAGAAAGAAAAGAAACTCGATTCGCTACGATGGAACTGGATGGAAGATGCTGTGTTTTTCGATTACTTTACGGTCGAACGCCTCTTTGCTTTTGTGCTAAAGCTCGAAATGATTGAGCGCTGGTTGGCATTGGATAAAGAGAAAGGCAATCAACTTTTCCGAAATATTATTGACGAACTCAAGAACGAAGTGCAGATTCCTGCAGAATTTAAGTAATAAACTAAAGAAAATATATGGCAACAAAAGGAACTGTTAATGGCGTTATAGCCAACATGGTGACCCTCGTCGTTGACGGACCGGTAGCACAGAATGAGATCTGTTATATCTCGACCGGTGGCGACAAACTGATGGCGGAGGTGATTAAGGTAGTAGGATCCAATGTATACGTGCAAGTGTTTGAAAGCACACGTGGACTGAAAGTGGGTGCCGAAGCAGAATTTACCGGACACATGCTTGAGGTAACTCTCGGGCCGGGTATGTTATCAAGAAACTACGATGGTCTGCAAAATGATTTAGATAAAATGGACGGTGTATTCCTCAAAAGAGGGCAATACACCTATCCGCTCGATAAAGAGAAGCTGTGGCACTTTATCCCAATGGTTAGTGTGGGCGATAAGGTGGAAGCATCGGCTTGGCTCGGTGAGGTTGACGAGAACTTTCAACCCTTGAAGATCATGGCTCCTTTTACCATGAAAGGTACTGCAACGGTGAAGTCAATCGTGGGCGAAGGCGATTATACCATTGAGCAAGTGATCGTTGTGCTAACCGATGAATCGGGTAGTGACGTGAACGTGAATATGATACAACGCTGGCCGGTAAAACAGGCCATGACCAACTACAAAGAGAAGCCACGTCCGTTCAAATTGCTTGAAACCGGAGTACGAGTAATCGATACCATCAACCCCATCGTAGAGGGTGGAACAGGGTTTATTCCCGGTCCTTTCGGTACAGGTAAAACGGTACTTCAACACGGTATCTCAAAACAAGCCGAAGCGGATATTGTGATTATTGCGGCTTGTGGTGAGCGTGCTAATGAGGTAGTAGAAATCTTCACAGAGTTTCCCGAATTGGTCGATCCACATACCGGTCGTAAGCTGATGGAACGTACCATTATCATCGCAAATACATCGAATATGCCCGTGGCTGCCCGTGAGGCATCTGTGTATACCGCTATGACGATAGCCGAATACTATCGTGCCATGGGATTGAAGGTGTTGTTGATGGCCGACTCTACTTCGCGTTGGGCACAAGCATTGCGTGAGATGTCGAACCGTATGGAGGAGTTGCCCGGACCGGATGCATTCCCGATGGATATCTCAGCCATTATCTCTAACTTCTACGGTCGTGCCGGTTATGTGAAACTGAGCAATGACAAAACAGGTTCTATTACCTTTATCGGTACGGTATCTCCTGCGGGTGGTAACCTAAAAGAGCCGGTAACGGAGAATACAAAGAAGGTGGCCCGTTGTTTCTACGCTTTGGAGCAGGAACGTGCCGATAGAAAACGTTATCCGGCTGTAAACCCCATCGACTCATACTCGAAATACATTGAGTATCCCGAGTTCGAAGAGTACATCTCCAAGCACATCAACGATCAATGGATTGGAAAGGTCAACGAAATCAAGACTCGTTTGCAACGAGGTAAGGAGATCGCAGAGCAGATCAACATTCTGGGTGACGATGGTGTACCGGTAGAGTATCATGTAACATTCTGGAAGTCGGAGTTGATCGACTTCGTGATCCTGCAACAGGATGCTTTTGACGAAATCGATTCGGTAACGCCGATGGAGCGTCAGGAAGCCATCTTGAATTTGGTGATCGATATCTGCCATACCGAATTTGAGTTTGACAGCTTCACTGAAGTAATGGATTACTTTAAGAAGATTATTAACGTTTGCAAGCAGATGAACTATTCGGTGTTTAAGTCCGAACAGTATGACGGATTCGTGAAACAGCTTGCAGAGTTGGTAGCCGAAAGAAGTGTAAAATAGTAAATCATTAAATCGAAATAAAGAGATGGCAACAAAAGCATTTCAAAAGATATATACTAAGATCACTCAGATTACGAAAGCTACCTGTTCGCTCAAAGCAACAGGGGTAGGGTATGACGAGTTGGCCACGGTCGAAGGCAAGCTTGCTCAGGTAGTAAAGATTTCCGGAGATGATGTGACTTTACAAGTGTTCGAGGGTACTAACGGTATCCCTACCAACGCCGAGGTAGTGTTTCTGGGTAAATCGCCTACATTGAAAGTGAGCGAGCAACTCGCCGGACGGTTCTTTAACGCCTTTGGCGATCCCATTGACGGTGGTCCGGAGATTGAAGGACAAGAGGTCGAGATTGGCGGACCTTCGGTAAACCCGGTGCGGCGTAAGCAACCCTCGGAGCTGATTGCAACCGGTATTGCAGGTATCGACTTGAACAACACCTTGGTGTCGGGACAGAAGATTCCGTTCTTTGCCGATCCCGATCAACCCTTTAATCAGGTAATGGCGAGTGTAGCACTTCGTGCCGAAACCGATAAGATTATTCTGGGTGGTATGGGTATGACAAACGATGACTACCTGTATTTTAAGAATGTGTTCTCGAATGCAGGTGCACTCGACCGTATCGTGAGCTTCGTAAACACTACCGAGAATCCTCCCGTAGAGCGTTTGCTGGTGCCCGATATGGCATTGACAGCTGCCGAATACTTTGCCGTAAACAACAACGAAAAAGTACTGGTACTGCTTACTGATATGACTTCTTATGCCGATGCACTGGCCATCGTATCGAATCGTATGGATCAGATTCCATCGAAAGACTCCATGCCCGGTTCGCTTTACTCGGACTTGGCTAAGATCTACGAGAAAGCAGTGCAGTTCCCCTCGGGCGGTTCGATTACCATCATTGCCGTAACCACGCTATCGGGTGGCGATATTACCCATGCAGTACCCGATAATACGGGTTATATTACCGAAGGACAGCTTTTCTTGCGTCGCGACAGCGATATCGGTAAGGTTATTGTAGACCCCTTCCGCTCGCTTTCACGTTTGAAGCAGTTGGTAACTGGTAAGAAAACCCGTAAGGATCATCCACAGGTGATGAATGCTGCCGTGCGTTTGTATGCCGATGCTGCCAATGCCAAAACCAAGCAGGAGAATGGTTTCGACCTGACCAATTATGACGAGCGTACGCTTGCCTTTGCCCGCGATTACTCGAACCAATTGTTGGCCATCGATGTGAATCTCGATACCACCGAGATGCTCGATGTGGCGTGGGGCTTGTTTGGCAAGTATTTCCGTCCCGAGGAAGTCAATATCAAGAAAGAACTCGTTGACCAATTCTGGCCGGCGGAATAAAAAGAATATGCGATGGCTATAAAGTTTCAATATAACAAAACCTCTCTTCAGCAGCTCGAAAAGCAACTGAAAGTGCGGGTGCGTACACTGCCTATCATTAAGAATAAGGAAAGTGCGCTACGCATGGAAGTGAAGCGCTGTAAAGCAGAAGCTGTGGAGTTGGAAAAGAGCTTGGAGAAGCAAATCCAGGCCTATGAAGCCATGTTCGCACTTTGGAATGAGTTTGATTCCTCATTGATAAAGGTAAATGACGTTCACCTTGGCGTGAAGAAGATTGCCGGCGTACGGGTACCTCTGCTCGAGAATGTAGATTTCGAGATACGTCCGTATAGCTTGTTCAACGCTCCCAAATGGTATGCCGATGGTTTGCACCTGCTCAAAAAGCTCGCGCATACGGCTATCGAACGGGAGTTTATTCTCGCCAAACTGAACCTGTTGGAACATGCACGAAAGAAAACCACTCAAAAGGTGAATCTTTTTGAGAAGGTACAGATACCGGGCTATCAGGATGCATTGCGAAAGATAAAACGATTCATGGAGGACGAAGAAAACCTCTCTAAATCATCGCAAAAGATTCTGAAGTCGCAGCAAGAAAAAAGAAAGGAGGCAGAGGCATGATTACTAAAATGAAGAAAATCACCTTCCTGGCCTATCATAAAGAGTACGAAGAGTTTCTTGGAAGTCTTCGCGAGCTGGGAGTAGTTCATGTTGTAGAGAAGCAACAGGGAGCGGCGGATAATGCCGAACTGCAAGAGAACATTCGCTTGTCGACTCGTTTGGCAACCACCCTTAAGCTACTGCAAAACCAGAAACTGGGCAAAGGCGTAGTACCGTCAACCGATGGAGGAG
Organism: Bacteroides neonati; assembly: GCF_000499785.1. Taxonomy (GTDB): domain Bacteria; phylum Bacteroidota; class Bacteroidia; order Bacteroidales; family Bacteroidaceae; genus Bacteroides; species Bacteroides neonati. The sequence goes on along the minus strand of NZ_HG726021.1, from coordinate 545,031 downwards.
AGGTGGCTCGCGGACATGAAGTTGCCGATGAAATCGAAGCCCTCTTGGCAGAGAAGAACCGACTCACCGTGCAGCTGCAAACCTATATCAAAGAACGGGATGCTTTGCAGGCTTGGGGTGATTTTGAACCTTCTGATGTGCAACGCTTACGCGAAGCCGGTTTTCAGGTAGGTTTCTATTGTTGCTCGGAAGGTAACTACAACCCTGATTGGGAGACGATGTATCATGCAATGATCATTGCCACCATCTCGTCTAAGGTGTACTTTATAACAGTAACCAAGGCAGAGGAAGAGGTAGACCTCGATGTGGAGCAAGTCAAACTGCCTGCTTACTCGCTGACACGCATCAATGCCATGTGCCTGGAAACTCAGGAAGCTCTCGAAGCCAATGAGCAACAACTCACAACGTATGCCGAGAAAGAAATTCCCGCATTGAAAGCTGCACTGAATGCAGTACAGGGCGAGATTGAATTCTCCAAAGTAGTGCTTAGCTGCGAGCAAGCCGCCGGAGAGAAGCTGATGATGCTTCAGGGATGGGCACCTGCTTCCGGCGAACTGGCCATTAAAACCTTCCTCGACGAATCGCACGTGTATTACGAGATTAGCGATCCTACACCCGAGGATAATGTGCCGATTGAGTTGAACAACAAAGGATTCTTTGCTTGGTTTGAACCCATCTGTAAACTCTATATGTTGCCTAAGTATAATGAGTTGGACCTGACACCGTTCTTCGCTCCCTTCTTTATGGTCTTTTTCGGACTTTGTTTGGGCGATTCGGGCTACGGACTATTCTTGCTGCTTGGCGTAACCGGTTATCGGTTGATCGCCAAGAACATCAAACCCAGTATGAAAGGTATCTTGTCGTTGGTGCAGATATTGGCCATCTCGACCTTCTTCTGCGGAATGCTTACCGGTACCTTCTTTGGAGTGAGCCTGTATGAGTTGCCTTGGCCGTTCCTGCAACGAATGAAATCGGTGCTGTATCTGGACAACAACCAGATGTTCCGGCTTTCACTGATACTGGGTGCGGTGCAAATCCTCTTCGGTATGGTGTTGAAAGCAGTGAATCAGTCCATACAGTTTGGCTTTAAGTACGCTGTGGCTACGATCGGTTGGATTATTCTACTGATTTCGATGGCTGTTTCGTACCTGCTACCTACCGTGATGCCGATGGGCGAAACCGTTCATCTGGTGATACTGGCCATTGCCGGTGCGATGATCTTCCTCTATAACAGTCCGGACAAAAACATCTTTATCAATATCGGACTGGGATTATGGGATTCGTACAACATGGTAACGGGACTGCTGGGGGATATTCTCTCTTACGTTCGTCTCTTTGCTTTGGGGCTTTCGGGAGGTATTTTGGCCAGCGTATTCAACAGCTTGGCCGTAGGTATGAGTCCCGACAACGTGATTGCAGGACCTATCGTAATGGTGCTTATCTTCGTGATAGGACACAGCATCAACATTTTCATGAATGTGCTCGGTGCCATGGTGCACCCCATGCGTTTGACGTTCGTCGAGTTCTTCAAGAACTCCGGATACGAAGGCGGAGGCAAAGAGTACAAACCGTTCAAGAATTAAAATTTTCAAGAAGTAAATATTAAGAATTAAACAATAAATAAAAACATCAGATTATGGAAATAAATTTGTTAATTGCCTATTTGGGTATCGCAGTAATGGTTGGATTGTCGGGAATTGGTAGTGCTTACGGAGTAACCATTGCAGGTAATGCTGCTATCGGTGCATTGAAGAAGAACGACAGCGCGTTTGGTAACTTCCTTGTATTAACAGCCCTTCCGGGTACACAAGGTTTGTACGGTTTTGCCGGTTACTTTATGTTTCAGACTATTTTCGGTATCTTGACTCCTGCCATTACCCCTATTCAGGCATGTGCCGTATTGGGTGCAGGTATCGCTTTGGGTTTGGTAGCCTTGTTCTCGGCCATCCGTCAGGGACAGGTATGTGCCAACGGTATTGCAGCAATCGGACAAGGACACAATGTATTCGGTAACACCTTGATTCTGGCCGTATTCCCCGAGCTTTACGCTATTGTGGCTTTGGCTGCTACCTTCTTGATCGGCAGCGCATTGGTGGGCTAAACGAATCTCCTAAAAAGACGGCGGACTTTTCTGAAAAGCCCGCCGTCTTTCTTTAAAAGGCCTCGGGCTTTTCGAAAAAGGCTTAGACGTTTTTCAATAAACGTTTAAGTCTTTTTTTATTTGCAGTTGCCTTGCTCCATGCAGTTGCCGTTTCTTTAGGCATCTATTGGTTATACATTTGAAATATTTTTTTAGCAAAAAGCTTACTTAGAGGCCTTTCGCAAACGTTTGTTTACTCTTCTTTAAGCATATTTCAACCTTAAACAGAAGATAATTAATAAATAATGAGTACTTTTGTACAAATCACACGAAAAAAATAGTTTAATACATTATATGCTAAAAGAGTTATTAACTCCCAATTACATCTTCGAAGCTAGCTGGGAAGTATGTAATAAAGTAGGGGGTATTTATACGGTCTTGTCAACAAGAGCGAATACGTTGCAAGCTAGTTTTCAGGATAAAGTGTTTTTTATAGGCCCCGATCTGTGGGAAGGAAAAGAGAATCCATTATTTACAGAATCTGACAGTCTTTATGCAGCATGGAAAAAACATGCCTGTCAGCAAGAAAATCTACCTGTCCGTATCGGACGCTGGAACATTCCAGGCCAACCCATTGTTATTTTAGTTGATTTTCAGCCGTTCTTTTCGCAAAAGAATGAGATATATGCCCAAATGTGGAATCAGTATCAAGTTGACTCGTTGCATGCTTATGGCGATTACGACGAAGCTTCGATGTTTTCATATGCCGCAGGTCGTGTTGTGGAGAGTTTTTATCGCTATAACCTGACCAAAGCCGACAAGGTAGTGTATCAGGCACATGAGTGGATGACCGGTATGGGAGCACTTTATGTACAAATGGCCGTGCCCGAGGTGGCTACCATCTTTACTACGCATGCCACATCGATCGGTCGCTCGATAGCCGGGAACTATAAACCGCTATACGATTATCTGTCTGCCTACAATGGCGACCAGATGGCACAGGAGCTGAACATGGAGTCGAAACATTCGATTGAAAAACAAACGGCACATCACGTAGACTGCTTTACCACCGTAAGCGAGATTACCAATAACGAATGTCGCGAACTTCTGGATAAGCCTGCCGACGTGATTTTAATGAACGGCTTTGAAGACGATTTTGTACCCAAAGGAAGTACCTTTACCAGTAAGCGGAAGCGGGCACGGGCAACCATGCTCCATGTAGCCAATAAGCTACTCGGCACGCAACTCGATAATGAAACGATTATTGTAGGAACCAGTGGCAGGTACGAATTCAAGAACAAAGGAATCGATGTGTTTCTGGAGTCGTTGAGCCGGTTGAACAACGATGCGAATTTAACGAAGAACGTATTGGCATTTATTACAGTGCCCGCCTGGGTCGATAAACCCCGTGAAGATTTGCAACTGCGGTTGGCAAGCGAAGAAAGCTTTAATGAACCGCTCGAGATTCCTTTCATCACGCATTGGCTGCACAATATGCCGCAAGACCCGATACTGAACATGCTTGCTTCGTTGGGCATGAGAAATGAATCGACCGACAAAGTAAAGGTGATATTCGTACCCTGCTACCTCGATGGAAACGATGGTATTATGAATAAGGAGTATTACGATCTTTTATTGGGCGAGGATCTGAGTGTGTATCCGTCTTATTACGAACCTTGGGGATATACACCACTCGAAAGTGTAGCCTTTCGGGTGCCCACCATTACAACCGATCTGGCCGGCTTCGGTCTTTGGGTGAACAGCCTGGAAAAACTCCATGGACTGGAGAACGGAGTAGAGGTGCTGCATCGGTCCGACTATAACTATTCGGCAGTGGCCGATGGTATTAAAGATACCATTACGCTGTTTTCGGAAAAGAGTGAAAATGAGATAAAGCAGATTCGCAAACAAGCCGGTAAGGTAGCCGAGCACGCTTTGTGGAAACACTTTATTACCTATTATTATAAAGCCTATGACGTTGCTTTACGCAACGCCCAAAAGCGTCAAAATAATTAAGTAAACTATTCATCAACAAGTTAATACTAAACATTATGAAAGTTAAAGTTAGTAATGTAAATACCCCCAACTGGAAGGAAGTTACTGTGAAGTCTCGCGTTCCGGTAGAATTAGAGAAACTATCTGAAATTTCACGTAATATCTGGTGGTCGTGGAACTTTGAAGCTATCGAATTATTCAGAGACCTTGATCCGGCTCTTTGGAAAGAAGTGGGCTACAACCCGGTGCTTCTTCTTGAGCGAATGAGCTTTGAAAAATTAGAAGCTTTGTCAAAAGATAAAGTCATACTGAAACGCATGAACGATGTATATGCGAAATTCAGAAGCTATATGGATGTAAAACCGGATGCTCAACGCCCGTCGGTTGCTTATTTCAGCATGGAATACGGATTGACTCACGTGTTGAAGATCTACTCGGGTGGTTTGGGTGTACTGGCCGGCGACTACTTAAAGGAGGCCTCGGACAGCAATGTGAATCTTTGTGCGGTAGGTTTCTTGTATCGGTATGGCTATTTTACACAAACATTGACTATCGACGGTCAGCAGGTAGCCAACTACGAAGCACAGAACTTCGGTCAGCTTCCGCTCGACAGAGTGATGGATGCCAACGGGCAACCAATGGTAGTCCATGTGCCCTATATGGATTACTTCGTGCATGCCAACGTATGGCGTGTGAATGTAGGCCGTATCTCCCTGTATCTGCTCGATACGGACAATGAGATGAACAGCGAGTTCGACCGTTCTATAACGCACCTGCTTTATGGTGGCGACTGGGAGAACCGCTTGAAGCAGGAAATTCTGCTTGGTATCGGTGGTATCCTTACCCTGAAAGCACTTGGTATTGAGAAAGAAGTTTACCACTGCAACGAAGGTCATGCCGCATTGATCAACGTGCAGCGTATCTGCGATTATGTAGCTACGGGACTTACCTTCGATCAGTCTATCGAGCTGGTTCGTGCTTCGTCGCTTTATACGGTACATACACCTGTTCCTGCCGGTCACGACTACTTCGACGAAGGTCTGTTTGGCAAATACATGAGCGGCTACCCGGCATTGATGGGTATCAGTTGGGACGATTTGATGGATTTGGGTCGTAACAACCCCGGCGACAAGGGCGAACGTTTCTGTATGTCGGTTTTTGCCTGCAATACTTCGCAAGAGGTTAATGGCGTGAGCTGGTTGCACGGAAAAGTATCGCAAGAGATGTTTGCCTCTATCTGGAAAGGCTACTTCCCCGAAGAGAGCCATGTGGGCTATGTAACCAACGGTGTGCACCTTCCTACCTGGACAGCTACCGAGTGGAAAGCATTGTATGCTAAACATTTCGATGAAAACTTCTTGTACGATCAATCCAATCCGAAGATATGGGAAGCCATCTATAACGTTTCCGACGAAGAGATTTGGAACACCCGCATGACCATGAAGAATAAGCTGGTCGATTACATTCGCCGTCAGTTCCGCGATACGTGGTTGAAGAATCAAGGCGATCCTTCGCGTATTGTTTCTTTGATGGATAAGATCAATCCGAATGCATTGCTCATTGGTTTCGGCCGTCGCTTTGCCACGTATAAGCGTGCTCACTTGCTGTTTACCGACTTGGAGCGTTTGTCTGCTATTGTAAACAACCCCAATTATCCGGTACAGTTCCTTTTCACCGGAAAGGCTCACCCACAAGATGGTGCCGGTCAGGATTTGATTAAGCGAATCATCGAGATCTCTCGTCGTCCGGAGTTCTTGGGTAAGATTATCTTCCTCGAAAACTACGATATGCAATTGGCTCGCCGCTTGGTATCGGGGGTTGATATCTGGTTGAATACACCGACGCGTCCGCTCGAAGCATCGGGTACATCAGGCGAGAAGGCTTTGATGAATGGCGTACTGAACTTCTCTGTGCTCGATGGTTGGTGGCTTGAGGGTTACCGCGAAGGTGCAGGATGGGCGTTGACCGAGAAGCGTACCTATCAAAATCAGGAACATCAGGATCAACTCGATGCAGCGACGATTTATAGTGTGCTCGAAACGGAGATTCTTCCGTTGTACTATGCCCGCAACAAGAAAGGTTATTCTGAAGGTTGGATAAAGACGGTGAAGAACTCGATCGCTCAGATTGCTCCTCACTACACCATGAAGCGTCAGCTCGATGATTATTTCAGTAAGTTCTACAACAAGGAGGCACAACGTTTCCACCTGCTCACTGCCAACAACAATGCCAAGGCTAAGGAAATTGCGGCTTGGAAAGAAGAAGTCGTTGCCAAATGGGACAGCATTGAGGTCGTTTCTATTGATAAAGAACATGGAATTGACTGTGGCGATCTGGAAAGTGGTAAGGAATATACCATCACTATCGTTATTGATGAGAAGGGATTGAACGATGCCATTGGTCTGGAGTTGGTAACAACCTACATCGCAACCGACGGACAGCAACATGTTTATTCGACCGAGCCGTTTAGTGTGGTTAAGAAAGAGGGTAATTTGTATACCTTCCAGGTGAAACATAGTTTGTCAAATGCCGGTAGCTTTAAAGTAGCTTATCGTATGTATCCGAAGAATGCAGATCTTCCTCACCGTCAGGATTTCTGTTATGTACGTTGGTTCAATTAATCAATCGTTTCCTTGATATAGAAAAAGCTACTGCACATTGTGCAGTAGCTTTTTTATTATAGATTGCTTGTATTGGTCAGTTAGGCATCTCTACCACTTTATAGCCAATGCGCAGATTAACTTTTCGCAGGCCGGGATAGATATTTTTGAGCATCATCCGGTAAGGGGCGCCGCCGCCTACTTTCATAATCTCTTGTTTTCGGGTTGCATCGTCCGAGGTGTTGCGGATGATATTCAGGAATGTATCTTTGTCCTTCATATCCGAGGCTTGAAGTGCTTTGACCAAGCCGTCCCAGTTTTCGCCTCCAAAGGATACTTTGTACATATCCTCCGGTAGCCCCTCTTTGCTTACCAAGTAATTCTTCAGTGCTTCGGCACGGTTTCTCGAAAGCTCTTCGTTGAACTTAAGCGGTCCTTCGGGAGAGGCGAAGCCATCGATATGAATCTCTGTAATGGTTAGGTTTTTATCGTTCTTTATCTTATCGAACAACGCCTGAATATTGGCCATTTCGGTATTATTATTCATATAATCCATTAAGATAACCGACTTGCTAACCGGGAAATCGAGATGAGACTCATACGATTCATAGAAAATCTTAGGAGGTATCACAACCGGTGGTTCTACTACTTTGGGTGCCCTGCTGGCTTCGGTCGATAGTTCGGCCATGATCAGTTCCTGATTCAGTTCTTCCTGGTGCCCACCACATCCGCATAAGTTCTCTACCAGGTTGAGTGTGGCATTTGCCATCCAAGGTTGATAGGGGATGGTCTGGCTGAAGTTGATAATATCCGTTTGGGCATTAGGCATTTCGAGGTTGGCTGCTTTGTTCAGAGCCATGGCGCGCAGGTATACCTTTTGGCGTCGTTTGCCATTGATGATAATATCGTCGAGTGCCACGTTGTTGTTGGCACCTATCAGAACCGGAGTAAGAGTTAATGAGCGGTCTTTGGCTACCTTCAGGTTACTGATATCGATGATCATTTTAACCTGCATTGTATTTCCCGCCTGCCAAAGGATGGCATCGGAAACAAGGATGGCATCTTTGTACAACCGTTGTGCGTTGATTGGAAGAAGAACGGTAAAAGCCAAAACCACCATCCCCAGCGAACGTATAATTCTTGTTTTCATTATTTCCAGTTTTAGGTGTTATTTAATGACGTAAATCATATTCAGAGCTACCTTGGTGGGTCCCCAATAGTTCTTGGAGTAGTTGCCTAGCTTCTGTCCGCAATGGCCGCACTCATGTTTATCATATTTGAGGCGTGCATAGCCTACACCGATCTCTGCTTCCATGCTCCAGCGTTTGCTGATAAGCCATTGGTAACCGTAGGATATACCGCCACCGTATAGATTACCCTCATACCTGTAATTGCCCATGCCGAAGATGTTGAGATTGCTTACGTTGTACTCGGCATAGTGTCCGTGAATACCAAAGAAATGTCCGTTGAAACGTTCGCACAACCAATAACGAAGCTCCGGCTGAACCAGCCAGTGTTTGATTTGCTTGTTGTTACCAAACTCCCACGGATTGTAGTTGCCCGAAACATCCAATGACATCTTTCGGGATAAACCGACTTCAAATCCGAGGTTAAGTGTCGTAGTTGCCAAATAGAGTGCATTGGTCTTGATTGCAAACTTAGGCAAATAAATCTGATTGTTTTGCTCTTGTGCGTACGCACTAGCAACAAATGCGAGCAAAAGAATACCCGTTAAAAAATAAAGTCTACATGTTCTCATATCCGTTTGGTCTTTATTAGGTTAAGCGATCTGTCTTACCGATTAATTCAACAAAGAAAGAGTTGTATTGTTCTGATTATTTGCCACAAAAAAAGGATGTTAGCCATAAAACGACTAACATCCTTCTCTTTTTAATTTATTTACTGCTTACTTAACCACTTCGGCCAACTTCTTTTGAAGTTCATCGCCATGCAAACCGCGTGCAATAATGGTACCCTCACCATCAACCAAGACTGTATGAGGAATGCTGTTGACTGCATATAGTTGTGCACCTTCGCTGTTCCAATATTTCAGATCCGACATCTGCGGCCATGTAATTTTCAGATTCTTGATAGATTCTTTCCATGCATCTCCACTTTGATCGAGTGATACGCCTACAATCTCAAAGTTCTTTCCTTTGTATTTGGCATAAGCATCGACCAAGTTAGGCATTTCGCGACGACAAGGACCGCACCAGCTTGCCCAGAAGTCGATCAATACCACTTTGCCTTTGCCTACATAGTCTGATAGTTTCACCGGTTTGCCTTCAGGTGTCAGCATTTCGAAGTCAATGAACTTTTGACCTACTGCTGTTTTTTTCTGACGCTCGGTGATCTCTTTGATCTTCAAGATTACTTCATCGTTCTGGAACTTAGCTGGAATTTGTTGAAGCAATGCCTCGTTCTCTTCCGTGCTCATGCCGTAGTAGCTCTGTTTGAACAACGAAATACCTACCGGATTGGTGATGTTCTTTGCGATACCTTTCGCTCTGATCTGTTCCATCTCCTCTTCGAGTTGGCTATATTCTTTAATCTTAGCTTCTCTTTGTTCTTCGGTGATGGTAGAGTCGCTCAATGCTTCGTATATGGCTTTGGCCTTTTCATTCAACCCATTGATTTGCGTTCTGATTTCCTGGTAAGCGTCATTGTTGGGCGTACCCGTAGCCGAATCATTGCTCTTGGTTAGCTTGGCATTGATCGTACCATTTTCAAGGAAGAAGTCCATAACTAACTCTTCGCCGTTTACTTTGCACATGATGTAGCGGTTGACCGTTGAATCCTGAACCCCTTCAAATGTAAACGTACCATTCTCAATAATAGCTGTGTCCAGTTTGTTAAACTGTCTGTTGGCTACTTCCTGCAAGAAAACTGTGTCGCCATTGGCTGCACCTTCTACCGTACCGGTTATAACGTAACCGCTTTTCTTTCCACCGGTACAAGCAACCATACCGATAGCCATTGCCGCGACAGCTAGATAAGTTAATTTTTTCATGATTTTGTGTGATTAGTGAATAAATGTTTAGGCAAAGATATATTTTTTTTCGATTTGTACATGATATTTCATTGTTATATTAGATTAACGTATATGCGAAAACCGCAGAAATGTGTACCTTTGCATCTCCAAAAAAAGTTATGAATATACAGCAGACCAAATCCATCATTGAGATAAACCGGGTTTCGAAGTTTTTCGGAGATAAAACAGCTCTCGATGCTGTGAGTTTAAACGTTAAGAAAGGGGAGTTTGTTACCATACTCGGCCCTTCGGGTTGTGGAAAAACCACATTACTACGTCTGATTGCCGGTTTTCAGACAGCTACAGAAGGTGTAATAAAGATTGCAGGAAAGGAGATTACGCAAACGCCTCCCCATAAGCGTCCGGTAAATACCGTGTTTCAAAAATATGCATTGTTTCCACACTTGAATGTGTACGATAATATTGCTTTTGGTCTGAAACTGAGGAAGACTCCGAAGCTGATCATTGATAAGAAAGTAAAAGCCGCACTGAAAATGGTGGGCATGACCGATTATGACTACCGTGATGTCGATTCGCTCTCGGGAGGACAGCAGCAACGTGTAGCCATTGCCCGTGCCATTGTCAACGAACCCGAAGTATTGTTGCTCGACGAACCCTTGGCAGCACTCGACTTGAAGATGCGTAAAGATATGCAGATGGAACTGAAGCAGATGCACAAGACACTGGGCATTACCTTTGTGTACGTTACCCACGATCAGGAAGAAGCATTGACACTCAGCGATACCATTGTGGTGATGAGCGAGGGAAAGATACAACAGATAGGAACCCCCACCGATATTTATAACGAACCGATCAATGCTTTCGTAGCCGACTTTATTGGCGAAAGTAACATTCTGAACGGTTTGATGATACACGATAAACTGGTATGCTTTTGTGGTGTCGAGTTCGAATGTGTCGATGAGGGTTTCGGAGAGAACGCTCCCGTTGATATTGTCATTCGTCCCGAAGATTTATACATCTTCCCGGTATCGGACAAGGCGCAGATCAAGGGTATTGTGCAATCGTCGGTATTCAAAGGTGTACATTATGAAATGACTGTGTTGTGCAATGGTCACGAGTTTCTGGTACAAGACTACCACCATTTTGATGTAGGTGCAGAGGTTGGATTGATTGTGAAACCCTTTGATATTCACATTATGAAAAAAGAACGTACCTGCAACACCTTCGAAGGCAAGTGGGTAGACGACACCCATGTTGAGTTTCTGGGCTGTACGTTCCAATGTCTGCCCATGGCCGTATCGCCTGCTGCAGGTAGCCCGGTCAAGGTCGAAGTCGATTTCGGTAAAGTGACCTTGCAGGACAATGAAGAAGACGGTATGCTCACGGGTGAGGTGAAATTCATTCTCTATAAAGGAGATCATTATCACCTGACAATCTTCTCCGACTGGGATGAAGATGTGTTTGTAGATACAAACGATGTGTGGGATGATGGCGATCGAGTGGGAATTACGATCCCTCCGGATGCCATTCGAATAGTTATGAATTAGAAATACGAATCTTAATTAATGAAGAAATTATCGACCTTCCTTTCGTCGCGCAAGAACTGGATCATTCCTTATATTATATTTTCAGTAGTTTTTGTCATCATACCGCTATTGCTTATCGTAGCCTATGCGTTTACCGACGATAACGGAACTCTCACTTTGGGAAACTTTGCTAAGTTTTTTGCACATCCCGAAGCCATCAATACGTTTGTTTACTCGATCGGTATTGCTCTTATCACTACTTTTTTCTGTATTCTGTTGGGGTATCCGGCTGCCTGGATACTTAGCAACAGCAAGTTGGACCGTTCGCGAACCATGGTGGTGCTGTTCATTCTGCCCATGTGGGTCAACATCCTGGTGCGTACCTTGGCCACCGTTGCTTTATTCGACTTCTTTAGTGTGCCGCTCGGCGAGGGAGCACTTATCTTCGGTATGGTCTACAACTTTATTCCCTTTATGATCTATCCCATCTATAACACCTTGCAGAAGATGGATCACAGTTATATCGAGGCCGCTCAGGATCTGGGTGCCAATCCCGTACAGGTGTTTTTCAAAGCAGTGCTTCCACTCTCTATGCCGGGAGTTATGAGCGGTATCATGATGGTGTTTATGCCCACCATCTCCACCTTTGCCATTGCCGAGCTGCTGACCATGAACAACATCAAGCTCTTCGGTACCACTATTCAGGAAAACATTAATAATAGTATGTGGAATTATGCTGCAGCTCTTTCGCTCATTATGCTGCTACTCATTGCAGCGACCTCATTGCTCAGTACCGACGATAAGGACAACTCAAACGAAGGAGGTGGATTATGGTAAAAAAGGTACTGGCACAGACCTATTTGTGGATATTGCTGCTGTTGCTCTATTCGCCCATTGCAATTATTATTGTTTACTCGTTTACCGAAGCCAAAGTGTTGGGCAACTGGACGGGCTTTTCTACCAAGCTATACTCATCGCTGTTTGCCGTCAATACACATCACTCGCTCATGAATGCTTTGCTTAATACGCTCAGTATTGCTTTGATTGCAGCAACGGTGGCTACCCTCTTGGGCAGTATTACGGCCATTGGCATTTTCAACCTGAAAGCCCGATCGCGCAAGACCATTGGCTTTGTCAATAGTATCCCCATTCTCAATGGCGATATTATAACGGGTATCTCGCTCTTTTTGCTTTTTGTTTCGTTGGGTGTGTCGCAAGGATATACCACTGTGGTGCTGGCGCACATTACGTTCTGTACTCCCTATGTGGTGCTTAGCGTACTACCTCGCCTCAAACAAATGAATCCGAACATCTACGAAGCTGCGCTCGACTTGGGAGCAACGCCCTTGCAGGCACTGCGTAAAGTAATTATTCCTGAGATTCGTTCGGGAATGATCAGTGGGTTCATGCTGGCGTTGACGCTCTCTATCGACGATTTTGCCGTTACCGTATTCACGATCGGTAATCAAGGACTCGAAACGCTCTCTACCTATATCTATGCCGATGCGCGTAAAGGAGGGCTTACCCCGGAGCTTCGTCCGCTCTCTACCATTATTTTCGTAGTAGTGTTGGCGCTACTCATTGTTATTAACCGTCGGGCCGGAAAGGCTAAGAAATAGTATATGCTTAGGAGTATGAAGAAAATCTTACTGTTTTTATCGCTTGCCTATGTGTTGACCGGATGCTACAATTCGGGAGAACCTCGTGAGAAAATATTGAAAATCTATAACTGGGCCGATTATATGGGCGACGGTGTGCTCGAGGATTTCCAGGCTTATTATAAAGAACAAACCGGCGAGAATATTCAGATCGTTTATCAGACGTTTGATATCAATGAAATAATGCTGACCAAGATTGAAAAGGGTCACGAAGATTTCGATGTGGTTTGTCCCTCGGAGTATATCATTGAGCGTATGTTGAAGAAAAACCTGTTGCTACCCATCGATACGGTCTTTGCCCATTCGCCCGATTATATGAATGATGTTTCGCCTTATATCCGTCAGCAAATTGATAAGTTGAGTCAGCCCGGACGGCCTGCCAATCGCTATGCCGTTTGTTATATGTGGGGCACAGCCGGTATACTCTATAATAAAGCATTTGTCGATAAGGCAGATGCCGAAAGCTGGCACTGCTTGTGGGATAAGAAGTTTGCCGGTAAGATTCTGATGAAAGACAGTTACCGCGATGCTTATGGCACGGCCATTGTATATGCACACGCCGACGAACTGGCGGCAGGCAAGAAGACCGTCGAAGAGCTCATGAACGATTATTCTCCCGAAGGCATGGCTCTTGTAGAGAAAACCCTCAAGGCTATGAAAGGAAATATTGCCGGTTGGGAAACCGACTTCGGCAAGGAGATGATGACCCAGAATAAGACTTGGCTCAACATGACCTGGAGTGGCGATGCCATGTGGGCAATCGAAGAAGCCGGTGAGGTAGGAGTGGAGCTGGATTATGTTGTTCCACGAGAAGGTAGTAATATTTGGTACGATGGATGGGTGATACCCAAATATGCCGGCAACCCCAAAGCGGCGAGTTACTTTATTAACTTTCTATGCCGCCCCGACATTGCTTTGCGCAATATGGAAACCAGCGGATATGTAAGTGCCATTGCTTCTCCCGAGATACTCGAAGCGAAAATTGACACCACATTGTCATATCACACCGACCTGAGCTACTTCTTTGGAGCAGGTGCCGATAGTGTGCAGGTGAATGCTATTCAGTATCCCGACCGTAAGGTGGTGGAACGTTGTGCAATGATTCGCGACTTTGGCGACAAAACGAAAGATGTGCTTGAAATATGGTCACGTATCAAAGGAGACAACCTGGGTGTGGGTATAACCATCCTTATCTTTGTGGTAGTCGGATTAATGAGTGGATGGCAGATTCATAGGCGTGTACAGCGTTATAAGCGTAGTCGGATGCAACACCGTCGAAGTCGTCGCCGGAAAAAATAATACTAATCTTTTGAAAAATAAAAGAGGAAATTGCTTCTTAATCAATATTTATTGTCTATATTTACCGCGTATTAAAGATTTCTGATAGAAGGATGTGTTTTATTTCCCAAGATTGTAAAGTAATTTATCTCCTTACGTAAGACTTCTCAAACAAATTTATTTTATTAATTAGAAATTAATTATTTTTTCAATGAACATTTTTATTGCAGGATTAAGCTACAATATTAGCGATTCCGATTTAGCAGAGTTGTTTACAGAGTACGGAGAAGTTACCTCAGCAAGAGTTGTTACTGACAGAGAGACAGGCCGTTCAAAAGGATTTGGTTTTGTGGAAATGACAGAGGACGAAGCTGGTAACGCAGCTATTGCAGCACTGAATGAAGCAGAAGTAGACGGAAGAAAATTGGCTGTATCTGTTGCACGCCCTAAGGAAGATGCTCCACGTCGCAGCTATGGCGGTGGCGGTAATCGTGGCGGTGGCTACGGCGGCGGTGGTAACCGTGGCGGTGGTTATGGTGGCGGTAACCGTGGTGGTGGCTACGGTGGCGGTCGTGACAGATATTAATCTGAAATAACCGGCGGCTTAATGCCGCAAAGTAATAAAAGGATCTAAAAGATGGCAACGTCTTTTAGATCCTTTTTTTTATTTGTACAGATGGGTGGGGTATGTGCTTCTCCTTTCTGGAGAGGTTTACTTCCTGTGTGGTAAGAGTACGTATTTAACGTACTGTTAATTAGTATATCAATGCCTCAATAAGTACGTACTCTTTGCAGGCAAAAGTACGTATTCTTTTAATCGTTGATTACTAGTCTTTTATGACTGGTTTTCGGGAGGTAGGTAGGGGTGCTCTCTCTTCTGCGAAGAGGAGGGGTAGGTATACAAAAAGAAATCCCCTCTGGCGTACCAGAAGGGATTTTATAGTTTGAATCCTTATATTTTGTTTGAAATAAGTATCGGATCGAACTCTCTTATCAGGCTGTTTATGCCTCTTCAGTAGCAGGAGCTTCTTCCTGAGCTGGTGCTTCTTCCTGAGCGGGTGCTTCAGCAGCAGCCTTTTCAGCAAGTTCAGCAGCCTTCTTCTCAGCCAATGCTTTTGCCTTTTCTTCGTTCACTTTCTTCTCAGCTTCTAAGCGAGCTTTGTTTTCAGCTTGCTTCGCAGCGTCATCTTTTGCTTTCAAAGCAGCAAGACCTGATTGTTTGTTGTTCTTCCAAGCTTCGAACTTAGCCTCAGCTTCAGCTTCGCCAAATGCACCTTTAGCTACACCACCAAGGAGGTGTTTCTTCATGTAGATGCCTTCGCGAGAAAGGATGTTACGTACAGTGTCTGTAGGCTGTGCACCTTTCAGTACCCATGCCAATGCAGCGTCGAAATTCAAATCTACGGTAGCAGGATTGGTGTTAGGATTATACGTACCAATCTTCTCTGTAAATTTACCATCACGTGGTGCTCTGCTGTCTGCAATTACAATTGAATAAAACGCGTAACTTTTACGTCCGTGTCTTTGCAATCTGATTTTAGTTGCCATTTAATAAATGTTTTAATTAATGATTTGAATTAATGCTATTAACTCGTAATAGCGGCTGCAAAGATACTACTTTTGTTGAAACTGACAAAGTATCTGGTTGATATTATATCGTTTAGTCGAAAAAGCTCTTGAATTTCTTGAATATCTTGTCCTTGACCGAAGTGCTTGGTTGGAAACTATCTGACGATTCCCACTTCTCCAACGTATTCTTCTCTTCCTTTGTAAGGGTCTCGGGAATGTATACGCTGACGTTTACCAACAGGTCGCCGGTGCCATATCCGTTCACGTTCGGCAATCCTTTGCCGCGTAAGCGAAGCACTTTGCCCGGTTGCGTTCCCGAATCGATTTTCACCTTCACCTTGCTGTCGATGGTTGGTATCTCAACGGCACCACCCAATGCAGCGGTTGGGAAGCTTAACAGCAGGTTGTAGATCAAGTCGTTCTCGTCGCGGATCAAGTCGGGGTGTTGCTCCTCTTCGACCAAAATAATCAGATCGCCCGGTACGCCGTTGTGCTTGCCGGCATTTCCTTTACCCCCCATAGAGAGTTGCATGCCTTCGGCCACGCCTGCGGGAATGTTGACTGTTACAATGTCTTCGCCATAAACAATACCATCTCCACCGCAATGCTTACATTTGTTCTTGATGATTTTTCCTTCACCGTTGCATGTAGAGCAGGTAACACGCGTTTGCATGGTTCCCAAAATGGTTTGTTGGTTACGAATCACCGAACCGTTTCCTTTACAAGTCGGGCATGTTTCCGAACCGCCATCACCTTCGGCACCGGTGCCGTTGCAGTGCGTACAAGCTACGTACTTCTTAAGTTTAAACTTCTTCTCTACGCCTGTGGCTATCTCTTTCAGGTTCAATTTTACTTTTACGCGCAAATCGGAGCCTTTAAATCGTCTTTGTTGTTGAGCGCCTCCGCCTCCAAAACCACCAAAGCCGCCAAATCCTCCTCCGAATCCGCCGCCACCTCCATGACCGCCGAAGATATCGCCGAACATAGAGAAGATATCGTCCATAGACATACCTGCACCACCGAAGCCACCGCCAAACGGTCCCCCGTTGCCGGCTGCACCGCTTACACCTGCATGACCGAACTGATCATAGCGTGAACGTTTTTCCGGATCGCTCAATACATCATATGCCTCGGCTGCCTCTTTAAATTTTTCTTCGGCAACCTTATCACCCGGGTTTTTGTCCGGATGAAACTGTATTGCTTTCTTTCTATATGCTTTCTTAATTACTTCTGCTGTAGCCTCTTTTGTGACTTCCAGCACCTCATAGTAGTCTCTTTTCTCCATATGTTTTTAATTATTCCCCAACTACAACCCTGGCATGGCGTAGCACTTTTTCATTTAATGTGTAACCGTTTTGTACGCAATCTAAAATCTTACCTTTCTGCTCCTCGGTGGGGGCGGGTATTACTGCAATTGCTTCATGGTAATCCGTATCGAGCGGTTGATCGGCTGTCTCGATTGGTTTCACACCATTTTGTGCCAATATGGCAAGAAACTTAGCATAAATCAGTTCCATGCCTGTTTTAATTGCTTCCACATCGGTAGCGGTCTCCATGTTTTTGATGGCACGCTCCAAGTCGTCTGCAACAGGTAAGATACTGCTCAGACATTTTTCGCCTCCATTCAAAATGAGGTCTGCTTTCTCTTTCAATGTTCGTTTACGGTAGTTGTCAAACTCGGCTGCCAGGCGAAGATATTTATCCTTCTGCTCATCGTTTTCTACCTTAGCCTCTTCCAGTTGCTTTTCAAGCTCCTGCTCGCGGGTTAACGGAGTGTTCTCTTCCGAAGTTTGATCCACTTGTGGTTGCTCTTCGGTTGTTTCGTGAGCTGCCTTACTCTTCAACTCCTCTTCTTTTGCTTTCTTGTTCGGATTCATATCTTTCATTTTTTTATTCTTAGTAAATGGGTTCGTTTTCATATTTAACGCAGTATGTTAAGATTATACTTTTTTATCCTGCAAAAACTCTGCCACTCTCATAAATATGCCAAAAAACGCTGCAAAGGTAATACTTTCCTGTCAGATTGACACTGTATGCATAGCACGTAATTCATTAAAAATGCCTACCTTTGCAGCCGTTAAGAAAAGAACTTTCAATAAAATAAGGATAAAATAGAATGATTACAGTTTCAAACGTTTCGGTACAGTTTGGTAAAAGGGTATTGTTTAATGATGTAAACTTGAAGTTTACCAGTGGGAATTGTTACGGTATTATCGGTGCTAACGGTGCCGGTAAATCGACTTTTCTCCGTACCATATGCGGTGACCTTGATGCAACTACCGGAACGATCATGCTAGGAACAGGCGAACGCCTCTCGGTGTTGAGCCAGGACCACTATAAGTGGGATGCCTATACGGTAATGGATACCGTAATGATGGGACATACGGTATTGTGGGATATTATGAAACAGCGCGAAGTGCTGTATGCAAAAGAAGATTTTACCGATGAGGACGGACTCAAGGTATCGGATCTCGAAGAGAAGTTTGCCGAACTTGATGGATGGAATGCCGAAAGTGATGCTGCTACCTTATTAAGTGGACTGGGCATCAAAGAAGATAAGCATTATACGCTGGTAGGCGAACTTACCGGAAACGAGAAGGTGCGTGTAATGTTGGCACAAGCTCTTTATGGTAACCCCGACAACTTGCTGCTCGATGAGCCTACCAATGACCTCGATATGGAGACTGTTACCTGGTTGGAAGAGTATCTGGCTAACTTTGAGCACACGGTATTGGTGGTAAGCCATGACCGTCACTTCCTTGACTCGGTATGTACACATACGGTCGATATTGATTACGGAAAGATTAATCTTTTCTCGGGTAACTATAGTTTCTGGTACGAATCAAGTCAACTTGCTTTGCGTCAGCAACAAAACCAGAAGGCGAAGGCTGAGGAGAAGAAGAAAGAGTTGGAAGAGTTTATCCGTCGATTCAGTGCAAACGTATCGAAGAGTAAGCAGACAACCAGCCGTAAAAAGATGCTCGAAAAGCTGAATGTAGATGAGATTAAACCATCATCGCGTAAGTATCCGGGAATCATCTTTACGCCCGACCGCGAACCGGGTAATCAGATTCTTGAGGTATCGGGATTGAGCAAAAAGACCGAAGACGGCGAAGTGCTGTTCAGCGATGTAAACTTCAATATAGAGAAGGGTGACAAGGTGGTGTTTCTGTCGCGCAACGCACGTGCAATGACGGCTCTCTTCGAAATCATCAACGATAAGATGAAGGCCGATTCGGGAACCTTCTCATGGGGTGTAACCATTACCACTGCTTATCTGCCTGTTGATAATACCGATTATTTCAACTCAGACCTGAATCTGGTCGATTGGTTGGGACAATATGGCGAAGGAAATGAGGTTTATATGAAGGGCTTCCTGGGTCGTATGTTGTTCTCGGGCGAAGAGGTGTTGAAGAAAGTAAGTGTGCTTTCGGGAGGTGAGAAGATGCGTTGTATGATTGCCCGTATGCAACTCCGCAATGCAAACTGTTTGATTCTCGATACACCGACCAACCACTTGGATCTGGAGTCTATTCAGGCTTTCAATAATAATTTGAAAACATATAAAGGAAATGTCTTGTTTTCATCGCATGACCACGAATTCATTGAAACCGTAGCTAACCGCGTCATTGAATTGACACCAAACGGTATCATTGATAAAATGATGGATTATGACGAATACATCACCTCGGATCATATCAAGGAATTAAGAGCGAAGATGTACGGAGACAAATAAGCCGTTCTGCTCGGAGCGATAACGCAACCCGTTATCAACCTATACTATAAATGCCCTGTAACATGTTTTGTTGCAGGGCATTTGTTTATTGTATTAAAGATAGTGTATTGATGCCAAATTTCATTAAAATAAGATTGAATGTTCGGCGTAATAGTTTAAATTCACCTTTCAGATTACTTACGGTAATAGTAAGAAGTTGCCTTTTATTAACGATACTATCATTCACGATTTATGAAAAAACTAACTTTACCTTTATTAATGCTGTGTGGCTCGCTATGCTGTTTCTCGCAAGTAAAATTGAAAGTACAAGCTGGAGTGGGCTTGACGAGTATAACAAAAAGTGAGGATTATAAACCGAATATAGGATACCGAATCGGAGTGGGGTTGGAAGTGCCGATTGATAATATGTGGTCATTTCAATCTACTTTATTTTTTCTAAATAAAAGCTTTTCATTTGATAAATATATATATCAAGTGTTGCCGCCTGCTTCAGGATATTATGGAATTTATAATCTGTCCGACTCTAAAATAAATGCATTATATTTGCAATTACCCCTTCAGATAGCTGTCCGAATACCTTTCCATAGTCAATTTGGTATGCAGTTGAGTGCCGGTCCTTACATTGCGTATGGAATTGGAGGTAAGAGTTGGACAAGATTTGCTTTTATATTAAGAGAGCAGATTTATAAGGATCCTAGCCAATCAGTACCTATCAATGACCTTAAGCGTGATAAAACAGATACATTCTCCGATGATGGATTAAAGCGCTTTGATTTAGGATTGACACTTGGACTCAATTTTGTGTATAAGCGTTTGTTTGCAGGAGTCGGATTTGAATACGGTTTAATGCCGATTGCAACGAATATGCCAAAATCGCCTCTAGCATATCGGATTGGAATGGACAAGACAGAGGTTTCTCCACATCATTTAGGATTCAATACATGTATTGGATTCTCCTTTTAATCCGACGCTCGTTCCCACTCTTTTGTTTCGAAATTGTAGCGCTTGATGATTCGTGCAGGTATACCCGCACATACGCAATAGGGGGGTATGGAGCGGCTTACTACAGTTCCGGCAGCTACTACCGAATGATGCCCTATCGTAACCCCTGGCAATATAACCGAATTGGTACCTACCCATACATCATCCTCAATGGTGATGTGGCCTGTGCTTACGCCTTGTTGGTCTATGTATTTATCGACCTGTTCGAAATTATGATTTAGTCCGCTCACGGTGACGTGTTGCGCCAAATGTACATGGTTGCCAATTGTTACCGGGCCGATGATGGTGTCTCCCAATCCGATGCGAGTATAATCGCCAATTATAAGATCGCCTACGGCATTGTTTAAACACGAAAAATCCTCTACTACCGAATATTTTCCCAACGAAAAGCGATTGAATGGGGGTAGGTCTTTGCGTACGCTGCGATAAATAACCGATCCCTTACCGCGTTTCAAATATACGAAGTCGAACAAGCGTATCCACCAGTTGGGGCGTGTTTTGACCGGATGCATAATAAAGCGATGTGCCATCGACTTTAATAGTGGATGCTCTTTGAATCGTTGCTTGAGGGTACCTCTGCTCATATCTTTACAGGTTTAGGATTTCTTCTTTTCTTTTTATCTTCTATCAGATAATCGGGGATAGCCAAGCTGATGGTAAACAATAGCCATAACAACAGCATCCACCATTTTACTGCGGCAAATAGGTTGTAGCTCGTTGTTGCAACAGCAAGTACGGCGATGATAATCAGCAGCGTTTTCCATGAAGGAATGAGCCGCTGAAAAAGTTTGTCGGCATAACTCCATTGGCCGATTATGGCAGCCTCCAAAGCGGTTGATAGAGCTTTTCGGCGCGAAATTGTATGAGGCAATGTATGTGCAGTAGGGCTGCTTACCGACACCTGACTCAGGTATTCGATGAAGATATTCTGCTGTAGTAGTTTATGAGCTAAGTTGCTTTTCGGGCTTTTTAAATTTTCCTGTAGCCACCTCAGTTCTACTGCCATATCCATACTGCTGCAACCGGATGAAAGCCCCATCTGTATATGTCCATGCCTGAAGATCGTTTGATTAACTTCTTCGGTAATGGCTTGGTATCGAAGTTTTCGTGTAGAGCGTGGCTCGATAATGTGATGTAGTTGTATGGCGGTGATTTCAGCATCGTACACCTCGTTTATCGATGATAATAGGAAAGGCGGAACACTGCTTCCTTGCCCAAGTATCACTGCCATTTCGTACTTTTCCGGATCTAGTGCATGTACTGTCTCGGATAAGGTTTCGTAGTGATACAGATCGTATAATTCTTGTGGATACTCCTGTTCGCAAATATCCGTTCCTATGGGAATGAGGATTGCATAACGATGTTTATGTGCTGTCTTGGGGTATTTATTCTCTTTTCTTGCTGCTGCCCACGCAAAAACAAATAAGTAAATGCATGGTAAAAGAATAATAAGAAACAGCACAGTATCTCCGATAGAAAGAAAGTTCGCTGCCATAATTAAGGTATATATTATACGTTTTCTTTTTGTACAAAAGCGGTTACCGTTCTGAGGATTATTTTGATATCCAGCCAAAGTGAGTAGGTCTTGGCATATAAGATATCTAGTTGTTTTCGTTCCTCTGCCGACATCTTGCCCGAATCTCCTCGCTTTTCTACTTGCCATAGTCCGGTTAGTCCTGCCGGAGCCATGAATCGGTCGATGTATTCGTCGCTGGTCAACAACTCTGCTTCATAGAGTGGTAGCGGACGGTTGCCTACAATCGACATATCGCCCTTTAAGACGTTGATGAGCTGAGGCAGTTCGTCAATGCTGAACTTGCGGATGATGTGGCCTACCTTGGTAACACGAGGGTCGTTTTCGAGCTTTATGAATGCATTCTTCTGCTCATGCGACCGTTGAATGTTGTATTCGTGCTCTGAAATAACAAAATCATCGGATATCAGCACCGTGTCGTCTCCAACTTCCATATCAGGAATAGGGGAATCATCTCCAATCAATATCTCTGTAGGCTCTTTTTCCGTTTGGTACTGGTTGAGTGCATGAAAGTCATTCAAGTGCTTGTCTGCATTGATATACATGGAGCGGAACTTCAGAAAATCGAATATCTGATAGTTGCTGCCTACGCGTTTTGATTTGTATATAACCTCAAATCCGCAGCTAATTTATAACTGATTCAAATAGCGATTTAATTCACCTAATAGTTCCTACTCGTAGCTTTTCCCCCTGCTTTTCTCCTTGATTTCAGGTTATAGGGCATAGCTTCCCCTTTCCCCAGTTAGCTGAAGGCATAAGTAATCCCACGAAAAGTTGTTTTTACGGACTC
Source organism: Bacteroides neonati (assembly GCF_000499785.1). GTDB lineage: Bacteria > Bacteroidota > Bacteroidia > Bacteroidales > Bacteroidaceae > Bacteroides > Bacteroides neonati. The sequence goes on along the minus strand of NZ_HG726021.1, from coordinate 522,271 downwards.
CAAAGCAACTTGTATGGTTTGTCGGAATAAATATTGAGTACCCATTGTCTGCCTGTCTTTACCCATTTCGCAGGAACTGTAATGAATCGAAAGATAAATCGTTTGACTCGGCTTACCGGTTCAATATCTTCAAACACGGCTGCAACCTTCTCAATAAGGTAAGCATAAAAGTTTTTAGCCATGGCTGTAAGTAGCAGGAATACTGTATTCTCTTTGAGGAATGAACAGGGAAGATGACTCCACCCGAAATCGTTATTCATCATGTCGAATGTTCTTTCACAGGCTCCACGAGCATTGTAGAAGAGTACAATGTCTTTTTCAGAACTTTCATGGTCATTGGTTAAGATGCACCGATAGGTGTATTCACCATCAAATAGGTCCAATTGGTTGTCCTTACGCTTTTGCCTTTGAATAACAAGTCGGTAGTTTTCTTCTTGCAAAAAGGAAGTAAAAGGTATGGAGGTCACTTCATAATTCTCGAAGTTGATTTCTTCTTTTTTCCAATCTGTGATTTTCGTCATTTCTTCATACAGAGACTGACATTTGCCGGCTCGTATGTAGAACTTGTTGCAGTAGCCATGTGTCATACGGATAATCTCTTCCGAATAAGAACCACAGTCCATCCGGCAACGGTCTATGAATATTCCCCTATCGGCCAAACGACGAAAAGTCCGTTGGAGCGTATCCGCTTGACGAAAACGGACATTTGCGTTTGCGGCCCGATTTTCCACACCAACAATGTTACCACCAATAGTTGCCGTGCCGGGGAAATAACCACGTTTTTTCTTGTAAGAATACTGAGTGTCATACTTTTCTGTGGGAATAAACTGGTGGTCGAAGTCCAAGTTATAAAGCGTGTTTGGCTTGAGTTGTTCTGTTTGAAGGAGCATATCGAGCATCAAACTATTAAGCTGTTCCGCCTTATTGAAAGCATAGCTTGCTCCTTTTTGGGAAGTATAGTGGATATCCAATTCTGCGAGTTCTTTTATGCCTCTCAATAAAGTATCCGGACTGGGGATTTCAGTATCCGGGCGTAATTCAAGATGTTTGCCAAGGTGTTTGCCGATATCTTCGATGTGGTCACCGCCGCAATAGTAGATCCAAAATAGGCTCGAAATAATTTCGCTATATTGGTAACCGGCGTAGGAAGAACGTAATCCTAAAGATTTATCGATCACGGAATTCAGTCCTAAACGAGAAAATTCATCCATTGCGTAAAATATACCCCCAAAAGGAGTGATATTATCTGATTTTATGGCTATTTTTGTTGTCATATGCACAAGTACCTTTATGGTTTGTTTGGTAGCACTAATTTAGGTGAATCTTGTGACATAACCAAACCTTGAGGATGTTATTCATCCTCAAGTGTTTGGATTCTCTGAAAATAATATGACTGCGGATTTAAGGTATAATAGCACCTTTACTTTCTATACGGATGGCAATGGCTGCAAGTATCCAGAGAGGAGATAGCCAAACTAAAGATGCGCTTGCAAAAAGAATATCGAATATTCTTTTCCATAAGGGCAGCTTGAAAGGTTGCGTTTTGCTTCCTTTCTCCTGAATCTCATTGATCTTTTGCTGCTTTCTTTTCTCTAAAAAAGCAATCATTTCGTCGATTGCTGATGGAGGGGCACTGAATGAGATTGTATTATTGATTCCTGCTCTCAGGTAATTAATTTTTTCTTCTGCTGTTAATAGTTCGGTGACCAATACCATATATACGCTAGGATATCTCTTTCGTAGATATTGGATATCAACAATGTCTTTATGTGCTACCACATGCTCATAGAAAAGTACCACATCGTACTTTTCCTTGATCTTATCCAATAAATGTGTTGCGCTCAGATAATTCGGAACGGCACAGAACATGTCTTTTGTCATCGTTGAAAAATGTTCGATGGTTTGCTTATGCCGTCCAATATAGATGAGATATTGCATGAGAAAGTCTATGGTTTAGTCAATAATTTTTTTGATGCGAATTTTAAGTTCCATCGGGTTGAAGGGTTTCAAAATATAATCTTCTGCTCCTTCTTCCAATAAGCGAATTCTTTCGGAGGTACTGTCTTCGCTTGACAACATAACAATGGGGATGTTTTTGAAAAGTTCATTGTTTTTCATATAATGCAGAAACTCGTCTCCCATCATTTCAGGCATGCGTATATCTGAAATTATTAAGTCTGGAAAATTGCCTTCGTGAAGCCACTCAATTGCTTTGATGGGGTTCTCAAAATATATGAAGTCATAATCCTTTCCCAGGTATACCGAGATTACTTTAGCAATGGTTGATTTATCATCCACGAGCAATACTTGTTTCTTCATGCTATTATTGATCTTTATATATTAATTATTTTATATTAATTTTCTTATTATGCACAAATATATAGAATATTCTTATAAGTGTATTCTAAAATGAAACTAATTTTCTTTTTTTGATAAGAAGGGACTTTTCTAAACATAGAAACGGCTTGAAAACAATGGTTTCAAGCCGTTTCTATTATTTATTTGTAGTTAGTAAACCAAGTCATTATTCCAGTTTTGGTACCATTCTAGCTTGTCTTTACCTCCCGAAATAACCCATTCGGCAAACTCGGGATAAGCTTCTTTGATCATATTTTTCTCAGAAGGCCATCTCCAGAGTGTTGCTGCTTTTGGTTCGGCAACAAGAATACCCCAGCCTAAATTTTCGTCGCTCACATAATATTTCTTAGTGAGTGAACAGTCGTTGTTTTTGCCGAAATAGAATGTTGTTGCCAGATCGGTTGGCTTGTACCCGGGCAGGTGGATCTCTTTTCTATCTTCTTTTTTGTTTTCAGTAATGATAAATAGATTAAAATCGCTCATTGTTAATGAACTGACCGAATTGTTCTTAAACTCGACTTCAACCTTAATCTTTTGAGTTTGTCTGTGCCCTTGAGTCTTTACGGTGTTAATATAAGAAGGCGTCGACGATTTGTCATCAAACACTTTATGTGCATTATAGAACAAGGGTATATTGGCTATTTTTTGATTATTCTCAACTCCATTGGTCTTGATATCAAAGAAGTCTAACCCTAAATTACTGCTATTACTATAGTCGATTTCATCAATATATGCGGGGTTGATGCCATCCAACTGCAATCCCATGGAGATATTATTGAATGCGCCCACAGCCATAATCTCATAGTCGAAATCTAGTTCCGATATGTACTTTCCTTTCTTACTTAGTTTGACGTTACTGATACGTAATACAATATCATTCATATCATAGTCGCCATAAATGGGCCACTGATCTTCAAATGCATAGGTATATACATAGTTATCTTTAATCTCGATAGGACCCGGCTCCTGTGGTGGAGTGCCTCCTTCGGGAGTGTTTACTTCTCCTGCGCAGGTGATGATTGTAATTGCAGATCCATTGTATTTACTCATTTTAGCACCATCAAGCAATTGGTAAGAACCGGCTTGTGTGGGGTGCGAATCCGTTTCGATAATTAGGTTTCCGCTATAAGTGATATTCCATGAGAAATTTACAACAGGAGATTTAATTAACGATGTGTTGGATGCTTTGTCACTACTGATTGTGCATCCTGAGTGCAAATTCATTGCCTGGCTCGCTTTTAGCATCGATCCATTGTTTAACTCTATCTTAGTGTTGTTAAACTGCATGGTGTGTGCCATAATCGCTCCTTTTTCCTGAATAAGTGTCCCTTCGTTAAACTGAAACTCTTGCTCTACATTGATCTGACAGTTATTTCTCAATGTCGATCCCCAGTCTGTTTTCATCACTTTGGCATTGATGATACCTTCGTTATAGTAGTTGGCACCGCCCAACGTAAAGTTTTCTATATTCAGTACTGCATTATCTCCATTATAAAATAAGCCGGGATTGTCTGATGTGCTACCTATTGTCAGTTTGTTCAAATTATAGATCTTGTTTAAATTTGCCAAATTAAACTGGTTGCTGATTGTTGCCTCACCACCTTTCATGATGGATAATCCGCTCGAACCGACTAAACTTAAATTCTTGGCAATGATCTTGCCTCCATTCATGACAATGATCTCTAAGCCTGATTCAACTTTAAAATTATCAAGAGTCCATGTACCCGATACGTAGAGCTTGGCATTACTTACTCCCCAGTGTTGAAACGTACCAGTATAATTTTGGGTTATTTTATAGGTGGTATTGCTCTTGATAATAATATCACTTTTGTCTATTTCGATAGCATTTGCCGGAATACTTTCGTAGTTCGGTACTTCAATATTGCTGCCGGCTCTTGACGAGACTGCTGCTCTGGATTGGGGAATCACTGTTTTGTTTTCGACAAAACTGCATTGTATCGAATTGTTTGAGGAAGGAATCTCTGTATATATTACTTCTTTTCGGCCTCTGGGGTCTGTTTGCTGAATATACAGACCTTTTTGCCCTTTTAGATAAGTAATGGGACTTGAATAGGGTTCGCCTTTTTTAGCAACACCTTTGGTTAAGGCATTGGCACTCTCGTCAAAGAGTGGATTCTTATCAAATACTTCGACCAAGTAATAATACTGCCCTGCAAATTCGTCGTTAACTTCAATGTTAACCGAAGCAGCTTTTGTTGTGGTAGCATCAAAATCGGGAGGAGCTATTAATTTTAGAGGGTTCTCTAATTTGTAATTAGGATCATAAAGATCCTTGTCATTCTCGATGCAACTTGTCGTTATTGACGCGAGTGCGATGAATGAAACTGCCAATGTTTTATTAAAAATTAGTCTCATAAATTAGGATTTACTTGTTCTGATTTATATTTGTTGCAAATTTATGTTTATTTCCTGTAGCTGTGTATGTTAAGTTGATTAATCTTAATCGTTTTAACTTTATTTATGACAGATTGAACAGATGTGTCAACTAATAAACAGATTTAAAGTTAAATTGTTTATCTGTTTGCTTATTAATTAGATAGAATATTAAAATTTTGGCGAAAAAAGACATTGTAAATATGTAAAGTTGTATTTTCTGTTTTGGATTATTACCGGTCTCTTTATAAATAAAAACAACAGAGATATACTAATTTAGTATATCTCTGTTGTCCGAATATCTTAAATTCCATATTACTCTGAAAGTGCTTCTATAACGTTGTTTTAGTAATTTCTCCTATCAAGCAGGAGTTCATTTTTTCTCTTACTTCCTGATTACTTAATCCATGTCCCAAAAGAAACATTAGTTTCGTAACGGCACACTCGGGCGTGCTGTCATATCCGCTGATAACTCCTGCTTGCAACAGTTGAATGCCCGTTTCATAGCGTTCCATCTCTACTGCTCCAGACGAACATTGCGTGATGTTGACTAGGATAATACCACGGTCGGTTGCATCTTTTAGTTGCTGAATAAACCAAGGCTTTTGTGGTGCATTACCCGAACCGAAGGTTTTCATTACGACAGCTTTCAGACCGGGTACATGAAGCAGCGAGGCAATAATACCTTCTTGAATACCTGGAAATAGTGTCAAAATAACGACATTGGTATCGAATAAATAATGTGGCTTTAGAGGTTTGGACGTTTCGGGTTGTCGGATGCGTCCCGGTTCGTATTTAATATGGATACCTGCCCGTGCCAGTGGGGGATAGTTGAATGAGCGGAAGGCATTGAAGTTTTCGGCATTTATTTTGGTCGTTCGGTTGCCGCGCATCAGGTGATTCTCGAAGAAGATACACACTTCGGGTACAATAGCAGTTCCATCAGGGTTCTTGGCGGCAGCTATTTCGATTGAGGTGATCAGGTTTTCTTTACCATCGGTACGAAGCATACCGATTGGGAGTTGCGATCCGGTAAGAATCACCGGTTTGCTCAGGTTCTCGAGCATAAAGCTTAGGGCAGATGCTGTATAGGCCATTGTATCGGTACCATGAAGGATGACAAAGCCGTCTACATGGTCATAATGCGAGTCGATAATTTCTACTAATTTGGCCCAATAGCGGGGTTCCATGTCCGAGGAGTCAATCGGCGGATCGAACTGTTCGGCAGATAAATGGCAGTTAAATCTTTTTAGTTCCGGCACGTACTTCAGCAGTCGTTCAAAGTTGAAGTTTTCTAAAGCACCGGTTTCCGGGTTTTCTATCATTCCGATAGTTCCACCGGTATAGATTAACAAAACGGAGGGTGTAGCTGCTATCATAAGTTGATTTTTTTGTTAATTCAGCAGCAAAGATACAAAAATTAGTGGTTAACGGAAAATGGTCATTGATTAATTTTTTACGAATTCACCAACGATTACTTTCAATTAACCACAAATAGGTTTATTTCCCAATCATTGTTTTTAACTGTAGAACGGCTTTTTCTGCGCATTTCTCTTCTTCGAGCAGGGCAACGAACCGGCTGCCGATGATAGCCCCCGATGCATACTCACAAGCAGCAGTGAAGGTTTCTCTGTTGGATATGCCGAAGCCTATCATGAGTGGATTTTTTAAGTTCATCTCCGCAATCTTTTTAAAGTAATTACGTTTTTGCAAACTGAAGTCCTGTTGTGCTCCTGTAGTTGCTGCCGAAGAAACCATGTAGATAAATCCGTCGGTATGTGCATCAATCTGTCGGATACGCTCTTCGCTTGTTTCGGGAGTGATGAGCATAATCACTTTAACGTCATATTGTTCGGCTATGGGGCGATACGTCTCCTGATAGTCTTTAAAGGGCAGATCGGGGATGATCACCCCATCTATGCCGCAGTTATGGCACTCTTTGCAGAAGTTTTCGAATCCAAATTGCATGATTGGATTAAGGTAGCCCATTAGAACGAGTGGGATGCTAACCTCCGTCCGAATGTCGGCTAGTTGACTGAAAAGGAGCTTAAGAGACATTCCATTGCGCAACGCTTGATTGGCAGCTTGCTGAATAACGACTCCATCGGCCATTGGATCGCTGAAAGGGATGCCTATCTCAATCATATTTACACCGTGGCGTTCCAAACTGCGGATGACGTCGGTTGTTCCCTCCAGTGTAGGAGCGCCGGCACAGAAATAGATTGATAGTAAATCCTTGGGTTGATTGCTAAATAATTGATTAATTCGATTCATGGATATATTCTTTTTTATTCGTTTCTATTTAAATCGGTAAGAAAAGCCTTGATGCGTGCTACATCCTTCAGTCCCGGTCGAAGCTCGAATCGGCTGTTGATGTCGAATCCTGCCAAAAGCGGATGCTGAAACACATTCAACGCAGGGGCACTGAATGCATGAATGCCTCCACTTAGCAGAAAAGGAGTAATGCCTCGATAGTCCTTTAATACTTCCCAGTCAAACTGTTCGCCCGATCCGCCGTACTGTTCGCATTTGGTGTCAAAAAGTACATAGTCACAGATTCCATCGTAGGCTTCGATACCTTGCAAATCTTTGCTTCGGGCAATGGAGAATACTTTGATCAGCTTAGCTCCGTTTGCTTTCAATGACTTGCAATACTCGGGAGACTCTTGCCCATGCAATTGTATATAGTTTAAATCATATCGGTCGGCATAGGTTCGTACGGTTTGCTTCTCTTCATTCACAAATACCCCAACGCGATGAGCTTGCGAAGGCAAATAGCAGGGCAGCTCATCGACAAAACGGGGAGACTTGGGATAGAAGATAAATCCCATCATATCAATGCCCAGTGCCTCTACTGCTCTGATGTTCTCTGCTTCACGCATACCGCATACTTTGATTAGCTTTTTCATAGGCTGCTTAGCTGTTTTCTATTGAGTGGATAAACTGATGAAGCATCTCGCCGGGTTCATGCTTGCGCATAAATGTTTCGCCAATAAGAAAGCCTTTAAAACCGGCTTCCCGTAGTCGTATCACTGTTTCGGGCGATGATATGCCACTTTCGGATACCCATATCGACTCTTTTGGCAATAGTTCTGCCAACCGGAAGGAATTCTCTATATCGGTATGAAAACTGCCTAGATTGCGGTTGTTAATTCCGATCATATCCGTCTCTTTGGAGATATACGACAGTTCTTCCGAAGAATGGAGTTCGAGCAATACCTCCATACCCAACGCATGAGCCTGTGCGGTTAGTTCATTACATTGTTCGGGAGATAGGGCAGCAGCAATCAGCAATACGGCATCGGCTCCGATAAGGCGTGCCTGATAAAGTTGGTAGGTGTCGATGATAAACTCTTTGCGGATGATGGGCAGATCGACCAAGGGGCGAGCGGTACGTATATCGCGCAAAGAACCACCGAAGAACTTCTCGTCTGTGAGGATAGAGAGAGCTGCTGCACCTGCCGTTGCATAGGCCGGTACAATCACTTCCGGAAGTGCCTCTTCCCGTATCCATCCTTTGGAGGGTGAGCGACGTTTAAACTCAGCGATAATGCCACTTTCCGAATGGGTCAATGCTTTTTTCATGGAACGAGTGGGAGTCAGATCGCCGAGGGTCTCCTGCAATTGTTCCAATGAGATGGTTTGCTTTTGAAACGCTACTTCACAGCGTTTATTGGCAATGATTTCTGATAATATATCTTTCATATTAAAGAATGAGCATAGGGTGAAGGGGTTAAGAATTGAGTTCGATAAACCGTTTCAAAGTGCGTATGGCAGCACCACTGTCTAGTGATTCTTGAGCCAAGGCGATGCATGCTGCTATGGGTTTCTCCGGACAGATTACCTGGATGGCAAAGGCTGCATTGACTACTACTGCATTAGTCTGTGCGGGAGTAGCTGTACCTTTCATCACGCGGTCGAAGATGGTAGCTGCCTCTTCAATGCTGTTGCCGCCGTCAAGCGATGCTTCCGGGCAACGTTCGAATCCTAAACTCTCCGGCGTATAGATCTTCTCGTTTTCGCTTGTAGCTACTTTAAACTCACCGGTCAGTGATATTTCATCGTATCCGTCGAGGCTGTGCACTACGGCAAACCTTGTGTCACTTTCCTGAAATGTATAGCTATATAAACGAAGCAATGGCAGGTTATATACGCCCAGTAGTTGATACGTGGGCAGTGCCGGATTTACCAACGGTCCCAGCATGTTGAAGAACGTGCGAACAGCCAATGATTTACGCACCGGAGCTACTGCCTTTAGTGCCGGATTGAAGAGAGGGGCATGCAGATAAGCGATGTTACACTGCTCCATGGAGTGTCGTAATTGGTCTATGTTGCTCGTAAACCGCACTCCGTGATGCTCCATTACATTGCTTGCACCACTTACCGAGGTAGCTCCGTAATTGCCGTGCTTCACTACCGGAAAGCCTGCTCCTGCCACTACAAAGCAGGCAGCGGTCGAGATATTGAACGTATTCTTACTGTCGCCTCCTGTTCCTACAATGTCGATGGGAGAAAATTCACTCAAGTCTACCGGGATACGCATTTCGAGTAGTGCATCCCGAAAGCCGCAAAGTTCTTCTACCGAGATACTACGCATTAGGAATACGGTAATCAATGAGGCTACCTGTGCATCATTATACCGCCCTTGAGCAATGTTTTGTAAGATGGTGCGTGCTTCGTCGCGACCCAGGTATTGATGCTCGAAGAGCTTATGTAGAATTTGTTTCATAGGTTCAAAAAGTTTTGAATGATGATTTTGCCTTGCGGTGTTAATACCGATTCGGGGTGAAACTGGATACCATGCACGTCGAAGGTGCGGTGACGAAGCGCCATGATCTGTCCCTCGCGGCTGATGGCTGTCACTTCTAAACAGTCGGGGAAAGCTTCCTTATTCACCACCCATGAGTGATAACGACCGACCAATAGTTCGGCATCTAGCCCTGCAAAGAGTGCTTCGTCGCCACTAACGGAGATGGGAGTCTGTATGCCGTGGCACACCTCTTTCAGGTTAGTGAGTTGTGCACCAAACGCCTCGCCTATGGCTTGATGCCCTAAGCATACACCGAGTATGCTTTTGGTAGGTGCGTATCTTTTAATGAGAGGTAGCAATAGTCCTGCCTCTTCGGGGATGCCCGGTCCGGGCGAAAGAATGATTTTATCGAAACCCTCTACGTCGTCCAGATCGACCTGATCGTTGCGGACTACCTCTACGTTGTTTGCTCCCAACTCTTTGACTACATGCAGCAGGTTGTAGGTGAAAGAGTCGTAATTGTCTACTAATAGTATCTTCATAATTTTAATTCTTTAATTGTTCGGCCAGGTCTATTGCCTTCTTCAGCGCTCCCAGCTTGTTGTTGACTTCCTGTAACTCATATTCATCTTGGCTGTGTGCAACGATGCCTCCACCTGCCTGAAACCATAATTCATTGTTGCGGCTCACGAATGTACGAATCGTAATGGCTTGATTCAGCTCTCCGTTGAGGCCGATGAATCCGATGCAACCTCCGTAAGCACCCCGGTTGTGTGGTTCTATTTCGCTGATCAGCTGCATGGCTCTTACCTTGGGGGCACCGCTCAACGTACCGGCAGGGAAGGTATCGATGAAGCTCTTCAGTGGATTGGCATTCTCGTTGAGTGTTCCGCTCACGCGGCTTACCAGATGAATCACGTGGCTGTAATACTGAGGCTCTTTGTAGAACACTACCTCTACGTTGTGGCAGTTACGGCTCAGGTCGTTGCGTGCCAAGTCTACCAGCATTACGTGTTCGGCATTCTCTTTTGGATCGGCCAGCAGTGCTTCGGTCAGTGCTTTATCTTTGAGAGCATCGCCGGTACGTCGGGTTGTTCCGGCAATCGGGTCGATGTATGCCCGGCTTCCTTCGATCTTACAATGGGTTTCGGGTGAGGAACCGAAGATGCGATAGCCGCCAAAGTCAAAGTAAAACAGATAGGGCGAAGGGTTGATGCTACGTAGTGCTCGGTACACCTTGAAGTCATCGCCGGCAAAGGGTTGAATAAAACGACGGGAGAGTACGATTTGGAAGACATCACCACGTAAGCAATGTGCGATGCCCCGACGCACGTTTGCTTTGTGTTGTTCGTCGTTGATGGTGCTTGTTACCGGTGCGGTAGTAGTGAAGTTGTACGAAGCAAAGTTCCGGTTCTCAATGGCCGATTCCAGTTGGTTCAGTCCGCTTGTCTCTCCTTCGCCGAGCATCTCTACCAGTGTCAGTTCATTTTTAAAATGGTTGAAGACGAGTATATACTTATATAATAGGTAGAGCAGGTCGGGTGCATCGTTCTGTTCGTCGTGGCTCTCTTTGACTGCGATGTGCTCGAAATACTTCACTGCATTGAATGTGGTATAGCCGTACAGGCCGCATACCTTCTTGTCGTCACCTTCTACGCGAAAGCGGTTGATAAATGCATTCATTGCTTTCTCTACTGTAAACGTATCGGTAAGAGGCTCTTCCGTACAACTGCCATCGGGCAGTGTAGTGGTGACCCGTCCGCTGTTTACCCCGATACTTGCCAACGGACACAGGGCGATGTACGACATTGAGTTCTCGCCTGCATGAAAGTCCGAACTTTCCATCAATGCCGACTGTGGATACATATCGCGCACCTTAAGGTAAATGCTTACCGGTGTGTGCAAGTCGCCCAGCACCTGTTTGCTGTGTGTGGTATAGTGAATTGTTTTCATCCTTTTAGTTGTTTAAAAGATAAGTTTCAATATCCTTGTCTCCGCGTCCCGATACGGTGAGTACCACCACATCGTCGGGCTTGAAGGTGAGTTTATTCAATGCACCCAGTGCATGAGCCGATTCGAGTGCAGGGATGATACCTTCGAGTTTGGTCAGTTCGTAGGCGGCAGCTATGGCTTCATCATCGTTCACAGCCAGTACAGTTGCCCGTTGTTGGGCTGCCAAGTTGGCGTGTAGCGGACCGATACCCGGATAGTCCAATCCTGCCGAGATGGAGTAGGGCTCTTCGATTTGTCCGTCTTCGTTTTGCATTACAAACGTACGTGCACCGTGAATAATCCCCATCTTGCCCAATTGAATGGTAGCTGCGGTCATACCCGTTTCTATCCCTTTGCCACCCGCTTCGGCCAGTACGATGCGTACGCGTTCGTCGTCCAGGTGGTGGTAGATGGTTCCTGCCGCATTGCTTCCTCCGCCTACGCAAGCAATCAGGTAGTCGGGGTAGTCGCGTCCTTCTTTTTCAAGTAGTTGTTTTTTGATCTCTTCGCTGATAACCGATTGCAGGCGGGCTACCATGTCGGGATAGGGATGTGGTCCTACGGTCGATCCGATGATGTAGAACGTATCTGCCGGATGGCAGCACCAGTCGCGAATGGCTTCGTTGGTGGCATCTTTGAGAGTCATATTGCCCGAAGTTACGGGAACTACTGTTGCTCCCAACATTTTCATCTTCTCTACGTTGATGTGTTGTCGTTCTACATCGGTTTGCCCCATGTATACGATGCACTCCATGTTCATCAATGCACAAACCGTTGCCGTGGCTACCCCATGTTGTCCGGCACCTGTTTCGGCTATGATGCGTGTCTTACCCATGCGTCGTGCCAACAGTATCTGCCCGATGGTGTTGTTTATTTTGTGTGCGCCGGTATGATTCAGGTCTTCGCGTTTGAGGTACATACGGCAACCGTATTTCTCCGAAAGCCTATGTGCCGGATATAGGGGCGAGGGGCGTCCCACATAGTCACGCAATAGTTGATTAAACTCCTGTTGAAAATCCTCACTGGCGAGTACATCCAGGTAGGTACTTCTAAGTTCCTCTACACATTTATGCAATATTTCGGGGATATAAGCTCCCCCAAACTCTCCGTAATAACCATTCTCGTCTGCCTGATAACTCTTTTCTTTTGCTTGATAACTTTTCATGATGCTGTATGATTTTTAATTTATTTTGCGATGTAACATAACGGAAAGAGCCCTGTCGCAGGATGCGACAGGGCTCTTTCTTGTTTTATATCTTTAGTTAGTATATATACACGAGCACTGCTCCCTTACGACTGTAGGAGTTGTAAAGAGCGCCACCAATATGTATTTACTAATAGATTTCTCATTGTCTTGTTGTTGTTTAACGACGGCAAATATAAGCACTTTGTTTGAAACAGCAAGTCTTTTCGTTCTTTTTTTATCTTTTTTATTTGAAAACTTTTTAGCTGCTTTGCTGTTTATATATACATATAATCGAATTACTAACAACAAAAATCATATGAAACAGAGAAAAGTATTAGTGTTTATCGGTGCAGTTATTCTTAGTTTGTTATTGCTTTATTGGCTTTTTATAGCCGAAGACATGAGCGCCTGGATTTCCTAATCGTGCGTATTATTTGAGGTAAAAGTTTAAAAGATAGGTATTGTTTGAAGCAAACCCATTGACTTTCGAATGAAAGATGATGGGTTTCTTTTATATCTATACCTCAAATCCGCAGCTAATTTATAACTGATTCAAATAGCGATTTAATTCACCTAATAGTTCCTACTCGTAGCTTTTCCCCCTGCTTTTCTCCTTGATTTCAGGTTATAGGGCATAGCTTCCCCTTTCCCCAGTTAGCTGAAGGCATAAGTAATCCCACGAAAAGTTGTTTTTACGGACTCCAAAGCAACTTGTATGGTTTGTCGGAATAAATATTGAGTACCCATTGTCTGCCTGTCTTTACCCATTTCGCAGGAACTGTAATGAATCGAAAGATAAATCGTTTGACTCGGCTTACCGGTTCAATATCTTCAAACACGGCTGCAACCTTCTCAATAAGGTAAGCATAAAAGTTTTTAGCCATGGCTGTAAGTAGCAGGAATACTGTATTCTCTTTGAGGAATGAACAGGGAAGATGACTCCACCCGAAATCGTTATTCATCATGTCGAATGTTCTTTCACAGGCTCCACGAGCATTGTAGAAGAGTACAATGTCTTTTTCAGAACTTTCATGGTCATTGGTTAAGATGCACCGATAGGTGTATTCACCATCAAATAGGTCCAATTGGTTGTCCTTACGCTTTTGCCTTTGAATAACAAGTCGGTAGTTTTCTTCTTGCAAAAAGGAAGTAAAAGGTATGGAGGTCACTTCATAATTCTCGAAGTTGATTTCTTCTTTTTTCCAATCTGTGATTTTCGTCATTTCTTCATACAGAGACTGACATTTGCCGGCTCGTATGTAGAACTTGTTGCAGTAGCCATGTGTCATACGGATAATCTCTTCCGAATAAGAACCACAGTCCATCCGGCAACGGTCTATGAATATTCCCCTATCGGCCAAACGACGAAAAGTCCGTTGGAGCGTATCCGCTTGACGAAAACGGACATTTGCGTTTGCGGCCCGATTTTCCACACCAACAATGTTACCACCAATAGTTGCCGTGCCGGGGAAATAACCACGTTTTTTCTTGTAAGAATACTGAGTGTCATACTTTTCTGTGGGAATAAACTGGTGGTCGAAGTCCAAGTTATAAAGCGTGTTTGGCTTGAGTTGTTCTGTTTGAAGGAGCATATCGAGCATCAAACTATTAAGCTGTTCCGCCTTATTGAAAGCATAGCTTGCTCCTTTTTGGGAAGTATAGTGGATATCCAATTCTGCGAGTTCTTTTATGCCTCTCAATAAAGTATCCGGACTGGGGATTTCAGTATCCGGGCGTAATTCAAGATGTTTGCCAAGGTGTTTGCCGATATCTTCGATGTGGTCACCGCCGCAATAGTAGATCCAAAATAGGCTCGAAATAATTTCGCTATATTGGTAACCGGCGTAGGAAGAACGTAATCCTAAAGATTTATCGATCACGGAATTCAGTCCTAAACGAGAAAATTCATCCATTGCGTAAAATATACCCCCAAAAGGAGTGATATTATCTGATTTTATGGCTATTTTTGTTGTCATATGCACAAGTACCTTTATGGTTTGTTTGGTAGCACTAATTTAGGTGAATCTTGTGACATAACCAAACCTTGAGGATGTTATTCATCCTCAAGTGTTTGGATTCTCTGAAAATAATATGACTGCGGATTTAAGGTCTATACAAAAATATGTATATTCGCAAAACTATAAAGGGGTTTCTCCCATAAAATAAGACGTTATGAAAACAATGAATTATTCGCTTGTTCGCACCATCTGTTCGCTTATTATCGGCTTGGTGCTTGTGTTCTGGCCCGATGTGGCCACCCAGTATATTACCATAACCATTGGTGTATTGTTCCTCATTCCGGGAATCATTTCACTGATTGGTTATTTCACCGTTAAGCCCTCTGCCGGTAAGTCGGTTCGTTTTCCTATTGAGGGAATAGGGAGTTTACTGTTTGGTCTATGGCTTGTGGCTATGCCCGATTTCTTTGCCAACGTACTGATGTTTCTGTTGGGCTTTCTGCTTATGATGGGTGGTATTCAGCAAATTGCTGCATTATCTATGGCTCGTCGTTGGTCTACCGTTCCGGCGGGATTCTATGTGCTGCCTATTCTTATTCTTATCACAGGTCTTATCACCTTGTTTAATCCTGTCAGTGCACGCCATACAGTGCTTATTATCATCGGGGTTACTTGTCTTGTCTATGCGCTTACCGAGCTTGTCAACTGGTTCCGGTTCTCCCGTAAGCGTCCTGCTCATCCCTCAAAAGGCCATATTGAGGATGCCGAAATTATCGACCCCGATTAGTCCTCATTTCTCTCTTCGTCGCTCTCGATAATGCGTGATAGATTAAAGTTTTCGAGCGAGACGAAGGGGGACTGCCGCGTTGCACAAGAGTCTATCGTGCAATGTTCGCAATGCTGTTTGTTGCACGGATCTGAGTGAATGGACACCTGTATCCGCTCCGAAAATCGTGATACGAGTGTAGATCGCAGACTGCAACAAGCATCGTGGCTTTCGACTACATTATAATACCAAGGTAGTGTCAAGTCACAGTCAATATACAAATAACTTCCGTACTTTATAATTTTGGTATTGTGCACATCGATCCAGTCTTTTTGTCGATGCTCCTCCATGCACTGTGCCATATCGTGCAGCAATTCGTCGTCGGCCTTATCGAGCAGGTTGGTGATTGTCTTGTATAGAATACCCAATCCCGTAATGATAATGATCGATCCGAAGATCAATGCCAATGCACTATCAATCCAGGCAATCTTGGTGTAGTAAAGCAATAATAAACCGATCACTAGTCCGATGGTCGAGTAGGTGTCTGATTGCAGATGTTTGCCTCCCGCTACCAAGGCGATAGAGCGATGACGTTTGCCAATCCGGATGCTGTACCAGCCCATGATATAGTTCATGGCTCCTGCTACGGCTACTACGATAATACCCACATCCAACTTCTCGATTGTTGCCGGTTCGAACAGACGAAGAAAGCCCTCGTACACAATCAATCCGCCGGCAATGGAAATAAGCAACCCTTCGATCGAGGCAGAAATCAATTCCATTTTACCATGACCGAAGGGGTGATCCTTGTCTTTGGGCTTTGCCGCCCATCGTAAACTGTAAAGGCTGATAAAGCCCGCCGCCACGTTGACAATACTCTCCATGGCGTCGGTTAGTATACCCACTGAGTTCGTGAGGTAGAATGCCAGAAACTTGCCGCATAAGATAAGTACTCCGAAGGTAACAATCCATCGCTGTACTTTCTGTTTTATAATATCTTCACTCATAAAATGAATTTTACAATAAACACTTGAAGCTATAAAGCGGCAAAGGTATACTAATTTTGCTAAATCCCATTCATTATCGGATGAATAAAAGCTCTCTGTATTTCGGCAATGTCCACATTTGATCGTCTACAATCAATTCCAGTTTGTCGATGTGGTAGCGAATATCTTCGAGCATCGGTACAATTTGGTCGTGGTAGATAATGGCTTTCTCGCGTTCACTTTCGATGCGGTTGGCTATCTTGCGAGCCTCTACCATAGCATCTACATGCTCTTTGATGAAAGTGGTGCGGTTGGCTATCTCCTCGATCAGTTCCAGGTTTTTGGAGGATAATTGGTTGGCCTTCTCCTCTGCGAAGAGCTTCTTCATTTTGTATACATTGTTAATCAGATCCGTTTGGTACTGGGTGGCTACGGGAATGATGTGATTCATCGCCAGATCGCCCAGTACACGTGCTTCGATCTGTATCTTTTTGGTATACATCTCCCATTTCACTTCGTTGCGTGCTTCGAGCTCCTTGCGGTTCAATACGCCGGTGGTTTCGAACATGGCTATGGATTCCGGTTTCAGGTAGTTGTCGAAGATAACCGGTACGCTTGTTTCGCAATCCAATCCTCTCTTCAGAGCTTCCTCTTTCCATTCGTCGCTGTAGCCGTTTCCATCAAAATGTATGGCTTTGCATTCGGTAATGTAGCCGCGTATCACTTCCAAAATGGCAGCCAGTTTAGGTTCGCCTTTGTCAATGCGTGCATCTACATCTTTCTTAAACTTCATTAGCTGTTCCGCTACGGCACTGTTGAGTGCGATCATGGCACAAGCGCAGTTGGCACCCGATCCTACGGCACGAAACTCAAAGCGATTGCCCGTAAAGGCGAAAGGAGAGGTGCGGTTGCGGTCGGTATTGTCGATCAGCAGTTCGGGTATTTGTGGAATATCCAACTTCATGCCTTGCTTGCCGCTGAGGCTTACCAAGTCGTCGGTTGTGCTCTCTTCGATATGCTTCAATACACGAGAGAGTTGCTTGCCCAGAAACGAGGAGATGATGGCCGGAGGAGCTTCGTTGGCACCCAAACGGTGTGCGTTGGTAGCACTCGATATGCTTGCTTTGAGCAAGCCGTTGTGTCGGTACACTGCCATCAGTGTGTTTACCACAAAAGTTACGAATCGTAGGTTGTCTTCGGCTGTTTTGCCCGGCCCCATGAGTTGGATGCCCGTATCGGTTCCCATCGACCAGTTGTTGTGCTTGCCGCTACCGTTGATGCCCTTGAAGGGTTTCTCGTGCAGCAATACGCGGAAACCATGACGGCGTGCCACTTTGCGCATGACCGACATAATGAGCAGGTTATGGTCGTTGGCCAAGTTGCACTCTTCGTAGATGGGTGCCAATTCAAACTGATTGGGTGCTACCTCATTGTGGCGCGTTTTGACAGGGATACCCAGCTTAAGCGATTCGATCTCCAGGTCTTTCATGAAGGCTGCCACACGGGTGGGGATGGAGCCGAAATAATGATCGTCCAACTGCTGATTCTTGGCACTGTCGTGTCCCATCAGCGTGCGTCCGGTCATCAGAAGGTCGGGGCGTGCTGCATACAAACCTTTGTCAACCA
Source organism: Bacteroides neonati (assembly GCF_000499785.1). Taxonomy (GTDB): domain Bacteria; phylum Bacteroidota; class Bacteroidia; order Bacteroidales; family Bacteroidaceae; genus Bacteroides; species Bacteroides neonati. The sequence continues at coordinate 504,255 of NZ_HG726021.1, read as the reverse complement.
AGAAATATTCCTGTTCCCAACCCAGAAACACCACCACTTTTTTCACATCGGGGTTGAAGTAGTGACATACCTCTACCGCTGCTTTATCAACAGCACGAAGTGCCTTCAGCAAGGGGGCTTTATAGTCGAGCGATTCGCCCGTATAGGCTATGAAAATAGTTGGAATACAGAGTGTGTCGTCTACCAGAAAGGCAGGCGATGAGGGGTCCCATGCCGAATATCCGCGTGCTTCGAACGTATTGCGAATACCACCGTTAGGAAATGACGAAGCATCGGGTTCCTGCTGCACCAGTAGCTTGCCCGAAAACTCCTCCATCATACCTCCCTTACCGTCGTGCTCTACAAAGGCATCGTGCTTCTCGGCTGTGCCTTCGGTAAGCGGAGCAAACCAGTGGGTATAATGAGTAGCGCCCATCTCGATGGCCCACTTCTTCATTCCCTCGGCTACCTCATCGGCAATACTGCGATCGAGTGCGGCACCGTTGTCAATGGCATCGATAAGTTGCGCATATACTTTGCTGGGCAGATACTTGAACATCTTTTCTTTGTTGAATACGTACTTGGCATAGTACTCCGACGGACGTTCTGCAGGCGTCACCACCTCGACTGCTTTCTTCTTGAAAGCATCTTCTACTACTCTGAATCTAAGTTTTGACATAATACCTAAAATGATTGGTTATTAATACGATTGTTAAATAGTTAATCCGAATACCATATACACCTTGTCATTGACCGGTGATGCGGTTACTTGCACAAAGATAGGCAGGGAGAAGCTGTTGGTTATCTTCAGTTCCTTCGAGGCTTTGAGTGATAGGTCGGTAAGCCCTTTTACCTGCTCTCCGGTGTGAAGATAGGAGGCTGTTGTGGCACCGATCGATGGGGTCAGGGTGATATCAGCCGGACAGGCGATATCGTACTCCGCACTAAAGTAGGTCGAGTAGCATTGCTTGCCCTCTTCGTTTCTATCGCCTCCGGCAAACATGGTGGCTACCGATAGGGTTAAGGGCAATTTCTCGCCAAAATAGTAGCTTGCAGCTCCTTCAAAGTAGTGGCTGTTTTTATAATTTCCATACGATTGACTCTCGCCTGCCCACCAATAATCCGTTACGTTCAGGCTTAGCCCTCCGATGGTGTATCCCAATGTGATATCAATCTCTTTGGGTTCCAGATCGGTGATGCTGGTGCTTCCCCAGGCTGTTAGCGAGAATCCTTTATAAGCCATCCCTAACGTAGGTTGAATCGAAGCACCCGAGCCTTGATCGAATCCGCGCCAGATGTATTTGCTCACCACGTCGGCTCCCACCGATACCTCGAACGTATCTTGTGCCATGCCTATGAGGGGTACAAACAGAGCCGACAGGGCTACTACTGCTACTTTTAGTGTTTTGTTCATTGATGTTTTCATTGTCTTTCTTACCTATACGATTAATTAGAAAATAATAATAAAATGTTGTTTTACAGCCAGTTTTTGATGCGTTGCATGGCTTCTATGCAATTAGCCCGTTCGCCAAAGGCGGTAAGACGAATGTATCCCTCACCACTTGGACCGAAACCTACGCCGGGAGTGCCTACCACATTGGCCTCGTAGAGCATCTGTTCGAAGAATCGCCACGAAGGGGTGTTTTTTGGGGTTTTAACCCATATATACGGAGCGTTTACGCCACCATATACTTCTAATCCCGCTTCCTCGAGTCCTTCTCTCATGATGCGGGCGTTGGTCATGTAATAGTCGATCGTTTCCTGAATCTGTTGTTGTCCCTCGGGCGAATAAATAGCCTCGGCTGCTCGCTGTGTGATGTACGATGCTCCGTTGAACTTGGTACATTGACGTCTGTTCCACAGCGCGTTTAATGACACCCGTTCGCCTGTCAGTGTAGCCGCTGTAAGCTCTTTGGGCACTACGGTATAGCCACAGCGTACACCTGTAAACCCGGCTGTTTTCGAGAAGCTGCGAAACTCGATGGCACATCGCTTCGCTCCTTTTATTTCGTAGATAGAGTGGGGCACGTCCGGCTCTTGGATATACGCCTCGTAGGCTGCATCAAAGAGAATCAGCGTGTCATTGGCAAGTGCATAGTCTACCCATTTTTTCAATTCGGCTTTGGTCAGTGTCGTGCCGGTAGGGTTGTTGGGGTAACACAGATAAACGATATCAATGCGCTTTTTCGGTATTTCGGGGATGAAGTTATTCTCGCTTGTACAAGGCATATAGGTGATGTTGCTCCACTTGCCTGTATTGGGGTCGAGTACGCCCGATCGTCCGCTCATAACGTTACTGTCGATGTAGACCGGATAGATGGGGTCGGTTACTCCCACACTGTTGTCGTGGCGCAGTATATCGCCGATGTTGCCCGTATCACTTTTTGCCCCATCGTTTACAAAGACCTCATTTACCGCCAAGGTGATGCCTCGTGTGGCGTAATCCTTTTTAATGATGGCCTCTCTTAAAAAGTCGTATCCCTGTTCGGGACCGTATCCGTGAAAGGTGCTTGCATCAGCCAACTCCTCTACCGCTTTGTGCATGGCTTCGATGCAAGCCGGTGGCAGGGGACGTGTTACATCGCCAATACCTAGGCGAATGATCTCTTTCTGCGGATGGGTTATCTTGAAAGTATTTATTTTTTTTGCGATGTCCGAGAACAGATAGCTTCCCGGTAGTTTTAGGAAATGTTCGTTTACTAATGCCATAATGCTTTTATTTTAAATGAATGACCCCTTCAAATACGTTCGTTGCCGGTCCGGTCATATATACATGTCCGTTCTGTTCGTTCCATTCGATGGTGAGAGTACCACCATCCATAACGATATCTGTTTTCCGTCCTGCCCGATGGCTTACTGCTGCCGCCACGGCAGTAGCACAAGCACCGGTTCCGCAGGCTTGTGTGATGCCCGATCCCCGTTCCCATACACGCATGCGGATTTGGTTGTCGGGTAGTATCTGGGCAAACTCCACGTTAATTCGTTGCGGAAACAGCGGATGGTTCTCCAGTTTTGGTCCGATGTCTTCAAGGTTTACCTGCGCTATGTCTTCGACAAAGAGCACTATATGAGGGTTTCCCATGGAGACGTGGATTGCTCCGGTACTCCCAGATCTACGTCCGCAATCTCCGATGGTTCGCCCATATCCACTGTAACGGCGGTCACCTCGTTGTTTTTCGTTTGCAGCTTTAACCACTTGATGCCCGAGCGTGTTTCCAGTGAGATTTCTGTTTTTACCGTTAATCCGTGTTCATAAAGATATTTTCCGATGCAGCGGCTGGCGTTTCCACACATCATGGCTTCCGAGCCATCTGCGTTAAAGATTCGCATGGCAAAATCGGCACACTCCGAGGGCTCTATCAGTACCAGTCCGTCGCTCCCTATTCCGGTATGCTGAGCACTCCAAAGAATGGCTGCCTCTTCGGGATTTTCGATCGGATAGAGGCTCGTGTCTACATAGATGTAGTCGTTGCCCGCTCCGTGCATTTTGGTAAATGGTATTTCTTTTGCCATTTTGTCTTTCTATTAAGCTTGATTAGTTTCCTTTTGTTATATTACAATGCAAATATACTTACTTTTGTTTATTAATTGATAATTTTCTATATCTTTTTTCTATAAATTGATTAAAACTTTCAGTTTATGAAAAAAAAGGCTATTCAACTTACATATTGAAACCATACAGAGGTTTCATTTGTTCAATATATATCACTAAAAACAATAGATATGACAAGTCAAGTAGAGGCATTAAAGAATGCGTTAGAAACCAGCCATTTAGTTCTGGTAGAGTTTTATACAAATAGTCAAACGCGCAACGCATGGTTGGCATCGGTGGTAGAGGCTTACAACCGGCAATCCTCCAAGCATATTTCCTTGGTTTCGGTTGATATGAACGTAGATGAGGCTTTGGCCGAGTCTTATCGGGTATCGATGGCTCCCGCCTTTTTGCTCTTATTAAGAAAGAAAGAGTTGTGGCGCAGGTTGGGTAAGCTTACGGTCGATGAACTGCAAGAGGTACTAAGTGAGTTTTGACCTTGTTGCCGAGCAATGCGTATTCGGAGAGTGAGGTTGCTTAATACACAAGTACTTCTCTGAAAACGAAATGGATGGTTAAGTAAACGGTTTACTTTTCCGAACCAATAAATAATCGGATGAATATGGGTTGTTGGTTGGGTAAACGTTTGTATATCAGTATTGAGTCGATTCTTTTTTTGAATGTGCGAACATACAACTTTTCCTTGTTTAAAAAACTAGTATATTAACGCATTGTTAAGTACGTACTGTTGGTATTAAAGAATGTATATTCATTCCTGCCAAAAGTACGTACTTTTGCATAGAAGAAAATACAAAGGAGAGAAGGGTATTAACATTGTTAAAACTCCAGAGGTATAGGCATAAAAAAAGCCCATCTTCCCAGACGAGCAATCTTTGTTAACCTTAAATCTAATACTATGAAAAACACATTGCAAAGGTAGGCACTTTCTCGAAACCTGCAAATTTGTGTGGCGTTTTACTTCTCTTTATAACATGCTTTAATAAAATAAATAATCTTGTTAACAGATATGCTTTGCTTGCTGCTTTTAAATAGACTATCTTTGCAACCATAAACGATGAAACACCTATACCTGAATATCATTAAATGGTTTCTGCCCTTCTTATTTATCTTCTACATGGCAGGAATCACGTTGTTCACCCACGCTCATGTGGTGAACGGTGTTACCATTGTACATTCACACCCCTTTAAGAAAGACAGCCCTCACGGGCATACCACTGTCGAGTTTCAGTTGCTTCACTTCCTGAACCACGTAGTGAGCACCGATGCAGGAGTCTTTCTGTTCTCACTTGCCTTTGTGGCAACGCTGTTGTGCACGCTCTTGTGGCGCTCGCAAGCTGTTCGTCACTACACCTCTTACCGGGGTGTTTTATGCCTCAGAGGCCCTCCTGCCTATCGTTTTTAGTAAGAAATTATCTCAATTACACATTTAAAAACGATTTATAATGAAGATCTTTATAACAATCCTCATAGGGCTGTGCTATGCCCTAACGCCTGCTATGGCGGTTCATCCCGAGCTAAAAAGCTCTGACGCAAACATCATCGGACACGTGCTCGACAAGAAGAGCGGCGAACACCTGTCTTATATCACTATCGCTCTGAAAGGAACAACCATCGGTACCACGACCGACAACTCGGGGCATTACTTTCTTAAAAACCTACCCGAAGGTACTTTCGTGCTCGAGGTTAGTGCCGTTGGTTTCAAAACCCAGAGCCGAAAGATACAACTAAAGAAGGGTAAGACCCTCGAAGAGAATTTTGAACTCGAAGAAGACGCTATTGCGCTCGATGGAGTAGTGGTATCGGCCAATCGTAGCGAAACTACTCGCCGCATGGCACCCACGCTGGTCAATGTGATGGATATGAAACTATTTGAGAATACCAACTCGGCTACGCTTTCGCAAGGACTCAACTTTCAGCCCGGCGTACGCGTAGAAACCAATTGCCAGAACTGTGGCTTCCAACAAGTGCGCATCAATGGGCTCGATGGACCCTATACACAGATATTGATAGATTCGCGCCCTATTTTCAGTGCACTCTCGGGCGTATATGGCCTTGAACAGATTCCGGCTAACATGATTGAACGGGTAGAGGTGATGCGTGGAGGGGGCTCGGCACTTTTCGGTTCGTCTGCCATTGCCGGAACAATTAACATCATCACGAAAGAGCCGTTGCGCAATTCGGCACAGTTGGCACATACGCTGACCTCAATCGGAGGAAGCTCCTCGTTTGATAACAATACCTCGCTGAATGCTTCGCTGGTGACTGATAATAATCGTGCAGGGCTCTATCTCTTCGGGCAAAATCGCCACAGAGATGCATACGATCATAATGGTGACGGATATTCGGAGATGCCCAAACTCAAGAATCAAACCGTAGGTTTCCGGTCGTACCTGAAAACAAGTACCTACTCTAAACTTACGTTTGAGTATCACCATATGCAAGAGTTTCGTCGGGGAGGCAACTTGCTCAATCGTCCTCCGCACGAGGCCGATATAGCTGAGCAGATAGAACATTCGATTGACGGTGGCGGATTGAAGTTCGATCTCTTTACCCCCAGCGAGAAACACCGTTGGAGTGCTTATACCTCGGTGCAACATACCGACCGCGATAGTTACTACGGAAGCAAGAAAGACCCGAATGCCTATGGAAAAACAACCGATCTGACCTACGTGCTCGGCTCGCAATACGTGTATCACTTTGATCGTTGTCTCTTCATGCCTGCCGATCTGACGAGTGGTGTGGAGTACAATCAAGATGACCTGAAAGACGATATGTGGGGCTATAACCGCTATACACAACAAACGGTACGTATCGGTAGCGCTTTTCTGCAAAATGAATGGAAGAACGAGAAGTGGAGTCTGCTGGTGGGCGGACGATTGGACAAGCATAATCTGATTCATCGTGCTATCTTCAGTCCGCGTGCCAACCTGCGCTTCAATCCGACCAAAGACATCAATCTGCGCCTGAGCTACTCTTCGGGCTTTCGTGCTCCACAGGCTTTTGACGAGGATCTGCATATTGAGAATGTAGGAGGAACGGTATCGATGATCGAACGTGCCAAGAACCTCAAAGAAGAGAAATCACAAAGTTTCAGTGCTTCGGCCGATCTCTATCACCGCTTTGGCGCTTTTCAGGTAAATCTGTTAGCCGAGGGATTTTATACCCGTCTGTCGGATGTATTTGTACTCGAGGATATCGGCGAACGTGATGGAGTATTGATTAAGGAGCGTCGCAATGGCTCGGGTGCCCGGGTGATGGGGCTGACCCTTGAGGGAAAGTTGGCTTACCTCTCGCTGTTTCAGTTGCAGGCAGGTGCTACCTTACAACAGAGTCATTACGATGAACCCGAGAAATGGAGCAAAACCGCACCTGCTGAGAAGAAGATTTTCCGTACTCCCAATACGTATGGCTATTTTACCGCTACCTATACACCGATCAAACCACTCTCTATCGCCCTATCGGGTACTTATACGGGGTCGATGCTAGTGCCGCATAAGGCAGGTTATATAGCCGATGATGTGGCAGTGAATACCCCCGACTTCTTTGATCTGGGAGTGAAGGTTGCCTATGATTTCAAACTCTACAAATCGATGGATTTGCAACTGAGTGCCGGGGTGCAGAATCTTTTCAATGCCTATCAGAGCGATTTTGATAAAGGGGTGGAACGCGATTCGGGCTATATCTATGGTCCGGCTAGTCCGCGTAGCTATTTTGCAGGGTTGCGTATAAGCTATTAATGATTCCTCATTCACGAAAAAAAAAGGGACTGTCTCAAAATACTGATGCACCCTCTTGGGCTATAACACATTGTTAATCAATGCTTGTATTTTGGCAAAGAACTCAAATCCTACATAGGAGACTACATATAGATGGTAGAACCTTGAATTATTTGTCTGGCAAAGGTACGCAATAAGTTGGATACTTTTGAGACTATATAGTCCAATTATTAAAGATTTCAAGTATCTGAAGATTAAGAGTGTGTATGTAGCCCCCTTAAAAAACTACACCGGAACTATCTCTGTTGATTGGATAGTTCCGGTGTTATGTATTAATAGGTATATGAGCTATATTATAAGGTGGAATGTACCTTACTTGATTTTACTCATGGAATCAAGGCTTTTGTGTTGAACAAAAACAATCACTCTTTTATCTGGGGTGTAACCTATGGCTCCAGTTTGGATATTATAGTATTTACGCCCTTTCTTAGCCTTTACAACAAACTTACCAAAGTTCGTCAAGCGAATCTCGTTCCCCTCTTCCAAAGACTCTTTAAGAACCTCTAAAAAAGGATCGATAATTTGTATAAGCTCCCATTTTGGATAACGACAGCCGCTATTTCTCAACTTATCGAATAACCTGTCTATGATTTCCTGTTTATTCATGCCTAATTATGTGTTTTAGAATGAATAACGGGAACAAAGCGGTTTGATGTGTATCTCTACCCGCTTGTCTGTTAATATGCGCTGTGCGGCCTGATACATGGGGAGTTTTTCTATCCCCGCTATCTTAAGTGCCTCAACTAGCATTGTGTTCTCAACCATCTGGAGATACTCGCTCTCCTTAATGGTTATATATTTTGTTGATTCCGATTTTATCTTCGCCATGTTATAATTAAAAAAAATGCTTCTCCGGGCCTCCCGGCAGGGAGAAGCTGGGTTCATAACAATCTAAAATCAATCAATTAACTTTTCTCTCCAAAGTCGGCTGGAGTCTCACCCCAACCGTCATTATCCCAGTGTCTGACTTCGATGGATTCGATTTCAGCAGCAAAGGCTTTCAGGAATATCTCAGCCCGTTTCAGTGCGGGATGCGCCTTTTTGGACGCTGTTCGTTTAGCCTGAAACCAAGCGATAGCCGTCATACTATCCGTATAGATGATTCTGGGTGTGTAGTGATTGGCGATGATATATTTCACCGCCTCTACGACACCCAGAAATTCTCCGATGTTGATGGTTTGATTTCCTATGCTCCCGCTGAATAGTTCTTCGCCTGTTGCAATGTCTACTGCCCGAAAGCGCGTCAGCCTGTTTTTAACGGAATGAGCGCCATCGGTGGCTATGCCACACTGAGGGCGCATCATTTGAGTGTGTAGTCCGGAATAATGAATCCGTCGTTCTGCATACGCTTAACAACCTGTTTGGCTTGTTTTGTCAAGTCTTCGATGACGAACTCTGGATTTTCAATATCTTCTCGTTCACGAAGGAGTTTTATGACTCCGGCCAGCGTGCGACTTGATGCACTCTTGCCATCCTTCGGGTCGAAGAATACGGTTTTGTTGCCGAAGGTTACCGTAACCTGATAAATACTCTTGGGGACGATTAGCGTGTCCACCTGCGCTTGAAACAACATGGGTGATGCTTTGACCACCACATATCCACTGCCGTTGTGCATAGGTTTCAGTTCGACAGCGTACAACTTGTTTGGCTGGATAGTTCCTTTCAGTTCTTCTGAAAGTACACATATCTTCTTACCAAAACGGGAGTCTTCACGAACTCCCATTAACTTCTGTGTTTTGGAGTGGCGGGACACAAATCCAATCAGTTCACCCGTCTGCTCCGATTGCGCAAACTTAATCTGCGTTTTTTCTACGATCATTTTTAATTCATCATTTTCAACTTTTTTCGATCAATTTACAATCTATTTTTCAGTCAGTATTCTCTTTGAGGAGACCAAAGTTATAGGATTTTTCTCACTCCTCCAAACTTTATATTCTTAATTTACTGATGGTTATAATTCGGAATATACAGTACAGTACCATATTTACCTTGTTTGCGTTCTGTCTCGGTAAAATGCGTATAACGTTCATCTGTTGAGGAGGTTCGCCAACAATCCCAGTAGCGGTATGTCCGTAAAGAATCGGGCGATGGAGGATATATATCAATTTCTTTTATATACATAACTCCTTGGTCGGTTCCATAGTAGGGTTCTGTGCATCCGCCGCCAGGCAAATCAGGATTAGGACGTAAATACTGGTCTTCCAGCCGTTGTCCAATCACAAAAATATTTACCAGACGAACATCAGGGTCTACGTCGAACTTTTTAGCGTATTCGGCTACCTCATAAATGTCGGTGTTAAAGAAATTGTGATTGAAATGATCGGCGACGGTTTCTACAAATTCTTTTTGGGCTTCTCGGATGTGTTTTCGTGAACTAATTTCCTCTGCCCTTTTCTTAGACACTGCGTTGGTGGTGTACCATAAGAAATCAAAGCCGACTCTGGTGCTGTCATAAACAGCGTGCCGGTCATACATTTCCCGCTGCTTCATATAAGTATCGTCCATCGGGTCGATCTTTTCTCCAAAACAGCTTTTGAATAATCCAATGATAACAATAAGAATTATAAGAGAAGTGGTACCACCAATCAAACCGACCAGAAAACAGCCGTCATTGATTATCCGTACTATCTTGCCCATTCTCTTCCTGTGCTATATTAATAACGAAACTGCCGGATTCATCACGCATCTCAGAGATGCAAACGGCATGTCCGGCATCCAACAATCTATTTGAATATTCTTCTATGTCTGACGCTTGAAACCTGACCGTTTTTAACTCATCTTCTATAAAAGTTTCTAAAGTGAAGACTTTGCCGATAATTTCTGCGTCTTTATCATACGCCTCATAATAATCTCCATTACGGAAGAGGATTAACGTGTTAGTTCCCCGGCGGCTCTTCATTTCTTTGAGCATTTTCATTTTCGCTGCCTGTTTCATATTCATAATTTTTAATGGCTTTTGTAATACAGCTATCACAGACTCCGTTATTCCGCCCCCATTTGTATGCGGTAACGAGTCTGCCACATCGTACACACTGTTTCCCTTTGCTTTGTTTATTACTGTAGATGATAAGTTCGATATAGCTTTTTGATACATCATACTTGTCCATCAATGCCTTGATTATATGTCCTTTCCTGAATCTTTTCTCTTTTGCCAAGCAAGTAAACTCATATTGGATAAGTTTACTACGAACCTTTTGGGGATCGAGACAATCTTGCATACGGGAAAGTAGTGCTAAGTCTATCTTTTTCAGTCGTGCAAGCATAAACAGCTCTTCTTTTGTTAGCTTTTGCTTCATTGCTACTATATACGAAAAACAGCAGTCTATCCCTTTGTTCGCAAGAGCATTATACTTATACGACATTTACAGGAAAACAAAGATATTCGTTTTTTACGTAATTAACTGCTGTTTTGCTTTTAATTGATTATTAATTAGTTGTAGTAATTCCTCAGTATCGGATACTAATTGTCTGTCTCCTATGGGATTTGCATTTTTCATCGGGGTGAAATATATTGCATAGTCGCCATTGCCAGGAACAGAAAATCCTCCGACCGTTGTTAGTCCAATCTTTATTCTATAATAGCCTTTTATAGGGCGATAAGTTTGTGTGGTAGGAATTTTCACGCCTTTTTTGCGTATGATTTCTGCCAGACTTTTGAAAATTGGAATAATGACTTCTTCCAAATAAGATGGAGTCTGAGGCAATATTGTCGATCCATTTCGATTAGCACACTTCTCTTCAATTTGGAGGAGAAATTCATCAATTCTCTTTTTATATGCGTCAGTTAATTCTTGAAAGTTCATTGTTTGATATTATTAAGTTGTTGTACAAGTGAATTTATTCGCTGCTGTAATGGCTCAAGTTCGATAAGCAATGAAGAAGGGATTGTAACATCGGTGATTGGGTATTTCTCAATCTGATGTATCAATCCCTTGATGTTTTACTCCAAACCCATTTGCAAAAATACCAGCTTGTCCCGCTGGTATTTTCGCAGTTGTTCATGTTGTTGTTTGTTCATTAGGAAGATTATTAATTACTTTGTGAATTTCTTTGATGTTACTTCTTACTCGATCAGCCGAGAATAAGCGTTCAAATAATTGTTCTATCGACTCGTCTTCCGAACTGTCGATATGATTTTTGAGCATATCAATTGCCACAACGAAATATAATGGTGTCAGAGGCCCCAAGTTTACCGCATTTTCGATCCGCTCATTCAATGTGGGCGGTTTGTTTTCCTTTTTCTTTGCCATACTTGTTTAATATTTAATGAAACGCACCCAATAAACTTGGTCGGCAAACATTTCGTCGTTACATTCTGCGGCGAATTCATCAGGAGTAAGTTTTCTGGTGGGAATCTCATATTCTACCTCACTCTCCCAGTCATAGATAATTTCTTTATTTGTTGCGTTGCGCTCAAAACAATCCAATGGATATAGAAAGACTGATAACTCCTTTTCTTCGGAAGATGCGAGAGCCTTAACACACTGGTTGTAAGTCTCACTTTCTTCAAAACGAGTGATTTCGAGACACGCCACATCAAGTAGCAGCCTGAGTGAGTGTTCGAGCGGATTGTTGTATGGATCTGTGTTTAAAGCTTCACGCTCTTCGGATAAATCTTGGTAATATCCATAGAGAGTCATCAGCCAATCAATATTGATTTCTGAGAGATGACGATCTGTTTCATCCTCGCCGGTTTTCGTATCTCGAAGAGTACAACTACCATCTGGCTTGAAATCAATAAGCTGATATTTTTTATAGACTGGTGTTCCGGCTCCACTTCTGTCTTCATCCTCTTCTTCGACAAAGACAGTGTGTGGTAACCAACCATCGGGACGATTAGTTATTGCCGTGATGTTAGCGATAATATCTGTTTGTAACTGATTGAATCTTGTTGTGAATGTCATAGTCGTAATTTTATAGGGTTGTTTGTACTTGTCTGAACTTAATTTTCACAGCGACAAAATCGACAAAGAAGTCTTCCATTGTCTCGTTGAGAATGATTTGTCTAAGCCGTTTCATTTCCTCTTCTGCCTGCCATTGGGTGTTGAATTCATGGCCATATTCTTTGAACTCTTCCAGAGTTATTTCTCCGTCCACAAATCTCCGCATATCATCCTCCCACGCCACGTAATCACTGGAATGGTAGCCGTGCATGAATTCAGAAGGAAAATCAGTTGTATAGTTTTCCACTGTAGGGACTTCTGGAAAATTCCGCCATTCAGTGTTGCCAGTCGTTTGGAATTGTAGCTTTACAGGAGCGATTTTATCATTTCTTTGTTTTGCCGGAATAATGAGGGAGCCACAATCAGGGCAATAGACTTTGCTGTCACGGTCGGCGAAGAAAGATTCCCAATCTTCGCAATGAGGGCACTTCTCAATTACGATCTCTTTTTCAATGGTTGCATAAGATGGCCAAGAATCATAATCTGCAAGAGCTTGTAAGTAGGCTGAGTACTCCTCTTGCGTGTTGAATTTAACCTCTGAGACCACTCCTCCATTTAGAGAAAGAAACTTATCTAATGGAACCTGACCTGTCCATTCGTGGTATTTTACAGCATCTTGTCCAAATATTACTATAATCGATATCATGTTACTTTATTTTTAAGGTGAAAAAAGACCGAGAGTGATATTAATCTCGGTCGGTCAAGTGATAGTTTGGGTATTTAGTTAGTCCAGATATTCTTCAAGATGGTAGAATTTGGTGACAATAAAATCTTCCTTCCCAATATCTACAAAATATTTAAGGTCATCGTAGCTATTGAAGTTGAAGAAAATTTTGTCATCTTCGCTCTCAACTACATCCAACGAGAGTTTGATAATTACATCCAGTTGTGAACCATCGTCTTTGTAGGTAATCTGACATTTCAAATAGTGCGGTTCCTGCTTTGTTCTGTTTTTATAGTCAGCGTATGCTTTGTTGGCTTTGGCGAGAAGAGCATCTTTTCGCTCCTTTATCATCGATTGCATAACTTCGACCAACTCCTCAGCGTAGAAATTAGAGATTGGTAGTTCGTAGTCATCTCCATCAAAGGAGGCATTTACCATCAATGATTCATTTTCAGAAAATGATTTGATCTGGCAAGGAATTCCTGTTGCTGCTTCTACGCCACTGTATGTTCTTCCTGCGGGAGACTCTATCTCTCCACCATATATTTTGGCCAGAGAGAGCATCAACTTTCCTATTGTTTCCCGTGCCTGAGTGATAGTGCTTTTGCACTTGGTAAGTTCTTCTATTATGTCCATAATTTAATTGTTGTATTTGGGCTTACATCGCCTTGTTATTTGTAAATCATCATATCCAATACTTTTCAGTTCGGCCAGAAGTTCTGCATACTCACTTTCTTTGGCGGGAGTGGTTGCCGCGATTACTCCGATATAATCGGCATCAGAGTGTTGTCCAACGCGCATATAGGAGCCAACCATCAGATTTTTCTTATTGCCTTGTTCAGGAAATAAGGCGATGATATCACCGCCTTGCTTGAATTTGCGGAAGATTACTTTCATGTTGCTCTTACCATTATGATTCCAAAATGAGAATACCATCCTCTTTACAAAAATCAAAGCCGAGTTCTGCTGCGATGCGGTCATACTCTTCATCATAGAGTTGGTTGTATTGCTCTTGATATTCTTCTTTGTAGCGGGTTGGTGTGGCATCATCAGCTTCTTCGCCTTCTTCGATGTCTGGTTCAACAAATGCTTCAAAAGGCAGACCGTTAGCTTTTACCATTTTTTCAATGGCACAGTCGCTGGCTTGCTCCATGATGAGCGAGTTGATTTCATCTTTATTCACCCCGAACTCTTCGGGTTTGTAATCATTCAGGTCTTTCATTGTTCTAATTTTTAGAGTTATTCATTTTGTCCACAGATTTCCGTTTCAAGTTCAAAATCACCGACATTTCCAAAGTTGTAGTCTGTTTCGCTGATGATGTTTTCCATATCCTCATCGGTGATTTGATTTGTCTTGTCATTGGTAATATCAAGACGTACTGTGATATATACTGTTCTTGTAGCCATAACTTAAATAGATTTTATTTTCCATGTTCCTTCAAATTCCATATCATTATCGTTGTAGAACAAAGCACCATTACTATTCCCAGCTTGGATTAATCCCTCAATCTCCTCTTGTTCACGTTCAGGAATCTCGGACAGTCCCGGTTCGTCATAGGACCATTCAATGATATGGCCTGCGATCTCAGTTATTCCTGTTGATTTAGGAAGACTTAGAGTGTAGGTAATACTATTAAGGATTATACATAGCCAATCGATGTTTGTGCAAGCTAAGTCGAGATTATCACTGGTAAGGGTTGCAGAACTGCAACAATCTTCATCATAGACCTCAACTGCAATGCCGTTGCCCTCGATTGATACCACTTTTACACGGGAATCATAGCCGTACATTTCGTCGTTGAACCATACAACCCAAGGTACCTCATCTGGGTTTTGTGATAGTTGAAGCTCGGATAGATTGTTTTCTTTGAGTATACCAATAATGGCATCAGTGACTTCACAGCGTAATAATTTGGCACGTTCTTGAAATGAATTAATTTTTTCGTTCATATTTTGGATTAATTTTTTCGGTTTCTACTAAGTAATTTATATCTCGACCTTGTGTCTGGTTATAATTGATAAGCATTGCCATATCCTCATCAGACAATTTGCCTGCTCGTTTCATTTTCGATAAATACTTGTTCAGTTCATCTTGATTTGAAAATACTCCGACCAGTTCACGGCTGTTATGAGTATGCCAGGCATCTGTGCTGTATAGCATGATTACATTATCTGAATGTCTCATCGTTTGATTGGTTTGGTTAGGAAAATGATCTCTACTCGTTGAGAACGTATATATTCGATAGAATCAGCGGAAATGATTTGGTTATTAGAAATGAGACCTTGGTCTTCAAGCATTATCATATCTTCCTCCAAAATATCACAAATAATATCTCCGTTAAGGTTTGAGATGGCGTAAATCTTACCGTCCAAATCTTTGAGAAACTCCCTATCGTCTTTGTAGATGTAGAGATGCTTACAAGGAGCCATAATGATTCTCAGATTATGTTCCCGGAACTTCTCTGCTGTCATTCCGGTTCCTCTGAACAGGGATTTTGAGTTTGTAAAAATGCCCTTCATCAGTTGTCTGACGTACTCTTCATGGTTTATTTCTTCGACTTCGGCAAAGCACATTGCCAAGTCGTCAATAGTAACTTTGAAGTCATCCGGTAAGCGATTCCCAAAGCGATCTTGATTGATGGTACGGCGTAATTGTTCATCTTCCATAGCATTGCCAAGTCCGGGATATTCTAAAAATAGGTATTTGTCCTCATACATAGCAACGCCAAAGGCATCAAACAGATAGGCTGTTACCTTTTTCTCGTCAAATTCAGGGAGGTCGGGAGTGTTTAACTCCATTTCGAGAGACATTAGCCCACCCAATGCCTCGATGTGTTTTGCGTTTATATTCATCGTTATACTTATTTGTTCGATTTTAGAATAGTGATTGAAAAAACAAAGGGGTGAAGAAATTCACCCCAATTCAATTATTATTGATTATCAGTTCAGATGGCAACCTGCAATCCGGTCGGAAGTACCAAAGTTCCGAAATCTATACTTTCTGTATGGAACTCTTTTAGTTCCTCTTTGAGTTTGTCTAATGACTCATTGCGAACCACCTCTCCGCCAATCAGTGTGGCGAAAGATATCTGTTCTCCGAGCAGTACGTTTGCGTAGATATCAATACCATATTCGGAGCCTACCTTTTTAATAGCAAAATAGCCATTGATTTGATAAGGTTTCAGAGCTTTGCTCACAGTTGGCTTTACAAACGAAGCATCATAGTCGGCAATCACCTTTTCGAGCCACGTAGTATGGAAAGTGTCGATAGACTTCGAGAATATGACTACCGGGCGGAAGGATTGAGGAGTGCGGCGCGTCATGGTTATTACGGCAGATGCTCGATATCCCCCGTCACTGATTGATAAGAATGAATTGCCCACTTTGCAGTAAGTATTCATTTTTCGTTGTTCTCGGAACTTTGTGTAACTCAACTCCCCTCCGACAAAATCGCTGTTCAGTCCTGTCTCGTCCTCAAAGTCTTTGATAAGCATCGCTGGGATATATTGGCGACAATAGTTGTGATTTCTATAAATCTCATATGCTTTCTCCAATGAGATCAACTCAATACGAACGTATTCAACATATTGGGCGCTGTACTCTAATACATTGTGCACAATCTCACGGGTCTGTAACTCTTTAGGTAACTGCTTAAACCAACGAAAATTTGTTCCATATTTCATACAGTATTCTACGAAGTCCGGTGTCCATATCGTATGTGGAAGTGCCGGCAGGTTACTATTTTTCTTAATGTAAGCCTCGCACACCTCTTTGGTGAGTAGATGAGAGAGAGTGTCGCTATCAATCACCACAACCTCGCTATTAGGCTTGCTGATGGCAGCTATTAATCGTTGTGGTGTCTGAAATACATCTGGCAGTTTCTTGAAAGCGTATGGCACTACCTCAATGATCTTGTCAGCCATCGCATCATCAATGACAGAGAAAATAGCCGCCATAAGTTCTTGGTGTTTCTCCTTTTCAGCTTTTTGTTCAGCAGTTTGGATTCCGTTATATGAGTATGAAGATGGCTCGTGAAACGATATTTTTTGATTTTCGATAGCAGCCATAAATACATCATAATCATAGAATTGTTTAGGTACAAGACTGAAATCTTTAGCGGCAACATTCAAATAGTACGTTTTCGCTTTATACTTATCCGGAGTGATAAACACCACATCCTCTTGTTTAAGATTCGTAGTAGCCAACTTAGAAAAAAACTCTTTGGCTTTTATCTTGATTGGGACATACGAGAGAAATATCTGTACCGGTTTAATATCCGTTTTGGTTGAAGAACTGTGATAGCCACCCCTACGTCCATAATTTGATACGGTTTCAGAATAGATGCTTTTTACTCCTTCAATGGCAAGTTCTACCGACCAAACTTCCGGTGCGAACAAATGTAGATACTTTAAGTTTTGCTTTGTTCGACTCAGCATTGCTTTCAGCATTGTTTTACTTCTAAACTCAACAGGTACGTTGATAATGTTGGATATATCTTTTTGTACGGCAAATTCGCATATCTCTTTGGTGCGAATCTCTTCTGGTAAACTGGATAATTTAAACCCATAGTAGCTGTATGAATTGCTATTTTTCTCAATAACGCTAACAACAACCTCTCCTGTCAGGTATTTATGAGGAAGGCAGTCTAATAATTGAATATTTCCCTCTTCAATAGCAGCAGCTGCTATTTCGGGAGTTATTAGTTCTTCGGGGAGGTTTGCTACCGCTTCATAGATTCTTTTTCCCATTTTATTATTGATTTAGAGGGTGATTGATTGTTGTGATAAGCCTGCCCTTACGAAAGACGAATATTGGTATTTGCTCTTCGTTGGATTTGGCTACGATGTCATTCCAATATTTGAGTTCCCTGGCATATAGGACTGAGAGCTCTCCTTTATCGTTTAGCTGCATGAATTCCAGTCCTTCCAATGAATTTTCCGACAAGTTGGGTAATTCCGTTTCCGGCAGATAAGTAGAAAGCCCATCGGAATAACGATAGTGCCAATTATCATCCTTAAAAAGAAATAGATGTCCATCAAGTTTCAGAAATTCAGCTTCACTGCTATATCGGGGCAGATGTTTTCCCTTTTTTTCTTTGTCATCTCGAATCTCAGCTCTGCAATGGATGCAGTCATAACCTTCGTCCCAGCTATATTTGCCATAAGGCGTAGCTCCAAGCCCAACAAGGTTGCCAAGTTCAAGTAGTGCCTCGACACGTTTTGGGGTTGGATAGAAATTTTTTAATTTGGAAGCCACTCCATTGTAAAACGGAGTCCACGAGACCGAAGTGTATTTGATAACTTCGCTTTCTTGTTGTTTGCCAATATACAAGCTCATAATTTTATTGATTTTGATTGTTTAACTTACTTTTTGTGCTCCCCAGCGAATGTGGAACTTACCTTGATCGTCCTGTTCACGACGGAAGAGGGTTTCGATGATGTCCGGTGAAATGTCGAACTCCTCAAAAATTTCGGACTCCTCTTTGACTTCGCCGCTTTTGATAAACTCGTTCAGTCGCTCTTTGGTGAGTATCAACGCCATTAGATTCTGCTCAATAGACTCCTCGTAGGTCAGATAGTGAACACGGCGCATCCCAACTGAGTCCAGGCGTATAAAGCGAAAATAAAACTGCTCCATTCGAGGGATGTTCCACTGGAGAGACTCGATTATAATGTCTTCACAACTTGGTACGTTTGCTGAACTTTTCAAACTTTGCTGGGTACAGACCAATAGACCGTTCTCTGTTTTCTCGAATTTATCGAGTATCTTCTGCCTCTTCTTAAAATCGACATTGCCACGAACAACAAACAAAGGACGTTCAGGGAAACGTTCACTCAAAAAATTGGTGTATAACTCCACCGCGTCAATTGAAGTACATCCAATTGCCACTTTCCCTTTGAGTTCATACCTAAGTTTGTTTTCGATGGTAATTGCCTTTTGTGGGTATGGCTCTCCAAAGTAGCCGCTCATTTGGTGCGGAACAGAACATGCTTTGATAAGAAGTTGTATCTGACGTACAAGATTCAACTGAGACTCCTTTTTCTTATCCTTAATGGGATTATAATAGAGATGCAGAATCTCGTGGAACTTTTCAAGGATAGTTCGATAAACTGCTCGTTCGCCATCGCTCGGCGTTACGGTGTAATTAATAATTTCGTACTTCTCACCTGCAAACTCTTTGAACTTACGGGTGATGATGGTCTTTTCGATAAGAGCAGCCAGATGTTCTTGGTTATATACGTCTTGGTTTTGCTTTTCGATACCAAACACCGAAGCTTTGCCCGGACAAAAGCAAGCCTTAAAGAGTGTCGAACCACCACGAGCCGGAAATGGTTCGAGGTAGCGGTCATTCCGTTTCATCTCAATCTCTCCGTCTTTGTTTTGGAAGTAGACGTAATAGGCATCACACATCATATTGACAGAGTTGTTATACAGCAGTTCGAATTGAGAGTATAATTCTCCAATATTGTTTCGTGTAGTTGTTCCAGTTGCCAACAACTTATACTTGGCACGACGGAAGATGTTGAGCGATTGCCTTGTGCGCTGTGCTGACGGATTCGTAATCTCATCCGATTCATCGAAGAGCAGGCAGACTTTATTTGAACGTACTTTCATAAACTCCTTGAGCGGTGCAACTAACTCACCAATCATCGTGAGAGAAAGAAGAACATAATAGCCCTTGGGAATATTTACCAGATGTTCCGGCTTGCTGGCTATGATATATTTTTCACTGTGGCGTTTCAAGAATGGCTCCCATGTCAGATGGATGGCGATTGCAGGAGCAAGGATAACCGTGTTTTTAACATTTATCCTCCTGTGCTTGCTATAATAGTAGGCCACTGCCGTTTTACCAGATCCTTGTTGCCAATTAAGCAGGGCATATCTTTTTTGAAAGACCAATCCCATGTCGTGTTTTTGCAACTCCGTGAACGAGCAAGCCTGCATCTCCTTATTAAAGAATGTCAGGGTATTAATATCTTTATCCAACGCCTCGTCCCGCTTCATTGTCGGAAAAATGCTCGATTGCAGTTCATACTCTTTTCGTTTACGTTCGATATATTTCTCGGCTGCTGCATATTGTCGCCTTAGCTTGGCGGTCATTTTTTCGGGGTGTGGCAGTGTTTTTCCAAAAGCCAGAATACCTTTGAGTGAGACTGCTGTTACCTCAACCTTGTCCAGCAGGCGAGGCGCATATCCTTTCAATTTAAAACCATAGTTTGTTTTGACCAATGCGACCTCTTTTCGTGGTACTACATTCTGGTTTTTAATATACCGTTTCAGTACGGCGAGCACCTTTTTGTAGGTTAGTTTGCGTTTGTCCCATTCCTTGCGCTCATCAACTGAACAGCCTTCTGGCGGTCGTTGATTGCGAAACTTAGCGACTAAAGCTATTGATTTATCATAGTGTTTTTGAAGTGATTTGTGAGTCTTGATTTCGTAAAGATATTTTTTTAGCTTATACTCAAACTCCCGATTTTCTGCCGACACCTCCTCTTTGGCTTCCTGTTGGATCTGCAATTTCGATTCTGCCGTGATGCCTTTAGCTTCCGCAATTCGTTCGGCCAGCTCCTCCATTGAGACAAACTCCTCGGCGTTGTACGGTTTCATATCAATGTTTTTCGACTCCCGCATAAAGACCATAATCTTGGTATCGAACTTGTCAACACCCACGCTTTTGAAAGCATCAGCGGAGAGTTTGGTCTGTCCGATGAATGAGAAGTCCCGGTTTATCGCATTGACCTTGGAGCGTTCCCAGAACTCGTTTTGCAGAAATGACACTGGGACGACCATCATCATCAATCCCGACGGTTTGAGCATCCAGTACGCCTTATTGCAATAGTAATACTGCGATTGAACACCATCGAAGTCAAGATTGAACGGCGGGTTACCAATCACTATATCGAAACGTTCCTCCGGATTGTGAGTACATATATTGGCTAGTTCTATGTTTGCGTTGGGATATAGGTGTTTGGCTACTTTTATGGCATCCGGGTCAATGTCGAACCCATAGGCATTGTGCTCATTTGGTAGGAAGTTAAAGAAGTTGCCCATCCCACAACACATATCCAGTACCATCTCATTCGGCTGTGGTTGAATTGCCTCAACCATCTTGCGGCATATTTCATGCGGAGTAAAAAACTGTCCCATTTCGGCCTCTCGTTTTGCTTGAGCAAAGTCGTGATACGATGAGAAATCCGCTTGTTTTAGTTCGTGTAGACCTCCGATACCGGTGTATCCGTTATAGATTTCTTCGGCAGACATGGAGTTGCCAGTCCCTATTGTTGAAAGTATTTTTGCGTTGAGCGTTTTTCTGGCACTCTGTGATATTTGTTGTGGAGTTATTTGATACATTATCTTCTGGTTTATTACATTGATACTAAATAGCCGAACTCTCTGCGTTCCTGCTCACACTGCTCTTTGAAAGCATCTGTTTTATAAAAAGGCACTGTGTTCGATGCGTATTTCTCTGTCATCTCGCGCTTGAAGTAGTTAAAGTGCTCTATAAGCATGTCACTACCCTGATAGATGTCGAGAATATTGATAGCATCGACCACATCACCATCAAGGTTCACACGACTATTGCCATAATCTTTTGCATACTTCTTAAAGCCCTCGGCTCCAAGTATGCGAGCTATACCTTCTAAGGTTTGTACTCGTCTCATATTCTAAAATTTGATTGAGTTAAAAACTTTGTCTATCTCAGCCTGTCGAAGTCCGATGTAGACCTTTGTAATATCTATGCTTGAGTGCCTGAATATTGAGTTGAGCAATATTAGAGACTCGGCACTTCGACCATTGCTTTCGTATACATATCGTCCGAAAGTCTTTCGAAAAGTGTGTGTGGAGAATGCCTTGATCGGTAATCTGTATCTCACCCTAAACTTTTTGAGCAATCGGTTGATATGCTCCAAAGAATAGACTGTTTGAGTTTTTGGGTTTAAAAAAGGCGAACCTTTTTTATCGGGTTCGCCTTGTAGAGTGTATAGCTCTTTGATCTTTTGTTGGACGGAGGAGTTAAATGTGATCCGTCTTCCTTTCTGGGTTTTCTTCTCAGTCTTATCGAGAAATTCTCGGTTAAGTATATCCTGCCATGTGAGGGTTAATACATCTGAGGCTCGTAAAGCAGTACAAAAGGATAACCTGCAATAGAGCTCCCACATATATAGTCCATCATTATGCAGTCCATCTACCAATCGATTGAAGTCTTCTATCGACAAGTAGTCTGCTGTTGTTAGTTTTCCTTTGTCTCTGCTCATGGTTTTTTACGGTAAATTGTCGTTTGGGATCTCTTTTCCGGTGTAAGGGTCATAAACCTCACAAGACGAAAGACATTCGGATTCAATCCCCCATAACCCTTGGTCATAACTATAAAATATCTCTATCGGAATTGGCCTGAGCAAACAGTTTTCGGCTTCGTCCTCCGTCATTCCGCAATGCTCCATCAATTCCTTTTTCTTTCGTTGATATGCTACCGGTGTTTTGTCTGGGGATAGGTAAATATCAACCACATCGCCCTCGTCTTCAGTTATTCTAAGTTCGTCATCCATTATATTACATTTTTAATTATTCTTTTCAGCATTGTGAACCAAATAGATTAGCTCCACAATTTCAGCTTTGTTGTTTCTCATAAATTCAGCAAATCCATCGTCAGTAGATTCCAAGCCCTCTTCTTTACAATACTCGTGATACCGCTCAAACATGGCATCTTCAACGGAATGAGAGTTCACTACCATCCGATTGTAACATATTTCAGGATCTGACCAACTACCTCTCCAGATAAACCTTATTGGTTTTATGCCATACCAATATGGTAGTGATTCACGTCCTCTTTTTGTCGTAATCAACTGCCGCTTCGATGGGACACTCGAAAAACTCAAGCCTCCTTCCATAGGGGCTTTGTTGGTTTTATCTATGTATTCACTCAGTTTCATCTTTTGTGACCTACTCGTTGTTCGTACTTTGCCATTTGCTTCATAATCATATCACAGAACTTTTGACCATCTTCACTGCCGAGACCGAAGTAGTTAACCATTGCCATAATATTGTGACGATACTCGCTCTCCCATTTGATAGCGTAATGATCGCCCATAACCTTGCCGTACGTTTCGGCAAAAAGTTCGCGGGTGAGTCCTTCGCCATCACCGTAGTTATTGACCCATAGGCAAACTCTGGCAAGATAGTTTTGATTTAACTCATCCATATTATTGCTTATTAATCACTGATAATGGAACCCAAATGGCCTGAGAACTGAAATCATCGAATGCCTTGCCGTACTCAATAGATTCGCACAGTTCAAAGATGGACTTCTTTTCGTATTGCAGTTCGAAATATTCCTGGGATTCAGGCCATGTAACCGGAATAAAGAGTTTGTTAGCATCTGGCTCAGTGCCGGTGTGGGCTGTATAGAAGTGTTCTGGCACATACATCGCTCCGTTGTCCTCCGAGTTGTAACTGTCGTACCCAACTTCACAGTCAGAGAAAAACTTGCTATCTTCAGGATATTTGACCAACACATATCGTCCGGTCGGTTCTGTAAACTTCCAACTGTGATCGCAAGAGTGACAATCGTACATTTCACTTTGAGAATCAAATGTGCTGGCACCTTTACCGCACTTAGGACAAATAAATTTAGGGATTTCTAAACCTTCACTGGCAATGATTTCCATGCTCTGCCAGAATAGTTGTTCGCAGTAATCACTTTCCATCTTTTGTGCAAGCTCTCGCATATCTTCATCATCGACATCATCGACATCAAAACCTCGGTGTGTTAAATCTTCTCGGCTTATTGCGGTAATCTGAAAGTATGGCAACTCTTCGGTGAGCTGATTGAGAAAACTCACCTCTGAGGCATTCTTATTATCTTTTTTCTCGAAGTATTGGTGGAGATCTTCTACTAATTTTCGATTCATATAATTTACTATTTAGGTGTTTGCTTTGATTACCTGTTCATTATCGAGTCCGATAAAATTTGCCCCACACTCTGAGCAAGAGTACCCCTCTTCGAGGTTGGTGTCATCTACGTCAATCATTGCATATTTCAATGCTTCTTCCTGACAATCAGGACAAATTTTAGGCTCATTGGGCTTATTGTCGTTGAATTTGCCGAGCAGAGAATCCATAGACCAACCACACAGAGCTATCAGAAGTGCATCACAATCGCCATTCTGATATGCTTTGATAATATTGGAGCCAATGTGATGCGGCTGTTCTTCGTCACTATTAATTTCGTCTAATACAACTTCGGCAAACCTTTCGCACTTATCCGTGTCTTCAAGTATGGATTCAAGGGTGTCTCCGTTATCCTCTTCTGAACTATCGACTTTCCAATAGCCATAATCTGAACCATCTCCGGGGTGGGTTCCAAATGTATAGCCTTCCGGTGCGTATTGCTCAAGCGTTTCCAACAGCTCTGTAAATAGCCATGAGGCATCCTCGCTTTCCCACCAATTAGAGGTTTTATCTTCTTGTGCATAAGCGGGAAGTTGATCCATCAGTTGCACATACTCAGGGGTATCGCGAATGACATTCATAAAAGCAGGAATAAGTTCCTGATATCGCATCGTCCCATGCGACACGCTTTTGTCAAGTGTGGCGTGGATAGTATTTTGAGTTTTTTCGTCTATGAACATGTGTATATTATTTTTTGATGTATTGTTAGGTTGTTTTTTCTCTTCCTCGATAATAATCAGCTTTTGATTTTCCTCGCAGTTGCAGCACCAACAGTCGGCAGGCTCTCGAATCATCTCATCGATAAATTCAGTGGTGGTTTCGTAATTCTCGTTTAGTTTCACCCAAACTTTGGCCTGCACGTCATCAGACCCACAAACCGAACATACTATTTTTGACATATTATTTGATTTAGCCGCTTAGTACCAACTCAGCAGAACGTCATCATTGTTCTGGTCGCTGGTTGTGATTAAATTGTCGAGAGCTGACACAAATTCGTCAATGGTCAATCCGATTTTTGCCAACTCCTTAGTAAGGAACCCCTCTCGTTCCTTGAAGTAGTCAGTTTGATTGATAATTTCGTCTTTTAACCGTACCAGTTCACTTCTCGGCAGGTCGTATTCGTTATCATACTCATCTCCCTTGTTAGTGGTGATTTCGAACTCCATAAAGATTAAGTCCAACACCTCTTGTGATTGGTAGCCACATATAACTGTGGAAGTGTACTGCACTTGATATTTTTTTGCTATATGTAAATTGATACTCATGTATTGATTCTGTTTAATAATGATGTGATTACCAATAGGGGCATTTCTTTACTTGTTTGATGTGAGGCCACCTACTTGATAGAGGAGCCCTGGCATTTGCAGTGGGCTCCTCATCAATGTAGGGGCGACAACTAAATTTACTGATCCACCACATCGTGCCTGCCAAGCAATTAAATTGTTTACTTTCTCTTACGCCACTCTGAGACCTTTTTCTTGATATCAATATTGTTGTCCGCCAGCATCTTTTTCAAGACAGCAAACAGTCGCCATCCTTCACCATTCTTGTACATTTCTGCTTTGGCTGATAGAAATGCAAGAGACTGAAATTTGTCCAGACGATTTCCTGCATCATCAATGGCAACACAGTTATGGAAACGAACGAGGTTCTGCATTGTAAAGAATGCACCAGAACCTTTGTAGGCATCTACCCATGCTTTGCTCTGGGGTGTGTCACATCGCATATTGATACGCATTTCATTAAACTTTTTAGCCGCAGTGTATAGTTGGGAAGCGTTCTTTGCTTGTTTGATATGTGTTATTGCTGCGTATAACGGGTTATACAATTTACTTTGCAAATCTGACACGAAAATATTCTGGCTATTAATGCGCTTGTAAGGTACTCCCTTACATTTTTTCACATTCAGGTTATTCACACGCTCTTTTAGCTGTACAATATAATCATTCGCCATAGCCATAACAACGTCAGTGTTAAACCAACGATTACGATCTGTGAAATTTACGGCATCCCTTTCCGACATTTTCATCTGAGCGTATAACTCATCCATTAACATTTTCCACTGATAATCATAACCCAAACGATGAATCATGTTCGTCACACCTACCGGTTCTTTTGAACGATGAGGTGTATAAGACATCATGTGAAACATTTGAGCCATAACCCAGCGTCTGAACAGACGGCGGTTAGGGACTGTTCCTTGTTCAATGATGTGACTGAAAATAGGATCGTTGTCATCAAGCATGGAAAGTACACCATCCTTGTTTGAACCGATATACTCGCCACCGTTGGCCCCCTTCATGGCAAATAGATTATTTACATCCACGCCGGCACTGCGAAGTGCATCAATACGTTCCTGTGCTGTTTTGGGCAGTTTCGTTGAGGGGCTATGTTCCGTTGCTGTTACCTCCAAACCTAAACCCTTGCCTACAATTGCGATTACAGCAGTAAAGTCGCCCTTTGCAATTTCGGGCTTTGCGCCGCACTTGGGACACAACATTTTTGTCTCTTTTTTCATTTTCTTCTTTTTATTATTGTGATTAATTACAGTTAGTCTCTATCCAGTTTTTGAGTATCACCAAATCTTTATCGACCTTACTTTTCCAGAACCATTTGCCCATCTTTTCTGGGTTCCATTTAAACCCGTTGATAATCTGGCAGAGAACATATAATTCGAGTTCAATTTGTGCTTTATCCCGACGTTCACCATACAACATAGCATCATCACTTAAACTCCTTTCGGGCACTGCCATGAAATATTGGTGCGGCTTGCTTTCGCTGCGCTCTGATGGAACTGAGTTTTTATACCGAGAATACAGTTCTTCCACATTTGCGAAAAACTCATCTTCGTTGCAATCCGTCACCCCCAATTCACCTTCATATCTGCCGTCTTGTATGAT
Source organism: Bacteroides neonati (assembly GCF_000499785.1). Taxonomy (GTDB): domain Bacteria; phylum Bacteroidota; class Bacteroidia; order Bacteroidales; family Bacteroidaceae; genus Bacteroides; species Bacteroides neonati. The sequence goes on along the minus strand of NZ_HG726021.1, from coordinate 477,490 downwards.
AAACTTGCCGTTCAGTTTTAGACTTCGGGACTGGAAATCAATTCTGAAGTTTGCACCGTCCTCGACAGCTTGGATAGATGCTTGATAGATATTATTCATGTTTCCTCAATTATAAATTAGATGCATTCAAATCGCTGACGCATTACTTTATCATTCTGATAAATACAGTTTCTCCTGGTCCTGAACCTCGGTTATAACCAGGTTCAGGGACCAGGTATAATACTGTATGTTAAATTCGACTCCTTGTGCATTAATCGGTTGCGTTACCATTTCTCTTTTAAAAGAAAGTCTCAATTAGGATGGCACATAACTTTACTGTTTTTGATATGAGCAGCTATTCTGCTGGCCCCATCACGTCATATCGGAAGATATACGGAGATGACGTATGGTTCCAGCAGTTGCAGAGCTGCACCATTAAATTTCCTAATCTGGGCTTTCACTTTGTGCTAAGTTCTTTTTGTTGTGATTCTCAGAATATTGGCACATTCCTCTATGAATTTGATGTTTAGCGTGGCTGGAAGCCTAAGCAGCGGCGTCGTATAACGGTAGGGATCACGACGCCGCAGCGGAGGCTTATTGAGCACGATACACTAAATATTATTCCCTTGAATCACGTTTTGTGCTAAGAATAAGAAAGTTCTCATAACAACGACACATTGCTTTATACTCTTGATGTTACCCGCGTTTCCAGCTCAGAAGAGTCTGAAGGCGGTTTATGAACGGCCTTCAAGACTCTGTAGGAGCTGGTTCCGTACGCGGGTTGGTAAATTGTTGTTCCTTGAACTTCACTGATGTGTTTCAGTATCTCTGTGTGAATGTCAAGCAAGCGACACATCTCTTTAATCTCTTGATATTTACAGGTAATTCCAGAACCAAGATGGGATTCACCGGTTGCTAGACCGGTGAATCGTAATATGGGTTCTGGTATACATACCTGTAACATTAAATTCTCGCTCTTCATTCATTAACCGTGTGCTCGGCATTCCTATAATGATGAAACCAATGTGTTATACACAGTATGGCTTGTAAGTATGGCATTCTGCATACAACCAATTGTCAGATAGCCTGATATGTTATTGTTGGTCTTATTGCGGTTTGCTTTTACATTCCGCCCCAAACCTCGGACAATACAGCCATCGCCCTTTGTCTTGATATATCCCAGACCGCCTATCTTGCGTTTTCTTGTCTCGATGGCTCTTAGGCAATCCATCACAAACTTGTTTAGTTCATCTATATCTTTTCTGACGTTGCATACAGGTAGTATTTGTGTTGCCCAGCTAAATTCACCGTTACCTTTATAGAGATACCGATTCACGGAGTTAATAGCTTTTGCCAGAGTGATACCAGGCTTACGGATAGTTCGTGACTCAATTTCTTTCTGGAATGTTTTGATGCGGCTGGACGATAGAGAAATCATATTGCCTTTGATGCTAAACCCCAGAAATTTGAACCACTTGTCAGCCGTTAGATATTCCACTTTTTTAGGGTTGAGAGCCATTGACATCTCACTAAGTCGTTGTTGAAGTACGGTCATTGCTTTCTCGTAATCATCTCCGATAAAAAGCATATCGTCTGAGTAGCGTACATAGAAGCCATTCAGTTGAGACAACTCATCATCGAGGTCGTATAAGAGAACATCTGCCAGCCAACTTGCCACGGCGCAACCTTGTTTCAGCGACTGGAACTTACTTTTGAAATTGTTCTCTTCATCGAAGTATAAGTCGCAGTGGTAATATTTTCTCAATACGTCAATCAGGGCTGAATGGCCATATTTTGTTTCCACATTGTCAAATGCCTCGTCGATATATCGAAGCGGCACACTGTCGAAGTATTTGCTCAGGTCGGACTTCCAACCCAGACAGTCACCACTGGGAGCATTCGTGATTTGAAGACTTACCTCTTTTACAACCTTGCCGCATCCAATACCTGTTTGATATGATTTACAAGACTTATGAAGCATTTCTGGCATCAGGTCGAACAGCAAATCGTTGGCGATACTCAGTATTACACGATCCATAGGTTCATTGACGTAAACCGTGCGGAACTCGCCATTATCTTTTGGTATCAGTGCAGTATGGGGTGGAGAGATTTCATACTTGCCTTTCAGCATTGCATCGGCAATCGCCAGTCTGGTATGCTCATCAGTCAGCCGTATGAGTTGGTCTTTGCGAATGTCTTTGAACACTCCTTTCTCAATTGCTTTCGTCCATCTGTCGATGTCGAAAAACATATGCAAAATTTTATCTGCCATAATCTTCATTTTATTGGTTTTATTCAGAGTAGCTAGTGAATTACTTTTTTGTTTATTTCAGGGTGATTAATTTCTTTCGTCAGCCCAGATACAATTATTATAGCAGCACCCCTCACTATCCGTGTGAACACCAAATTGCACAGTTGCTTTGCCGAAGTCTGTAAGTTGTTCGTCCCACAATCTTTTGACGGTTTCTTCACCCAAGTCCTTTACATATCTCAGAGCATAATATTGAAACTCATGCGTTGTTTCATCGTAAAATGCAGTTGGATTACAATAGATTAAGCAACTGTTAATCATCTCTCGGCAACTTAGTTCGTCAGCAATATGTTTCTCTTCGTATGTTCTGTTGTTAAAACGAGGCAATGAATTTTTAGCCTCTTCAATTTGTTTTCTTGTCATTTTCTGGTATTTATTAATTTGATTTTGAGCTAATCAATCCAGAAAGTTCCGCAGTGTGGGCAGTGGCTTCCACAGGGAACGTTGTTATCATAGTACACCCCTCGGTGTCGGTTGTAGTCCATATCGCCAAAAGTGCATCCTCCGGCTTTGAATACCCGATTCAGTTCTGCTTCACGAGCAATTTGGTCGGCATTTTTTGATTTGGCAATAGTTTGAGGCTTTCGTGGCTTATCCATAGAGAATACAGGGGAGTCTGATTTATCCAACCAATCGCTGCACATTCCAAAGCAGTTCTCAAGGCTATATTTGTCTGACTCTGATGTGTAAAGGTTTTCTCTGACAAATGGGAATGACTTGTCGATTTTTAAATACTCGAAATCCCCGGAACCTTCTCCAGCGTTATACAGTGCGACAGCAATCTCTCCCTTAAAGTGAATCTGTTTAAAATCGTTTTCTGAGTCAGAAGAAAGAACGGCTGTAAGTTCATTACCGAAATAGAGCCTTAGTTCGCCGCCTCCCGATGCGTTTCTTACAATGGAGTCAATTTTCTCAGCTTCGGGAGTTCCTTTTTTGACACCTAACTTTTGTCTGATTTTATATGCGTCCATTGCATAGCTTCCATCTCTCCACGGATTACACATGAAAGCGGAGTGCCAGCCGTCAATTTCAAGTCCGAGTGAATAGAACATGGAGATATTGCCGGTGTTACGTAACAATTCTTCAACAGGTGTCGATTTATCATTTTCACAGAGCCAGTCCCGAATCTCTTCCTCAGTTTCTTCGTATAGCTCTTCGGTTCCATCTTGCTCCATCTTTTGACGTATCTCTTTGAGGTATTCGCCTTCCGGATAATCCCACCATTCCAACACCTTTTCATGTATTGAATCCAGTGAGTTCGAACTGACGGATTTTTGAAGTAGGTCTTTACTCTCACATAAGTTGTCTCGGTAATCCACAAAGTATAGATTCACGTAGCTTGGTAAGTATGTTTGAATTTGTGCATTCATAATGGATTTTGTTTATTGAATTCTACACGCTGTTTGTTTATAAATTCCTGTGTGTCTTTGCGATACATCCCGTCAAGTGAAATATCATACTTCACACCAAATTTCTGTTGAAGCATTGGGGTCATGTGTGTTTCCCAAAGTTCTAACCTCTGCATCTGCCTGTCGGATTCTTCCGCAACTTGGGTAGCAAATGAGAGTATGTTGTCCAGATTGCTCATGTTTAAGTGATTGAAAGGGTTTGCTTCACGGTGTTTAGCTTGGTTTTAGAGAAGATCCAGCCTGCTCCACATTTGAGACGGGCATTAAAACTGCCACCTAAATCACTCAATAGCCCTTTGATGGGCTTGGTGTCTCCAATAACGGCGAAGGATTTTTCGGAGTAGTCAATAATCTCGACACCTTGCACGTTCATGGATTTGGAGTCTGGTTTTGTAGCGGTTGATTTATCCTTCGGACTTGATTCAATAACAGGTGAAAAATCTTTCTCGTAAATACGTTGGTGAATCAGCGTTCTGGCTATCTCACATCTTTCTGCTACATAATCTTCCATTTCGTATGACTTACCGAGCTCTGAATTTAGCGAGACAAGTTCTTCGTTCCTTCTCTCATCGCTTATATTTCTGTCGATTGAGATATGACCAATGCCTCCGTAGCGTTTGATAAAAGGGCTGGTAATAGAGAATGAAGAATCTGTCATTCCATCGAATCCCTTATCTACAAACAATCGGGTGATTTCTTTGACTTGTGGCTCTGATGGTCCCTCATTCCACTCAACAATGTAAGAGTCATAATAATGCTTTCTGACAGAAAACTTTGTAGCTGGGAACTTATGCTTGAGAAGACTACGAAGATTATTGGCTGCGGTTTTTTGTCCATCGTTCTTTGTTACAATGGTGAGAAAGCCATATTCTTTTTCGATGCGTATTTTTTCCTGCTCTAATTCTGCGTTCTTTGCCTGCTCTTCTTGTAGAATCTCCTCACTATCTTTTTGTAGGAGTTTCTGAACTTTTTCACAATCAGTAACCATAGAGGTTTTGTAGTGTGACAACAATCCAGTATATCTCATATAATCGAAACCCTGAGCATCAACTGTAATTGCCCGACCAGATGGGGTACGGATAAGTGTAAAGAGAAAATATATAGTTTCACGTTCAAACTCTGAGAGATTGTCAGAATCCCGTCCTTCTTCTATATCATCAGAGGCACTTCCTCCATTATCTTTTACAATATGACCTCTGTTCTGATAATCAAGTGCTGTAAAATTGTCTTCGCTCATTTCGACAATATCCACGATTTTACCCAGTTCGAGTTTTTCGCTGAAGCTTTTGTGAGTACTCAAGTGGTATTTTAGCATATCCGTCAGGTCGTTAAATTTTGAACCTTTCTGATAGCTATATATGAAATCGCCAATATTGATTTCTCCGGCGGTTTTGGCATTGTTTGCTTCTGCTTGTTCTTGATAGCGAAGATAGTTCTCAGATACAGGGCGTGGAACGAATATAGGATCGCCTTTATCGCTTGTTCCATCAAACCAGTAGATTTTATGCCACTGGTTAAACTCTGGATTGATGTTGGTTTTGAGTAACGCAATCATTGACTCTCTGTCCAGTCCTCCTAAATTGCAGTTACCGCTCATTAGAAAGCAGGTGGCACCATTGTTCCAACTACCCTGTGTGATGCCGAGGTTGTGACCTTTGAGTACCAGTACACTATTGTCAATAGAGAGATAATACCTTTTGCGTTTTGCTGCAAATATGGCTTTGCCCTCCTGTATTGAATCGATTGTTATCTCGTTGATGGAGGTTGCAGCAAGTGAGTTTACTTTTATCACGGTGAGCTTGTCACCGGCTTTTATTTGTTCAATCATCGTTTTAGTTATTAGAGTTTATACTTAGCAGGCAAGCTGAGTGACGAAATACATAATATAATCGGATTCAAGCCCCAAGTTAGAGCAAGCATCCTCAAAGTCTCGGTCTCTTAGGTCGCCTAAATTTTGCATATCTCTGAGATGACGCAGTTCGTCTTCCAGATATTCTTCCGCTTGTTTCTTGTCGCAACTGCATGTGTTACAGATCCTGTCTATTATTCCCATAAGTTTATATTTTTATTGGTTGTTAGTGATTCAGTACTCTTTCGCAGATAGATTCTTGTTTCAAAACCATACTGAACCCAGACATATCGCTGTCTTGCGGCGATTAAGGTCCGTCGAACCTCCATAACCTCTTTCAGATTCTCCTTTATCGGATGGCACATTCTCAAAGGGTTGGCACCGAAAACTAAGCCTCGCACGTTTTTATAATGTTGGTAAATCCACCAGGTAGTCATCCGTTTTACAATGAGGACACCCCCAGAACTGACCATCTTCATCTTCCAGCCATTCCATTTGCTCCTCATTGCCTTGTAGTGGCAGTTCTGGAGCATCAAATTGCGGATTCCTGTCTATTAGAATCGTATCGCAATTATTGCATTTACACAAATAGTCTCGCTCCATATTATTAGGTGTGTGTTTGCCAGCCTTTTGTCGGTACTAATTGTACACACATTGACTGGTCGGGTGAACCATGATATACCAAGCCACCCACAAGACCTTCACGTCCGTCCGGGTAGCGTTGTACGAAAAGGAATGAGAGCGGAGCGAAGTCATAATGCAGTTCGATTTCACACGGGCGGTCAGGATTGCTGGTTTCCCAACTTTTTAATCTATCCAAACATTGTTGCAATGTCGGGTCGTTTGTTTCTGCGGCATGTTTCATTGCTTCGTCATACCGCTCTTGGCAGAATATTTTCATCGTTTTATTTTTTATGGATTATTCACTATGTTAATTTTGTATCGGTTCATCTATTAGGAAGATGAATTTTGCACAGTTTCCAGGCAAAGTACCGGCATCATTATGCCGATAAAACCCTTCAGTTTCAAAATCTACATCAACCGGGTGACCTTCTGATGTTTCCAGAAAGTCCTTTATTTGCTTTTGCTCCTCCTCACTAAGACCTGTATAGTCATCGTTGACAAGGGCACAAGCCCAATAAACAGGGAGAAGGTATATAATAGGATATGCCATAATCGGATTCTTAAAAGGTAAATTCCACATAAACCGTAGTTTCACCTTTGCGGAGCCGTTCATGGTTCACATCGTCGTACAGATGGGTGCTAAACTTTTTTGCTGATGGGATATACTCATCCCGAACCCACACAGGAGCAGTTTCAGAGTCATTCAGTCGGAAAAAATCACCCTTTTTGAGCTGGCGGACTGTTGCAGTCTCAGCCTCATCGTTAGTACGCATAGACTTCTTGATATTCCGATTCATATATCTCGAAATTATATAGGTTCTCTTCGTCACTGGCAAGGTTTTGCCAATGGTCACAAACAAACGATTGAATCACATCCAAGCAGGCATTTGTTTTCTGCTGGAGTAATTCAATCGCTCTATCTTTCCACTCGCCACTCTCGGCAAGTTCCAGTAATTTTTCTTCGCTCATATTCGTAACATTTTAAGAATCAATAATAAATTCATCCTCATAGACTTCGATAATCGCACCGCTACCACAGATTTCTACAGTCCAGCGGTTACCTTCTTGGCTGAGGATTAGAATGTTTCGATAGCCTTTGTATGGGGTTATCAGGGTTGCATATTTTCCTTGCATAATCTTTAATCTATTTGTCAGTTAATATTTAGTTGATTGGAGTATGTTAAATCTCCTGTGGGGGTTCGTCGTTCTCTGATTTATAAAATCGGTCACCTTCAGCCCATTTCATCGCTTCAATGTAAAGTTGAAAGGCTTCTTCCAATGAAAGTGAATCGGCGGGAATCAAAGCGAGTGTTTCGCCCATACAGACATCACTTTTGTGATATTCCTCTTTCACATCATCAAGTGTCAGTTTTTCTTCTTTACATATAGCTTCAATCTCATAGAAATCTTCGTCGCATGTAAGGCATTGAAAGGCATAGCCTTCAGTGGAAGACTTGGTTAATGCTTGTCCGCATTTAGGGCAGAATTTCCGTGTTTTCATATTATTTCCTCCTTAATTGATAGAGCTACCATCCAGACAATGTACATGATAGCATCTTTTCGAGTTGGTAATTCCGGATCATCACAGAGGCTTTTTACAGCCTTGAATAACTGCTCGTCAGAAACTTCTGCCAGTTGTTTTTGCACATACTTTTTGTCGGCAATAACAGAACACGCATCATCAGCTCTACCGGATTCGGGGACTGAATCAACATCTTTCCGAGTCAGCCCGACTTCCTTATGCAAGTAGTCGAGGTAGTAGTAATTAAGCCTGCTCATAGTCGATGTCGAATTTGAGGTGTAACTTCCGGCAAATCTCTTTTGCGGTATATCCTCCGCTATAATCCTCGCCGAACAATTCAAGGCTACCGAAATAGGCGATGAAATCATCTATCTTGTGCTGCATCGGGAACAATACCCATTCGTCCCAATAGCTGCAACAGTTTTCCATAAAGACTTTGAGATGTTTTTTGCCCCAGTCTTTCGTGAAGATTTCGTTGAGAGCAATTTCGCTAATCCAACCATAGCTGTATCTGTTCGTGCCGGATTTATAGACACATTGCCAGCTTTTTACGTTGGGCACATATCTGACAAGCAGACCATATTCAAACAGGCTGGTGGCTTTGTTGAGGTCGCCACCGTGAAAGGTTCTTTGCTTCATATCTTATGATTTTATTGGTTTCATTCAGAGTAGTTGCCCGATTACTTTTTTGGTTATTTTATCGGCAACATTTTTTTGTAGGGCACAAAAAAGCCGGAACACTTTGCAGGATTCCGGCGGGAAATATTGAGTCGCTTTAGGTGTTAGAACCCGAAGCATGGGACACGGGGACAAGACAATACAGCATAGGCTATAATTCCCATCAGTACCAAACCGGTAATAAATACAGTATTGGCAATCAGATCTTCGTGCTTCTGGATCAGGGAATATATTTTTTTCATATTGAGTTTATTTAGAGGCTGGTAAAAACAAAAAAGAGCATAAGACGCTGGTTCTATGCTCTTTCGAGACAAAATTGTTTCTGAAAAGTCCGGCAAATTACCAGACGTGTGAAGCGTTACGCGGCTGGTGTTGGTGGCAATGGTCTCCACTTATTTCGGAGAAACCGCACATTATACACCCGTTGCAATACCTCGTTTTTGAAGCTACACACAGTTACCGTGTCGCGATTCTCTTGCAATTCGCCACTCTCTTTCAGTCGCTGGAGCGTACTCTTGCACGCTTTGAAGTTCTTAAAGCAGCCAAAACTTTTGGTTCCCTTAACATCGTGTAATTCTATCATATTACCGGCATATTTATTTGTTGTTACTTTCTTCACGTAGTCCACTCTTTGCACCACATTTGATACTGGGCATTGAGCATTTATAGAGACGTTTCCATATCCTTACATCAATCGTTTAAGGAGATTCCACGCAGATTCACCGAATTTCCGGCATATAAAAGACCGCAAAGATTCTCCTTTGCTTCCTGCATATCCGTATCGGTTCATTAGGTATCGGACAAATTTGTGGGTAATAAACTCTAATTTGCCTGACCTGTTACTTGCTTGCCTGTTAAAATACGGCGATATACTTACTTCAAAATGAGCCGTAAAGTTGGCAGATACTTCGTTAAAAGCTATTAGTCTGTACATAGTCATAGATAATTCGGGCAGAACTTTCCCACTAAACTCGTGGAAAAATCTGAATGGATTACACGTTACCACATAGGTACGGCATACATAAAAAAGTAGCAGACAGCAGGTCTATTTCAACCCGCTATCTGCATACTCCCCAAACCAAACTAACTGTTACCACGCAGTTACGCAGCGGCTTGAGTTGCTTGCTGGTGCTTGGTCGCTGGTTTTTTCGCTTCTGTTTCAGTAACTTTTTCAATAGGCTTTTCAGCTTCTTTCGGCAATTCCACACGGAAACCGAGTGCGTCGAAACTTGCCTTTGTTGCGGCGTGAATTGCTTTTTTGTAGTCCCTTGCGGTACGTTCTAAATCCTTTTTAGTAGGAACAAGACCGATTTTTTGCCACACGGATTCCTCCAGTTCATAGCGTTTAATACGTTCGCCATTTTTTGTCTGGAAAATGATTTCAGTCGGAGTTGAGGCACGAAGTTTTGACCGGATACCGTCATTGTCGGCACGTAGGTCTGTTTCTTTCTGTTTTACAGCCCAGAAAGTAGCCACTACATTTTTCCATACACGGAATACTTCGTCCTGCGATTTGTCGGCAGGTTCATATTCAGCCCCGAAAAAATGTTGTGCGGTACGTGTTTCTACTCCATCTTTGTTGGTTGATTTGTACACCAATACCACACCTGCAAAGTTTGTTGCCAAATTTGCCAATTGTTCTGCATTTAACTTACAAGTTGCCATAATCTTTTAATTTTTAGATTGTTAATGAATTGTTTGAACCTATGCAATAGTGCATATTGAGGGCAGGCAGGGACTCGAACCCCACATTTTGCCAGAGTATAGCAAAACACGGCAACCTTACCGTCAGCCCATAAAAAATGCACGCAATTCATTCACCTGAAATGCGTGCAATTTTTTCAATATGCCTCACTCAAAAACGTGCCACATAGTTTGCTCCACAAGAATAAAGCGTTATATTTGCAGTGTTCAGACAGCAAATAGATACTATTCTGCATCGTGGCAAACCCTTTGGTACTCCAATTTCGCAAAGGTGTTTCTTTGGCACGTCCCGCACCTTTTCCAGTGCGGCAGCTAACAGCAAGGCGGTGGGCGGCTGGTGATTTCAGTGCATAACATTGGCATACACTCTTTCTCAAGCTCCGTGCGGATTGTTTTTCCCGCATTGTGAACTTTACTCCGGCTGCAACTGGGCAGACTTATGGCACTATTTTTTCACTACCTTGTTTCCATACAACTCACGCTCCCAAATTATTGCGTTTTGTGTATGCGGTCAAAGTACACGTACTTTGCCGTTCCTACTTGCTACATTGGTTTGTAGTTCCGTGCGGTGTGGTTGTTTAACACCCTCTTTAATCGCTCCAAAGCGAACGGACGTTTTTTGCTTTTCCAGAGTGCAAAAAAAATGTTTCCAATAAAAAAACTCTTTTGTTTCTCGCTTTTGCGGTCTGTTTTTCTTTTTTTCCTAAAACTATTTTTTAATTCGTTTTTTGATATTGTTTTTTGTTTGCCGTTCGGCTTGTTTCGTTTGCCGTTCGACATGATTAAGTATAACACCGTTTTTTCAATCTCCAAACTTTTTGAATATTTTTTTTTCGGTGTGGCTCTTTGCATACGTCAAAAATAGACTTGAACACACACGCACGCGAGGGGGAGGCTGTAAGTAGTTGAATATCAACTTAAAAAGAAAAAGATTGATTTTTGAAAAAATATTTTTCTTTCTGTTTTTTGGTTTTGGGTATGATTATGAGTGTATGAAAAAATGAAAGATTATTCAACTATCTGATTATCAATGTATTAGAATTGTTAAGAAACGACAATTGAATAAGAAAATTATTTTTTACTTTCAAATTTTGAATATACAGAGAAAAGAGGTTTACTTTTGTACAAAGTAAACCGTCTAACTAATTGAAATACAATGGTGTGATAAAAATAAAAAGATGAGGGAGGGTGTGCCTGCCGGTGCGAGGTGTATACGTGAGATGGGGGTAATTTTTCAAGTCTCGTTTTAGGATTTACTTACTTATCGTAAGTAAGTAAACGGAGTTCCAAAGACACCGTTCTCAGCTCCTTAATGATGGGTTTTGACTTATACAGAGAATAGGATGCTTTGCTTCTATGTATATATGAATAAGCATGAGGTAAGTAACAATGGAATACACAAGAGCTTAATAGCCAGCCCAATTTATTTCATCAACTGTATATGTTGGATAGGGAATCTTTATTGTCGAGGTGTATATATTACAATTGACGTTTTTTCGCCTGGTTGATTTCCGCTACTTATTTGATATTTTTACAATGAAAAAAGCGAAGCGGGAAAATCTCACTTCGCTTTTCTGTTTTTACTCATCAGGTTGTTCCGGTTCTTCGGGAGTTCCCGGTTCCTCAACTGAAGGAACCAGCCCTGTTGCTTCTTTGTAAATAGGGCGAGGATGGTTCCCGTGATTCTCTGTGTCGTGCAGGGGTGCATCGCTATGATTTGTGAACGGTGGCATGACGAGATAACGCTCTATCCAGTCTTTGTACTTCCATGCGGAGATTTCCCGGAACCATACTTCATAGTCTATCCAGTAAGCTTGTAGCATATTGGTGGTTTGCGGCATATCGAAGTAGGTCAGGTTGCAGCGTTCGTTAAGTGCCGGTTCCTTACCTTTTGCATTCTGAATGGCAACATTGATGCGCTGGAAGACCTCGAAGGGTTCACACTCCTTGTCCGGATCGCTATTGTTCAGGTTGTTCAGAATGAATCGTACCCGCATGGTGGCCCGACCTTCGCCGATGCGTTGCTGCTGCACCAGATAGCGGACGTTGACAAAATGGATAAAAATAGCCGGGAAAGCGACCTCCATCTCCATGTTTGTGTCACGAATGATGCGCAGGTACTGTCCGTTATCAATAGCAATAGTTTTGAAGAACGGTGGTGAAGTCGGAACTTCAGGATTCTCGCGAATGGTGAGCAGTGCCCGTTTGACGGCATAATACATTTCAGCAAACGGGTTCTTTACCACTTCCTCTGGTGTGGTAACTTTCCTATTCTCAGTGCTAACCGGAGGTGTTGCTGTGATGGCTTGTTGCTTATCTTTTATCATGTATGTGGGAATCCTTTAAAAATTATTGGTGTTAATACTGAATTTATATGTTCTAAGACTTTGAGGCTATGACCGATAAACTGCCTCTGTACGGGACGGCGTGATGAGTATTGGTTCACGGTATATAGTCCAAATTTGGGGTCGGTGTTGTGTACTGCTGCATAACTTTGATTGCGTCCCCGTTTCTTGCCTCGTTTACCTTTAATGGCCTTGCTCTCTTCACTCGTCCAAATGTCATAACTATAACGACGACGGTAATCCCGTTTCCCGAAAGCACTGTATGAACCGTACTGCCCTTTTTCTCCTTTAATCTTACTTTTCAGTTCTTCCTGATCAATTAGAACCGGATGAGTGAATTTCTTTCCCCATTTCGACTCACGAGGAGCCCATTTTGTCCCACTGCCGTAGAAGCCACCTTGGGTAAATGATTCTCTAAAACAACTTAAAGCATATTCACCCGCCTCTGTCGCAAAGTCCTCAGCATTCTTAGCCAGTATGCTGTGCCACTGCTTTGATCTTATATCCTTGGCCCAGAGATTACAGAACTGTTCTAAGGTTAACTTGCTCATGCGATACCGAATTTACGTTTGATACGCAATTTTATTGCTTCAACTTCAACGGGGACAGAGATGGCAAAGTACACATGCGCCTTTGAGAATATCCGGCCACCAGTGGCAAGACTTTCCGAGAACACCGGATTTACCTTTCCTTTAAAATCGGGTTTTAAGATAGAGCCAAAAACAGAACCGTAACCATCCGAGGTCAGATAACAGCGGCACGCCCATTCAATCGGTGGTATCAGTTCCGGCGGAAATTCACTCTTGAGGTATGATATGCCATCAAACGACTGGTGCCATGCCCGAACCCGCTCATCGTTCTGGGTGTTGAAAGTAACTATGCTGTCCATCGATATGCCCATCCACCATGCTGCTATGGTTGCCGAATGTAGTACCTGAGCATTTTCAGTTTCCGCATAAGTTTCGTTATACTTCTGGCACACCAACTCGTATGTTTCCATCTCAGCAAGGCTTAACGTGTCAGGTAGTTCTTGCATCATAGCGACCTCTTCGACTGCTGCGAAATCGACCAAGTTGTCGATGGCTGCAACCAATGTATCGCGTTCCAGTTCCTCCCGCTCGGTGAGGTGAATGTTCTTGCTTTGCAGAATCTCCAATGCCCTGTCAAAGTCAATGCGTAGTCCGGTAAGTGCCCGGCCTATCAAGAACGAAGCTCGAAGAGATATGATGTCATCGAATACTTCAAGCCGCTGGGCACTGTTTTCGTAGTTATACACCATACGGCGAAAGGCATCCAGAATCAGCAGGTATTCTTGATGCGCTTTGTCGCCTGATTTTATTTCAACTCTCTCTGCCATTTGTTACTGTTTTAGGAAGTTGGCAATTTGGCTGCTTCTGGAATGGCCGTAGCGTTTATAATATTCTTCGTCACTCATCACTCGACGGTCATTGTTTGACTTTGATCCAATACCGGAGCTGACTCCACCACTTGTCATCGGGACAGCGTTTAGCTGTTTACCCACGTTGATACCGAACTCTTTCTCGATCTCATCGGCTGAGACCTCGTATTTATCAGTGATAAGTTGGTAGAGTTTGATCCGGTCTTCGTTGTTCATCTCAATGCGGTTAGAGTATTTGAACTCTAATCCTTCCGGGATGTAACCCATTGCGACCAGACGAGGCATCACCTCCTCATTCATAATGTTTTCGATGTATCGACGATAGACCTCAATACGTTCCCTGAAAATATCTTGATGTGCTTTGGTGGAACCTACATAAGACTGGGTTGCACCCGCCATTGACTCAGAGCCCAAAATCAAATTGGAAACTTCACGATTGACGAACTCGATTAAGCTGGTGTATATCTTCTCCGAATTGGACATGGTGAAAGTCTTGATATCCACCTCATCTTCTATGCCCGTGATCACCACTTTGTTTTGAGCGGCATTTGCGATTTCATTGGCAAGACGTTTGCGGTCAGCGTTGCTCTCACTGACAGTCTTCCCATGAATGATAGGTTGTCCATAAGTATGGCTAAAGTTCACGTAGTTCGCAACCGTAAATTTCTTAGCCAGAATCAAAGGGGTTGTGGCGGAGAAAAGGCCGATGCCGCCGGAGTTTACCAATACATAGTTGGAACGATAGGCTTTGGAACTGACATTCCAATTCGGAAGCCAAATGCCCTGCCGCTTCACTACTGTGTGCTGGTCTGGCAGAACGTTACGTCTTTCGATGAGATTGACCTCTGCCAGTTTTCCGGTCTTGGGGTCAATGTGTGGCATTATCTCAATCAAGGAAAAACCATAGAGCTTTGACTCTACGATTCCTTTTATGATTTTATCAAATTGGGAACCTTGAACCCTCTGTGTATATTGGATATCCTTAACATACTTACCCTTGTCATTCATCCGGGCAAGCATATACCTGTCACCGAGAATCTGGCTTTCAAGTGTTTCAATAACGGCCCGGATATGGGCATCCTGCTCCAGACAAGCTTCGTATAAATCTACAAGTCTTGAACGGTCATCAAGTATGGTTCCGAGTGTTATATCCTGCCGGACGGATTTATATCGGTTATTACGTTCAATCTCTCGAACGTATTCCGTGATGGTCTTTTTAGAGGTGCGAAATATACTCTCAAGTAACTCACCATTGAAAGAATTTTGGGCTGTAACTACCTGCATGTATCTGATTTTCTAGCAGAATAGCCTTACGCACATAAAAAAGTTGAAAGTAAAATCAGAGTATCTAAACAATGCAAATGTAATTATATCATAAACAGTTACTTAGTCAGTGATTTATACGACATTAAAGTATATCAAAAATAGCTACTTTCTTGCATCTAACACGCTGTACAATAGGTATTTAGCTAAATAAAAAAGCGTTTTTTTTGAGTGAATTATCTATCTTTGCAGCGTAATTATTAACTGTAAAAACAAAAATGAGTATGAATGAAACTTAAAACCGTGACTTCCTTTACTTTGAAGTATAGGGAATTCCCGGAATTGCTGTTTGGGAAGTCCGAAAGTGGCACTGTATATTTTGATGCCACCCTTTATGTTCTTCAGAAAGGAGATTCACAGAAGCATTCACCAGTAGATTTCATTCGCAAGTTTACACACTGGTTTGAAAGTGTAAAAGCGGCTTATGAGATACCTGACAATGAGGTTGTGATAACGGATGAGGCAACCGGACACGTATTAATTGATGAGTCGCTGGCTTTACTCTTTGTGGCATATATTGACCCTGCTTTCGGGGTATATATGCTTGAACGAGTTTCAGAGATGCTTCTGGATGGTGTAGCACTTTCGGACACCCGAATCATGCAAATGATCAGAGATAGATTAACGAAAGAAACATTATCTAATTTAATTGAAGATTTATGAAACGAAGTCCATTTCACAAACCGAAGCCGGTTTTAATTTTTAATGGAGCCTATGTTCTGGTAGGCATAACGCGCTCCATTCGTAGTGCCTCCGAGATTTCCGGAGGCAACCCGCAAGCCATCTCGTTCGCCTGCACGGGGCGAGCCATTTCTGCGGGTAATTTTTATTATCGCCATATCCATCCCGACATCGAAATAGAGATTACGGATTTGGATACGCTCAAGTTACAGGAATACGATAAAATGTGTAATGTAGAGCGGCGATACCATTCTGTGCGGGAAATGGCCCGACGCAGGAAAATAGCAGATGATAAAAGAAAAAACAATTTAAACGATGACGCGGATGAAAACAAATAGTAGTATGGGTGTTATCCGTTTTGAGGATGCGCCGATCAGAGTGATATACAGTTCACAAGAAGCGGTCGAGTGGCTTTGCCTAAATGACTTACTTAAGGTTCTTGACCGCACTTGTATGATGGACAATGGTACGGCAATGAAACTTTGTCGTACTTCCTTTCGAATCCCCTTCAAAGATGGAGGGCGGAACCGCTGGGGTGTAAAGCCCCACGATGTACATAACTTGTTGCGTGTGGTGCAACCAGAAAATGCGATTGTCGGGAAGTTATGCGAACGGATGCAACAATGGGTCAATGACCTGCCTAC
>NZ_HG726021.1:208813-460553 GCF_000499785.1 Bacteroides neonati | reverse complement strand
ATTTCCCAACACGTTCAAGGCCGACAGTGGACGAATATATGTCAATGCCACTCAGATGGCCAAAGGATTTGATAAATTACCTTCGACATGGCTTACGCAGTCTTCCACGACAGAGTTCAGATCTGCCCTGGTCCGGGACGGCAAATCGCTCTCGATGGAAAGCCAGGTAATGACTACTCGCGGTCATTACGGTGCAACATGGATTGAAGAACCTTTAGCGATGGAGTTTGCCCGTTGGCTCTCTCCTGAGTTTTCCGATTGGTGCAACGAGCGCATTAAGGAACTTGGTACAAAGGGATATGTAACACTTGTTCCTGCCAAACGGGAACA
Organism: Bacteroides neonati; assembly: GCF_000499785.1. Taxonomy (GTDB): domain Bacteria; phylum Bacteroidota; class Bacteroidia; order Bacteroidales; family Bacteroidaceae; genus Bacteroides; species Bacteroides neonati. The sequence goes on along the minus strand of NZ_HG726021.1, from coordinate 460,223 downwards.
TCGGAACTCATTCAGCGAAGCCGTTGGTAATTTTCCTGTCCCTCAAAACTTTGAAGAGGCGTTGATGCTGGCTGCCGACCAAGCCCGGAAGATACGGGAAGATGAACCCAAAGTCACTTTTTACGAAGAGTATGTCGAAGAACGCGATCATTTCAAGAGTTCCCGGATAGCGGACGAACTAGAAATCAGCACCGTACAACTACATCGGTTCTTGGCGGAGAATAACATCATCAAGTTTGAGGGTTATCGCTGGGTCGTTCACACTCCCTATCAGGCTCTTCAATGTGATGTTCCCTATATGTGGGAAAAACAGGATGGCAAGATTTACCCGACAGGTTCGGTCAAACGATGGACGCAGGCCGGACGTGAGTATATCATTGAGATGTGGCGTGAACAACACCCGGAGTTATATTCTAAGAAGCGGTAAGATGGCAGAGAATGTATTGCAAAAAATCATCCGCAAGACCGGACGAAAGCCGAGTGTTTGTAAATGCCAGGCGTGCAAGAATCAGTGTCGGACTCCATGTCTGGGAACGCCGCATGATATTTTGAAGCTAATTGAGGCTGGTTACATGGAGAACCTGAAACCGACCTACTGGTGTGTCGGGCTGATATTGGGAAAGCTGAATTACTCCATCGCTATGGTTCAGGCTGAACAAACAAACGAGGGATGGTGCGTGTTTCACAAGGACGGGCTTTGTCAGCTACATGATTTGGGCTTGAAACCGACTGAGGGGCGGCTTTCCCGTCACGATATAAAGCCGGAGAACTATGTTTTCAGCAAAGGACTGGCTTATAACGTGGCTAAAGAGTGGTTGGATAGCAGTAATTTTCCTGTAGTCCAAGAAATTTTCAGCCGTCTGGATGTCTTGGTTCAAGTTGAATCGGAGTTACTGGGGCATAGTTAAGTGTTCTTGTTTAGTTGGAAAATGTATTTGCTTTATAATCAATAAAATAGCTTTCATGTGAAAGTTCGGCAACTACCATGTATATATAATACATATATATTACCTATAACTACTACTATCAAGAATTACTAATTTCACAAGGCTTTAGACTTGTGAAACACATAGGGAGAAAAGGTATTATACCTGAACGTAAGTGAAGGTTAATACCTTTTCGACCCTCTTATTCTTCTCTTTTTATCATAGTTTCCTCTTTAGAGGGAACTATGATATTCTCCCTGTATTGTGATAAGTAACAAAGAAGACCTACAATCTCAGTTATTGTAAATAAACTCTTTCAGTATATAAATACCAATATGCAAACACTTGATTTCCAGTATAAATATTCTTTTAAAGAAAATAATAACCTTCAGGTTAATCTTTTTAGTCCCAAAATCCACTATCCAATAGGTACAACTCTCAGATTTCTTTTAACTGCTATAGATTGTCTCAAAACTCAATGAATTTATGAATAACATACAAACTTTCCAGTACGACAATAATCCGGTTTCCTTCCAGATGGGAGAAGGAACCAGAATGCTTAACGCCACCGAGATGGCGAAGAAATTCGGCAAACGTCCGGTAGATTTTTTGAAATTAGACCAAACCAACGCATTTTTAGCTGAATTTTCCAAAGTGAAGGAAATCACTTTGGCTGATTTAGTGATAGTTAAGAAAGGGGGCAATACTTCAGGTACATGGATGCACGAAGACGTTGCCCTCGAATTTGCCAGGTGGCTTTCACCCATGTTTGCCATCTGGTGCAACGACCGCATCAAGGAGTTGTTGCGCTTCGGCCTGACCGCCACCGAAGAGATGCTACTCAAAGCGGCTACCGATCCCGGCTTTGTGCTAGCTATGGTGGAGCATGTCAAGGAGAGTCGAGAGAAGAATCGGTTGCTGGACGAGAAGAATAAAGAGCTGGAAGCTCAGGTCGAGCAGAATGCCACGAAGGTGCAGTTTTACGATAACTTGCAAGAGATTCGGCAATGGGATGAGGCTGGTAAAATACACAACGTCAGTAAAATTGCCCATGAACTCGGAATGTCACCAGCGGGTCTGAATAAGCTACTCATCAAAAAGGGAGTGGCTATCAAGATTGACGGATCGTGGTATATTGCCGAAAGGCACAAAAATGCCGGTTATGCCGTTGAACGAAAGACATTCACCCAAAGGCTTAACGACGACGACGAAATGATTCCTGTTGAAGTAACTTATCTGGCATGGACGAGCAAGGGTCGAGAATTTATCCATTCACTTATCGAAAAATAACTTCTGAACTATCCGATAAGAACAGAATTACGGTCCTTCCCAAGCGGGCAAAGTGTAACAGCTTTAGCCCGCTTTTTCGTTTTAAACCTTTCTCCGAAAAAGCGGCTATTCCTTCCCAAAGGCAATTTTATGAAGACAGAGAAATTTCAAAATATCCTTGGGGAGGCAAAATGTGGAGAGGTTGCAACCATCCGCTTTTTCGGCAAAGTGACCGAAGAGTCCACTTCCCAATTCAACGCCGAGTTCGACTTTCTCGAAAACTGCGTGCGTCCATCCTTGGTTCGGGTACTAATCAACTCCGAAGGCGGTTCGGTACTGTTTGGTATGACCACTTATTCGACTATCAGTAATTCCAAGATACCGACTGAATGTGTGATTGAAGGTATTGCGGCATCTATGGGTTCTATTATCTGGGCGGCTGGTGATGTGTCTCTGATGCGTGACTACGCCATTTTGATGATTCATAACCCATTCCAGCCCGGAGAGGGTGAGGACGAGAAAGAACCCTCGGATCTTGTGAAAGCTTTTACCAAGCAAATCGAAACCATTTACCGGAAGAGATTCGGACTCAAAGCCGAACACATACGCTCGATAATGACCGGAGAAGCAGACCGGGACGGAACATTCTTCGATGCGGCTTCTGCCGTGAAAGCGGGTATCATCCCGGCTGAAAATGTCCTGCATACCTCGAAACAAATTTGCGATACAGTCAAAAATCAACTCTCAGGATTGGAAGACACTTCACGTATTCAGGACTTGATGCAAGGAATCAGTGCGGCTTTGCCTCCTGAAATCGGCATTAAACTTTTTGAAACGCAAACACCTAATCTACCCCAAACAGATAATACCCAAAGCATGAGTACAGAAAAAAACAACTCTCCAGAGTACGCCGCAGTTGCCGCGACACTGGGAATGAAAGAAAATTACGAGGTCAAGGATGTAATGGCCCGTATCAACTCCTTGGTGGCTGTCGAAGCGAAACTGAAAGAGACGGAAAAATCTCTGGCTGATGCCCAGACGGTGATTGCCGGAAAGGATGCGACCATTACCAACCTTCAAAAAGACCTTTCTACGGCAACCGCTTCGCTCACTACCTACCAACAGAAGGAGGCAAACGGGAAGAAGACAAAGAATGAAACGATGATTGAAGCGGCTATCGTGGCCGGTAAAATCTCTCGTGAAACAAAAGCGGATTGGTTGGCCATGGCCGATAGTAACCCGGAACTGGTGGAAAATACATTGAACGGTATCCCTGAGCGTGAGCAGATTTCCAAGGAGATTGCCGCTGACCCCGCCAACATCCAAGCTGCCGCCGCTGCCGCTACAACAGTCGAGGAAAAGATGGCTGAGAAAGTAACACAGGTAGTAGGCGAAAACTTCGAGTTCAAAAAGATGAAGTAGTCCATCTATATCAATTGACGTGTCGTGAGGGACACAACACCCGTAAACAGCGCATACGGTAGTGCAGATTAAGCTGATAAAAAGAATAATCAAAAAACTACCATAATGGCTGATACATTTGCACAGAACGGTTATAACGGTGAGGTACTTGAAGACCTGCTCACCTATACCGCACAGGGTAACGACACCTACAAGGAAGGTCTTATCCATATCAAAGCCGGAATCCAGCACAAGTACACGCTTCCGGCCATCAAATTAGGTGACATTATTCAGGATAATGTTCCCACCCCTACAAGTAACCACGGTGCCAAAGGTGCCAATGGCGAGAATGAGTACACGCTTACAGAGCGTTACCTTGAACCTTCCGACTTTATGGTCTATCTGGAGTTTAATCCTCGCGACTACGAAAAGTATTGGAAGTTCGCGCAGCCTGATGGTAATCTGGTATTCCGTGAACTCGACCCAAAAGTTCAGGCAACGATGCTTCGCCTGTTGATGGACAAGAAGAACGAGTATATTGGAAATGCCATCTGGACTGCCGCCAAGGGAGGCGCCGCCAGTGCAGGTGTCACTGCTCCGGCAGACTCTATTCAGATTGGTCGTGGCAAGGAGAAGTATTTCGACGGTGTTGTGAAACGCATCATTGACAACGTGAATGCCACCGATGCCGAAACCATAGCCGGAGGGCAGTGCATCGTATCGGGTAATACCGAGTTGACAGATGGTGCGGCGGTCGAAAAGGCGTTGTATGCGATGTGGAAGAAGTGCCCCAAGCAGATTCGTAAAAAGACCAGCCTTGCCTTTGTGATTGGCTGGGATGCGTGGGACGCTTATGACCAGTATATTTCCGATAAGCAGGTGAAATACTCGGAAAATACCGAGGTGAACCGCTACCGCTTTAAAGGCAAGCGCATCATTCCGATTGTCGGCATCCCTGAGCACACCATCGTCCTGGGTGAGTTCTCGACCGGCATGGAATCAAATCTTTGGATGGGCGTTGACTATGCGAATGATGCGGAGGTTCTGAAGATTGACCGCCTGCAATCCAACTCTGAACTCTTCTTCTTTCAAATGCGCATGAAGATGGATATCAACCTTGTACGTCCGGGTGAAATCGTAGTCCACACTGCCTACAAGAAGACTGTCTAAGACTCACTATCATTCATCAACGGGGAGGTGGAGCAATCTCCATCTCCCTTTTTCAAATCCAGAAGAATCATGGCTAAACAGAAAAATCAAATAGAAGAAAATGCGGCTCCGATAGAGGGAGCCGAGGCCTTTCTGGGAGCAGAAGCAGATACCACAGCTCTCACATCCCAACAGGAACCTGCGACAGCACCGGCACCCGCTCCCTCCCCTGAAAAAGGGGAAAAGAAATCGGTGGCAGAAGAACCGGATAGCTACACGCTTGATGTACTCAAATCATTCCCGATGAATGAATCCCTGTACGTGGACAAACACGGAGGAGCCTTTACCGCTGATACCCCCAAATTAATCCGAGGTAATGCGGTACTTTATAAAAACCCCTTTTACAAAAAATAAATCATGGCATTAGGAAATGTAATCATAAAAGACGTTGACGGGAATATCCCGTACAGCGGTGTATCCGGTCAGGAAAAAGTGACCGGGTTGCTCTTCGATGTTTCTCTCCAACCCGAACTCTTCACTGCCGGGTACGGAAAGAACAATGAGAGTAAACTTAAACTAAACGATGTCCTGTATGTAACGAATTTCAAATCGGCGATTAAGGATTTTGGTATCATTGAGCGCATAGAAACCACAGAGGATGACGAGAACAACGTCAATTTCCTACATGGCATTCCTGCGTATCATATCCGTGAGTTTTTCCGTATGTCCGGCAATGTGGATGGTAACGGCAAACTCTACGTGATGTTTGCTGATTGTTCGGCTTCATGGGACGCTATCGATGCGATGCAGCGAGTAGCCGGAGGAACCATTAACCAGCTTGGTATATGGACAGAACAACCCCTGTGGAAGTTGAACGGTGCAGAGGAAAAGTACAACCTCAATATCGTTAAAACCCTCAATGGCAAAGCGGTGGCAATGGCTGACCAGCATCAACCTTTGTCAATAGTGCTTTCGGCTAACCCGTCTAATACAGGTAGTAGCACGAGCGAGGGTAAACAGATTGACTTGAATAAGATCCCGACCGCTATCTGTGAGTCGAGTCGTATCAGTGTTATTTTCGGTCAGGCTCGTAGTTCGAAGGTGTTGACGATGCAGAAACGCAATGTGAACAACACTCCGGTAGGATTTATCGGCGCGATGATGGGAGCTGTTGCTCGTGCAAATGTTCAGGAATCGGTGGCTTGGGTTAAGATGTTCAACCTCTTTGATGATGACTTCCAAGATATTGAGTTAGGCTTCGGAGACATTAATCTGACCGGAGGAGATGAGTTTGTAAGTCTGAATATGTACGAATCGTTGTCGCCGGTATTGCTTGATGACTTGGATGAGAAAGGCTACATCTTCCCGATGAAGTATGCCGGACGTGAGAACGGCATCTACATCAGCAAAGACCAAACTTGCTCAATTGGGGACTATCGAACTATTGCCCGAAATCGTACTATCAATAAGAGCCGTCGTTCCGTGCGTGCCACTTTACTGCCTTATGTGAACTCACCTCTAATGGTCAATCCAGCAACAGGCTTCCTTGCTCCATCTAAGATTTCAGCCTTTAAAACCCTCATCGGTGATATCCTTGCTAAGATGCAAGCGGCTCAGGAGATCAGTGGTTATGCTGTCAATATTGACGCAAACCAGAACGTGCTCATTGATGACACGCTGCGTATCTCCTATGTGATTGTTCCGGTAGGTGTGGCAACGAAAATTTATGTTGAGGAGGGCTTATCACTAACCGCTAAATAATTAATGATATGGCAATTATAAATAATGTAGCTTACTCATGGTCAATGATTACCCTCTCATCGACTGCCCTTGGAATCGAGGAAGGAAGTACCACGCTTGAGGGTGTCTCCGGAATCAAGTGGAACAAGAAACGTAAGATTGAATCAAACTACGGTATGGGAGGAAAGCCTGTCTCACGTGGTTTCGGAAATATCTCCTATACCGCATCAATCACGATGGATTATGCCACTCAACAGATGCTTAGATCTACCTATGGTTCATTGATGGATATTGGTGAGTTTGACTTGATCGTGTCGTTTGCCAATCCAATGGCATCGGATGACTGGGCGACTACCACCGTCACACTTAAGGGGTGTATTTTTGCAGAGGATGGTATGGAGAGCCAGCAGGACGATACGAACATCACAAAGGAGTTCGATTTGAACCCGTTTGACATCCAGATTGGCGATGGCGATACGATTTAAACTTTTCTGAAAATAATGCCTATTCTATCTGTGAAAGTTTGATACACTTTTTGTTCATCGTTTTAATTTTATTGGTTGAAGACCGTCGCTCGTGAGAGTGGCGGTCTTTTAAAATCAACCAAATTATGCAACAAGGGCTATTCTGGGTATACATAAACACATTATTAGAATGAATGTAACTTTTGAAGGCAATTCTGCGACAGGTAAGAATCAATGGCTGACTCCACCGGAACTATTAGCTAAACTTGGGCAATTTGATTTAGACCCCTGCGCTCCGATAAACAGACCTTGGCCAACAGCAACCCAACATTACACAATCGAGGATGACGGATTGAAGCAACCGTGGTTTGGAAGATGCTGGGTGAACCCACCCTATGATACTCAGCTTATCATTCAGTTTATAGAGCGATGTGTCGAACATAAAAACGCCATTGCTTTAACTTTTTCCAGAACAGAAACCAAGCTCTTTCAGGAACTCATTTTTAAGAAAGCACATTCGATACTCTTTATCAAGGGGCGATTATCGTTTCATCATGTAACGGGCGAACGTGGCGGTACAGCCGGAGCACCATCATGCTTGATTTCTTTCAATGAAGTCAATAGCGAGATATTGAAAAGCTGTGGTATCAAAGGGAAATTCATCTTGCTCTAAACCTTTTGCAAAACATACTCCTACTCTGAGAGTGAACATTAATATTCAAAATCATGGAAGAAAAATCATTGACACTGATCCAAGAGGAGCAAATCAGAAAAAGAGCATTGGAATTGAAAGCAGAAAAGAAACTGCGTAAGGTTTATCCGATGGTAGTCTTCGGCGATACGGACTGCGAAGAAAAAGAACTATACGTGGCTTATCTTGCCGAACCTACATTCCCACAGTTCAGCAAATTCATGGCTGCCTCAAAGAAGGATGAGGTCACAGCGATGCGTACCCTTGCCAAAGACTGCTTTATCGACGGAGATAAAGAGCTCGTAGATAACGAATCTCTGTTTCTGTTCGGCCTGATGGGACAGTTGTCTGAAATCATCACCACCCGTCAAAGTACACTGGTGGGTTTATCCAAAGCTGGGAAGTAAGCGACGAGCAACGCATCCGTCAGCGGATTATCTACATCCGCCACTACTTTCCCGGCGTGAACTTAAATGACATCTCGGATGAAGAGTTTGCAATGCTTTCCGAGGAGGCTCTATGGCTACATCAGCAGATGACCATGAGTCGCGTGAGTAACACATTTCTTGCACAAACACAAAATCCTTAATTGACTCTTGCCAAGCTCCTGTCGGACAATTCTGACGGGGGCTTATTTTTTTAATCGGATTTGATGTTCTGGGGCTATTCTACACCAAAATCAGACTTATGGCCCAAGAACAAAATTATACGGTCAGTTATAAAATAGATGTAGAAGCCACTCAAGGTACGCGACAGGTTCAAGATTTTGCCAATGCGGTAAAAAGCTTGTTGATAGCGAAAAACGACATTACCCCTGCACTTACGAACATCAAGAACATGATGTCTGAGATTGATAGGGTATTTCGGACCAAGAGCGGCAAAAAACGGGATTATAACTTTAAAGTAAATATTGAGACGAGTAAGACCGAAGAGAAACTTACCCGTGTCAAAACCTTACTATCCGAAATAGGGGAATTATCCAAAGGAATCAATCTGACCATCAATGCCGGTCAGCCTTTGGATTCCAAGACGATAAAAGCCAAAGCTAAGACGCTCTTGGATAAAAAGTTGGCAGAGGAGCGAAAGGCGGCTATTGACAAAAGTGCTGCTGACTCCGTGCGGACGATGATGGATAGCCAGAAGAGCATCACTAAAGTGGTTGGCAAAATCAATGCTGCACTGGTCTCACTTGAGAAAGGCAGAGAGGTTAATATCAAAACCGATGTCGCCAAGCAGCGTCTTCAGGAAATCCTTGCTTTGATGAATCAGATAAAAGGAGCCTCAAAGATGACTCTCGGTATCGGTATGGGGTCTCCCGGCAAAGGAACAACAACCGTTGCTCCAAATCATATCAAACCGCCTTTTGTCTATAATCCTCAGCGGGATTATGTGATGCCGCAGGCAGTATCGGATAAATTGCAGGAAAGGCTTATAACCGGGCGTGCGCTCAGGGCACAGAAATCTGAGTTCGCCCGTGCTGATGAGGCTGCCAAACTGAATATGCAGCGAGCCCTTATTGAGGCTAAAGGCAAGGAATGGGATCGTCAACGTATTGCCAGAAGCAATGAAACAAACCAGCGGCGTGCGGAAGCCGAAGCTGCCAAAGCTATCCGTGAGAAGACCCGACGACAAGAGCAAAGTGCGGCACAGGCAGTAACGGCAGTAAGGCAGCAACAACGAGCAGCCACACTTGGACAAACCAACAAACAGCGGGCGGCCATTAACCGTCTGCAATATGTTCGTACCCCGTCCATCCGTAACCTGCCGATGATGCACATGTTCAATGCCTACGCTATGTATGGCATGATGCGCAGTCAGATTACTCAGGCGGTTGAGTATTCCAACATAATGACTTCGGCTCAGAGTATTCTGCGTGTAGCCGATAATGACTTGACCACCTTTGAAAATCGTTTTGCGAAGATGGCTCTCTATGTTCGTAAAATCGGCGTTGAGACCAAGTTTACTGCTGTTGAGGTCGCCGGAGCGGTCAAGTACCTATCAATGGCTGGTATGGGTATAGAGACCATCAATGAGTCAATCCGACCAATCACCAACCTTGCACTCATAGGCGATAATGATGTATCCCAAATAGCCGACCTTGCCACTAACATTATGGCCGGGTATGACATAAAGAGTAACAGCATGAATTCAGTTGCCGATATTCTGGCTTCGACTATTTCCCGTTCGAATGTGAATGTGATCGAGATGGCTGAATCTTATAAAATGGCAGCAGGTTATATGCGTTTGGCTGGCGTGGAGTTCTCCGAAAGTTCGGCGGCTATCGGTATCTTAGGAAACATGGGTGTCAAAGGTACTATGGCCGGTACTGCTTTGCGTGCGATGGCGACCCGTTTTGCCAAACCTACCAAAGAGTCCCAGAAGACCCTTGACCGATTGGGTATGAAGTTTACTGAGTATCGTGACATCTATGGCAAACAGGTTGAGAAACTGCGCCCGTTAGCAGAGATTTTCGAGGAGTTGAATGCCAAAGGTGCAACAATGGGTGATATGCAGGCTATTTTTGGCAAAATCGGTGGTAACGCTGCAATGATGTTTGTCCGTAACTACGATCAACTCCGTACTCTTACCACGCAAAATAGCGGCTCACATGGTATATCTTCAGAATTGGCGAAGGTGAAGCAGGACAATACCAAGGGGCTCTGGGCTCAGGTCACTTCTCAATTTTCCGAGTCGTTTATGAAGGGATATGACACATTGGAGCCTGTCATCAAAACAACTCTCCGGGATTTCTTGGAAAAATTCAAAACAGCAGAGTTTTCGAAAGGACTGGCCTCTATCGGTCAATCCATACTTAATATCCTGTCTTTGCTTGGGAATGTCGCAACTTGGTTTACACGCAATTTCCATTGGATAGAGCCTTTGTTTTTTACCGGATTTGTAGCGACGCGACTTTTTAAACTTGCGGGAGCCCTGACGAACGTTGGTGTAGCCTTGGGTTACATCGGCAAGCAGTCGGTCGCAGGTTCGGGACTTCAAATGATTTCTTCTTTGGTCGGACTGGGAGGAGGTAAATTATCTTTTGCCAACAAAAGGTCTATCGTTACGGCTCTGAGTGCTGCCGGAGTAACGGGAAAAGGAGCTATGACTCAGGCATTGATGTCCGGTGCCGGAGGCATTGCCGGGCGTAGCGGATTAGGATTATTTGCCACTCAGGTAGCTACCGGCAACGGATTGATTGGAGCAAGTGCTTCTATTGGTGCTTTAGGTGCCGGAGCAGTCGCGGCAACAGTCGGTATCGCGGGATTGATTGGAGCTTTGGGTTGGGTCGCTTACAAAACATGGAAGGTAAAAGAAGCCAAGGATGCTGTATTGGAAGAGATAGTCGCCAATGAGAAATATCGCTATCCGTCTATCGATGCACTGAACGCCTCTCTTTCCAAAACCTACCAGAATGCGTTGGATGCAAAGAAGGCGGTTGATGAATTGACTGCCGGAAAAACGATCGAAGAGTCATCTGGACATAAGATTGGAGCCTTTACCGGTAACTGGTGGGCAGCGTTCTTAAACCCATTTGCTCTGGCCGGACAAGCTGAATACGGAGGCACTTCTATTGATCGGTACTCTTTTGCGGATGCCCGGCAGGACGATACACGCAGTGCGATATTGACTCTTGCCCGTAAGGATAGCCAGGCTCGTGTAAACTCAGCGTATGCCGCATTGGGGAAAGCCCGAACAGATATTGAAATCGGGGCATTTATCCAGAACATACAAAAGTCTTTCGGACAAGACACACCCAAGCCGGATGGTACACTGTGGACACAAGACAAAGCAGGGAACATTACCTACAAAAAAGGCATTGGCGACTTAAAAGACTCTGATGCCCATAAGCTTCCGCACTATGCCCAGTATATGAATGGCACAGTGGTTCCTCAAATCAACCTGATAGCAACCCGTTATCGTCAGATTATGTCTTCACAGGCTGCGGCACAGGCGGCAATGGCATCGGGAGGTTTTAAATTCGACCTGCTTGCACAGAATGGATTTGTTCAAGACAAAAATGGCAACTGGGTTCAAAAGACCTTGGACAAGAATGCCACAGACAAGCAACGAGAAGATGCGCTGGCCGACTACCAAGAGGTACACGATAAGGTCGTGAAGTTCACTGCCTCCCTTCGTCAGACATGGGGCGGTTCGGCAGAAATAGCCGAGAACATTATGAAGAAAGCCGGGTTTACCCGTTCGCTCTATTCCAATGAGCCGGACATGGCAGATCCCCAACCTTTCAATGCCAACGGCATCACCTATAACTCCGGTGATCCCGATGACGGCATGGCAGGCGGTAACTACTCCGGAACAGGGAAACTTTCGTCGGCTGCACCTAAACAAGTCATCGTCAATATCACTAATCTACTTAGTGTCGAAACTATTAAGTTACTCAAATCGGAAAACGGGCAATCACCGGAGATACAGAATCTGAAAGAGCAAATGGCACAGGCACTGATTGATGTGGTGCATGACTTCGACGCATCGTGGAACGGATAAAATTTAGAATATGAGTAGATTATGGAATATAGGTAAATCGGTTCTGCTAAGTGGTGGAATCATCAGTAATGGTTCGTTGGGCGGCTATATCAGTAATGCTGCCCGACGTGCTATTGGTATGGGGCTAGCGGAGTTTCAAGACGGAGCGGTTCACTACTTCTCGAAAGACAGGGAGGTATTAAAACGAGCCTTGATTCAGACAACTTCCCAGTTGGCATACGGGGCGTTGCGCTCATATCCACGTTTCCTGCAATACTGGGAGCAAAAAGAACGTGATAAATACCTGCAAACCAAATCTCAGACCAGCATTGCCAACAAAACCGGGCAATACTACCAGCTTATCTCCGAACAACAGGCCGTCGCTAAGAAAAAAAGTTATTCGGATAGTATTGTCGGACGTGTGGTGGCAGACTATCTGGAGCTGGTCATATCGGGTGAGGGAAACTATTTCAACTCGAAAAGCGGTAAAGTAGAAGCCAACAGCAATTATGGGTTGGTAGAGTTTGTCGATTTGCAGCCTGTGGTGCAAGTCAGCAGTAAGAATAATATCCTGATGACACAGGTTCAGGGACGTGATTATACCCGTAAGGAGTTTATATCGGGTGGTGATTTGGAAATATCCATCAATGGGAAAATTACAAGCAAGTACCCCGATGTTTATCCGGAAGCCGAAGTATCGAAGTTCTTGAAATTGATGCAGTTTAAAGGTGTGATTGACTGTGATAACACGGTTCTTCGTCAATTCAACATTGACAAACTGATTATCTTGAACTATTCGCTTCCGGCTACGGATTGTCGCAATATCCAACCTTACACGCTTTCGTGTATAGCGGTAGAGCCTTCGGAGAGCATACAGTTGAAAATAGCTGCTGAGGAGAAAGTGGATGTTGCCATCAAGCATTCAAACAAGTGGATCAAGTATGCCAAACTGGGTGCTGAAACTATCGACCCGTCATCACTGCTTAAAATCTCGAAACTATGGGTATAGATATGTTGGATGTTTTATGCTGCCGGATTACCATCGGAGATGCTGATCCCAGTAATCCGATGGCAATACAGAACCCCATCGTACTGACCGAAGTACAGGAGATAGAGATTGAAGAAAGTTATAAAAAACTGATAGGTACGGCGAAGATTGTCTTTCCCAAGGGAACGGTCTATCAGAGTACCCTCATAGGAAATGCTACCATTGAGGGCAAGGATGCCGGTAGGATTACAACCGAGATTATGCAGGACGGGGTAATCGTTGAAAAGCGCACCTCGCAGCAAGCCATGAATGAAACTTCGTTCTGTATCGGGCAACGGGTGAATATCAAGCTCGGCTACAACGGTGTGTTGAAGAATATGTTTGACGGGTATATCTCCGCTTATAATTCCGACAGCCAGTTTGAGATTCAGTGCGAGAATATGGCTTATAAACTGAAACTGAAACAGGCTCCCAAGTTTGAGACCAAAGCGTCGGTTAGTGTGAACGACGTACTGGGCGAAAAGTACGGACTACTGAAAGATACAGGCTTTGAGATTCACTCTGACACAAAACGGTTTGATATTCAGATAGGCAAGGTGAAGATTACCGATAACTTTACAGTTGCTGACATTCTGTCTGAATGGAGCAAATATAAGGTATATTGCTTTTTGAAATATGATGAAAACTCACCAGACAATATGCCGACCATTGCCATTGGCCGTCCGTACTCATCATCCAAAAGCCAACCCGTTTTTCCGAAGGATAGCGAGGCGAAGCCTTTCAAAATCTATTTCAACTACCACGTTGCGAACAATGATTTGAAAATTGTGAAGACCGACCCGAAGTTTCTGGCTGTCACAGGCAAGGCATTGGGTGCGGATGAGAAGTTTTTTGAAGTTACGGTACGCATGAATCCTGAATATGCCCCGGCAGTCAAAGGAAGTAAAGAGTTCCAGACCGTCAATGCCACTCAAATTAGCAAGAAGACCCATAAGGTGACAGGCAATACAACTGCCGAAGGTACTAATACCAAGACCAAGGTCGATTTGAGTACTTACACGATTGTGCCGTATATGTCGCCTAACATGAAAATCAACTCTGACAAGTTGGTTGAAGAGACGATAGAATATTTTCGTAATTACAACCTGAACGGCATTACCGGACACTTAACTTTGTTCGGTGATTTGGCACTGAACACTGCCGTTCAAGTGGAACTGATTGATGATCGCAACCCTTCCAAAAATGGAATTTATCTTGTGGAAGAGGTCACTACCACTTTTGGGACAAGTGGGTATAGACAAAAGATAACTATTCCTTATCGGATATCAAAGTCTCCGGGAACATAGGTGGTATTGAGAAAAAAAACTTATAGAGTTAAGTGTTTTGACAGTTTCTCAATTCCTACATTAAACTTTTGAGGATTACTTTTTTTTAGATTTAATATGTTTTGCAGCTTCCATCTAACTGACGGAAAAAGGCTCAAGTTTCCCGCGCAGCATTTACTCCAATCGGGCTCACCACGTTCAAAGGAAAGCAGGAACTCTTTGTCTTCGGTAGTCATACTCTCATTTACCTGTTTTATCAAATCAACCCTTGCTTGCTCAAAATCTTCATAGTCGAAAGTAGTATCAGTCATTCCCTTGAATTGACTTTTCAAGGCTTCACTTTGGTCTATCGGATTAGGTTGTAACGATTCGATTATCGGCTTGTCGCTTCCGAGTAGGCAAAATATCACCCCATTTTTCACATCACTAAATGATTCCAGTTCCATATATTTGCAGTCGAACAGATCTCGTGGATGCTGGCGACTCAAAGCGGCAGATATTTTACCTCCATATAATTGAGAGAAAGGAACGATCTTAGCCCGGCAACTCATATTGAACTCAGCTCGTGCCTTCGGGCAAAGTTCTCTATCTTCTACTTCTCCAATAATACCACGCTTAGTACCATTCACTTCAATCTTTACTGTAGCTCCGTCTTTCGTACAAAGTAATTTCCATACGGCAGGTTTAGGGACTACGCGTATACCAGGAATAGCTTTCTCTATACTTGTTTTTAACTCAAGCAGAATGCGGTTAATATCGGCCATACTCTCCTCGCGCTCTTTTAAAGGTAGGTATGTTATATCCAAATCGACCGAGTATCTGGACAAATCCCTAACAAATAGGTTAATAGCCGTTCCGCCATGTACGGCAAACTCTTTAATAGGGTAGATAAGAGGTATAATTCTGATAAGCAATCCTACCTGCTGTTTGTACAATTCATTCATAGTCGTATAACTCTTTTGGTACTGTTATTTTGTATTCAGGTATATAGACTCCGTTTTTCGATAGTTGATATTTTGATGTACCGAGATAGATTTTACTTTTATCTAACATTTCAAACCAGTAGTGTCCTGCCTTTTGAGCCATATAGAGGAACATACGCTTAACTTTGAGATTATCGGTATTCTCTAACATAGATTGTAATACCTCTGGCCTGAGCGTTGTCAGTTGCTCCATTATATAGTATAAGTCCATATAGGTATAGTGTGTAGGTGTCAGCAAGAGACACTCTAAAAAAGCTTGCTCCGGAGCGGCTATCGCTATCTCAAACCCCTCTTCTATTCGATTGAAAAATTGTGGTTTTGAAAATGTATTGGTGGAGAAAAATTGCAGTTCCCTTTCGAAGACACAGGTTCTCAACCAATTTGGAGGAACTTCAGAAACAGGATGTCCAACCATAAGAAGCGGCCTACCCATAGGCACAAAGTGGCTGAATCCGGAGAGTTCTAATGCCGAATGAGCTCCGACATGTAAACATTTACCCATTTGCTCGTTGTAGCTCGCAATTGCTCCAAAAGAGCGAAGTTGCCCTCCGGTTCTATACATCACCCCCTTTGAGAGCGATTCCAACCAACCTGAACTACGATATCGCTTAAGTAACTGATTAGAGTAACCTTTTTTTTGCAGATAGGCCGAAAAAAAGAGTTTCCCCTGCTGTTCCGATTGCAATAAGCGGTTAAGTTTATTTGAAGTATCTATACTCACGGTGTATTATTATAAATAATTTCTAACCGCAAAGATAGCAAGTATAATTCCATTCTACAAACAAATCGGTTATATTTATTTTGCAACAGTATACTTTTAGTTTATTTCTATGCTCTAAATGAAACTGCAAACCTTTGTTTGAACATCAAGATAATCTCGGTGAACTCTTAATCTTATCTTCACATAAATGACTATTCTATCCCTAAAAGGAATTTATGGAATCAAAGAATAGTCAGCGGATGATTGGTGAAGCTATCCGCAAAATAGCATTGGGGCGTAGCATTGAGCGAGTGAACATGTCAGAGAGTGGTACGGGAGGTGTTGGTACGGCACGCATGATACACGGTTATGTCGCCAAGATACACGAAGATGGAGAACTGTGTGGCACGATTGACGTGAGGGAGTTTCCGGATGAAACTGCTAGTAGCGAACCGATCACCCATCAGGGCGTATTGCTCGCCGGGGTGAAAGATAACTCCGGTGGTTTTTTGATTATTCCAACGCTTTTTTCGGATGTAACCATTGTAACCGATGCCGCTACAAAATATGCCTATGTGCTGAATTTCTCTCATGCCGATTTTATCCAACTGCTTTCTCACAAGGAGACGGTTGTCGGCGTGGCCGAAACCGAGGAGTTAGATCCCCAAAGCAACGACTCACCCGACTACGATGAGTTAGAGAAGACAGGCAATGAAACTTCGACCAAGTACACGGTGGAGGAGATTAAGACCATAGCCAAGAATAAGAACGACAAACAGGCAGAAATCACAGTAACACCGGAATCCATTGCTCAAAAGGTTGATAAATCCCAGGTTAATCAGTTGGCAGATAAGATAGAGCAAAAGGTAAACAGTACTACGGTAGTAGTGGCGGACAACAAAGTAACTATCGGGGATGAGCAAGCAACCGAACCGCTGGTCCTTGGAAATGAGCTTGCACAGTTAATGCTCGAATTTATCACTGAGTGCAGTAAGATTATGACTCCCACACTGATGGGAACCATGCCGGCCATCAACTGCCCGAACTTTCCTTCACTTGCTTCTAAAATCCAGAAGTTTCTGTCTAAAACCGCCTACACGAAATGAGTATCGCACTACTTCCAGACATCGGGAACTTAGACCCAAATAGTCTGTGCTATGCTATATATAGCCAGCTATACCATAATTTCTTTAATGCTCAGGATAAGAAAAGTCCTGAAAACCCATACGGCATTGAAGAGGGGGACAATACATCACTTCGTCTTCGTAATACCGCTTACGGATTTGCCGAAGCGATAGCGGGAGCTGTCGCCGGAGAAGGTGATGGTACAGATGGCGGTGTACTGCTTGGCTATCTGAAAAAGACAGGCGGCGACATGACCGGAACCCTCCGGGCTAACTATGGTTTTGAGGCAGGGATGGGAAATGTACGGCTACTGGAAACTTATCGTGAGATTGCCGATGACGGTGTAACGCCTGTTTATGGCTTACAAGTTTATGGTGATATTCGTATCGGTGGCAGTAACCTTTATATCGGTGGCAAACAGTTATTGAGATATACGCCATCTGACGGAACAGCTTACCTTGAAAACTCGTTGTTGTCTTTTGGCTCATCGACTCTGCTTAGTCGGGGTGAGATGGTTTTCGGAGAGAGTAAAGCAAAAGGCGTTGTTATTTCAGGTACGGCTGTTTATGTTCAGGGCAAAGAGGTATATCATGCCGGTAATGCCAATCTCTCAACCGTTCGCTGGTCGATGAAAGATGCTGCGGTTGAGGGTGAGTTGAAGGTTAAGGGTAAGACCACTCTATCTGATGAGCTCTCTGCCATCTATGGGGTAAAACTGGGCTTTGCCGGTAAAGAGATTCTTTCAGTTGTAGCCGATGGTGCTCTATTGGAAGGTTTCTTGAACATTGCCACCAACTGTGGAGTGAAGATTGGTAGCTCTCCCGTATTGATTCGGGCAAATGAAACCGATGTTGCTTTGTCATGTGACTATGGCAACTTGCTCCTGGGAAGCGAACGTACACAGAAGATAAAACTCTTTGCCGGTCTATGGGATATTGATGGGGATAATATGCTTATTACCAAATATGGTGGTGCTTACTTCCCCGACTCGCTGAGGGTTGCCCATAACTACGGTGCGGATCTACTTTCCACTTATCGGGTGAGTGATGGGGACGAAGGAGTAATTCTGCATAAAAAGTTACGATTTGCTTTTGCAGATGGTGTGAGTCTAAGCGGAAATCGCAGGGAGCTTATCTTCAGCAAGCAGTCTCATCAGGCAACGATGGGTTTTAGGGAATCCTCTTCGGTCTATCAATTGCCGGAATCCGGCTCCATCTCCTTGTACATCGACACGAATAGTGATTTTATCACTTTTGACAAACCGGTAGAATCCAAAAAACACCTCGGCATCGACGGTTCATTCACCAGACTAACCGATAAGCACCTATACTTTTCCAGCGAGCATTACCTGATGTCTGCGACAGATGGCATAAAGCATTTCGGAAACGCCTACTTTATTGACAGCTTGGGTTCGGAACGATTTTCATCCGGTTTCGCTGGTTATGGGTGGGCTGTATTAAAGAATCTGACAACAGGTAGTAGCGCTGCTACTTTCGATGAATTGACCATTCGCAAGAAGATGCGGATTTACGAGTTGGAAGTACAGAAAAACAGTGCCACCAATGGTTCACTCTGGGTGAGCGATAGTTGCAGTGGCGACAGCGTCGTGAAAGTTAGCTGATAGACATATCCTAATGAATAGTCAACTGAAAATAGTTATTTTAAAAACCATAAGAAGTTATACTATCTATCAGTTTTTTGACAATATCTTTCAATTCTACTGGTTCGATTATTTGTCCTTTGTCCGCAAATGAAAGATACCACCGTGCAAAAAGTTCGAGAGAAAAGGTGTGATAATGGCAAATCGCATAATCGTCGTACTCGGTCTCTTCTACAAGTCTATGGTAACGATTCCCTCTGGCGAGATACATAGCTTCTTTTTCTATTTTGATAGTTACTTTGTACACGATATCCTCGGCATACATTTTTCCAAGCAGTGATTTGAGCGATGGGTGTTTGTGTGTATAAGGCTCTTCGGTCTGCGATACCGAAATGATACGGGTGAGTTTGAACGTGCGATAATCATCTCTCAGACAACACCATGCCAATAGATACCATTGATTGTTCATAAAATAGAGCCCCACAGGTTCTACACGGCGAGATGATTTCTCTTTGGTATATCCAGCCCGGTAATCCATCAATACACTCTTTCTATTGCGAATACTCTGTAACAACGGAGATAGAATATGTGAACACCCTTTGTAGACAATCGCGTCCGTATGTTTTAATACACCGACATTCTCCTCAAAGTTCTCCAACGCATCGCGTTCGGCAACCCTCAGTGCTGTGCGTATTTTATCCATTCCCGATTTATAGATAAGATAGGTACTCTCATCCGACTGTTCACTGAGCAGACGTTCAGCCATAAGAAACGAAAACGCCTCATCCTCTGTAAACATCAACGGAGGAAGCCGGTATCCGTCAACAAGGGAATAACCTACATTGGGAATGGCAGTAATGGGAACGCCGGACTGTTCGAGAATACGCAAATCCCGATAGATAGTCCTCAAACTTACACCGTACTCATCGGCAATCCGAGACGCAGTGATGAACTTACGGCTCTGTAACTTGATCAATATGCCGGAAAGTCTCTCTATTTTATTCATTCATATCACATTAACAACAATACAAAGGTAATAAAAGAGTATGAAAGTACATAGGCTCTCATACTCTTTTGATTCAATTACTTTTGCATAATGTTCCAATAGATTCCGTAGCGGTCGATAACCATTCCGTAGAGAGGAGTCCACGCCGCAGGAGCCAAAGGCATAATAACATTACCACTCTCAGACAGGGTCTCAAATACTCGTTGTATCTCCGCTTTATCCAACAGGGTGATATCCATCATTACGTTATTTCCTTGAGTTGGTGTCTGACCCGGCATTTGGTCGCAGCAATAAATGGTGTTTTCACCGAATTGCAGACAACCATTCAATATTCGCTTTTGGTCTTCAGGTTTTAATTTTTCCGAGCTGCAACAACTGTTTTCCATATCCGAAAAACGGATTAGGCTGATAATTTCACCATTTAGTGCTACGCTGTAAAATTTTAGTGCCTCTTCGCTTTGACCGTCAAATGTAAAGTGGGGTGTAAGTTTCATTTTTTTGATTTTTAAAGTTTATACTTGTCTTGTAATCACGATGCAAAATTACATCGGTCAACTGACAGCAGTGTGTCAGCAATTCTTTGGCATTCATTTTTTTTAGTGGAAAGTACAAATACAATCTTTAAAAAGAATAATCGCAATAATCTTAAAATCTATTTTCATCCGTTATTCGTATTGGTACATAGAGACATTACATCTTGCTCTAAAGATAAACCATATCATCAATTTCTTGCTATTCTCTATATAGAACAACTTAGAGAATGGCATTATACAGTTACTCAAAATACAAAATACTCATTGACCCCGAATCAAAAAAGACTCAGGGATTACAAGTTGGTGATGTGGTACGCCGTCAGTACTTCGACAATCCCAACCTGATTTATTCGTTGATGATTGTACTTGAAACGGGTAGCGATATTGTCAGGGAGAAAGAGTCCCCCTATTTTATCGGAGCGTTAGTTGAGGGCGATGAACCTCAGCAGGGAGAACTACTCGACTTTGTACGTGTTACCAATCTTTTCAATAGCAATCGAAGTGGTGCGCTTTACCTGACCGCATCCGATTCGGAATCGCCTTATATGGATGTAATTGACGGTATGGCGACTGAGCATTCACTGTACCTTCAAGAAAAGCCTAAACGCATCACAGCCGGGAAATCGTTTAAATTCCCTGTCAACGGCACGGTTAGAAATCCCGAACGAATGGTCATTGCTTACAAAGTCAGAGCATCGAAAGCTCAGGCAGATGTGCCCCTCGCTTTTGGTTATACCGACGGCAGTGAAGAGGATGGCACAGACATGGTGGATATCTCAACCGACTGGCAATACAAGCTATCCCTTATCACGATTGATTATCCTGGGCAATATCCCCGTCAACTAACCATTGCTCCGGAGCTAACTGGTGATGACTGGTGCGAGATTTCAGATTTGAATATTGTTCGATTGTCGAGAATCGCCACCTTCGCAGATTCGACCAAAGCACGTATCGGCAAGATTACAGGGATCATTGACCCGGTGTTCGGCTTATTGGAGGGCTATGGGGCTTACTTTCAAAACCTATACGCTACCCGCAATGTGAACATTGCAGGAACATTAACAGCAGGTGATGAAAACGGATTCGCCTCTACTTTTTATGTGGGTAAGATTCACAAGAACGTGATTGCTAATTCAATTGGCGCACAGTTCTCTGGGGGAATAGTTGTGCAAGAGGTTGCTCCGGCAGGAATTGGCGATGTCGTTTGTACGGGTGGAGATACAGAACTATGTGTACAATCCTCTGCCTGGCGCATGGAACGTATCGGTAAACGATATACCTTTTCGATATGGGTAAAGGGAACGGAAGGAAGGATTGCTTTCTATCAAGACGAGCACTATATCCAAGATGTTGAAATAGATATTGCAGGAGAGTGGCGGCGTTATAAGGTCTCATTTGTCGTTCAAGACTCCCGGCAAGAGGCAATGTATATCCGATTCAAAACATCTCTTACAAATCTGCTCTTGACCGCTCCCCAACTCGAAAGTGGCAATAACGCTTCACAATACCAACCCACCGATGAACATTTGTCCTATGTAGAGGACTATGGAGCGTGGTTCAACAAAGGCGGTATAGGTGGTACCATTCAAAATCCGCTATTAAGGTTGAACGAGGATGGCTCTATCAGCTCCCGCAACGGTTCATTTATCATCAAGCCGGATGGTACGGGGTATTTTGCCGGAGGGAAATTCAAATGGACACTGGACGATATTGAACTGACAGATATCACTATTCGTTGGGGAGAACTGGACGATGAGGCCAAAGACCAGATACTGTCCCAAGCCAAACCATCAAATATTCGTGCGTTTGTTTCATCGAATTTATCCACCACACAGATATATGATAAAGAAACTCGCACATGGATGCCAAACTGGGCTCATACAAACCTGATATTGACCCCTTCACTTTTTATTAGCAACTATGGAGACAGTGACTTGATTGGTCAGCTCGCTGATCCGGCGACACAGCGTCCCGGCATTAAGTTGGGCTCTGCGTCGTGGAATAAAAACGGGAAACAAATCATATCGGGAACAGACAGTTGCTGGATTGGTGATACGACAGCTAAATACAACTTAACCATTAAAGCTAATCACATCGGCCAACACGCTCCCTATATGCGGTATGGTTTTCAAGCCATTTGGATCGACAGTAGTGGTAATGAGACTACTATTGCTGCCGACATCCAATTCTCACAGCTAACCAATCCGGGTGCAAGGGTGATGGCGTTGGCTTATGCGCCGGACGGCAATATCTTCAAAAATGGAGAATCGAAAAACTTAACGGCACGATGCGACCTGTGGCGAGGAGCACAGATAGACAGCACTAATGCAGAGTATCGTTGGGGTGTGCGTGATGAGTCTGTGTTTGCCAACGTTCAAATGGCGGCTCCTGTCAGCAAGGGCTCCTATACAATCAGTTTACGCTCGGTTGCCAATATGGTGCCGGGAGGCGTATTGTATTTGATTGGTGCAAACAAGCATATTATCCAATCGATAGATGAACTGACAAAGACAGTTACCCTAACCACCCCCTTAACACGGGATTATGTAACTAACTCTATTGTTACAACCCCTCTATATGACGCTCAACTTGGCCCCGGTTGGGCGGTTCTTAGTGAGACTTACCCACAGGGTGTTATTGCCGGATGGAGAACCTATGAGATTACTATAACGCCCAATGCCGTGCGTAATTTTGAGACCTTTAAGTGTGCCATCAAGGACACGGATACGACCATCGGTAACAGTTATGCCGGGCAGATCGTGTTTGATACTATCACCTTTACCGATATGACTGACCCCTTTGTGGTGGATATTGTCGGAACGAAAGGGTTTGTGATTAAGAACGGAGAGAATGATATTGAAGCTAAAGCACTGGTTTATCGCTCCGGCAAGGAAACAGATACCACCGGAACGGGATTCCATTATAGCTGGAAACTCTTTGACCCGGAAGGCATACAAGTTATTCACAATTATCAGGGAAAACAGATCCAAGTTCCTAAAACAGACATTGACACTCGTGGAGCTCTTGTCTGTGAAATTTATCAAGGGTTGAACCTGATAGCACGGGGACAAATCTCCATCGTGGAACTTTATGACGGAGAGGATGCCTACTCTGTGCAGATATTTACCAGTGACGGCAATCATTTTATCAATGGGAATATCTCAACGACATTAACAGCCAATGTCTATAAAGGAGCAAAAGAAATAACCGAAACCATTCCCGATAACCTATTCTGCTGGAAGAGAACATCACTCAATGCGGATGGCGATGCCGTTTGGAATGAACAGCACACCGGCATCGGTCGCCATCTGACGATTTCGGATGAAGATATTTTCCGCAGGGCGATGTTCACTTGTGAAGTGACTATCAATTAAAACTTTAGAAATATGGCAGTAATATCGAGAGGTCAGATTACCATTGTGGATCTTAACGATGGCAAATCCATCAACCTATATCTGGGCAGTAATGTAGCAACTACCCAGATTTTCAACAAAGAAAACTCAAGCTATGTTCCCAACTGGACGGCATCGCCCTTTTTGGTTATTACCCCGGAGGTGTATGTTACGGGAGTGGGTACCAATCAGGTTTCAAGACTTAAAGGTGTTCCGGTTTGGAAGATAAACGGTTCAACGACAATCGCTACTTTTGGGGCTACAGCAGCCACGATAGCTCCTTATGCGCTGACTATTAAAAACAACATGACTTCGGTGGGTCAGTTGCAGGTGGAGTGTGAGGTGATCTATGTAGACCCTGACACGACCGCAGAAACCAAGGCGAAAGCAAATATTACTTACACCAAAACGACCAATGCCGGACAACTCATCTGTGCAATCGCTTATGCTCCCAACGGAACGGTGTTCAAGAACGGTGATATAACGACTCTTAAAGCACACTGTGATATGTGGAGAGGGTCGGTTATTGACAATACTAACGTGACTTATAAATGGTACAAATTAGGTAGTGGCGCATGGACAGAAATAACCTCAGCAAATGCTGGTGGCATTACTGGATTTACTACCAATGAGATAGCCATACCGGAAGCGGCAGTATTGAACTTCGAATCGTTCAAGTGTGAAATCAAAGACACGGACGCGGCATCCGGCACTTACAATACGACCGTAAGTGATATTCTTTCGTTTGCCGACATGTCCGACCCGTATCAGGTAGAAATCATCGCCCCGGCAGGTACGACACTGACAAGCGGTTTGACTTCAACGAATTTGACCGTTAATTGTTGGCAAAATGGAGCTCTACTGCCTGATTCATTCTTTACGGGGGCTACTTGTACCTGGCGTAAGTTTAATAAACTTGGTGTACAAGATACCGCTTGGGGAACCGCCGGAGTCAAGACGGGTCGCTCATTGACTGTTACCCGTGACGAGGTTTCTGTTGCGGCTACATTTACTGTTGAAATCAGCAAGTAATGGCGGTAGTAGCGAGAGGACAAATAACCATCCGGATAGTTACCGACACCTATGCAGTTTATCAATCCATTGATAAGGCTGCCATTTCGTGTGACCATACTGGAAAGGTTCTCAGTACACTTACTGTTCATTCTGTCCTGTCTGTCCGATGTGGTGAAGCTCCGGTCACAGACTTTAGCATTGGAGCCATTGCTACACCTACCGGATTTTATTCCATCACGGTTAACCAGAGCACTAAAACCGTTTCCTTTACCATCTCTGGAAGCAATACGACACTTGCCGACACCGGAACGATTAGCATTCCTGTTATTATAAACGGACAAACGCTCAACGCTTCTTTTGGTTGGTACAAAGTAAAGTCGGGTGCTCCGGGAACACCCGGTACCGACAGTAACCAGCTTGATTGGGTAGCGGATTGGAACAGCGGAAAGACTGTGATCGATGCACAAAGCGTGATAACCCCCAAGATATTTGCAGGAACGAAGAATGCGAACGGTACTCTTACCGGTATGGCAATCGGTAAGTTTGTACTTAGCACCCAAAATGCAGCAGGAACGATAGCCAAAGAGACGGTAAACGGTATCTATGGTTTCAACAACGGAAAGAAGACCTTTGAAATTAATGCGACTGGCAATGTTCAGTTAGGTAATGGCAACGAGTTTATCAAGTACAATGCCGCAACCGGAAAGGTGGAGTTTGGTTCTGCGGTTGCTTTAGCATGGGTTGGGGCTACCTATATTGATGCGAGTGGAATATTTACAGGTACGTTGTCTGCAAATACGGTGAATGTGGTCAAGATTAATGCCTCTCAAATAACGGCAGGTACTATTGATGCTGCCCGAATCAACGTTGATGCACTTAAGGCAACGTTGATTACAGCAGGGAACATAGAGGCTTTGACTTTGAATGTAACCAAAGGGAAAATTGGCGGTTGGTCGCTGGATGCGGATTCCATTTTTCGAGGAACGAAAAACAACACATCAGGAGGACTGACGGCAGCTTCCGGTTCTATTACCATTGGCTCAAACGGAATCCGAGGATTGAAATGGCGGTTGGATGCAACAGGAGCCGGAGCGATAGCGGGTAGTCATATTACATGGGATACTGCGGGAAATATTACATTCTCCTCTTCCGTTTCTCTATTATGGACCAATGCGGCGGCTAATGCTGCCAACAGTGGAAAATTGTATGTACGGGGTACAGGGTTCAGTCATGCTGCTTCCCGTAAAGTGGTGCTGAATGGTACGACGGTTAATGAGACCAGTGCCAGAGGGCTAACATTGATTGTTATTGCCCGTGATACATTGGTTGCGAATTCTACTGTGAACTATGATGTTTATGGCAGTGAAGCGAACTGTGATACATTGGCAACAGCACTTAATGCACTGGGCAACGATAAAATTGTCATTTTGACTTCCTATGATGCCATCCGTATAAACGCAACACTGAATACAGCGATTCAACGTTGTGGTGGAAGTGACAGGATAGTTACCGACGAACGCATCCCTTTTGCTTTTATCGGTATTCCGGGAATCGGGAAAAACAACGGACTCTTTTCCATGTATGGTTTGGGCGCATCCGAACCTTACGCGGAACTATCTACAATTGTAATAAATGGCGTTCCGCAAGGAATTTCTATTAATGGCCAGCGTAACACGTTTATCAATGGGAATGGTATTTATACCGGAACACTTAATGCCAGTCAAATCACCGCAGGGACGATTGACACCGCCCGGCTGAATGTCGATGCGTTAAAAGCTACTCTGATTACCGCTGGAAATATCAATGCCCTTACCCTTACTGTAAATAAAGGAACTATCGGTGGCTGGACTATTAATTCCACATCTATCTCCGGCGGTCAAATTATTTTGGATAAGGCAAACAACCGTATTGCTGTTTATGGGGCATCATCGAGTCCGACCAGTGGAAATCGAGTACAAATATACCACAATAGCAATACCGATTTTGGGCTTTTCGCCACAGATACAGCAGGAAACACGGTTGTACAGTTGGGATATGTAAATCGCATTGCCGGTTGGACTATCAATGGCACACAAATTTACAAGAATAGTGTTTATCTCGGTGCTGACGGTTCGATTACCAACGGTACAAAATGGAAGTTGAACAATGATGGTTCGGGACAGGTTGCCAGTGGTAATATCGCTTGGGATGCCATCGGAAATGTCACATTTGGAGCATCCGTATCATTGCAATGGAAAAACGACATTGCAAACGCTCAAAAGGCAAACTTCGGCTATCCGTATTACCAGTCCATCGTGATTAACGGAGATGCCAATACCTATTATCCTGTCATTATCAAAGGTGGTGACCAGAACTTTAAACGAGAAATCGTAGTACGAAGAACATACAGCGAGCAAGCACCTGACTCATGGAATACAGCCACTCATAAAGGAGGTATTGTATTGCATCTGAAAACTAATTTTGGTGGATGGGGAGGAATTGAGTACTCGTGGGATATTTACGAGTTGTCGGAAACCTATTGCCGAATGTTTGCCGGTGCATTGCATTGTGGAAACAGTTGTATGTTCGCCATCTTTTTACGTGGCGGTGGTGCGACCGGAGCCAAGTATCATCTCTATTCAGATTTGCCTTTGGTCAGTTCGGAATTCAGCCCGTCTCCTATACCCGCAAGTCCGCAAATAGCCTACAATTCCGATTTGATGTTTCAAAGTGGCAGTACAACCGTGAATGCTCCTGCTCCTCGTACCTTGACTGTTGCTGTTGAGGAAGAGATTCGCAGGCGTAGATTTATCGGTCTGGCACAAGGCAATGATTCCACTTTATCCGCTCATCCGCTAACCTATATCAGTTCGACAGGCATCTATACGGGAACGCTGACTGCCAATCAAGTCAATGCGGTCGTTATCAATGCTTCAAGCATCACAACCGGAGTATTGAGTGCCGACCGTATTGCTGCCGGTAGTATCAATGCGACTAAACTGGATGCTGATAGTATCAGAGCCAATATCATCAATGTTGGTTACATAAATGGACTTAGTTGCACTTTTACCAAAGGAACTATTGGCGGCTTTACAATTGGAAGCGACCATATATCAACGGGAGGTATAGGAGGCGTAGGTACTATGCCGGTGCAAATAAGAACCGCTGCAAATGGTAGCGGATATTGGTACACTGGGGCATATAAGCCTGTGGGTATTTCTTTATTATGGCATCAGTCATCGAACGCAGGGCACATTGTGATTGGTCAGATAGCAGCTACCGGCAATACGGTTAAAACAGGATTTATGGGCATTCAAATGATGGCCTGGGACAATACTGAATACTTTTGTCTATCAACCAACTACTCCCGTTCCGGTAGTAAGGAGGTGTATAACCGTATTGCGGGTTGGGCTTTCGACAATGCGAATATTTGGAAAAATAGTGTTTATCTGGGTTCAGATGGCAGTGTTTACAACGGGACGAAATGGAGATTAAATAACGATGGTTCCGGACGATTGGCAAATGGCAATATCGTTTGGGATGCAGCCGGAAACGTTACGTTCGGCTCTTCCGTTTCCTTGAATTGGACAAATGCCGCCACCAATGCCCTAAACTCTGCCAAGAGCTATGCTGATACCAAGAAAGCAGAAGCCATTAGTAGTGCGGCCACAGATGCAACAAACAAAGCCAATGCCGCAAAAGAATTGGCATCTGCAATGGCTTACGGAAAGATGCTGTTCCGCGATCCGACATTCTTTGATGGTAATAACAGTACAAATGTCTACAATAATTTAGGCAATGGAACAGTGGCTGTTACCCGTGCCTATGACAGTACAGCCCCCAATGACAGCAAGTACCTGCTGAGGATTGTCAATACGGGTAGTGCATCTCCCGGATGCGGTGGCTTTCATTTTGGTCATGCTTGTTCCTATCGTAAAATTTTCATTACCCGAATCATTGCCAAAATCCCTACTGGACGAACAATTCAGTGGGCTTCCAATGCTATCGGTGATGGAGGTTGGAGTAAATGGCTTACTTCAAATGCAGGTACGGGAGACTGGTGTGAGTATGTGTATAAAGTAGTTTGTGGAACGGGAAACTTCTCCAGTACTAACTTCTTCTATATCGAAGGATCTGCAACACTAACATGGTATGTGGCTTATGCAACCGTGTTTGATGTAACTTCCACAGAGAAGTATACGACTACGATAGATTCCAATGGTATCTACACAGGGACATTGAGTGCCAACCAGATTACTGCCGGTACTATCAGTGCGGATCGTATTGCTGTCGGGAGCATCAACTCATCCAAATTAGATGCTGCCAGCATTAAAGCTAATATTATCAATGCGGGGTATATCAATGGCCTTAGCTGCACCTTTGATAAAGGAACAATCGGAGGGTGGTATATCAACTCTTATCAAATTTACAAAAATAGCGTGGCACTTTCCTCGGACGGTTCTATAATCAATGGTAGCCGCTGGCGGCTAAATAATGATGGTTCCGGACAACTGGCCAATGGAAACATATCATGGGACACAAAGGGGAATGTAACAGCTAAAGGTGCTGTATTCAATAATGTCCGTATTCAGGGTAGCGTGCGAAATAAGTTCGTATTAAACGACTCTTCGATTTGGATTGGCGGTGATACAGCAACACAGGAAAACTTTAATAACTACGACAACATTGTAGCCATTCGTGGTTCCTGGGATGAAAATATCTCTTTGCCGTGGTCTTTGGAACAGAGTGGACGTAGGGTTACACTGGTGAATTATAAATGGGGAGGTAATACCACGGTAGGATATATGACGATCTATGCCCCATCGGGAAAATATTTTTTTGAGGATGGCATACAGAAGACTTCCATCACTTTTTCACGGGAAATGGTTGAATTATTAGGCTATGGAGATAATGCAACTTTCTTTGGCTGGATTGTAATCAACAGGCGTGATGTAATGTGCAGTGGTAAGTATGGAAGTTATTTGCAGTGTCTGGCATCAGGTATCGCCACGGTTTCGGGCACCAGCGTTTCTCTTAAGCAGAAAACTTTTGATGGCACCAGAATGTCGATCAGTCGAACCGGAACAGGACGTTATACGGTTTATCTGCCTTGGGGGTTAAATAGTAACTACTTTGTTCAGATGACCGGATATTATACCGGTACACCCATTTACGCTACCATAATGGGTATATATAGTTCTTATTTCTATGTCCAAACACAAGATGATTCCAGTGCCAATGAAGGGTCGTTTTGTTTTCAGGTGTTTAGTACAGCCGATTGGTCTTAAAACTGATAAACTTTTGTCTTTGGATTATTCTATTCTACATGAAATAAAAGCAAATTATGAATATTACAAGCACAGTCCTAACAAAAACAGCGGAAGAGACTACCGCCAATGCCAGTTACCTCATAGAATATGTAACGGTCAACGATGTATTAACCCGTATCAATGCCAATGTTCAGGCAACAATGCTTGACGGAGTGGAAAAGTATAATGCGGGGTATATCACTTTTGAAAATGGAAACGTGTTCTGCAATCTGAATGGTCAGGCGAAAGTTTCTTTATTCTTCCTTGACTTCGAGCGATTTGTCGAAAAAATCAAGGAAAATGCAGGGGAAATGCAGCAACCTGAAAACTATGCCGACAGATAAGGGCTATACTACCTAAGTAAACTAAATCAAAAAGTATATGGAACTATCAATTAAAGACCGGTTGTACATTCCGGCATTTCTCCCCAAAGAGGGAAACTTCAAGCAGTTCAACCTAAAAAAGGAGATTCTGAAAAAGATTGAGATCAGTGATACTGAACGAGATGAAGTCAATCTGCGTGAGAACGAAGAAACCAAACGCATTGAATGGGACATCGAGAAAGAAACGCCCCTTCATGTCGATTTTTCCACCGATGAGATGGAATATCTTAAGATGATTTGTGAGAAAGTATCGGATGAACAGTTTCCGGATGACATGTGGATTTCCATTTCTAAGATATATGATTCAATAGCCGTAAATTAAACTATTCTGCCCGGTTCACTCTATTCTGCAAGAGAGTGAATGTTGCCGTTCACTTTCAAAAAAGGTGGGCGGTTTTTTATTACGCAACTATGGCAAGACAAGATATACAGATAGATACGAATTTTGGAGAGCTGGAAACAGCGGAGAATATTGTTGGCAAAAGCTACTACGATTTTGTATTGCTGGGGCGCGTCGATGGGTTGGATAACGATAATTTCTGCTATGGCGAGATTCTGATTCCCAAAGGCTTTGAAAAACGGGTCAAAGATGGGTTTCAAGTCCATATCCGTTTGCCCTATAAGCCACTGAACAAAGAGTTACAGGTGCGATTGCGGATGGATGTAGAGAACTCACAGCCGGAATATATTCTCAATCAAACGACCAATCGACCGTGGTATCGTGTGGTGTTGCCCGATAACAATATGATTCGGGTTGCCCAGTACCGGACACTCGGCAGCGAAGAGGTCTATAATTTCACGCTCAAGGAGGGAGTGTTTCAGATTTACAGTGGCCATGAGACCGATCTGCTTATCCAAGCTTCGTTGCCCCAGAATCAAAACTTCCTGCTCAAAGCCACAGCCGGAACACTCTACCAGCATCCACTTACGGGTGTCGGATTGATCGATTTTTTGCATGGTAATTTTGAGAATAGCGGACTGGCCGCCAAGCTGCAAAAAGAGTTTGAAGCGGACAATATGATTGTGGTAAACGCTTATATGAATTCTGAAACGGGAGAACTTTTACTGGAGGTCAAAGAGAAAAATGGGTAAATACATTGTCATACAAGGGCAAAACATCTATGATGTAGCCCTGCATATCTATGGAGCTGTGGAAGGCGTTACCGATTTGTTGGTGAACAATGAATCGGTATCGTTTGATACGGACTTGAAAGCCGGAGACGAGCTTATCTATTCAGATGATTATCAGATTAACAAGGAGGTGACCGCTTATTACAAGATGCACGGTATCACTCCGGCATCCGGAGAGCAGCATGTCTATCCGAAGGTGTTTTCGCTACCTAAAACGGTAGAGATCTATACATCCGCTAAAGAGGTTGGAGTCGAGTTTTCGGTTTCAGGTAATGGAAAAATCGAACTGGATTGGGGGGATAACTCCGAGGTTCAAACCATCACGTTGTCGGATAAGATAACTGTATTTAGTCATTTGTTCGATTCTACTATCGGGAATAAACGACACGTTTCAATGTATATGCAAGGGCATATCAATCAGCTTGATATTAGCGGATTGCGACCAATTGAACTGTATATATTAAAATCCATTCCGATTGAACGCTTTGTATTGAATAACGCTACTCTGTCAATTGATTCTCTACCGATGCTGGAAACTGCCTTTGGTGTGTCGCTCGATGGATTGAAAACAAACGACCTGACCCCACTCTTGGAGTTGAAAAACCTGATGTCACTCTCACTGACGCAAACCATCTATCGCCAGCCTACCATAGATGCCTACCTGATTGGATTAGTCCGGCAGCATGATAACCGTCGTAATTGTAAGGTGGTGATGACGGCCCGACCATCGGGAGAATATCGAGAACCGACCAGAGACAGCAACAGTCACTATCGCATCACTTCGGGTATGGAAGCCGTCTGGGTACTGACCCACGAGCCTGCATGGAACGAAGGTGGTATATGGGAATTTATCATTAATGAAACGACTTATAAATATGAGCAGAACCATTAAACAAATATACGAGAAGGCTATCAAGGAACGCAATAAACGCCTTGAGCTATCAGAGTTTGACAGTGACTCAAAGCTGTCTGTTCTAAACGGTATTACCTGGACTTTCGCTGCGGTAGTATTTAGCTTTGAAAGCATACTGGATGTCTTTGCCATTGACATTTCAAATGTAATCAACAATCGGATAAACGGTACGCCTACTTACTATATCAATGCCCTTATGCAGTATCAAAAGGGTGATGAACTGATGGTCAGGGAAGATGGCTTGGCGTTTGGTTATGCAGATATAGACGAAACCAAACAGATTATTACTCAGGCTTCGTACATGGAAAGTTCCAGTGATGTGAATTTGGATAATAAGCTGATATTAAAGGTGGCAACCGGAGAAAAGGGCAAGCTAAAAAGTATTCCACAGGAAGAGTTGATAATGATACAGGCATATATCAACAAGATAAAGTTTGCCGGAACGAGAATCGAAATAGCCAGTCAGGAGGGCGATGTACTGATACCCAGAGTATCGGTTTACCATGACGGTGCAGTGATGGAATCTGAGGTGTACGACCGCATTGAGGAGAAGTTGAACGAGTATATGATGAACATCAAGTTTGACTCTACCATCTATGTATCAGACATTATCGCTGCGATCCGTGGAGCGGAGCACGTGACGGATGTACACATCGATACGGACACGATCCCTACACAGGGAATTTTTATTGCCCCCTATGATTCGGACGGACATATCACACCTACCCGCAAAGTGGGCCGAATGACGCATACTTCATCCGGTTACTTGAAACAATCCGGTGGCAGCGGCGAAGAAAAAGAGATTCCGAACTTTCGTCAGGCTATCAAATTAATACTCGATGCAGGCAATGAGATATAAACTACCTACAGACAAACTCATCAACCGCTTAGTGCCCTATTATCTGAGTGGACGGCGGTACATTCTATTACTGCAAAGCTGGGTATGGCCGCTTCGGGTGCTGAACGACTGGTTCATGGGCTTTGCCCGTGAGAAACATATCGAAGCCCGGATGACTTCACAGGTAATGTACTTCGAGTGGTTTCTCAATTATAAATTCAGCAGGTATTTTGCCGATTCAACAGATCGAATTATCATTACCGAAAGCACTCCACTCGGTGTGGATATTTATCGGGAGAATGCCGTTAACAGCCGACCATTTACTGTCTGGAAGGAAAACGAACATGTAGCGACCGCCAACCCGTTGGAAGAGCCGCGCGAGTTTTATCAGATTGCTGAGGAACGAGCCATAAACAAAGTGAGTTTTATCGTGAATGTCCCCACGATTACCATTTCCACGAAAGAGTTTGTCTATATGCTCTCTTTTGGGGTAAACACCTATAAGGTTGCAGGTAAAACCTATCTGATTAAAATTGAAGGAGAAGAGATTAAGCCTACTAACAACATACATTTATGAAAGAATACATCGCAGAGACCGGAGGGCGTTATACCTACTCCGATGACATATTGAATTTGCAGGAACTTGCTCTGAGCATGACCGCCATTTTTGGCGAGTGTCCGGCATTTATTGTTTCCGGCTGTCAGATCGAAGGAACTGTTATAGCTCCAGGTTATGTCTGGCTGGGTGGAAAGGTTCGCTATTTTGAGGGAGCTAAAAACGCTGCATTTCCATACTTTATCTACGAGAAGAATAGTAATGAGTCTGTCGTTTATGCCAATGAGGTTAATAAACGAGGCCGCTCATGTTATCTATGTACAGGAGGGACTACTGTTCCGCAGATTACAGATCCTGTAACGGGATTTCCCCCTGTCTTTTTGGAGATTACCAAAGAATTTGCGCCCCGTCTGATTGATAAATTTTTCGGGCGTTATGCGCTACTGTTGGATTCTCCATCGCAACGGCAGCGGGTCAAAAAAGACGTAACCTTTGCGGGGGAAGTGTTAGTCGAGAAAGGTCTAAAATCATCCAAGGATGTATCGGTTCAATCCGCTGACGGGCGTAGCTTGCGTGGTCGAATCAAAGAGTCGGGAGCCACAACACTGGGGGCTTATCTGGGTGAGTTGTTAACCGCTGAGGTGGTAATAGATACAGATGGCTCTTTCCTGTTTATGAAAGGTGTGACTGAAATTGCCAAGCTGAGTGAAAGCGGGTTTATCTGTAATCATATCAACCTCAAGACGAGTCGCGTCGGCTCTGTGTACATCTACCAAACACATCTCATTAATATAGCGGATGATACGGACAATGGCTCTGTGAATATCAACCATGTCGGATTTAATCAGGGGACAAGCCGTTTTCGCAACTTCAATGTGTGGGACGGCAAAAGTTGTTCAGTACCACTATTCTCTGTCGAAGGAAAAACCAAAACCACGACCGTAAACGGAACATTCAAAGTTTGTGGCAATGGTCTGAGTGCTGTTTTGAAAAACACCTCGTTTGCCAAGGGAGATCCAGAACTGACAGCGTACTTTGAGTGGCAAGACCGGGATGGAGTATCGATAGCCTCTCTGGGGTATCTCTCTACCACCAATAATGATTTTACATTGGAAAACCTGTTCGGCAATCTGGTATTTACTTCTAAAGGGCATATTAATCTGAATGGTGAAGTCAAATTGAAGGGTGCGGATATTTATTCGGTATTTGTCACCCAAAAGAGCTTTACTGATGAATTGGCAAAGAAGGTGTCGGTAGTTACAGGCAAACAACTATCCACCGAAGATTTTACTTCCACTTACAAGAAAAAGCTCGATGCTATTTCGGGCGGTTCGATTAGTGGCGGTGGTGAAGGATATGTCACGGCTGACGATGTAGTTAAGGCACTTAAAGACAAGGCGGGGGTTGGTAATAACCTGAACGACCTTTTGGATAAAGGGGTTGCCCGAACGAATCTGTCTGTCTATTCCAAAAACGAGACGGACGAGAAATATCTTACAATTAACGGCAAATTGACAGAACTGGTCAATCTCTCTGCTGATGAGATTAACGGTATGTCACCAGAACAAGCTGCCGCCAAGAAAGCGGAGAAGCAAGCTGCGGTGCGGGGTGTAATCGATGCGGAGAAGACAGGCATCGGTGAACTGAAACTGACAAAAACAGCCAACCTCTCTGACCTTGCCAGTATGATTCAGGCACGAAAGAATCTTTGTGTTTATTCAACTGAGGAGATAGACGAAATGATGGCCGGGAAGCTCGGCAATGATGGTGCCTATCAGGGAGTGATATTTACCGATACGCTGAAAAAGAAGCTCGACGGTATTAAGACTGGGAACTTTGCATTTGTTGATAACTTCGGAGTGTCACAATCGCAAGTAGAAGGCTACGCTATGATTTCTGATATAGTGAAGGAATTAAAAAAATATGCTCCACGTCTGTTGGATGGTTATAACTCATCGGACAGAGACTCTGTAGCCACCAATATCGGAGTCTACACCAAGACAGCCGCAGATGGCAAGTTCGCAGCATTAGACCAACTCTTTCAGGATTATATTACTTATCTGGTTAAGAGTGGTAAAACCACCGCTCAGGCGCAACAGATGATGCGTGAGAAGTTTGATGTATTTTCTAAAAAAGAGGTTACGGACACTTATTTGACCAAAGATGGAAAACTTTCTGACTTGTCTTTGCCGAATGTTGATGCGAAAAAATTGGCTTGTCGCAATCTGGGGGCCGCTTATGCCGAGGAGTATCAGACCAAACTGATTGATACAGGTTGGTTGCAGATGAACAATTCCGGCGGTGGAACCGACACACGACAATTTTATGTGCGCCAAATTGGGAATGTGGTTTCTATACAAGGAATCATTAATACGGCGAAACGTGACGGTAGTAACCAAGGTGGTGTCATGGCTGTTATTCCCAACCAAATACAACCTCCCAAGTATGGGCTTCGGACGACTATTGCGGACTGGAATGATGATACGAAGTATAATCGTGGCTGTACTTTTATCATTCGAGGTAATTCACGTACCGTTCAGATATATGAGAGCGGCATGTATAATGTGTCTACTGAGATTAATTTCACCTATTTCGTTTAATAACAACTAATATGAAGAGAGTAAACATTCAATCAGACGTGGAGAGCAGGCGCAATATCGCCACAGCAATCCCAAATGCTCTGGTTACTAAACCGGAAATAGTAACAGAATCAAGAAATACCCAAGAAGATGGCAAAACCGAAGAAGTTCAAGGGGGCGAGAATCACGCTCCCACCCAAACCGAGTCCGACACCCCGTCGAAAAGAGGACGGAAGACCAAAGGGGACACTGAAAAAGTATAAGTTCGAGCAGACAAGATTGGGCTTTATGCTCAAGTATGAAGTTCCGGCAGTCTATGAAATAATTATGCGAATGACTCCCAAGGCTACTTATCCTGAACCTCGGGTGCGTACCATCGAAGTAGTTTGTCGGGCTTCGGATGATTCTGCGCTGAAAAAGCCCAAATTTTTCCGCTATTTGGAGGAATATCGAAAAAAAGGTATCTGCTGTAATCGACCTAAAAGATTGACAGCGGAGAGAGCGGTTTTTTATACTGCAATGCGTGAGAAAAAGCTCAATCAGTATATCCAGAGAAATAGCGATAAAGTACAGAAAATGAGAGTGGAAATGAAACAAAAAAGTAAAAAAAGTCATTGTGGTGACGAGTAAGTTTTGTACATTTGCACATCATCGGTCGAAAATGTGCCGATAGTTTTATTCTGACTGAGGCGCATGGTCGCCGAGAGAATCAAGGGAGCTCTCCCCGATTTCCTCCCATAATATAAACTGATTGTTAGTTGAGACGGACGGTGCAACCGAACTCGCCTGTCGTTTTGATTAGATTGCTTCGGGCAGTTTAATTTTTACACTATTGCAATCATGCAAGAATTCAATGAGGAAAAAGACCAACCCATGATGTCGGTCGAAGAGATGTTTTTAGCATCGCAAGAAAGTTATGAAGAGGCGCAAACCCGTGCCCTCGAAGAAAACAAGTCTTTTGCCAAGGCTGAGTTTTTCAGGATGGATAAGTTAGGTGTTTATCGCCTGCGTATCCTGCCTATCGCTCCGAATCGCGACGGAACGAATGATCGTCGCAGCTACGAGTATCCGGTTCGTCAACTGTTGATGGAACTGGAAAAACCGGCTACCGGTAATGGCAAGGTTACATCCATGTATGTGACAGTTCCCCGCACCACTGATGCGGGATTCACTGTTGACCTGATTGACACCTATCGTAAACTGGCGGTTGCCGAGGCCCAGAACCGGGGTGATGAGAAACTGGCAGAGAAGATTGGCGGTGGTTCATTTGGTGGTGGACTGAAGTTTAACTATGGACACGTGATGTATATCCTTGACCTGAACGAACGTGCCAAAGGTTTTCAGCTACTTACCCTTTCACACGCACAGTTTAAAGAACTTGACGAACGTAAGTTCAAGTTGTGGCAAAAGAAATTGGCAAAGTCTCCGGGCTTTCCATGTCCGATCTCATCGGTGTATAACGCTTATCCGGTAGAGATTGAAAAGAAGAAAAACGGTTCCAAAACCGAGTATTCGATTGAGATTGACAACGAATCAGAGAATGAAGTGTTGACCGGTGAAGAATTAACTAAACTGATGGCGGCAACCCGTATTCCTGAAATCATTTACCGTTATTCACGCTATCAGTACGAAGCTACCCTTGAGTATTTGAAGCAATGTGATGCCAAATACGGCATGTCAATTCTGGGTGATAGGGATATGCAGGAGGCTATCGAAACATTAGGCTCCGAGATTCCGAAGGAAGACACCAGCTCGTTCTCATTTGACAAACGCACCAAGGATGCCAAAGAGAACGCCTCGAACGGTACAGGTCTGCTGTTAGACGATCTTTTCAATCGCTACGATGAGTTACAAGACAAAGGACTTTCTGATAAGACCGAAGAGGGACAAGAACTCAGAGGGCTGATCCGTCAGTTTATTGAGCAGGAAAAACTATCTGTGCGTATCACCCGTTCTACTACCAACAAGGAACTGCTTGACCTGATTGAAGAGGCTTTGGAGACTGATCCCCAAGCAGAAGCCGAACAGGTTCCTACGCCTGAGCCGGAACCGGAGCTGGCAGCAGAACCGGCACAAGAATCAACTGAACGTCGCCGCCGTAGATAAGCGGATAATTCCAGATTATTTATTCACAAGTTTTGGAGAAGGCAGCCTTAAACTGCCTTTTCCATCACTCTTATACGCTTATTATGGCAGATAAAAGTTATCCGTACCTGCTTTTAATGAATGATTTGCACATTGGGAAGGAGAATATTCCCGAATTTGTGGCAAACTGGAATGAGGCACTATCAATATGTGAGAAATTAGATGTTAGGGAGATCGCCATTGGTGGAGATTTGTTTCTCTCGCGTGCTTCTCAAACTCTCGATATACTACTGGCTATACACGACTGCCTATTAACAGCCGCTGAAAACAACATCCGTGTGGTCTTGGCAAATGGCAACCATTGTAAAGTAAATCAAGAAGCAGTTCGGGGATATTGCCACGTTTTTGACCAACATCCAAATGTATTAGTAGCAGACAACTACGTTACCCTGCCCATTGGTGACGGGCAATATGCTTTACTGCACATCATCCCTTACTTTCCCGAAGATGGCAACTTCTCAGAAAAACTGGCTGAGGTAAAACAGAACGGTATTGACCCGGAGAAAAAGAATTTTCTCTATCTCCACGAGGGTATTAACGGCGCATTGTCTCAGCCCAGTGAGAAGGAGCTTCCGGCAAATATCTTTGATGAGTTTGAGCGTGTCTTTGTTGGGCATTACCACAATCGCTGTGTTATTCCTAAAACTCGAATTGAATACATCGGCAGTAGCCGTCAGCATAATTTTGGTGAGGATGAAGAGAAGGGATATACCGTATTGTATAGTGACGGCACCCACGAATTTATCCAGAACCGGGCTAATGTTCGATATAAAGTTATCGACATCGAAGCCGACAAGGTGGATATTCACTTGACAGATTTGCTGGACGAACTGAAAGAAACCGGGCGTTATCGTACCAAAGTAAGAGTTCACTCCACTTCTGCCAAAGCATCAGGTATCGACAAGGCAAAACTATTGGAAGCCGGAGCTTCGAAAGTGGAAATCATCACCGAAGAGCCGGAACAGGTGGATGTAGCCGCCTCGTCTTTGTTTGAGAAATTCGATAGCCATAAGATTCGCGAGACTTACACTGCGTTTTGTCGTGAGAAGGAGATTGAGGATGTGGAATTGGGATTGTCTTACCTTTCAAAAATCAGCTAACCATGTGGAAACTAAATAGAATTACAACACAGAATCTCTGTGCGTTTAAGGAATTGGATTACACGCTGACGCAAGGTGTAACCACGCTTATTTTCGGAGATAACCGGGATAACGAAAGCCAACGCTCGAACGGTTCCGGCAAGTCAGCACTTTTGGAGTGCATCGCTATCGGCATTACCGGCTCACCCCTTCGAAAAATAAAGAATGAGGAGATTATCAACGATGTAGCCGATGAATGCTATGTGTCGTTGGAGTTTGCCAATAGTTCGTCAAACGAAGTGTTTACCATTGAAAGATCCCTCTATCGCAAAGGGGCTTCAGGGGTTCGTTGTGTCATTGAAAGAGATGGTAAAACAGTCACTACTGACGAGGCAGTACAGCATTCAGTAGATGCCTACAACAAGTATATACTCGAAAAACTGGGTATTACCCGTGATGAACTCTTTAACAACTTTATCCTATCAAAACACCGCTACGAGGATTTCCTTTCGAGTTCCGACAAGGAGAAGAAAGAGATTATCAACCGTTTTTCAAATGGTATCGTAGTCGATGAAGCCATAGCTAAGATTACCGAGGATATTGCCCCCATTGAAAAGGAGCTGCACGAAGTGGATCTGGAACTGGCCGGAGTGGACGGGCGAATCAAGATGCTTGTTGAGCAGATAGAGCAGGAAGAAAACTTCAAGGAAGAGCGTGCTAAAAGCAAAGTTGAGAAGATTGCCGCCATTGAGAAAAGCATATCCGATAAACGGGAATTGCTCCGAGGCATGGGTGTCCAAATTGACGCTATTTCAGATGTGCTTCTTACTCTCGACACAACTGACAAGGAGATTCAGCTACTTGAAGATAGTGAAGAATCGTTGAAAATCTGTTTGAATGGCATTGAGGTGGTGCTTAAACCGTTCGGCAAGCTAACCGACTGGAATAGCGTTCTGCAAACAAAGACGAATGAATTATCACTGGCTGAGACTGAACAAGCGGCTCTTTCGGATGAGATTATTACTATCGGTGGTGAAGTTGAAAAGCAGACACATAAATGTGCCGAGATAAAATCTCTACACGCTCAGTTTGTTGTAGATGCCACCACCAAAAGCGAAGGCTATAAAAAACAGCTCGCTGATTTAGAAAAAGAGATGCAAGAGGCAAATAAACTCAGTACCTCACTTTTAGAAAAGAGGCGTGTACATAGTTCTACCATTGAATCACTTAAAAACAAAATTGCTGGAGTTATCACTTGCCCTAAGTGTGCATTTGAATTTGTGGCTTCAGACAAATCGTTCGATGTAGCTCAGGGTGAAGAAGAGTTAGAACTCCTAAAAACGGAGTTAGAAAAGACTACTCAGAAGCGTACTGAGACAGAAAAGACCATTGTCTTTATTGAGCAAGATCAGAAAGATATTCAACAGGCCAGACGCAAACTGAATACCGATAACAGCGAGTGGCTTGCCAAAGTGGATGTGGCGGAAAAGGAGTTGCAAACACTGAATTACAAATTCGAATCCTTGCAACGAAGGAGCCGACAGCTTTCAGACAAACTTGTCTCGATCCAAAATGACATAGAGAATACTCGCCGTAAAATGTTCGACCAAGCGTATGAGATTGTGGATGCTGCGACAACTTCCCGTAAGCGTGAAATTAAGAAGTTGGGAGAAGATATTGCTGCAATGGAAAGTTCTATCGAGACCTTATACATCACTATCGGGGAACTAAACAATGCTTTGCCGGATGAGGTGATTCTCTCTCTCAAAGCATCGCTTAAGACCTATCGTAAAAAGTCGGATGAGGTATTGAAGGAGAAAACGGAAATTGAGACGGAGCTGAGACGACTTCAGGAACAGGAACAACGGTTTATTCAGTTCCGTTCCTACCTCGCTAATACGAAGGTTGAAGCGTTGAGTAAGATTACCAACGAGTTTTTGGAGAGCATCGGCAGTGATTTGAGAATCCTATTTTCTGGATATACCCTGCTTAAAACAGGTAAGATGAGAGAAAAAATCTCTATCTCTATTTTGCGAGATGGCATTGATTGCGGCTCGTTTGGTAAGTTGAGCGCCGGAGAGTCTGCACGCCTGCAACTCGCCTCGATTCTTGCGATGCAGAAGCTGGTTAATAGCAACTGTGATACTGATAAAGGATTGTCGCTTATTGTGTTGGATGAAATTCTTAGTGCGGTTGACGAAGAAGGACTCGCAAAGATGTTTGAGTCATTGAACAAGCTTGGAATAACGGCACTTGTCGTTTCTCATAATCACGTGAGTGAGTCATACGCTCATACTTTAACTATACGCAAAGAGAATGGAGAATCAAGGATTGTGTAAGGAGCAAATACTCGCCATTGACATTGCTACCCAAACGGGATATTACTCTGTTCACGAATCGGGGGCATGGAATTTTTATGAATCCAAAGCCCGAAACGACAACAAGCAGCACAAGGCGTTTCGGGATACGTTGATTGATTTTATAACTAAGCACAGCATCAGGCTGGTAGTAGCCGAAGATGTTAATGTAAACAATCATTTCATTGATATGCGAAAGCTTTCCGAGTTCAGGGGTATTCTCTTAGAGGTGTGTGACACCCTGAACCTTCCGGAGCCTGTATTCTTAAACGTATCAAGTATCAAGAAATTCGGTGCAGGAAACGGCCGAGCGACCAAACTTGATATGATAAACGCCTGTGTTGCCAAATACAACTACCGTCCCCGAACGGACGATGAAGCGGATGCTTTCTGGGTGTTCAAATACTACTGCCACAAGTATCGTGTTTTCTAATGAATTGACCATTGCAAGAAGAGTTTAGATTGATGAATTGATGCGGATTAGCTGACAGATTGAGACGTAGTTTTTTTGTTTCACCATGTTGGCAAGAGCGTGTGAGAAAACAATCTTTACCCTCTGAGCGTGATTTAGACCCGGAGTCAATCAAGCGCAGAACCGAACTTTTTACTAAGTACATATTACCTCATAAGAGGTTGGTATATAGTATTTGTATCAAATACACATTCGAGGATGGCGATATAGAAGATAACTACAGCGAAGTGCTGGTTAATTTCTTTCGCTACATCGAGAGTTATAATCCGGAACGCCCACTCAAAAGCTGGATCTATGCCGTAGCGCAACGGCATGTGTTCGACCTGAACAAACGCAACAGCCTGATGAAGGTCAGCGATAATGTGGATGTCGTGGATCTTCCTGACACGGAAGATGATGATCACATCAGCGGTAACTGCATGGGGATGGAGAATTATCGGCAATATTACAATGACGATATTCTGGAAGCGTTGGATAAATTGGCTCCCATCCACAAAGAGGCACTGCTGCTTCAACAAGCAGGCTACAAGATGGAAGAGATTGTTGAAATCTCCTTCCAAAATGGCAA
The DNA here is from genome assembly GCF_000499785.1 of Bacteroides neonati. Taxonomy (GTDB): domain Bacteria; phylum Bacteroidota; class Bacteroidia; order Bacteroidales; family Bacteroidaceae; genus Bacteroides; species Bacteroides neonati. Next base: position 417,126 of record NZ_HG726021.1, on the reverse strand, counting down.
TCTGAAAGCTAAGAATATGGACACCATCAAGAGCCGTATCTTCTTAGCCAAAAAGCAAATGCGAAACCTGATAACACGAGACGGCGATGCAAGAGAAGAGTAAGCTCATAAGCCGCTTGTTTGTGCTCCTCGTGCGTTTGAGCGTTCAATCCACTTTCGCCATGCCGGGTGGTCGGTTGGCGGAAAAGCAGATTGATGATGCACTGGACTACCTCACCAAACATTACGGTGAGGTAGGTCTGGAACGCATTGTCGATTACTGTGTGTGCCAGGTTCGTCAAATTTCCGAATATGGAGCAGATTATCTACCAAAATGGAAACTGCCTCATTCGTTTGGGATAAAGGCACTGACACGATTTGTAACCCGAAAGCCCGGACAGAAGTATTATGAAGATAGGTGGTTAGCGAATTTTAACCTGACTCGTGAGGATCTGCTACGTGAGATAGAAGACCGCAGCGTACATCCTCTGTTTCGGTTTATCTATCCCGATTATGAGGATTCGACCAAGCGCAGGGCACTATCCACAGAAGTCGGTTACTATATCTGTGGGGTTTCCACTTTGCTTTGGACACCTTTTTCTTCGGTATGCCGCAGTTGTGTAAAGTCGAAAGCGTGCAAGGTCAGAACCCAAAAGTTATACCCGGAGATATATCGTCTTCGGGTAGCCGAGTTTAAGGGGAAGGAGGTGCAAAATGGGTAAGCCGAAAACTAACCCACTAAGTGTGGAGTTCCTCTATGAACTGTATGCTACCGCCTTGCAAAGCGATACTATTTGTGGGGTATTGGTGCAATATATGGAGAAGGAGTTTTTGCCTGACCGCTCGTTTCAACGGATACAGGAGGTGGTGGCCAATCACTATCGCAACTATAAAAATCCTCCAACGTATGCTGTGCTTGCTCAGGCTTTCAGTACCGATTACGATGCCATTGAATTAATCAACACCTTTCAGGAGTATGATATTGACAGCAGTTCGGAAGCGGTGTTGGATATGTTTGAGAGTTATATCAAGGGAGTCAGACTACAAAATGTTTATTCGGAAGTTGGCAAACTCTATAATCAAAGCAAACAAGAGAAAGCGCAGGATTTACTGAAAGAGTACGCCGAGTGGTTGTCCGGCTTTACGCTTAAATCTTCTGCCTTTGTCGATGTTGCCAAGACCTTTACCGAGCGATTCCGACAAAACCAAGCCAAAGACCGGGAGGAACAAAACTCCTCGATGCCGCAAGTGACGCGATTTTATGTGCCATACCTCGATGCATTGAACGGTGGGCGTAACCTGCGTGGGCAGCTAACCTGCTTCCTGGCTTCTACAGGTGTAGGAAAATCCCACATTGTGAAACATATCGGCATCCGGGGTAACATTGATGACGGATTGCATATACTCCATTTCCAGTTGGAGGGTTCGGAGGAGGAGGCTCTGAATGCTTATTCGGGTGGTCTGGTATCAAAAAATGCCTACTACTTTGAGCGTGGCAAGATTTCCGAAACGGAGATGCGACAGTTTGAACGGACGGTAGAAGCCCTGAGCGGTTCGATTACCGTGCGTTGTTTTCCCCGTTTCAATGCCCGTGTCTCGACATTGGATATTAAAAACGGGATTGCCGAATACCGTAAAAAGTGCGGTCGTAATCCGGACATCGTGATTATCGACTCGATGGACTTGTTGACTGATGCCAGCCGCCGGGTATGGAATGCCGAACACGAACGCTCAAAACGTATTGCCGTTGCCAATGACCTGAAAGACCTTGCTGCCGACGAGAAGGTGTGGATGGTCGTGACTTATCAGGCGACCATCGAGAACCGGGACTGGCTTAACAACGAGAACAATGTACTGACCGAATACAACTGTTCGGAGGCAAAAGGATTGGCACGTCCATGTACTCACCTGATTTCATTGAACCAGTCATCGGCAGAACGTCAGGAGGATGTGATGCGGCTTCATATTGCGAAAGCCCGGTTTTTCAAAAAAGGTGATACGATTAAGATAGCCACAGACTACGACAATGAGGTATTCTGTGATTTCCAACGAACATTCTCTTTAAACAGCTAACCGTATGAATAAACACGAGACTGATTTTCTTATTGAGGAGATTACCCGCCATCTGGGAGCCAAACGGGACGGTGGTAATAAGAACCTGATTGCCCGTTGCCCCTACTGTGGCAAGGAAGATAAATACGGCATATACATAGGCAAAGAGACCCTTCGTAAAAAGCCGTTTATGGCACATTGTTTCAGTTGTGGTCGTTCTACGCTGACACGAGATAAATTGCTGGAAGAGATCGGTAGACCCGACCTGATGATAACGCCAACTGCGGATCTCTCGGCACCGCTTAATGCGAACCTATTGTTTCCCCTCGACAATGAAGAAGAGATAGACGATACGCTGGGAATAGTGGAATTACCGGATTTTTACAGACAGGTTTATACGCATCCATATCTCAAGGCAAGGGGTTTTGTCTATGACGATTACGAGCAGTTTCCGGTTGGTATTACCGCAGGGCTGAATCGCCGCTATGATGACTATGTGATTTTCCCGGTGATAGACTCCGGTGATGTGGTGGGTTATGTAGCCCGGCACACCTGGTCAAAAGAAGAGATTGATAACTATAACCGCAAAGCCAAACGAGCCGGAGAGTATCAGATACGCCGGTTTAACAACTCTACGCAGAATGATTTCGTGAAGCTACTCTATAACTACGATGCGGTGATTGAAGATGAAACCGATACGGTGATACTGGTTGAGGGCATCTTTGACGTAGTGGCGATCACCCGAAAGTTGGAATTGTACGACAACCCTCATTTTGTGGCGGTGGCAACTTTCGGCAAGAAGGTATCACAGGCACAGATTTACAAGCTACAAACGAAGGGAGTACGAACAGTGGTGCTGGGTTTTGATGGAGATGCAGTGTCGGCCATCAAACAGACCGCAACGGAACTATCACCATACTTTGAGGTCTTCATCGCAGATATTGCAGATCCTACAAAAGATTGGCAAGACCTGACCGATACCGATATTTTTGAGATTTTCTCAGGACGTCTCAGAAGTCCATTAGAATACAAACTATCAAAATTACAAGAATAATGAATGAATTAATCGCATGGCTGGAAGTGAATCGAATATGCTTTCGGAAGATAGACAGTGAATTGATAGAGATAGAAGATTTTGGGAAGATGCTACTCGCTGACTTATACGGGGTTAGCAGCATACTGAAAGTAACAGATTCCGGTGTCCGATTTAACCTGATGGAGTCGCCCGATGTATTGATGCAGGAAGAGATTTACTATGTAGTATTCCCATTCGGAAACAACTTTTACTATTACGATCTGCGTGAGGAGTTTCGGTTTAATCTGCTCCGCTACATTGGCAAACGGCAACCCACCCGGCTAAATGTTCCGTTTGTCAATCTGGGGGTACATACTTCGTTTGAACTCTTGAATGGTTCGGGTGATGTGGCTGACTGGGTACGAAAGGCTAAATATTTAGGGCATACGGCTCTCGGCATCTGTGATTACAATACGATGGCCGCCACGCTGACTTTACAGAAAGAGTGTGCCAAAGTAGAACTGAAATATGTCTTTGGGTACTCTTTTACGCTAAATCATCTGGATGAAAAGGTGGAAATGAAAGTTTATGCTCTTGCGGACAAGGGATTGCGAAACCTACTCCGTATTCAAAAGGCAATAATGGTTGACAGTGCTGACCAGACACTGACTTTCCGGCAACTGCTTGACTATGCCGAAGGGCTTGTATTGGTATTGGGTAAACGCTCCGGGCTATGGCTCAATCAGAGCAAGCACGTTGTAGCAATGCTTAAAGAAGCCTTTGGCAAGTTATACTTTCAGGTTGACCTTACCGAGTATAAAGCCGAGCGTATTGATGTGGAGGTGTTGCATTCTGTGGCGTGCTATTTTGAGAATTTTGCCGACCCCGTAACCTTTTCATTCGAGATTGAACCTATACTGATATGTGACTGCTACTATTTGGATAAGGAGGATGCGCGGAATAAGATTATTCTAAACAAGATAGCTACCAGTGCAGCCCATGAGCAGAGCGATGAGCAGTATTTTAAGGATGTAGATGAGCATTTTACGGTGATTGAGCCACTGTTCAGCAACAAATGGGATGTAGAAAAACTGTTTGAACGGATGTGTGGGGCAACGGTAGAAATAGCAGAGGCAGCGGAAGCAGCTTATGAGACCGACCGCAACTTTATGCCACGATACGATATGACCGATGAGGAGAAACAAAAATACGGCGACCGACACGCTATGTTCCTTGCCTTGCTGGAAGAAGGTTTTGAACGGTTGGTTCCCAAAGGAGAGGAAGAAGTGTATCGCAAACGGTTGGAGCACGAGATTTACATTTTGGAGAGTACGGATAATGTTGATTATTGCCTTGTGCAGTTTGATACCGTGAATTGGGCTCGAACGAATGGCATCTTGGTCGGGTGCGGTCGTGGTTCGGCTGGAGGTTGTCTGGCATTGTACCTGATGGGGATTACGCTCATTGACCCGATAAAGTACAACCTGCTTTTTGAGCGTTTCCTGCTTCCGGAACGAGCCGGGCTCTATCCGGCACAAGCGACGGTTCTTGCAGGTGAGATAGAATCAACCTCGCATGTCGAGTTGACGCTTGGAAATGGTAAGGTGCTGCGACTGGATAAGGATGCTCAGTTACTTGTTGTGCGAGACGAAACAGAGATAGTAGTATATGCAGATCAATTGAATGATGGTGACGATTTGGTTTTCGATCACAGAGATTATTTGTGGAACGTAAACTATTTCGACAATGAGAGACAATATAACGCTATATCACGGTGATTGTTTGGAGATAATGCCACAGCTTGCCCGGCAAGGGATAAAGGTCGATATGATTCTTTGCGACTTGCCCTACGGTGTCACTAATCACAAAGACGACAAACCTCTGTCTTTCGATAAACTCTGGGAGAGCTACAATGCCATCATCTCGGACAACGGAGTGATAGTCCTCTTTGCACAAGGACAGTTTTACGTGGATCTGGTGAATAGTAATCGCAAGATGTTTAAGTATGATCTTGTGTGGGACAAACAGCTCTCAACGGGATTTCTGAACGCCAGCCGTATGCCGCTGAGAAGACACGAGAGTATTGCCGTATTCTACAAGAAAGCCCCTGTCTACAATCCTCAAAAGAGTGTTGGAAAGCCAAATCACGATAAGGGAACAAAACACAAAACAGATGCACCGACCAATCAGAATTACGGAGTTTATAAGCCGGTTGACGCAGAATTGAGCAGGCTCAAACACCCTGCCAGTATCATATCGTTTCAGAAGCCTCACCCCAGCAAGTGTGTACATCGGACACAGAAGCCGGTTAGCCTCTTGGAGTATCTCATCAAAACCTATACCCATGAAGGTATGACTGTTCTTGACAACTGCTTTGGTTCCGGCTCAACGGGTATTGCTACTTTGAATACCAATCGGAAGTTTATCGGAATAGAAAAAGATAGCCACTACTTCAATGTGGCAAAAGAGATATTGATTGCTGAAATAAGCCTGAAGATTGAATAACAGATTATGTAGAAATTCAAGACAATTCAATTAGTATGGCTACAAAAAATGCAGTGCTGCTCTCAACGCAGCAAATTCTGAACCAGGAGGTTAATGTGTATGGTGATTTTGAGAATCCGCTATTTCTGGCTAAGGATGTGGCTGAGTGGATAGAACACGACAATTCCTCAGTGATGTTACGGTCAATCGACGATGACGAAAAGATACTAAACATTGTTTATACCATTGATGGTGAACAGGAGGCATGGATGCTGACAGAAAATGGAATATATGAAGTGCTAATGCAGAATTTCAATTCTAAGACGAAGGAAATTAGAAAAAATGTAAAAAACATCATTACAGGAATGCACAGAAAAGCAATGTTTCTGAAAGCAACTAAAATAATGGAAGATTCCATTATTCAAGAGAACTGGCGTAAGATTCCCGGATTTGAAGGATTTTATGAAGTGAGCAGCATTGGAAGAGTTAGAAGTACCGTTAGGTCGTTTATTGACAAGAATGGTAAAAAGACATCCTTCCCCTCAAAGATTTTAAGAGTTGGTAGTGGGAAAACATCTCCATACTTAGCGGTAAATTTAAGTATGCGTAATGTCGCCACAAAATACATGGTGCATAGATTGGTCGCAATGAGTTTTTTGTCAAACTGGGATTCTGAGTGCGAGATTAATCATATCGATGGTAATGTTTATAATAACTGCGTATGTAACTTGGAAATGTGCACTCGAAAAGAGAATTACCAACATGCAATTGACGAAAAGCTCAAAAAAGATTATGGTCAATTTAGTTCTAATGCCAAATTATCCAACATTGATGTCAAAAGGATTCGCAAACTGAATAATTTGGGAGTAGCGCAAAGAGATTTGGCCATAGCATTCGATGTATGCAAGCAAACTATATCCAGTATAGTTAATTTTAAAATATACAGGCAATGCAAATAGTATGTGTCAAACAAAAAATATCTAATAGTCCGATAGTCGTTCTTGATACAGTTGTTTTGGACGGTTATCGACAAGGGGGTGGTGGTAGCTGCGGTGATGTCGATTGTGATTTCCAAAGTGATAAAAGACAAGAAGTCAAGGAGTATCTGGAGAGACGATATAATGTCAATGGTAACCAACGTGTATTCTCAGCCGGAACGCTCGCCACACTAAAACTCAAAGCGGTGCTCAAAGATGTTTCGAGGGTGCATAAAGTGCCGTTGAGCATCGTAAACTACATCACAGCCATTTTTGAGGATGATAAGATGGGTTGGACGGAGCTATTTCAGTTGGCCGCAGTCAATAAGAAGGTAAACAAGTTTATTCAGGATTACCCACAGGTCATTGAGGACATTCGCCCTTTGATGGGGCAACCACGCTCGGCTTCGGTACACGCTTCGGCCATACTTATCACTCCGGAAACCAAAGATGGTGAAAAGATGGAGTGTTTTGATTACACGCCCATCAAGAAGGTTGATGATATGCTTGTCTCGGAGTTTGACGGCTATTCGCTGGACGAGGTGGGATTGCTCAAAAACGACTGTCTGGGCATCAAGGAATTATCTAAAATCCAATCCACCATCAACGAGTGTAACCGTGTGTATAATGCGGGAGTTACGTTTGAGGAGATTGTTAAGGGTGACCTAAATGATCCGAAGGCTTATAAGATACTTTCAAATGGATTTAGCCAAAACGTCTTTCAGTTCTCAGGCCGTGGTATGACCAAGTTCTTGATGGATATGCGTCCCGACTGTATAGGTGACCTGATTGCGGCAGCGGCTCTTTATCGTCCGGCTCCTATCGAGGCTGGCTCCACGGAGAAATATTTGGTTTACAAGCGTGGCGAGGTAGCGCCGGTTTATCTATGGGGCACATACGAGGCGTTGAAAAATACATACGGCTTGATTGTTATGCAGGAGCAGGTTGCCCAAATAGCCCGTGAAGTAGGTGGCTTTTCGTTAGGTGACGGTGTTAATCTGGTAAAGCTAATCTCTAAGAAGCGAATGGATAAGATTCACGCTATGAGAGAGCAGTTTATGTCAGGTGCGAAAGAGCGAGGTTGTCCTAAAGAAGATGCCGTGAAGATTTGGGATATTATACAACTGTCTGGCAGCTACCTTTTTAACTCCAGCCACGCCACTGCATACGCCATTACTGCCTATGTCGGAGCCTACCTTAAAGCCAACTATCCGACCGCATTCTACACCGTTGCCCTTCAATGGGCGGACGATAAAGAGATTCCCGCTTTGATGTCGGAAATGGAGCAATGTTCCAAGGCGAAGATTGTACCCCCGGATATAAATGTGTCCGACGTGAAGTTTTTTACCAACTATCAGACCGACGAGATATTTTGGTCGCTGACCCGCATTAAGATGCTCGGAGCAAAAGCAGTGGAGTATATTATAGCTGAAAGGAACCGAGGCGGTGTTTTTATTTCCATTGAAAACTTTATTCACCGGATATTCCGCTACAAACTGAAAAAATACAGTTACTGGGATGATCCGGACAATGCGGACGAAGTAACCCGTGTACCTGTCAATGCCCGGCATGTTAAGAATATGATTCTTGCAGGGTGCTTTGACAATATCGAACGGCTTGAAACCATCACTGACCGATACGGGATTGTGCAACGTGCTGCCAACGAGTTGGGCTTTGAGTTGCCGGAGAAAGATTTTCCGACCGATTTACTGGACAAACATTACTACTGGTCAATGCAACAGATAGCTGTTTCCGGTATCGGCTCTATTGATTACCGTAGAATTTTCGATGCCTCGAAGACTAAGCCGAAAGTCAAGGGTAAAGCCTCTTGGATGGAGCTTCGCAGCGCAATGGATTTGGATAACGAGGGCAAACGTATCGTTGTGTGTGCCACCGTGATCGAAGTCGAGGAGAAATCTTACAAAGACAAGACTAGCGGCGAGAAAAAGAAGTTTGCCAAGCTGACACTACAACAGAATAATGACCTGATGGAGTTGGTTTGTTGGAGCGACTTTCTCAACGAGTTCAAGGCTCCAATTACCACACTCAAAGATAAAGTGATTATCGTTACCGCCATCATTAAGTATAGTGATTACACGGGAGCGAACAGTTTGAACACTCATAAATCATCCATCATGGAACAAATGTAAATGAAACCCACCATCATTGCCATTGTGGGAGCTTCCGGTTCAGGCAAGACCTATCTTTCGAAGCTTCTGCAAAATGAATTGAACGTATTTCTGATCGTGTCATACACTACACGCCCGGCACGAGAGGGAGAGATTGAGGGCATTGATCACTATTACATCAGTAACACACACCGTTTCAGCTATTCGCAGATGTTGTCCTATACCCGATTTGCCGAGTATGAGTATTTTGCACTGGAAGACCAGGTACCACCACAAAAGCACTGCGCTTATGTGGTAGATGAACGAGGCTTGAAGTATCTGAAAGAGACAAAGAGCCACAAGTTCAATATTATTTCTATTCGGGTGGAATCAACAACAGACGCTTTGATTCAGCGGGGCATTGCACCGGATAGAATCAAGCGAGACGATGATAGAACACCACTGCCGCTGGATTATTACGATTACGTCATAGAGAACAACGGTACACTTGAAGAGTTTGAGCACAAGATTCGTGAAACCTATATAAAGATTCAGCAATGGCAGCACCTAAAGTAGAAGCAAAAATTTACACGGCCATCGTGCTGGATTTCGAGACCGGAGGATTGACCTGTGTTGATTCGGCTTGTACGCAGTTGGCTATGCAGGCGGTTCGAATGGATACATGGGAGGTGATTGACCGCTATGAGAAGTACATCACTCCCTACCGTAAACAAGAAGTCGGAGGCGTACCCAAACGCAAGGTACTTAAAACCCGTCAAACCCTTTTTGAGGAAGAACAAGGAGAGCCGATGAAATACGAACCCGCTGCTCTAACCTATTCAGGCATTACAATGGAAACTCTCAACCTGATGGGAGTGGATATAAAAGAAGTGGCAACCAGCGTGATAGAGTTTGCCAAACATAATACCCTGAGTAAGGGACATCAATCTAAACCCATACTCATCGGTCAGAACATCACATTTGATATTGGGTTCTTGCAACAGATGATGAATTACGCCGGATTGGTAAAAGAGTTTGAGAAAGTGTTCGCCGGAACAACTGATTTTTACGGAAACTTTCAGCCTCACTACGTCGATACCATTGATTTGGGACGATTCGCTTTTGCTCATCTGCCGGATGTAACCTCATACAAACTCGAACTATTAGCGGAACGATTAGGCATTGAACTCGATGATGCGCACGACGCGGGTGCCGACGTGACGGCTACGTTGAACGTGGCGGCTGTTTGCTCGGCCCGGCTCCGGCAAGAAGGTGGCGACGTTACTATTGCAAAAAAGGAAAAAACAAGAACCCATTTTAAGATTTAGAGTATGAATGAGGCCGAAAAGAACGAAGAGGTAGTTTCGTTCAAGCAATCAGACCGGATGACTTATGGAGCGGTGAACTATGATGGTACCGAGATGATGGCTGTAATATCAGGTTATGACCTGAATATAGCTTTTAATATGCGTACCATTAACTCTCTATCAGATGCCGAGGCCTCTGCCGATGCGTTGGCTCAGGTCTTTTATGAACTGTTGATGGAGCAATTAATCGAAGAAAAATCATATTTGGTTAAACCACCATCAGATGAAACCACTATTCCTTAATATACAAAGGAAACTAAGGCCTGGATTTCCTTCCGGGCTTTTTTTAGAAAGTAAGTATGGACGAGAAAGATATAAAATTAACCAATGCGGAGATTGAATTCTGCGAATTGTTTGTCGATGGTGATAAAGAGTTTGCCGGACAAGCTGAGGCGTGTTACAGGGAGGTGTTTGGAGAGGATAAGAAAAACATTGCCCTTGCTGCTCGCCGCCTGTTTGCCAAAGAGCATATTACCGCTTACATCAAGGAACTGATAGCCCAAAGGGATATAGATATTGAAGCGGCAGCCGTGAAACTGCAAGTCTCTGAGACGCTAAAGGCTGTAATGTCAGAAACGGCTAAAGGTGAGTATGTGGACAAATTTGGTGTCCCGCTTTCTCCGGCACCGCTTCGTGCCGTATCGGTTAATGCCGCTAAAGCTTTGATGGAGATTTATCCCATTAAGAACGTCCAGAGCCAAACGGGTAAGGGTGGTAATGAAAACAGCAATATTATTTTCAATGTCATTGTACCTCAAAATACACCGCCTCGTGAAACCGAAGATTAGTCAAAAAACAGCCGAAAGGATAGTATATGTTTTAATAATCATAATCCTTGTGATTTATGGAGTATTCAAAGATTCGGCTGCGGCAGATGCGCTTATCAGGGCAGTTAAAGACGCTTTTTCAATTTTAATACAATAATCATTATGACATCATTCAAAGACTTTGTTTCTAACAACATCCGCTCGCTCATTGTCGTCATTTCGTTCACGGTAACGATGTATGTGCAGCATGTAAACAACACCGCTCACATTCAGGAACTGACCACCAAGTGCAAGGCTCTCGAACTCAAAATTGCTGACCAGTACGACCGAATCGACGCTATCAAACTGGATAAAGCGGTATTCGAAGCCACTATGACGCAATTCGTATCTATCCAGACCGACTTGCGTGAGATGCGAGCAGATATAAAAGAACTGCTCAAACAGCGATGAGAAGAGTGTTGCTTGCCTTCGTATCGTCTTTATCGGTTCTCTCCGCTCAGGCTGGATCGCCCTTTGATGTTGCGGTAGAGTGCATCAAGCGATACGAGGGCTTGCACTCCTCAAAGCATCACCCGTATGTCGGCTATGGGCATAAACTATTACCAGGAGAACACTTTGCTAATATGAACGCACAAAGTGCCGATTCGTTGCTTCGTGCCGACTTGTTTCGCCGATGTAAAACATTTCGGGCATTTGGCAGAGATTCACTGCTACTGGCAACATTGGCTTACAACATGGGTGAGAGCAGAGTCCTGAAAAGCCGTTTGGCTCAAAAACTCAAAGCGGGATATCGAGACGTTTATCACGACTATATCACATTCCGACTCATTAATGGCAAGGTCTCAAGTCAACTTGAAAAGCGGAGAAAAGAAGAATTCAACCTATTATATAACGAATAATGAACAAAAGATATGATTACCACAGGAAGTCAAATAACAGTCATTCCTTCACAGGAACTGACGGAGCTGAAATTAGACGGGCTACTTGGTGAGGCCGGTATTGTTTTGGAGGCTTTAACAGAACCGGAACGTAAATCCAAAGGATATATGGTATTATTCCCCGATACCTATAAAGAAGAGTTTTTATGGTTTATCCCCCAAGAATCAGCCTATGAACAAGATTAAGTTATTAGGTGTGTTAGCCTTTATAGGGCTGGGAATGGCAGTATGGGTACAACAACGGCATATCGTCTCTATCAAAAAAGAGAGAGATCGATACCAGATGAACAGCAACGCTTTACTTTCTGAGATGAAGGAGTGGCGGATTGATTCCACGACGATGGCAACGGACGTAAAAACGCTTCGACTTACGGTTGATGAGATGGAGCGATACAGGGCTGAGGATTTAGTTAAAATCAAGCAGATGGGGGTCAAAATCAAAAACCTAAAAGCGGCTGCCAAGCATCAATTAGAGGTCAATGCCGATATAAAAGCATCCGTGAGAGATTCTATTGTCATTCGAGACACTGTTCCTGTGATAGTCAAATCGGTGTCGATGATTACACCCTATCTCCAGTTATCCGGTATTATCGAAAAGGATAGCCTGATAGGTAAAATTCATCTTCCTGTCACATTAAGACAAGCGGTATGGATAGAGTATAAACGCCGTTGGCTGTTTTGGAAAAAGGTAGTTGCGATTCATCAGACCATTACCAGTGACAATCCGCACGTGGAGATTAAATACTCAGAATACATCATCATTCAAAAATAAAAAAATATGTTTACGAAATCATTTCAAACGAGAATCGAAGAAGCGAATAAGGTATTTGTTTCAGCCATTGAGAAGTTAAAATCAGTTCATGCGGATATAACCAATCAGATTACCAATAACAATAGTCAAATTGAGATGCTGAAAGAAGATAATGCTTCTCTCGACACGATGAAGGTCAAAACGGAGAAACAGATTGAGGAAATCGGACGGTTTATTTGTTGATTTCTCGAAATGTATGGATAATATATATTTATTGATATATAGTTCCATAAGATCAAGCTTTCTGTGAAGTTGTTTTCCAATAAAATTCTTACTTAAAGCAAATACATCTACGATTATTTTCTGTCGTTTTATTATTTTATACAGTTGCTTTTGTAATTATCAGCTCATCTTTCCCATTTACAGTTTATTCGCCTTAAAAGGCAGCTTATTCCATAATCTATATGCAATTACATTTACTGATGTAACTTTGTTTTCAAATAGAAACTTATAAAACAGTAAACTACAAACCATGTACAACGATAAAATCCGTATTAATGCGGGTATTATTTCCCGCTTGATGAATAATACTGCTGGTCTCACATTTAATGAGTTGAAAGAAAAGAGTGGATTACCTGACAAAGACTTGTATTTGGCAATAGGTTTGTTAATTGGTGAAGACAAAGTAATATTCTCATCTACTCATGGTGAAGAAAGGTTGTATTTGAATATTTACTTCTACTTTTAAACGAGTGTTAGGATATATAAAACAAACTGCATAAAAATGGAATATATGAATAGATTATCAGCTATTGCAATAATTATTATTCCACTGTACAGTTGGCCTCAAGAAAAAATTGTACCTATAAAATATGGAGATATGGATCAGTGGGAAACCCGTAAGATTCATGAATCCAATATTATTGGAGGCAAATATAAGCTTCTTTATGAAATAGGTCCAGCGCGAAATATTGAAACCAACAATCCATACAAAAATCTGGGGGACTCTCCTTGGGGAACTTCCAACGTAATGGCGAAAGTAGCGGGAATTACAAAGACAAACACAACGGTTTATAAAGAGACACGCGATAAGGGATATTGTGCCCGCCTGGAAACTCATATTGAAAGCGTGAAGGTACTGGGCCTCGTTAATATAAGAGTTTTAGCAACAGGTTCCCTTTTCCTCGGTGATATGCAGGAACCGATTACAGGGACTTCAGATGCAGAGAAATATATAAATTGTGGAATTCCCTTTACTCAACGTCCCAGAGCTGTATGCTATGACTACAAAGTTAAAGTGTCTAATGCCGGAGACCGCATCCGGTTGACCGGTTTCAGTAAAAAAGGACAGGTGGAAGGACGTGATTGCGCAATCGTAGTTTTTTTTCTGCAAAAACGTACGGAGGATATTTATGGAAATATCACGGCAAAGCGAGTGGGAACAATGGTTGCGAAATATGATAAGAATTCGAATGATTGGATAAATGGTGCCATGTATGAAATCCTTTACGGTAACATTACCAGGCATTCTTCTTATGTATCAGAAATCATGGGATTAAGAACAGGAGATTATGCAAGGAACAGTAAAGGAGAAAGCGTTCCGATAAAAGAAATAGGATGGGCTGCTGCCGATGAAATCCCGACACACATGATGCTACAGTTTTCATCCAGTCATGGAGGCCCTTTCATCGGTTCGCCCGGGAACACTCTTTGGATTGATAATGTAAAATTAGTGTATTGAACGAAAGATTATTTCCTGCATCAGTAATTTGCGTATACAAATAACTCATTACATTGTTTATATACGTAAACAAAAAGTAAAAACAATGAATCTGGGAATAAGAGTTATCACAAGACTGGAGTCTGATTATGAAATTACTCTATGGTAATAATATTATTCCGTCAGCCACTTTTTCAATTCCTGCACATTGGTTCTGCTCACGATGATACGTTCTGGAACAGATACGTTAAGATTGACTATCATACGGTTGCTAAACCAAGTCGTAATATCAGTTATAGCTGCCTTTGACACTATGAACTGCCGGTTTGCCCGATAGAACATCGTAGGATCAAGTTGTTTCATCAAGTCATCCAGTAAACCGCCGATGCGACTTTTTGTACCGTCATATTGTATGGCAATAGCATTTTTATCTTCCAAATAAATATATGCGATACTGCTAACTTTGATGGGGATTAGTTTGTCTCGAACAGATACCAACAGCGATGATTTATAGGAAGTGGTTCTCTGTAGTATCGTATCGGCAACCTTTTTGATCAGTTCGGCAGTCTCCTGCGGTTGATAAACAGCAGAAAAACGTTTCAGTTTGTCCAATGCCCGTTGCAGGGACGTGCGACTGACGGGTTTTAGCAGGTAATCAATACTATTCACCTCAAATGCTTTTAAGGCATATTCGTCATAAGCAGTAGTAAAGATAATAGGGCATGTTATTTCCACACTTTCGAATATGGAGAAGGAAAGATTATCAGCCAAGTGTATGTCCATGAAAATCAAATCGGGCATCAGGTTATTCCCAAACCATTCAATACTTTCACTAACTGATTGCAATATGCCCATGACAACAGCATCAGGCGTTAATTCTTTTAACAAACCAACCAGCTTTTTGGCTGTCAGTTTTTCGTCTTCTATGATGATTACTCTCATGGCTTATGTGGTTTTAGGAGATTCGAATACTAAAGGTATTGTCACTTCAAATACATCTTCTGTCTGTTCGATAGTAATATCTTTTTGCCACTTTAACGCATATCGTTCCGACAAGTTTGCCAAACCGATGCCTACACCTGCACTTGGCATAGTTTTGGGTTGATAGTTATTGCTCACAATCAGTTGGCGATCGTTAGTCGTTTTGATTGTGATGCAGAGTGGATGCTGCCGGGAAATGATATTATGCTTCACCGCATTCTCGATTAGTATTTGCAAACTGAGCGGAACGACAGAATAGTTTTTGAGCGCAAAGTTTATCTCTGTTTTAAGCTGAAGACACTCGCCATAGCGGACTTGCAGTAGCCCGAAGTAATCATCAGTAAAATGGAGTTCTTCATCCAGAGTCACAATTTCCTTGGTCTGAAGAATGTAACGGTAAACGGAGGAAAAGCGCTGAATGTATTCATGTGTTCTTTGCTTATCTTCATCCACCAGTGAATCAAGAATACTCATTGTATTGAACAAAAAGTGCGGGTCGACTTGATTCTTAAGTGCCTGGTAGCGTATTTGCATATTCTCCACTTTGAGGGATTCGTACTGAAGAGCCAGGAACTGACGCTTCTCGGACAAATAAATAATGTACGAAACGGCTACCACCATTAAAGCAAGCGATACATTCATCAGAATGATTGATCCGAATATGTAGGAAGAGAAAGACCATACATTCTCCGATGTGAACAGGCTGTTATATAACGGCAACTGTAAAAAGCTGAATAGCAGCGTTATCAGGAGCACTCCGCCCATAAAATACCAGTTCCGCTCCGTTACTGCATATCTCCCCTTCAACAATTGAAAATCGAATACGAAGAGCAAAAATGTAAGGAGGAAGAAGCTCCCTGTACTGTAGAGCAAAGACACATATTTGGGTACAGAGTCTACAAAGCCGAACATCTCGCCTCCCATCATTTTGAGATACAAGGGAGAAAATACTGGTAACACGAATATCAGTGTGATAAAGGCGGCAAGACAGAAAGCTGTCTGCCAGTTCATATAACTTTTTTGTGCCATAACTTTGTTTTTAAAAGTAAAAGTAGACATTCAGATACAATCTATCATTATCCAGATCAGATAAATACATGATTTTATTTTCACGTACTAACCAGCCTATGGCCATACTTAAATCTTTATCTGATAAATGACACCTTTCTTTCAATTCATTATATGTCAAACCGGAGGGAGTATTGTTCATCAATTGTAGAACAATATCTGCATTGATGCTAATTTGATTATTATCCATAAACTTTGTTTTTAGGTATTATTATTTTCTCGACACAAAGATACGAAACCATTCACAACCACTCATAAGTTGACTGACAAACTGTTATTCTTGATAACTGAATTGCTCCTGACCAAAATAAACTGGTTGAATGAGTCGTTAAAAAGACAATATACTCTTAAAAAAAGCCCGTCAAGCGCAAGTGCCTGACGAACTAAATTACTACTCATCAAAAAACAGTACCCATCATTTGGAAGGTTTCTTTTATAATCCAGGTAATTTTGTACGCTTCTTCACCATGTAGAACAAAGCAGGAACTACATATAGTGTCAGGATAGTCGAGGTAATGATACCTCCGATAGTTACTAATGCCATCGGAGTACGGAAGGAAGCCCCGGCTCCTCCACCGAATTCCAGCGCATTGGGAAGTGTACCGACAGCGATAGCCACACTGGTCATGATAACCGTTTTCAACTTTGTCTTTGCCGACTGTATGGTTGCCTGGTGTAACGACTCTCCCCGGGCAAGCAGTTGCCGGTTGTAATCGTATATCAGGATACTATCATTCACCGCCAATCCCAATAAAGTGATAATGGCAATCAGCGAAAGCATATTCATTGATGTTCCGCTTAGGAAGATAAGTACCAGTACCCCGATCATAGCCATCGGCAAGGTGGTAAGCAATAGAAACGGATGCCAGAAGTTTTCCAGCAACGAAGCCATTAGCATATATAGTAGTATAATCGACAGGATTAGCGTAAATGAGAGATCGCGCAGCGACTCATCCATATCCTCTGCCATACCTGCCCATTTCACGGTCACGGATTTCGGTGCCTGAAGGTTGTCCATCAACTGATTGATTTTGCCCTGCATCTCCATGTCCGAAACATTGTCTTTAGGCATTATGCCAAATTCCACCGTCGGGAGTTTGTTGACGTGATAGATCTGCGCCTGCGAAATATCATAGGAGATGTCAGCCAACCGTTCCACCGTATAATGCTGCCCATTAGCCAGAACAGGAATATTCTTGATGCGCGCTAAGTCGCTAATATCATTTTCATTATAGCTGATTCGGATGTCGTATTCCTTTCCATTCTCCTTGTAAACACCCACTTTGATCCCATTTATGGCACTATTGATGGCTGTTGCGACATCGAATACCGATAGATTGAGCCGTGAAACGATTTCCGGCCTTGGAATAATGCGAATCAAACGGTTACCGTTACGGTTGCTCGCTTCGTAGCCGGAGATTCCTTCCATATCCAACAAAGCAGCCTCTACCTTGGCGCTTGTTGCTTTGAGCTCTTCCGTGTTTTCCGACTGTAACAGGAAAGCAATCGGCAGACCGCCTTCGATACCGCTGGCAGACACCAGTGCTTTCACTGACGGAATGCTGTCAAGTTGAGCTTTCAAAGTCTCGGCCAGTTGTATGTTGCTTCTCTCTCGTTCGTTAACTGGGTATAAGTGTGCCATTATCTTGAGCAGGTTTGGTCCTTTGGGCATGATGCCTTTCTCGCCAATCACTGTTTGCATGGCCGACACTTCGGGATGCCGCATGATGATCGCCTCCAGTTTTTTGGCATATTCGCCCGAAGTTTCCAGCGAGGAGCCTGCCGGAAGCTCGACTTCCACAAACACCAGGTTCATATCTTCTTTCGGCATGAAATTGAAGTCGATGAACTTCATCAGACCGAATGAAGCGATGAAGATTCCCATCATGGAGACAAAAAGTAATACACCCCTGCGTTTTTTGGCCAGTAGTTTTTCCAGCGAACGTCCATACCGTTCGGAGAGGTTGTCGAAGAAGCGATCCAGAAAACCGTTGAATTTAGTGGCTTTCAGGTCTTTTTTCAGCAAAACGCTGGCAAGCATGGGTGTCAACGTGAACGATACGAGCAGAGAGAATACGGTCGCAACAGAAATAGTCAGCGCATATTCCACAAAGTACACACCCACCATGGAGGTCATCATAGCCATCGGTAGGAATACCACTAAGTTGGTTCCTGTCGATGCAATCACCGCCATCGTAACTTCCGACGTACCATCTATTGCAGCTTGTTTGATCGGCATCCCCTCTTTTTTCAGGCGGATGATGTTTTCGATTACCACGATGGAATTGGATATCAGCGCACCGATAGAGACGGCAAAACTCATCAGCGTCATCATGTTGAGCGTAGCATTGAGTTGCTTCAGCACGATGAAGCTGGCGATGAGAGATATCGGAATGGATATGCTCACGATAATCACCGTCCGATAGTCCCCGATAAAGAGATAAAGGATGACCCCTGTCAGAATAATGCCGAGAATGACATTCACCAAAGCATCGTCTACGGCACTTTCCGTATATGCAGAATTATCGAACGGAATACTCAGCGTTACACCCTCGGGCAGCTCGTTCTCGAATTCAGGGAGTTTCTCCTTTATGGCTCTCGCCAATTTTACTTCATTGGCATTCGGTTCTTTGAGAATATTGAGCGTAACAACACTGCTGTAATAGTGGTCGTTTTTCAGATCGTGGAAAGTCGACTTATTGGTGGGACGCTTGACACTGTCGCTCACCACAGCGAACTCGCGGACAGACAACGGATAACCTTTGTGCGAGATCATCAGTTCGCTGATGGCTTGAGGGGAAGATGCTTCCTGGCCGGTTTCGATAGAAAAGTTCATTCCGTCGTAGTCGTACGTACCGCCGGGCAGTTTGGTGTTGGCAGCCTGAATGGCTGCTCCTACTTGAGTCAGGTCTAAACCTAATTCGGCGGCTCGCCGCATATCGGCCAGAATCTTGATCTCGCGTTTCTCGCCACCGATAATGTTCACTTTAGTGACACCGTTGATGCGAGTGAAGAGATTCTTCAATTTCTGATCTGCAAGGTCGTACAGCTCCTTGCCGGACTTATTGCCACTCATCACGATCGTCAGTACAGGAACATCGCTGATATTTGTTTTTTGTATCAGAGGACGCTCGATAGACTGCGGCATCTCAGCCATAGCCAGCTCTACTTTCTCCTTGACCTCGTTCATCGCTTCGTTCTCGTTCTTGCTGGAACGGAACTCGGCTTGTACGGTCGACACATTCTCCATCGAGTAGGAGATGACCCGTTTCAGATTGCTCAATCCGGAAATTTCTTTCTCTATTTTTTCGGTCACATTCTTTTCCAGCTCTTCAGGCGTAGCGCCGGGCAGGACGGTAGTGACCATAATGGAAGGGCTGTTCACTTTCGGCATCATATTGACACCTACGTTTACATAAGCCATTACCCCGAAAAATGCCAATGCAATGAAAAGCATCGTGGTGGTAACGGGACGTTCTATTGCAAATTTCGTTATTTTCATAAGTTTGAGTTCGTGGCTCTGATAGCCGATTTGTCGGATATTTTTTCTACGCCCACAGTGACATATTCATCTCCCGATTGTACGCCTGCTTCGATAATGGCCTGTTGTCCCACAATACGGACTATGCGGACGGGAGTGGCGGTAGCATATCCTTGAACACATTTGTAGATCAGGTCTTTCCCTCCGACAGAAGCAATAGCGGTCAGCGGTATGCGAATGGAATTACCGCTTCCCGCCAATTTCATCCTTATGTTGGCGGTCACTCCTCCGGCAGCTATGGCTTGCTGATTGCTGAATTCTGCCCTGATTCGATAAGCCTTGCGTGTGTCGTCCATAATGGTACTTTTCTGTGCCACCCTGCCTTTTAATTCAGGTAGTGAACCCAATTCAAGTGTCACGCCGTCGCCATCCTTAATTAGAAATGCCTCTTTCATTGACACAAAAAACTCTGCGGTCAGTTTGTCCGTTTCAGACAGAACAAAAAGTTGTGTCCCTGCCATCACATGGTCACCTTCGGTTAC
Organism: Bacteroides neonati; assembly: GCF_000499785.1. Taxonomy (GTDB): domain Bacteria; phylum Bacteroidota; class Bacteroidia; order Bacteroidales; family Bacteroidaceae; genus Bacteroides; species Bacteroides neonati. The sequence continues at coordinate 396,896 of NZ_HG726021.1, read as the reverse complement.
CGATACATCTGTTATAGTACCCGAGAACGGAGCTTTGACAACATATTGCTCTTCCAGTATCCGTATCTCTTTGGCTTTGTTCTTCACTTCCAGTTCAAGGTCTTCCACCGCCTGTCGTGCTACGAAACCTTTGGCAAGGAGCGTTTTCTGTTTCTCTAATTTACTCTGCATATCTTTATAAACAGCCTGTTGCTGTTCCATTTGAAGCTGATAATTCTGTACCGGGTAAGCGATAAGCGCTTGCCCTTCGGACACCTTTTGCCCGGGACTAATCATCACTTTTGTAGCAATGCCATTTGTTTGTGGTGCAAACTTAAAGGAGCGTGCATACTGCAAATCCGCATGATAGAGTTTCTCCTCACTACCATCATCATACGCTATCCGGGCAGTATTGACAATTACGGCCGCATCTTTTGAATTCTCTACAGGAGTCTGTGGTGTCGGGTTTCCACCGCAGGCAACCAATCCCAGCAAGGAAATAATTATTCCCCCTATCATTCCAATTTTTCTCATGATATAATTTGTTCTAATTTTTATTTCAGTAAGTTTTTAATATTCACAATTGCAGCCTGATAGTCGAGAGTAGCGTTGAGTAGTTGTAGCTTTGCCTGTATATAGGAAATACGCGTTTCGCGAAGTTCGAGATTTGAGACCAATCCCAAACGCAGTTTCTCTTCCGAAGCCTGTATTTCCTTGTCCGCCAGCTCCACCATCTTACGAATGGTGTTGATTTGGGTAGAGGCAACGGTTTTGTCAGCCAACAGGCTTTGATACTCCTTTTCCAGTTGGTTGCCAAGTTCCATATATTCCATCTTGCTCTTTTCGTAGGCAAGATGCGATTTCCGTACTTTGGAGCGATTGTATCCACCTGAAAAAATGGGGATGCTCAAGTTGATCGTTCCATAGCCGACTCCGTTTCTGTCTTTGAACCGGAATTTATCGTCATAAGCGTCCAGCGAGTAACCCAGATTGAAAGTGACTTTAGGAAGAAACGCCGCCTTGGATAAAGAGATCTCCTGCTTTGCTAAATCCATACGTTTGATGCTTTGTTCCATTTTCAGTGTACCGCCGGGGAAACGTTCTTGACCGGTTGCTTCAAGAGAGGCGTCCGGCAAGGCAATCTCACCTTTTATCTCGAACGGTTCCTCCTCCGTCATGTTGGCAAGCAAGCGAAGTTCACGTAATAGATTACCGACAGTTTTCCGTGCATTCTCAATATCGGGCAATGTCTGCTGATAGTAGAGTTCGGATTGCTTCATGGCAAACTCGCTGACAAGTCCGTTTGCAAACATTTCGCAGACTTGTTGGTATTGATTCTGTGCCAATGCACTATTTTCTAAAAAAATAGTGAGCGACTCTTTCGCATAGAGCGCCTGATAAAACAGGAGTGTACCTTGCTTAACCACCTGATTGGTCTGATCTGCCTGAGACAGTTTCATGTAGGCGTTTGCCAACTTGGCTATTTTTTGGTTGGCAAGGGCAGGGGCATTATAGATAGACTGCTCCAGAGTGACGGCACCATTGAGTGTATTTTTGAAATTCACAGGGAATTTGTTGGGAACCCCCTCCATCCCAGACTCTCCCTCGTTGATAAACATATAGCTGTTATTGAAATCCCTACGATAACCCGCCGTGGCTCCTATCTGCGGCAAATACTCGGAACGTGCCATTTTCACATCCTCTGCACTTTGCTGCGTTTCGTTCTGCGCTTTTTTGATACTTATATTCTCTCGTTCGACTTTCTCAAGATATTGCTCCAGAGAATATTCCTGTGCGTTCCCGACAAACGGAATAAGTACGGATAATAAGATTAAGACTTTTTTCATCAGAAATAATAATTAGTTTATTCTGACGCAAAATTACAGAGGTAATTATTGAGGTATATAGGCTATAGGATAAACAGTCATATTTGCCGAATGAGTTGCGTATAATGGGAATAAACTGCCGAAAACAAATAAAAATAGCGGAATAGGATTAATTATTCCGCTATAATTCCTGTTGATGAGGTTATTAAAGCATTCTGTTTTGTTGATTATCGGGTCAGGGGATAGGATAGGTTCTTCGCGTGTTTTCAGTTCTTCACCCTTCCGATTCGCTTCAACCATTGTTCGACGTTCGGTTTGTCTGAAGTAGCCCTGCTGCCTTTAACTTGGTATCCTTCAAGGTATTTAGCTGAGGAGGCATATTTCTTCACCTGGTCGAAAGCCTGTCCGGAGCCGCCACCACCATGCGTGCAGAACGGAACAACGGTTTTGCCTGTGAAGTCGTGGTTCTCCAGAAAAGTGGCGATGATCATCGGAGCGTCTTCCCACCAAATGGGGAATCCGATAAAGATGACGTCATACTCGTTCAGATTCTCTACTTCGGCTTTCAATGCAGGTCTTGCCTGTTCGTCCCTCTCTTTCTTTGCTATGGGTTCGTGCTGTTCGTATACCGAGGGATAGGGCATAACAGGTTCTATACGAAAAGTATCGGCATCGGTTAGAGATTGGATATATTCAGCAATAGTAGCCGTGTTATTGGTGTGCGAGAAGTAAACGACGAGCGTTTTTTCTTGTGCGTGCTGTCCGCAAGACGTGATAGCAAAAGCCGTAACCAACATTAAAAAAAGTTGTTTCATGATGTTCTGTATTTTTCTGTTAGAATAAAAGAGATGTTTCAGATGCTTTCCCCCAGATTTTCAGCCTGCGAGAGATAACCCGGCTGTTTCAAAATATCGTTTACAGCCAATACGCCTGGAACCAACAACGGTTCTTGGGCACTCCATTGAAGTGCTGAAACCGTCATTTTGTACTCCTGTAAAAGCAGGTCGAACACGGCTGTATTTTGATCTCCGGCGGCTGCCAGCAGAAGCGTCTCTTTGTTTTTGGTCTCCGGTCGATCCGTCATCAGGAATGAATAGAACTTATCGATGACAGCTTTCATTTTCGCAGGATAGGTATACCAATAGACTGGCGTCGCGAACACCACCATATCCGATTGCATAATGAGGGTTGCCGCTTCGTTAAAGTCATCCTTGGATATACAGGCACAATCCTCTTTTGAAAAACAATTATTGCAACCGATGCAGGGTTTTATCTCTTTGGACGAAGCGTCGAAGCGCGACACCTGATGTCCGGCTGAGGTTGCCCCTTTAATGAATGCTTCGGCCAACTTATTGCTGTTGCCGTCTTTGTGTGGGCTGGAGGTAATTACTACAATTCTTTTCATGTTGCTTTTTATTGATTATTTAATTTATAATGAGCGGGGGAATATCCGTACTGTTTCTTAAACGCACGGGAGAAATGGGCAGGACTCTCAAATCCCAGTGTGAAGCATATATCGGTAACGCTCATGGGTGTATTTTTCAGCATATCCGCTGCCCTCTCCAGCCGCTTGCCGAGGAGCCATTGTGCAGGCGGCATATTGTAGATGGCTTGAAATTCGCGTTTGAATCCCGACAGGCTGCGACCGGACAAATAAGCAAGTTCCGGTAAGATTAAAGGGTTGGTATAATTATGTTCGACTACGTGGCGAATATCGGCTTTTACGGGCTTCAGCAACTGTAACATCTGCCTGAACGCATCCTCACTGCATTCCGCCACATTGAAAAGCAGTTCCATGACTTTCAGTTTCAATAACGCCGGGTTTATTGTTACCGGGGCATTATAGTAGGGTGCGAGTGACTGCACGAAAGATATCAGTCGGCTATCCATCGGGTGTACCGCTGTTTTTACAATATCCTTTACTTGAGGTGTTTGGATCTTAGCAGTTGTGATAAACTCTTTCAGTAGTTCATTCTGAATGCAGATCATCGTCCCGTCATAAATATCCCCGTTTTCAGCGTCTCCCATCATCTCGAACTGCACAGAGGTCGCTTTTTTTAGCAAAATCATTTCGTTCTTGCGAACCACATGGGACTGTTTTCCATGTCTGAATGTGATCTGCCCGTCGAGCATCAGAATCAGCACGTGCGACTGCATAAACATCGTCCCGCTGCGAGCCATACTGTCGATGCACTGCTGGATGACGGTACAGCCGTCCATTTCGAGCGTGCCGTACAAGACGGGCTTGGCTACTAAAGTCGTCGGTACTTTGATAATTTTTTCCATCTTCATTTCTCAGTAACCACATTTCTAATTGATTGATGCTGCAAAGTTAGCGATAATCAAGCCTACTCATTTGACTTTTTGATTCAATTTACTTGACTAATTAGTCTATCTCGATGTATTATTGCAGTTACTCTGTTCCTCATTCAATAAACATGCCTTGTTGTGATCATTCAGATAGACTCCCGGTCTTCCCGCATAAAGATGACTAGTTACAGACAATGAATCATTGAGATAAGGTGTTTTGATCCCACCTAATTCCAGCATCGTTTGAAAAAATGATGCACTGGATGATACACGCTTTACCTTGTTTGCCTGAACTGCTTTGAGCGATTCCGGATAGGTCTGTTGGTATTTATCAGACATCCATATCAGAAACGGAACGTGCAACTGATAGCTGGAGGCTATCGGAGAGGCATGCAGGAAGAGATGTCTGTCATCGTCATAGATGTCTTCGCCGTGATCCGAAGTGTATAGCAGTGCGGCATTCATATCTTCTTCGTTCAACAACCGGATGAGCCGAGCTAAAAAATAGTCCGTATAGCGGATGGTATTATCATATGCGTTCAATAGCGAATTTCTATTTTTCGCAGTTGCATCCATAGGGGTATCAGGTTTGAAGAAAGCCATTTCTGAGGGATAACGCTCCTTGTAGTTGAAATGAGAACCGTATGTATGAAGCACGATAAACTGCTTCCGGTCACGACTCTTCAACTCGTTGGATACGAGCTCAAGGAGCTCGTCGTCATAAACGATATGGTTGGCATTGATAGCACGCTCTTTAAGGAAGTTCCAAGTGTCCGCTTCTTTACCCAAAAAGTCGATAAGCGAATTATTATAGCGTTGATTGGAGAAGAAAGCCGTCCGGAATCCTGCTTCCTTGAAAGCGGTGATGATACCTTTTTGATAATAGATAGAATCAAAATTGTAGGCTGTTATTGGTGAAAGTAGCATCGGAACGCTTTTGTGCGTCGTGTTAGTCTCCGTGAATGCCTGTGTAAAGGAAGTCAGCCCCTTTACTTTTCTTAGTTCGGGATTAGTGGGACGGTCGTATCCATTTAATGCCCAATTTTGGGAACGGGCAGTTTCGCCAACCACCATCACATAGACTTCTCGCTCTTTTAATGGGTGGGAGGCTTTTGCCTGATACGTGAAGCTGTCGGATGTCTGGTAGTAACGGCATGTTTTTGCATCCCGCTGAAAAGCAAGGTACACGTTATAACATACGTTTACCGGATATAAATCGGTCATTGGCTTGTAATTCTTATCTGCCAGATAAGATATCCCCAATGAGAATATGCCGATGATCAAAGCCAATATGGCTATAGGTCGTTCCCGGGAGAGGAATACGGATGACAGCTTCCGTTTCCCGATGATGGACATGGTAGCAAAGATTAATGCAGGGACATAGAGTAGTACAACGAGAGTGATTGCCGGCATCAGATTATCCAGCAGTTCCATCGCTTCGCCATAATTGGTTGTTATCAGGTTCAGGAACATGTCTACTGCAATAACCGATTGCCCGTACAAAAAAAGCAGTACGATCTGAAATGCACCGAAAAACAGAACAGGAAACAGTATCCAAAACGTCCTGCCATAATTCCTCGACAATGTCATTACCAGGTAATAAACACCAAACGGCAGTAGGACGTTACATATTTTAGCCATTAGTGACAAGGGTTCCGTATAACATAGGATGATATTCGGAATAACCAGGATGAGCAGAAAAAGATAGAAGTACATTTCCGCTTTCACAAAACGGCGCCACCCCTCAACAAGTATTCTTCCTAACTCTTCGGTAAATCTCATTATTAAACTAAAGGTTCTCATAGTTACTTCAATCTGTTAGAATGTGTTTATTGTGTAGTACTATCGAAATATGGAACAGATATATTTATAACAAAGTGATATAAGCAAGACAATGCCGAGCATTAGAATAGCTTCTGTAACCTTATATATCAGCAAGAAACATTTAGGCTGTTCCAAGCTAAAATGTTTGAGATATTTTCCTGTCTTCATATCCGGAGTTTTTAATTATGTGATTACTGACATTATCTTACCTTTCTCTGGCGCAAAGTTATAGTAATCCTTGCCGACACATAATAGACCTGTGCCTAAGTTGCAATTTTTACCAACTGAATTGCTAATAGCTAAAATGAACTGAGTTCTGAACTCTATTCCCTGAACTTTAAGCACAACAAGCAACTCAAATAAGAAATCTTACACATAAGTTGCCTATATTATCATCTGGGGAACCAGACTCATTCCACCTTCTTTAAATACGCTAAGTTTGTTGCCATCAAGATAAATTCAGAGAATAATCTCAGGAAATTATGAAACGAATAATTAACAGGATAATTGCAGTTTTATTTGCTGCCGGTCTATCTCTCAATGCAATGGGGACAGAGATTCAACAAGATTCAACAAGAAATTACATTCCATTTATGCAGATAAAATCAGCCGGAGGTACAGTTCTTCCTACCACACCTATCGTAAGGGGGAATAAACGTATTCCTTGGTTCAACGCTGTCAGTCTGCAATATGGTTATGCCTCTACCGGCAGAAGGTGGCAAGATGGAGTATATGGAATGCCTTATATGGGAGTCGGACTGCATCTTACAGATTTCTCCCGGAACAAAGATATTGGAACTCCCATCACTTTGTATCTTTTTTATGGAGCTGAGTTGAAAAGACTTTCTCCGAAGTTATCTATCGGCTATGAAGGTAATTTGGGATATTCTTTCAATTGGAAGCCTTACGATCCGGCACTTAATCCGGAAAATGGTGCTATTGGCGCCCGTTGGGCGGTTTTTATTGCCGTTGAACCTCATCTGCGCTGGAATATCAACCCACACCTGGACTTACAGGCAGGTGTCATGCTGTCGCATTACTCCAATGGGGGGACCCGGAAGCCTAATAATGGATTGAATATGTTTTCGCCTACCCTTTCTCTACGATACAAATTCCGGCAAGCCGACCGTCAGCCTTGGTCAATCGAGAAACCGCCTTTGTTTAAAAAGCATTTTGAGCATGATATTTCTGTTACCGCTTCATTGCGGCAGATAATGATCCACTCTGAAAAGTCGGATGTGAGGAGGCCACTCAATTACAATTTCGATGTAACGGGTTTGAACTATAACTTTTGCATTGTTCCCAATTATAATTATAAATACGGAATATCAGCCCATTTGGTATACGACGCAAGCAGTCATGCGGAAATAGAAGTAGATGGTGACCAACAATCGGTCAGATTAGCTCCATTTCACCGGAGGTTGTCACTTGGTGTGGCTGCTTACGGTGAATTGGTAGCAGAAGGCTTTTCTCTGTTTGCCAATTTAGGATATAATGTTGTCCATAACCAGCAGGATAAGCGTTTCTATCAAATCATAGGACTTAAATGTTATCTAAAAGAAAACTTATATGGAACTGTCGGTGTAAATGCCAGCAACCTCTCTTCAGCCAAGTTTCTGTTTCTGAGTCTGGGATATACTATCAGAAGTAAGCGTTAGTGAAGCGGACTATATTCATTCAATTTATTATCCGCCATCTACACTTCAGTAGGTAAAAACTGCACTTTAGAACAACTACCTTGATGAATCCACACAAGAGTTCTAATTTTGAAATCAGAAAGTCAATCAACAGGTTTTGATTATCATCTAAAAATATATTTTAATGGTGCCTGCCAGAGGTTTTATTGAATGTAAGCAGGAAAAATTCCAATTCATAAAAGGATCAGGCAGTACATTGACATGCAATTAATTTGTGTTGTAATTATAACTAAAGAAAATGAATATCAAAAAGAAAACCGGTCTAGCTCTTTTGGCATTTGTAGTATGTTGTTGGGGGATAACTCCTATACTTCCTTTTTTAGATTTCCCGAATAAGGCGATTATTATTACTACTTTGCTTATCACAAATGAAGTCCTGTTCATAATTACAATTGCCTTGTTGGGAAAAGAATACTGGAATAAAATTAAAAATGGAGTTTCACGCTTTTTTCTCTTCAGGAAAAAAGAGACAAATGACCAGCATTGAAAGAATTGTAGAAAAAAAACGGGAAAATAAAAAAAGCGCAAATGTTGAAAAATAATCCGTGGAGTATGGGAACAAGGCGTACCTATTTGCTTTTTAGTGACAGACCAATACGATATACATTTCATGACATAACTTTATTATCTGAATTCTGCTAATTTCTGTTTATTATCTCTAATCTACACCTCAGTAAGCAAAAACCGCATTTTAGGAAAACCACCTTGATGAATTAGCGCAAGAGCTCTACCTTTGAAATCTAAAAGTTAATTGCAAGTACAATTTAGCACTAAAAAAAATATTTCATATGATGATTTATGGAAAAAATACATTAAGATTTTTTGAAAAAACATCGTTCGAAGCCCATATATTTATAGAGTTTCCAAAAACGGTTCGTACCCAATGGCTCAAGAGTGCAATAGTATTGTCATTGTTGGTATTTACCATTCCGGCAAAAGGTCAGGATATCTTAATTAAAGGAGTAGTGACCGATTCTATCACGGGAGAACCATTGCCCTCGGTGTCACTAATATTAAAAGGAACAACAATTGGTGCCCCTACTGATTACGATGGTCGATTTTCTTTTTCCGCCCCTTCTAAAGCAGGTACGTTGAAGGTTTCCTATATTGGCTATACTGAGAAGGAAATACAATTAATTCCGGGAAAAACGGGTAATTTGTCGATATTACTGGTTCCAACGAGCATCAGCCTGTCGGAGGTCGTTGTTAAGCCAACCAGGGAGAGGTACACAAAAAAAGACAATCCTGCTGTTGCCTTCGTGAAAAACGTTATCCGGCAACGTGAGCAAAATGACCCGAGGAATAAGGAATTCTATAGCTATGACCAGTATGAGAAAATCATGTTTGCTATGAATGATTATAAACCCAAATCGAAAAAAGACGGTAAAGTCGGTCAGTTTGATTTTCTTAATGATTATATCGATACGCTGGAAATCGGAAAGACTATCCTGCCGGTATCCGAACGGGAGAAACTAATGTCCGTCTATTACAGAAAAGATCCTAAATCTGAAAAATGTGTGATGAAAGCGGCAAAGGCTGATGGTGTGGATGAATTATTGTCTCCCGATGGTATGCAAGAGTTTCTGAACGAAGTATTTAAAGAAGTAAACATCTTCCAAAATGATATCCCCTTATTCCTGAATCGTTTCGTGAGTCCTTTGTCTGCAATGGGACCTAATTTTTATAAGTATTATATGTTGGATACGCTAGAGGTGGCAGGACAAAAGTGTGTGGATTTGGGCTTTGCTCCCTTCACACCGGAATCATTCGGATTTACCGGGCATTTGTTTATCACGTTGGATTCAACCTATTTCGTACAGCGGGTTAAGTTAAATGTCCCGAAGAAGATTAATCTGAATTTTGTAGGAGGAATGACTATTGAGCAGACCTTTTGCCGTACCCCGGATGGAACTCGCCTTCTTACCAAGGATGACATCAAGGTCGATTTCAAAGTGACTGAAAAATCGAAAGGCATCTATGCCCAACGATTGAACATCTATACGAATCATGCATTCGACGCCCCCGTGAATATGTCAGTATTCAGTGAGGGCGCTCCTATCATTATCCCTCCGGAGGCTTATAAGCGTTCAAGTGAGTATTGGGAAGATCATCGCCCCGATGAAGCCGGGAAGCGAAAATCGAAATCAGTGGGTGAATTGATGGAGCGGTTGCGTACGGTCCCAGTCTTTTATGCTGCCGAGCAAGTGATTACGGCTTTTGTGAATGGCTACGTTCCAAGCAATTCCGATCCGGCTAAAAGCAAGTTCGAGTTAGGCCCGGTGAATACGATTATCAGCGGAAATTCAATTGAAGGCGCTCGTTTTCGTGTGGGTGGAACTACGACTACGGCTTTCAATAAGCGGCTATTCGTGAATGGTTATGTGGCATACGGTACAAGAGATCATAAATTAAAGTACGATGCGGCAGTGGAATATTCATTTATCGACAAAAAGAATTATCCAACAGAATTTCCGGTTCATTCTTTGCGTCTGGAATATATGTACGATGTGAACCAGTTAGGGCAACACTATCTTTATACGAATAAAGATAATATCTTCGTTGCTATAAAACGGCAGAGAGATACGCGCGCCACCTTTCAGCGAAAAGCAGAATTAACTTATTACAGAGAGCATTACAATGGGGTTTCCTATGGTGCTGCCTTACGGAACTTGACGGAGTATTCCACTCGTTATGCCGTTTTCGACCGCATCGACCGTGATCAGAAAGTCACTTCTCTGAAAGATTACCATATGACAGAACTTGAATTAAAGCTTCGCTATGCACCCAATGAGAAATTTTACCAGACTCGTGACTCCCGTTTCCCGATTACATTTGATGCCCCGGTGTTTACCTTAAGCCATACGATGTCTTTCAAGGATGTATTGGGCAGTTCTTATAACTATCAGAAAACGGAATTTGGAATAAGGAAACGGTTTTGGCTCTCGGCTTATGGAGCTGTCGATATCATTGGGAAAGTGGGTAAGGTATGGAGTACGGTACCGTATCCTTTGCTTATATTGCCTAATGCGAACTTGTCCTACCTTATTCAGTCGGAATCGTATACAAATATGAATGCGATGGAATTTATTAATGATGAGTATGCTTCATGGGACTTGACGTATAATATGAATGGCTTGATATTGAACAGTATCCCCTTGATTAAGAAACTGAAATGGCGGGAAGTAGTTACATTCCGGGGACTATTCGGGAATCTGACGAATAAGAATAATCCCTATTTGACAGAACGTAATGAGGGGCTATTTCAATTTCCAGAAGGTTCTTATATTATGGATAAAAAGGTTCCTTATATGGAAATGGGCGTTGGTATTGAGAATATTTTCAAGTTTATCCGAGTGGATTATACCTGGCGTCTGAGTTACAAGAATCATCCAGGTATACAAGACCGGGGTATCCGTATCCAGATGAAAATGACATTCTGACAAATAGCCCATTTATAGGTCTAAAAGGAGTGCTAATCGTAATAAAATAATAGATTTTCTTGCAAATAACCAGGTTGGCTGCAATATGATATCGAAGATAGTCTGATAAGTCAAATAAATTGAGCTGGCATGGTAGGCGTGAGTTTCATTTTTGTTATGCTCTTCATTGTGCAATAAAAAAGATTTATGTAATGATTAATCCGTACTATCACTTTGTATTCGGCTGTTTATGCACTATAGTAATATTAAATATGAATTATGGACAAAAGAAAACTTGTAGCAGAGGTAGCAAGAAAAACCAATTATGCAAAGTGGGAGATAAACTCGATGTTTGCTCCTCTCTGCCAGTCGATTCTTGCTGCTTTGCAAAATGGGGAGAAGGTTGCTATAAATGAATTTGGTTCCTTCGATCTCAAGGTCAAGAAAGAGAGGGCCTGGGTAGATCCGAAAACCAAAAGACGGAAAGTAATACCTGCAAAAGTACAAGTGGTTTTCACAGCCACCCCAAAATTTACTGTGGATGTAGAGGTTGTCGAACAACGAATCAACAAGCAAGTGGATACAAAATAGTCGGTATTAGCCAAGAATCTTAAATTATATGCCGGACAGCGAGAAAAAGCGTCACTTGTCCGGTGTCTTTTTTGCCCTCATATCAGCCAATCAAACTTCTATTCTATGGTATAGCTATTCTTCGGATGTAATCAAAAAACATTCGAAAATGAAGCTATTACTCAAAAGAAAATTCAAAGGAGAGACCTATACGATAGGTGATCTCTACATTGATGGTGTGTTTTTCTGTAACACCCTCGAAGACACTGTACGCTTACTACCTCTATTATGCCCCGATACGCCTCAAGGCATCGGCTGTCGCTGCAAAGAGAAAGTGTATGCCCGTACCGCCATTCCTTGCGGCACATACAAAATCACGATGGCTCACAGTCCCCGGTTCAAACGTGTGTTGCCATACCTGCACGATGTTCCCCATTTCTTAGGCATACTCATACATAGCGGCACCACCAATGCAGATTCAGCCGGGTGCATACTCGTGGGTAAAAACACCATCAAGGGGAAGGTTACAGAATCACGTGCCACCTCAGACCGGCTGAATGCGATATTGAGCAAAGAGAAGGATATTACCATTGAGATTGTGTAATGGGAAAGCTCCGTAAACTTAGAGCTCCCGACCATCTGCATATCGACTTTACCCCATCCCCCAAACAATACGAACTTTGGAAGTTGCTACAGCCGGAGTGCCCGAAGTGCGGAGGTGCAGTGAAACAACAATTAGTCGGATATGACGTAAGCCAGAATCCTCAATACAAGCCATTTTGTTACCAATGTGGTAACGCTAATATTCCACAACTCATTTTGGGTGGTGGAGCAGCCGGTAAACGACACCACTGCCGGCCTGTGCAGTAATGCACTGACAATAAATCTCTTTAACTGCTGGGAACTCTGACCGTGAGAGACGAAGACAATCAGCAACCAAGCCGGATAACCGGAAGGCTCAACGACTATCCCTACGGGGAGTACGGTCAAGCGACTGGAAACGGGAGACTCCTTAGAAATAAGGATGAAGATATAGTCTAATCCTTGTAGAAATACAAGGCGGCGAAAGCGATTATCAAGTAGCGATTGATAGTGAATTAGTTAGGGTGGGAAATCGTTTTTGGCTTCAGTATGGTTAGTAAGTAGCTGTATCCGTTTTCCGGAGATACGGGCGATTGTGGCACGTAAGACATTGAAATCGCTCAAAGAATCGACCTGGAATACGATACGAGCGGTTATTAAACGATGGGGGTTGATTGAAGATGTGCATTATCGGGTGAACAACCTTGCCGGAACGTTGACGTTCTGGAACGACTCGATAATACTGATGTTGGAGATGGCAGATTTGCCCTCAGACCCGAATTTCGAACGGTTCGGGTCGATGGAAGCAACTATCTGTGCCGTGGATGAGGTATCGGAAATTGGACAAAAAGCTATTGAGGTGCTGTTCTCCCGTTTGCGCTGGCGTACTCACGAAACGTTTATGGTCTCGAAAATGTTGCTCACTACGAACCCGACTACAAACTGGGTACGTGGACGGTTTGTGCAGGATGATAACGGTGATAAGGTGGAGTTGCGTGAGGGTGAGTATTATGTGCCTTTCAGTGTCTTTGACAATCCTGATGTAGGTTTCCGGCAGACGTATGAAGCGGCTCTGAATAAGATTTCAGACCAAGCCACTAAAGAGCGTCTGCTCTATGGGAACTGGGACTTTGTGGAAGCCAACGATATGGCGATATACAATCGCTTCGATGGTGCCAAGCATCTTATCGCCGGGTTGAAAGAAGGTGTATATGACCCTACAAAACCACTCATTACGGTGTGGGACTTTAACGTTGCTCCGCAGATGTCGGTACTGGCAGCTCAGATTGATTATGACAACAAGAAGGTCTATGTGTTAGAGGAAATCTTAGGCAAACCACAGGATAAGGAGAATAATACTCCGGCACTCTCTCGACGAGTTCAACAGAAATTCTATCGGGAAAAACATATCGGCGGCGTAGATGTAACGGGTGACCCATCGGGTTTACAGCGTTCGACAACTACCGAAGACGGCATCAACAACTACACCGTAATACTCGATACGTTTGGCAAGGGTATTCTTAGACCAAAGTTGAAGTTGATGAGAAAGCAACCGCCCCAAGTGACCCGATGCGAGTTTGTGAACGAGCTGTTTACCGGATACAACGGTTGGGCGATTGAGATAGACCTGAAATGTCGGAAGCTGACCGAGGATTTGATTTACCAGCTTAAAAACGAAGACGGCACAAAGTGTAAGCAAAAAGTTACTGACCCTAAAACGGGTGTGAAGTATGAGAAATACGGTCACTTATCGGACTGCTTGGACTACTTGCTTTGCTACTATTTGCGGGATAGCTGGTACAAATTTAAAAGCGGAGATAACAGCGGAAGCATTATAGCGACCACTCCCGCCGTATATGATGGATTTAACTACTAAAAAAACGAATATGTACAGACGATTTTTAAACGACGCTGATTATCTGGGTGTGATTACCGCCGAAGCCCTGGCACAAATGACACGGGGCAATGCCGACCGTTTTGCCCAAGCCGAAGAATCAGCAGAGATGAGTATCATTGAAAACCTCAGTGAGAACTACGAGATTGAACAGGAGTTGAACAAAGGCAAGTACATTGCCGAGCACGACCGCCGGATTACTTTCCCGGTAGGTGCGTTTATCTATCTGGAAGGACGCATCTATGAGGTGATACGCTCAATCAGTGGTTATAAAGTCCCTTCTACATTAGCGTATTGGGAAGAACACGTAGAGTTGAATTTCGATATCGGGAACACTGCCCGATACTCTCAGTTCGGCACCTACTACGTGGGAGACATTGTAGCGCATAACGGTGTGGCATATATCTGTAAGGAGGAGAACGGCTATAAATTTGGAGATATTCGTATTCCGATGGTAGAGGGTTGGTTTGAGGCGGCTACTACCGAGTGGTTACCGATTGAATACAATCTCTGGGAAGTAGTCTCGTTCAACGGGGCATTTTATACGTTGATGAAGCTCGATGAGTTCGATAATAATATCAACCCGTTTGACTCGCTCTGTTGGGGTGCGATTGCCGACTATGATCCTGCGTATAATGATTATGAGCTGGAGGAGCACGAATATGTAGTGTATGACGGACGGGTGTTCTATCCGGGGTTGGATGTGAACGCCGATATGCCTATCGTAGGACATAACATTGCACAGAATGACCCTCGTAACTACAATATCAAAAAGCACATGGTACGGCTGGCTATCTATGAGCTGACCAAACTGATTGCGCCCAACAATGTGAGTGCTGTGAGGCTGAAAGACCACGAGGAGTCAATGAAGTGGTTGAATGATGCGTCAAAGCTTCGACTCAATCCCCAGATCCCCCGCAAGCTGGCCGAAGACAATAAACCTGTTACGGATTGGCAACTATCGACGTTCCAGACCGATTACGACCCATATAAGAATCCGTGGCTGACATAAATAGTCGTCAAATTGCTTGTTATTCGCGGAGTTTGATTAAATTTGTATTTCAATCAAAGAAATAGCCTATGTAACAGAAAACTTAGAAACATAATATAATAGCTTTTTAGCTGTTTGTCCGCTCCAACAAAACGACCAATTTTAGCAGCAAGATAAACAGGGATAGCCAATGCTATATTCACATAGCACGGGCTTGACTTGTTTGCTGCGTGGTGCTTGGTCGTACCTGTTGGAGGAACTTGTCGAGTACCGTGCTTCTTTTTTAGGGTGCGGTTCAGCAAAAATCAATGTTCAACCAAGCACCCAATATTTTATGGAAATTATCAAAGAAAAGACGGTTGCCTTTACCGGAAATCGCACACTTACAACATCAACCGGACACCCGGATAACAATCTGGAGAATGTCATTCGAACTGAACTTTATTATGTCCTCGAAGAATTATATCAGGAAGGCAAAAATACCTTTCTCAGTGGTATGGCCATCGGCTTTGTAGGCTGGCAGCAGAGACAGTTCTTGATTTAAAGAGAAGTCACTCCGATGTGAAACTATATGCTATTATCCCTTTCGTTGGTCAGGAAGATAGATTTAATCACCGGGACAAAGTAAGATATAAGCAACTATGTGAAGCTGTCGACGAAAGGCATGTAATATGGAGTCGGGAGTATAGCAGAATATCATATTTGAAGCGGAATGACTTTATGGTAGATAACTGTTGTGAAGTGATAGCTTATAGCAACGGAGATGGAAGCGGCACACTTTATACTATTGACAGGGCCACAAAAAATAATATCAATGTACTGAACCTCTACGACGAACTGGCCGAATATTTTGCCATAGATTGTGATGTAAAGCGTTTCTTGCAGGAGCATACTCGTGTGCCCGATATGAAATACGGACGTGAAGGTGTAATATTCAGCGGAAACAATCAGCCATTTCCAGTAAACTTTGAACAAATCAATACTGTTGAGAGCAAACGAGGACGGCTGATTTTTACGCTTAAAAATGATACCGTGATTGGAAAGTCGCTCTTTTCGGAAGATTGTTGGATAAGGAGTTTTGGCGGAGAACCATTGACTAACAGTTCCAAATGGTTTTCTGCGTTAAAAAAACTACTGGGAAGACAATAGATGAGATAAATGACCTACTTTTTTTACTCAATTTGCTCTGAACTCGCACACTTGGGCTACTATCCGAATTAGCAGGTTGTTAGAGGTGTAAATGTATGTATATTCCGCTACTTGTGCGGCTTCCCATGCACTGCAATAAGTGGTGAAAATCAGTATTATCTTAGCCAAAAAGCATTATCTTTGTGGCTCTTAACAAAAAAATATTTGTAGAAAATGACAAAAGCTGATATTGTTAGCCAAATTGCTAAAACGACCGGAGTGGATAAAACTCAAGTGGCTTCTGTGGTGGAAGCGTTTATGGAGAGTGTGAAAGGAACGATGGCCTCCGGAGAGAATGTTTACCTGAGAGGATTCGGCACCTTTCAGATAAAGAAGCGTGCTGAGAAGACAGCCCGTAATATCTCGAAAAATACCACTATAATTATTCCGGCACATAGTGTTCCGGCTTTTAAACCAGCTAAAGAATTTATCTTAGCCGTTAAAAAGCAGTAGTGAATAACATTACGAAATATAACCTGAAAACAACACTAATATCAGTCGCAAAGCTGATATTGTTGTATAGTGCTCTGGCTTTCCTGATTGCGCCGCAGAGTGATGGCTTCGTGTGGAGCTCCATCAATCCGTTGGAGTTTCTGGAAGGAGTTGTTTTTGCTCTCGGTTTCGGATTGGGGGTTCCGGTGTGGCTATCGGTAATCGTGATCGGGTTGTTTTCGTTTTTGCTGTTTGTCGTCTTTTTGTGGGTTGCACGGAAGATGGTGAAATAAGAAAATGACATCGTGGTGATGTCCTTTCTTGTTTTCGGAGATTTTCAGAGTCTTATTTCTTAGACTCTTCCAATGACGCTTTACGAAACTCTTTCATAGCCTTTTCGATTTCCAAAGAAGCTTTGCGAGCACGAGTTCCGGCAGCTTTGTTTCCGTTTTCTGCTTGAGCAGCAGCATCAGTTTTGAAAGCCGTATATGCAGCTTCGATCTTTTCGATTAATTCTTTCATTTTTTGTTAATTTGTTAGTTTATACCTATTTGGCGGCAAAGATAATGATCCTCATTAAATTGTATTCATAACCTGATTGTCAATTGCTTTTTGAGTCGTATTTTTAAAGTAGTGTTTAAATATTGTTTGTGGGCTATTCCCTGCCATCTCAGCTACAATAGCCGGATGCACATTGTCTGCTATCATAGTTGTGATAAATGTTCCTCTGGCTGAATACCATGTTATTTTATCATTGTACTTAATTACTTCGGATAATTTCCGCAAAGTAATATTAACCTTTGTTCGAATCTTATTCATCCGGCTTCTCTTTTTGGATTCGGTTGTATGTCTGAAAGAGAAGATAGGTAGGACATAATTTCCAAAGCACTTGTTTTTATATTTTTCAGCAATAGCTCTCGCTTTGGGATGAAAAATAATAGATGCTTTTTTCGGGAATTTTGTACGCTCATAAGTCAATCTTCCATCTTTATCAATACAATCCCATGTCAGAAAACAAACATCGACGTTAGCCATGCCGCCCGTGTAAAAACTAAAAAGGAATAAATCAATGTGGAACTGTTCTATACGAGAGAAAAGGGTTCTATCGACATTCTCTATCTTTCGGATTACGTCTAAGGGGATTGTTTTGGGCTCAAACTTTTTTGGCTTCATTTTAGGCTGAACACGCTGGAAAATACTCATATCCGCATCAGGAACTCCCATTTTGTTCGCATAGTATACAATTCCTCTCAGCACTTTCATGTTGCCATATAAGTTACCTTCATTCCCATTCTCTGCACCTCGCTTTTGCAAGAAAAAGCAAAAAGCATCAGCAAATTCCTCTGTTATATCTTCAAAATAGTAGGAGGATAGAGCCCGATTGTATTTTTGCAGTGTAAATTCTTCTAATACACGCCGCATACATCTATAGCGTCGAGCTGTGCCAACACTGGTAAGAACATTGCCATTTTTGATTCGTTCTCTATGACAAAGCTTATCATTGAGGATATCGAACATTTGGCAAACAGAAATAACTTTTGTGGATTGACGCTTTTTATCGATATTGTCAAAGCTATGAGACCACTGAACAGGAGCCCATTGTTTGCATTCTGCTTCCCAATCCTCAGCAACTTTAAGGTACTTGGTTTTAAATTCAATTAGCTTCTGATTTTTCTCAGAAGCTTCTACTCCCTTGGACTTGAATTGTTGAGTCTGGCTATCCCAGTCTTTAATAGGACCAGTAATGTTTAATGCCTTTGTGACTCTTGCGTAACCAGTCTTGAAGAAGACTGCCTCCAGTTTTACTAACTGCGGGGTTTTTGGGTTTTCTTTTCCTTTGATGTTAATTGTAAACATAGCATACAAGTTTAATCGTTATACGTTTTTTGGGAATAATCCAGAGTCCAAACCAGACTACATGAATTACTACATCGGAATAGTACCTTTGCCCAAAAAAGGTTTAATTTTGCCATGAGAAACACCTCTATGGCTCTAAACCTGTATGATTGAATTAATCTAATATGCTATGTTTCTGTTATTTACAATATACTTGATTGTATATTGTAAAAAGGGGGTGTGTCGAGTAAAATCGAGACAGTCCCTTTTACTATGTATTCGATTTTTATTTGCTAAGTATTTCTTGCAACATCACCGGTTCGTTGGTTGTAATGAAATCGATGTTGTTATCGATCAGCCACTGCATGTCTTTGGGATCGTTTACAGTCCACGCATTCGTCTTTAGTCCCAGTTCGCGGCACTCTTTGAGCCATTCGGGGTTTTTGCGGAACACGCTATAATGATAATCAGGTCCTGCGCAGCCCATCTCTTTTAGTTCGCGTGGCGTGAGCTTTCCGTCGAGGTTAAACACCGGTGTACCCGCAGGTGCCAAGCGTACGAACTCTTTGGTGGCATGTAGCGAGAAAGTGATGTACTCCATGCGATCTTCCAAACCAAATTTCTTCACCAGAGCGATAATCTCTTCGATTGCTTTCGTTTCACGCTCGGGAGTGCTATGTCCTTTCAATTCGAGTATGAGACGTGTTTTGAGCGGTTTCGCCACTTGCAGGTATTTGGCAAGTGTAGGCAGACGTTCGCCGTTATCGAGCTTGAGGGTGGTGAGTACGGTCGAGGTCGTTTTTTCCATGCTGTGCGATTGAAAGCTGGGATCGTGATTAACCACTAACTGTCCGTCGGCAGCCAACCAAACATCGAACTCGGAACCATAGCAACCTACCGAATCGGCTTTGATGAGGGCGGCAATGCTGTTTTGTGCCGAACCGTTTGTTTTCCAATATCCGCGGTGAGCGATGACCTGAGTTTGCGCTAAAGCTCCGAGCGAAGCGAGGAAGAGGGTAGAGGTTAAAAGAACTTTTCTCATTTTCATAACAATCTTCATATTCGTTAGTAATAAATGCAAAGGTAGAAGAAATATATTGAAAATAAAAAAGAATCAATAGGCTTCTTCGTGAACTCCCTTGACGGCTCGTCCGCTCGGATCGTTTTGTCCTTGAAACGTAACATCCCATGCCAATGCTTCGGCGGTAGAGCAAGCTACGCTTGGTACGCTTGGTACACTGGTAGCAGCACTGTTACTCGGAAAGTGTTCGGCAAAAATACTACGATAATAATACTCTTCTTTGCTCATCGGCGTGTTGATCGGGAAGCGTTGGGCGGCATCTGCCATTTGCTCATCGCTGACAGCTTGTGCGGTAACCCTTTTGAGGGTGTCGATCCAGTTGTAACCAACACCGTCGCTGAACTGTTCTTTTTGTCGCCATGCCACACTGTGAGGCAGCTTGTCGGCGAAGGCTTCGCGCAGCACCTTCTTCTCAATCTCTTTACCTGTACAGCGTTTCACTTCGGGATCGAGACGCATGGCTACATCGAGAAACTCTTTATCAAGAAATGGTACACGCCCCTCTACACCCCAGGCCGATAGGCTTTTGTTGGCACGCAAACAGTCGTATAGGTGTAGCTTGGATAGCTTACGTATCGTCTCCTCGTGAAAAGACTTTGCATCGGGTGCTTTGTGAAAGTAGAGGTATCCGCCGAATATCTCGTCGGCACCCTCGCCGCTGAGTACCATTTTAATACCCATTGACTTGATGACTCGTGCCAGCAAGTACATGGGAGTAGAGGCACGCACGGTTGTAACGTCGTAGGTTTCGATGTAGTAGATAACATCGCGGATAGCGTCCAGACCTTCTTGAATGGTGTAATGTATTTCGTGATGCACGGTGCCGATGTGCTGGGCTACTTCGCGCGCTTTGGACAGATCGGGGGCATCTTTTAGTCCCACGGCAAAGGAGTGAAGCTGCGGCCACCAAGCATCACCGGTACCATCCGTCTCGATACGGCGGGCGGCATACTCTTTGGCAATGGCTGATATCACAGACGAGTCGAGTCCGCCACTGAGCAACACTCCATAGGGAACATCGCTCATTAATTGGCGTTGCACGGCTTTTTCAAGTGCCTCTTTGAGTCGATCGGTGCCAACAGGATGTTGCTTTACCGCTTCGTAATCGGTCCAGTCGCGCTTATACCATCGCTTCATCTTTCCTTCCCGGCTGTGATAATAATGTCCGGGCAAGAAGGGTTCATAGCTTTCACACTGCCCCTCGAGGGCTTTCAGCTCGGAGGCAAAATAGAGGTGTCCTTCGGCATCACGACCGATATAGAGGGGAATCACTCCGATCGGATCTCGTGCGAGAAGAAATTCATCACGCTCTTCATCGTATAGAGCAAAGGCGAATATTCCGTTCAGTTCTTCGAGAAAGTCGATACCTTTGTCACGATAGAGTGCCAGAATAACTTCACAGTCCGATCCGGTTTGGAAATCGTACGTATCGGCATAGCGTTTACGTAGATCGCGATGATTGTATATCTCGCCATTTACAGCCAGTATTTGCTTACGATTGGGCGAGTAAAGAGGTTGTCCGCCACTTTGAGGGTCGACAATTGAAAGTCGCTCGTGTGTAAGGATAGCACTCTGTCCGCAATAGATGCCACTCCAATCGGGGCCACGGTGACGAATTGTTCTTGACATGCCAAGGGCTTTACTTCTCAGCGCTTCGGTCTGAGTCTTGATTTGAAGGATACCTGCAATTCCACACATAGTTGTATTGTTTTAGAGGAGGTTATTTTGTTAAAAATGCATCGATGCTTGCTGCGACCCGGCGCCCTTCCATCATGGCACGTACTACCAGACTGGGACCTGTGGCTACATCGCCTGCACGAAACACATGGGCGGGCAGTTCGCTTAGCTCAGGTTTGAGATAGCCCATAGCGAGCAATACCAGATCGGCTTCGATCACTTCGGTTGTTGCAACGGGCTGTTGTTTTGTTCGAGCTAGTACTTGCTCAACTATGGGGGCTTCTGCCTGCTTTTCAACGACTACTCCGGTTATATGCCCCTCTTTGCCGATAAACTCTTTCGAGGCGAGACTCCATCGGCGTGTACAACCCTCTTCATGGCTTGAAGTCGTTTTACGTATCAATGGCCATTGAGGCCAGGGCGTGGCAGGGTTGTGATGGGTGGGTGGTTCGGGCATGATTTCGATCTGTGTTACGCTGATAGCCCCTTGCCGAATGGAAGTGCCGATGCAATCTGAGCCTGTATCGCCACCACCGATCACGAGTACCCGCTTACCTTTGGCAGTGATGCGTTCGTCTTCACCAAAGGATTGTCCGGCCAATACCCGGTTCTGCTGTGCCAGCAGGTCGAGTGCAAAATGAATGCCTTTAAGCTCGCGTCCCGGTATAGGAAGGTCGCGCGGTATCTCGGCTCCTGTGCATAGGCAATAAGCATCGAACCCGTGAGGCAACTGCTGCGTATCGATAGTAGTCTGCATAACAAACCGGATACCTTCCTGTTCGAGCAGTCTGATACGGCGGTCAATGACGGTTTTATCGAGCTTGAAGTTAGGAATACCGAAGCGAAGCAACCCACCCGGAGCTTCGGCCTTATCGAATACGGTAACCGAATATCCTTTGAGGTTAAGTTGATTGGCCACTGTAAGTCCGGCAGGACCTGCACCGATAATGGCTACCGAACGACCATTGCGAACCGGGTTGGCCGGAGTGATGTATCCTTCGCGAAAGGCTGCTTCTACAATGGCTGCTTCGTTTTCGCGGATTGTTACGGGTTCGTCGCACGAGAGGTTGAGCACGCAACTTTTCTCGCATGGGGCAGGGCAGATGCGTCCGGTAAACTCGGGAAAGTCGCAGGTTGAAGCCAATATCCGGTAGGCCTCCTGCCATTTGCCCCGGTATAGGGCATCTTGCCATTCGGGTTGTTTATTGCCAACAGGACAAGCCCAATGGCAAAACGGTACACCGCAATCCATACAGCGCGATGCCTGTTGCTTTCGGTCGTGCGTATTGAGTGTTTGCTCCACCTGGCTATAATCGGTAATACGTTCGAGTACGGGGCGATAGCCGGCCTCGTATCGGGGTATAGTTAGGAATGCTTTTGAATCTCCCATAATAATAAGCTAAAATGATAATACTAAAATGAAACCCGGTTTACGGTTTAATAATCTCTTTGCACATCTGCAATCTTTTGTTGCAACTTTTGCATCTGTTCCTCTTGCAGTACTTTTTTGTACTCGATGGGGACTACCTGAATAAACTGATCCAGGTAATGGTTCCAATTGTCGAGCATGGTTCGTGCCAGTTTGGAGTTGGTATACAAGTAGTGCTGTCGAATCAGTTCGTGCAGTTCCTTGCGGTGTCCGGCCTCCTCAATAAGTGAAAGCTCGACCATCTCCATGTTGCAGAAATAATCGAAATCACCCTGCTTGTTCCAAACGTAAGCCACACCACCGCTCATGCCGGCTGCAAAATTGCGTCCAGTCTCGCCCAGTACCACTACACGACCTCCTGTCATGTATTCACAGCAATGATCACCCACACCCTCCACTACGGCAATAGCACCTGAGTTGCGTACCGCAAAGCGTTCGCCTACGCGGCCGTTGATATATACTTCGCCGCTGGTAGCTCCATACAGCAGTGTATTGCCCGCAATAGTGTTCTGTTCTGCTTCGAAGTGACTGCGTATGGGGGGATGCACGGCAATGCGTCCGCCACTTAACCCTTTGCCCAGGTAGTCGTTGGCTTCGCCTTCGAGACGGAAATTGACACCGGCTGCAAGAAAAGCACCGAACGACTGTCCGGCCGATCCTTTAAAGCGGATGTTGAGTGTTTGGTCGGGCAAACCCTGCTCGCCATACTTACTGGCAATAACCCCCGACAGCATGGTTCCTACAGCCCTGTCGGTATTGGTAATGGTATATTCCAACGAAATCTCTCGCTGCTTCTCAATCGCTTCACGGGTAGCATGCAGCAGGGTGATGTCTTTCACAGCTTCTATGTTGTGCTCCTGACAACTGAGGTGACGGATGGCCGCACCGTTTTCAATACGGGTAAGCAGTTTATCAAATGAGAGCAGATTATGTTTGGGGTGTGTATCGGCTGATACACGCTCGATCAGGTCGGTACGCCCTACTATGTCGTCAAGACGTTCGACACCGATTTCGGCCAGATGCTCGCGTACCTCTTGTGCCAGAAAGGTGAAGAAGTTGACCAGATATTCGCTCCGTCCATGAAAACGACGACGCAACTCTTCGTTCTGTGTGGCAACACCTACGGGGCAGGTGTTGAGGTGGCATTTGCGCATCATCACACAACCCAGTACAATAAGTGCAGAGGTAGCAAAGCCAAACTCTTCGGCACCGAGCATAGCCATCAGTACAATGTCTCGACCGGTTTTGAGCTGTCCGTCTACCTGCAACATCACTTGTCCGCGCAATCCGTTCAGTACAAGGGTTTGTTGAGTTTCGCTCAACCCGAGCTCTGGCGAAATACCGGCATACCGAATGCTCGAAGCAGGTGAGGCACCCGTACCTCCTTCGGCTCCGGAGATAACGATAAGGTCGGCCTTAGCCTTTGCTACACCGGCGGCAATGGTACCTACACCGCTTTCGGCAACCAGCTTCACACTGATTTTGGCACTTGGGTTTACATTTTTCAGATCGAAGATAAGCTGTGCCAGGTCTTCGATGGAATAAATGTCGTGATGCGGTGGTGGTGAGATAAGCGAGATACCCGGAATGGAGTGGCGTGTACGGGCAATGACCTGATCGACTTTATAGCCGGGTAGTTGTCCACCTTCACCCGGTTTGGCTCCTTGGGCAATCTTGATCTGTATCTCGTCGGCATTGACCAGATATTCGGTTGTAACACCGAAGCGTCCCGATGCTACCTGTTTGATGGCACTACGCAGCGAACTACCGTCTGCCCGTGGGGTAAAACGAGCAGCATCTTCGCCCCCTTCGCCGGTATTGCTACGTCCGTGAATCTGATTCATGGCTACTGCTATTGCCTCGTGCGCCTCGCGACTAATGGAACCATAGCTCATAGCACCGCTTACGAAACGCTTGAGTATTTGTTCTACAGGTTCTACCCGGTCGATGGAAATGGGCGAATGCTTGAAGGAAAGAAAGTCGCGCAGAAATACGGGTGTCGTTTTGGTATCTACCATCGTGGTAAACTCCTTGAATTTCTTGTACGAACCCAGTCGGGTGGCTAGTTGCAGCGTACTGATGGTTTCGGGATTCCAGGCATGCTGTTCGCCATCTTTGCGAAAAGCGTATATACCCTTGTGCGGCAATAACGCAGCGAGATCGCCGGCAAATCCTTGTCGATGCATAATCAGTGCATCGCGTGCAATCTCGGTAAGACCGATGCCGCCGATCGTTGAATGTAATCCTCCGAAATAAGCTTTACTTAGTTCTTCGCTCAATCCTACTGCCTCGAATATCTTCGCCCCTCGATAAGAGCGGATGGTAGAGATACCCATCTTGCTCATAATCTTCAACAATCCTTTGCAGATGGCTTTGATGTAATTCTTTTCGGCAGTGGCATAATCGAGTTGAATCTCTTGGGCGGTCACTCCTTCGTGAAGTACGGCAAAAGCCAGATAAGGGTTTAGTGCACTGGCTCCGAATCCTAACAAGAGAGCGGCATGCATCACTTCGCGAATTTCTCCGCTCTCGACGATCAAGGCCGTTTGTACTCGTTTACCGACCGATATGAGGTGGTGATGCACTGCACTAACCGCGAGTAAGGAGGGAATGGCTGCATGGGTAGCATCTACATCACGGTCGGAGAGAATCAGGTAGTTGACACCGTTGGCAACAGACTCCTCTGCCTGTTTACACAGTTGGGTGAGTGCTTGCTGCAAGCTGCTCGTACCGCCGGATACTTCGAAAAGGATGGGTAGCTTCATTGTTTTGAAGCCTTTGTATCGAATGTTGCAAAGAATATCGAGTTGCGTATTGGTCAGGATGGGGTGATTTAATCGTACCATCTTGCAATGCCCCTCGTTGGGAGTGAGAATGTTCATTCCTACCGCGCCAATGTATTCGGTGAGCGACATTACCAGCTCTTCGCGAATAGGGTCGATGGGTGGGTTGGTGACTTGGGCAAATTGCTGTCTGAAATAGTTGTAAAGTAGTTGAGGCTCGGTCGAAAGTACGGCCAAAGGTGTGTCGTTGCCCATCGACTGAATGGGTTCTGCACCGGTAGAGGCCATGGGTAAGATGAGCTTCTCCACATCCTCTTTGGAATAACCAAAGTTGCGCAGCAAGCCGGGATAGTTTGCTACTGCATGAGCAACCTTTCGGCCACTCTTCAGTTCGTCGAGTTCGATGCGGTTGGTAGCTAGCCAAGTACGATAAGGTGCGCCCTCGGCCAGCTGTTTTTTTAGTTCACCATCGTAATAAATCTCCCCTTTTCGAGTATCGATGAGTAATATCTTTCCGGGTTGCAGGCGTCCCTTCTCTTGTATCTCGGTCGGTTCGATATCGATGGTTCCCACCTCAGAAGCTACTACCATCATGCCACTGCGTGTGATCAGATAACGAGCTGGGCGCAGTCCGTTGCGGTCGAGCATACCTCCTGCATAGCGTCCGTCACTAAAGAGTAGGGCGGCAGGGCCATCCCAAGGTTCCATCAAGATAGAATGGTATTCATAAAAAGCTTTCAACTCCTCTCCAATAGGATTTTTCTCGTTGAATGACTCAGGTATGAGCATGGCCATAGCATGAGGAAGGCTGAGTCCTGACATAACGAGAAACTCGAGTACATTATCCAACGAAGCACTATCGCTCATATCGGGTTGTACCACAGGATGCAATGCGCGGATATCGCCCAGAATAGGAGTGGAGAGTACGCTTTCACGTGCTTCCATCCAGCCGCGGTTACCGCGAATGGTATTGATCTCTCCGTTGTGTGCCAATAAACGGAAGGGCTGTGCCAATGCCCACGTAGGGAAAGTATTGGTGCTGAAACGTGAATGCACCAAAGCCAATCCGCTGGTGAAATAAGGATTGGTAAGGTCGGGAAAGTAAGTGCGTAGTTGCATGGATGAAAGCATGCCTTTATAAACGATGCTTTGGCTCGATAGTGATACGATATAGAAGATCTCACGCCCAGGGATGGCTGAACATCTGATACGGTTTTCGCACTTCTTGCGAACGGTATACAGTTTATGTTCGGGTGTAGCGTTATCTGTAAAACCGGTAATGAATACCTGCTTGATGTCCGGTTCGGTACTTAATGCAGCTTCGCCCAATACGGTAGAGCAGGTGGGAACGTTGCGTAGATGCATCAGTGTAAGTCCCTCTTTCTCTATCTCTTCGATGAGGATACTTAGCATTTCGGCCTGAGCCTTTTCTTCTTTGGGAAGAAAAAGCAGCCCTGTTCCGTATTGTCCTTTTTCCGGTACGGGGATACCCTGAAGTAAGATAAACTCGTGCGGTATTTGAAGTAGAATACCTGCTCCGTCGCCTGTTTTATTATCAGCTCCTTCGGCTCCTCGGTGGCGCATGTTTTCTAATACTTTCAGCGCCGACTCTACAATTTCATGTGATTTGTTGCCGTGGATGTTTACCAACATGCCTACACCGCAAGCGTCGTGCTCATTGGATGCATTATACAATCCCTGTTGTCTGTTTCCGAATGGTTCATTGAAACAATTGTTTTTGGTGCTAAAAAGATTTTCTTTTCTCATTATTTCTATCTTTATTCTATATTAGAAACTTTATTTGCATTAAAATGTTTTGCAAATATACGTATTTAATTTCAAAATGATATATTATTTATTGTATTTAATTTCATTTATACGCACGAGTAAGTTAGATTATGATAAATTGTAATTATAATGTAGTATCTTTGCTTCGATTTGAAAGTATTGAATAGAATAATTGAGTTGATTGTAATTTATTTCTTTTTGTATCAAAAATAATAGAAAAATTAACGTTTTGATATTAAAACAACTTTTTTCTATGTTTATGTCAAATAAGCTCAGAGAAGCTAATCTTTATGTCATAGGAATATGTATCTTTGCAAACAGAATTAAAATTAGGGATTGTATATGTGTGGAATAGTAGGTTATATTGGGAATAAAGAAGCCTACCCCATCCTCATCAAGGGACTGAAGCGACTGGAGTATCGTGGATATGACAGTGCCGGGGTAGCATTGATTAGTAAAGAGCATCAATTAAATGTCTACAAGACGAAGGGAAGGGTTTCCGATTTGGAAAGTTTCGTCACGCAGAAAGATATTTCCGGTAATATAGGTATCGCACATACACGTTGGGCCACCCACGGAGAACCTTGTTCCATTAACGCCCATCCCCATTATTCTACCTCCGAAACACTTGCCCTTATCCATAACGGTATTATCGAAAACTACGCAGTTCTAAAAGAAAAGCTCCAAGCCAAAGGCTATCTATTCAAAAGTAGTACCGACACCGAAGTACTTGTTCAACTCATCGAATACATCAAAACCACCAATCATTTTGATCTTTTATCAGCCGTACAGCTAGCGTTGGGCGAAGTAATCGGTGCTTATGCCATTGCTGTGTTAGAGAAGGATCATCCGAATGAAATCATTGCTGCCCGTAAAAGCAGCCCATTGGTGATCGGCATTGGTGAGGATGAGTTCTTTCTTGCTTCGGACGCTACTCCTATTGTTGAATACACCGATCGGGTAGTTTATCTCGAAGATGAAGAAATTGCCGTGATTCGCCGAGACGAAGAACTGAAGGTAGTCAACTTAAGCAATGTGGAAACGATACCGGCTGTGATACGTGTGAAGCTTAATCTGGGACAGCTCGAGAAAGGCGGATACCCGCACTTTATGCTCAAAGAGATTTTCGAACAGCCCGGTTGTATCACCGATTGTATGCGTGGACGCATCAACCTGGATAAAAATAATGTGGTACTCTCGGCTGTGATTGACCACAAAGAGAAGCTGTTGAGAGCCAAACGGTTTATTATTGTAGCTTGTGGCACTTCGTGGCATGCGGCATTGATTGGGAAGCATCTGATAGAGAGCTTTTGCCGTATACCGGTAGAGGTTGAGTATGCATCGGAGTTTCGCTATCGCGATCCGGTAATTGATGCCGACGATGTAGTGATTGCCATTTCACAGAGCGGTGAAACAGCCGATACCTTGGCAGCAGTAGAGTTGGCCAAGAGCCGGGGTGCCTTTATCTATGGAATCTGCAATGCAATTGGTTCGTCTATTCCGCGGGCTACTCATACGGGTTCGTATATCCATGTTGGTCCGGAGATAGGAGTGGCTTCAACCAAAGCTTTTACAGGGCAGGTTACTGTCTTGACTATGTTGGCACTAACGTTGGCGCGCGAAAAACAAACATTGAGCGAACCGGCATTTTTAGCTATTTTACAAGAGTTGGGCAATATACCGGCAAAGATGAAAGAGGTCATGGCATTGAACGATCAGATTGCAGAACTTGCCAAGATATTTACGTATGCTCATAATTTCATCTATCTGGGACGCGGATATAGCTATCCGGTAGCTTTGGAAGGAGCATTGAAATTAAAAGAGATTTCGTACATACATGCCGAAGGTTATCCGGCAGCAGAGATGAAGCATGGGCCTATTGCCTTGATTGATGCCAAAATGCCGGTAGTAGTCATTGCGACGCACAACGGACTGTACGAAAAGGTAATCAGTAATATACAAGAGATTAAAGCGCGCAAAGGCAAGGTAATTGCCATTGTGACGAAAGGAGATACCATCATTCGCCAAATAGCCGACTGCTGTATTGAATTGCCCGAAACATTGGAGTGTTTAGATTCGTTATTAACAACAATACCTCTTCAATTGCTGGCATATCACATAGCCGTGTGTAAAGGAATGGATGTGGATCAACCGAGAAATTTAGCAAAATCAGTAACAGTAGAATAATGGAACCATTAAAACATGAATGCGGCGTAGCGATGATACGCCTTTTGAAACCACTCGATTACTACGAGAAAAAGTATGGAACGTGGATGTATGGCTTAAACAAACTCTATCTACTGATGGAGAAACAACATAACCGTGGACAAGAAGGAGCCGGTTTGGCTTGTGTCAAGCTAGAAGCCAATCCCGGAGAGGAATATATGTTTCGTGAACGCGCCATGGGATCGGGAGCAATCACCGAGATATTTGATGCTGTACAGAGTAATTTCAAAGGATTAAGTAACGAGCAACTGCACGATGCCAACTACGCCAAACGCGAACTCCCTTTTGCCGGCGAGGCTTATATGGGGCACTTGCGTTACAGTACTACCGGACGGTCGGGGCTCTCTTACGTACATCCTTTTTTAAGAAGGAATAACTGGCGTGCCAAGAATCTGGCTCTCTGCGGTAACTTCAATATGACCAATGTCGATGAGATATTTGCCCGTATTACAGCCATCGGGCAGCATCCGCGCAAATATGCCGATACGTACATCATGCTCGAACAGGTGGGGCATCGTCTCGACCGTGAAGTAGAGCGTCTTTTCAATCAAGCCGAAGCCGAAGGGCTGACGGGTATGGGAGTAACCCACTACATCGAAGAGCATATCGACCTGGCCAACGTGTTGCGTACTTCGAGCCGTGAGTGGGATGGGGGATATGTCATCTGCGGACTGACCGGAAGCGGAGAATCCTTTGCATTGCGCGATCCGTGGGGTATTCGTCCGGCTTTCTGGTACAAAGACGATGAGATTGCCGTGATAGCCTCTGAGCGTCCGGTAATACAGACTGCACTCAACGTTCCTTTCGAAGAGATCAAAGAATTGCAACCGGGACAGGCTGTGTTTATTGACAAGGCGGGGCAATTGCGTACGGCACAAATAAACAAAGCCCGCCAAAAGAAGGCTTGCTCGTTCGAGCGAATCTATTTCTCACGCGGTAGTGATGTGGAAATCTACAGAGAACGCAAACGCTTAGGCGAAACCTTGGTTCCGCGCATTCTCAAAGCAATTGATAATGATCTGGATCATACCGTATTCTCTTTTATTCCCAATACCGCCGAGGTGGCTTTCTACGGCATGCTACAAGGACTCGACGATTACCTGAATGAAGAGAAAGTGCGACAGATAGCCGATTTAGGGCATCATGCCAATCTCGAAGAGTTGGAAGCGATACTCTCGCGTCGCATTCGTAGTGAAAAGGTAGCTATCAAAGACATCAAACTGCGTACGTTCATTGCCGAAGGGAATACCCGCAATGATCTGGCAGCTCATGTATACGACATCACTTATGGTAGCCTGCGGGCAGGGATCGATAACCTGGTGATTATCGACGACAGCATTGTACGTGGAACCACCTTAAAACAGAGTATTATCAGTATTCTCGACCGCTTAGGACCCAAGAAAATAGTTATTGTGTCTTCTTCGCCGCAGGTGCGTTACCCCGATTATTATGGCATTGATATGGCACGCATGAGTGAGTTTATCGCCTTCCGTGCCGCTATCGAACTGCTCAAAGAACGGGAGATGAAGGATGTGATTGAAGCTGCTTACCGCAAGTCGAAAGATCAGGTGAATCTTCCTAAAGAACAAATGATCAATCATGTAAAGGAGATTTATGCTCCCTTTACCGATGAAGAAATATCTGCCAAGATGGTAGAACTGCTCACTCCCAAAGGAACGAAGGCGAAAGTCGAAATCGTCTATCAACCCATTAGTGGGTTGCACGAGGCTTGTCCCGATCACCGGGGCGACTGGTACTTTAGTGGCGACTATCCCACACCGGGTGGAGTGAAACTGCTCAACGAAGCTTTTATCAGCTACATCGAGCAAGGATATCAATTTTAAAATCGTAATATCGTAATATAGAATCAGTGTGATGCGAAATGTAACTTTAATCCTTAACGACGGGAGCCGTTTTAGCGGCAAGTCGTTTGGCTACGAGAAGCCGGTGGCGGGCGAAGTAGTGTTTAATACCGCCATGACCGGTTATCCGGAGAGTCTTACAGACCCCTCGTATGCCGGGCAATTGATGACCCTCACTTACCCATTGGTGGGTAACTATGGTGTTCCGCCTTTCACGATCGAGTCCAATGGATTGCCTACGTTCATGGAGAGCGAGCGTATTCATGCACAGGCGATTATCGTGAGTGACTATTCCGAAGCGTTTAGCCATTGGAATGCAGCAGAGAGTTTGGGCGATTGGTTGAAGCGCGAACAGATACCTGGCATTACGGGGGTAGATACGCGTGAATTGACTAAGGTTCTTCGCGAGCATGGAGTGATGATGGGACGCATCGAGTTTGATGATGAAGTATCGGGCGATAAAGCTGATGCCGCAACGGATGCAGCCTTTGTGTATGATGAAGTAAACTTTGTGGATAAAGTAAGTTGCAAAGAAGTAATCACCTATACTCCGGCAACCGACGGACCGCACAAAAGAGTCGTGCTGGTAGATTGTGGTGTGAAAGCTAATATTATTCGCTGCCTACTGAAACGTAACGTTGAGGTGATTCGTGTGCCTTGGGATTATGACTATAACACGCTAGAGTTCGATGCTCTTTTCATCAGTAACGGCCCGGGCGATCCTGATACCTGCGATGCTGCCGTGCAGAACATCCGCAAGGCAATGGCGAATGAATCACTCCCGATATTTGGTATTTGTATGGGCAACCAGTTGCTGTCGAAAGCTGGAGGAGCAACGATTTACAAACTGAAGTACGGACACCGCAGCCACAATCAGCCCGTGCGTATGGTTGGTACTGATCGTTGTTTCATCACTTCGCAGAACCACGGTTATGCCGTAGATAATACTACGCTCGGTGCCGACTGGGAGCCACTCTTCATCAATATGAACGATGGTTCGAACGAAGGTATCCGTCACAAGAAGAATCCTTGGTTCTCGGCTCAGTTCCACCCCGAAGCGGCTAGCGGCCCTACGGATACAGAGTTTCTGTTCGATGAGTTTGTTTCATTAATTCGTAAATAATAGCATGAAAGATAATATAAAGAAAGTACTTCTATTGGGCTCGGGTGCTCTCAAGATTGGTGAAGCAGGTGAGTTTGACTATTCAGGTTCTCAAGCCCTCAAAGCCCTCAAAGAAGAAGGTATTGAAACCATTTTGATCAATCCCAACATTGCTACGGTTCAAACATCCGAAGGAGTGGCCGATCAGATTTATTTCCTTCCCGTTACTCCTTACTTTGTTGAGAAGGTGATTCAGAAGGAGAAGCCCGACGGCATCATGCTTGCTTTTGGCGGACAAACGGCACTGAACTGTGGAGTCGCCTTGTATCGTGAAGGAACGCTTGAAAAATACAATGTACGTGTATTGGGTACACCTGTACAAGCCATTATCGACACCGAAGACCGCGAGCTGTTTGTGAACAAGCTCAACGAGATTGATGTGAAGACCATTCAGAGCGAGGCTGTAGAGAACCTGAAGGATGCTCGTCGTGCTGCTGCAGAACTGGGTTATCCGGTTATTGTGCGTGCAGCTTATGCTCTCGGTGGACTTGGATCCGGTTTCTGTGACAACGAAGCCGAACTCAATATATTGGTCGAAAAGGCTTTTGCCTTCTCTCCTCAGGTACTTGTCGAGAAATCATTGCGTGGATGGAAAGAAGTGGAATACGAGGTGGTACGCGACCGTTTCGACAACTGCATCACCGTGTGTAACATGGAGAACTTCGACCCATTGGGTATCCATACAGGCGAAAGTATTGTGATCGCCCCTTCGCAAACATTGACCAATGCCGAATATCATAAATTGCGCGAACTTGCCATTCGTATCATCCGCCACATCGGTATCGTAGGCGAATGTAACGTACAATATGCATTCGATCCCGAAAGTGAAGACTATCGGGTGATTGAGGTTAACGCTCGTTTGAGCCGTTCGTCTGCTTTGGCTTCGAAAGCTACCGGTTATCCGCTGGCCTTTGTTGCTGCCAAACTCGGATTGGGTTACGGACTGTTCGACCTTAAGAATTCGGTAACGAAAACCACTACGGCCTTCTTTGAACCGGCACTCGACTATGTGGTGTGTAAAATACCCCGTTGGGACTTAGGCAAGTTTCACGGTGTAGATAAGGAACTGGGTTCATCGATGAAGTCGGTAGGCGAGGTAATGGCCATTGGGCGCACGTTCGAAGAAGCTATTCAGAAAGGTCTGCGTATGATCGGACAAGGTATGCACGGTTTCGTTGCCAACAAAGAACTCGTTATTGAAGATGTAGATAAGGCACTGCGCGAGCCTACCGATAAACGTATTTTCGTGATATCGAAAGCCTTCCGTGCCGGATATACCATTGATCAGATACACGACCTGACCAAGATTGACAAATGGTTCCTGCAAAAGCTGATGAACATTGTCGATACAGCCGAAGAGCTGGAGCAGCTCGCTAAGAGTAGTGCTGCTTCGGACGAATCATCGGC
Organism: Bacteroides neonati; assembly: GCF_000499785.1. Lineage (GTDB taxonomy): Bacteria > Bacteroidota > Bacteroidia > Bacteroidales > Bacteroidaceae > Bacteroides > Bacteroides neonati. Next base: position 362,933 of record NZ_HG726021.1, on the reverse strand, counting down.
CATTGCTACCGAACAGCTAAGTAGCGAACTGCTTGGCAAAGCGAAACGACAAGGTTTCTCTGACTTCCAGATAGCACGCGCTCTGGGTTTCGACAACGATATGGAAGCAGCTCTTTTGCAGGTACGTGCTTATCGTAAGAAACTCGGTATTGTGCCTGTTGTGAAGCAGATTGATACGCTGGCAGGAGAGTTTCCCGCACAGACCAACTACCTATACCTTACCTACAGCGGTGTGACCAATGATGTTACCTATCTGGGCGATCATCGTTCCATCGTGGTACTCGGCTCGGGTGCTTACCGTATCGGTTCGTCGGTAGAGTTTGACTGGTGTGGTGTGCAGGCATTGGAGACTATCCGCAAGGAGGGCTTCCGCTCGGTGATGATCAACTACAACCCCGAAACAGTATCGACCGACTATGATATGTGCGATCGTTTGTACTTTGACGAACTTACCTTTGAGCGTGTGATGGATATCCTCGAACTGGAGAATCCGCACGGTGTCATTGTATCGACCGGTGGACAGATACCTAACAACTTGGCTTTACGCCTCGATCATCAACAAGTGCCTATCTTGGGTACGACTGCCAAGAGTATTGACAATGCCGAAGACCGCGAGAAGTTCTCGGCTATGCTCGATCGTATCGGAGTCGATCAGCCTCGCTGGCGTGAGTTGACTTCATTGTCGGATATCAATGAGTTTGTCGAAGAGGTAGGATTTCCTGTACTGGTTCGTCCCTCATACGTATTGAGTGGTGCCGCTATGAATGTATGTTCCAACCAGGAAGAGTTGGAACGCTTCTTGCAACTTGCTGCCAATGTTTCTAAGAAACACCCGGTGGTGGTGAGCCAGTTTATCGAACACGCCAAAGAAGTAGAAATGGACGCAGTAGCCTGCAACGGTGAGATTGTAGCCTATGCCATCTCCGAACATATTGAGTTTGCAGGTGTACATTCGGGTGATGCCACTATTCAGTTCCCTCCGCAGAAACTCTATGTCGAAACGGTTCGTCGTATCAAACGTATCAGTCGCGAGATTGCCAAGGAACTTAATATCTCCGGTCCGTTTAACATACAGTACCTGGCTCGCGAGAACGATATCAAAGTGATTGAGTGTAATCTACGTGCCTCTCGCTCGTTCCCCTTTGTGAGCAAAGTGCTTAAGATCAACTTTATCGAGTTGGCCACCAAGGTGATGCTTGGTCTACCTGTCGAGAAACCATCGAAGAACCTATTCGATCTGGACTATGTCGGTATCAAGGCTTCGCAATTCTCTTTTAGTCGTTTGCAAAAGGCCGACCCTGTGCTGGGTGTAGATATGGCATCTACCGGCGAGGTAGGTTGTATTGGCGACGATACCTCGTGTGCAGTACTTAAATCAATGCTTTCGGTTGGTTACCGTATTCCTAAAAAGAACATTCTACTCTCTACGGGTACGCCTAAGCAAAAGGTCGATATGATGGCTGCTGCCCGCATGTTGGTAGACAAAGGCTATAGCCTGTTTGCTACCGGAGGTACATACAAAGCGTTGGTTGAGAATGGTATCGAATGTACATTGGTGTACTGGCCTAGCGAAAGCGGCAAGCCACAGGCACTCGATATGTTGCACGAGAAGCAAATAGACATGGTGGTAAACATCCCGAAGAATCTTTCGGCAGGTGAGTTGACCAATGGATATAAAATCCGTCGGGCAGCCATCGACCTGAATATTCCGTTGATTACCAATGCTCGTTTGGCTAGTGCTTTCATTCACGCTTTCTGCACGATGAGCATCGACGATATCTCTATCAAGAGCTGGGAAGAGTATAAGTAAATACCCCCCTTGCTTATTTATTAAAATAGGTCGTTACTACATACGAAGTAACGACCTATTTTAATTATACCCCCAGACGGTTATGATTAATAGCTTTTTCTATTTGGCACTTTCATCTGTTTTCTCCATCACTTCTCGAATGTATCTTGTTGGCGAAACGTGATAATACTCTCTGAATTTCTTTCCGAAATATTTAGCATCACAATAACCCAATAGCATGGCTATTTCTGTGATATTATATTCCTGAGCAATCAATAGTCCTTTCGCTTTATTCATTTTGTAAGAGAACATATAGTACATAGGCGGCTTTCCGGTGATCTCTTTCATCTTGTTATAAAATCGTGTGCGGCTCATTCCCATGTCTGCACTCAATAGTTCCACTGTATACCCTTCAGTTGCCAGGTTTTTTTCCAATAGTTTTTCTACTCTATCCATGAACATGATTGTGGGATCGCTTTGCACTGTTTTGCCAAATAGATCTGCTGACGTGTTCTTTACCATTCGCTTTTTGATTCGTTCGAGTTGAGCCGTGTGATTGTTTATGAGCATCCAAATATCTGATTTGAGTTTACTGATATTGATCGCTCTCAATGTTAATTTATCCGCCTCATAGCCCGTATGCGCATCATGAGTTTCACTCTCATTGCTGCTCAATAATAAAATGATCGGTATATATGACATCCCGAGACCCAACTCTATCTTGGAACAAAGCTTATCCCCATGTAGCTTATTGATCGATTCGTCAATAATGATTGCGTCCGGAGTACCGATTTCCGGAGAAAGAGAAAGTTGCTCAACCTTGCTGAGAGTGTTCATCCGAAAAAGAGTCGATAGGGTATTATAAAGGTAATCGTTCAGTGCCTTATCGCCCATTATCAATAGAATATGGGGAGACTTATCCGCTTCAGGAGTTGTTTTTATAGGCTCGCTTCCGTTTCCTTGACTTGGATAAGTTGTTTTATCTCTTTTCTGCACAGCTCCATTTGTTCCACGTTGTTTAGGACTATTTTGATGGCAGTTTATCGGAACGATAATCAGGATTGTAAGTGTTCGCCTGCGTTTGTCTATAACGATCTTTCCACCGTGTAAATGAATGATTTGTTTTATTGTTCGCAGACTTCCGCATAAAGAGATAAAAATGGATGAGAGAATCTCTACTTTTTGCTTGTTGTTTTCTCTTTTGTATTGGGGATGATTGGTTATTTGCAAGTGCCAATATTTATCAAAATGAGACACGGTGATGTGTATTTGTCCCTCTTGCGGTGTCGTTTCTATTATTTTATTGAGAAGACACAGCAAAGCCGCGCTCATGGCAGTTTCATTAATATGGCAACTGATGTATCCGAAGTTCTTGCTGATGTTCAGCTTTATCTGTCGGTCATCGGCGTATTGCCTACATTGGTTCATAATCGATAGGATATAGGTGCAAAGTTCAAACTCAATCGTTAGGGTGGCCGGATAGGTTTTTTTCTTTATGTGATCGAATGCCATCACATGATTGTAATAGTCAATGACACGATGTTTGTTTTCGGTGGGTTGCTTTTTGCTTGTGTACAACTCGTCCGAAAATAGCCTCGAAACTCCCTCTTCTAATAATACTTGTTTTTCTTTTACTGAAAGTTGTGCTTTCTGGACGACATTGAGCAAGGGTTCCATCTTGTCTCGTAAACCGTGTCCTTTATTGTATATAATCCATTGCATCATGAAGCTAAATAGAACCAGAATAATAACCTCAATAGGATATAACCACGATATCGTAGATTGTGTGAATAAGGATAGGAGGATGGAGGCTACTTGCAGATCTGATACGATTGTATCAATTTCTAATGAACTGTAAATTTGCAAACAGAAAAATGACTGATGAAATAGTGTGTTCAGTGCGAAGAGTTGCGAAAACATTAATAATAGTTTCATGTAATCAATAGGTTAATGGTTAGACTGTTTATTTTCATAAAGATAGCTATGCATTCCCATGTTTTTATTACAATAAAATCTGGCTTTTATGATAGCTTATCAATGCAAGTATAACACTTTTCGCACATTTACACTGGGTATAAACTTTCAAAAAATAGGGGTAATATTTATCAATAAATGTTTTCGATCTGATTCGCAATCTCTTACGAGTACCTTCTCGGGTATCTAAATAGAATGGCTAGTAGTGCCAACGCCCCCATCGTAAATGGATAATAAAGATTGCCTATGATGCTGATGGGAGAGATGTTTGCCAATCCGGCGGCCATGAGCAATTGTGCACCATAGGGAATAATGCCTTGTATGAAGCAGGAAAATGTATCCAGAATACTGGCTGTTTTTCTGCGGTCGAGTTGATATTTGTTGGCAATGTCTCTGGCAATTGGCCCTGTTGTAATAATGGCAATCGTATTGTTGGCTGTGCAGAGATTGGCGATGCTTACCAACGCAGCAATGCTCAATTCGGCTCCGCGCTTACCGCTGACATGTTGTGTCAGTTTATGAATGATAAACTCGATACCTCCGTTATAACGGATTATTTCGAGCATACCACCTGCCAGCAAAGTAATGATAATAAGGTCGCCCATTCCGGCAATACCATTGCCTACGGCACCAAACCATTCGAATATGCCGAAGCTACCGGTTGCCAGCCCTATAATAGCTGTACTGGCAATACCCGTAAGAAGAACCAGCATCACGTTCATTCCCGCAATGGCCGTTCCCAATACGATCAGGTAAGGAATTACCTTGACCCATTCAATCTCTTGCATGTGTGTAGGAGCCGTAACCGAGAACCCTTGTACAATATAAACGCCCAATACGATAATGGCAGCAGGAACCACAATTTGCGAGTTGACACGGAACTTATCCCGCATTAAACAACCTTGCGTTTTGGTAGAGGCAATCGTTGTGTCCGAAATAAACGACAGGTTATCACCAAAGAACGAACCACCCACTACGATAGCTACCATGAAAGGGAGCTCAATACCTGTTTTTTCTGCCAGCCCAACAGCTACCGGGGTTAGTGCAACAATGGTACCTACGCTCGTACCGATTGAGAGGGATATAAAACAAGCTGCAATAAAGATACCTGCCAGTAGTAGATTATCGGGCAGTATGTGAAGTGTTAAATTAACAGTTGCATCAATGGCTCCCATTTCTTTGGCACTGTGGGCAAAAGCACCTGCCAAAATAAATATCCAGACCATGAGCATAATATTTTTATTAGAAGCACCCAGCGAGAATTGATAGATGCGCTGGTCGAGCTTAACTCCCCGCGTAATGGCTATGGCATAACACGAGGATAGTAAGAAAGCAACGGCAATAGGCACTTTATAGAAATCGTTGACAATGATCGATGTCAACAGATAGAGACATAGAAAAACAAATAGCGGACTCAGCGCCAACCAGCCTGAAAGCTTTACCGGGCTCATTTCTTTATTCATTGAGGATATTGTTATTTATTTAGACTTGCAAAGATAACAATACTGGTGGTATTTTTGTGCGAAGGAAGCGGTTGGCGATAAAAAACAGTAAAAAAACGAGGATGCTTCGATTGATAAAGCATCCTCGTCGACTTTTAAATGTAATTAAGTCTTAATGGTAGATTGTCGTTTTTAATATCCTGTGTTTTGTTCCAGCTTAGGATTTTTATCCCGATCGCCTTGTGGGATAGGCAGGTAGCGGAAGTGTGGTTTAAACACTCGGTCTTCTACTTTTTTATCTTCAGCCGAAGCATTTACATTGATTGTGGCGCGTAGAGTAGGATCTACGTTTTTATCCATATTTACAGTACCCATTACACGTTCCAAAGTACCGGTCATTACTTTTTCTGCCAATAGTTTTCCATCAGTCGTTTTCCAGCGAACCAGATCGGCACGGCGTAAACCTTCACCTGCAAATTCAACACCACGCTCACGACGAATTAACTCACGCAACGTCTCTTTCGTTCCATATTTGGTTTGATCTACATTGGGCATATTCACCCGATTGCGCACAAGATTAATTTTCTGATAAACAGCTGCCGATGGACCTGTCAATTCATTCTCTGCTTCGGCATATGTCAGCAACACTTCTGCATAACGGAACATTATGGGACAAGCATTGGAAGCCCAAATATCCGTATATTGATTCATCGGCTCCAAGTATTTGGCCCATGTCAACCCTGTTTTTGAAGAGTTATCGGCAGCGGTCATGTAGTTAGGATTCGTGCTTCCGTTAATTGTCTTATCCAGCGTATTGAATATAGCTATCGAGCCATCGTCTTTGGTATAATTGCATCCCGGATAAAGAACGCTAAAAGCTAAGCGAGGGTCACGGTTTGCATACGGATGAGTAGCGTCATAGCCCGATCCGGCTTCTTCCTTAGTTAAGCCATTCTTCATTTCATAGGCATCGATAAGTTTCTGTGTAGGAACGATCGAAGACCAACCACCATCTCCATTATTATACAATTGTCCGATGGTTCCAAGCGGTTTAACATTGGGGATATACTGAACAGCCGCAATGACTTCTTTAGAGTCTTGTCCGTTGACATTAAATAAGTTGGTGTAATTGGGCTCCAAATCATATTGTCCCAGATTGATTATCTTTTGTGCTCTGTCTTTGGCAGTCGCCCAATCGCCATAATACAATGCTTCGCGCATTCTGATGGCCAAGGCTGTTCCTTGAGCAATGCGTCCGCGAGCTGAAGGAGCTTTATTCAAATCGGGAGTCGACTCATCCAATTCTTTTTCTACAAACGCTCTTACCTCTGCCTCCGTATTACGAGGAACTTTGGCTTCGTCGGCCGTGCTATAATTGCTGATGATAGGCACGCCACCGTAATACCAGTTCATGATGAAGTAACGGTATGCACGTATCACACGAACTTGTGCAATCAAATCCTTCTTTACAGCCGGATCATTGAACGGAATAGCCTCAATGTTGTCCATAAACGTATTGCAACGCCGTATCACACTAAAATCATAGAAACTTGTTCCATAATTGCTTGCGGTCAAGGTACCATTGCCAAGAGGAGTATAACCTTCCCACGGGAAATTATTATAGCTAAAGTCCGAGGCACAATCTAAATAAAGAAGCGTGCTACCATCCTCCCAACCGGGAACCTGATCATTGTCGCCTCCGTAACAGCCAACAACAAATTTCTGTGCATCTTCCTCCGTTTTCCAGGTAGTGCCAGGAGATAATGCATCATAAGGAGCTGTATTTAGAAAATCAGAGCAAGATGTAGCCAGCACGGCTACCACTCCCATTATTATATAAGATTTTAATCGTTTCATATATTTATATTTTAAATAGTAATTAGAATGTTATATTGATACCAAACGCATGCGTGCGAAGCAATGGATAAGAAGATAGACGTTGGCTGGTAGCTTCAGGGTCAATATTAATCTTCATGCTGTCAAATGTAAATACGTTCTCTCCCGAATAGTAAATGCGTAGATTGCTTACTCCCAACGTGCTCAATACCGATTTCGGAAGCGTATAACCCAATTGTAAGTTTTTCAAACGTACATAGCTGGTGTTTTGCAGCCAGAATGTAGATTGAACTTGACGAGAGCTACTGGGCGAGTTGGTATCGGTATAGATGCGAGGCATGCTGGCGTTGTGATTTGTTTCCGTCCAAGCATCTTTCCAAATGCTGGCAGGATGTCCCGCATCACCCGAAAACGCACCGTATACTTCATGAGCATCAAACAAGCGGGCTACTTTGGCTGCTCCATTGAACATCATGGATAAGTCAAACCCTTTCCATTCGGCGTTCAATGCCAACCCAAACGTATAGGCTGGTTCCGGACTATTGGCAATAATGCGGTCATTGGCATCTAACTTACCATTTTTATCGGTATCGACATATCTGATATCACCAGCCTTGAAGCCGCCACCACCAAACGGATTACCATATTTAGCCGTAAATTCATCAGCTTCGGCTTGCGAATTAAAGAACCCATCCGCCTGATATAGATAGTATGAGTTGATCGCTTTGCCTACCACATTGCGCTGGCTATAACCACCTGATACATCCATATAACCTGCAGGAGTATCCAGATCTAAAACTTCATTCTTATTATAAGCAAAGTTTCCTGTTACGCCAAAGTTTACCTGACCGATTTTATCTTTATAACTCAAGATGACTTCGACTCCGCTGTTTCTCATTGCACCCACATTGTCTTTGTACGCATCGAGAGCAAACTCACTGGGCACATCTACATTCATGATGATACCGGTTGTTTTGCGGTTATAGTAGTCGATAGAACCATCTATTTTATTTCCCAGTAAGGAGAAGTCTAAACCAATGCCCCATGTAGTTGCCTTTTCCCAAGAGATCGTAGACAGACGGTATGCCTTTTGGTAATATCCCGAATTCAATGCCCCACCAAACGGATATGTTGCATTCAAGTTATAGGTATTCAATGCCGGATAATAATCATCCAATGCATCCTGATTTCCTAACTGTCCCCATGAAGCACGAAGTTTCAGGTTGCTCAACCAGTTTCTTGAACCTTCCATAAAGGCCTCTTCGCTCAGACGCCATGCACCCGAGAAGGAAGGGAAATATCCCCAACGATTGCCTTCGGCAAAACGAGATGAAGCATCTGAACGGATGTTAGCTTCGAGCAGATATTTTCCTGCATAATCATAGTTTACACGTGCAAACCATGAAATCATAGCCAATTCGCGTGTATATCCTTCATTCTTCTGCGTCGAAGCATCTCCGGCATTCATATCGGTTAGTTCATTGTTAGGGAAGTTTTTGCGATATGCTTTTTGGTATCTATAGTTATACTTTTCGGTATGCCATCCGGCTAAACCTTTTACATTGTGTTGTCCGAAGCTCTTGTCATAATTCAACAACGCATCATAGTTGGTACGATCCCAGCGATAATAACGTTCGTCCAGTGAATTCGGATCCGATTTCTTATTGGGGTTGTACTGAATAAATTTTTGAAAGTTCTGATAGTTCTGTAAGTTGTTTACGTATGATCCGCTCAGTGTCAGCTTCAGCCCATCCATAATTTGATAATCCAAAGCGGCCATACCGGTGAAGTTGTAATTATCACGCGTTACATTCATCTTCGAATCTAGCCAGGCAATCGGACTACCGTCGGAGATAGTACCCCAAGTACCATCCTCATGTCGTGCAACAATCCAAGGAGCTGCCAGATTTAATTGACGAATGACTTGATCGGAGCCTGAACCACCATAGGCTGCACTTGGCTCGGCATATTTATTCTTAATAAATGCCAGGTTCATGCGTGCTGTTAAGCGGTTTGTTATTTTCGATTCTAGATTCATACGTGCATTAAACTGTTCGCGTTCGGCATTGGGCAACACACCGGTTTGGTTCAAGTAACCCAACGAGGCCATGTATCTGGTACTTTCTGTACCGCCATTGATGTTTACATTGTGGCGATGAAGAATTCCTGTCTTGTAGGCCAAACCATACCAATCGGTGTTTGGGTAAAGAGGATCTGTGCCGTCGCGGAACTTCTGAATCTCTGTATCATCGAATCGGGGAGCCTTTCCTTGCGCTTTCAATGCATCATTATACATCGTAGCATATTCGACAGAGCTTAACCTCTCAACCATATCAGTTACATTTTGAAAGCTTGCGTAGCCACTGTATGAAACTTGTGCCTTACCTGTTTTACCACGTTTGGTCGTAATCAGGATAACACCGTTTGATGCCTTTGATCCGTAGATAGCGGCCGAAGCTGCATCTTTCAAAACAGAGATGCTTTCGATGTCGTTTGGATCGACCGAGTTCAGAGTTCCTGCTTCGATGCCATCGATCAGGATGTAAGGGCTGGCGGTATTGAGTGTACCTGTACCACGTACTCGGATATTACCATTGTCCATACCCGGAGCACCATTGGTTCCTGTAATCGTTACACCGGGTACCAAACCTTGCAAACCGTTGGTTAAGTTTTGAATCGGTCTGTTTTGAAGCTCTTTGCTATCTACCGATGCCACCGATCCCGAAAGGTTAGCCTTTTTCTGAGTACCATAACCCACTACGACAACTTCATCGAGTGTCTTGGCATCTTCTTTCATCACTACATTATACGACGTTGTGCCGGCTTTGATTGTAATAATCTGAGGGATAAAGCCAATATAACTTACTTGTAGTTCATTGCCCGAAACGGTTAGTGTGAATTTTCCCTCAAGATCAGTGATCGTTCCGTTGGATGAGGCTCCTTTTTCAATGATAGAAGCGCCAATGATCGGTTCGCCCGTCACATCTGTTATCACACCACTTACTTGTTGTTTTTTCTGCTGTTGAGCAGAGCGTGCAGCCATTGATTTGTTAGATGCAGCCGAAACTACAATCTGATTATCTACAATATGATATGTGTATCCCGAATTTTTAAATACTTCATCAAGCACATTGTTGATTGGTGCATTTTTCACGTTGATAGATATCTTCTTTGTCAGCTTCACTTGGTTGTCACTGTAAAAAAGAGTATAATCACTTTGTTTCTCTATCTCCTGAAGAATGGTCTCCATAGGTGCATTGTTCTTCTGAAGAGATACTTTGATAACTTGCGCAAAAGCGCTAACAGGAATCATACATACCAGCGAGATAGCCAATACATAGGCTAGCTGCTTTTTGAGTTGTTGTGTCTTAAACATTCTAAAATTGCATTTTTTCATAAATACGATTAATTATTAGATTACAATTCAGTAAATTAATAGATGATTCGTTTCTAAAACGGTTGTCATCCGGTTAACAGGTTTTTTCTATTTCATTTTACCATCATTTAGTTTAACATGTTATTATATAAGGTTCATTTTTGTTGTTTATCTAAGTTCTTTTAGAACGTAATCCTCATTACTGGTCAATTTATAGCTTAATGGGGCACTATGCGACATGATGTTTAATATCAGTTCAAGTGGCTCTGTGCGTACTGTGAACGTGAATCTATAGTAATCTGCCACCTTCTGCGAACAGTTGATTTTTTGCCCATACCACTTCTCCAGCCTCGGTAGAATCATGGATAACTTTTCGTTCTTAAATGAGAGTCGTCCACCCACTCTCCAAGCCGAATAGGAGTTAGCATCTACTTTCTCTATTTTTACATGCTGGTTGTCGGCATAACTCAATTTCTCATTCGGGTTCAGTACATATTCTCCTGTTACCTTGGCATCTGTCACACTCTTTGTTTGAACTTTTACTTTGCCATTGAGCAGAATAGCCTCTACATTTTTATCGTTATCAAAACTAAATACTTCAAACGAAGTACCCAAAGCGGTTACATCAAGCCCTTTCGTCTTAACGATAAACGGATGTTCGGTATCTTTCTGCACATGAAAAAATGCTTGTCCGGAAAGTGTTACTTCCCTATTGGCTCCCGTAAATGATTCGGGATAGGTTAGTCTACTCCCTGCATTGAGCATCACAAATGTACCATCGGGCAACCGTACGGAGTCCATTGATTGCCTGCCCGAATTAACTACGTACATAAACTCTTTGTTATCGGGGCGAGTCAGTAAGATAGTCGACAAAGTTCCACACACTAATAATAATGCCAACGAAGCCACCCAGGAATAACGAGTAACCGCTTTTCTGAAGCGGCCAGGCTTCTCCTGTCTGATTTCGCTCAGCACTTTATGTAGAATCTTTGTCTCTTTTGCTTTGTCGGTATATTGGTCACTTGCTTGCTCCCATTCATTCCGTATAGCCTTATTGACGCGCTCCATAGCATTAAGCTCTGCACGTTCTTCGGGTGACAGATGTCCTGTCAATAACTTTTTTACTAATAATTTATATCTTTCCGTATGTTGTTCCATTGTTTTCGCTAATTGCGACAGTTCGGTTGATTGACCTGTCTATTTATAAATACACGTCACTATATCATACCCCCCAAAGGTGATACAAATAAATTTGAAAATAATACAATATAAAAATAGATAAATGGTGAAAAGCGAGTAATTGGCTTCAATTGAAGTGTTTTTTACGTTTAAATAGAAAGAAACAAAGAGAAGAAATACACATTCTTTCTAAGGAACTTTAGTGCTTCATTGATATGACGCTCTACGGTCTTCTCCGTGATGTCGAGTTGTTGCGCAATCTCTTTATAACTAAGGTGTTGGTCTCTGCTCATCTGAAACACATCCCGTTGGCGGGGAGGTAATTCTTCAATTAATTTGTTGATGTATGATTGTAAATCGCTGGCTTCCATCTCCTCTTCAATGCCGTAGGTTTCGCTACTGCTTTTGAGTACGGCTAATTTATATGCACTTTCATTGAAGCTTTTACGAAACTGATTAAAAATAATGTTTCGAGTGATGATAAAAAGGAATCCTTTAAAGTTTTCATTTTCTTTTATGAAAATTCGCGCCTCCCATACCTTTACAAAAACATCTTGTACTACCTCTTCTATCTCTGACGAAGATGTTAAATATAGACGAGAGAAATTATACACTTTTGCCCAATAGGTTTGGTATAGGGTGGTAAATGCGTTTTCATTTCCTTCTTTCAATTGTAAGACTAGCGTTCGTTCATCCATATAGACTATCGTTCTGAAGAGATGCAAACTTACAAATTAATTTTGATTAATACAAAAAACTTGCTAAAGTAGATTGTATTTAGTCTTTTTCGGAAGAGATAGGTATTCTAATTCTTCTTTTTCCTAAACATAAGTTCGCTTTTCCTAAAGTTTAATATTTTTTCTTAGTTAGTTTTCATTGTCGCCTTATAAGCCGACCATTGTCGGCATGCAAGCCGATGATTGTCGCATTACAACACGACTATTATCGGCTTGTATGCCGACAACTAATTTGTAGAAAGAAAAAACAGATAAGTTTCCTAATAAATAGCAGGTAAGTTTCAGGTAATCTGACATTAAGTTATATGAGTTTTATTCCGTTTATGCCGTAGTTAGTTCTAAAAGAACTTAGATAACATCAAAAATGAACCTTATATAATAACATGTTAAACTAAATGATGGCAAAATGAAATAAAAAAACTTTGTTAACCGGGCGGTATTTGTTATGAAAACGAACCGTCTATAATTCACTGAATTACAATCTAATAATTAATCGTATTTATGAAAAAATGCAATTTGCGAATGTTTAATACACAGCAACTCAAAAAGCAGTTAGCGTACGTATTGGCTATCTCGCTGGTATGTATGATACCTGTTAGCGCTTTTGCGCAAGTTCTCAAAGTATCTCTTAAGAGAAACAATGTGCCTATTCAGGTCGTTCTTCAAGAGATAGAGAAACAGAGTGGATATACTCTTTTCTATAACGACAATCAGGTGAAATTAACGAAGAGAGTATCTATTGATGTAAAAGATGCTCCTTTAGAAACAGCCCTAAAGCAGGTGTTTGACAATTCGGGATACACGTACAGAATTGTCGAAAATCAAATTGTCGTTTCTGTAGCTAGCACAACTAGTGCACAAACGGTTACAGCCAACCAGCAACAGAAGCAACAAAAAATTTCCGGTGTGGTGAAAGATAATTTCGGAGAACCGATTATTGGTGCTTCCGTCATTGAGAAAGGTGTTGCCAGCAATGGAACGATAACCAATATTGATGGCGAGTTTACCTTGACCGTATCCGGCAAAGAACTACAGGTGAGCTACATTGGCTTTACGCCTCAGGTTATTACCATTAAGCCCGAAGTAAGTGTTTACAATGTGGTGATGAAAGAAGACACCAAGACATTAGACGAGGTCGTAGTAGTTGGTTATAGTACACAACGTAAAGAGAGTTTGACCGGCTCCATGCAAACACTCAAAAGTGAGAAACTCAAAGACATCACCAGTCCGTCTGTTACAAATATGCTGAATGGTAAAGCACCGGGCGTTTTTGTTGCCCCGGGATCGGGACAGCCGGGAGCCGAAGCAGCTATTGTTATTCGCGGTAAGTCGACTATCAATGGTAGCACAGATCCTTTATGGGTGATCGATGGGGTTATTGTAGGCTCGGGAGCAGGTGCATTGAACCCTGCCGATGTGGAAACAATGACGGTATTGAAAGATGCTGCTTCTACGGCTATTTATGGATCGCAAGGTGCAAATGGTGTTATCTTGGTAACCACAAAAAGCGCGAAAGCAGAAAAAATGACGGTAAGTGCCTCATTAAAAACGGGTATCAGTAATCTAAACAACGGTAACCTTGAAGTAATGAATGGCGCCGAATTGTACGATTATTATAAATCGTTTGCCAATTCTGAAGAGATCATTTTCCCACGTTGGAATGAGGAACTGCGTAATAGCGATTTTAGTTGGTGGGATTTGGCTACAACAACGGGAGTCACTCAAGACTACAACATTGCTATCTCCGGAGGTAATGAGAAATTAAAATCATTCTTATCTGTAGGTGTATATGACGAAACAGGTTCTGTTAAGGGATATAATTACACCCGTTACAATTTCCGCTATAAAACGGATTATAAATTGGGTAATTGGCTGACAATAAAACCCTCATTGGCCGGATCTCGCAGGGATATCGAAGACAAACAATACTCAACGACAGCGATGTATTCAATGTTCCCGTGGGATAATCCTTACGATGAAAATGGAAATATTGTAGGTCACTATTCTAAAACATGGGTCAATAGTAACAGCACCAACTACGTGTACGATTTACAATGGAATAAGTCAACTTCGACTACCTACGAATTCATGGGTAACTTAGACTTTGATATCAAATTGACCGACTGGTTGACCTTCTCTTCCATTAACAACTATAAATGGCAAGGACTCTTCTCAAGTGGCTACAACGATCCTCGCTCTTCGGGAGCATCGGGCGTTAAAGGCCGTTTGACCGAATATCAAACCAATATGGTTCGCCGCTATACCAACCAGATTCTTCGCTTCAACAAGCTGTTTGGCAAGCATTCGGTCAATGGATTGGTTGCTTATGAGTTTAATGATTATTGGACAAAGGTGATAGATATAGCTGCCACCGGATTCGTGCCTGGTTTTGAAGTACTTGACGTAACTGCCTTGCCCGAAAAGACAAAAGGAAGTATCACCGAGTGGGCTGTTCAATCCGTACTCTTCAATGCCAATTATGCTTACGACAATAAATACATGGCGCAGTTGTCTCTTCGCCGCGACGGTGCTTCAAACTTCGGTACCAATGCCAAGTATGGCAACTTCTTTTCTATAAGTGGAGGTTGGAATATTCATAAAGAAGACTTCTTTAAGGTTGACTGGATTAATTTACTGAAAGTACGTGCCTCTTATGGGTCGGTTGGTAACCGTCCGCGCGACCTTTATCCACAATATGATCTCTATTCCGTATCGCAAAAGTATAATGCAACTCCGGGAGCTTTGATTTCTCAAATCGGAAACAAAGAACTTACGTGGGAGAAAACACTTACCACCGGACTGGGAGTCGATGCAAGATTCTTCGATCGTTTGTATTTGACATTCGATTATTATATTAAAAATACAAGCAACTTGCTTTATGCCGTTCCGGTATCGGGCTTGACCGGTGTTACCTCTTTGTGGCAAAACGTAGGAGAATTGAAAAACACAGGTTTGGAGCTGACTTTGGGAGCTGATATCATTAAAAGCAAAGACTGGAACTGGAACGTTGATTTCAACTTCGGTAAGAACAACAATGAAATTAAGAAGCTGTATGGCGAACCGGTTGATGGAAAAGATCCTCAAATCATTGCAGGAGATGTGCTGAATATCGCAGGAAGTGCCGAAAAGCTATGGAAACCGGGCTTGGACAGTGATAGCTACTACATGAGAGAATGGGCCGGAGTAAACCCGGAAAATGGTGCTCCACAATGGTATATGACTGTGAAACAAGCAGACGGAACAACCACTCGCGAAGTAACTTCTGAATATTCGAAAGCAGATCAGGTTGTTTGTGGAGCTTCTACTCCCGATTTCTATGGTGGATTCTCTACGGCTCTAACTTATAAGAACATTGATTTTAATGCAAGTTTCGGCTATTCGGTAGGTGGAAAGATATATAACTACTCGCGTCAGGAATATGACTCGGACGGTGCTTATACCGACCGTAACCAAATGAAGCTGCCCAAGGGATGGAGCCGATGGGAAAAACCCGGCGATATGGCTACACACCCGGTTGCCAGATACAATAACAGCACCAACTCGAACAAGGTATCTTCGCGTTATCTCGAAGATGGAAGCTTCTTCAAGTTACGATCGATCTCTTTGGGATACAACCTGACTCTGCCTCAATATTACATTCAGAACTTACGCGTATATGTAGCAGGAGAAAATCTGTTCTGCATCACCGATTATTCCGGTGTAGATCCTGAGATAACTCCCATTGATGGTAAGCTGACCGGTTCGGTAGGCCCGGGTGTTTATCCTTCTGCTCGTAAATTTATGCTTGGTCTCAATGTTACATTTTAAAAACAGATGATATTATGAAGAAAATAGCTATACTACTTTTGGCAACTGCATGTTCATTCACAGCATGCGATATAGAGAGATTGCCTTATGGCTCAATGGCGGCAGAACAGATAAAAGGTGATCCGGACGGATCACTGGAATCGTTGTTGAATGGCTGTTATGCACAAATGAAAGCTTGGGCAGACGTGATGCACCGTTGCGGCGAATATGCCGGAGACAATATTGTGATTCGAGGAACCTCTACCGATGCATTTTATGAGTTTATCTCGTATTCACGCACGCCCAATAACTATCGTTTGCAAACTTTTTGGGACAATAGTTACAAGGTTATTGCGCAATCATCGAACATTCTTAAGATGATTAATGAAGGTCAAAGTGCCGAGGTTGATCATAAATTAGGTGAATGTTACTTCTTGCGTGGCATGATGTACTTCTACTTGTGTCGTGCTTACGGACGGCCTTACTATCAAAACCCCGAGAAGAACTTAGGTGTACCTATTGTAAACGGTACTCCCGATGATATGCTTAACCTTTCGTTGCCCGACCGCTCTACGGTAAAAGCCACTTATGAGCAAGCCATCAATGATTTGAAGAAAGGTGAAGAACTGATGACCTTGGACAATGGTCCGGCATTTGCTTCCAAAGAAGCGGCTCAGGCCATGCTGTCGCGTGTATATCTTTTTATGAGTGGAACCTATGGAACGCCTAATGTGGAATACGCAAAACTAGCTGTCGATTATGCTGATAAGGTAATTAAATCAACCAAATACATGTTGCTTCCCTACGAAGATTTTAAAGAGTATAACACGCTAACACCCGAAAACAATAAAGAATCGATTTTTGTGGTAAAACGTCTTGCTTCAGAGTTTTCCGGATTCGATCATTACTATGGTGTTGGCGGTATGTATTCGAATATCGGTGGTATGGGCTGGGGTGAAATGTATGCCAGTGCCAAATACATTGCTCTGCTCGATGAGACCGGTCGCAATGATTGGGCAAATAAGAAGTTGGTAGATGCTCGTGCAGCTTTTATTGAACCTCAGTATGTAGGTGTTGTGAGTGGAAAAAACTACCAGCAGAAGGTGTTCCGGTTTATCAAAGATTTAGTTAATAATGCAGGTACTCAAACAAATTTTAGCTACATGCAGGATACTCTTAATTATGATAAATCAACAGGCGCAATCATTAAAGAAGCAGATGGCTCTATAAAATGCTGGGAGGGCTATAAGAATACGCGTAAAGATTACGTTATTAAACCCAAAGATGAGGCTCAGGGAATTTATACAATTGCCTATAGTGATGGAAAGACCTATACAGGTGTTATTGATAACATCATGAAACTTAACCGGGCATATCCGATGTTTTACATCGTAAAATGTTCGCGTGAAGGGGAAGATTCTCAGCTTCACTCACCGGTTATTAGCCGCTTGGGCGAAATTTACTTGAATCGTGCCGAAGCATTAGCCAAATTAGGTAAATACGGAGAAGCTCTTCTTGATTTGAATAAAATTCGTGAGCGTTCTATCCCCGGTCATGGATACGCTTCAATTGATGCTACGAATGCAGGATTGCTAATCGATAAAGAACGACAACTGGAGTTAGCGTATCAGGCAGAACGCAGTTATGACGTGTTCCGCAACGGAGAAGCATTGACTCGTTTGTATCCCGGCCCTCACAATGCCATGGAGAAAGTATTGCCTACCGATTTTCGTGTAGTCTATTACATCCCGCAAAAAGCGATTAATTCTTATCCGGGTACTTTAACTCAAAATCCAACAAGTAATTGATAAATAAATAATTTGAATAGCTAAATGGTATGATCTCCCTGACAACCGTAAAAGGTTTCAGGGAGATTTTTATTTGTAACATACGTTGCAAGTAAACGTATTCTAAATCGGATTTTATCACCCTTTCTTTATCCTCCTGTATTCTTTCGGAGAAACGCCCATCACCTGACTGAAAAGCCGCGAGAAGTAATAGGCATCTTCGATACCTATTTTATAACACACCTGGTTAATTTTCATATCGGTGAAGTCGAGCAATTGGCATGCTTTCTGAATTTTGATTTGATTGAAATAATGTAGGGGAGCATAGCCGGTACGCTGCAAAAACAGGGTGGAGAAATGCGAGGATGAGTAGCCGGTATAACCAGCCAATTCGTTTAGCGTAATCTTTTTGTCGAGTTTCTCTTTCATATAATAGATGGCGGCATTGACCGGATCGGTATCATCTTGCAGATGAGGATCTGAAGATGCATCCCGGTATTGCTGTAAGTATCGCAAAGAGCCTAAGTAATGATGAAACACGGAGGTGGCATAAGATAGATTCTCCAAACTATATCCCATCTTCAGTATACGAAATATCTCTTCGAATAGTTCGGTTCGGTAATGAATACGCGAATGCATACCGGGCTTAATTTCGGTTAGCCGACAGATAGTGGGCGTACAAAAGGTAGGAGCCAATGATCCGCTGAAGTGAATCCAGTATATTGTCCATGGATTCTTTTCGTCCGAGCCATAAGCGTGGGGTATATGAGCGGGGAGTATGAAGTATTGATTGGAGTTTACGTTGTATTTTTGTCCGCCTAGGCTATACCATCCTTTTCCTTCGGTACAGTAAATAAAGATATATTGCTCGATAGCGGTTGTTCGCTCTCTAAAATGGTTGAATGCCTTTGGATAGAATCCGATATCGGTAATGTAGAGCAGGGAAGTGCTTGGCTCGGTTTTCATTCGCTGTACAATGGCCGGAGGCAAAATCAACGCCTGTTCGCCATGAAAGCCATCTTTCTGTTTTACCATTTCGATTAGATTTAAATGTGATTGTTGCAAAGATATGATAAAATAAGAATATTGTCCATCTATTTATATGTTTTCTCTATTTATTTATGCGTTGCGAGTGGTTTACTTTGCAACATTATTTTAAATACTAATAGGATATGAAACAAACACAAAGCTACTTGTTGTTGATCTGTATGGTTTCAGCCATGGGTGGCCTTCTTTTCGGTTATGACTGGGTAGTGATCGGAGGAGCGAAAATCTTTTATGAACCCTTCTTCGGTCTCGAAGGTTCTGCTGCCTTGCGAGGCTGGGCTATGAGCAGTGCATTGGTCGGTTGCCTCGTAGGAGCTCTTCTCTCAGGAGTGTGGAGTGATAAGTACGGACGTAAGAAGATGCTGATTATCGCCTCTTTTCTGTTTGTTCTTTCCTCGATAGGCACAGGGGCTGTCGATACGATCTCACCTTTCATCTTTTATCGCATTGTAGGTGGGCTCGGCATTGGAATCGCTTCCAATATTTCTCCGGTTTATATTGCCGAGGTGTCTCCGGCAAAGGTAAGGGGAAAGTTTGTGTCACTAAATCAACTGACTATTGTTTTGGGTATCCTTTTGGCTCAGCTTGCTAACTGGCAGATTGGGGAGTATTATACGCAAGGCTCCGAAGTGTTGAGCGCAACAAGTGTGGAGTGGGCTTGGCGATGGATGTTTTGGGCAGAACTGATTCCGGCAGGACTTTTTTTCGGGCTCTCGTTTGTGATTCCCGAAAGTCCGCGTTGGTTGGCAACCGTTCAGCGTTGGGATGCTGCTCGCAAAACACTGCAAAGAGTAGGGGGCGAGCAATATGCCCAAAGCACCTTGGATGAATTGAAACGCCTGACGGGAAATACCGAGGAGCATACGTTTGAGTGGAAAGCCTTGTTCCGTCCGCAGGTAAGGCTTGTGTTGATAATTGGTATTGTGTTGGCTGTTTTTCAGCAATGGTGTGGCATCAATGTGATCTTTAATTATGCGCACGAAATATTTTCATCGGCAGGCTATGCTGTTTCCGATGTATTGATGAACATCGTTGTGACGGGTGTAATCAATGTAGTGTTCACGCTTCTGGCAGTATATACGGTCGATAAATGGGGACGCCGCACACTCATGTGTGTGGGATCGGCCGGGCTGGCAACTATCTACCTCATACTGGGTACTTGTTATTATCTGGGGGTGAGCGGTTGGCCAATGCTATTATTGGTTGTACTGGCTATTGCCTGCTATGCCATGTCGTTGGCTCCTGTAGTCTGGGTGGTACTCTCCGAAATCTTTCCCGTCAAAATACGAGGTATGGCAATGGCTCTTTCCACCTTCTTTCTCTGGGTGGCTTGCTTTATCCTGACCTATACCTTCCCACTGCTCAATGAGGCGATAGGGGCTGCAGGTATCTTCTGGATTTACGGAGGTGTTTGCTTGGCCGGGCTGCTGTTTATACGCGCTTATCTTCCCGAGACAAAGGGGAAGACATTGGAGGAACTCGAAAAAGAATTAATCAAATAAAAAAATAAAGTAAAATGAATCATCAGGTAAATGTTTGGGAAGAGGAAATTCTTCTTCCTACCTATGGTGTGGGGAAACCGGAGAAGAATCCGATGTTTCTTGAGAAACGAGTCTATCAAGGCAGTAGTGGGGTGGTGTATCCTTACCCTGTCATCGAAAAGATCGAAGATACCTGCCAAAACAAAAAGTATCGAGCCGTATGGTTGGAGAATGAGTACCTTAAGGTAATGATTCTTCCCGAATTGGGTGGACGTGTACAGATGGCTTACGATAAGGTGAAGCAGCGTCATTTTATATATTACAACCGGGTGATAAAGCCGGCCTTAGTCGGGCTGACCGGACCTTGGATTTCGGGTGGTATTGAGTTTAACTGGCCTCAACACCATCGCCCCAGTACGTTTTTACCTGTCGATTACAGTATCGAACGGTGTAACGACGGGGGCATCATTGTATGGGTCAATGAACGGGAGAGAATGTTCGGGCAGAAAGGTATGGCCGGTTTTACGCTTCGGCCCGGAAGGGCTGTTCTTGAGATACAGGGACGCTTGTCGAACCCTACACC
This sequence comes from Bacteroides neonati, assembly GCF_000499785.1. Taxonomy (GTDB): domain Bacteria; phylum Bacteroidota; class Bacteroidia; order Bacteroidales; family Bacteroidaceae; genus Bacteroides; species Bacteroides neonati. Next base: position 341,916 of record NZ_HG726021.1, on the reverse strand, counting down.
GGTTCCGCAAACGTTTCTTTGGTGGGCCAATCCGGCTGTTGCGGTCAATGAACACTATCAGTCCGTATTTCCTTCGGACGTAAATGCAGTGTTCGATCATGGTAAGCGCGATGTATCTCGCTATCCGGTTGCGAAGGGAACGTATTATAAGATGGATTATTCGGCCGGAGTCGATATTTCCAGGTATAAGAATATTCCCGTACCGACTTCGTACATGGCTATTCGGTCGGCATATAATTTTGTGGGTGGATATGAAAACGATACACAAGCGGGATTGCTGCATGTGGCCAATCATCATGTATCTCCCGGAAAGAAACAATGGACGTGGGGAAACGGAGACTTCGGTCAGGCTTGGGATCGTAACCTTACCGATGAGGACGGACCTTATATCGAATTAATGACGGGCGTTTATACCGACAATCAACCCGACTTTAGTTGGCTTCAGCCCTACGAAGAGAAACGGTTTACGCAATACTTCATGCCTTATCGCGAATTGGGAGTGGTTAAGAATGCTTCGTCGGAACTGTTGATGAACATTGAGCCCGAAGGTACTGCAAGTCGTTTGAAGATATTTGCTACCTCTCGTCAGCAGGCTTTGCACATTGTGGTGAAGAAGTCGGGAAATGTCTGTTTTGATGAGGTTCGCGATCTCTCGCCCGAGGAGGTGTTTGATACACTTGTTCCGGTAGAGGGATTGGATGAAGTCGAAGTACTGCTTTACGGAGCTTGTGGCAAAGAGAAACTCTCTTGGAAGGCTGTACCCGAAACAATCAAAGAGTTGCCCGAAGCTGCCAAAGCTGCTTTAGATCCTGCCGATGTACGGACTCAGGAGGAGTTATTCTTAACCGGACTGCACTTGGAGCAATATCGCCATGCCACGTATCAATCTACCGATTATTACCTCGAAGCTCTCCGCAGAGAGCCGGGTGATGTGCGTTGCAACAATGCCATGGGGCTGTGGCTTATTCGCAAAGGGCAGTTTGCACAGGCAGAACCTTATCTACGAAGAGCCATCAATACCCTTACCGATCGAAACCCCAATCCTTACGAGGGAGAGCCTTTCTATAACTTGGGCTTGGCTTTGAAATTTCAAGGGAAGAATGAAGAGGCTTATGAATATTTCTACAAATCGTGCTGGAATGGGGCATGGCAAGATGCAGGTTACTTTGCACTGGCGCAACTATCTGTGGCTGCCGAACGATGGGAGGAGGCACTCGAAGAGATTGAAAAGTCACTTGTGCGTAACTGGCACAATCTACGCGGACGTCACTTGAAGGCGATTATTCTTCGTCACCTCGAACGCAGACAGGAGGCTTTGGCATGGATCGAAGATTCGCTGCAAATAGATCGTTTTAACTACGGCTGTCTGTTCGAGAAATACATCCTCACCGGAGATGAAAGGGATAGAGACGCTCTTCGAACGTTGATGCGTCCCGAAGCGATGAACTATGAGAACCTGGTTCTCGATTATACTTCGGCCGGGTGTTTCCAAGAGGCTTTACTGGTGTCGCAACTGGCAATCGGCTTAGCGGTCAACGGACGGACACTGCTTCATTTCTACCAAAGCTGGTGTTTGATTCGGCTGGGTAGAACGGCAGAAGCGCGGAATGCAATAGCTACGGCAGAGAGTCAATCGGCCGATTGTTGCTTCCCCAATGCATTGGAGGCAATTGAAGCACTTCGTTCTGTGATCGACTTTGCTGTTACGGCTCCGAAGGCACATTATTATTTAGGCAATCTGTGGTACGATAAAAGACAATACGCCGATGCGATTGCTTTGTGGGAGGAGTCGATACGGCAAGATGCCTCGTTCCCTACCGTGCTTCGCAATCTGTCCTTGGCCTATTTCAATAAGCTCGGTCGTTGTGATGAAGCGGTGGCTTTGTTGGAGAGAGCCTTTGCATTGGATACGACGGATGCCCGTATCCTGATGGAGCTCGATCAGTTATACAAACGTCTCAACCGTTCGCATCAAGAGCGGATAGATCGGTTAGACCGTTACAAGGAAGTGGCTTTCTCGCGCGATGATTTGTATCTCGAATACGTCACCCTGCTCAATCAATTGGGGCGATACCAGGAAGCCATCGAACTGATCGATCTGCGTAAGTTCCATCCTTGGGAAGGGGGAGAAGGCAAAGTGCCCGCACAGTACCAGATAGCCCGCATGGAATGTGCCAAAGAGCTCTTGAAAGCAGGAGACTATGAGCAAGCTCTCCAACGAATAGATGAATGCTTTGTCTACCCGCCTCACTTGGGCGAAGGTAAGTTGCACGGTGCACAGGAGAATGATTTCAACTATTACAAGGCATTGGTACTACAACAGTTGGGACGTAGCGAAGAGGCACATTCACTCTTACTGAAAGCCTGTACCGGCAACAGTCAGCCGGCTGCTGCTATCTATTACAACGATCAGAAACCCGATAAGATATTCTATCAAGGATTGGCTCTTCGCCGGTTGGGACGTGAGGAGGAAGCACGCAGCCGTTTCAATCGCTTGGTTACGTATGGTGAGAAACACCTTTACGATACATTTAAAATGGATTATTTTGCCGTATCTTTACCCGATTTGCAGATATGGGAGGATGATATGAATAAGAAAAATACCATTCATTGTTATTACTTGATGGCACTGGGACATTTGGGACTTTCGGAGACAGAGAAAGCCGAACACTTCTTTGCATTGGCAGCCGGGATGGACAATAACCATCAGGGAGTTCAACTGCACCGTCGGGCATTAACCCATTAATAAAACCAAGGAAGACAAAATGAATAAACCAATGAAATACAAGCTGGCGACACTGCTTCTGGGTATGCTGTTAACAACACAACTACCCGCACAACAGCCCCTGCAACCGAATATTGATTTATCCGGTATGTGGCGTTTTCAACTCGACCCGATGGGGTTTGGAAAGACACCGGGCTCTGAGCTCTATTTGGATAAACTATCCGAAACGATTATGCTGCCCGGCTCTACCGATCAGGGAGGAAAAGGGATTAAAAACTCAGCTCGTTATGTAGATCGACTGAGCCGTAAGTTTGAATATCAGGGAGCTGCCTGGTATCAGCGTGAGGTTGTTATTCCCACTGCTTGGGCAGGTAAGGAGATTTACCTCGATCTGGAGAGATGCCATTGGGAAACAACAGTCTATGTGGATGGAAAGTTGGTAGGCATGGACGAACGTCTGAGTACCCCCAACCGTTTTCTAATGACGCCACTGCTCACTCCGGGCACTCATACGTTGACTCTATGTGTAGACAACCGTTTGAAATATCCGATGGATCAATGGGCACACGGAACAACCGAACATACGCAGACCAACTGGAACGGAATTGTAGGCCGTATGGCATTGCAAGTAAAAGAAAAAGCTCATATCCAACAGGTAAAGGTATCTACCGACGTGCCTGCGAAGCAGATCGAAGTAGCGGTGAAACTCTCTTCGCTCAAAGCCGGTCAAAAAGGAAGACTGGACTTGAACATCCGCGAGAAGAATAGCAGCAAAGTGATAGCTACCCGAAGCGTAGAGATAGACAGTCTTTCTGCTGCTTCGCCGATTCGTCAAACACTCTCTATGGGCAACGGGATGAAGTGTTGGGATGAATTCTCGCCCAACCTCTATGAACTCGATGCCGTATGGAATGTAGGCGAAACGCAGGATACCCAAACAGTGGTATATGGTATGCGTAGCGTAGAGCAAGGCAAGCATCACATTCGTCTCAACGGTAGAGATATTCATTTGCGCGGTGTGCTCGATTGTGCTGTGTTTCCTCTTACGGGCTACCCATCTGTAGATGTGGCCGACTGGAAACGTATCTTCTCTACCGTTAAGGAGTATGGAATGAATCACGTTCGCTTCCATTCCTGGTGTCCGCCCAAGGCAGCATTTACGGCTGCGGACGAACTGGGTTTGTATCTTCAAGCCGAGCTGCCGATGTGGATTAAAGATGTGGGACAATACCCTGCCCGCAGGGATTTCTTTGAAAAAGAGATGTATGCTATTTTAGATGAATACGGCAACCATCCCTCATTCATCCTGATGTGTAATGGTAATGAGAATGAAGGCGATTTTGCCGTTCTAGAAGATTTGGTGAAGAAGGCGCAGGCTTATGATTCGCGTAGACTTTACTCGGCTTCGACTGCTCGCACGCATACGGCTTCGGATCAGTATTATGTTTCGCATGTTACCAGCAAAGGATGGATTACTACTTATGAAGGCAAACCTTCTACCGACTGGGATCTGTGCAAACAGTCTGATATCGACGTTCCGGTCATTGCACACGAAACCGGACAGCGCTGTATGTACCCCAATTTCGAAGAGATCAAGAAATATACAGGTGTATTGGAACCACGCAATTTTGAAGTGTTTCGCGAAAGGCTGACCAAGAACGGTATGCTGCATCAGGCCGATGACTTCTTCCGGGCAACGGGAGCGCACACCGTACTTCAGTACAAAGAGGTCAACGAGTCGCTCTTGCGTACCAACAATTCGGGAGGTTTCCAATTACTCGGGTTGGCCGATTTCCCCGGGCAGGGTAGTGCCTTTGTCGGTATCCTCGATGCTTTCTGGGAAAGCAAAGGACTGGTTACTCCCGAGAAATACCGGGAGTCTTGTGCGCCGACTGTTCTATTGGCTCGTCTATCCAAACGTACCTATAGAGCGGGGGAGAAGTTCCGGCCCAAACTGGAACTGTATCACTATGGCGAAAAGGCGATAAAAGCACAGAAACTAAACTGGACATTGGTGGATGAGGCCGGTGTTGCATATCGCAAAGGAAGCTGTGCCGTTCGCACCATTCAGCCTGCAAGGGTCGATTCGTTGGGAGTAGTTGAAGTGATGCTCGACGGCATAGATACTGCCCGTAAGTTGACACTAAAAGCAGAACTGGCAGGAGTGAAGAATGAATGGGATATCTGGGTATATCCCCAATCGACAGCAACTGTTTCTGAAGGATTCTTATATACTCGCTCTTGGAACGAAGAAGCTAAAAGATGGTTGAGCGAAGGGAAAAACGTCTTGCTGGTTCCCGAAAAAGCAGAAGGGCGTAAAGCTCGTTTTGCCAGCCATTTCTGGAATCCGATCATGTTCAACTGGAATCCCATGATTGTGGGTACGCTGATTCGTAACCAGCATCCGGCATTCGGTCAATTCCCTACGCGTGAGTATGCCGACTGGCAATGGTTTGATGTGCTGAACGGTTCCACTGCATTGGAGTTGAATAATTTGAAAGAGATTACACCAATCATACAAAGCATCGACTCTTACGAAACCAATCAAAAGTTAGGAATTGCTTTCGAAGCCAAAGTAGGAAACGGTAACTTGTTTGTGCTCTGTATCGATCCCGAGAAAAACATCGACAAGCGTTTGGCAGCACAGCAGTTGTTGGTATCGGTCAAACAGTATGTTGCCTCGGCAGCATTCTTGCCCGAGAAGAGCTTACAGCTTTACGAGGTAGATGCGCTTTTTCCTGCCGTAGTTCAGCAAAAGAGTGATACCGGCAAAACCAACCAAGCCATTCAGCAATTGTTGAATAAGTAAACGTACTGCTTCTCCGGATAGATTATAAACCGGACAATAGCCTATACAAATGAAACGAGGATACCCGCTAAGAGTATCCTCGTTCCATTTAATGAGTGTTGCTATTTATTGCTATAATAATCAATCGTTTCTACCGTTAACAGGTCAATGGGCATGTAGTTAACATGTGTAACCTCTTTCTTAAAGATAAGGTGATCGCACAATGTTTTGATGCCATTGAAGCCCTGGAGTTCGGGTTGCTGCGCCAGTAGAAAAGAGATACTTCCCTGTTTCAGGCAGGTCACGTTGCGCTCAAGCAAGTCGTACCCAATGAGGTTAAACCCTTCGCGCTGATGCGCTTGCAGGTATTCTCCCAAAATGTATGCTTTTGAGTTGAACGTGATACCGCTGTTAATGGTCGGGTGCTGGCGGAAGAATTCGTCGAGCATCAGGCTGTCTTTGTTATCGCGCTCGGCATGCAAATCGAGCTCCAGTATATGACAAGACGGATGATGTTCTTCCATGTACTGCCTAAATCCTTTTTCTCTGTTCTCTTGTTGATTAGAACCGATAATTCCTTCGTGGATTTTACGGAAGATCACAATCTCTTTTTCATTGCCTGCCAATAACATAAGCATACGGGCAGCAAAGTATCCGCTCTGTCGCGAATTCTGCCCGAAGAAGGCTAATGGGGGAATCTCTTTGATATTAGAGTCTATATATATATAAGGTATATCTTGTTCGTTGAGTTTATCGGTAAGTTCTTTTGTATACTGGGTTACGGTAGGGGCTACCATTACGCCATCGGGGTGTGCATCAAGAATCGTATGGCTCGCGTCTACAAAGGATTGATAATTGTAGGGGTCGTAATAGGTAGTCTTGACTGATATATTGAAATCCGAATAAGCAACAACTGCTTCGCTGATGCCTGCTTCGACGGCCGACCAGTATTCTCCTTCGAGATGTTGAGGGAGGAGGCAGGTAAACGAGTATCGTTTGTTCGATGCCAATGCACTGGCATACATATTGGGCTGATAATCCAGTTGCTTCAATATCTCTTCCACTCGTTTTTTACTTGATTCTGAAACTCCGCTACGGCCGTGAATTACACGGTCTACTGTTCCGACTGATACGTCCGCCAAGCGGGCGATATCTTTGATTCTTATTCGATCTGGCAACTTATTCATAAGGTTATTTTCGATTTTGTGTCCGCACACACTGATAATCTTAATATTTCGGACACAAATATATAACAATTTTTGTAATTACGAAAATTGTTGTATCTTTGTGCCCGCACACGAAAGTTGTGTCATATAGCCTGTTCTTGATGGTATAGTGCATTGTATCAGTGTGTTATAGTCTAAAATAAGCTTAAAATGACAAATTGAAACTTAATAATATTAATTACTTATTTCATTAAAACATAGAATTATGAGAAAGAAAGTCGTTACGTTAGGCGAAATCATGCTAAGATTGTCTACTCCGGGTAACACGCGTTTTGTTCAATCAGACGCTTTTGATGTAGTGTACGGTGGGGGTGAAGCTAACGTTGCGGTAAGCTGCGCGAACTATGGGCACGATGCTTACTTTGTATCTAAACTGCCTACACACGAAATTGGCCAGTCGGCCGTTAATGCACTTCGCAAGTTTGGTGTAAAGACAGACTTTATAGCCCGTGGTGGCGACCGCGTAGGCATTTATTATCTTGAAACAGGCGCTTCTATGCGTCCAAGCAAAGTGATTTATGACCGTGCTCATTCATCGATTGCCGAGGCCGATGCTTCCGATTTTGACTTTGATGCCATTATGCAAGGTGCCGATTGGTTTCACTGGTCGGGCATTACACCGGCTATTTCGGACAAAGCTGCCGAGCTTACTATGCTGGCTTGCGAAGCTGCCAAACGTAACGGTGTAACGGTATCTGTCGATCTTAACTTCCGTAAGAAGCTATGGACCAAAGAGAAAGCTCAATCGATCATGAAACCTTTGATGAAGTATGTTGACGTATGTATTGGTAATGAAGAAGATGCCGAACTTTGCTTGGGCTTCAAACCCGATGCCGATGTGGAAGCAGGACATACCGATGCAGAAGGCTACAAAGGCATCTTCGAGCAGATGATGAAGGCGTTCGGATTCAAGTATGTTGTGTCGACTTTGCGCGAATCGTTCTCGGCTACACACAATGGCTGGAAGGCTATGATCTACGATGGCAACGAATTCTATATGTCAAAGCGTTACGATATCGATCCCATCATTGACCGTGTAGGGGGTGGCGACTCATTCTCGGGTGGTATCATCCATGGCCTGATGACGAAGCCCAACCAAGGCGAAGCACTGGAGTTTGCTGTGGCTGCTTCTGCTTTGAAACATACCGTGAACGGCGACTTCAACCTTGTTTCTATCGAAGAGGTAGAGGCTTTGTCGGGTGGTGATGCTTCGGGTCGTGTGCAACGCTAATAGATACTTCAATTTATAATATAGAAACTTAAGATGGCAAAATTTGATAAGATAGCCGTGTTGAACAAAATAGGTTCGACCGGTATGGTTCCGGTGTTTTATGATAAAGACGCAGAAGTGGCAAAGAAAGTAGTGAAGGCTTGCTATGATGGTGGTGTTCGTGCTTTTGAGTTCACCAACCGTGGCGACTTTGCTCACGAGGTGTTTGCCGAAATCGTGAAGTTCGCTGCCAAAGAGTGTCCCGAAATGGCTATGGGTATCGGCTCGATTGTCGATCCGGCTACGGCTGCTCTGTACTTGCAGTTGGGTGCTAACTTTATCGTAGGTCCACTGTTCAACCCCGAGATTGCAAAGATCTGTAACCGCCGTTTGGTGGCTTATACACCCGGTTGCGGTTCGGTATCCGAGGTTGGTTTTGCGCAGGAAGTAGGATGTGATCTTTGCAAGGTATTTCCGGGCGATGTGTACGGTCCTAACTTCGTAAAGGGACTGGTAGCTCCGATGCCTTGGTCTAAACTGATGGTTACAGGTGGTGTAGAGCCAACCAAAGAGAACCTGACCTCTTGGATCAAAGCCGGTGTATTTTGTGTAGGTATGGGTTCGAAGTTGTTCCCTAAAGACAAAGTAGCTGCCGAAGACTGGGCATATGTTACAGCTAAGTGCGAAGAAGCGTTAGGCTATATTGCCGAAGCTCGTAAATAAAGATATTTGCGTTAACGCAAATTTCAGAGTATGCCTCCTTAAAAGGGTTAGTTAGTGTTTTAGGAAAAGGAGGCATACTCGTCATTTTGTTTAAAGGTGTTTTAAAGGGGGCAAACCATCGGACTGATTTTGTTAGTGAATCATTTCGGTGGTTTGTTATTTATCAATAGTTTGATCGAACGGGTTGCCGTAAACGACTGGCGATGGAAAATAAATACCGGAATTGCTGCACCAACGACCAGTGCAAACAGTACAAAGATAGTGGTGCTACCGTTGTGGAAGAACTCGACCAAATATTTCAGCGAGGCCTCTTGATCGGTTGTATGCATGAACTTGGTCAATGCCAGAATGCTTTTATAAGCAAACATTCCCGGAATCATGGGCAACAACGAAGGAAACGAGAAAACCTCTGCCGGGCAGTGAATGAACTTGGCAAAAGGAATAGCCAACAGCCCAATCGTAATGGCTGCAAAGAAGGATGCAGGCGCAATACTCATCGTAAACAAATCGGTATGCATCAAGAAATACCGCATGGCATGTCCGGCAGCTGCCAATAGTGCCGATATCAATATAGCTTTACGTGGCGGGTTAGAGATGATCGCAAACCCAATAGCGGCAACCGCCGCAAATATGCCATCGAGAAGAATGGCTGTAATAAAATCTATGTTCATTATAATGCGCTTATACCGGTTATTAAAAGAGTAATGGAAAGACCTATCGCAATACAGATGATAAGCAGACAGGCGTTGATGAAACGCGATATGCCCGCCAGTACATGTCCGTCGATAATGTCCATAATCGAGTTAATGAGTGGTACGCCCGGAATGAGATAGAGCACGCTCGTACCCAATGCCATATCGGGTGTTTCGCCCCAATGCATCAGGTAGCCTGTGCTACCGATGATCGATGCTACGAAAGAGGAGATGATGAACACCGATAAGTGATTCCAATGTCGCCCCATCAGCACCGTGCGAATGTAAAAACCGGCCAGTGTGGCTGTAAAGACAATACCCATCGAAATAAAATCTCCCTGAAACAGCCTACAGAAGGCTGCATTGGCAAAGGCCACCAATATTAATACCAACCATTTGCTTTCGCGTGGCTTGCTTACAATGTCGAAATAACGCCGTTGCAGTTCGGTGAGCGATAGATGCTCATCGTATGCCTCCCAGCTCAAGGTGCTCAGTGCCGAGTTGATGGCAAAGTTCAGTCCCATCGGTTTAATTTTGTTGACGGTACTGTACGAGTGCGAGTTGTCTGCATCGCGCAGGGTCATGATGATGGTCTTCTGAAAGATAGTCATGTCGCATTCAAAGCCAAATGATTCGGCTATGCGTGATGTGTTGCGTACGATGCGGGAGGTTTGAACGCCCACTGCCATGAGACTGGTAGAGTACTCCGACAAGAAATTAGATAGTTCTTTTAGTTCCTGGTGAATATCCATGATGAAATCTTTTTCCTTTTTGGAGTGCAAAGGTAATTAAAAAAATGGCAAACCGGATGTTTTTTCTTCCTCTCTATTTTAACACTGTTAATCCTTATTTTATCCTTTGCTTTTGTTCCTATGCAAGAGTACGTACTTTTTACCGGAATGAATACGTATTCTTTGACACCAAGAGTACGTATTTAACGCACTGTTAAAATAGTACTTCTCAATCTCACTTTTTTATGCTATCTTTGTGCGCTTAAACCAAAAGAACCCCATTATTTTTATGTTAACAGATTTGTTAAATTCTTCTTATTTTGCATTATTCCTTATTGTAGCACTGGGTTTTATGTTGGGACGCATCCGTATTAAAGGTTTGTCGCTCGATGTCTCGGCTGTTATCTTCATCGCGTTATTATTCGGCCATTTTGGTGTGGTCATACCTAAGGAGTTGGGCAATTTCGGCTTAGTGCTTTTTATTTTTACGATTGGTATTCAGGCAGGTCCCGGATTCTTTGATTCGTTTCGAAGTAAGGGGAAAACGTTAATTCTTATCACGTTGCTCATCATTACCTCAGCTTGTCTTACAGCCGTAGGGTTGAAGTTTGCTTTCGATATTGATACCCCCAGTATTGTAGGGCTGATAGCCGGTGCGCTGACCAGTACCCCCGGTTTGGCTGTAGCCATCGATAGCACACACTCACCGCTCGCCTCTATCTCTTACGGTATTGCCTATCCGTTTGGAGTGATCGGAGTCATTCTTTTCGTTAAGCTCCTGCCCAAGGTGCTTCGTGTCGATCTTGATAAAGAAGCGCGACGACTCGAGAAGGAGCGTAGAGGACAGTTTCCCGATCTTACCACCGGTATGTTTCGTATCACCAACCCCAATGTATTTGGAAAGAACCTGACGCAACTCAATGTACGTGCCATGACCGGAGCGGTCATTTCGCGCCTCAAACACAAAGAACAATTGTCTATTCCCATGGCGCATACGGTACTGCGCGAAGGCGATTACATCAAAGCCGTCGGTAGCGAAGATTCCATGGTTCAGCTTGGCGTATTGGTAGGCGAGCGTGTGGAAGGTGATTTACCGTTGGATACTACGCAAGAGATCGAATCGTTGCTGCTTACTAAAAAGGACATGATTAATAAGACGATTGGTCACCTCAACCTGCAAAAGAATTTCGGCTGTACGGTTACCCGTGTGCGCCGAAGTGGTATTGATCTGGCTCCTTCGCCCGAACTCGAGTTGAAGTTTGGCGATAAGCTGATGGTTGTAGGAGAGAAGGAAGGGCTGAAGGGCGTAAGCCGTTTGCTGGGCAATGACGCAAAGAAGCTTTCGGATACGGATTTTTTCCCTATTGCCATGGGTATCGTATTAGGTGTTTTGTTCGGTAAGTTGAATATTTCCTTTTCCGATAGCCTGTCATTCTCGCCCGGACTTACGGGTGGTGTACTGATGGTGGCTCTTTTTCTGAGTGCTATCGGCAAAACAGGTCCTATTATGTGGTCCATGTCGGGTCCTGCCAATCAGCTTTTGCGTCAGCTCGGGTTGCTGCTTTTTCTTGCCGAAGTCGGAACTTCGGCCGGAACAAATCTGGTCTCCACCTTCCAGGAGAGTGGTTTGTTGCTCTTTGGAGTAGGGGCTGCCATTACTTTGGTGCCGATGTTTATTGCCGCCATTGTGGGGCATCTGGTGTTTAAAATCAGTCTGCTCGACTTGCTGGGAACCCTCACCGGAGGTATGACCAGTACCCCCGGTTTGGCTGCTGCCGACTCAATGACCGACAGTAATATTCCCAGTGTAGCCTATGCAACCGTTTATCCCATTGCTATGGTGTTTCTTATCTTGTTTATACAGATAATTGCCTCTACATTGTTCTAAATCGAATTATATTCCTATCTTTGGTCGGTTAGTATTCTTCCTTTTTGAATACTAACCGATTTCTTTAAGTATTTGTTGACGTGATTATTAGAGAGAAAGTGTAATTCATTTTTAACTAAAAACTGTAGCGTGTATGGAAAACGTTGTTCCTCCGTTCAAAGTAGATGTTGCCGGGGCTTTTTTGATGCCGAAAGTATTGATAGAGGCTCGCGAGCAATTACGAAACGGACAGTTAAGTCAGGTAGCATTACGTGCCATGGAAGATGCCGAAATCAGAACGCTGGTCGATCGGCTCAAAGCAATTGGTTCGAAAGTAGTAACAGATGGTCGTTTTCGTAGCGACTCATGGCCCCTCGATTTTATGTGCGGGTTTGAAGGAGTTCGATTAAGACCCACTAAGAAAAGCACGCTCGAGTTAACAGGTCGCATTGACTTGCACCATCACTTTATTATTGATGACTTCATGTTCCTGACCGGGATTACCGGTGGAGATATTATTGCCAAACAGGTGCTACCGGCCCCATCTCTTATGTTGGCCGAGTTGTTGAAGGAGGATAACCGCGAAGAGCTCGACCGTATCTACCCCGATCTCGAAGTATTGCTTGAAGATATTGCCATTGCCTATCATAAATTAATTACCGAATTGTACGGATCTGGTTGTCGCTATGTGCAATTTGATGATATCACACACATCGTAACAGACAACGCCATTCGCGTTAACAATATGTCTTTGGTCGATTATCCCAAAGATTTATTCGTGGCTTTCCATGCCTCCAGCGAAATGCTGTATGCCGTAAAAGGGATGGATGCCTTCTTTCTCGACTACGACTCGGCGAGTTGTGGTAAGAGCCGTTTGCTCTGGTTTATCCGTGAGAAACAAGCTACCTTTGGCTTCGTACTATCGCATTATCCGGACGAAGAGGAGTTGGATGAGCTATGTGCCAAGATCGAAGAGGTAAACCGCTACATTCCGTTGCGCCGCTTTACGCTGTGTATACCCAATCCGCAGCCATCCTCTTTCGAGTCTTACGAAACAACCCTGCAAAAGCAATGGGACACGTTGAGTATGGCCGAGATAGTAGCCAAACGATTTTGGCCTGAGGAGGGTTAAATAGAATCTCTCTGTAGATTCGTTGCCTTGAATACCGGCTGTAGTTTCTGTGCTTCCGATTCGAATCCGAACCAATAGCCTTTCTCTTCGTGGATGGGTAAGAAACATAAGCGGAGCGTCTCATGATACTCTCCATAAATGACTTGCCACTCCTCGAAGGGAACTTGCCTTTTGGTTCTGACTTTTTCGGCGGGAAGTTTCTTTAACGACATACCTGCCTCGATCCAGGCGATGCTTACTAGTGCCTGAGCCTCCGGATAAGCCTTTTGGCAGAACTCGTACAGAATTAAGCCCCTCTTTTCCATACTCAGGGGTTGGTCGATTAGTCCGAGTTGTATCACGTAGTGGAGTAAATCCGATAAGAATGCAGGATGGGCAAGCATCAGCTGTTGTGTGACGCTGCGCCACGTAGGTACATTGTAGAAACCATCGAGCAAACGAGAGAGGTAGCGAGCCGTTTGTAGCTCTTCTACCGTGATTTCCCGAGTCTGTAATACTTCGTAGGGTGGAAGGGGGGAGTATTGTATACCCAACTCTTCGGCTCTGCGACGCATCTCCGTGCCCGGTAGTAGTTTTAGTGATTCGAGTTGTATCTCGCCTGCTCCATAACCGGCAAGGGTATGTACATCCTCAAAGATTTCGCTCAAATGGTAAAGAGGAAGCCCGGCAATGAGGTCGGCATGTGTTTCCATTTGAGGCAGAGAGCAGAGAAACTGTAGTCCTTCGAGTGCTTTGGATAGTTTTCCCATACGCCGACTTTGTACCAATACCTCTTCTCGTAAGCTCTGAATACCGGCTTCGAGATGAAGCAAGCCTTGCGGAAGCTTTGCCAACTCTTCTTTCAGCTCTGCTGAGAGCAAAGCCGGATGTATCTCCAAGTGGAAACAGATATCGGGCGAGAATTCAAGAAACAAGGTAAGCAGTTCTTTGGCTCGTTTGTTGTCGTAGTTAAAGGTGCGGTCGAGCACTCTCACATTCTTTATTCCCCGTCGATGAATCTCTGTGAGCCGTTGGCGGATGGTTGCCATGTCAATGGTTCGAATAGGCTTTTCACCGCCACTTACGCAGAACGCACAGGTGTTAAAGCATCCCCGGGTCGTTTCGAGTTGTACGAAAGGTTTGCTCCAGTTGAAGAAACGACTCTCCTCGGGAGAGATTAAGCGGTCGAAGTTCATGACACGAGCTATCCCGTTGTCGCAATACCGTTCATCACTTTCGAGATAGCACAAGCCGGTGATGTGGCTCCATGAGTCGGGACGGTTCCATACCTTTAACCAACTCGGGAATACCTCTTCGCCTTCTCCCCTAAACACACCGTTTACGAATGGATTTTTGCGTAGAAAAGCTTCATTGTTGCCTAGGAACTCGGGGCCTCCCAAGATAATGGTACAGTGTGGAAGCAATGCTTTGGCTCTTGATACGATATGTAAGAGTTGTTCGTGATTGAAGAGCCAGGTAGTTGCAGCAATAATATCCGGACAATGACTGTAGATGTTGTTGACAATCATTCCAACATTTTCGCCAATGGTGGCCGATACCACCTCCCATTCAATGGAGGTATCGGTTGCTATTTGAGCGTGCAGAGCCGGTAAAGCAAGGGAAGAGTGTGCGTAAGAGCTATTTAAATCAAGCCAAAGAAGTTTCATGCGGGGTATTTATCGTTTATTCTTGCAAAGGTATGAAAAAAGTCAGCTTTAATTTCGTATTTGCTCTTAAAAAGATTATATTTGCCGCATATATTTGATAAAATGACAGGGATTATGAAAAAAATAAACTACGTAAAGATACTCCTTTTGACAACTCTCTTGTGGGGGTTTACTTCTTGTGAAAGCGATCATACCATTTTCGATGATTTGGTTGGCCGAACATGGGTAGGCGATTTGGGCTTTAACTACGGTGATGCTCCGGTAGAAAGTGGAATTTCATTTAGCAGCGATGGTTTCGCTACCGACAATCAATATTATTTCCCTGAGGATGGAGGTCGATTTGCAACCAGTTTACCTATTCGGTGGCGAATAGAATATGGCACTTTATACCTGGATTACGGTAATAGGTATCCTATGCTTGAAATACGAGGTGTCGATATCAGTGGACCTAATCTCAGAGGGCGGTTATATGCTGATGGTGTGGATGAAGGTAATATAACACTGACCATGCGGTATTAAACGATATATATAAAAGAGAGAAGAGGATGCCATAAGCATCCTCTTCTCTCTTTTATATAACTTAAGTCCTTATCGGACTTTTATTTCTTCTCGATCGGTGTAGCTATCTTCAGAAATAATTTCTTGAATGCGGGTGGGTAAGGTGTTTCAAATTCCATCAATTGCCCGGTTACGGGATGATAAAAGCTTAGTTTAAAAGCATGAAGAGCCAATCGGCCTATTGGGTTTTTACCATCGCCATACTTCACATCGCCCAGTACCGGATGTTGCAAATCTTTCATGTGTACACGAATCTGATTTTTACGTCCTGTTTCTAATTCAAGCTCTACCAAGGAGTAGCCATTGGCACGCTTAATGGTTTTGTAATGCGTGATGGCTTTCTCACCTCCGTTGTCTGTCATACTCGAATAGGTGATAAACACTTTATTGTCTGTCAGCCACGAAGTGACCGTACCGTGATCTTTCTCTACATCGCCCGAAAGTGCAGCTACGTAACGACGGTCTTTTACAATCTCGTCCCAATAATCCTGTAGCGTAAATTTTGTCTTTTCGTCTTTGGCGAATAGCATAAGTCCCGATGTATCCTTATCCAATCGATGTACGATGAAAACGCGGAATTGCTTGCCCGAACGTTGCACGTACTCATTCAGAATAGAGTGTGCGGTACGTTCCTTTTGTCGGTCGGTACCCATTGAAAGCAATCCCTCCCTTTTGTCTACCACAATCAGGTATTCATCTTCGAATACGATTTTCAATAGGTTGCTGTGGAACTCTTTTCTTCCTTTATCCTTGCTTATCTGCACCTTCATGCCCGGTTGCAAAGGGAAATTAAATTGTGTCGTTATCACGTTGTCTACGTAAACGACACGTTTGCTGAGTAGCGATTTTAGTTTGTTACGGCTCGCATCGGGCATTTGGCTGGCAAGAAATTCCATGAGTTCCATCGATTTCTTGACGGGGAAGGTGGTATACTTAGCCAAAGCGCGGGTAGCACGCTTTTCTTTATCTACTGCTTTTTTCTGTTTCATTCGGTGGGTCTTAATTCAAGTAAAACGACGTTCTCTACATGATGGGTATGCGGGAACATATCGACAGGCTGTATAGCCTTCACTGCATATTTGGCGTCGAGCAACTGCAAGTCGCGTGCTTGTGTGGCGGGATTACAGCTCACGTAAACAATGCGTTTGGGTTCGGCAAACAAGATGACATCTACTACATCCTGATGCATACCGGCACGAGGAGGATCGGTGATGATGACATCCGGGCGACCATATTCGTTGATGAAGTCCTGTGTAAGCATATCTTTCATATCGCCGGCAAAGAACAAGGTATTGTCAATTCCGTTGATCTCGGCGTTTACCTTGGCGTCTTCGATGGCTTCGGGCACATATTCGATGCCGATTACCTGACGAGCTTGGCGCGAAACAAAGTTGGCGATGGTACCCGTTCCGGTATAGAGGTCGTAGACCAATTCATTTCCGGTAAGTCCGGCAAATTCGCGGGTAATCTTATACAGGTTGTATGCCTGCTCGGAGTTGGTTTGATAGAAAGACTTCGGGCCGATTTTGAAACGCAGTCCTTCCATCTCCTCGAAGATGTGATCGTTGCCGCGGAACACATGAACATCAAGGTCATTGATGGTGTCGTTGCACTTATTGTTGATGATATAGAGTAGCGAAGTGATTTCGGGGAAGCTATCGGCAATAAATTGCAATATATTCTTGAAGAGTTCCATTTCGCTATCCTCTACAATCTTGCAGATGAGAATCACCATCAGCTCACCCGTAGTCGAGGTACGCACAATCATATTGCGTAACATACCTTCTTGTGAGCGGAGATTGATAAAGGAGTAATTATGCTCGTAGGCATAATCGCGTACTGCGTTGCGGATGCGGTTAGAAATATCATCTTGCAACCAGCATTTTTCAATAGCCAGTACCTTATCAAAGGCTCCGGGGATATGGAATCCCAAGCCATTCATCTGATCGTAAGTTACATTTTGCTGAATATCTTCCCAAGTAAGCCAGCGTTTGTTTGAGAACGTAAATTCAAGTTTGTTGCGATAGAATTCAGTTTTAGCTGAACCCAATATAGGAAGAATTTCGGGAAGTTCAATCTTACCAATGCGTTTCAGATTGTCTTCTACCTGTTTTTGCTTGTATTTGATTTGCTCCGAATAGGGCAATACTTGCCATTTACAACCTCCGCAAACACCATAATGTTCGCAGAAAGGAACAGCGCGCACTGAAGAGTATTCATGAAACTTCACTGCTTCGGCCTCGGCATAATGATTTTTTTTACGCTTAATTTGTAAGTCTACCACATCGCCCGGTACTACGTAGGGTACAAAAACTACCAGGTCGTTTACTTTTGCAATGGCTTTTCCTTCGGCAGCCACGTCCGTTATTGTCACCTTCTCCAGTAGGGGAAGTACTTTTTTGTTTCTTGCCACTTTTACACCAATCTAATAAATTATGTCGCAAAATTAGCTCTTTTTTCTGGATTTATCTCTATGTAAACACATAATAAAGATTGCAATGTGGAAATTGCAGTTCGGTCGAAAGTTTTTTCTTTAAAAGTTTTCTGATATGCGAAATATCGTTAGATTTGCGAAATAGAAAACCACAATCTAACTTTAAACATATACTTATGGACAAGAAAAGAGTTTATACCTTTGGAAACGGTCAGGCGGAAGGCAAGGCTGATATGAAGAATTTACTTGGAGGAAAAGGTGCCAACCTTGCCGAAATGAACCTTATCGGGGTTCCTGTACCTCCCGGATTTACCATTACTACCGAAGTTTGCACAGAATATTATCAATTAGGACAAGAGAAAGTGGTGGCTTTGCTTCAAAAGGAAGTAGAACAAGCCATTGCCAATGTGGAAGTATTGATGAAATCTAAATTCGGCGATATTGAGAACCCGTTACTTGTCTCCGTTCGTTCGGGTGCCCGCGCCTCTATGCCGGGTATGATGGATACCATTTTAAATTTGGGGCTGAATGATGAAGTAGTAGAGGGGTTGACTCGTAAGACCGGCAATGCTCGTTTTGCTTGGGATTCTTATCGCCGCTTTGTACAAATGTATGGCGACGTAGTACTTGGAATGAAACCTACCAATAAAGAAGATATAGACCCGTTCGAAGCAATCATTGAAGAAGTAAAGCATGCCCGCGGAGTAAAACTTGATAATCAACTCGAAGTAGAAGATTTGAAAGAATTAGTGAAACGCTTTAAAGCAGCCGTAACTGCCCAAACCGGAAAAGACTTTCCGACCGATGCTTACGAGCAACTTTGGGGAGCAATATGTTCCGTATTCAACTCTTGGATGAATGAGCGTGCTATTCTTTATCGTAAGATGGAGGGTATTCCCAGCGAATGGGGAACAGCTGTTAGTGTGCAGGCCATGGTTTTTGGTAATATGGGTGAAACATCGGCTACCGGTGTTTGTTTCTCGCGCGATGCAGGAACAGGCGAAGATATCTTTAACGGCGAATACCTGATCAATGCACAAGGCGAAGACGTGGTGGCCGGTATTCGTACCCCGCAGCAAATTACCAAAGAAGGATCACAACGTTGGGCTATACTGGCGGGTGTAACCGAAGATGTTCGTCTCGCCAAATTCCCATCGATGGAAGAAGCGATGCCCGAAATATATAAGCAACTCGATAAGTTGCAAACCAAACTCGAAAGCCATTACCGGGATATGCAAGACATGGAGTTTACCGTTCAGGAAGGTAAACTATGGTTCTTGCAGACACGTAACGGCAAGCGTACAGGAGCTGCCATGGTGAAGATCGCTATGGATCTGCTGCGTCAAGGAGTGATTGATGAAAAGACAGCGTTGCTCCGTGTAGAACCGAATAAGTTGGATGAACTCCTTCACCCTGTATTCGATAACAAGGCGTTAAAGAAAGCAACGGTATTAACTCGTGGACTTCCGGCTTCTCCGGGTGCTGCTACCGGACAGATTGTATTCTTTGCCGATGATGCTGCCGCTTGGTCGGCAGGTGGTGCTAAGGTGATTATGGTTCGTATCGAAACTTCACCCGAAGATCTTGCCGGTATGGCTGCCGCACAAGGTATCTTGACCGCCCGTGGTGGAATGACCTCTCATGCAGCAGTAGTAGCTCGTGGTATGGGCAAATGCTGTGTATCGGGTGCAGGTGCGTTGAATATAGATTACAAAGCTCGTACGGTAGAGATTGATGGCGTTGTACTGAATGAAGGCGACTATATTTCACTCAATGGAAGTACCGGCGAAATATATCAGGGTAAAGTCGAAACAAAAGCTGCCGAACTATCGGGCGATTTTGCAGAGTTGATGCAATTGGCCGATAAATATACCCGGTTGAAGGTACGTACCAATGCCGATACGCCTCATGATGCAGAGATTGCACGTAAGTTTGGTGCTGTTGGTATCGGACTCTGTCGTACCGAACATATGTTCTTCGATGGCGAGAAGATTAAAGCCATGCGCGAGATGATCTTAGCTGAGAATGTAGAAGATCGTCGCAAGGCTTTAGCCAAGATATTACCTTATCAGCAAGAAGACTTTATGGGAATCTTTCGTGCGATGGCGGGCTTCCCGGTAACAGTACGTTTGCTTGATCCTCCTTTGCACGAGTTTGTTCCCCATGATGTGAAGGGACAACAAGACATGGCTGATATGATGGGCGTTACACTGCAACAAATTCAACGTCGGGTCGAATCGCTTTGCGAACATAACCCCATGTTGGGACACCGTGGTTGCCGTTTAGGAAATACGTATCCTGAAATTACGCAGATGCAAACGCGGGCTATCTTGGGTGCAGCAGTTGCATTGAAAAAAGAGGGGGTAAAAACAATACCCGAAATCATGGTGCCATTAACAGGTATCTTATATGAATTTAAGGAACAAGAAACGATTATTCGTAAAGAAGCAGCCGACTTGTTTGCCGAATTGGGCGATAGTGTTGAATTCTCTGTAGGAACCATGATCGAGATTCCTCGTGCTGCTTTAACTGCCGATCGTATTGCTAGCTCTGCCGAATTCTTCTCCTTCGGAACCAACGATTTGACACAAATGACCTTCGGCTATTCTCGCGATGATATTGCTTCTTTCCTTCCCATATATCTGGAAAAGAAAATATTGAAAGTAGATCCTTTCCAAGTGCTCGATCAGAAGGGAGTAGGACAGCTTATTCGCATGGCTACTGAAAAAGGTAGGAGCATTCGTCCGGACTTGAAATGTGGCATTTGTGGAGAACATGGTGGAGAACCTTCTTCTGTCAAATTCTGCCATAGAGTGGGCTTAAACTACGTTAGTTGCTCACCCTTTAGAGTGCCGATTGCTCGTTTGGCAGCCGCACAAGCTGCTATAGAAGATTGATGAAAAATATTTAAATTAATAGGAGAGAGGAAGTTACGTTTATCGAAGCTTCCTCTCTTTTGTTGTGTCCAGTTGATACATTTATAAAAAACTAACTAAAAAGTTGTGTACTGTGAATATCTATTTTACCTTTGCACCCCGAAAAAAAAAGGTATTAGGCTTTTGCCTAAGAAAATGTTTAACTTAAAACCCCAAAAAAAGAAAATGAAAAAGATTGTTGTATTTTTATTTGTTGCTATGGCAACGTTGATGGTTAATGCACAGGATATTTATGTAGGTGGATCACTTGGCTTGTGGCACAATCACGATGCAGATGCAACTTCATTCACACTTACACCCGAAGTTGGTTATAACTTGAATGATAACTGGGCACTGGGTGTTACGCTGGCTTATGCTCACGGAGAAGTAAATTCGGCATGTGTAAACAAATTCGGATTGGCACCTTATGCTCGTTACTCTTTTTATCAGAACAAGGTAGTTCGCCTGTTTGTTGACGGTGGTTTTGGCTTTTCTACTTCTAAAGTAAAGCACCATGATGCAGTGAATGGTTTTGAAATTGGTGTAAAACCAGGTATCGCTATCAAGCTGAACAAAAGCTTTAGTCTGATCGCTAAATGTGGTTTCTTAGGCTACAGAGATGATTATATGGTGGGCGACAATGGCTATGGATTTGGCTTCACAAGTGAAGACCTGAGCTTTGGTTTTCACTATGAATTTTAATTGATATAGCGTCTCTTACGTTTAAGGGGAATGTAACAAGATAATTCTTTGTTGCATTCCCCTTATTCTTTGAATATAGCTTGATTAATCGGCTAGTTCCTGAAGCTTCTTAAAGTGTTCGATAACTCCTCGGTAGTCGCGATCGTTGCAGGCGTCAAATCGATTCCATATATCTCCCAGGATAGCAGCTCCCCCAAATCCGAAATCTTTTATTTCCAGCATATTATCAGCATCAATACCTCCAAGGGCAATTACATTACTATCGATGATTCGCTCTTTTTTTGCCTTTCTCAACTCCTCGGGAGTATACGCAGCGAAGTAATTTTCTTTTGATATACTGTCATATATCGGACTCATAAAAACATAATTATAAGAGTCTTTCTTCTCCTTTACTTCCTCTATCGAATGACATGAGCAACTGATTTGTCCTGAATAATTGTCAGGCTTTTCGGGGTTTCTAGCATTCAGGTGAATCCCTAACAGATTAAATTCCTTTTTTAAATAGAAATGCTCATGAGTCACTATGCGATGATGATATTTTTCGGGAATTAACGTCAGCAGGCGTTCTGCATAAACAGGAGCGGTATCGGGCTTTCTTAGATGTAGAATGTCCAATCCTTCTTCGAACAGAGCGGTTATTATTTTGTCTTCCTCTACGAAGAAAGTAGGGGTAGTAACTACAATTAATTTCATCTTATTTGTTAAACTATTTAAGTTTAGCAAAAGTACGAATTAACTCTATGACAAGCCAACGTTTATAGTGAAAAGATGTTAGATTGCAATGTTCGCAGATCAATAGTCCATAATTTGCCCGATAAAACATCACCAAAACCACCTATAATCTTCAAAACTTCGCTTGCTTCGATGCTACCGACAACTGCCGGTGTTACTCCCATTACCCCTTTGGAAGGAGGGGGCATACGTAGCATCTCCTCTTCATTCGGATATAAATCGCGATAGGTTTTTGGGCTACTGCCGTGGCTAAAGACGGATACCTGCCCTTCGAAACCACAAATGGCTCCGTATACATAGGGCTTATTCAAGGCCATGCAGGTATCACTGATCAGGTATCGGGTGGCAAAGTTGTCGCAACCATCTACCACGATGTCATACGAACTGATCAGCTCACGGGCATTCTGTTTACTAAGCCGTTCGGGATAGTAGTTAACGGTTATCTCACTGTTTAGTGAATGCAAATGTTCGGCTGCACAAGCGGCTTTCGGTTGGTCAAGCTCCTTCTCGGCATATAGAACCTGACGTTGCAGGTTGCTGATGCTTACGCAGTCATCATCAACCAGCCCGATAGTACCTATACCTGCACCTGCCAGATAGAGGGCAATGGGAGAACCGAGTCCTCCCACGCCAATAATCAATACCTTGGCTGCTTGTAGCTTCGCTTGTCCCTCTTCTCCAATTTCAGGCAGAAGAATTTGTCTGTCATAACGCATAAGATTTGCTATTGTTTTGTGTTTCGTTTTTGTGTTTCGATACTTTATTGTCAAAAGCCTGGTCCCAATCCTTCCACACCGGTTCGCGTCCCAGCTGCTTTAAGGCTCGTTCTACCTCTATCGCTTTGCGTTCGTCGCTTACGTGAAACTGTTCCAACGTTTGCGGATAGCTGTAATAACCACCCGGTTCCGTTTTACTCTCGGCACTCATGGTGGTTACACCCAGTGTTGCCATGTGGTTTCTAATCTCAGGACTTTCGCGGGTGGAGTAGGAGATGTCTACATCACGATCGAAGATACGCATGGCAAAGGTTAGCTGTGCCAGTTCACGGTCGCTAAGCACAACATTGGGTTGAAATCCTCCATTCTCCGAAGGGCGCATACGGGGGAAGTTGACACTGTATTTTGTCTTCCAATAGTGCTTCTGCAAGTAACGAAGGTGATGAGCCATCATCGTAACATCAGTTCGCCATTCCTCCAGTCCGATGAGAACGCCCATACCTATTTTGTGTACACCTGCTTGTCCCATACGGTCGAAACCGTTGACGCGCCATTCAAACTTCGACTTCATACCCCGAGGATGATACCGTTTGTAGTTCTCACTGTGGTACGTTTCCTGAAAACAAATGACCCCGTTTAGTCCGTGATGAGTCAGCTCTTCGTACTCCTCGGTTTGTAGTGGCATTACTTCGATTTGCAAATTGCTGAAGTATGGTTTGGCCAGATCGAGTGCACGAGCAATGTAGGGAACACCTGCTACGGCAGGATTCTCGCCTGTAACCAACAGCAGATTGTCAAAAGGTGCCAGCTTCTTGATGGCTTTGTATTCGTTGACGATTTCCTCTTCTGTGAGTATGGTACGTTTCATCGGGTTGCTGATGTGGAACCCACAGTAAACGCACGAGTTGGTGCATGAGTTGGTTAGATAGAGGGGAACGAACATCGAAATCGTTTTCCCGAAACGCTCGATGGTATATTGCTGACTAAGGCGTGCCATCACCTCTATATAAGGAGTTGCAGCAGGAGAGATAAGTGCCATGAAGTCATCCACGTCGCGATGTTCTTTCCCGAGTGCACGGCGCACATCGTCGTCTGTTTTGGAATAGATGGCTTTTGTCGTCTCTTCCCAAGATATTTTTTTTAATTCATCTGAGAACATAGTATTCTTCTTTATTAGTCTAAGCTCATTCC
The DNA here is from genome assembly GCF_000499785.1 of Bacteroides neonati. GTDB lineage: Bacteria > Bacteroidota > Bacteroidia > Bacteroidales > Bacteroidaceae > Bacteroides > Bacteroides neonati. The sequence continues at coordinate 317,928 of NZ_HG726021.1, read as the reverse complement.
TTTGTTTTGGTATTCTTTAAGTCTCTGGACAAGCGCATGGCACAGAAGTTAGGACCGCACATCGTGCAATATTCTCCTTCGGTATGTTTGCCCGCATGGAAATAAGACAAAGCGCGTTCGGGGTCGAGCGACAGGTCGAACTGATCTTTCCATCTGAATTCGTAACGTGCTTTGCTCAATGCATTGTCGCGTACCTGTGCTCCGGGATGTCCTTTGGCCAGATCGGCTGCATGTGCAGCTATCTTGTAGGTGATGACTCCCACGCGTACATCCTCCTTATCGGGTAGTGCCAGATGTTCTTTGGGGGTTACGTAGCAGAGCATGGCCGTGCCCAACCATCCGATTTGTGCCGCACCAATGGCCGAGGTGATATGATCATACCCCGGTGCAATGTCGGTTACCAACGGGCCCAATGTATAAAAAGGTGCGTTGTGGCATTTCTCTATCTGCCGTTCCATGTTCTCTTTGATTTTATGCATGGGCACATGTCCGGGTCCTTCAATAAAGGCTTGTACATTCTTATCCCACGCGCGGAGCACCAATTCGCCCATCGTATCCAGCTCGGCAAACTGTGCTTCATCGTTTGCATCATGTATGGAGCCGGGACGCAAACCGTCTCCCAACGAAACGGCTACATCGTATTGTGCCAGAATATCGCAGATATCGTCAAAGTGTTCGTATAGGAAGCTCTCTTGATTGTGAACCAGACACCACTTACTCATGATGCTACCTCCACGGCTCACGATACCACAAAGGCGTTTCTCTGCCAGGTGCACGTTTTGCAGCCGAATACCTGCATGTATCGTAAAGTAGTCAACCCCTTGTTCGCATTGCTCAATCAGCGTATCGCGATAAATCTCCCAACTGAGCTCTTCTACCTTTCCGTTGACCTTTTCGAGTGCTTGATAGATGGGTACCGTACCCACCGGAACAGGGCAGTTACGGATAATCCATTCGCGGGTTTCGTGGATGTTTTCGCCTGTCGACAGATCCATTAACGTATCGCCTCCCCACTTACAACTCCAGATGGCCTTCTCTACCTCTTCGTCAATACCCGATGTGGTAGCCGAGTTGCCGATATTGGTGTTGATTTTAACCAGGAAGTTACGTCCGATAATCATCGGCTCTGCTTCGGGGTGATTGATGTTGGCCGGCAATACAGCTCTTCCCTCAGCAATCTCTTGTCGCACAAACTCGGGTGTGATGTGTGTTTCAATGCCCAAATCCTCGCAGTTCATGTTTTCACGAATGGATACATACTCCATTTCGGGGGTGATAATTCCCTGTTTGGCGTAAGCCATTTGAGTGATCGGTTGATTCGCTTTCGCCCGGTAAGGTAGGGCAATGTGCTCAAACCGCAAGGAGTCGAGCGTGTGGTCGTCACGACGCATGCGTCCGTATTGCGAACTTACTTCGGATAGCTGTTCCACGTCGCCACGGCTTTGTATCCACTCTTCGCGCAAGCGGGGTAATCCTTTCTTTAAGTCGATCGTTATCTGTTGGTCGCTAAAAGCACCGCTTGTGTCGTAGATGAAAATATCCGGGTTGGGAGTTATTATTTTCTCTTCGCCCTCGAAGGTGGTGCTGGGTACTTGCTCTACTTTGCGCATAGCTACGCGCATGTTGGGAAACAATTTACCGGGTATATATACTTTCTCTGAGCGTGGGAAGGTTATTTTTTGTTTCATTCTTCGTTCTTTTTTTAGGGATGTTTATTTGTTTAGAAAAGCCGTGAGTGGCGAGCTTGCCTCTGCCACAAAGTGACGGGCTTGTGTACCCAATCCGGCTTCATAAGCCATGCGTCCCGCTTCTGTGGCTTGTTTAAAGGCTTTGGCCATCTCTATCGGATTGCGTGCTACCGCAATGGCGGTGTTTACCAATACGGCTGCCGCACCCATCTCCATTGCTTCGGCAGCATGGCTTGGGGCACCAATTCCTGCATCGACTACAACGGGGATACCTGCCTGTTCGATAATAATCTGCAGAAATTCTTTGGTTTGCAATCCTCTGTTTGTTCCAATAGGTGCACCCAACGGCATCACGGTTGCTGCACCGGCTTCTTCCAGTTGTCTGCAAAGTACCGGGTCGGCCTGGCAATAAGGAAGTACCACGAACCCTAGTTTCGCCAACTGTTCGGTCGCTTTAAGTGTCTCTACCGAGTCGGGAAGAAGATAACGTGGATCGGGATGAATCTCCAGTTTGAGCCAATTGGTACCAAAAGCCTCTCGTGCCATTTGAGCTGCAAAAACAGCCTCTTCGGCATTGCGTACTCCCGACGTGTTGGGCAGTAATTGCAGACGCGGGTGGATGATGTGTTGTAGCATGTCATCCTCCTGATTATTCATGTCTATGCGTTTCATGGCTACTGTCACCATCTCTGTGCCCGATGTCAGTATAGCCTGTTCCATTTGTTCGTTGGAGTAGAATTTTCCTGTTCCCAGAAAGAGGCGCGAGTCGAATGCTCGCCCTGCAATAATTAGTTTTTCCATTCGTCTTTTATTTATAGGTATCCGTTGATTATTCGTTTTGTTTCTTCTCTTGGATCTTCGGCTTGGAGTATGCTGCCCGAGAGTGCAATACCGTTAACTCCCAGTTGTAGGAGTTCCGGAATATCCTCGTTCGTAATGCCGCCTATGGCTACTATGGGCAATGAGATGCCGGCCTCCTTCATCCGGTTGATGAGAGTTGCATATCCTTCGGCTCCCAATACGGGGCTTAGGTTTTTCTTTGTTCTTGTAAACCGATAAGGACCTACACCTACATAATCTGCACCTGCGCGGTAATGCATCAGTACATCTTCGAAATTATTGGCTGTTCCGCCGATAATGAAAGCCTCGCCCAGTATGCTTCGCGCCTGATCAACGGGCATATCTGTTTTTCCCAGATGTACCCCATCTACCTCGAGTTTTCGGGCAAGTTCTACGTGATCATCTATGACCAGAATCGCTTCGTGCTCCTTGCAAAGCGGTTTCAGTTTCAGGGCTACTCGCTCTATCTCTTCGAGTGTAGCTTCTTTCATGCGTAACTGAATCCATTTGCATCCCCCTTCGAGTGCCATGATTGCCGATTCGAGTGTGTTGTATCGATCGGTTTCGTGTGTGATAAACTGTAAACTAACCATCATTTACCCTCCGCATGCTGCTTTGATGATAACCAAATGATCGTTCTCGTGCAGGGTATGTTCGCCCCATTGCGTACGAGGAATGAGTTGATTGTTTACGGCTATAGCAATCCCTTGAGCAGGAAGCTCTAATTGTTTTGTCAGTTCTGAGATGGTTGAAGCAGAGATTAGTTCCACTTCTTTGTTGTTTACTTGTACTTTCATTGTTGCAGATAGATTATAAATGAAAGTAAATACAAAGAGAGTGCTTATATTGAATGGCGGTAAGAAGAAACACAATCCCTACGTCAGTACTAACTGAATCAGGTTCTAGGGTATAATCTCAGCTCCTTTTCGGGGCACCCCTTTGTTTTTACGTTGGCAAAGTAAATGAAAAAGGAGCAGAAAAACGATAATCTGCTCCTTTATTTTTTATGATTCTTTTATTTCCGGATTTTTGATTGGGTGAGAAAATATAAACCGGGCCCCTGTTTTATAGCTATTGTCAATCCAGATGTTGCCTCCCATGTGTTGAATGGTGAGCTTACAGATAGACAGCCCCAATCCGGTTCCTTGTACAAACTCATTCAGTTTCTCAAAACGATCGAATACCTGTTGTTGTTTCTCCTCAGGAATACCACATCCGGTATCGGTTACTGTGAACCGTACAAACTGATTGGTTTTATCGGGTTCGAAACTGAGCACAATTTCTCCTCCGTCGGGGGTAAACTTAACCGAGTTATTAAGCAGATTCATAATGATTTGTTGCAAGCGCAACGGATCGGTGTAGAGTATGTAAGATTCCAAATGAGTCTCCAGCCGTATATCAATCTGTTTGGTTTTGTTCTGGTTGACCAACATAATCATACTTTGGCAGTGTGCTACAATATCACACCATTCGTATGTAAACTGCAATTTGCCCGACTCCAATCTTGAAACATCCAAAATGTCATTGATTAACTGCAGCAACAGGTTTGAGTTGGTTTGAATGATAGAGGCATACTCTTCTTGTTCTTTATTGCATTGCACACTATTAATTAACAGGCTCGAGAAGCCCACAATGGCATTGAGCGGCGTACGTACCTCGTGGCTCATGTTCGACACAAAGGCACTTTTCATCCGGCTGGCTTCTTCGGCCTGATTTTTGGCAAGGAGCAACTCTACCTCCGACTCCTCCAGTTTCTTTTTATCTGCACGTAATTGTTGGGTCGATTCTTCCAGGTGGTTGCTTAGTATTTTGGTCTTGAAATAATAGTAGAGCGAAACGATAAGACCCAGTAGCAACGTCAGAATAATGGCAATGGCTGTTTGCACTTCTACTTTATATGCTTCGAAGAAACTGGGAGTAACGTTGATGACGGTCGAATTTTCTGGCAATTGCTTCTTGGCAAAGCCTAACTCTTCGAGCTTCTTTGCATCAAATTTATATTCGTTAGAGAGTGTTACCAGCTCCGGGTGAGTGGTGTCGTTTAGGTCCACAACCTCGTATGCTTTCTGCGCCATTCGTTGTGCTACTCCACTATAGTTAGGCACATATCCGCCGATAGCCCAGTAACCGATTCCGCTCGATGTAAGACTGAAAGTCGGCAAAAGAGGTCTCGCATTCGTAAATGCATAAGCCGAATTGTTGACATAAGCCATTTCCCGACAGTCGATTCGCCAGATACCTATCAGTATTACGCTGTTGTCCGGCACCCCTTTTAACTGTTTTACAGCCATATCTAAGGTCGATTTTCGTCCGTCGATAAAGGTTGATCCCAATTCCGGATGGCTTTGAATCTTTTTCTTGATTAACGCATATTGAATAAGCCCGTTGTATGTGTTGTCTGAGATGAAAGCTAAATGTTTCATTTTAGGGTAAAAATCTTTCATCAGACTGATCCCTTTGTCTAAGTTATACTCATATGAGAAGCAAGCTTGTATATTGAAAGGTTTCATTCGCTCAATCACATCGACACTAACGGGTTCATAGGTTTTGATATCTATATCCGGCGAAGGCACTTCAATACTGTAACGAGAAGCCATGGCGCAAATCGTTGGGATTTTTCGATATGAACTATCTTCTAGCTGGAGGAAGCTATACCATGCCTCTCCACCCAATAGAACGAGTAGCCGAATCTTTGGATGCTTGCCGATGATCCCTTCCACTATCTTGGGCCATTGCGGTGCTTGCGCCAAACTGGTAATGTTCATATTTTCAACAACAATAGGCAATTTTCCCCCTTTCTCTTGATAGGCACTGATGAAAGCAGTGATGTTGTCGTACGTATATTTCGTGTCGGAACTATAAGAAGTAATTATTAATATTTCGTCTTTTGCTTCCTCATTAATTTCCTCTCCATAAACCGACTGAGAAGCAGAAAGCAGAGTTGTGATAAGAACGAAAATGTAAATAACCTTGTTGATAGATTTTTGTAATATCATAAAATTAATACATTAATATGCATACAAAAATAACACTTAACTTTTAATAATCGGCTATGTAATAGCGTTTTTCTGACTATAATATATGTAGCAAAAACCGACCATACAGATTTAACCAGTATAAAGTCTGTATGATCGGTTAATAGTCTTTCATTAATCAAAGAAGTTTTGTGGTATAACTTCTTTACTTGACAACTACATACGTTGTTCTACCACATCCCAGTCGATAATGTCCCATAAGGCGTTGATATGGTCGGCTCTGCGGTTCTGGAAGTCCAGATAGTAAGAGTGTTCCCATACGTCAAAACCTAATAATGGTTTCAGCCCGGCGCGAAGCGGATTGCTTCCGTTTGCTTCTTTGGTGATGTGGAGTTTTCCAGCCTTATCAACCGATAGCCATCCCCAACCCGATCCGAATAAGCCTACCGAGGCTGCATTCATTTCTTTCTTGAAATTTTCGAAACTACCAAAATCGCGCTTAATTGCCTCGCCTAGTTTGCCTGTGGGCTCTTTTTTGGATGGTTTGTGAGCAAACTGCAAGAAATAAAGCGTATGGTTTAATACCTGACCGGCATTATTGAAAATAGCTCCGTCGGGTGCAGTAGCTACGATCTCTTCTACTGTTTTTCCTTCAAACTCAGTACCCGGAACGAGGCTGTTGAGGTTGTTTACATATGTCTGTAAGTGTTTACCGTAGTGAAAATCAATTGTTTGCTGACTGATTACAGGTTCCAATGCGTTATTCGCATAAGGAAGTGTTGGCATTTGATACGTCATAGTCATTAAAATTAGCGACATTAATAATGTATTCATCTTAAGTTATTTTGATTGAATATACTTTATTTATAACAAGCAAAGATTGCAGAATGTTCGGAGGTCTCCAAAGTTTCCTTTATCTTTGCGACAAATATCATATTTAAAACGAATGGCTGATTATTTAAATGAATTGAATGAAAGTCAGCGTGATGCGGTACTCTACAACGACGGCCCCTCGTTGGTTATAGCGGGTGCCGGATCGGGCAAAACGCGTGTACTTACTTATAAAATAGCCTATTTGCTCGAAAGCGGATACAATCCTTGGAATATTCTGGCTCTAACCTTTACCAACAAAGCGGCACGCGAAATGAAAGAGCGTATCGCCCGGCAAGTGGGTGAGCAACGGGCACAACGCTTGTGGATGGGCACCTTTCACTCTGTTTTCTCTCGTATTCTGCGTGCTGAAGCATCGTACATCGGTTTTACATCGCATTTTACCATATACGATACTTCCGATAGCAAAAGCTTGCTGCGCTCGATCATTAAAGAAATGGGACTCGACGAGAAGGTATATAAGCCGGGCAGTGTGCAGTCGCGTATCTCAAATGCGAAGAATCACCTGGTGCTTCCTTCGGCCTATGCTTCTAATAGAGAGGCTTATGAAGGTGATTTGGCGGCCAAAATGCCGGCCATACGCGATATCTACCGTCGGTATTGGGAGCGTTGCCGGCAAGCGGGAGCCATGGACTTTGACGACCTGTTGGTGTATACCTATGTGTTGTTTCGCGATTTTCCGGAGGTGGCCAAACGCTATTCCGAACAGTTTCGCTATGTGCTCGTCGATGAGTACCAAGACACGAACTATGCACAGCACAGCATTGTTTTGCAGCTTACCCAGCTCAATCAGCGCGTGTGTGTGGTAGGCGATGATGCACAGAGTATTTACTCTTTTCGCGGGGCAGATATCGACAATATTCTTTATTTTACCAAAATCTATCCCAATACCCGGGTATTTAAACTCGAACAGAACTATCGCTCTACCCAAACCATTGTGTGTGCGGCCAATAGCTTGATCGAAAAGAACGAACAGCAAATACGCAAGGAGGTCTTCTCCGAAAAAGAACGCGGCGAGCCTATAGGCGTTTTTCAGGCTTACAGCGACATGGAGGAGGGAGAGATTGTGGTCAATAAGATAGCCGAGCTGCGCCGTAAGCACGATGGCAGCTATAACGATTTCGCCATACTCTACCGTACCAATGCGCAGAGCCGTATCTTTGAAGAGTCTTTGCGCAAACGGGGCATGCCCTACAAAATCTATGGCGGACTTTCGTTTTATCAACGTAAGGAGATTAAAGACATCATCGCTTATTTCCGTCTGGTGGTAAACCCTAATGATGAAGAGGCTTTCAAGCGTATCATTAATTATCCGGCGCGCGGTATTGGCGACACAACTGTGGGCAAAGTCATTGCTGCCGCCAATGATAGGGGAGTGAGCCTTTGGGCGGTTCTTTGTGAGCCGATTACCTACGGCCTGACTATTAATAAAGGTACCCATACCAAACTGCAAGGTTTTCGCGAACTGATAGAAGGCTTTATCGAGCAGGTGAATGAGAAAAGTGCCTACGAGATCGGTACCGAAATTATTCGCCACTCGGGCATCATCAATGATGTTTGCCAAGATACATCGCCCGAGAACCTGAGCCGCAAAGAGAACATTGAAGAGCTGGTAACGGGGCTGAATGATTTCTGCGCCATGCGTCAGGAAGAAGGAAATACCAACCTCTCGCTCATCGATTTCCTTTCAGAAGTATCACTGCTCACCGATCAAGATTCGGACAAAGATGCGGATGGCGAAAAGGTAACACTGATGACTGTTCATTCGGCCAAGGGATTGGAGTTTCGGCATGTTTTTGTTGTAGGACTGGAGGAGAATCTTTTTCCCAGTAGCATGGTAGGCGATTCGCCAAGAGCGATGGAGGAGGAGCGGCGTTTGTTTTACGTAGCTATTACCCGTGCCGAGGAAAATTGCTTCTTATCGTTTGCCAAAAGCCGTTTCCGTTACGGTAAAACTGAGTTTGGCAACCCGAGCCGCTTTCTGAAAGACATTGATACCCGTTTTCTAAAGCTTCCGCAAGAGAGCATTCTGGGACGTAGGGTCGACGAAGGTGCCGGTCGTTTTCGCCGCGAGATGGAGGGAAGTTCGTTTAAAGAACGGCAACGTCCGCAGGCGCAAATTATTGCACCGACACTGCCTCGCAACTTGAAACGAATGGATTCCTCTCCCGTACCTCCTCCCGCTGCATCGACAGATGCTGCCGTGGCAGATATTCAAGTGGGACAATCCATCGAGCACGAGCGTTTCGGGCTGGGCGAAGTCGTAAAAGTAGAAGGAACGGGCGATAATGCCAAAGCAACCATCCGTTTCAAAAATGCCGGTGAAAAGCAGTTGCTGCTTCGCTTTGCTCGCTTTAAAGTCGTGAAGTAATACTTGCTTGCTTCTTCTTTGTTAGAGAAGATTCTGGGACATAAAATGTTTTATTTTTCTTACATTCGTTTCTTGTGTCTTGCAATGAGACTCCTCTTTCTTAACTTGTAAGTATTTGATTTTTAACAGATAAAGAAGTACGTACTCTTGCACTATAGAGTACGTACTCTATAGTGCAAGAGTACGTACTTTATCCATCAATGATATCTATCTCTTTTGTTCAATGAAATAGATAGATTATTCTCGGAAATAAAAGAATATTACAATTCTTAAAGTTGTTGATTCTAGCTCTTTTGAAAACACCCTGAATCAATCCCCCTTCATAATTAAGTAGAATATTGCTTGGTTGAAAAACATTCTGTATTTTTACGCCCAAATAATAATAAGCTTATTGCTGATATGATAGACTTTACCCATTTCCCTTCTCCTTGCTATATTATGGAGGAGGAATTATTGCGAAAAAACCTTAGCTTGATAAAAAGTGTAGCCGATAGGGCTGAAGTAGAAATTATTCTCGCCTTTAAATCGTTTGCCATGTGGCGTTCGTTTCCTATATTCCGTGAGTACATCGGGCACTCCACAGCCAGTTCGCTTTACGAAGCCCGTTTGGCACTCGAAGAGTTTGGAAGTAAAGCACACACATACTCTCCCGCTTATATCGAAGATGAGTTCTCCGAGATAATGCATTGCAGCAGCCACATTACTTTCAATTCGATGACACAGTTTAATCGTTTCTATCCTATGGTCAAAGCGGGTGGTGAAAGTGTGTCGTGTGGCATTCGCGTCAATCCCGAATACTCGGAGGTAGAAACCGAGCTATACAACCCCTGTGCACCGGGCACGCGCTTTGGCATCACTGCCGATTTGCTACCCGATACACTGCCTGTTGGTATCGAAGGTTTTCACTGCCATTGTCACTGTGAATCATCTTCCTTCGAGTTGGAGCATACGTTGGAACATCTGGAAGCAAAGTTTGGACGTTGGTTCTCACAAATCAAATGGCTGAATCTCGGAGGTGGACATTTGATGACCCGTAAGGACTATGACGTTGAACACTTAATTGCTTTGTTGCAAGGTTTGAAAGCCCGCTATCCGCATTTGCATCTTATTTTAGAGCCGGGATCGGCCTTTACGTGGCAAACGGGTGTATTGACCTCGGAAGTAGTCGATATAGTCGAGAGTCGCGGCATTCGTACAGCTATATTGAATGTCAGCTTCACTTGCCACATGCCCGATTGTTTGGAAATGCCCTATCAACCGACTGTGCGTGGTGCATCCATAGGCGATGATGGCCCTTATATATATAGGCTTGGTGGCAACTCATGTCTGAGTGGCGATTATATGGGTAATTGGAGTTTTGATCATGAATTGCAGATCGGCGAGCGAATTGTGTTCGAAGATATGATTCATTACACGATGGTAAAAACGAATATGTTTAATGGAATTCACCATCCCGGCATAGGCTTGTGGACAAAAGAAGGAAATGCCGAAATGTATAAGCGATTTTTTTACGAAGATTATCGGAACCGAATGAGTTGATAATCAAAAAGATTGTTTTGTAGGGAGTAGGATTCACTAATTTTCTGTTGAAAAAAGTAGGCTAAATGTTTGCAGATTTCGAAGAAATACCTACCTTTGCAACCGCAATCGCGAAAGTAGCTCAGTTGGTAGAGCATAACCTTGCCAAGGTTAGGGTCGCGGGTTCGAATCCCGTCTTTCGCTCGATTTGTTTGTTTTGTAATGCCCAGGTGGCGGAATGGTAGACGCGCTCGTTTCAGGTGCGAGTGTCGAAAGATGTGCAAGTTCGAGTCTTGTTCTGGGTACGAAACAAAAACAAACGAATGCTTTAATAATATTGGAGAGGTGGCGGAATTGGTAGACGCGCTACTTTGAGGTGGTAGTGACATTATGTTGTGGGAGTTCGAGTCTCCTCCTCTTCACTAAATATTAAAGGATTTGCGAAAGTAGCTCAGTTGGTAGAGCATAACCTTGCCAAGGTTAGGGTCGCGGGTTCGAATCCCGTCTTTCGCTCACAAAATAAATGAGTCTTCGAGAGAGAATGACTTGATTGAATAAAGCAGACATACTGCGAAAGTAGCTCAGTTGGTAGAGCATAACCTTGCCAAGGTTAGGGTCGCGGGTTCGAATCCCGTCTTTCGCTCAACAGATACCCATAGGAAAGTAGATTATCGTTAAACTGCTTTTTTATGGGTATATTTTTTATTATAACTTCTCGGGTAAGGATTAATAATGCTAAAGCGGAGAGACCGATTATCGTTTGGAGAGCGTCTATTGCTTTGTGTAAATAAAAAACTGCACGATTCAGGTTTATTAGCTGAATCGTGCAGTTTTGTTTATGTCTATTCTACTTCATACGGGCTGAATTACTTCAGCCATTTATCTAACCATTCAAAGAAGGTACGCTGCCAGAGTATACCGTTTTGGGGTTTGAGTACCCAGTGGTTCTCATCGGGATAAATTAGCAGTTCGGCTGGCACACCGCGCATTACAGCTGCATCGAAGGCAGCCATGGCTTGATTGGCCAGAATGCGATAATCCTTTTCGCCGTGGATACAAAGAATGGGTGTATCCCATTGATCGACAAATAGGTGGGGAGAATTGGCAAAGGTGCGTTGAGCAACCGGGTTTTGTTTCTCCCAATAAGCGCCACCCATATCCCAGTTGGCAAACCATTTCTCTTCGGTTTCGAGGTATTGCATTTCCATGTTGAAAATACCATCGTGTGAGATAAAGGCTTTGAAACGCTTGTCATGATGTCCGGCGAGCCAATATACGGAGAAACCGCCAAAGCTTGCACCTACGCATCCCAGACGATCTTTGTCAACAAAAGGCTCTTTGGCCATTTCATCGATGGCTGTGAAATAATCTTTCATACATTGGCCTCCGTAATCGCCACTGATCGCTTCGTTCCATTCGATGCCGAAGCCCGGAAGGCCGCGACGGTTGGGTGCTACTATAATGTAATCGTTGGCAGCCATGATCTGGAAGTTCCAACGGTAGCTCCAGAACTGACTCACGGGGCTTTGCGGACCACCTTCGCAGAATAATAGGGTAGGGTACTTCTTGTTGGGATCGAACTGTGGCGGATAGATCACCCATGTCAGCATGTCTTTGCCATCGGTCGTTTTCATCCAACGTGCTTCTACCTTACCCATTTCCAACTGGTCGTAAATTTGCTTGTTCTCCTGTGTCAGTTGCGTGGTCTGTCCGTCGAGTGTTACGGCATAAATCTCGTCGCCCATGCTGATGGAGTGACGCTTGGCTATCAACTTGTCGCCAAAAAGAGCTACACCTTCGTAATCATACATACCCGAGGTGATGGCTTTGATCGAATCGTTGGCCAGATCGAGGTTGTATATCTGTACTTCGCCATGCCATACGCCGGTGAAATAGATGTTCTTCGTATCGGCACTCCATACAAAAGCATCTACATTCGATTCGAATGCTTTGCTGGCAAAACGCTTCTCGCCGGTTTCAAGGTTCATGATGAACAGGCGGTTCTGATCGGCCTCGTATCCATCACGCTCCATGCTTTGCCAAGCGATGTATTTACCATCGGGCGAGTATTGAGGATTGGTATCATATCCCATCATCCCTTCGGTGATGTTTACGGTCTGCTTCGTTTTGAGGTCGTACACGTAGATGTCCGAATTGGTAGAGATGGCATATTCCTTACCGGTTTTCTTGCGCGAGGTATAAGCTATTTTATCCGAAGTGGTGTTCCATGCCAGTTGTTCGATGCCACCGAAAGGTTTCATGGGGCTTTCGTAAGGCTCACCTTCGAGCAGATCGAGCGGTTGGCCGATGCTGCTTCCATCGAAGTCGGCAATGAATGGGTGAGGAGCGGTTGTTACCCACTCGTCCCAATGTTTATACATGAGGTCGGTAATGATGATACCGGTTGCCTTGGGAAGGTCGGGGTATTTGTCAGCTGTACTTTTCACCGTTTTCACCTGTGATATAAAAAGAATTTTCTTTCCATCGGGAGAGATGGAGTAACCCTCGATGTCACCATCATATTGTGATAACTGTTTGCGTCCGCTACCATCGGGATTCATCTCCCAGAGCTGACTGCTTCCGCTCTCGTTGCTTAGGAATGCAATTTTACTCCCACCTTTGATCCAGGTGGCCTCGTTCTCGGCAAAAGAGGTATGGGTAATTTGTGTGTTCTCGCTTCCGTCTGCATTCATCACGAAGACTTCGCGGTTACTCTTGTTTTCGGGAACACTATAGTAGGCTACAGTGTAAACAACTTTTTTCCCATCGGGCGATACATTCAGTCCGCCAATACGACCCATTGCCCAAAGTGCTTCGGGGGTCATGCGCTTACCTTCAATCTTGATTGTCGATTTTTCGATAAGCGTTCCGGTTTGTCCTGCGTCTTTGGTTCCACCGCAGGCTGCTAACAACATCGTTGCTGACATAATGAATAGGTTTGCTCGTTTCATAAGTTTAAACGTTTTATACGGGACGAAGATACTAAATTAGATTTGCTTTTTCTGCCAATTACCTTTCTTAATATACAGATAAGAGAAAAGTAAAATAAAAATGGAATAGATATGTTCGGTAGTCCAACACAATGCCACATCGACTTTCAAGTACAGAATGAGGTAGGTGGTGTAGACAATGTAAATAGCCAGTACACCAAGCTCCAGTAGCAATGCGGTGCGTGTATTGCCTGTGCCCGATACGGCTTGAAAATAAATATTCGAAGGAATCATAAATAAATAAGAGGTGCACAACACCCATAAGGTGGGTATGGAAGCCATACGTAAATCGGGCATGTCTGTATAGATACCTAAAATAAGATTAGGGAACAAAGAGAAGAACACCAACAAGGGCACAATACAGAGATAGGCAATGCGTACATGTTGCCTGATGGTAACGGCTACGTAGGCTTTGTCGCCCTGGCCGATTAGGTTACTAACCAGCGAACCGCAGGTGGCCGCAAAGGCAATGGTGATCATAAACGGAATACCCGATACGTTTCGGATAATATTGCTGATGGCTAAGGCCCGTTCGCCCAGATGCTCCACGAAGAGGAAGAACATAAACCAGGTCGATAACGAAACCACGTTTTGAATCATCGTCCAAACGGAAGTGTTTAGAATCCGTTTCAATATGGTAGGTTGAAAGCGGGGTAGCTGATTTAGCCCGTACTTGGCACAATCTACCTTGCGCCAGGTATAAAGTATGAAGAATAAGACGGAAACCATCTCTGCCAGTGACGAACCGATCGCTGCTCCGGCAATGCCCAACGCCGGAAAGCCCAGCTTACCGAAAATGAGTACGTAGTTGAAAGCGATATTGGCTATCACCATTACAATCGAGTTCAGCGTCAGTGTTTTGGTTTGGGTAGTACCCACAAAGAACGCACGGAACATAACCATGACGAATGAGAAGAAGAACCCCAGCACGCGCCACTGGATATAACTCTCGGCAGCAGCGTTGATACGTGGCGATGAGAGAATACTGCTTAAAATCTGAGGGGAAAAATAGAGAGATAAACTAACCAGCAGTGCTGCCAGTGCCAACAGAAAGTAGACTCCTTGATAGAAAATGGAACCTATTTGCCGGTACTGCTGTTCACCGTTTCGGCGAGCTATGAGTATTTGTGCACCGATGCTGAAACCGAATGCCATCATAAAAATGGCCATATAGTATACGCCGGCAATGGCCGATGCACCGAGTTCGATTTCTCCTACTCGCCCCAGAAAAGCAGTATCGGTCATTCCAATCAGCTGTTCCATGAGTAAGCTGACGAGAATGGGGTAGCAGATAATCCAGATCTCTTTATAGCTGTATTTTGTTTTCATGCTTGGTATGGATATAAAAAAACACGCAGATGACACAAATCGTAGAATCCGTGTTACCTGCGTGCTCGTAGTTATGATATTAAATCACTTACTTTTTGTTTTGCTTCATCAGTTCTTGCTGTTTCTGCATAGCTTCCAAACGAGCCGCAAATCCTGTTTTCTTTGTTTTGGGATCTTTTTTATTGGCTTCCAGATCGGCCAATAACTTGCCTTCGTCTGTGGTACGGCGCAATACGATCATGGTTCCTACACTAATCAGGGTCGAGATGAAATAGTAGTAGTTCAACCCCGAAGGATAGTCGTTCAGTACGAACAGGAACATAATCGGCATCAAATACATCATCCATTTCATGGCTGCCATCTGAGGTTGTGCACCGGTATCTTGCATACTCATCGTGTACTTGGTGTTCAGTACATTGGTCACTGTCATCAGCAAGCAGAATAAGCTGAGGTGGTTGCCAAGGAACGGAACAGTAAACGGAAGCGTAATGAATGCATCGTAGGTCGAAAGGTCGGGAGCCCATAAGAAACTCTGTTGACGCAATTCGATAGCACTCGGTACGAACATGAACAACGCCATCAGGATAGGGAATTGCAACAGCATCGGCAAGCATCCGCCCATCGGGCTAACGCCGTATTGACTATACAGCCCCATTACCTCTTGTTGTTTCTTCATGGCATCTTCTTGCTTCGGATACTTCTTGCTGATCTCATCGATTTTGGGTTTCAATACACGCATCTTGGCAGATGACATATATGTTTTCCAGGTAGCAGGAAATACAACTACCTTGACAATGATCGTCAGAATAAGCAGAACAATACCCATGCTCAACCCCCAGCCCGAAAGCCAGTCGAAGATGTTGATGGTGATCCATTTGTTGATTTCACGAACAACGGGCCATCCCAGATAGACCAAATTATCGAGTTTCCATTTGTCGTCGCGTCCTTTATCCAAGGCCTTAAGCGTCTTGTAGTGGTTGGGGCCGAAGTAGAAATACATATCGGTTGCTTCTTTTCCGCTTGGGTCGAAGAAGGTGCTCATCTCGGCCGAATAGTCCTTGATGTAGCCACTTCCTTGTTTCTCCATTTTCGATTTCACAGTTGCCTTATCGAAGTCTTGATTGGCAATGAATACGGAAGAGAAGAATTGATTCTTGAAAGCTACCCAGTCGATACGGCCCGGAAGAGTCTTTTCATCGTCTTTGGCTGCCGACAGGTTGTCTGTTCCTTCGCCCACAGTCTTGTACATCAGCTCTGCCAATCGGTTCTCGTAGGTGAAACCCTTCTCTAACTGGCGTGCACGTTGTGTCCACTCAATGTCTACATACTTGGTCGTTGCAGCCAGCTTGTTCTCCATGCCGGTGGCTTGAATGGTGAAGCTCATCAAGTATTTATCCGGTTTGAGGGTATAGGTGAAGTCGATGTAGCTTGCACTGTCTGCTGCCAAACGCATGGTAACACTGCTGTCGGTTTTGTTTACAGCTTCAAAATAATAGTCTTTGGTTTGTATGGTTTCCTTCTTGTTGTAGAAGTTAAAGCTCATCGATGCATCCTCTGCGTTGAATAGCACCACAGGCTTTCCGTCTTGGCCGTTGTAGTCTTTCAGCATGGCCGAATAGACACGACCGCCCTTGTTGTCGAGTGTGATCTCTACCAGGTTGTTTTGAATGGTAGTGAAAGCCTCTTTTCCTTGAAGCGATTGGTGAAATAAAGAAGTAGAGTCAACGGTGGTTTCCTCTTTTTCATTGGCCAATGCAGCGGTGGCTTTCGCTTTGAGAGCTTCTTCCTGCTGCTGTACTACGGCAATCGAGTCGTAGTATCTTTTTTGAATGGCCAGATCTTTGTCACTTGGGCGACTAAGAAAGCTGAAACCCACCAGCAATGCTCCTATTAGTACAAGCCCCGTTATGGTGTTTTTATCCATCTTTAAATGTGTAGTTGTTAGTTTGTAATATTACTTTCCGATAGCTGCCTTGATAAACGAGACAAACAACGGATGCGGATTTAATACGGTACTGCTATACTCGGGGTGGAATTGCACTCCGATATACCATTTCAATGTCGGTATTTCAACGATCTCTACCAAGTCCGATTCAGGATTAATACCTACGCACTTCATGCCTGCTTTCTCGAATTCGGCACGATAATCGTTGTTGAACTCATAGCGATGACGGTGACGCTCCTGAATGTGCTCCTGACCGTATGCCTCGAACGCTTTAGAGCCTTGCTTCAATACGCATTCGAAAGCACCCAGACGCATCGTTCCACCCATATTGGTGATCGCTTTTTGCTCTTCCATGATATCGATTACGTTGTGTTTCGTCTTTTCGTCTATCTCTACCGAGTTGGCATCGGCGTATCCGAGTACGTTGCGAGCAAACTCAATGGCAATGCATTGCATACCTAAACAGATACCAAAAGTAGGTATGTTGTGATCGCGTGTGTATTTGGCAGCTACAAATTTACCTTCAATGCCTCTTGAGCCAAAGCCCGGACAGATCACCACTCCATCGACATGACCCAATAGTTCGGGTGCATTCTCTTTGGTTAGTGTTTCCGACGAAACATATTCAATCTTAATCTTACGATCGTTGTAGGTAGCAGCTTGTGAGAGCGACTCAAGGATCGACTTGTAAGCATCTTGCAGTTCTACGTACTTACCAACCAATGCAATGGTTACTTCTTCGGTAGCTTGTGTGCGACGGTTGAGGAAGTCTTTCCACGGTCCTAATGTAGGACGCTCTCCGAGTGGTAAACCCATCTTTTGAAGGATGGTTTCGTCCAATCCCTGCTCTTGCATCAACAAAGGTACTTCGTAAATGGTCGATGCATCGATTGACTGAACCACGGCGTTCTCGGCAACATTGCAAAACAAAGCTACTTTCTTACGTAGGTTGGTGCTTAAGTCATGTTCGGTACGAAGCACCAGAATATCGGGCTGTACACCCAGTGACTGCAATTCTTTAACAGAGTGCTGAGTCGGCTTTGTTTTTAATTCTTTGGCAGCAGCTAGGAAAGGAACATAGGTAAGATGTACGCAAAGGGCGTCTTTGCCTAATTCCCATTTGAGCTGACGGATACTTTCCAGGTAAGGAAGTGATTCAATATCGCCCACGGTTCCTCCGATCTCTGTAATAACGAAATCGAATTTGTATTTATTACCTAATAATTTGACGTTTCGCTTAATCTCGTCAGTGATGTGAGGGATGACCTGAATCGTCTTTCCTAAATAATCGCCGCGGCGTTCTTTATCGATAACGCTTTTGTAAATACGTCCCGTAGTGATATTGTTTGCTTTCGTAGTCTGTATACCCAGGAATCTTTCATAATGTCCCAAGTCAAGATCGGCCTCATGGCCGTCCACGGTCACGTAGCACTCACCGTGTTCATAAGGGTTTAATGTACCCGGATCGATATTGATATACGGGTCAAACTTTTGGATGGTTACTTTATAACCTCTTGCTTGTAGCAATTTACCGATAGAGGATGAGATGATGCCTTTTCCTAAAGAAGAGGCCACACCGCCGGTGACGAAAATATACTTTGTTTCTCCCACAGTTGTAACTGTTTTAATTATTTGTTTTCTGTTTCGCTTTCTAAATTCAGAAACTTTCCAGATTTAAAAAGCGCAAAAATACAAAAAAAGAAGCAAGAACATAGGCTTTAGATGAAACAAAATTATTAAAAAATGCAATTCAGCCTATTTTTTTGTCGTTATTATGTTTTCTGAAAATTTTAGCGTAAATTTGCAAACTAAATTTGTGTAAACATGAAGTACTATTACATATCATCCTTAGCATTAGCGATGTTTCTCTCTGTACCTGCTATGGCGCAGAGTACTCAAAAACCCGTGTTAAAAGAGCGTGTAGCAAAAGTGGATACATTGCAGGAATTTTTTCAGCAATATTGGGTGCTGAAGTTGAATACAAAAGATGAACACCCCAAAATAGACACTGTTTCTATTTTACATGAAAAGTATATCGGACAGTTGGACTACCTCAATGATCCCGCAGCTCCTATGCGTTACATGCCGTTACGTGCCGAATACTATCGGTTGTACTCTCCTTTGGCGTATTATTATGCGCCTATTGATCGATACTCTAAGTTAAAATGGAAGCGTGAGGAGCCTTTTGCTACTCCCGATTCTTTATTTGCAACGTTGCTCCCTTACGATAAAGAGCGGTTTACTAAATCCGAGCGTAGTAATAATCTGGTCGATAAAACCTTGATGAGTTTGTATCTTAATCATCCGGAATTAGTCGGTACTACCGAAGATCGCATCTTGAGCCGAAAGGTATTCCATGCAGCAGCGAAGCCCGAGATATCGCCTAAGGTAAGGGTGGTGAACTTATTTCATCCCGAAGAGGCAACGGTAGATGTAGGAGAAGCTTCCATGAAAATATCCAAGCCTAACTGGTGGGTTACCGGCGGTAACGGATCATTGCAAATTGCACAAAACTATGTTTCTGATAACTGGTATAAAGGTGGAGAAAGCAATAATGCCGTTATGGCTAATTTATTGCTGTTTGCCAATTATAATGATAGGGAGAAGGTTCAGTTCGAGAATTTACTCGAAGCAAAAGTAGGCTTTAACTCTACGCCATCCGACAAATATCATAAATATTTGGTTAATGCCGACCAGTTCCGTTTTTACAGTAAGTTAGGTGTTCAGGCTGCATCGAAATGGTATTATACAATGTCGGCCGAATTTAAAACACAGTTCTTTCAAGGCTATAAATCCAATAGCGAAGAGCTGGTATCATCGTTCTTGTCTCCGGCAGATTTGGTAGTCAGCATCGGTATGGATTATAAGTTGAAGAAGAAGAAGTTTAACTTGTCTTTATTCTTGGCGCCCTTGACCTATAATCTTCGTTATATTGGCAATAGTGAGGTGAATGAAGTGAAATTTGGTTTGGATGAAGGAAAATGTTCTAAGAACGATTTTGGTTCGCAAATTCAACCGACCATGTCATGGACTGTTATTCCCTCAATTGTTATTGATTCGCGCTTAAACTATCTGACAAATTATAATTGGGTACGCATTGACTGGGAAACAACCGCTAACTTCGTGCTTAATCGCTACCTTTCAACAAAGCTTTATGTCAATGCTCGCTTTGATGATAGCACCAAGCCGACTACCGGTAGTAGCTATTTTCAAGTAAAAGAATTGCTTAGTTTTGGTATCAACTACAAGTGGTGACAAGGCTACTCGAAATAGAATAAATGCAAAAAAAGAAGAATGGTAATTATGCTATTCTTCTTTTTTTGCATTTATATAGCCTTTTGAAACTTAAATGAACACTTTTTTACCGATAAAAAATCCTCGAATGCTTCTTTGTTCACAAATAATGCTTAAATTTGCGGCAATTTGTAATGTACAGTTTGCAAAATGGTAGATACGATCAAGCATCAAGGAATTGTGAAAAACATAAATGGCTCCCACGTATCAGTGAGAATCATTCAAACATCTGCATGCTCATCGTGCAGTGTGAAAGGTCATTGCTCGTCGGCAGATAGCAAAGAAAAAATCGTTGACGTCATAGCCCCCCCCGGTACCTACCGTATAGGTGAGGAAGTGATGCTTATCGGTGCCACTTCAATGGGGCTGAAGGCGGTTCTCTTAGCTTTTGTCGTACCATTTCTACTACTGGTTATCTCTTTATTTCTATTTATGGAAATCATGAATAATGACCTCTGGGCATCACTCTTCTCTTTGGGTATTCTTATACCTTATTATGCTATCTTGTGGCTTAATAAATCACGGCTCAAACAACAATTTTCATTTACTATTAAACCAATAAATAACTAAAATTATGAATTTAATTCTGATTGCAGTCATTTCCTTGGGATGCATTGCGCTGGTTCTGGCTGGCATTTTATATGCGGCTTCCAAGAAATTTGCTGTGTATGAAGACCCGCGGATTGCTCAGGTGGGCGAAGTATTACCTCAAGCCAATTGCGGTGGATGTGGTTATCCCGGCTGTAGTGGGTTTGCCGATGCTTGCGTCAAAGCCGGTTCACTGGATGGTAAGTTTTGTCCGGTAGGAGGGCAGCCTGTCATGTCTCAGGTAGCTTCGATCTTAGGCCTTGTAGCCGAAGAGGCGGAACCCAAGGTAGCTGTGGTAAGATGTAACGGATCGTGTGAGAATCGTCCCCGTACCAATCAGTATGACGGTGCGCCTAGTTGCGCTATTGCCGCTTCTCTGTATGGAGGTGAAACGGGTTGTAGCTTTGGTTGCTTAGGTTGTGGCGATTGTGTCAGTGTTTGTACTTTCGATGCTATTCGGATGAATCCCGAAACAGGGCTTCCCGAGGTAGATGAAGAGAAGTGTACTGCTTGTGGTGCCTGTGTGAAGGCTTGTCCTAAGATGATTATCGAAATCCGTCCGAAGGGTAAGAAATCTCGTAGAGTCTTTATCTCTTGTGTGAATAAGGATAAGGGTGCTGTGGCGCGAAAAGCTTGTACGGTAAGTTGTATCGGTTGCGGTAAATGCGTCAAGACATGTCCGTTCGAGGCAATTACGCTGGATAGCAATCTGGCATACATCAATCCGGATAAGTGCAAAGCTTGTAGGAAATGTGTCGAGGTGTGTCCGCAAAACACCATCATTGAACTCAACTTCCCACCGCGTAAACCCAAAGCGGAAGAAGCAGCTCAAACAACTCCTGTAGCTCAGGCGTAAGGTAAATGAATAATAAACAGATAAAATACTGAAATTGTATGTTGAAGACATTTTCAATTGGTGGTGTTCATCCACACGAAAATAAACTGTCGGCACATCAGCCTATTATCACAGCAGAAGTTCCTGCCAAAGCAGTTATTCTGTTGGGTCAGCACATTGGTGCTCCGGCCAAAGCAGTGGTAACTAAAGGTGATGTGGTAAAGGTGGGTACCAAAATAGCAGAGGCAAACGGGTTTGTTTCGGCAGCTATCCACTCTTCTGTTAGCGGAAAGGTAGCCAAGGTCGATACGATTGTAGATGCAAGCGGCTATGCCAAGCCGGCTATCTTTATTGATGTAGAGGGAGATGAATGGGAAGAAAACATTGATCGCAGCGAAGCATTAATCAAAGAATGCGATTTAGCATCGGATGTCATTGTGAAGAAGATTGCCGATGCCGGTATCGTAGGTCTGGGTGGAGCTTGTTTTCCCACACAAGTAAAATTGTGTCCGCCCCCTTCGTTCAAAGCAGAATGTGTGATTATCAATGCGGTTGAGTGCGAACCTTACTTAACTGCCGATCATCAGCTTATGCTCGAACATGCCGAAGAGATTATGGTCGGTATTTCCATTCTGATGAAAGCGGTAAAAGTAAACAAAGCTTTTATCGGTATAGAGAATAATAAACCCGATGCCATTGAACTGATGTCAAAAGTAGCTTCCAGCTATGCAGGCATTGAGGTGGTAGCACTGAAAGTGCAGTATCCGCAAGGAGGCGAAAAGCAATTGATCGATGCCGTAACGCGTCGTCAGGTAGCCAGTGGAGCCTTGCCTATATCTACAGGAGCAGTGGTTCAGAACGTAGGTACGGCATTTGCAGTATACGAGGCTGTGCAGAAAAATAAACCATTATTTGAACGTGTTATTACCGTAACCGGTAAGTCGGTGGCTAAGCCATCCAACTTTCTGGCACGTGTGGGTACGCCGATGCGTCAGTTGATTGATGCTTGCGGTGGTCTTCCCGAAGATACCGGTAAGGTGATCGGTGGTGGACCGATGATGGGTAAAGCACTGGTGAATATCGATGTTCCGACAGCTAAAGGTAGCTCGGGTATTTTGATTATGAATCAGAAAGAGGCTAAGCGTGGCGAAGTGAAAAACTGTATCCGCTGTGCCAAGTGTGTAAGTGTTTGTCCGATGGGACTGGAACCTTATCTGCTCTCTGCATTGGCCGAAAATACCGACTTTGAAAGAATGGAAACCGAAAGAATCATGGATTGCATCGAGTGTGGCTCTTGCCAGTTTACTTGTCCTGCCAATCGTCCGTTGCTCGACTATTGTCGTTTGGGCAAAGGCAAGGTAGGTGGTTTGATCCGTGCACGTCAAGCTAAAAAATAAAAAACATGGAAAATAAATTTATAGTATCCCTATCGCCCCACGTACACAGTGGAGACAGCGTACAGAAAAACATGTACGGTGTGCTCATTGCGCTCGTGCCAGCCTTTATCGTATCATTGATCTTTTTCGGTCTGGGTGCCTTAATCGTTATGGCTACTTCGGTAGCTGCCTGTTTGTTTTTCGAATGGGCCATTGTGAAGTATTTACTAAAGAAAGATGCAACTACCATTGGCGACGGTTCTGCGCTGATTACAGGTGTATTGCTGGCGTTTAACCTTCCGTCTAACTTGCCCATCTGGATTATTATCCTCGGTGCATTGTTTGCGATTGGTGTAGGCAAAATGTCGTTTGGCGGATTGGGCAATAACCCATTCAACCCTGCATTGGCCGGACGCGTGTTCTTGCTGCTTTCTTTCCCTGTACAAATGACTACCTGGCCTGTAGTAGGGCAACTTACTGCTTATGCCGATGCCACTACCGGAGCTACTCCGCTGGCCATCATGAAAGGAGTTATCACCGGTGCTCCGGGTGTATCTCTCGATCAGCTTCCCGACTCATTGAGTCTGTTTTTTGGAAACAACGGTGGGTGTTTAGGTGAGGTTAGTGCAGCAGCCCTGCTTTTAGGCTTATTCTATATGCTGTGGAAGAAGATTATCACCTGGCATATTCCCGTTTCTATTCTGGCTACGGTGTTTGTTTTCTCGGGGATTATGCATTTGGTGAACCCTGCACTGTATGTCTCTCCGGTCATTCAATTACTGTCGGGAGGTTTGATGTTGGGTGCTGTCTTTATGGCAACAGACTATGTCACCTCTCCGATGAGCCATAAAGGAATGCTTATTTACGGTGTTTGCATCGGTGTGCTGACAGTGGTGATTCGTTTGTTCGGTGCTTATCCCGAAGGTGTATCGTTTGCCATTCTGATTATGAATGCTTTCACACCGTTGATTAATACATATTGTAAACCAAAACGCTTTGGGGAGGTAGCAAAGAAGAAATGAAAAAGCTAGAATCATCTTTGAAGAATATGCTACTGGTACTCACCGGAGTGACTGCTATTTCGGTAGCATTACTGGCATATGTGAATGAATTGACCAAAGGTCCTATTGCCGAAGCCAATGCCAAGACATTGAATGAGGCACTGAAGCAGGTATTGCCCGCATTTACCAACAACCCGGTAGCAGAAAGCGATACGATATTCAGCGAAAAGGAGGGTAAGAAGATTGTCGATTTCATTTTGTATCCCGCCAAAGACGGCGATCAATGGATTGGTACAGCCGTACAAGCTACCTCTTTAGGATTTGGTGGTGAATTGAAAGTACTGGTAGGTTTTGATGCCGAAGGTAAAATCTATAATTACTCCTTGCTGTCGCATGCCGAAACACCGGGCTTAGGTTCGAAGGCTGCCGACTGGTTTAAAGAAGGAGGCAAAGGTAGCATCAAAGGGTTGAATCCGGGCGATGCACCGCTGGTAGTCAATAAAGACGGCGGACAAATCGATGCGATTACCGCTTCGACCATCACTACCCGTGCGTTTCTGAATGCAGTAAATGCTGCCTACGCAGCCTATAAGGGCGACGATACTGCCAACGGAATGACCGGAGCTACACAAAAAGTTGTTGAACCCGCTGATTCCATCAGTGCTAATTAAGAAAGGAGTATACGAATATGAATAACTTTAAAGTATTGATGAACGGTATAATCAAGGAGAATCCGATTTTTGTACTTTTGTTGGGTATGTGTCCCACTTTGGGAACTACCTCTTCGGCCATCAACGGTATGGGTATGGGATTGGCAACTATGTTTGTACTGATTTGTTCGAATGTGGTAATCTCGCTCATCAAGAACCTGATTCCCGATATGGTGCGTATCCCCTCGTTTATTGTCGTGATTGCTTCGTTCGTGACCTTATTGCAAATGATAATGCAAGCTTATGTTCCCGGATTGTATGCTACTCTCGGATTGTTTATTCCGCTTATTGTAGTAAACTGTATCGTACTGGGTCGTGCCGAAGCTTTTGCTGCTAAAAACAAACCGGTATCGGCTATGTTCGATGGTATCGGTATGGGACTTGGTTTCACTATTGCGCTCACTCTATTAGGTGCTGTACGCGAGTTCCTGGGAACCGGCAAAGTGTTTGATTTAAGAATTCTTCCCGAAGAGTATGGCATGCTTGTGTTTGTTCTTGCACCGGGTGCTTTCATTGCACTTGGGTATCTGATTGCACTGATTAACACGTTGAAGAAAAGCTAAATTTTTAATTTGATCATTATGGAATATATATTAATATTTATCTCAGCCATTTTCGTCAACAATATCGTGTTGTCGCAGTTCCTTGGCATTTGTCCTTTCTTGGGTGTATCTAAGAAAGTAGAAACAGCAATGGGTATGAGTGCTGCGGTAGCTTTCGTACTGACGATTGCTACCATCGTTACATTCCTTATTCAAAAATACGTACTCGACGCCTTCGGCTTAGGTTATTTGCAAACCATTACCTTTATTTTGGTTATTGCAGCTTTGGTACAAATGGTTGAGATTATTTTGAAAAAAGTTTCTCCCGCACTGTATCAGGCGTTGGGAGTATTTCTACCATTGATTACTACCAACTGTTGTATTCTTGGTGTTGCCATTCTTGTTATTCAAAAAGATTACGATTTATTGACGGGTGTGGTTTATGCATTTTCTACTGCCATCGGTTTTGGTTTGGCATTGGTGCTCTTTGCCGGCCTACGCGAACAGATGAGCTTGGTAAAGCTGCCAAAAGGTATGCAAGGAACACCTATTGCTCTTATTACAGCCGGTTTGTTGGCCATGGCATTCATGGGATTTTCGGGTGTAGTATAATCCTCTTATAGTCAATATTGGACATTGCGCCAATAAGATCATTATTATTTAAATATGAATCTTATTGGCGCACTCTTTTTTTTGACATTTTAGGAAATGTTTTTTTTTATTTTTATTTGTTTTCTCATTTATTATCTCTAAATTTGCAACGTAACAAACAAAAAACCGAAGAACTAATTAAACAAAAATTTATGAAAGATAGAATATTAGTCACAGGTGGAACCGGATATATTGGTTCTCATACTGTGGTTGAACTACAAAATAACGGTTATGAAGTAATCATCATTGATAACCTATCCAACTCTAATGCCGATGTTGTTGATAATATAGAGAAAGTATCAGGTATCCGTCCTGTTTTTGAGAAACTCGATTGCCTTGATTATGCAGGACTCGATGCTTTATTTGCAAAATACAAAGGAATCAAAGCCATCATTCACTTTGCCGCCAGTAAGGCTGTAGGCGAATCGGTAGAAAAACCATTGCTTTATTATCGTAACAACCTTGTTTCATTAATCAATTTACTGGAGCTGATGCCTAAGCATGGTGTAGGAGGTATTGTATTCTCTTCGTCTTGTACCGTATACGGTCAACCCGATGAGCTTCCGGTAACAGAGAAGGCTCCGATTAAGAAGGCCGAATCGCCTTACGGAAATACAAAGCAAATTAATGAAGAGATAGTAAGAGATACGGTTACCTCAGGTGCACCTATCAATGCTATTTTATTGCGCTACTTTAACCCCATAGGAGCACATCCTACTGCATTATTGGGCGAACTGCCGAATGGTGTTCCACAGAACCTCATTCCTTATCTAACGCAGACTGCGATGGGTATTCGTCAAGAGTTAAGTGTATTTGGCGATGACTACGATACACCCGATGGTTCTTGTATTCGTGACTTTATCAATGTAGTCGATTTGGCTAAGGCACACGTAATTGCCATCAAACGCATCCTCGAACAGAAACAGAAAGAACAAGTAGAGGTGTTTAATATCGGCACAGGTCGCGGACTGTCTGTTTTGGAATTGATCAATGCATTCGAAACAGCAACCGGTGTGAAATTGAATTATAAAATAGTAGGTCGCCGTACCGGAGATATAGAGAAAGTTTGGGCAAACCCTGACTTTGCTAATAATGAACTGGGATGGACTGCGACCGAAACGATTGAAGATACTTTACGCTCCGCTTGGAACTGGCAATTAAAATTGCGGGAGAGAGGTATCCAATAAAGAATGACACTGTTTTTTTAACATATAAGAAATAAACAAATGAATAAAAGCGTTTGTTTATACGATGCAAGTAGGCCTGATACCATTTATGAGTATGCGACATATACATAAATGCCACATATGCCTCCCCGGCATAGACAGGTAGAATTGCATAGTAGTTTTGTCGTGTTTTATTTTGTGTTTGTGTTGTGACGGTACTGCGACGTGAGTCGTGGTACCGTTTTTTTATGTTCACCGGGTATGTGTGGATAAACTTAAGTGTATGTATATGAGTAGTGTAATGTCTGCGTATTCAGCTTGCTGAAGTCATCGCAAAAAATACGATCAGTCTCCTGGCGAATACATGAGCCAGTGGCGAAAGATGTAACTGCTTTATTATTTGTTGTATCATCCTATCAGCATCTCTTTCTTGTATAAGTAAAGACGCTGATTTTTTTTGTTTATACACCGTCTGTTTTACACTTTTTCTAATCTATTCCAATAGATATTAATTCCAATGGAAACAATTTATGGTTTCATATTGTTATTACTATAACTAACTCAAAAAGTAGATTAATGAAGAAATTTATAATGAATAATATTCTCCCCCTGGTGGGTGGAGTGGTTGGAGCCCTTGCGGGATACTTGTACTACGTGTTTGTAGGATGCAACAGCGGCTCTTGTCCCATTACATCCTCGCCCGTTATGAGTATTATCTGGGGTGCAGTGATGGGTGCTTTGCTCTTTAGTATGTTTGATAAAAAGAAAAAATCAAATTAAACCCAATTAAAAATGAAGAAGCTAATTGTGCTGGTGGCATGTATGGCAGGAGCTTTGTTGAGCTCATGCAGTGGACAAAAAGACGGAAATAACAATAATAAAAAGGAAACAACAATGAAAACGATCAATTTAACCAAAGAAGAGTTCTTAACCAAAGTCGCTAATTTTGAAGCAAGCCCCAATGAATGGAAATATTTAGGCGATAAACCCGCCATTGTCGATTTCTATGCTTCGTGGTGCGGACCTTGTAAAACCATCGCTCCCATTCTCGAAGAATTGGCTCAGGAATATGGCGATAGCATTGTGATTTATAAAGTAGATACGGAGACAGAAGAGGAGTTGGCTGGGGCGTTCGGCATCCGCTCTATTCCTTCGTTGCTTTTCATCCCCATGAACGGGCAACCACAAATGGCACAAGGAGCCATGCCAAAAGCTTCCTTTAAAGAAGCAATCGACAAGGTGCTCTTAAATAAATAAAACCTCCTATAAGCTTGCATGCAAGCACGCTGGCAAAGACTTCGTTACATCTGGTA
This sequence comes from Bacteroides neonati, assembly GCF_000499785.1. Taxonomy (GTDB): domain Bacteria; phylum Bacteroidota; class Bacteroidia; order Bacteroidales; family Bacteroidaceae; genus Bacteroides; species Bacteroides neonati. The sequence goes on along the minus strand of NZ_HG726021.1, from coordinate 289,905 downwards.
ACGAAGCCTTTTGTTTTAACATTGTTAATCGTTTTACCCCTTTGGTATCTTCTTGTATGCAAGAGTACGTAGTTTTGGTATCAATGAATACGTATTCTTTGTATGCAAGAGTACGTAGTTAACGCTGTGTTAATATACTAGTCTTTTAAACAGAGAAATACCTAATGTTGAGAGAGCCGCTCGAAACATTAAAAAAGAAATAGTATAGAAAAAAAGTCTTTTTTTAGTCAGGATTTTGATGTAGTTCAGACTATGTAATTGAAGCGACACTCCCAAGGTGGTGACTTCAATATTTAATCCTAAAAAAATAAAGACGTATGAGAATTGTTAAACTATTCATTTTAATTATTATGACAGCCGGTACTTTAGCAGGCAATGCTCAAAATGCAGAACAAGGAATTCGCGTTGGCGATAAAGCGCCCGATTTTACGTTGAAAGATCAAAACGGGAAAGAGGTTAATCTTTATCAATTATTAAAGAAAGGACCGGTAGTACTCAATTGGTATCGTGGCGGCTGGTGTCCCTATTGCAATTTGGAGCTGAAAGGATTGGCAGACAAGGCGATGGAAATAACCCAACTGGGAGCTACGTTGATTGCTCTTTCGCCAGAGCTTCCCGATAGAAGCCTGACAACCATCGAAAAGAACGCTCTTCCTTTTACGGTATTATCAGATGCGGACAACAATGTGGCTCGTCAGTACGATCTGGTTTTCAAACTCGATACTGAAACGGCCAATCGGTATGAAAGCAAGTTCGGGTTAAGTCAATACAATGGCAATGACAATGCCGAATTGCCCATTCCGGCTACCTATATCATCGACCAGAAAGGTATAATACGGTATGCTTTTGTTAATCCCGATTATAAGAAAAGAGCCAACCCGGAGGATGTTGTGATGCAATTAACACAGCTTGTCCGGAGTGCGAACAATAACAAGCTGGTATTGGTATGGAGTAGCGATGATCCGATGGTGGCAGAGCGGGTGGCCCTCATGTTTCCGCATGCGGCACAGAAGAGCAAATGGTTTTCGGAAGTAACATTGGTTGTATGGGGTCCTTCGGCCAAGTTGATAGCCAATGATGCTGCCTTACAGAAAAAAATAGGGCAAATGCAGACCGATGGAGTGAAGGTAGAAGCCTGTATCGCTTGCGCAACTGCTTATGGAGTTGTCGATAAACTTAAAGCACTCAATTACGATGTATTGCCGATGGGAGAACCTTTGGCAAACTACCTGAAGAGAGGCTATCAGGTAATAACCTTTTGAATTGGCATTTGTAAGAACCTTAAATCCGCAGTCATATTATTTTCAGAGAATCCAAACACTTGAGGATGAATAACATCCTCAAGGTTTGGTTATGTCACAAGATTCACCTAAATTAGTGCTACCAAACAAACCATAAAGGTACTTGTGCATATGACAACAAAAATAGCCATAAAATCAGATAATATCACTCCTTTTGGGGGTATATTTTACGCAATGGATGAATTTTCTCGTTTAGGACTGAATTCCGTGATCGATAAATCTTTAGGATTACGTTCTTCCTACGCCGGTTACCAATATAGCGAAATTATTTCGAGCCTATTTTGGATCTACTATTGCGGCGGTGACCACATCGAAGATATCGGCAAACACCTTGGCAAACATCTTGAATTACGCCCGGATACTGAAATCCCCAGTCCGGATACTTTATTGAGAGGCATAAAAGAACTCGCAGAATTGGATATCCACTATACTTCCCAAAAAGGAGCAAGCTATGCTTTCAATAAGGCGGAACAGCTTAATAGTTTGATGCTCGATATGCTCCTTCAAACAGAACAACTCAAGCCAAACACGCTTTATAACTTGGACTTCGACCACCAGTTTATTCCCACAGAAAAGTATGACACTCAGTATTCTTACAAGAAAAAACGTGGTTATTTCCCCGGCACGGCAACTATTGGTGGTAACATTGTTGGTGTGGAAAATCGGGCCGCAAACGCAAATGTCCGTTTTCGTCAAGCGGATACGCTCCAACGGACTTTTCGTCGTTTGGCCGATAGGGGAATATTCATAGACCGTTGCCGGATGGACTGTGGTTCTTATTCGGAAGAGATTATCCGTATGACACATGGCTACTGCAACAAGTTCTACATACGAGCCGGCAAATGTCAGTCTCTGTATGAAGAAATGACGAAAATCACAGATTGGAAAAAAGAAGAAATCAACTTCGAGAATTATGAAGTGACCTCCATACCTTTTACTTCCTTTTTGCAAGAAGAAAACTACCGACTTGTTATTCAAAGGCAAAAGCGTAAGGACAACCAATTGGACCTATTTGATGGTGAATACACCTATCGGTGCATCTTAACCAATGACCATGAAAGTTCTGAAAAAGACATTGTACTCTTCTACAATGCTCGTGGAGCCTGTGAAAGAACATTCGACATGATGAATAACGATTTCGGGTGGAGTCATCTTCCCTGTTCATTCCTCAAAGAGAATACAGTATTCCTGCTACTTACAGCCATGGCTAAAAACTTTTATGCTTACCTTATTGAGAAGGTTGCAGCCGTGTTTGAAGATATTGAACCGGTAAGCCGAGTCAAACGATTTATCTTTCGATTCATTACAGTTCCTGCGAAATGGGTAAAGACAGGCAGACAATGGGTACTCAATATTTATTCCGACAAACCATACAAGTTGCTTTGGAGTCCGTAAAAACAACTTTTCGTGGGATTACTTATGCCTTCAGCTAACTGGGGAAAGGGGAAGCTATGCCCTATAACCTGAAATCAAGGAGAAAAGCAGGGGGAAAAGCTACGAGTAGGAACTATTAGGTGAATTAAATCGCTATTTGAATCAGTTATAAATTAGCTGCGGATTTGAGGAAGAATAATAATAGCCGATACAGATGAAAAATAATCGTGGAAAACTTATCTTTGCGTAAAAGAAGATAGATATGTCACACCCTCAATTAACAGATGCTCTGTTTGAGAGCCTGATAGAAACTTATTCTAAAAGGCTCTTGAATAGGGCATACTATTTGCTCTCAAATAAAGAAGATGCCGAAGATGCCGTTCAGGAGGTTTTTTTGGTAGCTTATGCCAAAAGAGATTCTTTCTCCGAAATACATTCGGTCGAGGCATGGCTGTTGGGAATACTTTATCACAAAGTAGTCGATATGTATAAAGAGCGTTATCGCAAACCCATGGTCGATCTAAACTTTGAACATGACTTCGACCGAAACGGCGAGTGGAGGCAAACCGATGTAGCCAACGTATGGGCGGAATCACCCAAATCTCTCGACGCATTATTAGATGATACCGATTTCAGGCAATCTTTTTACAGATGCCTCGATAATTTACCTCCACAATGGAAAGTAGCGGTTAAGCTCTGTTATCTCCGAAGCAAAAAAGCAGGTGACATCTGTAAGGAATTGAATATGACTTCGACTGCTTACTGGAAGCTGCTTCAACGCAGCCGGTTGCAGTTGAGAGAGTGTATAGATCTGAATTGGTTTAGTAAATAATTGTGTTATGTACAAAAGAATCATACATCTATTTGTCCTCTCTTGTCAAAAAGCCACCTTTTTGATAGAGAAGCAGTTGCACACACCGTTGTTGCCACTGGAGAAATGGCAACTTCGAACCCATTTGTCACTGTGCAAATACTGTACGGCTTATAAGCACAAAGCGGTATTTTTGGATAATATAATGGCCGATGAGAGAACGGCGGATGAGAGCAATCATTCATTTTCGGAGCAAGAAATCGATCGTTTGAAAGAAAAATACAAATCTTTAAGCGTAAATCGGCGCAAGCTTTGCAAATGATAAGACTCACTGCAAAAGCCTGTGCCGATTTGTAGTATGGCCTTATGCGGTTGCAGACCTATACTTTTGCTTGTTGCATACGGTGTTTTCTGCGGTTGCGCATAAAGAAATATCCCACGGCTATAAGCACAAATAAACTGATGCCGATCAGTACCTGCGATGTAGTAGCACTGCTGCGTTGCGCTTCGTACACTTCCAGCCGCTTTTGTACGGTTTGAATAATACCGCGTGAACTGAATGTAGCACCACTTACGGCATCTACTTGTTTGGCCAAGGCTTCTTGTGGTGTCAAGCCGTTCCATGCGTTGAGTAAACCGCCATCAATGGCTATCTGTACATAAGCGGGGGTGTCTTTGTTCTTCAGTAATTTAATATCGCTTATCTTGCCCGAATCATTGAGCGTAATCTCCAAAGGAGTAGGTCCGGCAAAACCGATTATTTTATCTGTATATGGACTTGATTGCAATACAATGGGTTGACTCATGAAAACATCTCTTTTATTCCCTTGTCGAGGGTGTGGGGTTTATAATTGATTTCTTGTTGTGCTTTGGCAATGCTCAGTCCGCTGAAACGGGGACGTGGCGTACTCTCTTGCATCTCCTCGGTCGTAATCGGTTGAATGAGCGAACGGTCGAGCTGTAAAAGATCGGCTACCCGGTAAGCCATGTCGGCAATCGTCACGCAGTCGCTGCCACAAAGATGGTAAACGCCATTGCCCGGATGAAACATCAGTTGCTCAATACCCCGGGCTACATCGCCCACAAAGGTAGGTGTGCGCCATTGATCTGACACAACACGGATGCTCTCTCCGGCTCTCAGCTTATTGGCTACCAGTTGCAGTATATTGCCGTGTTGTCCCGGCAATGCTTTGCCATATACCACCACCACACGGGCTATGGCGTAGTTGCGGCAAATGGCTGCAACACGTTGTTCGCCTTCGAGCTTGGTTACTCCGTAGAAGTTAATGGGATGGGGGAGATCGGTTTCTACATACAACTTGTCTGTTTGTCCGTCAAATACAAAGTCGGTCGATAGGTGGATGAAGCGGCTATTGTACTGTTCGCAGGCACGTGCCAGTTGCTCCACGGCTGTTACATTGACTACGTGCGCCTCCTCTTTATGGGTTTCGCAATAGTCGGGCACCGAGAGTGCCGCCGTATTGATGACAACATGCGGACGCACCTCTTCGAATAGGGCTGTTACGGAGATGGCATCGCGTATGTCGGTACGGATAAAACGGTGTTGCGGGTTCGGATCGATGTCTTCGTTCAGCGAACACCCAATGACGTTGTATGCCTTATTGGCCGACAGGTCATTCAATAGACGACGTCCGGTAAAACCATTGGCGCCGATAACCAGAATTTTTTTCATCTTTTGTTGGGGTTAAGGATAATATGATCCGCGTCCTTGTTGCACTTCGATACGAATGCCAAAAGCACCATTGCCGGATTTAAGTTCGAAAGCACCTTTGAAGTTGTTTTTCTCCCAAGGCAAAGCGCTACGGTTGGGTACCCGGTATCCATCGGCATTGTACTCGCCGTAGGTATTGATACGCATACCGTTCTTCAACTTAAAGCTTCCCATTTGAAGTTGATCGGATGTTGAACCGAATGCTCCGAATCCGCCAAATGCCCCGAACCCGCTTCCATAAGAGGTAAACACGTTCGACAAACCTTGCGTCATGGTAACATTGGGATCGAGACTGAATAATTGGTTGTAGTCTTTGGCCGGTTTGCCCGGATCGAAGTTAAATTTGGGTACTTTGGGAGCCTGTACAGCCATTAGTCCCATGTCGAGCAGAAATCCTCCGAATTCCTTATAATTACCCGCAGGCGAACGACGAAGAGAGTCGGAGGGTAGCTCCGTCTGAGCAGATACTGCAACAGCGAGCAGCAGTAAGGCAAAGAGTAAGAACAGCTTTTTCATATCCGTGGGGTTTGTTGTCTACGCAAAGATATGAAATTATCTTATAGGCCTTCCGCCTTTTATTTCTTTTTAAAGTTTATAACCGGATAAACTACGGGAATCGTTTTCCACTTCCCCCGTATCGGATCGAAAATCCGTTCCATGCCGCCATGTACTTCGAGCCAATCGGTTACCTTCAGCTCCATGATGGCACCGTAATAACTTTGTGGAGCAAGCGGAGTCAAGTAGCCTCGTGTGGAGTTTTGCTGTCCGTAGAGAGAGTACTGTCCTATCAGCCTGATTCTAAGTCGTTCATTGATGCGAAAGCCGAGTGCCGCATTAATACCCGCATCCAATTGCAACCCGTGTACAAAGGATGGCATACTGTATTTGGTTGCATACAATCCTCCGGTTATATCCAACCGTTCGCTGAGCCGATAGGTATAAGAACCTCCTGCTTCGATAAAAGTGCCTATGGTGGGATAGGTGTTGAACGTACTGTACGTATTCAAGTAGCTATCGGGTGTCAGTAGAAATATATCGTATTGATTGTAGTCATTGGCAAACGGATTGCCACCCGTTCCCAACCGAGGTGTGGGCCAGGGAGTGTGCAGAAATTCGGGTGTATGAATCCGAAAGGTGCTGTTCTCTTCTGAAGGTTTGGCAAAAGTAGATACGGGTTCTACTCGATCGGGAAGGATAAAATCGTTTTGATTCGTTCGTACGGTTTGGCGTCCTGTTTCCTGAATGGCAGGTACTTTGTCGGGCAGACGCTTTACGCTGTCATTAGCCACTTCGGTTTGTGCAAAAGCCGGAGTTGCTGTGGCGAGTACTAGTAAACAACTGAATAAAATCTTTTTCATATGTTTGCTTCTTTAAGTTGCTCAATTTCTCCCCGATCATTTGATTTTCAGTCGATCGCAATCAGTCTATAGTCGAATATACCCCAAGGGTAAGACAACAAAAAACGACAAAATAAAATGGTATTTTCATATTCACAAAGATAAGTGGAAAGCGGATAGGTTGTCTCTTTGAGTGATACTAAATAATATGCTTTATAACAGTAGGTAACACTACGTAAGTAGGCGATAACAAAAGGGTGTTGTTTTTCTTCCCTGCCCGACAACCGGACGTTCGTCCTCCTATTGAGCTATAAATTTGGAGGTTACAAAGAGAAAAAACGTCAGGAGGTAGATACGTCGCGCTTCAAATAACGCCTCGATGAGTCACCGCCCGATGCGCAATGCCATCATTCTGTACTCAAAACTCTCTCCGATCGAGTGTTAATACAGATTTAATTTGTACTTTTGCATGTATAATCTCATAACCCTTTACAACATGAAAGCAGATATAGAAATTGCTCGTGAGACAGAACTGACTAAAATAAAACAAGTAGCAGAACACATCGGCATTCCACGTGACGAAGTCGAGAACTATGGCCGCTACATCGCCAAGATTCCCGAACACCTTATCGATGAGGAGAAGGTGAAGAGAAGCAACCTTATTCTCGTAACTGCCATCACTGCCACCAAAGCCGGTATTGGTAAAACCACCGTTTCCATCGGACTGGCATTGGGGCTTAACAAAATAGGCAAGAAGGCTATTGTGGCGCTGCGCGAACCTTCGTTGGGGCCGTGCTTCGGTATGAAAGGTGGAGCTGCGGGTGGTGGATACGCACAGGTATTGCCCATGGAGAAAATCAACCTGCACTTTACAGGCGATTTTCATGCCATCACCTCGGCACACAATATGATATCGGCTCTGCTCGATAACTACCTTTATCAGAACCAATCCAAGGGATTTGGGTTGAAGGAGATTCTTTGGAAACGCGTGCTCGACGTTAACGACCGTTCGTTGCGAAACGTCGTGCTTGGACTGGGTGCCAAGACCGATGGTATCACACGACAGTCGGGTTTCGACATTACACCCGCTTCGGAGATCATGGCTATTCTTTGCCTGTCGAAAGACCTTGACGATCTTCGCCGCCGCATTGAAAACATCCTGCTCGGTTTCACCTACGACGGTAAGCCCTTTACCGTAAATGATTTGGGAGTGGCAGGTGCTATTACTGTATTGCTCAAAGACGCTATTCACCCCAATCTGGTGCAGACGACCGAGAACACGGCAGCCTTCGTTCACGGTGGTCCATTTGCCAATATCGCGCACGGATGTAACTCGTTACTAGCTACCAAAATGGCTATGACCTTTGGCGACTATGTAGTGACCGAGGCCGGCTTTGGTGCTGATCTGGGTGCAGAGAAGTTCTATAATATCAAATGCCGCAAGAGTGGCTTGCAACCTCGTCTGACGGTGATCGTAGCCACTACACAAGGATTGAAGATGCATGGTGGGGTGAGCCTCGATCGAATCAAAGAACCTAATATGGAAGGTTTACGCGAGGGGCTGCGCAACCTCGACAAGCACGTGCGTAATCTGCATTCGTTTGGTCAGACGGTGATTGTAGCCTTCAACCGCTATGCTACCGATACGGACGAGGAGATGGAATTGCTGCATCAGCACTGCGATAAGCTGGGAGTTGGTTTCGCTATCAACAACGCTTACAGCGAAGGAGGCGAAGGAGCGGTCGATTTGGCACGGTTGGTAGTCGATACCATCGAGCAGAAACCTTCGGAACCGTTACGTTTCACCTACAAAGACAGCGACAGCGTTGAGCAGAAGATCGAGAAAGTTGCTTTAGGGCTCTATGGTGCAAGTGTTGTTACGTATAGCAGCGAAACCCGCAAGAAGATAAAGCTGATCGAAGAGATGGGTATCGCTCATTATCCGGTGTGTATTGCCAAAACGCAGTACTCTTTCTCGGCTGATCCGAAGATCTACGGAGCGGTCAATAATTTCGAATTCCATATTAAAGATATCGTTATCAACAACGGAGCCGAGATGATTGTAGCTATTGCCGGAGAGATTATGCGTATGCCCGGGTTACCCAAAGAACCCCAAGCCAAATACATCGACATCGTAGACGGACAGATCGACGGACTGAGCTAACTGTTTCACAACAGAGAACACAGGGAGTAATTCACCATATAGGTCGCAGAGATTGACATTATTATAAAGAGAGAGGAAACCAAGTTTATTAACTAAACTCAGTTTCCTCTCTCTTTCTTTATCTGATTCCTTCTTTTTTTCCCTCTGTGTCCTCTGTGGTTAATAAGCAAAGATCGGATACTTTTCCATTGTCTTGTTCACACGGCTGCGTACCTGTGCAATGACTTCTTCGTTGTCTACATTAGACAAAACAGTCTCGATCATTTCGGCAATTTCGAGCATTAGGTCTTCCTTTGCACCACGGGTCGTGATGGCAGGTGTACCCAAGCGGATTCCCGATGTTTGGAAAGCCGAGCGGCTGTCAAACGGTACCATGTTTTTGTTGGCAGTAATATCAGCTGATACCAATGCCTTTTCGGCTACCTTACCTGTTAGTTCGGGGTATTTGCTGCGCAGGTCTACCAGCATCGAGTGGTTGTCCGTACCACCCGAAACGATGGTGAATCCACGATCTACCAATGCCTGTGCCAGTACGGCGGCATTTTTCTGTACCTGTTTCTGGTACTCTTTATATTCGGGTTGTAAGCATTCGCCGAAGGCTACAGCCTTAGCAGCGATCACATGTTCGAGCGGTCCGCCTTGTACACCGGGGAACACGGCCGAGTCGAGCAATTGTGACATCATTTTCACTTCACCCTTCGGAGTGGTTTTTCCCCATGGGTTGGGGAAGTCCTTGCCCATCATGATAACGCCTCCACGGGGTCCGCGTAGGGTTTTGTGGGTAGTAGAGGTTACAATGTGTGCATACTTCACCGGGTTTTCAAGTAGTCCGGCAGCAATTAATCCGGCAGGGTGTGCCATGTCAATCAGCAAGATGGCACCTACCTTGTCGGCTATTTCGCGCATACGGCGATAATCCCACTCGCGCGAGTAGGCCGATCCACCACCGATAATCATTTTCGGTTGCTCGCGTAGGGCGATCTCTTCCATTTGGTCGTAATCTACCCGTCCGGTTTCCTGATTCAAGTTGTATTCGCAAGGAGTATAGATGATGCCCGAGGTGTTGACCAGCGAGCCATGCGAGAGGTGTCCGCCGTGCGAAAGGTTCAATCCCATGAACTTGTCGCCGGGGTTCAGTACAGCCAAAAATACGGCAGCATTGGCTTGCGCACCCGAGTGAGGCTGTACGTTGGCCCATTCGGCTCCGAAAATCTCTTTCAAGCGGTCGATTGCAATTTGTTCGCTTTGATCGACTACTTCGCAACCGCCGTAGTAACGTTTGCCCGGATAGCCCTCGGCATACTTATTGGTTAAGCATGAACCCATGGCCTGCATAACCTGATCACTCACAAAGTTTTCTGATGCAATCAACTCGATACCTTTGAGCTGACGTTGATGTTCTTTTTCGATGATGTCGAAGATTAAATCGTCTCTTTTCATTCCGTATTATAATAAAAATAAATATTATTGGAGATTCGTTGTTAAGCGTACAAATATATAGAAAAAGAATGATAATCTGATGAAAAAAAGTAAGAATAGTCTATTAAAAAATAACACCAAGTGAGAAACTAAGCACATTGTCGCGGCGGTGAAACGTGATATCACTTACCCCCAGACTTCCGTCGGGGTTCAAGCTGTCGTAGGTAACCGACTTGGAGATGTTGCGCACCCCTTGTTCGTAGCGGAAATCGAAGAAAATACGCGAAATGTTGACTGCTACACCTACCACTATATTGACGTTGAACGGGTATAGCTCTTCTCGAATGCCTTTTTGATCGAAGTTGTCGAACGTGATCGTGTTCTGTTTCCCCCAGATATAGCGCAACTTAGGTCCGGCAAAGAGTGACATGCCATAAGGGCCTTCTTTAACTACGTTGTATCCGTACAGCACCGGAAAGTCGATGCTGTGGATACTCGATGCCACTGATGCATATTCGGGTTCGATGTCGGGGTGTTGCGATCCCAGCTTATCAAACGTGATCTCGCACCGGCTGATGTTGTACGATATCTCAGGTTGCAGAAAGTGCTTCTTCATATTGAGGCGCATGAAGAACGCACCGAAATATCCGATCTGAAAATTATTTTGAATCTCGTCGATGGTTACGTCTTTGATCTTAAAATCCGACACCAGAAACATAGACGAGTTGAAACCCGCCTTGATTCCGAAATTTACTTTTCGGGTATTGGGACGTTCTATCTTATCCTGATGTGTCTGTTGTGCATTGACCCAACCGATCATCAAGAGGGATAATAAAAGAAGAAGCGTTCGTCTCATAAGCGTATGGTTTATTTCTTTTTCTTTTTCTTATGGACCGACCAGCCGAACCTGCCTATCTTGCTACCCAGTTCGTAGTAGCCGCCATGCACGTAGACTAGTGGGTTAGCTTCGGCTAGCTCCAACTTGCCCGTTTGGAGGTTGAGGTGGCGTTCATCGGCTCGCACGTTCACAACGTCGGCGATGAACATATCGTGTGATCCCAGTGATACGATCTCCTTAACGCGGCACTCGATACACAGAGGTGATTCTTCGATAAGCGGCGCGCTAACCATGGTACTGGAGCCGGGGGTGAGCTTCATTTCGTTGAACTTATGGTAATCTTTACCCGACTTCACCCCGCACCAATCGGTGGCAAAAGCCATGTCGGCGGTGGTGAGGTTGATGACGAACTCCATGTTCCGCTTGATGATGTCGTACGAATACCGTTCGGGACGCACGGAGATATAGCACATCGGTGGGTTAGTGCAGATCGTTCCTGTCCATGCTACGGTTAGTATGTTGTACTCGTCGGGATGACTACCGCAGCTCACCATAACGGCGGGCAGCGGGTAGATCATTGTTCCGGGTTTCCAGTCTTGTTTCATTCAATATTTTGTTAGATGATGGTAAACTCTTCTTTGCGTTGCTCTTTTTCGCAATAGTGGCATTTTACAACGCAGTTCTCTTTGTCTGACACATGAAACAGTGTTTCCATAGGTTCGTTGTTAGTGATGCACTTGGGATTGGCACACCTGAGTATACCCTTGAGTTCGTCGGGCATTTGTACCTCTTTCTTCTCGACCACTTTATAGTCGCGAATGATGTTGAGTTTAATATGCGGTGCTACTACCGAAATGCGGTTAATCTCTTCGTCGTCGAAGAATTTATCGGCTATTTTGATGATTCCCTTCCGTCCCAATTTCTTGCTGTCGAGGTTGAACCCGATGGTGATGTTGTTGTCCATGTGTTCTAGTCCCAATAGCGAAACCACCGTAAAGAGCCGGTTGCTGGGGATGTGGTCGATAACCGTTCCGTTTTTGAGAGCGGCTACTTGCAATTCTTGATTATTCTGATTCATATCACTCTTTGATGTCTTCTAATGTTATACCTAATACGTCGCACAATATTGCTTCGCGGGCATACAGCCCGTTAAGTGCTTGTTGAAAGTAGTATGCTTTGGGGCTTTCGTCTACATCGTATGCAATCTCGTTGACACGGGGTAGGGGATGGAGTATACGCATATTGTCGCGCGTGCCTTCGAGCATCTTCTTACGCAGGATATACACATTTTTAACTCTTTCGTACTCCATCAGGTCGGTAAACCGTTCGCGTTGCACGCGAGTCATGTAGAGGATGTCAGCCTCAGAAATCACCTCTTCGTTGAATTCAGTATGCTCGATGTACTTGATCCTGTGCTCCTTGCAGTAGAGTTTGTACTCTTCGGGCATTTTCAGTTCTTCGGGCGCGATGAAGTGAAATGTAGGGTTGAAGTGGCGCATGGCCATCAGTAGCGAGTGTACGGTGCGTCCGTACTTGAGGTCGCCCACTAAGTAAATATTAAGATTTTCGAGCGTTCCTTGCGTTTTGTAGATGGAGTAGAGGTCGAGCATGGTTTGCGAGGGGTGTTGGTTCGCTCCATCTCCGGCATTGACAATGGGCACGGGTGCCACTTCGCTGGCATAACGTGCCGCTCCTTCGAGGTAGTGCCGCATCACGATGATGTCGGCATAGTTGCTAACCATCATAATCGTGTCTTTCAGTGTTTCGCCTTTCGACGAACTGGTTGCTTTCGGGTCGCTGAATCCGATTACCCGTGCTCCCAATCGGTTGGCAGCAGTTTCAAAACTCAGGCGGGTGCGGGTGGAGGGTTCAAAGAACAGGGTTGCCACGATTTTTCCTTCAAGAATCTTTCGGTTCGGATTCTTTTCAAACTCCTTGGCCATTTCCAGCATATAGAGTATTTTCTCTTTCGAATGCTCTGCGATGGTTACTAAACTTCTGTTTTCCATTCTGTTATCTTTGTTGTTGATAGAACTTGTTTTCAGTCTGTAAAGATACGAAGAAAAAAGGCGAATCACAAGTGGAAAGCGACGTTTTTTACTGTTTTTCGCTGGCTCTTGGCGTATTCTTGGAGATGTTTTGTTGCTTTTGGAGGTGCTTTTTTCAGAGTGTTTTTTTTTATTGCGAATGAGTGGCGTAATTGCTCGGGCACGAATAGTGCGCTTGTTTTAAACGAACGGCTTAGACGGCGTATTTGTTTTGGGTGAACCGTACGTCCGTTTAGTAATTGTCGGTCTTATTGTTTCTGTTTTAGTGAAATGTTACCCCAGTTGCTTTTTTGTTTATTTTGGGACGATAAGCCACATAGAAAAGTGCCTTTATTTGGCTGTTTGCCGAATTATAGCTATCTTTGCGTCAAGTATTGATAACACTGCAAATCAACGAGAATGATTAAAAAAATTATAAAAGCCCTTTGGGTTTTTCTGGCAGCCATGGTGTTGCTATGTGTCGTTATTTTCGCCTCCATTTCGTACGGATGGATTGGCTATATGCCTCCTGTTGAGGAGCTTGAAAATCCTAACTACAAGTTTGCCACCGAGGTGCTTTCGGAAGACGGTAAAGTGCTCGGCACCTGGTCTCTCAGTAAAGAAAACCGAATTTATACTGCTTACAACGAATTGTCGCCTAACATTGTCAACGCTCTGATCGCTACCGAGGATGTGCGTTTTGCTGATCACTCGGGCATTGACATGAAAGCTCTGGTTCGTGCTGTGGTTAAGCGCGGACTACTCTTTCAAAAAAATGCCGGTGGGGGTAGTACTATTACTCAACAGCTTGCCAAACAGTTATTCACCGATGAAGTTGCTAAGAATTCCTTGCAACGCCTTTTTCAAAAGCCCATTGAATGGGTGATAGCTGTGAAACTTGAACGCTACTACACGAAAGAGGAAATTCTGAGTATGTATCTTAATAAGTTTGACTTTCTCAACAATGCTGTGGGTATTAAAACGGCTGCTTACACCTACTTTGGTCGTGAGCCCAAAGACCTCACCATCGAAGAAGCTGCTACCTTGGTCGGTATGTGCAAAAATCCGTCGCTCTACAACCCGGTGCGTTTCAATGAACGTTCGAAAGGGCGTCGTGATGTGGTGCTCAGTCAGATGGAAAAAGCGGACTATCTTACCGAGCAAGAACGCGATTCGCTGCAAGCCCTACCCTTGAAATTGGCCTACCACCGGGTCGATCACAAAGAAGGATTGGCCACTTACTTCCGCGAATACCTGCGCGGAATGATGACTGCCGGTAAACCTGATCGTAGCGAGTATCGTGCATGGCAGAAACAGAAGTACTATGAAGATTCACTCAACTGGGAAACCAATCCTCTGTACGGCTGGTGTGCCAAAAACAAGAAAAAAGACGGTAGCAATTACAATATTTACACCGACGGGTTGAAGATATACACCACCATTGACTCGCGCATGCAGAAGTATGCTGAAGAGGCGGTAGAGGAGCATTTAGGAGGATACCTACAACCGCAATTCTTCAAGGAGAAGAAAGGACGTAAAAGCGCTCCGTATAGTAAAAATTTAACTACTGAACAGGTGGCGCAGATTCTCGATCGCTCTATGAAGCAAACCGATCGCTATCGGTTGATGAAAGAGGCAGGAGCCTCTGAGGCCGAGATTCGCAAGGCTTTCAATACCAAACAAGAGATGACCGTGTTTTCCTGGACGGGAGACAAGGATACCATCATGACTCCAATGGACTCGATTAAGTACTACAAGCACTTCCTGCGTGCCGGATTTATGTCAATGGATCCTATCAACGGATATGTCAAAGCCTACGTGGGAGGTCCCAATTATACGAACTTCCAGTACGATATGGCCATGGTAGGTCGTCGGCAGGTAGGATCGACCATCAAACCCTATCTCTATGCCTTGGCGATGGAGAACGGATTCTCGCCTTGCGATCAGGTGCGCCACGTAGAGCAAACGCTGATCGACGAAAACGGAACACCTTGGACACCGCGCAATGCCAACAACAAGCGTTACGGCGAAATGGTGACTATCAAGTGGGGACTGGCAAACTCGGACAACTGGGTGACGGCTTACTTGATGAGCAAACTCAATCCCTATGCCTTGGCCGGATTGATCCATAACTTCGGGGTGCGCAACCGCGAAATTGTACCTTCAGTATCGCTCAGCCTCGGCCCGTGCGAAATATCAGTGGGTGAGATGGTGAGTGCCTATACCGCTTTTGCCAACAAGGGTATTCGGGTGGCACCGCTCTTCGTAACCCGCATCGAAGATAGTGACGGCAACGTGATATCGACCTTCACTCCGCAGATGGAGGAGGTTATCAGTGCCTCGACCGCCTACAAAATGCTTGTGATGCTGCGTGCCGTGATCAACGAAGGAACCGGTGGACGTGTGCGTCGTCTGGGTGTTCCCACTGCCGATATGGGCGGTAAAACGGGTACGACCAACTTCAATGCCGATGGTTGGTTTATGGGCTTCACCCCTTCGCTTGTATCAGGCGTATGGGTGGGAGGCGAAGATCGCGACATTCACTTCGATGGTATGGCCTACGGTCAAGGCGCTTCGCTGGCACTGCCCGTATGGACGAAGTACATGAAGAAAGTATTCGACGATAAGTCATTGGGCTATGACGAGAAAGAGCGGTTCAAGTTGCCCGAGGGGTTTGATCCCTGTGCCGAAGCGTCTGGTGAGGGAGTAGTGGTCGAAGAACCGGGGTTGGATGAACTCTTTAACTAATAATCGCCAAGCGCTCTGCATCGGCAGTAATTACGAGCCGGAGCAGAACGTGGCGTTAGCGCGTGCCCGATTGCAGCAACTGCTTCCGGGCATTCGTTTTGCTGCATGCCGCTACACGGAACCGCTGCACATGACCCATTCTGCCTCGTTTCTCAATCAGGTAGCCGTGTTCGACACCGATCGCCCCATCGCAGAGTTGCGTGCTTTGTTCAAAGCGATAGAGCACGAAGCCGGCCGTCTGCCCGGCGACAAGAAGCGCGAGCGCGTATGTCTCGATATTGATTTGCTATACTACGACAACAACATCTTAAAGCCTGTCGACATGGAGCTCGACTACGTGCAACGGGGACTGAATGAGTTGTCAAACAAAAATAATGATATGAAATTTTTAGGAATAATCCCTGCTCGGTATGCATCCACCCGCTTTCCGGCAAAGCCACTGGCGTTGCTCGGTGGAAAAACGGTAATACAACGGGTGTATGAACAGGTGGCGGGTGTCCTCGACGACGCCTATGTGGCGACCGACGACGAACGCATCGAGGCGGCTGTGAAAGCTTTTGGAGGTAAGGTGGTAATGACCTCGGTCGATCATAAAAGCGGAACAGACCGCTGCTATGAGGCCGCTTGCAAGATCGGAGGCGATTTTGATGTGGTGGTCAATATTCAGGGTGACGAACCATTCATTCAATCCTTGCAGCTAAACGCCGTCAAAGCCTGCTTCGACGATGCCACTACGCAGATTGCCACATTGGTCAAACCCTTTGCCGCAAGCGATACCGTGGCTGCGCTGGAAAACGTGAACAGCCCCAAGGTAGTGGTCAATCGCAACTGGAATGCACTTTACTTTAGCCGCTCCATCATTCCCTATCAGCGCAATGCCGACAAGCAGGAGTGGTTGCAACACCACACTTATTACAAGCACATCGGGCTGTATGCTTATCGCACCGAGGTACTCAAGGAAATTACCTCGTTACCTCAATCGTCGCTCGAAGTGGCAGAGTCGCTTGAGCAGCTCCGTTGGCTTGAAAATGGCTACACTATCAAGGTGGGCATCAGCACGATCGAGACGATAGGGATTGATACACCCGAAGATTTAGCTCACGCCGAAAAGTATTTAAATACCCTGCCATGAACCGTACTCTGCCTCCCGAAATACAAGACCTGAAGGAGTTCAATCTTCTTCCACCCGTTCGCACTACGCTGTCCAACGGGGTTCCGCTTACTATCGTCAATGCCGGAGAGCAGGAGGTGGTACGCATTGATATTCTCTTTGCCGGTGGCCGCTGGCACCAGTCGCACCGTTTGCAAGCCTTGTTTGCTAATCGAATGCTACGTGAAGGATCGCGCAGTTTTACTGCTGCCGACATAGCGGAGAAACTCGATTACTATGGTGCGTGGCTCGAACTATCCAGTTCGTCGGAGTATGCTTACATCACCCTCTACTCGCTTAATAAATACATCACCGAAACAGTAGCGATACTGGAGTCGATCATCAAAGAGCCCGTGTTTCCCGAAAAGGAACTCGGCACAGTGCTTGAGAACAATGTGCAGCAATTTTTGGTCAACCGCTCGAAAGTCGATTTTTTGGCACAGCGCAGCCTGCTCTGCTCGCTTTACGGGGCGGGGCATCCCTGTGGACAACTGATCGAAGAGGCCGATTACCGTAACATCAACGTGCCGATGCTGCAATCGTTTTACGACACCTATTATCATTCAGGCAACTGTTCCGTGTTCCTAGCGGGCAAAGTGACCGACGAGGTGGTATGCTGCATCGAACGGGCCTTTGGTACAGCTCCCTTTGGGCGGTACGATCAGTTGCTGGTCGATACCCACTATACGTTTGAGACGGTGCAGAATAAGCGTATTTTTACCGAGCGCGATGATGCCATGCAAAGTGGGGTGAAGCTGGGTGCTACCACACTGACTCGGCAAAACCCTGATTACTTGAAAATGCGCGTGCTTATGACATTATTCGGAGGATATTTCGGTAGCCGCCTCATGTCGAATATTCGTGAAGAGAAAGGCTACACCTACGGCATCTCTGCCGGTATTCAATGTTACCCCGATAGTGGAATGCTGGTCATCAGTACCGAAACCGACAACGAATACGTAGAGCCGCTTATTAAAGAGGTCTACCACGAAATAGACCGTTTGCACAACGACCTCGTACCCGAAGAGGAGCTCACTTTAGTGCGCAATTACATGCTGGGCGAGATGTGCCGCAACTACGAATCGCCCTTCTCGCTGTCGGATGCCTGGATGTTTATCCAGACTTCGCATCTCGACGACAGTTATTTTTCGCGCTCGCTGCAAGCGTTGAAAGAGGTCTCGCCCGACGAGCTTCGCGAATTGGCACGCCGCTATTTCTGCAAAGAGACATTAAAAGAGGTCATCGCAGGTAAAAAGATAGGCTAAAAAGGGACAAAAAATAGGGATTTTGACACGGAATTTGTATCTTTGTAAATCACATATACTTAATAATAATTCGTAAATGTAACTCAATGAAATATATATATACTGCACTTCTGTTTGCTTGTATGACGCATGGAAATGCCGCTGCACAAGACAAAGGGGGCTTCTTCGGAAAAATAAAAGACTCCTTTTCGACAGAAATTAAAATCGGAAACTACACCTTTAAAGATGGTTCGGTTTACATCGGCGAGATGAAGTCGCGTAAGCCTAACGGCAAAGGAATCACTACCTTTAAGAATGGTGATAAGTACGAAGGAGAGTATGTTAAAGGCAAGCGAGAAGGGTTTGGTATCTACACCTTCCCCGATGGCGAGAAGTACGAAGGGCAGTGGTTTCAAGACCAACAACACGGCAAAGGAATCTTTTATTTCATGAACAACAACCGTTACGACGGAATGTGGTTTCAGGATTATCAGCATGGCCAAGGCATTATGTACTACCACAACGGCGACCTCTACGAAGGCAACTGGGCAAACGACAAGCGCGAAGGCCAAGGTACTTATACGTGGAAGAACGGGGCACAATACGTAGGCGGATGGAAGAACGATAAGAAGAGCGGCAAAGGCGTCATGAAATGGGACGATGCCAGCAAATACGAAGGTGACTGGAAGAACGATGTGCGCGACGGAAAGGGTACGTTCGAATATACTAACGGCGATAAGTACGTAGGAGACTGGTCGGAAGATATGCAACACGGCAAGGGTATCTACTTCTTCCATACTGGCGACCGCTACGAAGGGGCTTACCTGCAAGGCGAACGCACCGGAGCCGGGATCTACCACCATGCCAATGGCGATAAATATGTAGGCAACTTTAAAGACGGTATGCAGGACGGACAAGGAACGTTTACTTGGGCCAACGGCGCTGTGTACGAAGGAAGCTGGAAAGATAATAAACGCAGCGGTCACGGTGTGTACAAGTGGAACAACGGCGATACTTACGATGGAGAATGGAAGAACAACCAACCCAACGGTCAGGGCACACTGGTGCTGCAAAACGGCACGCGTTATAAAGGCGAATTTGTAAACGGTTTCGAAGAGGGCAAGGGTGTGCAGGAAGATAAGGACGGGAATCGTTACGACGGATTTTTTAAGCAAGGCAAGAAGCACGGTCCGTTTGTCGAAACAGATGCCAAAGGAAAAGTGATCCGCAAAGGTACCTATACATTTGGTAAACTAAACTAGCCGAAACACACACATCTAACTAAAAATGGCTGCACAAGTTAATTCTGTGCAGCCATTTTTTAGTTGAATATCGGAGTAGAAATGCTCCTTTACGATTTTAGAGTACGTATTGCGAGCTGATCGACTCGTTGTTCATTACGCGCTTGATGGTTTCGGCAAACATGCTGGCAATGCTCAGTTGTTTCACCTTGTCGCATTTTTTAGCGTAAGGAATACTGTCGGTGAATACCATCTCGGTGAGTGCCGACTCTTGTACGCGGAACGAGGCCGGATCGGACATCACACAATGGCTGGCAATGGCACGTACCGATTTGGCACCCGCTTCGAGCATGATGTTGGCTGCTTTGGTAATCGTACCTGCCGTATCGACAATATCGTCGATCAAGAGTACATCTTTGCCTTTTACATCACCGATAATTTGCATGGTGGCTACCTCGTTGGCTTTCTCACGCGATTTGTTGCACAGTACCAATGGCACACCCAGGTATTTAGAGTATGTGCTGGCTCTCTTAGAACCGCCTACGTCGGGGGTTGCAATCACCAGACTGTCTTCCAAGCCATTCTCCAGCTCCAACGACTGGATGTAAGGAAGGAATACGGCCGAAGCATACAGGTGGTCTACCGGTATGTTGAAGAAGCCTTGAATTTGATCGGCATGGAGGTCCATGGTGATTAAACGGTCGATACCTGCCACCGACAGCAAGTCGGCTACCAGCTTAGCGCCGATAGATACACGGGGTTTATCTTTTCTGTCCTGACGGGCCCATCCGAAGTAAGGAATTACTGCTACGACGCTCTTGGCCGATGCTCTTTTGGCTGCATCGATCATCAATAACAATTCCATCAGGTTGTCGGAGTTGGGGAAGGTAGATTGAACCAGGAAGACATGCGCGCCACGAATGGACTCTTCGTAAGAAACGGCAAACTCTCCGTCGGCAAAGTGGGTGATATTCATGTTGCCCAGCGGACAATTCAGGCTGGCGCAGATTTTCTCTGCCAGGTATCTCGAATTGGTTCCCGAGAATACCATAAAGGGTGCTTTTTCGCTCATTTTGTAATAGTTGTTACCTATTTGTTAATTTAGGCGCAAAGGTAGGAATTCTCTAAGCATTATAAAAGAGTTATCGTAGAAAAAAACATTTTCGGCTCAACTTATCAGAAATATTTGTAGATTTGCCTACCGAACAAAGAGACTTTATATATGAACCGACATCTTCCGCTATACGTCTTGGGATTATTGTTGCTGACGACTTGCTTTTCGTGTGTCGACACTGCCCCCATTCGCGAAGTGCGCCTGATCGATTCGTTGAATCTCCGGGCGTATGAGTGGCGCTACAAGAACCTCGATTCTTCTTATCGAGCTGCCCGAAAGGCGTATGACGAGGTGGGGATGTTTTATCAGCACGGCAAGGCCGAAGCGTGCAACAACCTCGGCTTCTGCGCCTTTATGCGCATGGACTTTGACCGGGCGGAGCGGTGGCACAAAGAGGTGTACGATCTGAGCAAGAACGAACTAAAACTGCTCATTGCCGATATTGGGCTGATGAAAATCTATCAGCGCACGGCTATGAACAAGGAGTATTACGACTACCGCAACAGTGCTGTCAGGCGGATGAAGCGCATCCGCGAGGAGAGCGACCTATTTGTCGACCAGCATGAAAAGTTGCAACTCAACTACGCTTTCAGCGAATTCTACATCGTTTCTGCCATTTATTATTACTATCTGCGCCAACGTAGCGAGGCCATCGAATCGCTTGACAATATCGTCCAAAACGAGGAGTTGGCAGCTGATACGAACCAGTGGCTTTACTTTCACTACATCAAAGGTTCGGCCTCGCTGTGCAATGGCGACTCGCCCGATCAGAACAGGCTCGACGAGTTCGACGAACTCTACAAGACGTGGAAGATAGCCGCACCGAAAGGATACCTTTACTTCGAGGGAAACAGTGTGCAAGGGTTGGCCAACCTGATGGCTTCGCCCTCGGAGTTCGGCTTCTTTCGCGACAGGAGATCGCACGCGCTGATGCAGTTTGGCCTTCCGGTAGACTCGCTGCTGCCGTTGCGTCTGGGGCAGATGGCGCTGCGCAGCTTTCTGCAATACGAAGATGTGTACCAGATAGCGGGTGCATACGTCTCTATTGGCAAGTACCTCAACGCCCACGGACGCTACGCCGAGGCACTCGACACGCTGACCAAGGCACTGGGATGTGTCAACTACCATCACCTGAAGTATTATCATACTGAGAAAGATACGCTCGATAAGCTGAAAACCTACCTCGATCGCGACACCATCTACACCGAACTGACTTGGATCGGGAAGGAGAGGGTGAAGACGTCTCCCGAATGGATTTCGCGTATACGCGAGCAACTTAGTGTGTCGTATGCCGGACTGGGCATGAAGGTATCATCGAACAACAACCGGAACATCTACCTCGACATCCTCAATGACACCCGTCAGGATAAGGAGCTCGAAAGCCGCTACCGCTCGCTCGAAGCCGAGTCGAAGCAGCTCAACGGGGTGCTGTTTGTCTTCATTATCGGCTTGGTGCTGGTGGTGATTCTCTTTTGGTTCTTCAATAAACGTTCGAAGATGCGCAACCTCGTCTACACCGAACGTCTGCAACAGACCCTGGCGCTCTGCCGCGACATCACGGCATCGATACCGATGAACGTGGAGCTGGTGCAGCAAGGCATTGACCGTCTCCTAGGTAAGGGACGAATGACGCTCCGTGTAACCGAAGAGGGAAGGGCCGACTTCAGACCCGGACACCGCCTGAACCGCGACGAACAGGCCTTGATTAAGGTGCTTATGCCCTACGTGGAGTGGGCGCTGGAGAACGAACAGACCGTTGCCTCGCTGAGCGACGAGCGCAGCCAGCTCGAAAAGCAACGCTATGTGTACGAACAGCACATTGCTGCCAATAAGCGCCAGAACCTGATTAAGAAGTCGTGCATGGCGATTGTCAACGGCATCAACCCCTACATAGACCGTATTCTGAACGAGGTGCATAAGTTGACCGACAAAGGTTTCATCAACGATGCCGCCATCAAGAAGGAGAAGTATATATACATCGACGAACTGGTGACGACCATCAATGAGTACAACGACATACTGGCGCTCTGGATTAAGATGAAGCAGGGCTCGCTGAGCTTGAACATCGAGACGTTTGCCCTGAACGACCTCTTCGAGCTGCTCTCGAAAGGCCGGCGGTCGTTCGAGATGAAGCACCAGAGGCTCGACATCGAACCGACCGATGCGTGGGTCAAAGCCGATAAAGCACTGACGCTGTTTATGATTAACACGCTGGCGGAGAACTCGCGCAAATATACCCCCGAAGGGGGAAGCATCCGGATCTATGCCCGTGCCACGGCCGACTACGTCGAGATATCGGTAGCCGACAACGGACAAGGATTCTCGCAAGAAGACGTGACGCGTATTCTTGGTGAGAAGGTGTACGACCCGCAGGCCATCG
Organism: Bacteroides neonati; assembly: GCF_000499785.1. Classification (GTDB taxonomy): domain Bacteria; phylum Bacteroidota; class Bacteroidia; order Bacteroidales; family Bacteroidaceae; genus Bacteroides; species Bacteroides neonati. Next base: position 267,025 of record NZ_HG726021.1, on the reverse strand, counting down.
GCATGAAAGATGCTCCTGACCCCGAACGGTTGCGGAAGAATAAGGGGAGCGGTTTCGGACTGATGAACTGCAAAGGTATCATTGAGAAATACCGCAAGACCAATCAGCTGTTTCGGGTGTGTACCTTTTCAGTCGAGAGCGAACTAGGCAAGGGAAGCCGTATCTACTTCCGCCTGCCGCCGGGAGTGCGGAAGACGATCGGGGTGTGGCTCTGTATGCTGCTCCCGCTGGGGCTTGCCGGCTGCCACTCGCGCACCAACGACCGCCCGCTGTCCGACCGACCCGAGCGACCGGTAACGGCAGTGACGGACACCACCGCTGCTGCTGCCGATGTGGTGTACGAACGCTTGCTCAACAGAGCGTCCGACTTTGCCAATGCCGCCTACTTTGCCAACATCGACGAGGATTAAGAGCGCGCGCTCCAATACATCGACTCGGCCATGACACTACTCAATCGGCACTACAAACAGTACGCCCCCTCGCCCCGCCGCTACATGAAGCTGGTATCGGAGGAACCGCCTGCCGAGATAAGCTGGTGGAACGAGTTGTTTGACTCCGACTTTCACGTCATTCTCGATATCCGCAACGAAGCGGCTGTCGCCTTTCTAGCTTTGAAGCAACTGGACGGATATACGTACAACAATGCTGCATACACGGCACTCTATAAACTCTCGGGCGAAGACCAAACCATTGAAGGCTACTGCCGACAGTTGGAACGCTCAACCAACAATAAAACCGTGGGGTTGATTTTGTGCATTATCCTCTTGGTGGCGGTGATTTTCGGTTACTATGTGCTCTACGTGCGCAAGCGCTTGGTGTATCGGATGAATCTGGAACAGGTGCTTGAGATCAATAAGAAGATATTCGCCTCTTCGTTGGTGCGCACACAAGAGTCTGTCGAGGCATTGCAGCGCGAAGAGGATATGTTGCAAGACATTCCGCAGCGTATCATCAACGAGGCGTTCGATGCCATCAACGAGCTGCTAGGTATTAATGCGCTCGGCATTGCCGTGTACAATGAAACGACCCGCATACTGACGTATGCATCGAATCCTGGTACCCAATCGGTGCCGGCGTTGGTGCAGCGTTGTTTCGACGAGCAAACATACCTGTGTGGAGATGATTCGCAGGCATTGCCCCTGTTAATCGAAGCCATGGGCGAGCATCAATGTGTAGGGGTACTCTATTTGGAAAGACGCGAAGGCAGCAGATGGGAGGCCGACCGCCTATTGGTCGAACTGGTGGCGCGTTACGTTGCCATCGTCGTATTCAACGTGGTGGTGAAGCTCTCTGTCAAGTACCGCGATATTGAGTCTGCCCACGAAGAAGCACATCGAGCATCGTGGGAAGACAGTATGCTTCATGTACAGAATATGGTGCTCGACAACTGCCTGTCTACCATCAAACACGAAACCATTTATTACCCCAATAAAATAAAGCAGATTGTAGATCGTCTCACTACTCAATCACTCTCCGAAGCCGAAGAGCGTGAGAGCGTGGCGGCAATCAGCGAGCTGATCGAGTATTACAAAGGCATCTTCACCATATTAAGTTCGTGTGCTTCGCGACAATTGGAAGAGGTTACCTTTCGCCGTTCTACCCTTTCTGTTGAAGAGTTGCTGGTGGCTGCCGAAAAGTACTTTCGCAAGGTAAGCAAGAGCCATTCTGGTAAGATAATATTCGAAGTAGAACCTGTCGATGAAGGCCTTCGGGTGATTGGCGATGTCAACCAGCTGAAGTTTCTCTTCGAGAACCTGATCGACGAAGCAGCAAGCGTATCCATAGACGGGTTGCTCAAACTAAGCGTGATGCCCGACGGAGAGTACATCCGCTTTCTCTTTACCGACACCCGCAGAGCCAAGAGCGTAGAGGAACTGAATCAACTTTTCTATCCGAATCTGGCACGCATGACCGCCGGAGCGGGAGGAGAGCTTCGCGGTACGGAGTATTTGGTTTGCAAACAGATTATCCGTGACCATGACGAGTTTGCCGGGCGCAGGGGATGCCGCATCAATGCCGAACCATCGCCCAAAGGAGGGTTTACGGTGTATTTCACCGTGCCCCGGCGGTAAACAAAGCAGAAAGAACGAAAAACAGAATCATAAGCATATAACAGAATAACCATGAACGATAAGAAATTTAAAGTAATCATCGTCGAAGATGTAAAGCTCGAACTCAAAGGAACCGAAGAGATATTTCGCCACGAGATACCCAACGCCGAAGTGATCGGTACGGCTATGACCGAAAGCGAATTTTGGCCCTTGATAGAGGCCGAAGTGCCCGATCTGGTACTGCTTGATCTGGGACTTGGCGGATCGACCACCATTGGTGTGGATATCTGTCGCAATATATTTAAGCGGTACAAGGGGGTACGCGTGCTCATCTTTACCGGCGAAATTCTCAACGAGAAGCTCTGGGTCGATGTGCTCGATGCCGGAGCCGACGGTATCATCCTGAAAACAGGTGAACTGCTGACCAAAACTGATGTACAAGCCGTGATCGACGGCAAAAGACTGGTCTTCAACTATCCGATTCTGGAGAAGATTGTAGACCGCTTTAAGAAGTCAATCTCGAATGATGCCAAGCGGCAAGAAGCAGTTATCGGCTATGATATCGACGAGTACGACGAACGTTTCCTGCGTCATCTGGCTTTGGGTTATACCAAGGAGATGATTGCCAATCTCAAAGGGATGCCCTTTGGCGTTAAATCGCTCGAGAAGCGGCAAAACGATTTGGTAGGCCGTCTCTTCCCCAACGGCGAAAGAGTAGGGGTGAATGCCACCCGGTTAGTGGTACGTGCCCTCGAACTACGCATCATTGATATTGATAATCTGGAGGCGGATGAGGAGTAAATGGCGCATGCCCCATCCGGCTACGATGTTCTTCCTACTCACATTGGTGGTCATCTTTCTTTCGTGGATATGCGATATCTACGGGATGGGAGTGAGGTTGCCTCAAACGGGCGAGTACATCCGGGTGCAGAGCCTGCTGAGCCCCGAAGGTATCCGGTGGTTGCTGCGCCATGTGATTACCAATTTTACCGGTTTTGCTCCATTAGGCATGGTGGTTATTGCCATGTTCGGTGTAGGTTTAGCACAACATTCAGGCTTTATTGATGCCTGTATTCGCCGTGGACTACGAAACCGGCAGGAAAAACGTAAGATCATTCTCGGGGTTATTCTCTTGGGGCTGCTGTCCAACGTGGTAGGAGACGCCGGCTACATCATCCTCTTGCCCATTGCTGCCACACTGTTTCACTCGGTGGGGTTGCATCCCGTTGCAGGTATCATCACTGCTTATGCCTCGGTGTCCTGCGGGTACAGTGCCAATGTTATGCTTACAACGGTCGACCCATTGATTGCGCGCACCACGCAGGAAGCTGCTCTTATCGGTGGTGTTTTGCAAGGTAGTATAGGCCCTTTGAGCAATTATTACTTTATGCTGGCCTCGACATTTCTGATTGCAGGCATTGTTTACTGGATCACCCGTCGTAGTCTCATTCCTTCGCTAGGTGTTTATAACGGAGGTACCCGCTTCGAAAGTTATAAACAGCTCTCTTACAAAGAACGTCGTGCTCTGCTGATGGCGATGTTTGTCGGTATGCTCTATCTGGTGCTTATCTTTTGCTTGACCTTTACTTCTTTCGGTATTCTTCGTGGCGTCAATGGCGGGCTAATCCATTCGCCCTTCATTGCCGGTATCCTTTTTCTTATTTCGTTGGGCATCGGGCTTATTGGTATGACTTACGGGTTCAGTTCCGGTCGTTATCGTAGCGATGGTGATGTGATTAATGCCTTAGCCCAACCGATGAAGTTGCTGGGTGTATATTTCGTCATTGCCTTTTTTGCGGCACAGATGTTTGCTTGCTTTGAGTACTCGCGCCTTGATAAGTGTCTCGCCATCTTGGGAGCTAACCTGCTGTCGTCTGTTGAGCTGGGTGCATTGCCTACCTTGGTGCTGTTTATCTTATTCAGTGCAATGATTAACCTGATCATGGTCTCTGCCACTGCCAAGTGGGCTTTCATGGCTTTTATCTTTATTCCGATGTTTGCTCGTATGGGTATTTCACCCGATGTAACACAATGTGCTTTCCGCATCGGTGATAGTGTAACCAATCCGATTGCTCCTTTTATGTTTTACATGCCTTTAGTCTTAACTTATATGCAGCAATACGATAAGCACGCTACCTACGGTTCTTTATTAAAATATACCTGGCGATACTCTTTCTATGTTTTAATAGCCTGGACCCTGCTATTTATTTTTTGGTATATAACCCACTTACCACTAGGTTTATAGGGCGATTGATAAAAAAAAGATGTAAAAAAAGTATCGGAATCCTTTTGAAATTTCAGAAAAAGCACTACCTTTGCACCGCAATTAAGGATGGTTCCGTAGCTCAGCTGGATAGAGCAACGCCCTTCTAAGGCGTGGGTCAAGCGTTCGAATCGCTTCGGAATCACAATAGAAAACCGCAAATAGCTTGTAATAAGGCTTTTGCGGTTCTCTTGTTTTATGTATTGTCCCCGAATTGTCCACATTGCTAATACTATTTATGTTAGTATGAGCTTATTGTTTATTTAAATACACTTTTGAGTGGATAGATCCCGGGTTCTGTTGATAAGGAATCTTTTGATGCAGATGGTTTATTCCTCCATCTTTCCATTCTTGAATACCATCACCCACCACCTGGTACCTTTACTTTCTGCTCCTCTCTTCTATGCATAACATTACTAATACCTATCTCAAGCAAGATTTTCCAGAATTGACGATGTAATAAATAAAGTGGTGCAGTTCATGTTTGGAGAAAAGAAATAAGCCGGGGAGTGATCCACCGGCTTTAATTGTTTACTCTGTGATTTTACCTGTTTCGATATCTATCCATATATTAATAGATTCTTTTTTACCCGAGTGGTATGTGAGATCAAATGATATGTTGCATTTATCTACTTTGAATAAAGCTTTAGTATTTGATATACGAATATACTTGTCAGAGCTTGCAATGTCTGTGCTCCAAATACTGAGTTCCTTCATAATGTTTTTTCTCTCTATTGACACTGTATTGCCTGTTGAAATACGCAGATAATCATACATTGAGAAAGGAAAGTCTGCTTCTCCACTTATTCCTATGTGGTAATATGGAACTTCTGCAATCAATTCTCCATCTAATGAATATAAATGTTTTTTAGAATAACGTCCGTATATTACGGAGTTAAACCACTTGTAAATATTGCTGCCATTCGGGTTACGTGCATCTTCAGTGTTAAATAAGCTTTTTATAACCCCATTTTTATTCATAAAGTCAAGTCTCTTGTTTATGTAATCAGCACCTATGAAAGCTATAGCCGTGCAATTGACTCCATTAATCTCAACTGTATTAAAGGCTCTTACATCTTTGATTTCAACCTCTTTTGTATCTCCATACCCAAGATCTACTGTGAAAGTCTTATCAAATAACTCTTTGTCATTGTGTTCGAATATTGGCTTTTTGGTCGTGTTACTAAATTTTCCATACCATAATTTCCCATTTCGTATTCCCGTCAATAAAACGCATGAGGTATCTGATGCTATGCCCGATCCTTTTATACTGTGTAATCCAGTCGTATCAGTAGGCATAAATCCTCCAAACATGTGGTATGGAGGCAGTTCCTCAGTGAGTGTTGTATCCTCTGCTTCATCATTACCACATCCTACAAATAGAAGTGTAGCCATGATTAAAAATAAAATCGGTTTCATTGTTTTAAGTATTTAGTTTATCACTATCTTTGCGTTATAAATCAATTTGTTATGGATAAGGAAGAAGTGATTATAAAGGAGCTTTCAAAGCTGAACAGTCGGCTATTCATTATAATGGTAGTTGTTTCAGCCATATTCGGATGCCTTCTCACGATAGCAATGAAGTTATAATAGAGCTTAGTTACTCTATCGCTCCTGTTTTGCTATTAATTTTTATGTTTAGCTTTTTGTTTGTACCATTTTTGGTGGTAACATCGATTTCTGCAAGAACATATTCACTGCTTAGCGAATACTTGATGCTATTTACCTTTATATCTTCTTCGGTGTATTTTGTTCTCCATAACTCTTCTTTGTTGCCTATCTCGTTTGGGTTTACTGACATATCAGCACAGAATATTTTATTTGAGTCGACAAAAATAGATTTTTTCTCACTAATAAGAATATGTCTTTTTTTTATGATGTTTTCAACCATAAATTCGCTTGATTCATTGAAATATATTTCATTGAAATTCTCATCTAAAACCCCAAAGGCATTCCCAGATGTACGTGTTGATACATAAAAAGCTATATATCCTTTATACCAATCGATAAGCTTTTCTGGATAAAATTTATGTGTTTGTGGAATAAATACGTCATTAAAATACTTTGTCTGATATACAACTCCGCCTTTTGTTTTGAGTATAAATTTATTTGGTACATGAGCTAAGTTAGAGGTTAAGCTGATAAGAATATATGTAAACTCGGGCTTGGCTACTACTCCTAAGATATAGCATCCTTGCGGAGTGTATTCTCTTGTTTCTCCATAGCCTAAGTCTTCAATATACGTTTCAGCTTTTTCTTTTATTTCGTAGATTTTCTTCTGATTTAATGAGTTGTATGCTATGATATGATAATCTCCCTCGAATAAAAAAGATTCATATTTTATGTTATTAATAGTTACTGAGCTATTTATCTCATATTTCAGTTGATTTGGTTCGGTGACTGGTTCTTCTTTGCTGCATCCAATAAATAGGGATGCTGCCATAATAAAAAATAAAATATGTTTCATGTTTATGTTTTGAGGTTTTATTTATTTCTATTCCGAAAATAGTTCCATATTGTCAATACATTCTTCGCATCTATCCCACTTCTCCTTCATTGTTGGATATTCTTTTCTGAGAATATCCAGTGCATTCTTTCTGTTTTTAGGCTTACCTACTCCATCTAACCCGGTAGCTACGTTAACTAGGCTATCAATATATGCTTCATGAGTTAACAGATATGCATCTCTTTGTGCTTTTTGGGCGTTGAATTTGTCTTGTGCTTTTTGAGCTGGTGTTCTTGAGTCGCATCCAAAAAAGATGAATAGACAGGTGATGATAAAAATTGTTTTTTTCATATTATTTTAAATTTATAATGCAGTTGATATCTTCTGTATAATATTGAATATCCTATAAACTTTACTGAGATTAATATTGAAATCTGAGTATTCTGGAGATGGATTTAAGGAGTGGCATGTAATGTCACATGTTTCCATGTTATGATCGATTATTTGTTTGCACAAAATGGTTCCTTCCAATACAATAATCCAAAAAGGATATTTCTCATACCGTAGACCATCTTTCCAATGCACTTTATCGAGTTCTCTAGCAAGTACGATATCGCCTTGAGTAAAACTGCGCTTACTGTCATCGTCCATGCTGTCACCCTTGATCTCAAATCCCATATAATTGCCATGACCGATTTTGTCTACAATGAATTCAACTTCATCCCACGCTTCTCTTTCTTGTATTACTTCCGAGCACACTTCATTTGCATACCGTGCGTAAGCGTTGAAAGGAACTAAGGGAACTCTCATTCGATACTTATTGCCACTTAGTTCGAAGTACTTGATTCCTGAACTGGTTTCCAGATAAACATCGTTTCCTTTCGTTCTTACAAAAGTAGCATTGGTTTGAGTGGAGGGATTTGATTCTTCACTATTTTGAAGCATTTCTCCTTCACCGGTAAGAAGCCAGTTTGTATTAACATTGGGGAATTTTGATAATATTTTGTTTAGTACATTTTTCCCAGCTCCACGAGATACCCAATTGCTAACCGCTTGCGGGCTTTCTTCCATCGTTCTTGCAAATTCAGCTTTTGATTTGCAGAAATGTGAAATTATACTCGAAATTCTTTCTCCTTCTGTTTGCATATAAACAAAACTGTGTATATTTGCATTGTAATCACGTTGCGGATGATTCCAACTAATCTATTTATTAACCGACTTCCTCAAACCGCAACTTTGAAGATGGTCGCTTTAACTTTATTACTATTATGGACGAACTTATTATTCCCTATTGTATATTGAGCGATAATAAACATATCCCGGATCCACGTTCAGTTATCCAAATTGCTATCTCTGATTATAGGAATAGTAATATTTCTGATAAGGAACTTTCTGAGTATATTTGTCGTTCACTTGCTCTTTTAATGCAGGATCATTGTATGAGGATTGTGTGTTACAACGATACATCTCATTTAGTTTTTAGCGAAAATAAGGATTAATCCAACTATGGTTGTGATTGCCCAGGATACTGCTTCAATATATTTGTGTATGCGTATTGTATCCTCTTGATGCCGTATCTTTTTTTTATATTCAAAATCATCATTTTGTAACCTTAGATTTTCAGCCGTTAGCTTTTCTATAATTAGCCTTGCTTCATTCATCTCATCTTCCTCTTCTTTTAACTTGCTGAATCCACCGGCTTGTAGAAAATCTATCCCCTTTTGTGATATCTCACAAATATAATGTTCTGGGCAAATCAGTTTCATAGGCTTTTCTACTAATCCTTCGGGGTATAGATATTCATCGATAATTGACATATATCTTTTATTATCAATAGATGCGCGCCTTTCTGATGAAATAGCTTTCAGTGCATTGTCTTTTTCTTCTGCTGTGTATATATCCATATAATAAGGTATAAACTACTGTAATAGTTAAACTATGTTCATATACACTCTTTTGTTTATATATTACTTGCGGTATAAACAAAAGTGTGTATATTTGCATCATTGAAACGAAGCAATGATGCTGCGCAACAAAGATAGGTAATGCCTATTTAATTATCAATAGTATAAACGTATTAAAATCGCACGACCATGAAAGATTTAGATGCAAGATTAGAGATAGCTGAAATAAACTCAATGAGTTTAGCAGAAGTTCAGGTGATCTACAATGTAGATACTAAAGAAGAAGCTATTCAAGGTTTACTTGAATCTATTGAGCCTGAATCAGATTATGAAGATGATGGTATGGACTACGATGCGCTATGCGCTGTTCAAGGTCTCGCGCGATATTGCTGATTACTCACCTTATTATACACACGATTATGAAAAAGAATTTATTACACGAAGTTATGCTGCTTGCTTGGCAGTTTGTAAAAAAGAACGGCTTCTCAATGAGTGAAGCACTCAAATGCGCTTGGGCTAATATAAAGCTAAAGGTAGCTATGAAAAGTAAGATCGTTAAGTTCTACTTTCAAAAGGTTGACGGTTCGCCACGTGAGGCATACGGTACTTTGAATGAAAAGCTGATGCCAACTACTACGGGTACCGACAAGCGAGCAAAGAACGATACCGTTCAGACTTACTTTGATACAGAGGTAAACGATTTTAGATGCTTCAAGAAAGCGAACCTCTTAAAAATGGCATAAGCCAATAGGGTAGGCAGACGTAGCGAATATTCTACCTATCCACTTGATTAGCTCTTTGACATTCTGTGAAACCCCTTATAGCGTAATTCATAAACTATTTGGGTGAACAAAGATAAGTAAATGTAGGCAGAGAGGTTGGAGCCTCTTTGTTTGCAAAGTATTAACAATTAATAGATGTGTAACCATAGTCTTTGAGGTGTAAGTAATGACGGATTAGGCGACCGACACGCACATCGACAATTATAATCCCGTGGCATAGTTTAAACCGCTTAAAGCGAATACCGAGATATGTCAGCAAGCGTTCTCACCGGAACACGCACGGGAACTAACTTTTAAATTACACGATTATGAAAGTATTACCATTGTCACTTATTTGGTTAATGTCATTTTTAGGCATGCTGTTTACCTGTGTGAGTCTAACTAATCCTACGTTCTGGATTTCATTATTTGCACTTGGTTCTGTGAGTGTATATATGAGTAAAAACCAGAAGAAATTGAAGCGAGAACTTGATGAACTATTTGGTGAGTAGATACAAGGAATTAAACGTCTGAAAGTGGTAGTCCTTGACCCTATACAATTGGCGCACTACTGTCCGGCCGGCAGAAAGGAGATACCGTATAGGCGGACGTTTAGAAATTATTATGTGTCGTGTTTATTCGTGTGTATGGTGTACCGTTCGTGAGAATAGTGCACCTTTCTTATTTTGGCTACATGGCGAAATTGGTAGACGCTATAAGGGGTTGATGTGCGCCCTTATGATTACCGCATAGTAAATTCGGGTTCGAATCCCGATGTAGGCCACTCTATTATCAATTAAAAAATAAATTTTATGGCAAAAGAAACTATTGAAGGTACTTTCAGAAAAATGAAAGTAGGTCAAAAACATGATTTTCCGTTTGCAAGCTATACGGGAGTGAGATCGGAAGCGGTCCGGCAGAATAAAGAAGCGAGGCTTTTGAAAAGGATCACCGAGCACGAAGTAGCCTTTCGAGTTTCTTCTTTGAAGAAGAACGAAGGTTTTTGTTCCGTGATTCGGGTTAAGTAATTCTTCCATTTACACGATTATGGAACGGGTACTGACTGAACTCACACATGAATGTGAGATAACTGCCCAGATGTATGCGGCAGGTTATGAGAAGAAAGAGATTGCTTCATTGAAATGTAGGGCTGTTAGCACGATAAACAACCAGCTACAAGAGGCTTTTAAAATTCTGAATGTGAGAAATGGCAGGGAGCTTGCTATGAAGTTAGCTGAAAGGTTATCCGGGATAAAGATTCAATTGGACTTTTCACCAACACTTCGAGTAGCGGTTTCTTGTTTTCTGCTATGTTTATTCCTCGTTGATATGCAGTTTGAGCAACAGGATATGAGAAGAACCCGAAGAACTGCAAAATCAGAGAGGGTTTATAGAACACGAACAAGAAGATTGGAAACATGAGTATAGAAGATATTATTCATAGTGGCGCAAATGTTTCGATAACAGTTTGTGCAGATGATTTGATACAGTTCGCAAATCATTTGGTAAAAACAACCAGAGAAGAGTTGGAAGCTGTGATATCATCAAAGAACGAGGAAGCATATAAAACTCCTGCCGAAGCAAGTGAGATACTACACGTTGATAAATCTACATTGTGGAGATGGGCGAAAATAGGCTACTTAATACCTGTTGAGGTCGGAGGAAAGAGACTGTATAAACAGTCAGACATCAATGCTATTTTGCGAAAGAATTAAAATAACCCTTTAACAAATAACGATTATGAGTGAATTGAATTTGTATCAAAAAATACAGGCAGTATCTAATGATATAAAGAATATTGAAAAGAACATGACAGTAGGCAAAGGAAGCTATTCCTACAAAGCCGTTCAGGATATAGATGTTACCCTTGAAGTGAAAGATGCCGAAACCAAACACGGTCTTGTTAGCATCCCAATCAAACAAGAGTTAGTAAGGTCGGACATCGTCAAGGTGATGAAAGACGGTGGCGGGGAATCAATAAGCTATGTCGATATAGTGAAAATGACACTTAGAATCATCAATCTTGGAAAGCCGGAAGAGTTCATCGACGTAGAGAGTTTCGGGCGAGGTCTTGATCCCGGCGACAAAGGATTCGGAAAGGCTGCAACCTATGCAAGAAAGTATGCGCTACTGAATGCCTACAAGATTGCCACCGGAGAAGACCCGGACGACGGAAAATCAAAAGAACAAACAGCCGTTAAAACGCCGGACGAAAAGAGAATCGCTGTAACCAACTTCTTGATGTCCAACTCAAATACTTGCTCTGCTATGCTTCAACGCTTCAACAAGGGGACAGTAGACGAGCTTTCGGCAAATGAAATTGACGACATCTTTAAAGGCATGAAAACTCGTGGAATGGTATGACAGAAACAATGTATATCGGTTCTGGTGATGTCGCTGCCTTGATGGCAGGGAAGAACACCAAAGCGCATATATCCTTAATGCAAAGATTTGTCAGTGGGGTAAAGCCCCACTACAATGCAAAAGCAAGTCCAATCGACGCATTAAGGACGGGTTCCATATTAGAAGATAGATACCTCGCATCACTTCCAATGTGGTTTATTCCTCAATATGTGGTTTATTCGGATGAGATGGATGTCTTTAAAGCCTCTTTGGACTTTGCTGAGATAAAGGACGGAAAGCTATTCGACTTTAGGGAGCTAAAAACGCTCTATCTAAATGACTATGTAGACAATATCCAGCCCATCAAAGGAGACAATGAAAAACTTGTTGCGTATGTAAAGAAGAGCCATAAAAAGTATTACGAGCAGGTGCAAGAACAGTTATACTGCACAAGACTTGATTCCTGCTATATGGTATTCCTTTGCGTAAATAATTATGACGACGAAATCAATTATCACCGGGTGATAACGGATGATGATGTTACTCTTATACGTATCCATAGGGACGAAAGAGTCATTTCAAAAATAAAAGAGCGAGGAGTTATTTTCCAACAAATAAAAGATTGCTATGATATTCAACCTCGACAATCCGCATGAGCATGCTAAGTATAAAGAGTATGTAAATAAGATGTTTCAGCAAAGAGCGGTTGTAGAAGTCAAAAAGAGGCTTCCCAACCGCACGTTAGCTCAAAATTCATACCTTCATTTAATATTGTCCTTCTTCGCTTGTGAAACGGGGTACAGCCTCGAAGAAGTTAAGTTGGATTATTTTAAAAAGGCTTGTAATCGTGACCTATTCGAGCGCAAGAAGGTCAACAAGCAAGGCGTGGAGATAACTCACATGCGAAGCAGTTCAGAACTCACCACGGGCGAAATGACTACAGCTATTGAACGATTCAGAAACTATTCTTCAGCTCAAGCAGGGATTTACTTACCAGCTCCGAATGAGAATCAGTTCCTAATCCATATACAACAGGAAATAGAAAGAAACAAAGAATTTATTTAATCAACAAATTTATGGAGAAATTTTTAGGTCAAGACATCCCCGAAAAGGATAGATGGCAGTTTCTGCAAGACAATGCGGATGCCGTAGAAGAAATTGGCTATACTCACCGGTTCAGCCCCGAAGAGTTATCTCAAAAGAAAGAGTTGCTAGCTGAAACCTCTATTAAGATAAACGACATCGAGATAGAGAAGAAAGAAGTTGCCGACGGCTACAAGGAGCAGCTAAAGCCTCTCAATGAAGAGAAGCAGACGCTTCTTGAGAATATCAAGAAAGGTACGGAATATATTCCTCATGAAGAGTGTGTGAAGATACTCGACCATAGCGAAAAGATGGCAGGGTATTACAACAAGCTCGGTGAATTGGTTTATTCTCGCCCTATCATGCCACAAGAAATGCAGAAAACGATGTTTAGTATTAACCGTAAAACAGGAACAGAATCATGACTGAAAGTAAATTAAATGTAGTAGTACCGAAGGATTACAACGGTACACCGATTGAAGTAGTATTGAGAGAAGGTAAAGCACCCGTAGCACTCGATCCGAGAGACCCTATACCTGTAAATATTACCGGGACGATTGATAGTCCATTTCGTTGGCTTGAAAAACGTATAGGACTTATCGACCAAAAGCAAGCGAATATCACCGTTGATCGTGATGATATGAAAATCAGTTTAGTCGATAAAGAAACGGATTATTATAACAACGGTATTCGTGGGGTATTACTGACATCCAAAGAAATGGAAGAGTTTGGTATCAACTCTGAAAAGAAATGGGAGCCTATAAAGCTTTCCAAGTTTATCAAGATGCACCGTGCTTTCTTTACTGATAAATCACAAAACATGATGCTTGTTTCCACTTTGAAGAATTTCAAGGCAAAGGTAAATCAAGACATTGAACGCAGCAAAGAAGAGAACGGAAGCAAAACGGATAATTACTCACAAGTAGTAGATTCCAACTTGCCGAAATCTTTCAAACTAAACATCCCTCTATTCAAGGGCTTTGCCTGTGAAGAAATCGAAGTTGAAATCTATGCGGACGTTGACGGTCGTGATGTTTCTCTTTCTCTTGTATCTGCAGGTGCTAATGAAGCCATCGAAGAGTACAAGAACAAGGTGATTGATGAACAGCTGGATTCAATCCGAGAGATTGCACCAGACATTGTAATCATTGAAGTATAATTAATCATTCAACAATGCCGGCATAATGGATGCCGTCGGGAGTATGCCCCGGTTTTAATTTAGTTTTATCATAGTAGTAGAAAGGAAGCCGTATATCCTTTATGCGTAGCGTAGCTTGCAAGTAGCAGAAGTAGTTGGAACTTGCACATGGAGAAGTGGCGGAATTGGTAGACGCACGGAACGTATGCCGGGGCTATCGCTTATTGGCAGTAAAGCCCATCCCCGTTCGAATCGGGGCTTCTCCACAATCTCACGTAGTAACGTGTTGGTTTGAACTCATACTAATGTATTAAGTCGATATGGGTACGGGTTAGATGCTCACATAGGTAGAAACTGATACATAAAATTGTTCGTAATAAAAATTCATAGTGTTTCAGTTGCTTGTGAAAGTAGCTGAAAAACGGGCGGTTGCATGGAACTGACCGACTTATGGTCGCTCTGGGGAGTTCGATTCTCTCACCGTCCACAAATCAAAAAATAATCTTATGATGTTCAATCGAAAGAAGAAGAAAGAAAAGCCCTTGTTTGATATAACGGGAGCTAAGGTAAAGAAGAAGCCGGATTTAAAAGCCAAACTCGACAAAGAGTTTTCCCTTTTCATCCGGCTTCGTGATGCAATGCCAAATGGGTATTTCAAATGTATCTCATGCGGACAGATAAAGCCATTTGAGCAAGCCGATAACGGGCACTACATTAATCGGCAACACATGAACACCCGTTTCGATGAAACGAACTGCAATGCTCAATGTAGGCACTGCAATCGCTTCATGGAAGGGAACATTCAGAACTACCGAAAAGGATTGATTGCCAAGTATGGCGAACAGAGGATTATCTTACTTGAAGCGAAACAGGCTATCAGTAGGCAGTTTACAGAGTTTGAGTATAAACAGTTAATCAAGTACTACAAGGCACTGAGTGCTAAATTACGAAAGGAGAAAGGAATATGAGTTTTGTCTTGCGTGATTACCAACAAAAAGCCTCTGATGCAGCAACAACCTTCTTTCAAGACACCAAGAAGAAAACCAATGCCATCATGGTGTTGCCTACCGGTTCGGGAAAGAGTTTAATCATACCTCAAATCCGCAGCTAATTTATAACTGATTCAAATAGCGATTTAATTCACCTAATAGTTCCTACTCGTAGCTTTTCCCCCTGCTTTTCTCCTTGATTTCAGGTTATAGGGCATAGCTTCCCCTTTCCCCAGTTAGCTGAAGGCATAAGTAATCCCACGAAAAGTTGTTTTTACGGACTCCAAAGCAACTTGTATGGTTTGTCGGAATAAATATTGAGTACCCATTGTCTGCCTGTCTTTACCCATTTCGCAGGAACTGTAATGAATCGAAAGATAAATCGTTTGACTCGGCTTACCGGTTCAATATCTTCAAACACGGCTGCAACCTTCTCAATAAGGTAAGCATAAAAGTTTTTAGCCATGGCTGTAAGTAGCAGGAATACTGTATTCTCTTTGAGGAATGAACAGGGAAGATGACTCCACCCGAAATCGTTATTCATCATGTCGAATGTTCTTTCACAGGCTCCACGAGCATTGTAGAAGAGTACAATGTCTTTTTCAGAACTTTCATGGTCATTGGTTAAGATGCACCGATAGGTGTATTCACCATCAAATAGGTCCAATTGGTTGTCCTTACGCTTTTGCCTTTGAATAACAAGTCGGTAGTTTTCTTCTTGCAAAAAGGAAGTAAAAGGTATGGAGGTCACTTCATAATTCTCGAAGTTGATTTCTTCTTTTTTCCAATCTGTGATTTTCGTCATTTCTTCATACAGAGACTGACATTTGCCGGCTCGTATGTAGAACTTGTTGCAGTAGCCATGTGTCATACGGATAATCTCTTCCGAATAAGAACCACAGTCCATCCGGCAACGGTCTATGAATATTCCCCTATCGGCCAAACGACGAAAAGTCCGTTGGAGCGTATCCGCTTGACGAAAACGGACATTTGCGTTTGCGGCCCGATTTTCCACACCAACAATGTTACCACCAATAGTTGCCGTGCCGGGGAAATAACCACGTTTTTTCTTGTAAGAATACTGAGTGTCATACTTTTCTGTGGGAATAAACTGGTGGTCGAAGTCCAAGTTATAAAGCGTGTTTGGCTTGAGTTGTTCTGTTTGAAGGAGCATATCGAGCATCAAACTATTAAGCTGTTCCGCCTTATTGAAAGCATAGCTTGCTCCTTTTTGGGAAGTATAGTGGATATCCAATTCTGCGAGTTCTTTTATGCCTCTCAATAAAGTATCCGGACTGGGGATTTCAGTATCCGGGCGTAATTCAAGATGTTTGCCAAGGTGTTTGCCGATATCTTCGATGTGGTCACCGCCGCAATAGTAGATCCAAAATAGGCTCGAAATAATTTCGCTATATTGGTAACCGGCGTAGGAAGAACGTAATCCTAAAGATTTATCGATCACGGAATTCAGTCCTAAACGAGAAAATTCATCCATTGCGTAAAATATACCCCCAAAAGGAGTGATATTATCTGATTTTATGGCTATTTTTGTTGTCATATGCACAAGTACCTTTATGGTTTGTTTGGTAGCACTAATTTAGGTGAATCTTGTGACATAACCAAACCTTGAGGATGTTATTCATCCTCAAGTGTTTGGATTCTCTGAAAATAATATGACTGCGGATTTAAGGTCATAGCTGATATTGCGTCACGACTTGATGGGCACACCTTAGTGTTTCAACCATCGAAAGAAATACTTGAGCAAAACTTCAAAAAGCTCTGTTCATACGGTATTCTTGATTGCTCCATCTATTCCGCTTCTTTCAATTCAAAAGAGATTTCAAGAATAACCTTTGCCACCATCGGATCGGTTAAAGGGCATCCCGAACTATTCGGTCACTTTAAGAACGTGATAATTGACGAATGCCACTTGGTTAACCCAAAAGAGGGAATGTACAGAGACTTTCTTTCAATGCTGAAATGCAAGGTTCTTGGATTAACAGCAACCCCTTACCGCTTATCGTCCAGCCGTGACTTTGGTTCTATGTTGAAGTTCATCACCCGGACTAATCCGCATATCTTTTACGATGTTATCTACCATGTTCAGGTATCTACTCTCTTAGATATGGGCTATTTGGCAAAGCTGAACTACTTCCCAATGAACCCTATCGGATGGAACGAACTCAACTTGAAAGTGAATACCACTGGTGCCGATTACACGGAAAAGTCAGTTCAACGAGAATATGAACGAATAGACTTCTATGGATACATCGTTCATATCGTACAACGGTTGATGAATCCAAAGATAGGAGGGAAGCGTAAAGGCATCTTAGTCTTTACCCGGTTCTTGAAAGAAGCTGAAAGGTTAACTTGGTCGATACCAGGCTGCGCTATTGTTTCGGGTGATACTCCAAAGAAAGAACGTGAACAGAGACTTGAATCGTTTAAATCAGGCGAAATACCAGTTGTTGCCAATGTTGGAGTATTAACGACAGGCTTTGATTATCCAGAGCTTGATACTATCGTTATGGCACGCCCTACAATGTCACTCGCTATGTATTATCAGATTGTAGGTCGGGCAATACGCCCTCACCCGTCTAAAGAATCCGGATGGTTCGTTGACCTTTGCGGAAACATTAAGCGGTTCGGTGAGGTATCTGACTTACGCCTCGTAGATGGCGGTAATGGTAAATGGGCAGTTTACTCTAAGGGTAGGCAATTAACTAACGTAAGATTCTGATATGGCAAAGAAATCACCACCTCCGAAGATTATTCGGTTCCCGGATTGCGCCAAGTGCGTAAACGGTATTCCTCACAACTCTTACAGTTTTCTCTGTCCGGCTACAAATACTTACATACCTCAACAGAACTGTAATGTGAGAAAAGTAATGTGCATTTATTTTAAACTGAAGTAATATGGCAAGACCTTTAAAACAGGGGATAGAATACTTTTCATTTGACGTTGATTTCTTCTCAGATGTCAAGATTAGAAAGATTGCCAGAGCTTGTGGTCCAGCTTCGACTTCCATACTTATTTGCCTGCTATGTAATATCTACCGAGATAAAGGGTATTACATATCGTGGGACGAAGATTTACCTTTTGTAGTGGCTGACAGCATTGGTGCTGTTGGTATTACCGAGGGTGCAGTAGAAGAAGTAATAAAGAAAGCTCTACAAGTCGGTTTCTTCAATCAAGAACTCTATGAGAAGTACAAAATCCTCACTTCAAATGGTATTCAAAGTAGATTTAAAAGTGCCGTAGTACGAAGGGAAGAAATTGAATATATCACCGAATACTTAGTTACTGACATCAAAAACGAGGTTATTGCATACAATAACTCAATAGATGACAACGGAAGTACACAAAGTAAAGTAAAAGTAAAGAGAAAGAAAAGTAATATACCCCCCACACCCCCCAAGGGGGGAGGTGATAAGCCAAAAAGAGTTTCTAAAAAAGGAAAACCTGCTATTTTAAACTCTAGCGCAAGAAGTGTATTCGAAGATTACTATCTCAATACTTTCGGTTCTTCCTACTATTGGACGGCTAAAGATGCTGGTTCCATGGCTGATTTACTTAAAAAGATAGCCTACTCACGGACACAAAAGGAAATGTCCGTTGACGATGATTCTATGTTGTACGCACTTAAAATGCTCCTCTCTTCGGTAAAAGAAGGGTGGATATTTGAAAATTTCAGCGTAACTAATATCAATTCAAAATACAACGAAATTGTAGCTAAAGCAAAAAATGGAAACCATAGCTCAGGCAATAAAGACGGCACGGGAAAGCCTGCCGGTATCAAGTCCCACACCTTCTAAATTTCATCTATCCGGGAAATCCATCAACTGGTCCAAGCAAGAATTAGAAAGGTTCTGGAAGATTCAATTGATTGAATCCATGAAGGAGATAGAACCTCGTTTCATTGTGGATCACAGGAACGAAAAACTCCTTTCCGCTATCTATGGTTGGGTATGGGGATTGAACTCTGTGTTAGATCATAGTAAAGGCCTTCTCTTTTGGGGGCCGATTGGTGTCGGAAAATCAGTTCTACTCCGTGGTTTGCAAGTTTATGAGTCAAGAATAAACCGAATTAGATTTGGATGTAGCAATAATAAGCTTGGATTCAAATTCACTTCTGCCGCAGAAATAGCACTGTTATATGCAGAGAAAGGGATGGAGGGTATTTCTAAATTTACCGATAGAGAACGTATGTGCAATCTTGCCATAGATGAAATTGGAAGAGAGGCAACCGACTCCAAACATTTTGGTACGGGTATCAATGTCGTGCAAACTATCCTGCAACTTCGCTATGAACACAGGAGAGAGTTTATAACCCATGGTACTACAAACCTAGACCCTAATACTCAATTCTCAGACACCTATGGCGATTATATTGCAGATCGGGTAAAGGAATTATTTAATGTAATTGAAATCAAAGGAGAAACAAGGAGATGAAAAATACATTGATCGAGAGCGCTTGGACGTGATATGCGCTCACCGAAATATCTTGTTCCGGATGATCTGCATAAAGCACACCTAAAGGTAGTAAAACTCAAAACAAAACAGGATGAGAAATTACGTCTTGAAAAGAATATTAAAGAAGCCATGAAGTATGAAGAGCAGTATCTTAAAGATAAAGCAAAGTACTTAGGAATAATAATACAAGAGGGAAATATTGTGATACATGTACTTCAGAGCGTACAGGAGTTTGCCGAAGAAGGGGCAACAATGCATCATTGCGTGTATGCGTGCAACTATTTCAAGAAAAAAGATTCTCTTATCTTGTCAGCTTCGGTCGATGGAAAACGAACTGAAACAATCGAGCTAAACTTAAGAACATTCGAGATTGTACAGTCAAGATCAATTTGTAACAAAAACAGTAAGTATCACGATAAGATACTCAAGGCAGTAAAAGGAAATATTAATCTTATAAAGCAAGTTGCATGAAAAAAAATACAGAATACCATGACCGTATCATCAGCCTTGTAAACAAGAATATCAACCTTATTCGTCGTAAGTTGACGGCATAAAAACAATTTTAAAAATAAGCAATTATGATACCAATAAAATTAAAAATGTGGGACACGGAACGGAAAGAGATGTTCACATCCCCACAATCTGTTGAGAGAGGAATGCGCAATTTATTAGGAATACCTGCTAGATCTGGTTTTTCCTCTGTTGATGTGCGTCCTCGCCCGCAGAAATACATTCCCTTAATGTGTACCGGTATGTCAGATAAAAATGGTGTATTGCTCTGGGAAAGTGATTACGTAGAATTTAAGTTTGACGAAAACGATGAGTTTGATATTGAGGGAGAAATCGTTTATGAGCCTGAAAATGCTTGTTTCTCTGTCAAGTTTGAATCGTTTAGTGAATTTGTTCTTATGCCATTACTCGGGCTGACTCCGACAATCTGGGCAACCGGGAAGAACGCATACGAACATAGTAAGTAACTTCATAACAATTTAGAAATGAATCTATTTCCAGTTATAAAATTAAGAGGATGTTATTTTTCAAACATCCTCAAAAATCGCAAAAGAGGATCGCTACTCAAATTTAAGGTTGCACCTAATAACTGTATGCGTGGATTTAGTATCAAAGTCATATTGCTCTTTATACAATTTTACAAATTGCTTAATATTGCCTTGTACTATACTGTTGTCATAATTACCGCTTTCATAAAGTTCTTTGCTTGGATAAGACGATTCTCCTGTACAACTATGAATTCTACCATTCATAGAAAAAATGATACTGTAAATAGCCATAATATTTTATTTTAAAGTTAAGTTACAAAAATAATGAAAATATGATAATAGCATGGTTTTCTTGCGGTGTAACATCCGCAGTCGCTTGCAAAATAGCCTTAAGTCTGTACGAAGATGTGCATATCTATTACATCGATACTGGTGAATGGATATTCGGGTACTATCTTGAATTCTCGCTATTCGATGGAGAAGGTAGGTGCTCATACATTCAAGTCGATGGATGCCAGCCGATAAAAGTTGATCCCGATACCGTCAGTCAGTTCACCGAACTACTGAAAGGATGTGAAGAACAGATTGGATGCGTCTCACTAAGAAAACGATCGCCTGCCAACTTGAAAGATGGAGGCGATCGTTTGTATTCTAAAATTATCCACCTATTATCACCGTAGGACATCCTGCCACTATCGTTCCGCCGTGTGCGGTGCTGTCTCCCATGCGTGCTGCCGGTTTTCCACCAATCATGACGGTGGAAGAGCCTTTTACGATTGTGTCTGGCGGTCCTACACATACGCACATATCGCCCACTGTTACAGCGGGCATTTTCCCTATTAATACATTCGGTACACCCGGACCAACTATCGGTCCGCCCACGTGAGGTATCGGCGAGGGAAACGCCGGGGTCTGCATGGGGCAGGTGTGCATGTCGGTTATTCTTGCTGCTGGAGGCATTGTTTTCAGATTAAAAGTTAATCATTCATTGTTTATTAGTTTATCATGACCATCGCACCTTTTACGGTGGTTTGTCCGCTTGCCGAGAGTTCCGCGGTAGCGTTACCCTTGACGGAGGCACCTACCTTCGCTTGTACTTTCACGTTCAGCCCATCGAGGTTGACGTCCTGTTTGGCAGCTCCACTGATTTTCATGTTGGCATCCATGCTAATGTTGCCTTTGGCTTTTAGGATGATGTCTTTAGTAGAACTTAGAGTGATACCGTTGCTGTCCATTACAATCTCATTATTGTGTTGATCGGTGAGTGTAATAGACTTTTTTTCGTCACTAATTTCAATCTTGTTACTTCCAGGAGTGCTAATTCTTACTAGCTTCTTTTCTTCATCATATTCGATAAGAAATTTTCCTCCAATATCAAGTATACCATTGTTTTCCATACTGATTATATTTGGTTATGTGAATCTATACTAAACTAGGTACTTAACTCAAGAATGTACCATTCACTTTTATAGTACAAAAATAGAATAAATAAAATAATAATACCGATTATGAAAACTATTTCTATCAAACAGCCTTGGGCGTCCTTAATCGTCCACGGCATCAAAGACATCGAGAACCGAACTTGGGCGTGTCCTAAGAAGTATATCGGGCAAAGAGTACTGATCCATGCAAGTGGTTTCCGTGGGAAGAAATTTAAAATCAATTTGACTGATGAACAAGCTAAAGACGCATTTGCTACGATTGCAAAGGAATGCATGTTTGGTAGTCTCGGTCAAGGTGCTGTTTACAAAGAAACTTACATAGTTGAAATTGACAATTTACCGCAACAAGTTATAGATGCAATTGAAGGCAAACGATATTGCGGTTGTGTGAGTGATATGTCATTTGTAAAGGAGGTGATCAATGACAGCCCCAATTGAAGCCTTATTAGATAGCATTCAATACGAATATATTGAAAAAGGCGATAATATTTCCAATGATGACGGTACCCTATATGCCGTAAAGAAAGGAATACTTGACATTGAAGGATATAAATTAACCGTGTATGTCCTCAATAACGGACAGCGTATTTTTGATGCCAATGATTTTGAAAACTTTTTAACTGAAAAACGATAATGAAAGAATTAGAAAAAGCAGCAAGAGAATTTCAAGAGAAAGAATTTTCATTTTTTAGTGGGAAGGGTATGGCAGTAGACCTGCATCATGCGTTTGCAGCCGGTGCAGAGTGGCAAGCCAAGCAATCCCCATGGATCAGTGTAGAAGATTGCTTACCTAAAGAGAGTGCCAAAGGGCTTGCTAGAGTCAAGCATGTTGATGGTCACGAAGAGGAAATGGTTATGAGACATATATGCAATTGGGTGTACCCTTATATCGAAACAGGATATATTACCCACTGGATCAAAATTTCCGAATAACAACTTTAAAAACCTTACGGTGTATAGGTAACCGTACGAAACAATGGAACTTAACATTAATAAAATTGCAAACGAGAAAATAAACTCATTACTTGAGAGTGGAGAAATTGAAAAACTTATTGCTGATGGTGTAGAAAGCAACGTAAAAAAAGCCATCACAGCAGCTACCGAAAACTATCAATGGAAAAGATCCATTGAAGAAAATATTGGAAAGGTCATTAGCGAAGTTGCATCCAATGTGAACTTCTCCGCTTATGCTAACTTCCTTAGAGATAGAATGAACGAGCAAATTGAAATGTATGTAAAGAATGACATGATTAATCTCATGCGTGATTCCTTTGAGAAAGTATACTTCAATATGCCCGAAGACATCAAGATGTCTGACATTCTCAATAAATACAAAGAGTATATAGAGAATCATTTGGATTCTGACGACAAAAGAGAATGGGGGCGCATTGATTTCTCTTTCGAAACAGAATACTCTTCCTTCATAAGAATAAAAGCCGGTAGTCCAAAAGATACAAGATATGAAAGATACGATAAAGGCATTGAATTGAATCTATTCAAGCCACGTTCGGAAGAAAAAGCAACAATATCATGGATTCGATTCAACGGAAGCGACTTCAAAACCTGTATGGACTTAGGCAAGCTGAGCGAATTTGAAATACTGATGTTCAATCTTATGTTTACCCGGAAAGAGATCGAAGTTGATATTGATGAAGACTTCTCCTTCGATGCCTCCTTTGACGAAGAAGAATACGATTAATCATTCACCCAGTCCCCGTCCTTTCATTAACCTTTGGTTAGTAATCAGCATAGAGGACGGGGCTACCTCCCGTATGGGCATAAAAAAAGGAGCAACGCCTTGCTCCAACCTTTGTTAACCTTAAATCTAATACTATGAAAAACACATTGCAAAGGTACTGGTTTTCTGGAAACCTCCAAATTTATCAAGCAAATCAGCGTGTCTTATAACATGGTTTAATAGATGTAATAAACTTGTTAACAGTTAACGTAATTAATTTCGGTTTTAACTTATGGGAAAAGAAAAAGCAATATTGAATGATGCAAAGAGTGCAGCCATTCGAGTAGAGTTCCTCACCACGAAAGAGGAACTCTTTTTATATGCAGGTGCTATCTATTCTGCTATGAGGTGAGGTAGGAGTATTGATGAAAAGAATAAGACTATTCGAGAAAGAGATAAGTCGGTAAAATAGAAAGAGAAGAAGCAGACAGCACGACCAATCTTAACTTCTTCTCCTTACACGATTATGATGCAAATATACTATTTACTTTTAAAATAATCGTGTTATGGAACTGAATTTTGATAAAATTATTCGCCTGAAAAAGATTAGAATCGAGAAATCGGAACTATCTGAAGAAGAGAATGAAATATCTACGCCTATACTATCCGATAAGAGCCTTATCTATGAAATCTACAAGATATTCGCTGAAATATTGAGCGAAAGAGATTGTCCCCCATGTCTCGAAAATGTCACCCAACGAAAGAAGTTTATTTTTATCATCCTGTACCTGTTTTCACCCAGTACGCTTGCCGGCGGAAAGATGGCTCCCGGATTGAGAGAAGAAATGTCAAATGTGCTTGAGGTACGGTCGAAGAGTACAATTTCCGACAATTGCGCTGATGTCGTGTTTCTGTACCAGAATTACGATGATTTTTGTATGGATATCGAGTATATTTACACCGAAATTCTAAATCGTTTGAAATTCAAAGGGCTAATCAATTGAAGGTGCTACCATAGCACGAAAAAGAAAGCCGGGGTTTAAGAGGCTCCGGCTTTTTAATTACTATCCTTTATATCTTAGTATAAGATAATAGAAGATGGGCGTTTCTTGATTTAATAGTTGTGGAAAATCTCTAATTATATCTCCATTTATTAAATCATTAGTAGAAACTTCTTTGAATTTTATTACTTCAAACCCGTTTTTAATAAATTGCTGGGTTACATACTCTATATTATGTTTGTATGTTTCAATACGTATTTCTTCTTCCTTTATGGTGAAGTTTGTATATTGATAATGATGTAATGGATGGATGTCAGAAATAAAGCATTGTCCTCCATATTTGATTATGTGTGACATCTTTTTGACGATTTCTTCCATGTGTTTAATATGTGATAAAACTCTGTTTGATATAATCCAATCATATTTTCTTTCATACTCAGGTAGGCTATATACATTCTGTTCTAAACATTTTAAGGATTTGTTAAGAATATACTTTTCAAATTTCTGTTTGCAAATTTTTAGCATTTCGGAACTTATATCAAGCGCATCTACCTTATTACCTTTCAAAAGGAAACAGGATAGATTATTGCCACTGCCAGTTCCTAAATCAAGACCTAAACCGATAGAAAGAGTGTTACACCATTTTTCTATATATGGGTATTCATTATTATGCCAAAATTTCTGCCACTTCCAACTATCATAATATGGTGCTATTATGTTATACCCTTCTTTAGGATTATATATTTTATTTTTTGCCATTCTTTGATTTGATTATTTGTCTTAAGCTATCTATTTGAATTTGCATATCTTTCAATTTAGTATTTTCTTCTTGCGCCTTTTTTATTTCTATCAAAACCTTTTCGATCCTAACTTGTTCAGAGGTAGTTGGAATTCCTGTTTTTTCCCATATCCATCGAGAAAAAAGAGGCTCTAGTGTAGCAAATGTTATGAGAAAAAATATTAGGATTCCACTTCTTGTAAATAAACCTCTAACCTTTCCTAAAATGCTTGATTCTATGTCTTTTTCTAAACCAGAGATATTAAGAAATGATTTTTGGTAATTATTCGTTGCCTTTTCTACTAATCTGCTAATGTATTCATTATCATCAATCGTTTCTGAAACAAAGCCACTGACATCTCCACTAACTTTATAAAAGTTCAATTTTGCAATTTCTGTTTTTTCTGTGATAGCAATAGATTTTGAGGAAAAGTTTAATAGCACTCCACTTAGTGCACCGGAATATTTAGGCTCTATCATACTTGAATTTATTAATAAAACACCTTTAGATGATATTGAGTATAACGCTGAATATGAGGCTGTAATGTCTTCTGGCAGATTTATCTTTTCAATAGATTGAAAAATTACAACTTTAGAAGGCTCGAGTAAATAAGGCTTTCTTGAAAAATCAATAATTTCTCCTGTGCCAACTTCTATTAGTTTACCTATTCTAATTTTGTAAGAACTATTTTTAATGCTATTTGGTATAGAATAACTAATCATATTATGATTAGTTATTCTATACTGTATTTCAGTTCTGCTTAGTATCATATTTAAATATTTATATTTTTTTCTTTCGTTCTAATTCTCCTTTTCGTATTATGCAAATAGCATTCTCATAAGGTTCCTCCGTTTTCTGCCAATAGTTCAAAAGAGACTGTCGAGCTATTCCAAGTTCTTGACTCGTGAAATGCTCGTACATGGCAGATGGTGACCCGAAATACCGATGCGCACCTGTCTCTTTCATTTCAAGATGTATTACTCCTTTTGCTTCCATATTGCAAATGTAGAAAATAAGTATTATATATTATAAATAATACCCTGTTTTTTGATTTATTAACGCATGGATAGTATTTTATATTATAAATGATACTATATTTACAGCATGATAATCAAAACAGAATTTGAATAACTAATAAAATATACGATCATGGCACGTTACATTGAAACATTATTAGAAGAGAAGAATATCAGTTCAGAAACTTCACTCTTAGAGAACGAAGGCAATATAGGCTTAACAGTAGATATGTTGGTAGACTTCATCTATTCAATGCCTAAAAACATCGTTAACCAGGTAGAAACCACTTTCAGAAAGATCGACTTCAAGAATGGTGACGTTATGCCATACATAGAGTTCTTGGCAAAGGGTATGGTTCAATCAGTGGAATATTAACTAAATACACGATTATGAAAATCAAAAGACAACCTATTAAAGTCAGTAAGTCAAGAGCCATTGAACTGGCTATGAATACCAACGGTATAAGTCGTGAAATGGCTGAAAAGTACACTGATAGCGAACTGAAAGAGGTTCTGAGATTATTGAAACTGAAAGCAAATTTTTATCCTGGTAGCCCGAAGGCTATCAGGATATAGATGATTATGGAAATGATACAACAAGTTCTTTCAATAGAACAAATGAACCATCTAAAAGAGCTTAGTTCACGACAATAACCCGATTGTCGTGAATAGCGATTGAAGATATTTCGTTATCTTTGGTTGTGGTAGTATCTTTGAGGTAATGTTTAAAATATGAAGAGTAGATATGAGATATTAGCGAAAGATAAAGGGTATTATGTCGATTCACAAGGCAATGCCTTTTCTGCACGTGGCAAAAAAGTTGGTACACGTGGCAGCGACCCATATATGTATATTGGCATAAGGGTGAGTGAAACGAAAGTTATCAAAGTCTATGTACATAGATTGCAGGCTTATCAAAAATTTGGTGATGCTATTTTTGACAAATACATTGAAGTTAGACATTTAAATGGTGATTCTTTTGATAATTCGTATGAGAATATAGCAATAGGTACACCGTTTGAAAATGCGATGGATAAGGCTGAAGAAACAAGAATGCGTTGCGCTAAAAAAGCATCAGAGGCAATTAAAAAATACTCAGATGAATTAGCACAACAGATTCAATTAGAATACTCAAAGGGGGCTACTTATAGAGAGCTTATGAATAAATATTCGATAAGTAGCAAAGGCACATTGAATTATATACTTAAAAGAAATATATCGCGGAATGGAGCAGTTGGTTAGCTTATCGCTTTGACTTGGCGATGGTCACAGGTTCGAGTCCTGTTTCCGCAACTACGATTATTAACCAATAAAATTACACGATTATGAAAGTATTGACGCTTAGCATTAAGCAAAAGCCTTTTGATGATATTCTTTCTGGCAAGAAAGATTTTGAAAGGCGTGAGATTACACCCCGAAATGTTTGTGATTACGTTTCTTTCATCGTTGACGATAACGAGTATGATAAAGAAGAAGACATTCCGGAAGGTGATTCGGAAGTGATGGTCAAAGCTAAAGAATATGACAGACTAAAGCTGGTAACTGGTGAGTACAAAGGGAAACGTCCATATCTTGTTGTTGAAGTAAAAGACGCTCGTGTTGAATTTCTGTATGATGAGAATGGCGATTTTATCATAGCTGAAAAAGATGGTAAAGAATACGCATTGGCTTATATAATATTCGAGTTAGGTAACATAGTAGAAACTTTTAAAGGGGAGAAATAAGCAGAGTCGGAAGTATTAGAAAACGTATCAATCGCACCACTGGAGTTACGACTCATGGGCGTAGAGTAAATGCCGGTAAAGCGGCAGTAGGTCATCAAGCTGGTTTCGGAACAAGAGCGCAAAAGCGTTCCGACCTTACAGCGGCATTCGGGGGAGATTAATGAATGCTTCAGTAATGCGGAAAACGAGAGAAACAATATTGCACGCATCGCAGAAAAGTGATACGGCAATATTGTTTTTTTCTGCAACTGGCAAAGACAGTATTGTTTTGTTGCATTTGCTCCAAAATCACTTCAAAAAGGTTGTATGTTGCTTTTTGTATCATGTTAAAGGTCTGAATATTGTAGAGCCTTTCTTTAATTGGGCACGTTCTTATGGCAATGTAGAAATAGTCCAGCTTCCCCATACTGATTTATATAACTTCAAAACTCAAGGTTTGTTGAGTGTGAAGCATATTGATGGGCTAAAAAGATTGAAGTTGCGTGATATTGAAGACTATCTCAAAATTAAGTATCAATCGGATGTTATTGTATATGGGATGAAAATTTCAGATTCTTTTGTCCGTAGAGGTATGTTCAACAAAGCCGCAAAATCTGATATTCATTTTGACTATGGTAAGTATTATCCTATTGTAAATTGGGCCAATAAAGATTGTTTGTCGTACATCAAATTGCATAAATTGCCTGATCCATTAAAACTTGGAAGCAAGAGGGGAAGCTCTGGTATAAACTTCCGTCCTGAAACGATACTCTATATTAAAGACCATTACCCAGAAGACTATAAAAAGATAATCAAGGAGTTTAATTTAATAGAAGCTAAATATGGAAATCAGTAAATATCAGAAATTTGAAACGGCAACAATTAGTCGGGGTGAGATTAAAAATGCCGATTACAATCCACGTAAAATATCCGAAGCAGCTAAGAAGAAGTTGAAGGAGAATATAAAGCGAGTTGGATTGCTTGATACTATTGTGGTTAATAAGAATACCATGAATATAGTATCAGGTCATCAACGTATATCTATATTAGATTCT
Source organism: Bacteroides neonati (assembly GCF_000499785.1). Classification (GTDB taxonomy): domain Bacteria; phylum Bacteroidota; class Bacteroidia; order Bacteroidales; family Bacteroidaceae; genus Bacteroides; species Bacteroides neonati. The sequence goes on along the minus strand of NZ_HG726021.1, from coordinate 237,901 downwards.
CTTGAGAGAGGTAAAGATTATAATCTCACTGTATCAATGGTTGATTTATCAGAGAAAGAAGAAAAAGAGCAAAATATCTTTTTCAACAATACAAAAACTCAAGGTGAGTTTGATACTGATATTTTGGCTGCAATGTTGAGTGATATAGATTTCGAGTGTGCTGGTCTTGATATTAATGATGTTGGCATTTTAGGTGTTGAAGTGGATTTGCCCTCAATAGAAGAGCCGAGCGAAGCGGATAAAGAAGTAATGAAGCTGAATAATGAAATCTATGATAACAAAAGGGAAATGAGAAAAGCGGTGATGAACCATTCTCAAACGAAGAATGAAGAATCGGTAGATACATTCGTGGTTTTGACATTCAGCAATCAGAATAACAAAGAAGTATTCCTTCAGCGTTTTGGATTCAGACCTCAAGAGAAATATGTCAAAGGTGAAGTTTTGTCTGATATGGTAGAAAGGGTAGATTAATATGGCAAAGCCGAAGTTTGATTTTAAAGACCCTCACAATCTCATTCGTATAGAAGGATGGGCAAGAGATGGATTAGACGATAAGCAAATCGCTGCAAACATCGGCTACAATGAAACGTATTTCTCTGAACTGAAAGGAAAGTTATCCGAATTATCCAAAGCATTAAAAAACGGGCGCGCGCCTCTTGAACTTAAAGTTGAAAATACCTTGTACAAGAAAGCAACTGGTATGACTATTAAGGTTCAGCAGGCTATCAAAGTGAAGGAGGTGTATTTCGATGAGGAAGGTCGAAGATGCGAGAAGGAAAGAATAGAGGTTGTCGAGCTTGAACAGGAAGTTCCACCTGATACAACAGCCGGTATCTTCTGGTTGAAAAACCGTAAGCCCGAACAATGGAATAAGCCGGCTCCGAGGATAGAAGAAGATGATGATATTCCAAAGAGCCCCAATAAGGGTATCAGTATTGACGAATGGATTAAAGGTAAGATTGAATGATAACTCCACAGAACATATATCATCCGCTATACGAGGATAAGGAAAAGTTTATCATTCTTATCACTGGCGGTCGCGGCTCTGGTAAGTCTTTCAATGCTTCCACCTTTGTAGAAAGATTGACCTTTGAACTTACTCCGTCCGAAAAGATTGTTCATCAGATTCTATATACCCGTTACACGATGGTTTCTGCCGGTATGTCTATCATTCCTGAAATGATGGAGAAGATAGAATTGGATGGAACTACCAAGTATTTCAAGACCACCAAGACGGATATAGTCAACAAAATGACTAATAGCCGTATCATGTTTCGGGGTATAAAAACTTCCTCCGGTAATCAGACGGCAAAGCTGAAATCTATTCAGGGTATAACTACTTTCGTATGTGATGAAGCGGAGGAGTGGACCAGTGAAGATGAATTTGATAAGATCATGTTCTCCATTCGTAAGAAGGGAATACAGAACCGGATCATTATCATTATGAACCCTTCTGATTCAAATCACTTCATCTACAAAAAGTATATTGAGAAAACCCACAAGCTGGTAGAGATCGACGGGGTACAGGTGCAGATAAGTACTCACCCGAATGTACTTCATATTCATACCACTTACTTTGATAACTTAGAAAATCTTTCTCCTGAGTTCTTGAGAGAGGTTCAGGATATGAGAGAAAAGAATCCTGAGAAGTATGCTCATGTTGTTATCGGTCGTTGGGCTGACGTAGCTGAGGGTGCGATATTCAAGAAGTGGGGCATTGTGAAAGAGTTCCCACAATGGGCTAAGAAAGTAGCTATCGGACAAGATTTTGGGTACACTACAGACGTTTCAGCAGCCGTGAAGTGTGGTATTGTAGATAATGCATTCTATGTCGATGAACTATGTTATCAATCGGGAATGCTCACAAATGCGCTTGCTGACAAGGTTCGTCCTTATGGTTTGAAAGTGTTTGCCGAATCCGCTGATCCTCGACTTGTGGACGAAATCAAACTTCGTGGTGTGAATATTTATGGCGTAGATAAGTCGGGCCCATCAATCAAGGCGGGAATAGATAAAATCCTCTCTATGGATTTGTATGTAACGGAACGTTCTTACAACCTTATGAAGGAATTGAGAACCTACGTGTGGGACAAGGACAAGGATGGAAATTATATCAACGAGCCAGTAGATAAGGATAATCACCTTATGGATGCAATGAGGTACTATGTCTTAGGCTGTTTGCTTGGCAAGATTCTCAAGCCAAAAGATTTAACAGGAATATTCAATCATTAAAATATAATCGTATGACACTCGAAGAAATATTAGCATTAGAGGACATTGGAATAAAGATTCAATACCTCAAGAAAGGAAGAAGAACCAATCTTCCGGATTGCGCAGAGCTTTGGAACGATTGGAATCCAGAGAAGCACGAGATAATGGCGAATAAGAAGAAGTACCCGGATAGGAAGGTTCTCAAAAGTGGAGCGGAATCAATCTTCGATGAGAAAACAGGCAAAACGATTGAAGTTCCTGCCGAGTACGAGACTGAAGAAGTGAACCGTATCACCATTCCCTTGGAACAGGACATCGTGAATATCCAAACAGCTTTCACGGTTGGCACAGAGCCGAAGATGGACTGCAATACAGAGGATGAAGACGAAAAAGGCTTGTTAGCTGCTCTCAAATCCACTCTTCAGAAGAATAAAATCAAGTATCAGAATAAGAAAGTTGTTCGTTCTTGGTTATCCGAACAAGAAGTGGCCGAGTATTGGTATGTAGTCGATGCTGATTCTTTCTGGGATAAGCTATGGTCTGGCATAAAGAAGACGTTCGGTGGAAAGACTAAGCCTTCTAAGAAGCTTAAAAGCGTACTTTGGTCGCCTTTCCGTGGCGATAAGCTCTATCCATTCTTTGATGATAACGGGGATATGATTGCTTTCTCCCGTGAGTATAAAAAGAAGGACTTAAACGATCACGAAATCACCTGCTTTATGACTATCGACAAAGGTTCGGTCTATCAATGGGAGCTTAAGAATGGATGGGAACAACCAGAAGGAAAGACTTTCAATCATGGATTTCCAAAACTCCCTGTTATTTACGCATATCGCCCGGAACCTTACTGCAAGAAGATTAAAACCTTCCGTGTAAGATTGGAAAAATTGCTTTCAAACTATGCCGACTGTATCGATTATCATTTCTTCCCAATCCTTCAGTTGGTTGGTGATGTGGAAGGGTTCGCAGGTAAAGTCAAAGACCGTATTGTAAAGCTTACAGGAGACGGGGCAGGGGCTTCTTATTTAACATGGAATCAAGTACCAGATACGATTAAATTCGAGGCTGAAACGCTTACCAATAACGCATACGACATGACAAACACACCTCGTATATCCTTTGAAACATTGAAAGGTGTTGGCAAAGCGTCTGGTACAGCTTTCCGCTTTATGTTCATGGGTGCTCACATGGCGGTAGAAAACCATGCCGAGGTGATAGGAGAGTTCATGCAAAGAAGAACGAACTTTCTCGTGTCTGCTCTGGGGGCTATCAATCCTTATGAGTTTGACAAGGCATCCAAGACGATTGATATTGATGTGGAACTTGTACCATACATGATTGATGATCTTTCCGACAAGGTTGCTACTGCTGTCTCCGCTGTGGCTGGTGGTATATGGTCTACACGTGAGGGTATCATGTTTGTTGGAAACAGTGACAGAATTGAGGAAGAGATTGCAGAGATAAAAGAAGAACAAGAAGAAAAGAGAAATTCCGAAATGCAAAGGCAGGCCATAAAGAAAGAGGAGTGAATTCACTCCTTTTCTTTTTCATAAAATTTCCTTGATGTAAAATTGGCAATTTGGAGCTTTTCTTATATATTTGTTGCTTGCATCTGTAATTTGGTTTCATGATGTGGTAGAAGATACCGTACATGAGGTAAAGTCTGCGGAGGATGTGAGAAATTTAGCAGGAAAATTATAGTAACTTTAAAATAATACGATTATGAAATGTCCACATTGTCAAGTAGAGATAAATCCCGATTTTAAAGAATATTATATTGGAGGATATGAAAATGAAATGTTTTATAGTGTATTTTATATGCGTTGCCAAAATCCAAAGTGTAAAAGCCCTATAATAACTTTAGGAAAATCAAAACAAGCAGATAGAGGTACGGGGATGCTATATGGAAGCTCTATTACATACCAACAGATATATCCGATAGGTAGCAATAGAGCTCCTGCCCCAGTAGAAGTTGAATCCAAATTTGCAGAGGACTATAATGAAGCTTGTTTTGTACTTCCGTTCAGTCCTAAAGCTAGTGCAGCCTTGAGTCGTAGATGCTTGCAGAATATAATTCGTTTGAAAGAAGGTATTAGAGAGCGTAATCTAAAAACAGAAATTGACAAGTTAATAGCGACTAATAAACTTCCTTCCTATATAAGTGATAATCTGGAAATAATACGTGGTTTTGGGAATATTGCTGCTCATGGAATGGAAGACCAGGTTTCTGGTGAAATATTAGATGTAGAACCTAACGAAGCAGAGTTCTTGTTGGACGTTTTGGAACTTCTTTTTGATTTGTATTTTGTTCAAGCTGCTAAAGCCGCCAAGATGAAAGCTGCGTTAAATCAAAAACTGACAAGTGCAGGACAAAAGCCTATACCATAAGTCGACTGGATGAAGAACTGAAAGAAATCAAAGAAGAACAGGAAGCAAGAAAGAAAGATATTCCCCCTCCTTATACGAAGTAATAATGTTAGGCTATTTATAATTGGCGGAGTTTTTACTTCGCCTTTTTTATTTGAATTAATTCTATTTTATAAAATATTTATGCTGAATTAATTCTATAATTCAAAATTAATTCGTATTTTTGCATCAAATGATATAATACATGAGAATAGTATCACATAAAAAGCTGAAAGAGTTCTACGAAACCAAAGGTTATGAAGATTCACGCATAGCTCTTGAACGTTGGTATGATGTAGCTGAAAAAGCGGAATGGAAAAATCTGTCTGATATTAAGGTAGATTTTCTTTCAGTCGATTATGTAGGCAACCAACACTATGTTTTCAATATCAAAGGCAACAATTATCGACTGATAGTCGTTGTTAAGTTTACGATGGGATATATTTTTATTCGTAAGGTGTGTACCCATAAAGAGTATGATAAAATAGATTGTTCAACCATTTAAAATATAGGATATGACTAAAATAACGAAAGAACAATACGAATTCGCATTGGAAAGAGTAGAGGAACTCTTACCATTGGTTGACGATAGTACACCCGCAAACGACAAGAACGCGGTTGAGCTCTCTGTTGTGTCCGATCTAGTGATTGCCTATGAAAAGGAACATTATCCAATTGCAAAGCCAACCGTTTCAGAACTGATTGAATTATCCCTTGAAGAAAAGGGAATGACACAAAGGCAACTTGCAGGTGAAATAGGAGTAAGTCCTTCGCGTGTCAATGACTATCTTTCCGGACGATCAGAACCGACTTTAAAGATTGCCCGTTTGCTCTGCCGTGTATTAAATATACCTCCGGCTGCGATGCTGGGATTTTAAATTCAAATTATGCCGTGCTCTTTTATTGGTGCACGGCTTTTTTTATGCTCTATTACTTCGGTTTTAGAGCCTTTTTATGTTTATTTTCCCACAATAACCGAATTGTGAAGACTCTCCCTCTCAATTATTTCCATTCCAACTACTTACCTAGTACTTTTATACCGTATTCACGACAATGGATTGATTGTCGTGAATGGGAAACCTAAATATTTATCAATTCTCTAAATTGATAGTATTTTTGAGTTACGAAATTTATAATCAAATTCATACGGTATGACAATTTTAGAACAAATCTTAGCAGGGCTACAAACGAAGTTTTCGGGTGTGGACGCTGCTACGCTTACTCGAATAGCCACTAAAAAGGCAGAGGGTGTAACGGACGCAAGCCAAGTACCTACCATTGTGGAGGGAGTAGGTTTTACGGACGTGCTAAATTCCTATGGTGATTTCCGTGCCGGGGATGCTACATTCAAGTCAGTTCAGAACTACGAGAAGAAGCATAACCTTAAAGACGGTAAACCAATCGAGAATCCAAATCCGAACCCTAACCCAAATCCGCAAGAGAAGAAAGAAGATGTTCCCGCATGGGCACAGTCGCTTATTGATTCCAATAAGACCCTTTCTGAAAAACTTGCCGGTTACGAGCAGAAGGAAGCGCAGAACATCCGTGGTGCGCAGATTCAAGCTAAGGCAAAAGAGTATGGTATTCCCGAAACCCTTTTACCCATGTTGAAAATCGCTGATGATGCGGACTTAGACACTTATTTCAAGGACGCGAAGCAGACGTTTACCAATGAAGGGCTCAAAGGAGTAATCCCTCCTGATACTGGTGGCGAAGTGAAAACGGAAACGGAGAACATCGCCAATATGATTAACGAGGGTACAAAAACTATTGTTGAACAAAACAAGAATTAATTATGGCATCAGGATTTAAGTATGATTTGGAGCCTGTCGTGGAAACGGAAGAACGCTATGACGTTCAGACCGGAATCCGCAGACGTGGACCGTTCAAGCTCGTAACAACGAACTTGGTAGAGGGAAGTTTCCTTCCTTCTTTTGTGCCGATTTATGCAGACTTGAAGAATAAGTTTGCATATCCGGTGAGAAATGTGAAAGTAATCGAAGCGTATACTTCCGGTACAGCTATCAAGGTAGCTAAGAACTCATTGGCTTATGCCGGTATGTTCATTGGTAACGGTTCTAAGGGCGCGAAGGTTGCAGCTATCGACAAGTCTAACAAGGCTTATGACGTATTGACTACCGAAGCCGCTTTCGGTGAAGCTGTTGTAAAAGATGCTGTTCTTTTCGAGTCTGTAGCCGTTGACGGGCTGAAGCAGAAATACACCGCTAACTCTGCCCTTTACGAAAGAACGAAGGTTGAAAGCGGTATCGTGTTAGTGGCATTGCTCCGTACTGCCGCAGAGATAGAGCCTGACAAGTTGGCTATGCCATTCTCCGAGAAAGACAAGGAGAGCTTGAAAGGTTGGTTTGAATTTAACGAATAAGGAGGTAAGACATGTTTTTAACTATTGAAACCCTATTTAGTGATGCCGGTATCGTAAGTGCCATCATCCAACGTGTTAATCAGACACGTAAAGACGCAATTTATTGGCAACAGTATCTTACCTTCCGTCAAGTAACAACCCGTGTGTTCAAAGACTATATCGGTCAGATATCTGGTGTGATGGCAGGTTCTATCAATTCCCGTTTCGGAGAAAAACCGATCCGCGAACGCAGAAACATCGGTTCCGGCTATGGTGAAATCGCCTACCTGGGTGACGCTTACCAGATGTCTATCGACCGCCTTTCTGAGTTGCAGGATTTGATTGACAAGTTCAATCAAGCCAAGGCAGCCGACCAGGCTACTGCAATGAACGAGATTGTGAACTTCATTCAAGACGACTTCCGTCAAACGATGTTAGCCGCTCACAAGCGTATGGATATTGTTGTGGCTTCTTTGATTATGACTGGTTCGGCTCTTGTGAAGAACAAAGACGCTGCCAAGAGTGAACAGAATGCACCGGACTTGTTGGAAATCGAGCTTCCGTTCAACTTTATCACTCCGGCAGCTTCCGATGTAGTTGTAGATGGAAAAAACAAATTTATCTCTTACTTGAGAGAGAGACTGAATGCCATCGCTCCTGACTACGGACGTTACCAGAAGATGGTTATGACCCGTGCCACGTTCAATAAGAACATTCTTGGTTCTTCTGAATTTGGTGATAGCTACAAGATGATTCTCGGCTCCAACGAAATGAACTTGAGCACCGGCTTGATTTCTTCTGCTTTGGCTTCTCAGGTATTTACAGGTATTGGACTTCCGGCAATCGACATCAAGGAGGACTACGTAAAAGACCAGACAGGTAAGAATGTGCAGATTTATGCGGACAACCGTATCTCTCTGTTGCCTCAAGACCAAATCGGTTATATGCGCCACCACACTCCGTATGAAGCTACTGACCCCGTACAGGGACGTACCTATACTAAGGCAGACGGTCAGATGCTTATCTCTAACTACCGTGACAAGAATGGTCGTTACATGGAGTACACCGCAGAGTGGATTCCGCAGATCAGCAATCCTAACCTGATTACAAACTTCGATTTATCAACCATTAACAACATCCCGCAGGGATAAGGAGGTGCTTATGAAACTAAATGTAATCAGTGAATTTCAAGACAAGTTTACCAAGCAGTTGTACAAACCGGGGCAGATTATTGAAATAGAGGACGAATCCCGTGTTGAGGACTTGAAAGCTCGTGGACTGGCAGATCCTATCGAAGAGAAGAAGGAAGTTAAAATCCCCCTCTTTGAAAAGGAGTTCGAGAAGAAAGAGTTGGTTGAAGCATTGAAGTCTATCAATGAGCAAGCTACCATGAACATGAAGGAGGAAACTCTTTTGGTAAAAGTAACAGGGCTTGATGAAGAAAAGACTTCCGCTTTGAAGAAAGCATTAGCTATTGAGATATGACAGTAAAAGACTACATAACACAGAAGTTCCAGACCTTCGGCATTCAGCTGTCGGAGGCTGACCTTTTGGATGTGTGTCTGAACTCGAAGATAAGCGGAGAGGATGAGATGAATCAGGATTGCCACAGTCGTGTTACGGTGGCGATTGCGAAGTTCATCCCCTCTCTTTTGCTTCGTGCTACTTCAATCGGTGAAAGCGGTTTCTCTATGTCTTGGAACATCGAAGGGATTAAGCAATACTATTCTTTTGCCTGCAAACAGTACGGTTTGAAAGATGAACTCAATGTTAAACCTAAAGTTACGTTCTTATGATTTATTCACCTCACACATTACAAGTTAAGGTAGTCAAGCCACTTGAAAAAGATGATTATGGCAGACCTATTCCCGGAACAGGTGGTGAGAGTTGGGTAGATGTATGCAAGTGCCGTTGTGATGACAACTCGACCAAAGAGTTTACTTCTGACAATGGATCCGTTTACCGTCCGGCTTATCATATTGTGTGCAGCGGGAAGATATCTGTAAAAGCAGGTGATTCTATTCGCTGTATGAATGGTGAAGAAGTAAGAGGTAAGGGCTTGGTTTACATGGTGAAGCAATTGAATATGCTTAACTACTCCGAGGTATGGGTGTAGAGTTTGATTTTTCGGATGTGGATGCTTTCTTTCAAGAAGGTGAATGGGAAGTTGAGAAGAAGATGATTGACGTAGGCGATGAAGCCGTTAAGTACGCAGAGGAACATGGAAATTATCAAGACCATACGCTGACTTTGAGAACGTCCAATGAGTACGATGTAGACGAAACGGGTTTAACGCTGAAAAACGAAGTAGAATACGCTTCTTTCGTTGAAGCTAAAGGGTTTGATGTTTTGAGTAGTGCCGCTTTATTTGCGGAGAAACGATTAAAAGAAGAATTTGAATGATAACCACTACCGACATAGGAAACATTCTCTATCGGGACTGCAAGGTTTTCGGAATAGATATAGTGCCATCTGGGGAAACTCTGACGGGTGAATTGACCTCTGAAAGAATTGCCATCCATACAAAGAAACAGCAGCCGGGAACTTATTGGAAAAAGTCTTTCGCTGAAGTGAATCTTTGTGTCCCTGATTTAAGTGAGAACTCCGCTAATTCCATTCGCTTGAATGAGCTTGAGAGACAGGCCAACAAACTATTGGATGATGTAGTAAATACCTATGACGTAACTAGGTATCGTTATTCTATCGACTCAATCGGAACGGAAGCGGACACAGCTTTGAAGTGTCATTTTGTGAATGTGAGAATTTTATTTGAAATATTAAACGTAAAGTTATGATTAGCGCAGTAGGAATTAAAAGATTATTGTACGCTGCAACCAGTGTCGTTACAGCAGACTTGACAGGTATCTCATTGGAGAAAATTATTGCAGCGGCTACCGAGATAGATAACGTTCACGGTGAGACGTGGCAAGTTGAAGAAACAGAGGCAAGCAGAACTCCTTATACGAATCAACTCACTGGTAAAACATATCGTGAGGATCTTAAGATGGGAGAGGTGAAAATTAACTTTACCATCGGTGCCTATGACTATAAGACGAAAGCTGACCTTATGGGTGGTCTTGTGATTGAGACGGGTTCAGATGGTAATAAAAAAGCTACCGGTTGGAAGCGTGCAGATGGTAAGGTGAATATCCATAAATGCCTTATCGCACTAACCGAAGATAATGTTTGGTTGGTGTTCCCTAAAGCTTCCATCTCAGCCCGTCAGGCCAACACAGACAAAGCTATTGGTCTGGCCGTATCCGCGACTCAACTCGAACCGGGGATCACTGGTGTAAGCTCTGAGTATTGGTTTGATGATTCGGAAGTAACACCGGCTGGTTAAAGTCTATTGTATTGTATAATAAAGGGCGGAGTAGTGAGAAAGCTGCCTCGCCCTTTTTAATTAAATCGTATGAATAAAGCAGCTGAGTTAATTTCTGATAGCATTTTAGAAAACAGCTTTGTCACCGTTATGATTGGAAAGCAAGTGTACACTGTTTATCCGCCAACTATCAAGGTGATTTGTAGAGCTATTTCTTCATTCTCGAAAATTGGGATAGATGGCGAATATACTAGGTTGAGTGTAATTGGTGAGATTCCCGGGAACGCTTCCCATATCATTAAAGGGTTGGCGGCTCTTATTGTTGGTGATGTAAGATTTTGGAGATGGAAGGCTAGCAAGATTGAGAAAGTGTTGGAATCTGCCACACTGCAAGAGCTGAAAATGGCCACAGATAACATAATCCCATTGATCGGAGGAGATGATTTTTTCGAATGTGCCGCTTGTCTGAAGAACGTGACAGGGATGGCGGCAAAAGCGAAATAGCAGGTAATGAAACCATGTTAGGGCAGATATCCTCGTTTATAGAGAATCTTCATCTTTCTTATAGAGAGGTTTATGAGATCATCCCTTATCGTAATTTAATTCTGATGCAGAAAGATAAATTACACATTGTCACCGGTAGTATTGTGAAAAAAGAATCAGGAAAAGAAATGGCAGAAAGAAGAAGGAGGAAAAAGTAGATGGCAAAATTATACTTCAAAGTCGGTTCAGATGTGGATCGCGTTATTCAGCTTAGACAGGAAATTTCCAAGCTAAAGCAGGAACTTATGTCTATGGATGTGAACAAGGCACCAGCGGCCGCAAAAGCATTGCAGACTCAAATTGGTGCCGCTACACAAGAGTTCACAAAACTAACGACTGAAGCCGCCAAGGCAGGTGCCATAATGGAGAGTGATTTTAAGACAAAGATATATCAATCATCGCAGTCGGTAAATGATCTCACGCAAAAGATAACCAATCAGAAAGTAGTTATCAAAGATGTGGAGGCAGATGTAAGAAAGCTATCTGATGCATATCGTTCTGTCCGAAATAACCCCTTGCAGTCAAGCAACGCTTTGGGCGAACTCAATGCGGCAAGAAAGGCTTTACAAGAAGAAAAATCTGTTCTTTTTGGATTACAGACAGAGCAATCGAACGCCCGTTTGTCTGTGAAGAAGCTACGTGATGAATATGCTCTTTATAAGGATGAGACAAAGAGTGTGGTAGATGCCAATGGTGGTATGTCAATCTCTTTCAAGAAAGTTCTTGCATCTATTGGTGGAGTGTATGCGGTCAAGGAGCTACTTGGGCAGATAACTTCTGTTACCGGCATGTTTCAGAAGTATGAATCTGTTTTAACCAATGCACTGAATGGAGATTCTGCTTTAGCCAAGCGGTATATGAGCGATATCGCCACTTTCGCGGCCGAAACAAACTTCCAGTTAGATGATCTTACGGATAATTTCATCAAATTAGTAAATCGTGGAGTTACTCCTACTATTGATACATTCGGTAAATTGGGAGACTTTGCCAATGTTACCGCCAAACCCATGGGGCAACTAAACGAGGCCATCCTTGACATAAACAACCCGGAACGCTGGAAAGAGTTTGGGGTACAAGTTTCTACTGAAGGGAAAAAGGTGAGTCTTACATTCCGTGGTATGAAGATAGAGGCTGAACGCTCTGTCGAGTCAGTGATGAAGGCTATTGAGCAATTTGCTTCTATGGATGGAGTTGCAGGTACCACAAAATCAATTGCCGGGACAATTGAGGGTCAGATGTCAAACTTCCAAGATACAGTAACCACTGCGTTAAATGAGATAGGACAGCACAATAAGGACTTTATAGCAGGAAGTATAGAGGCAGCATCGGTTGTTGTACAGAATTACGACAAGATCGGCAAGGCAACCATGGCATTAGTGGCTACCTACGGAGCGTATAGAGCGGCCGTTGCTCTTGCTGCTGCTACCTCAAAAGGATATACCATTGCTCAAGTAGCTCAATATAATATTCTATTGCTATCTGAAAAGGCTCAAAAAGCTTTGAATTTAGCTGTATTGAAGAATCCCTATGTTATAGCTGCGGTTGCTATTGTTGGCGTTGCTTCTGCAATGTGGGCATTTCACGATAGCACTACTGCTGCCGAGAAAGCACAAAAACGTTTTAATGAAACATCCTCCAATCAAAAGAAACAATTGGACGATCTCAAGAATGGTGTGGATGGTCTAATCTCTGTGATTAAGAGTGAGACATCTACGCAGTACGATAAGATTAAATCATACAAGGAACTTCAGAAGTTAATGCCAGCCGTTTTCTCAAACATGGATATAGAAACTTTGAAGTTGATGGATATACTCTCTCTAAACAAGCAGATTGCAGAAGAGGTCAACAGACGAGAAAGAGTAGGAGCCAAAACAAATGCAGTTCTTCGCCAAAATGAACTTAATGATATCAATGCACGGATTGATAAGATGAAAAATACTCCGGGTAGAGGTGAGTATTTGATGCGTTTGGAAGAAGAAAAGAAGGTTGCAGAGGAGTCTGTTAAGATTGCCAACAAGGCTGTTGAGGATATCGTTAAAATTCAAAACGAAGCGAATAAACCGAAATCTGAAAAATCTAAGATTCAGAATAAAGAGTATTGGGAAGATCAGAAGAAGTCCGCAGAGAAAGCCTTAGCAGATATTGATTCAAAGCAGAAAAAGCTTCTTGATTCTGGTAAATTTGATGGGATTGATGCCAAGGTTGTTCAAAATTACAAGAGCCAAAGTAAGATGCTGAAAGAGGCTCAGGAGGAGTTGAAGGTTTATGATATGCCTGGCAAAAATAATAAAGAAGAATCTGCTGCCGAGAAACTTCGTAAGCAAAATGATAAAGTATCTGGCATTGAAGAAAAGAATGCACGTGAGCGCATCAGGAGAACAGAGGATATTTGGAATCAACTCTGGCAAGGTTATATTGATTTGATGGACGAAGGAGGTGATAAGACTCTCGCTCAAATGGAACTTAATCATGAGAAAGAACTTCAAGCTATTGACCGGGAAAAAGAAGATTTGATTGAGAAATATAAAGAAGTTGCGAAAGCGGAGTTTGACGCAAAGGAAAACGTAAAAAAGATTGAGAACCCACAGTATAAGATGAAGTCCTTTAATGGTTCTGGTATTTCCCTTTCCTCCATAGACACCACTCAGCTGGATGAAAAGTATAAAGTGGCTCTTGACAGGCAGTCAAAAGCTGTGAAAGCCTATTATGAGTTGGAGAAGCAAGCCTTGAACGAGTATTTGATAGAGTATGGTACTTACCAACAGAAGAGGCAAGCGATCATCGATAACGGTGAAGTAAAGAAGAAAGGTAAGAATGATTGGGAAAAGAAATCTATTGACCAAGAAACGAAGAAGTTGCTTGCAGGAATAGATGACGAAGCTCAACGAAAAACGTCAATCATAACCAAGCTGTTCTCAGACATGAGTATGCGGACTGTGGCAGATATTCGTTTGATCGCCAATGAAGCTAAGAATATGCTTGACTACGTCAATGGTGGTGAGTTCAAGACTGATAGTAATGGGATTGGGTTGTTCGGGATTACGAAAGAGCAGTTCGATATTCTAAGTAAGTCTCCTGAAAAACTTGAATCAATAAAGAATGAAATAGCCAATGTAAATAGAGAAGCTGATGCCGCCGAAACTGCTTTGGGCAAGATGGCCACTGGGCTAAAGAAGGTGTTCTCTAGTAACCCTGTTAAGTTCAAGGAAGGGCTTTCAAACCTATCAGATGGCATGAATCAACTGACGCAATCCGGTAAGTTTCTTTCTGAATCTCTTTCATCTCTTGGTGATTCACTCGGAAGTGGCGCACTTAATGAAATTGCAAGCGGGGTAGATGTAGCTATGGATGCCATGAGTTCCACAATGGACGGTGCTAAAGCTGGCGCGGCATTCGGTCCGTGGGGTGCTCCTGCCGGAGCTGCTATCGGCATGGTTACCTCTCTTGCTTCATCGTTCGCAAAAATACATGATGCCAAGAATGAAAAGAGAATACAGGTGCTACAGGGGCAAATAGAGGTTCTTGAGAAAACGTATGATACACTAGGGGAGTCAATCGAGAAGGCTTATTCGAAAGATGCGTCCAGATTGATTGCTCAACAAAACACATTGCTTGAGCAACAAAAAGTTCTTATTCGTAATCAGATAGCAGAGGAAGAACAAAAAAAGAAATCAGATAGCGGCCGTATAGAGGATTGGAAGAAGCAAATTGAGGATATCAATAAGCTAATCGGTGAGAATAAGGTAAAGCTTGTCGATGCTATTTTCGGTGAAGATATTAAGTCTGCCATTGATAATTTTGCACAGTCCTATGCTGATACATGGACATCCAACGAAAATAGAGCAAAATCAGCCAAAGACACGGTAAAGGATATGATGCGTCAGATGGTAACTGAGTCCATTAAAGCGGCCATACAGTCTTCGAAAAGCATGGAACAGATTCGAACCAAACTTCAAGAATTTTATGCAGACAACGTACTTAGCGGATGGGAGCAAAACTATATTTACAATATGGCCGAAGAGCTACAAAAAGAGCTTGACAAACAGTTCGGTTGGGCCGATAGCTTGATGAAGGATGATAAATCATCACAAGATTCAACCAAAGGAACTTTTCAAGCTATGTCGCAAGACACTGGGGATGAATTGAACGGAAGGTTTACAGCTTTGCAGATATCAAATGAAGAGATAAAGAATCAAGGGATTCTTCAAGCTCAGTCTTTGGAGATTCTTTCTGCGAAAACTGATGCCATTCTTTTTGTGAGTACCGAAACAAGGGATATAGCTGACGAAACACGTACTATTCTCGCAAATTCTTATATTGAATTGTTGCAGATTTCAGAGAATACCGGTGAATCGGCCAAACACCTAAAAGATATAAAGTCAGATATAGCAGAGGTTAAACGTAATACAGGCAGGATATGAAAACAGTAGATGATATTATGAAATCAGCATTGCTCTATGGAGCTTGTAGTAAATCGGCTGAAGTAAGTGATTGGAAAAGTCTTTCATGGCTTTTCTTCACTCCACAAGGACGTGAATTTTGCGAAGAAAACAGTTTTCCTACGCTTGAGATGTTCCGAGGAATGAGTGGCGAGATAGAGAATTATGGCGTACACGTGGACGCTGGAGCCGTCAGGTTGTCTAATGATGATAACGTTGCACTAATCGGGAATACCGAAGGGGAACTTATTTTCAGTGATAACACTAGAGTTCATAAGGTGATTCTCATGCACGGAGCTAAGGCGAAGGTTACGGCTTCAAACTATACCGTTATTCTCTTGGTGAATATCGGTAGTTGCGAAGTAGAAGTTATCAAAGACGAAACAGTAGTGATATTATGAATGAGTTAATAATCAATGGTAAAGACGCCTTTTTAGAATACGGCATTAAGATGGGAGAGGGGTTCTTAGATGCAATCTTTTCCCCTGCTCCTATAAAGGATTTTGTTGAGAACAAATCTCGCTTGACGGGTGGCAAGCAAGTAATTTACAATAATCCAAAAGTGGACGAACGAGATATAACACTCACTTTCAATTTAGAGGGGGATTCTCCTGGGGATTATCTTGTTAAGTGTAAGAAGTTCAAAGAGGAACTTTCAAAAGGTCTGATAATTATTGAAGTGCCAGTTCTTGGCGAGACCTATCGGCTTACTTATGGAAAATCTGTCACGTTTGCGATGAATACCGAACGGACGTTTTCGAAGATTTCGTGTAAGTTTAACGAACCAAATCCAAGTTCGGAAGGTCGAAGATAAAAATAGGCGGATGGTTAGTCCGCCTATTTGATTTATTCAACTTGATTATTAATCTTTGTAGCTAATTCTCTACCAACATCTACTAAGTTTAGAGTTGGAAGAACTACACTTCCTGCTCCAGATAATGATGTAAGCATACAAACATATGCTCTGATATAAGGAAATATCAATGCGGGAGCATTTGCTGTAAAAAATATACCTAGTTTATTGTTTTCTAAATCTTCCTTGAAGATAAAGGAGCCATCTACGGTTAAATCTACACAAAAATCACCTGTTCTATCTTTTATAGAAACCTCAAGAGTTAAAACAAACTTCTCTTTATATCGTACTCCACTCGGAATAATTGATATTCCCAATTCAGTGCTATCATTCACTTCTTTATTTATCTTGATAGATGATTCTTTTATTAAATATCCATCGAATCGAAATTCGGAATTGTTTACTTTTTCCATAATTATGCTGCTAATGCGTAATTAATTTCACCCGCTTTTTCTTCCATAACCCAATCATCATAATTAAATTCAAAAATCTGATTATTTTTCTTATATTCTATAGGAGATTCATATCCAATTTCAAATAAGACATCGTTAACTTTACATAAGCCCTCTTCGGATACAAATATTATATCATAATCAGAATAATCAATATCAAATTGAGTAGTAAAAAGAAATTCCTCCTTTGCATAATTTTCGTTATTGTTAAATTCTGACAAAGGCTTTACTTCTATTATAAATGTATGGTTTGAAGAACCGTATCCACATCTAAATTTTAGTTTTTTAAATTGAGAATTCATCTCAATTAAAAATATCTTGATTTTATCTATTCTTTCATCCATAATTATATTGAATTTATTTTTGATCTTATTTCTTTTGCTAATCTGATACATTCCTTACTTTGGTCATGAGAAATTCTCTTCTCATGATAGTCGGCATTTTCTCTTTTTTCTTTTAGCTGTTTGATGTTGTTAGTGTAGTTTTGTCTATCTCTAACTCCTTCAAAACTTAAGAATTTACATGTTTCATATATTAAACATTTATGAGAACTACCATGGTAAGTTGAACTTGAAATTGTCCCTTGAGTACTAAGGGAAACGCCTTTTCTTATTAACTTATGACTCATAAGTTGCAAACATGAATAATAGGAAGGGTGACAAACAGAATCATACAACCCCGCTTGATGTAGCTTTTCTGCTGCCTCTAAATTTATCTCAGATTTATCATATAATTCGTTCATATATAGCAAAATTGCATACAATCAAAGGACTTATTATAACGAATAAATAAGAAAAATTCAAAAAAAATATCAGAATTTTTCTTTATAAACATCAAGTAATACAAATTTCTAACTTGTATTTCCATTTGTGGAATCAAGTTTATCATCATGTTTAGAGGAATAATCCTTTTACTGTTTTAGTCTAATATCCTCCATTTTTGTATTATTAAGGCATAAATAAATGCCTTAAAGTAATGTTAGTTACGTTGCTTCGTTTCTATAATGCAAATATAGTTGTTTTTATAAAAATAACAATAACAATAGCATCAAAATCATCACTACTATAAAAAGTTTAACCATTTTCTCATAGAATATCAGCTTTATTAATGATGTTTACACCTTTAATAGCATTAATTTCTCTACCACTATAACAATTGGAAGAATATCTTTGTTCAGAGTATCTAAATGAACTATATGTATGTAGATCATTTCATTAATTCCAAGAAATTACTGTATTCTTTATCGTTTCCCATTATGATTCTTAGAATATCTTTCGCGGTTAATTTACTCTTTTGGTATCCCATATCTTTTCTTATGAGGATGAATAAAGATAGATAGTTCTGGAAGTTTTGTAGTTGATTAGGACTGTCGCAGTTGACATTCCATTCTGTAAATTTCCTTATGATTTCGTCCGTTCCATAAATAAGTAAGTCCTTCTTTACATTAATGATTCTATCTGGTAAATCGTTTGGCTTAAACTTCTTGTACCCTTTTCCTTCTCTCATAATATCGAAGAAAATTGAGAATACTTCATTGTATACACGGTATTTCTTATCTGAAATTTGGTCTTTTATTGCTGATATTTTATCATGCTGGATTTTAATTATACATCCCAAAAGAACAGATGTAAAGGTTAAAAATCCGACAATCAACTCTGAATACGAAAAGGCAAACTCTTTAATCATAGCTAGTTTTTTTATGATGGTTATTTTGCAAAGTTAAGTTAGAATAGCATTTGTACTATATAAACGCTCGCACATAGTTTTGCCGACCTGTGCGGGTGCTTGGTGGGTAAAGAGGAATCCAGGTTCCTTCGGTTTTTACTTAAGTTGTATGTATTCAAAGATGCTATTTCCAATTTTGATTTTATCTTTATTATTGAGCTTACAGCATTTTATTATTTCTTTTTCATTAATTTTCGTTTTATGCAAAGGTGATAGGTCTTGATAATAAACACTATGTCCTTTACTGAAAAAAAGTCCGTGATCTCTTGACGCATAATTATCATTGCAAATTATATCATTATCAACGTTTCTCCCTATGGATAATTTAAACTGATTTGGAATATAATATTTGTTAATAGTTCGTTCCATTTCATCTATATGTATAATTAATCCTATGGAGAATTGTTTTAACAAAACTTTTGTTGCTGGTGGATCATTAGAATACAATTTTGAATAATTTACAGCAAATTCGCTATTCCAAATTTTTGTTTTTTGATTTAATTGTAATTTAGTTACTATAAATGAGGAAATAGCACCTGAAATACCTGCAATTAGAGCAGATAATAAGCTAATATCGATTATGTTTAAGTCCATAGTATTGGTTTTATTGGTTTATAAATTTTCCGCCAACTTCTTAATATCCTCCTTACTATTGATTACATAAGCTCTTGATCTCTTGAAAGGCATTATTGACGATCTTTCGTATATGATTTTGTAAAAAGTTTGTGCAAATGTAATATTTAAATGCATACATCGCCTATATATGAAGCTTAAATTAATCGTATATCGGTAAAATCCAGCAAACAGAGACGCTGAAAAAGTTTAATTTACGACAATGTTGCGAATGTCGTATATGGAAGCCTCATTTATTGTGGCTTCCTTTTTTTATATACGAACTTTGGGGTATGATTGACATAAAAGACATATCCGGCAATATTCGTTTCTCTACTCCGATCAATCAAGGTAGTAAGAGAAGGCATACATTGATGAAAGAGGACTACGTATCTCTTAGGTTCAGTGTAGAGAACCCTATCTCATTCAAGCTAGGTGACTATATCGATAATGAGATAGGCTTGTTTGAACTCGTAGACTTACAGAAGCCTATATATAATGAAACCAACGGTGGGTATGATTACGAACTTCGCTTGGATGCTTATTACTGGAAGTGGAAGAATAAGAAGTTCTTCTACTCTCCCGAAGTGGGTGGAAGCGAAGCCGGTTGGAATCTAACGGCAACGCTCGATATCCATTTGAATGTGTTTTTAAAAAACCTATCCACACTTGGATATACATACAAAGGAAAACCATTTGAACCTAAAATTGATCAGACCGTAGAGAAGTCATCTAAGATGATCGTATATGAAAGCATGAATCTTATAGATGCTCTTACGAAAATGGCAGAAGCGTGGGGCTGTGAATGGTGGATCATAAATGAAGAGATCCATTTTGGACGTTGTGAGCATGGAGAGGCAGTGGCTTTTGATTCCACCACTAATGTTCTGTCAATGTCTCGCAGTGATAGTAAGACAAACTATGCCACACGTGTATATGCCTTCGGAGGAACGAAGAATATTCCACTGTCTTATCGTAAGCCCTTGGTGTTTGATGCGACCGTTGACGGATTGTTTGTACACGATGAAAAACGAAAGTTAGAAGGGGCTTATTTCCCTGCAAGCAGCAAGATTACGCCAACTGCAACTACCGTTGATCAAACGCAAGCATATTCTGTATCTAATGGAAAACTTGCGCTTAAGAATAGTGCTCCAGCAGATTTACCCGCTGGTTCGTACGCTATTGATTTCACTGAGTTATCTATAAAGATGGCTTCAAGGTACCGTCCAGGTAACGATTATATCCCCGTTAACGTGAATATAGACGTAGTAATCGAGGTTACTTATAAAGGATCGACCATTGTCGGAGCCAGACGGACTATCGTAAAGTCGCTAAAGAATGTAAATATCGTTGCAGCCGGTAATGGTTGGACATACTTAGACGCAAAAGAAACTTTTGACATTACAACGAATGATCTATCTGGAGGTACGACACTCTGCCTAGACATATATAATCTGGATGGCACCCCATATATGAACAGACTTGACGTGTCTTGTGAAGGGAAGTCTAATATTTGGGTAGAAAGAATACGATACAACACATCAATAGAGATTCTTTCTGGTTTAAGTAAAGGTACGAAATACACGTGTCTTTACTATCCTGAGATTCTAGGTAAGAAGAACGTTATTCAACTACCTAAAGGCTCTACTGTTTCAACTGGAGATACCTATACTATTGAAAATATCATTAGGTCTAAGGTGCCGGCTTCTCACTTCTCTAAGCCAAATACAGAACAAACGGTTGAAGGTGTCGTAACAACACGCTTGATGCTTCCTGAAGGAATAAGTTACGTGGATGCGTACGAGAACATGAGCCAGGAAGAACGTGTCGAGGAGATTGTAACTTTTGATGATGTGTTTCCTCATAGGGTTGGTATAATGGCCGGCGTCCATGCAGATAAACGTTTACCCGAAGGTTCTAAGGATGAGGCCGATAAATACGATGCGTATTTGTTTAATGATTCTGATAATAGCTTTATCTTCTCGAATACCTATATGATTCGAGGGAAGGAACTTAGGATTAAGTTTCAATCAGGAGCGTTGAACGGTTTGGATTTTGCTGTTATATTTAACCCAAACGAGAAGGAAAACCCGGAAGAGCAGCAATTCGAAATCAAGCCCAATGAGGATTACGGTCGCCAACTACCTGATATCATGGCCGCACCAAAAGACGGTGACAAATACGTTCTATATGGTTTTGACCCTGAGTTCGTACTTAACACAATGATCCCTAATGCCGAGGCAGAGTTACTCAAGAGAGCACAAGAATATGTAGATAAGTCAAAGATAGACCCATCTACATACGACTGCAAGATGGCACCTAACTTCATTTACAACAACGGTAAGTACAAGAACTTCCCTATCGGGAATAAGGTAAATCTTATCAATAAGACCTATTTCGACAACGGTAGACAATCGCGTATTATTGGGTACGAGTACTCTCTTGATTTTCCTTACGATCATCCAACCTATACGGTAGGAGAAACTGTTGCATATTCAAGGATAGCAGCCTTAGAAGAGAAGGTAGAGTCACTTACCTATAAGGGGCAAACATATAGCGGTGGCTCGGTCAGTGGAGGAAGCTCTTCCAGTGGTGCATCGGCTGTATATGTTATTAAAAAAGAAGACGATACTATTCCATCAGATAGTAATGTACTTTCTGCTGTACGTACTCTAGCAGAGATATTGAACAACAATGAAGAGCTAAAGAAACTCTTCTTATCCAAGACCGGCCCCGAGCAAACCGATTTCCTATTAAAGCTGTTGGGTGGTGCTGAAATAAGGAGTGGTTTAACCGTTGATAGCCTCATTGCCGAAGAACTGGCAAAGTTAAAGAAGGGGTTAAACGTCACAGGTGGTGCGGATATTGACTACTTGCGTGTCCTTGAAACAATCTCTGCAAAGTTAGTTGACGCGGTACAGGTGAATGTTACGAATGTAACCGCCACTGATAAGGTAAAAGGCGCAAAGGGTGAGTTCAATCTACTTGAAGCATTAGAAAGGATCATTGCGAAAGATGCAACCTTTTCCGGTGACCTCTCTTCATTCGATTACGTCGAAAAACTAATCGGATGGGCTATCAACAAAAAAGGGGATATTGATGCCGGATCACTTCGTTTACGTGACTTTCTTGAAGTACCTGAGTTACGATACAATCGAGTAACCGTTGTTTCCGGTGAACAATGGAGTGCTCCGGGTGGCGGTATTATCGCCGAGGTAGATACAGCTAATCGCATCATTACGATGAAACTTGAACCGGGAGAGCTGGCGGCTATTGCGATAGACGACATTTGCAAAGCAAAGTTCAATAACAACACAGGCTTTCAGACTGCCTACTTCCGCATCGTTGAAAAGATTGAAGAAGGAAAGTATAAATATACCCTTCGCACCGATTACGATTTTCATCCACAGAAAGCGATGCACTTTGTGGCGTATGGTAACTTTACAGACAAAGAGCGTCAAACATCGGCATATACCACACGTACCTATCAGCGTTATTTGTCCGGGGTGAATAACTGGGAGATTACCAAAGATATGGTGATGATGCAATTGGGGGATTTATCCAATTTGAAGCTATTCGGTATCGATATGACCGGGCATAGTGCCTATTTGCGTAACATCTATGCTACCGGGTCTATTCGTGTACTTTCTGCCGATGGTACCACCGAAGTGCCCGTTCCTGTATTTAAGGGTGATTGGATAGCCGGAAAATACTATTATTACGACGAAGTAACTCATAATGGCAGTACATGGATTTGTATCGCCGAAAGCTTTACTACGCAAGTGCCGGGCGACAATGCTACGGACTGGCTCAAATCTATATCAAAGGGCGATACTGGCGCAACAGGTGCCACCGGAGCGGTAGGCCCAACAGGGGCAACGGGTCCTACAGGATCACAAGGTATACCGGGTACATCTCAATTCTTTCATGTACGCTATTCTACTGCTGCCAACGGTAACCCAATGCTTACCACACCAAGCACCTACATCGGCAACGCAGTGAAATCGGTTTACATCGTCCAAAGATAAGAATTAAACTCTAAATAATAATAAGTATGGAAAAGGTTTTAGAACACGCTTCTGAAATGATTGATAAGCTAACAAACGTAAAAAAGTAGATATATGCAAAGAATTGACTGGGAAGACCCCAAAAAGAAAGGTGAGGCTTATGCCTATTTGGCAAAAGTGTTCGGTGTGAAAAAATCGGCTGTCAGCCTGGCCATGAGTTTTAAACGCAACAGCCTAAAGGCTGCACAAATGAGAAGTGTCGCTATTTGCGAACTAGGTGCAAAGTTGCTGAGTGATTCCGGATCGGAGGTTAGATCAACTAAGATACTGGACTCCAAAGGTAATGTGGTAAAAGTAGTAACTTTTAAATAGTACATATTATGATTTACTGGAAAGAAGAGTGCAAGAAATTGGCATCTGCCAACGCCAAGGTGGTAGTGGTAGATGGGTACGATCAGGAGGGTGTTCCCCAATTTGTGATTTTTGACGTGTGGTCTGCCATTGGTAGCAAAAGTGGCCGTAATTCATATTGGAATGTGTTGATCGGTGCTGAATTGAGCGATGGTTGCTGCTGTGTGACATATCCCCATATCCTTGCCTACAATGACGGCAAAAAGGTAGAGGTCGAAAAGTTGGAACAGTACCACCCCGCATGGAAACTCAGTGAGGAAGGCGAGCGAAAACTTGAACTAGCACGCAGTATAACAATGACGGTAATCAGAAGTGAATTTACCCAAATTCCGTCCGTGGATATTTTCCCGATGAGCGATCAGGAACGTGAGATATTAAAAGATCGGTTTTTAAATAAAATGTAAAATCATGAAAACATTACGTTGGATTCAGAATGTAGCAGCCGTAGTAGCGATGTTTATGGCATTGTACCTGGCTGATGGTATTGAGGTTAGTCGTAAGGATGCGTTATCCGCATCGGTAATCGTATTGTTGGCAGTATTGATGCTGCTTAGCAGAGCTTGGGATGAAGAAAGGAGGGCCGAGTAATGAAGCTAACCAGGCTATTTATTATCATATTCTTACCTCATTTGGCAATATGGATGCAAACAAGAGTTATAAAACAGTTTAGACGGGATATCTCTCAGATCAAAGAATATGGAATTTGCATGAAGTAACAAAACAAGCAAGCTAAGACCTTTCCGGTTTTCAGGATACAGTTTTCAATAGGATTATTTAAGGTATGGAAAGTGGCTTACTATCTCGGGTCGGAGCCGGGACTTGCACTCAATATAAATATTAACCGATATGGAATATTACAATGGAATATTATGCATCTCTCATGATGACCTGACGCGCAACGATGCCCCCGAAGGAAAACCGAGCGATGCTATAATGGGCGAAAGCAACTACAAGAAACTGGCGTCGGGAAAGAAATGCAAAGAGAAGATCAATGTCGTACGGGATGCCCGTGGACTTGGAAGATATGCACTCGTCGAAGTTTCCAGCATTCCATCCCGCTTCCTGCAACTCGTGAATCAAAAATACCCTAATCAAGGAATTAATATGATACTACGCAAATGGTTTGACGAACATTACTACCCGGACACAGAAGCGCGGGAAGTGTACAGCTCGTTCCGTTTCGACAACGGAAAACCCATACCGGCCGAAACACAAATAGAATACGTAACCAACGCCAGTGTGCTGGGTGCGGTTATCTCCCTGTTCAATGATCGTAAAATAATGAAAAAGGCAATGGGCGGTCGTGTGAGGTGGGATGAGATGGCAGAAGCCGTTGCTTACTACCAAGAGAAATACGGGCACACTCTACCCGGTAATCCGGCACGATTCAAAGAAAAAGTACAGCAGTTTCAGAGTGGCGGATACGGTGCGCTGATCAGTAAGAAGTTTCGTAACCAGAATACCCGTAAGGTATCTGTTCAGATCGAAAAACTGATACTCTCTATTGCCGCACAGCCTACGAATCCGTACAACAATACAATTCACGAATTATTCACCCAATTTATGAGTGGCGAGATTGATATCTGCGATCCGCAGACAGGTGAACTCTTCGATCGAAAGGATTTCTTCGACAAGAAAGGAAAACCTCTGGAACTAAGCGAAGCCACTATCTGGAATTACGTAAACAACCCCAAGAATCAAATTCTTTTGGGCAAACTACGCAATACGCAGTGGGATTTTAATAATAAATATACTCCGCACCACAATCGGCACAGCCCATTCTTCTCGTTCAGTAAAATATCACTGGACGACCGCGATCTTCCACGCAAAGCACACGGAGGACAACGCCCAAAGGCTTATTACGTATACGACGTGACCAGTGGATGTGTGATCGGTTATGCTCATAGTCGCACCAAAGACGTAGATTTATTCATTGATTGCGTCCGCAACATGTTTCGCACCATTGAACGTAACGGTTGGTGCATGCCTGCACAGGCAGAGGTGGAGCATCATTTGGTGAACAACTTCGCTGACGGGCTCATGAAAGCCGGTGTTGTTTTCCCGTTCGTTCGTTGGTGTAACCCCGGAAACTCACAGGAAAAGAGAGCCGAGCACGGGAACCGTGCCAAAAAGTACGGTGTAGAGAAAAACAATCATGTAGGTATTGGTCGGTGGTATAATAAAAAGGAGGTGAATCGCCCCAAGATCGATAAAGAGTACGATGAGCTGAATAATACCTATAAAGAAAAGACATTCAGCTATGAAGAATTAGTAGCCGATGATATCAGGGATATTTATGAGTACAACAATGAAAATCATCCGAACAATAAGTTGTATCCGAACATGACCCGATGGCAGGTATTGTGCGACAATATGAACCCCGATCTACGGCCGATGGACAAAGCCATCCTGTATCGATTCATCGGTGAACATACGCAAACAACCATTCGCCGAACGCAGTACATGCAGGTGGCAAACAGGAAGTTTGCTCTATCCTCTCCGAACGTAGTAGAGGCGTTGGCGTCCAACGATTATAAAGTAGACGCCTATTACCTACCCGATGAAGAGGGTAACATTGATGAAGTGTACATCTATCAGGGAGATTCATATATAGATACATGCAAGCCGCTAGGCTCCTATAATGAAGCTACCTGCGAGCAGACCGATGAGGATGTAACGGAGTATATCGAGCAATCGAAGTACGTTTCCCAATTCCGCAAGATGGTAAAGGATGAAAAGATACAGAAGGTGGTCATCATCCCCAAGGAGGAAAAAGAGGCATTAGAATCCGTAGAAGCCAAAGCGGTGATGATACCTGCTCCTGTGGAGCACGAAGAGGAAGAAGGCGCGGAAGAATACAACCCCTTCCTAAACTCCGATTATATGAAAAGCTACGCTCGCGCAGCATTGTAAAAATTAGATTCAAACAACAATTAAATACTATTATAATGGAACTTGGAATTAAAACTAGAAATCGCATCCTGGATGCTATCAAAGAAGATCGTAAGAACTATCCCAGTAACAACAAACATGCCATTGCATTAGGTATCAATACCAGTGTATACGGGTATATTGATTCGGGAGCCACAGAGGGAAAGATAAGCGATGCCTTGCTGCTGAGCGTATCCCGTAGGTTGGGTGTGTCTATTCGTCGCGAAACCCCTTGGAAAGTAGCCGAAACCCCTGTATTTGTTTACATTACCGAACAGTTGGAGCTATGCCAGCGAAGCAGCTTAAGCGGATTGTTATGCGACATTCCTAATATCGGGAAGACCTTCACTGCCAAGGTGTATGTAAAAAACCACCCTAATTCCATATACGTGGATTGCGGACAGGTGAAAACTAAGATGCGCATGATCCGATTTATAGCCAAGGAATTCGGTCTCAACAGTAATGGCCGGTATGCCGATGTGTACGATGATCTGGTGTATTACCTCAGAAGCATCGAAAGTCCAATGATCATTCTGGACGAAGCCGGAGACATGAACGCTGAAACCTTTCTGGAACTCAAAGCCCTATGGAACGCTACCGACCGCACCTGCGGATGGTATATGATGGGAGCCAACGGGTTGAAAGCTAAGATTCAGAGAAACCGGAACTGTGATACACTTGGTTACGAAGAGATGTTCAGCCGATACGGTGACAACTACAACCGGGTGACTCCTGAAGATGAAAAAACTCGTGCCCTATTCTTGAAGGCACAGGCCACCATTGTAGCCAAAGTAAATGCCCCCAAGGGAGCCAATATTAATCAGATCGTAACACTGAGCGATGGTAAGCTTCGCCGCGTGTACACTGAAATTGAAAAACTATCAGTGGAGGAATAAACATGGAAGAAACAACAAAGAAGCCCCGCAAAAAAAGTATCAAGCGTGCCTACTCACCCAGCGAGTTGATGCGCATAAAACGTCCGGGGATGGATTTTACGGGCGAATGGAAAGAGGCTTTCGGTTGCCCGGCTTCCACAGGACTTTGGTGTATCTGGGGGAATAGTGCCAACGGTAAAAGCTCATTCGTGATGCAGCTAGCCAAATATCTCTGCCGATTCGGAAAGGTGTTTTACAATAGTGTGGAGGAAGGGAAAGAGGCTTCGTTTATCAACAACATCGCACGCAATAATATGCAAGAAGTCGATGGCAGGTTTCGCACCGCAACTCTTTCTATGGAAGAACTGGATGAACGAATGAGCGACCCCCGAAAAGAAGATATCTATATTATTGATAGTTTCCAGGCTGCCGGGTACACTGTAAAAGGAGCTACAGGATTCCGTCCATTGGTAGAGAGACATCCCGACAAACTGATCATTTTCGTTAGTCGCGCTGATGGAAGTAAGCCACAGGGGAAACCTGCTATCACTTGTCTTTATGATGCTGGCATGAAAATATTTGTCGAGTGTTTCCGGGCTAAATGTATGGGACGCTTTAATCCCGATGGTGCATCCTTTGTGATCTGGGAAGAGGGAGCGGCCAAGTATGGAGAACAGTAATTTATAGCAATATCTACGTAATAAAGTATTCACGTATAATATCAATCGAAAGGAGAAAATAAGATGAGAACAACCAACCCACATTCCATTGAAAAGAAAATGATAGGACGTTTACACGCTCTATACGCGAGAAAAGGTATCTCTAACGAGCAAAAAGAAGCCATGTTGCTTGATCTTACCGATGGGCGCACCTCTCATACCAATGAATTAAGCTATAAAGAGGCTATTTATCTTTGGGGCTATCTGAATGGTCATTCGGATTCATTGAAGCCTTCTACGGGCAACGAATTAATGAAACGTCGCCGTTCCGGATGCCTAAAAACGATGCAAAAGATAGGGGTCGATACAACGGATTGGAAGCGGATCAATGCTTACTGCATGCAACCGACTATTGCCGGAAAACCTTTTTCCGATATCTCTTTTGAAGAGTTGGTGAACTTGCGTGAGAAGTTGGAAAGTATTTTAAAAAAGAACAGGGAATATGGCACTGAGCAATAACAATTTATCCTTGCGCAAGCTCGAGACAAAGCGTATTAGCGAGCGTATGTCAGAAACAGCCAAGCGAATTGACGCTATTACCGACATTCTGTACAACGGTTCTGCTCATATCCCTGCTTCCGAGTATGACGATCTGCTCGCTGAATACCACACTGCTCTTCGTAGATACGAGTTGGATGAGATGTATCTGGAGCAACTCAATTCGAGGGCGAACCTCACCGAAGAAGAGAGGAAACGCACTAATAAAAAGGATTACAAAGGAAATTATAAGTATTAATAATAAAGAAATGAGCCTTGGGCGGGCTTTGTAAAACCCATATATCATAATGAAAACATCAGATGAAAAATCGGCTGAATATTCAGCAAAGTTATGCAATCAGAGCGGTAGCTATACCAAAGGAGAAATTGAAACAGCTTATGTTATAGGTGCTGCTGAAAGCCAAGAATTAACCAGTGGTGAATCCGGCACATTTGGGCAAGCTATTGCATCTATGCAAAGAGGAAATCTTGTAACTCGTCAAGGATGGAACGGCAAAGGCATGTTTATCTTCATGCGCCCTGCCGATGAGTTGCATGTTTCTTTCGTATCTAAAGATATAAAATCCTTACCCCAAAAAGTTAAGGATTACTTCTACCAAGACTGCGTTGACGAAAGTGGTAATCCGATTGATTTAAAGAAAGATGATGTCGTTAAGTTTACTGCATACCTCTGTATGAAAGCAGCTGACGGCACTATCGTAAACGGATGGTTAGCATCTCAA
>NZ_HG726021.1:197389-208802 GCF_000499785.1 Bacteroides neonati | reverse complement strand
AAATAACAAATGCTTTAGATGATAGATTTGCTAGCGATTGTTGGAATACTTGCAATGAAGAAAGCAGTATTTGGCTTCCACTATCTCGCACTTCTTTCTATTTACAAATACCTAATTTTAAAGAATAATTATAATCTAGAACCTTACGGTGTATAGGTGAACCGTACAAATACGATGAGTAAAAGCAATAATTCAACAGGTGGTGGCATCGGCTTTTTTAGGGATTCTCACAATCGTTTTTATAGTACTGAAGCTAACAAATTATATTGATTGGTCCTGGTGGTGGGTGTTATCACCTGTATGGGCACCCATCATTCTTGCGGTCTTGATTCTATTAATTGTATATCTTACAGGTTTTTTGTTATCAAAAACAGATAAATACAAGTCGCATGGGCAGCACGTCCAGAAAAAGAAAACTGGTTTTGCAGCTCGCTTAGAATCCATGCAGAAGCAAAATAAAGAATTACTCCAAAGAAACAAGAAAGGAGCTAATATGGGATTAAGTATTTATGCCCTAAAATTGGGCGATAAAATATCAAGAGAGGAATATGATAGTACTGGGGATGGGTGGTATGTTTATCAAGCATCTGGTATGGAACCGATAAATCATATACCTACGGTTGAAGAAGGCTGCTATAAAGCTGACGTTTTATATTCCGACTGTGATATCTTTTATTCAAAGTATTCTACTTTCAGAGATATAATATCATGTGTGGTTTTGAAACAGGATGTAAAGCACGTTTGGAATAACATAGACAACTTCATAGGTAAGCCATTCATTGAGTTTTTGCAAACATCTGATTGCGAAGGTGCAATAGATTATACGGTAGCAGAAAAGATACTGCATGATTTTGAGAAATACGAACCTGTTATAAAGCCTGAATTAGATGAATATCTGTGTCGGTTTTTCGATCATTATGTTTGTGTCCTGAAAAAGACTGTAGAGAATAAAGGAATAGTGTATTACTCATAACGATAGAAAAAAAGGAGCTATTGCCTGTGCAATAGGAGTCAAGAATTCAAATAAATAAGTATGAACCATTTAAACAATCAAAATTGTATGGATGTAAGTAATTTAACCAAAGCTCAACGTCTTGAGCTAAAAGCACAACTCGAAGCAGAAGAACGTGCCGAAGAGGCGAATCTGCAACGTGAGAGACAGTCGTATAACGCTATGCGTGATGAGTTTGTAACACGTACCTTTCAATCGCTCAAGCAGCTAAGTGGATGTATGCAAGAACAGAAGCAAACGATCTTTGAAGAAAGTGCCGAACTCGACACAATGCAACAACGCCTTTTCAAGGTGAAGATGGATCGTAAAAGCCGTACATTGACACATAGCGATGGACGCATCTCCATCAAAGTGGGTAACCGGCTGAACGACGGATGGGATGATAGTGTAGAAATTGGCATTGAAAAAGTACGTGAGTATCTGGCCACCTTAGCTACTGACGAAAAATCTGCCCGATTGGTCAACGCTATTACCAGTTTGCTGGCCAAAGATCAGAAGGGAACACTGAAAGCAAATAAGGTGCTTGAGTTGGAAAAGATGGCCAACGAATCGAAAGACGATACGTTCCTTGAGGGACTTCGCATTATCAAAGAAGCCTATCGTCCGGTGCCAACTTGCCAGTTTGTCGAAGTGAAATATAAAGACGAGAACGATGTGGAGCGTTCACTACCATTGTCCATGAGTGCGATGGATATATGAAGCAACTTATTTACAAGAGTAACCTCAAGCCGGACAAAATGCCGGCTTGGCTTACCTGCCTACTGAACACCACTCTGGACGGTATAAATAATAATCATGTATTTGGTGATTCTGTCGAAGACTATGAGTGGATACAGTGGATTCTTAATACAGACCTCAAGGGGTTGCAAGTAAAAAGCAGTGTTACTACGGAACTGGTAACGGATCAAGGTAAAACAGCCCTGTTTATTAAGCGTTCCGGTCGAATACTGGTATCGATTTACATAAAGGTAAAAATCAACAATTAAAAATTTAACAATATGGCAATGCACAATTGGATGGAATGTAAAATCCGTTACGAGAAGGTAATGGATAACGGGTTCAACAAGAAAGTAACCGAACCCTATCTGGTAGACGCGCTTAGCTTCACCGAAGCCGAAGCACGTATCATCGAAGAGATGACTCATTATATTACAGGAGAATTTACGGTAGTCAATATTACACCTGCTAAGTACAGTGAGCTGTTTCCCAGCGATGAGGAATCGGAAGACCGCTGGTTTAAATGCAAATTGATCTACATCACACTTGACAAAAAGAGTGGTGCCGAACGTCGCCAGGCTGTCAACGTCTTGGTACAAGCTTCGGATGTAGATACCGCCAAAAAGAACCTCGACAAAGGGATGCAAGGAACAATGGCCAGTTATCAGGTTGAATCGGTATCTGAAACAAAGATCATGGATGTATACCCGTACACTGATCAGTCATCGAGTAACCAATCAAATGCCGAAGCATAATGAGTATGAAACAACAGGCGCTGCTTTTGTCAGCGCCTCTCTTCGCAGACGTACATCATAAAGAGCAGCAAGAATTCAACGGGTTCTCATGTTCGGGCTGTCAAGGCAATGGTTGGCATTGGAAAGAAGATAAAGATGGAGATCGGATAAAAGAGCCCTGTTCTGTTTGTGGTGGTACCGGGAAATTGAAAGCAGTGGTTACCATTGAATGGAAAGCAGATAGCTAACTATGCAACGCCCACCTGTTAACTATATCGTCCAAATTGGTGATAGTTACCTATCCGAACTGATATACTACTGGCTGTATTGCGATAAACCCTGTTCATTACTCATACAAGCTCCGAAAACGGAAGGAGTTACAGCGGTTAAGTTGGTCGTGGATAGTGATCGCTCGGCAGAGTTCCTGCTAAGGGTAAAAGAGAAAACAGGGGCAAGGTTGTATAAAGTAGATAAATAACTTTTAAAACACTCAAAGCCATATTAGCCGTATCCTATGCTGTCCGTGAGGCAAAGCCAAGAAAGGACTATATAAATCATTTCCGCCAAAGCAAACCACTCGAAGGCATATACTTTACATCGTTTGCCAGGGAAACACTTGAAAGGAGAAGCAGACGCAAGTCTGAACACTATGCAGCCGTGTATGACGCTATAATCAATCATATCGACCGATTTTCCGAGTTATACAACTGTGATATCTACACAAACTCAATCACTGAAGAGTTTTTGGATGATTTCATTATTTACTTGGAAAATCGGGGATTGATGCACAACACCATTGTCGGATATATACAGAAAATCCAATCATTGGTTAGGCGGGCCGGCCAATACAATTATGCAGTAGATACAACGTACAACGAAGTGGATTTAGAGGAAGAGCCTACTTTTGCCACCTTCCTTTCAATGAACGAGATCACAAGAATCTATTATTATAAATTCGAGCATCAAGATAAGAGAAAAGCCAAGGAACGCATCCGCGACCTTTTCGTTATCGGCTGTCTTACCGCACTTCGTTATTCCGACTACTCAACTTTAACAAATCAAAACCTGATTGATGGATACATCGTAAAACGTACCAAAAAGACAAATGTGGATGTGAAAGTCCCCATTCACGACTACGTCAAAGAGATATTTGAAAAATACGGAGGACATATTCCCTGTCAACTATGCATTCAGCATTTCAACAAATACCTGAAATTAGTTATGCGCGAAGTAGGGTTGACTGATAAAATCACCTATTCGTGTACCAAAGGCGGCAAGCTTATTACCAACACCCGTGAAAAATGGGAACTGATAAGCAGCCACACCGCCCGCCGATCGGCCGCCACTAATATGTATTTGACCGGAAGAATGAAGACTCTTGAAATCATGCGGTTAACCGGACATCGAAGCGAGCAGAACTTCTTCCGCTACATCCGGTTAACCAATGATGATACTGCACGTTCAATCTCAGGAGATATGTTTTTCAGAAAATAATAACAAAGAATAATTTCTGATTGAAAAGATTGGTAAGATCATGTTTGTAGTCGGATTAATTGTGCTTATGGCTATGATGGTAATAGGAGCTTTTGGTCTGTCTGTTAAGTTTGGAATTGCTATTTTGGCTATAGAGTTAATCTTTTTAGGTTACGTATTCGCGCGACCCGATGAGGATTAAGTAAATTGAAAACAAGTACCGGAATCGACGTAAGATATATGTATCCTACGTCGATTTTTGTTTAATAGAGGTGTGAAGTGGTATTTTTTTATCTAAAATTATTCCTACTCAAGGTTTTCTTTGTAATTTTGTGATAATCCAAAACCACAGTATTAATAAATTATGGCCAATCAGCTATACCTTTTTGAAGACAATCGGCAAGAGTATCCCAACGGACTCTCGCAAGAGCAGCTGGCAAAGCGTAAGCGCGTTGCCACGATGCCACTTAAAAGGAAAGCCATGAACCGTAAAGAGAGGTTGGATATACGCGATCGCATGATTGTGGCCCGCCTCTATTACTGGCGTGAGATAGTACGCAAGCGATTGGATGATGTACTTGTCACCCTTTCGGATGAAGAGTTTTGTGTGGAAGAAAGAACCATAAATAACGCCTGGGCAAAACAGGCTGACTATTTCGAGGAGCTTTGTCGCAATCGTACTACTGCCCGGCAATTACAAAAAATGTATCCCAGTTGGCGGTTCTGATTACTCTATCCTATCCATAAAGAAAGCTGTATATAAACAATTATACACTTTCAGCCCATCCGGCCGTTTTTCATCTTTCACGCTCACACGGCTGAATGCTTTTATACAATCTTCTGTTCGCCATCCTTGTAGCGTACTGTGAATACTTTCGAGTACATCGAATCGTTCGTTTGCCTTTTGACGCACCATTACAGGGGATTTGGTATTGAACGAGGCGCAATCATTAAAAGCGACCTTTAGGTTGAATCGTAACTCTATGCGTTGCGGGGCTCGCGGGTCGACAGAGATATTCTCGCAACCGGCCACATTCATTTCAACCAGGCAACCGGGAAACGCAATGGGTGGGCGGCTGTCGCTAAAGTTCAGTTGTCCTTCATCGGCATCAATCCAACGTAGGGCAGGCACGGTCTCTTCCAACCTTGCCAAAACATCATTGAAGTACTTCTTTTTCATCTCTTTATTATTTGTTTAGTGAGTTTATAAACCCTTCGATGCGGTAATGTAGCTGTTGTTGCAGTTCCTTTGCATCACCTAGAAACTGACGCTGTGGTAGTCGCATACTCATGGAGTGTTGTTTTACGCTATACACTTTTCCATTCTTCGATGTGCGCTTATGTGTAGGCACCACCACACTTCCTACAAATCCTTCGTTGTGTGCCCGGGCATAAGGTACCTTCTCATTTCCGGCGGAGATTATCACAAGATCACGGCTAATAAGACTGGGACGGACGCTATTCAACAGCGAAGCAGAGTCAATCAGCAACGAACCGTTGGTGCGATGTTTATAGCCCGGTGAGAAGTTCGGCCACGGAGCC
Organism: Bacteroides neonati; assembly: GCF_000499785.1. GTDB lineage: Bacteria > Bacteroidota > Bacteroidia > Bacteroidales > Bacteroidaceae > Bacteroides > Bacteroides neonati. The sequence goes on along the minus strand of NZ_HG726021.1, from coordinate 203,324 downwards.
CCATCGAAAGCCTTTTTACGAAACGTGTCTTGAAAATACTCCACAGCTGTTTCGGCGATGATGTCAGGCACTGCATCTAAAATCTCATTCTTCAAGGTAAACAGTTCTTTTTCAATGTTAATCTTCATTGTTACTGATTTTTTTATTGTATATTTGCAAACAGAAGTCTGTTCGAACGGATGTAATTTAGGCGATTTGTCCCGGTGTATGGCGGGAAATACCCGAAGTCTGATCTTTGACAGCGTGCGGACAGTGCAACCCATACAAGGCGGAGAGTTATTTCTCCGCTTTTTTTATGAGCAACCCGTGGCGACGCTTGTCCCAAATCTTTTTCAAGTCTATCCGTTTATTGGGGTCTTTTGAGGTTCGCATCAGGTACCATGTTTTTAAAACCAGTTTATCTTCTTCTATCCGGTAGTTGGCTACAATAACCCCATCTTGGTAGTACCGTATCAGACTGTAGGTATCGTACACATTCTTTTTGATGTCATCGTTTAACCAAACTTCGTCGGGGTTCAGTAAGGTTTCACACATGGCATCCCAGTATACAATGCGGTTGTCGGAACCCTTTCCCGTAGTATGGCTGTCGAACTGTTTCTTTTCCAGTACAATGATGCGTCCCCGATAATCCGGTAATGAAATCACACCTTCGTTGGCTGTCCGCTTCCAAATGGTAGATGCCGTTTTCTCTTGTATAGGTATCGGTTGCATTGCTTTTTCCATCTGTTTGGGTACACTTTCCATTCCCCATTTGTCAGCTGTCAATTTATCCAGGTATCTAGCTGCTTGATTGGGGAATTTTCGAATATACATCTGGTTCGCACTGAACACTTCTGCGGTTTTGCCACGATTCACCCCCCATCCTTGGGCTGCTGCTTGTTTCCATTCAGCTGTATCGAAGAAGTCGTCCGCACGCTTCTTCATCTCCGCCAACATCTCCGGTTTTACTTCGTAGGCCATGCGGGGAACTACCCGGCAGCGGCAACGCCAGTCGTTGGGTGGAAACAGTCGGTTCCATCGAGGGTCACTGTGGTGTAACGTCATTCCGTTGAGCCGTTCGTGGCTGACACGTACCTTTTCGTCTCCGGCTGTACGATACTCCCAATAAGGGAATGTCTTCACTTTACCCATCAACCGGCGATAATTGGATGCTGCTTCAGCTGTCAGCAAGGCTGTGTCGTATTCTGTCTTTTGCCACGTCTTGTTAAATACATTGGTTACCTCTTTAGCCCGTCGGTGGAACTCCTCGAAGTTCTTACTTTCGCGAAACAGCCGGTTCAATTCTTGAATCTCTGCCAACGTTTTAGCGGCAGAGAAGTGAAACAGGTTGGTTTCCATTGCGGTGCGAAACACATTATCGGGGGCATTGTAAGCAATGCCGGTATCGATATTGTTCACCTCTTGTTTGAGCACTGTTTGTACGGCATTTAAAAGGTCGGAAGCGATAAACTCAAACAGCCCCGGATGAAAGGTGTCGATCTCGCCCGCAGCCACACCGGCAATCAACGTTTCTTCCAGTGATGCATCATTCATGCGGACTTTTCCAATTGCCCCGTCCCGCGGGGCAGCTACGAAAAAATCCCATAAACGGATGAAGAAGTTACGTTCGTGATCGGTGTTTTCAATCGGCTCTTTGCCTTTCTTTTCTTCCCCTTCTTCCGACTCTTCCTCTTTCACTATCCCGGTGCCTGGTTGCTGGACGGTGACTACCGGCTCTCCCTCTTTGGGTTGTGGTATACCGTATTTTTCGTACACGTACGAGTGTGGAACGGGTATCATCGTAGTAATGGTTTTCAACTCTTCGACTTTGATCTCATCCTTCTTGTCTACAAAACTGAACTTTCCGCCATGCACCGGATATCCACGCCGCTCGAGCATAGGTACAAAGTATTTGTTCAGCATTCGGATAACGAACCGACGGTCGGAACGATGCTTATTCTCCTGCACCTGCATATGAACCTTACTTTGGGAGAGTGAAGCTCCGTCTTTGGTTGTCATGGTTTGCCCCAGAATAGTGATAAGTATCTCCTCGTTGCAAGCATTGCGGAAGTCATTATACAGCGCACCATTGACGCTTCCGGTCAGTGTGCTTTGTTCCACCTCACTCTCTTTGGGGATCACCAGGTAAGGAGCCGAACCCGCCTCCTCGAATGCCCTGATGAGCAATCGACGGCTCTGTTCGTCCATGCTGTTGTACTTGCCGATGCGTTGGGGCATACCAAAGAGCTCGACAAATTGTGCATAATCGCCAAAACCACCCCGTTTATAAATCATATAGGGTGCCACTTTGAGTAGTAGCCCTAAATCATCATCGTTGCCCCACTGAATCATCAGGTCATTGTCGGCATAGGATATACCGGAAGTATCACACGTTTGCAGGATGATCTCTTTCTTTTTGGGCAGGATGTGTTTGCGAGGGATACTGTGGAACTTAAATCCATCGACAAAACTGAATTCGTCCAGACTGATTCCTTTAAATAATGACCACATGATCTCCTTTAACATTTCCTCAAACTCAATCGTGTCCATCAGTTCATTGATTTCGGGTATCTCGTTCTTGTTGATAGTAAAGTTGATATCGCAATCAGTAATTGAATCAATTCGTTTGTTGATGGCATCGGTTACAACACCGTCTATCAATACCTCTTCATAAAGATCATACAACTGGCTGCGCAGTCCAATATCGGCTGCACGCAGTGCCGATTTCCAGGAACCTATATCGTTGATGCCCCTGCGCACAGGTTGTACCAATATCTGGTTGTAGATAGGAACGGGAGATTTTCCCGGTACCTTTTTTATTTCTTTTTTATTTGCCATAATTTTAGAAATGGTTATCGCGTTTAGGATTACTGCCAAATACTATGGGACCGATGACCGGCTGGCAGCACGCCGTATCACTTTGGGTTTTGGGTGGGAAGTAGGGGTTTACGTTTCCGCGTTGTACCTCTTTGAGCCATTGCACGGCTCGGTCATACCGCTTTTCGCGCAAGTCGAGGTCTACCCCGGCATTGCATAGGTTGACGAAATGCCAGGCGGCAATATCTTTCACAAACACCAGTAAGAGTGCATTGCGTTCGTTGCCTCTAGCATCGAAAATTTTCTGTACATCGAATCGGTCAAGATAGCCGCGTGCCTCTGCCATTGCCGCATCGATAGCGGACAGGGGGACAGCATCATCTCCCCGAGAAATGGTCAACACATTCTCTTCGTAAATGTGTGTGTAGAGTTCTTCTAATTCTAAGTAGGCCATAAGTTATTGAAATAATTGGTTTATATGCGTTTCTTGTTGGGGGCTTTGTGTCCTACCCAATAGCCTCCTGCGGTGAGAGTCATCATCTTTTCCTGTGCTTTAAAGTAAGCGCCTTCTATGGCATCGGGTCCGTCGGCGGGTGCGGGTAGTCCGTCATCAAACAGTAAGAACTGCTCTTCGAGCCGTTTCATGTGCGGGTTATCCTTTTCTTTGATATTGAACACCATGCGTCCGGCACGATTGACAGGCTCCAGATTACCCTCAATACGTTGAAATTTATCCGGCTTTACCCGGGTATCGGGAGAGATGGATATGTAGTATCCACGCTCTTTACCTTTTACCAAGAAGAGCGGAACGAATACCTGTTCGTAAAATGGGTCTTGCAACTTGTTGTTCTCAATGTAGTTATGCAGCTGCGTACGTCCGTGCACGTAGTCATTTTGGTAGTAGTACCAATTCACGAACTCATCGTTGATAACGTGTTCCAGATAGCCCGTAAAGACATAGAGAACCCCATCGAGTACGCCTACGATGAAGTTGGCTTTAAGTGAGTTTTTGGCGCTCTTCTTGCCCAACTTATTACTGGGTGCTGGGTCGCCGTAGCTAATCAAGAACGGGAATTTTGAGATAGGCGGTGTTTCCCCCCACTTTATTTCCATGAAGTACTTGCCTTCTACCACGGGGTTATTGTAGCACTCTTTCTGCACCGATGCAATGCTAACCTGAGCCTGTACGTCGTCAATAGTCTCTTCGGAGTTCTTTTCCGGCCAAACGGATGTGCCAAACTCAAAATCAGCTTTCGGGTCGGGGTGATTGATATCCACCATACGAATATTGATAATATCCCAATGTCCGATGGGGCGTTCGCGGTCGGCCAGTTCCCTGGCTTTTTTCCCCGCACGTGCCACGCAGCAATCTTTGGCAATGATATTGCCTGTCCAGATGGTTAGGAGCGATTCACTCCAAGAGCGGGTAAAATAGAGTGCTTGTTCAAACCAATTCCATTTGTTGTTTACAATTTCAGGGTTGCGGCACTCTTCATCCGTATCGTAATCATCCATCAGAAGGGTATCCGGACGCAGTTCATCCAGCTTGATACCACGGGGTGATTGCCGGGCACCCAAGGCGATAAAGGAGGCTTTATTTGAGGTAATGAAATGATCCTCCGTCCATTTAAGCCCCACCAACTCACCGTAGAAATAACGCAGTCGCTCGTTGGCCTCAAACTGCCCGCGATACTGGTTGAGTAATTTGATGGCTCCGTCTTGAGTGGCAGATACGAGCAGAATGTTTCGTTTTCTACCGGTCATCACCAGGTAGATGATGATAAACATCACAATCGTGCTTTTTGCCAACTCACGTGCCCAGGACAACACTTCGTACCAGTTACCGTCAGCATGACTCAGTAACCGTTTGATGGCTTGCTTTTGGAATCCGGCAAATTCATACTTGGCATACTTATAAAAGAAGAACTTCATCCACTCCAAAGGATGAGCCTCAAGATGGGCTCTCTTTCGGGCCTTCTCATGCTCATCCATCTCAAAGTCTACGGCAGTGTTGGAACGGATGGTTCGCAGGAATTCATCCCAGTCTTGGGCGAGCGCCTTCTTGTTGGCGGTTAGTTTCTTTGCCATGTGCTATCTGAGTTTTTCCTGTATGAATTCGTCGATAAGGAAGCTCAGTTCCTTGGTCTGTTCGGGGTTGCGCTTGCGCATCCACACCAGTAGCATTTTGGTAACTCCCATGATTATATCGATACCGAAGTCCTTTTCCATGTCATTGATGGCGGCGGTAAGTTTTCGGATAGCATCCGCTTCGGCAGAAGTGGGAAACTTGTTTCCTTCGCGTTCGGCAATAGTTTTGTTCATAGCTGCCAATTGCAGGTATATGGTACGTATCTGATCTTCGCGCGTAGTGCTCAAAGCAGCCTTATACATTTCCCAATTACCTTCCTTTGCCCATTTCCCTATCGTAACACGACTGATTCCCACCTTTGTGGCAATCTCCTGAAGATGGAGTCCCTCTTGCATATAGACCATCTTTGCCCATTCCTTTTTCTGTTGGTTGCTGAGTTCTTTTTTCATACTGATTTGCTTTATTTTCTTCAAAAGTAGCCTGCTTTTTTCTATTAAAATAATTGGTCTGTAATGGTTGTGGTTTTGTCGTAAACGATTGGTTCTAAATATGTAATGACTGAAATTCGATTTGTGAACTTACTTTTTATACCTCATCTTTGCATCAAACAACAGACGATATGAGCAAAACATATACATTCGTAGTACATGATGAAACAGTGAATACTCACGGGTTTCGAATGTTGACCGCAGGGGCCAATCTGGAAGAATTCAATAAAAATCCGGTGGTGCTGTACAATCACGATGACTGGGACTTTCCCATCGGACGGGGAGAGCATATGCGGGTAGAAGGAAGCCGTATCCTGGTCGATATCGTGTTTGACGACGAAGATGAAAAAGGTGCTAAAGTACAAGGAAAGGTTGAACGCGGGTTTATCCGCATGGCGTCTATCGGCGCCTGGCCTCCCGAAGAGGTCTCAAACGATCCTTCTTTGAAGCTACCCGGACAAGAGTTGCCAACGGTGACGAAGTGGACAGTGCGTGAAGTGTCTATCTGTCCCATAGGAAGCAACCACAATGCACTGTGCTTTTACGATCGCGAAAGTAAAAA
>NZ_HG726021.1:191230-197378 GCF_000499785.1 Bacteroides neonati | reverse complement strand
TGGATATGTATAAAACCTTCTTCTCTACCAACCGTCTCTTCAATTTCAAGGTAGAGATTTATTCGGAAACACCTCGTTTCAATGGAACTACCGGAGTGAAACTGGCTTGGAATGCTCCTGTATCGGCAACGGATGCCATTGCGTCTTTTGCCTACCACAAGGATTCGGTGTGTCGCGCCAAAGGCACAGCCGATATGTACTATCGACTCAATGATCCCGAATACCGTGGTGATATTGTCGGTTTCAATATGCGCGGTATTGCCTTGCCAATCAACGGTAAATATCTCGGTGCAATTTATTCAACCAAAGCTTAACAAGTAAGAAATTATGAGCTACATTAACATGAAATCGCGGAGAAGTTTTGATTTCTTCGCCCCTTACAATGAGGAAGGTGAACGCTGTGTCACCACCGTTTTTCCCATCGCCATCAAGCGTGAGGTAGTAGATAACAAGCTGGTGCATGACTGCAATCCGACACTGGCGGAAGTGAACAGTGCGACAGCAGTTACTGTCCAAGTAGAGATCACCGTACAGCCGGGGACTATGTTGATCTTAACCAACCGGGGAGCCGGAGCGGCAACAGTGAAAGGCGTGGCGTGTGATGGAAAGAAAGTAACCACATTGATGTGGGACGGAAACGGGTACATCAAACTGGGTGAAAGCGCCATATCGGAGTAAGACTATGAGAGGACTACGTAACAACAATCCGGGCAATATCCGTAAGAGTAAAACCGAGTGGCAGGGGGAAATCATCCCCTCCACCGACTCGGCTTTCAAACAGTTTAAAAGCATGGCCTACGGTTACCGTGCGATGCTCAAGCTGCTGCAAAACTACTCGAAGTTGAACAACTGCCGTACCATCCGCACCATGATCAGCCGGTGGGCACCACCCAGTGAGAACGATACACAAAGCTATATCGCTACGGTGCGAACACTGACGGGGATGGGTGCCGACCATGTGGTAGACATCAACGACAAAGAGACCATGTGCCGCCTGGCGGCTGCCATGAGTCAGGTAGAGAATGGCAAACGGGCTGTCATGGCAGACGTGGAAGCAGGCTGGGAATTATTGTAAAACATCTAAAAAGAAGAAGGCATGTCTACGGATTTAATAATGCAGATACTTCAATGGCTTGTTCCTGTAGGCAGTGCCGGAACCGTTTTAGGATGGATATTCTATCGCGATGTGAGGAAAGCCCGTGAAGCGAAAGAGAAGAATGACATTTACAAGGATATGTACGACAACATATCCGGTACATTAATCGAACTACAGAATGAAAATAAAAGATTGTATAAAGCTGTTCGGCAGCTTAATCAAACCATTCAGAAAGCTACCAGTTGCGTGCACTTTGCTGATTGCCCTATGCGCGATGAGTTGCAGAAGTCCGAACGGATTGACCTCGACCCACCGCAGCGACAGTCTGGCAGTCGAAAAAAGATTCGAGCAGAGCCTGGTGCCTGTACCCATGAGCGTGGCGAAGATGGATATACCGATGAACGCTCTTACACAGTTGCCGATCGGGACAGGTTATAACAAGCGTAGTGGACAGGCTTCGTTGGATATCCGACGGGGTGAAGGCGATACACTCACTATAACGGCTACCTGTGACTCACTCGCCAGGGAAGTAATCAGGCTCACCGAAGAGTTGACACGAATACGGGACGATACCGAAGTATCAGAAAAGCCTCCTGAGGTCGTCAAGGAACCCACCGGATGGCAATGGTTCTGGATTCGGATCGGACAATTATCGGTCGGTGCAGCCGCTTTAATAGCACTTAAAAAGTATATAAACGGAAAAAGTATAAAATTATGAAAAAAGTAAATGACGGACACATCATGCTGCTTGACGAAATAGTCATGGGTGGGAAAACGATTGGTTTGATTTCTCAGGAAGGCATTGACTGGGGAGGCGACAAACCTACCTATAATAAACTGTTTGCCGCACAGCGTCGGGGTGGACCGGTAAAGAAGGTACTTGCTACTCCGGGCACCAATATGTTCACCTTTCAGATGATACAACTCATCGCAGAGAATTGTGTGGCATTGGCAGGCGGTACGGCTACGGGCGATAAATGGGATGCTCCGGGAGATGTGGTGACTATCGAAGGGCCTGCACAGATTAAAACGGGAACCGGTCAGTTGATTGATATCAAGATGCTTTCGCTCACGGCTGTGGTACGTGGTAAACTGGGCAACTCGGGTAACCTGTACATGGATTGTGAGGCGGAAGTAATCACTCCGACAGACGGTACGTCTCCTTTCTCCATCGGTATGGCAGAACCTTATGTGTCGGTAGACAACAGCGCGGTTTCATTTGTTAAAGCGGGTGGCACCAAAGTGGTACGAATGAGCTCTTCGGGCGCGTTGACCGTGTCACAAGCTCCGGCCGGATTTACTATCGTTCAGGATGGAAACTTCCTGGTGATCACGGCTGCCGCCAATGACGGATCAACTGCCAAAACAGGTACCATCACGTTGACGCTGGCCTCCGACTCGTCTAAAACAGCAACCATCGACCTTACTCAGGCGAAATAACCATGAGTGAAGTAGAACTCAGAGCAGCCGATATATTGCTCGATGTGGGTGTGGCAATTCCTGTCCGCCCACTTCGATACCTTGGCAGCAAGAAGAAGCCCCGACGGGTGGTGATGCGCGTACCTTGCTACGGTTCAAAGCTTCGGATTGATCGCAAGTACCTCAAAATGGGGGTATCCTATGAACAGTTGAAGGAAAACACTTTTGAACAAAACATGGAGTTCATGGCCGTGCATGGCAAGGCAGTGAGTGAAATGGTGGCATTGACATTGGTACGTGGCTACCTGAGTGGAATGCTCTTTTGCAAACCTGTTGCCTGGTGGCTTCGATGGCGGGTGCATCCCGGGTTTCTGCAAGAGGCTTGGTTTCAGATGCTCAAGCTACTCAACCCAAAGGATTTTATGACTATTATCAGCTCGGCACAGGCGACGAACCTGATGAAACCGAGGCTGAGCCAACCGGAAAAGGGGAGTTAACGGGCCATATGGAAGGCTCCCATAGCCCCTTTGGTATGCTCTGGCAGATTGCATCAGCTACGGGATGGAGCTTGCACCACTTGCTGTGGAAAGTCAATTACCCCACCTTGCTGCTGATGGCCGCCGACGCACCGCGATACGTAAAGAAGAAAAAAGAGGAAGAAGGACAGGGAACCCGGCAGCGAGGTAGCTCACTGGCATTCTTTCAAACAAAACTCAAAGAAACCCAAGAATAATAACGCATGGAACCTGTACTGTTAGAATTTATCTCTCGCGACAATACCAAAGAGGGTATGCAATCTGTCATCGGCAACATGAGTGTGGTCGAGAAGAGCATTCAGGACAATACAGTGATGCTCCGTCAGTTGGAAAAGGTGCTTAAGGACATGCAGACCCAGTTTGCCGGCACGACCCAAACCATTGCCGACCAAACGGATAACATCGCCATGATGGAAGCACTCAAGAAAGAGGTTGACGAACTCAAAGCCAAGCTCGTTGAGTTGGATAAAGTCAAGAAGATACCAAAAAACATCCCTGTTGAATTAATGCCGGAAATAAAAACTCCTCAGTTTCATAAGCAGGTTCAGCTAATGGTTAAACAGCTTGAAAGTGAAATAGCAAAAGCACAAGTCAAAGCATCTATAACAATAGATGGCACTGTTCAGCAGAATGAAATTGCCAAAATAAAGACAATGTCCGAAGAATTGGAAAAGTTGAACGGAGTTCTCCAAAAGATAGAAATACAAAAAAGGGATACAAACGAAGTTCCTGTTGTTACACCAAACATAGGGAAGGCTGCTTCGCAGTTTAACGGCCTCGGGTTTAGTATTCAGCAAGTGGCGCGTGAGTTACCATCGCTGACAATGGGAGCAAATATGTTCTTTCTGGCGATATCAAACAACTTGCCGATATTGGCGGATAATCTAAGGATGGCAAAGGCAGAGGTCAAAGCATTGAACGATGCCGGGCAGAAATCCACACCGGTATGGAAGCAAGTGACATCGTCCATTTTCTCCTGGCAAACAGCTTTGGTGGTAGGTATTACATTGCTTACAGTATACGGAAAAGATGTGGTAGAGTGGACGAAAGGATTATTCAAGAGCAAACAGGCCATCGATGCAAGTAAAATGGCTATGGAATTATTCATGATAACACAAAAGAAATTGAATGAACAATTACAGCAATCGTATGCTTCGTATGGCTCACAACGAATTGCACTTGATGGCCTCCGTAAAGAATGGAATAAGCTGGGAAGCGATTTAAACTCCAAAAAAAAATTCATCACAGATAATAAAACGGCATTCGACCAACTTAATGTATCGGTTACTTCTGTGCAGGATGCAGAAAGTTTACTAGTATCTAATACAGACCAATTTGTTGAAGCAATGAAAGCACGTGCCATGGCAATGGCAGCACATGATACAATGAAAGACCTGTATGCAAAACAATTAGATGCTCAACAAAAGGCATACGACTTGCGCTTAGGCGCAAAAACTATTCCTTTATATAGAAGAGAAGAAGCTGAAAAGGAGGCCAATCAAAAGAATGCTACTAATGCTAATGCCTTTGTGCCAACAACATCCATCAAAGTCGATACGGGAACAGGTATAACAGCCGATCATATAATTAAAAAATGGCAAGATGAAAAGGAAAAAGAAGCACAAGAGCAAGAAAGAAGAGGTGAATTATTAGGAGTACAAATTGATCGCGTGCTAGGTATATTCACTAAAAATAAAGAGAAATCCGACAAAGTATTGAAGGAGATTGGTTTGAAACCCGGTAATGGAAACGAAAAAGATAAAGTAACAATAGATGTAGATAAAATTTCCGATTCAGAGCTCAAAGCCCGTCAAAAGATCGAAGAGATGAAAGTCTCTATTATGGAGAAAGGTGCTGCCAAGGAAAAGGCTGCTGCCCGTGCCCGCTTTGACGCGGAGCTACTGAGAATCGATCAGGAAGAGCGGGAACGTCTCGAAGCCTTGGCCAAAGCGAAAAAACAAGGGCTTCCCGTTTCAAAGGAACAGGTAGATGCGGTAACCTCTCAAGCCAGCCAACAGCGTAAAGGAGCTTCGGAGGTCTATGTGAAAGAGTTCGTCGATATTGAAAAAGAGTATGCCCAAAAGCAGAAGAAAGATTTCGATAGTTTAGTGGGCAAGTATCAGGATTATACCGACCAACGTTTATCTATCGAGAAGAAGTTCAATGAAGATATCAAAAAGATACAGAAAGAGCGTGATAAAGCGCAGCAAGAAGGAGATACGGCAAAGGTAGAACAGACGAACCGTGCCATCGCCCAAGCTACCGCCAATAAGGGAAAGGAACTCATTAAGCTGGACTTCGATCAACTCAAAGAGACTCCCGAATACGTACGCGCCTTTGAAAACCTCAAAGAGACTTCATCGGATACGTTAAGCTCTCTGCTTTCGCAACTGGAGAATGCCAAGAGTGCCGCCGCACAAGTGTTGTCTCCTGATCAGCTCCGTGAGTACACAACCACCATTCAGGAGATCATGGATGAACTGGACGCCCGCAACCCCTTCCAAACGCTTGCCGACCGGAAAGCGGAGTTGGCAGAGGCAGAACAGGAGCTTGCCAAGGCTCAGCAGCAACTAATTGCAGTGCAGCGTGGCGAACAGGTGGTTACAGGTGTGAAAGCAAGTAAGTTCAATAAAGACACGGGTCAAATTGAATCTGAAAAAACGTATCTGACCGCTACTAAGGCTGCTCAGGACTACAGCAGGGCACAAGATAATGTTGCCAGGTCGAGTGCCAGAGTAAAGAAGGCGGAGAAAGAGGTCAATGACGAAATGAATGAACTCTTTTCCTCCATAAAAGACGTAGGAGACTCCGTCGGAGGACAGTCGGGTCAGATTATCAACCTGATCGGTGATATCAGCGGCTTTACTATGTCTGTTATGAATGGAATAGAAGCGGTTGCCGATACATCGGCCACTGCAATTAGCAATGTTGAAAAAGCGTCTGTTATCCTGGCCATCATCAGCACTGCCATACAGATAGCCACCAAAATAGCCGAACTGTTCAAAGGAGAAGATGAGGAAGCGAAAAGGAGAAAATACATTGAACAACTGAACGGAATCGTTGATATCTACGATAAGATCATAGACAAACAAAAAGA
>NZ_HG726021.1:64716-191219 GCF_000499785.1 Bacteroides neonati | reverse complement strand
CGATATAACGAAAATTGAATCCGACGAGATTCAGAAGAAATATAAAGAGCTCATCGAAGCCATGACGGCCGCCCGGGACAATATGGCAAAGGATTTTGGCTGGGAGTCCACAACATCACAAAGTGGCAAAGCCGGAGCCTTCACTACGATGACACAAGATCAGGGTACGAAGCTCGAAGGGTTATTTACCTCCGTACAGGGGCATGTGAGTACTATTGACGATACGGTGAAGGATATCTCCATGATCATGGGCAAAGCCATTGACGCGCTATCTAAAATAGTTGAGAACACGGCTTATTGTAAGTACTTGGAGCAGATGGCCGCTGATATCTCGGAATTGAAACGTGACGGATTTAAAATGAAATAAGATGGAAAAGGTATTGGAAGGGCTTTTACTGATTAACGGGCAGGATGTATATACAACCTATGGCGCTTACTTGACCGAACTCAAAGCAGGGGATCATGCGAACTACAACGAATTGCTTAAGCCCCCGGCGATGAAGCCATATACAGCCGTAGCATATCGCGAGCAAGATGGTGAGGCGTTGCCCGACGTGTTACCGATTCCTCGCTTCGAGGCACGTGACATCACCCTGTATTTTGCGCTCACCGCCGAAACGAAAACCGATTGGTTTGCCAAGTACACAGCCTTTATCACGCTTTTGAAGAGTGGTTGGCTTAACATCGAGGTGCCGGAATTGAATAAGACTTATAGGATGTACTATAAGGATTGTACCAACTATGAGCAACTGACATACCTGAAAGAAGAGGCGGTTTACGCTTCACGCTTTAAGTTGAAGTTTCGCGAACCGAAGCCGGGTATTTGAATAACGATTAAACATTGATTAAAGACTGATTAAATGGAACTCAATATTTATAATAAAGAAGGACAGTTAAAAGCAACCATATCGCCCGCCGACTCATCGACACTTGCCGAGGGGTTGATGGCAGACTATATCCTGAGCCTGTCCTTTGTTCTCTTTGACCGCGTGCAGCTCGATGTGAACGACTATGTTGATTTCTTAGGTAAACGGTACCGGATGCTCGAAGCCTATATTCCGAATCAGAAATCGACTATTGAATGGAGTTACAATACGAAGTTCTACGGTATCGAAAGCGTGATCCGTCGTGCTCTCTGCTTGAAGACAGTGGACAATGAACTGAACCCGGTCTTCTCTCTCACCGCTCCGGCAATCGAACAGGTAAGACTGGTGGTAGAGAATATCAACCGTGTGATGGGAACCACCGATTGGAAGGTAGGCGAGGTTATTGCCACCGATAATCTTACCATTGACTATAACGGAACCTATTGCAATGATGCCCTTGCATCGATTGCCACTGCTGCCGAAACGGAATGGTGGATAGACGGTCTTACCGTCAACCTGTGCCGGTGTGAATATGGCGAGCTTATTGAACTGGGTTATGGTAGTGGACTTAAGGAGATCACGCTTGATACAAACGAGAACGCCAAGTTCTTTACCCGTTTGTTCCCAATGGGAAGCAACCGGAATATTGATCCCAAGAAATACGGAAGCAGTCGCCTACATCTGCCCGGTGGTGTGAAGTATCTTGAGCAGAATACGCACTACGGAATCATTGAGCACTACGAAGAAGCTGCTTTTGCGGCCATATATCCGCGTAGAGTCGGCAAGGTAGGTGTGGTTCGGAAAGAGACCAAGACGGGCGAGAATAAAAAACCTTTTGATATCTACTATTTCACTGATCCGGAGTTGAACTTCAACCCGAACGAATATGTAATAGCCGGATTGATTAAGCAAATTGTCTTTGAAACGGGAGACTTGGCAGGGCGCGACTTTGAAGTAAACTACCAAGCCGATAAAAAAGAGTTCGAAATCATCACTCAATGGCCATACGACAACGAAATGCAGTTGCCCGGTGCGTTGGTCATGAAGCCCGGCGATGACTACATTCTGTACAATATCACCATGCCTACGGAGTATTACGCATTAGCGGAGACAGAGTTTGAAACTGCCGTAGCGGAATACATGAATAAAAACAAACTCGATAAAAGTGTATATAAAGCCCCTACCGACTATATCGATCTGAGCAAGCGAAATGTATCACTTTCCGTTGGGCAACGTATACACCTGATGAGTGATAAATACTTTCCTGAAATAGGTTACCGAGACAGTCGAATAACGAAAATTACCCGTAAGGTGAACGAGCCGTTGTCGGCAGATATTGAGATTAGTGACTTGGCGAATCCGGGTGGAAAGGCCGTTATGGAGCAAGGTATCAAAGATGCCAAGCACTATGCACAAGCAGCCCTCTCCGGATTGCCGGATATGATTAAAAGTTGGGAAAACACACCGGAGAGTGATTCGAATCTGTATACGGCAAAGAAAACATTGGCAGAGATATTGAAGAGGGCACTTAGTAGAACAGGGCCTGATCAGACGGATTTCCTATTAAAACTATTTGGCGGATCCGAGGTCAAGAACGGTTTAACAGTTGATAGCCTCATTGCCGAAGAGCTAGCCAAGTTAAAGAAGGGGTTAAACGTCACAGGTGGTGCGGATATCGATTACTTGCGTGTTCTTGAAACAATCTCTGCAAAGTTAGTTGATGCGGTGCAGGTGAATGCTACGAATGTAACCGCTTCGGAACAAATAGCAACCCTTAATCTGCTTGTTCAGGCACTCGCTGAGACATACGATCTGAACGTGTCTCACGTGGCTACCATGATGCGCACTATTATCAAAGATTACGTAAGCTCCGAAGCGTTCACTCCCGGTTTAATGGGCGAAGGTTTCAAGATTTCAAAGGCTCTTAACGGTGATTGGAACTTAGAGATAGACAACGTAGTAGTGCGCAAGGTAATGACGATCTTTGAGATGATTATTTCGAAGGTACGTTCGGTTAACGGTGGCTTGGTAATATCAGACGGCAACGGTCGCATCAAGTCCGTAGCCGAAACAACAGGCTCACCTGCTTACTACGTGATCGGCATCGAGGGCGATATGCAGTTTGTCGTTGACGATTACGTTCGCTGTCAGGTATTCTCAAACGGTCATGCTAAATTCTACTGGGTTCGTGTATCGTCGATAAGCAATAATTCTATTCTTGTGCTCAAATCGGAGTTCACGAACAGAGCTGTTCCCGCCATAGGTGACGACTTGGTGCAGATGGGCAACGCGACCAACAAAGCCCGTCAAGGCTTGATTTACCTGACTGCTTCAGAGGATGGAAAGCCGCGTATCTCTGTAATGGATGGTGTAAACTCAACGAGCTTGGTCGGAAAGAATAAAGTAATTTTAGGAAGCTTAGATGGTATTACCGACACCGATTTTCCGGCAGACTTCCAGCCGAGCGGTTACGGTCTGTATGCCATGAACGTATTTCTAAAAGGTATATTCGTGCTTCGTAATGGTAAGAGCGTAGAGGGTGAGATCGAAGCAGCACAGAACGCAGCAGCGACCGCACAGGCTAAAGCCGATACGGTAACGCGCTTATTTCAAGAGTTCACGGTAGCAGGCGGACTGTTTGAAAGTAAGATTACCGAGGTTAAAGAGTATGCGGACGGTAAGGTAGACGGTTTGCAGGTCGGAGGCGCCAACCTACTTAAAAATTCCAGCAATTGGCGAACTGCTGGTTGGAATGGTGGTGTCTCAGACAATGGAGGCGGGTACACGATTGACAATACTGTACTATATCATGGAAATCCAACTCTTAAAACTGATGTTGGGGCTGGCCTGTATCATCCTTGGCTGACGATAGAGCCCGGTATTGAATACACTTATTCGGCAATGGTTTTGTGCGAATCTTATATTCCCAACAACAGTAGCGTGCCATTGCATTATCACGCAGGGAAAGACAATACTAATCAAGGTAAAATCAATGTAACTAAATCCGATACGGGATTAAATCCCGGCGTTTGGAAGCTGATACATATTGTATTCAAACTGACTGGTGATGCGAATTCTTTCAGACCATTTTTATACCGAGGCGCAAATAGCGGTACATTCTTTTGGGTTGCCTATATGAAACTCGAACGCGGCAACAAGCCTACCGACTGGACACCCGCCACCGAGGACGTCACCGCAGACGCCAAAGCCAAGGCAGACGCAGCCCAAGCCGCTGCCGAAGCGGTTGCCATTGCAAAGGCTGCACTCGCCAAAACCGAAGCAAGTGCATACGCTGATGGTATCGTTACAGCCGAAGAACAGCGTGCCATTGCGGACGCACAGGCGAAGTTAGCCGAGGCGAAACTTGATGCACAAGCCAAAGCGGATGATGCCAAACAGGCAGCGATCAATGATGCGGCAGGTAAATATCCAACAAAAACGGAAGTATCTACAAGCATCACACAGTTAAGCAATAGCATTTCTCTTAAGGCCAATCAAACAGAGGTTGCAGGCTTAGATAATCGTTTATCGTCTGCCGAAGCGAAAATAACACCTGATGCAATAAGGTTGACTGTCAGCGAACAGACAAAAAACATCGCTATTGAATATGCGAACTTAGCGGCCAAACTCGCGGGAGCTAAGATGCTATATCGTGACCCAACATTTAAGATCGGGCTAAATGGTATAGGTGTATATAATAATCTCGGTAACGGAACGGTGGGGATTAGCCGCTTAGGTCGTGACCCCAATAACCCTACCGATTCGAATTATCAACTGGTGATAACGTCTACAGGATATTCACAGACTCCGGGTCGTGGTGGGTTTTATTTCTCTAATTACGTACATATTTATGGCGAATATATTTGCAAGATCATCGCGTGGATTCCTGTTGGCTCAAATCTTTGCTTTGCTTCTAACAGCATAGGCGATGGCGGTTACCAAAAATGGCTAACACCAACAGCTGGGCAAGGGAAGTGGGCGGAATATGTATCATACGTCCGTGGTGGCTCGGGCAACACATCTTCTACAAACTTTTACTACCTTGACGCCGGAGCAGAGACACTGCAATGGTGGTTGTGTTATGCAACCGTTTTTGAATGCAGTAGTGCTGAAGATACGCCAACACGTTCGGAGGTTAGTGCAGAACTTGATATATTATCAACAGAAATAAGAGCAAAAGTATCTAACGACACATTTAACGCGCTGGGCAATCGTGTATCTGCCGCCGAAGCAACTCTAACCGTACAGGCTAATCAGATCGCGTCTAAAGTCTCCCAATCGGATTTTAATACCCTTGGGCAGCGTGTGGGTTCGGCAGAATCGGCAATAACGCAACAGGCAACGCAGATCACTGCACAAGTTACTGCGGTTAACGACTTGACAGGTAGGGTTGCCTCGGCGGAATTGGCTCTAAATCCTGATAATATTTGGTTAGGACTGACTGCAAAAGTAGATGGTGCTATTGAATCGAAAGTAAAGACAGGTATTAGCATTGCGGGGAATGAAGTCAGCATATTCGGCACGACCATATTGAACGGAAATTTGATCGCTGGTATTATATCCGCTACCAATATCACCACTGGAAAGCTAACTGTAACGGACGGTGCTAAGATCGGCGGTATGGTTATAGAAAATAATACGCTCAAAGGTGGTAGCATAGTTTTGACAGAAGGAGCTAAGATCGGCGGGTTCACCGTTAATGGAAACAGTTTGACTTCATCTGATAGTACCGGAAAGGTTATGATCGGTGATAATATGATACGCTTCTTGCGTATTAACGAAAACGATTCCGCGTCTATGCTTGCTATTCGAAATGATAATGGATCGGTGTTGTCGCTCTACTCTCATGGAGCAACGGGTAGGTGTCTTGGCATACAAGCCCAGTCCTCGGCAATCGCTATTGAGAGTGCTGGATCGCATCTCTTTAAACAACGTGCAGGCGAGGTTTGGAACGCGCCCGGTGTTTTATGGTGCGGACATTACAGCTGCTCAAATTGGAATCCCACTCTTGTTAGATCGTGGGGAGATGGTTTAGGGCTAGACGCCTACGGGCGTAGAATGGTTCCGACTATCTCGCGGTCAAAGAGCGGGTGCTACACAATAACGCACAACCTTGGTCATGTGGATTACTTTGTTCATGCGATTGGTAATGCTCAGATTCGCGATAATTGGAATTGGTGGAATACTACGGTTGGTTTCCTTAGCCATGCTGCGAACTCTTTTGCATTGCAATTTAAAGATGATGGCGGTGGCGAGAAAGACCCGGCAGAATTTCAAGTGATGATTTTCGGTAGAAACAAATGGTAACAAATTTAATAACAACAAATTATGAAAATTGACTTTAGAAAAATCGAAGTAAAAGATGTGGAAGGTAACGTTTTGCTTACCGAAAAAGGAGAAGTAGATTACAAAGATGTACATACACTTCTTGGTAATGCGATTCATTTTGGCGTTTCCGACATAGCCGATCAGGAGATAGGACGGGATATCTATTTAAATGGTGAGGTAGAAGTTACGCCTGAGACAGCTGTCGTAATACGGCACTTTGTCGATAAAACCCTCTTGGCGTTCGTCAAGGTTGAACTGCTTCCAGTATTAGACAATATTATTAACTCAAAAAAAATAACATCATGTTAGTAGAAAAATCAAGAAAACAAGAGGTAAGAGGCGAAGTAATCACAGATAACTACGCCTACGCAGTAAATTACAGTTTGGATAATAACGAGCTTGTAAAGCTGCATTGCGACGTTACTAAGAAGGTATCGGAAGAGATCGAGACACCCGAAGGCAAACAGACTGTCGAGCGTCAAGCATACGTCGGCAATATGTTTAGAGAATCAGGTAACAAACAAATCTGCTTGCAAGAAGGTGAAGAGATAGCACCGCACGTCGTGGTGTTTGAGCAGATTCTTTCAGAGGTAGCAGCGTTGTTGGCTCCTGCTCCAGTTAAAGCAACCAAGTAAAAGAAAAACCGCCCGACCTTCAACAGGCTGGGCGGGTTGACAAAAAACTATTTAATAACCTTACAGTTATGCACATCTGCAAAAGTAACCATATTTTTTATAAAAGCAAAAAATGTTGTAATCGTGATGTAAGGTTGTAAAAGAAAAACCGCCAGATCTATCACAGGCTGGGCGGATCTTCGTTTTGAATATTAAAACACAAAACACACATTTCGTTTTGTGTTAACAATGTTAAAAACAATACAAAACGATTTGCAGGTAGCTTACAAGTCGTTTTGACGTTTATAGTCTATCCGTTTAATATGTGGTTATTAGCTGTACGATGTCGGTCATATACATGCCGAGCCGATGCTATTGCACTCATTGTATCACATTTTTCGTTATATGTTCCACAAAATGTATCGCAATACGTCTGATTGTGTCTATTTATATCGGTTCATACCAGAGTTATTGATTTGGTTCAAATCCCGCACAAAAAACTGATTATAAGAGTGATAGTGATAAGTGATTGATTCTAAATGAATAAGGGAAACCTTTTCAGATTCCCCTTATAGTAAAAAAAGTACACCCTCAGGGACTCGAACCCTGGACCCATTGATTAAGAGTCAATTGCTCTACCAGCTGAGCTAAGAGTGCCTGGTACTTCGCTTTTGCGGTTGCAAAGATATGCGTTTTATTTGGTTTGACCAAACGAAAATATAGGTTTTTTTCTTCTTTTTTCTTTATTTATTCAAACTCATAAAGATCCGAAGGTGTACTTCGCTTTAAAGCAAGTAGTTGCACATCTTTCCCTACAAGTACTCCTTTTGCCTTTAATTTCCACTCAATTGTTTTAAATGCTAACTCGGGGTGGTTATTATCTTTGCTCAAATGGCAAAGCCAGATGTATTTTAAATGTTCGTTAATATTCTCGGCCAAGAACTCTGCGGTATCCGAATTGCTCATATGTCCAGTGTTGCTTGATATGCGTTCTTTTAGATAGGTAGGATACGGTCCCATTTTTAGCATTTCTTCATCATAATTGGCTTCTATGATCAAGTAATTGGCTTTACATATATATTTAGCTGCAGTAGGAGTAATTTCGCCAAGGTCGGTAAGAAAAGAAAAAACTTTTTCTCCTATCTCAATACAATAACCTACATTATCGGTACCATCATGAGGAACCTCAAAAGACTCGATACAAAAATCTTCGAGCTTCATCGGCTGTTCTTTCTCCAAATAACGAACCGAGTTACTCAATTTCTCGGTCATACAATAGCTTTTATTGATGCCTTCGTGAATGCGTGCAGTTGTATAAACGGGGATGTTAAATTTCTCGCCTAAATGCCCTACAGCTTTGATGTGGTCTGCATGATCGTGAGTCACAAATACTGCACGTATCGTTTCGAGCGAAACATTGATCTCTTTTAGTGCTTTCTTTATGGTACGAATTCCTATGCCTGCATCAATTAATATTCCATATTTTCCGGTGCCTAGATAATAGCAGTTTCCACTACTGCCACTTGCCAGACTTATAAATCTTACTTTCATGTCTTTTTGTCTTTAAAATGCAAAATGCCGCCAACTTTTGTAGTAAAGTGAGCGCAAATATACATAAAAAAGAATAGACTAAGCAGTAAGTTTTCTTGTTTTTGTCGATGAAATCGACGAATTCGACAAAACACAAGAATACTATCGGGCACCTACCATGATGCGAAGTATAGATGGGAAGTGCTTTTTTAATAAATAATAAACCGACAAAACAAGCGGAATAAGAATTAATAAGGGCAACACATAAAGCATCACATCGCAAAAGAGTGTTCCCGGTGGAAAGAGAGCGGTTAGGCTTTTCCGAATTTGACTTAACGACTGCTCGTGAGCGGCAAACAAGAAGAAACTTGCACCGGGTAAGAACGTACCTACAGCTATCTTCTTATGATCCAGCAACCACGAAACGGCATTAATCAAAAACAGTACGCCGATCAAAATTCCAGCATTGTGTATGTAAGAATTGAAAAAGAGCCCTTTTGTCAACGCATCCGAAACTGCCAGAATGGGATAAGCAATCAGCGAAAAACGAAAAAACTTTCGGCATTCCGTAACCATATTTCTTCTCGACAGCCGCAAAGAACCACCTAACATAAAAAAGAAAATACCCATGGTATTGATTCCCGTAAAATGAACCGACAGTCCGGTTATCCAAAACAGAAAAAACATCAGCATAGCCGCTCTTTTGAGACGCTTTAGAAGCAGATAGAATAGGGGAGACAACAGCATGGTTATCATCAAATCACGAATAAACCACAGCGGATAGACCAATGGATAATGGGGCGGACGAAAATCCCAAAAACAGCGAAAGTAATCCATAATATCCCACTTGGCCACCAAAGGTACCGGACCATAGGCTAAGGAATACAGCCCTAAAACTTGTTGCAGAAAGGCGAAGGTTAGAATGGCAAATGTATTCCAAAAGAGATAGGGGATGAGTAAAGAGTGAAAACGGCTATTCAGCTTTTTTACATAAAAAGGTTTGTCAAAACGTGTTGCCTGAAAAAACAGATAGCCGGCAAAAAGGAAAAACATGGGAACACTTAAACGTGCCACAACCTCCGAACCTAAGTTGCGTAGAAACTGAAATACAGGATAGATCAGTTGATCATTACCCAGTATCATACCACCTTTGTTGATCGGTGGTTTGTAGCTATGAATCAGCAAGACTCCGATTATCATCGGAAACCGCAGCCAGTCAATGGTTTTGGATTGTAGTTCTTCGATTGTCATTGTGGGAACAAAGATATTTACTTTTCTTCTATTTTTATATATTTTAGGCGTAGATTTTGTCCATTATACCCAAGTATAGAGGGCTAATCGGCAAAATCTACGCCGATCATCTATTATATTCCTTCGACAATCTACAAGTTGTCTTATTTAAAAGCGGAAGAAGTCCTTAGCATTATTGTAACTAATGTCTTCAATCATCTGATTGACACGCTCCATCTCCGAAACCGGTATTTCGCCGTTCTCTACATCACGGCCTACCAAGTTGCACAGCGTGCGACGGAAATATTCGTGACGTGGATAAGAAAGGAATGAGCGCGAATCGGTCAACATTCCCACAAAGCGGCTAAGCAGGCCGAGCACAGAAAGAGCATTCATCTGTTTCTCCATACCATCTTTCTGATCGAGGAACCACCATCCCGAACCAAATTGTATTTTTCCGGCAACGGTACCATCCTGAAAGTTACCCAACATGGTAGCAATCACCTCGTTCGCACAAGGATTGAGGTTGTAAAGAATGGTTTTTGTGAGCTTGCCGTTCGAGTTCAAGCGGTCGAGGAACTTAGACATCGCTTTGGCTGTTGTAAACTCGCCGATTGAGTCGAAGCCTGTATCTGCTCCCAGTAGTTTAAACATTTTCGTATTGTTGTTGCGAATAGCTCCATAGTGGAACTGCTGTGTCCAGCCTTTTTCCCAATCCATCTCGCCGAATATAACAAGCATGGCCGATTTAAACTTCAGTATTTCCTCTTTGCTTAGATTCGCTCCACCGTATACCTTATCGAAGATGGCTTTGATCTCACTCTCGGTATAATCTTCGGCATAAAACTCTTCAATTCCATGATCCGATAACTTACACCCTTGCGCGGCAAAGAAGTCATGACGGGTGCGAAGCGCTGCGATCATATCGTCGAAAACCGAAATAGTAATACCACTCACCTCCGAAAGTTTTTCCATGTATGCACGGAAGTCACCGGGAACCTCAACAGCCATTGCTTTGTCCGGACGCCAAGTCGGCAACATCTTTACCTCAAATCCGCTTTCACGTGTTTTAATATGATATTCGAGCGAATCAATCGGATCATCCGTTGTGCAAACAGCTTCTACGCGATAGCGACGCATCATGCCACGAGCCGAGTATTCGGGCTGGGCAAGCTTTTCGTTACACTCATCGTAAATTTCACGGGCGGTTTTCGGATTTAAAATTTTGTCAATGCCAAAGGCTGTTTTCAGCTCAAGGTGAGTCCAGTGATACAACGGGTTGCGGAAGGTATAAGGTACGGTTTCGGCCCATTTCTCAAATTTCTCCCAATCGCTTGTGTCTTTTCCCGTACAGAAACGCTCATCAACACCATTGGTACGCATGGCGCGCCATTTGTAATGATCGCCACCCAACCAGATTTCTGTTAATGATTTAAACGTATGGTCGTCGGCAACCATTTGGGGTATTAAGTGACAGTGATAATCGATGATCGGCATCTTAGCCGCATGTTCGTGATACAATTTCTGTGCAGTTTCTGTTTGCAACAGAAAGTTGTCGTCCATAAAATTTTTCATTTTACTGTGTTTTAGAGTATATTAAAATATTACTTTTCGGTAAATTTAGATTATGTAACTGATTATAAGACTGGTAATTTAAAATATCCTTTTAAACTTATAAACCGTTATCGAACACAAAAGTAGAAGTATTACTTGGAGTAACAAAATAATTCGTATATTTGCGGCGAATATTTATAATATTTAAGTTTTAACACCATGGAGAAACCGAGTTATACTATCAAAGACATTGCACGTTTGGCAGGTGTTTCTGCCGGAACAGTAGATCGAGTATTGCACAATAGGGGAGACGTATCTCCCAAAAGTAGAGAAAAAGTACAAAAAGTGCTGAACGAAATTGATTATCAGCCCAATATATTCGCAATCGGGTTGGCTGCCAAGAAAAAATACACCCTCACGTGCGTGATACCCGATTATGTCGAACACGATTATTGGCACTCGGTTGTATTGGGTATTGAGCGCGCCCATAAAGAGCTGCATCCGTTCAATATCACCGTGAACTATTTGCATTACGAACAGGGAAAGGAAGCTTCGTACCGAGAGATTTTCGGTAAAGTACAAGAAAGTGGAGCAGACGGCATTTTGTTGGCTCCTAATTTTCGCGAGCAAACCCTCACGCTACTGGCATGGTTACAAGAGAAGCAGATACCTTATGCATTTATCGACTTCAACATGGAGCAGGCCGGAGCACTTACGTATAGCGGACAAGATTCGTATCAAAGCGGCTATTTAACAGCTAAGATATTGATGCGAAACTACTCTCCCGAACAGGAGCTTGTACTGTTTCTGAGCAACAACAAAGAGAACCCGGGCGAGATACAAATGCAACGTCGCATGAATGGTTTTATGCAGTACATTGCTGAGAATCACGACCGGATGACCATACATGATGTGATACTCAATAAGGTTAATTCCGATCAGAACAAACAAGTGCTTGAACATTTTTTCAGCACTCATCCCAAAGCAACTTTAGGAGTCGTATTTAACTCACGTGTATATCAGGTAGGTAATTTCCTCAAAGAAACAGGTCGGAGAATGAATGGATTGATTGGTTACGACTTGCTGAAAGATAACGTATCACTGCTCCAATCAGGTCATGTTCATTATCTGATCGGACAGCGTCCTGCTTTGCAAGGATATTGCGGTATTAAAGCCTTGTGCAATCATGTTGTTTTTAAAAAGACGGTTGCTCCGATCAAATACATGCCTATTGATATTCTAATGAAAGAAAATATCGAATATTACTTCGAATTTGAATAACATATCAACAGTATTGTCTATGTACTGAAACTTCTCATCTTTGCGTATTCTCTTTTGTGACAAATCAGATGGAAATATCGTATTTTGTGTAGAACTTACGATTTACAGTGGGAAACGAAAGTGACTAGGTACTACTTATTCCCTATATTCTCTAAAGTAAAAATAGCTTTCTGTTTTTTCTGCCAATTAAAGTTTCCTAAAAAAACATGTGTTTATAAAGACAACAATAGAAAACCATATTTCAACATAAACTTATATTTTTACATTAAAAAATCTTCGTCTTATTTTTTTTCGATATCTGCGAGATTAAACAACTCAAAAGACATATAATCTTCATTTCCCCCATAAAGCATTTGATAATCACGACTTATATACAATCCATCTTTTTGCACAAATGAGACATAAGAATTATATATTGATTCTGGGAACAATGTTTCTCCTATTATTTGATAGTCTTTATCCAATATTATAACCGAAAATTTCTTCCTACCATAAACAGCTTTTCCCCACCAGTTAATGTTATCTTCCAAAGTCGTTTTAGGGTATGCAAACCTATAGTAAACCTCTCTATAAGGATCGTATATCAAATCACCATAGCGAGCTAGTTCAAGATTCAGCTTAGGACCCTTTTCTGTATCTT
Source organism: Bacteroides neonati (assembly GCF_000499785.1). Taxonomy (GTDB): domain Bacteria; phylum Bacteroidota; class Bacteroidia; order Bacteroidales; family Bacteroidaceae; genus Bacteroides; species Bacteroides neonati. Next base: position 178,176 of record NZ_HG726021.1, on the reverse strand, counting down.
CTTGCCTTGCAGTAGGAGAATCAATATATTTACTTTTAACTTTAATTTTCTTTATCTCAGAATGATCAATCGATGCAACAATTATATCTTCACTTACATAAAAAGAATAAATAAATTCTTTCCCATTATATGCACGACTAAACCTCGAATCATTCGCTTGCAACTCATCCGCAGTCAGAATATCATAAGTCAAAGAAAGACTTTCGCATTTCTTATAAACAGTATCAATTATCACACTAAGTGGTGTTTCGGCTATGGGATGAAAATGATTCACTGCATTTTGGGTTATATATATTTTATTATCAATAACAACAGGCGGTATATATGGATGTGATGACGGATTATATGAAGGAATAACCTTATATCCGGTACTCGTCATTCCATATGGAATTTTTTGAATAAGGTTGCATAATGTATCGACCTTCATCAATCCATTATAAGCATAAGAAGAAACATATATATTATCAAAATCTTTTATGTAAAAGCCAGTTGGTTGAACTACTCCATTAGGTCCTTCAGAATTTAATTTCAATTTAAAAAGAAACTTACTTGTGGCAAAGTCATAGAAAAGAATTTGGTTTGTACGATAGTTTAAAAAAGAAAGATACTCCTTGCCTTTACCATTATTAAATGTAAATAAATAGAAAGCATTATATCGTACATCCGAATCTAAAAAAAACTTTTTAATGCTTTCAGTAGCCTCCAATTTACAATGATATGAACTTGACATTTTCTCTTTCTTACACGAGGCAAGAAGACAAATGAGTAAAAAGAACAGTAATATTTTCATAAAATACTTTTTCATATCATTTTCTTTTAGGTTTTCCAATAATTAAAGCTCTGCATTTATCCTTTCAACGGAAAGCAATACAATTACTACCTTTGCCGAGCCCTCCTTTCTTTAGTAGGTTATGGGGCGGATGGTATACCATTGTCTCCGGAAAATCGGTATAAGTCAGCCTTTTTTCGTGTGTCGCAGTGGTACATGTTGCAAACAGGAGAAACAACAGCAATATATTGATCAAAGGTTTCATTCAAGACAAAACTAAAGTGATTAGGTACTACACCAGTTATACATAGCTAGGAAGAAGAATAATATCAAAAACATAGCTCGACGAAAAGCGCTTGTTTCTCCCGTTGTTTTATATATTCGAAAGTCTAGAAGATAAAGAGTGAAAATGAGTGTCATTAGCCAACAATCAGTATCCTTATTATTCACAAATATCAGATTTGTCAATCCGACTAAGGATCCTATAATTCCAATTATAACAACGGGAATACTATAAAAAAATCTTTTCGATATTACCATATTGATTGCATATTTGCATTTAATACTCTGAAAAATATAAGCTTGTGAGTAGGGATAACGCAGCTATATTAATTGGATTTTCTGGCTCAGACAAAACAGTTCTATTTTCCATTAGTGTTTTCTCGAATTCATCAAAAGAAATCTCTTTTTCTGCAATAATTTCTTTTCCATCTTCAAGAGAGTCGTCCATGTTTAATATCGTGTGTTGAGTACAAGCACTAAGGCTAACCATCATGAAAGCCAATAAAAAGGTAAAGCATGAGCTTACTTGTTTAATTTTAAAGAACGTTTTTTTCATATGTGTGTTTTTTGATTAACATGCGTAATTATAGTTAAATTATTGATATACAGTATTAAATCAATAGCAATATTAACTTTTATTAATTAGTTTAGATAAAATATGATGAATTTTAGTGTTTTAAGTATAGTAATTAAATAATGTATTCTTATTCAATAATTCGCTCTTTGATATTTTAGGAAGTTTGATAAAAGCTAGCCATTGATACCCTAAAATGATAAAAGAGCAATGACTTTGAAAGTACATTGCTCTTTTATTTTCCGTTTGCAGCTTAATCAAGGGTGAGATCTTCGATTACATCTTTTGATTGTTGCTGAACGTCATTTCTTACTTCCGGTGAAAAAAACACCCAATAACCTATCAATAATATAGCGATGATAATGGCTATAACAATCCAGGTTCTTTTTCTATCTCTCATAATTTGTCAAGGGTTTAGTTAATTATGCTTTAAGAACAAAAGTAAACAACGCTTTGTTCAGTGCATTTCCCCTTGAAAAATCACTCTGCAGCCCGAAGAATAAGGGTAGTGGCTCCAATGGTTATCACTGCTCCGTCTTCAATGCGGATGCGATCTTTGTCGCCCAGCAACTCGTTCATTAAAAAAGTACCGGTAAGGCTGGGAGCATCGCGCAGCGTATAAATAATCTTACCTTGCTTGTTGCGCTTGACGTTGATAATGCAGTGGCGGCGATCCATACTCATGTCGCTACTCTCAATCGGGGAGTTGATAACCGTACCTACGCAACGACGGCCGATGATGTTATCTCCTTCTTGCAAAGGAAGTATCTGCTTAAAACCGAAAATATTCTCAATAACCATTACGCAGCCAAACTCTTCGTTTTGAAGCTCTTCCTCCAAGTCCTCCTCTTTGCGAAGTGCCTTGACCTTACTCTTTCCCAGGCGAATACTGAATTGTTTGCTACAATGCTCACATACGAATACCAAGGATTGGCCTTCGCTATATTTGGTCTCATCAAAAGAAATGTAATTTTCACATTTCGGACATAAAATTCTCTTCATATTTCTTTATTTAGCTAACAGCCAGGCATTCTGGTATGCCTCGTTTTTTCTAAGCTGTAGCATTTGTTTGGTAGCTTCTTCATTGGTAGCGTAAGACATGATGCTTACACGAATTTTACCATCACTATGTAGCACGGCGGCATTCTCAAATCCCTCAGCCTTGAGTTTTGTGACCAATGTTTCTGCATTTTTGAGTGCAACACCTCCAGCCACAATGATATGAAAACGATTATCTTCCACACGCGACTTTTCGGTCGGTTCGGGCACGGATACCGATTCTACGGACGGGGTCTTGGCTACTTTAATTTCTTTTACGGCTATGGGCTTGGCAACAGTAGGCTGCTGCTTTTTATCTGTTTTAGTAACCGATTTTTTTGCCATGACTATAGGGGTGGTCGCCACCGATTGCTTTTCTATCTTCTCGAATAGATCGGAAGGCAGCAACTGCGCATAATTTTCTTTCTCCACATACGTATTTTCTATGGGGGTTGACAGAAAGAAGAAGAGAGCAATAGCCGCAACTATCGCAACAGCATTGCGCAGTAAGGCACGATTTATTTTGATTTCGTAGCTCTTTTTTTCTTCCAGCACCACCGGCGTCAACACTTTTTCTTTGGGTTGTCGCAGCACAGAGAGCTCTTTCATCTCAAAAGAATCGAGCCCATATAAATAAGGAGTAGTGATTTTATGGTCGTATGGAACAAATTCATACGTATCATGAATGGTATACCGTACTTCGCCCACATTGATCAAATCGATTTTACCATCTTCGTGGAGCGTAGCGATGAGTTCGCTTACTTCTTTTTCAATTCTTTTGGCAGCATCCGAAAAATTAGTATCATACACATTCATATAAGATTGCACCAATACGCCATCGTTCAGCCGCAATTGCGGATTAAACCCGATCGTACGCATAGGTGGAAGAAATAAGTTCTCATGCTCCACTCGTACGGCAGGGGCGTAGTGAGCAACAAACCCACCAAAACCGGGAACGATTACGCAATCATTCTCCAACAATAATATCTCTATATGCTGTGCTAATTCGATCATGTTTGCAAAAATAGTAAATTTATCGCAGAACTTGGCTTTTCTAGCCGTTTTTTTCTTGAGTAGAATTAATTTTTGATTACACTTCAAAACTATAATCCAATAAAAATGTTTATATAATATATTGTATTTCAGATCGATACAAGAGTACGTATTTTTGGTCTCAATGATTAGTATATTAACGGAGTGTTAAATACGTACTTTTGGTGTCATTCATATACTAATTATTGGTGGTAAGAGGTAGACTCTTCTTTGCTACATGAAAATAACTTAACAGACCAATGAGGTGACGATGAAACAGCAATTCTCTGCCATAAGCAGGAGTAGCACCAAATACATTAGTGATACTGTTTAAATATATAATCAAATTTAGAGAACTCCTTTCCATCCTATAGCTGGAATATTAGATTTTTTTTCTACTTTTGCAAAGTTTACGCATATCTCTTAAAAACAGGCAGGCAGCTTCTTTTACGAATCGTCTGTTTTGGGTATAAAAGGAATTTGGGAAGACAATTTAAGGACTCAATTAAAAAAGACAACGATTGTTTTGAATATGAATTATATACAAACTGAGATAGAAGGAGTTTGGCTGATAGAGCCTCACGTTTTTTCGGATGATAGAGGGTACTTTATGGAGGCTTTTAAGCAAGAAGAATTTGACTCTCATATCGGTGCAGTTAAGTTTATACAAGACAATGAATCAAAATCATCGTTCGGGGTATTGCGAGGACTGCACTATCAGAAAGGAGAGTACTGCCAGGCCAAGCTGGTGCGTGTGATTAAAGGCGAGGTACTAGACGTGGCGGTCGATCTGCGAAAGTCTTCACCCACCTTCGGAAAGCATATCAGTGTACTGCTGAGCGAAGAGAACAAGCGTCAGCTTTTCATTCCCCGTGGTTTTGCACATGGTTTTCTGGTAATGAGCGAAGAAGCCATTTTTACGTATAAAGTAGACAATGTCTATGCACCCGGTGCCGAAGCATCTATTTTATATAACGATGCCGATCTGGCAATCGACTGGCCCATACAAGAAGAGCAGCTCGTATTGTCGCAGAAAGACAAACAAGCCAGAACTTTTAACGGAGCTGAATGTTTTATGTAAAAACTAAACACAGTAGGATAATATGAAGATAGCAATTGTTGGAACAGGATATGTCGGTTTGGTAACAGGTACTTGTTTTGCCGAAATAGGAGTCGATGTGACCTGTGTCGATACAAACAGTGATAAGATAGAGGCTCTGAAGAAAGGTACTATTCCAATCTACGAAAATGGGCTCGAAGAGATGGTTGTACGCAATATGAAAGCCGAGCGACTGAAATTCACCACTTCACTGGTCAGTTGCCTGGATCGTGTCGAAGTTATTTTTAGTGCAGTAGGAACTCCGCCCGATGAGGATGGTAGTGCCGATCTGAGTTACGTACTCGCTGTGGCCCGCACCATTGGCATGCATATGAATGACTATAAGCTCATTGTAACGAAAAGCACCGTGCCGGTAGGTACAGCCAAGAAAGTGCGAAACGCCATTCAAGAAGAGTTGGACAAAAGAGGTGTATCGATTGAGTTTGATGTAGCTTCGAACCCCGAATTCTTGAAAGAAGGCAACGCAATCAGCGACTTTATGAGTCCGGATCGCGTGGTGGTTGGCGTAGAGTCGGAGCGTGCAGAGAAACTGATGTCCACCCTTTATAAACCGTTTTTATTAAACAACTTCCGTGTTCTCTTCATGGACATACCCTCGGCCGAGATGACCAAATACGCCGCAAACTCAATGCTGGCAACTCGTATCAGCTTTATGAACGATATAGCCAACCTTTGCGAAATAGTGGGGGCTGATGTCAATATGGTACGTAGCGGCATTGGCTCGGATACGCGCATAGGCCGAAAATTCCTCTATCCGGGTATCGGATATGGTGGTTCCTGCTTTCCGAAAGATGTCAAAGCACTCATTAAAACAGCCGAACAGAATGGATACGATATGCGCGTGTTACGAGCGGTAGAGGAGGTGAACGAATGGCAGAAAGGAACTTTATTTGATAAGCTCGAAAAATATTTCGATGGAGAGCTATCCGGAAAAACGATTGCTTTGTGGGGACTTGCCTTTAAGCCCGAAACAGATGATATGCGAGAGGCTCCGGCATTAGTGATTATTGATAAATTGCTCCGGGCAGGCTGCAAAGTACGGGTGTATGATCCGGCAGCGATTGCCGAGTGCAAGCGTCGTATAGGTAATACGGTATATTATGCCAACGATATGTACGATGCTGTTCTCGATGCAGATGCACTGTTGTTGATAACCGAATGGAATGAGTTCAGACTTCCATCTTGGGCTGTTATTAAAAAGACAATGAACATGCCCGTTGTACTGGACGGACGCAACATCTACGATAAAAAAGAGATGGAAGAAAAAGGGTTCGTATATCATTGTATTGGCAAGTAAGATAATTATTTTGTACTTGATGTGCAGAACAAACGAATGGATAAATACATAGCGATATTAGTATTGATTTTGCTGACGGCATGCGGAAGCAAGCAGAAGCAAAATTCGTCTCAATCCAATGAAGATCTTCATGCAAAATCTTCATTGCAGGGCATTTGGGTCGATAGCGAAACCGACTCTCCTTTGATGCGCATCAAGGGAGATACGATTTATTATTCCGACCCGCAGAATCTCCCTGTATATTTTAAAATTAGTAATGACTCTCTTTATACGTACGGAAACGACCTGAATCGGTATCGTATCGATAAACAAACAGAAAACGTGTTTTGGTTTCATTCATTTCCCGATCATATTGTGAAGTTATATAAGTCCGAAGAGCCGAATGATTCGCTGGCTTTTTCTATGCATACGATAGCAACGGCACCCGTATATAGCGAAAAAACAAAGAAAGACAGCGTGATCATGTACAACGGAACACGCTACCGGGCCTACGTCTATATCAATCCGTCCAAGATAAAAGTAATCAAAACAACGTACTCGGAAGAGGGTATGAGCATGGATAATGTATATTACGACAACGTAATGCATATTTGTATCTATGAAGGTAGAAAAAGCCTGTTTGCAAGCGATATTACGAAGCAAATGTTTGCCAACGTTATTCCGGAAGACTTCTTAAATCAATCGATCTTATCGGATATGAACTTCACCGGTATCGACAGTAATGGATATCATTATCAAGCAATGATTTGTATTCCCGAGAGTGCTGTTTGCAATATAGCCAACCTCACTGTCAGCTTTAAAGGAGAATTAAGTATAACAGCTGCCAAATAGAGATACAACGAAAAAATCTCACTACGTATATCGATTCCGTTTGGGATTATCGTTATATGTAGTGAGATTTTTTTTATCAGGATAAAACGTTGTTGTCTTTATCTCTTTCCTTTAAATCTTCCTTTGCGGTTACCGCCACCACGAAAGTTTCTTCCTTTTCCACCACCGTTGGTACGCGGGTTGTATTCGGGAACATCACCTAATTCTGCCGGAACAGGTATTTTGTATATATCCTTCTCCAGAAAATTTTCTATATTCTTAAAGTTCGTTTGTTCTTTCTCGCTTACGAAAGTAATGGCTACACCATCGTTATTAGCGCGGGCAGTACGTCCGATGCGGTGTACATAGTCTTCACTATCGTTAGGCACGTCGAAGTTAATCACCGAACGAATGTCGTCAATATCAATACCTCTTGATACAATATCCGTAGCAACAAGTATATTGATCCGTCCCGATTTGAATTCATGCATAATAAACTCTCGCTGCGATTGCTCCAAATCGGAGTGCATTTCGCCTACGTTGAGCTTCATCATCTTCAATGCCTTAGCTACTTCTTTTACCTTGATTTTGGAAGAGGCAAAGATGATAACGCGTTCGGGCATCTCTTCGGCACAAAGGCTGCGAACAATACCTAATTTCTGATTCTCGTAGCAAATGTAGGCTGCCTGTACAATCTTCTCGGCCGGTTTAGATACAGCTAGCTTTACTTCGGCAGGGTTGTGGAGAATGGTTTTTGCCAACTGTTGAATCTTTGTCGGCATGGTAGCCGAAAACATAATTGTCTGACGTTCTTTAGGCAAGTATTTTACAATCTGCATGATGTCGTCAGAGAATCCCATGTCGAGCATACGATCGGCTTCATCGAGTATAAAGTAAGAAACTTTAGAAAGATCGACATAACCCAAACTGAGATGAGACAAAAGACGTCCGGGGGTAGCGATAACCACATCGGCGCCTAACATTAAGCCACGTTTTTGTTGTTCGAAAAGCCCACCATCATTTCCACCATATACGGCAACACTCGATGCCGGCATGAAGTAAGAAAATCCTTCCATCTGTTGATCTATCTGTTGAGCCAGCTCACGGGTAGGAGACATTATGATACAATTAATGGCATCTTCCTGATGGCCACCTTCAGAAAGTTTATTCAGTATCGGAAGCAAATAGGCAGCTGTTTTACCAGTACCGGTTTGAGCGACTGCGATTAAATCTCGCCCTTCAAGGATAATAGGGATTGCCTGTTCTTGTATGGGGGTACATTCATCAAATCGCATGGCGTCAAGTGCTTCAAGCACATTGTCGTTTAATTTAAGTTCGGAAAACTTCATCGTTTCTTTTTATTTGCTGACAAAGATAAAATATTTCACTATGCAGTACAACTGTTTCGGTTTCTTTTCTTCGGCAGGCTTTTATATAATCTATATATTCAAGTATGAATCCTTGAATCCAAGGAAATACAACACTCCATCGAGCCCGATTGTATTGATTGCTTGTTTAGCATTAGCAACTACTTTGGGTTTGGCATGAAAAGCAATACCAAGCCCGGCAATACCCAACATCGGCAGATCATTGGCTCCATCACCTACGGCAATGGTTTGGGCAATATCGACTCTTTCTACCTGCGCTATCAGGCGAAGAAGCTCGGCTTTGCGTTTGCCGTCTACAACGTCGCCCAGATAGTGACCGGTCAGTTTGCCGTCTATAATCTCTAGTTCGTTGGCATATACATAATCGATACCGTATTTCTGTTGCAGATAGTTGCCAAAATAGGTAAATCCCCCCGAGAGGATGGCAATCTTATATCCGTACTTCTTCAATACATACATCAAGCGTTCAACCCCTTCGGTGATAGGCAGACTCTCGGCAATCTCCTGCATCACCGATTCGTCTAAGCCTTTGAGCAGTGCTACCCGTTCGCGAAAGCTTTCGGTAAAGTCTATCTCTCCACGCATGGCACGTTCGGTTATTGCCTTAACCTGGTCGCCGACACCGGCACGTATGGCCAATTCGTCAATAACCTCTGTTTCGATCAGGGTAGAGTCCATGTCAAAGCAAATCAAGCGACGCATTCGGCGATACATATTATCGAGTTGGAAAGAGAAATCCATCTCCAGTTCACTGGCCAGACACATGAGTTGCTCCTGCATGTCGATGCGGTCTTTGGGAGTACCTCGCACCGAGAACTCAATACAGGCGCGTGTATGTTCATCGCACTCGCTCAAAGGAATTCGACCGGTAAGACGCTTAATAGCATCGATATTCATGCCTTGCTCGGATAGAATGCGCGTAACTGCCGAAATTTGTCGGGCAGTTAGTTTGCGTCCTAAAAGGGTGAGTATATAACGGTTTTTGCCTTGCATCTGCACCCAGCTTTCGTACTCTTCGACCGAGACGGGATGAAAGCGAATGCTAACACCCAAAGAGGAAGCCTTAAAAAGTAACTCCTTCATTATGAAGCCCGAATGATGCTCCTCAGTCATGCAAAGAATACCCAGCGAAAGGGTATTGTGAATATCGGCCTGACCAATATCTAAAATGGTAGCATCATACTTAGCTAGTATTTCAGTCACGGAAGCTGTTAGTCCGGGACGATCCTCTCCGGTGATACGGATAAGAATCAGTTCAGTTTTGGATGGTTGCATAGTTGAATAGTACTTATTACAGGATACAAAAGTAACGAAAAAACTTAATTTTTATGCTAAATAACATAAGAAATAACACTTTAGTATCAAGAGGGCACTTCTTTTAAGCGCTTATTGCAATACGATTGAAGTTTCTTATGATTTTTTGAGTTAAAAGAAAAGTCAAATCTTAACAGATAAGCCATAATCATACGTCGTAAAAGCCCTAAAACACGAGTAAATATGCCTGTTTTGCATACCAATATAAGCACTAATCTATACAGTTTGATATGTTATATAACATGAAAAAAAATCTATTCTATTGATTTATAAGATAAAAGCATTATCTTTGCAACCGCTCAGAATAAAGCGCTATTCTGAATCAATCAAAGTTGTTTTACAATTGTTGTATAATAGGCTATAAACAAGCTTACAAAACATTGTGAATCAGCCAGTATTAACTAAAACCGCATTACATGAAGTATGTAAAATGGATTTTTGTTGTATTACTAATAAGTTCCTTAACCGCTTTCGTAGAGAAAGATAAACCTACCGGAGGTTTAAATGTGGGCGACGTAGCCCCTGATTTTAAAATCGAATCTGCGTCGAACGGGCAGCACGTTCCCGACTTAAACAGCTTGAAAGGTCGATATGTGTTACTTAGTTTTTGGGCAAGTTACGATGCGCAATCCCGGATGCAAAACGCAAGTTTGAATAATGCGCTTCGATCGACTACCCACAATAATGTAGAAATGGTTTCAGTGTCATTTGACGAATATCAATCGATATTTAAAGAGACTATTCGTAAGGATCAAATAGTTACGCCTACTTGTTTCGTGGAGACGAGAGGCGAAGGTTCCGGGATATTTAAAAAATATCGATTAAGCCGAGGATTTACTAACTATTTACTAGATGGAAATGGTGTTATTATTGCCAAAAACATCTCTGCTGCAGAACTTTCTGCTCATGTTAAGCAACTCGGATAATCCAAGAGCTGAGCATCAGGAGAAAGGGGGAATCTGACAAACAAGTCACTTGTTCGTCGGATAGACAAAAGAGGAAATGTATACAACAAAAAAATACCGTCCGGACATTTGCTTACTGCAAATCCGGACGGTATTTTACGTTTAACGTGTCTCTTCCCGTTATTTGGGTGCTTTCTTATAAAGATAGAATGCAATAAACGAGTATAGTATATTCGGAATCCATACCGCCACCACAGGGGGCATATTACCACTTACGGCGAAAGTGGCCGCAATGGTTTGGAACAGGATATAGGAGAAACTCAAAGCAAGCCCAATACCCAAATGAAGCCCCATACCTCCTTTTGTTTTCTTGGAAGAAAGCGACACGCCGATAATGGTCAGGATAAATGAAGCGAACGACATGGCAATACGCTTATGGTATTCGATCTCAAACTCCTTGATATTGGCAAAACCACGACGCTTTTGCTTATCAATGTATTCGCTCAATTGCGGGCTGGTAAGCATCTCTTGCTGGTTCTTCATAATGAGGAAGTCGGACGGGTCCATATTGATAATCGAATCTACCCGGTCGCCTTTCGTGATCGTTTCCTTCAAGCCGTCGAGGTTTCGAATCATATAATCGTGGATGGTCCATTTATTAACTGTTGTCGTATCGTAAGTGATGCGTCGAGCCGTCAGATGCGAAACAAGCTTCTTGTCGACAAACTTATCCAATGAGAAGCGATTGCCCGTTTTGTTATAGTCAGAATAGTTATCGATATAAGCTATCACTCCGCTATCTACTTCGAGCTGAACATTGCTCACAGCACTTGTTTTTTTCTTCTTCACATACCGATCTTCGAAATTCAAACGCGTAACGCTACCCTTCGGGATGATATAAGATCCCAAAGCAAAGGTCGTTAACGCAATGATAGCCGCCGATATCATATAAGGGCGCATCATTCGTTTAAAGCTCATGCCGGTGGAGAACATGGCTATAATTTCAGAATTCTCGGCAAGCTTGGAAGTGAAGAAAATAACGGCAATGAAAACAAACAGCGGACTAAACAGGTTGGCGAAATAGGGGATGAAGTTCATGTAATACTGAAAAACAATGGCCGTCCAAGGAGCTTGATGCTCCATGAACTTATCCATCTTTTCATTAAAGTCGAATACTACTGCAATGGAGATAATCAGTGCAATAGCAAACACGTACGTCCCCAAGAATTTCTTGATGATATACCAGTCCAGTTGTTTGATGAATCGATTACTTCTCATGCTTTATAGTCTTGTTGAGACCCTTTTTACCATCATAGGTTTCCAGGTAGAGAAATCACCGGCAATAATGTGCTTGCGTGCTTCGCCCACTAACCAGAGATAAAATGCCAAGTTATGTATAGAGGCTATCTGCATAGCCAACAACTCCTGTGCATGAAATAAATGCCGCAAATAAGCCTTGCTATACAGTGTATCGACAGACGAAGCCCCATCGATCTCGATAGGAGAGAAGTCCATTTCCCACTTTTTATTTCGCATATTCATGATACCGTCTTTGGTAAAGATCATTCCGTTTCGTCCGTTACGGGTAGGCATCACACAGTCGAACATGTCTACACCGCGTTCAATACCTTCGAGAATATTGACCGGAGTACCCACACCCATCAAATAACGGGGCTTATCTTTAGGCAAAATCTCATTTACCAACTCAATCATCTCGTACATCTTATCGACAGGTTCGCCTACTGCCAATCCGCCAATTGCATTGCCATCAGCTCCTTTCGAAGCAATAAATTCGGCTGATTCTTTACGTAAATCGGGGTAAACACAGCCCTGCACGATAGGGAAAAGAGACTGTTGATAACCGTATTTCGGTTCGGTTTCATTGAAACGCTGAATACATCTGTCGAGCCAACGATGTGTCAGTCCTAGTGACTTTTTGGCATACGCGTAGTCAGAATCTCCCGGAGGACACTCATCAAAAGCCATCATGATATCGGCACCGATGATACGCTCAATATCCATCACCCGTTCGGGGGTAAAGATGTGTTTGCTGCCGTCGATATGCGATCTAAATTCAGCTCCTTCCTCTCTCAACTTTCTGATACCGGCCAACGAGAATACCTGAAAGCCACCACTGTCTGTTAACATCGGACGGTCGAAGCTATTGAACTTATGTAGTCCACCCGCCTTCTCGAGCACTTCCAATCCCGGGCGGAGATAGAGGTGATACGTATTTCCCAGAATAATTTGAGCTTGAATATCCTCTTTTAGTTCTGTTTGATGTACACCTTTTACCGTACCTATGGTACCTACGGGCATAAATATGGGCGTCTGAATCTGCCCGTGGTCTGTTGTAATCAAACCTGCCCGGGCATTGCTTTTAGCGTCTGTATGTTGTAGTTCAAATGTCATTCTTTGTTGGCTTTCTTTGCAGTTAAGTCAATAGCATCGGCTACCTTTTCGTTCGTAAGCGCAATGTTAAATACCTCTTTTATATCACTCACATAATGAAATGTCAGGCCTTTGAGATAGATTTCCTGAATTTCATCAATGTTCTTTTTATTCTCAACACTCATTATAATCTCCTTGATACCGGCACGTTTGGCAGCCAGAATCTTTTCTTTGATACCCCCAACCGGAAGCACTTTGCCGCGAAGCGTAATCTCGCCCGTCATAGCCAGATTTGCTTTTACCTTGCGTTGTGTAAGTGCCGAAGCAAGTGAAGTTGCCATGGTAATACCTGCCGAAGGACCATCCTTGGGAATAGCCCCTTCAGGCACGTGTACATGGATATTCCAGTTGTCGAAAATATCTTCGTCCAAATCGAGTACGGAAGCATGAGATTTAATGTATTCCAGTGCGAGCATGGCCGACTCTTTCATGACGTCTCCCAAGTTTCCGGTCAAGGTAAGACGTCCGCCTTTGCCACGACTCAAACTCGTTTCTACAAATAAGATTTCGCCTCCTACGGCTGTCCAAGCAAGCCCGGTTACCACACCGGCATACTCATTGCCTTGATATTTATCACGACTATATTCGGGAGCTCCGAGGAAGTCATACAAATCGGCCGGTTTAATCTCAGACTTAAGGAAATAACCATCTGTCGCATATTGACGAGCCGATTTACGGAGAATCTTACCAATCTTTTTCTCCAACTCACGTACTCCACTTTCGCGTGTGTACGATTCGATGATGGCTTCTAACGTCTCTTTAGGTATCTTGATATCATTCTTACTCATTCCGGCTGCTTCAAGTGCCTTCGGAACAAGGTGTTTACGAGCAATTTCGACTTTCTCCTCGGTAATGTATCCGCTTACTTCAATCAGCTCCATGCGGTCGAGCAATGGACCGGGAATGGAGTTCAAATTGTTGGCAGTGGCAATAAACATCACTTTCGACAAATCATAATCCACATCCAAGAAGTTATCATGGAATGTTGTGTTTTGTTCGGGGTCAAGTACCTCGAGCAAAGCCGATGAAGGATCGCCTTGACGATCGGCCGTTACTTTATCAATCTCATCGAGAATGAAGACAGGGTTCGAGGAACCGGCTTTGATCAAGCTCTTGATCACTCTACCCGGCATGGCACCGATATAGGTTTTGCGATGTCCGCGTATCTCGGCTTCATCATGCACACCACCCAACGACATACGAATGTATTTGCGTTTCAATGCCGAAGCAATTGATTTTCCCAAAGAGGTTTTACCAACTCCCGGAGGGCCGTACAGACAGATAATAGGCGATTTCATATCACCCTTCAACTTCAATACCGCTAAGTGCTCCAAGATGCGCTCTTTCACCTTCTCCAAACCATAATGATCTTTATTCAATGTCTTCTCGGCATTCTTCAAGTTCAAGTTGTCGTTAGAGTAAATACCCCATGGCAAACTCAGCATAGTTTGAATATAATTCAACTGAATGCTATAATCAGGCGATTGAGGATGGGTACGTTCAAGCTTAGCCAGTTCTTTAAGAAAAACGGCCATTACTTCTTCGTTCCACTTCATTTTCATTGCTTTGGCACGTAGCTCTTCAATTTCCTGCTCCTGACCGCCGCCACCCAATTCATCTTGTATGGTTTTAATCTGCTGTTGCAAGAAATATTCGCGCTGTTGTTGATCAATATCTTCGCGTGCACGCATTTGAATCGACGCCTTTATCTCGGATAGCTGAACTTCGCGGTTCAATATCTCTAATAAACGATACGCCCGCTCTCTGAGTGAGTCGATGCGAAGCAGCTCTATCTTCTCATCTTTTTTCAAAGGAAGGTTTGTACAAATGAAATCGACCAAAAACATATTGCTTTCGATGTTCTTAATGGCAAAGGCCGAGTCCTGATGCAATAAATCCGATGATTTGATATAGCGAATCGTCAGATCCTTGCAGCTGTCTACAAGTGCCTGAAATTCTTTATCCTTTTTCGAAGGAATGTCTTCTTCGAGTAGTTGTACTTCGCCTCGTAGGTAAGGATGGGTTTCTGTTATGTTTTGAAGTTCGAAACGTTTGAGCCCCTGTAAGATGACCGTAGTTGTCTGATCGGGCATTTCGAGAATGCGTATGATTTTACCAATGGTACCAATAGTATGCAAGTCTTCAAACCCCGGTTCGTCCACCTGAGCTACCTTTTGACAAACAACAGCAATATTTAGATTCTTCTTTTCTGCCTCACGAATCAGTTTGAGTGATGACTTTCGTCCTACCGAAACAGGCATAAATACTCCAGGGAACAACACCATATTGCGAAGAGGAAGAACAGGAAGCGTTTCGCCAGACTTTATTTTTACGTCAATCATCTGTTCATCATTGCCACCGAAATCGGCTATTAATGAAAATGCATTGTTGTCCGTATCTTCCATTTCTCTTAAGTATCTTTCTTTCATCATTTCGTATAAATTAGTTTATGTCATAGTGATAGGCATAAATCGCCCGCAAAGTTAATTGATTCTTCATTAATAACGAAGAATGCATTCAATAAAATCACAAAAACAATGCCAAATAATGATACAGATGCGTGACTATCTCGCTATTATTATTTATTTTTGACGATTCTCTTAAAATATTAGCAAATGGCCAATTCATATTTCCAATTTAAACAATTTACAGTATGGCATGACAAGTGCGCTATGAAGGTAGGAACCGATGGCGTGTTATTAGGCGCATGGGCACCCGCCAAAGATGCGCTTCGGATACTCGACATCGGCACCGGTACCGGTCTGGTTGCACTCATGCTTGCACAGCGAAGTCAAGCTACCATTGCAGCACTTGAAATAGATAAAGATGCTTCCATACAAGCTATTGAAAACATAGAACGCTCTCCTTGGCAGAGTAGGATAGAGGTAGTTCGAGCCGATTTTAAATCTTATCGCCCCGCACTTGCGTTCGACTTGATTGTCTCCAACCCTCCTTATTTTATCGATTCAATGAAGTGTCCCGACGGACAAAGAAGTACCGCCCGGCATACCAACGAACTGAGTTACGAAGATTTAATCGAAGGAGTTAGTGCCTTACTCGGTCATAATGGCACATTCTGTATTGTTATCCCAACCGATGTATCCGAAAAGGTGAAGAGTATCGCCCTTGAATACCATCTGTATCCGGAGCGACAACTATTTGTTATCACTAAACCTGGTGCAGCCCCCAAGCGCACTTTAATCAATTTTACATTCAAAGAACAGGATTGTTATACAGAAGAGTTGCTAACCGAAATTTCGAGACATCAATATAGTCAGGAATACATCGCTTTAACCAAAGATTATTACATGAAGCTATAAAAAAAGAGAAAAGCAATTACATAGATTATGTAATTGCTTTTCTCTTTTGTCGGGGTAGCGGGATTCGAACCCACGACCCCCTGCTCCCAAAGCGATATTTCGATGTTTTCAATCGATTTATTTTCAGTTACTTATAACGGTTGAGCCAATTGGTTATAAGATAGTTCAAAGAGCGATTCTATTTATTGAAATTGATGCTATATGTCAATGCACAAGATATTACTTTTAAATTCTTTTACTTTCTCCGCATTGTTAGAGTTGAATCCCGATATCTTCCAGAGTGTATTGGAGTCATTTATATCTTCATGATTATCTGGAAGCCACTTGCATAAATACAGATCAATATCTCTACATGACACCCATAACACAACATAGAACCCATTTATCAGCTGCTTGTAATATAGGTCGCCAATTTTATTGGAGATGCCATAATCAATGAGATATTTGAAGCTCGAATCCTTATTATATGTATCATTCCTGTTCATCTTAAAACTTGATGTTTATTGTTGTTTTCTTAATAAAAGATACTTTTTCGTTCTTCATAGAATGCTTGGCCAATACTATATTGCACTTGGTTCCGCAAAAGCGACATTGTGAGTTGTTTTCATTTTACAATTCACTATCTTTCTTAGAATCAAGCTCCCAATAGGTTCTGTCATCCCCATCAAATGCTTTAAATCCAATAGTCTTGAATCTAAGATTAGTCAATTCATTCTTTACTTCGAGATATGTATCCTTTTTTACCATATTATCTACAAACATATATCCTGTAAACGTTATATCGCGTCCAGACATTGATACCTGAATATTTTTCTCCCATAATTTGTCCCTTACACTGTTGAAATACACTCTACGAGCCACATTAAAGTATTTCTTTTGAAATAACAACAATGCCCTGTCGAGCTCATCGTTTGATATGCGTGCAACCTTTCTCTCTGCCTTTTCCGCTTTAATTAGAAATTTGCGTACGTCTTCTATATCATTGAGATCGGCAGGCTGGTTTAACTCAAAGATGAGATCAGCTACACTTTGCTCTTCTACTAGCTGGTTATTGGCTTCCTCATTTGAACCATAAAATGACTGCCTTGGGTTTCCTTGGAAAAAATTCGAATACGATGCATAATAATGGCCTACATCAAGTGTGCTATCACTATACAGATAGATGACTTTATCGGGATTTAATTGCAGCTCAGTTCTCATAATGTTCACTTCATCTCCTGTCTTTATCTCTTCAAGAGTCCATATATGACACTCTTTGGTAGTCGATTTAAAAACAGATGCTGCAAGCATCTTGTATTTTATTATCTGTTTTTTCTCTTGCTTTACATCGCTACTTTCGTTTAGACTATTAGAGCGATTTCCACATGACGAAAGCATTACTAGGATAATGATGGGAATGTATTTTAATGCTTTGTTCATATTACTTGTGATTTTGGCTATCTTACTCTCTTTCGTGTTTCAAAGTCAATTATTATGCAGTCTTGGTATTAGATTCTTTTTTCTCTCCGAGACCTACTATCTCTCGAAGCACTTTATTTTCTGCCTTAAGAGAAATTATTTCATTTTTAAGTTCTTCAATTTCAGCAGAATCAGACGAATCATGTTTGGTCATATTTCCTTTTCCTACAAGAAGCCATTCTGCCGAGATAGACGGATTACCGTTTAAAATCGAATTTAATAAAGAATATCTTGGCTCAGCCCCTTTAATACATTCGTTCAATGTCGTTGGAGCAACTCCTATTTTTATAGCATAACTTCTTATACTTCTTTCACCACTATTTTTGAATAGTATATTAACTCTTTCATTTATAGTTGATTCCATTGTTTTTTTATTTATAATTTGTCTAAATTGCAATATTCCGTTCACTTCATCTTGTTTATGAACGGAATACCGTTTATATTTGCATTCAATATTAGTACCGATACTACTAATACAGGGTACAAAATTTAATAATCCTCAAAAGTAAGATAAAGTTATGACAGAAGCAAAAATTAAAACCAAAATTTCAGTGAAAGACACTCTGTTAGCCATTCCAGTCGGAGAGGGTAGAGTTATCAAGAATCGTGTCATTAAGTCCTCCGTTATCAGATCGGCTATTCAAAAAATGAAACCGGAAGGTTATTCTTTCACCGTTTCCGAAGCTGGTCGTATCGATGATGTATTAGTCACCCGAAATAACTAACTAAAAATAACCGATTAAATGAACAGCATTATGGAACATTTAGTACCTATTTTTTTCTTTGCCTTATTGTGTGTAGCTACGTTCGCTATTTTAGTGAGAACAGTCAATAAAGCTTTTGGTATTCGCAAAAATAGCTCTATTCAAACATCTGCTTCCGAAACAAAATTCATCACCACATGTGGTATAGAGCACCCTTTGTTTGCACCATACACTCGTTCGCGTATTCTTCATCAAGAAGAATCATCTAAGCATGTATATAAAAGAAATGGTGAAGAATCTATCTGCACCATCTCCAAATCATATACAATGCAGCTGAAACTCTTCGGGATGAACATTTTTCGGAAAACAATCATAGATGGTATTGTCACTTATAATCTACTACGCGTATTTAAGTTAACAAACTATTCTTCGAGTGTTATTGAGTCCACTAGTTCTACCCAAGACAAGAAAATCGTTTCACGTTATAGTCTACGCTCGAAAACCATTCTTTCTATTCCTTCTTTCTCGTCTGTGATCATCAATGAACACGAGGAGCTGAAACCAATCGAAGAAAATCGGCATATCCCACCTTAATCTTCATCGAAGATCCATCTACAAAGTATGCATGTATCTCCGAACCATTATCAATCACTTTTACAATGGTATCAATATTTATGCAATAATCTCGGTACAATACGCTGCCTGCTTCCATAGCGGCAACCTCAATAAATTTACTCATAATTCTTAGTTTTTAAAAGTTAGCATTACAAAGTTAAGAATTCCGAGGAAACGACGAAGACCAAACCCGGAATCGTTTCCTCGATTAGAACAAAAGAATAACATTATGGAAACAATCAACATCAACCGATTCAGTCAAAGGCTACTTACAGCCATTGTTTCAATCATCGTTCTTTTTGGATGCATCTATGCCGGACGCACCGAACTCAATGACCAAGTTCTATCCGGAATGAGTGATGCCAAATTTGAGTTTATACAACAGTCTATTGGCGGCGGAAGTCCTTCGGATGTGGTCAAAGAATACCTAAGTCGCCAATCCTATTATGACACGGTACATATAACATCTAAGTAATCTTCGAAATTCAATAACAATCAGGCGGCACTGTATAGAGATACGAGTGTGTTTCAGTAGAAAAAACAGCTCAACACCATTTAGAATAACAGTAATAACGAAACAGCCTTATTTATCATGACCGGAGAAAGATACTTAGAACTAATCATTGCCAGAGGCATAAAGATAGGAACTATTCAAACGCTTAAAGCTCTCGGACTTTTGCCCGAGGTAGTAACAATCTCCCAAGCGGAGAACATATATGGAAAACGCCTCATTCGTGAGTGGCGCGAAAAAGGTTGGATAAAATTCTATCCGGCAAAGAATAAAGAACGGGGTAAGCACTACGTCAAGATGTCTGAACTGGAGACGGCCAGCTCTATGATGGACATTAATAATAAGGTGCCCGATAATATCATTAAGCAACTAATGCAAATCGTATGAGAACAATACCACCAGTATCAGCCAAATTGAAAGCATTGCAAGATACCATAGCACTACAGGAAGAACGTCGTGCTCGCGCTATTGAGAAGATGGCACGGAATAAAGAAGAGGCATCTTCGATTCCCAAGCAGCAACCGGTTGAAGTCGTTAAGCGAGAACCAACCGTAGAAGATAAATACCTCATGTCGCTTTTTGAGAGCGGCCGCCAATGCGGTGATTGATTTATATACAGCTAAACCCAAATAATCAAAAAACAATGAGTAATCAAATCCAAATCAAGGTCGAAGAACTAAATGCTCTTAAGACTACACAAATCGTCGACAATGAAAATGTCGAAAAGAAGTTCATCTATATGTATAACGCTATCTGGGGCAGTGAAACCGGTGAGCAGATATACAATAGAGAGAAATTCAATTTCAACAAGCTCTTAACGGAAACACCGGCCCTTCAAGAATGTACCAAGATATCTCTGTTAGGCTGCTTCTTGGATATAGCGGTCAACGGGCTTTCGCTCGATAACTCCGGCCGGCCGCAGTGCTACCTTATTCCTCGCAATGTAAAAGTAAAGACAAGCAATGGCGATATGTGGGAGAAACGTGCCGGGCTCACTATCTCGGCCTACGGCGAAGTCTATATGCGCCAACGTGCCGGACAAATAAGATATGCAGACAATCCCGTCATTGTCTATGAAGGAGATCATTTTCGCCCGATATTGAATGCAAATGGAGCAAAAGCAGTTGAATATCAAGGGGCATTTCCCCGTAAGTCAGAAAAGCCTGTGGCAGCGTTCATTCGAATTGTACGCAATGATGGTTCGGTGGATTATTCTTGGATGATGGAGTCAGACTGGAAACGTTTATCTACGTTCTCGGCCAAACAAAACAAAGGCAATGCCAACGCCTTGTATACGTCCAACAATGGTTTGATCGATCCCGGCTTTCTTGAGAACAAGATGATAAAGCATGCTTTCGATGCATATCCCAAAGTGCGCACAGGGAATTACACCCTTATGGAAACCATTCAGGAAGAACCTGTAATTGATTACGGTCTTGTGTCTACCGATGAGAACACAATTAACGAGCCTGTCCAACAGATTGCACCGGCTCCATTCGAGGAAGAA
Organism: Bacteroides neonati; assembly: GCF_000499785.1. Lineage (GTDB taxonomy): Bacteria > Bacteroidota > Bacteroidia > Bacteroidales > Bacteroidaceae > Bacteroides > Bacteroides neonati. The sequence goes on along the minus strand of NZ_HG726021.1, from coordinate 157,081 downwards.
CCCGATGTTCAACCCGAAGCAACCGTTATCATTGAACCATCCGTTAACGAAGACCCATTATTTTAACCCATTAATACCTATGTACAACCATGTCAACAGAATTAATTAAAACGGAAGAAGTAGCCAACATCGTCACTTCATTTCCTGCCATTATGGCAAAAAACAGCAAATCGCTCGAATCTTGTACAAATGCAGGAAAAACGCTTCTTGATACCATCGAAGCAGAAGGTATGAACGAACAAATCGATCAATCCGTAGCTGAGTACCTCGGTAAGGTTTCAACACTCATTTCGAATATGCAGGCTCGACGTCAGCCCATCACTCAGCTATTCGACCGCATACGTTCTTTTTTCACCTCTCAGGAAAAGAGTATCGATTCCAAAATACAAGGAACCATCCCTGCTATGTTAGTGGCAAAGCGTAACGAGTACGCTGCACTCAAGCACCGACAGGAACAAGAGCGCAAACGTGAAGCCGAGCGCCTGGCCAATATTGAAAGAGAACGTGTATACTATCAAAGTCAGATAGAAGAAGCCGTTTCTCGATCATTCAACACATATCTTACCTCTCGTTTATCTGAGTTGGCTTCCATATTCACCTCCATGAGCCTTGCTACCTATGGAAGAGATACAAACCGTATCCTTCTATTCTCAACCGAATATCCCAAGTCACAATTTGATGCACTTTCCTCTGTACAGACATCGCCAACATATTATCTTACCCCCGAAGCTAAGCGAACTATCTCGACGTCTGTTCTTTCGGGGAAATATGAACAGCTTGCTGCAACTTTTACTTCTCGTGTCAAGGAAGCCAAGCAAAACTACTCAGATCAGTTTGTGTCAAAACAGCGGGAGCTGGAAGAAATAGAAGAGCTTCGCAAAACGAATGAGCAAGCCGCTCTGCAAGCGGAACAAGATCGAATCAAGCGCGAACAAGAGCAAGCTGCTGCATCTGCTGCCGAAGTTCAACGGAATCAAGAGGTTGAACGTCAACGTATCGCCACACAAGAGCAAACACAAACGATGCAGTCTCTCTTTGCAACTGCTGCTGCTACAGTCTCCGCACCACCGGCCAATGCTAAGATCAAGGAAAAGATCAAAGTACTGCATACCGCAGGGTTTCTAGAAGTATACCAAATGTGGTGGACCGGTGAAGGACAGTCATTAACGATTGAGGAACTAGAGAAAATACACAAGAAGATGATAACCTACTGCGAGAAACAAGCCAACTCGAAAGATCCGCAGCACATATCATCTACCTTCATTCGCTATGACGAAGAAATAAAAGCGAAATAACTCATTATGGCAAACCCTGATTCATATTTCAACCGTAGCGAGGTTAGCAACTCCGACCTTACAGAACTGAAAAACTACCTTTATCCCCGGATGCAGTTCGGGGATAAAGAAAAGGCATTCAAGTTTGGCACATTGGTCGATGCACTGATTACTGAGAATGAACGCGTCCGTTATGATAAACGAATGGTTGATGATACCACGTACTCACGTGAAGACTTCGAACTAGGTCTTGAAATGCGTCGAGCTCTCCGTAAAGAGGCCGAAAAAGATCAATTCTTGGCAATGGTCTTAGAGAAATCAGATACTCAACGCTTCATGGTCAACAAAAATCAGGTATTCCACTACGGAAACTTCACATATCACCTTGATACTCGGTGCAAGTGGGATTGGTGGTTGCCGGACTTTGGATTCGGTGGAGACCTTAAAACAACCTTTGCCGAATCACAAAGACAGTTTGACGAAGCCATAGACTTTTTCGATTGGGATCGCTCACGTGCCTGGTATATGGATATTGCCGGAAGTCAACAGGACTTTATTTATGCCATTAGCAAAAAGAATTGCAAGATATTCAAGCACTTCATCACCGGAAGAGATCATCCAAGTTACAAAAACGGTCGCGAAAAATATGAGGAATTGGCTTTCAAATGGTGGACGCTGTTTTCCTGATTATATTTTAAACAAAAGACATTCAAATGAATCTCAATATCACACCACTTGAACATATTTTATCTGAACTCAACGAGATAGACGCTTTTCTTTCCATCACGATGAGCGAACAAGCAGAGGAGGCCCTGCAGCGGGGCAACGATCTTGCCGTATACGTTGCCCGCTCTGGAAAGCTTTGGGCAGATGCAAAGTATTGGCTCAATGAATCCATGCGGTCCGAGGTACTTGATACGCTGCGTAATGCAGCCCATGACACTAAGGCAACATCCAAAGCCATCAACTCTCTCATTGACTCCCTGTGCCGGGAGCAACGCTATCTTGTCGATTGGGCCGAAAGGTGCAATCGTACTGCTACGCACCAGCTGTCATGGTGTGTTACGGTCATTAGTAAAGCAAAAGAAGAAATGAAACTGGGGCGCTATGTCCCACAAAACAATAAATAGATTATGGAAAAAGTAAAAAATGAAGTTAAGAAAGCAGTCCTTCGCAAAGATCGACTGACAGTTGTGTACACCGAACACCTACCCGAGGCGAACTACACTAACACCATCAACAAGAGTTGCGATCAGATCGTCCATAGCGATCTAAAAGAAGCGATGAGCAAGCTAAAGGCACATCTTGTCTTTCTATGCGAGCAACCCGAAGCCGTGCGCATCACTGCGGAAAGTATCAAAAGCCCGGGCTTTGCCGAAACATTCCCGAATTACGTGATCACCGGCTTTTCGCACGACTCTACTGATGGCGTCCCCGGTGTAACTATTTTCGGGCAAAAAATGCTTCAGTCCGGCAAAGTAGTCGATCTAAAGATTTTCGTACCTCTATGTGACGAATCCTATCCGTTCTCACAGGAATTATCCATTGATACCCAAGCCATCAATTGGGAGGTGGAAGAGTATTTATTCTCCGAAAAATGGGGCATTCGCCAAGAACGGCTTGATTTTGAGTCTGATGAACCGATAGAGGCCGATCTTGGTGATAAGCCACGCAAGCGAGGACGTCGTAAAAAAGAAATAGCAGAAGATGTTGCCATATTCGACGCCACAGCATAATTGTAGCAATCAATCCATAGTAGGGTAGTGGGTATCGTGTTTTTCAATATCCACTACCATACAGAAAAAACAGCAGAAGTATGAATATCGAATTAAAAGCAGGATTCTACGAACTATCCTTTGCCTATCGCCCGTCGATTGTAAATTACATCAAAGACATTCCCGGTAAGCGCTATGATGGTCAACGGAAAATATGGACCGTTCCGGCATCCGAGCGTGTACATCTTGAGCGTATTGCCTACAAAATACGTCAATTTGAACCGGTAACATGGGGAAACTCAGCCACAGAAGAAGATAAAACATTCGCCATTCCCAAACTACCAACCCTGCAGTGTGATCATGGACTCAAGATAAATCCATACCCCTATCAATTGCAAGGTATCGCACGCGGACTGGAGTTAAAACGGTTCATGAATTGCGACGAACCCGGCTTGGGCAAGACAATTCAAAGCATTGCCACTATCAACATTGCCGGAGCATTTCCCTGCCTTGTTATCTGTCCCTCATCTCTCAAAATTAATTGGGAGCGGGAATGGTCTAAGTTTACTAACAAAAAAGCAATGGTACTTAGCGATAAGGTACGTGACACATGGCCGTTCTTTTGGCAGACAGGTATGTATCAAGTATTCATCGTCAACTATGAGTCGTTGAAAAAGTACTTTGTTCAACGAATAAGGAAGTCCGAAGGATGGAGGTTAAGTGATGTTGAGTTTCGCAACACCATAGAGTTATTCAAATCAGTCATTATCGATGAAAGCCATCGGTGTAAATCGGCCTCTACTCAACAAGCCAAGTTTTGCAAAGGAATTTGCAGCGGTAAGGAGTATGTAATTGAACTTACCGGAACTCCTGTCGTTAATCGTCCGAAGGATTTAATCCCTCAACTAGCCATACTCAATCGCCTGGACGACTTTGGAGGATATAAGCATTTTGTCTCCCGTTACTGTGCCGGACAATCAGAAGCTTCAAACTTGAAAGAGCTTAACTTTATGTTGTGGGATAAATCGATGTTCCGACGCGAGAAGTCACTCGTATTAACCGATCTACCTGATAAAATACGGCAAGTTAATACCTGCGAAATCACTAACCGAAAAGAGTATCAAGATGCCGAACGTGATCTCATCACCTATCTACAACGCTATAAAGATGCCGACGATGAAAAGATACAACGTGCTTTGCGCGGTGAAGTTCTTTTTAAAATCAACGCCTTACGTAATATAACAGCCAGAGGGAAAGTGCGCGATGTTGTTGAGTTCGTCAAGGATTTCCGCGAGAACGGACAAAAAATCATTCTCTTCTGCTCCCTCCACGAGGTTGTTGACCAATTAAAACATCATTTCCCCACAGCCGTGTCCGTAACAGGGCGCGACTCGCAAGATGAAAAGCAACGAGCTGTAGATTCTTTCCAGAACAATCCTAAAACCGATATTATCATCTGCTCCATCAAAGCAGCCGGGGTAGGTCTTACTCTTACAGCAAGTTCTAACGTCGCATTCGTGGAATTCCCTTGGACCTATGCCGACTGTTGTCAATGCGAGGATCGCGCACACCGTATCGGCCAAAAGAGTTCTGTTACTTGCTATTACTTTCTTGGCCGACAAACCATCGACAGTAAGGTGTATGATATTATACAAACCAAAAAGAAGATAGCGAACTCTGTCACCGGTAACTCTGATGATATTGAAGAGAATATCGTAGATATGGTTGCTAATCTTTTCAATGAAGATCATAATAACAGTAATTAAACAAAAGAAATGAGCCTTGGGCGGGCTTTGTAAAACCCAATCAATAAACAAATGAGAAAATTTAATTTATTCGACAAAGTAGAATTTATAGAAAAGAACACTGGAGAAAAGAATGTAGGATGTATCGTTGGCTTCACTACTGAAGAAGATGAAGATGGTTGCATCATTGATAAGGATAGTGGTACTTGTGTTGAACCAGATGAACACGCTTATATTTTGCTTATAGGCGAGATGTCAGAAACGGAAAGCCGCTTTGAGGAGTTTATGGAAACAGAACTTTGTATTCCCGTTCCGTCTATTGACTTCATTGGTAGAATAGTGAACGAAAAGAGCGAACTTGACGAACGTGCTAATAAACTTTGTGACTTCGTAAAGTCAGAAAAGTTCAACTCGCTAAGCATGGATATGAGAAGATTGATGGTAGACCAATATAATACGATGGTTGAGTATTCAAGCATTTTAAACAAACGCCTTGAATTACTTAATTCTTAACATTATTCGAGGGATACTTCGGTTTCCCTCATAACAAAATAGAAATGAATCTATTTCCAGTTGTAAAATTAAGAGGATGTTATTTTTCAAACATCCTCAAAAATCGCAAAAGAGGATCGCTACTCAAATTTAAGGTTGCACCTAATAACTGTATGCGTGGATTTAGTATCAAAGTCATATTGCTCTTTATACAATTTCACAAATTGCTTAATATTGCCTTGTACTATACTGTTGTCATAATTATCGCTTTCATAAAGTTCTTTGCTTGGATAAGACGATTCTCCTGTACAACTATGAATTCTACCATTCATAGAAAAAATGATACTGTAAATAGCCATAATATTTTATTTTAAAGTTAAGTTACAAAGATAATGAAAATATGATAATAGCATGGTTTTCTTGCGGTGTAACATCCGCAGTCGCTTGCAAAATAGCGTTGAGCCTATATAAAGATGTGCAGCTCTACTATATAGAGACTGGCTCTTGCCACCCCGATAATGCTCGCTTTCTTTCTGATTGCGAAAAGTGGTACGGTCAACCTATTCACACTATCCGAAGCGACAAATACACCTGTGTGGCTGATGTATTGCGGAAAGGATGGATTAACGGTCCACATGGCGCCGCTTGTACCCTAAAGCCAAAGAAGGAAGTCCGGTACAAGCTAGAACGTGAACTTCAGCACTGGGATGGGCAGGTATGGGGATTTGATTTAGACCCAAAGGAAATAAACCGAGCCATCCGATTCAAACAACAATACCCGGATGCCAAGCCGCTGTTTCCACTCATTGAACGACAGATTACGAAGCCCGATGCAATGGGTATGCTTTGGAAAGCTGGTATCAAACAGCCTGTAATGTACTCAATGGGTTACAATAACAACAACTGTATTGGATGTCCGAAAGGAGGTATGGGCTATTGGAATAAGATACGCAAGGACTTTCCCGATGTATTTAACGAGGTGGCTCAGATAGAACGTGATGTTGGCGCAACGTGTCTGAAAGATAAAGACGGACGCATCTTCTTGGATGAACTACCACCATGGAGAGGTGATCCAGTGGAAGAGATTATACCGGACTGCTCTCTTATCTGCCAGATAGAATTCCAAGAGATAATAGACCGGCAGGTAGAGCGAGTGTTGAAAGGAGAAATTAGTATTAACGATGTAGCCTAATTAGGCTCAAACCAAACAAGTAATGAATCAAATGAGCATAAGAGCCTTTAAATACTGGCTCCGAATCCACGGCTTTCATCTTAATCAATTTGGTACAGGTGAGAAGTGGAATCCAATCAAAGTAAAATCTAAAAAAACAAAGCAATGAATTTAAACAACCTACGTGACCAAATTCACGCAAATGCAGCAGCAAAGGGCTTCTGGGATAATAACCCGAGTGATCAACACTTCCTTATGCTCGTTATAACAGAGCTTTCCGAAGCGGTAGAAGCAGATCGGAAAGGACAGAGATTTGATAAAGAAAAATATGAATATAACGAAATAACAGAATGCCAAGGGTGGCTCACTTCAAAAGAAAAGTTCAACAATGTTTTTAATCGATGTATCAAGGATACCGTTGAAGATGAACTTGCCGATGCCTTCATCCGCCTGCTTGACTTATTCGGAGCACGAGAGGTATATCTTAACGAAGATACTTTTGACCTTGAAACGATTGAAGAATATGCCGTTACCTATCAAGGCAAGTCTTTCACTGAGTCAGTCTATCACATAACCAAGTTTATTTGCTCCTGTATTGCTCCGATTGGGCGTTCTGCGATTGCACCGGAGATGATATTGCTTGATATACTCGGCTTTGCCAAGCATCTGAATATCGACCTAATGTGGCATGTGGAGCAGAAAATGAAGTATAACCAATACCGTATGCGAATGCACGGGAAAAAGTATTAAAAGGAAGTGAAGAATGAAGAAGTATTGGATATATATCATTGAAGATAAAATCAAAAAAGCGATTTGATAAGTAGCCACGTGGAATTATAATCCACGGGCTTGCCTATAAAATCGCTATTTACAAAGATTCTAATTTCAACTCTATTTGTGTTACTGAACCTGAACGGATGGTGCGTCCCGAAGACCATATTTCATAATTTTCTGTACCACTTCCATATTGAACAGCGAAAGTGAAGAATCTGTCTTTGCTTGATCCGAACCACTCATCATGAGTGAAAATGAAAGTGGCTACTCCTTTAGAGTTGGTCAGTACATACGCCGTCGGGGTTATTCGATTATCCTTTTTGAATTCTTCATATGTTTTTTCATCAAACATTTGGACGATTTCATTAGATAGAGGTTTGTTATCGGAACTGACTACAGTAACCAATACCTGAGCGTCACCTTTATCGTCATCATCATTACTACAGGATGTAAACATTAAAATCGTAAGCGTTAATAGGTAGAAAACGTTTTTTCGTAGATTCATAATTTTGTTTTTTAGTTATAAAAATATCAGAGAATATTTACAGAATGGTCGTTATAGGCTATAGAAACCATTCAAAACTCTAATTTGTACAATGCAAAAATAGAAATAATTAATTAAAAATGAAAGCAATCACCATCAAACAGCCTTGGGCGTCTTTAATCGTCCACGGCATCAAAGACATCGAGAACCGAACTTGGGCGTGTCCTAAGAAGTATATCGGGCAAAGAGTACTGATCCATGCAAGTGGTTTCCGTGGAAAGAAATTTAAAGTCAATTTGACTGATGAACAAGCTAAAGACGCATTTGCTACGATTGCAAAGGAGTGCATGTTTGGTAGTCTCCCTTTCGGCTCTATCATTGGCAGCGTCGAGATAGTAGACTGCGTACAAAATCATCCGTCTGTATGGGCAGAGAAAGGAGTTTATAACTGGGTACTCGCCAACCCGATACTATTTGCCAACCCTATACCGGCAAAAGGTAAGTTGAGCTTCTGGGACTATTCCGGTGTAATTGAGGAAGGAGGTAAGACATGAGTGAATTAGAAAAAGCAGCAAGAGAATTTCGTGATAGGTGTTACGAGTCAAACATCAAAGGAGGTCTTGATTATCCTTTCGACGGAACGGATATGACTAATGCATTCGTAGCCGGTGCAGAGTGGCAAGTCAAGCAATCCCCATGGATCAGTGTAGAAGAACGCTTGCCTGATACTGACAACGGACAATCTCTTTATGAAGTCCTCGTAAAGATGAACGATGGCAGATGTTACGTTGCTGCTAATATCGACGTGGAGCGTTTGGCAGAGATAGGCGAAGTTACTCACTGGATACTAATACTCGAATGATAAAGGACGGGGCTATCTTCCATATGGGCATAAAAAAAGCCCATCTTCCCAGACGAGCAATCTTTGTTAACCTTAAATCTAATACTATGAAAAACACAGTACAAATGTACGGATTTTCTGGAAACTTCCAAATTTCTAAACCAAATCAGCGTGTCTTATAACATGGTTTAATAGATATAATAAACTCGTTAACAGTTAACGTAATTAATTTCACTTTTAACAAACAAATATTCATAACACACTCTTTCGTTCACCGACTAAGGTGTACATCGAGTATAATACTCAATAGGAAATGAAAGAAGAAATCTGCATTATATGCCAAAGATCAACAGTATCCGTGATTAAAACAGAATCCGGATACTGCTGTTACAACTGTTATGCCGAACAGCGTAACCCATCGCGTAAGAAGAAATCACACGACAATGAAGAAGCTCGCATACAAACAGAATTCTTCAAGCAAGTGTCAGATCTATTTCCCGAAATCCCAGAGAAGTTACTGTTTGCCGTTCCCAATGGTGGTAGCCGGCACAAAATAGAAGCTGCAAATATGAAGCGTCAAGGGGTTAGGAGAGGGGTTGCCGATGTGATACTGCTGATTCCTAAAAAGGGATACGCTTCTCTTCTATTAGAATTTAAGACATCCATCGGCCGACAGTCAGATGAACAAAAAGAATTTCAACGGCAAGCTGAATCTTGTAGAAGTAAATACGTGATTGTCAGATCAGCTTCTGAAGCAATCGAAGAATTAACCAAATACCTATACTAATCATATACCTATAATGCATTTCATTTAACTCAAAAATTCATAAGAAAAGTAATCTGTGTTCAGAACAAGCATTACCTTTGTGCTATGAAAAATCTCGAGCTTTATTCATCCGACACATCAACCACGCTCCCTCTTCCATATGCCGAAGAAGGGATACGTGCAGGCTTTCCATCGCCCGCTCAGGATTACATGGAACTATCCATCGATTTGAATAAAGAACTCGTTCCGCACCCATCATCAACATTCTATGGACGGGTCAAAGGAGATTCCATGAAAGAAGAGGGAATAGAAGATGGAGATATCCTCGTGATCGATAAGTCCCTCGAATTAATGAACGATGATCTCGCCGTGTGCTTCGTCGATGGAGAGTTTACATTAAAGCGCGTGCGGATAGATGCAGCGATTATATGGCTTGTACCCTCAAACAAAGCCTATCCGGAGATACCCATCACATCAGAAAACGATTTCATCGTCTGGGGAATCGTCACCTATACCATCAAGAAGAATCGACGCAGAAGAAAGTAATATGTACGGATTGGTAGATTGCAATAACTTCTTCGTATCGTGTGAACGTGTTTTTAACCCGGCGCTCCGATCATTCCCCGTCGTGGTACTTAGCAATAACGACGGATGCGTCATATCCCGATCAGAAGAGGCAAAGAGGCTCGGCATCCCAATGGGGCAGCCGGCATTCAAGATCAAGCCGCTGCTTTCCTCAAATAAGTTAGTAGCTTTCTCTTCTAACTATTCACTCTACGGCGATATGTCACACCGCGTTATGTCAACTCTTAGCACCTTCGTTGAAGACATGGAGGTTTATTCCATCGATGAAGCCTTTCTAAACCTCAATGGCTTTGAGAAATACGACCTACACGAGTACGGACAGATGATCGTAAGGACAACAACAAAAAGCACAGGAATCCCGGTAAGCATGGGAATTGCCCCAACGAAAACCCTTGCAAAAGTAGCCAGTAAATTTGCAAAGAAATACCCTCGTTATAAAGGGGCTTGCATCATCGACAGTGACGAGAAGCGAGAGAAAGCATTGAAGCTGTTTGATGTTGGCGACGTATGGGGCATTGGCCGCCGACTGGTAAAGATGCTCAATTACCACGGTGTAAACACCGCCTACGACTTAACTCAAAAAAGCGAGTCATGGGTGCGCTCCAAAATGACTGTTACTGGTGTACGCACATGGAAAGAATTACGAGGTATTCCTTGTATTGAAATGGAAACCGTTTCTCAGAAGCAAACAATCTGCACCAGCAGATCGTTCGGCGAAATGATTTCATCATTCGATACGCTGATGGAAGCTGTGGCTAACTTCACTTCTGCCTGTGCCAAGAAGCTCAGGGAACAGAAGTGTTGTGCAAAGGTAATCATGGTGTTTATATACACCAATCGACACCGGGAGGACTTGATGCAATATTCACAGAACAAAGTAATCACACTACCCTTTGCCACCAACGATACAGTAGAGCTTATTGCTTACGCACGCATGGCACTAACAAGTATCTACCGCGAAGGCTACCAATTTAAAAAGGCCGGTGTAATAGTCTCCGATATCGGCAATGAGCAGACGATTATTCGTGACTTGTTCGATCCGCGCGACACAGACAAGCAGAAACGGCTTCTATCTGTTGTAGACGAGATAAACCGGAAGAACGGAAGTAACCGTATTCAGCTAGCAATACAGGCAGGAAACCATAATTGGAAGCTAAAACGAGAGTTCATATCTCATAACTATACGACCAATCTGGACGATCTTATTCAGATATCGTGTGAATAAAAGACTAAGACTTCTCTAAAGATCATACAACCGATATACTTGATCTAAACGCTTTAGTAAGAAAATGGATGCTTTATCGGGGGCTTACAGAACTACCGACCGGCTACTTTCCATGATCATATGCGGAGAAGAAAGTGGCAAAGAAACCAATATGTTAATCAAAATAATTAGAGTAATTCAATTAGTTTTTTTCTTAAATCCACCTTAAAGTCATTTGTAAAAAAAAGACTATCAAATAAATCCATGTTCTTTACATAGAAACATGAACTCGTTCTGATTATTTTTATATTTATCTCTTTGGAATCAATCTTTGTAAGTTTATTTATCTCAAATCGTTTTCCATTAAAAAAACATTGGTAGAATCTATCTTGAATATTATTATTGAGTAATAAATCAAAAATGATAAATCCCTCAGATACTTTTTTAGACAACAATTCAATCTCAACATCATAGATATAATCATCAAGTCGAGACATACTAGTCGTCAATAATAAATACGAATATTTATTATCAGCAGTCTTTTTTAATATGTAATCACTTGTCCTCATGTCAATTTAAACAAATCATTGAATCTTCAATTAATTCCAATGTTTTTTTAATAATATCATCAGATTCTTGTTTTAAAATTATTTTCGTTGTTCCCACTCCTCCATCTACATGAAACAAGGCGTGTCGATGAATATTATAGTACTTATACAAATTGCAGATTTTGCTCTGAATTGCAACTTTTGAGATTTTTTCTTTACCATCATCTGTAAAAATATAACTACTTCTATCTTTCACTATGTATTCACCAAAACCTTCTTTGGTAATTATAATGCCGTTCTTTTTGAATATTTGTTTTAACACTCCTTCAAGTGCTCTCAAAGCAGGAAATGCATATGCAGAATAATCCTGAAGTTCTATTCCTATCTTTGATAACGCCAAACTAGGTGTTAAAATTACTTTTATCTTATCTTCAATCAACTCATGTGTACTAGGTAATTTATTTTTTAATTCACCTAAAATATCACTTGTAGTTAAATTAGTTTCATAAAAAGCTAATTGTTGCTCAATAACATCTTTAAACGGCATTAGTTCTGATAACAATTCTATCACTTCATTAAATAATAAAATTGGTTTTCCTTGAACTTGGAATGCATTATTTGAATGCTTTATAATAGCGATTGAATCACCTTGTTTCCCTTTTACATTAACAATTCTTTTCCCTTTTTGTTCTGTGTTATCACTATCAATAGTATTACCTCCATCAACCAAAAAGGACAACATCGTTTCAAAATCTTCATCTCTAATACTTTTTATATAAAAGCTATTAGACTTAAATTCTTTTATCTGACAGATGCCTACTAACTGTTCTGCAATCTCTTTAGATAAGTCTTGATTTGCACCAACTTTATAGTTAAGAGTCGTTGTTCCATCATGATTCTCGTAGATATTTAACATTGCTATGGGAGAGCCTGTAACTATAAACTTAAATATTGTTAGACTATTAGGTTTTATGTCTTTAGTTACTTGGAAAGTTTTAGAAAGCTCTGTATCTATATGATTATGTAATTTCTCTCTATTTAATTTAAGACCTTTCATTCAATTTTTGTGCAAAGATACACATTAAAAAACACCCAACAATAAAATATTGAGTATTTTTTCAACATATTCATACAAAAAAACATTTCCGGGAGCCGCCAAATTTGGCGACACCGATCAGAGAGCGTACAAGATGGGGTATATGGCGCTTGATAGGCTATGTGTCCAGGAGCACGGAATGAATAAAGGCAGCTTATTGGGCTGCCTATAAATTATTGAGATACTCGCAATTTAGTATACATTTGCTTTGTTTGAAATCCATTTGTTATTTCCGCATCAGAATTAACTTCTTTGGATAAAACCCAAATAATAATTGGGCTATCGTCGATTTTGTCGTAACGATTATATACTTGTTCTAATCTCCATCCCAACTTAGACATAAAGTTCGCAGCAGAAACCATCGTCCTAAACTTGATTTCTTTCCCATTTTCATCGACAAACTTATTGTCCTTCAAGTCCTCTTGCCCATAGTCAATGCTCACGCTTACGATTCCTTTCTTTAGAGAGTTCTCATCGCCAATAAGATTACAATATGCTTTATATGGTGTTTGAGCAAGTAATGCAATCGCGATAAAAGAAAAGAGAAAAGCTAATAAAATTCTATTCATGTGTTTGTATATTAAGTTCAACTTTACTACAAACATACAAATAAGCATTGAATAATCAAAATGGGGAACTCACTTCCAAAGAGGCATAACAAAAGCAAATAGCATATTATCAACACAAAGTATCTATTGATCTTTCTTTTCTTCAGCTGCCATTTTTCCCAAGAATTCTTTTGTGCTATTTGCCAATTCTTGCTGTGCTTCAGCAGCTGCTCTTAAAGGGCCTCCGATTAAACCATCTATTGGGAGGCCTGTAAAACTATCAGGAACACAGTTATCTGGACGCTTAGAAGATTGTTCTTCTTGGCTTTGGTCAGGAGATAGATTGCTTTGCTCTTCCATGGTATAAATTCTTTAGTTCTTACGCAAAGGTAAGAAAAAGACAATACACTACATTTCGTTACTGAAGGATTTTATTGAAAGCGTTATAGATTTTCAGGAAGGCAGTATTTATTTCCAAGGTAGATATGATTCTGTGTAAATATTATATTTGAAGCAACGAAAAAAGGTTATCTATACTACTTAGGACTTGTCATGTGTGTCAGACCATGGTTTTTCCTCTTCTTCTCTGAATTTTGTAAATTAGCAAAAGGAATAATCATCGTCCCGTCTCTCAATCTTAGCGTTTTAGAAAAAGAGGCAGAAGCGTTAAATGCGTCTAATAATTCTCGTTCCTTACTCTCTGAATCCTCGCATTCAATGTAGTAAACATACAAATCACTCAAATTGCTTAGCATTTTCAGCCAATGCCCACCAGCGTGCGGCTTTTTCTCGCCAATTTTTGTTGTATAGAACTGCCTAACTCTTGTATTCAGGTTAGTAGCTTTCCCAATATACAGAATATTCTCATCAGATAGCCAATATATAGAGATACGATTAATAATTGCTTTTAAATCAAATGTAAATTCTTTATCCAATTTGAACCCACTTAATTTATCGATCCATGATTGTAGTATATTCATGGAAATAGGAAGTCGCTCCATGGTTGTATTTACAGATGGGTCGTTAGACATAGAAATAATATAAACGCCAGACTCCTTAGAAGATATAGCTTGTCCCCATTTTACCTTATGTAAATCTTGGAATAACTGTGTTCTTTTTAGTATTTCATTTATAGTTATTGGCATATCATGTCGTTTTTAAAAAGCAGATTTTAGTATTCATTACAATAATGCTAAAGTGAAGTAGTATTTTTTGTAGTTAGCCACTCTTTATATACAATCATGAAAGCGGAATTAGTGGCTTCTGAATTATCATTATATAGTTCAATTAAACCTAATATTAACTCGATTTTATCATCACGCGTGATTACCCCTGAAATACGATCTATAATATAAACCGTACGTAGCAAATTATATATATTTACCTAATCACCTTCAGAGAGTAACGATATGTCTTTATTTAAATCAATAAGCTCTTCACATCCAACATACTCACCTTCTTCAAATATAAGGTTTCCAATATTCGATCTATGAGCATGCGTAACTCTGATATGTTCTGGTTTAGTTAAAGCAATCAAAAATGATTGTAACGTTTTTGCTTCCATTGTATTTAATTGTATGATAATAATTAGCAAACGCACGAAATCGAGAGAGAAATTTTGACATTTTGAAGAAAAAAGAAAGCCCCACTCCCAGAGGAGTAGGAATAACTGAGCTTTTAACAAACTACTGCGATGAAATATATTGTCACTTAGCGGTATTATGGATACCGGCATGACTCTCATACTCATCCCAAGTTAACAATCTATACCGTTCTTCATCAATTCCCATTACCTTCATTGCAGATATTGCAGCATTCCTATTCCGATCTTTATCATCTGCATAATACACAATATTCCATAAGCATTCCGATGAAACAGATTCATTTAGTTCATGAAAATACGGCATATCTACCTCTGAAAGAGAGTGACCTAATACGTAGATCTCTTTAATTTTAAGATTTTCCAATTTATTAAAAAAATTAGACGATTCTATGATGTCAGAGCAATTTTTCTGAAGTGGTGATATAATTTTATGACGGAATTCGTTGAAAATTCTTTTATTCGATTCAGATGAATCGTACTGCTGTATTATTTGTTTTGCTTCTGATTTTTCAATTATTACTTCTTCTAAAGTATCTAAAACTTCACCATCGGGCGTCTCGATAAATCGTCCTTCGATTGAATCTACAGTTACATTATAATCCCATGAATGACCAATTATTAGTTCTTTATCGCCCACCTTTCCATGTATATGGTGGACTTTACTTTCGCTAATACCGTATAATATTTCAAGAGTGAGAGTATAATTGAAGTTTAGAAAAATAGAATTATCGGCAAATTTATAAATAGGTGTACTATTCTCTATCATCACGTCGGTTATCCAATCTCTAAACTTTTGGCGTAAAATCACAATCGTGTCATTGTATTTTTTCAGATGGGCGTCAATAAAAGTTGGAACTAATTCATAATCATCAAAGCCTTCGTCGTAATATTCTAAAGTTTTTAGATCATCTTTTATTCCATCATTTATGTCAGAATCAACTATAAAATTGGATAATTGAGCTTCAAAGTGATGCCAATTCTCCTTGTTATCATCTAATTCTGGGAATATATCATTAAGATTAGATATAAACATATTATTATGATGACCTTTAAGATAGTTGTAAAAACAAATATAACTTGTTGGTAGGTTGTGTGCCCTATCAAAGCCATTACCGATAATATACAAAGTAGTTTTTCCCATAATATTATTAATGTTAAAAAATAGTCTCCCATGACATTATTTTATGTGCAATTTGATTTGAGACGTGCAAATGTACAAAATAACAAAAGACATTTTACATTTTTTGCATAAAAACGAAAGCCCCACCATTGAAAGAGAAGTAAAGTGAAAAACACCGTTTATCAAGCAGTATTTAAATCTATCTAAAAATTATTTATTACATTCTATACGTTTTTTACCTGAATCGAATCGTATAGCTTTTTAAGAAAATCATGTGATACATATTCAAGCTTACCCACCATTTGAAACAAAGTGGATGGAAATTGCATATATTCCATTCGAGATACAAGCTCGTCATTTACTCCCTCTTTCAACCGCACATCCTTTAACTCAAGATTATTGAATAAGTCGGCGTTCAGGTACAATTCTCGTGTCTTGGGAGTTGATAACGAACTGAATGAATTGAAAAATAGAAGTACAAGTTCGTCTTTTGACAGTTGCGCCCGGAATATCTTCGAATAGCTCTTTGGCGAATTAAATTCCGAAGCCATATCCAAGATATAGTAAGCGTTCCTGAAATATGCGCCAAGTTGATTTTTATATGGGGCAAAGCAGTGGTCAGCAGCTTTGGTACAGGCTTCAGTTATGGGGTTGAAGTTACCTTGCTCAATATACAGATTTATTACTCTGAGACAAATATAGTCGTAAACATTCAAATTTATTGGGACCGTCTTAACACTTGCTTTTCTCCCTGCGCCCCAATCGTCTTCCAAATAAATATCTTCAATAGCCTGTGTCACATAGTCCCAATTCATAAACCGTTCTATTTCAGTCGCATTTTCAGGAATAACTTTCTTTCCCAACTCCTTCTGAGTGAAGTTCTTGGGAATTGACCTTTTTATTTCTAAATAAAATGTGTGGTATAATTCAAGATATATCTGTCTGTAAGTTTTTTCTGGAGTACAAAACTCATCGTATGGAGTTATTATCCATTTAGATTGTTTTTCATTGTATATCCAATCAACTCTTTTTACCCGCAAAGCATCCCGGTATGAAATGAAAATTTTAAGCAATTCAAAAAAGACAGACCTTTCCTCGCTGTCAAGGGATTGCTGTTTATTTTGTCTCAATGTAAAAAGAACTCCAGCAAATGTTATCAATCCCGCAATCGCCCCTAATAAACTTCCAAATTCGTCCCAGTCGATCTTCCCACAATTTTGAATATAATAAGGGACCAGAATGACTATTATAATTAACACTAAGATAGCAGTTACCCAAAAGAGCCAATCCTTTACATATTTCTTTATCTTTGACATAATATATGAATCTATGATTTTTTTTTCCACAAAGCGTTGTCGGACTCGTAACCTTTGACATTCATACTATGGCTTATATCTACTTTATTAATTTTAAGGATTGCTTGGTGCTCACTAAGATACACGCCTATATGTCGGTGAAATTCTCTAAAAACACCACTATCACAACCTATAAATTCAAACAATGTTTTTATATATTCTTTTTCTTGCTGCTCCATCAACTTAAATATGAACTTATGTGAATCAAACTTATCAGGCAGGGATTTTATAACTATTTCAGCGTAATCATCTAATAGCTTTTCTACCGAAAAATGTATAGTTGCCATATTTATTAGTTTTATTGAGATAAAATACTTTGAGTGAAAAATTTTAATTTAGCTAATTATTTTTCATTAGGTAAAAATAGGAAGAAACAATAAACTCTTAACATTGTATGTTGCATAACATAACAAAAAAATGAAAGGCAAAAGAAAGGCCCGTTGGTAGACGGGGCGAGGGTGGATATGGGTTTATAAAGAAAATACTATTATTTATTTCAAATTCAAAATAGCATTTATATCATTCCTTATTTCCAAATCTCTTTCAGTCTGATTCAAATAATATACTGCATTCAAGACAGAAAATATTGCTTCGTTCTTTCTATAATCCATTTTTTCATAAATCTTCTCGGATCTCCCGTCTATATATCTGTTTATGAGCAGATTTATTTGGACTGGACAATCTTTTGATATGTATTTTTCACTCCTTTCAAAACTATATTTAATATCATCAATATAGACAATAAATACATTTTCTGTCAGCCTTAGTATTTGAGTACATCTTTCAATTAACTGAATGTAGTTTTTAAAGTATCGAGCTATTTTTTCATTATCAAAAATTTTATGTTTGATATATTGTATTTCTATGCAATCAAAAAGTCCTTTGAATTTTTTCTTCTCTGAGTTTGAATATTGCGGAGATATGAACACAGTCTCATCCATAGAGCTTATATTAATTCCCCGTGCCAATTTTACATAGAACCTATACCCATAACTACATTCTTGGCATTTTATATTATACCAATAGTTGCCAATTAAAAAAGTATAATTTTCTTTTTTATTCTCGACTATTTCATCAACTCCGTTTTTTATAAGCTCCTCCATATAATTGGTGAACTCAACTGATCCAATTGTCTTTGATTCCATAATCTAAAATTAAAGTTATGATGCAAACTTACAAATAAGCGGTGAATAATCAAAATTGGGAACCCACTTCCGAGGAGGCGGAGCAAAAGTAAGCGGTTGGCTAAAATTGAGGCCGATAAATGCTATAAAACGAATGTGTAAATTCTAATATATGCCTCAAATGAGTGTATATAAGTTATCAAAATTCCGTCTATATTCATTATTTTCTTCACGTCTTAGCTTATCCAAATAATTATCAAAATCACTTTTTATCTCCTCGAAAAGTCGCCTTGGATTTATTTTTATAGAGTCGTCTGTAAATTCAATTGACTGATTAAGGTCATTATCAAGAATCATCCGCTTTCTTGTCATTCCATCATGGAACAACCCGCACCGAGCTTCATCGTAAAGCTCCTCTAATTTAGAATTGCGGAATCTACCTTGAGTTATCCTTTTCATTCCAGTAGTAAAAAACAGTTTACTAGAACCACGGCTCCGTTCTCCTCTTACATATTGCTCAACACCCTCAATATAAGATAGACAAATCATTAAAGCGGCAAAATTTCCATTATATCCTTCTCCGTTAAGCATTTTCTCCGCGGGAAGCAAAAACCATTCTTTGACTTGCCTTTCATATATTTCAATTTTGTCACAAATATTAGATACATTCAATATCCTGTTTTCATTTCTTTCATCCTTGACAATAGCTGAGCTATTTTCATCAAGATAGCCAATTATATCCGGAGCGATATAAATTGGTGTAGTACGTAGTTTTTTCGGCATTATTAGTGTTATCTTAATTAATTCCACAAATATATACATTTCTCTCAAATGCATTGTTTAGAAAAGCAATAAATGTAAAAAATACTCTTTATTGAGCAAAAGAAAGCCCCGTTGGTAAACGGGGCGAAAGGACAAGCCACTTTATTATTTCATATTATAGTATTCGTTAGGCTCAACAACCTTTGAGCGTCTCATTGTCTTTATATAGGAGTTCAACAACCTCTCAGCCTCTCCAATGGTGGAAGCCGTTTTTGAAGCATAATAAAGACGAATATTTTCATTATCTTGCATTTTTGTTAGATGACTTACAGACCAATAATACAAACCACCATCCTTTTCAATTCTCGCTGAAACATGGATCATATCCCCATGTTTATCTTCTATTTCATAATCAAAATTCTCAATAATTTTAGCCATTTTATTCTTTATTATTACATGAAAACCAAAGTAAATAAATATCTAAAGAATGATTATATACTTAATTTCAGTTTTAAATTAGCCTTTGTCGGACAGCAGAACTTAGTAAGAACATCAATAGGCAAATTAAATGCTGATGCCATCTCTTGGTTCGAGTACTCTAGTTCATCTTTATGAAGTCTATATGCTTCATAATAAAGATTTGGAACATCTATATATACGCTTACAGGTTCGTTCTTTCTATATCCTCTTCTACTCAATTCTATACTAAAGTATTTGTATTTATCATTAGTAATACACTTTAAATCTTTTGCTCTACGTACAATCGAAGCCATAGATGTTAACCAATATCTTTTTAATTCAACTAAATACTGAAGTTTTAACCCCCGTAACGAGTTAGTAATAACATCAGACGGCATAAGAAACTCTGAAGCAAACCTATTTGCTTCTTCTTCTTTGTCTCTATAATCAGGTATTAAAAAATCATTTGATGTATGCATAATTAAGTGCCCTAGTTCATGTGCCAGAGTAAATCGTTTATGGTCATTACTGAAATTTTTATTGACTACTATTATATAGTACCCATTATCTGTCATGAAAGAAACACCATCAAATAAATCAACATCTAGATCTAATTCAATAATTATAACTCCATTCCTTTCTAATAGTGTTATTATATCTCTCACCGGATCATCCTTTAAGCCAAGATATTTACGTGTGTGCTGAGCCACATATTCAGGTGTAAATCCCTCCTCGATATCGATCATTCTAATAGACATATCAGGAAATTCAATAGACTCGGACATTCGATCAACAATATAACCTATAAGCTTATTTGAATACTCAACGTCTGAGCGTTCTCTTTTTGTCATTCCAGATTTTCTGCGATAATGAGCATTTTCTGCTTTATTTGATATACTCCTCTCGTAGAATCCTTCTGGAAATCCTAGGAAGTCAATCACCTTACTCATTACATCAGAAGATAAGGGACCAAGTCCCTTCTCGAATTTAGACAAATTAGATTGGGACAATCCAGCTATTTTGGAGGCTAATTCAGTTTGCGAATATCCTCTATATTCACGAACAAAAGTTAATTGCTTGTAATTGATCGTCATAATCGTAGTATGTTATTTAAAATATAAAAACGGTGATGCCTGCGTATTTAATTAGTTATTAGTACCATCTTTCTTTTTTGTGTTTTGGCGAACAGAAAGAGTGGCAACTGCTGGTTGAACATCTAATACTTTCTTGGTAGTAGAAATATCGTGTTCTGAAATTATCCATTTAACTTTGTTCTCATCGATATAAACCAGTTTAGGATTAATTATATCTCCAAGTTTACTCTTATTGTAGCCAAAGAACAAAATTGGCTCTGTGCCATTATCATACATATCAAACAAATTCCCCGGTTCTTGGTTTTGTATAGATGACGAAAAACGTGTTGTAATATTCATTGGCATATTCTTACTATTCAATTTTTTAAAAAGCACAATATAACCATTTATTCTAAGCATGAATCTTTTATATTTTCCAAACGTCCAACCATCCTTGAAATGAGACTGAACACTCTGAAGCATTTTCGAATTGAAATAAGACGCCTCAAACCCCCTGCATCTTGCAGAAAATGGGGTTAAAACTATTTCGGTTTCATAGTTACGCACAGCATCATAAAAAGCTTCAAATAGCCGATGTAGATACTCTCGAAGATCATTTTCACATTCTTTTGCGTTTATTATACGCAATCGTTTGGCTGGATCAGCCACATTCATTAAATTTGTGCCCATTAAAATTTTATTAAGTTAAACGCTCGGCATCACCGAGTTTTAAATAAACCTCTGCGCCAACAGAGGTATTATTTTCCCGCAAAGATATATAATATCTTTGAAATATTGTATTTTAAACCATATAATTTTTTCGAAATATTGTATTTTTAGTTATTCTTATTTTATAATCCTGATTATCAATGGAAATCGTTGACAAATTTGAGTGTGATTAACTGATCTATTTTACACAGTTTCACTCCATCCAATCTCCGATTTCGGATTAAAGTTCACACCTCCTGCCGAACAACCTCTACACAAAAGCCAGTGTTTATAGGTGCTATTTCTTTCTCCACCTATACACCAACCATCCAACAATAATCATGGCCATAGCGATAATCACACCAAACGCCCACCCACCTAGCTCCATCTTCATGGACTCCCACCGGTTGAGCTGTCGTTCGACCGGGTAAGGTACTTGTATCGAGTCTGTCTTAACGAAGGAATCGACCTTATTTATAAACAGGTACTTGTATAGGTACTTATACTTGTTTACAAACACCGTGTCACCGTCTCGATAGATCATCGTACTATCATGCTTATAGATGCTATCGTACTGTACTCTGTCAACGTACTTGTATTCCGTCTTGATTTTCTCTACTGGGATGTATTGAGGACTTCGACAAGATGAAAACAATGCGATGAATGCTATCGCAATAATCAGATACTTCTTCATGGCCTTATCACTACGTTTTTCATAAAGTTACTAAACTCTGACCGCACATCGAAGCATGGGCACGACTTGATGAATTCGAATGATTCCACCTCTCCGCTACCGTTTGCATCAGGTGATGTATCACGGTGCCCAAGCAGTTCAATAATAGGGTACTCCTTACAGAGTTTTGCCACCAAGTCACGAAGAGCATTCTTCTGTGCATCCGTGCGAGTGTCTGCCGGCTTACCGTTAGCATCAAGTCCGCCGATGTAGCAAATACCGACACTGTGTTTGTTGTACGAAACATCGGAGAACCCTTTGGTATTACAGTGTGCTCCGTCGATGGAGAGCGGACGGCCATTCTCGACTGTACCATCAAGGTCAATCACGAAGTTATAGCCGATCTGGTTAAAGCCACGAGCAAGGTGCATCTTTGCAATATCCATGGCTCTCAAATCTTGCCCGGCACGTGTGGCCGAGCAATGAATAATAATTGAATCGATTGTTTTCATTTGGCATCTCCTTTCTGTAAATAGGCGGCTAAGTATGGAATCTTTTTCACGAACTCAACGCTTACCACATCATAGAGAAACGAGAATACTTTGTACCCGTTACTTCCAACAGGTAGCAAGTTTCGGATGTTACGTAGGATATTCACTCCGTAAAAGTAAAGCACGGTGTACGTAACGAATGAGACGCACTGCAAAGCGCCTTCCGGATTACCTTTCTTTTCGCCGATGAAATAGATACAACAGATCAGTAGGAAGAATATCGTAGCTTCGACAATACATTTCCACGCCTTTCTAAATGAGAAATCTTCGTGATTGATTAATAGGGCCGTAAGAAGCCCGAACACAAAGTTAAGAACAAACACACCTATGAGCGACTGAATCTCGCCACTAATAGGGTTCAAGTAGGCTACAATACCAGTGACCAAGCCTACAACTAAATTTTTAAAGTACTCCATTTATTATACTATTTACGTTTATACCTTGTTATAATTACACTAACTTAAACTATACCTACATAAAGCGATTGTGCGCAGATAATCAATGCCCTATCTTTGCAAAGAATTAATTAGTCATAAATTCATTACGTAGCTATATTTAAGTTAGTGGAAACTCCGCCCGGTCTGTGATAGGTCGGGCGGTTTTTCGTTTGGTTTATAACTCCCCTCCGGCTACAATGTAGTCAACTAACGCAGATTCAAGCTGTGCTCTTTCTTCTCCTTGTAGGATAGAGACACATTCTCCCTCTTCGTTATACTCGTGATCGACAAGTAGCTTCTGAATATAATAGGCCTTTTCTTGATCGACATTAGTAGTTAACTCTTCGATGATGGGAGCAACGATTTTGGCTCTATTCTCACCTCTGATTACTCTGAGTTGTCTTACCTCGCCTGAAGATACTTTGATGAATGAGAGACTATCCAATAAGGATAATCGTCTCGCTAATGCTTCTTGATTCATAATTTTGATTGATTTTGATTAATAATATTGTCTAACATGGGGCAAACAGTCTCTTGAATGAAGGCTACAAGACCCATACGAATGTACTTATTCAGCACAACTGCCTGTTGTGCATCTATATCGACCTCACCATTCCTATAGATTTCGCGTCCAAGTTCCATTTCGCCAAGATCGGGTGTGTTATTGTAAATCACATTGCCCAAATCCTTAGAAATGTCATAAACTTCGGGGACGCCTTCCAAAGGGTGAAGTTCTCCATTTTCATCTTTCACCTTCTTCCATCGAGGACCGCCATCAATGTCTTTCACCTCAATTTTTCTAAAATCGATTTTCATAATTTGTTATTTTATTGTTAAAACTTATTTCTACCTACGATAAACACCTCGAACGCGCAATTTTTAAGGCCTTGACCAGCATCAACAAGAGCGATGTCGAAACTACTTAAGCCCTTTGCTCCAATCATGCCAATCATATACCTCCATCCATCTGTCGCATACGGTGTACATTGTATTATGGCATAGTATTGATTGTGTCCAAGGTTATGGCTGATGGTATAGTTACCATCGCTTGTACGGCGTGTAGATGCCGTGCATCCATTTCCCCAACTATTTTCAAGTGTTCCCCATGCGTTCACTCGTCCTGCCCATAAAACACCGGGCGCGTTCCAAATCTCTCCATTTCGTTGGCCAAACACATGTGACCCGAATGAGCGTATAGAATATGCACTTCCAGCGTTAGCAATTAGGCTTAAACATACATTATTGGTACCGTATGACTGAATTGATAACCCCTCATTCCCATACCCGTCTAATGCCGCGTCTAGCCGCATTGCCATCATGGTACTAGATTTTCCACCAATTCGAAGGTATCTGTTATTGGATGCCGTTATTTCAATTTTTGCACTCAGGTCATTATTGATTAATGAGTAGCCTGAGATATCTTTTGAGATCGTAAAACCGCCAACAACTGCACCTTCGGTAAGCACCATGCTGCCTCCTTTGAGCATATTATTTTCTATAACCATACCACCGATGCGCGCCCCATCCTTTACCGTCAACCGCCCGGTTGTTATATCCAACGATTCTATTGCTTTAGCTGTGACCAAAGCAGCCTGTACGTTAGCAGCATTCAGCTTATCAGCAGTAATAGTACCGCCGGCGATTTTATCGGCAGTGATTGATAGGGCTTCAATACGAGCCGCATTCAGAAACCCGGTATTGATCTTACCGGCATCCAAATTGGCAATCTTGGCATTGGTGATGGTACCGTCTCCTATATTAGCCGTTCCAAATACGACATTGGTAGCGGTTATTTGCTGTGCAACGAGTGTACCAGTATACACTCCGTTCGAATCAATGTAGGTAGTACGATCATTGGCCATCGTATCAAATACGGTGGCATAGGCTACTTCGACGTTAAATGCAACGTCAGGTCCACCGAAATAGAAGAACATACCACTAGAGAATGTACCTGTGCCGGAACATTTGACACGGTAAACGTATTCGGTATAAGTGCCCGTGCCGATGTTGGGTGTCAACCACTCCGAAATAGGACTGTCACCTGCTGCATTGGTCGCATAATTAATGGTATACCCCTTGGGGATATTGGCTATAATACGAGCAATAAACTCACAATGCCTATAAGTCTGCGTGCCGAAATAGAACCCACCGAGCCCGGGTGAAGTTGATCCACCACCTAAATACCGATATCTCATATAATAGTCACTTGGACCCGG
This sequence comes from Bacteroides neonati, assembly GCF_000499785.1. Taxonomy (GTDB): domain Bacteria; phylum Bacteroidota; class Bacteroidia; order Bacteroidales; family Bacteroidaceae; genus Bacteroides; species Bacteroides neonati. The sequence goes on along the minus strand of NZ_HG726021.1, from coordinate 131,757 downwards.
TACGCCATCGGGCTTTACTAACCGTTCCCAAATGCTGGTGCTGCCACCGGAGTTATTATATCGGTTCGTGGAGTTTGCACTTGTCCGAAAAAACGGATCGGCATACTTCATGACTCCATTCATGTAAGAGGATGCAATGGCGTCACCTTTGTCGCCTTTATCACCCTTACCACCTGTGGGTCCGATTGGTCCAACGGGACCAACTTGACCTGCTACACCGGTAGCTCCTGTTGCACCGATGGGACCGATAGGACCCGTTGGACCAACTGCACCCGTATCACCCTTTACCTTCGTCCACGTATAAGCCGAAAAAGTCATGCTGTCGGCTTGAGTAAAATCGACATACTGACCAATGTACTGCCCGGGTGTTTCACCATTGTTTGCAGTGAAAGTCGTACCATTGTCCGAGTACTTGATATGTAGGAAGCTTGTTCTTCCATCTACACCTGCTGGACCTGCAATACCGTTTGTTCCGGCTGGACCTTGTGAACCCTTGAACTGTGCCCATGTATATGAGGTGTAGGCAGTAGGTGCTGTCGAACTTCCTGTGACAGCTATACCGATATAAGTGTTGGGAGTGGTCACCATCGGATTACCGTTGGCATTGGCAGAGTAACGAACGTGCAGGAACTGCGATGTGCCGGGGATACCCTGCGAACCCGTAGGGTCTGTGGCTCCTGTTGCTCCCGTGGCACCCGTTGGGCCAACTGCACCGGTTGCTCCTGTATCACCCTTTACCTTCGTCCAAGTATACGCTCCAAATACAGTACTATCTACCCGCTCGAAGTCCGCATACTGACCGATCCATGCACCCGGAGTCTCACCATTGTTTGCGGTAAAGGTAGTACCATTGTCCGAGTACTTGATATGTAGGAAGCTTGTTCTTCCATCTACACCTGCAGGACCTGCAATACCGTTTGTACCTGCTGGACCTTGCGAGCCTTTGAATTGCGCCCAAACGTATGAGGTATACGATGTGGGAGCGGTTGAACTAGAGGTTACAGCGGTGCCGATGTAGGTGCTTGGTGTGGTAAGCATTGGGTTACCGTTGGCAGCAGTAGAATAGCGTACATGAAAGAATTGAGATGTACCCGGTATACCTTGTGATCCTGTAGGACCCGTTGCCCCTGTTGGGCCTACCGCTCCGGTGGCACCTGTTGCGCCAGTATCGCCCTTTGATATAGATTTGAGCCAGTCCGTAGCATTGTCGCCCGGCACTTGCGTAGTAAAGCTTTCGGCGATACAAATCCATGTACTGCCATTATGAGTTACTTCGTCGTAATAATAGTATTTTCCGGCTATCCAATCACCCTTAAATACAGGAACGGGCACTTCGGTGGTACCATCGGCAGAAAGTACACGAATAGACCCGGTAGCATAGATGTTACGCAAATAGGCACTATGCCCGGTCATATCGATACCGAATAGCTTCAAATTGGATAAATCCCCCAATTGCATCATCACCATATCTTTGGTAATCTCCCAGTTATTCACCCCGGACAAATAACGCTGATAGGTACGTGTGGTATATGCCGATGTTTGACGCTCTTTGTCTGTAAAGTTACCATACGCCACAAAGTGCATCGCTTTCTGTGGATGAAAATCGTAATCGGTGCGAAGGGTATATTTATACTTTCCTTCTTCAATCTTTTCAACGATGCGGAAGTAGGCAGTCTGAAAGCCTGTGTTGTTATTGAACTTTGCTTTGCAAATGTCGTCTATCGCAATAGCCGCCAGCTCTCCCGGTTCAAGTTTCATCGTAATGATGCGATTAGCTGTATCTACCTCGGCGATAATACCGCCACCCGGAGCACTCCATTGTTCACCGGAAACAACGGTTACTCGATTGTATCGTAACTCAGGTACTTCAAGAAAGTCACGTAAACGAAGTGATCCGGCATCAATATCTCCTTTTTTGTTGATAGCCCATCCGATTAGTTTTTCGACGTAATCGAATGAAGAGAGGTCACCGGAAAAGGTTGCATCTTTCGCAATGATCCTTTCTAATGCTTCAAGTAGATTGAACTCACCCTTTGCGCCTTTGACCTTATCAGTGGCGGTTACATTCGTAGCATTCACCTGTACCGCATCAACTAACTTTGCAGAGACTGTTTCAAGAACATGCAAGTAGTCAATATCCGCACCACCTGTGACGTTTAACCCCTTCTTTAACCTGGCTAGCTCTTCGGCAATGAGGCTATCAACGGTTAAACCGTTCCTGATTTCGGCACCACCCAATAGCTTTAATAGAAAATCGGTTTGCTCAGGGCCGGCCTTGGATAGGAAGAGTGTCTTTAGCTCTTCAATTGTAGAAACATCTTTCAATAAGTCACCAATACGAATCCTCTTTCCTCCGCTCACTTCAATAAGATCATCAGCAGCAACCTCTGTTATTGAAGTAAGGTTCTCAATCGTCTTACCGTACTGATTCAGTACAGCAAATACCTCTTTGATTATTTCATTTTTCTCCGATTCAGTCACAGCAGTATATGTTTTATATTAAAATATAATATATACCGTCACTTTTCCTCAACTATCTCATTCACCAGCAATTTATATCCATTGCTTTTTGATTTCCCATGAAATGTTTCTGCCTCCTCAATATATCCACTATATACATATCCATCATTCTTAACTCTCACCAACCCTTTTCTATTGCTCGGAAAATCCTGTATATTGGTTTCAATGGTTACTTCAAATGGCATAAATAATGCTTTGTTCTTCTCAATAACGAAAGCGTCCTTTTCGCTGACACCATCTATCACTACCTCCGAATTTCCGTCAGATGATGCATAGCTCAACTTATTAGTGGAAACCCCAATAAAGCATTTATTGGCAATTAAAAAGCTTCTTGGAGAATACATCACATTGAACATAGTATCTGGAGACAACACACCAACTATGCCGATACTTCTATCCAGTTCATAGCGAGATGATCTAATAACTATCCCCTCGGGAGTCGTATTCGTTTCACTTACATATTGCGTACAAATAAAGAACACATCATTATCACTATTGCTATCCGTTGTATCTTTTCCTCGTCTCTGAACCAGAAATTCCACACCATACACATCAGCTCTGTATGGGCTAATCAAATCCAATTTATTGTCCGTCAGAGTCGTTTCCGTACTATACTCGGTCGTAAATCGAAACTCATCACGCCCGTTCACACTATCATAATCCTGTTTGTCATATCCCGATCTCACCCGAGAATAAATCAATGAAGACACTATACTACCATTAAACTCACTCACATCTCCACCAAGATCAATTGCTACCTCCTTTTCATAGAAGGCAGTGCGATGCTTGAATCGGATAGTCTTTCCGTCAACCTCATACACATAACCAAACACTGCACTCATCCAATTACAGAACTTCGTGAATGATGTGTACATCTTTGCCGAACTAATGCCCCTGATACTCTCCGCAGCTACCAACTTACATCCGTTCATTCTATCTGACCCATCAAACACAATCTCTCCAATCAATCCTTCTTTTCCACCATTCATGCTTTGCACAAGCCTATTAAGTAGTTTAACGGGAGATACTACGTCAATATTAACTGGCTTAACTCTCGAATACCATTTAGCCGTAAAAATAGTGTTACTAGGTATTCGGATAGTAAAATTATGAGTCGAAAGGAACGCAACAATCAAATAAGAGCCATCTTCCATGTAAAGGCCTCCATTAAAACTCAATCTCACCTCTCGATTCACGTCCCCTGTTTCTATACCTGATCTAGCTAAAACATCGTGTTTATCGGTATCATTATAATACCTCCTCAGGCTAATAGAAAAATATTTCCCTGCAGGAATCTGTACGGTCATATCTACATGCATTTCCATTCCACCAGAGGATATACTTTTTATCAAGTAAGAATTTGGGTTATCCAAAATGAATCCCGGGGGAGTATCTCCAATCAAAAAGCGGTTACCAACATTCTGCTCGCTTGATCCGACATACAATGGAAATAACTGTTCTCCAAGTTTCGCAGAAATAGGAACATCAACATCTGTAGACCCATCAATACTATTCCCAGATACTTGCCAATTCACCGATTCAGACATTTCTATGCCATCATACAAAAGGTTATTGACTTCCTTAATAATATCCACCGAATACTCATACTGTGTGCCTTTATTAGCTTTGATAATACTCTCCACGCTATCATCAATCGCACTAATCGATAAAACACCACCATCATCACTATATGATGAAATATCCAACACATAATTAAAGACCTCTTCCCATGCCCATTCATCATTTCGCTCCTCCCATATCAGTTTAGGTGCCGATCCGATTCCTTTTTTCAAAAAATCATTGCGTATCACGTCACGGGCTGCCCTCGTAAACTCAAACTTTCCGGCAAAGCTTCTCATCACTCCGCCATAGTCAATTCGTTTTAGCTTCGAGTATATCTCATCCCAATTCAACAGATCACCGGTCACATCATACATTGACTGATCGATATAAATTCTACATCGTATTCTATTCTGCATCTCTATTCTTTAAATTATAGTAATCAATCATATCCTTCACCCAATAAGCATACATCGCCGCCGTTACTTCCTGCGGGTTAAATGTGAACTTATTATGCTTCATCACCATTGCCATTTCGCGAGTGAAATAGGCGCGGTCTATTTTATCTCTTTCGGTTTGCTCATTGTTAATTGTATTCTCCAATGCATCTAACCGAAACTCCAATCCTCCAAGCACTCGCTTGGCCTTATCTACCGATAACGTCAGATCATTAACAGAGTACCCTAGTAATTTAAGAGCATCGTTAGCCGCTTGGCCGGAACCATTAACCTCGGAAAGGCTGATGCTCATTCTCAATAAATACACTTTAGCACGTAAGTTAAGCACATCATCTTTTTCCTGTAACTCCAACAACTGTCTTTGTCCTTTAACGATGCCGGCATATTCATAAATCAACTCGGTGGCTTTGTTCTTTAACTCATCCATATCGTGTGTTGTACCGCCTGTTGTCAATGCCTTAAAATCTCCCAGATACACATCGATAAATCTACCGATAGGTATCTCATCCAGCGATTTATAGATCATAGTTTACTATTTACGTAATTATTAAACACCTGTCTGTTATTCAACCTTCTGCCTCTTTTGTCCATAGCAGATAATATCCTGTTGGTCGATTGCACCTCTTTCTTTAAATCCGTGTAGTCATTATTCACTACCACGCGGTTTGACTTTTCAGATTTCGGTTTGTACATCGCCATCATAGCATCCGATTTCACCGCAATACCCATTAGACTCTCTATTTCCTTATCGATATCCGGCAACACTTTTGCCCCACGAGGCAGATCGAGTAGGGTAGAAGTGTTAGGCGTAATGAAATAGCTTGATCCTACTACTACAGCTTCATGCTTCCCACCATCACCTACGATGGCAGGTCCACCAGGATGATTATCCGTACCTTTAGCGTACTTCGGTATCGGTTGAGCGATAACAGAAGCCAATTGAATAGCACCCAAAGCCGCGATCATCGCAACCATTGGTGCACCTAATGGAAGAGGAGTGGCAGCTAACTGCTTCATTACGGCAAGTGCCGTGGTCATTACAATTTGCGCGATGTTATTCGCTTTCTCCATTTTTGCCTGCCTTGTTTGCAACTCAGCCTTCTTCTTCGCCAATTCTGCATCTTTAGCGGCTGTTCTATCGGCAGCAGCACGCTTTCTGGCTTCAGCCTCTTCTTTTTTGATTGCACCACTTTGTTCAAGCTTATCAATCCGCTCAATTTCGGCCTCACCGGCCTCCGTATTAGCGTCTTGTTCGCCCTCAATCTCATTTATTTTTCGATCAAACAGGGCACTACCCAAATCAGCAAATGAATTTAGCAGATCACCAACCATCTGAATCGTGTTGGCTACTTTCTCCATTTTCTCCTTATGAGCATCCGCTGTTTTCTCAGCATTGGCAATCTCTACATCCCGAACAGCATTTGAAAGGGCAATCTCAGCTTCAGCTAATTTCTTAGCAAGATCCTCCTGATCTTCTGCAGATAATCCGGAAATTGACAATTGCTGCTTCGCTAATTCCAGAGCTGTTTCAGCTTGTTTGATACCGTATTTGGCCGCTATTTCTGACTTTTTTCTCTCGAATTCCTCCTTATCAATGATTCCAGTAGTATATGAATTCGTCAATACATCCAATTCGCCCTGCAACTGCTGATTAAGTATGATGGATTGCACCGCGGCATCATTCTGCATTCGTTTAATTCGTTCGCTAGCATATTTATTAATCAATTCCATTTGTTTTGCCTTGTACTTTTCATCAATGGCAAACACATCCTGCCCAGTTTTTTCAGCTTCATTTATTTCTGCCTCTCGATTGAGTTCAAGCTGCTGTAGTTTTAAGTTCAATTCTTCCTCAGATCCCTTTTTAGCTGCTTCAACACGATTGGCGATATCTGTTTTCTCACGATCCAGATTGTATGATTCAGTTTTAGCGTCAACCTCCCGCTTCATCTCCTCTGCCAAGTTCTTTCGAGTAGCAATCTCTTCTTTACTTTGCCCCCGTATCTCGGCCATTCTTTTTACGTACCCGGCAGAAATCTTTGCCAACTCCTTTTCAAGCCCCTCATCCATCAATGCAAGTTCAGACTGGCGATAGTTATCCTCTATTTTCAAACGCTCTTTCGCTGCTTTCTCGGCAGCTGCTTTTTCCTTATCAGTTAATATTTGTTGACTGTTCTTGCCATCCTCCTCTATCTGATACTTGTTAGCAATGCCTTTAACCTGCTCCATTTTCGCCTTAAGCCCGGCGATATACCCAGTCTGTTGCTCAATGAGCGCGAACGACTCATTGATATCCTTGTTCATAGCGGAGGTAGCCTTCTGCAAACCAATGCCTTGTTTTAAAAAACTTCGGTCGTTATATTCAGCCCATTGCTTTTGATTTCTTTTTGTATATAGCTCTAACCGTGCCTCCTCCTGAGCGAGTGATCGTTCCAGCACCTTCAATTGTTGCTCTCTTGCTTTTTCAAAAGCCTCAGTTCCTTCCGCTCCTTGATTCCTTAATAATTTTGCAACGGTGAATATGCTTTCTGTCTTTGATTTCACCCACTCTTTGTCTTGCTTCGACGCTTCTTCTCCAGATCGTTTAGCGGCTGCTAGTCTCTCTTCACCAAGTTCCTCAGCCGTAGCCACCGATTCTCTCATCCAATGTACCAAATCCGTTAACTCCCGAATCATACCAGCTATTGCGCCGGTATTTTTGCCAAGCGTTATCATAAAACCCTCCCACGCAGATGATAACCCCTTTGTTGCGCCCTCCACGTTATCGCCCATTGTATCAGCCATCGCTTTAAGCTCGGCATCTACACCGGTTATTTGCTCCCTGAGTGGAACAATCTTATCAGCAGCAGTCAAAAACGCATTAAAAGCAGCAACACTTCTCTTATCAGTCATTTCAAGAGTACTATTCAAATCAACACCTTGCTCTTTAAGCCTAATCAGTCCATCAACTAATTCTGGTAGTGTTTTTACAGGACCTCCCAATGCTGTTGCCAATTTCCCCGACCCGTCAGCCAAATTAAGAAGAATATTTCTCGTAGCAGTTGCAGCCATTGAAGCATCAAATCCGGCGTCCGACAGCTTTCCAAGCAAAGCCAAAGTGTCTTCTATTTGGAAATTAAACGCTTTGGCTACCGGCCCAACTATTGGCATCGCTGTTTGTAAATATGAGAAAGAAAGTGCCGTTCTAGCAGTAGAAACAGCCATCGCTGATACATAACGTTCAGTTTCTTTTGTACTAGCCCCGAACATACGTATAGCAGCACCTGCTAAAGCTGCTGCTTCAGGAAGATCCGCACCAGTCGCTTGTGCGAATTTTAGTATTGATTCTGTTGATTCAAGGATTTCTTTCTTTGAAAATCCAAGCTTCGCTAGTTCAATTTGTAGGTTAGTTACTTCAGATGCAGTGTATTTAGTTGTCATACCCAGCCTTTCGGAATCAGATATTAGATCGTTTATGTTTTTCTTCGTAGTTCCTAATACCGCAGCCAACCTACTATTTGCAGCTTCAAAACTTATCATTGCTCTAAATCCTTCTCTAATTTCGGTGTAAAGCCTTTGGATGCCAGCAATAATACCTTGAGCTCCTATCATTCCCTTGATCATTGAACCAATCCCAATACTTACCTCATTCAAGCTCGATGAAACTTGAGTGCGAAGAATCCCACTAAACCCTTTAGCAACGATTCCAAAGTTCTTCATAGATCGATCCCCATTCTGAATCGAGATAATAGCTGCCTTTACCTGTTCCTTGTAGTCACCGATAGTCATCTTCTGCTTAACCATTGCATCAGCATTTCGCCGACAGGTCTCCGTATTCCTATCAATTACGGCATTCATTTGCATGATAAGCTTTCTACCTTCTTCTGTAGTATGGTCAACATCCTTTTTTGCAGCGCGGAGTAATCTGCTTTGCTCTATCGCTTCTCGATCAGTCTTTATCTGCTGCTTCATGATTACGACAGCTTCTTCAATGGTCACACGCTGCTGCTTTTTTTCCTGATTCATCAACCGCTGTTGCTTCAACCGCTCAGTTTCAACCTTTGCCGCTGCCAAGGCTGCCTGTTCAGCTACTTTATCCGCCTTTACCTTTTCAAGAGCATCTTTTACATTCTCTTTGGTCTGGTCAGATATCCTTTTTAATAAAGCTTCCTGTTCCTTTTTTGCATCCTTGAGTGCCTTATCCGCAACAATTCCTTTTTCAATCGCCGTCGTCAGCTTTTGAAATTTTTCGGAGTAATCTTGAATACCATTCACCTTTATACTGATACCGGAACCAATTTCCGCTACAGTCTTTTTATACGACTCGGCAATCGTATTAATCCTCAGATTAAGTAAACTAAGGTCATCAAGTGCCTTCTTATCTACTAATTCGGAAATCTTTGTTTCATTAGCCATATCTTAAGTCTTTTCACTTAAAATATAACTGAGAACAGATTTTCTACACCATTCTAAGTAATTTGCTCGATATCAATCTATATAAATTATCATCTATCATTCTTAACACCGGGATATTCTCAATTTCCATGTTAAAATGAACGATATACCGTTCCACCTCCACCGTGTATTGGAACAGTGTATACCGTTCGCCACCAATCTTTACTTGCTCCGGGACGCTTGACTCGCTACGTACATACGGAATACCATCAATTAGCACATCCTCACAGCAGAGAATCGCATTCAACAATATTCCAACCCACCCGGGAACACCCATGGCACTACCAACCGTTAACCTACTCTTAACGTAAGGGAACTGATAGAGCTGCTTTAATTCGGCACGCTCATTGCGGAAGAATTCATTGTCAATACCATTCGTGTCACTACCTGAAAGAAAACCGCCCTCTAGACGAAAACGAAAGCGTTCATTTTCATTCTGTCCGTAATCTACAACAATATACCGACTCAGCTCTTCCTCGTCATCTGCCACCCGAAACACCCCCGAATACAACCTATAATCTCCGCATCTAGCCATCACTCTATAACATCCCGATAGCGGCTGCACCATTGCCTCGTACACGCCATTCCTAGCCTCTGACACCGTTAAGCGATCCACAATACCACCGCTTACCGTATCAATCAGTTCTACGACAACCTCACTCCTTGATGCGGCATTAAATCTCACACGAATCGTATCACCCTGTGTAAACCGCTGTACATATCCGTCAGTTATTCCAATTTCCGTAGAAAACCTCAACGGACACAGCACATCGGGCACCATCATGGCAATAGCACATTATCGTTCAACTTCCGCTCCACATCCACCGTGTATTGGAACAGTGTATACCGTTCGCCGCCAATCTTCACTCTCTCCGGGACGCTTGACTCGCTACGTACATACGGAACACCATCAATTAGCACATCCTCACAGCAGAGAATCGCATTCAACAATGTTCCAACCCACCCGGGAACACCAGTGGCACTACCAACCGTTAACCTACTCTTAACGTAAGGGAACTGGTAGAGCTGCTCAGGTTCCTGTATCTGATTACGAAAGAATTCATTACTCAATCCATAGGTATCACTATCTGCTAGAAAACCGCCCTCTACACGAAAACAGAAACGATATAGCCCTCCACCGTCTTCCACGAACCGGGTATTGAATAAGTTCCCATTTTTACTAAAGCCATATTCTACCTTCATCAAATGTCTCAGCATACGCTTATCATCTGTTATCTCGACGAATCCCGATTGCAGACATACCTCTCTACACTTGACATTCATTCGGTAAATCCCGGCAATGGGCTTCAACACGCATTCATATACAGACCCTCCCGAAGCCATGGCATACTCTCTGGCCCGATGAGATGCCGTTGCATTGGATTTACACTCCACCACCTCTACATCAATCACCTCACCAGCATCACCATGAAGTTGAATATAAATTGAATCACTACTCGCAAATCGCTGTATATACTCTCTATTGATACCTGTACTATAATCAGGCATACCGAAGACAATCGGGCACAAAGCAGACAATTTTATCATACTATCACTTATTATTTATTTCAAAATCAAACCATACTTTTTAAAATAAGCATTTACAGCCGGTTTTAGTCTATGCTCCGCCAAGTACCGCTTTGCCTGAGGAGATAAACCGTAAATTACCTGTCCGTATTTTTGTTCTATATCGCCACTTTGAGAAAATCCCTCAGACCCAACATTTATTCCATCTGCCGTCTTTATGGCAAATATTGAGTCATGGAAATTACCCTTGATAATTAAGTTCGGGGTTTCGGCCGACCTTGGGGCAAAGCCTAAAAAAGAACCGATCTTTGGAGGCTGTACTTTCATCTTCCAGTTATTGTATGCCTGAGCTCGATTTCTCCATGGACCGGCTTCTGCAGTCTTGAAAAATGGATCGTTATCATACGTTGGTCTCAAATTCTTTCCTCGACCATTCTTTCCGGCGTATAGTTGTTCACGTATAATCTCTGGTACGTCAGCACGCAACACCTCGTTTAGTACCATATTACCGAATCCGCTTGAAATCTGATTTAAACTCTTCTGTACATCGAATATAGTTCCCATCCTTAAAATAGAAGAGGGGAGGGCTTTTCAACCAACCCCTCTTAGCTAAAGGTTATTACTCGTCAGCACTTACATTGTCGCTGATCTTTTTCACACTCTTTTTACTTGGTGGAGATATCTTATCGTAAGTGTCTGAAAGAACTTTATTCCGATCCTCATCATTCATTCCTTCAAAGTGTCCGCTGTGCTTTTTAATGAATTCCTCTCTTGACATCCCTCTGCATAGCTCTACACTAAACGATACTCCATTTATTCTTAAGCCCATTGCTCAATTCCAGTTACTCCATTTTCCTGCAACACAGAAGGTGCTGCCAACATAGGAGAAGCGGATTCTTTCGGCGTGAGCTTAAATGTTCCGGATCCTTGAACATATTCAACTGCCGTTACCCCTTTCCAACAAGCAACTTCCGCCAAACCGGTACTAAAGTACTTTCCCACATTTAGTTTGTCGTAATGATCGAGCACGCAATACTCATTCTCCGAACCCGTCTTTTTCACCACATCTACAAAGCGGAGCCCATCAGCCACAGATAGCACATCAAAAGATGTCACAACCTGCATCGGATTCATCCAAGCTTTCTCAACGTCATTATACATCAGGTTAATCACGTTGTTGGCCTTGGTGCCACTCGCAGGGAAATCTTGCCCGGAGATATACAGTCCGGAAAGATCAATACCCTTGCAGGTGCCATCTGCTGCACGCTCTCCCCAAATAATGCCATTCTTGTCTACATACCAAGCCTGCATGTGAACGTCCTTTAGACGCATGATATTGGCGCGAAATCCCGCATCAAACTTCATCAAGGTTAATGCCGCTGTGTATGCAGCATAGCCGGTTACCTCATTTGGGCCATATCCCGTGGCTGATGTTTGCGCATCACCTCCATTGGGGGCATACTCTACGATCTCCTTGATGCCATACATACGGTTAGGTCTATCGGCATGGAAAGCCTTTTCCATATTTTCCAATGTCATTTCAACAGGAAGCTTTACACCGACTTCTGCCAATATAATAGCTTTGATGTACTCCGGCACCAACGGGCACTTGGAAATACCCGTGTTTACCTTATTGCTACCACACTCTCTCACTTGTTCCATAACACATCGATTTTAATTTTACTTTCATATTCTTTATCTCAATGGCATCAATGAGTTCAGGTAAATCTCGTTTTTCCGAGTCCATCACTCCGCGGCTGCCATACGCGTAGTTCTCTTTATAGATATGCTCTATTTCTCCAGCATTACCGAAATCCAGCTCTGTACATTGCTTCAATTGCCTCATAAACTCATCATAGATGATTCGTAGAAAGCCGTTGAACGATATATCATGGCGCTGCCAATTATCATAACCTCCTACGGTTTGACAAGCGATAATTAGATCCAGTTCCGCTTCACATTTAATTCCAGAAATGCCTATATGCTCTTCAAATGGAAACAGTCCAATGAGAGGAAATCGATTCATTTGTATCTGCGCCATCTCAATAAGCTTCGTATTTATATACACGCTGTCTCCAAACTGGAAGTTAATTTCATCAACTTTCAAATTCGACAGCTCTTTAGCTGTAGATTTGCATACATCACGTATTACCTCCTGCAAACTTCGTTTCATAACCCAAGCATATTAATCGTTTTAAGCATATTCGCATTTGGCTCATACTCCTGGTACAACCTACTGTTTTCTAGTAAGTATCTATGCAAGGTGATATTCATCTCTGCCATTGCATTCCAAGCAAGACATAACTTGTAATTAGGAGACACAGACTTACCATCGCCACTAGCCACCGTACTACCAAGCGAAGATATAGTTACGTGTCTCTGTCTTACCGCCTGAAAATAAATATAGTTGGCAACCGGCGAATGCGTCTTATCGAATAAATAAGAGCAGAGGACATCAAACTTACGATCCATTACATGGTGGCTATTACCAATTTCTCGAAGCCATTCTGTAAACTCCTCTTCCTGTGTGGGAGCAATGCCGTTTGTTGCTACTATTAATTTATGCTTCCACCCGGAGACTGATCCTCTTTGATCTATTTCGCAATAAGCGGCCAAATCTACGAACAAGCTGCACCCTAGCATCTTCAGAAGATAATCAGGCTCGTGCCTTTCAATGTATCCATCAAACTGTGCATCGAGTATATTACCAGTCATAGCAGGAGAACAACCTACATTTAGACCTTCAATATTCAAATCGCCAATAAAATAACTCTTATCTATTTTCATAGCAAACAGCATTAAAAATCAGGATCACTATCTAAATCAGAATTATCTCCCTCTTTTTTATCATCCGAACTTCCCACCTTGGCTTCTTCAGTAACTGTAGTAGCATTGCCATCTTTCTTTTCTCCTTGCTCTCCTACATCGTTAAGCTTCGGCTCTATTTTGAGAGGTTGTTCAGGTCCCACTTTTGGGTCACCTTCTGTAGTCGATTCCGAAAGCGGTTCCGGAATCACCTCAGGAGTATTTTCCACTTCGTGCCATGATAGCTCCATTCTCGAAAAACGAATTCTATTTTCCTTGATGAGTCTTTCTACAAACTTTCGATCTCCTTTAATGATTATTTCCATGACTGATATTTTTTAAGAGTAGGTGAGGAGAAGGCTCTTTCATCTCCTACACACTACTCAGTAAATACTATGCCTTTTTGATGGCCTTTAGAACGTCATCCAAATCACCGTAAGCAAATGCCCATGGCATATATACCGGCATCATTACTTCCTCTTGAATAATGACTGTTGTCATATTCTTGAGCTTCGTCTGTACATCATCGGCAAATTCGATGTTAACTGTAGTGTAATCGATCAGAGAACACCCGTTAATCATATCGCCGGCAAAGTACTTACCGATGCCCATGGCATTACATTCTACCACTGGAATACTACCAATGTATTTTCGGCCATTCATCTCGGTAACAAGGTTCAAATCTCTTCCTGTTGTATCTTTAGCAGTCGAAATGGTGAACACTGTAGAAGGATGAAGTGTAAGCGAGTTCGGAGAGTACTGGCCGAAGTTGAGAACCGCGTAAATCGCGTTGATGGCATCTTTGTAGTTCGGATCTTCCACAGAACCAAACATACCACTCTTGATAGCTCCGGTCATTGCTTTAATGGACGTTTCCGTACCTTTATAATCGAAATCAATGGCGAAGGAACGATCACTCATCTTGTGGATATCAAACGTTGCATTGAGGCCTGTCTCTACGGTTGCACCGGCAAGAGTAATTTTCATCTTATCGACTATCTTATCATTAGCTGCAGCAAGAGTGACAATGGTTTGTCCGGTTTCAGTCTTCTCCAATGATGAAATAGCACCTGCCGTCAGCGTCAGATAAGTGCCCGAAATAAATTTAGATACACACTCCACGCCTTCGTATGTAGTAATACCCTTCAAGTTATCACCGGAGCCATCACCAAACAGAATCTGATAATTCTCGGCAGTTTTTACCCACAAAGGCAAGCGGTTCAGGATGAAAGACACAACATAGCTCTTTGCTTTCAATAAGCGCTTTGACAGATTCATGTGTGTACCGATACGCTTCACATTGGTATACTCTTCCTTGAACTTCAACGAAGACTCAGCCAACATTCCGTTTTCAGAAACAACTGTTACGTTTCGGTCAAAATCATAAACCTGTTCGTAAGAAATCGACAATGCCGAAGGATCTCCGCGCTCAACCATCATCAAGTCACGCAGATTCAATCGCTGTTCATTGACAGCCGTCACTACACGGCCAGTCGACCGGTTGTTTGCTCTTGGTGTTTCCACACTATCTGTAATAGATACCAGCCCCTTAAGGTCTAAACTAAGAGTTCCGGATGATTTCTCTCTATTGCTGAAATATCCCTGGCATGCAGGCGTATCAAGGAAATCACTTACCGCTTTCTCCACCGCATTTACAGACGTCAGAACACCGCCATTCTCCTTAATTCTATCGAATGCTTCAGCAAGTGCAGTAACTTTCTCCGATTGCTCCTCGTAGGACTTCTTGATTTCTTCGAAGTTCGATAATCCTTTCAGAGATTCTGTAATACTATCAGAAATATCCTTTAGTTTTAGCTCAATGTCATGCTTCGACATCAACCCTTTGGCAAACTCTTCACAAACATCCTTGCACTTCTTCTGAATCGTACCGAACAAGGCCTTTTCTTCATCAGTCAAGTCCTTCTCTTCTTTAGCAAACCCAATCAATGGAATAGGAGCTGCCATCGCAAGCCCGAGTACCGCATCACCGCCACAATAGTAACTCACTGCACAAAGTAGCGCAATAAAACCAAACATCACTAGGGATTTATACTTCCCTACACTTTGAATCAAATTCTTCATTCTCAAAACGTTTTTAATTAATAATTATAATATTGAGCTTATCTTTGCAGCGAGCGAGAGATCCGTTTCGTGCTTCTCTTTTTCCTTTTCTCCTTTTTGCTGTTGGGTGTCATTCGACGGCGCAACAGGTTCATTCGAATTGGTATCTGCAACCTTAGCTATCATTGTTCTATATACGCGGCTCCAGCAATGAGGACAGCGCACGTAGCTAACAATGTCCTCTATACTCTTAACCTGTAAATCACTCTCCATGCCCTTGTGTGAATCAAGAACCGCAAGCACCTGCTCACGTATTTCAGGCTTTAGCTTATCCATTTCCTCACGTACAACACCTTCGATAATCCATCGTTGATACATAGCAGCAAGATCAAGTACCTGATTACTAAATGTCGTCTCTGCTTCTTTATCATAATCGAAACTATGTCCACAGCCTGGGCAAGTTACCATACTAGATTCACCCGTTAAGGCTTTCGTTATAAAATCCAACTTCATATCTAAATCATTTAGTCTTTCATTCGAGTACTTCATATTCAATGCTTTCTGTATCAATCCAATCGACTCTTTCAGCTTCTGTCTTTGAGTATTAAGGCTATCACTACTCTTTATACCCACAAGGAATGTTTGCGGATTCGCCCCCCATGCCTGCAATGTAGACACTTCACCTAAAAACCACTCTAATACCAGCCCGGGAGTATTAGCATCCTTTCTGATCGCCTTTACTCCGATTGAGTGTTCAAGTGTCTTTCCACACTCTGCATACAATTTGTAATCTTCAAAGGTCTCTTTACCAATCTGTTTGTTCAGATTTATCTTGGAGACAACGATTAAGTTCGAGTTCTCTTCTCTGGCTTCTGTTGGACACCCGATCAACTTCGTTTTATCGTGATCCAGAAGATGCTTTCCGCGTTTCAAAAAGAACTCATTGATGGTCTTGTCAAACGAACCACTTGCGGAAGTCTCTCCTTGGTCGTCCTTGACACCAATGCCGTTTACCGCAATCGTAACAATACCCTTTGCTTCGTCAACATCATTTGCCTTTGTCTTCAGCTGCAGCGTTTTCAGTTCCTTTTCCATTATTACTCTCTTTTTTATTGATATCTACAATCGTTTTAACTAACTCTATTTCTTCCGGGACCATTTCATACAGAATTTTATCAAACAGTGGAATATCGACCTTGCTTTCCCCTATTCTTGCCCTATAGTCATTCAGCGTTATAATGCCATTCATAAACTCACTCATAGCGCGTTCAGATACAATCTTACTAACTTCTTCTTTCTCTTTTTGTCCCTCTTGCAGACAGTCAACATGGCTGAAATCTGCTTCGATATAATACCCATCTTTGTCAAACCCCAACATCTTAGTCAGTTCCGCACAAAATCTATTTGCTGCCGGTATAACTTTCGATGTGTATACCGTTTTTTCGGCCGTCTTCTGATTGCTGAATGTGGATTGATCTTTACGTGGTACCAATACGGATGGAATACCAAATGCGCTGGCAATCATAATTGCATCATTAAGCGTTTCTTCAAACGGCTGCAACTCCTGTATACTCATTGATGTTCTAATGAAATCAACTGGAGTCTGACTGATAGAAAGAGGGAATTGGTCATCACCAACACCGTATGTATGGGTATACTCTTTAATAAGATCCGTCTTTTCTTCCGGAGTCATAGCTATTGGCCCAGCATCATCTCGTTTCGCAGAAACAAGTAGTCCGATAGCCCCTCGCTTTACGAAAATCGCATTTCTAGCCTTATATACTGGAATTAGATTGTCTATCGCCATCTTCACCGAACACAACACCGATTGACTCTTAAGAAAGTCATGGCTCTTGAAATCAGCGTTACCATCTTGATCGTGAAAGATGAAATCTGGTAAGATTTTCTCTTGTGTATTAAGCCCATACTGAAGATAATAGTAGTCTATGATATCACTCTTCTCGGCATTGCCAAATAACGGTATGTAGTTCTTCAGCATGATGTTGACATTATCAGGTGGCAATACCCAATAGTTTCGGCATCTTTTGTAGATGGGAGTTTTAATTCCAATAAATGCTTCGGGGACAACGCACTTTATATAACTATTGCCGGTTGCGAGCTTATACACAAAGTGCATATATACCATTCGTTGAAAGGAGTATAAGCAATTTGGACGATTTATTAGGGTATTAAATAAAGCATTATCCCAAACGACCGAATCGTCTGCGTATTTTTTGAGAATAAATTTGCCTCCTGCTATGCGACTAGCAATGTAATCAATCGGGAAAAAAACCTCTCCAACGCTACCAAATAAGGTCAGACAGTTAGCGTCAGCAACATAAGGACTAAAATAATCACCAGCGACCCGGTATCTCACTCCTTGGGTTGAAAACAACTTTCCAACCTCATGGGCAACGATACCGGGTATGTCAGTATTCTTTTTCTTAAATAATCTGTCGATCAAATTCATCTGATTGCTATATTTTCTATTAAAATATAATTCTAATCAGATTTTTCTAAGAAAAACATCAATGTGCTTATATATTAAACATGAAGATTAATTTATAAACTAAAGCTGTTTTTTTGAATGTTGTTAATGGGTGTTAGTTTTTAACGGTGTAATCCGGGTGCGTGATGTATCCGGATTACTTTTTTAAGAAATTTCGTATAATCAACCTAGACGCAAACGATAGTAAATTTATGGCAGAATAGCTGTATTTAGCTTCATAGTCAGCCAAATTCTCCATGAAGTTACGATAATCTATGCTATGTTCATAATCAGTCCTAAATCGGAACAATCTTTTTATATTGGCATACTCGGCTGTTATTCGTTGTTCTTTATTGCCACTGTCAAGCATACAGCGAAGATCAGGCAACGACTCTCTAACCTCACGAAATAATGGGAAGAAGGCTTTTCCACTCTCTACATAGCAGTGCTTTATATCCCACTCCTTGAGTACTAATGATATTTCTGAGCTCAATAATACCTCACTAGAGAACACAACATCAGTTACATATACCAGATTACCTATAGCAACCTTGCAGATGACAAACATTCCGTCACAGTCTGGTACAATAAATACGACTGTTTTACTATTCGGTTCGATCTCTTCGTATAGCTTGAAGTCCTTGAGATTCTTTCCTCGCATTTCAACAGTCCCGGTTAACGCATCCTCGGCATCGTCATGCTCGCTTACGCCATCTTTCCGGTATGATTTTATGTGTTTCGCCCATTCCGGCCAACGAGCCTCCCAATCCTCCGGTAGATAAGTCAAGTTCATGACTTCGGCCGACCGAGTAAATATTCGCACCTTTTTATTATCCGATTGATGGAAAGTATTCACCTTGATGGAGTTATTACCCATCAAGCGAAGCTGAGATTCTACATTTCTAGCAAACCCTCGGCCACCATTGTTGCTCTCGATGTTGCTGATGGCTACACCATTCTTCGACATCATTTGAGCAGTTGCCGGCTCCGTGTATTCCATCGCCTTAGGAGTATATAAAACATCAAGAAAGAAATTACCGATTTCTGTTTCTACATAGTCTATAGAACACAGGTAATCTTTTCCGGTGTCAGCGGTATCGGTATAATTCTTCTTGATCGCACGCTTAGTCGCAGGAATTATACCATAGGTCTTAAACTTCCCGTACATTAATCCTTCTTTCGGTTGAGGATTTTGCAAATACTGCGTTTGAAAGATATACGGATCTATTCGCTCCAATTTATGTAGCTCCTCTACCGTATGTTTAAATGGCCATAGAGCACACTCTTTACCATCTTCATCATAATACAATACCGGTAGGGAGATAACAGTCCATTCTCCGGGCTCTATCTCCATCAAGTGACCACAAAGATCACGCTCATGGAGACGCTGCATAATCACCACTATAGGAGTTCTACGAGAATTCACGCGATTTCGTATTGTGCTCTCGAATCGGTTATTTACAAATTCTCTTTTGGTTTCAGACTGAGCATCATCCGGCTTTATCGGGTCATCTATTAATATTGCCCCTCCGAATTTAACTTCATCGCACATTGAGTCGAGCGCATCTACCTGCTCTCTCAAATCATTTTCTTCCTCATCAACAGAACCGGCACCAAATCCGGTCACCTGACCACCCGATGCAACGGCATAAACACCGCCGCCCTCTGTTGTATTCCACTTTTTCTTTGAGTCCGTCGTATTGCTCACCCGAACCCATGGGAACATCTGCTGATACTCCGCACTCTTCACTAACTCCCGGACTTCGTTTGAATTGTCCTTAGCTAAATCATCGGAATAGGAGAGGTGTATAAATTTAGCCGAAGGATTCAGAGCAAATCCCTCGGCCATAAAATTCTTAATCGCTAGCTCCGTCTTCGAGTATCGCGGCGCTATGTTAATGATAAGGCGCGTTATCTTTCCCTCAAGCACTAAGTCTAAGGCATCACTAATAATCTCATGATGCTGGTTGACAACAAACTTGCGCTTATTCCTTTGTCGGAAGAAATACTTCGTAAAGTTTATACTCTTTGACAGTAAAGCCGCGCGTAACAGATCCAATCCATTATCCGATGCCATTTTCTTTCATTATTTTTAGTGCCTCTTTCCGCGTCATGGGTTTAATAT
The DNA here is from genome assembly GCF_000499785.1 of Bacteroides neonati. GTDB lineage: Bacteria > Bacteroidota > Bacteroidia > Bacteroidales > Bacteroidaceae > Bacteroides > Bacteroides neonati. Next base: position 111,782 of record NZ_HG726021.1, on the reverse strand, counting down.
CGACGCTCGCTTCAACCTTTGCATTAACGTCGCTATTTTGCCTGTTCTTCCAATTATCAGGGTCACCATTGGTTAGTGTAAAGATGATTGCAGCCGTATCGGGTTGGACGTGCTTCTTAATGACCGTCTGCTCCTTTACTTTCAACTTCTTTTTTCCACTATCATCCACTGCATCATCCTTACCGGGCTTCAAATACACAGTCTTGGTTTCTTCTATCTCATAACCCTGTATTTTTCTCAATAAGGACTTCTTAGCTTCAGTTACCATGAAGTGCAATCGGGCTTCTTCGGCCTTTTTTATAGACTCAAAAAACTCTACTTTTTCTTTTTTCCATTTGAAGTAAATAGCCTCTGAGATACCCACCTGAGCGCAGATTTCAGCAATAGTATAGCTATCCCCTCTAATGAGGGAACATATTTTATCGACTAAGATTTTGCTATACTTTGCCATTTTTCTACTATTTATCTTCTTCTTTATCAAATTTAAACATCGAATCTGCAATATCAATGCAATTTTCGAGCTCTAAAACCACAGCTTTCAGCTCTATATACTTGCGCTTGTCAACTGAAGATGCAACGCCTTCACTATTAATAACTCTTTCGATTTCTACAAGCTGCTGACGCTTTCTATCCAATCTCTTTATAAGCACATTCTTGTAAATCATACACAATTTTGTTTGCATGGCACCAATAATTTAAGTTTGCTGCCAAAGTTAATATTTTATTTTAAAGTGGGCTTAAATCTCACAATCAGATAAATCCAGTTTAGGATAATTCGAACCAATAGCATTCGTATCTCCCTTATAGAATACCAATACGTTTTGATGGTGCTTACCTATTTTCCGGCTATGATTAAACTGGTTACTCGCACGCATGGCAAGGCTTCCTATCTGATTGACAAGAATCATTTCGTTATAGTAAACCATCCCGGCTTCAATAAAGGCGCTGATCGTATCAGAAACGAAATTACGGTAAACGCCTTGTTTGCTTCTTACTTCACCGACTACAAAGACTGCAAATCGATCATCCTTAAGCATGGAGCAACTCTTTTTTATGATTTCGAAATAAGCCTGTTTGAAATCATCATATTTCATTGTCGATAAATCTTTCGGATCATCTGAATACACCTCAAGGTCTGCATATGGAGGACAACTAAAGATAAAGTCTACCTGCATGCCCGAATAAAGCGTATCTATGTGGCAGCTATCACCGCATACCCATGTCGGATAACTAGGCATTGTGTTTTCTCCAATGACTTCTAACGCATTCTTGTAATTGGATTCGATCTGTTCATTTCGCAAATCCACTCCAAAATAAGGCATTCCCAATTTACTCGCTACAATTCCTCTAACAGAACCTCCGGCAAATGGATCAAGAACACTTCCTCCATTGAGATTAAACCATCTGTATGACAATTCACAAAGTACTGGATCAAAGATTGAAGTTCCACTCATAACAGGGATATTATTTTTCTGACAATAATCCATAACCTCATCCCATGATGGTTCTATACCCGTCTTCGCACGGAGCATATTCTTAGCTTCATATACTCTAGGAGGTTGAGCAGATCTATTGAAGGTGATATTACCATCACGTCCATCGTCACTCTTGATGCCTAAATCTAGCCAAGCACGCTTTCTCTCTTGCCAATTACCTGACTTCGCATCCAGTACCGAAAACGGAGGTATTATGAAACGTTCTTTCAACACACCAGTTCGCCCTTTCACAGAATCTACCTCATCAAGCTCGATATCGCCTATCTCTAGTTCCCAATCGTCCAAAATATCCCTCTCAAAATCCTCTTCAATTAAAGCTAAATCAAATTCAGACTTATCACTTGTTTGATTATCCGCAAATGCTAGCAGCTTTCGCTTCTCGTCGGTCGAAGCAATATCCGTTCGCTTTACTACAACTAATTCCTGACCATCGGATTCGACAATACGCACATTTAGCCCTAACTGCTTAGCCTGCTCGAACACACCGTTGCCGGCAATAATGACATTATCCCGGTCGACGAGTATAGAGCGACCGGCACCACATTCATCAAGGCTCTTATTGATCAGCCTCTTGTTAGCATCATCGTGTAGCCTGTAATTACGTGGGTCAAACTTTATATCTTCAGCATTCATATACCTTTTTTATCTTAAAATATATACTCTCCCGATATTTTCCTTTTAATCATATCCAATACGGCATTATAAATCTCATACAACTGCTTTAATGTCTCCGGACCGGGCCAATCGGAGAAATTTTGGTCTTGAAAAAAACGAAAATCAAAAACCTTCCTGGCCATTGGAGATAGCTCCAGATCTTCTACTGCATCCCTGATAAGTCTGAATTTGTCAATTAAGTAGCCATCGTCCGAGTCTTCATCTTCATCGGGCAATGTATCGAGGATAGAACAATCAACATTTTCATCGACTAAAGCAGACTTGTACTTATTCTGGTAGGGTGAGGTAGGAGAGTATATGTTCAACTTAATCATTCTAAGAACAAAGAAATCAAGTTCCGAGTATCCATTCCTTTTCGTGTTTACCAATCGCTCTAATCTCCATAACTCTTTCTGCCACAACGAACACATTACCTCATTCAGTACGTCTGTTGCTTCACCACGCATTCCGGATAGCTCACAGTGATACCGAGAATAATCAAGCCACTTACTGTAACGCCTCTCAATAAATCTTGCAATTTCAAGTCTACCTCTCAGCATACGTTCTCTTTTTACAATAAATGTTATACTCGCAGAGGTACATTCCCACCTGAGTAGATGCGTCCCAGACATCATCGATAGACTTACAGTTGAACACCTTGCATAGACTCTCAAATTCCCCTTTCCATGCCATCCACCATGTCTTTGCATCATGCCTTACAGGTAGCTCCGGATAGAGTTTGCAAAATGACTCTAAGCTTCCTTTTGCGTCACTAGCCAAATGGCGAATGTTATCAATTCCTACAGAAACAGATGCTCCATAAGTTTCAATCTTCGTAAATCCACTATTTATCATCTCATTCCGCTTTGCTGTCTCTTTTCTCACAATTTCTGACCGCCTATCCTTGCAAAAGTCAGAAAGCGCTACCATAATGGCCTGATTGTTTATCTTCGATCCCCAGACGAATTGCCCTCGACTGCCGTTTTTCAGTTGGCAGAAGAAAATACATAGTTCGGCCAGATTTAAATACCAATAACTAGATAGAACGGAAAGAGCGGTTTCCGCCAATTGTGTATCCGTTAATTCAACCCCGGAGTATCTAAGAACCGACTGTAGGTGTTTCGTTATAATTTCAACGCTGGTAGCATTACTGAAACTTCTTCCGATATCGGCCAAAGTCGGTATGTTATCGGCGGCTACAACCTCAGATAGCGTAACGTTGCAATTCAACTGAGCAATCGTACCCGACCAGTCATTGACCAATTGGGAGGCCGTTGATCCATTCCTTAAGGCCATCTGCTTGGCTGTCAGAGGCACTTCCTGATGCGTTGCTACCTTGGTTAACTGCACCGGGGATAGAATTACCTCTAGCTCCGCTTTTATTAGTTCTCCTTTCATCCTTTTCGTTTTTTAGTTTAAGTTCTAACCATCTAGAAAAATAAGACATAGCATCCTTGGGTGCCTTAGCCGTTTCCCCCTCATTTTGCAATTTCATAAAGAAACGCTCCAAATACTCATAAAAGCTTTCTAGGGTAAATTCATGATATCCCGCAGAGCGAGTATTCATCGTTAGAGTTTCTGCCCAATGCTGATTCTTCTTAAGTTCCATGTAGCAATCATCAAGACTTTTATCAAAGAAACTATTCTCTGAAAATAAATCTCCTACGCATACGCGTAAAGAATTTATAGTCTTATTCTCTTTAGTCTTTATATTTAGGTTACCCGTTTTACTTACCTTTTTACTTACCGTTTTGCTTACCTTTTTACTTCCCGTTTTACTTACGTCAAGTAAGTAATAAATAGGGGATTTTGCATTACGTTTTCCTGCCTCGAAATTAATCAAACCTTTTTGCTGTAATCTATTCCTAACTTCAATCACGGTCTTTTCTGATATACCGGTTGCGAGGACGATTATCTTGTTGGGATGTTCAAACGGATTCTGCCAACCCCGAATATTGCACTCATTCAATAAGTAGAAGTACAAAAAAACTTCGTTCGAGCTGAATTCTACACTTCGATTCATCTGCCAAAATTGGTTCATATAATCTATATAAGTCATTCTTTTATAATTGGTTTTATTAGGGTAGGGGTAAACTACCCCTCACTTTTATCGAAATAATTGCTATAGGAAATCTTCATTTGAATATCCCCAACTCTTTTTCTATTCTCTTCTTTGCGATACTGATATAACTAGGATTTAACTCATAGCCGACATAATTACGATTTAGCTTCCTTGCGACAATGGCAGTTGTTCCAGAGCCCATAAATGGATCGAGAACAATTCCGTCTTCGGGGCATCCCGCTTTGATACAGTCTACGATCAGCTTCTCGGGAAAGGTAGCAAAGTGAGCTTCTCTTAAAGGCTGGGTAGGAACCGACCATACGGAACGTTTATTCCTTGTTTTATAATCATTACGGATTAATCCTTTCATCTTTGTTCTTCCAGGAGTGTTATTCATTTTAGTGGTATTCCTTTCTCTGATTATAGTATCGTAAGACACTGCTTCCTCCGCTATGGCATCACAATCGAAGTAATACTTTTTGCTTTTGCTAAATAAAAGGATATATTCATGCGATTTTGTAGTGCGGTCCCTAACGCTTTCGGGCATACAGGATGGCTTGCTCCAAATAATGGTATCTCGCCAATACCAGCCGTCTGCACGTAGGGCAAAGGCAAACATCCAAGGGATGCCTATCATATCTTTAGGCTTACAACCAGTACATTGCCTGACTAATGTAGCTTTTCCAAGCGTACCTCGGTTTGTTCCCTGCTTATAATTCATAGCATTGTTCGGGTATCCCGCAGCTCCTTTCATTGACCCGGCATAAGAATCGCTGATATTTACCCACAAAGTGCCATCTTCAGTCAATACCCGAAAGACTTCACGGAATACTCGAACCAACTTCTGAATATATTCTTCCGGAGTAGACTCCAAGCCGATTTGTGCATCAGTGCCATAATCTCGCAACCCATAATAGGGAGGGGATGTTACACAGCAATGAATGCTATTACCTGGTAATTCTTTTAGTCCAGATGAGCATTCTGAATTATGGATGTGATTTATATTCATTTCTTCTTGTGTTTTACATTATTCTTATCTTCAAATTTTTCGCAGCAATTCACTTCAACCACCAATGCATCCCTAAGCTCACATCTTTTTCGCCAATATCCGTTAGGCAATCTTTTTCCGTTGCCTGCAAATACCTGCTTATTGTTAATAAAACGATATCCGGTCCAATACACACAGTCCCGGCAGTGGCAGCCGCCAATAATTCCAGATTCCAATGTCCAGTCCATAATAATTCTTTCTTTATTGTTAGGATTGTTCTTTCTTCTCTTTTATAGTCACATTATCATCTTCATCAATCTCGAAGCAATCCGGACAATAGCATTTCCCGTCTTCGATCAACCAATGGTCGTCCTGCGCTTCTTCCTTTGGTGAGTTTTCATCAGTCCAAAGTGTGAAGCCAGAATATTCGTTCATATACACCTTGCCGCATACATCGCACTGAACTCCGTATGCTTTTTCTTCAAATATTGCCATAATGTTTCTTTCTACTATTTATGCCGTCAACTTACGACGAATAAGGTTAATATTCTTGTTTACAAGGCTGATAATACAGTCATGGAATTCTGTATTTTTTTTCATGCAACTTGCTTTATAAGATTAATATTTCCTTTTACTACCTTGAGTATCTTATCATGATACTCACTGTTTTTGTTACAAATTGATCTTGACTGTACTATCTCGAATGTTCTTAAGTTTAGCTCGATTGTTTCAGTTCGTTTTCCATCGACCGAAGCAGACAAGATAAGAGAATCTTTTTTCTTGAAATAGTTGCACGCATACACGCAATGATGCATTGTTGCCCCTTCTTCGGCAAACTCCTGTACACTCTGAAGTACATGTATCACAATATTTCCCTCTTGTATTATTATTCCTAAGTACTTTGCTTTATCTTTAAGATACTGCTCTTCATACTTCATGGCTTCTTTGATATTTTTTTCAAGACGCAATTTCTCATCCTGTTTTGTTTTGAGTTTTACTACCTCTAGGTGTGCTTTATGCAGATCATCCGGAACAAGATATTTCGGTGAGCGCATATCACGTCCAATCGCTCTCGACATATCCAAATAATCTATATATGTGCCCACGTGTCCTTTAGTAAACTTATACCCATGTTTTAAAGCTATACGTATTGATGGCCATAACTTACCAACCTTATCGATATTGTCTTTCATGTATCGCAATAGCTCCATTTGCTTCTGCTTAATAAGAGTTTCAACGAAAGGATATTTAAGTATCATTTTAAAAAGCAAATCAGGAGTAATACCGAAGTAATTGCTATCAATCTTCGCATACTTCAACTGTGGTAATAGCTTCTCCCTTTTGATCACATTAGAGAATATATGATACTTTTCAGTTATGTAAGCATCATTTCTTATCTCCATCATAGAGCCTAAGCACCAAGCGTCATAAACTCCGCACATACCAAATGTATTAGTTGGTTTGGCCATGATTGTTGTAGTACCCTTTACGTTTATCCATAACTGTACAACCTCTATGCAATCTATTGTTGCAGCTTCACCCTTACGGCATTTTTTCATTAAGATAAAGTGACGCAATAGCTGATATCCTTTGAAAGTAGTTATTACAGTGTAGTACTCATTTCGGGGACTGTATGTCCTGCAATTACTTGAATTTACTTCAAGATGTTTACCACAATTTGGACAATCTACTCCAAAAAGAGATACTGATAACTGCGAATCGTCTCTTTTAAACTCACAGCCACACTCTGCACACCATATCTTTTTACTGGTTGCAAACCCTTTTGGCTTGAAGCATTTGTTCTTGCCATAATCAACTTGATTTACAGTTATCGGAGGAAGTTCACTATGTAGATTATAAACCTCCCATTGTAGATTTGTTTTTGGTTTCATAGCTAAAACAATGACATTTGTTGAACTTCTGAATCCACTTTTTTTGCCTTTGTAGGCTTCTTCTTCAGCAAAGCGTGTTGTTCCTCGGCTAACCGTTGAATAGCTGCTTCACGGGCTTTCTCTTTATCCTCTTCGGTAAGCGTCACAGGCTTGTTAGCAGCAGAAGAAGATACCTTAACGTTGGCTGGCATTTTAGCCACTTTGATGTTATCCTCGTCGTAGTAATGAACCGCCATCCCGTAGACTTCTTCATCGGATATAGCAACCGCATTACCACGTTTACGAGCTTCGCCTAAAATATAGGTACAGCACTCTTTAATACTCTTGCCTGGTTTGGCAAATGATACAGCGAATAAGCTATCTTCTTTAGCACGCTGCTCAAGGTAGGCTTGGATTGTTTTTTCAAATTCCATAATAGTGTGATTTTCTTTGATTAATTACTTGCAGTACAAAAAATGATTAGCGACCACATAGACAATGTACCAAAACATTGTAATTATGGCAATCATAGACAGTAGAGTGAGGGCCTGCTTCATAATTCCTTAATCAACAATTGATAACCAATGGCATAATTAAGTAAGTAAGTTCACATTCACCTCCTTCTGCCGGTCTAATTAAAGAAGCCTTACTGTGCTCCAACATTGAGATTGACACTTCATTCGATGGAATGCTCTCCAAAATCTCAATCAAAGCAGTATACTTAAATCCGATTTTAATGTCAGCACCTAGATATGAACTTACCGACACAAGTTCTTCAGCAGAAGTCGACAAATCCGTGTTCTTGCCAGTCAGAGTTAGTGTTCCTCTTTTGTATTCCATCACAACCAATGATGTACTCGCAGCACAGAACACAGATACTCTTTTCAGAGCAGACACCAATTCTACTTTATTGATTATTGCTGTCTTATTATTGTTCGAAGGTATCACAGCCCGATAATTGGGATATCTTCCCTCAATTATTCTACAAGTTATTATGTAGCAATCAAATTCAAAATCTATGGTAGATACTCCAACAGTGACTTTCACCTCTTCACATGCAGGTGGTATAATAGCTGATAATATCTTTGCAAATTTTGAAGGAAGTATAAACGATGATCTACCTTTTTCATTCTCTATTTTTGAAACAGCCATCCCTAGCATAACTCCATCACTTGCCACATAAGTAACAGTGTTGCTGTCTTTCTCAACATAAACACCATTCATGACAGGGCGTAGTTCATCATTAGCACAACATATTTGAACTTGTCTCATGCAATAAATAAAATCATCAACCTTTAGGGTAAATGGTTCGTCAGAACTCTCTTTGCTTATCTGAGGATATCCATTACCATGATCTCCAACCAGGTTAAACTTACCGTTTGAGTATCTAACGCAGACTTCAACATATTTTTCAGACGGTATCACATCAAACACGAGTGGTTGCTCCGGGATTTCCTTCAAACCTTCTAGAAGAGTTTTTGCATTGATAAAAAAAGATGGAACAACCTCTCCAAGAGTAATGCTGCATTTTACAATAGTGGTAATTCTACCACCTTCTTCTCCTGCGGTAATTAATACGCCTCCTCCTTCCTGTGGTTCGAACAGAAAATTATCATACGCTGGCAATGAATTTTTAGGTTGAATAACCCTGATAATTGATTTTAGCTTACTATATAGCTCGCTTTTTAAGAATGTTATTTTCATACGTCACTGAATTATGTGGCGCACAATAAAGAGGGGAGAGGTGTTTCAGTAGAGGATATAATATGAATAGTATATAAACAGCAAAAGCCAGATAAAACCTAGTTTTATCCAGCTCAGCACCATTTATGTGGCAAATATAGGGAGTCTTTTTATATCTACAAACTTTTCAGCTGTTTTTTTCTTGATTTTTTTGAAGTAAATCTAAAACACTACGATTAGCCTTGTCGTAAATTGAATAGTCTATATCAATATAGATATCAGCCATTTTATATTCATGATTTACATGTCCTAGGCAAAAGTCAATATCAGCCTTATTAATTCCTGCCTTATTCCTCGCTATGCTGGCCCATGAGTGGCGAGCCCAGTTCGTGGATAGTGGAACACCCAGATTTAATTCTTCTGATATAGTCTTAAGCCCTATATTGACAGCTCTCAGGAAGTTGTTAAGGCAGCAATACTTGTTCTTAAACGCAGATAATAATACTCCATTGCTGTATTTATCTAATAACAGCCTCAACTCAGGCTCTACTTTGATCGATAAGGTAAACCGACCGATATTGTCAGGGGTATTCGTTTTAGAACGTTCATATTCGACACGACCCGCCCTTTCACTGTTTAATAGATATAAGTCATTTATGTTTATTCCCATTAGATAAAACATCATCATAAACACATCCCTTGCCATATTAGACCGGCTGGTCGTAAAATTTCCATCACGAATACGGATGATGTCTTCTATGGAAAGGTTTTTTCTTTTTCTACGATACTGTGGTATTGAAATCTTTACAAAAGGATTAGATGGTATTCTTATTATATCTAGTTCTTCGTTATTATACTGCTTCTTAGCCTTGTTGTAAATCGCGCGCAATCCTCGAATGTAGTTGTTAATTGTGCCAGGTTCCATATTTCGCTCGATCATAGTCATGTTTTTCTTCCTTACGACGATTTTTGTGTTCATAAGATGCTCAATGTATAGTTCTAGATTCTTGACAGTGATATCTTTTGTGTCAATTCGCTGTTTTTTAAAGAAATTCATAAATGAATTGAGAGAATTATCATACCATTCGGCAGTCTTTACTTTAACCGTTTTTGAGATTAATTCTTTTGCAAACTTCACGAAATCAATTGATTGAGAATCACAATTTACACTTAAAAGTATCTCCTCTTTTAACTCCGAACAGGTCATTCGCTTGGTTCTTTCACTACCTAGCTTAATACAAACCTCTCTATAGGACTGAATATTCTTTGTAAGCTCGTAATTTAGTATTTCGGCTTGGTCGGATACCGAGGCAATAGTGCCGTCATCGCCCATTAAATCGGGCTTTATGAAGTATTCGGTAGCTATATATATAGAGCTACTATTGTGGTAAATACGAATTTTTATGTTAGCAGTACCGTCCTGCTTAATATGCTTTCCGCCGGTAAAAACAATTGCTTTAAATGTTGCCATAATTATATTCTTATTGTTAATAATACAATTTGATATAATTTATGCGGCTATAATCGAAAAGTTAAAAGATAGTTCAAAGAAAATCCTTTCTTAATTTGCATTTAAACAGTGTTATATAACATGATATATGCGAAAAAGCGAAAAGCCGACACAAATTGTATCAGCTCAACACCATTATAAATAACTGCTTGTCAATCACTTGACTTTTGTCGGGGTAGCGGGATTCGAACCCACGACCCCCTGCTCCCAAAGCAGGTGCGCTAACCGGACTGCGCTACACCCCGAAAACTTTAAAGAAATGCCCTCTCTGCTGATCGTCGGGGTAGCGGGATTCGAACCCACGACCCCCTGCTCCCAAAGCAGGTGCGCTAACCGGACTGCGCTACACCCCGAATGTGTGGGGGCTTTTTCCTTTAAAGCGATGCAAAGATAGAGAGTATTTTTTAATTAACAATACCCTGACAGAACTTTTTTTCTATTTAATTTTCAATACACTGATCGTCACACATTTGCAGCAGGCATTTTTTTTAGGTATAATGCTGCATTTCTATGCATGATGCGGAAAAGTCAGCGTAAAGCAGCTTCCTTTTCCTTTTTCCGAGCAAGCCGTTATGGTGCCACCATGTAGATTCATGAGTTGTTTGCATAGGCTAAGGCCAATTCCCGATCCGGTAGTCTTGGTGGTAAAGAACGGAACAAAGATTTTATCCATAACCTCGGGCAGTATGCCTTCTCCATTGTCTCGAACCGTTAATACAATACTTCCAAATGCATCTTTAGCAAGGTTCACCGTTATTTCGGGATGAGAGATGCGTATACATGCTTCTCGTGCATTCTTTATTAGGTTGATGACGATTTGTTCTATTTGCGCGCGATCAATATACAAGGTAAGTTCTTCTTCCGGTAGTTGAAAGCGAATATCGGCCTCCATAAAAAGCTTCTGTAAATCGGATAAGAGCTCATTTCCATTCACATACGTGCATACCGGTCGGGGAATACGCGTTAGCCTGCGGTAGTTCTCGACAAAATCCAATAGCCCTTTGCTTCTCCGGTGGATGGTTTGCATGGCCTGCAACATGATCCGATATTCATTCTCATTCATGGATTGAGAAGCAGATCGCTCGGTAAGCGTATCCGATAAAGAGATGATAGGGGTGATGGAGTTCATGATCTCATGGGTCAGCACGCGTATCAACTTCTGCCAAGCCTCCATTTCATTGCGTTCGAGTACCGAGTGAATGTTTTTTAGGTTGATTAGCAATTGCTCTTTGCCTTGTGCTACGAAAAGAGTAGAAGAAATAGCCATCTCCTGCAATACTCCATTTCGGTGAATACCGATCACTTGTGCCTCGCGGATGGGAACTTTCAATAGCTCTGCCGGAAGCTGTGGTTCCTGCCCCAATTGCGTCGTTGCAGCCTGATTCATCCATAACACACAGCCATTTCTATCTGCTACCAGCACCGCGGTGTCAACCTTATTAAGCAGATTCTCGTAGAATTGATGCTTCACCTCCTCGTCGAGCAATTGGCTGCGAAAGCTCTTTATGACTTGCGACAGTTCTTCGGCAAGCTCCCGCATCGAGCGATCCCTAAACGGAGGCTGAAAGGTCTGGGTCAGGTCATTGAAGCGAATACTATCTACCAAACGATGCATCATCGCCGTCTGCTTCATTTGCATCAGGTATAAATCTATGCCGGTAGCAATCAACAAGACGATGGCGAGTAGAGAGCTAAACCACAATTGCTTTTCACACAAAACATAGGCTGTGATGGAAAAGGTGGTTATCAGTATAATATGAATCGTTACCAGTACTGCATATCGTTTCATAAGCCTAATTTTTCGAGTTTACGATACAGGGCAAAGCGGGTAATCCCTAAGAATTCGGCAGCCTGTGTCATGTTTCCACGACTCAATCGCAACGCTTTTTCGATCGCTTTACGCTCCAGTTGTTCAAGGTTTAAGGGCTCGTCGTCGTCTTTCCGCATACGCTGAGCAGCATGAAACTGAAAGTTCTCTGGTTTCAGTAGCGATCCATCTCCCAGAATAACCGCTCTTTCCATGGCGTGTTGTAGTTCCCGTACATTGCCCGGCCAGGCATATTTTAGTAATTTACTTTTCGCTTCGCGTGTCAGACCGCTCATCTCCTTCTTATATTTACGTGCATAACGTTTTAGGAAGAAGTCGGCCAATAGTAGAATATCGTTTCCTCTTTCGCGCAAGGCGGGAATATGTATTTCGATGGTATTGACGCGGTACAGCAGGTCTTGCCGGAAACTGCCGTCGCTCACCATTTGGCGTATATCGGCATTGGTGGCACAAATAAGCCGCACATCAATCGGTACGGATTGTGTAGCACCCAGCCGGTTGATCTGTTGTTTTTCAATAGCGGTCAGCAGTTTGGCTTGCATCGGAAGCGACAGGTTACCTATCTCATCCAGAAACAAGGTGCCTCCTGTGGCCACCTCCATACGTCCCGCCTTTGCTTTGCGGGCATCGGTGAAGGCTCCTTTCTCATAACCAAAAAGCTCACTTTCAAAAAGTTGTTCGGGGATGCTACCCAGATCGATGGTAACAAACGGCCGGCCGTGCCGGGATGAGTTACGATAAAGCAGGCGAGCGATGACATCCTTTCCGGTTCCGTTTTCGCCCAATATCAGGATGTTGGCATCGGTTTCAGTCAGTTTACGAACCGTATCGAAGACCTCTCTCATGGCAGGCGATTCTCCAATGATCTCATCATCGGCCATACCTTGCAGGCTGAGTGCCTCGACTTGTTCTTTGAGCAGATTGACCTCGCGGTTGGATTGTCGCAGCCGCATGCCCGAGATAAGGGTTGCCAGCAGCTTTTCTTTCTCCCAAGGCTTCGAGATAAAGTCAATCGCTCCGGCTTTGATGGCGCGCACAGCCTTTTCGGTATCGGCATAAGCGGTCATGAAAATAACGATGGCTTGAGGGTCTATTTTCAATATCTGTTCTAAACTTTCAAAGCCCTCTTGTCCGCTGATGGCGTCGCGACTAAAATTCATATCGAGCAACACGATATCCGGTTCGAAGGTAGTCATAAAGTGTTCTACCCGGTCGGGCGAAGTGCTTACTTTGATCTTCTCGGCCAATGGCTCGAGCAGTAAGTTAAGGGCGAAGAGCACATCTTCGTTATCATCTACAATGAGTATTTTTCCCAGTTGTTTCATTCTCTTTATCTGTTTTTCTTATTAGAATCGAGCTATCATACAGGCAAAGGGTCGGATGATTTGCCTATGATGGTCGGACGATAAGGAGCAAAGGTCCCGACCATCCGCCCCATATCGTCCGACCCTTTTATTGTATCCGTTCCGCCCTGCGACAAAGATAGGTATTATATTCATGTGTTGAGTGTGCACTTTCGCACTATTTTTGTGCGAAAGTGCACACTGTTTACTGCTCTAAAAACAATCATACGGTTTCATATTCAATCAGTTATAATCTTGGCACGCCTTTTGAAACTATATTTACAAAAGAAACACACATGAATGTAAAAATACTATTTCTGTCGATCTATGCCGGTTGGGCTATCGGACTATCGGCGCAACCTGCACCCATGGAGCTGACGCTCGAGCAGACCATCGCACTCGCCAAGCATCAATCGCCCGATGCACAAACGGCGCGACACAGCTTCCGATCGGAATACTGGAACTATAAATACTATAAAGCCAACTACCTGCCTACGCTGTCTCTAACCTCGAACCCTTATTTGGATCGTGCCATTAACAAGATAACAATGAGCGACGGATCGGTCAATTTCGTTGAACAAAACCTGCTTAATACCGACCTTACCCTGAGCCTCACCCAAAACGTATCATGGACGGGAGGGACGTTCTTTCTCGAAACCTCGGCTCAACGGATGGATTTGTTCAGCAAGCGCACCACCTCGTGGCAAACATCGCCTGTCAACCTTGGCTATCGCCAGTCGCTCTTCGGCTACAATAGTCTGAAGTGGAACCGCCGCATAGAACCGATTCGCTACCTGGAGGCACGTAAAACGTATGTCGAAACCCTCGAGCTGGTCGCTGTGAAAGCTACCAAAAGATTCTTCGACCTTGCCAACGCACAGAGTAACTACCAAACAGCCACCATCAATTATGCCCACGCCGATACCCTTTATCACTATGCACAGGGGCGATACAACATAGGTACCATCACCGAAAACGAGATGCTGCAACTGGAGCTGAACAAACTCACCGAAGAAACCAACTGCATGAATGCCGGTATCGAAGTAGATAATTGCATGCAAGCATTGCGCTCGTACCTCGGCATTCAAGACGATGCGGAACTAACGGTGAAGGTGAACGATTGCGTGCCACACTTCCAAGTGGTGCTGACCGAAGCCTTGTTGCTAGCCAACGAGAACAGTCCGGAGATACAGAACATGAAGCGTCGCAAGCTGGAGAGCGAAAGCTCCGTAGCACAGGCTCGTGCCAATGCCGGGTTAAAAGCCGATGTATACCTACGCTTCGGGCTCACGCAGACGGCCGGAAAGCTAAGCGATGCCTATCAACGTCCGCTCGATCAGCAATACATCCGTCTGGGTATTTCGCTACCGATACTCGACTGGGGACGTGGAAAAGGGCAGGTACGGGTGGCACGTTCCAAGCGCGATCTGGTTTATACGCAGGTAGAACAGAACCGAACGGACTTTGAGTTAAATATCCGCAAACTCGTGAAACAGTTCAACCTGCAAGCACAGCGTGTACGCATAGCTGCCCGTACCGACGAAACGGCACTGCGACGCAACGATGTAGCCCGCCGCCTTTACCTGTTGGGGAAGTCGACCATTCTCGACCTGAATGCCTCTATCAGCGAGAAAGATGCTGCTAGGCATGCCTATCTGGCTACCTTATATAACTATTGGAGCCTGTACTATACGCTACGCAGCCTGACGCTCTTTGACTTTGAAACAAACACGGCGCTCACCGAAAACGAGCAGTTACTAATCGACTGACATACGATTTATTGATACATTATATATATAGCAACCTATACTCATGGATATAAAAATTAAAAAGAAACCTTGGTACTTCCGCTACAAATACTATCTGTCCGGAGGTATCCTCTTTACCGCTTTTCTGGTGTACCTGCTCATTCTATCGACAGGGCCGCGCAAACTGCGTATCGACTCGGCTCATGTGCAGATAGCCGAAGTACGCAACGACAAGTTTATGGAGTATGTCGATGTAGAAGGGCTGGTGCAGCCTATTCTCACGATCAAAATAAACACCCGTGAGGAGGGTAGTGTAGAGCATATCATCGCCGAGGAGGGAAGCCTGCTTCAAAAGGGCGATACCATTCTGGTGCTCACCAACCCGGACTTGCTGCGCAGTATCGACGATCAGCGTGATGATTGGGAAAAGCAACTCATCACGTACCGCGAAAAGGAGATAGAGATGGAACAGAAGAGCCTGAATCTGCAACAACAGACCCTACAAACCAGCTACGAATTGGCGCGGCTAAAGAAAAGTTTCGATCTCGACAAAGAGGAGTTTCGCATGGGTATCAAGAGCAAAGCACAACTCGAGGTATCGGCCGACGAGTACGGCTATAAACAGCGAAATGCCGTGTTGCAACGCGAAAGTCTACGCCACGATTCGGCCGTTACTGTTATTCGCAAAAACCTGATAATCAACGACCGCCTACGCGAGCAAAAGAAGTACGAACGAGCCAAAGAGCGTCTGAGCAACCTTATCGTACAAGCTCCCGTGACGGGACAGCTTAGCTTTGTTAAGGTAACTCCGGGGCAGCAAGTCTCTTCGGGCGAAAGCATTGCCGAAATAAAGGTGCTCGATCAATACAAGATTCACACCTCGCTTAGCGAATACTACATCGACCGCATCACCACGGGGCTACCGGCCACGATTCACTATCAGGGCAAAAAGTATCCGTTGCGCATTACCAAGGTAGTGCCGGAAGTAAAAGAACGCATGTTCGACGTAGACCTCGTGTTCACAGCCGAAATGCCCGACAACGTTCGTGTGGGCAAGAGCTTCCGCGTGCAGATCGAATTGGGGCAGCCCGAACAAGCCACCGTTGTTGCACGGGGCAACTTCTATCAGCATACCGGTGGGCAGTGGATTTACAAACTCAATGCCGCCAAGAGCAAAGCCACCCGAGTACCATTGACCATCGGTCGTCAAAATCCACAGCAATATGAAATTGCCGAAGGTTTGCAACCCGGAGATTGGGTAGTTACGACAGGATATGATACCTTTGGCGAGGCAGAAGAATTATTATTGAAATAATACGACGAAAACCACTAATTATGCATACCTTAAAATACACTTTCTGGTACTTGATATGTGCCAAATTATATTCAAAAACATACTACCATGATTAAAACTATTCATTTACAAAAGATTTTCAAAACAGAGGAAGTAGAAACATACGCACTCAACCAAGTTAGCGTAGAGGTGAAAGAAGGCGAGTTTGTAGCCATCATGGGGCCATCGGGCTGTGGCAAGTCTACTTTGCTCAATATCTTGGGGCTGCTCGACAATCCGACCCAAGGCGAGTATTACCTCAATGGGAAAGAGGTGTCGAAGTACACCGAATCGCAACGTACCAATCTACGCAAAGGTGTAATTGGCTTTGTGTTTCAGAGTTTCAATCTGATCGACGAGCTCAACGTTTATGAGAACATCGAACTACCACTGCTCTACATGGGTATTTCTGCTTCCAAACGCAAACGCAGGGTAGAGATAGCAATGGAGCGCATGGCCATCAGTCACCGCAGCAAGCATTTCCCACAACAACTTTCGGGCGGACAGCAGCAACGGGTAGCCATTGCCCGTGCCGTGGTAGCCAACCCCAAACTCATACTGGCTGATGAGCCTACGGGAAACCTCGACTCGAAGAATGGTAAAGAGGTGATGGGACTGTTGAGTGAACTCAACAAAGAGGGAACAACCATCATCATGGTGACGCACTCACAACACGATGCCGGATATGCCGAACGGGTGATTAACCTCTTCGACGGACACGTGGTGACCGAAGTAAGTTTATAAAAAGATCTATCAAGTTTACAAAAAGAGAATTATGCTCAAACATTATCTAAAAGTCTCCTTACGCAGTCTATTGAAGTACAAAGTACGAACAGTTATCAGCATCATCGGTGTATCACTGGGTGTTATCTGTTTTTCGACCTGTACTTATTTTCTTCGCACCATGTATCGGGGCGATGCTTGCTTTCCCGAATTTAATAAAATGGTAAAGCTATACAAACAAGATGGAAACCGAGAGTTTGAACTCCGAGGAAAGACAACCATAGAGTTTTGTAAACACTTCTCAAATGCCATAGAGCGGGTTGCATTGTATGGCTATCGTACACATAGCACCATTTCATTAGCACGAGAGGGCAAAGCGAGTAATGTGCGCGCTTATAGTATCGATGTAAACGGCGAATTTATGATAGTATATCCACCCGAATTGGTAGAAGGGTCCGTACAGTCCTTTATTGACCAGCCCAATGCTGTCATAGTGAGTGAGGAGTTTGCTAAGCGCATGTTCGGAAATAAATCTGCAGTAGGTAGTACTTTCTCGATAAACGGAAAAGAAAACTCGTTTTACACGATTGTTGGGGTTATTAAACCTTATCTGCCTATGACTAGCTTTAGCAATAAGCCGGTGGACTTCTTCAGACGAATGAGTGAGGAAGAAATCGAATCGAATCGTTCGCAATGCAGCATGACTTGCTTGTTGCATCCGAATATGGATATAACAAAGCTTAACGAACGACTGAGAACAACCAATTTGGGCAATGAATCGACCATCATTCATAGTCGGTTATACTATCTCTCTGAAAAGACAACCATAGAACCGATGGCAATCGTTTTCTCCGTCATTGGATTTCTGGTTATGCTCACAGGGTTACTTAATTTTATGAATTTCTCGATAGGTGGGTTCTTTTCCAAAGATCGCGAGTTGCATTTGCGCGAAACAATGGGAGCTAACCGGAAGCATCTCTTCTGTTTGCTTTTCTGCGAATTGGCATATGTATTGGTAGCTGTGCTTCTGCTAACAATGGTATTTGTAGAACTGGCATTGCCTATGTTACATGGTAGTTTACCGGCCAATATCCGTCAAGCACTTAGCATGAACTACCGTGATATTAGTTGGCAGATGAGTGAATATTTTCTGTATATAACTCTTCTCTGCATGTTATTGGCAGCAACCAGTGTTTGGCGTATTAAATGCCAAACAGCTTCGGGCATGGCTTTCCGTTCGCACGGCAAGGGCAAACATCGGTTGCGAAATACGATGCTGGGTATTCAGTTGTTTATCTGTATCGCTTTCTTGTTCGCAACTGGTGCTACCTATCTTTCTAAGCAAGTAGCAAAGGCTAACTTATCTAACAGCTTTCTGGATAAAGAAGAAAGAGATCGAGTTCTATATTTCAGCATAGGACGTGAGCAATTGATACAACAGCAATGGCCTACAATTAAGCAGTTTATTCTGACAAGTCCTTATTACGACAACTATGCACAGAGCAGTTATTATACAAGTCACTATACCAATAACAAACAACAAGAAATAGACTATACGATCAGAATTGTATCATCTGCCTATTTGGATATGATGGGCTTCCCTATTAAAAAGTTGCCTAAAACAGGAAAGCCAATCTGTATTGTCAATCGCGAAATGGAACAATATCTACAACAGGATTCAATGAATTATGTGCCCTTCAACGGAATAGATCACCTCGTGCACAGCGTTATCAATCTTGCCGAATACCAGTCGCATTTACCACAAACAGTTTATCTTGTGGAAGAGAAAGAAAACCCGTCTTGGTTTTATGTGCGTGTGAGCGAAGGAGTCGATGTAAAACAAGCCTATGATGCCTTGCAAGCGAAGCTCAATCTCTATTTGCCCGAATATAGTGATAACAAAGTGATGACACTTAACGATAACAATATGATCGACGCTTATGTAATTATGGAAAAATTATTTATGACTTGTGCATTTATCAGTATTTGTATCAGTATTATGGGATTGTTGGGAGCCATTTCCATGGACACTCGTAGCCGACAAAAAGAGGTCGCTATTCGCAAAATTAATGGTGCCGGCATGCGGAATATTTACTGGCTGTTTGGTAAACTATACTTGATTCTTTTTAGTATAACTTCGCTAGTAACCACCCTGTTGGCCTTGTTAATCTTTACGATTATATCGCAGGAAACCGATAACTTCTTTGACTATTCCAATCCTTGGTACTGGTTGGGTACGTTGTTCATAGCTGCGACGTTGATTATGCTAACGGTTAGTTGGCAAATCTATCGCATCTCGCGACTAAACCCCGCAGAGATTATTAAAAGTGAATAATAACAATGAAGAATAGAAATGAGATGACGTTATACGCTAAAGATCACATTCCGAAACTGATACCGGACAGCGGCTTTGTAAAACCGGGTGAACAGTATGTACAGCTTCGCTACTTTCTGAAAAAAACGGAAGGATTTTAATACACTAACGCCCCCCGACATGATACAGCACTACTTAAAAGTTGCTTTACGCAATCTACAAAGACATCAAGCCCAAAGCATCATCAGCATACTGGGCATTGCCATAGGCTTTACAGCCTTTCTGCTCGGTGGCTATTGGTATTATTGGGAGAACAATTTCGATACGTTTCATCCCCGTCACACACAAACCTACGCCGTCACCACCAGCGGTTTATTGAAAGGCAATGGAGAACTCAACCAACTGCACGAATCGATGGAGGAGGAGATGGCGGCATTTCCCGAGATAAAAACAATCTGCCGGGTGAGCGAATTGTCCTATCGGTCGGATGGAAAAGAGAAGTCATGGATCGGCATGCGTGTAGACTCGCTCTTCTTTACGATCTTTCAGTGCAATCTCATCCAAGGAGGCTATCTGGGAGTGCCCTTCGACGGGCATTCGGTCATTCTGACACAGAAGATGGCGGAATATCTGTTTGGCAAGAGTAGTTGCGTGGGCAAAACCGTAAGAATGAACAAAGAGGTATCATTCGCGGTGATAGGAGTGATGAAAGATTATCCTCAGAACAGTGACTTTAAGTTCGACTACCTTTGCCTATCCACTCCGGTGAGTAATAGCCAGAAACGCAGCACAACCTATGTGCAGGTATACCCTCATGCCGATGTAGCGGCGTTGAAACAAAAAATCGCTGCTTCCAGAATGAAAGAGAACGACACGAAGTGGGCTACATACTCGCAATGGCGGTTTCACCTTCGCTCATTGTCGGAGGTGCACATCGCGTGCTCGCCCGAGTTGGATGCCCGCTTTCGCAACATAAGGATTCTGGCAGCAGCGGGGTTGTCGAGCTAACTGAACTGATGAATCTCTTCAACCGCCCCGAGAAAACCATGTTCGGCATTTTTCTACTGCTGGCATCCCTCTGTATCCTCATCTCTTCTATGGTATGTACGCACTGGTATCCTACGGATGGTTGCTGCCACTCGTCTTTTTGCTTACGTGTAGCATAGTTATGCTTGCGGTTGCCCGGCAAGTGTGGGTTGCCATCCGCCAAAGTCCGGTCAACGCCATCAAAGAGTAAAATCGTCGAAAACGGACGTACACTCATCCTCTCTACAATTAACATACTTCTATGATCGTTTAGACGATTAAAGAAGTATGTTTGTCGCTATATCAGTATTTATGCCTACTTTTGTTTCGTAAATCAAAGGAAAAAAACTCTAATTCATTCATTATGAAACAATCGATTTTTAATCAGTTCATTCCCACCAATCTACTGTTTGGCTGCGGAAGTATCAAGAAGTTGGCTACCGAGCAGTTGCCCGGTAAGAAGGCGCTCATCGTTATCTCTTCGGGCACTTCGATGCACAAATACGGCTATCTCGATCAAGTGATCGAACTACTGGCCAAGAACGGAGCTACCGCAGTCGTTTATGATAAAATTCTACCGAATCCTATCCGTTCTCATGTCATGGAAGCTGCTGCGCTTTGCAAACAAGAGCAGTGCGACTTTGTGATAGGTCTGGGCGGTGGAAGCTCCATCGACTCTGCCAAGTCGATTGCCGTAATGGCCTGCAATCCGGGTGATTACTGGGATTATATTCATGGCGGAACAGGTAAGGGACAGCCCACATCGGGAGGTGCACTACCCGTCGTTGCCATTCCTACAACGGCCGGAACAGGCACTGAGGCCGATCCGTGGACGGTTATTACCCACGAAGAACGCAACGAGAAGATCGGCTTTGGCAATGCATCTACCTTTCCGGTGCTCTCCATTGTCGACCCGGAGTTGATGGTTTCGGTACCCGCCCACCTCACAGCCTATCAGGGTTTCGATGCTTTCTTTCATGCTGCCGAAGGGTATATCGCCCGTATCGCATCGCCCATCAGTGATTTGTATGCACTGAAAAGTATCCGTCTGCTCAATCAGTATTTACCGACTGCCGTAACCGACGGAGCGAATATGGAAGCACGAAGCAATGTGGCGCTGGCCAGTACCTTGTCGGGCATGGTAGAGTCTACCTCTAGCTGTACGTCGGAGCATTCGCTCGAACACGCCATGAGTGCCTATTACCCCGCTTTGCCTCACGGTGCAGGGCTGATTATGCTATCGGTTGCCTACTTCACTGCTTTCGCACAGGTGGTTCCCGAACGCTTTATGCAGATGGCCGAAGCCATGACCGGGCAGAGAAGCCAGGATCCTATGGACTTTGTCCATGCGCTGGCTCATATGCAGAAAGCCTGCGGCGTAAGCGAGTTGAAGATGAGTGAGTGGGGTATTACAGAAGCCGATCTGCCACGCTTTGTACAAAACGCTCGCGAAAATATGGGCGCACTCTTTGGACTCGACCCAGTGGCACTGACCAATGAGAAGTTTTTGCAGATTTATAAAGATTCCTTTCGATAAAAAGGAATGTATCTCTTGACTTTGCCCGTTTTGTGTTGTATACTTAGAAGAAACTAGCATACAATATATGGAATAAAGATTATCAAACATTTGAAAATATAGATTATTCCATGCGGAAGTTGATTACATATCAGCTTGCCTGAACGCTTAAACGGAGATATAGCACACCATGCTATATCTCCGTTTAAGCGTAATTATTCGCCATCTACTTAAAGTATCAAAAACAGTACTTTACTAAATCATAAGGCGCTTTTTTGAATAGATTTGTAACTATATAGTATAAACTATTAAGGAAGGGGTTCGCTTTATATAAGAATAAAGGATACCATTAAAACAAAGAGAAGACTCTCGCTACCTATCAAGTAGCGAGAGTCTTCTCTTATAAAATTATTCCAACAAAATAATTTTATTTCTTAGGGGGTATATGCGGAGCTTACTTCAACAAGTCCAATGCCTTGAAGCATTTTACCAATTTGTCGATAGCGATATCAATCTGTTCGATGCTGTGTGTAGCCATGAGCGAGAAGCGAATCAACGTATCATTGGGAGAGCAAGCAGGAGGCACAACGGGGTTGATAAATACGCCTTCGTCAAAAAGCATTTTAGTTACCAAGAACGTTTTCTCCATATCGCGCACATAAAGCGGAATGATCGGGGTTTCGGTATGGCCAATCTCAAAGCCTAACTCGCGGAAGCGCTTCAAGGCATAATTGGTGATGGTCCACAGATGTTCAATACGCTCGGGTTCGCTCTTCATAATATCGAGTGCGGCACGTGCAGCAGCAGTGGCGGCAGGCGTGTTGCTGGCACTAAATATGTACGAGCGAGAGTTGTGACGCAGGTAGTTGATCACTTCCTCATCGGCAGCAATGAATCCACCAATGGCAGCAAGCGATTTACTGAAGGTACCCATAATCAAATCCACATCTTTGGTTACACCGAAATGATCACATGTACCGCGGCCATGATTACCTAACACACCCAAGCCGTGAGCCTCATCGACCATAATGTTAGCGTCGTATTTCTTAGACAGACGAACAATTTCTGGCAGGTTGGCTATGTCGCCCTCCATGCTGAATACGCCATCTACTACAATTAATTTGACTGCTTCGGGGCGGCACTTCTGCAATTCTTTCTCCAAAGACTCCATGTCGTTGTGTTTGAATTTCAACACGGTAGAAAATGATAAACGGCGACCCTCTACGATAGAAGCATGATCCAGTTCATCACAAATAATATAATCTTCGCGACCTGTAACACACGAAACAACTCCTAAGTTTACTTGAAATCCGGTAGAATAGATAATAGCATCTTCTTTGCCTACAAACTCAGCTAATTCTTTTTCCAATGCCAGGTGAAGATCCAATGTACCGTTCAAAAAACGGGAACCGGCACACCCCGTACCATATTTACGAGTAGCCTCGACAGATGCTTCAATCACTTTCGGGTGATTCGTCAGACCCAAGTAAGAGTTCGAACCGAACATCAATACCTTTTTTCCACTCATAATCACCTCTGTGTTCTGCTCGCTTTCGATACAACGAAAATACGGATATACGCCTTGCGCCTTAATCTGCTGAGGGAGGTCGTATTTAGCTAACTTCTCTTGTAATAATCCCATGATTGTTCTTTATATAATCTCTCGTTTGAATATGGTTAATAAATGAATAACCATTCTCGTTTTATTAAATTCCTTAACAAGTGTTTAAAACAGTGGGCAAAGATAACAAAATATGTCTTTCACTGTTCTTTTTCTAAGAAAAAATATATTCATCGGACTATTAGAGGCTTCAAAAAGGATAAAAATTAAGATATTTGTATTACTTTTGTAGTCTACAAAATAGTGTAAAAAAATAGCATGAACGAATATAAGAAGAAAATAATATTCATTGTCAATCCTGTTTCGGGTACTCAAAGCAAAGAATTGATTCTTAGCTTATTGGACGATAGGATAGATAAGGAAAAATACTCATGGAACGTAGTATATACCGAAAGAGCCGGTCATGCGATAGAGATTGCTTCGCAAGCAGCAGCAGATAAAACAGATATCGTAGTAGCTATTGGCGGCGATGGCACGATTAACGAAATAGCCCGCTCGCTGGTACATACCGATACGGCACTGGGAATCATTCCCTGCGGATCGGGAAACGGGTTGGCACGCCATCTGCATATCCCCATGGAACCTAAGAAAGCACTTGATATTTTAAATAAAGGAATCATCGACGTAATTGACTACGGCAAGATAAACGGAACAGCCTTTTTTTGCACATGTGGTGTCGGGTTCGATGCCTTTGTCAGTTTGAAGTTTGCCAATGCCGGTAAACGAGGGTTATTGACGTACCTGGAAAAGACCTTACTCGAAAGTCTTAAATACGAACCCGAAACCTATGAGTTGGAAACAGAAGACGGAACATCGAAATACAAAGCTTTTTTGATTGCTTGCGGCAACGCATCGCAGTATGGAAACAATGCTTATATTACCCCTCAGGCAACACTCACCGACGGGTTGCTGGATGTAACCATCCTCGAACCCTTCACTGTGCTCGACGTGCCTTCACTCTCTTTTCAGCTATTCAACAAAAATATCGACCAGAACAGCCGCATCAAAACCTTCCGCTGTAAGAAACTAACGATTCACCGCACCAAGCCGGGCGTGGTACACTTCGATGGAGATCCGCTTCACGAAAAGGAAATGCTGAATATCGAAATCATTAAAAAAGGATTGCACGTGGTTATTCCTCAACATCCCGGAAAGGACAATAGTAATGTGCTGCAAAAGGCACAGGAGTATGTCAATGGCATCCGATTAATGAACGAAGCCATCGTACAAGACATCACGCACCGGAATAAAAAGATTTTAGAGAAGCTGACAAAGAAAGGCAATTAATTTACAAATTACAAAATATTGTGTATTTTTGCAAGCTGCTAATTAAAGAATATAAAGATTATCATAAAATACAAAACAGATGTTTAGAACGTATACGTGCGGAGAATTAAGAATCTCCGATGTGAACAAGCAAGTCACACTAACAGGATGGGTGCAACGTAGTCGCAAGATGGGTGGAATGACCTTTATCGACCTTCGCGACCGTTACGGCATTACTCAATTGGTCTTTAATGAAGAATCCAATGCAGAGCTGTGCGAACGTGCCAATAAATTAGGACGCGAATTTGTGATTCAAGTAACGGGAACTGTAAACGAGCGTTTTAGCAAAAATGCTAATATCTCTACAGGCGAAATCGAAATCATCGTATCCGAGCTAAATGTACTCAACGCATCCGCTACACCTCCTTTCACCATCGAAGACAATACTGATGGAGGTGATGATATCCGTATGAAATACCGCTATCTGGATTTGCGACGTAATGCCGTACGCTCGAACCTTGAGTTGCGCCATAAAATGACAATCGAAGTACGTAAATATCTAGATGAGTTAGGTTTCCTCGAGGTAGAAACTCCGATCCTGATCGGCTCTACTCCCGAAGGTGCACGCGACTTCGTAGTACCTTCTCGCATGAATCCGGGACAGTTCTATGCCCTTCCACAATCGCCGCAGTTGTTCAAACAGCTGCTTATGGTATCGGGATTCGACCGTTACTTCCAGATTGCCAAATGCTTCCGTGATGAAGACTTACGTGCCGACCGTCAGCCCGAGTTTACACAAATTGACTGCGAAATGAGTTTCGTTGAGCAGGAAGATGTAATCAGTACATTCGAAGGAATGGCCAAGCACCTGTTCAGAACTATTCGTGGCATTGAGCTCACCGAGCCGTTCAAGCGTATGCCTTGGAGCGAAGCAATGAGACTGTACGGTAGCGATAAGCCCGATATCCGTTTCGGTATGGAGTTTGTCGAACTGATGGATATCCTCAAAGGACATGGATTCCCTGTGTTTGACGAAGCGGCTTACGTAGGTGGTATCTGTGCCGAAGGCGCTGCAAGCTACACCCGCAAGCAACTGGATGCACTGACCGAGTTTGTCAAGAAGCCTCAGATCGGAGCTAAAGGTATGGTCTACGCACGTGTCGAAGCAGACGGTTCGGTGAAGTCGAGCGTCGATAAATTCTACACACAAGAGGTATTGCAGCAAATGAAAGAAGCATTTGGAGCTAAGCCCGGCGACTTGATCTTGATTCTATCGGGTCCCGATGCTATGAAAACCCGCAAGCAGCTCAATGAGCTTCGTTTGGAGATGGGTAGCCAGTTGGGCTTGCGCGACAAGAATACATTCGCTTGCCTGTGGGTGGTAGACTTCCCGCTATTCGAGTGGGACGAAGAGAAACAACGCTTCATGGCCATGCACCATCCGTTTACCTCACCCAAACCCGAAGATATTCATTTGTTGGATAGCGATACGGGAGCTGTACGTGCCAATGCTTACGATATGGTTATTAACGGTGTCGAAGTAGGTGGTGGTTCTATCCGTATACACGACAGTCAGTTGCAGAACAAAATGTTCGAGCTGTTGGGCTTCACACCCGAACGTGCACAAGAGCAGTTTGGTTTCTTGATGGATGCTTTCAAGTATGGTGCACCTCCTCACGGTGGTTTGGCTTACGGATTAGACCGTTGGGTATCGCTCTTTGCCGGATTAGACTCTATCCGCGACTGCATTGCGTTCCCTAAAAACAATTCGGGTCGTGATGTAATGAGCGATGCTCCTGCAGCACTCGATCCTTCACAACTGGAAGAGTTGAACCTGATTGTCGATATCAAAGAATAATAGGTGAAGGAATCGGTACGTATTTTTCGTTTTGCTGTTATCGGCACACTGAATGCAATCATTACAGTAGCTATCATTTGGCTGATGATGGATGTATTATCATACGATTACATTCCGGCCAACATCACGGCATACGTTATCGCCCAAACCAACAACTTTATCTGGAGTAAATACTGGATATTCCCGACCGAAAAGCAGAAGAACAACATCTGGCAACAGGTGCTGTTCTTTGGTTCGGCCTTTGCTCTGGCCTATGTTGCTCAGTTTCTTTTTCTGATTACGTTGGTCGAAGCGGGAGATGTGAACGAATATTTAGCTCAATTCATGGGGCTGTTTATTTACGGAGCGATGAACTTCATTATCAATAAAAAACTAACTTTTAGATAAAAGCTTCAAGAGATTAAAAAGAAAGGGCAGCGCAAAACAATGCGCCGCCCTTTCTTTTATCTATAAGCGTTGTTATTCTTGTCTGCTAAAAAGCTCATTGCTCATCTAAAAAGCGTTTGGTCAGTCCGGCATAAGCATCAATTCTGCGGTCGCGCAAGAATGGCCACCAACGACGCACGTTCTCCGAACGCTCCATGTCTACTTCGACCACCTTTATCTCATTGGTCTCACTGCCTGCTTGTGCCAAGAACTCGCCTTGCGGTCCGGCAACAAAGCTGTTTCCCCAGAACTGAATACCATTGGTTTGCCCCGACGGATCGGGTTCATGCCCTACACGGTTCACCGAGACAACTGGTAAGCCGTTGGCCACCGCATGCGCACGCTGCGAAATGATCCATGCGTTGAGTTGGCGTGCTTTCTCCTCCTCGGTATCACTGCTTTCCCAACCAATGGCAGTAGGGTAGATCAATAGCTCAGCCCCTTTCAGAGCCATTAAGCGAGCGGCTTCGGGATACCATTGATCCCAGCACACCGATACGCCCAACTTACCGAGTGATGTTTGAATCGGTTCGAAGCCGATGTCTCCCGGTGTAAAGTAGAACTTTTCGTAATAAGCCGGATCGTCGGGGATGTGCATCTTGCGGTACTTGCCTGCCAAACGACCATCGGTATCAAAGACTACGGCTGTATTGTGGTACAGCCCCGGCGCACGCTTCTCGAAAAGAGACGTCACTAAAACGACTTGATACGCCGCCGCCAATTCGGCATAGAATCCGGTAGAAGGGCCGGGTATCGGTTCGGCCAGGTTAAATAAATCGGTATTCTCTGTCTGGCAAAAATAGAGTGAGTTATGCAACTCCTGCAATACGATGAGTTGAGCACCTTGCGCGGCACAGGCTTCGATGCCTTTGGCCAGATTCATCATATTGGTGCGCGTATCTGCACTGTTGGATTGCTGTATAATGCCTATTTGTATCTTCTTCATGCTAAATCGGTTGTTGTTACGCAATAACACCCGAGGGGTATTGCATCGTTACACAATGCAGTGATCCGTGCTGCTTGATCAGCGCACAGCAATCAATGCCAATAATCTCGTAAGTAGGGAAGGCTTCCTGCAATACCTCTTTGGCCTTTCTGTCATTCGCAGGCTGGCGGTAAGTAGGGTAGAGCACGGCATCATTTAAGATCAGGAAGTTGGCATAAGTAGCAGGCAACCGCTCACCGTCTTCTTCTATCTTATCGGCCATGGGCAAGGGCAACAATCGATAAGGCTCACCAGCGAGTGTACGGAATGTCTTCAGCTGCTCTTCCATAGCCAGCAAAGCTTCGTAATGCTCGTCGCTTGGGTCGGTACACTGCACATAGGCAATGACAGACGGAGAGCAGAAGCGTGCCAACGTATCGATGTGGCTGTCGGTATCGTCGCCTGCCAGGTAACCATGATCGAGCCACAACACCCGTTGCAGGTGAAAAGAGCGGCGCAGGTATTCTTCAATATCAATGCGGTTCATGGGCTGGTTGCGGTGAGGTGCGAGCAAACAATGCGATGTGGTAAGCACCGTGCCCATCCCGTCGCTCTCAATGGAACCACCTTCGAGCACAAAGTCGAGTCGGTCGATATACGTACCTTTCAGCATACCTGCATCGACGGCACAACGGGTAATCCGGTTATCGCGTTCGGCAGCAAACTTATTGCCCCAGCCATTGAAGGCGAAATCGACCAACGAAGGGCCACACGTATCCATCAGCGTAATAGCACCATGATCGCGCGCCCAGGTATCATCGGTCGGGCAGATCAGGAAACGAACATTCGATACGTTGATCTGATTGGCAACGAGCTGTTCTCTAACCTCATCGGGTTGGGGGGTAACGATCAATAGCAGCTCACGCTTGGCTATCTCGCGGGCAATCTGAACGAAGCAGGCTTCCACTTCGGGCAACATATACGCCCAATCGGTTGCAGCGTGCGGCCACGTAAGCTGTACGCCACTTTGGGTAAACCATTCGCCCGGCAAGAACGGAGCTCTCATCTCTACCTGTTCGGTGACTACTACACCGAAATTCAACTGTAAATCTTTCTCTGAACCTCCTGTACGGGGTAGGCCAACAATAATTCCCATCTATTTATCATTTAAAATATGTACATTTATAGCGTTTCCTGCTTGGGCTTCCGATCGAAAAACGGATTTTTAGACGAAGCACTCAACGGAATGGCAAACACCGTTTGGCACCCGGGCAACCAATCAAGCTGCTGAGCCGCCAGTCCGGCGGAGAACATAACGCGCGTATCGACCCGGTTGTCGGCAGCCGTAGCACAAGCCGACCCAATGGCAATACCCACATCGATGCTGTTGAGTGCACACGGAACACCTTCGGTACGGCCTGCACACGTGGCAAAACCGCAGTGACCGCAGTTTAACCCTTGCGCCTGCTCGCGCGTACCTATTAATATAACACATTCGGCACTAAGAATGTTATCGGCATCGCGCAAGAAGAATTTCATTCCATTCTCCTCGGCAAGAGCTATCATCTTGTCCGACAACACCTTCATGTCATCGCCTCCGACCATTGCTATTTCAATAATATCAACGCCTTTGCCTTTGGGGGCGGTACGCGCTGCAACCATCATTTGCCTGCCTACGCTCAATACCTGCTCGTGGCGGGTGTCTCGTTCGTTCAGTATCATATTCTTTTTTTAATTAATTGACTAGGCAAAGATAAGGTTTTTCAAGAAAATAGTACCTTTGCCGAAAAGAAAGATTTAGAACAAAATGCTACACATACAGAATGCCTGCATTGTATTCGGAGACGAAGTGCTCTTTTCGGAGTTTAACATGCAATTACTAAGAGGCGAGATCGCCTGTATCTCCGGACAGTCGGGGAGAGGAAAAACCTCGCTTCTCAATGCCGTCATGGGCTTTGTTCCGCTACACCGGGGAACCATCAGCGTAGCCGGTATTGAGCTGAAGCAAACGACCATCGACAGCATTCGCAAGCAGATCGCTTGGATTCCGCAAGAGCTGGCACTCCCCACCGAGTGGGTGGCAGAGATGGTGAAGCTTCCTTTTGAGCTGAAAGCCAACCGGAGCATCCCCTTCTCGACAGAACGCCTGTTTGCTTGTTTCGACGCATTGGGACTGGAAGAGGAACTGTACCACAAGCGGGTAACCGAGATTTCGGGCGGACAACGGCAGCGTATCATGCTCGCCATAGCCGCCCTGCTGGAGAAACCGTTGATCATAGTCGATGAACCCACTTCGGCACTCGACCCCGAATCGACAGATAGAGTCGTAGCGTTTTTGAACCAACAATCGAACAAAGGTACGTCTGTACTGGCCGTATCGCACGATAAAAGATTTGCAGCCGGGTGTCATCACCTCATCGAGCTGTAAAGGTCATTTCAATCACCAATCTTGTAAATTGAACTCATGGGCACTATTGATATTTCTTATTCCAACTTACTGATCGGACTGCTGCTGCTGGGCATTCCGTTCTTCTACCTGCATAAATTTAAAACAGGACTGGTACAAGCTACCGCCATCGGCTCGGCACGGATGATCGTGCAACTGTTTCTCATCGGCATGTACCTGAAGTACCTGTTTTTATGGAACAGTCCGTGGATAAACTTCCTGTGGGTTATCATCATGGTGCTGGTAGCGGGGCAAACGGCACTGGTACGCACCCAACTAAAGCGCAAAATACTGTTGATACCCATCTCGGTGGGCTTTCTATCGAGTGTGGTGCTCGTAGGCATGTATTTCATCGGCATTGTTTTACGGCTCGACAATGTGTTCAGCGCGCAATACTTCATTCCCATCTTCGGTATTCTGATGGGCAATATGCTTTCGAGCAACGTTATCGCCCTGAACACGTATTACAGCGGACTCAAACGCGAGCAGCAGCTCTATTGCTACCTGTTGGGCAACGGAGCCACCCGGCAGGAAGCCCAAGCACCCTTCATACGCGAAGCCCTCATCAAGGCTTTCAGTCCGCTCATTGCCAACATTGCCGTGATGGGCTTGGTAGCATTGCCGGGCACAATGATCGGACAAATATTGGGAGGAAGCACGCCAAACGTAGCCATTAAGTATCAGATGATGATTATGGTCATTACCTTCGCCGCCTCAATGCTATCGCTCATGATTACCATCTCGCTGGCCTCCCGAAAGTCGTTCGATGCCTATGGAAAGCTACTGCAAGTAACCGTTGAGAAGAAAGAGAAAAAATGACCGAAAAGATCTTAGTAACGATAAGCGCATGCGAAAGCCCCGGATTCTTTATCACCGCAGAGTTCTCGCGCACAGGCGAGGGAATGCCTGACGGAATAGCTGATTTTATCGCTGCCAAACTAACACTGATCCGTGAGGGAAGCACTGTGCGGAAATTTGTTTTTCAGAAAGGGGAGTGGCGAATCATCTTCACGTTTTTCCCCACCGACCGTGTGGTCGAAGAGCGATATGCATTGAAGAATAAAGTCATGAAAAGACGATCACAAAAAAACGATATAGACGATGCTCAATAAAGCAATTGAAATAGCCCTTAAAGCACACGCAGAGCAGGTAGATAAGGCAGGACAGCCCTACATCGAACACCCGCTTCGTGTGATGAATATGGGAACCACCGACAACGAAAAAATTGTTGGCGTGCTACACGATGTCGTAGAAGATAGCGACTGGACTTTTGAACAGCTACAATGCGAAGGGTTCTCTCCTGAGGTAATTGAGGCTCTTCGTTCGATAACCAAACAATCGAAAGACGAACCATACGATAAGTTTATACAGCGAATCAAGAAAAACCCGTTGGCTGTGAAGGTGAAACTCAATGACTTGACGGATAATATGGATATTCGTCGTTTAGCCTATATTTCGGATAAGGATGTAAAGCGGCTGAAGAAGTACCTCAAGGCATACAAACAGCTTTCCAACCTTCCGGTATATTCCATCGATGCGTGCCGCGTTGAACACCCCAATGCGTATAACCCTTGGTTACAAGCGGATGACGACAGGTTAAAGCAGTTGCTCGGCGAAGGTAAAACGATAAAAGAGCTGGCCGATATTTTTGAGCGTAAAGAGGGTGGGATACAGTCGAGAATTAAAAAGTTAGGCTTACAAAGTTGACGATGAAGATTTAACACTGTTATCGTTATAACAATTCTTCTGTTTCTTACCACGCAAAAGTACGTATTGTTGGCATGAATGATTACGTACTCTTTGATAGCAAGAGTACATAATTAACACCGTGTTAATATACTACTCTTGCAAACAAAGAAAAACAAGGTGTTAGACTCTGAAAAAATATAAATCAACCGTTTGTTATACAGGTATTTACAATAGAATAAAACATTGTTTTCGACTTGAAATTTTCTTTTCTTCAGTCTCTCTTCATTGCTGATAAATCAACTATTACTCCATTCAAATTGCTTAATGAGCAACTCCATATTCTACTTCAATATGACTGATATTTGGGTATTGTAAAATAAAGAAATACTCATTATTCGTAATTTACCGAACAATTATTTGGCAGTCATAAAACTTGTTCGTAGATTTGCGAACAAACAAAAGCAGCCATGAAAAAAAATAGGGATTATACAGCAGATAATGAGCAATTAGCTCGTTTTGCAAAAGCATTAGGACATCCTGCGAGAATCACAATTATCGAGTTTCTAGCCAGCCAAGACAGTTGCTTCTTTGGAGATATCCACGATGAGCTTCCGATTGCCAAAGCGACTGTGTCTCAACACTTAAAAGAACTAAAAGATGCAGGGCTGATACAAGGCGATATAGAACCGCCAAAGGTTCGGTATTGCATTAACCGAGCGAATTGGAATAGAGCTAAGCAATTATTTGACTGCTTATTCTCTAATTGTTGTACTGACAAAAAAATATGCTGTGAATAACCGCATATTTTTTTAAAAACAATGTTCGTAGTTTTACGATTAACTAACATTAAAAATTTAGATAAAATGGAAATTAAGGTTTTAGGCACAGGGTGTGCCAGTTGCAAGACACTGTACGAAACAGTAAAGCAAGCAGTAGCCGAATTGGGTATCGAAGCTACAGTTATCAAAGAAGAAGACCTGATGCAGATTATGAATTACAATGTCATGTCAATGCCGGGTTTAGTAATCAACGAAAAGGTTGTTTCAGCAGGGAAAAAACTATCTGTTGCCGATGTAAAAGCGCTTTTAACGAAATAACTTACCGACAAAATGAACGTATTGATTCTTTGTACAGGCAATAGTTGCCGTAGCCAGATGGCACATGGCTTTTTACAGTCGTTTGACAAAAATATAACAGTTCGCTCGGCTGGTACACAGGCGGCAGGTAAATTAAATGCAGGAGCTGTTAAGGCGATGGCAGAGGTTGGGATAGATATTTCGCACCATACCTCCGATTCTGTTGACATGTATCTTGGTGAGGAGTGGGATTATGTAATAACCGTATGCGGTGGAGCGAACGAAGCTTGCCCTATGTTTACAGGAAAAGTAGCGCAGCGTTTGCACATTGGCTTTGATGACCCATCGCACGCCGAAGGAACGCTTCCATTTATCGAAAGCGAGTTTCGCCGTGTAAGAGACGAGATTAAAAACCGTTTCTACGAATTTTACATCAAAGAGATTAAAAAACAAGAATTACCCAAATGTTCTTGTGGTGGTAGCTGCTAATTACTATCTGCAATGGAAAAGAAACAAGGCATAGGCCTGAGCGATACCCGACTGTTTGAGTCGCGTTGTGCATCGTTATAGGCATAAAAATATTGATTTATAAATTATGATACAAAAATTTGCCGATTGGCTGGTATATGGGATTTTTGGAATGGGTGCCCATACGCACATGGGGGCTGCCGTTAACTTTTTCTTCTACGACACCATCAAAATTCTCATTCTGTTATTCCTTATCAGCGGATTGATGGGCATTGTAAATGCATACTTTCCCATAGATAGGCTCAGAACATTCTTAACCACACGTAGACTATACGGTTTTCAATACTTTTTTGCCTCCTTATTCGGGGCAATCACGCCGTTTTGCAGCTGTTCTTCCATTCCGCTTTTCATCGGATTTGTAAAAGGCGGTATTCCGTTGGGCGTAACTTTTGCATTTTTAATAACATCTCCGCTGGTAAACGAAGTGGCAGTAGCTATGTTTCTTGGAGCATTCGGCCTGAAAGCCACATTGATTTATACTATATCGGGTGTTTTACTTGGAACCGTTGGAGGGTTTGTTCTCGAAAAGTTCAAATTAGAGAAGTTTTTAAGCCCGTGGGTAAAACAGATTCAAGCTCAATCCGAGGTTGAAACAGCCCAGTGGGAAGCAGAACATATTTCATTTGCAAAACGCCTGCCTACAATAATAAAAGACGCTTGGGGTATTGTTCGTGGGGTGCTTATCTATGTAATTATCGGTATAGGTATAGGTGCTGCCATGCACGGCTTTGTGCCCGAAGGGTTCTTTGCAGAGTATTTATCTGCCGACAAATGGTATTCTGTTCCTTTGGCGGTTATTCTTGCTGTACCGATGTATGCCAATGCAGCAGGTATTGTTCCCGTCATTCAAGTATTTGTAGCCAAAGGCGTACCATTGGGAACGGCCATCGCCTTTATGATGGGAGTAGTCGGATTGTCACTGCCGGAGGCAACATTGCTCAAAAAGGTAATGACATGGCGCTTAATCGGAATATTCTTCGGAACCGTAGCACTGTTTATTATCCTATCGGGCTATCTGTTTAACATAGTGTTGTGATAGCAATAGAACCCTTCAGTATGACCTGAACCAGCAGATTGATTTATAAAAAACGATAAAAAGGGTACATCTTCCCTTTTTTTACTATCTTTGCACTCAAATTTTCTAATCACAATGAAAATTAAAGAAATAGTAAGCGCCCTTGAACGGTTCGCGCCTCTGCCATTGCAAGACGGATTTGATAATGCCGGCCTGCAAATCGGACTGACAGAAGCGGAAGCAACAGGGGCTTTGTTGTGTCTTGACGTTACCGAACCAGTGATCGATGAAGCGATCGCACACGGGTGTAACCTGATCATCTCACATCATCCTCTTATTTTTAAAGGGTATAAATCGATCACCGGAAAAGATTATGTAGAACGTTGCATACTCAAAGCCATCCGAAACGATATCGTGATCTATTCGGCTCATACCAATCTGGACAATGCAGCCGGTGGGGTGAACTTTAAAATAGCTGAGAAAATAGGATTGAAGAATGTGCAGATATTGGAACCCAAAGAGAATAGCTTGCTGAAGTTGGTTACGTTTGTTCCTTCGGCACAAGCAGATACGGTGCGCAAAGCCCTGTTCAATGCCGGGTGCGGAACGATTGGCAACTACGATTCGTGCAGCTATAATACAAAAGGCGAAGGTACGTTTCGGGCAGGAGAAGGAACAAATCCCTTTTGCGGCAGCATTGGTGAACTGCATCACGAGGAAGAGGTACGCATAGAAACCATCGTACCCGCTTTTCGAAAAGCAGAAGCCACCCGTGCACTATTGGCCGCACATCCTTATGAAGAGCCGGCGTTCGATCTGTATCCTCTTCAAAACACGTGGGCACAAGTAGGATCCGGAGTGGTGGGAGAGTTGGATAGTTGCGAAAGCGAACTTGAGTTTCTGAAACGAATCAAGAAAACGTTCGAGGTAGGTTGTTTGAAACACAACAAACTATCGGGACGCGAAATAAAGAAAGTAGCCCTTTGTGGCGGTGCAGGATCGTTCTTGCTGCCACAGGCCATCCGCAGCGGAGCCGATGTGTTTATAACGGGCGAAATAAAGTATCATGACTATTTTGGACACGAAGAAGAGATTCTGATGGCCGAGATAGGACATTACGAAAGCGAACAATATACGAAAGAAATTTTTTATTCTATAATCCGGGAGGTATGTCCGAATCTCGTGCTCCAACAGAGTAAGGTAAATACGAATCCCATCAAATATTTATAAATAAAATGGCTAAAGAAGCAAAAAACGAACCGAAAGAGTTGACAGTAGAACAAAAGCTGAAAACATTGTTCCAACTGCAAACCATGGTATCAGAAATCGACAAGATTAAGACACTTAGAGGCGAACTTCCACTGGAAGTACAAGATCTTGAAGACGAAATCATAGGTTTGAGTACGCGTATTGACAAGATCAAAGCGGAAGTAAGCGGGTTGAAATCTGCCATTGCCGGCAAGCGGGTAGAGATAGAGGCAGCCAAAGCGGCCGTCGATAAATACAAGTCGCAACAAGATAACGTACGCAACAACCGTGAGTATGACTTCTTGACCAAGGAGATCGAGTTCCAGACATTGGAAATCGAACTTTGCGAAAAGAGAATCAAAGAATTCTCAGCCGAAGAGCAAGAAAAATCGGCCGAAGTAGCTACGAGCACAGCTGCTTTGGAAGAAAGACAAAAGGATCTTGACCAAAAGAAGGGCGAACTGGACGAGATTATCTCTGAAACCAAGCAGGAAGAAGAGAGACTCAGAGAGAAAGCAAAAGACTTGGAAACAAAGATCGAGCCACGTTTGCTTCAGTCATTCAAGCGTATTCGTAAGAACTCACGCAACGGACTGGGTATCGTATACGTACAACGCGATGCTTGTGGTGGCTGTTTCAACAAAATTCCACCTCAGAGACAACTGGACATCCGTTCGCGTAAGAAAGTAATCGTTTGCGAATATTGCGGACGTATCATGATCGACCCCGAATTGGCAGGCGTACAACTGGAGGTGAAAATAGAGGAGACCGTTGCTGCACCAGCAAAAAGAGCGATCAAAAGAAAAATGACAGATGCATAAGGCTTAATTAAAATAAGTCGACAAGATAAGACCAAGGAGTTTGCAACTAACTCTTTGGTCTTTTTTTTTGATAATACCTTGCCTCCGCTCGGACAAAAGCAGAGAACAATATAATGATTTAGTTGTTCTCATTTCATTTCTATAAAACCTGAACTTATGAATATACGAGCCTGGAGCATTCCGCTTCTACTGTTTCTATCGTCTGCCGGATACGCACAGACAACCAAGCGTTACTTAAATGCCCCCTTGCCACAAACATGGGAGGAGAGTGGAGATGTATTTCAACAAGTACTTCCTGTCGACGACCAATGGTGGAAAGCCTTTGGCGATAAGTCGCTCGACTCACTAATTACAGTAGCCGTTGATCGAAATTATTCGGTACTGACAGCCATCGACCGCATGAATGCAGCCAAAGCCAACTTGCGTATCGAACGCGGAAACTTCTTTCCCAGCATCGGCTTCAATGGAGGATGGACGCGTCAGCAAAGCAGTGGACTGACCAGTGAGCTCCCCCAATCGACCCAGCATTATTATGATGCTTCGCTCAATATGAGTTGGGAGGTCGATGTATTCGGGAGTATCCGCCAACGGGTGAAAGCGCAGAAGGAGACTTTCGCGGCAAGCAAAGAGGAGTATACGGCAGTGATGGTTTCGCTCTCGGCACAGGTGGCATCGGCCTATATTAACTTGCGGCAATTGCAGCAGGAACTCAAAGTAGTACAGGAGAACAGCGAATCGCAAGAGGTAGTACTTAAAATTACCGAAGTCAGATACAACACCGGATTGGTGTCTAAACTGGATGTCGCCCAAGCCAAATCGGTATATTACAGTACCAAAGCGGCTATTCCGCAGCTCGAATCGAGCATCAATCAATACATCACTACCTTAGCGGTATTGTTGGGCACTTACCCGCAAGAGATACGCCCCATGCTCGAACGGGTAGGGACACTGCCCGATTATATGGAGCCCATCGGCGTAGGATTGCCTGCCGACCTGCTGTTAAGGCGTCCCGATATTCGTGTTGCCGAACGTCAGGTCAATGCACAGGCTGCCTTGGTGGGAGCTTCGAAAGCTGATTGGCTGCCCAAGGTATTCCTGAAAGGATCGGTGGGCTATGCTGCACGCGACTTTAAAGACCTGACCAATAGCAAAGCCCTGACCTATGAGATTGCTCCGGCACTGAGCTGGACACTCTTCAGCGGCGGACAACTGTTTAATGCCACCAAACTGGCACGCGCACAATTGGACGAAGCCATCAACCAGTTCAACCAAACCGTATTAACGGCTGTGCAAGAAACCGACAATGCCATGAATGCATATCGCAATTCGATTAAGCAGATTGTAGCACTGCGCGAGGTATGCAACCAAGGACTGGAAACACTGACCCTCTCACTGAATCTGTACAAACAGGGGTTAAGCCCGTTTCAAAATGTACTCGACGCACAACGCTCTCTGCTAACTTATGAGAGTCAGTTGGTCGAAGCACGAGGCAATTCGTTGTTGCAGCTCATTGCCATGTATCAGGCCTTAGGTGGCGGATGGGGCAATTAATAAGAATCATATAATCATAAAACCTACCCTAACAATGAAAAGAATGCTGTATATCCTTCTCGCTCTGCCATTAC
Source organism: Bacteroides neonati (assembly GCF_000499785.1). Taxonomy (GTDB): domain Bacteria; phylum Bacteroidota; class Bacteroidia; order Bacteroidales; family Bacteroidaceae; genus Bacteroides; species Bacteroides neonati. The sequence continues at coordinate 73,143 of NZ_HG726021.1, read as the reverse complement.
TGACAGGTTGCAAGGAGAAAAAAGAGATGTCGAGAGCTATGCCTACTCCGGAAATCAGTGTAGCGAAACCGCTGGTGAAAGACATTACGCTAACGAAGGATTATCCGGGGTATTTAACTTCGCAACAGACCGTTAATCTGGTAGCACGGGTAAACGGAACCTTGCAATCGGCCTCGTTTACTCCCGGTAGTCGGGTCAAGAAAGGACAAATCCTTTTTGTCATCGAACCGACGATTTACAAAGACAATGTATCGCAAGCCGAAGCTGCACTGCGAACAGCCAAGGTACAGCTGGAGTATGCCCGCAACAACTATTCGCGCATGACCGAAGCACTGAAAAGCGATGCCGTAAGCCGGATACAGGTACTACAAGCCGAATCGACTATGAATGAAGGCATAGCGGCAGTCAAAAATGCCGAAGCGGTACTAAACAGTGCGCAAACCAACCTGACTTATTGCTACATCAGAGCACCGTTTGACGGAACGGTGAGCAACAAAACCGTCGATGTAGGCAATTACATCAGCGGAGCCGCACAACCAGTTACACTGGCTACGATCTATCAAGACAACCGGATGTATACCTATTTTAATGTAGCCGACAACCAATGGCTATCCATGCTGATGAGCAATGAAAACAAAGATGGACTGCCCAGAGATGTAATCGTTCGCTTGGGAAAAGACGGCCTGCAAACCTATCCGGCGCAACTCGATTATTTATCGCCCAACGTAGACATGAGTACCGGAACGCTCAACGTTCGTGCCAATTTAGACAATCCGAAAGGGATACTTAAAAGCGGTTTGTACGTAAGCATCACCCTGCCTTATGCCCAACAACCCAACGCACTGCTGGTACAAGATGCATCCATCGGTACCGATCAATTGGGCAAATATGTATACTTGGTGAACGACTCTAATAGAGTAGATTATCGCCACATCATCACCGGACAACTGATTAGTGACACCTTAAGACAGGTTATAAGCGGACTTTCGCCAAACGACAAGTACGTAACCAAGGCGCTTATGAAAGTACGGGAGGGAATGCAGGTAAAGCCTGTGCTTGAATAAGAAAGACTTGCATGAATGATCATTAAAAAAAACAATTATTATGTTCTCAAAATTCTTCATCGACCGTCCTATATTCGCCACTGTGCTTGCACTACTCATCGTGGTAGCCGGACTGGTGACTCTCAATATACTACCCGTGGCACAATTTCCGGATATTACACCGCCTACGGTGCAAGTATCGGCGTATTATCCGGGAGCGAATGCGCAAACAGTAGCGCAAACCGTAGGTATCCCCATTGAGCAACAAGTCAATGGAGTCGACGGTATGTTGTACATGTCATCCAACTCTTCATCCTCGGGTGCATACTCGCTAACTATTACCTTCGCTGTTGGAACAGATATCGACATGGCTACCGTACAGGTACAAAACCGGGTGAGTATAGCCCAATCGTCGCTACCCGCTCCGGTAGTAGTGCAGGGAGTAACCGTGCAGAAGCAATCGTCGAACGTGGTTATGTTCCTGACCATGACTTCCAAAGACTCTATTTATGACGGGCTATACTTAAGCAACTATGCCAAATTAAACATGGTAGACCAATTGACGCGTGTGCCCGGCGTAGGCGTGGTCAACGTGATGGGAGCGGGCAACTACTCCATGCGTATCTGGCTCGATCCCGAAGCCATGCGCATTCGCAACTTATCTCCGGTCGACGTATACCAAGCCATTCAGTCGCAAAACGTAGAGGTATCAGCCGGATATGTGGGGCAACCCATTGGCAAGGACAATAAAAACGCCTATCAATACACCCTCAATGTAGAGGGACGCCTTACCTCGCCCGAGCAGTTCGGCGATATCGTGATTCGTTCCGATGCAGGTGGAAAGATGCTCAGGCTCAAAGACATTGCCCGTATTGACCTGGGTTCGGCATCCTACAACGTGGTTTCTCAAATCAACGGAAAACCCACAGCTGCCATCGCCATCTATCAGCAACCCGGTTCAAACTCGCTCGAAGTATCTAAAGGAGTGAAAGAGCGAATGAACCAGTTGGCAGAGAATTTTCCCTCGGGCATCACCTACAATGTAACACTCGATACGACGGATGTAATCAATGCTTCCATCGACGAGGTTTTGGTTACCTTCCTTGAAACAACACTACTCGTTGTGCTCGTCATTTTCCTTTTCTTGCAGAACTGGCGGGCGGTGATTATTCCGTGTATCACCATTCCGGTATCGCTTATCGGTACATTGGCGGTCATGGCAGCATTAGGATTCTCAATCAACACATTGACCTTGTTCGGTTTAATTTTAGCAGTCGCGATTGTGGTCGATGATGCCATCGTGGTGGTCGAGAACTCATCACGACTACTCGAAACCGGACAATATACACCTCGTGATGCTGTAACAAAGGCGATGGGAGAGATTACCGGTCCGATTGTGGGAGTCGTATTGGTTCTCTTGGCCGTATTTATTCCGACTACATTAATCAGCGGTATATCCGGGCAGCTCTACAAGCAGTTTGCACTCACTATTGCAGCTTCGACTGTGCTCAGTGGCATTAACTCACTGACTTTGACACCTGCACTTTGTGCACTTTTTCTGGAAAAAAGCAAACCTTCAAAATTCTTTATTTACAGAGGTTTCAATGTCGGATTCGATAAGACACAAGGATTGTATGACCGCATTGTGAAGGCTCTGCTCGTTCGTCCGTGGATGGCTTTGTTTTCTTACTTGATTATTTCAATTATTGCCATCATGTTGTTTATGAAATGGCCGTCTACGTTCATTCCCTCGGAAGATGACGGTTATTTCATTGCTGTGGTTCAACTGCCCCCGGCAGCTAGTTTGGAGCGAACACAGGCAGTAAACAAACAGATCAACAAAATACTCTCCGGTTACCCCGAGGTAGAGAACTACATCGGTATAGCAGGCTTCTCGATTATGGGAGGCGGCGAGCAGAGCAACTCTGCCACCTACTTTGTGGTCTTAAAACCATGGGACGAACGAAGCGGAAAGCAACATACGGCATCGGCCGTAGTGAACCGCTTCAATGAAATGGCCTACGGTATACAGGAGGGGCAGGTATTTGCCATGGTGCCACCTGCCATTCCCGGGTTGGGAGCCAGTGGTGGCTTGCAATTACAGCTCGAAGACCGCAATAATCTGGGGCCTACCGAGATGCAACAAGCCATCGGTACACTCTTGGCGACTTATCATTCCAAGCCGGCACTGTTGTCGGTATCGAGCCAATATCAAGCCAATGTGCCTCAATACTTCCTGAATATCGACCGCGATAAGGTTCAGTTTATGGGTATCTCCATCGATCAGGTCTTTTCAACGCTCGGATACTATATGGGCGCGGCTTATGTAAATGATTACGTGCAGTTTGGGCATATCTATCAAGTAAAAATTGAGGCAAACGATCAAGCCCAAAAGGTGATAGATGATGTGCTGAAGCTGAGCGTACCCAACGCGAAAGGAGAGATGGTTCCGTTCTCTTCCTTCACTAAGGTTGAAGAGCAGTTGGGAGAAGACCAGGTGAACCGCTACAATATGTATCCTACGGCTGCTCTGACCTGCAACGTAGCTCCCGGAAGCAGTACGAGCGAGGGCATAGCACAGATGGAAAGTCTGTTTAAAGAACAGTTGGGTAATAACTTCGGCTACGAATGGACCTCAGTGGCTTATCAGGAAACACAGGCCGGAAGCACCACCACAGTTGTACTGATTATGGCGATGCTGGTAGCCTTCTTGGTACTTGCCGCTCAATACGAAAGCTGGACAAGCCCCGTAGCAGCTGTTATCGGTCTGCCGGTAGCACTCTTGGGAGCAATGATTGGTTGCTACGTTATGGGTACACCGGTAAGTATATATACGCAGATCGGTATCATTCTATTGGTGGCCTTATCGACCAAAAACGGTATTCTGATTGTAGAGTTTGCACGCGACTTCCGCAAGGAGGGCAACTCCATACGAGATGCTGCTTACGAGGCCGGTCATGTTCGGTTACGCCCCATCTTGATGACTTCGTTTGCATTCGTATTGGGTGTGATGCCGTTGCTTTTCGCAACAGGTGCAGGAGCCGAAAGCCGTGTGGCATTGGGAGCAGCCGTTGTTTTTGGTATGGCATTAAATACCTTATTGGCAACTGTATACATACCCAATTTCTATGAACTGATGCAGACATTGCAAGAAAAGTTGAGCCGGAAGAAACAAAATCCTTCTTAAATTCTCTACATCCAATCGTACTAAGTAAAAAGCGAATCTCCCCCTCTTTTATTACTATTATATAGTTAACTAAAAGAGGGGGAGATTCGCTTTTTGAGTGTTTTATTTTCTATTTATTACCTCCCACTATTCGCCCTTCAACAAAGACTTTCTGAACGTGCAGATCCTTATTATAGAGTACGATATCGGCATCTTTTCCAACCTCCAGTGTTCCTTTTCTGTCGGCTATACGAAGAATGCGGGCAGGAGTTTCCGAAGTCATGCGTATAGCATCCTCCAATGGAGTCTCGGCGTCTTGTACCATGGTTCGAATCAACCGATCAGCCGTAGCAATACTACCTGCCAGGGCAGAGCGATCGGCGAGTTTGCATACACCATCTTCAATGATAACACGTTTATCATCAATCTCTGTTCCGGCTGCACAGGCAGCAGCAGCCATCGCATCGGTTACCAGTACGGTACGTTCCACCCCTTTTATTTTATAGATTAACCGAAGAATGGCCTCAGGTACATGAATACCATCGGCAATTACCTCAACGGTCATATCATCCATCAAGAAAATACTCTCTACAGTGCCTTCCCGTTTGTAAATACCCTCTTTGTGCATTCCTGTCATGGCATTATAAAAGTGGGTCGCATGTGTAAAACCTGCTTCATAAGCCTCTTTTACCTCCGGATAAGTGGCTACGGTATGAGCCAACGCAACAAGTACGCCCCTGCTCGATACATATTGGCCGAAGGCTAATGCACCCGGCAATTCGGGCGATGCACTCCAACGCTTGATACAGGAAGTAGAGGCCAGTAATGCCTTGTATTCATCGGGGTCAGGATTCGAAATATACTCGGGTGGCTGTGCACCTTTCATCGTCTCATTCAAGTAGTTTCCTTCGAGATGCAATCCCAGAATACGGGCACCTTTCTGAGAAGAGTTTTGCATACTTTCGCAAACCTCGATGGCTCGATGGATAGTATCGGGTGAAGAAACGGCCAAGGTAGCCAGCAAGGCAGTTGTTCCATGCTGGGCGTGAGCCTCAATAATAGTCTCAAAGGCCTCGGGAGTGGCTTCCATAAAGTCTCGTCCGCCACCTCCGTGTATATGCATGTCAATGCATCCCGGAACAACGTATTGTCCTTCTGCATCAATACGTATGGCATTATCTATTTTCTGATTGTGAGCACTTATTTTAGCTATTTTACCCTCTTTAATGAGCACAGAGGCATCTTTCAACCACCCGGCAGGAGTGAGCACCTGTCCGTTGGTAATCTGATAAATTTCGTTCATAATAATAAGGAGTAGTCCGGAATATCTTCCAGAAATGTATAACGTTGGTTTTTATAATCTATCTGGCAACAATAATGCTGAATACCATTGCTTACAATCAGGTAATCGACCTTCAAAACCATATTGTAGCGCGTAATCTGGTCAAACACGGCTTGTGTAATCTCTATGTGGGGAGCTTTGTATTCTACAATCATCCGAGCCGAAAGATCACGTCGGTAGAGCACCGTATCACATCGTTTTTGAGTACCGTTGAGGTGCAGTAATACTTCATTTGCCATCAGTGCCAACGGATAGCCTTTGTGTGCAATAAGAAAGTGAACAAAGTGCTGACGAACCCATTCTTCGGGTGTCAGAGCTACATATCGCTTGCGAATCACGTCGAAAATAACATTTTTTCCATTCCGTGTCGTTATTTTAGTGTCGAATACTGGCAGATTTAACGATAACATTTACTATTTTTGTAAGTTAAATAATGGTTCCCTACATTGGGCACACAAATTTAATGGATTATTATGAAAACAAAGCAAGAAATCGTAGCTAATTGGTTACCTCGTTACACGAAACGTAATCTGGAAGATTTTGGAGAATATATTCTACTGACCAACTTCAATAAGTATGTCGAAATATTCGCTGAAAAGTTCAATGTACCTATTCTCGGAAAAGACGCCAATATGACTTCAGCCACTGCCGAAGGAATGACGATCATCAACTTCGGTATGGGTAGTCCCAATGCTGCCATTATCATGGATTTACTGAGTGCAATCATGCCCAAAGCTTGTTTGTTTTTAGGAAAATGTGGCGGTATCGACAAGAAAAATAAAATAGGCGACCTGATTCTGCCCATTGCGGCCATTCGTGGCGAAGGAACTTCGAATGATTATTTTCCGCCCGAAGTGCCTTCATTGCCTGCATTTATGCTCCAACGTGCTGTTTCATCGTCGATTCGCGACTATGCACGTGACTACTGGACAGGAACGGTATATACCACCAATCGACGCATTTGGGAACACGATGAGAAGTTCAAAGAATACCTCACTACAACTCGTGCCATGGCAGTAGATATGGAAACTGCAACGCTATTTAGCTGTGGTTTTGCCAATCACATCCCTACAGGGGCATTGTTATTGGTTTCCGACCAACCAATGATTCCCGAAGGTGTGAAAACCGATAAAAGTGACAGTATCGTCACCAAGAACTATGTCGATGAGCATGTAGAAATAGGTATCGCTTCCTTGCGCATGATTATTGATGAAAAGAAAACAGTAAAACACCTGAAATTCGACTGGTAAAAAGAGAATATGGCTAAACAAGAACTGACCTGTGAAGACGTCCTCAAAGAGCTAAGGGCCAAACAATACCGCCCGATATACTATTTGATGGGCGAGGAATCTTATTATATAGACCTCATTGCCGATTATATCGCCGAAAACGTATTGAACGAAACCGAAAAAGAGTTCAACCAAACCGTAGTATATGGTGCCGATGTAGATGTATCGACCATTATCAATGCCGCCAAACGCTATCCGATGATGTGCGAACATCAGGTTGTAATCGTCAAAGAGGCACAAGCTATACGCAACATAGAGGAGCTAGCATTCTACTTGCAAAAGCCGCTTACTTCCACCATTCTTGTGATATGCCACAAACATGGCACCCTCGACCGAAGAAAGAAATTGGCTGCCGAGATAGAGAAGAGAGGCGTTCTTTTCGAATCGAAAAAGATAAAGGAAGCTCAGCTTCCTGCCTTTATCAGCTCATACATGAAGCGAAAAGGCATCGATATGGAACCGAAAGCCACTGCCATGCTATCCGATTTCGTAGGCTCTGATTTAAGTCGTCTTACCGGAGAACTCGAAAAGTTAATCATTACCTTACCCTCCAATCAGAAGCGTATAACTCCCGAACAAATCGAAAAAAATATCGGTATCAGTAAGGATTATAATAACTTCGAATTGCGTAGCGCATTGGTGGAAAAGGATATTCTTAAAGCAAATAAGATAATAAAATATTTTGAGGAAAATCCTAAAACCAACCCGATTCAGATGACACTATCGCTACTATTTAACTTCTACGCTAACTTAATGCTTGCCTATTACGCACCCGACAAATCAGAGCAGGGTATAGCAGGTATGTTAGGCCTTAAAACCCCTTGGCAGGCTCGGGATTATATGGCAGCTATGCGTAAATATAGCGGAGTAAAGACCATGCAGATCGTAGGTGCAATACGATATGCCGATGCAAAATCGAAAGGAGTAAATAACCCTTCGACCAGTGATGGCGATATTTTACGCGAATTAGTGTTCAATATTCTTCATTAACCAAGACTTTTCTAAGCCCCTCCATTAGACAGCTGTTATTGCATCTATCAATATCGTCCTATGGAGGGTAAATTACCTCTCTTTTCTTATTATTTATTCGTTATTTAGGCTCGATTTTTCTCTCTTTATTGCCTAACCATAGCTCTTTCATCTTTACATCTTCATATCCAAATTCCGTCATTTATTTATAAGAGAATGCACGAGATTCTTCTACCTTCATTAGTATATATAGGATAATAATGAAGCCATAATAGTAGCATAATGTCAAATTGAGCTTCAAACTCTTCTATTTTCTAGAATACAGCTTGTTTAATGCAGAAAATAAGCATATAATTACCTATATATCAATAGCTTGAATCAATAAAAGCCCTCCTGTAATCGAAAAAAAATAACTATACGGTATTTTATACGGAAATAACGCCGAGAATTGCTAATAGAAGCATAAATGTAAATACTAAGTATCAGTTTTAAATAAGACGTCTCATTTTACATCCGTATAATTCAAAAGAATAAAGACAAGTAGTTGTATCTATAACCAACAAATTATACGTTTGTAATATATATCATTCATATATTAAATATACACATTTGTAATTC
>NZ_HG726021.1:58317-64705 GCF_000499785.1 Bacteroides neonati | reverse complement strand
AAATAGCAAACATTTGTAATATAGTTAAAACAAGCATATTAAGCATGCATAAAATACATGATTACCATATAGTTATAAAATTATAATAAACCAATACTTTAATATGAAATCATATTAATATGAATAGAATAAGCGGTCGGTATACGCTCTTTCACTACTTAAATGTCTTTTGTGAATATTGTATTTTATATTTGTAATTTGCTTTTGTGATTTTATTTTTTTACCTTTGTGCATTCACTTATAACAAATATACTTTTGTGAATACATCCAAGTAACATACATTTGTAAACTATAGAAGGATATGGATATTAAAGACAGAATCAAAACAATCATGGAAAGAGAAAATATGACCTCAGGAGCATTTGCTGAGAGCATCAGCATCCAGCAGTCTACTCTTTCTCACATTTTAAACGGGCGAAATAACCCAAGCTTAGATGTTATTATGAAAGTACACCAGAAGTACGACTACATCAATTTAGAGTGGCTATTGTACGGTAAAGGCAATATGCTCCAAAATACAGGCAATAGTATTGATTTTCAACCTTCTTTATTTGACGAGAATCCCATAAATTCATCCAACGATACAATCAGCGCAGAAAATCTTAAGGAAATCGCATTACGAACGGCCGAAATCCAAGCTAAAGAGATTGTAAAACAGGAGATTAAGTACATCGAAAAGCCTCACAGAAAAATTACTGAAATAAGAATATTTTTCGATGATAATACCTACGAAATATTCAAAGGCGAAAAATGAAGGCTAAGAATGACTGTTTGCACATTTTCCTGTATCTTTGCAAACAGAATATGAATTTATGCTTCAATACATGAAAAAATTTATTTTAGACCTGACTGTTACTGAAAACCTCAGACTGCATGCTAACTATGCATTACTGAAACTGACAGATCAGTCACGACTTCCCGAAATGCTGCCGGGACAATTTGCAGAAATCAGAGTAGACGGTTCACCCACCACCTTCTTACGCCGCCCTATTTCTATCAATTATATAGATAGAGCACGCAATGAGGTTTGGTTTCTCATACAGCTCGTCGGAGATGGAACCAAGCATTTAGCAGAAGCTAAGCCGGGAGATATAATCAATGTAGTTCTACCCCTGGGAAATGGTTTCACAATATCACAAACGCCCTCCGATAAGCTACTTTTAGTAGGCGGAGGCGTCGGAACAGCCCCAATGCTTTATCTGGGCGAGCAGTTAGCACAAAACGGCAGTAAACCTACCTTTTTATTAGGTGCACGTAGTAATAAAGATTTGCTGCAATTAGACGACTTCAAAGCCATTGGTGAAGTATATACTACCACCGAAGATGGTAGCCATGGAGAAAAAGGATATGTAACACAGCATTCTATTTTGACAAAAGTAAACTTTGAACAGATTTACACATGTGGTCCTAAACCCATGATGATGGCTGTTGCCAAATATGCCAAAAGTAATCAAATAGAATGTGAAGTATCTTTAGAAAACACAATGGCTTGCGGTATAGGTGCCTGCCTCTGCTGCGTAGAAGATACTACCGAAGGTCATTTGTGCGTATGTAAAGAAGGTCCTATTTTTAATATCAAGAAACTACTATGGCAGATTTAAGTGTAAATATTGGTGAATTGCAGATGAAAAATCCGGTAATGACTGCATCCGGTACATTTGGATATGGCGAAGAGTTCGCTGATTTCATTGATATCACGCGAATAGGCGGTATCATTGTGAAAGGAACCACTCTTCACAGCCGTGAAGGCAATCCATATCCACGTATGGCAGAAACTCCCGCAGGCATGTTAAATGCTGTGGGACTGCAAAATAAAGGAGCAAATTACTTTGCTGAACAGATATATCCCCGTATTAAGGACATTCAGACAAACATGATCGTTAATGTATCGGGATCTGCCATCGAAGATTATGTAAAAACAGCAGAAATCATGAATGAGCTTGACAAGATTCCTGCTATAGAATTAAACATCTCGTGCCCCAATGTAAAGCAAGGTGGTATGGCATTTGGAGTAACCACCGAAGGAGTAGCAGAAGTTGTAAACGCAGTACGTTCAGCTTACAAAAAGACACTTATTGTTAAGCTGTCTCCCAATGTGACCAATATTGCCGAGATGGCACGTGCAGCAGAAGCAAACGGCGCCGATAGCATATCGCTAATCAACACATTATTAGGCATGGCCATTGATGCCGAACGTAGAAAACCAATCCTTTCGACCGTCACCGGAGGATTATCGGGTGCAGCAGTAAAACCAATCGCCCTGCGCATGGTCTGGCAAGTAGCCAATGCGGTAAAAATACCTGTCATAGGGTTGGGAGGTATTATGAACTGGAAAGATGCCGTAGAATTTCTGCTTGCAGGAGCATCGGCTATCCAAATAGGAACGGCCAACTTCATCGATCCGGCAGTAACCATTAAAGTAGTAGATGGTATAAATGATTACCTGGACAGACAAGGTTGCAAATCGGTATCTGAAATTATCGGTGCGCTCGAACTCTGATAAAATAGACAAAGAAGATATACACAAAGAAGCCCGGCTTGTTTTGCTTAAACAGCCGGGCTTCTTTGTGTATCTATGTCGAACAAGAGATTACTTCTCTAACAAGTCGGGACGCAAACGCTGAGTGCGCTCCATGGATTGCTGAAGCTCCCATTCTTTGATTTTAGCTTCATGCCCCGAAAGTAAAATATCCGGCACCTTCCAACCATTGTATTCAGCAGGGCGCGTATAGACGGGAGCAGCCAATAAGTTGTCCTGAAAAGAATCAGATAACGCAGACTGCTCATCCGAAATAACACCCGGGATAATTCGAATAATAGCATCCGCAATAACAGCTGCGGCAAGTTCTCCACCGGTCAAAACATAATCTCCAATACTAATTTCCTTGGTAATAAAATGCTCGCGAATGCGGTAATCAATTCCCTTAAAGTGACCACAAAGAATAATGAGATTGCCGGATAACGAAAGCGTATTTGCCATCTTCTGATCAAACTGCGCTCCATCGGGTGTTGTGAAAATAACCTCATCATATTCTCGCTCCGCCTTCAATGCATTAATGCAACGCTCAATCGGCTCGATCTTCATAACCATTCCGGCAAAACCGCCAAATGGATAATCATCTACCCGGCGATATTTATCCTCAGTATAATCTCGAAGATTATGAAGGTGAATTTCGGCAAGACCTTTGTTTTGAGCACGTTTCATGATGGAGCAGTTGAAGAAACCTTCAAGCATCTCGGGAAGCACGGTTATTATATCAATACGCATAATTTTAAATTTTCTGCAAAATTACAAATATTCAAAGATAAACCTGTATTTTTGCCCGAAACAATCCAAGAAATATGACTGCAAAAGAAAAAATAGAGGAACTGCGCACCGAGCTCCATCGGCACAACTATAATTATTACGTACTCAATGCACCCGAAATTTCGGATAAAGAGTTCGATGATAAAATGTATGAGCTGCAAGAACTGGAGAAGCAACACCCCGAGTATGCTGATGAGAACTCTCCAAGCATGCGGGTAGGAAGCGATCTCAATAAAAACTTTACGCAGGTAGCACATAAATACCCGATGCTTTCGTTGGCAAATACCTACTCGGAAGCAGAAGTGACCGACTTTTATGAACGAGTTCGGAAGGCTCTCAATGAAGACTTTGAGGTTTGTTGCGAAATGAAATACGATGGTACTTCTATCTCACTCACCTACGAAAACGGGCAACTCATACGTGCGGTAACCCGCGGTGATGGAGAGAAGGGAGACGACGTAACAGACAATGTAAAAACGATCCGCACCATCCCCTTGGTATTGCATGGCGATAACTACCCGGCATCATTCGAAATACGTGGCGAAATTCTAATGCCATGGAATGTATTCGAAGAACTAAACCGCGAAAGAGAAGCCCGGGAAGAACCGCTCTTTGCCAATCCGCGAAACGCGGCATCGGGAACACTGAAACTGCAAAATTCGTCTGTTGTTGCTTCAAGAAAGTTGGATGCATACCTCTACTATCTGCTTGGCGACAATCTCCCTTGCGACGGACATTATGAAAATCTACAGGAGGCCGCCCGCTGGGGATTTAAAATTTCAGATTTAACACGCAAATGCCAAACTCTTGACGAAGTCTTTGACTTTATCAACTACTGGAATGTGGAGCGAAAAAATCTGCCGGTTGCCACCGATGGCATTGTTATTAAGATAAACAGCCTGAATCAGCAAAAGAATTTAGGATTCACTGCCAAATCTCCCCGATGGGCCATTGCGTATAAGTTTCAAGCCGAGCGCGCCATTACACGCTTAAATATGGTAACCTACCAGGTAGGTCGCACCGGAGCAGTTACACCAGTCGCAAATCTGGATCCGGTTCAACTATCCGGTACGGTTGTAAGAAGAGCTTCGCTACACAATGCTGATATCATCGATGGGCTTGACTTACATATTGGCGATATGGTGTACGTTGAGAAAGGAGGAGAAATTATTCCGAAAATAACCGGCGTAGATACAGCCGCACGCTTTATGATAGGCGAAAAAGTCAAGTTCATCGCTCATTGCCCCGAATGTGGCAGCAAGCTGGTTAGATACGAAGGAGAAGCAGCTCATTATTGCCCCAACGAAACAGCTTGTCCTCCTCAGATTAAAGGCAAGATCGAGCACTTCATCAGCCGTAAGGCGATGAATATAGACGGACTAGGCCCCGAAACAGTGGATCTGTTTTATAAGCAAGGGCTAATTCACAATACAGCCGATCTGTATCTATTAACGACCAATGACCTTAAGGGGCTCGATAGAATGGGTGATAAATCGGCCGAAAACATCATCAACGGAATTGCTAAAAGCAAAGAAGTTCCTTTCGAACGCGTCATCTTTGCTTTGGGTATTCGCTTTGTAGGCGAAACTGTTGCCAAAAAGATCGCAAAAGCTTTTCAAAACATAGAAGAATTGGAAAGTGCCGACCTCGAAACATTGAAGAACGTCGATGAAATCGGGGAAAAGATAGCGCAAAGCATTCTGGAATACTTTGCAAATGATACCAATCGCGCATTAGTCAATCGCTTAAAATCCGCCGGACTGCAATTATACCGTGCCGAAAAAGACCTGAGTGAATATACCGATAAACTGGCCGGACAATCGATTGTAATTAGCGGCGTATTCTCACACCATTCTCGCGATGAATATAAAGAAATCATCGAAAAGAACGGGGGAAAAAACGTAGGAAGCATTTCGGCCAAAACAAGCTTCATCTTAGCAGGCGAAAACATGGGGCCTGCCAAATTGGAGAAAGCGAATAAGCTGGGTGTGAAAATTGTGAACGAAGAGGCATTTTTAGCGCTCATATCGTAACATTTTTCTACGATATCCTTATTTTATATATGATTATTGCGGGTAAAATCGAAAATATTCGTACTTTTGCGATAGAATTATTAAGAGATCATTATTAATACTCATGATACAAACGAAATTGAAAGGAATGGGGGTAGCACTGATTACTCCTTTCAAAGAAGATGAGAGCGTTGATTACGATGCGTTAATGCGAATGGTGGATTACCTACTGCAGAATAATGCTGACTTTCTTTGTGTGCTGGGAACAACAGCCGAAACTCCGACTTTGACTGAAGAAGAAAAAAAGAAGGTCACTAAAATGGTGATCGATCGAGTAAATAGAAGAATCCCTATTTTATTGGGAGTAGGCGGAAACAATACCCGCGCAGTAGTCGAAACATTAAAACATGACGATTTCACCGGCATAGATGCAATTCTATCTGTGGTTCCTTACTACAATAAACCTTCGCAGGAAGGAATTTATCAGCACTACAAAGCCATTGCCGAAGCTACCGAACTTCCGATTGTATTATATAACGTTCCGGGACGCACAGGTGTCAATATGACCGCCGAAACAACATTGCGCATTGCCCGCGATTTTAAAAATGTGATTGCAATCAAGGAGGCCTCCGGAAACATTACCCAAATGGATGATATCATTAAGAATAAACCGGCCAATTTTGACGTTATTTCGGGCGATGACGGTATTACCTTCCCATTGATCACATTAGGCGCCGTTGGTGTCATATCGGTCATAGGAAACGCATTTCCTCGCGAGTTTAGCCGCATGACCCGATTGGCTTTGCAAGGAGACTTTGCAAATGCACTGACCATCCACCATAAATTTACCGAATTATTCAATCTTTTATTTGTCGATGGCAATCCTGCGGGAGTAAAATCAATGCTCAATGCCATGGGAATGATTGAAAACAAACTGCGTTTACCACTGGTGCCCACCCGTATTACCACATTCGAAGCTATTCGAAAGGTCTTAAATGAATTAAACATAAAGTGCTAAGAAGGATTAAAACCAGAAAGCATCCATCAAAAAGCGCCTGAAAACCAACTT
>NZ_HG726021.1:0-58306 GCF_000499785.1 Bacteroides neonati | reverse complement strand
CTCGTTATTAAACTTAAAATTATCAGTGACCGCGACAGGATTCAAACCTGTAACCGGCTGATCCGTAGTCAGCTACTCTATTCAGTTGAGCTACGCGGCCATTGGCTAATTTTCAAAGTGACCGCGACAGGATTCAAACCTGTAACCGGCTGATCCGTAGTCAGCTACTCTATTCAGTTGAGCTACGCGGCCTCTTTGTTTTTGTTTAACGGGTGCAAAGATACGGACTTTTTTGAGAATAGCAAGCGTTTCTAGGATTTTCTTTCTACAAATTTACTCAATAAACCGATAATTAAACAGCTGCCAGCCCAATGTAAGACCGGCATTCCACTCCCTTCTCGGTGAGCTATAATGATTTACATATGCAGATATCGATCCAAAAGGTAATTGACAAACTAGAGAAATTTCTCCTAAATATTCGAAGCGAGAAAAGGCTTTTCCGTAGTATGCTTTATTTATAGAGTTTTTCTCGATAGGAAAAATAGGCATAAAACCATAAAATTCGCCACGAAGATGGAATAACTGATTCAAACGATAGATTGGACGAATACCTGCGCCGACAAATTGATTGGCACGGAATGCTTCGTTATACGTTAATTTACCATGCGCTGTAGGGGCAAATTCGCTTGCTTGCATCATCGTTGAGACATAGTTCTCCGAAAAGTTTCTCGAAGCATATAAAGCCTGCAAATACCATCCTAACGTCCAATGCTCAGACATACGGTGGTATTTTTCCTTCGTATACGACAATTGCAACCAGGAATGGTCTTCTTCGGTATTCTTTTTACCTTCCAATTTCATACCGGGATAAAAGTACTCTTTACCGGTAAATATCTGTGCCACCAAAGCCTCACGGGCTCCCATCGTAGGGTATTGCCGCGAATTGAGTGTGCTTCCATTGAAGCTGATAGATCCTCCAAATAGCCGATAACGGCTTTTATCGTATTTATCCTTATCAAAATCGATCACGTTTCCTTGAAAGTAACGATCTTCTATCTGCGCCATACCAAAGCCAAACTCGGCACGCTTACTCGACAGGAAAGGAAGTGCAACCAATAGCTTGACAAACCGCTCGTCTTTCTGATTAAAAGCAGGCTTATCATTTCGAGAGAATAGTTTATCTTTTTTGAAGTAATCGAACGTAGTGATTGATGCGATAAAACGATACGAGGTCGGTATGGTAGTCGCAAAATCAATCTTAGCCATCAACTGAGCGTTATTGTAGATTTTACCTAACTGTCCGTCAAACGAAAACTCCTTTGAATAGTAGTTTAAGTTTTGGTAGCTAAGCCCCAGGTATATCTGGCTCGAACTAGTAGTCGAAAGACTCCCGCCCACACGAACCGCCAGGTTATCCTCCAGCTTGACTTTTAAGTGCAAATCGTATGAGTCATCCTTAGGGTTATATACCGCATGCGGAATAATCTCTGAGATCATATTATCGGAAAGCAACCTGAAATAACCTCGCTTCACATCCTCGTAAGTGAACTCTTTATTGTCGGAAACATGAAACTCTTTTTTCATATAAGCCTGTTGCTGCCCATTGGCACCATCAATATAGATATTCTTAAATCGCAATTCGGGATAGTTGCTTCGATAAACCAAACGCCTCAAACGGATATTATCCATATTTACCCTTCGTCGGATTCGCTTTTTGATGGTATCCATCATACTGATCGCACGATTGTAACCGATATCATGCAGTTCGTCAATTCGCTGAAAATCAAGAAGATTAACATCATCATATTTAAACGTCATTACTACTCCGACGGAATCCGGAAGAGAATAATCGGTTTTCTGCATCACCATATTTTCAATCTGGCTCATCAAATCATTCTCTTTTGGTTTAGTAGGATTAGTAGCTACTACACTGCCGATTATCACGTCGGGATTAAAATCATCCCGCATCACATCGCTCGGAAAATTATTGTAAATTCCACCATCATAAGCCAAAACGCCATTTAGTTCAATAGGCTTGAACATGAACGGAAAACTCATAGATGCCCGTACGGCATCACCTAAATCGCCGTGCTTCAACACCAATTGCTTTTTGTTATATACATCGGAGGCAACACAGCGAAAAGGAACAAAAAGTTTATCAAAGTCTCTGCCACAAGCAGCTGTAGCCCGTGCATAAAGGTCTACAAATACCAAATTCATCTGAATGGGATTGACCACACTTGAAGGCAGAAACTGTGGCTTGATGCTCAAGGAATCTTTGAAAGAGAATCGGATATTAAGAAATTCGGGAGTAGGCTGGTTTTTCTTAAAATAATACATGTATTTCTCTTCTATTTCGCCCGAGTACCAGCGTTTAAACTCTTCCGACTTCAATAATTCTTCCATATCATCGGGAGAGTAGCCCATCGCATATAAAGAGCCTATAATAGCACCCATCGAAGTGCCTGTAATATAATCAATGGGAATATTATTTTCCTCCAACGCTCGAATAATACCGATATGGGTCAATCCTTTAGCTCCACCGCCACTCAACACAAGCCCAACCTTCTGAGCGAATGTGGGAGCAAATGAAAGTAAAAAGACAAATAGCAGTAAAAGAAATTTCTTCATAAATACCAGTCAAACAAATGATCTATTTTTCAATATTGAACGCCCAAATATATACAAAAGTTTCCAATTAATCGAGAGAACCCTCTTTTTTAATATAGAAAAAGAGCATTGCAATACTTTTCAGTTGCAATGCTCTCGTTCGCTTTTATGTAATGAATTAAAAAGGGGCGCTTAAATTAGTTCAATGCTTCTTTTTACGAAGTTATTCAATGCCTCGCCTTTCAACATGTTATTTTGCAACAACGCCAAATCGATCAATTGGCGAACCACCTTATTTTCTGCTGCATACGTTGTGAAAAGAGCATTTTTCTTATGGTTCAGCTCATCCAACTTCGCATTCAGCTCATTCAATTCGTCTTTCTCGGCAGTAGGAATTTCTTCCTCTTTCTTGCCCTCTTGTTTCTTTTTCAAGTCGTCACGACGCTTAGTCGTATCGTCGATAGAGAACTTCAAAGGAACGATATCTGCAGCACAAGCAATCTCTTCATCGGCCAACACCTGTTTTACCAATTTATGATCGGCGTTCAATACCAGGTTGAACATATCGGGCATTTCGCCATAGAAGCTCATACCGGCCTGAATGTTGGCCATTTCTTTCATTCTGCGCATATACTCACTCTGAGTAATCATCACCGGAGCAGCATTTTCGCCCAAAGACTGTGCAATGACGTTAAACTCAACTTTTTCTACGCTCGGCAACTGGCTCTTGAATGCAACAGAGAGCATTTCCTGCTTATCGGGTTCGAGCGCATTCGCTTTCTTATCCTCTTTTACAATCAAATGGTCAATGATATCGCCATCGACACGAGTGAAACGAGATTTTTCGAGCTTCTGTTCGAGCATGCTAATCATCGCTACATCCAACTGACCATCCATCAACAATACATTATAGCCTTTGTTGACGGCAGCTTCGATGTAACTAAACTGCTCGTCTTTGTTATTTGCATAAAGATAAATCAGATTTCCGTCCTTATCTGTTTGATTTTCTTTAATCAATGTCTGGTACTCATCATAGGTGTAATGCTTATCATCCGTATCGGTGAAAAGGGCGAATTTTGACGCTTTCTCATAAAAATCTTCCTGAGTAAGCATACCATAATTGATAAATATTTTCAAGTCATTCCACTTCTCATCAAATTGCGGACGATCGTTTTTGAAGATCGATTGCAAGCGGTCGGATACCTTCTTGGTGATGTATGTCGAAATCTTTTTCACATTCGAATCACTCTGCAAATACGAGCGAGAAACATTCAGCGGAATATCCGGAGAATCGATTACACCATGCAATAAGGTAAGGAAGTCGGGTACGATGCCTTCAACCGAATCGGTTACATAAACCTGATTGCAATAAAGTTGAATTTTGTTCTTATTCAGTTCGATATTGCTCTTTACCTTGGGGAAATAAAGAATACCGGTGAGGTGGAACGGATAATCTACATTCAGGTGAATCCAAAACAGAGGTTCGTCCGACATCGGGTATAGGTCGTGATAGAACTTCTTATAATCTTCGTCCGAAAGCTCGCTAGGCTTGCGAGTCCACAAAGGAGCGGTTTGATTGATGATATTATCTTCGCTTGTTTCAACCTGCTTGCCATCTTTCCACTCTTTTTTCTTGCCGAAAGCCACAGAAACAGGAAGGAAGCTACAATATTTCTTCAATAAAGCCGAAATACGGGCTTCTTCGAGGAATTCTTTGCAATCATCATCAATATAAAGAACGATATCGGTTCCGCGATCTGCCTTCTCAACCTCCTCCAAGGTAAACTCGGGACTACCATCGCATGACCACTTCACAGCTTGTGCACCTTCCTTATAAGACTTCGTAATAATTTCAACCTTCTTTGAAACCATAAAAGCAGAATAGAAGCCCAAGCCAAAATGACCGATAATGGCATTAGCGTCATTCTTATATTTCTCCAAAAAGTCATTCGCTCCGGAGAAAGCGATCTGATTGATATATTTGTCAATCTCTTCGGCCGTTAAACCAATACCGCGATCGGAGATAGTAATGGTATCGGGTCCCAAAGCAACACGAACGGTCAAATCGCCCAATTCGCCCTTAAACTCACTTACTGAAGCGAGTGTATTCAACTTCTGGGTAGCATCGACTGCATTAGAAACCAGTTCGCGAAGAAAAATTTCATGATCACTGTACAAAAACTTTTTTATGATGGGGAAGATATTCTCTGTAGTAACCCCAATATTGCCTTTTTGCATAATAATGTGTATTTAAAATTATGAATATTAAATTGATTTGTTGAGTAGAAAACAAAAAAAATGCCAGACCCTAAAGTCTGACATTTTGACGTCTATTTTGCAGTTTATTTCTCTTCTGATGACACAGTTTTCAGCTCCAGCTCTCCCTTTTCTTCGTTGAGCGAAACCCGAATCGTGTCTCCATCACTAACCGAAGCAGATATGATAAGTTCTGATAACGTATCTTCAAGGTAAGTTTGTATAGCACGCTTTAGCGGGCGGGCACCAAACTGCACATCATACCCCTTAGAGGCTATGAACTGCTTTGCCTTGTCTTCTACGACCAATTTGTAGCCTATCGACTCAACTCGTTTATACAGGCTTTGAAGCTCAATATCAATGATATTCGTTATCGCATCGAGCGAAAGTTGATCGAAGGTGATAATCTCGTCGATTCGATTAATGAACTCGGGAGCAAAAGATTTCGTCAACGCTTTCTGAATAACGCTACGCGAAAATTCATTATCGTTCAAGCGGTTCTGAGTAGCAAAGCCAACTCCACGCCCAAAGTCTTTTAGCTGACGGGTTCCTACGTTCGAGGTCATAATAACAACCGTGTTTTTAAAGTCAACGACTCTGCCATAACTGTCAGTCAATCGTCCTTCGTCCATCACTTGAAGCAAGAGGTTAAACACATCCGAATGTGCTTTTTCTATCTCATCGAGCAACACGATGGAGTAAGGTTTACGACGCACCTTTTCGGTGAGCTGTCCGCCTTCTTCGTATCCTACATAGCCCGGAGGCGCTCCAACAAGACGCGAAACGGTAAATTTCTCCATAAACTCGCTCATATCAATGCGAATCAATGCATCCGAAGAGCCGAACATATATTTGGCAAGCTCTTTGGCCAGATGTGTTTTACCTACACCGGTAGGACCTAGGAACATGAATGTACCAATCGGCTTATTTGGATCCTTCAGGCCAACACGGCTACGGAGAATGGCCTTTACCAATTTCTCGATAGCAGCATCCTGAGCAATCACTTTCGATTGCAAATTCGTCTTCATCGTTGCCAATTTAAGCCCCTCGGCTTCGGCCATACGCTGAACAGGCACACCGGACATCATTGAAATAACGTCTGCAATATCTTCTCCATCAACCGTTTGACGATTCTCCTTCAAGCGTTCTTCCCAATCTTTCTTCATCTCATCCAAGCGAAGCGAAAGTTCCTTCTCTTGATCCCGGAAGCTGGCAGCCAATTCGAAATTTTGCGATTTCACCGCTGCATTCTTTTTATTCTTCGCTTCTTCGATCAGTTGTTCTTGATCTTCCATCTCCTTGGGCACACTTACATTGGTCAGATGGATGCGTGAACCCGATTCATCAAGAGCATCAATCGCCTTATCGGGGAAGTTGCGATCGGTAATATAGCGGTCTGCCAACTTGACACAAGCCTCCAATGCAGCATCGGTATAGTTCACATTGTGATGCTCTTCGTATTTATCCTTGATGTTGCGCAGAATCTGAAGCGTTTCCTCGGCCGTAGTGGGTTCTACCATTACTTTCTGAAAACGACGTTCCAACGCACCGTCTTTTTCTATATTTTTCCTGTATTCATCGAGCGTAGTGGCTCCAATACACTGTATTTCGCCACGCGCCAAAGCAGGTTTCAGCATATTGGCTGCGTCCATTGAGCCCGCAGCCGAACCGGCACCTACGATGGTATGAATCTCGTCGATAAACAAAATCACATTCGGATTCTTCTGCAACTCATTGAGAATGGAGCGAATACGTTCCTCAAATTGCCCGCGATACTTGGTTCCGGCTACCACCGAGGTCATATCGAGAGCTACTACACGCTTATCAAATAAAACGCGCGATACCTTTTTCTGTACGATACGAAGCGCCAACCCCTCTACAATGGCCGATTTGCCCACACCGGGTTCACCGATCAAAATCGGATTGTTCTTTTTACGGCGACTCAGGATCTGAGCCAAACGCTCTATCTCACGTTCGCGACCGATGACCGGATCCAGCTTACCTTCCTCGGCTGCTTTGGTCATATCTGTACCAAAGTTATCAAGTACAGGAGTATCGTTAGCTGTTTTCTTAGAAGCAGCCTGAGCTTGTCGATATCCTTCGGGTTCTTTATTTCCCGGCGAATGGGGTGAATTTAACTCGTCATCCTCCTCTTCGTCTTCCGAAAAGCCCATTCCGGCACTCGTATCGGGCTGTAAAGAGAGTTGCTCGTACACCGCTTTGTAGTCTACGTCATTGTCTTTCAATACCGAAGCAGCCATATTATCGCGGTCTCTCAAGATGGCCAACAAGATGTGCTCCGTATCGGCCACATTGCACTTGAGTCCACGTGCTTCAAGAATACACATTTTCAATATCTTTGCGGCGTTATCAGACAATGGTAGTTCCGTCTCGGGAAGTGAAAGGTCATCGGTCTCATTTCTTAGCCGAGTCTCAATTTGCTGTTTTATATCGGTTAAATTTGTGTTGAGCTTCGACAAAATCTCAATAGCCTTTCCTTCACCGTCACGAAGCAGCCCAAGCAGCAGATGCTCAGGTCCGATATGTCTGCTTCTCAACCGGTTTGCTTCTTCTTTGCTAAAGACGATAACATCGGCAACTCTTTGTGAGAATTGATTATTCATATTTATTTTCCTTCTTCTTAAGCTGTTATTTACTGGCAAATATACGCAATAATTAAGTTTACGCACCATATTCGCGGTATTTATTGTAACAGCAAATGCCGTGCCAAAAAAAACTTCATACACATTATATATATACTCATCAAAACCTCGAAAGGTTTTAGCAAGAATCGAAGTTAATAAAAACACAAGTATCTACGCTAAACCGAACCAGCCATTGAATAAGCAAAAACGTGAAGAAACGGGCAAAGCAATATGAAAACAAAGTACGAAAAATGAAATAAAAATCTGAAAAACAGCAAGATAAGACAAAACAAACAAGAGCTAAACAGAAAGCTTTTCCTTGTTGGAAGAACTAGTATATTAACGCGCTGTTAAGTACGTACTCTTGATACCAAAGAATACGTATTCATTTACAATCAAAGTACGTACTCATTCATAAGAGGAGATACAATGCTAAAAATAGTCATAGCCTACATTCACATAATCCAAACAGATATTAAGAATAGCAAAAACTTTATCCTCGAAAACTTTTGTATATCGCGAAAAAGTAGTACTTTAGCATGGTTTTTGATAAGCCAAGAATGTATAATTAATAATCTTTTTAAATGCTTGAGCAAGACAGAATTATAAAGATAAACATCGAGGAGGAAATGAAGTCATCCTACATTGACTACTCCATGTCGGTCATTGTTTCGCGTGCCCTTCCAGATGTTAGAGATGGGTTTAAGCCGGTTCACCGTAGAATTTTATACGGAATGATGGAACTGGGCAATATGTCGGATAAACCCTACAAAAAATCAGCCAGAATCGTGGGTGAAGTACTCGGTAAGTATCACCCTCACGGAGATTCCTCTGTATATTTTGCAATGGTGCGTATGGCCCAGGAATGGGCAATGCGTTATCCACTAGTTGATGGACAAGGTAACTTTGGTTCCGTAGACGGCGATAGCCCTGCTGCTATGCGTTATACGGAAGCCCGTCTGAACAAGCTTGGTGAAGAGATGATGCAGGACCTCTATAAAGAGACTGTCGATTTTGAACCAAACTTCGATAATACGTTGAGCGAACCCAAAGTGATGCCCACACGTATTCCGAATTTGCTGGTAAACGGTGCTTCAGGTATCGCCGTAGGTATGGCTACCAATATGCCGCCTCATAACCTAACCGAAGTTATTGATGCCTGTCATGCCTATTTGGAGAATCAAGAAGTAACGGTCGAGGAGCTTATGAACTACGTCAAAGCACCCGACTTTCCAACAGGAGGTTACATCTATGGTATAAGCGGCGTACGCGAAGCCTATCTTACAGGCCGTGGCCGTGTGGTTATGCGTGCAAAAGCGGAGATCGAATCAGGACATTCACACGATAAAATCGTTATTACCGAAATTCCTTACAATGTAAACAAGGCCGAGTTAATCAAATACATCGCCGATCTTGTAAACGATAAGAAAATAGAAGGTATTTCAAATGCCAATGACGAATCCGACCGCGATGGTATGCGTATCGTTATCGATATCAAGCGCGATGCCAATGCCAGTGTAGTATTGAATAAACTATACAAGATGACGGCTCTGCAAACCTCATTTGGTGTGAACAACGTAGCATTGGTACACGGACGTCCTAAGATGTTGAATCTGCGCGACTTAATCATGTATTTCGTTGAGCACAGACGCGATGTGGTTATTCGCCGTACCGAGTTTGATTTGCGCAAAGCCAAAGAGCGTGCTCATATTCTCGAGGGTTTGATCATTGCATCCGACAATATCGACGAAGTAATTCGTATCATTCGTGCAGCCAAAACCCCCAATGAAGCCATCCAAGGCTTGATGGATCGATTTGAACTGACCGAAATCCAATCTCGTGCCATTGTCGAAATGCGTCTTCGCCAGCTCACAGGTCTTGCACAAGACCAGTTGCACGCCGAATACGAGGATGTAATGAAGCAAGTAGCTTATTTTGAAAGCATTTTGGCCGACGAAGAAGTATGCCGTCAGGTAATCAAAGACGAACTACTCGAGGTAAAAGCAAAATATGGCGATACACGCCGCTCCGAAATTGTTTATTCGTCCGAAGAGTTTAATCCGGAAGATTTCTATGCCGATGACGAAATGATTATCACTATTTCGCATCTGGGATACATCAAGCGCACCCCTCTAACCGAATTCCGTTCTCAGAACCGCGGTGGAGTAGGGTCAAAAGGCTCAGAAACTCGCGACGAAGACTTTGTAGAGCACATCTATCCGGCTACTATGCACAATACAATGATGTTCTTCACCCAAAAAGGTAAATGTTACTGGCTGAAAGTATATGAAATTCCTGAAGGAACGAAGATTTCGAAGGGACGCGCTATTCAAAACCTATTGAATATCGACTCGGACGATGCCGTAACCGCTTATCTGCGTGTGAAAACACTCCAGGACGAAGCCTATATCAACAATCATTACGTACTATTCTGTACTAAAAACGGTATTATCAAGAAAACATTGCTTGAACAATACTCAAGACCACGCCAAAATGGTGTAAATGCCATTACTATTCGCGAGGACGACCGTGTTATTGAAGTACGTATGACTAACGGTAACAACGAAATCATCATTGCCAACCGCAATGGCCGTGCCATCCGCTTCCATGAAGCAGCAGTGCGCGTTATGGGTCGTACGGCAACCGGCGTGCGTGGTATCCGCTTAGATGAAGACGGTACAGACGAAGTAGTAGGTATGATTTGTGTTAAAGACCTCGAGAAAGAATCAATTATGATTGTTTCGGAGCAAGGATACGGTAAGCGTTCCAACATCGAAGACTATCGTAAAACCAATCGTGGCGGTAAAGGTGTGAAGAGCATGAATGTTACCGACAAGACAGGTAAGGTAGTGACCATCAAATCTGTAACAGACGAGAATGACTTAATGATCATCAATAAATCGGGTATCACAATACGCTTAAAAGTTGAAGATTTCCGTATTATGGGACGTGCTACACAAGGTGTTCGCTTAATTAATCTTGAAAAGCGTAACGACCACATCGGTTCCGTATGTAAAGTTACTACAGAAAGTCTCGAAGATGTCATTCCACCCATGGAAGAAGAGGAGGGCAACATCCCTGTCGATCCGCAAGTAGATATGACGGCAAATGAAGAAACAGAAGAATAGACCTAATATTAATAATTAATCAAACAACAATCATGAAAAGAGTATTATTTTCAATGGTTTTATTGATGGCAGTTAGCTTCGCATTCGCTCAACAGAAGAACGTAAAAGAAGCCAAGAGTATTGCTACCGAGGTAAAACCGGACTTCAAAAAGGCTGAACAGCTAATTAAAGAAGCTTTGACTAATCCTGAGACGAAAGACGATGCTGCAACATGGGATGTAGCAGGTTTTATTCAGAAAAGAATTAACGAAAAGGAAATGGAAAATGCTTATTTAAGAAAACCTTACGACACATTGAGGGTTTACAATAGCATCTTAGACATGTACAAGTATTTCGTTAAGTGTGATGAATTGGCGCAAATTCCTAACGAAAAAGGAAAAGTAAAGAACAAATTCAGAAAGTCAAACAGCGCAACAATGTTGGCTGAGCGTCCGAACCTGATCAATGGTGGTATTCAGTATTTTAATTTAGACAAAAATGCAGATGCACTAAAGTTCTTTGCAACATACGTTGAATCAGCTACTTATCCGATGATGGAGGATCAAAACTTATTAGAAAAAGACACGATTCTTCCTCAAGTTGCTTATTATGCTACTTTAGCTGCCGACAGAGTAGGAGATAAAGATGCTATTATGAAGTATGCTCCTTATGCACTGAAAGACAAAGATGGTGGTAAATTTGCCATGCAATTGATGGCCGATGCATATAAAGCGAAAGGTGACACTGCCAAATGGGTAGAAGTATTGAAAGAAGGTATCCTAAAATTCCCTGAAAACCAATATTTCTTTGCTAATCTGGTAGATTATTACAGCGCTTCTAATCAACCACAAAAGGCAATGGAGTTTGCTGATGAGATGTTGGCAAAAGAACCCAATAATAAGCTTTATTTATACGTAAAAGCTTACCTTTATCATAACCTTAAAGATTATGACAAAGCCATTGAGTTCTACAAAAAGACTATCGAAGCTGATTCTCAATATGCAGAAGCCTATTCAAACTTAGGATTGGTGCTTATTATGCAGGCTCAAGAATACTCTGACAAGTCGACTACAGATATTAATGATCCGAAATATGCTGCAGCTCAGGCTAAGGTTAAGAAGTATTATGAGGAAGCTAGACCATATTATGAAAAGGCTAGACAACTCAAACCCGATCAGAAGGATTTGTGGGCACCCGGTCTTTATAGAGTTTATTATAACTTGAATATGGGACCAGAATTTGAAGAAATTGAAAAAATTCAAAACTAATCAAATAGCATCATCTATTTGATAAAATAAAAAAGAGACGATCACATGTTTTTATGTGATCGTCTCTTTTTTATTGCTATTCTTACTAAAAAATATTCATCTCAAATTATTGTGGAAGAGGATAGTGTTTACGATGAATGACTCTTATACTATCTAATCAATTAGTTTACAATAAATTGAAATTTACTATTAAACATAATTGGTATTATATCATTATTTTAAACGACTTAATTTTAACTCACTGATCATCCGTTAATAACCAGCAATGGTGTATCTGAATGAAATAACATCTTTCTAGCAATTCCAGGATTAAATAATCGAGCAAATATGTTTCGTTTGTAGGATGTCAATGTTATAATATCAATCTTGCTACTTTCAATATATTGCTCCAGGTTTTTTAAAATATCATCATTCATCACTACATCATACTGAATATCCAAGTCGGGATATTGCTTATGGAAATATTCTTTTATTCCTGCCAGCTTAATTTCATTCCAAGTATCTTTCGCATCTTTCATGTCGGTCAAATAAATTAGAGAAACGGAAAAATGGAAATGTTTCCAGTCATTGATAAATGACTCGAAAGCAATCAAGTCTCGTTGATCGAAGTTAGTAATAAAAGCAATTCGTTTAACATTATCAAACTGATTGAACGGTGTATGCTCGGGAATAGCCAATACTGTGGTACGGCTACGCTCAATGATCTCGGCAGTAACACTTCCTATCAAGTCTATGTCTTTCTGATTCTTACCACGAGTACCCATTATAATGATTCTGGCTCGTTGCTCTTTATTGTATCTAAGAATTTCCTCTTCGGGGATACCTTCGCGTAAAACACAAGTATATTTTACGTCTGGAAACTCTCCCGAGGCTACTTTTGCTTTAATCTTATCAGATAAAGTATTTAAGTCGCTATGAACCTTTTGCAGAATAGTTCTAACCGCATCTTCATCATTTATTTGATAGTTAAAAACATCTCCATAAGGCAGTGAAGAAGCATATACCGGAGTAAAATAAACGTGCAATAAAACGACTTCGGCGTCATAAGTTTTTGCAAAATTGAAACCAAACTCGCAAGCTTTCATCGAATAGCTTGAAAAGTCGACAGGAATCAATATCTTTTTACGTTCTCCGTCAACTTTAGGGGACTTCTCTCCCACTATACTTTCAGCTAACCATACAGAACTTTCAGTAATTTTCAATGCACGCGGAAGGTCACTCTCCTTAATCCGTAAGCGAACACCCGATGATACAACCGGTTGTATTTGATTTACATTTTGGATATAAGTCTCTATACCTTCATTCTCAAGTACGTTCTTTAATATCTGAGCTTTGGTATATGTTAGAATGGCTAATGTAACTAATTTATCGTCCATAATTCGATTTGTTTTAAAATGAAATTAACAAATAAGAAATCCCAATTGTTTATCAATCAATTGGGATTCTGTCAGTATCTTTAAATTAAGCGCGTATAAACTCTGTAGTCGGCTCTTTTTGCATGCTTAAGTTTAATTCTTTCAAGATGCATAGCGCCCGGTCAAGTACAGTAGTATCATCGAGCATTACTAACCCGCCATCCGGACCCGGTTCAAGGTGTATCCCAACGCTTTTACCCTCTTTAAAGTTATGCCCCCCAAAGAAGTTCCTTACCGTATCCACATTCAGACCAAGTTCATCTGCTATTCTATGCATGCTACCACTGGGCAATGAATCTTTAATTTTACGTAGCTCATTGAATGTTATTGTTCTCATGACCGATAAATTTAATGGTTAATACTAAGTGATTTTACTATCACGCTATAAACTTAAGGAAAAAAAAAGATAAAACAAATTATTTGCATATCTTTTTTCGTAATTTATAGAAAAACAATTCTTAAAGGGTTGTATTCTAAAATAATTCCCCGAACAATTAGATGAAAATCTATTATTCGGGAAATTATAATTACAGTTAAAAATCTCAACTTTATATAGTTTCAATAGAAGTGGCTGGGACCCAACCCACCTTTCCATCTTCCAAACGAATTTCTTTCCACTCCTTCATTGAATTATCCTTAATCATAACCTTGCTCCCTTCATGGAGAATGAACAATGATGTCCCACTCTCATTGGGAGTGCTTCTAACGGTTACGCTCGGATTCATAACAATAGCACTATCACGATTTGACAAACTCTCTTTTTGTTGCATAGCAAAAACATTGGCAAGTATTGTACATATCAAAAACAGTAGTCCGGTTATAAAACCAACCTTTTTAAGTACAACTACTTTAGAAAAGAAGAAGAAATAGAGAGAAGCAATGAGCAAAATAAAGAAAACAATGCCCCAATTGGCCCATGCATCTACACTCATGCTGTTAATCAGTGCCTTTGTCCAAGACACAAAGAAGATTTCGGGAGTGGGCTCTACCTTATCAATCGTTTTTGAACGAGCTATTTCTAAATTGGCACGTATATCGCTGTTACCCGGCTGAAGCAATAAAGCACGTTCATAATTTAGGATAGCTTTGGCTGTTTCACCGGATTTATAGTAGCTATTTCCTAAGTTATAATAGATTTCGGCTGCTTCTCCTTTATTCAATAAAGCCTCGTAAATCTGAATGGCTGATGCATAATCGTTTTTCATATAAGCGCTATCACCTTCTGATTTGGTGGCATCTTCTAGCTTGGCCGAAGAAAAAGTAGTGTGAGCACCCATACTAACCGAATCGGTAGAGAGCGCTTGCGTTGTATCTACGGCCAATGAATCCTGACCGAAAGCCAGAGCCGAAATCAACAAAGAAAAGGTAAAAAACAATATCTTTTTCATAATGTAATTCATTCTAATTTAATGCTTAATCGAATTTTCCATTTTACTCATTACCTCCATTGAAGCTGAGTAAACTTTATCCATAGCCTGATTCTCATCGCCAGGAGCAAAACGTGCAAATTCACATTCATTTAAAGCATTCAGGAAGTCTTGAATAAGTTCCTCACTTACACCATAATTTCTCAGTTTCTCTTCGATATTATCTTTCGATAAAAGCGAAACCGGAATATTCAATTTATCACTGATATAGCCCCATAGTGCTTTAAGAACTTCGTCGTAGAATTCGCCTTTCTTGTTTTCAGCAAGCAATTTACCTGCAAGCTTCATTCGTTTAACAGCAACTTTATTGGCTTTTTTCGTACGCATCTTGGCCACGTTGGCATTTTCTGCAGCTTGCTTACGGTATACAATAAAGAAAGCAATAAAGGCAATACCGGGTATGATATAGAACAACCAATAAAGAAGCGAACCGAAGAAGAAACTTCCCTTGGGTTGCAAGGTTACATCATTCTGTTTAATATAACGAATGTCTTCACCCAAAATCTTCAAATCTTCCTTATTTGTAAAGTTAGCAATCACCTGGTCTGCATTCCCAGCTCCTTTCTCGACTTTTACCTCATAGTCTTCAGTCTTTAAAGTCTTATAGGATTTTGATTTGATATCGAAATAGCTAAAGGAAACACCAGGTATTTTAAACGTGCCGGCATGTCTGGGTATAGCTAAATATTCAATAACCTTACTTCCCGATAATCCTTCTTTCGTCAAACGAACCTGATTATCGACCTTAGGATCATATACTTCAAAATCTTCCGGGAATTTAATATCCGGATTGGAGATCAGTTTTAGATTGCCAGTGCCCGATACAACCAATTTAATGGTTATGGCATCGTTTGTTTTTACCTCCTGGCTATTGATGGAAGAACTAATACTGAACTCTCCTACACCACCCGAGAAGTTGGCAGGCTTGCCAGCCGGAAGCGCACTAACGTCTATCGTTATTTTAGGGGTAAGAAGCGCTTTTTTGATTTCAACATAGTTGCTACCTCCATTAAAGAATGCATCAAACGGGTCGGCTGTCTGAACAGGTTTAGCCACCGAAGCATCAAAGCGAGCAGGCTCAATGACCAACTTACCCGATTGCTGAGCAAAAAGTACGAACTGTCGATACACGGTTGTAGAATAGTTGCGACCTTTATAATGTTCCTGAGACCATTTTGCATTGGCAGGCATTTCGATTTCCTGCGAATGGAATCCCTTAAAGTCCGGAAGCTTTACATTGTCAAAACGCAATTGAGGTTCTCTCGTATAAATCTTAAAAGTCAACAGAAAAGCCTCTTGTTCATACACCCGCGTTTTGCTGGCAGTTGCCGTAATAAAGAGATCTTGATTTGAAATAGTCGAACCGGATGAGCTACGACTACCACTACTGTTGCTTTGAGCACTACTTCCGGAAGAGGAACCGGCATCAGCATCGGCAGGTAATACTTTTATTCTTAACGAATTAGACACCATTTGATCGCCATCTGCGGTAATTGTAGCTCCCGGAATGGTATAGTTTCCTTCTGAAGTAGCCATTAAGATATAAGTAAACGTAATGCTATTCGTAGAAGAAACATTACCGTTTATTATCTGCGTACTACTTTGTTGTGAGCGGCTAGGCCCCATTAATACATCGAACCCTTTGATAGAAGGTGCTCGGAAATCACGTACTTTTTGTGTAGTCACCGTATAAGACAACCTGAACTGATCGCCTATGGCGACTGCATCAGGCGCTGATGCAGTGAATGATATCTTCTCATCGGCCAATACCGAGATATTCACTGCCATCACTGCCATCAATAAGAAAATTAACTTTCTCATTACTTCTGAAGTTTTTATCATCTATATATATTATTACCAGTCTTTTTCGAGACGTCCTCCCTGTATCACTTGTTGCTTTTTCACCTTATCCTGAACGTCTTTCTCATCTTGCATAACCGACTGCAACAGTTGTTCGGCATTTTCTTTCGACATTTCATTCTCTTTCTTCTCAGGCTTTGGCGGTTGCTGCTGCTGATCCTTATTTTTTTCGTCTTTTTTCTTCTCTTTATCCTTTTGTTGGTCTTGCTTTTGTTGATCTTCTTTGTTTTTGTCTTGATTTTGATCTTGATTCTGTTGCTGATCCTTTAAAAGCTTTTGTGCCAAGGCTAAATTATAACGTGTTTCATCATCTTTCGGGTTATTACGCAATGACATTTTATACGCATCTACAGCCTTTGCATAATCCTTTCCTGCCTGAAATAAAACACCCATATTATGATAAATATGTGCTAATTTCATTTTATCTTTCTCTATTTTGGCAGCCGATGCATATTGCTCCATGGCATCTTTAAATTTTTGCTGTTGAGACAATGTGTTTCCCAGGTTATACATGGATACAGATGACCCCGGATTAGCCTCGAGGGCTTTGCGGTAGTTTACCTCGGCATCCACAAAAACACTATCATTGAATAAACGATTGCCTTTGCGGATATAATCACGTTCTGCCTTCTGAGCAGATACATTAACGGCCAACAATAAAAGCGCTACAATATATATATATTTATTTCTACACATAATTACTTCTTATTAGAGAACAGGTGAATGTTCTTAAACAACGGATTCTTGCGGTTCAATATCAACATCTCAGCCAACAATAACAGCAAAATAATCCATGCAATGACTTGAAATTGTTCATTGAATTCGCTATATACCTTTGACTCGACATCAGCTTTCGCCATTTTATTGATCTCTTGAATAATAGCTTTCTGTGCCGAATTTGTATTATCAACCCGCACATAAATACCTTTCCCGTCTTTCGCTATTTCCTGACACATAGCCTCGTTCAAACGTGTCACAACGACCTTCCCATCGCCATCGCGACGAAAATCATTTGTTCCTTCAATAGGAATAGGTGCGCCATCGGGCGAGCCAACCCCTAATACATTTACTTGAATGCCCTTTTCGGCTGCAGCTTTAGCGGCTTCAACAGCTCCGCCTTCATGATTCTCACCATCGGTAATTAGGATGATAGTGCGACCAACCCCTTCTTGTGGTGTAAAACTACGTGCAGCTAAATTAAGAGCCGCTCCAATAGCCGTACCTTGTTTGGAGATCAATGAGGGATTAATGGATTCAAGAAACATCTTGGCCGATATATAATCGCTAGTAATAGGCAATTGTGTAAAAGCGTCTCCAGCAAAGACAATCATACCTACTTTGTCGTTTTCCATGCCATCGACTAGTTTAGACATCAGCATTTTAGCTTTCTCCAAACGACTGGGTTGAACGTCTTGTGCCAACATTGAGTTAGAGATATCCAGTGCTATAATAACCTCCACTCCTTTACGTTTTACCGTTTCCAATTTAGATCCAAACTGCGGACGTGCCAATAACACTGCAAACAAACCAATAGCTACAAATACTAGCCAGAACTTCACATCCGGACGATATTTAGAAACGTCGGGCATTAGTTGTGCCATCAATTGCGGATCACCAAAGCGTCGGATAGCTTTCCTTCTCTTAAAATTAGAATACAGGAAGAAAGCTGCCAGAAACGGCAATAACAGCAACAGATATAAATATGTAATTTCCTCAAATCGAAACATCTTCTTTGTAATTTATCGATTTACAATCTTATCATTAAGGTATCTTTTTCAAAATAGAGTTACGCAACAGTACCTCAAGCAAGATACATAAGAAGGCAGCCAAAGCAAACCAGCGATACTCTTCCTGGCGTTTGCTGTATTCCTTCACGTTTAACTTTGTTTTTTCGAGCTTATCAATTTCCGCATATACTTCTTTCAACTTAGAGTTGCTAGTGGCACGGAAATAATTTCCATCGGTTGTTCCGGCGATTTCGGTCAATGTTTTCTCGTCAATTTCGACCGGAACATTAATGTACTGAACCGTATTTCCAACGGGATACGGATATGGTGCCATACCATTCGTACCTACTCCAATGGTGTATACGCGAATACCAAAGCTTTTGGCTATTTCGGCGGCCGTTAATGGAGAAATATCTCCTTTATTATTGGTTCCGTCGGTCAGCAAAATGATCACTTTAGACTTTGCCTTGCTATCCTTTAGTCTGGTTACTGCATTGGCAACACCCATACCTACGGCCGTACCATCCTCAATAGTACCGCATTTGATACCTTGAAACAAGTTCAGCAATACAGCATGATCTACTGTAAGAGGACATTGGGTGAAACTTTCGCCGGCAAAAAGTGTAATACCGATATTATCATTAGGACGACCATTGATAAACTCGGCAGCCACTTCTTTGGCAGCCTCCAATCGATTGGGTTTTAAGTCTTCAGCTAACATACTTGTTGACACGTCGATAGCCAACATGATATCAATACCTTCGATCTCGCTATTTTGCCAGTTATTGGTCGTTTGCGGACGAGCGAGCACTACAATGATTAATATCAGTGCCAGTATACGCAACACAAATGGCGCATGTAGCAAGTAGTTCTTATAACTCTTAGGTGTATGTGCATATACCCGGGCATCCGAAATTTGAAGCGTAGCGTCAATTCTCTTCCGTTTAAGAATATACCATACGATATAAGGTATAAGCAACAGCAATAAAAATAAATATTCAATATTGGCAAAAACCATCTTTTTTATGATTTAACTATTAACGATTCAAATGCCTCCTATGGTTATGCAAAGAGGTCGTATAGCTGCATTCCTATGTATACAAACGTTCCAACAAGTGCTGCAGAAAGTAAAGAAATGCCACAGATAAGCAATACCTTGGTGCGTAACGAACGCTTTTCGATAATGGTAATCTCTGTAGGTTGTGGCTTCGCATTTTCTTCTTCAGGTTGCTTCGTTTCATTAATAAACTCAATGGCGTTGATTAAATTCGCATCATTTTCATTCATTTGAGGATCATGCTTAGCAAATTTAACTAAATCGGCAGTCTGAAAGAGATTTTTTAAATCCGAAATAGCTCCTTTATCTTTGATTTCCATCAAGTTATCAATAATCTCAGAAGAGGTCATTTCGAGTGCATTAAAACCAAAGCGTTCTTTAATATAAGTACGAATGGTATCGGTAAGCTCCGTATAATAATCCTTCGGACGCCCCTTCTGCCATATTTTCTCTGTTTTAATACGTTCGAACTCTTTCATTGCCATCTGGTAAGGTGGAAGTTTAGGTTCTACTTTCACCTTACGGATGATAGGCTTATTATCTCTTACACGAATAATAAAGTAGATCAGCAAAGCCAACAATGGAATAACCAAAAGTGAGCAAGCAATTAAACCATACCAATCCTCCCAGGCAAAAGGTGCTTTCATGATCGCCTTTTGACCAAAGAACTGATCTGGTTTAAGAGTGTCAACCGGCACCGAATAAACTTTCAGTGCAAGTGCTTTCGTTTGATAAGCTTTATTATCGACTGTTACCGTCATGGGCGGCAAATAGTACAGAGCCGAATCAAAGGAAGTTACCGTATACTCTTGCGTGATCAATAACCGTTGGCGATCGTTCAGATATTGCGTATCCGGCTTGGCCGTTTCTACAACATCTACTCCCCGTACCAATGTATCCGGATATACAGGAAAAACAGCTCGCTGCTTCGCATCCATTGCTACTTGCAGCTTTATCTTTGCCTGTTCACCGATGAGTATCTGTAATGAATCAATCTTTGCCTCGACCGTAACAGATTGTGCTACCATTCTGCTCGATGATAAAAGTAGCCATGCTATCAGAATTATATTTCTATTCATCTTTCCGTTAATTTCGTTTAGCAAATAAATTGAGTAATGCCCTTACATAGTCTTCATCTGTTCGTACAGATACAGAGTCGACGTTACTTTTCGTAAACGTTTCGCTCAATTGCTCCTGTTTGCTTGTCCACCAATCATGATGTGCACGACGTACAGCTTTTGATGAAGTATCAATCCACTGTTCGTGACCTGTTTCAGCATCTTTTATGCGCATTAAACCAATAGGAGGAAGTTCGGATACCCTCCTATCATAAACTTGTAGAGCTACTATATCATGTTTCCGGTTAGCAATAGTCAACGCATTTTTAAAACTCTCCTGATCGATAAAGTCCGATAGAATGAACGCTGTACATCTTCTTTTCATTACATTGGTCAAATACTCCAAAGCCATTCGTATATTAGTTCGACGACTTTCCGGTTTAAAGTCAATCAGTTCACGAATAATAAAAAGAATATGCTTGCGTCCTTTTTTAGGCGGAATAAACTTCTCTATCCGATCTGAAAAGAAAATAACGCCAATTTTATCGTTGTTCTGAATAGCAGAGAATGCAAGGGTTGCTGCAATCTCTGTTACCATATCTTTCTTGAGTTGTTTGACTGTACCAAACTCTAAACTACCGGAAACATCGACCATCAACATGACGGTTAATTCGCGTTCTTCTTCAAAAACTTTAATATAAGGTTTATTGAAACGAGCTGTTACATTCCAGTCAATATCGCGAATATCATCGCCAAACTGATACTCACGCACCTCGGAAAAGGCCATACCCCTACCTTTGAAAGCCGTGTGATACTGGCCTGCAAAGATATTATTGGATAATCCGCGCGTCTTGATTTCAATCTGACGAACCTTCTTTAATATTTCACTTGTTTCCATTTACTATATTGAGAATTGAAAATTAATAATTGAGGATTATTCATTCTCAATAAAAACTAAGGCACTTCAACCTTATTCAAAATCTTGCTGATAATTTCGTCGGATGTCATATTGCTAGCTTCGGCTTCGTATGTTAAACCAATACGATGACGTAATACATCATGAGCCACTGCGCGCACATCTTCGGGAATTACATATCCTCGACGTTTGATAAAAGCATAAGTACGAGCTGCCAGAGCCAAATTGATAGATGCACGTGGCGATCCACCAAAACCGATCATATCTTTCAGTTCTTTCAGATCATATTTTTCCGGATAACGCGTAGCAAATACGATATCGACAATGTAACGCTCAATTTTCTCGTCCAGGTATACCTGACGAACGACTTTACGAGCTTCCAATATTTCCTCGGCTTTCAAGATAGGCTTTACATCAAATTTGGCGCCGCTGATATTCTGACGGATAATCAACTTTTCCTCTTCCAACTTCGGGTAATCAATCACTACCTTCAACATGAAACGGTCAACCTGTGCTTCGGGAAGCGGATATGTTCCTTCTTGTTCAATCGGGTTTTGAGTGGCCAATACCAAAAATGGCTCAGGCAATAGGAAAGTTTCTTTACCAATAGTAACCTGACGTTCCTGCATGGCTTCCAACAATGCACTTTGCACTTTGGCCGGTGCACGATTTATTTCATCAGCTAATACAAAATTCGCAAAGATAGGTCCTTTCTTAATTTGGAAAGATTCGTCCTTCTGGCTATATACCATGGTTCCGACTACGTCGGCAGGGAGCAAGTCCGGAGTGAACTGTATACGACTGTACTTCGCGTCAATCAACGAAGCCAATGTCTTGATTGCTAATGTTTTTGCCAAGCCAGGCACACCCTCTAGCAATACGTGTCCATCGGAAAGAAGTCCGATCAGCAGCGACTCTACTAAATGCTTTTGACCAACAATGATCTGGTCCATGCCTGTTGTTAAATTGGTAACGAAAGCACTCTGTCTTTCAATCCGCTCATTCAGTTCGCGGATGTCAATTGATTCAGCCATAAATACTTAATATTATATTGTTTAATTACCACAAATAAGTGAATAGCCTCTGCAACTATTGTAAGGCTTTTTAATTTGTCCCAAAAGTACATCTTATAATTAACGATTGCAATTAATTTTTATTAAAAAACAATTCGAAACCTTTAGATTAAGGTACTTTTATATGGTTTAATAGTTGCATAACATTTCGAAAACAAACAATCGCTCTAATACAACTCCACCCGAATATATACGGTTATATATACTCGGGTGGTAAATAAATTATTTCTTAACAAGTTCCGGAATCTTTAGTTTGGTTCCATAGGGCACATTGTCGGGATTCTTTATAATATCTTGATTATACTTCACGATATAGGGCCAAAAAGCTTTTGTTCCATAGAAGCGCAAAGAAACACGTGTCAGCGTTTCGCCTTCTTGTACTACATGAGTTGCCTTAGTGCCTACGATTTTATACGTCAAAGAATCAGGCTTTACCGGAACTGCAGGTTTCACATTAGTGCTTGTCTTTGTCTCCGTTTTTGCTTCCTCCTTTTTATGCTCATTTTTTTCATCTATCGATTCCACCGGAAGCGTTTTTGTCTCAGGTATACTTTCGGCAACTGTATCCTTTACGACAACCATCGTATCCAATAATACCTCCTTTTTTGCGACAGGGTGTGCCACAGTAGTCGATGGCACTTCTTTACTCGTATCCGAAACAAATAAATCCGGATAGTACATAAATAATATAGCACCACCACACAGCAGTAATGTCAGCAGTATGATTACAATAAGATAAGAAGTTGGTGAATTACCTCTGCTCTGAATCTCTTTTTTGCCCGCAGGAGATTTCATTACCACCGGTTTTATAGATCCTTTTTCGGAACTAACCGATTTAATTGAAGATGTTTTTTGCAGTTCAAGTGCTATTATTTGTTCTGCAGTCAACGTACTTCCCTTCTCAACAGAAAGTTGTTCTTGTGACGACACTTCATTTATTACAGCTTCGCTAACCATCTCTTCGGCTACAACCTCTGGATCCACCTCAGGAAGTGGGTCAGGCAGAGTATCCGAAATACTATTGACCGCTACCTCAGCAACGGTTTCCAAAGGTAATTCTTCCGAAGAAGCTATTTCTTCATTTATTGGATCAAGAGTGATCTCTTCCACTGCTTCCTCTTCAACCTCCTCTTCTGCTTCATCGTCAGATTCGTCTATAGGAGTATCTTCTAAAATAGTGTTCTCATTCAAAACAACCGTTTCAAAATGCGCAAAAGGCCTATTGATCAGATCGCGCAATGCTGTATCCGGAGTAAAAGATACCTTGGTATGCCCTTGTATCTCAAAGCGCTCCCCCGTATTTACGTTAACACTCTCACGGCTATCTACATCAATCAGTTTAAAGGTACCTAATCCTTTGATTTTCACATAGCGATCATACTCAAGAGCTTCTTCTATCAAAAGAAAAAACTCTTTCACAAATGCATCTGCATCTTTTTTATCCATACAGTGTTTACCGACCAATAAGTCTACAAGATCCTGCATATAAAATCTTTCATTCATAATCAGAGCTTTTTTTAAACTTATCCTTCTGCAATCCGCTGGGGCGATAGGTCAGAACCAATTTAGGAGGAATCAGCCTTCGTTGCTTTGTTATAGGATTGATAGAAATACGTTCGGCTTTCTTTTTCACTTCAAAAGAGCCAAAATTCTGTATTGTCACTACATTTCCCTCCTGTAGCTGTTGAGTCATCTCAGACAAAACCGTTACCATCAGCTCGGATATATCTTTTGTGGTATATCCCAATCTGCGCGAAAGCTCCGAAGTAAATTCCTTATTATTCATAATCCTCCTATATTATCTTAGCAAAAAGGTCAAAATCATCCGAATCAATAATCTCTACTTTATAAAAATTACCCAAAATCAATGTTACATCAGCACGCTGAATCAACACCTCGGGGTCTACCTCGGGAGAATCAAATTCGGTACGACCGATGTAATAATCTCCTTCAATGCGATCGATCATAACCTTCATCTGTTGTCCAACTTTGGCAGCACTCACTTCGGCTGATATACCTTGCTGAATAGACATCAGTTCATCCAATCGTTCTTGCTTAACATCTTGAGGCACTTCGTCTTCGTATTGCGCAGCAGCATAAGTACCTTCTTCTTCCGAATAGGCAAAAGCCCCCATTCTATCAAAACGAGCTGTACGCACAAACTCCTTCAGTTCCTCAAAATCGGCTTCCGCCTCTCCGGGATGACCTACCATCAACGTTGTACGAATATGAATACCGGGTACTTCTTTACGGAATTGTTCGATCAGTCGGTATGTATCCTCCTTTGTAACTTGGCGACGCATACGATCTAACATATTATCGCTGATATGCTGCAAGGCGATATCCATGTATTTACAAACATTATCGCGTTCACGCATCACCCGAAACAGATCGGTAGGAAAATGAGCCGGATAGGCGTAATGTAAACGAATCCATTCTACACCAGGAACATCCGATATACGCTCTATCAATTCGGGGAGCATTTGTTTTTTATAAAGGTCTACTCCATAGTACGTCAGTTCCTGCGCAATGATCTGAAACTCTTTAACACCTCGTGACACCAGGTATTTTACCTCATCCACAATCTCATCCATCGGCTTAGACACATGGCGACCCGTAATAATCGGAATAGCACAATACGAGCATTTCCGATCACAGCCTTCCGATATCTTCAAATACGCATAGTGCTTCGGGGTTGTCAGCGTGCGCTCAATATGCAATTCGTCATGATAAGCTTTACCCAAATCCTGCAATAGTTCCTTCCAGTTAAACTTACCGTAGAACTTATCCACCTGAGGTATTTCGACAGCCAGTTCCTTCAAATAACGTTCTGACAAACATCCCATAACGTATAGTTTCTCCAATGCACCCTCTTCTTTGGCTTGAGCAAACTCCAGAATCATATTGATAGATTCCTCTTTTGCATCACCAATAAAGCCACAGGTATTTATAACGGCAATTTCTCCGACAGGATTTTCCGAATCGTGAGCTACATCATATCCTACCTCTTCGAGTTGTCGTATCAACTGCTCCGAATCGACTAGGTTCTTTGAACACCCAAGGGTGATTATATCTATTGTTTTTCTTTTCATGCGTTCTCTCCAAATAACGAATCAACAAATTCTTTTTTACGGAAAACTTGCAAATCTTCCATTCCTTCACCCAGTCCGATGTATTTTACGGGAATCTTGAACTGATCGGATATACCGATAACAACACCGCCCTTAGCCGTTCCATCAAGTTTGGTTATAGCCAAAGCCGATACTTCGGTGGCCAATGTGAACTGCTTGGCTTGTTCAAAAGCATTTTGTCCTGTTGAACCATCGAGCACCAGTAACACCTCGTTCGGTGCATCAGGTACCACTTTCTTCATTACATTCTTAATTTTAGTAAGCTCATTCATCAAACCTACTTTGTTATGCAAACGGCCGGCCGTATCGATAATAACCACATCGGCGTTGTTAGACACGGCTGAGTTTAACGTATCAAAAGCAACTGAAGCCGGATCCGAACCCATTTTTTGCTTAATAACAGGTGCTCCCACTCTTTCGCCCCAAATAACCAACTGCTCCACAGCAGCTGCACGAAACGTATCGGCAGCACCTAGATATACATTCTTTCCGGCTTTCTTAAATTGATAAGCCAATTTTCCAATGGTAGTTGTTTTGCCTACCCCATTGACGCCCACCACCATGATTACATAGGGTTTCTTTTCGATGGGAATATCAAAATCAGCCACATCGTCCGAGTTATTTTCGGTCAACAATGCTGCTATTTCATCACGAAGAATGGTATTAAGCTCTTGCGTATTTACATATTTATCGTCAGATGCTCTTTTTTCAATACGTTTAATAATTTTCAGCGTTGTTTCTACACCTACATCCGAAGTAATCAACACCTCCTCCAGATTATCTAACACTTCGTCGTCCACTTTAGACTTACCGGCCACTGCACGAGCTATCTTACTGAACACACTTTCTTTGGTTTTAGACAATCCTTTATCTAAAGTTTCCTTCTTTTCTTTCGAGAAAAAACTAAAAAATCCCATGATAACTATTATTTGTAATATACATTATGCTACAAAGATAGAATAAAGTAATGAAAAACTAAAAAAACCCGTCAACAAAATAAGAAATAAAAAAAGGTACTTAACTCGCACAAGCGTACGTAATTAACAGTGTGATACATACATGCACCACACCCCAATAAATATATTGGTTTTGTAAAAGGACAAAAAAATCCCCTCATTGAAAAACAATGAGGGGATTTTGCTGATTATAGCCTCGCTATAACCCTATTATTTTTTGAAAAAGTCTTGTACTTTTTCGTTAGGAACCATTTGCTCATCAAAAATGTAAGCTCCTGTTTTGGGAGATTTAACCATTTTGATAACCTTAGTGTAAGAACGGCCCTCTTTGCTGCCTTCGTGCAAACTTGCTACTGTTTTCTTTGCCATGGGGTTATACTATTATTATTTAATTTCTTTGTGTACTGTAACTCTCTTCAAGATAGGATTGTATTTTTTCAACTCCAATCTCTCAGTTGTATTTTTTCTATTCTTCGTTGTGATATAACGAGAAGTTCCCGGCATACCGCTGTCTTTGTGTTCTGTACATTCCAGAATCACCTGTACTCTATTACCTTTTGCTTTCTTAGCCATAGTTGTTTCTCCTCTACGTTATCCGATTACTTTAATAGTTTTCCAATCACAATAGCCTTTAGCTACTGCATCATTCAGAGCAGCATCAAGTCCTTTCTTATTAATACAACGCAGACCGTTAGCACAAAGGCTAAGGCTGATCCAACATTCTTGTTCTACATAGTAGAACTTTTTGTTAAACAAGTTCACATCAAAAGTTCTTTTTGTTCTTCTTTTTGAGTGTGAAACATTGTTGCCAATCATGGCTTTCTTTCCGGTAATTTGACAAATCTTCGACATTTCTATCTTATTTTTATAGTTTTTATCTATACTTATTTCAAACAGAGCGCAAAGTAAGCACTTTTATCGATATAAAACAAGTAATTCCTAAAATAATTCGTTATGAAACAGCAATATTTATTCATTTCAGCAGCTCAAGAAGAAGTAAGAGCGCATTATTACCTGCCCTTTCTATATTCATCTCACGTCCACGATTCGAATCTTGTTTCATCGTACGTATTTCATTTTTATAAGCAGCAGCAATCCAGACAGTTCCCACCGGCTTTTCGTTCGTTCCTCCACCGGGTCCGGCTATGCCCGATGTAGCTACAGCACAGTCAGTTTTAAGCGTATTCATCGCGCCTTTCACCATTTCGATCACCGTTTTTTCGCTAACTGCTCCCTGCTCTGCGAGCGTTTGTGGAGAAACATTTAGCAAACTCGTTTTAACCTCATTGGCATAAGCCACAACGGCTCCTTTAAAATAATCCGAACTTCCCGCCACAGATGTCAACCGGGCGGCAATACTACCACCTGTACAACTTTCTGCTGTTGATAAGGTAATTCCTTTTTTTCTAAGCAAGTCTCCAATAATTCTTTCGAGGGGGGCATCTTCTTCATCGAAGATATCGTCACCAAGTATTGCTTTTAACCGCACGCTTGCATCATCTATCAATGATTTAATTTCCTCTTTCGATTGACCGCGACCGGTTAACCGCAAACGAATAATCCCCGGTTTAGGCAAATAAGCCAGCTTAATACATAAAGGCAAAGCTGCTTCCCAATACTCCAGCTTCTCGGCCAGTACCGACTCGGGCTGATTCTTTACCGTAAATGTTTTATGTACAATGACATCCGTTCGAAATTTGTCCGATAGGCGAGGAATAACCTCTTCACTCATCACCGTGGTCATTTCTTGCGGAACGCCCGGCATAGAAACCAACACTTTACCATTGCGCTCAAACCAGCTCACCGATGCACTTCCGACCCTGTTATTGATAACCAAACAATCTTTAGGAACCATTGCTTGGCTCTTATTGAGCGCATTCATCGGGATTCTACCAGGCAAGACCCGCTTAACATTTTCAAAAATTTCTTCGCTAAAAACCAATTCGGTATGAAAATAATCGCAAAGAGCTTGCTTTGTTATATCATCCTTGGTCGGACCTAGTCCACCGGTTACAAGCACAACACTCGACCGATGCATCGCTGCATCTATGGCCTCAATTATTTCATCGGAACGATCGCGTACAGAAACTACGCGAATCACCTCAATACCTACTTTGTTTAGCTCTCTACCTATCCAAGCAGAGTTCGTGTCGACAACTTGCCCTATCAAGAGCTCATCGCCAATGGTTATTATCTCAGCAAACATAAATCTAACGTTTTATGTGTAAAAGCGATGAATTAAAGTGTAACGCGTGAATAGGCCGGAAGGTCAATGGTACAGAAATCTTCATCTTGATACTTAAAACTTCCGGTAATGGCAATCATAGCCGCATTATCGGTCGTATAACCAAATTTAGGAATATAAATGTTCCAGCCGTATTTTTCGGCATGCTCACGAAACGAATTGCGCAAACCATTATTGGCCGAAACACCTCCCGCTACTGCGATTTCATTGATTTTATATTGCTTGGCAGCTTTCCGAAGCTTATCCATCAGAATATCGACCACTGTAGCCTCCAACGAAGCTGCCAGATCTTCTTTATGATGCTCGATAAAATCGGGGTCATCTTTCATCCAGTCGCGCAATGAATAGAGAAAAGAAGTTTTCAAACCGCTAAAGCTATAATTCAACCCCGGTATATGTGGTTTGCTAAAGGAATAAGCCTTCGGGTTGCCCTGACGAGCCAATCGATCGATAATAGGACCACCCGGATAGCCAAGTCCCATTACTT
Organism: Bacteroides neonati; assembly: GCF_000499785.1. Taxonomy (GTDB): domain Bacteria; phylum Bacteroidota; class Bacteroidia; order Bacteroidales; family Bacteroidaceae; genus Bacteroides; species Bacteroides neonati. Next base: position 29,128 of record NZ_HG726021.1, on the reverse strand, counting down.
TAGAGCATTTATCAATAGCTTCTCCTGCGGCATCATCAATGGTCTGCCCCAGAATTTCCATATCATTGTAAGCTTTTACCAAAACAATTTGTGAGTTACCACCCGATACCAACAAGCATAAGAAAGGAAATTTCGGTTGCTTATCATCTTCACCTTCTTCTTTAATAAAATGAGCTAACACATGCCCTGTTAAGTGATTAACATCAATCATCGGAATACCTAATGAACGGGCAAAACCTTTGGCGAAGGAAACTCCAACCAACAATGAACCCATCAACCCCGGACCACGTGTAAAAGCGACCGCGCTCAATTCCTCTTTGGTTACTCCGGCTCGTTTAAGCGCTTCGTGCACCACCGGAACAATATTTTGCTGATGAGCTCTCGAAGCCAATTCGGGTACTACTCCGCCATATGCTTCGTGCACAGCCTGATTAGACACCACATTCGACAGCAGATAACCATCCTTGATAACGGCTGCCGATGTGTCGTCACAAGAAGATTCTATTCCAAGAATTATTGTACTCATATTTTTTTGATGTTTAACGGTGCAAAAGTAATGATAAAAGTAGGATTCACAGCAATATTTTCTTTTAAAAAGCATTATTGGATAAAGTTCAATATATTGAACTGACAATGAAAAACAACTTGTATATGCAAGCACCCAAAATATAAAGGGTAGCCTAGACTACCCTTTACTATGCGAATCAGCAATTGAAATATGAATCTTGATTTTAGAAAATTAGAGATATCATTCTTTCAAGCAAACGAAATCTGAGCATAAATAAATAGCACGACAAAATATATTTATATTGTTATGGTTTTGCTGCCTTTATCTCATCAGAAGGTGTCTTCTTGATAAAATTCACAATCAATTCTTTGATATCATCACCACGTTCATTCAGCATATTATGTCCGCAATTCGGCAAGCCAACGAGCCAAGTATTTCGCCTTTTTTTAGCAATACTCAAAGCACTTTCCGGCAATGCAACCCTGTCATCCAAACAAGTAAGAATCAACATTGGCGCAATGCCTCCCATTGACCACTCGTCTTTGGGTGTTCTATTACTAGCCTTCACCTGTTCGCCTGCCAGAACTGGAAATTCACCCTGTTCAGCATCTATTTTCGCCAAATTTTCATTTCCAGGAGCATACATCAACAACCCTTGCAACCTCATCCACTCTTCTTTACTTATATTGGGATCAGTGTATTGCTTGTATAATTCCATCGTTTCTTTGGATGGATTAACATCGCCACCTGCACCAATCAAAATTACCCCTGCAACCTTATCCGAATGATCTTGAGATGCAGTTCTTACAACGCGGTTTCCATAAGTTTTTCCTCCCAAATATACTTTTGTTAGCTTTAAATTGTCTACAATAGCCATTAAGTCGTTTGCATAATCATGCAGCGTAATGTTTTCGATCACTCCGGTACTTGCACCTAAAGTGCGGTAATTATAAGTAATTACTTGAATGCCATTTGCTGCAATAGCCGTAGCCAATTCCTCAAATTGCGCTGCAGGACGACCATTTCCAGCTGCCAAAATTAAACTTACATCACCCTGACCATAAACAAAAATTTCTATCTGATTATTTCCGTTTTTAATAAGTTGTCTCTCAGGTTTTAAATTCTGCGCAAAGGTAAGAGCTGTTATAAAAACGAGCAACAGTGAAGCTATGAGTACTTTTTTCATGACGTTGATATTTAGTGGTTAATAGTTCGTGCTTCTTCATTTCAAATAAAATTTAAAAAGAGATGTTGTAATAAAAAAAATGACAAATTGTATTGTGCATATAAACAAGTTAATAAAATAGGGCAGAGTTTCCCTATTTTATTAACCTGAAATATAGGATGATGCATTTCAACACAAAATGGTCTTACAGTTTTAAATCTTCACGATTATTTTTTATAAACTGTATTTCCCTCTTTTATCGATTCAAGAATTTCAATCTTATTGATTTCTAAAGGGTTAACTTTTAAAGGGTTTTTATCTAATATAACCAAATCTCCTAATTTGCCAACCGTAAGTGTACCTTTTGAGTTTTCTTCAAAATACTGATAAGCAGCCCAATCAGTTAATGTTTTAAGGCCTTCGTAAGGTGTGATTCGCTGGTCGGGACCTAGAATTTTACCACTTCGAGTGACCCTATTAACAGTGGCATCCAGAACACGCATCGAATTGGGAAAGGTTACCGGTGCATCATGATGTGACGTTATCGTCAGTCCGGCATCAATCACATCTCTACAAGGCGAAATATAGTCAGCTCTTGGTTCACCCAAAACAGATTCAACGTGCCAATCGCCCCAATAATAAGTGTGCATCGGAAAAAGAGAGGGAAGTATTTTCAACTTAACTAGTGTCGGTATTTGATCTTTTCGTAAGGTCTGAGCATGAATAATAACCGTACGGTGGTCATCGTAACCATATTTTTTTTCGGCATCTTCTACAGCTTTCAAATATTGATCGATGGCAGCATCGCCATTGGTATGGCAAAGAATTTGCCATTTATTTTTAAATGCCAGTTCAACATATTCATCTGCTTTTTCATCACTCATAACCGGGTAGCCAGTGTAACAACCCTTCTGACCGGCTGGATTTACATGGTAACATTGCGTTAGCCAGGCTGTTTTTCCTTGAGGTGACCCATCCAATGTGAGCTTTACTCCACCAATACGATACCTATTTTTGTATGTATGTTGGGGGCTGTAATAATCATCGCTCATACACTCTGTTCCTAATGTAATATCAGGATAGGAAACAACATCAAGATAAAATTTCCCTCTATCGGCAGCCGACTTTAAAGCTTCCATTTGCTCCACGGTTGTTCGTCCGTCTTGTGCTGTTAAATATCCTTTTTTTGCATATTCTTCTTGCCCCTTCTCTATAAATTTATCCGCCATTTCAGCATCTGATTTTGCTAAAACCGTAAATAACACAGCAAATGCGGCATTTTCTTCGAGTACCCCATTGGGTGTACCATCAGCATTTCTTCTGAACGTTCCCCCTTTTGGATCTTTTGTACTTTTATTATAACCCAAAAGCTGCATTGCCTTAGTGTTAATTACGGCTAAATGACCCGACTGATGAACGATCATGACGGGAATTTCGGTGCTTACTTTATCCAAATCAGTTGCCTTGGGATGATCTTTCTCGGATAGCTGCGAATCATCGTAGCCATTACCGATAATCCAGCCAAACTTTTGTATCATTAACTTGCCGTCTTCAGTGTCTTTATATCTATTCAGCTCACTAATAATAGAGGCATAATCCTGGCCGGGTCCATCGGGAGGAGGCAATAAATTGGCACAAGCAGATGTAAAACCAACGTTGTAAAAATGTCCATGACCATCTAAAAATGCCGGAAGTAATGTTTTGCCTTGCAGATCAATTATTTTGGTACTATCGCCTTTCAACTTCTCAGCTTCCCCCTTAGAGCCGACAAACATAATCGTACCATCTTTTAGTGCAACAGCTTCAACATAATTGGCACTATCACCTTCCATTGTAATAATATCACCATTAATATAAATGGCATCGGCAGCTGCATCCTTTTTAACTTTCTGTTGGCAACTTATTACACTCAATAAACTGAGAACGCATAAAAACAAATTAATTTTTCTCATAATACTTATTTTTTTTCGTTTTTTGTACTTAGAATTCATTTTAGTTTTTGCCTGTTTATTTCGGGAATAAAAATATAAGAGTTGCCCGCAAACCAAATTTTGACTTAACGGCAGTAGGTGCGTACAAGTTAAAACGAGGACCAACGCCTATACTCACTTTTTGTTTACCAAACGATGTTACTCCCGAGAACATAGTTGTTAATGTTACACTACCTGTATTATCTTTCCAGTTTTGAGTCCAATCAATATTCGCAGTTATACCTGCACCACTTTTCCAGTTATGGCTGATAAATGGATTCATGTACATCTGGCTTATATCACTCCTTGATGATGATCCTGCAATACTCCATATCTGGTTTATAAGCGCTCCATATGTCCATCCTCCGGATTGCTGGAGTATAACTGCTGTTGGTCCTACGCCTAACTTCTTAGCAGTAAGAAATTCATTACTTCCGGTTGGAAGCAAAAGCACCGGTCCAACTCCCCAGGTTATTTTGTCAGTACTGTTAATAGGCGAAAAGAAAGCGCTGGCTACAATATCGGATATGCCTGATTCTACAGCGGAAGAGCCACTAACATTATACTGTGATACAATAGGTACAATTATTCTTGTAATCAAATTGACTTTTTTACTGATGGTAAATGGAATGACCGGCTGAAGATTTAAGGTATAGCGCCCCCCTTTGAGTACTCCAATACCCAGATCCATATTGTTTTGTAGAGGAACGCTAACCAATGCTGCAACAGGATTTGACAGTTTTTTTGCTAATTCCGCAGCATCTTCCTGCGCATAAAGCTTGGCTGACACAGAAACCAACATAATAACAAGTAGATAATTGATTTTCATTTTGTTATTCATTTTACAAATAGTATCGTCTTAATTATTTTTCACTTCTACCAGCTCAGGACATTTCCAAGTACCATTGAGTATTTCATGGCGAGGTCTGTACAGCCGTATCATATAATTCCATCCTTTCATGATATATAGAAAGTTAGGCTGATTGGGATCTCCCCCAAAATGTATGGTCACACTGCCGTCTGCATTCTTCTTGGATGTAATAGAATTAAAGTTATAGCTATTGTACTTATTCACCTCGTAATAGCCTTTTGCATTGTATAGTGAAACAGACCAAAACGCATCAACAGGCACATCCTTCAAGGTTAAAGTATATGCTGTTACCCCATCATCATTAGGTGGATTAAAATTGAGATAAATGGCATCTTTTTCCGGATTTCCGCCATAACCGCCGGCTGTACCCAAGAGCTGGCGTACTTGGGTTACTTCCCACTCTGTACCAAAAGCCGCTTTGCTGTTGGGTAAATCTTTGGCCAATGCTAAAAGTAGGTTACGAGTTTTGGTAAGACTTTCCTGATCCCAATCCGGAATATCTAATTTACCCGTATTTGCTTGTTCAACAATAATAGCATCTTGTATTGCAGATACTATTTCATTATCTTCTGCACTATTGGGGTCTACCAACGTTCTGATGGTTATGTGAATGAACTCGGTACCTGTATTTTCTTTTGTAAATGTATAAGATCCGGGCTCATAAAACACACGAATGTAAGAGTCTTCATTGATAACCATCATTGACTGAAATCGTCCTTTGGTGTCGGGCAATGTAATAGTCAGTGGACTACTTAGATCAAAAATACCGTAGGAATACCTTGTATCTCGATTGGTGCGGATAATCGACTGATGTGTAACATCTGCTGGTCCGCTGTTATGACACAGTTTACCAAAGCAACCGTCATCCGTTCTTATTTTGAAATAGTTGTCCGTCTCAGCACGAACAAAATTATCAATAGTTACTTTTTGTTTGCCGTTGGAAAGAGTGATTTGTTCGTACAACTTTTCCGTATTTTCTTTACGAGGTTTGCAAAACGTATTAACCGTTAGGTCAATCATTTCTTTTTGATTCTTGGTTTCTTGGCTGTATACACCAGAACTCAATAAAGTCAATAGTGCTAAAATGCTTAGCTTGAGCTTTTTCATATCAATCAATTATTAATGCGAATCAGTAGTTGAAAGTACTTGCTAATTCAGTTAGTATAAAAGATCTTATTCAATAATCAAAAAAGTGATTTATCGAATAAGATCTTCGAAAATCAAGACATTACCACAGAAAACCTGTCGAATCTAAAGGTAACTACTTATTCGCATGAATAGTAATTTCTTCTATATTTTGCTTTTCTACTCTATCCAAAGGTATTACCTGAAGCTTAACCTTTCCAAAATCAATCGCTTTCAAATCAAGTTTCCGAATCTGTCGGTTGAAGTAAGTTGTATAATAAAACTCAATATTAGTAACATCGCTTACACTTGTCCATTGCGTAGATGATGGAAGATCAGGAGCTTTATGATAGGGATATACCGAACCGATAGGAATATTAAAATTATCAAGAATAACAAAGGCCTGACTCATCAACTTATATGCATCCGACAAAGCAGGAGCAGTAGCACAATAAGCAGTGGCACGTACAAATCGTGATGGAGGGGTAAAATCGCCCGGAATACCTAAAAAGCCGGAGCCAACCCCAAATGGAGACAACTTGAGAACACCCATTACCTCTTTATCATTGGCAGGAACCGAATGAAGATTTACATAATTGCGAAGGTTTGTTAATTGCCAGTCGTATGTCGGTGAATTGGTTATAATTCCTATTTCAGAATCATACACTTTCACTTCGCCATTATTAATAATTTCAAGAACAATTACCTTTCCCGATTTATCGGCAATTCTCCAATGTACAGGAGGAACTGAATTGATCGATTCCCAAATCATCGGTACAATGACTATTTCAGAGAGTCCTTTTTTCACCTCATCAACTGTTGAGAACTGTGTAAGAAGGTATGTACCTAATTGAAGCACAGAAATTCCTTTAGCGGCTTCGCTTTTATCGAATGGCTTATAACTGGCATATCCGGGAAAGTAAAAGACTCCCATTGACAAACCTTTTTCATTGATTCCTTCCCCAAGTATAGGTGCATTTGCGAGTGATATACCTACCGCCCCGTAACGTGACGTCCACTGTTTTCCTGTTTTGCCATCTGGAGTTTCGCCAATCATAGATACACCTCTTGGTATAATAGCCAACTTTGAGTCAAGGTTGAATGTACCCCACTCCATTGTGCGGGCAAGAACATATTCATTTTTTTCACTTTTAAGAAAAATACCAGTACAAGGGAAAACACCCTGAGTACTTAGCATAAAGATAGCAAAAAAACATAGCGTTAGATGTTTTCCTTTCATAAAACTGTTTTTTAATGGTTTATAATTAATGAGACCTACTTAATGAAACAAATCCATACAAAATAAAGTTCATAAAAGCAGTTTTTTTTCTATTAATCGACAAGTATTATTTTTGACTCATTCTTAATAGATTTTGTCTATAAAGAAACTGTATATATATTATTTACAAGCCGTTTCATTTATATTACACTATCATTAAAATAACAATTCACTAAGAACTGTTCTTTTTTTGTATCGTTTTTGCAATGCGTATAATTAGGAAATTTGAATAAGGCATATTTGACAACAGAACCAGTCCTTATTTTAAACCCACACATGTGGTTAGGCATAATAGCTTTCATTTTTTTGACGGATACCTTTTAAGGGCATTCACATCTCATTTTAGAATACGAAAAGGTATATTAATTTTAGTGATAAAAGTAGGATTCGTAACATAATATTTTATATTTTTGTTGGCTAAATTAAAATAACCGCTTATCAGAACGCTGAAGAAGACCGTACGCTGGATCGTAGGTATTATACTCGGAGTATATATCGGAACCATTGTTTTGCTGAATATTCCTTATATTCAACAAAGGATTACCGTATTTGTTGCCGAGGAGTTATCGCATATAATGGGCACGCAAGTAACTATCGGTAAGATAGATATCGGATTGCTAAACCGCATTATCATCGACGATGTGCTACTTGACGACCGCTCGGGCAAAGAGATGCTAAAGGTCACCCGACTTTCGGCTAAATTTGATATTCCTGCCTTGATGAAAGGGAAAATAGCCATTAGTAGTGTACAACTGTTTGGTTTCAATATCAACTTAAACAAGCAAACTCCTGAGTCAAAACCTAATTTTCAGTTTGTAATAGATGCATTTGCTCCGAAAGATACGGCCAAGACTGCCAGTCCTATTGACTTACGTATCAATTCTGTTCTGATACGACGCGGCAGAATAACCTACGACATACTATCAGAAGCCGAGACTCCGGGCAAGTTCAATCCCAAACATATCAAACTACAAAATATCATTGCCAATATATCGCTCAAAGCATTGCAAGCTGATTCGGTCAATGCCTCGATCAAGCGTCTGAGTGTTGAAGAAGGATCAGGGTTCATTCTCAAAAAGCTGAGTATGAAGCTTGTTGCCAATGACAAGAAGATGCATATCGACAATTTCCTTATCGACCTACCGGGTACCTCGCTAAAAATGGATACTATTCATTTGAAATACGACAGCTTGGGAGCTTTTAAGCATTTTGCCGACCAGGTTCATTTTTCATTCCGCACGCTTCCTTCGCATATTACACTCAAAGACTTCTCTCCTTTTGTTCCTGCACTCTCGAACTTCAAAGAAGAGATTGAGTTAGGAATCGATGTTAGCGGAACGGTGAATCAACTGAACTGCTCCAAACTTGAGATTACAGCCGGAAACCATTTCCAATTACGGGGTGATGCTTCACTGCAAGATCTGTCTCACCCGCAAAATACCTATATCTTCGGTAATCTGTCGCGCTTATCGGCCAGTAAAGACGGAATTGGTTTCCTTGTGCGCAACCTCAGTCAGAACTACAACGGAGTACCTCCTATCCTGACACGCTTGGGCGATGTATCCTATACCGGAGAAATATCGGGTTACTTTACCGATTTGGTTACCTACGGTACACTTCGCACCAGCATTGGTTCCGTTCGTACCGACTTAAAGTTAGGGTCGAACAAGGAGAAGGGGATCTTTTCTTATTCGGGGGGTATAAAAACCGAGAATTTCTCTCTGGGCAAGCTGTTGAATGACAATAAGTGGGGACAAACTACCTTTAACCTCAATGTACAAGGCAAGCATTTCGAGAAACAGCGGCCGGCTGTGGTACTGAAAGGATTGATTGCCGCTATCGAATACAGCAACTATACCTATGAGAACATCACGCTCGACGGTGAGTATATACGCGGCGGATTCAACGGAAAAGTGGCCGTCAACGATCCCAACGGCTCTTTGGTGGCCAACGGAAGCGTCAATTTGGCCGATAAGGTACCGACGTTCAACTTTTTGGCTGAGATAAGCAAAGTTCGTCCACACGATCTGCATCTCACTCCCAAATACGAGAATGCAGAGTTTTCGGTTAAGGTAAAGGCAAACTTTACAGGAGGCAGTATTGACCAAATGGTGGGTGAGATCAATGTAGACAGTTTTTTGTTTGTTGCGCCCGAGAAAGAGTATTTCATGCGAAACCTCAATATATCGGCTACTCATCCCGGTAATAAGAATCAATTGAAGCTCACCTCTGAGTTTATCACAGCCGATGTAGCAGGAGACTTTCTCTTTCGCACGGTACCCGCCAGCGTGATCAACATCATGCGCCGCTACATACCTTCTCTTATACCGATACAAAAGAAAGCAGCAACATCGCTCAATAACTTTACCTTCGATATCAATATCTATAATACAGATCTCTTATCGACCGTTTTCGATATTCCGCTGAAGGTGTATACCCACTCTACCATCAAGGGGTACTTTAATGATGCCGCTCAACGGGTACGGATAGAAGGTTATTTTCCGCATCTGCAATATGGCAATATGTTTATCGAATCGGGATTATTCATCTGCGAAAACCCATTGGATCAGTTTCGCGCGCACGCCCGGTTTACGAATATGAAAAAGAATGGAGCTGTAAATGTTTCGCTTAACACGTTGGCCAAAGACGACGAGCTGACCACCACCATAAACTGGGGAAACAATGCTGCCGTGACCTACAGCGGAGAGTTATCCACTGTGGCCAAGTTTTTCCGTACCCCCGGAGATAAACCGCTACTCAAAGCAGTGGTCGACATACAGCCTACCGATGTGATTCTCAACGACACCCTGTGGCAAGTACACCCTTCGCAGGTTGTTGTCGATTCGGGGCATATCGATGTGAATAACTTTCACTTCAGCCACCGTGACCGTTTTATACGCATCAACGGTAGAGTATCAGACAAAGAGAGCGATACCATCCGCGTCAACCTAAAAGAGATCAACGTGGGGTATGTATTCGATATGGTCAACATCAAAGATGTTGATTTTGAGGGAGACGCTACCGGAACTGCCTATGCAAGCGGACTACTTAAGAAGCCCGTCCTCGACACCCGTTTGTTTATTAAGCGATTCAGCCTGAACAAAGGCGTATTTGGCGACATGGACATCTACGGTGCGTGGCATAACGATAAGGAAGGTATCTTTCTGGATGCCCGTATCAAAGACGGCACCAACGCCCAGACACGTGTCAATGGCTATATCTATCCCCTAAAACCGGCAAGCGGGCTCGATCTCTATATAGATGCCGATTCGCTCAACATCAAGTTCCTTGAGTTCTACATGAAGGACATTGTGCAGAACATTCAAGGGAGAGGTACGGGCAAAGTGCATTTCTACGGAAAATTCAAAGCGCTGAATCTCGATGGGTCGGTCATGACCCGGGCTTCGCTCAAAGTAGGCATTCTCAATACCTCCTTTGCACTGAATGACAGTATCCACCTGGCTCCTACCGGCATTACCTTTAAGAAGATACGCATCTCCGATCTCGAAGGGCATCAGGGAAGCATGGATGGCTATCTGCACTTTCAGAACTTCCGCGACATGAAGTATCGTTTTGACATCGATGTCAACAATATGTTGGTCATGGATACGAAAGAATCTCCCGATATGCCTTTCTACGGAACCGTTTACGGAACCGGAAACGCTTTGCTCAACGGCGATTCGCAAGGACTCGATGTCAATGTGGGTATGACCACCAACCGCAACACCACCTTTACCTATACCATCGGCAGTGTTGCCTCGGCTGCCAGCAATCAGTTCATAAAGTTTGTCGACAAAACACCCACCCGTAATCAACGCGATTCGATCCGCCTGATGAATGACTACGAACAGGCACAACAAGAACAGGAAGAAGAAGAAAGAGAATCCGGTGCCAATATCCGTCTCAACCTATTGGTTGATGTAACACCCGATGCGGCTATGAAGATCGTTATGGATCCCATTGCTGGCGACTACATCAGCGGACGCGGTTCGGGCAATATCCGTACGGAGTTTTACAATAAAGGCGATGTGAAAATGTTTGGTAACTATCACATCGATCAAGGTATCTATAAATTCAGCTTGCAGGAAATTATACGTAAAGACTTTATCATCGAAAACGGAAGTACGATTACCTTCAACGGGCCTCCGCTTGATGCTACACTTGATATCAAGGCAACCTATACCGTGGCATCAGCTTCGTTGAACGACCTGATTCCCGAAGGAGGATCTCTCACACAACAGCCCAACGTGCGGGTGAATTGTATGATGAACCTCACCGGCATTCTGCTGCGGCCTACCATTAAGTTGGGTATAGAGATTCCGAACGAGCGCGACGATGTACAAGCGATAGTGCGCAACTACATCAGCACCGAGGAGCAGATGAATATGCAAATGCTCTACCTGCTGGGTATCGGCAAATTTTATATGCAAGACAATACCAATACCAACCAAGGTTCGAGTATGATGACCTCAGTACTGTCTTCTACCTTATCGGGGCAGCTTAACAATATGTTATCACAGGTCATCAACAACAATAACTGGAATTTCGGAACCAACCTGAGTACGGGAGATAAAGGTTTCTCCGAGCTCGAAACATTCGAAGGTATCCTCTCGGCACAACTGCTCAATAATCGCCTGCTCATTAACGGAAATTTCGGGTATCGCGATAACCCATTGGCCAATACCAACTTTGTGGGCGATTTCGAAGCAGAATGGCTACTCAACCGTTCGGGTGAGGTACGCTTGAAAGCATATAACGAAACGAATGATCGCTATTACACCAAAACCAATCTGACAACACAAGGAATTGGTATTATGTATAAAAAGGACTTTAATAAATGGAACGAACTCTTCTTCTGGAACCGATGGAAGCTAAATCGCTTGAAGAAACAGTCGGAAAGTGTAGAAGAAAAGGCCAGGGCAAAGAATAAAAGGGAATAAACCATCGGACTGATAGGGGAACTTTATTCCGAGCAGATTTCAACCCTTTTTAAACATAGTGACCAAACTGTTTTTGCCTGATTTGTAAGGCCCGCGAATAAAGTCGGAGAACCTGGCGGGCTTTTGAAAAAAGCTCGTGGGAAATTTGAAAAAGCCGGCGATCTTTTTGTAGAAAGCCACCAGCTTTTTTCAAAGAATTAAGTATGTATATAACAAGCTGTTATTTCTCATCCCTATTTCCTTGTATACGATGAGAAACACAAACGGAATCTTGTTGCTTTTTATAATTTTGCGTGTATTTAAAAACTTAAGTGTGAGGTATAAACGTTGGGTTTATTTAGCTGCCACGTTCCTGATAATACTGGCAGGACTGGCTTCGCGAAGGTATAGTGATCTATTGCCCGAGTTCATCGCAGCTTATGCAGGTGATACACTCTGGGCGGCTATGGTCTATTTGGGGCTACGTTTTCTGTTCGTCCCGGTATCTGTAATGAAAACGGGCATTGCCTCTTTACTTTTTTCTTATGGCATAGAATTCAGCCAGCTATATCAAGCAGACTGGGCAAATATGGTGCGAAGTAATACACTTGGAGCGTTGATCTTTGGGCATGGTTTTTTATGGTCCGATATGATATGTTATACCATCGGAATACTGGTATGTGTTGCCGTAGACTATTCGATTGAGCATCGCACAGCTTCGTCAAATACATAATCGAATTTCTTGCTTTACTAACGAAATTACGTATATTTGAACCGATTATCAACTTAAACCAATTTATTATATGAGAGCTGTTTTTTTACCCCTCATCTGTATCGTAGCCATAAGTCTTAGTTTTTCATCATGTTCAAGCCATGTTTACGTGAAAGCCAAACCAAACAAAGTGAAAACGATTCCTCCCGGACAAGTGAAGAAAATGACCGGTGAAAAATCGGCAAAGCGATATGCGCCCGGACACAATAAATAGTAGCTTACTATGAGCAAAGGCAGCCCATTATGAGCTGCCTTTGCAAATCAGATTTTAGCTAAGGTTTATTCAGTCGGTTGTTCCGATGCTGTTGGTTCTTCCTTTGCCGGAGCTTGGGTTACTTGGATCAGTTCACCTGTTTCTGTTACTGATTCTCCTTTTTCATTGAAGAATACGGTCGACTCCTGCCCGTCTTTCGATACGGCTATTACCTTAAATACCTTGCCCGATGCTTTTTCGGCAACGAAAGCTTCCTTAATCGTTCCCCCCTCAAAGCTTTTGGCCAGCGCGTTCATTACTTCCGATGGAAGTTCTTTGACTTCTATACTCTTAAACTCATCTTGCGGGTTCTGTTGAGACTGTGCAACAGCCGTGCTGTCTACCGATGTTGAAGCGAATGCTACTGAAGTTCCCAATCCCATAATCATTGCTACTGCTACTAATACCTTTTTCATAATCGTATGTTTTTAATGTTGATACTGTTGTTAAACTCTTATGCTAACTATATAACAAAGGACGTGCCAGAATACAGAACAGCCACTTACCTTTTAATTATCAACAACTTACATGAAAATACGGAGAAATCCACATTGGGGAAATAATGGGGGGGTAAGTACACACATTGTAGACTTTATACACAGAAAATGATATTCGTTTGCGTGCCGGCACATAATGATGCAGGGTATGAATAGAAAAAGCTACGGATACCCTTGGAATATCCGTAGCAGTTCTCCAAACATTGCCTTGCCGACCCATAAAGATCATAAGCCAGGCCGCCTGGTCATCGAAAGAAAAACAGAATATTGACAGAAAGGTTTACTCCAATTCATTGAGAGTACAGATACTCACTCGGTTCCAATCAGGCTCTGAAAACAGATCGCCCACTCCCTGACCCTCTGCTACAATGCGACTTACCGCAATCTTATACTTACTGATAAGAAGCGATTTAACCGCATCCGCTCGCTGAGAGGCTATTTTTGCATTTATCTCGGCACTGCCTTCGGGAGAGGCATATCCTTTGATTGTAACAGTAGCTGCCGGATGACTCTTCATATAGGTTGCTATACGTTCTACATTCGGAAGTTGCGATGCATCAACCAAGGTTTTTCCTTGACGGAAGGTAACAACAGATTCCAAAGTCTGGCTCGTTTTCGTCACCGTTTTTAGAGTTGGTTTCTGATTGCGACAATAATCCAACTCGCCCAGCAACTGAGCGATCTGGCGATTAGCAGCATCCAACGAATTGTTTGCATGAACACCTTCTTGAACTTGTGCACGCAACTCATTGATCTCCGCATTCAACCCGTTTACCTCAGACTGACTATAAGGCCTTTCCAATGTCATGTGGTGCTTACCATTACTACCTTTGAAATGATAAATCAAACCGGTAGTCAGCTCCACACCGGCATGATTGGCATTGAAACGTCCTTGTCCGAACATCATATTTCCATCCAGATTATAGACCAGAGCAGGTTTCACAGCTATTGTCCAAGCCTTCTCTGTTCCTAAATTGAAATTAAAATTCAAACCGACTTTAGAGGATATAAAATTCTCATCACCTTGCCCATTCACGTATGAATGTAACCACCCGGCTCCGGCAACGGCTTCTATTTCGAAAGTACGAGGCGTGCCAAGGTATCCCCCGAATAGATTATTCAAGTTAACCTTACCCAATAGGCTCACATTGGAGTAGTCAAATACCGTAGAACTTCGACTTGTATTGACCGACCACATCCCTTCAAAACCAAAGCCAAAGATGGGAGTCAATTGTTTGCCGAGCTCCACTCCCATTACAGGGCGCATACTTTTCCAAAAAGGATTATGGGTAAGTGGAGTAACCCCACCGGCATTAAGCCCAACAGACCAATTGTCGGTAAGCTTACTGCCATTTATCAACTTCTGAGCAGAAACGGTTAATGCAATAGCACTAAACGTGACCAAAGCGATCATTTTTTTCATAACAAAACGTTTTAAATTAGAGGTAAAACATACTAAATACTTAGCTTATATATTCTCAAAAAAAAATCTTATAAACATCCGCACTTTCTCTACGATAAAAAGCTTCATCGTTATAACGGCTTTTGTACCAACAGTGAATAGGATGTTTCCGTATTGGGGGTGCTGTCCGAACCTCTCATCCACCCAACGGTAATAGTATATATGCCTTGCTTCATCTCACCCTCCCAAGTTGAATAGGTTTGTCCTGTCAGGTTCATGCCATCCTCGTATTGAACGACATATATAAGTCCGGGATGATCGGATGCAAGATGAATCTTACATCTTTCATCAGCGACAATGGCTATGGTATGTTTATTGATTTCAGGGGCTGCAACATCTCCTTTTACGTAGAATATCGTATCGGAGGTCATCGTAGAGTCAGACAAATCTCTTGGCTCTTGAACAGTATTCTTCTTTATACACGAAACAAGGAACGGCAGCACACAAAGGCAAATCACCGCACAAGATTGTTTTACTTTGTTCATAGCAATATTAGCTTTACTTCATTTTTGAATCATTCTATTAATTAATACATCATATCAATCAATACAGTGGTATTAAGATGCATCAAGCAAGAGGCTACCGATGAAAGAGATCGGCACCCCATTAATAAGTTAAATGACAAAGTATATGCCAGAAATAAAAAAACCACAAACAACTATAAATTAATAATTTATATAAAAAGAAGGAGTTGTATAGATGTGGAAACAGTGGAGAAAGTACACAGTAAGTGGGGAAATTATCCACACAGTGTATAGGATATACGTCTTATCTTTCGACTCAACGTTTCCGGCTTATCTTTTTCGGTATGATCCCTTTTTCCGTCCTATAAGAGTTATGGGAATATTGTGTCAGTAGACAAAAATAAAACCGCAAAAGCTTTATTACAAGCTATTTGCGGTTTTCTATTGTGATTCCGAAGCGATTCTATATATGAAATTAAATAAAACAGCACAAATCATACTTCTCTTATTTATCAGCACTTTATAAATTTCTATCATTGCATAGTTGTGCACTATATTTCATAATATTGCAAGTTTGCGGACAAAATAATTGTTGTTTGTCCGCACTTTATTTACTTTTGTGCATATCTTCAATATAAGAAATATGGCAAAAATTGACGTAAGTATTTCATCATTAGTAAATGGAAGTGGTAAGAGTGAACTTTTATTTCGAGTGAATGTAAACAGAGACATAAGACTAAGAGTAAAGTCAGGCATCTTTGTTTATCCAAATAGGTTTAAAAACGGGGTAATAGTTTTACCACGTGCCGAAGATGGAAAAGGGACACGGAAAGAGATGCTAGATGCGAGCACGACTTTATCGAATCTAACTGTTTCGATTATCAATTTCTGTGAGACAAATAAATCCATTACAAAGGATGAACTTGTTGTCTATATTGATAAGTATCACAATCCGGAGAAGTATATTCAAAAAGACGATAAGAAAGAGCCACTATGCGAAATGTTCCAGCGTTATGTAGATGGATGGTTAGACACAGGTGTTATAGGATTAGGTAGAAAAAAACACTATGATGTAGTTATCCGGGAATTAACACGATTCTTTATCATCAACGGAATAGATAGGTGTCCGGTAGAGGATTTCAATAAAGAACGAATTCTCAAATTCCGTGATTTTCTTCGTACTGAATACACTTTAGTTGAAAAATATCCCGGCTTATATGTGGATATGAATAACAGAAATAAACCGTCAAAAGAAAGAAGTCAGAATACAATTGCTGAAAAGCTTCTATTATTACAAGCGTTCATGGTTGAACTTGAAAGTAACGACATTATTCCTGTTTCTCCATTCCGTAAGATAGGAAAAGAAAAGGAAGCGATAATGAAACAACAATACGACGAGCCAGTATTTCTTACTAAAGCAGAATTTAATATGCTCTTAACAAAAGAATGTCTGGAATCGCTACAGCGAGTAAAAGACTTATTTATAGTGCAATGTTGTTTCGGATGCCGTGTGGGAGACTTTAGGCGGTTTACTTTTGACAATATTGGCATTGAAGAAGGAATACCTTACATTCATTACTTACCTCAGAAAACACACAAAGATGGACTTATACGCACTGAGATTAAAACTCCTATTATTCGCATTGCTTATGATATTATTATGAAGTATAAAGGCGAACTGTCAAACAATGCTTTGTTACCCTATTATCCTGATGGAAATGGTGAAACTGGATACAATTATCAGATAAAAAAACTACTTGAATACTGTGAAATCAACCGGAAAGTCGCAATGTTCAATACTACATTGAAACTCAATGAATACAAATCCATATATGAAGTTGCGAGTAGTAAAATAGCGCGTAAAACACATGTAGATTTGATGAATAAAGTACAAGTTGATAAATATGCGGCCGGCCTCCATGCGAAAAACAGCAGTGCAGTAAACAGGTATACCAATATGGGAGTTAGAGAACGTTTTATCCTCATGTGTGCTGCTTTTGGAGATGAAGAATATAGAGTTGATTCGGAACTCGGTATAAAGAGATAGATGAAGGAAACATAAGGTTATCGATTATATCAACCAATACAAGAATACAAAAGAAGGCTACTGTATAGTGCAGTAGCCTTTATATTTTCATTAAATAGGCAATCCATTAACCCTGTTCTAACTTCTCTCTAAAGTCATACAACTGAGCAATATTTGACCGAAACGTCTTAATAACAAAACGGATACATTATCGGGGGCTTACAGAACTACCGCCCAGCTACTTTCCATGATCATATGCGGGGAAGAAAGTAGCAAAAAAAACAATTATATTCCCAAATTAATTAATTCACCTCTAACACTACCACTATTTAATAGAACTTTTATTCCGTTTTGATTACAATCATCACTAATCCGTGAATCTAAATCTCTTTTGTTATTAATATCGCAATAATCATCAGTGTTTTTTGTAAAAAAAAGTACAGGAACGTCCCAAGGTTTCCTATTTGCTAATTTCATACACGTTCCCCAAATATAGCAATCTTTATATTCTCCTTTCTTATGTGCTGGGGCAAATTTATGTTTTGTTCTAAAATGAGCAAATTGTTGATACGTCTTTTGTTCTCGAAGAATATATGTTTTAGACCATAGTATTTCAGAGAAATTAACGAACGTTGTAATTGCATCAAGACTATTTATACTTCCAAGTATATTTGCGGAGTGTTCATCAGTTTGAAAAGCGCAATATTTCTTGATAATATCTTGGGCAGATGTTTGCTTCCGGCGAAATTCACTTTCTATTTCCTGTATGTGATTATTATACTCATATAGAACAAGTTCTGAAGTTACTGAAATAAGCTCATCATTGTTGATTTTTTCTAAAATATACTGGTAGTTATCATACGCGTTAATATTCTCTCTATCCGCTATTCTTAGAATGTCCAAGAGAGCGCAAGTGTCCCAAAAAATAATAGGTCTCTGTATTATTTTACTCAAAAAGACTGATAGATAAAAACTCCCTCTATTTGCTATTTTCATAATATTTTAATAAAGCAATACTATATTCATAGTACAGAGTTAAGTCATTTACTTCATGGTTAATATAAGATTGATTCCAGCCTTTGTCTTCAATTAACCATTTCTCAAAATCGGAAGCATTTAATTCGTCGTTATTTTCTACTATTTGTTTTAAAAATTCAAACCATAATGCTTCATCATAAGCATATCCTATTGGGTTTGATTTATTGCAAGTTGCTTCCCATCTCGATAATGCTTCATACGCTTTCGGACTAATTAATGAATCCATAGAAATCATTTCACCTGAATAATGGACATTGTATCGTTGGTCTAAATAGTTTTTTAGAAAATCATAATAAAAATCATTCATCACTTTGTTATATCTATCAATACCCAAATCCGAAATTGTGTTTGACACGATATTAGTAACTTTAAACTTTGCATTATTTGCTACAATCCATATTTTAGAATCGAAGTGTTTTTTTGAAGTGGTTTTGAAACAAGCCACTTGATTTTCCTGAGCAAAAATATTTTGCGCATACTCTTCGGATAACTTTTTCTCGAAGACAAATTGTTTAGAATCGTTTTTTTTCAATTTGTCTAATAATTGAATGAGATATACTTCCTCCGACTCTATTACTAATTCTGTAAACTTTTTCATATAGTCATTATTTTTTTTGCAAAGTTAATCACAAAGAAACACCCAACAATAAAATGTTGAGTGTTTCTTAACACATTCATACAAAAAAAGTTTATTTCTTCTACTTGTCACTATCGTTATTGAATGAGAAAGAGCCGTACCAACTGTCCGAAATAATCTTCCACATACACGTCAATGACCTACTGATCGGTTTAGGCAGAGGTGTAGTAAAGGCAGAGCATACCTAACAATCGGATTACCTCGAAAAAAGCAGTGCTTATATATCTACCGAAAAAACAAGACCGATAGAGCATAACCAACTGTGCAAATCAATAAAAGTATCATACTAAAAAAGACAACCCATTTTCTGAGTTGCCTTTTTTAGTGAAGTCTTGCTAATGTTTATTCAGCCGATTGTTCGGGTGCTGTAGGCTCTTCCGGTGCGGGAGCCTGAGCCTGCTGAATCAACTCACCTGTTTCTGATACTGCCTCCCCTTTCTCATTGAAGAATACGGTTGACTCTTGTCCGTCTTTTGCTACGGCTACCACCTTAAAGATTTTGCCCGATGCCTTCTCAGCGACGAAGGCTTCTTTAATCGTTCCACCGTCAAAGTCTTTGGCTAGTGCGTTCATTACTTCCGATGGAAGCTCTTTGGCTTCTATACTCTTGAACTCATCCTGTGGGTTCTGTTGAGACTGTGCAACAGCCGTGCTGTCTACCGATGTTGAAGCGAATGCTACTGAAGTTCCCAATCCCATGACCATTGCTACTGCTACTAATAACTTTTTCATAATCGTAAGTGTTTATCGTTAATACTTTTATTGAACTCTTATGCTAACTACAAAGCAAAGGGCATGCCACAAGGCAAGTAAAACAGTATAAGCACTCGTTATCAGCGACATAACAAATCATGGACATAGCTCGTTATTGGGGAAACAGTGAGGATCGGTACACAAGTTGGGGAAATTATACACATAACACCCTCAGAAGATGCCAAAATTGGCGACACTGCTCAGTGAGTGCGCAAGGTGGGGGTATATGGTGCTGATAGGGTTTGCGACCGGGAGCACGAAATGAATAAAGGCAGCTTATTGGGCTGCCTGTAAATCTTATTAAATATATCACAATATTTATTTACAATCATCAACATGCCTCACGACTTCCTTAATATAATTACTTAGATCTCTATAACCATCTTCAAAAGATGTATATTTCCAACTATACCACCATTCATTAGCTTTAAATCCATCCAGTATAGACGTCATATGTGCTTTCAATTCATCAATAATATTTTCAGAAGAATAATGGCGCCCAATACCATAATAGATAGTATTGGAATTATTATCTTTTTCAATCAATACGGAAAAAGGTATATTATTCCAAGAAAGTTTTACTCCAATTTTAGGGTAATTTCTATCATCAATATAATTCATTGATTCTAAATCAGGGAAATCTATTTTCAATCTCTTACTCCATTCCGCCCAACACTCTCTTTCATTTTCAGATTGCATAATAGCTAATTGGTCGCGGATAGCATTCACTTCTTTTATCTTTTCGTCCAAAATAAAGTGATTTTGCTCTGGTGAAACACCAAGTCCTAGCACTTCAGAAATTTGTTTTTTTAGTTCCTTATTCATGTTTTTTTGTATATTTCGTAATGAAAATAATCCTTCTAAATGATCGATATATTGCTCTACACAACTTTTTAAATAAACATCTTTGATTCTAATGTTAGGCAACAAAAAGTCTCGTAACCAAGGTAAAATATGATTCCGGTAAGTCAGTCTTATATATCTGTTTTCAAATAAGTCTTTATATTTACCCCAGCTATCATCATTTGGGGATTTACCATCATCACGTGATAGATAGAGAATATAAATCTGCTCTTTTTTATACCCTAACTCAGTCACTTTATCAATATATCGACTTAATTGGCGCTCTTGATCAATTGCATTATGTATCTTATTCTCAAAAATAAGGGCGTATTCCTTATCTAGTACAAGAACATCTATTCGTTGTTTTTCTGCTGTAATAGAAGGAGAAGATACATTTAATTTAAAGTCTGGAGTGTTTGACACGATATAGTCTAATAAACTTTCCAATATTTCAAATCGCTCCTTGTTAGATTGCTTAAGCAAATGTTCTAAAATTTTGCTGTGAGCATTCTCATTAGCTCCTATCATATCAATTATATTAATATGATAAGGTAGTTTAGTTTTTTCTTCCTCCACTTTTGCTATGAAGGTTTTCAGCAAACTATTAACCCCTAAAAACTTTTGTTTTTCTAAGTCAATAGATACTCCAGTGATCTTGTCAACTAAACACATATCACAAGCCAAATTATCTTTGTCAGTTTTCATAATATTATTAATGTTAAAAAATAGCCTCCCATCACATTAATCTATGTGCAATCTGATTTGAGACGTGCAAATGTACAAAAGAAGTTTTGAACTTTCGCAGAAAAAAGAAAAATCCACTTCCGAGGAAGCAAGACAAAAGAAAATAGCGTATTATCAACACAAGATATCTATTGTCCTTTATTTTCTTCAGCTGCCATTTTTTTCAAGAATTCTTTTGTACTATTTGCAAATTCTTGTTGTGCTTCAGCAG
Organism: Bacteroides neonati; assembly: GCF_000499785.1. Taxonomy (GTDB): domain Bacteria; phylum Bacteroidota; class Bacteroidia; order Bacteroidales; family Bacteroidaceae; genus Bacteroides; species Bacteroides neonati. Next base: position 7,591 of record NZ_HG726021.1, on the reverse strand, counting down.
CTGCTCTTAAAGGTCCTCCGATTAGACCATCTATTGGGAGTCCTTTAAAACTATCAGGTACACAGTTATCTGGACGCTTAGAAGATTGTTCTTCTTGGCTTTGTTCAGGAGATAGATTGCTTTGCTCTTCCATGGTATAGATTCTTTAGTCCAGACGCAAAGGTAAGAAAAAGACAATACAGTGTATTTCGTTATTGAAGGATTTTCTTGAAAGCGTTATAGATTTGCGGAAATGCAGTATTTATTTCCGGGCTATATATAATTCGCTCCAAATATTGTATTTTTCAGCATATAATTTTCGGGGAATATTGTATAACGAAAAAGCCCCGTTTCCGAGGAAGTAGGACTAATTTAGGAGACGCAATGGGATTAGTTAAACATTCATTCTCCTAATCCGACACGTCACTTTCTCTACTATAGAATCAACTTTCTCTAAAAGCAAATCTATCTGTTTTCTATCTATTAAAACCAAAGCTCCATCAATAGTATATCCAATCCTGTGAACAAGGTCATGTCGAATTTTTAGTTCAGGTTCCAAGTTTGCCATTCCTGGATTTACATCAAATGCAGCTTCGTATAAAGCTGTAACCTTTTCTTGATTATGAAAAACAACTCTCTGAACTTTCTCAATGAATACTTTCTCCTTATTAAGGCAATCTTTTCCATCTAAAATTTTTCTTGCTTCACTTTTTTTATCACGCACAAGAATCTTCACCTTTCGAGATATTACACGGTTGTATAAATTGTAGTTATTACACACCTGCCTCATAAAAGTGTTAAAGAGGAAATTTTCCAGTGCTCCAAATATACTTATGAATTGCTGCTGAAAAAATAAGTTAACAAGATCTTCTGAAGCAACAATGCTTTCAATCATCTTTCTTACTTTAGCAATATTTTCTTTATAAAGATTATATGTAAAATCATGATTATCAAAAAAAAAGACAGCATTTCCATCCTCCACACCATAAATTACAAAATCTCCTTTTATATAATAATATGTAAAGATAGACCCATAATCTTCTTTAATTCTTAAAATGCCTTCTGGTGGAGTTATTATTTCAGCATTTGCTTTAAATTCATCTCCGGCGTATATCATAATATCTTTTGAATAAAACATACAGCGTTCAACAACGACAGTCCCATCTATATAAACTATATTTTTCATAAGTACTATAAAACTAAATAAAAAACGTCACTTCTGATAATTATTTCTTTAAACCAACTATAGGCAAATCTTTGTTGCCTAATTTCAAATCGGCTCTAATGGACTTAATCAGTTTTGTAAAATAGATATCATGAATCTCGGCGGGTTGTCCAATTACTCCTTTCTCATACTCATCTAATTTTCGCATAACGTCAGAGCTAGCAGTTAACAACAATTCATTTCTGGCCTCTGAGTATGCTGAAAGTGCTATTTTATGCTTATCTGTACCATTATTGCGTGCATATCCTGACAACGCTCTAAGAAAATTTATATAGTACACCTCCTTTAATTTTCGATTTTGGAGAATAACACTATTTCTGTTAGCAAGATATGCCCCTATAATGGATACAACAATTGCGACAAATGCTCCCAAAATTGATATAATAAGCTCTGTGCTCATATTCTTTTTTTTTGCGATAAAGATACATATTTTATTGAAATAAATGAGATAGCCGTATGAAAAGCTTAGCCGCTTTTCTATATTCGATAAATTTTCACATGAAGACGAAAAAGCCCCGTTGGTAGACGGGGCGTTAATTTCTTAGAGAGAAGAGTAATGCAATCTATGCAATCGAGCGACTATACATCAAGAACACATCCTTATGGTAGATATTCACCTGTCCGTAGTTTGCGTCAAAGACCTTCTTTACTTCATATCCATTTTCGAAAGATAATGCTTTCAGTACTCTCCAGCTGATTTTTCGCCAGTTCATACCGTGATCTTTCGCCCATCTTTTTATAGAGAACCATTCTTTTGATTCATCAAGCTGCTTTGTTTTCTCTTCAAGAAGCAAATTCGCTCTTTGCCCCTTCTCGTATTCATCGGCCCATGCGCGTGCTGCTTCTGCCGGGTTAGAAAAGTCGGGAACAATCAAAGCACCTTTCCTTGCTATCTCTTCCATTTTAATGAAGTACTTCCGTGCTTGTTTCCCTTTCTCGTTGCCTTCAACCATTGATAATTCTTTGGCGGCATCGACTGAAAGAACATAATCCACTCTATTCAATCCCCCTCGCCCCTGACTTTCGCTTGATAAATTTGTCAAGCGAACAAAGTCTACATTTTCGACTAAATCGTACTTATCAATACGATTCTTAATCCAATTGGCAAACTCTTGTTTACTCTCCAGGAAAGAGTGCAATTCTCGTGCGCTTACTGCCTTCTTTCCATCTCTCTCAGTGATTTTAATCAGTTCATTCATACACTATAAATTTTAATATTACTCTTACCAACCATAGAGTTGTCCGACAACTCCTGCCTAATACCATCTTACCGCCACGTTTGGTAGCGCTGAAAGTAAAAACTCCATCCTTTCATTGCCCTAAAGTGGTATGCAGGCAATTACTCAGACAGAGCTTTAATATTGTTATCGGACCGATACCACTCGGCCATATTATTCGTTTTGTAAGGTGTTTCTATATTAAAGTATAAATCACTTTTAGTTTTTCCCGGTTTTCGTTACCAACAAATGTGAAAAATAAATAATTGTGCAAATGTAGGTGGTAGTATTACGACCTACATTCTACATATTAATTTCGATAGAAATTATTTCTTTCTCCACCTATACACCAGCCATCCTAAAATAATCACAAGTCCGATCAGCGCGACCACTCCCCAGATAATCCCACCAATCTGCCTTGGTACCGTCGTTTCTTGCTTCTGCTTATCCTCTTCTCTGGCATCCTTAACCTTAGTACTATCATTTGAGTGCTCCATGCTGGACTGATTAAGCGTCGTATTGCTACTTTCTTCCTTTTTCTTATTGGTACCCTTCTTCGTATTCTTTTTCGTCTCAGAGAGAACAGGAGACTTACCGGTTGATGGGTCAGCTAGCTTGCTTGTATCATAGACAGTAGTAACCTCTTCCGTCTCCTCAACGACGTCTTCGGTCTCGACCTTTTTGTTCTGCTCGTTGAGTGAAGCAGTATCTTTCCGATTGGTTTGGCTCCCGGATTCGATTGATGTTTGTTGCTTAGATGAAGATTTACTACTACCACACGATGAAATCAAAGAACCGCAACACATAAGTAACGCAACAATAAGCGCAAGCATAAAGCATGCACTTACTTTCAACTCTTCCCGTTTCATAGCTTCAGCGTCTGTTTCCTGTTACCACTCTTCTTATAACTCACGTGTACCCAGCTAAAGTCCCTTTCGTCTATCAGTTGATCAAACGGCAACTCTCTACGGATGATCTCAAACAATGCCCGGTTTCCCTCCTTACTACCAACGGTGATATCAGCCGCCTGGCCTAACCTGTGTTGGCTGGATGTAGCGCCGTTAACACTCCGATTCAGTGAAGGACAACGATAGCCGGAACTTATCCGTATGGGCTTGCCATACTTCTCGCGCAACGGATCGAGCACATTGTTTACTAACTCAGTCAGATTGCTGATCGCTTCCGCAGTGGGATAATTATCAATACCGCGAGCCAAGGCCGTATCGCTATGACTCAATTCTTTCAGTGTAAAATACTTCATTTTGTTTCCTCCTCTTCTACTTCAATGATATCGCTCTTCTTAGCGAAGAACTTGAATATATTTACCTTGATCTTCTTTCCCTTCGCCTCAAAATAATTAGCGAAGCAAGAGTTGATCTCTATGCCGTACACAACAAGCATCACCAGTGCCGGCAAGGTGGTGATGCCAAAAGAGACACCAAACGTTGCCCCCAATGCTCCAGCCGTGAAAATCCAACACAGATAATCAATAATCTTGTTTATAGTTCTTCTGACAGCCCGTGACGTGCGAACCTTCTCCTTGCGAACCTTGGCCGCACTAATCCCGAACCGTAGGTCGGCAAGGATGAGAATTAACCCCAGCAAGAAGAACCACCGAAGCGGCTCCAAGAACTCAATACAACCGCTTAAGGCAGCGGTGGTAATACCTCCAATCACATTCCTTTCATCCATTTACTCTTTATTTACGATTATACTACCTTGTTATAATTACACTAACTTAAACTATACCTACATAAAGCGATTGTGCGCAGATAATCAATGCCCTATCTTTGCAGTGTGAGGAATTAATTAGTCATAAATTCATTACGTAGCTATATTTAAGTTAGTGGAAAAACCGCCCGGTCTGTGATAGGTCGGGCGGTTTTTCGTTTGGTTTATAACTCCCCTCCGGCTACAAAGTAGTCAACTAACGCAGACTCAAGCTGTGCTCTTTCTTCTCCTTGTAAGATAGAGACACATTCTCCCTCTTCGTTATACTCGTGATCGACAAGTAGCTTCTGAATATAACCGGCCTTTTCTTGATCGACATTAGTAGTTAACTCTTCGATAATGGGAGCAACTATTTTAGTTCTATTCTCACCTCTGATTACTCTGAGTTGACGTACCTCACCTGAGGATACTTTGATGAATGAGAGACTATCCAATAAGGATAATCGTCTCGCTAATGCTTCTTGATTCATGATTTTGATTGATTTTGATTAATAATATTGTCTAATATAGGGCAAACAGACTCTTGAATGAAGGCTACAAGACCCATACGAATATACTTATTCAGCACAACTGCCTGTTGTGCATCTATATCGACCTCACCATTCCTATAGATTTCGCGTCCAAGTTCCATTTCGCCAAGATCGGGTGTGTTATTGTAAATCACATTGCCCAAATCCTTAGAAATGTCATAAACTTCGGGGATGCCTTCCAAAGGGTGAAGTTCTCCATTTTCATCTTTCACCTTCTTCCATCGAGGACCGCCATCAATGTCTTTCACCTCAATTTGTCTAAAATCGATTTTCATAATTTTGTTGTTATTAAATTTATTAAAACTTGTTTCTACCGAATATCATCACTTGAAATTCTGCCGGATCTTTCTCACTTCCGCCATCATCTTTAAACAATAAGGAAAATTGGCTCGCACTATGCCCGAAAAAACTGACCGTAGTATTCCACCAGTTCCAATTATCGCGAATCTGAGCATTGCCAATCGCATGAACAAAGTAATCTACATGACCAAGATTATGTGTTATTGTGTAACACCCGGCTCTTTGTCGGCTTATACCTGTGACAGTCAATCCGTCTCCCCATGATCTTACTAGTCTAGGATTCCAGTTTGAACAACTATACTGACCACACCATAGCACACCGGGCGCGTTCCAAACCTCACTTGGTCGCTGACCAAAGATGTGCCCCCCGTACGATTTAATTGCATGGCTTTTTCCGCCACCGTTAGACCTCACATATAATGCAGTTGCACCTGAGTTGTCAGCTGTAATAGTACAGCCGTCTCCTTTATCGTTTCTGATAGAAAGCATAGGTGCAATATCGCTGTCGTTAATACGTAAGAAGCGTATCATATCATCTCCAATCATAATTCTACCCGTACTATCGGATGATGTTAAGCTTCCCCCATTAACCGTAAATCCTCCGATCTTAGCACCGTCCGTTAATACCATGCTACCACCTTTAAGCATATTGTTTTCAATGATCATACCGCCGATCTTAGCACCGTCCGTTACAGTTAGCCGCCCGGTTGTTATATCCAACGATTCTATTGCTTTAGCTGTGACCAAAGCAGCCTGTACGTTAGCAGCATTCAGCTTATCAGCAGTAATAGTACCGCCGGCTATTTTATCGGCAGTGATTGATAGGGCTGATATACGAGCCGCATTCAGAAACCCGGTATTAATCTTACCGGCATCCAAAGTGGCAATCTTAGCATTGGTAATGGTACCGTCTCCTATATTAGCCGTACCAAAGACGACATTGGTAGAAGTTATTTGCTGTGCAACGAGTGTACCGGTATACACTCCGTTCGAATCAATGTAGGTAGTACGATCATTGGCCATCGTGTCGAATACGGTGGCATAGGCTACTTCAACGTTAAATGCAACGTCAGGTCCAACAAAAAAGAAGAACATACCACTAGAGAATGTACCCGTACCGGAACATTTGACACGGTAAACGTATTCGGTATAAGTGCCGGTGCCGATGTTGGGCGTCAACCACTCCGAAATAGGATTATCGCCTGACGCATTGGTCGCATAATTAATGGTATACCCCTTGGGGATATTGGCTATAATACGAGCAATAAACTCACAATGCCTATAGGTCTGCGTGCCGAAATAGAATCCACCGAGTCCGGGTGAAGTTGAACCACCACCTAAATACCGATATCTCATATAATAGCCACTTGGACCCGGCACGCCATCGGGCTTTACTAACCGTTCCCAAATGCTGGTAGTACCACCGGAATTATTATATCGGTTCGTGGAGTTTGCACTTGTCCGAAAAAACGGATCGGCATACTTCATGACTCCATTCATGTAAGAGGATGCAATGGCGTCACCTTTGTCCCCTTTATCACCTTTGCCACCTGTGGGGCCGATTGGTCCAACGGGACCAACTTGACCTGTTGCACCGGTAGCTCCTGTTGCACCGATGGGACCGATAGGACCCGTTGGCCCAACTGCACCCGTATCGCCCTTTACCTTCGTCCATGTATAAGCCGAAAAAGTCATGCTGTCGGCTTGAGTAAAATCGACATACTGACCAATGTACTGCCCGGGTGTTTCACCGTTGTTTGCAGTGAAAGTCGTACCATTATCCGAGTACTTTATATGCAAATAAGATGTTTGCCCGTTTGCACCTGCTGGACCTGCAATACCATTTGTACCTGCTGGACCTTGTGAACCTTTGAACTGTGCCCACATATATGAGGTGTAGGCAGCAGGTGCTGTCGAACTTCCTGTGACCGCTATACCGATATAAGTGTTGGGAGTGGTCACCATCGGATTACCGTTGGCATTGGCAGAGTAACGAACGTGCAGGAACTGCGATGTGCCGGGGATACCTTGCGAACCCGTAGGGTCTGTGGCTCCTGTTGCTCCCGTGGCACCCGTTGGGCCAACTGCACCTGTTGCTCCTGTATCACCTTTTACCTTCGTCCAAGTATACGCTCCAAATACAGTACTATCTACCCGCTCGAAGTCCGCATACTGACCGATCCATGCACCCGGAGTCTCACCATTGTTTGCGGTAAAGGTAGTACCATTGTCCGAGTACTTGATATGTAGGAAGCTTGTTCTTCCATCTACACCTGCAGGACCTGCAATACCGTTTGTACCTGCTGGACCTTGCGAGCCTTTGAATTGCGCCCAAACGTATGAGGTATACGATGTGGGAGCGGTTGAACTAGAGGTTACAGCGGTGCCGATGTAGGTGCTTGGTGTGGTAAGCATTGGGTTACCGTTGGCAGCAGTAGAATAGCGTACATGAAAGAATTGAGATGTACCCGGTATACCTTGTGATCCTGTAGGACCCGTTGCCCCTGTTGGGCCTACCGCTCCGGTGGCACCTGTTGCGCCAGTATCGCCCTTTGATATAGATTTGAGCCAGTCCGTAGCATTGTCGCCCGGCACTTGCGTAGTAAAGC
>NZ_HG726020.1:1412731-1480366 GCF_000499785.1 Bacteroides neonati | reverse complement strand
CTGACAAAGGCGAGTGTTCACGACATTCATTATTTGAAAGACGTAAAGTGTAACCTTCAGAATTGCACCATCATCGGTGATCGTGGATATATTGGAGCAGCCATACAACTTGATTTATTTGAAAAAGCTAATATCAAGTTGGAAGTTCCATATCGGTCGAATCAAAAAGATTGGAAACCTGTATTTAGTCCATTTGCTAAAGCAAGGAAAAGGGTTGAAACGCTTTTTGCACAATTATGCGATCAATTTATGATAATCAGAAATTACGCAAAACAAACAGAAGGATTGTTTACCAGAATTACGGGGAAAATTAGTGCACTTACAATCCTTCAATATATAAACAAGATTAATAACAAACCCATTGGACAAATTAAATATGCACTAATTTAATTCCGCCAACGGGTTATGTTATCTTCTTTTACTAGTGGCATTGTAGCACTAAATGCGGCATACATCTCTGATAAATTATCTAAATTAAGAGGTTGTGTTTGTCTTTTGAGTATTGATACGGTTTTCAATCCATGGTTGACGCTATCTGTCTTATAAGAGGCGTCTTCATAATGGGTATAGCTGTTAGGTGTTGTCATCTCAATATCGCCATCTCTATTGAGATCTATTAGGTCTGCCCATAAGAGGCAAGAGTAATTTCCTTTGTCAACTTCAAAATCAAATATAAAAGTTTGATTTGAAGAACCGCTACTTCTTATTTGCTCATTTCGATGTACAAGTCTTCCATCGGTCGTCCATACTTCTAAGATACAACGTAGTGAATGATTAGGGTATACAGGTATGGCACGCGTATTTACCTCGTTTGTTTTTACGCCAATTGATACTTTTTTGCTTTTTACCGTTGGGGTTTGAGCTACTTCTTCTTGGTTGCATGCTGACAATAGATACATGAATATCATAGCAATAGCTAAGATCATCTTGTTTTTTTTCATACTTTTTGTTGATTAATGATTATTTGTTTTAATGATTGAAAATTTGGCTTTATCTTTTCGTAAACTTTTGATTTCGATAAGAGTATCTCCATCAAAATCGGGATCTATGCTTACTCCTCCGTCTGAATAAAAGGAGGTAATAAGGTCTTTCTTTATTATCGATAATTGATTTCGCTTATAAGGAATTTCTAAATCGGTACTTGATATTATTTTTCCATCGGTAGTGATCACTTCTATCAGGAGTACAACAAATGATTCTGTATTGTTATCTACCAGAATATAATCCGAACCAATCATACACTCTTGTGAATTATCGGTAGGTAGGATGAGTGGGAGTGTGAAATGGACACCTGTTTCTGAATGTACTGTTTTGCCTGTAAGTGCGTTGAATCCTGTTGGGAAATAAAAGCCGTATGAGAATCTTGTCTCATAATCCCCCTCTTCTATATACTTTTCTTTTATGGCATCCAAGAACCTTTGTACATCAGTGGTGATCAACTGGTACTGTGCCAATGGTTGTAGCATTTGTACGTTAATGGATATTTTATTGTTCCAGACATACTCTGGTAAATCGGCAAGGTTGATCGCAGCAGTGCCATAGGTTGCTTCTCGATAGGGAGAGGTGCGATAAGGCTGTGTATACCGAATGGAGTGTAAATTCTCGGTATTATAATAGAGGTCGGTCGGCAGCTCTGTTTTTACATAGTCACTCCACACCACCAGCGTATAGTTCAATGCCCTTAACTGCGTGTTGATGAGTATTGTATGAGGTAGTTGGTTGTTTTGAACTACAGTTGTTTGGCGTATTGTACGTTCCCCTTCATGCTGTATCTCGATTATTAAGCGTCGTGAGTAAGCAGAATCGTTGCGTTCGGCAAGACTTGTTGAAGGAGTTTGATCGAAGTTAAGAATTACTTCGATCGTTATATCCTTCAAAGGTATGGGAAACTTTTCTTCTTCTTTATCGTTTCTTTGATTCTTGCAGCTATAAAGCAAGATGAGAAATAGAGAAAGAATTAAACAATGGTATTTCTTTTTCATAAATGCCTTACTATATCGTTTATTTGCTGGTTGCAAAGATATATCTTGGTGTGCAGATAACCATTTGTAAGATATGTATAAAAAGTTATAATCCCTTTCTGTAATGTATTGAAAATTAGTTGCTTATTTTAATGGGAGGAAAAGTATTCTTGTAAATGTAAGTAGTCAACGCTGTAGGAGGATTTTTTTAGCCCTTTTTTAATGCTTATTTTCTTTTTCAATATACTCAATAATATTTGCACCCTCTTCTGTTCCCAGCTTTTTTCGAATGGAAGATCGGTACTTCTGCACTGAAAATACACTTTGATCCCATACGGCTGCTATTTCGTCGGTTCTAAATCCGGCACGTGTTAAACAGCATAACTGAAGTTCCTTTTCGACCAATTGAGGATATCGAGTGTGGAGCCGAGAGTAAAATAGATCAAAGGATCTATCAATATTGCAATAAAATTTCTGCCACTCTATTTCGAACGGATTTTTTTCGTTGATGCTGAGCAAGTGATTAATTTTATCTGTAAAAGATTGATTTTTATCTGCTTGTAAATGTTGGAATAGGGCTATTCGCTTCGTGATTTCAAAATCGCGGATGAGAATCTCTTTGAGTTCGGCCGATATGGTTTGGTGATCATTGGATAATTTCTCGAGTGCTTCAACTTTTCTTTCTAATTCATATACCCGATGAATCTTTCTTCTTTTCAGTATCCAATAAAATAAGGTAGCTGCTATGCCTATAAAAAGAAGTATGATGCCCCATTTTCGGGTTTGTGTCTTGAATAAGCTATGTTCATGCTCTAGCTTTCCATATCGGTATAGTAGCAGTCGCTCATTTATTGTTCCTGCATTCAGGTATTTCTGTATATTGTATTCGTTGACAAATGATTCTTGCAGGCTTTTTAATGCTTGTTCCCAATTGGCTTCCATTGTATAGAATTCGGAGTTGAGCAGATTGAAGTAGCGGTTTATTTCGAAGTTTGAAATATCGGGTAATAAGGATTGGATATCTGTTTTGTATTGCTGTGCCAGTTTCTTGTTTCCTTGTTGCATATAAATGTGCATAAGGATTAGTTTATTTATAGCAATCTTTTGTGGAATATTTTCGTAAGCAAGTGCTTTATTCAAGCAGTAAATCGCTTTTTCTGATTCATTGATTTCTAAATAAGCTACTCCGGCGTTTCTTTGCAAATCAGTATATCTTATATCGTTTACACTTATCAATTCGATTACTCTATTGAAAAAAAGCAATGCTTTTTCAGGTTCGGATATGTGCAACCATGTTTTCCCGACTTGAAGTTGGTAACCTATATCTTTTTTATCAATATTGACCTGTTTTAATGCTGCTATTGATTGTTTGAAGTGTATATTAGATTTAATGACATCATACTCGATTAGGTAAATCATACCGATTTTACTATGAAGTAAGGATTTCCAATAGGTATTTGCACAATGTTCTGCTAAGTCTAAGGCTTCATGATAGCAGATAAGTGCTTTTTTGTGTTGGTTGGATTGTTCGTATGCCAAGCCAAGGTAGTTTAATGATTCCAATTCTTTCAAAGACTCTTTTTGAGTATCAAAAAAGGTGGCTGCATTTATTAAACTTGTTGTATCGGCAATCAGGGAGTGACCCAGCTTTTCATTGACGGATGCTTTGATAAGGGAAAAAGTTGCTTTTTGCTTACTGTTCATGTTACTTTGAGAAATTGAGTCGAGGTAGTGAAGTGTTTTTTGAGAGTTAATATCCTGAACAATGTTGGTAGGGATATTTAAATTTTCCTTATTATCACAACCAATCGCAAGAGAGATAAAAAGTAGGCAGAGGAGTTGTTTGGATTTCATAGTTATGTGGTTTAGAATTGCAAAGCTAAAAAAAATAGCAGAATACAATCTTAAGAGAGGAATAATTAACTCTTTTTCAAAAAAAAACGACTTAGACAGTTATCATATTGTATCCTTGCAATCACTTGTAATCAAAAGGCAAATAATGAGAAGTATTATGAGCAAAAATGATTTTCTGGTCATTCTCTGGCATGTATTTAGTAAGAAGAGGAGAATAGGGCAGGGTAGAAGGTGATTGGTGGCTGTAAACCATTCTGTTAAAGATAGATAAGATGCTTGAACACTCAAACAAAACAGATGTAAAGCGTGTTGATAATTTACTATAAACAGGAATGTTATGAAATCAATTAAAATGCTCAAGAAAAGCCTCGTACCAACTCTCTTTGGTATTTGTTTGCTGATGGGTGCCGCAGTGACGAGCTGCAGTAAGACTGATCTGTACGATCCCACGTACGGCAAAGAGCCGTTGCCCGATCCCGGTACGGTTCCCGATTTTAGTACCCGCACCACGGTGAATCTGACGGTGGACTATGTAGCGCCGTCGGTCAAAACTCCGCTCGAGGTCTATGCCGAATATCCCTATCTGGTGCAACCCGACGGTAGTGTGGTGAAGAAGGAGATCGAACCCGTCTTTGCCGCTTACACCGACGATAACGGTCAATTTAGCGGACAGATGTTGCTGCCTACGGTGGTGAGTACAATTTTTCTTTGTACCCCCTCGCTGGGGTTGCCGAGGTGTGTGGATGTGGCGGTAGTCAACGGAACGGCGAGCTACAAACGCATCGATTCGGTTGCCTCGAAATCGACCCGCGCACAGGTGATCACCCCCGGTGGAAGCGGAGTGCCTTATACGGTCGATCCCTCCAAGCTACTCTATTCGCTATGCTCGTGGGGCAGCCATGGCCGTCCGTTGGACAACGGATATCTTACCACCGATCCCACGCTGGTGGCGTTTGCCAATAGCTTGCAGCGGTCGCTGTGGAACGGCAGCCTTACCAAACCGGGCGGTCTGAACAATAGTAACAAGGTAGTATCCGAGCAGTACACTAATATCAGTATCGCTACGCAGATGGTGGTCGACGGGCAGGTACTCACCGTCAAGGATGCCGGTATCCGGCTCGCCTTCCTCAACGAAGGGGCGTGGTATCAGAATACGCTGGGCTATTACTATTATCCAACCGATAAGCGTCCTGCCGATCCGTCGAAGGTGAAGAAGTACATCCTGCTACCCAACGCCTCTACGCCCGGTTCGGTTCCGTTCGACGGATATACCTTCTCGCAAAGCAGTGCCCCAGTGCGTGCTTGTTCGTGGGTGTCGTTGAAGTACATCGACGATAACGGACAGGTATTCGACCGCTTCCCGCCCGGATATACCATCGGATGGTTCGTCATCTCCGACGGTTTTCAGTACCGCAACGGAACGGAGTATCTCGATACCGGACGTCAGTTCATCTACTCTAACCAGAGCTGGAACGGGAACGGCAAGTCGTCTTGCATCACCCTGACAGACAATACCACCGGACGCGTTGTGGTGGGCTTTGAGGATGGCGGCGATTTGAGTTACGAAGATCTTCTCTTCGAGGTCGAAGCCGATCCGAGCGCAGCGATCTACGATCCAAACAAACCGAGCATCAGCGGCGGAACCATTGTGCTGCCCGAACAGGAGTACGCGATCAGCGGCACGCTCGCCTTTGAGGACAACTGGCCCGAGAGTGGCGACTACGATCTTAATGATGTGGTGATTGAGTACAAACGGGTGGTAACGTTCGATAATCAGAATCAGGTGAAGAAGCTGACCGACCACTTCAAACCGGTACAGAAACCCGATGGCGCGCTCTTTACCAACGCTTTTGCCTATCAGGTAGATGCCACGCAACTGGGTAGCTTCGCCCCGCTGCCCGAAGGAGTTGAATACGAAGCGGCTACAAACTCGTTTATCGTTTTTACCAATGCTAAAACGGCCATTGGAAAGGAGAGCATCATCACACGTACTTTTAGCGGTGGGGCGATGTTTAACAAGAGCACGTTAAAACCTTACAACCCGTATATCCTGGTGAGGTATACACCTGCCAATAAGAAGCGGGTAGAGGTGCATCTACCCAAATTCAAGGCGACAAGCTATGCCGACCAAACGCTTATCGGCACGCTCAACGATGTGTATTATGCCGACAAGAGTGGACGGTTCCCCTTTGCTATCGACCTGCCTGTGACCGGCTTCAAGCTCGTAACCGAACATGTACGCATAGGCAGCAATAGTGAATATCCGCTCTACGGTAAGTGGGTAGACGGAGGGTGCGGCACTGCCTCGGCCGATTGGTATTTGCACAAATAGTCCGTTGACCGGTGTATTCCAAAGGTATTAATGCACTTGTTGGATGCTTTGCTGGTACTGTAATAAGATAATGGAGTGAATCAAGGAGCGTCCGTATTTTCCGGTTCGCCGTGCTTTGTGTGAATAAAAGAGTGGTTCGCCCCTTTCAAACCGAAGAGGTTGCCCACCATGATCCACGCCAAACGAGGCAGATGCAGCATTGCCTTGAATAGCTCTTTGCCGAACAAACGGCGGGGCACTGGCAGCCACATGGCAGCTATCTGAGCCAGCGAGAGCAGGAGCCACTTGGTTCCTGCTTCGTGGTATATAAGGGTGACGAGTATGGTAAGGCCGAACACGGCGGCGAGCTGCACGAGGCGAGGCGGAAGCATCCATTGCAACACCTTGTCGCAATAATCGAAATTGCCTTGCCACAAGGCTGTACCGAAGTGGGGCAGTGAGGCGCGCAACGCCCCGAACTGGGCGGCAATCCATCGCTTACGCTGATTCTTGATGGCTTCGGCCTGCTGGGTTTTCTCATCGTAAACGGGGAGTTGCGGCAGATAGCTGATGTGGACTCGCTGACGCAGCAGCAGGGCTTCGAGCTCCTTGTCCTCGCCGGCGGTGTGCAGGTGGGTTACGTTACGTCGAAACCAGTCGGCATCGAACACCATGCCCGATCCGGCAAGCCCTGCCGAGAGGCCGAGTGCATTGTGTCCGCTGCGGAAGAAGGCATTGTTGATCTCCTCGCTGATGCTGTCGAGCAGAGCGATGGAGGTGTTGAGGTTCTTGCCTGTGCGGCGTGCCTGAAGGGCGTTGCATCCGGCAGCATAGGCGCGGTTGGCTTCCGCTAAAAAGTGGGGCACGGTGACGTTGTCGGCATCCATCACCACCACCATATCGTACGCCTCGCCTTGTGTTTGCTCCATGGCGAGCTTCATGGCTTTGGCCTTCGAACTGTTTTCGTAGCGAGCCACGAGCAGGCGCACGGGGAGTTGCCGCAGGGCTTCGTTGGTGGCGTCGGACATCCTGTCGGAGATGACGATTACATCGAAGCACTCCTTCGGATAGTCTTGTTCGAGGAAGCTGCGCACAGAGTCTACAATCACCCGGTCTTCTTTATAAGCCGGAAAGAGAACGGCAAAACGGTGCATCACCTCTGTGGGCGGATAGTGCGGTGCCCGGTAAAAGCGCGAGGCGATGGCGAAGAGCAATAGGTAGCCCACGCACAGGGCGAGGGGCACGAAGAGTATCCAGTCAATGAGGCTTGGCAGTAGGTTCATGGTATCTGTTTTTTGGGTAAACAAATAAATGCCCACACACCGCGACACACCGCCAACGCCAGTCGGGGCTTGCCACTCAGGGCAAAGAACAGGCTGTTTTTGGGAGCTGCCACCCCGATTTGGTAGAGCAGGCAGAGCCGACGATTGAGCCCCGAACGGTTGCGCCAGCCGTAGAGCAGGCGGTTGCGCGTGAGGTAAAAGGTGCGCAGGGGGCTTTGCTGTCCGGTGCTTTGGCTCTCTTTGTGAAATACGGTACAGCAGGGATCGTACCACAGTTCGTATCCGGCACGAGTCATTTGGGTGCACCAATCCAATTCCTCATAGTAGAGGAAGTAGACCTCGGGCATGGGACCCACTTGTTCGAGCACCTCTCGTTTGAGCATCATGGCCGCCCCGTGTAGGTAGGGAGTGGGGTGTGGCACACGAAAGGCTTCGATATCAGCACGTCCGCATCCGATGGGTTCATTGCGCAATGTGATGGTACTCAGTGGGGTGTATCCGGCAAATTGTATGTGTTGCGGAGGTTGTGCAAAGCGTATCTGTGGAGATACGGCACCGATGAGCGGATGAGTTTCGAGGCGGGCGATGAGCGGTTGCAGCCCGTCGTCGGTCAGGTAAGTGTCGTTGTTGATAAGAAAGAGGTAGCAACCGGTAGCGTGTTGCATCCCCAAGTTGTTGCCTCCGGAGAAGCCGAGGTTGCGGTCGCTGCGTACGGTCTTGACCTGCGGATAGCGACGGGCAATGACGGCTGCCTCGTCTTGTCGCGAAGCATTATCGACGACAATGATTTCGTAACTCACCGAGTGTATGGTGCGGTGCAACGACTCGATCAGTTCGCACGTATCCTCCAAACCGTTGTAGCAAATGGTGATGAAGGAGATTTGGGGTACTTCGTTCATGTGGTTTCTATCCATTTCTGTTGTTTTTCTGCAAGCATCTGCTCTACACGTTCGCGTTGGTCTATCTTCTGTCCGGCAAAGCACAGGGCAAAGGCGGTGTAAACGACAATCGAATTGGGATACTGCATTACATCATTGGCATAGGCTGATACGTAGAAACCAGCCGCCATACAGAGCCACGAGGCAAGCAATCCGCGCAACCTCCTGTTGCGAACTTTGAATAGAAGTATCCACGCGCACCACCCGAACAGGACGATGTGCGTAAGCAGGTAAATGCTAAATCCGACGATGCCGTTCTCGACCCATACTGCCACCAACCACGAGTCGGGCGGATAGGGCATCTGCTCCTTGGGCATAAAACGCTCGCCTTTGGAGAGCCCTTGCCCGTAGCCGAAGGGTTTATGCTCCATCAGGAGCTTCATTTGCTCGCGGTTGTAGACCCGGAGTTGATACGACGCATCTTCGGTAGGATTGAAGGCACTACGCATCTTACGCACATATTGGTTGCCTTCGCCAATGGTGGTAAATCGGAAGAAGACGAATAGAGAGAGCAGGGCTATAACACCCATCAGAGTCATTTTGTGGTTGCGTGATAGCAAGATGAATAGCCCCAGTCCGCCTATGGGCACAGCCACCGCAGCGCGTGTGCCCGATATGCCCATGCTATAGAGTGCCGCCAAGGCAATGAAGACGAAATATATCTTTAGCCGGATGGGACGGGTGAAAAAGGCGGCAAGCCCGAAAGTGGTAAAAGCCATAGCCATGTGCACACCGTAGTTGGCTGCATCGGAGAAACAGGAAAAATAACGGATGCCCGACCAGATGAGATGGGTCTTAGCTCCTCCGAGTACGTAGAGGAAATAGAGCTCGCGCGAGTTGAATCCGTGATTCTTCTGCCAATAACCCTTGAGGGTAGCGTAGATAACGAAAAGCGACCAGATGATGAGCAGCCATTGAATGCCCTTGATGTCGCGCACGGCAATGGGAACTAGTATGGCGCACACGATGGGGTAAACGAGATAATGGGTAATCGAGATATTCCAAGCTGCCTGCACGTGGTTGCTGTTGGTAAGCTCGAACAGGCAGAAAACACCCCACACCAGAAAAATGTAGATCATACCGTTGCGTAGGATACTCCAATCGGCTTTCTGGTAAATGGCATAGGCTATTTGAAAGGCGATAATCCCGATGGCAAGTAACAGTGTGGCAATACCTAGCTTGACGTCGGTCATGCTTGAGGCTATCAGTAGCAGAAATTGAATAACGAAGAGCACATAGTAACTCTGTCGCGGGTTGATAAGGAATAGAACCATCGAAAAGACTGCCAGAGGAAGCATTCCGTATATCAGCATCTCTTCGACACCAACTTTGAACAACGATTGGTATAAGGTATAGAGCCCTACAATCAGCAGCAAACGACTCAATCCTTTGGATTGCATGTAGTTGCCGAATTGAGAGAGAAGCTCTTTATAGTTGTTACTATTCCTGATCGTCACCTTTTTTGTTTTTTCGAGCAAAATTATAGATGGTCTTCTCTGTGAATGCCAATTGTGACAGTCGATAGAGCTGCTGACGGATAAAGGTATAGGGTGGAAGCATACCTGTATAGTCCTGAACCACGTAGCGCGGTGCCTGTGTGAGGTAGAGATAGAGCTGCTGTGGAGCGATTTGTCGCTTGAGCTTATCGACGAGTATGTTGTCCGTCTCCTTCCAACCGCGGTTCACACGAGCCACGAGCAGGTTCAGATCGGCTTCGTTGACTAGCGGTTCGGGGATACTGTTCTCTTTGAGTGAAGGGTATTCGATTAGTAATATATCTTCGTCTTTAAAGGTATATATATCTGATACGCTTTGTGCTAATAGGTACTGACGAGAATTGGTATCGAAATCCTCTCCCCACTTTAACTTGCGTACTTTCAGTCCGATACTGCTCCAGTAAGCGGTAAGTTGTTCGATGAGGAGTGATTTTCCGTCGCCCCGCTCGGTGCTGATAAAATCGACCATATAAGGGCGTCCTTCGGGCTTCTGTTTAAACTGCCGCAAAATCGAATTGCTTAGCTGCTTGGTGGCAATCTCCTCGCATATCTTGTTAAGCTGCCTGCGTTTTAGGAATGAGGGTGCAGGGAAAGCACCCAAAATGGGAAGCTTAGTAAGGCGGAAGGCACGAACCGAGTCGCGTAGGGTATGATCGATAAGTTCGAGTATAAGGAAGAAACCCAAAATGAACAGGAACGTACCGGCGAATGCGGTCATGACTATTTTCTTACGTCCGGTAGGCTCTGCTGAAATGGGGAAAGCTGGACGGTTGAGTACCTTGATTGTAGCCGATGTCATTTCGAGATTTTTCTTTCTCATCAGTGCGTCATTGTAGCTCTTGAGCAGTGAAAGGTAATTCTCTTCGATGAAGCTGATACTGCGCTCTTTGCGCTTGATGGTAGAGCCTACCGGAGCAAAGAATGCATACTTTTCGTTGAGTTCACGACGCGATTCCAGAATGACGCGCAGGTCGGACTCTGCCTTCTGGTGTTGCAGCGTTTGTTCGAGCCATTGGTCGATGATGTTTCCCCTGGAAACACCCTCTTTCGTAAATTTGTTGGCTACGTATTGGTTAGATAAGCTTGTCAACTCCTTTTGAGCTTGCTTTAAACGATCTTTGTACGATTGCGTCGAGGGGCCGTTGGTAGCATTATTCGAAACGGTTTCCATTTCAGAAATCTTACCGGTTAGGGTAGAGGCTTCTTTGAGCTTGCTGACAAATTCCATATTAGTGAGTAGCTGCTTCGTGTTCTGGTCCATCTGTTTCTCCAGTTCTGTAAGCATAACCTTGGTACTGTTGAATGCTGCTAATGCCTCTTGTTCTCTAAGCTCATATTCTTTGTTGATGGCTGCTACCTCTTTGGTCTCATCGTAATAATTGATAATGCGCTTCTCTATATTGTAATCTGTAAGAGCGTCTTCTTCGCCGCGCAGATCTTTGCCGATTCGATCAAGCTCGCCTTTGAAGTAATCGATGACTTTATCGGTTTCGCCATAACGGATGGTGCGGTATTCGTTCACAAACTCTTCCATCAGGATACTGATCGTATTATAAGAAATACCCGGATCGCTCGATGTATAGTTGACCTCAAGCAGGTCGCTGGCTCCTTTGCGTGCTACTTTGATTTTGCTGAGTGCATTGTAACTATAATAAGGATGGTTGAAATAGAAGAGCCCGTAGATGTAGTTATCTCGGTTGGGGCGCATGTATCTAAATAGATTGGCTACGGTTCTTTCTTCACTTGTTTTATCGATTAATGCAAGTACCTGTGCGCCTTTAGGACTGTTCTTCAGGTGATTGTATATGTCTCGGTAATGAGCAGCAGTAATGTATTCGTTATCTTCGTTCGGATTACCGTAAATAAGCGTCCGAGCGTACAGTCGCATGGAAACACGCTGGAGGGTACTTTCGGCCTGAATGATATTGATCAGGTTGTCGATGGCATTCTGTGAGGTTGCCCAGTCTATCTTTCCGGAATTCTCTTCTAGCGAATAACCCGAAATAACTCCTGTATAAATCGTTGCGTTAACATTGTAAGATTTGCTTAGGTTTCCTGTTACCATATAGACCATTACTGTTACGGCAATGGTTCCGAGTAAAAGCCACCAACGAATGCGGTATAAAAAACGGCTGATATAAAGGATATATTCCATAGGGATTGCTTATTTTCGTAACATAGGTGTACGGGTAATTACTTCGAGTATCATAAGACTTTTGGTTAGCTCGAACTTACTGTTTTCGAAACGTTCCTGCGTTTGCGACTGCCTGTCTTTCTCGACTGCGAGTACACTCGAGTCTACGCTTCCGCTTGTAAAGTCTTTCTCTATGATTTCGTATTGTATGTTGGCTAGTACCAACGCCTCCGCTCTCATTTTTAGTACATTGAGTTGGGCAGTGGCGGTAGCGTATAGCTGGATGATTTCTCTTTTGATCTCTTCGAACTTGACTTCTCTTTCAAGTTCGGCTTTTTTGACATTAAGCTTCTGTCTCTTGATGCGTGAACCAAGATCGAACAGTCCGTCTAAAGGAATGTTGAGTGCTCCACCGACGGTATATCCGTGTTGCGCTGCGGTCGAATAAGTTAAATAGGGGGGAACCGATACGTCGGTAAACGTAGACTCGTTGCCGAACATGCCGTATTGATAGCTTCCCCGGATGCTGAAGAAGCCCAGTACGGCACGCTTCTCCCGGGCAAGCAGCTTGCGCTCTATCTGCTCCTGAACTTTGGCAAGCTCATAGGTGGGAGCACCTTTCGCGTTTTCGAAGAGCAAATCCAAAGAGGGCAATGTTATATTTGAATAATCCTCGTTGCTTAAATTCGAGAAATCACTAACCTCTTGCGCATGTACCGATTGAACTTCGCAAAGAAGGAGTAAGAAGAGGGGATATAGATAACGTAAGCGCTTCATAAATTCTCTATATTGCTTGTATTTGTTGTAAAATTACTTGCAAATATAGAGAATTATTTCAATGTCGGCACCTGGAATTCAGTTTATTTTGTTATAGATGGGTGAAAGTAAGGCTGTTTGGAGGTTAAAAAGCCTCTGTCATGTTAAAGTAGAATAAATTCTGCTTGTTGACCATGTTACGGCCGAGATCGAAGCGAACGTTCATACGCGGCTGTATTTCGATGCGTAACCCCAAGCCTACATTGGGCAAAACACCCTCTATCTTGGTGGGAGTGGGACCCATGAAACCGCAGCCTGCCCAAGCAGTATAGCCCACACGGTTGAGCATCTTCTTCACCCAGGTGCTTTGATCTGTGTTAATCATCTGGCGGTATTCGGCCATGATCACGTGCGAGGATTTGTCGCGGTATTGACCCATGTAATAACCACGCAGGTCGAAAGGGGTTCCGCTCAGTGCGTATTTGTTGAGCGGAACATCGCCGAATACATTTTTCGTCTGTGCCGTCCAGGCTAATACCCGGCGCTTGCCCAGTGATTGGTATTGTCGGTAGTCGATCTCTACGCGATAGAAGTTCTGGTTGCTTCCCAAAAACTTCTGGTACATCATGGCGCGGGTGTCGAGGTAGATGCCTCGATAGGCATTAGCGGGGATATCGCGCGTATCGTAGGTGAGCAGAAAGCCCAGTCCGGAGCTGAAGTTGCTGTATCCATCGGCTGTACCGCCGGCTTCGATATATGAGGCCTGTTCGACAAGTCCTTTGGCGGGTTTGCTTATGTCGTCGTAGTTGATATCGATCTGCGGACCAACGAAGAAGTTGCTTTCGCCCAAACGGAACAGAAACCACGGGTTGATCTGCACCCCGCTGTATCGGTACTGGCTGGTACTGTCGCTTCGTACATAGTTCTTGTTGGTATCGTATCCGATGCCGTAGAAGTTCTCGTAGGTATTCTTATAGCTGAACTGTCCGAAGATACGAAAACGGTCGCCCTTGAAGAAGAGCTGTGGCTTTGATTGCAGGTTCAATCCACCATTGAATAGAAAAGCGATGGTGACGGGCAGAATCGACCGGCGCAGCGTCGTATCGCTCGGCTGCATGCTGAAAGTCATCAGTGCACTACCGCCCAACAATACTCCGAAATCAGGGGTATAACTAGGACCTCCCAATATGTTGTAGTGAAAATTACGTTTGGCTACCTCTTGACGTCGCAATTCACGCTTTGTTGTCAGCTTGCTGTCTTTGACGATGGAAACGCCCTCTTCTTGCCCCATTATGGCAGCAATAGGCATAGATGCAATGAGGATACCTATTATATATCTTTTCATACTAGTTCGTAAATCTGGGTACAAAGGAAACTGTTTTATTCCGATTAGTTTTCATTCAGATCGATAATAAATCTAAAGGAATGAATAAAAAAATCAAAAAAGGATGCTATTTTTGCAGTTTAGTGAATCAATCAAAACGAATGAACAATAATGAATAAACGAATCTTGTCTGTATTTGTTCTGGGTGCCGCTCTGTTTTCGGTGCAGGCGCAACAGGATAAAGGAGGAATCAGCAAGGACATGCTGAAACAAATTCAACAAAGTTATCAGGGAACGGCCACCGATAAAGCCCTGCGCAACGCCATCGGAAGTAATGATATACGCAAACTGGCGTTGAATCAGGAAAACCTTACGGGAATGGATACGCACTTCTCCGTCAGGGTCAATTCGAAAGGGGTGACCGATCAGAAATCGTCGGGGCGTTGCTGGCTCTTTACGGGGCTCAACGTGATGCGTGCCCGCGCCATCGCACAGTATGGATTGGGGCAGTTCGAGTTCTCACAAACCTACCCGTTCTTCTACGATCAGTTGGAGAAGGCGAACTTGTTCTTGCAGGGCGTCATCGATACAGGTAAGAAGCCGATGGACGATAAAATGGTCGAATGGCTTTTTCGCAACCCGTTGAGCGATGGAGGTACTTTTACCGGTGTGGCGGATATCGTAGGTAAGTACGGCGTAGTGCCGAAGGAGGCAATGCCCGAGACAAACAGCAGCGAAAATACGGCACGCATGGCAGGACTCATCGCCTTGAAACTCCGCGAACAGGGGTTGCAGCTCCGTACGCAAGTGGCTGCAGGGGTCAAACCCGCCACGCTCGAAAAGAATAAGGCCGAGATGCTTGGAACTATCTACCGTATGTTGGTGCTTAACTTGGGTGTTCCCCCGACGGAGTTTAGCTGGACGCGCTACGATGCTAAGGGAAATCCGGTAGAGACGGCACAGTACACCCCCCTGTCGTTTCTGGAGAAGTATGGCGATAAAAACCTGCTGACCAACTACGTGATGCTCATGAACGACCCCAGTCGGGAGTATTATAAGAGCTACGAAATTGATTATGATCGTCACCGCTACGACGGAACCAACTGGACGTACGTGAACCTGCCCGCCGAGGAGATCAAGCAGATGGCTATCGCCTCACTTAAGGATAGTACGATGATGTATTTCTCGTGCGACGTAGGCAAGTTTCTCAACTCCGAACGCGGCCTGCTCGATGTGAATAACTATGATTACAATTCGTTGATGGGTACTACCTTCGGGATGGATAAAAAACAGCGCATCCAGACCTTTGCAAGCGGATCTAGTCATGCTATGACGCTCATGGCAGTCGATCTGAACGCAGCCGGAAAACCCACCAAATGGATGGTAGAGAATAGCTGGGGAGCGACCAATGGTTATCAAGGACACCTGATTATGACCGACGAGTGGTTCGATGAATACATG
This sequence comes from Bacteroides neonati, assembly GCF_000499785.1. GTDB lineage: Bacteria > Bacteroidota > Bacteroidia > Bacteroidales > Bacteroidaceae > Bacteroides > Bacteroides neonati. The sequence continues at coordinate 1,464,848 of NZ_HG726020.1, read as the reverse complement.
TTCCGCCTCGTGGTCGAGAAAAAATTTGCCACTCCACAGGTGTTGGAGATATTGAAACAACAGCCTATCCGCCTTCCTGCGTGGGATCCGATGTTTGCAGGAGAGGAGTAGAAGTAGTGCGTTTACGTACACGAAAGGAATTACGGATATATTTCCGTAATTCCTTTCTTTTTTGCTCTTTATTCACACTCTTTTTTATTACTTTTGCGGTCAAATTTATGAAACCATTATTTTATATAGCATGGCAAATGTAATAAAGTTACGCAAAGGCCTTGACATAAACCTGAAAGGGGAAGCTGCTCCGGTGGTAACCTCAGTGAAGGAGCCGGGATTTTACGCACTCGTACCCGACGACTTCCCTGGAGTGACACCGAAAGTACTTGTCAAAGAACAGGAGTATGTGATGGCTGGAGGAACCTTGTTTATCGACAAGAACCATCCCGAAGTGAAATTTGTGTCGCCCGTGAGCGGCGTAGTGACAAGCGTAGAGCGTGGTGCACGCCGCAAAGTACTGAATGTCGTGGTAGAGGCTGCTTTGGAGCAAGACTACGAGGAGTTTGGCAAGAAGAACGTGGCCCAGCTGTCTGGCGAGGAGGTGAAGAACGCACTGCTCGAAGCCGGAATGTTTGCGTTTATGCGTCAACGTCCCTACGACGTGATTGCTGACCCGAGCGTAGCTCCGAGAGCGATTTTCGTGTCTGCTTTTGACAGCAAACCGCTGGCTCCCGAATTTGAGTTCGTACTCAAAGGCGAGGAAACCAATTTCCAGACAGGACTCGATGCACTGGCTAAAATAGCCAAAACCTACCTGGGTATCAGTGTGAAACAAAAAGCTACTGCGTTGACGCAAGCCAAAAACGTAACAGTAACCGCTTTCGAAGGACCGAACCCCGCCGGAAATGTAGGCGTACAAATCAATCACACCGCCCCCATCTCGAAGGGCGAAACGGTGTGGACCATCGATCCGCAAGCAGTTATCTTCATTGGACGCTTGTTCAATACCGGCCGGGTGGATATGACCCGCATGGTTGCCGTGACCGGTTCTGAAGTATTGAAACCGGCTTACTGCAAGCTACGTGTAGGTGCATTGCTGACCAACGTATTCAGCGGCAACGTTACCGAGGGACGTGACCTGCGCTACATTAGTGGTAATCCGCTAACCGGCAAGCAGGTGAAACCGAACGAGTTTTTGGGCGCTTTTGACAGCCAGCTTACTGTAATCCCCGAGGGAGACGAGATTCATGAGATGCTCGGATTCATCATGCCGCGCTTCGATCAGTTCAGCGTGAGCCGCTCTTATTTCAGTTGGCTGATGGGTAAGAAGCAATACACCATCGATGCACGTATCAAGGGAGGCGAACGCCACATGATTATGTCGAACGAATACGACCGTGTGTTCCCGATGGACATCCTGCCCGAATACCTGATTAAAGCCATCATTGCCGGAGACATCGACCGCATGGAAGCGCTCGGCATCTATGAGGTAGCACCCGAGGACTTCGCCCTGTGCGAGTTCGTTTGCTCTTCGAAGATGGAGTTGCAACGCATTGTACGTGCCGGACTCGATGCCCTGCGCGCCGAAATGGCCTAATTCATAATTCATAATTTAGAACTCATAATTAATGAAAGCGTTAAGAAATTATCTCGATAAGATAAAGCCGAACTTTGAAGAGGGCGGCAAACTCCACGCATTTCGTTCGGTGTTTGATGGCTTCGAAACATTCCTGTTCGTGCCCAATGCCACTTCGAAATCGGGAACGCATATTCACGACTCTATCGACAGTAAACGAATTATGTCGATTGTGGTCATTGCTTTAATACCGGCACTGCTGTTCGGTATGTACAACGTAGGTTACCAACACTTCACACACGCCGCTCTTCCGGGCAGCTTCTGCGAGATGTTCGCCTACGGATTCCTGGCTGTATTGCCCAAAATTATTGTTTCGTACGTAGTCGGTCTGGGTATCGAATTCGTGGTGGCACAATGGAAAGGAGAGGAGATTCACGAAGGATTCCTCGTATCGGGATTGCTCATCCCGATGATTGTTCCGGTTGACTGTCCGCTCTGGATTCTGGCTGTGGCCACCGCTTTTGCCGTTGTGTTTGCCAAAGAGGTATTCGGTGGAACGGGTATGAACGTATTCAACGTGGCTTTGGTAACACGTGCTTTCTTGTTCTTCGCTTATCCTACCAAGATGTCGGGTGATGCCGTTTGGGTATCGGGCGACAGCATCTTCGGACTTGGACAACATGTCGACGGACTCACTGCCGCCACCTCTCTGGGGTTGGCATCGACCGCCACGACACCCGACGCCTTCCCCCCCTTCTCGTGGGATATGGTGACCGGCTTGATTCCCGGATCGATTGGTGAAACCAGTGTAATTGCGATCTTGATCGGTGCCATCATTCTGTTGGTAACCGGTGTAGCAAGTTGGAAAACGATGCTATCTGTCTTCGTGGGTGGTGCATTTATGGGATGGGTGTTCAACACTGTTGGACCCAACACAGCGATGGCTCACATGCCTTGGTACGAACACCTTGTGCTGGGTGGTTTCTGCTTCGGTGCCGTATTCATGGCTACCGACCCCGTAACCTCTGCCCGTACCGAGACAGGTAAGTACATCTTCGGATTCCTGATCGGTGCTATGGCCATCATCATCCGCGTGCTCAACCCGGGATACCCCGAAGGTATGATGCTCGCCATCTTGTTGATGAACATCTTCGCACCGCTTATCGACTACTGTGTGGTACAAGGCAACATCGGCCGCCGTGAGAAACGTGCCGTTAACTCGAACCGTAATTAAACCGAAACAACAAAGAAAGATATGAATACAAACAGTAATTCCTATACTATCATTTATGCTTCGGTAATGGTTGTTATCGTAGCATGTGCACTGGCATTCGTCTCTTCGTCACTCAAAGCGACGCAGAACAAGAATGTTGAGTTGGACAAAATGAAGCAGATATTGAGTGCGCTCAATATCGATACCAAAGGGCAAGACGCTCAGGCTCTCTATAAGAAATATGTGAAGCAAGATCTCATCATCAACTCCGAAGGACAGACAGTGGCCGAAACCGGTGGTTTCAACATCGTGTCGAAGGAAGAGTTGGCCAAACCCCTCGCCGAACGCCAGCTACCCGTATATGTATGCGATGTAGACGGAGAGACGAAGTACGTACTTCCGCTCTACGGACAAGGTCTTTGGGGCCCGATCTGGGGTTACGTAGGTTTGAATGCCGATAAGGATGTGGTGTACGGAACCTACTTCTCGCACCAAGGTGAAACGCCGGGTCTGGGAGCAGAAATCTCGACCATGCATTTCCAAGCTCCATTCATCGGAAAGCACATCATGCAGAATGGACAGTTTGCCTCTATCGCCGTCGTAAAACCCGGCAAAACAGTCGAAGGCCAGGACTATGTAGACGGCATTTCGGGTGGTACTATCACCTCGGTGGCGGTAGACCATATGTTGAAGAACTGCCTGGGACAATACGATAAATTTTTAACTAATAAATAATAAGGAGGGAAATAGAAATGAGTCAACTGTTCTCTAAAAAGAATAAAGAAGTATTCTGCAACCCACTTAATATCGATAACCCGGTAACCGTACAGGTGCTCGGTATCTGTTCGGCACTCGCCGTAACGGCCAAGCTCGAACCTGCCATCGTCATGGGTCTTTCGGTAACGGTCATCGTTGCCTTTGCCAATGTCATCATCTCGCTGCTACGCAAAACGATTCCCAATCGTATCCGTATCATCGTTCAGTTGGTGGTGGTAGCTGCGTTGGTAACCATTGTAAGTGAAGTATTGAAAGCATTTGCTTACGATGTAAGCGTGCAGCTCTCTGTATATGTCGGTTTGATTATCACCAACTGTATCTTGATGGGACGCCTCGAAGCGTTTGCCATGCAGAACGGTCCTTGGGAGTCGTTTCTCGATGGAATTGGTAACGGACTGGGCTATGCCGGTATCCTCATCATCGTGGGTTTCTTCCGCGAGCTGTTGGGTTCGGGATCTCTGTTTGGTATGCAGGTTATTCCGCAGGCATTCTACGAGATGGGATATATCAATAACGGTTTGATGCTGATGCCTCCGATGGCGCTCATCATCTGTGCCTGTATCATCTGGGTACAACGCAGCCGCACTAAACAATTACAAGAAAAGTAATTCTGAATTCAGAATTCAAAATTAACTACTTATGAATGATTATTTAAGTTTGTTTGTAAAGTCGATCTTTGTCGACAATATGATATTCGCTTACTTCCTCGGTATGTGTTCGTACCTGGCAGTATCGAAGAATGTAAAGACAGCGCTGGGACTGGGTATTGCGGTAACTTTCGTATTGGTGGTAACGCTTCCGGTCAACTATCTGCTCGAAAACTACGTACTCAAAGCTGATGCACTGGTCGAAGGTGTTGATCTGAGCTTCCTGAGCTTCATCCTCTTTATTGCTGTCATTGCCGGTATCGTGCAGTTGGTCGAGATGGTGGTCGAACGCTTCTCGCCCTCGCTCTACGCTTCGTTGGGTATCTTCCTGCCATTGATTGCTGTGAACTGCGCCATCATGGGAGCCTCGTTGTTTATGCAACAACGTCAGTTCATCAACATCGGCGAGGCTACGACCTACGCCGTAGGTTCGGGTATCGGTTGGTTGCTTGCCATCGTAGGTCTGGCTGCCATCCGCGAAAAGATGGCCTACTCTGATGTTCCCGCACCGTTGCGTGGTCTGGGCATTACGTTTATCACCGTAGGACTGATGGCGATGGCCTTTATGTGTTTCTCTGGATTGAAGTTATAATAAGTAAAATACGAAAGAACAATGACTGATTTAATATTAACGAGCGTCGGCGTATTCCTTGGAGTGATACTCCTGCTCGTCATTATATTGCTTGTGGCGAAGAACTTTCTGTCTCCGTCGGGCGAGGTTACGATAACGATGAACGGTGAAACCAAACTCAAGGCCGACACCGGAGGAACCCTGTTGGGAACTCTCTCGGCCAACGAGGTATTCCTGTCGTCGGCTTGTGGTGGTAAGGGCTCGTGTGGGCAGTGCCGCTGTCAGGTGCTCGAAGGCGGTGGCGAGATTCTGCCTACCGAAACCGGATTCTTCTCACGCAAAGAGCAGAAAGACAACTGGCGCTTAGGCTGTCAGGTGAAGGTGAAGCAAGATATGTCGATCAAGATCGACGAAGCCATTCTGGGCGTGAAGGAGTGGGAGTGCGAGGTTATTTCGAACAAGAACGTGGCTACGTTCATCAAAGAGTTCATCGTGGCTCTGCCCAAGGGCGAACACATGGACTTCGTGCCCGGTTCGTATGCACAGATCAAGATTCCTACCTATGCGATGGATTACGACAAAGACATCGACAAAGAGCTGATCGGCGACGAGTACCTGCCTGCATGGAAGCAGTTCGGCCTCTTCGGTCTGAAGTGCGAGAACAAGGAGGAGACCATCCGTGCCTACTCTATGGCCAACTATCCTGCCGAGGGCGACCGCATCATGCTGACCGTGCGTATTGCTACGCCTCCGTTCAAGCCTCGCGAGCAAGGCCCCGGATTCGTAGACGTGCCTGCTGGTATTGCCTCTTCGTACATCTTCACCCTCAAGCCGGGCGATAAAGTAACGATGAGTGGTCCTTATGGCGATTTCCATCCGATACTCGATACGAAGAACGAGATGATGTGGATTGGTGGTGGTGCCGGTATGGCTCCGTTGCGTGCACAAATCATGCACTTGACCAAGACACTTCACATCACCGATCGTAAGATGACTTACTTCTACGGAGCTCGTGCGCTCAACGAAGTATTCTATCTGGAAGATTTCTTGCAGATAGAGAAGGATTTCCCTAACTTTACGTTCCACTTGGCACTCGACCGCCCGGATCCTGCTGCCGATGCGGCAGGCGTAAGCTATACACCCGGTTTTGTGCATAACGTGATTTACGAAACCTATTTGAAGAATCACGAAGCACCCGAAGATATTGAGTACTACATGTGTGGCCCCGGCCCGATGAGTAAAGCCGTAGAAGGCATGCTTGATAGTCTTGGCGTACCGGCAAAGAACCTGATGTTCGATAACTTCGGTTCTTAAACTTAGCGGTTTTTTCGTTTTTCATGAAAGGGTTTATTCCCTTATATAGAGAATTATATGTTCCGGCAGCTGATGTGATATCAGTTGCCGGATTTTTTTCGTACCTTTGCCACCATTATGATGTTACAAAACAACGAATTGATTCAAACAGCGCTACGCAATCTCAAGATTGAAGCGCTCAACCCCATGCAAGAGGCTGCCATCGATGCTGCCTGTGACGAAAAAGACGTTATTCTGCTTTCTCCCACCGGTTCGGGCAAAACGCTGGCGTTCCTGTTGCCACTGCTCAGCACGCTCCAACCGGACAACGACTCCGTACAAGTACTCATCCTCGTGCCCTCGCGCGAGCTCGCCCTACAGATAGAATCGGTTTTTAAATCGATGAATACCCCTTGGAAAACCTGCTGCTGCTACGGAGGCCACCCAATGGCCGAAGAGAAGAAGAGCATTGCCGGCAACCACCCCGCTATTATTATCGGTACGCCCGGACGACTCACTGACCATTTGGGCAAGGGGACATTCAACCCCGACACCATCCATACGCTTATCATCGACGAGTTCGATAAATCGCTTGAGTATGGTTTTCACGACGAGATGGCCGAGATCATCGCTCAACTGCCCGGTTTGAAGAAACGCATGCTACTCTCCGCCACCGATGCCGAAGAGATTCCACAATTTGCCGGAATGAACGAAACGGTGAAACTCAATTTCCTGACCGATACCCCCCAAGAGGAGTCGCGCTTGCGATTGATGAAAGTCGTTTCGCCTGCCAAAGATAAGATAGAGACACTCTACAAACTGCTCTGCAAGCTGGGCAGCAGTTCGAGTATTGTGTTCTGCAACCACCGCGACGCCGTAGACCGCGTAAGCGCACTGCTGGCCGAGATGGGCATTTACAACGAACGCTTTCACGGAGGCATGGAACAACCCGACCGCGAACGGGCACTTTATAAGTTTCGCAACGGAAGCTGCCACGTGCTCGTATCGACCGATCTGGCTGCCCGAGGACTTGATATTCCCGAGGTGGAGCACATCATTCATTATCACTTGCCTGTGAACGAAGAGGCTTTTACGCACCGCAACGGCCGAACCGCCCGCTGGGATGCGCGTGGAACCTCGTACCTCATACTTCATGCCGAAGAGCCCGTGCCCGAATACATCCCCTCAGACATCGAAACCCGCACACTGCCCGAACAGGCATCGCGTCCGCCCAAACCCCTTTGGGTTACCTTATATATAGGTAAGGGTAAGAAGGACAAACTCAGTCGCATGGACATTGCCGGATTCTTCTACAAGAAAGGAAAACTGGCGCGTGAAGATGTAGGTCCTATCGACGTGAAAGAGCATTATGCCTTCGTCGCCATCCGTCGTGGCAAGATAAAGCAACTCCTTACGCTCATTCAAGGCGAAAAGATCAAAGGAATGAAAACCGTCATCGAAGAGGCGGACTAAAGATAGGTCGTTTGTTGCAAGTATAAGCAACCGTTCTCGTATCAACGAGCGGTTGCTTTTGTGCGAATGGACGGTTGCTTCTGCATGAAGCAACCGTTCCTTAATTTCCATTGCACCGTTTTGTAGTGTAGCGGCCCTTGCTTCGCTTTGCCTTACTTTCCATTTCTTCGTTCACTGTTTACAATCTGTTAGAAAGCAGTTACTCGTTTTTGTGTTATAAATAGTTGTATAATTATCGATTTTATTGTCAATTAATTGATGAAATGTCAGTAATTATGCGAAATTCGTTTTCTTATTTTTCTTTGCCAGACGTACTTTGCAAATCAATGTATGTAACTTGCATAAACCATAAAAAACGATGGAAAATAGCCCCCGAACATGCAAAATTATAAGGAAAGGTTTGTTTCGCGGAAATTAATTCGTAAATTCGCAATGTCGTAATGACGTTATAAATTAATAAACGAAATTGTTAAACCCAAAACAAACTTCAGATGAAAAAGCATAATTTCAGTGCAGGACCCTCCATTCTTCCCCGCGAAGTGATCGAAGAAACAGCAAAGGCTATTTTAGATTTCAATGGTTCCGGGCTCTCCGTTTTAGAAGTTAGTCACCGTGGCAAAGATTTTCAGGCAGTAATGGACGAGGCTGTGGCCCTGTTCAAAGAGTTGCTCAACGTTCCCGAAGGTTATTCTGTTATTTTCCTGGGTGGTGGTGCCAGCCTCGAATTCTGCATGATTCCCTATAACTTTCTTGAGAAAAAAGCAGCTTACCTCAATACCGGCGTCTGGGCCAAGAAGGCACAGAAAGAAGCCAAAGGTTTTGGCGAAGTAGTCGAAGTAGCCTCTTCGGCCGAAGCCAATTACACATACATTCCCAAAGGATATACGATTCCTGCTGATGCCGATTATTTTCACATTACTACCAACAATACCATCTACGGTACGGAGTTGAAAGAAGACATCTCTTCGCCCGTTCCGTTGATAGCCGATATGTCATCCGATATTTTCTCACGTCCTATCGACGTTTCCAAATACGCTTGTATCTATGGCGGTGCACAGAAGAACCTCGCACCTGCCGGAGTTACCTTCGTCATTGTCAAAGACGATGCCTTGGGCAAAGTATCACGCTACATACCCACGATGCTCGATTACCGCACTCACATCAAAGAAGGATCGATGTTCAACACCCCTCCCGTACTGCCTATCTATGCAGCCATGCAAACACTGCGCTGGATCAAGGCGCAAGGCGGTGTGAAGGAGATGGAGCGTCGTGCCATCGAGAAGGCCGATTTGCTTTACGGCGAGATCGACCGCAACAAGGTGTTCGTTGGAACAGCTGTGGTCGAAGATCGTTCGCGCATGAATATCTGCTTCGTGATGGCTCCCGGATACGAAGCTCTCGAGGCCGACTTCTTGAAATTTGCCCAGTCGAAAGGTATGGACGGCATCAAGGGTCATCGCTCGGTAGGTGGTTTCCGCGCCTCTTGTTACAACGCTATGCCGAAAGAGAGCGTACAAGCATTGGTCGACTGCATGCAAGAATTTGAGAAACTACACACCAACTAAGCCATGAAAGTACTTATTGCCACTGATAAACCGTTTGCCAAAGTAGCCGTAGACGGAATTCGCAAAGAGATAGAAGCAGCCGGATACGAACTCGCGCTGCTCGAAAAATACACCGAAAAGGCGCAATTGCTCGATGCGGTCAAAGATGCTAACGCCATCATCATCCGTAGCGACATCATCGATGCACAGGTACTCGATGCCGCCAAAGAGCTCAAAATCGTAGTGCGTGCCGGAGCCGGATACGACAACGTAGACCTCGAAGCCGCCACTGCACACGGTGTATGCGTGATGAACACACCCGGACAGAACTCCAATGCCGTAGCCGAATTGGCATTGGGCATGATGGTGTATGCCGCCCGTAACTTCTTCAACGGAACATCGGGCACGGAGCTGATGGGCAAGAAACTTGGTATCCATGCCTACGGAAACGTAGGCCGCAACGTAGCCCGCATTGCCAAAGGTTTTGGCATGGAGATCTACGCTTACGATGCCTTTTGCCCCGCCGATGTGATCGAGAAAGACGGAGTTAAAGCCTTGACCTCGGCCGATGAACTGTACCAAACCTGCGATGTGGTGTCGCTGCACATCCCGGCAACACCCGAAACGAAAAAGTCGATCAATTACGCGCTGCTCAAGCAAATGCCCAAAGGTGCTATGTTGGTGAACACGGCTCGCAAAGAGGTAATCAACGAAGACGAATTGATTAAGCTGATGGAAGATCGTCCAGACTTTAAATACCTGACCGATATCATGCCTGCCGCCAACGATAAGTTCACCGAACTCTTTGCCGGCCGCTACTTCTCTACACCCAAGAAGATGGGTGCACAGACTGCCGAGGCTAATATCAATGCCGGTATTGCTGCAGCCACACAGATTGTAGGCTTCTTCAAAGACGGTTGCGAGAAGTTCAGAGTCAATAAATGAAAGAAATATGCGTAATAAATTCCCTCTCCTATATGTGATGCTAATCGTAGATTTTATGCTAGGGATTGCTGTCTTGTTTGTGAGTACCCTCCTTCATTTGTCTTTGTCCGATTTCTTACAAGGGCTTTGCATTGGAGTTGCGGGAACGCTGATTCTCGGTGGCGTCGCTTTGGGAGTGTGGTACTTTATGCGCAAAAATAAACCTTGTAACATCTAATAAACATCTCTTACTCTATGGCTGTAATCAAACCTTTTAAAGGCATTCGCCCGCCGCAAGAACTGGTAGAACAAGTTGCATCGCGCCCTTACGACGTGCTCAACTCAGAAGAGGCGCGTGCCGAAGCTGCCGGAAACGAGAAATCGCTCTATCACATCATCAAACCCGAGATTGACTTCCCCGTAGGCACCGATGAGCACGACGAGAAGGTCTACCTCAAAGCTGCCGAAAACTTTCAAGCCTTTCAGGACAAGGGGTGGTTGGTGCAAGACACTGCCGAGAACTATTACGTATATGCTCAGACCATGAACGGAAAGACGCAATACGGACTCGTGGTAGGTGCCTATGTGCCCGACTATATGAACGGTGTGATAAAGAAACACGAGCTCACTCGTCGCGATAAAGAGGAAGACCGCATGAAGCATGTACGCGTGAATAACGCCAACATCGAACCCGTATTCTTTGCCTATCCCGACAACGAGGTGCTCGATGCGCTGATCCGTAAGTACACCACCCAACCGCCCGTATACGATTTCATCGCCTCCGGTGATGGATTCGGACACAGCTTCTGGATGATCGATGCTGCCGAAGACATCGCTCAAATCACTGCGCAGTTTGCCGCCATGCCCGCCCTGTATATTGCCGACGGGCATCACCGTAGCGCAGCCGCCGCATTGGTGGGAGCCGAGAAAGCCGCACAAAATCCGGCTCACAACGGAACCGAAGAGTACAACTACTTTATGGCCGTCTGCTTCCCCGCCAATCAGTTGACGATTATCGATTACAACCGCGTGGTCAAAGACCTCAACGGGCTCAGCCCCGAAGCGTTTCTGGCCGCTCTCGAAAAGAATTTCGTTGTAGAGAAGAAAGGTGCGGGAGTATATCATCCCGCCGGCCTGCATAACTTCGCTCTCTATCTGGGCGGAACCTGGTACAGCCTCACCGCCCGCGAGGGGACGTACAACGATCACGACCCCATCGGTGTGCTCGACGTAACCATCTCCTCCAACCTCATTCTCGATGAGATACTCGGCATCAAAGACCTGCGCTCGGACAAGCGTATCGACTTCGTTGGCGGTATTCGAGGACTGGGCGAACTGAGCAAGCGTGTCGACAGCGGCGAAATGAAAGTGGCCTTGGCTCTCTATCCTGTTTCGATGAAGCAGTTGATGGATATTGCCGATACGGGCAACATCATGCCTCCTAAAACCACTTGGTTTGAACCCAAACTGCGTTCGGGGCTAGTTATTCACAAGCTCGACTAAGGTGCTTCTCACCATAAACCACACAAAAGAGGGCGGAGGATGATCAATCTTCCGCCCTCTTTGACAAACCACGGGGCATCGTGCTTTTTTCCTTGCAAGAGGTTAAAAAACACGATGCCCCGTGTGTACTCTGTGACGAATTAAGTATCTTTGCACCATGACTGCTGAAGATACTTACCAAACCATCCTTGAGCCATCCGAGGCGCTGTTTACCGAAAAGCGAAGCAAATTCATCGCACTCGCTTATCCCGTTGGCAACCTCGACGAGATAAAGACTCACATCGATGCGGCTCAGAAGAAATATTACGATGCACGCCACGTGTGTTATGCCTATATGTTGGGGCACGAGCGTACCAACTTTCGCGCTAACGACAACGGCGAACCCTCCGGAACGGCCGGAAAGCCCATTTTGGGACAGATCAACTCGAACAACCTCACCGACATACTCATCATCGTGGTGCGCTACTTTGGCGGCATTAAATTGGGTACGGGCGGACTCATTGTGGCCTACAAAGCTGCTGCTGCGGAGGTGATCGCTACTTGTACGGTCATCGAAAAGACGGTCGACGAAGAGGTGACCGTTCTCTTCGAATATCCCTTTATGAACGATGTCATGCGCATTGTCAAAGAGGAAGAACCCGAGATCGTTGCCCAATCTTACGACATGGATTGCAGCATGACCCTCCGAATCCGCCAATCGATGATGAACCGCCTGCGTGCACGGCTCGAAAAGGTGGAGACGGCACGAATCCCCGAACAAAACTAAAAAAGCAATATATGGCATTTCAAGCAACTAAAAGAGAGTGGAGCGAACTCTATACCTTTTTCCGTCTGTTGGCCGACGGCAAAGTCGCTCACGGTACTCCTCAGGCTAAACGCAACGAAGACAACGTATGGCCCATCGCCATGATTCAGCGCGAGGAGCACAACGGTACCCGTCGCTACTACATAGAAGGAGAGACGATTCGTATGGAAACCGAACTAAAAGAAAAGGTGCAATCCGGTGCACCGGTGCTGACCCAGAGCTTGCCCCGTGAAGATTTTGCCGAAGTGGCGCGTCTGGTGTTGGAGGCAATCAAGTCTTCGGCTGACGATGAAGTGACCTCCCCCGATGGGGTAGAGGAGTTTCTCGATGCTGCCGCCATCTTTGATCTCGAAGCCAAAACCGAAGACCGTACCGACCTGTCTATCGCCTTTTGGCATCCCGACGCTCCGCTGGCTGGCTTTAGCGTGCGTTCACGGCTCAGTACCATGAATCCGCTGCTCGATGGCGGACGAACTGCCAACCTGAAGTTTGAGCAAACGGGTATTAAGTTTGCCACCCCGACGGTGAACAAGATCAATGCCTTGCCCGAATCGCCCACCGAGGTGGTAGATCGCATGCTGATGATCGAACGGTTGGGCGGTGTATTGAAGTATGCCGACGTGGCCGACCGCGTGTTTCGTAGCAACCTCCTGATGATGGATCTTCACTTCCCCCGCCTGCTAGCCGAAATGGTGCGCACGATGCACATCGAAGGCATCTCGCGGGTGAGTGAGTTGACCAAGCTGATGCGCGAAACCAACCCGCTCAAGATTAAGGAGGAGTTGATCGAGAAGCATGGCTTCTACGAGTTTAAGATGAAGCAGTTCCTGATGACCTTGGTGTTGGGTATGCGCCCCGCCAAAATATACAACGGAACCGACTCGGCTGTCGAGGGTCTCTTGCTGGTCGACGGAAGCGGCGAGGTACTTTGCTACCATAAGTCTCAGAAAGAGGTGTTCGAGGAGTTCCTCTTCTTTAACAGTCGCTTCGAAAAAGGTTCGGTCGAGAAAGACAAATACGGCTTTCTGGAGAAAGAAAACGGAGTGTATTACTTCAAACTCAATGCAAAGATCGGCTTGGTGAAGCGGTAGCATCCGACGCTACCTCCCCCTCGCGAAGCCCGCGCAACGAACAATATTTATACTGACAGCAACGATGAACAACGTATTAGAAACCATCAAAGCACGCCGCAGTGTGCGTGCTTACGACAACCGCCAAGTACCTCTTGGCGATCTGCAAGCGATACTCGAAGCAGCGACCTATGCCCCCAGCGGGATGCATTATGAGACGTGGCACTTCACTGCCATTCAGCGTACCGAAACCTTGACCGAACTTAACAACCGCATCAAAGGCGCTTTTGCCAAAAGCAGCGACCCTCGGTTGCAGGAGCGCGGAGCGAGTTCGACGTACTGCTGCTACTACCACGCACCTACGTTGGTGATCGTATCGAACGAACCGACACAGTGGTGGGCGGGCATGGATTGTGCCTGTGCCATCGAGAATATGTTTCTGGCGGCACAGTCGCTCGGCATTGCTTCGTGCTGGATCAATCAGTTGGGAACGACCTGCAACGACCCCGAAGTGCGCGCCCTGCTCACTTCGTTGGGAGTGCCCGAAGGGCATCAGGTGTATGGCTGCGTGGCATTGGGCTATGCTGCACCGGGAGTATCACTGAAAGAGAAGGTGGTAAAGGCTGGAACCGTTACGATTGTGGCAGAGTAGGGACAGAGATATTTTATTATCCAAATATCCCCAAAAAAAGCCCGCCGTCTTTTTGAAAAAGCTCGCGGGAAAAATAAAAAAGCTGGCGGCGTTTTATTAAAACGCCGCCAGCTTTTTTTCAAACAGTAAGCACGTTTTTTACTACATGCTGTTTATCTACTCTATGCTACAATGTGCGGTAAGGCACTTTCCAACAAAGTGTAAGGAATGGTGCTAACCTTTTAGAGCCTGTTTCTTACAGCTCGCCGTATTGCGTTGTGAATAGTTTCCGGTCGCCCAGCGTATTGTCTATACGTGCTACGTTGACCCAGAACTTATTCTCGCGTATACTCTCAATTGGATAAGCCGCCTTTTCGCGCGGATAGCTATGCTTCCATTCGTTGGCTACCACCTCGTATTCGGGATGTGGAGCGTTGACCAATACATTGTCTTCCTTATCGGCCTGTCCGTTCTTCACCTCTTGAATTTCCTCCCAGATGTTTTGCATCACATCGACAAAGTTGTTTAGCTCGGCAAGGCTTTCGCTTTCGGTAGGTTCGATCATCAGCGTACCGTGAACGGGGAAGGAGAGGGTCGGTGCGTGATATCCGTAATCCATTAGTCGCTTGGCGATATCGTTCTCGCTGATACCCGTTTCGGTAAATACGTTGCGGCACTCCAGAATCATTTCGTGTCCTACACAGCCGTTGGCACCGCGATACACAATGCCGTAGGTGTCTTTGAGGCAGGCTGCCAGATAGTTGGCACTCAGGATAGCCGTTTGAGTAGCCTTTCTCAATCCCTCGGTACCCATCATGCGGATGTACCCGTAGGTGATTGTAGCCACGCCTACGCTTCCGTAAGGAGCGGCAGATACTGCGTTGGTATCGTTTCCGAAGATGAAGTGACCGGGTAGGAACGGAACCAGGTGTTCGGCCACACAGATCGGGCCTACACCGGGACCGCCACCACCGTGAGGGATGGAGAACGTCTTGTGCAGGTTCAAGTGGCAGACATCGGCGCCGATAAATCCTGGGTTGGTCAATCCTACTTGAGCGTTCATGTTGGCACCGTCCATGTACACCTGTGCGCCACAGGCATGAATGATGCGACAGATCTCTACGATCTCCGTTTCGAAGATGCCGTGAGTCGATGGGTAGGTAATCATCAGTGCTGCCAGGTCGTCGCGGTTCTCTTCGGCTTTGGTACGCAGGTCGAGCATATCGACATTGCCCTGCTCATCGCAAGCACAGGTAATGGTGGTAAAGCCTGCCTGAATAGCTGATGCCGGATTCGTTCCGTGTGCAGATGCCGGGATAAGTACCTTGCTACGGTGTCCCTCGCCAATGCTTTCGAGGTATGCGCGGATTACTCGCAAGCCTGCATATTCGCCGCTGGCTCCCGAGTTGGGTTGCAGGCTCGTACCGGCAAATCCGGTGATGATATTCAGCTCATCGCATAGGTTCTTAACCATTTCACGATACCCTTCGGCCTGATCTTCGGGTACGAGCGGATGCAGGTTGGCGAGTCCGGGCAGCGTCAGGGGCAACAGTTCGGCTGCTGCATTGAGCTTCATGGTACACGAACCGAGTGAGATCATCGACTGTGCCAGCGAAATGTCTTTGCGGTCGAGACGCTTGATGTAGCGCATTAGTTCGGTTTCGGTGTGATACTTTTGGAATACCTCGTGTGTGAGGAAATCGCTCCGACGCTTCAGTCCCTCCTCGATGGTGCTCTTCAGCGGCACATCGTCTACTTTTTGGAAATCTCTTCCGGCAGCGATGGCGAAGATGGAGAGCAATACGTTGACGGCAGTCAGGTCGGTGGTTTCGTCAATACTGAAACCTACCTGTCCGTTGTCGAAGTAGCGCAAGTTCACCTCTTTGCTCAGGGCGATGGTGCGTATCTGTTGTGGCGACACGCTATCGGGTAATGCAAAGCAGAGCGTGTCGAAGTATTGGTCGTTGAGTTGCGTATAACCGAGTCTCATCAGGCTGCTTTCGAGAAAAGCGGCGATGCTGTGAATACGCGATGCGATGGTGGTGAGCCCCTCTTGTCCGTGATACACCGCATAGAAGCCTGCCATGGTAGCCAATAGTGCCTGTGCGGTACAGATGTTGGAGGTTGCTTTTTCGCGTTTGATGTGCTGCTCGCGGGTTTGGAGTGCCATGCGGTAGCATCGCTTGCCGTACTTGTCGAGTGAGAGGCCGATGATGCGTCCGGGCACGTTGCGTTTGAACTCGTCGCGTGTGGCAAAGTATCCTGCCGAAGGGCCGCCGTAGAAGAGGGGAATACCCAATCGTTGGGTGCTTCCGAAGGCGATGTCGGCTCCCCACTCGCCCGGAGGAACGAGTAGTACCAAACTTAGGATGTCGGCGGCCACGGCTATCTTGCAGTCGGCTGCATGGGCTCTTTCGGCGAGTTCACGGTAGTCGTTTGCATTTCCGCTTGCATTGGGGTATTGCACCAAGCAGGCAAATACGTCGGGGGCAAATTCGAACTCGCGGTAGTCTCCTACACGAAGTTCAATGCCTTGCGGTATGGCACGTGTGGTCATTACGGCGAGTGTCTGGGGAAATATCTCTTCATCGACCAGCACCACATTGGCACCACTCTTTTGTTGTGCACGGCTGCGTAGTGCGAACATCATCGATACGGCCTCGGCTGCGGCAGTGGCTTCGTCGAGTAGTGAGCAGTTGGCTAGTGGCAGTGCCGTGAGGTCGGATATGGCTGTCTGAAAGTTCATCAGTGCCTCGAGCCGTCCTTGCGATACTTCCGCCTGATAGGGCGTGTAAGAGGTATACCACACCGGATTCTCGAACACGTTGCGCACAATCACAGCCGGAGCGATGGTGTTGTACCATCCCATACCGATGTAGGTCGTGTAGAGTTTGTTCTTGGCTGCCAGTGCGGCAATGTGTTGGCCGTACTCGTACTCCGTCATGGGTTCGGGCAGTGGCAGTGCCTCCGGCAACAAGATGTTGGCGGGGATGGTCTTTTCGATTAATTCGTCGACACTGCTCATGCCTATCTTCTTAAGCATGATCTCAGCGTCGTGTTCATTGATGCCGATGTGTCGGCTGGCTAATAAATCTGTTTTCATATCATTAGTGTTTTTGTTCGTTGGCGGTTGCAAAGTTTATCTGAAGAATGGGTTTTCGGCTTTCTCCATGCCGATGGTGGTGGGAGCACCATGTCCCGGGTACACGATTGTTTCGTTGGGCAAGGTGAACAAGCGACTGCAAATGTGCTCTTTCAGCTCGTCGAAATTGCCTCCTGTCAGATCGGCTCTGCCAATGCTTCCTTGAAACAGCACGTCGCCCGAGAACATACAGTGGTCTGCCGCCGAATAGTACACCAAACTCCCCGGCGAGTGTCCCGGCACATGAATGGCCTCGAGCGAAGTATTTCCGAAGGTGATGATGTCGCCATCGTGCAGGTACTTGCCCAACGGCACGGGTGTTTCTTTCAACTGGAAGCCGAACATCCGGCTCTGTTTGGGTGCACTCTCGAGCCAGTACTCATCTGCCTGACTGGCTTCGGCTGATAAGCCGAACTCTTGCAGCATGAACGGGTTTCCGAAAATATGATCCAGGTGCAGGTGCGTATTGAGCAGATGCTTCACCGTTAGTCCATTGGTTATAATGAAGTTTTTCAGTGTTTGCTTCTCTTCATCGTAAAAGCAGCCCGGATCGATAACCACTGCCTCTTTGGTGTCGTCCCATAATACGTAACAGTTTACGGGAAACATATTAAATTCAAATCTCTTTATCTTCATACGTTTTTAAATGATTATTAGGGTAGGCTTACATACACGACCTTCTTGGTTTCGAAGAACTCTTCGGAGAACTCTTCACCGAGGCTGTGCATGGTGGTTTTGTGCTTAAAGGGCATCGCTTCGTGCTCCAACTCGCCTCCTTTGAGGCAGATAAGACCGTTGGGCAGTGCGTTGATTCCCCGGGGCGATATGTTTTTTTTAATGATTTTAATCAGATCCGACAGTGGCATTACGGCACGGCTTACGACAAAGTCGAACAATTGTTTCTCCTCTTCGGCACGTGCGTGGCGAAAGGTCACGTTGGTCAGCCCGATGGCATTGGCCACCTCTTGTGCCACTCGTACCTTCTTGCCAATGCTGTCGACCAGATGGAATTTCACCTCGGGAAAGAGAATAGCCAGCGGAATACCGGGAAACCCACCTCCCGTACCCAAGTCCATAATGCTGGTTCCGGGACGGAACTGAATCATCCGGGCAATACCCAAGGAGTGCAGCACATGGTGTGTATAGAGGTTTTCGATGTCTTTGCGTGAGATGACGTTTATTTTGGCATTCCAGTCCGTGTACAGATCGTAGAGTGCGGCAAATTGTTGACGCTGCGTTTCGGTCAGGTCCGGAAAGTATTTCAGGATGATTTCCATTGAGTTGAATTACGAATTATATGATATATAAGTGAATGGGTTAGTTTTTGAGTTCTCCGATAATGGGGCTGCTGCCTACCAGGTGTGCCATCATATCGAACGGGATGTGCACCTCGACCGGGCCCATGGCATACGGGGTGATGTCGTACACATTATAATAGAAGGTGATTCCCTCTTTGTTCAGGAAGAAGTTCTCGGTAGGGGCAATCTCTCCGGTCGATCCGTAACCAAGGTCTTCGAGTTCCTCGTGGGTAGTTACCTTGTTGGCTGCCATCAGTTGGTTCCAGATAAGGTCGGTGAGCGCTTCTTGATACTCTTCAACGAAGAGGTCGCTCAGACGGAGCGGACGCATCGTGTTCAGATCCATATTCAGGAAGGTATTCGAATAAATTCCGTGTGCACCACCGGTGAACTCATCGTAATAGATGTGATACACGAGCAGATTTTTCTCGTAAAACTGTACGTTGCTCTTGATGGTTTTGTAGTACGAATACCAAGCGCCGATGGAGCCGCCGTTCTCTTTGTTCTTCTCGTCTTCGGTATACATCGGTTCGAGGTCGCGGCGATAATCATTGATATATGTCTGCGTATAATCTTTAACCGCCTCTTCGGGAGTCATACCCATGTATTTGTCTCCGAAACAGGCCGATAGGAAGTACGTATTCAAACTATCTTTGAGCATGGCATCAGATGATTTGACGGGATAGGTAAAACTAATCACCAGATTACAAGCAGGCTTTGACGTGTCGCCAAAGAGGTGTGCCGTTTCATTAACACGAATACTGTCGAACTTTAAATTGCCGGTGTTTTTGTTCATCTTGTCACCGCAAGAAAATAAAAAACCACTTACCGAAAGTATAACGGCAAGTAGACTGACATATTGTTTTTTCATTGGGTCTTTTTCTTTAATTTCTATATTTGTTAGGTGTTTCCTTACCGACAAATATAAAACTTATAAATGAATCCGACGAATAAATAAAGAAAAATAAGTTGGGGGGAGTGGTTAAATTTTTCTATCTTTGTGGCATCGAATTATGAAGAGACTCCGCTACATATTGGCCTGCTTGCTTTCGCTCCTTATTATATATACAGGAGCGGGTGTTTCGATTATACACTATTGTTGTAATCAATGCCAAACGGGAAAAACCTGTTGCGATTCTATTTGCCATTGTTGCGATAAGCCCGATTGCCATAAAAGCGATGAACACGGGTCTTCCTCATGCGATGACGAAGGTTGCTGGGTTTCGATTCATAAAGTCGATCTGGTAAGTCACTCTTTTGAAGAGCTGTTGAGTGCGGTTTCCGTACCGGTGTTCTACCTCGATTCTTCTATCTTGTTACCTTTTCTTACTTATGAAAAAGAGAAGGTTCTTTCGTATCCCGATCCGTCTCCTCCGAAGAGCGTAAACAGTTCTTTGGCTCTCTATGCTACCTTTTTGATTTAGACGTCTGCTTTCATTCTACGAATGCAGTAAGAATGCGACGATCTATTGCCTCTTCGGAGCAATGGTTCGCTCTTTTCTGTTCTCTTCCCTTTCTATCTTCCCGGTAGAAGAGGAGGGAGATTCTATGTACAGTCTATTATTAAGCAGATTTTATGAAACAATTATACACCTTTATACTACTATTTACAAGCATTACATTGCAGGCACAAATCAACGGTACAGTCAAGGATAGCGGCGGTGAACCCATTCCCGGTGCCAATATCTTCTGGATGAACAGTACCGGCGGAGTGACCACCCAACCCGATGGAACGTTCAGCATCTCCCGGCAAGACAAAGAACGCAAGCTGGTGGTTAGCTTCATCGGTTTCGAAAACGATACGATCAAGGTTGGTAAGCAGCAAAACAACCTCGCCATTGTGTTGCGCGAGGGGCTTCAACTGGCCGAGGTCAGTGTGGTGAGCCGCAAGATGGGGACGATGAAGTTGCGTAGCAGTGTATTGAACGAAGATATGATAAGCGGCGAAGAACTTTGCCGTGCCGCCTGTTGCAACCTGGGCGAGAGTTTTACTACCAATCCGTCGGTCGACGTCAGCTATTCGGATGCATCGACCGGAGCCAAACAGATTAAGCTATTGGGGCTTTCGGGAACCTATGTGCAGATGCTTACCGAGAACATTCCGAACTTTCGCGGAGCTGCCGCACCCTATGGGCTGGGTTATGTGCCGGGGCCATGGATGCAGAGCATACAGGTAAGCAAAGGTACTTCGTCGGTCAAAAACGGTTACGAAGCATTGACCGGACAGATCAATGTTGAGTTTAAGAAACCCAATGCCGAAGAGGCCGATTGGGTATCGGCCAACCTCTTTGCCAGCACCACCAATCGCTACGAAGCCAATGCCGATGCCTCTATAAAGCTGTCGGACAAATGGAGCACGATGCTGTTGGCACATTACGAAAACGAAACGAAAGCACACGACGGCAACGGCGACGGCTTTGTGGATATCCCTCGTGTGGAGCAGTATCACCTGTTCAACCGTTGGACGTATATGAGTGATGGTTATGTATTCATTGGCGGTATCAAAGCCTTGAGCGAAGACCGTCGCGGCGGGCAGACCCACCACGGTATGTCGGGCATGGAGCAGAAAGAACTTTACGAGGTCGATATTCGTACCGACCGCTACGAGGCCTTTGCCAAGAACGCTTTTATATTTGATAAGGAGAAGAATACCAATCTGGCTTTGATTCTCTCCGGAACTCTTCACAATCAAGATGCCGCCTATGGGCACAAGCTCTATGATGTAGACCAGCAGAATGCGTATGCTTCGTTGATGTTCGAAACCGAACTGACCCGTATGCACAGCCTTTCGGCAGGAGTGAGCTATAACTTCGACGGATTCGATCAGCGTTACCGACTTACCAACCAGGTAGCCGACGGTCGGGTGAAGAATTTTGAACGTGAGTCGGTAGGTGGTGTTTATGCACAGTACACCTTGAACTGGAACGATAAGCTCACCTTCATGGCCGGACTGCGTGGCGATCATAGCAGCCGCTACGGATTCTTCGTCACACCACGTACCCACCTCAAGTATGCCCCCAACGAGTACGTCAACTTCCGCTTGTCGGCAGGTAAGGGTTACCGCACCAATCATGTATTGGCCGAGAACAATTACCTCATGGCCAGTAGTCGCAATATCCTCATTGCGGATAACCTGGAGCAGGAAGAGGCTTGGAACTACGGTGCGAGCGTATCGACCTACCTACCATTGTTTGGCAAGACGCTCAATGTGAATGCCGAGTTCTATTACACCGACTTTCTTCATCAGGTAGTCATCGACATGGATTCGAACCCGCACGAAGTCTCTTTCGGCAATCTCGACGGACGTTCTTACTCGAAGGTGTTTCAGGTCGAAGCATCCTATCCGTTCTTTACCGGCTTTACCCTTACGGCTGCCTATCGTATGACCGATGCCAAGACCACTTATGGAGGGCAGTTGCTCGAAAAACCGCTTACGAGCAAATACAAAGGATTGCTTACCGCCTCGTATCAAACGGCACTTGGGCTTTGGCAGTTTGATGCCACCCTGCAACTCAACGGTGGCGGACGAATGCCTGCCGCGTATCTGTTGGCCAACGATGCCCCCTCTTGGGAAGCCCGATACGGAGCTTTCGAGCAGGTGAACGCACAGGTTACCCGTTATTTCCGCAACTGGTCTATCTATGTAGGAGGCGAGAACCTGACCAACTTCAAGCAGAAAAACCCGATTGTAGATGCCGCCAACCCTTGGGGGCCAAACTTCGACTCGACCATGATATGGGGGCCGGTACACGGAGTTAAAGGATACATCGGTGTGCGTGTCAATTTACCCAGACTCTAATTACTAATTATATAATAAACTATTATGAAAGCTAAAAAAGTATTGGCTACACTTGTCGTAGCATTGTTGAGTGTTACTGCTGTCATGGCGAAAGATTTCCGTACCGTTGTGTTTAAGGTAGAGCAGATGGAGTGTCCGAACTGTGAGCGCAAGGTAAAGAATAATATCAAGTACGAAAAGGGGCTGAAAGACTTTACGACCGATGTGAAGTCGCAAACAGTAACGATTACCTATGACGCCGGTAAAACCGATGTAAAGAAGTTACAGAAAGGTTTCAAGAAGTTTAAATACGAGGCCGTCGTAGTGAAAGATGAAAAAACAACCGAAGTAAAAAAATAGAAACTTCACCCCAATTGTTCGCAGATGAATACCTCGGTATCATCTGCGAACTTTCTATATGGCTTTGTTGTTTTCAGTTTATTAAACGAACGAATAAGTAATAATATGAGTAATATTTCAAAACAAGCTTTCCCGGTGTTGAAGATGCATTGTGCCGGATGTGCTAATAATATTGAGAAGATAGTAAAACAGCTGCCGGGTGTTATTGATGCTTCGGTTAACTTTGCCACCAATACGCTTAGCGTGACTTACGAAGCCGACAAGCTGGTTGCAGGAGAAATAAAAGCCGCCGTTCTGTCGGGTGGATACGATCTTATTATTGAAGAAGAGGCTCTCAAAGAAGAACATCTCGAAGAGGCGCAACAGAAGCATTATCGTCACCTCAGAGCGCAAGTGATCGGTGCATGGATCTTTTCCGTGCCTATGCTTTTGCTCTCGATGGTGTTTATGGGCATCCCTTACTCGAGCGAGATGCAGATGCTGCTGGCATTGCCCGTGATGATTCTTTTTGGCGGTTCCTTCTACGAAGGAGCTTGGAAACAGGCACGGTTGGGACGCAGCAGTATGGATACGCTCGTAGCCCTGAGTACCTCTATCGCCTTCTTGTTTAGTGTGTTCAACACCTTTTACCCCTCGTTCTGGTACGACCGTGGTCTCGAACCCCATGTGTATTACGAAGCTGCCGTTGTCATTATCGCTTTTGTACTCACGGGCAAGCTGCTCGAAGAGCGTGCCAAAGGCAATACCTCGGCTGCCATTAAGAAACTGATGGGGCTTCAGCCTAAGATAGCCCGTGTGGTTCGCAACGGCATCGAAGAGGAGATACTGATCGATCAGTTGCAGGTCGACGATCTGGTGGTAGTACGTCCGGGCGAGCAGATTCCGGTCGATGGTTCGCTGGCCGAGGGCGACTCCTTTGTCGACGAAAGTATGATTAGCGGTGAGCCCATTCCGGTGGAAAAGAAGCAGGGAGATAAGGTACTGGCAGGAACGATCAATCAGCGTGGCTCGTTTATCATCCGCGCCTCACAGGTAGGTGCCGAAACGGTATTGGCTCGCATCATCCGTATGGTGCAAGAGGCACAAGGCAGCAAAGCCCCCGTGCAGCGCATTGTCGATAAGGTGACTAACGTATTTGTACCCGTTGTGCTGGGCATATCCATTCTTACCTTCGTTTTGTGGATGGTGATCGGTGGTGCGAACTATTTCTCGCACGCCATGCTCTCGGCTATTTCGGTGTTGGTTATTGCCTGTCCGTGTGCACTCGGACTTGCCACGCCTACGGCTTTAATGGTCGGTATCGGCAAGGCTGCCAGTCAGCATATACTTATCAAAGACGCTGTGGCTTTGGAGCAGATGCGCAAAGTCAACGTAGTGGTGCTCGATAAAACAGGCACGCTTACTGAAGGCAAGCCCGCCGTAGCCGGTTGGTTATGGGCAGGAGCGCAGGAGGTGCATTATACCTCTGTGCTGCTGGCTGCCGAATTAAAGTCGGAACATCCGCTGGCAGGTGCTATTGTACAGAGCTTGCAGGACGAGCAGAAAGTAACTCCCGTATCGCTGGATTCATTCGAAAGCATCACCGGAAAAGGGGTGCAGGTGTCCTATCAGGGCAAAATGTACTGGGTGGGTAGTCATAAACTACTCAAAGATTACAATGCATCACTTACCGATGTGATGAGCAGTGCGTTGGTTCATTACGAATCCGAAGGAAACGGTATTATCTATTTTGGTTGTGGTAGCGAGCTGCTCGCCATTATTGCTGTTGCCGATCAAATTAAACCCACTTCGATCGAAGCCGTGAAGGAGTTGAGAAGATTGGGCATTGATATCTGTATGCTAACCGGTGATGGGCACCGCACGGCACAAGCTGTAGCAGGCAAATTGAATATCGATAGGTTTGTTGCCGATGCATTGCCCGACGACAAGCAAGAGTTTGTGCGCGAACTGCAATTGCAAGGTAAGGTTGTGGCAATGGTAGGCGATGGTATCAATGACTCGCAAGCGTTGGCACTTGCCAATGTGAGTGTGGCCATGGGCAAGGGAACCGATATTGCGATGGATGTGGCGATGGTTACGCTGATGACCTCGGATCTGCTTTTGCTTCCCCGTGCCTTCGAGCTGTCTAAACAAACGGTTCGGCTGATTCATCAGAACCTCTTTTGGGCCTTTATTTATAACCTCATCGGTATTCCGATTGCAGCCGGCATCTTGTTTCCATTCAATGGACTGTTGCTCAATCCGATGCTTGCCAGTGCGGCCATGGCCTTTTCGAGTGTTTCGGTAGTACTGAACTCGTTGAGTCTGAAGCTTCAGAAGTAACTCTTCGGCTAACTGTTTCTGAACTCGAGTGGGGTCATGCCTACATATCTTCGGAAATACTTACCGAAGAAAGAAGCACTGGGGAAGTTGAGCGAGAAGGCCACTTCCTGAATCGTCATCCGAGTTGATTTTAATTTGGCTTTGGCATCCATTATAACAATATAAGCAATGATATCGAGCACATTCTTGCCCGTCACCTGCTTTACGGTTGTACTGAGATGCTGAAGCGAAATACCTAGTGTGTCGGCATAGAACTGAGCTTTCCGCTCGGTGGTATAGTGCTGCGTAACGGCTTGTACCAACTCCTTGCATATCTCTTCCTTCCGACTCGATTTCCGCTCCTGCTGGGAGTAGTTCTTGTATACCATTCGGGTAGCTGCCAATACGCTATTGAGTGATGCCTCGGTCAGTTCGGGGATGAGCACGATCTCCTCGTTGTAGGCAAGCCGCGTAAGTAGTGCGAAGTAGTCTTTGAAATAACCGGCTACCTCTTTATTCAACGAAAGAACGGGATATTCGGTTATCTTTTGAAACGCACCGAGCAGTAGTTTAATCAGATTAACCCGACCAATACATCCGGATGAAAACCCGGCAAAGCTCAATCGAACACGTTCTGTTTTTTCCCGAAACTGTATGATGCTTCCGGGCAACAGCGTAATCAGGTCATTCTCTTTAATCTCATAGTCAATCAAGTTGATGGTAGCCTTCATGCTACCCTCTATGCAAACGGCAAAGATTCCTGCTTGCAATCGGCAGGATTGCTTGTAAAGATTCAATATATCTTCTGTAACATCTGTCCATGCAACAATCTCACTGGGTAGGTCAACTTGTGGAAAATCGAACTTCATAACTCCTGTATTTTTGTGTCTGTACAAACTTACGTAAAAATATCGATTTATGTGCATACTTAATAAAAATAAAGATCATTTTGTTTATTCATTTAGTGATATTTCGGATGATTTGTTGTTGAAAAACCATCTCTTAACCGAAAGGTTAACCCACTGTAAAGTATTGAAATAGGGCTAATAAGCGTATCTATTAAAATAAAATAGTATTCTTTTTTATTTACGTATTAATTATTCTATGTATATGACGAATGTTTTATATTATATTGATTGTAAGCGTTTTATGGAGTACGTATTCTTGGGTGGCAAGAGTGCGTATTTAACGGTGTATTAATATACTAGTTATTGCACTGTTAAGTACGTACTCTTTCTTTCAATGATTCCTATCTGCTGTTTACTATCAGATGAGTCGTTAAAAAATAATGATAATTTGCTTTTCGAAAACATGCTGACATAGGGTTGTCAGGCAATCACTTACTTTTGTACCGATAATTAAGTTACTCATTCAATAAATGAACGTATGGAATTACATTTGCATTTGGTATTTAACGGAGATTGCGAAAAAGCATTCTCAGTTTACAAACAGATTTTTAACGGTGAGATTGTTTTCTTATTTCGGAAAGGAGAAGATAAGACACTGTCTGTCGATGAGGAGGAAAAGAATAAAATCTCTCACATCGTATTGAACACTGAACATTTCAGTATTCAGGGAGAAGATGCGGATAAAGGTGTGCCTGTGACTACGGGGAGCAACAAGCTCGTGCTGGCCTTTGAAGATCGGGCAAAGCTGCAATCGGTTTTTACTGTTTTATCCGAAGGAGGAACCATCGTGAGCCCGTTGGAGAAAACGTTCTTTTCCGAAACGATAGGTGAGGTCATTGATCGGTTTGGTGTGCGCTGGTTGCTCATGATGACCGATAAAGACTATGAAGGTTGATCTAAAATCGGGCAATAATGGGTCGTTTATTAAAAATGCGCCTATTATTGCCTATTTATTAGTAACTTTAGTCCGTCATATTGATAATTATGAATAGAATAGAGCGTCTTTCGGCCATATTTTCGGCCATATTGGTGCAGTTGCAATCGCATTCGCTTGTAAAAGCACAACAAATTTCAGAACGGTTTCATATCAGTATCCGCACTGTTTACCGGGATATTCGTGCGTTAGAGGAGGCGGGTATTCCCATTGTTGGAAACCCCGGTGTGGGTTATTCATTGATGGACGGATTTAAGCTCCCTCCGCTTATGTTTACGCAGGAAGAGGCGTTATCGTTCTTAATAGCCGAAAAGTTAGTCAATGAACTGACCGATTCCGAGAATAGTGGACATTATCAATCGGGCATGGAGAAAATACGGTCTGTTATGCGCAGTACCGATAAGAAAAGAGTAGAAATCATAGAAAGCAGCCTGTCGGTACTACCAACGCATAAGCCGTCGACCTATAGACCCGATATACTTCTATTGGTGCTACAAAGCATTTATGAACGGAAGAGTTTAGAGATTTCCTACATTATTGACTCCGTACGCACTGTTTCCAAACGAGAAGTAGAGCCTGTGGGGATGTTCTTTTCGAGAACGAATTGGTATCTGATCGCCTTCTGCTTGCAAAAGTTGGCTTATCGAACATTCCGTATGGATAGGGTGCAGCATATCGTTTCGCTCGAAAAGGCACAAACGAGGCAACATCCGCCTTTGAAGGTCTTTCTGGATGACACCTACCGCAAGGAGAATCTGTTTGAGGTCGTTGTCAAAATAAGTAAGGATAAAGCCTCCATGATGGGCGATGATAAGTATTACTACGGATTGGTTTCCGAACAAGAGACGGGCGACTGTATCGAATGTCAATTCGTCCAATTCTCGTTGGAGAAGTTTGCCCGTTGGTATCTCTCATACGCCGATGTAGCAACCATTGTTCGACCGGAAGCTTTAAAAGAAAAGGTCAGAAGCATCCTGCAAGCCATCTCTGTTTG
The DNA here is from genome assembly GCF_000499785.1 of Bacteroides neonati. Lineage (GTDB taxonomy): Bacteria > Bacteroidota > Bacteroidia > Bacteroidales > Bacteroidaceae > Bacteroides > Bacteroides neonati. The sequence continues at coordinate 1,437,112 of NZ_HG726020.1, read as the reverse complement.
ACAACCCGCCGACGCAGGAAAAAGAGTGTGCGCTATGTTTGTTTTTCAAGAGAATCTGCGGTATCTTTACACCCCCTCGGCAGCTGTGTATTGACCGAGGCGTTCGTTGTGTATTCATTTTATCTTTGTTCGCATGAAAACTACTGTGATTGACTGGAACTTGATTCCGTATTCCGAAGCTTGGCAACGCCAAACAGTCTGGTTCGATGCACTTGTTAGTGCCAAACAGAACCACGAACCTTATGAGAACCGCATCATTCTGTGCGAACACCCCCATGTATATACGTTGGGGCGAAGCGGAAAAGACCAGCATATGCTACTGACCGATGAGCAGCTCAAGGCCATCGACGCCACCCTCTACCACATCGACCGTGGGGGAGATATCACCTACCACGGACCGGGGCAGTTGGTGTGCTATCCCATCCTCAATCTCGAAGAGTTCAATCTGGGGCTGAAGGAGTACGTGCATCTGCTCGAAGAGGCTGTGATTCGTGTTTGTGCCTCGTATGGCATCGTAGCCGGACGGTTGGAGAAAGCGACCGGAGTATGGCTTGAGGTCGATACCCCGCGAGTACGTAAAATCTGTGCGATGGGTGTGCGTAGTAGCCATTATGTAACCATGCACGGGTTGGCGCTCAATGTCAATACCGATTTACGCTACTTTAGCTACATTCACCCCTGTGGCTTTATAGACAAAGGCGTCACCTCGCTACAACAAGAGTTGGGAGAGGCAACGCCTTTGGCGGAAGTAAAAGAACGTTTGCAGGAAGCTATCCTGACCCTGTTGCAATCAAAGGGCTGAACGTAGCCATTTCTCCAGTTCGCCTGTCCACTGACGCTTGTAGGCGAAGCTGTCCCAAAAGCCCCATCCATGCCCGCCGGTGGGGTAGGCATGAAGCGAGGCCGGTACACCGTTGCGCACCAGTGCGAGGTAGTAATTAACGCCATTGGCGGGCGGTACTGCCCGATCGTCCGACGATAGCATGATGAAAGCCGGCGGTGTCTGTGCATCGACCCGTTGTTCGTTGCTGAACAGGGCTAACTGCTCTGCTGTGGGTCGGTTGCCCAACAGATTGATTCGCGAGCCCATGTGTGTATACCCCTCATCCATCGTTATAACCGGATAAAACAGTATCTGAAAGTCGGGGCGTGTCTCCTTGCTACCGTAATGGGTAGCCAAGGTCGATGCCAAGTGTCCGCCTGCCGAAGCCCCCATGATACCGACTTGCTTAGGGTCTACATTCCACTCGGCTGCCTGTTGGCGTACCATCCGGATGGCCTGTTCGGCATCCGACAGGGGAACGTCCGAATGACCGTTGGGCATGCGGTACTTCAATACCACGTACGTAATGTTTTGTGCATGAAACCAAGGAGCCATATCATGTCCTTCGTGATCGGTTGCCAGGAGGGTATACGCACCGCCGGGGCACATGATAATCGCCTTGCTATTGGGGCGTGCCGACGGATATACGGTGATCGTAGGCTGGGTTACGTTGCTGACGCGATGAGGCTCCAACTCTTGTTCCGTACCCGTCAGTTCGTTGCTGTTGGGCGCCCCATTGGGCCATAAAGGCCGTTCAATGGGTTGTTGCGCCGACAGAATGGTGCTCATATATAATAAGGTAGTCAATACGAGGTATTTCATGTTACTTAATCTTCATGGATGCTTTGATAAAATACAGAATCAGCAAGGCATAAGCCACCAGTGCCAGTAGTTGAGACAGGGTATTGTTGAGCCATGCCTCATTGACCAGATTGATGCCGCCAAAACGCATCGCAGCACTCACCACGCCCATCAAAGCACCACCGGCAATAAAGCCCGATGCCAACAGTGTACCCTTTTCACCACGTTCGGTGTTGAGAGCCGTATCTTTGCTGCGGGTTGTTACGTACCAGTTGACCGCTCCACCCACTACAAGCGGAACATTCAGCTCCAAGGGGATGAACATACCCAACGCGAAAGCCAGTGCCGGAATCTTCAACAAGGTAAGTACCACAGCCAGTATAGCACCGATGCCATAGAGCAACCAAGGTGCACCGACACCGCTCATCAACGGCTCGATTACCGCTGCCATCGCATTGGCCTGTGGAGCGGCAAGCGCACCGCTCGTAAAACCGTATGTTTTGTTGAGGATAATCATAACGCCACCCACGGTAGCTGCCGACACGATGGTGCCGAGAAACTTCCACGCCTCCTGCTTGGCGGGCGTACTACCCAGCCAGTAGCCGATCTTCAGGTCGGTGATGAAACCGCCTGCCATCGAGAGTGCCGTACATACCACACCACCCATCACCAAAGCTGCCACCATACCCGAAGGGCCTTTCAAACCGATAGCCACCATCACGACCGAAGCCAGAATGAGTGTCATCAGCGTCATGCCCGATACCGGATTTGTACCCACAATGGCAATTGCATTGGCTGCCACGGTAGTAAACAGGAACGAGATGCCTGCCACCAGTAAAATAGCCACTACGGTGTGGACAATATTGCCCTGCATCACATCGAAGTAGAAGAAGAGGAACACCAGAATGAGTGTGATGATAGAGCCGATGGCGATAATCTTCATCGACAGGTCGCGTTGCGTACGCATAACATTCTTCTCTGCGTCGTTCTTGCCGCCCATCTCTTTGGCTGCCAGCCCGACAGCACTTTTGATGATGCCCCACGACTTGATGATACCGATCACACCTGCCATGGCGATACCGCCGATGCCGATACTCTTGGCGTAGTACTTAAATATTTCTTCGGGACTCATAGACCCTACGGTAGCGGTAATGTCGGGGTTCCAAGCGTTCAGTACACTGTCGCCAAAGAAGATAGACATGCCCGGAACGATGATCCACCATACTGCCAGCGAACCGAGACAGATGATCGAAGCATACTTCAACCCCACGATATAGCCCAGACCCAGTACGGCTGCACCGGTGTTGACTTTGAACACCAGTTTGGCTTTCTCGGCCAGCATCTCTCCGGCACTGCATACGCGTGTGGTGAAGTTCTCGTTCCACCAACCGAAAGTTGCTACAATGAAGTCATACAATCCACCGATGATACCTGCCATCAGCAGGGGTTTGGCCTGACTGCCGCCTTTTTCGCCCGAAACGAGAACCTGTGTAGTAGCCGTTGCTTCGGGAAAGGGGTATTGCCCGTGCATATCGCTTACAAAATACTTACGGAAAGGAATGAGGAAAAGAATGCCCAATACTCCACCCAGCAGAGAGCTGATAAATACCTGCAGGAAGGTGACGGTCATTTCGGGGTATTTTGACTGAAGAATGTAAAGTGCAGGAAGGGTAAAGATGGCTCCCGCTACGATAACGCCCGAACAGGCGCCGATGGATTGGATGATGACGTTTTCGCCCAGTGCATTTTTGCGTTTGGCTGCTCCCGATACGCCAACGGCAATGATGGCAATGGGGATGGCTGCTTCGAATACTTGTCCCACTTTCAGTCCCAGGTAGGCCGCGGCTGCCGAAAATAAGATAGCCATCGCGATGCCCCATGATACCGACCAGAAGTTTACTTCAGGATAACTCTTTCCCGGACTCATGAGCGGGTTGTAGACCTCGCCTTTCTTTAGCTCCCGGAACGCATTCTCGGGCAGGCCCGTGAATTTGTCTTCTTCTTGTTTCATAGTTTTCTTATAATTTATGTTTTTGAGCTTCAAAGAAAGCAAAAAAAAGGAGAATCCGAAAGATTCTCCTTACTCTTGTTGTCTGTTTTTGTTATTTAGCGTCCTTTGCCGTCATATCGCCTTCGATGTAGAGGCGAACCATTTCGGTTTTGGCATTGGTGCGTAGGGTAATCGATTTTTTAAAGTGTCCCGGATACTTGCCCGTTCCATTGTAGGTAACCTTCAGTGTTCCCGTCTTGCCCGGCATAATCGGTTCTTTGGTGTATTCGGGCACCGTACATCCGCACGAAGCTACCGCCTGATGGATAACCAATGGCGCATCGCCTATGTTTGTAAAGGTAAAGGTACAGTTTACGATGGGATTGGCTTCGGGGAAAGTTCCGAAGTTGTGCGTGGTTTTATCGAACTTGATGTCCGCAGTCGTTTGTGCATAGGTATATGTAATACCCATCACTAACATGGCAACTAAAAAGAGTGCTTTATTCATACTCTGTTTCATTTTATGGTTTACTAATGTGCAAAGGTAGAAGATTTTTTCGGAAATAATGCTGTATCTTTGCGAAATAGTATTAAAAAGCATTGAATATGAATGGTAAGAATCTTATCATGGCAGCCCTGCTCTTATGGTTGTGCATCTCTTGTGATAAGGGCAAGGAGATGACCCTCTCGGGGCTGAACGTCCGTGATTTCCAAACAGAGATAGACGGGCAGCTCACGAATCTTTTTGTTCTGAAAAACAAAAACGGCATGGAGGCCTGTATCACCAACTACGGCGGACGTCTTGTTTCGCTCATGGTTCCCGATCGCAACGGAAAGCTCGAAGACATCGTTTGCGGTTACCCCACCATTGCCGACTATCTGGCGCAAAAGCAAAATTTCGGAGCCACCATCGGACGCTATATCGGACGGATTCATCACTCTACTTTTACCCTCGATTCGATTACCTACCGGCTCACCCCCAATACCGGCCCGCATTGTGCACACGGAGGTCCTCAAGGCTTTGCCTCTAAGATATGGCAGGCCGAACAGCTCGATATCAATGCCTTGAAGCTTACGCTGCTCTCGCCCGATGGTGAATGTGGCTTTCCGGGTCTTGTGGAGGTGCATCTGGTATACCTGCTTACCGACGACAATACACTCGATATCAGGTACGAAGCCGAAACGGACAAACCCACGGTGCTCAATCTCTCGCACCACTCGTTCTTTAATCTCTCGGCCGATTTTACGACGAGTGTCGAAGATCAGCTTCTTTTTATCAATGCCGATGCTTATACGCCTTACGATTCGTTGAAGTGTGTCACCGGAGAGATACTTCCGGTAGCGGGCACGCCCTTCGACTTTACCACGCCCCACTTGATTGGCGAGCGCATCGATACCGACATCATGCAGCTTAAAGCGATGAAGGGCTACGATCACAACTGGGTGCTCAATACCGCGGGCGATGATACGAAACTCGCTGCACGCCTTACCGACCCCAAGAGCGACCGTAGTCTCGAGGTGTATACCGACGAGCCTGGCTTGCAGGTATATACCGCCAATGGTTTGAGTGGAGCGATGGTGGGTAAGAGAGGAATCGCGTATCCCAAACGCAGTGCCGTATGCCTCGAAACGCAGCACTTTGCCGACAGCCCCAACCAACCGCAATTTCCATCGACGGTACTTCGCCCGGGCGAGAAGTACAAGAGCCATTGTGTCTATCGCTTCGGTACGGTTGCATCCGAGTGAGACGAAACAAACGCACGGTTCATTCGCCGGCAATGCATAATGCATCTGCCCCGAATGAACCGTGCGTTCTAGTTTCTTTCCTCTTACTTCTTTTGCAGCTCAAATCCGAGCAACATACCGTCGTACTCGTTGGCCAGCTTCGCAGCCGTTTGGGTGATCGAACTCTTACTCATGCTACCTAGAAAAGAGAGTAGTTTGAGCAAGGCATCGGCCTCGAAGGTCAGCGACATCTTGTTTCCGACAGCTTGCGCCTTGGCACTCATACCGATAAGGCGGGCGTACTTTAACTGTACCTTTTCGGTAGCGCTGTTGTACGAGTAGGTACCCGTGTACTTCTTGCTGCCGAAGGTGTTGACAAACGTGCTGTCGGCATTGAACGTGAAGCCGAACTTACCCGGAACGATGCCTATCTTGGCACATTGCGTATTGAGCTCTTTCTCAACGGCTGTTGCCGCTACGCTGCCTCCGGCTTTCTTCAACAGGTTCTCCGATTCGAACTCGCAGGCAGTACCTGCATAACTCCATGTACCGACCATGGCTGGCTTGTTTGCCTTTCCGGTCACGGTATTTACCACCTTGCCTATATTCTCCTTACTAAATAAGTCGCTCCACGATTGCGCCTGTAGATTCCCGGCTGCCAATAGCATACAAGCAACAATGGTTACTGATTTTACGTGTTTCATTGTCATTCGGATTTTTATTTTTGATTCACTTCTTTGTTGATTGATTCGATGTAGTCGAGTATCTCCGTGCGTCCCAATCGGTTGTCTGAAGAGGAGATGAAGTAGGGGGGGAGTTCCTCCCAATGCTCGCGCAAGGCACGCAGGTAGTCGTTGATGTTCATCTTCAACCGTCCTCCTTTGAGCTTGTCGGCCTTGGTGAAGATAATCGAGAAGGGCACACCGTTTTCGCCCAGCCACTCCATGAATTCAAGGTCGATCTTCTGCGGTTCGAGGCGGCAGTCGATGAGCACGAAGAGGTTCGTCATCTGCTCGCGTTCGAGGATATAATCTTCGATGATGGTGCGTATCTGATCCTTTCCTTTGAGACCGCGGCGGGCATAGCCGTAGCCGGGCAGATCGACAATGTACCAACTGTCGTTGATGAGGAAGTGGTTGATGAGCATCGTCTTGCCGGGGGTAGACGAGGTCATTGCCAATCCCTTGCGGTTGGTCAACATATTGATAAGGCTCGACTTTCCTACGTTGGAGCGGCCAATGAAGGCATACTCGGGAAGTGTACCTGCTGGACACTTGGTGACGTCTGTGTTACTAATCACAAACTCGGCATTACTTATTTCCATATTCTTTTTCGTTTTTCAATTTTTACTTTGTTATTCTTTTAGCCGACAGGGCATAGAGACCTGCAAAGGTCAGTGCCCCGTTCAGCATGAGTAGCTCGTAGCCGAATCGGTAACCCGTTTGCTGCTCTGTCAGCCGGCCGATGCCGTAACAAATCAACGGTGATAGTATGGCTACATACGGTACCCATCGATCTTTTGCAGACCGCTTGGTGAATAGCCCGAAGGCAAACATCCCCAGCAACGGCCCGTAGGTGTAAGAGGCAATGATGTAGATGGCATCAATGACACTCTTGCTGTGAAGCGCTTCGACCAGGCAGATACATCCCACGAGTAATACCGACAGAAGCAGGTGCACCCGTTGGCGTTTGCGCCGCGCCACTGCTTCGCTGTCCTTGTTCGTGTCGAGTAGGTCGATGCAGACAGTGGTGGTCATTGCCGTCAGTGCCGAATCGGAATTGCTGAACGCCGCCGCAATGATACCGATGGTAAACAGTACCAATACCGTCTGCCCCAGGTATCCTTGTGTGGCAAACATCGGCAGTATATCGTCATTGGTAGCCGGAAGCACCAGATTCATCTGCGATGCCAGTGCGAGCAGCAACACCCCCAGCCCTAGAAAGAGCAGATTGAGCGGCACGAATGAGAATCCGTAGCAATACATATTCTTCTGAGCCTCGCGCAGGTTACGGCACGAGAGGTTCTTCTGCATCATGTCCTGATCGAGCCCCGTCATCACGATAACAATAAAGATACCGCTAAAAAACTGCTTGACGAAATGTTGGCTCGACATCCAGTCGTCGAAGACGAAGATACGGCTGTGTGGGCTTTGTGCAATGGTTTGCACCACCTCTCCCCAGCCCAAATGCAATTGTCCTGTAACGAATACGATGATACAGATCAGTGCTACCACGAGGCAGAGCGTCTGCAACGTATCCGTCCATACAATGGTGCGAATACCGCTTTTATGCGTATAGACCCATACCAATCCTACGGCAACAGTAGCAATAGCCCAAAAGGGAATGCCCATGGCTCCGAACACATACGTGTGCAGAATAAGGCAGACCAAATAGAGCTTGGCAGCCGTGCCCAACATGCGCGACAATAGGAAGAAGAACGAACCGGTGCGATAGCTTCGCCTCCCGATGCGCGTACCCAGATAGCTGTAGATACTAATCAGGTTCAGCCGATAATAGAGCGGCAACAGCAGGTGCGCCACTACCATATAGCCGAAGAAAAAACCGAGAACGGTTTGCATATACGTCATGTCCATGCTGCGCACCATGCCCGGAACCGAAACGAAAGTAACACCCGAGATAGAAGCACCTATCATGCCGAATGAAACGATGTACCAAGGCGATCGATTCTCGCCTCTGAAAAAAGCAGCATTCGATCCCCCCGTTCGCCCTGTAATGCGCGCTATCAGTAGGAGTATGGCAAAATAGCATACAATCGTGATTAGTATCATCATAACGGCTGCAAAGGTAGCACTTATTTTGCATTTAGTAATTGTATCTTCGTAATTGATTACTATCTTTGTCGCACAATAACACGTTTACATCATCACATTATATGAATCAACAATACCCTTCCACACTGCTCGAGAAAGCGGTGGGCGAGTTCTCCAAACTGCCGGGCATCGGGCGTAAAACGGCTATGCGGTTGGTACTTCACCTGTTGCGACAAGATCCATCGACCGTCGAAGCCTTCGGAAACTCCATCATCACCCTGAAGCGAGAGGTGAAATACTGCAAGGTCTGCCACAATATATCCGATACCGAAACCTGTCAGATATGTGCCAATCCACAGCGCGATGCCTCGACCATTTGTGTGGTAGAGAACATCCGCGACGTAATGGCGGTAGAGGGTACGCAACAGTTTCGCGGGCTGTATCATGTACTGGGCGGCATCATCTCGCCCATGGACGGAGTAGGACCGAGCGACTTGCAGATCGACAGCCTGGTGCGCCGCGTAGCCGAAGGAACGGTGAAGGAGGTGATCCTCGCACTCAGCACAACGATGGAGGGCGATACGACCAACTTCTACATCTACCGCAAGCTCGATAAGATGGGCGTCGCGCTCAGCGTACTGGCACGAGGCGTTTCGATAGGCGACGAACTGGAGTACACCGACGAGATAACCCTTGGACGAAGCATCGTGAACCGCACCCTATTTACAGGCAAATAATACAAAAACTACATACAACCCGATGAAAGAACAAATACAGAAGACCATAAAGATACTTAAAGCCGCTTACGTGGCGGTGTGGGCACTTCCGATCTGCTACATCGTACTAGGCGAAACCGATTTGATTCCCGTAGGTGCGCTGGTCGATGACAAGAGCGGCAGCTACTTTATGGAAACGGCATGCATCCTGCTTGCAGCCCTCTCGGTGCCTTTGTCGCTGAAACTATTCAGCTTGGTACTCAACAAGAAGATCGATACCTATACCTTTCCCGTAGCCTTGAGCCGATACAAGCTGTGGAGCTTGGTGCGGTTGAGTATACTCGAAGGCAGCATCTTGTTTTGCCTCACGGGCTATTACCTCACGATGAGCAGCACAGGCGTACTGTGTGCCTTTATCGGACTAACGGCCACTCTCTTCTGCATCCCCACGGAGAAGAAACTGTACGAAGAACTGCATATCGGCCCCGAACCACCCGAAAGCGAAACATAATACCCCGAACTCCCATGAAGCTATCCGTCATCATCGTTCACCGTAACCTCAAGTATCACCTTGAGCAGTGTTTGCACTCACTCTATCGTGCCATAGAGAATATCCAAGCCGAAGTGCTGATTGTTGATCATGCATCCGACGATGATTCGCAGCGGTACATAACCCAACGCTTCCCCCGTTTGACTTATGTATGCAACCCTCAAGACGCAGGTGTTATCCCCCCTGCCAACCAAGTGATGGGGCAGACCACCGGAGAGTATATCTTGGTGCTGCACCCCGCTACGGTGATAGGCGAAACAACCCTGACTCGTGCCGTCGATTTCATGGATGCCCACCCCGCAACAGGTGGAGCAGGGGTAAAGGTAATGGCGAGCAATGGCCGGTTGCTTTCGGAAACCGTCTCGAAGCGGGTTTTTATGCTGTTGCGCCGACAGGCTATCGACAGCTACGGACGGTTGACAGAGGGGTACGAGCATTCTTGTCTGCCTGTCCAAATACTTCACTACAAAGGAGCAGGAGAGGATAAGGTATCGGCACAAACGGGCAATAAGCTCTATCAGGCTGTGTCTCTCTTCCTTCGCAAGCTACGCCGACAGACCGGCGAACCACGCTTTCTGGTCTTTGCCGGAGAGAAGAGCGTGCACAGCATCCGCAGCCTTTGCAAGCGCAACAAACTCAATGGTCGGCATCATTTCGTGATAGCCCACGAAAGGTCTACCGCTCACGGACATGCCTCTACGTTCGTGCCCTCGGGGGCTTTCACCCATGTGGTGTATGATAGCGAGGCTTTCTCTTTCGACCGGATGATCGAACTTCTTTCCCGCCACCGGCAGAAGGAGTTGCATCTGGGTATTTATAGCCGGGTGAGCCGTGTGCTGGTAACACCCGAAACGTACTACTTATAACAAATATGAAACGAACTTTTTTAAAGAACAACCGCATCCACCTTCGTGCCGTAGAGCCCGAAGATCTGGAGGTGATGTATGAAATGGAGAACGATCCCGCCATGTGGGACGTCAGTAGCTTTACCGTGCCCTATTCGCGCTTCGTGCTGCGACAATATATCGAAGGTTCACAATGCGATGTGTTTGCCGACAAGCAGCTGCGGATGATGATTGTCCGCAACGACGACAACCGTACGCTGGGTACGATCGATGTGACCGACTTTGTGCCTTTGCACTCGCACGGTGCCGTCGGCATTGCCATTCACCGGCTGTTTCGCAACGAAGGCTATGCGGCCGATGCGCTGAGGCTGCTGTGCGATTACGTGTTCGAGTTTCTCTGCATCCGTCAGCTTTATGCCTACGTGGCGGTCGATAATGAAGCGAGCCTGCACCTGTTTCGTGCCTGTGGATTTGTGCAGAGCGGTGTACTCAAAGAGTGGTTGCAAACTGCCGACGGCTTTCGGGATGCTGTGCTGATGCAGTGTCTCAACCCGAAAAGGTAGGACTTACAAATTACATACGTACCTAAATAAATTTAGGTACGTACCTACGTTCAGCTACATACGTATGTAACCAACCGTTACATACGTATGTAATTTTATTTATGCACGTATGTAAATTTTGCTACAATACACAAGGTTTCATTTTTTATGTAAGGCATAACCCGACGCTATTAGTTGAGCGATGGTACTTGTGGGAAGCGCGACCACGCTTCGTACTTGCTGCCTAGCTTTTCCAACGATTTGCGCCACATGTCCTTGCTCTCTTCAGTCAATAGGTAGGAAGCCTTCTCTTTGCTAATCATCCACGAGTTTTCGGTAATTTCTCTTTCCAGTTGTTCGTATTGCCAACCCGAATACCCCAGAAAGAAACGTATTTTCCCTTCAACGGGATTGCCTTGTAGTATGTATCGCTTGATGGCATCGAAGTTTCCGTTTATATACAGTTCTTGATTTACCTGAAAAGCCTCCGGAATATCGGGCAATGTATGAAGATAGAACAGTGTGTCCGTACAGATAGGCCCTCCTTTGAAAAGTGGTATCGTGTCAATATACTTAAATTCGTGAATAAGATGATTGAGCGAAAGTGGGAGCTCTTTGTTTATTATTAAGCCCATTGTACCCTCGTTCGTGTGGTCTACAAGGAGCACAACCGAGCGTCTGAATGTTACATCGCAAAGGAAAGGCTCAGATATGAGTATCTTTCCTTGCGATGGAAGTACATTGTTCGATTCAATTTTAAAAATGTCAGCATCATTATTCATGCCCCTAATATAATAATTTTTTTTAGGAACAAGCGTTTTGTTGCTCTATTTTAAATATATTTCTATTTAAGTGGATGATTTTCAGCAAACAAACTCATCCGTCTGTCCAATTCAGCATATTGATGCTCTCCTATAAAAGAGGTGCAAGCGCGTAACCCCTCTTGATGGCTGCCGGTGGTAACGAGCGATATTGCACTTACGCCATAATACATCAGCTCTTTGGCCAATTCGCCACTCGTCATACCCGGATAGCCGATAGTGAAGTAAAATCCGTCGGCAATGGGTTTTCCCAAATCATTGTCATACACCAAGTGAAATCCATGACGTAGGAAGATTTCCTTCAGGCGATGTGCTCTTTCTCCGTATACCTTTACCTCATCGAGGAAGTTATACTCTCCGTCATTAGCTGCTTTCAGCATGGCTGCCATTGCAAACTGAGCCGAGTGGCTGGTGCCTGAGGAAAGTGCGTAAAGCACCCGATGTATGAAGACGGTGCCGAAAGTACCACCTCCGTAACGCTTGGTTAATCCGGGATAGGAGCGATGATAGAGCTTGTCGGATATACAGCTTACGCCAATGCGCTGTCCGGCATAGCTAAAGGCTTTCGAACCCGAAATGAGTAGAATGTAATTATCTGTATAATGTGCCACAGTCGGTTGGTACGGAGCTTCGAACGGTGTGCTAAGATTCTCGCGGAAGTCCATGGCAAAGTAAGCCAGGTCTTCGAGCACGATCACATCGTATCGGGTAGCAAGTTGTCCGATGATGCGTAATTCTTCATCGTTGAGGCAAATCCAGCTTGGATTATTGGGGTTGGAGTAGATGATGGCCGAGATATTTCCTTTTTGGAGATAGCTTTCCAGTTTGGCTTGCAGCTTCTCTCCGCGATAGTCGTACACATCAAATGTTTCGTACTTTTGTCCCATCACCAACAGTTGTTGTTTCTGTACCGGAAATCCCGGATCGATGAATAAGATGGTGTCTTTCTCCTCGTTGCACTGGCTGCAAGTAAGGAAGGAGGCAAATGTTCCTTGCATCGAGCCTGTTACCGGCACACAGCCTTCGGCTTTGAGATCCACATTAATAAAAGCTTTGATAAATCGAGAGGCTTCTTGCTTCAATTCGGGCAGGCCGTTGATGTCGGGATAGAGGCTGGCTATGCCATTTTGTAGAGCTTCGATCTCTGCTTTTACACCGACTGCCGATGCGGGTAGTCCGGGTACACCCATTTCCATTTTAATAAACTCAACACCCGATGCGGCTTCTGCTTTGGCAGCAATGGCTTTTACTTCGCGAATAGTCGCTTTAGAGAAGTCGACTATTTGAAATTCACTGATCGTTTGGTCGATCAAGTGACGCTTAATTGGAGTATCTTTCATATTTCTGATTTCTACTAAGAATAAATTTTATGATACAAAGATAAATTAAATTACTTATAATCAAGCATAGAATAAAAAAGATGAAAAATATTTCTTATCAGCTATTGCAGGTATGAATAAAATATCTACCTTTGTAACCGCAAACGAGAGTGTTTGTACTGAAAATACTAAATGGTTCGGTAGTTCAGTTGGTTAGAATACCTGCCTGTCACGCAGGGGGTCGCGGGTTCGAGTCCCGTCCGGACCGCAAGGCATAAATGGCCTACATTGCATAAAGCAGCTCTAAATATAATTTAGAGCTGCTTTTTTTGTATCTGATATACTTAAGTCTTTTTCTTTTTTTGATATAAAAACGATTCACCATTAAGGGTATGATAATATTTGGTTTGTTATTCGGCTTATTTATTATTGGTATTGGATTTTTTGTGAAGAAATATCCAGATACAATTGCAGGCTACAATACGATGTCGACGCAGAAGAAGAAAATGTCGATATAGAATCAATTGCAGCGCTGTAATATAATGCGCTTAAAGACAGATTATATTAAAATTTCGATGCTGTAATAGGTTCGTCATTTCTCACTCAAAGTTTCCTTAATTAAACTATCTACATCAAAGCCTGTCGTATATGTCCTTTTTTCCTCAATCTTTTTTATTTCTTTGACTAATGTGTGAGGCTTTACCCTTCTTGTCATTTCTATTTCCATCAACCTGTTTGGATACCTTTTACGTATTTGATCAATATCTTTCATGAAGAGCGAATCATTTCCCAAATACAAAGCGGTAGCTGCCTGTTGAAGAAAGAAAGCACCTAGACTATCAGGATATTCTTGTAAAACAACTTCTAGATACTCTTTGCTTTTGCCAAAACTTTGGTGTGCCAGATCGAGCATTTCTTTGGCCGACTGAAATAAACCTAATTGAAAAAGGTATTCTCCGGTGATGGCTCCCTTTTGTGCTGCGCAAGTTTGCACAAAAAGAGCCGCATCCAATTCTCCCAATTCGGTTAGCAGTTTGGCTTTTACACCATAATAGTCCGGATTAAAACTATCTATTTGGAGTGCTTGATCTAAAAAAGTGATGCATTTATGTGTAGAGTCGATATCGTAAGACGACATCATTAACGAAATAGCTTTTTTATAGTAACGATCGGCTTGTGGATGAATATGATGGGGAGTTATATCTACTTGTTTGCGTGGGGAACAACTAATCATAAATCCAATAAGAAAAAAGAGAATAGTTAATCTTATAGACGTAATACCTTTCATGGTTCTGTTCATTCTTTTTGTGTGTTTTTAATAAGGTAGATGAAATAAAGAGAGAACTTTTCGTAGTTAACAACTACGAAAAGTCTCTTTTCTGTGTTGAATTGTGACGATGCTTTACAAACCTAATTCTTTTTTAGCCCAGGCTTCATCTTGAAAGTTTATTTTGTATAAATAGATGTTAGCCATATTCCACCAGCCGTTTTGTCCCGAAGATACCAGTGGGTCTGCGTTTCGTCGAGCCTCCGGAATAAAGCGAATATATTTATAAGCTTTATCTGCCTCTACTTGTTTATCGGGAGTAGCGTGTCCTCCTCTGGATGTAGGCATAGTGAAGTTAATCGTTTCGGCCTTAACCCAATCACTATCTACGTTTGCTCCGGTTGTACTAACCCATACGCCCGCACGTTTTACGTCTCCTCCGCCATCACCATTATGTCTGCCATCATATTCGATGCTGAATGTTTGTATGGGTTCTTTGAGGTTAAACTGTACGTAATGGGGCTTTCCGCCAGGGGAGACAGCGCTCCATAAAGTGTGATAGTATGTTGTGACTATCCCATCAATCAATCCGGGGATACCTTGTCCATCACCACTTTGTGTGGCATTAGCAGAAATCATAGCTGCTGTGAGGTCTATCTTTATGCTTCGAGGCGATTCGTTTGAGGTTCCTACCCATGATACCGGAGTTTCCGTTTCCATTCCCGTAGGTCCGTACGTCATGAACTTAAAAGAGTATTCACCAGCAGCTTTGTAAGTATGATCAATAATAAAGCTGGTTGTTGTATTATCGTTAATCTCTTTTTTTATTGTTTTTCGTTGTACGGCATCATAGTATTCGATCGATATTTTTGTAAAATCAACCTTATCCGGCATTTGCCATTTCAAGTTGATAAATCCTGCGCCTGGTGTAGCTATAGGGTTGAGTACGTTTTGCGGAGCAACGGGAATGAATTTGTCTTGTGTTACCGTCACTACGAACGAACTATTTTCGCTTGCATCGGGGCTTCGGAATGTGATACGACCAATTCGCTCTTGCTCCTTAATATTGGGTTTGATTACAAAGCTTTCGGATGCAGCACGCAGGGCTCTGCTAGCTGGTGTAGGAACAATCCATTCTTTGGCCTCCTCCTCTATTTCGTATGTATATGCTATAGCAGGACCGTTAATGTTGAACGGAATAGTGATCGTTTTGCCCGATGCTTCTATACGCTGATTCAATACAGATTCGTCTGCTTCGACAATATACCCTCTTTTTTGTTGCTTGATAAGGAAAGTCGAGGTGAAGTTGTAATTCTCCGACGATTGTAATGTTACAGTACAATATCTAACAACCGTATCTGTGTTTTGATCTAGCTCAAATTGTAACTCTTGCGCAGATATATTCTCCGGCGCACGTGTGACGGCTGATATTTTGGAGAACCTTAGCCAGCTAACCGTGTCCGGGACGATTATATTATCTAAATTCAAATTGGTACGTACCGGAATGGAAACCTTTTTTTCTTGCGCACCTATTTCCTTGATATAGCCATCTTGTTTGCCCTCTTCGCCTACCAGAATTGCTGGCTCTAAACCAAATTGAGTAACAACAATGTCGTATGCCTGGTATCCGTATGAAATAGAAATACGCGCCATACGCACTTTGTAAATCTCGTTTTTACCGACCGATACGATAACTTTATCCTGCTGCCTTTCAATCTGACACCATTCGGCATTCGATTCGGCTTGCCAATTAGTAAACTCTACATTGGTCTCGACATATATCTGGCGTTCTCCACCTTCCAAAGGAAATAGAATAGGCGATTGATTTTTGTCCGAAACAACCAATGTTTTCTTTTCAAATTCTGTTTGGTAATCGGGAGAGCACGAAACTATTCCGGAACTCAGCCCCAATGTACCTATCATTGCTATAATTATGATGTTTTTTTTCATCTCGATTATTTTTTCAGATTCTACTATAATTTGTCTGCTCTCGGGTTAAATTCAAACCTCAGTTTAGCTTTTACCTCCCGATAAAGATCGGTAGATTCTATGCGATACTTATAATGAAGCCGAAACTCTTTGTAATATGTTGCACGTCCGTCGGGTGTTTTGATAATATTCAATAAATAAGTATTGTCATATTCTCCTATAGGAGTCAGTTGTACCACGTCGATTGTTTTGTATGGCTTTATTATTAGCTCGTTCGATAATGGATTTTCGGGCAACTGTTTACCTATTTCCAATGCAATACTTTTCTTATTGATGTTGTTCAGTGCCTTTTTATAGTCGCCCATATCCTCATCTCCTGCCAACAACCGAACGGATGTTTGTGTAAGAGGAAATACCCGATTGGCATTTGTAGGACGTCTAACTTCTGCACTTCCGTCTGCTTTGGGTATTACAACCGTCGAACTTGTGTAATTGTAAAATGTATTTTCCTTAGTGGTTGCATAATTGTTTTTACGGTGAATGCGCAGTAATACGTGTCTTTTTTTAGGATTATAATTCCATGTTTTTAGCGAATCAATTTTATAATCCAGAAAATAGATTGTATCTGGCGATAGTTTCTCCAAACTCTTTAAGTGCACTGGGAAGTGAACCTTTGAGGTACCGGCTGCTATCTCCATCTGCATATTGGGAAATGTATAGCATTCGGTGGGCAAGAGTTTGGCAAAACGATCTTTCTCAATATCAAAGTTTGATTTATTGTATGCTTTAAGCAAAGAGTCCGATTCTAATATCCCTACGGTATAAGGTTCGATAGAGGGTTGCGAGCCGCTTAATCCTGCTACTAGGAAGATGGTATCGCCTTCCGGCCGGAGTGTAGCGACTTGGCGATCGTATACCAACTCATTGTTGCTGAGTAGATTTACTTCTTTCTTAAACTGTTCTTGGTCGAAATCATATTCATTGCACGAAACCAAAGTGATAAGTGTTGTACAAAGTACGATATTTGCTAATTTTTTCATTTTCGAGTCGATTATTTTCATGTGATGATTATCTGTCCCATCCATAGTTTTGATCCATGGCAGGAACCTTTAATAATTCGCTGTGAGGCAAAGGCATAAATACCATTCTGGGTTTGGCCACCCGGTCACGAATGTTTTGTACATCGATACTGACAAGATTGAAGAACCCTTCATTTCCGTTAGCATTTGTTCTATCTTTTTGTACGTCGAGTCCTCTCCAGTTTGAAGTATTGGCATCTTCTTCCAGATAGGTTCCCCACCTGCGGGTGTCGAAGTACCGATAGCCTTCATTGAACAGTTCCACTTGTCGTTCGTTGCGGATGATTTGTTCAAATGTAGCTTTGTCGGACATATCGCCCGGCGATACTCCCGGTAGGCCGACGCGATAGCGTATCATGTTAAAGTAGGTACTCATTTCGACCAAATCGCGTGATACACTTACTTCTGTATTCACTCCCGAAGCATCCGTAGTTTGTACTGTTACCGTTCCTTCTACATTATTCAAAGCCTCTATGTATTCCAATAATACCTCTGCATAACGTATGATAGGGAAATGTTTTGGTCCTGTGATAAACGAACCTTTCACCCCTCCTTTACCCTCGGCAAAAGAGTCGTCCGGATGAATATATTTAACAGGAGTATAGCCGCTGATACAGTAATCGTTTATATTGTTTCCCGCACCGGCTAGTCCGGCATCAGTATCATCTCGCGAATACCAGAACTGTCTGTTTACATAATCCGATCCTCCGGCTGAAGCTGAATTCATAGGCCATACTCTACCGGGAAAGCCAATGGAAGCATAGAAACGGGCAGAGCGATTGTTGTACATTTGCGGAACGTTCTCTTTGAGCAGATACTCTCCAAGTTTCTTATTACTTCCTATGGTTTTGGACAAATCTGCCTCGTAGGGATATTCTGCCGATGCGTTGTGGATGGTACGTCCATCTGCCATTAGAAAGCAGTCTACTACTCTTTGAGGTACAGACATACCTCCCCAACCACCGAATTTGACTGGGAATGAGTGGCGTGTGTAACCCGTTACTCCTGATGAAGGCATTGTCCAGATAAGCTCTTTATTGGTTTGTGGTATGGCTTCGCCGTTAAACATATCAGCAAACGAGCGGATCGGATCAATTCCTCCTGCACCATTTGGAAAAGGAGCTGTAGATACATTAGGAGCTAGTGGATAAGGATTTTTAGGGTCTTGTTCTACCCGGTGCAATTCGTAGTAGTTCAAGTTGATAACCTGTTTGGCTGCAGCTGCTGCTACCGCCCATCGGGTAGGGTTGTAAGTTTGGCTGATATAGTAGGCACCATCACTTTGACGCTTCCAGTTTCCGAAACTTCGTCGGGCTGCCTCTCCACCGTTAAATAAAGGGGAAGCCTGAAACAGACGCAAACGGGCAATAAACGCCAAAGCCGCTCCTTTAGTTGGACGGACATAGAAGTTGATGTTCTGTTGCTCAGGGCCGTAAATGGCTTCTGTTGCCAACTGGAATTCTTTACATATATAGTCTACGGACTCATCGTAGGTAGCACGCTCTCTGTTATAGTATTCTGCCGATTCGGAGGTTGGCAAAACTTCGTCGCCCACAATAAGTAGTGGCCCCCAGTTCATGAGCAAGTGATAATAGGCATATCCTCTCATAAAGTGCACGTAGCTTATGTAGCGTCTGCGTTCTATTTCGCCCATATCTTCTACTTTGCTTACGTTTTGCAGCATCTTGTTACAGCGCGCTATGACTCTGTACATATCAGACCATAAAGAAGTGATGGGTAGATTTCGCTCATTGATTTGTCCGACGGAGAATTGAGCCCCCCAGAACTCTCCGGTTTGCCATCTTACGGTTAGTTCGTCCGAAGCCACTTCTCCCGGATTCCACGATCCTCCCCAGATAGAGCCTGCATCCGGAAAATAACCGGGGGTATTCCATAGATATCCCTCTGCATTTTTCTGGCTGTGAAAGATGGAGTCTTCTTTGAACGTAGCTTCAAAGTAACGATCAACGTCTAAAAAATCGCAGGAGCTAAAAGTTAGCGAGGTTCCTGCCAAAATTCCTATTATTATTTTTATTAGTTTTTTCATTGGATTATTATAATGTAGTGACTAGAATTTCAAATAAATCTGGAAAGTATAAGTTGCTGGAATGGGGTAGGCTGCTCCGTTGGCAGAAGCCTGTTCCGGGTCAAAATACTTGACTTGATCAATTGTAAATAGATTGTTGGCTACAAACTCTAAATCAATGGCCGACAATCCGGTTTTTCTGATCCAGTTTTTATCTTTAAGTCTATACTTCAGACTGAATTCTTGGAAGCGCAAGTATGAACCGTTCCGTTTCCAAAAAGTGGAGAGTTTCGAATTGTTCGTGTTTCCACCGTAGGATAATCGAGGAAATTCTGCATTCGGATTCTCTGTCTCAGTTGTTCCTGAGTACCACGCGGGCGTCCAGCGGTTGGCAGGGTTATTGGCCAATTTAATCACATTGCCCAACTCTCCGCTATGAAAGGGAATCCATCCGGCATCGTTTCCTAGCCCCGAACGGTAGTATTCTACTTTGGCTGCTCCTTTGAACAAGATACCCACTGACAGATTTTTCCACTGGAAGTCTCCACCAAATCCGTACATCACACGTGGTAGTTGATTCCAGTAGGATAATGGAACCTGGTCGTCTTCATTGATGCGTCCGTCGCCATTCACATCCCGGTATTTAATATCTCCCGGACGTATACGGCCAAAAGCGCTTTGATCCGGACTTGTATTTATTTCCTCCGAACTCTTAAATAGCCCTTCCGAAATATAGCCTCTTAGGATATTGAAAGGTTTATTTGTTACACTTAGATAGTCGTAAGGGAGCTTGTTCTCTTCGAAATAATCGATAATATTCTGCGAGAATGTATAGTTGGCACGAAGTGTAAAGTTCATATCGCGGTTTATTTGATGGAAATATTGGATATTGCCATCAGAACCGTAACTGTGCATGCGTCCTACGTTCGATTGTGGAACGGTTACTACACCCACATACTCCGGTAGTGTGACGCGTTGCTGGAATATTTGATCGCGTACATCATTGAAGAAGTCTACTGTAACAGAAAGCTTATCTTTGAAGAATTTGGCATCAATACCGAAGTTAGCCTTTTTAGAAACCTCCCATTTTAGATTGTCGGCTCCAGTGACTCTCTCTCGAATACCATTTCCCCGGTATCCCCAATATGTTCCTGTATTATTGTCAATCAAAGTTAGATAAGGGAAGCGATTACCACCAATTTGGTCGTTTCCGCTGAGTCCGTATGATGCACGGAACTTTAGGAAGCTCAACCACGGAATCGTTTGATTTACCCATTTGTAGGCAGTAGGAACCCAACCGGCAGCGATCGAAGGAAAGAGGCCGTATCGTTCGCCTTTTTTGAACTGTGCCGAGCCTGTATAACCAAAGTTCATATCCAGGAAGTAGCAATTGTCATAGCCATACGACACGCGTCCCGATACATTTTGTCGGCGGGCAGGAATAGCGTTGATTCCTAATAGGTCTCTCGTCCACGACGTACTCTGTACCTCTTCCATATAGTAGAAAAGGAGTGCACCTACATTGTGTTTATCGAATGTACGATTCCAGTCTGCTTTGGCTTCCAAATAACTCTTTTTGAATTGACTTTCATTACGGAGATAAATCAAACTTTCCTCTGCGGTACGTAATGATTTGATTAAGAGCCCTTGTGCGTTTCTACCGGATGCCCGATACATATTGGGCCATACTCTGCGTGTTTCGCTGAAGAATGTTTGGTATTCGAGCATGGCTTGAGCCGACAGATTAAGTCCTTTTAAGAACCCGCCGAACTCTTGCGAAAGCTTAACGGTGGTTAGATTACGTTGTTCTTCTTCCGACGAATACCCCGTATAGTTGAGCATGGCGTATGGCGAAGCTAAATCCTGTCTACCATACGTAGGTAGTGTGCCATCCGAATAAGTTACCGGAAACATAATGGGTGTAAGCATCCGTACAGCATTCCACACATATCCAGTCGATAAACCGCCCGGACTTACTTTGGTATTAATATTTCCATCAACACCGAAGTATAGTTTGGTGCTTTTCGTTAAATTCATGTCGATATTGGCACGATAATTCAGCTTTTTATAAGAAACAGGTTTCTTAAATACATTTTCTTGTTGTTTGTAGGCTGCCGACTCATCCTGATAGCCCAGAGAAACGAAATACGTCGCTATATCTCCACCTCCTTTGGCGTTGATGTAATATCGTTGCTGCATAGACGTTTTATTGATGATTTCATCAATCCAGTTTACATCTGGAAAAAGATCCCGATCCAGTCCATTCTCTATCAAATCTAGATCCAATCGGGTATATAGATCGGCGTCACCCGACATGGCTTTGGCTTCGTTGGCTAGTTTTGCATAGTCAAACGCTCCTAAGTATTCGGGAAGGCGTTTGATCCGAGATATTTGCAAAGTAGCACGACCCGTAATCTCCAGCTTTCCGCTACCTCCTCTTTTGGTAGTTACCAGCACTACTCCATTGGCTCCTCTTACACCATAGACTGCGGTTGCCGAAGCGTCTTTCAGAATGCTGAACGACTCTACATCGTCAGGGTCAATGTCTGAGAGCTTACCCTCTAAGCCATCGATGAGAACCAATGCTCCCGATCCTGCACCGAAAGTACTGATGCCTCGAATCCAGAAGTTGGAGATGTTACTTCCCGGCTCTCCGGAGGTTTGCATAGTGATTACACCTGCCAGACGACCTCCCAGCATATTGTTGATGGAAGTTGCCGGCGAACTGAGTTGAGACATCTCAATATTGGATACAGCACCTACAATGGATATTTTCTTTTGCGATGTTAATCCAGTAATCACTACCTCGTCGAGCAGCTCCGAATCTTCTTTCAATACTATTTTGAGCTTATCCATGTCTTTGTTGATAAGCATTTCGACCGGTTTCATTCCGATTGCCTGAATGACCAGTGTGGCATTGGCGTCTACCTTTATCCGGAATTTACCTTCCAAGTCGGTGGTTGTTCCTACGCCAGGCATGTTTTTGATAAAAACCGATGTTCCGGGCATTGATTCTCCTGTTTCATCCACAACTGCTCCTGAAACTGTATATTGTTTTTTTGCTTTGTTTTGTCCGTTACTTGTTATGGGGAGTATGGCCATAATAAGGACTAACAATAAAAGTATTTTTTTCATATTTTTGATAGATAAGATTATTCAATAGATAGTTTGCGGATTACCTTGTTTTGTGTATCTGCTACATATATGATTTGACCGTCACCACTAACGGCAACACCACAAGGTCTGTCAAATTTGGCTATTTCAGGTCCTCCATCTCTGTAGCCTCTTGCTCCGGGTAGACCGATTGGAGTAGTTACTGTTGCTCTGTCTATTGGCAGTGTCGTATCAATCATCCGTATACACGAGTTACCGGTGTCGGCAATATACATTTTTCCATTTGCCGTAAAGCTAATCTGTCTCGGGGTATTAAATTTTGTATTTCTGAGCAAACCGTCTTCCCAGCCCTTGCCTGCTTGTTTTCCTTCTATAATTGCTTTTCCGGCATAAGGCTCACCTCGATAATCCTCCGGGCTTCCTTCCAGATCAGCTATGTTTACACGCCAGATTTGGTTCTGATCTGCTAATGAAATATAAAGCATATTCTCTTGTCCCGGTACCGGGCTAAAGGCGATATACGAATCGCTTCCGTCTCCTGCTGTTCCTACTTTTTTTAATAGAATTTCGGCTACGCGTGTACGAGGGTTGATTCTTACAAGTTGTCCTTTCCACATCACAGTGTATATGTTTTTGTCGATTTTATTCACTACGAACCCGTGTTTCCAGTTTCCTTCATCAATGGTTTTGGTGTCTTCGGTCTTTAACAAACGCAACAAACGAGGGGCGTAGTTTAGTGCCTTGACCATTTGGTAGTAACCGGTACCCGGATCTTCAGGCACAAAAACTTGTTCGTTGTCTTTTTCGTCTGAGAACGCAGGTGCATTTATCGTATTTGTACCGTACTTGAGTACAATGACTGAGTTCGACTTCAATGAGGCCATTACGAGGTTTCCCGATACTCCTTCTCCTTTTTCGTTGCGTGAGGTTACATTTGAGTCTGCACCGTAGAACGAGCGTTCCGAGATAAATACATTGTCTTCATTGTCGAGACAAATATAACAAGGAGCTGATAAAGTGGCTGAGGTTAAATCGCCCCCTTTGGTCGGTAAATTATTATTGTCGGGAGCAGCTTGTCCAACCACGGTTGTCACTGTTGTTTGGGTTTTGTACAGAAACTGCTCTTCGGCTTTTCCCGAATAAACCTTACCATCGGATGTTGTTCGTTCTACAATGATGTTCATCTCTTTTTTATAAGTAAGCCCCGATGGCACTAACATATAAATTTTAGATCCGTTGGAGCTTACCAGCCCCGCTCGATGTTTTACCCCCTCTACATCTTCGAAGTAAACTCGCATGCCGATTGTATCGGAGCCAAAATTTTGTCCTTCAACGATCATTGGTGTGGCAATACCTCCCGAATCAGGATAAAAACCTTCTACTTGAATAGGTTGATTAGCATCAAATGCCCTATATTCCGCCCCTGTCTTTGTCTTATCTGTACATGCAGTTAAAAAAAAGCAAAAGGAACCAAGCAATGTGGTATAAAAAAATAAATTGCGCATTGTTTGAGTTGTTTTTAAAGTTAACAATAGGATTGATTTGAAAAAAAATATTTTATAAGTTATAAACTCTTTTTGTATCATAATTCAGATTTGATAAATAGCTGAAAAACAGTATCTATCCAGCCCTTGTGGTATTCGAGGGATGACTTTTCTTGCTTTTCATAGGTTGTCTTGTTCGATTAAAATGATTCACTTTACAAAATAATAGTCTTTTGTATTGATTCTCTTGTTTGTTTAATAATTTCTTTGTTTATATTTTCATAGGCTATTTGTTTTAAGAAATTGTATTATTACATTATCTATTAATTGTGGTTTTTGTTTTTGATAAATATTCTGCATGAAATAGTACGTTCTTCATGAACTTGGCGTATTTGTAATTTGTTGATAATGAATTGCTTGATTCCTTTTAGTATATGTTTGGTTTTATTGAAAAAAGATAGGCTGTTTATTCCTTTTTATGCGATTTGTACACCTAGTATCTACTTACTCAATTTATATAATATTAATTTATATATAGTTAGTATTTTTCTTTGTATTAGAGTTTGGATTATGAGATAC
>NZ_HG726020.1:1034315-1412720 GCF_000499785.1 Bacteroides neonati | reverse complement strand
CTTCTATATTTTAGAAAAATATTTAGTATATATTACTAGTTTTTAAAAGAAACTATTATATTTGCATTTCAATATGTTATATTATAGAAATATAATTCACTCACAATGTTTATTTTATATAGTTCTGTTTTCTTGTAATACGCCAAGTTCATGAAGAACTTGGTCTTGTTTTTGTGCAGCCAACAATAGCTTACCAGCCTTTTAGTATAACAGACAAGTTTGTTCCCTTTTTCACAATCGTTAAGACCCCTAAAATAACATGCATTGCAAGAGTACGTACTTTTGCACTCAAAGAGTACGTATTGTTATATACCAAGAGTACGTACTTAACACATCGTTAAATACGTACTCCTATTATTGTATAGAATATTCGCATTGAATCCCTATTTGATACGGCAAAAAGCAAATAACAACCTTCAAAATAAAGGGAGAAAAAGTTGGTATGGGCAAAGGGGGAGTAAATAGACAAAATCCTAAGAAATGAGGATTGATTTCTCTGCAAACATGGGCTACCTTTGCCGCAAATTCTAAATATATGATAAAAATACTATTCTTTCTCTTACCTTTTTCTACGATGGTCGCAGCCGGCGAACCCGATACAGTACTGGTGAAACGTGTTAATCTCGATGAAGTAACGATAGTGGGTTTTAAACAAAAAAAGCCAAACCGCGAGCCTCTTTCTATCTCTACATTGGATAATCGTTTTCTTAAAGAAAATGAAATATTGGGAGCCAAGGACTTAAGCTCTCTGCTGCCCAACTTCTATATGCCCGATTATGGATCGAAGCAGAACTCTCCCGTTTATATCCGAGGTATCGGGGCTAAAAAAGATGCTCCTTCGGTGGGCTTTTATGTCGATGGCATTCCTCACTTTGAAACGTCGGCTTTCGATATCGATCTGTCGGATATCAGTAGCGTCGAGGTGCTTCGTGGACCGCAGGGAACACTTTATGGGCGCAACTCTATCGGTGGTATTATTAATGTGTACACGCATTCGCCGCTCGATTATCAAGGCACACGCTTTCGGTTGGGGTATGGCAGCTACAATGATATACGGTTGATGGCTTCAAATTATACAAAGGTGAATGAACGTTTGGGACTGTCTTTCAGTGGTAATTATCACCACAACGATGGCTTTTTTACCAACCTGTATACCGGAAAGAAGGCGGATAAACTCGACAACGGATCGGGGCGCATCGGGTTGGTATGGAAACCTGCAAACCGTTGGACTACTCGCTTTATAGCTTCCTATGAGCACTTGAATCAGGGAGGATACCCGTACGGGCTCTACAATGCCGACAACGGAACAACAGAAGCGGTAAATTACAATCAAGAAGGGTTGTATCGCCGAAACCTGTTAACCTCCGGAGCCAATGTACGCTATGATGGTGCTCGCGTTAGCTTCAACAGCCAAACGTCTTATCAGTATATACACGATAAGATGGGGATTGATCAGGATTTCTCGCCTAGGAGTGAATCCTATGTCCAAAATCGCATTCAACAGCATATGTACAGTCAGGAGTTTACTGTTAAGTCGGTTGGCGATAGCCGCTATCAGTGGATAACGGGGGCTTTTGCTTTTCGCCAAACCGTAGATAGGGAGGTCAACCTCAGTCGTTTCACAAATGCAACCCGCGACCTGACCAATAGCGAGATTCCCACTCAGGGAATTGCCTTTTATCATCAATCTACACTCGATTTATATGGAGGGCTCTCTTGCTCTGTGGGCTTGCGTTATGATTACGAACATGCCCGGTGCGATTTCTCTAAAGTACGGCAGCCGTTAGAGGGCAAGGGCGCAACGAAGTCTCTCGGGCAGTTCGACCGTTCGCTACACTTCAGCCAGTTTACTCCCAAGTTTAGTTTGCAGTATCTTTCTTCGCATCAGCAGTTGCTCTATGCTTCTGTGGCGAGAGGCTACAAAACGGGAGGATTTAATGTCTCTATTCAAAACGATGCGGATTATCTCTATTCGCCCGAATACAACTGGAACTACGAGATAGGAGCGAAGCTCTCTTTCCTGAACGACAAGTTGATAGCCGATCTGGGGCTGTTCTATATTGATTGGCGCAATCAGCAGATTACCAATACGATTCCGGATTTGGGCAATATCATTCGAAATGCAGGTCGCTCTCACAACAAAGGCGTTGAGGTAAGTTTGCAGGCTCGCCCGGCAGAGTCGTTGGTGATACATCTGAATTATGGATATACCGACGCCCGGTTTATTCGCTACGAGAAAGAGGAGCGTGGCGGGGTGACTGATTATGGAGGCAATTACCTGCCTATGGTACCTCGACACACTTTTTCGTTAACAGCCGGATATACGCTCTATGGCGTTTGCTCTTGGATCGATCGCCTTTCCTTTAATGGAGGTGTATCGGCCACAGGACCTATCTATTGGTACGAGGACAATCAGGCTAAACAAAACCTGTATGCTTTGGTTAACCTCAAGATTGGGGCAAGCAAAGGACGCTTTACGTGGGAGGTATGGAGCAAGAATCTCACCAATACCGACTATCTGAGCTACTATTTCGTAACCAGAAAAGCCTACGCACAAAAAGGTAAACCGATTACTTTGGGCACATCGGTCAGCATCCGTCTATAACTACACAACACGAATAAAATGGAAGAAAACACCCCTTCATCACTACCCGAAAAAGCATTGAATCTTAGTACGTTTTTCTGTTTATATATTGCGCAAGCCATCCCCATGAGCTTCTTTTCTACTGCCATACAGGTATTGATGAGGCAAGCCGATTACTCGCTTTCGTCCATTGCTCTGTTGCAGCTTATCAAGCTTCCGTGGATATTGAAGTTTCTCTGGGCACCGATTATCGACCGGCAGTGCATCACGATGAAAGACTATAAACGCTGTATCATTACGTCCGAAATAGTGTATGCCTTATTGATCCTTTCGGTGGGGCTACTCGATATCAAGACAGACCTATACCTCATCATCGGGTTGGTGTTTCTATCGCTTATCGCCTCGGCTACACAAGACATCGGTACGGATACACTTGCCGTGCTTTCGTTTGGCAAACGAGATAAAAGCTTGGTCAATAGTATGCAATCGATGGGTAGTTTCGGTGGAACGCTCATCGGAGGAGGAGTACTGCTTCTGGTGCTTCAACGCTATGGTTGGCAGTCGGTGATGCCCTGCCTGGGTGTGTTTGTTCTATTGGCGCTTATCCCCCTACTGAGCAATAAGCGTATGAACATAGCTGCCAAAGAGCCTGCCAAGAGGGCACAACTTACCGATTTTATCTGGTTCTTTGCCCGTCGCAGTATCTGGAAGCAGATCGGATTCTTGCTGCTTTATTATGCCAGCATTATCGGCATCTTATCGGTATTGCGCTCTTACATGGTCGATCTGGGGTATTCGATGAAGGAGATAGGACTTCTGATAGGTATCGTAGGTACGGGAGCCGCTTTTGTATCGTCTTTCTTGGCAGGCTTGCTGGTGCGTAAAATAGGCAGATACCGTTCCAGAATACTCTTTGCGGTGTTCATTCTGCTCACCACGATTTATTTTATGTGTATCTCTTGGACGGAACCTTCCTTGCCGATGCTTTCGGTAGGCATTGTGCTACTTTGGAGTGCTTACGGAATGGCGACTATTGTGGTATATACCACTGCCATGGATTGTGTGCGCAAGGGATGCGAGGGAACCGACTTTACCATTCAAACCGTACTTACACACCTGAGCGGCTTGTTGATGGCCTTCCTGAGTGGGGTGGTAGCCGATAGAGTGGGTTATCACGGCCTGTTTATTTTCGAAGTCGTATTGGCTTTCGTTTCGTTGCTTTATATTTTCTGTTTCTTTAAAAAAGAATCTCAACCTACTTATTCATAACTGTATATGCATACCGAACTAATTAATAAATACAATGTGCCGGTGCCTCGATACACCAGCTATCCGCCGGCCAATTACTTTGAACCGTTTAGCAACAGTCGCTATCTGGAAGCTGTGGAACAATCGAACCACGCTTCGGACAGTGCTTTGTCGTTTTACCTGCATATCCCCTTCTGCCGGCATCTATGTCATTATTGTGGATGCAACTCGTATCCCATGGCACGAACTGAAGTCGTCGAGTCGTACGTAAAGGCCCTGCATCAAGAGATGGAGCTGATTCTTCCCTTGTTGGATAAGAATCGCCCCATTGCACAGATACACTATGGAGGAGGAAGCCCCACAGCCATCCCCATTGCTTTGATTAAGGAGTTGAATGACCATCTGCTATCATCGTTTCCGGTGATTGATCGTCCGGAGATAGCCATTGAGTGCCATCCGGGCTATCTTTCGGAGGCAGACTGGCAGCAACTTACCGGGTGTGGCTTCAATCGTTTCAGTATCGGTGTGCAAGATTTTAATACCGAGGTACTGAAAATTGTGAACCGTCGCCCCTCTCTGTTGCCGATGGAAGATATCTTTGCGTTACTACGCGAGAAGGGAGCAAGTATCAATCTCGATCTGCTGTACGGTTTGCCTAAACAGACAGTGGATAGCTTTGCCCGGAGCATAGAGCAAGCCATTGCTTTATCGCCCGACAGACTGGTTGCGTTTGGTTATGCGCACGTGCCTTGGGTCAACAAACGACAATTGATTCTGGAGAAATCGGGTTTGCCCGATAGCCGGGAGAAACGAGCGATGTTTGATACGGCTGCCGGCTTGTTGCACGCATCGGGCTATCAATCAATCGGGATGGATCACTTTGTACGTCCCGATGACGAGCTGAGTCTGGCTATGAAAAACAGACAGTTGCATCGTAACTTTCAAGGATATTGTACCCGGCGCACTACCGCACAGGTATATGCGTTAGGAGTGACGGGCATCAGCCAACTCGAATCGGCTTATGCTCAAAATACGAAAGATATTCCGCACTATATCGAAACCATGGGTCGGGGCGAACTATGCATTGCCAAAGGCTATGCGCTCTCTCCAACCGAACAGCTTACCAGAGAGGTGATTGAGGCGTTGATGTGCAATGAGTGTATCGATTGGAAGGCTCTTTCCGAGCGGTTGCATGTATCGGTGTCTGCCTTAAAGGCTGCTACGGCCTATGATGAACAGAAACTGTCGGCTTTTGCTCATGATGGACTGATTCGTTATACCGATACCTATCTGGAGATGACGGCGGAAGGCTCTGCATTTGTACGCAACGTAGCTGCTTCGCTCGATAAACTGATGCTTCATACACCTCACTCTTATTCAAAACCTTTATAACAATGAATCAAACAGCAACAGACATCCACCGGTTGCGAGATACCGTCATTATTGGTGCGGGGCTTACCGGACTGACTACGGCCTATTACCTCAACCGTAAAGGGTGTGATGTCGAGGTAATCGAGCAACAATCGCGTACGGGCGGACAGATACGCACGTACCACGAAGCGGGATTTACGTTCGAAAGTGGTCCTAATACGGGGGTAATCTCTCACCCCGAAGTAGCCGAGTTGTTTGCGGATCTTTCTCCCATTTGCGGTTTGGAGACAGCATGCGAAGCCTCCAAGCAACGTCTTATCTGGAAGGGCAGTCGTTTTCATCTGCTTCCCTCGGGATTGTTGAGTGCCATTGCTACTCCCTTGTTCAGTACCAAAGATAAACTGCGTATATTGGGCGAGCCCTTTCGCGCGAAAGGTACCAATCCCGACGAAAGCATCGGCGAGTTAGTTCAACGCCGCTTAGGAGTCTCTTATCTGCGCTATGCTGTCGATCCGTTTATTTCCGGTGTTTATGCCGGAGATCCCATGCGGTTGGTTACCCGTCATGCCTTACCCAAACTGTATCAACTCGAACAGACCTATGGAAGTTTCATACGTGGTGGTGTGGCAAAGTCTTTTTCGTCTCGTAGCGAACGCGACCGACTGGCTACCCGGAAGGTATTCTCTACCCGTGGAGGCCTTAGCCGTTTGGTCGATGCGTTGGAGCAGGCTATTGGCAATCAACGCTTCTCGTTAGGTGCTACCGAAACTTCCCTAATGCCTTGTGAGCAAGGTTGGTTGGTTCGTTTTACAGATGCAGATGGAGTGGCTCATCACATTCGCTGCCGAAAGGTGATAACCACCACGCCTGCCTTTGCACTGCCTGCACTGTTGCCTTTTGTACCGACTGAGCAGATGAGCCGGATCAGTAATCTTACGTATGCCCCCGTTATGCAAGTCAGTGTAGGATTACGTCATACGTATGAAAAGGAATACAAAGCCTTTGGCGGATTGGTACCTTCTTGTGAGCAGAAACCGGTTTTAGGTATCTTGTTTCCATCGGCCTGTTTCGAAGAAAGGACTCCTCAAGGGGGAGTTTTGTATTCTTACTTCTTGGGTGGAATGAGACACCCCGAACTGGTGAAGAAGAGTGATGCCGAAGTAGCTGAAGTGATTCGTACAACTCTGCACGAGATGCTGAATTATCCGACTGATGTAACCCCCGATTTGATTCGTATCTTTCGGCATGAGAGGGCGATTCCTCAATACGATTCTAGTAGTGCCGACAGGCTTACCACGATTGATGCCCTACAAAAACAATATCCCGGTCTGGTGCTGGCAGGGAATATAAAAGGAGGAATCGGTATGGCCGACCGTATCAAGCAGGCAGTAGGAATTGCGCTTGAAGGGTAGACCATACCGATTGTTAAACGATCAGGTTAGCAGGTTTCCGACGTTAGTTACCTGTATTTGCAACAGCCCGGAAGAGCGTCATAGACCTTTTTGTCGGCTTTGTCTTTCTCCGTATCGTGACCAGCCTTGGCTATGGCTTTGCTGATGGCACTTAAATTGGTTTTTCCGGAAGCGAAATTAAGATGTAGCATCTTATCTGTTGCATTCCATGTAGCGGACGAAACACCGTTTACACTTAGTGCAGCTTTCTCTATACGCTCTTTGCACATCTCGCAATTTCCTTCTACGGTGAGCATGGCGTGTCCTTGTTGGGCAGATTCAGTACTGAGCATTGGCTTTTCTGTGCCCTGGGTTGGCTTTTCCTTACCCTGCGTTGACTGCTCCATACCGTGCATGGCATGACCTTCGTGTCCGGTCATCTTCTTGCTCGTGTGGTCGTTCATCATGCTGCGCTTACCTTCGAGTTGTGCCGAAGCATCTATGGCAAAGGCACCGTTGCTTACAATCATTTCGCCATCTTGCAAGCCGCTAAGAACTACATAAGCGTCGCCGAGCGAGGGGCCCAGTTCTACTTCTCTTAACTGAAATACCGGAGTGTCATAGCCCGAAAGACTGACGTAGACAATGGATCGTTTGCCTGTCCAGAGTACGGCACTTTGGGGAATCACAATCTGATTGTTGTACTGCTTCAACCGGGCTGTTACCGTAGCTGTGGCATACATTTCGGGTTTTATCTCAAGATTCGGATTGGCTATTTCGACTCTCACCTTAGCTGTACGGGTAGTTTTATCCAGTATGGGGTCTATAAATGAAATAGTACCGTTAAACACCTTGCCGGGAATGGCTTGCAACGAGAAACTTAGTTTGTCGCCTGTCCGCAGAAAGGCCAAATCCACTTCATAGGCTTCAAACATCACCCAGAGTTTCGAGAGATTGGCTACATCAAATAAGACGCTACCCGATGATACATAATCGCCTTGGCTCACCCGCTTGCTCATGACAATGCCACTGGTATTGGATTTAATCTCGACGGTGGGTGTCACTATGCCCGAAGTCTCTATCTTGGCAATCTGTTCATCGGTCAGTTTCCACAGGCGGAGTTTCTCACGGGCTGCTTCTACCAGCTGAGGCTGTGTTGCTTTGAGTTTGAGGGCTTCGAGCAACTCTTGTTGTGCGGTAAATACTTCGGGCGAGTAGAGGGTGGCGAGTGTTTCGCCTTTGCGTACCGTTTCGCCGGTAAAATCGACAAACAACCGTTCAATGCGTCCGCCTACATGGGCTGTTTGCGATTGTAGGTTTCGTTCGTCGGGTGCAACGACTCCATATAGGAGGATCTCCTTGACAGGGTCTTTACGACTCACCATAGAGGTTTGCACATTGGCCAGTGCAATGGCCTCTTCGGACATTTGCATGGCGTTCTCGGGAACTTCTCCACCCGAACCGCCTCCGCTGTTACGCAACGGGATGAGATCCATGCCGCAAATAGGGCAGTCGCCTGGTTCATCTTTTCTAATCTGTGGATGCATGGAGCAGGTCCAAACTTGTTTCTCTGCGGATGCTTTGGCTACGTCGTGGTTGTGTGCTTCGGGTGTGGGAGAGCTGAAGAACAACCATCCTCCCAATAAACCGATAACAATGAATAACGCTGCCTGAGCTATTTTATTTTTTGCGAGTTCTTTTATCTTTTTCATCTTTTTAATCTGTTTGAGGTTCTGAAATTAGTGTGTTGAGCATGGCAATAACCGTATTGTACGTAGCAATAGACTCGGATTGCTTGAACTCATAGTCCAGCAGTTGCCGTTGTATATCGAGCACGTTTGTCATGCTGTTTTGTCCGGAAGCAAACTCCTTTACAGCCAGGTCGTACGTAGTTTCGGCCAGTTTTCGCTGTTGCTGATACAAGGTTACTTTGCGCGCGGCATCCAGCAACTGTTGCTTGGCCGTTACATATTCCGAAGCAATGGTGTTGAGGGTATTGGCGTATTTCTCATCCGCCGCCTGCTTCATCAGTCTGCTTTCGTTTTGCAGTGCAGTGTACTTTTTGCGATAGAGCGGTATGGTAACCGATACCATGGGCATTACCATATCCATGCCGTTCATTTGGGTCGTGGGTATTCCCATATCCATGCGTTTGCTTATAACGGAGTATTGTAAACCGATGCCTAACATGGGCAGTCCCATCTTTTTATCCATGGATAGTTTGGCTTTGTATGCGTCAGACTCGGCAGCAAGCATTGCCAGCATAGGGTTCTGACGAATGATTGTCTCCATAATGGCTTCGTCGTCGAATGGGAAAATCAGTTGTTCAACCTCTTCGGGAACGCTGACGGGAGTGCTTAGCTCCCGGTTGAGCAAGGCATTAAACTTAGCCTGTGCAGCAGTGATTTGAGTCAGTACCATTTGCTGCTCGTTGTCCAGTTCATTGAGTTCCAGTTGTACTCTTAATACATCCGACATGCCCGATGAACTTCCGCCCATTGCCGAGCCTCCCATACCCGAACCACCCGATCCCATAGAAGCACCCATGCCCGATCCGGTGGTTTGCTGAGGCTGAATCGAAGTCGTCGTTCCTCCACCCATGCCTGCCATGGCAGAGGCGGTTTGTTGGGTAGATGGGGCAGGAGTAGAGGGAACTGCCGGAGTAGTAGCCGTCTTTCCACCCGAGGCGGAAAAGCGACTGGTTGCCAACTCTTTCAATGTAGTGAGCAATGCCTTGTTCTCCTGGATATTACGCAGGTTTCGGTGCATGGTAGTGAGTGCATACCATTGACTCTTTACCTCAAAGAAGAGCTTGTCACGTGTTTCGCGAAATTTCTGATAAGCCATTCTTGACATCTCGGTAGCTTCATTGCGGGCTGCTTTTCGGGTTCCGAACCACGGGAACATCTGCATCAGCTTAAAGTCGGCTACTTGTTTGCCGTCAATGATCTCCATCGGTTTGAGGAAAAAGCCCATCTCCAACTGCGGGTCAGGATACGCACCTGCTTGAGGAATTTTCTCCAAAGAGGCTTTATAGGTTGTAAAGTCCGATTGCAGGAGCTGGTTATGGCGGGCTGCAAGTTCCAAATAGTGCGATAGCGAATCGCTTTGTGCAGCGGCAGTAGAGTGTATGGCAACTAAAGCGAAGAACCATACGCCTATGTATTTCATATAATTATTCTTCTTTTTCATCCTGGGTTGTATCTATTGGTTTAACTCCCTTTTTCTGTTCTCTTTTTAGTGCCGATTCTCTCCACATACACTGCATCACCGGTACAATGAACATTGTCATGGATTGAATAAGCATACCTCCGAAGGTCGGAATGGCCATAGGAATCATTATCTCGGCTCCCTTTCCTGTCGAGGTGAGTACGGGTAGCAATGCGATCAGTGTGGTGGCAGTAGTCATGGCTGCCGGACGTACTCGTTTAAGACCGGCATGTACAACCGCCTCCCGAATCTGTTGTTTGGTTTGCGGATTACGTTCCAGAAACACATCGTGAATATACGAACCCATCAGTACTCCGTCGTCGGTAGCTACGCCGAATAGGGCAATGAAACCTACCCACACGGCAATGCTCAGGTTGATGGGGTGTATCTGGAACAGCTCTCTCAGATTGACTCCGGCAAAGGAGACGTTCAGAAACCAATCCTGTCCATAGAGCCATAGCATGATGAAGCCTCCGGCGAACGCTACAAATACTCCCGAGAAGTGAATCAAGGAGGCTGTTACCGTTCGGAATTGGAAGTAGAGCACCAGCAATACCGTGAGTAGTACCAACGGAACGATGATCATCAACCGATTGGTGGCACGCTCTTGCTGCTCATAGTTGCCCGCAAACTTATAACTGACTCCTTTGGGGAGTACCAATTCGCCGTCGGAAACCTTTTGTGCCAGTACCCGTTGTGCCTCGTGTACCACATCTACCTCGGCATGTCCCTGCAATTTGTCAAAGATCACATAGCCCATCAGGAAGGTATTTTCACTTTGAATCATCTGAGCACCTTTGGCATATTTGATATCTGCTACTTCGCCCAGTGGTATCTGTATGCCCGCAGGTGTAGCTACCAACAACTTGGCAAGCTGTTCGGGATTGCCTCTGAGTTCTCGAGGATACCTAAGCCGTACGGGGAAACGTTCGCGCCCTTCGATGGTCGTGGTAAGCGTCATACCTCCGATTGCTGCCGAGATAACCTCTTGCAGGTCGGCTATCGTTATGCCGTAGCGAGCCATGTTGCGGCGGTTGAGTTCTATCTCAATATAAGGTGCACCTACGGCACGGTCGTAAAATACGGATGATGGAATAATCGATGTCACTCCCTTCAGGGCTTGTTCGATATCCTTTCCTGCCGTTTCGATAGCATCCAGATCGGGGCCGTATATCTTAATACCCATGGGGGCACGCATGCCTGTCGATAGCATGACCAAGCGAGCTTCGATGGGTTGAAGCTTGGGCGAAGAGGTAAGTCCCGGTAGGTGGCTGACGTTGATAATCTCTTGCCAGATATCGTTGGTGCTGCGTATCTCGGGTCGCCATTGACGTAGGTAGTCGCCTCCTTTATCGGGTATCAAGCTGTCGGGAGGTATCAGCCGGAATCCATCCGAAGGTTGATACTTGCTCCCGTTGATGAGTACGAAGGCTCCGTCGGAATCCACTTTGAAGCGTTCCCGCTTACCATCTTCGTTAAGAGCATATTCCGAACGATAATTAATGGTATTCTCGAACATCTGAATCGGAGCGGGGTCTAAGGCAGAGTTTACTCGTCCCCATTTGCCTACCGTCTGATCTATTTCCGGAATATTAGAGATGCGTTTATCGAGCGTACCGATCAGTTCGAGATTCTGCTCCACACCGGTATAAGGCATACTGGTAGGCATCAACAGAAACGAGCCTTCGTTGAGTGTAGGCATAAACTCCTGACCGATACCGGGAAACTTCCGAGAGGCACCTTGCCAGGCTGTAGTTTGCCGAACCTCTTTCCAACCGAGACTTTCCAGTCCCGATGCCAATAGGCCGAATGTGCGATTAAATCCGATCCATGCCATCAGTCCGAACACAATGGTCGCCACCGGAATCATCAAGAACACCTTCCGGTGTGCCAGACACCACCGTAGGATGCGTTCGTAATACAGTACAAGCACCCAGAGCATCAACAGAATACTACCTACGGCGAGGGCTACAAAAAGAATATTCTTAAAGAAACCATGCTCGGGCCCCAGTGGTAACCACTCTTCGGAGAGATAATAGACAGCAATCAAGAGGGTGATGCATACATTGAGATAGGTACTCATCTGTTTGTTTTTCCACAAATGAGCCGTCAGGTTGTTGACTCCGATAGCGGTCAGACCCAATGCAATGACGCTACCAAAGACAACCGATAGCACCACTCCTGCAATGACCAACAGGTAGTTGGCTACTTTCTTGACCTTATCCGAGTTTACCCGTATCGAAAAGACCAGATAAGCCAGTGTAGGCAATATAACCACGCCTAAGATAAAGGCAAAGCCGAGTACAAACGTTTTGGTATAGGCGAGCGGAGCAAACAGTTTACCCTCTTGACCTTCCATGGCAAATACCGGAATAAAACTCAAGATAGTTGTAATCATGGCCACAGCAATCGCTGTAGAAACTTCGCTTACCGAGGTGTAGATGAGCTTCATCAATGGCTTGCCCGAATGTACATCCCGGTTTTGAGGCATCTCTTTATGCCTGATGATACTTTCGACAAAGACCACTCCCACATCGGCTACTACGCCTATGGCGATGGCAATACCCGACAGCGCTACGATGTTAGCACTGATGCCGGTAAACTTCATCAGTATAAACGTAGCCAAGACCGCAATGGGGAGTAAGCTCGAAATAACAACCGAGGCCCGTAGGTTAAATACCAGTACGATGATAACGATGATGACAATGATGATCTCGTGCGAAAGCGCTGTTTCGAGTGTACCGATGGTCTCCTTAATCAACCCTGTGCGGTCGTAAAACGGAACTACGGTTACTTTAGATACCGTTCCATCCGGCAATACCTTTTGAGGAAGTCCCGGTTCTATCTCCTTGATTTTGGCTTTTACCTGGTCGATTACATCGAGCGGATTAGAGCCATAACGAGCTACTACAACCGCACCTACGGCTTCAACCCCCTCCTTATCAAGTCCACCACGCCGTGGGGCAGGACCTGTTGTTACGAAAGCCACATCACCTATCGTAACCGGTACCCCGTTGCGGGCGGTAATAACGGCTGCTTCGAGGTCTTTGGTATTCTTTATATATCCCAATCCGCGAATGAGATACTCGATTTTATTAATCTCAATCGTTTCTGCACCGATGTCGATGTTGCTCTTTTGAATAGCCCCCATCACATCCATAATCGAAACGTTGAACGAGCGCATGGCATCCGGATTGAGCTCTACCTGATACTCCTTGATGTATCCGCCTATGGAGGCTACTTCGGATACCCCTTCGGCGGTCGAAAGCGAATACTTCACATAGAAATCCTGAATGGTACGCAGTTCATCGGGATCCCAACCACCGGTAGGTTTATTCGTTTTGGGGTCACGACCTTCGAGGGTGTACCAGAATATTTGCCCTAAAGCCGTAGCATCGGGCCCTAACGAGGGTTGTACGTCTTTGGGGAGTGTGCCCGATGGTAATGAGTTGAGTTTCTCCAATACCCGCGAACGACTCCAGTAAAACTCTACATCATCGTCGAAAACAATATAGATGAACGACATTCCGAACATCGAAGTGCTGCGGATGGTTTTTACTCCCGGAATACCGAGTAGTGATGTGGTGAGCGGATAGGTAATCTGTTCCTGTATATCTTTCGGAGAGCGTCCCATCCATTCGGTCGCTACAATCTGCTGATTGTCTCCAATATCCGGTATGGCGTCAACGGCAATAGAGTTGCGGGGAATGATGCCCCCATGCCAGTTGAACGGAGCGGTCGATAGTCCGCCGACAATAAGGATAAGCAACAAGAGTAATGTTACTAACCTATTGTCTAAAAAGAATTTAATGATTCTATTTAGCATATCTGTATGTATAATTATATGATTAAACGATTGGCTGATAGCCATTGTTCTGTTGATAACAAGAAAATGTTATCAGCCGGGAAATTAATCCGAATAAGGGGAGTGAATTAAATAATATACACACAAATACGGGTAAGAAGAACTCTTCCCGTTTCGTAGAAATGCTCAGACAGATGCTTGTGTCGCAAAGCAAGATAATCCCTGTCTATCGTTTCTAAGAAGATGTTTTTTACAATCAAGAAGGTGTAAGAGAACGATTTTACAATGTCTGTATGTTCTTGATTGTGCTGCGTCAGAAAGCTATCTGTCGAGAGTTCCACCACAGAGGTATGACAGCATTTGCTGTCGATATGGCTTTGTTTCTTATCGCTATGAGCCGATTTCTTGTTCGAGCAGCAATTGTGAATGTCTTGTGGGCTGAGTTGCACGGAAGCTAAACTATCCGAGCAAAAATGAAACGCAACAACCGGATGCACTGCGATGAGCAGTACAAGCACGAGAGTCAGTATGGTTGTTGTTCGTTTCATTGTCATCGAGATCAATATCTGTCATTGAGATTGGGCAAATCTACAATAAAAATTTAATGGTTTACGACAAAGATACTTTATTTTTAAAGATTATTGGCAATGATTGTTAAATTGGCAATGATTGTTAAAGTATCACTTCCAGCGGAGCAACAACATCGGTCAAAGAGACTTCGTTGACATTCGTCATGGCAACCTGTAAATAAAGGCGATTACCACTCTTCCGGGCCGATACGACTTCGAAGTAAGGAGCCAATAATAGAATATCCGAGTGTATCACCCGACGGCTTTCGGGCATCCATGCTTCGACCTCAGTATTATTCTGTTCACCTTTTCCGACATAGAGTTTAAGTAGGGAATCATTGCGACGCACGGCCATTTGTGCCATTTTAATCCAATAAGCGATAGGCAGCTTATTGATCTCTGTCAGTACGTTACCATCAGACACATTGCCCAATCGCTTTTTCATATACTCGTTAAGATCTATTGTCGTAGCCAACAGCCACTCTTCTTTTAAATCCGAAAGAGGTTTGAAACCTTCGAACCTATATTCGAACCGGGCCAATTCATCATTGCTGTTTTGGTAGGTCGACATAGAAAGTTGGCAACTGATCGCATTGCTATTTCTGTCGAAATGCTTGCTGTCAGGAACCAACTCTGCTATAAACGTTCCCGAATCTTCTATCCGGATGGCGTTTCCATAGAACGATTCCAAGTTTTCATAAACACCTTGCATGTAGAACTGTTTGATGTTCTCCGTATTGAGAGTTACTTTCCGTTTGTAATACTCATTTTTATCAAAACTAAGGGCAGGACGCTCTTTGGCCGAAGCATTGCCTTTTACGCCATTGTAAGTGAGGATAAAAGAGATTTTTCCATCACTGTATTTCACGTCAGAGAGTTGTGTCTTCGCGATGTCTTCGTCCGTATAGGTGTAACTATTGTTTCCATCGGGAGTGCTTGAGTAGAATTCGGCCCATTGGCTGAGGTATTGGGCGGTGAACTTATCCGTATTCTTTAATCTATATAGCTCATCGAAAGCGATAGGTGTGGCTTCGGGGGCATTACTAAACGGGCTCTTCCACTTGATCTGCGCCCGTGAAGCCATGTGGTAACTGCCCGGTTTTTTCACCAGTTCTTCGAAAGAATATTCTTGACTGAAGGCTTTGCCGCTTATTGTTCCCTCTATCATTACGGTGAGTTTGCCTTCTTCGTCATTGCGAGTCAGTACGTTGCTTTTGGTTACATCGACGACCTTTCCGTTCACTGTTTGTTTTCCGGTGGTTGTTGCTATAAATTGTGTTGCTTGTGCGGCTGTTTGGTCGGTGGTTATTTTGAAGTAGGCTTTCAAGTCTTCCGTAGTAGGAGGTATGATAGCCGATTCCTTTTCGTCGCTTCCGGCATCGGGTTTCTCTGTAGGAGTTGTAGGTAGATCTACTATTGAGTCATCTTTGCTGCAGGCACTTACTAATGCGAACATGGCAGCTACAAATACGATTTTTTTCATTTTATTCAAAGAGTCTTTAAATTATTATCCATTTTTATGGGGGTACAAAAGTATGAAATAATATCAAAATGCAATGCTATATTAGAGAGGTTTTTTATAATATAAGTACTTTTAACTACTTAATAATTAGCATAGTTGTTGTGAAAAAGGGCAAGTGCTTTCTTACTTTTTGTAAAAGTACATGCTTGATAAGAGCTCGATGGAAAAGGAGAAGTCGTAAGATAAAGGAGCGGTGAAATTAATAAATTCATAACTTTCATCATAAAACGATATTTTACATTCAGGCAAGGCAGGTCTATAAAATCGTAGGTATGATGTATCAAATCAATCCATTGTTCTGTATCAACATGTTGATTATTAGCTATTTGGCTCTTTTGCTTAAATGGCACTGATTATTGCTTTTTGTTCATTGCAAAAGAACTATTTTAAGTGTGTGTTAACTACGTACTCTTGGGCACCAAGAGTACGTAGTCATTTATGCTAAGAGTACGTAGTTTTATATACTAGGTAATACAGAGAGGGGAAACAATTAACAATGTTAAAACGACGAGAAAATAGATAATAACCTTTTTCTGCCATAATAACGTTTGTTGGAATCGAATATTCAATAAAATTTCTATTGTTAAGTGATTTAGGAATATGCCTCAAAATCACTTTTTGTGTATTGACCATAATGCTCAGGTGCCTGATTTTAAATTTTGTCTTGTTTGTATCTATTGTTTTTCTTAATAACTATGTGTCATGACGGGGTTTCTAAACGTATTTGTGTATTTATCATATAGCTATACATTCTATTTTTTTGTAACGTGGGTGTTATCTACATGGTGTATGGGAAGAGACGAAATTTTGAACCTATACTCTTTTCTGTCTCTCTGTAAATAGGGGAGGAGAATGCGTTTGTCTCATCCGTGAGGGGTGTTGTTGTAGATTATTGGAATAGAGGTTGGTATACTCTTTCGTTTGCTTGCCCATCTCTATTTTGTTAGAGGAAGGCTTTCTATTGATGCATGCAAACATAAAAAATAAAGCAAATAAAATGTAGGATATTGTCCTTGTTTTGTTTGTTTTCATAAATTTGATTTGAGGGTTAAAACTCTCTCTCTTGCATATCGACGCTTGCCATGTCTTTATGTAATAACACAAGATAGTCCTAATTGTTGTTTGTGGTAATGCTTAGGTGCCATTTAAATCTGTTGATAATGAGGACTAAAAGATGAATCTTGGTCGGTTTTTTTGTCTTTTAAATATGCTGAAGGATTCGTATTTTAAATCTCTTTGAAATATCATGATTGCATGTAAATAATTCCATCCCCATTTGTTCGGAAAGTTCTTTTTCGGGCAAATAATTAACATTATTTACACCTATAGCCGATTTGTCATATTATATCCGTTTTTAGGTCTTTTACAGAATAATTTTTCAGTATTTTTATTGTAATAAATATTAACTACTTTTCTTATTTTCCAAATGGTTTATTTATGTTTTTCGGTTCAATTCTATTCTTTTTGATTTGTATTGAAGAGTTTGATTATAGGGTTCTTCAGTATTTAAATAATGCTATTCTATCTTGTGTTTTTTGTTCGTTTTTTAGCCTCTAAAAATGGTTTATACTATGTTACAATGAAAAAAAGGACATTTTTTATAGGCTATGTTGGTTCATAATTTATTCTATTTTTGCATTGATATCAAGTATCCCTCGCGTATACGCGTGATTTTGAGTACTTGTATCTAAGTGATAATTTGTTTAAATATATGATTAATAACCCGTTGGCGGAATTAAATTAGTGCATATTTAATTTGTCCAATGGGTTTGTTATTAATCTTGTTTATATATTGAAGGATTGTAAGTGCACTAATTTTCCCCGTAATTCTGGTAAACAATCCTTCTGTTTGTTTTGCGTAATTTCTGATTATCATAAATTGATCGCATAATTGTGCAAAAAGCGTTTCAACCCTTTTCCTTGCTTTAGCAAATGGACTAAATACAGGTTTCCAATCTTTTTGATTCGACCGATATGGAACTTCCAACTTGATATTAGCTTTTTCAAATAAATCAAGTTGTATGGCTGCTCCAATATATCCACGATCACCGATGATGGTGCAATTCTGAAAGTTACACTTTACGTCTTTCAAATAATGAATGTCGTGAACACTCGCCTTTGTCAGGTCAAAAGAGTGTATGACACCGCTCAACCCACAGAGAGAATGTAATTTATATCCGTAATAATGTTTACCCTGTGAAGCACAATAGCCATAATTGGGAGCTTTATCATAATTATTCTTTCCCATTTTACAACGTTTTGACCTTATGGGACGACAGACTTCAATTGGCATAGAATCAATACAGAAAATAGCTTCTCCACCATCAACTTTTGATGCAATTCTTTCACGCACCTGATTACATAAGCCGATAGTGAGCTTCCTGCGATCATTATATTGACGACGGGATATGAGAGAAGAAAAATCATCTTTGTATTCATTTAATTTAGAAAACAAAAAGCTTTCACTATCTATGCCTATTGATTCGGCAGCAAGGCTTAAACTGATCACTTCTAAGTCAGAGAACTTCGGGACGACTCCTCTGCGAGGTATATTCCCTTTTTCGTTTACTAAATCAGCAGAAAACATCTTGCATATATCAAGAAATTTAGCGAATATTGCATATAAGTTGTGCATAATTGAGCTGTATATTAATAGTTTGATCACCATTAAAATACTAATAATCAATGATATGCACAACTTATTTCCTGACATTTTTTAGTGAATTAATTCCGCCAACGGGTGATTAATAGATTTCTTTATGAGAACAAAAGATTTGATGTCTTTTATGGAGTTGTTGATTCAAGCGCAACGAAATGAGCAGCGATTTGGCACTGCCCATGTTTATCAGAGCACTTTGAACCGTATTCGGAAGTACGAACGCAGCAATAAGATGCCCTTTAGCAAACTTAATCGTGAGTGGTTAAAGGGTTTCGAGAGGCAGTTGCGGTTCGAGCAGCTAAAAGAGAATACCATCTCTACTTATCTACGCATGCTCAAAGCGGTTTATAATCAGGCGGTAGATCATGGGTTGGTGGTTTATATGCCTCGTCTTTTTAAGCATGTGCATACCGGAGTCGATGCGAAGCGCGATCGCAGCTTAGAGCCTGAAGCATTGCGAAAACTGATTGCTCCTTCGCGTGTGCTCCGGGGCAATTTGGAAGAAACCCGTTCTATTTTTCTTCTGCTGCTGATGCTGCAAGGCATGCCGTTTGTTGATTTGGTCCATCTGAGAAAATGTGATTTAAAGAACGGGGTGATTTTGTATCGCAGGCAGAAGACCGGCAGTGAGTTGTCAGTAACTGTAGATCCCGAAGCGATGGCGATTATTGAAAAATATCGGAGCGTAAATCCGGATTCGCCTTATTTGTTCCCGTTTATAACGGCTTCAGGTTGGGAAGGATACCGACAGTATCAGAACGCATTACGCGAATTTAATCAATCATTGTCTTTTTTAAGTAGCTTGCTGGGACTGAACACTGGTTTGAGCTCTTATAAAGCTAGACACACTTGGGCGTCATTAGCTAATTTCTTAGGTTTTGATAAGAAGTTAATTAGTGAATGCATGGGACACTCGTCGCTGAAAATTACCGAAACATATTTTAAAGCTCAAGGCGACGCAAGAATAAAGAAAGTTAATCAAGGGGTTATTAACTTTCTGACAGGCTCATTTTGAAGCAGTCGACACGACCTTAATTGACTGATTCTAAATACTATAAAACAGCGTTACTTTGTAGGTAACGGATAATCTAATACGCAGGCAAAGATAACAACTTTTTTCGAAAAG
This sequence comes from Bacteroides neonati, assembly GCF_000499785.1. Taxonomy (GTDB): domain Bacteria; phylum Bacteroidota; class Bacteroidia; order Bacteroidales; family Bacteroidaceae; genus Bacteroides; species Bacteroides neonati. The sequence goes on along the minus strand of NZ_HG726020.1, from coordinate 1,393,235 downwards.
ATCAAAAAATAATCAAAAAAAAACAATAAGGGATGCGTCACCCTCTTTTTTAGGAGAGTGAAACTGGGTTTCGTACAGGTTGACTATAACTTGTACTGTACCATGATTGTAATATGTCGCATTTATGGTCATATTATGGCCTTTTATTTTGCGAATCTCCGTTACCTACAAAGTAACGGAGGTTCACAAAATAAAAAATGCGATTTATGTTATCCATTACGTATTCATAATTAATCTATTAAAGACATGAAACTGAAAACAAAGACAACTTACTTACTACTGGCCTTATTGGGCATAGGAACTGGTGCTGTAGAAGCTCAGACATCGACAACATCCGATAAATACAAAGTAGAGACCAATTCCTTTTGGGATAATTGGTTTATACAAGTCGGCGGAGGCGGACAGGTTTATTTTGGTGATGGTGATAGTCAAGGAAGTTTCGGCAAGCGTATTGCCCCTGCGCTTGACATCGCTGTTGGTAAATGGTTTACTCCCGGATTAGGACTTCGCTTGGAGTATAGCGGTTTACAAATCAAAGGTTTCGGTTATATTCCGGGTAGTTATGCTACAGGCGCCAGAAATGCCAAAGGTGCGTATGCCCAGCAGTGGGATGTAGCACATATGCATGGCGATATCTTATTTAATGTTTCCAATGTGCTTTTTGGGTATAATGAAAAGCGCGTGTACAATTTCATTCCTTATGTAGGTGTGGGCGTGATGCACTCTTGGGACAAACCTAAGACGAATGAACTGGCAGCTACCGTGGGTTTAATCAATCAGTTCCGCCTTTCGTCGGCCTTTTCGTTAAACCTCGAGGCCAGAGGTACATTGTTGCACGACCGTTTCGATTCTGAAGTAGGTGGCAATGGTAAGGAAGGCTTACTTGCAGTGACTGCGGGTCTTACCTATCGTTTCAAACAACGTGGGTGGACTTCGGGCGGCAAGGTGGTATCCACAGGTATCAGCGAAGAAGAGATGCGTCGTGTTCGTGAGCAATTGGCAGCTGCCGATAGAGAAAAACAGGCGCTACAGAATGCTTTGGATGAAGCTCGCAGAAAGCCGGCTCAAACAATTGTGGAGAAAGAATTTGTAGGCACGTCGCGCATTATCGTCTTCCCATTGGGTAAGAGCACGTTGAGTAAGCAAGGACGGGTGAATCTGGAATATTATGCTAAGGCTATAAAGAACGCTCCGGCCGATAAGGTATTTACGATCGTGGGCTATGCCGACAATAAGACCGGTAGTGATGCCATTAATATGCGTTTGAGCAAGGAACGCGCAGAGGCTGTTCGTGACACTTTGGTGAAAGAATTCGGTGTCAATCCTTCTCAGTTACGGATTGAGTACAAAGGTGGAGTTGATAATATGTTCTACGATGATGCAGCACTTAGCAGAGCAGTGATTGTTGATTAAGACAAATATAAAAAAACAAGAGAGAACTATGTTACAAGTATCAATTAAAAAAAGTTTTATGAAAAAGAAATCATTTTTATTGTGGTCTCTATTATTGGTGGGTTTGTCAATGACTGCCTGCAGTGACAAGAACGAAGTACCCGGTACGGAAGATGGTGAGAAGTCTAGTTTTACCATTAAGTTAGCACTTCAAAATTCGAACACGAACACAAGGGCACCGCAGTCTACGGCTATTCCGGCTACTTCATGGAGCAACATTCATCAGGTACAGTTGTTCTTGTATGATGCTGCCAATACGGTCCGTTTCTCGGATGTGATTACTCCATCCGCTACTCAGTCTACATTTACTTATACCGATGTACCTGTTGGTACCTATACGGTTGTGTTAGTAGCCAATGCTAAGAGTTCGACAGATCCTGTTGTGACCTCTCTGGATAATGGGGCTACGGCTGCCGAGTGGACTAAATGGACAGTGCGTCAGAAGTTGGCTACCGGTATGCTGATTAAGCAGAAAACCGGCACTTTCCCTGCTTTTTTGGGGAGTGCACTAGCGGCGAAAACAGCTTATGTTGAACCGTCTGAAGTGTTTATGGGAGAAGCAACCGGTGTGACTATCACCGCCAACACTACTACGACAGTACCTGCTATCACTTTGAAAAGAGAAGTCTCTTTGATGCGTTTGCGCTTGAATGTCAAAGATGGTGATGGCGTAGTAAATGAAAATGTAGACAAAGGTGTAGACTTTGCACAAGATGCCTCTATCTTGCTTCATCGCTTACCCGATAATATGAAAATTCTTGCTGGCAACGCCGGTGGTGTAAGTGCTACTTCATCAACTGACAACATCTTGTCTATTTCCGGAGCCGATGTATTTAAAACAGCCGATCCTACTACGGGTTATGCTCCTACAACCATTCTTGGTGGCAACTTCACTATGTGGAGAGATATTGTTGTATTTCCGAACAACGGAGGTCGTGCAAATAATAGTGCTACTACAGGCTTGGCTACTGCTGCACAACAGTATTTCATTGTTGTATCGGGCAAAGGTAAAGTTGGACATATTCTTGCCAATGGTACGGCTTTGACAGCAGAAACTACTGTGTATTGGTCGGGTGTAGTGAAAGAGAACTTTATTCCGAATGTAATTCGCGAGGTAAACCTGACTTTGCAAACCGGAGGTACTACGGAGGTTCCGGTGAATCCTACCGAATATGGTGGTCTTACTATCACTGTTAGCGCTCCTGCTCCATGGGATAGCAACATTGTTGATTCTAACATCATATTATAAAGTAACTTATGTTCAGTTCCGGGGTGTGTAGGGTGTTGCTTATATGCCCCGGTAACACGAATGAATAAACCACAACGCATGAGACAAAACAGGCTTCTCATTGTATTATATACCTATATTACAGTCTGCCTTTCGTTCACGTCGTGTACGTATGATTATTTTGAGGACGAAACTAACTACATTGTTTTTGTGCCCGAAATTGTAGACAAAACCATCAGTGATTGCCGTGTGATGGTTTACAACGACGCAGGAGTATTGGTGAAGGCTCGTTATGCTTCTTCTCCGTGGGACAAAGATCCCCGCATTGCTATGGGGCAATTCAGCTTTCGTTTACCTCCCGGCGGTTATAAGGTATATTGCTACACCAACACCGACAGTCTTTCGTTTGTAGACTCACCATCCTTGGAGCAGTCTGCCTTTACACTGAAAGAAAGTGTGTTCGGTGTGTCGGCCTATGCCCAGCCCCCAGATCTGTTCTTTCAGAAATTCACTCCATCAATTGTTCACTCGGGCTATCTCTATGTAGATACCCTACACGCTCAAAGGTATACAGGGCGCATTACGATACGCTTTAAAAACTTTCCCGGTAATGTGTCTGAAATTACTAATGTTCAGCTATTGGCCGAAGGAGTGGCCACCAAACAACATCTGAAAGACGATACACTCGCCACACGCTTATCGACTAGCGATGTGATGTACCATTCGGACAAGATTCCATCGCAGTCCGATCCTCGTATTCTGGAAATAGATCATCGTTATTTTCCCAGTATTCAAGATGAGCATATACGGTTGAACCTCACTTTCTTGAATGCCGGTGGAGGCATCGTGAGCAGTATGCCCGTAGAGGTGACGGATAAACAGACCGGAACCCCGCTGAGATTACTTCATGGCCAACGAATTATTATCGAAATCGACTCTTATACTATTGTTAAGATGTCGATTGTTGGTTGGAATGAAGATATTCAGAGTGGAGATACAGACTTGGAATAATATATAGAATGAATAATAGAATGAAAATAAAATCAATGATACGATACCTTCTGGCTGTTGCTTTTTTAGGCTGTCTGGCCCTCAGAGCAGAGGCACAGAGTGTAAAGGTGAACATTCCCTTTTGGTTGACAGGTTCGCCCAATGTAGGTATAGAATACACCTTGACACGTCAGCTGACTATTAATGGTGAGGTGCTGTGGATGCCTTATATGTTTAAGAAAAATGAAGAGGTCTTTCGGGCGTTGCAGGCCAGTGTTGATCTGCGCTACTACGTCAATCCGAGAAACTTCTACACCAACGACTCGTGGGATGGTTTTTACGTGGGACCCTATGCCATGTATGGCAACTTCAATATAGGACTCTTGGAGCATGGCGATCCGTTGCAAAGTTATCGGCGCAAGGGATGGGGAGTATCCGGAGGTATATCCACCGGTTATAAGTTTGCATTTGGCAACCGCTGGGGACTGGACTTAAATCTTGGTCTTGGATATGCTCATCTGCAATACGATAAGTTCAATTTGGGCGGAGAGTATGTACATTTTCCGTTGGAACGAAAGAATACAAAAAGTTGGATCGGGCCCACCAAGTTTGGTGTGAGCATGACCTATAATATATTCCGTTAATGATATGGATAAAAAAGTTGCTGAAATGATAAGGAAGAAGTTACAGATTCTACTGGCGGCTACTCTGTTTATCTCGTTTATAGGAGGAAGCACTCTCTCCATAGCGCAGGAGCGGAAGTTAAGCCGAATAGAAAGGCGAGCCGATCGCAACTTTATCAGGCAAAAGTTTGATAAAGCGATGGGGCAATACGAAACTGCTATCCAACGAGAAACAGACAACAACCACCGGGCAGCTCTGCATCTGAAGGCCGCGCGTCTGTACTTTATGGTACGCGACTATGCTTTTGCCGAGCAGCATTATGCCCAAGCAATGGAGCTTCGGGGCGATTTGCTATTGGTAGACGATGTGTGTAATTACGTAGATGCGCTTCGTTTTCAAGGAGAAATGCGTAGAGCCGAAGCAGTGTGTCTGAACAATGCTTATAAAGATATATATAGTCGTTATCAGCGCTACCAGAATACGCTTGAGGCACTTTCAATGAGGCATTTTATAAAAGATGATCCCGGCTTTTCGGCTACTAGACTGGGGCTTAACACGACGAACGCAGAGTTCTGGGTAGGAAATTATGGCGAACAACCCTTTTATGCTACAAGTTATAGTCAATTAAACGATCCGGGCAAAATATTCTTTCATCGCTCACACTATTATGAATTGCATGAAAGTAATACTCCGGGAGAATCTTCGCAGAAAACTCCCCGTTATTATGACTATTTCCGTCGCATCCCGGCCGATCTTCAGAATGGTCCCGTAGCCTTTACACCCGATATGCAGAAAATGGTCGCTACGGTGATTACCTATAATAAGAAAAGAGCAACGGTGGAGGTGGCAGATAAGAACCTTCGTCCGTTTTGTACCCAGTTGTTTTATTCTACCTTAAAAAACAATAAGCATCGCTTTACTAAATACGAACCTATCTTTCCGCAGGAAGCCACGGCTTCTTATGCACATCCGTTCCTGCTTGAGGATGGAAAAACGTTACTATTTACTTCCGATCGCCCGGGTGGATATGGTGGATTCGATCTTTACTTATCTCGCTATGATGAGTACACAAATTCATGGGGCGTACCGGTTAACTTAGGCCCTGAGGTGAATACCGAAGGAGATGAGATTTCTCCAGTGCTTTACAAAGGGCGATTGCTGTTTGCTTCTAACGGCTTGCCCGGATTCGGTGGCTACGATCTTTTCAGTGCTGCTTATGATAAAGAAGGGGTGGTTCCCGGCAGTATCAACCATTTTCCTGCTCCGGTCAATTCGGTTTACAATGATTACTATATGTGTCCGTTGAGTTTGCGTACGGCTTACTTCGTCTCGGATCGTGAACAGGGTTCCAAAGACGATTTGTACTATCTGCAAACAACCGATGAACTGGGTATTCAGCAGGGGCTTCCGTTTTATGGTATGAGTGAACAGGCTGCCATTTTGGGTGGTCAGCTACTATTAAGCGGAATGACAGAAACCGCTAAGCCCGAATCGGTAGGATTGAAAGAGTATGCACCGGAAGGATTGCTGATGACGCTTTATTTCGATTTTGATTCTGCCGAGCTAACGAGCGAGTCATTTCGGTTATTGCAGAATTTTGTATCGGAAATGGGCGGTTATCGTTTTAATGAGTTAGTATTCGATGGCTTCGCCGATGAAATAGGTAGCGATGCCTATAATTATGCGCTGTCTGAGCGCAGAGCCCGGAAGGTATCCGATTTTTTACGAAACAACGGAATTTCGGGACAGTTTAGTATTTACGGACGTGGACGTATAAAACTCTCAACCGATGAAATTAAAGAAGAGGTTGGTTCTTCTTATTGGATGGAGAGAGGCATTGATTGGATACAGGTAAACCGTCGTGCAAGACGCGTTGAAATATATAATAAGCGATAGATAATTAAAAAGTAAACGATATATGGAGAATACAAAAATTCATAGAGTGTTGATGTTGTTTTTATTGGGCATCTTGGCATACTTGCCAATGAAAGCACAGTATATGCCGGTAGTTTTTGATAAGAGCTATGGCACAAACAACAAAATACAGCAAGTTTGCCTGCTAGCCGGTGACGAAGTAGCAATGATAGGCAAAGAGGGACAGAAATATAATCTCACCTGGGCCGATCGTGTGGGAGAGGTTGTTTTCTCGCTTCCGCTTATCGGATTCACTACGGTGAACCAAGTGAAGGAATTGGATGATAATAAACTTTTGCTGGTGGGGCAGTCTGTTGTGAACAATGCCAAAGGACGAAAAGGAATCACCTTAAGCGGAAGAGCGGTGATTATAGACCGTGGTGGTAAAATGGCTTTAAATCTATATATAGGTTCGCAAGGTAGCGACCTGTTGAATGGGGCATTGCTCCGAAGCGGCTCGCTGATGCTGTCGGGTACAGAGCCTATGGGTACTAATGGCCGGCAAGGAGTTATTTTGAAAGTCGATAAAGCAGGCAAAGTACTCTACGAATATAAGCATGCAGAGAGCGGATATTGTGATCTGTTTGACGTGTTGGGCAATAGTACTGAATATGTATGTGCCGCTTTCTCGGCAGGTAAGGAGAAGGAAAAAGCTGCCATCGTTCGTTTGGATGATAAAGGAAAACCGTTCTATATTACGACACTTCCTTCCGGTCAGTTTAAAGTAACCGGTATGCAGGCTAATATCAACGATGGTTCTGTTATAGTAATTGGCAACGCTACAGCAAATGGCGGTATTGTTTATAAACTTCGTCCCGAAGGAGATATCGTTTTTGCGAAAACATTGATACCTACTACCCAAGAAGGGGTGGCAAATCTTAACCACTTGATGGTGGGGCGCAATGGCAATATTTTAGTGGGAGGAAGCGGAAGTAGGGGACATTATGCCTTATTGCGCAATGATGGAACATCTCTTTACTCAGGCAGCAGCAATGGTGGTGTGCGTGGTATGGGAATGAACCCGGTGACGGGCGAGTCGGTAGTGACTACCTACGATGTAAATGGACGTCGTGGAACGTTTGTGAGGATCTCTGCAACTGGGAAAGCAGAGTTCGACCGTACCGTAGACGGTAATTTTGATCAGGCGAAAGTGTTTAATAACGGCGAGGTACTTCTGCTCTCTTCCGATGAAGGGCGTATTAGTATGTATTCTGCTCAGGGCGAAAAGGAGTTTGACCGTTACATCACAGACAATAAACCTACTATTTTTAAACAAGCATTGACAGCAGCATCCGGAGAGGTGGTATTCGTAGATGCAAGCAATCGGTTAGTAAAGTTAGGACATGGACTTTATGTTTCGGATGTGAAGATCACCAAACCAGTGAACGGTACGGCTACAGCTGTATTTACCGTTACACTGACAGGGTATGCCACTACCAAAGAAGGAGCACCCATACCGGTAAATGTGGATTATACCACGCGTGAGTTGTCGGCCACTACAGCTTCCAACTTTACGCCGGTCAAGGGCAAACTCTCCTTTACGCCTTCGCCTGGAACGGCAGACCGGTATTTGGTTAAACAAGATATTGAGGTGCCCGTAAAAGCAAACGATTTGATTGAAGGTAGTAAGGAGTTTGAACTCAATCTATCGGCAGTGCAGTATAGCTATCTGGTAAAACCGGCGGGTAAGGCTGTGATCGAAGACCAGCAGTCATTGGTTAAATTGATACGTACTGAAAAAGGAGAAGAGGGTGGTCAAGATATTCTGTATGAGTTAGGACTGTTTAAGACTGATGGAACCCCATTGACTAATGCCACAGGAGCGCATATTGTTGTCGATGGAATCTATGGAGAAGGCACTGCCGATGCACTCGACTTTGACAAAGGGCTGACCCCTCGTGTGGTATTCGAAAATGGTCGACAAAAGGGTTTGTTCTATGCCAAAACGCTCGAAGACACGCGCTACGAACTGCCTAAAACGGTGGTGGTCAACTTCAATAAGATTCATAACCTAAGCGGATCGAATGTCTCTTTCGATGGTGAGTTATTGAGTTGTAGCGGCATGGTAATTGATCAGCCGGCTAAGATAGCTATTGCTTCTCTGGGCGATCATCGTGTTAATAACAATGTGGTTTCGGGCTTCTTTACCGTTTCACTGTTGCGTGCTTCGGATGGGGCTTTGCAAACGAATGCCACTGGAAGTGACGTGATTGTTAACTGTGTGCCGGTATCTGAGGCAACAGCCAAAGAGGGTAAGGATTATGTATTCACGAATTTGCACGAACTGCGTATCAGTGGCGATGGAAATCATAGCTCTGCCAATGTGAATGGTGTGGTACTTTTCAGTACGGATACTCTTGAAAAACAGGTGAAACTGAATATTAAGTCGGTTAATCAACCTGTTGGTGCACAACCGGTGGGAGTCTCGGAGGCAGAGCGTTCGGCCGAGTTTACCATTAGGAAATAAGTCTGTTAGAATGTCGAAACGTTTGTAATCGAAGGTTCTGACAAATCATAGAATAACGGTTTTGAATGAAAAAGAAAGAACGATGACAGGAAAATATAAAACATTATGGAGCATGTCTCTGCTTGTTGTACTGGCCTGGGCTTGTGCCGACGAGAAAGAAGTATCTGGCGAAAAGGTATGGGATACATCGCTGACTTTCAATATGACGAGAGCACCGGAAGCTGTTATCAATAACACGCAGGTTTATCTATTCGATGGAGAGGGGGCAGCTGTGAACCAGTTCCGTCAAAAGATACCCGACATCACTTATGCTCCGGATCGCTTGAAGATGCCTGTTGCTGCAGGTACTTGGAACATCGCTTTAGTGAGTGCCGAGGCAGACATTAACGGACAGATTATATCTCCCATTAGAGGGCAAGATCGTAATGTATTGAAAATGTGGGAGACAACTCCTGTTTCCGGTATATTGCCTGCTGTGCCTGAGCTACGTACGGCTTACCTGAGTGGACAGCATATTTTGGCAGGACAGGAGAATGTATCATCCGAGACAGCCCTTTTGTCGCGTAATGTGGCACTGGTCAAAGTAGTAATAGCCGATGCCGGCGGCTTGGATGTGAATGGAACACATACATTCAAATTGACGCAGGTGCCCACTACGCTTAATTGGAATGGTGGCTTATATCCCGACCGGAATCAGCCAACGGTAAGTACCGAACCCATGATCGGATCCTTTCAGGTACGAAACAATCCGACTCAAGTGGGTCATCAGTTAAGCGATACACTGCGTTTTGTGATTCCGGCGCATAAGGGAAGCGACTATTTGAGTGCACAGCCTATCGATACGACTACGCATAACTTACGGCTGAGTGTGGATTTGGCTTGTGATGGCGGAACCCGTTTTGAGAAAACAGATGTAATCATTCCCCGGGTGCCTCGTGTAAATGGCATTTTACTGGTACGTCTGTTTCTGGGTGGGAAGCTTGATGTGACTACCGAAATACTTGATTGGGTCGATACGCAGATTAACGCTGATTTATCGCAAACACAGCTTTTTACGGATAAAACCTCCATTAATCTTTCTTTCAAAGATACGCTTCATGTTAATACGAATGCGGAGACTTATACGGTTTCGAAAGCTCCGGATGCAGCTTGGATTACCTCTGTGAGGAAACTGGACGGTAATGCAGTTGAGATAACGGCCGATATTAACACCTATGTGGATAATAACCCGCGTACCTCTTATATTACTATTAAGGCAAATAATGTAACCAAAAAGATACCGGTAACCCAGCGCCCAGATAAGGGAACGATAAAGATCGACGTGCACAAGCTCGTATTGTGTCCTAATCTTCATCAAACGGGTTCAATCAATGTAACCAGTGTGGGAGGAGGATGGAAGTTTTTGGCTACTACTCCTAAAGCAAGTGCGAGTGTTCAAAATGGAGTAGCAGGAACAACCCCTGTGACGTTTACTCGTTCGTCAACGACCAATGTGAGCAATTTCGATACGTATTATGGAGATGCCCAGTTGGTAGTCAAGAATACGACAACACTCGATACGGATACGCTTTCATTACTCAACTGCTTCATTTATATGGATCAGAATACAATCAATGCAGCCTCACCTACAGGGACTGCACAGACTGCCGTGACTAATTCGCAGGATATATCGGTATATGGTGGTAATCGTAATCTTGTGTTCGATTCATGGAGCAGTTGGATACATTCGGGTATTGTTTGGAGCAATGCTTCGCAGACGCTGACTATGACTACCGATCGGGAACTTAATGATGAACCGCGTGAAGGCTTTCTGACATTTCATCATGCCGAATGTCCCGACTATTCTGTTACTGCCAAGGTTTATCAGGATATTATTGTAACCATTCCTGCATTTGATTTCTTTGTCTTGAAGTTTAAATGGCTCGGAGATGATGTGGACATTGCAGTGGAGTTTGCCGGTAATAACTTATCGGGAAATGGTACCAACAATACTACTTACGATAAGCATCCCGTTGGTTGGAGCTTTACCTCAGCTGTTACTTACAATGCCCGACAGCTATTGCAATGGGGTGGTGATGCTACTGGAGGACAAGGAGAAACGACTTTCTTTAATGCGCCGGTGCTCGAAGGTGATGCCAATTCACCCCGAAAGATTAAGTTGGATGTGTATGCTACTTGGTACACCGCCGGAAGGGCTCCGGATAAAATGACCTTCACCATGACTGCCTATAAAGGAGGTACAATGGTGCAGAGTGGTACCAACTTCAATAATAATGGTGGAGAGAAGTTATATGATCAGGGACATTCTGTAATGATTACAACAACCAAAGGAAATAGTACTTATGCTACCGGAGGATATACCAAAGTGGCTACCATTACCTATGACCGAGTGAAACACTCTGCTTCTGTCAGTGTATGGGCGGGTATAGCTGCACGGAGTACACGCGCAGCAGAATCGGTTAACATACCTCTTCGGCCGGAAGTGAAACCCTATTGGTTGCCTACTATTGTGCATACCTATTCGGATGACTATAGGGGGGAGCGAAAATAGAATTAAATTTGAATAATGAAACAGGTATATAGCATGAAAATAAAACTGAGTATACTAATAAGCATCGTGTGTTTCCTGCTTACTTCGTGCAAAAGCAGCGAAGACAATGAGACCGGCAAAACCTCTTATGGGAAGGTTGAAGTAGCCTTTTCTGTGAATCTGCCTCAGCCCGAACCGGTACATGTCTATACTCGTACGGGTACTCCTTATACGGATACTGACATTAAAAACATGGATGTACTGGTGTTTGATAAGGACGGCAAATTTATGAACCGCTACAAAGTAGAGACGGCCGATCTGGGAACAATTGTAGGAGGTGTCAGCTTTTCAGTACGATTGGATGCCACGCCCGATAAACGTATCATCCACTTGGTGGCAAATGGGCGTACGCCTGACGGTATGACGGATCGTCTGAACTTTGCGAGCCTTGTTCCGGGAGCATCTGAGCTTGCAGCTATCTCTTCGTTGCAGACAGCTTCGCTCAGCACTGTGAATACAGGTGCAGGAACCCTATTATCTAATGTGATGCCGCTAGTTATGTGGGGACGCTCTGTTCTTAATGGAATTAGTGTGGTGACTAAAGCGGAGGGAGTCAAGCTATTGCGAGCTGTCGCATGTGTGCAAGTGCGTAAGGGGACTGCACAGGCGGGAAATGGATTGAACGACCTGACGCTCCAAGGCATCACGGTACACAACGGTGCGTGTCACGGATTTCTTGCCCCTGCAGACTGTACGGGCGATGTTGCTACTCCCGGCATCGCTCACCCCGCTACGGATGGTCCTTACCTTGACTATCAAAAAGGGTGGAGCAATGGCACGGAGCCTATTCTATATATCTATGAACGGAACTGCACAAAGACTGATTATATGAGTGTGATTCTTTCCGCTCAATATAAAGGGCAACTGGGTTATTATAAGATAGTAATGACCGATGCACAAGGAACTCCGGTAAATATCGTGCGCAATCATCGATATATAGTGACAATTACCCAAGTAACCGGTCCGGGTTATGCGGATGTGCAGACGGCTGTAGCTTCGGCACCCTCTAACTCACTAAAGGTGGAGCTGACCGACGAGGATATAGATTTTCCTATCCTTGTAGCCGATGGGCAATACTTAATGGGACTGTCGAACAATAGTTTCGACCTGTATGGTGCGGCAACGGAAACGGCGGATATGGTAACCGTCTTTTCTAGTCGTGGAGTGCAACCGGTGGTTCGTATTCCGGCAGACTGTAACTGGTTGCAGACTTCGGTTACTTCGTTGGGAGGAAATAAGTATAAGATAACGGGCATTTTCAGTCCGGTAGTTACATCGGTACAAACCACGCTGACTCTTGTCTGCGATAATCTATCGCAGGAAGTTCGTGTAGGATGGAATCCGTCGATCTCTAACATGAAAAACACCAATTCATTTGTAATTGATTTGTTACGTACCGAAGATCGAAATTGGGAAATAAAAATATTCTCTCCTCGTGACTTGTCGAAAGCAATCCTGCATTCGACATTATCGACTCCCGGTGCATTGCCGGGAGCGATAGGCGGAGGGGTATTTGAACTAACCAGTAAGTACAGCTCGCATGCTTATCTGCATGTGCGTAACTACGGTGCTGAATATCCTAATACCCATTCTACTGCAGGTCGATCAATGGAGTTGGTGCAACTCCGTATGACGGCTTCTAACAGTGGGTTAACCTCATCACGCAGGATAGTAATAGCTCAATTTCTAGAACCACTCACCAATTAATATTAGTATGAAATGGATCTTGAAGAAATGCTGCAAAATGAAAAACAAAATGTTGGATGCATTTTTCTGTACCAGGAAGAGGGGGCATGGTATGCATATGAGCGTTCCGCTTTCTACTGCTATTCTCTGCTGGGAATCGTTGATATAGATTGGCTCCCTTCTTCTGTTACAGTAGGAGAGGAAATTATTAGGGTTCGGGTATCGGAACCGGATAAGTTTTTATGTACTTCGTTGTTGAAACTTTTAAAGAAGCGAAAAAGCGAATATGTCATTTTATGTAAAATTTCCTGTGGGGGATTTTATTATTGGCGTGAAGTGCAAAAAATGAAATGTCAGATACTATGGGGCATAAAAGTGAAGTGATACTGCTCTTTTTTGGGGTAAAAAGAATAGAAATAGATAGATAATCGTTATTTTTGTGATTTGAAAAAGCCTTTTTAATAACAAACACATCATACGATTATGAAAAAACTCATTTGCTTTGCTGCGCTATGCATCTGTATCCTCTTTTATTCATCCGCATCACCGCTTACAGGACTGTTGGAGCGTATAGACAAGGGCGCTTCCAGAAAATTCATTATTGAACAGGTCAAATCCGATACGGATTTCTTCGAACTCGATCAACGTGGCGATAAAGTGGTGATTCGCGGTAATAACGCCGTGAGTCTGGCTACCGGTCTGAATTGGTATTTAAAGTATCATGCCGGCATTCACTTATCGTGGAACGGAATGAAAGCCCGTTTGCCCGAAACTCTTCCTGCCGTGCTTCAAAAAGAGCGACACGAAACGTCGTTGCGGCATCGTTATGATTTGAATTACTGTACTTTTTCGTACTCTATGGCTTTCTGGGACTGGGAGCGTTGGGAGCAAGAGATAGACTGGATGGCACTGCACGGCATCAACTTGCCACTGGCGCTTACAGGTGCAGAAACCGTATGGTATAACGTACTAAAGAAGTTGGGGTATAGTCCGACGGAAATTAATCAATTCATTTCCGGACCAGGCTTTTTTGCCTGGTGGTTGATGAATAACCTCGAAGGATGGGGCGGACCCAACCCAGATAGCTGGTATAAACAGCAGGTGGTACTGCAAAAGAAAATATTGAAACGTATGCGCGAATACGGCATCGAACCCGTACTACCCGGATATGCTGGGATGGTTCCAAACAATGCCCATGAAAAATTAGGTATTCAGGTATCCGACCCAGGTGTTTGGTGCGGATATACTCGCCCGGCTTTTATACAACCCACTGATCCACGCTTTGAAGAAATAGCTAACCTATATTACAAAGAAATGGAGAAACTCTTTGGTAAGGCTAATTACTATGCCATCGATCCCTTTCACGAAGGAGGTAGTGTATCTGGGGTTGATCTGGATGCAGCAGGAAAAGCCATTATGAAAGCTATGAAGACAGCTAACTCTAGGGCTGTATGGGTGGTACAGGCATGGCAAGCTAATCCGCAACCAGCTATGATTGATAATTTGAAAAAAGGAGATATGTTAGTCCTCGATCTTTTTAGTGAAGGTCGTCCGCAATGGGGAGATCCTGCTTCAAGTTGGTATCGTAAGCAAGGGTATGGTAAGCACGAGTGGGTATATTGCATGTTGCTTAACTACGGAGCCAATGTGGGCTTGCACGGTAAAATGGATTATGTTATTGACGGTTTCTATGACGCTAAAGCGCATGAGCATGCAGGTAGCACATTATCAGGAGTTGGTATGACTCCCGAAGGGATCGAAAACAATCCGGTGATGTACGAATTGGTCATGGAGTTGCCTTGGAGAGCCGAGCGTTTTGACAAGCAAACGTGGTTGTCAAACTATGTAACGGCACGCTATGGTTGCTCTGACTCGGTTTTACAACAAGCATGGCAGCTGTTAGGGCAATCTATTTATAATTGTCCAAAAGCTTCCACGCAACAAGGTACACAAGAGTCGGTGTTTTGTGCTCGTCCTGCTGAAGTAGTGAATCAAGTTTCGAGTTTTGCCGAAACGGCCGACTACTACGATCCGCAAGACGTTATCCGAGCTGCCGGGCTTATGGTATCGGTTGCCGATCAATATAGGGGAAACAATAATTTCGAATACGACCTTGTTGATATCCTTCGACAAGCGATTGCCGAAAAAGGTCGATTGATACAAAAAGCAGTAGCAGCTGCCTATCGGGCAGGAGATAAGCAAGTCTTTAAAGCTGCTTCCGATAGATTTCTGGATTTGATTCTGCTACAAGACGAGCTATTGGCAACACGCTCGGAATTTAGTGTAAGTAAATGGATAAACCAAGCACGATCCTTAGGAAATACTCCTGATGAGAAAAAACTTTACGAGTGGAATGCCCGTGTGCAGATAACAACATGGGGCAACCGTCATGCAGCCAACAACGGACAGTTACGTGACTATGCACACAAAGAATGGAGTGGAATACTCAAAGACCTTTACTATCAACGCTGGAAAGTATACTTCGATTCGATGCAACAGAAACTGGTCGGGAAATCTGTAAACGATATTGACTTTTATATAATGGAGGAAACGTGGGCTAATGCTTCGAACGTCTATCCATCCGCTGTGCAAGGTGATTGCGTATCGACTGCACAAAGGGTATATCAATCCGTTTTTAAATAATACCTACTTATAGTGATTGCGGATTTCCCAATAAATTCGTTCCTTTGTATGCGTAATTAAAACAATGACTATCGATGGATCAATTGCAGAAGTATAAGTCGACCGACAAGATGATGGATCTCATCAGCGATAATTATGCGCTGTTGCAGGTCATGAGTCGCTTTGGGGTATCGCTTGGTTTTGGTGATAAAACGGTGAAAGAAGTGTGTGAAATGAATGGAGTGGATTCCCGTACCTTTCTGGTAGTGGTTAATTTTATGGCCGAGGGGTTCTCGCGTATGAATACCGATGATCCCGATGCTATCTCTATTCCCGCATTGGTCGATTACCTGCGTCAGGCGCATACGTACTTTCTCGACTTCTGCCTGCCCGCTATCCGACGCAAATTGCTTGAAGCACTCGATTATTCCGAGAATGATGTTTCTTTTCTGATTCTTAAATTCTTTGATGAATACATGCATGCAGTACGTAAACATATGGAGTATGAGAATAAAACGGTATTCACTTATGTGGATGCGTTATTGCAAGGCAAGGTGCTTAAGAATTTTCAGATTAGTACATTCTCACAACACCACGATCAGGTGGGCGAAAGACTCACGGAGCTGAAGAATATCATTATCAAATATTGCCCTTCGACAGCTTCCAACTACCTGCTTCATGCGGCTCTCTTCGATATTTATGCTTGCGAAGAAGAACTTGAATCACATTCTCAGGTAGAAGACCTCTTGTTTGTTCCTGCTATTCTGAAATTGGAGAGGAGGGTACGCAACGATGAAAAGTAATGAAACTATTCGTATTGCGATAGCCGAAAACTCTGTCATTATTCGTAGCGGATTGGCATCAGCGCTGAAGCGATTGCCCAATCTTAAAGTACAAACTATTGAATTAGTTTCTGTTGAGGCATTGAGTGATTGTTTGCGGTCGCACTGTCCCGATATACTGATTGTAAATCCTGCTTTTGGCGATTACTTTGATGTGGCTCGATTTCGCGAAGAAATTGGTACGAAACGTATTCGTGTAGTGGCATTGGTCAGTTCTTTTATTGACGCATCTTTGCTTAGCAAATACGACGATTCTATCTCCATTTTCGATACCCTGGAGGTGTTGGGAACGAAAATGAATCACTTGCAAGATATTTCTCCTGTCGAACCAAACGATAATCAAGAGGTAATCAGCCAGCGTGAAAAGGAGATTGTGGTGTGTGTAGTTAAAGGAATGACGAATAAAGAAATAGCCGAAAAACTTTTTCTATCCATCCATACAGTGATTACCCACCGAAGGAATATTTCGAAGAAATTACAAATACATAGTGCGGCCGGATTGACTATCTATGCTATTGTAAATAAGCTAGTTGAGTTGAGTGATGTGAAGGATTTATAACTATAAAAGAATGTTATAAAAGTTAAAAGCGTTTGCGTGCACGAAAAGTTGTTGTATCTTTGCATCGCAGTTGAGAAATTGCTATTAGTTTAAAAGGTAAAAAAGAAATTTAAGGTATAAGTTTTAAAAAAAATAAGGTAATTAGAATTTATAAGGTATTTAAGAAAAAAACGTGGTATTAGGTTCCCTCAATAAGGAATAATAGTTTTAAGGTAAAAGATACAATTAAGGATAACAGAATAGGTCTATTGAAGTTTTTTAGGTAAGAAAAAAGATTGTTTAGTTCAGGAAAATTGATAAAAAAAGAAAAGCCTTTTTGGCTTTTCTGATGTAGCGGCGAGAAGTTCTTGTGAAAAGAATTTGCTCGTTTTTTTTTGTAATATACTTCTTACATCATGCCTTGCTTTTCCACTCGTTTACGTTTGAATAAATAGCTTCTAGTATCTGTTTACCAAAGTTAGAATTAAATAACTTTCGCATTTCGTGAAATGTAATGGCTGATAAAATTAGTTGTTTTTTTATTCTTACTTGATATGACTCTAATTTAAAGGTATAAGCATTGAACTTTATTATAATAAATTCAGAAGCAGATAGAGATAGAATCGGTTTTACTAATTATTTGTTGTTCAATAATTTATTCTTTTTCTGCGATAACTCTTCAAATAGTGATTTTAGGTGAAATATTTGCTTCATATAAAACTGTTAGTCTTCCTTTTTTTGTTATTTTTGCCTCGTAGCCTACAACAGTGTAGCTAAGTTGCGCATTAACTACATCTGACACACGCAGAAAAGCATGAAAATGAAAAACCACACAGATAAGAATGTATATGAGTTGTCGCAAGAAAGGTTGCGTATCATCTTTAATGAGTTTGATAATATATGTGTTTCTTTTTCGGGAGGAAAAGATAGTGGAGTATTGTTGAACTTATGTATTGATTATATTCGCCGCCATCGGTTGAATGTACGCCTTAATGTGTTTCATATGGATTATGAGATACAGTATAAAATGACAATTGATTATATCGATCGTATTTTGAAAGAGCATAGCGATATACTGAATGTTTATCGTATCTGCGTTCCTTTTCGTGTACCCACTTGTACTTCCATGTATCAGACATTTTGGCGTCCTTGGGAAGATAGTAAGCAAGATCTCTGGGTGCGTCAGATGCCCGGGAACTGTATGACTAAGGTTGATTTTGATTTTTATACCCCGGCTATGTGGGATTATGACTTTCAAAAGCATTTTGCCGAATGGTTGCATAAGAAACATGGTGCCGTACGTACTTGTTTTCTGGTCGGTATTCGCACGCAAGAGAGTTTCAATCGTTGGCGAGCCGTTTATCTGGGTCGTAAATACCAAACCTATCATACATACCGCTGGACGTCAAAAATAGGACTCGATATCTATAATGCTTATCCCATATTTGACTGGAAGACAACTGATATCTGGACTGCCAACGGGAAGTTTCAATGGGATTATAATCATCTTTACGATCTCTATTATATGGCAGGTGTCAATCTTGAGCGCCAACGTGTGGCCAGCCCTTTTATTGGCGAGGCGCAAGAAAGCCTCTCGCTATATCGGGCTATTGATCCTGATACGTGGGGAAGGATGCTAGGGCGGGTCAATGGAGTTAACTTTACGGCTATTTATGGTGGTACTCATGTTATGGGGTGGCAAACTGTCAAAATTCCCGAAGGATACTCCTGGCGTGAGTTTATGTACTTTTTACTATCGACACTGCCCGAAAGTATTCGCAACAAATACTTGCGTAAATTATCAGTTAGCATTCGTTTTTGGCGAACTAGGGGAGGATGTTTAAGTGATGATACAATTCAGAAATTGGTTGAAGCACAAATCCCCATCAAGATAATGAGCGAAAGTAACTATAAAACGACGAAGAAGCCCGTTTGTATGGAGTATCAAGATGATATTAATATTCCAGAGTTTCGCGAACTACCTACGTATAATAGAATGTGCATCTGTATTCTGAAGAATGATCATGTCTGTAAATACATGGGGTTTTCACTTACGAAAGAAGAAAAAGAAATACAGAATCAGATTATGAAACAATACAAAAAGATAACACATGAATAATCCAATGAAAAGTCCGGTGTATAATGTGAAGGCTGTGCCGGTCGAAAAAGTATTTGCTAATGAATACAATCCGAATGTAGTGGCTCCTACCGAGATGAAGCTTCTGGAGCTTTCTATCTGGACGGATGGTTTCACGATGCCTTGTGTTTGCTACTATGATAAAGAAACCGATCGCTATATTCTGGTAGACGGATTTCATCGTTATACCGTTTTGAAAAATTCAAGGCGTCTTTACGATCGAGAAAATGGATTGCTTCCCGTAGTTGTTATTGATAAGGACTTATCGAATAGAATGAGTTCGACGATTCGTCATAATAGAGCCCGGGGCACTCACAATGTGGAGTTGATGTGTCACATTGTTGCCGAATTAACTAGGGCAGGTATGTCCGACCAATGGATTATGAAAAACATAGGTATGGATCGCGATGAATTGTTAAGATTAAAGCAAATATCCGGTTTGGCCGATTTGTTTTCTAACTGCGAGTTTAGCGTACCGGATACGAATAGCCAACAACTGTAGAACAACGGATTTTTTCTATTTGATTCCCGCTCTTTGGATAATTTGACTAATTGTGTATTATCCTCGAAATAATTGATTCAGATGTTTTGATATTTTAAGCAAATCGGTTACATTTGCCAAAAGATATGTGAGATGATTTGGGAAGGTCTTTGTGTGACTTAATAAATATAGATGAATGATGAAGAGAATTTTAGTAAGTGGCGGTGCTGGTTTCATTGGTTCGCATCTATGTATGCGGTTAATTGATGAAGGACATTATGTTATTTGTCTTGATAATCTTTTTACAGGATCAATGAGAAATATTAGTAGCTTGATTGAAAGCGAACGTTTTGAGTTTGTTAATCACGATGTTACATTGCCTTATCATACAGAGGTTGATGAAATCTATAATCTGGCTTGTCCAGCTTCTCCAATTCATTATCAGTATGATGCGATTAAAACCATCAAAACATCTGTATTGGGTGCTATGAATATGTTGGGGCTGGCTTTACGGCAGAATGCCAAGATATTGCAGGCCTCAACTAGCGAGATATACGGCGACCCGATTATCCATCCGCAACCTGAGAGCTACTGGGGCAATGTGAACCCCATTGGTTTTCGTTCTTGTTATGATGAAGGTAAGCGCTGTGCCGAAACTTTATTTATGGACTATTATCGCCAAAACCATGTTCGGATCAAGATTATTCGTATTTTTAACACTTATGGCCCCCGAATGTTGCCTGATGATGGAAGAGTCGTTTCCAACTTAATTGTTCAGGCATTACAAAATAATGATATTACGATCTATGGAACAGGAGGTCAAACACGAAGCTTCCAATACATAGACGATTTGATTGAAGGGATGATTCGTATGATGAATACCGGTGATGATTTTATCGGACCGGTCAATATTGGTAACCCGCATGAGTTTTCTATCTTGGAGCTGGCCGAAAAGGTGATTAAGCTCACTCATTCTCAATCAAATATCGTATTCAAACCACTACCACACGATGATCCTAAGCAACGAAAGCCCGATATTGCATTGGCTATGGAAAAGTTAAACTGGAAACCTACGGTTGAACTTGATGAAGGACTCGTACATATGATTGACTTCTTTAAAAATAATTTATAGGAATAAATTAAAGCTATACTAAACAAAGATAAACATGGAAATAAATCCCTCAGAATATAAGGTTCTTATTGTTGATGATGTGATGTCAAATGTGTTATTACTTAAAGTGCTACTGACAAACGAGAAATTTGCGACAATAACAGCCAACAATGGATACGAAGCGCTAGAGCGCGTAAGAGAAGATAAACCCGATTTGGTTCTGTTGGACGTAATGATGCCCGACATGAGTGGATTTGAGGTTGCTGCCAAGCTGAAAAATGACCCCTTAACAGCCGAGGTACCTATTATCTTTCTAACTGCTCTTAATAGTACCGCTGATATTGTAAAAGGGTTTCAGGTGGGTGGAAATGATTTTATTTCCAAGCCATTCAATAAAGAGGAGTTGATTATCCGTGTGACGCATCAGATTTCGCTCGTTGCAGCCAAACGCATTATCTTGGCGCAAACCGAAGAGCTTCAAAAAACAATTATTGGTCGTGATAAACTTTATTCGGTCATTGCACACGATCTTCGCTCGCCGATAGGCTCTATCAAGATGGTCTTGAATATGCTGATCCTTAATCTACCTAGTTCTACTATTGGTAGTGAAATGTACGAACTGCTAACGATGGCCAATCAAACGACAGAAGACGTTTTTGCACTACTTGATAATTTACTGAAGTGGACAAAGAGTCAGATAGGCAAGCTAAAGGTAGTGTATCAGGATATTGATATGGTTGAGGTGCTTGAGGGCGTTACCGAGATATTTACTATGGTGGCCGGATTAAAGAAAATTGAGATTCGTCTTAATGCTCCCGATCATTTGCAGGTATATGCTGATATTGATATGGTTAAAACAGTTATTCGCAACTTACTGAGCAATGCAATTAAGTTTAGTAACGAAGAAACTGAAGTAATAGTGACTCTGAAAGAGGAAGATGGAATGGCTATTGTCAGTGTAAAGGATAATGGATGTGGTATTGATGAGCAAAATCAAAAGAAATTATTGCATACAGATACGCACTTCAGTACTTTTGGAACGAATAATGAAGAGGGATCGGGGCTAGGCTTACTCCTTTGCCAGAATTTTGTTATTAAGAATGGCGGCTCACTGTGGTTTGTTTCTGAGAAAGGACAAGGGTCTACTTTCTATTTCTCTATTCCCTTGAAAAAATAAATACCTCCAGCCGAGAAGAGGTACTTTCTACTTAATAGACAAAAAGCCCTTGTTCATTCTTCTTTATGAACAAGGGCTTTTTGTTTCTTGGTCGAAGATGCGTACCGCTACTTCCGGCACAGTGCCTTGAAATCGCAATACTCGCACGCTTTCGTATTCTCCGTTTGTGTGAAAGGTTCTTCCGGATTGTATATTTCTTCCAGTAGTGTGTGTAGTCTGTTTCTAAACTCAGTTTCCAGTATGGTAAAGTTATCGACCGGTAGTTTCGGCTGACGCGGTTCGCCCATCTCTACTACGGGTGAGTAGCTCTCGGAAGCGGCACGATGAATATAGAGTAGGGCAGGAGCTACCTTTAGCGATTGTTGGCTACTCATGATGGCCGCATACAGAAACGTCTGGAAGATGTAATTAGGTCGTCCCTCGGCGGGAGTGAAGAGTTGCTCCACGTTGGCCGGAGTTTTGGGACTTCCTCCTGTTTTATAGTCTACGATGCGCAGGGTATCGTTTTTGCTGTCCAATCGGTCGATAGTACCTCCTATCTTCAGGCGCAGATCACCTTCCGGGGTGGAGATCGAAATCTCCTCCTCAACGTGTTCTTCCATACCTATCATCCGGAATGGCGCATACTGCAAATCATTGCGGAGCAGCTGTCGCAGGTACGATGTAATGACCTTCGAATTGATGAGTTGCAACCCGTTGTATTCCGGTTTCTCGTGTGGGGGTACATGAAAAAATTCTTTCTTAAAAGCAGTGTCTACATAGCTTTGCAGTTGCACATCGTTGCGCAATAAGCGTTCGAGGTCTTCTTTTCTTATCTCTTCATTATAGGCGGTCAGCTCGGTATAAGCCAATTCGGCTGCTTTGTGAAAGATCGTTCCAAACAGTGCCGAATCAATATCGGCACTCACCTCATCAGGCGTTTTCAGTCGTGCTACATACCGGAAATAGAACCGTAAACGGCAGTCGAGATACGCATTGAGTGCCGAAGGAGAAAGCACTGCTTCGGGGTTCAACGTGATATCGTATGAGCGACGCAGACGGTCGAGAATTGTTGGTGTCTTCTCGATACGGATTTCGGTAGTGCTTTGTGGTGACTGCCCTGCTTCGAGGTACTCACGGCTGATGTCATGCTCCCATTCCAATAAGAATTGTAGCATAAAGCGTGACCATTCACCGCGGTTCAGTCCGTCGGACGAGGTATTATACATCAGTGTAATACTCTCTGCCCGTTGAATCAACCGATAGAAGTAGTAGGCATACACCGCGTTTTTGTGCTCGATGGTAGTCATACCGAATGCTTTGCGCAGGTTGTAAGGGATGAACGACGAGTCGCCGCTTCCCTTGGGCAGTTGCCCTTCGTTGAGCGATAGCAGAATCAGGTTCTTGAAATCGAGGTTACGTGTTTCAAGTACTCCCATTACTTGCATGCCGATAGCCGGTTCACCATGAAACGGAATATTGGCTACGGTCAATATCTTATTCAGCAATCGTTTGAGCGTGTCGATACGTATTTCCAACTCTCCGCTTTCGATCAAGCTCAGCAACCGGTTTACCATCGTATAGCTCTTGAAGAGCGACTCGCGGTAAAGCTGATTGAATATGTCGTCGTGCTCCTCTTTTTGTCTGTACAGAACCGATACCTCTTTCAATAGGTCGATGAGGTAAGCACATAGTTGGCGGTTACCATTGTGCGGAGTGAAGAGTAGCGTTAGGAAATCATCCTTCTTCAGTTCGCTCGGAAGCGGATAGAAGCGATTGGTCAGGGTCAGTTCCCGTTCCAATACCTCTGCCTGAGTAGAGATTTGGCGGGTATAGGGATGCTTCAAAACGGCCTGCACCGCCTGGTACGTATACCGTCCGGTATCGGAGCGATAGCCATTGGTTTGCAGTTCCAGTACGGCATTGACAAAGCTATACACTGGAGTTTGTGCCAGTGGAAATCCCATTGTGATATTGACATTCTGCACTTCGGAAGGAATGGAGTGCAGTACGGGGAGTAGTAATGCTTCGTTGCAAAGCACGATAGCGTTCTCCTTCTCATTGTCCGTGAGGTGCTCGCGCACCCACTGCGGCAAGTAACGCGCCTGTGCATTTTCGGTTGGCGAAGAGATGAACCGTACCTGCTTGGGGTGACGCAGGCTGTCGAAATAACTACCGGGCAGCTCGTTGGGAAATAACAACAGGTTGCGGTTGATGAACTCGCCTGCCTCGTGCCTAAACTCCTTGCGGTGTGTATAGAACACATCGTAATCCCAGTAAAACATCGCTTTGCCCGCATCGCGCAGTTGTGTAAAGAAAGCTGTTTCTACCTTATTCAACACATTGAAGCCGACAAAGACATATTTATCATACTTCAAGGTGTCGGTGTCGAGCTGCTCAATTACGTTGCGATACAGCATTCCTTCGTAGGCAATACCCCGAGCGGCGAGGTTCTCGCGATAGCGGTGATAGATATCGCCCAGTTTATCCCAAAGTGAGATGAATTTTTCTTTCAGTTCCGTACGGCGTTCGATAGAGAAATTCTGAAAGAACTGACGGATGGCAGCCTCTTGTTCTTCATCGAGAAAGTCGAATCCCTCCATGATGCTTTTTAGCTCTTGCAGGTTGCTGAACAGTCTGTCTGCCTCTACCAGGTTTTTATCGGCATCATCAAAATCGCTGATAAGCAATTCGCCCCAGAAGTAGAAATCATCCAGCGACTCTTCACTCCCGGTTTCTGCACGAAATACCGTGTATAGTTCGCATACCAGACGGATAGGGTCGCCTAATTTCTGTTGCGATAACTGTTGAAACAGATCACTGATGCTGACGTATGCCGGCGACCATAAAGGGTGTTCCGACTCGCCTGCCAGGTGTTCGTTAAAGAACAGGCTCGCTCGTTTGTTGGGAAACACAATGGCTATACGTGATAAATCGTTGCCTATCTTATTGTAAAGGTCGTGGGCGACCAGTTGGAGAAATGTTTTCATACCTGTTCTATTGTTTCGTCTTTCACATACCACAAGTGTCCTGTGATGTTTTTATATCCCATTTGTCGAAGCAGTTCAATATATCCCTGCACCTGTTTGTTGTACTTCTTGTTTGGCTTTCCAAACTTAAAGTCGACCACTATGACCTCATCGTCTTTCATCATTACCCGGTCGGGGCGACGGGTTTGCAAGAGTCCGTTTTCGCGGTAAATGATGGCACATTCGTTGAATAACTGCCATTCGCCCGAATACCAATGCTTCACCTGTGGCAGTGCAAAGGCTTTGTATGTCAGACTGCGTATCTTATCGGCCTTTTCCTGATTACCGATGATACCCTCGAACACCAATCGGTCAATGGCCGGATCGATATCCGCTTCGGTTTCAATCACCGAGAAGAGCGTATGCAGCAAGCGTCCCTCGTTGATGAATCGGTCGTCAGACTCCTCCTCGTCAATTCCTTGAATGAAATCCGCCGATCGGTTCGACTGCCTGAACTCAATATCGTGGCGCATCGACTCCATGCTGATCGGTAGCTTCCGCTGTTTCTGCGTTAGCTTATTGGTCGAGGTGTTTTCCTTCTCCGGTTCGGAAGGGCAAATGGTGCCTTGTTCATAGGTTTTCTCCTCGTCATATTCGCGGTGTTCATTGCTGGCAATGGCCGACAGGGCATTGGATAAAAGCTCGGACATGGTTCCTTTCTGATTCTTCTTCGTCCACACAATCAGGTTTTTACCCGCTCGTGTAAAGGCTACATAAAGCAGGTTGAGGTTATCGACCCACAGTTGCAGGCGTTCGTGCAAGTAGTCATCGTGATACACCGATTGGTTCATCTGTGCCGAATAGTTTACCGGAACGATGTCCAATTCATTAAACGGTGCCTGAGTGGGTACGCACCACACCAATTGATTATTCGTTTCATTCTCCATCTTCCAGTCGCAGAAGGGTAGGAGGACGGTGTGAAACTCCAACCCTTTCGATTTGTGAATGGAGAAGATGCGGATACCTTCCAGTTCGCCGCTGGGAATGGTTTTACGGCAGAGTGTTTCGTCCCAGAAGCGGATGAAGCTATCCAGATCCGACGAATTGCTTTGCAGGTAATCAGTTACTGCATCGAAGAAAGCAAAGAGATACGCATCCTGATCGGCTATGCTGTTCATCTCGAAAAGGGTAAATAACTCTTCGAGTAGTTCATAAAGCGGCATCAGGCGCAAAGTGCTTAGTTGCTCGGTGAATGCGACAGGTAAATAATGCTCTGTAGCTCCTGTCAGTATGGTATCTATATCGGATGGAGTGGTATCTGTAGGCGTTCTTTTTATCTTTAGCTCGTAGTTGAGCATGAGTTGTGCTTTAGCAATCCGGTTTTCGGGGTTCGACAAATAGCGCAACCCATCCATCATCATGCAGATGGCCAAAGATGCATCCAGCCTGAACGCTTCGTCGGACACGATTTTGAAGTGAAGCTCCTTATCGAAATAGTCTGCAATACGCGGAATAGTCTTATTCTTACGCACCAATATGGCGATGTCGTTCAGTTTCACTCCCGCTTCGAGTAGTTGTTCTACCTCGTTGCCCAAAGCGATCAAGGTTTGCTCTGTGTAATCATGCTCTTCGTCGGGTTCGAGGAAAGAGACTTTGACACACCCTTTGCTTTCCGATTTGGGCGACTCCTGCTCTACATCGGCATACGCCCTTTGCAGTGCTTCGCAATCGGTGTCTAATTGTTGGCGGTAAAGCTCGTTCAGGTACTGAACCGCTTCCGTAAATACTTGGTTGTTGAAGTGAATCACGTTCGTTTCGCTTCGTCGGTTGGTTTTGAGGGTCTCCACCCGGATGGGGAAATGTTCTATCCGGTCGTTCAGCCCATTCAGGATACCCCAGTCGCCATTTCGCCATCGATAGATCGACTGTTTTACATCGCCTACAATCAGGCTGTCGGCTCCTTGCGATAATCCTTCGAGCAGCAATAGCTTGAAGTTTCCCCATTGCATGCGGCTGGTGTCTTGAAACTCATCGATCATCACGTTGTGAATATTGGCACCGATCTTTTCGAACACGAAAGAGGAGTCGCCATCCTTGACCAACTGGTGCAGCAACGCGTTGGTATCCGATAGCAGGAAGCGGTTGTTCTCTTTGTTAAGTTGGCGTACCTCTTCGTCTATATTGGCCAATAGTTGCACCTTGTTGAGGTGTTGCAAGGAGAGTCGGCAACTGTTTACGATCTTATTGTTGCGCGGACGCAACTCTTCGGCATCTTGTAGCAGAGGCATAAGGATCGACGAGGCTAGCAACAAAATGTCAGTATAGCGTTTGGAGCTTTTGGCAGCCCAGTTGCTTTCGTCTTCGAGGCATTTCTCGACGGTTACATTGACAATATCATCGCTCAACTGTCCGTTTTGTAGTTTTTTGAAATAGCTGGCAATGCCTCTGCTTCCATTCTTTAAATCACCGGGTTGCAGTTGCTGGCTGGCCAGGATACTTTCCAGTTGCTCATTAAATCCTTGCATCTGCTCCAAAGCCGCCGCTTCGAGTTCGCGCAGTTCCTTGCGGTAATTACGTATGGTGTTGGGGTCGCGCAAACGCTCCCGCAGTTCGTTTCCTTGTTCTATATACCCTTCATCGAATATGTTTCGTCCAAAACTCTTTACTTCGTCCGATACGTTCCAACGTTTGTCGTCGGCTATGCGTTCGTCAATATAATCGAGCAACCAAGCCAGTACGGGCGAGGTCGGACCAAGTTTCTCGATCATACTGTCAACCGCATCGCTCAACACCTCGGTGTTGTTTAGTTCGATGTTGAGGTTGGGGCTAAGTTCGAGTTCGCGTGCAAGATTGCGCATGACCGATTGAAAAAACGAGTCGATCGTCTCTACGCGAAAGCGGCTATAGTCGTGGAGCATATAGCTTAAGGCCAGTCCGGCAGCTTGGCGTACCTCGTCTGCACTCTTTCCCGTTTCGTCCATGATGCGTGCCAGATAAGCCTCCGAATCTTTGTCTGCCACTCGTATTCCATAGAGCTGGCTAAGGATGCGTTCTTTCATCTCGGCAGTGGCTTTATTCGTAAAGGTTACTGCCAGTATTTGTTGATAAGCACGTGGGTTTAGGATCAATAACTTGATATATTCTACGGCCAATGTAAAGGTTTTACCTGATCCGGCAGAGGCTTTATAAACTAAAAGTTCACTCATATATGGAGTCTGTTTTATATAGAATTGTTTTAATGCAAAGATAGCGATTTATCACAAATACCTCGCTATAAAATCGAAAAAACGTCAAAATGACGAACGATTTGCCACTTATATCGATAGTTTTACTATCTTTGCGAACATTTTGTTCAATAGTGTAGAATTTAGGTATTAGAGTAAAAAGATAACAATTTGATGAGATTTAAAACAATCCTGCTTACCACAGTGGTTACCGGCACGATGATGTGCGGACCAAATGTGTATTTGTATGCCGGACAATCAACACCCCACACAGCGGGCTTGTTCGGTAAGAAGAAAAAAAAGAGTGATTCAAAAGACAGTATTCCATCCAAGACCGACTATGAGAAATTGACTGGAGGCGATGCCATTCTTCGAAAAGGTATGTTTAATATATACCAGAAGAAGAATGACTATTACTTCGAGGTTCCTGCTCGTCTGCTTGGGCGTGATATGTTGGTCGTAAACAAACTGCAACGTGTTCCTTCCGAGTTGAATGAGGCCGGTGTGAATCGTGGTACCAACTACGAAAACCAGATGGTGCGCTTTGAACTGGATCGTGCTACGGGTAAGTTGCTTATTCGTCAGAGCCGTCCGTTGCCTTTGTCACCTGCCAATGACGCTATTAGCCGGTCGGTGAAAGATAACTTTATCTCGCCGCTTATTGCCGGATTCAAGATCGAAGCATGGAACAATGATTCGACTGCAATGGTCGTTAAGGTAACCGACATTTACGATGGTACGGAAACGAGTATCAACAACGTCTTTACCAATATCAATCTGGGCACGTCGTCTATTAAAAACTTGTCTCGCATTCTCTCCATTAAGACATTCGAAAACAACGTGGTAGCCACCTCGGAACTCACTACGAAAGTAACTGAGGGCACAACCAGTGTATACGTTACCGTAGAGGTAAGCTCTTCTCTGTTGTTGTTGCCTGAGCATCCTATGGCCGGCCGACTGGATAATCCTCGTGTGGGTTATTTCACCAATCCGTTGCTTAGCTTTAGCGACGGACAGCAACGCGTGAAGAAGCAAGACTTCATCACCCGCTGGCGTTTAGAACCCAAACCCGAAGATCGCGAAGCCTATTTGCGTGGCGAACTGGTCGAACCGCAGAAACCCATTGTGTTCTATATTGAGAACTCTACACCTTATCGTTGGCGTAAATACATCAAACAAGGTATCGAAGATTGGCAGGTAGCTTTCGAACGTGCAGGCTTTAAAAATGCCATTCAGGCACGCGAAATAACCGACAGCATGAGCATTGATATGGACGATGTGAATTACTCCGTTCTAACCTATGCAGCATCCGCCAAAGCCAATGCTATGGGCCCATCTATCCTCGATCCCCGTTCGGGCGAGATACTGGAAGCCGACATTATGTGGTGGCACAATGTGTTGTCGATGCTTCAGGAATGGATTACCGTACAAACTGGTACGGTGCGTCCCGATGCCCGTAAAACGGAATTGCCCGATGAGTTGATGGGAGATGCCATGCGTTTCGTCGCTTGCCATGAGGTAGGGCATTCGCTGGGTCTACGTCATAACATGATGGGATCATGGGCTTTCCCTACCGACTCGCTCCGTTCCAAGACGTTTACCGATAAGATGAACTCTACGTCTTCATCGATCATGGATTACGCCCGTTTCAATTATGTGGCTCAGCCTGGTGATGGGGTTACTGCCCTTTCGCCCAACATCGGTCCTTACGATATGTTTGCCATTGAGTACGGTTACCGTTGGTACGGTAAGGAGACACCCGAAGACGAGAAGAAAGCATTGCATGACTTGCTTAGCCGTCACACGGATCGCCTTTATAAATATAGCGAAGCACAGGACGTACGCGATGCGGTAGATCCCCGTGCCCAAAACGAAGACTTGGGTGATGATGCCATCCGCTCTTCGCAACTGGGCATTGCCAACCTTAAGCGTATTGTGCCTCAGATTATTCAATGGACCACCACGGGCGAACCGGGACAAACGTACGAAGAGGCTTCTCGCCTGTACTATGCCGTTATCAACCAGTGGAACAATTACCTTTACCACGTACTGACCAACATTGGCGGTATGTATCTGGAGAATACCGTTGTAGGCGATGGAACCAAAACCTATACGTTTGTAGAGCGCGAACGCCAGCAAGCTGCTTTGCAGTTTTTGCTCGATGAGGTATTGACCTATCCTACTTGGTTGTTCGATACTGAGGTAGGCGAATACACCTATTTGCTGCGCAACACTCCGCTAGGCGTAATCGAAAACGCACCGACGCAGGTATTGAAGAATGCACAATCGTATATTCTTTGGGATTTGCTGGGCAACAACCGTTTGATGCGTATGCTCGAAAACGAGTCGGTCAACGGTAAGAAAGCATTCACTGCTGTCGAACTGATGGATGGTTTGCACCGTCGTATTTTCGCTACTACCGAACGTGGAGCCTTGCCCGATGTGATGACTCGTGCCTTGCAAAAGAATTTTGTTGATGCCCTCATTACTGCCGCAGCAGAAACCGAAGGGGTGAAGATCAACAAGAAACTCGCCGATAGCCATTTCTTGCTCGACCATCAGACACCTTTGTGTAGTTGCGACGAACACGCTCATCGTTCTGCATCGGCCGACCGTATGGGAGCTCGTCGAGAACTGAACTTCTACGGTTCACAGATCAGCCGCGTATCAGATGCCATTTCGGTAAAACGTGGCGAGCTGTTGCGTGTGAAGGACTTGCTACAAAGCCGTCTTGGTACTACAGACGTGGCTACAAAGTACCACTATAAAGATATGATTCTGCGCATCAATACCGCGTTGGGTCTAAAGTAAAAATCACTTAATAAACCATATTAACGAATGAAAAAACATTTCATCCTTCTTTTTCTCGCCCTTATGGGAACCTTTTTCTCTGCCGTGGCCGCTGGTCGCACTGTGCAGGGAGTAGTTCTCTCGGCCGAGGATAACCTGCCGTTAATCGGTGCTACGGTCTATGTATTGGCCGATGATATAAAGAAAACCGGAAGCGCCTCTAGTGCAACAGGCGTTATCACCGATATCGATGGTAAGTTTACCATCACCCTTCCCGATGGCATTACCCGTTTCTATTGTAGCTATGTTGGTTTCGATGCCCTCGAAGTAAAGTTGATACCGGGCAAGAATAGCTATCAGGTTACCCTACACCCCTCGGCTCATATGCTCGATGCGGTAGTGGTAACCGGTTATCAAACCGTAGAGCGTCGCAAGCTAACGGCAGCCGTATCGAAACTGGAGATATCGGACAATGTATTGGGTGGTGTGAAAAGCATTGACCAGGCATTGGCCGGACAAGTAGCCGGACTTTCGGTGAATAGTATCTCGGGTGCTCCCGGTGCTCCTGCAAAGATCCGTATTCGTGGTACGGCTTCGCTCAACGGCACACAAGACCCCTTGTGGGTACTCGATGGTATTCCACTCGAAGGTACCGATATTCCTAAAATGGACAATTTAAATGATGTGACCAATATGCGTCAATCCTCTATCGCCGGCTTGAACCCTGCCGATATTGAGAATATCACTGTCTTGAAAGATGCTGCTGCAACTGCAATTTATGGTGCTCGTGCTGCCAATGGTGTGATCGTTATTACCACTAAAAGTGGTAAAGCAGGCAAGCCTCAAATATCTTTCTCGGCCAAGATGACTTATACTCCTACGTTGGATATCAGCCGCTTGAACCTACTCACTGCCGAAGAAAAAGTCGGTCTTGAACTCGATATGATCCAAGGTGGATATTCGCCGGAGAATAAAAAGGGAGGGGTTAACCACATTCTTGTAGGCTACAAAGAATTGGATACCTTTAAGAAGAACGGTTGGGATGCGTTGAGTGCCAATGCACAACGTGATATCAACAACCTCAAAGGTATCAATACCGATTGGAATGACATTCTGTTTCAGGATGCATTCAACCAAGAGTACAACGTGAATCTGTCGGGTGGTACCGAAAAGGTGACCTATTATACCTCGGTAGGTTATATGAAAGAGAACGGCAATGTGCCGGGTGTAAGCATGGATCGTTTCAACATTGTAGGTAAAACCTCTTATAAGGTAAACCGAATGTTGAAACTGGGTGCTTCGTTGTTTGCCAACCGACGCAACAACTCTACATATATGACCGATAAATACGGATTGAATAATCCATTGATGTATTCGCGCAAGGCCAATCCTTACCAATTGCCTTTCGATGCAGATGGTAACTATGTATACGATTTCGATATTCAGAATACAACGGATAACGATTTGCCTTTCAATATTTTTGAAGAGCGACGCAATACAACCAACGAAGAAACCATCAATTCGTTCTCTTCTATTTTCGATGCCGAGTTGCGTTTCAATGATAAGTTGAAGCTTATCTCTCAGTTGGGTTTGCAGTTAGATAAAACTTCTAAGCAGCAGATTGCCGACAAGGATAGTTACACGATGCGTTCGGATATGAAGAGCAGTAAGTATACCGATAAGGTAAACGGTGGATACAAATACTTCCTGCCCGAAGGTGGTCAGCAGAAGTCATACGAAAACAGCAACTCTCAAATTACTTGGAAAGCGATGGGAGAGTACCGCGATAGCTTCAAAGATATTCACGAGCTCGAAGTAATGGTCGGTTCCGAATTACGCAAAACATGGTACGAAACACTGATGGCTGCTACCTATGGATTCGATCGTAAGACGTTGACTTCTAAACCGGTTATCTTCCCCGACGAAACACAGGCTAAGAAGTTTCCTCTTTATAGCCGCACATACAAGGAGAATGCATACGCATCGTTCTTCTCAACCGCTTCTTACTCGTTGATGAATCGGTATACCTTGGGTGGAAGTATCCGTTTCGACGGTTCCGATCTCTTTGGTGTCGATAAGAAATACCGCTTTCTGCCTCTCTACTCTGTAAGTGCTTTGTGGCGTGTTTCTCAAGAGCCGTTTATGAAAGAGGTTCGTTGGGTCGATAACTTCGTGCTGCGTACGTCGTATGGTTTGCAGGGAAATATCGATAAGAATACTTCGCCTTTCTTATTGGGTAATTACAGTGTCGAAAGTATCTTGCCTGGTGGATCGGAAGATATGATCAATATCAATGGAGCCCCCAATGCCAAGTTACGTTGGGAGAAGACACATTCGTACAACGCCGGGTTTGACCTTGCTATATTGAATCAAGCGATCAACTTAAGTGTTGACTACTATTATCGCAAAGGTGTCGATTTGATTGGATCGAAAATGCTTCCGCTCGAAACCGGATTCGTTTCTACTGCCATCAACTGGGCAAGTATGAGCAATGAAGGTATAGAGGTGGCAATGACTACCCGCAACATCACCACCAAGAATTTCTCGTGGTACACCAACTTGAACTTCGCTTACAACAAGAACACCGTACTGAAGGAGACATTGAGTGAGAACTCGATGATACCCGGTCGCGAAGGTCGTCCCGTAGGTGCACTTTATGCACTCAAAACGGCCGGACTCGATGACGAAGGCTACCTGAGATACTACAACAAAGAAGGTGAAATCGTATCGGGCAAAGAGTTCTTCAAATTGGTAGAGTGGGGCTTTGGCGAGTCGGAACTGACTACGCAAGAGCACCGCGACTTGTACACGTATGTAGGTTCGACCGATGCACCTTATACCGGTGGATTGATCAATACCTTTACCTATAAGAACTGGGAGCTGAGTGCGAATCTTTCTTTCAACTTCGGAGGATATGTGCGCACTACACCTTCGTACAATATCATCAATCACGATTTAGGACAAAACTCCAATCGCGATGTACTCGACCGCTGGACACCCACGAATACCGATACCAAGTTTCCGGCTATGATTACATCCAACGATCGTTTGGATGAGTATATGTTCTACGACCGCCAAGACGCCTACAGCGCGTATCGCAACCTCGATATCTGGATCAAGAAGGTGAACTATATGCGCCTTCAAAATCTGCGTCTGGGCTATCGTCTACCCGAGAAGGTAAGTCGTATGTTGGGTATGAATACTGCTTCTTTGGCAGTCGAAGGACGTAACCTGTTTGTATTTGGTTCTAACTATAACAACTTCCTCGACCCCGAGTCGATGGGCAATACGTATGCTGCGCCTATGCCCAAATCGGTGACTTTTAGCTTGAACCTGAGTTTTTAATTATTTAATGGATAAAAGATATATATGAGAAAAATATATACAGTTGTACTGCTTAGCTGTTTGCTCGCACTTTCGGGTTGCGAGAAATACCTGGAGATAAAGCCGGTAGGGAGTGTTATCCCTACTACGGCACAAGAATATCGGGCATTGCTGGCACGTGCCTACAAACGAGTTCCGATGCAGAGAGGGACTGTTGGATTTCGTTCCGACGAGATGCAAGTTGTTGCCAATAACTGGGATCAACAAAGATATGCCGATTGGGAGCGTTGGAACGACGTAGCTCCTGCGCCTACTACCAATCAATTGGACTGGGGTGGGTTTTATAATGTCATCTTCGTAGCTAACCATGTTATTGAAAATCAAAAGCAGATTACCGAGGGTACTCCCGCCGAGATTGATCAACTAGCTGCCGAGGCCTACCTGCTTCGCGCCTATATGCATTTTATGCTGGTAAACCTACATGGCCAACCCTACACTAAGCCCGGTGCACTTACCACCAAATCGGTTCCGTTGAAGTTGGACAATGACCTCGAAGGCCTTTTGAGCCGCAATACGGTCGAAGAGGTGTATGCCTCAATCCAGTCGGATGTAAACAATGCCCGTGCCTTGATGAATAAAGAGAGTTGGGAAGTTCAGTTTTCGTATCGCTTTACCAAAGACGCGGTAGAAGCATTTCAGGCACGTATATCCTTGTATAAGGCGGACTGGCAGTCGGCTTACGATGCTGCTCAATCTGTACTCGGTCATAAATCGGCGTTGGAAGATTTGAATGCCGCATCTCCTGTATTGCCAAATAACTTCCAGTCGGTAGAGAACATTACTGCTTTGGAGCGAATGGAGAGTAGCGATAACAATGCTGCATTGGCACCGGCCAACTTCTTGTCAATGTACGAGCAAGGCGACCGTCGTTTGGCACTTTGCTTCTCGGCTCCCAATGCCGATGGAGCAAGTAAGAGCTTGAAGGTAGGTGCAAGCGAATTTTCCTCTACCTTCCGTGTAGGCGAATTGTACCTGACTGCTGCCGAAGCTGCTGCCCATCTGAATAAGTTGCCCGAAGCCCGTGCCCGCTTGCTGCAACTGATGCAGAAACGCTATACCCCCGAGGCATATGCAGCTAAAGAAGCGGCAGTGAACGCATTGACTCAAGAAGCCTTGATTGCTGAAATTCTTAACGAACGTGCCCGTGAATTGGCTTTCGAAGGTCATCGTTGGTTCGATCTTCGTCGTACTACTCGTCCGCGTATCGAGAAGGTATTGAAAGGCGAAACGTTTGTTTTAGAGCAAGACGATGATCGTTATACCATTCTCATTCCGAAAGAAGCGATAGCTGCCAATCCGGAACTGGCAAAATAACGAACGAATACAACCGTTCTATCATAAGGCTCCCATTCTATTATTCTTTAGCAATTGAGAATAATGGAATGGGAGCCTTTTTTCATGATATTTTTAACAATGTTAATTTACTATCTCCTTGTATGCAAGAGTACGTAGTTTTGGTATCAATGAATACGTACTCTTGGTGGGTAAAAGTACGTAGTTAACGCTGCGTTAATATACTACTCTTGCAAACAGGGAAAAATAGGTTTGTTATACGCAGGAATTTGAAACTTGACTTTCTGATAAAGGTGTTTTACAATGTAAGTTGGTAGCATGTGTTCCCTTCGGGCAATGTTACCTCCGGCGCAAACAGTCCGAATACCGAAGAGCCCGATCCGCTCATGGCGGCATAGATGGCTCCTTGGCGATACAACTCTTCTTTAATCTCTCGTATCACCGGAAACTGCGGAAATACACTCGCCTCAAAATCATTGACTAAATACTCTTTCCATTCATTCACGGGGCGTTTTATCACCTCTTGCAATGCAAATTTAGGTTGTTGCGGGGTGATTTTCGAAAAAGCATCGCGCGTTGAAACAAATACGTGGGGCTTGATTACGATGAGTTGATAGCCCGATAGCGAAAGATCGATGGGCGAGAATACATTGCCGATACCCGAAGCAAAGGTCGGTTTGTTGCGGATAAAGAAAGCACAATCGGCACCCAATATAGCAGCATAGTCTTCGAGTTGCTCAACGGTGAGTTGCAGTGAAAAACGTTCGTTGAGTAGTTTGAGCATGAAAGCAGCATCCGAAGAGCCACCGCCCATCCCTGCACCCGACGGGATGTGCTTAAAGAGGTGAATGTTGATGGGGGGTAATTCAAATGTATCTTTGAGCAGCAGATAGGCTTTGACAACGAGATTGTCTTCTACGCGTCCGGCAATTTCGAGCCCCGAAGGATGAAAAGCGAACGAGCGCCCGTTGGCGTTGAGTAACGGATGAATCTCTAAGGCATCTTCGAGTGGGATGGGGTAGAAAACTGTTTCGAGGTTGTGGTATCCGTCGGGACGCTTTTCGGTGATGTGTAGTCCCAGATTTATTTTGGCATTCGGAAATGAAATCATGCTCGTTGGGCAATTAAAGGGTGAATGATAGATAGTCGGTGCAAAGTTAACAAATTCTTCATTCTTCATTCTTCATTCTTCATTTTTATGTTCTATCTTTGTCATTCGTAATTCGTAATAAATAGACAATGGCCGAACAAAGAAAATATAATAGTCGCAGTAACAGTAAACCCAAGGCACAACCGGTAAGTGATTACGGGCGCATACAACCGCAAGCTCCCGAACTCGAAGAAGCTGTGCTGGGTGCTTTGATGATCGAAAAAGATGCATATTCGCAGGTGAGCGAAATTCTGCGTCCCGACTCCTTTTACGAACGCAGGCATCAACTGATTTACTCGGCTATCACCGATCTGGCAGTAAACCAAAAGCCGGTCGATATCTTGACGGTGAAAGAGCAACTGGCCAAACGAGGCGAGCTCGACGAAGTGGGCGGCCCCTTCTATATCACGCAACTCAGTAGTAAGGTAGCCTCTTCGGCTCACATCGAATATCATGCGCGTATCATTGCACAGAAATACCTGGCGCGCGAACTGATTACCTTTACCAGCAACATTCAAGGCAAAGCTTTTGACGAAACACTCGACGTAGACGACCTCATGCAAGAGGCCGAAGGAAAGCTGTTTGAGATTTCGCAACAAAACATGAAGAAGGATTATACACAGATTAATCCCGTTATTGCCGAGGCTTATGAGTTGTTGCAGAAAGCAGCTGCCCGAACCGATGGTTTGAGTGGTTTGGAGAGTGGTTTTACAAAGCTCGATAAGATGACGGCCGGATGGCAAAATTCCGACTTGGTTATTATCGCCGCTCGTCCCGCCATGGGTAAAACGGCCTTCGTACTATCGATGGCACGAAACATTGCTGTGAACTTTAAACATCCCGTAGCGCTGTTCTCGCTTGAAATGAGCAACGTACAGTTGGTGAATCGTTTGATCGTCAACGTGTGCGAAATTCCCGGTGAGAAAATCAAGAGCGGACAGTTGGCCTCGTACGAGTGGCAACAGCTCGACTACAAACTAAAAGACCTCATTGATGCACCACTCTATGTCGATGATACCCCTTCGCTCTCGGTGTTCGAGCTTCGAACCAAAGCGCGCAGACTGGTACGCGAGCATGGCGTGAAGATCATCATCATTGACTACCTTCAGTTGATGAATGCCAGTGGTATGGCTTTCGGTAGTCGTCAGGAAGAGGTAAGTACCATTTCGCGTTCGCTCAAGGGGCTTGCCAAGGAGTTGAATATTCCCATCATCGCCCTGTCGCAGTTGAATCGTGGTGTTGAGAATCGAGAAGGGGTGGAGGGCAAACGTCCGCAGTTGAGCGACCTTCGTGAGTCGGGAGCCATCGAGCAGGATGCCGATATGGTGTGCTTTATCCACCGTCCCGAGTATTATAAAATCTATCAGGATGATCGTGGAAACGATTTGCGCGGTATGGCCGAGATCATCATCGCCAAGCATCGTAACGGTGCTACGGGCGATGTGCTGTTGCGCTTTAAGGGCGAATTTGCACGCTTCCAGAATCCCGACGATGACATGGTGATTCCGATGCCTACCGAAGGCGAAATACCGGTACTCGGTTCGCGCATGAACAATGCTTCGAGCGTACCGCCTCCCAGCCCCGATTATGCACCGCAAGCGGCTAGTCCGTTTGGCGGAATAGGGAATGATGGCCCGTTACCATTCTAACTTTTTTAAGAAGAGGAATAGTATATTTCTCCTTTCAGTTGTATTATATATATACCACTTTTTCTGTAAATAGTGGTAGGGCGTCTAGTACTAACTTAAAACAGATATATGAAACTGATTACTACACTTTTGGGATGTTCATTGTTACTGGGGGCAGCTTCTTGCTCTCAGATGTCAAGCTCTCCCGACTACACGACTTATGTGAATCCGCTTATTGGTACAGGCGGACACGGACACACGTTTCCCGGTGCTATTGTTCCCAATGGGATGATTCAACCCAGCCCCGATACCCGTATCTATCAGTGGGATGCCTGCTCGGGCTATTACTATGCCGATAGCACGATCAACGGGTTTTCGCATACCCACCTGAGCGGTACCGGTTGCGGCGATTACGGCGATGTGCTGTTGATGCCCACCGTAGGCAAACAAGAAACACATTCGATGGGAAGCGAGAGTCAGCAGATGGCTTATGCTTCGGGCTTTTCGCATGCCAACGAAGTGGCCGTTCCGGGCTACTACTCGGTATTGCTCGACCGCTATGGAGTCAAAGCCGAGCTAACGGCAACCAAGCGTGCGGCTATCCACCGCTATACCTTCCCCGAGAGCAAAGAGGCCGGCTTTATACTCGACTTCGATTACAGCTTGCAACGTCAGAAGAACGAAGAGATGGAAATCGAGGTGATTAGTGATACCGAAATACGCGGTCATAAGAAAACGGTTTACTGGGCGTTCGATCAGTATATCAACTTCTATGCTAAATTCTCCAAACCCTTTACCTATACGTTGCTTACCGATTCGGTGGCACTCGACAAAGGTGGTAAGTTACTGCCCACTGCCAAAGTATTGCTGCATTTCAACACCAAAGCCGGCGAAGAGGTATTGGTGAAAGTGGGTATTTCGGCAGTCGATATGGAAGGTGCCAAAGGCAATGTAGAGGCCGAAATTCCGGAATGGGATTTCGAGGGCGTTCGCAAGCAAGCCAAAGATTCGTGGAACAAGTACTTATCGAAAATCGATGTAGAGACTGCCGACAAGGATCAAAAGACGATGTTCTATACGGCATTATACCATACAGGTGTGCAGCCTAACTTATTTACCGATGCCGACGGTCGCTATCTGGGCATGGATCTCAAAGCGCATCAAGGCGATGTAAACGAGCCGATGTACACCATCTTCTCTTTGTGGGATACGTTCCGTGCCTATCATCCGCTCATGACCATCATCGACCCCGATTTGAACGAGGTGTTCATTCGCTCGTTGATTCAAAAACAACGCGAGGGTGGTGTGCTGCCTATGTGGGAGCTTGCCGGAAACTATACCGGAACCATGATCGGATACCATGCCGTGTCGGTGATTGCCGATGCGTACATGAAAGGATATCGCAATTTTGACGTGGACGAGGCTTATAAAGCCTGTTTGCGCGTGGCCGAATACGATACGACCGGTATCAAATGTCCGCCATTGGTACTGCCCCACCTGATGCCGCAGGCTAAATATTGGAAAAATAAAATAGGCTATGTGCCATGCGATAAAGACAATGAGGCGGTAGCCAAAGCATTGGAATATGCGTACAACGACTGGTGTATTGCAGCCATGGCCGACAGTTTGGGCGATATACCGAATCGCGATAAATACATGAAATTTGCCGAAGGTTACAAAACCTACTTCGACCCTTCAACCCGCTTTATGCGCGGACTCGATAGCAAAGGTGCTTGGCGTACTCCGTTCAGTCCCCGTGCATCGACTCACCGTAACGATGATTACTGCGAGGGCACTGCCTGGCAGTGGACTTGGTTTGTACCTCATCAGGTAGACGGTTTGGTACAGCTTATGGGTGGCCGCGAGGGATTTATCAGTAAACTCGACTCTTTGTTTACTGCCGATTCGGCTCTCGAAGGCGACGCTACCTCGGCCGATATCTCCGGACTGATCGGACAATATGCACACGGTAACGAACCCAGCCACCACATTACGCATCTGTATAATTATGTGGATCAACCTTGGAGAACACAGCAATTGGTAGATAGCGTATTGCAGACCCTTTACTTTAACGATCCCAACGGATTGTCGGGCAACGAAGATTGCGGGCAGATGTCGGCTTGGTACATCTTGAATGCAATGGGTTTCTATCAGGTATGCCCCGGAAAACCGGTGTATTCGATCGGTCGTCCGTTGTTTGATAAGGTAACGGTCAACCTCAAAGGAGGTAAGAAGTTTACCGTGATCGCTAAAAACAACAGCCGCGCTCATAAATACATTCAGTCGATGACCCTGAACGGTAAGCCGTTGGAGACTCCCTTCTTCACCCATCAGGATATTGTGAATGGAGGTACGCTGGAGTTTGTAATGGGAGCTACACCCATAAAAAAATAACTCATCATAAAACACAGATAGATCTATGAAACACTGTCGTACGATTTTTATGGCACTGCTCTTCGGCTTCCTTGCATGGGATGCCTCGGGACAGAAGCCGGTATTGAACCTCATTCCTCAACCCTCGCAGGTTGACTGGCGGCAAGGCAGTTTTTCGTTGAGTCAGAAAACACGTCTGTATACCAACCTAACAGGAGAGCAACGCGAGCATCTGCTTGTGTTGCTCAAAGGGTCGGCACTGGACTTGCCTCAAACGAAAAAGGAACGAAAAGAGCAGACCATCAGTTTATTGCTTGTTAAACCGTCGGATGCCTATCCGACCGAAGAGAGCTACACACTGTCGGTTACCACATCGAAGATAACGATTGCCGCGCCTACCGAAACCGGTCTGTTTTATGGCGTACAATCGTTGTTGCAGCTCATTCGTTTGGCCGAAACTCCGTCGGTTGTTCCTGCCATGGAGATAAGTGATACGCCTCGTTTTGCCTACCGCGGTATGCATCTCGATGTGTCTCGTCATTTCCGGAGCAAAGAGTTTGTGATGAAGCAGCTCGATGCCATGGCGTCTTATAAATTGAATCGCTTTCATTGGCATCTCACCGATGGGGCAGGGTGGCGTATCGAAATCAAGAAGTACCCGCTACTCACCGATGTGGCTGCCTGGCGTCCTTACGAATCTTGGAAAGAGTGGTGGAAAGGAGGCAGTAAATACTGCTCGAAAGACGATCCGAAAGCCCAAGGCGGTTATTATACACAGGAAGATATCAAAGAGGTGGTAGCCTATGCGGCTGCCCGCCATATTACGGTGATTCCCGAAATAGAGATGCCCGGACACTCGGAAGAGGTGTTGGCGGTTTATCCCGAGCTGTCGTGTGCAGAGAAGCCTTATGTCAATTCGGACTTCTGCATCGGCAACGAGCAGACATTCACCTTTCTGCAAGATGTGTTGACGGAAGTGATGGCACTTTTCCCCTCGGAATACATTCATATCGGTGGAGACGAAGCCGGCAAGGGTGGTTGGAAAACCTGTCCGAAGTGTAAGGCACGGATGGAAGCCGAGAAACTGCAAAATGTAGACGAACTACAAAGCTACCTGATTCACCGCATCGAAGTATTCTTGAACGCGAACGGACGTAAGTTGCTGGGCTGGGACGAGATTATGGAAGGCGGATTGGCTCCCGATGCTACCGTGATGTCATGGCGTGGCGAAGGGGGAGGCATTGCTGCTGCCCGTTCGGGACATCGCGCCATCATGACACCGGGAGGATATTGCTATTTCGACCATTCGCAAGACGACCCGACGAGCGAACCCGAAAGCATCGGTGGCTATGTGCCTTTGAAGAAGGTGTACAGCTATAACCCGGTTCCCGATTCACTGACTACGGAACAGAAAAAACTGATTCTGGGCGTACAAGCCAATCTGTGGACCGAATACATCGGTACGCCCGAATATGCCGAATACATGCTGTATCCCCGCCTGTTGGCATTGGCCGAGGTGGCATGGACACCGCTCGAACAGAAGTCATGGCCCGATTTCCATCGTCGTGCGCTTGTAGCCGTAGAGGATTTGAAAGAGCGCGGATATCATCCTTTCGATCTGTCGAAAGAAAAAGGCGAAAGAGCCGTCAGCCTGCAACCTGTCGAACACTTGGCGGTAGGTAAGCCCGTTACCTACAACACACCCTTCTCGCCCCAATATCCCGCCGGAGGCAATCAGGCTTTGGTGAACGGACTGAGAGGCGGATGGACGTATGGCGATCAGCGCTGGCAAGGTTTCTTGGAGCAGGGTATGGACGTGACCATCGATCTGGGTGCCGCTACTCCCATACACTCCATCAGTGCCGATTGGATGCAGATTAGCGGACCGTGGGTATGGATGCCCGAATATGTAGAGATCGAAACCTCGGAAGATGGAAAGACGTTTGCACCGTTGTGCCGCATCGATAATGACTTATCGCGCGAGTACGACAGGCTGATTTTCCGCGAGTTTGGATGGAAAGGAGAGATTAATGCACGTTATGTACGCTACGTGGCTCATACCGACAAGAAAGGTGGATTTATATTTACCGACGAGATTGTGATTCGCTAAGAGACTATCAATG
Organism: Bacteroides neonati; assembly: GCF_000499785.1. Taxonomy (GTDB): domain Bacteria; phylum Bacteroidota; class Bacteroidia; order Bacteroidales; family Bacteroidaceae; genus Bacteroides; species Bacteroides neonati. Next base: position 1,350,463 of record NZ_HG726020.1, on the reverse strand, counting down.
AACAATAATAAATACATGTCAACACATAAATTGAATCAAAGCCCGGTAACCTGGGTACCTACTGTTTATTTCGCCATGGGATTGCCCTTTGTGGTACTCAACATGGTGGCTGTTTTAATGTACAAAGGCATGGGCGTGTCAGATGCCCAGATTGCTTTCTGGACATCGCTTATCATGCTTCCGTGGACTTTGAAACCGCTATGGAGTCCTTTCCTCGAAATGTACAAAACCAAGAAGTACTTTGTTGTGCTTACCCAGATTGCCACCGGTGTGATGTTTGGGTTGGTAGCGCTCTCGTTGCATCTGCCCGATTTCTTCTGTTACTCCATTGCCCTACTGGCAGTAATTGCCTTTAGTGGAGCCACACACGATGTGGCTACCGACGGTGTATATATGAGTGTGCTTTCCAAAGCCGATCAAGCGAAGTATATCGGCTGGCAGGGGGCTTTCTATAACCTGGCAAAGATTGTGGCTACCGGCGGACTGGTTTACCTGGCCGGATACCTGATCGGTATCGTAGGCGAAGCCAATGCCTGGATGATTATCATGGGCAGTTGCGGTGCTATCATGGTGCTGCTGGGGTTGTATCACATACGTATGCTTCCTTCGGGCGGTGGTGCGGTCGAAGAGGTGAAGTCTTTTCGTGATACCATGCGCGCGCTGTGGGAGGTTATCTGTACGTTCTTTGCCAAGAAATACATTGTGTGGTACATTGCGTTCATCATCCTCTATCGTTTTGCCGAAGGGTATGTGATGAAGATTGTGCCGTTGTTTCTCAAAGCCTCCGTTGCCGAAGGTGGACTGGGACTGACCGAGCAGCAAATTGGTATCTACTACGGTTCGTTTGGTGCAGGTGCATTTGTGTTAGGCTCTTTCTTGGCCGGTTACTTTATTGCCGGACGCGGATTGAAGAAAACACTCTTTACGCTTTGCTGCGTCTTCAATATCCCTTTTGCCGTTTATCCGCTACTTGCCATCTATCAACCCGATAGCATCGTGCTCGTCGGCAGTGCCATTGCGTTCGAGTATTTCGGCTACGGCTTCGGATTCGTGGGACTTACCCTGTTTATGATGCAGCAGGTAGCTCCCGGCAAGCACCAAATGGCACACTACGCCTTTGCTTCGGGCATTATGAATCTGGGCGTGATGATTCCCGGTATGATGAGTGGTTACCTGAGCGACTGGTTGGGCTATCGCGACTTCTTCATCTATGTGCTTATTGCTACCATTCCGGCCTTTATTATCACGTGGCTGGTTCCGTTTACGTATAAAGACGAAAAAAAATAAACCTATAAAAACAAACTAATTAAAAATGACTGAATCTATTAAAATTGCAGGCCAAGCCCTGCCCGCTATGCCTTGGGAAGATCGTCCCGAAGGCTCGAACGAAGTAGTATGGCGTTGCTCTGCCAACCCTATTATCCCTCGCGATTTGTTGCCTACATCGAATAGTATCTTCAACAGTGCCGTGGTTACCTTCAACGGTGCGTATGCCGGTGTGTTCCGTTGCGATGATACGAATCGTCGTATGCGTTTGCACGTAGGTTTTAGTAAAGATGCCATCAACTGGCAGATCAATGAAGAACCGTTGAAGTTCGAGTGCAACGATGCCGAGATAGGCGAGTGGGTATACGGCTACGATCCGCGCGTATGCTTTATCGAAGATCGCTACTATGTAACCTGGTGCAACGGCTATCACGGTCCAACGATTGGTGTAGCTTATACGTATGATTTCGTAACCTTCCACCAGCTCGAAAATGCATTCATTCCCTTTAACCGCAACGGAGTGATGTTTCCCCGTAAGATCAACGGACGCTTTGCCATGTTGAGCCGTCCGAGCGATAACGGACATACACCTTTCGGAGATATCTTCTATAGCGAATCGCCCGATATGGAGTTCTGGGGGCATCACCGTCATGTTATGTCGCCTGCTCCGTTTGAACAGAGTGCTTGGCAGTGTACCAAGATTGGTGCAGGTCCGATTCCGATCGAAACATCCGAAGGCTGGTTGCTGATCTATCACGGTGTGTTGGCTTCGTGCAATGGTTTTGTGTACAGCTTCGGTTCGGCATTGCTCGATCTGGAACAACCTTGGAAGGTGAAATACCGTTCGGGCCCTTATTTGATTTCTCCACAAAAGATTTACGAGTGCACGGGCGATGTTCCCAACGTATGCTTCCCGTGTGCTGCCCTTCATGACTCTGAAACGGGGCGCATCGCTATCTATTACGGTTGTGCCGATACGGTAACGGGACTTGCTTTTGGCTACATCCCCGAAATTATTGAGTTTACGAAACGTACCAGCATTATTTAATGAAACGATTCTTCTTAACACTTCCTTTTTGCCTCCTTGCTTCTCTCTGCTCCGTTTTTGGGCAGGGAGGAGGGGAGTTTATTCCTACCAATTACGTGAATCCGTTTATCGGAACCACGAACTTTGGAACCACCAATCCCGGAGCTGTATGCCCCAATGGGATGATGTCTGTAGTGCCCTTCAACGTGATGGGCTCTTCGGACAATAAGTACGATAAGGACGCCCGTTGGTGGTCGACTCCTTACGAGTATCACAACAGTTTCTTTACGGGCTATGCGCACGTAAACCTCAGTGGCGTAGGCTGCCCCGAACTGGGCTCGCTGCTGTTGATGCCCACCACCGGGAAGCTGAATGTAGACTACAAGGAGTACGGCAGCCGCTACAAAGACGAACAGGCATCGCCCGGATATTACACCAACTACCTGACCAAGTATCAGGTGAAAACCGAAGTATCGGCTACCCCACGTACCGGCATCTCACGGTTTACCTTCCCCAAAGGAGAGAGCCACATCTTGCTGAATCTGGGCGAGGGGTTGACCAATGAAACGGGAGCAATGCTGCGACGCGTCAATGACTACGAGGTAGAAGGCATGAAGGTGCTGGGCACTTTCTGTTACAACCCGCAGGCGGTATTCCCGATCTATTTTGTGATGCGGGTCAACAAGAAACCTCTGCGTACGGGTTATTGGAAAAGACAACGCCCCATGACCGGAGTCGAAGCACAGTGGGATGCCGATAACGGCAAGCTCAAACTCTACACCAAGTACAGCAAAGAGTTGGCAGGCGATGATATCGGTGCCTTCTTCACGTTCGATACCGAAGAGGGCGAACAGATCGAAGTGCAGATGGGTGTTTCGTTTGTCAGCATAGAGAATGCACGCTTGAATCTGGAACAGGAGCAGTCCAAAAAGAACTTCGAGCAGGTGCATGCCGAAGCTGTGGCTCATTGGAACGATGATCTCTCTCGCATTCGCGTAGAGGGAGGAACGGACGATCAGAAGACTGTGTTTTACACCGCCCTCTATCACCTGCTCATCCATCCCAATATTCTGCAAGACGTAAACGGACAGTATCCCGCCATGGAGAGTGGGGAGATTCTAACCGCCGAGGGCAATCGCTATACGGTATTCTCGCTCTGGGATACGTACCGCAACGTGCATCAACTGCTCACGCTGGTTTATCCCGAGCGTCAGATGGATATGGTGCGCACGATGCTCGATATGTATCGCGAACACGGCTGGTTGCCCAAATGGGAGCTTTACGGTCGCGAAACACTGACCATGGAGGGCGATCCGAGCATTCCGGTCATTGTCGATACGTACCTGAAAGGGTTGCGCAATTTCGATGTCGATCTGGCCTACGAAGCCATGTACAAATCGGCCACTGCCGCAGGTGCGGACAATTTGATGCGTCCCGACAACGATGATTACCTGCAAAAAGGCTATGTTGCGCTGCGCGAGCCGTTCGACAATTCGGTTTCTCATGCACTCGAATATTACATTGCCGACAATGCCCTGTCTCGTTTCGCTGCCGCGCTGGGCAAGAAAGACGATGCCAAGCTGTTCTACAATCGTTCGTTGGGTTATCGCAACTATTTCAGCAAGGAGTTTGGTATGCTTCGTCCGCTTCTGCCCGACGGATCGTTCTACACACCGTTCGATCCGAAACAAGGCGAGAATTTTGAGCCGAGTCCCGGTTTCCATGAAGGCAATGCGTGGAATTATACATTCTACGTGCCCCACGATGTGTACGGTCTGGCCAAACTGATGGGAGGCAAGAAAGCCTTTGTCAATAAGCTTCAAAAGGTATTCGACGAAGGTTTGTACGATCCTGCCAATGAGCCCGATATTGCCTATCCCTATCTCTTCTCCTATTTCAAAGGCGAGGAGTGGCGTACGCAACAACAAACCCAACGATTGCTGGCCAAGCACTTTACGACCAAGCCCGACGGTATCCCCGGCAACGATGATACCGGAACCATGTCCGCCTGGGCCATATTCAATATGATCGGTTTCTATCCCGACTGTCCCGGTTCGCCCGAGTATACCTTGACTACCCCTGTGTTCGACAAGGTAACCATTCGCCTGAGCCCCGAATACTATAAGGAAACCGAATTAATCATCGAAACAGACCGCAAGCGTCCCGAATCGTTGTATATCGAAGAGGTTCGGTTGGGCAATAAGAAGATCAATCGCTTCCGGATTACACACGATGAATTGATACATGGCGGCACGCTTCGTTTCCGTCTGAAATAGATAAGAACGCTTCTTACCGAAGCACCATCTGTTTTTCTACTATTAACTATCGCCGGTTTCCACCGTTTTCTTCAATGAAAAAGGTGGAAATCGGCGATAGTTATATGCTCCGATCAAAATCGACGCTATCCCACTTTATTTTGATGTTCATTCTTTGTATATGCTAACACCTATGTATTTAACTCTGTTCTGCTTGCTTTTTCAAACTTGTAGAAAATAATCTGTGATGCTTTAATTTGCTAAATCACCAATATCTAGTTAAAAGTGATAGCTATGAAAATCGTAACCTTTTTGCTTGTCCTTAAACGGTGAAGCTAAGAATGCTGCATTCTTGATCCAAAAAAACAAAAAGGTATTAGAACGCAGCGTTCTTAGTTCAGAAAAAAATAAAAGACCCGAGAATGCTGCATTCTTAATCCCCCAAAAATAAAAACGCATGAGAATGCTGCGTTCCTTGCTCAAAAAAAATAAAAAGACATTAGAACGCGGCGTTTTTTGCCTTCTTTTTTTTAATAGGAATAAGAATGCCGCGTTCTTCTCTTTAATTCATTTAAATACGTATTTCGTCTGCTCGCGAAGAGTTAATTAAAAATAAAATTATACTGATAATTAATGTTTTACAAGAAAAAACCTCATATTTATTGCAACACAATGAACTAAAGCCATTTGTACTATCAAATACGGTAATTATGAAAAACTAACTTCAATCTTAAAAGATAAAAACAATGAAAAACAAGATCAATGCCAAGCATATACTTATACTTACTGTCATTGTAAGTAGCTATTTTCTATTTCTTTTTCTCAATGGTAACTATCATTTTGTTGAAGCAAAATCTTTTATCTCATTCTTTGTTGAACTGCTAACAATACCGTTTATATTATTGGAACTCTCCATTACGATTTACTGTTTTATCAGCTATTTCGTCAGGAGAGAGAAAAAAATAGCGCTCCTCATTTCTCTCATTTTATCATTGATTACGCTCATTTCGATGTTTCTAATAAAATAAAAACTTTATTTATTAACCATTTAAATTCTAATCTTATGATTGAAATCTCTGAAATCTATCTTGCTAAAATGGACAACGGTGCCCATTTTTCTTACCACACCGAAATGCTGACACGCATCAACGCCAACAGCAAAGTAAAAGCCAAACTAACCTCTCAACTCTCCGCCTATCAGGCAGCTATCGAGAAGGAAGATGCCGCGCTGGTTACCTCGCGCAAGAGCTTCATCACCGACGAAATAGCCACAGCCGATTCGCAACGAGATGCCCTCTATCTGGGGTTGAAAAATGCAGTTAAAGCCTTTCTCAACATACCCGACACCACCATGCAAGAGGCCGCACGCATACTTGCACAACTCCTCAAGGACTACAGGATTGAACCCGCCATGCAGCTCGACCGGCAAACCGGATTGATGACCAATCTCATCACCGACCTCGAAGGCAAATGCAGTGCACAGGTAGCCGCCCTCTCGCTCGCACCCATGGTAGCGGGCATGAAAACCGCCAACGAAAAAGTACGCACCTCCCTGAGTGCCCGTACCAAAGAATCCTCGACCAAGGAAACAGGGATGATGAAAGCTGCCCGACTGTTGGTGGACGAATACTACCGCGAAATCGTGAAATACATCAATGCCTACGCCCTGCTCGAAGGCGCGGCCGATTATCAGGTCTTTATAGACGTGACCAACGCAGAAATCGTTCGCTACAAACGACAGGTACTCAAGCAGAAAGCCAAGTCGAATATACCCGGAGGAGGCGAGAATGGGGACGAAGGAGAACCCGAAAATCCGTTCGAATAATCCGGCACGCCTCTCATCTCTCTTGCAACAAACATCGTCCTGAAAAAGAGATGCTTCGACGAACCAACGAGGTTTCCGCTCTCCAAATGCAATCATCCCAAAAGATGCGTTTGGAGGCGGAAACCTCGTTTTTTCGATATATGCTGATTACAAACCTCGCGCCTTTCCCGGAGCCGAGGGGCGGTATGTATGGTATCAAAATACCATCATTGATTCACATTATTTATTATAGAGTAGTTTATTGCTACCTCCTTCTCCGAAAATATTATCTCCGAGTGTGGTGATTTGATTGCCCAATGCCACGACATATCGCAAGTTATCGCAACCCATAAAAGCACCGTATTCAATGGCAGTAACGCTGGCAGGCAGCTCGATGGTTCCGCATAGACGTCCGCAATTGCTGAAAACTCTTTGACCGATTACCTTCAGGTTGTTGGGTAACTGTGCCCGGAGTAAGTATTTCTTCTGTGCAAATGTGAAGTCGGGTATGGTCGTAGCATTTGTCTTTGACAGATCGATCGAAACGAGGTTGGGCATATAATCGCGGATGAGCTTAAAGTCGGCATTGTCCAATTTACCTTCGACTGTGAGGAAATTGATGTCTTTGGGCTGCATCCCTGCTTTGATGATTTCGCTCTCGAGGCTTCCCATCAAACCTACCTGTATGTTTGCTTCGAGTGGTTCGCCTTCGATGAAAGCAAAAGTTTCCCAATTGTTTTTCCGGCGATATTCATCACTGCTACCCAACGGGATAAAGATGGCTGTAATGCTATCGGTTAAGCCCTCTGATAGGAGGTTGGGAGCCGTCTTCTTCCTGAGCTGGCATATCTTGAGATTCTCACATCCTTTGAAGGCAGCATCTTCAATGCTCTTCGTCTTATCGGAAAGAATGATCTTTTTTAGAGAGGACTTACCTTTGGGCTGTCCGTTTTCCATGCGGCAGAAGGCATAGGCAGGAATAAAGTTTGGCATATAAACATAGGTCTTCTCCGGATAAGTACCGTCTTTCCCTACGTACATCTTAATATCGGCATTGGATAAGTCGAGTACTTCAAGGTTTTTGAATTCGTTGCGGAGGTGTTTGAAATCAATCGCATTGATTTTTCCCGTTAATGTCAGATTTGTTATAGCGTTGGCCTCTGCTTCGGTCATCATCGAAATCAAGGTTCCGGGTTTGGCCACATAGTAGTTTTTGCTGACTTGTGCTGTTACAAAAAAGCTATTTGCACCAAGCGCCAGACTGATGAGTAAATGGTTCAGTTTCATAATTTGTGATAATCGTTTGGGCAAATATAGGGATTTTATGCCTATTTTTGTCAAATCATTAACAAAGTTATAGAAATGAAACGTAAATGGTGGTTAAGCTTGAACGGACGTGGCAAGGATCTTTTATATGGTTTATTAGTGGCAACTACGCTTTATGGTGTTGGCTTTACCCTTTCTCTTTTGCTGGGAGCAGTCACAATCGTCGGATTCCATTTCTATCCGATGCAATTATTGAACGATTTTTTCTACTGTTTTCTGGTTGCATTATTGGAAGAAATCATTGTGCGTGGATTTGTTTTGGGTGGATTGTTGCGCTTGCGTATGAACCGTTTTTTAGCTCTTGTACTCTCTTCTGTGCTATTTGGTGCTATGCATTTGTTCAACCCCGATATGGCACTATTGCCGATGCTCAATATTGTATTGGCGGGGATGATGTTGGGCGTTTCTTTTCTTTATACGCGCAACCTTTGGTTTCCCATTTCTCTTCATCTGTTTTGGAACTGGATTCAAGGACCGATACTGGGATACGGGGTCAGTGGCAATCAGTTTACCTCATCGCTGCTCGATCTAAGGCTATCGGAGCATACTTGGTTGAGTGGCGGTTCGTTTGGGTTTGAAGGGTCAATCGTATGTACGGTGCTCCTTTCTATCTTGGTGGGATGCATGATCTGTTGGTTTGAGCGGCGTGCCCAAACCAACAGATAAATGATCTGCATCTTTTTTCTTATTCAACACCAATTAAGGTCAACTGAATCCGTTTTCGATCCATATCCACACTCAGCACCTTAACCAATAGTTGCTGATGAATGGATACCACTTCCGTAGGGTCGGAAATGAAGCGTTCGGCCATTTGAGAAAGGTGAATCAATCCGTTTTCTTTGATACCGATGTCTACAAAGGCACCGAAGTTGGTTATATTGCCCACAATACCGGGAAGTACCATCCCTTCGTGTAGGTCGTTGATGGTGCGTACGTTTCGATCGAACTCAAAAACTTTGATTTCTTTGCGTGGATCGCGTCCCGGCTTATCGAGTTCCTGCATGATGTCTTTCAGTGTGGGTAGCCCTACATGGGGGGTGATATAGGCCGATACGTCTATCTTTTGACGTAGCTCTTTGCTTGCTATCAGTTCGGCTACACTACATTTCAGGTCTTTCGCCATTTGCTCTACGATGCAATAGCTTTCGGGGTGTACCGCCGTATTGTCCAACGGGTTTTTAGCTGCGGGTATACGAAGAAAACCGGCGCATTGCTCAAATGCCTTGGCACCCATGCGGGGTACTTTCATTAGCTCTTTGCGCGACTCAAAGGCTCCGTTTTCGCTACGGTAGCTCACGATGTTTTGCGCCAGTTGCGGCCCTAATCCGGATATATAGGTTAATAAATGGCTACTGGCAGTATTGAGATTAACGCCCACCTGATTGACACAGTTCTCTACCGTTTGGTCGAGCGATTTCTTCAATTTAGGCTGATCCACATCGTGTTGGTATTGCCCTACACCGATAGACTTGGCATCGATTTTCACGAGCTCTGCCAAGGGGTCCATCAGTCGGCGACCGATAGAAACGGCACCGCGTACGGTGACATCATATTCCGGAAATTCATCACGGGCAATCTTAGAGGCCGAATAGATGGAGGCTCCTTGTTCGCTTACCACAAACACCTGCAACTGACGATCAAATTGCTGGCTGGTGACAAACGATTCTGTTTCGCGACTAGCTGTTCCATTGCCAATGGCAATGGCTTCTATTTGATAAGCCTCTACCATTTTACGTAGTTTGGCCGCAGCCTCCTTACTCTTGCTTACAGGCGGATGGGGATAAATATTCTCATTGTGAATCAGGTTTCCTTGTGCATCGAGACACACTACTTTGCAGCCGGTTCGATAGCCGGGATCGATACCTAAGACGCGCTTCTGCCCCAAAGGTGCTGCCAGTAGTAGCTGACGGAGGTTTTCGGCAAATACGCGAATGGCTTCTTCGTCGGCTTTCTCCTTGGTCATTCCGGCAAACTCGGTTTCGATGGAGGGTTTGAGCAAGCGTTTATAAGCATCTTGTACCGCTTCGGCCACTTGCTCTCCACATGCGTTGCGGCTTCGTACGAATTGCTGTTCGAGACGCTCTACGCATTCGTCGTCATTGGGGGTAATCGATACTTTCAGTAAACCTTCTGCTTCGGCACGGCGCATGGCAAGCAATCGATGCGATGTACACCGCTTCAACGGTTCGGCAAAGTCGAAATAATTTCTGTAGTTAGCCGCTTCTTCCTCTTTTCCTTTGACTAATTTGGCCGTTATTTGAGCCTGACGGCTGAACTGGTTACGTACCATATTACGTGCCCGTTCATCCTCATTCACTTGTTCGGCTATGATGTCGCGTGCGCCTTTTAGTGCGTCGTCTACATCCTTCACGTCTCCTTTAACGAAACTTGCAGCTTTGGCAGTCAGGTTACTCTCACGTTGAAGCAGCAGGGTAACAGCTAAAGGTTCCAATCCTTTCTGACGAGCAGCTTCGGCTCGTGTCTTGCGTTTGGGTTTATAGGGTAGGTAAATGTCTTCCAGCTCGGTTGCATCCCAACTGTTTTCGATTCGTTTTTGCAGTTCGGGAGTCAATTTACCCTGTTCTCCAATGGTATTTACAATGGTTTCTTTTCGTTTGGCCAAATCGCATAATTTGTCATTCTGTACTTTGATATTTTCGATTTGTACTTCGTCAAGTCCCCCCGTAACTTCTTTACGATATCGGCTGATAAAGGGTATTGTTGCTCCTTCATTTAAAAGACTTAGCGTATTTTTAATCTGTTTTTCCGTTATGCCTAAAGCTACGGAAATCATTTTGTGAAATAATTCCATACGTATACTACTAAAATAATCGACAAATGTACATACTTAATCTCACAAAATCACTAAAAATCCGTATATTTGCCAATCGGAAAATAACATCGCAAATATAAAAAGTGAAGTTTAATATGTCAATAAAGGGCAAGTTTGTTATCGTTTTTCTTTTAATAATCGCTCGTTCTTATTGTCCTTTGCAGGGGCAAGCAATCGTCAGCGATAAATCCGTCCTGATTATTAGTTCATATAATCCCGCTTCTCACAAAACGACACTAACTATTTCCAATTTTATGGACGAATACACTCGTTTGGGTGGACATTGGAATGTAGAGACCGAAAACATGAACTGCAAAAGCTTTTCGGAGGCTCCTCAATGGAAATCCATGATGGCTGATATTCTGTCTAAACACACGGGAGAGCAAGCTCCTAAATTGATTATTCTGTTAGGGCAGGAAGCTTGGGCGGCTTATTTGTCGCAGGATGACTCGGTTGCCAGAAAGGTGCCTGTTATGTGTAGCCTAATTAGTCGAAACTCAGTGATGTTGCCTACACCGAATGATACATTGGAAACCTGGATGCCCGAGTCTCTTGATATCCTTTCGGGCGAAATGGGGCATCAGGAAGTGAAGTCGGGTTTTGTGTATGAGTATGACATACCGGCCAATATCCGAATGATTAAACATTTCTATCCTCAAACACGTCACATCGCTTTTCTTTCCGATAATACGTATGGTGGTGTTTCTATGCAAGCACTGGTGCGTAAGTCCATGCGTGATTTTCCTGATTTAGAGTTAATCCTGCTAGATGGCCGTTCCAATACTATTTATACTATTGTTGACCGATTCAGGCAATTGCCTCCCAATACGGTTGTAATGGTTGGTACCTGGCGTGTTGATAAGAACGAAGGATACTTTATGCGTAATGCAACTTACGCTATGATGGAAGCTAATCCTACGCTTCCCGTATTTACACCTTCAAGTGTAAGTATGGGCTATTGGGCAGTGGGAGGTGTGATGCCTGTTTATTGCGATTTGGGTAAGGACATGGCTCGTGAAGCCATACGATTAGAGATGTATGGAAACGACAGTGCCAACCATATAAAAGTGATTCAGAGTGCAGCAGAGATCGATTATAATAAGGCAACAGAGTTGAAATTGAACCTGACGAATTTGCCTTTTCCTGTAACGATAGTAAATGAGCCTCTTACATTTTATCAACAATATACTTATCAGTTATGGACTGTTTACGGCATTCTCCTCACGTTGGTTATCGGATTATGTGTTTCTTTGTTCTTTTATTATCGAACCAAACGGTTGAAAGACGAATTGCTGAATTCTGAAAAAAAATTGCGCGAAGCCAAAGAACGCGCCGAAGAGGCTAATCATTTGAAGAGCGCATTCCTTGCCAATATGAGTCATGAAATACGTACTCCCTTAAATGCTATCGTGGGTTTTTCTAATGTCTTGTCTGTGGGTGGAAACTCGGAGGAGGAACAACGTAGTTTTTTTGAGATCATTCAGACCAATTCCGACTTATTGCTTCGTTTAATTAATGATATTCTTGATCTTTCGCGTTTGGAGGCCGATCGTGTGAAACTGTCGGAAGAGAGTTGCGATATTGTATTGCTTTGCCGACAGATTCTCTCCTCGGTGGATGTAACCCGAAATTCGGCAGACAATACGTTTGTGTTTTCCAGTGATTTTGATACCTATATGCTAACCGTTGATATACAGCGGTTGCAGCAAGTACTTATTAATTTGCTAACCAATGCCGGTAAGTTTACTTCCAACGGCTTTATTACGTTGCGCTTTGAGATAGACGAACATACTCATAGTGCTTTATTCTCTGTATCTGATACCGGTTGTGGTATACCGAAAGAGAAACAAAAACAAGTGTTCGAACGATTTGAAAAATTAAATGAATATGCGCAAGGTACCGGATTGGGACTCTCTATCTGCAAGCTAACCGTTGAAAAATGGGGAGGAAGAATCTGGATCGATCCGGATTATACAGAAGGGGCTCGATTTGTGTTTTCGTATCCTTTAAATAATCAATGTGCCAATTAAAACAGATGAAAAGACTAACGACAATTTATGCCCTATTGCTCTGTTCTGCGCTTGCTTTGCCTGCACAAGAGCGTGAAGTAAAACTGAAACTCGTAGAAACTTCCGATATACATGGTAATTATTATTCATATAACTTCATCACCCAAGAAGAGTGGGCAGGGAGTTTAGCCCGTGTATATGCTTATGTGGAGGAACAACGTAAAACATATAAGGATAATCTTTTGCTGGTCGACAACGGAGATATTCTTCAAGGTCAGCCTACAGCTTATTACTACAACTACATAGATACCATTTCACCACATGTATGTGCATCAATGATGAACTATATGGGATATGTAGCGGGTAATATGGGTAACCATGATGTAGAAACCGGACATTCTGTTTTCAATCGTTGGATCGAGGATTGCGATTTTCCTATTCTGGGAGCCAACATTATTGATCGAAGCACAGCCAAACCTTACTTAAAACCTTATGTGATAGTGAAGCGCAAAGGGGTTAAAGTCGCTATACTTGGAATGATTACCTCCGGTATTCCGGTGTGGCTGCCCGAGAATCTTTGGAAAGGTTTACAATTCGATGATATGGAGGAAACAGCCCGCTACTGGATGAAGGTGATTCGTGAGCAGGAGAAGCCTGACTTAATAGTCGGTCTTTTTCATTCAGGGCAGGAAGCACAAGTTATCGGAGGCCGATATAATGAAAATGCTTCATTGGATGTCGCCCGGAATGTACCCGGTTTTGATGTTGTTATGATGGGGCATGACCATAGCCGTGAGTGTAAAAAGATTGCCAATATAGCCGGAGATTCTGTATTGGTCGTAGATCCCGCTTTTAATGGTATTGTCGTGGCTGATATAGACGTAACCTTTAAACTTAAAAACGGTAAAGTAAAGAGTAAGGAGATCAGTGGTAAACTGACTGATGTCAAAGACTATGGCGTCAGTGAAGCATTTATGACCCGTTTTGCCGAGCAGCAAAATAAAGTGCAGGCGTTTGTTTCTAAGAAAATCGGCACTTTCACCGAAGAACTTAAGACTCGTTCTGCTTTCTTTGGCCCGTCGGGATTTGTCGATTTTATTCACTCCCTGCAACTCGATCTGTCGAAAGCCGACATTTCTTTCTCGGCTCCCTTGGCTTTTGATGCTGTCATTGAGAAGGGCGATGTTCGGGTGAGTGATATGTTCAATCTCTACAAGTACGAGAATATGCTTTATGTGATGAAGCTATCGGGTAAAGAAATTAAAGGTTTTCTTGAAATGTCTTATTATATCTGGACGAATCAAATGAAATCGCCCGAAGATCATCTGCTTTGGTTCAAAGAAGTTCCAACCGAGGGGATGGGTGAACAGGCCGCTTTTCAAAACTTTAGCTTTAATTTCGACTCGGCAGCAGGTATTATCTATACAGTAGACGTAACAAAGCCGCAAGGCGAAAAGATAAACATCATTAGTATGGCCGATGGCTCTCCGTTCTATTTGGACAAGATATACAAGGTTGTTACTAACTCCTATAGGGGTAATGGTGGGGGTGAATTATTGACCAAAGGCGCGGGTATTCCTCAGGATCAACTGAAAGACCGGATTCTTTTTTCAACCAATAAGGATCTTCGTTTTTATATGATGCAGTATATTTCGGAGAAGAAAGTTCTGAATCCGCGTGCGCTCAACCAGTGGAAGTTTATCCCCGAAGAATGGACTACTCCCGCAGCCAAACGTGATTATATCTATCTGTACGGCAGAAACTCTAATAAAAAGTAAAAATTATGTCTGAAGACCTACACTTCTTATCGGGTAGTAAAGAGGAGCAATACCGCTCTTTGCTACCCCAAATTCAGTCTCTAATTGAAGGAGAAGAAGATTTGATTGCGAACCTCGCCAATGTGGCGGCAGCTCTAAAAGAAGCATTCGATTTCTTTTGGGTTGGTTTTTACCTTGTCAATCAAGATGAATTAGTACTGGGTCCTTTTCAGGGTCCTGTAGCTTGTACGCGTATTCGTAAGGGTAGGGGTGTTTGTGGAGTAGCTTGGGAAAGTGCTGCTACACAACTTGTACCCGATGTCGATGCTTTTCCGGGTCATATTGCTTGCAGCTCTCGTTCTCGTTCCGAGATTGTTATTCCTTTATTTAAAGATGGGGTGATATGGGGAGTGCTTGATGTTGATAGTGATCAACTGAACAGTTTTGACGAAATCGATCAGGTTTATCTAGAGCAATTGACTACCTATTTATAGGTATTTGTTAAAAAATAAAGTACTCTCTTTAGGCTGCTGTTACAATTATACGTATCTTTGCATTCTCAAAAATAGAAAAAACGATTCATCGGTGAGAAGTATAAAAAGAGTTCTGTATCCACTTCTGTTGCTTGCCTTGTTTGCAACCTATCAGGTAGGGATTACCTTGTTTACTCACGTTCACTATGTGAACGGTGTGATGATCACGCACTCTCACCCCAGTAAAGAAAAACACAGTCACAGCAAAACCGAATTGGTGGTTCTTGACCGTTTGTCTGTTTTCCAGACATTAGAGGCCGATGCCCCTATTCATTTTAAGCCGATACTTTCATTGTTGGCTTATATTGAAACGCCGGTTCGGGTGCCTGTGGCTACAAAAGCCCATCTCCGGGTACTCTCTCTTCGTGCACCTCCGTATTACAGTGTTTCATAAACCAATTTTTACTTTTCATTTTATTCATTTCTAACGTATTTCTTTTAATGAAACACTACATATTTATGTTTGTGCTCACCTTCGTGTGCATAAACCTCCTTGCTGTAAGCCCTATTAAAGAGGGTAATTTGATTTCCGGACACGTCATAGTGAAAGGAACCGATGAAAATATTCCGTTTGCTACGGTTCAGATTCTTGGGCGCGATGGGGGAACAGTAACCAATGAGCAGGGACAATTCGAGTTCCGCAAACTTCCCGTTGGCGACTATACGCTGCGTGTGCAAGCCATGGGGTATAAAACACAAGATAAGAAAGTGACGGTGAGCAAAGAGTTTGCAACCGTAGTCCATTTTCGTATGATCGAGGAGGCTTTTACTACCGACGAGGTAGTTGTATCGGCCAACCGCAATGAAGTGAGTCGGCGCGAAGCTCCGGTGGTAGTCAATGTAATGAGCAGTAAACTGTTTGATGCCATTAACTCTACCGATTTGGCCAAGTCGCTTAACTTTCAGAGTGGTTTGCGCGTAGAGAATAACTGCCAGAACTGCGGTTTTCCACAAGTGCGTATCAACGGGTTGGAAGGTCCATACTCGCAGATCCTTATCAACAGCCGTCCGGTTATCAGTGCTCTGTCGGGTGTGTATGGACTGGAGCAGATCCCTGTCAATATGGTTGAGCGTATCGAGGTAGTACGTGGTGGTGGCTCTGCCTTGTTTGGTGCCAATGCCGTGGGTGGTACGATCAATATTATCACCAAAGATCCTATTAACAACTCTTTTCAGGTAGCCAGTACCTTATCAAATATGAACGGAAAATCGTGGGAGCAGTACATGGGAGGCAATGTTTCGTTGGTCTCTAAAGACAATACGTACGGTATCGCTTTGTACGAAACCTATCGCAATCGCAACCCTTATGATGCTGATGGTGACGGCTTTTCAGAGTTGGGTAAACTAAATATGAATACCTTCGGACTTCGTGCCTATTATCGCCCTACGTACTCCAGCCGTATAAACATTGAGTACCATACTACAAATGAGTTTCGCCGGGGTGGAAATAAGTTTGATTTGCAACCTCATGAGTCGGATATAACCGAACAAACAAAGCATGTCATCAATAGCGGTGGTCTGAGCTACGATCGTTACTGGAATGAAGCGAAGCATAAAATGTCGGTCTACGGTTCGGTGCAGCATACCGATCGCAATAGTTATTATGGCGCAGGGAAGAATCTCAATGCTTATGGCAAAACCGACGATCTGACTTGGGTAGCCGGTGCCATGTATGTAGGTAATATGGATCGCTGCCTTTTTGCACCTGCCACCTTTACCGCCGGTGTTGAGTATCAGAGCAACTCGCTTCACGATGTCATGACCGGTTACCACCGCGATATGAAGCAGGATGTGCGTATAGCCGGTACTTTTCTGCAGAACGAGTGGCGTATGCATAAGTTTACCACGCTGGTCGGTATGCGCCTGGATAAGCATAACTTAATTGATCGTCTTATTGTGAGTCCGCGTATCAACTTCCTTTATAAACCTGTCGATAATTTGCAAGCGCGGCTAACCTATTCGACCGGCTTTCGTGCACCGCAAGCCTATGATGAAGATTTGCATGTGACAGCCGTTGGAGGGAAAGGGATACAAATCAGATTGGCCGACGGGTTACGCGAAGAGCGTTCGAACAGCTTCAGCGGTTCGATAGATTGGACGTTGCCCATCGGACACTGGCAATCGAACCTGCTTGTCGAGGGATTTTATACAGATCTGCGCCATGTGTTTACGTTGACCAATATTGGCGAAGATAAAAATGGTGACGAGATTAAAGAGCGTCGCAACGCCCACGGAGCCCGTGTGTATGGTGTGAATCTCGATGCTAAGTTGGCTCATGGTCGCGAGGCTCAATTTCAATTGGGCTTTACCGCTCAACGCAGTCACTACACCCAAGAGGTGGTTTGGCGCGAAGAGATAGACGGTGTTGCGTTGACCACGAAGCGTATGCCCCGTACGCCCGACTATTACGGTTACTTTACCTTTACCTCTGCGCCGACAAAGCACTTTGATTTCTCGCTCTCGGGTACGTATACCGGTAAGATGATTGTGCCTCATATGGCCGGCTATATTGCCGAAGACCGTATGGAAACAACTCCGCAATTTTGCGATTTGAACCTGAAACTGAATTATACCTTTTTGCTTAACGATCACATTAAACTACAGCTAAACGGTGGAATACAAAATATACCTTAAATCCGCAGTCATATTATTTTCAGAGAATCCAAACACTTGAGGATGAATAACATCCTCAAGGTTTGGTTATGTCACAAGATTCACCTAAATTAGTGCTACCAAACAAACCATAAAGGTACTTGTGCATATGACAACAAAAATAGCCATAAAATCAGATAATATCACTCCTTTTGGGGGTATATTTTACGCAATGGATGAATTTTCTCGTTTAGGACTGAATTCCGTGATCGATAAATCTTTAGGATTACGTTCTTCCTACGCCGGTTACCAATATAGCGAAATTATTTCGAGCCTATTTTGGATCTACTATTGCGGCGGTGACCACATCGAAGATATCGGCAAACACCTTGGCAAACATCTTGAATTACGCCCGGATACTGAAATCCCCAGTCCGGATACTTTATTGAGAGGCATAAAAGAACTCGCAGAATTGGATATCCACTATACTTCCCAAAAAGGAGCAAGCTATGCTTTCAATAAGGCGGAACAGCTTAATAGTTTGATGCTCGATATGCTCCTTCAAACAGAACAACTCAAGCCAAACACGCTTTATAACTTGGACTTCGACCACCAGTTTATTCCCACAGAAAAGTATGACACTCAGTATTCTTACAAGAAAAAACGTGGTTATTTCCCCGGCACGGCAACTATTGGTGGTAACATTGTTGGTGTGGAAAATCGGGCCGCAAACGCAAATGTCCGTTTTCGTCAAGCGGATACGCTCCAACGGACTTTTCGTCGTTTGGCCGATAGGGGAATATTCATAGACCGTTGCCGGATGGACTGTGGTTCTTATTCGGAAGAGATTATCCGTATGACACATGGCTACTGCAACAAGTTCTACATACGAGCCGGCAAATGTCAGTCTCTGTATGAAGAAATGACGAAAATCACAGATTGGAAAAAAGAAGAAATCAACTTCGAGAATTATGAAGTGACCTCCATACCTTTTACTTCCTTTTTGCAAGAAGAAAACTACCGACTTGTTATTCAAAGGCAAAAGCGTAAGGACAACCAATTGGACCTATTTGATGGTGAATACACCTATCGGTGCATCTTAACCAATGACCATGAAAGTTCTGAAAAAGACATTGTACTCTTCTACAATGCTCGTGGAGCCTGTGAAAGAACATTCGACATGATGAATAACGATTTCGGGTGGAGTCATCTTCCCTGTTCATTCCTCAAAGAGAATACAGTATTCCTGCTACTTACAGCCATGGCTAAAAACTTTTATGCTTACCTTATTGAGAAGGTTGCAGCCGTGTTTGAAGATATTGAACCGGTAAGCCGAGTCAAACGATTTATCTTTCGATTCATTACAGTTCCTGCGAAATGGGTAAAGACAGGCAGACAATGGGTACTCAATATTTATTCCGACAAACCATACAAGTTGCTTTGGAGTCCGTAAAAACAACTTTTCGTGGGATTACTTATGCCTTCAGCTAACTGGGGAAAGGGGAAGCTATGCCCTATAACCTGAAATCAAGGAGAAAAGCAGGGGGAAAAGCTACGAGTAGGAACTATTAGGTGAATTAAATCGCTATTTGAATCAGTTATAAATTAGCTGCGGATTTGAGGATATATTCAATAGTTTCCAGAAAGATCTCGATAAAGGAGAGTTCCGTGATTCGGGCTATTTTTACGGACCGACACAACCTCGTACCTTTTTCATTGGATGTAAGATTATGAATTAATCGATTAATATGTATCTTTGTGCAAAAAGATAAAATATGGATATAAACGCCATCCCATTGGTAGAGATAGACCATGTACGCTGTTTGCAAAACATCGATTTTATTGATAACGATTTTGCTATCTTCGATGATATTTCCGAACTTCCGGTAAGAGGCTACCCCAGTCGTATGAATGCGTCTGTGGTAAGCCTTTGCCTGAAGGGAAGTTATAAGGTTAGCATTAATCTACAAGAATATACCTTAACGGCTCATACGTTGTTAATTACCCTTCCCGATCAGATTGTTCAGAATATCAGTAAGAGCGATGATTTTGCCGGAGTTTTTATTGTGGTTTCCAAGGGCTTTGTCGATGATACGTTTCCCCGTATCACACAGATGCTCACATTTATGTTTGATGTAAAAGAAAGCCCCACACTTGCCTTGGCTCAGGATGATGTAGATTGTTTGTTGGAATATCATTCTTTTCTTTGGAGTAGAGTACGCATGTCTCACAATATCTACCGCAAAGAGATTATCCAAAATATTTTGCTTTCTCTTTTTTACGAACTTCATCATATTTATCAGCGTTGCATGCCTCAAAAGTTAAGGGTCATGACTCGGAAAGAGGAGTTGATGGAGAAGTTTCTACGTGAAGTAGCCGAAAATTACCGAAACCAACGATCCGTTAGCTATTACGCTGATAAACTCTGTCTCACAGCCAAGCATCTGTCGGGTGTTGTGAAAGAGGTGAGTGGCAAAACGGCTGGAAAATGGATTGATGACTTTGTGATTCTCGAAGCCAAGGCATTGCTTATGTCGTCCGAGATGAGTATACAAGAGATTGCCGAGTCCTTGCATTTTGCCAACCAATCCTTTTTTGGTAAGTATTTTAAGCATGCAGTGGGACTCTCGCCTCGCGAATACCGCAAGCGATAAGAAATCCATTTAACACCTTACTTCATCTTTTAAAGTATCCCTGCGCGTACCCTGCTTAGCGTTTCGGGTGTCATGAGCAGGTAAGATGCAATGTGTGACAGAGGTGCCCGTTTAATGATTTCCGGATGATTCTTTTGCAATAAATGATAGCGTTCGCGTGCTGTTTCAAATCGCCAGGAATCGGCTTTGACTTGCGATACAATCAGCGAATACTCCAATATCCGACGATACAGCAGATTGATTTCGGCCGATCTTTCGATCAGATTTAGCAACGTACGATAGGGAAGCAGATAAATGGTAGATGGCTCCAAGGCTTCTACCATCAACCGGGTAGGTTCTTGCTTCAACAGACTCTCGATACACATAACCGTGCATCCTTCGTATGAGAAATGCTCTGTTACATCTTTTCCGTTTTTGTAGTAAAATTGCCTCAACATTCCCTTTCCTACAAATATAATGTCATGGCATATATCTCCTTCATTGAGAGCCAATTCGCCTTTCTGTATCTCTTTGCAAATCAGTATATTTTCTAGAAGTAGTCGTCCCTCTTCTGTCATTTCCGGCAAGCGGGAATTCACTATTGCACGAACTGTTTCCTTTCTTAATTCCATAATTCCAATCCCATGATATAATCGTTCATATAATACCCGTTTCCAATGTCAAAATCGCCTTCGCGCAGCTTCTTCATGCCCATTCGCTCATAGAAATATACTGCTTTGTTGTTGCGATTCACATTTAACTCCATCAAACAAGGTTCGGGGTGTATCTCTTTGATGTATCGAACAGCTTGTTCGAATAAAAACTGCCCAATCCCTTTCTTTTGAAAAGAAGGCAGCACGTAGATTTTCTGCAAATGAAATATTGCATTCTCCTGCGGCTGTACCGACAGATAGCCACAAGCTTCGTCATTTAGGTAAGCTATGAAATAAACATGTCCTTCTTCTGTCATTTGTTTCTCTATCCGGTGGGGAGCATACATCCACTCCATCATATAGTCGAGCTGTTGGGGCGATAGAATGTCTCGATAGGTAGCCGGAAATGCAATAGAAGCCAACGTGTTGATAAAATTGCAATCGTCTGTACTTGCTTTTCGAATAGTCAACATATTTTTTTGTTTATATCTATAGGCAGCAAAGATACGTATTATTTCTATGGATAATAAACCGAATGAACGTTAATAGATTAATTTTTATTAAAATATAGTACTTTGCATAACATAGTACTATGATAATACATATATTTGTGGCGTATTAAAGAAAAAGCTTATGTATGTTGATAATGTAAAATCGCAAATGCGCAAAGGGATGCTCGAATATTGCATCATGCTATTGCTCCACAAGGAGCCTGCCTATGCTTCTGATATTATTCAAAAGCTCAAAGAGGCAAAGCTGATTGTAGTCGAGGGCACACTATACCCGTTGCTTACTCGTCTTAAAAATGACGATCTTTTGAGTTATGAATGGGTTGAATCGACTCTGGGACCTCCTCGAAAGTATTATACACTCACCGAGAAAGGAGAGGAGTTTCTTTGCGAACTCGAAAACTCGTGGCGTGAATTGAATGAAACTGTGACTCATATTGCTAACAAATAATTCTATAAATAAAGATATAACCATGAAAAAGACATTAACAGTCAACCTGGGTGGAACCGTCTTTCATATTGATGAAGACGCCTACCGTTTATTAGACAATTACCTGTGCAACCTCAAAGTGCATTTTCGCAAACAAGAAGGAGCCGAGGAAATAGTCGACGATATTGAAAATCGTATTTCCGAGCTTTTCGGCGAGAAGATAAATGCGGGTTCGCAAGTTATCAATATTGCCGATGTGGAAGAGGTGATTTCGCGGGTGGGTAAGCCCGAAGATTTTGATGACGAACCGACCTCAGACAGTTCATCCGACCAGAAAGGTAATGCGTCCGATACAAATGCACAGGGTACTCACACCACTTACCGCCATCGTTTGTTTCGCAACCCCGACAATCGAATTTTGGGAGGTGTTGCTTCCGGCATAGCGGCCTATTTAGATTGGGATGTCACCTTGGTGCGCGTGTTGTTTATCTGTTTGCTTTTTGTGCCTTATTGCCCCATGTTATTTCTGTACATCATTGCCTGGATTGTAATACCCGAGGCGCGTACGGCTACCGATAAACTTCATATGCGGGGGCAGGCGGTTACCGTAGAGAATATCGGCAAAACGGTTACCGATGGCTTTGAGAAGGTGGCCAATGGTGTAAACGATTATATGAAGTCTGACAAACCGCGTACTTTTCTTCAGAAACTGGGTGATACGTTGGTGCAGGTAGCCGGCGTTGTACTGAAGGCTTGTCTGATTGTTTTGGCGGTCATTTTTAGTCCGGTGCTATTTGTGATGGCTCTTCTTTTTCTGCTTTTGCTTGTTGCTTTTGTAATGCTGCTAGCCGGGGGTGGAACCGTTCTGTATCATATGTTTCCTTTGGTAGACTGGGCTCCTTTGGAATCGGTTTCTCCACTGATGGTGGTAGGAGGTAGTATGGCCGGTATTGCACTACTTGCTATTCCTATCTTGAGTATTCTTTATACGGCTTTGCAGCAAACATTTCATTGGTCTCCGATGAATACCGGTGTCAAGTGGACTTTATTTATTGTATGGGTCGTTGCCTTGGTTGTTTTCTTGCTCAATATGTTTAGCTTAGGCTGGCAGCTCCCGTTATACGGTATTCACCCTGTTTAATTTATTTTTCATTTCAGATACACATAAATCGGTTATCTTTGCGGGTGTTTCTTGATACATAAATTATATGGGCGAACATATTTGTTTTAGAAGAAATGACCGGTTGACAACAGTCAATCCTCATTGGAGAGGTAATCCGACGGTACGCGGACGTTTTTTTAATCGTCAGCATCGTTTTCGCCCCGGTATGGGTAGCGTACTGAAGTGGCGTTTCTCTCCCAATCCGCAACGCAAGGAGAAGCGTGATGAGAAGTGGAATCCTCAAGTCAATTACCTGCAATCGCTCGATGGTGTGGTGGGCGACTCACTAATATGGCTCGGACATAATTCGTTCTTCCTGCAATTGTCGGGCAAGCGGATTATGTTCGATCCGGTTTTTGGCAGCATTCCTTTTGTGCGCCGGCAAAGTCAATTTCCTGCCCATCCCGACATCTTTACCGATATTGATTATTTATTAATCAGTCACGATCACTTTGATCATTTAAACCGAAAAAGCGTGGCTCGCCTATTGCTTAATAATCCGCAGATGAAACTGTTCTGCGGCTTGGGCACCGGGCAGCTTATCCGAAGCTGGTTTCCCGATCTCGAGGTCATTGAGGCGAGTTGGTATCAGCAGCTCAAGGATGAACAATTGAAAATTACCTTTCTGCCTGCTCAGCACTGGAGTAAGCGATCTTTTCGTGATGGTGGACAGCGTTTGTGGGGTGCCTTCATGCTGCAAGCCGAATCGCTATCTCTCTATTATAGTGGCGATACGGGTTATTCTCCCCATTTTTCTGAAGTTCCCGATTACTTTGGTGCACCCGATTACGCATTGGTAGGGATTGGTGCCTACAAACCTCGCTGGTTTATGCGCCCCAATCATATTTCGCCTTCCGAGTCGCTGACTGCTGCTTTGGAAATGCAAGCCGGATTAACCATACCCATGCATTATGGAACGTTCGATCTTTCGGACGAACCCCTGCACGATCCCCCCAAAGTATTTGCTGCCGAAGCCAAGGAGCGTAATGTGAAGGTTGCCATTCCTGCCCTGGGTGAAATTGTAAAGCTGAAGAGAATGAAGTGATTTCCCCTGAGTAAGTAGCTGTTTATTGTAATTGTCTATCAAATTATTGTTTATGAATGATTTACCTTTGTATACGTTAGAGTCTTATTTTCAGGCGGCCCATAAACCTTGTATAGCCTTTAATTTAGAAAGGCTTTGTCATGAATCGCCCAATGACGAAACACTTCCTCATCGCCACGATTACTATCAGATAGTTGTTCTTGATAAAGGTTCGGCAGTCCATCGTATCGAGTTTGATACTTATCACATGAGTGCCGGCACTATTTCCGTTTTATTTCCTAAGCAGTTTCATCAAATCACTTTTTCGGATGATGCACAAGGATATGTCATCATGTTCTGCGACGAGTTGTTTTGCTCGGCAGTACTGAAGACAGAACTGAGTGCCTATACTATTTCTCTTCAGCAGCGACTTAATTATATTTGTCCTTCGGCAGATGATTATTTATCTATTTGTAAAGTTGTTTTACAGATTAAGGAACTTTACGAGAATCTCTCTATCGCGAAGAAAGAGCAAATCAAGTTCTATATAAAAATCATTCTTTTGCAACTAATGGAGTTGGGAACAGATCGTGAGCCTTCGCGGTCCGAAACAGAAGAAGCTACTATTTTTCTGCAGTTCAAAGATTTAGTAGAGGAGCAATTTCGTGTATGTCGCACGGTGCAAAACTATGCCGGGCAACTTGGAATAACCACCAAGAAGCTTAATTCGATATGTAATCAATACACTGGCGAAACGGCTTTGGCCGTTATACATGAACGTACTTTGCTCGAAATCAAACGCCTGCTTGTTTTCTTTGATTATTCTATCAAAGAGATAGCTTTTGATTTAGGTTTCGACTCACAGTCGGCACTCAATAAGTTTATTGCTTCGAAAGCAAATTGCACACCTTCCGAATTAAAATACCAGTTGGCGCATATTTATAAGTAATAGGCACTAATTTATAACTTCTCTACAGCGCATGTCGCGTACCTTTGCATCATAAAAATTAATTTAAAGAATTAAAGTGATGAGCAAATTGTATGTTACAGCCGAGACCTATCACGGTATAGGTTCTCTTGAAGAATTGAAAAAAATTAAAGGTAAAAAGGCAATTGTGGTGTGTGGCAAAGGTTCTGTTCAGCGCAATGGTGTGCTTGATCGGGCTTTGTCTTATTTAAAAGAAGCCGGCATTGAAAGTACCGTATTTGCGGGTGTTGAAGACGATCCTTCTGTTGATACGGTAATGAAAGGTGCTGAAGAGTTTAAAGCATTTCAACCCGACTGGGTTATTGGTTTAGGCGGATGCTCTTGCATTGATGCGGCAAAGATGATGTGGGTGTTTTATGAATATCCTGAACTTACATTTGCCGAAGCCGCAGTGCCCTTTTCTATTCCTGCTTTGCGCGACAAGGCACGTTTCGTAGCCATTCCAACGACAAGCGGTACTGGAACTGAAATGACCGGATTGGCTGTTATCACCGACCGCGAAAAAGGCGTTAAATACCCCGTTGTTTCTTATGAGTTGACTCCTGATATTGCTATTATTGATGGTGACCTTTGTAAAACAATGCCTAAAAGTGTTACGGCTCATACCGGTTTAGATGCTCTCACTCACTGCATTGAAGCTTATGTATCGAATATTGACGACAATTACGCTGATGCATTGGCCAAAGGGGGAATGGAATTAATATTTGATAATCTGGAGAATGTGGTCATGAACCCCACCGATCTGGTGGCTCGTCAAAATATGCATGATGCATCTGCCATGGGTGGTTTCGCATTTACCAACTCTTGGTTGGGTATTGCCCACTCTTTGGCTCACCAATTAGGTGGTATGTATCACATTCCTCATGGTTGTGCCAATGCTATCGTACTACCCAATGTGATACGTTTCAATAGTAAAGTGACCAATCGTTACAATAAGTTGGCAGAAGCCTGCGGACTGAATACTGCTGAAGAATTTGCTCAAAAAATAGAGTCATTGCGATTCAATATAGGAGTTATTGATTCTGTTTCGGCATATGGTGTAGACAAAGCAACTTGGGAGAAAAACCTGGACTATATTGCTACTAATGCATTGGCAGATCCTTGTACGGGTTTCAATCCTCGTCAGCCTAGCAAAGAGGAGTTGGCACAACTCTTTCAAGCTTGCTACGACGGTGCAAAGATTGCCATTTAACAGTTGTGTCTTTTCTCAAATAGACTAATTTTACATTCGTTAAAATCCAACAAATAACAAGCCGGGCAAGAGTACGTACTCATTGGATGCAAGAGTACGTACTGTTATACACCAAGAGTACGTATTTAACTAGCTGTTAATTACGTACTCTTTTTATTATGGATAATATTCGTATTAAATACTACCGGATTGCCTCTCGTGATTTATCTGAAATATCCGCTTATCCGATCGTATGCCTCTCCGTAACGCTCCATGTTTTGTATCGATAGAGGATAGTCTTTTGCCGGTAGGATGGGGACGATCTTCACCGGAAAGTCCTTTGCCTCGTACAGTTTGCCGCATACGGCCATAAATGCCTTACCATCTACGGGTTGGTAAAACGGTTGCTCGTTTTCCATCCCTACACGGCGAGGTTCGGCAGCTTTTAAGAAGGCTGCATCGCCTTCGTAAAAGCCGGCTTTCTGCAACCAGTAGTTCGTTTGCAGTGACATGGCCAATACATATTCGATAGTAGGATTTTCAGACAAAATCCATTTAATGTGTTCGATACCTTTGAGTGCTTTTGCTTCGGGGATGAATACCCGTTTGCCTTTGGGCGAGGGCTCTACTTCGTCGTTGCACAGGTTGGTGATATACACCTCTTCCGGAGAAACGCGGTTGCCCGTTAGCTTGGTGATGTAGTTGAACAGATTGCGGGCTTCTACGTTGCGACTGCGCTCGCCATGATCTTCGGGGAAGCGGCGAAAGTAGTAATCGGCAAACATCACATATTCGGGTACGGTTTCGGACCACTGTAGGTTAGAATCTTCGCCTATCACCAGTAGTTTCGCAGGCTTAATAGCCTTCCAGTCTTTTGTTCTCATTCTATTGCTTTTTAGTTCTTGTGCAAAAGTAGGGTTTTCCAATGAATTTGTTTGATTTATCCCGATTTATTGTGAATGTTTTCTCCCCAACCAAAAAAACTTATTAACTTTGCGAGTCTTTTTGAGAAACAATAAAAAATTAATGATATGAATATCTCTTATAATTGGCTGAAAGAGTACGTCGACTTCGATTTGACTCCCGATGAAGTGGCGGCTGCGCTAACTTCCATTGGTCTGGAAACGGGCGGTGTGGAAGAAGTTCAAACCATTAAAGGCGGACTCGAAGGCCTTGTGATTGGCGAAGTGCTGACCTGCGAGGAACATCCGAATTCAGACCATTTACACGTTACTACGGTTAATCTGGGTAACGGTGAACCAACACAAATCGTATGTGGAGCTGCCAACGTAGCTGCCGGACAGAAGGTAGTCGTAGCTACACTGGGCACTAAACTTTACGATGGCGACGAATGTTTTACCATCAAGAAATCAAAAATCCGTGGTGTGGAGTCTATCGGCATGATCTGTGCCGAAGATGAAATTGGGATCGGTACCGGTCACGAAGGCATCATCGAACTGCCTGCCGAGGCTGTGCCCGGAACATTGGCCAAGGATTATTACAACATAAAGAGCGATTACGTACTTGAAGTAGACATTACCCCCAACCGTGCCGATGCTTGCTCGCACTATGGTGTGGCTCGCGATCTGTATGCTTATTTATTGCAGAATGGTGTTTCGGCTACGTTGAATCGCCCATCGGTAGATGCTTTTGAGGTAGAAAACCATGACCTGGATATCCGCGTAACGGTAGAGAACAGCGAAGCCTGTCCGCGCTATGCCGGTGTAACGGTGAAGGGAGTAACGGTGGCCGAAAGCCCCGAATGGCTGCAAAACAAGCTCCGCTTAATCGGCATACGCCCTATTAATAATGTAGTAGATATTACGAACTATATCGTACACGCTTTCGGTCAGCCGCTTCACTGCTTCGATGCAGCGAAGATTAAAGGAGGCGAGGTAATTGTGAAAACCATGCCCGAAGGCACTCCGTTTGTCACACTCGACGGAGTAGAACGTAAGCTGAACGAACGCGATCTGATGATCTGCAATAAGGAAGAAGCCATGTGTATTGCCGGTGTGTTTGGCGGACTCGATTCGGGATCGACCGAGACTACTACCGATGTATTTATCGAAAGTGCTTACTTCCATCCTACGTGGGTGCGCAAAACCGCTCGCCGCCATGGACTGAATACCGATGCTTCTTTCCGTTTCGAAAGAGGAATCGATCCTAATAATACGATCTACTGCCTGAAACTGGCTGCGTTATTGATCAAAGAATTGGCAGGTGGTACGGTGTCGAGCGAAATTAAAGATATTTGTGCAGCTCCTGCACAAGATTTCATTGTCGACCTGGCGTATGCGAAAGTGAACTCCATGATCGGTAAGGTAATTCCGGTAGAAACCATCAAAAGCATCGTAACCAGTCTGGAGATGAAAATCCAGAGCGAAACAGCCGAAGGATTGACTCTTGCTGTGCCTCCTTACCGTGTAGATGTACAGCGCGATTGCGACGTGATCGAAGACATTCTTCGTATCTATGGCTATAACAATGTAGAGATTCCCTCGACGTTGAAGTCCAGCCTCACCACCAAGGGCGATGTTGATAAATCGCATAAGCTACAAAATCTGGTAGCCGAACAGTTGGTGGGTTGTGGTTTCAATGAAATATTAAATAATTCACTGACCCGTGCCGCTTACTACGAAGGGTTAGAAAGCTATCCGTCGAAACATACGGTCATGCTGATGAACCCGTTGAGTGCCGACTTGAATGGTATGCGCCAGACACTCTTGTTTGGTGGTTTGGAAAGCATTGCTCACAACGCCAATCGCAAGAATGCCGATTTGAAATTCTTCGAATATGGTAATTGCTATCGCTTTGACGGAGAGAAGAAAAATCCGGAGAAGGTATTGGCCGCTTACTCGGAAGAGTATCACTTGGGATTGTGGCTGACAGGTAAGAAGGTATCTAACTCTTGGGCACATGCCGATGAGAACTCAACGGTTTACGAACTGAAAGCGTATGTGGAAAACATATTGAAGCGTCTGGGACTTAACCTCAACAACCTTGTGGTAGGCAACCTGAGCAATGATATTTTTGCAGTTGCACTGACGGTGAATACCAAAGGCGGAAAGCGTTTGGCCGAGTTTGGTGTAGTGACCAAGAAGCTGCTGAAGGCTTTCGATATCGACAATGAGGTGTACTATGCCGACCTCAACTGGAAAGAATTGATGAAGGCTATCCGCTCGGTGAAAATCAGTTATTCGGAGATATCTAAGTTCCCCGCTGTGAAACGCGATTTGGCGTTGCTGATCGACACCAATGTTCAGTTTGCCGAGATTGAGAAGATTGCCTATGATACCGAGAAGAAACTCCTCAAAGAGGTTGAACTTTTCGACGTGTACGAAGGAAAGAACTTGGAAGCAGGTAAGAAATCGTATGCAGTGAGTTTCTTGCTGCAAGACGAAACGCAGACGCTGACTGATAAGGTGATTGACAAAATCATGTCGAAACTGGTCAAGAACCTCGAAGAGAAGCTGAATGCTAAATTGAGATAAGAAGTTAACTAACGAATAAAAATTAAAATATAGACCAATGGGAAGAGCGTTTGAATATAGAAAAGCGTCTAAGTTGAAAAGATGGGGCAACATGGCTCGCGTCTTTACAAGAGTAGGAAAACAGATTGCTATTGCAGTGAAGGCCGGTGGCCCGGATCCTGAGAATAACCCGCACTTACGTGCTGTTATCGCTACAGCAAAGCGTGAGAATATGCCCAAGGATAACGTGGAGCGCGCTATCAAAAACGCAATGGGTAAAGATACGAAGGACTATAAAGAGATGAATTACGAAGGATACGGTCCTTTTGGTATCGCTGTCTTTGTAGAAACGGCTACCGACAATACAACACGTACCGTAGCCAATGTGCGCAGCGTGTTCAATAAGTTCGGTGGCTCTTTGGGTACTTCAGGCAGTCTTGACTTCATCTTTAGCTGGAAATCAATGTTTACCATTGCCAAGAAAGAAGATGTGGATATGGACGACTTGATTCTGGAGCTGATCGACTACGGAGTAGAAGAAGAGTATGATGAGGATGAAGAGGGCATAACTATGTATGGCGACCCTAAATCATTCGCTCAAATTCAGAAATATCTCGAGGAGAATGGTTTTGAGGTGAAAGCAGCCGAGTTTACCCGTATCCCGAACGATGAGAAAGAATTGAACGACGAGCAACGGGCTACTATCGATAAGATGGTTGAGCGTTTGGAGGACGATGAAGATGTGCAGAATGTGTACACCAACATGAAGCCGGTCATTGACGAAGAGTAATGAAGGCGACTTATAAAACCCAAGGCACTTGCAGCACCACCATCGAACTCGACATAGAAGACAATGTAGTCAAAGAGGTGTTCTTTTGGGGTGGCTGTAGTGGTAACTTGCAGGGTATTGCCCGCTTGGTCAGAGGAATGAAGGTAGCAGATGTTATTGAAAAACTCGAAGGCGTTCGTTGTGGTAATCGGTCTACTTCTTGTCCCGATCAGTTGTGCAAAGCATTGCACGAAATGGGATATTAAGACAAAAATACCCTTCAGGAGCGTTTTGGCGTAAATAGAATATAGAGGCACGGATTGCATCGTTGATACGGAT
The DNA here is from genome assembly GCF_000499785.1 of Bacteroides neonati. Classification (GTDB taxonomy): domain Bacteria; phylum Bacteroidota; class Bacteroidia; order Bacteroidales; family Bacteroidaceae; genus Bacteroides; species Bacteroides neonati. The sequence continues at coordinate 1,319,910 of NZ_HG726020.1, read as the reverse complement.
GGGATAAACCAACCGTAACTGCTGTGTAATCCGTGCCTTGTTTGTGACTTAAAATTACAGTTCGCCACCATCACTATCGAACCAAACAGGCTGTTCGTTTGTTTTAATTGCTTATCTTTGTCACAAACATTAAGTAAAAAACGAACGATCAATATGTGGAATATATGGAAAGATTTAAAGCGGAAAGATCATAAACGCTATTTGGGGGGATTGGATGTTTTTAAATACATCGGTCCCGGTCTGTTGGTTACGGTAGGGTTTATCGATCCCGGAAACTGGGCCTCTAACTTTGCGGCCGGTTCGGAGTTTGGCTATTCTTTGCTTTGGGTAGTTACTTTGTCTACCCTTATGTTAATCATCTTGCAGCACAATGTAGCTCACTTGGGCATCGTAACAGGGCTTTGCCTTTCGGAGGCAGCCACGCAATACACGCCCAAATGGGTGTCGCGTCCTATTCTGGGAACAGCCGTTCTTGCTTCTATATCTACCTCGCTCGCCGAGATTCTTGGAGGAGCCATTGCCTTGGAGATGCTGCTCGATATCCCCATCATCTGGGGATCTGTGCTTACCACCGCCTTTGTGCTGGTGATGCTTTTTACCAACTCTTACAAAAAGATTGAACGCTCCATCATTGCCTTTGTGTCGGTGATCGGACTATCGTTTATCTACGAATTGTTTCTGGTCGATATTCACTGGACGATGGCTGTGCAGGGGTGGGTAACTCCCTCCATCCCCAAGGGAAGTATGCTGATTATCATGAGTGTGCTCGGGGCGGTAGTCATGCCTCACAACCTGTTTCTTCACTCGGAGGTGATACAGAGTCATGAGTACAACAAACAAGACGATGCTTCTATTAAAAAGGTGTTGAAGTACGAATTATACGATACACTTTTCTCCATGATTGTAGGGTGGGCTATCAATAGTGCAATGATTCTGCTGGCTGCTGCCACTTTCTTTAAAAGCGGCATACAGGTAGAGGAGTTGCAACAAGCCAAATCGCTTCTGGAGCCTTTGCTCGGTAGCAATGCAGCCATTGTCTTTGCATTGGCACTGCTTATGGCGGGCATCTCGTCGACCATCACCAGTGGTATGGCAGCAGGCTCTATCTTTGCAGGCATCTTTGGTGAGGCATACAACGTAAAAGACAGTCACTCTCAGGTTGGTGTGGTAATCTCTATGGGAGTGGCGCTTTTGCTTATTTTCTTTATCGGTAATCCGTTTAAAGGATTACTCATTTCGCAAATGATTCTGAGTATTCAGTTGCCTTTTACCGTGTTTCTGCAAGTAGGGCTCACTTCTTCGCGGAAGGTGATGGGCGATTATGTAAATAGCCGTTGGAGTACCTTTGTGCTATATAGCATTGCCGGAATCGTATCTATATTAAATATTATGTTGTTGTTTTCGTAATACCATAAGAGCATGATGCAAAAAGAACCATTGATTCGTATTAGTAAAATGCATCTCGAAGAGGTGCATGATGGGGGAAAGACACTAGCGATTCGTTATTCCTATCAACCCTCCCCTTGGGGAGAGTTGATGCTGGCGGCTACTGCGCACGGACTCTGCTACCTGGCTTTTATTACTACCGGTAGAGAGGAGGTATTGGAGGAGTTAAAACAACGCTTCCCGAATGCGCTGTACCTTCCCGAATACGATGCTTATCAACAACAAGCATTGGCTATGGCACTCGGACAAGAGAGTACGATGACCGAAGCATTGCCATTGCATCTGACCGGAACTGACTTTCAACTCAGCGTATGGTCCGAACTGTTGAATATACCTATCGGCGCAACAACCTCGTATGGCATACTTGCCGAAAGATTGAACCGCCCCAAGGCTTGCCGGGCAGTGGGAACGGCCGTAGGTAATAATCCGATTTCTATCCTAATCCCTTGCCATCGGGTGTTGCGGGCATCGGGTGCTCTAGGTGGATATCATTGGGGGCTGGATCGAAAGATAGCCTTGCTCGCTTGGGAAGAGAAGTATAAACATCATTCACACACGCAAGAAATATGAAAATAATAACGTACAATGTAAATGGGCTGCGTGCAGCTGCATCGAAAGGATTGCCCGAGTGGTTGGCGCAAGAAAATCCCGATGTGCTTTGTCTGCAAGAAACTAAGTTACAGCCCGAGCAATATCCTGCCGAGGCCTTCGAAGCACTGGGATACAAAGCTTACCTTTATTCGGCACAAAAGAAGGGGTATAGTGGAGTGGCAATTTTAACCCGTCGCGAACCCGACCATGTAGAGTATGGGATGGGGTTGGAGGTCTACGACTACGAAGGTCGTTTTATTCGTGCCGATTATGGCGACTTGTCGGTAGTGAGTGTTTATCACCCGTCGGGTTCGAGTGGCGACGAAAGGCAAGCCTTTAAAATGGTGTGGCTGGAGGAGTTTCAGCACTATGTAACCGAGCTGCGCAAGACACGCCCAAATTTGGTTCTTTGCGGCGATTATAATATATGCCATCAGCCGATTGATATTCATGACCCCGTTCGCAATGCTACCAATAGCGGTTTCCTTCCTGAAGAGCGGGAGTGGATGACTCGCTTTCTGTCGGCAGGCTTTACCGATTCTTTCAGAACCCTCTATCCCGATAAGCAAGAGTATACGTGGTGGAGCTACCGCTTCAACTCGCGTGCGAAGAACAAAGGGTGGCGAATTGATTACTGCATGGTAACCGAGTCTGTTGTGCCGATGCTGAGAAACGCCCGTATATTAAATGATGCAGTACATTCGGATCATTGTCCGATGGAACTGGAAATAGAGGAACTAGAAAAATAAGAACAATAGAAAATGGAAGAAAGAGTACAAAAAGCCCTCGCATTATTTAAAGAAGGATACAATTGTGCACAATCGGTTGTTGCCGCCTTTGCCGATTTGTATGGATTTACAGACGAACAAGCGTTCCGGATGTCGGCTTCCTTCGGAGGAGGTATCGGCCGGATGCGTGAAACGTGCGGTGCGGCTTGTGGCTTGTTCCTGTTGGCAGGTCTCGAAACAGGAGCTACCGATGGTGCCGACCGCAAAGGAAAGGCTCATAACTACGCTGTAGTACAAGAGCTTGCTGCCGAATTTAAGTTACGAAACGGCTCGCTCAATTGCGGTGAACTACTTGGTTTGAAGAAGGAAACTCCGGTTTCTGCTTCGCCCGAAGAACGAACCGCACAATACTATGCTAAGCGCCCTTGCTCTAAAATGGTAGAAGAGGCTGCCCGCATCTGGGTTGAATACCTTGAAAAGCATAAAAAATAAAGAAAAAATGCGTTTATACATAGGGATATGTGTTCAACGCGTTTTTTTTTAATCAGCATTTGTGTATCTTTGCGCACCAAATTAAATTAAGATAACTGGAATTAAAATGAAGAATATCCGCAATTTCTGCAGTTATAATCCGTTTAACTTTTTTACTACACCGACTTTTATTTATATTTAGCTAATAACCAGATGTTTATTGATTTTTTATGTGAATAATACAACTGTTTGTATCATGCGCTTTTTTGCAAAACAACCGTATTATCCGAATAAAAACAGTATATTTGTGGAGGCATTTTTTACAATGGTTTTACGAAATATACTAAGATCTATGGCTACATTTAAAGCGCTCGTGCTGGCACATCAAAAGAAGGACGATGGAACTTACAATGTAAAGGTAAGGGTGACACATCTTGGAAAGTCTAAGTACATTAAAACCCAACACTATGTTGGAGCTAATGATATCCTAAAGAAAGGAAGCAAAATTAAGATTAAAAATCAATCTATAGTTGATTTAACCGATGAGTTGATATTGTCGTATAAGAAGAAGTTGATTAATGCTGGTCCAAACTCAGAAGGGTGGGATGTATCTGATGTTGTTCGGTACGTTACAGAGGATTCAAATAAGTTTCAGCTTGATTTTATAGCATACGGAAGATTAATTGCAGATAGACTCGATGCTAAAGGCAAGTTCGGCACCGCAAAGCAATATCGGATTGTGATGAATTCTTTGACTCGATTTCTAAAGAGAGAGTGTCTTGATATAAGTGAAATTACATCTAAATTTATGCTTAGCTACGAATCTTTCATCGCTACCGAACCTTCTTTTCGTGGAAAAGGAGATGGATCAGTAAAGAAAGGAGGAAGAGCTATTTCTCTTTATCCTGCACGTGTTAGATCTCTTCATAATTTAGCTAAGAATGAATATAACGATGAAGATTTGGGAATAATAAGAATACCATTGTCGCCTTTCTCAAAATACAAAGTGCAAGAGATACCAATCAGCAAGCATAGGACGTTGACCATTGAGCAAATACAGGCAATCATAGATTTGCCATACAAAAAGAATAGGCAAGGGAATCGATATGGGATATACAATATGGCGAAGGATGTGTTCCTGTTGTCGTTTGCATTAATGGGAATGAACAGTGCAGATTTATATGGAGCGAATAAGATAGATGATTGGGTGATTACATATCAACGACAGAAAACTAAGACACGTAGGCAAGATAAGGCTGAATTGAAAGTGAGGGTTGAGCCGGAGATTCGTTGCTTATTTGATAAGTATAAGGATAAATGTGGTTCGTTTGTTTTTGAATTCCATGATCGCTATAAATTTAGTGATACCTTCAATAAGATGATTAATATGGGGTTAAAACAGATAGGAGAAGACATTGGAATCGATGATTTACAGTTTTATTATGCAAGGCATAGCTTCGCGACTATTGCGGCTAACAAAGCTGGGATAGACGTGTATAGAGTTGATGAGATGTTGAATCATTCAGATTCTACGATAAAACTGGCAAGGGTATACATCGAGAGGGATTATACATTGTTGTGGGACGCCAATAAAAAAGTAATAGACTTTTTTGATTGGGAGCGTATAGAAAAAGATAATGGGAGTGGGTCTATCATTTAAACTATTCTTCTCATTTTGTCGGTTATCGGACGGGGCGCTCTATTGCTCCGTCGGGACGACTGAATAGCTTGAAAAAATAATTGACCATTACACGCTTTATATGACGCCCCACTTATACATCTTACTCCTCTTCAGCTAATTTCTTGAACGTATCTTCAAATACACTCTTTGCTTCCTCAGAAGCATCTACATTAACGCTTGATAATGCCGGGACGACAAATTTACTCATGTCAATCAATAGCTTCAGTCTAGTTTCCGGCTTTTCAATTGCTTTGAGGTCTTTTTGCATTTGGGTTAGATTATCTTCAAGTAGCTTGGCATAGGCTAAGCGTATCTTCTGTGTAGACTTATTTATTGATCCCTTGGGGCGACCATTGGGGTTTCCTGTCTTTCCTTTTGGCTGTGGCATATCTTTTAAATGTAAACTACAATCATATACAATCATGTAGGTTGGTTAATACTTAGAATTTAGATACAAAGTAAAGCGGATATATTAGCGCAATTATTCTAAGTATTAATCAAATGAAGAAGTTATGATAGGTTCGATTATTGGAGGAGCTATGAAGATTGGTGGCGCAGTTGCCGGTGGAATCATGGGCGCCAAGTCTGCACGAAAACAGGCAAGGATGATTGCTGACGAAAAGAGTAAGAATCAAGCGTGGTTTGATAGACGGTACAATGAAGATAGTACACAGCGAGCTGATGCGCAGGCTGCACTCACTAACATGAGGGAGATGATGAAAGAGCGTAGTGCGGCTTCTGCAGGTGCTTCCGCTGTAATGGGTGGAACAGAGGAAAGCATAGCAGCTGAGAAAGAAGCTCAAAATAAAGCTTTGGCCGAAACAACAAGCGGTATCGTAGTAAACGGAGAAGCTAGAAAGGACGCCATTGAAGCACAGTATCAATCGCGCGATGCTCAGTTAGGGCAAATGCAACTTGACGCAGAGAAGCAGAAAGCGGCCAGTATCGCTGGTGCGATCAGTGGGGTATCTGGTGCAGGTGCGGGAGTAGGGGAAGCATTTGATACTTTGAAGAATGCTAAAAACCCTACAGTATGAGAGATATAAAATCAATGATACTTGGCAATGATAATGGAGGTGATAAGGCTAAGTTGTCAACTGCACCTGTAGTGCAGAAGGAAGAGTCGAAACCATCGGAGCAGATTCTGTCTAATCCAGATCCTACACTTCCCGTTTCGAGTAATGGATATGCTCAAGCGGCTGCTCGGGTGAATGCTGTTAATGACGCAATACAAGGTAAAGCACAAGTAGATAAGCCAGATGTGCAGGCAACCGCATTACCCTCTGAATCTACATCCTCAGATCAGCCTAAGTTCAGAAGCGCGGGTGATATCGTAGATGAATTTTATAAAAAACAGTTACCATCCGAAGAAGAGCTAATCAAAGAAAAGAAGAGAGAGAAGTCTAGAGCGGTGATATCTGCTATTGCAGACGGTGTATCTGCCTTTTCTAACCTATACTTTACCGGTAAGGGTGCCCAAAATGTAGAGCAGACTTCAATGAGTGCTGCTAATGCCAAGAGGTATCAAGCGATACTTGATAAGCGAATGAAAGTACAAGACGAATGGGGTAGATCTAGGTTGGCTGCATATGATAGAGATAGAGTGTTCGATTATCAAAAAGGACGTGATGATGCGAATTGGAAGCGCTCTGGCGAATGGCATGATGACCAAGTAAAAACCGAGAATTCCCGCTTTGATTACAATAAAGCAAGACAGGAAAAAGCTGATGCCGATAACAAGGAGTATAGAGATAAGAACTATGAATTAAATAAGAAGTCACTAGAGAATCAGGAAAAAGCACAGAAAGATGCTTCTGCTCGTGGGTGGGCTTCCGTATCAGCCCAGAATAAGCGTATCGAAGCTCAAGATAGAAAACAGAAAGAATATAGCAAGTATCAGTTTGAGAAAGCAAACGGAGCTCCCGAACCAAAGAGGATTGGTGAAAAGAGAAGTATCTATGTTGGTCGAAACACCTGGGAGCAGAATTCCGGGCAGATTGCCGGTGAGATATACAAGGATTTGCTTTCTCAGGACGCAAAGCTAGCAAAAGAGTTTTATAAGTCGGTCAATGGAGGATATGGGAAAAAGAGTGCGGATGCGAAGCAAACTGCTGCTCTTGTGGATAAATACATCATGCGCTCTCCGCGTGCACAGCAACTTGCTCTTGAAGTGGAGAAAGATTACAGGAAACGGTATGAGATGGCTGGAAATAATTCAACTGCCCAAACTGAGGATGATCCTTATGCTAAATATTCGGTAGATAATGACCCATTCGCTCAATATGCAGAATAACTAAAAACAAAAAGTACTATGCCTATATATAAAAGAAACAGTAAAACGTATAATATCCCGGATAGTGAAGTCGATGCTTTTGAAAAGACTTATCCGGATGCAACGCAGCGGTATGAAGCGAACGGGAAGAATTATAATATTCCGGTAAATAGGAGGGGTGATTTTCTTTCGTCGTACAAAGATGCAAGGTTGTTTGATGGGCGGTCATCTGGTAGAGTCGATGAGAATTCATCTGTTGCTGCACCGGTTATTGGTGATTCGTCAACTACTCAGGTAATGGATAGTGTAGAGGATTATAAACCGACGACTCCAATCCCTGTAAATAAGCCTTTCGATATTGTTAAGGAGATGAATGAGCCTACCGATACGCAGAAGAGGGAGGAAGAGAGAAAGCGAATAGAGGAACAGGCCAGGAAGGCAAAGAAGGCTTCTGACGCAATGCACCTTAATGCAAGTGCGGATAAGGTGAAAGCTGATTATGACGCTTTGAGTAATCCGTTTACTGCTATGGCTTCCGCTCTTAATCCTGTGATGGGTAGTGGTATAAGAACGGTTACCGATGCACAAGTGAAAGCTGAAAAGAATAAGGATTTAGCTCGTATTAGTGGGGAAAAGGCTGATGATACGATTAATATGATCGAGGAGGCAAAGAAAAAGGGCGATACGTCTTTTGTGTCCGGTTTTGGTCGCGGTTTTTGGGAGAAAGTATCAAAGGCTAGTACATGGGATTTTGGAGCAAGAGACTTGCAGTCTAACGTTGCTTTCGCAGCTGCTGTTGATAAGCAGTCGAAAGGTTTAGCGTTGTCGGCTGAAGAAGATGCTCTTCTTGATGCCGTTGCTTTAGAAGCCGCCGCTCAAGGTGAATTCTCTGGAGACTTGGGAAGAGGGTATAAGGCAGGTTCTACTTCAGCCGAATCACTTCCTTTTATGGCTGAGTTTATGATTAATCCAGCTACTGGTACCGGTGCCGCCGTTGGTAAGGCTGCTACAAAGCAACTTATTTCGAAATTCGGTAAAGAAGCAGCAAAGAGTACTATTGGAAAGATTGCCCGTGTATCTGCCCGTGCTGCAGGTGATGTGGCCGGCGCTGCTGCAATGGCAGGAACTACGGGTGTCGTTCGTACTTCTTCCGATGCTGTTGATCGAATGTTGGGAGAAGTTAAGAGTACGATTGACTCTGATGGATATTATCGCTTTGATCGCATGGAGGATGGTGACGATGGAGTTAAAGCATTCGCAAAGGCCTATGGCGCAAGTACGATAGAATATGTATCAGAATTATTAGGGCAGCATTTTGTTCCTATTGGTAATGCTATTGAGAATGTTGGCCGAAGGTCGATGAATAAGATCGGACTTGGGAAGGTGAACGATATAATAGGACGTGTAAAATCGAGTGATGCCGCTAAAATAGTGAATGACTTCCAGAAGAGAACGCAATGGAATGGTACTATCGGTGAGTATTTGGAAGAACAAGCGGGAATGGCGATGAACGCATTAACGGTTGGCGATAATAAATTGTCGGATCTTGTTGATGTGGATACTCAGATTGATACGTTCCTTGGCGTTTCTGCTTTTGGTGGATTCTTCTCAGGTATCAAAACAGCTGGATATGCAAAGCAGAAATATAAAGAGAAAAAGAAATTAAATGAGGCCGGCATGGAGGCATCGAATGCAATTGGTGATGGTTGGGAGCCATTGAAGGATCGTATTGATGAAGCGGATGATGCAGAGTTGCACTCCATTCTTTCGGAAACAATGTCTGATCGGGAAATAAGTGATGAACAAAAGCAGTCTGTATTGCTATATGCCGGAAGACTAAAAGCATACCATGGTGCTAATCTCGCAGATTTAAAGAGAAAGACTGAGGGTGATACTCCCAATGAGATAGTTCAAGCGCAGGTCAATTTTGATGCAGGATATAAACTAGCGGAGGCTGACAGAAGAGAAAAGCGGCTGGCCGCGAAAGAGCTTGAAGCCATTGAAAGTAAATTGGATGATGAGTTTATCTCTGCTGATGAGAATACTCGATATGAATTGATGAGGCAGAGGTCGGAGGCCGGAGAAGATGTAGCGAATGAGCTTTCGTTTATCAACGCCCAATCTCGTTTTGATGGAATGATTCACGGGATTCGAGATGCGATAGATGAAAAGGTGGCATCATCCAATCAATATATCCAGAGGGCAACACATTCCGATGGGAATGTATATGATGTAACACTGACTACTGATGATAAGAAACATGTATATCCTATCAGTGGATCAATCGTGATTGGGGAGAATGGTATTATTGATCGCAAGCAGTCTGATAAGAGATTTATTACTCGCGATGAGAACGGAAATATTGAGATGCGTCCGGTTGAAGATCTGTATAAGGTCGAGTCCTTCGAAAATAGTGAGGTAATGAAGGAAATAACAGCTCAATCTATTCGAGAGCAAGAATCTGCTCGGCATGCAGAAGAGATTGAGACACCCAACGAAGAAGAGAAAGTGCAAGAGGTTGAATCGTTGCAGGCTGGTAGCGAGGTTGACTTAAACATCAATGGTGTTGTTCATTCTGCTGTTGTGCAGAGTATTTACAGCGACGGGAATATTGAAATTCGTTTTGATGAGAAAATAGTAGGTCATGATGGAAAGGAGAAAAATGTCGATGTTTTCTCAGCTGATGAAGTTTTGTCATTTATCATACCTAGAGAGAGTGCTCCAATTGATGCGGAAGAACTGAAAAATGGAACAGAAAATATCATAGAAGGCGAAGAAATCGCGGGTGATATAAAAAATGAAGAAGAAAAAGAGAACATTTCTTCTGAAATATTGCCAAGTGAAAATGGTGTAACCTCTATTATAGAACAACCTATTGAAACGCCATCCAGCGAAAGTAGTGATGCCAATACTCTGATCGATCCTGTTTCAATCGAACAAGCACCAAGCACAATAGGCATTCCGGTTGATGATAAAGGGAGTGAGCTATACCATAAGGTTCCCGTAGAAACAACACTTGAGAATGTTCGCTCCTACGGGCTTGATGAATCTGAAATGGATGAGTTTGTTGCGGCACAAAAGGCGGAAGCTACAAAGCGCTTAGAAAAGCTTCAGAAGGGAAAGCCTAAAGTAGGTACGAATCTTTCTAAGTACCAATCCGAGAAGAAAGCGTGGGAGAATAGTGTTTTGGATGTTAAATCGCAAGTAGATTATTGGAATGAGATAGATGCACAAATACAAGCTACTCGCGTGCAACCGGGTGACGTCACGGCTGAGGCTATAGCTTCCATGGGTGATCCTATGAATGCAGAAGAGTTTACCGCGGCAATGCTTGGCTCTGGCAAACTCCCATTGTTGTTTGGCGATTATAAACGCGAGACAGGGTTTAGCAATCAAGATGCGAAGGGAATGTTTGGATTGTTCTCTTCAAAATCAAATGGAGGCATGAGTATCGAGGAAGCCGGAGAGAGACTGATGGAGATGGATGCTTCAAATGGTACAAACTTCTTCGATCAATCTGATGCAAATGCCGGACGTAATACGATCATAGATATTCTTTCATCTTCTCGTACCCGTGGAGATCTATTCGGATACATAAAAGGAAGTCGGGAGCGAATGGCCGAACAGGAACGACAGGCTGAGTATGACGCTTATGAAATGTGGGTGAATAATGCTGCTCGCATGAGTATTGCGGATTACGAGGCGGACATGGAGACAACGGATAAAAGATTGAAAGAATATTTTGAATCGTTTAATTTTGATGAAATAAATGGCGATATTGCAGACGAATTAATAAAAGAAGAAAATGACAGAGGAACAAAAGAATCGGTTGATGAATCTATCTCCGGAGGAAATACAGCGGATATTCAAGGAGAACCTAACCAAAGCTCGGGAGGCGGGAGCGTTGAGCAGCCCGAAGGATCCGGAGTTATTGATGAGAGCGAGATCGGGAGACAAGGAGGCGCAGATGAGGTTGATGTCCCTGGTGTTGATGTGGTGGAATCGGAATCAATCGACGGATTAGGAGAATTAGCATCGACACAAATTGCTATTCCATCAGCAAAAGATGGAGAGAACCCATTTGACTACGCGATGCGTGTAGTTGGTGCGAAAAAATTGCACGACGAACAGCGAAAAGTAGATGTAAACCCGACTGAAGCCCAAAAAGAAGCGGGGAATTATCGAATGGGGCATGTGAAGATTGGTGGGCATGATGTTACTATTGAGAATCCTAAAGGATCCGTTCGCCGAGGCGTTGATAAGGATGGTAAGGAGTGGGAAATCTCAATGAACAACACGTATGGCTATTTTCGTGGGACAAAGGGTAAGGATGGAGATCATATTGACACGTTCCTTGGGGATAACCTCGAACCAAAGAGCGTGTACGTGGTAGACCAAGTAAATGAAGATGGAACCTTTGATGAACATAAGGCGATGTATGGGTTTGACACGGAAGAAGATGCTAGAGCAGCTTATATGTCAAACTATGAAGAGGGGTGGAAAGGGTTTGGAAATATTACCGGTGTTCCGCGTGAAGTATTTGATGAATGGCTGAAAAACGGGACGAAGAAGCAGAAACCGTTTGCTGAATATAAGGCTGCTCGTGGATATGCCACCACTGATGATAATATTCGTTTCCGTGTAGTGGATGAAAATGATGTTGAGTTTATGCCTTCAGCTGAGGAACAAGGCATAATTGAACGGGCGAAAGCCGAGGGCTCTTACCTTAAGGCTCCCAATGGAGTAGACACAAATCTTTCTCCTACACAATGGGTACAGGTTCGAACTAAGTTATTTCAAGATTGGTTTGGAGATTGGCAAAATAACCCAGAAGGTGCATCAAGGGTTGTAGATGAGAATGGTGAGCCAATGGTTGTGTATCATGGGACAGATAGTGAGTTTTTCTCATTCAATCACGATAAGGTTCAGCGTAATGGCTTTTACTTTGCCAAAGATAAAGATGCGGTAAAAAGGTTTAATGGTGGGACGTATGTAGTAGATGCATTCTTGAACATAAAAAAACCACTGCATAGAAACTATGCCCCTGTTATATCAAAGAAAATGATGGATATCGGAGATGGGGTTATTGCAGATAAAATAAGTTTGAATGAGGAAATACCAACATATGTAGCATTTTATCCTAATCAAATAAAATCTGCAACAGAAAATAATGGTGAGTATTCAAAAGAGAATGATGACATTCGGTTTCGCTCAAAAGAAATAGATAATCTACAAACATCTGCAAATGAGTTTGCGTCACAGTTTATGGTAGATGACATTATCTCAGTCTTGGATCACGACGCATTTGTTGATAAGCTGAAAGAAAATGGAATTGAAGAAGTAGAGGGGCCTGCCATAAACATGAGTAATGGCACAATATTGATTGATAGCTCTGTTGTTAATGATGAAAATGTTATGAAAAAGTATGTTGCTCATGAAGTTTTTCATACTTTTGTACGGACTGAACTTTCTGTGGATGAAGTTGAGGAGGTTGGAAATGAGATTGGAGAAGAACAGCTTAATGAGTTTCTTCCTGGGTATGAAAGTGGAGATGTATATCAAAAGGTAAACGAATTGATTGCTTATATTGGAAGTGAACTTCAAAAAAAAGATTTACTTGCAAGACTCTTTACTGGCGAAATATCCTCTAATTATGTTTCTGAATGGATGATCAAAAATTTGAAAGATGACTCTATTTCAAAGATATTGCCTTTAATTAATAAAATATTATCAAATTATGAGCGAAGAAGAAACGAAAGCAAAACCTCGGTGGATCCATATAAACGAGGAGATATCGAACAAACTGTTTTGGAGCGACGAGGAACTGGAGGATATGCGGACTCAGAAAGAGAAGCAAGAACAGGAAATACAAAAACCTCACATTCTAAAAAAGGAGTTCTTGGATTATTGGGAGAAGAATTCGATATTTCAAGAGGAACAGATAGAGAAAGTATCGGAGCCAATGGAGGAGTCGAAAGTGAAACCAGTCGAAAAGAAAGGGTAGTCTCTGTTGGTCGTATTCGTAATGAAATCCAGTCTTTAACTGACAAGCTGAATACTCATATTCGTGTAGTGGACAATGTGTGGGAAATTGTAGATGATAATCCTAAATTGCAACAGCGGAAGAGGGATTCTAAAGGCTGGTTTGACTCATCTACTGGAGAGATAGTGATTGTACTCCCGAACGCTTCAAGTGTGGAAGATGTGCAATCTACAATACTTCATGAGGTTGTAGCCCATAAGGGGCTGCGGGATATGTTTGGTGGTGAGTTTGATTCATTCTTAGACAAAGTGTATCGAGATGTAGATGGGGTGATCCGAGAAAAGATAACCGCTCTTTCTCGTAAGCATGGATTTGATACTCGGGTAGCTACGGAAGAGTATTTGGCAGTACTTGCCGAGCGCGGGTTTGATGATGTAAGTGAAAAGAGTGCCTGGCGAAAGATTAAGGATTTCTTCATGGAAATGCTATCGAAAGTTGGCATTGAAATGCGCGCTCCGATAAATGATGCCGATTTGAGATATATTCTTTGGAGGAGTTATGAGAATCAAATTGGAAACAACGATATCTTTTCTAAGGCAAAGGATGTTGTAATGCGTGAATCTGCTAAAGATGCCGATGTTATACCCCACAAAGATAATTCTGTCGAAAATGTAGTCCGTTTCCGCTTCGTTGGCGAGAAGGGTGCATATGGCCTTGATCGAGCAGGTGAAGCAACTGTCAGGCTTGATAATTTGAATGTAGCCCGTGAAATGGAAAATTCGGATAAAGGTGCCAGTTCTATCAAAATGGCTACAGGTTGGGAGCGAGGTGCTGATGGAAAATGGAGATATGAAACTGAAGATGGACAAGTCAATAAAGATGTTCATTTGTCTAACTCATTTGGCGATACATATACTTGTATGCTTGGAGAACTTTACAATGATGATTCTTTGTTTGATGCATACCCGCAATTGGGTGGTATTGGAGTCGAGTTTACCGATATGGATATAGAAAACGCCTTAGGTTCTTTTGATGGACTTACTATTAGGTTGGATATAGGGTATATTACTAACGGAGAGCTTCATCCTGATTTTATTATTGATTATAATAACGACAGAGTAATACGTATGCCATTGATAAGCGTACTGATTCATGAGGTGCAACATGCTATACAAGAAATCGAAGGATTTGCTGTAGGTGGAAATCCCTCTATATTCGAAGATCCTTCATCTATGTCAGTTGAGATTTCAAGGTTAGATAGATCGTTAAGAAATCCGGATAATCCATACGCTGCTGTAGGCAAATTTCTTAATGATCGAAGCTATGATCTTTTTCGCTCTGATTTCGAAAGGACGGAAGATGGGAAACGAGCATTGAATGCATTAATATTTATGCGTAAAAGGTTTAATAAAAAAAAGTTCAATGAGAAATATAAAGAATATGTTGATCGCGGAAATGCGCCTTTTAAAAAAGAGGGATATCACCGCATCGCAGGTGAAGTAGAGGCGCGTAATGCTCAGTCGCGAATGGATATGACATTTGAAGAACGTAGAAATAGTCTTTCCAGAGAGACCGAGGATGTGTATCGTAAAGACCAGATATTCTTGAATAGTTCAACTCATAGCTTTAGTATTATACAGGATACTGATAATTCGGACACTGAGGGTATAGCCAAGCAAGAGTACGAAGATTCTTTGGATAAGACAAAGAATAGGATGTATCGATGGCAAGAGGCTTATCAAGATAGTATGCTCGGTTTAAAGAAAATGCAGGAGGCTATCGAAAAGGAGTCCGGCGATAAACTGAAGTACTTTGAAGATGCTTATATGGCAGAGAATCAGATGAGCAGCAAGAGTGCTCATGAGACGGAGATTTACAAGGATAAGTTTCTTATCCCTATGATGGATTCTGTAAAGTCTTTGATAAAGAATGGGGCGAAGCAGGATGAAGTAAAGATGTATGTAATGGCCAAACATGGTCTGGAACGTAATAGAGAGTTTGCATGGAGAGATGCGCTTCGATCAGTAGAGAATGATGAAGGAAAGGATTTCGCCAATGGTATTCAGCTGGAGCATGACGCGATTGTTTCCGATTTGAAGAGTAAACTTCGTTCCGGAAAGATTGATTTGGCCACATATGATCATGAAGTTTTTAATACCCGTTCTTCATTGGCGCCATCTTATATTGCTAACAGGGCTAGTGATTATTCAGGATTAGTTCAACTCACCGGCGAGGAAGTTAATTTCGAAATAGTTGCTAAAGAGATGGTAGATGGGTTTGAATCCATGCATTCTGATTTGTGCGATGTTCTTTGGGAAAAGATAAATGCAGCAACAAAACAGACTTTGAAAAAATCTTACCAAAGCGGATTGATGACAAAGCGTATTTATGACAAAATAAAAGGCATGTTTGATTTTTACGTTCCATTGCGTGGATGGAACGATGATGTTGCAAGTGATGTATATGAATACGTATTGTCTGAACGATCTGTTTTTAATGCTCCGGTGAAAGCTGCCTTTGGGCGTAAATCTATGGCTGATGATCCATTTGCGGTAATTGGAAATATGGCCGAAAGCGGGATTTTGCAAGGAAATAGAAACTTGATGAAGCAGAAGTTCTTAAACATGGTTTTGAATCACCCCACATCGTTAGCAACAGTGAAAACAATGTGGTATGAGAATGTCGGAACAGTTGATGATCCCGTATGGGAACAGTCTCTCCCAACTATAGAGGCTGAGGCGACAGCAGACGAGATAGCACAGGCGATTGATAATCATGAAGCACGTATGGTTGAACTCAGTAAGAGTGGAATGGCGACTAAGTCTACCAATGGGATAAGTCTTGATTATCGAGCGTCAAAGCGAGAGAAAAGCGAACACTCTGTTGTTGTGAAGAGTGGTGGAAAGGAGTATGTAGTATTTGTAAATGGTAATCCGAGGGCAGCGCAAGCGATAAATGGGCTGACAAACCCGGATGCAACGGATCACAAGTTTATGCAGATGATTGGAAAGGTTAATAGACAGCTGGCCTCCAACTTTACTACTCGTAATCCTGCGTTTGTATTGAGCAATATGAGTAGAGACGTAATATTTTCTACTTCTGCAATTTGGATAAAGGAGAATTGGAAATACGCTAAACGATTTGATAAGAACATTGCTAAGAATATTGGAGCAGTTGTTGGGCTTATGGCTCGGTATAAATCGGGTCGGTTGGACATGCGGAACGCCAGAGATCGATATTTCCTCGAATTTCTAGAAAATGGTGGAGAAACTGGGTATACAGCAATTCACAATGTAGAGGAATATAAAAAAATGATGGATAGACACGTTAAGAAGTCGAATGGTACGATGGGAAGCTTGAGTTCCGGCGTACATGCCATTGTTGATGCCGTTAGTTTTATGAACCGTTGCGCGGAAAATGTGAGTCGATTCACTACTTACCAGACGAGTCGGGAGATGGGACGCGGAATAGTCGACTCTATTAGAGATGCCAAGGAGGTTACAGTAAACTTCAATAAGAAGGGTGCCGGCGGGATTGGAGCTGGTACAATTAAGAGCTTGTTCTTGTTCTTTAACGCAGCCGTTCAGTCACTCAATAATTTAAAAGGACTGCATGATAGGAGTAGAGGGAAGTTTTATACTACTCTTGGGGGATTTTCGGCTGCCGGAATTCTATTGCCAATGATTAATAACTTTATCATTGAATCTCTTATCGGTGATGGCGATGATGATATGACTGACGAAGAGCGTGCGGAATGGAAGAAGAAAAGAGATTCTTATGATAATCTCCCAGAGTGGGTTAGGAAGAACAACTTCTGTTTATGGGTTGGTGGAGAGCATTTTATTACAATACCATTGCCGATTGAACTGAGAGCCTTTTATGGGCTTGGAGAGATGTGGTATCAGATGGGTAGAGGGAACATGAATGGGGTTGATGGAAAGCTGGATACAAAGAAGGCTTCGATTGAAATGGTTAATCAACTTACGGAATTGTTGCCTATAAATCCGCTTGGTGGGAATGGGGATGCTATTAGTGTGCTTGTTCCAGATGCAGGAAAACCATTCTATCAAATATTTACGAATAGAGATTTTTTCGGGAAGCCTATCTACAAGAAGAATGATTACAATGAGTTGATGCCAGCATGGACGAAGGCATTCAGTGGAACAGCTAAATGGATGGTGAATAGTGCTGAGTTTCTTAATGAGGTATCGGGTGGCGACAAATATATGACGGGCGGTGTTGATTTGAATCCAGCAGTAGTTGAACATGTGTTTGAGGGTTATTTTGGCGGTATGGGTAAGACGGCTAATCAGTTATTCAAAACGCTGTCGATGATTTGGGATGAAGATGAACGTATGTGGCGAAATGTTCCGGTTGCAAATCGATTCTTTACCGGAAGCGATAATAAAATATCTTTCCGAAAGGTGAATGATGCCTATTATCAGTATTTAAATGAGTACAAAGAGACGGAACAGCGGTTGAAGGGATATGAAAATGAGGCTGAGATGGATATTGAAAAATATGCAGAGAAGTATGATTTTCTGAATGGTTCTAAGCAGCATGAACGATATTTGATAATGAAAGAATATAAGGCAGGTATTGACGCAATGAGAAACGCCATTAAAGAGTCAGATCCAGAAGAGAAGAAGGGAATCGAAATGGAGATCAACCTTTTGAAGATGGAGATGATTGAAGAGCTTGGTAAAATTGAGTAAAGTACAAAGTGTGTTTAATGAGGGGTGCTGTGTCTTGCAGTGCCCCTTATTGGTTAATGGATAGAATAGCTAAGTGATCTGTTCTGATTTCCTTTGTCAAAAATGTATAATCATGGCAAAGAGAAAGTTGATTCCAAAATCAAGAATAACAGAAAACGATGAATTGGATAGTTTGAAGCGAGATAGAACGCGTGAACTAGGTAGTAACTTCGATATTCTGCTGCAGGCTCAGCATTGCTGGGATAGCTTGCGGGCATATCGCGAGGAACGTGCTAGAAACAAACGATATACCTATGGAGACCAATGGAGTGATATGATAGAGTATGATGGAAAGACAATTACCGAAGAAAGATATATCATGGAGCAGGGTAGTGTCCCATTAAAAAATAACTTAATCAGGCGACTAGTTCGCACGGTGATGGGAACCTATAGAGGTCAGAGTAAGGAGCCTACATGTACGGCTAACGATAGGGACGAACAGAAGCTTGGCGAAACTATGAGTATCGCATTGCAATGCAACTGGAAAGCTAATCGAATGCAAGAAGTAAATGGTCGTATTTTCGAAGAGTTTCTTATTGGTGGAGGGGCGTTTGAAAAGGAGACATATGGGTGGAGAAACGATAAAATGGACTGTTGGAGTGATATGGTGAGTTCTAATCATATCTTTTTTGATAGTGTAATGAGGGATGTGAGACATTGGGATCTTTCTCTTATCGGGGAGATACACGACTTGACTTTTGAACAACTATGTGTGTCATTCGCGAAGTCTCCTGATGACTACAGAAAGTTTAGGGAAATATACAATCTTGCTGCTGATAGGAGGTATTTATCAGAGTACGCAGACCGTTTGGCAAATAGCGATCTGAAAAATATTGATTTTCTATCATCATACGACACTAACTTATGCCGGGTGATAGAAGTATGGAGAAAAGAACAAAAGCCTAGATATAGATGCCATGACTATTTGAACGGTGATTATTATAAGGACGAGGTAAGTAACCTTCGAAATATAGAGGCAGAAAATAATTCGAGGATAGAGGAGGGGCTTTCCGCAGGTATGGCGGTAGATGATATTCCTCTGATTGAATACGAATGGTTCATGGATGACTATTGGTATTATCGTTTTCTAACTCCTTTTGGGCAATGCTTGATGGAGGGAGAAACACCTTATAAACATAGGAGCCACCCTTATACTATTAAGTTGTATCCTTTTATAGATGGGGAGGTACATAGTTTCGTGAGTGACGTAATCGATCAACAGCGATACGTGAATAGGTTGATAACGTTGAATGACTTTATTATTCGTGCGAGTGCTAAGGGTGCTCTTCTGGTTCCGGAGGAGTGTATACCTGAGCATATGACGCCTGAAGACTTCTCTGATGAATGGGCGAGATTTAATGGTGTGATCGTATACACTTCTGGAAAGACGGATAAAGTGCCTACTCAAGTCGCTAATAAAAGTACAAATATTGGCATATCTGAAATGTTGCAGCTGCAGATGAATTTGATGGAGGATGTAACAGGAGTGACCGGAGCCCTGCAAGGGAAGCAAGGGTATTCCGGCATGAGTGCTTCACTTTATCAGCAGCAGCAGCAAAATGCATCCTCTTCTTTGCTTGATTTGCTAGAATCATTCTCTAGTTTTATCATAGAATCTAGTATTAAAAAAGTGAAGAATATACAGCAGTTTTATGATAGCAAACGAGTGCTTAATATTGTTGGGAAGAATGCAAATGGTGTTTCGGAATATGATCCAGAGAAAATCAATGATGTAGAGTTTGACCTTTCGATTGTTGAAAGTGCCAATACACCGGCTTATAGAATGATAGCCAATGATTTCTTGATGGAAATATGGAAGGCCGGGCAAATAAGTATAGAGCAGTTGCTTGAAAATGGAAACTTCCCATTTGCGGATCAATTACTGCAGAGTATTAAGAGTCAACGTGAAGAGGTTGAAAACGGTAATATTCCCCAAGGTATTTCTCCTGATTTGCAACAAAAAATTGCACAGTCCGCTAATCCTCAAGCGGTACAGCAACTTCAAACGGCCATGAAATAGGAGGAAATCAAATAGGGCGTTAAAAGATTAACGCCCTATTTGATTTCTATCTAACCGCCATCTTATATTGAATAACCAGTAATTTTAATCTTATTCTAAGACGTGTTAAAAGAGGAAGACGGAATTCCTTTTTTCGAGTGATGCGCGATTCTTTCATATATTTATGGAACATAACGCGTTTGGCCTCCCTAGTAATCGGAGTTATGGCTTCTTTTTCCTTGCACTGAAATGTGTATGGAGTGAAGTAGAAACTTTCACGCTTGAGATCAACTATTTTTGCGGAGTATGACATTCTGCCGGTATGTTTCAGGCTTCGGAATGATGGCCGATGCATGATGATGAGTTTGTCTTTGTCGTCTGGCATGACGAAGTATCGTTTGCCGGTTCTTGCATGCGTTTTATCCGCTAAACGGATGGCTAATTTTAACTTTAGTTCGTCTACGTTGTAGTGGATGTAATTTGATAGTAATGTAATCAGTTTCATAACTTTGGGTTTTATAAGGTTGCTGCAGAGATTGTTTTCCTCTTGGCTACCTTTGGTTTATCTTCAATTATTTTAGGTATGGGCATATTGTTGGAAATATGTAGGGCAATAGCGCGAGTCATTAATTTGTCATCATGCTTGCCGTCGATAGCACCAAATGCCCCGTTCTTTTTCTTCTCATAGCAGAGGTATTCGTCAATTGTAGCGTTATCTCTCTCGATGTAAAGTTGCTCTTCGATATATCGGACTAGATTATCAATAATAAGTGGTTTTGTTAATCGGTTGGTTTGGAATCCCCACATGGTTGGTCGACCTTCTTTGATAGATTGCTCGGAGGCTTCGCGCTTGTACATATTGGGGTAGATCTCGCCGATTTGATTGAGGATGTATTCGGTGTGATCTCCATCGGTATCTTGATCTTTTTCGTAGGTGTTGCTCTCTACAACAAGAAGTGCCCTGTTATAGAACTCGGCTATCTGTGCCATTTTCCATGCTAAAAGATCGTGGCGGATGTGTCCGCTCCATTCTGCTACAATGACCGGCTTGTCGCCATAGGCGAGCCAAAACCGATCTAATACAGCGATAATTGAGAAGTCGGCTTTGTCTGAGCGGCCACCTACATCGACAACTACCAGGTAACGGTTGCTGACGTGTATTTCTTTGTCGGGCATCTCCCATACCCGGAATGCTCCTTGTTTGCTTGATACGAAATGCGTGCCGGAGAGGGCTTTTTTCCCTTCGGTGGCTTCTCCTCTTATTTCTCCGATGTGGCGAGGGTCGCGGCAGTATTTCCGTAGTTCCTCGACCGCATACTGGTCGAATACTTTTTTTCCGGAATGCTTGAATGCTTCGACGTCGTCGGATGGAAACTCAGCTGCCATATCGGAATGCGAGTTGTAGGATCTCCGTTTGCTGACGTACCAATTGATGGCTTCGAGGGTGGCGCCCATTTTCCAAAGCTTCCAGATGTATCGGCCGCATTCGGAGCGTGATGTTTCCTCTGTATTATTTCTATTGTCAATAATCCAGTTAGCGAATTCCTCTCTTTCTTGTTCTGATTTGAATGGTTTCGCGTACATGTCTATTTCAAACCAAGAAACGAAAACAGGAGTACGGTCAGATTCTCCATCTTTGGCGGCCAGCCATTCGGTATGAAAAAAGTTGCCGGTTCCGTTGGCAGTTGACTCGATAACGTCCATCGTTAACGGCTCTAAAAGAATAGATGAAGAAACGGAACGAATGATATCTTCGGGAGTTTTCCCATCGGTCGCTTTCCATAACCCTACTTCTGACATGTGAGCCAGTGATATATCACCTCCACGAATGGAGTCCGGACGTTCGGCTGTTCCAATACAAATAACAGAATCGCGCGCTATCTCTCCTTTTTGACTGATAATAGTGTCATTGTGTGATCCCTCATAGGGTGTAAGTTCGAGCTTCCGTCCAGATGAAAGTCCTAACAGCTCGGGTGGGTATTCTTTCAGCATCTTCGAGTACATGGCGCGTATTTTTCGAGAGGTACCAGCATCTTGAGCTACGATAGCGGAATAGAACCCTTCCTTGTGTACGAGTTGAATCCATGCCATGTATATTTGTACAAGTGTAGAGCCACCCCATTGGCGCGCCTTTAGTAGGATAACCCTGATAGGAAGGTTCTCCAATCGCATTTTTTCTAGAACAAGCAGAAGTTTGCGTTGTGGCCTATTGAGCTTGAATGGTATGTTCTTGCCTCCAAACTTGTTTTTAATTTTGACATAGGAATATGCCCAGAAGCAGAAGTCGTGCTTTATACGAAGGAATACGAGTTGTCGAATTAGGTTTTCGCGCTCTTGATCGAGTTCGTCATCGGGGATATTGAGTGACTTGAGAAATGCATGTATGGATCCGTACTTGATTAATTGAATAACCAATTTCTTTTTGCGCATAGATAGGGGAATAAACTGTACGGGGATCGCATAGTCTGGCAATGAGAGTTTTACTCGTTCGAGCGGCGCTCCTTCTCCTGTGAGCGGATTGAACGTACTGTCTATGGTGTGCTTCCGCTTTACGTCTTCTTTAATGAGTTCGGCGGTAGTCATGATTGAATTGTTTTATGTTACGTGTGAATAACGCTATCATACCTCCAAGTAGAAAGGATATTAAATGATTGACACCTGCAATTTGTGGCATAATGAATCCTGCTGCCAAGATGCTTACTATGTATATCACATTAGTTCGAGTAGGTATCTGTATGATGTTTATTCCGATCATAGCAAATATAGCTCCGGATATACCAATTGTTGGTTTTCCAGATGTATACATAAAAGAAGAAACTACGGTAATTGTATATAATATTGGTATTAGTATTTGTTTAGGATAAGTTCGTTCATTGAGGCAAAACCATATGGCATACAGATTGCAAATAAGATGCATGATACTCCCATGAAAAAATGGATAAGAGAAATGTGTCCACCAGGGAGAATACGATGATACGCCATAGACTGAACTAGAAAATCCGGATAGGTGTATTACCGTAAGAATGGCAATAATCGTAATCTTTGTTCGTAACATCTCTTTTTGATTTGACTGATTATAACTTTGGCTGATTCAGGGGTCATATAGAAACAGGGGGCTTCGGAGGAGACAACTTCTTCTACTAATAGATAGAGGAGAGCTTCAGGATATTGGTCTTGAAGTTTAGAAACTCGATGGTATATCTCAGCAAACATTTTTTGTTTGTTATCGCTCATATAGCTGATGTCACCTCCCTTCATCATATATGATACTACTTTCCTGGCCTGTTCCTCTGACACCCAGAATCTTTTAGACTTTTGCGATACCATTTTTCGATAGATTTGACACATCCCATCTGTGGGTAGCGCGGATAAAATACACTCTTTGAATACGCGCAGAAGATCTGCGTTTCGCTCATCGCGATACTCGAAAAAACGACCTTTCTTTCCTCTTCTTCCCATAATAATAAAAAAATCAAATAGCTATCCGTCTGACAGATACAAAATTAGTAAGAAATGATCAATGCTCGTTAATATGTAGAAAAAGATATAGACAAGTGAAGAGTACATTTGCCGAAAAGGAGAACTAATATAAAGTTTAAATGTATGGTAGATTCTGAAAAACAAGAAGTTAAGACAAAGAAGCAATTGTTTCTAGAGAGACTGATGGCTAAGAGACCTGAATTAAATGTTGAAGACGAGGAGTCTGTTTACGGGTCTATTAACGACGATTACGACGCTTACGACGGCGAACTTAATGGATATAAAGAGAATGAGGGAAAGCTTTTGAATGCCTTTAATAAGGATCCCAGAATTGCAAGCCTCTTCTTGGCTATCACTAAAGAAGAAAATCCACTGTTGTATCTGATTGATAATTTCGGGCAAGATGACATTCGCGCTGCACTTGATGATCCGGAGATGAAAGATAAAATTGTAGAGAAGCACAATGCCTATCTTGAAAGACAACTTAAAAATAGCAAGATGGAAGAGGAGGCAAAGAAGAACATTATTGCTTCCCTTGATGCATTGGAGTCGGCAAAGGATGAATTAAATTGTAGTGACGAGGATGCCGATAAGGCATTTGAGCTATTTGCACAGATACAGGAAGATGCTATTGTTGACAAGATTACAAAAGAAACATGGGCTATCATTCTAAAGGGAGTCACTCATGATGCGGATATGGAAAATGCTGCGCATGAGGCTGAAATAAGAGGTCGGAATTCGAAAATAGATCGAGAGAAGAAGAAAACAACGACGCCGGAAAATATGCCACCGCAGTTGGGTGGACAAGGTGCTTTGAATGATAATTCAAAGAATAAACCTGTTATTGAAGGTGCGTTAGCTAAATATGGAGAAGGCGGATCTGACGATATATGGGAGAGAGGTAAAGCAAAATAATTTATTTATTAATATCAAAACAAGATTATGAGAAAAAGTATTTTTTGGAAAATTGCAGGGGCTTTGCTTCTGATGATTGTAGCATTTGTGACAGGTGCATCGGGTAGTGTATTGTTTGCTGAGGGAGCGGTTGACTTGCCAGATGGCGGTAAGACAATAGATGGTGCCGCAACCGTAACTAAAGGTGAGGTAGCCGTTGATGAGTTGTATACGCAGGAGATCGACAAACGTATTACCAAAATCCGACCGATGGCAACACCCATAGATCAAATAACCCGTCATGCCAAAGCAATGAGCACGAAAAGCATGGAGGTAAAGTATTATACTGTTGGTACGCGTCCTATTAAAGGAAAGTTGACTGCCGAATTCACTGCGCAAACTACGGGTAATACTGCGGAGCTTACGGTGAATGATCCAGATATGTTTGGTGAAGCTGATACTATCCGTGTAGTAGGTGTGATGGGATATAAGGACGATGGATCGACATTGGATACAAAGGAGTTGGTTCTTTGCGTGTCTGGAGCAGCTGCATCTGGTAATCCATTAGTATATGCTGTCAATGGCAAAAAGGATGGTAAAGGAAACAATATTTGGATTCCGACCATTGCCAATAACACAATTCTTGTCCGTATGGGAAAGGCTTGTGCTGAGCTTGATGCACAGACTGGTTCATTTAACAACATTCCAACGCCCGAGGTGCAGTATTGCCAGAATTTTATGACGCAGGTAGAACAGTCTACCCTTGATAAATTAAGCAGCAAGGAAGTAGACTGGAATTTCAGTGATTTAGAAGAGGATTCTATTTTCGATATGCGTATGGGTATGGAAAATACATTTTTGTTTGGTGTAAAAGGGAAAGCTAATCATCCTGTTAAAAAGCAAAATGTGTGGTTTACCGGTGGAATCTGGTGGATGGCAGGTAAGGATATCATCGTAGGGGAATGGAATGATACAACTTCTTCGGCTGAGATTACCGATAATGAGCTGGTTGATATTACGAAAGATCTGTTTACCGGTGTTGGCGTTGGAAATAAGCGTAAAATTCTGTTTGCTGGTAGTGATATGCTTGCGGCTTTCTCTAAAATTAAATCGGATAAGTTTAGACTGAAGGAAAGCGTGGAAAATTGGAGCCTCAAATTTAAGAGCTTTGATACGGATTTCGGAGAAGTGCTGGTGATTCATCATGAGTTATTCGATCAGAACGGTATGAGCGATTGTGGCTTGGTGCTTGATCCTCAGTTTCTAACTAAACGAACTTTTGTAAGTTGGAGCAGAAATATTTTAGACTTGAAGAGTGCTGGTATTCGTAATACGGATGCAGTGGTATTGCAGGAGATTAGCTGTGTCTATTTGCGTTATGCTAAGGCTCATGCTCGTCTGAAATTGGCAAAGAAGGCTTAATAAACAAGAAGTGTGTAACTAGAAGAGGGACGGGGTGATCCTGATCCCTCTTTTTAAAAACTCAAAGTACGATGATTAAAGTATATAGATGTGTTTCTGAAATTTCTTTTAATCTGAAAATTGGTGGGAATAAGAGAAGGATCAATTTTGACCCGGTTTGTGGTGGAAAGAGTCAGTACAGAACCAACGAAAATGAGGTGCAGGAGGGTATTGAAAAATTAGAGCAGTTTGGTCGCATCATTTCTATTGAGGAAATTATCAAAGAGGAAGGAGATGATGAAGCTGTTGTATTAGATAGTGAGTCAGGAGGAGAAAGTGGCGGTGGTGTTGACAATAATGGTGGAGAGACAGGGAATGGTCTTGAAAATGGAAATGTCGGCATAGTTGGTGGTGATGAGAAAGATATTCAGAGTGAGATTACTTCTTTCGCTGAAGCAAAAGAGTACCTGATAACAAAAGGATGCGAAAAGACAATAAGAAGTAGAGATCATATTATCGCTTATGCAAAAGAGCTTGGTATTGAATTTCCTAATTTGAAGTAAGCATGAATTATAGCATTCAAGATATAGTAAGAGAGGTTCGTAAAGCATTGGACGAGAACGAGGTTCATGCGTCATTTATTGAGGATGTTTATACTCTATCGTTGAATGCTATCATAGAACAGAAAATACCTGATGCTGTAAGAAGTGTGACCGAGGCAGCTCCGTCCCGTTTGTTGGATGGCGGGGTTGCTTTTGCTACTACGCTGAATTGGGAAAGTGGCACGGTAGGTAAAGGGATGGGGTATGCATTACTTCCAGATGATTTTATGAGACTTGTTATTTTTCAGATGAATGACTGGAGAAGGCCGGTTGTTACGCCAATTGAAGATACTGATCCACTCTATTTTCTTCAAAAATCTAAATTTTCGGGGATAAGAGGAGGCATTGACAAACCGATTTGTGCAATAACAACTTACCCTACAGGGAAGGTAATGGAGTTTTATTCGTGTGTTGGTGGTGCGGATGTTACTGTAAAAGTGGCAAAATATCTTCCATTCCCTACTATTAAGAATGGAAGTATTGATGTTTGCAGGAATTTGTACACTCCCGTTATCTACTATATCGCTGGACTAGTTTCTAATACCTATAAAGACAAGGAACACGGGGATGTATTATTTGCAATCGCTAATGATTATTTGAAATGAAGGATGCACATGACTTAGGGACGTTTGAAACGTTAGAGAGGGTTTGGGATTTGTATCCGTATGGAGGGTGTCCGGGAGATTATATAACTATAGCCGGGGTTGTTATTTATTGGAATGATGATCGAAGGGTGTGGGGAGATAGTGGAGACCATGTTTCTACCACGGAAGATCAGCATGTAGAAGGCGGCTTGATTGTTGATGGGAATTTGACAATTGGTGGAAGCACGAAAGGTAAGAGTGCTTCGTTTACGATGTTGAAGGTTGAGAGTCTCGAAGTAGAGAATCCGCCATATGCGGAGATGATCCATGATCATGATGATGTGTATGCAAAGAAAGGAGACATTCCATCTGTTGATGGTTACGCCACGCAAAAATGGGTGGAGAGAAAGGGGTATTTAACGAATTTAGATTTGAACGGATATGCTACCGAGGATTGGGTAGAAAGTAAGATTTCCAGCAGTGCTCCTTCTTTACCTATTGCGTCATCTTCTATCTTAGGCGGAGTAAAGATAGGGAAGAATATTAGTATTAACAAAGATGGGGTAATTTCTGCAGATAATGTTTATGAATTGACAAAGGATAAGATACTGTCTGTTCTGCGGGATGAGAATGGGTTGATTAGCTTGGATGCTAATTTAGCACTGTCTGGCGGTTTAGTTAATTACGCAAACTTAGGAAATGTAGATTTACCTTCTATTTACGATGGTATACCCATCGATGGAACCACCATCGGCCGCGATTCATCCGGGGCACTTACCGTATTGGGTGGTGTAGGGTCCGACTTCGACGCAACGCAGATGTGGACCTCCTTATCCGGATCAGGTGCAGAGCAGATCAACAAGTCTCACCTCACCGAAGCTCTTGCCGGTTACGCACGTACTTCCGATATCCCATCTTTAACAGGATATGCCACCGAGTCTTGGGTAAATGATAAAGGCTATGTCACCACTACCAGGCTCAACGAGTTGATAGGCGGTGCATCGTCTGCCTTCGACACACTGAAGGAGATAGAGGACTATATTAATTCGCACGAAAGTGTAACAGCCGGTCTGATCGCATCGCTAGGTAACAAGGTCGATAAGGTTACAGGTATGGGGCTATCGGAGCACAGCTTTACAACCGCCTTGCGAGACAAGCTCAACAGCATTGCCGACGGTGCCAACAAGTATATTCTTCCCGTGGCCAAAGCAGCCGTATTAGGCGGTGTAATGATCGGTAGCAATATCAACGTCAATGCTCAGGGAGTAATCAGCGTAGAAGCTCCTTACAGCCATCCTACGCAAAAAGCTATAACGGCCGGAGCTGCACGTCACTTCTTAACCGGTCTTGCCGTTAAGGAGTATGGTCAAATGTCTTGAAATACACGCGCAGTTCTAACATTGTATTGGTTTCTAATCCAATGGATACCATGACTTATTTGGCGTTGAAGTCACTCGGTTTGCCTAAAAACCGTATCATTGGTATGGGGGGGGGCTTTGGATAGCTCTCGTTTCAAATACTTCTTGTCTCAAGCCTTAGGTTGCAATGCTAACGAAGTAGAAGGTATGGTTATCGGTGGACACGGCGATACTACTATGATTCCTTTGGCTCGTTTTGCTACTTATAAAGGATTGCCTATCTGCAACTTTCTTTCTGCTGAAAAGATAGATGAAGTGGTAAAATCAACTATGGTTGGTGGAGCTACATTGACAGGCTTGTTGGGAACTTCTGCATGGTATGCACCAGGTGCGGCAGGAGCATTTGTTGTTGAGTCAATTCTTCACAATCAAATGAAGATGATTCCTTGTTCAGTGGCACTTGAAGGTGAATATGGTGAACATGATCTTTGCTGTGGTGTACCTGTAATTCTGGGTAAGAATGGTATCGAGAAAATCGTAGAACTTCCTTTGAACGAAGAAGAGATGGCTAAGTTTAAGGCGAGTGCTGAGGCTGTTCGTAAAACAAACGCTGACTTGAAAACAGTAGGAGCTCTTTAATTTACTGCTTCTATTATTAAATAAAAGAGGTCGTTTCATCTAGGTGAAACGACCTTTCTTGCTTATATTGATTAGAAGCTTTTTCTATGGACAAAGGTATTGGGGTGATTGCCACGTGGTGTGTTTCTAATTGTTCTTGACGATATTGTTTGAAAATACGCGCGCGTATATATTATAATGTGTTCTCTCTTTGCTTTCCTTTTCTCCCTTCCTGACTTATGTTTTATAACACATCTCTCATTCAGCCTATTACAACTTAATTTCCTTTTTATTCGAAATAAAAGGTGTTTAAGTTTGGCTTGTATGGGTAAAAAGCCTACTTTTGCATCCGCTTAGCAAGAGAAGCTAAGCCTTGAAAGATTGACATTCTGTTTAAAAGCTCGCAGAGGCTTTTCTTCCTTTCGCAAGAGAGACGACAAGAGAAGCGCACGAGACGAAAAAGAAAAACAAAAAAACTTCTCAAAAGTTTTGGTGTTTTAAAAATAAAGTCTTACCTTTGCATCCGCTTTTAAAACGAAGCATACTTAAAGAAGCGTTCTTTGAAAGATTTACATAAACAATACAAGTAGTACAAGAGCGAGAGACTTGTCTTTTTAGATAGGAATCTCGGGTAAAATTTTAAAACCGTCAATGATTTGATTCATTACAAATGAAACAGGGATTTGAATAAACGTCAATAAATTTACAACATCCTAACAGAGCAAGAATTCGATTACTGAGTGTAAATTTGGTAATCAATCAAAATACTTTTACAATGAAGAGTTTGATCCTGGCTCAGGATGAACGCTAGCTACAGGCTTAACACATGCAAGTCGAGGGGTAGCAGGGTAGCAATACCGCTGACGACCGGCGCACGGGTGAGTAACACGTATCCAACCTACCATTCACACGGGGATAGCCTTTCGAAAGAAAGATTAATACCCGATAGTATAGCGATAAGGCATCTTATTGCTATTAAAGAATTTCGGTGTTTGATGGGGATGCGTTCCATTAGATTGTTGGTGAGGTAACGGCTCACCAAGTCTTCGATGGATAGGGGTTCTGAGAGGAAGGTCCCCCACATTGGAACTGAGACACGGTCCAAACTCCTACGGGAGGCAGCAGTGAGGAATATTGGTCAATGGACGAGAGTCTGAACCAGCCAAGTAGCGTGAAGGATGAAGGCCCTATGGGTCGTAAACTTCTTTTATAGGGGAATAAAGTGCGGAACGTGTTCCGCTTTGTATGTACCCTACGAATAAGGATCGGCTAACTCCGTGCCAGCAGCCGCGGTAATACGGAGGATCCGAGCGTTATCCGGATTTATTGGGTTTAAAGGGAGCGTAGGTGGACGTATAAGTCAGTTGTGAAAGTTTGCGGCTCAACCGTAAAATTGCAGTTGATACTGTATGTCTTGAGTGTACAAGAGGTGGGCGGAATTCGTGGTGTAGCGGTGAAATGCTTAGATATCACGAAGAACTCCGATTGCGAAGGCAGCTCACTAGAGTACAACTGACACTGAGGCTCGAAAGTGTGGGTATCAAACAGGATTAGATACCCTGGTAGTCCACACAGTAAACGATGAATACTCGCTGTTTGCGATATACAGTAAGCGGCCAAGCGAAAGCATTAAGTATTCCACCTGGGGAGTACGCCGGCAACGGTGAAACTCAAAGGAATTGACGGGGGCCCGCACAAGCGGAGGAACATGTGGTTTAATTCGATGATACGCGAGGAACCTTACCCAGGCTTAAATTGCAAATGAATATGGATGAAAGTTCATAGCCTTCGGGCATTTGTGAAGGTGCTGCATGGTTGTCGTCAGCTCGTGCCGTGAGGTGTCGGCTTAAGTGCCATAACGAGCGCAACCCTTATCTTTAGTTACTAACAGGTCATGCTGAGGACTCTAAAGAGACTGCCGTCGTAAGATGCGAGGAAGGTGGGGATGACGTCAAATCAGCACGGCCCTTACGTCTGGGGCTACACACGTGTTACAATGGGGGGTACAGAAGGCAGCTACACAGCGATGTGATGCTAATCCCAAAAGCCTCTCTCAGTTCGGATCGAAGTCTGCAACCCGACTTCGTGAAGCTGGATTCGCTAGTAATCGCGCATCAGCCACGGCGCGGTGAATACGTTCCCGGGCCTTGTACACACCGCCCGTCAAGCCATGGGAGCCGGGGGTACCTGAAGTACGTAACCGCAAGGAGCGTCCTAGGGTAAAACTGGTGACTGGGGCTAAGTCGTAACAAGGTAGCCGTACCGGAAGGTGCGGCTGGAACACCTCCTTTCTGGAGTGTATGTTGTGAACGACGTTTATAACAAGGTTTTAAAGAGGAACCACCATAAGAACCTCTTCGTACTACGTGTAGTTGTTTATTTAAAATATAGATTGAAAGAGAAAAAAGAAGCCGAGCCGAAAGGCAAGGGTTTGAACATAGTCCTATAGCTCAGTTGGTTAGAGCGCTACACTGATAATGTAGAGGTCGGCAGTTCAACTCTGCCTGGGACTACGAATCTCAATAACGGGGGATTAGCTCAGCTGGCTAGAGCACCTGCCTTGCACGCAGGGGGTCAACGGTTCGAATCCGTTATTCTCCACTCTTGAGAATGTTAGGATAGACTGCAAGTCAATCCTACAACTTCGACACTGTCGAAGTATTCTCACAACGATCTTTGACATGATGATACAAAACCAAAAAAGTTAAAATAGTAATTAAGCTAAAAGTATATATCGAACCATACGTTCAATTGTGTAAATAATTGATCTGTGACCGGTAAGAAGAAAGTAAGCAAGGGCGCATGGCGGATGCCTTGGCTCTCGGAGGCGATGAAGGACGTGATAAGCTGCGATAAGCTTCGGGTAGGTGCAAATGACCTTTGATCCGAAGATTTCCGAATGGGACAACCCAATATCTTGAAGAGATATTATCCTGCTTAGCAGGAGGCTAACACAGGGAACTGAAACATCTTAGTACCTGTAGGAAAAGAAAATAAATAATGATTGCGTAAGTAGTGGCGAGCGAACGCGCAGTAGCCCAAACCAATTATGTTACGGCATAGTTGGGGTTGTAGGACCACGTTGTGGGACGAAAGTTGGTGAGTAGAAGCATCTGGAAAGTTGCGCCATAGACGGTGATAGCCCGGTATACGAAGTCAACTGAACCCTAGTGGTATCCTGAGTAGTGCGGAGCACGAGGAATTCTGCATGAATCTGCCGGGACCATCCGGTAAGGCTAAATACTCCCGAGAGACCGATAGTGAACCAGTACTGTGAAGGAAAGGTGAAAAGAACTTCGAATAGAAGAGTGAAATAGTCCCTGAAACCATGCGCTTACAAGCGGTCGGAGCAGTGTAAACTGTGACGGCGTGCCTTTTGCATAATGAACCTACGAGTTACTTTTACTGGCAAGGTTAAGGATCTTGAGATCTGCAGCCGAAGCGAAAGCGAGTCTTAATAGGGCGCTTTAGTCAGTAGGAGTAGACGCGAAACCAAGTGATCTACCCTTGGGCAGGTTGAAGGTTAGGTAACACTAACTGGAGGACCGAACCGATAAGCGTTGAAAAGCTTCCGGATGACCTGAGGGTGGGGGTGAAAGGCTAATCAAACTTGGAGATAGCTCGTACTCCCCGAAATGCATTTAGGTGCAGCCTTGATTTATACTAATGTGAGGTAGAGCGACTGATAAGATGCGAGGGCTTCACCGCCTATCAAGTCTTGATAAACTCCGAATGCGCATTAGTTCTATATCAGGAGTGAGGGCATGGGTGCTAAGGTCCATGTCCGAGAGGAGAAGAATCCAGACCATCAGCTAAGGTCCCCAAATAAACACTAAGTTGAACTAACGAAGTCAGATTGCTAAGACAGCTAGGATGTTGGCTTGGAAGCAGCCATTCATTTAAAGAGTGCGTAACAGCTCACTAGTCGAGGAGTTTGGCGTGGATAATAATCGGGCATAAGTGTTTTACCGAAGCTATGGAACCAGTAATGGTTGGTAGGGGAGCATTCCACTCTGCGTTGAAGATGGAGCGTAAGCTCTGTTGGAGCGTGTGGAAAAGCAAATGTAGGTATAAGTAACGATAAAGGGGGTGAGAAACCCCCTCGCCGAAAGACTAAGGTTTCCTGATCAACGCTAATCGGATCAGGGTTAGTCGGGTCCTAAGGCTCAGCCGAACGGCGAAGTCGATGGCAGAACAGGTTAATATTCCTGTACTACCTTTAGGAGTGATGTGGAGACGGAGCAGTGATAGCGCCGCGGACTGACGGAATAGTCCGTTGAAGGGTGTAGATGTTGATCGTGGTAGGCAAATCCGCCGCGAGAGTCGAACCTGATAGTATGGAGCGTCTTTATGACAATCCAATAGTGCGTGTAAACATACTTCCAAGAAAATCCGCTAAACTTAATCCTGAAGGTACCCGTACCGTAAACGGACACACGTAGTCGGGTAGAATATACTAAGGCGCTTGAGTGAATCACGGTTAAGGAACTAGGCAAATTGACCCTGTAACTTCGGGAGAAAGGGTCCCTACTGCAAGGTAGGGCGCAGAGAATAGGTCCAGGCAACTGTTTAACAAAAACACAGGGCTGTGCAAAATTGAAAGATCACGTATACAGCCTGACACCTGCCCGGTGCTGGAAGGTTAAGAGGAGATGTCATCGCAAGAGAAGCATTGAATTGAAGCCCCAGTAAACGGCGGCCGTAACTATAACGGTCCTAAGGTAGCGAAATTCCTTGTCGGGTAAGTTCCGACCTGCACGAATGGTGTAATGATCTGGACACTGTCTCAACCGTGAGCTCAGTGAAATTGTAGTATCGGTGAAGATGCCGATTACCCGCGATGGGACGAAAAGACCCCGTGAACCTTTACTATAGCTTAACATTGAATTTGGGTAATTGATGTGTAGGATAGGTCGGAGACTTTGAAGCAGGTACGCCAGTATTTGTGGAGTCGCTGTTGAAATACGACCCTTTACTTATTTGAGTTCTAACTCGTTGATACGAGGACATTGTTTGGTGGGTAGTTTGACTGGGGTGGTCGCCTCCAAAAGTGTAACGGAGGCTTCTAAAGGTACCCTCAGGACGATTGGTAACCGTCCGTAGAGTGTAATGGCATAAGGGTGCTTGACTGGGAGACAAACAAGTCGATCAGGTAGGAAACTAGAGCATAGTGATCCGGTGTTTCTGTATGGAAAGGACATCGCTCAAAGGATAAAAGGTACTCCGGGGATAACAGGCTGATCCCTCCCAAGAGCTCATATCGACGGAGGGGTTTGGCACCTCGATGTCGGCTCGTCACATCCTGGGGCTGGAGAAGGTCCCAAGGGTTGGGCTGTTCGCCCATTAAAGTGGCACGCGAGCTGGGTTCAGAACGTCGTGAGACAGTTCGGTCTCTATCTATCGTGGGCGTATGAAATTTGCGTGGCTCTGACACTAGTACGAGAGGACCGTGTTGGACTGACCGCTGGTTTACCAGTTGTGCCGCCAGGTGCATCGCTGGGTAGCTAAGTCGGGATTGGATAAGTGCTGAAAGCATCTAAGTACGAAGCCAGCCACAAGATTAGATTTCTCAGGGTCGTTGAAGACGACAACGTTGATAGGAGGCAGGTGTAAAGATGGTAACATCAAAGCCGAGCCTTACAAAGGACATCGCTCAAAGGATAAAAGGTACTCCGGGGATAACAGGCTGATCCCTCCCAAGAGCTCATATCGACGGAGGGGTTTGGCACCTCGATGTCGGCTCGTCACATCCTGGGGCTGGAGAAGGTCCCAAGGGTTGGGCTGTTCGCCCATTAAAGTGGCACGCGAGCTGGGTTCAGAACGTCGTGAGACAGTTCGGTCTCTATCTATCGTGGGCGTATGAAATTTGCGTGGCTCTGACACTAGTACGAGAGGACCGTGTTGGACTGACCGCTGGTTTACCAGTTGTGCCGCCAGGTGCATCGCTGGGTAGCTAAGTCGGGATTGGATAAGTGCTGAAAGCATCTAAGTACGAAGCCAGCCACAAGATTAGATTTCTCAGGGTCGTTGAAGACGACAACGTTGATAGGAGGCAGGTGTAAAGATGGTAACATCAAAGCCGAGCCTTACTAATTGCCCGTACACTTTCTTCTTATAGGTGTATGGTTGGTATATCCCTTTAGCTTTGCTAGAATGATTCTTTTTTGGTTTTTGTCATGTCAACCTTATTTAGGTGGCTATAGCATCAGGGTTCCACCTCTTCCCATTCCGAACAGAGAAGTTAAGCCTGATCACGCCGATGGTACTGCGTAACAGTGGGAGAGTAGGTAGCCGCCATTTTTAGAAACGTCCCGTTAGTCGATCAGACTGACGGGACGTTTTACGTTATAGATACACCTCATAGCTCAGCTTAGCTCAGCGAAACTCACCATAGTGCATTCTCTTTCACCACAGAGGACACAGAGAACACGGAGTGGAAAAAGAGAAAGAGAGAGAAAAGAGAAGAAGAAGAAGAAGAGAAAGAAAAGGCACGAGGAAGTACAGAGGCAATACAGAGAAGTTTCCGTAGAATCTCCTCTGCGTTTCTCTTTGTATTTTCCTCTATATTCTCTGTATCCTCTGTGGTGAAAAAGGGTTTTAGTGGGTGTAGAGATCTATTTTCGAGTTGCTTTTAACATTTCAGAAATGTCTATTTCTAATCAAGCCAGTGTCTGAATTGATAATGTCTATGAAATACAATAATCATTACATGCTATAAATATTGTACTGCAAAGCTGGTGATTTTACCTAAGAAAGGTAGTATTTAATGATTTGCGATTAGGATGATGCAAGCGACTGATATTTACTAGTATCGTCTGTTCTCGATGTACATTATGCGCATAGGAAAGAAGTCACAGCAAGTGATATTT
This sequence comes from Bacteroides neonati, assembly GCF_000499785.1. Lineage (GTDB taxonomy): Bacteria > Bacteroidota > Bacteroidia > Bacteroidales > Bacteroidaceae > Bacteroides > Bacteroides neonati. The sequence continues at coordinate 1,284,179 of NZ_HG726020.1, read as the reverse complement.
CACCTCTTTAAATGCATATTTTCTTCTTTGCCCTTTATCATCTTGCAATACAAGTATGCCTTCGGGTTCGATGTGGATAATTTCTGCCATAAACTCTCCGTGTAGATCTTCGTATCGATGCATTCCTTTCCCTCTGAAGAGAGAGGCACGGTAGCGGTCAGCAATGTTTGCTTCCTCACCGTTTTGAACAGACAGGTACTCTGTTTGTATTCGTTTCATGATTGTAGATAGAAGAGCAAGGCAATTGTGTTCTTGCCGGGTTATCTGATACAATGATACGGGGTTAGGAGCTGTACTGTGAAAAACAGTCTGATTAACATTCAGTCCGATACCCGCAATACTGCGCCCCAGACAACATCCGGTTAAATCGTGTTCAATCAGTATGCCTGCTATCTTTTGCTCATGCCAGTAAATATCATTCGGCCATTTAATCGAAAATCCTTCGGCATACCGATCCAACTCTTCTTTGATGGCAAGCGAGATGAGTTGAGAGAGAAGGAATTGCCGGCGGGCTTCCAGAAAGGTAGGATAAAGCACGAAGCTGAACATTAAATTCTTACCTGCTTCCGACTCCCAGCTATTGCCTCGTTGACCTCTGCCGGAGGTTTGATAATCGGCAACGACGGTTGTTAACTCCGTTACCGAGGACTCGTCGCAGATTGTTTTCAGATAATGATTGGTCGAATCTGTCTGTTCGAGATGTAGTAAAGGTACAGGAAACATTTCAGGGGAGTGCATCATATTCGGTACGTAGCTTTTTAGTAAACTTCTTTAAAACCTCTTCGTAAGAGTGGTCTATCAGTTGCTTAATCAAGGTATCGCCTGCATCGCCGGTTAGTGATACTTGATTCCAATATTTTTTGTTGAAGTGATAGGCACCTTCGATAGATGCGTATTGTTCGCGTAGTTCAATGGCGTAAACAAGGTCGCATTTGAGAGAGATACTATTGCCTCCTTCGAGATCGATAAGGGCAAACATCTTGCCCATTACTTTCATAACAAGTGAGTATTCATCGAATGGCAGACATTCTGTCACTGCTTTTTTACTGAGACAATACTCTCTGAGTGTTTCTATATCCATACCTGTATTTGTTTAAAAGAGTGGTGGGTAAAAGGCATCTTCTAAGTGCTCGATTTGAAACGTTCCAGGCTCACCTACCACCGTGATGATATCGAATCTAATGGTTTCATCTAGCTGAAAAAACTTAACGTATGCATCCGTAGCACGTACGGTTCGTCTGATCTTTTGTTGATCTACCGCTTCTTCGGGCTGTCCGAAGTGGGTGTCATGTCTGGTTTTTACTTCGATTACCACTAACTCGTTGTTCTTGATGGCAACAATATCAAGCTCGAGATGGCCGCGGCGCCAGTTTCGATGGCGTATCACATAACCTTGACCTTCGAGGTAGGCTACTGCTGCACTTTCACCTGCTTTTCCCAGTTCATTATGCTTTGCCATAACACTTTTTTTGCAAAAATACGCTTTTTATTCTTTCTATTGACAGAATAAAAGTAAATTTGCAAAGAATATGAGAAAGCGAGATAAAAAATGTGCAAAAGCGTCAGTTGACGAACCAAAACGTCAACAACGCATAACTTGTCTGATGAGTGAGGACGAGCAGCTCATTGTGGATCGTTATCTGGAGAAATACAAGATAACGAACAAATCGCGCTGGCTACGTGAAACGATTCTGACGTTTATACACAAAAACATGGAGGCCGATTATCCCACTCTTTTCGGTGAACATGATATGAGACGCTAATGACCAATCCTCTTCCTGAATTATGTTGGACGATACTTATTTTATGAAACAAGCACTACTCGAAGCCGCCAAGGCGAGCGAGCGTGGCGAGGTTCCGGTTGGAGCTGTTGTGGTATGCTGTGAGCGCATTATAGCCCGTGCCCATAACCTGACAGAGGCATTGAACGATGTCACTGCTCATGCCGAAATGCAAGCCATTACGGCTGCTGCCAATGTGCTTGGGGGTAAATACTTGAACGAATGTACTCTTTATGTTACTGTAGAACCTTGCGTGATGTGCGCAGGTGCTATTGCCTGGGCGCAAACCGGAAAGCTGGTTTTTGGTGCGGAAGATGAGAAACGTGGCTTTCAGAAGTACGCAGCTCATGCCTTGCATCCTAAAACTGTGGTTGTGAAAGGTGTACTTGCCGAAGAGTGTGCCGGGTTGATGAAAGCCTTCTTTGCCGATAAACGAAAATAGTCAGTATCAGTCTTTTATCTCTTCAAAATCGACATACTCACCTTCTTCTTTCGTGAAAATCTTCTTATGCTTAGTGCCGGATGGCTCGTTGATGACCTCTTCGCTTTCGTTATTTTTATAGATAGGATCTCCTTCTGTTGGATTTACGTTGCGATAGGTGCGGTGCGTACCCTTCGGTGTAGAACGACGACGACCAAAGCCGAAAACCGCTCGCAATATGCTGCCTACAATCGATAAGCCGATGACGAGTACAACAAGGAAGATAATGAATAAGAATCCTAATAAATGAAACATAGACTATTCGTTTTATACGTTGTTTGAAACTGGTAGTACAACAAACGTGCCAAAAGGATTGTTTATTTATTTTTTCTTGTAAAAAGTGAAAGTATGATATACCAAGCGATGATCGCTGCAAATCCGCTGATGCCCAGAAAGATCAATAACGGTGCGCAAACGATAAGAAAAATGAAACTGATCTTATTGTCCTTCCATGATAAGTTCTTGAATTTCAGTGAGAACATGGGAATCTCTGCAATGAGTAACCATGAAAAAAGGCAGACTGCTATCAATAGGTAGATAACGTTGAAATGCGCCAATAAGAAATCATATCCTCCTACAATGAGAGCACCCCAAAATAGTGCATTCGCAGGAGTTGGCAGTCCGATAAAGGAACTTGTTTGCCGCTCGTCCACGTTAAACTTGGCCAATCGCAACCCCGAAAAGACGGCGATGAGGAAGGCTAAATAAGGAATATATTCTTTTACTCCCAACAGAAAATCGGGATAAGATACTTCTTTTAGAAAAGAGAAGATAATCAATGATGGTGCTACACCAAAACTGATATCATCGGCTAGGGAGTCTAATTCTTTACCAATAGCCGATGGTGCTTTTAATAGCCTAGCCAGCATGCCATCGAAGAAATCGAAAACGGCACTTAAGATGATAAAGCCGAGAGCAGCTTGATAGTTACCTTCGAAAGCCATGACACAGGCAATACAGCCCGAGAACAAGTTGAAGCAGGTAACCGTATTCGGTATATGACGAGTAAGAGCGTTTGCCATCGTGACAGGTTTTGATTAATTGAGTTTGGCGATAACTGTTTGGTTACCGGTCGTTAATTGTCCCATGCTGACACAAATCTCAGTGCCTAAGGGAAGGTACACATCCACGCGTGAACCGAATTTGATGAATCCCATGTGCTCGTCAATGTAGCACTCTTCGCCTACTTCGGCGTAAGTAACAATACGGCGTGCCATCGCTCCTGCAATTTGTCGTGCCATTACTTCCACTCCTTCGGGAGTTTCAATAACTACCATCGAACGTTCGTTTTCTGTGCTGGCTTTGGGCAGCCATGCTTTCATGAATTTTCCGTTTTCATGACCTACTTTCTTCACTACACCGTCTACCGGATACCAGTTGGCATGTACGTTGAGTACACTCATAAAGATAGATACCATGATGCGGCGATCGTGAAAATATTCGTGTTCGTCCACCTCTTCGATAACTACGATTTTGCCATCGGCCGGAGCTACGACAATTTTTTCAGTGTCCTGACCGAAAAGACGTATCGGACAGCGGAAGAAATTGACCATCAGCAAATAGACAACGGTACTGGTTAAGGCTATCAGATAAAACGGTATCTTACAGTCGATTCCAAAATAAAGAGCGGCATTAATGGCAAGCAACAATACGAAGCTACCCCATAAAATATGTGTTCCTTCATGATGGATACGGATTTTCTTTAATTTTTTAAGTCGGCCCATGTGTGGAGTTTAATGATAATAGTCTGCAAAAATATACTAATTTTGAAAACCGAGCAAGTAAATGGGCAGAGAAATACCGATGTTGATAACTTTTAGCCTATTATTTTTGTTCGTAACGCCAGAGGTAGTACTTTTATGCCTTCAAATCATCAACTATCACTATGCAGGATTTCGTTCATTTACATGTTCATACTCAGTATTCTCTTTTAGATGGTCAGGCCAGCGTCAGTGCGTTGGTCGACAAAGCCATGAAGGACGGAATGAAAGGGATTGCCGTTACCGATCATGGTAACATGTTTGGAATTAAAGAATTCACCAACTACGTCAATAAGAAAAACAGCGGACCCAGGGGCGAAATCAAACAACTCAAGAAGCGCATTACAGCCATTGAGCAGGGGAAAGTCGAATGTGAAAATAAGGAGGATGAAATAGCCACCTGCAAGCGACAAATAGCCGAAGCCGAAGCGAAACTTTTTAAGCCGATTATTGGTTGCGAGATGTATGTGGCTCGCCGCACCATGGATAAAAAAGAGGGAAGACCCGATCAGAGCGGTTACCACCTTATCGTATTGGCTAAAAACGAAAAAGGCTATCACAACCTGATCAAACTGGTGTCGCGCGCATGGACCGAAGGGTACTATATGCGTCCGCGTACCGACCGAAACGATCTTGAAAAATACCACGAGGGATTAATCATTTGCTCGGCTTGTCTGGGTGGCGAGGTGCCTCGCAAAATCACACAAGGATTGCTTGATGAAGCCGAAGAGACTGTGCGCTGGTATAAAAAACTGTTTGGTGACGATTATTACCTCGAACTTCAACGCCACAAAGCCACCGTGCCGCGTGCCAATTATGAGGCGTATCCCTTGCAGGCCAACGTTAACGAGCACCTGATCAAGCTGTCTCGTAAATATGGTGTTAAGCTGATCTGCTCCAACGATGTTCACTTTGTAAACGAAGAACATGCAGAGGCGCACGACCGACTCATTTGTTTGAGTACCGGCAAGGATCTTGACGACCCCAAGCGGATGCTCTACACCAAGCAGGAGTGGATGAAGACCCGGGAGGAGATGAACCGGCTTTTCGAAGATGTGCCCGAAGCCTTGAGCAACACGCTCGAGATTCTCGATAAAGTAGAATATTACTCCATCGACCATGCCCCTATTATGCCTACTTTCGATATCCCCGAAGAGTTTGGTACAGAAGAGGGCTATCGTCAGAAATATACGGAAGAGGATCTTTTCAATGAGTTCACCCGCGACGAGAATGGCAATGTGGTGCTCAGCGAGGAAGATGCCAACAACAAAATAAAAACGCTGGGTGGATACGATAAACTCTATCGTATCAAACTCGAAGCCGACTACCTGGCTAAGCTGACGTTCGAAGGAGCCAAGAAGTTTTATGGCGACCCGTTGGCACCCGAGGTCAAGGAACGTTTGGTTTTCGAGTTGTACATCATGAAGACGATGGGTTTCCCCGGCTACTTCCTCATTGTGCAGGACTTTATTGCCGCCGGCCGCAGTATGGGAGTCTCGGTGGGTCCCGGACGTGGTTCGGCTGCCGGATCGGCCGTTGCCTACTGTTTGCAGATTACGAAAATAGACCCTATTCAGTACGACCTGCTGTTCGAGCGTTTCCTCAATCCCGACCGTATCTCCCTTCCCGATATCGATATCGACTTTGATGATGACGGTCGCGGACAAGTGCTTCGTTGGGTAACCGAAAAGTACGGGTCCGAAAAGGTAGCTCATATCATTACCTACGGCACCATGGCCACGAAGTCGGCGATCAAGGATGTGGCTCGTGTGCAGAAACTGCCCTTGTCCGAATCGGATCGCTTGACGAAGCTCGTGCCCGATAAGATTCCCGACAAGAAACTAAACCTGCGCAACGCCATCGATTACGTGGCAGAGTTGCAAGCGGCAGAAGCCTCGCCCGACCCTCAGGTACGCGATACGATTAAGTACGCTAAAATGCTCGAAGGCAACGTGCGCGGAACGGGTGTACACGCCTGCGGAACCATTATTTGTCGCGACGACATCACCGACTGGGTGCCTGTAAGCACGGCCGACGATAAAGAAACGGGCGAGAAGATGCTGGTGACCCAGTACGAAGGTTCGGTTATCGAAGATACCGGGCTGATCAAGATGGACTTCCTCGGCCTCAAAACCCTCTCCATCATCAAAGAAGCCGTTGAGAATGTCCGGTTAAGCCGCGGCATCCATATCGACATCGATACCATCGATATAGCCGATCCGGTCACCTATAAGCTTTATAGCGACGGGCGCACGGTGGGTACCTTCCAGTTCGAGTCGGCCGGTATGCAAAAGTACCTGCGCGAGTTGCAACCCACCACGTTCGAAGACCTTATTGCCATGAACGCCCTCTACCGACCGGGGCCTATGGATTATATACCCGACTTTATCGACCGTAAACACGGCCGTAAGCCCATCGAATATGACATCCCCGTCATGGAGAAATACCTGAAAGATACGTACGGAATTACGGTTTATCAAGAACAGGTCATGTTGCTGTCGCGTCTGCTGGCCGATTTCACCCGCGGTGAGTCCGATGCCCTGCGTAAGGCGATGGGTAAGAAGTTGCGCGACAAGCTCGATCACATGAAGCCTCAGTTTATCGAGGGCGGTCGTAAGAACGGACACGACCCCAAGATACTCGAGAAGATCTGGGGCGACTGGGAGAAGTTTGCCTCCTACGCCTTCAATAAGTCGCACGCTACCTGCTACTCGTGGGTGGCCTATCAAACCGCATACCTCAAAGCCAATTATCCTTCGGAGTATATGGCGGCCGTTATGAGCCGAAGTTTATCGAATATCACCGATATTACCAAGCTGATGGACGAGTGCAAGGCGATGGGCATGTCGGTTTTAGGCCCCGATGTGAATGAGAGTAATCTCAAATTTACGGTCAACAAAGAGGGCAACATCCGCTTTGGGCTCGGCGCCGTAAAGGGTGTCGGCGAAGCCGCTGTGCAAAGCATCATCGAGGAGCGGCGGGCGAATGGCCCCTTCACCGGTATTTTCGATTTTGTGCAGCGCGTCAACCTCAATGCCTGCAACAAAAAGAATATGGAGTGCCTCGCTTTGGCCGGAGGGTTCGACAGCTTTCCCGAGCTCAAGCGCGAACAGTTCTTTGCCGTCAATTCGCGCAATGAGGTGTTCATCGAAACACTGATGCGCTACGGAAACCGCTATCAGACCGATAAGGCCGCTGCCGTCAATTCCCTCTTCGGAGGCGATAACGTGGTCGATATCGCAACGCCCGAGATTCTTCCCGCCGAGCGTTGGGGCGATCTGGAACGGTTGAACAAGGAGCGCGAGCTTGTCGGCATCTATCTCTCGGCACACCCGCTCGATGAATACGCCATCGTGCTCGATCATGTCTGCAACACCCACCTGTCCGAACTCGAAGATAAAGCCTCGCTGGCCGGGCGCGAAATCACCATGGGAGGCATCGTTACCGCCGTGCGCCGGGGCATCAGCAAGAACGGCAATCCTTACGGAATTGTCAAGATCGAAGACTACTCGGGATTCACCGAACTCCCCTTCTTCGGCAACGACTGGGTGACCTACCAAGGCTATTTGGGCGAAGGAACCTTCCTCTACATGAAGGCTCGCTGTCAGGCCAAGCAGTGGCGGCAGGATGAGCTGGAGATCAAGATCACCTCAATGGAGCTCCTGCCCGATGTGAAGGAGAAGCTGGTCGAAAAGATGACCATCATGATCCCCCTCTCGGCCATCGACTCAACGCTGGTCAACGAACTCTCGACCTTGGTCAAGGAGCGTACGGGCAACACCGAGCTCTATTTTAAAATAAACGACCCGGACGAAAAGATGTATGTCGATTTCATCGCCCGACCCATAAAACTCTCGGTAGGGAAAGAATTAATCTCTTTTTTAAATCAACACCCCGAACTTGAATTCCGGATAAATTAGTATATTTGCCGGAGTAATAACATATTTAAAATTAAAACGAACATGGCTTTAGTAATTACAGACGACAACTTTAAAGAGCTCCTTGCAGAAGGAAAGCCCGTGGTTGTAGACTTTTGGGCTCCCTGGTGCGGCCCGTGCAAGATGGTAGGTCCTATCATCGAAGAATTGGCAACCGAGTACGAGGGACAAGTAATCATCGGCAAGTGCGACGTGGATGAGAACACCGAACTCCCCGCCGAATACGGTATTCGCAACATCCCCACCGTGCTCTTCTTCAAAGACGGTGCTATGGTCGATAAGCAAGTGGGTGCTGTGGCCAAGTCTGCATTCATCGAGAAGATAAAGAACTTATTATAGTATTTCGCTATACGTTTCACCTTTTTAATTTAACTGATTATGGGACTGGAAGACGATTTTTTACTTGCTGATGCCGATGATGAAAAGACCATCGAGTTCATCCAAAACTACCTGCCACAAGAGCTGAAAGAAAAGTTTTCGCAGGACGAGTTGTATTACTTTCTGGATCTGATTGACGAGTACTACGCCGAAAGCGGCATACTCGATGCTCAACCCGATGCCGATGGGTACGTCAACATCGACTTGGAACAGGTGGTAGATTACATCGTGAAAGAAGCCAAGAAAGATGACATGGGAACGTATGATCCCGAGGAGGTTCTTTTCGTGGTTCAGGGAGAAATGGAATACGGAAACTCTCTGGGACAGGTGGAATAACGAGACAGGAGAAACGATCCTTTGCACTGCCTCCGCCCCCCTCTCTTTTTTCTGTTGTGTGTGTGGTGGTAGTCGGAGTGAGAAAGAGGTTGCAACCATCCTCCCACGTGCTGTGGCGGGGGATGCTTGCAACCTCTGTTTCGTTTCCGGCTTCGTCTGCCTTTTACTTGGGCACGGCAGGCAGTGCGTCGGTACGTTGGTGTGCCGACAGTCGGCACAGGGTGTGCAGCCTTGCGGTACAGAGGTGTACCGCAAGGCTGCACACCCTGTGCATTATCCAAAGGGATTTTCGGGTTCGTCGGCCGTACCATCGCCATCATTCACGGTGATGAGCTTGCTCACCGAACGGGGTGTTTTGAGTGCTTTTCCCCCTCCTGCAAACTGTGTGGTCACCTTCAGTTCGTAGGTTCCCTTGGCCAGATCGGCCGGTAGCAGGATGATGAGTTGAGAGGGGTTATTGACGGCAATCATGTCGGCCGACAGCTTGATGGGCGTTCCCGATTCGGGCGTAAGGGTGATACCTACCTCGGGGTCGGTACCCATTACCTTGAGCATCCGCCCGTTGAGTACGTAGTTGCGTCCCGGCGTGCAACTACCGTCGCCGGCGCGGGTGGCGGCATCTTCGCTGCCGGCAATGTACATACCGTGGGTCTTCTCGCCCAGAATCTGCACGCGTGTCTTGGCGATGGCCTCGCGTAGCTGCTTGCCTTGGGTGATGGATACGTAGATGGAGTTCTTCTCCGGATTCCATTTGCCCTGTTCGACCACTCCCCTGAGTTGCGGGGTGGCATAAAAGAGACCGGTGTTGACCTGATAGCCACTCAGTACGAGCCGCGTAACGACGCGTTGAAACAGGTCGGTGACGTGGCGAATCGTCTCCTCGCGCAGCCCCGTGTCTTCTGCCTTCATCAGCCGATAGATGTCGGGCAGGGTGGCGTTTCCTGCCGTTTCGGGCAGCAAGATTTTGTCCTCTTTGTTGTCGACGGTAACAGCGTTGTCTACCAGCCAAGCTTTCAGAATGTTTTCCATAAAGTTGAATTGTTTTAGTTAGGTGAAATATAACAAATAATGAATATTCATAGAACTAATCAAACAATCACTGAAACGATGAGCAGAGCGAATAGCGTTTCTTTTACGGAAGCACTCGCTCTATTTTTACTCTTTGGGGTACTTTGGGGGGAATAGTGGAGATCGTTTTTCATGATGATTCAGATTTTACTTCTTACTAAAAGGATGCGCGTAAGGTAGGTTTTATTTTGTTTTACACAAGATTATCTCACCTAATTTATTGTCTTTTAACTTATTACGCATTGCCCGATAATGCCTGATTTCTCGCCCTACGAGTGCCCTGCGCGCCTCGGAGCGGTGGCTTTAGAGTTCTTCGAGTGCGTAGTATTGGTGATCTCGTACGAGTGTATGCAGCAGTGTGGCCGGGTCTATCTCGGCACGGCTTTCGGGGAGCGACAATGTAGTTCGCACCCTCTGTGCCAGCGCAGAGACCTGTGCCTGCCTTATGGCTGTTGAGCGTGTAGAGAGCACCTTCCAAATCGTATTGACCTGTTCGAGCGAAAGGTCTGCCGCCACCCAGATGCCTTCGATGGTCGAACCCGTCTCTTCTTTTTTATCGCCCTATGTGATGCAAGAGGATAAACCGAACCACAGCACTGCAACCAACAGAGCAGTTGCTTTCCAACTAAATTGCTTTCATCGATTTTTATTAGAAGTATACGATCAAGAAAGCGGCCACAGCCATAAGAGTAAGAAATAATAAAGCAACTTTTATACTTCTACTGTCTTTATTTTTAATGGCACGCACTAAAAATAGAGTTTGGCGGGCAAAACAAACAATCATAGCTATGACTATAGCGTAATTGATAAGACAATTTATCTTTTCAAAAGTTATGTTTATAAGCATGTTAGGCCTCTTTTCTTATTTATCACTCTTGGAAAATAAATACAGAATATTCCTTTTGCGAATCTCTTTAGTAGGTTGACGAATTCTTTCATGTTCTTTCTAGATTTTAGTTAATAAAGAATGAGTTTTGCGCAATATAGCCTTTCTTATCAATTTAGAAAAACCTTTCGATTTAAGTTCTGTAACTTTTAGATACAATTAACATCTTGATTGACAGTTGTTTATTCTGTCTATTGGGCTCGCTATCGTATGTTGGGCTCTTTATACCTCTTCCAATGCATAATACTGATAATCGCGTAGCAGCGTGTGCAGTAATGTTGTGTCATCTGTGTTGGTGGCACTTTCCGGTAGTGCCAGCGTTGTTCGTATCTTATAGGCCAAAGCAGCTAGTTGCTTACCTCCTTTAGTAGATGATACGGAGGCGATGAGAACTTTATTGATGGTATTGACCTGTTCGATCGAAAGGTCTGCCGCCTGTGGATAGCGGGGGCGGTAACCGCTTGTCAGGTGGTCGAACTCGTCGAGGCTGACGTGTATTTTGCGGTAGTTTTTCTCCTTGATGACCATCGTTCCGGCAGCCAGATCGCCCAGCCGTTGGTTATTCTTGGTCAGCAATACGACTACGAGGCCCAATCCTCCCGTCAGTGGTACGTCGACAATAAAGAGGAGCCACCGCAGCAGGTACGAACTCAGGCTAGGGGTAGAGCCATCTACCTTCACCACCCGGAGGTTGAGCAACCGCTTGCCCACGCTTTGCCCCCGGTTAAACACCTCGCACAAAAGCGGATAGCACAACGCAGGAAGAAAGACGAAACCGAAAAGGAAAAAGAAAGACAGACTGGAGAAGGCATGAATGTTAAGTCGCTCCAATAAAACCGACATTCCTATCACGTAAAGTATCACCAATACATAGTCGATGAAAAGTGCTATAAGCCGCTCTCCGACGCTTGCCGGGGTTTGGCTGATACGTACATATTGTCCCGTAAGGATAGTCGACTGTGACATTTTATTTAAATATTTTAAGGTATCGGTTGCAAATATATCATAAATCTGTTACTTTTGCTTACTAATTCGGGCAAAACTTCTCCGAATTAGCCTGTTGGGATGAAGGAAGTAACGTTTATTCGTCGGAACATCGATAAGTGGAAGCAGACCGAAAAGGTGCTGGAAGAGATTGAGCACCTCAATCCCGACCGAGTGGCTGATGCCTATACGGACCTGACGGCCGATCTGGCTTTCGCTCAGACGCATTATCCTCATTCGCGCATTACGATTTACCTCAACAACCTGGCTTCGGCACTGCACAACGCCATCTATCGCAACAAACGCGAACATTGGACGCGCATCATTACCTTCTGGACGCGCGAAATTCCCCGAACGATGCACGATGCCCGTGGTGCGCTTCGGCTGTCTGCTCTTATCTTCGCCCTGAGTGTCGTTATCGGTATGGTTTCTACGTGGAACGATGATAACTTCGTACGTCTCATACTCGGCAACGGATATGTCGATATGACCTTGGCCAATATAGCCAATGGCGAGCCGATGGCTGTGTATAACGGTGCCGAGGAGGTTCCGATGTTTCTCGGCATTACGCTCAATAACGTAATGGTATCTTTCAACTGTTTCGCCATGGGACTGCTTACCAGCTTCGGCACCGGCTATATTCTGTTCAATAACGGGGTGATGTTGGGCTCTTTTCAAACCTTTTTCTATCAGCAAGGGCTGTTGGGCGAATCGATGCTGGCTATCTGGCTGCACGGCACGCTCGAGATCTGGGCAATCATCGTCTCCGGAGCCGCCGGACTGACATTGGGCAACGGATGGTTGTTTCCGGGCACTTATTCCCGGGCGGCTTCCTTTCGCCGTGCTGCCCGTCGCGGGGTTAAAATCGTGATCGGTACTGTGCCAATCTTTGTATTGGCCGGGTTTATCGAAGGGTTTGTGACCCGGCATACCGGCCTTCCCGACTTCGTTCGATTGAGCATCATCGTTCTCTCACTCGCATTTATACTGTATTATTATATTTACTTACCTAATAAAAAAACGTATGGAATCACAGAAAGCCCCGATTAAGTTGTACGCCAAACGCTCGTTTGGCGATAAAATGAATGCTTCGTTCGACTTCATTAAAGAGAATTGGAAGCCTCTGCTTAAGTTTATTACCTATCTGATGCTGCCCTTATCGCTGTTGCAGGCATTGAGTCTGAACGGGTTTATGAGCCAGTACATGGGTCTCGTGAGCGAAATTGAGGGGGGCAATAGCGATACCATTTTGTCTGCGTTGCCGCAATTGGGTACAACCTATGGGCTTACCATCTTGTGTTATTGGGTAGGCACTATGCTCATTGCCTCATTGGTTTACGGACTGATGAAAGCCTACAGTCAGCGTCCCGAACGTTTGGCGGGTATGACATTGACCGAGTTGAAGCCGCTGTTGATGCACAACCTCCGGGCGATGTTCAGACTCTCTCTTTTTACCTTCTTGTTGCTGTTGCTTGCTATTGCTCTTGTCATAGGCTTGGCAGTGCTCACTCCTTTCACGCTTATTGTAACCTTGCCGCTGCTTTTTGCATTGATCGTGCCCCTGTCATTGTACGCACCCATCTACCTGTTCGAGGACATTCATCTCATGGATGCCTTAAGTAAAACCTTCCGGTTGGGTTTTGCCACGTGGGGTGGTGTTTTCCTGATTACGCTGCTGATGGGCATTATTGGCGGTATTCTGCAAGGAGTGATCGGCACGCCGTGGACGGTGGCAGTGATGGTGAAACAGTTGTTCAGCATGAGCGATTCCGGCGATGCCGTTACCGTTTCGGTGGGTTATAACTTTGTTATTTACCTCTTTGCCATCTTGCAGTGTTATGGAAGCTATCTGGGCATGACTTTCACGTTGGTCGGCGTAGCCTATCAATACGGACATGCTTCCGAGGTGGTCGACAGCATTTCGATAGAGAGCGATATTGAGAATTTCGATAAACTCTAAGAGATAGATGGAATGACGCTCCTTGCCGATACCTTAGTGTGCGACACCACAAAAATCGCTGCCTGGCAAGCCGATTCGGCTTATCAGTACAACCGCGAACTCTTATCTCCCGAAGTCAATTTGATGGGACTCGTTCAGATATGGTTGGGCAAGGTGCTGCAATTCCTTTTTGGAAACCGTTTTGCCGAAGAGTATACGGGTATCGTACTCATCGTGCTGCTATTGCTTATTCTTTTATGCCTGCTTTGGTTCCTTTACCGCAAACGACCCGAACTCTTCTTGCGTGCTCCGAAGCATTCGGCAGCCTATCATATGCACGAAGATACCATTTATGGCATTTCGTTCGACGAATGTATCGAGGCATCCTGCCAGCGTGGCGATTATCGCGAAGCCATCCGCTTGCTTTATCTGCAAACGTTGAAGCAGTTGAGCGATGGCGGGCAGCTGAATTGGCAACCCCACAAAACACCCACCGAGTATCTGTATGAGGTGAAAGATGAGGCGTTGCGCAGCTTCTTCCGGAGCATCACCAACAACTTTCTGCGGGTGCGCTATGGTAACTTTGATGCCACGCTTCCGTTATTCGATCGGATGCGGAGCGATCAACACGCTTTGTTGCAGCGTTTGCCTGCGGCTTTGGCAATGAAAGGAGGAGTGTCATGAAAGGTTCGTACGGCTTTGCACTGTTTATCATTCTCTTTCTGGGGATTATGTTTGCCATAGAGTGCAGCTTGCCCAAGAGGTTTGTGTGGAACCCTACGTACGGGCACAACGATAAGCAACCTTTCGGTTGTGCTCTGTTCGATGAGTCGCTCACCGATGCCTGGCCTCAGGGGTACACTTTGTCACATTCCACTTTTTACCAACTGGCTGCCGATACCGATACGGTGCAGCCACGTGCCATCATGGTGGTGGCTCAGAACCTCGACTTAACGAAGCCCGATGTCGATGCACTGATCGAATTGGCGCACCGCGGCAATAAAATACTCTTGGCCTCTCTCTCTTTCGGCAATGCATTGAGCGATACGCTCGGGTTCGAATGTTCTTACTCGTACTTTAGCTTTAAGGCAATGAAAAGTGTAGCTGCTTCGCTGCATAGTCGCGATACGTTGCAGTGGGTAGGCGATACGCTTCGGTATGCTCCTCGCAACTTCCGTTTCTATCCGCAGCTTTGCCCGAGCCACTTCGTTCGCTACGATTCGCTCACTGAGGTATTGGCATGCAACCTTTCGGCCATTGTACCGTTGGATAGTACGAAAACCCTTCCGCCGCCGGTAGCAATCAGTTGCCCGGTGGGGCGTGGCGAGATCATTCTCGTATCCACGCCGCTGCTTTTGACCAACTATGCCCTGCTCGATGGCAGTAATGCAACCTATGTCTGGCGTTTGCTCTCTCAACTGCAACCGCTTCCGTTGCTTCGCACCGAGGCTTACGGAGTCTTTGCACAAGAGCAGGAGTCTCCCTTTCGCTATTTCCTTTCGCAACCTGCACTGCGCTGGGGGCTTTACCTCACCCTGATATCGATTGTGCTCTTTATGGTGAACAGTGCCCACAGGCAGCAACGCGCCATACCGGTTATTCGCCAACCCGAGAACAATACGCTCGAGTTCACCAAACTGATCGGTACACTCTATTTTCAACAGAAGAACCCGACCGATCTGGTGCTGAAGCAATATCTCTATTTTGCCGAGACATTGCGTCGCGAGCTACACATCGATGTCGATGATGGGAGTGATGATAAGGCACTCGGCAAGCACTTGGCCGAAAAGACAGGCAAAGAGGAGGCGGATATCCGCGGATTGCTTTACGAACTGCGTCCGTTGGTGCGTGGAGAGAAGCGGGTGAACAACGAGCAAATGAAGCGGTTGATAGACCAAATGCTCAGTATCTTACAAACCATATAATAACTGAAATAAATGGAACAACGTATCGATTTAACTCACTTTAGCGAGCGGATAGCTCAACTCAAAGCAGAGATTGCTGCTATCATCGTTGGACAGAAACAAACGGTCGATCTCGTGCTTACTACGATTCTGGCCAATGGCCATGCGCTTATCGAAGGGGTGCCGGGCGTAGCCAAAACCTTGTTGGCTAAGTTAACCGCCCGTTTGATTGACGCCGACTTTAGCCGTATTCAATTTACCCCCGACCTGATGCCGAGCGACGTATTGGGCACCACCGTATTTAATATGCAGCGTAGCGAGTTCGATTTCCACCGGGGGCCTATCTTTGCCGACCTGGTGCTTGTCGATGAAATCAATCGTGCTCCTGCCAAAACCCAGGCTGCTCTCTTTGAGGTGATGGAAGAGCGGCAGATCAGTATCGACGGTTCCACCTACCGCATGGGCGAGCTTTATACCATCCTTGCCACACAAAACCCGGTAGAGCAGGAGGGAACTTATAAACTTCCCGAAGCGCAGCTCGACCGCTTTCTGATGAAGATTACGATGGAATACCCCTCGCTCGAAGAGGAGGTTGCCATTCTCGAACGGCACCATACGCGGACAGAACTGGTGCGGCTTGCCGATGTGAAACCTATTCTTTCGCGCAGTGAACTGCTCTCTCTGCGTGCCTTGATGCAAGAGGTTTTTGTTGACCGCACGCTGTTGCAGTACATTGCACTGATTGTGCAGCAAACACGTACCAGCAAGTCGGTTTATCTGGGTGCATCTCCCCGTGCTTCGGTAGCGTTGTTGCAAGCTTCCAAGGCTTATGCCTTGTTGCAAGGCCGTGACTTCGTAACGCCCGAGGATATTAAATTCGTCGCCCCCTACGTATTGCAGCATCGCCTGATACTTACGGCTGAGGCCGAGATGGAAGGCTACTCGGCTGTTAAGGTCACCCGGCGGTTGATGGATAAGGTCGAAGTTCCCAAATAAATAACCGATACTATTGCCCGTAGCCTATGTTCTTGACTCCTCGTCTTTTTCGTATCTTGCTGTCTGTTATTCTGCTGCTCTGCGGAGGATATGTGTACGGCTCCCTGTTCATTATCGGGCAGGTGGCTGTGGCTGTACTCGTTGTATTGATACTGGCAGATGCGCTGCTCTTGTATCGCACGCACGGTATCGCTGCCACCCGACGCTGTGCCGAGCGTTTCTCCAATGGCGACGACAATTCGGTACACCTGCGTGTGGACAGCCGCTATCCGTTTCTCGTTTCTCTTACGGTGATCGACGAGATACCTGCCATCTTTCAGCGACGCGACATCCGGTTTACCTGTACGCTCAAGCAAGGCGAGGGCAAAGACATCAGTTACACATTGCTACCGACGCAACGGGGGCTTTTCGATTTCGGGCGCATACGTATCTTTGCTTCTACGCGGCTGTGCTTGTTGCAACGTCGGTTCTCGTGTGCCGAACCACAGACCATCAAGGTGTACCCCTCGTACCTCATGCTTCATCATTATGAGCTACTCGCCATGAGCAATAACCTAACCGAAATGGGTATCAAAAAGATACGGCGCATCGGCCATCAAACCGAATTTGAGCAGATTAAAGAATACGTGAAAGGAGATGATTACCGCACCATCAACTGGAAAGCCAGTGCGCGCAAGCATGAGTTGATGGTGAATGTGTTTCAGGACGAACGATCACAACCCATTTATAGCCTTATTGACAAAGGTCGCGTGATGCAGCATGCCTTTCGTGGGATGACGCTGCTCGATTATGCCATCAACGCCTCTTTGGTATTGTCTTACGTGGCTATGCGCAAAGAAGATAAAGCCGGACTGGTTACTTTCAGTGATGCGTTCGATACCTTTGTTCCCGCTTCCCGGCAGACCGGACAGATGCAGACGCTGCTCGAGAACCTGTATAAGCAGGAAACGACGTTTGGCGAAACCGATTTCTCGGCTTTGTGTGTTCATTTGGGAAAACACTTAAGCAAGCGGAGCTTACTTATCCTCTATACCAACTTCGATAGCGTGGGCAGTATGAACCGGCAGCTTCCTTACTTGCAGCAACTTGCCCGTCGGCACCGTTTGCTCGTTGTATTCTTCGAAGATGTGGAACTGAAAGCCTATGCAGAGCAGCCTGCTACCGATACGGAAAGTTATTACCGCAGGGTTATCGCTCAAAAAACGGCGTACGAGAAGCGACTCATCGTTTCGACCCTCAAACAACAAGGCATCTATTCGCTCTTGATTGCTCCCGATCAGTTATCGGTGGGGGTTATCAACAAGTATCTGGAGTTAAAAGCCTAACGAAATACTTTTTTTCGTTTCCTTATTTTATATCCCGTGATGAGTATCCATACTGTGAGTAGACCGGCAACGAAAATAAAAACAAGTGTCGCAGGTTCCAGAAAGGTGTATATACGTCCTGTATGAATCTCAACGCACAGCTTCCAGAGCGAAATAGGTAATACAGCAAAGTTGTGCGGCATCGGTATGAAATTGGCACCGGTTTGATAATCGAAGATATAATGTTGTTTCGGGAAATCATTGCTGTATCCTGCAATTGCGTGCTCACCGAAAGGTGAGCCTTTTTCTGCCGGAGGAGCATCTCCTGTATAGTAGTCTCTTATCTGATTATCTCTTCTGTTCCATACGTAAAGTCCAGTGAACGAACCTACCAGCCAATTACCACAGGTGTCTGGAACTAAAACATTGATCCCCATTATACTTACCGGAGGCGTATTTGACAACTTTACAGGAATGGCTTCTAAAGAAGATAGTGTATAGAAACCTTCCGAGGTTGATAATAACCATTCATTCTGCCGGGTGTCAAAGCGCAATATGCGCAAACGGTCGTCCCATGCGTTTGAACTGTCGAGTACTGTACCGGGAATGGGTGAGGTCTTTGTAAAGAGGAGTGCAATCATAATCGGTGGACGTAGGCACCATCCGGTGGTGCCTATAAGGAGCGTGAGGAAAAGCGTCCAACGTCCTAACTTGTCGTGCCAAAGAAGTGACTTATTTAATAAATCCTTACTGATACGGTTCGTTTTTCCTCGTTTTTGTCTCTTTTTTATATGCTTGGGCAAATACCAATAGAATACTCCGGTCAGGCAAAGTACAATTAATATAAGAGCGATTATGTCCATGAGTAGCTTGCCGAACGAACCGAATAGCTCTCCGCTGTGCAACAACCATATGGTGCGGAATAGAGATACTTTCCCGTCGTACTCTTTCGCTGCTTTTATCTGCACTATGCGGAAACTCCTATGGGGAGCTGGGCAGACGTACAGATAAGAACGCCCGACAGCGATCAAGGTGTCGTTTCTTACAACTAAATCGGTCAGTCGTTCTTCTTTCATTGGTAGTCTCACCAATTCCCAGTGGCTCTTAATGCGATTGTAATGGTATAGCCCGAATAAGCCTGCAGAAAATAGTTCACCCTTGTTCGTTTGTACAATGTTTCGTATGTTTCTGAAATCGGCTCCCTGCGGCAGCCCTTTGTTAAAATCCTCTGGCGGCGAGCCATGACTGTCGGTGAGCCATATTCCCGCATCGCCATAGAGCAGTATAGAGGGTTTGTCGTCGATGCTGGTTTGCAAACTGCCCCGTACCAATCCGTGATTCCAGTTTTGAAAGCGGTAACTTCGAGGTAGCCATTTACGACTGACATTCATACCCGATACAGTTGTGCGGTGATTGAGAATAATACCAGACAAACAAAACATCACTATAAAAAAACTACATAGCAGCCCGAACCATTTATGGTGTTTCCTCCATGTTAATTGTTTCATGCGTTATGCTCTTTTTCTTTTGAATGCTACATACCACAGGTAGGCTGCAAGTGCTATGAAAGCAGTCAGGACGGTAACCATCTCAGTGATATGGTTCAATGGATCAGTCCATATTTCGCTAAAGAAATTGATACGCCCCAAAATCTCAACCGGTGTCCAGAATACGATAACGGTAGCGATCGACATCCGAATGTTTGCACCCCATGAGCTCAGTTTGAGTTGGCGAATAAACATGAATACCGATCCAATGAGACAACCGATACCAATGAGAAATGTTACCGGGTGATGGTCGCCCAAAAAGTGGTTGTCGTAACAGAACATCAGTAGCAGATAGGAGGTCCATAGTATCATATTCAATTCCATAAATGTGACGATAGATGTATGGCGTGTCATGGGTCGTGCCACTATAGTTTCTCTTCTGTTACCAAAGAAAACCTTTTGACACCAATTCAGGAAGTTGCAACCGGTTCTTACACTAAAGAGATAGAGCATCATAAACATTGTCCAGAAACCGAACGTGGCTGATAGAATGAGATATTCGGGTTTGGTAACTACCTCGCCATTGACTATTTCGGGTAGTACGCCATGGCGATGGGCATAATACATGAATATAAATTCGACCCATCCTGTCCAAAAAAGCAACCCTCCGAATAATCCCCATAGGGTTTGTTTGGTGTCACCATTGGCAAATACACCGATAATGACCATTAATATACCCAAAGCACCCATTCCAAAAGCTGTATAATGAAGCATTGTCGGGGACAATAAGTGTTCCATTAAAATCATAAGTGCGTGTCCGAGTGGCATGGTAAATAACACCATCAGGAAAGACGCGATTGTTTTCCATGTGTTTTTAGTTTTCATATTTGTTATTCCTTTCCTAGCTTGATTATTGTGATAATTCATCGCAGTAATAGCTGATCCGGCCACCTCCGTCGCCGATCTCTATATCGGCATTATACCAACTGATGAGCTGTAATTTGAAATACCTCTTCCCATCAGCCGTGCGTACTACATAAGTATGAAGGGAAGGACTGTATACAGGAGGAGGCCCGGCAAAATACATGGCATTAGCTAATACCGGATTGGCACTTGCCAGTGTATTAGCTGGCCCTTTATTGGGATCGAACCATGGATTTTTTTTGAAGTCCAAGTTGTTATCAATTAAGTGTTTGTTCCAATCGTTCTGAGACATGGTGACGTATACTTCGCTATCATTGTCTATCGACCATTCTAAGTTTTGGGGTAGTTGGTATACGTGTGTCCAGTGGTTATAATTGCCATATCCAAGATCGGCTGCTCCCCCCATACCAATTCCTGAAGTTCCACTATTGGTGCGTAAACGGTATCCGCAGAAAGCCAAATCCCAATCTTCCCGTTCTTTTTGCTCTCCTTCGGGAATATCATAATTGGGAGCTTGCGTGTTGAACTGTTCGCCGGTGCGAAGGTTAAAGTAAAGCCAGTCTTGAGTCACTCCGGTACTATATCCGGTAGTTCGTGGCAATGTTTTACCCGTGAATGGCTTTGCATCATATTCTACACAAGCGGCGAGTACCAGATTATAAAGAAGTATTTGAAAAAGTATTCTCCATTGTTTTTTCATTTTCATTTCTTTTTCTTTAATGCATTAATAACATCATCTATCATAAATTCCATTTGCACATGAAAGCGTGCACCAGGTGTAGCTGGGACATTGAACATGGTGATACCAGATCCCAATGTCTTTGGTTTATAATTAAGCAGATTGTCTACACCTACCGACAGTTTTACCTTGTTGTGAAATGTTTGAGATACCGACAGGTTACATAATACGTAGGCTGGCAGATCGCAACGGAAATAGGCATCGTAACTGGTGTTTTCTTCTTTCACCCATACACGGTCTTGTACATCGAACTTTTTATTACCCATGAAAGAGGTACTGAAGATAGCGTTCAGACGATAGTTTCTCCGAGTATATTTGTAATCCAGGCTGCCTGTAGCGGCATGAGGAGATGTTGTGTTAATTTGTACTCCTGCCAGTTTGCTTACATTCACAAAACTATAGGTCGCATTTAATGTGAGAAAGTCTGTCATACGCCAGCGTGCCATTGCTTCTACACCCAATAGTCGCTGGTTGCTTAAGTTGGTGTATTCGAAGTTATACTGCATATCGTAAACTCTCCATATACCTTCTATCTTGTCTTTGAAAAAATTACCATACGCTGTTCCTGACAAGAATAGTTTGTCATTGCTATACTCTATTCCCGCTGATATGTAATTATTCTTTTCCGGTTGCATGTATTCATTGCCTTTTATCTGAAACATTCCAAGATGATCCCAGTTGAAGAATAGTTCTTTGATAGAGGGTGAGCGATATCCCATCGAGTAGTTCGCACGAAAACTCCAGCGATCATCAGGTGAGAATTTGACAGCTACCTTTGGCATGCCCATGAACCCGAATGCACGAGAGAAGTTGGTACGCAGTCCGGCAGATAGCATCCAACTTTTTGAAAGGGTCCATTCATCCTGCACAAAGTATTCAGTCTCTTTTAATGAGCGGGTACTCATTACTCGGTTCACGAAACGGTCACTTGTCAGATCATCACTGATGTGCTCTATCCCGAATATAAGACTATGATTGTTGAAGTAATTACTGGTGATACTTAAGCGTGGTTGCAGAATACTACTTTTATACACCTTCTGTCGTTCATCGCGGCGCTCGTGTCTTTTAAAACGGTCGTAGAAGTCATGATGAATACTTGCTGTAAATGAAAACCAGTTCTTTACGTGATAGGTAACTTTGGCTCCACTTGTGAGATCGCGCGCCTGACTGAATGTCATGTCTTGTATCAAATCGTAAGTATTCATGAAGAATACACTTCCGTAAAGCAATACTGAGAGATTCTGATTAGGATCATAATAAAGTTTTTGTGAAGTAGAGAGGTGTTCGGTCCCCTCGATACCCATTGGCGGACGGGCTGCTGTGCTGGTCACTATAATATCGTGAGGAAGAAAAGGGTTTGCTTCCTTTGTATATAACTTTTGATCGTTTTCTGCCTGATATAGGTAGAAAGCATCGTTTTCACTGTACCATACGTCTGTTTGAGAGGTGAATGCTCCTGTTTTGAAGCCTGCTGAAATCCAACTTTGCAAATTAGGACGGTCGGCATTTTTTTCGAACATGTAGAGGAAGTCGCTTTTGGACGGATTTCGATAGTTGCGTTCATTCATCTGTCCGTAGCGAACCCCGGCATCAATGCTTAGTGGTTTGGCTGTCTTCTTGGTGATGAGATTGATTACGGCACCGGCGGCACGCGAACCGTAAAGGGTGCTACTGGCTCCTTTCACAATCTCTATGCGGTCTATAGCATGTAGGTTGAAGCGTTCGTAGTCAAGGTTGCCCGCCATGTCTCCCGTCATACGTTCTCCATCCATGAGGAAAAGTACGTGACGCGCATCCAGTCCCTGCATACTAATTTCATTGCCAAATCCCACTTTTTGTATATTTAACCCCGGTGTTTCTTGTTGCAAGGCTTGTTGCAGATTGGCATATCCGGCATCTACCAATGCCCTTCCTCCCAACACTTGTGTGGTGACGGGAGATAATTTAATGGGGCGAGACATGCGAGAGCCTGTTACAACCACTTCATTCATTCGCATTACATCCTCCTCCATGTACAGAGTGATCAGTTGTTTGTTTGTCTGGGAGGACATTTTACCCCTCAGTGGAGCAAAACCTAATGAACTGATGCTATACCAAATCCAACTTTCACCCATAGATGGAGGCTGGAGGGTGGCTTTCCCGTTGGTATCTGTGGTGGTATGTAGCGCTTTTTCTAGCTTTTCATTGCTTGCATAGCTTATAGTAGCTCCTATCAGGGGCTGTTCCGTTCCTTTTTCTAAAAGGATAATCTTTATTAAATTTGTCTGTGCCCGAACACCTGTACATACTATTGCTAAAAGGCAGAAAATTATTATTTTAGGTTGTATCATTCTTTTCTTTCTTTTCACCGTTTAAACTTTGGTCTTGCCTTTTTTTGATAGAATTTAAGAAAGACCATGTTCCTTTTTGTATTCTTCCAGCTCTTTTTCGAACTGTTTGAGCTCTTCTTCATAGCGGCTAATACGTGTTTTGTCTATTATTTGCATGAAGCACTCCGAACGTACGTTCATCATGTTATAGTCTACTATAAAGTTGATTTGATGTGTGTTGGCATTGTAATAACCTTTTATACTACTTCCTTTTGCAGTAGCAGTTATTCCTTCTGTTGATTCTGTGGCAAAGGTCGATCCGTCTTTGCCTTCAAACTTGATCCACCCGTCTCCTTTGTATTCGTCTTTTTCCCACGAATTGAGCTGCATAACCTGAACATTGCATTTAAAATTGATGACCATGCCCATCTTGCCAACGGTGAAGCCCAGCAAAGCGATTTCGCAGACTCGCTTATCCGTTTCGTCCCAGTTAAAACGGAATTTTGTTGGGCATCCGCTTTTCAATAGTGTTTTGTCTACACCATTCAGGGTGGCTTTGGTACTTAATACGATTTCTCCGGCTAAGAATTCTCTGACCTTTGTCAGTGATTCTTCAGGAACGTTTTCCTTGGTTATCTGCTCGTCTGAAGAGCATGAAGTGCATAATCCTAATAAGCAGTAGCTTAATAGGATAATTATTTTTATTTTTTTCATGCTGGCGATTATTTTTTTCCGGTGAATTCAACAATAGCAGTAAACGGAACAAGTAAGTAGGATGCATCTATCGTTGCAACCGAATAGGTTAATCTGTTGCCAGAGATAGTACCGCTTATCTGAGCGTTAAACAGTGCTGGGGTGAAAATAGGAAGTGTTAGGATGACAGTCTCCGAAACAGTCATGTTGAAGCTTCCATTGCTATCGACACTGATGTTTTTGGCATCAATGCTGATTTTACCCGGCATCTTTCCTATTTTAAATGGAGCTATGTAAAGGTTGATGGTTCCATCCGCATTTGCCGTAACTTCTGTTCCGATATTGGGAACAGGCTTCTTTTCTCCGTTCATATATACACGAGTCAATGAGCCATTGTAAATACCCTCAATATTTTCATTGATTGATGTCATTGTAAATAGACTCATTGCTGTATTGGCCGATACGTTGCTGAGGAGAACTGCTATACCGAGTAGCGTTATAGACAGAATGACTTTCTTTTTAATCATGGTTCTTTATATTGCTGTTTTATTACATTTGATAAATCTCTATTTTTCTCTATTTCAAGAGAATGCTTATGCAGGTATGAGATGCATTATTTGAAAACATCGATTTTTTTAGAGGTATTTACTCCAACGGTAGCCTCCTAAATTATAGGAATAATCCGTATCTTTATCATACCCTCTATAGCGATCGCTTAATTTCGATCTGAATTTTGTGAAGAACTCTTTGGTAGCGGGCATGTCGAATACGTCTTTTGAAATGGCAAAACCAATTCCTGAGCCGTCAGGAACTTCCTCTAACTTGGTAAGAGTACCTGTTGCTACATCATATCTATACTTTAAATCGGGGTAGGTAATGGCGCAGTTACTCATCTGTAACAGTGCAAGCTCTTGGGTCGCTTTAATGAAGCTGAGATCTATTTTTTTTAGTTTGGGCACACCGCCAATTGTGAGTCCGCTAACAATTCCTTCATTGGGAAATGGGAATTTGATCTCCTCCAGATTTTTACACCGTGTTATGTCAAGGCTATTTCCTATCGTAGTATTGTCTATATCTTCGAATTTCTGATTGGCAATCAGTGTGTTCGATAAATCCAAAGTAGTTAAATGGTCATTATTATCGAGTGCCAGATTACATAGTTTGCTTGCTTTGGATAGATCAATACCATCGGGCATATTGATGTTTCGAAGGCTTAATGCTTTTATATTGTTTCGGGGAGCAAGATAAGAGACATTGTTTAAAGCACTGCAATCAATAGCAACAAAAAAAGGTTTATAAAAAGGATTGTTAATGAAATATTCTATCCCTTCAATTGATTTTATAGCTCCATTTTCACTTCTCCAAGGTAGTGAAATACTTTCTCCCTCTTCTTTCAATGCCATCCTTTTAGCAATATCGAATAAATCTCCATTATCTGGAAAAAGACTGATAAATTTACTTTTTAAGTAGATTCGCAAAGCTTCGTCGGGAATCTCTCGCAGTGTGTTGTAGGTTTGCAATTTCCCCATGGCGTCTTGCATTTGTATATCGGTCGATGTACTTGTCTTGTGAAAAGGAACAAGGTCTTCTACGTTGAATTTGGCTGTTGCCGGGAGATACAGTTTGGTAAGTGGATGTAAAACGGTTGTTTTCATTTCATCATTGATGAATTCAGTACTTACCAATCCTTCAAAGTCGTACACTTTGTTTCCGGTTAAGTCTACGGAACTAATTTTTTTGGGTAATGTAGAGAAATCAAAAATGGGACCATAGTCATTGTTCGACAGATTGACCTCCATGAGATTAGGTAGTATATCCAGTCCTGAGAGATCAGTTATCTTGGTTCCGGACAGATCAAGCATAGTGGTGTTTGTTGCTTTTTCGTTTAACACCAACCGTCCTTTCTCGTTGAAAGTAAAGCCCTTTTGATGAAGAATTTCTTTTAGTTTAATATTTTTCACTTCGACTCCATTCCAGTCGACTTTTTCGTCCTCGTTACTACATGAGGTAAATAGCATGGGCACTAAGGCCAAGCAATAGATAAGCAAAGATGTTTTATTCATTTCATGTGATTTTTTAATTCCCGAATTATATTTCATTTTAATTATTGCAAAGTTAAGACTTGTTAGACTATGCTGAAATACCTAAAAATGAGTATAATAAGTATTTAGATGGCGAGAGGTAGGTATACGCTGATTGAATATTTATTACATCAGTCCGAAATTGAATTTAAGGTGAATAACAAAGTCGCTATCCGGATATCGGATATAGCTCTTGTCTCTTGGGGGATTTTTGATCGTATTTTAATGTATAAAGGTTCCGACCATCACCATTGGATGGTCGGAACCTTTGTCCGTTATTGTCCGACCCTTTTGGGGCTTTCCTCCCTCCTTACTTGATAATCATCAGTGAGAAATAGGGAAAGCGTCTTTCTTTCAGCTCTTCGAGTTGGTGGGTATAAAATTCCTTTTCCGTTCCTACGTTTTCAAAGTAATGATACTGGTAGTCGGGGTGTAGTTGGATGCATTGTTGCACCTCGTGGGCGCATTGCGACAGTTTCATGATAACGACCACCGTTCCTTCCCGGTGATACTGCTCTATCTCGTCAGCGGTGAGTGTGCCCGGCGCTACAATCATACGCTCTTCCTGGCTGGCAATGTGCAGATTGGCTACCGCACCGGCAGCAATAAAGGCCGGTATGCCGGCAATGCGCTGTGCCGGTATGCCGGCGGTCTGTAACTTTTCGAAAATGTATTGTATCGACGAGTAGAAACCGGCATCTCCTTCGGCCACAATCACGACGCGTTGCTGTTGCCCGTAGCGTGTTTTAGCCTCCTCGTATACTTGATCGTAGGCAGCTAAAGCCGCACCACGCTCTTTACTCATCGGAAGATGGAAAGGTTTGATGACGCTCAGCGGAATGTCGAGCGCCTGCATGATATCGGTTGCACGTGATACTTGTTTGCCTTCGCGGGTAGTTGTGGCAGGGCAGAAGATACAATCGGCTTGTTGCAATGCCTTGAGTCCTTTTAGCGTAATCAACTCCGGTTCGCCCGGACCCAGTGACACAAATTCTATGGGATGGTTCATCGTTTTGTCTTTGCTTAATTTGCTGCAAAAGTGGAGATAATATCTCAAAGAAACAAGAATAAATGGGTATCTTTGCCTGCAAATCACAGTAACACACGAATCATGAAAAAAAACTTAATCGGATACATTTTACTTGCTTGCCTACTTTGCACAGGCTGCCGACCGAAATCAACCGCTTCTTCCACCACCTCGTCCGTCGAAACCGACAGTTGCAGCACGACGCATATTACTCCCGTTTACGCTCAGGGCTTTCAGGTAACGTATGCTCCGGGCTATCGATTGGTCGATGTTCATGACCCGCAGAAAGAAGAAAGCGAGTCTTATCACTTTGCACTGGTAGAGCGGGGCACGAAACCCGAAGGAATTCCCGCCGGATACGAGGTGATCGAAACACCCGTGCGCAGCACCATTTGTATGACCTCGTTGCAACTCTCCAACTTCGCTAAGCTCGATGCTCTCGATGTAGTCAGTGGCATCACCAGCACCCGCCATCTGTTCAACAAACAGATGAAACAACAGCTCAAAGAGGGGAAAACGGTCAAGATCGGTATCGAAGGAAATTTTGATAATGAGGTAATAATGAGTATGAATCCCGATGTGATTTTTATCTCTCCCTTTAAGCGTGGAGGCTATGATGCCTTGCGCGAAATCGGTATTCCGCTCGTTCCGCACCTCGGATATAAAGAGATGACACCGCTGGGGCAAGCCGAATGGATAAAATTCATCGGACTCTTTATCGGAAAAGAGGCTGAGGCGAACCAAAAGTTTGCCGGTATTGAGAACCGTTACAACGAATTGAAACAACGCGTTGCCGGAGTGGCAAAGCGTCCGGTTGTATTTAGCGGCGAGATAAGAGGCGGCAACTGGTATGCCGTAGGAGGAAAAAGTTTTCTGGCGCAACTGTTTCGTGATGCCGGAGCCGATTACTTTTTGAAAGATGATCCGCGTTCGGGAGGGGTTACACTCGATTTCGAAACGGTTTACAGTCAGGCCGAAAGTGCCGACTACTGGCGCATTGTGAATAGTTACGACGGCGTCTTTTCCTATGAAGTGCTGAAGCAACAAGATCCCCGGTATGCCGACTTTCGCGCTTTCCGCGAGCAAGGGGTACTCTATTGCAATATGCGCGAAAAACCATTCTACGAAAGTATGCCTACGCAACCCGAGGTAGTGCTGGAAGATTTGATTAAAGCCTTCCACCCCGAACTGGTACCCGATTATACACCGAGCTATTATCAATTATTGAAGTAAGATGAAACGACCCGTACTGCCTTTATTGCTACTTATCACCCTTTCGATTTTCGTTTTTTTCTTACTCAATCTGTTGTTGGGTTCTGTTCCCATTCCGCTTCGCTCGGTATGGAACATCCTTTGGGGATCGACCGAGGAGTCGATCATCTGGCAGAATATTATCTGGAAATCGCGCGTACCGCAGGCACTTACCGCGTTGGTGGCAGGTGCCGGACTATCCATCAGCGGGTTGCAGATGCAGACCGTCTTCCGCAATCCGTTGGCAGGCCCTTCGGTGCTGGGTATTAGCTCCGGAGCCAGTCTGGGAGTAGCTTTCGTTGTGCTGTTGTCGGGAGCAATGGGAGGGGTGGCTTTGAGTAAAATGGGGTATATGGGCGAGGTAGCCCTGTCATTGGCGGCTATTGTCGGTGCTCTTTCGGTGATGGCACTGATTGTGTATGTATCGCAAAAAGTCAAAGGCAACGTAACGCTGCTTATCATCGGTGTCATGATCGGATACGTGGCAAGTGCCATCATCGGTGTATTAAAATATTTTAGTGTGGAAGAGGACATTCGTGCCTATGTTATTTGGGGATTGGGCAGCTTTGCCCGCGTATCGGGCAATCAGATGATTCTGTTCGTCAGCATCATGGCTGCGTTGATACCGCTCTCTTTTTTATTAATCAAAACCATGAACCTGATGTTGTTGGGCGATGGCTACGCACGTAATCTCGGACTCAATATCAAACGCTCGCGTCTGTTGGTTATCACCAGTTCGGGGGTATTGGTCGCTATCGTAACGGCTTATTGCGGACCGATTATGTTCATCGGGCTAGCCGTGCCGCATCTGTGCCGGGCTATTTTTCATACCTCCGATCATCGGATATTGATGCCTGCCACACTATTGGCCGGTGCCTCGTTGGCATTGGTTTGCAACTTGGTAGCCCGCATGCCCGGTTTTGAGGGGGCACTTCCGGTCAACTCGGTTACGGCACTTATCGGGGCACCCGTAGTGGCTTCCGTACTGTTCCGCAAACGTAAAAGTGAATTTAGCGAATAGATGATGAAACAGAAAACCATTCAAATAGAGCATCTCTCCATCGGTTATGCCGGCAAGAGCAACGTTAAGGTGGTAGCCGAAGAGATCAATGCCGGTATCAGCAGTGGCGAACTGACCTGTTTGCTGGGTGCCAACGGCATTGGCAAGTCGACCCTGTTGCGTACACTTTCGGCCTTTCAACCCAAGCTGGCCGGAGCGATACGGATACAAGGGCGCGAGCTCGGGCAATACAGCGACAAAGAGCTGTCTACCGTTATCAGTGTGGTACTTACCGAGAAGTGCGAGGTGCGAAACATGACCGCGCGCGAACTGATCGGTCTGGGGCGCAGTCCGTACACGGGCTTTTGGGGAACGCTTCGCGGCGAAGATAAACAGATCGTCGACCGCTCCATCGAGTTGGTGAAGATTGAGAATCTGGCGCACCGCATGGTGCATACGCTCAGCGATGGTGAGAGGCAGAAGGTGATGATTGCCAAAGCACTGGCACAGGAAACTCCGGTTATCTTTCTGGACGAGCCTACCGCTTTTCTCGATTTTCCAAGCAAGGTAGAGATGATGCAGCTCCTTCATCAACTTAGCCGGCAGACCGACAAAACGATCTTTCTCTCTACGCACGATCTGGAACTCGCCTTGCAGATTGCCGATAAGATATGGCTGATGGATAAAGCCAACGGCGTCACCATCGGTACTCCCGAAGACTTATCTCTCAACGGTAGCCTGAGCCACTTCTTTGCCCGCAAAGGCATCACGTTCGATCTGGAAACAGGGCTCTTCCGCGTCGATAACGCCTATACGACCGAAATCCGACTGGTGGGTCACGGACAAAAATATGCCATGGTGCGCAAAGCACTCCAACGCAACGGTATACTGGCTCATCGTAATGTGGTATCTGATTGCTACATCGAAACAGGAGATTTGAAAGGAGACGGCAGCTTCATCATCCATCCCGCACAGGGAGATCCTGTGACGGTACAGACGATTGAAGCCTTGCTTCATTATGTGATGGCAGTCGGCTGACTGGCTCGAAGGAGTTAGCCGTATATCACACCTTCTTCGCTAATGAGAAGTACGGTTAGTTCGCCGTTGGGCAGCAACGGTTGGCAGTGTTGGGCACAGCGGCTGATGAGGAGTGAGGTAAATGCAGTCAACTCGCTTGGCGTTAAGAGGGTCCATAGCTCGCGTGCCAATGTCAGTTGGGTGATAGCCGAAACGGTTTCGTCCGAACAGCCTGCTTCGTGCGCCAGTGTTGCCAAAAACTCGCGGTTCATCGTTACCTGTTTGCTGTGTGTATCCAAATGTCCCTCGGCCAATTTGACTGCTTTGCCGATCATAACGCCGAGTGTCACCCGTTCGATACCCAGTTCGGAAGCGATTTGTATGGTTTCGCCAATGAAGTTTCCATAGTGTACAAATGCCTGCGGAGGTAGGTCGGGATATTGGTTGCGCACCATCCGTTCGCTTTTCGCTCCCGAATTAATAACGATGCGCGGTGCACCCGTTGCCTGTGCCACCTCCATCTCTTTACGGATGGCATTTACGAAAGCTTCCGACGAAAAAGGGCGTACAATACCCGAAGTTCCGATAATCGAAATGCCTCCTTCAATGCCTAGTCGCGGATTGAACGTACGTGCTGCTATCTCTTTTCCTCCTTCAACCGAGATTGTTACGTGGATGGGAGTGGAGTAGATAGGAACACAAGCACGCTCGATAACTGCTTCAAAATTCTCCCTAATCATCTTCCGGGGAGTCGCATTAATGGCAGGTCCGCCCACTTCGAGTCCAAGACCCGGCAGGGTCACCGTACCAACCCCTTCTCCGGCATGAAAAATGATTTCGGGCAACTCGCCTTCTTTTAGAAGACGCATCTCCTTCGTATGGTCCCATTCGATGGAAACGGTAGCGCTAATGAGCATACCGTGAGTAACATCGGGGTCGCTACCACCATTTTTACGTACAGAGACGGTCGCTTCGATGCGTCGAAGTGAGAAAGACCCGCTGAACGAGTGTATCTGTACCGGAATGGTTTCTCCGCCGGGTAGTATAACAGGTATTCTCTCTTTGTCGATAAAGACGTAGGGCGAGGGACTAAGAATCTTTGCGTAAGCAAACCGTGCCGCAGCCGTGGCACAAGTTCCGGTAGAGATACCCGTATGCAGCGGGAAGAACTGAGGCAAAAACTCATCGATGGTTGCGCGCAATCCATACTCCCCATCGACTGTTCGGGCGCTTGGCTTTAGCTGCGGGCGATTGACGAGGTATATCGGTATCTTGTTCTGCCGGATAATAGCGGTCTTTTCAAGGAAACCACCCGAGATGCCGCTCTCTTTGATTAAGACTGCTTCGGGGCGAAGTCTTTTCAAGAGCTCGTCCAGGCTCTCGTCGGGAGTGTCATAAACAAGATTCTCTTCCGGAAATTCCTCTTTAAGAGCCAACTCACGCGAAGAGTCCCGATCCAGAATACGGCAGTAGCATTGAACTCCTTTTTCCTTCCAATAGGGTTTCAGCTTGGCAATGCTTTTCACACCGGTAAGGGTGAGCAACCGACGAACTTTATCTTCTCTCAGGCTACTCATTACCCCGTCATAATCCAGGTGCTGAAAGATTCCATCCACATCTGTGTCTAACTTCGGATAAATACGCTCGTAACGGATAACGGGTGTGTTCAGCTCATCTGCTGCATAGTATACCGTATCGTGTAGCTCTTTGGCAAACGGGTGGGCGGCATCAATGATGAGCCGAATCTCTTTCTCCCGGCAGAAACGGATCAGCTCCTTTTTGTCGAGAGCACCCGCCAGACGGACACCGTGCTTCAATGCTATCTCCTGTTCGTTGCCTTTGGTCGAATAGTAAAACGTCTTTTCGCCTTCATCTACGATGCTGGCTGCGATGCGCCCCTCGGTTGTTCCTCCCAATATAAGAATCATATATGCTAATAGGTATTATGTGCGGAATAAATGTTTGAATTCATGCGAATAGAGTCTGGATAAACCCGCTCGGTTGCCGATGGCTTCGCCGATGACAATCATGGTCGTGAGCGTCAGGTTATTATCTTTGACCAAGCTTGCCAGATCTTTCAGCTCGCCCCGATAGATGCGTTCGTCTTTCCACGTCAGGTGGTAGCAGGCAGCTACGGGAGTCGTAGGAGGATATTCGAGGAGTAACTCCTGCTGTACTTCGTCTACAATACCGGCACTCAGGAAGATGCACATGGTGCTTTGCGAACGGGCGAGCAAGTGCAGTTGCTCACGTTCGGGCATTTTGGTGCGTCCTTCGCCGCGGGTCAGGATGATGCTCTGCACCCGTTCGGGGATAGTGAACTGCGATTGCAAGGCAGCGGCGGCAGCCTGAAACGATGAGATACCGGGCGTGATATGATAGCGCATGCCGTAGCGGTCGAAGAAGTTCATCTGTTCCTGAATGGCTCCGTAGATGCACGGGTCACCCGTATGCAGGCGCACGATGAACTCGCCACGGTCGTAAGATTGTTTCATCAGCTCGAACTGCTCTTCGAGGGTCATGGAGGCAGAGCTCCGCACAATGGCACCCGGCTTGGCGCAGGCTGTCAGCTCCCGCGGAACGAGGCTGCCGGCATAGAGGATCAGATCGGCCGCTTCGAGCATTTGCCGCCCTTTGACCGAAATCAGATCCGGATCGCCCGGGCCGGCTCCTACTATTTCGATATGTCCTTGCCGGGCGGCGGTAGCATTCAATGCCACAGCGAGGGTATAATTACTTCCTTTCTTTTTCTGAACGAGCAACGGGCCGTGTCCCGAAGCCAGAATAGCAGCCGCTTCGCATACGCTGGCTGTTCCCATGTGTTTGCTGACTACCTCGCTGGGGGTGGGCACATCGATCACCTTCAGTTGGTCGGACGTATAGAGATGGATGGGGTAGGACTCTCCCAAGGTTTTCAGTACCGGTTCGTCACGCTTCTCTTCAATCGTGGCGATATCTTTGATGGCAATGGGGATGATCTTTGCCTCGAACAGGCTGCTTATGAGGTTTTGCATAACCTCGTCGTGCGGTCCTGCCTGATGCGCCAACCCAACTCCCAAGTGCAGTACTTTCGGAATGAAAAGAAGCGATACGGTGCGTACGAAGTGATCGTGGAGAAAGGGCGTTACCTGCAAGATCAATGAGTACTCTTCCGGACGGATCTCTTCGGAGCGGTAGAAGATATTCACGTGTGACGGGCAGGTGCGTTCCAGATAAGCCGTTCCTTCGTCGCGAATATCGAGCAGCAGGGCGGTGGGTGCTTGGTTCACAAAAAGGCTGATGGCTTCGTTCACCGTATGGTTCTCGCTCGCTACGGTTTGCCAGCCAAAAGTTTCTCCCAAGGTATCGAGCGCCCACAGCCCGGTGCGGTCGCTCTGTGTGGTGACGACCGCCTCGGCTCCCAGAATGTGGGCTACGTGAGTGGTTAGTTCGTTGGCTCCTCCGATGTGTCCCGAGAGAACCGAAATGGCATACCGTCCGGTGCTGTCGATGCAAACCACGGCAGGATCGGTGTGCTTATCGCGAATGTGCGGAGCGATGGAGCGCACACAAATACCCATGGCTCCAATAAAGAGGTGGGCATCGAAGCGGTTGAATGACTCTTCCAAAAAGGCTGGAATAGAGGGGATGGTGCAACACCCTTCGGCATCGGTCGTCGTATAGATGGTCGAATCGAGGAACTCCCGTTGCAGGGTGAGTGCTTGTGATCGTCCGGCTTCTGAGATAAGAATAATGGCTATTTTCATAAATTATGGTTCTATGATCGGAGATACTGCTTTGAGTATCTCAATGGGGTTATAGGTATCGATAGCAAGTTGCATACCGGGAAGTTGTCGGAATCCGGCTGCCGACACGCCTGCCTCAAAAAGTGCTTTGCTTTCGGGCTGTACTGCGTTGAGAACGATCACTCCTCCGGGCAGCAATACTTTGCTGAGGCGGAGAATGATCTCGTTGAGCTTGCCTCCGTGTCCGCCGATAAAGACCGCATCGGGGCGGGGGTAGCGACTGAGGTCGGCTGCCAGAAAGTCGCCGATGTACGTCTCAATGCCGGGTGTGCCGAAGCGGCGGCTATTATCGTTCATTAGCTTTTCACCCTCGGGACGGATCTCGAACGCAGTGACCGAGAGATGTGGAAACTGTAGCTTAGCTTCGATGGATACCGAGCCGGTGCAGAAGCCTACATCCCAAAACGAGTTACAAGCGCCGAGGTTCAGTTGGCTGAGTGTAACCAGCCGGATGGGTGCTTTGGTTATCATGCGTGAACGGCCGTCGAGGTGGGCAAACGCCTCGTCGGGGATGCCGAACGGTCGCGGTGGCAAGGGACTATTGGCTACTAACAGCAGGTTGTTGGGGTGTTCGAATGTTGCCTGTGTAGCTTCTTGCAGCGTGAGGTGGCGAATGCGCTCTTTTTCCCGGTTGCCCAAGTGTTCGCCTAGATAGAGGCTGTACCGGCCATATCCGTAGGCAAGCATACGTGCGGCAATCGTAGCGGGAGTGTGTTCGCGGTCGGTCAGCACACCTATCTTGGGGCTGCGCTCTATCAGTGCCCGGTCGAACTCGTGCCAATGGCGCCCGGTCAGTGAGACGGTACGCATATCGTCATACCTCATCACCAATCGGTGAGCCAGTGTTTGCAGCGAGTTGAACGCCGGATACAGGCAGATGGAAGCATCGGGTAGGCGCTTCTGTATCGTCACCGCGAATCCGAAGAAAAGCGGATCACCCGAAGCAAAAACGATAATCGGTTCGCGATGGGTTGCGTAGGCGCGGAACACCGGGTCGAGCGGCACCGTAATGGGTATCCAGACAGCTCCTTCGGGCAGGTGCTCCTTTACAATCTCCCGGTGGCGCACACCTCCCGAGAAGAGGTGTCCGTTCCGTATCAACTCTTCCACCTGCGGGGGGAAGTACTGCTGACGGTTATCGTCCAGGCCGATCAGGATAAAGGATTGCTCAGACATCTCTTCCTGGTTTTAGTTGTTCGGCATCGTTGTAGCATAAGATAGCGTTGACCAGCGTAGCAGCCAGATTACTGCCCCCTTTGCGCCCTTCTACAATCAGTTTGGGGAGGTTGATAAAGGGTTTGGTCATGTGCTTCGACTCTTCTACGTGCACAAAACCCACGGGTGCGGCAATGATTCCGGCAGGGGTTGCTTTCCCTTTGCGGGTTAACTCGCATAGCTCCATCAAGGCGGTGGGTGCGTTGCCGAATACGTAGAGTGCGCCGGGATGCTCCTCTACGGCCAGGCGGATGCCTGCTTGTGTGCGGGTAATCCCTTTTTGGGCAGCGAGTGCGGCTACGCGCTCATCGTGCAGGTAGCATTTCACCTCGACACCGAGCCGTTGCAACGCTCCTTTGCGGATGCCCGATGCCGCCATGGTTACGTCGGTAATAATGGTTTTTATTGCCTGCGAGCGGAACTGCTCGTAGAGCGACGCCACCGCACCGGGGTCGGTGTACAGCAAGCGCTCCATATCGAAATCGGCGGTGGTATGGATAGCGTGCAGCAACGCCCATTTGTGATCGAGTGGAATGTTTTTGTTCGTCAGCTCGGCTTCGATGGTGCGGAAGCTGCGTATCATAATGTCCTGCCCGATGCTTGTTCCGCTCTCCGTAGTCTCGCGGTAATAGCCGCGGGGCGTGATGAACGTGTGGTTGAAGGTGGTCGATTGCGAATTGCCGATGATAATGACGGTAAACATATCAATCTCTTCGGGATTGAATTCGGCAAGAGTCGTAAGGTGTACCTCCTGTTCGGGGCGTCCTGCTTGGCGAACGTAGCCTACAGGCGTCTCCTTGGAGCGTCCTTCCCGAAGGAAAAGCTCTTTGAGGCGATAGAGTTGCCAGTATCGTCCTTCGCTCTTGGGGTTGTAGACGGCGGTCACAAAGTCGGCTTGGGCAGCGGCTATGATTCGTTTCTCAATGCGTTCCCACGGAGTCATCAGGTCGGAGAGGGAGATAACGCAGAAGTCGTGTCCGATGGGTGCGCCCAACAGCGATGCTGCTTTCTGGAAAGCACTGATACCGGGCAGGGCGATGATCTCTACCGAACTGTTACGTTCTCGTTTCATTTCATAGATGAGTGGCGTCATGCCATAGATACCGGCATCTCCGGAACTGATGACACACACGGTATGCCCTTGTTCCGCCCACTCGAAAGCTTGTTCGGCACGGGCGCGCTCACGCTTCATACCGGTGTCGATGCATTGGGTTCCGGGTCTGAGGAAGGAGGTGATAAACTGGAAGTAATATTTATAGCCAATGACTACATCTGCTTCCTGTACAGCGGCGAGTACAGCCGGGGTAATGTCTTGCTCACTGCCCGGTCCAATGCCGGCTACAATAATTTTGGGGTGTTTCATATGCTAATGATATAATGGCTTGCTGTGCAAACGTACATAAAAATATTGATTATCGGGGTGTGTCTCTGCTAAAAGAATATCAGAAACGAGCTTTTCGTCTTAGGTATCTGATGCCGAGTATGACCCCGCTTAGTGAGCAGACTGTGCCTCCAAGCAGCAAAACCCACAACACACTTTTGCGCAAGGTGGCATCCGAATTTAACACTCCGATGCGCATGCGGTGCAGGGCGGTGTACATCCAGTACTTCCAGCGGGCGGGGGTGTTTACATACTTGACAATGCCCGTTTCGGGGTGAATGTAATAGCAGCTCCCGTCGGCATCTGCTACGGTGATTTTCCACACGGGCAGCAGACTGCGGTTGCTATACATCCGGCTCATGTCGCGATAATCGGTTTCGAACCGGTTCAGCAAGCTGACTTGTAGCGTAGTGCTATCGCCGTGTATGGCTTTTACGCCCGCTACGATCTGCTCTTTGCTGAGCCTTAACGCACGGGGCAGTGTGTCGGAAGCATCTATAAAAAACTCATTTTTTTTCTCTTTTACAGTATAATAAGGAACAGAGCGAAAGTTATTCCACTCCAATTGCAATGCGTTGGGGTAGGCAGCTATGACGCGGCGGTAGTCCA
The DNA here is from genome assembly GCF_000499785.1 of Bacteroides neonati. Taxonomy (GTDB): domain Bacteria; phylum Bacteroidota; class Bacteroidia; order Bacteroidales; family Bacteroidaceae; genus Bacteroides; species Bacteroides neonati. Next base: position 1,246,906 of record NZ_HG726020.1, on the reverse strand, counting down.
ACGGATAATCGGTCGGACTTGCTCCTCCTTTTCTGATTTCCCGGAGGGGCTTGACCTTGAGTGTTGCTTGGCTGATCCAGCCCGGCACCTCGACCAGCGACATCATACCACTGAACGTAAACGTCAGTACAAAAAGGCCGAAGATAATCCCTGTAGTGTAGTGCCAGTGGTACCATCGTTTGCGGTAGGGTGAGAATCGTCCGCGTCCTTTGCGAGCGATGCGCCAGTTGTGTATGCCGATCCACATACCTGCTATCACCATCAGGCAACCAATACCCGAAAGCCAACTCACTGTCAGGCTCCACAAAGAGGCATCCTGTCGCAGCCATGTGAAGTATACCCAGTGCGGAATAGCACCCAGCCAAGCCCAGAAACGCTCTTCGCGATTGGTGAATTGCAGTACCTCGCCGCTTTGCGAACCGATATAGAGCTCGTGCTTCTTGGCATCGTCGAAGTGGAATTTGTAGATGGGGAACTCTTCGCGCAGCTTACCGAACGGAATCCATTGGTCGAGTTGCGTCAAGGTGTCGATGCGTGCCACCGGGGCTTTGCACCACAGGGCTGCTATTTGTGCGATGCGTTTTCCACTCGCAGCAGGCAGGGTATCGGTTGCATGGGCGGGCAGTTCGTATGTCTGCTCCGGCGTGCGCACGCGAAAAACTGTCTGTCCCAGAAAGCGGTCGATGGTGACTGCGTTCACCTTTTGTCCCGAAGGTATGCGTGCCATCACTTCGTCTATCGGCGGAAGCGAGTCGGAGAGAGACAACAGCTCCTGCTTGGCCTGTTTCTCGGCTTCTCCTGCGCGCGGAAATCCGTGATACATCATCACGAAGGCCGACAGGAACCAGACCAGAAACAGGACACTGAGCAGTGTGCCCAGTATCCTGTGAAGGGTATACATGAATCTTGTGATCGTTTTCATCATTCTATAATGTATAAGAGGCGGATAACATGAAGTTACGAGGCATGCTCGGTACCAACTGGTTGCCCAATGCCTGGTTGTAGTACTCCTTACCAAAGAGGTTGTTGATGTTCAGACCCAAGCGGATATTGTTCGGCAGGGTGTACGAGCAACCGATATCGGTGAGCCAATAGGCATCGAACTGGCTGCTGTTTCCTGTATTGCGGTATACCTTATCCTGATAGCTGGTATCCATGTTCACCCCGAAGCCTTTAAGCGCACCTTTCGATACGGTATAGGCACCGTAGGCATAGAAGGTATGTTTCGGAATCTGCGGATACTGTTTCCCCTTGTTCTGGTCGGAACTCATGTAGATGTTGCTCGCCATTTCGCGCACTTGTGCATCGGTATACCCGTATCCGGTAGTAAGCGAGAGGTTGGATAGTGGCCTCCACGTGATGTCCATATCGAAACCTCTGGAGTCCATCCGTCCCACCTGTCCCTGCACCTGCATGGGCAGGGGAACACCGTTCACGACGTCGCCCTTGCTCGCGAGCTTCTGCTTGATGTTATTCTTATTGATATAGAACAGGCTCATATTGGCCTGCAAGGTGGTACTGATTTCGTAGCGCGCACCTATTTCCAACTGAAAACCTTTCTCGGGCTTAAATACCTCTTTGCCGTTGACGGGGGTGAACGTGTTCCCGTTCTTGTCTACATAGATGGTGTTGGCGTCGTAGAGCGTAGTGATGGGTTTGAAGTACGTTCCGTACGAGCCGTACACCGAGAAATGCTCCGTGGGCAGATACACCAGTCCCGTGCGGAAAGTGAATGCGCCATTGGTGATGCGGTTGAACGCATCGTCGTTCGGTTCCTCATATTCCCGCTGGCCGTTGAGTGCGTTGGTATTGGCGGTTTTGTACCGGAAAAGATCGTAGCGTCCCGATAGCTGCATCTTGAGCTGATCGCTGAATTCGATGAGGTCTTGCAGGTAGAAGCCATGCATGAAGCGGCGCTGTACGGTTGCAAACCGGAAGGGTGCTTCCATCCAACCGATGCTGTGCGGGTTATACACCGATCCGTGTCCGGTAGTTCCCGGGCCGGTGGCACCTGTGCTTCCTTTGCCGTAAGCCATGTACGAGGTGCGCATCAGGGCAACAAGGGTGTAGCCGCCCAGGTAGTTGTGCTTCAGCCCACCGGTGTAGAAGTGGCCGCTCACTTCCAACTGGTTGTTCACTGTTTGGGCAATGTGCGAGAAACGCAGCGGATAACTGTAATAGATCGAATCGAGTGCGATGTATTTTTTCTGGTCGTTTCCTGCTTTGTCCTTGGTCATGTAGTAGTGTTTGTAGATAGGCTTGTCGCTGGTAAGATAGTCGAGCGATTCGGTTCCGAAGTAGTCGATGTCATCGTACGTGTACGAGAGCTTGTTCATCAGCTTAGCGGCGGAGCCGAACGTATGTTTGTACTGCGCCGAAGCGTTGAAGCCGCGGTTGTACATGAAGTCCGACTCGCTGTTGTAGCGCGCCGTGCGGTCGAGCCCCGGCAGTAGGTCGCCCTTACTGAGGTACTTGCTGTTATCGGCCGTGGCGAAGATATCGTTGGACATCGTGGCAGGCAACCCGATTTCGGTCGCATAGAAGTCGCGGTTGGTTCCGATGCGGATATCGATGGCATCCTTCTCGGTCAGTTGTCCGCCTACGGTGAGGTAGCCCGACAGGCGTTCGGTCGCGTTGCTTCTCCAGCCCTCTTGCCCCTGCCAGTTCACACTGGCGCGGTAGTTGAGCGGACCGATCAGCTTGCCGCCTGTAGCGAAGGTAGCCTGCTTGTGGTAAAAGCTACCGTAGGCTACCCGGGCGTACACACTCTGCCGGCTCTGTGGTGCCTTGCGGACGATGTTGAGCACACCGCCCACTGCCGACTGTCCGTAGAGAGCCGAGGCAGGACCCTTAAGCAGCTCGATACTTTCGACCGTAGAGAGGTCCATGAACGGATAGGAATTGTCGATGGCCGAGCGTTCGTCGCGCACACCGTCGACCATTATCACCGAGTTGTCGAAACCACGGATGGAGAACTGAGTAAACGCTCCGTACGACGTACGAAAACGCACCCCCGGCAGGAAGCGGGCAGCCTCCTGTATGTTGCGGATGTCGCGCTTCTCGAGCATGCCCGCACTGATGGAGTTGGTCGACATGGGTACGAACTTGGCGGGCACATCCAGCTTCAGTGCCTCCGTCCGGTTCTTCTGTCTGCTTTCGATGACGACCTCGTTGATGGCGAAAACGGTGTCTTGCAGGTTCGTGTATTTCTCTTTGCTCGAACGGTTTTGCGAACCGCTCTTATGCTGTGCCTGTACGGCATTCACTATCAGGCAGCCCAGTAATAGGCAGCTATATAGTCTTTTCATTTCTTTTTTTCTTTTGTGGTTAATCTTTATCGGTTGCGTATTTGGCTTTCTTTTCCATGATATCGACCATGCGATGTTTAAGGATGAAGCGGGCGTGGTCGATGAACAGCTCCTGAATTTCGGGCAGTTCGCCCAATCCCTGCATCCGTACGTTGACGGCGAAGCCCTCCTTCTCGAGTGCCTCGCGCCAGTCTACGGCGATATCGTTGCTCGCATGATCGCCCGCTACGAACATGAACGGAACGAGCGTCACCTCCTTCGCCTGCCCGGCTTTGAGCTGGGCAAGCATCGTTTCGAACGTGGGGTAGCCCTCGATCGTGCCTACGTGGAAATCGTTCCATCCGTGTGCCTTGAACATATAGTCGATGAGCGCGTACGAAGCCGTACTGGGCGTATACGTGCCGTGACCGACCAGCACCACGCTTCCCGTGGCAGGTTTCGTGGCGGCAAGAATGCCTACCACCGCTTCGGCATCGGCTACCGAATAGAGCAGCGGAGTGCCCACGCGCACCTCCTTGAACAGCCCCGCGAGCGAAGCCGCATCGCGGCGCAACGACTCCATTTCTACGCCTTCGATAATGTTGGTACTCTGTATCACCACGTGCGTATAGCCATCGGCATGGAGTTGCTTCAAGGCTTCGGCAGGGTTGGGCTTGTCGATGCCGCGTGCGCGCAGGCGGCGCATGATGATGCGCGAAGTGTACGCCTCGCGCAGTTCCAGTTCGGGAAACGCTTGTCGTGCCTTGGCGTTGATGGCGTCGATGGTGCGCGTGCGTGTTTCATCGTAGGTAGTTCCGAAGTGAACCATCAGCAGTGCCGCCTTGTCGCCGGGTTGCATACTAGCGAGCATATCCGAGGCGGTGAAGTTTCCCTCTTCTTGCGCTTGGCAGAAGAGGGAAACGGAGAAAAGTAAAGAGAGAATCATTTGTTTCATCGGTTTTATTTTTTGAAGCGTAGCAACAGACTGACATACACGGTGCGACCGGGATTCAGCGACGAGTAGTTGACTCCGTACGGACGGCGGTCTACTTTATTGAGAAGGTTGTCCACCCCGATGCCGGGCTCTATGGTGAAATGTTCGAACCCGTCGAAGCTGTGGCGCGTATTGAGGTTCCACAGGGCGAAACCGGGTGCCGACTCGTCCTCCCATTCGCCCTTGGTCAGCGTGAGGTGCGTGCGTTTGCTTTGTATGCGGCTGTTGAGATTTACATTCAAGCGGTAGTCTCCCCACGAACGTACGTAATTGGCGTTGACACTGCCCGAATGGCGCACGCTCAACTGAATCGGACGCCAGCCGGTCTCGATGTCTTTATTGCGCGCATAGGTGTAAACGTAGCTTCCACCGAGCGAAAATCCCGCGCCGAGGTTACTGTTGAGGTTTACCTCGAAGCCCTTGACCAGCGCGTCTTCGTCGTTGACGAAACGGGTCACGTTCTTCAGTTTGGCTACACCCTCCGGCGTGGCACCTTCGGCCATGAGAGCCAGCTTTTTGATCTCTTCCTGCTCCGCCGGGCTCATGTCTGCCAGCTTCACGGTACGGGCGTTGATCATATCGCGAATGCTGTTGATGTAGCCCGTCACGCCCACCGACAGCCATGCATTGGTGTATTCTACATTTACCGAACCGTAGTGGCTCTTCTCGGCGTGTAGGTTTGTGTTGCCGATACCGAGTGCAGCCGTTCCGCGGGTCGAGAGCGAGAGTTTGTAGAGCTCGTCGAGTGCCGGCGCGCGAAACCCTGCCGCATACTGCGCACGCAGGTTGAAGTGTCCGAGTCGGTACATAAGCGCAATTTTGGGCGTTACGTTGCTACCCGCATTCTCGTGATACGTATAGCGCAAACCGGCTACCACCCGAAGCTCTTTGAGTAGCGTCATCTCCTCCTGTGCATAAGCGGCGTAGGTCGAAACCGCCTTGTCGACGCCGAACGAGGCGCGTTCGAGCGACTCATTGACGTACTCCAAGCCGAGCACCGTACGCGCATTTTCGCCGGTGCGGATAAAACCCTTCAGGTTCGCCTGATAGTACCGCTGGCGTTTCACGCGCTCGCTGTCGCCCACCTTATTATTCTTCCCATCTACGGTATAATGATATTTGGTGTCGTAGTTATCATTCTTCAGATCAAGCTGAATGTAAGCTTTCTCGTTGAAACGGTACTTTGCACCCGCTCCCAGATTGTACGAATCATAACCCAAATCGTAATTATATACGGGTGTAGGGCGTTTTACCTTCCGGTCGAAGAATCCGCCCTCCACGTAGCCCGATATCTTATCGTTGGGTGTAAAGGTAAATTGCTGGTTGAGGATGTTCGAGTAGAAAGCGTTCGAGGCATTCTTCGTGGTAGCCTCGCCATTCTCCTCCACGCCGCTGAGTTGCCACCCATCCGCTTGCCGACGGGTGTAGGAGGTATGTGAGCCGAACTTGCTGGTCGACACATCGACCGTTGCCCCTTGGGTGAATTGTCCGTACTCCTCTACCCGCGTGTTGCTCGTTACGGTGAGCAGGTTGATGGGCGTGTCGGTAATAATGTTTATCACTCCTCCGATGGCATCGCTCCCGTAGAGTGCCGATCCGGCTCCCTTGAGCACCTCGATGCGCTTCACGTTGTTCATGTCGATGCGCGACAGGTCGATGTTATTGAGCGCATCGCCTATCAGTTTTTTTCCATTGATGAGAACGAGCACGTACTTGTTCGAAAGTCCGTTCATTATCAAGTACGAGCCCATGGCGGTGGTGGAGAAAGAGAGCGAGGGTACGAGCATCGTCATCGCCTGCTGAAAGTCTGTGATTCCCGCCTTCTTGATGTCGGCAGCCGTCACCACGTCTACCGGTGCGGGTGTGTTTTTCAGACGGTTGTGTGTGCCTGTGCCTGTAACTACTACCGGATTGAGCTCTACGCTCAACTCTTGGTTGCTCGGTTTGGCCGGTTCTTGCGCGAACGCAGCCGTTACTGTACATCCTGCCAACAGGACGACGAATAAGCATCTTTTCTTCATAGATGTTTTTTGGGTAAATGTGTTAATAAACGACCGTCCTGACCCCGGGAAGGTATGGTTATCTCTAATCTGCCTGGCAGGTTTCCTGACTTGGCTCGGCGAGAGAACAGCCTTCCCGTCTTTCCGCATCCGCGCAGACAGTGGCATGTAGTAGAATGGATCTCTCGTTTAGCTCTCCTATATAATAAAGTGGAGAGGAGCTTTACAGTAGCGGGCACTGTTCCGGATTCATCACCGGATTCCCTTTTATACCCTCCTCAGAAAGAGGAAAGTATCACCAAAGCGGTTGCAAAGATAAGGATTCTTTTGATATAATTAAATTTGATTGCCTATCTTTGTTCGCAGAAATAACAACGCATGCAGATGAAGACAGAGTTGCAGATACCACAGTTTCTCCTGGCCGCCCCCTCGTCGGGAAGTGGCAAAACCACCCTCTGCCGCGGGCTGATGGCGGCCTTGAGCCGAAAGGGATATAGGGTGCAGCCGTACAAATGCGGTCCCGATTATATCGATACGAAATTCCATACCGCCGTTTGCGGCCGTCCGTCGATAAATCTCGATACGTTCATGGCCACGCCCGGCCACGTACGTGCGCTCTACGCCCGGCATACGGAGGGAGCCGACGCTTGTGTGGTGGAGGGAATGATGGGGCTTTTCGACGGCTACGACCGCGACCGTGGCTCCTCGGCCGAGATCGCCGGGCTGCTCTCCCTGCCTACGGTGCTGGTGGTCGACGCCCGCTCTACGGCCTACTCGATGGCGGCGCTGCTCTACGGCTTCACCCGTTTCCGCCCGGAGGTGGAGGTGGTGGGGGTGATCTTTAACCGCGTCGGCTCGCCCCGCCACCGACAGATGCTCTTGCAGGTATGTACCGACCTCGATATCCGTTGCCTCGGATGCCTGCCCAAGGCGGATGAGCTGGCGCAAGAATCCCGTTACCTCGGGCTCGATTTCAGCCTGCCGCAGGAGTCGCTGCTTGCGCGTCTGGCCGAACTTATCGACGCGCATATCGACCTCGACCTGCTGCTCGAGCAGACGATGCGCCCACTGCCCCCGTCGGCCGACGCGTCCGCGACGGAACCTCCCCACGCGCCCCTTGCCATCAGCGTAGCACGCAACGAAGAGTCCTTCTGCTTCCTCTACGAAGAGCATCTGGAGATACTCCGGCGCATGGGCAGTGTATCGTTCTTCGACCCCGAGCGCGATGAGGCTTTGCCGCCCGGCACCGAACTGCTCTATCTGCCCGGCGGATACCCGGAGAAGCACCTCGATGCGCTTGCGGGCAATGTGTCGATGCTTGCCTCCGTACGCGCCTACGCCCGCTCGGGCGGACGGGTGCTGGCAGAGTGTGGCGGCATGATCTACCTCTCGCATGGCGTGGCGCACGAGCACGGCTTGCCCCCCTGTGCGACGTACTGCCTGTGACGATCGGCAGCGAGAAACCCCACCGCCGCCTGTCGCTCGGTTACCGTAGCTTCGAGTGGGGCGGACGGACGTTGCGCGGACACGAGTTTCACTATACGCAGATCGTTCCCGATGCAAGCGTTCCCTCCTCTGCCGCCACGCTGTATGATGCCCGTGGCGGACGGGTCGACACGCCTGTGTTCCGGCAGCAAAACGTCCTTGCAAGCTATACCCATCTTTATTGGGGCGAGACGGATGTGCTCGCGCTCTTTACTTAAATTCGAACCCTCTTAACCCCAACGTATGAAACGAATATACACCCGTACCGGCGACCGCGGAACCACCGGCATCCACGGAGGCAGCCGCGTCGAAAAAGACGATATCCGCATCGAAGCCAATGGCGTGATCGACGAACTGAACTCACTCCTCGGCATCGTCCGCTCCCTGCTTGCGCCCGAACACCTCTTCGACCCCACGCTCCGCACCATACAGATGGAGCTGATGGTGGTCATGAGCCGCGTAGCCACCCCGTGCGAACTGCGCCACCAGAACCCCAATGCCCTCATGCCCGAAGCCACCGCCTGGTGCGAACAGCAGATGGACGCGCTCACGGCGGAGCTGGCAGACAACGGTTATTTCATTCTACCCGGCGGCACGCCCGTATCGGCACAACTGCAATTTGCCCGCACCGTCGCCCGTCGCGCCGAGCGTAGGTTGTGGACGCTGCATCGGCAAGACGCGGTCGAGGAGGCCGTGCTTAGCTTCATCAACCGACTGTCCGATCTGCTTTTCGTCATGGCCCGTTGGGAGATGCAGCAGCATGCCCACAGCGAGGAGCGCTGGCAGGCATTTGCCTACAAACGGAAGCGGTAGAAATTACATACGTACCTAAAATAAATTACGCACGTATGTACGTTTGTCTACATACGTATGTAACACACCATTACATACGTATGTAGCCAAAATTATATACGTGCATAAAATAACTTACGTACGTATGTAGTTAAAACTACGCTTGTGAGCGGCTAAAACTGCTCTTGTGAGTAGTTGAATTTACGTTTGCTCTCAGTTAAAATCACCCTTGCGAGTAGTTGGATTTATAGCTTTGAGCAGTTAAACTTACGACTGTGCAAGCGTTTCGAGGAAGAAGTACACCGCCATCCCGATACACAGCGCACCCACCACGCCATAAAACCAGCGCGCTCGCGGGCGACCTACGCTGCGCACCACCGACTGTGCGTTGCGCGCACCGAAGAACCACTCCCAGTTAAACAGAGCCGCCAGCAGCGCCATCGCTCCACCGAGGGCGAAAATCGCCTGTACGATGTAGTGCGGCGTCATAACTTGATCAAGCGACTGCCATCCTCGCACTCCTCGATGCTTACCTTGACTACATCGCCCGGCAGCAACTCTTCGACCAACTCCGGCCACTCGATGAAGCAAAGTGCGCCCGAGAAGAAATAATCCTCGTAGCCCATGTCGTACACCTCGCTCAACTTCTTAATGCGGTAGAAGTCAAAGTGATAAATCAGCTCGCCACTCTCGTCGCTGCGGTACTCATTGACGATGGCAAACGTGGGCGACGTGATCACGTCCGTCACCCCTAGTTCCTCGCACAATGCCTTGACGAAGGTTGTTTTACCCGCGCCCATCTTGCCGTAGAGCGCAAAGACTGTATTATCGCCCATCGCCTCAACAAATTGTCGGGCGGCCTGCTGAATGTCGTTCAGCGATTCAATCTTAATTTCCATTTCTATCTATCTAAATAATGATTACATACGTTGTCGCCCTCCGCTCATCGCCTGATGATCTTGCACACGGCATAGATCAAAATCGAAAAGAAGATGATCGATGCGCCCGAGGGCACTTTCCAGTGATACGAGATAAAGAGCCCGCCCAGACATCCGATAAACCCAATGAGAATTGAGAGCCAGATGATCCGCTTGAAGTTATAGGTGAAAAGATTGGCGGTCATTTGCGGAATCGTCAGCAGCGAAATAGCCAGCACGATGCCCACCATGCGCAGGCACGCCACGATGGTGAGGGCGATGAAGAGCATCAGTACGTATTCGAACACCGCCACGGGCATACCTTGCGAGCGGGCAAACTCGCGGTCGAACGCCACATAAGTGATGGGGTGGAGGAAGAGGCTGAAAAACACGATCAGCCCCGCGGCCAGTATGCCGAGCATCAGCAGGTCGGTGCGGGTGATGGTGAGTATGTTGCCGAAGAGGTACGACGAGAGGTCGGGCGCGAAGCCGGGCGACATGAAGCTGAACATAATGCCCAGTGCCATGCCCAGCGTCCAGAACACGGCGATGGCAGAGTCCTCGCGCATATCCTTGCGCTTGCTGAGCCACTCCACCCCGAAGGCGGATAGCACGGCAAACACCGCCGCCCCGAGTATGGGCGACACGCCGGCAAAAACCCCCAGACCGATGCCGCCGAACGAGGCGTGCGTAATGCCTCCGCTGATAAAGACCAGCCGTCGCGTCACTATATAGGTGCCGATGATGCCACAGGCTACACTTGCCAAAAGGCTGCCCAGAAGTGCATGCTGAAAGAAGGTATATTGGAGTAAGTCCATAAGGGCGATTGGGTTAAAGGGTTAGGGGTGTATGCGGCGCTCGGTGATGATGAGAAATACCTCGTCTTTGACCGCATCGGGCAGCGCGATGCCGCGAAGCTGAAGGCTGCGTACCCATCCCGCCACATCGGTGTCTTGCATCGTATAGAGGATCTCGCGGAAGAGTTCGACCTCGGGTCCGGTATACGCCTCGGGTGCGCGGCCGATGAAACGGTCGAGCTCCTCGTCGTCGTAATACTCAATGCGCTTGCTCACGGCGGCGAGCAAACTGTCTTTCTCGCAGACCTCGTGCTGTCCGCAACAGGCTTCATCGACCGTTGTTACTTCCGGAAAATCTTGTAGCTCTCCGCTCTCTATCTTTTGTTTCAGTCTCCGGTTGCGGATGATACCGGCTGTCATCGCTATCATGGCCAGACAGAGGAGGCTGACGATCAGTACCCACATACGCTGCTCTTTGTTAATCTATTGCACAAAGGTAGCGATTAATTTGAATTTTGCCGAAAAGAAGCGGCGTATTTTGCCGAAAAGAAAGGGGAGTGAGGTGGGGTGGCGGTGCTGTTTCGAGCGACTGCAGGTGTTTTTTTGAACGGTTGGTGGTTTCGTTTCGATAGGCTGGTGGTCTTGCTTCGATAGGTTGGTGGTGCTGTTTCCTCGGTTGCCGATGTTATTTCCTCGGCCGCCAATGTTGTTTTGAAAGGCGGCCGTGGAGATGGGTGCGCTTTTAGAACGTCCAGCCCAAGCGCAGAACGGGTTCGATGTAGAATCCTAGATTTAGGTTATGCACATCGTCGTTCGTCTCGAAGTCGTTGACATCGTTCTCGTCTATGAAGGTTACTCTGCATTTCATCTTGCTGAGTTTCTGGTTGCTGAGTCCCAGTCCCAACTCTGTGCCGAGGTAAAGCCCCTTGTATACGTAGAAGTCCAGCCCGGTGAATAGGGCTGCTTTGACCTGCCAATATGCCCGGTCGTCTACATTATCGAGCGGATTCGAGCTGAACCCTGCTTCGGGACGCAGTTGAATAAAGGATCCGTTGCTGATTTCTTCCTGTCTCCTCATCGTGATGCTCGTTATCCACTTGTCCCCCTCTTGATCGTGACGCGCTCCGGTTATGCTCCTTGTGATGGAGGCAAAATGTCTGTTGAAACCTGCACTCGCACCCACGTAGGCGCTCAATCTCTTGGCGATGCTGAAGTGGCGTTCGTAGCCGAGATTTAATTCGAAATTGCCCGAAGTCGATTCGTACTTGCTGTCTAGGCTGTAATAGGAGTTGCTCGGGAAGTCGTCGTTTCTGTCGTCTTCGGAGGACGAGAAGTCCTTGTTGTTCAGGCCGAATCCTATCTTGATACGAACGGCGTCACGGTCTGTGAGGAAGTAGCGAACCTTAGCTCCGTCGAGCTTAAAGGTCTTTCCGTCTTGATCGAACGGATTGAACTGAACTTCGGTTCCAATCGAACCTTTCTTGGGTTGATACTGTGCGAAAGAGTATGGGACTGCCAACAGGGCAGCCGCAAAGAAAAGTAATGTTTTCTTCATCCTGTTGTGTTTTTATAGATTATACCTTCGTATGGTCAGGCGGGTGCAAATATAAGGTTTATTTGGTAGACATAGTCGTTTTTGATCGAATAAAGGTTTCTTTCTCAGTCCTCTGCCTCCGTCTCTATGTCGAATCCGGCTTTCGCTAAGTCGCTCCAATAGCGGGGGTACGACTTGCTCACCACCTGCGGCTCTGCAATGCGCATGTCTGGGATGCAGAGGGCGGCAGGGGCAAAGGCCATGGCCATGCGGTGGTCTTCGTAGGTTTGTATCACCGGTGTGGCTTCGGCCGGGCAGCGTTCGCCATCCCAGCTAAGTACGCTGTCATTCTCGTCGGCAAGCACGTAGCCCAGCTTGCGTAGCTCGGTTATCAGGGCGCAGATACGGTCTGTCTCTTTGATCTTAAGGCTTTGCAAACCGGTGAATCGGAAGGGGATGTTGAGCAGTACGCAAGTCACAACGAAGGTTTGTGCCAGATCGGGGATGTCGACAAAATCCTCATCAAGCCTTTCGGGACGTGCGGCAGTTTTTCGTAAGAGTACACCCTCGGGCGTGAACTCGGTTGCTACGCCCAGCAGGGCAAATATCTCGGCACCGCGACTGTCGCCTTGATAGCTCTTTTCGAACAATCCCTGCAGCCTGATTTCGGCATCGGATGCCAAGGCTGCTATCTGATACCAATAAGACGCACCGCTCCAATCGCTTTCGACGGTAAAGGAAATGTTACGATAGGGGTGTGGCTCGACGCAGATGCTGTGTTCGCTCGTCCACCGTGCCGATGCGCCGAACTCCTGCATCAGCTGCAATGTCAGGTTGATATAAGGCTGTGAGATAATATCTCCGCTTAAATCCAGTTTCAGGCCGTGTTCCAGCATCGGTCCTATCATTAACAGTGCCGAGATGTATTGCGAGCTGACACTGCCTTGGAGCGTGATGTGGTTTCCGCTGAGTGTTGTCCCGTTGATGCGTAGTGGTGGATATCCTTCGTTGGAAGCGTATTCGATGTGTGCACCCAGCTGACGCAGGGCATCAACCAGTAGGCGGATGGGGCGTTGCTGCATGCGTTGCGTTCCGGTTAGGAGGCGGATACCCGGAGTAACACTCAGATAGGCGGTGAGAAAGCGCATGGCCGTTCCCGCTGCAAGTATGTCGATCACTTCGTGCGGCTGTCCATCAAGTGCCCGAATCATCACTTGTGTGTCGTCACAATCGGATAGATTGGTCAGTTTGCCTTCGCCCTGAGCCAATGCGTGCAGAATAAGCGCGCGGTTGCTGATGCTTTTCGATGCTGGTAGCTCAATGACGGCCTTCACCTGCGAGGGTGCTGAGAGTTTGTAGCGCATAAATGTCTGATTAGTTGTTTTGTGCTGCAAAAATAAGAATTATTTTTTGTTTTTTCGCTGCATTGCCGTCATAAAGGCCGAACTGATGATACCCGTAGGCAGGGCAATCATGGCGATGCCCACCAAGCTGATGAAGCTACTTAATATTCTACCCAGCGGGGTGATGGGATAAATGTCGCCATAACCTACGGTAGTAAACGATACAATCGACCACCACAACCCGTCGCCAATGTTCGAGAATGCCTCCGGCTGTGCACTGCGTTCGATGTAGTACATTAGAATGGCAGAGAAACAGACCAGAATACCACAGGCGGTATAGGCTGTTATCAGTTCATCGCGCACCTCGTGCAGCACATGACCGATGAGGCGGAATGACTTGGAGTAGCGAATTAGTTTGAAAACAATGAATATGTAGGGCAGGATGATGAGATGCACCACTTCGGTGTCCCACAGTAGGTAGATCATCAGAAAGGGGAGAATGGCGACAAAATCGACCAGTCCATAAAAAGAGAATAAGTAGCGGAATCTTGCTTTGTAAGCCTTTTGATTAGGATAATTCGCCGGTGCAGCAAGGATACGTAATAGGTATTCTATAGTAAAGATGATCGAAGCCAGATGGGTAAAGGCAAATAACCATATTGCGTATGGTTTGGCAAAACTGAATGACGATAAGATGACCGAGCAGATAGCTCCCAAAATAAAGAAAATGACAGTATACTGAAAGGCACTACTCATCAATGAGCGGCGAATAATTTGATAGGACTTGATGTGACGCACCATCTTTTGGGTCTCTTCTTTTAATTTCTGCATAGTTTTTGGTTGATATTATGACCTATTTGTAGGCATTCGGGTTGCAAAGATACATTATTCAACGTTTTTTTTCTGCATTTGTTTCGTATTTCAACGCATTTGCAGGTGTTGTGAGAGGTGCAATGATTGTTTTTGATCAGCGTAAGAGTTTGAAGAACTTCTATAATTATGACTATAGGTAAGATAGGTTATCTTAACTAAAAAAGGTTAGTAATCTAATGATTACTAACCTTTTCCAATTCGTCGGGGCAACAAGATTCGAACTTGCGACCACACGCCCCCCAGACGCGTACTCTACCGGGCTGAGCTATACCCCGAATTGCGGATGCAAAAGTACCGTTTTATTTTGAATTAACAAATAGTTCGATGTTTTTTTTGCAATTATTTAGGCTAAAATGTAATTGGCGAGGTAAAATTAGCTTCCCATACATTCCCGATAGAAGTCGAACATCTCAAAGATCGTCTCCTTATCGGCTGTTTGGTTAATTCGGATATCTCCTATATCTTTAAGCAAAGTGAAGTTGATGACTCCTGCCGAATTCTTCTTGTCGTGTTGCATGAATTCGTAAAGGCGGTCGTATTGCTTGCAGTCAAAGGCAAAGGTTCCATAGTTCTCCTTGATGAACTGAATGGTTTGGCGCATCTTCTCTTTGGGAAATCCGGTTTTGATGTGTGATAGATAGAGTTCACAAACAATCCCCCAAGCTACTGCATATCCGTGTAATAAGGGGCGATCTTCGGCAAGTGCCAGGCTTTCGATGGCGTGACCCGCTGTATGTCCCAGGTTGAGCGCTTTGCGGATACCATGTTCGAAGGGGTCTTGTGCTACAATCTCCTCTTTAATCTGTACTGAATGCCCCACTAGTTGTTTCAGTTCTTCATAATCAATATGGAGGGTGTCGAAACGCAATAGTTCGGCCCAGTGTGCCGTATTACTGATGAGTCCATGCTTTAGCATCTCTGCGTAGCCCGAAAAAAAGTTTTCATCGTTTAAGCTACGTAGGAATTCGGTTTCAATCAACACACTGGCAGCAGGGGCAAAGACTCCTACCTCGTTTTTAAGACCATTGAAGTTGATTCCGGTTTTACCACCCACCGAAGCGTCGACCATTGAAAGTAAGGTGGTAGGTATGTTGATATAAGCAATGCCTCTCTTGAATGTAGCTGCTGCAAAACCTCCTAGGTCAGTGATCATGCCGCCTCCCAGGTTGATGAGTAATGAGTGGCGTGTGGCTCCCTGTGTACTTAATACCTGCCATACGGCAGCAAGACTTTCGAGTGTTTTGTGTACATCGCCTGCACCGATGGCTATTTCGATGGCGTTGTTGAGGTAGCTTACTTTGCGCATGGCAGGCATGCACAAGCGATGGGTGTGCTCATCGGTAAGGATGAATAGCTTGTCGTGAGGGCACTTTTCAACAGCCAGTGCCAGACTTGTTTCCAGTTTTTCGCAGAGAATGACTACTTGTTTATTCATGCTTCTTTTTATTCGTATTACGAGGTGGCAAATGTAGATAAAAAAGTTGGATTAATAAATCGATTCTTCGAAGAGTAATCAAGGCAAGAATTTTGTTGCACACACCGTCAATTAAATGTTTTGTTCGATTTCGTTTATTTATACAATCCTTTTTCTCTCATTTCAAATTTTATTTTCCATTCCATTTTCTCCTCAATGAGCGCTTCTATTCTCAAATCTTTTTCTTTTAAGTATTGAATCAATTCATGTATAGATGGATTTTGTTCTGTTTGAGTCGTATATTCTCTTTTTACCATCTCTCCTTTGCCTGTTATCAGCCATTCTGCACTAACCCAATTAAATGTTTGAAGTATTTTATCCAGTATGTCAAATCCGGGCTTATTTCTTCTCTGCACTACTATCCCTCTAATAGTTTGATCGACAACCCCTATTTTTTTTGCAAATGACGATACATTCATTCCTTCGTACGTAATTATTTCCTGTAGTCTATCAATAATATCCATTGTTAATTTATAAAATAATCAATTAAATACTTTGTGATATCAAATAAATGATTGATATTTGTACCGTGTTTCGGCTATATTATTGCTAAATTACTAAAAAAGAATGATTCATTCTAGATAATACATTTTTTAATGAATTGTATACTAGTTGATTAAATAGTGTATAAGTTGTATATAGTAGTCAAACAAGTCTTTTTATGAATAATATATTCTTAGATAATTGTGACGGATCATTATGTATTGATTTAACAAATTGAGGAGCTGATGAGACCTTTTTTTATATTCGTTGAGAGGAAGTGTGTTTCTGCCGTTGCGTAGAAAATAAGCCTTGACAATATAGGAAAATAATAACAGATAATTTGATAAAGCTATAAGTGAAGGTTGCGAATGAGGTTGGGATGGGCTGTGTATAGTCATTTACAAGCTTTTGTTTGAGTATTATTGGGGAAGGTTAAAATTGACCCTATTGAAAATAGAAGATAATATTTTAGTTTTTTTAATTTATAAATTAATTTTTTTATTATGAACAAAAGATTTCTAAGTGTAGCCCTGTTCGGAGCACTCATGCTGGCTTCTACAGGCACTTTCACTTCTTGTAAAGACTACGATGACGACATCAACGGTCTGCAAGAACAAGTTGATGCCAATAAAAAAACATTGGATGAAAAACTTACCGCTTTGCAAACTGCTATGGATAAAGCTAGTGCAGATGTAACTGCCGCTAAGGCTGCCGCTGCCGCTGCTCAAGCTGCTGCAGATAAAGCCCAAGCTACCGGTGATGCTGCTGCCAAAGCAGCTGCTGCTGCCGATCAAGCTGCCGCTGCTGCTAAAGCTGCTGCTGCTCAAGCAAAGGTAGATGCTATTGCAGAAGCAACAAAGCTAGTAAATGACTTGAAAGCTATCGTTGATACAAAAGTAGATCAGTCTGTTTATGATGCCAAAATGAAAGTAATCGATGCTCACTTAGCTGTTATCGATGGTCGTTTGGATAGTTTAGAAGCTGCTGATATCGCTATTAAACAGCAAATTGCCGCATTAGAGGCATTTAAGGCAAGCATTGATGCACTAAATCTGACAACTGCTTTCCCTGCATTGCAAGCACAGGTAACTACGCTTGTTGCAGATCTGCAAGCACTGTCTGATCAAGTATCTCAGAATGCAACAGATATCACTACGTTGAAAGCCGATTTGTTAGCGCTTTCTAATAGAATAGATACTATTGAAGAAAATGTAACAACTATTGGAAATAGCTTGAATACATTGATTTCACTGTTGTCTCACCGTTTAACCGATTTGACTTTTGCTCCGACAGAATTCATCAACGGTATCGAAGTTATTAACTTCACTACATTGCAGTATACAGCTTGGACCAACCTGTTAGCTGATGAGTCGGATGGATCAACAACAACGTCTATTAACGATGGAAAAACAACTGCTACTTACTACGCCAGCCCAAGCAGCGTGAAGAAAGCAGACATCAAGACATTGTCTATCTTGGCTCAAGATGCTACTAATACAACCAGAGCTGCTGGCGAAGACCTGATCAGCGTTGCGCTTAATGAGGAAATCGTGAATGGTAAGATGGTGGTAAACTTGAAGAAGAATACTACTGATTCATTTGCCGGAACAACAACAACAAATCCAGCAGGTAATACAGTAGAAAAGTTTATTTTGGTTGCTTTAAAGGCTGAAATTGAATTGACAGCTGATGAAATTAAGAACGGTATGAAACCGGTTGTCACTTCAGATTGGGCTCGTTTGGCCGAAACTGCTGCAACTCCTTATATTCATAATAAGACTGTTGCAACTGATCCGTCAGTACCAACGAGATCAATTGCCGATGATGCTCATTTCTATGCATATACTACCATTCATGATAATAATGACGTTTGTACTACAGCCGGACAATATATCATCAAGAGCATTCCATATACTGAAAGCCTTGACTTGAATACTTTGGTAGATGTATGTGATAAAGCTAATCACCGTTATTCTATTAGTGACTACAATTTAGCATTTGAATTTGCTTTGGTAAGCTATAACTTGAAAGCTAACGGCGAAGAAAAGCAAGATCAAAAATTGTTTGCACGCATTGACGACAAGGGTGTTATGACATCACAAGCTCGTAATGGTGCTGTAAACAACCGCGATGCTATAGGTCGTGAGCCATTGGTACAGGTTGTGTTGAGAGACAAAGGCAATAACCAAGTGGTAGACGTTCGCTACTTCAAGATTCAATGGACAGCTAAAAAAGAGAATACTGACTTAGGTAACTTAGGAAACTTTACAGGTGTATTCGATGCTACTAAGTGTAATACTGCATACGTAAACACCGTTGGTGAAGTAGGTATGAATAGTGTATATACTAAATTGAACATTGCAAAAGATGTATTCCACCAGCTTTATGAGTTAGACGATGTGGTATATGCTACGGCTGCTGATGCTGTTGCAGGTACTCCTGCTTCGACTAATCTTGGTTCAATTGCTGAAATTACAGCTCCCGGTTCAACTATGACTTATAACTTGAATTGGACATTGCCGATTGCAGACTGTGTGATTACTCCTGACGAATATGCTGCCGGAAAAGCTATCAGAACTGTTTACGGACGTTATATCAACAAAGTTAGCAGTGAGTTGACTTGTACATTCGAGTTGAAATTAGAGCTGACTATTGCTCAAATGGCATTTATCGCCGGTTATCAACAATCTTACTGGAAAGAAGGCGATGTATTGTCTAATACCAATAAGGATAAGACTTTCTTGGTAAATCCTGCTTTGACTTCAGACCTTACTTATGGTATTGCTCAGTTCTTCGATTGTCAGATTATTGCAAGTATGTTGAAAGCTTACAACATCAACAACGTAACAATCGACGAGCCGAAAGATTTGGTTTCAAATGCTCAAAATGCGAAGTTTGTATTTGATACTAATCGCTTAAGCGTATTGGGTACAGGTTGGTCAGTAGATTTTAATGGATGTCATCTGTCTAAAAATGGTGTGCCAGCTGCTTACATTGAACTGGGAACCGGATTTATCCGTCTGCAAGAGAATCCTCTTCCAACATTGAGCACTCACGGTACTCCGACTTCTGCCGCTAAAGAATTGCTTGGCAAGTCTGTTCCTGTGAAATTGGTTGCAACTTATTGCAACGGTGCTGATGGTTCATTGACTGCAGAACTTGACCACTTCATGGTTAAATTCATCAATCCGTTGGAAATTGCTTTGGCAGATGTAACTGATTCGTTCAAAGACTTGATCACTGACGGATCTATAATCAGCATCAGCAACATTGCTACAATCAAAGAAACATTCGGTTTGAAACGTACAGTTTGGGAAAATGGTGCCGTAGCTAATGCAACATTAGGTCAATGGTATGACGTTAAGAATGTTACTTGGAATTTGGATGAGGCTAAAACTAACTTGAAGAAGGATGGCAATAACATCATCATTACTAACGATCCGTTGGCTAGCAACTGGAGTGAGTTTAGCGGTGATTATATATTGACTGCTTCTCCCGATATGGTTAACGCTACCACATTGAAGTTCGAGAACAATAGTGGTGCTGCGCTGCAACAACCTATTAAGATCGCCGTTCCTGTATATGCAACTACGAAATGGGCTCCTAAGTTGATCGATGCAGACAACCAATATGTAATATTGACTGTAAATCCAGGAACTACTAACAGAAGATAATTAATCTTTGTTTAATTAAAACTTAGGTATATAATAGAAAGGTGTTCTCCACAAAAGATGAGAACACCTTTCTTGTAACTAACTTACCGATAAGATGAAACAAAAAATGAAATATGTAGGGTTTCTGTTTCTGCTGTGTGTAGCCATTACCTCGTGCAACAACGCCGGGAAAAAGCAAGAAGCACAACAAGTAGAAATAACTCCAATCTTTAGTGAAGAAGATACGGCGGAAGTGGTAAGGCTCACTACCGAGTACCTGGATCATTTACAGAAGAAGGAGTTCGATCTGGCTTTGCAGATGTTGAATCATATGCAAAATGATAGTGTGAAAGCGCTCTCGGAACAAGAACAAGAAGATTTAAAGCAACAGTACCACACCTTTCCTGTGCTCTCCTATAAAATAGAAGGAATTACGCTCAATGACGAACGCAATACGGAGGTGGCATACAGTGTTGAGTTCTTCAAAAAGCAAGCGGGACAGGAAGATTTTCCCAATACCATGAGCTTTCGCTTAAATCCACAAAAGATAAATGGTACCTGGTACCTGGGCGTACTAAATAGATAAAGGAAACTTGAATTTCTTAATTTTATGAATATGAAAAAACAACTATTGTTAGCGCTGCTTATCGCAGGAAGCGTAGCATCGTTTGCTCAAGAACAACGAGTAAAGATTGAAAGTAAAGTGATTTTCAAACCTCATTGGTTTATGCAGGTACAAGCCGGTGCGGCTCACACCCTTGGCGAAGCTGATTTCTCCGACCTTATATCTCCGGCAGCAGCAATCAATGTAGGGTATAAGTTTGCACCCATCTTTGGTGTACGCATCGGAGCAAGTGGTTGGCAAGCCAAAGGGGGATGGGTGACACCTCAACAGACCTATGCTTTCAACTACCTGCAAGGGAATGCCGATTTAATGGTCGATCTAAGTACATTGTTCTGCAAGTTCAATCCTAACAGAATATTCAATGCTTATCTTTTCGGTGGTGTAGGGTTCAATCATGCATTCAGTAACGATAAAGCCAATTCGCTGGATACCAATATGTACCAAATGGAGTATCTGTGGAAAGACAGTAAAAACTCTATTGCCGGACGCTTCGGATTGGGATGCGATCTGCGATTAAACGACCGCTTGGCTATCAACATCGAAGGAAACGCCAATGCATTATCCGATAAATTCAATTCAAAGAAAGCCGGAAACTGCGACTGGCAGTTCAATGCTTTAGTCGGATTGAGTATTAAGCTAGGCAAAAGCTATACCCAAACAGCTCCTGTCTATTATGAAGCAGAACCGGTGGCTCCTCAGCCCGTACAGCCTCAATCGGTAGTGGAACAGCCAACACCCAAAGAGGTAGTAGCTGTGGTAGAGCCCATGAAGCAAAATGTTTTCTTTGCACTGAATTCGGCACGTATCCAAGACGATCAGTTAGCCAAGATTAACAGCTTGGTCGATTACCTAAAGCAATATCCAAATGCGAAGGTAGATATAACCGGATATGCTGATAAAGGTACCGGCACTGCAAAAATTAACATGAAGCTTTCGCAAGCTCGTGCCAATAATGTTGCCGAAGCATTGGTTTCGAAAGGTATTTCTACCGATCGAATCACTATTGGTGCCAAAGGAGATACCGTACAGCCTTTCGCCTCTCCGGAGGAGGATCGGGCCTGCATTTGTATTGCTGAATGATTTTTAGAACTATGCTGAACGATTCGTTTTAACATTGATCCCAGAATAGTAGGTTTATATGTTTTGTAATTTTTTTGGAAATGGAAGGTGTGCCTTTGGTAATAAGGCATACCTTGCATTTATCGTTCTCCGTAGCTCTGTGATTTGTCTTTTACGTTTTCTTAACTTGCGTGTTTAACCCTTTTGTTATATATTGCGAATCTGTTTTTATTAAATCAGACTGATACATTTCGTTTTAGTTTGGTCACTTCAAAGAAAATGACTATCGGGTTGATACGGAAATTTCAATAGAAAAAGATTTTAGCTATTTTTAAACAGGCTAAGTACTCCCATAGCCAAAAGAATTTTATTCATGCCTTAAAATATACTCTATGATGCAACAATCTGTTAACCGTTCGCATAGCTGGGCGGATGAAGAACTCTGTAACTTGAATCGCAGGGCGAAGTTGATTTTACTTCTTTCGCTCTTTACTTTGCTTGTTAGCTTATTCCTTTTCTGTTTTGTTTCCTTTGCTTATCGAATAGGAGCCGAAGAGGGAGATTACAAAGCAAGAATGGAGCTAATAGAGCAACTCGGGCTTCAATCGAATGATAGTCTTTACCAGTTAATCATTACGAGAGAAAGCGATGTGCCGTTGATTGACAGAAAGAAAAACTGACGCATACAGCGAGCGATTCTCATCATCAACAAACGTTATTTTAATGAGAAAGATATTTTATATATATATTTTCCTTACTTTTGTCTCATTAAAATCAGAAACCGATGAAAGCTTTATTACCCATTTATTGTCGTCCGCTAGGATATGTTATTTTACTTTTCTCTCTGTTCATACCCTTTTTTCTAGTCATGCAGGGTATGGTGACCGATGCGAACTTACTTTTTTATAAAGAATGTACCAAGCTGTTGATGATGGTTGGTGCATTGATGATTTTGTTTGCACTGGTAAAGAACGAAAATCGCGAAACAGAGCAGATACGCAACAATGCCACCCGGCAGGCTATCTTTCTCACCGTGCTGTTTCTTTTTGGTGGAATGCTTTACCGTGTGGCCAAAGGTGATTTACTAACTGTAGACACCTCTTCCTTTCTTACGTTTCTCATTGTCAATGTTCTCTGTTTGGAGTTTGGAATGAAGAAGTCGATGGTCGACCATTTATTTAAAAAATAATTGATAGCAGATTAAACCTTTAATCTGAATTATTGTCCTAATACCATTAGTTATTAGAACAAATGTATTGGTTAATGAAGAAATCTACTATCTGGGTGATGTTGATGCTATTATGCTCAATCTCCGCTCTTGCGCAAAACAAAGTTATTACCGTATCGGGTAAAGTGATTGAAGAAGATACGAAAGAACCGGTCGAGATGGCTGCTGTTCAGTTGCTTTCATTGCCCGACAGCACTCAGGTCGTTGGAGTAGTGACGAATAAGCAAGGGGGATTTGTACTTCCCAAAGTTAAAGCAGGAAAATACCTCCTTAAAATTTCATTTATTGGCTTTTACACCAAAATGCTTCCTCTTCAGCTTGCTAACAATGTACCGGTCAAAAACGTAGGTACCATAGCGTTGAAGACCGATGCCGTGATGCTGAGCGAAGCAGTTATTACAGCCGAAGCACCGCAGGTATCGATAGTAGAGGATACACTTGTTTATAACTCGTCGGCTTACCGTACGCCCGAGGGAGCAATGTTGGAAGAGTTAGTAAAGAAGATTCCAGGAGCAGAAGTAGATGAGAGTGGAAATGTCAAGATCAACGGCAAGGAAATCAAGAAAATTATGGTAGATGGCAAAGAGTTCTTTGGCGGTGATGTAAAAACCGGATTGAAGAACCTGCCCGTCAACATGATCGATAAGCTGAAAACCTATGATAAAAAGTCGGATCTGGCTCGTATAACCGGTATTGATGATGGTGACGAAGAGACGGTTCTTGACTTAAAGGTAAAAAAAGGGATGAACCAAGGCTGGTTTGGTAATGCAGATTTGGCTGCAGGTACCGAAAAACGCTATTCGGGCAACCTGATGTTGAACCGCTTTGTCGATAAAACCCAATTCTCGTTCATCGGATCGGGAAACAATGTAAATGACCAAGGATTCTCGGGAGGTGGCGGCGGTCCTCGATGGAGGCGGAACAACGGACTGAATGCCACCAAGACGTTGGGTATAAACTTTGCCACCGAAACCCCTAAACTTGAAACCGGGGGTAGTGCCCGCTATAATTATCGGGATGCCGATATTGCCAGTATAAACTCATCGGAACGCTTTTTAACTACGGGCAACTCTTACTCGAACTCCAATAATCGAAATATAAGTAAAGCACTCGATTTCAACGCCGATTATCGTTTGGAGTGGAAGCCGGACACGATGACCAATGTTCTTTTTCGTCCCAATCTGTCGTATGGTAAAACAAATAATTTTTCCGAAAGTTATTCGGGTACATTTAATCAAGACCCTTATAGCCTGGTAGCCAACCCCAATGATTACTTAGATTTTTCGAATTTGGTTACAGACGATCCCTTGCGCGATATACGGGTCAATACAGCCAACAACAATTCTATTTCAAAAGGCAATAGCTTATCGGCCAACGCTACCTTGCAGTACAATCGCAAGTTAAACGATAAAGGGCGAAACATTACTTTTAGAGGAACATTTGGCTATGGCGATCGTGAGAACAACCAATACCTACAATCTGAGACACGCTATTATCAACAGCAAAACACATCGCGTAAGGATACCCTTTTGCGCAACCAGTATATTACTACGCCTACGGAGAATTTTAATTATAGTGCGCAGGTAACCTATAGTGAACCCATTGCTAAAGCCACTTTCCTGCAGTTCAGTTATAACTTTCAGTATAAGCTCAGCAACAGTGATAAGCGTACCTACGATCTGCTTCATTACTCTGAGTGGGAACCGGGTGTATCGCTTCCTTCCGGCTACGAGGAGCATTTGGTAGATAGTTTAGGAAAGAAAGCCGAGTATCGATATTATAATCATGATATTACGACCAGCCTGCGTTTTATTCGTGAGAAATATCAGTTGAGTTTGGGAGTTTCCGTTCAACCACAATCCTCAAAGCTGTCTTATAAAAAAGGCGATTATATGATAGATACGGTGAGAAACGTCATTAACTTTACACCCAATATTGATTTCCGCTATCGATTCTCCAAAGTAAGCCAACTGCGTTTTACTTACAACGGACGTGCCGGCCAGCCTAGTATGGAGAATCTCTTGCCCATCACAGACAATTCCAATCCGTTGAATATTACGATGGGAAATCCCGGGCTGAAGCCTTCATTTACACATAGTATGCGTCTGTTTTATAATACCTACAATGCCGAAAAGCAACAAGGTATCATGACGCATGCTAGTTTTTCGATGACACAAAATGCCATCAGCAATAGTACCGAATATATTGAGCAAACGGGAGGAACGATTAACCGCCCCGAAAATATTGATGGCAATTGGAGTGCTTTTGGTATGTTTGGTTATAATACGGCGTTGAAAAACAAGAAATTCACCATCAACACATTCTCTCGTGTTAACTATCAGAACGATGTCGACTTCTTATTTAACAGAGATACTAAGGTCAACGATAAAAATACCAGTACGGCACTGACCTTGAGCGAAAACCTAAATGGTTCCTACCGAAATGATTGGTTTGAATTTACACTCAACGGGTCGATCGGTTATGTATTCGAACGCAATAAACTACGCCCCGAAAGCAACCAGCAGCCCTATAACTATTCGTATGGTGCGAGCACTAATATTACTCTGCCTTGGAACATGACTGTGTCTACCAATATGGCTAACAATAGTCGTAGAGGATATAGCGACCCCAGCATGAATCGTGATGAGCTGATCTGGAATGCACAGTTGGCGCAGAACTTTCTCAAAGGGGCAGCTACGGTGAGCTTCGAGATGTATGATATCCTCAGACAACAAACCAATGTAAGCCGTTCGCTGACAGCTAGTATGCGTTCTGTTTCCGAATATAACGGTGTGAACAGTTACTGCATGGTTCATTTCATCTACCGCCTGAATATATTTGGCAACAAAGCCGCACGCGATGGCATGGGGCCGCGTGATTCGCGTGGCTTTGGTGGCCCCGGTAGCGGCTATAATAGAGGAGGTATGAGGGGCATCAGACCTCACTAATCACCCTAAATGGTTCATGATAAATGCTTCCTGATTAACACCCTTGTGATAGATTAATCAGGAAGCATTTATCATTAACCATATTTTTTTATACCTTTGCTCACCTATATTAGCGTCTATAATTATGATTGATTGGAACTTATTGGCTAGTCAGATAGCAACGGTAGCTTTCGATATCCTCTACTTCGGAGCCATCATCGGTACCATCATTATCGTTGTTCTCGATAATCGAAACCCGGTGAAGACAATGGCGTGGGTGCTTATACTAATGTTTTTGCCTGTTGTAGGGCTTATCTTCTATTTCTTCTTTGGCCGAAGTCAACGGCGGGAGCGTATCATCGGAAAGAAAAGCTATGGGCGCTTGCTTAAGAAGCCAATGGCCGAATACCTGGCACAGGACTCTTCGATTCTTCCCGATCAATACCATCGCCTCATACACCTGTTTCAGCAAACCAATCAAGCTTTTCCGTTCGAATGTAACCGTATGGAAGCCTTTACGGGTGGTTATAGCATGCTTCAGGCTTTGTTGCACGAGTTGCAGAAAGCCCGTCAACACATTCATCTCGAATTTTATATTTTTGAGGATGATGCCGTGGGGCGTTTGGTACGCGACGTATTGATTGCAAAAGCGCGCGAAGGGGTAGAGGTACGAGTTATCTATGATGACGTGGGGTGTTGGCATGTGCCCCATCTGTTCTTTGAGGAGATGCGCAATGAAGGTATCGAAGTACGTAGCTTCTTAAAGGTACTGTTTCCACTTTTCACGAGTAAGGTGAATTACCGTAACCACCGCAAAATCGTGGTGATTGATGGTGTTGTAGGCTTTGTCGGAGGAATGAATCTCGCCGAGCGATATATGCGGGGCGTATCTTGGGGCGTATGGCGCGATACACACATACTGCTCGAAGGCAAAGCCGTGCATGGGTTGCAAACAGCCTTTTTGCTCGACTGGTATTTTGTAGACCGCACGCTGTTAACTGCCTCCAGCTACTTCCCTAAAATCGACTCGCATGGCGACTCTCTGGTTCAAGTGGTTACGAGCGAACCCATCGGTCCATGGAAAGAAATTATGCAGGGGCTTACCTTGGCTATCTCCTCGGCACGCAAGTACTTCTACATACAAACACCTTATTTCCTGCCTACCGAACAGATTTTGAGTGCCATGCAGGTTGCTGCATTGGCCGGAGTCGATGTGAGGCTTATGCTGCCCGAACGTGCCGATAATAGAATTACGCACTTAGGTTCGCACTCTTACCTGGCCGATGTGCTTCGGGCAGGGGTCAAGGTTTACTTCTATAAAAAAGGTTTCCTTCACTCTAAACTCATGATTTCGGATGATATGCTCTCGACAATTGGTTCCACGAATGTCGATTTTCGCAGCTTTGAGCATAACTTTGAAGTCAATGCCTTTATTTATGGCACAGAAACAGCCTTGCAAATGAAGGAGATTTTTATGGAAGATCAACGCGAATGTACGCAGGTGTTTCTTAAAAACTGGGAAAAGAGACCTTGGCATCGCAAGGCCAAGGAGTCTGTCGTTCGGTTGTTGGCTCCGTTGCTATGATGTTCACGAACAAAGAACGAAGCCTGTTGCTTTATCTGAATATAGAGAAATTCACACTTCCATAAATTCTTCTTTCCACAAAGTGAGGATTATCCTCAAAGTTGTCCTGCTTGCCATGCTCCAATACAAACAAGCCATCCTCTTTTAACAAGTTATTCTTGAAGATCAGTTCGGGAATCGTTTCCAGACCTTTGAGGTCGTACGGAGGATCGGCAAAGATGAAGTCGAATTGCTGGCGGTTGCCATTGATGAACTTAAATACATCACCGCGAATGGGCAGGCACTTATCCGTTTTTACCTCCTGCATCACTTTGCAGATAAAGGCGTGGTGTGCACCTTCTTTTTCAACACTGATTACCCGGCCGCAACCACGAGAAACCAACTCGATGCTGATACTTCCGGTACCGGCAAAAAGATCGAGGGCCGTCTCTACCTCTTCAAAATCAATGTAGTTGGATAATACGTTGAACAGATTTTCTTTGGCGAAGTCCGTTGTAGGGCGTGCCTTAAATGTTCTAGGTACATCGAACCTTCTTCTTTTATATATTCCGCTGATTACTCGCATGTTAATAGGGCTTGCATATCAATATTAGTTTCAGGATTCATGATAAATACCTGAAGGATGAATTTACGTAATTCTTTCACCAGTGCTTCTTTGTCACTCAGTAGTCCGGTGAGGTGTAGCTCGTCGCGCTCCTGGTCGAACTCCAACTGCTTCCATACATAGAGTAGGTAGTAAACACGGTCTTCGGTTTGCTTGCATTCGAAAGAGTTGGCAAGCAAGAGATGTCCTTTCTCGTAGCAATACAGGTCGATGGCACCGTTGCGCAGAGAGGCGTATAGCTTTTTACTGTTTCCCAACCGGCTTTTCACGGCAAAATATTCGGTCAGCGGACTGACTTGCGAATAGAAGCGGGCATGGGGATACTGTTCGTTCAAGAAAGCATAAGCACTTCGATCCATACCGAAGATAACCACCAAGTTGTGTGTTTTCAGGATGTTGTATTGTATCGTTTCGTTCTCCCGATACGGATGGTTGTAATGAAAGAGTATCTCTGCCTGATCGTCTTCGAAAAGCTCCAGAGGAACCAGTGTAAAACGCTTGCCTGTGACCAGAATGTTGACCCGTTTGTACGGATGGTTCAGAAATTCCAGTTCGCGGAAAGCTTGCTTTAGGTTGGCTGTAAGCGACAATGAAGCGTCTATCTCCTTCTCGAAGAAAGAGAGCGTACTATCGTGTATCGGATTATAGATAGAAAAAGAAAATCCATCCGTACTCAGACGGATGGATAGTGTGTATTGTTCCGATTTACTATAGTCAATCGTTTCGATCATTGCTCTTTCGGGCATCATTCTGTATGAAATTATTCCCAGTTACCTGCACCGTTGTTTGGTACTTCGATAGAACCTACCATCAAACCGCAGTATTTTCCTAATTTTGTTTGAACGTCTTTCAAGTTAGCAATTTCTTGCTTGTTCAGACCATTCAAGTAAGTGTCGTAAGGAGTTTTTGCTTCGAACAAGAAGATAGGAGCACCCGATTTAGCTGTATCGTTTTTGATAGCCATTTCGAATTGTGCACCGCCACCGAACGGAACATAACGCATAGAGTCGGCGTTGAAACCGCTGGGGAAAATAGTATCCATAACAGCTACCCACAAAGTATCACGTTTGAAGTTCATCAAACCTGCTGCTTCAACCTCTTTCCAGTTGCCGGTTTTCTTTGCCTTATTGATCAAGGCCATGGCCTTTCTTTCAGTCATACCATCTTCCAGCTGCTTATCACTTAAAACGCCCTCTTTAGATACGAAAGGTAGTTTCTGAGTTTTTACAAACTCGATTAATGAGTCGAAACTAGCTGTGTACTGTCCTTTGTGAAGCGTGCGGTACTCCATTTGTGCTTTACGGATGTCAATTAATCGACCGATAACCGCTCTTTCTCTGTGTTTTTTGG
Organism: Bacteroides neonati; assembly: GCF_000499785.1. GTDB lineage: Bacteria > Bacteroidota > Bacteroidia > Bacteroidales > Bacteroidaceae > Bacteroides > Bacteroides neonati. The sequence goes on along the minus strand of NZ_HG726020.1, from coordinate 1,217,896 downwards.
CGTTTTCGAAATCGATCGGACCCATGATGCTGGCATAGCAAATGTACACTAAGGCAACAGCGCATAGGCCTAATACGATATTAAATGCTGTTTTCATGATAAATATGTTTTTTTTAGTTTATATTCGTAGCGCAAAAATAAAATAAATAAATTTAAGTTCAATAGTTCCGAGAGCTTTTTTCTCGTACAAAAATGATAAATAACTATTTAGAAAGGCAAATTAAGGAAAATTTTCCTTACCAACCAACTTTTGAGCAAGAAATAGCTGTGAAATCTCTTTCGGAGTTCCTCCTGTCGACGGGCAATGAGGCTGTTTTTGTGCTGCGTGGCTATGCCGGAACGGGCAAAACATCACTGGTAGGAGCCTTGGTCAAGACAATGGATAAACTGCAACAAAAAGCTGTGCTGCTTGCACCTACGGGACGTGCTGCCAAGGTATTTTCTACTTACGCGGGGCATCCGGCATTTACCATTCACAAGAAGATATACAGACAGCAGTCTTTTTCGAACGAGGTAACAAACTTCTCGGTCAATGACAACCTTTCGGCACATACCTTATTTATAGTCGATGAGGCCTCGATGATTTCGAACGAGGGGCTTTCGGGCTCACTCTTCGGTACCGGTCGTTTGCTCGACGATTTGATACAGTTTGTTTATTCGGGTGTGGGGTGCCGACTGCTACTCATGGGCGATACGGCTCAGCTTCCTCCCGTAGGCGAGGAGCAGAGTCCCGCACTATACACAGAGGCTCTTAAGGGCTATGGATTGGAGGTAAAGGAGGTCGACCTTACGCAAGTGGTGCGGCAGGTACAAGACTCGGGTATCTTGTGGAATGCAACCGAATTGCGCAAACTCATTGCGGCCGACGAATGTTCGGCATTGCCTCGCTTCAAGATAAGCGGGTTTGCCGACATACGGGTTGTTCCGGGCGATGAGCTGATTGAAACCCTGACCACTTGCTACGAAAAAGACGGTATGGATGAAACCATTGTGGTGTGCCGTTCCAACAAACGAGCCAATATTTATAATAAAGGTATCCGAGCGCAAATTCTTTACCGCGAAGACGAGCTCAATACGGGCGACATGCTCATGGTAGCTAAGAATAATTATTACTGGACGGAGTCGTATAAGGAGATGGATTTTATCGCCAACGGCGAAGTTGCCGTAGTGCGCAGGGTGCGGCGCACGCGCGAGATGTACGGATTCCGCTTTGCTACCGTGCAGCTCTCCTTTCCCGATCAGAACGACTTTGAATTAGAGGCCGACCTCTTGCTCGATGCGCTCAGTACCGATGCGCCAGCCTTGCCCAAGGCCGATAACGATCGCCTGTTCTATGCCGTACTTGAGGATTACGCCGACATCGGCAATAAGCGCGACCGGATGAAGAAGATGAAGGCCGATCCGCACTACAATGCCCTACAGGTAAAGTATGCCTATGCCATTACTTGCCACAAAGCGCAAGGCGGACAATGGCAAAACGTCTTTCTCGATCAAGGCTATATGACCGATGAGTTCCTTACACCCGATTACTTTCGCTGGCTCTACACCGCCTTTACACGTGCCACGAACACCCTGTATCTGGTTAACTACCCCCCAAGCCAGATTCTCTAAACAGATGATCGATTCTCAGCGATGCAAAACTCGGATAAGTTACACGTATCTCTTCTGATAGCTATCTGCATGGGTGGTATTCTTTAACTATCTTTTGTTAATAGTTTGGGTGGTCGGCTTGCATGCCGACGATCATCGCTTTGCAACGCGACCATTGTCGTCTTGCAACCCGACGATGGTCGCATTGCAAGACGACAATGAAAATGATAGAGAGAATACAGATAACTAATCAGGGCGAAGCAGTTATATATCGGTTATTCTATACAAAGCTTACAGCTCTTTTGCCTTGAATGAATACGGTGTTTTTTCAGATCGAAACCGTTACTATTGCCCCTTTAAGAACAAAAGATGGTAATTGTTTGTTTATCAGTAAAATAAATGAGTAAATGGTGCTTTTATTTGTAGGAATTTATATCTTTGTTGCAGCATATACCTTAAAAATAATAATAACCGGATTAAAAAACTGATTGACTATGAAGCATTTTTATCTTTTTATCGCATGTGTGTGGTGTTTATTGCTATCGACTTCTTGTGAAAAGAATTACCGGGATATTGTATTCTTTACTGGTGAAGAGCCTACTACCGAGCCGGGAATCTATACTAATATTAGCTCTAGTGCAGTGCTTTATACGATAGGCCCTAAAACAATTTTCAAAGGTATTGATGGTGGAGACGGTGATTATACTGTAACTCACAACAGCAACGAAGACGTGGTTTATGCCGGGGTGGAGGAGAAGTCTAACGGATATGCCCGCCTCCGCCTGACCCAAAAAAAGATTGGAGAGTCTGTTATTACTGTAAAAGACGGTAGTGGGAGGCGTGCCATGCTCAAAGTATGGGTGGGTGAATATAAAGACACTTGGAGAGTCTCTAAAGTAGGTATCGTGATTAAGGGTGCGGTAAGCGTTTCGCAGAAAGCAGAGACCGAAGAAGCATTTAAAAATACGTATCCTGTAGGGATAGGAGGTCGCTACGAGCTTTATCCCGTAACATGGAGCGATCCTTTAGAGAAAGGTCGCTTGTTGATATATTCTAATGATGCGGCTATTGCACCTATTATCGGGATGTATGAACAGAAGAAGACCGTTAATATGGAAGGTAAAGAGGTAACGGGTTACTTTTTCGCATACAATAATAAGGAGTACCTGTATTTTAGACCTAGTGGACTACCTTTACTAACTCGTGATTTCAGGCCTGTTTCTCTTGATCTGGTCGAAGATGTGACTGCTATCTGTCCGGTAGCACTTCCCGAGGGAGTCTCGGTTTATCGGGTGCAGGAGATTAAATTTGATTAAACTATCCGAATATAAAAAAGGATCTTCTTGGCGGTAAGGCCGGCAAGAAGATCCTTTTTTCATATAGACCGCTTGTATGAACCCAAGCAGTTTATATCGGCATGAACGAAACAGCTTGTCCTCCGCCTTTGGCCATCACGATACTCAGGCTGTCATTGGCCGTTACCATTCGCTCCTTTATTTGATAGGAAGTAGGATTGGTTTTCCAATCCGCATCTTTTCCGTCGGCATAAATAACGGCTTTATATCGTTTTCCTTTTTCGAGAAAGTCGAGTTTGATAATCACTGTGCGTGCCTCTTCGTTGGTCGATGCTCCCAGAAAGTAGTTTTGTTTGGCTCGGCGTGCCACTACTACAAATTCGCCCGGTTCGCCTGCCAATGCCTGCGACCAATCACTGTCGGGATCAAAATCGCGGAAGAATTGGAAAGCGGGATGTCCTTCATAATTCTCAATCATGTCCGAAGCCATTTGCAAGGGCGAGTAAAGAATCACCCAGTTGGCCAGTTGTTTAGCCAATGTTGTGTTCACCCGGCTATTGCCTTTGTCTTGGTCGTTCCACTTTTTGCGACGGGGTGAATGGCGCGTCTTATCGAACAGGATATCAAACGTTCCGGGTGTATAATCCATCGGTCCGCCCAGCAAGCGGGTAAAAGGAAGCACTTCATGATGCTCGGGAGGGTTTCCTTCGCTCCATGCGTTCCACTCCATGCCGCGGGCTCCTTCGCGCGTCATCATGTGCGGATAGGTACGGCGTATGCCGGTATCCTTGATAGGCTCGTGCGCATCGAGCGTAGTATGGTAGCGAGCGGCTGTTTCGACCACCTTGCGGTAATGCTGCACGCCGTATTGTCCGTGGTGCGAATGTCCGTTGGGGAAACCACCGGCATATCCCGTTTTTACCACATGAATGCCCCGGTCGGCATACCATTGGTAAGCCTTGTCGAGCTGTTGTTCGTAGTTCGGTATATTGCCTCCGGTTTCGTGATGACCGATAATCTGTATCCCTTTCTCTTTGGCATAACGGGTGATTTCGTCGATATCGAAATCGGCATAAGGCTTGGTATAGTCGAATGTTTGCATGCTTCCCCAGCTCTCCCAACCTTGGTTCCATCCCTCGTATAGTACGGCTTCGATGTTGTTGGCTGCTGCAAAGTCAATGTATCGTTTGGCATTGGCCGTGGTGGCACCGTGGCGTTCGTCCATGATCCAGCTTTCGACTCCTAAATGCATTCCCCACCAGATGCCGACGTATTTCATCGGGCGTATCCAGTCGGTAGTGGTCAGTGCGCAAGGTTCGTTCAGGTTTAGAATGAGTCCCGAATTGATCAGCCCCACTGCTTTGGGGGCTATCTGTATGGTGCGCCAAGGCGTGTTGAAGTTTCCTCCGGCAAAACGGGCTTTCACGCCGTCGGGCCACGAAGCCAGTTCGGACTTGAATCCGTTGCGATCGGTATGTTTCAAGGTCATTTCGGGAAAGTTGGTCAACGCCGCTTCGTGAATGCTGGCATATACCCCTTGCGTTGTTTTAAAGGTAATCGGTGTATTGGCATTCTCTACCCGGCTGATGGGCAGGGTGCGGTAAAGCAATTCGTAGGTGTCGAAGTTGGCCGGAATAGACCATGAGGTTCCGTCGTTGGCCAGGTTGAAGGAAGTCAGCTCGTTCATCACAAACAGGCTGTCGACACCCGGCACCCGGTATTCGTAACGGAAGCCCAGTCCGTCGTCGAAAAGGCGAAAGCGCATGGTTAGGTGGGTTTGGGCTGCATTCTTCAGGTGCACCGTCATTTCGTTGTAATGCTCGCGTATTGATTTATTTTCTCCCCAGGGTTGTGTCCAAGTGGTGTCTTTCGAGGAGAAGTCGGTTGCGGTCACTTTGAATCCGTCGGACAGATTCACTCCGTTGCGCGCCTCAAAACCCAATGCAGAGGGGAGGATAAAGGCTGAGTCATTGACGGCCACCTGATAGGTCATACGACCACTGTCGGCCAAACAGAACGAAAGCCTGATCGCTCCATTGGGCGAGCTGACTTCGGTCGGCCTATCAGCGGTACAAGCGCTGAAGAAAAGTAGCAATGCAGCTACAAAAGCGAGAGATGTTTTCATTTGATTTTGAATAAAAATCCCCTTACCCGGTCCTTGTTTTCGCAACGAAAACAGGAGCAAGTAAGGGGATGATTGCTAAAAGTTATTCTTTGAGAAGTACGGTTCGTCGTTTACTTCTTTTTCAATGTATACGGTTCATAAGCAACATCCTGATACAAGCCTCCCTTGATATCGCCGATAGTACCTGTCGATGAGACGTGGATCGGAGCCATCGTCTTGATCGGTGTTCTTACCGATTTCAATCCTTTGATGCTGAAAGAGCCATCTTTCTTAATCAAACCGGAGAAGGCGGGAGTTACTGCTTTGGTTGTAAACTGATTGGCTCTGAAGCTGTACGAGAAGCGTGATACCATCTGCCAGTCTACGTTGCCCGTCGAAGTCTTCTCGGTCAATGTTTGAGGCAGGTTGATCTCTACGCGACCATATTTGTTGTAGTTCATTACAAACGGAAGGTCGTTTTGGTTGCCCCAGCCATATACAAGGTAGCTTTCGTTGGGTACATTCTCTTCAATTCTAAGCGTATAGGTTACCGGTTCGCTCTTCCAGTCCCACCAAGGTCCCGGTGTGTACCAGTAGAGTGATTGTGCAGCGGTCAATGTCCATGTGCCGATATACGACTGGTAGCTAGGGATGTTGATTTCGCCCTGTGGAGCTGTTTTTTCAAAAACACGTCCGCTCCATTCTACATCGTCGTTGAACAGAATATTGCCGAATTGATTAAAGGCAGCGCTGTAATCGTAGTCTCTTGCTTTGAGGTTGTAGAACATCTGAATGCCATAACCCTCTTTACGCAAACGCTCTACGTTGGCTACATCAAAGCCTCCATCGCTGGCTGCATAGTTCAAACTGATGGAGTAAGGACAGTATTTCTCTTTCGTTAAGCCGGTAATTTTGTCATTGCCGTTGGCGCGGTAAGAGCCATATCCGCCATAATACATATAGTCGAGTGCATTGCCGATGGGCTGACCATCGATGGTGCCGTTTGGATATAGGTTCCAGTCGTAGAACGAAAGAATCTTATCGGGCATCACCTTGCGACACTCATAGACCAAGCGAGCCGAACCTGCGTTGGAAGGTACATCGAAGCCGGGGCTGGGAGGATTCTTGTAGTTCGAATACTCATCGTCGAAGTCGATACCGTCGAGTCCGTAGATATCTACATAGTTTTTCAACTCTTTCGCTAAGGCAGCAGCGGTTTCGGTGGTTAGGTTGGCAATACCGGCTTCGTCGTGGTTGCCCAGAATGGTCAGACACACCTTAATACCCTTGGCTTGCAAGGGGCGGATGAATTTGTCTGCATTCTTTAGGATATACGAAACATTGTCATTGCAATTCACATATACGCTTCCTTTTTCTTTGTTGTAATTGATGTTGGCTGCAAAGATATTGACCACATCGAAGAAAGGTTTTCCGCTCGACTTCATGGTGTATTCACCGGCATTGAGGATGTTTTCATCGTTCACCTCGATGTAGCAAATCGCTTTGATTCCTGTTCCCTTGTCCGAGCTGGGAATAGCACCCATCGGTTTCACCAGGAAGATGTAACTTTGATTGTTTTGCGACATCTTCACGCCGTTGCTGCTTACCTCGGCAGCAATAGGAAGTGCGTAGAGCGTTCCCGGAGTTCCGCCCGATTGAACGGTAACATCGATCACACCCGATTGAGTTGCATTGGCAGCAACCGAGGCAATGCCTCCGTTGCTGAGTGATACCTGTGCAGCCGGATACATCTCATACGATGTGTTGTTGGCCTTATTGTATGCCTCTAATGCGGCAGCATCTACCTTCAACTTTACATCGACTGCGGTGGCACTTGCCTCTGAGAGTTCAAAGAACAGCTGACCGGTGCCGGTGCCTGAACCAAAGAGTTCGATGGTTGCCAGCTCGCGTGCTCCGCCCATGTTTCTTACATATCCGTATGTGCCGTTGACGTTATCAAATATACCGGCATTTTCCGAGCCGACAAAGATATCGTCCTGACACGAAGTGAAGGTAGTACCGGTCAGCGTAAAAGCTGCTGCCAGTAAACCTAGTTTTATATAGTTACGGTAATTCATCATTGTTTTTTATTTTTAGTATAGAAATAAATGGGTTATTTAGATGAAGGCAACTCTACTGCTGTCCACTTTAATGGGTTGGATGCGGTAGCGTGATTCTCATTGACCGTATAATCTTTGATGATCATACCGGCACCTTCGTCAAACTTCCAGTAAGTAACCAATCCTTCGGCTTTGGGTTCTACCTCATAGAAATGGTTCTTCGCATTGATCTCTTCGGTAGTCAATACCTTATTCCAGATGCGCACCTCAGAGATGTCGCCTGCCAGATAGCGGTCGTTGTTGTATGAGTAACCGATCCAGAAGCAACGGGGCTTGCCGTCCGATTCGTCCGAGTGAGGAATACCCCAGTTAACCGCTCCTGCATCGAGTGTGCCCGAAGCTGCATTTTTACCGTTGATATACACTGCAACTTGTTTTGCATCGGCATCATACGTAACGGCAATGTGTACCCATTCGTTGGTCGGTAACTGTAATTCGGAAGAGGTGAAGTTTCCGGCACTGGTGGCTACTTGCAGTTGGTTGCTTGGTATGCCCGAGTCGCCTGCGCGAATCAAGAATTTACCTTCAATACCCATAATCGTATTTAAGCCGCGATCAAAGTTGCGGGCACGGATTAAAGCCTCTGCCGTTAGTTTTCTCATATTGGTCACTACTTCGGGCTTTTTCCAATCTACGTATAAGTTGTTCTTCTCAATATCGGCTACCGTATTGATCAATGCAGCTCCTTTGAGTACATAATAGATAGTACGGCCACTCTGCAAGATTCCAACATTGGCACTGGCTATACTTACGGGCAATACATAGATCTTCTCACGGTTCAGTGTGTTCAGGTTAAGAAAACGAACGGTGATGTCGGTCGAGCGAACACTACCGGCTGTAATCTGAACCTCTTTATTGGACAGTTCATAAAATCCTTCGGGCAGTAGCTCGGCATTGCTGTAATAAGCCTCATTGTAAGTAGCTACCTGGTCGGGGTTTACCTCAAAGTGCACGATAACCTCTTGATTCTCGCGTTGGGCAAGTGCTATCTGGAAACTACGTTGGCTAGTCTCTATCGTCGATTTCAACAAGATGTTGTTGGTCTTCACAGCTGCATTGACGAATACATTATTATCAAATGATTCTTCATTTTTACAGCTGGTGATCATTGCGCTGAGCAATGCCATTGAAATCAGGTATAAATTAATTCGTTTCATCATTCAATTAGTTTTTAGGAGCAGGGTTCATAATGTTGATGGCCTGTCTCACGTATTGGTACACATTGTTCGGGTTGTAATAATCGTTTTGTACGTTATAAATACCCAGTCCGGCTTTGGTAAAGCTTACCTCGTTATTGGTTACCCAATAAGCTGCCTCGGTGATAGCACGCAGGGAACCATCATAATATCCGGTTTTTTTATCCGTCGAGTCGAGCGAAGTAGTGCGGGCTGTTACCACAAACTGTTCGGTAGGCACATCGGGCACTATCGCTTGCAAGGCCTCTACGGTAAGCATAGACGATGTTGTGATATCTGCCGTATTGAGAATAATGTTTCTGCACGATTTCAGTATCTCTCTATTCACTACGTATTGCGGATATCCTTCGAAGGCGATCATCTTATTCTTATTGGCTGTATACCATGCGCTTATCTCGTTCATGAAAACGGTTTGCTCCTTGGTGTACTGTTCTTTCTCGGCAGCCGTCATGTGCAACATGCTTTTTCCTTTATATCCTACAATGATACCGTCGTAGTTGTAGGTGCTTTGGAGCTTCAGTGCATTGACAGTAGCCTCTTTCAAGTATGCTTCAAAGTTGGGGGCTACGTAAGCTGCGTCTTTGGCGGTTTCGGCTTTCACCAATTCGTCATAAGCTCGCTTGATGGCTTCGTAGCTGATCGTATAAACCACCTTAGTGCCTTTTTCGCTGCGAACGCTTTCCATCTCTTTCAATTCGAAATCGGCCAGCTTGTCCGGAAACATCAAGGCAATTACATCCACGCTATCGGGTACGGCAGTTATGTGTTGCCCCCGGCTGAACGGTGCTTTCTGGCTATTGTCGAACCAAGCATACACTACTTTATGTTCGGCCTGCTTGTAGTTTCTTAGCTTTTGCAGGTACTGAGCATACAATTCGGGATATTTATCGGCAGGACTTTGCTGCTCCACGTTTACCCCTTCTACCTCTGTCCAGTCACTACAGGCGGCAAATGTAATGCCTGCCATAAGGCAAAGAACAGCTAATTTGAGACTATCTTTCATTTTATTTTTCATGATTAACTCCTTCTGTTTTTAGTTCTTTTTAGCCCACCATACATCGGTTCCCATATTATCGGGTCCATTCAAGTATTTGCTAATGGCCTCATTTAAGTTGACTGTATTCTCGGTACGTTCGGTTTGAGGATAAGGCAGGCGACGAGCCATTCTTTCGTTCTGAACAATACCTGCACTGCTATTGACCATGGCTTGCATGAGTCTGGGGTATCCGGTACGACGGAACTCAGACCAAGCTTCAATACCCAACGGGAAGTTGGCAATCCATTTCTGTGTGATGATACGTTCGAGGTTCTCTTCGTCAAATCCGGCAACAGCTTTCCACTTAATGGTAATGTTGCTGATTGCTTTGTCGTAGCTGAACATACCCATGGGATCTTCATACATCTTGGGTTTGAGCGTGCTGTTCGTCAGGTAATTATCGGCACCATCGGCTCCCCATTGAGCAAACGACAGACGGATACCGGCATTGTAGAACGATTCGGCAGTGCCGCCCATATTCCAACCTCTTAGTGCACCTTCGGCTTTGAGGAAGGCACATTCGGCTGCGTTCATCCAAAGTAGCTTAGAACCGTTCTGTACGTTCATATTGGCATAGTTCTTCACTACGTTGCCCGGAATCTGAATACCCGAACGCAAACCGTAGTATCCGTTTTCGGTTATCTTTCTTCCTGCCAGTTCATCGGCGGTGAAGGCCGATTTGATAAAATACTTCTCACGACGAGGGTCTTCATAACCATTCATGTACGATGTAATGTCGGCCGATACGCGTGAATCTCCTCCGTTGTATTCGTACATAACGACACGGAAAGGATTGGTTACGGCCACTTTCATCAGTGCATTGTCATCGTTGGTAGCAAGGGTACCCACTTCGTGCTTAGCTACCTCTTCGGCTTTTTGCTGAGCCAGTGCAGGCGATACATTGGCAATACGGATGGCCATGCGCAATTTAATGGAGTTGGCCAGTTTGATCCAGTTTTCTGCCTTACCGCCGTATACCATATCGGCATTCGGTGTGAAGTCTTCGGTACGATGAGTGGTCAGCGTAGCGATGGCTTCGTCGAGTTCGGTAAACATGGTTTTGTACACCTGCTCCTGAGAGTCGTAAGGAGCAACCAATTTGCCGTCTTCACCAATCTTAGAGTAGGGGATGGGACCATATACATCGGTGATGCGCTGCATAGCGATTACCTTGATTACATTGCCTACGGCCAAAGGAACCGGATCGGTTGTGGCTGCTTTCAGGTCTTTGAGGCTGGGATATATCTTGGGGATGATATCATTAAACAGTACCCTCAACCAAGTCTCTTCGGGCGTATAGGTGGCAAAGTTCTTGCCGTTGAATCCGTTGTTCGAATCGGCCAGATAGCCACCATACGAACCGCCCAACAGACATTCGGTGAACTGAGTGGTGTTGACATCCAACGGAATCACCCATCCTTGCATGCTGGTTAATGCAGAACGCATTTTATATCCATCATAGCCCATCTCCTGATCGTTGGCATCGTATGGATTCGTATTATACTTTTCAAAATTGGAAGTACAGGCTGTGGCACTTGCCAGCAGACCGAGACATACGAAACGTATGATTGATTTATTCTTTTTCATACTTTTTGCTCTTAGAATTTAAGTCTGACATTGAAACCTAAGTTACGTGTACTTGGCATCATGAAGTTGTCTATACCTTGATAATAGTTTCCGGTGCTGGCAGTCGATTCGGGATCGAACGGTGCTTTGCAATAGATCATCCAAAGATTACGGCCTACCAAAGACAAGGTGATGTCTCCTACTCCCCAAAGTTTGTTTTTGGGAATTGTATAACCGATGCTTGCTTCCTGCAAACGTACGTTGGTAGCACTATACGTATAGTATTGTGGAATACCGTTCTTTCCACCTACGGTTGTATACCAGGTTTCGGGGTTAATCACATCACCGCCGTTGATCTGTATACCGCCATTGTCACGTGCCAGAGCCGAGGCTTCCGATACTCCATAGAGGTCGAGAGCTGCTTGTGTGGCCGAATAAACAACGCCACCGATACGAGCCGACAACATGAAGCCGAGGTTAAAGCCTTTCCAAGAGAAGTCGTTTCTCCATGCCATGTTGCATTTGGGGAATACCGAACCCAGTTTAATATCACCTACACTATTGTTCAGTGTGATGTTGCCCTGATTATCTACATACACGTTGCCATTCGCATCGCGTTGAAGATCCGACAGTGAATAGAGGTCGCCCAAGCTGCCACCCTTCTTCAAGATGAAACGTGCTTGCGAGAAACCGCCTACATCCAAACGCTCCTTGGTAATCAACTCACCTGTTTCGGGATGTACATAGTTATCAACCAATTCCAGAATCTCATTTTTATTGGCACTGAAGGTGTAGTTCGAACTCCATTTGAAGTTGTTGTTCCACGTGTTCTGATAGCCCAATGAAAGTTCTACACCACGGTTGCGCACGCTACCTGTTTGCAGATACAGACTTGAATAACCTGACGATACAGAAACCTGTGGGTCAAATGTCTGGTTATAGGTCTTTGTGTTATAGAAACTGAAGTCTAGGTTGAAGTTCTTCAAGAAACGCATGGTTAGACCTACCTCCCATGAATCGGTTTTTTCCGGTTTCAGGTCGTACATAGGATAGTTGGTTTTTGTCTCCCACTGTTGGTTGGCGTTGTTCCATGAATAAGTTGGGTTGGCCAGGAAGCGGGCAAACGGAAGACCTACCGAGGCAAACGAGGCTCTTAGTTTCAAATAAGAAATCTGTTCGGGCATCTTAAATATCTCCGAGAGTACAAACGAAGTACCTACCGAAGGATAGAAGAATGATGAGTTCACAGACTTTGGACCGGCAAGTTGCGAAGGCCAGTCGTTACGACCGGTTAGCGTCAGGTAATAAGAGCTCTTATAACCCAGTTCAACGCTTGCAAATAACGATTGAGTCTGTTCGTGCCAGCCACTTTGTTCGCGTTTGGTTTTGGTGTTGTCCAATTGAAATACGTTGAACAGGTTCGGAATACCCTTCTCCTGAATAGGACCACGGTTCTTAAGCATGTCTTGACGCATGTCGGAGAACGAAGCACCTACGTTGGCCTGCAAAGACAAGATGTCGTTGAACATTTTGTTGATGTTCAGCAATACGTCGCCATACGTTTGTTTGTCTTTCGTGGTGGCTATGCCATACAAACCATTTTTCGAACCCTCGGTCAGGGTCGTGTTGGAGGTAGCGTATAGCTTTTCTGTGAAATCGTTGATCGAATTATCGACACGAATACGTCCCGATACGCTCATCCAATCTAACACTTGATAGCTCAGGTTGGCATTCAGCATATAGCGATCTTTCTTGTTTTCGCGTAAGTTACGGTAGTTAATCCAGTATGGATTCTGACCGGTAAACTCGTTGATGCCTTGTGGCCAGTACTGTGTGCTGATTCTACGTTGCGAATCGTAACGTTCGTACATTTTGATATCGTTAAAATCGTCGCCGCGAGGGAAAAGGTAGGCTGTTACCAATGGATTCGAATAGGTACCTTGGTTGGTCATGTTTCTATCGCTTTGGTTAATGTAGCTGGCACCTACGTCGAGCAGCATTTTCTCTTTCAGGAAAGAGGTTGTGTTGCGGAAGGTGAAGTTGTAACGATCGTAATTATTGTTGGGAACCATACCTAATGAATTGACCGCACTGGCCGAGATATAGGTTTGGTTACGCTCTGTTCCGGTCGAGAAAGAGACGGTTTCTGTAGCTACAACACCTGTTTTTAAGTAATCGTCTTGTGGAGAGTATCCCATATAGTTAGAGCCATTAAGCAATCTACCCCAACTCTTATCGCTCATCGGATCGTTTTGAGAATTGGTACCTGTTCCGTAACGGTTCTGGAAACGCGGCATTACCAACGGATTCAAGAACTCAGTACTTTGCGAAACAGTCAGGCTGGTGTGTCCGGCTTTTCCCTTCTTCGTTGTGATAACGATAGCACCATTGGCTGCATGGCTACCATAAAGTGCAGCTGCGGCAGCACCGGTCAATACGGACATTGATTCAATGTCTTCGGGATTGATATCGGCAATTGCTTCTGTGGAACCGGCAGAGTCGTGTTCTTTACCTCCTGTTCCCGAAAGGTTGAACATGGGTACACCGTCAATTACATAAAGTGCATTGCTCGACTGGTCGATACCTTTTGTACCACGCATTACTACTTTGCTGGCACCACCTACACCCGACGAACTGCTGTTGATCGTTACACCGGCTACTTTACCACTCAAGGCATTGATGAAGTTAGCGTCTTTGTTCTTGAGTAACTCATCTTCAGATACTTGTTGAACATTGTAGCTCAATGCTTTTGATGCACGTTTGATACCCAATGCAGTCACTACGACCTCATCGATTATCTGCGTATCGCTTTGCATAGTCAGGTTGATTACAGTCTGGTTCTTCAGCGGTATATCTTGCGATTTATATCCGATGTACGAAAACTGTAGGATGGGAGACTTCTCATTGGTGTTCAACGTATAGTTACCATCCAAATCGGTAATAACACCCGTGGATGAGCCTTTGATCAATACGTTCACACCAATCAACGGTTCGCCTTGCTCGTCTACAACCTGGCCCGTTACTTTGCGTTCCTTGCCTGTTTGCTGCTGGTTGTTTTCGATAGGCAAACCATTTTTTTCGGATAGATAGACGATGTTGTCTTCTACTTTAAAAGTGATGTTCTTTCCTTTTAATACAAGGCTCAATACCTCTTGTAAAGAGGCGTCTTTTACTTTCAAGGGCTCTACAGAGACAGCCGAAAGCTTATCGTCGTAGAAGAACTGATACTTTGATTGAGATTGAATTTGTTTAATGACGGTACCCAAAGTCGTGCGGGGCGTACTCAGCGCTAACTGAGCCGAAACCCATTGTACCGGGATTGTCATGAACAAAAGAATCAAAAGAGCCCGAAGTACATTCGAAGCTCGAAAAAAATGATTGCTTTCCATAAACATCATTTAATGGTTATACATGTGTTAAATTCTCAAAGAGGGAATGAGTCATACTTTCCCTTTTGATAATGAAACAACCCTAAAGACAATAACACTTAGCTCATTTCTTTGTTTTTTTTATAAATAGTGAATCAAATGGTAACAATACGGCAAAAATACAATAAAAATAAAAACGCACCTTTATCTGAATGACAAAGATGCGTTTTCCGGAATGAAGAAAAACGAATTAGTTTTTCTTTTCGTTCGAAAACGAATAGGGATAATCCTTCGTTTCCGTTCCGCGGCTTAGGTTAGGTTTAGCGTTCATATCAAAGTGAATGACTCCACCTTTTAGCAGGTCTTCGTGCTTGAGGTAGTTCTTCGAATACTCTTTTCCGTTGAGCGTCATTGATTCGATATAGATATTTTCATCGTTGTTTTGAGGTGCCTCAATGACCAGGTCATTGCCATTCTCAAAATGTAAGGTGGCTTTTTTGAATAAGGGAGCTCCCAATACATATTCGTCCGTTCCGGGGCATACGGGATAGAAGCCGAGTGCCGAGAAAACATACCAGGCCGAGGTTTGTCCATTGTCCTCGTCGCCACAATAACCATCGGGGGCAGGTGTGTACATCCGGTTCATCACCTGACGAAGCCAGTATTGCGCTTTCCAGGGTTGTCCGGCATAGTTATACAGATAAATCATGTGCTGAATGGGTTGATTGCCATGTGCATAGTTGCCCATGTTCATGATTTGCATCTCACGGATTTCGTGAATAACTTGTCCGTAATAACTCTCATCGAAAACAGGAGGAACCGAGAATACCGAATCGAGCATATGCGTGAATTTCTGTTCGCCACCCATCAGATCAATCAATCCTTGTGGGTCGTGAAATACAGACCAAGAGTAGTGCCAACTATTGCCTTCGGTAAATGCGTCACCCCACTTCAGCGGAGAGAAAGGCGTCATAAATGTGCCGTCGAGGTTGCGTCCACGCATCAGGTTACTCTCCTTATCGAATACGTTGCGGTAGTTCATGGCGCGTTTGGCAAAGAGTGCGAGTTCCTTCTTCGGGCGGTTTAGCTTTTTACCTAATTGATAGATGCACCAGTCGTTGTAAGCATATTCCAGCGTACGCGCTACGTTCTCATTGATTTTCACATCATAAGGCACATAACCCAGTTTGTTATAGTATTCGTTGCCTTGGCGTCCGGTCGAATATACTTCGGGGTGTACATGGTTGGTGCCGTGGATCAAGCCGTTGTACAGCGTTTCTACATCGGCTACCTTCACTCCTTTGAGGTAAGCATCGACCAATACGGATGCCGAGTTGTTGCCAATCATGCATCCACGATGACCGGGGCTGGCCCATTCGGGGAAGAATCCGCTTTCTTTATACGTGTTGACCAGTCCTTCTTGTATCTCGCGGTTGATGCTCGGGTACATCAGGTTGAGGAAAGGGAAGAGACAACGGAACGTATCCCAAAAACCTGTGTCGGTAAACATATAACCCGGCAAAACTTCGCCGTTATAAGGGCTGTAATGTATCGGCTGGCCTTGGGCATCGATCTCGTAAAACTTACGGGGAAACAGCAATGAACGGTATAGGCAGGAATAGAAAGTACGGTATTGGTCGAGGTTTCCTCCATCCACTTCGATACGTCCCAGAACGTCGTTCCATGCCTTTTTCCCTTTTTCTTTCAAGGTATCGAAGTTGTCATTGCCCAGTTCGTCAAGGTTGCGCACAGCCTGTTCGGGGCTGATAAAGGAAGAGGCTACACGAGCATGTACCACTTCGCCTCTATGGGTGCGGAAACCAATAACAGCTCCTGCATGGTTGGCTGTTTGTTGCAACACATTTTCCGTCAATGTACTATCGGCAAAGGTAGCGCGATAGGTGAAGGGTTTGTCGAACTCGATTACGAAATAGTTCTTGAAGTTGGCCGGTACACCACCGCTGTTGCGGGTACTGTATCCGATGATTCTGTTTTCGGCAGGCAACACCTGCACGTGCGAGCCTTTATCGAAGGCATCGACTACGATATACGAATGATCGTTCTCGGGGAAGGTGAAGCGAAACATCGCTGCACGATCCGTCGGGGTAACCTCGGCTACTACATCATGATCGGCCAGGTATACTTTATAATAGTTAGGACGTGCCTCTTCTGCTTTGTGCGAGAACCAACTGGCGCGTTTCTCTTCGTTAAACTCGGGGCTTCCAACCACGGGCATGAGTGAGAACTGTCCGTAATCATTGATCCACGGGCTGGGTTGATGCGTTTGTTTGAACCCACGAATCTTGTTGGCCGTATATGTGTATTGCCAACCGTCGCCCATTTTGCCGGTTTGCGGAGTCCAGAAGTTCATTCCCCAAGGGCGGGCAATGGCCGGATAAGTATTACCGCTCGATAATTCGAACGAAGATTGCGTACCCATCAGCGGATTGACATACTGTGTCAGATCCTTGGCTTGCACGAAAAGGGTGCAACCGATGGCACAAGTTAGTAAGAATAGCTTTTTCATGGTTCTCAAATTTGATTATCGGGTGTTACTCATGGTCAGTTCCAAGACACTTCCTTCGACGATGTCATTGTGCGAGAAGAAGAGTTTGCTCAGTGGCTTCCCATTGAGTTTGGCCGATTGAATATACTTATTTGTTTTCGAATTATTATGTGCAATGATGGTAAATGTACGACCATTGTCGAGGTTGATCACCGTTTTATCGAACAGTGGGCGGCCAATCGAATAGATGGGACGGCCGGGACATACCTGATAAAAGCCCATGCTGTTCAATACATACCAGGCAGACATCTGCCCGCAATCTTCATTGCCCGATAGTCCGTCGGGGGCATTGCTGTATTGACTCTTAAAGATGCTGTCGACCAACTCTTGTGTGCGCCACGGTCTGTTTACATAGTTATACAGATGAGTGATGTGGTGGCTGGGTTCATTGCCGTGTGCATACTGGCCGATGAGTCCCGAGATGTCCGATGAGGTTGTTTCTCCCTCCAGTTCGGAACTGGCAGTAAACAGCGAGTCGAGTTTATGAGCAAATGCCTCTTCGCCTCCCATCAATTCGGCCAATCCATCAATGTCGTGGGGCACAAACCAAGTCCACTGCCAGGCAGTACCTTCGCAGTAATCGTCATTGCGATGTGTCGATGCACGTGGGTTGAATGGCGTGCGCCATTCGCCTTTCGAATCGAGTCCGCGCATAAAGCCGGTCGACTGATCAAAGTAGAATTCGTATGCTTTGGCAAAGCGTGCATACTTTTTCTGATTCTCGACATCGTTCATCGCATCGGCGAATACGGAAATGCACCAATCGTCATACGCATACTCAAGTGCTTTGGCTACCGATTCATTCTCCCGGTCGCAGGGGATGTATCCGATGGCATTTTTATAATATTTGGCCTGCGGCATGAGATGAGGCAGGACCAACGACGGACACAGAATGCCTGTCGTGTCGTATTCGGCCGCTCGCAGGCAGGCTTTGTAGGCCTCTTCCACATCGAAATCACGGTATCCTTTCATATAAGCATCGACGATCACAGGTACGGCATGATAGCCGATCATGGTTCCGGTATAGTTGGAAGCCATGTCCCACATCGGAAAGATGCCGCCTTCCTGGTGCTTTTTGATCAGCGAACGCACGAAGTCGTTGTTTAGCTTCGGATCGATGATGGTCATCAGCGGATGAAGTGCCCGGAACGTGTCCCATAAAGAAAAGATGCTATACATGGGATGAATGGTGTCGCCCTGTTGTATTTGCAAATCCATTCCGCGGTAGCGGCCATCGACATCGGTGAATAAATTGGGGCTGATGCCTGTATGATACAATGCGGTATAGAAGATGGTCTTATCTTCCGCATTGTTGGTTTGGATGTCGATTTTAGAGAGATATTTATTCCATTCCTTACGCGCGTTGGTGCGTACTTGGTTAAAATCCCATTCGGGTATCTCGGTCTCCACATTTTGGCGGGCACCGGCTATATCGACAGCCGAAAGTCCTACTTTGACGTACACCTGTTCGCCTTGTGTGGTGTTGAACCGGAGCAATGCCTTACAGACCGGTTGCTTGGTTGCATCGGTGGCAGAGGTGGGCATAGAGTCGGTTAGCAGGGTATAGGTAAACGGTTTGGAGAACTTGGCATAGAAGTTTGTATATTGGTCGAAAGCCCAATATACCGTCTTTTTTCGTCCGCAGATTTCGGTATCACTCAATACCGTTATTTCCATCTCTTCATTTTTCTGTCGTTGCAGGCTGTAATCCAGATCGAGTATAAATCCCGCCTCTTTGCTTTCGGGGAATGTATAGCGGTGAATCGCTGCACGCTTGGTAGCAGAAAGTTCGGCTTTTACTCCATAGGTATCGAGAAATACCGAATAATAACCCGGTTCGGCCGTTTCGTTTTGGTGTGAGAAGGCCGATGCATAAGCCATTTGCTGACCTTGATTGCCTATTTTCTGTTTGCCTACGGTAGGCATGAGCAATACATCGCCATAGTCGCAACAGCCGGTACCGCTGAGGTGTGTGTGCGAGAATCCGTTTAAGGTAGAGTCGGCGTAGTAGTAGCCCGAACAGGCATCCCAACCGTCGATACGTGTATCGGGACCGGGTTGTATCATACCGTGCGGGAGGGTAGCCCCCGGAAAGGTATGTCCATGACCACCGGTGCCAATGAAAGGATTGACAAAGGCACTGTAGTCTGTTTGTGCCGGGTTGTTGGTGCAGGAGGTTAAAGATAATAGACCTCCTAAACATCCCAGCAAGAATGTTCTGATATTCATCGTTATGTGTTCGTTATTAATGGTTTGAATCGTCTGCTTAATTAAGTGAGGATATAAATATATTGTCTCCTACTATCTTATAATTGATAGGAATGGAGTTGGTCAACGATTTCAGTACTGCATCAATTGTATCTTTCTTTTTCAATACTCCCGAATAGGTTTTATCGGCTTTGATATCGGGCGATAGAATGATTTTTACATCGTAAAAGCGTTCGAGTGTTTGAGCTATTTCGAAAATATCGGCTTGCTCAAAAGGAATCAGTCCGTCGTGCCAGGCGGCATCCATTCGCGCATTTACTTGTTTCACCATGAGGCGTCCGGTGGTTTTGTTCAGTTCGGCTTTCTGTCCCGGAAGCAGAATCACCATGCCTTCGTCTTTCTGCCCCTTCACTTCAATTTCGCCTTCGATGAGGCTTGCTTCGGTGATGCGGCAATCTTTGCTGCTTTTGAAGTTAAAGATAGTGCCCAGTACCCTGACGCGCATCGATTGGCTTTCGACAATGAAGGGCTTCTGGCGGTTCTTGGTTACCTCAAAGTAGGCTTCGCCCTCCAGGTGTACGTTGCGTTCTTTGTTTGAGAATTGGCGCGGATAGGTCAGTGTAGTCGATTGATTCAGCCACACTTTCGTTCCATCGGGCAGAGTGACCATTTGCACGGCATTGTCGGCACGAGCCATGAGCATATCCTGCGACGGATTGAGCTGATAAATCCAATAACCGACTCCGCTTCCCCCCAATAGTACTACGGCAATCATAGCAGCATACTTCATGAGGTTGCGTATTCTTTTTGTTTTCTGTTGTGCGGTCTTCTCTATTTCCAATCTTTTAAAAAGACGAGCCTCGGCTTGTTCCGTTTGTCTCTTCTCTATAAAAGGGTTGCGCTTACCCGCCTGATAGGTTTCCTCCATCAGGAATAATTTACGGGCATTGTCTTTCGATTCTTTGATCCACGTGTTGATGCGGATAAAGTCCTCTTCGGAACATTCACCTTGCAGGTATTTCTTTATTATGTCGTCGTTCAGCTCGTTCATCTGTTCTTCCTTCGTTATATATGATACAGTTCAAACTATAAAAACACTTACTATCTGATGAAAAATAATAGGAAAAATAGCCATAGGTGACTCAAACGTGTGCGTAGAAACTTTAAAGCCTTGTACATGTGGGCTTCGACGGTACGTTGCGATACGCCCAATACGTCTGCTATCTCTTTGTTTTTCATATCGTGCAGATAACTTAGTTTGAATACTTCTTTACACTTGTCGGGAAGTTCGTTAATCGCTCCATAGATTTCATTTCGCAGTTCGCGTCCTTCAATTCGCTTGATCACATCGTTGTTGTCGGGGTGATAAAAGTCGGCACGTTCCAGCGTAATCTCTTCTACGGACGAACTATACTTCTGTTCGACCCCTCTGTGCTTGAGCACATTGAGCGAGCGCGTATAGACTGCCCGGTAGAGGAAAGCTTGTATTTGCTCGCCAATGTCCAT
Source organism: Bacteroides neonati (assembly GCF_000499785.1). Lineage (GTDB taxonomy): Bacteria > Bacteroidota > Bacteroidia > Bacteroidales > Bacteroidaceae > Bacteroides > Bacteroides neonati. Next base: position 1,197,341 of record NZ_HG726020.1, on the reverse strand, counting down.
CGACTCTCTTCGTTTCCATAGCTCTACGAAAACATCCTGCACTACATCCTCTGCTTCTTCGTCGCCCACAATGCGGGTGGCGTAGAAAAGCAGATTTGCGTAGTACTTACGAAAGGTGGCTTTGTAGATTATATCAAAATCGTCGTTCATTCATTCCAGACATTTAAGTCGTATTAATTATACCATACGGGACCCGGTTGGTTGCCCATTTCGAATTCGAAGGTGGCTCCACTCATGATTTGATCGTGGGTGATGTAACTCTTGCGGTAAGGTTCTCCATTCATTTTGACGGACTGGATGTAGATGTTCTCCCGACTCACTTTCGGAGCAAGCACCGTAAATGTTTTGCCATTGGCAAGCTTCATGTGCATTTCGGGAAAGAGCGGAGTACCTATTTGATATTCGCCGCCAACGGGATTGACCGGATAGAAGCCCATGGCACTGAATACGTACCACGCCGACATCTGTCCGCAGTCTTCATTGCCGCAAAGACCGTCGGGGGTGTTGCGGTAAAGTTCGTGCATCACCTGAGCCGCGTACTTCTGTGTTTTCCAGGGTTGGTCAACGGTATTGTAGAGATAGATAACGTGATGGCCGGGCTCGTTGCCATGTGCATACTGCCCAATCATACCGGTGCTGAAGATGGGCAATTCGTCCTTCTCGGTTGGGTGATAGGTGAACATGCTATCGAGTTTCTGGGCAAACCGATCTTTGCCGCCTACCAAACCGATCAGTCCGTCGATGTCTTGCTGTACCGACCAGAAATACTGCCAGCCGTTGCTTTCGCAGATATGTGGCGTGTAGTCGTCGGCTTTGAAGGGAGTGATGAACGTGCCCTTATCGTCGCGGGGTTGCATGAACGAGGTGGCGGGGTTGTATACGTTTTTGTAGTTCGAGGCTCGTTGGTAGAAGGTGGCGGCTGTCTCTTTCTCGCCCATGCGATCTGCCATCAGGGCGATGCAGTAATCGTCGAAGGCGTATTCGAGGGTTTTTGACAACGACCAGGGTTCGGAGTTGTAACTGTCTTCGCGGTTGTAGGGGATGTAGCCCAGTTTCTTATACTCGCCGATGCCACGGTAGCTGTCGATGTTGGCGGTAGCAACACAGGCGGCCAATGCTCTTTTGGCATCAAAATGGCCAATGCCTTTGAGGTAAGCATCTGCAATGACGGGAACGGCATGATAGCCGATCATCATGTCCGTTTCGCTGGCTTGGAAGTTCCATACGGGCAGTCGGCCGTTTTGGTCGTAAAACGCCAGGAACGATTCGACCATGTCATTGACCCGTTCGGGTTGCGTATAGGTGAAGAGCGGATGTGCCGCACGGTAGGTATCCCACAACGAGAAGGTGCTGTAATTGGTCCACCCGTTTGCTTGGTGCGTTTGCTTGTCGGGGCCGTAATACGCGCCGTCTACATCGCCGTATATGGTCGGTGCAAGCATGGAGTGATAAAGAGCCGTATAGAAGTTTACTTTATCTTCCGTATTGCCGCCTTGAACCTCTATTTTGCCCAGCTCCTTGTTCCACCGTTCGCGGGCGGCTGTGCGGTATTTATCAAAATCATTATCGGGCACTTCGGCTTGCAGGTTCTTGGCAGCACCCTCCATGCTTACGCCCGAGATGGCGGTGTTGACCAACAACTGCTCGCCTTCGGTGGTTGGGAAGTCAAATCGGGCTACGTAGGCCGTTCCTATGCGTTGCTTCTCTTTGAGGATGGCGGTGGTATCGATATGTACGGCTGCAAAGGGTTTGGAGAAGCGCGTGCGGAAGTAAATGCGTTGTCCCCGTGCCCATCCCTCGGAGAAGCGATATCCCTGAATGGTAACCGAGTCGATCACTTCAATGCGCGAATCGGACGTGGCATCCCAGTTCATGGCTTTCTTTAGGTCGAGAAAAACAGCCGATTCGGCTTTGGGGAACGTATAGCGTTGTATGCCGCAGCGTTCGGTCGCGGTTAGTTCTACGTTGATGCCGTAGTCCTTGAGCCGTACTTGATAGTATCCGGCAGTGGCCGATTCTTCTTTGTGCGAGAATTTAGAATAGATGCCCAACGGTGCTTCGGCTTCTTTGTAAGGAAGGGTGACGGGCATGAAGGAGACATCGTACAGGTCGCCTGCTCCGGTTCCGGAGAGGTGTGTATGGCTGAATCCGGCAATGGTGCTGTCGGGATAGAAGTAGCCCGAAATGCGATCCCAACCCGGCAGACCGTTGTCAGGGCTTAGTTGTACCATGCCAAAGGGGAGTTGTGCCCCCGGATAGGTGTTGCCGGTAAAGTCGGTTCCGATGAATGGATTGACGTATGCAGCGTAGTCGTTTGCTGTTTCTTGTTGAGGGGATGAACAGGCTGCTAAAAGCACAAAGATGAGCGATAACAGAGTAGTGATTTTTTTCATGGTTTTGGTTGGTCGGATTGGTTCTGAGTATTATTGATTGTTATTTAAAATGCAAATGTATAGAATCTCGGATAAAAAACGAATAAAAAACGAATGAGAAACGTGGTTTCTGACTTCAAAAAAAATAAAAGGAGTCAAGAAATGCGGTTTCTAGCTCCAAAAAAATAAAAAGAGCCGAGAAATATGGTTTCTAGCTCCTCAAAAAATAAAAGGAGTCAAGAAACGCGGTTTCTAGCTCCCCAAAAAATAAAAGGAGCCAAGAAATGCGGTTTCTAGCTCCTCAAAAAATAAAAGGAGTCGAGAAACGCGGTTCCCGACTCCTTGAAAATATAAAAGGCTTAGATACCTGCCAATTCGAGTACTTTTTCTACGGCTGCATTCAATCCGTCGGCGTTTTTACCTCCGGCTGTTGCAAAGTGAGGCTGACCACCGCCCCCTCCTTGAATCAGTTTGGCTGCTTCTTTAACCAGATTGCCCGCTTTCAATCCGCCGGCTACCAGGTTATCGCTCAGCATAACGGTTAGCATGGGTTTGCCTGCATCGCTGCTTCCGGCTACGAAGAAGAGGTTCTCGGTAATTTCGCCACGCAGTTGGAAGGCGATATTCTTCACCGCTTCGGCAGGAAGTGGAGCGCAGAACTTGATAATCTTCACTCCGTTTACCTCTTGTATGTTTTTGAGCAGTCTGCTTTTCAGTTCGGCTTCTTTCTCCTTCATGAACTCTTCCACCTGTTTCTTCAAACCGGCATTCTCATCGATGTACTTACGGATGGCAATGGCAAGGTCAGGGGTGTTGTTGAAGAGTGACTTCAAGTCGTTCAGCGTATCTTGTACGGTATCGAGCATCTCTTCTACCTTGGCTCCCGTATAGGCTTCGATACGACGCACGCCGGCAGCTACCGAGCTTTCAGAGATAATTTTGACCATACCGATGTTGCCGGTAGCAGGTACATGCGTACCACCGCAGAACTCAACCGACGAACCGAACTTGATAACGCGAACCTCGTCGCCATACTTTTCGCCAAAAAGGGCGATGGCACCCAACTCCTTTGCTTCGGCAATAGGCATGTTGCGGTATTCGGTCAGTGGAATGTTGGCACGGATCTTGGCGTTTGCCAAATGCTCGATGCGGCGAATCTCCTCGTCGGTCACCTTTTGGAAGTGAGAGAAGTCGAAACGCAACGAGTCGGGCGTTACCAACGAACCCTTCTGCTCGATGTGGTCGCCCAATACCTCGCGCAAAGCCTCGTCGAGCAAGTGAGTAGCCGAGTGGTTGGCTGCACAGGCAGCACGCTTATCGGTATCTACGCAAGCCATCATGGGTGCTTCGAGGTGGGTAGGCAGTTTCTTGGTGATGTGTACGGGCAGGTTGTTTTCCTTCTTCGTATCGATCACTTCGATGGTTTCGAACTCGCTTACCAACACGCCCGTATCGCCTACCTGACCACCACTTTCGGCATAGAAAGGAGTAGAGTCGAGTACCAGCTGATAGAGTGTCTGGTTTTTCTGTTTTACCTGACGATAGCGCAAGATAGCCGTTTCGCTTTCGGTATAATCATAACCAACGAACTCGGTGGTTCCCTCTTTCAGGGTAATCCAGTCGCCGGTTTCAACAGCGGCAGCGTTGCGGGCACGAGCCTTTTGTTGTTCCATCTCGGCGGTGAACTCTTCGGTGCAAACGGTCATGCCGTTCTCGCGCAGAATCAGTTCGGTGAGGTCGAGCGGGAATCCGAACGTATCGTATAAGGTGAAGGCATCCTTGCCGCTGATTTCGTTCTTTCCGGCAGCTTTGGTGTCGGCCATCGTTTTGTCGAGCAGACGGATACCGGTTTCGAGTGTGCGAAGGAATGACTCCTCTTCTTCTTTGATTACTTTCTCGATCAATCCCTTTTGGCTGACCAATTCGGGATAAGCCTCGCCCATGCTCTCGATCAGTACCGGGAGGAGCTTGTACATAAACGCTTGTTTCTGTCCGAGGAATGTATAGCCATAGCGTACGGCACGACGCAGGATGCGACGAATCACGTAGCCGGCCTTGGCATTCGATGGCAACTGCCCGTCGGTGATGGAGAAAGCAATGGTACGTATGTGGTCGGCGATTACGCGCATGGCGATATCGTTTTGTTCGTTTTTGCCATATTCCGTTCCGGCCAGCGTAGCGATAACTTTCAATATTGGCTGGAATACGTCGGTGTCGTAATTCGATGTTTTGCCCTGCAAAGCCATGCACAGGCGTTCAAAACCCATACCGGTATCGATTACCTTGGCGGGTAGTGATTCGAGGCTGCCGTCGGCCTTGCGATTGTATTGCATGAACACGAGGTTCCATATTTCAATCACTTGAGGATGGTCGTTGTTCACCAGGTTGCGTCCCGAAATCTTGGCACGCTCTTCGGCAGGACGGAGGTCGATATGAATCTCCGAGCAAGGTCCGCAGGGACCGGTATCGCCCATCTCCCAGAAGTTATCTTTCTTATTGCCGTTGATGATGTGGTCTTTGGGCAAGTATTGTTCCCAGTATCCGGCTGCTTCGTTATCGCGTTCCAATCCTTCTTCGGGATTGCCTTCGAATACGCTCGCATAGAGGAGTTCGGGGCTCAGCTTCAATACCTTCACCAAGTATTCCCATGCCCAGTCGATGGCCTCTTTCTTGAAGTAATCGCCAAACGACCAGTTGCCCAACATCTCGAACATGGTGTGGTGATACGTATCGTGTCCTACCTCTTCGAGGTCGTTGTGCTTTCCGCTCACGCGCAAGCACTTCTGCGAATCGGCTACCCGGTGGTATTTGGCAGGGTGATTACCCAAGATAATATCTTTAAACTGGTTCATTCCCGCGTTGGTAAACATCAGCGTAGGGTCATCTTTAACGACCATGGGAGCCGAGGGAACTATCTGGTGTCCTTTTGATTCAAAGAAATTCTTAAACGAATCTCTGGTTTCTTTTGCAGTCAACATACTTCTTATTATATATCTATCGTTGAGGTTAATATTCTGAAAAAAGCAATGCAAAGATAGCTTGTTTTTATTATTTTTGTGGCATTAACTCGCGAAATAATTAATAAGATGCGCAAAGTTTACTATATCTACAATCCGCAAACACAGACGTATGACCGGATTTATCCCACTGTCCGACAACGAGCGTTGAGCATCCTTCGACGTCTTTTTATCGGCATGGGCTTGGGAGCCGGGAGCTTCATCGTGCTGCTCCTTGTTTTCGGTTCGCCGTCCGAGAAAGAATTAAGGAAAGAAAACAGCCAGTTGCTGGCTCAATATAACGTGCTTTCGCGTCGGCTCGACGATGCGATGGGGGTGTTGCAAGATGTACAGCAACGCGATGATAACCTGTATCGTGTTATTCTGCAAGCCGATCCGGTTGCGCCGGCTATCCGAAAGGCGGGGTATGGTGGCACCAACCGTTACGAACAACTGATGGATATGGCCAATGCCGAGCTGGTGGTTAATACCACGCAGAAGTTGGATGTGTTGACCAAACAGCTTTATATTCAGTCGAAATCTTTCGATGATGTAATGGCTATGTGTAAGAATCAAGATGAGATGTTGAAGTGCATGCCTGCCATTCAGCCCATTTCTAATAAAGACCTGCGCCAAACGGCATCGGGATATGGAACACGCATTGACCCTATATACGGTACGACAAAGTTTCATAGCGGTATGGACTTTTCGGCGCATCCCGGTACTGATGTATATGCTACGGGCAATGGCACGGTCGTTAAAGCCGGCTGGGAAACAGGCTATGGCAATACGGTTATCATTGATCACGGATTTGGTTACCGCACATGGTATGCCCATTTACGCGACTTCCGCACCAAAGTGGGGAAGAAGGTGGTACGTGGCGAGGTAATAGGCGGTGTAGGAAGTACCGGCAAAAGTACAGGCCCTCATCTGCACTATGAGGTGCATGTAAAGGGCAAAATAGTGAATCCGGTCAACTATTACTTCATGGATTTGAGTGCCGAAGATTATGATAAGATGATTCAGCTTGCCGCCAATCACGGTAAAGTATTCGATTAATAAATCAACAGGTGATGAGCATGGATAAAGATTTGAAATTGTTCTACTCCATTAGTGAAGTAGCCGAAATGTTTGGAGTGAACCCTTCGTTATTGCGTTTCTGGGAGAAGGAATTCCCGCAGATAGCTCCCAAAACCATCGGTCGTGGCATACGTCAATACCGCAAAGAAGATGTGGAGATGGTAGGACTCATTTATCATCTGGTCAAAGAAAAAGGAATGACCTTGCCCGGTGCCCGGCAAAAACTCAAAGACAACAGAGAGGCCACCGTGCGCAATTTCGAAATAGTAACCCGCCTCAAGGATATCAAAGAAGAGCTTTTAGCCATCAAGAAAGAACTTGACGGCTAAAAGCCCGCTACTATTTTTTTTTTGTTGATTGTTACTCTTCGACTCTGGTAACCGATTTAATGTTAGGTACCTTCAGCAGATTGTTGCAGATCGCTTTCACATCATCCACATCGTGTACATACAATTGAATTTTACCTTCAAAGATACCATCGTTTGTTTCGAGGTTTAGCTTGCGGATGTTGACTCCCAGTTGTCTTGAGATAACCTGTGTTACCTCGTTGAGCAATCCCATGCTGTCAATCCCCTTAATGTAAATGTAAACCAAGAAAGAGAGCGATTTATGCGTATCCCATTCAGTCGCAATGATACGGTTGCCGTAGCTGCTTTTTAGTTTTGCCGCTACGGGACATTGTCGCTTGTGGATAATAACGCGGTTGTTTTCATCAATATACCCCAGCACATCGTCACCCGGTATGGGGTGGCAACATTCGGCCATGAGGTAGTTCTTTTGAATACTCTCTTCGGTTAGTTTAAGAATCTGCTTCGGGTTGATTGGCTCTTTTTCCTGCGGCTCTTTCTCTGCGGCAGCTTCTTTGTTATTGCCACCAAAAGAGAAAGTCAGGTATTTCTTCCAGTTTGTGCTGGGTTTCTCTTTCAGTTCATTCTTGTCCGCCTCGCCCAATACGATGCTTCTATTACCGATAGCGACATAGAATTCTTCTTCGTTCTTCATGTTATGAAGTTTGTATAACTTCTTAATCGCGATAGCGTCGGGACGTATTTCTTCGACCTTCAGAAATTCATTCAGCATCTCTTCGCCCTCTTTCTGATTGGTCTTTCTGTCTTTGCGTAAGATAGCGGCTATTTTGGAGCGGGCACGAGCCGTGGTAGCAAAAGCTTCCCATTGAGGTTGCACGCGCTGCGACTTGGAGGTGATAATCTCTACCTGGTCGCCACTCTGTAGTTTGTGGCTCAACGGTACCAGTTTGTGGTTAACCTGTGCACCAATGCAATGGCTGCCGATATCTGTGTGCAGGGAGAAAGCGAAGTCGAGTGCCGTAGAGTTTTGCGGCATGGTTTTAAGCTCTCCCTTCGGGGTGAATACGAATATCTCGGAAGCAAAAAGATTTAATTTGATGGTATCCAGAAAATCAATGGCATCGGGTTGCGGATCGTCCAGGATTTCTTTAATGGTGCGCAGCCACTTCTCCAGTTCGCCTTCGTCTTCGCCGCCACCGCCATCTTTGTATTTCCAGTGGGCAGCAAAACCTTGTTCGGCCACATCGTTCATCCGCTCGCTGCGGATTTGTACTTCAATCCACTGTCCGTTCGTGCCCATCAGAGTTACGTGTAGTGCCTGATAGCCGTTGGCTTTGGGATGGCTTACCCAGTCGCGCAGGCGGTCGGGATGCGGTTTGTATATTTTGGAAATGGTTACGTAAATATCGAAGCAATCGTTCAGCTCCTCATCCGGATTGCGCGGTTCGAAGATGATACGTACCGCCAGCAGATCGTAAATCTCTTCAAAAGGTACATGCTTGGTTTGCATCTTATTCCAGATCGAATAGATGGATTTGACACGTGCCAGAATGTGATATTTCAACCCCATTTTATTTAACTGGGTGACGATCGGGGCGGTAAACTCCTGAAACACCTTGTCGCGCATAGCGGCAGTGGCATTTAGTTTTTCCTCTATCTCATGGTACTCCTCGGGGTGTTCGTATTTGAAGCTTAGGTTTTCCAGTTCGGTCTTTATCTTATAGAGTCCTAAGCGATTGGCCAAAGGTGCATAGATGTAGAGCGTTTCGCCGGCAATTTTGTATTGCTTGTTGGGTAGCATCGAGCCGAGGGTACGCATGTTGTGCAAACGGTCGGCTATCTTAATGAGAATAACCCGTACGTCGTTTGACATGGTAAGCAGCAACTTCTTGAAGTTCTCGGCCTGTGCAGAGGCTCTGTCGCCAAAAATACCTCCTGATATTTTGGTTAATCCGTCAACGATTTGTGCAATCTTTGGACCAAAGATGTTTTCAATATCCTCGACGGTGTAGTCTGTGTCTTCTACTACGTCGTGCAGTAGGGCTGCACAGATAGAGGTAGACCCCAATCCTATCTCATTGCATACTATTTTAGCTACCGCCAGAGGGTGCATTATATACGGCTCCCCCGAGCGTCGCTTAATACCTTTATGTGCCTGATTGGCAAAATTGAAGGCTTTGGTAATAATTTCAACACGTTTCCGGTGCTTGGTCGACAGATAATCGTTTAGCAATTCTTGGAATTCCTGTTCAATCATCTCCTCATCAGCTATCTCTTTCTGGCTTACGTTCTCCATATATGTTGTCCTTTCATTGCTAGTTGATGCAAAAATAAGCAATTTTCAATATCAAGCAAGCAAAGAGATACTTATTTGTATATTTTCAGTCGTTTTCCCGCGGCTATGTTTGTATTTCGCAGCCCATTCCAATTTTGCAAATCTTTTATGCGTACTTTATACTTTTCTGCAATCGTTGATAAAGTCTCGCCGCTTCTTATCTTATGATAGGTGATATTGTCAGAAGAACTGCTTGACCTGCTGTGTTTGTTACTTCGCGAAGCAACCTGCGGAGAGTTGTCTCTGATATCTACCGTTTTCCGATTTTTGAATAATTCGTTGGCACGGTGATTGTAAATCGTATCTTGTTTGTCAATAAAGAGGCTAACACTGTTGAGTGGCAAACGAAGTGTATAAGGTTTGTTTTCTCCCGGAATAATATTTCTCTTGTATTGCGGGTTCAAGCTCTTTAACTGATCCATGCTAACGTCGCAAAGGTCTGCTATCTGTTCAAAGTGTAGGTCTTTGTTTACCTGTATGGTATCTGTATTGGCAGGAATATTTGTTTCCATCGGGCAGATGTTATGATCGCAATAGTAGGTCATAACATAGTTGGCTGCAATAAAAGCAGGCACATAGCCGCGGGTTTCTTTGGGGAGATAATGGTATATTTTCCAATAATCGGTTTCGCCGCCTGCCCTGCGAATGGCCTTATTGATGGTACCGGGACCGCAGTTATAGGAAGCAATAACGAGGTTCCAATCCTGATAAATAGCATACAACTCTTTCAGGTAGCGTGCTGCAGCCCATGTTGCTTTGATGGGGTCGCGGCGTTCGTCTACTAAGCTGTTGGTTTCGAGTCCGTACATTTTTCCTGTAGGTAGCATAAACTGCCAAAGTCCGGCAGCTCCTGCACGCGATACGGCCGATGGGTTTAGCGAAGACTCTATGATAGGAAGGTACTTCAGTTCCATCGGTAGGCCATAAGCGTCGAGTGCTTCTTCGAAGAGAGGCATATAAAAGTTGCAGGCACTCAGCATGAAAGATACTTGGTTGCGCAAGCGGCTGTTGTACATATCGATGAATTTGCGCACAATCTCATTGTAAGGCAACTCCATCACCGATGGAATGCGCGATAAGCGATCGATATATACCGAATCACTAAAAAGCGGATTAATATCGGCTGTGCTGCAGTCTTTGGCTAAGTCGATGTAGTTTTTTGCCTTCCAGTCGATCAGTAAACTGTCGAGTGGATAAGTCATACTTTTGGGAAGGTCAATACTCTCTTGACGCTTGGTTCCGTTATTATCAATTACAATCTCTACACTTTGCGCTTTAATCTGGCTACTGAAAAGTAGGCAAAGGAGAATAAGGGGGCAATAATTTACTAGTCTTTTCATTCTTCAATCTTCTTTGTGTTTTTAAAACCGGAAGCTGCATTGCACGCCTACCGATTTGTTTCCATTACGGAACTGGTCATTCATAAGAGTCGGCTCTACCCGCATACTTAGATCGGGAGTAATATCAAAGTCTGATAACTCTGCATCTACATACGCATCGATTACCGATATAAGGTAAACACCGATAAAAGCAAATATACTTAGGTCGCGATAGCGACGGAATGTGTCTTTCCGTTTGCGTAATAAATCCTTTAATTGGTCGTTACTGATATTGTAATTCGGAGGCAGCAGATCTTGGAAACTGTTCGTGTTAGGATTAGAGTCCATGATATCTTGATAAGCCTGTGAGTAGTCTTTGTACATTTTGGTGTTCCAGGTCAGTGCGTAGGCACATCCTGCAAATCCGCCATAGATGATGGGTAGCTTCCAATACTTGCGGTTGTAAATTTGTCCTCCACCGGGGAAAATAACCGCCAGCCACGTGGCCTTTGTCGAATTGGGCACCCAAAGCTTTTTGGGTACTTCCGTACTCAAGCTGTCTTTGGGCAAAACAGGGGGTACAGGAGGTATTTTTGTTTGTATCTTTTCCAGATTTTCCTTATTTAGGCTAGCCAGACTATCGGCGATTAACGAATCGGCCTTTATGATGTCCTCTTTTGATAAAGCTAATGATGGAATGCTGTCTTTGGAGAGAGGGATGCTCTTTTGTTGAAGTGTATCGGTTGCCTGTGCTGCCGCACGATGACGGCGGGCACGAGCCTGTGGGGCTTGTCGCAGTGTCGAAACAGAATCCTGCGGATTGGTTTGTATCGGCGTCTGTGCATACACATCAATCCCTGCTATTTGCAACAGGCAAAACAGCAGGGCAGAGAAATACAGTTTATACTTTATATCTTTTCTAATCATTTAATCAGTTACTTCTTTAAGCTATCGAAGATTTCCATGATACGTTCCAGTTCTTCTTCGTTACCGAAGGGGATACTGATTTTGCCTTTTCCCTTCTCAGAGCAGGTTAGCTGCACTTTGGTCTGAAAGAATCCCGAGAGGTGTTGTTTCAGCAGGTTGAATTCTTCGGGCAGTTTTCCTCTCTTGGGGGTAATTTTGCGGGTTCCGCTTTTAACTGTTTCACCTTCGCTCAATGTTTTGACTATCTCTTCCACTTTGCGTACCGAATAATCATGTTCTTTAATCTCTTCGAAGAGTTTAACCTGTATTTTAGGATCGGGCAGAGAGATCAGTGCACGGGCGTGCCCCATGTCGATCTGCTTGTTTTGCAGAGCCATCTGGATGGGTGCCGGAAGCTTCAACAGACGGAGGTAGTTGGCAATAGTGGTTCGTTTCTTGCCGATACGTTCGCTTAGCCGCTCCTGTGTTAAATTGTATTGCTCAATCAGGTGCTGATAGGCAAGGGCTATCTCTACAGAGTTGAGGTCTTCGCGCTGAATGTTCTCGATCAGTGCCATTTCCATCACATTCTCATCATCGGCCGTACGGATATAGGCAGGAATAGTCGATAGTCCGGCTTTCAACGAAGCCCGGTAGCGACGTTCTCCGGCAATGATCTGATATTCGGTATCTGTAAGTTTTCGTAAGGTGATGGGTTGAATGATGCCAATCTCTGCAATAGAGTCTGCAAGCTCTTGCAGTGCCGTTTCATCAAACTCACGGCGAGGTTGATTGGGGTTAACAGATATTTTCGATAGTTCGATTTCGTTAATCGAAGAAGACCCTTCGGTTTTCACTTCATCCATAGAAAGCAACGCGTCGAGTCCGCGACCTAATGCATTTCTTTTCTGTATTGCCATATCTTCGTTTATTTTTTATTTCTGTTGATTAATTCTTGTGCCAATGCGATGTGGTTCTTTGCTCCGGTCGATTCGGCATCGTAAAGAATGGTTGGAATGCCATAACTGGGTGCTTCACTCAACTTTACATTGCGTTGAATCACTGTTTTGAATACCAGTTCTTGAAAATGGCGTTTCACTTCGTCGTAAATCTGATTGGCTTGTCGCAAGCGCGAGTCGTACATAGTCAATAAGAACCCTTCAATTTCGAGCGACGGATTTAGCTTTGACTTTATTATTTTAATGGTATTCAATAATTTACTGATTCCCTCCAAGGCGAAATACTCTGCTTGTACCGGGATGATAATTGAATCGGCAGCAGTCAAAGCGTTGATGGTTATCAAGCCCAGTGAAGGAGAACAGTCGATCAGGATATAATCATACTCTTCTTTGAGCGGAGTAAGCACCTCCTTGAGAATCTTTTCCCGGTTGGGCAGATTAAGCATCTCAATTTCGGCTCCTACCAGATTAATGTGCGAAGAGATCACCTTGAGCGTCTCTATTTCGGTATCATGAATCGCATCCTGTACGTTGGCCCGATCGATAATACATTCATAAATAGTGCATTCGGATTGCTTGATGTCTACTCCCAATCCGGATGAAGCATTCGCTTGCGGATCGGCATCTACCACCAGTACTTTCTTCTCAAGTGTAGCAAGTGAGGCCGCGAGATTAATCGTGGTCGTAGTTTTTCCTACACCTCCCTTTTGATTGGCCAAAGCAATTATTTTTCCCATATAATCTTTATTTATGGCAGCGAAATAAGCGATAATAACTTAGAGCACCTACGAAACAAGAGAAACTTTGCGTTTTCTGTTGATAAGTCACCTGTTTTGTTAATAACTGACGGGCGGGTAGTTATCATCTCCTCTTCATTAAACCTTGCAAATATACACATTAATATTGAATCTATGAACTCCTTTTTGCTCGCTTGCAGAAGATTAAGATTTCTAAACGCCACAGTCCTTTATAAAATAGCACTGGGCGGTCGTTTTTATTTTATCCTTTCTATTCCTTTGGGCAGCAACGTTCTTTTTGCTACTTTTGTGCAGATTAAAATTAAAAAAAGGATAGACACATGGAAAATCAACGCCCGTTGATACTCGTCTCAAACGACGATGGTATAACAGCTAAAGGTATTAGTGAATTAATTAAATTTCTCCGTCCATTGGGCGAAATTGTTGTCATGGCACCCGATTCGCCCCGCTCGGGAAGCGGATGTGCATTGACCGTAACCGAACCCGTACATTTCCAGCAGGTGCGCCGTGATGTAGGACTGACTGTGTACAAATGTTCAGGAACACCCACCGATTGTATTAAACTGGCTCGCAACACTGTGCTCGACCGCGAACCCTCCTTGGTCGTGGGTGGTATTAATCACGGTGATAATTCGGCAACCAACGTTCACTATTCGGGAACGATGGCAGTGGTTATCGAGGGTTGCCTCAATGGTATTCCCTCAATTGGCTTTTCGCTCAGCGACCATGCCATGGATGCCGATTTTGATGCCATGGGGCCTTATGTGCGACAGATTGCAGCAACCGTTTTAGAAAAGGGATTGCCACCGTTGACTTGTTTGAATGTGAATTTCCCGAACACCAAAGAGATAAAAGGCATCCGGGTATGTCAGCAAGCCAAAGGGCAGTGGTCGAAAGAGTGGGAGTCGTGTCCGCGCAAAACGGATACCAATTATTATTGGCTGACCGGCGAATTCACCGACCATGATCCTGATAATGAAACCAGCGACCGTTGGGCATTGGCACATGGCTACGCAGCCATCACCCCCACAACTGTCGATGTAACTGCCTATCACTTCATGGAAGAGCTAGGCAATTGGTTCAACTAAAAACGAATATTGACTTATGAAATACTATCTCATCGTTGGCGAAGCCTCCGGCGATCTGCATGCTTCGCATCTGATGGCAGCCTTGAAGGAACAAGACCCGCAAGCTGAGTTTCGTTTCTTTGGTGGCGACTTGATGGCAGCCGTTGGAGGAACGTTGGTAAAGCATTATAAAGAGTTGGCTTATATGGGATTCTTTCCTGTATTGCTTCACCTGCGTACGATTTTCGCCAACATGAAATGGTGTAAGAACGACATTGTGGCCTGGCATCCCGATGTGGTGATTATGGTCGATTATCCGGGTTTTAACCTCAATATCGCTAAGTTCTTGCGTGCCCGTACGCAGATTCCGGCTTTCTATTACATTGCCCCTAAGATATGGGCGTGGAAGGAATATCGGATTAAGAACATCAAACGAGATATTACGGCACTGTTTTCGATTCTTCCCTTCGAGGTTGAGTTTTTTGAAAATAAACATCGGTACCCCATTCACTATGTAGGCAACCCAACTGTCGATGAAGTGGCTGATTTTCAGGCGGATAACTCCGAGTCGTTTGTCTCGTTTGCAAACGAAAACGGACTCTCCGACAAGCCCATTATAGCTTTATTGGCAGGTAGCCGTAAGCAAGAGATCAAAGATAATTTGCCGCGTATGCTGCAAGCTGCTTCCCGTTTTCCCGACTACCAACTAGTGCTGGCAGCCGCTCCTGCCATCTCTATGGAGTATTATCGCCGGTATACGGATGGCGCAAACGTGAAGATTCTCTTTGGCCAAACCTACCGGTTGCTGCAACAGGCAGAGGCCGCATTGGTTACCTCGGGCACTGCTACGCTCGAAACGGCTCTCTTCCAGGTGCCTCAGGTGGTCTGTTATTATAGTGCCATGGGCAAGATGTTCTCTTTCTTGCGCAAACATCTCATTAAAGTGCCCTTCATCTCGCTTGTTAATCTGATTGCCGACCGGGAAGTGGTCAAGGAATTGGTATTCGAATCAATGACGGTCGAGAATATGCAAATCGAATTAGGTAAATTACTGTTCGATCCCGAATATCGTCAGCTGATGCTGAATGGTTATGAGGATGTATCCCATCGGCTGGGAGCGGTCGGAGCACCTCGTCATGCGGCTACCGAAATGGTACGGATGCTGAAAAAATAGATTTCTCATCGCTGCATAAATTTAATGATGCAGTTCTTATATATCGCTGTGGAGATGCTTACGATTCCGAGCATTGTCACGGCGATATTTGTTGTTGGCAGAAGAACTATTTTAACGCTGTGTTAACTACGTACTCTTGGTGTCAATGAATACGTAGTCTTTGATACCAAAAGTATATACTCTTGTACGGAAAGAAATAGGACGCTGGAAAATTCAATTAACAATGTTAAAATCAGGGCAATTCAAAAAAAATAACTATCATTTTTTTAATAAATGTAAAGCCGGTGCAGTATATGCCCGGCTTCTTTATTTCTTAAGTATAAACTAAAAAAATAGAGACAGACTATGAAGAAAGTAAATTGGCTTTTATTGGCCGTCTTATTGGCTATTTTGCCATCATTGCAGTCGTGCGACGACAATGATGGGTATTCTATTGGCGATATCGGTCGCGATTGGGCAACCGTTCGTGTGTTAAGTGGCGATACTTATTACCTGGTAGGTGATAATTGGGGAAAGTTATGGCCGGCAGCTACTGCATATTGGGGGTATAAACCCATAGACGGACAGCGTGTGATTGCTTACTTCAATCCGTTGAGCGATAGAGCAGGCGAGTTCGATCATGATATTAAAGTAGAGCGATTGTATAATGTGCTCACCAAGAATGTTGAAGAGCTTAATGCCGAGAATGCCGAGTCGTTTGGTAATGATCCGGTTGTTATCTGGCAAAACGATATGTGGGTTGATGGTGGCTATTTGAACGTTGTTTTTCAGTTCAATACACCGAATAAGGATAAACATCGGGTATCGCTGGTGCGCAATACAACCGTCGAAGATCCCAACGATGGATACATTCATCTGGAATACCGCTACAATACGTATGGCGATTTGTCGGGACATTGGCGCGAAGGTGCTGTTTCGTTCAACTTGAATTCGTTGAAAGTTGACGAAAACACCAAAGGAATCAAGGTGAAACTTAACTCGCATAAGAATGGTGAGGTAGAAGTTACCTTTGACCTGAAACTCAACGAAACACCCGAATCGGTGAAAAATATGACTTTATCTGATAATGTATCAGATTATTTGAAGTAAAAACAGAGGTACATACGACTGTAAAAAGTAATAGCCCCGGATCTGCCGTTTTGTAGATCCGGGGCTATTGCATAAATGAGTATTTGAATCGGTTTTAAACCATTGTCAATACATATAGGTAGATCACTGCGGCAGGAATAGCCATCAGTGCGCTATCGAAACGATCAAGCAAACCACCGTGTCCCGGTAGTATATTGCCCGAATCTTTAATCTTCAACTGTCGTTTCAGTAATGATTCGGTTAAGTCGCCCCAAGTGCCGAATACGACAACGACCAATGCCAGTCCGGCCCATTCGGCCATCGACATAAAGGGGAAGAAATGAGCCATGCCAAACGAAGCCGCAATGGCCAGAACTCCTCCTCCTATCGAACCTTCCCACGATTTCTTGGGCGAAATGCGCTCGAATAAACGATGCTTGCCAAAAAGTGAACCAACGCAGTAAGCACCCGAATCGTTCAGCCAGATAAAGATAAAAATCGAAAGTGGCAGAATGGGGTTATAACTTACGCTATGGGTGTTGGGGTCGTTCTGAAAAGCCAGTACATTGAGCAGTGCAAACGGCAATGCGATGTATAGCTGACTCATCATGGAGTATGCCCAGTTCAGTATCGGATGTTCTTTTTTCAGGTAAAGTTCGCTAATCATCAGATAAAGCAGCAGTACCAGATAGGGGATGAATATCTTCGAATCGGCTGCATCAATGCAGAATCCCATGAAAGAGAGGAATAGATAAGCTCCTCCCAGCATGGTAATTGTTTTGTTGATACCGACCCCTTGGGTTTCATTGAGCAGGTGTCCGAATTCGCGTACTGTCAGTGCACTGATCAGCACAAAAAGTGCCCCGAAGGATAATGGATCGTATAAGATACAACCCACCAGGATGGCCACAAAGAGTGCTCCTGTAATAGTTCGTTGTATAAAATTATTTTTCAAGATACCTGGTCTTTAGTCGATTGTATTATTCTACTGTTTGATTAGTAGCCGATTGCTCAGCTTCTTTGTTTGCTTTTTCTTCCTTCTCTTCATTTTCCTGATTCTCAACCTCTTTGGCTAAGGCTTTCTCTGCCTCGGCAGCATCGTGGCTCTCTTTGGCAGCAATGATCTCTTCCGATCGGGAAGTCCAGGGGCGTTTGCCGAATATATGTTCTACATCTTCTGCAAAAATTACCTCTTTATCAATGAGCAACTGAGTGAGCTCTTCGTGACCTTTCCGGTGTTCATTCAGAATTCGTTTGGCGCGTTCGTATTGTTCGCTTACCATCTTCTTAACCTCTTGGTCAATCAGCTCGGCTGTTTTCTCACTGTAAGGACGGTTGAAGGAGTACTCATCGTTGCTGTAGTAGCAAAGATTGGGCAGCTGTTCGCTCATGCCCAGATAAGCAATCATGCCGTAAGCCTGTTTGGTTACACGTTCCAAGTCGTTCAACGCTCCTGTAGAGATACGTCCGAGGAATAAATCTTCGGCTGCGCGTCCGCCTAAGGTAGCACACATTTCATCAAGCATCTGCTCTTTGGTGGTGATCTGTCTCTCTTCGGGCAGATACCAGGCAGCTCCCAATGCACGACCACGTTGTACGATGGTTACTTTAATCAATGGATTGGCATACTCCAACAACCACGATATGCTGGCGTGTCCTGCTTCGTGTGCGGCAATCGAACGGCGTTCGGCCTCTGTTGTGATACGGGTTTTCTTTTCCAAACCACCAATGATACGGTCTACTGCATCGAGGAAGTCTTGCTTGCCTACGAACTTCTTTCCATGACGGGCTGCGATAAGTGCGGCTTCGTTACAAACGTTGGCAATATCGGCTCCCGAGAATCCCGGAGTTTGGCGGGCAAGTAGATCTACGTCCAGACTATCATCTATTTTGATGGGGCGCAAGTGCACACCAAATACCTCTTTACGTTCGTTCAGGTCGGGCAGATCTACATGAATCTGACGGTCGAAACGTCCGGCACGAAGCAAGGCTTTATCCAATACGTCTACACGGTTGGTTGCTGCCAGAATGATGACACCACTATTTGAACCAAAACCATCCATTTCGGTGAGTAATTGGTTCAATGTATTTTCCCGTTCGTCATTGCCACCCATAGCAGGGTTTTTGCCACGAGCACGACCTACGGCATCGATCTCATCGATAAACACGATACAAGGTGCTTTCTCTTTGGCTTGCTTGAAGAGGTCACGTACGCGTGAAGCTCCTACACCGACAAACATTTCTACGAAGTCCGAACCTGCCAGTGAGAAGAACGGAACATCGGCTTCTCCTGCCACAGCTTTTGCCAGCAGTGTTTTACCTGTTCCCGGAGGGCCTACGAGCAATGCTCCCTTGGGAATCTTACCACCCAGATCGGTGTATTTTTGTGGTTCCCGTAGAAACTCTACAATCTCTTCGACCTCCTGTTTGGCTTCTGCCAAACCGGCTACGTCTTTGAAGGTGATCTTAATCGAACTTCCTTTCTCAAAGAGTTGAGCTTTGGACTTTCCTACGTTGAATACACCACCGGCACCACCGCCTCCACCGCCACTCATTCGGCGCATGAAGAAGATCCACAATCCTACCAAAAAGACAATCGGAAGCACATTGATGAGGAACGAACCGAAATAGTTCGTCTTCTTGTCATAAGTCAACGAGCCATCAAAATGCGCTTCTTCTTTTTCTTTCTGCAAGAAGTTATCCAGATTCTCTCGTGAGGGTGCTTCGGTCAAAACCATCGGGTTCTTACCTACACGACTCGAATCTTGCTTGAATACCTGTCCGACAAAGTTTGGTTTTACGTAAAATTCTACCGAATTATCGTCATAACCAATCACTTTGCTTACGTATCCGTTGCGAACATATTGCTGGAATTCGTCGTAAGAGATATTTTTGCTTGTAGATCCGCCTTGGTTGGTCCACCAAAGTCCCAAAAGCATTAAGGCTATAATCATATACATCCAGTTCAGATTGAACTTGGGCATATTGACCTTACTTGGTTTTTTATTATTGTCCATATTGATAAATTAGTCAATGTCGGGGATTGTTGTTAATCTGGCATCTGCCCACAGATGTTCCAGATTGTAATACTGTCTGGCTTCGGGTAGAAAAACATGTACCAACACGTCTGCATAATCCATGGCTACCCATTCGGCATTGCGTTGTCCGTCAACCACAGAGGGTCTGCTATTGGCTTCTTTACGGGCTTTTTCTTTGATAGAGTCAACAATAGCACCTACCTGACTGGGCGAATTACCCTGACAGATAATAAAGTAGTTGCAAATGGTGTCATCTATGTTGGTCAAATCGGCTATAACAATGTTTTTACCTTTTTTGTCTTGAATACCTTCTGTTATTTTCTCAATTAGAATTTTTGTATCGTTCATTGATGTCTTTTGAAATTAAATAATTCGTTTGTTAGTTATATAGTTATAACAAGAAATATTGATACTTTGTTTCTTGTCATGAACGTGAACTTTTTACAAAGATAGTCCGTTTTCTCGTATCAAAGAAAGTAATGCCATAAATCTGTTGCATTTTTGGTTTTTTTTAGGGATGTATCTCTTTGTTAGGGGGCAAATTAGGTGAATTATTCGAAAAAAACCACGGAAATCATTTTGCTTTTTGAAATAATTTGTATCTTTGCACCCGCAAACAGGTTATTGGACTATGGTGTAATGGTAACACTTCAGATTCTGGTCCTGACATTCCTGGTTCGAGTCCAGGTAGTCCAACGAAAAAGTATTAGTTTACTTCAAATTCCCCCGTTAAAAAAACTTTTTTAACGGGAGTTTTTGTTTCTAAGCTTTTTTCATCTTATCGTCTTATCAAAATAAGTAGTAAAACCCTCTATTGTATGGAAATAATCAGAACGGCTTTTATTGGTTTCGGATACCGCGGAAGACTACTGTTTCGACTCTTGCAGCATATACCTTCTTACGATGTTATCGCTATGGCAGATCCCGGCATTTCCTCGCTCGATACGGAGGGGCGTGCTTGCTATGCGGAGGGGGAAGATGATTATCTGCGCATGCTTAACGAGCAGCATCCCGATCTGGTGATTGTAGCTTCGCCGTGGCATTGTCATGTAAAGCAGACTCTTCATTGCCTCGAAGTGGGCTGCCATGTAGGCTTAGAGATAAAGGGCGGACTGGCTTTGGGCGAGTACCAAGCGGTGATCGAATTATCAAAAAAGGTTGACCGCCGTATTTATCCCTTGGAGAATACACTCTTTATGCGCGAAAACCTGGCTGTTTGCAATTTAGTGCAGGCAGGAGCTTTGGGCGACATTGTATATATGACCGGTGGCTATCGGCACGACCTGCGGAATTTACTTCTCGATGCTTCCGGACGATTGGGCAATACCGACTGTCCCGAAGGGGCATGGCGCAGCCGCTTCTACCAAACGGAGAATGGCGATTTGTACCCGACTCACGGACTGGCTCCTCTCTGTCTTATAGCCGGAATTAACCGCGGAGATAAGATTGTGAGTCTTACCTCTTTCTCTTCCAAATCGGCAGGTATCAAACAGCGTATCCGGGAACTCTCTGGTGATGAGCAGGTTGCTATCAGCATGGGCGATATTATCTCTACCCAGCTACAAACCGAATCGGGAGTGCTCATTTCCCTAATACACGATACCACTTTGCCCCGACCCCGTAGTTTGAACTTTGAGGTACAGGGAACGAAAGGTATTTGGAACGGAGAGCGACGCTCTATTTATATCGAGCACCTGAGCCCGCACGAGCAATGGGAATCGGATGAATCTTATATATCTCAGTACGAGCATACTTATTGGAAACAGTGGGGGAGGGAGGCTTTGCAGATCGATGTACATCATCAAGGCATGGATTATATCATGTTGAAGGCGCTTGAGGCAGACCTCCGGCATGCAATGATGTATCCTGTTACCATTGAAGATCTCGCCTTGTGGACCTCGGTGTCGCCCTATTCTAAACAGTCCATCCGCGAGGGGCGAACCCTTTCGCTTTTGCCCACATCCTAACATACGAAAGCACGCCAACCTCGCTAGAGTATCTCTGCAAAGTTGGCGTGCTTACTTTATGGCGTACGTATTGACTTCTCTTACTCTTCTCTCATTGAATCGTCGATTACTTTAATCTTTTGCAGAATCAATTCAAGGTCTGCTTTCAGTTTCTCAACCTTGCGGTTAATTTCGGTCAGCAGGCTATTGCCTTTCTTGGAAGCTGATGAGAGGAAGCCGATATTGTTCTCGTAGGTTTGAAGCTCATTCTTCATGTTTTCGTAAGAACGAACCAGCTTTTCGCGCTCTCTGTACAGTGATTGCGATCCGCTATTCTGAATGTTGCTTACTGTCGATTTGAAGTTGCTCAACTTCTTATTTGATGCACTTAAATTGAGGCGATCAAATAATTGGTCGATAAGCCCGTGGTATTGTTTGTACAATTTATCTTTTTCTTTGAACGGTACATGTCCGATCGTATTCCACTCCTTCATCAGTTCGCGAACCAGCTTTCCGGCCTCTTCGGCATCAGTTGATTCGTCGATAGCAGTTAGTTGGGCAATGATTGCCTTTTTCTTATCCATGTTCTCTACTTCGACCGAACGCTGTGAAGAGGTTGCTTTGTTTTTTTGCTCAAAGAAATAATCGCAAGCAGTAATAAAACGTTTCCAGATGCCATCCGAGTATTTTTTCGATACTGGCCCTATGGTCTTCCATTCCTTTTGCAGTTTAGACAATGCATCGGCCGTTGCCTTCCAGTCTGTGCTGTCTTTCAATGCCTCTGCTTGTTCACACAATACTTTCTTCTTTTCGAGGTTTTCGTTCATGCCCTCTTTCAGCGATTTGAAGAAATCACCTTTCTTTTTGAAGAACTCGTCACAGGCCTTACGGAAACGCTCGAATATCTTCACGTTCATCTTTTGCGGAGCAAACCCG
Organism: Bacteroides neonati; assembly: GCF_000499785.1. Classification (GTDB taxonomy): domain Bacteria; phylum Bacteroidota; class Bacteroidia; order Bacteroidales; family Bacteroidaceae; genus Bacteroides; species Bacteroides neonati. The sequence continues at coordinate 1,175,079 of NZ_HG726020.1, read as the reverse complement.
ATGGTCTTCCACTTGCTTTGCAGAGCGATCACTTCCTGCGTTTTGTTTTCCCATGCATTGAATGTTTTCAGCTCATTAAATTCAATAGCCTCTACTATTTCGCAGATAACGGTTTTCTGATCCAGATTGGTTTGTTCTGTTTCTTTCAGCGATTCGAAATGTTGCTGATGGCGACGATTTACCTGAGTCGATGCAGCTTTGAAACGATTCCATACTTCGTCGCGTAAGTCTTTGGCTACAGGACCCGTATCGCGGAACTCCTGATGTAATTTCTGTAGTTGATGGAAAGCCGATACCACGTCATCTTCTTCTGCCAGCTTCTCGGCAGCTTCACAAAGATGTGTCTTTATCTCGAGGTTTTTCTTGAAGTCATATTCACGGAACTCATTGTTGAGTTTGAGTATATCGTAGAATTTTTCTACATAGAGCTGATAGTTCTTCCAAAGCTCGTTTACCTTAGCTTGCGGTATTAGCTTGGTTTCGTTCCATTGCTGTTGTAGCTTTTTAAATTCGGTATACGATTTATTGGTGTCTTCGGGCGATTCGACCAGCTCTTTCAGCTCTTCGATAATCGATAGCTTGATTTGCAGATTCTCTTCCTTCTGACGCTCCATTTCGCTTGCTTGTGCGTTGCGCTTTTCTTTGATTACTGCCATCGTACTTTTGAACTCTTCTTCCGAAGCATCGGATTCAGGAGTATAGTCCTCTTCCGTGCCACCGTTTTCAACGAAAAGTTTCTTAGCAGCTTCCAAAGAGGCGTTGTGCAGCTTGTAGAACGTTTGTTTTAAACTGTCGAGTTCGTGCTTGCTGGCATTATCTGCATCCAAAGCAACTTCTTTCAATCGATTCAATACATCTTCTTTTGTAATCAGACGTAATGCTGCTTCAGGATGTTTTTCAACACCCGATTCTTCAACCGGAGTTTCTGCAATTTCTTCAGAAACCTCAGCCATTTTTTTTCCTTCTTCTAATTCTCCTTGATTTAGAGGTTGATTAGTGTCATGAGAGTCCATCATCGTATACTTAGTTTTGAGTCACAAATTAATGAAATAAAACGTTTACTTCATACTTTTTTAATCTATTTTTTTTTATTTGCCTTCATTTAAGACAATAAAACGGTGATTCCCATATAAAGCATCATACCTATGATGTCATTTGTAATGGCAATAAAGGGTCCTGTGGCAATAGCCGGATCTACCTTGAACTTCTCGAGCGTCATGGGTACCAACGTTCCGAAGATGGAGGCAAACATAACTACTGCAAATAGGCTAATGGATACGGAATAGGTAACCGTTGCACTGGCTCCGAAACGAATAAAGTTATAGGTATATACTAATAAAGAGATAATCGTTGCGTTGATCAATGCCACGACAGCCTCTTTGGCTACTTGTTTGTATGTGTCTTTGGTGTCGAGCGAGTTATTGGCCAATCCTTGCACAATCAATGCAGACGACTGTGTTCCTACGTTTCCACCCGTACCACCAATCAACGGAATATAAAGAGCCATTTCGGGGTGAGCGGCAAAGGTGGCATCGAAATTTCCCAATATCATAGAGTTACCGATTCCACCCAGCATACCGATGATGAGCCATGGAAGGCGGGCGGTTGTTTGGCGCAGTACATTATCGTCTGTTTCTACGTCTTGCGAAAGACCTGATGCCAATTGGTAGTCGCGTTCGGATTGTTCGCGGATTTCGTCCATGACGTCATCGACGGTAATTTGTCCTACCAAGCGGCCAATGGAGTCTATTACAGGAATGGCTACCAAGTCATATTTCTCGATCGTTTGCGCCACATCTTCCAGTGGTGTGTCTACATGCACCGAGATCGGCTCTTTTTGCATCACATGTTTCACTTTCGATACCGAAGGAGAGGTAATCATTTTTTTGAGTGGAAAGATGCCGCGCAGTCGCTCATCATCGTCGATGACGTAGACGTAGTAAATCTCGTCCAGTTCCTCGGCCTGTTGGCGCATCTCTTTGAGACATTCGGGCATACTCCAGTTCTCGTTAACGATCACCATTTCGGTACCCATCAATCCACCCGCAGTGTCTTCATCGTATTTCAGCAGATCGACAATATCGCCTGCCTGTTCAATATCCTCAATGTGCGAGAGTACCTCTTCCTGTTTCTCTTCATCGAGTTCGCGCATCAGGTCTACGGCATCATCCGTATCCATGTAGTCGACAAAACGTTTGGCGATGGTTTCGGATGGCAATACATCGAGAAACTCTCGACGAACGTCCTCGTCTACCTCGATAAGCACGTCGGCGGCCGTTTCGTTGTCGAGCAACCTGTATACGAAACGTGCCTCTTCGGGGTTCAGTTCATTACACAATTCGGCTATATCGGCCGGGTGGAGGTCAATAATCAGGGATCGTACTTGATCGGCATCTTTCAGCCCGATCAGTTGCTTTACATTATCAATATAATTTTCGTTCATAATGATAACCTCCTTCTTTTATTCAATGTTCTGTTCAATATTACTCGTTCTCTGCCGGCAAAGGTTGTGGCGCAGTTGCCAGTGCTTTTTCCACCGCATTGGTCAGATCGATAAACTGCTGTACCGAGAGTTGTTCGGGGCGTTTATTGAAAAGCGCGTCTTCCGTAAGCGGGCTATCGGTTCCCAGTATCGGTTTGATGGAGTTGCGCAACATCTTGCGGCGTTGATTAAAGGTTGTTTTCACTACCAGTTTGAATAACTTCTCGTCGCATCCCAGCTCTGTTGTGTCGTTGCGCGTCATTCTGATAACGGCACTTTTTACTTTGGGAGGGGGATTAAATACGCTTGGGTCTACCGTGAATAGATATTCTACGTTGTACCAAGCCTGTATGAGTACGCTCAATATGCCATAGGTCTTGCTTCCGGGACCGGCAGCAATGCGTTCGGCCACTTCTTTTTGAATCATGCCGGTGCAGCAGGGTATCAAATCTTTATTATCGAGCATTTTAAAAAATATCTGGCTGGATATATTATAAGGATAGTTCCCGGTTAGCACAAAGGGTTCGCCATCGAACAAGCGGTGCAGGTTCATTTTCAGGAAATCATCCTCGATGATATGATCCTCAAGCGATGGGTATTCCTCGCGCAGATAGGCTACCGACTCGTAATCGACCTCGACGACTTTGACCGGTCGTTCTTTTCGAACGAGGAATTGTGTGAGCACACCCATTCCCGGTCCCACTTCCAAGACTGGCAGTGAGGGAAACGTATCAACTGTATCGGCAATGTCTTGTGCCACTTTCAAATCTTTCAGAAAGTGTTGACCTAAGAACTTTTTCGGCTTTACTAATTTCATTTATAAACTAATTGACTACTTTTGCAGCCGACAAAGGTAATTCTTTTCATGAAGAATAAAGAATTAGGAATGAATAAACTAATAAAAAAGACGCTGAAGCTCATCTTACCGATTGTTTTAGGCGGTTTTATCTTGTATTGGGTCTATCGCGATTTCGATTTCGCCAAGGCTCTCGATGTATTGACACATGGCACAAAATGGGGATGGATGCTTCTATCATTAGTTTTTGGTGTGTTGGCACAGGTTGTTCGTGGTTGGCGGTGGAAGCAAACGCTCGAACCCCTGGGAGCTTTCCCTAAAACGGGCGATTGTATCAATGCCATCTTTGTGTCTTATGCGGCCAGTCTCGTCATTCCCCGAATGGGAGAGGTGTCTCGTTGTGGCATCCTGTCTCGTTACGATGATGTATCGTTTGCTAAATCATTGGGTACCGTAGTTACCGAGCGTTTGGTGGATATGCTTTGTATCGGGTTGATAACCGGAGTCACTGTTTTGTTGCAGTTTCCTGTCTTCACGCTTTTTCTCGAACAGACCGGTACGAAGATTCCTTCGCTCCTTTACCTGTTTACTTCCGTTTGGTTTTACATCATTCTGCTATGTGGCATCGGTGTGCTTGTGCTGCTTTACTATCTCATGCGTGCCCTCTCTTTCTTTGAGAAGGTAAAAGGCGTTGTGCTTCATGTTTGGGAGGGTATCATGTCGTTGCGCAATGTGAAGAATATCCCCCTCTTTATTACCTATACCGTACTCATTTGGCTGAGTTACTTCATTCACTTCTACCTTACTTTCTTCTGCTTTTCGTTTACCGAACACCTCAGTGTGCTGGCTGCGTTGGTGATGTTTGTAGGGGGCACATTTGCCGTGATCGTTCCTACTCCCAATGGGGCAGGGCCTTGGCACTTTGCTATTATTTCGATGATGATGCTCTACGGAGTCAATGCAACCGATGCAGGGATATTTGCCTTGATCGTACACGGCATACAAACCTTTTTAGTGGTTCTGTTGGGTATATATGGCTCCATTGCCTTGGCTTATACACGGAGAAGCCGGAGCATCAACGGATGATTTCATAGAAGGCGATGATGGGATTCTCGCTCTGGGCCTTGTTCTCTATTTGAGAGAAATGCATCGGTTTGGGTAAGTCGATTTGATACATTGCCTCCAATTTTTTGCTGCTGATCCGATACACTCTATTGCCGAAATTTCCGCAATACATAGATTAAGGCGTTGTTGTAGGTAAATGATTGCGGAGAGGGGCTGGAGTCGTATGACACGTTTTTTACAATTCTGTTCAAGTATGCTGTATCTAAGCAAGAGCCCGTGAGTAAACGAAAATACCGGGTCGTGAAAAATAATGAAGTTACTAAATGGACAAGTATCCATACAAGAAGCAATGGATTGCCTCGCGAAAGAAAAGCAGCAAATAAGAAAATGCGTATGATGGGAATTGAAAGGATAAACCTATTCAATCACCTGTATGATAATGATATATGTATCTCTTTTATAGTCTTCTGATTTCCCGTTTTTCTTTCTTTGAAAGAGTAGTATCTTAACGCATTGTTAATTACGTAGTTTTATATCCAAAGAGTACGTAATTGTTGATACCAAGAGAACGTACTCTTAACAATCAAGAAAATACGGAGGATAATTTTATTAACATTGTTAAAAGAATACGAATCTTATATTCAACCTTCCGGCAGCTTAATTAGGGATATTCAGTAAATGTTTTATTTTTAACGTATTCTAGAGCGTAAAGTTGACTTTAGTCTAAACTTTACGCTCTATCCTTTTTGTTTTCTCTTCTTTTTGACAAAAAAGCAGACATACAGACATGCCGGTTTTGAAGAAGCTCTCTCTTCTTCTCCCATTTTCTTCCGTAATCAACTTAAGCCGCTCTTTCTTTATACCTCTTTTCAATGATGCATATTGCATTGGCCGTATGTATTCCGAAAAATATCCAAAGGGTTTCCGTTGCTTTGTTTCCGGCCTTGACTTTTGCAAGAGAATAATGTTGTTTCTGTGTTCCGAAGCTTCCTTCCAATCGCGTGGCCCTTTCATGGCTCAGTTCGCTTCCGAGTATTTTACGAAGCTTCTCATCTTTAGCCGCTCTTCCTTTTCGTACAAACGAAGTGGCAATGCCATATTGGGTACAAAACTGGTGATTTTCATTGTTAGCATAGATAGAGTCAGTCGCAACAGCCCTTACATGGGTCTTTGTGAGTCTCTGTTGTAGCCGAATACAGTCTTTCAGACGTATCCCTTCATTGAAAGCCTGGAAAGAAAGACGCTCGATGAAGGAGATGCCGCAAAACAACTGATAATAAATGTTACCGTTTAAGTGCTCAAGGAGTTCGAAATCAGAGAAGTTGGCGTATGTCTTAAGAAACATCAAAGCAAGTTGACCCTCAGGAGAGAAGAAACTTTTACGCCCCAAGGGGGCATCTCGCAAATGCATAGAACGGTTCTATTCGGAAAAAGGAATCATGGTATAGAGATGTCTCAGTTCACTCCGTTCGAAGCTTTGGCGATATTTTTGAAGAATATCGAATACTGTAAACCCTAAAGTAGGCTCAATTGCAGAGATTTTTTGTCTCTTTACCATGTGTTTTTAGTTAGGACTACCCCCGTTTTGGCCGTCAAACCGTATTTTTTGGGGAGTGCCTAAAGATACAAAAAGGCAACTAATTCGCAATGAATTAGTTGCCTTATGTTTTAGTATTGAAAGAATATCCCTAAATAGTAAAAAAATAGGGCGTAATATATTGGAAATATTCTTGAATTCAATGCGAAAGCGCTCCACGAATTGGGTACTCGGCTGCAAGTAAGTAGTGATGCCCATTATCCCGAAGGATTAATCATGGACATCACGGAACATTGATCGCTTTAAAGAAAGCTGGATATGACTCTTTGGTAGAGTGGCACAAAAGATAGCGAGGGCAGTTCCGATTACCTTATAACCTAGCTTGCTATCGTTGCGATTTCAATGCCAAAAGCCATGCGGGGACATAGCCCAGTCGGTGATTCAATTGGGCCGTGTAAAGCGACGACGGTTCTACCGACTTACCATGATCGGCATCCAATTGTACCTGTGCTTGCTCAAAAGAAATAGGCACTCCATGGAAACCAACTATGATGGGGGGCATGAACAAGAACCCGCCATCGTCCCACCACTTGAAATTACCTCCCGAAGGCGAGTTTGTTGCATTGAAGTTCCAGAGTGTTAAGTCCTGCATGTGATTCGGGAGAGCGCTGTAATCACCCCCCTGATGTGAGCGTAGAAAACCTCCTTTGCAAGCGTCGAACAAACTAGCGCGGGGTTGCGTTCCGTGCGATTCGAAATTAGTCTCTGTACCCCATTCGCAGTTCCAGATAACAGTTCCCATCGAGGGTCTTGACACCCCGGTGGCATGATGTTGCCCTGCATTTTCTATAGTGTTGCCGTTTATATAGTTGGCTTTATCAAAGACGTTACCGATGAACACACGTGATGAGCCAAAGGAACGAACAGCGGAATGCCCTCTATTTCCGGTGATATTTATATCATATACCGAAACATTGGCGGACAAAGTAATCGTGAACGCTTCGCTCACACTTTCAAAGTCTACCCGACGCATCCACGAATTAACAGTACGCATTATTGATATAGGTACGTAACCCGAATCGGAAGGCCAGCCAAGGTGAGTGTATTTACCCACATTGCCTTTGAAAGAAAGGTCTTCAATACCTATATTTTCATAATAGCCATAGGTGCGCACTTCCCACTTCCATTGTTTATCCACTTCGTGCATAATAGGCTCTGCAAAGGTGACGATATTGTCTTTAATGGATTTAATCTGATGAATATCCTCTACCTGCACACCTACGGATATAAGATTTGTCATCGTAGATTTTGCTTTATATGGTTGTAATTCATTAGCTATCAGGTTTGCATCATTGTTTCTTAAATAAAGGCAAACCCATTGGCCCACACTAAGTCCGGCTGTAGAGGCCACCTGTACTGAGAAACTTCCTTTTTTCGCATCGGAAGTGACTGTGGTGAGCGAACCAAATCCTGTCCAATGTCGAAATTCAAGTAGCACATGCGCATATCCTACCGCAGGATTTATCGGGCTTGGATCGGGCATTACGATCTTTGTTTTATCCCTTCCAGCGCCTTTCAATACGATATTGCCAGTTCGCATTAAAAGAGAAAATTTGGCAGGATCTACTTCATCCGATGAGTCGTAAAGAGTAAATTCACCTTCTGGAAAATAAATAAGAGCTCTCGCATTGGGGGTGTGTACGCTCGCTCCGGTAGTGCTTATTGCTCCTATCGCTTTGAGTACTTTCAAGAAAGCGTCCCGATCGGATTTACCGTCATTAGGGATAGCTCCGTAGTCGGTGATATCATATTTCTTATATCCCAATGTCCACACATCGGCAGGAGCAGATTTGCCATGGTCATATCCCGCGTACGAAAAATCTAGAAGAACGTTCTGTTCGTTCTTGGCCACGAAGTCATTCCATGCCTTACATGTGGTCGCGTTTTCTTCTGTTCCTCCTCCTCCTTCCTCTGGAGGTTCGGGGTCAGAGTTTCCCGATTGACAGGCAACTGTTCCTATGCTAAGGAGAAGGAAGTAGATTGTTTTTCTAATGTTCATATGATTGTATGTTCGTTATGAAAACAGTTTTATATATAATAGAGCTATACTAAACTAGTACGATTACAGTCGATTTCTGGAATTGTGATTGGAGAATTATTATAATAACACCATGTTCCTAAACTTTCTTTCATGATATCAACTACTGAACTCCATGTTTTCACCTCCAAATCGGCTATGGCCATCTGAATCTTCTTTATGGTTATTTCTTACTTCAAATTCAAAGTGACCGGCTTTCCGCACAACATACCTTGAGGCATCTTCACCGGAATGCGCTTACCATTGTAAGTCACTATTATTTCGTTACAGTCCTTATTCATTTCTGCGTCCGTCACCGTCAACGTAGATCCTTTGCTTGTGTTCTCTATCAACACAACGCAAGGAGTCGATACGGACAATTCCAAACCCTCTGCTTTTAATACTTGCTGCGGATTGTAGAATACAACTTCCGTCACCTGCTTGTTTTTCGTTCTCATCGCTTGCACCAAAGTGTCATTTTGTAATACTTCGAAAGGTAACTCGTCGGGAGGTGGTCCGTCTCCGGCATATACTACATAGCCGTATGTTTCATTAAGCGGAGTTCTTCCGTGGTCAATCCATAAATGGAAAATATCAGTCACCTCGGGTAAGTCTTTTTTCCCTTTATTAGAAAGATTTCTTTTTATCCAATCCGTCTTTTTTGTTTCGTACATGAAAGAAGCGTTTTTGGTATATTGAGGAAGCACTGTATAAGCAAATTTGCCTTTTTGCATGACCCATATCGGCTTTTTATTTACATAGAATGACCATTTGCCTTTGCCCACAGGGATTTGCTTACCACCTTGCACAGCCATAATCACGTCTTCGTGTGCTGTCTGGTCAATGGTTGTACGAATCGTGCCTTCTTGTTTGGGTTGTAAATTGGTTACTCCGGCACCTAACGCTACCATATAATCTCCGAACATGAAATAAGACTTATATGCCTGTACTCCGTATATCACTTCGTTCTTCTTGGCATTGTTACCCCGATCGTTTACTCCATTTTTATCAGAAGCATTCATCTTCTCGAAAATATACCCAGCAACCGCATTCTCACCACCATTGGTAGCACCTGCCGCAAAATTATATTTACTGCAATATCCTCTCCAATTGGTCACAGGGACGAGTTTGTCCATTCCCTCACGTGCTGTTACCCCCGGGTAAGCCGTCACATCCCAGGCGCCTATGATCTTTCGGTATTCGTCACCACTCTTTTGAAACAGAGTTAATCCATCGGTTGTATAGAAGTTATATTCATCGGCAAAGCCGCTGGCACTTTCAAGTCCGTCACATCGCTTGGAGGCCATGTTGACTATGATATAGTAGTTTTTGTTTTTCTTTACCAAGTCGTCATTATTGAAAAACCAACGTGTTCCGCTATACATACCCGGTGTATAGTTTGCCATATTAATCATATTTATATCCGCTTCGTCTTTTAGCCTCTTCAATTCCACTTGTTCATCGGGAGTAAAGGAAGTAATCCAGTCTTTTATAAATGATTTCACCATTCCTTGATAACGAATCTTCTGTGGCGTCACATTATACATAGCAGAAGAACGGTCCAGGCAAGGAGGAGTAAAGCCTTTGTAGTAATACCAGCTTCCTCCGCGCAGGAAGTTCATAATGGCATTTGTATTCTCTCTGCTTAGTTTTTTTGCCCAGGGAGTTCCCCTCAAAGAACTCAGCAAGCCTAATGCACTGGAAGTACCATCGATTGGGTATCCCCAGATAAGACATTGTTGTCCATGTCCCCAACCGGCACCGTCGGCTGTGAATCCTTCAATCCAGAATGCGTCATCAAAGGTTTGCTGCGAAGTCATGCTGATGGCTTTCTGAGAAACGTCCGCCAATAAGTCAATCATTGGGATGGACTGGTACATCACTGCAACGGGAAGCAACGGACGATAAGCCAGTGCATTTCCGCCCACCCACCATACGTGTTTTCTGAAACGCTCAATCTGCACCACATTTTTATCCGTTTCGTCATTGCGGAAAGGTTGTGTCCACGATTGCAATGCCACAGCTTTCAATACATCGCATACTTCCTGCATCGATGATTCTTTGTTTTTCTCTTTCTCCACACTTTCCATCTGCTTCATGAAGCAGAAGTAAACATTCATCGCAGCAGTGGGGATTGCAAAACAGGAAGCATGAAAGCGTGGACCGTTGTTAGGACGCCCCAACTCCAATTTCCCATAATGCAAGATCGATTTCAAGTAAGCGTCCGATAATGCCTTTTTTGTCGAAATGTCTCCTTTTCTAGAAGCTTCGGCTATTTTCCAGATTCGGTTGAACGCATCGGTAAGAAAAATCCCAACTGCTCCTTGTGGCTCACTATAGGGCGCTTGTAGCCAGTTCTTCGAGCGATACTCTTCTTCGGTGACTGCCAAATCTTTGAATTGCCCGTTCTCTTGTAATAGTTCTAAACACTCTTGCCACTCCACCGAATAGGCGTTTAGTTGGTGGAGACGATAGGCATTAGTCGCGTAATACTCACGCAACTCGCGTAAAGCCTTTTCTTTATCTGCTCCTTTTACCTTCTGTCCGTCGGTGTAGTAGCGCTGATAGTTGTCTAGAGCATATTGTATCTCTTTCTCCTGGGCACTACCAGATTGACACAAGGCTACCAGTAGTAAGGCAATCAAGCTTATATATATTTTCTTCATAATCGTATATCGTTTACTTATCTATTATATCGTAACTATTAAATTCAAGAATATTCTTTTTGAGAAATCACACGACAAAGATAGCCACGAATAAAAATAGCGGGTACTCTGTTAATTCAAAAGATGTGTAAGATTTGTCCAAACAACTAAATTAAGATTAAATGTACGATAATGACACTTATTATGTACTTAATAAGCACTTGTCGATAGGCAGGATGTACTGAAAAATATGTATATTTGTCATATTGAACCATATCTACCTTAAGACATTTATGAAAATCAATTATATTCTATCTTATATTTGTTTTCTTCTGCTTAGTTTGGTTACAGGAAGCGCACAAGAAATTATATTCAATCATCTGACATCGGAGGAGGGATTGTCGAATAACTCAGTGATGGGGCTCTATCAAGACAGTAAGGGCTTTATCTGGATTGCCACGCGTAACGGTGTCAATCTATACAACGGAAATAGCTTTACCGTCTTTAAATATCGGAAAAATGATTCGAATAGTATCATCTACAATAGCGCCAAAGAAATAATAGGCAATGAGAAAGATGAACTCTACATCATGACCCCCAAAGGAATTTCTACTTTCGACTTCTCAAGGAAACAATTTGCAACACTTATTCGAGGGAATACGCGATCCATGTTTTACCATCAACAATTGTATGTCGGATTGGATCATAACCTTTATCGCCATAACGGAAAACTATTTGATTTATTTTATTCTTCTCCGGATATTCAGTCCAACATATCTGCCATCTATGCCTGCGATGATTTTACGCTATTTGGAACAGAAAAACAGGGTCTATTCAAATTGGATAAGTCAAAAAGACTCTCACATCTCATTAAAAATGAAAATATTACAAATATATTTAAAGATTCGACCGGTAAGTTCTGGGTGGGTACATGGGATACCGGCATCTATCGGATAGATGGAAATGAAATAACAAACTTTAGGCATTCGGTCAACGATTCTTTTAGTATAAGTTCTGATTTCGGACGTTGCTTTTGCGAAGATATGGAAGGGAATATATGGGTTGGTACGTTCAACGGATTGAATTGTTTCAATCCGTCAACGCAACGTTTCACGAGGTATCGGATGTTAGAAAAAGAAAAAGGCTTAACTCATTCATCTATTTGGAGCCTGCTATGTGATAGACAAGGGACTATTTGGGTAGGGACCTATTTTGGAGGCATTAATTATTTCAACCCGAAAAGACAGATATACCAGCATTTTCAGACATCGAGGGTGGAAAGCAGTGGGCTCAGTTCTTCCATTGTCGGATGTATCACGGAGGATGATCAAAATCAATTGTGGATATGTACAGAAGGGGGAGGAGTGAATAGATGGAACATGACAAACGGAACCTTCAAATGGTATAAACATTCCGATAGTTCAAATAGTCTTTCGCATGACAATGTGAAGTCGATCTATTACGACAAACAGAGAAAGTGTCTATGGATTGGTACACACACAGGGGGACTGAATAAATTGGATGTTTTTACCGAAAAAATTACTCATTATCGAATGAAGGAAGGGGAAGAAGAATCGCTCCCTTCTAATACGATTCGAGATATTATTCCGTATAAAGATCACTTGCTTCTTGCTACACATGGTGGGGTCTGTCAGTTCAATCCCAACAATGGTAAAAGTCAACTGATGTTTCAGAATGAAATGGATAACATGAATTTTATGTCCACCCTTTGCTTGGATCATCGCGGAGTGCTTTGGCTTAGCGGAAATGGACAAGGAATCTATGCATATGATTTTGATACTCGAAAATTGAAAAAATATAAGCACAACCATGCTTTAGGGCAAAGTGTTAGTAGTAATAGCATTAGTCGTATATACGAAGATAGTCAGAAGCGCTTGTGGTTCTGTACCAATGAAAGCGGAGTTGATCTATATCGATATGAAACGGATGATTTCGAGAATTTTGATGAACAACGAAATGGACTTGAAAGTAATTGTATATATGATATGTGTGAACTGTCGCCTGATAAACTGCTGTTCACCACGGATGTAGGTTTCTCCATACTCGATTATCCGACGCGAATATTTACGAACTATAATAAGAAAAACGGCGTGCCACTGTCTACTCCTAATGAACGATCTTTGTATAGAGCTAAGAGTGGAGAAATATTTGTCGGAGGAATCGATGGTATGATCTCTTTCCGAGAAGAAGAGATTAACGGTATTCCTCAAAAATATTCTATATATCCCTTCCGATTGATAGTTAACGGTGAAGAAATATTTGAGAATGATAAAAGCAATATACTGACTCAAACGCTGGCAGATACTCCGAAACTTGTCCTTTCTTCGGGTCAGTCTATGTTGAGCATTGAGTATGCTGTGTTAAACTATATGCCCTCATATAAGGATGATATAGAATATTGCCTAAAAGGTTTCTCGGATAGGTGGACCAGTATGCGTGGACAAAATACCATCACTTATACTAATTTGAATCCGGGGATATATACGCTTATTGTACGTGCCACAAACAACCTGTTCGTTCCTGAAAGTCGACTGGAAATCGAAGTGTTACCTCCAGCATATCGCACTAATTGGGCTTATTTTTTATATTTAAGCATCGCAGGAGGGCTACTCTACTGTCTGATACGCACCTATAAGAGTCGTATCAAGCTACAAGAATCTCTCAAATATGAGAAAAAACAGGCTGAAGATATTGAGAGAATGAATCAAGCCAAATTACGCTTCTTTACAAATATCTCCCATGAGTTCCGTACTCCATTGACGCTCATTATTGGACAGGTGGAAATGCTGCTTCAGGTTCGTTCATTCGCGCCATTAATCTATAATAGAGTGTTAGGAGTGTATAAGCACAGTTTGCAACTTCGGGAGTTAATAACAGAATTGCTCGATTTTCGCAAGCAGGAACAGGGGTTTATGACGATCAAAGTCAGTGAACACAATATAATTGATTTTATCTCAGAAAACTGTCTATTGTTTCAGGAGTACGCTGCACAACGACAAATCACATTCAACTTTCAAAAAAGTAGCGATGTCGTGAACGTTTGGTACGACACCAAGCAGATGCAGAAAGTGATGAATAATTTGCTCTCCAATGCTTTCAAATATACTCAGGAAGGCGGTACGATCACTGTGTTCGTACGAAAAAGTAATCGGGAAGTGATTATTGAAGTAACAGACAATGGAATAGGCATACCCTCCAAAGATATTGATTATATCTTTACTCGTTTTTATCAAACGGAACAGCTTGGCTCTTTCTCGTATGTGGGAAGCGGTATCGGATTGGCATTAACCAAGGGTATTATAGAACTGCATCATGGGAGCATCGAAGTATATAGCGACCCGAGAGAAACGACTGTATTCAGCATTCACCTGAAACTGGGTAAAGAGCATTTTACTTCGGAACAAATCAATGAACAGACAAACGAATCTCAATTAATGATAGAAGAACATCGTGCTGTTTCTGAAACTCAACTACAATTGATAATGGAACAAGAAATAATAAATAGCGAAAAAATGGAAAATAACAAGACTGCAAAAATGCTGATTGTGGAAGATAATGAGGATTTGCGAGAGATGCTTGTTGACATATTTGATGTGTTTTATCAGATTATCACTGCTTCGGATGGTAATGAGGCATGGGAAAAAGCACAATTTGAACAACCCGATATCGTGCTAAGTGATGTTGTGATGCCGGAAATGTCGGGAACAGAACTTTGTAAACTGATTAAGGAGAATATGGATACTTGCCATATTCCTGTGGTACTGCTTACGGCAAGAACCGCTATCGAATATAATTTGGAAGGATTAAGGTTGGGTGCGGACGATTATATTACTAAACCGTTTAATGTAAATATTCTAACTTCTCGTTGTAACAATTTAGTCAACAATCGCATTATGCTGCAAGAAAAGTTTAGTAAGCAACCGATGTCAACCCACCAAATTCTAGCGACCAATGGACTTGACAAAAAGTTTATTGACGAAGCGATGAGAGTAATTGAAAAACACATGGGGGATGTGTATTTCAACGTCGATATTCTGGCAAAGGAAATGGGTGTGGCACGTACCAAGCTATTCGTAAAATTGAAAGCAATTTCCGGACAGACTCCATACGATTTTATATTGACCGTTCGATTAAAACGGGCAGCTATCATGTTAAAAGAGGCTCCCGAACTAAATGTGTCCGAAATCTCAGATCGGTCTGGATTTTCTTCTCCGCGCCAATTCAGCAAATGTTTCAAAGAAAAATATCATTTGGTGCCACAAGCATATAGACGAGGATCTCCATGCGATTATGCAAATGAGGAGGAAAAACCAAAAGAATAGCATGTACGCAAAAGACACGATTTTGTACTTTATATGCACTGTATTCTGGTTAAGATTATTTTTCTTTGTTCCCAATAATTGAAATTAAATATAATAGTATTATGAGAAAAAGACTATGTTTATCTTTGTATATGGTGCTGCTTGTTTTGTGTACCATGCGGATATATGCTCAACCAACACGTTTTCATGGACTTCAATTCAAAAATCTGCCTCAAGTATGGGATGAAGGAATTCCTCTAGGAAATGGCATCATGGGAACCCTTATTTGGGAGAAAGAAGGAAAACTCCGACTCGCTTTTGATCGTGCCGATCTTTGGGATCTGCGCCCGGTAGAAGAGTTCAATTCTCCTTCTTATTCATATTCATTTATTTGCGATGAGGTAATAGACCGGAAAGACGTGTCTAAAGTACATGCTCTCATTGATGCACGTACTCGAAAAGACATAGCTCCTACTAAGATTCCGGCGGGAGCATTGGAATTCATCACTACCCGGCTAGGTAAAGTGAAAAGTGTGAAGTTGGACGTACATACGGCGGTTTGTACTATTGCATGGGAAGGGGGGACTATTGGACACTTTTTCACCGGAGCTACTGATAAGGTCGGACATTTCCGCTTTGAAAATTTACCTGATACCTTGTCTATATCACTACAAACGCCTCGCTTTGAAGAAGATGGTAGGATCATTGAGCATCTAGATAAAAACCGCACGAATATGCTAACACGCCTTGGCTATAAAAATGGAGAAATCATTCGAAAGAAAAATAATCTCATTTACCGTCAGAAAGCCTACGGGGAAGTGTCGTATGAGGTCACCCTACAATGGCAATATCCTGATTCGCAAACGCTGGAAGGTGTTTACTGCTTGACTACAGTGGGTACTTGGTATAGCGAATCCAAACCGGCAGCAGAACTAATGAAGACTTATAATAAAGACTTTCGGACGGCGCTGAAAGAGCATTCTAGCTGGTGGAGTCAATACTGGTCTCAATGTGAAATACAGCTCCCTGATTCAATTCTCGAAAACCAATGGTATTTGGAAATGTATAAGTTCGGAGCATCTTCTAGAAAGAATGCACCACCCATCTGTCTGCAAGCAGTCTGGACAGCAGACAACGGACAAACTCCTCCATGGCGTGGTGACTTTCATAGTGATTTGAATACGCAACTCAGTTATTGGCCGGGTTATTCGTCAAATCATCTTGAAGAATCATCTGTATTCACCGACTGGCTTTGTAAAATCAAGGAAAATGGGGAGCAGTTCACTCGCCGATTCTTTGGAGTAGAAGGGCTAAATATTCCATGTGTTGCCACATTGGAAGGAAAAGCAATCGGCGGGTGGAGTCCCTACTCACATCAACCCTCTACTAGCGGATGGCTTACCCAACATTTTTATCTTCAATGGAAATACTCTGCCGACTCCATCTTCCTCAGAGACAAAGCGTATCCATGGGTGAAAGAAGTAGCCCGATACTTCGAAAATATTTCAGTACGAAGACCAGACGGAAAGCGCAAATTGCCTTTGTCTACCTCACCCGAAATCAATGATAATAGTCTGGAATCATGGTTTCAGGAAACCACCAACTATGATCTTGCCTCCATTAGATTCACCTATACTATAGCTGCAGAAATGGCTGCAACACTAGGTTATGCGGAAGATGCGGCACGTTGGCAAAAGCAATTGACCGAATGGCCCGATCTTGCAATCGGTAGTAACGGACTAACCATTGCGCCCAATTATCCGTTATCCATTTCGCATCGTCACTTCTCTCATATGCTAGGCTTTCATCCTCTAGGACTATTGGACGTATCGCAGGGTAAAGATATCGAACGACTTATTAAACGTTCTATTCATCATATCGAAGAACTAGGTTCGGAGTTTTGGACAGGATATTCATATACATGGCTTGCTAATATGAAAGCTAGAGTCTTTGATGGTGATGCTGCCGCTCGTGCGCTTCATATCTTTACGAAAGCTTTCTGTTCACCCAATAGTTTTCATCTCAACGGAGATCAACTGAAGAAAAATTATTCTTCTTTTACTTATCGACCATTTACTTTAGAGGGTAATTTTGCTTACGCTTCCGCTATACAAGAGATGTTGCTACAAAGTCATACAGGTGTCATTCGCGTTTTTCCGGCTATTCCCGAAAGTTGGAAAAACGTATCTTTTAATAAGATGAGAGCTATGGGAGCCTTTTTGGTAAGCGCTGTTTATAAAGACGGAAAAGTGAAAAGTATTAAAATTCGCTCCGAGCAAGGTGGCATGCTGAAGGTAATTCACCCCATTACCGGAGAAATCATAGAAAAAAAGATGAATAAGGAAGAAACAATTCAGTTATTATAAACAAATTCAGCTTGTCAGTTTTACTTTGTAGAGTATCACATCCCATCAGGATAGTGTGTTTTGAGGAGTATTCTCCCAATCTTTTCAGAATGATATTGATTGATTCAAGGCGAAAGATACAATATTAACTACTGAAAAATAACAAGTTGTATCGTTTTTTAAGTTATCAATGGAGAATGTCAAAGGGGAAATAAATTGAAAGCAGTGCTTTCACAAAGAGGGTGATATCGCACAAATCTTTTTTATGTTGATTTGTAGCTAAAGTGCGTCGTATCTTTTTTTTCTTCTTCATTTATTCTTTCTATCCCATTCTTTTTTAGTAGCTTTGACACTCATAAATATAATATTGAACCCTATAAATCATTAAAATTATCTGTTATGAGCACAATCCTCTCTTTAGCTCCACAGAATGTGTGGAAACATTTTTATTCACTCACTCAGATTCCACGTCCGTCGGGACACATGGAAAAGATTACAAACTTTCTGGTTAACTTTGGCAAAGGTCTTGGTCTGGAAACATTGGTCGACGAAGCAGGCAATGTCATCATCCGCAAACCTGCCACTCCAGGCATGGAGAACCGCAAAGGAGTTATTCTGCAAGCACACATGGACATGGTGCCACAGAAGAACAACGATACTGTACACGATTTTGTTAATGATCCGATAGAAACATACGTTGACGGCGAATGGCTCAAAGCCAAAGGAACCACCTTGGGAGCCGACAACGGACTGGGTGTAGCCGCTATCATGGCTGTGCTCGAGGCCAACGATTTAAAGCACGGACCGCTCGAAGCACTGATCACGAAAGATGAAGAGACCGGTATGTTCGGTGCTTTCGGGTTGAAGCCCGGAACAGTAAAGGGAGAGATTCTGTTGAACCTCGACTCGGAAGACGAAGGCGAACTCTACATCGGTTGTGCCGGTGGTATGGATGTAACGGCTTCGCTCGAATACAAAGAGGTAGCACCCGAAGAGGGTGATATCGCCATCAAAGTAACCGTGAAAGGGTTGCGTGGCGGACACTCCGGTTTGGAGATCAATGAAGGTCGTGCCAATGCTAATAAACTGTTGGTTCGCATTGTTCGCGAAGCAGTGGCTACTTACGAAGCTCGTTTGTCGTGCTGGGCAGGTGGCAACATGCGCAATGCGATTCCCCGCGAAGCATCGGCTGTGGTAACTATTCCTGCCGAGAACGAAGAAGAGTTGATGGGACTGATAAGCTACTGCAACGAACTCTTCAATGAGGAGTATTCGGCTATCGAAACACCCATCAGCGTACTGGCCGAACGGGTGGAGATACCTGCCGGACAAGTGCCCGAGGAGATACAAGACAATTTGATCGATGCCATCTTTGCCTGTCAGAATGGGGTAACCCGTATGATTCCGACCGTACCCGATACGGTAGAAACATCGTCCAACCTGGCCATTATAACCATCGGTGGCGGCAAAGCCGAAGTCAAGATATTGGCGCGTAGTTCTTCAGACAGCATGAAGGAGTACCTCACCACCAGCCTCGAATGCTGCTTCTCTATGGCAGGCATGAAGGTGGCTATGACCGGCGGTTATTCCGGTTGGCAACCCAATGTAAACTCGCCCATCCTCCACGCTATGAAAGCCTCTTACCAGAAGCAATTCGGGGTAGAGCCGGCTGTGAAAGTGATTCATGCCGGATTGGAGTGTGGCATCATCGGTGCGATCATCCCCGGGTTGGATATGATCTCTTTCGGTCCTACCTTGCGTTCACCCCATTCACCCGACGAGCGTGCGTTGATTCCTACCGTGCAGAAGTTCTATGACTTCTTGGTAGCTACACTGGAGCAGACGCCGCTCAAGTAAGGCAAGAATGAATAAAATAGGTACCTACTTACGCAGTCCATATCCCCTCTTCTACCACAGAAGAGAGGGGGTATGGGCTTCGTCTGTACTTGTGTTCCTGATCTTGTTGCTGCTGCAACCGTTTGGTATCCATCAAATTGAGCATCACAAACTTTGGATATTGCTGGGCTATATGGGCGTAACAGCACTGTTTCAGTGCATTCCCGTTTACCTGTTTCCCGTTCTGTTTCCTCGGTTCTATAACGAAGACAAGTGGACGGTAGGTAGGCATCTGGCGAATAATTTGTTTCTCTTCCTATGTATCGGAATAGGCAATTGGCTGTATTCAAACCTTATTTTCGGGTTCCATTGGCAGTGGGAGCTCTTACTTATCTTTTTATTGGTCACTACGATTGTGGGACTTTTTCCTGTTACTCTCTTCATGCTAATCAACCGCAACCGTTTGTTGGCCTCGCATCTGGCAGAGGCTGTGGAGATGAACCGCCATTTGCAAGATAGCCGAAGTGCTGTTGTCCAACCCGAGTCGTGTCAAGAAACAGAACAGATACTACTGCAAGGAAGTACGAAAGAGGTGCTCGAACTTCAGGCTTGCCAACTGGTCTGCATTGAAGCAGAGGGCAACTACATCAAAGTGATTTACCGCAAGCAGGATAAAATGGAGCAGCGTTTGCTGCGTGCCACCATGAAACAGGCCGAAGAAGCGGTTGAAGCCTGTTCGTTTGTGGTAAAATGTCATCGTGCGTTTTTGGTCAATATCCATGCAGTGACCAAAGTCAGCGGAAACTCGCAGGGATATCGCCTTAGCTTACAGGGCTGCACAACAGAGATACCTGTGTCGAGAGCCTACGCCAAAGAGATTAAAGGGCGTATCGAAAGTATGCACGAAAGATAGCTGTTCGTCACAAAACAGTGCCGTTCGTCACACCCTTCGGGCGGTTTGTCACATATCCGGGCAGTCTGTCACGGATATTTTTCTGTCCGAAACCTTTCCATTATGTTTGTCGGCATAAACATCAATCCCATGCCGATATGAAAGGTTTTCTTCTTTATTTTTTTCTTCTTCTTCCGGTTATTGCACCGGCGCAAAACGATACCGTATTTCTGAAACTCTATACCGATAGTGTAGCATTGAAAGAGATTGTGGTGAAAGCAGCTAAAACACCTCGTGCCAACAGCCGGTGGAGCGATATGCAACCGCTCGATCTGGTTACGATCGGTGGAGCGAACGGTAATCTCTATCAAGCATTGCAAACCTTGCCCGGCACACAGGTTGAGGGAGAAAGTGGGCGGTTGCTAGTGCGCGGTGGGAGCAGTTCCGAAACGCAGACCTATATCGACGGGATGCATGTGCTCAACCCTTATACTACTACCGGTACCGATGTACCTGCCCGGGGGCGTTACTCTACGTTTATGTTTAGCGGAGTGAATCTGGCTACCGGTGGTGCGTCGCAGGAGTATGGGCAGGCTCTATCAGCAGTGCTACCGTTAGAGACGAAAGATACAAGCCCGTTCAATAAGATCGGTATGAACCTTTCGACCGTTGGTTTGGGAGGAGGAGGAACGCGATCCTTTGATACGGGTTCTCTCTCCCTACATCTCGACTATCAGAACCTAAGCCCTTACAACCGTTTGTTTCCCGGGCGGGTAGACTTTGTAAAACCTTACGAACGCTTCTCTACTGCTGCACAGTTCCGTTATACACCCGATGAACGGACTGTTTTCAAATACTATATCGGTTATGATCGCACGGGCTTCTCGCATCGTACCGGAGAGGTGTCTCCTCGCCTCTTTGAGCTGGGCGAGAATAATATCTATCTGAATAGCACCTTTCGGCGTCGTACCCTTTCGGGATGGAATTGGTTTGCCGGAGCAGCCTACTCTTTTTATCATCAACAGATAGGTGGTGCGGTTACCGATGCTGATCAATGGAGCGAGCAGCAGCAGGAGTGGCACCTTAAAACAAAGCTCTTTCGCCGCTTTAACCCTTTCATACGGGTAGATATGGGTATCGAATCCTTTCTTCGTGGTTACGAAAGCAGATATCAATACCAGACGGTTGATGATACCCAGGTGATGCATCCGTCGGTTACAGCTGCTTTTCTGAGCGCAACCCTCTATCCGGTAGAGGCGTTGAAGACAGAAGTGTCTGTTCGGGCGGAATATACGGGCTTGAACAGGCAGATGAACGTTTCGCCCCGCCTGGCCATCAGTTATCAATGGAGCGAGTTGCTTTTCTCGGCTACGGTAGGTCGCTATACGCAACTGCCCGAAAACAGGTATCTGTTGAAACAATCCGGCTTGCTATCCGAAACCTGTTGGCAATACAATATAGGGGTACAATACGAACACAGTGGACGCTTCTATAAAGTAGAACTATATGATAAACGGTACGATCGGCTGGCGCTGTCTGTTCCTCTGCTTACCTCCGATGGTTATGGAAGCAGTAAAGGCATTGATCTCTTTTTTCGCGATGTTACCTTGTGGCGAAACTTGGAGTATCAGTTGGCTTATTCCTTCAACCGTTCACTGCGGAAATACCGGGAATATACCGAACTGACTACCCCGTCCTATGCTACTCGACACAATGCGTCGCTGGTGTTGAAGTACGCTATTCCGCGGTTGCATACGATTATCGGACTTACCAACTGTTTTGCCAGCGGACGTCCGTTTCATAACCCCGATCGTGCAGGGTTGATGAATGATGAAGCAAAACCGTACAACAGTCTTGACCTGGGCATTACTTATCTGTTCAGCAAAAAGGTGATACTGCATGCCTCGGCTTCAAACATCTTGGGGCGTAAGAATGAATTCGGTCGTATCGACGGGCGGTCTGTAAGGCCCCCCAAAGACCACTCCTTCTATCTGGGGCTCTTTATAACCTTGGGCAAAAAGGTTGCTTATGATGTATCCAATTTCTAAAAACCATTTTTTGATAACTAAAAACAATGAATTATGAAAGCAAAATGATTTTCCTCGTGTGTATGTTTTCCTCTGTGTATGCCTTCTCTCAAAACCTGACATTGGAAGTCAAAGATATTGAGTCGGCCAAAGGGTATATTTATGTGGCTGTTTACAACAAGCAGGAGCTGTTTATGAAACAGCCTGTTGCTGCTTTTCGGGTAGCGGCGAAGGATACAGCGATGGTTATTCCTTGCAAGGGGTTGCAGCCGGGCGTTTATGCCATTTCTCTTTTTCATGATGAAAACGGAAATGGAAAACTCGATACCGGTGCTTTTGGCCGACCGTTGGAGAAGTTCGGATTTAGTAATGATGCCGAAGGAGTGATGGGTGCACCTGCTTATGACAAGTGTTCTTTTGCCCTAAAGGAGGATGTAACGATGATTATTCACTTGAAATAGGTTTTTTATACTGAAAAAACATTCTAAATTAATATAATATAGATTTGTACATGGATTATTTTTATATTCAATTGTTTTACAGGTGGTTGTATGTTTGTTTTGTACACTGTATAATACTCGTTTTATACATCGTCTTGTTTACTTTTGCATCAGCCCTTAGAACTGAAGATTTCTTTATGCTATAATAGGCACAAGAACACTACTTCAATGAGTTCCTGCCAGATATGGCAGGAATTACTTTTTATTTATAAAATTAAAACAATTTATCTATGAAACGATTTTGGTTAAAAATGACTCTTACTTCTTTTATCATTGTATTTTCATCTGCACTCCATTCTCAAGCACAATCTAAAGTAAATATTTTTTTAGATTATCACTACAGACTGGGTTTATATGAAATCCATAAGCCCTATAACATTTCAAGGAAAGAGAGTAAAATGTATGGTAACTCCATTCACCTGTCAGTATTGTATAATATTACAAAACAGATTTCTGCCGGTATAGGGATGGGGGCGGATAGATATGAAAATCCCGGCTACAATACATTTCCTTTATTTGCCAGTGCACATTATTCACCTTTAAAGAAGCATACCAATTTTTATACTTATACGAATGTGGGATATGCCATAGTGGGCAAACAAGAGACCTATAAGGGAGCCATGTGGGATTTAGGTGTTGGTTATAAGAAAATGTTTCGTCGGCATTTCGGGCTTAACTTTCAGGTTGGATATAATTGGAAGCAGTTTCAAAATGTTCCTTCGTATGTTATGATAGAAGATGCGATGCTTCCATCCCGAAATGATAATACAAGAAGTTCGATCTCGTTGGGTCTAGGGCTTATTTTTTGATGCGACTTTGGCTTCTCTACGTAAAATAGGTTTTTTTATACTGAAAAAACATTCTACTTTAAACTTTATTTCCTTTCTTTGTTATTCTATACGAACGACTTAAACTTAGGAAATATGAAAGTGAAGCAGATTTGGTTTATAGCTATGTTGCTTTTGGGCATGGTATCGACAGCAGGAGCGCAGTCGTATGACAAGTTATGGAAGCAGGTGGCACAAGAGGAGAAGAACAGCCTACCGGCAACTATTATTCGGTTGACCGATGAAATTTATCGGAAAGCCGAAGCGGAAAAGAACTCTCCACAAATGCTTAAGGCCTATACCTGGCGAATGAATTACCGTGAAATATTGGTTCCGGATAGTTTTTATGTAGGCTTGAAGGGCTTGCAGCGATGGGCAGCAACGTCTGATAAACCAACTGAGCAGGCAGTACTGAACTCTCTTATCGCAGGTATCTATGCCCAGTATGGTGCTTCTCATAGTTGGCAGCTCCGTCAACGTACCGATGTGGTTGGCGAGGAGCCTTCGACCGATATTGCCCAATGGAGTGCCAATCAGTTTATTGACCGGATTCTGAAATACAGTGCTGCCTCGTTGCAGCCCTCGGCTCTTTTGCTCGAATGTTCGACAGCCGACTATGTTCCATTTGTCGAACTCGGCAAGGCGAGTGGCGAGTACTACCACCATAATATGTATCAACTGTTGGCAAGCCGGGCTATCGAATCGCTGCGAAGAGTTGCTTCGATTGCTCAAGACTCATTGATAAAGGCTCGGATCGACGATATCTATCGCTCCATGCTCAAAGCCGATAGCACAGCCAACCACATGGACGGGTATGTACTGACGATGCTTGATTATCTCGACTGGCGTCGGGAAACCGATCCCTCCTTTCGCTCTTATCAAGCTCCGAAAGGGATGATGGGGCTGACCCAAGACCCTTATCTGGCCGAACTAAATAAGTTGATCAGTGAATTCAAGTCGAAGGATATTTGTGCCGAAGTATTTCTGGCACGTGCTCGCTATGCTTACAGCGAAAATCTGGCTACGACAGCATTGCAAATCTGCGATGAAACCATCCGGCTCTATCCCGGTTATACACGTATCGGTGCCGTTAAGAATCTGCGGCAGGAAATACTGAACCCGGCTCTGAGTGTACGTGTCGAACAAACCGTTTATCCCGGCAGTACCATGAAGCTGAACGTAAGTCACAAAAACCTTTCCGGCTTCCGGGTGAACCTCTTTCGGGTGAACTTGCCCGAGATGCCTAAACTGGCTCGTGGAATCGATGCTAACTTCTATCGCAAACATTGTCAGAAAGTATCGGAACAGGCTATCGAACTGCTTCGTCCCGATAACTACCAAATGGCCGATACACTCTTCACCTTACCTACACCTGCCGAAGGGCTCTATCTGCTTCAGATTATCCCCGATGCCAAAACGGTGAAAGCCGAAGAGAAGTTTCTGCATGTGACGCGTTTCAACGTGCTCACCCGCAGCTTACCCAATAGCCAATACGAGATGGTAGCACTCGATATGCAAACGGGATATCCGATTGCCGATGCCATCATCACCCTTTATTCGGAGGACGGACAACAGCTCAATCTGATTACTACCGACGAGCGGGGAAAGGCCGTATTGCCATGGAACAATGAATACCGTCAGTTGAAAGCTCGCAAAGGACAAGATACGGCGATGGCCTTGCAGTCTATTTACCGCGGAGGATATTTTTATCGGACGGATCGTAGATCGGTCAGCCAGTTAAAGTTATTGACCGACCGTTCCTTGTATCGTCCCGGACAGACGATCTATGTAAAAGGCATTGCGTACGATCAGTCTTTAGATACGGCTCAGGTAGTGGCCGGAGCAAACTATACATTGACACTGCTCGATGCCAATGCACAAGAGGTAGCCAAACAAGAGTTGCGCACCAATGACTTTGGTTCGTTTACGGCCAATTTTACTCTTCCTGCGGCTTGTCTTAACGGGTTGTTTACCTTACGCACATCGGTGGGAGAGACTACCGTTCGGGTCGAAGATTACAAACGCCCTACCTTTGATATTACGTTCGATCAGACTGCTCAATCGTATCGTTTGGGCGATCGGGTAGAGGTAAAGGGACAGGCGAAGACCTTTAGTGGAGTTTCCCTACAAAATCTTCCGGTACAGTATACCGTAACGCGTAACCTGCGCTTTGGTTGGCGAATGCCGTATTCGGGAGGCGATCTGATGGCTTCGGGCACTGTATCGCTCAACGAGGAGGGTACTTTCAGTATTCCTGTATCGTTGGAGGGGTCGAAGGAGATGGAGAACGGCTATTACCTGTTCCGTATCGATGCCACAGTGACGAACCTGGCCGGTGAAACACAAACAGCTTCGTACAACCTGCCTGTTGGCAATCGGTCGCTGATTCTCAGCACAACCTTGCAAGGCAATGTATGCAAAGACGATACCATTGCGGCTACGTTTCGGGCAATAAACCTCAACGAACAACCGATAGCCGCGCAAGGTACGGTGAAACTCTATCCTTACTTGTCCCGTCAGTTAGACAAAGAGTCGAACCTGGACGATGCTCAGGTAGCTCAACAGGCTGTCTATACGGGAACCTTTACATCGAACAAGGAATGCTTGCTTCCCGACTGGAAACAATTGCCTTCGGGAGCCTATCAATTGGTGCTCACTGCAAACGATGAGCAAGGACGGGAGGTGACTTTCAAGACCCGCATCGTACTCTTCTCGGCACACGATACACGACCGGCGGTAGATACGGCAGAGTGGTTCTATGCCCCCAATACTTCGTTTGATGATGCACATCCGGCACTGTTCTACTTTGGTACTTCGATGAAGAATGTCTATGTAATGGCCGATGTGTTTTGCGGAAATAAGCAGTTGGAAAGCAGGGTTTTACAGTTGTCTGACTCGATTGTCCGTTTTGATTATCCTTATCTCGAATCTTACGGAGACGGCTTGACCATCAGTTTCTGTTTTGTAAAAGATCAAGAGGTATACCGTCGGCAAGTAGAATTGCGTCGACGTTTGGCGGATAAAAATCTAACCTTGAAATGGGATGTATTCCGCGATAAACTCCGCCCCGGTGGACAGGAGGAGTGGAAACTGACCATTCGTACTCCACAGGCATTGCCGGCAGCAGCCGAGATGCTGGCTACCATGTATGATGCTTCGCTCGATAAGATATGGAGCCAGCGGCAGTCACTGCAACTCTATTATTATCTGCCATTGCCTTCGGTTCGGTGGATGGAAGGATATGCACGCGATAATCAATTCTATTATGACTTTCCGATGAAAACCTTTACTGTGCCCGAACTGATTTATGACCGTTTCGCTCTGCCTGAACAAAGATTGGATGAGTCTGTGATTTTTGCTTGTTCGAGCATGGATAATCAGGTTGTAGTACGTGGAGCCTCGCTGATGAAAGGAAATGCCGATCTGCCACTTGCCGGTAAGCTCTCCGGCGTGATGTCTGAACGAGAGGCTTATGCCGATGTAATCGAAGAAAGCCCGGCCGGTACAGTCGATCAAACACTACCTGAGGCCGATAACGAGCTGCGCACGAACTTTGCCGAAACGGCCTTCTTCTATCCGCAGTTGCGCACCAATGAGCAAGGAGAGATTGCTTTCTCCTTCACCATGCCTCAGAGCTTGACCCGCTGGAACTTCCGCGGTTATGCCCATACAAAAGGAATGCTTACGGGCATGCTCAATGCTGAGGCTACTACCAGCAAAGAGTTTATGATTACGCCCAATCTGCCTCGCTTTGTTCGTGTAGGCGACCAAACAACGGTGGCAGCCTCCATTGCAAACCTCACCGGAAAGAATATGAATGGTGTAACCACCTTTATTCTTTTCGATCCGATGACGGATAAGGTGATTCGTACACTCAAACAACCCTTTGCCGTTGAAGCCGGAAAGACGACTTCGGTAACCTTCGGTTTTACCGTTAGCAATGCATACGATTTGCTGGGTTGCCGTATGGTAGCCGATGGAGGTACGTTTAGCGATGGCGAACAGCAGTTGATACCCGTATTGAGCAATAAGGTGAATCTAACTGAAACCGTGCCGATGGTAATGAATGGAAAAGAGAAGCGAACCTTCGGTCTTGACAGCCTGTTTAACCGTCACAGCTCTTCGGCTACGAACCGCCGACTGACTGTCGAGTTCACAGGCAATCCTGCTTGGTATGCCGTACAGGCACTTCCATCGCTTGCTCAACCGCAAAGCGATAACGCCATTGACTGGGCATCGATGCACTACGCCAATACACTGGCTTCTTATATCATGAACAGTCAGCCCCGCATTCGTACACTGTTCGAGAACTGGAAGCGTAGCGGAGGTACGAAAGAGACTTTCCTGAGCAACCTCCAAAAGAATCAGGAGGTGAAGAATATTCTGTTGGCCGAATCACCGTGGGTGATGCAGGCACAGACCGAACAGCAACAACAAGAGCGTATCGGTACCTTGTTCGATCTCAATAATATTCGCAACAACAACTTTACCGCACTGGCCAAACTCAAAGAATTGCAGTTGGCCGATGGCTCTTGGTCTTGGTACAAAGGCATGAGAGGAAGCATCTTCATAACCGATTTTGTGGTCGAAACGAATGTGCGTTTAGCTATGCTTACGGGGCAACCCCTCGATGCGCAGGCACAAGCGATGCAGCAATCGGCTTTCGGCTACCTGCATCGCCAAGCATTGGAGGAGTATAAAGCGATTCGCAAGGCTGAGGAGCAAGGAGGAAAACAGACAGGATTGTCTGCGACTACGTTGAAGTATCTCTATCTCATAGCCCTGTCTAACGAGTCGGTTCCCGAGGATAACAGAGAGGCTTACCGCTATTTCTTGGGGCAACTGCCTGCTATGTTATCTACCATTAACATGCGCGATAAAGCGATGGCAGCGGTTATCTTGAAGCAATCCGGGCAATCGAAGCAGGCTAATGCCTTTATGGCTTCTCTCAAAGAACACTTGGTGCCTATGCCCGATCAGGGACTTTCATTTGCCCGTTCGGGTGTGCCTACCCGTTGGAACGATCTTCAGATTCCCGCCCATGTGGCAGTTATGGAGGCTTTCGAACAGGTAAGCAAAGACCCGGCCGTAGTCGAAGGAATGAAAATATGGTTGCTCAGACAGAAGCAGACACAACAGTGGAGCTCGCCGGTAGCTACGGTCGATGCGGTGTATGGTCTGCTCAGTACCGGAGTGAATCTGCTTGCCGATCAGGGCAATGTACGTATAACGATTGGCGGTCAGGTCATGGAAACGAATGCTTCGCAAGGAGCCATTCCGGGACTGGATTATATTAAAAAGACATTTACCGATTCCAAGGTAGTCGATGCCCGACGCATTACTGTGGAGAAGAACAGCAGCGGCATCGCTTGGGGCGCGGTATACGGACAGTATTTGGAAGCGATCGATCGGGTCGGTGAACAAGGTGGAGAGTTGGCCGTAGAGAAGAAACTTTATGTAGAGAGAGTGACGAATAAGGTTCGTCAACTGGAGCCTCTTACTCCGGGTATGCCTTTGGCTATTGGCGATAAGGTGGTATCCCGCCTTACCATCCGTTTGGATCGCACAATGCAGTTTGTTCAGTTGAAAGATCAGTTCGCTGCCTGTATGGAACCTGTTCTTAGTCTGTCGGGCTACCAATGGTCCAACGGGTTGGGATATTATATGGATAGCAAAGACGCTTCGACCAACTTCTTTTTTGACGAATTGAATAAAGGAGTATATGTGCTCGAATCGGGCTATCGTGTTAGTAGGGCTGGCACGTACGAAACCGGTCTGGCTACGATTCAGAGTGCTTATGCCCCTGAGTTTGTGGCTCATTCGCGGGGGATGCAAATAATCGTGAAGTAATTTTTGGGCACTATCCATCCGATACGTGCCCAAAACTTAGCGTAAATTCGTATCTTTGCTTGGAGAAGTTACGAAAAGAGTGTAATTTATTGGAAATGAGCGTAGGTTAATTGCTCTTGATAGTAATAGGTTACGATTTAGTTAGTTATCTACTGCATTATCCTTCTGCGCGTTGCGTAACCTTCAAAGAACTCTTCGTATGCAAAAGTAGCTATTTAATTCGAGATTTTGATATAAACTCCCGTTTTTTATCCCCTCATTCATAAGAATTTTCCGTAAAAGCGGTATTGTCCGTCGGCACACCATTGCCCAAAACGAGTTTGGAACAAACGTGTGCCGACTACCGCATAGCTGGAGAAAAGGGCATTGCCTCACGCCTAAACGATGTTTAGACAGATGAAGCAATGCCCCTTTCTTTTGCGCCTATGCCAAGAGGTGCTTTTACGGGTTTTCAAATGATTTTTCTTTTTTCGCTGTCTCTTTTGCCGGAAGCGGAAAGTGAATGCAGAGTGTGTCAGCCTGCCCCATGAATGAAACAGGCGCCCACACACAGCCGGACAAACCGGGAAGAATGATTGTTGCCACCCGGCTGAACAAGTTCCGTCGGATCGGAAACAATCATACTTCCTTTGTTGTGGTTTGCCCTTTTCACGCTTCCGGTGATGTCTTTTTCCTTTTGGTGATTCTTTTTTTTACGGATTTTCCCCTGAAGTTTTTTTCTACACAATCTGCCTCTGTTTTCGTTTACCTCCATTTTGCGCCTTTCAGTAAGCCGCATCAGTCAGTCATTTTCGTTCTGGGCGCAAAGGTAATTCCGGGATTGGACGGGAAAGCAAGGTCAAGCCTCCTGTTTTCGGTAAAAATCTCCAGCCCTGCGGGTAGTATTTTGACCGAAAAACCTTGCATTCCCTAATCCCTACCTTTTCAAGCACCCGAAACGAAAACGACCGATGCGACAGAAAGACGCATAAAAAAAATGTCGGATAAACGAGAGGCAGATAAGATAGTTTGAAACTCAACTCCCTCAGCTCTTGAATCCGCATTAAAAACAAAAAAATCAAAAACAGCGAAGATATGACGGCAACGGCAAATTTCAGACAAATGGCGCAACACATCGGGTTGGCGATATGCGGCTTGATGATGCGCACCGCCTTCGGGGTGTTCGGCATCCTTTGGGGCATCATCAGAGAGATTGTAAACGGAGTGTTCCGAGTGGCGATAGGTGTAATCGTGGCTATCCTTTCCACCATTGCCTTCTTTGGCTTCATCCTTTGGTTATTCACCCTTTAACCCTTACCGACATGGCAAAAAGAAACAGCAAGACGGCAGCGCAGCAGTGCAGATATTACGAGGTGGACAACATCTTCGTGTATATGGTGGAAACGTACATCAACGGCAATTTTGAAACTTTCCGAAGATTGTACCACGAACTGAACAAGGACGCACGGAGGGATTTCATGGACTTCCTTCTCAGCGAGGTAGAGCCGACCTATTGGAGAGAGATACTGAAACAGATAATCTAAAAATGACAGCGATATGAAAGGAACAGACCATTTCAAGAGAACGATATATATGTACTTGGAACAGCGTGCGGAGGAAGATGCGCTATTTGCAAAGAAGTACCGCAACCCTGCCAAGAACATGGACGAGTGCGTGACCCACATTCTGAACTATGTGCAGAAAAGCGGTTGCAACGGTTTCACGGACGGAGAGATATTCGGGCAAGCCATCCACTACTATGAGGAAAACGAGATAGAGGTGGGCAAACCGATGGACTGCCAAGTGGTTGTGAACCACGTTGTGAAACTCACGGCAGAGGAAAAGGCGGAGGCACGTCAGAACGCTGTCCGCAAATACCAAGAGGAGGAACTCCGCAAGTTGCAGAACCGCCACAGACCGTCAGCGAGAAAAGAAAACCAACCCCAACCCTCATTATTTGATTTAGGCTTATGAAACCGAAGACCAAGATACAGAAAGAGGTGGCAAGACTTTCCGCCAACCTTCGCCCCATATCAGCGACACAAATAGATTGGGCATACCGCCACTGCGTTGAGCATATCGGCTACCGCACCAAGAAAGGGAACATCACCTGTTCCGACTGCGGTCACGAGTGGCACAGCGACAGCGGACTATGCGACACCCTTGAAGGCTGCACCTGCCCCAAATGCCATGCCGAACTCAAAGTGCAGGACACACGCAGACGCATCTACAAGGAAACGCAGAATTTCAGCGTGATAACCACCTGCAAAGGGTATCAGGTAATCCGCGTGGCGCAGGTCAGATGCGAGAGCAGGAAAGGCGAACCGATGCGTTTCTACTGCCACGAGGTCGTGCAGCGTTGGATTTCACCCGACGGCAAGGTTACGGACATGGCGTTGCTCCGTGGCTTCCTTTTCTGCTATTGCGATGTGTGGGCATTAGGCAGCGATATGGAGGTAAGACCGCACAACAGCCTATACGATGATGTGGTGGCAAGAAGCTGTGCATATCCAAAGATGAGGATATTGCCCCAACTCAGACGTAACGGCTTCAAGGGCGATTTCCACGGCATCTCCCCCGTGCGTCTTTTCAAAGCCTTGCTTTCAGACCCAAGAATTGAAACCCTTATGAAAGGCGGTGAGATTGAGGTCATGAAACACTTTCTTTTCAATACCCGTACTGCCGATGAATGTTGGGCATCATATCTGATTGCCAAGCGTCACAAGTATCAGATAGACAACCTCTCAATGTGGTGCGACTATCTGCGTATGCTCAAAAAACTCGGTCAAGACCTCCGTAACCCGAAGAACATCTGTCCCGAAGATTTCATGGCGGCACACGACAACGCAACCCGAAAAATTGAAGCCATACACGAGAAGGAAAGAGCCGCAGAGCAACGCCGTTGGGAGATTGAAAGGCGTGAGCGTGAGCAACAGCGACAACTCCAACGAAAGAAAGATGCGGAGGATTTCATCGCCAACAAATCCAAATTCTTCGGCTTGGTAATCACGGACGAGGAAATAATCGTCAAGGTGCTTGAAAGCATAGACGAGTATTACAACGAGGGCAAGACGCAGGGCATCTGCGTGTTTGGCAGTGGATACTACAAGAAAGCCGACACCCTCATACTATCGGCAAGGATTGGCGATGAGATTATTGAAACCGTAGAGGTGGACTTGCGAACCCTCGAAGTGGTGCAGTGCCACGGCAAGCACAACCAGGACACCGAATATCACGAGCGCATCATAGACCTTGTGAACAAGAACGCCAACCTTATCCGTGAGCGGATGAAAGCGGCATAGCATAACCCCTAAAACAACATTGATATGGAAGTAAGAATTGAAAGTATGATTTGTGTGTGGGATGATGCAATCCCCACGATGTTCCTTGAATTTGTGAACCTCCTCACTCTCACAACGAGTGAGGGGGAATTGAGAAAGAGCGTAAAGGAGTTTGCCGAGAAGCACGAACTTGACAAGTTTTTCCTTTACGGCTTCGGCTCACACCATTTCTACCTGCACCAACGCTACACAAGCAACCCCGAAATGGTGATGAAGAACAGAGTTCTGTCAGTACATTTTTAACCATCTAAAAAGCAACATTATGACAACACGAATGACCATCAACGGAGTAAGCACCTGCGCGGAAGCAGGTACGGAGAAATACGAGCGTTTCCAATCGGGTATCGGAAGACGCAGGCGGACACTTGTGCAGTACGACTACCGCCACCCCATAGACAGAGAATTGTTCTCTTGTGTCAAACCCACGTTGGACGAGTGCCGAGCCGCACGGGACAAGTGGCTGAACGCAAAGAAGGGAAAGGAGGACAGACTATGAACACGACCTATCAAACGCTGATAGTCAAGTTCAGCGAACCTATCACGGCATTGGACGGTATCTTTGACGATACCGGAGCGTGGGGAACGGACACCCTCAAGGGGTGGATAGATGATTACGAAAGCACACGTTTCACCGCCACCGACAGCCATACGGCAGTCATCACGAGCGAGTACAATATGGAATGTGTGAAAGAGTGGCTACAACGGCAGACCCCCATTTCCGAAATGCGAGAATTTTGAACGGGATGGCGGTGTCCGCACCGCCAATACTTAAAACCCTAAAAACAAAAGATATGATAGCCAAGACGATATTACAGCAGATAGGCGGAAAACGCTTCACCGCCATGACAGGTAGCCGTGATTTCATAGATATGGGCAACGGCTTACGGATGAGCCTTGCAAGGAACAAAACAAGTGCCAACCGCCTTGACATCATCTATGACGAAGGGGCAGACCTCTACAATATGCGCTTCTACCGCAGGACGTTCAGCAAAAAGACCTTTGAGTGCAAGACAAAGGACATTGCCGTACACGAGGGTATCTATTTTGATATGCTGGAGGAAATGTTCACGATGGTGACGGGACTTTACACACGCTTTTGAGTGGCGGGGCGGCGAGAGCCGCCCTACTTTCTTTCAGTGAGCATGATGGCGGACAAAGAAAGTAGCAAAGAAACCTTTGTCCAATCTGCGATAACTAAAAAATCCGCAAGTAAAACTTGCGGAGGCTATATATTGGGTCGTTATTTTTTGGTGGAGGGGAATGATAATCTCGAACCGTTGAACTACACATTTCTGCTTCGTCTCCATTTCCCCCAACGATTTGATACGTTCAATCATTTTTGTTGTTCCTTTCTGAATTTTCCTAAATACTTTCTTCATAATTTCGCTATACTTTTTATGGTTAATAACTATGTTTTGTATTGCTCTCACAACACTTACAACTTGAAGTGTTATTTGGAAACCGATAGGCAAAAATGGCTCAACGATGTCAATTAACGAGAAAATCCTACGATAATCTATCAAGTGATAGAGCAAAAGACGTGCCAAGTTAAATATGGCACGTCTTTTGCCAGTTTTGTCAGTCCTTTTATGGGATATACAACAGCGCAAACTCCGCCTTTCTCCGTTTGAGCAGCATGGCGTGGCGTTTTCCTTTGTAGTTGCAGAAGGCTATATACTCACGGTAGATGTTCCTGTCACCAGCTTCCAGCTTCTTGATTAAGGTGCTTTTGGGGATTGTTTTGCTGCCTAACAGCTTCGCCGGTCCCACATTGTAAGCTAACGTGCCAAGCAAAATCGAATCAACCCCGAATTTACGGAACATGGCGACAAATTTGCGCAGGTCTTTCCGCAAAAGTTCATCCGCATCCCGTTTTGTCATGGTTCGTGCCGAATACTTCTCGTTTGGCAAAAGTTTGTGACCCCAACCGACGTATGGGTAGTGTTTTTCTGAGTGCCAGCCTTCAAAGTAGCGGCAGCATAAAAAAGCACGTTCCATAAGCGGCAGTCGGTAGATTGCCGCCTGCCCGTCCGTTCCCTCTTGGCGGCTGATCTGCGCGGACACAGAACAGACCGTCAGAAGTGAACAGAGCATTGTCATGAATACACGCATCATTTCAACAAGGGGCTGAAGTTGCCGATGGGAACGATGGTAAGATCGTCGTCCTTTACATTCCTGTTGTTGAAGTCAAATTCCAGTTCGTAGGAGTTGCTAAAGTTATCCTCCACCACCACGATGAAATTATGCGCCTCATCACCCGCCGCCGTGTAGTACAGGCGGAATTTTTCGTTCTCCAGCAGGTAGCGGTCGTTAGGCAGGAAGGTGATGCCGTTATCCATTTTGAGCGAGCCTTCCCCCTCGAACTGGAAATAGCGGATGGTATAGAGCGTACCCGAAAAGTCGCCCTCCTTTTTCAGTTCACAGCGGATTTCCACTGTCTGCCCCTTTACTACCTTGTTCGGCACGGGCATGACCTCCACCGTGAAGGGATAGGACTGCTGGATGTCCATGTCATCGTCACATGACACGAGGGTGAATGACATGGCGGCTATCAGGCATAACGCCACTGCCTTGAATATTGATGTTCTCTTGTTTCTGTTGTTCAGTATGTTCATTGTTCTTCGATTTTTAGATGGTTGTTTTTCTGTTTTTTCGTTGTCAGTTGCAGGTACTCGTTCAAGTCCTTGCAACCGTCATAGAGGGAGGAACGGTCGGTGACACGTTCCCCGTATCGCATGGTAAGTGCGGCAAGCGTCCGCCGTCCGGCTTCGTCACGGTCGAGGAAGCAGCCGATGCGCCCGTATCCGTCCAGCAATCCCGCCGCCTTCTCCACGTTGGCGACTGAGTTCAGCACAAGACAGTCAGCGTTACCGGTTACACCAAGCGTCACGGCAGAGAGAAAGTCCATGAAGCCCTCGAACACGAGGCACTCGTCAGCCGGGATGTCATTCGCCTTTACCAGTGATACAGACTTCGGAGGTATGCAACCCTTGAAATATCGGCTTCTGACTTCATAGCCACCTGCCATGTTCGGAAAGCCAACGGCAAAATACCGTTTCCCACGCACACCGTAGTTCAAGCGGCAGCAGTGACGGGATGCGATGGCGTAAGGGATGCCCCGTTCCTCTAAATACTCCGTCAGCAGTGAGCGGAGCAGCGGAGCGACCTCCACATCCTCAAAAACGGATTCGGTCGGCTTCGAGAGATAGACGGGCTTTTCCCATCCGGCAACCGTCATATTGGCGGCTTCCGCTATGAACTTCGCTTGCTTCATGAAGTCATCGCTTTGCAGAAACTCCCCGGCAAGCGTGAAGATGTCGCCGCCCTTGCCCAAACCGAAGTCGTACCAGAGCTGTTTCGCCACGTTCACACGGAAAGAGGATGTGCGCTCGCCCCTGTACGGGGCAAGATACCACAGCTCGTTACCGCTCCTTCTGACAGGCTCATGCCCCAGCCGTGCGAGAAAATCCGCAAGCGGCATCCTTCTGACAGCATCTATTTCCGTCCTTTCCATGCCCGTGTCAGTTGATGATGAACTTGATACCGACCCCGAACTGCGTGTGGAACTTCCGTGTGTCGCCACCCCAAAGGCAACGCTCCCGCAGGTTGGCAAGCAGGGCGATACGGTCTGCCACGTAACACTCCACATCGAGCGTCAGCGCACCGCCGTAGATGAAGGCGTCCCGGTCGTGCAGCGTGGAGCCGTCATGCAGCACCTTCTTCCCCCAATTTACCGCCTCATATCCGGCGAGAGCCGAAGCCCCGGCATAGACGAAAACAATCTTTCGGGCGTCCGACAGTATCTTGAAGTAATAGCCGCCCTCCGCCGTGAACTGCGCCACGGGTATCTTGGTGTCCTTGTAGGGATTGTTCTTCAACAGGTATTCGCCACCGAACACCCACTTGTTCCCCTTCTTCGTGTAGGTGGAGAGAGCCGCCCCGAAGCTGTACCCGCCGTCCTTGCCGCCGAGATTGAAGCCGTCCGCCATGTCCGCCCTCACCTCGATGCCCTGCATCTTCGGCAGACACCGCTGGGCGTGCGCCTGCCCTGTAAAAAGGGCAAGCGACGCGATGATTATTGCGATGTACTTTCTCATGGTCAGCGTACTTGAAGTTCGTTGATGGTACCCGCGCGTACCAAATCCTCGTTCTCAATCACGAAGGACTGGTGACGGCCGCCGTTCTTCTCGTTCAATTCCACCACGAGGCACTTGTCATCGGGGATGGTGAACTTCGCCATCGTGAAGACCGTGCGCTCGCTCTTTTTGCCCGGCACGAGGGTGGCGTAGTTCTGCGCGCGGAGCGGCAGAATAATCTGCTCCTGCACGGCAGTACGCTTCGCAACCTTCTTGTCCACGATTTTCCAAGTGATGTAGTCCACATCGAAAGGCACGTTGCTCTGGTTCTTTATCTCCGTGTGGAAATAAAGCAAGCCGTTGTGCGTGTAGATGCCTTTCAACAGGTATTGGATGCCGAAACGCTTGCAGCCGATATGCTTCACCTCGCGCTTGTTCTGTTTGTGGATGGACTTCATGATAAGGCGCACCAGCATCGGGCTTTCGCTGCCCAGCTCTTTCAGATAGATTTCCTGCGCGTTGTTCGGGCGGTTCACCGTGCTGCCGTCATGGATGAAGTCGCACATCTCCACGTTGAGCAACAGCGGTTCGGCGGCGTACTTCACGTTGAAGGTGTAGAAACTGCCGTCCTCCGTGATGACGGACATATTCGTTTCGTTGGGAAAATTCCTTACGGTAGCCTTCACACGGATGATGTTCTCCGCTCCGTCGGCTTTCCCGGCAATCAGGTCGGGCGAGCCTAAATCGACATAGCGCACCTCCGCCGGAAAAATGACGTGGACGGTCTTGTCGTAGGTCACTTCCAGACCGTGCGGCGGTATCATGCGGTCGAAGGTCAGCTTGCGTGACAGCCCGTGATATAGGTCGCCGTCCGCCTCCTTCTGCGGATAGACCTCCTTCGTCAAGGTCGGTTGTTCACTTCCGTTGGTCGTTTCAACGGTTACATTCTCCTGCGCGTTGGCAGTTATGATGCCCATAGCGAGGGCAAACATGATGATTACTTTTCTCATTACTTTTGGATTTTAGTGGTAATTTTTATTGTTTTCAATATTTTTCTTGGTAAAGCATGACCCTGTACCCGGCTTTCAGATGCACCTTGACGGTTCGCATCTTTTTGGCGATGTACTGGCTCGTGCCTTGTATCAGCCCCTTGCCCAAGTCGGAGGCGAGCTGCGCCCCGGCATTGGTGGAGATGTTGATGCTGCTTCCCAGCGAGCCGCCCATGTTGGCGGCGACCTCCCGGACGGCGTTCATCTCCATCGAGTTCGGGATGAAGATGCCGGGCTGTCCGTCCGTGTCATAGACCGCAAGCTCCACGGGGATAATCGTGCCGTCGTATTCCAGCGAGGTAATCTCGATGTCGAGCCGCTCACCCTGTATCTTGCCCGTGCCGACCACCACCGCACCCCGGGGTATTGTCCTGCCTGCCACCGCCATAGGCTCCAGCAGGCGCAGCCTTACCGTCTGCCCGTCCGTCACGCTCTGCGCCCCATGCACGCACGCCGGTATGGTGTTCCTGTCCAATACCTCCGCCGTGCCGACAGCCGTGTTGAAACCCCGGTTGCGTTCCTGCGATAAGGCGGCGACAAACTCCGCGTTACTCATAGGCTGTGAGAGTGAAGAAACTACTTGATGCTCCACCTGTCTGATAGGCATTGCCTTGTTCTTCTTCCCTTTCTGCACGGTAGTTGGCTCTGCCCTCTGTTCCGCCGATGGCTGTCCTCCGTTCTGACCGCCCATGTACTTTGCCGCCAGCTCGTAGGACTTCTCCATAAGAGCCACCTGCTCGTCCATAGAGGAAGCCTTGCCCCTCTCGCTTTCCAGTTCCGACTCCAGCGATGCGATGCGCTCCAACAATTCGTCCATCTCCGCATTGTCGTTTTTCGGCTGGTCGTAGAAGTTTCCGAGCGTGGCGTTCAGGTCACGGTAGGCGGCTGCGGAGGACTGGATGGTCTGCGGCGTGGCTGGCTTTGCCCTTTCTTCCTTGCCGCCCGGATTGGCGAGGTCGAAGTCCACTCCGTTCTCCGTTCCCGCTATCTCGCGGTCGAACATGTCGCCCAGCTGCCCGATGGCACGGTTGCGGCTCTCCTGACGCTCTTCCATCTCCCCATGCTCGTAGGCTTTCAGCTTGTCGCCGATAATCTGCCGGTTCGCCTTGTCAGCGTCGGGCATCTCGGTGTTGTATCCGTCCGTTCCCGGCGGTTGCTCCTTGCCGGAGGACGGGGCGAATATCAGCCACATCGCCCCGATGAACACCAACACCATAGCGGGCAGCACGATCATCTTCTGCCGTTTCAGCCGTTGCGCCTCTGTCAGCGGTTCGCGCTCCTTTTTCGGTTTCCCCGTTTCGGGAGCAGCTTTGTTCTCTTTCGTCGGTTCATTCTTTGTCTGTTCCATATAAATAAGGTGTTAAGTGATTGCCTGTTTCCGCCGGGGTCGGCAGTTCCACCCGTCCGGCGTGTCCCGTTTCCATATGTGAGCCGTCGTTCCTGCCGATGTCATAGACGGCTCTGCCGAAGGTGTAAAGGGCAAGCACCGCGAAGGCGGCGAACATCCCCAGCACGATGCGGCGGCGTGTTTCCGGCGGCAAGCCGTCCAGATACCCTTTGAGACTTGCCGCCAAGCGTTTCCGTTTGTCGTGGAGTTTCCAATACATGCCCCACATTGATTTTCTGATACTTTTCATGTCCTGTTACCGTTTGATAGTCTGTAAATCCTTGTTCTCAATGATGGTGAAACCCTCGATGGTAAAACCGTTCGGGTTGTCATCCGACCGCGATGCGTTCAGCAGGCGGCAGGTGGTCACGAGGCTGCGCTCGGTGACGTTGCTCTGCCGGATGATTTTCTGTGTGGCGTAGGTCACGGCACGGTAGGGATAGGCGTTGAAGTCGCACACCACGCTGTCCACCTTCAGCACTTGGTTGATGTTCCCGGCGATGATGCGGTTGTAGTACCCCTTCTCCGCGAAGTCCGAATAATAGTGGTACACGCTCTTGTCCGCCAGCAGCAAGGCACGTTTCACGTTGTGTTCAATCGCGCTTTTTTCAGGTGATAGCGTGAAGAACATCTCGTGGAAACGGCGCACATGTTCCCGTGCCTCCGCCGGGCGGTTCTGCGACAAATCCTGAGACAAGGCGAGCATCAGGCTCTTGCCGTTGTCCAGCACATAGATTTTCTCCCGTTGCTTCTCTGCGAAACGGTAGGAGTTCCACACGCTCCACACCGTCACCACGGCGCACAGCGAGAGGAAGACGATACCGAACAGGCGTATCTGCCTGAACGACGATTCGATGTTTCTAAGTGATTTGAATTCCATTTATATTTTCCAATTTATGATTGCACATTGATTATTTCAGCAATTTGCCGACACGTCCGACTGCGTTTCCTGCGGCTGCACCCGCCACGCTGCCCGCCATGCTTCCGGCTCGTCCCGCCATCTGGTTCACGTTGCGACCGTAACCGCCCATGCCTCCGGCTTGGATAATCCAGCCCGCAACGGTGGGAATGGTAAAGTAGCCGATGATGCCGATGCAGAGGAATACGATATACACCCCGTCGCTCGAATCCAGCGAGAAGTTCGGGTCTGCCTGCATCCGCTCGATGTCGTTTTGCAGCATCAGAACCTGTATCTTCGCCAGTATGGTGCTGAACATGTCCGATACCGGTAGCCACAGATAGACCTGTATATAGCGGCATATCCACTGCGTGAGCGTGTTTTGGAAACCGTCCCATACCGACAGGGCGAAGGCTATCGGACCGAGAATCGCCAGCACCACGAGAAAGAAGGTGCGGACGGTGTCTATCACGAGGGCGGCGGCTTGGAACAGCAGTTCGAGTATCTCGCGGAAGAAGTCGCGGATGCTCTTCTTCATGTTGTACATTCCCCGGTCGATATACATTCCCGCCATCGTCACCATGTCGGAGGGCGACCAGCCGAGTTCCTCCAGTTGCTTGTCAAATTCCTCGTTGGACACGAGGTAGGCGGTTTCGGGGTTGCGTACCATCGCCTCGTATTCCAGTTTGTCCTTCTGCTCCCGGTATCGGTTCATGTCCAGCGTTTCCGCCTCCAGCATCTTTGCCGTGCCCTGTACGACGGGTGAGAGGATGCTGTTTATCGTGCCCAGCACCACAGTCGGGAAGAACATGATGCACAGACCGATGGCAAAAGGACGGAGCATCGGGAATACGTCTATCGGTTCAGCTCTCGCCAGCGACTGCCATACCCGGTAGGCGACGTAGAACAGCGCACCCAGCCCGGCGATGCCTTTCGCCACACCAGCCATGTCCCCACACAGCGGCATCATCTGCTCATAAAGTGAACGTAAAATCTGATGAAGGTTGTCGAACTTCATAGGCTACCAGTATCTTTCGTTCATGTTCCCGTACAGCCCCATGATGCGGTCGAGGTCGTTCTTCTTTTTCGCACGCAGGTAACTCACGGAGATGTTCTTGTTCGTGTAGTAGCTCACGAGGTTGCGGTAACGCTTCATCTTCGAGTGGCAGCGTTCCACCACGTCCATGCGCTCCTTGTCGGTCATGGAGAGCGTGGTGATGTTCACCACGTTCCTGAGTTCCGTCAACACTTCGTTGCTTTCCTCCAGCAGTTTCGTGTAGCCGAAAGCGATTGCGGAAAGCTCTTCGGGTCTGAAATTCCCGTCACGGAGCATCCGTTGGAAACTGTTCACATAGATGTCTGTGATGTCGCCCACCATCAGGATGGTCTGCTGCACCTTGCGGGCGTCCTTGACCAGATTGTTCACCGATTTGAGGGCATCGTAATACTTCTTGCCCTGCTGATAGATTTTCACCGTCTCCTGAAAGTTGCTCACCATGTTCGTGGCGGTCTTGGAGGTATGGATGATGTTTTTGGAGGCATTGATGATGCCCTGCGCTAGATTGCCCGGATCGCTTACGACCCACTGTGCGCTTGCCCTGCCCGCGAAAAGCAGGCACAGGCAGATAATCATTGTTATTCTTGTTCTCATGTTACTTTGGATTTTAGTGGTTGTTATTCTTCGGTCGGATGTCCCGGCTGCGGCTTCACCCGCACATAGTCCCCGTTTGGCGAGAAAGTCAGCACATCCGTGGCCTCGTTGTAGGACACGTCGATGCGGAAGCCGGTGTTCATGAACAGGTTGCCGTTCTCCTCCTGCAAGAGATAGGTTTCCGGCTTGAGCTTGCGGCGCAGACCGCTACGACGGAACACCGTCACTTTGTAGGCTTCGCCCTCCTTGTAGATAAGCACGTCAGGTTTTCCCTCCACGCTCTCCCAGTTCCCGCACAGCATGTCGCGGCGGTTGTCGGCCACGTCGCAGGATTGCAGCATCATGACCGCCAATCCGATAAGGCACTTGCTGACTTGCAGCATTTTCACTTTTGGTAAATTCATACGCGTTTTTCTTTTTTGGTTGATACATTCTGTTTTTTAGTTATTCCTTGTTTCTCCGCCTTTCGGCAAGCTGCCGGATGGCGGCTTCGATGTCGTCGCCCAGCTTCTCCGCCAGACGGTAA
Organism: Bacteroides neonati; assembly: GCF_000499785.1. GTDB lineage: Bacteria > Bacteroidota > Bacteroidia > Bacteroidales > Bacteroidaceae > Bacteroides > Bacteroides neonati. The sequence goes on along the minus strand of NZ_HG726020.1, from coordinate 1,132,971 downwards.
ACCTCCACTTTTTCCGTTTCCTCGGTGGTGTACGCCAGATACTCTTCCGCGCTGACCTCCGTGGCATAGACCGCCGACTGCGTGCCGCCCAAGCCTATCCACACCTCCTTGTAGAGCCGTGAAGGGTTGTTCGCCATGTTGATGGAGAGTATCTGCGACTTCTCCTTTTCCGTCAGTCCGAGCAACGCCTGTATCTGGTCGAACTTGTTCATATATTTCCTTTGGTCAAGCAGGATTTTACAATCCGAGTTGTTGATAATGCTCTCTTTGACCACCGGAGAACTGATAATGTCGTCCACCTCCTGCGTCACCACGATTGCCTCGCCGTAATATTTTCTGACCGTCTTATACATATAGCGCAGATATTCAGCCATGTTCGCCGATGAGAGGGCCTTCCAAGCCTCTTCCACGATAAGCTGTTTCCGCACGCCTTTCAGCCGCCGCATCTTGTTGATGAAGGCTTCCATGATGATGATGGTCACGACGGGGAACAGTTCGCGGTTTTCTTTAATCGAATCTATCTCGAAGACGATGAACCGCTTGCCGAGCAGGTCGATGTTCTCCGTGGAGTTGAGCAGGAAATCGTAACGCCCGCCCCGGTAATACTGCCGCATGGTGGTGAGCATGTTGTCGATGTTGAAGTCGGACTTCTCCACCTTGATGTCACGCTGTGCCAGTTCCTTGCGGTAGTCGTCACGCATATACTCGTAGAAGGTGTTGAACGACGGCACGATGCTACGGTCGGATTGGATGCGCTCAATATAGGCACTCACGGCACTGCCCAGCTCGCCGCTCTCCGTCTTTGTCACCTTGTCGTCCTCCGACTTCCAGAGCGTCAGCAACAGGGTCTTGATGCTGTCCTTCTTCTCCACGTCGAAGATGTAATCGTCGGTGTAGAACGGGTTGAAGCTGATGGGCTTATCTTCCGTGTAGGTGAAATACACACCGTCCGCTCCGCCTGTCTTGCGTCGGATCATGCCGCACAAGCCCTGATAGGAGTTTCCCGTGTCCACCAATACCACATGTGCGCCTTGCTCATAATATTGGCGCACGAGGTGGTTCATGAAGAAAGACTTGCCGCTGCCCGAAGGACCCAGCACGAACTTGTTGCGGTTGGTCGTGATACCTCGCTTCATGGGCAGGTCGGAGATGTCAAGGTGCAGCGGTTTTCCCGTGAGCCTGTCCACCATCTTGATGCCGAAGGGCGAGAGCGAGCTGCGGTAGTTGGTTTCCTCTGTGAACAGGCACACCGCCTGTTCGATGAAGGTGTGGAAACTCTCTTCCGCCGGGAAGTCCGCCGCATTGCCGGGTATCGCCGCCCAGTAGAGTGTCGGGCAGTCGATGGTGTTGTGGCGCGGCACGCATTCCATGCTTGCCAACTGGCTGCCCACGTCGTTCTTGATATGCTTCAGTTCCTCCGCATCGTCGCTCCACGCCATGACGTTGAAGTGTGCCCGTACCGAGGTCAGTCCGTAGGAATGGGCTTCGTTCAGGTATTGGTCTATCCACTCGCGGTTGATGCTGTTGCTCCTTGAATAGCGAGATAGCGACTGCATGTTACGGGCGGACTTCTCGAACTTCTGCAAGGTTTCCTCACTGTTGTCTATCAGCACATACTGGTTGTAGATATGGTTGCAGGAGAGCAGAAGCCCCACCGGGGAGGCGAATGACAGTCGGCAGTCACTCCGGTCGGTGGAGAGCTTCTCGTAACGGGTGTCGGTAGCCACCTTGCCCGGCAGGTCTTCCGCGTCGGAGAGGGTGTGCAGACACAGGCGGTTGTCGCCGATGCGCATCTCCCTTGCCGAAAGCTCGATGTCCTGCAAGGTGGTGTCACCTTCCGGCATGAGCGAGAAGTAGCGTTCAATAAGTCCCGTCTTTCCCTCAGTACCCACAATCTCATCGGTGGAGAGGCGGCGCAGCCTGACAAGCCCGCTGTCGTTCATGATGCGCTCGAACTGTTCGCAGGCTTCCAAGAACTTGGTCGTGGTTTCCCTGTCCAGCTCCTTCGGGATGATATGTCCCCGGCACAGCGTGCTGAAATTGCTCTGCATCCGGTTACGCTCCTTTGTTGTCTTGGTCAGGTAGAGGTAGCAGGTGTGTTTCAGGTACGGACGCTCGTTGAAGTGACGCTCGAAAGAGCGGCTTAAAAAGCTCATGTCGTCCTTCTGAAGCTCCGGTTTGTAGCGTTCCTTGATGAACCAGTCCTGTTTGTGGACGACGGAGTAGTCCGGCAGCACCTTGATAGCCTTGCACCAGCAACTGTGTATCGCCTCGTACTCCGCACCCGTCACGGTGTAAAGTTCCGGTAGTTCCACCTCGAAAGCCACCGTGATGTCGGCGTCCTTTGAGATGATGCAGCCATGCTCCACCGCTAAAAGTGGGAACCTGTTTTCCAGTGTTGTCATTTTCGATGTATTCCTCATTGTCTTTCTTCCTTTCGTTGTCGTTTGAACAGACGGGTTATCCGCCGCCGGTTGATAAGGTATCGGGGATGGCTCCGTGCCGCTCCTAATTTCATCAGCCCGTGTTCACCGTACCGGGCGTTCAGCGCGAAGGTCTGCCATACAAGGAGGGAGGACGATGCCGCGCCGAAGCCGATACATATCCACTGGTCGATACCGACCATGTAGAGGATGACGAACAGGACGAAGAGAGCCAGCAGACCTCCGCAGAAGATGAAGAGGTACTGTGCCTTCAAGCCCTTGAACTCTACCGGACGGCCGATACCCTTGTTGATTGGGTATTCAGCCATACATTATTTATTAAAGGAAGAATGAGCGCAGGATGGTGGCGGCAACAATCAGGAAGATGCACGCGCCGAACCACGAGGCGGCTGTCTTGCTGGTGTCGGGGTCGCCCGATGAAAACTTGCCGTACACTTTTACGCCCCCGATAAGCCCGACGACTGCACCGATGGCGTATATCAGTTTAGTTCCGGGGTCGAAATAAGAACTCACCATAGAGGTGGCTTCGTTGATGCCCGCGATGCCGTTTCCCTGCGCGAAAGCGGAGGCGGTTGCGGCGATGACAAGTGCCGCGGAGAGGATTGCTTTTCTGTTTTTCAAGATGTTCTTGTTCATAAACTGTTCTTGTTTTTTGCCGTCAAAAGGGTGGATGGTCCTTTGTCGGGCGGTTGATACTTTGTTTCTTTACTTTGGTTTTAGTGGATGCCCGTTTGTTTCCACGGACGTGGGCGTGTCCGTTGCGGATGGGGATGCGCCTTGCGTTTCCTCGCCGCGTGGGTTGATGTCATTCTTTCATGTTCATTTCTTTTATTGTTGTCATACATAGTTGCGAATGTCGAACTCCTCGATGTTGTCCGGCACGACGAACTCCTTTTCAGATTTCTTCAGCCGAATCTCGATAAGCCCCTTGATGCGGATGCCTATCTCCGAAGAGCCTTCCATCATTTTCTCGTACAACTCCGTGCCCTCCATGTCGGTGAACACCTTAGCCGCCTTTTCACGTTCCGCCTGTGTCGCGTCCGGGTTTTTGGCGGTCTTGCAGGCGTCGTCAATCTCGTCAAAGCTGCTGCCCGAAGCCCGTGGCGTGTCCGAGGCGTCCTCTTCCGGTTCGTCGTCCCCGTATCCCAGTTCCTCCGGCGGTATGCTCGTGAAGGTCTCATCGAGTTTTTCCTCCGGGACTTGTGCCGGGCGGGATGCGTTTCCCGTTTTTCCGTCGTCAAAAGTAGCCTCTTCCTCCGACAGCTCAATGCCTTTTTCAATAGTGGCGGCTTCTTGCGTCGGTATGGCAGCGGTTGTCCGGGTGGATGCCATCCTGAAACGGCTCTTGCCGATGATGTCCGCCTTTTCCGCAGGGACTTCCTCGTGTGCCGCTATGCGTTTAGCCTCATTCCCGTCCAGTGACCGCCATAATCCGACAATGCCCTTGAAGAAGCGGACAATCCGCGTGTCCATGATGCGCTCGTAAAGGAGCAGGAACAGGAACCAGAGGTTGCAGCCGACCGATACCGCCAGCAGAATGTCTGTCATGCTGATTGTGTAATTCATATCCTTCCGTTTTTGGTTAGAATACTGAATTGTAATTTCGGGCATAAAGGCTCTTTATCGCATCTTCGCACTGGTTGAAGTGGTGCGTCAGCACATGGTCGATGTAAGCGGACAGCGTAAGCCGGTCATGCCCGATTACACGGGTGATACGCATGATACGCTCGTGGTACTCCGGGCGCACATACGCCATCTTCCCCTCACGTGCCTTTACTTCCGGGTCGCGGATGAACAGGCGTTCATAGTCCTTCTCACTGCATTTGCCGCTTACCGGGACAGGCGACAGTATTTCCACACTCGCCTGCACTTGGGTAAACATACCTCCGCAGTCTTGCTGTGGTCTTTTTTCATTCGGTGTCATTTCTTTTTCCATTTTCAAATCAGATCTTCACGTTGTTTCTTGTACAGTTCGTTGATTCTCTCCTTGTGCTGTTCCAGATGCTGGCGCAGCACGGTATCCACATATCCGCCTACTGAGATTTCCCCTCCGGCGATGTCGTTCACGATTCTGAGGATCTTGCCGTGGACGTCACGGCTGATATAGACACATTGGCGGGTCTTTATCTCGTTGCGGCGCAGGAATAGCTCGTTGTAGTCCTCGTCCTGCCTTTTCCGGCGTCCACTTTCCCTCTGCGCTTTTTCCCGTGTTACGGGTTGCACAGGAGATGGTTCCGGTGCGGCGGTGTCCTCTTCGGTCGGTGCAGCTGCGGGTACTTCCTGTGCGGGGCGCAGTGTCCCGTCCTGTGTGCGCCGCCCGATGGAGGCTAACAGCAGTTCCTCGTCGATGCCTTCCGTGTTCACTTTCCTGCTGCCCATGCTCACTGCGGTCTGATGATGTCGCTTATCTCTTCGGAAAACTCCCGGATGCCACTCCCTTTCAGCAGTGCCGTGTCCATCGGGAAGATGGTGGAGCGGAAAACGCTCTTGCGCTCTTCCGAAAGGTCACGGCGGAACTTCTTGCTGTCGGGCAAGCGGGTGGAAAGTACCGGAAAGCCCATTTCGGCTATCACTTCCTCGTAGATGCCGTACAAGTCGTTCCTCTCCCTGCCGTCCACCATCGTCCAGAACAGATGCAGCCCCTTTGTTTTCGCCTGTCCGGTAGTCATCAGCCTGTCGCGGAACATCGTGACGAATTTCAGGGTACTCTCCACGACAAAGCGGTCGGCACTCAGCGGAGTGAAAATGTAGTCCATCTGCGAGAGCGTCTTTATCACGCCGTTGCTTCGGAGTGTGCCGGGCATGTCGAAGAACACCACGTCGGGTTTCACGTCCTCAGTGGCAATCATCCTCTCGGCATCGTCGAGGGCGTTCACCGCATTGCTTTTGACGATGGTGTAGGCGTTCTTTTTGATCCGGCGGAAATGGTCGCAAGCGAGAGCCTTGAAGTAGGTGCTGCTGTCGATAAGCCCCATTTCGTGTTCGCGCAGCCCGTGGATGCTGTGCTGCGGGTCGTCGCAGTCCACGACGGCGACATTGTAGCCTTTCACGTTGTGCAGGTAGCTGGCGGCAAGTGCCGTGACAGTGGATTTGCCGATGCCACCTTTCTGTGTTGCGAATGCAACGAAGATTTCCTTACTCATAGTTCCATTTATTTTAATTGTTGATGATTTGTTTTTCTGTTTCCATACGGATTTGGCTGTCGCACCATCCGCTTCCGTGACTACACACGCAGGCGGGTCGTCGCGTATCCGGTTCTGTGGTGAAGCGGTGCGTCGGACAAATGGTGATTGACGACATTGCGTCATGAAGTCATTGAATCCATACGTCACCGAATTGTCGGAGAACCGGGTTTCCGACGGTTCGGGTATCCGTTTCGGCAAGTATCCGAAGAAGCGGATTTCCGGGTATTTGAATGTTCCGTTTATCATATCTTCAAATCGTTCGTTTCTTGAATCATGCTGCAAATAAACAAGTATATTTTGGAACCTGTATCACTTCTCCGGCAAGTGGCGGCACGTTGCGCCGGTTGGCAGTCATTGACCGGGTCAAGCATCTGTCCGATACCGCTTTAAGGGCGTAACTTTGCACCCGGACAGCAGGGTTCGCCGATGACGCGCGGCCCGGAGTCCTGAAAGGTATTTTCCCAATCCGTCCCCTGACGGATTTTTATGTTCACCTGAACATAGCAAGATGTCTTTTCAGCCGCTCAAAATATTTTGAGCAGCCACGAAAAGCACTTGCCCTTGCAGGGGGCGGGCTTTCCCTCCGAAGTCGGGAAGCCTTTCAGAACTGCGGTGCTGTAATCCGAAGCGGCGGCTTATGCCGTCAATCCGCTAAATCCAAAGTAATATGAAAGAGAAAAGGAAAAGCAAATCAGGGAGAAATCCCAAACTTGATCCGGCGGTGTACCGGTACACCGTCCGTTTCAACGAGGAGGAACACAACCGTTTCCTCGCCATGTTCGGAAAATCGGGTGTCTATGCACGGTCTGTTTTCCTCAAAGCGCACTTCTTCGGGCAACCGTTCAAGGTGCTGAAGGTGGACAAGACGTTGGTGGACTATTACACCAAACTGTCGGATTTTCATGCACAATTCCGTGCCGTGGGTACGAATTACAACCAAGTCGTGAAGGAACTGAGGCTGCATTTTTCAGAGAAAAAGGCGATGGCGTTGCTCTACAAATTAGAGCAACACACCGTCGAACTCGTGAAACTGAGCCGCCGGATTGTGGAACTTTCAAGGGAAATGGAGGCAAAATGGTCGCAAAAATCAGTGTAGGAAGTTCGTTGTACGGCGCGATTGCCTACAACGGGGAGAAGATTAACGAGGCGCAGGGGCGGCTTCTCACCACCAACCGCATCTACAATGACGGTTCGGGAACGGTGGACATAGGCAAGGCGATGGAGGGTTTTCTCACCTTCCTGCCACCGCAGATGAAGATCGAGAAGCCGGTGGTGCATATCTCTCTCAACCCGCACCCGGAGGATGTGCTGACCGATATTGAGTTGCAGAATATCGCCCGCGAGTATCTGGAAAAACTCGGTTTCGGAAACCAGCCTTATCTTGTATTCAAGCACGAGGACATCGACCGCCACCACCTGCACATCGTGACGGTCAACGTGGACGAGAACGGGAAAAGGCTCAACCGGGATTTTCTCTACCGCCGCAGCGACCGTATCCGCAGGGAACTGGAACAGAAGTACGGATTGCATCCGGCAGAACGTAAAAATCAGAGATTGGATAATCCGTTGCGCAAGGTGGCCGCATCGGCAGGTGATGTGAAGAAGCAGGTAGGCAACACCGTGAAGGCTCTGAATGGGCAGTACCGTTTCCAGACGATGGGCGAATACCGTGCGCTCCTTTCCTTATATAATATGACGGTGGAGGAAGCGAGGGGCAACGTGCGCGGACGGGAGTATCACGGGCTGGTCTATTCCGTCACGGACGACAAGGGTAACAAGGTGGGCAACCCGTTCAAATCCTCGCTTTTCGGGAAGTCCGCAGGCTATGAAGCCGTACAGAAGAAGTTTGTCCGTTCCAAATCGGAAATCAAGGATAGGAAACTGGCAGACATGACGAAACGCACCGTCCTTTCCGTGCTGCAAGGCACTTATGACAAGGACAAATTTGTATCCCAACTCAAAGAGAAGGGCATCGACACCGTACTGCGCTACACAGAGGAAGGGCGCATCTATGGGGCTACCTTCATCGACCACCGCACGGGATGCGTGCTGAACGGTTCGCGCATGGGTAAGGAGCTTTCGGCGAATGCCTTGCAGGAACACTTCACCCTGCCATACGCCGGACAACCGCCGATACCGCTATCCATCCCTGTGGATGCTGCGGACAAGGCACACGGGCAGACCGCCTACGACAGTGAAGATATATCGGGCGGTATGGGCTTGCTCACTCCCGAAGGTCCGGCGGTAGATGCCGAGGAAGAGGCTTTCATCCGGGCGATGAAGCGCAAAAAGAAGAAAAAACGCAAGGGCTTGGGTATGTAATCAGAGTATCAACAATTAAAAAATCAATGTATGTCACAACAAGAAGACGATTTGAGGGCATTGGCGAAAATCATGGATTTTCTGCGTGCCGTGAGTATCATTTTAGTGGTCATGAACGTGTACTGGTTCTGCTACGAAGCCATCCGGCTGTGGGGCGTGAACATCGGCGTGGTGGACAAAATCCTTCTGAACTTCGACCGCACGGCGGGGCTGTTCCATTCCATTCTCTACACGAAGCTGTTTTCCGTCCTTTTGCTTGCCTTGTCCTGTCTGGGTACGAAGGGTGTCAAGGGTGAGAAAATCACTTGGGGGAGAATCTGGACAGCATTTGCCGTCGGGTTCGTGCTGTTTTTCCTGAACTGGTGGTTGCTGCCCCTGCCGCTGCCGCTTGAAGCGGTGACGGGACTGTATGTCCTTACCATTGGAACGGGCTATGTCTGCCTGTTGATGGGTGGTCTGTGGATGAGCCGCCTGTTGAAACACAATTTGATGGAGGATGTTTTCAACAACGAGAACGAGAGTTTCATGCAGGAAACGAGGCTTATCGAAAGCGAGTATTCGGTCAATCTGCCGACACGTTTCTATTACAGGAAACGCTGGAACAACGGTTGGATCAATGTAGTTAATCCCTTCCGTGCGTCCATCGTGTTGGGTACGCCGGGCAGCGGCAAGTCCTATGCCGTGGTAAACAATTTTATCAAGCAACAGATTGAAAAGGGCTTTAGTCAATACATCTACGATTTCAAGTATCCCGACCTATCTACTATTGCCTACAACCATTTGCTGAACCACCCGGACGGCTACAAGGTAAAGCCGAAGTTCTATGTGATCAACTTCGACGACCCGCGACGCTCTCATCGGTGCAATCCCATTCACCCGGATTTTATGGAAGATATTACGGATGCCTATGAGAGTGCCTACACAATAATGCTCAACCTCAATAAAACGTGGGTGCAAAAGCAGGGCGACTTCTTCGTGGAGTCACCTATCATTCTGTTTGCCAGTATTATCTGGTATCTCAAAATCTATCAGAACGGGAAGTTTTGCACGTTTCCCCATGCTATCGAGTTTCTGAACCGCCGTTACGAGGATATATTTCCGATACTGACCTCTTATCCGGAGCTGGAGAACTACCTTTCGCCGTTCATGGATGCGTGGCTTGGAGGGGCTGCGGAGCAGCTCATGGGTCAGATAGCGTCGGCAAAAATCCCGCTTTCGAGGATGATTTCACCGCAGCTCTACTGGGTGATGTCAGACAGCGAGTTTACGCTGGACATCAACAATCCCGAAGAGCCGAAAATCCTCTGCGTGGGTAACAATCCCGACCGTCAGAATATCTACGGTGCGGCACTCGGTCTGTATAATTCCCGTATCGTGAAGCTCATCAACAAGAAGGGGATGCTGAAGTCATCGGTCATCATCGACGAGTTGCCCACAATATACTTCAAAGGGTTGGACAATCTTATAGCTACCGCCCGAAGCAACAAGGTTGCCGTGTGTCTGGGCTTTCAGGATTTCAGCCAGTTAGTGCGTGACTACGGGGACAAAGAGGCGAAAGTGGTGATGAACACTGTCGGCAATATTTTCTCCGGTCAGGTGGTGGGGGAAACAGCCAAGACGCTCTCCGAGCGGTTCGGTAAGGTGTTGCAGAAACGGCAGTCCATCTCCATCAACCGGCAGGATGTTTCCACCTCCATCAACACGCAGATGGACGCGCTCATTCCACCGAGTAAGATTTCCGGGCTTACGCAGGGAATGTTTGTCGGTTCTGTATCCGACAACTTCAACGAGCGTATCGAGCAGAAGATTTTTCATTGCGAGATTGTGGTGGATGCCGAAAAGGTGAAACGGGAAGAAAGTGCCTACAAGAAAATTCCCGTCATTACAAACTTCACGGACGAGGACGGCAACGACCGCATGAAGGAAACGGTGCAGGCGAACTACCGGCGCATCAAGGAAGAGGTGAAGCAGATTGTGCAGGAGGAACTGGAGCGTATCAAAAACGATCCGGTGCTGTGTAAACTGCTACCAGATAATGAGACTGTCTAACAAGTCCCCAAAATTGAAAATTATCCCTATCGAAGTTTGAAGTGACCCCCAAAAGTTGGATACAATTTTTTTGGGGGGCACTTCAGTTCTGACGGGTAAAATCGTAAAATTCGGACTTGTTAGACAAATACTTACGCGGTTTCAACCTCAGGTACTGAATCTATCGAATTGACAAATTTAACCAATTGCGGATCTGAATCTTTTTGTATGAGGTTTCGGAGACTCTTTTTCAATTCATAAGCATCATCCCCTGCTGTATTTATTAAATCCATATAAAAATCTTTGTTTTGCAGAATCAATGAACGGCATGCCCCATCGGAAATTACAGGTTTCACTATTTTATCAATAACGTCTCCAGCTTGACTTTTCAAATTACCATGCGATCTAAGCCATGTTTCGAAAAATTGAAACTTTATTGCATTGATAGTCTTTTTACCGATGCAGAAATCATTTCTTATATCGGTAACTGTCGATTTAATTTTTCGTTTATCCAATCTTTCAACTATATTCTTGAAACAATTAGGGAAAGGATTCAAACTTTGAGTTCCAGAAGCAATATCCATCAGAATCTTTTTGCCAAATTCAGTCAAGTTATCTGGCAAGGATTTGATTTTAGCCAGTAAATGTTTTATTGCGACAAACCAATAATATGATGTATGTGCTGTTCTTTGGGCGTATAATGTATCAACACTTATTTCAGACAACGCTTCGAACGCTATTTTATTGATATGATCGGTCAGGACATTGCTTATTTTAGTGGTCAAATCGTAAAAAGATGCGTCAGGAATTACATCTTTAATATTGTTCTTAGTGATATACTTATCCAAATCGGTATTCCACTCTGCTAAATGCTCGATAAATACCTCATCCGTTACACCTATTCTGTTCTTAATATCTTCAAATTGGGGCAATATGTCTGAGAGCAATAATTTATAGCCAAGTTTATGATTTACCATGTATTGTAGTGTTTCATTTAATAGCGGTATATTCCATCCCACACTATTTACTAATAAGTCTCCATGATCCACATAATAGTCCATGAGTTCTGCAACATATTTTATATCTCCACCCTCTATTAAGGAAACGGAATGACCATGTGCCAATTGCATGGCGACTAAATCGTAATATCCAGACTCTTTAATGTTTCGGCCATCAGTTTCTAATTCAGAATGCAACTGATTTATGTAGGTTGAATCTAACGTTACAGGTAAAGGTCTTTCTTCGTCAGATGCCAATAAACGATAGGTTGTAAATATAGCCCCTATATTATCTTTATTTACATTCTGTTCATCAATGCAATTCGTGATCGCTTGCAAAAGCGTTGGAAACGTATAGGTAGAATTATCTTTTAACGTTTTTACAATATCTGCATGGTCGAAATTATCGGGTAGTAAGTTTGCCAAATAATTATCGAGCGCCTCCGAATTTGTTGCTACTTGATAATATTTATATGCTTTAGTTGTCGCGTTATCCCGATAGGCAGCATCTGTTGCATTTGCAGCTTGAATATAATCGATAAATGTATTTGGCTTGACTGTTTTTGCTTCAATCAATGACGTAAAATCGCACGCCAACTTATTTTGCGCAATAAACCTGTCTATTGCATCTAACGTTTTGAAATAGTCGCCGCCATTGAAGTCATTGAACCGAACTATCTTCTTATATAATTGAGCAATCACATGGTTTTGGCTTTCCGTGTCTAAATGCAACAGCAGTTCTTGGTATTCGACAGGGAACACCTGCTTCTCTATGGATTCTTTTAATTTCAATTGTGCTATTCTTTGCCATACACGCAGAATAACATCGCTCTTTCGAGTTAATTTATGCAAACAATGTATAATCTTATCGATAAGCGCATTGTCCATACATTGTATAACTTCTTCTAATACAGTGTCAAATTGTTTATTAGTCTCTGCATATTGATTTATGTCGTGGTCTTCTTCTCCGTTGATGCAGCCTTCAATATATTTTTTCAATGGAATTTGTCGAGCATCTTCAACATCGACACCATATACCAAAGCTGCAATTTCGCGTTGTGTTTGCAGATCATTGTTAATTATTGTTTGAATGCCATTCAGATAGTCGCCGGACAATATTTGTTCTACTGGATTTGCCAGAATATCCGTCTTCTTCAAACAGAACAATGCTATGTTTATCATCAAAATTTCGTTACACCACTCTTGTTTAAGAGCGACCATCTCATTGATATATGATATAATTTCCCTAACATTGGCATTAGGATTTACCAATCTGAATATCCGATTTATAGTTTCTTTCGCTTCATTTTCTGTTTCTCCAAATGCTTCAACAAACAGTTTGTTGAATATACTTCGATAGTCGGTAATAACAGGAGGAGCAACACGATAAACAATAGGGAAAGTTTTATTGATAAAATACTTGGTCAGTTGTTTCGTTTGTTCGTCGGTCTCATCTCCGAATGCACAAGCTAAATGTGTTTCATCGAAAGGAATAACAGCCCAAACATTTTCAAAACCGCTATCGGCGAAGAACGTATGGATAGAAGACCATAATTCTTTTACTTTTTCAGCGGGGAGACGATCCATGTTGTCAAAAACAAGGACTAATTTACGTTGTCCTTTTTCCTTGATAAAATCAGAAATGTCTTGCATCCATGTTTTGAACTCGTAAACCGTTGGTTCGTCTTCGCTCAAAGTCTCATAGCAAACGTCCTTTTCGACTTTATCTTGATAAATAGCTAACATATAACTCCATCCATATTTATGATCTTTGCTATATGCCCATTTCCAAACGCACAATGCAATAAGAACTGGCAGTGCAGCTATGATAATAGACAATAAAGAAAACCACCATGTTGTGGGTGTAGGTTTTACTGCATACGCAATAAATGTAAATATCGGAGTTAAAACTGCAACCAAAAATGCCGCAACCATACCATTACTGATAAGGGGATATTTTTCGGTTACGGTCTCCGTTTTACGGGCTAATAAATATTTCAGCTTTTCAGACCATGATACGGTTTTCGTACCTCCACCTTTGACTTTTATTGTTGCATTTCCAGATAGGATACCATCATCAATAAGTTTGCTTGTAAGCAATTCCAATATAGAGCGGCGTTGCAAGTCCTCTTGATGTCCCCATGCGTCATACTCAAAAAAGTAATAGTCGTCTGATAATTCACGTTCCAACATTTTAACCACGTTGGATTTTCCAGATCCCCAAATACCTTCGATGCCGATAATTCGAGGTAAAGTACATTCCTCATCCAATGAATCATTCTGACAAAAATGGCGAGCAATAGTTTTTGCCAACCTTTCTTGCGAACCTCCATCGAATTTGTCAATACCACACGGTTTATTTTGGATAAACCGCGGATATTGCTGTTTGGATTGTAGTTTTGTTTCCATATACGTAATTTATTGATTATACGAACTCCAAATAATTCTCCCGATTTACCACATGAAACTCGGCATAGGGATAGGCTTCTTGGAAGGCTTTCGGTGCGGCCGGCATTTTATTTCCCCACTTGAACTCCAAGGCGGTAAGACTGTCGGCACTCTCCTCAATCAGGTCGATTTCCTGTTTGTCGTAGGTGCGCCAGAAATAGAACTCCCTGTGCAGTCCCTCATTGAAGTTCGCTTTGCGCCGCTCTCCGATGATGTAGTTCTCCCACAGCGCACCGACATCCTGCCGAATGGCCAGCGGTGAGAAAGCCCCGATAATGGCATTGCGAATGCCGTTGTCGTAGAAGTACCACTTGCCAGCTTTTGTAACCTCCTTGCGTAGGTTACGCGAATAAGCCCCCAGACGATAGATAACGAAGACCTTTTCCAATAGGTCGAGGTATTTTTCAACGGTCGTCTTGCTCATGCCGAGTTGTTTACCTAACTCTTCGTAAGAAACTTCGCTGCCCAACTGAAAAGCTATCAATCGCAGTAGATCGCGCATCTTGCTCGAATTTTTTAAGCCGTCAATTGCTAAGATATCTTTAAGCAGGTATGCACCGACAATATCACGTAGGTAGTCTGTTTTACGTTCATAGTTCTCCATCATTACTACTTCGGGATAGGAACCGTAAATCAAGCGCGCTTCGAGGTTCTGGCGGGTTTCAAGTGCCGTTTCCGTCTGTGCGATTTCCCGTTGCGAGAATGGTGTAAGGAGAAATTGCGTACTGCGGCCGACCAACGGTTCACCAGTCTTATTCAGCAAATCGAATGACGAAGAACCACTTGCCAAGACACTTATTCCCGGTATTTCATCAACTATCAACTTCAGAATACTACCGATTTGTGGTATGTTCTGTGCCTCATCAATAGCCAGCAAATCAATACCATCCAATAAATGCCGATAATTGGCTATTGAGCGATTCTCCAATAGTGCTAATGTGTCGTAGTCTTCGCCGTTGAGCATCATCGTCCTACCTGAATAGTTGTCCACAATTTTACGCATCATTACCGTTTTACCAACACGGCGAGCACCAAAAATCAGTACTGCTTTATTGGGCGCGATTCGTGCTGTAATCTTCTCTTGAAGTATTCTATTTACTGTTTCCATACCTTATAAAATATAATGCAAAGATAATCATATTTTTTTAATTGGCGAATTTTACAAAAAAAACGGGCTATTAAATGGCGATTTTTACAACCACAATCTTATGGAAGTTGTTTCATTGTTTTTAGTAATGATATATGTTCATACTATGATGACTCAATAATTTACCAGACATACGTTTCTGAAATTTGTCCTTATAGGAATGAAAAACTCACATATATTGTGCTAATTAATATATAATTAAATGAAAATAAAAAGACAGGATACGAGTATTCCTGTCTTCTCATATGTAATGGATATTTTTTTATTTTCTCATCCGCTCCAACTCCTCATCACGCAACATTCTCTCGTTCAGTTTTTCCTGCATCCTGTCAATGAAATAGGTGCGGCTTTCGTTCTTCCGGCGTTTGATATCAGTGTAGAAGCGGTAGCAGTCTTTAGAATCAACCCCGAATATCTTATAGAGAAGTGGGGCGAGCTGTTTGAGCGGCATATTGCCGTTGTTGATGCAGCCCATCACGTCTATGCCGTAGATAAGTTCCACGAGGTCGATGGCATTGCCCGTCCATTGAAGAAGGCTGGCGGTGGTTTCTGTTGCGTTGTTGGCGGATATTAGTGGTGGCACTTGGGGCGTGGCAAGGAATTTCTGCATCTTTCTTACGAAAGACAGAGCCTTGCTGACGTAGGCGGCAATCTCTCTTTTTTCTTCTGACAGATTACGTACGGGATGGTGCTGCAACTCGATTTCGATGTAGGCAAGCGCGATGACGGTAAGGTTCATGTCCATGCCGCCGTTGCACAGTTCGATCACTTGGGTGGCGAAAGCCGTGTATGCCGTTTCCATATTGCAGTCGCCGGCTTCGTTTATCAGGCGGAAAAAGTCGGTTTCCGCCAGCAAGAAATAATTCATGGTTCTGTCAATTTTGAAAATTACACTTTGTTTTCTGCGTGCGCACATGAATATAATTGGCAAAAAACGCGGCAGAAAATAAAAAATCCAACACTCAATTTTACAAAGTGCTGGATTTCAGAGGTATAAAATTCAGTATTTTTTCACAAGGACAAATTATCTCCGACTTAAATTGTTTGTAATCGGAACATTTATTCTATTCCTGAAAATAGAAATGTATGCTTGCCGCACATTTTGGCTATCTTGCTTTTTTATCAAGGATATAGATAATGCGACATACACCGTTGGGATAGCTTTTCAAAGAGGAAAGCGTCCAGTGTTGCTCTGGCAGAGCCGACTTAAAAAAATGTCGTCCGCTTCCGGATATGAAAGGAACGGTGTATAGTATGATTTCATCCACAGCGTGCATCCGCAGCAGTCCGTTTATATAGTCTGCCGTGTCCGGTGTGGCTTCCGCGAGGTAACGGATGTTTGTGCAGTCTTTTCTCCATTCGTGCAGCATTGAAATGGAATAGTCCGGTGTCACACGGTAAAAGGCTTTCTTCCTGATTTCATCAAGACCGCAACGGTCAAGGCACAAATCCTGATGTGCTTTATCATATAACTCTGAAGAAAGACATCCGTCCATCGTCAGTACGGCGAGAATCTGAACTTTACCCATAATCGTTTCCTTTCGTTAGGCAAGGGTAAAAAAGTAGCGTGCAATTCACACTACCTTCAAGCGATGGCTCTGGTAAAGCCTTTACGGAGAGTACGTGAATGCACGCTATGCGTAAGCATAGCATAAGCATCACGCAATCGTCTCCGTAGTTCCAATTTACCAGATTTTCGCTTGAAACGCCTTGCGGTCTTATCCTATATGTTGGCGGCGAAAAGCTCCTGCCAATCGCCGTTTTTCTCAAATGTTATGCAAAGATAGCCAAATTCAGTGAATTACGGGCTATGATTGCTTGAATTTATATTTAAGTCCATACTCTTCAAGTTTGCTGTATAGTGTTGTCCTGCCTATGCCGAGCAGTTCTGCGGCGACACTCCGGTTGCCGTTTGCCTGTTTCAACGCACGCAATATCCGCTCCTTATCCTCCGCGTCATTGCGCAAGGCGAAGCTGACAGTAGAGGTCGGTTTCGTCACGGCAAGTTCCAGATGCTCTTTCATGACAACACCTTCCTGCGCCTGCAATACAGCACCCATAACTTTCTGCCGAAGTTCCCGCACGTTGCCCGGCCATGCGTGTGTCAGCAACGCTTTACGTGCTTCGGAACTGAACCCGCTCACGCTACACTCCAGCTCTCTGTTTGCCATATCACGGAAGAACTCTGCCAGCGGCATAATGTCTTCTTGACAGTCACGCAACGGAGGAACGGTTATCCCGAAGTCGTGCAGGCGGTACAGAAGATCCTGCCGAAAACGCTTTTCATTCACCGATACCTCCAAATCTTCATTGGTAGCAGCGATGATGCGGACATTGAAATTCCGGTCTGCCTTGTCTCCGACCGGGCGATACCGCCTCTCCTGTATGGCACGGAGCAACATCTGTTGGGTTTCCAACGCGAGGTTTCCTACCTCGTCCAGAAACAACGTGCCGCCTTCCGCCTCATGGAAATATCCTTTCTTGGCATTGTCCGCACCTGTAAATGCACCTTTGACGTGTCCGAAGAAAGCCGACGGTGCAAGCTCTTTGGAGAGTGAACCGCAGTCCACCGCCACAAATGGCTTGCCTGCACGTTTGCTCTTGTCATGCAACAGGTGGGCAATATGCTCCTTGCCCGTGCCGTTCTCACCAAATATCATCACGCTCATATCGGTGGCGGCTACCAGCCTTATGCGGTGCATGATTTTCTGAAAGGCGGAACCTTCACGGGCGAATATAGGCATACGGCGTTGTCCTGCCTGACGTTCTTTCAGTATGGAACGGATCAGGGGGACAAGTTTATCCTCCACAAGCTGTTTGGGAATATAGTCTATCGAGCCGAGTTTCATGCTTTCCACGGCGGTATTAACTTCGGCGTAGTCGGTCATAATGATGAAGGGCTGCATCTTTCCCTCCTTTCGCATCCAGCACAAAAGGTCTATGCCACTGCCGTCAGGCAGACGCAGGTCGGCAACCACGATATCATTATCTGTTGCCTGTTGCAGATGTTTCTTCGCGGTTGAGAGGTGGTAAGCCTTCATATTGCGGTAGCCCTCCCGTGACAGCATATTGCAGACATATTCGCAATACACGATGTTGTCTTCCACCACAATTATTTTTGTCTTATTCATCTTCGTATTTTCTCCTTTCCTCTTCTGCCAACCGTATTATTTCCACTCCCTTATCCAGCACGGCAGTCACGGCATGGCTTAACGCTTCACCATCCGGGAGAGCATCGCCACGAAGCAATCCGTAAAGTACATTCAGCGGTTGGTCGGCACGGAGCACCTCCCACGAACTGCGCAGGTGGTGGATCAGGGAATCCAGCTTTTGCAGGTCTTTTTCTTTTGCTGCATCCCGTACCGCCTGCATTTCCTTTTCTGTTTCAGTTATCAACTTTTCCAGCATGACGGCTTCATTGCCATAGGACAATAAGGCGGAAAAGTCCGGTTTCCCGTCCGGTGTCGCTTTTATGGCACACCTGTCGGAAACCTCCATCAGTTCCGATATGGAGAACGGTTTGAACAGGCATCCGGCAAAGCCTTTTGCCAATAGTTCCCCTTTGTTACAACTGCCCGAAGCGGTTGCCACAACCACCGGGATTGTTGGTGAATTGCCCACGTTGGACGAACGCAACAGTTCCAGCAATTCGAAACCGTTTATATCGGGCATATTCAAGTCTGTCAGCAACAGGCTGTATTCTTTCTGGCGTATCATTTCCATCAGTGCCGCAGCATCGGTGCAAGTGTCGCAGTGTATTCCTTCTTGGGAATACATCTCTTTCAGCATCAGAAGTAATACCTCATCATTGTCAATGGCGACAACATCATGGAATTTATTGTTATGATAAACAGGTGTATTGCTTGTATATCCAAGCTGTTCTTCAGCTTCCTGCATAGAAATTTCAACTGTGAAACGACTGCCTTTCCCTTTCTTGCTGTCTAAACGGATTGTTCCGCCAAGCATCGACACAATATTACGCATTATGGCAAGCCCAAGCCCGAAACCCTCCTTTGCGGCGGCATTTGATAGACGTTCAAACGCACCGAACGCTTGTTTCTGTTCCTCTTCTGTCATGCCTGTACCTGTATCTTCAACGACCAGTGTCAGAACTCCATTATCATATTCAGTAATCAAAGAAACACCGCCTTCTTCTGTGAACTTGACAGCGTTTGACAGCAGGTTATTCCCGATTTGTATTATTCGCTCTTTGTCGGTCAATACAATGGCATCGTGTCCAGTCTTCACGGACAAGGACAGCCCTTTGTTCACGGCAACAGGCATGAACTCCGTTTCAAGTGTGTGCGTGATTGCTGAAATCCGGCAGGGTGACAGACGGGGCTGTTCCTTGCCGTTGTCCAGGCGGAAGAAGTCAAGCAAAGTGTTAAGCATATCCCGCATACGGTCGGAGGATTGCAGTATGTTTTGGATATACTGCCCGGACTTATCCTCACACTGTTCTTTCCGTATCAGTCCGGCATAGCCTGTTATTGCTGTCAGCGGTGTGCGCAGTTCATGGGTGATAGTATGTACCGCCTTCTTCCTTGACGTTATCAGTGCCTCGTTCCGTTGTACGGATTGTTCCAGTTGCCTTATCAAATCAGTTGTCTTGTGCTTGTATTGTTTAATGCTTTTTGCATCACGATGTATGATGATGTAGGAAATTAACAACAATAGAAGAACGAATCCCATTAAACCGCCTACTTGCATAAATGACTTTTCACGCATGGCAACTATTTCGTTTTCCCGGCTTTGCAGTTCGGTTTGTACCTTTTCTTCTATTTGGCAAATCAATTCTTGCAGTTGTCTGTTAAGTTCTGCATTACGAGCTGCAAGGCTGTCGGCTTGTTCCGACAATTGGCGATCCTGCACTTTCTGTTCGCTGATTACGTTTCTATTGACCGAATGAAGGATAGTGGTTGATACTGCTGGAGTTACTTCCTTTTTTTTGCCGAATATGCCTAAGAAACCTTTTCGTTTTGGCTTTTTGGACTGTTCCTGCACACTTTTCTGTACAATAACCGGAATTTGATTGGCTATCTTCTTGTTAATAGATTGTTGTTCATCCATTAACCGGACTATCTGGAACATCTGTCGTTCCTTATCCTCTAAAAGACTGCGCACACTATCGATGCGCTCTGCTGGATAGGTGGCCTTGAAACGGCAGAGCATACTGTCCATTGCCATACGCCGTGCATGGTAATGCTCGATATCTTTATCGTTCCATTCCAGTATTGTTTCACCCAATAGAGAAAATTTTATCATTTGAATATTGATATTGTTTATTTCTTTTCGGAGCTCGTCTATTTTTTTATTGCCAAGTTCTAATGCTTCTATCTCCTGCCATTCATAGAGGCTATTATATGCCATACATCCGATAAGAATGGAGATAAGTATATATCCCAACCGTATTGCCTTATAGAAATTTCCTGACCGCTCCATTATTTTAATGACATTGATTTTTGGAACATGAATAAAAGTTTATCTTTTTCGTTCATGCGGATATTATCAGAATAACCGTCTTTTGTTATTTGATACCCACATGGCTTAACCATAAAAATGCCTAAGCCCTTAGTGTACGAACTTACTTCTGAGGCATAGTCTTTACTTGTATTTAATGGAACTTTCCCTTTAATATGACACCACTCATTATTACAACTGATGTCTTCAATCTCAGACATCAGTTTTTGCAAATCTGTAATAGCTTTGGAACTCGCTACTTGGGGTATCTGCAACTCAAAACAGAGCATCGGTTCGAGAATGTCCACACCTGACTGTTGCAAAGCCAGCCTGAAGACATAAGGGGTCAGCTGTCTGAAATCAGCAGGTGTACTTACCGGGCTATAATACTCGGCTTGAGTAAAAGTTACTTTCAGATCTGTCACTTCCCATCCATGTAAACCAGATTGGCAAGACATACGAATCCCTTCAAAAACGGCATTTTGAAAAGAATGGTTCAGATAACCATAGGAGATGTCACTTTCGATTTGCAACCCTGCCCCTAACGGTAAGGGTTCAAGAGTCAGCCCTATTGTGGCCCAGTAAGGGTTGGGTGGTACTTCGATCTGAATAATCTTATTGACCTTTTTTATAGGTCGTTCTTTGTAGATAGTCTTGATCTCATCAAAATGGACCTTTACGGAAAATCGTTCTTCCAGCAATGTCTGTATGATTTCCTTTTGGGTCAAACCATATAACGAGATTTCCAATTCATCACTATATGAGTTTATGGAAAAGGACAAAGACGGGTCTTCAATCCACAATGTATTCAGAGCGGATATCACCTTGCTTCTCTCTTCGGGCTTATTTGGCCGGACGGAGGATTTGAGAGCGGGATGCTGATGAGATAATCCTTGAATCAAACAAGGTTTAGCACCTAAATAATCTCCGATTCGAAAATCTTCTATATCTTCTACAATCGCGATATCATTGGCACCCACTTCATCAACATTTATCTCTCTGCCCTGATAAATAGTCTTTAGATTTTTAATCTTGATGAATTTTTCCGAATCGTTGATTCTTACAACGTCTCGAAGTCTCAGACTTCCGTCAATTATTTTAAGAAAACTTCTTTTATGCCCTTTGGGGTCATGCTCTATCTTATAGAGATAAGCTGAAAGTCTGTTTGAGACTGATGCCGGAGGAAGTATAAAAGAAGAAATGGCGTCCAACAACTCATTGATACCGATATTGAACATTGCTGATCCATGTAGCACCGGATAGACTTTGGCTTTTGCCACAAGAGCGATTATCGTATTCCAATAATCAGCCGGTGAAATTTCGCTATCCGCCAAATATCGTTCTAATATATCGTCGTCATGGTTGCATACAAATTCTTTGTATTCTTCCTTTATATATGTTTGGGAGCAAACCGGATAAACCGATCCATCGACAACAGTTTGCATAAACAGGACATCTTGCGACAGATTTGTTTTTATATCCATATACAAACGCTCCAAATTCACACCGGCACGGTCAATCTTATTGATAAATATAATTGTCGGGATTTGCAGCTTTTGTAAAGTACTGAACAGCAACTTTGTCTGCGCTTGTATGCCTTCCTTTGCGGATAAGATGAGGACTGCTCCATCAAGCATTTTGAATGTCCGCTCCACTTCCGCAATAAAATCCATGTGTCCCGGAGTGTCAATGATATTGCATTTCACTCCATTCCAGATAATAGATGTCGTAGAAGCCCGGACAGTAATTCCTCTACGTTTCTCTATATCCATAGAGTCCGTTATGGTGTCACCATTATCCACACGGCCGCACTTTTCCGTTGCTCCACTGGCAAACAGCAGATTCTCGGTTACGGAAGTTTTTCCTGCATCAATGTGAGCAAGAATTCCTAAATTTATAATATTCATTTGGATTAAGCAATAATATACTACAGTAGATGCATTGTCGAAACGCACCTTTTAATACCTCCTCGTAGCATATGAGAACTACAGGATTACTAACTCGTATTAATATGTATATTATTACTGCCGCATAACGATTACAAAATTACACAAAAAAATATATCTAACAAAAGTGGGAGGATTTTTTAACTTTTTACCATAGACATTTTATTAGGGAAGCGTAGGTTCAACTGGCAAGTACAAATAAGTAGAAATGTTTGAACAACACCGTTTTAGGAAGTTGAAAAATCAAGTTTCTCTCTCGGTATAGCGTTTATTTTGGCCAATATCTTCTTTAGTTTAGCATTTGTGTATTTCCCATTCGTGTTCTATTTAGCTCCTTATTATGAGTATGTAGCAAGTTACTTATCAAATTCAGCCTCTTTGAGGGTCAAATATGGTTTTGCAAATGGTGACTGACAAGACATAAACAAGGTCAGCAGGAATTTTTTACATAAATGGACATGAATGTATATAACCTAAAATAAGAATAAATTTTAATAAGGGCTGCCCAAAAAGAAAAAAATGCAGTTGCCATCCTATAGATACTTGCAGAAAGGATAAAATTTACTTTTAGACCTTTTGGGATAGCCCTTATTAATACTTCAGATAAAATTCCTTAGGTTATATTTTCAATCCTTTGGACCGGGTTTCCTCCTTGGCATACAGTCCCGGACGCCCGATTATGACATGGTTGGCAACGATACTATCCGCCGGACTGCGTATCTGCGGCGGTGCATTTTCGGGATATTGCGCCTGCCTGTTCCTCACATCTTCCGCTTCCGGCTTGAGCTGTTGCCCTTCATTCTCCTTTTCTGCGACTTCGGGCGTGGGTGGCGCAAGCTCCAGCTGAATTTTTCGGTCAAGGGCGGCAAGTTCGGACTTCAACTGCTTCAGCTCGTCCTCCTTCTTCCACACCTTACCCGCTATCTCCTGTAACTGCGGTATCTCCATCTCCAGCACCTCGTTCTTCGCCTTGTACTGGTCGATGATGGAGGGTATCCTCTCCATCGCGTTGAGGAAGTTGCGGGCGGCGGCCAACGGGTCAGCCATCGCCAGATGCCCGTTGTTGTAGGTGTACTTGTAGTTCCCCTCGACCACGAAGCGGTTGTCGGTGAACTCCAATCCCTCTTTGAGTATCCTTTCGCTCACCACCTTTATCGGAAAACCGTAAAGTTCACCGACCTGCGTGTACAACCCTCCGGTCGTGGCATTCTTGGCTATCTCCTGCAAACGCTTTCCGATGACCTTCTCATCGGCGGAATCCACTCCGTCCACCTTTATTATATTAAGGCGGTTGCCCTCCTTGTCGGTCTGCACCACCGACAGGAAGCGGTTCCAGTCCTCCGTCATGGCATCTATGAAAGCCGTGTTGTTGCGCAACTCGCCGGTCTTTGACTCCAGCTTGAACTCCGAATCACGCTTGCCCTTGTTGAACGACTTGCGTTCCCCTTCGAGCGATGCGATCCGCTTTTCCAGTTTCGCCTTGTCCAACAGGTCGGTATTGCCGGAGAGCAACGCCATGTATTCCGAGAAATTCATGCCCGATTTTTCGTCCATTGCCCCCTCGTCGATGGTACGCGCACCCATCGCACCGCTTTTGAGCTGGCTTATGAAAGTCTGCTTGCAGTGCAGGAGGTTGAACTTGTAGCTGTCCAGTGACTTCTCCACCGCGTAGATGATTACATCCACGTTGTTCCCGGCGAAATGTTTGGCAATCTCATTACCTGCCCTAACTCCGCGTCCGTCACGCTGTTGCAAGTCGGACGGTCGCCACGGCGTATCGAGATGATGGATAGCCACACACCGTTTCTGGGCGTTCACACCCGTTCCGAGCATAGAGGTAGAGCCGAACAGCACACGCACCGTCCCGGCGTTCATGGCGTCTATCACCGCCTTCCGCGCCTTGTCGGTCTTGCACTCCTGAATGAAGCGCACCTCGCTTGGCGGTATACCGTAGTCCTCCGTCAGTTTGCGCTTGATTTCCGAATAGACGTTCCACCCGTCGCCCGGCTGGTATGTCCCCAAATCAGAGAAAACGAACTGCGTGCCTTTCTGGGCGTCGTATTTTTGATAATACTCCGCGATCATCTTGGCACAGTGACTCGCTTTGTTGTCGGGATGATCTTCGTAATTCGGGTCTATCATGCGCATGTCGAGTGCCATTTTCCGGGCATAGTCCGTGGCGATGAGCATCTTCGCCTTTTCTTCCGTTTCCGAAAGCGGCAGCCTGCCCAACAAGGTGGCATCGCCCGTCTTGGCGAACTGCATCAGTTTCTGTATGAAGTCCTCCTGTTCCGGCGTGGGCGGTATATGGTGCAGTATCTCGTTCTTGGCAGGACGGTCAACGCCCACATCCTCCGCCGTGCGGTAGTCCGTGATTTCATTATAGAAGGCGGCAAGCTCCGGCACTTTGATGAAGTAGCGGAAACGCTCCTTCTGGACCACATTGTTCGTCACGTTAAATTCAAAATCCGTCGTCTTCTTGGCAAATATCGCCGCCCAAGCGTCGAAACACCTTATGTCCTGCCGTTCCAGCTCCTTCGGGCGCAGGTACTTGAACAGCAGGTACAATTCAGTCAGTGAGTTGCTGATAGTCGTGCCGGAGAGGAAGGTCGCACCCAAGTCTTTTCCTGTGCGCTCCTGTATGGTGCGTATGGCAAAGAGCATGTTAAGTGCCTTCTGGCTTCCCTCGCTGTTTCCCAATCCCGCCACACGGTCGTGGCGCGTGTTGAAAGTCAGATTCTTGAACTGGTGGCTCTCATCTATGAAGATGTGGTCGATGCCCATCTGCTTGAAATCCACCACGTCGTCCGTGCGTGACTTTATGGCGTGTTCCACCTTCTCCAGCTTCGCTTCAAGGTTGTGCTTGCGCTTCTCCAATCCTTTCAGCATCGCCCGCGACACGTTCTTTCCCTGCTGCCGTAGCACTTCGAGGTTTTCCTCCACCGTGTCAAGCTCTGCTTGCAGGATGCGCTGCTGCAATTCCGGCGACTGCGGTATCTTGCCGAACTGGTCGTGCGACATGATGACGCAATCGTAGTCGTTGTTCTTTATATTATTGAAGAAGCGCACACGGTTGGCGGTCGAAAAGTCCTTCTCCGAAGCGTACAGAATACGTGCGTTGGGATATGCCGCCTGATAGGTGGCTGCAATCTCCGCAACGTTGGCTTTCAGCCCGATAATCATCGGCTTGTGTGCCAAATTCAGACGCTTCATCTCATGCGCGGCGATGCACATTATCAGCGTCTTACCGGTTCCCACCTCGTGGTCGCAAATTCCGCCGCCGTTCTGTTTCAACATCCAGACGCAATCCATCTGTGAGGGATAGACGCTCTTGATACCCCGGCTTGCCAGCCCTTTCAGGTTGAGGTCGGGAAAGGTCTGATGGGAGCCGTCGTAGCGCGGGCGCACGAAACAGTTGAACTTGCGGTTATACATCGTCACAAGCCGCTCCTTGAACTGCGGCGACTGCTCTTCGAGCCATTCGGAGAAGCCGTTTCGTATCTCGTCAATCTTGGCGTTGGCGAGTTGTATTCCCTCGCTGTCGCGCATCTTGATGTCGTTGCCATGCTCGTCCTTGCCGATGGACTTCATCATGTCAGGGCAGGTGTTGTGCAGGGCGTGTTTTAGGAGGTGCATACCGTCATAGTTCCGGTAATACCCCTTCACCAGAAACTCGTCCGTGATTTTCATGGTGCGGTAGCCGCACACCACCGAAAACTCGTCCATGCTTGCGGAATAGGCGATTTTCACCTCCGTGTCGAACAGCCGGCTCATGTAGGCGGCATAGACACCCGTCGGAATCCAGCGTTCCCCGAAATTGAAGTCCAGATCCTCGAAGGCGATGCGCTGCGGCTCGGCATCTTTCAGAGCCTCCAACGCCTGCTTCACCTCCGGCATACGCTCATTTTCGGGATTGTCACCCATCCATGCCTCTATGCGTTCCGCTTTCTCTATGACATTTCCGGCGATGAAACGGTCTTTGATTTCGTAACCGGTCACGAGCGGATTGTAGTAGATGCGCCCTTGCAGGGCAGTGAGCAAATCCTCCGCCGTGCTGTCGGTTATCTCCCGCATATAGTCGAGATTGACCGTACCATATTTGTTGAGCGACGCAGACAGGGCTTCTTCGGGAGAGCCTACGTTGGCATGGCTCTCCACCGCGAAGGAAACAGGATGCTCGAAGATGTCCGCCTTGACGAACTTTCCGTTTTCCATCCGTTCCAGCGAAAGGATGTCGCGCCCGCCCGCATCCATCATCACTAACTTCACGTTCTGCTTGGCGTTGAGGTTGCCGTAGCGCATGACAAACTCATCGTAACAGGTATTCAGATGCTCTCGCCACGGAACATTTGCCTCGCGCCGGAGCGATTCATAACGGTACAGACGCTCGTAGGCGTCACGCAGCGACACATACAACAACGCCTTTTCCTTCTGGTATCCTTTCAGGTCGAGCGGCTGGAATGTCGCCCCGTATGGCGTGATGTCTTTCAGGTAGCCGATGTTATGACGCCCCCGGTCAGCCACCAGCGACCCTTCGCGCAGGTGCATCTCCGGCGTGCGGTGGTAGGCACGCGGAGAAAGGTCCACGACTTCCTCCTTCGGCTTTTCCGCTTCGATGTCGGGGAAAAGGAAAGTCCCCACCGCTTCCGATGGGGTATCTGTAACGGCAGGTGCGGCGACTGCCTCCGGCTGTGTTTCCTCCTGTCGTGGCTGCTCACGGGAAGTTTCCGGCACGGCTTTCACTTCCGTCTTTTCCGCCACTTGTTTCTCGTTATGCTGCCTTGCCAGTTCCCGAAGTTCTTTCCTACGCTCCGGCGTCAAACCCATCATCATTTCATAGAAACCGTTGATGGGAGGATTGGTATCCCAGTCCAGTGTGGCATAGATGTCGTCCGGGTCGGCAGGCTTGGCGGTGTTCTCCGCTTTCACCTCCTTATTCTCCATTGCGGGTTTTGCAGTTGGAGCTGTCGGTGTAACCGTGACTTTCGGTTTGGGCGGAGTGGACTTTGCCGTAACTGCCTTTTTCACCGTCTTTTTCTTTTTGGAGGTTTTCGGTTGGCTGACCTCTTCCGTCATCCCCCAGAGGTCAAGCAGGGTGAGCTGCACGCCTGCGGAATATTGCGGGCGCGGTTCTATCTCCGGCTTTTCATCTGCGGGTTGCGGCTTTTCTGTCGGAGTTTCCACCGTCTGCGCCGAGGATACTGTTTCCAATTTTATGGCAGGACGCTCTACTTTATTTTGAACGGCAACTTTTTCTTCCGTTCCTGCCTGCCGGATTGAACCCGAATACAAGCGCATGGCAAGCCTGTAATGGAAATCCTCGTCGAGCATACGGCGCAAATCCCCGGCGATGCCTGCTGCCTTGCCCTCGTGCAGATAAACCATAGCGGGCTTCCCGTAGGGGTCTGTGTCAAGTTTCGCCATCGTATGCACGATGCGTTCCGGGTGGTGGATGAAATAGGCGTTGTCGGTCAGGGCGGTTTTCGTGTCCGTCTGTATCACGGTCATCAGCCGCTCGTCCTGCGACATTTCCTTCTTGCTGAGGTTCTTTTGCAGGACAATCAGGTCACTGCCCACCTCCGTGCCCGCGTTGTCCGTGAACAGGTTGTTGGGCAGGCGTATCGCGGATACCAGATTGGCCTGACTGAACAGCTCGTTACGCACGGAGGTCTTGGTGCTATTCAATACCCCTTGCGAGGTGATGAACGCCACGATACCGCCGTCACGCACGGCATCCAGTCCTTTGAGAAAGAAATAGTTGTGGATGGTTTTCTGGGCGGAGCGTCTGCCGAAAGAGTCGCTCCGCTGAAACTCCGCGTCGAACACGGCAATGTCACCGAACGGAATGTTGGACACCGCCAAGTCGAAATAATTGTTGAACGGTCTTTCGATTTTCTCAAAACCGCAGGTGCGCATTTTCTGGTCGGGATAGAGATGCCTCAAGATTGTACCCGTGAGCAGATCCTTCTCGAAAGCCATCACATCCGCATTGGGGCTGTGCCGCAGCATGGAATCCACGAACACGCCGACACCTGCCGACGGTTCGAGCATACGGGCGGGGCGGACGCTGTAATCTGCCAGCACGTCCGCGATGGTGTCGGTTATCTCTTTGGGGGTGTAGAAAGCGGTCAGCACGGACGCTTTCAGCGAATCCACAAACCGCTTGTACTCTGTTTCGTCCTTGCTGTTCTCACGGATAAGCCTGTGCAGCTCCACCGTCGGGGCGAACAGTTCGAGGTCGGATTTCGCCCACCGGACGGCATCCGTCAGTTCCTTTGCAGGGTTGAGGATACATTTCAGACCGCCGAAACCGCAGTACCTTTGAAGTATGGCACGCTCTTCGGTTGTCGCTGTCCTATTTTCCCTGTCAAGGATGAATGCCGTCCGTATCGCCTCGATGTTGTCCCGCAGTTTCTGTTTGCGGTTAAACGCCATATTCGTCTAAGTAAAGGACGGTTGCTCCCGTCAGCTCCGTGTAGAGCAGGTCGTAATCGGAAGACAGGGCGAAATTGTCATCCGAGAGGTCATAGACGGAGAACACGTTGCCGACAAGCGGCAGCAGTTTCAGGACAAAGGCTTCACGCTTCTCTTCCGGCACTTCATCGGCAAACTCGTTTTCCACGACTTCGCGGAGGATGGCGTAACGGGAATAATGCAGCCCGCGCAGCAGCGTGTCCATCGCCAGTTCCTGCGCACCATCGGCGGGATAGCCTTCAAGCCGTGCCCTCTCATACGTTTCGGCGGCACGGTCGGCCCGTTCCCGTATGAAAGCGGTGTCGTCAGCCTGTTCAAACTTGTTCGTGCGGAGATAGTCCAGCAGGTACAGACCGTAATAGGAAAAGTCGGTCTGACCCTCGTTTTTCTTCTTGTTGTTCATTACTTTGGATTTAGCGGATTGATAATTAACGGGATAATCGGTTGGAAAAAGGAAGAAAAAGGCACTCGGTATCCCTCCGAGTGCCACCACTAAATCCAAAGTATGAGTGTAATCCGGTATCGAAGAACAATTCATTACTCTGAACAAGTGGCAAAGTTAATACTATTTCTTCCGTCCTGAAAATTTCTTGTCCTTTTTAGCCTCCGGGAACACAAAAGTCGTGTTATATTCCCCGTCAAAGGCGACAACAGCATCGAAACTCTTGCCCTGTTTGCTCTTGAACCCTTTGAGCAGCTTGGTATGCCCTTCGGTGAGCAGGTCTTTGATTTCATCGTCGGACAGGGTGCGTCCCGCTTTCAGCCGGAACACGGGCAGTCCGCACTCCGTGTTGTCGCAGCGTACCACCTTGCCGTAGAACCGCATCCTGCCCGTGCCACACTTGGGACACGCGCAGCCGGAGTCACGGCTGCCGAAGAGCTTGTCGCACGAGATCAGTTCGGAGGTTATCTCACGTGTGTACGCCTCTATCTCCTTGCGGAAGGTGTCGTCGGACAGTTCCCCGCGCTCGATACGCGCCAGCTCCTTTTCCCATTCGCCCGTCATGGCAACATCGGCGATGCGCATCGTCTTGACGACGGAATTGAGGGCAAGTCCTTTTTCGGTGGGAACAAGCGACTTCTTGCAGCGTTCCATGTAACCGCGCTTGAAAAGCGTTTCGATGATGGAGGCGCGTGTGGCGGGAGTACCGATGCCACAGTCCTTCATCGCCTGCCGCAGTGCGTCGTCCTCAATTTCCTTGCCCGCCGTTTCCATTGCCGAGAGCAGGGTGGCTTCGGTATGCAGCGGCTTGGGTTTGGTCTTTCCTTCGGTAATGGACGAGCCTTTCGGTGTCAGCGTGTCGCCTTCCTGCCAGCCGGGGATGGTAATTTCCTCTTTTTCCTCGCCATAGACGGCACGCCATCCGGTTTGCTTCACGACGCTGCCTTTTACGGTAAACTCCACTCCGGCACATTCCGCCGTGACAGTGGTCACATCCTTGACGCATTTCTCAGAGAATGCCTCGACCATGCGCCCGGCAATCATCTGATAGATGGTATTGTCCTCTTTGGAGAGGAAGAGCGGTTTCTCACCCGTGACGAGCAGGGCATGGTGGTCTGTCACCTTGCCGTCGTCCACGCTGCGGCGTGTCGGGGCGGCTTTTGCCCGCACCTTGTCTTTCCATTCGGGCTGTGTGCCGATGAAAGCGAGCAGTTTGGGAATTTCGGCAAACACGTCTTCGGGGATGTAGCGGCTTCCCGTTCTCGGATAGGTTATCAACTTCTTTTCGTAGAGTTTCTGCGCGATTTCAAGCGTCTGTTCCGCCGTGAAGCCGTGCTTGGCGTTGGCTTCTTTCTGGAGCGTGGTCAGGTCGTAGAGCAAGGGAGTTTCCTCCGTCTTCTCCTTGCGCTCGGCTTTCGTGACAGTGGCGCAACCTGCCGCCTTTACCTTATTATATAGTTCCATCGCCGGTTCTTTCTCTTTCCATTTCTCGGAGGATGAGAATTTCACGACTTCGCCGTCGCAACCGTCCGTTGCGATATGGAGCTGCCAGAATGCTTCGGACGTAAAGCGGCGGTTCTCCCAGTAGCGTTCACATACCATAGCCAACGTTGGTGTCTGCACCCGCCCCACGGAATACGTGCCGTGTCCGGCGGCGATGGATAACGCCTGTGTGCCGTTGATGCCCACGAGCCAGTCGGATTCGCTCCGCGCTTTGGCGGCGAGGTAGAGGTTGTCGTATTTGCTGCCGTCTTCGAGTTTCCGCAGTCCCTCGCGGATAGCTTTGTCGGTGAGAGAGCTGATCCACAGGCGCACGAAAGGAGTGGTGCAACCCGTATAGTGGTAGAGGTAGCGGAAGATAAGCTCTCCCTCGCGTCCGGCATCGGTCGCCACGATGATATGTTCGCTTGTGTCGAACAGTCTTTTGATGACTTTTATCTGCGACACCACGCCGCTGTCGGGCTTGTAACCTTTCTCCGTCCTGACCTGACGGGGGACGAGCGTGAATGTGTCGGGAATAATCGGGAGGTTGTCACGGACAAATCCGCGCACGCCGTAGCCGTCGGGCATGGCAAGCTGAACGAGGTGTCCGAATGCCCATGTCACGGCATAACCGCCTCCCTCGAAATATCCTTCCTCTCTCTTTGTCGCGCCCACGATGCGGGCGATTTCACGTGCCACGGAGGGCTTTTCTGCAATGATTGTCTTCATGTCTTCTTCTTTTTTGTTGATACTTTGGATTTTATTTTGGATTCAGTGGCGGACACGGGATTACATTTTCATGCCCTTGCCCGTTTTCTTCTGCGGCTTCTCCTGCTGCTGTTGCTGGCGGGCGTCCTTCGGGTTGGTCTGACCTTTCTGCAACGGCTCTCTCAGATTCTTTGTAGCCTCGTTGGTCTTGCCATCGTTGTTCACCGCCACCTGCGTGCGGCTCTCGTTGGACGGAGCAACCTGCTGTGCATTGTCAGGGTTCGTGTCGTAGCGGTACGGGCGTCCCTTCTCCGGGTTGAACTTGATATACATCGTGGCATGGAAGCCCTGCTTGTCGGTCACGTTCTCCAGCTTCACGGCTTTACCCGCCACATAGTCGGCTTTCTGCTGGTCGGTGAAGCTCACGCCGCTCCATTTGCTGATGGGGCGGATGCTGCCGTCCTCGTTCGTCCACGTGTTGCGGCGTTGCTCCTTCTTGGTCTGTGCGGCATTTTCCCCGCCCTGCGCCTGACTTTTCGATGTGTCGCCTTTGGTTTCCTGTGTCTGTGCGGTACGGGGCGACTTGCCGGTTCCCGGCACGAACTCCACGCCGCGCTGCTCCACGTTCACTTGCAGGGTGGTGACGAACTTTCTGCCGTCGTTGCGCTCGATGAGCTTGTCGCGTACGGGCAGTCCGGCGCGGAGCATGTCCCGCTCCTGCGTGGTGATTTCCGTCTTGCCGATGCGCTCCGGGATGCGCACCCTGCTTGCCGGAATGTCCGTGATTTCATTCGTCTTGCGGTCGATGCTGATGTAGGAGGGGATGATCTCGCCCGTTTCCCTGTCCACAATGTCCACGACCCTACCGAGATTGCCCGTTTCGCGGAGGTTCTTCCGGTCATTGTCGGAGAATTTGTGTTCCTTGTACTCATCCAGCTTCTGCTCCTTGCGGATGAAGTGCGGCACGAGGCTGATGTTTCCCTCACCGTCCTTCTTGAAGGAGAGGCGGGCGTCCAGCTCGAATGATTCGCCGCCGAAGGTCGGTTTGACCTTTACCAAGTCGGACTTGCCATAGTTGAGCATCTTCGTAAGGTCGCCGGACTTTTCAAGGTTGTCCCGCTTTACGCCCCATCTGTCCTCCAGCTCCTGCCAGTTGATTTTACTCTCGTCGATGGGCTGGTAGCCACGTTTGCCCTGCATCTGTTCGGATTTGTCCTGTTGCTGTTCTTTCCGTTGTTCCATGTTCTCCTGTTTTTGAGGTTCTTGTTTCTCTGTCTGTTGTGCTGCCATCTCTTCCTGCACCTTCTTCTCATAGTCGGAGGTGTCCACCTTGTGAGGGGCGAGCAGCTCCTTGTTCGCTTCGGGGTCTTTCAGCAGTTGCTTCATCACCTCTAAGAGATTTTCAGCTTGGTCTGCCGCAATGCGGTAGAAACCGAAGCGGCTGGGTTCCTTGCACTGCCGGAAGAAGTTCTTGAAGAAGTTGTCCAGCACGTCGCCATGTCGGTCGAATTGCAGGAAACTCTGCGCGTTCTCCGCTTTTGCGGGGGTGCGCTTGGGTGTGCCGTCCGCGTTCAGCCCGGCTACCACGCTGATCTCGCCTGTCTTCTCGTCACGGACTACCAGCACGTCCTTTTCGTCTTTTTTCTTTGCCATCTGAAAAATGTTTTAATGGGTTATTTATGAAAGAAATTATGGATACGAGCCTTGTAGAAGGCTATATCTTCCTTTTTGAAGTCCTTGATATGGTTGGAAAGGAATGTCAGCACGTCCTCCTCGCTGTAATAGGTCTTCTTGCCCAGCGTCTTGTAGGGCAATGCGCCTACGCTGCGGTAGCGTTGGAGGGTGCGTTTGCTTATCTGGAGCAACATGCACAAATCCTGATTGTCGAAAAGGCGGATGCTTTCCGTGATAGTGGGCTGTTTCCCCTCAGCCTTCATCGCCAGCAGCAGTTCGTCCTGACGGTCGAGCCGTTCCATCAGCTTCTGCATCCAGCCCTCGAAGTTGTTTCGTGTGAGCAGTTCCATGACCTATGTCCTCCTTCCTTTTGGTTTGCCGCCCGTGCGCAGCGTGTGGTTGTGGAACAGGGTGTCTATTGTCCCTTCCTCGTTCCTTACTGTGTTGTCCTCCAATAGCCGCAGTATCTCGGAAAGGCGGTAGCGGCAGCTTCCGCGTACCACCACATACTCGATACGGTGGTCGGTGCGCATACGCTGCATGGTGCGCTTGCTCACGTTGAGCATCTTCGCCGCCTGTGCCGTGTCAAGCAGCTTGTCTTCGGTTTCCCGCTTCCGTTTCTTCTCGTCCCTTGCCTCGCGGATGTACCCTGCGATGTTCGCAATCTGCGCCATCATCTCCTTGTAGGCGGAACTTTCCATTGTTATCACTTTCATGTTCAGTCCTTTCTTTTTGTTTCTGCGACAAAATTCGGCAATAAACAAAAGGGGCTTTAACAACTCACTACGTGACTCACGTAAGATTTTTGCGGAAGATGGCTCCGTAACCCGGTCAAACGGCGCAACAGGCAGCCTTTCAGCGGAAAACGATACGTCTTGTATGCCGTTTCGTTACCTTTGCGGCAAACTCTAAATGACATGAATATGGAAATAGTATCTATCGAGAAAAAGACTTTCGAGATGATGGTGGCGGCATTCGGCGCACTCTCGGAGAAGGTCGCCGCCCTGAGGCGCAAAAGCGACACGGGGCGCATGGAAAGATGGCTCACGGGCGAGGAGGTCTGCGGGCAGTTGAGAATAAGCCCGCGCACGTTGCAGACGCTGCGTGACAGGCGGCTTATCGGCTACTCGCAGATAAACCGCAGGTTCTATTACAAGCCAGAGGAGGTGAAGCGGCTGATACCGCTTGTCGGCACGCTCTATCCGCACGGCAGATGATTTGATTTATTCACCCACTGAATCCGAAGTTATGATGAACGAGAACAACGATGTTTTTACGATGGAAGACGAGCCGATAGCCTCTGTGGTGCAGGATATGCGCAAAGGCTCGAAATGGCTGTCCGCATTTCTGGAAAGCTACCGTCCTCCGCTGGACGGGGAACGTTACCTGACGGACGGCGAGGTGTCGGAACTGCTCCGTGTGAGCCGGCGCACCTTGCAGGAATACCGCAACAACCGCGTGTTGCCCTTCATACTTTTGGGAGGGAAGGTGCTTTACCCGGAAACGGGGCTGCGCGGGGTACTGGAAGCGAACTACCGCAAGCCGCTGGAGTGAGGCGGTTTCATGAAAAAGTAAACGGGTGACACCTTTTGTGGTGCTACCCGTTTACTTGTCTTATGGGGTATGTGCAATCAGCAATACCCGGCTTTTCCGTTCTGTATGAACATCACGTATGTCTGCCGTTTCTCTTGTGAGAGTGCCTTTCCCACCAGCCATGTGCGGAACAGGTGGGTGTTGTAGGTATTCACCCTGAAAGCGACCGGGATGATGATTTCAAGGGCGTACACGTCCGCGTGCAGCCCGTTTTCAAGCTGCATGTAGCGGCACACCTCGTAGTCGTTCAGCACGTCCGACTTGCGGACGGCTCTGATGGCGGCGTTCACTGCCGGGACGGTCGTATGGAACAATCCGGCTATTTCGGTGGCGGTCATCCACACGTCGTTACCGGTTACGCTGACTGCCTTGTCCTCGATGATGATTGTGTCACGTTTCATGGCTTTTCTTTTTAGATGGTGCAACCTGCAAATTCCTCGACGCCGTTCAATCTTGCGGCAAGGTTCTCCATGTCCTGATTGAGCTTCTCTTTGGTTATCTTTGCGTAAATCTGCGTCGTCTTTATGCTCTTGTGTCCGAGCATGGAGCTGACCGTTTCGATGGGAACACCGTTGGAGAGGAATATCGTCGTGGCTGCCGTGTGGCGGCTCTGATGCCACGTGATATGCTTGGTGATGCCGCAACGCTTGGCGACGGCACGGATACCGGCAAGGCACGTGTTATAATGCGGAACGGGAAATATCCTGCCGTCCCCGCACAGTCCCCGGTATTTGCCGATTATGCGGTTGGCGATGTCGAGCAGGCGGATGTTGGACACCACGCCCGTTTTCTGGCGGTTGATGTTTATCCACTCGTGTTCGTCGAAGTAGGTGCGGATATTCTCTTCCGTAAGGTTGCGCATATCCGCGAACGACAGCCCCGTGAAGGCGCAGAACAGGTAGAGGTCGCGGTACAATTCCTGTTTGGCGTTTTTCAGTTTCCCCTCCATCAGCAGGCGGATCTCATCTTTGGTCAGGAAACTGCGTGTTGTTTCCTCCTTCTTGATTTCATACTCGCGGAACGGGTCGCGCGTCAGCCACTCGTTGTTGATGGCGATGAATACCATCGTCCGTAACGGGCAGACGTACAGCCACACGGTATTGGTGCAGCAGTGCTTGTCCGTGCGCAGGAACATCTCGAAGTCGGAGATGAAAGCCGGGGTAAGCTCTTTTAGGGCGATGTCCTTCACATGGTAGCGGATGTCGAGGAACTCTTGCATGTGCTTGTAAACGGTGCGGTACTTCAGCAGCGTGCCTTTGGCTTTCATGCCTGCCTCCACCTGCTTCTCGTAGTCCTCGTTGTGCTGGCGGAACACCTGCATCAGCGTGTGGTAGCGGTGTTCCAGTCCGAGAAAGGCGTTCTTCACCTTCTCCGCCGTGACGAAGTTGTCACGCTCCATGATTTCCTGATAATGCCTGTTGATGCGTACCCGCATCTTGTCAAGCATACGGTTCGTTTCGAGTGCCGCCGTGCTTCTGCCCGTGACACGTCCACCTTTGGTGTCCCACAGTTTCGGATCGACAGTCAGTTTGCAGCTGAACTGTGTCTGGCTGCCGTCCACCGTGATGCGTCCCATGACGGGAACTGTCCCGTCCTTTTTCACTACCTGACGCTTGAGGTAGTAGATTACTGAAAATGTACTCTTCATTGTCCTTAATTTTTGGGTTTCAAAATTAGTTGGTGAAGAGTCCGGTGTTGGTACGCAAAACGGGGAGGAACGGCGCAATCTTTTTCCGTAACCTGATTTTTCGCATGAGTTATGGATAACTCACTATTCCTTAGAGCCTTGTTTCGCTATTCGTACCCGTTTGTCGCATTTTCGGGCATGGTTACGAACAAGTAACGTAGCGGCGTCAGGATTTGGCTTCGGCAGGGATTGTAATGGCTTCACGGATTATCGCCACTTCAACCAAAACCCTTGTAACTCAATTCTATCACTATATCTTTCCGCATTTCACTTTTTTGTAGTAACTTTGCCTCTCTAAACAATAAAACGAAACTAACTACATGAAATATAATCGTATTCTCGCTCTGTTTGCTTTTACCTTTGTGGGTGCAGTAATGGCTTTGGCACAGCCTCGTATCTCGTCAAACAAAGAAACTCACAATTTTGGGCAGATAGAATGGAAACGTCCGGTTACGGTAGAGTATACCATTACGAATACAGGTGATAAACCGTTGGTGCTAACCAACGTAACCACCTCGTGTGCCTGTTCGGTAGCTTCTTGGACGAAAACACCCATTGCACCCGGTGCAAAGGGAGCGATAACTGCCTCGTTTGATGCCAAAGCATTGGGGCGTTTCGAGAAAACAATCGGTATCTACAGCAATGCACAACCCGAGTTGGTGTATCTTAAATTTGCCGGCGAGGTAGTGCAAGAGGTCAAAGACTTCACCAAAACCCATCCGCATGTGATCGGTAACATTCGTACCGACTTAACCGAAATTGCTTTCCCCGAAGTTCATCGCGGCGAGCAGCCTTCGATTACGTTCAGTGTGGTCAATCTCTCAGATCGCCCTTACGAACCGGTATTGATGCACTTGCCCCCTTATCTGAAAATGGAGAAGACCCCCGAAGTACTGCTCAAAGGTAAAAAAGGAACGGTCAAGCTAACTCTCGACTCTAACGGACTGACCGATTTGGGACTCACACAAGCCTCTGTTTACCTGGCACGTTTTGCCGGTGATAAGGTGAGCGATGAGAACGAGATTCCGGTTTCGGCCGTATTGCTTCCCGACTT
Organism: Bacteroides neonati; assembly: GCF_000499785.1. GTDB lineage: Bacteria > Bacteroidota > Bacteroidia > Bacteroidales > Bacteroidaceae > Bacteroides > Bacteroides neonati. The sequence goes on along the minus strand of NZ_HG726020.1, from coordinate 1,095,879 downwards.
CTCAAAGATGAGCGAGCAGGATAAAATGAATGCACCTGCCATCCGTTTGTCCGAAACGAACATTAACTTCAGTTCGCGTCTGGCAAAGAGAAGTAAGGCATCGCAAGATATTGTGATCAGTAATACCGGTCGCTCTCCTTTGCAGATCAGCAAGCTTCAAGTGTTTAATCCGGCTGTGGGAGTCAGTTTGAAGAAGACAGTGTTGCAGCCCGGCGAAAGCACGAAGCTACGTGTAACGATTCATAAGCACGAGGTGGCTAAGAAGAAACGTCATTTACGTATTCTGATGATTACAAACGACCCGATGCATCCGAAGGTAGAGATCAACCTCAAGAGATAAGCGGGTGTGATCTGTTCATTCTTAAGTCTTCATTTTAAATTCTTAATTAATCATGGTACATCCCGAAAATAGCGAAGAGTATAAAGGGCTGATAGTGAATAAAGGTATCGAGCAGCCCTCGTCCGTTAATCCTTACCTGAAGCGTACTAAGAAACGTCATCTGTCTGTAGGCGATTACGTGGAAGGAATTATTAAGGGCGATGTAACCACACTGAGTAGAGCTGTGACGCTGGTAGAGAGTGTGAGAACCGAACATCAGGTTATCGCACAGGAGGTCATTGAAAAATGTTTGCCCTATGCAGGCAACTCCGTGCGTATCGGTATCAGCGGCGTCCCCGGTGCGGGTAAGAGTACATCGATCGATGTATTCGGATTGCATGTGCTCCAGCAAGGTGGAAAGTTGGCTGTATTGGCCATTGACCCCAGCAGTGAGCGGAGCAAAGGTAGTATTCTGGGCGATAAAACTCGCATGGAGAAACTCTCGGTACATCCCGACTCCTTTATTCGTCCCAGTCCGTCGGCAGGTTCATTGGGCGGTGTAGCTCGTAAAACACGCGAAACGATTGTGCTTTGCGAAGCTGCCGGTTTTGATAAGATATTTGTTGAAACTGTAGGAGTGGGGCAAAGTGAAACTGCCGTACATTCGATGGTCGATTTCTTTCTCCTCATTCAACTGGCCGGAACGGGCGATGAGCTGCAAGGCATCAAACGAGGCATCATGGAGATGGCCGATGGTATTGTGATCAATAAAGCCGACGGCAATAACATCGATAAAGCCAAACTGGCTGCTTCGCAATTTCGCAATGCGTTGCACCTGTTTCCCGCACCCGAGTCGGGATGGACTCCGCAGGTGCTCACTTATTCGGGGTTCTACAATACGGGAGTTAAAGAGATTTGGGACATGGTTTATCAATACATCGACTTTGTTAAGGCAAACGGCTATTTCGATTTCCGTCGCAACGAACAAAGCAAATACTGGATGTACGAAACCATCAACGAACATCTTCGCGATAGCTTCTATCACAATCCGATGATTGAAAAGATGCTGGGCGAAAGAGAACAACAGGTGCTTGACCGCAACCTAACCTCTTTTGTAGCCGCCAAAAAGCTACTGGATGCTTACTTTGAAGCATTGAAAAAATAAAGAATCAATTACTAAGTAGAACGCAGGCGAAAGATACTGCGTTCTATTTTTTTGCCTTTTCCATATCGGCTTTCGCCTTGCTTTGTGTCACAATCCATACACCCATAAATACAAGTGCAATGGCAATGCCTTTCTGCCAACCGAATGTGCCTACTCCCATAATCACTGCCGCTATCGACGAGATGATGGGCTGCATATAGTTATACATACTCACCACCGTTGGTCGAAGCAACCGTTGAGCCGTCATGATACAGATATAAGCAACGAAGCTACCCCCCAGTACCACATACAATACTTGCCAGATAGCCGGTGTGGAGATGGTACTCCAATCAATCACCGCTATGTCGTGATAGGTAAACGGCAGGTAACACATGGACGCAAATACAAACATCCACTTATTGATGGTGACTGCCGAGTATTGCTGCGTAAGTCCTTTGAATACGGTTAGGTAGATAGAGAAGCTGAGTTGTGCTGCCAAGCAAAGCAAGTCGCCCCAAAGCCCATCGCTTCCGGCACCCGATGTTTGGCTGCTCAGAATCAGTGTCAGCGCACCGATTGCTCCGACTACAATCCCCAATATCTTTTTATTCGTAATAGGCTCTTTTAGGTAGAGTGCCGCTACAATCATAGTGATGATAGGCAAGGTGGTGGTTACAATCGATGCATCGATCGGAGAGGTGAGCGAAAGACCGAAGATAAAAACGCCCTGATTGAAAACCAGTGCAAAGAGCGATGCACAAGCAATGCGCAACATATCCCGTCTGCTTACCTGTTCGTGTTTGCAAAAAAGCGACAACAACCAAAAAGCAATGGCTGCCCCCACCATGCGGAAGGTAGTAAGCGACATGGCCGAAAACTCCTGAAGCGCTGATTTACCGATTGGAGCCATCAATCCCCACATAACATTGGCTGTAAGGGCGAGCAAATGTCCCTTTACATTCTTATCATTACCCATCTTTCTATTCCTTGATTGAAAACTCCGGCAAAGGTAACCAATTTGTCGTTGGAAATGCATATATTTGCCTTAATCTAAAGCATTAGTCTTATGAAGCAACAAGCCAATTACATCAAGCGCATTGAAATCAAAGGATTGTGGGAGCGATACAATATCGCTTGGGATCTACGTCCCGATGTGAACATTCTTTCGGGTATCAACGGAGTAGGTAAAACAACGATTTTAAATCGGTCTGTAAACTACCTGGATGAAATATCGGGCGAGATAACGAGCAATGTAAAGAATGGCGTGCATCTCTTCTTCAACAACCCGCATGCAACTTCTATTTGCTACGATGTGATTCGTAGTTACGATCGCCCCCTGATAATGGGCGACTTTACAGCCCGTATGGCCGATAAGAATGTGAAGTCGGAACTCGATTGGCAACTCTATCTGTTGCAACGCCGGTATCTCGACTATCAAGTCAATATCGGTAACCGGATGATTGAGCTCCTGGGCAGTGGCAATGCAGCCGATCAAGAGCAGGCTGCCTCATTGTCTAAACCCAAACGTATATTTCAGGATTTGATCGATGAGCTATTCAGCTATACCCGTAAACGGATCGACCGCAAGCGAAACGATATAGCCTTTTATCAGGATGATGAGCTGCTGTTTCCTTACAAACTCTCTTCGGGTGAGAAGCAGATGTTGATCATTCTACTCACTGCGCTGGTGCAAGACAATGCCCACTGCGTGCTCTTTATGGACGAACCCGAGGCATCGCTTCACATCGAATGGCAACAGAAACTAATAGCCATGATCCGCGAGTTGAATCCGAATGTTCAGATTATCCTATCCACCCATTCACCTGCCGTTATCATGGAAGGTTGGCTGGATGCAGTGACCGAAGTAAGCGATATCGCCACCCCGATTGCGGGTAATCATTAAGTAATTACGTATACTATGGCAGTTCAACTTCGCGACAATATTACCTCTTCTTATTTTCATGCGGCTCAAAGGCTTTACCCCAAGAAGGCTCGCCGACGAATTGTGGCTTATGTGGAGAGTTACGACGATATTGCCTTTTGGCGTTCGCTGCTCGAAGAGTTCGAAAATGATGAATGTTATTTTCAGGTGATGCTGCCCTCGTCTACTACGTTGTCCAAAGGAAAGAAGATGGTGCTTATGAATACGCTCAACGTAGCCGAACTGGGGAAGAGCCTGATTGCTTGTGTAGATAGTGATTACGACTTTTTATTACAGGGAGTTACCGCTCTTTCACATAAAATCAATGCAAACCGTTACATCTTTCAAACGTATGCTTATGCCATTGAAAATCATCATTGCTATGCCGATAGTTTGCATGAGGTTTGTGTTCAATCGACGTTGAATGATCGGCAACTGATTGACTTCAGAGCCTTCATGACCCGCTATTCGCAGATAGCCTACCCACTTTTTTTGTGGAACATCTGGTTCTATCGTCAGCGCGATACGAATACCTTTAGTATGAGCGATTTTAATTCCTGCACCCGCTTGCTCGATGTCAATGTCCGTCGTCCGGAACTTTGTTTGGAGAAGATGCAACAGAAAGTGAACACCCGTTTGGCGGCATTGAAAGCAGAGTTCCCTCAATGGGCAGACTCTGTGGGTGCTCTGACAAAAGAGATGGAACGACTGGGCTTGGCACCCGATACGACTTATTTGTATATGCAAGGGCACCACATTATGGACAATGTTGTGATGAAGCTTCTTACGCCCGTTTGCACCCTCCTTCGCCGGGAGCGGGAAGAAGAGATAAAACGGTTGGCCACCACCGAAGAGCAGTGTCGGAACGAACTCACCTGCTATCAGAATAGCCAGATAAACGTAGAGATTATGTTACGTAAGAATAGCGCATATAAGTCGTTGTATCTTCATCAATGGCTGCGCGAAGATCTTAAAGAATTTATTGTTCAGAACAAATAGATATGGAACAGATTGTTGAAAAGATAAATGCCATGCTCGTGGCAATGGGGTTAACCCCCTCGTGGGCCGATTCACTGGATCAGGTCATCGCTACCCTGCTTATTATACTTATTGCCTTTATAGCCGATTTGGTTTGTCGGCATATCATACTCAAACTTGTGCATAAGTTGGTAAAGCAGACCAAAGCAACCTGGGATGATATTGTGTTCGACCGCAAAGTAATGATTCACCTCAGCCATTTGGTACCTCCGGTATTGATTTACATTTTTATTCCGATGACTATCGAGAAGGAAGCGACGCTTGATTTCATTCAGCGTATCTGTATGATTTACATCATTGTTGTTTTCTTGCGCTTCATCAGTGTTTTCCTTTCGGCCGTTTACCATGTGTACAACCAACGCGAGCAGTTCCGAGACCGTCCGTTGAAGGGATTGTTGCAAACGGCTCAGGTAACGCTGATCTTTGTCGGAGGTATTGCCATTGTCAGCATTCTAATAAATAAATCGCCCGTTGTTTTACTCACCGGTTTGGGAGCCTCGGCGGCTATTCTTATGCTGGTGTTCAAAGACAGTATCATGGGCTTTGTTTCGGGCATTCAGCTTTCGGCCAATAATATGTTGAAAGTAGGCGACTGGATTGCCATGCCCAAGTACGGAGCTGATGGTACGGTGATCGAAGTAACCCTCAATACGGTCAAAGTGCGTAATTGGGACAATACCATCACCACCATTCCTCCCTATGCCTTGGTAAGCGACTCGTTTCAAAACTGGCGAGGCATGGAAGAGTCGGGTGGCCGACGGGTGAAACGCTCTATCAATATCGACATGAACAGCGTAAAGTTCTGCACCCCTAAGATGCTCGATAAATACCGCAAGATTCGTTTGCTCAAAGACTATATCGAAGAAACCGAACGGGTGGTTACTGCTTACAATAAAGAAAATGGCATTGATAATTCTGTGCTGGTCAACGGTCGTCGGCAAACCAATCTGGGGGTATTTCGCGTCTACCTGAACAATTATTTGCGTAGCCTGCCCAATGTAAACCAAGACATGACCTGCATGGTGCGTCAGCTGCAACCTACCGAGTTGGGTATTCCCCTCGAACTTTATTTTTTCTCTGCTGTAAAGGCGTGGGTACCCTATGAAGGATTGCAGGCCGACGTTTTCGATCATGTACTGGCTATTATCCCCGAATTTGATCTGCACGTATTCCAGAACCCTACGGGCGAGGATTTCAGAAGCTATAAGCAATTAACGTTTTGATCGATGGTGCCGGGAGTTATGTCTGGCTCATGTTTGCAACTACTATAATATTTTAGAATATTATTCTGATTATTAGTATTTTGTGAAACGTAGAATTTAAATAGGGAATGGATAAGAAACGAGCGAACTGCTTTAGCCCTCTGTATGTTTTTCCATTGCTTCAAATAACTTTCCTATAAATATCTTTTTTAAATCTCAATTATCAGCCCACACAACTATCATTTTAGTATCTTTGTATATATAAGTAGATTATGATATGATAAACTTCAATGAATATCTGAATGAGATTGATTTCTCAGAAATCCGAGCATTATGTTTGGAGAAAGGAAAACCTGTTGAGATTAAAAAGAAGGATTATTTTATTCGGCAAGGCGAGTTGAGTAAATATTCTGGTTTTATTGAAAGCGGAATATTTAGATATACCCGTATAGGGAGTGATGGGGATGAACATATAGTCGGTTATAGTTTTCAGAATGATTTTGTATGTGATTATACGGCATTAATAAAGAATTCTCATTCTTGTATTAGTGTTCAAGCTGTTACAGACAGCAAAGTGCATTCATTATCGGTTTACGATTTGCATGATTACTGGGAGATCAGTAAGGATACTCAACGATTAGGTAGATTAATAGCGGAAGAACTTTTTATCGAAATGTATGGAAGGTTGCTTGGCTTTTATTGCGATACCCCAGAGCAGCGTTATATTTCATTACTTAAACGTTGTCCGAATCTACCCCAATATATTACACTCAAAGAAATAGCATCTTTTATTGGTGTGACCCCTGAAACTGTAAGTAATATACGGAGAAAGTTACGACAAAAATGAAAGTCTTGAAATACTTCAAGGCTTTTTTCATCTATCAAGGCTATTTTTGCTGTAAATTTTAATATAGTAAAATGAAAACAAAAAGTTTATTTGGAATACTTATGCTATTCCTACTAACAATTAGCTTTATAAGCTGTGATAAAGACAAAGAAGATGTAGATAAATTGACCCCTGAAGCTCTTTATCAGACTTCATGGCGTGGTACTGGACATTGTGGTGCATGGACGACTATAAAAGACAGAGGTATAGGCATACAATTCATAGATACAAAAAAAGGTAAAGTGAATTGGCAAGACTATGAAGAATTTGATATTACTTATACGATAGAGGGGAAATATATTAGATTTAATGATATTGCCTTTCAACTTGCTGGTGCCCCTTGGGTAATTAAATCTTATACCAAAAATCATATAACCCTCATACAAAATGAGGCAAGTCCCAATAAAGAAGAAATAGCTACAATAGAATTAGATAGAATAGACTAATTATGTAAATAGTAAAATGAATATAGACTATAAGGTTGGCAAGTTGATTTATGATGCGAGTATCTATGATGGAATGAACACCCACACAGATGATCTGCTGTTTTATAAACAGTGGCTACCGAAAAATAGAGATGCTCGCATACTTGAACTGTGCTGTGGAACGGGTAGGCTGACGATTCCAATAGCACAGGAAGGACATAATATTTGTGGAGTAGATTACACCCCCTCAATGCTCGAACAAGCAAGGAGGAAAGCTGTTAAAACAGGGTTAGGGATTAATTTTATAGAAGCAGATATTAGAACGTTCGATTTGCAAGAGAAGTTCGACCTTATCTTTATTCCATTTAATTCAATTCATCATTTATATCAGAATGAAGATCTGTTTAAGGTATTGGAGTGCGTTAAAAATCATCTTCGAGAAGGGGGCTCATTTCTGTTAGATTGCTTTAATCCCAATATCCGGTATATTGTGGAGAGCGAGAAGGAGCAAGCCGTCATAGCCCAATATACAACAGCCGATGGACGAGACGTGTTGATAAAGCAAACTATGCGTTATGAGAGTACAACCCAAATCAATCGCATAGAATGGCAATATTTTATAAATGGTGAGTTTCATTCAATCCAGAATTTGGATATGAGACTATTTTTTCCTCAAGAACTAGATTCATATCTAAAACAGGTTGGTTTCGATATTATTCACAAGTTTGGAGGTTTTGATGAAGAGACATTTAGCGATGAATCTGAGAAGCAGATATATGTTTTAGCGATAAATGAGTGATACAATCTGTATAGTTATGAAAAGGCGTAATATAATATTCTGGATTATTCTTCTGATTATTACAGATCAGGTAGTAAAACTAATCGTGTATCATTCATTTATGGATTCAAACTACACGTTTACACCCGATTTATTAGAATTTAAGCCAATTTTTAATCCAACCTACAGCTATTGGACAGGAAAACTTGGTGCGAATATGGGAGTTGTAGCTCACCTAACAATGTTTTCATTAATATGGGCTATACTTATTATTCTCTATAAGTTTTACCACAAAGTAGATCCTCAGAATAGACTTCTTGACATAGCTTTAATTTTTCAAACTGCAGGATTTGCATCCGCATATATCAGCATCCTATTTTGGAAAAATGGAGTACTTGATTTTATCTCCTTTAAGCCATTAAATGTAGTATGTGATTTGAAAGACTTGTATATCAATATATTTGTTGCATTGTGGATCATTAGCACTTCTATTATAGCAGTAAAGTATCACACGAGCCTAAAAGATATAGTTCAATATATCAAGTCGTTGTTTACAAAATAGACCATGAATATTAGACAACTAAATAATTCAGAATACGGAAAGGTAATCGCTTTGGCACTCGATGTATTTATTGAGTGTGGAAGTGCTGATCTTGATGTAAAGGGGCTATAAGCATTCAAGAGTTTTTATTTGTAATGATGAGATAATGAATAAGCTTTGCATATTCGGGACATTTGACAATGAAACTCTTAAAGGGGAATCTGACATCGCGACCAGCCATACAAGCTGAGGTTACTTTTATATACAAGATATAGTTCTATCTTAATACTTTTCCTGTTGTAATCGATTGATTTTCAACAAATAAAAGAGTACGTACTTTATGACCGTAAGAGTACGTACTCTATGCACCATTAACTAGTATATGATTGCTGCATAAAGTACGTACTCTTGCTATGTAAGAGATAGAAGAGCTGTTGAGAAAGGGAAATAAATAAACAAATGAATCTTATACCGATTCGATTAAACGTATCTCTTCTGTACTGAAGGAGGTGTTTTCAATCGCTTTCAGATTGTCTGCCAACTGGTTTACCGAGCTTGCACCAATGATAACGGAGCTGACCAAATCGTCTTTCAACACCCATGCCAAAGCCATTTCGGCCAATGTCTGTCCCCGTTGCGCTGCAATTTCATTCAGTGCTTTGATTTTCTTCAATGTATCGTCGGTTAGCTGCTCTTTCTTCAAAAATCCTCCCCGTGCTATTCTTGAATCTTCGGGGATGCCGTGTAAGTAACGGTTGGTCAGCAGTCCCTGAGCCAATGGCGAGAAAGCAATAAACCCGGTTCCGCTCTCTTTGGCCTGTTGCAAAATACCCTCTTTTTCGGGTTCGCGGTTAAACAGGTTGTACTTGCCTTGATAAAGTAAGCAGTGCACATCGCGCTCTTTAAGGTATTGATAGGCGAATGCAGCTGCTTCTTTGGGATATTTGGAGATACCCACATACAAGGCCTTGCCTTGACGAACCATGTCTACAAGTGTCTGTAAGGTCTCCTCGAGAGGGGTGTTAGGATCGTACCGATGCGAATAGAAAATATCGACATACTCCAGATTCATTCGTTTGAGACTTTGGTCGAGGCTTGCCATGAGGTTCTTGCGTGATCCCCATTCGCCGTAAGGACCTGCCCACATCTCATGTCCGGCCTTGGAGGAGATAAACAATTCATCCCGGTAAGGCATGAATGATTTCTTCATGATCTGTCCGAATGTCTCTTCGGCCGATCCGAAGGAGGGACCGTAATTGTTGGCCAGATCAAAGTGTGTGATTCCGTTATCAAAGGCATAATGTGCCATTTGCAACGAGTTGGCAAAGGTGTCTACGTCTCCGAAGTTATGCCATAGTCCTAGAGAGATTTCGGGAAGCAGGATACCGCTCTTACCGCATCTGCGATACTTCATACCACTACTGTATCGCTCTTGGTTGGGGAGATAAATGGGGCTTATCATCTGTTCGGGCTTTAAGTTTACTTCTGTAAAGATAAGACTATTTACGTTACCTCGATCGTGTGTGCCCGGTTAATTTTTTGTTTTTATCGAATCACATACCACACATAGCCATTGGCGGGGATCGTGACAGGTAGTTCTACCGAATAATCTCTCTTCAGTTTGTAGGTTTTGGCTTTGCTCTCTTCGCAAGAGATAGCAGCTTTGTCTGTTAATCCCGTATAGTAAAGCGGTAAGTGGATGGTTCGTTTCATCTCCTCATCGGTAGGATTGAAGAATAGCGCAAACCCTTTTTCATCTCCCGCAGGGTTGACATGCATAAACCCGTCCCAGTCGCGACCATCGGCCTTGCGCAGGTGTATAAGGTCGCTGTTTAGAATCGTGCGGTACTTCTTATACCAATCTATAACCTCTTTTACGGTCTGTTTTGTTGCGTCGGTGTCATACAACCGAGGCCCCCGGTAGCAGGCCTGAATGCCTGCACCATAGTTCTGTATCATGTGCAATTTATAGCTATCCAGGTGTTTGCTCAAAGGTTCGAGTGTAGCCGCTTCGCCTCCTCCATGATACTCGACCAGCGGGACAAAAGTCCAGCAGGCAGAAGCAGGACGGTCGAATGTGCCTGCGTAATTGACCTGACGTCCGTGGATCAGTTGGCGGTCGCGTGGTAAAGACCAGTTCACTTCACGGTATCCGATGCCGGTTTTCGTCGATCCGCTGAGGAAGTAATAATCGGGTACGTTGATGTAGATTCCGTTTTCGCACATCCAACGATATAGATCGGTAATTTTTTTCCACTGCTTCCATTGAGAGTCTTGTAGTCCGTTGTGGTATTTATGGGTGGTCGATGCGCAAAGATTGCCCGGATACGAACCATCGTGTTCAAAAACCCGGAAACCTGTTTGCTGTGCGAATGTTTTGATCTGCTCAAAGTAGTTCTTGCCCCATTCGCTGCATAGGCAAGGAGAGCTGCCAAAGATCATTCCGCCGCGCTTCCCGGTCTTCGGGTTAATCACGTCTACCTCATCGCTGATCCACCGGCTCGATAAAAGGGAGTAACCACCCAGTTCTATTCCTTTATGGTTGGCGTAGTCGACCAGTTGCTTTATTGCTTTGAGGTGTTCGGGGTTTGTACTCTCCATGTTTACTCCACTGCCAAAGCTGAGAATAAGCATTTCATATCCAACTTCGGCACATTGATCAATCGCTGTTTTTACTACCTGGGGGTCTATGCTGGTGAGATGCATAAAGATCGGATTCTCCGTTATCCACGGAGCAACGGTGCTATACATCCGGCGTTTAAACAACCCTTTTCGTTCGCGGTCATCACTGTCATAAGGCATCTCATACACATCAAACGATGTAAAGGGCTCAGTTTTGGTTACCAATACATCGGGACCTATTTTAGGAGATACCTCCAGTATACAGGGCGTTTGCATGGCATAATTGCATTGCGAGGTGTATTCGGGATCCGTTATCCATTTTTCGGTCTGTTCCGATTCTCTATCGTTGAATCCGCCAAAGGCGTAGTTGCTTTCGATACAAATATTGGGTTTGATAAATAGTTGTGGATCACCACCCACGGGGCTTTCAGGCTCGGCAAATGCCAATAATTCCAGTTTGAAAGAATCAATAGTAAAAGGAATGTCGCTCTCGTTGATAACCTCCATCCGCTTTCGTAGAGTGGGTATGGCATCATACAGATCGTAATGCAGTTTAACTACTGTTTTTGACAATGCATTCTGTCCGCGTAGAGTGAAAGTCAGTGTTTGTCCGGTTGGCTTCGCTTTATTAAGTGCCCATCGACTTCGTGCCCACGATATGCTTTCTTTCAGTGGGGTTATTTCAAAATCTTCAATAAGAAAAGAGTGGGGTATCGGAGCCATGTGTTCGATCCATTCGGATTTAATATATCCGCGCTCGGGTTGTCCTTGTAGCCCGCCTAACGAATAGCTTTTGCCGTCTAAACACAGGCTCCCTTCACTGCTTACTGCCCGTAGCATATTCTCACCGGTCATTAAATTAATCATGTCGGTAGTAGCTAAGTTGGGAGTTATGCGAAAGGTACGCGCTATGAGTCCGTTGCTCAGTACGATCGTCTTTTCGTCGGATGTCCGATAGACAGTTGCAGAATGACTGTTTGGTGTAATCAGCCAGTCGAAGTCGACTCTTTTAAGAGGAAGGGTGATGTTGGGTAGCCGGGCGATCTTATTCTTCAAGAAGTTCCAGCGTAGCGTATCCATTTGGGGAGGAATGCCTACATAATCTGCTTCAACGGTGGTAGGTGGAATTTCGAAATAGGTGAATGTGGGGTCTACCCATAGAGCAAAATCACCACTCGGTCCGTCGCCACCATCCTCTACTACCAGTTCGAGAATCTGTATACCATTCAGTTTTAGGTGAATATTTTTCATTGCCTCACCGGCTTTCATCGGTTGGTTCAGCAACTCCTTACCATCGCCCAGAATACGGAAAGTAACGCTGCCCATACTCACTTTGTTGAGATCGCCCTCTACACCGACAAAGTTCTTCTTTTGATCGGTAATGCTGTAGAATACCCGTTTGCCATCTGCCAATGGGATGGTCATGATATTGGCTGCCTGACAATCCATGTGGCTATCAGCCACCCCGATTCCGGTGCTGAAATCAGTTGCATCGCCTTTAAGGTCTATTTTGATGAGGCTTTTGCTATGTACCCCAATTACGTTATTTTGCTTAACTCCACCGATGCTGGGTGCTTCGCCTGTTACTGAAGTTCCTGTTTTGAGTCCACCATACTGTTGATAGGCTTTACCTAAATCCATTTCAGACAGTTTGATAAGGCCGTCAGCTTGTGCAGCGATAGCTCCACAGGAAAACAGTAAGGCGAAGATTGCTTTTTTCATATTAGCAGGATTGTTTTTTTATTGATCGAACCCAAGCAGATGATGGATTACATTTGTTTGTATTTTTATTCTTTACTATTTTTGTCGAAACCAATTTCTTTCATTACTTCATTGTACTCGACCTCTTCCCGACAAAGCGGCTTGTACCAGGTATACCTTAATATCAATGAGGTTGCGATTAATAGCGCAATCGAAGCGCACAGACCTATTTGACCACGAGTAACCAGATACATCGGAATGATCGTGAGGCAGCATTGCCAAATAATACCTATCACGATATTGAAAGCATCGCGCTTGAAGTTTTTGTTGCGTACAACTTGCGGATACCGGGCAATGGCTTTATCCGCTATCGGCTTCCACCAACCCCAAGGACGTACGCGAACATAGAAGCGAATCAGTGTCTCTTCGTCGGTAGGAGGAGCCGAGTATGTGCCGGCAATACAACCGACCAGAGAGATGGCAAACAATACCGGGAAGAAATAGAGTATCCATCCGTCCGGAACGGTGAATTTCATTACAATAGCAGCGACAACACCGGCTGTCATACCCCAGAAATACCCTTCGCCATTGAACCGCCACCAATGCCATTTCAACACGTTGGCAGCGATATATCCGCCGAAGAGTGCGCCGACAATCCACTGAAATATCTCGTTGATATCTTTCAGAAAGAAGCCCATTATGGTACTAATGATAACCACTAATACCGATATGAGGTAGCTGGCGCGTATCTGTTTCTTGATACTTGCCTGCGGGTTGATGTATTTAAGATAGATGTCATTGACTACATAAGCCGGTGCGGCATTGACCGTCGAAGCGAAAGTCGACATGAATGCCGATAGCAATCCGGCAAGTAGCAACCCTGCCAATCCGGTTGGCACATATTTGGTAATCAGGTGCGGAAGAATGGTTTCAAAGTCGCTACGGGTGGTAGCCATTTGTGCCATGCCGCCATCTTCTTTGAAGAAATAAATAGCAAGTAAGGCAAAGCCCATAATCATGAGATAGCGGGGGATAAGCAAAATAACGGGTACCGATCCGCTCATCAGCGCAGCTTCCTTGGGCGATTTGCAAGAGAGTATCTTCTGCATATCGTAGTTGGGGGCTGGACCTGCCATGCTCATGAAGATTCCTTTCAACAAAGACATCATCACGAAGATGGTAATCAGGCTGTAGGGTTCATTGGCCATGCGTTCGGTCAACAGTCCCATGCGTTGGCTCCAATCTATTTCGAGCGTCCACCCGAAAAAAGGAGAATCCCAACCGCTCGGAACAAAGCTTTGTATCATTTCGGGAGCGACCAACTGCATACCGATAACGGCAATAACGACCCCGGCTACGGTCATAATGAGAAACTGCACCACATCGGTCCATACAATACTAAGCATACCACCCAGCATAACATAGAACGTTGCAATGGCTGTAAAGAATATGCCATAAAAATGAGGTACGTAAGCAGCAGGTACGTCAAACGGTACAAAAGGAGCAACAACCTCCCAAGGGAGAAATATTTCCATGAATTTGCCAATGCCGATAAACCCGTAACTAAGAAATCCCAACACACTCAACAGAGCGAATATGATGACAATGGTATGCGACAAAGAGGCTCCTTTGCCTTTGCCAAAGCGGGTTTTAATCCACTCTGCCCCGGTTAGTACATTCGATCGGCGTAGCCATACCGATAGGTAAACCATTAAGAAAATCTGATTGAATACCGGCCACAGCCAAGGAATCCAAAGACTCTTGAATCCGTAAGCAAAGGCCCAATAGACCATGAGCATGGTGCCTGTAATGTCAAACATACCCGATGCGTTGGATAGCCCAAGCATATAAAAGGGCAAAGATTTGCCTCCCAGGAAATAAGAGTCGATGTTTTGGGCTGCACGCTTTTTGAGCAATAATCCGATGACGATCATTAGTGCCAGGTAAAGGCAAATAATCAGAAAGTCTATTTCGTGTAGTTTCATGCTGGAGTAGATTGGGGTTTTGTTCTTGCAAAAATAGTTCTTTTCATGCAAACTCGGTTTATAATTGTTTGTTTTTATCAATAAGTGCTACAATATTATCCACTGTACTTGCCGAACGTAGACCGTCGGCAGGTGTATGAAAACAGTAATCGATCAATCGGTCGACAGTGGAAGTGGCAACATGCATTCGAGTGTCCGAAGATGCATAATAGATATAGACCGTTCCGTCTTCATCGGCTATCCAGCCATTGGAGAACAATACGTTTGACACATCGCCGATACGTTCCTCTCCTATAGGAGCCATGAAGTACCCACCGGGCTCGGCAATGATACGTGTCGGATCTTCGATCGCGGTCATGTAGAGATAAAGTACATAGCGCAATCCGGCAGCACATGCGCGAACGCCGTGTGCCAGATGCAACCACCCTTTTGCCGTTTTGATGGGGTGAGGCCCTTCGCCGTTCTTTACTTCTTTAATGGTGTGATAGGCTCGTTGGTTGATGATGAGCTCGCGACTGACTTCTGCCTGCGTAATATCATCTACCAAGGTCCAACCGATTCCGCCTCCGCTTCCAGCATTGATAAATCCATCTTGCGGACGTGTATAAAGGGCGTATTTTCCTTCCACAAACTCGGGATGTAGTGTCACGTTTCGTTGTTGGCTGATGGTTTTTAAGTCGGCCAACCGTTCCCATTGAACAAGGTCTTTGGTGCGTACAATTCCTGCCGAAGCTACAGCCGAGGAGAGGTCGCCCAAAGCAGCCTGCGGATCATGTTTCTCACTACAAAAGATTCCGTAAATCCATCCGTCTTCGTGTATGGTGAGCCGCATGTCGTAAACATTCGTCTCTTCCGGATTGATATCCGGCAATACGACCGGATACTCCCAGAAGCGGAAGTTATCAATTCCGTTGGGGCTCTCTGCAACGGCAAAGAAAGACTTCCGGTCTGCTGCTTCGACGCGTACCAATAATATATATTTTCCCTGCCACTTGATGGCTCCCGAATTCATGGTTGCGTTAAATCCGATTCGCTCCATACAATAAGGATTGGTTGCCGGATTGAAATCATATCGCCACGTAAGCGGAATATGCGCTGCGGTAACTACGGGGTGATGATATCGTGTTATAATGCCGTTGGAAGTATTTACAGGCATATTTTTGCGTGTCAGTAGCTCTTCTTGCCGAGCAACTAATAGTGCCGCGCGTTGTTCAAAAGTATCGTTCATGATGTTGTTTGCTTATATAATTGTTTATAAATTATCGGGATAAAGGGGGATTCGCTCTACTCTGTGGAAAACCATATAACCGGGGCGAGACAGGTGGACTTCGTAGACTACTTCCTTGGTCTTTCGATCTACTTCTACGATTTTTCCTCCTCCACCGTTTAGGTTGGGGGTACCTACGCCCGGACCAAATAAAACATGGTCTTTTTGAGGTAAATATTGAACAGACGATAGGGCAACTGCGTAGCAATTGCGTCCCCGCTCGTGGTGTCCATATTCCCAGACTTGTTTTACAGTCATGTTTTTGGCGTCTATTGCATATTCTACTGCACGGCTGTACCCTTCGGTTCCATACAGATCGATCTCTTTGTGTCTGCGTCTATAACCATTGTCGAATAAGAGAATATGTCCATTGGGAAGGAATACAGGGCAGTGTCCTCCCCACTCCCAATCAAAGTCGGGATGCTCTTTGTTGCCGTCTAAAACATCCGCATCTACTATTTTCTGTCCCGATTGGTCTAAGGGTGTCAGTAGTGCATATTGCAACTTTTGAGTTCCTCTGTGAGGGGTCAGAAACCAGTTGAGTTTATTGTCTCGCGTTAGCTTAATCAGCCCTTGATAGCGGTTCGACACAATGATACAGTCGTCTTCGGGGGAGTAAAGAACGGCATTGCTGTGTGCCCAATTCTGTTTGAAGCCTTCTGCTTCTTGTATGCTGATAAGGGCGTCGCGTGTAGAATCGAGACTTTTATTCAGGTCCCATTCGGTTACAATCTCTCCCGATTCACGGTTTACCTCTATGATAAAGTCGAACTTGGTGTATTCTCCCAGGCTGTTTTTATGGTTGTCTTTAGTTACGGCTGCCAATAAGTTTCCATTGGGCATTTCGGTTACTTCATGATGGAAAGTATATCCTTTTCCCTTAATATTCCATTTTTTTATCAGGTTCCCGACCATATCGAACTCAAACAGGTTTCCGGTTTTCGAATCGCCCGATAAGAAGTTTCCATTCTTCAGGCGTTTGAAGCCCGTATGGGCACTGATATTTAATTCGGGATGGTTGCGTAGCCATAGATACCAACGTACGTCTCCATCACTATCCAACATATAGGGGCGGTGGGCATCGTATTCACCGCCCCCCATATCCTGAACAATCGTAAGCCCCGGCTCCATTTGATCCGGATGGCTCGTTTTTACCTGAATTTTGGCAAAGAAATCCGGAACCAGGTCGTCCGGTGTGGTAGTCGTTACGGTAACCGAATCGGTTAAACGTTCTTTCCCGTTCTTATCGGTGAACGTTATATAAATCTTATTTTCGCAGTTGGGGTAAAGACCATGTATATATTCTTGGTGATTATATCCAATTTTGGAGAAAAGGTGAGAGAGGTCATTCTGATGACCATTCTTTCCTTTGATGCAGACTTTGAGCTTTCCTTCTACCGGGAAGGAAATAGTGAGCTGCGCACTAAGAGGAGCGTACCCCGTTGGGTTAACCTGTATGTTTTTTGAGGTAAGATGAAGTGATTTGCCAAGCGTTGGAATATTCAACTCCGACTTGTTTACGAGGGTGAGAATGGTTTTCCAATTTTCCACATCTTCCCGAATGGTTTCTATCGTTTCTGTTGGAATAGTAACCTCTCTGTTTTCAAATGTAAATATCGTTTGCCCACCTTGCTCTTCGGTGTGAAGTAATAAATTGCCTTCGTTAATAACCTGCTGAATTGCATTGTATTCTTCGGTATGATCGGATGAACCGTCATTCTCATTACTACAGGCTGTAAACAGGCTGAAAATGAGTAGTACTTTTAGGTATGGAATAGTATATTTCATAGCGAATGTGTTTAGATTTAATTAAAGGAACGGTGAGTATGGATATCTCACCGTATCCTTCAATTCAATAAGTGAAAATTAGAATGAGTTATTTCCACAAGGGATGCTGATCAATACTTGGGTTGTTGTTCATCTCGCCTTCATTGATAGGATAGTAGAAATACTTTTCCTGGAAGTTTTCGCCACCTACTTTTCCGCATTCTATAAAGTGCTGCTTTGCTTGAGCGGCTGTATACCATCTTCTGATATCATAAAAGCGTTGTCCTTCCATGCAGAATTCCAGCGTTTTCTGATGTTCGATTTCTTTCATCACCACTTCTTTAGAAGCCGTACTGAAGTCTTTGTATGCCAGACCGGCACGTTCGCAAATACGCTTCAGATCGGTATTGGCACCTACCATATCATTAGTCTGTGCGCAAGCTTCGGCATGGAGTAGCAACACTTCGGCGAATCTGAATACACGTAAGTTGTTGTCGCGGTCGGAAGGAGTATACATGGCATCATTGCTCTTACCGAAGAAGTTGGTGTATTTCTTCCCTAAAGCGAGTACTTGTACTCCGTCGATTTTCGGATTTGCTTTGTAAGAATTGTCAGGGTCGCGTGATAACTTACCTTTCGATGGAACTTCCCATAACTGTGCAAAGGTTTTCTCATAATTATTCTCATACGGTTTGGTATCTCCCAATTCATTTTGGTTGAAATAGAAGGTAATATACATACGTTTATCAAACTTACTATCCGAATTGGCCGGGCGAAGTTCTTTTATGAACTCTTTGACTGCAAAGGGTGCCGGAGCCATTTTGAACCATGCACCTGTTCCTTCCGGTCCCAGGTAGGTGGGCAATACCATACCTTGGCAAGTGTTGGATTCCTCCGATCCCCAAGTGCTCGAACCACCGAATTGAGGATTGTAGGCTATTTCAAACACAGACTCTTTGTTGAATTTTGTATCCGGCTTGAAGTTATCGTACGGATCATCCATTAAATCGTAGGTATAGGGAGCCGACAAGAGTTTGCTTAATTCTACTTTTGCTTTATCATGTTTTCCTTGAAATACATACGCTTTGCCCAAATAGGCAAGTGCGGCACCACGGGTGGCACGCCCTATCTGAGAACTAATACGCTCTACGGGCAGATAGGTAGCGGCAAAAATAAAGTCTTTCTCCACCTGTTCCCATACTTGCTGCTCGGGTGTAGCGGCAATAAATGTATCTTCCTGCTTATTGACCGGCGTTAGGTGTAGCGGCACATTTCCATAATTGCTGGCAAGCAAGAAATAGTACATGCCACGCATGAAAGAAGCCTCGGCTTTCCATACGTTTTTCTCATCCGGGCTTACGGCTACATCGGGCACCTTATCTACATTGGCCAGGAACACATTGGCACGTTGAATACCTTTGTACATGTCGCTCCAGCTTCCTCCGTCCATATTGGGCGTGTTGGTGAAGGTAGAAAAGTATTTAATATCACCATCTTCATTCGGAATGAGGAACACATCGTCTCCTCTGGAGGTCATGATTAAGTAGCCGGTGTGTGCACCAAAATAGCCATAACACTGATTACGTATGGGCGAATAAATGGTTCCCATGGCATGATCTAAGTTTTTGGCAGTCACCCAGAAGGTTCCTTCCGTAGCGATATTAGGATTTACTTTATTCAAAAAATCGGCTTCATTGCAAGCGGTTAACGAACCGGCCAGAAGAGGGATCAAAGCTAATTTTACTATATTATTTTTCATATTCTGCATAAGTTAAAATGATTAGAAATCAAGTTGAAGGCCGAAACTAATAGTACGTGCCAGTGGATAACGTCCATGATCACAACCGGATGTCATGATACCACTACCGCCACCCATCATGTCGTCATTGGCTCCTAAGTCGGGAGAATAACCGGTGTAATTGGTAATAGTAAACAAATTATCCATGGCTGTGTAGATACGTAAATTGCCAACTTTAAATTTATTTGTAAAGTTTTTAGGTAGTGTGTAACCCAACTCCAATGTTTTCAGGCGGAAGTAAGAACCATCCTCTAACCAGCGATCGGTCCAGCGTGAGTAGTTACCGTTGGTGTCTTTCTTGGCATAGCGAGGCATATTTGTATTCGGATTCTCTTTGGTCCATGAGTTTAATACAGATGCACCGTAGTTATTCAACTCATTGGTTGATTCCATGCGGGCACGGGTATAGTTGTATATTTTATTTCCAAACGATCCGTCGAAGAACAGATTCAGGTCAATACCTTTCCATTCGCCACCTGCGCGGAATCCCAAAGTCCATTTGGGGAATGGAGTACCACAGTACTGCTTGTCGTCCGAACTTATTTTTCCATCTCCGTTATAATCAACAAAGCGAATATCACCCGGCTCTGCTTTGGGCTGAATCAATTGACCATTCTTGTTATGAGCCTTAATCTCCTCTTGATTTTGGAAGATACCATCTGTTTTAGTCAGGAAGAAACCACCGATAGGGTAACCTACTTTTGTCCACGTTACTGTACCTTCGCCTTGGGGGTTATAACCTCCGTACTCCTGTACATTACCTAAAGTGACTTCTTTCACTTCGTTCGAAATGGTCGATGCATTTAAGCCTACATAGTAATATACATCTCCAATCGTGTTGCGGTGATTGATTGATAACTCTAAACCTTTGTTCTCAATGGTACCTGCATTCATGGTCGGCGATCCCTTCAAACCGCTATTGCCTGCCATAGAGATACTCAACAGCAAATCTTCCGTACGTCTGTTATAATAATCGGCGGTAAAACTTAATTTACCATTGAAAACACTTACATCTAAACCAATATCCCATGTCTTAGACTGTTCCCAAGTCAGGTCTTCCGGAGAAACCCAGCTTGCATTAGGTATCATACCCTGCCAAGATGTTTGTTTGCCATCCCATCCTTGCATATAATTCAATCCGGAAGTCAACGTCGGTTGAGTTTTATAGTTGCCAATCTCTTGATTACCTAGTACACCGTAGCTACCGCGTAACTTAAGTTCATTGACCACCTCTTTTGCATTTTCAAAGAAAGCCTCATTGGCAATATTCCAACCTACCGAGATAGAGGGGAACCAACCATATTGATGACCTTTTGCGAAACGTGATGAACCATCGCGACGGATTGAGGCAGATAGCATATAACGTTCGTCAAAACTATACATAACACGGCCGAAGAGAGAAACCAATGCACTTTCCTGTCTGCTTCCGGAGTTTGTCATACCTGTATTAGGAGCAGCATCAAGTGTAGGAGGTGCACCATCCATAAATCCTTGACGATAAGCATTCAAACTTTTCGATTTAAACTCTTGTGCCGAATACCCCAACAATGCCGATATATTATTCTTACCGAAAGTATTATCATAGTGTAAGGTGTTTTCGATCAACCACTGGTCTTCCCAATAAGCATTCTCATTCAATCGCGGATTATCATTCTTACACTGAGTCTGCCAGTTGTATTTGCCGATCCATTGCGAATCATTGTAGTTATTCTTATTAATACCTACGTTCAGTTTATATTTCAACCCTTTTAACCATAAGTCGACTTCGGCGTATGCATTGATCAATAGATCCAATCCGGTTCTACTGTAATCATACATATCGAGATGTCCCACCGGGTTATCAATGTTTTTAAATGACTCATCCAAGCGTCCATGTCCGTCAACAGAATTGGTTTCGTCATATACCGGTACCAAAGAGTTTTGGCGTAAAGCATCGGTGATTCTGAAATCATCATAATCTTTCGTCCAGGTCTTAATTAAAATCGTTGTTCCTAAACGCAAATGATCGTCTAAGAAAGAAAAACCTCCTTTAGCACGTATGTTAAATGATTCATATCCGGTTGTTTTCAGAATACCTTTCTGATTTAAATATCCTCCCGAAAGGCTGTATGTAGCCGTTTTTGAGCCACCATTCACTCCAATCGTAGCTTTTGTTACAGGAGCAGTGCGGAATATCTCATCTTGCCAATTAGTTCCTGCACCACCGTTCCAGGTTCTTAATATCTCCGGTGCAGCTGATGGGTCTGCATAATAATTCTTTAATAGAAACTTAGACCATTGGTCACCGTTCATAACATCTAACTTATTGGTTACGGACTGAACGCCGGTGAATACATTGGCAGAAACGGTTGCCTTCATTTCCTTGCGTCCTCCTTTGGTGGTAATTAATATAACACCATTGGCCGCACGCGAACCATAGATAGCGGCTGCTGAGGCGTCTTTTAATACCTCCATTGACGCAATATCGGCAGGATCGACCATATTAATATCGCCATAAACGCCATCAATTACATACAGCGGGGTATTGGTATTATTGATAGAGCCGATACCGCGGATGGTGATATTCATGCCTGAACCGGGTTGGCCACCAATTGTCGTTACGTTGACACCGGCTACCTTACCTTGCAATGCACTGGCAGTGCTGCGGGCAATGTCGCCTTGCAACTCTTTGGCAGAAACGGATGAAACAGCTCCCGAAATATTACTTTTCTTGGCTGTACCGTAACCGATAACGATTACCTCGTCGAGTTGCTGTCCCTCTTCCAGTACTATATCAATAGTATTACGACCATTTACATTGACTGTTTGTTCTTGATAACCTACATACGAAAACTTTAGGTTTTGATTGGGGGAAACCTTAATTGAGTAGTTACCGTTAATGTCGGTAATAACACCGGCCGATGTTCCAACCACTGAAACGGCTGCTCCGATAAGTGGATAGTCGTTAGGGTCCGTTACCGTACCTTTTACGGTGATGGGCTGCTGTGCATAACTAAGTATGCTAAAGATACACAGCACAAAACTTAACACGATTTGTTTGTTCATAATTTCTTAGAATTAATGTTTTCTTAAGTATAAAGAGTCTTTGATTTTTACGCCTTAAAAAGGATCTAATTCTGAATGATTCTCATAAAGGCTTTGAAGTGATTAAACTTCGCTAAGGTGTTTGAAGAAATAGTGTGCTCATACAATAATAGATTTTAAGTATTTAATGACTCAAGTTTCGGATTTAGAAATCAAGCCGTTTGAGCGTACGCTCGGAGTGCTGCAAGTCGTCTGTCATTTTCTATGATCTGTATCATCAGTTGCTCTTCATCAGCCCCTGTGAGTTCAGCCACGACTGCCACTACTTCTAATATGATTGCCCATATCTTCTCCATAACAGTCAGTTCGTGTACTCCGGCAAAAATATCGTTGAACAACCCACCGATTGTTTCGTAGTCCAGACTCCTTTTTACCGAGGCAAGCAAATTGTAGCGTATCATAACCAGTGATACGTGCGCTATCTGCGAGGAAAAGTCTCTTGCCGAGCATCCTGCAAGATTAAGCAATCGCTTGCTATCGGCAAAGAAAACCTCAATAGCCCAACGCATTGCATAGATTTCATATGCCCGCAAGAAATCAAGTTTTACATTGGTTGTCAGCAATATTTTCCATCCCTCTCTCTTTCCTCTGCGACAGAAGAACAGCCGCACCTTGCGCCCACCGAGCATCACGTCCACCGACGCATAGTGGCAACGGTACCGTCTACTGTATATCACAGATTTAGAGCCCAGCAGCTTACTGATTATGGCTTTTGCCGTCAGTTCACCCCACTTTTTGGTGAGATATTTGGTATTACCCATCTTTGCCATCCCTAACAAGTGAAACTTCTTATGACTGTTGTATACGAAATCGACAAGCCCGGAACAAGTGAACCAACTGTCAACAAGCAGATATTCAAAAGGAATCTTTGCTTTGATGGCGCGTCTGACCATTTCAATGAGTTTCTTTCCCTTACTCATGAAATATTCCTCTTTACGTTTGGCCACATGGGAGTTCTCATCTCGTTTCCTATTATAACGGTTCTGTCGTTGCTTTGCGCTTAACCCCTGTTCCTTACCCTCTACCTTGCCTTTCTCTCCATGCAGAGATGAGTCAAGCATAAACTGGGTGCGCCCGTCACTCCAGCACAGCATAAGCGCTTTATACCCAAGAATACATTTCTGATGAACATGTGAGAATATCTTGCCGATAGACTCCATACGCATTCCGGTTTTAGGCAAGTCAGAGTCATCAGCGATGAGTACTACAGGAAGATGACTCTTCTTGAAATCCTGACGGTTAGTCACTTTGGCTATCAGCTTGACAACAATGCGGTATATCAGATTGCGCCAGTTGATATTATCATGTGACATAAACGAATACAAGACATCCTTCTTGCCGCCGAACATTCGACTTAAAGCCGAATCAGGATAATGGGAAAAACCTTTTATGGCGAAAAACGGCATCAGGACAAGAATCTGAAACAGCTGAAGATTGGTCAACTGACAGTTTTCACGTTTGTTCCCTCCAAGACAACGGCTGTCAAGATGAAGAGACTCTAACAGTC
This sequence comes from Bacteroides neonati, assembly GCF_000499785.1. GTDB lineage: Bacteria > Bacteroidota > Bacteroidia > Bacteroidales > Bacteroidaceae > Bacteroides > Bacteroides neonati. The sequence goes on along the minus strand of NZ_HG726020.1, from coordinate 1,071,894 downwards.
CTGAAAATGAGTCCATCACAGAGCAACGGCGTTTTTCACTCAAAATATTGCGGATTTCTGACGGAATTTTAGTAATTTTGCTCATGGCTTTGAGAATGGTTAATTAGTTGTTTGGTCACTGCTAATTTACTAAATTTCCGAGATTTACGGAAAGTCTCAAAGCTTTTTTTATGTCTAGAATTAGGATGTCAGCCTAAATCCGAAACTTGAGTTAATGATATATAATAATGATGTTACAAAAGTAACTTGTGAATAAAGCTTATCCAAGTGAAATTTAAGCATTAGATAATGAAATATTATCAATGATATAAATACCGCTTATACGACTGTATACCATGGTGGTAGGGTGCTTCTTCTTTTTTATTTTGTTATTTGTTATAGAAACATAAATACATGGGCAAGGAAGTATCATCGGCTGCGGGAAAAGTATTATATTATAAAGAAAAGGTTATGCTCTTTTTATGGAGCATAACCTTTTGTAATGTGTTGAAGGTAATGGCAGTTTAACCTATTGTACCATACCTGTATAAGAAACGACACTTCGAGCCGGTAATACTAATGTATAACTATTTCCTATTGGTTGAATGGGTGTAGCGGCTTCCCATTTACGTGTTGCATCGGTGACATATCCTTGCAGTGAACCGCTCGTTTGGGCATTGCTCAGCGTAAGATTGACAGTCGTTTCCGTATCTGCCGGATTGATGGCAACTACAGTAAATGATTTACCTGATTTATAACCAGAAATCATATAACCTAAATCCGGGTTGTATTGTGCCGAAATACGGGTACTGTTTACCGGAATATAGCGAGAGAAGTTACCGAACACTTCGCAACGCTTAGGCACTTCATAGTCAGTACGATTCTTACTAATGTATATCATTCCTTCGGTAGTGCTTCTGTCGGGTAGGGCACCTGCCCACCATACAATTGCTCCGGCATTGGCTTCGCATAAATACCGGTGAAATACTTTGGCCCAACGCAATGCATCGGTCATGGTGGGGTCATAGCTGGTACTCGGATCACTGATTTCGGTGAGCCAAACAGGAATGTTCTTAGATTCTGCTTTCTCGAAAGGTGCAATGCCCGGATCTTTCTTGGTAACGGGATCAATGTACCCGTGTCCGGCAGCAATGATCGGAAAATTGGTGATTCTGCTATTTAGGTTTAAAATATCACGTACATAATTCTGGCTTCCCATGATGAATCCGAGAATACCTGTCCACTGACCATTTTCGCCAAAAATAATTTTAGTAGTGGGATTTGTATTTCGCAATGTGGGACCTAAGTTGTTTACAATGAATGGACCTAAGGTTGTAGTACCCGGCAGCCATAAGCAGGAATTCCACGTAGCGGCATATTCGGGTTCGTTGGCCGGAGAGATGGCATAAACAGGAAGTCCTTTGCTTGCATAGGCACTGCAAAAAGCCGATAGATAATCGGCATAGGCTTGGTAATAAGATGATTTCAAATAGCCTTTAGAGGTACTTCCATTGCTTTTCATATAGGCTGGGGGAGTCCACGTAGAGAATATTAATTTATCAACCTGATACGTTTGTTTAGCTTGCTGAGAGATCCATAACTGACCGTTTCGCTGTGCAATGGCTTCTGCAGCTTCGTTGCCATCGGCACTGAAATCGGTATCAAAAAAAGGATCGTCCAGAGAAAGATTAATATCTGCATCCAGGTTGAAATCTTTGTCAGCAGTATTTTCCCAATAGTGCGGGAAAACTTCACCACGTAAAATACTTAATTTAAGTCCATCTTGTCCAAAGAGTATACCCATCACTTCGTTGCGTTTGCGATGAGCATATAAGTAGTCGGCCCATCCGGCTTGTGCTACGCCGAAGCCATCTATTTTTTGCTCTTCGACGGTCCATTGAAGAATGACATCAGAACTACTAACACTTCTGGAATTTGGGGAGGAATTCTGCTCAGATAGTGAGGGAATACTTTCATCAGAACAAGAGGCCAGAGAAGCCAAGCAGACAAAAATGCCCGAAATAATTGTAAATGCTTTCATGTAGAATAGGTTTTAAATGGTTATTTTCGAAAATCAAGCTAATCTTCATTGCAAAGATACTCCTGTGTAAGTGGTTGATTCAAATAGTATTAAATCATAATGTGATGGAATCTTATCAATTTGTTCTATCATCGCACAGTAATCTCGTCGATAAAGAACCAGGAAGGGTGTCCGGCTCCGAAATGCCAACCCGGGCAAACCTTTCCGCTGTTGATCACTACATGGATATAGCGAGCTTTTATGGGAGTATTCACCGTGCAAACGGCTTGGTGGAATTTTGTTTTCGGAGAGCGATCTTCTGCAATAGAGTGCTTGCCGAATAAATTATAGCACTGATTATCTACGGAGTAACTGTATGTTACTTCTTGAGGGAATAGTGACCACTGACCCAATTGCTGAATGAAGTCACACTGAATAGAAGTAATCTCTTTAACCTCCTTCATATCGAGAGTGAAAACAGCATCGGTACCTTGCCATCCAATCCATCCGGGTTCTTTGGAGGAGTCTCCCGAGAACTGTTCATCGGTCAATACTGTTTCTGCTTCTGTCTTATAAGGTTCGGCAGGGATTGATACCCAGTTGATTTCTGCCTCTTTGGCCAGGTTCTGCCGATTGTTAGGCAGATAACGTTCGGGGTACAGTAGACAGTACTCTTTCGGGGTGTTGTTTCGTTCGTTTAGTGCAGTTACCTTGAAGTAATCGGTGCGCTCGCCGAATAATCTTAGTTGTTTGTTGAGGCTTTCTATGCTCTCTCCTTGCTCGACGCGAGCCATCTCTAAATCGGAGTATTGCAAAGGCAGTCGTGATAAGCGAACTCGATTCAATAACTCCTGATCGGTGGCAACAGCAGCTTCGGCCTGATCGAATAATTCATTATAGCGTTTGCGGCAATGCTTGTTCAGCATGCCGTTTTTATGAGATAAAGGAGTGTCGTAGATCCATAAGTCGGTGTTAGAGGCAAGCAATGCGCCTTCTAATAGTTTTTCATATTGATAAATATAAGGAGAGGCTGCACCATAATAGTGATCCATAAAACTACGCATTAGTGAGTCGGCATTCAGTTCGGAGTTCCACATTAGTTTACTGACCATATAGGTGCGCATCTCAGAAAAATCTCCTCCCCTTGAACCGGCTATTTGTGAAAAATGCATAGTGGCATGGTGCTTTTTGAATAATTTTATATTTTGTTGAAGAATGGGGAAGTTGGGAAAGGGAACCAGGTAATTATCAAAGTTGATACCATAATCCCAAACGAAGATATTATTGCTGATACCTGCCCAGCCTTCCATCGCTTTGACAAAATTCCTGCCCGAAGCATTGTCAGTGAGGGGCACCTCTCTTCTGCAATCGATATTGCACAACATGATGTTGACATTGGGCAACGGTTTTATGTGTTTGGGCGGATGCATCGTATATTGGTACGCCAGTGTTGAAAATTCTTTACCCGGGAAGCGTTTCGCCAATTGATTAACAAAATGTATCAGGCTTCCGGTGGGACTGCCTTCGTACTCATCGATGGAACGACAGGTAGGGCAAGTGCAGTAGGTGTCATTTCCATCATTTTGACTAACGGATATGATTTTTGCTTTGGGATTTGCTTTAAAAATAGAGTCGATCCGGTGAGTTATGATTTCGAGTACTTCGGGATTTGTGAGACATAACTGGCTAGCATTTCCGGGACGGCGTTGACCGTTAATGAATGAGTAATATTCCGGGTGTGTTTCTCCAAATTCGGCTACCGGCAATAACCGGCTGAAGGTGTGTACCCAGTATCCTTTGACAAATACATCTTGCGGATCTTCCAGACGAAGCCAATCTTTGTAAACCGTATCTTCGGATAACGCGTAATTCTGACTCTGTCTGTATCGAAAGGTTGGGTTTTCGGCCAGATCAAGTGAAGGTATAGTCAATGTACGGCTTTGCTCTAAATGATAGCAATGGGGTGCATAGTATGAAACACCCATGTATTTCTCTAATAGTGTAACAACTCCGTAAATGCTGCCTTTATCACCTCCGCTGCTAATGTATAATTGATGCTTTTGGGTGGTTAGGCGGAATCCATCTTCGGTTAGGCCTTGGGTGTTGCCGGAACCTATTATGACGTCATTCTTCCGGGTGGAATTTGTGATGACGACTGGCAAGCGAACCTGGGTAATGCGCGAAACGAAGTCTTGTAGTAGTTGGGCTGCTCGGTTGTCAATCGGGTTGTCTGTCGTAACAATTCGCCCCATCGGTTTGCCCTCTTTAACCAATGCCACTTGCGCATTCAGCTTACAAGAAATTGTTGCCAGGAGTAAAATGATACAGCATAAGTTTGGTATTCTTTTCATGGTGTTATTCTTTTAAGATTGAACGGATTATGTGCAAAAGAAGTAATAAAGTTTGGGCTGAACAAGTATCTGATTCATTGTGAAAGAATAGTATTATTAGTTGAGGATAAAGTACTAACCGGTTTTCTCTTTTTTATTTACCTTTGTATCAAGAAACCTTTTTGACGGATGATTCAATGAAAAACATTACTATATTTACTTGGGGATTGATATTACTCTGTGGGCTGGCTTGTTTTGGCTTCTTTCAGCTTGCTTATTCTTATCATTTGCTTTATCGGGAGCAGACTTCTTTATTTACTTACACACTTCTTCAATTACTCTCTTACATAGAGAAACCGGCTGTTTTATCTTGCTTATCAGGCGATTTTTTACTCCAGTTTTTTCACTATAACGGAGCAGGTGCAGCCATTATTACCAGCTTATTACTCTTGCTGGGTGGTACGGGTTATTGGGTGTTTCGTGTGTGGGTGAAACCTTGGATCGCTTTAGTCGGTGGGGTAATAATGATCGGATGGGAGGGAGCGCGTCTTTGTAGTCTAACCTATCCGCTTTCGTCCACAGTTTCATTGATCGGTGGTCTTTTTCTTTTTTTATTGTTTAAACAATTAAGGGGGAAAAGAGCACTGCTTTGTGGCGGCATGATAGGAGTAGTGCTGAGCTATGTCTTGTTTGGTTATGGAGTGTTTGTCTTTTTGTTTTTTGCTTGCTTGCTGGTCGTGGCTCCCATGAAACAATATTTGGTGGCAGGTTTGATGCTGGTAGCGGGTATGGCTCTTCCGGCGTGTCTAAGTAATACATACTTGCTGACACTGCCTCAGGCTTATCAGTATCCGGCAACGGAATGGTGGAGTAAACCCGATTTAATGCATGAACGCTTATTGGGCATGAATATAGAGTTACATGCAGCAAACTGGGAGAAGGTTATACAGTTAGCACAGCCTGATATGAGGATGAGTTTGACCTCGGTTTGTTCGAACTTGGCACACGCCATGCAAGGAGACTTGTCGGGGCGGTTGATGAATCAATACCAACCGGCGGGTCTGGGATTGTTTATTCCAATCGATGAGTCTTCTACATATTTCTCAACTCAATTGGCGAATGAGGTTTGGTTCCATTTGGGAGATATGACCATGGCAGAACATGCTGCCATGTTAAGTATGATTTTTTCTCCACAGCATAAAGGAGCTCGTATGGTTCAGCGATTGGCAGAAATAAATTTGATCAATGGTGATGAGGTGGCAGCAAAGAAATACCTAAAGACACTCTCTCGTACATTGGCTTACAAACAATGGGCGAAAGATCGTATGCCGGGCGAACAAACGAGCGAGGTAAAGCAGTGGCTTAACTGGAAACGGACATTTCTTCCTGAAAAAGATACCTTACGCGTTTCTTCGTTGGATGTAGCCAAATCTCTTCGTTTGCTCCTCGAAGCAAATGCAGAGAATCGAATGGCTCGCGATTATCTACTTTGTTTTCATTTGTTGATGAAAGATCTTCCTGCTTTTACGAAAGATTACCAACAGTTTTATCATGAAAAACCAAGCAGACTGTATGCCGAGGCGTTGCTTATTCAATTGATGAAGAAACAGGCTATGGGCGAAGAAGTGAAAAAGACAGGTATGTCTCCCGAAGTCGTGATCGATTTTAATGAATACAATCGCCTCCATAATCAGTTTGGTGGTCATCCGGATGCATTGAGTGGTCAGTTTGGAAAAACTTACTGGTTCTATTATCATTATGCACAATTTCAATAAAAAAAGAAGAAGATGAAAATAAAAAAATATGTGACTGTTGCTCTTTTAGGGTTGAGCTTATTCTCATGTACCCCGCGACCCGAACAAATAGAACTTGTAAATGAAGCGGCTCCGATATATCCCGATTACAGAGACGTAACCATACCCTATAATATCGCACCGCTTAACTTTATGTTAACGAATGAGGCTACCGCTTATCGGGTATCTGTTTGCGGGCGCAAAGATAGTCTGGTAGAGACAGGTGACTATAAAGTTTGCTTCTCGATAAAAAAATGGAAAAGGCTGTTGGAGGCAGAGAAAGGTGAAATGTTGACGGTCAATGTAGTGGCATTGGTAAAAGGACAATGGTTGCAGTATGCTCCGTTTTCTTGGAGGATAGCTCCCGAAGCGATTGATGGCTATATGAGTTATCGGTTGATTGAACCGGGTTATGAAGTTTGGAATGCCTTGCAGCTGTGTGAACGGAATTTGGAGAACTTCGATGAAAGGGTGATTGCTGATAATAACCTGACAGAGGGTAATTGCATGAATTGCCACATATATGGACAGCAAAGCGGTAAGCTCTCCTTTTTTCATTTGCGCGGTAAGAATGGAGGAACGATTTTGAATCGAAATGGGAAATTGCGTAAGTTGGTACTGAAAAATGATTCGATGGTATCATCGGCTGTCTATGGCGATTTTCATCCTTCCGGACGGTATGGCGTGTTTTCATCTAATAGTATCATACCCGCTTTCCATGCACTAAACAACCGTCGTTTAGAAGTGTTTGATACCAAATCAGATCTTGCTGTAGCCGACTTCGATAACAATCGTATGATTACCTCCTCCTTGGTTAGTCGTAAGGACATTCTTGAAACTTTTCCTACTTTCTCGGCAGACGGTCGGTTTATCTATTATTGTGCCGCACCAATGGTTGTCTTGCCGGATAGTGTGAAGCAGCTTCGCTATTCACTTTGCCGCATTGGCTTTGATGCGGAAGCAGGTAGATGGGGAAATCGGATCGATACGATCTGGGATGCGAATAAACAGGCAGGTTCTGTTTGTTTCCCCAAGGTATCTCCCGATGGTCGTTATATGCTTTTCACCGTAGCCGACTATGGCACGTTCCCCATCTGGCATCAGGAAACGGACTTACGTTTACTTGATTTGCAAACCGGAATAATAGACGCTTTGAAACAAGTAAACTCCGATCGTTCGGATACCTACCATAGTTGGGCTTCGGGTAGTCGTTGGTTTGTCTTTGCAAGTAAGCGCGGAGACGGACAATACGGGAAGCCTTATTTCTCTTATGTCGATAAGCAAGGCAATACACATAAACCCTTTGTATTGCCACAAAAAGACCCCGAATACTATGACTATACTTTTAAATCGTACAACATACCCGAACTGTCGGCAACTTCTTTGCCCTTTGATGCAGCTACGATTAAGCACGCGTATCAGAATACGCAGGCGGAGGTATTTAAATAATCGTTTTTTTCTTTCGGTAATTATCGCGAAACTCGGTAGGAGTAACTCCCTTCTTTTTTTTGAAGGTACGGTTGAAGTTCGACAAATTATTAAATCCACAGCTATAACCAATTTCGGCAATACTGAGCGGTGAGTCAATCAGTGAGCGGGTGGCAATGCCCAGACGCATGTCTGTTAAGAGATCCACAAAACTTTTGGATGTGTGTTGCTTGATGAACCGGCAGAAAGAGGCTTCGCTCATATTGATCATATCGGCTACATCGGACAGCCGGATGGTTTCAGAGTAATTCTTTTGGAGATAGTTCATTACCTTATTTAATTTAAGGTTGTTACTGCCCGATTCCTGTGCATTGTTCGAAAATAGATAACTGGATAGTTGACGCATTTCTTTATCGATGGATAATTCGTGTAGAATAATCATCAACTTTATCAAAGAGTAAAAGCTATCGTTTTCGCAGGTGAGTGTTTTTAGTAAGGGTCGTACCTTCGAAATTGTTTCCCGACTGAATACAATGCCATTTTCGGCCTGTTGGAATAATTGCTGCACACTGATGAGTTGATTCTTGTTCAGAAACTCATCAGAAAGTAGGTGTGGGTGAAATTGAATCGTAATTTCGTGAATGTTTTGCGATTGACAATGATGATCGATCCAAGCATGCTCCAGCCTTGGATTGGTAATTAATACTAACTCTTCGTCGTCAATCTCCTCCATCGAATCACCTACGATTCGTTGAGCACCTTTGCCATTTTCTATATAATTAAGCTCAAACTCCGGGTGTATATGGATGGGAAAGTTGAAATTACTCTTTTGTCTTTCTATCAATATAAAGCAATCTTTGGGTGATAATGGCGATACTTCCTTGAATAGCTCTGTGTTAATCATACTATTTTATATTAATGGTAGTGAATAGCTAGATTTATTGGCGAAGACAAAATTATCATTTATTTTTAAAAATGAGGTTGATTTCTATAGATAAATAATGCAAATAAGCGAAAATACTACAAAATGCAGAAATTCTATTAGATTAGCTGATCATTTCTATATACTTTTGCGATTTTCAACGTAAGACTGAATAGCTTATGAGAAAGTGAATTTTTAAATGTAATACATCGTTTTTAATCTAAATAATCGTTTACAATGAAACAACAAATTTTACAATGGACACTGGCAGTACTTACTCTTTTTATGATGCCGTCTACCGGCTTTGCAGCGAAATGGAAGGCGGAACATGTTATTCTTATCGGATTGGATGGCTGGGGTTCTTACAGCGTTGAAAAAGCCAATATGCCACATGTAAAGAAATTGATGAAAGAAGGTGCTTATACATTAAAGAAGCGAAGTGTACTTCCTTCTTCGAGTGCGGTGAACTGGGCCTCTATGTTTATGGGAGCCGGTCCTGAATTGCATGGATATACCGACTGGGGATCTAAAACGCCCGAGCTGCCTTCTCGTGAACTGAATGCACATGGTATCTTCCCAACCGTCTTTCAATTGCTTCGAGAAAGCTCTCCCAAGGTCGAAATAGGATGTTTGTACGAGTGGGGTGGAATTAAGTATCTGATTGATTCGCTTGCAATGAGTTATCAGCAACAGGTGCCCGATTACAATAAGTATCCGAAGGCGATGAGCGAAATGGCTTCTCAATACATCAAAGAAAAAAAGCCTGTTTTAGCCGGATTTATTTTCGATAGTCCTGATCATACAGGTCATGTCGACGGGCATGATACGCCTGCTTATTATGCAAAACTAGAAGAGCTGGATGAGTACATCGGACAAATTATAAAAGCAGTGGAAGAAGCCGGTATGCTGGATCAAACCATCTTTATTGTTACCTCCGATCATGGCGGTATCAAAAAGGGACATGGTGGCAAAACCATGGAAGAGATGGAGACACCTTTTATTATCAGTGGAAAGAATATTAAAAAAGGACTATGTTTTGACGAAAGCATGATGCAGTTTGATGTTGCTTCGACCATTGCCTCTATCTTCGCTCTTAAACAACCACAAGTATGGATCGGAAGGCCGATGAAACAGGTCTTTAAATAAGCTATTTGCGAAGCTCCTGATTTCATGGGTAGGCTGGTGATCTACCTTCTCTTTTCAGTGCCTCGTTTGGTCATGTGTTGTCATCATAGCATATGCTCAAATGGGGTACTGCCTATATTGATAGTTAACTTTCAAGTGATAAAATTCGGATAATCCTTTTCTTTTCGTACTTTTGCCATAAATTTGCCCGAATCATGAACAATGAATCCACTTATAATTTGCTAAATACAATAAACTATCCTCAAGACCTACGCCGGTTAAGTGTAGAACAGCTTCCGGAGGTTTGCGATGAGTTGAGGCAAGACATCATTAAAGAACTCTCTTGCAATCCCGGGCACTTTGCTGCCAGTTTGGGGGTTGTAGAACTAACCGTGGCATTACACTACGTATATAACACTCCTTACGACCGGATTGTCTGGGATGTAGGACATCAGGCTTACGGGCATAAGATATTGACAGGACGACGTGAGGCTTTTTCTACCAACCGTAAACTGGGAGGTATCCGTCCTTTTCCTTCACCAGCAGAGAGCGACTACGATACATTCACTTGCGGCCATGCTTCGAATGCTATTTCGGCTGCTTTGGGTATGGCGGTAGCAGCCGAAATGAAGAATGAACACGACCGTCATGTCGTGGCTGTAATAGGCGATGGCTCGATGAGTGGAGGTTTGGCTTTCGAAGGGCTGAACAATGCCTCTGCTACTCCTAATAATCTCCTGATTATATTGAATGATAACGATATGTCCATCGACCGCAGTGTGGGTGGAATGAAGCAATATCTGTTTAATCTGACTACGTCTAACCGCTATAATCAGTTGCGTTTTAAAATATCCCGGATACTTTTCAAAATGGGGCTTCTCAATGAAGAGCGTCGCAAAGCACTGATTCGTTTTGGAAATAGCTTGAAGTCTATCGCAGCTCAGCAACAGAATATTTTTGAAGGGATGAATATTCGTTATTTTGGTCCCATCGATGGGCATAATGTGATGAATATAGCCCGGGTGCTGCGTGACCTTAAAGATATGAAAGGACCTAAAATTCTGCACCTGCATACCATCAAAGGAAAAGGTTTCGAACCGGCAGAGAAACATGCTACCTTGTGGCATGCACCTGGAAAGTTCGACCCCAATACGGGAAAACGTTTTGTGGTGAATACCGACGGATTACCCCCTCTTTTTCAGGATGTATTTGGACATACATTGGTCGAACTAGCCGAGAAGAATGAGCGTATTGTAGGCGTTACTCCTGCCATGCCAACCGGGTGTTCGATGAATATGTTGATGGATCGGATGCCCGATCGTGCATTCGATGTGGGAATAGCCGAAGGGCATGCGGTTACCTTCTCGGGAGGGATGGCAAAAGACGGTCTACTGCCTTTCTGCAACATTTACTCTTCGTTCATGCAGCGAGCCTACGACAACTTGATACACGACGTAGCCATTCAACGATTGCCGGTGGTGTTCTGCCTGGATCGTGCCGGTTTGGTAGGCGAAGACGGCCCTACCCATCACGGTGTATTTGATATGGCTTATCTGCGTTCTGTACCAAACCTGACTATTGCTTCGCCGATGGATGAGCATGAACTTCGTAGGTTGATGTACACGGCGCAACTACCCGATAAAGGCCCCTTTGTGATTAGATATCCTCGTGGACGTGGTTCACGAACTGATTGGGAGTGTCCCCTTACCGAAATAGAAGTCGGAACAGGACGCAAGATAAAAGAGGGTACCGATCTGGCTGTAATAACGATTGGTCCCATTGGTAAAGTGGCTGCACAAGCCATTGCACGTGCCGAGAAGGATAAGGAGATGTCTATCGCTCACTATGACCTTCGATTCATAAAACCACTTGACGAAGCCTTACTACATGAAATCGGTCGTACGTTTACGAATGTAATCACGATTGAGGATGGGGTGATTAAAGGGGGGATGGGCAGTGCTGTGCTCGAATTTATGGCCGATCATGAATACCACCCGCACATACGTCGTATCGGAATCCCCGATCAGTTTATCGAACACGGCACAGTAGCTCAGCTATTTGAACTGTGTGGAATGGACGAAGAAGGAATATATAAAGAAATTTGTAATTGATTCAAAATGAAGATAATCATTGCAGGTGCAGGTGCTGTTGGTACGCACTTGGCTAAATTGCTATCTCGCGAGAAACAAGATATCATCCTAATGGATGATGATGAAGAAAAACTAAGTACCCTTAGTTCTAATTTTGATTTAATGACCGTCCCGGTTTCACCCTCTTCCATTTCGGGGTTAAAAGAGGTAGGTGTAAAGGAGGCCGATCTGTTTATAGCCGTAACTCCCGATGAGAGTCGTAACATGACTGCCTGTATGCTCGCATCCAACTTAGGGGCTAAAAAGACAGTTGCCCGTATCGATAACTACGAGTACCTTTTGCCCAAGAACAAAGAGTTTTTCATGAAGCTGGGGGTAAACTCACTTATTTACCCGGAAATGTTGGCGGCCAAAGAGATTGTCTCCTCCATGCGTATGAGCTGGGTTCGGCAATGGTGGGAGTTTTGTGGCGGCGCACTGATTCTGATCGGAACCAAGATGCGCGAGAAAGCAGAGATCCTGAACATAACACTTTCTGAGTTGGGGGCACCCGACATACCCTATCATGTAGTAGCGATCAAGCGCGGAACAGAAACCATTATTCCGCGAGGCGATGATACGATTAAGTTACACGATATTGTTTATTTTACCACTACCCGCAAATACATTCCGTACGTACGCAAAATAGCCGGCAAAGAGGACTATGCAGATGTACGCAATGTGATGATTATGGGGGGAAGCCGTATTGCGGTGCGTACCGCTCAGTACGTTCCCGACTATATGCAGGTGAAAATAGTAGAGAACAGTATCAGTCGATGCAATCGACTGACCGAGCTGCTCGATGATAAAACAATGATTATTAATGGTGATGGGCGCGATATGGACCTGCTTTTAGAAGAAGGGTTGCGCAATACCGAAGCATTTGTGGCGTTGACGGGTAATTCGGAAACCAATATATTGGCTTGTTTGGCTGCCAAACGTATGGGAGTCGATAAAACGGTAGCCGAGGTAGAGAACATTGACTACATCAGTATGGCCGAGAGTTTGGATATTGGTACAGTCATTAATAAAAAGATGATTGCGGCCAGCCATATTTATCAAATGATGTTGGATGCCGATGTCTCGAATGTAAAATGCCTTACGTTTGCCAATGCCGATGTTGCCGAGTTTACCGTAAAGGCCGATTCAAAGATAACGAGATCTCTGATCAAAGATATCGGTCTACCGAAAGGAACCACGATTGGCGGATTGATACGCAATGGCGAAGGTATGCTGGTAACCGGCGAAACATTGGTGAAAGCAGGTGATCATGTTGTGGTGTTTTGCTTGAATATGATGATTAAAAAGATAGAAAAGTACTTTAATTGAAATGATAAACTCGAAGTTGATAATCCGTATTATCGGTTTTCTATTATTAATTGAAACATGCCTGTTTCTCTGTTGTTCGGGCATTTCGTTGATATATGGAGAACACGATTTATGGAGCTTTCTGGTTTCCGCTTTGCTCACTACAGTTGTGGGAATGGCATTGCTTGCCATCGGACACAGGGCTGAAAAGAGATTGGGACGGCGTGACGGTTATGTGATTGTAAGCGTTGCTTGGGTCACTTTCTCTGCTTTCGGTATGCTACCTTTTTATATCAGTGGCCACATACCGAGTATTACGAATGCTTTTTTTGAAACAATGTCCGGGTTTAGTAGTACCGGTGCTACTATTCTTGATGATATCGAATCGCTTCCGCATGGTTTGCTTTTTTGGCGAAGCATGACGCAATGGATTGGTGGTCTGGGTATTGTGTTTTTTACCATTGCCGTACTTCCTATCTTTGGTGTAGGGGGTATTCAGGTGTTTGCCGCCGAAACAAGTGGACCTACCTATGATAAAGTGCACCCTCGTATTGGTGTTACTGCCAAATGGATTTGGAGTGTTTACACCGGACTAACACTTCTCGAAACGATTTTGTTGCTTTGCGGAGGCATGAGTTTGTTTGATAGTGTGTGCCATTCGTTCACGACAGCCGGTACCGGGGGGTATTCTACCAAACAAGCCAGTATTGCTTATTATAACTCACCCTATATAGAATATGTCATCTCTACCTTTATGTTTCTTTCGGGGGTTAACTTTACGTTATTGCTTCTGTTTGTAAGTGGTAAGTTTCGCAAGTTGATTCACGACGTTGAGTTGAAATGGTATTTCTATTCGGTTCTTGGCTTTACCGCTTTTATTGCCGTAGTCTTATACTACACCAGTTCGATGGGTACCGAGGAGGCGTTTCGTAAATCGCTCTTTCAGGTTGTATCCCTGCATACCTCGACCGGTTTTGCTACCGCCGATTATATGACCTGGGCTCCGATGCTTTGGGGAACACTAACTGTTATCATGATTATGGGAGCCTGTGCCGGAAGTACGACCGGCGGATTGAAATGTATTCGTATGGTCATACTGGCCAAAGTAGCACGGAATGAGTTCAAACATATTACTCACCCCAATGCCGTACTGCCTGTACGTGTCAATAAGCAAGTAATCTCGCCTTCTATAAAATCTACAGTATTGGCTTTTACTTTTCTGTATGCTGTAATCATTATTATTAGTATTTTATTAATGATGGGAATGGGTGTGGGGTTAACCGAATCTATCGGAACCGTTATCTCCAGTATCGGAAATATGGGTCCCGGGCTTGGTCTTTGCGGACCTGCCTATTCTTGGAATGCACTGCCCGATTCAAGTAAATGGTTGCTCTCTTTTTTGATGCTATTAGGGCGTTTGGAGATTTTTACGGTATTACTCCTGTTTAGCTCAGATTTTTGGAAGAAGAGCTAGTGTTGTGCTAAAAAATATTTTTTTGTTACCCCCAGATTGCAAAAAGAATGAATTTAAGTTCTATATTTGCACCGATTAATGGTGAATGATGAAACAATACTTAAAATATGGACTGTTAGTGGCATTTATTTTGCTGCTTTCTTCGGTGACGATGAAGGCGGCAGGAGTAATTGACACACCTGTTGACGATAGCCATGGAGAGTATTTCTTTTCGCAAGCTCATTCTACTCATAATTTCGAACGGTTTCAAATTTACTATCTTAATACGCCCTGCGAACAAGGGCACTCCAATGTATTGCACATTCCTGCCGACAAATGTCTGTTACGACTTTTCTCTCGCTTTCGCGAACATAAGGCAGTGAATCCTTTTTATCTTTACGACGCATTAAATCTACCAATATATGGTTTATCTAATCCTATAGCCTATTATATATATGGGCTTAGGAAGATTGTTGTATAGTCACGTCTCGTAATTATATCTGATTTTTATATAACACACGTGTTTTCTGCTCAGAGGAGTAGGGCACTGTTGTTTATCCTTAATATTCAATCTAAACGATATTGAATTATGAATTTTACATTGTTAATTGTTGTTCTGTTAACGGCAATTGCATTTGTCGGCATTGTGATAGCTCTTTCTAAAGCTATCTCACCGCGCTCGTACAATCTGCAAAAAGCTGAAACTTACGAATGTGGTATTCCTACTCGTGGTAAATCGTGGATGCAGTTCCGTGTAGGATACTACTTGTTTGCCATTCTGTTTCTGATGTTCGACGTAGAAACGGTATTCCTATTTCCCTGGGCAGTCGTTGTTCGTGATTTAGGGGTACAGGCCTTGGTGAATGTACTTTTCTTCCTGATCGTATTGGTGCTGGGCTTGGCTTATGCTTGGCGGAAAGGAGCTTTGGAATGGAAATGATAAAGAAACCCGTTATTAAGTCGATTCCTTATGAGGAGTTTGTCGACAACGAATCACTCGAAAAGATGATTCAGGAGTTAAATGAAGGGGGAGCAAATGTTGCTCTTGCCGTGCTGGACGATCTTATCAACTGGGGGCGCAGTAACTCGCTTTGGCCGTTAACGTTTGCTACCAGTTGTTGTGGTATCGAGTTTATGGCTTTAGGTGCCGCCCGCTATGATATGGCCCGCTTTGGGTTTGAAGTAGCACGTGCCAGTCCGCGACAAGCCGATATGATTATGGTTTGCGGAACGATAACCAATAAAATGGCTCCGGTACTGAAGAGGCTTTACGACCAGATGGCCGACCCTAAATATGTGGTGGCCGTAGGCGGATGTGCCGTAAGTGGCGGCCCCTTTAAAAAGTCTTATCACGTGCTCAACGGAGTGGACAAAATTCTGCCGGTCGATGTCTATATTCCCGGTTGTCCTCCACGTCCGGAAGCTTTCTACTATGGACTTATGCAACTACAACGCAAAGTGAAGATAGAGAAGTTCTTTGGAGGAGTGAACAAAAAAGAGGCACTTCCGCAAGGAGAGGCTTCAACAAGCGATGAAATAAAAAGATAATTATGAAGGAAATACAATACATTGCACCCGAGGAACTGCATGACGAAATGCTACGTCTGCGCAACGACCGCAAAATGGACTTTCTCGAAAGTCTTACCGGAATGGACTGGGGCGTGACAGATGAGAAAGATGAACCCGACACCGCTCGTGGATTAGGTGTGGTTTATCATCTTGAATCGACGGTAACAGGCGAACGTATGGCGTTACGTACGGCTACCCTTAATCGTGAGAATCCCGAACTTCCCTCCGTTTCCGATCTTTGGAAAGCAGCCGAGATGAACGAACGGGAGGTATACGATTTCTTTGGTATTCGCTTCAATGGGCATCCGGATATGCGTCGTCTTTACCTGCGCAACGATTGGGTAGGCTATCCGCTTCGCAAGGACGACGATCCCGAAGCGAATAATCCGCTCCGAATGGATAACGAAGAGACTATCGATACAACGACCGAAATCGGTCTGGACAAGGAGGGAGAAACGGTCAATACGGAGAGTGTTATTTTCGATGACCGCGAGTATGTGGTGAATATTGGCCCGCAGCATCCGGCTACGCACGGTGTGCTTCGTTTCCGTGTCTCTCTCGAAGGAGAGAACATCAAGAAGATTGATGCTAACTGTGGCTATATTCACAGAGGCATTGAGAAGATGAACGAGAGTCTGACCTATCCTCAAACACTGGCATTGACCGACCGGCTCGATTACCTGGGTGCCCAACAAAACAGGCACGCTCTTTGCATGTGTATCGAACAAGCCATGGGAGTCGAAGTAAGCGACCGGGTGAAGACCATTCGTACCATTATGGACGAACTTCAGCGTATCGATTCGCACTTGCTCTTCTACTCTTGTCTCTGTATGGACTTGGGTGCTCTTACCGCTTTTTTCTATGGATTCCGTGACCGCGAAAAGATTCTTGATATCTTTGAAGAAACCTGTGGCGGCCGCTTGATCATGAACTACAATACGATTGGTGGCGTACAAGCCGACTTGCATCCTAATTTTCAACGAAGAGTCAAAGAGTTTATTCCTTATATGCGTGGAATCATTCACGAGTATCACGAGGTATTTACTGGAAACATTATTGCGCAGCAACGTCTCAAAGGTGTGGGTGTGCTGACTCGCGAAGACGCGATTGCCTTCGGTGCTACCGGTGGTACGGGGCGTGCTTCGGGCTGGGCTTGCGATGTGCGCAAACGAATGCCTTACGGTGTGTATGATAAAGTCGATTTCCGTCAGGTGCTTTACACCGAAGGCGACTCCTTTGCCCGCTACATGGTGCGTATGGATGAAATTCTCGAATCGCTCCACATCATCGAACAATTGATAGACAATATCCCCGAGGGTGCTACGCAGGAGAAGATGAAGCCCATCATTCGCGTTCCCGAAGGTGCTTATTATGCTGCTGTCGAAGGTAGCCGCGGTGAGTTTGGAGTATACCTCGAAAGTCACGGTGATAAAACCCCTTACCGATTGCATTACCGCTCAACCGGTTTGCCGTTGGTGTCGGTGGTCGATACCATTTGTCGCGGAGCGAAGATTGCCGATTTAATTGCCATCGGCGGAACATTGGATTATGTAGTACCGGATATTGATAGATAAGATTATGTTTGACTTTAGTATTGTAACAAACTGGATACACACCCTCCTCACCTCGGTGATGTCCGAAGGGTTGGCTGTATTCATCGAATGTGTGGTGATAGGTGTATGCATTATCTTAATGTATGCTATACTGGCCATCATCCTGATATATATGGAGCGCAAGGTATGCGGCTTCTTTCAATGTCGTCTCGGCCCGATGCGTGTAGGTCCCTACGGTAGCATTCAAGTGGTTGCCGACGTGTTTAAGATGCTCACCAAAGAGATTATCACCCTTAAGCACTCCGATCGATTCCTTTACGAGCTGGCACCTTTCATGGTGATTCTGGCCTCGATGCTCACGTTTGCCTGTATTCCTATTAATAAAGGAATGGGAGTACTCGATTTTAATGTCGGTATTTTCTTTCTGTTGGCTGCCTCAAGCATTGGTGTAGTCGGTATTTTGTTGGCCGGATGGGGATCTAACAACAAATTCTCGTTGATTGGTGCCATGCGAAGCGGTGCACAAATCATCAGCTACGAACTCTCGGTGGGTATCAGCATCCTGACAATGGTTGTTTTCATGGGTACGATGCAGTTCTCGGAAATAGTCGAAGGTCAGGCTGCCGGATGGAATATTTTTCGTGGGCATATCCCCGTGCTGATTGCTTTTGTGATCTATCTCATAGCCGGTAATGCCGAATGTAACCGTGGTCCTTTCGACCTTCCCGAAGCCGAGAGTGAGCTTACCGCCGGTTATCATACCGAATATTCGGGTATGCACTTCGGATTCTTCTACTTGGCCGAATACCTGAACCTCTTTATCGTAGCTTCTGTAGCTGCTACTGTTTTTCTCGGAGGATGGATGCCTTTGCATATCGGCGGTCTCGACGGGTTTAATGCAGTGATGGATTATATTCCCGGTTTCGTTTGGTTCTTTGGCAAGGCTTTCTTTGTAGTTTTCTTGCTGATGTGGATTAAGTGGACTTTCCCCCGTTTGCGAATTGACCAGATCTTAACGCTGGAATGGAAATACCTGGTACCGATTTCATTGGTAAACCTATTAGTGATGACACTGATGGTGGTGTTCGGATGGCATTTCTAAGTGCTAATATAAAATATAGATAATATGAACAATAACTCTTACTTAGGCGGTCTTTTGCAGGGCATTGGCTCACTGATGACTGGAATGAAGACCACCATCACCGTTTACTTTCGCAAAAAGACTACCGAGCAATACCCCGAGAACAGAGCCGAACTAGTGATGTTCGATCGTTTTCGCGGAACGCTTACCATGCCTCATAACGAGCAAAACCAGCATCATTGTATTGCCTGCGGACTCTGTCAGAATGCTTGTCCCAATGATACGATTGCCATTGAAACCGAAACGATCGAAACGGACGAGGGCAAAAAGAAAAAGATACTTGCCCGATACCACTATGATTTGGGCTCGTGCATGTTCTGTCAGCTTTGCGTCAATGCTTGTCCGCACGACGCCATTACGTTCGATCAGAACTTCGAGCATGCTGTGTTCAATAGAGAGAAACTCGTACTGACGCTTAACCACGCCGGTAGTAAAGTCATCGAAAAGACAAAAGAATAACGATATGGAATTTACACTCGAAACAGTAGTATTCTACTTTCTGGCCGCTTTCATTACAGTGATGTCCATCCTGACTGTGACGACTCGTCGCATTGTCCGCTCGGCCACTTACTTATTGATGGTACTATTCGGTACCGCCGGCATTTATTTTTTATTGGGTTATACCTTTCTCGGTTCTGTGCAGATTATGGTTTATGCAGGGGGTATCGTGGTGCTATACGTATTCTCCATCCTGCTTACCAGTGGCGAGGGCGACAGGCGTTTATCCTTCCCGCGCGGAGGTAAACTGTTGGCAGGTCTTATAGCCACTGTGGGCGGTGCAGCCATCGTGTTGTTTATCACACTGACTCACCGTTTTGTGGCGACTCCCAATCTGGAACCGCTCGAGAAGAACATTAAATCGATTGGCTATGCGCTGCTTTCAGCCGATAAATACGGCTATATCCTTCCTTTCGAGGTAGTGAGTATCTTGTTGCTGGCCTGTATCGTTGGTGGTTTAATGATTGCCCGTAAGCGATGATTTTATTTCTAATTATTCATCTAACTATTTTTGCCCTATGATACATATGGAATATTACCTGGTGGTTTCGACCATTATGATGTTCGCCGGCATTTACGGATTCTTTACACGACACAATACGTTGGGCATCCTCATTTGTATTGAGCTGATGCTGAATGCCACCGATATTAACTTTGCCGTGTTCAACCGTTTCCTCTTTCCCGATGGGATGGAAGGATACTTCTTCGCCCTCTTCTCCATTGCCATTTCGGCGGCAGAGACGGCTGTGGCTATCGCGATCATGATCAATATCTACCGCAATATACGGTCGATACAAGTGAAACAGCTCGACGAAATGAAATACTAAAAAAGAACAGTTATGGACTATACAATCTTGATTCTCTTACTTCCACTCGCTACATTCCTTTTGTTGGGGCTGGGTGGTAAGTGGATGTCGCATCGTGCAGCAGGAGTTACGGGTACTTTGGCTATGGCCGTTGTTACCGTACTTTCCTATCTCACTGCCGTACTCTATTTTACTGCACCACGCGGAGCCGATGGTGCTTGGCAAACGCTGACTCCTTATAATATGACGTGGCTGCCGTTGACCGAGTCGCTGCACATCGATCTGGGTATCCGCCTCGATCCTATTGCGGTGATGATGCTGGTCGTTATTTCTACCGTGTCGCTGATGGTGCATTTGTACTCGTTGGGATACATGAAAGGAGAGCGCGGCTTTCAGCGTTATTACGCCTTTTTGTCGCTTTTCTCCATGTCGATGCTCGGCTTGGTGGTTGCTACAAACATTTTCCAGATGTATCTTTTCTGGGAGTTGGTCGGTGTGTCTTCGTACCTGCTGATCGGTTTCTATTATACTCGTCCGGCAGCGGTGGCGGCTTCTAAGAAAGCATTCATCGTGACTCGTTTTGCCGACTTGGGCTTTCTTATCGGTATCCTTATTTACGGATATTACGGGGGAACTTTTGGTTTCGAACCCGATTCCATGTCGCTGCTTACCGGAGGCGCAGCCATGATGCCGTTGGCATTGGGGTTGATGTTTATCGGTGGTGCCGGAAAGAGTGCCATGTTTCCGCTGCACATTTGGTTGCCCGATGCCATGGAAGGTCCCACGCCTGTGTCGGCCTTGATCCATGCGGCTACGATGGTAGTTGCCGGTGTGTATCTGGTGGCACGTATGTTTCCGCTGTTCATCGCCTATGCGCCGAATGTGTTGGAACTCATCGGTTGGGTAGGTGCCTTCACCGCTTTCTTTGCCGCTAGCATTGCTTGTGTGCAAACCGATATCAAAAGAGTGCTTGCTTTTTCTACCATTTCGCAAATCGGCTTTATGATGGTGGCGTTGGGTGTTTGTACCTCGACCGATCCGCATCACGGTGGTTTGGGCTATATGGCTTCTATGTTTCACCTGTTTACGCATGCCATGTTCAAGGCTTTGCTCTTTTTGGGTGCCGGTAGCATTATTCATGCCGTACATTCGAACGAGATGGAGCACATGGGTGGTTTACGGAAGTACATGCCCATTACGCACATCACCTTTCTCATTGCCTGTTTGGCCATTGCGGGTATTCCCCCGTTCTCGGGATTTTTCTCTAAAGACGAGATTCTGACGGCTTGCTACGAATACAGCCCTGTGATGGGTGCTGTGATGACAGTGATTGCAGCAATGACGGCTTTCTATATGTTCCGTCTCTATTACCGCATTTTCTGGTCGGCCTCGCCGGCCGGGCGAGCTTCGGCAGGCGATACCCATGCAGCTGTTGCCACGGCACATGGCGATACGGCTGCACACGCGAGCCACCCTCACGAAAGCCCGCTGACGATGACCATTCCGCTCCTTGTGCTGGCTTTGGTTACGTGTCTGGCCGGATTCATTCCTTTCGGTTGGTTCGTTAGCTCGAACGGAACCGATTATACGATTCACCTCGACCTGTCGGTAGCCGTTACCAGTGTTATTGTGGCTATTCTCTCCATTGCTTTGGCTACGTGGATGTACCGAGGTGCCAAGCATACGTTCGCCAACTACCTGGCTCGTCGTTTTGCCAAGCTTCACCGTGCTGCTGCGCACCGTTTCTATATCGACGAAGTGTATCTGTTCGTTACGCACCGCATTATCTTTGCCGGTATCAGCGCACCGATAGCTTGGTTCGACCGCAACGTGGTAGACGGCTTCTTCAACTTCCTGGCTTGGGCTACGCATACAACGAGTGATGAAATTCGTGGTTTGCAGAGCGGACAGATACAGCAATACACCTTCGTGTTTATTTGTGGAGCCTTGGCACTGATTCTTCTATTAATCTTATAATGACTAACGATATGAACTTCTTATCCTTATTCGTACTGATTCCTCTTGTAATGCTGGTTGGGCTTTGGTTGGCACGCAGCATTCGAGCCATCAGATCTGTGATGGTTGTCGGAGCTTCGGCTTTGCTGATCCTCTCCGTAGCCCTCACCTTCCTTTATATAGATGCGCGGGCAGCGGGAGATACTGCCGAGATGCTTTTCCGTGCCGATCTGCCTTGGTATAAACCGCTGCATATAGCTTATTCGGTGGGTGTCGACGGCATTTCGGTGGCGATGTTGCTGCTTTCGGCCGTTATCGTTTTCACCGGAACGTTTGCTTCGTGGCGTTTAGAGCCGCTTACGAAGGAGTACTTCTTGTGGTTTACGCTGCTGTCGATGGGTGTTTTCGGCTTCTTCATCTCTGTCGATCTCTTTACCATGTTCATGTTTTACGAAATAGCGTTGATACCGATGTACCTGCTTATCGGCGTTTGGGGATCGGGGCGTAAGGAATATGCCGCGATGAAACTGACGTTGATGCTGATGGGCGGTTCGGCTTTCTTGCTGATCGGTATTCTGGGCATCTACTTCGGTTCGGGAGCTACGACGATGAATCTGCTCGATATTGCCGCCCTGCACAACATTCCGTTTGCGCAGCAGTGCATTTGGTTTCCGCTTACCTTTTTGGGTTTTGGCGTGCTGGGCGCGCTGTTCCCGTTCCACACATGGAGCCCCGACGGTCATGCTTCGGCCCCGACGGCTGTCTCTATGCTCCATGCCGGTGTGTTGATGAAACTGGGTGGATACGGCTGTTTCCGCATTGCGATGTACCTGATGCCCGAAGCGGCACAAGAGCTGTCGTGGATATTCCTCATCCTAACCGGTATCTCTGTGGTGTACGGAGCCTTCTCGGCCTGTGTGCAAACCGACCTGAAGTACATCAACGCCTACTCCTCGGTGAGCCACTGCGGACTGGTGCTTTTTGCCATCTTGATGATGACCCGTACGGCCGCTACCGGTGCCGTATTGCAAATGTTGAGCCACGGACTGATGACGGCTCTCTTCTTTGCCCTGATCGGTATGATTTACGGACGCACACATACGCGTGACGTACGCGAGCTGTCCGGGCTGATGAAGGTGATGCCCTTTCTGAGTGTCTGCTACGTGATTGCCGGTTTGGCCAACCTCGGTCTGCCGGGGTTGAGCGGATTCGTTGCCGAGATGACGATCTTCGTCGGATCGTTCGAGAACCCCGATGTATTTCACCGCACACTGACGGTGATTGCCTGCACCTCGATCGTGATTACGGCGGTTTACATTCTGCGTTTGGTCGGTAAGATTCTCTACGGCACTTGTACCAACAAGCACCATTTGGCACTGACCGATGCTACTTGGGACGAACGCGTAGCCGTGATCTGCCTGATTGCCTGCGTGGCAGGGTTGGGTATGGCCCCTTGGTGGATCAGCGATATGATATCCGGTAGTGTCAATCCCGTGATTGCTGCGCTGCTGGGGCATTAACCATTAACCATTCATCATTAACCAATTATTGACATGGATTACTCTCAATTCCTATATATGCGCGAGGAACTCTCGCTGATAGCTGTGTTGCTCATTCTCTTTGTGGCCGACCTCTTTATGAGCCCCGATGCCCACAAAACGGATGGTCGCGCGCGGCTCAATACCCTCTTACCGGTGATTTTGCTCACCATCCACACACTGCTCAACTTGGTGCCGGCGCCGGCTGCCGAGGCCTTTGGCGGTATGTATCACTATGTGCCCATGCACACGGTTATCAAATCGGTGTTAAGCATCGGTACCATCATTGTTTTCCTGATGGCTCACGAGTGGCTCAAGCTGCCCGATTGCCGCATCCGTCAGGGCGAGTTTTATGTGCTGACGCTCTCGACGCTGATCGGTATGTTCTTTATGATCTCCGCCGGCCATTTCCTGATGTTCTTCATCGGTTTGGAGATGGCTTCGATTCCGATGGCTGCTCTGGTGGCCTTCGATAAATACCGTCACCACTCGGCCGAGGCGGGAGCCAAGTATATCTTGACGGCACTCTTCAGCAGTGCTCTGCTCTTGTTTGGTCTTTCGATGGTGTACGGTACGTGCGGTACGCTCTACTTCAATGACCTGCCTCCGTTTATCGACGGCAATCACTTGCAGGTGATGGCGTTCGTGTTCTTCTTCTCGGGGATGGCCTTTAAGATATCGCTCGTTCCGTTCCACCTCTGGACGGCCGATGTGTACGAAGGTGCGCCGAGCGTGGTAACGGCCTACCTGAGTGTGATCTCGAAAGGTTCGGCAGCTTTCGTGCTGCTCACCATTTTGATTAAGGTGTTTGCCCCCATGATTTCCGATTGGCAAGAGGTGCTTTACTGGGTCATCATTGCCTCTATTACGATAGCCAACCTGTTTGCCATTCGCCAACAGAACCTCAAACGATTGATGGCCTTTTCGAGTATCTCGCAGGCAGGATACATCATGCTGGGCGTGATCGGTGGTACGGCTGCCGGCATGTCGTCGTTGGTCTATTACGTATTGGTTTATATGGTGGCCAATCTGGCGGTATTCGCCATTATTACCATCATTGCCTTGCGCACGCATCGCTATACGCTCGAGCAGTACAACGGTCTGTACCGTACGAACCCCAAATTGGCTTTTGTGATGACGCTGGCACTGTTCTCGCTCGCCGGTATTCCTCCTTTTGCCGGCTTCTTCTCGAAGTTCTTCATCTTCATGGCTGCTTTTCAGGCAGGATTCCACCTGTTGGTATTTATTGCGCTCATCAATACGGTGATTTCGCTGTACTACTACCTGCTCATTGTCAAGGCGATGTATATCAATCCTTCGGATGATCCGGCTCCTGCCTTCCGTACCGATAACCATACCCGTTTGGCGTTGGCACTCTGCACGCTGGGTATTATTGGCTTGGGAGTACTTAGCATGGTGTATGGAAACATCGATAAGTTGAGTTTCGGCATGTAAATTGCTCGCAACGGAGAAAAAATAGGCAAGAATGCTGCATTCTTGCACCAAAAAACCTAAACCGGACTCGGAATGCAGCGTTCTTGGGCTAAAAAAAGAAGTTAAGCTCAGAACGCTGCATTTTTGTATCCAAAAATCCAAATCGGACTCGGAATGCAGCATTCTTGGGTTAAAAAAAATAAGTTAAGCTCAGAACGCTGCATTCTCATACCCCAAAAAATAAATCGGACTTAGAACGCTGCATTCTTGTACCCCCGGCAATAATTGGGATCAAGAATAGCCTGTTTCGGTATTGGGGGGCGAGAAAATGATAACACGATTGTCATATTCACGTCAATGAAATGTACTATTTGCGTCATACGGCTGTCATGCTATTGCTTCATCTTTGCACTTGAAAAAGTAACGCATAGAAATGAAAATGAAACAAGCATTAAGCAGAACGTTTGCTACCCTTTTACTGATTGCCGCCTTGACTCTGACAGCACAAGCGGGAGTGCTCAAAGGAATCATCATCGACAAACAAACCCGCGAACCCTTGATGGGAGCCACCGTGCGGATTGTAGGAACCTCGCTCGGCGCAGTGGCCGACATGGAGGGTCGTTATCAGCTTCCCGACATTCAAAACGGAACGTATCGCATCGAAGTGAAGTATATCGGCAACCGCGATATCATCCGCAACGGTGTGGTCATTCACACAGCGCAACCACTCACACTCGATTTCGAGATGGAGGCCGATGCCCAAGTACTTTCGGAAGTAGCCGTGGTGGCTCGCAAAAACCTCGAAGGCGAAAAGGCACTGATGCAACAACGCCAACTCTCTACACTCGCCATCGAAAGCATGGGAGCCAGGGAGATGAGCCTCAAAGGCGTGTCGAACGTAGAAGACGGGGTGAAGAAAATCACCGGCATCTCCATTGCCAGTGCCGGACAGTTGATCGTACGCGGACTGGGCGACCGATACAGCACCACGACGCTCAACGGACTGCCCATCGCATCGCCCAACCCCGACAATAAACTCATTCCGCTCGACCTCTTTCCCTCGTCGACCGTACAGAATATCACCGTGAGCAAGGTGTACCAAGCCGGTGCGTTTGCCGACTACTCGGGCGCACACATCGACATCAGCACCAAAGAGAACACCGGAAGCGATTTCTTCTCGATCGGTTTCGCTACGGGTGGACGCATCAATACCTTGGGCAAAGACTTCTATTACAGCGATCGCAAAGGCGGACTTTTCCGTACGGGCAACCTGCGCAACAAAGACCTTCTGCTCGGCATGAGCCGTACAGAGTTTCGCGAATATGCCCGCACGAACGATCCCTTCGGAACCTCCTTCTCGATCAACCGCCGCACCTCGCTGCCCGAACTAAGTGCCAATATCGGTGCAGGCAAGAGTTGGACACTCTCCAATGGCAACCGATGGAGCGCACTGGCCTCTGTGGGGTTGAGCAACGATCATCAAGTGCTTCGCGATGCATACGTAACCACCATGACCGCGCAAGGCACGCACCTCGATGAGTTCAGCTACGACAGCTATGCCACTACACTGAAAATGGCCGCACTCGCCAACGTGGGCTACAGCTTCGGCAAGGCCGACCGCATCAATTACACACTCTTCTATGCCCGCAACGCCGTAGACGATTATATGCGCCGCGAGGGTATCGATGCCGAACGCAACAACATCGTTTCGAGCAACAGTGCTTACCGCTCGTATGCCCTGCTCAACAATCAGCTGTTGGGACATCACGAACTCTCCTCGCGTTGGGATGTAAACTGGAGTGTATCTTACGGAATCACCAACAGCGACGAGCCCGACCGCCGGCAGATTATCTTCTTCCGCGAAGGAAGCGAAAGCAACGATAAGCTCAGCCTGTTCAAACTAAACCAAACCACGAACCGCTACTTCGGTCAGCTCGAAGAACGCGAAAGTGTGGCCGATCTCCGTACCTCTTACCGTTGGGGCGAGAGCAACCTGATTCGGCTGGGCGGAACGTATAAGAACAAGAAGCGCGATTTCGAGAGTGCCAACTTCTACTACGATCTGAATGCACTCAATGCCGATATAACCACGATTTACGATACCGACAGCTACCTCAACAACGAGAACATCGCCAACGGCACCATCAAAGTAAACCTCGATGCACAGCCGCGCTATAACTACTACGCCGGAACGGATGTGTGGGCAGCCTTCACCGAGGTCGAATACTACCCTACGGCATCGCTGCTGGTCAATCTCGGTCTGCGCTACGAACAAGCCAACCAATGGGTGCGCTACTGGACCGATGGGGGCAAGGAGGTGAAAACCGATTTGAACAAGGGCGACCTCTTCCCGGCACTGAATCTAAAATATACGCTTAGCAAGGCCTCCAACCTGCGCCTCTCGCTCTCGCGCACCGTGACGCGCCCCTCGTTTATCGAAATGGCTCCCTTCCTTTACCAACAATCTTACGGAAGCGCCTACATCCGCGGTAACGACCAACTCAAGAATGCCTATAACTACAATGCCGACTTGCGCTACGACCTGTTCTCGCAAAACGGAAGCGGCGATATGTTCTCCATCACCGGATATTTTAAGAAACTCGACGCACCGATCGAGCAGACGCAAGAGTCGTCCGGAGGAACCGTGGTACGCTCTTTCCGCAATGCCGAAGACGGCATAGCCATGGGGGTGGAGATCGAGTTCCGCAAAGAGATTGTGAAGAACCTGCGCGTCGGTGCCAATGGTTCGTATATGTACACCAACGTCGTTCTGCCCGAAGGCGGTGTGTATACCGACACCGAGCGTGCCTTGCAGGGAGCTTCGCCCTTCCTTATCAATGCCGACTTGACGTACGCTCCACGCTTGGGCGAGGAGAGCAACCTGTCGCTCGCAGCTGTTTACAACGTGCAGGGACCACGCATCGAAACGGTAGGTATCT
The DNA here is from genome assembly GCF_000499785.1 of Bacteroides neonati. Taxonomy (GTDB): domain Bacteria; phylum Bacteroidota; class Bacteroidia; order Bacteroidales; family Bacteroidaceae; genus Bacteroides; species Bacteroides neonati. The sequence continues at coordinate 1,043,973 of NZ_HG726020.1, read as the reverse complement.
ACCAAACCGGCAACATAAAGCAGCAAACGCTGCACACGCTCGATTTTATCTCCGGATATACCCTCAACCGTCACTTCTCGTTCAGCCTCAAGGTGAAAGACATCCTCAACAGCACCATTCGTCTGAAGCAGGAGATACCGCAAACGGGCGAGAACATCACCGTCGAATCCTTCCGCCCCGGTACCCGTGCCGAGATCGGAGTCGTATATAAATTCTAATAAAGAGACAAAGAGATCACTCTCAATAAAATCACATGAAACAAATCACTCTAAACAAATCACGATTATGAAAAGTAACTTAATGAATGGAAATGTATGGTCGCTGCTTGCTCTGATGAGCATTGCCACACTGACTGCCTGTAGTACAAGTGAAAATGGTGGAGACAATGGTAAGGACAACGAGAAAGAACTCGTTTTGGCCAACAACGCCACCCTGACCGGCGACATCGATGGCGAGAAAACCATCATCCTGAGCAAAGGTTTCAACTTTACCCTCAGTGGAGAGTATACCGTAAAGGCAGGAAGTACGCTGCGTATTGCCGAAGGGGTGACCATCACCGCCAAGAGCAACGATAACGTGATCGACTACATCCTCGTAGAACAGGGCGGAAAGATCGAAGCCGTAGGTACGGCCGCTGCACCGATTGTAATGACTGCCGAAAACGAGGAGGCAGGCGCCTGGGGCGGTTTGCATATCTGCGGACGGGCACCGATCAATATCGGTTCTACCGGCAAATCGGAAGTAGGAGATGCTCCTTATGGCGGTACCGATGCCGATGATAATTCGGGTACGCTCAAATACATCCGTCTGGAATATGCCGGATACAAATTCACCAGCGAAAAGGAGTGCAACGGATTCACCTTCTACGGAGTGGGACGCGGTACTACGCTCGAATACCTCGAAGCCTACAAAGGTTCGGACGATGGTTTCGAATGGTTTGGCGGAACGGTCAATGCCAAATACCTGATGTCGGTAAGCAACAGCGACGACTCGTTCGACTGGACAGAGGGATGGAGCGGTAAGGCACAGTTTCTTGTTGCCTATCAAGAATCGGCTGCTACGCTGGGCTATACTTGCGACTGCTTGATCGAAGCCGATAATTACGATAAGAACATGGATGCGAAACCCGTATCGAGCCCTACACTGGCCAACCTCACACTGATCGGTGCCGACAATCCTGAGGGAAAACGCGGTGTTCGTCTGCGTGCCGGCACACAAGCCAAGATATACAATGCCCTTGTGACCGGAAAGAGCAGCAACCTGACTACCGAAACGCGCCAGACCGAAGGATATTTGGTAGACGGAACCTCGATACTGAACTACATCGCCATTGTCGGCGATATCAGTGCCAAGGGAGACGGAGGCTACTCATCGGCACTCTTTACGGCCGCTGCCAACAACAATGCGATCAATCAGAATATCACGTTCACCAAAACCATCATCGGTACGCAAGCCGGAGGAGCCGATCTTTCTACGAAAGATAACTTCTTCATCAACGCTCCTTATAAGGGTGCGGTAAGTGCCGACAATGACTGGACGAAAGGCTGGTCGAAGCTATAATCTATTGATTAATCACGGGAAGTGGGCGGTTGGCAAGAAAGAGTTGCTTACCGTCCATTCCTGCTGTTAACCAACCACTCACTCTATATTTTTTCACTCTTCATTTTAATTCTCAATTGATGAAACGATTCACTGTCATCTTCCGTTTTTCACTATTTATTTCTTTGTTGCTTATGCTCGTATCTGTAGGCTGTACCTCTTCGGACCCTACACAAAACGGCATTATCTATGGCGGCAACCTGATCGGCAACGGCGAGCAAACATTCGAAATCCGCGATCACCAATACATTCGCCGGGGCACGTATGTGATGAGAGGTTGGTGCTACATTACCAACGGATCGACTCTTACCATTGAGGCCGGAACGGTTATTAAGGGAGATAAAGCAACACGCGCGGCACTGATCGTAGAGCCGGGTGGCAAACTTATTGCCCGCGGCACTGTCGATGCTCCCATCGTTTTTACCTCTGCCATGCCCGATGGAGCGCAAAGACCGGGCGACTGGGGCGGCATCATCGTTTGTGGCAATGCGCGCAACAACCAAGCCATTATGCAGATAGAAGGTGGCCCGCGCACCCTGCACGGCGGATCGAATGATGCCGATAACTCGGGTGTGCTCAGTTACCTACGCATTGAATATGCCGGACACCCGTTTAAAAAAGATCAGGAGATAAACGGGCTTACCTTTGGCTCGGTAGGCAGTGGAACGCAGGTCGATCACATTCAGGTGAGCTACTCGAACGATGATGCTTTCGAGTGGTTTGGCGGGACGGTCAACTGCACCCATCTGGTTGCTTATCGTGCCTGGGATGATGATTTTGATGCCGATAACGGCTATCGGGGTACTTGTACGAATCTGTTGGGCATCCGTCATCCTCGATTGGCAGATGTAACCCAGTCGCACGCATTCGAATGCAGCAATAATGGGCAAGACAGCCCGGCCACTCCCATCACTGCGCCACGCTTTGAACAGGTTACCATCTTCGGTCCTGCCGATGCTGACCCGAACTTTGTCAATACGCCCGCTTACATCAATGGCGGAAATCTCCGCCCCGACAATGAAAGTTTGCTGGGGCTGTTCGGTGCTGCGCTTAAGCTCGATGTGCATACACAGGTCTCGATTGTAGGTGCTACCATTAGCGGATACCCTTCGCAGGTCGAAGGTACGCCCGGGGGGATGGAAGACGTGCGCTTCGAGGAGCGTCGACAGGTGGTGTATCCCGAGTGGACGCAAGGCTGGTGCAAATTCTAAGTAGATAAATGGTCGGAACCTTTGGGGCAAATGGTCGGAATCTTTCTGGTGGATGGTCGGAACCTTTGCCCCTTACCATTGGATATTTCTAAATTTTCTCTACCTTTGCTTGGTATGGAACAAGCAATAAAAGAATCTTTCGAACTGCTACTGGGTGCTTGTTGCACCGACGATACCCATTTGGCTACCGACTATAAACAATTGCGTGATCTGCTCGAGCGTCTTTGCCGGGCACAGATGACGGATCAGAGCCTGCAAATGACCGATTTGTCGGCACGTATCAGTTTTGTAGCGGCACGAGTGGGGTTGTCTGTGGTGGAGCAAAACCGTCTACATACTTTTCGACTTACCTCCAATGCTATTTTGAACAGGAAGAGCGAACCCACGCGCGAACAACTGTTGCGCGATGTCAAGACACTGGCTTTTTTTGTCCGTAAATTGTCGGGCGAGGAGATTCCCGCCGAGCTGTACCGATTATTGCCCCGTGCCGATGCCACCTATCTGGTGGCTCCGCCTGCCCGCGAACGCCGCAACCGCATGCGTGTTTGCTTTCAATATGCCGACGAGCAGTATCTCTACGTAATGCCTACCGAGGAACTGTCTGACGAACCGCTGCGTGTGCGCTACGGCGTGTCACAGGTCAATGATGAGTTCAACGATACGTGCGCTGCGTTATGGGCTCATGCACAGATCAACCTGCTCGATGTGGCCATTGATGATGCCGGGATACTTACTCCCTCGTTTATAGTGCTCGAACCCGATTATCTGGTCGATATCAGTACGCTCGCCGAGTGTTTTCGCGACTATGGACATCACCCGATGAATTATATTTATGCCCGTTTTCAGTCCATCGATAATGCCCGTCCGTTGCTGCTGGGAAACATCGCCAACCTCTTTCTCGATGAATGGATACATGCCGAAGGCGAGGTAGATTATGCCGCTTGTATGCAGAAAGCCTTTCGCCGCTATCCGATCGAACTGGCTGCCTGCAAGGATCTTCGCGATCCGGCCAAAGAACGGGAGTTCTTTGCCGATTGCCGCAAACACTTCGATCACCTGAAGCGCGTGGTTACCGAAACCTTTCATGCGCCCGGCTATGAACTCGACAAGCGGGATGCGGTGCTCGAACCATCCTATATTTGCGAGGCGTTGGGGCTGCAAGGTCGACTGGACTATATGCAGCGTGATATGTCGGCCTTTATCGAGATGAAATCGGGCAAGGCCGATGAATATGTGATTCGTGGCAAAGTAGAGCCCAAAGAGAACAACAAAGTGCAGATGATGCTCTATCAGGCGGTGTTGCAATATGCCATGGGACAGCCGCATGCCAAGGTAAAACCCTATCTGTTGTATACGCGCTATCCGCTGCTCTATCCGGCTCGTCCGTCGTGGGCGATGGTGCGTCGTGCCATCAACCTGCGCAACCGGATTGTGGCAAACGAATACGGTATTCAGTTGCACAATAACCTCGATTATACGGCCGGTAAGTTGAGCGAAATCAATGCTGCAACCCTGAACGAGCGGGCACTCACCGGACGCTTCTGGGAGCAATACCTGCGTCCCTCCATCGATGCCTTTGCCGATCGCCTGCGCGAGCGGTCAACCCTCGAACGGGCTTATTTCTACACCCTTTATAATTTTATCACCAAAGAACTCTATACATCGAAATCGGGTGATGCCGACTACGACGGACGTGCAGGAGCTGCTTCTTTGTGGCTGTCTACATTGGCCGAAAAGTGCGAGGCAGGCGAAATACTCTACGATTTACTCATCTGCGAGAACCGAGCGGGCGACGAGCACAAGCCGAGCCTCACGCTCACGATCCCGCAAACGGAAACGACATTGCCCAACTTTCGCTACGGCGATGCCATTGTTCTTTATCAGCGCAATGCCGATACGGACAATGTAACCAATCAGATGGTTTTTAAAGGCAATATCGAGTGGCTGACGGCGCAGGAAATACGCATTCGACTCCGTGCTACTCAGCAGAACGCAGCCGTACTTCCCTCGGGTAGTCGCTATGCCATTGAGCACGACGCGATGGACACCTCCTTTCGGAGTATGTATCAAGGGCTTTCGGTTTTCTTGTCAGCCAATCAAGACCGGCGCGATTTGTTGCTGGGGCAACGTCCACCCGCCTTTGATACCTCGTTTGATGCACGGATTGCTACGGCTTCGGATGATTTTGCCCGTGTGGTGCTCAAAGCACAAGCAGCGCGCGACTATTTTTTGCTCATCGGCCCACCCGGTACAGGCAAAACATCGTGGGCATTGAAGCAGATGGTCGAAGCATTTTATGCGAATGAGAACACGCAGATTCTATTGCTATCGTATACCAACCGGGCAGTCGATGAGATTTGCAAAGCCCTCTCCCGTATTTCGCCTGAGGTCGATTTTATTCGCGTGGGTAGTGAATTATCGTGCGATGAGGCGTATCGGGCACACCTGATGGAAAATGTACTGGACCCTTGCTCCCGACGAGCCGAGGTGAATGCACGCATTGCCCGTTGCCGTATCTTTGTGGGTACGGTGGCTTCTGTGTCGGCTAAGCCCGAACTGTTTCAACTCAAGAGTTTCGATGTGGCGATTGTAGACGAGTCGACTCAGATTCTCGAGCCCCAACTCTTGGGTATTCTCTGTATGCGCAATGTAGCGGGAGGGAATGCTGTCGGCAAGTTTATCCTCATTGGCGATCACAAGCAACTGCCGGCAGTGGTGTTGCTGCGCGAAGAACACGCCGAGGTACACGACGAAGCTTTGCGTGGCATCGGGTTGAAGAACCTTAAGGATTCTCTGTTTGAACGTTTATATCGCAACATCTGCTTGGTCGATGATGGCCAGGCTATTGCGCATCCTTGCTACGATATGCTTTGCAAGCAGGGGCGTATGCACCCCGATGTGGCACTTTTTGCGAATCGAGCTTTCTACGAAAGCCGATTGCTCCCTGTGGGATTGCCCCATCAGATGGAAAGTTCGGAGGATATCGTTCGGTTGGCTTTCTATCCTTCCGAGGCAGAGCCGATAGGGATGCCTCCCAAAACGAACCATTCGGAAGCCCGCATTGTTGCCCGTTTAGCCGCCGAAATCTATGAGCAGTATGCCGAAAACTTTGATGAAGCTACTACCTTGGGCATTATCACACCGTACCGTAGCCAGATTGCGTTGATACGGCAGGAAATAGCCTCACTTGCCATTCCTGCTTTAGATTCAATTTTGGTCGATACGGTCGAAAGATTTCAAGGGAGCGAGCGCGATGTAATTATTTACTCTTGTTGCATTAACTATCCATACCAATTACGTCTACTTTCCAACCTCACAGAAGAACGTGGGATATTGATTGACCGAAAGCTAAATGTAGCGCTGACTCGTGCTCGGAAGCAGTTGTTTTTAACGGGCGTTCGGGAGCTGTTAATGGAGAACCGATTGTACTTAAATTTGATAAAATTAGTAAGGGAGCAAAATGTTTAACAAGCTTTTGGAGTATATTAATTTTTTATCATCTTTTTATAAGTTTAATTAACAACCTCGTATTAAACAAACCACTATATTTGCAATACGTTTTTTTCATAGAGATTTAGATTTAAGGTTAGAAAAAATGTGGAAGTCGTGAGACTTCCCCTTTTTTCATCTTTAAGGTTTACCCCTTCGCTATACAAGAGGGAGGCAAACAAGAAAAGCCGCTTCGAGAGAAGGGGCTTTTTTAATTGAGTCATTCCTGCTGTTTCTCGTTCTTTTTGCTTATGTTTGCTTGCTTTTAATGAATAATAAGACGCACCGTTTATGACCGAATATCCTTTATATAATGATTTCTCTACTTTTCTAAAGAACCATTTTCCATATAAAGTTCAGAAAATATCCTTGAATGCCGGATTTACTTGTCCCAACCGGGATGGAACCAAGGGGCAGGGTGGGTGTACGTACTGTAACAACCAAACGTTCAATCCCGACTATTGTAAAACGGAGAAGTCTATTCATCAGCAACTCGAAGAAGGGAAGCTGTTCTTCGTTCGCAAATATCCTGAAATGAAGTATCTTGCCTATTTTCAGGCATACACCAATACCTATGCCGAGTTGGAGGGTTTGAAGCGCAAGTATGAAGAGGCATTGCGTGTGGACAATGTAGTGGGGCTGGTCATTGGTACACGTCCCGATTGTATGCCCGATGCCTTGTTGCGCTATCTGGAAGAACTGAACCGACAGACCTTTTTATTGGTGGAGTATGGCATTGAGAGTACGTGCGACGCAACATTGAAACGAATCAACCGGGGGCATACGTTTGCCGATACGATAGAAGCCGTTCGGCGTACCGCAGATTGTGGTATTCGGGTAGGCGGTCATGTGATACTCGGGCTACCCGGCGAGAGTAACGAGCAGATTCTGGAACAAGCGGGCGTGTTATCGCAACTACCGTTAACTACGCTTAAGATGCATCAGTTGCAGCTCATTCGAGGCACACGCATGGCGCATGAATATGAGCAATGCCCCGACGATTTTAGGCTTTTCGAAGTGGATCGGTATATCGATTTGGTCATTGATTACATCGAACGATTGCGTCCGGATATCGTATTGGAACGTTTTGTATCACAGTCGCCCCGCGAGCTGCTTATTGCTCCTCATTGGGGTCTGAAAAATTATGAATTCACCGCCCAAGTTCAAAAAAGAATGAAAGAAAGGGGTGCTTATCAAGGAAAGAAGTTCGGGGTTTCAGAAAAAAGAGCTATTTTTGCAGAAGATATTAATCTATAAATAAGAATGAAAGAGAAAACAAGAATTAAAGGAAACGTTCACTATGTGGGAGTTAACGACCGTAATAAACATCTTTTTGAGGGGATGTGGCCGCTACCTTACGGGGTTTCGTATAACTCTTATCTAATAGATGATGAGATGGTAGCATTGGTCGATACAGTCGATATTTGTTACTTTGAAGTATATCTACGTAAGATACAACAAGTGATTGGCGATCGTCCGATCAACTATTTAATTATAAATCATATGGAGCCGGATCATTCGGGCTCTATTCGTTTGATTAAGCAACATTATCCCGATATCGTCATTGTGGGCAATAAGCAAACATTCGGTATGATTGAGGGATTCTATGGGGTAACAGGCGAACAATATGTGGTAAAAGATGGTGATTTTTTAGCATTAGGACATCACAAACTTAGATTCTACCTTACACCGATGGTGCATTGGCCCGAAACGATGATGACGTTTGATGAAACAGACGGAGTACTCTTCTCGGGTGACGGATTCGGTTGCTTCGGAACATTGGACGGTGGATTTATCGATACCCGTATCAACACTGATCACTATTGGGACGAAATGGTGCGTTACTATTCGAATATCGTTGGTAAATATGGCAGCCCTGTGCAAAAAGCGTTACAGAAACTGGGCGGATTGTCTATCTCGGCTATCTGCTCTACACATGGCCCGGTATGGACTGAGAATATCACCAAGGTGGTGGGCATCTATGATAAATTGAGTCGCTATGCGGCCGAAGATGGTGTTGTCATTGCCTACGGAAGTATGTACGGTAATACCGAGCAAATGGCAGAGGCCATTGCTGCCGAACTATCGGCGCAAGGAGTGAAAAATATCGTGTTGCACAATGTAAGCAAAACCAATGCTTCGTATATCTTGATGGATATTTTCAAATACAAAGGATTGATTATCGGTTCACCTACGTATAGCAACCAGATATTTCCGGAAATAGAATCGTTACTCTCGAAGATATTGGTTCGCGAATTGAAAGGTCGCTATCTGGCTACATTTGGCTCCTTTACGTGGGCAGGTGCAGCTGTAAAACGCATGGCCGAATTTGCAGAAAAGAGTAAATTTGAATTGGTAGGCGATCCGGTGGAGATGAAGCAAGCTATGAAAGACATCACCTACGAACAGTGCGAAAACCTGGCACGGGCAATGGCCGAAAGACTAAAAGTTAATTCTTAACTAACATAATAACCTACTAAAAAAACAATCGACATGAGATTAATCATTCAGCCGGACTATCAGTCGGTATCTCAATGGGCCGCACATTATGTTGCCGCCAAAATCAGAGCAGCTAAACCTACAGCAGAGAAACCATTTGTGTTGGGATGTCCCACCGGTTCTTCTCCATTGGGTATGTACAAGGGTCTCATTGATTTGAATAAGAAGGGCATCGTATCGTTCGAACACGTAGTGACATTCAATATGGACGAATACGTAGGTTTGCCTCAGGAACACCCCGAAAGCTACTATTCTTTTATGTGGAACAACTTCTTCGGTCACATCGACATCAAGCGTGAGAATACAAATATCCTCAATGGAAATGCTGCCGACCTCGATGCAGAGTGTGCTCGCTACGAAGCGAAAATTAAGTCTTATGGAGGTATCGACCTATTTATGGGAGGTATCGGTCCCGATGGACACATCGCTTTCAACGAGCCGGGTTCTTCGTTGAGTTCGCGTACCCGTCAGAAAACGTTGACTAACGACACCATCATCGCCAACTCTCGTTTCTTCGATAACGATATCAATAAAGTACCTAAAACTTCGTTGACAGTAGGCGTGGGTACCGTTTTATCGGCTCGCGAAGTGATGATTATTGTGAATGGTCACAACAAAGCCCGTGCACTGTATCATGCAGTAGAGGGAGCTATTACACAGATGTGGACAATCAGCGCCTTGCAAATGCACGAAAAGGGTATCATTGTGTGTGATGATGCAGCGACTGTCGAACTGAAAGTAGGAACGTATCGCTACTTTAAAGATATCGAAGCGGAACATTTAGATCCGGCTTCTTTATTGTCATAACTATATAAAAAGACGGTTCCCGGACAACACATGCGTGTGTATCCGGGTAACCG
>NZ_HG726020.1:934398-1034304 GCF_000499785.1 Bacteroides neonati | reverse complement strand
CGGTACCCGACAACACATGCGTGTGTATCCGGGAACCGTCTTTTTATATTCTCCATTTAGCTCTCTTCCAGCCACCCTTTTCCTTGTCTGAGTATTTCCGGATCATCGCCCGTACAATCGACTATGGTAGACGGTTCGGTCTCTCCAATACCGTCATCGATAACCAAATCGACCAACTCATGAAACTTTTCGTGTATAAGTTCCGGATCTGTCAGGTACTCCATGTCTTCGTTGGCTTCGTGGGGAAGCGTTGTTGTCATAATCGGTGCATCGAGCATGCGGGCTATCTCGCGGATGATGTGGTTATCCGGCATACGGATACCGACTTCTTTTCGGTTACGAAAGATCTTGGGCAGCCGATTCGTTCCGTTCAGAATGAACGTAAAGGGACCGGGCAGATTGCGTTTCATTAATTTGAATACGTTGTTGTTCACCTTGGCGTATTCGCTGATACTACTCAAATCATAGCAGATGATAGAAAGGTTGTTCTTTCGCGGATCAATATTCTTGATGCGACAGATACGCTCTATGGCACGTTCTTTGAGGCTGTGACACCCAATGGCATACATCGTATCGGTGGGGTAGATAATGAGCCCGCCGTCATTCAAAATATCTACAATCTCTTGCAGATCATTCGGATCATTGTTTTTTTCGTATAATTTGAGTAACATGCTTATTTAATTTTTTTCTTTAGAAAGTCCAACACCTTTTCTGTGGCTTTCTCGGTAACTTTCTGTTTGAGTGAATCTTTATTAGCGGTGATGGCCGAATCTAATCCCAACTTTTTGCCTAACTCGCCAACCGCCTTTTCGGCTACTGACTCTACTGCCTGATTGGCCATGCTCTTTGTATCGAGCGAAACTTTAGGTGAGGTAAATGTTCCTCCTATCTTTAGGTCGATGCTACTAATCTTGGCAAAGCCACCCATAGAGGCCGGTAATTTAACTTTGCCCGAGTAGTCAATGGTCTGATCGAGCCCCGTACTACCCGAGAGGTTAAGTACATAATCTCCCAATTTAATGTCAAACGGTTGAGTCGATACACGCCCTTCCTTGATGGTGAAGTTTAGCGTCATGTCCTTCACGTTCATTTCCTTTAATCCGGGTTTATTGATCGCCTGTGCTATCTGTTCAATGGCCTTTACACCACTCAGACTAAGGTCTTTGGTCGAAAGACTACCGTTGCCTTCCATGGTAGGAAGCATTGGGCTCATGTCGCTGTTGAGTAATGTTTGTATATTGAGCGATCCCGAATAGTTTCCTTTCAGATTTTCGAATATAGGTGCTATTTGGCGAGCCATATTCAGCTCTTTGTACGTTTGCGCAAAGCTTAGATTGGAGAGCTTGAAGTGAGCATTCATCTCGGGTTTGCTGAGGTCGGCAGTCGAATAATAACCATTCATGACCACATTGCCATCCATGGTATTCATCGATAGGTTCTTCATGTCTACCTTCCCGTCTTTAACGCGTAGCTGACCGTTCATCTGCGTAAACACCATCTGATCAAACAGTACTTTCTTTAAGTTGGCATCCATTTGGAAGTCAATGTTGCGAGGAATCTCAATGATACCCGAAGCCGATGCACTCTGGTTTGCAGAAGCGGTTGCAGTGGTGCCTTGCGGTGCTGCTTTGGCTGTACTGTCTGTTGGGGCAGTCTGCATAAAATCATTCAGATTCAAATAGTTGGAACGAATGTTGAGCGTACCTTTGAGCGTAGTTCCTTTCAGTGCGTAGCCCATATAGTTTTCGAAACGGCTATCGGCTGTGAGATCATTCTTTCCGATGTTGACAGTAGTCTCGCTCAGCTGCAAATACTTGGGCGTAAAGGTAAATAATGATTTGTGTATCTGTACCTCGGGCAGGTCTTTGAGTTGAAGGTTCATATCGGACAGGGCAATCGTTCCTGAGGCTTTTATCTGCTCATATTGCTCTTTCTCGATATTCGACAGTCGCCCGGCTACCTGCATATTGGCATTGATGGTACCGTTTAGCTTGATGCTGTCGAGCGGATATACATCTTTGATCATACCCAAGCGGAGCAATCCTTTGGCTTCGACTCTGAAGTCGGGATCGCTGACAGGTGTTTTAACCGAAGCGATAACACTAAAAGGATTGCCTGCCAATCGGAAACTAAATGGATTGACCGTAATAACGGTACCGTCGATAGGACCGCCCGGGTTCTGTATATTGGCTTGGATGTGTATCTGGTCGACCCCTGCCGGTAGCGACGGATAACGGAACATTCCATTCTTTACATTCAAATCTATATTGAATTGCGGAACGATGCTGTCGCCTTGCAGGGTGCCTTTGGCAGCAGCCGTCAATGTAGCTGTTCCTTCGGCTTTGAGCTGGGCAAATTCTTTGGCATAAAGTGCCGGAACGAGTGAAAGTATTTCTTTAAATCCAACTTCGTTGGTGTTTAATTTCAGATCCATGTCGATAACCGGATCTTTCATAGCTACCCATCCGTCGATATCCGCTTTGATGGCATTGAGTCTGATTTCATTGTCTTTGAACGTAAACTTATAATTGACCAGATCGGCGTCCAAATCCATCTTCGTATATATATTGGCATTGCTCAGGAGTGGAATTCCATCTGCACGATATGTAAAGGACTCTGTTTCTCCTTCGACTTGAAGCGTGGTACGTTCGCTACCCAAATCGCCTGCACACCGGGCATTCAGGTTCCGTATATCGGCATACATATCGGCCTGGCGGTCATCGTAAACGATATTCATACGTTTGATAATAAAATCTTCAAGTTTCACTTTGAAAGGAGACTCATCTGATGCTGCCTGAGTTGATGCCTGTGTGGTTGTATCGGGCTTCATAATGTCCCAATTCACTTTCCCGTTGGGCAATACAATGGCATGTACGGTGGTATTGTCAATCTGTATTTTGGAGATATCGTAGCCGTTGTCTCCAAAAAGCGAAAAGAGGTTGAAGGCAGCCACTACTTCGCCGGCCTGAATCAAGGTATCGTTGGCAAACTCGCCGGTTCCGCATATCCGCAGGTTACTTAACGTAACCGAGGCTTTGGGGAAGTTGCGAAACAAGCTGATATCAAGATCGCTGAAGTCGAACTTGGCATTCAACATTTTATTCCCTTCTGTTTTGACAAGGGTTTCTAGCTTTCCGCGAAAAGCGAAAGGAAGTAGAAACATGAGTATTAAAACTACGCCTATGACCGTCGCTGTTATTTTGAGGTTCTTTTTCATAATGATGCAGTTATTTAGGTAAGTATATAATGGCAAATTTAACAAAAAGTTTTCATAAATCACTCACGTTGAGTTAATTTATGATTAAAGTCATCATGCTTTCTTCTTTCTTAGCTCATCGGCGATGCGCCATTGTAAAGCTGCTTCTTCTTCTTTGCCTGCTTTCATCAGGGCATCTCCGAAGAGTTCGTGAGCCCCGGCATGTTCTTTTTTGAGAGAGGTCGCCTTGTCCAGATCGGCAATGGCTCCTTCGATATTATTGGTTTTCAGGCGGAGCTTTCCTCTGTTGTAAACGGCTTTAAAGTCTGCCCCATTGATCTTCACTGCCGTATTGAGGCAGTGTTCGGCATCGAAATACTCCTTGTCATTGTAATGCGTATTTCCTTTTCGTATCCAGGCATCGATATAATCGGGATACAGTTCGAGTGCTTTATCATAGTTGGCATGGGCAGCGCGGGCATCATGCGCTTGTGTAATACATTCATTACCCATCTGCAAGTATTCGCGTGCATATTTTTTCAGGTATTCCTGTTGCGCCCTCATCTGCTCTTTGAGTAGTTTATTTTGCTCTTTGAGGGTGTTGACTATGTGTAGCTTACGCTGTATCAGCCGGCGGGGAACAGGCTTCTCTATATCATAACGCGAATGAATGGCTTTGAAAAACTGTTCAAGGCACTCTTCCATATCTCCCCGGTCGAAAGCACGTGCAGCGGCTACATACTGTACATCGGCCTGTGCTTGTTTCAGTGCTTTATCTATGGCTTGGCGGTTATTGAAACGTTCGGAGAAGCTTACTATTTCTTGTCGCACAAAGATATCGGCGCGGTTGATCGGCTTCTTCAACTGAATACCTTCGAGTGAGGTGCAACGGCTCAAAGCCACATAAGCCTGTCCACCGGCAAATACCCCTCCGGTAAAGTCGATGACTACACGACTGAAGGTGAGTCCCTGACTCTTATGTACGGTAATGGCCCAAGCCAGCCGGATGGGATACTGTTTGAACGTGCCCAATACCTCTTCTTCGATCTCTTTCTTCTCTTCGTTGTAGCGATAACGGATGTTTCGCCAGGAGTCGAGCTTCACATCGCACTCTTTGCCCGTATCGGTAAGTACATAAATAGTACCCTCAATGGGGTCAATGCCGCTTACCACACCAATGGTACCATTGACCCACCGGCGTTCGTAGTCGTTTTTGATAAAGATGATTTGTGCACCGGGTTTTAATATAAGCTCCTTTGAAGTGGGCAGACTACTTTCGGGAAAGTCGCCCTCTATCTCGCCCATGAAGCTCATGGGGTCGCCCGGAAGTTCCAGTAGCTTCTTGTCGTTGATAAAGTCTACATTGTCGCGTCGGGTAGCCAAGGTGATGTACATATCCTCTTCGGAGGCTTCGATGCTGGTACCAAAGCGGGTGTTGAGTAACTGCAGGTCGGCCGCACCGGCTGTATTGGTACGAATATGATCGAGTACGCTGACAAATACCGCATCGGTTTGCCGGTATACCTTTTGAAGCTCAATCGAAACAAGGTCGATCTCCCCGAATACACGAGCCGAGAAGAAATAAGGGGTGGGGTAGAAGCGGTTCAGTATCTCCCGTTCATCGTTCTTAACCACCGGTTCGAGCTGAAACACATCGCCTACAAGCAGTATCTGTTTGCCACCGAAAGGTTCGCGCAGGTTGCGTGAATAAACCCTCAGTATACGGTCGACCGCATCGATGATATCGGCTCGCACCATCGAAATCTCGTCGATAATGACCAACTCTATCGATTCGAGTAGCTTGCGATGTGGTTTGGTATATTTAAAGAATTCGTGAATACGCCCCCGTTGCAGGCTTAAATTAGGATCGTCCGGCAGTAGCGGATGAAAGGGTAGTTTGAAGAAGCTATGCATGGTGCTTCCACCTGCATTGATGGCAGCAATGCCGGTTGGAGCAAGCACTACGTATTTCTTCTTCGTATGCTCGCAAATGTATCGCAGGAAGGTAGACTTACCCGTACCCGCCTTTCCGGTTAGAAATACCGATTGGCGTGTATACTGAATGAGGTTCAATGCATCTTGAAACTCTTTGTTTTGGGTGTCTACAACGGGTTTGGTCACGATATATTATATGATTTCGAAATGTTTCATCGCTTTCCAGATACCGTCTTCATCGACCGAGGCGGTTACATAGTCGGCTGCTTGTTTCACCACATCGTTGGCGTTGTCCATTGCCACACCGATAGCGGCATGGCGCAACATGCTGATATCGTTGCCTCCATCGCCAAAAGACATGGTTTCTTCCAACCGGATGCCAAAGTGGCGAATCATCTCATCGATACCCCGCTGTTTGGTGTTTCCTTTGGCGGTAATATCGGTGAAGGCCGGGAACCAGCGTCCCAGTTCGCAATTCGGTATCAGCGGGTGTATATCGACCTCTTCCTCGACGGTGATAAAGGGGCTCATTTGGAAGATAGACTCCCGGGTAGCCTCCTCAAAACTCTTTGTGGGAAGGGTCTCGACATGTAGGAAGTCATGAAAGATTTGAGTAACCAGCTCGTTGGGCTGACATACCGATATGCCGTGCTCCGTTACGAAGATGCAAGGAAATCCTTTTTGTCGGCTGACTTCTGCCATTGCACGCACATCGGCAGTAGGAATAGCACTTTTGTAAACCACCTCGTTTCCTACAAAGCAGTATGCGCCGTTCATCGTGATGTAGCCATCGATGAGTCCCTCTTCTTGCAAAGCGGTTAGGTTATTGATGATTACCTTCGGCCGTCCGGTGGCAATGAATATTTTAATATTCTTCTTGCGGGCAGCCTTGATGGCTTCGATAGTCGATGCCGGTATGGCATGCGTGTTGAAACTGACCAATGTTCCGTCAATATCAAAAAACAATGCTTTCGTCATGTGTGTACGTTCGTTTATCATTATGCATGCAAAAGTACGAAAAAGAAATCAGAGCAGCCATATCAAAATACCATTCGATACAGAAATAAACATTATCTACCACAATGATGGTATTTTTGTTCTTTATCCTGCTTTTTTTTGCTGTTTGTTTTTTCTATACAACAGATGAGTTGTACATTTGTAACCCTATATACGTACAAATTGGAAAGATATGAATTACAATTTTGATGAAATTATTGATCGCCGCGGCACCGACTCTGTAAAGTGGGACGCAGTGGGCGAGCGTTTTGGGCGTAATGACCTGCTTCCGCTTTGGGTGGCAGATATGGATTTCCGTACGCCTCCGTTTATCATTGAGGCCTTACGTAAACGAATGGAACACGAAGTATTGGGTTATACCTTTACCTCCGAAGCATGGTACACCTCTATCATTGCCTGGCTTCAAAAACGCTACGGCTGGACCATACAGCGTGAGATGCTAACCTTTATGCCCGGTATTGTGCGCGGACTGGCTTTTGCCATTCATTGCTTTACCCGGCCGGGAGACAAGGTGATGGTGATGCCGCCGGTGTATCATCCTTTCTTCCTTGTGACACAAAAGAATAAACGCGAAGTCGTATATAGCCCCTTGGTGTTGCGCGACGGACAATATGAAATTGATTTCGACCGTTTCAAGTCCGACCTGCAAGGGTGCAAATTGCTTATTTTAAGCAATCCTCACAATCCCGGTGGCCGTGTATGGACACCCGAAGAGTTGGCGATGATTGCCGAGCTCTGTGCCGAAAGCGGCACGTTGGTCATCTCTGACGAAATTCATGCAGACCTCACGTTGCCTCCCTATAAACACACCACCTATGCACTTGTGTCTGAAAAGGCACGGCAGAATTCGCTTATTTTCATGTCGCCCAGCAAAGCATTTAATATGCCGGGGTTGGCTAGCTCGTACTGTGTGATTGAGAACGAGGCATTGCGTCATCAATTTCAAGCGTATATGGAAGCCAGTGAGCTTAGCGAAGGGCATTTGTTTGCTTATCTCAGTGTGGCCGAAGCGTATAGCAACGGAACAGAGTGGCTCGATCAGGCGTTGGCCTATATTCAGGGAAATATCGATTTCACCGATACCTACCTACGCACACATATTCCGGGCATCCGGGTGATTCGTCCACAGGCCTCTTACCTGGTCTTTCTCGATTGTCGGGAACTGGGGTTGAGTCAAGAGAAACTGGTCGATCTCTTTGTGAACGGCGCACATCTGGCACTCAACAACGGTACTACTTTCGGAAAAGAGGGCGAGGGATTCATGCGTCTCAATGTGGCTTGTCCGCGTAGTGTGCTCGAAAAAGCGTTGAATCAACTTCAAAACGCTATTAATCAATAATTAATGGGGTTGAATATTTATTATTTATCATTCAGAACTTACTATGAACAGTTTCGAAACTCAGTTGCTGCATACTCCTTTTGATAAAGAAGATGCTTATCACTCCCTGTCTATGCCGGTTTACAACACTGCTGCCTATGAATTTGATTCGGCAGAAGCGATGGAGGAGGCTTTTTGCGGACGTACGGCCGATCATGCCTATTCGCGTATAACGAACCCCACCGTTCAGTATTTTGAAAAACGGATACAGCACCTTACCCATGCACTTAGCGTCACTGCGCTGAACTCGGGCATGGCCGCCATCAGCAATGCCTTGATAACATTGGCTCATGCGGGGGGAAACGTGGTAACTTCTGCCCACCTGTTTGGCAACACCTATTCTTTCCTGAAGAGTACCTTGGGTGCTTTTGGCGTTGAGGTTCGTTTCTGCGATCTGACTTCTCCCGACGAGGTTCGTGCGCAAATCGACGAGCACACCTGTGCGCTCTTTCTCGAAGTAATCACGAATCCGCAACTCGAGGTAGCCGACTTAAAAACCCTCTCATCGATTGCTCATCAGGCAGGTGTGCCTTTGGTAGCCGATACAACGGTAGTGCCCTTTCATGTGTTTCATGCCCGTGATTTCGGGGTGGATATTGAATTGATCTCGAGTACCAAATACATTTCGGGAGGAGCCACCAGCATTGGTGGTCTGATTATTGATTACGGTACTTTTGATTGGAGCCGGTCGGAGAAACTCTCGCCGATGGTTGCCCAGTTTGGGGCTTCGGCCTTTACGGCAAAGCTTCGCAAAGAGGTGCACCGCAACCTGGGGGCTTATATGACTCCGCAAGTTGCCTATATGCAAACATTGGGATTAGAAACGATGGAGCTTCGCTATGCCCGTCAGGCAACTACTTGTTTGGAACTTGCCCGTCGGTTGGAGACACTGCCCGCTATCGCGAAGGTAAACTACACCGGATTGGAGCATAATCCGTTTTTTGCACTCAGCAAGGCGCAGTTTGGCTCGCTTCCCGGTGCGATGCTTACCTTCGACCTGGCTTCGCGCGAAGCCTGTTTCGGTTTCATCAATCGCTTGAAGCTCATTCGGCGGGCTACGAATTTATTCGATAATAAAACCTTGGCCATTCATCCGGCCAGTACCATCTTCGGCACTTTTACCGAAGAGCAACGCCGATCTATGGATGTCGATCCGAATACGATCCGCCTGTCTATCGGGCTCGAAAGTGTCGATGATTTGCTTCATGATATCGTGCAGGCGTTGTAGGAAGCAGTAATACAGGCATAACTTACTATTAGGTGAATGAAATGGATCAAGAAATTATATAATACCTCTGCGCTTAACAGTGAGTTGGCGCAGAGTTGCTTTGCCACGAAGCACTTCGAGCAACGATCCACATGGACACTTCCTTCGAGTCGGAATCATCATATCCTCTTTCTTCTGCAAGGAAGAGCCGAAGTTGTTTGCTCCGATCTTTCGGTAAAGAAACAGATAAAGATGGATGAGATGTTGTTTCTGCACAAGAATAATACCATTATCATCACAGCTTTAGCGGATACGATGTTTGTGTTGCATAGTTTTCAGGAAGTACTACCGCTGTCGGTCGATTTTTTTGCCGAGGCGATGCCTGCGACCTGCCAAACGATTAACCGAAAGTTTTATCCTTTGCCCACCGATGCTCTTTTGCAACATTTTCTCAAAGGCATTTTGCTCTATACCTCGCATCAAAAAATAGAGTTCGTAGCCGACAAAAAGCATCAAGAACTCTTCTTCCTTTTAGAACACCAATACACAACCCAAGAAAAGGCCACCTTCTTCGCTCCGCTTGTAGGCAAACAGATGGATTTTAAATCGCTCGTGCGCAAACAGTCTGCCCACAGCGATTCGGTTCAAGACCTCGCCCGAAGATGCAATATGACCTATGCCACTTTTCTGCGCCGCTTCAAACAGAACTTTAGCGACAGCCCCAAAAGATGGATAGATAAGCAGAAGGTGATGCGAGTTTGCTATCTTCTGGAACAAACAACTACGAGCTTTAGCTTCATTATGAACGAACTGGCGTTCTCGTCCGAAAGCCGCTTTACCGAATTCTGCAAGAAACATTTCCGACAAACACCTACGGAGATTAGAAACCGAGCTTTTGCAAGAAAACCGTAAATTTTTGCAAGAAAGATGTAAGATGCCACTTTGTTTTATCCCATACCTTTGTTTCCATACAACGCAGACAGCAGGGTTAAGTACCTTCGATGTGTGAGCAAGTAACCCCGTTGGCCGAGCAGTTAGCCTATCTCTTTAAGACAATCTGCGTTAAATCTGTAAATGAAACATGCTGATATTATGATCTATTTATTCACAATTTTATGTTACTGTATAGGGCTTTATCTTCTATGGCAAGATCCCGATGATGCTTTCTATAAATTTCTTTTCCATAACTTAACGGCTATTCCTGTCGGACTCTTTTGTTATAAATACATGAGAGGTAAGAGGCTACAATTAGCGGGGAGAGATAAAATAGTAAATATATTACTAATCGGGACTGTTGTTATACTGGGATTGTCCATCCAGCTTCTAACGCTTGTCGACTTTTCCCGAGAGCATGGCGTTTGGTATAATATGATATTCGCTTTATTTGCCATGAGTACCATCCTGCTAATTATTTGGAGCCAGAAAAAGAAGAATCCCCCCAAACAACATAGCAGAGATGAACCTTAAAAATAATAGCTTCTGAGAACAATCAATGAGCAGCTTAAAGGGAAAATAAATAGAAAAACACTGTTTCTAAGTCCAACTCTGATATCAATAATTCGAAAACACTGTTTTTTAATTCATTTTTATCCCGACGAGCCTGGAAACACTGTTTTTTAAACCCTTAAAAAGAAAAAGATAAGATAAACCGAGTTTTTCAGTCCGCCACGCTGTCGGATACGATCATGCAACCGTTTTTCGATGCCCCCGAATAAAAAAGATAAGATAAACCGTGTTTTTGATGTCGCTCTACCAATATTGCTTTTAGAAACCCGGTTTTCAGATCAATTACATAAATAATAACCCTTAAAATTTAAATCTTATGCCTGAAATTATTTCGATTAGTACCGAACGAATGAACAATGGTGCCCATTTTGCCTATCATACCGAAGTACTGGCGCGAGCCAATGCCGACAGTAAAGTTAAAACCAAAATCAGTGCACAACTCACCGCCTACCGAGCAGCTCTCGACAAAGAAGATACTGCCTTGGTTCTATCGCGCAAAAACCAGAGAACCGATGAAATATCTCGAGCCGACTCGCAACGAGACTCTTTATATATCGGCATCAAGAATACCGTAAGAGCCTTTGAGAATGCAGCCGACCCGGACATGCAACAGGCTGCCGACGAGTTGACACAGCTGTTCAAGGACTACAAAATAGAAACCAGCATGCAACTCGATCGCGAAACAGGCTTGTTGTACAATCTAATAAGCGATCTGGAAGGTAAATACGCCAGCCAAGTCAGCGCACTTTCGCTCACCGGGCTGTTGGCAGCCTTGAAAACCGCCAACGAATCCGTGCGCACGGCAATGAGCATACGAACCTCCGAACTGGCGGCGAAAGAAATAGGAGCCTTGAAAAACGCTCGAAGCGCAGTGGATGAGCGTTACCGTACCATAGTAAAGTATATCAATGCCTATGCTTTGATCGAAGGCGATGCCGATTATCAGGGTTTTATCGATGTGACCAATACCGAAATAGTACGCTACAAACGTCAGGTGCTCGGACAAGGAGCCACAAGAGCCCAATCGTCCAAATCGGGCGAAGAGAGTGAGGACGTACCCGAAAATCCATTCGAATAACCTGTCGAAGAGTAAACCAAACACAGGGAGCTTGCCTTGAGAGTACAATGATTTATGCCGGTTGTCAGTAATACACAACTTGTATAAACAGTGTACTCTTTTTTATTCCCATAAGATGGCTCGTGGTAAAATGAAAGAGAAACAAGCTGAGCGTAAAGAAGTCTGTAGCCTCCTATGAGTCGGCTTTTTTATGTATATTTGTCGCATAAATTAAATCAATATACGATGAAACACCTATCCCTTCTATTACTGTGGCTCTTGTTCGGAATGGCGAATGCACAAAACAAGCCTGTCGACAGTCTCTACTTGGCAGAAACGAAAAAGACTCTTTGGAAGGCCAGTGAGGTTAACAACTCGAAAACAGAGATAAGGACATCGTATGAGTTTGCACAAAAACTCTCGAGAGATGGCAATTACCTCGAAGCCATTAAACAGCTTCGGGAGATTATTCGTGTGGCAGATGAAATCGGTGACCGGCAAATGACTGCCAAAGCATACGGGCAGTTGGGATTCATTCATGCTCGTCAGGCCAGTTATTCGGTGGCGGTTGAACATTATCTATCTGCTCTAAAAATCAACGAAGAGAGGGGTGACAAGACAGGTGTATTTTATAATCTGGTCAATATCTCAAGTTTGCAAGCCGACCAAAAAGACCGCGAATCGGCTCTCCAAACCATTCGAAAAGCCTTTCTGCTTGCCAAAGAAGCGGGCGACTCCCTGCAAATGACCACCAGTCTGATCAATCTGGGCAACTTCTCCATTCTTTCGGATAAGCCGACATCGTTGAACTATTTCCGACAAGCACTTTCCATGGCTCAAAACAGCCACACCAGCCAACGGGTCATCATACTCACGAAACTCGGATCGCTCTATACCGACCAAAGAGAGTTTGGCAAAGCAACGGCCTATCTCGAAGAAGCGATGGAATTGGCTCGGAAGCTCGAGCTGAAACGTTCGTACGGAGAAATATGGAGTAAAACGGCTCTTCTCTATTTCGCTCAGCAGCAATACGCACCGGCTATCGACTATGCAAAAAAAGCCTTTCATCTGGCTGTGGAGATGAACCTGCTCGAACTCAAGAAAGAGAGTTATAAACAGCTGTCCGAGTTTTATGCCGCTACAGGATCGTTTCACGAAGCTTACAATAATCAGGTCCAATATAAGCTGTTGAGCGATAGTATATTCAATGATAAGAATGTGCGGAAAATAGCATTCTTGGAGAGCACCTACCGATACGACAAGGAGAGGCAGGTATACGAAAAAGAGAAGGCAAACCAGGCGTTGAAAATCGATAACCAGCAACGAACCATACTTTTTCTGGTCATTCTTTCTATTCTCATATTGATGCTGGCCTTTGCCGTGTATTGGACAAACAAACTGAAAAAAAGAGTCTTGAAGCTGCAAATAGCAAACATGAATCAAGAACTCGAGATAAATCAAAAGGCAATGGCAGCCGCTACGCTCAAATTAATGGAGAACTCCGAACGAGATGCCCATAGCGTCAAGATGCTCGAGAACATCAAAAAGAATACGATAGAAGAAGGCCGCAATGAGATCAGAACATTGATAGCCGAATACAAATTTAAATCCTCCAACACGAACTGGAAGGAGTTTGAGATTCTTTTTCAGAAGGTGAATAGCTCCTTTTACGAAAAACTCAGCGCGTACTATCCCAACCTTACTCCCAATGAAAGAAAGCTTTGTGTCTTTCTCAAATTAAATATGAGCAACAATCATATCTCGCAGATAACCTTTCAGTCCGAGGAGGCTCTTAAAAAAGCGCGCCTGAGGCTACGCAGAAAAATGGCGATTGATCGTGATACAAATCTGGCCACATATGTTCAAAATCTATAAAACGATCTTCTCTTAATACCGAGTGGGCTTATACAGTTAATCGGATAGGATGGAACGGCTACGTTCCATCCTATCCGATTAGTTAGATGAGGTATATATGCTTGTCGAGTAGATTACTCCACTACGATCGGTCGATATGTAGGAACCAATGCCTTCATTACGATCCAGCCAATCAGATAAGCAACGGCGCAGATACAGAAGATGATGAAGTAGCCCGATTCGATGCCTTCAAAACCCATAAACTTCATATTGGTTGTCTCGGCATGGTCGAATAGAAGTCCCGAACCTTTATTGATAAGGAAAGAACCTACACCACCTGCCATACCACCGATACCGGTGATGGTAGCAATAGCCGATTTAGGGAACATATCGCCAATGGTAGAGAAGATATTGGCCGACCATGCTTGGTGAGCTGCACCTGCAATACCGATAATGATTACCGGGAACCAATACGTGAGGTGTCCCAATGGCTGTGCCAGAATGGCCAGTAGTGGGAAGAAAGCGAAGATCAACATTGATTTCATGCGGCCGGCGTAAGGGTTCATGCCTTTTTTATCTACAAAATAAGAAGGCAGCCATCCACCAATGATCGAAAGCAACGTGATGGCATACAGAACGAACAGTGCCAACTGAGCAGCCGGTTCGGACGATTTCATTCCGTAAACAGAACTCAGATAAGCAGGAGTCCAGAAAAGGAAGAACCACCATACACCATCGGTCATGAATTTACCGAAGGCAAACGCCCATGTCTGTTTGAATTTGAAACACTCACCGAACGTTAGCTTGCGTTGAGGCTTATTGTTCTTGTCCATAGGAGCATCGTCCTTATCTTGTTGGATATAGGTAAGCTCGGCGGCATTGACCCCGGGGTTCTTTTCGGGTTTCTTGTAGATGAAAATCCAGAATCCCATCCAGATGAAACCGATAGCACCGATGATGATAAAGGCCATCTCCCAACCAAAGTGTTCGGCGATGATAGGAATCGTGATGGGAGCAGCAAGTGCACCTACCGTTGCACCGGCATTGAAAATACTGGTAGCGAGCGCACGGTCTTTTTTAGGAAAATACTCGGCAGTAGCCTTGATCGAAGCAGGAAAGTTACCGGCCTCACCCACTGCCAATACGAAACGGGCAAAGATGAACAAAGTAACGCTAACATTTACAATCAGACCTACATTATTTACATGACCAATGGCCTCGCGTGCACCCTCGAATCCTACAAACCACTCTCCGGCAACGATACCCGAAGTAGCAATACCACAGAACGCGTGAAGACAGGCACCGAACGACCAAACACCGATGGCCCAAAGGAATCCCTTTTTAGTGTCTAACCAATCGACAAAACGACCGGCGAATAACATACTGAACGCATAAATGATGGAGAACAAAGCAGTGATATTACCGTAGTCGTCGTTGGTCCAGTGAAACTCCGGAGCAATAAAATCCTTCCAGGTCAAGGAAAGTACCTGGCGGTCTAGATAGTTAACTGTTGTCGCGAAAAATAACATAGAGCAGATGATCCATCTGTAGTTTGTCATCTTCCCATTTGCATTTTGAAATGTACTCATGATAATTGATTTAATATAATTAGTTCTAATTCTGGCGTCAAAAATACACATTATTAACTGATATCAACCATAATAATTGCCTAAAAGAGTGAACAAATTGGTCGTTTTCTTACAATTTTGTTCAATTTGGGGATAAAAGCACGTTAGCGTGCACGAAAAGTGATGTTTACGTACACGGAAATTGATTAACCCACCTTTTCAAACGAAAAGAACACATATCATAAAGAAAGAGTCGCTATCTTTGTGTATTCAGATAATGAATCTATAATACCAATATCAAATACGAGAATGAAAAATAATTTTGTTTGTAAAATATTTATATTACTTGGGTTGCTTCTCAATCGATAGCTGTACAAATAATAATCCGAGGCGGAGATAGTTGGAGTCCGCTTGCGAATGAGATTTTTTTTCTTACTTTTGAGCTTGATTAAGTGAGCATACAATCAATATTGAATGGAAACAATACTAACAGTAAATAAAAAAATGGAAACAAGAAGCGAAACATGGATATATGAACATGGTAAAGAATGGGAACCTGCCGGTGAAGGGGTAGTGCGTCAGATTATGGGGTATAACGGACAAGTGATGCTGGTAAAAGTTAAGTTTGAAAAAGGAGCGGTGGGCAGCTTGCACACACATCATCATACGCAGACAACGTATGTGGCTAGCGGTAAATTTGAGTTTACCATTAATGAAGAAACAAAGACTGTAGAGACAGGTGACGGTTTATACATTGCGCCCGATTTAGTACACGGATGCACTTGTCTGGAGCCCGGCGTGCTTATCGATTGCTTCAGTCCGATGCGTGCCGACTTTATTGATCATTGAATCTCTATTGTACAATCAAAGAAAACCGTATGTTGAATGATACGCGTTCAAGTTGTATAAAGCTCGTCATTGGAGCTTTATACAACTTGACCCTCCGATGTGTCATATTGGTTTTAACGTGTTTACAGAAAAGTATAGAGAAAATGGGGGGGCGGAGACTTTGCTCGATATGGTCGGACGTTTGGGTGGAATAACTGGAATATCCCACCCGGATAGTCCGAAGCTTTAGAGATGTATCTCCTCTGCCTTATCAACGATGTAATCGGGCTGAAGCGCCTCCAGCTCCGCACGTGGGCGAAATCCCCAAGTTACCCCACACGAAGTAACTCCTGCATTGATAGCCGTTTGCATATCAACACCCGAATCGCCTACGTATAGTACTTCGTCTTTAGATACGTTGGCAATGCGCAAAATATCGAAAACGATAGTGGGGTCTGGCTTTACATTAATTCCTTCGCGCTGTCCGAATACTGCTGTGAAAGTAATATGGGGAAAATAATGAGCAACCAGCTTTTCGGTAGCTGCTTGGTATTTGTTGGAGGCAACGGCCAGTTGTATGCCTTGTGATTGTAGCGTATGCAACAGCTCAGGGATACCCGGGTAGGGAGAACTGGCATCTGCGTTGTGCACATCGTAATGAGGCACAAACGCTTGGCGTACCCGCCGAATGTTATCCTCTGTTTTCTCTCCCTCGGGCAAAGCTCTTTCGAAAAGCTTGTTAATACCGTTGCCCACCATAAATGGGTAAGCCGCTGTATCGTGTGTGGGAAATCCCAGTGAGGCAAGTGCGTGATTGGTACTGGCAGCCAAATCGGCTATGGTGTTGAGCAATGTTCCGTCTAAATCGAATATAACGAGTTTCTTCATGATGCAATTTGTTTTTTGCAAAAGTATGAAAATAGTGATGTCTTTGCAAGGAAAATCTTCGGCGGGGAGATATTATTCATCGATTTTATCCATTTTCAAAAGGTAGGTTACGGTTCGTTTAGGTGTATTTTTTGTCGTTTTGGGCTTTTCTTTGCACACTTTTGGTGTTTTTATGCAATAAATACCTATCTTTGCAACCTAATTTAACTAATTAAAAGGTATGAGTTACAATTTGTTGAAAGGAAAAAGAGGTATTATCTTCGGTGCGCTTAACGAACAATCCATTGCATGGAAAGTGGCAGAAAAGGCAGTTGAAGAAGGTGCAACTATAACATTATCAAATACTCCGATTGCAGTTCGTATGGGCGAGGTAGATGCTTTGGCTCAAAAGTTGAATTGCCAAGTAATTGCCGCCGACGCTACCAGCGTTGAAGATTTGGAAAACGTGTTCAAAAGCTCCATGGATATTCTTGGAGGTCAGATAGATTTCGTGCTTCACTCTATTGGCATGTCGCCCAATGTGCGTAAGAAACGTACGTATGATGATCTTGATTACGATATGTTGGATAAGACATTGGATATTTCTGCTGTCTCTTTCCATAAGATGATTCAAGTGGCTAAGAAGATGAATGCCATCGCCGAGTACGGTTCAATCATGGCTTTGAGCTATGTGGCAGCACAACGCACATTCTTTGGTTATAACGATATGGCCGATGCAAAAGCATTGCTTGAGTCTATCGCTCGTAGCTTTGGTTATATTTATGGACGCGAACATAGCGTGCGCGTAAACACCATTTCGCAATCGCCTACCATGACTACCGCGGGTTCGGGTGTGAAAGGAATGGATAAACTGTTTGACTTTGCTAACCGTATGTCTCCGCTGGGTAATGCTTCGGCCGAAGAATGTGCCGATTACTGTATTGTGATGTTCTCTGACCTCACTCGTAAAGTAACGATGCAGAATCTTTATCACGATGGTGGTTTCTCTAGTGTAGGTATGAGCCTCCGTGCCATGGCTACGTATGAAAAAGGCCTTGAGGAATATATGGATCAAGAAGGAAACATTATTTACGGATAATTATTGGGAATGAAAGGACTGAATCCTCTTTTTTTCATTCTAATTAGTCTGCTCACCGTCTCCTGTCGGTTGAGTACAGGGAATGGTATGGAGCATCAGAAGCAAAAAGAGGTTTCAGTTCTTCGATACGATAAGCTGTTGAACGAGTATGTGCGTTCCAACAGCTTTTCTGCTTTGCAAAAGATGAATATGGAGTATCGCCAGCCCACTAAGATATTGATTGAAGATGTGCTGGCTATCGGACGGGTAGGAGATGATACGATTTCGCAGAAGTTGAAAACGTTTTACTCGGATACTACGCTTCTTCGATTGATGAATGATGTGGATGACCGTTTCCCTAATCTCGATCATCTCGAAGAGGGATTGACCAAAGGTTTCAAAAAACTTATCAAAGAGATACCAAGCATTCGTATCCCTGTTATTTATTCGCAGGTTTCTGCGCTTAATGAGTCGATTGTGCTCACTGATACACTGTTGGGTATAAGCCTTGATAAGTATATGGGCGAGGACTATCCTCTTTATAAAAGATTTTACTACGACTATCAGCGTCGTACGATGCGTCCCGACCGCATTCTTCCCGATTGCTTTGTTTACTACTTAATGGGACAATACCCTTTCCCATTCGAAAATGGTAATAGTTTGGTTGATGTAATGCTTCATTACGGAAAGATCAATTATGCTGTTCAGCAAATACTGGGCAATCACTCCATTTACGATGTGCTCGGCTACTCCAAAGCAGAGAAGAAGTGGTGTAGCTCTAATGAAGAGCGAGTATGGGAATACATGGTGACCAATGGTCATCTCTATGCCCGAGATCCGATGTTGATCCGTCAGTATATGAGGCCGTCCCCGGTTACTACCTTTTTTGGTGAAGGTGCTCCTCCGCTTATTGGTACATGGCTCGGATCGCGTATCATTTCCGAATACATGAAAAACCATAAAAAGGTTTCGTTGCAGCAGTTACTTAGTATGACTGATTACAAACTGATGCTCGAAGAGTCGAACTATTTAGATTAATACATATCCCAACGTGGAAACAGCCCTTTACCTCATCCCCGTAACACTTGGCGACACAGCGATCGAATCGGTGTTGCCTTCTTATAATAAAGAAGTTATTTTGAATATCAGACACTTCATTGTCGAAGATATTCGTTCGGCACGTCGCTTCCTGAAAAAAGTAGAGCGTGAGATCGATATTGATACCCTTCAATTCTATCCGCTCAATAAACATACTTCGCCCGAAGATATCTCCGGATACCTGAAACCTTTGCTGCATGGTGAGTCAATGGGAGTGATTTCGGAAGCAGGTTGTCCCGCTGTTGCCGATCCGGGTGCCGATGTAGTGGCTATTGCACAACGTAAAAACCTGAAAGTGGTTCCGTTGGTAGGGCCTTCATCGATTATTCTTTCGGTGATGGGTTCCGGTTTTAACGGACAAAGCTTTGCATTTCACGGTTACCTGCCGATTGAACCAGCCGAGCGTGCCAAACGATTAAAGGTACTCGAACAACGCATCTATGGCGAAAGCCAGACTCAATTGTTTATCGAAACACCTTATCGGAATAATAAGATGGTCGATGATATTCTTTTGAATTGCCGTCCGCAAACTAAACTTTGCATTGCTGCTAATATAACATGCGAGGGAGAATACATAAAAACGCGCACCGTAAAAGAGTGGCAAGGGAAAGTGCCCGATTTGGCTAAGATACCTTGTATCTTTCTCTTATATCAATAACCGATTTTAGGTGTTCGTATTCTTTTTCAAAACATTCACTGAAGAAGTTTTTGTTCAAATTGTCCTCTATCTGCTGAAATCCCCATAATTTACCCTCTTTAAAGCGTGGTAGATTTAATATAGACTCATCCTCTACTTCGAGAAGAAAGAGATAGATGAGTCTGTTGGTCTGCTTGTTCTCAAAATGATAGTTAATGCTAAAGGTAGGGTGCAGTCCTTTTGTTTCTCCGAAACTTTGCTTAAGTATTCGCTCTACACCGCAAGTCAGTGTTTCGTTGAAGTGTAGGTAGCATTCCATTGGATAGTCTGCCTTTCCTTTGTCGAAAGAACATTTCATAGAGCGGTTGCATAAGAACAATTTACCATTTACCGAGACTGCAATACGAATGACCGGATTGATATATTTATGTTTGTAGTTCAGCGCCTCAATAGCCAGGCTTTTTCCAATAACATTTCCTTTGGTATCAACAATCGGTACATATTCTGTATGCAGCATTAGTTTGTTAAAGTAACGAATACCGATTTGGTTAAGTACAATAGCCAAAGCGAAGATGGCAGGAGGAATCACTTTGTAGAACAAAATAGATGTTTCTTTATCCAACTGACCTTTGCTGGATAGAATACCTAAACTAATCAGTATGAAATGTAAAACGCCAAATATTAATACAATACGCGCCGATACAATAGCCGATTCGGCTCCCTGTGCAAAGAAACGACGCTTGCAGGACTCTTTCTTCTCTAGAAAATGATTGATAAATTGACGCTTATGCTGAAACAGTATCATCATCGGGATAAGAATACTCACTTCGAGAGTCAATGGTAAGGATCGTGCGGGGATATAGTGCCCGGGAATGAAAGTTGACAAAGTTAATAATACCAGAATACCGACCGAAATATACAGAATAAAGTTTGGAATTTTACTCGTATTATTGCGTGTCGAATAGAATAAATAAGCTACACCCATACTTGTACCGATGTAGATTGCTGTGTCTTGCGTTATAAATTCACATAATATAATAGTGACAATAACGGGGAAAAAACCCAATGACATATTAAAAGAAGAAGATAATACTCCCTTATGTCTCATGCTGACTTTCATTGTATTTTGTCTGTTTCCCTATAGAACAAAAAAGAGTTCATTTTAGTTTTGGTTACCCGAATGAATTATTGAACTATATGCTTCTCAGCATGATACGAGGAGCGAACCAGAGGGCCACTTTCAACTTGTGCGAAGCCTTTTGCAAGAGCTATCTGTCGATAACTATCGAATTGAGCAGGAGTAACATATTCTGCTACAGGGTAGTGCTTATGCGTTGGTTGCAGGTATTGACCGATCGTTATAATCTGGCAACCGACACTTCGCAAATCATCCATCAATTCTTCTACCTCGCTTGTCGTTTCGCCTAGGCCCACCATGATTCCACTTTTGGATACTATGCCGCTTTCGGCAATGTGGGAAATAACAGAAAGGCTTGTCTCGTAATGAGCTGCGCTGCGAACAATCGGGCTGATGCGTCGCACTGTTTCCATATTGTGTGAGATAATTTCCGGTTTGGCCTGAATCACCAAGTCGATCAGTGAAGATCGTCCTTGAAAGTCGGGTATGAGGACTTCAATCGTCGTTTGAGGGTTGATCCGTTTAATTTCTGTAATCGTACGTGCCCAATGACCGGCACCCAAATCGGGCAGATCGTCACGGTCTACCGAAGTTATAACGGCATGAGATAGCTTCATTAGTGCAATCGATTCGGCTACATGTACAGGTTCTCCCGCATCCAGTGGAAGTGGCCGCCCCGATCGGGTATTACAAAACTTACAACTACGTGTACACACTTCGCCAGCTATCATAAACGTGGCTGTTCCCTTGCCCCAGCATTCGCTGCGATTGGGACACAAACCACTGCTGCATATAGTATGCAGGCAGTGGGATTCAACAATGCGTTTTGTTTCGGTGTATCGTTCATTGGCACCGATACGTATCTTAAGCCATTCGGGCTTGCGTACTCTATCGGCCATTGAGTTGTGTGTTGAAGAAGTTTGTTAACTTGGTGTATAGGTGTTGGCGTGTATTGCCACCGTAAATACCGTGATTACGGTTCGTATATATCTGCATGTCAAACTGCTTACCCAACTGTACCAAATGCTCGGCATATTCGGTCACATTCTGGAAATGCACATTATCATCAGCCATACCGTGTACTAGCAATAAGTTGCCGGCTAATTTATCTGCCCGAGTGAAAGCAGAAGTTGCTTTATACCCCTCAGCATTCTCTTTGGGTGTGCGCATAAAACGTTCGGTATAAACCGTATCATAAAAGCGGAAGTCGGTAGGTGCTGCTACAGCTACGCCGGCTTTAAATACCGGTGTTCCTTCACTCATACTCATCAACGTAGTATAACCGCCATAGCTCCATCCCCAGATACCGATACGGCTTTTGTCAACATAGGGTAATGTGCCCAGATATTGTGCTGTATATACTTGGTCTTTTGCCTCTTTTACTCCCAGATTCAGGTAAGTAGACTTTTGGAACTCACTTCCTCGTCCGCCTGTTCCGCGACCATCTACACAAACGACGATATAGCCTTGGCTTGCCATATACGTTTCCCAGCTAATTCCAAAACGATCGAGTACTTCCTGAGAGCCCGGTCCGCTGTATTGATACATCAATACCGGATATTTCTTGCCGGCAGAGAAATCGGTTGGTTTCATCATCCAACCGTTCAACTCGATACCTTCAGGTGTTTTGAATGTGAAGAACTCTTTTTGCGGTACGGCCATTCCGGCCAATGTTTGTTTTAACTGATCGTTGGTGACCATCGTTTGCAGCACCTTTCCCGTATTATCATTGAGGGTGATAAGTGTAGGAGTGTTCAGGCTCGAGTATGTATTCAAGTAATACTTCATGTTCGGGCTGAATATAGCATTGTTGGTTCCTGCTTGCTGTGAAAGCTTTACTTTCTTTCCTTTGCGGTCGGTTTTATAAATAGCCAGACGCATGGGGCTTTCCTCGTTGCTGCTATAATAAAAAGCCTCTTCGGTAGGATCGTAACCCAGGAATTGTTTTACTTCAAAATTACCATTTGTTACTTTCTTAACGAGATTGCCGTTCATGCTATACCAGTATAATTGCGGGTAGCCGTCTTTGTCGCTGATGTAGCTAAAGTTATCGGGGTAGAAGCGGATATTATCCAGCACATTTTCGCTGATATAATAAGGGCTTTCGTCGCGTAGAGCCAATTTGCTAACCGTAGAACGAGGATCGGCAAAATACATATCGAAACGGTTTTGGTGGCGATTCAATGTCATAATGGCCAGTTTATTCGGATCACTGGTGAAGCGAATACGTGGAATGTATCCATCGGCATCGACAGGTACTTTGAGGGTACGTGTTACTTTAGATTTGATATCGAAGGTGCGTACCTCTACTTTTGAATTTGCATAGCCTGCTTTGGGGTATTTATAGGTGTATTCTCCCGGATAGTCTTGAAAGGCATCCATCTTAGGTGCTTCGCCGGCAAAGAGAGGGAAACTGTATGAAGGAACCTCAGATTCATCGAAGCGTACATAGGCAAGCATCGTATTATCGGCACTAAACTCCAATGCGCGGTTGTAGCCGAACTCTTCTTCATAAACCCAGTCGGGGATGCCGTTGATGATTTCATTCAGTTTACCATCTTCGGTTACTTGGCTTTCGCTGCTTCCATAGAGCAGTTTCACTAAGAAGATGTTATTGTCGCGCACGAAAGCAACCATGTTTCCATCCGGCGAGAATACGGGTGCTTGCTGTGGATCTCCGTCTGAGAGACGCTCGAGAATGTTATTGGTTGTCACACCTGCCTCATTGCGTTTGAGCGGATAGAGATAGTGTACCGCTTTGTACGAATGGCGATAGATCGGTGTTGTTTCGGTAGCAATGAGTAGCTTACTGCCATCGGGAGAGAATTGATAACTGTCAAAATGCTTCAGATTACATTCGCGTGCCTTTGCTACATCGAAAAGTACTTCTACCGGCTTGCCTGTTTTAAACGAATACTTGGTGATTTGGGTTCCTTCGGCATTCATTTGCGTGTAATGCTCTCCATCGGTCATCGGTACTACGTTGCGGATACCTTGCGGGCGAAACTTACCTGCTACCACGTCTTTCAGTTCGAGCGTCTGCTTCGTTTGTGCCGCAGCCATCAAACAAGCCATACAAAGCATTAGCGTCAGTGTTATCTTTCTCATAATTATTTCTTTGGTTTTTTAAGTTTTCGGGTTGAAGCGCAAAGTTAGCAATAAAGTGAGAGACGAACAAGGGACGGTGTTATTTTCTGCAAGGGTGTTTGTTAACATTATGTCTGCCGAATTCGTCGACCGTAATCGATGATTCATCGATTATTGACCCGAAATGAGCGATAAAGCATTTTGGAGGGAAATAAATTAAAGTATCTTTGTCATGTTTCAAATCATTCATTTGTAATCACTTAAAATCAGCATTATGGATCATAAACAAACTTCAGCGTCAAAAGGCATCATTAGTAAGTATCTGGTTGCCTTCCTATTCATTGTTTCGGGTATATTACTTTTTGCACGTAATATGGGATGGATCGAAACTTCTTTGTTTCGGATATTCGTGTCGTGGCAAATGCTTCTTATTGTTATCGGTCTTTATTCGATCTTTCAACGAAAACTTTTCAGCGGATTCGTGCTTGTGGCTATCGGAGGCTGTTTCTTAATATCGCGATTAAACCTGCCTTGGTTTCCTATTCACATGGGCGATTTAGCTTTCCCGCTGGCATTGGTGCTTATCGGACTTTCATTTTTTGTACGCTCTCATCATAAATCATCCTGGCAAAATCGGATGAAAACCGAGTTTCATACCGATGATCGTCAGAGTCAGCCTGTGGATGGTTTTCTACGTTCCGAGAATTTATTTGGGAGTGTCCGTCAGGTCGTACTCGATGAGGTTTTTAAAGGAGCCAGTATTCGTAATCTTTTTGGAGGTACGGTTGTCGATTTAAGGCGCACCGCTTTGGCTCCGGGCGAAACGTATATCGATCTTGATTGTACGTTCGGCGGTATTGAAATTTATCTGCCCTCCGACTGGAAGGTGAATATACAATGTAGTACCATACTAGGTGGATGCGATGATAAACGCTTTCAAGCTGCAACGGTAGATCAAGGCCGGATATTGGTTATTCGTGGTTCGGTATTGTTGGGTGGAGTCGAATTAAAAAGTTGATACGATGAAGGCTAATCCCCTTGTCAATACTCCTAAGCGTTGGCTGTCTGCC
This sequence comes from Bacteroides neonati, assembly GCF_000499785.1. GTDB lineage: Bacteria > Bacteroidota > Bacteroidia > Bacteroidales > Bacteroidaceae > Bacteroides > Bacteroides neonati. The sequence goes on along the minus strand of NZ_HG726020.1, from coordinate 1,009,783 downwards.
CTGTTATTGGCATTATTGGCAGTAGTGCTGCAGACGGCTTTTTTGATGGAATATGCTTCTGCCGATTTGCTGCCTGCTCTTCTCGATGGAGTATTTTCAATTGCTTTATTCTTTGTTTTGGCCTATCTTTCATGGTTTGTTGTCAACTTCGTGTCGTTGATTCAAGTCGATGTGTTGATGACGGTGTTTGCTATGCTGTTTTGGCTGGGTGGTAGTTTTATTGTGCAAGAAGCCATCGGCACCTTGTTGGGAGCGGTGTATGCGCCATTCCTTGCTACTTTGCCATTTCGGTTGCTTATCGGTTTGCTCGGATGGCTTCTTATTCTGCTGGGCTATCGCTTGCAAGCAGTGCGCGAACTGCTACTGATTAACACAGAAGCGGCTGAGGAACAAGAAATGCAGTCGCAACCGATAGAGCGAGTCAAAGAGTCAATCGATCGCATTACGGTGAAGGACGGTACTCGCATTCACCTCATCCCGATTGTTGACGTACTATATATTCAAGCCTGTGGCGATTATGTGGCGCTGATTACCTCTTCGGGGCAATATGTAAAGGAGCAAACCATGAAGTATTTTGAGGCACATTTGCCCGATACCGGATTTGTGCGTATCCATCGTTCTAGTATTGTGAATTTACAACACATTTCTCGTGTAGAATTGTTTGGGAAAGACAACTATAGATTGTTATTGAAAAATGGAGAGCAATTAAGAGTCAGTAATTCGGGCTATCGGCTGTTGAAAGAAAGACTTGACTTGTGATTCTTATTAAATATTGTTAATCAACTGTTTATTCTTTTATTTTGTTTGTTCACCTATAGTGATATATGATATTTTTGTGATATCAAAATAATATCAATTAACCTATGTATTATGGAAATAAAAGAAAAAGATTTTAGTGGCTTTGTTATGAATGGCTTTATGGTGCTGTTTGTACATTTGATTTTACTCCCTATTGCTTGCTGGTTATGTTTCAGCTGGTTGATGGGGAGTACTTTGCTCTTTCTGCTCGTGGCGTTATGTCTTGTGTTGTTTATTTTGTGTATTCCGGGCTACTTTTCTCAAGAGCCCAATGAGGCACGGGCAATGGTGTTTTTTGGTCAATATAAAGGAACCTTTAGGAATACCGGATTCTTTTGGGTCAATCCTTTTATGAATAAGAAGACGTTATCACTGCGCGCACGCAATCTGGATGTAGAACCGATTAAGGTAAACGATAAGATCGGTAATCCGGTTCTGATCGGTCTTGTATTGGTATGGAAACTGAAAGATACCTATAAAGCGATGTTCGAGATCGATTCGCAAACCATGGCAATGACTACCGGCGGTACCAGTGGAAACCAAGCAGCTGCCGCCAATGCAGTGGTTGGTCGTATGACTGCATTTGAGAACTTCGTTAAAATTCAGAGCGATGCCGCACTTCGTCAGGTAGCCGGACAGTATGCTTATGATGATAGCGAGGCGGGCAATCCTTCCGAACTAACCCTTCGCTCGGGTGGCGATGAAATCAACGACCAATTGGAACAAAAGCTAAATGAACGTTTAGCCATGGCGGGTATGGAAGTAGTCGAAGCTCGAATCAATTATCTGGCCTATGCACCGGAGATTGCTGCGGTAATGCTTCGTCGCCAACAGGCTTCGGCCATTATTTCGGCTCGCGAAAAGATTGTAGAAGGAGCTGTTTCGATGGTGAAAATGGCCTTACATAAACTTTCCGAAGAGCAGATTGTTGAACTGGATGAAGAGAAGAAAGCTGCAATGGTGAGTAATTTACTAGTGGTACTTTGTGCCGATGAGGCTGCTCAGCCGGTGATCAATACGGGAACGCTAAATCATTAATTGTCTTACTATATAAGGAGGAAAAGAGATGAATTCGAAAAGAAAAGATTTGCTGTATGCTACTTTCTTTCTGATAGCAGTCATACTCACGTTTATTTTGGGTGAGATCGATGCCTTCTTTCTGGAGTCATGGCGTGGGTTGATATTGAGTATTCTCATTCTATTAATCGTTGGCGACTTTTTGAGAAGCTCGTTGATGCGTGTGCGCCGTATGTCCGACCAAGAGGGGCGCATAAGCTGGTCTACCTGTATTGCTTTTCTGATTTTTAGTCTTCTGTTTTTTGGAGACTTGTTCTTTATTGGCGATTTTATTTTTTCCCAATTTTGATGAGTATACACTTATTCTTATGAACAAGGAGCGGTAGTCAACTGTTACGTTAAACGCGCATAAGTACGCAATATTTTGTAAAATGTAGATAATAACAATGGCTAAAAAAGAATCTTCAACGAAAAGTTTTGTCTTGCGGGTCGATGCCGAAACGATGGACGCTATTGAAAAATGGGCAGCCGACGAGTTTCGTAGCACCAATGGTCAACTTCAGTGGATGATAGCTGAAGCGTTGCGAAAGAATGGGCGGTTGAAGAAAATAAAAAATGTGAAAACAGAGACCACTCAAGAAGAGATCAGTGATGAATAAACGATCGCTCTCTTTTAGATAAACATCCCCCTTATTTTAACTTTACCCAACTGAGCAAAGTAAAATAAGGGGGATGTTACTATTCGAAACTGTGGGTTAACCACTTGCTTTCTGTAAGTGCGAAAGCACGTAGTTAACGCTGCTTATTTGCTTTCGTCGAGCGTACAAATGCTTACACGATTCCAATCCGGTTCAGAGAACATGTCGCCAACACCTTGGCCTTCGGCCGCAATGCGGTTTGATGCAATACCGTATTTACTCATCAAAGAGTTTTTCACAGCATCGGCACGCTGTTGAGCAATCTTTGCATTGATCTCTGCACTGCCTTCAGGCGAAGCATAACCTTTAATAACCACTGTAGAAGAAGGATGACTCTTCATGTAAGTCGCGATACGCTCTACATTGGGTAGTTGTGAGGCCTCAATAGATGTTTTTCCCTGACGGAAAGTAACCACCGACTCCAATGTTTGGTTGGTGTTGGTAATTGTTTTTACGATAGGACCCTGCTTGCGGCAATCTTTCAACTCAGTTTCCAGACCACTGATTTTACTGTTAGCTGCATCCAATAATGCTTGTGCATTCTTTGCATCTTCCTGAGCTTGTGTACGCAGGTCGTTGATTTTTGCATTCAGGTCATTCACCTCAGCTTGGTTGTAAGCTTTGGCCAACGTCATGTGGTGCTTTCCGTTACTTCCTTTGAAATGGTAAACGATACCGGCGGTTAGTTCTATTGCGGCATTGTTGGCATCGAAGCGGCATCCGGTATTTTCCGTTCCCTCTAAATTGTACACCAACGCAGGTTTTACAGCAATGGTCCAAGCCTTTTCTGCTCCCAGGTTGAAGTTTAGGTTCAAGCCAAATTTGCTCGAAAGGTAATTAGCATCACCCGAACCGATTGCATATGAATGTAACCATCCTGCTCCCGCAACGGCTTCTACCTCGAATACACGTGGAGTGCCGGTATAAGAGAAAAATAGATTATTCAAATTGACCTTACCCAATAAACTTACATTTGAATGATCGAATGCCGTAAGGCTTGAACTTGTGTTGACCGACCACATTCCCTCGAGTCCAAAGCCAAAGACTGGAGTCAATTGTTTGCTTAATTCAACACCAACAGTAGGACGCATGTTTTTGAAAAAGGCACTGTGGGTAAGTGGTGTAACCCCTCCGCCGTTAACCCCAAGCGACCAATTGTCTGTGAACTTGCTGCCGCGCAATAAACTCTGTGCATTAACACTTAAGGTAGCGACACTAAGTGCTACCAACAAAATAGTTTTTTTCATGTTTACTTCTTTTTTTTATTAAAAACGTGGCGAAGATACACGTTTTATTTTTAAAATAATGTTTCTTGTACAACTTTTCATTCTTGCCCTATTCACAGCTTGTTGTAAGGCATTCTTTTCAATTTTTAGATTTTTATTTCCGGTTTATTTTTATTAAAACTAAATGCTTTAGTTTGTTTTAACTAAATGAATTAGTTTGCAAACTAAAAGTTTTCGTTATTTGCATAAAAAATATACGAAGATGAAAGGATTAACAACCAAAGAAGAAGAACTGATGACCTTTTTTTGGAAGAAAGGGCCTCTGTTTGTGAAGGAAATACTCGCTTTTTACGAAGAACCCAGGCCTCACTTTAATACCTTGTCTACGATTGTGCGTGGGCTTGAGGAGAAGGGTTACCTCAAGCATCAGGTATATGGAAATACCTATCAGTATTATGCCGTGATCGATGAGGAAGGTTTCCGCAAGGGCACGCTGAAAAATGTGATCAGTAAATACTTTAATAATTCTTACTTGAGTGCAGTTTCCTCCTTGGTCAAAGAAGAAGATATTTCGTTGGCAGAACTGAAAGAGCTGATTGATGAGGTAGAAAAGGCAAACAAGCAATAAAACGCGATACACTATGGGAACCTTCTTTGTCTATATACTAAAAACAACCCTTTGCCTGGCAGGATTCTACTTGTTTTACCGTTTGTTGCTAAGCCGCGAAACGTTTCATCGCTTCAATCGGATAGTGCTTTTAAGTATTTTACTACTATCACTTCTCATTCCTTTGATCGAGGTTTCCACTGCAGCAAACGGAGAGGTGCATCAAGCCGTGTTGTCGATTGAGATGCTTTTGATGATGGCAGGAGATTCATCCACAGTGGTGACGCCGGAAACAGAGAAATTCTCTGTAACATGGATGCAAATGGCATTACTTGTTTATTTAATAGGTGTTTTCTTCTTTATCGGACGTCATCTTTATTCTTTGTGGCAAATGGTAAGACTATTTCGTTCGGGGCATCGGGAAAAACTGCCAGACGGTATAATACGCATTGTACATCAAAAAAATATAGCACCATTCAGTTGGATAAATTTTATCGTTATTTCGCAAAAAGATTTCGAAGAGAACGGACGCGAAATACTGATCCACGAAAAGGCTCATATTCGTTACCGCCATTCGATAGACTTGCTGATAGCTGATATTTGTATTTTCTTTCAATGGTTCAATCCGGCATCGTGGCTTTTGAAGCAAGAGCTACAGAATATACATGAATACGAGGCCGATGAAACAGTGATCCGCGAGGGTGTCAATCCGAAAGAGTATCAATTATTATTAATAAAAAAAGCCGTTGGCACAAGGCTCTACTCTATGGCCAACAGCTTTAATCACAGTAAACTTAAAAAACGTATCACTATGATGTTAAAAGAAAAATCAAATCCGTGGGCACGTCTGAAGTACCTGTATGTACTTCCGTTGGCAGCTATCGCTGTAACTGCTTTTGCCCGTCCCGAAATCTCCGACACAGTCAATGAGATTTCAGCGATCAAAGTTAATGATTTGGCGGCAATTGTAGAAACAAAAGTGGAAGAAATGACAGGAGAGCAATTAGTGCGTGACACGCTGAAGTCCACCCCTCTTCAACCTGCTACAGTGAAGGCCACTCATATTCGTGAGGTGGCAACAGTAGTGGCTACACCTCTTGTACCTGCGACAACGGTCAAGATCGATTCTGTTCGACCACAAGTTAGGGCTATTGGAGCGGGTGTACAAAAAGACATTGTGCCGACTATCGTTTTACGTGGAAAACCCGATCCATTGCTAATTGTAGATGGAGAAGAGATTTTCGCTTCTAAGTTAGAAACCATTCCTCCTGATTGGATTGAATCCATATCTGTACTGAAAGACAAAACGGCCGTATCTATTTATGGCGAAAAAGCGAAGCATGGCGTGATACTATTGACCTTGAAAGAGGGAGTAGATAAGTCTGAATGGCTTAAGAAGAAAGGAGCTGTCGCTAAAGGAGCTGTTGTTATAGGTCCAAAAGATAACCCCCAACAATATTCAGATTCGGTAATCGTTATTCGTTACCGTAACTCTGAAGGTTTAGATGTCGAGTAATGAAACGCATGAGCACTTGAATGCTGATGCCAAAAATCTCTCCCGTCACAATCACTTGTGGTGGGAGAGATCTTTTTAAAGAGAGACTTTGGATACTCCCTTCTGCTTCCTATTCCTAGAGGTACTTACCACCCTTTGGTCTGTACAAGATTGCTGTTCTTTTGCAACTCCGAGGTCGAAATGGGCCATAGGCCGTAATACTCCGAAGGAATATTGTGTTCGCCTACCACTTTGGGAGTTGCTACGTTGTCAGTGCTTGTGTTGTAAAAGGATTCCGATGTCGTACCGTCAACATTCCATCCATATATCGGACCGTTAAACTCTTGCTTCAGCTCTTGCCAGCGACGTACATCCCACATACGATGCCCTTCGTAAGAAAGCTCTATGTTTCTTTCGGTGTGGATGATCTTTCTTAATTCGTCTTTTGAGAATGAAGTGATGGGGTGTTTGGCTTTTGCCCAAGCTTGTCGTACACCGGGTACTCCCGATCGCTCTCTTATTTTATCGAGATAGCTGATAATGATATCTACGTTTCGCTTGCTTCCTTCGCATTCATTGAGTGCCTCGGCATAATTTAAGTATAATTCGGCTAAACGAATGGTTGGAAACGGATACTTGATGATATCCTTTGTCTGTCCGTTTCCTTTAGAGTCCGATTTGGGGTGAACTCCTTTTTTTACCAAATACCCCGTTGAAGAAGCATCTTGAGTTTGTTTTCCATATGCTTTGTTTTTTCGTACCTCACAAACAATGTTTGAACTTCTTAGCTCGTAAACGCTGCCATCGAAAGCAACACTGGCATAGAAACGTGGTTCGCGGTCGAGGTGTAACTTTGGAGTCGATTCGGTTGTTACTTCACCAGTTTGATTGGCTGCAACTAATTGGTAGCGATTATCATAGTCAAATGCCGGATCTTCGTCGATGGGGAGTCCGTTTTTGGTATAATAAGTCTCGACCATTTTTAGTGTTGGCGACATACCATTAAATACGTATGGACGTAGCATGGAGTGGCGCTGCCAGGTTTGATTTCCTTCAATGTTGGTGAATCCCCAGATTAATTCGCAGTTCCAAGGATCTACCATGGAGTAGCGATAATCATACTCTCTTTGTTTTTCGGCTGACAACTGGTTGTAGTTGACAAATTTATTATTTACCGGAGTGATACCCGTTGTATTGGTAGCACGCGTTAGTGTAGCCGGGTCAGCAAAAGTAAGTGTACTATTGGTTCTACAGTTATAAAGTGCAATGTTTGTTGCATGAGCCTGATTAATTGCTGCCAGAGCAGCATCTGCTGCTGCTTCCCATTTCTGGTTGCTGAAGGTCTCCGGAAACAGCTTCTCCCCATCGCTATTCGCAAAGTCGGTATAATTGGCATTGCCGTTAAACAATGGGCTGGCATGGTATAGTAAAACACGTGCTTTCATACTCTGCGCAATCAGCGTGGTGATGCGTCCGTAATCTGCAGGAGTTTCAATTCTATCGGGTAGCCCGTTGGCGATTGCATAATTTATTTTTTCAAGAATGAAAGCTACACATTCATCCACCGGTCGGCGTTTCGCGAAAATTTCATTATCCGGAGCATCCATTTCTGTAATTCCTCTGGATAAGATAATCGGACCGTATTGTCTGAACAGGCAGAAATGGAAATAACCGATCAGGTAGTTGGCTTCTGCTTTCCAACGTTGTCTGATGTCCTCTTCTACTCCGGGCACTTTGTCGATATTCTGTAAAAAGAGGTATGCTTCACGAGATCCTTTGTATAGATTCATCAGATCGTAATAGGGACTGGCTGCATCTAACGTACCCAGATTGATATGATAAGCTAAAAAGTTACTTTTGTCGTTTCTCCAAGGAATATCCAACTGGTCGGTACTTAGGTGTGCCGGATTATTAGCAATCGAGCTTTCTACCGGTATATACCCGTAGATTCCTCCGAGTAAGAACCGTTCGGCAGATGGTTTGTCTTTAAATGCATCCTGAAGTACTGGAATTTCGGTCGGAACTACATCAAGGTAATCGCAGGAGGATATGGTGAGCATCGCAAAGAGGGATGCCAGAATGATTGATTTTCTCATTTTTCTTGTTATTAAAAGTTGAATTGTACACCTAAGTTAACTACACGTTGTGTTGGATATTTGTAATATCCATTGCCACCCATCTCCGGATCCCATAGCTTGAAGTCGGAGAACGTAAGTAGGTTTGTTGCGTTTACATAAGCTCTTAAGAACTTGAATGTATAGCCTATTTCTGCATTCTTTAATTTTAAGAACGAACCGTCACGTAACCAAAAGGATGAGTTCTGATGATTGTTTTCGCTTCCGAGTGCTGATAGGCGGGGGTAAGTTGCATCGATGTTTGGGTTGCTTTCCGACCAATAACTGTCGGCAATCCATTGCGCCACATTGGCATTCCAACGGCCAAAAGGCGCCATTGTACCAGCCGATAGAATAAATGATGTGCGGGCATTACCTTGAAAGAATAGTCCTACATCAAATTTCTTATATCGTAATGTGCCACCAAAGCCATAGGTGATTTCGGGTGCTGTAGGACGTCCTAGAAGCACACGGTCATTGGAGGTGATACCTTTACCGTTGGCTATATCGTCTGCAACGTCCTGATATTTGATATCTCCCGGTTTCGCACCGCTGCCAAATTTCTGTGCGGGGCTATTCAGTATCTCATCATAATCCTTGAAAAGTCCGTTGGCTATAAGACCGTAAATGGAGTTTACCGGATTGCCGATGTGACTCATATTAGGGTATAAGCTGGTCGGTAAGTTATCTTTTACCCATTCATTATGTGCGTAGACAAAGTTGCCTTGAAGCATCAGTGTCGTGTTTTTATTAAATGCATGGTTGTAATTGAATGTCATTTCGAAGCCGCTGTTTTTCACTTCTCCCATATTAAAATAAGGGATCACACTGCCATATCCTAACCAGGTAGGTACCGTTTCGGGCTTTAAGAAAATGCCGGTACGTTTTTCCATGAAGTAGTCCAAGCTAAGATTTAACTTTCCGAATAGTTCGAGGTCAACTCCTACGTTTAGCTTTTTCCCGACTTCCCATTTTGCTTTCTCATTTCCGTTACGGGTGAATCCTACACCCGTGTATCCATTGTTAAATGTTTGTCCAAAGGTGTATGAAGGACCTCCTCCCATACTAATTTCCGTTAAATAGGGAAAGCGGGCACCTTGAATCTGGTCGTTACCGACAAGTCCATACGAACCTCTGATCTTCAGTTCGTTGATTGCCTTTTTTAGTGGTTCGAAAAAGGCTTCATTAGCAATGTTGTACCCTAATGCAATGGAGGGGAAGAAGCCGAACTGATTGTTTTGTGCAAAGTTCTCGGTTCCGTTATATCCGAAGTTTACTTCGGCATAGTAACGACTGTCGAAACCGTATGTAAAGCGGCCTGCCAAACCGGTGGTCCGATAAGGAACTGCATTGAACAGAGAGCCTGGCGCAAAAGGATTGTATTGTCGCTGATAGTAGAGTAACATTCCCGTTACGCTATGATTACCGAAATCGCGCGCATAGTCAATAGCACCTTCCCAGTAGAGGGTACGGTCGCCGGTACTCGATTGTTCATATTGAAGATAGTCTGTACCGTCTGTGTTGATGCCTTCGAGTGTGTAATTGTAATTTCCATCTGGGTCTTGACCGGATTGGTTTACCTGATAATAGAATGGTTTGAAATAGCGTTTGAATGTTTGCGAATTCCAGTTTTTATAAGAGAACATACCCCGGGCAGAGAGTCCCTTGGTTACCATCGATAAGTCTTGTTTCAGATCGAATGTCGTGATAGCTGTGGTGGCAAATGTATTTACATAACCTTTGGCAACTTCTGCATAGGGATTATAGTAAACCTGTCCTCCAAAATTCTTATTACCATACAGAATGTTGCTCTCATTTCCTTGTGGTCCCGAACCGGAGGGGAACATGATCGGAAAATTAACAGGATTGGTTCGGGTTATAATTTGTTGGTAAACATCTTGGGTTGCCGTTACAGGCCCTTTGTTGTCCGAAATAACGGTGCTTAACTTAATAGATGCTTTCGTTGTTTTGGTAATATTGGCATTTACATTGGCTTGAAAGTTGTAGCGCCGGGCATCAATATTGTTATCGAAACTCGAATGCGAGATACTTTTGAGCAATCCGGTGTCGCGATACATACCGGCAGAAATAAAATATTGAGCAATGCGTCCTCCGCCCGATGCGTTTACATTGGCTCTTTGGTTCATGGTTGCATTTTTGAATATCTCTTTTTTCCAGTCTACATTCGGGAATAAGTAAGGATTCAGTTTGTTTCTGGTTCCCTCTATTTGCTCTTGACTATACATCGGGGTGGCTGTAGGGTCATCGTTATGGAGCGCCTCATTATACATCTCCATGTAGGTAACGCCATCGGCCATATCCAACGAATAAGATGGCATGCTCCAAGAGTTTTCTACACGGGCATTGATGCGGAATTTCTCATCACTTTTGCCTACACGGGTGGTGATGAGCATCACACCATTGGCTCCACGTACTCCGTATAGAGCTGTGGCACTGGCATCCTTTAAGACTGAAAAGCTTTCAATATCATCCGGTTGGATACTGTTTAGATCGCCTGCGGATATTTGTACGCCATCCAATAAAATGAGAGGTGTAGAGCTGCCGCTGGTTGCAATGCCTCGAATCCAAAATTCGGCACCGTCGGCTCCCGGTTCGCCCGAACGTTGGGCAGCAATCACACCCCCGATACGTCCTGCTAAACTGCTGCTCAGAGAACTCGTCGGCAGTTTGAAAGCTTCCGGTTTGATGGCGCTGATCGAACCAACAACGCTTGCCTTTTTCTGGCGGCCAAATCCTACAACAACAACATCTTCCAGTACTTTGGCGTCTTCAACCATACGTACGTTGAGTGTTTTTCCTTCTATCTTCTTCTCTTGTGTGGTGTATCCGATATAAGAAAACTGAAGAACAGCTCCTTCGGTCGCTTTAATTGAATATTTGCCATCAAGATCGGTGATAACTCCGTTTGTTGTTCCTTTTACCAATACAGTAACCCCAATAACAGGATCTCCATTCTGATCGGTAATCAATCCGGTAACTGTGAAGACTTTTTTTTGTAGAATCTCGTTTGTAGTCAGTGTTGCAGATGCTTTTTCTGCTAAAACTACCGATGTCTGTAATGCAAAAAAAACGGCCAGTACTATGTACCGAGAGCACGAATCTCCATAGGCGAATGCTTTTGAGATGCTTGGAATTTTCTTTTTTGTTTTCATTTAGATTAAGTTAATTTGTGTGATAAAAAAAATACATTTGTTGTCTCTACATTATTTATTAAAGTTCTAAGAGAACTTTATAAAAGAAGAATTTGTCACTTCGAAAAAAGAGACTCATTTTGAGCATCTTTCATAATATCAACCAATCAATATCATGCCATTGAAAGTTCTTTTATGCATTAAATATAAAGAATAGCTTTGTTTCATACTTAATAAATAAGCATTCCGTTTGCTATTAGAAGCAATATATATATGTTTTTTTTATTTCTATCGGCAAATATATTAAATATATTTATATACCAAACAATATTTAATATATTATTTTATCATATAAATAAAAAAATGAAGTTATAACAAAGAGCTTTATCGGATCAGGTAGAACCTGAGCACACTATCCCATCGGTAAATAGTAGACGAAAACGATAAATTGGATTCATTAAGTTAATAGTAATAGAAAAATCACCTCTACATTATTTATTAGAGTTCTCTTAGTACTTATTTGCGTTTAGTTATTGGGCTTATTATGAAGCACAAAGTTCTCTTGTTATATATAAGATGTGTTTTGTGAGAAATTTAGTAGAAAGAAGTTGGGAGTAAAGAGTATCACTTGGAATGATTTACGCCATAAATCGTCCGTGACCCGGCCTCGTGGTATTTTACCGTTATTTTTGAATTTTCAACTGTAGGTAATCGAGTATGTCCTTCTCCTGGTCTGGGTGAAACCATTGTATCTCTTCATCCCGTTTAAACCAAGTCATCTGCTTACGCGAATAGATACGTGAGTTTTGTTTTATCTTCTCGATAGCAAAGGGTAGTTCCCAGTTGCCATCCAGGTATTGAAACAATTCTTTATAGCCTACTGTATTGAGCGAGTTCAGCTCGCGGTATGGATAAACAGAGCGAGCCTCTTCGAGCAACCCTTCTTGCATCATGATATCTACCCGCTGGTTGATACGGTCGTACAGTTCGGCACGGTCACGGGTTAAGCCTATCTTTATGATACGAAACGGACGCTCTTTCTTCTGCTGCGTACGAAACGACGTATAGGTTTTCCCGGTCATATAGCAGATTTCGAGTGCATGAATCACACGTTTGTGATTGCGTAAATCGACTATTTTATAGTATTCGGGGTCTAATAGGCGCAGTTCGGCGCATAGTTTTTCGAGCCCTTCGCTTTCGTAGCGTTGGAGCATAATCTCGCGCGTTTCGGCGTCAATGCTTGGGATATCGTCAATGCCTTTGCAAATAGCATCTACGTACATCATCGAACCACCGGTCAGTATCATCACATCGTGTTGTTCGAATTGAGTCTCGAGCACCGCGAGGGCTTCCTGTTCATATTGGGCGGCACTGTAATAATCGGTTAGTTGCAATGTGCCTACCAGATAGTGAGGCACTCGATTTAGCTGTTCGGCGGTAGGAGCTGCCGTACCTATCTTTAGGTCGGCATACAACTGTCTTGAATCGGACGATACAATGCCGGTTTGAAAATGTTCTGCCAAGCGCAGACTGAGCTCGGTCTTACCAACACCTGTAGGACCAATAAGGACAATCAGCGTTTTCTGAGACATAAACGTTGGGAATGAGTGATTAGTAAATAACGGATCGTTGTTGATTAAGTAATAAATGGCCAATGATGCGTGCTGTGCCGGGCACAAACGCGTCATTGACCATTTGCTTTTTTCTATTTAGAATTTCTCTTCTTCAAACGAAGTCGCATCGGGAGCAGCCGACCCGCCTTCCATGTCGAAGCCTTCGGCATCGAAGTCTTCCATATCGAAGTCTTGGTCGCCATAGAAGTTTTCGTCCAAATCGAGTGAACCAGATGTAATAGTCATCTCTTCGAAGTCCATTAATTGCTTCGGAGCCTCTCCTTCTTTTTTCGTACACTTAGCGTCTTGAATGTCTTTTCCTGTGATGATTTCAGAAAGTTCAAGGAAGAAGCAACGTTCGGTCATATAATCGAATACGTAAATCAGTTTTTGCTTTTCGTCTTCAATCAACTCGCCTATGGTTGTATCGTTCATGACCCAACTATCCATTTCAGGATTGTCGTCCATCTCTTCGAGTGTAACCTCTTTTTCTTTTTCCCAATCATCATCGCAAATAAAGAAAGAAGTCATCTGATCATTGGTATAACCCACTGATTTTACTATCGCTTCATGGAAGTCATAGAATGTAGCTTCCGGATCAATCTGTATTTCTCTGACGAAATCGTCCACTTCATCAGATATAATTGTAAATCTATATATCATATTGAATAATTTAATATTCGACACATTATTTGATGATCCCGCGTTCAGAGCTGCGGATAAAGTTTACGATATACTCTATTTCGGGACTCTTCGTTATTTCTGCTTCAATCTTATTCAAGGCATCAGATATATTCAGCCCTCCTTGATAGATGATGCGGTAGGCATTATGAATATTTTCAATGACTTCGTTGGAGAACCCGCGGCGACGCAGCCCAATAATATTGATTCCGCAATAAGCAATGGGTTCGCGTCCGGCGATGATGTAAGGAGGAATGTCTTTGCTGAAGCGGCTTCCACCCTGAATCATGACATAACTACCTACGCGGCAGAATTGGTGCATCAGCACCGCACCACTGATGATGGCGTTATCGTCGATAATGATTTCTCCTGCCATCTTGGTGGAGTTCCCGATGATACAACCGTTTCCGAGGATGGCGTCATGGGCTACATGAACACCTTCCATCAACAGGTTATTGTTACCTACCACCGTTTTACCTTTGGCAGCTGTACCGCGGTTGATCGTTACATTTTCTCGGATTAGGTTATTATCGCCAACAATGGCCAGTGTCTCTTCTCCCTGGAATTTTAGATCTTGAGGGATAGCTCCGATAACGGCACCTGGAAAAATGGTGTTGCCGTTTCCTATGCGTGAACCGTATAGGATATTGGCATTAGGCATAATTTTATTGTTATTACCGATCACCACATTCTTGTCAACATAGACAAAGGGGCCGATCTCTACATTTTCTCCGATGATTGCTTCGGGATGAATGTATGCTAAGGGACTTATCATATTTACTTGTTTTTTACTATTTGCGCCATAAACTCACACTCGCATACCACCTTTTCGCCTACAAATGCGTATCCTTTCATAGTCGAGATACCCCGACGCATGGGAGCTAACATTTCTACACGGAAGATCAGTGTATCTCCGGGTACTACCTTCTGGCGGAATTTAATGCCGTCGATTTTCATGAAATAAGTCGAATAGCGTTCGGGCTCATCGACTGAGTTCAATACGAGCAAACCTCCGACTTGTGCCATTGCTTCTACTTGAAGAACACCCGGCATAACCGGCTCTTTGGGAAAGTGTCCTTGGAAGAAAGGCTCGTTTACAGTAACGCTCTTCACACCCACGATGTAGTTGGCACCTATCTCTATTACTTTATCGACCAACTGGAATGGGTAGCGGTGCGGAAGCAGTTCACGAATGCGGTTTACATCCATAACCGGCTCGCGATTGCAGTCGTAGCTCGGAGCCTGAATTTCGTGTTGACGAATCTCTTTACGCATTTGGCGGGCAAACTTATTGTTGATTGTATGTCCGGGGCGCGTAGCAATGATGCGTCCTTTGATGGGCTTGCCAATCAGTGCCAAGTCACCAATCACGTCGAGCAACTTATGGCGGGCACATTCGTTAGGCCATACCAACGGTTTGTGGTTGATGTATCCCAGTTGTTTGGCATTCATGTGAGGTACTCCCATGACATCGGCCAACTTATCGTAGTTTTCCTGAGACATTTCGCGCTCGTAAATAACGATTGCATTGTCCAGATCACCACCTTTGATGAGTCCGGCCGAGAGTAGGGGCTCTATTTCGCGTACAAAGACAAAGGTGCGGCTTCCAGCTACCTCTTCTTTGAATTTGGTCATGTCTTCGAGTGTGGCAAACTGATTGGGGATAATGCTCGAATCGTATGATACTAATACGTTCAGACTGAAATTTTCGTCGGGCAATACAATAATAGAAGAACCGGTCTCTTCGTCGCGGAACTCTATTTTTGATTTGATAACATAGAAATCTTTAACAGCACTTTGCTCTTCGATACCTACTTTCTCTATCTCTTGTACATAGTACAAGGCACTACCGTCTAATATGGGGAATTCGGGGCCATTCACCTGAATCAAGCAATTGTCTATGCCCAATGCGTATAGGGCGGCCATACCGTGTTCGATGGTACTTACTTTCACTCCGTTGGCCGACAGTACAGTACCACGTGTGGTTTCTACCACATTGTTGGCTACAGCATCAATCGTTGGTTGACCTTCTACATCGATACGTTGTATTTTGTATCCATGGTTTTCCGGAGCCGGATTAAATGTTACAGTCAGGTCAAGACCAGTGTGAAGACCTTTTCCTCTCAGTGAAAAGCTATCTTTCAGAGTTTGTTGTTTCAACATTGGTTACTTATTTAATTGTTGTTTTAATTCTTCTAATTCGCGGCGCAAGCTGCGCACTTCGTTTTGCATTTCGGGTAAGCTTCTTTGAGCAATAGATGATTTGAAGTACTGTTTCAGCTCCATAGGGGGAGTTCCAATGAGCTGACTTCCCGATTTGATATTGCCCGGTACTCCTGTTTGAGCACCCAAGCCTACTTTATCACCGATTTTAGAGTGTCCGGCAATACCCACTTGTCCTCCAAACATACACCATTCGCCAATCTTGGCCGAACCGGCAATACCTACCTGTGCGGCTATTACCGTATGCGATCCTACCTCTACATTGTGTGCCATCTGTATCAGGTTGTCCATCTTTGCACCGCTGCGCACGATGGTTGCTCCCATAGTAGCACGGTCAATACAAGTATTGGCTCCGATCTCTACGTTGTTTTCGATAATCACAATACCGATCTGAGGAATTTTTTCATATCCCGTTGCGGTAGGGGCAAAGCCGAAACCATCGGCACCAATCACACAACCGGCATGAAGTACACAATCGTTGCCAATACGGCAGTCATGATAAATCGTTACGTTAGGATAGATAATGCAGTTGTTTCCGACCTTGGCTTGTTCGCCAATGGTTACATGCGGATGTATAATTGTATTGTCTCCAATCTCTGCGCCGTCTTCAACGCAAGCCAGAGGAGCGATATAAACGTTTTTACCTATTTTGGCCGTTGGAGCAACATAAGCCAATGGGTCGATTCCCGTTTTTTTAGGCTTACTCATCTCGTATAGGTTCATCAATTTAGCGAGACTCTCGTACGCATTGTCAACTTTAATTAAAGTTGCCTTGATCTCGTGCTCCGGCACAAAGTCTTTGTTGACTAATACAATGGTTGATTGCGTTTCATAGATATAAGATGTATATTTCGGGTTCGAAAGAAAGGAAATAGCACCGGGCATGCCTTCTTCTATTTTGGCGAAAGTATGAACAGTTGCGTTTTCGTCTCCGATAATATCCCCTTGGATAAATGCTGCAATTTGCTTAGCCGAGAACTCCATATTTTACTCTATTTTATTTTAGATGATTTTGATTCAATACACAAAGAACGGATTTTTTTTTTAGATATCCCTACTCTTTAATGAATATTTTATACTTGTCAATGCAAACGTTGGTAGCAAATATAGTATTTCTTTACCTTTTTAGATAGTAGGGAAATGTTTAGCATATCCGATGCTTCGGCAATATTTTTTATTGTGCCATCCTTGTAGATAATATCGATGCTGTCATCTGCAGGGTTATACATATTCTTCTCAATACTGGGGGTAGAGACAAAATAGCTCGTTTCGGAAAGTGGTATGTTTAGTTGTTCGCTGATGCGCAAAGTTAATTCTTTTTTTCTTTCTATACCAATGGGAGTATTGGAAATTTCGACTTTGAAGATGTTACGATTAATCATTCCCAAACTCAGGGTCGAAAGAGTCTTGTCACTGTGCGTGCTCCAAGCCTTCAGAGAGGTCCAGATGTCGTTATCGTCTAGCTGGATGAAGTTCTCCAGACACTCACAGCGGCTGTAGAACGCCTCTTTGTCGATATCGTTATAGAGAAAGAACTTCAAAGCGGGCGAAGCAAATAGATCGACTCCTTTTGAAGCCAACTCTTTGGCCCGCAACAAAGCACTAATGAGCATACGCTCATAGCCTACCGATGTTTTGTGCAGGTATACTTGCCAGTACATCAGCCGGCGCGCGGTAAGGAAGTTTTCAATGGAGTAGATACCTTTCGATTCGACGACCAGATGATCGTCTGCTACATCGAGCATTTTAATGATACGTGCAGAGCCTATGCTACCTTCAATGACGCCTGTATAGAAGCTGTCGCGACTCAAATAGTCGAGCCTGTCCATATCCAGCTGCCCACTAACCAGTTGGTGAAGAAATCGCTTGGGGTATTCGTCTTTGAATATCTGAATGGCCAAACTAAGCCTTCCGTTCATCTGCTTGTTCATCCGTTCCATCAACATCAGCGAAATCTCCTCGTGAGACACGTCTTTGATGATGGTATTTTCGAGTACGTGAGAGAACGGGCCATGACCGATATCGTGCAGCAGTATGGCTGCCTGTACGGCTTCGGCTTCACTGTCGAAGATAAAATGGCCTTTTTGCATCAGTTGCTGAATCGCCTCAGTCATCAGGTGGAAAGCTCCCAGCGAATGCTGAAACCGTGTGTGTTGGGCACCCGGGTATACAACAGACGAAAGCCCCAGCTGCTTGATGCGGCTAAGGCGTTGCAAGAGGGGATGACGCACGATGTCGTACATCAACCCCTTGGGTATGTTGATAAACCCGAATACCGGGTCATTGATAAGCTTCCTTTCGCCTGGCATTATAAAATAGCTTTCAGCTCTTCTGCCATCTGGCTTTGTACCTCTTTGGCGGCTGCACGGGCGGCAGTGGCAAAGTGTTCGGTCTTATCGGCATAAATGATGCCACGAGAAGAGTTGACTATCAGGCCGCAAGTACTGTTCATTCCGTATTTGCATACTTCCTCGAGCGAACCACCTTGTGCTCCTACACCCGGTACTAAAAGGAAGTGATTGGGCACAATCTTGCGGATGTCTTCGAATGCACGACCTTGTGTGGCACCTACCACGTACATCATCTGTTCGTCGCCCGCCCATTCTTGCGATTTGCGCAATACCTTCTCAAAGAGACGCTCACCGTTTGCATCTTCGGTCAACTGAAAATCGTGCGAACCTTTATTGCTGGTCAGTGCCAGCAGGATCACCCACTTCTCGGGATAGATGAGGAATGGTTTCACGCTGTCTTCGCCCATATAGGGAGCTACCGTTACCGAATCGATGTTCAGCTCATCAAAAAAAGAGCGGGCATACATTTCGCTGGTATTGCCGATGTCGCCACGTTTGGCATCGGCTATGATAAACTGATCGGGGTATTGTGTTTTGAGGTAGTTTACTGTTTTCTCAAAAGCGATCCAGCCTTTTACACCCATACTTTCGTAGAAAGCCAAATTAGGTTTGTAGGCAATACAATAATCGGCCGTAGCATCGATGATGGCTTTGTTGAATGCAAAGATCGGATCTTCCTCTTTGAGGAGGTGTTCCGGAATCTTCTTGATATCGGTGTCGAGACCTACGCAGAGGAATGACTTCTTGCGTTTGATGTTCTCAAATAGTTGTTGCTTATTCATCTTTCTATATAAATTCGTTTACAATTCGCTCTCTTTCAATCGTTCGGCATTTTCGGCAATCATCAGCTTATCGATGCACTCCTGAATGCTTCCTTCCATGAAGGCAGCCAGATTATAAATCGTATAATTGATACGGTGATCGGTGATGCGCCCTTGCGGATAGTTGTAGGTACGGATCTTGGCCGAACGGTCTCCGGTCGATACCATTGTTTTACGCTTGGAAGCAATATCGTCCAGGTATTTTTGATGCTCTTTATCATAGATAAACGAGCGCAGGCGCGTTAAGGCACGTGCTTTGTTCTTGGGCTGGTCGCGTGTTTCGGTACATTCGATCAATATCTCTTCGGACTCGCCCGTATTCGGGTTCTTCCAGAGGTAACGCAAGCGAACACCCGACTCTACCTTATTTACATTCTGACCACCGGCACCACCCGAACGGAAGGTATCCCATTTAATTTCGCCTTCGTTGATCTCTACATCAAACTCCTCGGCTTCGGGAAGTACGGCAACCGATGAGGCCGATGTATGTACACGTCCTTGAGTCTCGGTAGCCGGCACACGCTGTACGCGGTGTACACCCGACTCATACTTCAATGTGCCATATACGTTTTCGCCCGTTACGGTAAAGATAATTTCTTTGTATCCTCCGGCTGTTCCTTCGTTGCTGCTCGATACCTCTACTCTCCAACCTTTCGACTCGCAATACTTCACGTACATGCGGAAGAGGTCGCCGGCAAAGATCGCTGCTTCATCACCACCCGTACCACCACGTATTTCGACAATGGCGTTCTTTCCGTCTTGCGGATCGGCGGGCACCAGCATGATCTTGATCTCCTCTTCCAACTCGGGCAAGCGTGCCTGACAGAGGTTGAGTTCTTCGCGAGCCATATCGCGCATCTCCTGATCGGTTTCGTTGGTGATGATGTCTTTGGCTTCATCAATGCCGTTGAGTAGCTGAACGTACTCTTTGCGAGCCTTCATCAGGCTGCTCATCTCTTTGTACTCTTTGGTCAATTTTACATAGCGTTTCTGATCGGCCAGTACCGAAGGGTCGGTAATGAGGGTCGAGATCTCTTCGAAACGGGCTACGAGGCCTTCGAGCTTATCTAATAAACTGTTGTTGTCTGTCATTTAATTAATATCTGAATTCGCCGAATTCGCTCTTAATAATCAATTCTTTCTTTTCGCTTTCTTCTACACGACCTACTATCTGTGCGGGGATACCGAACGATTCGGAGATGGCAATCACCTCTGCTGCATGCTCGGGCGATAGGTAGATTTCAAGGCGGTGACCCATGTTGAATACTTTGTACATCTCTGCCCAATCGGTTCCGCTTTGCTCCTGAATGGTTTTAAACAAGGGAGGTACCGGGAAGAGGTTATCTTTTACCACACGCATGTCGCCAATGAAATGTAGAATTTTGGTCTGTGCACCACCCGAGCAGTGTACCATACCGTGTATGTGAGGGCGCAAAGCGTCGAGTAGTTTTTTCACTACGGGCGCATAGGTGCGTGTAGCCGAAAGTACCAGCTTACCGGCGTTGATAGGAGAGTCGGCTACTTCGTCGGTGAGTTTTAAGCCACCCGAGTAAACCAATTCTTCGGGAACACCCGCATCATAGCTTTCGGGATATTTGTCAGCCAGGTATTTCGAAAATACATCGTGACGAGCCGAAGTCAGTCCGTTACTGCCCATACCGCCGTTGTATTCCTTTTCATAAGTTGCTTGTCCGTAAGAGGCCAACCCGACGATCACGTCTCCGGGACGAATGTGGGCATTGTCAATGACATCGGCACGTTTCATGCGGCAGGTCACGGTGCTGTCAACGATAATCGTACGTACCAGATCGCCTACGTCGGCCGTTTCGCCACCGGTGGCATAAACACCTACGCCCATTTCGCGAAGCTCGTTCAGCAGTTCGTCTGTTCCATTGATGATTGCCGAGATTACTTCGCCCGGAATGAGCAGCTTGTTGCGTCCGATAGTTGATGACACTAGGATGTTATCAACTGCACCCACACAAAGAAGGTCGTCAATATTCATAATCAGGGCATCTTGTGCAATACCTTTCCATACCGATAAATCACCGGTCTCTTTCCAGTACATATAAGCCAGTGACGATTTGGTTCCGGCTCCGTCGGCGTGCATAATGTTGCAATAATCCGGGTCGCCACCCAGTATATCGGGAATGATTTTGCAGAATGCCTGTGGGAAGATGCCTTTGTCTATGTTCTTGATGGCGTTGTGCACATCTTCTTTCGACGCGCTTACACCACGCATCATGTATCGTTGATTACTCATGAGTTAATTATAAGGATTATGTATATACGGGTGCAAAAGTACTGTTTTTTTTTTGTATAGCCAACAAATTAATTAAGTTAGCCATGGGGGAGATTCAAGTTACCTTGTTTTTTGCTTTTACGGTGGTAGGTTTGCGTTACCGCCTGTTATGAACAGTTGGATGGAATGCCTGATACTTTGGAGAGAATGTTTTAAAATCGCTACAATCGAGGAGATGGATTGATTGGTTCGGAATGTTGCAAGTTGTTGATATTCAGCTATTAAAAGAATACGTATTCCTTGATGTATAGAGTATGTACTTTATGCATCAATAATATACTAATTAACAATGCATTAAGTACGTACTTTTGCTCTCAACGAATAGTAAGAGTATCTGTTCGGGTGTTATAATGATATTTTTTTTGTATAAAAGAAGTTGCCTGTTTGCTTCCAACTGCCTCGTTCGCCATAGGCACTCTTGTTTTCGAGCGTATAGGCAAAGTTGGTTCCATCGGATATTTCGTATATGCGGTCCAGATCTGGTTGATATTCCTCATAGACATATCCCATTATGTATGGAGATCCCATCGGCTGGCGGTCGGTCAATGTGGGAGATAAGGACAGGCGGTCGTTCTTTCCATCTGTAAATTGATAAAGGGGGACGGTACCTGCCGTTTGGACTACGAAGACACTCCCAATAACACCGTGGCATGTATACGGAGGTTGTGTTTGGCGAGTCAGTTCGTCGTAAGAGGTAAAGTAGCGATGGTTCTTTCCGTCGCCGGCCTGAAAGATGGGGGCGGTTTGAAGCATGGGCAATTGATGTGCTTTGATATGCGCAGTGATGGCCTCTTTGAGTTGCTGCTTTTTTATGGGATCGGCAACGACATCGTAAAGGGGAATCAGATCATTGCCTTCCAACCGGGTTAAGGCAACATTGGTTTCATTGCTGCTAAGCATCCAAGAACCGGGATTAATAGGGTTGCCTATAACTTCGTTCGGGGTGAGCGAAATGGTCGGCAATGTTTTCGGGTTGCCTCCTTGAAAGGTAACCGTGATCGTTCCGTCATAATTCTTTTTTACTACCTCTTCCGGATAAGTGATGGTGATGTGAGGGAATTTGTAAATGGTACTTTGACGAGCACCCTGTCCTGTAATTGCTGTTCGTAAACACTCTTGCCGGCTGTCGGCTACTACCGTACGGTAGAGAGTTCGGATCAAGCTTCCCAGGTGAATGTCTTTCAGTATATGCGTACCGAACTTTTCGATGATCTCCTTGGGAGTGTAAAGTGCAAGTGCTTCTTTGAATTCATCGGTGAGGCACGACTCCCACTTCATGTTTAGTGCAAGTAAGCGGTACAGATAACCGGTAGATCCGCTATGCCCGAGCACAAAGGTATATTGAGAGGAGTAGTCGTAATGGCTATCCAGCCCTTTGTTGTCGGTAAATGTGCCGGTGAATAGTAAATCGTTTCTATTTTCGGGCGGTACGGCGAAGTCTCTCTTCATGATCGATTGAAGAAGTTCGACCATATTGTGCCCTTCGTATCCAGCCCCTTCGCTTGCGGTTGCTTGGATGTACGTGATTAGGTCTTTATCTACTTTATCTAAGTCGACGACTGCTTCTCTGATCGAATTATTGCTTAGATAATCGCCCATAATATCATATCCCAGTCCGGGCACGAGACGCATCTGTGTTTCTGAAGCGAGAACAGAGATGCTGCCTTTAGGCACTGAAGGGCTGATATAGGGATCATGGCTCCCGGAGATATTGTCCCCTGTTTCGCCATCATGACAACCGACGAAGGCAGAGGCACAAACAAAGAGTGTGATGAGGCCGACCCACTTAGTTGTTTTCATGCTTTTTTAAGTATTTGGTGGCTGATGTGTTTGGGCAGCCTTGTCGTAAACAAGGCTGCAAGGTGTTTAAAACTTCACCTCAGGTGCTTTCTCACTGCCCTCGGCTGCTTCGAAATAAGCACGCTTTTCGAAACCAAACATGGTAGCGAAGATACTTTTCGGGAAGCGACGAATGTTGACGTTGTATGCCTGTGCCGCGTCATTGAAGTCCTTGCGGGCTACATTGATTCGGTTCTCCGTTCCTTCGAGTTGGGCTTGCAACTCCAGAAAGTTTTGGTTGGCCTTCAGGTCGGGGTAGTTCTCGGTGATGGCAAGCAGTTTGCCCAAAGCCTGTGTTACCGCTCCTTGTGCCTTTTGATATTCGGCCAGTTTCTCGGGTGTTAAATTGGCGGCATCTACTTTGATTTGCGTTGCCTGACTGCGTGCTTCGACCACTCCTTCGAGGGTAGACTGCTCGTGAGTGGCATAACCCTTCACCGTATTTACCAGATTGGGAATGAGATCGGCACGGCGTTGATACTGCGTTTCTACATTGGCCCATTGACCACTTACCTTTTCGTCCATCGTTACCAATCCGTTATACGTGCTGATAGAGGAGATAACAATGATTGCCACAACGGCAAGAATAGCAAGGAGAATAATAACTGATTTCTTCATTTGATCGTTGTATTTGAAGTGATTATTTATTGACTATATACTGTTTGAGATTAAAAGCGAGAACCGGCTCCACCGCCTCCGCCCATTCCCCCGCCGAAGCTTCCGCCGCTAAAGCCTCCGCCTCCACCTCCGAAACCACCACCTGTGCCGAAGCCGCCAATGAAGGGCCCCCCTCCACCATTGCCACGTCCGCGATAGTCTTCGTCATAGGTTTGTTGGCGGCGCACAACGCTATGGCCACAATGGCGGCAGGTGTATACGACGTCTTCTGTTTTCACACCGTTTCGTTTAGAGATAAGTGTGCTTCCGCTACGTTGCAACTCATGTTTTCCGCATTTGGGGCAACGGCTTGCAGCACGTACGGCGAGCACGCTGATGATAGAGGCTACGCCTATGAAGCCGAAGAGAGCAAATACGATCAATCCCCACGAACCGCCTTCGTCTTGCGAAGGTGTATCGTTCACCATCGATCCGTCCAAGCGTTGGCATACGGCTCGAACGCCGGCTACCATTCCGTTGTTCCAATCGCCCTGTCGCAGATAAGGAATCATATATTTGGTTTGTATGCGTTTGCAGATGGCATCGGGCAGATCGCCTTCAAGGCCATAGCCGGTATAGAACTGTACACATCGCTGGTCGGTAACAAGAAGAATGACCAAACCATTGTTTTTGCCTTGTTTGCCTACCCCCCATTTGTTTAATAGTTCGTGAGAAAAGTCGAAACAATCAGCCTGACCAATACTGGGCACTACGGCTACCACAGTTTCGATACCTGTTTGCTGTTCGAGGGCATAGAGCATACTGTCTATCTGCGCACAAGCTTCGCCGGATAGAATACCGGCAGGGTTGCATACATACTGCATCTTATTTTGCAGATGCACCTTGGGAATATTGTCGACTGTATATACCTTTTCTTGCGCCTGCGATAAGGGAGAAAGTAGAACGAAAAAAAGGAAGAGTGTAAGTATCTGTTTCATAAAGCATGGTTTATTCAGACACAAAGATAGGAACTTTTTTGAACTTAATGTATGTAACGCCCTACGAATGTACGTACCTTTTCGGTATATGTATCTTTGTTTTCCAGATAAGAGAGCGCATGAGCTGCTCCGGGAACAATCCATAGCTCCTTGGCACCCGGCTTGGCTTCGTATAGAGGATAAACCATCCAAGTGGGCACGTAGGTGTCTTTGTCTCCATGAATGAAAAACATGGGCAACCGGCATTTAGCTACCTGATTGAGCGATGAAGCTTCTTTGAAATTCCAGCCGTATTTTTGTTGACACAATCGGCTGCTCGCGTACATGATCGGGAAAGGGGGCAGGTGATAAGAGGTTTTTAACTCGTGCGAGAACTCGTCCCAAACACTGGTATAGCCACAATCTTCTACAAAGCATTTCACAAACTCGGGCTGTTCCTCGCCCGAAACCATCATTGTTGTGGCAGCTCCCATCGAAATGCCGTGTACAACCATTTGAGTACTATCGCCATAAAGGTTTTGCGCCAGCTTCATCCACTGCATAACATCCAAACGGTCTTTCCAGCCCATTTGAATGGCATCGCCTTCGCTTTGGCCATGATGTTGCAAATCGGGTAGCAAAACGTTGAATTGCAGATCGCGGTTGTAAAGGTATCCGATCATGAACATGCGGATGGCATTGTCGGTATAACCATGTACAATGACGGCTGTTTTGTTCGTTGGCCGCGGTGCACGAATGTAGTAGGCATGCAACTGAATGCCTTGGGGATTGGTGATAAAGGTATCGCGCAAAGCATCCTCTTGTCGGAGGCTGTCGACCCACGACTCCAGAAACGGATATTCCTTATACATATAAGGATATGAATCGGCATCCTTTGAGAGAATGGTCTCGTTCGGACACAGAGAGAAATTAAGTAGATAGAAACTACCAAAGATGGTTGCTCCGGTCAACAACAATACAAGAATGATAATGCCATAAATACCTTTTCTTCTCATAACTCACGTCTTATTTATTCCATATTTCCCATCCGGCGAATGCTTGCAATAGCAGCATCTCTAAACCGTTTTTGGTTATAGCACCCCGCTCTTCACCTTTTTTCATGAAGAGAGTAGTGTTCGGATTATATAACAAATCATACAATAAATGGTTTGGTGTAATATACTCATACGGAATGTTGGGGCAGAAATCGACCTTGGGATACATGCCTACAGGAGTACAATTGACAATAACCGTATGTTCTGCCATGATTTCGGGTGTCAATTCTTCATAAAGCAAAGCACCTTGCTCGTGGCTACGTGATACGAAAGTACTGTCGATACCCAGGTTTTTTAATCCGTGAAATACTGCTTTCGAAGCACCGCCTGTGCCCAGAATGAGTGCTCGTTTGTGGTGGGGCTGCAAGAGTGGCTGTATGGATTGCGTGAAACCGATGATATCGGAATTGTATCCTATCAATTGCACTTTTCCTTTTTGACGGATTATTTTAATGACGTTGACCGCACCTATCTTAGCCGTATCCGGATCAAGGCTGTCCAGAAAAGGAATAACCTGCTCTTTATAGGGAATGGTTACATTGAGTCCGCAAAGATTCGGATTCTCTTCGATGATTTCTTTAAAATCGTTTATTTCCGGAATTTCGAAGTTTACATATTCAGCGTCAATGCCTTCTGAGTGAAACTTCTCGTTGAAGTATCCGATAGAGAATGAGTGTTTCAGCGGGTAGCCGATTAAACCATACTTTTGCATCATGTGGGGGAATTTATTCAATTATTTAGTCGCCGTATAAAGCGTACAAATGCCAAACGTCAGTCGTCGAAACTGAACCTGGCTAAAGCCTGCCCGGGCAATGATGCCCTCCATGACTTCTCCTTGCGGAAATGCTTTGATCGTTTGCGGCAGGTAGCTGTACGCTTTATTGTCTTTGGAAAGCATTTTGCCTAATACGGGTATTACTACCTTGGAGTAGATACTAAATAGCTGCTTCATCGGGAAGCGGTCTGGGGTGGTAAGTTCCAGGATAACCAAGTGGCCACCCGGAGTAAGCACCCGACACATTTCGGAAAGTCCGCGATCCAGATCCTCGAAATTGCGGATACCAAAAGCTACTGTGATAGCATCGAATGTATGTTCGGCAAACGAGAGGGAGGTACAGTCTTCACGGGCAAAGGTTATTTTGCCCGCGAGACCTTCCTTTTTTACTTTTTCACGTCCCACGTTCATCATGCCTTCCGATATATCGGTTCCGATAAGATGTTGGGGCTGGAGGCTACGACAGGCCAGAATAGCAAAGTCGCCCGTGCCGGTAGCTACATCCATCATCTGTTGTGGATGGAAAGGACGCAACCAGTTGATCGCCTTCTTGCGCCAACTGCGATCAATACCCAATGAGAGGGTATGGTTCAGTCGGTCATAAGCAGGAGCGATGTTGTTGAACATCTGTTCTACTTGTTCACTTTTCTTTCCGTCATTGCCGTAGGGCTTGATGGTTTCTTGTGGGTAATTCATTACTTTGTTAGAAATGCTGTTACGTTCTTATCGATACGTTCCAGTAAGTTGCTTGTATCTTCTTTTTCGAATTTCTCTCCGGTGATGTTTTCGTATAGTTCGATATAACGGTCGCTGATACTTTTAACGATCTCTTCGGTCATCTCGGGCACTGTTTGTCCGGCTTGTCCTTGGAATCCGTTTTCCATCAACCATTCGCGTACGAACTCTTTGGAGAGTTGTTTCTGTGGTTCGCCTTTTTCAAAACGTTCTTTGTAACCTTCTGCGTAGAAATAACGGCTTGAGTCGGGAGTGTGAATCTCATCCATCAGGTAGATGATACCGTTGTGTTTACCGAATTCGTATTTCGTATCTACCAGAATCAGTCCGCGTTCGGCAGCTATCTCTGTGCCGCGTTGAAACAGAGCCAGTGTATATTTCTCCAACGTAGCATATTCGTCGGGAGTAGCCAGCCCTTGACGCAGAATCTCCTCTTTCGAGATATCCTCATCGTGCAGACCGAGTTCGGCCTTCGTAGTTGGGGTAACGATTGGCTGAGGGAAACGTTGGTTCTCGCGCATGCCATCCGGAAGCTGTACTCCGCAGATTTCGCGTACACCACTCTTATAAGCACGCCATGCACTACCACAAAGGTATCCGCGTACAATCATTTCCACAGCAAATCCTTGGCAGGCAACACCTACGGTTACCATGGGGTCGGGGGTAGCTGTTTTCCAGTTCGGACAAATGTCTTGTGTTGCATCCAGAAACTTAGCTGCAATCTGGTTGAGCATTTGTCCTTTGTAAGGAATTCCTTCGGGTAATACTACATCGAAGGCTGAGATACGGTCTGTGGCTACCATTACGAGTTGCTCGTCATTGATGTTGTATACATCGCGCACTTTTCCGTGGTACACGCTTTTCTGTCCCGGAAAGTTGTAATCTGTTTTAGTTAATGCTTTCATCTTTCTATATTCTGTTTAGCAATTTGCAATTTAGAGCTTTCTGCTTCGGCTTTCCGCTTTTCGCGTTCGGCTTTGGTATCTTTATCGAATTTCTCGTAGGCATCGACAATGCGTTCTACCAGCTTGTGGCGTACAATGTCTTTCTTATGCAGTTCTACCACACTGATACCTTTCACGCCTTTTAGTATGCGTAAGGCTTGTATTAAGCCCGATGTTTGCGATGTGGGGAGGTCGATTTGTGTCATATCTCCCGTTACAATCATCTTGGTGTTTAGTCCCATTCGGGTAAGAAACATTTTGATTTGTTGCGTCGTTGTGTTTTGGGCTTCATCCAATATAACAACTGCGTCGTTGAGTGTTCGTCCGCGCATAAAAGCCAATGGAGCGATTTGAATAATATTCAACTCCATGTATTCTTTGAGCTTAGCAGCCGGAATCATATCTTGCAATGCGTCGTAAAGTGGTTGCAAATAGGGATCTATTTTCTCTTTCATATCACCGGGTAGGAAGCCAAGCTTCTCGCCGGCTTCTACAGCCGGACGACTGAGAATGATCTTTTTGATCTCCTTATTCTTCAATGCACGAACGGCTAATGCAATGGCGGTATATGTTTTGCCCGAACCGGCCGGTCCGATAGCAAACAACATATCGTTCTTTGCGAAACCTTCGACCAGCTTCAATTGATTTTCACTGCGTGGAATAATGGGCTTGCCCGTTACACTGAACACAATGACATTGCCGGTCTTCTCTGCCTGTGGTGCATTCCCCTTGACGATGTCAATGATGACCTCTTCTTTGAGTGAATTATATTCCGCACAGTATTTCTCGAGCTTGGTGATGTTTTCTTCAAACAGACACATCTCTTCTTCGTCGCCCAATACTTTGATCACATTGCCACGGGCTACAATGCGTAGTTTGGGGTATAACGCTTTTAATAACTGTATATTTGTATTATTGACCCCATAAAAAATAACAGGGTCAATGTCTTCAAGGACAATCAGCTTTTCTATCATCGAATCAATTTAAAGGCTCACACAATTTGTGCGAAATGGACTGCAAATTTAATGAAACGTTTGAATACTTGGAAGATTCTTGCCGAATTAATTTGCAGTGCGCTTTCCCGTAACAAACAAACAGGCTATATTTGCATCCTTAATAAAACAAGAAGATCAACTAATGATTACAAATAGACAACTCTGCCACTTGCTGTTCTCTTCGCTTCTTTGCGGGTTAAGTTTTTCAATGTCCGGTTGTAAAGAGAAGGATATGTCGCTGAAAATGAACGAACCACGAAATATTAAAGGAGTGATTAGTTACAAGCGGTCGTTTGGCGACTTGAATGACAAGCATTTGCAGGCTGCTCATGCATTGGGCATCCGTCCTATATCTTCGCGGGAGGAGGCTGAACAGATGACAGATGGCTTGGTGCATATTGAAACCAATGACCATTATGTGGTCGACTCGCTTACGCATTCTATTCCCTATCTGGTACCTCGTGCCGGTACATTGCTGGATAGTATTGGTTTAATCTTTATCGATTCGCTGACCAACAAAGGGTTAAATCCCAATCAAATTGTGGTTACTTCGGTGTTGCGCACTCGCGATGATGTAAAACGACTGCGTCGTCGCAATGGGAATGCGTCCGAAAACTCAGCCCATTTCTATGGTACCACTTTTGATGTAAGCTGGAAACGCTTTGCGAAAGTTGAAGACCCTGATGGACGCCCTTTGCAGGCTGTTGGAGCCGATACGCTTAAATTAGTACTTTCGGAAGTACTGCGCGATATGAGTAAGGCAGATAAGTGTTATGTGAAGTACGAATTGAAACAGGGATGTTTCCATATTACCACGAGATAGTACGTCGTGCACCATACTATGTGGTTGTAGAAAATCCCCATTCACTTCACTCTTATCTTCACAGACGATAGTGAAGTGTAATGAGGAACACAAACAAAACAAACAATATTTTTTAATACCCATATAGCCATGTGAATAATTCTTTTTCTTCCGAGAACTTGAACGCATGTAAGTCTATAATGATTTCATGATCGGAACAGGAAACAATGGGGTAGTAAATCAGTCTGGATAAATCCAATTCTGCCCGATCAAGCATGATCTGATATTGCTCATAGTTGACTTGGGTTATTTTCGCCTTGTTTAGCATAATTAGCCTTATTAGTCGGGCCGAACGCTCATAGGCGCACCATTGACCATTTTCCTCATACAGATACACTTTGGAGCTGTTTTCTGACTCACGAATAAGAATATCAAGTATATCCATTATATGTTGCTTTTTTATTTAATTCAACAAGATGTTAAAAGTATAGTTATTATTGCGATACAGCGAGTAATTTCGATTCACGGTTGTATTGGGTCCATCTGCACCTAATACAACGGTATATGTTTTCGGGTTGGCATTATTCTTTGTTGCTGTGATAATAACAGAAGTTCTGTTTGATTGTGACGGAGAAATGTTTTCTCCGGTTTGGTAATAGAATAAAAGTTCTGTAGCCCCCCCTTTGCCGATTGTATTATTACTATTAAATAGTTCGACTATGTTGTTGGAGAAGTTTCTATCGGTAGAGCTACGTGGAAAGAAATATGTTTCTCTAGATGGTTTATTAATTTCTATTTTATTGATTCGATACCGATCGTTGCTATTTGCAGCACTGATGGCCAGCCTCAGACTATTTGCCATGCGGCCCATCATTATTCGTATATTCTGATTGGCTGTAATTTTTCCTTCATAATAGCCGAACATGTACATTTTTCGATCTGCTATTAATCCGGTATTTGAATTGAATTGTAATCCTACGCAAATTTCTTTTAATTCGGCCAGCGTAGAAGGCCATACTGGATAACTTCCTTGCATATTGGCCACCAAGCAGAGTGTTTCAATATTGTTACCACTATTTCTTAATGATACGTTCCATAGATAATTGAGCTGTGGATCGGTCAAGTCTTGAGTTTTCGTATCTTCTGCAATGAGTTGTCCTTCACTATTATAATGCAATAAGCATAAGCTATACATGGGATTGTCTGTGAGAGGATCTTGTGGGATTGTGGCGCGTGAGTCTACACTAATTTCAGCACATTGCAAACTTAATTGAACGGCTACTGTATCTGCTTTAGATACATTGCTCATCCATTCTTCGTTTTTGGTACAAGCTGTCAATAATAAGCAGCTTAGTAAAAAGATATATGCTTGTTTCATCTTCGATTGTTTTTATATCTGTTTTTATTTATTCTCCACTAACTGTTGTGCTCCACGATGTTTCCTGCCAGTTAGCTACTGTAATATTGTCTTTAATTCTTACAGTTATCTTGTAATTATACGAATAACCGGCATAGAGTACTTTATTGACAATGGAAAAAGTAAACTGTGTAGGTACTCCGTTTACCATTAAATTGAGAATAACCACCATGGGGGTGGCACGGTTGTCAATAGGTAATAGGCATATCTCCCCCCGTAGACTTCCATTCTCTTGCTTCTTGATGTCACTCTCCTTGATGAATATACGGTTGTAATTAGCACACATAATAGCCGGAATAGAATCTCCTACATTAGTTAGCGTGACACTACCTTCCCTTATTCTATCTATTTCGATACCATCTTGCATGACTGAAATGGAAGAAACTCCTGTCTCTTTATCTCCTGACAAATCGAATGTCATACGAGCCGTGAGTTGCATCAGCGGGTTAAGCAGAATAACTTTACTTTTGTCCGCTTTTGTAATGGTCAATGAGGTAGTGGCAGTTTGTATCCAGTGATCGTTATTGGCTAAAACGGATTCGCCGTTATTAATTACCATTTGCCCATTGCTATATTTATGAGCCGGAGATACTGCATTAACCTTATAGACTCCTTCTGATAAATACATCGGATCTTTGCTCTCAGAGATGATTTGTCCCGTCGTATTATTTATCTTGCAAGGATAGAGGGATTGTGACCCACCGTCTGGGGTACGCACCACATAATCCTGCATAATAGCAGCCTGTGATCCTTTTTGGGCTATGAGACGTAGGGTTGTTCCTTCGGGTAAATTAATGATTGTTTGTAGATCCGGATGATCTACGGCTCGTGTTCCTGCTTTAGCTGCCGGAGCTACTGCATAGACACCTGATAGTTGAGGTATAATGGCTACGTTTTCTGCATTATAGGCTTCCGGCGATTCTTCCTTGTTGCATGCCGATAGTGTCATCATTGCTATCAATAATAAAACAATTGTTCGATATATTGCTTTCATTTTTCTCCTCCTTTACTTTAGTTGGTTTTTGTGTCGCGCACACAACGTATCAGGCAACCATTACTTCGGATTTCCGAATTGTATATCATAATTTGGCTGCTGTTAGAGTCGCCTGCAAATTTCATTCGCACTGTACATGAATTATCGCCGGCAGTTGAGCTAGTCCAATAAACAGCTTCGGTGCCACTATAGATTAGAGCCGGACGATCGATGTTTTTCGAATCATTACCGACATGTATATATCCCGAAATGGGTAGTTTAATTTGTTCAACAGGCTTATCCCAATTGGCGGCTTTAGCAACATTATCAGTAGAAAGAGAACTACTGTTAGTTGCCGGATACCGTGAGATAACCAATACATTACGGTATTTGTCTCCTGCTTGTGAAGCATCTGTATGTTTGTTATCCATAGGTAAAATTCCGGCTTTTTCTATGTGCCATCTTAGGAAGTATGCATTATTTGTACCTTTTCGCTTCAATGCGTAAATAGAATTGCCTCTGCCTACGGTTAATATTCCTACGTCTTTTCTAACTCCAACGTAAATAGATGAAGATCCCGGTTCCGGGTCGTTAATTTCTTCTTGGGTATACATATTAGAGTGTGGATGTTGACCTAGACTGAACGTAATATCTCCTGCCGATTCAGTGGATGGAATAACCAGCTTAAACTCATCTACAGTTGGCAAACGCCACCCCTTAGGACAAGGTTGCTTTTGAGTGCTTTCCCAATTACTGCCACTCGTTTGATGCCCGATATCCCAATCTTCATAAGGGTCGTTGGTGTAATAATAGTTAAACTTAAGGTTTTTAGCATCCGTTGGGTTTTGTGCTATTTGAAAAAAATAGGTTAGGTTTTGTAATCTTTTTATTGCTATGGGCTTTTCATCCTCTTTATCTACAATAAATGGATAAGGTTGTGATTCTTCTTCATGCCAATTTCCGTTTGACGGAGCAGACACTATTCCTTTTGAGTCTTTTACCATTTTGACAAAATAAGGGATGTTTCTTCCAAATTGATAATAATATCCACGGCTATATTCCCATTCCTGATCATTAGCCAAGGGATCACCACTGGTTGCACCCAGATTACGATCCATCCAGGTAATACCTCCTATGGTCATAGAACTACCCATTTGCTCGTCTGTTTTTATCTCCTCGGAGGGTATCCAATCGTAAGCACGGGGCACGATAGTTACAATCAGTGAACTCTTAGTGATGGTAATAACCATATCATACTCACGATTGCTCTCAAACTTAAAAGGAACCTCTACAGGGGTATTCACTCCTTCTGCCATGGTGGAAACAATTTCTGTTTCTTGAGTTGTTGTCTCTCCTCCTATTTGAATATTCACCTTGATTTTCATCGAGTGATTTGCTCTGTCACTACTCACCAGATTGCTTTTTCTGGTAGGAAATACCATCGGAGTAACTGCTTTGTTGTTGGTAGTAACAGCAGAAGCTATGTTATTTACTGTTTGAGTGCCATTATACACCGTACAAGACATGCTTCTGCTGTCTTTATCATTTAAGTTGAATTTACCGTTTCCCATGTTTAATGAACCGCTTGGATAGTCTGTTAAGGCTATTGATTTTAAGTCGACTTGGATATTTCCGTATTCCGAATGCTTCATTACATACATGTTTAACTTAGCCAATGTATGGCCGAATAATAACTTGATCGTACCTGAATTTAAATAGGTTTGATTTTCTTTTTTTGCCCACATTACATCCGTTAGAGGAGCATCTTTCGGGTATTCGATCAGGCAAGTAGGTGCTTCGTTCGTGCCGGGTATGATGGTAATAGGCTGAGAAGTGCTATTGGTTACTGCATAAAAATTCAACGTTTTCCCGTTGAAAGAGTTTGCAGTAATGCCTTTGATACTATTATGGTCTGCCGACTCATATCCGGTGACCGGCTGATTGCTTGCTGGGGCAGTTAAATAATTCTGTTCGAAACTGCTCCCTTGTATAGCGTAAAGCTGATAAGCAGTTCCTTCGGCAAACTTCTGTTCGCTTGCAGCACGGGTAAATATACCTTTATCAGAGACAAGGCTGAATAGGCCATTACCATTGTCGGAAGTAAATTCCGAATCATCCGTACACGACAATGCAGTTATGATTGTCATGATTGAAGTGAGGCTGTATGTTATTAAATTCCGACTCATCGTAGTATGTTTTTTCTTTATAGTTTTAATGCTCTACTTGTTTATGGCTTTACAGGTACATAAATCAATCCTCCCTTTTCCCATCCATCTAATTGACTGGCAATAAGCGTGAAGGAGTTTTGTTGGAAATTAAAAAGAATCTCATAGCTTTCACCTGCTTGCGCTTTGTTTATAGGTTGGTTATTGGTATCCATTAATTGTATGTCTATAGTCGAATCAATTCTTTTGTCTATTTCTACGCTATTGATCAGCTTTATATCGGCAGTTAAACGAATACTTTGCAGTTTGCCGATGTTATTGACTGGTAGCATTAGAAAACAAGTTCCTATCTCTTCCGTATTATTTTCAAATATAATATCGGGATGAGTAAGTGTTAGATTGCTGGTTGCATGTTTAGAGGAGTTGACTTGATAACTCATTTCTTCTGGAGCATTATTCCAGTTCCACTCAGTGGGGAGATAGCTCATCGGGATAGTAATTGTGATGTTTCCAACATTTCTGATTCCGGTCATCGTTTCATGACGTCTGGCTTTGAAAATAATCTTAGTTAATGTATGTTTGAATGTCATAGTCTCGTTGAACGGACTGGAAGCGCTTCCACTGACTGTGTTCGAAGTGCATACATCTACTGTTCCGGGGCTAGCTCCTACAGGCATATTTAATGTCTGATAAGAACTGCTTGCTTGCATATCCATTGGCGAGAAACCACTGATGTAAACCGTCGAATTATCTTTTGGATAAGGTTTTCCAGTGTTTAGTTTCTCTATAGAATAGGCGTTCAAATCATTTACATTAACAGTCGTATAATCGCCTGGTTGAGCCTTCCATAGGATTAGTTTTCCACCTATAACCGTTGAACCCAAGCTGCGGGTAACAGCTATTTTCATTGTTTTTTCGCTGTCGGGGAAAGAATAACTATCTTCCAATATCGTGTTGCAACTGCTGAAAATACCGGCAATCGGAAATAGTATATAAAGTATTGTATATTTGATTTGTTTCATGACTTTGTTCCTCCATTGATTAGTTACCTGTTTCTATATCGATATGCGTGATTCCTTTAATACTCCAGGAAGCTACAATGGTATTTACCTCTATCGTCTTTTCCTGTATAGGAGCAGTAAATGATTTTATATGTACAATATAGTAGTTGTTACGTAGTAAACCCGAATTCTCGCTAAAGTCTTTGGGAGAGTTGATAAACGTTTCATAATACTGCCATCCCCCCTCATAAACAATGAAATCCTCGTCGGTCAGTTCGGTTATTCCGTAACCTTTTAGAAACTCTTTTCCTGCATCAATACTGCTATAGCATATTTTCTTGATATTTTCGGAGGCTTTCTTACAGACATAGAAAGTTCCGTTTGCCAATTTTTGTTGGGCTTCTGATTCGCTTAATACAGTAATATTGTTTATCTGCTTTGGTGTAAATTTGGCTGCTATTTTTAGATATGTACCAACTTTTTTAGGTATACTCAGGTCGCCTGAATAGGTGTTCCCCTCTAAATCTATTGTGTTTTCCAGACAATAGATACCTTCTGTATAGCGACCGACTTCTTTTTTGATTCTAGTTGCATCGAATTTTAAAGCAGGTGCTCCTGCCATTACCGTTTCGGGTGATGTGAAAAAGTTGGATTCAAAAGATTCACTTATCGTTTTTGTAATCCCATAATTGGGATCTTCATTATTAGCCTTGGCAAACGGATAAAACTTTTTATTGGTTGTGGAAAGCACGTAATGTATATCGGATAGGCGTATATAACCGTTTTTCTCCGGCAATGATATATATTCTACTCCATCCACATTGTCAGTACTACAAGTGAGTAGCACTTTGCTTACTACACGGTTCAAAGAAACATTGATGGGAATAGTCTCATCGGCTACAATTTGAATTTCTTTACTGCCGTCATTGGAAACGGCCTGTCCGGTCATGAGAAAATTATTATTAGTAGCGATTTTACTAATTTCATTGAGGCTTTGTTCCGGGTTCTTATCAGGTGCATTTTTAACAGCATCAATTTGCTCAGTGGTCATGTTTGCTCCGACAAATATGGTCTTTATTCCCTCTGATGTTGTTACATTAATAAATATTTTTTTATCATCTGGAATATTGGCTATAAAACTATAGTCTTTTACTTCACTCGCATCTACTATGAAAACTGTTAATTTCTTAACAGAACTCTCCTCTTCAGTACCCGCAAGAAAATAACTGTTTGCTCTTGTATGGATATCAAGATCTTTGAGCGAAAGTAAAAGTGTTGCTTGGATCATCGATTTCTCTTTTTGAGGGTGCGTGTCGATAAATAAATCGTTATTTTCTCCGCATCCACTAAAATAGATCAATGAAATGAAAGTTATCAATAAATGATATGTTAGTTTAGAGTATCTCATTGTTTATTTATTTTAGAGTTCGAAATCATTGAGCTGAATGACCCAGCCGTTTATTTCAATTACTGTATTAATCAGTGTCAGCTTTTCATTGACGAACAACGTTATTTCAAAAGAACTTTCGCGATCGAGATACTCTTGCAAAGGCATCTCTTTATAAAGCTCTAATCTGATTAAGTTTAAGTAGTGTGTAAGTATCCCGTTGCCTAGTAATTCCTCTCCGGTTTCTTTGTTTATAATGCTGAGGCGAGGAATTTGGGTTTCTAATAAGCGCGCCACACTCATTTCTGCAATTGCTGCAGGATACTGAAGAGGCGTGGACCTAAATGCACTCGAGGTTATGACACCTTGCTGAATGAGAAATGGTTGATATGTTAAAAGGTTATCATCTAACAGTGTATTGTCATAACTCATATGACCATTTTTATCGTAAATGGAATAGCTGAAATTGTGCACATCTAATTTTCGGGATGGCTCACGGGAGCTTTGGTTCACTTGCGCCAATACAATACGTACATTATTGGTGTTTTTTATTAATGAAATGGGAATAATTGTTTGCCGATCACTTCTTGTGAACACTTGGTTCACAACCCGTCCATGCCATAGCGGTGATAATTCCTTATTTACAATGTATTTTCCTTCCTCTCCTTCTATGGCCTGCATCTCTTTGCTTTTCTCTCTTAATGTTTTTATTGTGAGGTCTTTAATGTTGGATTTGCCAGGTGTTAAAAGGGGAACAGCAAATGATTGATCATCTAATCCTGCCCAAGTGACCAAATGATAGTCACCCGGTTCGATATTTACGGTCATTGAATAGTTGTCATTGGCAAGCATTGCACCCTCTTCGGTTTTTTGGTAAATAAAATTTCCTTTGTTGTCAAAAGCGTAGAGTGTTACTGTTTTAACTTCTTTTGCAAACGCGTCTACCTTTTCCATATTGTAGTCGTATGTAAACTTAACTCTATATTCCATACTGCAATCTCCATCGCTGAAATCCAATATAGAATCGCAGGATACCATTACGGTGGTCAACACAGCGACTAATAGCATCCTGCTTGTCTCTTTAGGAATGATGGTAAATATGCGTTTCATACTTTTATTTTTTTGAAGAATATTTATTGTTTGAGTTCCGTTAAACTGATTCCGATTAAGAACGTCAGTTTACGGGAGAAGGGGTTTACCTTCCCCCGTTTTGGAAAAGAACGATAGGTTTGTTACAAATCAAATGCATTAAGGTTGGTAGTCCATGCATTAACTTCGACCGATAGTTCTAATAATGGTGAGGTACCTATTGTTTCGGGAAGGACAGTACCTATTTGGGCTATTGAACTAACTCTTAGCTGATAGCTATTGTTGCGAACTATCTTTTCCACATCGCCTGTTTTAATTGAAGCCACATAATAGCAGATGCCATTTTCATATTTGTGTAAACCAAGTGCAAGACAGTCTTTAATTGAGCTGTTACTTGTTATGCCGGCAAAATTGTAACCAGCGTCTACCATTTCCTTGAAGCTTACAAATAGTTTATTGTCCGGAGTAACGTAGAGTGTTGTTCCTTCAGCTGTATTTTCTACTTTTATTTTTGCTTTATAAACGATATTAGTTTTTGTTGCTAAACTAGTCTCATTGTTTATATTTTCAAAACAATAGGTTCTGTGTTCATCCACAATATCGCTAAACGCTTTGAATGTATAATTTGTAGTTAGGGCATCAAATGCATTGTACAAATTGGGAGTTATTAATTTATTTTGAGCCAATACGTAGGTGCTTTTTTGCAGACCTGCAAATGAATAACCAACTAGAGTAACGTTGATCTCTTTTTGATTATTGACAGAAGTATTCGCTACTGGAAACTCTTTGTCTGTACTCATTTCTATAAGTTTTGCAACGACGCGATCAACATTTACTTTGACCTTGTTTACACCTGTAGTGAAGGTTTCAACAACGGCAGCTCCATTAGCGTTACTCATTAAGAACTTGCCCTTT
This sequence comes from Bacteroides neonati, assembly GCF_000499785.1. Classification (GTDB taxonomy): domain Bacteria; phylum Bacteroidota; class Bacteroidia; order Bacteroidales; family Bacteroidaceae; genus Bacteroides; species Bacteroides neonati. The sequence continues at coordinate 971,019 of NZ_HG726020.1, read as the reverse complement.
TCTGCCACGTTACCTGATGTCTCTAATATATTGTCTGAATAATTAGATATGTTTATTTCGTGATTGCTGTAGTTTGATATCTCGTCTGATGCTATCTTTGTTTTTAAATCTGAAGATGCGTTTAGATAGACATATATACTAGCTCCCCCTTCGTAAACACCGATCTTGTCTTTTAAATAAAGAACAGCATTCTCATCACTGGGCGTGTCAGTCTTAAAATCTTCTCTACTGACGGTTACTACCGTTTTTCCCTGGGCTTGCTTGATAACGATCACAGCATCGGTAAAACCACTCTCGTCTACGGTTGCAGCCTCGGTAGCTTTGGTTACCGTTGAAGCTGGAAATGTAAATCCGATTTGCATGAGCGCATTTTTTTCTGTACTTAGGTTATCGTCGCTGATAACACTTTCTTCGTTACTACAAGATGCCATAGCTACTAAGGCAAGACTTGCTAAAAATAAACTTTTGAGCTTCATTTTGATTAATTTTTAATGAAAGAATAATTATTTTTATTGAGAATCTATTTATTCTTAATTTACCTGTCAATACGGTTATTAATTGATACTTTCATCTAACCGACGAAACAAAAGTAATGTGATTTCTCGTGTGTTACGATTGGTGTTTTTATCAATTATAAAGGGTGTATTTGACATTCTTTAATAGATTACTTAAGTGGGGGGTGTTTTCGTCAGAGTTGATTAATATATCACCTATCTTGACTAAAAAATAGCTGTTATTTTACTATTTTCTTTCTGTGAAATGATTTTTATGGGTGATTTGCAGAAAGAGTGATATATTAAAGTGTAAGGTGTATGTTTTGTTGCCAAAATATACACCTTACACTTTAATCAATGGATCGGATAGTTCTGTTTTTTAGCCAATTCAATTAGATTAGCTTCTGCTTCGGTTGCTCCTAATGCTTGGGCTGCATTGAAATATTCTTTTGCTTCACCTAACTTTCCTTCGAGCATGGCTACTACTCCCAGATTATTGAGCGTAGCTCCTTCTTCGGGATTCGCTTTATTTAAATACTGCTTTATTAAGGACAGATTTCCGTTTCTTTGAAGCTCTATAGCGGCTGCATTTAAATTGGCTGTAGCATCGTTTGGATATATTTTTATAGCAGTGTCAAGAGATTGATTAAATTCTTTGCTTCCAATTGTATAACTATTCGCTACGGCTGATATCTCTTCTAAACTCAATAATTGAGGGGCTTTCTTGATGATTTCTTTGGCTTCTTCAAGATTAAAACGACGTATGGTATACCTTACTCTATAGTCGGAATATCGTAAAGTCGGGTAACATTCGTTTAACAGATACTTATAAGCATCTGCCCCAATTAATTTGGCAATTCGTTGTTCTTTTATATCAAGATTGGGTTCATTGCTGTCGATGATGGCAAGTATTGCTTCTTTTTGATCCATTGTTGAAGAGACTATAAACTTACGAAATCCATCCCAGTTTTCAGGGGTGTATTGGGATGTAAGTAGTCCTTTATCAAACTTATAGTGATTCTGAACATATTCTATAAGTGATTCCATGCGTCCCTTAGCCAAAAAAGCATTGGTGCTATAATTACCTTCGGGTGAAGCATATCCATGTATCTCTATACTTGTAATTTGGCAGTAGGGAGAGCGAAGGCTGTCGATCGTTGCAAGAATATTGGCCAATTCGATAGTATTATTTCGATATTCGGGAGAAATATTGGTTTGGTTAACACGGAAATCCAGAAATGAACGTCCTTCCTCCATGCGTTCCTTTACCGCTTCTGCTTTCGGAATAATATAAGCTATGTGTGGGTTTATTTGCGGCAAAACAATATTGAGTTGAACGATCGGTTCGCCGGTCTCTTCCTCTATTATATTACAACAGCCACATATATCTGTGTTTAGTGTAAGTTTGGCTTTTTCCATCCATAACTCATAGGGAAGCTGTGTTTTATAATGAATTAATTGCTCTGTCTTTTTTTTACGCCGCAATATAAGGTACATATCTTTTGGGACATATTTATTTCGTTCGTGTACCATTGCCCGTCTATGTCCGTATACAGCAATACCTGGCAGGGCTTTTATCTGGCTGTATGTTTGTAATACGGGAACCAATTGTATTGCTTGATTAGAGCTAATATTCATATCCTTTTGCAAGACGATGTCCATTGATATCAGTAGATTGTTCGTATCATCACGTATGACCGATACTTTTTCTATTTGTATCTGATTTTTGAATAACATCTGTGAATGAACTGACTGTATTGATAACAGCGAAAAGAGGGTATATAGTATTTTTTTCATTTCATTTTGTTTATTAGAATAAATAAATTAAACTGATTGCTGCTTTTGTGGGACCTATGTAGTTCTTATGTCCCTCGTCGACTTTGGCACCACAAGTTTTACACTCAAACTGTTCATACTTGACTCTTGCGTAGCCTAATCCGATATTTCCCTCCAGATTCCAATGCTTACTTAGCATCCATTGGTATCCGTAAGATATTCCTACACCATATAGGTTCCCCTTGAAGCGATAATCCTTTAGGTTAGGCCAAATACTTAGGGGCATTTCTATTCCCGATGCTTGATACACGCCCGCATGAGCGTGGAAGCCGACAAAATGTCCATTAAATCGGTCACAAAACCAATACCTGAGTTCTGGTTGGAAGATGAGCATCTTCATCATTTTTTTATCGCTATATGACCACGGATTATAATTGGCATATAGATCTAAACTCGTTTTTTTACTTAGACCGATTTCAACCCCGAGATTGATGGTTCTGAGAGCATCCATAAGGATGTTTGTTTTGATGCCTACCGATTGTCCATATAATAATGTGGATACGCATAGGCACACGAATGTGAGTACTATTTCTTTTCTTTTCATTGTGTAAAATGTTTTTCTTTGTTTACACGTAAAGGTATGGATATTCTCTTGATTCGTTCGTTGGCATATTCGTCTTTTTCAAGCGGTGGTTCTTGCAAAAAAACATTTTTTATATTGTAAAAGTGCTAACAAATTTATTTTAAATAGATAATTAATCTCTGTTGAATGTACTACTCTCTTTTTCCCTCTTTTTCCTTTATTTGATGGATTGTAAATTATTCATTGATAAGGGGTGTATTATTCATATAAATTACGCTAAAAAGGAGAACAGTGGTAGATAATTCATTAAAGATTTGTGTTTTATTCATTTATAGTTAGAAAAATTTTTCAGATTCAATTTTTATTCTTATGTTGATCAATGCTAAGAAAAGTATGCTTTAAAAAGTGATGTAAATTTATGACTAGTCATTAAACTAAAACCGGGAGAGAATGCCATGAAAACTTTTTATTATTTTGTTGTACTAATAGGGTTGCTGTCATTTACAGCATGTGAAAATTCGGATGATATTTCGGATACTGATTCTTCTTTTGAGTTGATAAAGAAAAAGTATGGAATTGAAGTATTATATGATACGGAACATATTAGTAAAATTCCAGCTGTATCTACCGAAGAAATGAAAGGTGTCCTCGAAGCAGTTCGCATTAATAGTAATGTATATCATGAATGCTTGAAAGGAAGTATAGTCTCTAACTTCCTAAATGGCATGAATGCAAATACAAAATCGCTTAAAATGCCTGTGCAGTACCAGACGAGTACGCGCACTGGCTCTACAGCCAATAACTTTATTCTTTGTGTTCAGCTTAATTATGAAGTAGAAAATGATAATGTTTATTATTATGGTACTGACTATACCTATTCATCTACTTTGTTTTATTGGCATATTAATGGTTTTTCGTTGAGCCTGACTAAAGACTCTGGAGACCATTCGTATACATTTACTTCGCAAAGTTATCTTTATTTTAAGGTATATGATCAAGAGAATTGCTTGGTAAGGGTTCCGGTTGTTTTTCAAGGACAGTATGAATTTAAATTAGAAAAGGGGAGCTATCGTTTTCAATTAGGTGTTTGATAAATAATTAAGAATCAGTTTTTCTGTTATGAACAGTAACCTGCACGCAAGGGGGATTCTTATGAATAGTGATGGTAGTCGGCTTTTAGTACAGCAAATGTTTGTTAAATGTGATTAAATGGGATGTTTTATTGTTTTATTTATATACATTTACTTCATAGAATAATATTTAAACATAGCTGTTAGCCAAATGGAGAAACGTCTTGTGTCGATTATAGTGATGTTCTATTCGTTTTTATGTGTGTTTTCTTCTCCTGGTTCGAATTATTGGACTTTTGAGACAATAACAACTAAAAACGGATTGAATAATAATACCATATATGGGGTGTATTCGGGAACGAGCAATTTCATGTGGTTTTCAACTGATGTAGGAATCACTCGTTATGATGGTTTTCGATTGAGAAACTTTCCATTGACTAATCATTCTGAATCGGGTGTACACATCTTATCAAAAGCAGTAAAAACGATTAAGAAAGATGTCGATGGACTGCTTTATATGCAGCTTGTCCAAGGAGGTGTAATCTGTTTTGATATAGTGAAAGAGGAATACAAGCAAATCCAGTGGAGTATTCCTATTAATGAACGTAATATTGTGGATTTCTATCTATCGCCTCAAAATGAACTTTATTTAGCTACGGAAACTGGACTCTATGTTGGCAAGGTAAAACGACAAGAAAATCAAGTAACTTGTACTCTTTCCAAGCAGCCGGCAATAAAGGGAAATTTCTCTTTGGTTTGTGGAGACGGTAACCAAGTAATCTACTTAGCTACGGCTGATGGGAAAGTGCAAGAATACACAGTGCCTACAAAGAAAATATCCAATATAGAGCTGAATGCTTCTCAAACAGATTGCCGAATTACTAAGTTATCTATTTGGGGAGATTATTTATGGATATGCCGAAGATGTGGAGATGTGTATTGCTATCATACAAAACAAAAGATAGTACGCCCTCTTAGTGAAGAGATGCATATAGATGCTTCTGAACGATTAAATTTCTATGTGAATGATATCGTTTGTGTGAGTGATCAAGCCTATTATTTATCGACACTGTTTGGATTATATCGTTTGACATTCGAAATGAGTGACTTACTAAGCAGTCCATTTACAATGAAGCCTGTTCGAACGAATGGATCAGTAGTTACCAAACAGCTGCTAAAAAGTACAATGAGAAGTCTTTGGTGGAATAACGAACAAGATATTTTGTGGATTGGAACCTTCGGTGAAGGAGTGATGAAGTTTAACTTAAGTGTAGAAACGTATAACAATGTCGACCAGCATCTCGACTCTGAAGTGAATGATATTGAAGAAGATTTGAATGGATATATATGGCTGGTTACCGAAAAAGGGGGGGTATGGAAGAGTACTATTCCCAAATTATCTCCTCAAACAGTTTTTGAACCTTGGACTGGTGGAGGTAGAATGTCGGGTAAACATTGCTTATATAAAGATCCAAATGGCAATTTGTGGCTAGGTGGTCATACTGGTGAGGTAGTATACATTAACCCGATGACACAAGTGACTAAAGTAATACAGTTAGAGCCTGATGGGGAATCTGATTTTTCGGCTACCATTCGGCAGTTTTGTTTGGATTCGAGAGATCGATTATGGATTACCACTTCTGATGGATTAATACAACTGGATATGTCTACTCAAAAGAGTAGGCGAATACTGCCCTCCAATGAATTGATAAAAGAGGGCTATGCTATAGCTGAGGATAAAGAGGGGGGGATCTGGTTAGGAACTACTACTGGTTTGCGAAGGTTAGAGCTTGTGGGAGATCAAGTGAAAATAGTAGGAGGGTATGAGGAGAGAATGGGGTTGGACGTATCACCCGTGTATGCCATATACGTGAATAATTATAATCAGATACTGGTTTCTTACGGCAATAAACTTATCAAAATAGATGGACGTGATAAGCATAAAGTAGAATCTTCCTTTACGCTTATGGACGGATTAACCAATGGACACGTTTATTGTATGATTGATGATCAAATGGGTAATACCTGGTTAGGTAGTAACTCTGGAATTATGACCGTTCGAAACGATCATGCCTCTTTTTATAATTATTCTTTGCTAGGAAGCTGTAGGGCTGTATGCAGGCTTAAAGACGGGCGACTATTATGGGCAAATTTCAGAGATATGATTTTCTTTGATCCGGTAGTGGTTAAGAGCCCAAAGCATAAAAAAAACCTTGCTTTAGCGGATCTTTTTGTAAATGGAGCATCTGTTGGGGTTGGTGACAAGGTGAGTGATCGAACTCTTCTGTATACTTCTCCTGATCAACAAAAAACGTTTGTCTTTGATGTAAATGATCGTGATTTTAGTTTTTATTTCTCCGATTTACACTATGGTATCATGGAGCGAAAAATGGCTTATCGTTTACTGCCTGTAGAAAGTGAATGGACTATTATCTCAATGGAGAAAGGGGTTAGTTATGCCCATCTATCATCAGGTAAATATACACTGCAAGCAAATCTTATTTATCCCGACGGCACCAAAGGAGAGGTGTTGGAGGTACCGATAGTAGTGCAAGCTTGTTGGTGGCAAACAATCTGGGCTATTGTTTTATTTGTGTTTATCTTGCTTGGGATAGGTGTATGGGCTTATCGCTACTTTATTCGGAGAGTAAGGATTAAACGAATTTATCGAGCTCGAGAACTCTTTTTCAAAGAAGCGCTAAAAATGAACAAAGTAAAAGAGGAGCAGAAAAAGAAGATGGATGAGATACGTAATCGATTACTTACTCTTCTGATGAAAGAATTACGTACCCCTCTCTCTTTAATAATTGCACCTCTAAAAGAGATAACCACTGAAAAAGATCTTTCGCAAGGGGGGATGGTAAAAGCACAAATGGCTTACAGGAACTCCATTGCTATGGTTGATATTTGTAATCAACTCTTGGGTATTTATACGCAGGGAGCTGCTGAGGAGATATTGGAAATAGCACCTTATTCTATTAAGAAAATAGTCGAATCAATCTTGCTTTCGGTGAAAGATCTGATTGTGGTTCACTCTATTGATTTTCAGTATAATATGAAGGTTAAGAAAAATGCCGAGGTTTGGATCAGTAAACGGAAAATAGATTTTTTAATTCATAATTTAATCTCCAATGCGTTTCTTCATATTCGTTATTCGGGAATTATCACTTTATCTGTTTGTGAAACAATGGCAGAAAATGGATCTCCTTATTGTAAAATAACGGTAACTGATAATGGATCGGATGTAATTATATGGGAGGAAGATGAGGAGGAAATGTGGCAAAGAGACTTTTCCTGTTTGGAATTAGGAATGAGTACGATGAAGACTATTATCCAAGAGCATCATGGAACCATTTCGTTAGATACAGGAAAAGGAACTCAGGTAGAAGTTATGCTTCCGCTGACAAAAGATGTGTTTAAAGATGATCTTCATGTGAGGTTCATCCAACCTGAAGAATTAGAGGAGCTAGCACAAGATAGTGAATTCAATAAATCACCAGGTTTAGAGGAATGCACTGAATTGTCGGCTGATATTCCGAAAGAAATTATACCTCATAAGAAAACATTATTGGTTGTAGAAGATCATAAAGAAATTCGTCTTTATTTGAATATTCTTTTGGGCAAAGAATATAAAATGCTTATGGCTTCTAATGGGCAGGAGGGGGTTGAGTTAGCGAAGAAGGAGTTGCCCGATTTGATTATTTGCGATGTGATGATGCCTATTAAAGATGGATTTGAATGTTGTAGAGAGGTGAAGGAAGGTTTGGATACTTGTCATATTCCATTGATTCTGTTGACTGCCAAAGTAGAAGATGAGGATGTACTCAAAGGATTAGAAATGGGGGCCGATGATTACATGCTTAAACCTTTTACACCGAGCATTTTGAAGGCAAGAGTGAAAAATCTTATTGCTGGACGGTCGAATTTGAAGCAGATGTATGGTAAATTGTTGATGTTGCCAGAGATCGGTAGTGATACGTCCGATGACCTCTCCAATACTGTACTGGAAGATCCATTTATCTGTTCAGTTATTCGTATCATCGAAGAGAACCTCTGTGAAGTAGATTTTAATGTAAAGAAACTAGCCTCTGATTTAAATATGAGTCAACCAACTTTATATAGAAAAGTAAAACAAAGCACTGACTATACAATTATCGAGCTTATTAGAGGGGTACGTATAAAAAAGGCTGCGTTGCTGTTGAAAGAGAAGCAATATAGTGTTGCAGAGGTAGCTGAGATGGTTGGGTATAATGATATTCCGACTTTCAGAAAGCACTTTGTAGATACTTTTGGTACTACTCCTTCTACTTATGTTGGCTAAGAGATGCAATGAAAAAATAATTTGCTACCTTTGCACCCTGAAATCAACTAAAGAAAGAGCAGCGTGCAACGATATTTTATTTATTTAGCTTACGACGGAACCAACTATCACGGATGGCAGATACAGCCCAATGGCATCACCGTACAAGAGTGCCTGATGAAAGCTTTATCTACTTTTTTGCGTCGCGAAGTGACAGTAATAGGAGCGGGTAGAACCGATACCGGAGTACACGCCTCGTTGATGGTTGCACACTTTGATCATGATGGAGATCTCGATACAGCGGCCGTGACAGAGAAATTAAACCGTTTGCTACCTGCCGATATCTCGGTGTATCGGGTGCGACAGGTCTATTCGGATGTAAATGCCCGTTTCGCAGCAACGGCACGTACCTATAAGTATTATGTTACTTCGACCAAACAGGCCTTCAACCGCCAATATCGATGGAGAATGTACGGTAAGCTCGATTATGAATTGATGAATGAAGCTGCACAAATATTGCTCGAATATACCGACTTCACCAGCTTCAGTAAACTACATACCGATGCAAAGACGAATATTTGTCACATTACTCATGCTGCCTGGACAAAGGTAGACGAAGAAACTTGGGTCTTTACTATTCGTGCCGACCGCTTTCTGCGCAACATGGTACGTGCTATTGTGGGTACGCTTGTCGAGGTGGGGCGCGGTAAACTAACGCTTGAGGGTTTTCGTCGTGTTATTGAGCAACACGATCGTTGCAAAGCCGGTACATCGGCACCTGCCAACGGACTCTTTCTTGTCAATGTTGAATATCCTGAAGAGATCTTTCTACCTCAGAATGTATAATACGTAATTTACAATTTAATATATGTGGTTATTCTTTGCTTTCCTCTCGGCAGCTTTGCTGGGCTTCTATGACGTATTTAAAAAGAAGTCACTTAAAGACAATGCAGTGCTTCCGGTTCTTTTTCTGAATACACTCTTCTCCAGTCTTATTTTTCTTCCGTTCATTCTTTTATCTATCTGTATGCCTCAGGTATTAGGAGGGACGATATTCGATGTACCCATTGTAGGGTGGGAAGTGCATCGCCTCATAATTATCAAATCTTTTATCGTGCTTTCTTCGTGGATATTTGGCTATTTCGGGATGAAACATCTTCCATTAACTATAGTCGGCCCTATTAATGCTACTCGCCCTATTATGGTTTTGGTGGGTGCAATGTTGTTATTTGGCGAACGACTCAATTTGTATCAGTGGATTGGAGTAATATTAGGTATTATTTCATTTTTCATGTTGAGCCGTTCGGGTAAGAAAGAAGGGATTGATTTTAAACATAATAAATGGATCTTCTTTATTATTCTGGCAGCTATAACGGGTGCTGTTAGCGGACTGTATGATAAATTTTTAATGAAGCAGCTCCCTCCAATGGTAGTACAGTCGTGGTACAATGTATATCAGCTGTTCATGATGGGCTCTATTATTCTGTTGTTATGGTATCCTAAACGAAAAACGACAACGCCTTTTCGTTGGGACTGGGCGATTATTCTAATATCCGTTTTCTTGTCTGCAGCCGATTTTGTTTATTTTTATGCCTTAAGTTATGATGATTCGATGATTTCTATTGTTTCGATGGTAAGACGCAGTAGTGTTATCGTTTCATTTATCTTCGGAGCCATGATGTTCCGTGAAAAGAATTTAAAAAGTAAGGCTATTGACCTTATCTTGGTATTAATCGGAATGTTCTTCTTATATTTGGGAACGAAATAACATTCCTTGTATGGGAAAACGGATATTCGGATGTACCGTTATCATTATTGCTTGCTGACAATGAAAAAAATACTCTTTATTCTTTTAGCTTTTAGCTTTTATTTTTCTGTTTCTGCACAAGAGGCAAAAACTCTGTTTGTACAAATGCCCGATTCGCTGAGTCCTTTATTGACGGCAGTGAATAGAGCCGATTGTATCGACTTTCTTGAAAGTAAGATGAGAGCACAAGTCGAGAATCGCTTCGGGCATAAATCTGAAATGACCGAGTTGAGTAAGGATTATCTCAAGATGCAAATGTCTCCACAGGTTAGCTGGCAGATGAAGTTATTGGCTACCAGTGATTCTACAAAAGTAATTTGTACGGTAACGACTGCCTGTGCACCTATTTGTGATAGTCGTATTCGATTTTATACGACTGATTGGAAGGAGCTCGCTGCTTCCGACTACCTAACATTGCCGGTACTGGAGGACTTTTTACTGCCTTCTGATTCGTTGGTTACGGAAGACTTAACTCATGCTCGTTCGCAAATAGATATGTTTTTGATGAAAGCCGACTTGTCAAAGCACGATGACACCCTTACCTTTACACTTACCACTCCGGAATATATGGAAAAAGAGACGGCAGAAAAACTAAAACCGTTTATCCGCCGTCCTTTACTATATCCTTGGAAGTCAAACCATTTTTAAGGTTTTCCTCCTATTTTGAATTCACTTATTTCCGGCATGGCAGATGTAAACAGGATGCGTACTGCGCGAATATTCTTACCAAAATTTCCTTGCAGTACTTCCTTCTTTCTACGTTCGGGGTTATTACGCTTATCTACTACCGTAGTCCATTGTTGATTGTCGGATGTTACTTCAATGACGAAGCTATGTTTCGCTTCGGTAGCGAAGTCGATTTCAATGTTACTTATATCATACGACGCTTCCAAATCGACACGCCACCACGGCTTTGTATCGGTCATGGCTGCTTTCCATGAACTTTGCAGGTCGCCATCATTTGCCCAGCTTTTATTGAAGCCTTCTGCTGTCGAACTAACGGCAGTAGGTCTGTTATTGGCTAACAACAATTCGCTGAAGGATGTGATACTCGAAGTTGATTGTGTATAGCGTCGATAAGGTCTGTTGCTGGCCAAGGGCTTACCGCATGACTCCCAAGTAGGAGTTCCTTTGGTGGTGATGGTCAGTGATGAGGAAGGTATCCCCTCTGCAGTAGCCTCAATAACGGTTGTTCCTGAATAATAGCTGCGGAATTCAATAGCAGCCAATCCGTCGCGTATCGTAATATCCGATGCTTCTTGATCGGAAGGCGGCATGAACCGGATAGAACGTCCGGTAGGAAACTCTCCGGGGCCGGATACGATGGTTAGTGTTACAGGTATCTCGTTGTTGATAGGTGTACCGGTTTTGTCAATGATTGTAAGCAGCAGATGGGCGTCATCTGTTCCGTCGGGAGCCTGTAATAGGTGTTTATCGGCTGTTAAACGAATACCTGCAGGTATTCCCGGTTGTGCCCATGTTGGTTCAACAGGCTCGCTATTTCCCTTGGCATATACCTCCCGGTACCAATACCACGAGCGTTTCGGAATGCGGAAGTAATCGACTATACCCATGATAGCGAGCCCTTCGCCACCAACTGTGCCATGATCGAATCCACACCATATCACCTGCCCTCCTCTCCACGGGGGACGAACGAAACCATCTTTTATGTCTCCCCATCCCGGTGCAAACTTTCCGGGTCGATGGGTGGTTATGCTTCCATATTCCGATACCATACTTGGAACGCCGGGGGCTGGAAAGGTTGCACCGTCTCCATTGTAAAATGCAATCTGGTTTTTGCCTAGCTTGTCGAGTCCTCCTCGTTGGCATCCACCAATGGCTACAAGACGGGTGTTGTCCCAAAGATGTATACTGTCGGTGGCTGTGTTTAGTAGATTTTTAACTCGTTCCAGTGTGCTCTTATCGGTAAAAAAGGCTTCATTAGACAGGCTCCAGGCTGTGATAGAAGGGCTGTTGCGGTGAATGCGAATAAGCTCTTTCAGTTGTGTGATGACACTTGTGTCGAAGGCGTCCTGATCTTTAGGTTCGGGTGGATAACAACCCGAAGAAGGGGTTCCCCAACCAAACCGGTCACCGGAGCTTCCTCCCATGCCCCATAATGCATTTTCAGGAAAGAAAAGCATTCCCAATTCATCGCAAGCTTGCGAAAAAGCGGGGTCGTGAGGGTAGTGTGATCCTCGGATGGTATTAAATCCGGCTTGTTTCATGAGTAACACATCCCGATAGAATCCGGCATTGGTTACTGCATCTCCCCAACCGGCGTGATCTTGGTGTACATTGGCTCCTAATAAATACAGGTGCTCTCCATTCAGGAAGAAGCCTTTATCGGCACTCCATTCGAACCATCGGATACCAAAAGTTGTCTCTGTTTCGTCGACCACTTTACCTGCTTTTCGTATGGTGGTATAAGCTTTATACAAATGAGGCGTTTCGGGGTGCCATAACTGAGGCGACAATATGTGCGGTAGTGTTTGTTCGATTGTTTTTGTTGAGTTGGCTGCCAATTGTTCACTGCTTTCCGTACTGGCTATGATCTTTCCGTTGGGGGCTACCACCTTTGTACAGATCTGAAAGGAACTCTTTCGAGTCGACTCATTGCACACTTCTGTTTGCACAATTACAGTCGCTTCTTTTTTTGAAACAGCGGGTGTCGAAACGAATGAACCTTTCCAAGCTACATGGAGAGGATTGGTGATATGTAAATACACATCCCGGTAGATACCTCCGCTAAACTGATGGTCGCCGGCTCGCGGAGCTACATCGGCTTTCCATAGGTTATTGACTCTGACTGCCAGTATGTTTTTACCTGGCTTGATGAATGGAGTAAGATCGTAGCAAAAACCCGTATATCCCCCTACGTGTTCGCCAATACGTTTTCCGTTTAAGAACACTTCACTTTGAATGAAAATCCCCTCAAACTCAATACTGATTTGCTTGTTTTTCCACTTATTGGGCACTTCAATCTCTTTTCGGTACCAACCGTAGCCATTATAAACCCCTTTCCACATGAAATAGGGAATAGAGAAAGAGTGAGGCAGATGAGTGAGTGTCCAAGCCTCGTCTTTGAATGATGGCTGTTCGGCACCGTTAAAATCGCCCAACATGAATCGCCACTCTCTATTGAGATTGATTTGTAGGCGTTCGGATGTGCCAAGCTCTTTTGTTGTTTGTTGCTTTTGATTGCCGCCATATAACTGAAGCATTGCACATAGGGTCAATGTAAGAAAGGAAAGATGTTTTTTGATCGTCATGATTCGTGTGTTTGAAAGAATTAGATGGCATTATAGTAAGAACAGGCAGCAGAAAAACGAAGTCATGTTTCTCCACTGCCTGCTGATGTATGGCAGATGAATGGTTATCCGTCTGTTTAGATACTCTCTTTTATTTCAAACACTCCTGAATAAATGCCACCATTTCGGGAGTATGCGCTTCGACACTTTGCAATAACTTAAACTGGGCTTTGGTGCGTACCAAGTTGTGCTCCGGATATTTTATTTTATAATAAGTGTCGCCGTTGATGTAATCGGCAAGGAAGCGAACACATTGCATATAGGGGAATAAGGCTGCTGCATAAGGCAGGTTTTCTATTTCGATGGGGGTTAAGAAGGAGTGAGCTCCTTCCAAGTATCCCTTCGTGAATGCTTTGAAAATCTCCATGTTGAAGTTGACGCGATCAAGGTCTTTGTCGTCTTCATCTCCGGTATTGGCACCTGTGCGCAAGAAGTCGCCATAGTCGGAGAAGATGAAACTTGGCATCACCGTATCCAGGTCGATTACGCACAGTACTTTACCATCCTCGTCGAACATCATGTTATTCACTTTCGTGTCGCAGTGGCATACTCGTTTGGGTAGTTTGCCTTCTCTGCCCATGCGTTCGGCCTTGCACATCTCTTCGGCACGCTTCTCGATCTCGTCTAGGAAATATTGCACTTCGGCTACACGTCCCGCCGCATTGTTTGCTACCGCTTCGCGGAGTTGTTTCAAACGGAATTCCATGTTATGGAAGTCTGGAATTGTTTCGCCCAATGTAGTCGGGATATCAGCCAACTTTGCCTGAAAATCGCCGAAAGCGACACCGGCATAGTACGAATACTCAGGGTTGACTGTTTCGTATGTTTGCGCACGTGGGATAAAAGACATGATACGCCAGTAGCTATCACCGTCGAACCAATATGTTTTACCGTTTTCTGCTTCGATAAACTGCAATACTTTGCGGTCGATATCGCTTTCTCCTTGTTCGGTTAGTTTCTTACGGATGTGTTGGGTCACTTCCGCAATATTATTTTGTAGCATCTCCACATTCTGAAAGATGGCATGGTTGATACGTTGCAATACATAGTCGGGAGCATCTGCTTCGATCGTATTTACTTTATAGGTATCGTTAATAAGTCCGCTACCCAATGGTTTGATTTCGCCAACGCTGCCTTGGATGTGAAAGTGCGAGACGGTTTCTTGTAGATTCTTCATGATTTGTTTTATTTTTTAAAGTTACTGTATGCTTGATTTATTGTGGGAGAAGTGTAAATCCCCAGTTATATTCTTTGTTGGCCGGAAGGGTATAAGCCGGTTCGGGACGTGCCCCCCAACTATCATACCCGGCTACTCCTTGTTGCTTCATGTCGATGCAAACCTCAACAAAATCACGTGGACTGATATCGTTTACGTGATGCATGCGGCGCAATACGTTGCGAGCAGCTTCTTCGTCGTGGTTGGCTACCTCTTCCGGGGTGAAGTTACTCCATTGACGCGGATGTGGCAATGCCTCTTCCGAATCAAAATCTTCGATTGAGTTGCGCAAGGCATTGAATCCGATAATGCTATCAGCCATAATCGTTAGCCCTTTACCACCTTTGCGGCTCAGTGTTAACCAACGTGTGTCGGTATGATGTCCTGTCTCTTGTGGGCGTACATAGTTATAATACATCTTATCGGCTGTGTTGCGATAGAGTCCGATCATTGTACCTGCATTACGGTCTATGTAGTTCTCCTCGGGACCGCGACCAAAGTACTCCACTTCATTCATCTCTGCCGGTAAGCGGAAACGAATGCCGATACGTGGCACCTCTAGTTTGCTTGTTGCTTTGCGTGCAGCCTCGCTACCCGGTGTAAACGTAGCCATACGAGTCGCTTCCGACACTTCTGTTGTAGCTGCTTGCATATCTGTAGAAGTAAATCGAACACTTACATTGACAGCTCCCGAAGGGTGGATACGATACGTTACGATATATAGATTGCCGGCAGCCAGTAGGTAGTTTACCGTAAGCACAGCTTCCTTGCCTTCCATGGCTATCGACGAATCAACTACTTTGAAATTCTTACTTGATTGCTTCCATATTTGTTGACGCTTGGGTGCACCATTGCCATAGTCGTTATCGTTGGGAGCTCTCCAAAAATTGGGTTGGATACCAAACCCATCTTTGAAATATTCAGTTCCGTTGACCCGGTAAGAGGTAACAAGTCCACTTTGTTTATTAAAAGTGAAATTGACTTTCGACGATAAAGCGACTAGGTTTTCACCTTGTGTTTCTACTTTTAATGCAGGGCCATTGCTGTTGTATGTATTCTGTAATGGCTCGATGGGCAGGCGGAATTGATCATAAGCAATATCGTATCCGGCCGGAATCAATGGTTCGGGTACTACCGTCGTAACCACGAAATTTACGAAATACTCAGTTCCCTGTTTAGCCTTTAATCCGCTTACGGGAACGATTAATTCTTTCGATGCTTGCGGTTCTATATCTAAAGATACTTTTCCTGATCTTATTTTTTTTCCGTTTTCCATGACCGTGTATCGGATCATATACTTTTTCAGGTTTGTATAGTAGAAACGGTTTTTTACTAAGAATTTTCCTTGTGCGGCATCGATGGCCTCGAATCCCACATTCTGATGGGCATATTTTACTTCGGCCAATGCCGGATGAGGAGTTCGGTCGGGATTGACCAATCCGTTGCATAAGAAGTTACCATCGCTTGGAGCATCGACTCCATAATCGCCTCCATAAGCCCAGTAGCTACGGCCGTTCTTATCGGTTTCAAGAAGTCCTTGATCAACCCAGTCCCAGATATATCCACCTTGCAGGTTGGGGTATTTATAGATCTCTTTCCATTGATCCCATAAATTACCGCTCGAGTTGCCCATGGCGTGCGAGTATTCTGAGGGCACTACCGGACGGTCACTTCCGTTTTTACCAATCTCTCCCAACCACTTGGCGCTAGGGTATTGAGGTACATACATATCCGAGTTCCATTCCCACTGTGCACGTTCGTAGTTAACAGGGCGGTTCATCAATGTTTTGTCTGCCTGTTTAAGCCATAAATAGGTTTGGTAGAAGTTGTATCCATTGCCGGCCTCATTGCCTAATGACCAGATGGTAAGCGAAGGATAATTTTTGTTGCGTTCGAACATATTGATGGTACGATCCATGTGCGGCAACAGCCATTCGGGATTATTCCCCAATGAGCCTCCTTTATTCAGGCTATAATACATACCGTGACTTTCGATATTCGCTTCATCGTATACGTACAAGCCATACTCGTCACAGAGTTCATAAAAACGACGGCTTTGCGGATAGTGGCAAAGGCGCACACTATTGAGGTTATGCTGCTTCATGAGTTCAAAGTCGCGACGCATTAACTCTTCTGTTACATAATGCCCTGTTTCGGGGTTATGCTCGTGGATGTTAACCCCTTTTAGTTTCAAGGGCTGTCCGTTGATAAACAGCAGCGTATAAGGCTTACCGTTTCCGGCCAGTTCGTTTGTCTGCTTAATTTCTATCCGGCGAAATCCTACGTTGAAGGGAATTATTTCATTGACCTGTCCGTTCTCTTTGACGGTCATCAGTATCTTATATAGGTTAGGTGCTTCCGAAGTCCAGGTTTGTACATTCGGCAATGTTTTCTCAAACGAGAGTGTGCGCACTTCGCCTGCCGGTACGAGTGTTGTTTTCTCTTCGCTAGCGATGATCTTTCCTTGCTTATCGAGCAATTCGTAAACGAGTGATACTTTACTATCTGTTGAGCGATGATTACGCAGATCGGTGTTCAAGGTGAAGAGGCCGTTCTTATACGTATCGTCTAAGGTTGATTGAATGCGAAAATCTTTGAGGGCAGCTTTGGGTTGAGCATACAGAAATACATCGCGTTCGATGCCGCTGATGCGCCAGAAGTCCTGACACTCCAGGTACGAGCCTGTGCTCCAACGGAATATCTTTAGTGTGAGCACGTTCTTTCCCGGCTGCACATAATTGTTTATCAGAAACTCGGCCGGGTTTTTAGAGTCCTCACTATAGCCTACTTCTTTGCCGTTGATGTATACATATACGCCCGATTTCGCCCCTGCAAGGTGGAGGTAGATGTCGCGTCCATCCCAATCGGCGGGAATATCGATATCGCGACGATATACACCGACCGGATTCATTTCCGGTAATTGGGGAGGTTGGGGGTTTTTAGGTTTAAATTCGTAGCCGTGGTTCGTATAGATGGCTACGCCATGACCCTGTACTTCCCAGTTGCCGGGTACCTTGATGTCTTTCCAAGCAGCAGTACTTATCTGAGGATCTGTTATATTTTCTGGTAACTCTTTATATGAATCGACAAAATAAAACTTCCATGTACCGTTGAGTAAACGATAGTATTTACTGTTTTCAAATTTATTCGTCAAGGCAGCTGCCCGGTTGTCGTATGTCATAAACGAAGTTCGGGGGTATTCTTTGTTGACTGCTACCACCTGTATGTCTTGCCAGTAAGGCTTTTTCGGTTCGTTTGCCGCAGAGGCAACCGTTGTCATTGAAAGGAACAGGGCTGCTAAACTGCCCGCCAGAGTAAAAAGCTTTTTCTTGCTCATGTTTTTCTTGTATGTGGGTTTACTTTACTTTGATATGATCAAATCCTTCTCCATAGGCCCCGATTACTGCACTTTGCGAAACAAACGCATTGGGGTCTATATCTTTAATAATTCGGAAAATGATTGTCGATTCGCGCCTTTTGGCCAATATAAACATCATTTTCTGCTCTTTTCCCGTATAGAATCCGGTAGCATTGATTACGGTAACTCCCCGGTGAGGATATTCGTTAATCTGACGCCCTATTTCTTCATATTTATTAGATATGATAAAAAACTGAACGGATTGACGGGCACTGTTTACCACTTGATCTAGTACGAAACTACAAATATATAATGTTACAAATCCATATACTACTTTTTCCCAGTCTTTTAAGACAAAATAACTGGATGAGATGATGACTAGGTCGCAAATGAGCATCACTCTGCCCAATGTGATGTCTCTATACTTGTTAATTACAGCTGCAATAATGTCGGTTCCTCCACTGCTTCCGTTAGAGGTAAAAGCAATACCGATACCTGTACCGCAAAAAGAAGCGCCTAATACGCATGCCATAAATGGTTGGTCTTGCAATAAGGTAATCCCCTTGGTTAACTCCTGGATAATCGAAAGAAAAATGGTAAGTGTGAATACGGCAAAGATTGTTTTTACGCTGAATCTGAATCCCAATACTTTAAGCGAAAGCATAAGCAAGAGGGCATTGATGGTGAAATAGGTATACTGTACCGGAAATCCGGTTGCAAAGTATACAATAGAGGCAATGCCCGGTACACCACCCGTGGTGATATCGTTGGGGAGCAGAAATACGGTCCACCCTATTCCGTAGAGGATCATTCCCAAAGCGATCATCAGGTAATCTTTGGTTTCTCTGATGGTATCTTGTTTGGATGGTTTAGTTATCTTTTTTTTCATGAATTTGGTAAGTGACTATATATTCAAACACGGATTACACGCCCGGACATACCTCTGAATAGGGGGGAAGCAATGTCGGTTCGTGTAACCCGTGCTAGTAAATGAGTGCTTATTTTTTAGTTGGCAAAAGCATGTTTGTATCCTTTTACCTTGTTCCAGCCACCACGTGTAAAGTCGGGAATGGCTACCGCAGCCGAGTTGTTCTCGATCGAGATTCTGGTAAGTTCAGCCATTGAGCACCATTCTGCCAAGTCATATACATCCATGTCAAGAGGCAAACCATTGCGTAAGCAGTATACCAGACGATAGTCCATGATATAGTCCATACCACCGTGTCCACCTACTTTTTTGGCTGTTTCTTCCAATTCTCTGTGGATAGGGTGTTTGTATTTATCCATCAATGCTTTTTTAACTTCTTCGGGCACAGAACCATGTGCGTTTAGCTTTTCGTGGTCGGGCGTCACGTCACTGGCCACTTGCGAAGGACGCAGGCAATACTCCTCAATAGGATATTTGCTAGCATAACCGTCTGTTCCGGTCAATTGATACATACGGCTATAAGGGCGTGGAGTCATTACATTGTGTTGAATCAACATCGTTTTACCATTTTCGGTACGAATCAAGGTTGAGGTTTGGTCTCCGTTTTGGAAATCTTTTACTACTTCACCTGTTTTGCTTTTGATGTAAGCGGGTCCGTTCACTGCTTTGGTATCCATGGCTACTAATGTCTTCAAGCGGTCGCCACGGTGAATGTCTAGTAACTGACAAGCCGGTCCGATGCCATGAGTGGCATATACATCACCACGATGTTTGCGATTGTAATCCATACGCCAATTGTTCCAGTACGAAGGCCAGAATTCTTCCAGATTATGAATGTAAGCACCTTCTACATGAAGAACTTCGCCAAAAATACCTTGTTGCGCCATATTCAGCGTAGTCAGTTCGAAGAAATCATATACGCAGTTCTCCAGTTGCATGCAGTGTTTGCGGGTTTTTTCCGATGTATTGATGAGCTTCCATATCTCGTCCAATGTCATGGCTGCAGGTACTTCGATTGCCACGTGCTTGCCATGTTCCATGGCATATACACCCATTTCTGCATGGTGTTTCCAATCTGTAGCAATGTATACGAGATCAATATCATCTCGGTCACAAAGTTTTTTCCAGGCATCTTCCGTACCGCTATAGGCAGCTGCTTCGGGTAGTCCGGCTTTCTTTAAAATTTGTTGGCTTTTATCCACACATTCCGGACGAAGATCGCATAATGCAACAATTTGTGTTCCGGGTATCTTCGTGAAACGAGCCACAGCACCCGGACCCCGCATTCCAAGTCCGATAAATCCTACACGGACGGTTTCTAATTTCGGAGTCACTAAGTCAATCACATCTTTCTGTCCGGCCGGACGTGCGGGTGTTTTTACAGTAATAGGGGCTACTTTCGCCGTAGCTTTGCCTTGTTTCTGAGCATAACCAGTCTGATAGGTTAATAGAGTAAGACCAATCAGCAAGGTACTTAATAGTTTACGCATAATAATTAGATTAGTAAATAAATAATATTGTATTTGTTTTTTGTATCATCATAAAAATGGTAATGTCCAACTCTAACAAACGGGCAAAAGGTATGTTTTATTGTCTACACCGTTTCATTTTATATGAGTATATTATAAATACACATAAATAGGTTGCTTCCCCCACAGTTTGGCTCTGTTTTTGGCTTCCTTTAACGATTAATCTTACTCAGAGGCAATACTAAAGGGATCAGTATAAATAAATCAAGTTGCCAAATACACAACCTTACCTGCAAAAGAGAGTTGGATATAGCTAAAAAGAGACGATCGATTGAGAAGAAAAAATACATGAATAAAAAGATTATTTTATGTTGTAACTTTCAGATTATGATTGTTTTAATTTGATTTTTATTGGTGGTGATAACCTTATTTGTCTTTGCCTGTAAAAGAACTATTTTAAGGATGAGTTAACTACGTACTTTTGATACCCAAAACTACGTATTCTTTGACAGTAAAACTATATATTCTTGTGTGGGAGAAAATAAAACGCTATTAAGGACGATTAACTATGTTAAAATGGCGTTTGTTTCTCTTTGATTCGTTTGTACAAAAATACAGTCTAAACTTTATATATAATAAATAAATCGGATAAATTATACCAAAAGTGTTTGCGGCAGACTAGTTTTAAAGTGTTAACTTTACGGCGAAGTAAAACACATAATAACCTTTTTTATAAACGAATGCATTATGAATCAGAAACTAGTGCTCTGTAGCACATTATTCCTAGGGATAGGAAGTATGCAACAAACCTTTGCTCACAAAGAAAGTAAACAAGACTCGAAACGTCCGAACGTTGTATTTATTTTAGCGGATGATCTTGGTTTTGGCGACCTTAGCTGCTATGGACAAGAGAAATTTGAAACACCCAACATTGATAAATTAGCGCAAAGAGGGATGCGCTTTACTCAATGCTATTCGGGAACTACCGTTAGTGCTCCTTCTCGTTCGTGCTTACTTACAGGTACGCATAGCGGACACACCGCCATTCGTGGCAATATGGAACTCAAGCCCGAAGGACAATTCCCCTTGCCCGCCGATTCACGTACCATCTTCCGTACATTTAAAGATGCTGGTTATAAAACAGCTGTCTTTGGTAAATGGGGATTAGGTTACATCGGCTCTACCGGCGATCCGAATAATCAGGGAGTAGATCAGTTTTATGGTTATAACTGCCAGTTGTTGGCGCACAGCTATTATCCCGATCACCTTTGGGAGAATGGTACACGAGTGGAACTGTCTGATAATGTAATCAATGTAAAATATGGTACGGGTACCTACTCGCAAGATATTATTCACTCCAAAGCGATGCAATACTTGGAGAAGAGCTCTTCGGATGAGCCGTTTTTCCTTTTTTATCCGACCATCCTTCCTCATGCCGAGCTGATAGTGCCCGAAGATAGTATTATTAAAAAGTTCCGCGGGCAATATCCCGAACAGGCCTATCGCGGCACCGAACCGGGCGATCCTGGTTTTCGTAAGGGAGGATATTGTTCGCAGTTCTATCCCCGGGCTACGTTTGCTGCTATGGTTTACCGGCTCGATGTGTACGTAGGTCAGTTGATTGAGAAACTGAAAGAGAAAGGAATTTACGATAATACATTGATTATATTTGCGAGTGATAATGGACCGCATCGTGAAGGAGGTGCCGATCCCGATTTCTTTAATAGCAATGGTCAATGGAGAGGATACAAACGCGATTTATATGAAGGTGGTATTCGCGTGCCGATGATTATGTCATGGCCGGGGCATATACAGGAGGGAATAGAAACTAACTTTATGTGCTCATTCTGGGATATCATGCCTACTTTTGACGAAATTCTCAAACCCAAAATGGCTTCTCGGAAAGAGAGTGATGGTATCAGCTTGCTTCCCTTGCTCGAAAACCGTAAAGGACAGCGCGTACACGATTATCTTTATTTTGAATTCATGGAGTTGAATGGCCGACAGGCTGTGCGAAAAGGATCATGGAAGCTAGTACATCTCAACATACGTGGGAAACAGCCTTCTTATGAGCTTTACAATTTAGCCTCCGACCCTTCCGAGAAGCATAACCTATTGATCCAGTATCCTGAAAAAGCTGCTGAATTGAAAGCCATTATGCAGGAAGCACACGTAAGTGATGCTAATTGGCCGTTATTAAAATAGAAACAAGTATCCGATACTATTAAATACACATGAATTTACAGAAAAACATTTGCTCCTTATTATTCTGCCTTGTTAGTTATGTTCCTCTTACGGCACAGGTAGATCAGGAGATTGCTCACTTAAAGAAGAACTATATCTCCTCTATACTGGGTGCCGATGAGCAGAAAAAAGCTTATCTGGAGCTGCTTTCTTCCATACCGAAGGAGGCAGAGGTGTCGGATCAGAATGTGATTGAGTTGCAACAGCTCTACCCCATTACAAAACGGGAGGTTCAAGTCTTGATTCGTACGATTCGCGAAGATGGTTCGTGGCCCGATATCAATTATGCCGATACCAAACGTTCGGGGTGGGAGCCAAAGCGTCATGTAGAACGGGTATTGAAGTTGGTTAAGTATTATTATCCTCGAAAAGAGCAGTCGAAGCAGGTTTCCGAACTTGTTTCGACCATTCACAAAGCAATGAACTACTGGTTTACGCAGAAATTAGTTTGTAAAAACTGGTGGTACAATCAGATTGGTATTCCCCGAACAATGGGGACTGCCTTTCTGCTTTTTGAATCGGAAATGGATGAACAGGAAAAGCAGGCTGCCGTCGAAGTACTGTTGAGTGCGAAGTTTGGAATGACAGGGCAGAATAAAGTTTGGCTGGCAGGCAATGTTTTGATGCGCGCACTGTTGCAAAATGACCTTGCGTTGATAAAAGCAGCCCGAGATGAAATCAGTTCGGAAATTGTTTTAGGGCGAATCGAGGGTATAAAGCCCGATTGGAGCTTTCACCAACACGGGCCGCAGCAGCAATTTGGCAACTATGGCCTTTCCTTTATTGGTAACATGAGTTTCTACTCCGAACTATTTGCCGGAACTTCGCTTGCTTTCAATGCCGAACAACAGAGAATACTTGTTTCTTTGTTGCTCAATGGGTATCGGTGGATTGTTTGGCGTGGGTACTGGGACGTGAATGCACTGAACCGCCAGCTGTTTCATAGTGCCGATATCCATAAATCGTTCAATTTGCTTTTTGCTGCTAACTCCCTCATGAAAGGTAGTTCGCCCGAAGAAGTTACCGCTATCAAGGCGTTTGTCGAAGCCAACTTCTTGGCTGCACATCGAGAGAATCGGTTTGTGGGAAATAAGCATTTCGATGATTCCGACCTGACCATTCACCGCACTCCCTCCTGGATGGCATCTGTTCGGATGGCTTCCGATCGTGTTATTGGAGTCGAACAGGTGAATGAAGACAATTTGCAAGGCTATTACATGGCCGATGGAGCCATCTATATATACGCCCGTGGAGATGAATATCACAATATTTTCCCTTTCTGGAACTGGCGCAGGATTCCCGGAATTACTACCTATGAGAGTTCGGCACCCATTCCCAATGCCAATAGCAAGGGGGCGCGTAATCATAGTTCATTAGTGGGAGGGGTGAGCGATGGAAAGCAGGGCATTACTGCCATGGTACTAAACCGGAATGGGCTGACTGCCCATAAATCATGGGTATTTACCGATGAATATGTACTATGTATGGGTAGTAACATCCATTCGGATAGTACGGCTGCTATTGTTACTTCTATCGATCAGCGATTGGAGAAAGGTAGCGTTCGACGCTATCCCAATCAACGTTTTTACCATGATCATACGGGCTATATTGTATTGCAAGCTGACAGCTGTGTTGTTGAAACTGAGAGAAGAGAAGGGCGGTGGTGCGATGTTATGGGTATGTATAAACCGAAGATACTCGAAAATGATGTGTTTTCTATATATATTAAGCATCGTCAGGGTACCTCGTCCGGTTACGAATATGTACTGTTGCCGGCTACTACTCCAGAAAAGGTAAAAGCATTCGATGCTACTAAAGTTCGTATCCTTCGTAATGATGAGAAAGTACAAGCAGTTGTGATAGGTGACAGCTGTTTTATGGCTATTTATCAAAAAACAGATTTACAACTAGAGAATGGAATGACTCTTCATTTCGAAGAGCCGGGTACTTACATTGCCGGTATAACAAGTGGTGAAGTAACTGTAGCTGCTCCTTTTCGACAAATGAAGAAATAAGAAAGTGAGGTCTATATATGCAAAAAGAGAATCTAAATTTTAGATTCTCTTTTCTAAGAGCGAAAGACGGGGCTCAAACCCGCGACCCTCAGCTTGGAAGGCTAATGCTCTATCAACTGAGCTACTTTCGCAATTTTGGTGGGCAAAGAAGGATTCGAACCTCCGAAGTCGAAAGACAACTGAGTTACAGTCAGTCCCATTTGGCCGCTCTGGAATTTGCCCTTATTTGCGAAGGAGAAGTGTTTTTCTCAATCGCAGTGCAAAGATACAACTATTTATTTAAACTCCAAGCAAAATCGATCATTTTTATTGCAGTAATTGCACATTCATCTCCTTTATTACCCAGCTTACCACCTGCTCTATCCTCGGCTTGCTCCATGGTATTGGTTGTAATTAATCCGTAAATAACTGGTACATCGCCAGTTGTGTTTAATTGTGTGATACCTTGCGTAACACCCATACAAACATAATCAAAATGAGGCGTATCTCCTTTAATTACACAACCAATAATAATAACTGCATCTAATTCGCAATATTCCATCATCTGACTTGCGCCAAACGTAAGTTCAAAACTTCCGGGTACAGTCTTAATGAGAATATTTTCATCCTTTGCTCCATGTTTTTTTAGCGTAGTTACTGCGCCATCCAACAAAGCACCGGTTATTTTTTCATTCCACTCGGATACAACGATACCGAATTTCATTTCTTCTGCATTGGGAACGGAACTAAAGTCGTAGTCTGATAAATTATGATAAGCTGTGGCCATGGTTAATGTATGAATTAAAAAATTAGAAAAAGAAAGGAAGAGAATAGAAAAAGTGAAGAGTGACTGCACACAAAGGTAACAGAACACTTTTCACTTTCCTTTATAGATACTATATTAAATTACTTTTTCAGTAATTGAGCTTGCTCGATATATTTATCGATATCCATTGCTTGATAAGATTGGAAGTACTTATCTTTAATAGCAGTATATGCTTTTACTGCATCGTCATACTTTCCTTGTTTTACCAGAATTTCTCCGGCTTGCAAAAGGAAAATAGGGCTCAAGGTATTGTTGTCTGCTTTATCGGCTGCCTTCAATAACGTGGCAGAAGCTTTATCCAATTGTCCTAATTGTGCATAACAGTTTCCAGTAGCTCCTAAGATAGCCGGTGCTACCATTTGATCGTCACCATCGAAATCGGTTAAGAACTTCAAAGCTTGATCATAATTGCCTAAACTTTGGTAGCAGATACCTGCATACGCTTTTGCTAAGTTAGCTGCTTTTGTTCCACCGAACTGATCAATTACTTTAATAAAGCCGATGTAGCCGATACTGTCACCGTTCAATGCCTGTTCAAAAGCATCCTGTTCGAAAAGTTGTTGTCCTTTGAAAAGAGCTGCTTGTGCTTTTTCTTCGCGTGGTTCGGCATAAAGGTGTTTGTACATGATCGTACCTGCTACGATAATAATCACTGCAAGTACACCGGCAATGATTGCTTTTTTGTACTTGATAAGAAATGCTTCCGACTGTGTCAGTGCATCTTCCACATTCATTTGCTCGTGGTGTTTTTTTTCTGCCATTTTTTATATAGTCTTTTTTGTTATTAAGCTAACTTGTGTATTTCGACTCGCAAAAGTAGTTTTTTTATATATAGAAATAAAATTTCGAGGCATCTTTTTTTGTTTTACACCTTAAAACCGCGAAAAACTTTCTACTTTTGTATCCAAACTCAATGTGTACACATGATACTTAAGCGCATATCCATATTAAATTATAAAAACTTAGAAGAAGTCGAACTCCATTTCTCTGAAAAATTGAATTGTTTTTTCGGACAAAATGGGATGGGAAAAACGAACCTGCTCGATGCGGTTTACTTTCTGTCTTTCTGTAAGAGTGCCGGCAATCCTATTGATTCGCAGAACATTCGTCACGAACAGGACTTCTTTGTTATTCAAGGTTTTTATGAGGCAGCCGATGGATCTCCCGAAGAGATTTATTGCGGAATGAAGCGTCGTGCGAAGAAGCAATTTAAACGGAATAAGAAGGAGTATGGTCGCTTATCGGATCACATCGGATTCTTGCCGTTGGTCATGGTGTCTCCTGCCGACTCGGAGCTGATAGCCGGTGGTAGTGATGAACGTCGCCGATTGATGGACGTAGTGATTTCGCAATACGATAAAGAGTACCTCGACGCTTTGATTCGTTACAACAAGGCTTTGGCACAACGGAATACGTTGCTGAAGAGCGATCAGCCTGTTGAGGAGGAGCTTTTTCTTGTTTGGGAGGAGATGATGGCGCAGTCGGGTGAGGTTGTGTTTCGCAAAAGAGAAGCATTTATTAATGAGTTTATTCCCATCTTTCAGTCGTTTTACTCGTTTATCTCTCAGGATAAAGAACGAGTTGGGCTGTCGTACGAATCGCATGCAGGGGGTACTTCTTTGCTTGAAGTGCTTAAAGAGAGCCGGGTGCGTGATCGAATCATGGGATATTCATTGCGCGGTGTGCATAAAGATGAACTGAATATGCTATTGGGTGACTTTCCCATTAAGCGCGAAGGGTCGCAAGGACAGAATAAAACCTATTTGGTGGCTTTGAAACTGGCACAATTCGATTTCCTGAAACGAACCGGATCTACCGTTCCGTTATTATTGCTCGATGATATCTTTGATAAGCTGGATGCTTCGCGAGTGGAGCAGATTGTGAAGTTAGTGGCAGGTGACCGGTTTGGGCAGATCTTTATCACGGACACAAATCGGGAGCACTTGGATCGAATATTGCAGAGCGTGGGAAGCGATTATAAAATGTTTCGGGTAGAGCAAGGTGATATCAGTGAAATGGGAGAGACCGCCGTATGAAAAGAAACAATGCAGAACCTATCGGCAAATTGATTCAACACTTTCTCAGGCAAGAGAGTTTGGAGTCTCCGCTCAATGAGCAACGATTGCTCGATGCGTGGCCTCAGGTGTTGGGACCTACCATCAACTCTTATACAAGAGAGCTGTTTATCCGTAATCAGATTCTTTATGTGCACCTCACCTCTGCAGCACTTCGACAGGAGTTGATGATGGGGCGTGAGTTATTGGTTCGCAACCTGAATCAAAAGGTCGGTGCCACGGTAATTACCAATATTATCTTTCGCTAATCTTATCGGCTGATTACTGCATTCATGGGGATGTCGAATGCCTCTGAGGGAACTTCATCTATGAGTTGAAACGGAAAGCAAATACCAATTTTAGTACCATGAATTTGTGGGAGTAACCTGTCATAATATCCTTTTCCACGCCCTAAACGGTGTCCGTTTACATCAAAAGCAACACCCGGAATTACAGCCAAATCAATTGATTCATATTCGGTAAACTGCCGGCCAATAGGCTCGGCAATACCATAAGATCCAATAACCAAATCTTTTGGGTCGGTATATATGCGTAACTCCAGCTCATTGCCAACTACCACCGGAAGCACGATTCTCTTTCGTTGACTCCACTTCTCAATGAAGGTATGAGTATATACCTCATCCTTCAAAGAGTGATAGAGCAATACTGTCTGTGCCCGGTCGAATGCAGGTGTTCTTTCCAGCTCTGCCAGAATATCAGCAGAAAGTTCTTTCAGCGTAGAGTCGTTGTATTGGGCTTTCTGCCGGGCGATCCAACTGCGCAGTTCTTTTTTTCTTTCCTTCATTCTTCTTGTCCGTTTTCGCTGGTTCGATAACTGCCGGAGCCTTGGGAAAGGCTTCTCCCTTTTCGAGTAGTTCGATG
This sequence comes from Bacteroides neonati, assembly GCF_000499785.1. Classification (GTDB taxonomy): domain Bacteria; phylum Bacteroidota; class Bacteroidia; order Bacteroidales; family Bacteroidaceae; genus Bacteroides; species Bacteroides neonati. The sequence continues at coordinate 942,707 of NZ_HG726020.1, read as the reverse complement.
GCTTGTTTCACCGTTGGATCCGATTGGTTGGCAAAACGGATATAAGCCTCTTTGCCCAGCATATTATAGATGATGTTACTATATAAATGCTTCTCTAATAGCTTGTACGATTTATTAATCAAGATGTTTCTTCGTTGTACTCCCTTGCTGTCGGCATATTGAACAAACTTCTCGACTAGCCCCTGACGGCGCAGGTAATTAACCAATGCATCTTCTGTTTTATATTCACTCAGTTTTTCCCGGTTATTGTCGGTGTATTGGAAGGTGTACTGCACCATTAAATTCTTACTCAACACATTTGACAGGTAAGAGGTGACTCCGGTAGTGTCTTGCGGTACAAATACATCGGGCATAATGCCTCCACCGCCATAAACCGGACGCCCTAAGCCGGTATAATAACTGGTGCTTTCGTCCAGTTTGATGCTATCTTTCGAGAAAAACTCTCCATGTTCGTAGCGATTATATATATCCAATTCATAGTTGCGATCTTTACCGCTTTCGTAGGGGCGCTGGATGCAACGGCCGGATGGGGTGTAGTAGCGAGCAATGGTAAGGCGGATGGCCGATCCATCACTAAAGTCAATCGGTTGTTGTACTAACCCCTTGCCAAATGAGCGACGGCCTACGATTGTACCCCGGTCATTGTCCTGAATAGCTCCTGAAAAAATCTCACTAGCCGAAGCCGATCCTTCATCAACCAACACAATCAAAGGAATGGTTTGACAGCTGCCTGTTCCGTTCGCTCTATCTTCGGTACGTTGGTACTTACGTCCCTCTGCATATACGATTAACTTCCCTTCGGGTAAGAATTCATTGACCATTCTAACGGCTGCTTCCATATAACCACCTGTGTTGCCACGTAAGTCGATAATGAGTCCTTTGCAGTTTTGATGATTTAGTTGAGCCAATGCATTCAATAATTCCACATGCGTAGTGCGTCCGAACTTACTGATTTGAATGTAGCCTAGATCATTCTCAAGCATATAAGCCGAATCGATGGTATTTTGAGGAATATCGCCGCGTGTGATATTGAAATTCAAGATCTCTTTTTCGGTAAGGCGTTTGATGCCTAGTTTCACCTGAGTGCCTTTAGGCCCTTTCAGGGCGCGCATGGCTCGTTCGTTTGTTAGTTTTTTGCCTACAAACGTGCTATCGTTTACCGTAACAATACGGTCGCCGGGCATAAGACCCACTTTCTCAGACGGACCACCTTGTATCACGGCATTAACGTGAATCGTATCGTTTTGTATGGTGAATTGGATACCGATGCCGCTGAAACTTCCCTCTAACTCCGAGTTTACCTCTTCCAGATTTTGTGCAGGAATATAAGTGGAGTGTGGATCCAGCTCTGCCAGTATTTGCGGCATTGCTTTTTCTACGAGATCTGTCATGTTAACTGTGTCGACATATTGATCGTCGACTATGCGAAGCAGTGCATTTAGCTTGTTAGACGATCCGTTGATGATGCCCAACCGGTTGCCGGCAAAGTGTTTGGCATAAAACGTGCCGATAAGAATTCCGATGACAACGCTGATTGCAATGACAACCGGAGTAAATCGAGAAGAGTTTTTTGTACCCATATCTGTTTAGATGTTATTTTTATTGTTTTTGCTCATTGTCGTTAGTTACGTAAAGAACTTCGACTCCAGCACGTTTGAGCAGCTCAATCCCGTCTTCCAGACGATAATGTTCCGAATAAACCACTCGTTTAATTCCTGCCTGAATAATCAGCTTCGCACATTCGATGCAAGGAGATGCAGTGACGTACATTGTTGCATTATCACTGCTATTGTTAGAACGTGCGATCTTGGTGATTGCATTGGCTTCTGCGTGTAATACATAAGGCTTTGTGATCTGATTCTCATCTTCACAAATGTTTTCGAATCCCGATGGAGTGCCATTATAGCCATCCGAGATAATCATTTTATCTTTTACGATCAAGGCACCCACTTTTCGTCGTTCGCAATAAGAGTTTTCGGCCCAGATGCTTGCCATTCGTATATAACGTTTATCTAATTCCAATTGTTTGGATACTGTCTCCATGCTGCTTAAACTTATCTTTGTACGTGAAAAAGCATATACTTACTTTGCTGACCTTCTGTAAAATAGATGTAAAGGTTACCGTCGTTTCCACCATACGAGGTAGCGTTGGAAAGAGCATTCAGAAAAGCAGTGGCCAATACATCTTTGTCAGTTGTTGCTTTGATGGCTATTGAGAAATCGTTACTTCTTCCATTTGCTTTCCATGATACATCGTTAAAGCTTACTGTGTAGGCTTTTCCTTTAGCCTTTCCGCTTATTTCTTCGCCTATTGCAGTACCCGAAAACTCTAATGTAAACGAGCTTTTATCATTGGTTAGTATCTTGTTGCTTGCTTCGAACTTTGCTTGGTTGAATGCGCCTCCCTCTACCCAGTAGTCTTTACATTCCTTGTCGGTTCCGGCATATTTGATAACAGACAGTTTCCATGTCTTCCCAGTGAATATTTGTTGTACATTGTCCGTGTTGTTGCACGCTGTCAAAACAGACAGGCAGGTGCACAAGAGTAACATCCATTTATAATTCTTCATGATTTGTCTCTTCATTTAGTTCTTAATATCGTTTCGAATTAAAAGCGCATCGATCGTAGGCTCTTGTCCACGGAAGCGTTTGTATAGTACCATGGGGTGTTCTGTTCCTCCCTTCGACAAGATGTTCTTGCGGAATGACTCAGCCACTTCATGATTGAAAATACCTTCTTGCTTAAATAAGGAGAATGCATCGGCATCCAATACTTCGGCCCATTTGTAGCTATAGTATCCGGCGGAATATCCTCCGGCAAAGATGTGCGAGAACTGTGTACTCATGCAAGCTTCCTCTACAACCGGAAGTACTTGTGCTTTTGCCCAAGCTTGTTGTTCGTATGCTTTTACATCACCCTCGAAAGGTGTGTTACGTGAGTACCATGCCATATCGAGTAAGCCGAAGCTCACTTGTCGTAAGCAGGCATAGGCTGCATTAAAGTTCGAAGCATCGACTATGCGTTGGATTAACTCTGCCGGTAGTAATTCGCCCGTTTGATAGTGTTTGGCAAATGTATTAAGGAATTCCTTTTCGATAGCGAAGTTCTCCATGATCTGCGAGGGTAATTCTACGAAATCACGATATACACTTGTGCCACTCAAACTCTCGTAGGTAGAATTGGCAAAGATACCATGCAGCGCATGGCCAAACTCATGCAGAAACGTTTCCACTTCTTCAAAGCTAAGCAAGGCCGGTGTGCTTTCGGTCGGTTTGGTAAAGTTCATTACGATAGAGATGTGTGGGCGACTGTTCTCACCGCTTTCCTTCTCGATCCATTGTCCTTTATAATCGGTCATCCATGCACCCGATTGTTTGCCGGCTCTCGGATGAAAGTCGGTATACAATACTGCCAGGTAGCTACCATCTTTATCGAATACCTCATACGCGTCTACATCTTTATGATAGACCGGTATAGCGGTGTTTTTCTTGAAGGTGATACCATACAATTTCGTAGCCAATCCGAAGACTCCCTCCTTGACTTGCGATAGTTCGAAGTAGGGGCGAAGCATCTCCTCGTTAATGCTGAATTTCTTATCTTTCAATTTGTTTGCATAGTAGCTCCAATCCCAGGGCATTAATGTGAAGTCACTTCCTTGAACCTCACGAGCCAGTTCTTGTGCTTCCCGATACTCCTTTTGGGCGGTCGGTGTATAGGCATCGAGTAGTTGGTTCAATAATTTATAAACAGCATCGCTGTTTTCGGCCATGCGGTTTTTGAGTGAATAGGCAGCATACGTATCATAGCCCAGCAGTTGGGCAATGGCCATACGTGTATTGGCTATTTTCTTCACGATCTCGAGGTTGTTGTATTCGTTATCGTGCAGGCATTTGGTATTGTAAGCCAGGTAAAGCTCTTTGCGCAGATCGCGATTGTCGGCATAGGTCATGAAAGGACCGTAGCTTGGTGCTTGCAGGGTGAATACCCATCCTTCGACGCCTTTCTCTTTGGCTGTCTCTTTGGCTGCTTCGATAAAGCTGTTCGGTAATCCGGCAAGCTGTGCCCGATCGGTCAGTACCAGTTGATAGTTGTTTACCTCTTTGAGATTATTCTCGTCGAACTGCAAGGTTAGGTTGCTCAGTTCTTTCGATAATTCGCGATACTTCTCTTTCGCCTCTCCTTGCAGATTAGCTCCTCTACGGATAAAACCATCGTATATATCGTCTAAGAGCTTTGTTTGTTCGGGGGTTAAAGAGAGGCTGCTTTTTTGATCGTAAACCGCTTTGATGCGACTAAACAGTTTTTCGTTCAGGTTGATGTTGTTGCTGTGCTCACTCAGTACCGGTGTCATCTTTTGTGCCAACAGCTGTAGTTCATCATTGGTTTCTGCACTGTTTAGGTTGAAGAAGACCGATAAGACTCTCCCAAGCAATGCGTCCGACTTCTCGTATGTTTCAATGGTGTTGGCAAAGGTAGGCAATTCAGGGTTCTGAACGATGGCATCTACGATGGCTGTTTGTTGGCGGATGCCTTCTAGGATAGCGGGTTCGTAATGTTCTGTTTTGATTTTATCGAATGGAGCCGTTCCATGAGGTGTATCGCTAATTTCAAAAAAAGGATTTTGTGCATTTATCATATTCATTATGCAAAGTAATATCAATGTTACATTTAATTTTCTCATATAAGCCTAATAGTTGAATGGTTTGGTTTATATATTATTGAATACAAAGCTACTAAAATAACAGATAGGTTTAGTCGTATTGCTTCTTTTTTTAACAAAGAATATCACCCTACGAAAAAAGGCTGCCCCGGTTTCCCGAAGCAGCCTTCTGTATGGTAAGTAACAAATTACTTGTTTACTGTTGCCATGTGAGCAATCAGGTCAAGAACTTTGTTAGAGTAACCGATTTCGTTATCATACCAAGATACAACTTTTACGAAAGTATCAGTCAAAGCGATACCAGCTTTTGCATCAAAGATAGAAGTACGAGCGTCGCCCAAGAAGTCAGAAGAAACAACTGCATCTTCAGTGTATCCAAGGATACCCTTCAATTCGCCTTCTGAAGCTTCTTTCATAGCAGCACAGATTTCAGCGTAAGTAGCAGGCTTAGCCAAGTTAACAGTCAAGTCAACTACAGAAACGTCCAAAGTAGGAACGCGCATTGACATACCAGTCAATTTGCCGTTCAAAGCAGGAATTACTTTACCTACAGCTTTAGCAGCACCAGTAGATGAAGGGATGATGTTACCAGCAGCAGCACGTCCACCTCTCCAGTCTTTCATAGAAGGACCGTCAACAGTTTTTTGAGTTGCAGTTGTAGAGTGAACAGTAGTCATCAAACCGTCAACGATACCGAACTTGTCGTTCAATACCTTAGCGATCGGAGCCAAGCAGTTAGTAGTACAAGATGCGTTCGATACGAACTGTTGTCCTGCATATGTATTTTCGTTAACACCGCAAACGAACATAGGAGTAGCGTCACCAGAAGGAGCTGACATTACTACATATTTTGCACCAGCAGTGATATGACCTTGAGCTTTTTCTTGAGTCAGGAACAAACCTGTTGCTTCAACAACATATTCAGCGCCTACAGCATCCCATTTCAAGTCAGCCGGATTTCTTTCTGCAGTGATGCGGATAGCTTTACCGTTAACGATCAATTTGCTGTTTTCAACATCAGCTTCGATAGTACCGTCAAAGATACCGTGCATTGTATCATACTTCAGCATATAAGCTAGGTAGTCAACCGGGCAAAGGTCGTTGATAGCTACGATTTCAATGTCATTTCTTGTCTGAGCAGCGCGGAAAACGAAACGTCCGATACGTCCGAATCCATTAATACCTACTTTAATCATTTTGTTTAAACTTTTAAGGGTTTTTATAATATTTGTTCAAATTTGTTTCTGAACTTGCATTTATTTCCTAAATGCGGTGCAAAAGTACGAAAATGTTTTTATATTCGCACATTAAATTAATATTAAATATAAAAAAAGATGGGAAAGAGTACGTTTTTACAAGACTTTAAGGCTTTTGCCATGAGAGGAAATGTGATTGATATGGCTGTCGGTGTAGTCATCGGCGGTGCGTTTGGAAAGATCGTTTCATCGGCTGTATCCGATCTGATCATGCCTACTATCGGCTTGTTGGTTGGAGGGGTCAACTTCGCCGATTTGAAGTGGGTGATAAAGGCGGCACAGATAGGTGCAGACGGTAAAGAGACAGCAGCAGCTGTTACATTGAACTATGGCAACTTCCTGCAGACGGCTTTTGATTTTCTGATTATCGCCTTCTTTATCTTTCTCTTTATTAAATTAATTACGCGGTTAACGCAGAAAAAAGAAACGCCCGCTGCACCTCCCGCACCTCCTGTACCCACCAAAGAGGAGGTCTTACTTACTGAAATTCGTGATTTATTGAAAGAACAAAGTAAGAAATAGAGGGTGCCTTACCCCTAAATCAGCCAAAGATTCAGTCGTTATCTTTGGCTGATTTGTCGTGAATGTTCATTTACTGTTTTCTCCCATACAACGACTCTTTAAGTAATGCCCATTACTTGTTGCTGATAAGCTTATGATACCTATTTCATTGGCCGGTCTATGCTTTTAAAGGTTGTTATTATGCAAAATTGCTTTTTTTTCGCTTATACTTCCAGTAGATTGCATACTTTTTCATACTTTTGCAAATCATTTACTCAAAACAATATAGATTATATATGCAGGAAAAGATTATTATTCTTGATTTCGGTTCACAGACTACGCAGCTTATTGGTCGTCGGGTGCGCGAAATGGATACTTATTGCGAGATTGTGCCTTATAATAAATTTCCGAAAGGAGATCCGACTGTAAAAGGAGTTATTCTTTCCGGAAGCCCTTTCTCGGTATACGACGAGAACGCGTTTAAGGTTGATTTGAACGAAATTCGGGGTAAGTATCCTATTCTGGGTATTTGCTACGGTGCACAATTCCTTTCTTACAGCAATGGAGGTAAGGTAGAACCGGCAGGAACACGCGAATATGGTCGTGCTCATCTGGCATCTTTTTGCAAAGACAACGTCTTATTCAAAGGGGTAAAAGAAAACTCTCAGGTATGGATGAGTCATGGTGATACGATTACGGCTATTCCTTCCAACTTCAAAACCATCGCTTCGACAGATAAGGTAGCTATTGCTGCTTATCAGATTGAGAATGAGCAAGTGTGGGGCGTACAGTTCCATCCCGAGGTGTTCCATAGTGAAGACGGAACACAGATGCTGAAAAACTTTGTAGTCGATGTTTGTGGTTGCAAGCAAGATTGGAGTCCGGCTTCGTTTATCGAAAGCACTGTTGCCGAACTGAAAGCACAGTTGGGCGATGACAAGGTGGTATTGGCTTTGAGTGGTGGTGTTGACTCATCGGTAGCAGCCGTGTTGTTGAATCGTGCCATTGGCAAGAATCTTACCTGTGTTTTTGTAGACCACGGTTTGTTGCGTAAGAACGAGTTCAAGAACGTAATGAAAGATTACGAATGCTTGGGACTGAACGTTATTGGCGTTGATGCCAGTGAGAAGTTCTTCAGCGAATTGGCCGGTGTAACTGAACCCGAAGCCAAGCGTAAGATCATCGGTAGCGGTTTTATCGATGTATTTGATGTTGAAGCTCATAAGATTAAAGATGTAAAATGGTTGGCACAAGGCACCATTTATCCCGATATTATCGAATCTCTTTCTATCACCGGAACCGTTATCAAGAGCCATCACAATGTAGGTGGACTTCCAGAGAAGATGCACCTTAAACTATGCGAACCCCTTCGTCTGTTATTCAAAGATGAAGTACGTCGCGTAGGTCGTGAGTTAGGTATGCCCGAGCATCTTATTACTCGCCACCCTTTCCCCGGACCTGGACTGGCAGTACGTATCTTAGGTGATATTACCCCCGAGAAAGTACAAATACTACAAAATGCCGACGATATCTTTATTCAAGGATTGCGTGATTGGGGCTTGTATGATCAAGTATGGCAAGCAGGTGTGATCTTGCTTCCGGTTCAGTCGGTAGGTGTAATGGGAGATGAGCGTACATACGAGCGAGCAGTTGCTTTGCGTGCTGTAACCTCTACCGATGCAATGACAGCCGATTGGGCACATTTGCCTTACGAGTTCCTTGGCAAGGTATCTAACGATATTATTAATAAAGTAAAGGGTGTTAACCGCGTTACTTACGATATCAGCTCTAAACCACCTGCAACTATCGAGTGGGAATAAGATTTAGCTTTGCTCCTGCAAGGCTGATATGCTAAAAAAAGCTACTAACCGACCTTCTTAATTCAGAAATC
>NZ_HG726020.1:647514-934387 GCF_000499785.1 Bacteroides neonati | reverse complement strand
TTTTTTTATGCTCTTCTTTTTCCGCAATACCGTTTACATTGTTGGCAGATGTCATATCCCAGCATGGCTCCCAGTATGAAGTCTTCTTCGGGGGTTAATTGGTTTAGCGGACGTAGAATCATGTGTCTGATGGCTTCCAAGCATTCCGGTTTACCAAAGAAAAGATTGATTTTAGTTTCCCCCACTTCCTGTATAATGTAACTGATGTCTTGATTTTCCAATCGCTGTGTCATAAACCCCTCATGCTCCCGCTTCACCGTATAAAGCACCATATTGCGTACGCCCTTTTTGAACTCATACAGGTGATTCATGAATATTTTCACCTCTCCCGGGATATTTCCTCCATTGCCCATAATGTGTGGTCGTTTGCGGTTAATGAATTTGTTTTTGTAACTCTTCTGTCCACCGAGCAATACGCTCCGCAGTTTTATCATCCTCGTTTACCTCATCCAATGGTAGGCCTACAAATGCTCCGTCAACGACAGCTGTAGATGCATCAAATGTGTATCCGGTGATGGCTGTTGCCCCGATAAACCGGCAACCGCTTGACTTCAACTCTTCATATAAGATGCCCATACCGTCGCAAAACGTATCGCTGTACGAGTCTGCATCTCCACACCCGAACAACGCTATTGATTTCTGTGAAAGATCCATCTTTTTAAGCACTTTGATACCATCGTACCAGTCATCTTGCAGTTCACCCGCTCCCCAGGTTGAAGTTCCCAGTACCAAAACATCGTACTCTCCGGCTATCTCTTCGTTGAGCTTCGAAGCATCGTGAATATCATTTGTAGAAACACTCAGCCTTTCGGCAATGCGTTGGGCTATCTCTTCGGTTGTTCCGGTTGTGGAACCATAAAATACACCAATTTTACTCATAATCAATTTATATTTGTGATGATGCAAATATAGACTGGTTATGCTACATCTGAAATACCCATTTATCATGAATAACGCGTTGGTTCTTAACGCTAAGTAGGTAGGTAGTTACTTCATTTCGATTTTTCGGGCTTCGTTCCAGTCCATTAGCTTTTCGGTATCCATAATCACAATCTCTTTTCGGCGTAGCAACAATAAGCCCGACTCTTGCAATATATTCAGTGTTTTCGATACATTCAATCGCGTGTCGTCCAGATAGCTCGCTAAATCTTCCATTTTTACCTTAATAATCTTCTCGCCTTGTGGCTTTTCAATATGCATGTGAAGAAAGCGTACAATCTTGTCGATCAGATCCAACGGAGCCTCTTGCCATAGCTGTGCGTAGAGAGCCTGTGCCCGATTGCTGATAAAATTCATATAATTCAAGCGGAAGATGTCGTAATTGAGCAATGCATTCAGCACAAAAGATTTGCTGATGCTTATGGCATTGACTTCGGTACGAGCCACATACGAAGAGGCGTAGTTGATGTTCATTCCCAGCAGTGCGTGCGGCTCAATCACATAAGGTGCCTCGGCATGTTCTACAATGGTGTAAGTCTCATCCTGCGAGGTTGTCATGGACGAAATTTCGCCCTTGAGTAGAAAGATTAGTTGGTCACAAGAACTTCTGCTTTCCATAATTACATCTCCTGCCTTGTACTTCAGAAAGTGCAATTTTACTTTTTCCAGTATCTTACTGAAGTCTTCGTGGCAAAGACCTTGGAATAAAGGTAATTGCAAAAGAGTATCATACATTGTGGTGTCCATTTTACTTAATCTTCTAATTTGTAGGCACAAAGGTAGGTATAATAGCGGCTTACTGTAGTTGTAGCTCCTCTCTTTTTGTTTTTTTTATTATTTCTTAATTATGAACGCAATTCAGAAAACGAACACTTGGAGCGTGCATATAAATAAACTATATTTGCATAAAAAAGGAGGATACTATGTTTGCAGACTTTAATCTTCAGCAGATGGTTAGTGCATTTATTGTACTGTTTGCCGTTATCGATATTATTGGTTCCATTCCCATTATCATCAATCTACGAGAGCGGGGGCAGGGTGTCAATGCGTTAAAAGCTACCTTAATATCTTTTGGGCTGATGATTGGTTTCTTTTATGCAGGCGATTTTATGCTCAAACTTTTCCATGTCGATATTGAATCGTTTGCCGTGGCAGGTGCATTGGTTATCTTCCTTATGTCTCTCGAGATGCTGCTCGATGTCGAGATATTTAAAAACCAAGGCCCCATCAAAGAGGCTACCTTAGTCCCTTTAGTCTTTCCGTTGCTTGCTGGTGCCGGTGCCTTTACTACACTGCTCTCTTTGCGAGCCGAATATGCCAGTATGAATATTGTAATTGCTTTGATACTCAATATGATTTGGGTCTATTTTGTGCTGAGTATGACCGGACGTGTCGAACGTTTCCTGGGCAAAGGAGGAATTTATCTCATTCGCAAATTCTTCGGTATTATTCTGCTTGCTATTTCGGTGAAGCTGTTTATGAGTAATATCACTTTATTGATAGAGGCGGTTCAAACACATTGAGCATATCATCGGCTTTCAAAAACTTAGTAAACCGGCAGGCTGTGCATATACTGATAGCTGTTATCAGAAATTTCTATCGTTTCCAATTTTATTATTCTGAGTGGAATGTTGTTCTCTTGTGCCAACACCCATAGAGAACCATTTACATCGTAATCTTGGATGATGACTTCTTTTTATTATTTATCTTATGCATAAGTATTGCTCTCGCAAGTATCGATAAATAAAAAAAACAAGAACAGGGCAAACAAAGAGAATGACAGTCAATTAATAAGTGTGTTTTTCTATAAATATCTGTATTATAGATGAATATGTCGTTTGTTCAAACGATTGAAAATAACCTTTTCTTGCCTCGCATGACTTCCTATTTAAGCATGTGTTAATAACGTATTCTTTGCCAGCAAGAGTACGTACTCTTATCTGATAGGAATACGTACTCTTGCAAAGAAAGATATTGGCAGGAAATAAAATAGTTAAAAGTGTTAATTACTCAACGCGTAATTTCACAAACTTATCCATCCCCGAGGTAAAGGCAAGCGAAGGTAGATGATCGCTTTCGGTCGATTGATTCTCGAACTTTTTGATGAGCGAATAATCATCGGCACGTACGGCATAATAATTATCTGTCTGGGTTGATGCAATGCGTATGGTCCAGTCGAACATATTGCCCAAAATGGTTATCGCCTCCGTTTGCGGGTCATAAGACGGTACGCCAATTTTCACCACCTCATAGGTTTTATTGTTGAGGGCATAAAATGCATGATCCGTATCGGTCATGAAAGCCAGTGTTCGGCGGTTCTTGAACTCGGTCACGAACAGGTGCTCCAATTGCAGCCCGTGGGGTAGTTGAACGTTGCGAACGTATGGGCGGTCTTTGGTCTTTTTCAGGTGAAACAGTTGACGGTTTGCATCGAGTAGCAGATACCCTTCGTCATACTCTTTGCGTGTGGTAGGGTTTCCGGCTATTTCGAGTGCCGGAAAGCGAAATCCCTTGCGAAGCATCGCTTGGGTGAACTGTTTGCTTTTGGGCAGGTCGATGCTGTTGGAAGCGATATCGACAAACTCGATGCCGCGGTTGGTGATACGGAATACATCGTCGGGCATTTTCAGATCTACCCGGCCCGACATAGACTCTAACAATGGATAGAGCCCGATGTGAGGCGCATTGATATCCGACGGAATAACCCGAAAGGTAAAGCTCTCTACCTGAGCCATTCGGGGGGTAACCGCTACACCACGAATACTGTCGGGAAAACGTTCGTCGGCCATTAGTTGGCGGGCATAAAACAGGGGCAGAATACTGTCAAATTCAGCCTGTGTATAGAGATTCCCCTTCAGATCGCGACGAACCAATCCTTTGTCGCCTTCGGGGCTCATCTGAACAAAATCGCCGATAACGGTGCTGTAGAGCGTGAAAGGAGATTTCTCGGCTTTTGAAGTGAAGAAACGGTAGCACCACGGCAGTTGCCAAAGTAGCAACAGGGCAACGGTAAAATATAAAAATAGTTTGCTAAAACGAGTCATAGTTGTTGTTGTTAGGAATTATCAATCTTGTTTGCCCATTTTGAATCGTACAATAGAGATCCAGGTGAATGAGGCTGTTAGTAAGGTATACACCGCCAACCAAGGCAGAAAGGAGTTGTAGGCCTCGGGTGTCGACGAAAGGAAGAACACACGCAACAGCAGAACGGCAATGAGTAGGTTAGGTAGTCTTCGTTTCCAGGAAGGTTCCAAACAGACCCACGAAATGAGTAGATAACCTGCTATGCCTGCCAGATACCATGGAAGGGCACTTAGTAAAATATGGGCTTTCAACTCGGGAGCCAATACAGATCCTAGGTAAGTATCCATCAATAGTAGATTGCTGCCAAAGCAGATCAGCAGTAGCATAACTCCCGACAGCAACATGGTGGCGATCATCCGTAAGGCCGGATAGGGGAGATGTAGGGTGAGCTTGAGGCATTTGCGTTGCATCTCGGGTACAAACTGAACCACTGCCAGCAGTATACCTACCAGCAACGGAACGAATTGCAGCAGATCAATGAAGATGGCATCGCGTTGCAACATGACCTCCCATACGTGTTCGATTCCTTTGAGCTCGGCAACGCGGTTGATGCGTAGCATGCAATAGCCCGAAAAGCCTAAAGTAGTGACCACGGCCAGCAGAAAATACCACCGTGTTTTGATCCATTCTTTATAAAATATAGCGTTCATGATTTTTTAATATTTACCGGTTAAGCCGATGAAGGCGTCTTCTAAGTTCACTTTTTCGGAGTGTAAGTTTGTAAACGGCACGGCCATCGTATGTAGCTTTGCCTCTACCTCGGTGGGAGGTAGAAAAGAGAAGGTTTCCAACGTGTTGCGTAGTACCGATGGGTGATAAAGACCTTCGATGGATGGCAGCTCGTACCCTTCGGGAACGGTACAGGTATAGCGACGTACTTCGTTGAGCAGTTGGCCGACAGGTTTTTGTACCAGTATGCGTCCGTAATCCATCAGGATGCAATCGTCGATGAGGCGTTCCATATCCTGAATAATATGCGAGGTGAGGAACACGGTTTTGCTCTCTGCTTGCGCATAGTCGCGCAGATAATCCACAAAGAGGCGGCGATAACCGGGGTCGAGCCCTAGTGAGAAATCGTCAAGTATCAATAGTTCGGGGTTCTGTGCCAGAATAAGCCCCAATGCTACCTGCGAACGCTGACCGCATGACATACGCGAGATGCGCTGTCCCGGAGCTACTTGCAGTTTTTTCATCAGTTCGTAGTAGGCTTCCTTCTTCCAGTTGGGGTAAAATGCAGCATAAAATTTCTCAATCTGGGTAAGTGTCATGAACTGGTACTGAACGTGTCCTTCGATCAGCAGTCCGATGTTTTGTCGCAAGGCAGGGTCCATGCTCTGTACCTCACTGCCGAAGATGCGGCATTCGCCTGAGCGAGGTTTAAGATAACCACTCAGAATATTGATGGTAGTGGTTTTGCCTGTTCCGTTTTTTCCCAACAATCCCAGGATACGCCCTTTGGGTACGTTGAAACTCAAGTCTTGATAGATGAGCCTCTTGCCATAGTAGTGGGTGAGGTTTTTACATTCGATGATCTGTTCCATTACAGTGTATTTGTTTTTTAATCGTTAACATTAGCTTTGCGTTCTTTTTAGAAGAACAAAAGAAAGAGTAGCGGTAGAGCGATACCGGCGGCAAACTCCCATCCGCCGCGTCCGCCGATTCCTTTTTTCCCTTTTAGCATTACGATACCGCTGAGGGTAATAAGGATAAGGCCTACGGCAAAGGTATCGGCAAAAAGTGTCCACCACTGTCCGGGGTTGTAGTGCAGGCGTGTCATGGCACTGAGCACGGTACGTCGCTTTACCGACTCGTAAACGGCTGCTCCTGTGTCGGTATCTACCTGTAGATTCGACCCCCCTTTGAGGAACACCTTAAGCTGTCCGGCTTTGGGAGCGTAGTGCTTGGTGTAGTTGCCTGCTTCGCCGAGTGGTTGCAGTATCGTCATTACCTCCTCTTTCCCGATCTCTTTTGCAGGAGTGGGCAGCGGAGTAAGGGTATACTCTTTGCGCTCAATCGAGAAATGCGGGTTAATCGTGTCGCGATGATTCATTACAATACCCGAAATGGCATAAATGATCAACATACCCGAGAAGAAGAAAGAAAGATCGCGGTGCACCACCCGGCTCCATTTGCGGCAGGTGTTAAGGCTGAATGTCATAGTTCGTGGCTTCCATGAAGTAGAACGACAGGTATTCTTTTCCGTTACTGGCTTTGCGCTGCGCTATCTTATTGCGAAAGTCGGCTATGCGAGCCTCGGGTGTGTTGGCTGTTTCGCCACGGGCTTTCTTCTCGGTGCTGCATCCTGCTTCGCCATTGCCGTGCTGCTCGGCTGCTGCTGCTTTAAGTTGGGCTTCCCAGTTTTGCAGGTAAGCTTCGTCGATGCGTTGTTCTTTCAAGATACCCGTTACACGCACTACGCTGTTAACGCATTTCTGATCGAATTTGCCTACGCTGCCTCCCTCTATGCGAATGGTTTGCGTATCATCGCTTCCCATGAGGAAGATTTTGCGACCACCGTGTTTGCAGATGTGGGTACATACCCCTTCGATGGTTACCTCTTTGCCGGCCAATGTTTCGGCATGAGCCAGCAAGCTGTCCACTTCGAGTGCACTGTTTGCCCGATCGGCTGTATGTGTTTCTGCTTGTTCAGCGTTTTGTGTTTTGTTACCACCACAAGAAGTTCCCAGAAGAATCGCTGCCACTAAAGCGGCAAAAAAAGTCATTTGTTTCATTTTTTAATTTATTGTTAATAAGTAAGTAATTTTTGTTTTAAAATAAGAAGCCGAGCGAGGCTGTTCCAGCGTGTGTCTCTCCGCTTCGTTGGTAGTGTTGGTACCGATATGCGGCCGATAGGAAAAGGGCATACCTCCTCGTCAATTCATAATCAGCTCGGACAAATAGTCGTGCTGTAACGTGACTGTCGCTTAGGTATTGGATATTGCTCAGCAGTGCCTTACCCGAAGAACTGTTGGAGGTAATACCCGGAAGCAAGCCATCTGTTCGGAGCTTTTTTAAGTATTCCGTACCACCGCCTGTTGTGAACAATAACTTGGATAGTTGCCAATGCCATTGCAACTCGATGGTTGCACGCAGATGGGATGCTTCGAAGCGGCGGGCGGCTTCCTTATGCTCGCTGCTGATCGATTCGTATCCTACTTGCGGCAGGAGTACCCAACCATGCGTACGTTGACTAAGCCCGATGGGTTGTCCTACCATACCGCTCAGTGTAAGCTGTGCTGCTGTGCTGCGGTATTGTTGTACACTGCTGATCTGCGGATAAACATTGCCCGAAGCATCTCCGAAGATATTCTCCGTTCCGTTGCGTGTTTTTTTCACTCCCTGTATTTTAAGACCTCGATACCAAGCTCTTGTTTGCTTTGTCCATGCCAGATCGACAGCCATTGTTGTTTCCGTAGCTTCCACCATCGGTGCATAGTTGAGGCTGTTTAGCTCTTTGACAAAATGGAAATAATCGCCACGCAACGAAGCCGAGAATCCATTACCTTGAGTGGGAGACAGGTCAACGCTACCTCCCATTCCGGTGCCTGCATGGCGGGTCGATGTTTGTGTACCGGCAAAGCGGATGTACTCAACTCCCATGCCAAGCATCTGCGAAACAGAAGTAGCACCTTTATCAGCCAGAAAACTGATGCTACTATCCTGTGTATATTTACGGGCGTGAACAGAGGTGCCGATGGTATACGAACGGTTTAGTAAGCGTGCCAATGCCATGCTTGCTTCGAGGTCTGACACCACATTGCGTGGGCGAGGGTCTTTATCGCGATAGGCGATAGAGGCCCGGTAAGCCAATTGCCCGCCCAGCGTCCATGCACCCAGACGATGGGCATATCCTCCCATGAATCGATACTCTTCTTCTTTCATGAATCCTCCGATTGAGTCGCCCGTTACATAGGGATAGATGAGAGAAAAGTCGCTGTTCTCATTCCATCGCACATGCTCGCGACGTCCGTTGCGATAGGAAGCCTGCCCGAAAGCCCTACTCTTATTCGAGAGTTGAACAAACGATTCTACCTCGAGGGAGGTGTTTCGGCTGGCAGTTCCTTCTTGTACGAGTGTTGCATCGCCCCGTTGGTCATAGTAATGGTTCAAACTCGTTGTGGTGAGGCTGAACGGGTATTGCCGATAACGCATAGCAGCATTGTGAATCGCTGTTTCGCCAAAGGTGGCAACGGGGGTTTCTGTTAGCAACCTTCTTTGTTCTACGCTGAGTGAATCTGCCGACTGTGCCGAAGCAACTGCCGGGCACATGGGCAGGAGAAGTAGAAAGAGGAAGACAGATCGTTTCATGCAGGGTGGAGTTATAATGATTGAATTAATGCTTAGGAAGCAGGGTGGCGCGTACCGAAGGGGTAAAATCGACCGTAGAGTTATTGGTATCTTGCAATACATCGCGGTTGTCTTCTTTATAGGCTATCTTGCGCACGACTGCCTTACCGGCGTTTTCGATGGTACTGTTCATTGCGTTAATGTAGGTAAAGCCCATGTCGAGCGAAGCATCGACTACATTCCATACATAGCTGTTCTTAGGGCTCATGTTGACTGCATCGATAATCCAGCTATTGGGGAACTTGTAGTATTTAAACTCTTTGGTAGGATTGCCGTTGGCAAGTGTATAGTGGCAATCGTATGTGTAGTCTTTGAGATAGTTTTGCGGAGTGACTCCTTTCGGTAAACGGCCGATAGCGTAGGCTCTGTTTCCTTGTTTGGTTAGCACCCAGATGGTTTTAGTATAATTATATATCATATCCAGGTTGGGAACTGCCGGATTGTCAATATCGGGATAGTTGGCATTGGTCGACCCGGTATACCACTCGAAATCGGCAGTCGACAGATTCAATGAGTTTGAATTTTCGATGGAATGATCGGTCGCATTATCGCAAAGGGTAATGTAAGCACCCGGAGCGATGGGGTGTTGCTTTCCGTTGCCCGGAATCATGGCTATGGCCTGAACAGTCATCGCTTCGCCCATGATATTGGGTGTGTAATCTTGCTTGCGGGTTGTGACGAATTCAGATTCGAGCAGTATCAAACTATCGGCATAGAGTGTTTGGTTCGAGTTGTTGTAGATGCGGATGTATTGATCGCCATTATAGGCTTTATTGGTAGTAGGGTGAATGGTTCCGCCCGAAAAGACTTCGGCAATCACGAAGTTTCCCTGTTCGTTCGCATTGCGTATATGGAGCGTGATAGCCAGATTCATCGCTCCGCCTGTAACCGATACGTTTTGTTGAATGCCCTGAACGTTGACCTCGGTGGTTTGGGCAGTGGTAAGATCGGCTTTACCGATAAAGCTGACGTTGTATAGTCCGTCGGGTAGTGTTACCTGCGTGCCGGCATAATCTACCGGTGTTTCCAGTCCGTTGCTTATGTTTGTAAAGGTGTACGTTCCGCTTTTGAGCGTAATCGTTCCTTCGGATAAAGCAGGCAGCGTAATGCCTAGCGTTACTTCCGACACCTTGATCTCTTCGTTGTTGCTGCAAGCCCCAAAGGCAAGCGAAGCGGCCAGCAATAGGGCCAGATTGAAATTCTTCATTTTCATTGTTATGATGGTTAAATTAAACATATAATGAGTTGATTAACTTGACTGAAATATTAAAAGGTGAGGTTTGCCTCCATACCGAAATAAGGTGAGGAGGTGCGCCGCATCAGTTGAGTGCCCGAGTAATAATCGGGATATACCGTGAGCAGTTTGTTGACGAACAATGACAGATTCATATATCGACCTATCTTCTTGGTTGCCTTGAGATTGATGTCCATGGCAAAAGGGATTGTTTTACGATCAAAATAGGCTGCAGAATAGTTGGTTATTAAATGTTGCAACTCTGCATTTTCGGCACTTGAAGCGGTGAAAGGGTGTACCGTTCCGGTGTTGTCGATATACTCAACAGGGGTACCATTGTTCCACAATGCTTTGCTGTTGCTAAACCAAGAGCATTGGGCAGAGGTCGAAAAGATCAATCCCAATCGCTCCAGGTAGGTGTCGAACATCACGTTGGTGTTGAATTGTTGCTTTTCTGTTCCATCCTCCCAGTCGTATACACCGATATAACTCAACTGTTTTCCGTTGAGGAATATGGACGATTCTTCGTATTTCGGCACACTATTACTATAGATGGTACGAAACCAAGCACCGTTGATGGTGATTTTAGTTTTCAATGCTTTGATGCGCTGTGAAGCAAACTGAAACTCGATTCCTTGTTTGCGAACGCGTGTTCCGTTTCCGCTTTGTGTAAAGGTGTTGATGAGCGTGTCGGGTACATAAGACAAGTCCGATAAATCCGGCTTTGCCGTAATGGTCGACGGATCAATGGAGCTCACGTCGTACTTCTTGTATTGAAAAGTGCGGTAATAGGAAATGTCTCGAAAGGCATTGTTCATCCGTTCCTGAAAGTAGGTTACGCTAAATTCATTTCCCCGGTGCGAGAGTGCAAGCCGCACTTCCCATTTCTGGTTACGAGCCGGTTCTTGATTGTAATTGGTATTGTCCCACTTATAGGTATTCAGGTTGATGCGGCGATAGTCGGGATTGTTGTGATAATAGTTTAGCTGCACCACATCGACGTACTTGAAGTCGGGGTATAACTGTGCCGTAGTAGGCATCTTCGATAGCCAACCGATGCCTCCGGATAGGTCGACAAACCAATCTTTCTGTGCTCCGAAGGCAGGCATCCGCCATTGCAGGTTTAGGCGTGGGTCAAGATATAGACGGCTCTTCATGGCAAACCGACTCGATAGATGAAGCAACGTGTTGCCTCTCAAACCGGCCTCCAGATAGAGTCGGTGCTTGCCCAAAGAGAGTTTTACTTGATCTTCGATGTAGAAAGAAGCTGTTTGCCGGGCAGGTATATCGCGGTAACTCCGTGGACGGGTAGTGGAGGCAACGGTAAGCGGCCGGGTGACGTCGTACACCTGTCCGTTTCCGAAATTCTTATTGTATGCCCATTCCAAACCTGCTCTCAAACGGTGTGTGCTTTGGAACCAGCGAAAGGCAAAGTCGCCTGCGAAAGAACTGTTGACATAAAAGGGTTTACCATCGATAACCATCTTTGCGATGTAGTTGTAGGGTAGGTAGATGCCGTCTGCTTCACCCGATTCGGTACTACTGGGTATGGCCATGGGGCGATCGATCGATACCGATTTGGTTTCGGTTGTTTCATTTATCTCTTGCGATAAGGAGACATTGGCACGCAAGGCTCTGATGAAGGAGGTGTCCGAAAACTTCAAGTTCCATCGTCCTGCCAACGAAAATTGGTGGTAACTAGCTCGGTAGCGGTTCTCTTTCAGGGTGATGTCTTTGTCTGTTTTCGTATCATCAATCGAACCTGTATAGTCGGCCGAAAGGTTCCAGTTCATCGTTTTATGATGTCCCGGCATGCGGTCGGCGTTCCATCGCAGGGAGCTTGTGATGCGTTTATAGTTCTCAAGACTGTTGCGTGGATCTACCTTTGAGTCCAGATAACTGAGATCCATGTTGAGCACATTGTGCTCATCGGTAGGGCGAAATCCTTTTCCTACCGAGAACAATTTGCTATACTGATCGGCTTTGAAGCGTGCTGTCAGGGGTGATGCTGTTTGTTTACGATTGATAAGTACCACACCTCCGGTCAGATTGCCATAGGCTACAGAAGGAATGCCTCGCACAATTTCCACACTCTCTATATTATCGGTAGAAAGGGTACGCATATCCACACCTCTCGAAACCGATTCGCGTGCCTGATTGAACTGATTGGTACCTGGTACATATTGCAAATTGCCATCGGTATTGACCGGAGCTCCATCGACTACAAAGCCCACTCCCAAAGAAGAGATAGCTTCGCTGGTACTACCTGCTTCGCGTAAGTGAATAAGGTTGGCAGCTCCCATGGCAGGTACGCTTGCTTTGCTTCCCGGCAGCAGTTCGAGTAAGTCGGTAAAACTGGTGGGTTGCAGATGCTTCATGGCCGTTAATCCTATTTTAGATGCACTGGTGATTCCCTTTGATTCGGAAGCGGTGATAACCACTTCGTTGAGAGAGGTGGCCGAAGAGGTGAGGTAAAAAGTAAGGGAGGTATTTTTTATAATGGTAACCTCTTTTATATATGTCTGATATCCGAGGTAAGAGACAGTCGCGGTATACGTTCCGGCAGGTAACCCGATGAGGCTATAATGACCATCGGCTGCAGTAATGGCTCCATAGTCATTTTTCTTTAAAGAGTTTAGTTGAATGGTGGCAAAACTCAATGCTTCCTTCGTTTCTGCATCGCGTACTGTACCCGTCATCGTGTAAGTCTGCTGGGCAACAGCGGGTAGTACACCTAAAAGTATCGATATAATCAGTGAAGAAAACCTGTTCATTGTGCTTAGTAATTTTGTTTGCAAAGGTACACTATCTGCCATCGGAAGTCAATCATCATCTTTAGGTATATTTAGTGATTTTAATACCTATTAGGTACTACTTATAGTTGTATATTTGAATTCCTCTTCCTACCTTTGCAACGTTTTGTTCCGAAGAAGCTTCCTTGGCGAAGCTCCGGATGAAAAGGGAATCGGGTGTAAATCCCGAACAGTCCCGCTGCTGTGAACTCCATTGATGAACGGTTTACCAATCACTTTATGCCACTGCCATATATTAAGGTGGGAAGGCGGGTAAATTTACGGAGTAAGTCAGAAGACCTGCAAAACGAAGTCAATGCCTGTTGCTTTCGAGGAAAGAGCGTCGGGATAAACTATGTTTCAATTTAATGTTCGTTTATATGAGAATAACTAACCTGGCCCGTGAGCTGTGGTTTCGTGCATTCTGCCTGCTGTGTCTGCTTCCTTTGGGGTTGGAGGCGCAACAGAAGAGTGATACTATTACGAATAAAGTGCATCAATTGCAGGATGTAACGGTGAAGGCGCGACGCACTCCGCAACGTATGGCGGTAGCTTCGCCCCTGCAGACAATAAATAGAAAAGAAATAGAAGGACTGGGATTGCAAAACATGGGCGATGCCGTACGTCGGTTTACAGGAGCCAGTGTGAAAGATTATGGAGGAATTGGTGGATTGAAAACAATTTCGGTACGTAGTCTTGGAGCTGAACACACAGCGGTCGCTTATGATGGTGTTGCTGTGAGTAATTGTCAGGCTGGACAGATTGATATCGGACGTTTTTCGCTGGATGATGTGGATCTACTTTCTCTCTCAATCGGGCAAGACAATAATTTGATGCAATCAGCACGCTTATTTGCTTCGGCTGGCGTACTCTCTGTTTATAGTCGCAATCCATTGGATGGTACCCAAAAATCTCATTTGCTTAAAGCGCAACTGAAGACCGGTTCTTTCGGATTTTTAAATCCCTCGCTAAAGTGGGTACAGCGTATTGCCCCTCGAACAACGTATAGTATTAGCGGTAATTTTTTACGAGCCGATGGTGGATACCCGTTTACATTAATAAATGGCAAATATACAACGAAAGAAAAGAGGAAGAATTCTGATATTCAGTCCTGGCATACGGAGGCAAATCTTTATTGTACACTTAAAGATAGCAGCCGCGTTGACATGAAAGCATATTACTATGATTCCGAGCGTGGACTTCCTGGGTCGGTTGTACTCTACAATGATCAGGCGAATGAACGATTGTGGGACAAGAACTTCTTTGTGCAAACTCGTTACAAAAAGTACTTCTCGCAGCAATGGGCGTTGCAACTGCAAGCGAAATATAACTATTCATGGAATAAATACGAAGATACCGATGTTAAGTACGAAGGTGGTAAGCAGACGGATAGAAACAAGCAACAGGAATATTATGTTTCAGCTACCGCCCTTTATCAGCCGTTTGCTGGTTTTTCTGCTTCGCTGGCTACGGATGTGGCGGTGAATACACTCGATAATAATTTGCCTGATTCTCCCAGTCCGGTACGTTTCACTTCTCTGTCGGCTCTTAACATCCGCTACCGGTGGAAGGGACTTACTGCTACGGCAACTGCGGTTAATACGTGGGTAACAGAGCATGTGAAACAAGGAGAAAAACCGGCAGATCGCCGTCGGTTAAGTCCTGCTTTCTCGCTGATGTATCGTCCTTTTGCAGAGCAATCTCTTTATTTGAGGTTGATGTATAAAGATACGTTCCGGGTGCCTACATTCAATGACCTCTATTACTTGCGTATGGGGAATACCGGACTGCGTCCCGAGAAAGCCCGAGAATACAATGTAGGCATAACATGGAATGGTGCACCTTTTTCTTTTACTGACTATGTGATGGTAACCGTTGATGGGTACTATAATAAAGTAAACGATAAAATTGTTGCATTTCCATCTACATACGTATGGAAAATGATGAACTTTGGCAAAGTAGACATTACAGGAATAGACGTAACGTTACGAACCGGTATGTCGGTAAGTGATAGACTCCAACTACTGTTTACTGCGGGATATACATATCAGAAGGCGATTGATGTAACTGACCCTACAGCAAAAAACTATAAAGAACAAATACCTTATTCGCCTAAGCATAGTGGAAATATAGGTTTACTTGCGGAGAATGATTGGGTTAATTTAGGGTATAGTTTGACAGGAGTAGGCAAGCGATACAGCCTGCCACAAAATTTGGTCGAGAACCAGATTGACGGATACTTAGAACACACCCTTTCGGCTTCTCGTAGTTTCCTGCTTAAGAGCTGTAAGTTGACTCTGCAAGCCGAATTAGTGAATTTGACCAATGAACAATATGATATCATTAAATACTACCCAATGCCGGGACGTTCGTTTCGGGTTACGGGGCGTATTGAGTTTTAAATAAATATAAATCAAAAAAGGAAATAAAAATGAAAGTAAGAAGTTTATTATTTAGTACACTATGTGTACTGGCAATGTCGGCAGCATTGACTGCTTGTAGCAGTGATAATGATCAAGATGATTGGTCTAATGATGAAGGCTCTAAAGTAGAGTTACCTGCTAATCGTGCCTTTATTCTAAACCAGGGAAAGAATGGAGGAAATAATGCTGGTCTGGCTTTTTATGCTCCCGATAAAAATGCAGCCGATAGCAAAGATAACTTCATCACTAATATCTATAAGTTACAAAACGGACAAGAACTTGGTGATGTGGGACAAGATATTATAAAGTACAACGGACATATATACATAACAATGTATGGGTCTAAACTGCTGATTAAATTGAATGAAGCAGGTGTGGAGCAACAAAGAATCTCGTTCACAGAAACCGATGGTGCCCCTCGCTACATGGCTGTTGATAACGGAAAAATTTATGTTACGTTGTACAGTGGAAAAGTGGCTCGAATTGATGCCAATACATTAGCCATTGAAGGCTATGTAGCTGTTGGAAAGAATCCCGAAGAGATTATTGAGGAAGGTAATAAGCTGTATGTGGCCAACTCGGGATGGGGTAGCGGTACTACTGTATCAGTGATTGATATGGCTACTTTCAAGAAAGAGAAAGACATTGAAGTTACAGTTAATCCGAACTTGCTGCTTGAAGCAAATGATGAAATATACCTGATTTCGTTTGGAAACTGGGGAGATATTCCACAAACATTTCAACGCGTCATTACCGATCCAAAAACAGGTGAGAAAGGGTATGAAGTAATTGCTGACGCATCTTTGTTTGCAGAACGTAATGATTTGATTTATCTGATTGATTCTAAAACCAATTGGACGACTAAAGAGACGATAAACACCTTTTTTACGTATAATGCCAAAAATCATACGTTGAATAAGAAGACATTTCTTCAGAATATGCCCGAAGAGCTGGGCCGGAAAAGCCTAATGGGTATTAGCATTGATGATGAGAATGGTGATATCTATGTGACTACTTCCGATTTTACATCGAATGGAGATGCATATCGCTTTAGTGCTAATGGCACGTTTATAGAAAAGTTTGATTGTGGTGGCATCAATCCTGTGAAGATGATCTTTTTAAATAATAAATGAAGCATCTTTTAATTATAGTAATGTCAGTCCTTATTCTTTCTGCCTGTGGCGGAAAGAGTAAGGACTCTTTGGCAGATACAGGAGGTATACCGGCTGATCTGCGTTACGCAACCAATCTTTCTTTGACTGAATATGATGATTATGCGGTAGCTAAATTGCGTAATCCTTGGGATACGACGAAGGTGCTGCACACGTATGTATTGGTCGATAAAAAGCAGCCGCTACCGGCCGTACTCCCTAAAGGAACGGTAGTGAGAACACCTGTCACCAAGGCAGTTGTTTACTCGTCTGTGCATTGCAGTTTACTGCAACAACTGGGTGCAATAGGCAATATCGGTGGAGTGTGCGATTTAAAGTATATCAAAATTAAAGAGATACAAGACGGATGTCGCGACGGAAAGATCGTAGATACGGGTGATGGTATGAGTCCCGATATTGAAAAGATCATCGATCTGCATCCCGATGCTATCTTATTATCGCCTTTTGAGAATAGTGGTGGATACGGGCGGATTGAGAAATTGAATATCCCCATCATTGAATGTGCCGACTACATGGAGACTTCTCCGCTGGGTCGTGCTGAGTGGATGCGCTTTTATGGAATGCTTTTCGGTCGGAAGCAAGAGGCAGAAACACTCTTTACACAGGTCGAGAAAGAGTATCTAACATTGCGCGAACTGGCAAATAATGCAACGGATGCGCCTACGGTGATCAGTGAACTGAAGAGTAGCTCGGCCTGGTACGTTCCCGGAGGAAAAAGTACAACGGCTGGCTTTTACGCCGATGCGGGAGGTTGCTATCTCTTTGCCGACGATACTCATAGCGGATCGGTGGCATTGGCTTTTGAGACTGTATTTGATAAAGGACATAATGCCGACATTTGGTTGATTAAATACAATCAACCGTCGGATAAAACATACAGCGAGATAGAAAAAGAATATGCTCCTTATGCCGGTTTTCGTCCTTTTAAGGAACGAGCAATCTATGGATGCAATACCGGAAAGGTGTCTTTTTACGAAGATTATCCTTTTCATCCGGAATGGCTATTGAAAGATTTGATAAAAATATTTCATCCGTCGCTGTTAACGTATTATGATTTAAAATATTTCACTAAATTAGCCGACTGATTTGAAACGGAAAGAAACTACATACAGCATTGCATTAGTCGTTGTCCTCTTGGTATTGATGGGCGCTAATCTTTTATTTGGCTCGGTTCGCATCCCAGTCGATGCCGTTTGGAACATTCTATTGGGAAATGAAGTGGCAAAGGCTAGTTGGAGTTTTATTATATGGGAATCTCGTTTTCCGCAAAGCGTAACTGCTTTGTTGTGTGGTGCGGCTCTTGCAGGTTCCGGCTTGATGCTGCAAACGGCATTCAACAATCCGCTTGCCGATCCCTCTATCCTAGGAATTAGCTCGGGTTCCAGTTTAGGGGTTGCTCTAGTGATGCTTGCCGGAGGAGGAAGCATGGTTGCAGGAGTATTTACTTTTTCTGGTTTCTTTTCGGTAGTGATAGGAGCTTTACTGGGTGCTATGCTGGTGATGGGGTTGATTCTGTTCTTCTCTACATTGATTAAAAGCAATATCATGTTGCTGATTATTGGTATTATGATCGGTTATATCATTTCTTCGGTTATTTCACTGCTGAACTTTTTTGCTACAGCCGAAGGAGTACATTCGTATATGATATGGGGCATGGGCAATTTTGGTGGCGTATCGTTACAGCAATTACCTTATTTTGCCCTTTTTACTCTACTGGGGCTTATTCTATCTGTTTTGCTTATCAAGCCACTCAATGCGATGCTGCTGGGCACTCGTTATGCAGAAAATCTAGGGGTAAACATCCGGCGTACGCGCAATCTGTTGTTGTTGGCTACGGGCTTGCTAACAGCTATCACAACTGCTTTCTGTGGTCCCATTTCTTTTATTGGGCTGGCTGTTCCGCATATGGCTCGTTTGTTGCTGGGTACATCCAATCACAATATTCTGCTTCCGATCACTTTGCTTACGGGGGGCGTAATTGCACTAGTTTGCAACTTAATCTGTGTGCTTCCGGGCGAAGCAGGTATCATTCCGCTCAATGCCGTTACTCCGGTACTGGGTGCACCCATTATTATTTATGTGATTATTAACCAACGCAAAATTCAATACTTTAACTGATGATACAGGAGGCTGTAATGACTGCAACCGATCTTTGTATCGGTTATCGAACGCATAAAAGCGAGAAGCGCGTGCACGAAAAGCTATCGTTCAATCTCTATCCCGGAGAACTGACTTGCTTGTTGGGGGCCAATGGAACGGGTAAATCGACTCTGTTGCGTACCTTGGCTGCTTCGCAACCCCCTTTGGAAGGTGCACTCTTATTGCAAGGCAAACCATTGTCGGCTATGACCGAAAGAGAACGGTCCCGTACTATTGGTGTAGTACTGACCGATAAAACACAAGCCGGTGGACTTAATGTATATGAGTTGGTAGCTTTGGGACGCCAGCCTCATACCGGTTTCTTTGGTCGGCTTCATGCGAAAGACAAAGTCATTATCGACGAAGCATTAGAGGCAGTAGGCATTGCCCACAAAGCAAAATGCTATACGGCCGAACTCTCTGATGGTGAACGACAAAAAGTGATGATTGCCAAAGCATTGGTGCAAGAGTGCCCGTTGATATTGCTCGATGAACCTACGGCCTTTCTGGATGTGGTGAGCCGCATTGAAATTATGACTTTGTTGCACAATCTGGCTGTGACACAGCATAAAGCAGTATTACTCTCTACACACGACATAGAACAAGCATTGGTTCTTTCGGACAAACTATGGTTGCTCTCCGACGAAAGTGGATTACAATGTGGTGTGACCGAAGATTTGATTTTAAATCACCGCATGGATACGCTTTTTGCCCACAATGACATCCGGTTCGACTATGCGCATGGCATCTATTATCCGAAAGTAAACGGATACAAGCAGATAGAGATCGAAGCTGAAGATGAAGTGTTGCTACATTGGGCAACCAATGCATTGAATCGCCACAACTATTCGTGTTTGCCTATTAGTCACGCGCACGCAGAACTCCCTCGTTTGAGTGTACGGGCTTGTAACCGGTTACTGCTTCGCCAAGATGATGAAATAGTGGAATATAATTCGTTTGAAACCATGCTTCGGGCACTAAGTTTATAACACGGTTTTTCTTATGGTGTAATAGTTTCTTAATCGAACTTATTGCACGAGTATTTGTTTTTTTATAGTAAATACTTTAGTATGCAACGAGTAACCTGTTATATATCACATCAATTGGTCGATGAATCTAATGTTGTGAAAGGAGGCGAAATGCGTGATACGCTTTTTGCCTATATCCGCGAAAATTATCCCGGATTCACCCAACAAGATTTTATATCTAAGGCCGAGTTTGATAAACTGCGTAAAAACTATCTGTTGCATCTCTTATCAATGGAGGAAGATGAGCTTTCGCTTGTTCAACGTCAGGTTGTTGATTCTATTACAAACAATAAATTACTTTCGGAAGATGTTGAACCGATTTTGGAAAATCAACTAACGATCGGGCAACGTGCTGCAGATAAGATAGCTGCATTTGGAGGTAGTTGGAAATTTATAATTCTTTTCTTTCTATTACTTATCGGTTGGATTATACTGAATATTTGGTTCTTAGGAAAGCATCCGTTCGATCCCTATCCGTTTATTTTGTTGAATTTGATTCTGTCCTGTTTGGCAGCTATTCAGGCTCCTATTATTATGATGAGTCAAAATAGATTGGAACAAAAGGATAGATTGAGGGGAGAGAATGACTATAAAATTAATCTGAAAGCTGAACTGGAAATTAAGCTTTTACACGAAAAGATTGATCATCTGACATTTATTCAGAACAAGCGTATGCTGGAAGTACAGCAGATGCAGGTTGAATATCTTGAAGACATATTGGATAGAGTCAACTTATCTGTAGCCCCTTCTTCCTTAACTTCCTCTTCATTAGATCCTGTCTCGTATTCATCAGATTCCGATTCGGGTATTTCGTCAAATGATTCTTCGGGCTCTTCGTCAGACTCATCAGCAAATGGGTTGGGGCGTTGAGGTCCGTAATGTCTAAAAGCCAAAGCACAAAGTACGCCCGATACGGCTCCACTTAAATGTCCTTCCCATGATGTATTGCTAGGTGTAAAATGTGGGAACATATTCCATACCAACCCGCCATAAAGAAAAGTAACCAATAGCGAAATAGCTATCAGCGGAGCGTACTTTCGTAACAACCCACTTAGAAAGAGGAAAAAGGCCAAACCGTAAATAAGTCCGCTAGCACCTATATGCCATCCCGGTTTACCGATAAGAAAGGTCAATACTCCGGTACTGATCCATAGAATCAGTAATATATATGAAGCAATATCACGATAGAAATAGTATAAACACCATGAGAGGAAAAATAGAGGTAAGCTGTTGGCTATAAGATGTGTAAATCCACTATGTATTAGAGGGGATGTAAAAATACCCAACAATCCTTTTACCTCGGAAGGGTAAACTCCTAACTGAGTGAATTGCCAGTCCATTCCTGTTTCCCATATCTTGATCATGTATAGAATAAAAATAAGGAACAATGGCACGATGCCTGCCAGGATAATATGTCGTATATCGGGTTTCATTTCATCTGTTTTCTGCTAATTTATTACAATGCTACGAATATTTATAGTGAAACAAAAAATAAAAGCATATTTTGTTTTTGTTTCTACCTATAATTTGTATTTTTGGGCATCATACTTCATTGTGATGGGGTAATAACCAAAATAATTAACCTTTAATAACGCACAATTATGAGTTATTTACGATTCGACAAGACTCTGATGATTAATCTGGAAGAATCTCTACCGAGAGAAATTCTGCGGACAAATAAATCGGGTGCTTATCATTGTACAACGATTGTGGATTGTAATACGCGGAAATATCACGGCTTATTAGTGATTCCTGTACCCAATTTGGATGATGAGAATCATGTGCTACTATCTTCTTTGGATGAAACGGTCATTCAGCATGGAGCTGAATTTAATCTTGGATTGCATAAGTATCAAGGAGATAATTATAGCCCGAAAGGACATAAGTACATCCGCGAGTTCGACTGCGAACGTATTCCGGCAACGACCTATCGGGTAGGAGGGGTCATTTTACGTAAAGAGAAAATATTCGTTCATCATGAAAATCGAATTTTAATTCGATATACATTGGTTGATGCTCACTCGGCTACCACTTTACGTTTTCGACCTTTCTTAGCATTCAGAAGCGTACGTGAATATACACACGAAAATGCTCAGGCAAATCGAGAGTATCAACAGGTTGAGAATGGAATTAAGACGTGCATGTATCCCGGATATCCCGAACTTTTTATGCAGGTGAATAAAAAAAATGAATTTCATTTTGATCCGAATTGGTACAAAGGGATTGAATACACAAAAGAGCAGGAGAGGGGCTATGATTTCAATGAAGACCTCTATGTACCTGGCTTTTTTGAAGTCAGTATTAAAAAAGGAGAAAGTATCATTTTCTCTGCCGGAATTTCAGAAGTCTCTCCCCGTAAGTTAAAGGCGATGTTTGATGCCGAAGTTGCCGATCGTACACCTCGCGATAGCTTTTATCATTGCTTGAAAAACTCTGCTCATCAATTCCATAATAAACAAAGCGAAAATCATTATTTACTGGCCGGCTATCCTTGGTTTAAATGTCGTGCACGCGATTTATTTGTATCATTGCCCGGACTTACCTTGGCCATTGATGAAGTAGATGAGTTTGAGGATGTGATGAAAACAGCCGAAAGAGCGATACGCCACTTTATCAATGAGGAGCCTTTGGACTGTAAAATATACGAAATGAGCGACCCAGATGTATTACTATGGGCGGTATGGGCTATTCAACAGTATGCCAAAGAGACTTCCCGTGAGCGATGCCGGCACACATATGGCACACTGCTCGAAGATATCATGGAGTTCATTCGCCAGCGAAGACACGATAATCTGTTTCTTCACGAAAACGGATTGCTTTATGCCAACGGTGCGGATAAACCGATTAGTTGGATGAATTCGATAGCAAATGGACGTCCCGTTACCCCTCGTTCGGGCTATTTAGTTGAGCTAAATTCCTTGTGGTACAATGCACTTCGTTTTATCGCCGATTTGATGCGT
Source organism: Bacteroides neonati (assembly GCF_000499785.1). Taxonomy (GTDB): domain Bacteria; phylum Bacteroidota; class Bacteroidia; order Bacteroidales; family Bacteroidaceae; genus Bacteroides; species Bacteroides neonati. The sequence continues at coordinate 912,269 of NZ_HG726020.1, read as the reverse complement.
GAAGGAGGTAATAACTGCCTTGCCGATTCGCTAGACACACAGGCTGCCATAACGGCCAAATCATTTGTCGATATCTTTTTGAACGAATATGGTTATTTGTTCGATTATGTAGATGGACACATGATGGACTGGAGCGTACGTCCCAATATGATATTTACGGTAGCATTTGACTATTCTCCACTCGAAAGAGGACAAAAGAAAAAAGTACTCGATATTGTAACCAAAGAGCTACTGACTCCGAAGGGACTTCGTACGTTGAGTCCAAAGAGTGGTGGTTATAACCCCAATTATGTAGGGCCACAGATGCAGCGCGACTATGCTTACCATCAGGGAACTGCCTGGCCTTGGTTAATGGGATTCTATATGGAAGCTTACCTGAGAGTTTATAAAATAAGTGGTATCTCGTTTGTTGAACGTCAACTGATTGGTCTCGAAGATGAAATGACGAGTCACTGTATCGGTTCTCTTCCCGAGCTATTCGATGGTAATCCACCTTTCAAAGGACGTGGAGCGGTTTCGTTTGCAATGAATGTAGCCGAGATTCTGCGTGTGTTGAAACTATTGTCTAAATATAATTTATGAAAGGAGGAAAGAAAATGAAAGTCTTAATGTTTGGATGGGAGTTTCCTCCCCATATTTTAGGAGGTTTAGGTACGGCTAGCTATGGTCTGACCAAAGGAATGTCCATGCAAGAGGATATGGAAATAACCTTTTGTATACCAAAGCCTTGGGGAGACGAAGATCAGAGCTTTCTGAGAATACTGGGTATGAATAGTACGCCGGTAGTATGGCGAAATGTAAACTGGGATTATGTAAACGGACGATTGGGTTCTTACATGGATCCGCAACTTTATTATGATCTTAGAGATCATATTTATGCCGATTTTAATTATTTGAATACCAATGATCTGGGGTGTATTGAGTTTTCCGGACGTTATCCCGATAACCTACACGAAGAGATTAATAATTACTCCATAGTAGCCGGTGTTGTTGCCCGTCAGCAAGAGTTCGAGATTATTCACTCGCACGATTGGTTAACGTATCCTGCCGGTATTCATGCCAAGCAAGTATCCGGCAAGCCACTGGTGATTCATGTACATGCTACCGACTTTGATCGTAGCCGGGGAAATGTAAACCCGGTAGTATACGCCATCGAAAAGAATGGTATGGACCATGCAGATCATATTATGTGTGTGAGCGAACTGACCCGTCAAACGGTTATCGATAAGTATTTCCAAGACCCCAAGAAGGTAACGACAGTACACAATGCCGTTTCACCTTTATCGCAGGAGATTCTTGAGATTGCTCCAAAAAGAAATACGAACGAGAAGATCGTCACATTTCTAGGAAGAATCACGATGCAGAAGGGTCCGGAGTACTTTGTCGAAGCAGCCGCTATGGTGCTGAAGCGAACGAATAATGTTCGCTTTGTGATGGCTGGCAATGGTGATATGTTGAATCAAATGATTCGTTTGGCTGCCGAACGTGGAATTGCCGATCGCTTCCATTTTCCCGGCTTTATGAAAGGCAAGGAGGTTTACGAAATATTGAAAGCGAGTGATGTATACATCATGCCATCGGTTTCCGAACCTTTTGGAATTTCACCCCTAGAGGCCATGCAGTGTAGTGTGCCTACTATCATTTCTAAACAATCCGGTTGTGCCGAGATTTTGGAAAAATGTATCAAAACAGATTATTGGGATATCAATGCAATGGCCGATGCCATTTATTCTATTTGTACCTATCCGGCTTTATACGAATACCTGCGTAATGAGGGTAAAAAAGAGGTCGATGAGATTAAGTGGGAAACGGTAGGATACAAAGTACGTGGTATCTACGATGCAGTTATCAAAAATTACAAATAATAAAATAATATAGATATGAGAACAATCTGTCTTTATTTTGAAATACATCAAATTATTCATTTGAAACGTTATCGTTTCTTTGATATTGGTGCCGATCATTATTACTATGATGATTATGCCAACGAAACAGGTATGAACGAAGTTGCCGAACGCTCTTATATTCCTGCTTTGAGTGCCTTAATTGAAATGGCAAAGAAATCGGCGGGAGCTTTTAAAGTAGCTCTTTCTATTTCCGGGGTTGCACTCGAACAACTCGAAATACATGCACCTGCAGTCATTGACCTGTTGCACCAGCTTAACGATACCGGATGTTGTGAGTTTTTGGCCGAGCCTTACTCTCATGGTTTATCATCCTTGGCTAATGAAGAGTGCTTCCGCGAAGAAGTACTTCGTCAAAGTGACAAGATGAAGCAGATGTTTGGCAAGGCACCTAAGGTCTTTCGCAATTCGAGTCTGATTTATTCGGATGAAATTGGTGCAATGATTGCTTCTATGGGATTCAAAGGAGTCTTGACCGAAGGAGCTAAGCATATATTGGGCTGGAAGAGCCCTCATTACGTTTATCATTGCAGTCAAGCACCCAGCCTGAAGGTATTACTGAGAGATTTCAAACTATCCGATGATATCAGTCTGCGGTTCTCTAACTCTGATTGGAGTGAGTATCCACTATTTGCCGATAAGTATATCGGTTGGATTGATGCCTTACCGCAGGATGAGCAAGTGATTAATATCTTTATGGAACTGAGTGCACTGGGCATGGATCAGCCACTTTCATCCAATATACTTGAATTCTTGAAAGCATTGCCATTCTGTGCCAAAGAGAGAGGAATCACATTCTCTACTCCATCAGAGGTTGTTACCAAGCTGAAGTCTATTTCTCCTATTGAAGTATCGTATCCATTGTCATGGGTCGATGAAGAGAGAGATACAAGCAGCTGGTTAGGCAATGTGTTGCAACGCGAAGCATTTAATAAACTCTATAGCGTGGCTGAACGTGTGCACTTATGTGATGATCGCCGCATTAAGCAGGATTGGGATTACTTGCAAGCAAGCAATAATTTCCGGTTTATGACAACCAAGAATACAGGTCTTTGGCTGAATAGAGGGATTTATGATTCACCCTACGATGCATTTACCAATTATATGAATATCTTAGGCGATTTCATCAAACGAGTAAACGCTCTCTATCCCGAAGATATGGACAATGAGGAACTCAATTCGCTCTTAACCACAATCAAAAATCAAGGCGAAGAGATCTCAGCTCTTCATAAGGAGTTGGATAAGGAGGTTGTAAAAGTAGAAAAGGTCGCTAAGGCAGCTAAACCCAAAGCAGACCCAGCGAAGAAAGTCGCCAAAACAGCTTCTAAGAAAGTGGCGACTAAAAAAACAGCAACGAAAAAAGAAGTAGAATAATTCTTTACAATGTGTTCTTGTAAAAAGTGAACTAAATAAAAACTACGAGAAAATCTCGTAGCTTTTATTTAGTTCACTTTTTTGCCATAAAAAAGAGGGATGAACCTTCTATTGTTTAAGGCTTTCTTGGACACTCGTCAGCAGTCATTTTAACTATTTACTCTACTCCACGGATATAATTTAATCAGTTTTTAATGTTTACTTCTCTGTAAAGTAGCGTAAAGAGACTCTCTAAAATACAAGTATCAAGAAGTCTTTTTCTTAGAAATAAGAACAAGTAAAATAACTATACATATTACTATTAGGTTTAATATATAGGAAATATGATAATCTTTTATTGAAAAGAAGAGGTTTATTATTATTAATATGGCTAGCGAAGCATATATAAATCTTTTCATATTATAATATCTTAAGTGGCACACATTGCTACACCTACTAACGAAACAGCTTTCCCGACAAGAAATAGCCCCAATCCCCATCCCGTTGCTATGGTTGTTGCTCCTATTGTTGTAATTACGCTACCAACAACAGCAGTAGCACAACTTACAAGCTTCTTTCCACTTCTTGTTTCCATAGGTATAGAGTCTATCAAGTAATCAAACGTTTCTATACTGAATGCTAAGAAATATACATCCCTTTCGTTTAAGTTATATTTCTGAACTACCAGCTCGAATCCATGTTCTTGGCTTCTATAGTTTGTATCATAATCAATTAGAGCATCAATAATACTAACATTAATATTGTTGTTTTCTCTTTTATCAGTTGATGCTCCAATATGAGAGTGAACCAATAATTTGTGTTTACTATCAGAGGCTGCTTGAACCGCATATCCAACTCCTGATACATTATTGGTTAACATTAATGCTCTTGAATCTTTGTCTGTCAGACTTACTTGAGTATCTCATAGATATATTGTTTAGTTTCTTTCCATAAATATACGAAAAACAAATGATAATTCAATATAGCCTCTACGGTTTTTGCACAGACTCTCGGGAGCTTACTAATTTTCTTATCAAATCTAAAATTTGAATTTTATTAAATAGAATCAATGGGGTGTCGGTCATCAGTTCTGTAAATATTTTCTTTTCGATGGAGTTCAACTTGTCAGCTTCCCATTATCGATAATTAAAAATTCAAAATTGTGATACGTTTGATGTAATATGCTATCAATTGATATGTCTTATTATTATTTGCTGACTGTTTTTCAAAAGTCAGATAGTCTAATTTTTTTCTTTTCTTAATAAAAATAGCAATCCTGCTGCCATAAACTACACTTCCGGATAAGAAAACTATGAAAATTATTGTATTATAACTTAATAACACAATCCCGAAAATAATAAAATTGAAAAATGTAAATAATATAGTTAGTGTTTGGGTAGTCAAGAAGTTTTCTACTCTTGAATGATCATTTATCCACTGCATTAAATCTCCTAACTGTTTTGTATCAAAGTAGGACATGGGCAAACGAAGCAGTTTGATAAAGAAATCCGAAAGTAACGATATATTAATCCGCATGCTGATATGTAATATTATCCAACGTCGTATGAAGTCTACTATTGTTCTGCTGAATATCAGCATTAACTGGGCAAGCAGGATAAGAAAAATAAAGTTAACTTGCTTGTGGTTAATACCTATATCTACAACTGCTTGGGTGAGAAAAGGGAAGATGAGTTGAAAGATACTACCTAGTAATAACCCTAACAGTATTTGTGTAAAAAAACGTTTATATTGCAGTATATATTTTAGCATGAATGAAATGGAATGCTTTTTTTTCCCATCTTCTTTCTCATTTTCATTCTCATAAAATGAAGAATTAGGGTGTATGATCATAGCTATTCCCTTTTCTTCACCAGAAGATAATGTACTGTACCAATTATCACTAAAATCAATTCGGTCATATCTAATGAGTCCTTTTCCTGGATCAGCAATATGGTATTTGGTCTTATGATTTTTTTTCTGATTGATTTTATAAAGTACCACAAAGTGATTTTGATTCCAATGTAATATGCAAGGGAGAGGCACTTTGTTTAATTGTTCTAAAGTCATTTTTCCGCATATAGTCCTGAATCCCAACTGTGAGGCTGCTTCACTGATGCCTAACAGCGAAACGCCTTCATTGGAAGCAAAGCAATAATGAGACAATTTTTCCTGAGAATAGTATCTTCCATGGTGTTTACATACCATCTGGAGACAGCTAATTCCGCACTGCATACTGTCATGCTGTTTATAAAATGGAAATTTACGCATTGTACTACAACCTGTTAATGATTGAGTTCTGATTGTTTAATCTTTGTTTATTTACTTTTTCCTTTGTATTGAAATTGTAAGTTAGTCTTATCCAAAAATTACGTGAAAGAGGTTTACTGTAAAATAAATACTCCAACGTCGGCACATAATTACGTGAACGATAATAGCGGGTATTAAAAATATCTGAAACGCCTAACTGTATATTGGCTGAATTATTTGAAAAGGATCGACCATAAGAAATATCCATTCCATAGTTACGTTTATTATGTGCATTACCATTGATATTTCCTGAATTGTAGTTGAAAGAAAATTGAATATCTCCTACTGCAGGAATTGAAAAACGATTATTTGAATTAATAAATCCTCGGAATAGTTCTTTTTTATTATAACTTTTAGGAATATGTTCGTAACCTACATAAATATAAAGGTTGGTGTACCACCACTTAAAAATGTTACTGTTAAAATTGTGATTTATGCCCAGTCTCGTAACGGATCCAAAGTTTAAGTTAGTATGATAAGTGATCTCATTTCGCTCTTCAAAGAATTCCGTAATCGCATCAGGAGTGTAATTTATTTCGAATGAAGTGGAATGACTGCCGTAGTTTAATGAAATTTGTCCTGTATGCGTGTTCTGGGGTTTTAAATCCGGATTTCCTACATCATATAATACGTCAGAAACCCTATTCGAATAATTATTCATTAAATTAAATGGAGGGCGATATATATACTTCGTATACAGTATGCCATAGGATAGTTTGGGTTTAAGTGTATGGTTGAGGGTGATATATGGATATATTTCGGTATAATTCTTGTCAAGAGTTTTTGATTCTCTGGACTTTCCTTCTATATAAGTATGTTCTACCCGTATGTTACCATATAAATAAACGTTCCCGATATTTCTTGATAAACCAATATATGCTCCGGCAATACCTTCGTTATAAGTCCACTGTTCATAAGCGCTTTCGCCCGAATCTGGATTATTTATTTTCAGGTCACTTTTCCTTTTGCTATATGAATATTGAATACCCGCTCTTAATGATAATGAGCTTGCCCAATTTTTCCTTAAATCGGATTTAAGGGAGTAATTATTCGCATCGGCAGTCGAGCTATTTTGTTCAAAGATGTTTTTATCATGCAAAAGTTCATACCTCGAATTAATTATATTGTCGGAATAGCTTTGTTTATTGTTATAATTAAGTAATGTTTTTAAATTACTTTTTAAGGTGTCGATTTTCCATTCATGATATAAAGCGACATTATAAAAATCGGAGTTTGACGAATAAATTTTTTCGCTTTTTGCCCGGTCAATTAATACCTGCTCTTCTAGCAGATTTATATCAGAGAATGATGAACTTCTACCCGGGTTATTTGATATTCCGTTAAACTCAAAACTGATAGTATGATCTTTGTTTATATCCCATAAAGATCCTATTTTATAAGTATGCGAGTTTGGTTTATTCTTGAATTCTCCAGAAGCCTCGTGCGTGATATTATTTTGGTTATAATGATTGGTGGTCTCGGAATAACTACCACCTTTTCCATGATTAAAACTATAAGAAGAGTAGATGTTCCACTTTTCTTTACCAAAGAAAAGATTTAAATTAGGTGATAAAGTATAGTAATCCGATTTTGGATAGGCTGCATAGAACTGGGTGGCTGCATTAAATCCTGTACGGTTTTTGACCGTTTTAATATGGATAACTCCTCCCTGAATATCTACTCCGTATTCTCCTCCGTGAGTAGATTGTACTTCAATCTCGGAAATATCTTTGGCATGCAGGTTGTTTAGTGCTATTGCGATTTCATCGGATGATAATCTTCTGTTATTTAAATAAACGGTTGCCTGTTTGCTTCCCACGTTAATCTGTCCGTTAAAATCAACAATTACTTTGGGTACATATTTTAATACGTCATTTGCATTATAACCTTCCGTCTTGCTTAGTTTGCGGACATCAAATATTAATTTGTCTTCTCTATGAGAAACCAGATTATGCGGAGCTTCAACAATAACCTCGTCAAGTGATAGGTTTGGTGATACATAAAATGTATCTAATTTAAGGTAGAGGTAATATTTAATTCTTTTTCAAAAAGAATCTTGCTGAAATATACTCCTTTCAGTTTATAGTTTCCATTTTTGACTAACAATTCAAATTTCCCATTTGAATCTGTAAGCGTTTCTTTCAATATGCTGTCATTCTCGGCAAGAATGTAAACATACTCAACAGGTAGCTGATTTTCTGTTACTATTATTCCACTCAACTTGCTTAAATTTTGAGCATTTGATACTTTAAAATTTAAACAAGATAGTGTGAGAACCGTAGCGAATGTTAATACTCCTCTCATAGATGTAAATATTAATATGTAATTAGTACTTGTTTATAAAAGTGTGTGTTTTGATTCAAAAAGATCTATAATAATATTGTTTTTTGTGATCTCTCCCCAGTCTGACGGCTTTATTTCAAATAGTCTCTTCTTTATTGGTATTAAGGATGTAATGCGGCCAGTAAGTCCAATGCTACTAGGAGACTTAAAGACAACATTGCATTAAATACCTTTATATTTAGAGATTTTAATCTGTCCACTATATTACCAACATCCTTCATCCATTAAGTATACACGAGAGAATTTTCAGTTGAAATATTTATATTCTCGTGCGTCTGCCTGCTTGAGATCATGGATATAACAATGATGTCAATATCCGAATTATCACTATCTGTATGGTCTGCATGGCTTCCTGTCAGCATAATGCCAACTATATCTGACATTGGGCAATGACTGTGGACGAAATCAATAATCTCATCGCGGCTGTTCGTGCTCATTGGGCGTGTTTTCTTTTGTGTAGTATTTTATAAGTTGTTCAAATATTGAAATGATGTCTTTTTTTTTAATATAACAGCCATAACTCACATAATTATACAGTGTGTAATCTGGATCATTATTGAATTCAAATTTACTTTTGATGGCATTTCTAATTCTACTTATTTCACCAGAAGAAAACTTAAAGGCAATATCCGAGCTAAAAAAGAATTTAATGTTAGTCACCTTACCTTTTGTATCTAAAATAAAGCTAAAAAACATAGGCTGATGATTTTTGCTCTCTAATAACACTCGAATTTCTTCTAACGTAAGTTGGCTAACAACATGGTAAGGAAGAGTATACGGTTTAAAAGGGGTTTTCCCGACAACATAGGCTAAAGCGGCTTCGGGTCCTATGATAGTGGAAGGTTTGACCATATCGCTTGAAATACATACGCGTATATATTTGCTCGTCTTACTTATTGTGTTGTCATCCTCCGTCCAGGTTACTGTATCATTATTAATTATTTCCTTTTTGATAATGATGGGTTGACTCAGCGCACCGATTGCGCTGAATGCAAAGATTAAAAATATGACAACTTTATTCATACTGTTCTATGATTTATTATAAACACATTAAAGCCTGAAAAATGAAATACTTGCATTTTGTTCTGACCATAGACCTAGTGCATCTAACCCAACAGTACAATTACTAGATATTCCTTTTACAATATGCATGACATATTATATGCTTAAAGTCTTTCTTGAAGTTAATTAATAAGTAGTTTAATATGATTGCAAATGTAAATAAATGCGTTATTAATCAATTGGTTATGCTTGTTTTTTTATTTCTATTATGCTAAATGTGTTTTCTTTAACTTAATCGTGACTGCTTTTATCATTTAACACATATATTTGTAAGAATGAATATTTCGATTGTACATTTCTATTTTAACATTATTAACAAGTTCTGTTTCTTCCCTATCTCTTACCCACCAAAAGTATATACTCTTGGCATCAAAGAATACGTACTCTTTGATACCAAGAATAGTATTTTAACGCACCGTTAAAATGCTTCTTTTGTAAACCAAGAAAAGTAATCGCATGGATAGTCGATGAAGCCATTGTCATCTGATTGATAATAAGAAGTTTAACCGTCTTTGTTTTGATTTTATCAATCTGTTTTTTCTTAATTTTACATAAGAATTTAGAGAAAATAGTTTGATAATCAACTGTTTCTTTATTTTTGCTAACTATATAAATTCATAACTTACGCTGAAACACATCAATGCTTATGGATGAGACGAGAAGAGAGCGAAAAGAGATTTATTCAGTCGGTTCCGAAGTCGGTTGGCGCGGCATGGAACAGCTCCTTCGCGAGCATGTGTATGCCGATAGTGCGCAATGGAAGCAGTTTTTCCGTATACTACTTCCTGTTTTGGGAGTATCGCTCATGGTGAGTGGAATTGTTTTCTTCTTTGCTTATAACTGGGCGGAGCTACATAAATTCATTAAACTGGGGCTTATCGAAGCGATGCTGATTCTTACTATCGCTCTAGTGCTTTTTACCCGGTGGAGTGTGTCGATGAAGCAAGTGTTACTTACCGCAGCCTCGGTCTTAGTCGGTGCACTTTTTGCAGTGTACGGACAAATTTACCAGACGGGTGCCAATGCATACGATTTCTTTTTCGGTTGGACACTGTTCGTTACACTTTGGGCTGTTGCAGGTCGTTGTGCTCCGTTGTGGCTATTGTGGATAGCACTGACCAATATCACTATATACCTTTACAAAGAACAAGTGGCTGTTTCGGATCAAGGGGTGAGGATACTGATCGAGAATGCACCTATACTGACTTGTCTTCTCTCCGTTGTCATTGCCGAGAGCTTACTTATCAAGAAAAAATTAGAGCAGCGAAACGTATGGTTTATCAATACGGTAGCTTTGGCCGGGCTCGCTAGCGGTACCCTGAATGCGATGATCTATATACTGAGTAACACCCATAGCTCGAAGGCTTCTCTTTTGCTCCTGATCGTGGTCTGTATCGGTGGGCTGCTTTGGGGCTTTCGCAGACAGCAGTTGTTTTATATTGCTACAATCCTGTTTTGTCTCTTATTGGTATTGAATGCCGCGCTGTTTAGGATGTTTGAAAAGCAGCTTGATATAAGTATCATCTTGTTGATGGGAGGGATGATGGTAGCCGGCACTACTGCGATTGTTTCGTTGATTGTTAAACTAAAAAAGCAAGGATATGGAACAACAGCTCAATAACCCTGCTTCTAACCTCGCCGTACGGGTGCTCTCGGTGGTGGGTGGATTGTTGGCCGCTTTGTGTTTAATTGGCTTTCTGATACTATCGGATATAGCTCGCTCCGAGGCGGCATTGCTTGTTGTGGGTGTTTGTGCCATCGGGGCATCCGTTGTGGGCAATCGAATCATTCACCAACTTTTTCTGGATACCTCTATTATTACCTTTTATGTGGCAGGTTGCGTGGCACTGCTGGCGGGTATGACGGTTGCGCATTGGAATACTTATCTGATTTGCATCGTCTTTATGCTCATCGCCGTAGCAACCTTTTTTCTCTCCCGAGGGGGCTTCTTTCCTACGCTTGCGGTGCTTCTTTTCAATACGGCTTTTACCGGCCTGGTTATGAATGGGGCGGACGCGATTGAATCCAGTCAGTTTGTGGTGCTGCTGATGGGGATTGTATTCTTCTTACTGAACACATTCGAAGCAAGGATCGTAGCCGGATACTCTGTTATGAGGCGATTGTTTCGTGCGCTGCATGCTGGGTTCTTTCTCTCCTTTGCCGTTGGAGTGGTGTGGATGTCGGGTATTGGCTATGTGTTCAACAACTCGGTTAGTATTCTTTCGGTTGTTACGTGGGTAGGTATGGTGCTGATGCTTCGGAGGATCATGAAGACGATGGACGTGCAAAGTGTCCGGACGAAGGTATGGGTTTATGTGGTCTGTGCGGCACTGCTCGTTCCCACTGTTTTTGCTCCTTACTTATCGGGTGCATTGCTCTTGCTGCTGCTCTGTTTTGGCTACGGGTATAATGTAGAGACGGTAGCCAGCTTGCTGCTAGTCATGTACGTGATCGTGAAGTATTATTATGATCTGCAATTAACGCTCTTAACCAAGTCGGGGATACTCGTTCTGACGGGTATTGTGCTGCTGCTTACCTATTATTACTTTACTAAAAAGAAGAATGATCATGAAGAAATATAAATGGCTGCTCATCGGGGGCAATCTGATCTTGTTGCTGGCTTATTTTAACTGGTCGGTCGTTCGCAAGGAGCAAACGCTCAAAGAGGGCGAACTGGTCTTGTTTCGGTTGGCTCCTGTCGACCCGCGTTCGTTGATGCAGGGTGACTATATGGCACTCAATTATGAGGTTTCCGATATCAAGCAAAACCATCTTGCCGACAGTTTTGCCCTTGTTCCTTGGCGAGGATATGCCGTTATTGTGCTGGATAGTAACCGGGTAGCTAAGATTGTGCGGCTTCAACCCGATAAAAGTGAATTGGCTGCGAATGAACAACTTATTAAATACCACAAAGGGTATTTCGACTTGTTGAAACTCGGTGCCGAATCGTTTTTCTTCGAAGAGGGGAAAGGAGAACCCTACACCAAAGCAGTCTACGGCGGATTGCGAGTAGACAGCGATGGCAACAGTATTCTGGTTGGGCTTTACGATGATCGTTTCCGCTTGATTCCTTGACCGGACTTCGGCTATGCTTTATGCATCCAGATGGACATCACTTTTCGTTTGATTAAAATCAGGTTGATTCCCGACACCAGACAGAACAAAAGGGTTCCGGCAACGATGGTCGGCCAAAGTGTACCGGCTTCTAATTGGGGTGACAAAAGTGTAAGTGTATCCATATAGAAGCTGCGGAGCCAACTTACGAATCCGACCGCCAGAAGCAACACAACGGCATTCAATCCCAGCGTAAGCAATTGATAGGGGAGTGCTACGCGTGTGGGGCTATAGCCGATGAGCAACAGGGTTTCGAGCTTAGCTGTGTTCTTTTGCAGCAATAAGAAAACGCTCAGCATAAGTATGTAAAACGAAAGAATACTGATAAACAGGCCTACACCCAACACAATGCCTACGATGAGGCGCAGGAAATAAGTCGTTTTGCCCGCATCGAGTTTGCCATCTTCGGTTTCGTATCCCTTCTGTTGGAAGTACTTAGCTATCCCTGCGTCTGCGGGGTTGCTCACCTCAATAATTAAGCGCGAAGGTTGCGCTTCGGTATCGGGGGCAAAGGTTTTATTGGCCCAGGTCATGAACGATTGTGGAACCAATATCGTATTCAAACGGTTCGAGAAGCCTACGATATTGCCTTTGTACCGCTCCGTTCGTCCGTTGCCTGTCAACACGATATCCATCTGTATGAGGCTCATTACCCCTTCGGATAGTTTGGGAAGGTTTCGGCTTTGCGCAAAACCGAAATTATAGAGATTCAGGTAGTTGCGTGGGATGATAATGGGGATGGTATGTGTGTGCTCATCGAAGTGCCATTTGTCGAGACTGACGTCTACATACTTATCGGGAACAGCTTCGAAGAACATCTCGGTAGAGAGGCGGATGCCTGCCTCTTCCATACCCAACCCTGCCGATACCTTGAATTGAGAAGGAGTAAAGGTACCTACCGATTTGGTAAAGGGCTGCGCTTTCAGTTCGTCGATATCTTGTGCAGAGAAGGCATTGCTCTTACCGGCAAAGCTGCCCAGCGTACTTATCTTCTTGGTAGCAATGAGGTAGTCTTTCTTCATGAAGCTATCGCCTTCGGTAAACATCGGAAGGATGTCTTGATAAAACTGAATACTAACTAACACGATAACCATGCCGAAAAGATTGGCCAGGAAGAAACCGGACAGTTGCCCGATGCTGATGTGTTGGCGGAGGAGTTTCCAGACTAGTTTCATAGCTTAAGTAGAGTGTTGTAGGGTAAGTCAATGTGTTTGCCGATAGAGGTAACGATGATGCCGGCTCCTTGCCTGTTTGCCTCTTCCAGAAGCATTTGCCCCATGAGTTGGCCGTTGGCATCGTCGAGATGGCTTATCGGTTCGTCCAGAAAAATGAAGTCGAAAGGTTGCGAAAGTGCACGGATAAAAGCAACACGTTGCTGCTGCCCGAAAGAGAGCTTTCCGACCTTTGTATGCAGCTTATCGGCTATGTCGAGTGTTTCGAACAGGGCGATTAGCTCTTTTTTCTTCTTGTAGCCTGTTAACTGATTTTTTAGTTGCACGTTTTCGAATGCGCTTAGCTCCGGAAACAAACGCAGATCCTGAAACAGCATACTCAGGGAGTGTTTGCGCAGATCAATCCACTGTTTCACCGAGAACGCTTTGATGTTGGTTTCGTCGAAGTTGATAATACCTTGGAAATCGTTTCGATAACCATAAATGTAACTGCATAACGATGATTTTCCGGTACCCGAAGCGGCTTCGATCAAGTAGGCTTCTCCTTTGCGGAAAAGCAAATCCTGATGCCAAACGTCTGATGTGACCGAATTGCGATCAGCAAACACTTGGGGAAGTGTTTGCTGTAAGTGGATGGTGTTCATAAGTTCGATGTTACATGCCTGCAAACTGTTTGGCAAAGTCTGTTATTTGTTTGAGTGCGTTGATATCTTTGTTTTTCAGTACAAGTGCCATTTCGCTTTTGCCATTCTCATCGACACCTATTTCGAGGTAAGACAGTTGAGAGGCGAGTGTAGCGTACATCTTATACTCTTCGCCACCAAAACCGATCATCATCTTTACGATGGGTAGTTCGAGAATCGCTTCTATGTTAATGGCAAAGAATGCATTTTTACCTTTCATATCCGAAGCGTAGCCACTATCTTTGATCGACTTGTCGGCTGCTTTGCCTATTTCCTTATAGATTAATTCGTCGTTGGTTGCATAAAGTTGCTTGTTGCGTATGCCGAAAAATACATTCATGCTTCTTGATTTATACACATACTCATTATCGCCCAACTGTAGCAACTCCTCTCCTTTGCCGAGCTTCAAGGACTGTTTGTTCGCATAAATCGTTTTCAACACTTTGTCGTTCTTTATATCGGCGTACAGAAGGAAGGTGGCGGCATTCTCTTTCATTGATACATTCAACAGTCCGGCAGCGATGTCGCCGTCGAACGAGCCGAACAACTCTTTCATCTCCTCAGCCCGTGCCAGCGTTACATTGTTGGTGAATTCCTTGTTCTCGAGCAGTAAGTTGTAGAGTTCGGTACCGTTGGCTCCTACATTGGCAAAGGCAAGCGTAGAGGCGGGGAAGTATTTCAATAAATTGCCGTTTAACTTGATCAGGGCTTTTTCGCTCTTTTTGATCATGGCTTCTACCTCTTTGTTTTCCGAAAAATATTCGAACTGTAAGGCGATTCTTCCTTTCTCGAAACTAAGGTTGCCCAACACCATAACGTCTCTCGGATTTACATTGCCCGGAAGACCCATACTGGCTTGGCTGGTATACATCTCGGGAATAGCCGCCATCGAGGCGAAGAAAGTAACATCTCCTGTTTCTTTCTGCATCTTTTTGAAACCGGGGTTACTCTCAATACTGTTATCGGCTGTTTGTTTGAGCAGGTTGGTAAGTGTTTTTTTAACCTCTTCGGTTTGAGTGGTTCCACTGACCTCGATCAGTAAGATCGTGGTTGGACTGAACGCTAAGAGACTGTTACCATTGATGGTGGTAAAACTGTATCCGTCGGCTTCTGCTATCGGTTGGCAGATTTGCTCTTTGACCATGATATCGAGCGAGGCACGCAGGTTTTCTTGATTGTTTACTTTGGCTGCCAAGGTCGTGTATGGGAAGGAAGTAGCCGAAAACAGATAGATTGGTGACTTTATATCGACGCCCGATTCGGAAGGGTTGTTGATGATCTTCTCCAGTTGCTGAAAGGTAGCGGCATTGACTCCACTCTTCAGCGCATCTATCAACTTTTGTTTGGCTGCTGCATTGTCCTTGTCGTTCAATCCGGCTTTATCGTGCAATGATTGTAAGTCGAAGGCTGCAATAGCCGTTACATCGGCAGGAATAACATGGGTGTATTCCGCTTTTTTAGAACAAGCTGCCAGAAAAGCAATCAGTACAATCAGTACCGAGAGACGAGAAATCAAATTCTTTACCATACTATCTTAGATTTAAAATGTTGTTACTCTACATATGTAGCGTATGACAGGCTACCAAAGCAGCAGTCTCTGTGCGCAATCTTGACTTGCCTAGGCTGATTGCCACAAAGCCTTTATCCAGTGCTTTTTTAACCTCTTCTTCGCTAAAGTCTCCTTCGGGACCGATTAACACCAATGCATCTTCGCCTCTTTTAAAAACATCTTTCAATAGGGGCTTTTCGCCTTCGTAGCAATGAGCGATGAACTTTTGACCGTCGAACTTCTGTTCGATAAACTTGTCGAAGTCTATCATCGGGTTCAGCTTGGGAAGACGTGTCTTGAGTGATTGCTTCATAGCCGAAACCAATATCTTTTCGATGCGTTCGGTTTTAATTACTTTTCGCTCGGAGTACCGGCAGTTGAGGAAACTCAGTTCATCCATCCCTATCTCTGTTGCTTTCTCGGCAAACCATTCGTTGCGATCCATGTTTTTGGTTGGCCCCATGGCAATGTGCAAATGCCCTTCCCATAAGGGATCTTGACCGATTGTTTCCAGAATGGTTACCATGCATCGTTTGTTGGTTGCAGCACTTATCTCTGCGCGATAAAAGCTGCCTTTACCATCGGTTAGGGTTATTTCATCGCCTGTTGTTAAGCGTAAAACACGGATGCAGTGTTGAGCTTCTTCTTCGGGAAGTTCGGCTTTTATTTGTATATCGGGAGTATAGAATACATGCATGATTAATTATTTTTGTCGTTGTATTTCGTCTCGCAACTGAGCTGCGAGCTCATAATTCTCTTGCTTAATGGCTTCATTCAGCTGTTCTTGAAGTATGGACAGGTTGGTCGGTTCACGATCTATAGACAAATCTGCTTCTTCGGGTACCGGTTCTTTTTCTTCGCCTTCTTGTATATGAAGGCACTCTTTGTCGAGAATGCTTTCATAAATGTAGATCGGTGCATCTGCACGAACAGCCAAGGCTACAGCATCTGAGGTACGTGCATCGATACGTATGACGGTATCTTCTTTCCGAAGGTAGATATAGGAGTAAAAAACACCTTCGTTTACTTTGTAAATGAGTACACGGTAAAGCGTAGCCCCCAATATATTTAAGCAGGTGTTGAATAACTCGTGTGTAAGTGGGCGCGGTGTTTGAATTCCTTTTAAGCAGAGTGCGGTAGATTGTGCTTCGGCAGGTCCAATAATGATAGGAAGCTTTCGTTGACCGTTTACTTCGCCCAACAGCATGGCGTAAGCACCTACCTGCGCCTGGCTGTTGGTAATATTGATAACCTGTAACTCTACCTTTCTTTCCATTCTAATCTTTATATAACTGCCTTCGGATCGTGCTTGTATTTAAATATAATAGCAAATAATACCGTAACTACCACTGCATAACCCGCAAAGACAAACCATGATGCAGGCCACCCCATTCGATCCACTACTTCGCCGGCTGCATACGAACCGAAGAATGCACCGAAACCGTTGGTCATAATCATGAATACGCCTTGTGCACTCGAGCGGATGGAGTGGTCTGTTTCTTTATCAACATATAACGAGCCCGAAATGTTGAAGAAATCAAAAGCGACTCCATAAACCATCATCGAAAGAATAAGCATCCATACGCCACTACCCGGATTGCCTGCTCCTAAAAGAGCAAAGCGAAGTACCCAGGCACACATACTGATAAGCATTACATTTTTAATACCGAAGCGTTTCAAGAAGAATGGTATGAGAAGGATGCACAGCGTTTCGGACATTTGCGAAAGTGAAATAAGAATGTTGGCGTGTTCTACACCAAATGTGCCCGCATATGCCGGATTACTTCCGAAGTGGTTGGTCAGGTAGTCATTGCCAAAGGCGTTGGTTATTTGTAGAGATACGCCCAAAAGCATTGAGAAGAGGAAGAAGATAGCCATCTTCTTTTGTTTGAATAAGGCAAAAGCCCGCAGTCCCATAACGTCGATCCAAGATTGGTTTTTCGCCATCTTGGCAACCGGACAGTTGGGAAGTGTAAATGCATAGGCACCTAATATAACGCTTAATGCAGCCGAGAAATATAACTGCATCGACGATCTGGCAAAACCCAATAGATCGACTGCAATCATGGCTACGATAAAACCTACCGTACCCCATACGCGGATAGGAGGGAAGGCTTTGACCGTTTCAAGTCCTGCCTTGCTCAATGCATTATAGGCTACCGAGTTGGATAGCGAAATAGTAGGCATATAAAACATGACGCTACAAAGTATCAGCGAGTATAGAGGAACATAATCTGTTTGAGGAGCTGCTGCTATCATAAGCACTGCTGCAATTAAGTGACAAATACCCAGCAGTTTTTGTGCGGGAACCCAACGGTCGGCAATAATGCCCATGATGGCGGGCATAAAGAGGGAGGCGATACCCATTGTTGCAAAAAAACTACCGATCTGACGTCCGGAGAACTCTAACCCACCACCTAAATAGGCTCCTAGTGAAATAAGCCATGCTCCCCAGATTGCGTACTGGAGAAAATTCATGATAATCAAACGAAACTTTATGCTCATACTGCTACTTTTATTTTATCTTTATCTATATTTTATATTTGGCAAAAATAATGTTTTTTTTCTAAAGATAGCTGTCTGTTGTTTTTAAAAATGAGGGGTACAGGTATAAATAAGCTGATGAGGAGTAGGGGCAAAAAAAAATTGATTGTCATCTCGACAACCAATCTTCATAACCTTAAATCTAATACCATGAAAAACACAGTGCAAAGATAATGGGTTTATGTTATACAACATAGCTTTTCGCTTAAAAAATCCACGTATTAACATTAATTATATTTTTCGTTTCCGTTTTTTGTTGTATAGAGTCGGTTTACTCTACATAGAGTACCAATCCTTTGAGGTATTCGCCTTCGGGATGATAGATACTTACCGGGTGATCGGCGGGCTGGGTGAGCTGATGCAAGATGCGTACACTACGTCCCGACATTGCCGCAGCTGTAAATACTGCCGTACGGAAATTATCCTTAGTTACCACCTGCGAGCAAGAGAAGGTGAACAAAATACCACCGGGTTTGATCTTCTCAAACGCTTTTGCATTCAGTTTACGATATCCTTGCAATGCGTTGCGCAATGCATCTCTGTGTTTGGCAAAAGCCGGAGGGTCGAGAACGATCAAATCGTATTGGTCGCCCATACGGTCGAGATACTTGAAGGCATCGTCTGCATAAGCTGCATGGCGTTGATCGCCGGGGAAGTTTAGTTCAACGTTCTTATTGGTCAGGTCGATGGCTTTTGCCGAACTGTCTACCGAGTGTACCAGATGAGCCCCTCCGCGCATGGCATAGAATGAGAATCCTCCGGTATAGCAGAACATATTCAAAACAGAACGTCCCTTAGAGTATCGTTCGAGCAGGCTGCGGTTTTCGCGTTGATCGACAAAGAAACCCGTCTTTTGTCCTTTTAGCCAATCTACGTGAAACTTTAATCCGTATTCCTGAGCGAGGTTGTCACTGCTTCCTCCTTTTAAGAATCCGTTTTCGGGAAACAGATCGGCCTTGAAAGGCAAAGTTGTTTCAGACTTATAGTAGATGTTTTCAATCCGATCGCCCATGACCTCGGACAATGCTTCGGCAATGGCCATACGATCCATGTGCATACCTGCCGAGTGAGCTTGCATAACGGCCGTTTTGGCGTATACGTCAATGACCAGTCCGGGTAATGTATCTCCTTCGCCATGTACCAAGCGATAGGTGTCGTTTGTGGGGTTGGTGGCAACGCCTATCGCACAACGCATATCATACGCAACTTGCAGTTTATGCTTCCAGAACAGGTGGTCGATAGGTTCTTGTCGAAATGTAAGTACGCGCACCGCAATGCTTCCCACTTGAAAATGCCCGGCAGCAATGAATTCTTTTTGAGAGGTATAGACCTCTACCACTTCGCCTTCTTCGGGTTCGCCATCGAAGCGGGCGATAGCTCCTGAAAAGATCCAAGGGTGAAATCGCTTTAACGACTCTTCTTTACCGGGTTTGAGATATACTTTGTACATTATAGGTTATAATTAATGGTGGATTATTTGATTGTTTCGGTCTCTTCGGGTGCCAGCTCAAAATTGCCGCTTGCCTTGAGTTCCTGAAGCAGGTTGTAGATATGAAGACAAGCCCATGCGTCGGTAGCTGCGTACTGTTTTTGTGCATCGGTCAGTACATCTGCCTCCCAATTGGAAAGACGTTGCGATTTGGATATTTTCTCATTGAAAAGGATGCCATATATTTTTTGAAGGCTTTTATCCTGAATACCGAATGGGCGAACATAATCTTGCAGATCAATGCATTTCTGTGGGGTGAATGGTGCGCGTTTGTGCAACATCATAAAATCATCGCGAAGCGAAAGGCCGATCTTCATTACCGACGGATTCTCTAACAGTTCGATCAATGAAGGGGTAAGCCCTGTTATGTTTAAGCGAAACAAGAAGCAGCATTCATCCGAGGAGATCTGCAACAAAGCCACTTTATGAGACTGTCCTTTGGTAAAGGATGGGCGTGTTTCGCTATCGATACCTACCACTGCCTGCGATTGCAAATAGGCAACAGCCTTATCTGCCTCCGCTTCGGTTTGGATGACAAATATTCTTCCTGCAAAAACAGCTTTGGGTAGTTCTTTAACGGCTTCTTTGCTTATAGTTCTTTTTACAATCATTCTTTTTTAGTCCTCTTCCTCGTCAAATTTTTCTTCTTCTTCCAATTCTCTCATCTCAAATGCAGCGTCCGCTTCATCCAGTTCCTCCTCGCTATCGTCATACGGTAAGTCTTCATCCTCGAATGTTTCATCATCGGGGTCGATGTTGTATTTTACATCGTGGATGGCGCGTAAGGTATTTACCAACTTTTGTCCCCAAATAGGACCAAAGTTCTCGATACATCGTGCCAGCGAATCGTGCATTGTTTGATTGAGTCCTAAACCGAAGATGAAGATAAAGTCGCGAATGTCCTGGTAGATATCGGCCAGTTCTTCGGAGATACATTTGCGGATGGGTTGGTCACTGTAGGCCATGTCGGGAAGGAAAACCTCCAGGTAATCATCTTTTTCGCCCATTACACGGGCTAAGTTGGAGCGTACCTCTTCGTACAACTCTTCGGTTACGTAGGTTTCGAGGTCGTCTTCTTCCATGGCTTCGCATTTGGGCAGCAAAGTTGCCTTGAGATAAAGCAGCGGAAGTAACTTTAAACTTTGGTCGATAAACTCTTTGCGCTTCATGCTTCCTGCACGTTCGAAACAGCGGCAAACCTCGGCGGCTACTATAACGAACTCAGAGACACTTTTTTCGAATATAACTTGACTTCCTTTTTCCATATCTGCTTGAATTGAAACGCAAAGGTAGCAAAAAGGATTGAATGAGCAGTGAGATTCATTACAAAAACAGTCAATATGGGCAAGAAAGGAGTTTTTATGACAACGTATAACTTTCGGGAATTTAGTGGAGATGTTTATTGTTTTTTTGCTACTTTTGCATCAACTATTCAAGGTAACAAAACTCATGGCAAAAAAGAAAATAGAAAAAGAAGTCGAAGAGAAATCGGTTTCTACCAATAAGCTAGTTGCATTCTTTAAGAATGAAACCATTCATTTCGTCATTGGATTGGTTCTGGTGATATTTTCCGTTTATTTACTGTTGGCGTTTTCGTCCTTTTTCTTCACAGGTGCTTCCGATCAGAGTATTATCGACAGTGGTAATCCGCAGGACCTGTCTGAGGTAAATAATCAGGTAAAGAACTATGCCGGATCGCGAGGTGCGCAGTTGGCCAGTTATTTGATCAACGACTGCTTTGGTGTATCTTCTTTCTTTATCTTGGTGTTTCTGGCTGTTGTAGGACTGAAGCTGATGCGCGTGCGGGTGGTTCGTATCTGGAAATGGTTTATCTGTTGCGCTTTATTGATTGTATGGACTTCTGTTTTCCTCGGATTCGCATTCATGGATACGTATCAGGATTCATTTATATACTTGGGAGGACGCCACGGATACAATATCAGTAAATGGATGATCTCGCAGGTCGGTGTTCCGGGTGTGTGGATGATCTTATTGGCTACTGCGATTGTTTTCTTTATTTATATAAGTACAAAAACGATTGTTTGGCTACGCAAATTGCTGACCCTTAGTTTTCTGAAACGCAAACAGCGTGAAGAACGTGAAGCATCTGATTTGTTCAACGGCGAGGCTGACAAGGCCGAAGCGATCAAAGAGGAGAGACCGCAAGAGTTTGTTAATCCGCAACCTCAGGAGGTAGAGTTTGCTGTTGACCGCACGTATAAGCAGGAGGTATCCAAGCCAAAACCCGAAGAGTTGCAAAGGCCGATATCTGCTACTCCTGCTTCGAATGAGTTGCATGAGCCTGCCGATGAGGAAGAGCTGGCGATGACCTTCGAAGATACTACAACCGATTCGGTGCCCCCTTTTCAGGTACAGTCGGCAGCCCACGAGCCTGAGTTCGAAATAGAAGCTCCTGCCGACGATGATGAAGCTTATCACGGAGTCGAACAAGAACCTTACAACCCGAAACTTGATTTGGAGAACTATCGTTTTCCGACGGTGGAGTTGATGAAGTACTATGAGAATAGCGAACCAACCATCAATATGGAAGAGCAGAACGCTAATAAGGATCGCATTATCAATACGCTGAGAAGCTTCGGTATCGAGATAAGTACAATCAAGGCTACCGTAGGACCTACGGTTACGCTCTACGAAATAACTCCCGAGCAAGGAGTACGTATCTCCAAAATCAGGGGATTGGAAGATGATATCGCATTGAGCCTTTCGGCTTTGGGTATTCGTATCATTGCACCGATTCCCGGCAAGGGAACCATTGGTATCGAGGTTCCTAACTCGAACCCGAAACTTGTTTCCGGTCAATCGATTATCGGTAGTAAGAAGTTTCAGGAGTCTACGTATGACCTGCCCATTGCTTTCGGAAAAACCATCACCAACGAGGTGTTTATGGTCGATCTCTGTAAAATGCCCCACGTGCTGGTGGCCGGTGCTACCGGTCAGGGTAAATCGGTGGGATTGAATGCCATCATCACCTCCTTATTATATAAGAAGCATCCGTCCGAATTGAAGTTTGTGTTGGTTGATCCTAAAAAGGTAGAGTTTAGTATCTATTCGGTGATTGAGAATCACTTTCTGGCCAAGTTGCCCGATGGAGGCGATCCGATCATTACCGATGTTACCAAGGTGGTGCAGACACTCAGCTCGGTTTGTGTGGAGATGGATGCTCGTTACGACCTGCTTAAGGCAGCGCATGTACGTAATATCAAAGAGTATAATGAGAAGTTTGTCAACCGTCGGCTGAACCCCGAGAAAGGACATAAGTTTATGCCTTATATCGTTGTAGTGATCGATGAGTTCGGTGACTTGATCATGACCGCCGGAAAGGAAATCGAACTGCCCATCGCCCGTATTGCCCAGTTGGCTCGTGCGGTAGGTATCCACATGATTATTGCTACACAGCGACCCACTACGAATATCATTACCGGAACCATCAAGGCCAACTTCCCGGCTCGTGTGGCTTTCCGTGTATCGGCTATGATGGATTCGCGTACCATTCTTGACCGGCCGGGAGCCAATCAGCTCATTGGTCGTGGTGATATGCTCTTTTTGCAAGGAGCCGATCCGGTACGTGTACAGTGTGCATTCATCGATACTCCGGAGGTGGAGGAGATCACGAAGTTCATTGCCCGTCAGCAGGGTTATCCTACTGCCTTCTTCCTGCCGGAGTGTACTACAGATGATGGAGGAAGCGACTTGGCGGATGTTGACATGGGACGCCTCGATCCGTTGTTTGAAGAGGCTGCCCGTCTGATCGTTATTCATCAGCAAGGCTCTACTTCGTTAATTCAACGTAAATTTTCCATCGGTTATAACCGTGCCGGTCGCATCATGGATCAGCTTGAAAAGGCAGGTATCGTAGGCCCTACACAAGGTAGTAAAGCACGCGAGGTGCTGTGTGTCGATGAGAACGATCTCGGCATGAGACTGAACAATATACAATAACTGACTGTTAAACCATAATGAGCTGATTGCTCGTAGAGATCATGAAGTATATAATTAGCATTTTAATCGCATTCTTCGCCTTACCCCTGTTTGCCCAACAGCAGAAGGAAGCACGAACAGTACTCGACAAAACGGCTGCTACCTTCGAGAAGGCCGGTGGTGTGAAAGCGGACTTCCGTATCAAGGTTTTCAGTAAAGGCCGACAGATAGTCGATTCGGGTGGAGCCATTCAACTGAAAGGTGAAAAGTTTCTCCTGAAAACTCCCGATGTAACCACTTGGTTTGATGGAAAAACGCAATGGAGCTACCTTGACGGAAGCGACGAGGTTAACGTAAGCACCCCCACCGCAGCCGAGTTGCAAAGCATGAATCCCTATGCACTGCTCTATCTGTATCAGAAAGGATTTTCCTATCGGTTGGGAAGTACGAAGGTATGGCTGGGGAAATCGGTGTACGAAGTAATCCTCACTGCTACAAACAAACAGCAGGAGTTGGCGCATATTAAACTTTACATTGCTAAGGATTCTTATCAGCCGATGCGTATTGATGCCGAAATGCGTGATAAAACACGCAGCGAAATCACCATCACAAGCTATCAGGCGGGCTTGAACTATACAGATAATCTGTTTGTTTTTAATAAGAAGCAATATCCAAATGCAGAGATTATAGACTTAAGATAAAACTAAGAAAAAAGAATAAAGAATGGAAATTGAAAAAGTAAGATGCCTGATCATCGGTTCAGGACCGGCTGGTTACACAGCTGCTATATACGCCGGACGTGCTAATTTATCGCCGGTACTTTATGAAGGACTTCAGCCCGGCGGACAGTTGACTACAACTACCGAGGTAGAGAATTTTCCCGGCTACCCTCAAGGAATCGACGGCCCTAAGTTAATGGAAGACTTGCGTACGCAGGCCGAACGCTTTGGTGCAGATATTCGTTTTGGTATAGCCACAGCGTCTGATCTGACCAACGCTCCCTATCAGATCGTGATCGATGGCGAGAAAACCATCGAAGCGCAAACCCTGATTATAGCCACCGGTGCCACAGCGAAATATTTAGGACTCGAAGATGAGAAGAAATATGCAGGTATGGGTGTTAGTGCCTGTGCTACGTGCGACGGATTCTTTTACCGTAAGAAGGTAGTAGCCGTTGTCGGTGGTGGAGACACTGCATGCGAAGAGGCCATCTACTTGGCCGGTTTGGCTTCGAAGGTGTACCTCATCGTGCGCAAGCCTTTCTTGCGTGCATCGAAAATCATGCAGGAGCGCGTCATGAATCACGATAAGATCGAAGTACTGTTCGAGCACAATGCTGTGGGACTGTATGGCGACAACGGTGTTGAGGGTGTGAACCTGGTGGAACGCTTTGGTGCAGCTGACGAAAAACGTTATAGCTTGCCTATCGACGGTTTCTTTTTGGCCATCGGTCATCAACCCAATTCGGATATATTCAAACCCTACATCGATACTGACGAAACCGGTTACATCTTAACCGAAGACAATTCTCCCCGCACCAACGTACCGGGTGTATTTGCTGCCGGCGATGTGGCCGATCCACATTATCGTCAAGCGATTACGGCTGCCGGCAGTGGCTGCAAGGCTGCTATTGAAGCTGAAAGATATTTGTCCGAAAGAGGTTTGTAAGCTTTGAAAAAGTAGATAAACAACTTTATGACCCCTTATATATAAGGTGAAAATAGCTATTTCTAAAAAGTGGCAACTCTCCATGTCTTATTTTCATGAACTGAGCTGCTTATAAATACAACTATTTTTGTGTAAAAAAAGACGGCGGCCTTTTTCGAAAAAGCCGCCGTCTTTTTTATATTTCTCGCCATCTTTTTGAGATTCTTCGCCGTTTTTTATTCTATTCTCTACGGCCTTAATAAATTTCTATCTCGTCAATGTACAGATCGGCATGGATGATTTCTCCGGGAGTGTCTTTGCGACAATCGATTCCGTTGCGCAGGGTGCCTCCGTTTTGTATCTTCACTTTCACAAACTGAGCTTCAGTGGGCTGAAAACTGAGTGAATCGGTATAGGCTTTGCGACCCTTTGGGGGGAATTGTCTCGCGAAGGTCGATGCGGCAACTTCCCGATATTGTACTCCATCGTTCGATACCTCTACCGAAGCTCCACCGGCAGGTAGGATGCGATAGGCAGGGTTAAATAAAGAACCGAAAACCACCTTGCTGATCTTTGTGGGCTTTTCCATGTTTACGATAAACTCAAGTTCGCCGCAGGTATCGCTCATGCCGAAACTTGTCCAAGGGGCGTACGAGGCGTTGTTGCCGCGTTTGCCGTTGGTCAGTCCCAGTGTGGTGCTATCTGCTCCAAGCACATCGTACTCATTGACTGCATCTCCCGTTGCCCATCCCATGGCGGGTGTGGTGGTAAACCGCTTTCCGCTGATAAGGTTGCCGTAAAGTGATTTGCTACTTACCTTGCCCAAGCGTTTATCTTTGTTGAATACAGCTGCTTTCAAATCCAGCTGTCCCGTCAAGGCGAAGGGTTGCGTATAGCGTTCCGATTGCTCTGTGGGTTCGCTTCCATCCGTTGTATAGCGTATGTCGGCATTGGGGTAGAAGCTTTCGAGCACTACGTTCAATACACCGCTGCCGGGCTCTACATGTGTGTTGATGTTGACGTCGAAGAAGTTGCGACACGCTTTCACCTGCATGATATCCATGCGCTCGAACTCCTCTACCATGCGCCGGCAGAAACTGTTCCAGTTTTTGTTTCGATTCTCCGTCCATCCGGTTTCGGCAATGGCTATGGCGCGCGGAAAGGTTTGATAATCGCGTCGTTCGTCGTTCTGCATATACTCGTTCCAGATGTTTCCTTGTAGGCCGATGATGTGTTTTTTCACCAATTCATCTGCATCGTCGGGCACCGGGTTGTAGCTATATGTCTTCTTAAGCGTATTGTATCCGCCGATGGTGGTGGGTGCAAACTCCGGATCTTCTTGATAATGATCGAGGTAAACGTACGGATTCGGCGTCATAATGGCGTTGTGACCTGCTTTGGCAGCCGTAATTCCACCCTCTACACCACGCCATGACATCACGGTGGCGTTGGGAGCCAGTCCGCCTTCCAGTATTTCGTCCCATCCGATGATGTTGCGTCCTTTGCTGTTGAGGTATTTCTCCATGCGGGTGATGACGTAGCTTTGCAGCTTTTCTTCCTTCGTATGTTTCTTACCATCGACTGCATTGGGGGTAGTGTCGTCTTTCAATCCTAATGTGCGGATGAGTGTCTGACAGTGGTCGCAGTTTTTCCAGGCTGTTTTAGGACATTCGTCTCCACCGATGTGGATGTACGAGCTGGGGAAGAGCTCAACCACCTCATCGAGTACTCCCTCCAGAAAGGCGAAAGTCTCTTCTTTGGGACAGAACACCTGATCGAATACACCCCAAGTGCCCGTTACATCGTAAGTGGTGTCGGGGGTACACGATAGTTCGGGGTAGGAGGCAATGGCTGCAACGGCGTGTCCCGGCATCTCAATTTCGGGAATCACGGTGATGTATTTAGAGGCTGCATAGGCAACTACCGCTTTGATCTGCTCTTGCGTATAGTATCCGCCATGCTCTTTGCCATCGAATATCTGCGGCCAATTCGTATAGTAATAATCCACCAGTGTTTCTTTGCGCTTTGATCCGATCTCTGTTAGTTTCGGGTATTTCTTGATCTCGATTCTCCATCCCTGATCGTCGGTAAGATGCCAGTGGAAGGTATTCATCTTATGCGCCGCCAGTTGGTCGATGAACTTATAAATGTAGTCTAATTCGGAGAAGTGCCGGCATACGTCGAGCATCAGTCCTCGATAAGGAAAGCGCGGAGCATCTTGTATTTCGACTGCCGGAACAGACCAGGCTGCTTTTTTATCTTTCGTGCGACCATAAACAGCCGGTGGTAATAATTGATAGAGTGACTGCACCCCATAGAAAAAGCCATTGGGTTGAGAAGCCGAAAGGATAATGCCCGAGGGCTTAACCGATAGCTCGTATCCCTCGGCCGGTAGTTGGGGGTTCATGGCGAATGTAATGGTCGGAGCACTCGAGTTGGCCTGATCCGTTTGCGATAACCGAATGCCCGAGGTGAGTGCTATGCGCTCCACCAAGCTGTCGGCTATGGTTTTGACTTCGGGTGTACAGGCAGCTGTGACTACCTTTACCTTGGAACTTAGCTCGAAACGCCCTTCCTGAGGGATCATCTGATTGGGTAAGGGAACAATGTTGTACTCGTTAACAACCTCTTTTGTCTGCTTGCATCCGGGGGAGATAAAGAGAAGCGACAAAAGAAAGAGTGGAATTCCTTTCTTCATAATTCAAATGTGTGTTAAGTATAATAATATAAAAAAACAGAGTTTATCCTATCTTGCTGATTTTCTTTAGTTTCTCTTCGTCGATAATCTTAATCTTTCGTCCGTCGATCGTGATTAATCGTTCGGTAGCAAAGTTTGATAAAGTACGGATGGCATTGGAGGTTGTCATGTTCGATAGATTGGCCAGATCTTCGCGCGAGAGGTAGATACTCAGGGTAGATCCGTCTTCTTCGAGTCCATAGCTCTCTTTCAAGAAAAGTAGTGATTCGGATAAGCGACCGCGGATGTGTTTTTGAGTGAGATTAACGGTTCGTTCGTCGGCTATTCCTAAATCGACTGAGAGTTGTTTGATGAAAAAAAGTGCGAGGTTGTTGTTTTGCGACAGCAGATGCATGATTGCACTCATCGGAACAAGGCCGATGATGGAAGGCTCGAAGGCAGATGCAGCAGTTACAAAAGCTTCTTTGGCAAAGAAGGCACGATAACCAAAGTATTCTGTTGGTTTCATCATACGGATGATTTGGCTTCTGCCGCCTACACCGTCTTTATAGATTTTCACCTTTCCGCTGATTAAACACATCAAGTGTGTGGGTGTTTCTCCTTCACAGTAGATGGTTTCGTTTTTTTTGTAATTTTGTAAGGTGAAGTTATTGGTCAAAAAGTCTCTTTGCTCTTCGTTCAAAGGAGCCCACATATCGGAAAGTTTTTCCGAAATATCTATATCCGACAAGTTTATCTTAACCATAAGTGCTGCAAAACTGTGTTATAAAGCACAAATGTAGAAAGAAAAAATGAAAAAAAGAATAAAAATGAAAAAAGTTTCATTGCTTTTACAAATAGAATACATGAAGACACGGAGGAAAAACAGGGGTGTAGTAGCCCGATAGGCTTTTCCTCTGTATCCTCTGCGCCTTCTGTGAAGAATTCTCCTATTTAGTAAACAGCAGTTCTCTGTATTTAGGAAGTGGCCAGATGTCATCATCTATCTCCAATTCCAAGTGGTCTATATGGTCACGGATACTATCCAGATACGGACGCACGGTCTCTTCATAAGCAAATGCTTTTTCGTGATAATTCTCCATGTGGTTGGCTACCTTGCGGGCTTCGGTCATATCTTTTACCAGTACCTTGATAGCACTTACACGACGCGATATCTCGCGAATCAGCTCTTTGCGGTCTCCGCTCATTTCTTCAAACTCTTCGGGACTGAATACCTCTTTAAGTCCTCTCAGATTCTCTAATAATCTATTTTGGTAGCTTACGGCAATGGGTACGATGTGGTTGATGGCCAAATCGCCCAATACACGACTTTCTATTTGTACCTTCATCGTGTACTTTTCGAGCTCTACCTCCAGACGACAGTTCAGCTCGGTATCATTGAAGATGCGCTCACCGATCAGCACCGATTTAGATTGATTGTCGACATAGTGCATCAATGCTTTGGGCACGTGGCAGATATTCGTAAGTCCACGACGTTCGGCTTCCTGCTTCCACTGCTCCGAGTAGCCATCTCCTTCGAAGCGGATTGCTTCGGATGCCAGAATCGTTTCTTTCAATAAACGGAAGATGGCTTCGTCTTTGTTGATGCCCTCTTCCATCAACTTCTCTACCGAAACACGGAATTCGTTCAACTGATTGGCCATGGCTGCATTGATGGCTATCATGGCAGCGGCACAGTTGGAAGAGGAACCGGCTGCACGGAACTCGAAGCGGTTGCCGGTAAAGGCAAACGGAGAGGTACGGTTGCGGTCGGTGGTATCTAAGAGTATCTCGGGGATACGACCGATGCCCAGCTTCAGGGTTGTTTTCTCTTCGGGAGTCATCTTGGAGTCGCCTACTTGACGTACAATCTCGTCGAGTGTAGCCGAAAGCTGCTTGCCCAGAAAGATAGAAAGAATGGCCGGAGGTGCTTCGTTGGCTCCCAGACGGTGACTGTTGCCTGCACTCATGATCGAGGCACGTAGTAGGTTTTGGTTTTTGTATACCATCATCAGTACGTTGACCAAGAAGGTAAGGAAAAGCATGTTTCCTTTGGGGTTCTTGCCCGGAGCAAATAAGTTGATGCCGGTATCGGTACACAGCGACCAGTTGTTGTGCTTGCCCGAACCATTGACGCCGCTATAAGGCTTTTCGTGAAACAGTACAGCGAAATGATGTTTACGTGCAATACGCTTCATTAAATCCATTACCAACTGATTGTGGTCGTTGGCCAAGTTGGCGTTTTCGAAGATAGGAGCCAGCTCGAATTGGTTGGGCGCAACCTCGTTGTGACGTGTCTTGGCAGGAATACCCAGTTTATGGCACTCTATTTCGAGTTCTTTCATAAAAGCGGTAACGCGCGGTGGGATCGATCCGAAGTAGTGATCTTCCAATTGTTGATCCTTGGCCGAGGAGTGTCCCATCAATGTGCGTCCTGTCAAGCAAAGGTCGGGGCGTGCATTATATAAGGAAGAGTCTACCAGAAAATACTCCTGTTCCCATCCCAGATTGGTAAACACGCGGGTAATGTTCTTGTCGAACAGTTGGCAAACCTCAGTGGCTGCTTTGTCGACTGCTGCCAATGCCTTGAGCAAAGGTGTTTTATAGTCGAGTGCCTCGCCCGTATACGAAATAAATATAGTAGGTATACATAGGGTACTATCTACCACAAATGCCGGCGATGATACATCCCAAGCGGTGTAACCCCGTGCTTCGAATGTATTGCGAATGCCTCCGTTGGGGAACGAAGAAGCGTCCGGCTCTTGCTGAATGAGTAATTTTCCCGAGAATCGTTCAATGACTCCCCCGTCTTCGCTAAACTCGATAAAGCCATCATGCTTTTCGGCAGTTCCGTCGGTCAGGGGCTGAAACCAGTGCGTATAATGAGTTACGTTGAGTGACTTGGCCCAGCTTTTCATGCCGTTAGCAATTAAGTCTGCCATTTCTCTACTAATGGGTGCACCCTTTTCGATGGCGTTGACTACCGCCTTAAAGGCTTCTTTGGGAAGGTACTCCTGCATCTTTTTGCGGTCGAATACATGGCTACCATAGTAGTCGGATAGTTTGTTGGAAGGACTGTTTACCTCTAACGGGCATCGGTTGGAAAGTTCCTGTAATGCGAAAAATCTCATTTTTGACATGCTTCTCTGTCTTTTATCAGTTATTGGGTGCAAAAATAGTTGTTTTTGTGATATGCTATCTATTTTTATGGGGTATTTTTCGTTTTTAATGCTATTTTTCCTCTAATACCCCTGTTTTTTATGGGGTACTCTCTGTTTTTGTGTTTTTTATAAACCGGTCTGTCTTTTGTTTTGAAGTGAATCAATGTTAATCTGTCATGAAATCGGTTCTTTTCATCGTTTTTGTTTATATTTGCTTCCATTTAATAAAAGTATTCTATTGAAACGGTTGAAGCTGATTGGGATAGTTTGTATGCTTGTATTCTCTTTTTCTGTAAAGGGAACAGCATCTTCCGTGTCCGAATCTTATTATCGGAATCAGCTTTTGGCCGACTCGATTGTTTCCTGTGCCATGAATTTTGCTCCTTTCTATGAGAATATCGTGAAAGAATATCGTGCAGAACTTTATATAAAAGGGAAGATCGACATTAAAAAGAAGAACCTGATGTTTCGTTACCTGCCTACCTTATTTC
The DNA here is from genome assembly GCF_000499785.1 of Bacteroides neonati. Taxonomy (GTDB): domain Bacteria; phylum Bacteroidota; class Bacteroidia; order Bacteroidales; family Bacteroidaceae; genus Bacteroides; species Bacteroides neonati. The sequence continues at coordinate 880,834 of NZ_HG726020.1, read as the reverse complement.
GTTTGCAAAAGGGGGTGAGGGAATACATCGCTGAATCGTCGAGCGACCTACACTACACCGCTCCCCGCATTTACGACCAAAAGGTCAAAGCAAGCATTGGTACCCTTCCCGGTAGCGGTAGGCTTGAAAGAGAGATGCTCGAATACTTTCATATCAATATCTACTCCTCTACCTTGCTCAATGACCGGTTATTGTCTCCTCTTGCCAAAAACGGGAGGAAATACTATAATTATCGTTTAGATTCGGTCATGGGCGAGCCCAATGATGTGCAATACAAGATACGTTTCATACCCAAGAGCAAGAGCGATCAGCTCGTTGGCGGATATATGGTGATCAGTGCGAATGTATGCAGTGTACGTGAGATTAGGTTTTCGGGACGATCGGAACTGATCCTGTTCGAGAATTACATAAAAATGGGTGAGGTGGGCGAATCAAATGAATTTCTGCCCGTGTATTACCAATTTAAGATGCGTTTTAAGTTTATGAACAATGTGGTTGATGGTAGTTATCTAGCCTCTTTGAATTACGACTCCATTGTGCTACAAGAAAAAAGGAAACACCTGAAAGGGAAGAATAACTACGACCTTACCGAGTCGTACACCTTGGAGTGCGATACGAATGCATATCGTAGAGACAGTGCTTTTTTCGATTCCATCCGCCCGATAGAATTGACCACGGTAGAACGGAAATTATATGTAGACCACGCACTGCGCCGAGACACTGTTACGGTAAAACCACCTTCTAAAAGGCGTGTGTTTTGGGGAGAGATTGGCGATTTCCTGATCAGTGATTATAACGTAAACCTTTCGAATATGGGCACAGTGAGGTTTTCGCCCATTATTAATCCTCTTTTGTTAAGTTTCGGTGGTAGCAATGGATTGTCGTATCGTCAAGATTTCAAGTACAACCGTCTGTTTGCGGGCGATAAACTCCTTCGTATTGTTCCGCGTTTTGGGTATAACTTCACCCGGAAGGAATTTTATTGGTCGGTAAATACCGATTTCGACTATTGGCCTCAGAAGCGCGGTGGCATCCATGTCAATTTTGGTAACGGTAATCGTATTTATAGTAGCGATGTACTCGACGAACTGAAGGCAATGCCCGATAGTCTGTTTAATTTTGATCAGATTCATCTGGAATATTTCCGCGACTTGTTCTTTAATTTGCGGCATAGCATTGAAATTGTAAACGGATTGGACTTGAGTGTTGGTTTATCGGCACATCGTCGAACCCCTGTGCAGTCGTCCAATCTGATCATTACTAAACCGGGCGTACTGCCACCTCCCGAGGTGATGGACAAAATCAAGAGTGCCTATATCAGCTTTGCACCGCGTGTGCGTATCGAGTGGACTCCTTATATGTATTACTACATGAATGGGAAGCGGAAAATTAATTTATACTCTAACTTTCCTACTTTCTCGGTCGACTGGGAGCGTGGCATTAAAGGTGTCTTTCGTAGTAACGGTCAATACGAACGCATCGAGTTCGATCTTCAGCACAAGAAACATCTGGGGCTCATGCGCAATATCTACTATCGGGTAGGTTTTGGTGCATTTACCAATACGGATGAACTCTATTTTGTCGACTTTGCCAACTTCACCCGCAACAACCTGCCGGTGGGGTGGAACGATGAAATCGGAGGAGTCTTTCAACTGCTCGACGGACGTTGGTACAACTCGTCGCGCAATTACGTCCGTGCCCACTTTACCTACGAAGCCCCTTTTCTGATGCTCCGTCACTTGATGAAGTACACGCGCTATGTTCAGAACGAGCGGCTCTACATTAGCGCACTGCGTGTTCCACATCTCAATCCGTATATTGAGGTTGGCTATGGCATCGGCACTCATGTGTTTGATGTGGGTGTATTTGTAGGCAGCGAAAACTTCAAATATTCCGGTATTGGTTGTAAGTTTACGTTCGAACTCTTTAACCGATAAGTCAACTATTTGCAGTGAGTTATCCCTTCCATAATTCACTAATCTTTTTTATTATATCTTTTTGTCAGTCCGGAAAATAACCTTATCTTTGCGCCCGATTTATAGAATCAATATAATGTCTTATTTAATTAAAGATCTCAAAACAAATTATTAATGGAAAATTTAAAGAACATCGCTCCTGTTGAAGATTTCAACTGGGATGCCTACGAACATGGCGAGTCTTTCACAAGCGCTAGCCACGAAGATCTAGAAAAAGCTTACGACAGTACGCTTAACAAAGTTAGCGATCGCGAGGTTGTTGACGGCGTTGTTATCGCAATGAACAAACGTGAAGTTGTGGTGAACATCGGTTTCAAATCAGACGGTATCATTCCTTTGAATGAGTTCCGCTACAATCCTGAATTGACTGTAGGTGACACTGTAGAGGTGTATATCGAAAATCAGGAAGACAAAAAAGGACAGTTGGTACTGTCACACAGAAAAGCTCGCGCTACTCGCTCATGGGATCGCGTTAATGCTGCTCTGGAAAATGAAGAAATTATCAAGGGATTCATCAAATGTCGTACTAAGGGTGGTATGATCGTTGACGTATTTGGCATCGAAGCTTTCTTGCCAGGTTCTCAGATCGACGTGAAGCCTATCCGCGATTACGATGTATTCGTTGGAAAGACAATGGAATTCAAGGTAGTAAAAATCAACCAAGAGTTCAAAAACGTTGTTGTATCTCACAAAGCGCTTATCGAAGCTGAGTTGGAACAACAGAAGAAAGAAATTATCGGCAAGCTCGAAAAAGGTCAAGTACTCGAAGGTACTGTTAAGAACATCACTTCTTACGGTGTATTCATCGACTTGGGCGGCGTAGACGGTTTGATCCATATCACTGACCTTTCTTGGGGCCGCGTAAGCGATCCGAAAGAGGTAGTTGAACTGGATCAGAAGTTGAACGTTGTAATCCTTGATTTCGACGACGAGAAGAAACGTATTGCATTAGGCTTGAAACAGTTGACTCCTCACCCATGGGATGCATTGAGCGCTGAACTTCAGGTAGGTGACAAGGTGAAGGGTAAAGTAGTGGTTATGGCTGACTACGGTGCATTCATCGAAATTGCTCCTGGTGTAGAAGGTTTGATCCACGTTTCAGAAATGTCTTGGTCACAACACTTGCGTTCAGCTCAAGACTTCATGAAGGTGGGCGACGATGTAGAGGCTGTAGTCTTGACTTTGGACCGCGAAGAGCGTAAGATGTCTTTGGGTATCAAGCAATTGAAACAAGACCCATGGGAATCTATCGAACAAAAATATCCAGTAGCTTCTAAGCACACTGCTAAGGTGCGTAACTTCACTAACTTCGGTGTATTCGTAGAAATCGAAGAAGGTGTTGACGGATTGATCCATATCTCTGACCTTTCTTGGACTAAGAAAGTGAAACATCCTTCTGAATTTACTCAGATTGGTGCAGACATCGAAGTACAGGTATTGGAGATCGACAAAGACAACCGTCGTTTGAGCTTAGGCCACAAACAACTTGAAGAGAATCCTTGGGATGTATTCGAAACTGTATTTACAGTAGGTTCGGTACACGAAGGTACCATCATCGAAATGTTGGATAAGGGTGCTGTTGTAGCTCTTCCTTACGGTGTTGAAGGTTTCGCTACTCCGAAACACTTGGTAAAAGAAGATGGCTCACAAGCTCAGATGGACGAGAAACTTGAGTTCAAGGTAATCGAGTTCAACAAAGACGCTAAGAGAATCATCCTTTCTCACAGCCGTATTTTCGAAGATGTTGCTAAGGCAGAAGAGAGAGCAGAGAAGAAAGCTGCTTCAAATGCTAAGAAGGGCGGAAACAGCAACAATAACAGAAGCGAATCGGCTCCTGCTATTCAAAACCAAGCTGCTTCTACAACTTTGGGCGATTTCGACGCTCTGGCTGCTTTGAAAGAACAGTTAGAAGGTAAGAAGTAATCTTATTATTTCTATATAAAAGAAGGGTATCTGGCAACGGATACCCTTTTTTCTTTATCTTTGCGTCTGTTATGGAGAAATTCGAATTACATATCCTGGGCTGTGGTTCTGCATTGCCTACCACACGCCACTTTGCCACTTCGCAAGTGGTGAACATGCGCGATAAACTTTTTATGATCGATTGTGGCGAGGGAGCACAGATGCAACTTCGCAGATCAAAGCTGAAGTTCTCTCGACTGAATCACATCTTTATCTCGCATCTTCACGGCGATCACTGTTTTGGTTTGCCCGGACTTATCTCTACCTTCGGGCTATTGGGGCGCACGGCCGAACTGCATATACACTCACCCAAGGGTCTTGAAGAGCTGCTTGCCCCGATGCTCGCCTTCTTTTGTAAAACGCTGAAGTATCAGGTCATCTTTCATGAATTCGAGACAAAGCAGCCGACTCTTGTTTACGAAGATCGTTCGCTGACCGTCACCACCATTCCCTTGAAGCATCGCATACCTTGTTGTGGTTTCCTTTTTTCAGAGAAGCAAGGACCCAATCACATCATTCGCGATCAAATTGATTACTATCAGGTACCTGTGTACGAATTGAACCGGATCAAGAACGGTTGCGACTACACAACCCCCGAAGGCGAGGTGATAGCCAATAATGTGCTCACCTATCCGGCAGCTCCCCCCCGGCGTTATGCATACTGCTCCGATACAATCTACCGCAAACAAATAGTGCCGCAAATAAGTGGGGTCGATCTTTTGTTTCACGAAGCGACTTTTGCCGAAAGCGAATTGGCTCGTGCTCAGGAAACATGTCATAGTACTGCCCGGCAAGCAGCACAAATAGCTCTCGATGCAGATGTTAAGCAATTGGTAATCGGACACTTTTCGGCTCGCTACGAGGATGAGCAAGTATTGCTCGAAGAAGCCAAAGCCGTTTTCGAACCGACCATTCTAGCCCATGAAAACCTATGTATCAGTCTCTGAGAACTTTCAGGAGCAAAGTTTGTATAATAGCGTAGAACGCATTATATTTGTACAGAATAATATACGAATGAATTTATGAATCCATATAATGAACGCGAGGTTCTGGCACTTTTGCAAGAAGAAGACACACTGCGAAAAGGATTTGAAAGGATTGTTGCACAATATAGCGAGCAACTATACTGGCAAATCCGTCGGATGGTGCTTTCGCACGATGACGCCAACGACCTTCTTCAGAATACATTTATCAAAGCATGGACCAATATCGATTACTTTCGGGCAGAATCTAAGATATCTACCTGGCTCTATCGTATTGCCATGAATGAGTGTATTACATTCTTGAATAAACAACGGGCAACAAATACACTGGCTATGGATGCTCCCGAAGCAACCGTGATCGACAAACTCGAGAGCGACACTTACTTCTCGGGCGATCAGATTCAACTGGCTTTGCAGAAGGCATTGCTTACACTGCCCGAAAAACAGCGTATGGTATTCAACTTGAAATATTACCAGGAAATGAAATATGAAGAGATGTCCGAGATACTCAATACTTCGGTAGGAGCACTTAAGGCCTCTTATCATCATGCTGTGAAGAAAATAGAGAAGTTTTTAGAATCAATCGATTAAACCTTTTCTATCATTAAATGTCTAAGAACAAAGAGAGGAGAAGAAATATGAAAGAAGACGATAACATATTGCGAAAAGCGGGAGCAGGAAATTCCTTTAAAGTACCCGAAGGTTATTTCGATAATCTGACTTCAGAGGTTATGAATAAACTTCCCGAACGCGAAAAGGCAACTTTTGAGACACATAAAGTGACTCTTTGGGATAAAGTGAAGCCTTGGGCATACATGGCGGCAATGTTTATTGGAGCTGCATTGATTATTCGTGTGGCAACCGCCAATCGCCAAGCAGATACTGATTCAGTCATCGCCTCCGAAGTAACTGATACGACCAATGTGTCTGACCAATATATCAATACGGCACTCGATGCTTCGATGATGGATGATTATTCATTGTATGTTTATCTCAGCGACGCAGGCGACGAATAAGTAAAATATTAATTGATTGTAGAAAAATGAAAAAGGTAATTATTCTGTTATTAATGGTTGTGAGCTTCTTACCGTTGCTACATGCAGTTGAACGATGCGATCAACGACTATCCCCCGAGGAATTTAGAGCCAAACAACAAGCATTCATTACAGAGAAAGCAGCGCTAACAAAGGAAGAGGCAGCCAAATTCTTTCCCATATATTTTGAACTTCAAGACCAAAAGAAGCAACTCAACGATGAGGCCTGGAGCCTGATTCGTAAAGGTAGAAACGAAGATACAACGGAAGCCGAATACAATAAGATTCTGGAGAAAGTGTATGATACCCGTATTGCTTCGGATCAGTTGGAGAAGTCTTATTTTGAGAAGTTCAAAAAGATATTGTCCAGTAAGAAGATTTATATGGTTCAGCGTGCCGAGATGCATTTTCACCGTGAGCTGCTTAAAGGAGTAAACCGGAAGCACGACGGAGCACGTCCTCGCAAATAAAGAATAAGAAATGAAAAGATAAAAGCCACCATTCGTTTAGCGGATGGTGGCTTTTTGCTGTAAATAGTATAAGGTATTTCAGTACTTTTGAGAAAGCTGTATATAGCCGAATGAAAAGCATTTAAGATGCCCGGATAACTGTTTTCTGGGGGAGTGAAGTTAAGAAATAGATAAGTATCGTTCTATTGGGGTGAAGAATCACATGAAAGAAAGAAGAAAAGATGAGCCTTTGGGAGTATCAATAGAATGCTTTCAAGTAATTGTATATCAGTAGTATATTTCCTTTTTTAATATATCTATATAAAAGCTTTTCTTGGCTTGAAAAAGAACTATTTTAAGAGTGTGTTAAATAGGTAGTTTTGATCCCTATCAATACGTACTTTTTGGTATCAAAACTATATACTTTTGTGTAAGAGAAGGGGTGCAGTGATTGAAATTATTAACATTGTTAAATTCCATTTTCAGCAAGCAAGAAAAATCAGCATCAGTTGTATGTTCTGTCGCAGGTATTTTATAGCTTTGGAAATGTAGTGTTCTACCGTCTTCTCACTAATATTTAGACGGGTCGAAATTTCTTTATAGCTAAGATGCGATTTTCGGCTTAGTAGAAAGACTTCTTTTTGCCTCGGTGGTAGGCTGTCGATTAGTTGGTTGATGTACTCGCTTAGTTGCGCTACTTCTATCTCCTCTTCTATACCATGCTCAGTTTGTATATCCGACGAGCTATATGCATTTAGTACGGACAATTTATAAAAGTCTTCATTAAACTTTTTCTTTGATTGGTTGAAAATGATGTTTCGGGTAATAATAAACAGAAATCCCTTAAAATTTTCCTCTTCTTTAATAAACGCACGCGTTTCCCATATTTTCACGAAAACCTGTTGAACGATCTCTTTCGTATCTTCAATAGAGTTGATGTATAGGCGGCAAAAATTGTACACTTGGCTCCAATAGGTTGTGTATATCCACTCGAATGCCTGGTGATTTCCTTCTTTTAACTGCACTATGATCGCTTTCTCTTCCATTTAGATTTACTCAAGTGTTATGTGCTTTTTACTACAAATTGTCTGCGCAAAAATAAGGAAATAATTTGATATCGATTAGTCTTTGATGAAATTATTGTTTTTATTAAAAAAAATGAGAATCGGGAGGGGGGGAGGTATGCTTTGATTTGTATTTACTATATACAACCCAAATGAAATATCGAAAAGATGGATAATATAGCAGCACTTATTAAGAAAATGTTGGTTCGGGGACTTAATTCTTCCGAGAAGATTCACCTTTCAGAGCAACAGCCGATGAAAGAACTTTTATCTCGTCAGTGGGAGGAAAAGACCGATAAACATATCTTGGAGAAGGTCGATTCGAGTGTAATCTGGAAAAACATAACCACTGTTTGCTGGGAGAAAAATGCCCCTGCAATCACCAAACCGACAAATAAAACCCGTCTCATCCGATTGGGCACTGCTACTGCTGCTGCAGTGGCCATATTATTGGTTGGTTTATGGATTGCCAATGTTATGACCGACTCATATATGACGGTAACGGCACCTCTGGATAGTAAAATGGCGTTAGTGCTTCCCGATAGTTCAACCGTTTGGGTGAATGCCGGTACGACATTGCGCTATAAAAAAGATTTTCGCGAAGACAGACGAGTGCTACTTGATGGTGAGGCTTTTTTCGATGTCGTTAAGATGCCTTCTTCGCCTTTCCGAGTTTATTTTAATGGTTCGTGTGTGGAGGTAAAAGGGACTGTTTTCACTATTAAATCCGAGCAAAAGAAGGCTGAAGTGATCTTATTCAGTGGTAAGGTTGCATTCACCCCCCCCGAATCAGAAACAGCAGTCGAAATGAAGCCCTCCGATCGGATCGTTTATGATGCTGTTAATAAGAATGTGATGCTTACCCATGTAGATGCGGTAGAATACGATTGGCGGAGCTCAGAATATCGATTTGTAGATAAGCCGTTAGGGGAGTTGATTAGCTTCTTAAATCGGACTTATAAAATTGATATTGTATTGAAAAATACAGACTATGAGAAATCAAAGTTCTCGGGTGTTATTCGCAAGGGGGAGCCTTTAGAAGATATTTTGGATAAGGTTTGCTTCACGTTTGATCTGAAACGGAAAAAGTCGAATAAATATGTTACATTGTATTAAAATTAATCAATGAAAAATTTGTTAATTTTTTCTGCTAAGTTCTGTGAGAACTTAGCACTTGGCTGATGTTTAAATATTTGTAAATTAACTTATTAACTAATACTAAAACTTGAAAAGATGAATAAAACTTAGATAAAATATAACTGTTATGTAGAATATTATTAATGAAAAATAATAAGTTCTCACAGAACTATTTTGTAGATTAAATTTCAGTCAAAATACAGCCTTTGTAATTTGATAATTAACCTTTTATTAATTCAACAAAAAACATGAAAATCTTATTTCTAAAATGTAGGTATATCAGGTATACCATTGTTATGCTGCTGTTCGCTCCTATTGCGGTAAGTGCTGCTCAAGGAACCATAGCGGTTAAAGGCCAGTCGATTACAATGAAACAGGCCATTAAGATCATAGAGAATACAAGTGATTATACTTTCTTCTTCAAGGCAAGTGATATTGATGATACAAGTAGGAAGGATATTGATTGTAAAGGAACAATCGATGAAGTTCTTTCTGTTATCTTTAAAGGAAGTGATGTGAACTATGTGGTAAAAGAACATGAAATTATTATTAAAGTCAATAAACCAGCTGTTTCCCAGCAGAAAAAAACTCGAATCATATCTGGAGTAGTAACAGATTCATCAGATGGGACACCTATTATTGGAGCAAACATCAAAGTTAAAGGTTCGAATACAGGTGTGATTTCCGATATTGATGGAAATTATTCAACCTTAAATCCGCAGTCATATTATTTTCAGAGAATCCAAACACTTGAGGATGAATAACATCCTCAAGGTTTGGTTATGTCACAAGATTCACCTAAATTAGTGCTACCAAACAAACCATAAAGGTACTTGTGCATATGACAACAAAAATAGCCATAAAATCAGATAATATCACTCCTTTTGGGGGTATATTTTACGCAATGGATGAATTTTCTCGTTTAGGACTGAATTCCGTGATCGATAAATCTTTAGGATTACGTTCTTCCTACGCCGGTTACCAATATAGCGAAATTATTTCGAGCCTATTTTGGATCTACTATTGCGGCGGTGACCACATCGAAGATATCGGCAAACACCTTGGCAAACATCTTGAATTACGCCCGGATACTGAAATCCCCAGTCCGGATACTTTATTGAGAGGCATAAAAGAACTCGCAGAATTGGATATCCACTATACTTCCCAAAAAGGAGCAAGCTATGCTTTCAATAAGGCGGAACAGCTTAATAGTTTGATGCTCGATATGCTCCTTCAAACAGAACAACTCAAGCCAAACACGCTTTATAACTTGGACTTCGACCACCAGTTTATTCCCACAGAAAAGTATGACACTCAGTATTCTTACAAGAAAAAACGTGGTTATTTCCCCGGCACGGCAACTATTGGTGGTAACATTGTTGGTGTGGAAAATCGGGCCGCAAACGCAAATGTCCGTTTTCGTCAAGCGGATACGCTCCAACGGACTTTTCGTCGTTTGGCCGATAGGGGAATATTCATAGACCGTTGCCGGATGGACTGTGGTTCTTATTCGGAAGAGATTATCCGTATGACACATGGCTACTGCAACAAGTTCTACATACGAGCCGGCAAATGTCAGTCTCTGTATGAAGAAATGACGAAAATCACAGATTGGAAAAAAGAAGAAATCAACTTCGAGAATTATGAAGTGACCTCCATACCTTTTACTTCCTTTTTGCAAGAAGAAAACTACCGACTTGTTATTCAAAGGCAAAAGCGTAAGGACAACCAATTGGACCTATTTGATGGTGAATACACCTATCGGTGCATCTTAACCAATGACCATGAAAGTTCTGAAAAAGACATTGTACTCTTCTACAATGCTCGTGGAGCCTGTGAAAGAACATTCGACATGATGAATAACGATTTCGGGTGGAGTCATCTTCCCTGTTCATTCCTCAAAGAGAATACAGTATTCCTGCTACTTACAGCCATGGCTAAAAACTTTTATGCTTACCTTATTGAGAAGGTTGCAGCCGTGTTTGAAGATATTGAACCGGTAAGCCGAGTCAAACGATTTATCTTTCGATTCATTACAGTTCCTGCGAAATGGGTAAAGACAGGCAGACAATGGGTACTCAATATTTATTCCGACAAACCATACAAGTTGCTTTGGAGTCCGTAAAAACAACTTTTCGTGGGATTACTTATGCCTTCAGCTAACTGGGGAAAGGGGAAGCTATGCCCTATAACCTGAAATCAAGGAGAAAAGCAGGGGGAAAAGCTACGAGTAGGAACTATTAGGTGAATTAAATCGCTATTTGAATCAGTTATAAATTAGCTGCGGATGAGGTTCAATTCAAATAACTGGATCTCGTGTTATATTAGAATTCTCTTACATTGGCTACAGAAAACGTGAAATCCCTGTGGATGACCTTGGAGTGATTAATGTAAAAATGGAGTCTGATAATGCCTTATTAGATGAAGTTGTTATTGTTGGCGCAGGCACACAAAAGAAAGTAAGTGTTACTGGTGCAATTACGAGTGTAAAGGGTTTAGAGCTTAAATCGCCGAGTTCTTCTTTAACGAATTCATTGGCTGGTAAATTAGCGGGTGTAATATCAAAAACCTCTAGTGGAGAGCCGGGATCTGCTTCTGAGTTTTATATTCGTGGTATTAGTACGTTTGGTGGACGTGCTACTCCACTTATTATGTTGGATGATGTCGAAATATCAACTTCAGATTTAAATAATATCCCGGCAGAGACAATCGAAAGTTTTTCTATATTGAAAGACGCTTCTGCTACAGCTATTTATGGAGCTAGAGGAGCCAATGGTGTTATGCTAGTTACTACAAAAAGAGGTATGGAAAACTCTAAAACAACGATCAATGTAACTTTAGAAAACTCTTTCAATTCACCCATGAATTTCCCGAAATTTGCAGATGGTGCAACTTGGATGGAAATGTATAATGAAGCCCAATTGACCCGTAATCCGAGTGCTACAGCTAAATACTCGCAGACTCGAATTGATGGAACTCGTCAGCATTTAAATCCATATGTTTATCCGGATGTAGATTGGGGAGATCTGATTTTTAAGAGTATGGCGATGAACCAGCGAGCTAATGTAAATATATCGGGTGGAGGTTCGAAAGCAACCTACTATATGAGTCTACAGATGAATCATGATACTGGCTTATTGGATTCGCCTAAACTTTATTCGTTTAAGAATAATATAAATAATATGGGATATAATTTTCAAAATAATATCTCATATAAGGTCACCCCAACAACGAAGATCGATTTGAACATGAATGCTCAGATTCGTATGCATGGAGGACCTAACTTTAGTACAAAAGATTTATTTCTGATGACACTGGCATCTAATCCAATAAATCATCCGGCTATATATCCAGGACGTGATGGAGATAATCATGTGCGTTTTGGTAATTCTATTTTGAGTGGAAACAATCTTTATGGGAATCCATATGCTTATATGTCGACATCCTATAAGGAATCAGACGAGAATACCTTGAACACATCGGTCAAAATTGATCAGAAACTTGATTTTATTACCAAAGGGTTAAGAATTACTGCTTTGGTTAACTTTAAAAACTGGTCTTATTCTGATTACAGTCAAACTATTGAGCCTTATTATTATCGTATAATAGACGGTAGTTATGATCCGTTAAATCCAACGGGCTATGAACTTGAACGTTTGGGTACTTCGGGTACAGACTATATTTCCCAATCGGATATCTCTAAAGATGGTGATCGAACTATTACGTTAGATTTTAAGTTACTTTATAATAGGCAGTTTGGTCTTCATAATGTAGGTGGTATGTTGATGTATCAACAGCGTGATTATAAAAAGTATCAGTTGCCAAAACGCAACCAAGGAGTGTCTGGACGTGTAACTTATGATTACGGTCAACGATACTTGTTTGAATTTAATTTTGGATACAATGGAACAGAACGTTTAGCTAAAGGGCAGCGTTTTGAATTTTTTCCGGCAGCTTCTATAGGTTGGGTTGCAAGTAACGAAGCTTTCTTTGAGCCATTAAAGAAAGTTGTAGATAATATGAAGTTAAGAGCATCTTATGGATTGGTTGGTAGTGATGAAACCGGTTTGATAGCAGGATCGCCTCATTATCTTTATATTAACTCTGTAACTCTAGGTAATGTTGGTTTTACGACCGGAGAAGATTTTGAAACAACGAAGAAAGGTCCACTCGTAACTCAATATGGAGTACAAAATGGTGGATGGGAGCGTTCGAGGAAACTTGATGTTGGATTGGATTTGACCCTGTTCCGCAATTGGAATATTACTGCTGATTATTTCTTTGAACATCGATATAACATTTTGTTACATCGTGAGGCATGGCCCGAATCATTGGGATATTATACAGCTAAACCATGGAGCAACGTTGGTAAAGTAAATAACTGGGGCTTTGAACTTAGTTCTTCTTATCGTTATCAAATTGCAAAAAACTTCTCTATGGAAGTTCGCGGAAATTTCACGTACACCGAAAATAAGTATGTAGACTCTGATCAACCTATTTATCCATATGAGTGGACAAATACTACAGGTAAGCCATTAGATGCAAAATACGGCTATATCGCCGAAGGCCTATTCCAAACTCAAGATGAAATAGACAATAGTCCAAAACAAAATTTAGGAAGTACTGTAAAACCTGGTGATATTAAATATCGTGACTTGAATGGAGATAATGTTATTGACTCCTATGATTATACAATGATTTCTGAGTATGGCGATACTCCGCGTATTCAGTATGGTCTCGGATTAAATTTAACATATAAGAAATTTGATTTTGGTGTATTCTTTAACGGATCAGCAAAAAGAAAGATTATGGTTAATGGGATACATCCTTTTGGGCAGTCAGATCGAAATATTTTTCAGTTTATTGCTGATGACTACTGGACAGAAAGTAATCCAAACCCTAGCGCAGCATATCCTCGTCTAGGACTGAGAGATGCTGATGTTAAGAATAATCAAGTGAATAGTACTTTTTGGATGAGAAACGGTAATTTCCTTCGTTTCAAGACTTTGGAATTAGGCTATCGCTTTAAAGGTGGACGTGTTTTTCTAAGTGGTGATAACTTAGCCGTATTTAGTTCATTTAAAGAATGGGATCCTGAATTAGATTGGTATAAATACCCTTTACAGCGTACTGTAAACGTCGGTCTACAATTGAACTTTTAACTTAAAAACTTTTATAGAATATGAAGCTATTTAATAATATAAAGATATATAGTGGCATACTAATTATGTCAATGTGCTGTTCAGTAATGTCTTGTGATTATCTAGATGTAGTTCCACCGGAGCAAGCGGAATTACCAGATGCTACCAAAGATGCAGAAGCCACATTAGGTTTCCTCTACTCTTGTTATGCAGGTATAAGAAACCCTATTTCTTATACAGAGTCAGAAGCTTCTACAGACGAGTTTGCATTGCCTGAACTGTGGAATCACCGCTCTCATTTAGTTGCTTTTGACCAGAATCTTCCAAATAGCCCAGATCATCGGTGGGGAAGCCTTTATCGCTTTATAGGCCAGTCTCATCTGTTTTTGCAGCAGTTGAAAAATGCTTATGGAATAACTGAGGCGCAAAGAATTGAATGGGCAGCAGAAGCTAACTTTTTAATTGCTTATTATCACTTTGAAGTATTACGTTTTTATGGTCCTTGCCCTATCACTGATTCCTATATCGCTATGGATACCCCAAGTAGCGAATATCCGGGACGTTCACATTACGACTATGTAACAGATTGGATTTGTAATCGGTTAGATGAAGCTGCAAAGGATCTTCCAGCAACTCGTTCTAGTAGTGAATGGGGAAGAACGACCTCTACTATTTGTAAAGCAATAAAAGCTAAGGCTTTACTTTATGCTGCCTCTCCTTTATGGAATGGTAGTTTCCCTTATCCAGAGTGGAAGAATAAAAACTATGAAACTCCGGGATATGGTAAAGAGCTGGTTAGTCATACATATGATCGTGAAAAGTGGAATCGAGCATTAACTGCTTGTAAAGAGGCGTTGGAGTATGCGCAAAGTGATGGCGGTTGTTCTTTATATACTGATGAAGAACTATATGCAAAAGAAAATGTGGCATTGCCTTTTATTCCTGGATTGGAGAATGAGTCGGCAGAAGGAATCGCATTTAGAAAAAAGGTTTTATTAATGAGATATTTAGCTACAACGCGCTCCAATGAAGGGAATAAGGAGCTTGTCTGGGGGCTCGATAATGTAGGTGATAACATTTGGATGGCTTCCTTACCGACACGTGTATTGAAGTTAAATAATGGAAATTGGTATAGCGGATACAGTGGTGTTTCACCCTTCTTAAATACTATAGAACGATTCTATACAAATACGGGCAAATTACCATCAAAAGATAATGCCTATACGCCTAAAAGCGAATGGTTGAAGAGCGCCAATGTGAATGGAAGACCTGATATTATTAAAATTAATATTGGCCGAGAACCACGTTTTTATGCTTGGATGGCATTTGATGGAGGTGATTATAGTTCAAAATTAGCAGACGGAAAACCTCTTAAATTGCAGTTGAGAAATAGTCAATTGCAAGGATTTAATCCTTCGTTATTTAATCGTGATCATTGTGTAACAGGATTTTTATCTCAAAAATGGATACGTCCCAATTTAAACCTTTCCGTAAATAACTCATGGAATTTTAAGAATAGCCCTAGACCTTTGATTCGTTTAGCTGAACTCTATTTGAATATAGCCGAATGCTATGCTGCTTTGGATCAAAAGCAGGAAGCTCTTAGTTATCTTAATCCAATACGTCAGCGTGCCGGAGTACCAGCTTTGAAAGAAAGTGATGTAACGAACGATATGCCTATAATGGAGTGGGTTATCAATGAACGATTCATTGAGTTCTGGGGAGAAGGTCAGCGTTATTTTGATATTCGTCGTTGGGGCAAGGGGGCTGAATACTTGGCAGCAGGAAAACGAGAAGGATTGAATGCAGAAGCTAAACTAGACCCTACCTTTAATGAGTACAATCAACGTGTTAAAGTTTCGCAACCTTATAAATGGGAAAATAGAATGAATTTGGGTAGCGTATTCTATAATGAAGTATACAAGAATCCCCAAATGATTCAAGCACCGGGTTATTAATATTAAATGAATTTATATTTATGAAAAAGAAATATTTAGCAGCTTTTATACTTATCCTGTTACTAATAAATGCCGGATGTACAAATTATGATAATATGTATCCGGAAAAGTTTCACAAAATACTCTATTTGAAGAATAGTGGAGTAATAGACATGAAACTGTTTAAAACAGGTGAAAATACAGAATATTCAGTTACTGTTGTGAAAGCTGGCACAGATCCAACTGCAATAGCTGATGCGAAGTTTACACCAATGGATCAAAAAACGTTGGATATTTACTGTGCTTCTAGAGGGCTTTCTTATCAGGCATTACCCGAAAACTGTTACACATTAGATGCAACCGATCTGTCATTTACCGCTACAGAACTTTATAAGAAGATTGGTCTTTCTTTAAAAACTAGTGAAATCGAATCGGTAGTTCAAAAAGATGTGGAGACAGATTATGTAATACCATTTATGCTTACAAGTGTGAATGATTCAATTAATTCTACCATGAATGTTCTGATTATTAAACCCGTTGTTGTTGTCCCATCGATTGCTTTTGAGACAGTGGGCTATGTAAGTAATATTAGTCCCAAAGAAGGGAAAACGATAGATATACCCTTAACCTTGCAGATTACTAATAATTGGGATTTTGATTGTTTGGTAGAAGTTGATGAGACTGCTTTAGCAGGAACTCAATATAATTTGCTGCCTAAAGGAACTTATGAACTGGTTAATGGTGGAAAAGTATCTTTCAAAAAAGGAAGTAGTAAGGCCACTTTACAAGTTAAAGTGAATGCTTTACAACATGCAGATAATACACTTCCTTTACGTATAAAAAGTGTAAGTAAAGAAACTTTTACTGTGGATAAAACTCCTGTTTTAATGGGAGTCACCATAGAAAAATACCCTTTGACAGTTGCGATGTTAACATCCAATGCAACAGAACCAACTGAGGGATCGTTAGCTAATTTATTGGACAATGATGTTACCTCCTATTTCCATACTGCATGGTCTATTGCGGTAACAGGTGATCATTATGTACAAGTAAGTTTACCTCAAGGCATAAGTTCTTTTAAGTTTTCATATACAAATCGATCTGTAAATGGAAATGCTGCACTCGCAGACTTTGAACTTCAAGGCAGTGAGGACAATAAAAACTTTACTCTTTTGAAACATTTTATTTCAGATGTTGATAAACTGCCTGGTGGTGGTGCGGGAGTATATAATTCTCCTTTATTGGAAACTAAGTCAGCAACAAAATATTTACGCTTTGTGTGTAAGAAAAACTTCACAGGAGGTAAATACTTTGTTTGGAGCGAATTTAGCTTATATGGTTTTTAGTGCTATTTAATTAAAATATAGAAGAGAGAGGTATTTCCCCTCTCTTCTATTATCATTACTCCATTAATACCTTAATCAAAGTTTATACCATGAGAAAAAAAACGATTTTACTTAATGTTCTTTTATTAGTGTTTGTATTTACGTGTTGTGCGGATCGTAAAGAAGATATATTAACGACTTTCGAAATAGCACAGAGTGATATCTCGAAAAGTGTAGATAAAAATGCTGTAAAAATAAGTATCCCGGTTATAACCACGTTGCCAATGGCCGACTGGGGCGCGCGTTCAGACGTTAATTGGTTATTTGTTTCAAAGAAATCGGATACAGCAGGGAGCATGCTGGAAGTCTCTGTAAGTGCGAATACTGGAGATATCAGAACAGGTACGATACAGGTTACTTCTAGTGTTAAGAATTATACGATTACTGTTAAGCAGTATGGGAATAATGACGTCATAGTTGAGGACGATATACAAGTGAAACCTTATGGAGGTAAGGATAGTGAACATCAGTCAGGACAAGATATAACGAATACTTACGATGGAAAGTTCTCTTCCGATGGTGGCTCTCCTTTTCATACTCCTTGGGGGCAAAGTGCTAAATTTCCAGTGATTTTGGAGTACTATTTTAATGGTAAAGAGCTTATTGACTATTTGATTTATTATACCCGCTCGGGAAATGGTAATTTCGGGAAATTAAAGCTATATATAGCAACCGACACAGACAGAAAAGAGTATATATTGCAAGGAGAATATGATTTTAAGGAGCAGAATGCACCTTCTAGAATCTCATTCTCTCAGGGAGTTAAGGCCACAGGGATACGTTTCGAAGTAATGAGTGGTCTAGGAAATTTTGTTAGTTGCGATGAAATGCAATTTTTCAAACGAAACGAAGACACAACGCTGGATAAACAGCTTCTAAAGGTCTTTAAAGACATTACATGTACCGATATAAAAGAAGATGCAACAAATGAAGACATAGCGGCTCTGCCTACTTATTTTATACGTATTGCAGAAACTCTCAAAGCTGGAAGCTATGACGCATGGGAGAAAAACTTTCGAGTTCGCGAATATGCTCCATATAGTAATGTGGAAGAATGGGCTGCAAAGTTAATGACCAAAAAATATAGCAATCTGGATAACCCTACCGGAATATCAGTGAAAAAGGGAGACGAGATTATCGTGTTGGTAGGTGATACCTATGGGCATGATATCTCTTTGCAGTGCATCTGGGAAACAGGTAGAGACTATAAACAGACTGCGGCAAGCGGAGACGTGTATATGCTACGTTCGGGAGTGAATAAGTTTATAATGAAAGAACAGGGGCAGCTGTTTGTTATGTATAACACAGACCTATCATCATCTACTGCCAAGCCAATTAAAATTCATATTCCTTTGGGCAGTGGGCTTGTTTCCGGATTTTTTGATTTGAAAGAACATCGTACCGATAGTAAATATGCTGAGCTGTTGCGTAAAGCCACGCATAAATATTTTTGCGTAAAAGGAGAAAAAATAATATTTTATTTTCATCGAGATAAAATGTTGAGCCATTTACCGGATAATATCCTGTCTGCGATTAATTTGTGGGATGATATTATTGGCTGGCAGCAAGAGCTGATGGGAATTACAGATGTGCGTCCTAGTCAGGTAAATAATCATATTTTTGCGATTTCTCCCGAAGGATCGTATATGTGGGCTTCTGATTATCAAATAGGTTTTGTATATACTTATTTAGGAAATATTTTGTTAAAGGATAATGTAATGGCCGCTGAAGATAATGCTTGGGGACCCGCACATGAAATAGGGCATATACATCAAGCGGCAATTAATTGGCCGGGTTCTACAGAATCATCGAACAATTTATTTTCGAACTATATTATCTATAAGTTAGGTAAATATAAATCGCGTGGAAGTGGTTTGATGAAGTTGGCAAACGCTCGTTTTGTCGACAAGCAGGCATGGTATAATATGGGCACAGCTACTCATCAAGGCGAAGATACGGAAACGCATATGCGAATGAATTGGCAGCTGTGGAATTATTACCATCGTTGTGGTTTCAAAAAGGATTTCTGGCCTCGACTATTTAATTTGATGCGTGAAGATGCTAATAGGGTTCCGGAGACGAGTCCGGGAAAACGGCAACTGACTTTTGCCATGATGGCTAGTAAGGCAGCAGGAGAGAACCTGGAGGAGTTTTTTGATTTGTGGGGCTTTTTTGAGCCGGTGTCTAGTAAGGTTAATCAGTATGGAGAGTTTGACTATATCGTAACCCCAAAGATGATTGAAGACGCTCGTCAATTTATACGTCAATATCCCAAGAAAGCTGCTCCTATTCAATACTTGGAGGATCGAAAGAAAACCGAATTTGGCGCTTCAGATTACCGATATAAGGAGGTAGGTGATGTTGGCTATTATACTCAATTTCAAAATAAACAGAAAATAACCAAAACGGTTACTTATACACGCAGTGGACAGATGATCTCTATTCAGAATGGTGATGAAGCAGTCGCTTTTGAAATAAAAAGAGGTAATGATTTGTTGTTCTTCTCAAATTTTACTTCTTTTGAGGTTCCATCAGCTATTTCGTTAGATATAGCTCAGTTGTATGCTGTGCAGACCGATGGGGAGCGGTTATTGATTAATGTTAAATAAAATCTGTTTATGAAATTTGTTATTTTATCTTTTATCTGTTTTTTTGTTAGTTTGGGCTTACAAGCCCAAACTAACAAAGTATTGATTGGATTTGCAGGGAATTCATATGTTACTGCTGGATTTGGGAACGCAAAGATTACTTCTCATGGATTGGAAAAGTGGCGTGGAAATGATGCCATAGTCAGTACTTTTTTCCACTGTAATACGCCAACGACTCTTCGATTGGCTTTACAAGGAAAGGGACACTCCACCATCCTAGTAAACTATGGGAAGAAAAAAATGAAAGTAAATCTTGCCTCGTCTGATTTCTCACTCATACCCGTTGGCGAAATCAAAGTAAATGCTCCCGGTTACGTACGAATCGATATCAGTGGTATACAAAAGAGTGGTGAAACATTTGGCGAAATTACCGATTTGGTTATTGAAGGTGCAAAAGGAAAGATTAGTTATGTGCATGATTTTGCTGACTATTGGGGGAGGAGAGGCCCATCGGTGCACTTAGCCTACGCCTTACCCGAACAGAATACCGAGTGGTTTTACAACGAAATCAGAGTACCTAAAGAGGGTGAAATAATGCACAGCTACTACATGGCTGCCGGCTTTGGTGAGGGATACTTCGGTATGCAGTTTAACTCTCCGACAGAGCGTAGAATCTTATTCTCGGTATGGAGCCCGTTTGATACGCAAGACCCGAAGTTAATTCCCGAATCTGATCGAATTAAGTTGTTAAGACGCGGAGAAGGAGTTCATATCGGAGAGTTTGGCAATGAAGGGTCGGGTGGACAGAGCTACCTGAAATACCCGTGGAAGGCAGGAGAAACGTATAAGTTTCTGATGCACATTCGTCCCGATGGGAAAGGTAATACGGTATACACCGCTTACTTTTTTGCCACAGAAGAAGAGCAATGGAAATTGGTGGCAAGTTTCTTACGACCTAAAACCGATACCTGGTATAAACGAGCACATTCGTTTCTTGAAAACTTTAGTCCCGAACAAGGTTATCTAACCCGGCAAGTCGAGTTCACGAATCAATGGGCATTGGGTACGGATGGAGTATGGCGACGTATTGACCAAGCTACCTTTACGTATGATGCCACGGCGGCTGCGGGAGTACGATTGGACTATCAAGGAGGACTTACCTCCGATCAGTCTGCGTTTTACCTGAAGATGGGAGGGTTCTTTGATGGAGCTACTCCATTGAGAAGTAAATTTGAACGGACAGCATCGGGAAAGATGCCCGAGATTGATCTGAAAAAGCTGGAAAAACTCTGATATAAATAGGTTCATATACCCATTAATCGCTTTGTGCTTTTAGTGGGTATATGAACTTAATTTTATTATAATCCTTGTCTCTTGGCTTCATTCCAGAAGGTATCCATCTCTTCGAGTGTCATCTCTTTCAGACTTTTTCCGGCATTGAGCGATTGTTCTTCAACGTAGTTAAAACGGCGGATAAACTTCTGATTGGTGCGTTCGAGTGCATTATCGGGGTTAATACCATACAAGCGAGCCGCATTGATGATACTGAAAAAGAGATCGCCAAATTCAGCTTCGGCCTTGTCTTTGTCGAGTCGGTTGATTTCTGTTTGTAGTTCGGCGAACTCTTCGCGAACCTTATCCCATACTTGCTCTTTTTCGTCCCAGTCGAAGCCTACGTTGCGCGCCTTGTCTTGTATGCGATAGGCCTTGATTAAGGTAGGCAATGCAGCAGGCACACCACTCAGTACGGTTTTATTTCCTCCCTTTTCTTTTTGTTTGAGTTGCTCCCAGTTTTGCGAAACCTGTCCGGCTGTTTCCGCTTCTACATCGCCAAATACATGGGGATGGCGGAAGATCAGTTTATCGCATAGCTTGTCGCAAACATCTTTGATATCAAAATCGCCTGTTTCCGAGCCTATCTTGGCATAGAATGCCACGTGTAGCAATACATCGCCTAACTCTTTACAAATTTCTTGCTTATCGTTCTTCACAATAGCATCGCAAAGCTCATACGTCTCTTCAATGGTGTTGGGGCGTAGGCTTTCGTTGGTCTGCTTGCGGTCCCACGGACATTTAACGCGTAGTTCGTCGAGTATATCCAGAAAGCGACCAAAGGCTTCCATCTTTTCTTCTCTTGTATGCATGGTCATTTATTTTGAATTGATAATGGTTGAATGAGGAGCACGAAGGCTGTATTCGCGATAGGAGATAAGCAGCCCAACGACTTCCGAATAGTTTTTTCGACCGCTTTCGATTTTGTTGCCTTTCAGGTAAAGATCGTAAATCCAGTCTTGTATATTGCCGATGAGCGGACTATACATAGCCATCCAGTATGCCTGATTGCTACGAGCCAGATCAATAATTTCGGAGCGTATGCGGTCAAGTAATTCAGTGTATTCTTCGTCCGATAGTAAGCTTTTTGCATTGCCCAGCACATGTCCCAAAACAGAGAAATATCCGCAGAAACGAATCTCCTTGACCTGCGAACGGGTGCATACTTGATAGGCATAGAAGTTAGCTTCAGCCTCGCTGGTGATGCCAAGAAGATGAGCCATCTCATGCGCGTATGTGCTTGGATATTGTGAAGGAAGTAGATCGCCGTTGAGCGTGAACTCACAGAAGAAAGGCCCCATACTGCCACTTACCCCTACCATGGATATGAGTGGGGTAAAGAGCATCGTTTTTGCCCGGGGCGATTGATAGGGAGGACGGTGTACACCCAGTGTATGGCTGATTGTATAGTAGCCTTTAACTGATTCGCGGCAAACCAACTCTTTGTTAATACTAGCTACCGGTATGTATGACTCATTTAAACGGTCAACATATTCATCAACAAAGGCTTTGAAATTGTCGGGGGTGTAGGCTGTATAGGGGATACGCGTTCGTTGGTAGAAGTTTGGCTGCGAGTAATTGAGCCCCCACGCCAAATAGAACCAGACATACACCCATACCAGGTATTCGATGTCCCGGAATACTATCTTCTTCCACGATTGCTTTTTGATACGACCGTATATGGGATAGGCAATGACGCCCAGAATGCTCAAGAATATAAACAGATCGCCTATGGCGAAGGGAACATACAAGGAGAACGGAGATAAAGCGAGTGAGATATAGGGATAAATGGAACGGGCGTATGCTTCTCCCCACGAAGGAATAAGTTGAGTAAGCCATATCACGAGCAATAGCGTTCCTAAAATGGAATATCGAATGATTTGTTTTCTACTTTTCATGTCTATTGATCTTTTCGGATAACAAAAGTACATATTCTTGCGACTATATTCTACTAATTTTATTAATTTTGCGCCATTACATCGTATTTAAAACAACATAATAATATAATAATGGAATTAGCAAGTAAGTACAATCCCGCAGACGTAGAGGGAAAGTGGTACCAGTATTGGCTGGATCAAAAGTTATTCAGTTCGAAACCCGATGACCGTGAGCCTTACACAGTCGTCATACCGCCCCCAAACGTCACAGGAGTATTGCATATGGGACACATGCTTAATAATACCATTCAGGATATTCTGGTTCGTCGTGCCCGCATGGAAGGTAAAAATGCGTGTTGGGTACCCGGAACCGATCATGCTTCGATTGCTACCGAAGCAAAGGTAGTGAACCGACTGGCTGCTCAGGGTATTAAGAAAACCGACTTAACTCGTGATGAGTTCTTGAAACATGCGTGGGAGTGGACTGATGAGCATGGTGGCATTATCCTGCAACAGCTTCGCAAACTTGGCGCATCGTGCGACTGGGATCGTACTGCTTTTACCATGGACGAGATACGTAGCGAGAGTGTACTCAAAGTATTTGTCGATCTATATAAGAAAGGATTGATTTATCGGGGTGTTCGAATGGTAAATTGGGATCCCCAGGCACTTACTGCTTTGTCTGACGAAGAGGTGATCTTTAAGGAAGAGCACGGTAAATTATTCTATCTCCGCTATCAAATTGAAGGTGAAGAGGGTTATGCGGTAGTAGCCACCACACGTCCCGAGACGATTATGGGCGATACGGCTATGTGTATCAATCCGAACGATCCTAAAAATGCACACCTCAAAGGCAAAAAGGTAATTGTGCCTTTGGTTGGTCGTGTGATTCCGGTTATCGAAGACGATTATGTCGACATCGAGTTCGGTACGGGTTGTTTGAAAGTAACCCCTGCTCATGATGTAAATGACTATATGTTGGGCGAGAAGTATAACTTGCCAAGCATCGATATCTTCAACGACAACGGAACATTGAGCGAAGCTGCCGGTATGTACGTGGGGCAAGATCGTTTTGCTGTTCGCAAGCAGATTGAAAAAGACCTCGAAGCTGCCGGATTGCTCGAAAAGACCGAAGCCTATACCAATAAAGTGGGATACTCGGAGCGTACCAATGTGGTGATTGAACCAAAGCTGTCAATGCAATGGTTTCTTAAGATGGAGCACTTGGCTAAAATAGCTCTGGAACCCGTGATGGATGATGACATCAAATTCTATCCGGCTAAATATAAGAATACGTATCGTCACTGGATGGAGAACATCAAAGACTGGTGTATCAGCCGTCAGCTATGGTGGGGACATCGTATTCCGGCTTACTTCCTGCCCGAAGGAGGCTATGTGGTTGCTTCTACTCCCGATGAGGCTTTGGCACTGGCACAGGAAAAAACAGGGAACGCTGCTTTGACAATGGCCGATCTTCGTCAGGATGAGGATTGTCTGGATACTTGGTTCTCGTCTTGGTTATGGCCGATTTCTCTGTTCGATGGTATTAACAATCCGCGTAACGAAGAGATTAATTATTACTATCCCACGAGCGACTTGGTTACCGGTCCCGATATTATCTTCTTCTGGGTAGCCCGTATGATTATGGCAGGCTATGAGTATGAAGGAACCATGCCATTTAAAAACGTTTATTTCACCGGTATCGTGCGCGACAAGCAAGGACGCAAAATGTCTAAATCGCTTGGTAACTCACCCGATCCGTTGGAATTGATCGAGAAGTTTGGAGCCGATGGTGTACGTATGGGTATGATGCTCGCTGCGCCTGCCGGTAACGATATCTTGTTCGATGAACTGCTTTGTGAACAAGGCCGTAATTTCTGTAGCAAAATATGGAATGCTTTCCGTTTGGTAAACAGTTGGGAGGTCGATAACAATGCATCAACTCCCGCTGCTGCCGATGTGGCAAACGATTGGTTCGAAGCAGTGCTTGGCAAAGCTATTGAAGAAGTGAACGACCTGTTCTCTAAATATCGCTTAAGTGAGGCATTGATGGCTGTTTATAAACTGTTTTGGGATGACTTCTCATCGTGGTATCTGGAATTAGTGAAACCGGCTTATGGTCAGCCTATCGATTCAATTACTTACGAAAAGGTGATTGCTAACTTTGATGCGCTGCTTAAACTATTGCATCCGTTTATGCCGTTTATTACCGAAGAGTTGTGGCAAAACCTATGGGCTAACAATAACGAGCCGGGCAAGAGTATCATGACGGTAAAACTGCCTGTAATTGCCAAAGCAGACATTCACCAGGAGCGTATCGAAGCATTTGCTGCCGCACAAGAGGCGGTAGCCAACCTTCGTACCATCCGTGTGCAGAAGAATATTCCGATGAAAGAGGCCATTGAATTGCAACTGGCTTATGAGAAGCAAGAAGATATTTATCTGCTTGAAACCATGGTAGGCAAGATGTGTAATGCAAAAGTGGTTCAGGCTGCCGATGTGAAGCCCGATAACGCCATCTCGTTTATGGTAGGAACCACAGAATACACAATACCGATGGGAGATAATATCGATGTGGAAGCAGAAATAGCTCGCATGGAAGCCGAGTTGAAGCATAAGGAGGGATTCCTGCAAGGCGTATTGAAGAAACTTAGTAATGAGCGTTTCGTTAGTAATGCACCCGAAGCCGTGCTTGATTTGGAACGCAAGAAGCAAGCTGATGCCGAGAGTATCATCCACTCACTCAAAGAAAGTATCGCTTCGCTGAGAAAAGCATAGTTACATTCTCGCTATCTACTAAATAAATCATAAATAAAAAGGCTTCGTTTGATAATCAACGAAGCCTTTTTTAACTTTGAAAAAACTTACATCAGTATCTTTGAGAAAGACACATCACGAACTACTATTTATCTTGAAAAACATATTATGAATAAGCTTTCTACAACTACTTCTGTTCGATTGGCTTCGCTCGATATTCTGCGCGGCTTCGATCTTTTCCTTTTAGTTTTCTTTCAACCGGTGTTTGTTGCATTGGGACAAAAAATGAATCTGCCTTTCATCAATGATATACTCTATCAGTTTGATCATGAGCAGTGGATTGGGTTTCGTTTCTGGGACTTGGTGATGCCTCTTTTTCTTTTTATGACAGGAGCTGCGATGCCTTTCTCCTTTTCAAAATACAGAGTAGATAAGAATAAACGACCTATTTATCGGAGAATAGTGAAGCGAGTGGTGTTACTCTTCCTTTTTGGAATGATTGTACAAGGAAATCTATTGGGACTCGATCCCAAACATATTTACTTCTATACAAATACGCTTCAGGCTATTGCCATAGGTTATTTGATTGCAGCCGTTATTCAATTGCACTTATCGTTTCGATGGCAGATGGGGGCAACGCTTCTTTTACTCTTGATCTACTGGATACCGATGACCTTTGGAGGAGACTTTACACCGCAAGGAAACTTTGCCGAGCAAGTCGATCAAGTTGTTTTAGGGCGCTTCCGAGACGGAGTTTCTTGGAAAGAAGATGGTACTTGGGCTTTCTCCCCCGGTTATACCTATACGTGGATATGGAGTAGTCTTACGTTTGGGGTAACAGTGATGTTGGGAGCATTTGCCGGAAAGATAATGAAAGAAGGTGGAGACGATCGCCGTCGGGTCGTACAAAAACTCTTAATCATCGGATTGCTTTTGGTCGGTATGGCTTGGTTGTGGAGTTTCCAAATGCCTGTTATCAAGCGTATCTGGACAGGTAGTATGACACTGCTTTCGGGTGGATTTTGCTTCCTGCTTATGGGGCTGTTTTACTATTGGATCGACTACAAAGGCCGTAGCTTGGGCTTGAACTGGTTGAAAATATACGGTATGAATTCCATCACGGCCTATCTCTTGGGAGAGGTGATTAACTTTCGCTGTGTGGTTGGCTCGCTTAGTTATGGGTTACAACCCTACTTGGGAGACTATTACTCCGTATGGCTCTCTTTCGGCAACTACCTCATTGTATTCTTTATCTTGAGAGCCATGTACAAGCAACGTATTTTTTGGAAGATATAAGTTCGTCGATTATTTCTTTTGGTAGAACCGAACCCAATCCACTTGCATCTCTACCGGAAGTTCGGCCGCATTCACTTTGCCTACCCAAGAACCACCGAGTTGCATATCGATAAGCAGATAAAAAGGGCGATCGAAAGGATATTGTCCTTCTTTATCTGTTTCAATGCGTGGGTAGGTAAATGTATGCTTGTCATTTACATAAAACGACAGGCTGTCGGGGTACATCTCTACTGCATAAGTGTTGTACTCATCAGGGTTGATGGTACTTGTGGCATGGGGTTGAGGCGTTTTAATACCTAGTTTGTAGGTATAATAAGAATGTACGGTCTGATAAACAATACTGTCATGGTTTAAGTGTTCCATGATATCGATTTCTCCGCCCATAGGCCAAGGAGCATCGGTTGGTAATAGCCAGATAGCCGGCCAGGCTCCTTGAGCAGCCGGTAGTTTGGCCCGAATCTCTAATCGACCATTCGTGAAAGATACTTTATCTTTGGTATAGATTCCACCGGTGAGGTAAGGAGCCGTATCGTTGGGTAAGCTGTGGTTTACCATTCCACGCAACACCAAGTTACCTTTTTGCATGGCGTAACAGGAATCGAAATCAGACATATAGTTATTCCAATCCGAACCACCACGGGGTATTTTACTCCATGATTGCGAATCGAATTCTTTTTGCTGATTGAAATTCTCCTCCCATACTAAATTCCATTTTTGAGAGATACGACTGCTTCTACACGATGATACGGAAGCTGCCATACAAAGTAAGCAAAAGTATATAAATACGGACTTTTTCATGTTACTTTTCCAGCAACTCTTTCAGGAAGCTATCTAATTCTTCATCCAGCCCTTCTAGTAACTCGCTGTTTAATAGCAATGTATCATCATCTACCAATAATAAATCGGAGATTGTTTCTTTATCGTCATCGACCAATACAAAAGAATAGGGTTTGATGATGGTAAGCTTATCTAACTCACCATTTTCTTTTAACTGACTGAGAATTAGGCGTAGTTGGCGCTCTATACATTCATAAAAATCATCACCCTCATAAGTCAACCATTCTTCAATTGTTACAAAAGATAGCTCTTTGTCTTCATCGTCGAAAACACGAAGCTCACCGGTATTTGGGCTTGGCTGTAGATGGATGTCAGTAACGATTGTTTGTTCACAGCCACAGCTATATTTACCGAGTGCTTTCCGGATAGCCGATTCTATTAATGATTGCGATTGTTGACTCAATTTCATGTGATGCTTCCTTTTATTTCAGTTCAAAGATATATAAAAAAAAAATAAGCGATGCATTATTTTCTTAAAAATCATCATTAAATCGATTCATCTGCATATTTAGCTTCGATAATGCTGCTTTTCGCTCTTTCAATTCATTTAAATAGAGCGAAATCATGACGTAGTTAGGTACGCTATCGGCACCTTTACCTTGTCGGCTTACTTCATCCACCTTCTCTACTTTGTGAGCGAGTTGCTGCGCTTTGATAGCCCATGTTTCAGCGGTCTCTATGCTATCCTGCATTTCATAATACAGGGCGATGTTGTGTGCGGCAGCCATCTTCTTCTTTTCGCTCTTTGTAGCTTCATAGGCTTCTTTCCAGAGTTTGGAGGCTTTGTCCCATGATTCTTCGCGTACATAGATAGTGGCATCTCGCATATTAACGGATCCGTTGATATACATATAACGTTTGCTTGTTTTCCAATAAGGCAGAATATATTTTAGCGGAATATTTCCGGCAAATTTGGAAGCTTCTTCTACCACCCTATTATCGTTTGGCATACGGCTACGCACATAGGTTTCTGTCGTTCCCAGCTCCTCCCAGAAGATACTGTCGTTGGCATTGATTGTTACCATCGGCCCCTTTCTGCCCGGGAGATAAACCTTGACGGTAGGATAAGCCTTGACGTCAATCGCCCCTTGGAAGCAGGCCCATTCGGGTAGATAGCGGATGGCTTTTGTTGCTTTCAGTTGCATGTTTTCTAAGGCAATAATGAAATCGACACCTAGGTTTTGAGTCAAACTTTGTACCTCTTCTTTGCTTAAGGTACTTTCTCTGGGGGTGATATCCTTAGCGCGTAAAGCCGAATCGCAAATAACGACTTCGTCGAAGTAATTTTCGTGGGCAATAGCCTCCGCCAATGCAGTTGTTGCAGCTGTTGCATCTCCATTGTGATAGGCTACTGCACGGCTTACTTCATTCTCTTTGTTTGCTTCTTTTTCAGGAAGCATCGTGTTCTCGGGTGTTGAACTGGTATTGTTAACCACAGCAACCCGCTTTAATTCGGCCGGAAAACTGATTTCTGCCGGTAGCATATAATCAATGGAAAGCTCTTCGAGTGTTTGGCAGGAGCCAAGCGTGAGGATGAGCGACAGCAGGAGTGGAAAATGATGTTTAGCCATTGTTTTTGTTATTCTTGTTCTTAATGAGCAAAAATACAATTTTTACTTTAATAGCTGCGTTAAAAGCTTATAAAAAAGCCTCAAACGACAGAGATGTTGTTTGAGGCTTTCGTTAAGATTGGGTCAGTGATCAATCGCGACCATGACAGTTTTTATATTTCTTGCCACTGCCGCAAGGACATGGGTCGTTGCGACCTACTGTCTTCTCGGCACGTACGGGCTCGCGTTTTACAGCTTCGCGTGTATCTTGTTGGGCAGCAGCTTGTTGATTCGGATCATTCAAATCTTGCTTCTGCTCGCGATACTTACTCATGTCCTGATGCTCTTCGGGAGCTGCCTGACGAATTTGCTCAGGTTCTTGTACAGGAATTTGTCCGCGCATTAAAATCGATACTGTTTGATTATTGATTTTGCTTACCATGGTATCGAACAGTGTTACCGATTCTAATTTATAAATCAACAACGGGTCTTTCTGCTCGTAGCTGGCATTCTGAACCGAATGTTTCAATTCGTCCAGTTCGCGAAGGTTTTCCTTCCAAGCTTCATCGATAACGTGTAGCAGAATTGATTTCTCGAATGCTTTCACTACCTCTTTCGATTCGCTTTCGTAAGCTGCCTTCAGGTTGCACGAGATGTTGTACATCCGTTTACCGTCGGTAATAGGGATCAAGATGTTTTCGTACATCTGTCCCTGAGTTTCGTATACCTGCTTGATTACCGGATTGGCTACTTGTGCCAAACGCTCGGTCTTCCGCTTAAAGTTGGCCATTGCCAGATCGAATGTCTTTTCGACCAATGCCTCTTTCTTCTCGCTGCGGAACTCTTCTTCGGTAAATGGAATATTCATGGCCAATGCATGCAGAAGGTCTATTTTGCAGCCCTCGTAATCGTTGTTTTCGATCGCTGCCGCACAACGATCCCAGATCATGTTTACAATATCCATACCGATACGTTCGCCCATCAAAGCATGGCGGCGTTTGGTGTAAACAACCGTACGTTGTTTGTTCATTACGTCGTCATATTCGAGCAAGCGTTTACGAATACCGAAGTTGTTTTCTTCGACTTTCTTTTGTGCACGTTCAATCGAGTTTGAAATCATTTTATGTTCGATCATTTCTCCCTCTTGGAAGCCTAACCTATCCATCACACCGGCAATACGGTCTGAAGAGAAGAGACGCATCAAATCATCTTCCAATGATACGAAGAAGATAGAAGAACCCGGGTCGCCCTGACGTCCTGCACGACCACGCAACTGGCGGTCTACACGACGTGACTCATGACGTTCCGTACCGATGATCGCCAAACCGCCGGCAGCTTTTACCTCGGGGCTCAATTTAATATCGGTACCACGACCCGCCATGTTGGTAGCAATTGTTACGGTTCCCTTGAAACCTGCCTGTGCTACAATATCAGCCTCTTTCTGGTGCAATTTGGCATTCAGAACGTTGTGCTCGATCTTGCGCATGGTCAACATCTTGCTGAGCATTTCCGATATTTCGACCGAGGTTGTACCTACCAGTACCGGGCGTCCGGCATTGACCAGTTGCTCAATCTCTTCAATAACGGCTTTGTATTTTTCGCGTTTGGTTTTATAAACGCGGTCGTTCATGTCTTTACGTGAAATGGGGCGGTTGGTCGGAATCACCACTACATCCAGTTTGTAGATGTCCCAAAGTTCGCCTGCTTCCGTTTCTGCCGTACCGGTCATACCCGACAGTTTGTGATACATACGGAAGTAGTTCTGCAACGTGATGGTTGCGAATGTTTGTGTAGCTGCTTCGATCTTCACGCGCTCTTTGGCTTCGAGAGCCTGGTGCAGTCCGTCCGAGTAGCGACGTCCTTCCATGATACGTCCGGTTTGTTCGTCTACGATCTTCACTTGTCCGTCAATGACTACATACTCGTCATCTTTTTCGAACATGGTGTATGCTTTCAACAACTGATTGATGGTGTGTACGCGCTCTGATTTGATGGCGTAATTATTCATCAACTCGTCTTTCTTTTCGAGCTTTTGTTCGTCGGTCAAGCCCAATGCTTCGTTCTCCAGTTCGGAAAGTTGAGCAGCGATATCGGGCAGTACGAACAAGGTAGGGTCTTCCGAATTACCGG
Organism: Bacteroides neonati; assembly: GCF_000499785.1. Lineage (GTDB taxonomy): Bacteria > Bacteroidota > Bacteroidia > Bacteroidales > Bacteroidaceae > Bacteroides > Bacteroides neonati. The sequence goes on along the minus strand of NZ_HG726020.1, from coordinate 849,399 downwards.
TGATCAGGTCGACACCCTTGTCGGTCAGGTCAACACTGTTCAGCTTTTCGTCGATAACGAAATACAACGGGTCGGTAGCTTCGTGCATCCGCTTGTTGTTTTGCTCCATATAGATCTCTTCGGTTTTGAGCATACCGGCTTTGATACCTTGTTCACTCAAGAATTTGATCAATGCCTTATTTTTGGGTAAGGCTTTATGGCTACGGAACAGGGCAAGGAAACCTTCCTCTACCTCTTTCTTATCGCTTGATGCGATGAGACGCTTAGCATCTGTCAGGTATTTGGTGGCCAATGCTTTTTGTACGTCGACCAAGCGTTCTACCATGGGGCAAAGTGCCTCGTAAAGTTGATCTTCGCCTTTGGGTACAGGACCTGAGATAATCAAAGGAGTACGGGCATCGTCAATCAATACCGAGTCTACCTCATCGACGATGGAGTAGTTGTGCTGACGTTGTACCAAGTCTTTGGGGCTGATCGCCATGTTATCGCGCAGGTAGTCGAAACCGAACTCGTTGTTCGTACCGAAAGTGATATCTGCCAGATAGGCTTTGCGGCGTGCATCCGAGTTGGGTTGATGACGGTCGATGCAGTCAACGCTTAGTCCGTGGAACATATACAATGGTCCCATCCATTCCGAGTCACGTTTGGCCAGGTAGTCATTCACGGTAACCACGTGCACACCGTTTCCGGTAAGTGCGTTAAGGAATACGGGCAGGGTTGCTACCAAGGTTTTACCTTCACCGGTTGCCATTTCGGCAATTTTACCTTTGTGCAGTACTACACCACCAAACAACTGTACGTCGTAGTGTACCATGTTCCAGCTTACTTCGGCACCACCGGCCAACCAGTGGTTCTGATAAATGGCTTTGTCGCCTTCGATGCGTACAAAGTCTTTGGTTGCAGCCAAATCACGGTCGAACGCAGTAGCGGTTACTTCGATAAATTCATTTTCGGTGAATCGTTTCGCTGTCTCCTTTACAATCGAGAAAGCTACCGGAAGCACCTCGTCGAGTGCCTTTTCATAGATTTCAAGAATCTCTTTCTCCAGTTTGTCGATTTGTGCGAATACCTCTTCACGGTCTTCGAGTTCGACGTTTTCGATGTTGGCTTTCAGCTCTTCTACTTTGGTTCGTTCGGCAGTGGCCGAATCGTAGATGTATGCTTTTAGCTCTTGTGTTTTGGCACGAAGAGCATCGTTATCAAGTGCGGCAACCTCGGGATAAGCAGCTTTGATCTTGTCTACCCAGGGTTGGATTTCTTTCATGTCTCGTGTGGATTTGTTTCCAAAAATCGAGCTTAAAAATTCATTAAATCCCATTTTGTATTATTTTTATTTATTATTTACGAATTGATTTGAACCTTACCGGATGTCGGTAAGCGGAGTAGAGGTGCAGGCATTGGGTGCCCGTATTCTCATGACGTGAGTCAGGGTAGGAGCAAGGCGATCAATGGTTACCGGTGTTTCTATCACGGCAGGTTTGACCGAGCTTCCCAGAAAAATAAGTGGAGCGGGGATATGTGCATTGCGCACAATCTGATTGGTCGATGTGCTTTCATTGATGATTGTCCAACCCGGCAACACATCAATTAATAAATCGCCCGAACGTTTGCGGTGGAATCCGTTACGTATCAGGTGAATTTCGGGAGTCCATGCACCCAACAGCAAACGATTGGCCGAATAGACTTCGTTCACACCGCTAAACTGAATTAAAAAGTCGGCCGATTTGTCTTGTATCTCTTTTAAATTCAGTTGTTTCTGCTCAATTAATTTGTGATTCAGATAGATCTGGAGGTCGTGGTATGCCTCTACGTATTGACCTTCGCCATAAGTGGCAGTCAGGAACATATTGAGCAACGCAGCGCAACGTTTCATATGAAACTCTCCACCCGGAATGCGATAAAGCCCTTGATCGGCTCCGTCGCCGTCTACGTATCCGGTCGAGGTGATGAAGAACAAAACGTTTTGCAAGCCTACTTTTTTATCAACCAGATCGAGTAGTGTAGCGATACTTTGATCCAGACGAACGTAAGTGTCCATAAGTTCCATGGCACACTCTTGCGAGGTTTTATGGTCGTAATTACCGGCATAGTAAGTGAGCGAAAGCATGTCAGTCACGCCATCTTTGCCAATTGCTGTTTTTTCTAACAACTCTTTGGTTAGTGCATTGACTTCGTCATTTACAAACGGGCTGGTGATGAAGCGGCGATATTTATTTCTCCGGTTATCGTCCATATTGTACTTGAACGCATCGCTTCTCCACTCGGGAAGAAAACTGTACCTCTCAACCGGATGAACCGGTGTCCATGTCAAGTCTTTGATTCGAAAATCAATAGCCTGACGGTCATTATATTGGCTTACCCACCAAGGGAATTCCGTATAATAGGTCGTACTACACCATTTTCCCGTATTGGGATTGAGCCAGTACGCACCGTTGCCTGCATGTCCGGCTGCTATAATGGCAGCCTCGCGAAAAGGGGCAATGGCATATACCAATCCCTGACTGCGGGTGGCTATTCTTAACTCATCGGCGATGGTAGAGGTTAGTAGCTGTGAAGGCGAACTATTCTCTTCGGTGTAATTGCCCATGAAGTTGGGGTCGTCAACGCATTCTACCGGGCGTAATGTTTTGATGTCGAGCCATTGGTTGCCCACGATCCCATTCATCGAAGGGGTGGTTCCTGTGTAGATGGCTGCCATGGCCGAGGCTCTATCTATTGTATTGAACGTATATTCGGCATTGCGAAATACACGTCCGTCTCTCCAGAGCCGCTTGAATCCTTTATCGGCATATAATGAAGAGAAAGCTTCCAGATAGTCTGTACGTAACTGGTCAATCGTCAACCCTATCACCAGCTTAGGTGTAGCAGGCAACGGCTGAGCTTGTAGACCGGTGAAGGTTAGTACGGTAATCAGGGAAGTTAGTAGTCCTTTCATTTTTTATGCTTATATGTCAAAATCAAGTTGCTTGCTGAACGTATCAGCAAACAGAGTGCCAAAGGTACGACAGCTAAGTCAAATCTTTGCGGGATTAGCGGAAAAAGCAATATAAAAAAAGTTAAAACGATGAAATTAAATAGATGATACCACGATCTTTTCTTTTTTCGAACGGCATGAATGATAAACGGGAGGCAAAATAGCTGTCCTGGATGAAAAACCAGCAATAGGTAATTTGAGCTGACAGCAGGATGCTCGGAAAAGAGTGCCAAAAAGGCAAGAATGCATCCGGCAATACCTGCCGTGCCGAATAAAACGAGGTCGATACCCCACAGCCCTTTTTTCTTTTTTAGTCCGTAAATAGTAGCACCTGCGGTCAACATAAATAAGGCAAGCGCCACTTGCAGTGGGGTAGGGAGGTACGGCTCTTTTTCTATTTCACTTTCTTGTGTTGCCAGCCATTTCTCACAATCTACTATTTTCTCGGTATCGGTTATCAGCGAGCGGCTCCGGCTGTTTTCTGCAATGTGTGCTGTCGAAAAGAAATTCATAAGATAAAAAGGTGCGAACATCGTCTGCCGGTCATCAATTGGACGATCGGCTTCGCTGCCAATGCAAAGATCGATGCCAAACTGTGCCCAGGGATGTCCTTGGGTGTACTGATGTACGATATCGCGAAAGGAACGGGTTTGGTTTGCATCTGCCGGGTCTGCTGCGTAAATAACTTTTCCGGCAACGCTCTCCTCTATTATATCGCGCGGGCGCGTAGCACAGTTGTCGTAAAAGAAGTTGTATCGATAAACGCGGTTTTGAGGCTGGTAATTGGCTTCGAGCAAAGCAACTAGTTTCTGTTTTTCTTGTGGTGTGAGGTTTAGGTTTTGTTGCCAAACGCTTCGCCCATAGTAGGAGTATTCGCTCGCAAACCGCTCGTAGTTACTAACTCCCAGCTCGTAATCTGTTTGTCCCAAGGCAAATCGTAGTATGAAATTGGGGGTGTTGAAGCTAAACATGCCATAGTTAAATACGGCATCGATGCCGCGCGCCGGATTTTCATAGCGAATGGCTGTGTGACCGAACAAAGAGTATATTTCTTCTCCCGGTGCACAGGTTAGTAAGCTGAGCCGGATGGAGTCAACGGGTGCTTGTGGTGTCTCCTCTTCTTGTGCTGCTCGAAGCGTGTGGGTGCTTGCGAGAAACAGTGTTATTAGTATAATTTTAACGATATGCATAATATTGCTGGTAACAGTACGTACTTTTAGGCTACAAAAGTACGTATTTTTGCGATATAAAAGTACGTATTTAATATACTGTTAAATACGTACTTTTATATCTGTTGATTATCAGTGTGTTATGGTGTGTGCAAGGTGGTTTCTTCTACCGATTGCAATGAATGATATCGATGAACTTGTTTATCTATACAGTATAACACCTTGATCGCTGTTTTCAAACAGGTTGTTTGGAACGAGGTTGTTCGGTGCTCAAAAAGGATGCAATGATTCTATTTTATAATAATTAGGTCTATGGTCGTAGCTAATAAAAAAATATATCTATCTTTGCAGCCAAACGTATAGAAAAAACAGTGAATTTAATTATTGATATAGGGAATACGGTGGCCAAAATGGCACTATTTGATGGTGCTACAATGGTGGACGTCGTTTATGATTCGAATCAGTCGTTGAATAGCCTTCGGGAGCTTTGTAGTAAGTATCCCGTTGATAAAGCGATTGTGGCTACGGTTATTGATCTGAACGAATCAATTATCAATCAGTTAAATAGTTTGGATGTTCCGTTGCTTTGGTTAAATAGCCAAACGAAGCTTCCGGTAATTAATTTGTACGAAACACCCGATACGCTAGGGGGGGATCGAATTGCAGCGGCTATAGGTGCTTACGAGCAATTTCCTGACAAAAATATACTGATTATTGATGCGGGAACTTGTATTACCTACGAGTTTATCGATGCAAAAGGGCAGTATCAAGGTGGAAATATCTCGCCGGGGTTGCAGATGCGTTTTAAGGCGCTTAATCAGTTTACCGGGCGTTTGCCGTTGATTGCGCGTGAAGGTAGGCTGTTGTCCATTGGTAAAGATACGGAAACGGCTATTCGTGCCGGAGTGGTGAAAGGGATGGAATATGAAATTTCAGGTTATATTGAGGCTATGAAACATAAATATCCTGAACTTTTGGTTTTTTTAACGGGCGGAGATGATTTTTCTTTTGATACGAACATAAAAAGTATCATCTTTGCAGATAGATTTTTAGTGTTGAAAGGATTAAATAGAATTTTAAACTATAATAATGGTAGGATTTAAACACACAATTTGTGCGCTATTGCTCACGGTTTTTGCAGGAGTGGCAGTCGCTCAAAATAATACAAACTCTCCTTATACACGATACGGTTATGGTGATTTGGTTGATCCGAGTTTCGGAAATAGTAAAGCGATGGGAGGTATTGCTTATGGATTACGAGATGGCTCACAAATAAACCCGTTAAATCCCGCTTCTTATACGGCAATTGATTCGTTGACCTTTCTGTTTGAAGGAGGTTTTTCATTGCAAAATGCAAATATGAATTTGAATGGAATCAAGTTGAATGCTAAAAACTCCAGTTTCGATTATCTGGCTATGCAGTTTCGTCTGCAAAAGTGGATGGGAATGAGTATTGGTTTGCTGCCTTATTCAAATGTAGGGTATAGCTTGTCGCAAAGTACTGTTGCCAATGAAACTCAACCTGATAATACGAAAGCTTTCACAGGAGACGGAGGACTGCATCAAGTCTATGTCGGTCTGGCTGTTAAGCCTTTTAAAAACCTGTCGGTCGGTGCCAATGTTTCTTACTTTTGGGGAGAAATAAATCGTACGGCAGCCATTTATTATCCGTCGAGCAGTGCAGCTTATTCGTTTTCAGAGCTGACGCATATGGCTGTGCATGACTATAAAATAGACTTTGGTGCTCAATACACACAGGATTTTGGGAAAAAACACAGTGTGACTCTGGGTGTTGTTTTCTCGCCGGAACAGAATTTGAGCAACGATACCTATATACAGACAACTTCAAGTAGCGTGGTGAAAAGAGATACTGCCGTAACGGCCGGAATTCCGAATAGCTTTGGCTTTGGTATGACCTACAATTACGATAAGCGGCTTACGGTTGGCTTTGATTACAGCTTGCAAAAGTGGGGCGATGTTTCTTATATGAATCAGTCACATGCTTTTTGCGATAGAACCAGAATCTCGGTAGGTGCAGAGTATTTGCCTAACTTATTGGGGAAAACTTATTTGTCGCACATCAAATATCGTTTAGGAGGTTATTATACAACTCCTTATTATAAATTGCAAGGTTCTAATGAAAGAGCGTCTCGCGAGTACGGAGTGACAGCTGGTTTTGGTTTGCCCGTTCCAAGATCGCGTTCCATTATCAGTGTCACTGCTCAGTTTGTACGAGTAGAAGGATTGGTGCCGGCTGCAGTCAGCGAGAATATTGTCAGACTAAGCGTTGGGCTTACGTTCAATGAGCGTTGGTTCTTTAAGCGTAGAGTCGATTAAGGGAAATTATACAACTAAAAAAAATATAGATACAATGAAGATGAAAACGCTTGTAGCCATGTTGTTTCTTGCAGCTGGCTCAACTACAGTAGCGGCTCAGAGTGATGACTGCAACTCAAATAGTAGTATATCTCATGAAGCGGTAAAGGCTGGTAATTTTAAGGATGCTTATTTACCTTGGAAAGCCGTAATGGAAAAATGTCCCACACTTAGATACTATACCTACTCGGATGGTATTGATATTCTTCACTCATTTTTGGAGACTTACAAGGGCAAGCCTGAGTATGAAAAGTATTTTAATGAGTTGATGGGAGTTTACGACCAATTAATCAAATACACTCCCGAGCTTCAGAAGACGGTAAAGGTACGTCCTGCCGAGAGAACATTGGGACTGAAGGCAATGGATTATATTCAATTTGCTCCAAAAGCTGATACCAATGTAGCCTACGGATGGTTGTCTACCTCTGTCGATGCCGATAAGGGCGAAACCTTGGCTCCTGTTCTGTTCTACTTCTTGGATCAGTCTGCTAAAAAACTAGCTAATGATCCTAATCACAAAGAGCAGTTCATTCAGGATTATTTAAATGCAAGCCAATGGGCTGATGAGGCCATTGCTGCAACAACAAAAGAAAGCACTAAAAAATCATACCACGGTGTGAAAGAGAACTTGGTTGCTCTGTTTATCAATAGCGGTGCTGCCGATTGTGCTTCACTTCAAGGTATCTATGCACCTAAGGTGGAGGCTAACCAAAAAGATTTAGCTTATTTGAAAAAAGTAATCGACATCATGAAAATGATGAACTGCACCGAAAGCGAAGCTTATCTGCAAGCTGCTTATTATGCTTATAAAATAGAACCGACTACAGAAGCTGCAGCAGGTTGTGCTTATCAAGCATTTAAGAAAGGTGATATTGATGGTGCTGTGAAGTTCTTTGATGAGTCGATCAACCTTGAAACAGACAATGCAAAGAAGGCTGAAAAAGCGTATGCTGCCGCTGCCGTACTTGCCTCTGCCAAGAAATTGTCTCAAGCAAGAACGTATGCACAGAAAGCGATTAACTATAAGGAGAACTACGGTGCACCTTATATCTTGATTGCCAACTTATACGCAACAAGCCCTAACTGGAGCGATGAGAATGCATTGAATAAATGTACATATTTCGCTGTTATTGATAAATTGCAACGTGCAAAATCAGTTGATCCAAGTGTAGCCGATGAAGCAAATAAATTGATTGGTACTTACTCACGCTATACGCCGCAAGCGCAAGACCTCTTCATGCTTGGTTACAAATCCGGCGATCGTATTACGATTGGTGGATGGATCGGAGAGACTACAACGATCAGATAATATATATGTTTCGAAAACGAAGTAAATACTTATCACGTAAAAGCTTAAGCATAACAACTATCTTTGGGGTAGTTGTTATGCTTCTTTTATTTTCTTCTTGCGGAGGAAGGAAGAAGGTGATGGGGGCGGCTATTAATAATCGCGATTCATTGCCCGTTATGGCTACCTATAAGGTAACAACCTTGATATCCGATTCGGGTGTTACCCGTTATCGTGTCAATACCGATGAGTGGCTGATGTACGATAAGAAGATACCTTCGTATTGGGCCTTTGAAAAAGGAATTTATCTGGAACAATTCGACTCTTTGCTGAACGTCGATGCCAGTATAAAGGCCGATACGGCTTATTATTACGATCGGGAAAAACTGTGGAAACTAATAGGTCATGTCGATATTAAAAACTTGAAAGGTGAACGGTTTAATACTGAACTGCTCTACTGGAATCAGGCCACTCAAAAGGTATATTCCGATAAGTTTATCCGCATTGAACAACCCGATCGAATCATTACCGGACATGGGTTTGATTCGAACCAGCAGATGACCAACTACGTTATTCATAATATGGAAGGAATTTTTTATGTAGACGAGCAGGCCGATAGTACGAAAACTGATTCTGTGAAATAACTATGAGCATTATTGTTTACCTTTTAATGACTATGGCCTTCTCGGCCTTTTTCTCGGGAATGGAGATTGCTTTCGTTTCAGTAGATAAGCTTCGCTTTGAACTGGATCGGAAAAGAGGTGTCTCATCACGCGTTCTTACTCTGTTCTTTAAGAATCCGAATAATTTTATTTCTACGATGCTCGTTGGAAATAATATTGCCTTGGTTATTTATGGTATCCTGATGGCTCAAATTATTGGCGACAATCTACTGGCCGGATTTATTACAAACCATTTTGTAATGGTTTTGCTGCAAACCTTGATTTCTACTCTTCTCATCCTTGTTACCGGAGAGTTTCTGCCTAAAACGCTTTTTAAAATTAACCCCAACCTGGTGCTTAAGGTCTGTGCCATCCCTCTGTTTTTCTGTTATGTTGTTTTGTATCCCATTTCTAAATTTTCTTCCGGCATTTCTTATTTATTTCTTCGTTTGTTTGGTTTGAAAGTGACCAAAGATGATTCGGCAAAGGCCTTTACAAAGATTGATTTGGATTACTTTGTGCAGTCGAGTATCGACAATGCAGACAGCAAAGAGGAACTTGATGCGGAAGTGAAAATTTTTCAGAATGCCTTAGACTTTTCGACAATTAAAATTCGTGACTGTATTGTACCTCGCACCGAGGTTGTTGCAGTAGACCTAACTGCTTCGGTCGAAGAGCTCAAAAGCCGTTTTGTCGAGTCGGGCATCTCGAAAATGATTGTATACGAGGGGAATATCGATAATATTATAGGCTATATTCACTCTTCCGAGATGTTTCGCAACCTCAAGGATTGGCGAGATAGTGTCAAGGAGGTACCGATTGTTCCCGAAACAATGGCTGCCCATAAGCTGATGAAGTTATTTATGCAGCAGAAAAAAACGATTGCCGTAGTCGTTGATGAGTTTGGAGGAACGGCAGGTATTGTTTCGTTGGAAGATCTGGTTGAAGAAATTTTTGGAGATATTGAGGACGAACACGACAATACGTCTTATATTTGTAAAGAGATAGCTCCGGGCGAATACGTACTGTCCGGGCGTTTGGAAATTGAAAAGGTAAACGAAACATTTGGTCTGGAACTTCCCGAATCCGACGATTATCTGACAGTAGGCGGACTGATTTTGCACCAATATCAAAGCTTCCCTAAATTGCACGAATTGATTACTGTGGGTAACTATCAGTTTAAGATTATTAAGGTCACAGCCACCAAAATAGAGCTTGTTCGGCTCAAAGTGATCGAATAATAATATATACACGTATTTTTTTCGCTAATAAATAGATGCATATTAGCATTTTTTGTATCTTCGTGCGCTAAAACAACTTGAACGAAAATAATAATAAACAAATAAATTGTATTAATTAAAATGGCAACATTACAGAAGATTAGAACGAAGGGACCTTTATTGGTGATCGTTATTGGCTTGGCGTTGTTTGCCTTCATCGCTGGTGATGCTTGGAAAGTACTCCAACCTCATCAATCACAAAAAGTCGGTGAAGTAGACGGAGATGAGCTTTCGGCTCAAGATTATCAGGCATTGGTGGAAGAGTATACGGAAGTAATCAAATTCTCCAATGGAATGAATTCGTTGAACGACGATCAAACCAATCAGGTGAAAGACGAAGTATGGCGCACCTATGTGAACAACAAACTACTTGAGAAGGAAGCAAAGAAATTGGGTATCACTGTTTCGAAAGCCGAAATCCAAGCGATTATTGATGCAGGTGTGAATCCGCTTTTGCAACAAACTCCGTTCCGCAACCCACAGACGGGTGCTTTTGATAAAGATATGTTGAAGAAGTTTTTGGTGGAATACTCGAAGATGGACAAGAAGACAATGCCGGCCCAGTATGCAGAATACTATGAGTCTATGCACAAATTCTGGTCTTTTATTCAAAAAAGTTTGATTCAAAGCCGTTTGGCAGAGAAATATCAGGCTTTGGTATCAAAAGCGCTGTTCTCTAACCCAATCGAGGCGAAAGATGCTTTTGAGGCAAGAGTAAATCAGATGGATCTGTTGATGGCAGCTGTTCCTTACTCTTCAATTGTTGACTCTACGATTACAGTGAAAGAGTCTGAATTGAAAGACCTTTATAACAAGAAAAAAGAGCAATTCAAGCAATATGTAGAAACTCGTAACATCAAATACATCGATGTTCAGGTAACTGCAAGTCCAGAGGATAAAGCAGAAATTCAAAAAGAAGTGACCGAATATACAGAGCAATTGGCTGGTACACCTGCCGACTATACTTCGTTTATTCGTACTACCGGTTCAGAATATCCTTATGTTGATCTGTATTATAGCAAAACGGCTTTCCCGGCTGATGTTGTTGCCCGTATGGACTCTGCTGCTCTCGGAGAAGTTTATGGTCCTTACTATAACGCTACAGACAACTCTATCAACTCGTTTAAAGTATTGGCCAAGACTGCTGCTGCCGACTCTATTGAGTTCCGTCAGATTCAAGTAGCTGCTGCTGATCTGGATAAAACCAAAGCGTTGACAGATAGTATCCTGACTGCTATCAAGGGTGGAGCTGACTTTGCCGAACTGGCTAAGAAGTACGGTCAGGCAGGAACTCCGAACTGGATCTCTTCTGCCAACTATGAAAATGCTCAATTGGAAGGCGATAACGTGAAGTTTATTGCGGCTCTTACCAACATGGGTGTAAACGAATTGTCGAGCGTTTCTTTAGGACAAGCCAATGTTATTCTTCAGGTAACCAACAAAAAAGGAACGAAAGATAAATATAAAGTGGCTGTAATCAAACGTCCTGTTGAATTCAGCAAGGATACTTATAGCAAGGCTTACAACGAATTCAGCCAGTTTATCGCTGCCAACCCTACATTGGATAAAATGGTAGCCAATGCCGAAGAAGCAGGTTATAAACTGCTTGAAAGAAACGACTTGAATAACTACGAACATACTATCGGTGGTATCAAAGGTACCAAAGAAGCATTGAGATGGGCATTTGGTGCCAAGAAAAACGATGTTTCGGGATTGTACGAATGTGGCGAAAGCGATAGAATGGTTGTAGTAGGTTTGGCTGGTATCGTTGAAGAAGGTTATCGCCCCTTGGCTTTGGTGCAAGATCAGTTGAAAGCTGAGATCATCAGAGACAAAAAGGCCGAAAAGATCATGGCAGACATGAAAGCTGCCAATGCAACAACAATCGATCAATACAAATCGATGGCAAGTGCAGTAAGCGACTCATTGAAGCACGTTACTTTTGCTGCTCCTGCTTATGTAGCTGCTTTGCGTAGCAGCGAACCATTGGTAGGTGCTTATGCATCGGTTGCCGAAATGAACAAGCTAAGTGCCCCAATCAAGGGTAATGCCGGTGTATTTGTGTTGCAGATGTATGCAAAAGATAAGTTGAACGAAACGTTTGATGCAAAAGCAGAAGAAACAACGTTGCAAGCTATGCACGCTCGTTTTGCCAGTCGCTTGATGAACGATTTGTATTTGAAAGCAGAAGTGAAAGATACTCGTTACCTGTTCTTCTAAGAACCGGAATCCGAATACCTTATATTAAAAAGGCTGTTTCCATAGCGGAAACAGCCTTTTTGTGTTAAGTTTTGCTTATTGTCTGTTCTTAAATCAACTTAATTTCGCTACATTTGCATAAGATAAATATTGAAACTCATGATAATGACCAAATATCCTCTCTTAGGAATGACTCTTGCAGAGCTGCAAAAAGTAGTAAAAAACATAGGTATGCCTACTTTTGCCGCCAAACAAATCGCGTCATGGTTATACGAAAAGAAAGTTGCTTCCATTGATGAAATGACTAATTTGTCGTTAAAGCACCGCGAATTGTTGAAAGAGGAGTATGAAGTGGGAGGAGCCGGACCGGTTGAAGCCATGCGCTCGGTTGACGGTACGGTAAAGTACCTCTATCGCACGGGCGAGAATCAGTTTGTAGAAGCTGTTTACATACCTGATGACGACAGGGCAACACTTTGTGTCTCTTCTCAGGTAGGTTGTAAGATGAACTGCAAATTCTGTATGACGGGCAAACAAGGATTTACGGCCAACCTCACAGCCAATCAGATATTGAATCAGATCAGCTCTTTGCCCGAACGGGATACGTTGACCAATGTGGTATTTATGGGGATGGGCGAACCACTCGATAATACCGAAGAAGTTCTGAAAACACTAGAAGTACTTACCTCTTCTTATGGCTATGGCTGGAGTCCGAAGCGTATCACCCTGTCTACATCCGGACTGCGCAAAGGATTGGAGCGTTTTCTGGAAGAGAGCGATTGTCACTTAGCCATTAGCCTGCATTCTCCGATATCCTCTCAACGGGCCGATTTGATGCCGGCCGAAAGAGGCTTCTCTGCTGCAGATATGGTAGAGTTGTTAAAAAACTATGATTTTAGTAAACAGCGCCGACTTTCATTTGAATATATTGTTTTCAAAGGAGTCAACGATTCATTGATTTATGCCAAGGAGCTAGTCAAGTTATTGCGTGGATTAGATTGTCGCATGAACTTAATTCGTTTTCATGCCATTCCCGGAGTTCAACTAGAGGGAGCCGATATGGAGACGATGACAACCTTCCGTGATTATTTGACTTCGCATGGGTTGTTCTCGACGATTCGTGCTTCGCGTGGCGAAGATATTTTTGCTGCTTGCGGAATGCTGTCGACGGCAAAGAAAGAAGACGGAGAAAAAGATTAACATAAATTAATCTGTCTGCAACTAAATATATACGAAGTATTCGTAGTTTTGTAAAAACTTAAAAACGATCAGTATGAAAAAGTACTTGTTATACCTTAGTATGGCTCTTGTAGCAATGATGGTTTCTTCTTGTGGTGGGAAGAAAGGTGTATTTACTCCCACTTCCAGTGGTCGTGCGTATGAAATTCTTGTGGTTGTTAACCCCCAGTTATGGGAAGCTCCTGCCGGAAGAGCCTTATTTGATGTACTGGATACCGATGTACCCGGACTGCCTCAGTCAGAACGCTCTTTTCGTATCATGTATACCGATCCGCGCAACTATGACACTACGCTTAAATTGATTCGTAATATTATCATTGTCGATGTGCAGGATATCTATACCAAAGCTACCTTTAAGTATGCCAGAGATGTGTATGCTGCTCCACAACTTATTCTTACCATTCAAGCACCCAACGATGCCGAATTTGAGAAATTTGTAACCGATAATAAGCAGACCATCATCGATTTCTTTACCCGTGCCGAAATGAATCGTCAAATCAGCCAATTGGAAAAGAAGCACAATGATTATGTGTCTACGAAAGTCAATAGTATATTTGATTCGGATATATGGGTACCAGCCGAATTGACGAATGCTAAAGAAGGCGAAAATTTCTTCTGGGCAGGTACCAATACGGCTACTGCCGACCAGAATATGGTGATCTACTCATATCCTTATACCGATAAAGATACATTTACGAAAGAATACTTTGTGCATAAACGCGATTCGGTAATGAAAGCCAATATTCCCGGTTCAAAAGAAGGTATGTATATGATGACCGACTCGTTGCGTACGGATGTGCGTCCGATTAATGTGCAAGGTGATTATACACTCGAGGCTCGCGGACTATGGCGTATGAAGAATGATTTCATGGGAGGTCCGTTTGTTTCGCATACACGCTTGGATAAAGCGAACAATCGTATCATTACTGCCGAAGTTTTTGTATATTCGCCCGATAAAATGAAACGCAACTTGATACGCATGATGGAGGCATCGCTGTACACATTGAAATTGCCCAATGAGAAGGCGCAAACAGAGATTCCGCTTGGCGTAACCAAGGAAGCAGATAAAAAATAAATAACCAATATGGAAAATAGCAAAATAAGGATTGGTATCACTCAGGGAGATATCAATGGGGTTGGGTATGAGGTTATATTGAAAACCTTTTCGGATCCTGTGATGTTCGAACTGTGCACCCCCATTATCTATGGTTCGCCAAAGGTGGCAGCTTATCACCGTAAATCACTCGATTTACCCACTAACTTTAGTATTGTGAACTCTGCCTCGGAGGCAGGTGACGATAAGCTGAGTGTGGTTAATTGTACCGACGATGAGGTGAAAGTGGAGTTTGCCAAAGCCGATCCGGAGGCAGGAAAAGCTGCTCTAGGTGCTTTGGAAAGAGCCATTGAAGAGTACAAAGCGGGGCTGATCGACGTGATTGTTACGGCACCGATCAATAAACACACCATCCAGTCCGAAGGATTTTCATTTCCGGGTCATACGGAATATATTGAAGAAAAACTGGGCAATGGTTCCAAATCGCTCATGATTCTGATGAAAGATGATTTTAGAGTGGCTTTGGTAACCGGGCATATTCCTGTAAGCGAAATTGCTTCTTCCATAACCAAGGAACTTATCAAAGAAAAATTGGCGATTTTCAACCGTTCGTTGAAGTTTGATTTTGGAATTGGTGCTCCTCGTATTGCTGTACTGGCATTGAATCCTCATGCGGGAGACGAAGGACTGTTGGGTAAAGAGGAACAGACAATCATTGTACCGGCTATCGAAGAGATGACGGCACAGGGAGTATTGTGCTACGGACCGTATCCCGCCGATGGTTTCATGGGAGCAGGCAACTATATGCACTTTGATGGTGTGTTGGCTATGTATCATGATCAGGGCTTGGCACCTTTTAAAGCATTGGCAATGGATGAAGGTGTGAATTATACAGCCGGTCTTCCGGTTATACGTACCTCTCCGGCTCATGGAACAGCCTATGATATTGCGGGAACAGGAGCAGCCTGTGAGGACTCTTTCCGTCAGGCTGTTTATGTGGCAATCGATGTTTATCGTAATCGTCTTTTCGAAAAGGCGGCTCATGCCAACCCGTTGAGAAAACAGTACTACGAAAAGCGTGACGATAGCGATAAACTTAAGCTAGATACGGTTGAGGACGCATAATGTCTGGGAAAATTCTTCTCATTTAGCTTGTGCTATTGAAAGCTTTTTGTAATTTTGTCATAGATTTAGTACGATCATGACAAAAGCGGAAATTCAACAAGTAAAACTAAGGTTCGGTATTATCGGTAATACCGAAACCTTATCTCGTGCCATTGATGTAGCTATTCAGGTGGCACCTACCGACTTGTCTGTGCTAATAACCGGAGAGAGTGGAGTTGGAAAAGAGAGTTTTCCCCAGATTATCCATCAATATAGTCGCCGCAAGCATGGACAGTACATTGCTGTGAACTGCGGAGCTATTCCGGAAGGAACGATTGACTCGGAACTATTCGGTCATGAAAAGGGTGCATTTACCGGAGCCATAGGCGAACGTAAAGGTTACTTTGGAGAGGCCGATAAAGGAACTATCTTTTTAGATGAGGTAGGAGAGTTGCCTTTGCCCACACAAGCGCGTCTGTTGCGTGTGCTTGAAAGCGGAGAGTTTATCAAAGTAGGCTCATCGAAGGTGCAGAAAACAGATGTACGTATTGTGGCTGCTACGAACGTTAATCTGATGCAGGCTATCGCCGAAGGACGTTTCCGCGAGGATTTGTATTACCGTCTCAATACAGTACCCATACAGATACCGGCTTTGCGTGAGCGTGGCGAGGATGTTTTGCTGCTGTTCAGAAAATTTGCATCGGACTTTGCCGAGAAGTACCGTATGCCTTCTATTCAACTGACCGAAGATGCGAAGCGAGTATTACTGGCTTATTCCTGGCCGGGCAATGTGCGCCAACTTAAAAATATCACAGAGCAAATATCGATCATTGAGACCAACAGAGAGATTAATGCAGCCATTCTTCAAACCTATATCCCCGAGCAGAACACGCAGCGTTTGCCTGCTTTGATGTTTGGCTCCAAGGAACGGAAGAGCTTTGAGAGTGAACGCGAAATACTCTATTCGGTGCTTTTTGATATGCGTCAGGAAGTAGCTGAACTGAAGAAGATGGTTCACAACTTAATGGCCGAAAAAAAGGGAGTACCTGCTTCGCCTCCTGCCAATTATTATGGTAATGTGACACCGGTGGTTGGACCGGCATCTACCTCATCGGTTGTGCCTACTATTATTCATGCGGTGAAAGCACCTTCTCCGGTCGACGACGATATACAGGATACTGAGGAGTATGTGGAAGAGTCACTATCGCTCGATGATCTCGAAAAAGAGATGATACGTAAAGCACTTGAGAAGCATCACGGGAAGCGAAAGAGTGCGGCTAAAGATCTGAATATATCGGAACGTACCCTATACAGAAAAATAAAAGAATATGGATTGGATTAAAAAAATAATACGTGTAGGCCTATTGGCAGTTTTGCCGGTAGTGATCATTGCCTGTACTGTTTCTTATAAGTTTAATGGGGCATCGATTAATTATGATAAGGTGAAAACCATTTCGATCGAGAACTTCCCTATTAAATCGGAATATGTATATGCCCCCCTGGCTACTCGGTTTAATGAAGATTTGAAAGATATCTTTGTGCGGCAAACCCGCTTGCAACTTGTTAAAGGTAATGCCGATTTGGAAATAGACGGAGAAATAACCGGATACAGCCAATATAACCAATCGGTACAGGGAGATGGATATGCTTCCGAAACGAAGTTAACCCTAACAGTTAACGTGCGTTTTGTAAACAATACCAACCATGAAGAAGACTTTGAACAACAGTTCTCTGCTTTTCGTGTTTACCCCTCTACGCAGCTACTATCTGCTGTGCAGGACACTTATATCGCCGAAATGTCTAAAGAGATTGCCGATCAAATTTTTAACGCAACTGTGGCAAACTGGGAATGACTTCTGCTAACCTTCAACAATGGATTCAGCACCCTGAGACGCTCAATAAGGAAACTTTGTACGAACTACGTACATGCGTTACCCGTTATCCCTATTTTCAATCGGCTCGTCTGCTTTATCTGAAAAATCTCTTTTTGCTTCACGACATTACCTTCGGATCCGAACTACGAAAAACTACACTGTACGTAGCCGACCGTAGAGCTCTGTTCTATCTTATCGAAGGAGATAAGCATTCATTGCAAGTGCCGCACGGTGCGAAACCTGCTTTTATAGAAGAGAAAGAGGAGGAGCCGGGCTTTGATCGGACACTTTCTTTGATTGACGCTTTTCTGGCCACTGTTCCCGAAGAACTATCACAACAAATCAGTCTGGATTATACGACCGATTACACGTCATATCTTTTACAGAGTGATGAAGTAGATGAGTCGGACGAAACGACACCCTCTCCGAAACTACGCGGACAGGAACTGATCGACGGCTTCATAGAAAAAAGCGACAATGAATTGGTTTCTATGCGAATGAAATCGGTCGAAACGGAGGAACTGCCATCTGTAACCATCCATGAAGCAACTGTCGAAGAGTCATCATCGGATGTTGTCCATCTAGAAGAAGATGAAGATGATAGCTGTTTTACAGAAACTTTAGCTAAAATATACGTCAAACAGCAACGATATTCCAAAGCTCTTGAAATTATTAAAAAATTAAGTTTGAAATATCCAAAAAAAAATGGTTACTTTGCAGACCAAATAAGATTTTTGGAGAAATTGATTATTAACGCTAAATCAAAATAATAAAATGTACGTATTATTAATTGTCTTAATGGTTATTGCAGCCATATTGATGTGTTTCATCGTATTGATTCAGAACTCTAAAGGAGGAGGTCTTTCATCGGGATTTTCATCATCGAATGCAATTATGGGTGTGCGCAAAACTACTGACTTCTTAGAAAAGACAACTTGGGGACTGGCTATATTTATGGTCGTGATGAGCATTGCTGCCGCTTATGTGGTTCCTACTGCTTCTAAAACACAAGATGTCATTATGGAGCAAGCTCAACAAGAAGAAGCAACTAACCCCTACAACATGCCTTCGGGTACAGCTGCACCGGCTGCTGAAACAGCTCCTGCTGCAACTGATTCTGCTGCGAATTAATATGCTACTTCTATTTACTGGAATAGTATAAAGGCTATGGCTGCAACTCTTTGTAACAAAGGTTTGCAGCCATAGTTGTTTAACACGAACTTTTATAACTATATTTTATATGATAAACAAAACTATGAGAGAGTCAGCCTTTTTGAGATGGACTGCGCTGATTCTGATTGCATCGATGATGTTTTTTGCGTATATGTTTGTAGACGTGCTATCCCCTCTTCAAACCATGCTCGAAACACAGCGCGGCTGGACGGCTGATACCTATGGTACATTTGCCAGCTCTGAGTACTTCCTGAATGTATTTGCCTTTTTCTTAATCTTTGCAGGTATTATTCTGGATAAGCTGGGAGTTCGTTTTACCGGAATTCTTTCGGGAGCGATTATGGTGATAGGTGGTGGTATTAAGCTCTATGCCATCAGCTCTTTCTTTGGTCCGGGCAATATCATTTACGACTTTCTGGACTCTTTCTGGGTATCGTTTCCTCCTACTGCTAAGTTGGCATCTATTGGTTTTGCTATTTTTGGTTGTGGCGTCGAAATGGCAGGTATCACCGTATCTAAATCGATCGTTAAATGGTTTCGTGGCAAAGAGATGGCTTTGGCTATGGGGCTCGAGATGGCTATTGCGCGTTTGGGAGTCTTTGCTGTGTTTCGTTTATCGCCTTACTTCGCTTCATTGGGCTCCGAGGATATTGTACGCCCTGTAGCTATTTGTGCAGGTTTGCTATGCATCGGTTTATTGTCTTTTATTGTTTACTCTTTAATGGATAAAAAACTCGATAAGCAACTGGGTGGCGAAGCCAATCAAGAGGAAGAAGAACCCTTTAAAATCAGCGATTTGGGTATCTTATTCACCAGCAAGCCATTTTTAATTGTGGCATTCTTGTGCGTATTGTATTATTCGGCTATATTCCCCTTTCAGAAGTTTGCAACCAGCATGCTCGAAAACCGTTTAGGAATGCCTACCAGCGATGCTTCGGCTCTGTTCTCTTGGTTCCCTATTGGTGCAATGGTGCTTACACCGTTGCTGGGTTGGTTCCTCGATAAGAGGGGCAAGGGAGCTTCGATGTTGATACTGGGCTCTGTTTTGGTATTTGCTTGCCACATGGTGTTTGCTATCTATCCGATGGGAAATAATACGGCTAGTTTGGTGGTAGCCTATGCTGCCATTATTGTATTGGGCGTATCCTTTTCACTGGTACCGGCTGCTTTGTGGCCGTCTGTTCCGAAATTGGTCGAAGAGCGTTATTTGGGTTCAGCTTATTCTGTTATCTTCTGGATTCAGAATATTGGTTTGTTTGCATTCCCCAACATCATCGGTAAGGTATTGGTTTGGGCCAATCCCGATGTAACCGATGGCCGTTACGATTATACCCTGTCTATGTTGGTGTTTGCCAGCTTAGGTATTCTGGCCTTTTTATTAGGTATCTGGCTCAAAGCCGAAGATAAGAAACACCACTACGGTCTTGAACAACCCAATATCAAAGACTGATTAAGCAAACTGTCATGAAAGAAAAGACCAATTTATTGGATGTTATACCTTTCCGCAGTGCACATATTACAACCGAGAAGGAAGGCGATTGCATAGTCATCGCCTTTCCTCGGTTTAAGTATGCATGGATGCGTCGCTTTTTATTGCCCAAAGGGATGTCTGCCGATATCCATGTAAAGCTCGAGAAGCATGGGACAGCTATTTGGGAGCTGATCGATGGCAAACGTACGGTACGGGAGATTATAGAAAAACTCGTAGCCCACTTCCCGGAAGAAGTCAACTACGAGTCTCGTATTATTACGTATATGTATCAGCTACAGAAAGATCATTTTATCCAATTTGCGGTGGGTTGCTAATTAGATTTAGCTAACGGTGATCGGGTGTTTTTAATTCTCCTCTTCTCTGTCTACCTTGATTAATCCACCGGTAACGGGATTGAAGCTAACCTTGGTTGTTGCTTTTTTATTGAATAGTGCCGGAGCTAAATACTCTATTGTTCCGAACTGAGTAACCGGAAGTTCGTCTTCAAATAATTTTGTTTTTCCTTCTGTTAATGTAACCAATGCTTTGCCGGGTACATTGTAAGCAATGCCTTCTACTTTCTTCTTTCCATCTTCTTGCGGCACGTTCAGAGTCTTTACATCTTTTAAACTAATGTAGACCGGCACACCTGCCAGATCGTTGTTGGCAACTACGCCCAACTTTTTTGAGAAACGAAAAGCAACTTCGTCTGTCAGTTCTTTGGCAGGGTCTATCCGGATCGTGAATATTTTCTCTTCTTTGTTTTTGACGCCCGAGAACATCTCCGTCATGGCAGTCTCTTGCTCGTCGAGGCTATTGAGCATTAGCTTTAGTTGCTCGCCGTCTTTGGGCATATTTTCCGCCTGTCCGCGTACCAATGCATTTTTACTTTCGCGGATGTTATAAATTTCTTTGGCAATCAGTTCGGCCATCTTTGCCGAGGAGTTTGCCATTAAGATCTCTTCTGTGAGAAAGTCGCGTGCATTTACTTTCTTTTTAGCCACTATAGGGGTAGGTGCCGGGGTTGCTTTTTTAGGACCGAGCGGCATGTTGATGGATTTAATAATCCCGTCTTCCGTCAATTCAATAAGCGGTGCCACGGTTCTATCTTTCATTTTAACGAAGTAAACATTCTCGCTATCGGGCACACCTACCGATTTGGCTTTGACGCTCACCAACTCCCAGTACTCTTCCGGGTCGGCCGATACATTATTCAGTCGCAGATAGCGATCTGCATATTTACTGAACTCACCCGGTGTATAGTTTACTTTATTGGCTTTTACTTCCACTTCAATCTGAGTCTTTGGAAGTGCATACGTCACCCCGAAATCTTTACCACGAGTGACTCCGGTTAGAACCTCTGTTTGCGCAGAAGCTACCGATGTAATCATCAGTAACCCTGTTAATATCATTAATTTCTTCATATTCTGTTCTTTAATAAGTGGTTTCGACTAACAAAAGTAATAAACTTATTCGAGAGTTCATACCCTCTTAACCTTTATTCGCTTACCAAGCGCCAAGCCATGGGCAAAGATTCGATAATATCGCTTGCCGTGAGGCCGATCATGCCTTGTTTCTTTCTGGCAAAATCTCCTGCCAGTCCATGCACGTAAGTACCGATCAATGCGGCATGTTCATCACTGTATCCTTGCGCTAACAAGGCTAATAAGACACCTGTCAATACATCTCCACTACCTCCTGTGGCCATACCCGGGTTTCCGGTGGGGTTGAAGAAACATTTGCCTGTCGGGGTAATAATGGCCGAATAGGCTCCCTTTAATATAATGTGTACTCTGGCTGTACGTGCCAGCTCGCAGGCTTTCTGAAGGCGATCATACGAATCCTGACATTTGCCAACGAGGCGCTCCAGCTCTTTGGGGTGAGGTGTTAGGATCGAGCCTTTGGGTAAATGATTCAATGCATGACGATGGTTGGCGAGTATGTTCAGTGCATCGGCATCGACTACCAAAGGAGCTTGGCACCGGGTGAGCTGTTCCAGCAAAGCTGCTTCGGTTTCTGTTTCTTTGCCTAAGCCGGGGCCGATACCGATAGCCATGTAATTGTCTGTTTCGGTGGCATGCGTAAAATAGAATTCGTGTCTGTCTACCTCAACGATAGCTTCGGGTACGGCTGTTTGCAGAATGTTATTGTTTACAAAAGGAGCATGTACAGTCAGCAGTCCTACGCCGGAGCGAAGGCAAGCCTTGGCTGCCAATACCGATGCACCTGCCATGCCTTGCGAACCGGCTATCAGTAAAGCATGACCGAAGTCTCCTTTGTGGGCAAACTTCTTGCGCGGAAGGATGAGTGTTTTCACCTTTTCGCCTTCCAGCATTTCGTAGCTGGTAGCTATCTCTTCGATGCCTTCTTCGTTGAGTTGAATATCGAGCAAATGCCATTGGCCTACATACTCTGCATTCTCGGCAAAGAGAAAAGCCAGTTTGGGAAATTGCAGGCTGAACGTGACGTCTGCTTTGATAATGTGTGCTTTTATGTTAAACGTGTTATCCTCGGTCATCAGTCCCGAAGGGATATCGATAGATACCACCGTGGCAGCCGATGCGTTGATGAACTTAACTACTGCTGCAAAACCACCGCTCAACGGTTTGTTGAGTCCCGAGCCGAACAGACCGTCGATAACCAAATGGTCGACAGTTAGCGCAGGAGGAACAAACTGAGTGCTGATTTCATGAAACACTACCTCATCCATGATCTCCAACAACTCTTTATTGGCTTTGCAGTCGGCAGACAGGTCGCCTTTGGGATTGAACAGATAAACCTCTACGTTGTATTCCCGCTCCGCCATCATACGAGCTACAGCGAGTGCGTCTCCACCGTTATTGCCCGGTCCGGCAAAGACGGTGATGGGTGTTTCCTTTTCCCAACCTTCGCAAATAGCCTCTGTGAGTGCTTGTGCTGCCCGCTCCATCAAGTCGAACGAGCTGATGGGTTCGTGTTCGATCGTATATGCATCTAACTTTTTGATGCTGTTACCAGAAAATATCTTCATGTCAACTTTGTATTATTCAATTTTCTGCAAAATTACAAATAATGGTTCAGATATCTCTTTATTCTCCCTTTATTTGCCACACATAGTCGTTGGTTTTTGCCAAATATCAATAACTGTTTTCAGAAAAATAGAGCAGATGGGGTGAAAGAGTGGAATAAAAGTCGTATTTTTGCATCCAACTTTTTTAAAAACATCGGTTATGGATACCATTCAGATAAAAGATAAACAGTTTTCTGTTTCCATCAGAGAACAAGAAATACTCACACAAGTGATTCGCGTTGCGAACGAAATCAATCGGGATTTGGCCGATAAAAACCCACTGTTCCTCAGTGTATTGAACGGTTCGTTTATGTTCACTTCCGACTTGATGAAACACATTACCATCCCTTGCGAATTATCCTTTGTGAAGTTGGCATCTTACCAAGGTATTTCATCGACCGGAGCCATAAAGGAGGTCATCGGCATCAATGAAGAGATTGTGGGACGCACCATCGTTATCATCGAAGATATCGTCGACACAGGACTCACCATGCAACGTTTGCTTGAGACCTTGGGTACTCGCGGCCCCGAAACCATTCACATTGCCTCGTTGCTGGTTAAACCCGAGAAGCTGAAAGTAAAATTGGATATTAAGTACGTAGCGATGGAAATTCCCAACGATTTCATTGTCGGTTACGGATTGGATTATGATGGCTTTGGCCGCAACTATCCCGATATTTATACTGTAGTAGATTAAACATAAAATATAAGCTACCCTCGCGGGTAAGAAGTAACTAGTTAAATTATAATAGAAAAGATGTTGAACATTGTAATTTTTGGTGCTCCCGGTTCAGGAAAAGGGACACAAAGCGAACGTATTGTAGAAAAGTATGGTATTAATCACATCTCGACAGGAGATGTACTTCGTGCTGAGATCAAGAACAACACGGAATTAGGTAAAACAGCCAAAGGATACATCGATCAGGGACAATTGATCCCCGATTCATTGATGATCGACATCTTGGCAAGCGTTTTCGATAGCTTTCAAGACAGCAAGGGAGTTATTTTTGATGGTTTCCCCAGAACTATTCCACAAGCTGAGGCGTTGAAGGTAATGTTGAAGGAGCGCGGACAGGACATCTCTGTAATGCTCGATCTTGATGTGCCCGAGGAAGAGTTGATGACTCGCCTCATCAAGCGCGGACAAGAGTCCGGTCGTGCCGATGACAACGAAGAGACCATCAAAAAACGTTTGGTAGTATATAACACACAAACTTCACCTTTGAAGGAGTTCTACAAAGGCGAAGGAAAGTATAAGCATATCCAGGGGCTGGGCACGATGGACGGTATCTTTGCCGACATTTGCAAGGCAATTGGTTAATTAAATGAATGAATTATGGCTGAATCGAATTTTGTTGACTACGTAAAGATATACTGTCGCTCCGGAAAGGGCGGAAGAGGCTCTACGCACATGAGGCGCGAGAAATATGTTGCTAATGGCGGCCCTGATGGGGGCGATGGCGGAAGAGGAGGCCATATCATTTTGCGCGGTAACCGTAACTACTGGACACTGCTTCACTTGAAGTTCGACCGCCATGCCATGGCCGGTCACGGAGAGTCGGGCGGTAAGGCTCGTAGCTTTGGTAAAGACGGCGCGGATAAAATCATCGAAGTTCCCTGCGGAACCGTTGTCTATAACGCCGAAACAGGTGAATACATTTGCGACGTTACCGAAGACGGACAAGAGGTTATGCTGCTCAAGGGCGGTCGCGGCGGACAAGGCAATACGCACTTCAAAACAGCGACCCGTCAGGCTCCACGCTTTGCCCAACCGGGCGAACCGATGCAGGAGATGACGGTGATCATGGAGCTGAAGCTGCTGGCCGATGTCGGACTCGTAGGTTTCCCCAATGCGGGCAAGTCTACCTTGCTCTCGGCTGTGTCGGCTGCCAAACCCAAAATCGCAGACTACCCCTTTACTACACTCGAACCCAACTTGGGCATTGTGTCCTATCGCGACGGGAAATCGTTCGTAATGGCCGATATCCCCGGTATTATCGAGGGCGCAAGCGAGGGCAAAGGGCTCGGACTTCGTTTCTTGCGTCATATCGAACGTAACTCTTTGTTGCTGTTCATGGTGCCTGCCGATAGCGACGACATCCGCAAGGAGTACGATATTCTGCTCAACGAGCTGGCTACCTTTAACCCAGAGATGCTCGACAAGCAGCGCGTATTGGCGATCACCAAATGCGATATGCTCGATCAGGAGTTGATGGATGAAATTGAACCCACGCTGCCCGATGGCGTGCCCCATGTGTTCATCTCTTCCATTACCGGTTTGGGTATCCCGACGTTGAAAGATATGCTTTGGGAGGAGCTGAACAAAGAGAGCAATAAGATCGAAAGCATTGTACATCGTCCCAAGGATGTAAGCTACCTCAAACAGGAGCTTAGAGAAATGGGCGAGGACGGAGAGATTATCTTCGAAACCGGCAACGACGATGATGACGATGACTTTGAATACGAATACGAAGAAGAGGATTTCGACGAAAAATGATTCCACTTACAGTAGATAACAGGATGTTGGCATACGAGTCGTTCGGCTCGTGCGCCAACATTTCTCATTTTGTCACCACCCGTATGGGTGGATGTGGAGAGGGTGCTTACGGTACCTTCAACTGCTCGCCCTATTGTGGCGACGATCCTGCCACTGTGGAGCACAACCGTCAACGGCTGATCGAGGCGTTGCCGCAAGCACCGCGCGAGTTCATCATCCCCCGGCAAACCCACGGTACAGAGGTGCGCATCATCGATGAGGCCTTTCAGGCTGCCGACGCAACTACCCGGAAAGCTCTCCTGCATGGAGTCGATGCTGTGGTGACCCGTTTGCCCGGCTACTGCCTTTGCATCTCAACGGCCGACTGTATTCCCCTTTTGCTCTACGACAAACGCAGGCAAGTCATTGCCGCCATACATGCCGGCTGGCGCGGAACGGTGAACCGCATCGTTGCCCATACCCTCGAGCAGATGCAAATACACTTCGGTACGCAGGGAGCAGATGTGTGGGCGTGTATCGGTCCCGGTATTTCACCGGCATCGTTCGAAGTAGGCGAGGAGGTGTACGATACCTTTCTCCGCAACGGATTCAATATGCAGACCCTCTCTCTGCGCAATGCTCAAACCGGAAAGCCGCACATCGACCTGTGGGAAGCGAACCGCTTGGCATTGCTCGACTTTGGTGTTCCTGCCCCGCAGATAGAAACGGCAGGTATCTGCACCTATATTCATCACGAACAATTCTTCTCGGCGCGAAGGTTGGGCATTCAGTCCGGTCGCATCCTGTCGGGAATCATGATTCATTAGCCTATGTTTACCATTACCCTTTCGGAAGAGATCAAACAGGCTTGTCCCGGTTTTGCCGGAGTAGCCGTTTATGCACACGTACAGAACACGTCTTTCTGCCCCGGACTGTGGCAAGAGATCGACTCCTTTACGGCCGAGTTGACTGCTGCTACTTGTCTGGACGATATAAAACACCAACCTGCCATTGCTGCTACGCGCGAAGCTTATAAACGGTGCGGCAAAGACCCCGGACGCTATCGCCCTTCGGCCGAAGCCTTGCGTCGTAGATTGCTACGGGGTATTCCGTTGTATCAGATTGATACGCTGGTCGATCTGATTAATTTGGTGTCGTTGCGTACAGGCTATTCCATCGGCGGATTCGATGCTGATAAGATAACGGGCAACAGCCTCGAACTCGGCATCGGGCGAGCTGCCGAACCCTTTGAGGGCATCGGGCGGGGAGTGTTGAATATCGAAGGGCTTCCCGTCTATCGCGATGCGTTGGGCGGTATCGGTACACCCACCAGCGACAACGAGCGCACGAAGATGGGACTGGAAACCTCGCATATTCTCGCG
Organism: Bacteroides neonati; assembly: GCF_000499785.1. Taxonomy (GTDB): domain Bacteria; phylum Bacteroidota; class Bacteroidia; order Bacteroidales; family Bacteroidaceae; genus Bacteroides; species Bacteroides neonati. The sequence continues at coordinate 822,629 of NZ_HG726020.1, read as the reverse complement.
TTGGTCAACGGATATAGCGGCGAGAAAGGACTCTCCGAAGCAGCCCACATGATACAAACCTTACTGAAAAACTATACCGGTTCGGATGGAGGAGAACTGCTCTTCTTCCCGTAACGGCAAGCAGCCCCTTCATATAAGCAAGCGCTTAACGAACGGCAAGCAATCACTCAACGAACCACAAACCATCACTTAACGAATATACCATGAAACATTACTACCTTCTCTTTCTCCTTTGCTGTGTATCGCTTACAGTTGCGGCACAAAGCAAGCCTACCTTTACGGGGCGCGAAACAATCGATATTAAAGTACCCACCCCGGGACTCTTTGCCAGCGGCAACAAACTGGTGTGGAACCTCGACTCTGTTGCTAAGGCGGGTTATGCCTTCCCGTTGCCCGGTGCCAAGGTGATATCGGGCTACGGCACTCACCAACGCCGAAGCCACAGCGGGGTCGATATCAAGACCTGTGCCAAAGATACCATTCGCTGTGCTTTTGATGGGGTGGTGCGGTTGTCCAAAGCCTACGGAGGCTACGGCAATGTAGTCGTTGTGCGTCATGGCAACGGACTCGAAACCATTTACAGCCATAACTTTACTAATTTCGTGAAGGTAGGAGATCAATTAAAAGCCGGTCAACCCATCGGACTGACCGGACGTACGGGACGCGCCACTACCGAGCATCTGCATTTCGAGACGCGTGTCAACGGACAGCACTTCAACCCCAATCTTATTTTCGATATGAAAGCAGGCAAGCTTCTCAACGGTACGGTGAAGTGCGTAAAGAAAGGTGCCTCTGTATTGGTTAAGAAACCCACCCAATAAGAGGCATCCGGTAGAATCACTATTCGGCAAACTGTATGCAGACCGGTTTGTCGACCACAATGTCTTGCTTCGTATCTGTGAGCAATCCGGTTATCGGATCTCTTTCGAACACCTGAATCACGTTGCTGTCTCTGCAAGCCACCAAGAGATACTTGCCGTTGGGCGTGATGTTGAAGTTGCGCGGATGAATACCCGTAAGCTGATAGCCCACCTTGGCCAGCGTGCCCGTTTCGCTGTTCACCTCGAAAATGGCCAATCCATCTTCTTTCAGGCGATTGCTTGCGTAGAGGTATTTCCCGTCGGGGCTCAGGTGGATATCTGCACTGCCCTTTGCCCGAACGGTATCGGCCGTGATGGTTTGAATCTCGTTCAATCGTCCGTCGGCATAGCTGAAAGCGATCACCTTGCCCGACAGTTCGTTAATCAGGTAAGCGAACTTTCCATTGGGGCTGAAGGTGATGTGGCGCGGTCCCGAACCGGGAGCGATGTCTACCGTTGCCGATAGCGGACGTGGCTTCTCCTCTTTCTCATGAACGGCATACTGCAACAGGCGGTCGGCACTGAAGTCGGTCGCGAAGATGTAATTCCCATCTGGCGAGAAGGTAGCGCAATGCACATGTGCCGCACCTTGCCGCTCGCTATCCGGACCGGTGGCCGCTCCCAAAAACAACGTATCGATCTTTGCCAACGATCCGTTGCTTTGTACGGTAAACACCGACATGCTGCCGCCCCCGTAGTTGGCCGTCAGCACCTTTTTACCATCGGTCGATACGTAGCAGGGCGACGATCCTTCGGTGGGTTGGCTGTTGAGCAGCTGCAATGTGCCCTTCTCTTGGTCGAACACAAAGGCATTGACGGCCGAGGAGGCACCGTCTTCCTCGCTAACGGCGTAGACAAATTTTCCGTCGGCCGATAGCGTCAGGTAGGAGGGGTTCGACAATGCTACTTCGCTTAGCGGAGTGGCGATTCCTGTCTCTTCATTGAAACGAAAGGTGTAGATACCTTTGCTGCTGCCCGATGTGTACGTGCCTACCAGCATCGACAGTTCGTTTTCTTGCTTGCCTGCCGACGGCTTCGATGAGCAGGCGGCGGACAAGATACCGATGGCACATAGCCCGATTGCTTGTTTAATCATTTCTTTATTCTTGTTTAAGTTGTTTTATTTTTACCTCGGCAATGCCTACGCGGTCGGCTCCGAGCACAATGCGAAGATCGCTCGCTGCCGTCTCTTTGAAGCGATAGGTGAGTAGCTTGTTATACTCCGTCACCCGTCCGCTATACACCGTCAGGAACTGTCCGCCTCCGCTCGAAAGCTGGATTTCGAACTCGGCAGGCAGTGCGTTTTCTCTACCGAAGGCGATGGAAACATCGGCTACGGTAGCACCGCTTTGCAAAGCAAAAGTAATATAATCTCCTTTATTTCCTTGCCAAACGGTCGACAAATTTGTATCGAATACCTGTTTCACCGCTTCCTCGTTCGTGCTGGCACTTACGGGGTTAGCCTTTGTCGGGCTGTTCGGAGCGGTGGTTCCGTAGTCGGCTACGGTGAGTGTTCCGTTCAGACGGATGTCCTCGGACGAGGCACCGACCATCACCTTAAACGCTCCCGGCTCTACCACCCATTCGTTGTTGAGGTTGAGCAGTTCGAGGTGTTTGCGGTCAATCGTGAAGCATACCTCCTTGCTCTCGCCCGGTTGCAGGTGTACGCGTTCGAAACCCGCCAGATTCTTTTCGTAGGTGGTTACACTGCTCAGTACATCGCGCAGGTAGAGCTGCACCACCTCGTCGCCCGCCCGGTGTCCGGTGTTGGTGATGCGGCAACGCACCTGTGCCTGTTGCTGCGGAGTGATGGTGGAGGAGGAGAGTTGCAGGTCGGAGTAAGCAAACGTCGTATAGCTCAGTCCGTAGCCGAAGGGGTAGAGGGCTCCGTTGGCACGCGACATATTGCCTTCGCCTCCGGGTGTTTTGCCGCCATCGACCTGCGATGAGGGTTTATGGGGGAAGTTGAATGGTATCTGTCCCACCGTTTTGGGGAACGTCACCGTTAGTTTGCCCCCCGGATTGTAGTCACCAAAGAGTACATCGGCCACTGCCTCGCCCCCTTTCGATCCCGGATACCACGCCTCGACAATGGCCGGAACGAACCGATCGGCCCAGTTGATCGACTGCGGACGGCCGTTGATAAGCACCAGCACCACCGGCTTTCCGGTAGCCCGAACCGCCTTCAGCAGATTGAGCTGCCGCCCCGGAAGGTCGAGGCTGCTGCGCGATTTGTTTTCTCCGCACGTGCGCTGTCCGCCACCCAGCACCACCACGGCTACATCGGCCTGTTGCGCCTGTTGCACGGCTTTGTCTATCTCCTCCTGTTCGGCAGGTGTGAGCGGAAAGTCGATCAGTTCCGATTCGGGCCAGTTGGCGTCGACCAGTTCGCACCCTTTCGTGTAGAGCACCTCGGCTTTGTTGTTGAGTTTCTCTCTGATGCCGTCGAGCACACTGATCACTTCTACTGCCAAGGGACCGTAGTGAGTCAGTGCATACGAGGTTTCATCGGCATTGGGACCGCATACGGCTATCTTACGAATCGTTGAAGCATCGAGTGGCAAGGTATTGTTATCGTTTTTGAGCAGCACGATCGATTCGAGCGAGGCCTGTCGGGCGACGGCTTGGTTGGCGAGGCTCTCGACTTCGCTATCCGCCCCCTTCAAATCCGTCTGATACGGGGCATCGAACAGTCCGACAAGGAACTTCACCCGAAGAATGTCGCGCACGCGGTCGTTGATAACCGCTTCGCTCAATCCTCCCTCGTTGATGAGTTCGCGTAGCGGAAGCACATACGAGTCGGGCGAGCGGAAGGTACAGCGCACGTTCAGCCCCGCTTCGACACTTTGGCGCACGGCCTCTTTCATATCTTTGGCTGTTCCGTGTTTGGTATACAGATACTCCACGGCATCGCTGTCCGACACTACGTAGCCTCGGAAGCCCATCTCTCCCCGCAGCCGCGTGGTGAGCCAGTAGTAGCTGCTCTGTATGGGAAATCCGTCGTAATCGTTGTACGAGCTCATCACGCCCAGCATGCCCGCCTCGCGTATCACTCGCTTGAAGGGATATACATGTATCATCTCCACCTCGCGGGGCGACATCTGCGGGTCGACCCGTGCCATGCCCTCGCGTGCGCCTTTGTTATTGCTATAGGCGATGAAGTGCTTGCCGGTGGCGGCTACTTGATGGTTGTGTTGCAATCCGCGCACCATCTCAATGCCCAGTTCGGCTACGAGATAGGGCGATTCGCCGTACACCTCTTCGTAGCGTCCCCAGCGTTGGTCGCGCCCTACGTCGAGAATGGGCGCATAGACGTTGGTGTAGCCGAGCATACGCGCCTCTCGTCCGGTGATGCGTCCTACTTGGCGAATCAGCGAGCGGTTCCACGTATGCCCCAGTCCCAGTTGGGTAGGGAAGTTGGTGGCGCGGAAACTCTCCACGCCGCGGATGCCCTCGTTGGTAAAGTCGGTCGGGATGCCCAGCCGTGTTTCTTCGACAAAGAAGCGTTGCACCTCGTTCAGTGCCCACGCGTGGCGTGAGGCCGGCCATACGTTTTCGTTGTCCGAAGGTGGCAGTCCCCATTGCTGAAAACCGTTCAGGTGTTCGTCAATCGCTCCCATGCCGTCTTTCCAGAGTTGTTGCTTCCATTCGGGGGTGGGCAACGCATCCTTCAGCACCCGCTTGTAGCCGTAGAGAGTAACCATCTGGCAGGTTTTCTCGTTCATGTTCATCTGTCCCAAGAGGTCTTCGATGCGTGCATCTACGGTAGCTGTAGGGTCTTCGTAAATATCTTTGATGCCGTTTTTGTTGAAGTCTATCCATCCCTTTCGGTACATTTCGGTTTTGGCGGGACGATAGGTGGCCGGCAGCTTCTGCGCTTGTAGTAAGGAACTGTGCATCGGGAGCAGCGTGCTGCCTCCCAGTAGCAGGGTGGTGAGGAGAAGTTTGTTCATGATTATTCAGGTCTGTTATGATTCAACGTATCAGTGCATAAAGATAGTGCTTCTTTCCGAAAAAATGTGTTTCTTTGTTGCATAAAATACTTCGGGGGTGGCTTTGTGGGCGATGCTCTTTTTCGGTGCGGCATACGTCCTTTTGGGGTATGTTGTACGCTCTTTTTCAGTATGCTGTACTCTTTTCTCTGTCGAGTCGGTGGCGCTCATCGTTTATTCCCGTATCTACATCCGTTTTTACTATCGAGATAATCAGCTTCTCACCCGGGTGAGAATATCTCCCCACCCGGGTGGGTAATCTTCCCTACCTTGGTGAGAATGTCTCCCCACCAAGGTGGGGAGGCAATTATCTCCGTACCTAAATAGTACTATGACGGCATGAAAAACACTTCTTCCCGGCTTCTTTCACTTCTTCCCGGCTTCTTTCACTTTTTCTTGAGGCTTCTCTCGATCGTTGTTCAGGCCTTTATCGCTCACTGTTCAGGTTTCTTCCCCTTCAACCGCTTGCCCATTGCCGGTTAGTTGGTCGGCCATCTTCCTTAATAATTTTGAATAAACCATCGCGAATCGGAAAGTATTTCGTATCTTTGCCTCAGGAAAGCGTTTCGACCAATTAAAAGTTATCGCTTTGTGCACGAAAAGAATCTGGGGTTGACTGGATTTGACAGCGGGCAGAAATGGTGAGTAAGCATGCAGTGCGTCGGTGATTTGCACTTAAATCTCAGTTATCAAAATTTTATCTGGCGAAAGACAATTTGCTCTTGCTGCTTAATCGAATCATAGTAGATTAGCTTAATCCCGGTACTAGGTACTGGGACGGGACATTACTCAGATGCTGTTGATCCGAAGCGGTCTGGTTAAGTAATGCAGTAATATCGGAAATAGTTGGAAGTTACCTCGGGCTTTCGATGAAGATGAAATTAAGAGGATAAGGTAGAAGTTGATGGCTTTGGTTCTGCTTCTGCACGAAAATTTAGGCAAAGATAAGCATGTAGAAAGCTTGTGATTTCCTCGTTTGGACGAGGGTTCGACTCCCTCCAACTCCACTTTTGATGATAATAAGAATAGATTAAGAGCCATATATACCTAGGTGTATATGGCTCTTAATCTATTGTATAATAATTGTTTACTTTATCGTTTATGTAAATAATAAAATATTAACTGCTCTCGTTTTCTTTTTTTGCTCGCTTCTTACTCTTATCGGAAACTGTGAATATGTTTAATTGCAAATAAGTGTTAATCTTTAGTTGCTGTTGCATCCAAGTGCAAAGGGAATATATACTTTTACTATTTAAAAGGACAAAATGATACTGAAATGGAATATAATGACAGGCAGATAGAACTTAAATATCAGCGTCTTTTTAATACAAGTTTTCCAAAAGTGAAAAACTTTGCTCAAATGCTTCTTAAATCAGAAGCAGATGCAGAAGATGTAGCTCAGGATATTTTCTGTAAATTGTGGCAACAGCCTGCAATATGGCTAGACAATGAAAGAGAACTTGATAGCTATCTTTTTATAATGACTAGAAACGCTGTCCTGAATATCTTTAAACATCAGCAAGTAGAACATGAATATCAGGAAAGTATTTTTGAAAAGACTCTTCTCGAGGAATTGACGGAAAATGAAGACGCTCTAAAAAATATATATTATAATGAAATGCTGTTAGTGGTTCGTTTGACTTTGGAAAAACTGCCGGAGCGTCGGAGAATGATATTCGAACTCAATCGATTTCAGGGCATTAGCTATAAAGAAATTGCAGATAGACTGGGTATCTCTATTCGCACAGTAGAACATCAGGTCTATTTAGTGTTGATAGAATTAAAAAAAGTGCTTCTTTTTGCTTTTTTTTTACTCCCATTTAAGTAGTACAATTCATCTAGGTGTATTTAGTATATAAAGAAAAGAAAAAGAACGATGAAAAACTATATTCAGCAAATCATAGATTTGTTCGCCAATAATGAATATTCATTAAGTACACGAAGAAAAGTACAACAATGGCTCGTAAAAGAAGAACATGTCGAGGAAAAAGAAAAGGCACTTCATCTGTTATGGAGTCAGGCTGGAGAGCAAAAGGTACCTTGCAGAATGAAACAATCAATTCGACAGATGCAACGTAATATAGGAGTGAGAACTGCTGAAACTAACAGAATATATCAGTTACGTATTTGGAGGGCAGTTGCAGTTGTTTTATTGGCAGTATCCTCCATTTCAGTATTTTTGATGCTCGAGAAAGAAAGACCGCAAAAAGATTTGATCGAATGTTATATACCAGCGGCTGAAATTAATGAACTGACATTACCCGATGGTACATATGTAATGTTGAACTCAAAAAGTACATTGTTGTATCCGGAACAATTCGATGGTAAGACCAGAAGCGTTTATTTGATTGGTGAAGCTAATTTTAAAGTGAAGTCGGATAAAGAACATCCTTTTATAGTGAAGGCTAATGACTGTCAGATTACAGCTTTGGGAACCGAGTTTAATGTAAACGCTTATCCTGAAAATGACGAGTTGATTGCAACTCTTTTGGAAGGAAGTGTAAAAATAGAATTTAATAATCTGATGTCTAATATAATCTTAAAGCCTAATGAACAATTTATTTATAGCAAGAAGACGAAAAGTCATAGCCTGTATTTGCCCCAAATCGGAGATGTAACTGCATGGCAACGTGGAGAATTAGTCTTTAGTAATATGTGCCTGGAAGATATATTCACTAATCTTGAGCGTAAATTTCCTTATACATTCGTTTACAGCCTTCATAGCTTGAATAAGAATACTTATAGTTTCCGATTCCAAAAACAGGCAAGCCTGAAGGAGGTAATTGAAATTATAGCTCAAGTAGTAGGAGAGGTAAAATATACGATCAAAGGAAATAAATGTTATATAACTAACAAATAGAACTCTATTGTAGAACCTTTTAACTTAATGTACTATGTAAAAAAATACCCGGAAAGAATGGGCGTTCTTTCCGGATGTGAAATCTTTGTCTTTTAAATATTAGCGTATATTGACGCTATTCAAAATGATCCTAGAATAATAACCAATTACTAATACTAAAAAGATGCTACAAACTTACGAAAAAATAGCAGAACTAATAGCACAAAAAGGAGCCTTTCTTACTTTTTTAAGCCTATTGTTGCTTATGCAGACTTCTTCTTTTGCTCAAAATGATAGTAAAATTACTGTCCAGCAGAAAAAAATCACAGTGATTGATGCTTTGAAAGTTGTCGAAAGACAGTCCAAAATGTCTATAAATTATAGTGATTCACAATTAAAAGGCAAGGAAATTGCCAATCTAAACTTGAAAAATGCATTAGTGTCAATCGCACTTGACGTAATCTTAAAAGAAACAGGTTTCACTTATCAAATTCAAGGTAATTACATCATTATTACTGAGCAGAAACCTATAGCTACACAAGCGATTAAAAATATCCGCGGAAAAATTATCGATACGGGTGGAGAACCGTTGATTGGAGTAAATATATCCATAAATGAAACTTCTACAGGTACAATATCTGATATTGATGGAGAATTTACACTAAAAGTACCTGAGAAATCGGTATTGAAAGTATCCTATATAGGGTATGCTACTCAAATGATAACTGTTTCAAAGAAAGAGTTTTATCAAATTACTTTGGCACAAGACACAGAAGTGTTGGACGAAGTTGTTGTTACGGCGTTGGGTATCAAACGTGCTGAAAAGGCATTATCATATAATGTACAGCAAATAAAAGGATCTGACCTTACTAACGTGAAAGATGCCAATTTTATAAACTCTTTGAACGGTAAGATCGCCGGTGTGAATATCAACAAGAGTGCAAGTGGTGTTGGTGGTGCTACCCGCGTAGTTATGCGTGGTGCAAAATCTATTGAAGGCGATAACAATGTTCTATATGTAGTAGATGGTATCCCTTTATTTAATACGAATATGGGAAATACAGATAGTGGTATCATGGGCGAAGGTAAGGCTGGGACGGAAGGTATTGCCGATTTTAACCCTGAAGATATTGAAAGTCTTTCGGTATTAAGTGGCCCATCGGCTGCCGCTTTATATGGTAGTAGTGCTGCCAATGGTGTAATTCTAGTTACTACTAAAAAGGGTAAAGAAGGAAAACTTTCGGTACAATTCTCTTCTTCTACTGAATTTAGTAAGGCATACATGACACCCGAATTCCAGAATACATATGGAAATAAGAAAGACATGTATGACAGTTGGGGAGAGCAATTATCTACTCCGTCGAGCTATGATCCGAAGAATGACTTCTTCAATACGGGTATGAATTTTATTAATTCACTTACGTTGACCACAGGAACTAAACAGAATCAGACTTTTGCCTCTGTTTCATCAACTAACTCCAGTGGTATCGTGCCTAATAATACATATGATCGCTTGAACTTTACTATTCGCAATACATCTACATTTTTAAATGAAAAGTTGCAACTCGATCTTGGAGCGTCGTATGTGAAACAAAAAGATAAGAATATGGTATCACAAGGTCAGTATTGGAATCCGGTGATGGCTGCTTATCTGTTTCCACGTGGTGAAAACTTTGAGGACATCAAGACTTTTGAACGCTACGATGAAAGTCGTAAACTGCCAGTACAATATTGGCCTATTGCCGAATCGACTTATGCTTCTCAGAACCCTTATTGGACTGCTTATCGCAATGTGGCCACCAATGAAAAGAGTCGTTATATGTTCAATGTAGGATTAACTTATACAATTACTGATTGGCTGAATGTTGCTACCCGCTTTAGAATGGATGACACCAATGTCAGATTTGAGCGTAAAATTTATGCATCTTCTGATCAGAAATTTGCGGAAGGTAAGAAAGGACATTACGGATATAGCAACTATAATGACCGTCAGGAGTATGCTGATTTTATGATGAATGTCAACAAACGTATTCAGGATTTCAGTCTTGCTGCTAACTTTGGTTGGAGTTACTCCAATTATTGGTCGATTGAGAGAGGATACAAAGGAACTTTGGCTGGCGCAACCAATAAATTTATCGCAGCCAATATCGACCCGACCAATGGGCGTATTTCTGAAAAGGGAGGCGATGCTTCTTTGCGTAATTATGCAGCTTTTGGCAATGTGGAGTTAGGTTGGAAAAGTATGCTCTATCTGACATTAACCGGACGTAACGATTGGAACTCCCGTTTGGTAAACACGAATGAAGAGTCTTTCTTCTATCCTTCTATTGGTTTGTCGGCTATTGTCTCTGAAATGGTGACATTACCTAAATTTATCTCTTATTTAAAGATACGTGGCTCTTACACTGAAGTAGGTGCTCCGGTTTCTCGTTCGGGTTTGACTCCAGGTACAGTGACCGAAGTAATTGTGGGTGGTATTTTGCAACCGTCCTATATTTACCCGTTCACCGACTTTAAAGCAGAACGTACCAAATCTCGTGAAGTTGGTTTGAGTTTGCGTTTGTGGAATAGGTTGAGTGCAGAAGTTACTTATTACCATTCTAATACAAAGAATCAAACATTTTTGGGTACCCTTCCCGCATATACCGGATACAAGCAAATTTATTTGCAGGCAGGTGATGTAGAGAATCGTGGTTGGGAGGCTTCGTTGGGTTACAATGATCAACTTAAAAACGGATTGTCTTTCTCTTCTACTTTGACTTTTTCACGCAATGTCAATGAAATAAAGGAGATGGTCAATAATTATCATACTGCTTTAATGGAAGATCCGATTAATATTCCTGAAGTATCCAAAGATAAAGGTCGTGTGCTTCTGAAAGTAGGTGGTAGCATCCATGATATCTATGCGAATACCTTCCTTAAAAAAGACCATTTGGGATATGTGGAAGTAAAGAGTGATGGTTCATATGGTTTGGAAAGAGGTGAACCCGTTTATCTGGGAAAGACTTCTCCAGACTTTAATATGGGCTGGAGCAATGTATTGTCATACAAAGGATTTGGCCTTAGCTTCTTGATAAATGGACGTTTTGGGGGAGTTGTGACTTCTTCTACTGAAGCTTTGCTCGATCGTTTTGGCGTATCTAAACGCTCGGCTGAAGCTCGCGATGAAGGTGGTGCTCTATTAAAAGGACAAGGCAGAGTAGATGCAAAAACCTATTATCAGATGATTGGTTCTGGCAACTATGAAACGTCTGGCTATTACGTGTACAATGCAACTAATATTCGTCTACAAGAGTTAACACTCAGCTATACCATGCCTGATAAATGGTTTGGTAATATATTGAAAGATGTATCGGTTTCGTTTATTGCAAACAACCCTTGGATGTTGTATTGTAAGGCTCCGTTCGACCCGGAGCTGACTCCTTCTACAAGCACTTACGGACAAGGTAACGACTACTTTATGCAACCAAGCGTTCGTAGCTTCGGTTTTGGAATTAAATTTAAATTATAATAGACTATCTTTATTATGAAAAGGATAAATCAATATAAACTCTTAGCAGGTATATGTGCCGTGGCGTTATTTGTATCATGTGATTTTGAAAAAATCAATACGAATTTATTAGAGATGACTCCTGAAGAGGGAGTAGCGGATGGTTATGCCGTTGGTGGTCTGGTTACGGCCATGGAAAGATCTGTTTTTCCGGTAGGTACACAGGCTGATGATACGGATATAATTAACCAATATCAGACTGACTATCATCTGTCCGCCGATTCTTGGAGTGGTTTTTTTGGACAAAATAACTCTAGCGGCTGGGGATCAGGGAATAACAATACAACTTATTTTTTAATTAATGGTTGGATTGAGGGTACTTATACTCGTTCATATACTAATCCGCTTGATCCATGGAAGAGATTGAAGCTATATTCAGAAGTGAACAATACTCCGGAAGTTTTTGCATTGGCACAAATACTAAAAATTTCAGCATGGCATAAAGCATTAGAGTCTTTCGGACCGATGCCATACTTGCATGCGGCTGACGCAACAATGAATATTCCATTTGATGCGGAGAAAGATGTGTACAGTTCCATGTTTCAGGACTTGACAGATGCCATTGATTTGTTGACAAAGAAAGCTGGAACTGGTGTAACTGTAATGGCAGATTACGATGCTGTTTATGCTGGTGATACAAAGAAATGGGTGAAGTATGCCAATTCGCTGATGCTTCGTCTAGCAATGCGTATTCGATTTGCTGATGAACAAATGGCTAAAAAGTATGTATCTCAGGCTATCGGACATTCTATTGGTGTCATGATTGAAAAAGGTGATGAAGCCCAAATGAGTGTGGGAGCAGGTATTACTTTCCGTAATAATATCGAATGGCTGTCTGAAACATACAATGAGTCACGCATGGGCTCGTCCATATTCTCCTACCTAATGGGCTATGCTGATCCCCGTTTAAGTGCTTATTTCAAACCGGTGGATGATAAAAGTACATTAGGGCAAATTGCTTATGATGGCAAGAAATACCAAGCTATTCCCGCCGGTCATACTTTTGCACAGAATGATACTTATAAGTTATTTTCCAAACCTAATATTCAAAGTAGTACTCCGACTTATTGGCTACGTGCTTCCGAGGTTTATTTTCTACGTGCCGAAGCAGCTTTGGTATGGGGAGCTGAGTTTGGCAGTGCCGATGTGCTCTATAAACAAGGTATCGAAATGTCGTTCCAGGAAAATGGAGTAACTTCTTCTGTGGATAATTACATGAACTCTGGTAGGGTGCCGGTAAAACATGAATTTGCAGGACCATATGCTTGTAGTTTCGCTGCTCCTTCTTCTTCTACTGCTAAATTTGAAGGTAGTTCAGAGCAGAAGTTGGAGAAGATCATGATTCAGAAATGGATTGCATTATTCCCGAATGGTCAAGAGGCATGGACAGAGTGGAGAAGAACCGGTTATCCGAAATTGAATCCTGTTATGCAAAATAGAGGTGCCACCCAAGGAGCAACTAAAGAAGGAGGGGTCCGCCGTATGATTTATCCTACAAGTTTTTATGAAACGACTGATGGAAAGGCTATTTATGGAGCTGCTTTGCAGTTGTTTAATAATGGTAAGGGCGGTGAGGATAAATCTTCAACCCGTTTGTGGTGGGACTGCAAGTGATAATCTGTGGTAATTATTTTAATACAAAATGAAAAATATGAAAACATTAAAAAAAATATTATATTTAGTTCCGTTGTTTGGCATGATGGCGACTGCTTGTACTGATGTGGAAAATATAGAGATTGAGCATATCGGTGGATACAATACAATGAACAATGCGGAGAGTGAGGCTTATTATGCCGACTTGCGTGCATACAAGGCAACTTCCTGGAACTACGGACGTCCCGTAGCTTTTGGATGGTATTCCAACTGGTCTCCTGCTGGAGCTTATCGAAGAGGATATCTAACTTCGATGCCAGATAGCATGGATATAGTTTCGATGTGGAGCGGTGCTCCCGGTCGCTACGACATCACTCCTGAACAGAAGGCAGACAAAGAGTTTGTGCAAAAGGTCAAAGGTACGAAGTTGCTGGAAGTGAGTCTTCTTTCATTTATAGGTAAGGGAAAAACTCCTGGTGCGGTATATGCGGATGTAGAAAAGCAGGCAGAGGATGAAGGTTGGAGTGAATCCAAATTGGAAGAAGCAAAAAAACAAGCTCGCTGGAAATATTGGGGATTTGAAGGTCAATTTGAAAGTGAAAACCATTATGCATGTTTGGCGAAGTTTGCTAAAGCGCTGTGCGACTCTCTGTACGCAAACGACTGGGACGGTTATGATGTTGACTGGGAAATTGGAAGTGGTGTATTCGATATGGATGGAACGTTGAGTACGAATAAGCACTTGATTTACTTGGTTAAGGAAATGAATAAATACATCGGTCCGATGAGCGACCCAGAAGGTAAAGGACACAAATTGATTTGTATTGATGGTAGCATTAGTGGTCTTACCACTGAATTGGATGGTTATGTTGACTATTGGATAACACAGAGTTATGGCTCCTCTAGACCTAGCCTTGAACACTATGGTATTGATCCTAAGACAATCATCACTACAGAAAATTTTGAAGCCTACGCTCCCACTGGTGGAGGGCTGCTGGGGCAAGCTGCCAATATGCCATCAAAAGGTTACAAAGGTGGAGTGGGGGCTTACCGCTTCGACAAAGACTATGATAACACTCCTAACTATAAGTGGATGCGTCAGGCCATTCAGATAAATCAGAAGGTTTTCAACGAATGGAAAACTGGACAAGATGAATCAAAAAATAAGCTATAAGAATCGGTGAATTTGTAAATTAATAAAATGAAAAGAATTATGAATAAACATATATTCAATTATTGGGTATTGGGAGGCATATTACTGCTGATGAGTGCTTGCAACGATTCAGAGAGTAAGCTGCTGGAATCTAAGGTTTATTTCGAAAATAAGGAATATACTCTCTCGGTGGAAGACGAAAGCGATGTGATGACTTTCAACTTAACTTCAAGACTTTCTACTATGGCCTCTTCGCAAATAGCTGTATCGTATGCTATAGCCGATCCTAGCGTGGTTGAAGAATACAACGCGAAATATGGAACAACTTACGAGATGTTTGATGTATCTCATGTAAAGCTAAGTAGCTCAATTTCAATTATTCCAAGTGGAAAGCTGTATGCGGATAACGTAATTTTGGAACTATCCAATCTAGGAACGCTGGAAGAAGGGAAAACATTTATTTTGCCTGTGTCTGTACAGTCGTCTTCTGTGTCTACTCTTCCTGGAGAAAGCATTGCGTATTTTTTTCTCTCTAAGCCTATAAAGATTACCAAAGTTGGTACATTTAGTAGTCAGTATATCTCAATAAAATTCCCAGTTGGAACTTTCTTCTCATCATTTACGTACGAAACACTTCTGTATGTCAATCGTTTATCTAATAATAATACGATTATGGGGACTGAAGGTGTAATGATTTTCCGTATTGGTGACGCTCCTGGAGTTCCCAACGATGTTTTGGAAGCTGCAGGAACGCAGAACTATCATACAACGGATAAATTGATGACTAAACGCTGGTATCACGTAGCCTTGACTTATGATCAACCATCGGGGAGAACTACTATTTATGTTAATGGAACTAAATGGGCTGAATCGGCTTGGGGTATTGCCGGTTTTGATCCGAATTCAGATGTTGGTTTTAATATCGGTAAGATTCCAAGATTTCCATGGGGAGAACGTCCATTGAATGGATATATGAGTGAAGTCCGTGTATGGAGCGTTGCGCGTACTCAAAATCAACTTAACCAAAATATGTTGTCTGTTGATCCGAAATCGGATGGTTTGGTACTCTATTATAAACTGGATGGATCTGAAAATCAAATAGGCGGAGTTATTAAAGATGCTACTGGTCGTATAGAAGGAACGACTAATGGTATAACAATTAAAACACTAGATACTCCAGTAGCTATTGAGTAATGTTTGAATAAATTAGGAGTAGTTTTTTAAGCGAAAAAGGGAAGCCTGCGAATTGAGCCAATACTCGTTCGCAGGTTTTTTATATTCAATTTAGCTCTCTTTCTTGTGCTGTTGTACTAAGAAGACTGTAGCCCCAATATACTAAATCTTGAGAGAAGAGTTTTTAAGGCTTACAATAAGAATCCTAAAAATTATCATGTATATTTGCTTCGAAATAGAATGAGCGAACGAAAGATTATACATATCGATATGGATGCCTTTTATGCATCGGTAGAGCAGCGTGATTACCCCGAACTTCGGGGCAAACCACTCGCTGTGGGGCATGCCGAAGAGCGGGGAGTGGTTGCTGCGGCGAGCTATGAGGCGCGGCGTTACGGTGTTCGCTCGGCCATGGCATCGCAAAAGGCGAAGCGTTTATGCCCTTCATTGATCTTCGTGCCGGGCAGGATGGAGGTGTACAAATCGGTGTCCCGGCAGATACACGAGATATTTCATGATTATACCGATGTGATCGAACCTCTTTCGCTCGATGAGGCCTTTCTGGATGTAACCGAGAATAAACGGCACATGGTATTGGCTGTCGACATAGCGCGGGAGATAAAGCAACGTATCCGTGAAGAACTGAACCTGGTTGCTTCGGCCGGTGTATCGTACAATAAGTTTCTGGCTAAGATCGCTTCGGATTACCGCAAACCCGACGGACTCTGCACCATTCATCCCGCACAGGCCATTGAGTTCATCGACCGTCTGCCCATCGAATCGTTCTGGGGCGTAGGGCCGGTTACGGCAAAGAAGATGCACGCACTCGGTATTCACAACGGATGCCAGCTGCGCGACTGCTCGCTCGATATGCTCGGCAGGCAGTTTGGTAAGGCGGGTGCTATCTATTACGATTTTGCCCGTGGCATTGACTTAAGGCCGGTCGAGGCTGTACGCATTCGCAAATCCATTGGTTGCGAGCGCACGCTCGAGAAAGATATCTCACTTACATCGTCGGTCATCATCGAACTTTATCATGTGGCTACCGAACTGGTGGCGAGGTTGCAACGCAAAGATTTTAAAGGAAACACGTTGACGCTGAAGATCAAATTTCACGACTTCAGCCAGATCACCCGCAGTTGTACCCAGTCGGCCGAGCTCACTGCGCTCGATAAGATACTGCCTCTTGCCAAGCAGTTGCTCAAAGAGGTCAAATACGAAGAGCATCCCATTCGGCTCATTGGTCTTTCGGTATCGAATCCCCGCGAGGAGAGTGATGAAAAGAGCAACGAACATACCGGCGTTTGGGAGCAACTGAGCTTTGAATTTAGTCGTTGGGAGTGATTTTGTACATTCTTGCCACTATCTTTGTACTATTCTGCCCCTTACTTATCTTTCCCGAAACATATCTTTGCGTTCCGAATGTAATTAATAACAAATACCATGAAGCAACAACTTATCGGCACCCTGCTGCTGATTCTTATCGGATGTAGTTCTGCACAAGCCTATACCGAACGAAACTTACTACAAAAGAAGGCCGACGAGGCCACAGTGAAAGCTGCCTTAGTGATGAACCAGAAGTGGGTGAAGTATCCTACCTATCACAACCGTCCGTCTTGGGATTCGCTTTTGGGTTCTCAAAAGGCGATGCTCATTGCGCAAGGAGAGAAACTATTGAAGTATCAATGGAAGCTGATTCCCGCCACCGCCTACTTGGAGTACGAGCGTAGTGGCGAACGCAATATTATGCAAAATCCCTATGAAGAGAACCGCTGTGCGCTGAATACGTTGATGCTCGCCGAACTGGCCGAAGGCAAAGGACGCTTTATCGATCAGCTGATCAATGGGGTGTATCAAGGGTGCGAGATGACTTCGTGGGTACTGTCGGCTCACTTGCCCCGTCAGGCCAGCCGTCGTTCTCTCCCCGACTTTCGCGAACAGATCATTGATTTAGGATCGGGTGGATACGGTTCGCTGATGGCATGGATTCACTATTTCTTTGCACCGACCTTCGATGAGGTAAATCCGGCCATTGCCGTACGCATGCGTCATGCCATTCAGGAGCGTATTCTCGATCCGTTTATGAACAGCAGTGATGCTTGGTGGATGGCTTTTAACTGGAAGCCAGGTGAGATCATCAACAACTGGAATCCTTGGTGCAACTCCAATGTACTGCAATGTTTCCTATTGATGGAGAATGATCCGGGGCGTTTGGCTAAAGCGGTGCACCGCTCCATGCAATCGGTCGATAAGTTTATCAACTTCGTAAAGGCCGACGGTGCTTGCGAGGAAGGAACTTCGTATTGGGGGCATGCGGCCGGAAAGCTGTATGATTACCTGCAACTGCTTTCGGACGGTACGGATGGAAAAATCTCTCTCTTTGGCGAACCGATGGTGTGCAGTATGGGCGAATACATCTCTCGTTCGTATGTAGGAAACGGATGGGTGGTGAACTTTGCCGATGCTTCGGCCAAAGGCGGAGGTGATGCACCGCTTATTTACCGCTATGGTCAGGCGGTAGGTAGCAACGAGATGATGCAGTTTGCCGCTTACCTGGTTGAGGAGAAGAAAGCATATATCACCTTGGGCAACGATGCCTTTCGTTCGCTCGAGTCGATTGCAAGCTATGCACAGTTTGCCCGGACAACCCCTCGGCACGCCTCGCCCGATGTGACTTGGTATCCCGAAACGGAGTTCTGCTACCTGAAGAATAACAAAGGATTGTTTCTTGCTGCAAAGGGAGGCTTTAATAACGAGAGCCATAACCACAACGATGTGGGTACATTTTCACTCTATGTGAACACCGTCCCGATGCTGATCGATGCGGGGGTGGGTACATATACCCGGAAGACCTTCGGCAGCGAACGCTATACCATCTGGACCATGCAGAGCAACTATCATAACCTGCCGCTCATCAATGGAGTGCCGCAACGCTTCGGACAGGAATATAAAGCAACACAGACCACTTGCAACATGCGTAAGATGACTTTCTCGACCGATATAGCCGGTGCATATCCCGAAGAGGCAGGGGTGAAGAGTTGGGTGCGTGCGTACGCTCTGGCTGGCAAGCAATTGACTATTACCGATAAGTTTGCATTGAATCAAACAACCGAACCGACGCAGGTGAACTTTCTTACCTGGGGCAAGGTTGTATTGAAATCGCCCGGTAAACTAACCATTGAAGCGGCCGGTCAACAAGTAGAGTTGGATTACCCCACCGTATTCGATGCAACTGTGGAACCGATAGCACTTGATGATCCCCGTTTGTCTACTGTATGGGGCAAGGAGATTTACCGCATTGTGCTCAAGGCCAAAGAACAGAAGAGCGCAGGAACGTATACGTTCGTCATTCGCAATTGATTGCGATACTGGTATATAACATAAAAGCCGGCTACTCTATAAGTAACCGGCTTTTTGTTAGAAACCTTTCTGGAAGTCGTGCCAGAACTGATCGCCCATCTCTTGCCAGCGCAATTGGGTAGCACCTGCATAGTCGGCACTGTATCCGTTGAGGAATGCCTGTGCAACTTCTGCGCCCTGTTTCTTTTGTATTTCGGCATACTGCTTCTCTACGAAAGGTAGTTCGCGCGCAGCCTTCTCGTCAAAGTAGGAGAGGTGCTTCTCCAACGCCTTTCGGGCAGTGCCCCACTTTACCGTGGCCAGCTTATTGGCACGGCGATACGGCCATACGGCTGCATCTTCTCGATAACGGTGCTGTCCGCAGATGCCGAACGAGGCAGGAAGCTCATTGACTCCGCAGAAGATAGGGATACGTGGGCTTTGCCCCGGATTGTCGAAAGCGAACCAGGCAATGCCACCTATGGCATCGGGCAGCCAGCTGCGCAACTGAATAACGGTAGAGTAGGAACATTGCGGAACGGCAATGTTGCGGTTGTTGGGCACTGCGTCTTTTCGTAGGCTGTTGAGCAATGCCATCATGTCTCTAGTCATCCAAGGGTTGGCTACGGGGCTTACAATTGTGTCGGTCTTTTCGCTGCCTTTTTGTTTCACGGGTACCTTTAGGTTCTGGGTTACGTCCCAAGGGGTACCTTCGTACGTCTGGCGGAGTAGCTTGCTTACGTCTGCTGGCGAGACGAGTTTCTCCGGCTTTACGCTCAACGGCAGTTCCTCGGCCTCATAACTTAGCTTCAATGAGGGAGCCAGTGTGTTGAGTACAAAGAACTCGCGTATGCTAAACGACTTTTTCTCGCCGAAATAATTGCCACCGCTATACGCTTTCCAGAACTTGAAGGGCTCTTTGCCGTCCCAGAAGCCGAGCTTCCGGGCCACATCGAATACGTTTTTGGAAGCCATATAGTTGTTCTGATCTTTTAGGTTCAACGTGCCGATACGCGATATGTTGGCCGATACGCTTACCTCTTCATCGGGGATGCGTACGGCTGCCCATACACCGCCTATGTTCTCTTTGCCCTCGCCAAAGACTTCGAATATCCATACTTCCTGCGGGTCGGCAATGGTCAGGCATTCGCCCCAATCGCTATACCCGTATTTCTCGATCAGTTCGCCCATTAAGGTGATGGCTTGGCGAGCCGTAGTGCAGCGTTGCAGAGCCACTTTGGCAAGCTCTTCGATCATGAACATTCCTTTGGGGTTGACCAACTCTTTGCGTCCGCTGATGGTTGTCTCGCCCATGCCCAGTTGCTTTTCGTTGAGGCACGGATAGGCTGTATCCAGAAAAGAGAAGGTAGTATGTGCCTGTGGAATGGTTCCTTTAAACTTCAGCCCGGTGGCATCGTCGGTAAATTCCGTATGCAGGCGGTCTTGATAAATATTAAGGGTGGTGTCTTTATCGTAGGTGCGTCCGGGTTCTATGTTGAGCCATGTGCGGTAATAGCTGTCGCAGGTGTGACTGGTGATGACTGATCCGTCGGTCGAGGCTTTTTTGCCTACCATGATACTTGTGCAACTTTCCGGATGGAGTACCGGCATCTCCTGATAAGGGGTCTGTGCCTGTGAGGTCAGAGAAATACCGACTAGAAACAGCACGAGGGTAGTGATTCGTTTCATACTATGAATAGATTGTTGAGGTTACAAAAGTATATAAAAAAAGCGGAGAATCATAGTTGATTATCCGCCAAGCGTTCATATAATGTGTATTTTTTTACATGGCTGTCTGCTGTGAAAGCAGTTTTTGTAGTTGGCCATTTAAGGCTTGGCACATTGTTCCATTTCCCATTGCGTGATAACGTTTAATACGATACTGCAACATCATAATCTTAGCACTTTCATTCTTTTTCATAATCGTCTTCTTTTTGTACCCCCCACGTTTTGGAGAGTGATTTTATATCTTTTATTATTTTACACTGCAAAGATACGAATTGTTTTTGAATAATATGTTATACAACATAGAAAAAATGCATTATTACCTTATTTTTTTTCTATAGCGCCTAAAGTGAGGGCTGGTTATTACAAATATAATACATAACTTTGTGCCTGAACAATAAAACCGATATGTTAAAGCGAATACCACACACTTACACCATTATCTCTTCCGTGATTTTGATCTGTGCCGTACTTTCATGGATAATACCTGCCGGCGAATATGTACGCGAAACAGTCGAAGTGAACGGTATCCCCCGCACAGTTATTGTAGACCACTCTTTTCACCCCGTACCCCAGTCTCCCCAAACATGGCAAGTGTTCAGTGCACTGCTCAATGGATTCGAACGCCAAGCAGGCATTATTGCTTTTTTGCTGATTATGGGCGGAGCCTTTCAGATAATGAACAGTAGCCGTGCTATTGATGCGGGTATCTTCTCCTTTCTGGGATTTACAAAAGGACTGGAGCGTCATCGGTTTATCAGGATGCTTGGCGTAAATAACGTGGTTATCGGGCTTATCATTACTTTGTTCAGCCTGTTCGGAGCAGTGTTCGGTATGAGCGAAGAGGCGCTCGCCTTTGTTATTATCATCGTTCCGCTGGCCATCTCGATGGGCTATGACTCCATCACGGGTTTGTGTATGGTCTATGTGGCCGCTCACATCGGTTTCTCCGGGGCTGTGCTCAATCCGTTTACGATCGGTATTGCACAAGGATTGTCCGACCTGCCTCTGTTCTCGGGCTTTGAGTACCGCATGGTCTGTTGGGTGATACTGACAGGCGTATTGATTGCCTGTATCCTCAAATATGCATCGGTCATTAAGAAACATCCCGAGAAGTCGCCTATGTATCAGGCCGATGCTTACTGGCGTAAGCGTGGCGAAGGGGCTTCCGAACAGCTATCCTATGTCACCACCCGCTCGGCTTATGCGGTATATGTACTTATACTTGTCTCCTTGATTCTGTTTTCGGTTTACTATCCGCAAAGCACATTCGCATTGGGCGAATCGGCTGTTACCTGTTACGCCGTTCCTGTGCTATCCTTCTTCTTTGCTTTGTTCGGTGCACTGGGGCTGCGCAAGTCCAATCAGTTCTTTATTCTGACGCTGCTTGCCTTCACCATTCTCTTTCTGATTGTAGGGGTGATGGCGCATGGCTGGTATTTGCCAGAGATATCGGCTATCTTCTTGGCGATGGGTATCTTATCGGGATTTGCCAATAGCGAACAGACGGATACGATTATTAAACAGTTTCTCGATGGAGCGAAAGATATGCTTTCGGCAGCTATCGTGGTGGGGCTGGCAGGAGGAATTATTCAGATTCTCCAGGACGGACACATTATTGACCCCATTCTTCACTCGCTGGCATCGCTCATGGGCGAAACCGGGAAGTTCGTATCGCTCGGAGTTATGTACCTCATTCAAACCTTTATCAACCTTATTATTCCGTCGGGTTCTGCCAAAGCAGCACTTACGATGCCTATCATGGCACCGTTCTCCGATGTGATAGGACTCTCGCGACAAGCAACTGTAATGGCCTATCAGTTTGGCGATGGATTTACCAATATGATTACGCCTACCTCGGCTGTGCTGATGGGAGCCTTGGGCATTGCCCGCATTCCCTATGAAGTGTGGGTCAAATGGTTCGGACGGCTGCTGGTATTCTTTATACTGTTGGGCTTATTGCTATTGGTGCCTACGGTTGTTTTTCCCTTGAATGGATTTTAACTACACCTTATTATATATACAACTATGACCTATTTATCCCGTACTCTGATTGTATCGTTACTTGCCGTTTGTCTGTTTTCGTGCAGCGAATCTCATTTTATAACCGATGAGGCTTACCGGCATCAAGTAATGAACGATTTTGAGATGAAGAAGCAACAGCTTCCCAAAGGTAATCTTTTTGCGGTGTGTGATGATGCATCGCTGAGTGTTCATGAGCGAGAGGCTTTGATGTTTCTCTATGCCTATATGCCTATAGGCGATATAACCGACTATCCGGGCGAGTATTACGTGGAGAATATTCGCTTGTCGAAGCAGGCCAGTGATGAAATGCCTTGGGGCAAGGTTGTTCCCAATGAGCTGTATCGCCACTTCGTATTGCCTGTTCGGGTCAATAACGAGAATCTGGATGATGCCCGGCGTGTGTTCTATGGCGAACTGAAAGACCGTGTGAAAGGCTTGTCGATGAAAGATGCGATTCTCGAAGTGAATCACTGGTGTCATGAGAAAGTGGTTTACACCCCGAGTGATGCACGTACCAGTTCGCCACTGGCATCGGTCAAGACGGCTTACGGTCGTTGTGGCGAAGAGTCTACCTTTACGGTGGCCGCTCTCAGAGCGGTAGGTATTCCTGCCCGTCAGGTATATACCCCCCGTTGGGCACATACCGACGATAACCATGCGTGGGTAGAGGCTTGGGCAGATGGAAAGTGGTACTTTCTAGGTGCTTGCGAACCCGAACCTGTATTAAATCTCGGATGGTTCAATGCTCCTGCCAGTCGGGGAATGCTGATGCATACCAAAGTATTCGGGCGCTACAACGGTGCCGAAGAGACGATGGAAGAAACCCCCAACTACACCGAGATTAATGTGATCGAAAACTATGCACCCACCGGCAAGGGGGTAGTGTTGGTTCAGGATGCTAACGGACAACCGGTAGCCGATGCCAAAGTAGAATATAAGGTTTATAACTATGCCGAGTTCTACACCGTTGCCACTAAAAAGACAGGCAGTAAAGGCGAGACTTCGCTCACTGCCGGTAAAGGAGATATGTTGGTATGGGCCTCGAAAGGCGATCGATTCGGATATGGCAAACTGTCATTCGGCAAAGCCGATACTTTATTGCTGACGTTAGATAAGAAAGAAGGAGAGAGCTATTCGATACCTTTTGATCTGGTTCCTCCGGTCGAAAATACGTTCTTACCCGAGGTAACTCCCGAACAACGGGCTGCCAATACGCTTCGCATGGCGCAGGAAGACTCTATCCGCAATGCCTATGTAGCAACCTTTATCACCCAGAAGCAGATCGACGAACTGTTGAGCCGTATAGCCAAAGGCGATGCTACTCAGTCGGCTGTGATTGCACGCTTCCTTACCGGTTCGAGAGGCAATCATCAGACATTGGTTGATTTTCTGACAGCTGCAGCTGCCGGCAATAGATTGCCCGATGCCGTTGATCTCCTACAAACACTTTCGGCTAAGGACCTTCGCGATGTGTCTATCGAGGTACTTAACGATCATTTTACTCATTCCGGCAAAGGGGAATATGCGCAGGCCGATTTTGTAAGTGATATACTCAACCCTCGTGTGAGCAATGAAATGATTACTCCTTATAAGTCGTTCTTTCAGGCTCAGGTTGATAAAGCCGATGCCGAACGTTTCCGTCGCGACCCGCAACAGTTGGTGGAGTGGTGTAAGAAGGAAATTATGCCGGCCAATGAGTTGAATGTTCAGCGTATTCCTATTTCGCCTGCCGGTGTATGGAAAGCAAGAATGGCTGACGAACATTCACGCGATATCTTCTTCGTTTCGTTGGCACGCAGTTTGGGGATACCTGCCCGCATAGACGCGGTTACCGGAAAGGTGCAATACCTAACAGTCAACCCTGCCAACCAACAGCTGCAGACCGTTGATGTAGACTTTGATAAGGCCAAACCGACGCAACAAGCAACAGGTACACTCATGGCAACCTTTCAAAGCAAGCCCGCCTTGAAAGATCCGAAGTACTACGCTCACTTTACGCTTTCTAAATACAAGAACGGAACCTTTCAACTGCTCAATTATGATGAAGGGGATGTAGACATGGGTGGCGGTGCTACCTGGTCGAACTTATTGAAGAATGGTACCAAACTCGATACAGGCTATTATATGATGGTAACCGGAACGCGTCTGGCCAGTGGCGAGGTATTGGCTACCGCCTCGTTCTTTACCATTGAGGCCGGAAAGACCACTACCGTAGATTTAACCATGCGCGAAAGTAAAGACAAGGTGCAGGTGATTGGTAACTTCAATTCCGAATCGACCTATCTGCCCATTGGTAGTAGCGAGCCTACAACGGTGCTGAAAACTTGTGGCCGTGGATATTTCGTTGTCGCAGTGCTTGGTGCCGGACAAGAGCCTACCAACCATGCACTCAGAGACATCGCTGCTTTGAGTGGTGACTTTGAAAAATGGGGACGTAAGCTGGTACTGCTTTTCCCCGACGAAGCACAATATAAGAAGTTCCGTCCGGCCGATTTCCCCGGATTGCCTTCGACAATCGTTTACGGTATCGACAAAGATGGAGCCATTCAGAAGCAGATAGCTCAAGGCATGAAACTGCCCAATGCAACAATTCTGCCGATGTTTATCGTAGCCGATACATTCAACCGGGTGGTTTTTGTTTCGCAAGGCTATACCATCGGATTGGGCGAACAACTGATGAAAGTAATCCATGGGCTATAGCCCATGGATTGTTCCGGTCAGATAGACGAGATGGTTTTTCTTACCCGTTCGGCCGTTGTTACATTCCGTTCGTATTCATCAATGCGAACGGTACCGCCCATCGATACGGCTTCGTTCTTATAACGCATGCCGCTTTTCACGCATTCGCGTGCCGAGAAATGAAACTCCCGGATGCCTGTTTCCGAAGCGATACGGGCTATATTCCCCTCATTCACACCACAGCCCGCCAGCAGGATGATTCGTCCTGCTGCCTGTTGGTGTAATTCCTTAAGCAGCGGAATGCCTTGTTCGGCTGTAGCCTGCTGTCCCGAAGTCAATATTCGTTCGCACCCCAGTGCAATTAGTTGTTCCAATGCTTGTTGCGGTTGTTTGCATACATCAAAGGCTCTGTGAAAGGTAACCGATAATCCCTCTGCTGCCTTCATGAGTGTTTTCATGGCATCCAAGTCTATCTCTCCATCGGCTGTCAGGCAACCGAATACTACTCCATCGGCCTTTAATTGGCGGGCTGCTTCGATATCTTTCACCATGGTGCTGAGTTCGACGGGCGAATAGAGAAAGTCTCCTCCGCGCGGACGGATAATGACGTGCAGCTTTATCTGCAATAACTCCCGGGCGGTGGCTATTTCGCCCCACGAAGGAGTTGTTCCGCCCTCGGGTATGCCCGCACATAATTCTACACGTTGGGCTCCTCCCTTTTGGGCTGCCAGACAGCTTTCTACCGAATTGGTACAAATCTCGAACCGATATTTTTCCATATTTATAAGAATGGGTATTAAAAAAGGGCGAATTGCTTCGCCCTTATCTGTTTTATTTTCTTCTTTGATTTACTTAGCGAAGCTCACTGCGCGCGTTTCGCGGATAACGGTGATCTTCACCTGTCCCGGATACGTCATCTCGTCTTGTATCTTCTTCGCAATTTCGCCCGACAGGTTTTCGGTTTGCTTGTCGTCGATCTTGTCTGCACCTACAATGACACGCAACTCGCGTCCTGCCTGGATAGCGTAAGTCTTCGTTACACCCGGATAAGACATAGCCAACTGTTCGAGGTCGTTCAATCGTTTGATATAAGCCTCTACAATTTCGCGGCGAGCACCGGGGCGTGCGCCCGAGATGGCATCGCAAACCTGTACGATAGGAGCCAATAAGCTGGTCATCTCTGTTTCGTCGTGGTGAGCACCGATGGCGTTGCAGATATCCGGTTTCTCTTTGAACTTCTCGGCCAGTTTCATACCCAGCAAAGCATGTGGCAATTCGGGCTCTTCATCAGGCACCTTACCAATATCGTGCAATAATCCGGCGCGTTTGGCTTTCTTGGGGTTCAATCCCAATTCGGCTGCCATTACCGAGCAGAGGTTGGCTGTTTCGCGTGCGTGTTGCAGCAAGTTCTGACCGTATGACGAGCGATACTTCATTTTACCGATGATACGGATCAGTTCCGGATGCAATCCGTGAATACCCAAGTCGATGGTTGTGCGCTTACCTGTTTCGATAATCTCTTCTTCCACCTGCTTGCGCACCTTCGATACCACCTCTTCGATACGAGCCGGGTGAATACGACCGTCGGTAACCAGTTGATGCAATGCCAAACGGGCAATTTCGCGACGCACGGGGTCGAAGGCCGAAAGTACAATGGCTTCGGGGGTATCGTCTACTACGATTTCGACACCGGTTGCTGCTTCCAAGGCACGGATATTGCGTCCTTCGCGACCAATGATACGTCCTTTGATTTCGTCCGATTCGATGTGAAATACTGTCACCGAGTTTTCGATCGCCGTTTCGGTTGCTACCCGCTGAATCGACTGTACAACGATGCGCTTAGCCTCCTTATTGGCGGTTAGTTTGGCATCGTCCATGATGTCGTTGATAAATGACTGAGCCTGCGTTTTAGCCTCTTCTTTCAGTGATTCTACCAAGCGTTCCTTGGCATCGTCGGCCGAAAGACCCGAGATAGCTTCCAGCTTCTCAATTTCCTGGTGTTGTAGTTTATCGAGTTCTTCTTTCTTCTTGTCTACAATGACCAGTTGCACTTCGAGGTTTTCTTTCACTGCGTCTGCTTCCAACTTTTTGCGCTGAAGCTCTTCTTGACGCTGTGTCAGTACCATTTCGCGTTGTTTCAGTTTATTTTCGGCCTGCTGAATCTTTTGATTGCGCAGGGCTACTTCTTTTTCGAGATCTGCCTTTTTGTTCAGGAACTTCTCCTTCACTTCCAGCAGTTTGTTTTTCTTGATTACCTCTGCTTCGATCTCTGCTTCTTTGAGCAAATTATCGTATCTGGCCTTCAGCCCGTATTTAAAGAATACGTACGATAGAACGCCACCTACGACGAAGCAAGCAATGGATGCTCCTATTATTACTATCATTGTCAATTAAATTATTATATAAATAAAAAACGCACCGCCAAACACTCGAAAATTCTTTCTTTCGGGTATCTTGCAGTGCGTGAATTTCTTTTTTAATAAAACGCGGAGAACGGGAAGATTATTCGTTTTTCAAATATTGATCCAGTACTTCCGTCAATTCATCTATCTTGGCCGCATACGGCTGGGTGTCATTTCGTTGTGTTAGCATCAAGTTCTCATGCGAAAACTGATAGGCTACCATGGCCAGAATCTTTTCCGGCGATAGGGTCTTGTAATGCTCCCGGTACGTATTTAGTCTGATATTGACCTGCTTGGCTGCTTCTCTTACACTTTCTTCTTCCTCACGGTTGATGGTGAGCGGATAGTATGAGTCGGCTATCAACAGGTTTATCTTTATTTTATCGTTCATACATCTCCTTATTTTATTCGTTCAACAGAGCGATGCATTTGTCGACTTCACGCACTAATTTAGACAATCGCAGCTTTGTCTCTTTTACATCGCTGCCGTTAAGGCTGATTGTCGTAGCTGTTTTTAGGTTGGTGTAGCAGGCTTCCAATTCTGTATATTCGGCCTTTACCTTCTCGCTCTTCTGCTTCTCTGATTCAAGAAGTAGCTTTAACTCAGCGTTTTCGCGCTTTAATTTATCATGCAGATAGATTAAATGTCGCAACTTTGTTTCAAAGGTGTTTAATAACTTTTTTTCTTCTTCTGTCATTACTACACTAAAATTGTACACAAAAATACGATTAACTCTGAGATTACAAAAACTTTTTGCAAGAAATAACTTGTTTGGAGAGAAAAAAGTTACTTGTGAATACTTTTGTGCCTCATTTTTGCTGCCGGAAAGAGAAGTATCTCAAATGATGCCGGTTAGTTAATATCTCAAGTTTCGGATTTAGGCTGACATCCTAATTCTAGACATAAAAAAAGCTTTGAGACTTTCCGTAAATCTCGGAAATTTAGTAAATTAGCAGTGACCAAACAACTAATTAACCATTCTCAAAGCCATGAGCAAAATTACTAAAATTCCGTCAGAAATCCGCAATATTTTGAGTGAAAAACGCCGTTGCTCTGTGATGGACTCATTTTCAGGACTGTTAGAGTCTCTTCATCTTGACAGCCGTTGTCTTGGAGGGAACAAACGTGAAAACTGTCAGTTGACCAATCTTCAGCTGTTTCAGATTCTTGTCCTGATGCCGTTTTTCGCCATAAAAGGTTTTTCCCATTATCCTGATTCGGCTTTAAGTCGAATGTTCGGCGGCAAGAAGGATGTCTTGTATTCGTTTATGTCACATGATAATATCAACTGGCGCAATCTGATATACCGCATTGTTGTCAAGCTGATAGCCAAAGTGACTAACCGTCAGGATTTCAAGAAGAGTCATCTTCCTGTAGTACTCATCGCTGATGACTCTGACTTGCCTAAAACCGGAATGCGTATGGAGTCTATCGGCAAGATATTCTCACATGTTCATCAGAAATGTATTCTTGGGTATAAAGCGCTTATGCTGTGCTGGAGTGACGGGCGCACCCAGTTTATGCTTGACTCATCTCTGCATGGAGAGAAAGGCAAGGTAGAGGGTAAGGAACAGGGGTTAAGCGCAAAGCAACGACAGAACCGTTATAATAGGAAACGAGATGAGAACTCCCATGTGGCCAAACGTAAAGAGGAATATTTCATGAGTAAGGGAAAGAAACTCATTGAAATGGTCAGACGCGCCATCAAAGCAAAGATTCCTTTTGAATATCTGCTTGTTGACAGTTGGTTCACTTGTTCCGGGCTTGTCGATTTCGTATACAACAGTCATAAGAAGTTTCACTTGTTAGGGATGGCAAAGATGGGTAATACCAAATATCTCACCAAAAAGTGGGGTGAACTGACGGCAAAAGCCATAATCAGTAAGCTGCTGGGCTCTAAATCTGTGATATACAGTAGACGGTACCGTTGCCACTATGCGTCGGTGGACGTGATGCTCGGTGGGCGCAAGGTGCGGCTGTTCTTCTGTCGCAGAGGAAAGAGAGAGGGATGGAAAATATTGCTGACAACCAATGTAAAACTTGATTTCTTGCGGGCATATGAAATCTATGCAATGCGTTGGGCTATTGAGGTTTTCTTTGCCGATAGCAAGCGATTGCTTAATCTTGCAGGATGCTCGGCAAGAGACTTTTCCTCGCAGATAGCGCACGTATCACTGGTTATGATACGCTACAATTTGCTTGCCTCGGTAAAAAGGAGTCTGGACTACGAAACAATCGGTGGGTTGTTCAACGATATTTTTGCCGGAGTACACGAACTGACTGTTATGGAGAAGATATGGGCAATCATATTAGAAGTAGTGGCAGTCGTGGCTGAACTCACAGGGGCTGATGAAGAGCAACTGATGATACAGATCATAGAAAATGACAGACGACTTGCAGCACTCCGAGCGTACGCTCAAACGGCTTGATTTCTAAATCCGAAACTTGAGTTAATATGCTCAAACATTCACTGTTTTGAGTATGTATTCCTAGCAAAATAAATTGAAGAATGAAATAGACGCTTCTCTTACATGCCGATCTTCATTGTTCTATTTTGATATTACATAATGTTAATGATATTCTACGGTTAAGTTTCGTTTAAATCTGACTTTCTTTATTTGACTTATTCCTTTATAAATGAATTAGATAAAGCATACTCTTCTTAAGGAATCAAAAATACAGATTTTCTCTAAATTAGGTGTTAATCTTTAAGCGCGCGCACAGAGCCGCGTTGGTTATATTAGCACGGCTTTCCCTGAAAAAAGAATAAGCATAATTACAGGTATTCATGCTTTTTTAATATATTCGTATCAGTATTGATGTGTTTAGGGTATTATTTATTTTAGTGTATTTCAACTCTTTTTATGTTTTGTAAAATAATATATTTTATAGGTTATTGATATCTGATATTTAAAGGGTTCGTTAAATTGGTCATTGGCAATTCGAATGAAAAAAATATAGTTTACAATATAATTCGGCAAACTAAAAAATAACAATTTAAATCAACGAAAGAATGAAGAAAACAGTATTACTCATCTGGTTAACACTAGCTGTTAGCTTGTTAAATCTGCTTCCGGTTTGTGCACAAGTTACGCAACACAAAGGCATTGTGGCAGCAAAAACAACAGAAATTAAAAAAGTATTTCCTTATTGGTATGTCGGTGCAGGTTACTCTGTGCCTCTCATGTTTGGCGATGTATATTCGCTTACCGAACCGAAAAAACACTTTGGAAGTCGGTTTGACTTGAAGTTGGGTTATCGCTTTTCTAATATTTTTGGATTGGAGTTTGGTGCCTCTATTGGAAAAATGAAAGCCTCTTCGCGCAACTTCTCTAAAGATTTTATACTGGGTAACGATGGCATGACTTATTATCCGTATACACTGGTCGATGGACAAGAATATTCCGTCTATCCTGATCTTTTTGGCTTTTGGGATAAGAACAGTGAGAATGCTCATCTCACAGGGGTGAAATATTCAGATATATATGCCAAAGTTTGCTATATGCAGTTCGCACTGCAAGGAGTATTTAATCTGAATAGAATGTTTATGGAG
Organism: Bacteroides neonati; assembly: GCF_000499785.1. Classification (GTDB taxonomy): domain Bacteria; phylum Bacteroidota; class Bacteroidia; order Bacteroidales; family Bacteroidaceae; genus Bacteroides; species Bacteroides neonati. Next base: position 791,745 of record NZ_HG726020.1, on the reverse strand, counting down.
GTGCCGACTGATAAAGAACAGTTTTTGTCTGTACTCGTTAAACCTGGTATATATTTGCAGAAGTTTTCTTCGCAAGCTTATGCTAAAGCTAATGATAAGGAAATTGCTCCTAAGGTAAAAACCTCGCCGAGCATAGGATTGGGTGGAGATATTGCATTGCACTTTCGCCTTACCCGTCAGTTGGGTTTGGAATTAAGCAGTGGGCTTGTTTGGGTTAATAATCAGAATTTTGATGGGATACGCACAATGAAGCGTTCAAAAGATGACTATATCTGGTCTTCCGGTGCAACCATCATTTGGAAATTTGGAAGAAAGACTGAATTAAAGCCGAAGCTTACATCTGTTGATATAGCTCCCATTCCTAAGCAGGAGGAAAAAAACGAGAGTGCAATATTCCGGACTTTTGCATTCTCTTTTTTAACTCCAGACATAACCACTCGAAAGGAACGCAGCTTTTCAGATGAGGCAATGCTTTATTTTCCAGTTTCAAAATGGGATATTATTCCTTCGCTAAACTATAATCAGGTAGAATTGGATAAAATAGCAGTCGCGTTCTCAAAGCTAAAAAGTGATGAAGACTTGACTATGGAACGAATCTCAGTAACAGGCTATGCCTCTCCCGAAGGAGATGAAGCATTTAATAAAGTCTTGTCATATAATCGGGCGAAAGCTGTTGGAGACTATATTTCAAGATTGTATCGATTTCCTACAAATCAGATAGATATTATAGGTAAAGGCGAAGATTGGGAAGGATTGCAGAAGTCTGTAGAAAGGTGGGCGTATCCGAATAAAGAACAGATCGTGCTAGTGTTGGATCAAAACATTGCCGTCGGGCAGAAAAAAGCTAAACTGAAGTTACTTGGTGAGCCTTATTATAAAATGTCAGCAACTCTTTACCCGGCGTTGAGGAGAAATGAATATACATTCCATTATTCAGTGAAGCCTTATGAAGTAGCTGACGCAGTTAAAATTATTCAAGTATCCCCTGAGAAGTTGAGTGCTGAAGAGATGATCTCTGTAGCCAATCAGTATCCTATGGGGGATGCAAACTTTGAAACAACTGTAGATGTTGCATTTAAATTTTATCCGGCACATCCTTTGGTGAACATATATAAGGCTTTGGTCGAATTGCTTAGAGATAACGCACCAGCCGCTCAAACTTATTTAGATAGAGTCTCTTCAGACAGTCGGGCGTGGAATCTAATGGGAGTTATGTATGCAAAACTCGGCAACCGGCAATTGTCCGAGCAGTATTTTCAAAAGGCAATAGATAATGGCGATAAAAATGCAGTGCAAAACATGAATAATTTTGCCTCTAATCGTTACTCAAAATAACCGGAACACGGTTTTCCCTCTCTAAGAATCAGAAAAATAGAGAAAAGGTAAAGTGAAATAAAAGTCAAATTTAAAACATAAGTAATAAAATGAAACGAGTAATTAGGATATGTCTTGCTTGTACTGTTTTAGTTAGTACGCTCCTGGCAAGTTGTTATAAAGAAGATGTTAGTACACTATATAGCCGTCAATATGTATTGGCGGAAAGTTTGAAGAGTATTAATGAAAGAATCACTATTATAAATGCGGATATAAAGCAGCTTAAGGAACTTTATGAAATACTTAATAACAAGCCCATTGCCTCCAATCTGGTCTATACAATTCTACCTGGTAACGATACGATAGGTGTTACAGTTACGTTAGGAGATACCGATTTCTATGTTCCCTTCGGGAAAAATGGAAAAAACGGAATAGATGGGCTGACCCCACGTATAGGAGCAAACGGAAACTGGGTGATAGGTAATACGGATGTAGGTATTCCGGCGAGAGGAAAAGACGGAAAAGACGGTGTCTCACCACACATTGGAGAGAATGGCAACTGGTTTATAGGTGATAAAGATACAGGCGTTTTGGCCAAAGGACAAGATGGAACCAACGGACAGGACGGTGTTGCAGGGCGAGATGGAATAACGCCTACTATTGAGATCAGTAAAGATGGATATTGGATGTTCAATGGTGAGATAACAAATTATAAGGCTGTTGGAGTCGATGGAAAGGATGGTGGTATACCTGTTGTTAGTGCGGCTCAAGATTTATCAAACCCTGACGATCAAAACTTTTATTGGACTATAAAATATCCCGATAAAGAAGCTGTTTTTTTGGTTGTAAATGGACAAAAGATTCGTGCAAATGCGATTGATGGACAAAACGGAGAATCAGGAGCGCAAGGGCCACAAGGAGCACAAGGGCCACAAGGGGAGCCTGGAACGGAAAGTTTTGTTACCAATATTGAGCAATCTTCCGATGGAACGAAAATTACCATTACCACCAAGTTTGGAGATACATTTGTTGTGCCCATTGTTAAAGTGGATTTTAAGTTGCTTTCGCAAGGGATAGCAGACGAAAATAACGTTATTAACTATGTTTCTGCAGGGCAGGTTATTGAGGTTCCTTATCAAAGTAGTGATAATGTTACCAGTATACGTAGCGTTCTTCCTCCGGGTTGGAGTGCAGAACCCTTTATTTCTGCTAATCCTTCACAAAGAGTAATCAGGATCAAGGCACCTATTCTTATTGATCTGGATCGAGCCATGTTTAATGGAGATGCGGTATTTTATGCACTTGATGAGAAAGGAGCCGTTTTGACTCAGTTTATCAAGTTGCACTTAAATAAATATTTGTATATCAGTTATTTTTATAATCCTTTAAACTCTGTAGAACTGGGTCGACCCACTACTCCGCTAAATTCATTGGTACTACCTGCTAATGCAGTTCTAAAACAAGATTTTTTCAGACTCGATAATCTTGATTACGTTTTATCATTACAGAAGCAATATGGATATGGTACAGCTGAAAATAATCTTTCGGCAGACATCCGGAGATACCCTTCGTTCCAGCAAGACAAGCAAGAGAATGATGCTGATTCAAATTTTAAAATTGTTTCTGCTATTTATAATCCTGATAGTATAACTGCCTCTTATCTTATAGGGCTACAGAATAAGCCTAACGGATTTTGCCTTACACTGGAGAAATACGGTGACAACGAATTTTATAAGCCCATACCCTACAATACGTATATGGTACAGTACTCATATACGTTAAACAATGGTAGTAATAATGAAATTATACGTTTAAAACGGGCGGCTGCGATGATTCAGGTTTATGTAGGAGACTTTTGTACCTTTATGGGTGTTGATGAAACTTTGTTCGATATTTCAAAAGTTACTCTTCGAATGACGCAAACCACATCAATTCTGACATCTGTTTATTCTAAATTTAACGCGGTAACAACCGAGGTTCGCAGCAATGCAATGAAATATGATACGGAAAGTAAAGTCTTGACATGTAATTTTGCAATTCTATGCACTCAAACTGGAGATTATTCGTTAGACCTCTTATATGATGGCGTGCTAAAGCAAAGATGGAATCGACCGCTTCAATCCATGTTAATTCAATCGGATAATTTTGCCGAAATTCATGTTAATCAAACTCAAAGACCTTTTGCTGGCACTGCTCCTATGACAAACTATATAGGTGTCATAGACAATGCCACTCAAGTAGGGAACTATAGAGCGGGTTCAACCACAAAATTGTACTAGGTTTTGATTAGATAACTCTGCTAATGTAAAACCTCAAATCCGCAGCTAATTTATAACTGATTCAAATAGCGATTTAATTCACCTAATAGTTCCTACTCGTAGCTTTTCCCCCTGCTTTTCTCCTTGATTTCAGGTTATAGGGCATAGCTTCCCCTTTCCCCAGTTAGCTGAAGGCATAAGTAATCCCACGAAAAGTTGTTTTTACGGACTCCAAAGCAACTTGTATGGTTTGTCGGAATAAATATTGAGTACCCATTGTCTGCCTGTCTTTACCCATTTCGCAGGAACTGTAATGAATCGAAAGATAAATCGTTTGACTCGGCTTACCGGTTCAATATCTTCAAACACGGCTGCAACCTTCTCAATAAGGTAAGCATAAAAGTTTTTAGCCATGGCTGTAAGTAGCAGGAATACTGTATTCTCTTTGAGGAATGAACAGGGAAGATGACTCCACCCGAAATCGTTATTCATCATGTCGAATGTTCTTTCACAGGCTCCACGAGCATTGTAGAAGAGTACAATGTCTTTTTCAGAACTTTCATGGTCATTGGTTAAGATGCACCGATAGGTGTATTCACCATCAAATAGGTCCAATTGGTTGTCCTTACGCTTTTGCCTTTGAATAACAAGTCGGTAGTTTTCTTCTTGCAAAAAGGAAGTAAAAGGTATGGAGGTCACTTCATAATTCTCGAAGTTGATTTCTTCTTTTTTCCAATCTGTGATTTTCGTCATTTCTTCATACAGAGACTGACATTTGCCGGCTCGTATGTAGAACTTGTTGCAGTAGCCATGTGTCATACGGATAATCTCTTCCGAATAAGAACCACAGTCCATCCGGCAACGGTCTATGAATATTCCCCTATCGGCCAAACGACGAAAAGTCCGTTGGAGCGTATCCGCTTGACGAAAACGGACATTTGCGTTTGCGGCCCGATTTTCCACACCAACAATGTTACCACCAATAGTTGCCGTGCCGGGGAAATAACCACGTTTTTTCTTGTAAGAATACTGAGTGTCATACTTTTCTGTGGGAATAAACTGGTGGTCGAAGTCCAAGTTATAAAGCGTGTTTGGCTTGAGTTGTTCTGTTTGAAGGAGCATATCGAGCATCAAACTATTAAGCTGTTCCGCCTTATTGAAAGCATAGCTTGCTCCTTTTTGGGAAGTATAGTGGATATCCAATTCTGCGAGTTCTTTTATGCCTCTCAATAAAGTATCCGGACTGGGGATTTCAGTATCCGGGCGTAATTCAAGATGTTTGCCAAGGTGTTTGCCGATATCTTCGATGTGGTCACCGCCGCAATAGTAGATCCAAAATAGGCTCGAAATAATTTCGCTATATTGGTAACCGGCGTAGGAAGAACGTAATCCTAAAGATTTATCGATCACGGAATTCAGTCCTAAACGAGAAAATTCATCCATTGCGTAAAATATACCCCCAAAAGGAGTGATATTATCTGATTTTATGGCTATTTTTGTTGTCATATGCACAAGTACCTTTATGGTTTGTTTGGTAGCACTAATTTAGGTGAATCTTGTGACATAACCAAACCTTGAGGATGTTATTCATCCTCAAGTGTTTGGATTCTCTGAAAATAATATGACTGCGGATTTAAGGTAAAAGGCATTTGGATATTATTCCAAATGCCTTTTTTTTGACTGTATATAGATAATGTAATAAAAACGCATGAATAGCTTATGGCTTAACACTATTAACTCTTTCCCTGATTCCTTCATTTGCTCTTGTCCAAAAGTACGTACTTTTGGAATGAATGACTACCTATTCTTTAGTATGAAAAGTACGTATTTAACACACCATTAAAATAGTTATTTTACAGATGAGGAAAAGTAACTTGATGATGGATTTGGATTTATTTTATATCTAGTTGATAATTAGTTGTTTGTTTCGCTATTTTGTGCAGTTCTCTATTTGTGTTTCCTTCACTCACTGCACGTTTTATTTGTTTTATAGTTCGTGTGTTTTTCAAAGATACTTGTGTATTTACCAACTCCATCTGTTCATAGACGAAAGATTAAAATTACCTTTCATATCTCTTACATACTTTTATTATAAAAAGATTTATAATATTATTTGGTTTATAAAATAAACTAGTTATATTTGCAGCAGATTCGAATCTGTTAATGAACTTGAATTATGTACTTAATACGCTTAGTTTATGAAAAGAAACCACGTAAAAGTTCTATTGCCCCCCTTGATAGGAATAGCAATCCTCTCTGGCCTTTTGCAAGGATATATCCTTGATTTTTCCTGTTTTTGCTTGTTGTAAAGCAACTGGAAGTAAATGAATAAACAAAACTTAGAATAAACTTAAAAAAAAGAATAACAATGGAAGACAAAAAAATGAGTGAGCAAGAAAGTTTAGAACTTATCTCGCAAGTAATTCGTGATTCAAGAAAAAGTGTAGCATACAAAGCCGGTAGCTTTTCTCTCATTTGGGGGTATATCACAGTGATTGTTTCCCTGCTGGTTTATACCGGATTTGCGTTGACCGGCTATCATGAGGTGGCTTGGTTGTGGTTTTTAATTCCGGTAGGAGGTTGTTTGGCTATGTGGCGACTGGGGTTGAGTCAGAAGTCGCTTAAACGAACTTACTTCGACCGGGTCATCAATCAGGTATGGATGGTATTGGGTTTGGTTGGCTGGGGGCTTTCGGTGGCCTGCGTGCTCCTTCCGGGCACTTTCTCCATCTTGTTTTTGATTAGCCTCATCATGAGTATGGGAGTGACGCTGACCGGCTGCATCGCCAGCTACAAAACCTATATCGGTTTTGGTATAACAGGCATTCTGCTCTCTTTTCTTTGCTTGGTTGTAAAAGGAGAGGAACAAATTCTTATTTTTGCTGCAATTTTTGTTATTATGATGATTATTCCCGGTCATTTATTGAATCGTGATGTACCCAGAGAGCAAGTATTAAACGAAAAGAAACAATATGTTTAAAGAACTAAATCCGTTACTCCACTCCGAACTGCGCTTGGCTGTGATGTCGTTGCTTATATCTGTCGAAGAGGCCGACTTTGTCTATATTCGCCAGCAAACCAAAGCAACGGCAGGCAACCTTAGCGTGCAGATTGATAAGTTGAATAAGGCGGGCTATGTGGAGGTGACCAAGATGTTTAAGGGCAAAATGCCTTGTACCGTCTGCAAAATAACTCCGCAAGGGGTCGATGCTTTTGAGGAATATGTAGAAGCACTGAAGAGTTATATCATTAAAAAATAGATTGTATGTTGAAAATACTGGTAACCAACGCCGTTCAAGGCGAATTTACAGAGATTAAGTGGCCCGATGCCGAGTTGTATTACGTGCGTACGGGCATCGGAAAGGTCAAAGCAGCTTATCATCTTTCCGAAGCGATCAATCAGGTACATCCCGATTTGGTCATTAATCTGGGTACGGCAGGTACGGTCAATCACCGGGTAGGAGACATCTTTGTCTGTCGCCGGTTTGTAGATCGCGATATGCGAAAACTAACCGATTTGGGAATGGAGTGGCAAATAGATTCGTCGCCACTACTTGCCGAAAAGGGCTATTGCACCGACTGGACCGAAGAGGGAACGTGTAATACAGGCGACGGATTCTTAACTGAGCTGACCCACGTCGAGGGCGATGTTATCGATATGGAAGCCTACGCAGAAGCGTTTGTATGCCGTGCCAAAGAGATACCGTTTATCTCTGTGAAGTATGTAACAGACGTGGTCGGACAGAACTCCGTGAAGCATTGGGAAGATAAACTAGCCGATGCCCGCGAAGGTCTTAGTCACTTTTTCAATGTTTTGAAAGAGAGAATATGATAAGTGACCCCTGCTGCAATAACGAACAGAAGTACTTTGACCCATATAAGCGGAATGAGGAAGAAGATGCAATAAAGCATCGTTCCCCACATTAATAGGAGCGAAGTAATTTTGGCACGCAGGGGAATCGCTTTGTTTTCGCGATAGTTACGGATGTATGGCCCCAGACGTTTCTGGCTCAATAACCACTGATACAACCGCGGCGAAGCTTTGAAGTAGAGTGCCGCAGTGAGTAGCAGAAAGGGTGTGGTGGGAAGCAACGGTACGAAAATACCAATGATGCCCAATGCTAAAGAGAAGCTGCCTAAGATGATACATAAGGTTTTCATGTGGCAAAGATACAGGTTGGAATCGACTCTGCCAAATGTTGGCGAGACGGAATAATAATCGTTCATTCCTTTTGTCGGACAACAAAAAACGGTATTTTTGCCAGTGATAACCCGATTCAACAGTCTTTTAATACATCTGTTATGAAATGTAAGCTCTTTCTTTTTCTCTTTTTCCTAACGACCGTTTTCGAACTTGCAGCACAAACACCGGCCGACTCATTGGCCATTGTGCATGCCTCTTGGCGACAAACCCCTCTTCGCAAAGGGATGCTATGCAAAGAAGCCGAATTCGCATCGCTGTATGGTGTTCCGCAGCACATTACCATTCTTGAGATCACACCGAAGAAATATCGTTTCGACGTATTGGTTCATTCCCCTAAGGCGGAAACCAGTAAGGCAGCACATGCCGCAGGAGCCGTTGCTGCTATCAATGGCTCTTACTTCGATATACGAAAAGGAAACTCGGTTTGCTACTTGCGCAAAGAGGGGGTAGTGATCGATTCGACCAACGCCGGTGCGCTATCGACGGTAGTGACCGGTGCCATTCATCTCCGCAAAGGAAAGATAGAGTTGATACCGTGGAACACGCAGGTGGAACGGCAATGGAATGCCAAGAAAGGAACGGTGCTTGCCTCCGGACCTTTGATGTTGCTCGACGGTGCGCCTTGCGATTTGAACAGTTGCAACCAGAACTTTGTTAATACCAGACATCCCCGCAGTGCTGTGTGCCAGTTAAAAGACGGTAAGGTACTGCTGGTTACTGTCGACGGTCGTTTCAAGGGAAAAGCCGAAGGCATACGCATCGCCGAGTTGGCGCATCTGTTGCGTATATTGGGAGGGAAGAATGCCCTGAACCTGGATGGAGGAGGTTCTACCACGTTGTGGAGCGCCTCTGCACCCGATAACGGGGTCTTGAACAAACCTTGCGATAACAGGCAGTACGATAGCCAAGGCGAGCGCGCTGTAGCCAACTCACTTTGTGTTTACCATTAAATATCGAACCAGCATGTATGCAAATAAAGTAAAGAAAATAGCAGCAGTACACGACCTCTCAGGAGTAGGTCGGGTCTCTCTTACGGTCGTTATTCCGGTTCTCTCTTCCATGGGTTTTCAGGTCTGTCCGCTTCCTACGGCCATCTTGTCTAACCATACGCAATACCCCGACTTTACCTTTCTCGACCTCACGGATGAGATGCCTCGCATTATTTCCGAGTGGACACGATTGGGCTTTCAGTTCGATGCCTTCTATACAGGCTATCTGGGTTCGCCCCGGCAGGTACAGGTTGTGTGCGACTTTATCGACGATTTTCGCCGCAATGACAGCTTGGTGGTAGTCGATCCGGTGTTGGGCGATAACGGTAAGCTTTATACCAACTTCGACGAAACAATGGTGCAGCAGATGCGGCAACTCATCACCAAAGCCGATGTGATTACCCCCAATATGACCGAACTGTTTTACTTATTGGGCGAACCCCATAAAGAAAAGAATACCGACGAAGAGCTGAAGCATTATCTTCGTCACCTCTCTGATATGGGCCCCGAGATAGTTATCATTACCAGTGTGCCCGTACTGAGCGACAGCCATAAAACTTCGGTCTATGCTTACAACAGGCAAGGCAACCGGTACTGGAAGGTGACTTGCCCTTACTTGCCCGCCCATTATCCCGGCACGGGAGACACCTTTACCAGTGTCATTACCGGTGCGTTGATGCAGGGTGATAGCCTGCCTATCGCGCTCGACCGGGCTACACAGTTTATTTTGCAAGGCATTCGCGCTACGTTTGGCTATGAATATGATAACCGGGAAGGTATTCTATTGGAGAAGGTGTTGCATAATCTGGATATGCCGATACAAAGCAGTAGCTACGAACTAATTTGATAAACCGTTGATCGGATAAAGAAAGAGCGCTATAAATCGATGATTTATAGCGCTCTTTGCACGGGAGGAGAGGCTCGAACTCCCGACACCCGGTTTTGGAGACCGGTGCTCTACCAACTGAGCTACTCCCGTAATTGCGGGTGCAAAGGTAATAGAACTTTTCGAACTTCCAAGAACTTTCGTAAAGAAATGATTAATTATTTTAATCTTTCCCATTCATCGGCCTTAAAGCCTACAAGCACTTGCTTGTCGGTAACCAGCAGAGGACGCTTCACCAGTTTACCATTGGTGGCAAGTAAAGCTATTTGCTCTTCGTCGCTCATCGAAGATAGCTTTTCGCTGAGCTTTAGCTCTTTATATACCACGCCGCTGGTATTGAAGAAACGCTTAATCGGGAGTCCGCTTTGTGAAATCCATTGGGTTAGCTCCGCTACGGTGGGACGATCTTCGACGATGAGGCGGTTCGTGTACTCCATGTTGTTTTCCGTCAGCCATTTCTTTGCTTTCTGGCAAGTACTACAGGCTGGATATTGCAAAAAGATTGGTTTCATCTGTTTGTATTTTAAAAGTGTATCAAAGCATTTGTAAATCCTGAAACATGATGCGATAAGCAGCCGCTTTCTTGACCAATGCCAATGGATAGGCACGCGACGAAGAGGGCATACGATAGAGCCTCATGGCACGACCTTCGAAAACGAATTCGCTAAAGTCGCCTACCTTGGGTTCGGCAACAGATAGTTGTTGCCGCAAAGTGTCGGTTGCCTTCTGTCCCGTAGTCACGATGGCTTTGCATTGCGGAAGCTCGTGAAGTAACCGGGCGATATCGGTCGGTTCTACTACTTCGAGAAACTTATCCGAAGCATTGTCCTGTAAGCGGCGAATTGAAGTGGCGGTGTCGAATATAGCAATGCCCCGTTGTTCGAGAAAATGTATGATGGGATCGGCACAAAAGGCTTTGCGGCTCTCGTTGAGAAAGTAATCTTTATTGTCGAAGAATAGCATCCCGACAATGCGCCACATATCATTGTTTAAGTTTGGATAGTAAAAGTCCATCGACCATCTTTTCTTTTGTGGTGGAAAACTACCCAGCATCAATAGTTTAGCTTGAGCAGGCAAAAAGGGGGCTAACGGATGCTTTTCAACTAACGGCTGTTCCATAATCTCAGTTCTTTTTCGTGCAAATATCGCGATTTATTAAATTAATTAACTATTTTCGCACCCTTAATTTATTATAAACATTGAACTATGAGACGAATTACACTTCTATTTCTTCTACTTCTAACCGCTACAGTGGCTCTACACGCACAAAACATTCAGTTACACTATGATTTCGGACGCTCTCTTTACGATAAAGACATGGTGGCTCGTCCGCACTTTACTACTACCGTAGAGAAGTTTCAGCCCGATAACTGGGGTAGTACCTTCTTCTTTGTCGATATGGATTATAATTCCAACGGTGTAGAGCAGGCTTACTGGGAAATAAGCCGTGAACTTCAGTTCTGGAAAGCTCCTTTTTCTATTCACCTTGAGTACAATGGCGGGCTTGCCAAACAGTATTCGATCAACAATGCGTACTTGGCAGGTCTTACCTATACGTATAATAATGCGAACTTCTCGCGTGGCTTCTCGCTCAGTGCCATGTATAAATATATCCAGAAAAACCAATCGCCTAATAACTTTCAGTTAACCGCTACCTGGTATATGAATATGTGCAATAACCTCTATACCTTCTCCGGATTTGCCGATTATTGGAGAGAGAAAACTTGGTTTGGTTCTACAATGACGTTTATGGCCGAGCCTCAGTTCTGGGTGAACCTAAACCGTTTGAAAGGTGTTAATGAAAAGTTCAACCTGAGCGTAGGTACTGAACTCGAAATTACCGATAACTTTTACAAAGGACGTGCGTTTGTTACTCCGACTCTGGCACTTAAATGGACGCTAAATTAAGAATCGGATGAAAACAGATTTGATTTACGGTATCGAAGACCGTCCGCCGTTTAAAGATGCTTTCTTTGCTGCCTTGCAGCATTTGCTGGCTATCTTTGTGGCTATTATTACCCCACCGCTGATTATTGCCGGAGCGTTAAAGCTCGATGTGGAGAAAACCGGATTTCTCGTTTCTATGTCTCTTTTTGCCTCCGGTGTGTCTACCTTTATCCAGTGCCGCCGCATCGGTCCCATTGGTGCGAAACTGCTCTGTATTCAAGGTACCAGTTTCTCTTTCATCGGCCCGATTATTGCTACGGGCATGGTTGGTGGCCTACCACTTATCTTTGGTGTGTGTATGGCTGCTGCTCCCATCGAGATGATTATCAGCCGCACCTTTCGCTATATGCGCAATATTATTACCCCTTTGGTATCGGGTATTGTGGTGCTGCTTATCGGCTTGAGTCTGATTAAAGTAGGTATCGTTTCTTGTGCAGGTGGGTTTGGCGCGATGGACAACGGAACGTTTGGCTCGTGGGAGAACCTCTCTATTGCCGGATCGGTTCTGCTGAGTGTGCTTTTCTTTAACCGTTGCAGTAACAAATATCTGCGTATGAGTTCCATCGTATTGGGTCTTTGTTTGGGCTATGCATTGGCTTTTACACTGGGCAAAGTCGATATGAGTGCCTTGAACCCGAGTATGTTGATGAGTTTCAACATTCCCCAACCCTTTAAGTACGGGCTCGACTTTAATATCTCTTCGTTCATTGCCATCGGTCTGGTGTATCTGATTACAGCCATCGAGGCCACAGGTGATGTAACTGCCAACTCTATGATTTCGGGATTGGATATTAAAGGAGAGAAGTATATGAAACGTGTATCGAGCGGTGTGTTGGCCGATGGATTTAACTCCTTACTGGCGGGAGTGTTCAACTCGTTCCCGAATTCTATCTTTGCGCAGAACAATGGTATTATTCAGCTTACCGGGGTGGCGAGCCGCTATGTAGGTTATTACATTGCTGCCATGTTGGTGTTGTTGGGACTGTTTCCGATTGTAGGTGCGGTCTTTTCATTGATGCCCGATCCGGTATTGGGCGGAGCCACATTGCTGATGTTCGGTACGGTAGCTGCTGCCGGTATTCGTATCATCTCTTCTCAAAACATAGGTCGCAAAGAGACGCTGGTATTGGCTGTAAGCCTTTCGCTTGGTTTGGGAGTTGAATTGATGCCCGATGTGTTGAAGAATGCTCCCGAGGCTATCCGCAGTATCTTTGCTTCGGGTATTACCACCGGTGGATTGACTGCCATCATTGCCAATGCAGTGATTCGGGTGAAAGAGGAAAATCAATAAGAACGTTTCGCTATACAGCGATAAAGATATGGCAGGAATGCAAACGGATGCAAACGGATGCAAACGGATGCCACACAAAAAAAGGAGAATGAATCATTCTCCTTTTTTTGTATCCTTAATCATCAGGATACTCATTTCGTAAAGCATATAGAGTGGTATGGCAACCACGCTAAGGGTAAAGGGATCGCCCGTTGGCGTAATAATGGCTGCTACAATTACAATGATCACAAGCGCATGCTTGCGGTATTTTTGGAGGATTGTTTTATTAACCAATCCCAGCAACGACAGTAACCACGTTACCAACGGCAATTCAAACGCCAATCCCATGCAAAGTACCAGCATCATGAAGTTGTCGATGTATGAGTTGAGCGAGATCACATTCTCTATCTCGGCACTGAGTTGATAGGTTGATAAGAAACGAAGAGTCAACGGATACACCATGAAGTAGCCCAGCAACACACCGATGAAAAACATAACCGTACCGATGGTTAGTGCCTTAGCCACTCCTCGCCGTTCTTTCGGATAGAGTGCCGGATTAATAAACCGCCATATTTCGAAAAAGATATAGGGCATAGCCGTTACTACCGACATCCAAAAAGCGGTGGACATGTGTATAAAGAAAGGAGCCGCCAGATTGATATTGATCAGCTTCACCTGAAACTCTTTGGTAAAGAACTCATCGGTCAGGTGTAGCTGCTCTCCGATGTATCTTAGCAGATCATAGAAGATAAAATCATTATGACAAGGCGCTAAGATCACACTGTCGAACAAATAAGGCATGGCGATGAAATAGCCGACGGCCAGTACAAACCATACCCCGATCACCCGGAAAAGCACCCGGCGCAATTCGTCCAGATGATCCCAGAAGGTCATTTCCGCCATCGTTTATTCTTTCTTTGCTGAGTCGGACTTAGTCGAATCGGTTTTGGTCGAATCGGCAGCATCCACCTCGTCTTTTGCTTTGTTGATTTCTTCTTTGGCTTCGTTTACACCGTCTTTGAAGCTTTTCACCCCTTTGCCGAGTCCCTTCATCAGTTCGGGGATCTTCTTACCTCCGAAAAGTAAGAGAATAAGCAAACCGATGATGATCCATTCGGAACCGCTGGGCAGGAAACCTAATAATAATAAGTTTGTCATAACGTTAAGTGTATAGTATAAGTAGTGGCAAAGATACGTATTTATTCTGAGCTTCTAAAATTTCTGTTTGGCTATCAATCTTGGTAATAAATCCGTTTTACGCGGGTCGATATGCTGGTAAGTACCTCGTAAGGAATCGTATCGAGTACATCGGAAAGAACGGTTATCGGCAGTTCATCGCCAAAGATGATCGCTTGATCACCTTCACGGCAGTCGATGTCGGTCACATCGATCATACAAACATCCATGCAGATGTTGCCTACGTAGCGCGCCTTCTCTCCATTGACCAGACAGTAGCCCCGGCCGCAGCCCAAGTGGCGATTCAACCCGTCGGCATACCCGATGGGGATGGCGGCAATACGCGAAGGGCGAATCAATTCTCCCTTGCGGCTATAGCCTACCGTATCATCTACCGGTACGTCACGTATCTGCAAGATGGTGGTGCGCAGGGTGCTTACGTTGTGGATTATCGAATTGTCTACCGGGTTGATGCCATAGAGTCCCAGCCCCAAACGAACCATGTCGAACTGTGCTTCGGGGAATCGCTGGATGCCTGCCGTATTGCATAAATGGCGCAGTATCTTATGCGAGAAAGCGGCTTGCAACTCCTCAGAGGCTTGCTTGAACACGCTTATCTGGTTTCGGGTGAATGCGTCGAACTGAACACCGTCACTACCCACAAAGTGCGAAAAGACCGAACGGGGAATGACTGAGTGCTGATTCTTGAGCTTACGAATGAGGTGCGACACCTCCGTTGGGTCAAAGCCCAAGCGGTGCATGCCTGTATCCAATTTCACGTGGATCGGGAAGTTCGTAATACCCTCTTTGGCTGCCGACTTAATCAGCGCATCGAGCAAGTGAAAGTTATACACCTCCGGCTCCAGTTTATAATCGAACATTGTTTTAAAAGCCGACAACTCCGGATTCATGATGATGATAGAGGCTGTGATACCGGCTTTGCGCAGTTCGGCACCTTCGTCGGCTACTGCCACAGCCAGATAGTCTACATGATGTTCCTGAAGAGTCTTGGCTATTTCATACGATCCGGCTCCATAGGCCGATGCTTTAACCATGCACACAATCTTCGTTTCGGGACGTAGCATGGAGCGGTAGTGGTTCAAGTTTTCGATCATCGCACCCAGATTCACTTCTAGAATGGTTTCGTGAACCTTTAGCTCCAATGCTTCAGACACCAAGTCGAAATGAAACGAGCGCGCTCCTTTGATCAGTATCACTTCGTTTTTGAGCTCCTTGCATACCTCCGATGCCAGAAAGCTTTCCGTATCGGGAAAGAAGTATTTCTCCACCTCCTCGAAGCGTGCTTCGCTCGATGATATTTCGTGCCCCACACCGATTAGCTTTTCGATACCGCGGTTTTGTACCAATTGGGCTACCTTGCGGTACAGTGCCGATGCGTTTTGTCCCGTTTCCAGCAGATCCGATAGAATCAAGGTACGCTTCAGTCCGTTCGATACAGAGCGGCGGTACAAAAAATCGAGTGCAATATCCAGCGAAGCCAAATCGGAATTATAGCTGTCGTTAATCAGTACGCAATTGTTCTTTCCCTCTTTTACCTCGAGACGCATAGCGATGGGTTCCAGTCGCACCATCCGTTCGCTGATCTGGTCGGCAGGAGTCATTAAGTACAGACACGCCGCCAGGCAGTTGAGCGAATTTTCAATCGAGGCATCGTCAATAAAAGGCAGACAGAAAGAGTTGTCCATGCCCAGGTAGCGGTAAGCGATTACGGTATGGTCTTCTTTTTTCAGCACCTTACTGATATACAGTGGGCGTTCGGCATCTCTACAGCTCCAAGCTATTTCACGAGCGGTGAGCATCGACTTGGCTACACAGTTGCAGATCATCTCATTGTCGCCATTGTAAATCACTACATCGCAGTTCTTAAACAAGCTGAGCTTCTCCATGCACTTCTCCTGCATCGAGAAGAAGTTTTCTTGATGTGCTCCGCCAATGTTGGTCAGGATACCGATGGTGGGTTTAATCATGTTTTGCAATGCACGCATTTCGCCCATTTCGGAGATACCCGCTTCGAAAATACCCAGTTCGGCATCCTCGCTCATCTGCCATACGGAGAGCGGAACGCCTATCTGTGAGTTGTAGCTACGTGGCGAGCGGGTTATGATGCGGTCGGGGCTTAGCAATTGGTGGAGCCACTCTTTGACGATGGTCTTTCCGTTGCTTCCGGTGATGCCGATTACCGGAATCTGGAAGCGGTCGCGGTGTTGCTCGGCTAGCTTCTGGAGTGCTTTCATCGGATGGGCAACGACGAGAAAGTTACAGTCGTCTTTTTGGTCGGTCGAAAGAGTCAATCTCGCCATGTCATCGGTAGAGACGACAAAGTTGCGTACTCCCCGGTCAAAGAGATCGGGAATGTATTGTGCTCCTTTATTTCGTTTGGTAGTAAGCGCAAAAAAGAGTGTTTCCTCGGGGAAACTAAGCGAACGGCTATCGGTTAGCAACCAGTTGATCGTGGCCGGACGGTCGCCCACACGGTGGGCAGCTATTAGTTGAGAAATTAGTTCAATGGTGTACGACATATCCTTATTAGTTCGTTTTCGAAATCTAAGTACGGGTATTTTTTGTTAAGTCGTTCTATTTTTAACACTATTTGTCCTAAAAATCTTTTATGCTCTTCGGAGCCCGGATGGAAGGGTTTGTGAGCTACTGCTTTACGAATGCTTTCACATTCCTCCATGATTCTTTTTGTTTCTTCGGTGAAGAAGGTTTCGGCAAATCGATCCCACAAATAGCGAACTGCCAACGGCGTGGGGTGAAGCAGGTCGTCGGCATAGAAACGATAGTCACGTAGTTCGTCGAGTACAATTTCGTATGAGGGGAAATAAAAAGTGCTCCGGGGGAAGATTGCTTGTAGCTTATCAATGGCCAGCAGCAGCGTTGCCTTACTTACCTGATTGGCATGTATGCCATCGCGTACGTGCCGGATGGGGCTCACTGTAAAAAGCACTTTAAGTTGCTTGCAGCGACTCAGCAACCCGTTCAGCAGTGTGGTGTATTCGCTTACGATTTCGTCTACCGTCAGGGCACGACGGGTAAACTCCTTTTCGGGCAGTTTGTGGCAATTGGCAACTACGCTGCCACTCACAGCCTGTTCGTATACATAAGCTGTGCCGAAGGTCAGCACCAGCCAGTCGGTATTTTCGAGTTGTCTGTGTGCCTGCTGCAATCGGCTGTTGATGCGTTCCAGCACCTCGGTCGGCGAGGAGGCAGAGAAAGCACCGTGGTGCATCGGGCTGTGCCAGCATCCACGATAAAAGAACAGATCGGATTCTTCATACACCCGCCCTGCTTGTATGTCGCGCAAAGCGCGGGCAATGGAGAGGGGGTTATACAGAATTCCAAAAGGGTTGATGTCGGTTCGGAATGCATTCTCGGAGAGTTGCTTGCCCATGTTCTCGGCAAAACACGACCCCAGCAGCAGCAACTGCTGGGCGTGTGTGATGGCGGGCAACCCTGCCGGAAGTTCGACGGGAGTGATTAGGTTCATATCTCGAGATTACTCATTTGGCGGGTTGTTTCGAACTCGAACTCGGGATATTCGTATAAGCTGAAGCGCGGTTCTGTTTCGCCTTCGGTATACGTCCAGAGGGTGGTGTAGTCTTCAAGGTCCTCGCCCATCTGCGACAGTTCGCGCAGATACGCTGCCAGCGACTTGTTCTCTACAATATAGATTTCGCCCATTTGGTCGATAATGGGGCTGTGGTTGCGGGTGGCATCGTGTTCGAAGCACAACACCCGTTTGCCTTTTTCGGTGATGCCGATCAGCTTGAACGTCATGCTCTTCCCGATAGCGGGAAGGTTCAGTACGCTGCGGTCGGTAGCCAGATAAGGCAGGTTGTGCTTCTTCATGAATCGGCGGATGTGTACGGCGGTATCCTCTCCCGTAGCTATGAGGCTTGACAACTCGGCGGCTTGTGTTGCCGACAAGGTTCCGTAAATCTTCTCCTCCTGTTGCTCCTGCATCGACCGGCTGTTGGGCGTAAACACCGCATGGTTTTCATCGAAACCCTTCACCGAGAAGGTATAGTAACAAAGCACGCCCAGCTTATTGAGCACCTGCCGCAACCGGTTGGTGTGTCCGCGGCGCGATGCGGCTACGGTATAGACCAATTGATTGGTGATAAGCCATCCGGCCGATAGAATCTTCCGGATCGCTTCTTCCGCCTCGGGCGTTACCTCGAGTGGCGTTTGGAAGTGTGTTTGGATGATAAACTGCTTCACCCCCACGGCCGAAGCCTTTTCTTTGAAATCGCGTAATATCTCGACCAGCTCGTCGTTGATACGCATGGGCAGGTAAGCCAATAGGCGCGAGCCCAACCGTACCCGTTGCAGTTCGGCATACTTTTCGCCTTCGGGGCGGTCGAGGTTGGCTTTTTGTTTGCGTACGGCCATGCGATATACCGCATCGAGCATATTGCGCAGGGTTTTGTTCTGACTCATCAGCGCATCGCCTCCTGTTATCAGAATGTCGCGCAACTGTGTGTCCTCTTCAAAATACGTCATCAATCGGCGCAGTTTCTTGTCCCACGACTCTTTGGGGCGCAATGAGTCGAACTCGAAGTTGAGCCGCTCGCTTTGGAAGTCGTACATACGCTGGCACGAAGCACATAGGCCGCCACAGGCACGCCCCATTGTATCGGGTATCAGGATGGCTACTTCCGGGTATCGGCGATGAATATTGTGTCCGTCGGGCAAGAGCCAGCCTGCCGCATTGGGTTTGCCGGGCTCTACAATGTCTTCTTTTTCCCAAGCACGGATCTGCCCGTAGGTTTCGACCAGATCGGGCGAGTAGAATATGTAGCTTCGAATGGCTTCATCGTTATAGCCTTCGTTGCTTACGTTGAGTAGCGACAGATAATAAGGAGTGGCAAAGAACGGCATTCCTTTTTTGCGGGCACGCGATAGCAGGTACATGGTTTCGGTCGACAGTGAGTTGCCCAGAAACCGGTTGAGCTCTGCAGGGCTTTTGATCGCCATGGCCAGGTGGAAACGGAAATCGTTCCACCATTCGCTTACCATCCGGTATTTCTCTTCGTAACTGATACCCTCGTCAAAGTGAAAGCGGGTGGCCGCGGCTTTGCGGGTTTCGATACGTTGTATCAATACATGAAGCATTCGCTCCTTGTTCTCCTCCCTGATTCGCACCACTTCTTTGTTCAGTCCGGTGGGCCAGCGTTCGGTGCGGTTCTTGATACGGTTGGGCGAAAGAGGAGTGGCTTCAGGTTGTTTCAGTCGCTTGAACTGATAGTATAGATCGATGAACAGATCGGTAGGCATATCCGTATCGGGCATTTGTCCGGTGATGAACTGACGGAGCAACGCCAACGTGCGTATCTCTATGTCTTCTCCTGTCGAGAGTTCGTGAATATACTGTCCATCGTAGCTGAGTAGCAATCGAATTTGCTTGTCTGCACTGCTTCCTGCCGAAGGTTGTGCGTCCAGATACTTGCTTATCCGGCTTTTGAAGTCGGCCTCGTCGAGGCTTTCTGCGGCCAGTGAAGTGAGCTCCGGAAGCTCTTGGCAATAAAGTTGTTTTAACTGTGAAAGTGTGATTGAAAGCATTTTCTTTTGTTTCATACGCGGTTGTTTTTGGAAGTTATACAAATCTATAGATGCTAAATATAGTAAAAAAAGCGGAGAACACAATTCTCCGCTTTATAAATCGTATCTCTTTTACGATTCTTTTTTTTTTATAACACTATCTGTTTCTGTTTTATAACGCTTGCCTATTTGGCGTTTTCGTCCTTCTGTTTCGGCTCTTTTTTTGCCAGGATAATGATGTTATATACGTATTCAGACATCCACTGTTCCGAGTAGCCCAAACGCTCTTTGTATTGGCGCACGGTCATAGCCGTTTTGTGTACATCGTCTTTTTTCCATACGGCTTTGGTACATACATCGTGCACGGTTTTCTCCGTCATCCCGCGAAGCGCTTTCTTAAAGAACGAGGGCATGCGAAATTTCCATTGCATGAGGTTGCCCATAAGCATCATCAAATCGCTCGAGAACCCTTGATACATGAACAGGTATGCTTGTACATCGTTTTGTGTCCGGCAGTTTTTCTTTACCGAAGCATCTATTTCTTTAAAAAAGGTGTCGCTCAAGCCATAATCCTGCATCAGCATTTTGCGCGAAGCCGACTTCTCGGCCATACCGAGCTTTCCACCTTGTGTGGGCACTTTAAACAGACGTTTGAAGTTAGCTACATCCGGAAGGAAACGGATGTTCGTGATACCTAAGTTTATAGCAATAACCGATTGGAAGTATACGCGTGTCAGCGAAACAAAATCCTCTACATTGCCAACAGCTTTTCCATCGTCGGTTTTCTTCTTGAATAAGTTAGTTAATAAGGACATATCTTATTAGTATGAATGATGAATTATAAATTATGATTGCAAAAGTAGTAAATATCTTGATTGTCACCAACTATTCCGCTTATTTCGGTGCGAAGTAGTACTCACAAACCAAAAAGTATTCCGAGCCATCTCTCTTTTATATATAGATGCAAAACGATTTTCGATTCATTATACCTATTATAAAGAATTGATTTTGGACGTCGCCTGTTTGTTAGATTGATAACTTTGATAAAAAAGAAGTATTTGGTGACAGACAGCCATTGTGTAAACGAACAACTTCGGATGTGTGGAGATATGCCTTAGATGGCTATTAACAAACGGTTTTATGCACGAAAATGTATAAAAAAGAGGATGAAAGACTTTAAATCATCTTTGTTTTGATTTATTTTAGCGGAATGGATCAAAAAAAACTTTCTTTTTATGTATTTATTTCAGGAAAGAATGTATTTTTGCCCATCATTATTAACGATAATAAAAAAGGATTATGAAAGAATTAGTAGAAAAATTGGCTGCTCTTTGTGCTGAATTCGCAAAAGACGCAAACGCTCAGGTTGAGAATGGTAATAAAGCTGCTGGAACTCGTGCTCGTAAGGTTTCTTTGGAAATTGAGAAAGCAATGAAGGAATTCCGCAAAGTATCTATCGAAGAGAGCAAGAAGTAAGCTGATTTTCGTAAAAGAATTTTGGAAACCACGCCTTCAGGTGTGGTTTTTTTGGCTATGGACGATCATGTATTAGAAAAACTGAAGATATTGGCCGAATCGGCTAAATACGATGTCTCCTGTGCATCGAGCGGAACGGTGCGCAGCAACAAGCCCGGTATGCTCGGCAATACAGTGGGAGGTTGGGGTATTTGCCATAGCTTTGCCGAAGATGGACGTTGTATCTCGCTGCTCAAGATCATGTTGACCAATTATTGCATATACGATTGTGCCTATTGCATCAACCGACGGAGCAATGATTTGCCGCGAGCTACTCTTTCGGTATCCGAATTGGTGAATCTGACCATTGAGTTCTACCGCCGCAACTACATCGAAGGGCTGTTTCTGAGCTCGGGCGTGGTGCGCAGCCCCGATTATACCATGGAGCGTTTGGTAAGGGTGATTAAAGATTTGCGCACGATACATCGGTTTAACGGATATATCCACTTGAAGAGCATCCCCGGTGCCAGCCGAGAATTGGTTAATGAAGCAGGACTCTACGCCGATCGTCTGAGTGTGAATGTCGAGATACCCAACGAAGCCAGCCTCAAGCGTCTTGCACCCGAGAAAGATCACCAAAGCGTGTTTGCCCCGATGCTTTATATTCAGCAAGGGGTGTTGGAGAGTAATGAAGAACGGAAGAAGTTTCGCTACGCCCCGCGTTTTGCTCCGGGCGGACAAAGCACCCAGATGATTGTAGGTGCTACCCCCGAAACGGACAAAGACATCCTCGGTCTGTCGTCCGCTCTCTATCAACGTCCTACCATGAAGCGTGTATACTACTCGGGCTATGTGTCGGTCAACGCCTACGATACCCGTCTGCCTGCTCTCAAACAACCTCCGCTGGTGCGCGAGAATCGCCTCTATCAGGCAGACTGGCTGATGCGTTTTTATCATTTTAAGGTAGATGAGATAGTCGATGATGCCTATCCCGACCTCGATCTGGAGATCGACCCGAAGCTGGCATGGGCGTTGCGTCATCCAGAGCAGTTTCCCATCGACATCAACCGGGCCGATTATGAAATGATACTGCGGGTGCCGGGCATCGGCGTAAAGTCGGCCAAACTGATCATTGCCTCCCGTCGCTACTCTCGCTTGGGCTTCTATCAACTAAAGAAGATAGGGGTGGTGATGAAAAAAGCGCAATACTTTATTACAACCAACGAACTCACCATGAAGACCATTCATGAGATGACTCCGCAAACGGTGCGCACCTTACTGTTGCCCAAGCCAACCAAGAAGAAAACAGATGAGAATCAATTGACTTTATTCTTTACCGATTGAATATATTTATTTACGACCGCACGTTCGAGGGTTTGCTTACGGCTGTATTCGATGCCTATTTTCGCAAAACCTTTCCCGATGCACTGCTATCGGAAGGAGAGCCTTTGCCGTTGTTTTACGATGAAGTGCTGACGGTGGTTACCGACGAGGAGAAGGCCGGGCGTGTGTGGCGTGGTTTGCAGAAGAAACTCTCGCCCTCGGCACTGGCCTGCATCACCCAAAGCTGGTTGTCGGAACTGCCCGAGGTGGCGATGATTCTTTTCCGTTACATACGCAAAGCGATCGACTCACCGGTTTCGATCGAAGTTAACTTTGGCGATCCCGATGTATTGCAGCTGGCTCAAATATGGAAGAAGGTAGATTGGGAGCGCGTACGCCTGCTTCAGTTTGTTCGTTTTCAAAAAGCTGCCGACGGCACTTTCTTTGCTGCCTACGAACCTCAGTACAATGCCCTTCCGTTGGTGATCGACCACTTTAAAGACAGGTTTGCCGATCAGAGATGGCTCATTTATGATATGAAGCGTCAATATGGTTTCTATTACGACCTGCGCCATGTAACCGAAGTAACCTTTGAGGATGGTAGCCCCGAAGCACATCTGATAACGGGCATGTTGAGCGAAAGTATGATGGATAAAGACGAACAGCTCTTTCAGCAACTCTGGAAAACTTATTTCAAATCAATCGCTATCAAAGAGCGGCTCAATCCGCGTAAGCATAAGCAAGACATGCCAGTGAGGTACTGGAAGTACTTGACCGAGAAACAAAAGTGATGCGATGGTCGGAACCTTTGGGGTGGATGGTCGGAACCTTTGAGGCAGATCGTCGGAACCTTTAACTTGGATGACTCTGGTGTTCGTTCAACTTGGTACCACAATACTTGCAATAGGCTGCCGTTTCTTCGTGTCCCGATTTATGACAATTGGGGCATTCCACATTTTGCTGCCTTCTATACTCTTTCATCATTGACACGGATACAATACCCGTAGGCACTGCTATAATGGTGTAACCCAGTAGCATGACAAAGGCCGACAACATCTTTCCCATCGGTGTAACCGGCGTAATATCGCCGTAACCTACCGTAGTCATCGTGACAATGGCCCAATAAATGCTGTTGGGTATGTTATCGAACTGAGAGTCGGGGCGCGAACCCTCGATCATATACATCAACGTACCGATCGATGTAACCAGAATAACCACGAAAAAGAAAAATACGGCGATTTTCTTACTGCTCTGCCGGAGTGCGCGCAACAACATTTGCCCCTCCATGAGAAAGTTGAATAATTTAAAAACACGAAACACCCTGATGAGTCTGAAGGCGCGTATGATAAGCAGGTGTCGCAAGCTCGGTACCAGAAAGACAAGGTAGAGCGGCAGTGTGGCCAGCAGGTCGATGATGCCGAAGAAGCTGAAAATATACTTTTTAGGATGTGGCGAACAGTAGACGCGAGTGAGGTATTCGAAGGTGAAAAATCCTGTAAATACATACTCCAGTATAATGAATGGCGTGGCGAGATAAGTCGGCAGCCCCGGCACGGTTTCGAGAATGACGATGGAGACACTAAACAAGATACAGCAGATAAGCAAAATATCAAATGCTTTGCCTGCTGGTGTATCCGATTCAAAAATAACGATGTATAGCTTGCGCTTTAATGCTTCGTTGTTCATAAACTGTTTGAGTCGCTTCTTCACGTTTGCTGCCTCCTTTCGTTCCTCTATCTATTGGTTATTAATCGATCACCCAACGCTTATCGTGGGCAATGGTTTTGAGCGGATCGTAATACATTCCGGCCTGTGTCGGTATGTGTAAAACATACGTCTTGCCGCTTTTGTTCTGTAGCGAAGGTTCGCGCAGCCACGCATTGGCATCGCGTAGTTGTGCGTAGGTGATACCCTGCTTTTCGGCATATTCGCTGAGGTTTTCGATGCTTGTCGTAACTTGTTGCTCGGTATAAGGAATGAGTGGATAAAGTTGCTCTTGCTTTAAGAGAAAACCGAAGCGTTGCGGACAAGAAAAGACCTCTTTAGCTGCCAGCAATCTGAACATGTAGCGAGAGGTTTCTTCGACCAACCACAAATCCATCGCATGATCGGCCAATTGCTTGTCGAGCTGTTTAGAGATACGCCCTTGACCGGCATTATAGGCTGCCGATACCGACATCCAGTCGCCATACTTGGCATAAGCCTGCTTGAAGTATTTGCAGGCGGCACGGGTCGACTTCTCTATGTGGTAACGCTCGTCGATGTTATCGTTTACCTCCAACCCCAACTCACGTGCCGTAGCCGGCATGATTTGCCAGAGCCCGGCTGCTCCGCTGGGCGATTTTGCCAGTACGTTGAGGCTGCTTTCGATCACCATCAGGTACTTAAAGTCGTCGGGGATGCCATTCTCTTTCAAGATGGGTTCGATAATCGGGAAGTAGCGGTTGGCGCGTTTCAGCATGAGTAGGGTACTCGAATGCATATAGGTGAACGATAGCAGTTCGCGATCCATGCGTTCGCGACGGTCGTAGCGACGTAGATCAATGGTGACGCCATCGAATGTCACCTCCTGGGGCACGCTGGGCGAGGTTACACAATAGGGAACTTCGGATTTGACGGACTGATGTTCGTTGACGCTAGTGTTGGCAAGCAACAGGGGTAGGGCAGCACCCATGGCTACTGCCAGACTGATGCTTACTAAGTAACTTATCTGCTTTTTCTTCATGCTTCTTATGTTAATCGATCGTGTTTAGGTGAGCAAAGATAGTTTCATTTCTTCGGTTGCAAAGAACTTTTTTACACTTTTATACGTTCTAATCTCATAATTATATAGTCCAAACGCCCATGAATATAGCTATTAGCGGTGCATCCGGATATATCGGTCAACACCTCACTGCCTTTCTTACCGCGATCGGTTATCGTGTTGTAGCATTGCCTCGCCGGCTTTTTCGGGAGGGGATGATTGGCGAACTGGTTCATGAGTTGTCGCATTGCGATGTTGTTATCAACCTGGCAGGTGCTCCGATCAATAAACGATGGACGTTGGAGTACCAACAGGAAATTATCAATAGCAGAGTTCAACTTACTCATCGTTTGGTACATGCACTCGATACGTTGAGGCAACCTCCCAAACTTTTTATTTCGACATCGGCCGTAGGGTATTATGCCGATAATATAGTTTCGGACGAGTATACCAATACCCGCGGAAGGGGATTCTTAGCCGATTTGTGTTATGCATGGGAGAAGGAGGCACGTCGCTGTCCGAGCCGCACGCGGTTAGTGATTACTCGTTTTGGACTGGTACTTTCGCCCGATGGGGGAGTGATGCAGCAGCTGCTTCGCCCTATCCAAAAGGCTCGTTTGGCAGTGGGGTTTGGTCCCGGTACACAGCCCTTTCCGTGGATTGATATGAACGATCTTTGCCGAGCCATGGCGTTTATTATAGAGAATGAGTCGGTGCAAGGGGTAGTGAATCTGGTATCTCCCCAGGAAATTACGCAACATGCTTTTGTGCGAGCTTTGGGAAAAGCCCATAAAGCGTTGGCAACGGTGCTGATTCCTGTCCGGTTTATCCGTATGTTAATGGGCGAATCGAGCACGATGCTTACTTCCGGACAGTACGTGCGCCCTACACGTATACTCGAAGCCGGTTTTCGCTTTATTACCCCCACAGTCGAGGATTTGTTTGAGGAAAACGAATTGAGGCAGACCGACCAAGCAAACTGAACCTATACTTATGAATCATTAAATAACTGGAGGATTTACTTATGGATTACGAAATAACTCATCAGCCCGAACAAAGCCTGTTTCAGACTCAAGTCGAGGGGCGTACGGCATTTGTGCAGTATCGTTTGATAGACGGAAGTTTGGATATCATTCACACCATCGTGCCTCGTCCGCTTGAGGGAAAGGGCATAGCTGCTGCGCTGGTAAAAGCGGCTTATGACTATGCGCTTGCTCAAGGATTAACACCGAGTGCTACCTGCTCGTATGCAGTTAAATGGCTCGAAAGACATCCGGTTAGTCAATTGCCGGTTTGATGGATGGTTAGCTCCTTACCGGCAATCGCTTCCACAGCCAGCCCGGAATCATTTTCCAAAAGAACACAAGAATCGCATAGCGCCAATCAATGACGGCTATGCGTTTTTTGTGATGTAATGCTTTCACGATTTTCGTTGCTACAACCGACGGGCTCATTAGCATCGGGTACTTACCGTCTTTCAGCAAGTCTGTCGACACAAAACCGGGACGTATATCGGTGAAGCAGATGGGCAGTTTTTGCAATCGCGCCAACTGTTCCAAGGCTTCTATATAGGTGTTCTGGTATCGTTTGGTGGCCGAATAGGCGGGAGCAACTCCGATCCCTTTGGTTCCTGCTATCGAGCTGATAACGGCCAAGTGCCCCCGGCCTTGCTTTTGAAAATACCGGAAGGCGGCAATCGTCATGCGAGTGAAACCCTCGACGTTGGTTTGTGCAGTTCTCAACTCGATATCGGCATCTAACTTCATGTTCTGGTATCCGATGCCCGAACTCAGCAGAAACAAATCCATTCCGCCCAGTTTATCGATGAGCTGCTGTAACTGTTCGGTAGCTTGTGGTTGGGTTACGTCCAATGCTTGTATCTCAATCCTTGTGCAGTCGGTCTTTTGCAGAGCTTCGAGCGCTTCTTGTCGCCGTCCGGCAATGCCTACCTTCCATCCTTGCTGCAACAGTTGCAGGGTTACCTCATACCCGATACCCGAAGTGGCACCGATGATAATGGCTCGTTTCGATTCTTGTACCTTCATAATTGCTTGTTTATTTGACTCCTTGCAGCTCTACTTCAAAGATGAGTGTGGAGTAGGCGGGGATATTGCCACATGCGCGTGTGCCGTAGCCTAATTCGTAGGGAATGTAAATCATCCAGCGCGATCCGTCGGGCATTGCTTTTAGGGCCTCTTGCCAACCTTCGATCACTTCGTTGACTCTGAATACTTCGGGGCGCTTGCGAGCGAATGAATTATCAAATTCCTTGCCATTAATCAAAGTTCCCCGGTAGTGCACCTTCACGGTGCTGCGAGCGGTGGGCATGGGACCATTACCTTTCAATATAACTTTGTACTGCACACCACACGGTAGTTCCATAATCCCTTCTTCTTGAAGATTTTCTTGCAGAAAGCGGATATTTGCTTCTTTGTATGCTTGATGTTTTAGGCTCATAATGATTTTTGAGTTTAATTTGATGGGGCAAATATACACAGAAAAAACGGTACTTCGATTCACATCGGAGCACCGTCACAACACAAACACAAAATAAAACACGACAAAACTACTATGTAATCTTTCCTATATATGTCGGGGAGACATATATGCCAGCTATGTATATTCACATACTCATATCTGTTTCAGTCCGATTTACACTATAATAAACGCATTAACTCGCTAATTGTTTTATGTAATTGCATTTATTTTTTATATAATTTATGTTTTTCTTTTTGTTTGTTAGTATAAAGCTGTTTTTATGGCTGTTAAGGAGATGCTATATTGCTGTACCTCATGATAATAAAGCCGTTTGGGCTAATTTTTCAACGTTCGTAAATCTCCGGAGATTGGCTGGCGTATATATTTCAGTACTTCGGATACAGCTAATATGCGTTTTCAATATCTTGTGGCGTTGTGATTTTGGCTAGTACGTCTGCGCAAATCAATCTTCTTGCAGTGCCTTTTGTTGTTATCTTCTTAACTTTCGTTATCGCTTTTAATTGTCGTGTTAAAAATTAACATAAACGCAGTCCTGTGTTAATAAGCCGATTCTACTATTAAACCATGTTATATTATAGTCTGTTTGTGACTGAAAATTTGCATGTTATATCTGTTTATGTATCTTTGTATCATGTTTTTTTCATAAGTATTAGATTTAAGGTTAACGAAAAGTTGGTTGCTCGTGAGAGTAGCCAACTTTTGTGCTATAGGGTGGGTAAGATTGCATTTTATTGAATATTCATTTTAATGTATCTTTTCTTGCCTTCTTGAAAGCAAAAGAGGTTTTATTTTGTTTTAGTTGTATTGTTTCTATTTTCAATGCATATAGTATTTATAATTAATTAAACAAATTGTTATGAGAAAGATTGTTTTGTGCTTCGGCACACTCATTAGCCTCTTTTTATTGCTCTCTTGTTCGGGCAATAGTAATAAACAGGCAGGCGTCCCAGCTACCATGGCCGAATTGCAAAAAGCAAAAGAAGTAATTAGCTATTATAGTACTTCTCTGGAAGTGCTGAAAAACCTTGTGAATGAAAAAGAGATTAATGCTCTGTTGGATTATATGAACCTTAAAGGGAAAGCACCTGCTGTTCCTACCATCGTAGAACCGATGATTTCGCCCAAGGACAGCGCTATATTGATGAAGCCCGACAGTTGTTTCAATGCAGCCACACGTCGGAACCTGATACAGAATTATGCAGGACTTTTCAATACCCGTAACGAGTTTTATATGAATTTTGATGCTTATCAAAATTTCATGAAAGAGAAGAATGTGACGGAAGCCGACAAGCTATTGCAGGCTAATTATCAATTAAGCATAGAAATGTCTGAGTACAAACAAAATATTTATGATATTCTGACTCCGTTTACGGAACAAGCAGAACAAGTGATATTAGCTGAGAATCCATTGAAAGAACACATTGTAGCTATTGGTAAGATGTCTGGCGAAGTACAAAATATTATCAACTTATATGCCGGTAGACACGCCATGCGTGATGCCCGTATCAATGATGATGTAGCCAAACTAACCAAAGAGTTGGAACTTGCTAAAAAACTGCCTGCAGTGCCCGGTCATGAAAAGGAGATGAAGGATTATAACCATTTTCTGACTCAGGTGGAAGCGTTTTTAAAAGTATTGCCTCAGGTTAGAGCCAACGGTGCTTACAGCGAATCAGGGTATGATATGTTGATCAATTCCTATGGATTAAGTCTTGACTGATTACATCACTTGCGAGTATGAATAATTGCTTACTCTTATTATTTGAGAGGTGATGTATGGTAGATCATCTCTCAAATAATAAGAGTAAGCAACTGATATGTGAATCGATATATAACAATAAGCCAATGATAAAGACACCTCTTACCGAAGATATACACACCGTTCCGTTTGTTGACTTAGAGCGCTACATGGGAGTATGGTACGAGATATCGAGCTACCCTCAGTGGTTCGAGAAGGGTATGACCGATGTGTCGGCTCTTTATGTACTTAAAGAAGACTATGTTAAAGTGATTAACTCGGGCTATAAAAATGGTAAACTTAAGAGGGCTAACGGTCGTGCTGTGATTGTTGAAGGCTTTGGAAACGCCCGTCTGAAAGTGAGTTTCTTCCGCCCCTTTTATGGTAAGTACTGGATTATCGATTTAGCTTCCGATTACTCTTGGGTGGTAGTTTCTAACCCCCGGCGTTCTACTTTATGGGTATTATGTCGTACAAAGACGATGGATGAGTCGCTATATCAGCCTATCATAGATCGGTTGCAGTCAAATGGTTTTGATACGTCATTGCTAATTCGTATGCAACATAATGGATAAGCTGTTTTAAAGGAGGAATTTATTCCAATAAGAAAACAAAAGGAACAGGGGTAAGTAATCTTTCAATTCTACTCTTAATATTTTTAAAGCTTGCGAGATGCGATAATTTACCGTTTGATGCGATACATTTAGTTTTTGAGCTATTTCTTTGTGCGTCATGTTCTCCTTTCTATTCATCTCATAAGCTTGTCGGAATTCGAATGAAAGTTTGCTAAGTGCGTGCTCGTATACTTGAAACAATTCATTGTTCAGGTATAGGTCGGGTGAAGTAAATTCGCTTTCGTATTTGTCGGCAATTTCTTGGTGCACCCGGCGTTTTATTTCAAGGTGCGAAATACGGTTCAGCGCTTTGTTCTTGACAATCGTAAAAAGGAGTGTTTTCAATGTTAGGTGAGCAACCAGTTTTGTTCTGTTTTCCCATAGCCACATCATGGTGTCTTGTACGATTTCTTCGGCTTCGGCCGCCGCTACATACTGTGAACAAAATCCGCACAATCCGCGGAAGTAGTAACGATAAACATCATCAAATACAGTCTCATCACCTCTGTTTAAGGCAGTGATAATGGCTTCGTTGTCTTCAACATTCGATTTTAGGTAAGTTTGGGTCATTCTTTTATTCCATATATCTTAAGCAAACGTACTCTAAATTTCGCGATCAGCAAAATGATTTTTAAATAAATATATATTTTTTGTTTCTGGTTTAGTATCTTTGTCCTCATAAATGTATTACCTATTGAAATAGGTATTATATGTTAGGTAATAACCGTTGTTTGGAAGATAATGGATGAGTCGATTTTAATGAATTACCTGAAGGGCAAAGCCAGTCAGGAAGAGTGCACTCAGGTAGAAGCTTGGTCTGAAGCATCGGCTGCAAATAGAAAAACACTCGAAGATCTGTATTACATACTTTTTTTAAGCGATCGGGAGGCTGCTATGAATGCGGTAGACACCGAGAAGTCTCTTGCTGTATTCAAAAGGAGTCTTAAGAAAAAAGAGCTGAAGCCGAAATTCTTCTTCGGCAGGAAGAGATATGTTGCGAATGTAGCGGCTTTTCTGATAGGGGCTGTTTTTGCCGTTGGTGTCTTTGCCTGGTATTCCCACAAACATGCAGATTCTTACATCGTGTCTACCGAACCGGGGCAGCGCGCTCAGGTTCTTTTGCCCGATGGTACACATGTTTGGTTGAATTCTTCTACTCAATTAGCTTATAAGAAGGAATTTTGGAGCAATAATCGTTCTGTCGATTTAATTGGAGAAGCTTACTTTGAGGTGAAGCGTAATGAATATACTCCTTTTATAGTGCATAGTAAAAACATCAATGTGTCGGTATTAGGTACTAAGTTTAATGTACGTGCACATGCTACCGAAGAACGTGTAGTGACTACTTTATTAAGTGGTTCAGTGTGTGTAGACGATCCTAATATTGCAGGTGAGGGTTTTATTTTGAAGCCGGGACAGACATTGGATGTGGATGTAAAGACACGTAAAGCGGAATTAAAAGAATATGCAACTCCTGCAGATGTTCTTTTATGGATTAATGGCAAACTAATATTTGAGCAAGCTACTGTGGCTAATATTGTGGCAGCTTTGGAGAAGCATTTTGATGTGCATTTTATATTTGTTGATAATCAAATTAAAAACGAACGCTTTACCTGTCAGTTTTCAACAGATGATCATATTGAGGATATATTGGCTGTTATATCATTGACAGATCGGTTGACGTATCGAAAAGAAGCCAAGCAAGTTTATTTGATGAGGAAAAAATAAAGAACGGAAGCTATTAAAAAAGTGCCATACCTACATGTTTTAGGTGTGGCTCTTTTTTTATGCAAAAAATATTCGTTATATGTTTTAGTATATAAAACGACAAAACTGTATTATAATAAAATTGAGAAAACTGTATTGTTAAACAAAAAATCTAATGTATGAATAGTGCTCCTTAAAAAAAACTTTCTTTCTATTGATAGCTTCTCAAGGCTTATCAATATAGACATTTACTATTTAAAACATTTCACTAACTTAAAATGTACAAAATGAAGAAAAACATGAAACACAAGTTTCAGTACTTGTTATTTTTTCTATTGTCGATTCCGGCTTTTGTTGTTGCTTCGGCGCAAGAGGCCCGCATAAATATCGACGTAACCAATGCTTCGCTCGGAAGTGTATTAAATGAAATAGGGCGGCAAACATCGCTCTCTGTGGTTTACAGCACGAAGGATGTTAATCCGGATAAAATGGTTTCTATTAAAGCCTCGAATGAAAAAATCATTTCGGTCATGAATCGTTTGTTTAAAGGTACCAATGTCTCTTATTCGGTGGCAGATAAACATCTGGTTCTTTCCAGTAAGGGGAAAGATGACATGTCGGTAAATCAACAAGTGAAGCTCACCGTAACAGGAAATGTATCAGATGCCAAAGGCGAACCACTTATTGGAGTTAGTATATTGGCCAAAGGTGCGGCCAACGGAACTATTACAAATATCGATGGAAATTTCTCTATTGTAGTGCCCAAGGGTGATGTTATCGAAGTTTCGTATATTGGATATGCATCGCAAGATATTCGTATAATGGACAATAAGCCTTTGAAGATTGTCATGCTCGAGGATACGAAAGTTCTTGATGAAGTTGTCGTTACTGCTCTGGGTATTAAGCGTTCGCAAAAAGCGTTGAGCTATAATGTACAGGAGGTGAAAGGCGATGATTTGACAACTGTAAAAGATGCCAACTTTATGAATGCATTGGCAGGCAAAGTGGCCGGTGTGAATATCAATGCCTCTTCATCAGGTATGGGTGGTGCTACGCGTGTTGTGATGCGTGGAGTCAAGTCTATCTCTTCAGACAATAATGCATTATATGTAATTGACGGTGTACCTATCTTTAATGTAAATAACGGCTCAACCGCAGGTCTCTACTCAACGCAACCTAAAGGTGAAGGTATCTCGGATATTAACCCCGACGATATTGAAAGTATGTCGGTGTTGAGTGGTCCGGCAGCAGCGGCGTTATACGGATCGACTGCCGCTCAAGGTGTAGTGCTGATTACAACAAAAAAAGGTAAAGAAGGACGAGTGAGAGTAAATATTTCAAATAGCACAACCTTTTCTAAACCCTTTATCATGCCTCAATTCCAAAACCAATATGGAAATCAACCGAATACTTTCATGAGTTGGGGCGAAAAAGGAACAGCTACCGACTATAATCCAGAGAAGTTTTTCAATACAGGTGTGAATGTGCAAAATACCGTTTCTATGTCTGTAGGGACGGATAAGAATCAAACCTATCTTTCGGTTGGTACAACCAATGCGTCCGGATTGATCGTCGATAATAAATATGATCGTTATAATTTTAATGTGAGAAATACGACTAGTTTTCTTGATAACAAAATGACGCTTGATGTTGGCTTTAGTTATATCATTCAGAACGATCAAAACATGATTGCACAAGGACAGTATTTTAATCCACTTCCGGCTGTGTATTTGTTTCCACGTGGCGAAGACTTCAACGCTGTCAGAATGTTTGAAACTTACGACGAAGGCCGTAAAATCAATGTTCAGAACTGGAACTGGGGTGGACAAGGCATGCAGATGCAAAACCCATACTGGATTGCCAAACGTATGCAACATGGTTCAAAAAAACAACGCTATATGGCCAATGCCACTTTGAAATATCAGATACTTGACTGGCTAGACGCTACCGGACGTGTACGTGTTGATAATGCGAATGCGGATTATGAAGAGAAGCGTTATGCATCCACTAATACATTGTTTGCCAGCGAAACAGGATTCTATCGATTTGATAAATCAAATGATCAGCAAGTATATGCCGATTTGATGTTGAATATAAATAAACGTATTGGAGACTATTCAATTGCAGCCAATATGGGTACTAGTTTCACACAGACTTCTTCCAGTATTGCCGGCTATCAAGGTGCTTTGGGAGCAATGCCGAATGTTTTTAATTATTTCAATATCGACCTTAAATCCGCAGTCATATTATTTTCAGAGAATCCAAACACTTGAGGATGAATAACATCCTCAAGGTTTGGTTATGTCACAAGATTCACCTAAATTAGTGCTACCAAACAAACCATAAAGGTACTTGTGCATATGACAACAAAAATAGCCATAAAATCAGATAATATCACTCCTTTTGGGGGTATATTTTACGCAATGGATGAATTTTCTCGTTTAGGACTGAATTCCGTGATCGATAAATCTTTAGGATTACGTTCTTCCTACGCCGGTTACCAATATAGCGAAATTATTTCGAGCCTATTTTGGATCTACTATTGCGGCGGTGACCACATCGAAGATATCGGCAAACACCTTGGCAAACATCTTGAATTACGCCCGGATACTGAAATCCCCAGTCCGGATACTTTATTGAGAGGCATAAAAGAACTCGCAGAATTGGATATCCACTATACTTCCCAAAAAGGAGCAAGCTATGCTTTCAATAAGGCGGAACAGCTTAATAGTTTGATGCTCGATATGCTCCTTCAAACAGAACAACTCAAGCCAAACACGCTTTATAACTTGGACTTCGACCACCAGTTTATTCCCACAGAAAAGTATGACACTCAGTATTCTTACAAGAAAAAACGTGGTTATTTCCCCGGCACGGCAACTATTGGTGGTAACATTGTTGGTGTGGAAAATCGGGCCGCAAACGCAAATGTCCGTTTTCGTCAAGCGGATACGCTCCAACGGACTTTTCGTCGTTTGGCCGATAGGGGAATATTCATAGACCGTTGCCGGATGGACTGTGGTTCTTATTCGGAAGAGATTATCCGTATGACACATGGCTACTGCAACAAGTTCTACATACGAGCCGGCAAATGTCAGTCTCTGTATGAAGAAATGACGAAAATCACAGATTGGAAAAAAGAAGAAATCAACTTCGAGAATTATGAAGTGACCTCCATACCTTTTACTTCCTTTTTGCAAGAAGAAAACTACCGACTTGTTATTCAAAGGCAAAAGCGTAAGGACAACCAATTGGACCTATTTGATGGTGAATACACCTATCGGTGCATCTTAACCAATGACCATGAAAGTTCTGAAAAAGACATTGTACTCTTCTACAATGCTCGTGGAGCCTGTGAAAGAACATTCGACATGATGAATAACGATTTCGGGTGGAGTCATCTTCCCTGTTCATTCCTCAAAGAGAATACAGTATTCCTGCTACTTACAGCCATGGCTAAAAACTTTTATGCTTACCTTATTGAGAAGGTTGCAGCCGTGTTTGAAGATATTGAACCGGTAAGCCGAGTCAAACGATTTATCTTTCGATTCATTACAGTTCCTGCGAAATGGGTAAAGACAGGCAGACAATGGGTACTCAATATTTATTCCGACAAACCATACAAGTTGCTTTGGAGTCCGTAAAAACAACTTTTCGTGGGATTACTTATGCCTTCAGCTAACTGGGGAAAGGGGAAGCTATGCCCTATAACCTGAAATCAAGGAGAAAAGCAGGGGGAAAAGCTACGAGTAGGAACTATTAGGTGAATTAAATCGCTATTTGAATCAGTTATAAATTAGCTGCGGATTTGAGGATCGATAAGAATGGACGCGATTCGTATCCGGTTTTTGCAGGAGCACCGAAACATCGTGTTACTTCTATCTTTGCCAGCGTAGAAATGGGATGGAAAAGTATGATTTATCTGACTCTGACAGGTCGTAACGACTGGGACTCTTCCTTGATCGGCATGCCCGACCGTTCGTTCCCTTATCCTTCTATCGGTTTGTCGGGCGTTATTAGCGAAATGGTTGACCTCCCCCAATTTATTAGTTATCTAAAGATACGTGGTTCGTACGCTTCTGTTGGTTCGGGTATCCCTAATGGGCTTACCTCTCCTTTTTCTTATAAGTGGGATCCGGCTACAGGCAAATGGAATACCAAGTCTTATCGTCCGCTCGATAAGTTATATCCCGAAAGAACC
The DNA here is from genome assembly GCF_000499785.1 of Bacteroides neonati. Classification (GTDB taxonomy): domain Bacteria; phylum Bacteroidota; class Bacteroidia; order Bacteroidales; family Bacteroidaceae; genus Bacteroides; species Bacteroides neonati. The sequence goes on along the minus strand of NZ_HG726020.1, from coordinate 755,859 downwards.
AATTCATGGGAAGCAGGATTGAATGCCAAATTCTTCAATAATAAATTGAATTTAGATGTAACCTGGTATCGTTCAAACACTAAAAATCAGACTATTACAGTTCCTTTGTCTGCGTCGTCTACTTATACCGAGATGTATGCACAATCGGGTAATGTACGAAACTGGGGTATGGAGTTTGCTCTTGGATTTAACGAACGTTGGGGCGATTTCGGATGGAACTCTAATGTAACCTTTTCGTTCAATAAAAACAAGATCACCTCGTTGTTAGATCGTTATCTGGCGTCCGATGGTAATTACTATTCAATCGATCAAATCAGAAAAGGTGGAAATGACGGTTGTCAGTACATCCTGAAACCGGGTGGTACGATGGGCGACTTGTACGTAACTAACCGTTTGAAAAGAGATCAAGAGGGCTATGTCTGGATTAATCCGGATACTAAAAATGTAGAATCAGAAACGCTGACTGATCCCGAGAAGGTAGGTAGCGTATTACCATCAAGCAATTTGGGATTCCGTAATGATTTTAGTTATAAAGGTATCAATCTTGGTGTGATGGTTTCGGCTCGTTTTGGAGGTATTGTTATGTCTCAAACACAAGCTATTCTTGATCAGTACGGTGTTTCGCAACATAGTGCAGATATACGCAACAATGGTGGTGTTCCGGTTAATAATGGGGTGGTAGATACACAGAAATACTTCTCTGTTGTGGGTGGATCCAACGGTATTCTTTCTCAATATGTATACAGCGCTACTAATGTGCGTTTGCAAGAAGTTTCTTTGGGGTATACATTGCCCGCTAAATGGTTCAACAATAAACTGAATCTGAATTTATCTCTTGTAGGACGTAATCTGTTGATGATTTACTGCAAGGCACCGTTTGACCCCGAATCTACTGCCTCTACAGGTACATACTATCAAGGTTTGGACTATTTTATGCAACCAAGTTTACGTAACTTCGGCTTCAGTGTTAAATTTCAATTTTAAATCGAAGACAATGAGAAATAAATATTTGATAAAAGTGATGGCCTTGGGCTCTCTGTTTGCAGGAGCTTCTATTTTAGGCTCATGCATGGATGATAGCAGTTTGAATCGTCCGATCGGACAAGTCTCGAAAGAGGATTTCGAAGGAGATAATTATTTGTTGGGAGCATTTTTCCCTCAAATGACCGATTTTGTTGTTTCGGCTCAGGAGAACAACTATCAGATGGACGAAAATCTGGTGGGTGATATGTATAGCCGCTACATGATGTTTACGAACGATGGTTGGAGTGCAGCCAAGAACCCACCTCTGTATGTGGTTCCTACCAGTTGGTACTCTGCTCCGTTTCAAGATATTGTACCTGGTTTTTATCAGGCATGGAGTGAAGTAAAGGAACAGACCAACGGCGAAGGTATTTATTGGGCTTGGGCACAATTGCTTCGCGTGGCAGTCATGCATCGCGTTACCGATATGTATGGTCCTATTCCTTATTCAAAGATCAACAACAAAGACCTATATGTAGGATATGACAGCCAGGAGGAGGTATATAAGCATATGTTTGAAGATTTGGATTATGCTATTTCAACGCTCACCGACTATATTGCTGCTAATCCGGGCGCAGCTCCGATGAAGAAGTACGATAATGCCTACGAAGGCGATTTTACGAAATGGGTAAAGTTTGCTAATTCATTAAAATTACGTTTGGCAGTTCGTATTCGTTTCTCCAATCCTACACTGGCTAAGCAGAAAGCCGAAGAGGCTGTTGGGCATATGATCGGTTTGATTACTTCCAATGCCGATAATGCCAGCTACTATTATGCAAAAGGCAATCCGCTCAATGTGATGTGGGATGCTTATGGAGATGCTCGTGTATGTGCAGACATTCTTACTTATATGCAAGGCTATAAAGATCCTCGTCAATCTAAATACTTCCGGAAAGTAACTAGTGATACATGGGGAGATATAACATATGCCGGTATGCGTTCGGGTATTAATATAACTCTTCAAGCTGATGCTCGTAAATTTTCTTCTCCTGCTGTAGCTAAGGCAGATCGTTTGATGTGGATGAATGCTTCCGAAGTAGCATTCCTTAGATCAGAGGGAGCTTTGGCCGGTTGGAATATGGGAGGAACTGCTCAGAGTTTTTATGAAGAAGGTATCAAACTATCCTTCGGTCAATGGGGAGTAAGCGGAGCAGATACTTACCTAGCGGATGGCACGAGTACACAGGCCAACTATACTAATCCTAGTTCTATCACAGCGGGTCCATCTACTAATGCTGTTAGCACCATTACTATCAAATGGAATGATGGAGCTTCAAGCGAAGAAAAGCTAGAGCGTATCATCACACAGAAATGGATTGCTCTTTGGCCGTTGGGACAAGAGGCGTGGAGTGAAATGAGACGAACCGGTTATCCGAAAGTTTTTGATCTGGTCGAAACTCCAAAGTATCCGGTAAAGATACCAAATCGTTTGCCATTTTCGTACAATGAGTACACTACCAATAAGACGAATGTCGAAGCGGCAGTTACACTTTTGGGCGGAGCAGATACATATGCTACAAAACTATGGTGGCAAAGAAACTAACTAATACTAAATGAAATTGAATTATGAAAAAGATATTAAGCAGAGTCATACTGCCATTTTTAGGCTTGGGTTGCATGATTGCCTCATGCGATGATTGGACTGATCTGGAACCCCAAATAAAAGAAAACTTGTTGGAGTCGAACAAAACGCCTGAATATTATGAACAATTGCGTGCTTACAGAAAATCCGATCATCCTATTGCATTCGGGTGGTTTGGTAACTGGAGTGGAAAAGGTGCTAGTTTAGTTAACTGTATGGCTGGCCTACCCGATAGTGTGGATGTAATAAGTATGTGGGGTGGTTGGAAAAATCCAACAGAAAATATGCTTAGAGATTTGCGATTAGTACAGCAGCAAAGAGGAACCAAAGCGTTGGTTTGTTTCATTGTGTTGGAAATGGGCGATCAGATTACTCCTACTGAGCATGCCGGTAGTCGGGATGATCGGCATAAGTTTTGGGGATGGGTAGATGGCGATGAAGAAGCGATCAGAGCTTCTATCGTAAGATACGCAAATGCCGTATGCGACACTATTGATAAGTATAATTATGACGGGTTCGATTTGGATTGGGAACCGAGCTATGCACAGCCTTTCGAAACAAACAAAGAAATGGCGTATAATGGCCGCATTGCTCTTTTTATCGAGACCTTGTCTAAGCGCATAGGACCTGCTTCGGGTACAGGACGCATACTCGCTATAGATGGAGAGCCCGAACATAGTGAAATACCCGCCGAAATGGGTAAGTACTTCGACTACTTTATTTCGCAGGCTTATGCTGCTACGGGTGAATCCGGACTTAATAATCGCTTAAATAGAGTTATCTCACATTATAAAGGTGTTTTAACTCCGGAGGAGTGTGCCGCTAAGTTTGTTGTTTGCGAAAATTTTGAGAGCTATGCGCAAACGGGTGGGGTTTCATTCACTACACCCGATGGAAAAGTCGTACGGTCGGTAGAAGGTATGGCACGATGGAATCCTGTCATTAACGGTCGTAAAGTACGTAAAGGCGGTGTCGGTACTTTCCATATGGAGTATGAATTTACCGTATCGGGCAAAGAAGGAACGTATCCTTTCTTGCGTAATGCCATTCAGATAATGAATCCTTCTGTTAAATAGTTTACGAAAAAGAAGAAGATTATGAAAAAGATATTTGACTTTAAAATGATGTCGGCAGCAACATTAGCACTTTCCTTACTCCTCTTCGCAGGGTGTAATGATGCCGAATATAAGGTAATTAATGATGCTATTTACTTGTCGGAAGCTTTTGTGAGCACTTCCAAAAAAGTAACAATTGATATGGAGTCTCCTGTCGTAGTAACAGCTACGGTGAGGGCTACTGAAAAGGTCACTCACGATGTAAACGTTTCGTTAGATGTGAGTCAAAGTGCATTGGACGCTTTTAACAAAAAGAACGGTACGGAATATGTTTTGCTTCCCGACGCATGTTATGAGTTTGCCGAAAAATCGGCAGTAATACAAACGGGCAAAGTTGGTGCTAGTGTAACCCCTATTACCATAAAGCCTATCACTCAGGAAATGCTTGATACGGGGAATAAATATGCGCTACCGATTAGCATTGCTCAGACAAATGGCGATGTTATGAATAGCCTAAGCACAATGGTTTATATCCTTGATCCGGTCATTATTACTTCGGTTCCGGTAATGACTGGTAGCAAACCGGCTACATTGGCCATGAGACAGGATTACAGCCTGTTGCAATGGTCGGTTGAGTTCCGTGTTAACATGAGTATGTTGGGTACCGGTATCGGTCAGCTAAACAATCAGGCAGTCTTTGGTGCTTTTGGAGGCGATGAAATCTATATTCGTTTCGGCGATGCTCCTATAGCCGGTAATATTTTGCAGGTTAAAACATTGGGTACTCAAATTAACTGTCCCACGCCGTTCAATGCTAAGCAATGGTATCATTTGGCATTTGTATGCGATGGACCTAAACTAACTATTTATATTAATGGTAAGGTCGATGCAGTGCTCGATTTACCCAATAGACCAATTGTGTTGAGTAAAGATAAATTTGGTCTTTGTGGTGGAGGCAGTTACCTAAGAGCGGATGTTATGATGAGTGAGCTTCGTTTCTGGACCAAAGCTATTTCTCAAACGCAAATACAGAACAATATGTTTACTATCAACCCGAATACAGAGGGACTCGAAGGCTATTGGAAGTTGAATGAAGGCGAAGGGTCTACATTTAAGGATGCAACCGGCCACGGAAACACGGGTACTGCTACCAATGGAGTGGTAAGATGGGAGCATGGCGTCAGATCGGATGGAAAATAGTAATAATGTATTAAACACTTAGTAAAAATGAAATTAAGAAATATAATTTGGAGAGCTGCGCTTGCGCTGTCTATACTGCCTTGCTGCGTTGCATGCGATAATGAAGAGACTATAGCTGTACCGTCTAAATACTACATCGGAACAGAAATAGATCCCTCAGATGCTTATGTTGTATCATTGATGCTCAATAAAACAGAGAATGTAGTCACCGGAAGCATACAGCCAAAATATAGTTTTATTGTTCGCTCTACTATGCCCGCTCCCAACGATGTACAAATCAATGTTACTCCCGATGATGCGTTGGTTGCCAGTTATAATACAGCGAATAAAACGACCTATGCTTTGCTGCCCGCCGAGAACTATACGCTTACCAATAAAGCGACCATTAAGTCCGGAGCATATTCCTCAACCGATTCTATTTCGGTTTCTTTGGCAAACGTGAATACGTTGACTAGCGATAATGGTTATTTGCTTCCACTTCGTCTTTCATCTGTCGAAGGTGGAAATAGCGGTACTATCAGTTCAAACAGAAGCGTTGTGTATGTAAAGGTAAATGTAGCTCTTTCCTATCCGGGCAATTTACTTTTTAAAGGGACTGAGGCATTATCCGGTCTTACCAATATCAAGCGGACAGATTTTGAGATTAAATGTGCCGCACCGGCTTATGACGACTCTTATTCAATCGCATATTTGCTGGATGGCAATAACAATAGCTCTTATCTACGATCAATAGGAGGTGCTGCTCCTATTGAAATAGATATGCACGCGGCGCATACCCCTAAAGGGCTATCGATTACAGCAGGATATGGAAAATATTCCTATTCAAACTACGCATTGAATAAGTTCCAGGTTTTGGTTAGTAAAGATGGTGTAAAATGGGTGAGCTATGGCGAGACTTCTATCGCTCAACCAGCTCAGGGAGGTTCTTCGGCTGCCAATCCGTTTATTCAGTATATTGAATTTAAGAAATCGAGCGAGGCGCGTTATGTACAGATTAAGCCATTAACCGCCTATGGTAACTTTATAAATTTATCGGAAATAAATTTATTTGAATAAAGTAAACCTTTCTATATTACTCTTTATGATGGAATTATAGAAAGGTAATCGATAACCTTAAAAACTCCTGTTCTTCAGTTTACAATGAAAGAACAGGGGTTTTTTGTTAGTATATTATTCCTTTCAGTTGTATTATATATAAATAGATAACCTTTAATTGAAATAAAACATGAATCGACTCTTTTTGAAACTGTGCTTTTTCCTTTTTGTAGCTATCCTGAGTATCCAACTTAGAGCCCAGGTATCTTTGGTGAAAAAAGGAAAACCAACTGCCCGTATTATCCTTTCGGACGATACATCTGCAGAACGTACAGCAGCTAATCTTTTGCAGAATTTCATTCAAAAAATAAGTGGTTCGTCTTTGCCGATACATTGTAATCAGACTGCTAAAAAAGGTGATGTGCTGATTAGTAGTCACCAAGAGTTACCTTCGGTAACTTCTGATGGTTTTTCACTTTCTACGCAGCATGGTATCTTGAAAATCAGTGGCGGCAATGACAATGGTGTTGTTTATGGTGTAGTGACACTTCTCGAACAATACCTTGGGGTAGACTACTGGGGCGAAAACGAATACTCGTTCACTCCCCGAAAAACCATTACCCTTCCGCTCATCGACAAGATCGATAATCCGGCTTTCCGTTATCGGCAGAGCCAGTGTTATGCCACCCGTGATTCTCTGTATAAATGGTGGCATCGTCTCGAAGAACCCAGCGAGGTTTTTGCCGCGACCTATTGGGTACATACGTTCGATAAACTGCTGCCATCCGATGTATATGGCAAAACTCATCCCGAATACTACTCCTTCTTTAAAGGGAAACGTCATCCGGGCAAAGCCAGTCAATGGTGTCTTACCAATCCCGATGTGTTTGAGATTGTATCGCAACGTATCGACTCCATCTTTAAAGCCAATCCCGATAAGCACATCATCTCGGTAAGTCAGAACGATGGAAACTACACCAATTGTACGTGCGATTCCTGCAAGGCGATCGATGATCGCGAGGGAGCACTCTCGGGTAGTGTCATTACGTTTCTCAACAAGCTGGCAGCACGCTTCCCCGATAAAGAGTTTTCGACCTTGGCCTATCTCTATACCATGAATCCGCCCAAACACCTCAAGCCGTTGCCCAACGTCAATATTATGCTTTGCGATATCGATTGTAACCGCGAGGTCTCGCTTACCGAGAATGCTTCGGGACGCGAGTTTGTGAAGGCAATGCAAGGATGGTCGGCCATCACCGATAATATTTTTGTTTGGGATTACGGTATCAATTTTGATAACTATCTCGCCCCTTTCCCTAATTTTCATATTTTGCAGGATAATATACGCCTCTTCAAGCAACACCATGCTACGATGCATTTCTCGCAGATTGCCGGTAGTCGGGGAGGCGATTTTGCCGAACTGCGTGCCTATCTCGTATCGAAGTTGATGTGGAATCCGGAGGCGAATACAGATTCGCTCATGCAGCATTTTCTGCACGGGTATTATGGCGAAGCAGCTGCTCCGATCTATCGCTACATCAAGGTGATGGAAGGTGCATTGATCGGTAGCGGACAGCGGTTGTGGATTTACGATTCGCCCGTGTCGCACAAAAAAGGAATGCTTAAGCCCGAACTGATGAGGCGGTACAATGCCCTGTTTGATGAGGCCGAGAAAGCTGTGTCGGGAGATGAAAGGCTGTTGAAGCGTGTGCAGCGTGCCCGTTTGCCTTTGCAGTACTCCGAACTTGAAATAGCCCGTACCGAAAACGAGAAAGATCTCGACGATATCAACCGAAAACTCACCCTGTTCGAAGAACGTGTAAAGGCATTTAAAGTACCTACCCTGAACGAGAGAAATAACTCTCCGGTAGAGTATTGCCAACTATACAAAGAACGCTACATGCCTCGTGCCCGGCAAAGTATTGCTTTGGGAGCTAAAGTGAGTTACCTGACCGAACCCACAGGAAGATATAAAGAGGTAGGAGAAACGGCACTCACCGACGGGCTCTTTGGCGGTTCTACCTTTGTAGAAAGCTGGGTAGGCTGGGAAGGAAAAGATGGCGCATTGGTGGTCGATCTGGGACAATCGAAGGAGTTTCGGAGCATCGAAACCGATTTTCTGCATCAGGTTGGACAGTGGATTTTGTTTCCGCTTCGGGTCGTTTACTCGTATTCGGATGATGGTGTTACCTATACCCATTTAGAGACTCACAACCTGCCCGAAGATCGTTCGATCGAAGTTAAGTTTCGTGGCATTCGCAGCGAATCGCCGCAACCCATTCGGGCACGTTACATTAAAGTAGAGGTAACAGGTACCAAGGAGTGTCCTACATGGCATTATGGCGTAGGCCATCCGTCGTGGTTTTTTATGGATGAAATAACGATATTATAAGGTTGTTAACGATTGTTTTTCAGTGATGACAAGAGTACGTACTTTTGCTATGCAGGAGTACGTATTCTTTGATACCAAAAGTACGTATTTAACATACCGTTAAATACGTACTTTTGTTTTTATTGATTATCAGCTTTTTGTTGCGGCTGGTCTTTAGCCGGCTTTTCTGTTTCCACAACTTTAGGGGTAGGTTGTGCGTTAGCGACTGTTTTTTTCTTGGCTATGCCAAACTTACGCTCCTTTTCCCATGCTGCCTTTCTCGCTTCGTATTCAGCATATTGCTTCTCTAAATAATTATCTGCCATTTCTGTAATGATTCGTTCCTTTTTTTGTGCCTGATGGGTACACAAGCACATTGGTTTCTGCTCCAAATATACATAATATTTGAAATGAAAAGTAGAAGAAAGGACAATTATTTTTCTGCTTCTTCAAATCTGATAACTTATTTGGCTACACGGTTTCCATCTTTTCCCCATTAAGTAAGCTTAGATTTTATTACTTCGACCAACCAAGCGATAGCAATGCCTATACCTGCTCCGAGTACTGTTTCTAAAAAACGCAATGAGCTGTTGACTATTGGAGAGATGTCTGGAGTTCTCTGAGAAATAAGCATGATCACAATTAGAGCCATGGTTGCCATTTTACCATTATCAGGAATACTCAGTATCATACAAATAATTTCTAGGATGAAGACGGTTCGAATAAATCCTGTGATCGAGAAAGGAAATAACAGAAGATAAATCGTTGCAATAATGGCCCCGATAAATGTCCCTAATACTCGGAGCCATCCTTGCCTAAGTGAAGTTTTTAGGTCTACTTGGAGCGTCACTACACAAGCTATCGAAGCCAGCATAGCACCCCAATAGCGAGACTCACAATGGAATCCTCCTGTCAAATAGAAACCAGCCAGATAGGACAATAACACCGCGACACTTTTGGCCGCAGCCATTGTTAGGTCTATCTTATGGAGTATTGTTGATATTTTGATACTCATCTGTTATTCATAATACTTTCGGTGCTCTTTATCTTGATCGCATAGATGTGACTTTTTCATCGGTTTGCCATTTAGGTCAAAACAATAAGTCTTGTCTTTTTTCAAATCGGCCTTATATCCTTTCTGTGGATTAAAATGTAGATCTTTGACTTTACGCAATGCTCGTTTCTCTTTCAAATGCTTATAGATTGTCTCCGGAAGGAGGCTCCTAAGAATGCTTTCGGATAAAGTTGCCTTATCGGGTGCTTCGACTTCAAGCCATTGCCCTGTCGATAGCAGCTTCAAATCATAGCCATTGTTCAATTCTATGTCATAGACATTTAACAAGGTCTTTAGCTGAATACTTTGTATCGATTCGGTTGGGAAATAACGATTAAGAAAGACTTTAATATCTTTCGGGAGAGATTGCTGTGTTTCCGAGATACTCACAACAGGACCAACTTGGGCAAATGCAAAACTGGTACTTAGCAGCGTGGCAAAGAGTAGAGATGCCATCGATTTAAAAACTCTTACTTTCATAACTTTCACGTTTTAAAATTAGTATGCCGGTCTATAACACACGGGCATTCCTATTTGTTAGCTGAATAAGTAAGATAAATTGCTGTTTTATTTCTGCTCGTTTAGTTTTTTGATACCCAAGTGATGCCCTGCCTCTGCTGCTTTCTTATACCATATCATTGCTTTATCCGGATTGGGAGTGTCTACCCATCCCTCTTCATACGCTTGCCCAATGCGATAGAACGCATAAGGATCGGTCGATTTTCGGTAATATTCCAATGCCTTTGCCAGTGACTTCTTGATATGAACTCCCCCTTTGCGATAGAGATCGCCCATATTGGTTGGGGCATAGAGCGAATCGCCTTCGTTGTATGCTCTCATAAACCATTCGGCAGCTATGCTGCCATCCGCTGCTACGCCGATTCCTTCCTGATAGATGGTGCCAATGTCATTGAGAACGACTCCCTCTACCTTTTCACCAGTCAGATAATTGTTGGCAAGCAGCAGCAGTAAGTCTACATCTTCCCGGCTATAACTCTCGAAGGTCTCTTCTCCATTTAATTGCCATGATTTTACGCGTCCGATGGAGCGGTGCTGCGGAATATTCACATCGTACTCTTCGTGCGTTTTGAGCAAGGCGCTTTGGCTTTCTTGCTTAATTTCTTCCGCTGTTGAAACGGGCAGCAGGTTGTGCTGCATCATATATTGAATATATCCATAGATGCGGGGAGTGGCCGAAGTAAGTGTTACCCCAAAGCGGCTGAGCGTATCGACGGACACGTAAGCTGCTCCCTGCAAGGATTGATGGATGTAGTATTTGGGAAAGATCGTCAATGAACCCTTCAAACGGGCTATTTCATCGGCGATGGCACCTTCCATCCACTCTTCATTCAGTAGTTGATAGATCGTATTCTCTCGGCTTGTTTCTTCGATGGAGCCTTCTAAAAAGTGAGCCAGCGAATCTGCCAGATAAGGAAAAAGCTTATAATCTTCTACCGAAGCCAGATCGTCCATGGATAGAATATAGGTGTACGGCTTTTGGTAGGTAAGCGTATAAAAAGTAGTCGATGAAGAGGGGCTGTAAAAATACCATACATGCCCATGCGCTGTCGGGGTATCGAATAGAAGTTCGAGCGTATCATCTAGGCTGATGAACCGAACGAAAGCTGCGAAATGGAGCGGTGCTGCGGAATGGATACGTAAATTGCTAGGCATAGAATGGGCTGCTTGTATTTAAAATAGGAGGCAAATTTACGGTAAAAAAACGAATCTACCCTACCCATACCCTATAATTCAAAGCAAGTTCGCAGCATACTGTGGAATGGGTAAGAGGATAATATAATCTGAACGTGTATACTTCTTTGAAAAAAGCTGGCGAGCTTTTTGTGAAAGGCCGCCAGCTTTTTTCAATTTCCCGCGGGCTTTTTTTTAAAGACCGTCAGCTTTTTTATAATCTCCTTATTTTTTGTTAATTGATTGATAATCTATTTATTATTTACTACATTTGTCTAAAAAAAGATTACTATGAAACGATTAAAATGTTACATCCTTACGATTGTTGCCCTTTTTAGTTTGGCCGGTTATGCTCAGACCGATCCATTGAACGGCAAGCGCATTGCTGTTATTGGAGATAGCTATGTAAAGAATCATGTAGATCCTATGGAGAATACGTGGCACTATAAGTTTGCCCGTAAGCACGGTATGGAATATTTCAACTATGGTATTAACGGTAGTAGCATGGCATATACCAGCCCGCGTTGGGGAACGGCAATGTACATTCGCTATAAGGAAATGCCGGACAATCTCGACTATGTGTTCGTTATCGGCGGACATAATGATAGCTCTAAGCTCGACTCTATTGGTGGTCTTGATGTATTCAAGGAAAGGGTAGGCATTCTTTGTCAAGGGCTTATCGAAAGATATCCCGCTGCCAAAATTTACTTCTTCACCCGGTGGAACTGCAAAGACTTCCAAGGGAGCAATGCGGAGAAGATAGTCGATGCCATGATCGAAGTTTGTGGGAACTACAGCATTCCCATACTCGATTGTGCAAGGCAAGGAGGAATTTATGCGCATAGCGATGCTTTTCGAAAAATATATTTTCAGTATCCCGAAGATAATGCACACCTGAACTCGAAAGGGCATGACCGCTTTTTGAATGTAGCAGAAAGTTTTATTTTGGCGCATTGATACAAAAGAAAGTCATTCCTCTCTGAATGGGGTGCCATCTTCATGACGAACCGAGCGTATGTTGTGTATAATTTCCACAACTTGTGTACCAATCCTCACTGTTTCCCCAATAGTGTGCTATTGCTGTGATTCTGTATATTACTGATAACTAGTGGTTATGCTGTTTTGTCCGCCTTGTGGCACGCCCTTTGCTTTGTAATTAGCATAAGAGTTTAACAACAGTATCAACATTAAAAACATACGATTATGAAAAAGTTATTAGTAGCAGTAGCAGTAGCAATGGTCATGGGATTGGGAACTTCAGTAGCATTCGCTTCAACATCGGTAGACAGCACGGCTGTTGCACAGTCTCAACAGAACCCACAGGATGAGTTTAAGAGTATAGAAGTCAAAGAGCTTCCATCGGAAGTAATGAACGCATTGGCCAAAGACTTTGACGGTGGAACAATTAAAGAGGCTTTCGTCGCTGAGAAGGCATCGGGCAAAATCTTTAAGGTAGTAGCCGTAGCAAAAGACGGACAGGAATCAACCGTATTCTTCAATGAAAAAGGAGAGGCGGTATCAGAAAAAGGTGAGTTGATTCAGCAATCCCAGGCTCCGGCACAAGAAGAACCAGCTGCACCGGAAGAGCCTACCGCACCGGAACAACCCGCTGAATAAACATTAGCAAGACTTCATACTAAAAAAGGCAACTCATTTTCTGAGTTGCCTTTTTAGTATGATGCGCTTTGGGTATATTATTCATGCGACTATACAAGGTGCTTAGAAAAGAACTTAGATTTCTTGCTATTTGACCTTGTTTGAAAGGAGTGTATAAATGGTACGCTTCTAACAGTTGTTTCTCTGCTTTCTTATAATATTTTGCACCTCTTGCTATCTTGTTTGCTCCTTGCCAAGACAAACTCTTGACTAGAGATAGTGTGTCTTGTTTATTAAAGTATATTGATGCGTTGTAGTAATTTACTGGCCCAACTCGCCTCTGCCGCAGCCCAACCGGCTTCGTTGCTGCCGGCTATTTGTTGTTGATAGTCGGCAATCAAGTTCATATACTCTTTGAGTGCTTTAGATGCTTGCGATTGTTTGTTCATGCGCAACAGAAGTAGAATCTCTTGTTTATAAGCGTTCAAATTGGGTACGTCGCTCATCTCCTTCGCTTTTTGGATAAGGACTAAACTTTCTTGGTTAGCCTCGGGCGTATTGTAAAGGCTCATGTTGGCTTTGGATAGAATGATGTAGTCATCGTCTGAACAGACTTTGTTGTCGATGTTCTTTCGAGCCAATCGGGTGGCCGATTCATAGCGCTTATTGGTTTGTTGCAAAATGGCATTATAGGTAGTAACCCCCGACATGGCCTTAAGATAGGGTCTGTTATCGATCTCTTGCGGTGCGGCCAACCGAGCAATGCGTTTGTCTAGTTCTGCATAGTTGCCATAACGTGATAGTTTGTAATAGTCGCGCTCTGCCAGATAATAGTTTTTGATCTTTGTTAGTGCCGAGGCAAGTGCTCCCGGCTCAATTTGTTTGCAGGCTAAGAAGCGTTGGGCTATTTTGTCGGCTTCTTTCTCTTGATTGCGGGTATAAACCATTCCGAAGCGATTGCTGATGCGTGTGTTGATGAGGCTGGCAATGAGATCGGCAGCGATGTAAGTGGTGCCGGGAACATAGTATTCGTATCGATTGTACAAGGCCTGATCCAGTCCTTCGGCAGCGGCCGATAGTACATTTCCCCAAAACTGGGCTCTTAGAGCACGCGTTTCGGCTTTGGCGGTGTTGATCACTTGATGATCGAGTATGTAGTGAGCCATTTCGCTGGCGATGATAGCGGTCAGCTCTTCGGAGGAGTCGAGGGTGGAGAGAAGTCCGGTACTGATCAATAAAGCTCCATTAGGTAGCATGTATGCATCTGGAACAGGCGATTTGAGTATGCGGATGCTGAGCACTTCGGGACGTTTGTTGGATACACTCAGTGGAGTTGTTTGCGCAAAAAGTGCTTGCACATAATCTTCGATATAGGCATCCTCATACCACAGATCGGATAGCTCCGAAAGGTATTGATTAGCTTCATCGTTTAACTCTTCACGCAGCTCATAACGATACCCTTTGCTGTCGTAATGTTGATACATTTCGTGCTGTAAGAATATACTTTGCCAAAATTGTTCTTGATCTTCGGGCGTGAAGTTGATTTTATTCGCAATATCTGCCGGGAAGGGGTGCTGAATTCCATTTACTTCTATGGCCATCATGATACCGTTGGTGTTCACATTGGGCTGGTTGCTCATTTTGATCACTTTTCGGAGTACTACGGGTGTACCTTTGGGGAAGTTGCCGTAATCACTTTTCAATATACCTCTGACGGCTAAGGCATCGCTGAGGTCTTGGCGTTGCGCATAGGTGCACATGCTCACCAAAACTAGAATAAGCGAAAGTATCAGTTGTTTCATAGCTCCTTTATTCAAAGCGTTATTATTACTTTAGTATGGCGAAGATACTAAAGTAAATTTTGTTTGGCGGTTGGCTTTTACCTAAATGAACATAGGGTTTTCCCTATTTTGCTTCTTTGATTATTTCACCGATATCGATCATTTCTTCTTCGCTGACTAAACTATCGGGCAAGCTAACGGCTACAGAGTCGGTATCCTTGGGTGGATAGGTACTGCGGCAACCGTAAGATTTATTGATCTTCTCTTTGGGTTGCGGAAATTTGCCCCGGTACTGTTTCAAACTCTGGTCTTTGAGTACTCCTTCCATGAAATAAGCAAAGATGGGTAGCGCGGTGCGGCTTCCCTGTCCCAGCTCGCCTGTACGGAAGTGGATGCTTCGGTGTTCGCCACCTACCCAGGCACCTCCCACTAAATGAGGAGTAACCCCCACAAACCAAGCGTCGGAGTGGTTGGATGAAGTTCCTGTTTTACCTCCAAACTCTGTATCGTAACGAAATAGATCGTAACCAAAGAGAGCTTGCGAGGTACCCAAAGGTTCAGTGAGACCTGCTTTGAGCATCTCGGTCATTAAAAAGGCTGTTTCGTACGGAAGTGCCTGTGTTGGTTGAGGCTGATATTCATACAAGACCTTTCCCGATTGATCTTCGATGCGCGTTACCAATACGGGATCGTGTGTGATGCCTTCGTTAACAACCGTAGTATAGGCATTGACTAGCTCCAACAGCGAAACATCCGAAGCACCCAAGCTGAGGGCGGGAGTTTCTTCGAGTGGAGTTCGAATACCCATGACTTTGGCCGTTTGAGCCACTTTATCAATACCAACTTCCTTGGCTACCTGCACGGCGATTGTATTAATGGAGCGGGCAAAAGCTGCTTTAAGTGAAAGGGTGTCTCCGGTAAACTCACCATTGGCATTGCGTGGAATCCATTTGGCCGGCTTTCCATCTTCCACTACATCCCAGGTCAGATACTGATCCACACGCTCATCGCAAGGAGCCATGCCTTGGTTGATACCTGCCGCATAAACAAAAAGCTTAAACGTAGAGCCAGGCTGTCGTTTAGATAATACTTTGTCGTACTTCCACGAGCCAAAGTTGATGTCTCCTACCCATGCTTTGATGAAGCCTGTCTGTGGTTCCATAGCCACAAAACCACAATGCATGAAGCGTTCCATATAGCGAATGGAATCCATTGTGCTGATGGTCGTATCGCGTGTGCCACGATCGTAATCAAATACCTTGAGGCGATGAGGCTGATTCAGGTAATAACTGATAGAATCGGGTTGATTGGGGTATTTCTGCTCCAGAAGCTTGTAAGCAACAGTGCCTTTGGCCAAGTCTTCGATAAAGTTAGGTATTTCCTGATGATTGCGGTCTCGCCATGGGTGCTGGTTGCCCCAGTGGTTGTTAAAGTTGCGTTGTACGGTACGCATCTGCTTATCGACGGCCGCTTCGGCGTATTTCTGCATACGGGTATCTACGGTCGTGTATATTTTCAGACCGTCGGCATATAGGTCTACATCATTCTCCTTGCACCAATCCTCCAGTTCCGAGGCCACAGCTTCGCGGAAGTAAAGTGCTTGTCCGTCGTAGTTGGTCTCGATGCTATAATTGAGTTGAATGGGAATCTGCTTGAGCGAATCGAATGCTTCACGGCTGATTATGTGGTTCTTCATGAGATTCTCCAATACTACATTGCGACGCTTGAGGCTATTCTTGGGGTTGAGTCTTGGGTTATAGGTCGTAGTAGCCTTCAATAGTCCCACAAGCGTGGCGGCCTGCTCGTAGGTAATTTCTTGTGGGGTGGTATGAAAATAGGTTGCACTGGCTGTTTTGATACCAAAAGCGTTACTCCCGAAATCGACTGTATTAAGATACATGGTCAGAATCTCCTTTTTAGAATAGAAACATTCGATCTTGACCGCTGTAATCCACTCTTTCGATTTCATGATGAGAAGCTTTACTCCCGGGATATAACCTAATAAGCCGGTCGAGTATTGCGAACGCACTTTGAACATGTTCTTCACCAATTGCTGGGTGATGGTGCTTGCACCGCGTGCCTGTCCTTTGGCCATGTCTTTAACTGCCGAGAACACACCTTGCAGGTCAACCCCGAAGTGTTGATAGAACCGTTCGTCTTCGGTACTGATGAGGGTTTGAATGAGCTTGGGAGAAATTTCTTCGAACTTGACCGGGCTTCTGTTTTCGCGGAAGTATTTGCCGATCATTTTGCCATCGGCACTGTATATCTCCGAAGCAATGGGTTGATTGGGGTTGTGTATGCTCGATAGGCTGGGCGACTTTCCGAATAGCCACAAGAAGTTAATGTCTACCATGCCCAGATAAAGCAGGAAGAGTAACAGGAAGGTGGCAATAGACAGGCCTCCCTTTTTATACCAACGGGCACCATGGTAAAGATTTATATACCAGTTCCCGAAGGATCTACATTTTTCAGTAAGATAATGGAAGACGCTTTTTGCGCGTGATACCCATTGATGGGAATCAAATTTTATCATAATAGCTTTATCATATAAAACGACTGCAAAATTACGAAGTTGTTTTGATATTTCCATGCACAAATACCAAAAAAGAGGAAACTCTCGAAAGAATTACCTCTTTTTTATCTGTCGGTTAATCGACTGATTATTTTTTCTTTGCGCGGTCACCGTAACGGTTCATGAACTTATCAACACGACCTGCTGTATCTACCAATGTAGACTTACCTGTGTAAAAAGGGTGAGAAGTGTTTGAGATTTCGACTTTCACTAACGGATACGTTTCACCTTCGAACTCGATAGTCTCTTTTGTGTTAACAGTCGATTGAGACAAGAACATATCGCCGTTTGACATATCTTTGAATACTACCGGACGGTATCCTTCTGGATGAAGACCTTTTTTCATTTTGAATATTTGTTTTTAATTATTATATCGTTTAACTATTTGGTAAGAATAGTGTAATGGACATTTTTCAGTGCGCAAAGATAATGCTTTTCTGCGAATAAGAAAAAAGTTTCGATAAAAAACAATCTTTCTCACTTTTTTTTGTGACTTTTGTAGTAGAATAATCCGCCGATTGATCTATTAACACATTATATGTATATGAAGAGAATAATTATTGTATTGAATTTGATGCTGCTTGTTGCTTTTGCCTCACAAGCGCAGAATGCGAAACAGGGAGTATATAGCGTAGCGTTTTACAACCTTGAAAACTTGTTCGACACGATTCATGACAGTGGGAAGGACGACTACGAATACCTGCCCGATGCTGCCAAAGAATGGAATACAGAGAAGTATATGGCTAAATTGGCTAATATGTCGAAAGTATTGAGTCAGCTCTCGCGTGATAAAGTAGCGGAAGGACCCGCAGCTATCGGTGTAGCCGAAGTGGAGAACCGTCGGGTACTGGACGATTTAGTGAATCAACCCTCCTTGAAAGGGTATGAAGTAGTGCACTACGAAGGACCCGATAAGCGCGGCATCGATTGTGCATTGCTGTACAATCCCCAGCAGTTCGAGGTGGTATCGAGCCGGTTGGTTCCTTCGGTTCCATTCGAGGGAGATACGGTTCACCTTACCCGTGGCTTTTTGATTGTGAATGGAAAGCTGGCAGGCGATAATGTTTGCTTCATCGTTAATCACTGGCCTTCGCGCGGGGCAGATTCTCCTGTACGTGTGCATGCGGCTCGTCAGGTAAAAGTCTTGGCCGATTCATTACTGAAAACCGATAAGAATCTGAAACTTATCGTGATGGGCGATTTGAACGATGACCCCATGGACGAAAGTTTGGCTGCCTTGGGTGCTAAGAAGCATCAGCAGGAAGTGAAGGTCGGAGAGTTCTTCAACCCCTTTTGGGAAGTACTCGAAGACAAGGGAGTGGGCACGCTGCTCTACCGTGGCAAATGGAACCTGTTTGATCAGATTATCGTTTCGTCTTCATTGCTCAATGCCAAGAAAGGACTTTCTTATGCCGGCAATGAGGTTTTTCTTCGCGACTACCTGATTCAGCAAGACGGAAAGTACAAAGGATCACCCTTGCGCACTCACGGAGGTAAACTGTGGCTCAACGGATATAGCGATCATTTGCCTACCATTATCTATCTGAAGAAATAGTTTCTCACTTTGCTACATCGAGATTACAATAAAGTATTAAATGATATGCATAGCTGTGAAATGAGATTGAATCGTATTCATAATTGGGTATATTTATGACTTGCTGTTTCTCTATTAAAAGTTTTATGCTTACTTTTGCATAGAATTTTTATTCACTAACAATAAACTTTTAAACAAAATGATTAACTACAAAGATTTAGGTCTTGTAAACACCAGAGAAATGTTTGCAAAGGCTATTAAAGGCGGATATGCTATCCCTGCTTTTAACTTTAACAACATGGAACAGTTGCAGGCTATCGTGAAGGCTGCTGTGGAAACTAAATCTCCGGTTATCCTTCAGGTATCTAAAGGTGCTCGTCAATATGCAAACCAAACATTGCTTCGTTATATGGCAGAAGGTGCTGTAGAATACGCAAAAGAATTGGGTTGTGCTAAACCGGAAATTGTTCTTCACTTGGACCACGGTGACTCTTTCGAAACTTGCAAGTCTTGTATCGATATGGGTTTCTCTTCAGTAATGATCGACGGTTCTCATCTTCCTTACGATGAAAACGTAGCTCTTACAAAGAAGGTTGTTGAGTACGCACATCAGTTTGATGTAACTGTTGAAGGTGAACTTGGTATATTGGCTGGTGTTGAAGATGAAGTGTCTGCAGACCACCACACTTATACTGAACCGGACGAAGTAGTAGACTTCGTAACGAAGACCGGATGCGATAGCTTGGCTATTTCTATCGGTACTTCTCACGGTGCTTTCAAATTTACTCCCGAGCAATGTACTATTGATCCGAAGACAGGCCGTTTGGTTCCTCCTCCTTTGGCATTCAATGTATTGGATGGTGTAATGAAAGAACTTCCAGGTTTCCCTATCGTTCTTCACGGTTCATCTTCAGTGCCTCAGGAAGAAGTGGATACCATTAATAAATATGGTGGCGCGTTGAAGGCTGCTGTTGGTATTCCTGAAGAAGAGTTGCGTAAAGCTGCTGCTTCTGCTGTTTGTAAAATCAACATCGACTCTGACAGCCGTTTGGCTATGACTGCTGCTATCCGTAAGGTATTTGCAGAGAAACCAGCTGAATTCGATCCACGTAAGTACTTAGGACCGGCTCGTGACAGCATGGAGAAACTTTACAAAGAGAAAATCATCAACGTATTGGGTTCAAACAATAAGTTGGCTGAATAAGACTCCTTACCTAATCGGTATTAAATAAAAAGAAGGCTGCTCCTGATGGGGCAGCCTTTTTTATGAGACTTGCATTAATAGATGACGCAAGTCTCTGTTTTTGTATATTGATATAGAATTTTATATCTTTGTGGGGTAAACTTACCTAATAGCTACAATACATGGAAAATAAGAACAATGAGCTGGATTTAGGCGAACTGTCTGAATATGCAAAATCTTTGTATGAGAATAATCTTTCGGTGGAGGAGATGAAAAATGCCTTACTACGCCAAGGGGCGACGGAAGAGCAAGCTATACAAATTCTTCAGGAGGTTGATAACAAAACAAAAGTGGAAAAGAGCAAGAAAGCTGTTTATTTTCTTAACGGAGGAATTGGTTTTTTAGTGGTTGGTGTTTGCATGTCTGTCAATAGTTACTGTAGTGCCGGCCCTGGAGAGGTTTATACAATCTATGTAAAAACGATGTTGGCTGGTTTTGTTTCTTTACTGTATGCATTAATCGATATCTACGCTAGTAAAGAGAAAAGAATTTGAAAAACAAGAAGATGTATCAGTCTGATACACCTTCTTGTTAGATTCACTATAATAAGAATTATAGCTCGATCACAAGCGATTCGCGCGGTGTCATTCGGAGCTCTTCATTCAGTTGTACGATCTTTCCGGTCAGTACATCTTTGCCTTGTTTGCTGTCTTTCAATACCTCATTATAGAATTTTAGCGGTAGCGTCGTTTCTTTATCCGTTCCGTTTAGTAGTACGAAAACCGTTTTACCGTTGTACTGTCGGGCGTAGGCATACACGCCGTTTTGTACCATAAACTGCACCATATCGCCGTTGGCTATCACTTCGTTTCCTTTGCGCCAGTTGAGCAAGGTTTTGTAGAAGTCATACGCTTCGTTCTGTTGGTTGGTGCGTCCCGATGCGGTAAGAGCATTTTCTTTATCATCGGCCCATCCACCGGGGAAGTCCTTACGTACATAGCCATCGCTTTGAGCCTTGGTACCATTCATCATCACCTCGGTTCCGTAATAAAGTTGCGGAATGCGGCGGGTAGTTAATAGTATTACCGAAGCTTGTTTGAGCATAGGCAGATTATTACCTTCGCCCAAGAAGCGGTCGGTATCATGGTTCTCAATGAACGCCAGCACCGAGGCAGGATTGGGGTAGAGGAAATCGTATACGAAGCTGTTGTAAACCCGGTCGAGTCCTTTGAACCAAGTTTCGGTCTGCTCGTTTTTGGCTGTATTCATTTTATCGTAGAAGCTGAAGTCCATCACCGTTTTCAGGTTGCTGTTTCGGGGAGCCGATAGTTTGGAGTCTTTTTGCCACCAAGCGGTATAAGCAGGCTCGGTTACCCAGGTTTCGCCTACGGTGTTGTAGTTCGGATACTCTTCGTTTAGCTCCTTCATCCAATTGCTCATGGCGTCGTAGTCGGCATAGGGATACGTATCCATGCGGATACCATCGATATCGGCATACTCGATCCACCAGATGCTATTTTGCAGCAGGTATTTGTATACGTGCGGGTTCTTTTGATTTAAATCGGGCATGGCTGTTACAAACCAGCCGTCGTTCATTTGATCGAAGTCGTATTTCGAAGCATACGGATCAACGTGTGGTGTTAGTTTGAACGATGTTTGCACAAAGTTATTCTGATGATCGGGGTTGTTGAAAAAGTCCTTCGAGGGCATGTCTTTGATCCAAGGGTGTTCTACACCGCAGTGGTTGAAAATCATATCCATCACCACCTTGATGCCTCGGTCGTGCGATTTCTCTATGAGTTGACGATACTCTTCGTTGCTACCGAAACGAGGATCTACCTTATAATAGTCGGTCGTGGCATAGCCGTGATACGAACCACCGGTCATGTTGTTTTCGAGTACGGGTGTGAACCAGAGTGCAGTAACACCGAGGTCGCTGAAGTAATCCAGGTTCTTTTCTATACCTGCCAAGTCGCCACCGTGACGTGCATTCGGATCGTTGCGATCTACCTTCGATTCAGCCATACCCGGCACTACATCATTGTCGGGGTTGCCATTGGCAAAGCGGTCGGGCATGAGTAGGTAGAGTGCGTCCGAGGCATCAAATCCTTTGTGTTCGCTTCCTTTCTTCTTGCGGGCTTTGAGCTCATACTCTTTCACTATTTTCTTTTTTCCGACAGTAAAGGTAATCGGAAATTTGCCCGGCTTCACCTCTTTGTCGAGATGGAGATAGACGATCAGGTAATTATTGCTTTCGACCTTGACGGTACTACTGAGCGAAACACCCGGATAGTTGAGTGATACGGAAGCATCGCCAATGCCTTGCCCCGAAACCATCAGCTGTAGTTCGGGATTTTTCATGCCTACATACCAGCAGGGAGGATCTATCTTACTTACGTTGATAGCCGCATAGGTACTAAGCGATGTTAGAAATGTAATAAGGATAAATAAAAGTTTCTTCATGATATAGGGTACTATAATAATTAACGATGCTAATATAGTTGTAATTTCTTGAAATAGTCTTATGCCCGATAGAGCTGCTACTTATATATTTATGCAAACGTTTTCATGACCCTTTGGGAGCACCATCTTTGAAGAAGTTCTCTTTCTTTCGTTCGTTTCTCAGATCGTTTAGCCAGTTCTCTGCTGCGTTGTAGTAGTTTTTAATATCTGCCTCCACTTCTCCTTTATTATTTAATACGGCGGGTTGCTCTTTCGCTTCTTTGGGTTTGGTTTTCAGAAATATTTCAAGACATTGTTCGGCACTTTTTTTATCTTTTAGCGAGCGGTCGTATACCTGTGCCATCTCATACCATAGCCGGTGATTTGCCTTGTCGTATTTGTATTGCTCTTTCATACTCTCTATCTGTTTGCCTGGCATTAAGGCCATTTTGTAGCACTCTACCATCCCTTTGTAGAGTCGGATCATGGCACTGTCTTGTGGCGTAGCCAGTTCGATGGCTAAATTTAAGTATTCCACACCTTCTTTCTTCCATGATGTTTTAGCACACGATCTTCCCAGGTAATAAAGTAGGTTTATGTTGCGCGGATCATAAGGTAAAGCTTTCTCGAGCATATCGTGTGCTGCGTAGAAGTTTTCGTTGGCATAGTAACATATTCCGGAGTAATAGAGTGTCAGATATGTTTTATCGCCATGAGCAATGAGGTATTCGTATCGTAGGGTTGCCATTGGGTAGTCGGCTGATAGGCAATAGGCCAATGCATTTTGTCGGTTCACTGCCATATTTGTCGAGTCTATCTGCCTGTATTTCTCAGTCGCTTCGATGGCCGATGAATACTCTTTCATGGCATTATAGATACTGCCGAGTTTGGCTGCTGCCACATAGTCATCGGGATATTTGTCTTGAATGATGTGATAATTGCCCAACGCTGCATCTAGCTCAGTGGGATACATACCCTCTGTGCTTTGTGCCACCAGATGTAGTACAACGGCCGAGCTGTCCGTTTCAGCCAGAAGGCTACTCTCGCCCAATGCTTCTTCAAATTGTTGTAGCGTACAAAGTAGATTGATGTATTGTAGCCGTACGTATTTGCTTTCGGGGTTTAAGTCCAATGCCAAACGGTAGTACTGCAAGGCTTCATCGTTTTTGGCCATCGTCTTGCAGCATTCGGCGGCTTCAATGATAGGTAGCGGATTAGTCGGATCGGCCTCTATCACCTGCTTGAAGGTGCGCAGTGCTTCTGCATTGCGACTCAGCCCTTTCTGTGCTTTTCCTTTCTGAAAGAGTAGGGCAGGGGTTGGCTTCTCTTTCTCTATCAAAGCAATGGCTGTTTCGTAGTTGTAGCTACTCATTGCTTCCTGAATAGACTTGTTTTGTGCCATAATTGAGACACCTATACTGAAAAAGAATAAAATGAATACTGTTCTCATGGTATTATTTGCTTTAAGTTTTGACTGATTATTTCCGCAAGTTACTAAAAATAAATAATCTACGATAAATTCGTAGATTATTTTATATAGATTAACACAAGCCTATTTATTTAATTTATTCCTTTTTTGGTCGTAATCTTTTGTTTATGAGTAGGTTGTGCAGTTTGTGTTAGACGTTGGTGGTCGTACTTTTCTTTGTTTGTCAAAGTACTATTTTAACGGTGCGTTAAAATAGTACTCTTGGTATGGAAGAGTACGTACTCTTTTGTGCCAAGAGTATATACTCTTGTGTATAAGGAAATATGGAAGTGAAAATGGTATTAACAATGTTAAAATGAAGGAAGATGGAAAGGCGACTTAGAGATAGCTACATTGACTAATTTTGAATGAATACACAAGCGAAAGATATTTTGTATTGTTCGGATAAACAATTTACCTTGATTTTTCCTTTGTATTGCATATTCTTTGCGTATTAGATATTGAGTGATTCTATATACGTAATTGTCTATAAAAAGTATAACTTAATTTTTTATGTATGAAAACAAAAGATTTGTTCTTTTTTATGGAGGGATTAATCCGAACGCAACGAGCAGAGCAACGTTTCGGAACAGCTCATGTATACCAGAGTACGCTAAACCGCATTCGAAAGTACGAACGAAGTAAGTGGATGTCTTTTGCTAAACTTACACGTGAGTGGTTGAAGAAGTTCGAGGAGCAATTGCGCTTTGAACAACTCAAAGAGAACACTATTTCTACCTATCTGCGTATGCTCAAAGCGGTATATAACCAAGCTGTAGATGCTGGTTTGGTGGCGTATACTCCCCGTCTTTTCAAGCAAGTACATACCGGGGTCGATGCCAAGAGAGACCGAAGTTTGGAAACCAAGGCATTGCAAGAGTTGATTACTCCTTCTCGCTTGCTCCGGAGAGATTTGGAAGCTACCCGCTCGGTGTTTCTTTTATTACTGATGCTGCAAGGTATGCCGTTTGTCGATTTGGTTCATTTGCGAAAGTGCGACCTAAGAGATGGCGCAATAATATATCGTAGGCAGAAGACAGGTAGTGAATTGAAGGTGCTCGTTGATGCCCAAGCAATGAGAATAATTGAAAGATATCGAAGCACCGATGTTGATTCGCCTTATTTATTCCCTTTTATCAATGCTTGTGGTAAAGATGGGTATCGACAGTATCAGAACGCTTTGCGTAAATTTAATCAATCTTTGTCCGTATTGAGTCTGCTGTTAGGACTAGGTACAGGTTTAAGTTCTTACAAAGCTCGACATACTTGGGCCTCCCTTGCCAACTTTTTGGGATTCGATAAGAAGCTCATTAGTGAATGCATGGGACACTCGTCGCTGAAAATAACAGAAACTTATTTTAAAGCTCAGGGTGATGCTCGTATGAAGACAATAAATCAAGGGGTAATAGGCTATTTAGCTACTTCGTTAAGCTGAAGTGCGATTTGTAAACACCTTATTAATAACACAATACAATTCTGTTACTTAGTAGGTAACGGATACTTAAAATACACGACAAATATAAGAACAATTCTGGAAAAACAAAAAAAATACTTAAAAAATAACCAATAATAGATACTTCCCTCTCTTTTCTAGAAAGCGAAACCAGATTTTATACAAGTCAAATAAGGCTTGTATGCAATCATTGTTGTCTTATTTTCTATTTATAGCCATTGTACGGTTGTAAGTTGTGCTTACTTCCGTTACCTACTAAGTAACAGATGTAAGCCGAATATTATTCTCAGCATAGTTCGGCATAGATAACCTATTTAATACATATGAATTAAAATGTGATGAGCCTATGGAAAATGAATGAAAAACGACAATTTATCCTGTATATAGCTTTTGTGTGCTATACTAAAAAACACATTTTTATGTTTAACCGAATAATTTAATTTATGACAAAAAGAATGAACCGATTTCCGAGTGTTACACGAGCTCGAGAAATAAACTTTTTAAAAGTAGCAGGTATTAGTTTCCTGCTTTTTTGTACTACACCACAATTTGTTGTGGCTGATATCTATGAAAGTACGACCGTCACAACCACACAACAAGTCAAAGGCGATAAAATAACAGGTAAGGTGGTTGATGAAAGCGGAGAAGTAATTATTGGAGCCTCTGTTAAGGTACAGGGTACAGCTATCGGAACGATCACCAATTTGGATGGAGAGTTTACACTTGAAGCTCCTAAAAGAGGAGTTTTAGAAATTACTTACATCGGATACAAAACGCAAGAAGTACCTATTGGTAAGCTTAAAAATCTGCGTATAACAATGGAAGAAGATACTAAGGCACTCGATGAAGTAGTGGTAGTGGGGTATGGTACGACATCCAAGCGGAAAACGACCTCTGCCATTGCTACTGTTGATGCCGAAAGTATTGCCAAAGTACCCACAGCCAATATTACTCAAAGTTTGGCTGGTAAAGCACCTGGGTTGATTGTAAGCACTTCGGGTGGTGGTATTGGTAAATACTCTACCGTATCTATTCGAGGTGGTGGAACTCCGCTGGTTGTTATCGATGATGTAATTGCTGAATATCGCGATTTTGAGAACCTCAATGCTGATGATATTGATCAGATGACGATTTTAAAAGATGCGTCGGCTACAGCTGTATATGGTGCGCGAGCTTCTAATGGTATTTTGATGGTGGTAACCAAACAAGGAAAGGCTGGAAAGATGAGCATCAACTACAATTACAATTACAACATGAGCCAGCTAACCGACTTACCGAAAAAACTCGGATCGTATGACGCTGCTTACTACCTCAATTTGAGCCAGATCAATGATGGGCAAAAACCTTCATACAGCCCTGAAGAGATGGAGAAGTTTCGTACGGGTTCAGACCCCTATAACTATCCCGATGTTGATTGGCAAGGTTTAACGCTAAGAAGTTTTGCTCCCGAACAGAAGCATACGCTCTCTATTAGCGGAGGTAGCGAAAAGGTGAAAGTTTTCACCGGATTGTCCTATTATGATCAGGAGTCAATTTATAAGTTTAATACGCATAATATGCAACGCTATAATATGCGTACCAATCTGGTTGCAGATTTTAAAGAGATCGGGTTAAAGGTGACATCGGGTCTCGATGGCTATATTAGTCATACTACTGCTCCGTCTTCTCACTTCGGCACCGGTTATTACTATGTGTGGGGGCATATACAGAATAAGAAACCGATGGAGTTGGCCTATAACAAGTTTGGACAACTTTATCAACAGAGTGATAACCCTTTGGTCGAAATCAGTCCTGAAGCCGGATATAACAAATCAAAAATTCTGTCAATTAATGCGAACTTAGCTTTGGAATGGAGTGTGCCCCAGGTAGCGGGATTAAGGCTAAAAGCGTTGGGGCATTACCGCGTTAACAGTGACCAGACAAAACAGTGGACGAAGACACCAATTATGTACGATCAGGAAGGTAATCCGGGTACACCGAATAAGCCCAATCTGACCAAATGGTATTACACAGGCAATAACTAT
Source organism: Bacteroides neonati (assembly GCF_000499785.1). Lineage (GTDB taxonomy): Bacteria > Bacteroidota > Bacteroidia > Bacteroidales > Bacteroidaceae > Bacteroides > Bacteroides neonati. The sequence continues at coordinate 728,791 of NZ_HG726020.1, read as the reverse complement.
ACAACCCAGTTCTTTGCCAACTACGACCGTACGTTTCATGAAGTACATACCGTTGGAGCCACAGTTGGTATAGAAGCCAGTAAATATATTTTCGATAACTCAACTCTCTCTCGTGAGGAGTATTTACTCGATGTAGATCAAATAGGAGCCGGTCCTGTATCAACTTCTAAAAACAGTGCATACGAAGCGGAAATGGCTAAAGCCGGTGTAGTAGCTCGTTTGAAATATGATTATGCCAGCAAGTATGTGGCCGAAGCAAGTATGCGTTATGACGGTAGTGATAATTTTCCAAAGGACAAACGTTGGGGAGTCTTCTATTCGGGCTCTTTAGCTTGGGTGTTGTCTGAAGAATCATTTTGGAAACCACTAAAAAATAAACATATCTTCGATCAATTCAAGATTAGAGGATCCTATGGTGAAATCGGGTTGGACGAAACAAATCGATATTCGTATATGGCGTCTTATGGATTGAGCGAACGAGGGTATCTCATTGCAGGTCAATTTGTACCGGGTTTCTCCGAAGGAGCACTTGTTAGTAAAGATATCAGCTGGTACACCAGCAAGAATATGAATATTGGTTTTGATTTCGGATCGTTGAATAATCGCCTTTCGGGCTCTGTCGACTACTTCCGCATGTCTACTACAGGATATTTGGCTTCACCTTCCAATGTCGGTTACACTGCTCCTTTGGGAACCAGTCTTCCGAATGTAAAAACAAATGGTGAAAATATTCGTCAGGGAGCTGAGTTCATCTTGCAATGGAAAGAGAAAAGAGGTGATTTTGAGTATACTGTATCGGCCAATCTTACCTACTTTGACCAATACTGGAATATCAATCCGTTTGAGTCGGAAGTCGATCTAAAGAATCCTTATAAACGTAGTACACAGGCAAAAGGGTATTATGGTATAGGTTATACTAATTTAGGATTTTATCAGAGTAAGGAAGATGTAATGAACTCTCCAAAGCGTCCGGGCTCAGTAAACTTAGGAGCAGGAGACATTAAATACGAAGACTTTAATGGAGACGGTATCATTGATGGAGCCGATCAACACCGTATTGGTAAAAATGGATTTCCGCGTGCCAATTATGGTGTGAATCTCGATTTGAATTACAAAGGATGGTTCTTGAGTATGTTATGGCAGGGAGCTACCGCTAGGGATATGTATATGGGTAATATGATTCAAGGCAATCCATCGGGAGGATATTTGCCGGTAATTTATGGTTTCCAAACAGATACCTGGACTTCTGATAACCGTGATGCTTTGTATCCTCGTTTGAGAAGCAGTAGCAACTACAACGGTAATAATAACTACGGCTCATCGGATTTCTGGCTCATCAATGGAGCTTACCTGCGTTTAAAAAACTGTAATATTGGCTATAACTTTAAGCATAAGATACTGAAAAAGACAGCGTGGATCACGAAGTGCAACTTATCTCTGTCCGGATACAATATACTCACATTCAGTCCGGCAACTAAATACGGTATGGACCCTGAAATCGGTAATGCGAATATGTACGACTATCCGGTTCAACGAACCTACTCTATTAGTTTGAATATAGGTTTCTAATATAAAAAAGAATTAATAAGATTTTTATTATGAAAATAATCAAATATATACTTCCGTTGCTTTTGTGCAGCACACTTGGATTGCAAAGCTGCAATGATTTCTTAGACACCAAACCGTCGGCTATTTATACTGAAGATTTGGTTTGGAGTACTCGCAATACCGCCGAAGCTTTTATTTTGCAAACATACAATTCCATTATCGGTAGTTATACTGATTTTAAAACAGAAGACTGCTTTACCACGAACTCCGTATGGGTGTATCAGGGGTGTCCTGCCGAAGTGAAGGAACAAAAAGACAGGGATTGGGATTTTGGATTCGGCAACTTCGGTACAGTGAGGAGATGCAATCTTATTATTGAAAAGGTGCAAGCCTCGCCAACGCTGAGTGAAGCCGAAAAGAAGGAATTGATAGCCGAAGGGAAAATGCTGCGTGCTATGACCTACTACTATCAGGCCAAACACACAGGGCGTGTAATCTGGGTTGATCGAGTATTGACCGAAACCGATGAGTTTAATCTGCCGCTCACTAAAACCATTGTCGAATCTTATAGCTATATCTTAAAAGACCTGGATGATGCAATCAACGGACTACCGAATGAATCTAAAACCGGACGTTTAAACAGAAATGCTGCGTTGGCTTTGAAGTCGGAAGTATGCTTGACGGCAGCTGCTTACACCGGAAATAAAAGTTTATATGCGCAAGCAGTAGAGGCTGTAGATGCCATCAAGGGATATTCTCTGGATAGTAAATATGAGAGTATGTTTAATCAAGATGGTGCGTACAGTTCGCCAGAAATTATCTTTGCACATTATCGTAGCAAGGAGAATACCAGTTGCCAAAATACCTTAATGCAAGAGATGATTCCGAATCAAAATAACGATGCTATTAATAATTATAAATGTTCGCCCACGTTTAAAAAAGATTATATATTTGAAGCGTGGATGTCTCATGCACCTTCTCAAAACTTAGTGGATGACTATCTGGTGATAGATAGACTAACAGGCAAGGCTGTGAGATGGAATGAATCGACTCAGTTTAAGAATAGCACCAAAGTGGTTGCTCCGGCCACGTTGAATCTGGCTTTTGACCCGAAGGAAATTACTGCAGAGAGCATTGGGTATGAATCGATAGATGGCTCTAAGCTGAATGAGTTGATGTATGAAAATCGCGATCAACGTTTCTATGCAACGATTGTTTACGACTCTTGTCAGTTTTATGGTGAAACAGTTACGCTGTGCAAACAGGGAAACCTAAACCGCACAGCTCGTGTGGGGGCACCCGGCACTTCGCATATGCCTTTAACGAATTATATCTGGCGAAAAGGAGTCTACAATGTATCATGGCGCATATATAGTGGAGTACCGACCGATTATCATTCGGTTATTTTTCGTTATGGTCGAGCATTACTTAATAAAACTGAAGCTCTGCTCTGTATGGCGAAAGAAGACGCTTCTAAGTTGTCTGAGGCAGTAGCAACGATGAATCGAACCCGTATGGTACACGGTGGACTGCCACCATCGGAAGCCGTTACGTTGGTTCAGGCATGGAGTGATTACAAAACAGAACGCCGTGTGGATTTGGCTATGGAAGGAGACTATTATTGGAGTCTTTTGCGTTGGGGAAAATATGGTTATGAGGCCAATCATGGACAAAACCCGGGCAGTGTGATTAAAGAGCTTAATATGCCTGCTACATTCCCTGAAATAAGTAAAGACAGGCAGCGTATGTTTATAGGTAATGTACAATTCACCAATGACAGCCGAGAGTTTAGAACCCGTCGTTACCTATTCCCCATCCCACAAGGACAAATCAATGCCAATGCTGCATTGACAGAGGCTGATCAAAACGAAGGATGGTAGACAATTTAGTTACTAATATGATAAAAGAAGAAAGATGAAGAAAATCAAATTATCAAATATAACATGGTTTGTGCTCCTATTGGTGTGCTTGCCGCTCGTGGCTGCTTGCAGCAAAGCCGATCTACCGTCTTACGAAGAGGCTGAAATAACAAAAGTAGGTGCTTATCATCGTTTTTATACTGAGGATAAAGATGCCATTACAGGTGATAATATCGTGGCAGAAAAAGAGTTGTCGGCAACGAACACTCTCGATTCTAACAATGCCTTGGCTAGTGTCGTCTTTACGGTTCCGGCAGCTGGAGGAAAGTTTACCGAGGTGGAACGAGCCAAAGTGTCGGTAAGTAATCTGGTGGTCTATGTCAATGTATCGACTGCTGCAAGAGTTTTCCCTTTGGGTGATGCACCGAAATTCGGAACACCTGCCGACTGGAGTAAGGAACATAAATATAATGTTGTAGCTGCTAATGGAATGACCAAAGTCTGGACTGTCAAAGTCGTACTAAACAAATAGAAAGACTATTATAACCCAATGCGATAGAGCCGCTAATGGACACCTATACAAGTGGGGCTGTTTCATTGGCGGCTTTTGCTGTAAACGATAATACGTGCAAAGTAAAAGTTTTGTTGGGTGAGAATTATAATAGATGAATAGTCATTATTTTTGTAGTTCGTTTCTGGAAAAGTGAAAATCGCAAATAATTAATAAACATGAGAAAAAAAATATCAATTTACCTTCTGCTTCTGTTCGTAGTAGGAAACAGTATGATGCTATATGCCCAAAATAGCAAAACCTACCGATACCATGTAGTCGAGACGGCTTGGCTCGAATCATTTGGCAATCATCGCGCGGTGCTCCAAATCAATGCTCCTTCGGAAGCAATCAGTTTGGATTTCGATTGGCGTCGTGCAGATAGCAATGTAGATCAGTCTCGTTTTTTAATTATCGAGGCAGAAACAGGAGATACCGTGCCGAACATACAACGGATATCGGTCAATAACGAGAATTGTAACCTGCTCTTTGGTCCCGTGAAAAGAAGAGGAACCTACTATTTCTATTACCTGCCCTATCGGGTACAACCGGGACATGGTTTCTGTAGTGGTGGCTATCTGGAAAAGGAGAGTGCACCGGATATAAATTGGCAAACAAGAGCTTGTGCAATGAAGAAATATCCTCCGGCAAAAGTCATACAGGTTGAGTCGAGAACTCAATTCGATAGTTTCTACCCGATGGAAGTAACGGCTACTAGTGCCGAAATGAGTACCTATCTGATTAATAATCAGGTGCTGCTTTATCTATTTCCGGAAGACCGGAAGAATCCTATCCGAATGCGTAGTAACATCCCCGCAAAATGGCTGGTCGATAAACAAGGAAAAACGGTGGTAGGAGATGCCGCTCCCAATGAATATTATACATTTCAGGTCGGAGTATGGGCAGGTAAAGAGGATGTGAATAAAATAGCCTATCGTGCATCGGCTCTGACGTGTGGTGCAGAGGTGATTCCTGCTGAGGCTATTACCTGTTTCAACGTAGAAGGTACAGATCCCTATGGGCGTTTCTTCACCAAAGAGGTGAATGTACCCAAAGGGCAGGTGCAAGCGTTGTGGTTTGGTGTCGATATCCCTTCGCAGCAAAAAGCAGGCGTTTATGAAGGAAGCATTACAGTAAGTGATGCCGGGGGAAAGCAGGCTACACTACCGGTAAGCATTCGCATATCAGGAAATCCGTTGCCTGATCGGGGAGACAATGAACCGTGGAGACACAGCCGCTTGCGATGGCTTAATTCTACATTGGGAATTGCCGATACGCCAACCAGTCCATATACACCGATGACCGTAAACGGAAACCGTATTGGTTGTTTGGGACGCATGGTAACGGTCGACGAGGCAACCGGATTGCCTTCGCAGATAACCGCTTGGGGAAAGGGGATTCTGCATCAGCCGATGCGTTTCATCATTCATACTGCCAATGGGGTGAAGGAGTTGAAGGCTACTCCTCGGCTGGATGAGCAAACCGAAGGACACGTATCGGGAAGCTGGACGGCAGAAGATGAAGAGCTGCATATCGAATGCAAAGAGGTGATGGAGTTTGACGGTTGGGTCAATTATGTTTATACCCTAACGCCCAAGAAAAACCTGCAAGTGAAAGATATACGACTTGAAATTCCGGTAAAGAGCGAAGTGGGTACTTATTTTATGGGCATGGGGCTACCGGGACAAGAGACTCCTCAACGATATGACGGGAAATGGGATACACCCGAACAGACGGTGAACAGCTTTGGGGTTTCAATACCCACGTCGAAAGAGCAGCAGTGGCTTTGGCCATTCGATAGTTTTTGGATCGGAAATCAGCATGCAGGTATTCATTGTGAATTCAGAGGAAGCACCTACAGCGGTCCGTTGCTGAACTTGTATCGTCCGGCTTATCCGGAAAGTTGGTTCAACGAAGGGAAAGGTGGATTCTCGGTACGACGCGAAGCCGATGAAGTAAAGGCAGTAGCTTATAGCGGTGAGCGCACTTTGCAGGTAGGCAAACCGATTACATTTGACTTTGCCATGATTATCACTCCGCTGAAGCCTCTTAGTATGAAAAATCAGTTTACCGACCGTTATTATCACAATGGAAGTAAACCGGTTCCTACCGATGAGGATGTAGAGGCAGGTGTGCGGATCATCAATGTGCATCACGCCAATGAGTATAATCCGTTTATCAATTACCCGTTTCTGACAGTGGATAAGCTGAAAGAGTTTACTTCTCAATGGCATCAGAAGGGCTGCAAGGTGAAGCTGTACTATACACTGCGCGAACTAACAAGTGCTACTACCGAGATATGGGCAATCCGTAGCCTTGGGCATGAGATTCTCAGAGGAGGTAGCGGTGGAGGTTATGCTTGGCTGCGCGAGCACATGGTAACAGATTATACCCCGCAGTGGTATCAGCACTTTGATCACACAGACGATACGGGAATTACCGCAGATGCTTCTGTGTTGACCGCCGAGTCTAACTCAAGATGGTACAACTATTATGTAGAGGGATTGCGATGGATGGTTCAGAATATGGACATCGATGGCATCTATCTCGATGATGTTTCCTTTGACCGTCGTATTCTAAAGCGCATGCGTAGGGCAATGGATGATGTAAAGCCGGGATGCTTGATCGACCTGCATTCGAATACAGGATTCTCAAAAGGACCGGCCAATCAATATACCGAATTCTTTCCGTATGTCGATAAACTATGGTTTGGAGAGAGTTTCTTATACGATAAGATGACGCCTGCCAACTATTTAGTCGAGTCGTCGGGTATTCCTTTTGGACTTACGGGAGATATGCTCCATCGAGGAGGAAATCGCTGGTTGGGTATGCAGTACGGTATGACTGTACGCCATCCCTGGCTTACCGAAGGAATTACTTGCGATCCACGTCCGGTTTGGAAAGTATGGGATACTTTCGGTATTGCCGATGCTACGATGCTGGGGTTTTGGGAAGAGCATCCGGCTGTTACTACTACCGATGCAGCAGTAAAAGTAACTGCTTATCGTAAGTCGGAACGGGTGCTATTCTCATTAGGCAACTACTCGGATGAACCGAAAACAGTTCGCTTGAATATCGACTGGGAGCAATTGAAAATGAACCCGAAGCAGGTAAAATGTATAGCCCCTGCGATTCAAGATATGCAGGAAGCCAAAGAGTGGAATGTGAATGAACCTATCACAGTAGCTCCGTGCAAAGGATGGCTGATTTATATAGAAAATAACTAGCTGATACAGGTTTTTCAAAAAAAGAAAGGCAGCTCACTTGATTGTGAGCTGCCTTTCTTTTTTATAATATTTATGTTGACCTTACTGATATTACATCAAGAAGCCCAACAATACACCGGCTGCAACTGCAGAACCAATAACTCCGGCTACATTCGGACCCATAGCATGCATCAACAGGTAGTTGGTTGGATCGTATTCCAAACCTACGTTCTGTGAGATACGTGCCGACATAGGTACGGCGGATACACCGGCATTACCGATAAGCGGATTGATTCTTTTGCTCTTAGGCAATATCAAGTTGAATACCTTTACGAACAGTACGCCCGAAGTAGTAGCAATGATAAATGCCATGAAACCTAAGAAGAAGATGTAGATAGTGCTTGGAGTCAAGAACTCGCTTGCTTGTGTAGAAGCACCTACGGTTAGTCCCAATACTATGGTAATAGAGTCGATCAACGGACCGCTAGCGGTTTCGGCCAAACGACGGGTAACACCACTTTCCTTTAAAAGGTTACCGAAGAACAACATGCCCAATAGAGGCAAGCCCGATGGAACCAAGAAGCAAGTAAGCAGCAAACCGATGATAGGGAACATGATTTTCTCTGTATGAGAAACGGCACGAGCCGGTTTCATACGCATCAGTTTCTCTTTCTTGGTAGTAAGCAACTTCATGATAGGCGGTTGTATCACAGGTACCAGTGCCATGTACGAGTAAGCCGATACGGCAATTGCACCCATGAGGTTAGGAGCCAGTTTCGATGAAAGGAAGATAGCCGTAGGGCCATCAGCACCACCGATGATAGCGATACCTGCTGCTTGGTTAGGCTCAAAGCCCAATGCCAATGCTACCATGTATGCACCAAAGATACCGAACTGTGCAGCTGCACCTACAAGCATTAATTTCGGGTTCGAAATAAGTGCCGAGAAATCGGTCATTGCACCAATACCCAAGAAGATCAATGGTGGATACCACCCGGTTTTTACTCCTTGATAAAGAATGTTCAACACAGAGCCCTCTTCGTAGATACCTACTTCGAGACCTGCATCAATTTTGAAAGGTATGTTTCCGATAAGTATACCAAATCCGATTGGGATGAGGAGCATCGGTTCAAAGTCTTTCTTGATGGCAAGAAAGAGAAAGAATAATCCAACCAATAACATGATAAGATGTCCCGAAGTTGCATTGGCAAAACCGGTATATCCCCAAAAATCGGCTAGGTTAGTTCCTAAGAATGATATAAACTCTCCCATAAAACTATTCGATTATGATTAGATCTGTTCCTTCAAGTACAGAGTCACCTTTATTTACTTTAATTGCAGAAACAACACCATCCTTATCAGCATTGATGTTATTTTCCATCTTCATAGCTTCGAGGATAAGGATTACTTGTCCTTTTTTCACTGCATCGCCTTCTTTGACTTTGATGTCGAGGATTACTCCCGGAAGTGGAGATTTAACTCCGCTTTTTGATGAGCTTGCTGCAGGACGTGCTACCACCGGTGCGCCCGCTGGTGTTTTAGGTGCTGCTGCGGGGCGTACTACTGTTTTAGCAGCTTGTACAGGTTTGTCAAGCTCTACGTTGTAGGGCGTACCATTCACTTCTACACGTGCCAGATTATCTTCTATATCATTAACAGTGACATTGTAGAGGTTGCCATTGATTTTATATTTATACTGTTTCATCTTGATTTTTTATTTAAAATGTTGATTTATCGTTTAGGATCCTGACGCAGTGTGTAAATCTTAGAACTCCATGGTGAATAGTTACGTTTCACTTTGTTGATAGTCAAAATGGTGTCTTCGATATCGTGTACATTGTCTTGGTATTCGTGCAGTGCCATAGCAATTGCGGCGAATACTTCTCCCGATTCAGCTCCGATTGCTTTCTCTTTCGCTTCTTTCTTGTCGGTGATACCGTGAGCCTTCATTGCGTTTCTCTTCGCAAGTTTAAGACCGATACCGCCTACAATACGGAACGAGATATAAAGCAGCAACAAACCAGAGAACACCACAGTCATAGCCATGATAGCCATGCCGATGCCGCTCGAATCTAGTCTGCGGAACTTGTCAATCTTCTCATTTTTATCTAACGTTACGTTGTTAGTGCTGGGAGTAACGTATTTACCGTTGCTGCCATCTTTTACTTCCCACATTGCTTTTAAATCGTTCATGGAAGCTTCGGCAAAGTTTTTGCCTTCGAAAGGAAAACGTTTTCCGTCTTCTTTCAATGCAAACGATGCATTAGGAGCCAATACCGGAATGGTAATCTGGTCAAGTAAAGTAGTACCGTTAGAGTCATAAAGTCCGATCCAGTTTTCTTGTGTAGGATCGAGTGTAAAATTTAGATGGAACGTACCGCGTTGTGGCAAGTTATCTGCCCAGAAAAGCAGATGCTGACGCGGATGGATCTTTGTCTGCATGTCTCCTTTGGGGATAGGGTACATCATACTTACCCGTTCTTCCACACTTAAGTTCGGGTTCAGAACTCGTTTATCGTTCGTTAGGTAGCAGCTTCTGATATCAACAGTAGCAAAAGAGGTATTGAAGATTTCTATCCAGGGACTGTGTTGACCATAGTCGTCCTGAAAGCCATCTGTGTTTGATGTCAATACTTCGTTGATGACCAGACTCTTTGCTCCCTGCCCGTATGCACTTCCGCATACGAACATGAACAGAACGATAAGTATTCCTATATTTCTTTTATTCATAACAGTTTGTTCGTTATTAATGTTACAATGGAATATTACCGTGCTTCTTGGCAGGGTTTGTTAACTTCTTGGTTTGCAATTGTTGCAATGCACGAATGATACGGAAACGAGTATTTCTCGGTTCGATCACATCATCAATGTAACCATATTTTGCAGCATTGTATGGGTTAGCAAACAGTTTGGTGTATTCTGCTTCTTTTTCGGCCATGAATGCAGCTGGATCAGCAGCTTCTTTGGCTTCTTTAGCATACAATACAGCTACAGCACCGGCACCACCCATTACAGCGATTTCGGCTGTTGGCCATGCATAGTTCATATCGCCGCGAAGTTGTTTACAGCTCATTACGATATGCGAACCACCGTACGATTTACGCAGGGTAACTGTTACCTTAGGCACAGTTGCTTCGCCGTATGCATAAAGCAATTTAGCACCATGCAGAATAACACCGTTGTACTCTTGACCTGTACCTGGAAGGAATCCGGGAACGTCGACCAATGTTACCAATGGAATGTTGAACGCATCGCAAAAACGAACGAAACGTGCTGCCTTGCGTGAAGCGTTGCTATCAAGCACACCGGCAAGGAATTTAGGTTGATTAGCGATCAAACCTACCGATTGTCCGTTGAAACGAGTGAAACCGATGATGATATTCTTTGCGTAGTCTTTTTGGATTTCGAGGAATTCGCCGTTATCGACAATTGCACCAATCACTTCGTACATATCATACGGTTTGTTGGGGCTATCGGGGATAATTTCGTTCAATGAGTCTTCCAAACGGTCGATAGGGTCGGTACAAGTAATAACCGGAGCCTCTTCGAGGTTGTTTTGTGGAATAAAGCTCAGCAGCTTGCGGATGATAGACAAACCTTCTTCGCCGGTAGAGGCAGTGAAGTGTGTTACACCCGATTTGGAAGCATGTACGCTTGCACCACCCAGGTCTTCTTGTGACACATCTTCGCCGGTCACTGTTTTTACTACAGCAGGGCCGGTAAGGAACATATAAGAAGTACCCTCGGTCATCAGTGTAAAGTCGGTCAATGCGGGAGAGTAAACAGCACCACCTGCACAAGGACCAAAGATTCCTGAGATTTGAGGAATCACACCCGATGCCATGATGTTACGTTGGAAAATTTCTGCATATCCACCCAAAGCGTTGATACCTTCTTGAATACGTGCACCACCCGAGTCGTTGATACCGATACAAGGTGCACCCATCTTCATGGCCTGATCCATTACTTTGCAAATTTTCTGCGCCATGGTTTCCGACAGAGAACCACCAAATACGGTGAAGTCTTGTGCAAAAACATATACTAATCTTCCTTCGATGGTACCATATCCTGTCACGACGCCATCACCCAGATAATGTTTTTTCTCTTGGCCGAAGTTGGTACATCTGTGTTGTACAAACATATCCATTTCTTCGAAGCTGCCTTCATCAAGCAGTTGGGCTATACGCTCACGGGCTGTATATTTGCCTTTGGCGTGTTGCTTCTCAATAGCTTTTTCGCCACCACCTAAACGAGCTTGAGCACGAAGTTCAATAAGCTCTTTTACTTTTTCAAGCTGGTTACTCATGAATTTTTTATTTTTAAGAGTTAATATTAACGATGAATCAATTGCTTAGTGTTCGCAGAGTTCTGTCAGTACACCTAAAGTTGATTTGGGGTGAAGAAAAGCGATGTTCAAGCCTTCGGCGCCTTTGCGAGGTGCTTTGTCGATCAAACGAATCTCTTTCGATTCGAGTTCGGCTAATGCATTGGCTACACCATCCTCTACAGCAAACGCGATGTGGTGAACACCTACTCCTTTGTTCTCAATAAACTTAGCGATTGTGCTTTCTTCGCAGGTAGGTTCTAAAAGCTCAATTTTAGTATCGCCTACTTTAAGGAAAGCGGTTCTTACTTTTTGATCTTCTACAGTTTCGATGTTGTAGCATTTCAAACCTAATACGTTTTCATAATACGGTAGAGCCTCTTCTATGCTTTTTACAGCGATTCCGAGGTGTTCAATGTGTGAAATCTTCATAACGATATTTTTTATTTTAGTGTTAAATATGTTTCAAAGGGTCTAAAACAGCACAAAGAAAGACAATAATTGCATAATAAAGAAATATTTCTTCATTTAATTATGGGTTTATTTGATTTCGAGAAGTATTTTTTGCATTATCAAAAATGAATAAGTAGGCAGGTGATGAGTTGACGGGATGTAAGCTAATTGGGGGTGCGAAGGGCTTATTATGAGACTGATTATCCAATAATAAGGATTTATACGATAAATGTTTAGCAAATTGAAAATATTACTTCGTGTCTATATGCGTAGGATTTTGTGCGAAAACTTCTTTTTTTGTTGGCTTTCTTCTCAATTTGTCAAGTTGTTCGATGCTAAACATATATGCGGGTTAGCAAGTTGTTTAACCAGCTCCATCGAAAGCGAAACCATCGGCGGGTACTGCTTTGTTTGCCTCCGAAACGAAGAACGAATTCCCGATAGCCATGTCTTTTGAAAGGCAAGCCTACATCCATGAATTCTAAGTGCTGATACCCCCGCTCGTGGGCATCTTTTAGTGCGGCCCATACGGCCAAAATGCCCGGATTTTGAAGTGCGTGACTCTTACGCATACCTCCTGAGAACCAAAGGTATGCATTGTCTCCTGAATATACGCAGGACGATCCGCCTATAATTTTATCCTTATGCTTAATGATAAATATCTTTCCTTGTTTTTTTTGTATCAACCGGTTGTCCATGTGACGGAAAAACTCAATATTAGGGAAGTATTTACGGATGTGCGAAGAGTATACATGGTGTAGCATTTTCGAGAACTCCCTCACATTTTCAACGCTATGTGCTTCTTCAATGATTGCTCCGTTCTTCAGCCCTTTTTTGATCTGTCTGATACGCGAAGGGCTGAAACGCTCTTCTGGGGATTTGGTACTGTGTAGGGAATTTCTTACCCGCAGCCAATTAACCGGGAAGTAATTGTTTTGCCGGAAATACTTGTATCCGAACATCGCATTTTCCAGGTTGCGAAATTCGATTAGAAAAGAGTGACGTTGCATCTCTTTAGTCAGGTGTTCGAGCATCTCTCCAAAAATCGCCTCTTTATCTATCTCATCATCCAGATATTCTCCTGTACCATAAACTTCACATTGTTTGATGATGGAGGGTGGGAAGCATCGTCGGCTGATTCGGGAAGCTGCCAATAACTTGGCTATTGGTTTTTCGTTTTCGGAAGCCACAATAAGTAAAGGCGTATAGCCCGGGGTTGCTTCGTAGGTTTGAAACAGCTCTTTGGAATGAAACGTATTGTTTCCCGGAAGTTCGGGTATTTCAATCCCACGATAATAGGTCGTTAGTTTTAGTGGCATCTTGCTACAAATTTACACTTTTTATTTCTCTTTTAACAAGAGAAACGATGTTTTTGTTGGCCATCGTGTTGGAAATAGGCTCTTTATTCTTTTCTTTGCGCCTTTTTTGTAATCGAATAAGTCTGTTTCTATGAGCGATTAGGGTTATTTTGGATTAGATAAATGCTGCTCATAAACCCGTGCATATTGATTGTTACATTAATTTTAGAACAGATGAAAAAGCGTGCCAAAGAAGAGAGGCTCCATGTGAGCTTCAATGCTTATGACTATTTAAAAGTTGGTGGCTTCTAGAGTCAGATGAAGAATGAGTATGAGTGTGGTACGAATGATTACTAGTTAACTAAAAAACAAAACGGATAGCAGGTTTTAAGTAAAAATGACTCTCCATTTTTATCTTTTTTATATTTTCCTTGTATGTATTCGTTTATTCTATATCTTTGTACCTGTGATTTTTTATTACATATTTTAGTTATCTATAATTATCTATTTTAAAACGTAAGATTATGAAAAAGAGTATTTTATTTGTATTGTTTACTTTTCTCTCAGTTACTGTATTCTCTCAAGTAACATGGAATGCCAAAGCTGGTATGAACTTAAGTAATTATACTGGAGACAACGACATGAACGCAAAGGTCGGTTTCAAAATTGGTGGTGGATTGGAATACGGATTTACAGATCTTTGGTCGTTACAACCCTCTTTGTTTGTTTCTACTAAAGGTGCAAAGTATGACGATGCGACATTGAATGCAGTCTATTTGGAGTTGCCTGTGATGGCTGCTGCACGTATCAATGTAGCCGACAATACTAATATTGTTATTAGTGCTGGTCCATATTTCGCTTATGGAATTGGCGGAAAAACATCTATTGGTGATCACAGCGTCGATACATTCGGAGACGATGGATTGAACCGTTTCGATGCAGGTTTGGGACTTGGTGTAGCAGCCGAGTTTGGTAAAGTAGTGGTAGGGCTTGATGGTCAATTCGGACTGGCTGAAGTACAAAAGCTTGGAAATCCTAAGAATATCAATTTTTCCATCACTTTAGGATATAAGTTCTGATTCGATTGATTTAGAACTATCCGGAGCAGTGAGATATAATAATTCGCTGCTTTAAAAGGAAGAAAATAAGGATCTTACTCATGATACGTGTGAGTAGGATCCTTTTCTTATTGGGGTAACTGCTGAATAGAAACACTTTTTCGTTTGATTCGTTTTTTGGAAATAATGCCGTATCTTTGCCATCATCTTTAACTACAAAGACTAAAATAATCGTATGGAAAATTTCAGTGAACTAATTAAGAACCGCCGCAGTATGCGGAAATTTACCGATCAAGAGCTTTCGCAAGAAGAAGTTGTGGCACTATTTAAAGCAGCACTGATGGCTCCCACGTCGAAACGTAGCAACTGCTGGCAGTTTATTGCCGTAGACGATAAAGAGACGCTCAAAGAACTGTCTCACTGCAAGGAACATGGAGCCTCTTTTCTGGCCGATGGTGCGTTGGCCATTGTTGTAACAGCCGATCCATTGGCGAGTGATGTTTGGATCGAGGATGCCTCTATCGCTTCGATCATGATACAGTTACAGGCCGAAGACCTCGGATTGGGCAGTTGCTGGATACAGATTCGCGAACGCGTTACGAGTACAGGCATGCCCTCTGATGAGTATGTACGTGGTATATTGGACATCCCTTTACAGCTTCAAGTGGTTTCGATTATCGTGGTAGGACGCAAAGGGATGGAGCGCAAACCCTTTGATGAATCGCATTTGCAGTGGGAGAAAATTCATATCAATAAATTCGGAGGGCAATAAACGTGAATGTGGTCAAAGAGAATAAGATGAATAGAAGTATAGAAGATACACCGATCGTATTTATTGGTGCAGGCAACCTGGCTACCAACCTGGCAAAGGCTCTTTACCGGAAAGGTTTCAGGATAGAGCAGGTGTATAGTCGCACGCAGGAGTCGGCCAGTACGTTGGCGGAGCTGGTAGAAGCTGCTTATACCACCCGGTTGGATGAGGTGCTCACGGATGCGAAGCTATACATTGTTTCACTAAAGGATTCGGCTTTGACAGAGTTGCTACCGCTCATTGCAGCCGGAAAAGGTAATGCCCTATTGGTACATACTGCCGGAAGCCTTCCGATGAGTATCTGGCAAGATTATGCTGGGCGTTATGGGGTGTTTTATCCCATGCAAACGTTTAGTAAATCGCGTGAAGTAGACTTCCGGGAAATTCCATTTTTCATTGAAGCAAGCAGGGAAGAGGATGCCGTATTGTTAAAGGCAATTGCCTCTACACTCTCTCAACGAGTATACGATGCCGACTCCGAACAGCGCAAAAGCCTTCACCTGGCGGCTGTGTTTACCTGCAACTTTACCAACCATATGTATGCCTTGGCTGCGGAGTTATTGAACAAGTATCATTTGCCGTTTGATGTCATGTTGCCACTCATTGATGAAACAGCCCGCAAGGTGCATGAGCTGGAACCACATGCTGCGCAAACCGGCCCTGCCATTCGTTATGATACCAATGTGATCAACGATCATTTGGCAATGTTGGCTGATGATTCGGAGATGCAACAGCTGTACGAGCAGATCAGTCAAAGTATATTTCACCGTTCGGTGTCTGATAAGCATTAATTTTTTTATTTACTTTAAAGTGAACCAATGAGTACTATCAATTACGATTTAACCCGGATAAAAGCACTGGCCTTTGATGTAGACGGTGTGTTGAGTGCCGATGTCATTCCACTCCACCCATCGGGCGAACCGATGCGTACTGTTAATATAAAAGACGGGTATGCCCTTCAACTTGCCGTAAAGAAAGGATTTAAAGTGGCTATCATTACGGGTGGACGAACCGACGCCGTTCGGCAACGTTTTGCCGGCTTGGGAGTAACCGATCTGTATATGGGGTCGGCAGTGAAGATACACGACTATCGTCATTTTCGCGATAAATACGACCTCAAAGATGAGGAAATTCTCTATATGGGAGATGATATTCCCGATATTGAAGTGATGCGTGAGTGTGGCCTGCCTTGTTGTCCCAAGGATGCCGCCTTTGAAGCCAAGGCAGTAGCTCGTTATATCTCCTACGCCGAAGGTGGTTATGGTTGTGGTCGGGATGTGATTGAACAAGTAATGAAGGTGCACGGCAAGTGGATGGCCGATGATGCTTTCGGATGGTAATCTATAATTAATAAAGAGCTTTATGCTTGAAAACTTAAAGAAATTCAACATTATATTAGCTTCCAACTCTCCGAGAAGGAAACAACTTTTGTCCGATTTAGGTGTCGATTACGTAGTGAGAACCCTACCCGACGTAGATGAGTCTTATCCCGATTCGCTTGTTGGGGAGGAAATTCCCGCCTATATCTCCCAAACCAAAGCTGAGGCTTATCGTAAAACGATGCATCCCGACGAACTTATCATTACAGCCGATACCATTGTGTGGTTGGATGGTAAGGTATTGGGCAAGCCGGCTAATCGAGAAGAGGCTTGTGCAATGCTTCACCAACTATCGGGTAAGGAGCACGAAGTGTTTACAGGGGTAAGCCTGACTACTTGTTCGTGGCAACGAACGTTTACGGCTGCTACCGGTGTCACCTTTGCAACACTGAGCAAAGAGGAGATCGAATATTATGTCGATACATACAGCCCGTTGGATAAAGCAGGTTCGTACGGTATACAGGAGTGGATCGGATTCATTGGAGTTCAGGATATCCGGGGGAGTTACTTCAATGTTATGGGTCTCCCGATACAGAGGCTGTACCGGGAGCTGGTAAAATTATAATCAGACCGATTAAATAAGATCGAGCATCAGCGGAATATCCTCTTCCGCGATGCCTTGTTCGAGCAAGAACGGAGCATCTTTCTTGAAAGCCTCGATAAATGCATCCCGACCTTCGCCCAGTTCGGCTGCCTTGCTATACATAGCAATGGCTTTGCTTGTTTGTTTAGATACCCAGTAAACGTGTCCCGCGTTCAAGTAGTCGACCGGTAAGGGTTTGCGCTCTATGATCTTCTCATAATACCGGGTAGCCTGCTCGTGTTTCCCTTTGACAAAAGAACACCAGCTGATACCACGCCACGCCTTTATACTATTGTTTTCCAGAAAATCCAGTTTAAAGAAATAGTTCAATGCTTCATCGTACTGTTTCAGTTCGGCAAGGCAATGAGCCATATAGAATACGATGTTTTTATTATCCGGAGTTGTTAACTCTACCCTGCGATAGTATATGAGCGCTTCCGTGAAATGCCCTGTAAGGCGATAGCACGTGGCCAGGTGTCGGTTGGTCCATACATTATCCGGCTTAATCGTATCTGCCTTTAAGTAGGCTGCAATGGCTTCTTGTCTTCTGCCCAGCTTTTGCAGTGCATACCCCATACGTTGATAGAATTCATCGGTTGCTTCGGGACACTCTTTCATGGTCAACACCTGTTGATACAGTTCGACAGCCTCGTTCCAATGTTCTTTGGATAGATGATAATGAGCCAGATGAATCAGGAAGTCGGGATGATATAGCATTCCTTTCAATAAAGGTACCTGATACAGCGCTATCTTCTCTTTAAAAATATCCGTAAACTCCATTCTTCGTTGGTTGAGTTTATAGAAGCGATATAAGTCGTGCAGGTATTGATTGCTTACGGTGGTGGGGCGGTCATTGAATTTTCTCAGCTCTTCCCATTTCGCTTGATCCGAAAAGGCTTCTGCCTGTTGCTCGGTTAGCTGACTGAATACCATATCGCGTTGTGCCTTCGGAAAGCTTTGCATGATGAAAAACAGTGAATACTTATCGTTGTTGCAAAACAGTCCCGATTGTATAATGGTGTCCAAGACGTCATTCTGGTCGTTCTGTTCTTTCGATTGCTTGATGATGCTCGAATGTTTTTTGTCGAACGGATAGAACCAATTCTGTATTTCGCGAAAGAAAGGAAAACTTTTCAGTGCCGAGAAGGTACTCATGTTTACATCGGCTCCCTCCATTTGCAGTTCATTCATCTCCCTTAACTTTTCGCCCAATTTAGGCTCATCCAACATGCTTGTCCAGTCGGGGTTGCGATCGTCTTTTTCTTCGTCCGACTCCTCGAAACCAAACTTCATATTGCGTATGGACGAAACGTTCTTGATCATTTCGGGGATAATCTCCTCGCGCATTTTCTTATCAATCTTTTCTGTTTCCTGCGACAACAGTATTTGACGCTGTATGAGCATCAAGTCTTTATCCAACTGCTTGACTTCATTGACCGAAACAATGCGGTTCTCTATCGCCGGATACAGATGCAGGCGATCGGAGTAACGATGAAAGGCGAAAGCCATACCTATCAAACCCCGTTGCCCAATTTGTGTGTTGCTGTGTTGATAAGCGTCCATCAGCCAGAGGAGTTTGCGAACATCAAAGCATTCGAGCAAACTCATCGTAACCGCACTGACAAATAAGCACAGGTCGCTTTCTAACAATAGTTCCGACTCCAGCATCGCTTTTGCTTGTTCCGCTTCGGCCGAGCCCCATACGCTATTGGTCCATGTTTGCAAAAAAAGTAATTTCAAGGTATCTTCATGCCGCGTCAATACTTCATCCTGTTTCTGCTCGGTGAGCAGACAGCTCACTGCCAAGTCGTCATTGAACGACTCGAGGATGTGGCGTATCTGATCCATATCGCGATGCGTTGATTCCGAGGCTTGCTTTTTGCGGTATATATGGTAAAGATGGTCGGAGTAACTATCGAGAAGCAATAAGCGAGTCTGATCGGTTATCTCTAATGCCTGAGTTTGAATTTTTATGTATAAACTCTTTCGCCCCGGATCTGCTATTCCCTCCTGCATGTATTGCAGCATATAGTTATAAGCGACTTGCATCTCCTCAAATCGATTTCGCAGGTTCCAATCTGAGCATTGCCACAGATACGACTCCAATTGATAGATCGCTTCTTTCAGTCTCCTTTGGTTAATCAAAAGAAGTATCTGGGTGTATTGCTGATTGATGGTTTGTTCATTCATAACTTTTTCTGTTTATTTCTTTCCTATCCAGGTAAGGCGCTTCCAAAGTCCTTCAAACGGACCATGCTTGTGATGATTCATCCACCACGAGCAGAACGCCATTTGTAGTAGAACAAAAACGATGCCAAAAAGAAAACTATAAGTAATGCCCAGGTAGCGCCCTAACTCAAAGCCCCAATGGTAAAAGAGGAGGGAGCCTATGACGGATTGTCCGATGTAGTTTGTCATACTCATTTTTCCATAGGAGGTAAACCGCATGAAGAAACTACGGTCGTGTACCCGGTAGAATGTGATTAACAAACCACTCACCAATACCACCATGAAACTGAGGTTGCTCAATGAACTAACAATGATACCTAGTGGTGTTAATAACGCTCCACGACTTATAAATTCGGGTAACATGGCATTTAGCCCATATAGAGGGAAGAAACACAGCAGCGAGATGGCGAGAGCCTTGAGCCAAATGCGCTCGTGCTGTTCGCTGTAAAGGAAGAGTCCTCGGCGGCCTACGAGCATGCCGAACAGGAAGAGTCCCGGTGTTTGCATGATGCGTCCATGCTCCAATGCCCATGTCATATTGGCCATTTGCCCTTCCCATAAATTCATGCGGAGGGTTTCGAGGAAGGTACCATTCTTTTGCACCTCGAAGGCTATACCGAAGTAATGGCTTGCCAAGCTTTTGCCCGCTTCGTAATCGGGGTTGCAGAGTGCCCAAATCACTTTGCCCCAATCTAACGGCTGTAAGATTAAGATCAGTGCTACCCAAGCAACTGTACGGTCGCTCAATCGGCAGAAGAGAGGGAGTATGATGCCAAGTAGGGCATACATGGTTAATATCTCTCCGGTGAAGAAAGCTGCATTGAACTGTCCTATAACGAAAAGGATGCAAAGTCTCCAGAGAAATCGCAACCTAAAATCCTTTCCTTGTCGTTGTTGGTTGTTATCCTGAATATAAAAGCTAAAACCAAACAACAGGGCAAACACAGCGTATGCTTTGCCTCCAAAGGCAAAAAATAGCCCGCGCCAGATGGCTTGATCGGTAAACTTCATCCATTCGAAAGGTACACTTTCGGGAAAGGAGTAAAAGTTAAAGTGCTCAATGCTGTGAAGAACGATAATTCCCATCACCGCAAGCCCTCTAAGCACATCGGCTACATCTACGCGTGCATTCCTATCGGATAATTTCTCTTTCATACGATTAAAATCTTACTTGTATTTGTGTTTGTATGAGGTTAGAACCTTCCCCTCCCTTGGGCTCTTGGCGGGTGTATTGTGCCTGTAAACGACATTTGGGATAGAACCAGTATTGAAGACCGGCTACATAGTTGGCTTGCTGATTGCCTATTCGTCCATGGTCGAAGTAGTCTACCGAGGCGATCATCTCCAACTTCGGGATCAGTTGCACGCAGCCTGTGGCATACATACCGCTTCTTCTCACTCCATTGTCTTTGCCCGACAGGTATTCTGTACGCAGGCTGGCTCTGGATCCGGTAAGTATAGCTCCGGCACTCCAGCGGTTGCGCGAATAGTTTTGACCTACGGCTATGCCGGCCTCCTCTGCCTGAGCCATTGCATGTCCGGTTCCTGCAATAAATGATCCGCCTATCGAAAGCCATTTTGTGGGATTCAGCATCAGGTAACCGATTACATCTTTTTGATTGTTCTTGTCTTTCACGTTGATGCCTTGCCCGTTCATTACCGCCAACTTATAGGTTACGAGTTTTTTGAACAGGTCTCCATAGATCATCAAACCGATATCTCGTCCGCCGTTGCCTACGATCAGCTTATCTGCATTAGTAACTCCCGCCAGGCAGTTGGTTGCCTGGGCATAGCAGTTGATAAGCTCGACAGTGCTTAGCGATAATTGATTTTCGAAGGTATAGGGAGTTTTAAATTGTCCCATTCGTGCCGATAATCCGGGCATGATGTGGTAGTCGGTATATAGTTCGAGCAACTTGGTTGCGTCGGCGAAGTTACACATGAAATAACACGACCATTTGTCGGTTATCTTTCCGTCGACCATTAAAATAGCTCGTTTTACATCGAAACTGTTATTGGGCTCTACGGCATCATCATAGGTATATCCCACTTGTCCGTATCCCGATAATTTGATGCGTTCTTTGAGCGTATTTACTACCGTGTTAAGTGTCTCTTGAGCCATTAAGTTGCCCATCGCCAGCAGGGTAAGCGTGGTGATCAGTAATTTTCGCATGTTATTTACGTATAGTTATTTAAAAGTGATAAATGTAGTGTCGACTAAGTTGGTACACTGATAATTGGGCGATATACGCCCTTTAGCCTTTAGCCAGGCAATGGCTTTTTCGATCTCTTGAGTCGATGCACGTGCAGCCGGCTCGTATGCAGGAAGAATCAGTAAACCCGTCATTGCTTCCGGTATGCCGGTTTCTTCCATTAGTAGTTGTTTCCACTCTTTCAGCGGATGTTTTTGTAAGTAGGTTACCGCCCGATTGTATCCGTCGACCAGTAATCTGATCTCTTCCTCCTTTTCGTTCAGAGCCTTTTGGGTAAAGGCAGTTGCAGTCATTTCTATGCCCAACTCACGGGTACTGATGAGCGAACGGTAACCGCCTCTCATGGCCATGGTAGCGTATGGATCGGGTAGAAACGAGGCATCTATCTGTCCGTATTGCATCATTTGCAAGCGAATGGGTATTTGCCCTATCTCGGGCATGTTTACTTCGGAGGTAGATATGCTGTTCTTCTGTAAAAGCAGATCGGTTGCATATTCTACTACGGTATTGCGTGATACGGCTATGTTTTTTGTCGGCAATTGCTTGCAATTACTGATACCGCTTGATGGTGAAACAACGAAACAGAGATATCCGTTGTTTCTCATAATAATGCCCATAGGGGTTTGATGAACCTGTAGCATAATGGTGCTTGGATAGTCGGTTATGGCACCGTCTATCTGTCCTGACTGCAAGGCTGCATCGCGATCGCTTGGCGAGTCGAAATGCATGAGGTTTACCGTAATACCGAGCGAGTCGTAGATGCTCAGTCTTTGTGCTACAACGAAAGGAAAGCCATCCATAGTAGTCATTACACCCAAGTTGACCGGTTGTAATTGTTCGGCTCTATGTGTGCTCGACTCTCTTTTCTTGTCACCTGTACACGCCGATATCAAGATGAAAATGCATCCGATTAATAGCCATACCTGTTTCATAGCAATGTGTTTTTATAAAAAAGGGCAGCTCTTTTTTAAGCAAAGAGCTGCCTTTCTTATTTCTTTCAGGACATAATTGGTTATTTACTCCTCGATAGCTGCAATACCCGGAAGTACTTTTCCCTCGATAGCCTCGAGCAAAGCACCACCACCGGTAGATACGTAAGATACGCCGTCAGCCAAACCGAACTTGTTTACACAAGCTACTGAGTCGCCACCACCTACGAGAGAGAAAGCGCCGTTCTTGGTTGCTTCGACGATAGCTTCGCCCAACGCTTTTGAGCCGTGGCTAAAGTTATCGAATTCGAATACACCGGTAGGACCATTCCATAGAATCGTTTTAGAGTTCTTGATGATGTTTCCGAAAAGCTCTTCTGTCTTCGGACCGATATCAAGACCTTGCCATCCGTCGGGTATTTCGTTAGCATTGCAAACCTTGATGTTCGCATCGTTAGAGAATGAATCGGCGATTCTATCGTCAACAGCCAATACTAAGTTTACACCTTTGTCTTTAGCCTTTTGGATCAGTTCCAATGCCAGTTCGAGTTTGTCGTCTTCGCAGATAGAGTTACCGATCTTGCCACCCAATGCTTTTGAGAAGGTATACGTCATACCACCTGCAATAATCAGGTTGTCTACTTTGCCCAATAGGTTTTCGATAATTTCGATCTTAGAAGAAACTTTCGAACCACCCATGATAGCGGTAAACGGACGGTTGATGTCTTTCAGCACCTTTTCAACAGCTTTCACTTCTTTTTCCATCAAGTAGCCGAACATCTTGTTGTCTACACTGAAATATTTAGCGATCAATGCAGTCGATGCATGTGCGCGGTGAGCTGTACCGAATGCGTCGTTTACATAACAATCGGCATAAGAAGCCAATTTCTTTGTAAACTCTTTCTGGTTTTCTTTCACTGCTTTTTTGGCAGCTGCTTTTTCTTCGTCTGTAGCGTCTTCGGCCAAACCTCTGGGTTTGCCTTCTTCTTCAGCGTAGAAACGGAGGTTCTCGAGTAGTAATACTTCACCCGGTTTCAAAGCAGCCGATTTGCTGGCAGCTTCTTCGCCCATGCAATCGTTGGCAAACTGAACCTCAACACCAAGCAGTTCTGAAACGTGTTTCTGGATATGTTTCAATGAAAACTTATCTGCAGGACCTTTCGGACGACCCAAATGTGAGCCGATGATCACACTACCACCATCACCCAAAATCTTCTTCAGGGTAGGAAGTGCAGCGCGAATACGAGTGTCGTCAGTGATGTTGAAGTTTTCGTCCAAAGGTACATTGAAGTCCACGCGAACGAATGCCTTTTTGCCGGCAAAATTGAATTTGTCAATTGTTTGCATAATACTCTATATTTATTTTTAAAATGTTGGTATTTCTTTTTTCTCTGAGGTGCAAAGTTAGTATTTATTTCTATTTTTCGCTATGAATTCGGTATTTATTTCTTTGTCTTAGAAGCCTCTTTCTCCACTTTATAGGTACGGGTGTAGCGTTTGCACATCATTTTCAAATCGCACTTATCACATTGAGGCGTACGGGCTTGGCATATATACCGGCCGTGTAGGATGAGCCAATGGTGTGCAATCGGAACCAGTTCGTTCGGAATATGCTTCATTAGCTCTTTTTCAACGCTCAGAGGAGTGGTGCAGGTTGCACTTACTAAACCCAAACGGTGACTGACACGAAATACATGTGTATCTACCGCCATGGCAGCTTTGTTGAATACAACCGATTGAATTACATTGGCTGTTTTGCGACCTACACCGGGTAGCTTGATCAGCTCGTCGAGTGTAGCGGGTATCTCACTGTTAAATTCTTCTACCAACATGCGTGCCATTCCTACCAGGTGTTTGGCTTTGTTGTTAGGATAGGAAACGCTACGAATGTATTCGAATATCACTTCCGGAGAGCTTGCAGCCAATGCTTCGGGCGTTGGATAGTCGCGAAAGAGTGGGGGAGTGATGATGTTGACTCGCTTATCGGTGCATTGAGCCGATAGAATGACAGCTATCAGCAACTCGAACGGACTGTTGTAATGCAATTCTGTTTCAGCTACCGGCACATTCTCTTTGAACCAGGCTATTATCTTTTCATAACGTTCTTTCTTTCTCATCGTAATTTGTTTTTATGATAATGAGGAGCTACTTTCAGTATAAAATAAAAGGCCGACACGATGGTGAGGCAAGCGCCGGCCAAGTAAGCACTGTCGAAGGAGGTGACTTGTGCCAGATATCCACCAGCCACCAATCCGATGCCGATGCCAAACTCCCACGAGGTGAGGTAGGTGGAAGTGGCTGTGCCACGTTGGTTACTTGGGGCAAGGTTCACGAATAAGGTGTTGAATGCCGGAAACATCGTTCCGAATCCTATGCCTAAAAACAAGGCAATTGTAAAGAAGAGGGTTTCGGTAGCGAAGGGAGCCATTGGAAACAATGTTCCGCAGGCCGATAACAGCAGAAAGCAGCTGCACACCAGATAAAGACCGAAGGTGATCACTTGCGTAATCCGTCCTTTGTCTACCTGTCTGCCCGAAAATATGCGCGATATAGCCATACCTACAGCCATGAAAGTGAAAAATAATCCGGAGCTAAGCGTAATACCTATGTTTTGTGCATACATGGCTATGTAGGTCGTTGTCATTCCATAAGGAATAGAGAGTAGCATTAGTGTGATACCTGCCGGAATACCTTTTAAGAGAATAAAGCGGTCGAGCGAAATCGGTTCTCGTTTTACTTTCGCCCGGGGAGGTGTTTGAACCATGCAGGCAGCCACAAAGCCTAGTGCACCCGATAGGAAAGCACAACCGAAAATGGTGTTGAATGAGTATACCTCTTGCATAAATAGTCCGGTCATGGGACCTATGCTCATAGCGGTGTTGTTCATCAGTCCGTAATACCCTACCGCTTCTCCTCGTCGTGATGACGGAGTAACGTCTATCACAATGGTATTTCCCGCCACCGTTACCATTCCGAAAGCCAAACCGTGCACTACACGCAGCATGATAAATATACTCAGTATGCCTGCCCAGATATATCCGGCAAGCACGGCAATGAATACAAAGTAAGCAAGTAGATACAATGGCTTTCGAGCCAGCGAGTCGAGCAGATAACCCGAGAAAGGGCGGATACACAAGGCAGCAACCGTGTAACAAGAAAGAATGATACCTATAGCTGCGCTTCCTGTGTGAAAGACTTCGGTTAGGTAGAACGGGAGTACAGGAAGTATCAGGTAGAAGGCAAAATATAAAAGAAAGTTTGCGGCCAATATCAGACAATAACCGCGAGTAACGAGTTTGTCCTTCATACGAGTTTAATTATAGATGAGTAATTACGATTGAAGTAACTCCGGCGATTTTGTTGCCGGTAGTGACTTCAATCGTTCTAAATGATCAGTTGCTCATCGTCAACCGTTTAGTATGCTGCCTCAAATTCTTTTAAGAAGCGTGTGTCGTTTTCGGAGAACATACGGAGGTCTTTTACCTGATATTTCAGGTTTGTGATACGCTCTACACCCATTCCCAGAGCATATCCGCTATATACCTTGCTGTCGATACCATTCGATTCGAGTACGTTCGGATCGACCATACCGCAACCCAAGATCTCTACCCAACCGGTATGCTTGCAGAAAGGGCACCCTTTTCCTCCGCAAATGTTACAACTAATATCCATTTCGGCACTTGGCTCCGTGAAAGGGAAGTACGACGGACGAAGACGAATCTTCGTATCGGCTCCGAACATCTCTTTAGCAAAAAGCAGCAAAGCCTGTTTGAGGTCGGTGAACGATACATCTTTGTCGATGTACAGTGCCTCTACCTGATGAAAGAAGCAGTGCGCACGGTAGCTAATGGCTTCATTACGGTAAACGCGTCCGGGACAAATAATACGGATAGGAGGTTGTGAGCTCTCCATCACCCGTGTTTGTACAGATGAGGTATGTGTGCGGAGTAGGATATCGGGGTTTGCCTCGATAAAGAATGTGTCTTGCATGTCGCGTGCCGGATGATCTTCGGCAAAGTTCAATGCCGAGAATACATGCCAGTCATCTTCTATCTCCGGACCTTCGGCAATGCTGAATCCCAGTCGGGCAAAAATATCAATAATTTCATTTTTAACGATAGAAAGGGGATGACGGGTACCCAGTTCTACGGGATAGGCCGAACGGGTTAAGTCCATATCGGAACAACCGCTATCCTGGCTTTCGAACTGCTCTTTCAATGCATTGATTCTCTCTTGCGCTTTGTTCTTGAGTTCGTTCAATCTCATACCGACTTCCTTCTTTTGGTCGGCTGCCACGTTGCGGAAATCCGCCATCAGGTCATTGATGGCTCCTTTTTTACTGAGGAACTTGATGCGAAGTGCTTCTAACTCTTCTGCATTGGCAGCTTTCAGTACTTCAACTTCTTCGAGAAGCTGGTTGATTTTAGCTATCATATCTTTGATTTATTGTTATTCTTTGATTTTATAAACGTTGCAAAGATAGTGGTTTTATCATAAACCCCCTTCAAATGGAGCATTGTTTTTATGAAATCGTCTGTATTTATGTTTTCCCAAAAGGACTTGTTTCATGCACATAATTCTAAAAAATGAAAATCCGCTCTACCTTCGCAGGCCGAGCGGATGATTTTATTTACATGTGGTTACGTAATTATAATTATGACTAATTAATTCCCCTTATTGTGTTTGTTTTTTGATATTGCAAAGATAGCGGGTATTGCAAAGATATACAATCGCATAAAGTAGGTATATATGGGCTTTTTGTAACTATTATAAGGTAGTATGGGCATCTGTATCTGAATTTTTAGCTTAGATATCCCTTGTTTATTTAATAATAACAATGCTTTTTAACTTTCGTTAGGATTATACTTTCTGGCTGTATTCTTATTTTTGCAGCCTTTATACCCAAACAATAACTATAAGTTCATGAAAAAATCATTTATTCTATTTTTTGTATTAATTTTTTATATAATCTTTTCTTTGTCTGCCAATGATAAGAATCAGATGAAGAATATGCATGTTTCTATTGCTGCTACAGCGCATAAATATTCTCGATTTCTAGGTGTTACGGAGTACAAAAACAAAACGTATGTGGTCGGAAAGAAGTCGTCTTATGATAAGGCTGGTGAGGCAAAAGGAAAAAAAACGGTATGGCCTTATGCCGAGTATTCTCTTGCCAGTAATTTGGCAGGTGGTACCTATGTTGTAAATGTTCACTATTCGATCAATAAAGACGAGATCAGCGATCGGTCCCCGAAAATACTTCTGGGTATGGATACGTTGGAGCCGCAAGAGTTGATTCTAAAAAACAAAATAACAGATACGGTAAAAGCTACCTTTAAGGTAAAAATACTGCGCGGTGAGAAGCATACTTTGAAAGTATGGCTGCCTTCAAGGGGTGTTCAAATTAGTAAATTTGAAGTTCGCAAGGCGTTGATCAGTAAAATGTAGCCTGCTTTCTTTCTCGTTGGCTTATCAACTTAATATCTCCAATACCTCGGCACAGTGTGTCTGAAAGGTATTGGAGATTTCTTGTTTTATACCCCATCTCACAACTTTATGGTGGAGTGAGTGTCAAGAACTGAAATCAATAAACATTGAAGAGCTGTTTTCTGTTATGAAAAATAAATGATATATGCATAAGAACAGTAAGTTATGTCTTAATTGTGGTAATAAGATAAAAGATAATTATTGCAGCCATTGCGGTCAGTCGGCTAAGACTGGACGCATTGAATACAAGGCTATTATAAATGACCTGGAGCGTATATTCGTGTATTTACATCGCGAAGTGTTATATGCAGTAAAAGAACTGCTTATTCATCCCAGGCATATGATATTGGCGTATATTAGCGGACAAAGGAAAAAGTACATAAGCCCTATTCAGTACTTGTTCGTTTTAGGGGCTTTTTATAGCGTGGTGATACATCTGGCCAATGTCTTTCCTGATATGGAGGTGAATAAACTCAATATTAATGAAATAGACTATTCATATATGTATACTTACTATTATGAGTATTATTCATTGTGGTTATTGTTCTCGACTCCAATTTTTGCATTTTCGTCCTATCTGTTTTATAGAAAGAATGGGTTTAACTACATGGAACATTTGGTTATCTATTCCTATATAACGGGCACAAAGATTTTTATTTTGCTGGCTTTCTATCCTATATTCTACTTTACCCATGCTGTTTTAGTGTATGATATGATGACAATAAGTACGATTGTTTATAACCTTATTATTTTGATGTTTATATTCAAGTCATCGTCGTGGTGGTGGGCACTGATTAAGTCTGTGCTAAGTATTGCATTCGTTCTGCTTATTTTCAGTTTACTTCTTCTTATTTATCTGATTCTTAAGTATAATATCTGATTTTGTTAATTCTGCTACTTCTTTTGGGGTATTCCATTTGTTCTTACGCAAGAGTATATAGTGTTGGTATTGAAGAGTACGTATTCTTTGGTGCAAAAAGTACGTAGTTAACACACCCTTAAAATGGTACTCTTGCAAGGAAGGAAAAATAGTAGTGTCTGTATCCGTTTTTTTATTGTAACGACCAGTTTGTTATTGTTCTTATTACTAACTAAAGTTTCGCATCTCTAGGTAATCTTTTTTTCTTTCCAAACTACATGCCGACAGGAGTTTCTGATTTCTTTGAGCTAAATGTTTGAAAACGAGTCTTTACGTTTTCAGAAAGATTTTGATGGTAAAAACTTAGCTCCTGAAGATGATAATTGCCCTTTTTAAATAGAAAATCTAAAGACTTAAGATAATAATTATCGGGATTAAAACCATCAAGGACTAACACATTATACTGTTTGTTGATGTGAATAGTAACGCTATCGTTTAGTGTGGCTTGCGTAGTGGATGTCGACCAATTAATCGGATTAATACAAAACACACTAGGGTAGAGTACAGGACAAATTGCATCTGCGCTTGCCACAGAGTTGTAGCAAATTGTTACTCCTAAATCTTTTTCGCTAGTGGCAGGTTTGATTTGTTTGTAATTTAATGTATCTAAAGCTGTCACCTTGTATCCAATAACGTAGGCCGCAACTAGTTGTCTACATTGTTCGTTACTAAGTGTTTTTAGTAGCTCAACCACACATTTACCGCCTTGGCTAAAACCAGCCAAAACAAATGGACGACCATTATTTACACTCTTCATATAGTAATCAAAAGCTTGCTTTACATCATCAAAAGCGTGCGGGAATCTAGCATTGACAAGCGAATCTGAACGCCATGACTGAAGTGCAAGTTGCCGATAGTAAGGTGAGTAGAAATTTGCATCGTGACCAAATATCTGCTCGGCAAGTTCGAATGATGGTTGCATGGCCTCTCTATCACTGAAGAGCTGAGGGTCGGCATAGTGTAGGGTGTCGCCATTGGTGTCTACCCGGTCCCAAACACAAGTAGGTAACAAATAAAACACATCAAAGCTCTTGTTGCCTGCTTTGTTTGCGTTGCGATACCACAATTGAGGATCGCTGTATTTTAAGTTGATATCTTGGTCTTGCTCTTTGCATCCTGTCCAAAATAATGCGATAGCAAATATGATTATAAATGATTTCATAGATGTAATTTATAGTTTTTCTTTAATCTTATATCTTTACTCTGTGGCATTTTCTACTTCTTTGAAGCTCGTTCTTTTACAGTTAATTTTGTTATTTTGCAAGCTGTGACCAAGTTTATCATCCTTTTTTAATCAATATCAGATATTTATCTAATCCAAGCACAGCCAGCACATGAGAATAATACCCGACAGCAATACCCTCATCTCCTTTTTCAATCTTGATGAGTGTGTTTGGTGATACTCCTGCGCCTTCTGCAATCTGCTCCGAAGAGAAATCTGGACGAAGACGTACATATTTGATATTCTTCCCCAAAGCTGTCGGGGTATGCTGTTAGTTAAGAAATAAAGCTTTTTTCAATATGGTAAAGCCTCTAATTATACGCAAAGTTAATCTGATTTGTTCATTATTGCGAACATTATCTCTTTTATTTCAGCAAGATCTTATTTGCCGCCCCACGTTTCTTCTCGCTCACCAACTCTGCATATATTTGTTTAGTCGATATGTTTGCTTTCCTTTAAATCGGACTGTTTTAAAGGAAAGCAAACAGGGAAGCACACACCTACACTCTTTATAGATGTTTATACCTTTTATTTTTAATTTATTGCTTCTTATTTCCTTTATAAGAATGTGAAAAATATATGTTATTACTTTGATTCTTAGATTATAATGCAAATAGTATTTGCTTCTGGAGACAACCCAGTGACAAAACAGGACGTTTTTATACTTTTTCCTCAGCAGTTAAAGCATTTCCCTGGGGATTTTGCAGTATTTTTGGTAAGTAGTCCTCATTAGCTACCTTAGTACGCCATGCTTGATACTCTGGAGAAAGCCACAGAGACAAATATTCTTTCATGTCGTTTTGTATTTCTTCTGTAGGAGTTGCTAAATCATAGGAAAGATCAACATATAAGAACTGATCTAATGGAACTACATGTACATTATCAGCACTAACCTCTAATAGCTGGTCGTATGGCTTATAATATACTTTATCCTCCTGAAAGATTAGTTTTACATAACGGGGATTCTCTGGATCTGGTCTGTTATCTTCCAGTTTTACCAATGGCTTAAATCCATCAGGAATAGAGATCTCTACACCAGCAGCCTCAGCAGCCTCATCATCAACTACTAATGTCTCATAGTAATTATTACAACCATATCTAATAAACTCTTTCATTTTGCTTGATTTAAAATTGTTTCTAACTCATTGATTTTGTCCCTGGCAGTCTGTCTCTCGATGTGGAGAGCCTTAAGATCATAGGGGAGAGGATCACCTAACATATAAGCCTCATTGCATTTTGTTATTTGATAGTCGGTGCTATCTAAAAACTCTCTTTGTACTGCTATGTCCTTTCTGATCTTTTGAACATCCAGGACTTTCTGATACTCATAATCTATGTGATCTGCTGCATCATAGGGCACCAGGCGTATGATATAGCCATCCTCACATTTTCTCTTATCTTCATCAATAGGAGCCACAGGCTTCCAAATGCAATCTAACTGCTCAATTTGTTCATTGATGGAGATTGTTCTGGTTTTAATATACCCTGTTTCTTCATCTTTATAATTTTCAGTTTCTGGCTTCAATATCTTAGATATTAGATAGCCGTTTTCTATATAACCGTATTCTACCATAATTATCTGAATTTACACATGCTAACTGTCCACACATCTCTTGTTGATCCATTTAGATTGAACCGAGTAAACATGAATATTCCTAACCATCCCTCAGGAATATCATAATAATCGTTTTGAGTGCTATCATCATGGATATATTGACCTGATCGGGGATAGAACCTGATTGTTCCTTGACCTATTTGTTTTGCCAGGATTGTTCTGCCGATTATACCATCATTAGGGAGGTAAAGAGTTTTTGTAACCCCGCTATTTGTTAGCCCCAGAATGAAACTGTCAGATTTAGACAAATAGACTGTTCCTGAGCTATCAGATACAGATATACTTTTTAGGATCAATCCAGAGATTAATATATCCTGGAAAAAACCGCCATAAGCTGGAGCTGTACCGCTGTTGCTTGAATAGCCATATACACCAGCTATAAAGTTTTCATTCTCCCAATCATATTTATTGACCGTTCCATATCCAAGCCCCACAATAGCAGCCTTTCTCTCAATTCCTGTTGAGGCTGCCACTGCTTGTGTCCCAGCATTATTGCAAAACACTCCAGAGGCAGAAACTTGCGCTACACCATTGTTGTTTCTTGCTTCCATAACTCCCTCACTGGCGTTTATCTTTATGTCAGATGATTCTGTACCATCTTCACCATATAAACCACCAGTAGTCGTGGATTCAAGTAGAATCTCAGGCGTTTTAGCATCTAATGTTATTCTTGTTATAGCCATATTACTATCCTCTTCTGGTTGGATCTATCCAATACTCTTTATTACTTTCTAAAACTCCTGGTTCTACTACTATTGCAAGTCCAGCGTTTACAAGATCTTCGGTAACCTTAAATTCAACCTTTCTATTTTTCCACACCCGATAGACAATTGGATAGCCATTATATTCAGCTTGGAAAATGTTGAAATTTGCACAACGCTCTATTAAGGTTCCATTTATTTCATTTGCCATATAAATTGTTTTTTAGATTGTTATTTACTGTTTTCTCTAATTTTCTCCAGGAGTACATTGTACTGTAGCAGCTCCTCAGTAGTAAGAATAGATACATCCACCTCAATATTATGATTAACCGTGCTCTCTATTTCACCCTCAATAACCTGAGTCGGTTTACCAAACAAGCGATCAAAAACAGTGTTGAGTGTGTTGATCCTACCAGCTTTCACATCCATAAAGATGGCACTAATGATATTCGATACCCAAACAGGGATATTTTCATCTTTAGCTATTCTCTTTAGTTCACCTGGTGTACGTTCCATTAGATAGCGGATTACCTTATAGTAGTCTTCTTTGCTTAGCTCAATCTCTACACGTATATCTGTAGTCTTTAGGAGTTGCTTGTACAAAGCTGGTTTTCTGCCTCTGTTTTTAGGTTGTCTGGTAGAGGAAAAGGTTACTCCCAGATTGTGCCCAGGCTGAAATCCTTTTTTATTCTTTTCCATCGTTAATATCGTTTTAATATCGTTTTCCAACGATGGGAGCCTAAGCCCCCATCTGTTTTACTGAATATATTTGAGGAAATAGCCATCAAGTTCCACCTCTCCATCATAGTCAACGTTTAGGATCCGTGCCCCTTGACCTCTACGTGGAGCAATACCACGAACAGGATCAGAATCACAATAAACCTCTTTGATTGTCTGATCCAATTCCTCCAGGGCTTTTTTAGCAGCTAAAGCCTTTTCATAAACCTTTTTTCTGTTGTCGGTATCTACATAAATAGATCCAAGATCCTCAGCCTCTTTAATAGCCTCATCGGTTATGATAACTATCCCATCAACCAGATCTAATTTTGAAAAATCAACATAATGTTGATCGTTTTCTCTCATGGATTTTTGAGCAGCCTGGATAAGTTCATTGCATTCCTGTACTACCTTATTGTTATCGGATTCAACTACCTTTTTTAAAGCCTCTGGAAGTCCCTGGAGTTTTTCTTTATCTCTATTTTGAATCAGCGGAGCAACAGGGAAATTTTGCTTTATTAGAGACCGAACAAGATTAAGGCTTATCTCAATATTTTGATTTTTGAGGAAATCAATGATCTTTTGTGAGTGATTTCTGGCTCTTTCATAGTCGCTTTTATAAGCTTCTACATCTTTCTTATCACGATATACTAAAATTCTTTCTTCCATTTTTCTTAATAATTTGCCCTGTATGGCATTTATCCTTTTCTACATGGGTTTTATCCAACAAAATAATTTTAAGCCCTACAGGAGTTAATACTGTCAAAAATCAGCCGTTTTGTGACCGTTTGATGTTGTGCCTACTTTGGATCCTGCTGGGACTGAGTATTTTTTTACTAATTCATCAGCATATACATCCTCTGGATCCTGTTGCTCATTTGGCTTTTCTTTCAAGCCTGACAGTTCGGTTTCAAGCTCTTTAATCTTTGCTTCCTTTTCTGCCACAACGCCCTGAAATCTTTGCTCCAAAGCGTTTAATCTTTCTTCTATTTCCATTTTTCTAATTTTTGTTGTTTTACAATGTATCCCCGTATCCATCAGAGTTGTTTGAGAAATTGTCTTTTGTGGATTCAAAATTGTTAGATCTACCTGGTGAATCTTTAAGCTCGAATAAACCAGCCCAGTTATTTGCCATTGAGTTCTCAATAATCTTGTGTGCTTTCTCTACGTTTTCTCCAGATAACTTTAGGATCTTCTTATAGCAGGCTTGCAATGAAGCCTCGGTTTTATAGGATTCTCTTCTTTCTTTTTTATACTCCAGCCAGCACTGAAAGACTTCTAAAAAATCCTCTTGAACAAATGATAAATCACAATTTGAATTATTCCTAAAACCAGCCTTTTTAGGTATATTCTTATCATTATTATCATTCTTGTTATTCTTATCATTCTTGTTTGTGTGAGTTATCGTTTGGCTATCGTTGTTTGATCGTTGGATTATCGTTTGGCTATCGTGTAAATCACTCTGGTAACTATCATAATTACAGACTGTTATCCGTGTAGTTTTTCCAAGTGATTCATGTATAATCATGCCATCTTTTTCTAATAGTACTAAGAAGTTTCTGGCTTTGTCTTTGGATACTTTCCAGCGATCAGCCCAATTACTCAAACTCATGATAGATTGACCTCTCCCACATTCATATAATTGCATCCCTATATTCACTTTTGCGGGGGTATGATTTACTGTGATAAGTATATCCAACCACCACTTTAGTTTTAAGGGATCATTCCAGATCCAATGGGATGTTATGCTTCTATGTATTTTTATCCATCCCTCCATATCAGAATTATTTTCTATAGCTTTTACCAGGGAAATACACTTTCTCAAACATTTCATTGAAACGATCTGAAATCCTTATTCCATACCGATCTTTCAGCTCAGCATCATTAAGATTGGATGTTGCTAATGTGAATAGTTGTTTGTCGTACCTGGAGTATATAAGTTCTGTTACTGGAGAGCATTCATTTCCCCAACTTTTCACACTGGCGGGTTCAATCCCAATATCATCAATGAAAAGTAATTCACAATCTTTTATTTTATTATACCGATCAGGACTATCCAGCATCATTTTTGAGAGTTCTAAAGCAGTAATCTTAACTACTCCTTTCCCAGTCCATTCATCTTTTTTAAAGAGAATGGAGATGAGTTCACAAATTGATCTTGCAAGTGTTGTTTTACCATTGCCAACACCACCATATAGGATAAGCCCTACTTTATAATTACCAGTAAGCCATTTGGCAGCCTTGGAAACGTTTTGTTTCGTGTTATCATCAGCTACAAAGTGAATTCTCCTCATTTCTACCTTAGCCTGATAGCACCGCATCAACATATTACATATAGTCGGTTCATCAAATTGGGTAATTCTGAATCGTTCTATAGCATTACTATTTGTTCTTTTATTCAGGACAGCCTGAAACTTCTCTAACAGCTCATTGTCCATATTACTTAGAATTTACCAGGTTAACAGCTCGGTTTCTTAACTTATCCATATCCTCCATCAGTTCGTTGTCGTAAAGGAGGTTGAATAGTCTTTTTTGGTTATTCTTATGACCTCTGGCTACAAATATTTCCATCCTGGAGTAGTCCCATGAAAAGGCAAAGAGTAAAGCATCCTGAGTACCCTTTACATCTCCATATCCCAGCCAATGCTTATTAAGGACTGGAATAAAAACACTGCTTATGTTTTTGGTGTTGGTAATACATCTTTCTGCCTTATTTCTGGCATTTTCGCTGAATGAGTTGGGCAAACCGTTGAAGTAACAGAAAAATAGTTTTACACGGCTTTTGCTTGCAAGATCTTCAAAAGGAGGATATTCACCTGTTGAGGCTGTGCAGTCAAAACGAGGGGTGCGGTTTTTAAGGAACTCAGGGAGACGTTCTAACATATAGTAGTCTGTGAGGATCATTTTGCACCTCCTTTCTGCATACGCCCAGTTACTACATAGGTGGTTGCTTGCTGATCTATTTCCTGAGCGGTGGCAATCCTGTTTTGTTTCATCCAGGATTCAATCTCTGTACGATCAAAATAGATTTGTTTTCCGTTTGGCTTATAAAAAGGAATCAGATGATTGCAAGTTGCTTTATAGAGCCATGATTTTGACAATCCTGTTAGCATTGCAACATCTTCTAAGCAAAGTACATTCTTTGCTGCTAAAAGGCTGTATCTTTCTATTTGATTAAGCTTCTCTAAAATTTTTTCATCCATAAGTCTTAATGTTGTGACTTTAGGAACTGTGCACCGTTCCCACTGTCGGGTTTCTTATGGTGCAAATGTAAAGTAAAGAAGCTAATGTAAAGTTCTGATAATCAAAGGAAAAAGCGACTTAAAAAGGTCGCTTTTGGTCGCTTTTTAAGTCGCTTTATGATGTAATTGGTTGTAGAGTAAGATGTTTACATGGTCGCTTTTTTGTTGTAAAAAACATTATCTATGGCTCCAGTGTCTGGTTGATCTACACCTGGCTTATCGTTATATCTTAATTTTCTATCAGCCTTTGTGAAACAGAAACATTTATTAAATTCAGAACATTTGATATTGAAACGATTTGCAAACCTGTAAGCCTCTACGGGTTTACTCTTCCATTCTCCTTTAGTTTCTCCTATTGGTAGCTGTTTATATTTCATAACATGAGTAAGCGTGCTATAATCCATGCCAGATATGAAATTTGCTTTTAATTGGTTGTATTGATCTTTACTTAGAATAGGATCTTCTTGCTGTAAATTTGGAATTTTAATTTGTTTCTCAATATATACCTCAACTTTACAAGCTAAAGAGTACAAATCAAAGAAAAAGGAATAATGAAATGTTTCATCTGATATTTTTGCGAGTTCTTTAATTTGAAAGACTTCACTAAGTAAATATTCCAACCCTAATTTATCAGTGATGAGCTTTATACTTTCAGAGATGCGCTGCATTCTTTCAATATAATTATGAGCCTCGTCTGGTTTTATATTAAGATAGTAAATGCTACTGTAATACGGTTTTGTTCCAAAGGTGCAATCAGGATCATTCAAAAACAGATTAAGATCTATATGATTCAATCTACTTTTTATTTCAATCAGATCCTTTTTTAATGCAGATATTGTATTTGAGTAATTCATAAACTTAAAATTTGAATTCTGGAATTTTTTCCACAGCCTCCTGTTTTTTCTTATCTATAACCTTTGCATATATCTGAGTAGTGGAAATCTCTTTATGTCCCAACAACTTTGACACTGTGTATATATCTACTTCCTGTGTAATCATCATTACAGCAAATGTATGCCTACCACTGTGGAATGTGACTGCTTTGGTTATCCCAGCATCCATACACCAGCGTTTTAGCTCTAATAAAAGTTGGGCAGAATAGTGGAATCCAGCAAACACACGATCTTCATTATTCCCTCTTTCCCCTAAAAAGTGATCTGCCTGGGAATTAATATCTAAATATTCCTGACCTCCAGTTTTTTTCTGTTTGAATATGATACGAGTATATTTATCAAACTTCTGCACATCTTTCCAGGTAAGTTTTTCTATATCACTTTTTCTAAGACCTGTAAGGCAGCTAAAAAGAAAAGCACGCTTTAAAACTGGGTATCTGCATTCAGCTTGACCTAATTTCTGAATTTCATCAGTGGTTAAATATACTCGTTCTGTTTCATCTTGTTTAAACCCATCAATGCCTCTTAGTGGATTGATGGGGATGATACGATCCTCAAACGCCTGGTTTATACAGGCTCTTAGCTTATTGAAATATGAAACTTTTGAATTTTGAGACAGTGGTTTACCCTCTGTCAAAGAATTATTTCTTCTTTTATAAGCATCTTTTTCTACATTGTCCAGGAAATCCTTAAAGCCCTCAATCCAATCAGGAGTAATATCTTTGAAAGTGGTTTTTTCATCACAGTATCTTTGTAGGTGCTGTAAACAGCTATACCAGTTGCCCCAGTTCCCTCTACTTTCAGGATTACCATGTCTATCCTCACAGAGCTTTCTATAGTATTCCAGGAAAGGTGTGTTTAACTTAAAATGGCTGGCAAAACCATATTCTCCGTTTTGGATCTCAATCTGTCTTTTGGCTTTAATAGCCTGGGCGGTTGCTAATGTTTGTTTGTTTTGCTCTTTCTCTACTGGAGTAGTAGCTTTAATCAAATAGAGCTTTAGAAACTCTCTCACTCTTTTACCATCTCTGTAAATGTCCAGGTAAAGACTTTTGTTCCCATTAGTAAGATCCTTTTCTCTGAGCTTAACGGGTTCCTTTTGAATTTTAGATTTATTTGTTTTCATATCGCTGATTTTTTTGTCTCTGGGTGACAGTTTTTTGTCTCTCATTATTCAAGAGTGACAAACTAGTGACAAAAATAGGATAAAAATCGGATATGAAAAAGAAATTGAATGAAAAATAAGAAAGAATAGTAATGTATGCTAATATGCTGTATCTAAAGCTGTTTATTATCCTATTCTTGTCTTATTTTTGGTTCTTATTTTCATTGTGAAAATTGGGCTTCACTTGCCGATGCAAAAATGCAAAAATATATTCTGTAGAACCATGTCATTTGTAACTTCTCCTGCAATATCAGAAATATGAAAAATACACTCCCGAATATCCTGAGAGAGGAAATCTCCAGAGATATTTACTGCAAGACCTTCTTGAACACGTTGAATGGCCTGAAGGGCATGGGTCAGTGCTTCGTAATGGCGGACATTAGTAACAATCACATCATTTTGAGTAACGGTTGGCAGGTGAGCTGCGTTAACCAACAGTTGTTGTAAGTCTTCGGTATGTTGCCGTTGTTTGGCCGATATGAAGATGGCATTCACACGGTCTTCGGGGAAATGCGGGAAATTGGGAAATAGCGGTGAGGGGAGAACTTGTTCGCTTGGTGTTACCAAATCGGCTTTATTGAATACCAATAAAAGGTGTTTATCTTCGCAACGCGGAAGAATTTTATCTGATAATTGGGAAATTTGCGAAGTTCCATCAACGGCATCGAGCATCCAAATTACTATTTCGGCCTGATCCAATTTTTGGAAAGTACGTTCGATACCTAATGTTTCAATGGTATCATCGGTTTCGCGAATGCCGGCAGTATCAATAAAACGGAAGGTTACACCGCCAATATTGACTGTATCTTCAATAACATCGCGTGTGGTGCCATGGATATCACTGACAATGGCTTTCTCTTCATTAAGCAATACATTGAGCAAAGTTGATTTTCCGGCATTGGTTTCGCCAATAATTGCAACAGGTACACCATTCTTGATGGCGTTGCCTATGCTGAACGATTGTACCAAGCGAGATATAACGTTTTCGATACCATTGGCCAACTGACGGAGAGCCTCGCGGTCGGCAAACTCAACATCCTCTTCGCTAAAGTCAAGTTCTAACTCAATCATAGAGGTGAAGTTGAGCAGTTTGGTACGTAAATCCGTCAGTTTTTTACTGAATCCACCACGCATTTGGCTCATGGCTAATCGATGAGTTGCTGCTGAGGAAGAGGCAATCAGGTCGGCTACTGCTTCGGCTTGGCTAAGATCCATCTTTCCATTGAGAAAAGCTCTTTGGGTATACTCGCCCGGTTGTGCCATGCGACAGCCATTGCGAATAAGCAATTGCATTACCTGCTGGAGGATGTAGCTGGAACCATGACAAGCTATTTCGACACTATCTTCACCTGTATAGGAGTGAGGTGAGCGAAATAGACTAACAAGCACTTCGTCTACTATCTCTGCTCCGTCGTAAATGCGACCAAAGGTGAGGGTGTAGGCTTTTTGATCGCTCAGTTGTTTGCCTGAACGAGCCGGTACAAAAATACGGTTAGCAATCTCAATGGCTTTGGAGCCTGAAATACGTATAGTACCGATGGCTCCACCCTGGGCGGTGGCTATGGCGCAAATGGTGTCTTGATTCATCTTCTCAGTTTTGATTTGAAAGGCAAAGATAGAAAATCTCTGCTTAAAAAGAGAAATGAAGGCTAAGTTATTCTTAGGATAAAGCCTATTTGAGGGTAACAACAATTCTGCGTATGAGGTGTTATTTCTATTGATATCGAAATTATAGAAACGCTTAAAGAAGATTACAGCATGAAAAAGGTCGTATTAATAGGAGCTAGTGGTTTTGTTGGGTCAGCTATTTTGAATGAGGCACTAAACCGAGAATTTTATGTGACGGCAGTTGTTCGTCATCCCGAAAAAATAAAGAGAGTTGATGAACGTTTGAAGGTAGTCAAAGCCGATGTTTCATCAGTGGATCAGGTCTACGAGGTTTGCAAAGGATTTGATACGGTTATCAGTGCTTTTAATCCGGGTTGGTCGAATCCAAACATTTATGAAGAGACACTTGGAGGATATCTGACCATCATCGATGGGATAAAGAAGGCAGGTGTTAACCGATTCTTAATGGTAGGTGGTGCCGGATCTTTGTTTATAGCTCCGGGTGTTCGTTTAGTCGATTCGGGCGAAGTACCTGATGCTATTATGCCTGGAGTGCAAGCCTTATCTGAATTTTATTTGAATTTTTTGCGTAAAGAGAAAGAAGTGGACTGGGTTTTCTTTTCGCCTGCTGCTGATTTATCTCACGGTGTGCGCAGTGGTAGATATCGTTTGGGAAAAGACGATATGATTACGGATGTGACTGGGAATAGCCATATTTCTGTTGAAGACTACGCCTTGGCGATGATTAATGAGCTGGAAAAGCCTGCCCATCATTATGAACGCTTTACCATAGGGTATTGACCGGGCGATGATAATCAAGAAAATTTTGATAGAGTAGTGCACATGCGCGTGCATCCGAAAGAGCTTCGTGATGCTTGAGCTCGATGCCTTCTCGTTCGCAACAAGCATTGAGATTGGCTGGCTTATAGCCAAGCGAACGATAAATACGACACGTGCATTCCCAACGATCGGGGAGGAGTAATTCCTCGTAATCAAGCCCGTACATACTCATGGTACGTTTCAGTACATTGCGATCGAATTGTTCGTTGTGCGCAATTACCAAACGTCCTTGTAGCCGTTTTCGTACTTCCGGATATATAGCATGAAATCCCGGCAATGATTCGGTCATAGCCGGGGTAATTCCATGTATCAGTATATTCGATCGCCAATACTCATTCTCGGGTGGTTGAATGAGACTATAATACTCATCTGTAATCACTCCGTTGGTTAACGTAACAATGCCTACAGCACAGGCGCTTTCCATAGCACCTGTAGCTGTTTCAAAGTCGATGGCGGTGAAGGTATTCATTAGATACGGTCGAGTACGGTTTTAATAAGCGTATCAATCGAGTTTTTATAACCGGTATTGGCTTCTTTGATCAATCGGTTAGCAATAACCATACAAACAGTCATCGCTTTATGGCCCATCAACTTGCCCAATCCGGCGAGCGCTGAGCTCTCCATCTCGAAATTGGTTATTTTATATCCGTTATATTCGAACGACTCTATTTTGTCATTTTGTTTTGGATCGGCAAGAGGAACGCGCAGTTCACGTCCTTGCGGACCAAAGAAGCCACCGGCAGCAATGGTTACACCGCGAACCATGTCGTTTTGAGCAATGCGATTAATCAGGGCTTCGTCGGCATCAATCACATAAGGAGCCGGTGCACACATATTGCCCGACCATCCCATATGATTGAGAAATGCCCGTTCAAAAGCCAAGTCGCAGACTGCGTTGCGTCCGGCATAGAAATTAAGTAGCCCATCAAAGCCAATTGACTTTTGTGAGCAGACAAACGTACCAACCGGTGTGTTGACTTGCAAACCACCACATGTACCGATACGCACTAATTCAAGTGAGCGAAGAGTTGTTTTTTCTTCGCGTGTATTAAAGTCGATATTGGCTAGGGCATCAAGCTCATTTACCACAATATCGATGTTATCACACCCGATACCTGTTGATACAACTGTGATACGTTTGCCTTTATATGTGCCGGTAACTGTTTTAAACTCACGGCTTTCTATTTCGCACTCTTTGGTTTCGAAATGCGAAGCAACCAATGCCACCCGTCCTGGGTCGCCTACTAATATTACTTTGTCTGCCAATTGCTCGGGCTTTACGTGCAAATGGAATACAGAGCCATCTTCGTTAATGATAAGCTCTGATGAAGGAAACTTTTTTTTCATACATTTATTCGCTAAGTGGTTTAGTTGATATTCCGGTAGAAGGCTTTGCGATATTTTCACGCATAGACGTATCTGCCTGAATATTTTTCATTTTATAGTAATCCATAATGCCCAAGTTGCCGCTACGGAAGG
The DNA here is from genome assembly GCF_000499785.1 of Bacteroides neonati. Classification (GTDB taxonomy): domain Bacteria; phylum Bacteroidota; class Bacteroidia; order Bacteroidales; family Bacteroidaceae; genus Bacteroides; species Bacteroides neonati. Next base: position 686,463 of record NZ_HG726020.1, on the reverse strand, counting down.
CTTCTGCCATCGCTTTGGGCACTTCGGCTTCTGCCTGAATTACATTGGCGCGAGCCTCTTGCGCCTTGGCTTTCATTTCTTGTTCGTAAGCTACTGCCATAGCACGTCGTTCTTCGGCTTTGGCCTGCGCAATATTCTTATCGGCATTAGCCTGATCAATCTGCAACGCGGCGCCGATGTTCTTGCCGATATCAATATCAGCGATATCGATAGATAATATTTCAAAGGCAGTTCCGGCATCTAGTCCTTTACGTAGCACCAGCTTCGAGATTGAATCCGGATTTTCGAGTACCGACTTATGGCTTATCGATGAACCGATCGAAGAGACAATACCCTCGCCTACACGAGCTAAAATAGTGTCTTCGCCTGCACCACCCACCAATTGCTTGATACTGGCGCGAACGGTAACACGAGCTTTGGCTATTAATTGAATACCATCTTTTGCCACAGCCGTTACCGGTGGAGTATCAATTACTTTCGGGTTTACCGACATCTGTACAGCTTCAAATACGTCACGTCCGGCAAGGTCGATAGCTGTAGCCATTTGAAAGGATAGTTCGATGTTTGCTTTAGAAGCCGATACCAATGCATGTACTACCTTCTCTACATGTCCTCCTGCCAGAAAGTGAGCTTCGAGTTCATCGCGTGTAATATTGCGCAGACCGGCTTTGTGTGCCTCGATCATGGCCGGAGCGATGATGTAAGGAGGAACGTTACGAATACGCATCAAGAAAAGCTGTATCAGTGAGATGTTGACTCCTGATACCTTGGCTGATAACCAAAGGAAAAACGGCACATAATGAAAAAACAGAGCTAGAAAGATAACTCCTCCTGCTATCAGGAAGATAGTCAGATACATAGGGTCGAAATTCATAATCTACTTTTGGATTTAAGTGAATATTATTATTTTTGTTTCTCTACAAGAATGGTGCCTTCATCGATGCGACTTACCACAATGGGTGTTTTCTCGCTGAGGAAGCCGTCCATTGATTTCACCTCTACAATTTTACCTTCAATATCGGCGTAACCAATCAATGCCAGGCGTGTGGTCGTTAAACCTCTATCACCAATCTTTACGCTCTCTTCGGCCTGTTTATTTACCTTCGATGTGATGTCCTTTTTCAGTGCCAGCCGTTCCAATGTTTTGGAGCGCATGAATAACACAAGCGAACCAATGCAAGTGATAGCCGATACTGCCATCGTGATAAAACCTCCAAGGGCACCCAAATGTGTGAATGCGTAGATATTGGCGTAAACTATACATGCAAGGGCTGAGATTCCTGCCCAACTGATGCCGGGAACCACAAATAGTTCAATCAATAGCAATACCACTGCTACAATAATGAATGCGATTATAATCAGTATCTCCATAGTTTATATTGATTTATTGTTTTTCTATGCTGCGCACCTTGATTGCTTGTTCATCGAGTTCTAGCGACATTTGGCGAACCCGCTTCTCCAAATCAAGAATAGCGGGAGTCAGTTTTGCTTTTGCTTCTTTATTGCCCTTTGTATAGGCTTGGCGTTGTTGATCAAGTTTACTTTCCTGTTGCTTGAAGTCTTTCTCCATGCGTTGATATTGCTGAAACTGTTCTTGAGCCTGCTTTGAGCGGAAATCGCTTAATTGGTGATACGTGCGTTGATCGTCTATCACAAAAACAAAGTCGTACACCTGCCGTTCTTGCGGTTTATGGTTGATCGCACTTTCGAGTCGTTGCAAGGCTTCTTGTACTTCTGTTTTGTCTTTCCAGGTATCTTTCAAAGAGCGCAATTGTGCCAGTGATACCATCTGTTCGTGTGGAGTCGATTCATAATTATATATCCGCTTCGAGCTATTGGGGATGAAGACATAGACACATACCTTTCCTTCAGGCTGATAACGGTCGGAAGCAAACCACCCCAGATTATTATACTCATCGATTACATACATATAATCATTGAATGGCGAATTAAAAGGCATTCCCACATTCTCAGGAGTCAGATAGGTATCGGTGTTGGTGTTGTAGCGGGTAACGAAAATATCATATCCACTAATCGACCCAGCGCCATCACTCGCATAATAGATCGTAATACCATCGGTCAATACGAAGGGATAGTTGGTGTTGCCCGTCGCATTGATGTTTTCGGGCAATAAGGTGCCTTTGCTCCATTCGTCGATCAGTTTGTTTTTAGAGAAGATATTCAATAAATCATCTTTTCCCGTTTCACTGTAGTACAGCTTATTGCCTAATTCTGTTTCGTAAACCGTACCGGGGTGGTTGCCGGTCACTTTGAAATATTCATCGAAGGTATAGAGCTTACCCGACTCTTCGCTGATTTTGTAAGTCTGTAGGAAAGAAGCCTTGTCTACTACGAAGCTGTCAATGACACATACTTCTTCGACTCCTTTGAACATTCTAAAATCGGCTTTGCTCTTGTCTAACAGCTTTTCTGCCTCTTCGGTAGGTTGCTTTCTCTTTTTAAGTGCTTCAATATACTCTTCGTAGCATTGGATCGCATCCTCGTAGCGATACACATTGTTATAAGCTTGCGCCAGATAAAGCTGCCCGCTCGCGACGCGTCTTTTTACAGCTGTTTCCAGATATTTCACTGCTTCAGCAGGACGTCCCGTTTCGAGACAGCACACGCCGTACCATAAATTGTAATTTCCATTAGTTGGCTGAGATTTGACATATTTTTCAAAGATGGGTGCAGCCTTTTCGTATTCTTTATTGGCATATAAGTTTCGAGCCTGTTCCAGCGTTTGTGCCGAAAGGCTTATCGTGAAGAAACTGATAAGGAGGAAGAGGATATATTTTTTCTTCATACGTTTTATTTAGTGAACTTCAAAAGTACAAATTAATTGGGAATTATCCTTTTTTCTCTTATTCTATTATGTTAATTCTTCTTTAAATCATTCTTTTCTCTTACTTTTGTAGCCGATTTTTAAATTATGGCACAGTTTACAGAAGAAGAAAAAATGATTCGCCGTATTGAGCGTAGATTCAATAAAGGCGTGGTATCTTATAGGTTGATTGAAGAGGGTGATAAGATACTGATTGGTCTTTCGGGTGGAAAAGATTCTTTGGCTCTGATTGAGTTGCTGGGGAAGCGTTCGCAGATATTTAAACCTCGTTTTTCAGTCGTAGCCGTTCACGTGGTGATGGAAAATATACCCTATAAGAGTGATCTTGCTTATCTGCAAGCTCATGCCGAACAGTATGGTGTGCCATTCGTTGTCTACAAAACCTCTTTCGATCCAACAACCGACACCCGTAAGTCACCCTGTTTTCTCTGTTCGTGGAATCGCCGGAAAGCGCTCTTTGCGGTAGCAAAAGAACACGGTTGTAATAAAATAGCCTTAGGTCATCACATGGATGATATCTTGGAAACTTTATTGATGAATATGACTTATCAGGGAGCATTCAGCACTATGCCTCCGAAATTGGTGATGGATAAGTTTGAGATGACGATCATTCGCCCCATGTGTCTGGTGCATGAGAGCGATTTGATCGAACTGGCTGCGTATCGAGGCTACCGGAAGCAGGTTAAGAATTGTCCATACGAATCGCAATCGAGCCGGAGTGATATGAAGGGTATTCTGCGTCAGTTAGAAGCATTGAACCCCGAAGCCCGATATAGCATGTGGGGCAGCATGACCCATGTGCAGGAAGAATTATTGCCCGACAAAATTGATTGAATGTAAATTATAAAATGATATGAGTGGTGTTTACTCTATTTTATTGCTGATTGTATCTAATGTCTTTATGACTTTTGCCTGGTATGGGCATCTTAAACTTCAAGAAACGGAAGCAATCAGCAACTGGCCACTTTTGGCTGTTATTCTATTCTCATGGGGCATTGCCCTCTTTGAGTATTGTGCTCAGATACCCGCCAATCGCATTGGCTTCAGCGGGAATGGAGGTCCATTCTCGCTAATGCAGCTTAAAGTTATTCAAGAAGTGATTACTTTATTCGTTTTCGTTCTCTTCTCTTCCGTTTACTTTAAAGGCGAATCTCTGCATTGGAATCACCTAGCCGCTTTTATCTGCCTGGTAGCTGCTGTTTACTTTGTCTTTTTAAAGCCCTAAAGTGTATGGTTGAAGGCTGATGACGATGGTCAATGCTATTTGGCCATGTATTTTTTCATACCTTCGGTAAAGAACATTTGTGGGGTTCCTTTTTCGTCACTATAGATGAAGCAGGCATCGATCGTAGGGTGGGCATTGGCAAAGGCTTCGGCTTTTTCCAATCCCATTACCATAAAGGCGGTAGCAAGTGCATCGGCGGTCATGCAATCTTCGGCTACCACAGTGGCCGACAGGATATTGTGCTGCACCGGATATCCCGTACGGGGGTCGATGGTATGGGCATATTTCTTTCCGTCTTTATAATAGAAATTACGGTAGTTGCCCGAAGTAGCCAACCCCACATCGGTTAGTGCCAAAATGGTTTGTATCTCTTGGTTTACCGAGAGCGAATCATCTATCGGTTTATTGATACCGATGCGCCATAAGTTGTTTTTCGGATTTCTACCCTTGGCTACAATCTCTCCACCAATATCGACCATGTAGTTTTTAATACCTTTGCTGTTTAGGTAGTTGGCTACTACGTCGACCGAATAGCCTTTGGCTATAGCACTACAACTAAGCATAATGCGTGGGTCTTGTTTGATAACCGTTCCGTTCTCCAACTTTACTTTTTGATAGCCGGTGATTTCGAGTAAACTATCGATCGTTGCCGAATCGGGAAATGCACCTTGCTTGAAACCAAATCCCCACGCATTTGCCAATGGTGCAATAGTGATATCGAAAGCTCCTTGGGTTTCTTTCGAAACTTCCATCGAGCGATCGAAGCATTTCGTGAAGAAGCTGTCTGCAACGATCTCTTCATTTCGGTTGATACGGCTGATTACCGAGGTGTCGTTGAAGGGAGAAAGCGAGCCGTCGAACCGTTTAAGTTCTGCCTCTATTTCGGTTTTCAAGTCACCATCGTACTGATAAGTGATGTTGTAGACCGTACCGAAAACCAGTCCATTGATGCTATGATAAGGAACTTCGTTGCGTCGAGCCAATATCCAGATGGTTGCCAGTAGTAGCACACCGAGAGCTAAAAAGCTCTTTTTTGCTTTTCTTTCCATTATAATTATTAAGAGATGAGATGTTCCACCAATATTTTTATTCCGATAAGCACCAAAATGATGCCTCCCCACAATTCGGCATGTAGTTTGCGTGCCTGGCTGCAATGACACTTAATGCCCAATAGCAACCCGATCACCGATAGCGCAAACGAAACCACTCCGATAACGGAGATAGAACTAAGAATGCCCGTTAGGTCTTTGATACCCATAAAGGCAAAAGAGATGCCCACTGCCAACGCATCTATACTTGTTGCAATCGCCAGCGTAAGTACTACTTTGAGGCTTGTCGGGTTTAATTCTTTTCGGTCATCTTCGTGCTTGAATGACTCGATAATCATTCGTCCACCAAGGAAACTCAGGATGCCGAAGGCAATCCAGTGATCGACGTTTTCGATCAAATGACTAAAGGTGTTGGCGCAAAGCCACCCGATGAGCGGCATCAATGCTTGAAAGAGGCCAAAGAAAAAAGCCATTATCAGTATGGGACGCCATTGAATACGTTTTAAAATAATACCGCTGGCAATTGAAACTGCAAAGCAGTCCATTGCCAAGCCTATGGCGATCAGCCAAATTTCGAATCCTGTCATTTTGATTTAATAGGTAATGTATATATCAAGGAGTAGGTGACGCCGATATTGTTTGACTTATATTTGCCAAACCCCGGCACATACCATGGATCGGCATATTCGCTCATCGATGCCGATATTTTGTATTTCATTCGGATGGCCCATCCCATATTGAAATTCTTATAAACCTTTACCTTGACCCCTGCTACTAACTCGAACCATTGTACGGTAGCTTTTAGATTACTATGATTGAAAGGTACACTTGCACCTCCCCAAATGCCATCTTCGAGACTGGGATTTTGAACAGCATCTCCCCAAATAGGGTCGTCCATCGGCAAGCTGTTAATGTTATATTTAAAGCTGCTCATACCATAACGAAGCCCAACGAAGAGATAGCTACTTTTATCCTTCTTCTTCGACATGGTGTTATAGTCTGCTCCGATACGAAAATAAGGGGCACTGCTTTTGTAATGGATACCTGTTTCATTCCATGCATCGGTGCTACCATATCCCAATTCCAGTGTTGGCAGGAATTTGTTTTTCAAATTAGCTACCAAGCTGATCTCCGAACTCATAAAGTCACTTCCGAAGAGGTTGCTTCCTATGCCGAATATGTCAACGCCGACGTATGCACCATAGAACAGTGGAATCGTATCGGGTTTTGCCTCTTCTTTCTTATACTTTTTCTGATCTCTTTTCGGTACATGGGTTGGACGTGAGGTTTGTGCCCCTGCCGGAAAGACAATCGAGAAGAGGAGAAACAGGCTAATTGACAGTACGATCGCGGAAGCGGAAGAACATCTTAAGATTCTGTGTCCCATTGATATTGGCATTAGGGTTGATTATTTTAATAGAGTCCATTCTCACAGTTCCTTTCACCTTTCCATTTCCTACCCGGATGTGTTGTATGGCTTGCTTCATGGTGTAGCCACACTCCATCGATTGAAAGTAGGGAGTATTTTTATGTTCCACATACACTGTATCGACATAGTCGGGACGGCGTTTATAGTCGTAGTGAAACAACAATACGGTTACTTCTTCGGTAAATCGCAACGGAAGCGACAGGGTATGTACCTTTTTCTGGTTGTTGATAATAATAGAGTCGGTTCCAAGAGCAGTCACAGTCAATGAGTCGAGTGTATCGTTGACCACCTTCTTGTCCACCGGTTCGATACTGAATAGCGAACCGTTTATCATATCGCGTCCTCCCATCGAACAATTGTTGTCGTCCGAACAGGAAGTGCTAATACCGACTGCAGAACAGGCGATAAGCAGTATCAGAAAGAATCGAATTAAAATTTTCATATCATATTCATCACTACGGGTTAATCTTTTTTTATATTTTCTCCTCGATCAGGTAGTTATTACGTTCGGGAGCGTTGCGCGAAATGAGTTCGCCCAAGAAGCCTGCCAGAAACAATTGTGTGCCTAGAATCATGGAAGTAAGCGCCAAATAAAAATAAGGAGAATCTGTAACCAAACGATACGGCATGTCTTGAACCATATAATAGAGTTTATGCCCTCCCACAATCACTACGGCGATAAAACCCAATATGAACATCAAAGATCCCAGCAGACCGAAGAAATGCATCGGTTTTACTCCGAATTTGGATAAGAACCAGAGCGATATTAAATCGAGGTAGCCATTGAAGAAGCGGTTCCATCCTCCGAACTTGGTTGTTCCGAATTTGCGTGCCTGATGGTGTACTACCTTCTCACCGATATTCTTGAATCCGGCATTTTTGGCCAGGTAGGGGATGTAGCGATGCATCTCTCCATAAACCTCGATGTTTTTCACCACAGCTTTGCGGTAGGCTTTCAGTCCGCAGTTAAAGTCGTGTAGGTTATGAATTCCCGACACTTTACGCGCGGTAGCGTTGAATAATTTGGTGGGAAGGGTTTTAGATAGCGGGTCATATCTTTTTTGTTTCCACCCCGAAACCAGATCGTATCCGTCCTGAGTAATCATTCGATATAGTTCGGGTATCTCGTCCGGGCTATCTTGCAAATCGGCATCCATTGTTATCACAACATCGCCCTCGGCTTGTTCGAATCCGCAGAATAAAGCGGGCGATTTGCCATAGTTGCGTCTAAACTTGATCCCTTTAACGGCTCTTCCGGCGCGCGATTGAAGATCTTGGATAATTTCCCAAGAGCGATCTGTGCTGCCATCGTTTACGAAAATAACTTCAAAACTGAAATGGTTGGCTTTCATCACACGCTCAATCCAGGCATATAATTCGGGAATTGATTCTTCTTCGTTAAATAAAGGAACGACTACAGATATATCCATGGTGGCTATTTATGAGTTATATAGTTAGTTATTATGCATTCGGGTTGATCGACATCCGATCGCGTTTCATTACGAATAAAGCAGTGGGGATGGCTAGTATGGTTCCGTAGAATACATTTTGTGACAAGAGTTGTAAGGTGATGTCGATGGGAGTCATTGAGCCGATGAGTTCGATCATCTTTTCTATTTGCTCCATATAAGGTTGCATTCCGGCTGATTGTGAGCTTGATGCGTTGTTTAATAGTTTCAGGTAGGTGTCTGCCACAAATCCGTTGTCGATGTAGCGGAAGTATACATAATGTGCCAAAGCGGTTAGTAAGGCGGCAAACAGATACATAAATATAGTAAAGATCCAGGCTTGCATAAAGCTGATGTATCCTCCGCAAACCTTATTGCGATACATGCGTACATAATAATATCCCATGAATGGTACTCCTAGTGTTAACCCAACAAAGAGGAATAGAATAAAGGGAATGGTTAGCCCGATTGGGAAGAGAATGAATTTGAGTATCCAATAAATTCCCATATAGGTGCCAAAGTGCATGGCATACTTCTGTAAAGAACTTCTGCTTTCTGTCATCTTAGTAGTATAAATAGTGCACAAAGGTACAAATAATATTGGTTGAAGAGGAAAATAAGGCTGTTAAAGTTAATAAAGCCCAGTGTGCATAATTAGTTTGATTTTTTTTCAATATTAAGTGTCTGAACATGAAATGTTTACTTTTTTAGTGCAGAAAAAAACACGCAAGGGTATTGCATATTCGGGAAAAAGGCGTACCTTTGCAATCGCAAAACGGGTAAGTCCTATACGGCCAGCTCCCTTCAAATCCTCCAGGGCTTGATCGCAGCAAAGGTAGTTGGTTGTAGCGGCGCGATATAGTAAGCTTACCCACCCGCCTCTTTAGCTCAGCTGGCCAGAGCACGTGATTTGTAATCTCGGGGTCGTTGGTTCGAATCCGACAAGAGGCTCAGAAACGATGAAACGTTTGAAAAGCATCTCGATTTAATCGAGATGCTTTTTTTTGTAAATCCCATTTGATTTGCAGGTGCTTATGCACTGTGTCGCGACATTCTTTACTGCACTATTCGAATGGATTTTCCGGTTCGCCTTCGCCCGGAGTTAGCGGGGTGGTGGATAGTCCTATACCTTTCAGATAGTCCTCCAAACTAATCAGGTCGAGACGCTCTTCGGCGCGGGTGGCTATTTTGCTTACTCTAAGGTCTTTGCTTGCCTGAAAGCAAACACGCACACTGCTGGCGCTGGTCGCTGTTACATCCTCTGCCTTTTCCTCTCCCTTCGAACGAATCGAAAGCATGAATACTCCCAGTCCTTCGATGTTGACGGTTTTTCCTTCAAGCAACTGCTCTTTTAGCTTTTCGACGAATGTTTGGAGGGCACTCTTTATATCGCCTACCGATAATGATGACGAATCTCTCATTTTTTGTGCCATAAACTTCAAATCTACCGATTTGCCCATGGTGATTGCCTGCGGATAAAACTTTTTAGGCGAATCGGCCTTCAAAGGGTTCGATACGCGTTTTACAACTCTATATACTACACTCATATTACGTTTTTTTTAAAGATTAAATAATTTATTTTCTTAACTTTATGTTGATCAACGATGCAAAGATGAACATTAGTTGCCAATGTACCTAAGGATTTGGTGCGTCTGGAGCTGTTTTTTGTAGAAAATTTGTAATCCATTGATATATAGGTTATTATTTAATTACTCCTTTAAGCTGTTCGTGAGAAAGAACTTCGAATGGACTCTTTTTATTATCAGTATCAAAAAAAGTAGTATGCTTTGTCGTCAATCGTCCGACCATCTTGTTCAAGGGTTCCGACCATCCCGGCCGAAGGTTCCGGACCTCTGTTTATTTCTTCTCGGTATAGATTACCTTTTTGTTTATTTTATTGCATAGTTCGTCAGAATGAAGTATGTTTGCGTTCCTGTTAACTATAAAAGTCCGCTATGAACCGATTGAATAAGGCATCCTTTGTCGTACTCCTGTTATTTTTCCTAAGCCTGTCTTCCACCTGGGCTTCCGATTGGAATAACTTTATCATTAATTATCCGAAAAGTCTTTATGGTAAAGGTTCACAAACCTGGCAAGTAGCTGCTTACAATGACAATTGGGTGTACTTTGCCAATAAAAACGGCATGTTACAGTTCGATGGTAATATATGGAGTGTTTTTCCTCTCCATAATGGCTCCGATCTGCGTTCGGTGCTCCCTTCCGTATCTCAAAAACGTATTTATGCGGGAGGTATCAATGAGTTCGGTTACTTTGAACCGGGCAAAGGCGGAAAGCTTATTTACACTTGTATGTCCGATTCGCTTGACGAAAAGACCCGTTATTTAGGCAATGTATGGGGTATTCACGAAAGTGACAACATTCTTTATCTACAAGGTGACGGTATGGTACTGAAGTATCTTAATGGAAAATATACCTCTATTGATACGGGGCATAAGATAGATTGTTCGGATATGGTCAATGGCATACTCTATATTGGAACCGATCATGGAGTATATGTGCTAGTAGGCAATACCTTCTTCCCATTGCAGGGAGCGGAGCAATTAAGATCGAAACGTATTCGAAGCATTGTACCTTATAAAGAGGGGGTGATTGTAGTGACTGCATACGATGGCTTGTTTTATTGCGACGGTCGAACAACCATTCCTCTGGTAACCGGAGTAGAGGAGTTTATGCGACAAAATGAGGTGTTCTGCGCCGATGCTTCCGGCGATATGATTGCTTTGGGAACGGTACATAAAGGAGTGGTGCTGATTGATACACGAACGTTGCAGGCCAAATATTTTAATGAATACAATGGTTTGCAAAATAACACCGTACTTTCGGTAGCATTCGATGAATGGAATAATCTATGGGCCGGACTCGACAGCGGAATTGATTACGTTTGTCTCAATTCATCGTTGACAAACCTGTATTCGTATCCTTATTCTTATGGTACCGGATATGCGGCGTTGCTGGCAGACGAATACCTCTACTTAGGTACCAATCGCGGATTATATTATACGCCCTATCCGGTTCGCCTGACCGATAACTTGCCGGATATTCGTCCGGTAGCTCATTCGAGCGGACAAGTCTGGAATTTATGCCGCATCGGCAATGACCTTTTTTGCCTCCACGACCGGGGAGTCTTTCTGGTCGAAGGTACTACGATGCGGAAAGTGGCCGATGTAGCAGGAGCATGGGTTTGTCAGCCGGTTATGGGAACTACCGACCAAATGTTCGTAGGTGTTTATGACGGACTCTATTTGATGGAAAAGAAAGAGGGAGAGTGGCGCATCGTAAGTAAAGTGCAAGGTATTATCGATTCCTGTCGATTCTTCGAGCAAGAAACGTCACAGATTATTTGGCTTTATAATACCGATAAGATGATTCGCCTCGAGCTCAGTGCCGATCACTTGCAGGTAGTGGATATTAAATCGTATGGCGTCGCACAGGGATTCCCCACCAATAAAGAGCTCTTTGCCAGCAAGATTGGCGGTAAGGTTTACTTTGCTACTCCCCGCGGCATTTATCAACACAATCAAGCAACCGATCGTATGGAGGCTTGTCGGGAAATGGATAATTTATTAAATGGAGCCAATCCGTATACCCGTTTGGTCGAGTATAATAATCACCTGATTAGTTTAAATCATCGCGAAATCTGTATTGGGAATCTTCGTGTGTATAAACGGGGTGCGGGTACTTGTATTACACCTATTGAACAACGTGCAGTTGAGTTGGTACAGGGCGCTGAGGCGATTGTCCCTCTTTCGGATTCGCTTATGATTCTGCCCAATGACAACGGTTTCGCATTATTTAAAGTACCTTCGTTGCAAAGCCGCAGAGACTATAGTCACTCTATGCACATTCGCAATGTTTATCTCTCTTACCCCAAAGACTCGTTGATTTATAGTGATAATTTTCTTTCGCTGAAAGAGGAACCCGAGATTTCTTATCAACAAAACTCCATTCGTTTTGAATATGGGCTCTCTTCATTAACTCATGTCGAAGACGTGAGTTACCAATATAGGCTCAATGAGAAGGAATGGTCGGACTTCACCAACGTGCGTATTAAAGAGTATAGCAACCTGTCCGAAGGAGATTATGTCTTTGATGTAAAAGCGGTTTTCCCGGATGGAACCACGGCTATGGACTCTTTCAAGTTTCGTATTCATCCTCCTTGGTACCGCACGGCAATTGCTTACGTGTGCTACTTCATTCTCTTTTTTGCCGGTTTATGGTATCTTTATCGTTGGGATGATGTGCGTGTGCGACGCAAAAAGCGTCAGGCTGTGGTCGAAAAAGATAAAGAATTGCAAGAGAGAGAGAAAGAATACGAAGAAGAGAACGCCCGTAAGGAGCGTCAGATCATGGAGTTGGAAAAAGAAAGATTGCAGCACGACTTACAGTATAAAAGTCAGGAAATGGCCAATCTTATGATTAATTTTGTGCGTAAGAATGAGATGCTTACCGAAATTAAATCAGACCTGTTTAAGGCTATCTCAGGCCTCAAAGGCGAAGGGGGTGCCGATGCAAAAAAGATGCTGCTTGTGGTGAGCAATAAGATAAATTCTAATATTCAAAGTGATGAAGTGCTGAAGCGTATCGAAGAGCAGTTTGATCTTGTACACAACAATTTCATGAAGAACCTCGGGCGAAAGCACCCCGATTTGTCGTTCAACGAGCGAATGATGTGTGCTTATCTTAAAATGAACCTTTCCTCCAAAGAAATAGCTCCGCTACTTAATATATCCATCCGCGGAGTAGAGACTATCCGGTACCGTTTGCGCAAGAAATTTGAATTGGATCGAGAGATAAACCTGATTGATTATTTAAATAGTGGGTTTTAACGCCTGTTGTAAAAAGAACGATAAATAGAGAGTTAACACCTCGTTTATTGTTCTTTTTATGTTCTATAACACTCTTGACGAATTATTTATGCGTATTGCTATTCTCCTCTATATTAATAGTTTATTTGTTTTTGACGTATTAATAACGTATTCATTTATTTGAATTGACGTATTTAAGAATGAATTGACTTTATCCGAAGAAATGATTAATACTCTATGTTTGCACTATTCAAAGCGAGCAATCGGGTTGCTTTGAATAACGATGAGTTAATCTTAATTATAAAAAACTTATGAAAAAGTTGTTATCGATTTTATTTCTCTTAGTGGCTTGCCTTCCTGTATTCGCACAGAATATACAGGTTCAAGGCGTAGTCGTGGCTGGGTCGGATAATGAACCTTTGCCCGGAGTTAATGTAGTAGTGAAAGGGGCTACAACGAATGGTACAATCACCGATCTTGAGGGCAAATTTAGCCTTTCGGTTGCTCCTGATGCGGTTCTTTCCATTTCTTATGTAGGCTATCGCTCGCAGGAGGTTGCCGTTAAGGGTAACCGTACGCTTCGGGTGGTGCTGGCCGACGATACCGAAACTCTCGACGAAGTGGTGGTAGTGGGCTATGGCGTACAAAAGAAAAGCGTAGTGACAGCCGCTATCAGTCGGGTTTCCGCCGATGATCTGAATGTTTCTAAACCTTCGCGTGTGGAAGATGCATTGAAGGGAAAAGTATCGGGCGTTCAGATTACACAAAGCTCGGGGCAACCCAACTCCGACTCGAAAGTCCGCATTCGCGGTATCGGTACGGTGAACAATAGCGATCCGCTCTACATTGTCGACGGAATGCCCGTAGATGGTGGTATCAACTACCTTAATCCGGTAGATATTGAATCGGTCGAGATATTGAAGGATGCTGCTTCCGCTGCTATCTATGGTGCCCGTGCTGCCAATGGCGTAGTGCTTGTGACTACCAAAAGCGGAACCAAAGGAAAAACAACTGTAAACTATGACTTTAGCTATGGGTGGCAAAATCCGTGGAAGAAGAAATCGGTGCTCGATGCCAAAGAGTATATGACGATTATGAACGAAAGTTTGGTAAACGACGGTAATGCGCCCCGTTACTCTCAGGAACAGATTGCGTCCAGTGGTAAGGGAACCGATTGGCAGGACGAAACCTTCAATTATGATGCACCCATACAGAATCATCAAGTGAGTATCAATGGAGGAAGTGAAAAGATACAGTATTTCCTCTCGTTGGGTTACTTTAACCAAGAAGGCATTGTCGGTGGTGACTACGGTCGTTCCAACTATGAGCGTTGGAGTGTTCGCTCCAATTCTACCTATACCGTTTTTGAGGCCGAGAATCGTAAGTGGTTAAACAAAGTGCGTATCGGTGTCAACATTGGGTATTCGAGAAGTACATCGACAGGAATCGATGCCAACTCCGAATATGGCTCAATCCTCGGCAGTGCCTTAACCTTCAACCCCCTTGTACCCGTCTATGCGAGTGACGAAGATGCTGCTGCCATTCTCGCACAATATCCCAATGCGGTGAAAGACAAGGATGGTAGAGTATTCTCTATTCCTCCTACCGGCTTTCAGGAAATAGCCAATCCGGTAGCTATGCTCAATCAGCAACGCTCCGAGAAGAATAACGAAGATAAGTTTGTCGGAACATTTTGGGGAGAAATAGATCTCCTTCCAGGACTAACCTTCAAAAGCAGTTATGGTTTCGATCTCGCCTTTTGGGGAAGAGATGGGTATGAGTTTCCTTACTTCTTAGCTACACAAGGAAAAAATGTAGACCAGAGTTCCGTGTGGAGTGAAATGAACAGAGGGTATAAGTGGCAGGTAGAAAACGTATTGACATATCATAAAACTTTCGCCGAAAAACATAACCTATCGGTAGTGCTTGGGCAGTCGGCTCAGAAATACACTTACCGCCAATTGGGAGGTAGTGATTATAACTTGCTCGAGCTCGACCCTAATAAAGCGAATATCAACTCGGCCATTGCCGATCGTGACTTGGAACGCATTTATGGTGGAACGGGAGGGTATAACTTCGCTGCACTGGCTTCTTACTTTGGCCGAATCGATTATAACTTTGCCGAACGTTATATGATTCAGGCTACATTGCGACGCGACGGTTCTTCACGTTTCGGACCCAGCAACAAATGGGCCGTTTTTCCTGCCGTATCGGTAGGCTGGAATGTACTCAATGAACCCTATCTGGAGAATCATCCTCAATGGTTCGACTCCTTCAAACTTCGCTTCAGTTGGGGTAAAAACGGTAATGAAAACATCGGAAACTTTCGTTATACCTCATTAATGGATGGCGGTCAGAACTATTATTTTGGCGGTGGCTATCTTGTTTCGTCTGATAGTAAGAATGGCGAAATGCAATACGGAACCTCTCCGGCAGCTATTCCCAATCCCAATGTAAAATGGGAAGAGTCTGAGCAAATTGACCTTGGATTTGATGCACGTTTCTTTAATAATGCATTAAACTTCAGCTTCGACTACTTCAAGAAAAAAACCAATGGTATGTTGATGGATCAACCCATACCAAGCTACGTAGGGCAAAGTGCACCCATCGCCAATGTGGGCGATATGGAGAACTGGGGACTGGAATTTGAACTTGGTTGGAAATCGAAGATCGGAGACTTTAGCTATAACGTTGCCGCCAATGCATCGTTCTTGAAGAACACGCTCATTAAATTGGGCAACGCCTCGGGCGAAGCCATTTACGAAAATGCAGGTGCTTCCGGGTTGGGAAGTTATATTAAAGGTAAGAATGGCGAAGTATGGCCCTATTTCTATGGT
Source organism: Bacteroides neonati (assembly GCF_000499785.1). Taxonomy (GTDB): domain Bacteria; phylum Bacteroidota; class Bacteroidia; order Bacteroidales; family Bacteroidaceae; genus Bacteroides; species Bacteroides neonati. Next base: position 670,804 of record NZ_HG726020.1, on the reverse strand, counting down.
TACAAAACCGATGGCCTTTTCCAGAATCAGGCAGAAATAGATGCTTATGTAAACGAGAAGGGACAGAAGATGCAACCGAAGGCACAACCCGGCGATGTTCGTTTTGTCGATATCAATCAAGATGGTGTAGTCGACGACAATGACAAAACAAAGATCGGCAAAGGTATGCCCGATTGGAGCTTCGGACTTTCGATCGGCGGTGAGTGGAAAGGTATTGACCTGAACCTCTTCTTCCAGGGAACAGCCGGGAACGATATTTTTGACTTCTCGCAACGTGGCGATATTCCTGCCATGAATCGCCCCACATGGATATTGGATCGCTGGATCGGCGAAGGTACCTCCAACCATATTCCTCGCATGACCACTGCCAACCCTAATAGTAACTGGCGTTCGTCCGATCTCTATATAAAGGATGGTACTTACCTCCGGTTGAAAAACATTCAGCTCGGTTATACCTTGCCTGCTATGTGGACCAAGCGCGTCTCTGTTCAGAAACTACGTGTGTTTGTTTCTGCCGAAAATCTACTTACTTTCACCGGGTACGATGGATTTGATCCGGAAATTGCAACGGGAGATTACAATAGGATAGGAGTCGATCGCGGTATTTATCCGCAGGCGAGAACCATATCTGTAGGTGCTAATATCTCTTTTTAATTCATTAAACAGATTATCGATATGAAACGATATACATACATAACAATAGTAGCCGCTTTGGCAGGAACACTTCTGACAACTGCCTGTGGCGATGATTTCTTAACGGCCTCTTCGACCGAGAAGCAAGAAGCGGGGGCAGCAGCCACCGAAGGTGCCATTCTCTCTAACCTAGGTTCTGCCTATCAGATATTGTTGTTCGACAGCTATGCCAATAACAATTACAATGCTGTGTTGCTGATGTCCGATCTGCGTTCGGACGATATATATAAGGGTGGCGGTGATGCCGGCGACCAGAGCCAGCTCTACAAACTATCGCAATTTACCTCTACTGCTGCAGAGAGTTTAGACGGGCTCTGGAGCATTTACTATACGGGCTTGGCACGATGCAACAATGTTATCATCGCTTGCAACAATGCCGTGGGAGTAGATGGAGCCAAACTCGAACAATACAAAGCCGAAGCGCACTTCCTGCGCGGATATTATGTGCATCTATTGTGGAAGTTCTGGGGAAATATTCCGTATTTCGATCAACCGCTTACTACATCGCCCTATATGGCGAAACAGCTATCGGCGGATGAGATTTATGCGAAGATTATGGCGGATGTCGACTTTGCCTGTACCGATGGAAAACTCCCGATGCGGGTTAGTGCCGCCAACACAGGACGTGTGTCACGTGCAGCCGCTCTCATGTTGAAGGCTCGTGTGGTACTCTATCAGAAAGACCAAACTCGTTATGCCGAACTGACCAACGACATGGCCACCATTATAAAAAGCGGTAGCTACAACTTGTTTCCTAACTTTGACGCCATGTGGAATGATGAAAATGAGTTTTGTCAGGAATCGATATTTGAAAGCAATCAGTTACCCGAAGGTAAAACCTGGGCGAGTGGATGGGGTGGTTACGGAACCAATCTGCCGGCATTTATTTCGCCCAACAACCTGAGCGATCCCGATAAAGTATTTATCGGTGGCTGGGGATTTGCTCCGGTACGTTCGTCGGCCTATGCGATGTACGAAAAGGGTGATACACGTCGCGAAGGATCGATCAATAAATGGGAGGCCGGAACCTATGCTTCTCGTTTTCAAGATACGGGCTTGTTTCAGCGTAAGTACGCCGCCCGTAAAGGCTATAATCCTCCTCCGGGCGATATTGACCTGAACTTCTGCAACAACCTGCGCCTGTTCCGCTATGCCGAAACATTGCTCAACTACGCCGAGTTGGTAAAGATGAACGGTCAGGCCGAAGTACAAGGGGTTACTGCCCAAGAGTGTTTGGATCAGATACGTAAACGGGCTTTCGGAAGCGATAATCCGATACCTGCTACCGTTGAGAATATCAAAGCAGAACGTCGTAGGGAGTTTTTGGGCGAAGGCATGCGCTTTTGGGATTTAGTAAGATGGGGAGACGCCACGCGGGTATTGACCGAGAACGATGCGGTTCACAACTCGGTTCGTACTTTCGAAGAATGGATGAAGTATATTCCCATTCCGCAAGGCGAAATAGATAAAACGCGCGGAACGGAGTTTGAGTTGGTTCAAAACGGACAGTGGAAGTAAAATGAAGTCACATCATTAATAAGTAAAACAGATATGAAAAATATATTTCAAACAACAGTCCTGATGCTGATCGCCCTCTTTGCCGTAGCAGCTTGTGCTCCGCAAGAAAAGGACGACTATGCATTGAATGCTTTGCCACAGGCGAGCGAACTGAACTTTACCGCTACACCGACAGCGAGCAAGGCCAATGTCATTGATCTTGCTTACGAATCGAAAATACCCGGTGTGGTTACCTGGAACTTAGGCAATGGTACCACCGTTAAGGGTGAAAGCGTAAAAGCCGAATACCCTTTCAAAGGTACGTACGTGATTGCAATGACGCTGTACACTACCGGTGGGGCGGTAACGATCACCAAAGAGGTAACGATTGCTGCCGATGATATGTCGCTCCTCGACACGCCTATGTATAATGCACTAACCGGTGGAGCTGCCAACTTAGCGGGTAAGACATGGGTCTTTGACCAGTATCACAGTGGCCATTTTGCACTCGGCCCGGCAGCAAGCACATCGCCCGAATGGTGGTCGTGCCCACCCAATGGCAAGCTGGGATGCAGTCTTTATTCTCAGGAGTTCACCTTTACGCAAGTAGGTGTCAAGTTGCAATGGAAAAACAACGGATATATCTATACCAACGACAACGGTCGCAAGGCACTCGGCATTACCGATGTAGTCGAAAATCCGGGAGGCAATGGCGATTTTGATGTGAAGTATGTGCCCAAAGCCAACTACACGTTCGCTTTGAATGAAACCGATAAGACCATCACCCTGAGCGATGGTGCTTTCTTCGGCCATTATACCGGAGCTTCGACCTTCCAAATCATGTCATTGACGAACGATGAACTCTATGTGCGTTGTATCAGTGTGGTAGAGAGTGGCAATAGCTGGTGGTATCGCCTCATTCCGAAAGAGAAGAACATAAAGCCCGTGGTTCCGCTGAAAGCCGTTTCGCTGAAAGAAGACTTTGAGGCAGCCAAGCTATCTATTAACTTCAAACGCGAGGAGATGGGGCAGTTAGACTCTATTTACAGTAATCCTGCTCCCGTTCCGGTTAATCAGTCGAAGAGGGTCTATCTGTATGAGCGTACTTCTTCGTTTTACTCCAATATCTCTTATGCGGCAACAGGATATAAATTCGATCTGACAACCGTCAACAAGGTGCGGATGAAAGTATTTATCCCCTCCTATAATGATTATACAACACCTGCAGCCGTAGCAGGCGATTGGATTGCCGTAAATACCCTACAGAAGCAGGTGGTTGTCAAACTGCAAAATAGCGAACTGGGGGGCAACGCCTGGCAAACTCAGGTTGAAGTGACGAAGGCGAACTTAACCACCGATAAGTGGCTGTCATTGGAGTTCGACTTCAGTGCGGTGAAAGATCGGCAGGATTTAGATCAGATTGTTATTCAGTTTGGTGCCGAAGGCCATGCGGCGCCGGGGTTGTTCTTCTTTGACGACTTTTCGTTCGATAAATAAAACGATAGGGGGATGGTATATACTCGCCATCCCCCTTCGGCTACTATCAAAATAATAGACTAAAATAGGTATGAAACAGATATATTTATGCTCTCTCTTATTACTTTCGGTAAATGCGTTGGCTTGTGGCAAGGGCGATGCGACTCCTTTAGTAGATCCCGATATACCCCCGGCTATGAATGTGCCTACCCCCGAGGGATATCAACTGGTTTGGAACGATGAATTCGATGCGCCTCGTTTGAGTGGCGGTAAGCCCTCCCTGCCCGATACCCAAAAGTGGTGGTACGAAACCGGAGGCGGTGGTTGGGGCAATAACGAAATTCAACACTACATTGCGGCTGTGCAGAATAAAGATACCTGTGCGCTCGTTTCCGGCGGAGTACTGAAGATTGTTGCACGAAAAGTACGTAACGAGATTCTGTCGGCTCGTATGAATACCCTTGGTAGCTGGACGTATGGCTATTTCGAAGCACGCTTAAAGTTGCCGCAAGGAAAAGGCACTTGGCCTGCTTTCTGGATGATGCCCAAGCACTTCACAACCTGGCCCGGCGATGGAGAAATCGACATTATGGAAGAGGTCGGCTATCGTGCCAATTACGTTAGCTCTTCCATTCATTGCAATACTTACAACCATGTGAATGGTACGCAAAAGACAGGCGAACAACTGGTTCCTACTGCCGAATCGGCTTTTCATGTCTATGCGCTGGAGTGGACGCCCGACTTTATCAAAGGCTTTGTTGATGGTCAATGCCATTTTACGTTTCTCAATGATAAGAAAGGAGATAAGAATAGCTGGCCGTTCAACGTTCCCTTCTATGTGAAGCTGAATCTTGCCTGGGGTGGAAACTGGGGCGGTGCGGAAGGAGTCGATGAAACCAGATTGCCGGCTACTTACGAAATTGATTATGTACGCATCTTTCAGAAAAAATAAATAGAAATAACATGAAAACATTCAAAACACTTGCAGCTTATTTGCTCTTGCTGCCTTTCGCTTCGTGTACCCAAGTGTCCGACTCGAAAGAGAAATTGATCGAGAGCAAAGTTGAAAACCTGCTTTCGAAGATGACTCTCGCAGAGAAGATCGGTCAGATGAACCAGATCAGTTCCTTCGGTAATATCGAAGATATGTGTGGTGTCATTAAAAAAGGTGAAGTAGGTTCTATTCTTAATGAGGTAGATCCCGTTCGGGTCAATGCTTTGCAGCGTGTAGCCGTCGAGGAGTCCCGGTTGGGTATCCCGTTGCTTATAGCCCGTGATGTTATACACGGTTTTAAAACGATTTTCCCGATTCCATTGGGTCAGGCGGCTACCTTTAATCCTGCTATCGTAGAGACAGGTGCTCGCGTGGCTGCTGTTGAGGCTGCTTCGGTAGGTATTCGCTGGACGTTTGCCCCGATGATCGACATAGCCCGCGACCCCCGTTGGGGACGTATATCCGAAGGATGTGGCGAAGATACATACCTCACTTCTGTTATGGGGGTTGCCATGGTCAAAGGTTTTCAGGGCGATTCGCTGAGTAACCCTTCGTCTATTGCCGCTTGCCCCAAACATTTTGTAGGCTACGGTGCCGCAGAGGGAGGGCGTGATTACAATTCGACCTATATTCCCGAGCGCCGTTTGCGCAATGTCTATCTGCCTCCTTTTGAAGCAGCCGCAAAGGCAGGAGCTGCCACCTTTATGACCTCGTTCAATGACAACGACGGAGTACCCTCAACCGGAAACTCTTTCATCTTAAAACAGGTACTTCGAAAGGAGTGGGGTTTTGACGGATTCGTCGTAACCGACTGGGCATCGGGTAAGGAGATGATTGCCCACGGTTTTGCCGCCGATGATAAAGAGGCAGCCATGAAGGCAATCAACGCCGGAGTGGATATGGAGATGGTGAGTTATACGTTTATGAATCAGTTGCCTGCTTTGGTCAAAGAGGGCAAGGTCAAAGAGGAGACAATCAACGAAGCTGTTCGTAACATTCTGCGTATCAAGTTCCGTCTGGGACTGTTCGATCAGCCCTATGTGGATGAAAAGAAGCCATCGGTGATGTATGCCGAATCTCATCTGGCAGCTGCCCGTCAGGCAGCAGTCGAATCGGCTATTCTCTTGAAAAATAGCGATCAGACACTGCCTTTGAAAGAGGGAGTGAAGACGGTGGCGATTGTAGGGCCTATGGCGCATGCTCCTTACGAACAGTTGGGAACATGGGTATTCGATGGCGAGAAATCGCATACAAAAACACCACTCGATGCCATCAAAGAGATGTATGGCGACCGTTTGAAAATCATCTACGAACCAGGATTGACGTATAGCCGCGATAAGAATATCTCGGGTGTGGCTACCGCAGCCGCTGCTGCTGCGCGTGCCGATGTAGTGCTTGCTTTTGTGGGTGAAGAGTCGATTCTATCGGGCGAGGCCCACTGTTTGGCCGATTTGAACCTGCAAGGAGCACAGTCAGAGTTGATCGCCGCATTGGCAAAAACCGGAAAACCACTCGTAACAGTAGTGATGGCAGGCCGTCCGCTAACCATCGGGCGCGAAGCCGATCTTTCCTCAGCGGTGCTTTACTGCTTTCACCCCGGTACGATGGGTGGTCCCGCACTGGCCGATCTGTTGTTTGGCAAGGCAGTGCCGAGCGGAAAATCTCCGGTTACCTTTCCTAAAATGGTCGGACAGATTCCCGTTTACTATTCGCACAACAACACCGGCCGGCCGGCTACACGCACCGAAACCCTACTCAACGATATCCCTATCGAAGCCGGACAAACCTCATTGGGATGCACCTCTTTCTATATGGATGCCGGGTTTGATGTACTTTATCCGTTCGGCTACGGTTTGTCGTATACTACATTTGCTTATAGTAACGTGCGTTTATCTGCCAAAGAACTAAAGAAGGATGAGGTGCTCACGGTAACGTTCGACCTTGAAAATACCGGAAAGTACGAAGCTACCGAGGTGGCACAGCTTTATGTACAAGACAAGGTAGGCTCTGTTACCCGTCCGGTGAAGGAACTGAAGCGCTTTACCCGCATCACATTGAAGCCCGGCGAAAAGAAAACGGTTTCTTTGGAATTGCCTGTAAACGAACTGGCGTTTTATAACATAGATATGATGAAGGTGGTAGAGCCCGGCGACTTTGGGCTTTGGGTGGCTACCGACAGTCAGAGCGGAGAAGAGTATTCATTTAAGGTAATCGATTGATTTTGTGTAAATCGTCGTTCTTAGCCTTGGAAGAATTGACCGTAGGTGCCAACCGAGAGATGTGTTTTCGATTTTTCGCAACCTGTGTAGTGATGTATGGCTGAAGGTGGAATGATTCTCTAAAGCCAAGTTTAAACAGGTAGTGGTTTGAGTAAGAGGAAGAGGGTGTTCATTTATTTAGAATGAATCACCCTTTTCAATTTAAAAGATGGGCATTAGGAGGGGTAAAGCGAAGGAAGCAATCGTACTTCATTCGAGTTTTTGATATAAAAATAAAGAATTTATAGCATTGATACTCAATATCTTAGTATGAGCCGTTCTTTATGTACAAAAGTGTATCCTTTTTGTATTTCTTTGATACATAAGTATATCTATTTCTTACGTACTTAGCATGCAAATATTGAAATGATAACTTTATGAAAAACGTTAATTCACCGAACCTTTGTTTTATATGTATTTATATTATTTTGCTTTCTTTGCAAAGCTGCATGAAAGACAATGATTTACAATTAGAAACGGCTCTTTTAAAAGAGCGTGTTACAACTCTGGAAACGGCAATGGAGCAGATGACTGCTTCCGTACTTGGTCTGCATTACTTGCAGCAGGGGCAGCAAGTAGTTGGGGTTACCCCTATCGAAAAAGGATATAAAGTGGAGCTTGCCAATGGGCAATCTCTTAATCTTTTGAGTGCCGAAACAGTAAACGGTTTGGTGCCGTTATTGCGAATCAGTCCGGAAGGTTATTGGATGTATAGTACCGATCAGGGCATAAAGTACATGGCTATGGTTGACGGTGAGGGCCGGCCTGTTAAAGCGTATCCTACGAATAGCGAAGGAAAACCCGTGAGGTCACCCCAGATGCGTATCAGCAATGATGGCTATTGGCAAGTTAGTTACGACAACGCTATCACTTTTGATTATCTGATGCAGAATGATAGTAAAATTAATGCTTATCTGGGAGAGAGTAGCAACTCGGTATTTAGTAGTGTAATATATGATACCGTTCGACAAGAGCTCATTCTGACTCTTAATGCGGATAATGGACAGCTACGTTTTCCTGTCATCAATACGTTTTATCTGCGAATAAAGGGAGCTGAAGCGGAGCAGATTTTTCCTCTTGGGGAGACTCGTGTGTATGAAGTGGAGCAGAGTGAGGTAGAAGAAGTCGTTATTCAAGCACCAAAAGGCTGGAAGGCGATATTGGTCGAGAAAGAACTTCGGTTGACTTCTCCTGACGAGACCGTTGCCGAGCAAAAGGAGCAGATTCAAATTACCATTATCTCACCCAAGCGTTATATAAAGGTAGTTACCGTCCAAACTAAGTTGCTCACGACTAAGTTCGATGCCAATGCTTGTAAAGCTTGGAACGAGTATATAACCGGCAGTCCGGAAAATGTATTACTTGATTTCTCGTATGCCGGCTATAAACATGGTGAAGTGGCTCCTCCTGATGTTTATACATTAGGATATAAAGTCTTTAATGTTAAAGATTACGGAGCTGTACCGAATGATGCACTTTCCGATCGTGAGGCTTTTTATAAAACGTTGGAGGCAGCTGGAGCCACAAGAGTACAGATGGCAGATGGTGCAACACGTTTTCTGGGCAATACGAACGCCATCATTTACTTTCCCGAAGGCGAATATACATTGCAAGGGGAGGGGGAAAGCAATAAAATGATTCACCTTACGATGGGCAACTTTGTCATTAAAGGTGCCGGACGAGATAAAACCATCTTGCGCATGGATACAGAGAACACATCACTTACCAGCAATGAGTTATGGAGTCCCTCTGTGATGCTTACTATCAAACATTATAGTGGTCTTTCTGATTTAACTACGATAACAGAAAATGCACCAAAAGGTAGTTTTACTGTCAAGGTAGCCTCTACACTCGGCATCGGTGTCAATGATTGGGTATGCCTTACGTTGAAAAATAATACCCCGGAACTAATCACGAAGGAGCTGGTACCCCATCCTGTTGCAGATTTATTACCGAACAACGAGATGATCTTGAGTGGGGTATCGGTCCTCGATTATCATCAAGTAAAATCGATCAGTGGTAACTCAATAACTTTCGCAGAGCCTCTCATGCATGAGGTTGAATCCAAATGGGGTTGGAAAATTCAGAAATATCCGCATTATGAGAATGTAGGAGTAGAGGATTTGACCCTTCAAGGAAGAGCAAAGGCGGGATTCATACATCAGGGATCAGCCTCCTATACCGGCGGGTTTAAGCCTCTTGAAATGGTACGACTCACAAACTCGTGGATACGCCGAGTCAATTTTGTAAGTGTTAGCGAAGCACTTACTATGAATAGCTGTGCTAACTTGTCAGCTTATGATTTAAGAATTAGTGGAGAACGTGGGCACTCGGCCATTCGTTCGGCTGCTTCATCGCGTGTCTTTATAGGTAAGGTAGTCGATCAAAGTGATGGTTACCTTCCACTGAGTCCGACTACTGTTGACTTGAGCAACTATGTGATAGGTGCTGGTCAGCATCATGCTTCGGGAGTATCCAAACAAAGCATCGGAACAGTTCTCTGGAGGTTGAAGTGGGGTTCAGATAGTAATTTTGAAGCCCATGCCACACAACCGCGTGCTACCCTGATTGATGCTTGTGAAGGATCTTTTATTGCCGGCCGTCAAGGAGGAGACCAATCGCAGTTACCTAACCACTTGGATGACCTTATTCTTTGGAATATGAATGTTTCTAAAGTAGGTTACGCATCCGGATGGAACAATCAATTTATGTGGTGGGATCCTAGCTCTACCTGGCTGAAATGTATGCCTCCCGTACTCATAGGCTTTCATGGAGCGGCTGTTGATTTTAGTGAAACCTTCAAACAGCGCAGCCAGTACAAACGATTAGAATCGCAGGGAAATCCTGTAATTCCTTACTCGCTCTATGAAGCACAGCTACGTGTTCGTCTCGGGTATGTACCTGCCTGGTTAAATTCATTGAAATAATCATTTTAAATAATACACTATATGAAAAAGAGTTGCTACATGCTTTTGTTTGCTGTCATTTGCCTGGCAGGATGCAAGGATACGGATAACAGTAATTTAAGGGCGGATATAGAAGAACTGAAGATGCGTATTAGCGCCTTGGAGATAAAAACGGGTGAGTTGAATAACAATATCAAAGCCATAAGAGAATTGACCAAAGAAGGAATGACTATTACTGAAGCCATTGCTCAAAATGGCATTTATACTCTTACACTGAGTGATGGAAGTACCGTTCGGTTGGTAGAGAAAACGGCAATTGACGGATCAGTACCCTTCATTGGTATTAATTCTGAAGGTAACTGGCAAGTGAGTTATGATGCAGGAGCAACTTATGTTTTGTTGAAAGGATCCGATGGCCAGCCGGTTCAAGCTCGTGGTAAAGATGGAATAACTCCTGTTTTTCGCATCAATGGCGAAGGATATTGGCAGGTGAGTGATGATGGCGGAACCAGTTATCGTTCGGTTACAGATGAGAAAGGGAATCCGGTAAAAGCAGTAGTAAGCGCTGCTACAGACAATACCTTCTTTACTCGTGTCACGCCGACCGAGAAATCATTGGATATCGTGCTGAAAGACGGAACGGAACTTTCTATCCCCATCATCAAAAATTTCTTTTGTTACTTTGATGCTCAATATCAAGGTATACAAACTATTCGTGCAGGATCTTCAACAACCTTTAACGTATATATTAAAGGAGTCGAAAACACGATCGTTACTGCTCCCGATGGTTGGAAAGCTATGCTAGGAGCACCCAATGCTGATACAAATATCGCGATACTCACGGTTGTCGCTCCCGTTGCTACCCGGGCTGTGGCCGACAATACGAAAGATGTATCGATTCTTGCCGTGGCAGGTACTTTTGCACAACTAGCTAAACTGCAAGTTCAGTTAAAGTAACCGAGTTACTTGCCTCTTACTACCTAAAAGGGTCCGATAAAATAATTTATTTTATCGGACCCTTTTAGGTAGTAACTTCTTTGTGTGGGAGGGGTTCAAGAAGTTTTGTGCTTCAATAAAGGCTTGTAAGCAAATGACTAATCGTTGCTATACGCTAGGAACCTCACTCTGATCTATTTTGATTAACTTCACATCAGTAATAGTAAAGGTTGGGCGGGGAGTGATGGTTCCATTGGTGCCCGGTACAAACCTTAATTGCATATTATCAAATGCACTTGTACTTAAATTGAGAGACGATTTCTTTGCATCAGCAGGAGGGGCTCCACCGGTATTTGACGTGATCATGTTAAAATCATAATAAATAGTTCGATCGTACCAAGTATCTGCTTCGGCAAGAGGGCTCATTCCTATATTCCCGGTTTTCTGGTCTGCAGTCAGAAAGAACCAATTGTCACCTGCTATTGCTGAATGAGAGCTTCTGATAAAGATACGTAAATCAGCTTTGGGTGCTGTAGCCTTTACTTTAAACGTCAATTTATAGAACCCCGGTTCGTAAACCTCTTTGCGGTGAAAGCCGACAGAGCCCTTATACCAGCTTGCTTGGGGAGCTGCGTGTGTAAACTCAATTACTTTTCTATAGGTGGCATCATCCTTCAATGTGGCTGTAAAGTCGGTTGCCAATGCATCTTTTTGTGAATTCCAATGGGACGATGCGGTGGGAATTGCGGCACTATACTCATTCCCTGTGTTGTATATAGCCAAAACTGTTGCATTGCTAATCGGGGTGCTTACTAGGTTTATAACGACTTCGCTGCCGTTGCCGGCAATTGCTTCAGACTCTCCCCAAGGATCAATCGTTAGATCGGCTTTAGGAATTTCGATACTGTTTTTGGGCAATCCAATATTAACATTGATCAATCGATACTTACCGGATTCGTAAGTTACCTCTGTGGAGTATTGGAATTCATAATCTTTAGCATTATCTCCTACGCCATTGACTGCTACCAGTGGAGTTTCTTTGGCAATACTTTGCGCAGGAACTACAGCACGATATACGAAAGGAGCGTTAACCATCTCGGTTTCTTTGACTAAATAGTACATCTTAACACTTGTTGGTTGCTCGTTAGTATTCACTGTTGCAGCGGCCATGTTGGCCATAATGTTAAGCTTAGATCCTACTTTAACGCCTTTTAATACTACCGAAGAGGGTTGTTTAGTCACCATATTTCCTGCCACTTTTACCTCTACCATGGCAAATAAATGTTTGAAAACTAATGGAGTAGTGGTGGCATCCGCATTTACTGTTACATTTTTTGCGGCCAGTACATCACTGAGTCCGTAGTCAGTTCCTTCGCTTGTGCTTTGATCGGTTTTTGCTGCAATGTTGATTTGGGTTGGATCAGTTACCCCTTCTTGGTAAGGGTAGTAGGCATAATAATCATATGCTTGTCCGTCTGTTGCGTAAATTTCGCTCCCTTGAGCAGCCACCCATTTATTGCCGGTCAGCATGTATTTGGCGTTGGTTGCGATAGCACCCGATGTTTCCCCCCTTTTGTAAACAAAGATACCTACTGCATCGCCTTCCATCCAGGAAGTCGTTCGTCCGGCATCTGTTCCGGTTACAGTACGCGATTGAACGGTCATGCCGCTCAAAGTCATTTCAAATTGTACAGGCTTTCCTTCCATAGGAAGTTGTTCTTTGCCTGTTTCTTCGCTACATGCTGTCAATGCCAAAAGCACTAGAGCGATCATCATGAGATAAGTTGTCTTTCTTGTCATAAAGTTGTCTTTTTTTTTAGTTAGTTTTAAATAGTAAAGATTGGGTTTCTTGCCCGTCTCCATTGATAGTTCCTCCCTCTTCCCAATTAATGATGGGCGATGATTGTACCTTTATATCCAAACCGTCTTTGGCTATGGTCGTGTCAAATCGGTACTCTGTACCTCCTTGCAGTGATTTAATAGATTGTTTTACTTCGTATAAGTAGCTTTTGTTTTTTCCCAGAGCAGGTAGTAGTATCATCACCTGATAACCCGTTGTGTCGAACGTTGGCATAACGAAGCCATTGGCTGTGAGACTTGTTTCTCCACTAGTCAAAGGGAGCGTCATACTTGTTTTTCGGGTTATAAGTGAAATGTCCAGATAGACTGCATGCTGCCGAAAACTGCCTCGTACTGCATTAAAATACCCCGAACTGGGAAATCCTTTAAGTACAATGCCTAAGCCGTTTAAGTCGTTTTCATTCATCCCATCGGCGACTCGGAATTTAAAGGATAATTTACTCAATACCGGGTGCAGGTTAAGTCTGGCCTTGCGAGCATCCTTGTTGAGACTCGATATGCGGCTATAAAGCAAGCCGGTGCTCGGGATATTCTTTTGATTGCTAAGGTTGATGGCCACAAGACTGTCGTCACGTGTTTCCATATAAGGATAATATGCGGCAATGTCTACCCGCTCGCCTTCGGGCGAATAGTAAAGTAGTGAATCGTTAGATTGAGGTATGAAATAATCTTGGTCGTTCCGCTTGTTGGCTGAGTAACGTATATTGCTGTACGGGGTAATGATGCGGTCACTACCTTCGGCCAACATATATACACCAATGGTTTCGCCCCTGTTCCAGATACTTCCCACACCACTGGCATCGTAAGAAAAGGCTTTGCCGACAATGATCGCCGGATAGGCTTTACTCAAATCGGTACGGTCATCTTGCTTGTCTTGGCAAGCCATTAGCGAGGCTACTACTACAAATAGGTATATGATTCTTTTTTTCATTAGATAGAAGTACATGATGTATTATTTTTAGTAGGTGATTAATTTATTGTTTTGTTGGACGCTCTTTTACGGTGAAGGTTATCTCTTTTACCACATGGGTCGAATTCCACTTATTGCTGTTGGTAGCAACAAAAGATGCTGTATAAGTGCCAGGCTTTGAGTACATAAATTGGTAGTTTGCTAATCTGGCATTAATACTTTTGATGGCTATGCCGCGGTCAGGTTGCACGCTGGTGAAATCTAACTTTTGACTCACCATCCATATATCGATACTGTCTTTCTGATGGTCGCTTGTTGGTTGAAACAGCAAAGACGCTTTGGCTACATTATATTTCTGTTGAGAAGTCGATTTCACAAAGACCGGTTTAAACCCCCATTCACTCACTAAATCTGTTATGCTTTGTATGTTCTTATCGGGTTCTCGCTTTTCCATTCTTAGATTGGTGATGTCGATGCGTGGCTGACCCGCATATCTTGTACCGGTGTGTGCGGCTGCCGCGTAGCGAAACGCAAAGAAGATACGCTTGTCCTTGTAGGGTGTCAGATCGGTAGCGGTATAGTCTATGTTCGAAAGAGTCGAGTTTGTTTTGGGGATGGGTACCTGCAATTGTCCCGGCTCTGTCCCGCTCAGTTCGGTCCAGTTGGCCGCAGAGATACCATTGGGCGTATAGTTTCCATCGAAGTCTTCCGAAATAAGCACATGTAGTATGGCTTTGTTGCTGTAGTCTGCCGGGTCGCTATAGTTCTGTCTAGCGGTGTATGACACGCCCAAACTGTCTAACTCGAGTTTGGTACGGTTGCTGTTGGCATATTTGCTACCGTATTCGCCCGAGAAGAAACTGAGGTAATCGGGATTTCCTTCGAACTCGAAGGTAACAAATTCATCGGTATAAATTGTATTGATATCGTTTTGTAGGCGTAGACCGAACACGACATTGTCAACACTGTTACGGTCGCAACCGATCAGGAGTAATATCAGGCTAAGCATACCAATGCTTGCTTTCTGCCGGTTGATGTGAATATATGGACTTGTTTTTTTCATCTTATTTCGTTATTTCTGTTTTATTGAGTGGCTGTAGTTACCAGTTGGGCGCTTGGCCGCAAATAGGATTCGTGTTCAGCTCGATTTGTGGAATAGGCATATAAAGATGCCTGATGCCAATGTTGATAGCCGGAGTAGCATGTACATCGTCATATTGGTATCCAATGGGTTGCCTGTTAATATCCACTCCCTGATCTTTTAATAAGTTTATTTGGTCGAAATAGAACTGTTCGCCCATGCGGCGCAACTCCATACGGCGAGGAACTTCAAAGCAAAGCTCTCGGGTACGTTCTTCAAAGATGAATCGGCGCAGTGCTTCTTTATCAACGTAGTCGGCTAGTTGAATAAGAGTAGCTCCTGCCCGTCCGCGTATCAGGTTAATCGCGTCGATTACCTCTTGCGAGGGGCCAGACATTTCGTTAGATGCTTCGGCAATCATCAACAGCACATCAGCATATCTCATAATCGGATAGTTGATCGAAGAGTTATTACGTGCCCACGGACGTATCGGATCATATTCGGCTCGCCACTTGCCTGGATTGCGTGTAGCCGGTATTTTTTCGTATGTAATTTTTTGTGCTTCGGTCAGATATAACTTCTCTATTCTCTTTGTCTGTTCATTTCTTTTATAACTGTAGTCGGCAAAGTTCCACCATTTGCGTGCGTCGCCGGTCGGCTCATACAGTCGAAATAGAATGCGGGTAGCATTGTACCAAGCATAGGCAAAAGGCACATCCGGGTCATCTACTTGTCCTTGCGATATGCCGTTGTAAAGCCCTACCTTTCCACTTTCGTTACTTTTTTCCAATCCGTTGCCGTAAAATTCTACTTCGAACATACTTTCGCGTGCAGTCAAGTCGTATTTATTAGAACACATATTGATAAACAATGCGATGTAACCATTCTTACCATCTGTTTCGGGATAGAGGCTGTGTAGTTTACTGTCTCGTACTTTTCGGGCATAACTCAAGGCTTTATCCCAAGTGTTTGCATAGGTGGGGTAGCCTGATTGCCAAAGGTAAGTGCGTGCAAGCAGGGCCTGAACAGTTGTACGAGAAATGCGTCCCGGTGTATTCAGGGAGGTGGCGGGTAGACAGCCGGATTCGGCTTCCGACAAGTCTTTGATAATTTGATTGAAAACATCTTGTTGTGGCGATTTCTTCAGTAACTGCGTACTTAGGTCACGAATGGAGGTTATCCGCAAAGGCACTTCTCCCCAAAAACTGAGCAAGTTCATGTAAAATACAGCCCTTAATGCTTTAGCTTCGGCTATGAACATGGCTTTCTTGCTAGCACCGCCACACTCTTTATCGGTACGTTGAGAAATCAGATCCATATAATCATTGGCACGATTTACACCCATATAAAGTGCGCGCCATGTGTTGTTGAGTGTAGCATCGGTATTGTTGTAGGTATACATACTGACTTGCAGGTTGTTTTTCCCATATTCACGGTTATACACTAGGATGTCAGTGCCCGAATCAAGGTCGCCCCATAGGTTTTGTCCGTAAACATCACTGTATCCCAATACATCATATACACCTGCCAGACCCGACATACAACTGGCTTCATTGCGGTAAAGATTACTTTCTCCCAGTTGATCATAAACGGATGTATCGAGGAAGTTGCACGAACTGCAAAGTCCGAGGAAGAGAAGAAGTGTAGAGACTAATTTTCTCATAGTTGTAAATTTATTCTGTATTCAACATTCTTTTATTAAAAGCCTACTTTGACACCAAATGTATAAGATACGGTTCTGGGATAAGACGAATAGTCGAATCCGCGTGTCATAGCAGAATTACGGGTGGATACTTCCGGATCATATCCGGTGTATCGAGTGAAAGTAATCAGATTTTCGCCTGAAAGATAGATGCGTAACGAACGCATTTTCAAATTTCGCAATAACTTTGGCTGAAAGTTGTAACCTATCTGCAGGTTCTTCAGCCGTAAAAATGAGGCATCCTCTATTTCACGGTCAGTATTAATAGATAGACTTCGGTTTGCGGCAGGCAGATAGTTGGTGTAGTTGCCCGGTGTATAGGTACCATCGCCATTATCTATTCGAGGAGTCCAGTGGTTAACAACACTAGCCAGCTGATTGAAATTCTTTCCGCGCATTGTTTCCAATCTTGTTCTGTTGTAGTTAATCACATCGTTGCCGTACGACCATTGAAAAAAGATGTTTAGATCGAATCCTTTCCATTCAAAATTGTTGGTGAAACCGCCCGTGTGAATAGGAAGTCCATGGCCAATGATGGTCTGATCTTCGGCTGTTACCTGTCCGTCACCGTTCAAGTCTTTTAGCTTAACGTCACCGGGTTTGATATTGGTGCGTTCTTGGGTATTGTTGGGTATAAGCGGCTTCAATACAAAAGTATTGGGTGCAATTTCGTCAAAGTCTTCGTACTGATACACGCCATCGTACACATAGCCATACATTTCCGATAGTGGTCGGCCTACTTTGCCGATATAGTTATTCGGTGCAACCACGCTTGCGAACCGGCTGTCTTGATCGCCGGTCAGTCCGGTCACCTTGTTCTTATTGAACGAGATGTTAAAGTTAGTTGTCCACTTGAATCGCCCATTCTCTCCTTGTATATTGACGGTATTAATAGAGATCTCCAATCCGCGGTTATTCACGCTTCCGATGTTTTGTTGCACAGATGTGAATCCGAATGAACCGGGTACTTCGGCAAAGAGCAGCAAGTCTTTTGTATTCTTACTATATACCTCTATCTCTCCATTGATACGATTTTTGAACAAGCCGAAATCCAGTCCGATATTGGTTTGATACGTTGTTTCCCATTTCAGCGATTTATTGGCTATTTGACTGATATAGACTGCCGGCAATAATGTGTTGTTAAAGGCATAATTCTGATCGGTAGCGTACAGCCTCAAAGAGGGGTAGTTGTTTTGGGTGTTGTTATTACCCGTTGCCCCCCATCCTGCACGCAGTTTGAGGTTAGATATAAACGTATTTTTTAAGTTAAGAAACGGTTCGTCAGAGAGTCGCCATGCAAATGATAGCGACGGAAAATACCCCCATTTGTTGTAAGGAAAACGCGATGATCCATCGGCGCGTACCGTAGCGGTGAAGAGGTAGCGTGAGCTCCAATCGTAGTTGAGGCGGGTAAAGAACGATAGTAGTTTGTTTTCAATATTAGTGGTAGTAATGTTTCTCGGAGTTCCGTTATCAATGCCCCAATATCCCAACTCTTCGAAAGGATCCAGAATGGATTGTGCCCCCTGCACAGTTATTTGTTGGCTGTTGAGAGAGCTACCTATCAAACCGGTGAAATTGTGTTTGGCAACTCGTTTTTTGTAAGTTAGGGTATATTCGTTCGACCAGCCATCTGCTTCTCTGTCGGTAAACGAACCGTTCACTCCATTGGCCGAATATCTCGAGTCACCCTGGTAGGTATTTGAATTGTAGAATGCTTGACGACTGTTTCGTTGCCAACTGTAAGCAAAGGTAGCTCTGAAACTCAGATCTTTTCGTATGTCCCAATTCAGATAGGTGTTCAGGTTCAACTGTCTGGTATTGTTTCTATCGTATATATTCTGAATCGTTTCTAACGGGTGGTACGGATATGTGCCTGTTACATCTATCACCTCTTCGAATAAATTGTCTTTTTCGGTTGGAACAAATGGGCGATAGGCTAATACTTGATAAAGGAAATATTGAGCCGTTCCGCCGCCCGATTGTGAGGGAGCCGAACCGTTAGAGGTATTGTTGGCAAAATTGACTGTAGCTCCGAATTTTAGCTTTTTGCTGATGTTCTGGTCTAAGGTAACGCGTGCCTTCAAGCTTTGGTATGATGATTTGATGATTACTCCTTGTTGATTGTAATAAGAGATACTGGAGCTGTAGCGAGTGTTTCTGCTACCTCCCGAGAGCGAGAGTTGGTGACTGGTGAGCGGTGCTGTACGAAATACCTTTTCTTGCCAGTTATTATAAGGAATGTTCTCGTAATCATCCAATGTTCGGTTACGCCCCAGTTGCTCGCTGTATCCGAAATAGGTTTGGTCAAGCTCATCCTGTGTCATAAGTTCTTTTTGTAGGGTAACGAACTGTTTCCCGTTCATAACCTCCAAGTACCGAGGGCGGGATTGCCACGAAACAAAGCCATTGTAGGTTATCTGTGGTGCACTCTCTTTTCCCCGCTTGGTATTGATGATGATGACTCCGTTGGCACCTCTTGCACCATAGATTGCTGTGGCAGAGGCATCTTTCAATATATCCATCGATTCGATATCATTGGGGTTATAGGCTGCTGCATTAGGGTCGTCGGTAGCAAAGCCATCGATTACATACAAAGGAGAACCATCTGCACTATCTGAAATGGTATTGCTTCCTCGAATAACGATGCTCGAACTTGATCCGGGCTGTCCATCGCCGCTTACTACTTGAACACCGGCTACACGACCACCTAAGGCTTGATCAAAAGAGAGTGCTGAGGTTTTGTTCAACTCGTCCATGTCGACCTTGCCGACTGCTCCGGTGAGATCTCCCTTTTTAACATTGGCATACCCAATGGCAACTACCTCATTTAGTAAGACACCGTCTTCTTTGAGTGCCACATCGATCACTTTTTTGTCGCCTACGGTTATTTCTGTGGTGGCATAACCAATAAACGAAACAACGATAACCGACCTCTTGTTAGGTACCTCAATTGAGTATTTACCGTACAAATCGGTAATGGTGCCTGCTGCCCCGTCTTTTACTTTGATATTGGCTCCGATCAAGACTTCTTTTGCTTCGTCGGTAATGGTACCGGTAATTTTGATTTGTGCTTGTGAGGCAGCAGACGAAAGAAGTAAAACAAGTAAAATGATACTTGGCTTTCTGAAATTCGTGAATAAGTTTTGTTTCATAATATAAATTTAAACTTAAGATTACATGAGTCTCTTTTTGAAAAGCGTGTTACAGTTCTGTTATTTCCTAGTAGATTTGTCTGTAAAGGCTTTAAACGTTTTTTTCATTTTCTCATAGATTCTCATACATAGCTTTGTGCAAATATCAGGGATATTCATAGACTAACATAGTGATAATAGTACAGAAAAGGTATACTTTTGTACATTATTAATAATCAGAATGTGTTGTAAAATAGAGTGTTATGTGTTTTTTGGGTCTTTGCGTCGTGCGCTGAAGGATTGTATGCCCTTTCACTAAGGGGCTACAGATAAAAGGCCTGTAAATATCTCAAGTTTGGGATTTAGAGTGGCAACGTAATGTTTGATATAAAAAAGGCTTTGAGGCATTTCTGTATTTCATGGATTACCTATACTGGGCTTGTGGATTTTGTTTCCAGTTCTCACTAGAAGTTCCATCTTTTGGGTATGGTAAAGATGGGAAACACAAAATATGCTACTAAAAAATGGAGGAAGTTCTGCTAAAGCAATCATTGGAAAACAAAAGAGTTCAAGGTCTATAAGGTGTAGTCGTCGTTACAGATGTCACTACGCGATAGCTGATTCAACCCTCTGAGGTACAGATTTCAGGCTGTTTTTTGTCGACGTAGAAAGAATAAATGTTGGAAAGTCTTAGTAGCAACCGATGTAACACTGGACTTCATGCTAGCCTACGAGATTTATGTAATACGATGGTCTATATAGGTTTTCTTTGCAGATTGGAAAAGAATATTGGGATTGGATGATTATTCTGCACGAGATTTTTTTTCTCAAATTCCACACATCTCACTCGTTATGATACGCTATAGTTTGCTCGCTTCAATAAAGAGACTCCATGGCTACGAAACAATTGGGGTACTCTTTGCTCATATTTACGATGGAGTACATGAGTTAACTGTGATCGAAAAATATGAGC
This sequence comes from Bacteroides neonati, assembly GCF_000499785.1. Lineage (GTDB taxonomy): Bacteria > Bacteroidota > Bacteroidia > Bacteroidales > Bacteroidaceae > Bacteroides > Bacteroides neonati. The sequence goes on along the minus strand of NZ_HG726020.1, from coordinate 650,384 downwards.
CATTATATACGAAGTGGTAGCAGTGATTGCTGAACTTATTAGTGCGCCTCTGAAGAACTGATTATTTAAATTATCGAAAGTGACAAACGTCTCGCAGCACTCCGAATATATGCTCAAACGGCATGAATTCTAAATCCGAAACTTGAGTCATATACTACATTTTCTTATAGCAATGTGCGCTTATCTGCCAAAGAACTGAAGAAGGATGAGGTGCTAACGGTGACCTTCAACCTTGAAAACACTGGAAAATACGAAGCTACCGAGGTGGCACAACTTTATGTATAAGATAAGGTAGGCTCTGTTACCCGTCTGGTGAAGGAGTTGAAACGCTTTACGCGCATCACTTTGAAGCCCGGCGAAAAGAAAACTGTTGAACGAATCAATACTCCCAATCATTTGATAGTTAAGTTTTTCCTTCAAACAACTGCTTTTTTAGCTTTTCTATTAAATGTTTTGGATGGACTCTTTATATCGCCTACAGATAATGATGATGAATCTCTCATTTTGTGAGAAAGAATTCCGGATTGACTTTTCTATTCGTCAGATGAACTTTTTTATTGCATAAGTATTCTGCATACGGTTTGTTTGCATTTTTGTAACTATAAAGGCCTGTTTCCGAGTATGATTCAATACTTGGAGAAATATAAAATCTACCCTTTTGTACTCATTTATATCTATGACGAAAGATGTTTCCACGCTTTTGGTGCAATTACTCAGGGACAAATGAGAAACGCAAAACTGTTACTGGAAAATGCTAATATTCTAAGCATTAGAATTTTCGCAAATTGAAGAACTAAATGCGCAATTTGGGACGAATAAGGAAATCAAACCACTTATTTTTGTATCATTCAAAAAGAATAAAGTAATAGTTTATGAAACGAAAGTGGTTGCAAATATCTTATTCCTTGGCTCTGCTTATATCTGGGTTGAGTTTTCCTACTTATGCGGCAGATGGCGCCTTGCAAAGCACAAAAGCCATTGTGAGTAAAACTGAGTGGATGAAAGGTCTTCTTGATACGCTTCCGGTGTGTAGAATCTCGATACCGGGTACGCACGATAGCGGTTCTATCAAGGGTGGAGTCATGTTAGAGACACAGACTTTGGGCATTGTGGAACAATTAAATCAAGGTATTCGTGCTTTTGATATCCGTTTGCAGAAGAAGGATACTAAATTGGGAGTCTTTCATAGCCATGCTTTTCAGGAAATATATTGGGAGAGCGAGGTACTGCCTGCTTTTATTCATTTTTTAAAGGCGCATCCCTCTGAAACATTGATCGTGTCATTGAAAAAAGAAGGAGGGGAGCTGGCTGATTACTCTTCTTTATTATCTGCTTCTTTGAAGAATTCGGCTAATGCTTATTACTTCGTTGTAGATTTTCGCTCGGATCTGAGGTTAAAAGACTGTCGAGGGAAAATTCTTTTTTTTCATAGGGATCGTGCGATGGATGATTATCCAGGAGCTGCCTGCACTAATTGGATAGATGATGCTACTTGTCTGATGACACTCCGTGATAGAAATGGAGAGGAGGGGCATGCGTTACTTGAAGATGAATATCAATATGAGTCTGGTGAGGGTGCCGGAAAGAAAATAGAAGTATGTATCAATAACCTCAACCGGGTATCAGAGGAGTCAGTTACTTTGACTCGATGGGGGATTACTTTTCTGAGCGCTACTGGCTTACCCTTTGGAACACCTTTGGTTTTTGCAAATAAAGTAAATAAGCCCGTGGCTAACCATTTAATGGCAGGCAGTAAACGGAATTGTGGCATTGTTTTTATCGATTTTACGGGTGGACAGGGTGGACGAAAATTGGTGGAATATCTGATAAACAGTAATTTTAACTGATCTGTAAGCGATGTTTTCGTGATATTAAATAATAGGCTCTCTTTCGAAAAACTTACTTGTTTACGCAAAATGAAGATTTTAATGCGCAATTGAGCCCTCGGAAAGAACTGCTTAGTTTTAATTTTGTATACGTCAAGATTCTTAATATAATATACTATGAAATTGTCAATTGATTTAGGAGGTACTAATATTCGCATAGCGCAGGTGGAAAATGGCAGATGCCTGAAGAAAGCGTCTGCTGTCTGTCCGGCACGGCAAAGTGCTTCCAAAGTACTTAGCCGACTCTTTCAGCTTATTGAAAGCATGATGAATGAACAAGTCAATGGCATTGGCGTAGGGGTTCCTTCTATTGTTGATCCGAAAAAAGGAATAGTGTATAATGTTGCTAATATATCTTCTTGGAAAGAAATATATTTGAAAGACATTATGGAAAAGGAGTTTAAGCTACCGATTGCTATAAATAATGATTCTAATTGCTTCACTTTGGGGGAAAGTCTGTTTGGTGCTGGTCAGCCTTATACAAATATGGTAGGGGTTACTATTGGTACGGGTGTAGGAGCGGGCGTCATCATTAATCGTCGCCTATATTATGGGCAATACATGGGAGCTGGTGAAATCGGTTCGCTTCCTTATCTTGATGCTGATTTTGAACGATATTGCAGTAGCTTTTTCTTTAAACGGTACCATACGACCGGCGCGGCAGTTTTCGAAAGGGCTAAGAAGGGTGATGCCGCAGCATTGGAGGTCTGGAGAGAATTTGGCTCACATTTGGGCTGTCTAATGAAAGCAATTCTTTTTACGTATGCTCCTCAGGCAATTGTATTGGGTGGAGGGATTGTTTCAGCTTTCCCTTTATTTAAAACTGCAATGCAGGAGACGATGCAAAGCTTTCCTTATGAGGTTATGTTGAACAACGTGAAAGTGATTCCTTCATATTTAGAGGATGCGAGTTTACTTGGAGCTTCTGTATTATTTGATGAATAATCCAGATAAATGTAAGCTTTATATTGAATGAAAATATTA
>NZ_HG726020.1:0-647503 GCF_000499785.1 Bacteroides neonati | reverse complement strand
ACAAAAGAATTTTAGAATCTATCAATTGATTCTGACTTTGTTGTTAGGACTGTTCTTTTCTGTGAGTGTTTTTGCACAGCAGATTTCGGTAAAGGGAACAGTGAAAGATCAGATGGGTGAGCCTGTGATCGGTGCTAATGTTCTAGTTAAGGGAACTACAACAGGAGTTATAACGGACATAGACGGTAAATTTATACTGTCGGCCGATAGACGTGATGTATTAGTTATCAGTTTTGTGGGGTTTACTAATCAAGATGTTCCGGTAACTGGAAAAGATTTGATGGTGGTTTTGAAAGAAGACACTGAATTGTTAGATGAAGTCGTAGTGTTAGGCTATGGTGCTGATGCTCGTAAGCAAGATCTGTCCGCGTCAGTTGGTGTGTTAAGCAATACAGATGAATTGGCGACACGCCCAGTCAGTTCTACGGAAGGTATGCTACAAGGCCAATTGGCGGGTGTAACAGTGCAGTCAAATGGTGGTGATCCTACCTCTGCGCCTACGGTTGTGATTCGTGGACAGGGTTCGTATAAGCGTAAAATTGACGGTGTGGAACAAGGAGGTGATAATGTACTTTGGGTAGTCGATGGAATCCCAGGTGCACCTATTGCTTCAATGAACGATATCGAGTCAATAGTTGTATTGAAAGATGCTGCTTCGGCGGCTATTTATGGTGCACAATCAGGAGCTGGTGGTGTTGTGCTGGTTACCACAAAGAAAGCAAAAGCGGGCACTCCTTCTCTTTCTTATGATGGTACTTATGGGATTCGTCAGGCGACGAATTTACCAAGGCCTTTAAACGCAGAAGAAGAAGTAGAGATGCGTAAACTTTCTTATGCCAATGCAGGCATGTCTCTTCCCGACGGATGGGATGTGACAAAAAATCCGTGGGTAGGTACTACTCGTACAAATTGGATGGATGAAATTTTTCGTACAGCTTTCTATCAACGTCATAACGTTGCATTGAATGTAGGTACCGAAAATTATTCCAGTCGTTTGTCATTCTCTTATGATGATGACCAAGGAGTGTTGGTTAATACCTATAACAAGAATTATTCTATCCGTTACAACGGCAAGTTTGAACTGAATAAGTGGGTGTCTCTAAGTGAAGACCTTGTATGGAAGAATTCGGAAAGTCGTTCAAAAAGTACTGACGATGCTTATACCGGTCCGGTATTAGCAGCAATCTATATGCCTGCCAGTGCTACAGTATACAATCCATTGGATGGTACTTGGGGGGGGACTACTACTGAAGATCCTGATTATATAGCTAAGTATGGAAGTAATTATGCTGGTGCCCACGGTGATGCTGTTAATCCGGTACGTCTGCTCAAGGCTGAAAATCGCTTTAATAAAACTAGTGATGTATGGAGCACTTCCAGTTTACAGATAGCTAATATCATCCAAGGCTTGAAATTTACCAGCCGTTTTACTTACAATTTGAAAACTAATAATTATAAAAACTTCCGTCCTATTCAGGATGAGCCAGGTAAACCCAATAATTCAAATAGTTTGGATGTGACTAATTATCGTACCGATGCTTGGAAAACGGAGAATACACTGACCTATGATAACCGTTTTGGTGCACATACTGTTGGTGCTTTGTTTTCTACTACAGCCGATCGCTACAGCGTACGCGGACTAACAGTAAACGGCAAGAATTTATCAGATGAAAGTTCTTACTTGCAGTATTTAGCCTATGCAAATTCAACATCTGCCAGTGACTACATGACAGGTCCCGATGCCAATGTATCAATGGTAGCTCGTTTGGCATATTCGTACGATGACCGTTATTTTGCTACTGCATCATGGCGTCGTGACTATGCCGGCCGCTTACCTAAAGAGAACAACTTTGGTGATTTCCCAGCAGCAACGTTGGCTTGGAAAATATCTAATGAGAAATTCTTTAAAAAGTCAAACATTATTAATTTGTTAAAGCTACGTGCTTCTTGGGGGCGCGTAGGTAATTTGGCCTCCATACCTTATAGTTACAAATCATCTCTTCTCGGTACGACTTCTTGGCAAGAACAAGCTCAATATGGAGTAATGGGTAATACTCTTTGGAATAGCTTTGCATACAACGCTACCGCCTTGAATAAAAAATTAACATGGGAGACTTCTGAACAGATAGACCTGGGTTTGGATGTTGAAATGTTTAAAAACCGTTTGTCTTTGTCATTTGACTATTTTGACAAGCGTACTTTTAATTTAATTCAAGAGCAAACAATGGACTGGCCCAGTACTATAGGACTCGATCCGATGTTTGTTAATCAAGGTGAAGTTCGTAATCGTGGCTTTGAAGTATCTGCGAATTGGAATGACCGTATCAATAAAAATTTCTCTTACTTTATATCGGGTAACTTTACATACCTGAAAAATTGGGTTTCTGATATAGGTGTGAAGAATGTTGATGGTACTCCTGGTGTGTGGACTGATTCGGATTCTAAATTCCGTGTTATTCCTTTTACTCGCCAGACTGCTCAAGGTGAACCTTTGAATTCTTATTATCTGATTCGGAGTGCTGGTATCTTCCAATCGAATGCAGAAGTAGCCGCCTATGTGAAGGATGGAAAACGTATACAGCCCAACGCTGTAGCTGGTGACTTGAAGTTTATCGATTATAACAGTGATGGTAAGATTGATGATAAAGATCGTCAGTATTGTGGTAGTGCAACTCCAAAAACAACTTATGCTTTCACCTTGGGTACTACTTACAAAAAACTATCTATCAATGCCATGTTCCAAGGAGTAGGAGGAGCTCAAGCGTTTTACGCTGCTAAGTATATGACAATGAGTGATGTAGAGGGAAATTTCAATCGAGTGAAAGATGTCTTGAGTGCATGGAGCCCCATTAATACTTCTTCTAATACTCCCAGATTGTCAAAGAATGACCCGAATGCGAACTTCAGTACAGCTTCCGATTGGTACTTGGAGGATGCTTCATATTTGCGTCTCAAGAACTTGACAGTATCATATGACTTGACTGATATGTTACAGAAATGGTCACATTTAAAGGAGCGTGGTAGCCGCATGTTTGTCTACTTTAGCGGTGAAAACCTTTTTACCATGACCAGCTATTCTGGTATGGATCCTGAATGTGGCGGATGGGATGCTATGAAATATCCTGTGTCTAGAGTGTTTTCTTTTGGTGTAAAACTAACTTATTAAATAGCGGAGATTATGAAAAAATATATATCGACATTGGCTTTATCAGTATTATTTTTTTGCTCTTGTTCAGATTTTCTGGATGTGCAAGCTGAGGGCAATCCTACTACTACAGTTTATTTTGTAAATGACCAACAAGCAATTGATGCTATTGATGGACTCTATGCGCCGATTCATCAGGAAAAGGGATTTGGGCGTGAGTTGTTTTGGGAACAAGGAGCAGCTAATGATATTGTTTGGGCTAAGACCCGTGGTTACAACACGTTGGCAACCTTTAATTATACAGGAAATGAAAGCCCTATAAGTGGTGGCTATGATTTATTTTATCAGAATATGGCTCGTTCCAACTGGGTTATTAAGCAATTGCTTACCAAAGAGAAAAAGAACGGGTTGAGCGTTGTAGAACATCGTAGTTTGGGTGAAGCATTCTTTATGCGAGGTATGGCTCATTTCTGGATTGCTTATCGTTATGGCACTAAAGAACAAGGGGTTCCTTTTATGCGCTACGAAGATTTTGAAGGTGACTACGATAACTCTATTCCGCCTCAACAAGTATCTGTAGTAGATAACTATAAGTTTATTATTGAAGATATGGATAAGGCCATTTCATACTTGCCTAAGTTTAATGAATATACTGATGATGATAAAGGGCGTGCACATAAAGCTGCCGCCGTAGCTTACAAAGCGAAAGTATATGCTTATTGGGCCACATGGGATGAAACTCAGTGGAATAATGTAATCACAATGGTTAACTCTTTGGAAAGTGACTACGGTCGTGACTTAGCTCCTACTTTTGCCGAAGTGTTTTCTTCTGATTTTAAAGACTTCTGGAACAAGGAATATCTTTGGTCTATCCCTTCTACTGGTGGTTCTACTGGTGGTGGTGTTGAGTTCTGTGGCGTCATTTTAGAAGACAAAGGTTGGGGTGTATACAATGGCTGGGGACAGATAAAACCATCTTATGATATTTATGAAGAAATGGCGAAAGATGGCGCTGGCAATGACCGTTTGGTGCGTTCTATATTGGAATATAACCAAGAGTTCCAATTCTTCGGTGAGAAACGTAAATTTTATTCAGATACGAACTTGGATGTAGGTTTTCAGATAAATAAATACATGGATCCGTTTAAGCATAAAAATGCGGATAAAGAAGGTTATGTCAATACGAATGGTAACTGGCCTACTGTTCGTGTGAACTTCCCATTGATTCGTTTTGCAGAGATGTTATTGTTCCGAGCCGAGGCTTATTTGATGACAAACCAAATAGACAAAGCAAAAGAAGATTTGAATCGTATCCGTAGACGTTCGAATCTGGAGGAGTTGAAAAATACGCCTACTATGGCAGATTTGTATCATGAACGTCGTTGTGAATTGGCTTTCGAATATACTGATCATTTATTTGATCTTAAACGCTGGCATCGTTCGCCAAATACCGTCATTAAAACTCTTGCAGAAAAAGAGTTAAATGCTCATCCTCGTATTCGAAAGTATGCCAGCCGTTCTAATCCGGAGTCTACTTTTACAATAGAACCGTATGCCGATTATTTGAATAAGAGTACTTATGAAGATTATATGATGGTATTCCCCTATCCGTCTGTACAGATAACAAAGTCTAATGGTAAACTGATGCAAAACAAAGGTTATAATTAATCTAACCTTTTCGAAAGACTAAAATATAAAGATCTCATTGCCATTGGTCTTCTCTGCAAGGATTAGTTATCCTCAAGGATGTATTGATCCTTGCAGAATTTTCTTACTTTTGTTTTTGGAAATAGAAGTCTATTACTATTATAATAGAATGACACCTTCAAATATATATCTTGATGAAACTGAGAATTATTACCTACACATTGATTGTACTATTTGTCTGCGGTGCTTGTGGCTTTAGACAATTATCGCCGATTGATTATGTAGATCCTTTTATCGGTACCGGCTTTCATGGGCATACTTATCCCGGAGCGACTGTTCCTTTCGGGGCAGTGCAATTAAGCCCCGATACTCGTACCGGGAACTGGGATGCCTGTGCTGGATATCATTACGATGATACCACCCTCATCGGCTTTTCGCATACACACCTCAGCGGAACAGGATGTATAGACCTGGGTGATGTATTGCTGCGTCCTACAATCCAAAAGCCTGACCTCACAGCCGAAAGTATTTGCCCACCTGCTGCTTTTTCTCATAAGGATGAGAAGGCATCAGCCGGATATTACTCTGTTTTACTGAAAGATGAAGGCATAAAGGTTGAGCTGACGGCGACCACACACGTCGGTATGCATCGTTATACTTTCGATCCAGACAAACTAGCCTCTGTCATTATTGATCTAGCTCATCTTCTGGACAATGAATTTATATACGAAGCCCAATTAGAATGTACCACTGACAATGAAATAGTCGGTATGCGTCGTACTCGTGGATGGACGGATAACCAATATGTTTATTTTGTAGCTCAATTCTCAAAGCCTTTTCAATCTGTAGAGTTTGTGGAAGGCAAGAAGATGATATCTACTGAATCAAAGATTTCAGGCACAGATTTGCAAGCGGTACTTACCTTTGATGATAAAAATGGAGAACCCCTTATTGTTAAAGTAGGATTGTCTATAGTCAGTGTCGACAATGCCCGTGAGAATATCGAAGCAGAAGTGAAAGATTTTAATTTTGATGCTGTCTGCGCTGCCGCCCGTACTGCTTGGGAAAAGGCACTTTCGTCCATTGTTGTAGAGGGAGGCAGCACAGACGATTTAAAAAACTTTTATACTGCCATGTATCATGCCATGGTTGTGCCCAATACGGCGAGCGACGTCAATGGACAGTATCGCCGTCACGATATGCAAATAGGGCAGTTGCCTGAAGGTAAAGTGCAGTATTCCACTTTTTCACTTTGGGATACGTTTCGCGCGTGGCATCCGTTGATGACGCTGATTGATACTACATTAGTCAACGATATGATTAACTCTTTCCTCAATATTTACGATGCATCCGGCGAATTGCCCATTTGGTCGCTTTCTGCTGGTGAGACCGGTACCATGATCGGATATCATTCAGCTTCAGTTATTGCTGATGCTTATCTGAAAGGCATTAGAAGATTTGATGCGGAGAAAGCCTTGGCTGCCTTGATAGCGTCTTCTGAAAAGAATAAGAAAGGAGCCGATTATTATATCAAATACGGTTTTATTCCTTCCGATATAAAGAAAGAATCCATCTCCTGTCTGTTGGAGTATGCTTACGATGATTGGTGCATTGCACAACTGGCGAAGGCGATGGGCAAAGACGATGTTTATCAGACCTATATTCAGCGTTCACAGAATTATACCCATGTATTCGATGGGTCTACTTGTTTCTTCCGTGCCAAACGGTTGGACGGCAATTGGGAAACTCCTTTCAATCCTTATGAAGTAGGTCGTGCATATACCGAAGCTTCTGCCTGGCAATACCGTTTCTTCGCTCCTCACGATGTGCATGGTCTAATGCAATTGTTTGGTAGCAAAGAAGCGTTTACCACTGCACTGGATTCTATATTTACAGCAGAATCCGTAGCAGGAGATCTTCAGGATATTACCGGACTGATAGGACAGTATGTACATGGTAACGAACCGAGTCATCACATTGCTTATCTCTATAACTATGTGGGCGAACCTTGGAAGACACAGGAGATGACACGTCGTCTGCTCCACGAAATGTACCAATCCACTCCGGAGGGTATCAGTGGCAATGAGGATTGCGGACAGATGTCTGCCTGGTATATACAGTCCTGCTTGGGAATCTATTCAGTATGTCCCGGCAGTAATGAGTTTGCCTTGACTACTCCTTTATTCGAGAAGGCTGTGATGACACTGGCAAGTGGAAAGACGCTGACCATCCTTGCCAACAATCCGCAAAAGAACCTTTACATCAGCAAAGTGGAACTGAACGGGCAGCGGATAGATACGAACTTCATCACTTATGCCCAACTTATGGCAGGCGGTGAGCTTCGTTTCACTCTTACCAACAAACCCGATAAATTGAGAGGCATTGTTTCCGAAGCATCTCCTTACTCCTATACTACAGAGCGTGTCGTATCCATTCCTTATGTAGACCGTGATTTAAATATGTTTATGGATTCAATCACAGTCATCTTTGGCACTACCACCGAAGGAGCGCAGATAAGGTATACTTTGGATGGAACAGAGCCTACGGAACAATCTTCTCTCTATACGCAACCTTTAAAATTGAACAGGACTTTGCCGGTTAAAGCCAAAGGATTCAAAAAAGGTTTCCGTCCCAGCGCTACGCTCTCTATTCAAGCGACCAAAGCAGAGTTGAAAGCATCGCTTCCGGTGCATCCCACGCAGAACGGCACATCTTATAAATATTACGAAGGGCTTTACCACCAGGTAGCGGATGTAAAAAAGAGCCTCTTGCTGAAGTCGGGTGTTATGCCGGAACCTTCTATTAAAGATGCTGCGCAGGAAGATCATTTCGGATATATCTTCTCAGGCTTGATTAGTGTACCCGAAGACGGAATCTATACATTTCAAACACGTTCGGATGATGGTAGTGTACTATCTGTCAACGGCGAGGTTGTGGTGAACAATGACGGTTCTCATGCTGCTATTGCTGCTACAGGAATGGTGGCTCTGAAGAAAGGCTTTCACGAATATGAGCTTTGTTATTTTGAAGATTATGAGGGTGAACACCTCAGTTTGGCGTGGAAACTGCCTTCTGGCGAGGAACTGGTACCTATACCTGCTTCCGTGCTATTTGTGAAATAATTATTAATATAGAATAGTCATGAAGAAATTAGTATTATTCGTTTTGCCTTTGTTAGCTGCATCGTGCGCACAAGTGAAACTGCCAAGCTCCGATTCGGAGCCTGTGAACGTGATGTCTTTCAATATTCGTTACGATAATCCTGAAGACAGTTTGAACAACTGGCTGTATCGTAAAGACCGTGTGGCAAATGCGATCCACTTCTATGATGCGGATATTGTGGGAACGCAGGAAGTGCTCAATAATCAACTGAAGGACTTGAAGCGGCACCTGCCCGAATACGGTGTGATTGGTGTCGGTCGTGAAGATGGAAAAGAAAAGGGTGAATACAGTGCGCTTTGGTATAAGAAAGACCGCTTTGCATTACTCGATTCCGGAACATTTTGGCTGAGTGAAACACCTCATGTGGCAGGTTCCAAAGGATGGGACGGTGCTTGTGAACGCATTGCCTCGTGGGCAAAATTGAAAGATAGAGCTTCAGGTAAGGAATATTTTGCTTTGAATACCCACCTCGACCATGTAGGGGTAGTGGCACGTCGTGAAGGTGTTACTCTGATATTGGATCAAGTGAATAAGCTCAGTAGTGGATTACCTATAATTGTGACTGGAGATTTTAACGCCGAACCTGAGTCGGATGTAATCAAGCACGTCACTGATTCCACCGTTCAGAAACACTTGACAAATGCTCGTTCAGTATCTCCCGTCATTTATGGTCCTGCATGGAGTTTCCACGATTTCGGCAAAATTCCGTATGACAAACGCCCCCTGATAGACTACGTATTCGTCAACAACCGATTGAAAGTCTTGAGATACGGTGTTCTTGCCGAGACAGAGAATGACGCTTTCCTGTCCGATCATGCACCTGTACTGGTCACAGTAGAGTAGTGGGATGAACTAATTTATCAGATAGTAATAAACAAAAAGGATAACCTTAAATCCGCAGTCATATTATTTTCAGAGAATCCAAACACTTGAGGATGAATAACATCCTCAAGGTTTGGTTATGTCACAAGATTCACCTAAATTAGTGCTACCAAACAAACCATAAAGGTACTTGTGCATATGACAACAAAAATAGCCATAAAATCAGATAATATCACTCCTTTTGGGGGTATATTTTACGCAATGGATGAATTTTCTCGTTTAGGACTGAATTCCGTGATCGATAAATCTTTAGGATTACGTTCTTCCTACGCCGGTTACCAATATAGCGAAATTATTTCGAGCCTATTTTGGATCTACTATTGCGGCGGTGACCACATCGAAGATATCGGCAAACACCTTGGCAAACATCTTGAATTACGCCCGGATACTGAAATCCCCAGTCCGGATACTTTATTGAGAGGCATAAAAGAACTCGCAGAATTGGATATCCACTATACTTCCCAAAAAGGAGCAAGCTATGCTTTCAATAAGGCGGAACAGCTTAATAGTTTGATGCTCGATATGCTCCTTCAAACAGAACAACTCAAGCCAAACACGCTTTATAACTTGGACTTCGACCACCAGTTTATTCCCACAGAAAAGTATGACACTCAGTATTCTTACAAGAAAAAACGTGGTTATTTCCCCGGCACGGCAACTATTGGTGGTAACATTGTTGGTGTGGAAAATCGGGCCGCAAACGCAAATGTCCGTTTTCGTCAAGCGGATACGCTCCAACGGACTTTTCGTCGTTTGGCCGATAGGGGAATATTCATAGACCGTTGCCGGATGGACTGTGGTTCTTATTCGGAAGAGATTATCCGTATGACACATGGCTACTGCAACAAGTTCTACATACGAGCCGGCAAATGTCAGTCTCTGTATGAAGAAATGACGAAAATCACAGATTGGAAAAAAGAAGAAATCAACTTCGAGAATTATGAAGTGACCTCCATACCTTTTACTTCCTTTTTGCAAGAAGAAAACTACCGACTTGTTATTCAAAGGCAAAAGCGTAAGGACAACCAATTGGACCTATTTGATGGTGAATACACCTATCGGTGCATCTTAACCAATGACCATGAAAGTTCTGAAAAAGACATTGTACTCTTCTACAATGCTCGTGGAGCCTGTGAAAGAACATTCGACATGATGAATAACGATTTCGGGTGGAGTCATCTTCCCTGTTCATTCCTCAAAGAGAATACAGTATTCCTGCTACTTACAGCCATGGCTAAAAACTTTTATGCTTACCTTATTGAGAAGGTTGCAGCCGTGTTTGAAGATATTGAACCGGTAAGCCGAGTCAAACGATTTATCTTTCGATTCATTACAGTTCCTGCGAAATGGGTAAAGACAGGCAGACAATGGGTACTCAATATTTATTCCGACAAACCATACAAGTTGCTTTGGAGTCCGTAAAAACAACTTTTCGTGGGATTACTTATGCCTTCAGCTAACTGGGGAAAGGGGAAGCTATGCCCTATAACCTGAAATCAAGGAGAAAAGCAGGGGGAAAAGCTACGAGTAGGAACTATTAGGTGAATTAAATCGCTATTTGAATCAGTTATAAATTAGCTGCGGATTTGAGGGATAACAAGAATGAAAACTGTAATAAGAAAATTTCTCCTTGCCGCTTTGATGATAATCTTCCTCTTTGCCGATCTGTCGGCTCAAAGTCGTCGTGACGTAGAACAAACCTACGTGCTGGAACATCCTTATCATGTAGACAAAATCACTCCTCCCAAAGGGAAGAAGATAAAGAATGTCATCCTGATGATTGGCGACGGCATGAGCCTGATGCACATCTACTCTGCATGGACGGCTAACCGTGGCAAGCTCTTCCTTGACAATTGTCAGGCCGTAGGTCTTTCCAAGACTTATTGTACCGACAAACTGATTACTGACTCCGGTGCAGGCGGCACAGCTATCGCCACCGGGCAGAAGACTAATTATCACTCAGTGGGTGTAGACACTGAAGGGCGTCCTTTGAAGTCTTTGATAGATTTAGCCTCTGCCAAGGGAAAGTCTACCGGTATTGCAGTAACCTGCCGTTTGTGGGATGCTACTCCGGCTGACTTTTGCTGCCATAACAAGGATCGTGATGCTGAAGCCGCTATCGTTACCGATTACGTCAATTGTAAAGCCGACTATGTATTCGGTGGTGGTGCCAACCTCTTTGAAAATCGTGAAGACGGACGCGACTTGTTTAAAGAATTACGTGCCAATGGCTTTCAAACGCCTCGTAGCTGGGACGAATTGGTTGCCATAAAGAAAGGTAAGGTATTTGCAATTCCTTATCCCATAGATACTCCTCTGCCTGCCGAACGTGGCGACCTCCTGGCCCGTGCTTCCTTGAAAGGTATTGAATTGCTGAACCAAAACAATAATGGTTTCTTTATGATGATAGAAGGCTCACAACTAGATGACTACGGGCATTTCAATGACCTCAACTTGCTGATGCAGGAAACTCATGACTTCGACCGCACTATCGGCGAAATGTACAAGTGGGCCTCACAGGATGGCGAAACCCTTGTGGTAGTTACTGCCGACCACGAAACAGGAGGACTCACTCTTGTGGACGGTGATCTGCAACAAGGTAAAATCGTGTGTAAATTTTCTACAGGTGGCCATAGCGGTGTAATGGTGCCCGTCTATGCTTTTGGTCCTGGTGCCGAAGAGTTTACCGGAATCTATGAAAATACAGCTATTTTCGATAAGATAAAGAAACTGCTCAATTTATAACCTCCAACAACTATTTTCCATGCTGAAACATTTTTTATTTACATGTCTGCTTTCCTGTACGGCACTTCCCATACTAAAGGCACAAAGTTGTGGCAACGATGAGAAGTATCGTCTGCCTTATAAGAATACCTATGTAAAAGAACCGTTAGTTGCTGAGAATGAGTATCGTATAGCGAAGCCCGAAACCATAGAGCCGAAGAGCTTTCAAGAAGCCCGTCAGATTCTTCCCAATCCCATTTGGACAGGACATGCCAAGGAATTGGAAATGTACTGGAAGGCATGGGAATTAGCCATCGGCAATATTCGTGCTCCACAAGCTGGTTCGGGTTTCGTTTCGAGCTATCTAGATACGGCTTACAATGGAAATATCTTCATGTGGGATTCTTCCTTTATACTCATGTTTGCCCGCTATGGTACACGCTTTTTCCCCTTCCAGCACACACTTGATAACTTCTATGCCAAGCAACATCCCGATGGTTTTATCTGTCGTGAAATAAAGGCAGACGGTGCCGATTGCTTCGAACGTTACGATCCTGTAAGTACGGGACCTAACCTGATGCCTTGGTGTGAGATGGTGTATTACCACCAGTTTGGCGACACCGAACGCCTACATAAAATTTTCCCTGTACTTTGCGCCTATTATAAATGGTTGAAGCTGAACCGTACGTGGCAAAATGGTACTTATTGGTCGAGTGGGTGGGGTACGGGTATGGATAATATGCCCCGTGTGCCCGAAGGTTATAGCCCCATTTACAGCCACGGACACATGGTGTGGATCGATACTAACTTGCAACAACTTTTCACAGCTAATCTTCTGCTTGAAATGGGCTTCTACCTGGAACGCTGGCAAGAGATAGAAGAGTTTGAAGACGAGGCTAAGATGCTGAAGAAGTACATCCATGATAATCTTTGGGACGAAAAGACAGGCTTCCTTTATGACCGGTATGCCGACGGTACTCTCTGCACTACCAAAGGCATAGGTGCCTACTGGACACTTTATGCCGATGTCCTCGACACACTGCAACTGGATCGGATGGTGAAAGAACTTGATAATCCCGCAACCTTCAACCGTAAATATCGCATTCCCTCTCTGTCGGCGGATCATCCCAAGTATAAGGAGAACGGACGCTACTGGCAGGGAGGGGTTTGGCCAGGAACTAACTATATGGTAATGCAGGGACTTGTACAGAAAGGCTATCGCAAACTGGCACGCGAAATAGCCTTGAACCATTATGGACAGGTATTCGAAGTATACAAAAAGACCGGTACCTTTTACGAGTATTATGCGCCTGAGAGTCCGGAGCCCGGATTTATGGCACGTGATAATTTTGTAGGTTGGACAGGGCTTCCGCCTATTGCCGAATTTATTGAGTTTATCATAGGCATTCGTGGCGACTATGCCAAAAAGCAGATTATCTGGGATATGAATCTGACAGAAACCAATGGCATAGAACGTTATCCTTTTGGTTCCGAAGGAATGATTCACTTAAAAGCCGAGACACGTCGCTCGGCAGCCGATGAACCACGCATTACCGTTGATACCAATATCGGCTTTGAACTCGTGGTGCTCTATGGCAACAAAGAAAAAAAGATAAGTATAACCCCTGGTAAACATACCTACTAACAGTAAATATCAACCATGAAAAATAATATGTCACGACGCCAATTCCTGAAGACAAGTGGACTTGCTCTGGCAGCAATGAGCCTTCGTCCGTCTACTGTGCTCTCTTCATCTGCAACCCCGAATCCGAAGTATGTTTCCAAACGTCCGCCTGTGGATAAACGTCATTTTATTTCTAAAGCAGTAGATGCGGCTATTGAAGCGAACAAGCCCAAGATAAAAGATGAAAAGCTTCGTTGGATGTTCGAAAACTGTTTTTCGAATACTCTCGATACTACCGTCAGATACAAGGTAAAAAACGGCCGACCGGATACATTTGTTATCACGGGTGACATTGACGCTATGTGGCTGCGCGATTCTTCGGCACAAGTGTGGCCTTATCTACCTCTGATGAAAGACGATGAGGAGCTTCAATTCATGGTGGCCGGACTCATCAACCGTCAGACACAGTGTATCCGTATAGATCCTTATGCCAATGCTTTCAACGACGGTCCGCTGGGAAGCTATTGGGAAACCGACCATACCCAGCACATGGTGAAAGAGTTGCACGAACGCAAGTGGGAAATAGACTCTTTGTGTTATCCAATCCGTCTGGCTCACCATTACTGGCAGCTTACGGAAGATGCTTCCCCATTCAATGCCGATTGGCATGAAGCCATGAAGCTGGTTGTACAAACCTTTAAAGAGCAACAACGAAAAGAAGGTTTAGGTCCATATAGCTTTACGCGCGACTGTGATCGCCCCACCGATTCGCAGATAAATGGTGGTTGGGGTGCACCTGTCAAGCCTGTCGGATTGATTGTTTCTTCTTTTCGTCCGTCAGACGACTCTACGCAATACGGTTTCCTGATCCCTTCCAATATGTTTGCCGTGGTCTCTTTACGGCAATTGGCAGAGATAGAAACGAAAGTTTATAAGAACGAAGATTTTGCTGCGGAATGCATCGCTTTATCTGACGAAGTGGACAGTGCTATTCGTAAATACGGCACTTTCAATCATCCTGTTTGCGGACGTATCTATGCTTTCGAGGTAGATGGATTTGGCAATACGCTCTGTATGGACGATGCCAATGTGCCAAGTCTGCTGGCTGCTCCATACTTGGGCTATTGTTCTTATAAAGATGCTATTTATCAGAATACCCGCAACATGATATGGAGTGATAATAATCCCTATTTTTTCAAGGGAAAAGATGGTGAGGGGGTAGGAGGGCCTCATGTAGGATTGAATTACGTTTGGCCTATGAGTATCATTATGAAAGCTTTCACTACCGATAATGTCGGAGAGATACGTACCTGTCTTAAGCAATTGCGCGATACGGACGGAGATACAGGCTTTATGCACGAGTCCTTCAATGCCGATAATGCCTTAGACTTCACCCGTTCTTGGTTTGCATGGGTGAATACTCTCTTTGGAGAACTGATCCTAAAAACAATCAGGGAATACCCTGACTTATTATCTCAACCGTTATGAAAATAATGTATTGGTTGCTTGCTGCATCAGTCCATTTTCTTTCGTGTGGCGGAGGAAAAAGTAATTCTATGGAAACACGTAGTGGCATCATACCTATGCCCAATCAGGTTATTGAAGGGCAGGGCACTTATCTTCTGCAAGGTGAAAAGCGTGTAGCGGTTTCACCGAACTCTGCTTCGATGCTCGTATTTGGTTATTTGACGAATGCTTTGAAGAATACTGCCGTTACCCTGAAGCCTGTCTCACCGGGCGAGCAGGCTGATATCTGTTTCCTTGCCGATTCTTCTTTGGCTGATGAGGCTTATACGCTCGATGTAACATCCGGTGGTATAAAGATTGCTTCCAACCAAACCAGTGCCGGACTGTTCTATGGCATTCAATCTTTATTGCAACTGATGCCTGCCGGGATTTATGATACCCGTCAGAAGTATGAAAAGAAGATAGAACTTCCGGCTATTCATATTGCAGATGCTCCCCGTTTCTCTCATCGGGGGGCAATGATGGATGTAGCGCGTAATTTTCAACCCAAGGAAGAAGTCTTGAAGTTCCTTGACCTGATGGCGATGTACAAGATGAATAAGTTCCACTTCCATCTGACGGATGATCAGGGATGGAGGATAGAAATCAAGAAATACCCCCGGCTTATTGAGATAGGTTCCCGTCGTAGTCAGACCCAAGTGGGATTTTGTGATTATTACTACCCGCGTCGCTTTGACGGAAAAGAACAAAGAGGATACTATACTCAGGAGGATATCAAAGAAATTGTGAAATACGCTTCCGATCGTTTTATTACCGTTATTCCCGAGATAGAGATGCCCGGACATGCTTCGGCTGCGTTGGCAGCTTATCCCGAACATTCATGCGGATTGGGGAAAACGTACGTCGTGCGTGATTATTTCGATGTCTTTGATGAAGTATACTGTCCTAAAGAAGGTACTTTTCGATTTCTGGAAAATGTCTTGACGGAAGTAATCGATCTTTTTCCTAGTCATTATATCCACATTGGCGGTGATGAATGCCCGAAGAAAGCCTGGAAGAAGTGTGAACATTGTCAGGTTTTGATGAAACGTGAGGGTTTGCCTGATGAAGAGGCTTTACAAAGTTGGTTTATTCACCGGATAGAGCAATTTGTCAATAGCAAGGGGCGTGATATCATTGGCTGGGATGAGATACTCGAAGGTGGGCTTGCTCCTAATGCCACCCTGATGTCCTGGCGTGGTGAGAAAGGTGGAATGGAGGCTGCTCGTAAAAAGCATCATGTGATAATGACTCCCGGTAGCACTTGTTATTACGACCATTATCAGGAAAGTCCTGAGTTTGCTCCTTTGGCTATCGGAGGCTTCTTACCTTTAGACACTGCCTATAATTACAATCCTTTACCTGTTGAGTTGACATCTCAAGAACAATCTTATATCATAGGTACACAGGCTAATATTTGGGGAGAGTATATCCAGACTCCCGAACACTTTGAATACATGGCCTTTCCGCGCCTGTTGGCAATGGCGGAAGTACAATGGACGCAACCCGCACATAAGGACTTTTACTCTTTCACGCGCAGATTGGATAAAGAATTCGAACGGTTGGATTATTGTGAGGTAAATTCTTGCCGTAATTTCTACGAAGTTAGTCTCACAGGCACTTGGAACTCTACTCAGAATGTTTACGAAGTTACTTTGAATACTTTCTGTCCGGATGCGGAGATTCATTATGCTGTCAATGATTCTGTAATTCTGGCTTCTTCTCCTCTTTACACAGCTCCTGTGCGTGTTGCCGAAGATGCTGTTATCTATGCGGCTGTCTACAGAAAGGGAAAGCCCTTGGGTAAAATCACTCATAAGAGTTTTACTATAAACAAGGCTACCGGAAATTTCTATACTTGTGTCCCACTTCCATCTTCCGATAAAGTAAATCCCGGTATGGGTTTGTCGGACGGTGTTCGGGGATATGCACGCGAATTGCGCCGCTGGGTTATCTTCGATGCAGATACTGTACAGATGACATTTGATTTGAGGAAACCGATCTCTGTACATAAAGCAGCTTTTGCTTTTTTGTGGCGTCCTTATGATATGCTTTGGCCTGCACGTGTGGTTACTGCTTCGGTATCGAATGATGGTAAGGAGTTTACCACAGTGGGTAATCAGAAGCTTACTTACGACTTTAGTCCGACGGAAGGCACACGCTTTCCTGTATCATTGTCTTTCCCTGAAGCCTTGGGTCGCTACGTCCGTCTGGAATTTCTGAGCGGGGGCGGATGTCCGAGAGGTTACTATCACGAAGGGCAGCCTAGCCGATTGGCTGTGGATGAAATAGAATTGTACTAATCTTAGAAAAATATATGGTATGAATAATAAATATATTCTTTTATTTTTTTGTTTGGGTATATTGCCACTCATATTATCAGCTCAAAACCGTTTAAATTTTAAGGACGGTAAGTTTGTAATAGCTCAGTTTACAGATCTGCATTGGATGCCGAATTCCGAGAAATGTGCTGAAACGGCGGCTACCCTCAGGGCGGTACTAAACGCTGAGCACCCCGACCTCGTAGTGCTGAGTGGCGACGTGGTAACTTACAACCCCGCAATGGAAGGTTGGAGACGCATAGTCAATCTTTTTGAAGAGACCAAAACTCCCTTTGTCGTTACTATGGGCAATCACGATGCTGAATATATTGCTAAAGATAAAATATACGATTTTCTTTTGACATCCCCTTATTACGTAGGCACAAAAGGCCCCAAGGAAATTATGGGCTGCGGTAATTGCATACTTCCTGTCTATGATTCGAAAGATAGAGTAAAATCCTTACTATACTGCATTGATTCTAATGATTATCAACCGAATAAGCTATATGGTGCTTATGATTGGATTCATTTTGATCAAATAGAATGGTATCGTCAGCAAAGTGCACTCTTTACAAAGAAAAATGGAGGAAAGCCGTTGCCTGCTTTGGCTTTTTTCCATATTCCTTTGCTTGAATATAACGAGGTTATAGGTGACGGAAAAACTTATGGTACTGCCGAGGAAAGCATTGCCGGATCAAAGATTAATTCCGGTATGTTTGCGTCATTCATAGAAGCACAGGATGTGATGGGGGTGTTTGTAGGACACGATCACGATAATGACTTCATTGGAATTAATAAAGACATAGCGTTGGGTTTTGGTCGTGTGACGGGTGCAGATGCTTACGGTTCATTGAAACGGGGAGGCCGAATCATTCAGTTATACGAAGACCAGCGAAAGTTCGATACATGGATCACTACTCCTGCCGGACGTGAAGTCACTTATTATTATCCTTCAGGACTAAATTCGGAAGAAGAGCAGACTATGACTTATCAACCTGCTGTGAAGGTATCAGCTCCAAAGCGTGGAGTAGCTTATACCTATTATGAAGGAAAATGTAAACGTGTTGCTCACATTTCTTCTTGTAAAAAGGTGAAGGAGGGAATCTTAAAGAATATTTCAATCAAAGAGGCTCCGGAAACCGATCATTTCGCTTACGAGTTCCGTACATTGGTGAATATCCCGGAGAGAGGTGTGTATCTTTTTTATACTTTCTCAGACGATGGCTCCGTACTTTACATTGATGGTCAGCCGGTAGTCGATAACGATGGCGGACATAGTGGACGGCGCGTCGAAGGTAAAATCGCTCTTGAGAAGGGTTTTCACGAGCTACATCTTCTGTATTTTGAGGACTATATGGGACAAGAGTTGGAAATAGGATACTCCAGTCGTAACATCTTAGAAATGGCTTTGCCGGACGAAATATTCTTTTTGCCCGAACAGCATTGATTAAATGTGTTCCGTATTTATATCCGGTGCTCTTTTCTATATTCATTGGGAGTAACATTCTTTAAAGCTTTAAACTGTCGGGACAGGTTCTTTAGATCATTTACTCCAACCTGTTCTGCAACCTCTGCAATAGGGGCATCACTAGCTAATAATAGCTGGGCAAAACGTTCCATTCGTAGGTTAAATATATATTTATGAACAGTCTGTTGTGTTACTTGCTTAAATCGTATTTCCAGCAGACGGCGCGACAGAGGCACTTGCTTTACAATGTCTGATACTGTAATATCTGTGGCTATGTTTTTATGGATATACTTCAGAACGGTGTGTATGTGTGCATCTGTTGTAGGATAGAAATCTGTTGAATGACGGTTAACTATAGTTACCGGTGGTATGATCACGTCTTTATGAGGCGTCTTTTCGTCGTTCAATAAATGCTCAATCAATTCAGCAACTTCGAATCCACCTCTGGCTATATTTTGGCTAATACTAGACAGTGGAGGATCTGAAAGATTGCAGATTATTTCATCATTATCCACCCCCAGTATGGCTATCTTATCGGGTACTCGGATGTTGTTCACTTTGCAAATCTCCGTAATACGATTGCCTTGATTATCGTCGCAGGCCATCAATGCTGTGGGTTGGGGGAGCGACTTCAACCATGAAAGGAGTGGAGGAGCCTCATAAAACCACAAATCATCTAAAGACTGTTCTTGATAAGAATAGAAATTATCGCCAAATCCTTGCGATGTTATATATTCATAAAATCCTTCGCAACGCTCCTGCGACCATATGGTATCACGGTAACCATAGAATGCAAAATGGCGGAATCCTTTATTGACAAAGAATTCCGCTGCCATTCTTCCAGCTTCGCGATAGCCGCCAGTTATATTGGGAATATTACTGAATCTTGATTTATAATCTTGAGCTATGGCGATAATTCCATTCGTATGAAATACCCCCACATCATCATTGTTGAACGTTCCGATGATAGCATCTGCCTGCCAGGTCTTTGCCCATTTTAGTACACCTTCTATACCATAAATATTTTTGTAGGATGGCGGCATACGACATACAACCCACGGTTCATGGCTTTTTGAATAAGCAAGAATGCCTTTAAGAAGATTGTACGAAAAGGATTCTGTAAAATCTGTCAGTAAAATTAAGCGAATCATGTCAATAGATGCTTTGTTTATTGCAAATATAGTATGAATTTTCTTAGTTTCCTTAAAAAGAAGCGGTATTATTGTTTCTTCTTCCTAACATCATATCTTTAGAATCTGTAAAGGGCTTCAACCTCTTTTTTTGTCAATGGCTTTTTATTTCCCGATCCGTTTGTATCCGTATACAGCCCGTTCGCCCAACTCTTCCTCGATACGGAGCAACTGGTTGTACTTAGCCATACGATCCGAGCGGCTCAACGATCCGGTCTTAATCTGTCCGCTATTCGTAGCCACAGCGATATCGGCGATGGTGGCATCTTCCGTTTCGCCCGAGCGATGCGAAGTAACGGTGGTATATCCATGACGGTGAGCCATTTCGATGGTATTCAACGTTTCGGTTAGCGAACCGATCTGGTTTACCTTGATTAGAATCGAGTTGGCACAACCCTCGGCAATACCTTTCGATAGGAAATCGACGTTGGTCACAAACAAATCGTCGCCTACCAACTGGCAGCGGTGTCCGATGCGTTCGGTCAACTTCTTCCAGCCCTCCCAGTCGTTTTCGTTCATACCGTCTTCGATAGAGTCGATGGGGAATTTGTTTAGCAACTCTTCCAGATAATCAATCTGTTCGTCGCTGGTACGCTTTTTGCCATGTTCGCCTTCGAACTTGCTATAGTCATACACACCGTTGCGATAGAATTCGGAAGCAGCGCAGTCCATGGCGATGGTTACATCCTTGCCCGGTTGGTATCCGGCTGCTTTGATTGCTTCGAGAATCGAGTTGATGGCATCTTCCGTACCTTCCAGTTTCGGAGCAAAGCCGCCTTCGTCTCCCACGGCTGTGCTGAGACCACGATCTTTCAACACCTTTTTCAAGGCATGGAACACCTCGGCACCCATACGCAAACCCTCACGGAAAGACTGAGCACCCACCGGGCGAATCATAAATTCCTGAAAAGCAATCGGAGCGTCACTGTGCGAACCACCGTTGATGATATTCATCATCGGTACAGGCAGTACATAGGTGTTTGTTCCGCCGATGTAGCGATAGAGTGGAAGATCGAGGTAGTTGGCTGCCGCTTTGGCTACTGCCAGCGACACACCGAGAATGGCGTTAGCACCCAGTTTCGATTTTGTTTTTGTTCCGTCGAGAGCCAACATCATGTGGTCAACACCCATTTGGTCGAGTGCCGACATACCTACTAAGTGCGGAGCAATGATCTTGTTTACATTCTCAACAGCTTTCTGTACACCTTTGCCGAGATAACGATGTTTGTCGCCGTCACGCAATTCGAGCGCTTCGTGTTCGCCTGTCGATGCTCCCGATGGTACGGAGGCACGACCCATAATACCCGATTCCAAAATAACATCAACCTCTACTGTGGGGTTACCTCTCGAATCGAGAATCTCTCTCCCTAAAATCTTTTCTATTTTCATTATCTTCTTTGTTATGTTAAGTAAATTGCAAATTCGTTATATATTTGATTTGCATTATATAAGATAACAAATAAGAGATCCGATTTGTTGCCCTCCAGAAGGTTAATTAATCCTCAATGACCACACCCAGTAGTGGCAACAAATCCATGGCTTGCAGGGAACTGACGGTGGCACCGCGCAAATCGGCCAACGTAAGGATGATTCCATTGATGCGCGATGTGCGCAAATCGATGCCTCGCAGCGAGGTGTGCGAGAAGTCGGCTTCGATGAGCAGACAGTCGGGCAGTTCGACCGAAGCGAGTTTGGCATCGTTGAAGCTGCCGTTGCGGAAGTCGCACGAACGAAAAGAGACTTGGTTCATCTTACTCATCGAGAGGTTGATGTACATGCCGTTGCAATGCGACATAGATACATGATTGAGCGTGGTTTCGCCCAGATTGGTACCCACCAGCTTGCACGAAACAAACTCCACACGGTAGAGTGAACTCTCGGCAAAGGAGATGTTGGACAAGTCGCAGTTCTCGAAACGAATATCGGAGAGCTGGCACGCTTTGAGTTGACACTCGGCGAAGGTACTGCCGCTGAACGTGCAGTTCTTGATTGTCCGATAGGGGCGGTCGATGTATTCCTCCGCCTGTTTGGCAAAGTGCAGATCGGCTACCGTCTCCTCTCTTTCGAGCCACTCTTTCAGTGATTGTTCGCTGTTGCTTTGCGCTTCCATGGAGGGAGGAGCCACACGCACGGGGGCGTTCTTTTTATGTTTGGGTAGTTTCATGTCGGTTGAAGGAGTTAAGCAATGAGTTTTCCGATATATCCGCCCAACAGTACTGCGCCGATGCCCAGCACGATGCTCAGAAAAACGTAAACAGCGAAGGTTCCGTAGAAACCGCCTTCGAGCATACTCAGCGCATCGTTCGAAAAGGTTGAGAAGGTGGTAAACCCTCCACACAATCCGGCAGTAAGAAACAGGCGAGCCTCCATCGATAGTTGAAAGTGGTCGGACAACGAATAGAAAAGGCCGATGAGTAAACTACCGGCAACGTTGACGGTAAACGTTCCCCAAGAGAAAGGAAAAGCAAAGGGCGCGATTCGCTCGTTGACGGCTATCTGCGCCAGATAGCGCAAAACACTGCCCGCACCGCCACCTATAAATATATAAACCAGCTCTTTCATTCTTTTTAGATGTTTAACTGCGGCAAAGGTAGCTGTTTCTGTGGAATTTTTGTACTTTTGGACGTTAAAGCTAACGGGCGTATCATGAAAACTCTTTTTTTACTTTTCACTATTCTCTGCTGCATCGTTCCTACTACGCGGGCAGCCAGTGAGGCAGATTCTGCATTGATCTGTCTGGATCGCGTATTGAGCCAACAGGACGTTTACCGCAAGACCAAAGACGAACGCATCGATCGGTTGAAGCAGTTGTTGCACCGACCGGGCATTACGGCTCCGCAGGCGTTTGCGCTCAACCGCCGGTTAGGCAACGAATACCAGTTGTTCGTATCCGACTCTGCCATGAATTACTTTGACCGGAGTCTGGCACTCGCCCGTAAGCTGCATCGTACCGACTGGGTGGACGAAACGCAGTTGAGCCGGGTAGCCGTATTCTCGGTTTCGGGTATGTACAAAGAGGCACTCGAAACCCTGCACGAGGTAGATCGGTCGGCTCTACCCGACAGCTTGTTGGCTGCTTGGTACGATTGCGGCCGTCAGCTATACTCTTTCTTGGCGGTTTATTCGCACAACCAATCTTATACGGCCGTTTACGACAGCTTGCATCGCCAGTACCGCGATTCACTCATTGCACTGCTTCCGCCCGCCTCGCCCGAATACCGCTTGTACAAAGCCGAGCAGCTCTTCGCTTCGCATCAATACCCACAGGCACGCAACGAATTGAGTGCCCTGCTACGGCAACAGCCCGAAACCTCCAACGTGTATGCCCGTGCCGCCTTTTCGCTTGCACAGATATATAATGTAGAGGGCAACCGCGCTGCTTACGAGAAATACCTCGCGCTGTCGGCCCTCTCGGATATCAAGGCTTCAGTCAAGGAGAATGCCGCTTTGCAACAGTTGGCTATGTCGCTCTACCGGCAGGGAGATATCGACCGCGCCTACCGGTACAGTAAATATTCGCTCGAAGATGCCATCTTTTGCAACGCCCGCCTGCGCACGGTCGAGGTCTCCAACATGCTGCCGGTGATCGATGCTGCTTATAAACGGCAAACCGAGACGCAACGCAGGCAGTTGATCTTCTTTCTGGTGCTGGTCAGTATTTTGTCGGCTTTCCTTATTATAGCCGTTGTCCGGATATACAAGCAGATGAAACGTTTGTCTGCCACCCAGCACAACCTCAGGCAGGCCAACCATATTAAAGAGGAGTATATCGGCCACTTTCTCAGCCTTTGTTCGGTCTATATGGAGAAGCTCGACCACTTCCGGCGTACGGTTCACCGCAAAGTCATGTCGGGGCAAACGGAAGAGTTGCTCAAACTCACCAAATCGCCGCAGCAGGCCGATGGCGAGCAGAAGGAGTTTTATGCCAACTTCGACAGTGCCTTTCTGCATCTCTACCCCGACTTTGTGGCGAGGTTCAACGAGCTGCTGCAACCCGACGAACGCTTCGTGCCCAAACCGGGCGAACTGCTCAATACCGAGTTGCGCATCTTCGCCTTCATCCGCTTGGGCATTGACGACAGTTCGAAGATTGCCAACTTCCTGCATTACTCCGTCAACACCATTTATACCTATCGAAACAAGGTAAAAAACAAAGCCCTGAACCGCGAAAAGTTTGAAGAAGAGGTACTTAAAATAGGAAGTATCGATTGAAATAACCTATATTTCCGTTTCCCGACTGCCTGTATATCAGTTTGATAATAAGAGGATTATGCAAATGTTTCCTGAATAATCTTTTATATTCGGTTTATATGCATGCGGGTTCGCACAGTTTCTACGTTATCTTTGCCTTACGAATTTAAAAACTAATTCAGTTATATCATGAAGAACCTCAAAACACTTACGGCAACGCTAACTTGCCTCTTACTTTCCTTCTTGGTAAGTACGGTGGCAGTGGCGCAAAGCATTACCTCTCCCAACGGGCTCTTGAAGCTCAACTTCTCGGTTGGCGCGCAAGGCGAACCCACCTACGAACTTACCTACAAAGGCAAGGAAGTGATTAAACCCTCCAAACTGGGATTGGAGTTAAAGAACGATCCCGGACTGATGAATGGCTTTACGCTGGCCGATAGCCAAACGGCGAGCTTTGACGAAACTTGGTCGCCTGTATGGGGCGAGGTGAAGAACATCCGCAACCAGTACAACGAACTGGCCGTAACGCTCGACCAGAAGGCACAAGATCGCCACATCATCATCCGTTTCCGCTTATACAACGACGGGTTGGGCTTCCGCTATGAGTTTCCGTTGCAGAAGAACCTGAACTACTTCGTTATCAAAGAAGAACATTCGCAGTTTGCCATGACGGGCGACCATACCGCATTCTGGATTCCCGGCGACTACGATACGCAGGAATACGACTATACCCAATCGAAACTATCCGAAATCAGAGGCTTGATGCCTACGGCCATTACCGGCAATGCATCGCAAACCTCGTTTTCGCCTACCGGTGTGCAAACCTCGTTGCAGATGAAAACGGCCGACGGGCTTTACATCAACCTGCACGAAGCCGCTTTGGTGGACTACTCTTGTATGAACCTCAACCTCGATGATAAGAACTTCGTGTTCGAGTCGTGGTTAACCCCCGATGCAGTAGGCGATAAGGGTTATATGCAAGCACCCTGCCAGTCGCCTTGGCGTACCGTTATCGTGAGCGACGATGCACGCGATATCCTCTCGTCCAAGCTCACCTTGAACCTCAACGAACCCTGTGCCTACGAAGATGTATCGTGGATCAAACCGGTCAAGTACATCGGTGTGTGGTGGGAGATGATTACCGGAAAGAGCTCTTGGGCCTATACCGACGAGTTGCCTTCGATCAAACTTGGCGTGACCGATTATACCAAGACTAAGCCCAACGGCAAGCACGGTGCTACCAACGAAAACGTAAAGCGTCACATCGACTTTGCCGCCGAGCATGGCTTCGACCAGGTATTGGTCGAGGGATGGAACCAAGGATGGGAAGACTGGTTTGGCCATTCGAAGGACTATGTGTTCGACTTCGTAACCCCGTATCCCGACTTTGATGTGAAGATGCTCAATGCCTACGCCGCCGACAAAGGGGTGAAGCTGATGATGCACCACGAAACCTCCGGGTCGGTACGTAACTACGAGCGCCACATGGACAAAGCCTATCAATTCATGGTAGACAATGGCTACAATGCCGTGAAGAGCGGTTACGTAGGCGATATCATTCCGCGTGGCGAACACCACTACGGACAATGGATGAACAACCACTACCTGTATGCCATTCAGAAAGCAGCCGATTATAAGGTGTGTGTCAATGCACACGAAGCCGTTCGCCCCACCGGATTGTGTCGCACCTATCCCAACCTGATCGGCAACGAGTCCGCTCGCGGCACTGAGTACGAGGCCTTTGGAGGAAGCAAACCCTTCCATACCACGCTGTTGCCCTTTACCCGTCTGATCGGCGGACCGATGGATTACACGCCGGGTATCTTCGATACGCAGCTATCCTTCCTTCCGGGCGAGCACAGTTTCGTACATACCACCTTGGCCAAGCAGTTGGCACTGTACCTAACCATGTACAGCCCCTTGCAGATGGCGGCCGACCTGCCCGAAAGCTACGAACGCTATATGGATGCATTCCAATTTATCAAAGACGTAGCCGTTGACTGGGACGATAGCCAATACCTCGAAGCAGAACCGGGCGACTACATCACCGTAGCCCGCAAGGCCAAAGGCACCAACAATTGGTTCGTAGGCGGTATTACCGACGAAAACCCGCGTCGTTCTACCTTTACGCTCAACTTCCTCGACCCGGGCAAGCAGTATGTAGCCACGCTCTACGCCGACGGAAAAGATGCCGACTACGAGAAGAATCCTACGTCGTATCAGATAACGAAAGGATTGGTAACCGCCAAAACCAAGATGTCGGCGCAGCTGGCACGCAGCGGCGGCTTCGCTCTTAGCCTGATCGAGGCAACACCTGCCGATATCAAAGCGTTGAAAAAATGGAAATAAAAAGCGTTTCGTTTGATTAAGTATTTTATTTGATTACAGATCGATCGCACTCTGCATGGGAAACTCTGCAGAGTGCTTTTTTATATCACCTATTTGTTGTACTTTTGCGCTCATCTTTTAAAACAATAACATTTAAAGAACACAACATGGGAGGTTTTTTTGGAACGGTTTCGCAGGTGAGTTGCGCAACCGATTTATTCTACGGTACAGACTACAATTCACATTTGGGAACCAAACGCGGGGGGCTTGCCACCTACAGTGAAGAGCACGGATTTATTCGCTCCATCCACAACCTGGAGAGTTCATACTTCCGAACCAAGTTTGAAGCAGACCTGGAAAAGTTTGAAGGAAATGTCGGCATAGGCATTATCAGCGATACAGACGCACAACCGATTATCATTAATTCCCACCTCGGCCGCTTCGCCATTGTTACGGTTGCCAAAATAGCCAACATCGAAGAGTTGGAACAACAACTACTCTCCCAAAACATGCACTTCGCCGAATTCAGTTCGAGCACCACCAACCAGACCGAACTTATCGCTCTACTCATCATTCAAGGAAAAACGTTTGTCGATGGTATCGAAAATGTATACAAACACATCAAAGGCTCCTGCTCGATGCTCATCCTTACCGACGATGGCATCATTGCCGCCCGCGACCAATGGGGGCGCACGCCTATCGTCATCGGCAAGAAAGATGGAGCGTATGCCGCCACCAGCGAGTCGAGCAGCTTTCCCAACCTCGACTACGAGATAGAGAAGTACCTCGGTCCGGGCGAGATTATCAGGCTGCGTGCCGACAGCATGGAGCAGCTTCGCAAGCCCAACGAAGGGATGCAGATCTGTTCGTTCCTGTGGGTGTACTACGGTTTCCCCACCTCCTGCTACGAAGGGCGCAATGTAGAAGAAGTACGCTTCGCCAGCGGCATGAAGATGGGGCAGAAAGATACCTCCGAGGTCGATTGCGCTTGCGGCATCCCCGATTCGGGCGTAGGCATGGCACTCGGATATGCCGAAGGCAAGGGCGTGCCTTATCATCGCGCCATCGCCAAATACACGCCTACCTGGCCGCGCAGCTTCACACCGAGCAATCAGGAGATGCGTTCGCTCGTAGCTAAGATGAAACTCATACCCAACCGCGCCATGCTCGCCGATAAACGCATCTTGTTTTGCGATGACTCCATCGTACGCGGCACGCAATTGCGCGACAATGTAAAGGTGCTGTACGATTGCGGAGCCAAAGAGGTGCACATGCGCATTGCCTGCCCACCGCTTATTTATAGCTGTCCGTTCATCGGCTTTACCTCTTCCAAGAGCACGCTGGAGCTCATTACCCGCCGCATCATTCAGGAGTTGGAGGGCGATGAAAATGCGAAGCTCGAACAATACGCCACCGCCGGTACGCCCGAATACGAGAAGATGGTCGGTATCATTGCCGAACGTTTCAGCCTCTCGTCTTTGCAGTTCAATACGATTGAGACGTTGGTTGAGGCCATCGGTCTGCCCAAATGCAAGGTATGTACGCACTGTTTCGACGGAAGCAGCCACTTCTAATTACGAAACAGCGACTTCTAACGACCGAAGCAACCAATTATAACGACCAATGCCGCGCCTATTGCCCCGCCAATAGCACGGCATTGCTTGCTTTTCTGCCCGTTATTATGTAACTTATAAGCGTACGAAATTACCTTCTCACCCGGGTGAGAAGGTCTCCCCACCTAGGTGAGAAGAATTCCCCACCCGGGTGGGTAAGCTTACCCACCTAGGTGAGAAAGCAATTATCTCCCGGACAAAAGGGTGCAATCTCGGGGGCAATACTCTGTCGGGGTAGTAAGCTTGCTGCGAAACAGACGAAAGGAATATCCTCTATACTACAAAAAGAGCCGTGAATTTGCTTGGCAGTTCACGGCTCTTTTTCTACCTTTACGGCCTATGCAACTCCCGTTGCCAATCGTAAATCGTTAAATCGTAAATAATATGACTTTAGTAGAACGCTTTTTAAAGTACGTAAGCTTTGATACACAGTCCGACGACAGTACACGGCTTACCCCCAGCACCCCCGGGCAGATGGTTTTTGCCCAATATCTCAAGACCGAACTCGAAACGTTGGGCCTCGAAGAGATTACGCTCGATGAGCATGGCTATCTCTTTGCCACGCTGCCTGCCAATACAGACAAAGAAGTACCGGTGATCGGCTTCATCTCGCACCTCGATACCAGTCCGGATATGACCGGAAAGGACGTCAGCCCCCGCATCGTAGCCAACTACAACGGGTCGGACATCGTTCTCTGCGAAGAAGATAAGGTGATACTCTCGCCCGCACAATTTCCCGAACTGCTCGACCACAAAGGCGAAGACCTGATCGTGACCAACGGCAAAACCCTTCTGGGAGCCGACGACAAGGCGGGTATTGCCGAAATCGTCAGTGCCATTGCCTACCTCAAGGAGCATCCCGAGGTGAAGCACGGCAAGATCCGTATCGGCTTCAACCCCGACGAGGAGATTGGCGAAGGTGCTCATAAGTTCGACGTCGAGAAGTTTGGCTGCCAATGGGCCTACACCATGGACGGCGGCGAAGTGGGGGAGCTGGAGTACGAGAACTTCAATGCCGCCTCGGCCAAGATAACGTTCAAAGGACGCAACGTTCACCCCGGCTATGCCAAGAATAAGATGATCAACTCCATCAGCGTAGCCAACCGCTTCATTGGTCTGCTGCCTGCTGCCGAAGTGCCCGAACGCACCTCGGGATACGAAGGTTTCTATCACCTCATTGCCACGCATGGCGATGTGGAGCAGACGAACCTCACGTACATCGTTCGCGACCATGACCGCGAAAAGTTCGAAGCCCGTAAGCGGGAGATCGAGCGTTTGGTCAATCAGATCAACACCGAGTTCGGCTGCGGAACGGCTACCCTCGAGCTGCACGATCAGTACTACAACATGCGCGAGAAGATAGAGCCGGTGATGCACATCATCGATACCGCCTTTGCCGCGATGGAAGCGGTAGGTGTGAAACCCAACGTGCGCCCCATTCGTGGCGGAACCGACGGTGCACAACTCTCGTTCAAGGGATTGCCCTGCCCCAATATCTTTGCGGGCGGTTTGAACTTTCACGGACGCTACGAGTTCGTACCCGTTCAGAACATGGAAAAGGCCATGAAGGTGATCGTCAAGATTGCCCAACTGGTTGCCGAACAAGCTTAATTAATACCAATTTGTAATTTTAAA
This sequence comes from Bacteroides neonati, assembly GCF_000499785.1. Taxonomy (GTDB): domain Bacteria; phylum Bacteroidota; class Bacteroidia; order Bacteroidales; family Bacteroidaceae; genus Bacteroides; species Bacteroides neonati. The sequence goes on along the minus strand of NZ_HG726020.1, from coordinate 618,067 downwards.
TACGTAAACACCAATGAAAACCACCCCATTTACCGAGAAGCATATCGCACTGGGTGCGAAGATGCACGAATTTGCAGGATACAACATGCCCATTGAATACAATGGTATCATCGACGAACACCTCACGGTTTGCAACGCCGTAGGTGTGTTCGATGTATCGCACATGGGCGAATTTTGGGTAAAAGGCCCCAACGCGCTCGCCTTTTTGCAGCAGGTTACCTCGAACAACGTGGCTGCACTCGAGCCCGGCAAGGTGCAGTACACCTGCTTCCCCAACGAAGACGGCGGTATTGTAGACGACCTGCTCGTGTATCAATACGAACCGCAGAAGTACCTGCTCGTGGTCAACGCCTCGAACATCGAAAAAGACTGGAACTGGTGCGTAGCACACAATACGGTAGGGGCAGAGCTCGAAAACGCATCCGACCACATGGCGCAACTCGCCGTGCAGGGTCCCAAAGCAATTCTTGCCTTGCAGAAGCTCACCGCTATCAATCTTTCCGACATTCCTTACTATACCTTTAAGGTAGGCGAGTTTGCCGGCGAGAAGAATGTGATTATCTCCAATACAGGCTATACCGGAGCCGGAGGTTTCGAACTCTACTTCTACCCTGAGGCTGCCGACAAGATATGGCAGGCGGTATTCGAAGCAGGCGAGGAGTTCGGCATCAAGCCCATCGGTTTGGGAGCCCGCGATACGCTTCGGCTCGAGATGGGGTTCTGCCTCTATGGCAACGATCTTGACGATACTACCTCGCCCATTGAAGCCGGCTTGGGGTGGATCACCAAGTTTGTGGAAGGCAAAAACTTTACCAACCGCGCCCTGCTCGAAAAGCAGAAAAGCGAAGGAACAGTGCGCAAGTTGGTGGGCTTTGAGATGATCGATCGTGGTATCCCCCGTCATGGCTACGAGCTGGTAACCGAATCGGGCGATGCGATGGGGGTGGTTACTTCGGGCACGATGTCGCCTACCCGTAAAATCGGAATCGGTATGGGCTACGTAAAGCCGGAATATAGCAAAGTAGGCACCGAAATCTACATTGATATGCGCGGACGTAAGCTCAAAGCGGTGGTGGTGAAGACTCCTTTCAGGAAGTAAAGCGACCTGTAAAGATACATACTTCAGTAATGCACCCGGGTGTAGGTCTTTCCTTCACCCGGGTGTTCTGTTTTATTTATCATACTTACATCTTTTTCCGTTTTTGTTCGTTGTTTAAGAGAATTCGTTTACTTTTGTAGAGAAAAAAGTACTACCACATGTCACACTTACCTACACTGATTGCCGATCTTGCGTTGATTCTGCTCTCCGCCGGCGTCATGACGCTCTTGTTTAAGAAGCTCAAGCAACCGTTGGTTTTAGGTTATATCGTTGCCGGTTTTCTAACAGGCCATCACGTGCCTTTTACCCCTTCGGTGATAGACACTGCCAATGTTCAGACGTGGGCAGATATTGGTGTGATCTTTCTTCTCTTTGCACTGGGGCTCGAGTTTAGTTTCAAGAAGATAGTCAAGGTGGGCGGCACGGCAGTGATTGCTGCTTGTACCATTATCTTCTGTATGACTTTGCTTGGTATCGGTGTGGGCATGAGTTTCGGGTGGCAACGCATGGACTGCCTTTTTCTGGGCGGGATGATTGCCATGTCATCGACCACGATCATCTATAAAGCGTTCGACGATCTGGGGTTGCGCAAGAAAAAATTTACCGGATTGGTACTCAGTATTTTGATTCTCGAAGACATACTGGCCATTGTATTGATGGTGATGCTCTCGACCATGGCGTTGAGCAAGAACTTCGAAGGCAGCGAGATGCTCGAAAGTATCGGCAAATTGCTTTTCTTCCTCATTCTATGGTTCGTGGTAGGTATTTATCTGATTCCCGAACTGCTGAAACGTTGCCGGAAGCTCATGAGCGAAGAGACGCTGCTTATCGTTTCGCTGGCTCTTTGTTTCGGCATGGTGATGATGGCTTCGCATGCCGGTTTTTCGCCTGCTTTCGGAGCTTTTGTGATGGGCTCCATTCTGGCCGAAACGATCGAAGCCGAATCCATCGACCGATTGGTGAAGCCTGTCAAGAACCTCTTCGGAGCCATCTTCTTCGTTTCGGTAGGCATGATGGTCGATCCGTACATGATTGCCGAATACGCCTTGCCTATCGGGGTAGTAACACTGGTGGTTATTCTGGGACAGTCCATCTTCGGTACTTTCGGTGTGCTGCTATCGGGGCAACCGCTGAAGACGGCCATGCAGTGCGGTTTCAGTTTGACGCAGATAGGCGAATTTGCCTTTATCATTGCTGCTTTGGGTGTGTCGCTCCACGTGACGAGCGATTTTCTGTACCCCATCGTGGTAGCCGTTTCGGTGATAACAACCTTCATCACCCCCTATATGATCCGTATATCCGAACCTGCCTACAACTTTGTCGATAGCCGGCTGCCACGTTCTTGGAAGCGATTTCTGGCACGCTACTCGTCCGGCACGGAGACGGTCAACAATGAAAGCCTCTGGCGCAAACTGCTCTTGGCGATGATACGCATTGTAGTGGTGTATTCGATCATCAGTATCTCGGTTATTCTGCTTTCGTTCCGCTTTGTGGTTCCTTTCTTTAAAGAGAACCTGCCCGGTATCTGGGGCAGCTTGCTGGCTGCTTTCTTCACCATCTTGTGCATATCGCCCTTTCTGCGCGCCATTATGGTGAAGAAGAATCACTCGGTCGAGTTCATGACTTTGTGGAACGATAGCCGGGTCAACCGCGGTCCGTTGGCATCTACTATCCTGCTTCGTGTGGTAATTTGTGTGTTGTTTGTGATGTTCATTATCGCTCGGTTGTTTAAGGCCTCTACCGGTTTAATGATCGGTACGGCCGTTCTGGCAGTGGTACTGATGGTGCTCTCGCGCCGTTTGAAGAAACAGTCGATACTGATCGAGCGCAAATTCTTTCAGAACCTCCGGTCGCGCGATCAACGGGCAGAGTATATGGGACAGAAGAAGCCCGAATATGCCGGTCACTTGCTATCGCGCGACTTGCATCTTACCGATCTGGAGATTCCCGGAGAGTCTCTTTGGGCAGGTCGTACATTGATGGAGCTTGATCTGGGGCGTAAGTACGGTGTTCATGTGGTTTCTATCTTGCGAGGCAAACGGCGCATCAATATACCGGGTGGGAGCGTTCGCCTGTTTCCGCACGATATGATTCAGGTAATCGGTACCGACGAGCAGTTGAATCAGTTCAGCGAAGCCATGTCCAACGGTTCGTATATCGATTCGGATGTGTTCGAGAGCAGTGAAATGACCCTGAAGCAGTTCAGAGTCGATGCCGATTCGGTGTTTCTGGGCAAAACCTTGCGGCAATCGGGTATACGCGAGAAATATCATTGCCTGATAGCCGGTATCGAACGGGAGAAAGAAGTACTGATGACTCCTGACGTGAACGCTCCCTTTGAAGAGGGCGACGTGGTTTGGGTGGTTGGCGAAAAGAACAATGTATACCAATTATTAATTAAAAAGAATGTATCATGAAAAGTGATCCGAAAGAGTGTTTGTATTGTCAGAACAACGACACATTGCATAGCCTTATGATAGAGATTGCGCAGCTCAGTGTGTCTCGTGCTTTCCTTTTCAAGGAACAGACCTATCGCGGTCGTTGTCTGGTGGCGTACAATGGTCATGTGAACGACCTCAACGAGTTGAGCGATGAAGAGCGCAATGCCTTTATGGCCGATGTGGCACGCGTAACCCGCGCCATGGATCGTGCTTTCCATCCCGAAAAGATTAATTATGGCGCTTATTCGGATAAGTTGTCGCACCTGCACTTTCATCTGGCACCGAAATATGTCGATGGACCCGATTATGGTGCAACGTTTCAGATGAATCCCGGCAAGGAGTATCTAAGCGATGCCGAATATCAGGAACTGATCGATGCGGTAAAGGCTAATTTATAAAATAGAATGAGTCCGTCTGATGATAGCAGGCGGACTCATTCTGTTAATATACGAACAGGTACTTAGAAGATGAATTGGAATCTGGTTTGAATCGCATTCAATGATTGATTGTCGAAACCGGCTCTATTCTTAACATTCGTATAAGAATACCTCAACCTCCAAATCATATATTTGTTGATATAGTAATTCAGGTCGACAACGAAGTCATTCAAACGTCCTCCGTAGATCTGCGACCGACCATCCGACATATCTGTGTAGTTGTAGCCAAGTACACACTCTAACGAGCCCGGTTCGGGAGTGGCAATACCGGCGTCGGCATGAGCATATTTGTAGTTTCCTCCGATGATCAACCCCCTGAGCAATGCGTAGGCTCCACTCGCTTTGTAGGAGTCTAAGTCATTTTTTCTCTTTACATTCAGGTAGTAGTACTGCGTTTCCAGTCCGATGGGGCCATAAGCGGCAGCCACTTCGGGAGTAAACTTGATTAGGTATTTAGCATCGGTGATGGTTGCTTCGACAGCGCGCACCTTGGCTACCCGTGTGGGGAAATTGGCACCCAGTACAAAGCTACTGTGGTTCAACTCCTTTTGGCTATTGTACCTCGGCGTTTCATAAGCTCCCGAGAGTCCCACCTGAAAGATGGCACCATCGTTGCGGAATGGGCGATAGACCAATCGGGTCATGGCACCGTATCCTTGTTTATTTAACTTGTCCGTCGTTTGTTTGATCGCTTCGTTTTCGAGATGAACGCTCGCCGCAGCAAAGAACTCATTCTTATCGTACAGATACATGGCTCCGATTAGCCTTGAGTTGAAGAAGGCTTCGTTGCTGGTAGGCTCTTCCATGGTGATTTTCATCGACGAACTAGTAGAGCTTTGCAGACCAAACTGATGTACGAAGTTACCTACACGCAAGAGCGAAGAAGAGGTAAGCTTCCTTTCGACAAAAACGTCCTTTAGCGATACTTTTCCGTAAGCATAGCCGATGTCGACTTTTCCTTTAAACTTTCCGTAGCTTGCTTTTACACCTATTCTGATATCGGGGATGGCAACTCCATTGACGAAGCTTGCATTTTTAGAGTCGTACAAGGCTGCATCCATTAATATTCTTCCGGTTGGTGTTACCTTTAAGACGTCTTGCGCTTTTGTTTGCAACGGAGAGAGTAGGCAAAAACTCATAACTCCGGCTAATATCATTCTATTCATAAATCAGATTTATATATAAGGTTAGTTAGTTAGTTTACGGTTGCTTACTTTGACAGCTCCTTGTTTTTGAAGCTTCTCGAACTCTTTTTTCGCTTTCTTTAATTGAGCCATAAAAGCTTCGTTGGCGTGAAGACGAGCCACGACACCGCTAGCTACAATTCGGGCAGCGTCCACATCACTCTGAAAATGATATCCGCAGATAACTCTGCTCTGTCCCATCTCAAAACCTCTTTTCAAGATCTCATTTTGTCGGTCGGGATTAATCTCGGCCAATACAAGAGCTGTAGCCCAACCGATAGACGTATGTCCGGATGGATAAGAACCATTGGTAGAGAGCTCTTTTTGCTGCTCGGGGTTGCACGTGGGTTCGTTGAAGAAGCTAAACGGGCGAACGCGCATATAGTAATTCTTGGCTTGACGCGTAGCTAAGTCTCCGGCATCTTCCCTCATATTTATCAATAACTTATGGATTTCGGGAGTTTGCTCTTTGGTAATGTTGACACCAAATGCTTCGGAAAATGCGATTGGAACCCCGTTGCCGTCTATACGGGCATCTTGTACTGCTTGATCTCCTCTTTCTGTATTTCTTTGCGATTTCCCCCAATCGTATCTGGCTTTATCATATAAGAAAAGAATGCTTTCCGCACTGGGTGGAGGGGGTAAAAGATCTAAACTGTTGGCTACTTCAGACTCTTCGAGGAAATAGAGATCGGGATGCGTTCTTCTATCTTTTATCGGTTTGTCTTGGGCAAATGTGCTAAAAGAAAAGAGCGAGCAGAACAGAAGTAATAGTGAAATCTTTGCTTTCATAAATCTAAGTGTTAATAAGTAAATAATTAGTTTTTAATATATATGATGTTCGCTTGAAGCGAGTGTATCCGGTGTTTTCGAACGTGTGCTTACCGGGCAGATGCAACGTATCTGTTTCTTCTTTAAAATAGCCCGTAAGTGTAGCACTTGCGTTTTAAATTCGTGGTCAAAAGTATGGCTTTGGGTTATCCTAAAAATCCTTTTTCTATCCTTTTTCATCGCTAAAACATCCTGTATCGGTGTTTGCATAAAAAAACAGCATAGGGGCGAACTGTTTTGTTCGCCCCTATGCTGTTTTACTTGAAAAGTCTTTTTTAGTATGCTGTTTTAATTCATTTTCCGACTTGTCTTTATACGTTCATAAAGCAAATGAATGACCGGGTAGTTTGTTTGATCCTGCTCGTACAATTGTTCAATCTCTTTGCGTGCATTGTATTTATGACGATTGACGGTCATTTGATCAATGTCGAGTGTTCTCGATATGATATTGGCATCTATATCTTCGATTAAGAGCAGAACGGTAATGCAGTATCGCTCTTTTCCTCTTCTCTTCATGAATGAGAGTTTACCCAGTTCCGGATATTTATCAACAAATCGGATGCACTTTTGCTTCAGCTCTTTTCTCATGATCTCTTCTGCCTCTGTGCTTTTATTTCCCAAATGGTCGAATAATTCTTTTACGGCACGGTCTATCTCCGACAAGTCTGCCTCAATTTCGTTTTGTGAGCAGGTAACCGGTTGCGACTTTCTCTGCCTGATGCGATACAGGTAGAGCGCAAAGGCCGTGAGAATCATTAGTGAAATGATAGCCGCAAGGATATACGCTCCGTCCGAATTGTTTGATTCTTCAATTGATATGGAAGTTAATTCAGCTTTCCCATCATAGTAGAACAATCCCGATTGGCAGCCCAATACAGCTTTTCGTCCGTTCAGGGCTATACACGATTTATCGAAAGCCAGATCTTTGAATTGCGGTATGGGAGAGGTGTGGTCTTCGAGAGGTTTGAAGCTTAATCCGTAATGGTAGAGGATGAAGTAGCCTTCATTCGGGTTTTTATCGCGTACGCCATAAATAGATTTTACGTTTTTTACCGGAAGAACCAAGGTGTCAGGATAATGAACAATTCCTTTGGCTGTATTCAGATACAGACTACCTCCACCGATGGCTATTCCGTAGGTGCTTTCATAATCGGTTAAGTCGAGAAGTTGCTTGAGCTCGCTCTGTTCGTCTTTTGATGGCTTTCCATACAAGCCTTTGTTCAGTGTGGCTACGTATAGGCTATCCTCTTTCTCGCAGATATCTACCACGTACGTATCGATTGTATCTTTGTATCTTTTGGATGTAAGGATAGGTATGCGGGTAACGATCTGCCGGTCTTGTTTGTCTATGCTACCGAAGTCGTTTATATAGCCGAAATATTTTCGCGTACCTATATATAACTTATGGTTTGTCGGCGAGTAGTATAAGGTGTTGATGCAGTTTCTGTTGGCTTTGCTACTAGTACATCCGGCATCGTCGAATAATAAGATACAAGTCGCTTTTTGTTCTTGGATTCTGTAGAGCTTCTTTCTGGTAGCCAGGTAAAAAGTGTTGGGCTCTGTTTCTACTAATTTGACTACATCGTTCAATGACTCGATTCCTTCGATGATGCCCAAGGGTTCTGATTTTAATTCGGGCTGGTTGTATTTGAATTTATACCGATGCATTCTGAGGTCATTCGTGATAAAGTAAATCATCTCTCCACTCGTTTTATCACTAACTGCTATCACGTTATTTCCTGCTCCGGCTATATTTTGATGTAAAGCAAAAGAGATGAGCTTTTTCTTGTAGGCTACATAAAAGAAGTCGTCTCCCATCGAAGCCACTTGCTTGGCATTTTCACTTATGCCATCTGGTAGCTGATGAGTGAGTTGTTGGCCGTTTTTGTTGTATACAACCGAATTGCTTGTGAGATACCATTCATCCAGATTGATACCTTTCTTGTAAAAGCTATATTCGCCTTGGCGAACAACGGTTTTCTTTCGGTCGGGGCACACTTTGATAATCGAGCTTTCGGTTATCGCATAGACGGTATTGTTGTGGAGGGTAATGTTCTTTACAGAAGTATCAATAACCGGATTTTGTGTGTCTTTGTTAAAGTCCTCTACGATAAATAAGCCTAAGTCGCTGGCTATGTAGAGGGTTTGATTTTTTAATATGATTTTATTGACCCCGAAATCTTGGGTGCTGTTGCCTAGTGCGATGGGTTCTAATCTGTCAGAAGGTACATTATTTGATAAATCGAGCTTATAGAAGCCGTTGCTTGTACCTACATATAACGTCTGTTTTATACTGTCTTTGGCTATGCTGTAAGCCGAATAATTTAAGTTTTTACCTTCGATACGGAATGATTGCGTCGATTTGGTTCCGGTAGTCAATAGTTTCAGACCGGCATCTCTCGAACCCACAAACAGCAAACCGTTGGCATGCTCTAAAATATCGTATATCCGGTGATTGCTTGCCAGAGAATTAGCCTTCCAGTTATTCTTATTCTTTTCAATAATGCTTCCATCTTCCAATCCGATAAATATTTTATCGTGGTTAACGGATGACAGGCTAATGCAGGATATGGGCGCATCAAATGTATTTGTGTTGCAGCTCAATTCGAATTCTCTTTGATCGGAATGCTCATGGCATGCCACAAACACAAAGAGAATTAGTCCTATTATCGAAAACATGCAATGCTTCATCATATCGTCGGCGGTTTTTATTCCGATTCGAAATCGAACTCAAAGTCAAAGTCGTCCATTGATTCGGGTTCGATAAACTCTTCCAGACTTCGTCTGTCTTTCTTGGTGGGGCGTCCGCTACCGCGTGCGCGATCGATAAATCCGGCTATTTTGGTCAATTCAAGTATTTCGTACTGGTCGGGGGTTGTTACATTTTCCATCACTTCGCTAACCAGCTTGGCACCCACTCGCTTTTCAATGGCTTGCAATACTTTAAAGGAGTAGGTGATGGGCGACTTTTTGACCTGAATCACATCTCCGGGTTTAATCATTCGGGCAGCCTTTACGAAGGAGCCATTGATGCTCACACGTCCTTTTTTGCACGCTTCTGCTGCAATAGTACGTGTTTTAAAGATGCGTACTGCCCACATCCACTTGTCTATTCTTGCTTCTGGCATATCGGTTGAAGTTATTTCTTATTGAATTGGTTCATGGTTATATTGATACCTGCCAGGCAAAAGCTCTTGATGATTTCTCCTGCCGTGGTTAGTCGCTCATCCATTGTTTTTAAATCTTCCTCATCAAATTTGCTTAGTACAAAGTCGACCTGTCCGCCTCGTGGAAATTCGTTCCCGATGCCAAAGCGCAGGCGGGCATAATTTTGCGTACCCAGCGTTGCCGCAATATGTTTCAATCCGTTGTGGCCCGCATCGCTTCCTTTGCCTTTCAGGCGCAGTGTGCCGAATGGGAGGGCGAGGTCGTCTACGATAATCAACACATTTTCCAACGGTATGTTCTCTTTCTGCATCCAGTATCTCACGGCATTGCCGCTCAGGTTCATGTAGGTCGATGGTTTTAGTAAGAGTAACTGACGCCCTTTGATAGAGAGGGTTGTGGTGAATCCGTAGCGGCCGTCTTTAAAAGTTGCGTTATGGGCTTTGGCCAGTTCGTCTACCGTCATAAATCCGATGTTGTGACGAGTTTCATGGTATTCGGGGCCGATATTACCCAATCCGACAATTAAATATTTCATATCAAGTGAATGGTTAGGGGTGAAAGAGAAAAACGCAGACCAGCACAGAATGATTCTGTGATAGTCCGCGTTTCAAATATCTTGTATCAGGAACCTGATTCTCGATTACTTGCCAGCTGCTGCCAAACCTCTTGCTGCACGTGTCAGTTTCACTGCACAAACAACAGCTTCTTTAGCGCTCAGAATTTCAAGGCCTTCGAATTGCAACTCGCGAACCTGAACTGTTTTACCAAGACCTAAGTGTGCTACGTTTACGGTCAACTTCTCAGGAATTGCGTTGTATAAAGCTTTCACTTTCAACTTACGCATTTGCAGTGTAAGCTTACCACCGGCTTTCACACCTTCTGCCAAACCTTCCAGTTGTACGGGAACTTCCATAACGATAGGCTTTTTCTCATCGATTTGATAGAAGTCAACGTGAAGGATGGTGTCCTTTACAGGGTGGAATTGGATATCTTTCAAGATAGCCTTTACTTTTTTATCATCGATAGACAAGTCTACTGAATAGATATGTGGAGTATAAACTAGGTTACGAAGGCTTTCAACACTTACTGAGAAGTGAACGTTGTCACCGTTTCCATAAAGTACGCAAGGTACTCCTTGATTTTTACGAATAGCTTTCAAAGCTCTAGCTTGCTCAGAAGAACGTTCTGCAATGTTTCTTGCAGTTCCTTTTACTTCAATTGTTTTCATTTTTAAAATTTTTGTGTTACTCTAAATTAAGTTATTTGCGCTTAATCTTCCATCACACGATGTGGTCTTATCACACGATGTTGCAAAAAGCGGTGCAAAAGTACGTTTTCTTTTTGAATTATCAAAGAATTGATTACTCAAAATCAATGTCTATATTGATTTTACCGCCAATGCCTTCTGTTTTTAACTCTTCTATTATATCTGTTTCTTCAATAAGTATGTTACTTTCGTGATTCAACTCATCGTCGAGTGCCAAGTTTTCTTCGTTTTTAGTTATAAAACCAATTGCTTGTTCGAGTCCGGTCATGAATTTAGTGAAATCCTCTTTATATAAAAAGATTTTGTGCTTTTCAAAGCTTACTTGTGTGTCATCTCCTTCGCCGCTTATTACTTTTTTACTTTCGGTTATGGCCAGAAACATCTCATCTTTCCGGTTTTTCTTCACATCCAGGTAGTAAATGCGTTTACCTGCTTTCACCGCTCGCGAGTATACAATCTCTTTGTCATTCATCTCAGCGCTCATTTTCTTCTTCAAATCTTCCATATTATTCGTATTCGGTTTCTATTTGGCCTCAAAATTGGAACTTTTTTTTAAACTGTCAAAAGAAAATCGAAAGATATTGAAAGAGTACATTAAAAAATGTAATTTAGTTGCATAAACTCACCAAAAATACCTACTTTTGCAGCTCGTTATATAACAGTATTAATATAGATTATGATTAACAGAGTTCTTATTCGTCTTAAAATCATCCAGATAGTATACGCTTACTATCAGAACGGCAGCAAAAATTTAGACTCAGCGGAGAAAGAGTTGTTCTTTAGCCTTTCAAAGGCTTATGACCTCTACAACTATTTGCTGATGCTCATGATTGCATTGACGGAATACGCACAGAAACGCATTGATAGTGCGAAAGCCAAGTTGGCTCCTACCAGTGAAGACTTAAACCCTGACATGAAGTTTGTAGAGAATAAATTTATTGCTCAACTTGAAGTAAATAAACAGTTGACTGAATTTATCGCCAATCAGAAAAGAACGTGGTCTAACGATCAGGATTTTGTGAAGGATTTGTATGAAAAGATTTTGGAATCGGATATATACAAGGCGTATATGGCTGCTCCCAATCATACTTATGAGGCCGATCGCGAATTATGGCGTAAGCTTTACAAATCTTTTATTTTCAACAATGATGCACTCGACCAATTGCTCGAGGATCAGAGTTTGTATTGGAATGATGACAAGGAGATAGTTGATACGTTCGTCTTGAAAACAATCAAGCGTTTTGAACAGAAACAGGGTGCCAACCAACCGTTGCTTCCCGAGTTTAAAGATGACGAAGATCAAGAGTTTGCTCGTCGCTTGTTCCGTCGCACCATTTTGAATGCCGATTATTATCGTCACCTCATTGCCGACAATACCAAGAATTGGGATTTAGATCGTGTTGCTTTTATGGATGTCATTATCATGCAAAGTGCCTTGGCCGAAATTCTGAGTTTCCCGAACATTCCCGTTAATGTTTCGTTGAATGAATATCTTGAGATAGCCAAATTGTACAGTACTCCTAAAAGTGGTGGCTTTATTAATGGTACACTCGATGGTATTGTTAATCATTTAAAAAAAGAGGGTAAGTTAGCGAAAAACTAATACCTTTGTACACATAGTAAAAAAACTAAAAACTGATTACTTATGAATTTATTGACTGTATTTCTGCAAGCTCCCGCTGCAGGTCCTGATGGTTCTCTGATGTGGATCATGCTGATAGCGATGTTCGTTATCATGTATTTTTTCATGATTCGTCCACAGAACAAAAAACAAAAAGAAATAGCTAATTTCCGTAAGTCTCTTTCTGTTAATCAGAAGGTGATTACTGCCGGTGGTATTCATGGTGTTATTAAAGAGATCAATGACGATCACATTGTGCTTGAAATTGCTGCCAATGTAAAAATCAAGATCGATAAGAATTCGATTTTCGCCGATGCAACAGCTGCTGCCAGTCAACCAGCTAAGTAAATAAAAAATTAAAATAAATACGAGCCTATGTTCTCACGTAGGAAGTTTGAGTATATTTATTTAAAGTTTTCAAGAAAGATTAGAGACTTTCTGCTCAGTAGTAAAAGCAGAGAGTTTCTAATCTTTCTGTTTTTTTTCTTTATAGCTTCCGCTTTTTGGCTGCTGCAAACACTCAATAGCGACTACGAGGCCGAATTCTCCATTCCCATCCGGCTGAAAGGTGTGCCCAATAATACGGTATTAACCTCCGAACCGCCTTCCGAATTACGTGTCAAGGTCAAAGACAAAGGTACTGTAATCTTGAACTATATGCTGGGTAAAAGCTTTTTTCCGGTCAATCTCGAATTTGCCGATTATAAAGGTAAGAACAACCATGTTGTTATCTATGCCTCTGAGTTTGAAAAGAAAATACAGAGTCAGCTCAACGTTTCAACTCACTTATTGTCGATCAAACCAGATACGTTGGAGTATTTTTATGCTACGGGCAAATCTAAATGGGTGCCTATCAAATTGGCAGGAAAAGTAGCTGCTGCCAGTCAATATTATCTGTCCGATACGATTTTCACCCCCGATTCGGTTCTTGTTTATGCTCCCGCCAATATACTCGATACCATTACGGCAGCTTATACACAGCGTGTACAGTTTGAGAATATCTCCGATACCTTACGAAAACATATTTCCCTGGCCTATATTAAAGGTGCTAAGTTTATTCCCAATACCGTTGGGCTTACCTTGCCTGTCGATATTTATACCGAGAAAACGGTTGAGGTACCACTGTTTGGCGTTAACTTTCCTGCCGATAAGGTGCTCAGAGCTTTTCCTTCAAAAGTACAAGTTACTTTTCAGGTGGGTGTGAGTCGTTTCAGTAAAATTACGGCAGATGATTTTGTTATTAATGTATCCTACGAAGAACTGCTTAAGTTGGGCAGTAATAAATATACGGTGAGGCTTAAAAGCATGCCTTCGGGTGTTAGCCACGTTCGTATAGCACCTCAGCAAGTCGATTTTCTTATTGAACAAGTTTCTTCTTATGGCAGTTAAAATAGGTATTACCGGTGGTATCGGTAGCGGTAAGAGTGTCGTCTCGCGGCTACTTGAGGTTATGAACATTCCCATTTACATCTCCGACGAGGAGGCGAAAAGCCTCACTGTTGCTCATCCCCTTATTCGTCAGGAGCTTGGTGCTTTATTGGGGGATGAGATCTATCAAGGAGGCAAGCTTAACAAAACTCTACTGGCCTCTTACCTGTTTGGACATCCCGATCATGCCCGCGTGGTTAATGGCATCATTCATCCCCGTGTGAAGGAGCATTTCCGTTCATGGGTCTCTGCCCACAATGCTTATTCGATTATAGGCATGGAGTCGGCAATTCTTTACGAATCGGGATTTGCAGATGAAGTCGATGTTGTGGTGATGGTATATGCGCCACTTGAGATACGTATAGCGCGCGCCATGAAGCGTGATGGTGTTTCGCGCGAGTTGATTACCAAACGTATCGACAGTCAGATGAGCGATGAAGTAAAGCGTTCGCAAGCCGATTTCACAATTATAAACGATGATGAAAGGCCGTTAATTCCACAGGTTTTAGAGCTAATCTCTTTTCTATCTAAAAATATTCACTACCTTTGCCCAGCAAAAAAATAACTAATAACAAAAGTAATATACTATGTTGAAGACTATCTTGTCTATCTCCGGAAAACCGGGATTGTATAAACTTGTTTCTCAGGCAAAGAATATGCTGGTTGTTGAATCAATCAACGCCGAGAAGAAACGTACTCCTGCCTATGGTCATGAAAAAATTATCTCTTTGGCTGATATAGCGATGTACACCGATGATGCAGAAGTGCCATTGCGCGACGTGCTGACTTCATTGAAGGAAAAAGAGAATGGTGCAGTAGCTACGATTGATGTAAAGAAGGCGACAGCCGAGGAGCTTCGTGCTTTTATGGCAGAAGTATTGCCCGATTTCGATCGTGAAAGAGTCTACCTTACAGATATCAAGAAATTGATTTCATGGTACAATATTTTAGTATCTAACGGAATAACCGACTTCAAAGAAGAAGAATCTACAGAAAAACCATCTGAGGCTGTAGCTGAGTAAAAGAAGACTTAAGTCACCCGGTGTGGTGAATGCAGAAAGAGGATGTGGCAAATTGTGCTGCATCCTCTTTTTTTCTTTGTATCACAGATATATTCGTAAACGACTGTTAAGAGATAAGCGAGATCCCTTATGAATCGTCTCCAATACGAATGAATAGTGCTAAGAAACATTAATTGCAAAAATGATACCTCAACTCTTGTGAATCTGACACCTTTGAGTATTTGCATTGCTGTAACTTTGTATCATCAATTTAGATGAGAATCGATGAGCAATTTAAAGCAGTCTTTTCTTCTCTTGATGCCGATGAAGCATTTTATTAAATAAGTAGATATGAAAAATTCAGTATTCATGGTTATTATGCTAATAAGTTTAGCATTCATTTCTTGTTCGAGAACAAAGCAGGAGACAGAGTCGATTAATCAATTCGATGCCGATTCCGAAAAAAGCATTGAGCGAGATAAGGTTATTGTGATAAGTGACATCCATCTTGGAGCCGACTTGTCTTATTCGGAATGCGTTGCCCATAGAGCGCGATTGGCCGAGTTTATTATCGAGGCAGGTCGTTCGATGAGTGTGAAGGAGCTTGTGATAGCAGGAGATCTGTTCGACGAGTGGTACATTCCAAGTAGAAACAGTACTTATGGTACGGCAGACCAAAGAGCATTTCTATTAAAGATAGCCGAAGCAAACAAGGATGTGTTCGATGCTTTGCGGAATGTGATCAATGAGAAAAAGGTGAAGGTAACCTACGTATATGGAAACCACGATCTACTTGTTCCCGAACAATTTATTTCCGAATTATTGCCGGGTATTCATGTCATTCAAGACAACGAAAGGCAGGGTGTGGGTACTTATTATCCTACAATATACCCTTGTGTGGCGATTGAACATTGCCATAGATATGATTTCTTTTCGGCTCCCGATCCCTATTCCAACCAAGACAGAGCAAACGGAACCATACTTCCTCCCGGGTATTTTTTCTCGCGCGTAGCAGTTAATTCTGTCTTGGACTTCCCTCAAAAAGGAGAGGAGACAAAAGTTCCCATAGTAGTGCTAAAAGAACCTGCGGATGAATCTCAACAGAATCGATTTATCTATTATCAAGTCTGGAAAACAGCTTTCGAACAGGTAATTCCGACTAAAGAGAGTTTTGAAGAGAAAATCATCACGACGAATATAGGACATTTTAACGGTTCTTTTAGTATTTTCGATCTATTGCCATACAACAACAGTACCGATGGTTCGATCACTATGAAACTCTATGCCGAAAGCTGCGAGCAGGAAAACTGGGAAAAACGTTTGAGATACAATAATGTTCCCGTTATGACTCGCGTAGGTGAAGCCATCAAGGGAGGCTTGGAGACTTCATTTTTAGATCAGCAATCAAATGTTCAGTATTTTCAAAACGATACATCGAATGTGAGAGTCGTCGTATTTGGGCATACGCATATTCCGATGATTAAAACCTATATGAACCACAAGCAAGAAGAGTGCGTTTATGCTAATTCGGGCACCTGGATCGATCGTAAGGAGAAGCAGAAAGAAACGTATGATCAAGATATTGAAAATATGGACTTTGTGGTCATCAGCAAAGATAAAGATATCGATGGCAATCTGAAGGTGGAACTCAAGAAGCTTAACAAAGGAAATCATCTGCTTGTTGAATCCAAAACGATCAAGCTGTAATAAAGAGCAACTGCCTTTTGCAACAGGTATAATGAGAAAAAGAGCCTGATATATATAAAAAAACACGTGGATTATCCTATCAAAGTCCGATAGAATAATCCACGTGTATTATTTTAGAATGATTACTTTCTTCCTTTAGGCATCATTTTGCCCATCTTGCTGCTGGTTACCATCTTCATCATTTTGCGTGTTTGCTCAAATTGTTTCAGCAAGCGGTTTACCTCTTGAATACTGGTTCCGCTACCTTTGGCAATACGTGTACGACGCGAGCCGTTTAGCAGTTCGGGGTTTGAGCGCTCGGTAGGAGTCATGGAGTGAATGATGGCCTCGATGCTCTTGAAAGCATTATCGTCGATATCGATGTCTTTGATTGCCTTGCCTACACCGGGAATCATCGATGCCAACTCCTTCAGGTTACCCATCTTCTTGATTTGAGCAATCTGGCTCAAGAAGTCATTGAAGTCGAACTGGTTCTTGGCGATCTTCTTTTGCAGGCGTTTGGCTTCTTCTTCGTCATATTGCTCTTGAGCACGCTCTACCAGCGATACGATATCACCCATACCGAGAATACGGTCGGCCATACGCGAAGGGTGGAACTGATCGATCGCATCGAGCTTCTCGCCCGTACCGACAAACTTGATGGGTTTGTTTACGACCGAGCGGATAGAAAGAGCCGCACCACCACGGGTATCACCATCGAGTTTGGTCAATACTACACCGTCGAAGTCGAGGCGGTCGTTGAACTCTTTGGCTGTATTTACTGCATCTTGTCCGGTCATCGAGTCGACTACGAAGAGAATTTCGTTCGGGTTGATGGCGTCTTTGATCGCTGCAATTTCGTTCATCATCTGCTCGTCGATAGCCAAACGTCCGGCAGTATCGACAATGACCAGATCATATCCTTTGGCTTTCGCCTCTTTGATGGCGTTTTTGGCTATGTCGACAGGGTTTTTGCTGTCGAGTTCCGAGTATACCGGTACGCCGATTTGTTGAGCCAGTACGCCCAACTGTTCGATAGCGGCAGGGCGATAAACGTCGCAAGCTACCAGCAACGGATGCTTGTGCTTCTTCGTTTTCAACATCTGTGCCAATTTACCCGAGAAAGTAGTCTTACCCGAACCCTGCAAACCTGCCATCAGGATTACGGCCGGTTGTCCTTTGAGGTCGATCTCGGCAGTTTCGCCACCCATTAGCATAGCAAGTTCGTCGTGAACGATCTTCACCATCAACTGGCTGGGTTTAACGGCGGTAAGCACGTTCTGCCCGAGTGCTTTTTCCTTTACGGTATCGGTAAATGTTTTCGCTACTTTGTAGTTAACGTCGGCATCGAGCAGGGCTTTGCGCACATCTTTCAGCGTTTCTGCTACGTTGATTTCGGTGATTTTTCCTTCACCTTTCAGAATCTTAAAGGACCTGTCGAGTCTCTCACTTAAATTATCGAACATATCTTATTTAATTACGATTATGAATTACAGATTATCATTTGGAGCGCAAATGTACGAAATTCTGTTGTATTTATATCTTTTTATTCTGCCATTTTGCTTTTTTGAAGTAAATATAGCTGGTGGTAAGTAGCAACGTATAGTACAGTATCTCAATGGTGAAACAGATTTCGACCGATGCTTGCAACCAAATACCAACGAAAAAGATATACGCAGTATAAAAAGCCAGCGTCACCATTTCGAGGATGAGTGCAGCCTGTGTATTGCCCGTGCCCGATACTCCGTTGAATACCACATTAGCAACCGAAGCAATAAGCATAGCCAGAGAGATAACGTAAACCGAGGGTACAGACTCGGCAATCAGTGCAGCTTCGTTGGTGTAAATAGAGAGAATCGCTTGTGGGAAAAAGACAGTGATGCCTACCAGTATCACCATGATTACGAACGAGAAAGAGGCGATTTTTCGAATCAGTGACATGACATGACTGATGCCTCCCGCACCAATAGCATTGCTTACCAGACTGTTGGTGGTGGTCGATAGGGCATTGACCGGGATGAGCATCATGATGTAGATGCTTCGCACAATATTGGCAATGGCAAGTTCGCGTTGCCCCAGCCGTTCTACGGCTACGAAAAAGATGAACCAAGTAGCCATAGCCAGGAAATATTGCAACATAGTGAAGCACGAAATGCTTAAAATCCGCTTCAGCAACCCGAAATCGAACGAGCGCAGGCGATCCATTCCGTACTTCTTCAGGTCGACCGTGATATAGGTGTAAATCAGGAAGAACAGGATGGAGCTCGCTTCAGCTATCACCGAGGCAATAGCGGCTCCTTTGATACCCATCTCGGGCAATCCGAAGTGGCCGAAGATGAGTGCATAATCGAGTACTACATTGGTCAGTGCCATTACAATGGCATTGATCGTAAGTACTTTGGTACGGGTGATGCCGATGTACAGTGCACGAAACATCACATTGACAAAGGAAAAGAAGAAACCGTAGATGCGCCAATCGAGAAACTCCATCGTGGCGTCGAAAATAGTAGGAGAGGAGACCAGCATGCGCATCATGTCTCCTCCGAAAGCTCTGGTGAAACCGAACAACAGAAACGCCATGACGAGTAGAAACAAGACACCTTGAATCATTACAGGCCCCACATTGGTATAGCGTCCCTCACCATTACGGCGGGCAATGACAATCTGCGAACCTGTACTGAATCCGAACGCAATCGTGAAGATACAGATATAGAAAAGCCCTCCCATAGCCGATGCTCCGAGTGCTACCTCGCTGTAGCGACCCAGAAAAGCCGTATCGGTGACGTTAATAACATTTTGTGCCAGTAAACTTAAGAGTATCGGGTAACTGACACTCCAAATCTGTTTGTTGGTATACATAAATAAATGGTTAGGTTTCGACCGACAAAGATAGTACTTTTTCCTCTTTTTTTACTGTTTTATTTACGATTGTTTATATCTCGTGCTCCGGGTCCTTTATGGCTCGGGTATCCCGGTGTGTGGCTGCGCCATTGTTTGTCGGCAGCTACTTTCAGTGTGCGGTAATCGTCGCCGGTTCGGACTATATAGTCATCGAGCATGGCACGGTGTTCGGCCAGTACGCGGCTGTATTTCGGATCTTTGGCCAGGTTTCGTTGCTCGCCCTTATCGGTTTTCAGGTCGTACAGCTCTTCGCCGTTGCCTTCGAGATAATGCGTGTATTTATACCGGTCGCTGCGTATCATGCGTCCCGGGCTGACGATGGTTTCGTACTCGCTATGCCACTCAGACACTACATAAGGGTGGGTGGCAGATTGCTTCTTGCCTTTGAGTGTCGGTACCAAGCTGATGCCCGGTTTATCCGATGGTACGGTGATGCCGGCCAGTTCGCAAAGCGTAGGCAGCAGGTCGGTGGTGGGTTGGGTTAATAACTTCTCAACGGGTTTCTTTTGTTGTTTAATACCCGGTCCGGCAATGATAAAGGGCACGTTGGTAATCTCTTCGTAAAAGCTGATCTGCTTCGTTACCATGCGGTGCGATGCCATTCCGTCACCATGATCGGCCATGATGATAACAATGGTATTTCTGCCTGCTGGGGTCGAATATAAGGCTTGCAACACGCGCTCTACCTGTTTCGATACCATCTTCGTATAGTGTTGAAAAGCGGCGATGTAGTGGCGATAATTCTCGTCGCTCCAAGGTGCGGCTTGTGTCATGCGTCGATGGCTGCAACAGATGTATTGTACCGGTTGGGGTATTTGATTCCAATCGGTCACTTCAAAATTATCGGGCAGTGCGGGCAGGGGGGTGCTGATGGGGGCGTCGGTATGTACTCCCTGACAGCTACCTACGTAGCCACAAATATTGTGTGGGTTTTGAAAGTCGGCAATGCAGATAAACGGTTCCTGTGGTGGGTTGCTCAGGTACGAAACGGCATCTTGGCAAGTGCCTACATCCAGAAAGCTGTCATTGTTGACCGGAAACTCCGGATCGCTGAAAGGCTGTGGCACCGGTTCTTTGTGTTTGAATCCTCTGAGTGCACCCATATCGTGTGTCTTGCCAAAGTGAACGGCATCGTAGCCATCGGCACTAAAGAGGCTACCCAGTGTGGGCACGCTTTCGGGCAGCATCGGATTGATAGCTACATCCGAATTGGAGCGTATATTGGTTTGGTGAGGCATCAGTCCGCTCCAAAGGGCTGCTCTCGATGGCTGGCTCAACGGGCATCCTACATACGCATTGGCAAACATCACTCCTTGTTCGGCTACCCGGTCAATGGCCGGTGTGCAGCCTTGCGTTTCGCCATAGGCTCCTACTACTCGCTGGGTGAGGTGGTCGCACTGGATAATGAGAAAATTGGGTTTCTCCTGTGCTTGTACGGAGAGGCTACAAAAGGCAGCTGCTCCCATTAATGGATAGATTGGTTTCATTCTGGTTTAGCATTAAAGTGATGATTATACTACTTGCAAAAGTAAACAAAAGAAGATAGTAAAAAAGCGGTATACCGGGCTTTTGAACGAGAGTGGTATAAATTGTACAATAGTGCAAGTTTTTTATTTCGATAAAACAAGAAAAGAGCATGGAGGAGTCTTTGGTAAAGATACTCCTCCATGCCCTTTTTATCATGTTGTATCGGCTGTACTTCGCTGTCGAAGTAGCTTCTTAGCTATTCATGCTCATTAAGAACTCGTCGTTGTCGCGTGTTTTCTCCAAGCGGTCTTTTACGAAGTCCATCGCTTCTATCGGGTTCATATCCGATAGGTATTTGCGAAGAATCCACATGCGGTCGAGCGTCTGCTTGTCGAGCAACAGATCGTCACGACGCGTACTTGAAGCCACAATGTTGACAGCCGGGAAGATACGTTTGTTGGATAAGTTGCGGTCGAGTTGCAACTCCATATTGCCGGTACCCTTGAACTCTTCGAAGATTACTTCGTCCATCTTCGAACCGGTGTCGGTCAGTGCAGTAGCAATGATGGTTAGCGAACCACCGTTCTCAATATTACGTGCCGCACCAAAGAAACGTTTGGGCTTGTGCAGTGCATTGGCATCGACACCACCCGAAAGAACTTTGCCCGATGCAGGCGAAACCGTATTGTAGGCACGCGCCAAACGGGTAATAGAGTCGAGGAAGATCACCACATCGTGTCCACATTCGACCAGGCGTTTGGCTTTTTCCAGCACGATACCTGCTATCTTTACGTGGCGTTCGGCAGGCTCGTCGAAGGTCGAAGCAATTACTTCGGCATTGACGCTCCGTGCCATGTCTGTTACCTCCTCGGGGCGCTCGTCGATGAGCAGCATTATCATATATACCTCGGGGTGATTGGCAGCGATGGCGTTGGCAATATCTTTCATCAACAAGGTTTTACCGGTCTTGGGTTGAGCTACAATCAATGCGCGCTGGCCTTTACCGATCGGCGAGAACAGATCGACTACACGAGCCGACATAGAATCGGAGTAGCCACCCTTGCAGAGGTTGAACTTCTCGTCGGGGAAGAGCGGAGTGAGGTGTTCAAACGGTACACGGTCGCGTACGATAGACGGATCGCGTCCGTTGATTTTGGACACTTTCACCAATGGGAAGTACTTTTCACCTTCTTTGGGAGGACGAATAACTCCTTCAACTACATCGCCTGTTTTCAAACCGAATAGTTTGATCTGCGATTGTGATACATAAATATCATCGGGTGAAGAAAGGTAGTTATAATCCGAAGAGCGAAGGAAGCCGTAACCATCCTGCATAATCTCCAGCACGCCTGTTCCAACCAAGATGTCATCAAATTCGTAAGGCTTTTCGCGCTCAATCACTCTGCGTTCGTTGGCAGGAGCACCTTCGGCGTTAGCTTGTTGATTCTGTGCAGGACGTTGCTGCATCATGGGGCGTGGGTTGTTTCCTTGGCGAGGATTATTGTTATTGTTCTCTCGCGGGCGAATTACTCGCTGTTGCGGATGCGCGTGTGGCTCCGAAGGAGCGTTAGCAGCGGTAGGGGCTACAGCTTCTGCTTTGGTCGATTCGAACTTGCCAAACAGTTCGGTAGGTAGCTCGATTTTTTCAGATGGAAGATCTTCGATTGGAATAAAGTCGTCATCCGATTCTGTGAGGATGGTGCTTACCTCATCGATAACCGCAGGATGTTTCTGCTTGATGATAGGTTTGGCAATAGGTCTTGCTTCGGTTGCAGGTTTGTTTTCTGCACTCGGTTTGCTTTCGATGGCAGGTTTGTTGTCGATGGCAGGTTTGCTTTCGGTTGCAGGTTTGTTGTCAATGGCGGGTTTCGCAACAATGACTGGTTTCGCGGGTGCCGTTGCAGCAATTGTTTCTGTTTCCTGTGCCTTTGTATTGGCCGGTGCATTATCTGCAAAAGCAAGTTCCTCGGGCATCTCTTTGCGTGGGCGTCCTACTTTTTTCTTTTTCGAAGCTACGGGGGCAGCAGTCGGTGCACTTGCTTTTACTTCTGCTTTCTCGGGGGCTGCATTAGATGATTTGGCAGGTTGCTCGACAGACTGTTTCGGTTGTTGCGGTGCTTGTTGCACTTTGGCTACCTGAGTGTTGGCGGTCGGAGCGTTCGAGGCAGGCGTGTTGGTAGCTGTGGAAGCTCCCGGTGCACTGGCTTCTGTCTTGGTTATCTCGCCGCTTTTGGTGGCCGAGAATACTTTATTTTCCTTCTTCACCGTTACGCGTGAGCGTTTTTTCTTGCTGTCATCCGATGATTTGCGTTCTTCTTTCAGCTTATCGGCAGCTACTTTTTTAGTTGCACCAACGATAGCTTGTTCATCAAGGATTTTATAAACAAGTTCTTCTTTTTTTAATGAGTCGGTTTTTTTGATACCCAGTTCTTGGGCAATAGATTGAAGTTCCGACAAATTTTTGTCGTTTAATTGGATAATGTTATACATATAGTATATGTGAGTTATTAATATTTTCTCGTTTAGTTGATGCATGGAGAGCATAGCACGACACAATCGGTCATAGGCTATGCAGACATACGGTTTTTGTTTCTTATCTAAATATAATATAGGGATAATATGGTTGAATCGAAATCATTGCCTAACTTCCTCCGGTGAGGGATACAGCATACTTCAACGCCGCAAAGATAATAAATAAATTTGGTTTAATAATCAATTTATCACTTTTTTCCATGTAAAACCCTATCTTTGTGTTGTAAACGTATGCATTATGATAATCAGTAACACACAAAACATTTATTTTTCGCCTACCCACACCTCTAAACAAGTAGCCGAGGCAATTGTTCGCGGAGTAGGTACGAATAAAGTAGCAACAACAGACCTTACCGTGGGTGCTATTCCCGAAACCATACTTCCGGCTTCTACTCTGGCGGTGATCGCAGTACCTGTGTACGGCGGCCATGTGGCCCCATCGGCTATGGAACGCTTGCGCAATCTTCGGGGTACAAATACGCCGGCTGCATTGGTCGTTGTGTATGGTAATCGCGCGTACGAAAAGGCGTTGATCGAACTCGATTGGTTGATGATGGAACAGGGCTTTAAGGTCATTGCCGCTGCTACCTTTATCGGCGAACATTCGTACAGTAACTCCAATTACCCCATTGCCTCCGGAAGACCCGACGAAGATGATTTGCAGGCGGCCTTTCGTTTTGGCGAACAGATTGCACAGAAGATAGCCGCTGCCGGGAATCCCGATACACTCTATTCGATTGATGTAAGCCGCATACCCCGCCCCGCACAGCCATTTATTCAGTTACTTCGCTTTTTGGGTAAGGTTATTGCCTTGCGAAAACGGGCTGTTCCTCTTCCACGCACGCCTTGGGTCGAAGATGAGAATCTTTGCACACATTGTGGCTTGTGTGTTAAGTGTTGTCCGGTCGGTGCCGTTGCCCTGGGAGATGAATTGCACATTGATGCCCAAAGGTGTATCAAGTGTTGTGCATGTGTGAAGAGCTGCCCGAAAAAGGCGAAGGTTTACGATACACCCTTTGCCGCTTTGTTGTCGCAGTGTTTTCGCAAGCAGAAAAAGCCGCAGACAATCGTATAACTTCCTACAATCGCATCCTCTCCCGTCAATTATAGGTAGAAGAAGACAAGACTGCGTGTTATTTCTTGATCTTCTTCTTATAGCTTTGGTATCTTTCGGTGATGTCTCGCACAAAGTTGTAGGTTTCTATTCCGCGGAAATACCCGTTTCGACAAACCGGATCGGTAAAGTACTCCTCATTGCTTTTGAGCAGAATGTAGTTCTCTACATTGTTTTTCCATACCGTTTTGTTTTTTCCGTACTTCTCCGCCAGTGCCATGGCGTCGTTGATGTGTCCCAGTCCGGCATTGTAAGAGGCCAGAATGAAATGAATGCGCTCCTGCTTATCGGTCACCGCCTGTAAACTCCGGTCTGTTGCTGCAATATACTTTACAGCTGCCTTGATGCTCTCTTCCGGATTTTGTTCTTTCCCCGGAGGCACGCCCATCGCGCGTGCGGTGCGGGGCATCAGTTGCATCAGTCCCCGTGCACCTGCCCACGACACAGCCGTTGTATCAAAGTTCGATTCGGTATAAGCCAGCGACGCCAATAAGCGCCAATCCCAGCCTATCTCTTTGGCATATTTCTTAAAGAGATGATCGTAATGAGAGATTCTTCCCTCTCTCAGCGATAGGATGGGAGAGTGCGGTATGGATTTGCTGATCTCGAAATACCGCTTCATACTTGCCGTATATTCGGGCGAAATAACATTGGCTGCATACCATTTATCGGCTGCTTCGGCCAGTTGCGGACAGTCTTTGCGCACTGCCCACGATGCACGCTGGTCAAAGCTGATCGACAGGTTTGTGTTCAGGTTCGGATAATACGTCTTATTGAGCCGAGCCAAATCATTATCGGCAACGGTGTACGGTATCTTTCCCTGCGATACCTGACTCATCAGGTCTTCGAGTGTAATACTGTCGCCCTCTACCAAGTGTATCTGAATACCTCCTCCGAGTTCGTTGTTCAGGTTCACCAACCGGTTGTAGTATTTGCCGGGTTTCACATACACCTCTTTCCCGATAAGTTGAGTTACGTCGGTCAATGGTTTTGTTTTGCCATTGCTGCGTTGTACAATCACCTGGTGGGTAATCACCTCTTCGCCACAGTAGAGGAGACTGTCTTTCCACTCCTTCGTGATGGGTAGGTTGTAGGCAATGATGTCTCCCTCGCCCGCCAGCAGTTTGCTGATCAGGTCGGATACGTTGTTGGCTACCTCGATACGTAGTTTTACCCCCAGACTTTTGGCGAACTGCTCGCTCAACTCGTACTGGAAACCCATCTCCTGTCCGCGATAAATAAAATAAGAGGTCGAGCTGTACAGTGTAAGCACCACCAGCTCGCCGCTATCTTTTATCTGAGCCAGATCACGCACTCCCCCTTCATCGGTTCCTTCTTCTGCATGATGATTGTTGCGACAAGCAAACACACACAGAAAAAGTGTTAGGAGCAATAAAAGAGGGAGTCGATAGTTCATATATTGCTTGTTTAAGGAGTTTCAGTTGCTATGACTTCAAGTGCTTCTTGATGAACATGGTCAATATATCGATGGCAACCTGATTGCTTCCCCCCTCGGGCACTATCAAGTCGGCATACCGTTTGCAAGGCTCGATAAATTGCAGGTGCATCGGTTTGAGCACCTGTGTGTATCGTTCCATCACCGCTTCGGCCGTGCGTCCGCGTTCAACCACGTCGCGTTGTATCACGCGTATGAGTCGCTCGTCGGGATCGGCATCTACAAATATCTTCAAATCCATCATATTGCGCAGCTTTTTGTCGCACAAGGCCAGAATTCCTTCAATGATAATTACCTCTTGCGGTTCAATATGAATCGTTTGTGGCTGGCGTGTACAGGTCAGGTACGAATAGGTGGGTTGTTCAATACTTTTTCCCTCTTTCAGGGCAGCCACATGGCGCGATAGCAAGCTCCACTCGAAGGCGTCGGGATGGTCGAAATTGATGTTCTGACGCTCTTCTACCGGTACATGGCTGCTGTCTTTGTAATACGAATCCTGTGGTAATAATACCACTTCACCTACCGGGAGACTTTCAATGATTTTTCGCACAACGGTCGTCTTTCCCGATCCTGTTCCGCCTGCTATTCCTATTATTAACATCCGTTTATATGTATATTTAAAACAAAAAGACTATTTTTGCCTGAAATAATGTGTCTGCAACCCCATGCGCACAATACGCGCGGGTGCGATGCATTTATTTTCAGGCAAATATAAAACAATTAATTAAAATAGCAACGTAATGGTAAAACACATTGTATTATTTAAGTTGAAAAACGATATTTCCGGCGCAGAGAAGCTCGCTGTGATGAATCAGTTCAAGAAGGCTATCGAAGCTCTTCCTGCTACCATCTCCGTTATCCGCTCCATCGAAGTGGGGTTGAATATGAACCCCGCCGAAACATGGGACATCGCCCTGTATAGCGAGTTCGATTCGCTCGATGATGTGAAGCTCTATGCCGCACACCCCGACCACGTGGTAGCCGCCAAGTTGCTGGCCGACGTCAAAGAGAGTCGCTCTTGCGTCGATTACGAATATTAAACTCACTACAACAAACAACTATTTTCACTTTTTAAAATCCCACAAATGAGAAAAAAATACTTTCTTCTTCTATGGCTGTTTGCTGCCATCACTGTGCAAGCGCAGATTAAAGATCCTGTAAAGTTTACCACTACCCTCAAAACCCTGTCGGATACCGAAGCCGAGATTGTGTTTACGGCTGCCATTGATAAGGGGTGGCATGTATATTCGACCGATCTGGGCGAAGGCGGTCCCATTTCGGCTACGTTCAATACCGATAAGATGAACGGCGCACAAGCCGTAGGCAAACTCAAACCTGTGGGCAAGGAGGTGGCTGCGTTCGATAAACTGTTCGAAATGAAAGTGCGTTATTTTGAGAACACCGCCACCTTTGTGCAGAAAATCAAGTTTACGGCTGCTACCTATCAGATAGAAGGCTATCTGGAGTATGGCGCTTGCGACGATGAAAGCTGTCTGCCTCCCACGCAAGTACCCTTCAACCTATCGGGCAAAACAAGCCTGAGCGGCACATCTGCCGAAGCGGTTGCAGTCGGTGCCGAAGCACAACAAGAAGAGGTACTGATCGGTAAGATAGACTCTGTGGTTACGGCTCAGGCACCTGTCTCGGCCGATGTTCTTTGGTCGCCCGTTATCAATGAACTGCAAGCCTTTGGCGGAGAGCATACACAGGAAGATATGTCATGGATTTACATCTTCGTGACCGGATTCCTGGGCGGATTGCTTGCCCTCTTCACTCCCTGTGTATGGCCTATTATCCCCATGACGGTGAGCTTCTTCCTCAAACGCAGCAAAGATAAAAAGAAAGGCATCCGCGATGCTTGGACCTATGGTGCGTCGATTGTCGTGATCTACGTCGGTCTGGGGCTTATTATTACCGGATTGTTCGGAGCCAGTGCCCTCAACGCGCTCTCTACCAATGCGATCTTCAATATCCTCTTCTGTTTGATGTTGGTGGTGTTTGCCGCCTCTTTCTTCGGTGCGTTCGAGATTACCCTGCCCTCTAAGTGGAGCAATGCGGTCGACAGCAAAGCCGAGGCTACGAGCGGTCTGCTCAGCATCTTCCTGATGGCGTTTACGTTGGCATTGGTATCGTTCTCGTGTACCGGCCCCATCATCGGATTCCTGTTGGTGCAAGTGTCTACCAGTGGCGGCAGCATCATTGCCCCTGCCATCGGTATGTTGGGATTTGCCATTGCACTGGCGTTGCCCTTTACGCTGTTCGCCCTCTTCCCTTCGTGGTTGAAGTCGATGCCTAAATCGGGTGGTTGGATGAATGTAATCAAGGTAACCCTTGGTTTCCTCGAACTGGCTTTTGCGTTGAAGTTCCTTTCGGTTGCCGATTTGGCATACGGATGGCGTATTCTCGACCGCGAAACCTTCCTGGCTCTGTGGATTGTTATTTTCGCACTCTTGGGCTTCTACCTGCTGGGCAAGATCAAGTTCCCGCACGATGACGACGACTCCAAGGTTAGCGTTTCCCGTTTCTTCATGGCATTGCTCTCGCTGGCCTTTGCCGTGTACATGATTCCCGGCTTGTGGGGTGCTCCGTTGAAGGCCGTCAGTGCCTTTGCTCCGCCCATGAAAACACAAGACTTCAACCTGTACGATAGCGAAGTGCATGCTAAGTTCGACGATTACGACTTGGGTATGGAGTATGCCCGCCAGCACAACAAACCCGTAATGCTCGACTTTACCGGCTATGGCTGCGTAAACTGTCGCAAGATGGAAGCTGCCGTGTGGACCGATCCCAAGGTAAGCAGCATCATCAACGACGATTACGTACTCATCACCCTCTACGTCGATAACAAAACACCCCTGAGCGAACCGGTCAAGATCAACGAAGGAGGCAGCGAACGCACCCTGCGCACCGTAGGCGATAAGTGGAGCTACCTGCAACGCGTTAAGTTTGGTGCCAACGCACAACCTTACTACGTGCTTATCAACAACGAGGGGCAACCGCTCAATAAGTCGTATGCCTACGATGAGGATATTCCTAAATACATCGAGTTCCTGCAAACCGGATTAGAGAACTACCGGAAGCAGAAATAAAAGGAATTACGGTAACCGATCTTCAAATACCCCGTTGCATAGTCTGTCATTACGATAACAACCTATGCAACGGGGTATTTACTTTTTGCTTCGGTGCCACATCATGGTTTTATGATTTGGAGTTGTTTGAGCGAATCGATCCAATTGCGAGCATCGGTGGTGGCTGTTTCTATATCGGTGTCAGATCTGGTCGATAGTAGGTTGACGACATCCTCTTCCGAGAAATCAGTTCCCACCAGCTGCTCCCACAGCCACATTGTTTTAGGGTTGAGAGAAAGCATATCCGTATCACCGGTTTGCCCGTTGTGCTGCGCCATAAGAATATACGCTCCCCCTATTAGTCCGATTTGATAGTTTGTTTTTAATCTCATTACTTCCACTTTTTCTTGTAAAATGCGTAAGTTGCTCCTCGCATTTTATGCTGCAAAGTTATGAAGTCGGGCATTAGCAAAGGTCTCACTTTTGCATAATCTGAGGTGTCGTTTCTGCAAAAGTGATATCTTTCACCTGTTGTTGGAAGTATTCCGTAGGGGTCATCCCGGTAAATTCTCTAAAATTGCGCAGAGCTGTTGCCTTGCTGCGGAAGCCCACGTCGAAGAACGTATGCAAATAGTTTCCCTCTCCCTGTTGCTCGATGATGCGTATAAATTCGGCAATGCGTTTTCTATTGATATACGAGGTATAGCTATCATAACCATTCTGCTGCATGGCTTCGCGCAAGTAGGTTCGGTTGGTCGATAAGCCACTGATCAGATCGCCTACCGATAAGTCCGGGTTGCGCCACGCTTCCGATTGATTGACATACTGTTCTAATCTCTCAAACATCGAAGATGCTTTTTCGTTATTGCCAATCGCCATCTTCGGCTTGGCTGTTGCCACAGGGAGGCGTGTAATCTCCGGCTGCCTTATCAAGCGTACAAACAACTCCTGATATGCGATATAAAGACTGCAAGATACACTGATGGCATAATAGAGTGTTCGTACAATGATCATGGTACTGTTGATAACCACCAGAAAGCCGATGGCATTGATCACCACTACAATGACATAGCCTCGCATCCATTTGTAGTTGGTATTGTTATATCTACGCGTATAGGGTACGAAGTATAGAAATACAGCCGGCAGAAAGAACAGTAGTGCAAGTACGATACGAAATATCACCTCGAACGAGCCGATGTGAGACATCAAGTCGCCAACCGATTCGAACGGAGTATAAACAACCCCCAAAGCGAGTGTTATCTCATACAATACGAACAGTGCCGTCACCGGTAGATATAGCTTCAAAACCCTCTTCCGGTTGAGCCATCCCGGCGATATTACCTCGATGGGATACATTATATAGGTAGAAATAACAAATACCCCCAACAGCAGCAACTGTACAGGCATTACCACAGGCGATGCTATATGTTGATTAAAATAGATTATTTGATTTAGATAGTTCAATACAGAAATAAAATTCATGCAAGCGAGCATGGTTCTCGACCGTTCCCCTTCTTTGTGCTGCGAGAAAAGCAGCAGAGAAAGAAGTAAAAATATAATCATAGCCGCAAAGATAGTACCGAAATAGAGGTATGGCATAAGGTATATGTACCAATTATTGTTTGTTTGTTTTTATAATGCCTTAAATCCGCAGTCATATTATTTTCAGAGAATCCAAACACTTGAGGATGAATAACATCCTCAAGGTTTGGTTATGTCACAAGATTCACCTAAATTAGTGCTACCAAACAAACCATAAAGGTACTTGTGCATATGACAACAAAAATAGCCATAAAATCAGATAATATCACTCCTTTTGGGGGTATATTTTACGCAATGGATGAATTTTCTCGTTTAGGACTGAATTCCGTGATCGATAAATCTTTAGGATTACGTTCTTCCTACGCCGGTTACCAATATAGCGAAATTATTTCGAGCCTATTTTGGATCTACTATTGCGGCGGTGACCACATCGAAGATATCGGCAAACACCTTGGCAAACATCTTGAATTACGCCCGGATACTGAAATCCCCAGTCCGGATACTTTATTGAGAGGCATAAAAGAACTCGCAGAATTGGATATCCACTATACTTCCCAAAAAGGAGCAAGCTATGCTTTCAATAAGGCGGAACAGCTTAATAGTTTGATGCTCGATATGCTCCTTCAAACAGAACAACTCAAGCCAAACACGCTTTATAACTTGGACTTCGACCACCAGTTTATTCCCACAGAAAAGTATGACACTCAGTATTCTTACAAGAAAAAACGTGGTTATTTCCCCGGCACGGCAACTATTGGTGGTAACATTGTTGGTGTGGAAAATCGGGCCGCAAACGCAAATGTCCGTTTTCGTCAAGCGGATACGCTCCAACGGACTTTTCGTCGTTTGGCCGATAGGGGAATATTCATAGACCGTTGCCGGATGGACTGTGGTTCTTATTCGGAAGAGATTATCCGTATGACACATGGCTACTGCAACAAGTTCTACATACGAGCCGGCAAATGTCAGTCTCTGTATGAAGAAATGACGAAAATCACAGATTGGAAAAAAGAAGAAATCAACTTCGAGAATTATGAAGTGACCTCCATACCTTTTACTTCCTTTTTGCAAGAAGAAAACTACCGACTTGTTATTCAAAGGCAAAAGCGTAAGGACAACCAATTGGACCTATTTGATGGTGAATACACCTATCGGTGCATCTTAACCAATGACCATGAAAGTTCTGAAAAAGACATTGTACTCTTCTACAATGCTCGTGGAGCCTGTGAAAGAACATTCGACATGATGAATAACGATTTCGGGTGGAGTCATCTTCCCTGTTCATTCCTCAAAGAGAATACAGTATTCCTGCTACTTACAGCCATGGCTAAAAACTTTTATGCTTACCTTATTGAGAAGGTTGCAGCCGTGTTTGAAGATATTGAACCGGTAAGCCGAGTCAAACGATTTATCTTTCGATTCATTACAGTTCCTGCGAAATGGGTAAAGACAGGCAGACAATGGGTACTCAATATTTATTCCGACAAACCATACAAGTTGCTTTGGAGTCCGTAAAAACAACTTTTCGTGGGATTACTTATGCCTTCAGCTAACTGGGGAAAGGGGAAGCTATGCCCTATAACCTGAAATCAAGGAGAAAAGCAGGGGGAAAAGCTACGAGTAGGAACTATTAGGTGAATTAAATCGCTATTTGAATCAGTTATAAATTAGCTGCGGATTTGAGGTAATGCAAAACTATCAAAAAAAGAGTTCTGCTCCAAGTGCGTATTGAAAATTAATGCAGCTATTTTCATTTGTAATACTATTTTGCTATGTAATCTAAAAGATATTACCTGACAGAATATTATATTATCTACGCCACTTTTTATATTCCAAAAGAAATACATACATTTGTAACATCATAATGATACCTTTGCCCAAAAATCAAGAAGAATGAACCATACGACGGATATATGTACTGACGAAAGAGACCTTCTTGTTCGCCTTATTGGCGGGGATGAAGAGGCCTTTTGCGAGTTGTATGCCCGCTACAAGAGCCGCTTGCTCTATTTTGCTCTGAAGTTTGTTAAGTCGCGCGATTTTGCCGAGGATATTTTTCAGGATACCTTCGCTGTGGTGTGGCAAAGCCGTCGTTTTATCAATCCGGACTCCTCGTTTTCGGCCTATTTATACACCATTGTTCGCAATCGCATTCTTAACCGCATGCGCGAAATGGCAAACGAAGATCGCTTGAAAGAACATATTTTGACGCAGGCCATTGATTATAGCGACAACACGCGCCAAACGATTCTTGGCAACGAACTTAAAAACCTTGTAAATACTGCTCTCCAACAGCTCACTCCCCGCCAGCGGCAAGTATTCGAACTGAGTCGGGAGGCGCAACTTTCTCACAAAGAGATTGCCGATGCGTTAGGCATCTCTGTCAATACCGTGCAAGAGCATATATCTGCTTCGTTGAAACTCATCCGCTCTTACTTAACCAAGTATTCGGGCACGTATGCCGATTTACTGCTTCTATTGATCTGTTTAAATCTATAAAAAACGTTAATCACACCCTAGCTTACCCCTTTATTTGTGTATTGCTTTGTGTGAGGCAGAAAAAAGATACTCCTCTTTTAAATTATAATGAACGATATCTCCAAAGAAAAAAGAATTCTTCGTCGCTATGTCGACGATCTTTATACGGGCGATGAGGCTTCGCAACTGTTCGATCACTTGCAGGAGGCTTCGGGCAGTGAGTGGCTCGATGAGGTTGCTGCCGAGCTGTGGGAAGAGTCTACCGCCTACGCATCTTCTACGCATCTCGAACGCGAACAGGCCAAAAAAGAGGCCCGGCAGCTACTCAAACGGATCGAGCACAAGAAGCGTACCTGGTTGCAGCGCATCAGTGTGGCGGTAGCCGGTGTGGCTGCGGTGGTTCTTATGGTATGGGGTGGTTTCCACTACATCGACAACCTGAATGAACAATCCGTGAACTTTACCGAAGTGGCTACTTCCTTTGGCGAGAAAAAGCAACTGACGCTGCCCGATGGAACCAAGCTGGTGCTCAACTCCTGCTCCCGGGTGCGATACCCCCATCGCTTTACGGGCGATACGCGCCAGGTCGAACTCAAAGGTCAGGGCTATTTTCAAGTGGCTCGCAACGAGGCCATGCCGTTTGTAGTCCATGCAGATAAGATGAAGATACGTGTACTGGGAACCAGGTTCGATATCAAATCCTATGCTACCGACGAGCTTGTTTCGGTGAGCGTCGAAAGCGGCAAAGTGCAGGTAGACCTGCCCGAGGCCATGATGCGGCTTACGGCTCGCGAACAGGTAGTGATCAATACCCTGTCGGGCGAATACAGCAAACGAAAAGAAGAGCGGGAGATAGCCGGATGGATCAAAGGGAGCCTTCGTTTTAATAGTACCCCCATTCGCGACGTAGCTTCGGAACTTGAGCGCATTTACAACTGTCGCATTACTTTTGCTCCGGGGCAGGAGATGAAAGGATTGATTTCGGGCGAGCACGACAATCAGAGTCTGGAGTCTGTGTTGAAGTCTCTTGAATACGTCAATGGCATTAAGTACAAGAAAGAGGGCAGAAACATTCTGCTTTATAAATAAATTCACTCATTGTTAAACCCCTTACGTATCTGTAAAATTATGAAAAGAACACCCACCTAGCACCACTTCCGAAAAAAAAGAATAGGAGCATTCCTCAGGAGTGCCCCTATCCCTGTAACTCTGAGTAGGCATTCATTCGCTTCGACCCAAATGAATTCCTCTCCTGTGTGTTACTCGTTTTTAATAACTTTAGACAAAATCACTAAAACGCACAAATTTATGAATATAATTCATACTTGTAAAGTGAAAAGTAAAAATAGCGTTCTCTTTTTAGCTTTTTTACTATTAACAGCACTTACCACTGTTCCTGTTCGGGCTCAGGCCTTGAAGGATAGCCACATTACCCTTCGTGTACAAAACGAAACAGTCGAAAATGTTTTCAACAAACTGAGTCAGTTGACTCAGTTCAAATTCTTCTATGATCAAGAGGTGGTAGGCAATGCACCGCGTATTTCGCTCGATGTGAAGAACGCCGACCTGACGCAGGTACTGAATGAGATAACGACCCAATCGAAGCTTTATTTTAACAAGACAAATCGTACGATTGCCGTGAGCAAACAGCCGTCCGGCGAAATTGTTCAGCAGAAGCAGAAAAGCAAAGCGATCAGCGGGGTAGTGATCGATGAGAGTGGCGATCCGATTATCGGAGCCAGTATTCTGGTCGAGGGAACCTCCATCGGAACCATTACTAACATCGACGGACGATACTCATTGGCCGATGTGCCTGAGTCTGCCCAGCTCACCGTTTCTTATATCGGATATAAGTCCATTGCCTTATCGGCCAAGGATAAGAGTTTGGCAACGATCACCCTGCACGAAGATAGTAAGGCACTCGACGAGGTAGTGGTTGTTGGCTACGGAGTGCAAAAGAAGCGCGATGTAACTACGGCCATTGCCAGTATCCGCTCAAGCGATATGAAAGGACAACCTGTGACTTCGATGGCCGAGGCCATGGTGGGCAAAATGCCCGGTGTGCAGGTTTCTCAGTCGACAGGTGCACCCGGATCTTCGTTGCAAATAAAGGTGCGTGGCACCGGAACGATTACGGCCGGCACCTCTCCGTTGTATGTTGTCGACGGTGTGCCATTGGCCAAGGAACAGTTGAATACGTTCAATATGAACGACGTGGAGTCGATCGAAGTATTAAAAGACGCTTCCTCATCGGCCATTTACGGCTCCCGGGGTTCCAATGGAGTGGTCTTGATTACGACAAAGAAAGGTAAAGAGGGCAAATCGACTGTCTCTTACAATGGCTATTATGGGTTTCAAACCGTATCCAAACAGATTGATATGCTCAATGCTTACGAGTATGCCGATTTGGTGAACGATTCACGCAACAATACGTATGTAGATAAGATGCAGTCTATCAACAATAAGCTGATAACTCAGAACAAGCCCGTGTTGAACTTCAATATAAAGGACAATAACGCCGTTCGTTTGGCCAATACGGGCAACGATTACAATACCATCATACCCCGAGAGATTTTACCTTATTTGAACGGCGAAAAAGGATTGACCGATACCAACTGGCAAGACGAAATCTTTCGCACGGCCGGCATACAAAATCATTCGGTATCTGTGGCGGGTGGCAGCTCGAAAGTAAAATACTATGCTTCGGTCGATTACCTGAAGCAAGACGGTGTTATTATCAATAGCGACTTCACTCGTTACGGTGCCCGTTTCAATCTCGATGTAACCGAGGGTATCTTTACATTCGGGCTGGCCTTCAACCCTTCGGTGACGATAGAGAACGCAGTCAATGCCGATGGAGCTTACAATAGCGACGGAGGTGGTATTATTGCCTCTGCCTTGCACAGTGCTCCTATCTTTTCGGTATACAATGCCGACGGAACTTTTAACTTTGCTCAAAATGCCTGGAGCCCCGATACCGAAACGATTATGCCCGACGGGTCTGTTAGGATCGGCAACAGCCAAACTCAGGTTTGGAATCCGGTAGCACTGGCCTTGTTGCAGAAAGATCAGACGAAGGTTTCGCGTATGTTCGGAAATATTTATGGTGAGGTGGCTTTGTTGCCGAGTTTAAAATATCGCGCCAATTTTGGTATGGATATTTATAACAATTCGCAAGATACGTTCCGTCCCTCAACACTTCCGATATCCAACACTGCCGGAAACCCCGAATCGGTGCCTGAGGCAACCTCCAAAACAGCCAAACTCTACAACTGGCTGTTCGAGCAAACGCTGAGTTTCAATAAAGAGTACAAAGGACATTCGCTCAACGCATTGGCGGGATGGACCATGCAATATCAGCGCGATGAGAGTAATTATGCTTTTGCCAACGGATTCATCACCAATGGTATTCCTACGCTGAATGCCGGAACAGTGACCCGTGGCAACTCACACGCCTCGGAGTGGGCTTTGTTGTCGGGTCTTGCCCGTGTGCAGTACAACTACCTGGGGCGATACATGCTTTCGGGAGCCGTCCGTGCCGATGGAGCTTCCCGTTTTGGCAAAGACAATCGCTGGGGATGGTTCCCTTCCGTTTCTGCCGGCTGGCGCATGACCGAAGAGGCTTTCATGAAGTCGCTCACCTTTATCGACGACCTTAAGCTGCGTGCCAGCTACGGTTTAACCGGAAATTTCCGTATCCCCAACTATGGCGCGCAAGGCGAAGTAGGCTATTATAGCTATGTGCTCGGCGGATCGAGTCCGCAGCTCATCAAAGGTGCCGCCCCCAGCAGCATGCCGAACCCCGGGTTGCGGTGGGAGAAGACGGCACAAGTCAATGTCGGTTTCGATGCTTCTTTCTTTCACAACCGGCTCACCCTTGGTCTCGACCTCTACAATAGTAACACCTACGACCTATTGCTCAATGTACCCGTACCCATGACCACAGGCTATGACACACGTCTGGAAAACATCGGTAAGGTGAACAATAAAGGAGTAGAATTCAATATCGCTACCAGCCACCAGATGGGAGATTTTAATTGGACAGTCTATTTCAATATCTCCAAGAACATCAATGAGGTCAAAGAGTTGGGGCCGGGCAATGCCGACATCATCTCTTCGGGTTCGGTGAGCAATGCTTACTTCATTACCCGCGTAGGCGAGGCTATCGGTTCTTACTACTTACCGGTGGTCGAAGGCGTCTTCCTGAATCAGGCCGAAGTCGATGCAACACTACACTACAAAGACTCTCCAACCAATTATGGACTTGCCGATACGAAACCGGGCGACTTTAAATACAAAGATGTCAACGGCGACGGTATTCTCGATATATCCGATACCGACCGTGCCATTGTTGGCAACTATATGCCCGACTTTACGTATGGTTTCGGTGCCACGCTGGCCTGGAAGGGTGTCGACTTCGGCATTACCTTCCAAGGGGTGTATGGCAATGAGATACTGAACCTTTCGCGCCGTTACTTCTACAACCACGAAGGAAACATGAACAACTACAAAGGAGCCCTCGACCGGTGGAAATCCGAAACCGATACCGGCAGCGGCATGAACGTACGCGCCAACCGTGTGAGCAAAGGGCAGAACGGAACAACCTCTACCTGGCACGTTGAGGATGGTTCGTATTTGAGAATCAAGAACATTTCGCTTGGCTACACCTTGCCGGCAAACTGGATACGCAAAGCCTATCTTCAGTCGGCACGCATCTATTGCTCTGTACAAAATCCGTTTACCTTTACCAAGTACGAGGGCTACAATCCCGAGGTGTC
Source organism: Bacteroides neonati (assembly GCF_000499785.1). Classification (GTDB taxonomy): domain Bacteria; phylum Bacteroidota; class Bacteroidia; order Bacteroidales; family Bacteroidaceae; genus Bacteroides; species Bacteroides neonati. Next base: position 580,568 of record NZ_HG726020.1, on the reverse strand, counting down.
CAACCGCAGCGCAGCTACCACCAATGGCGAAGACTACGGAGTATATCCGCTTGCCCGAACCACCTCGATCGGTGTAAATCTTACTTTCTAACTTAAAAAACAACCAGCGCATGAAACGAATTATATTATCCGCTTTTTTAGTTGCAATCCTTTCGGGTTGTAACAGCTTTCTTGACTTGAAACCGATCGACTTTCCTACCGAGGAAACCTTTTATACAGATGTAAAAGGACTCGAGGGCGGTATTATCGGTGCGTACGACGAATTGCAGTCAGGCGATCAGTACGGTGCCAAGTTTATGACCTTGATGGAAACACGAGGTGACAATGTGAAGAACGACAATTCGGGTGCCAGTGGAGGAATTACTTACCAAATAGAGGTATTTACCGAAACACCTGCCAACTCGAACCTGTCCGGTTCGTGGCTTTCGCTCTATACCACCATCTATCGTTGTAATCTCATCTTGCAAAACATGGACAATGTGCAGATGAATGACGATCAGCGAACGAAGATTGCCGGACAAGCATCGTTTATTCGTGCTTTGTGCTATTTCAATCTGGTACGTTTGTGGGGAAACGTGCCTGTGATTACCCATACGCAAACCGTAGAGGAGGCTCGTAATAATAAACGCGCTCCGGTGAGCGAAGCGTATGCACAGATCGTGAAAGACCTCACCGTGGCCAAAGCTCTTCCCGCCACATGGCCCGAGCAGGAGCGCGGACGCGCCACCTCGTATGCCGCACAAACGCTCTTGGCCAAAGTGTATTTATATCAAGGCAAAACTGCCGATGTAATCACCGAGCTAACCCCCGTTGTTGCTGCCGTTAAGTCCGGCAAGGCACTCTCTCTGGTACCTATGCCGTTGACTTTTCCGAATGATTTGAAAACGAGCAAAGACATCATCTTCGCCGTTCAGTATCTCAAAGGAGGAGTGGGAGAGTCGGCTCATCAAAACAATCGCTATCGCAACAACGACAATGGCAACATTATTTCGCTCGAACCCGGTGAGTTCGAAAGCAACGCCGACAATCGCAAAGCCTTGGTAGCTCCTACCGGTAGCGGTCAGCGTCCGGGCAAGTTCAATGCACCTGCCACGAACAATGAAACCAGTGCCGACTTTCCCGTATTGCGTTGTGCCGAAGTGATGCTGATGTATGCCGAAGCACTCAACGAAACAACCCTTACCCCTACGCAAGGTGCTTTTGATGCGCTCAATGCCGTGCGGAAAAATGCCGGACTATCGGTTAAAAGTATGGCAGAACTTCCCACTAAAGAAGCCTTCCGAAAGGCTGTTTATAAGGAGCGTCGGTTGGAGTTGGCTTTAGAGTGCGATCGCTGGTTCGATCTGGTGCGTACCCGTCAATTCGCCACTGTGTTTCCGGGCGTAGATGCTTATCGTCAGTTATACCCCATTCCACAGGCCGAAATCGAGAATGTAAACGATGCAACCGGTTGGCAAAACGAGGGATACACCATCAAATAATGAGTCAAGGACAAAATAATAAGCCAAAGGAAAAATAATAAATCAAAGAACTAAAACCTCATGAATAAGATTATACTGATTTGTATTTCGTTGTTGCTCATAGGAAGCAGCGGAGTCAATGTTGAAGCACAAAACAGACCGTCGGATAAGATCAGAGCCACTCTTCTCGACCCCTCGTCGGCCGATGTGCTCGTGGTGGCACACCGGGGCGACTGGCGTTATGCTCCCGAAAACTCTCTGGCAGCCATCGAGAACGCCATAAAAATGGGTGTCGATATTGTTGAGCTCGACGTAGCCAAAACCAAAGACGGGCAATTGATACTGATGCACGACACCAAGATCGACCGAACCACCACCGGCAAAGGAAAGGTTGATGAGTGGACGCTCGACTCGCTCAAAACACTGAATCTGCGAAACGGATGTGCCATCCGAACCAAGCACACCATTCCCACACTCGAAGAAGCATTGTTGCTGGCCAAAGGTCGTATCATGGTCAACCTCGATAAATCGTACGATATCTTCGACGAAGTATATGCGGTGTTAGAGAAGACAGGCACCACCGATCAGGTCATCATGAAAGGTAAGAAGCCTCTCGAACAGGTGAAGCGGGAGTTTGGCCGCTATCTCGATAAGGTGCTCTTTATGCCCATTGTAGACCTCGACCAACCCGATGCGATGCAGCAGATACACGACTACCTGAAAGGATTGAAGCCCGTAGCGTTCGAATTGCTTTATTTGTCGGACACGAACCCTGCACCCAAGGAGGTGGCTCGCTTGCTTAAAGGCAAAAGCCGGATATGGTACAATACTTTGTGGGACACCATGGCCGGAGCACATGACGACGACCAGTCGCTCGAAAACCCCGACCGAGGCTACGGCTACCTGATCGATACGCTCGATGCGAGCATCCTGCAAACCGATCGTCCGGCCTATCTGATCGAGTATCTTCGAGCTAAAAATCGTCGCGACTTAAAGGCTCCTCGAGAATAATATGTTTAAACAACTCATTCAATTCTACAAGGCTTCCCCGGCGAAGCCTTGTAGCGAGGAGTTTTCGTCTCGAGATAAACGTCTTCTCAAGCTCTTCCAATGGTCTACTTTTCTCTCTGCAACCATCGGATACGGTATGTATTACGTTTGCCGACTCAGTCTGAACGTAGTAAAAAAACCGATTGTAGACGAAGGAGTCTTCTCCGAAACAGAGTTGGGTATCATCGGCTCGGTACTCTTCTTTACCTATGCCATTGGCAAGTTTACCAATGGATTTCTGGCCGATCGAAGTAACATCAATCGGTTCATGACTACCGGACTGTTGGTAACTGCAGTCATCAATCTTTGTTTGGGTTTCACCCCATCGTTTATCCTTTTTGCTATTCTGTGGGGCATCAGCGGTTGGTTTCAATCCATGGGGGCAGCCTCGTGCGTGGTAGGGCTTTCGCGTTGGTTTACCGACAAGGAGCGCGGCACTTACTACGGATTTTGGTCGGCCAGCCACAACATAGGCGAAGCACTCACGTTCATCATCGTGGCTTCTATCGTTAGCGTTTTGGGGTGGCGATATGGCTTTTTGGGTGCAGGAGTAGTGGGGCTTATCGGTACACTGGTCATTTGGCGTTTCTTTCATGATTCGCCTCAGAGCAAAGGGCTTCCGGCGGTGAATCTCCCCACCGCAAACACCTCTCAGAATACGGTCGATACAGCCGATTTCAATCGTGCCCAACGCGCTGTATTGCGCAATCCTGCTGTTTGGATTCTGGCTCTGTCGAGTGCCTTTATGTACATCAGTCGCTATGCAGTCAATAGTTGGGGTGTGTTTTACCTCGAAGCTCAGAAAGGTTATAGCACGCTCGATGCCAGTTTGATTATCTCGATTAGTTCCGTTTGCGGAATCATCGGTACGGTATTTTCGGGTGTGATCTCCGATCGCTTCTTTGGTGGTCGTCGCAACGTTCCTGCGCTTATCTTCGGGCTGATGAACGTAGTGGCTCTTTGCTTCTTTCTACTTGCACCCGGGGTTCATTTCTGGGTCGATGTATTGGCAATGATACTCTTTGGGTTGGGCATCGGTGTACTTATTTGCTTCTTGGGCGGACTGATGGCGGTCGATATCGCTCCGCGCAGTGCTTCGGGTGCTGCACTGGGTGTTGTGGGTGTTGCCAGTTACATAGGAGCGGGGTTGCAAGATGTAATGAGCGGCGTATTGATAGAGGGCAATAAAACGGTAGTAAATGGTGTCGAAAGATACGACTTTACCTATATCAACTTTTTCTGGATTGGTGCAGCCTTGCTGTCGGTGCTGCTGGCACTGTTGGTATGGAATACCAAGCCATACAAAGGGCAAGATGAGTAATAACTAAAAACTAAAAGTAATATGTACGAAACAAGGAGAATTGAACTACAAGAGTTGGATAAGCAAATCGCCGAGTCGAGCAAACAACTCATCGAGGCTCTTGATAAAAAAAAGAGTAATCGGTCACCTCGAGCGAGAGCTACTACAACTTGCTCCCGATAAAATAGATTACCGAGGATGCCCCAAGGCGTATGTTCGCTTGGTGGTCAAGGCTATCGAACAAGGCGAGCTGACTTATCATGGTCTGAGAAATTACGAACGTATCTTCCGTGTATTGTCCTCGGTCATCGAAGTGACCAATGCCGATAATGGAAAAGTTCTGTCTGTCGAAACGCTTGTCTCTTACGAAAAGAAACTCCGGGCAGGCGAGTGGGAGTAAGGCTGAGATAAAAAAGGCGATCGTTTTCTTTGAAAAGAGAGCGGGAAACTAACAAAAGGCGGTGGTGTTTTAAAAAAACGCCACCGCCTTTTGTGCGAAAGGTGCGAGTTGTTCGCTTGTTTTTGGTCAGGATATCAGTATATTAAGTCAATTTTTTATTTATAAACGTTCTATCTCATTTAGTAGGCGAATTAAAGAACGCCCGATTGCATGAGCTAAATTTACCGGAACGGCATTCCCTATTTGCTTGTACTGCGATGAAAGAGAGCCCGAAAAACTCCACTGATCCGGGAATGTTTGGATACGTGCATATTCGCGTACTGTTAAAGGGCGTGTTTCGACTGGATGACAACGCTCTGTTTGCTTCTGCGCGGGGGAACACGTCAGAGTTAAGCTTGGTTCATGTAGTGAAAGTCTGCGAGCCATTCCTGTTTTTCCACCTTCTAAGTGAAAGCTTCCTCCCATATATTCTTTTTGAATTTCGATTGGTAGATCCTTCCAATAACCTCCCATAGGTATTTGTTCCATTACTTTTTGTTTCTTGGGAGGATACTTCTGCCCTGCTGAAATAGGTACATCAGTATCATATAACTCGCCTTTGTAAAAAGCATCCTGAAGAGTCATTATTCGATGATATGGCTCTGGCCAGTGAAATCGAACATGTTCGGCAAAATCATTTCTAATTGCAATGAGAATCAGACGCTCTCGCTTCTGTGGAACTTGATATTGAATAGCACGCAAAACTCTTGGCTCTATGAGTGTATATCCAAGTTCGCTAATTACATTTTTAATCGTTTCTAGTGTTTTTCCTCCGTCATGGGCAGTGAGACCTTTTACATTTTCACCCATAAAGACTTTTGGACGAATTTCTTGTACGGCTCTTGCTAATTCAAAGAATAGAGTTCCTCTGGTATCATTAAATCCTCCTTGTTTACCTGCATAGGAAAATGCTTGACACGGAAATCCTCCGGATAAGAAATCGATTTGGTTAGCAAACTGTGCAAAAGGGATGTTTCTGACGTCATTTTCTTCCACACGCCATGCCGGGCGATTATATCGTAACGTTGCACACGCATCATGATCTACTTCATTTAATAAAATATGTCTGAAACCTGCCTTTTCCATACCCAATGCTAAACCACCTGCTCCTGCAAATAGTTCAATTGATGTGTATGGGCGTATAGGCTGTATTTGCATTTCTTGCTCCCAGGATGAGTTAATCATTTCTCTTATATGAGGAACGTGAAGTAAATCTTTGGTGTAGAAATATTTACTTCCATCATCACCTGTTTGTGGAATATAGGTACCATTTGCTTCCCAGCGTTGCAATGTCGCTTTGGAAACCCCCATTATATTAGCAAAATTGTTTATAGATATTTTTTCTTGCATGTAATTAAAAGTTTGAAAAGCCATCGTATGTTTTGAATGCTAAGAGATATAAGCTCTTGAATGTATCTGGTGATAATTCACGTAACTCTTCGTAAACACTATTATGTATGCTACCGCGTTCTAACTCTTGAATAACATCATCTAACACATCTGGTAATGCTTTACAAAGAGCATAGAATGCATTAGGATCACCAAAAACAATTTCATAAAATTTATCGATGGACACTCTACGAATCTTTTCATGAGAAAGTTTTGATTTGTACCATTTTTCGTTTCTTGATTTTGTAGCGATTACTTCTACAAGCATGCAAGTTGCCTGGTCGTCATGTAATATTTTATTCTGCATACTCGCATAAACGCTAGTTGCAGCACCGCTATTCATTGTGTTATGCTTATTTTTTAACTCTACATATATATGGCGGTCATTATTGATAATATCAAAACCATGTTCAGGTACTTCCCACCCGTTGCCTACATATTTAAATAGATTTTGATGAAAATACCCAATATGATTGGTATTGGTTTTATCTATTTGGCGTATGCATTCCGCTTCTATTATTTCCTCGAAGCTTTTGCCGTATATTTTTGAATCGAATGTTAATTTGATCGGGTCAACAATGTTCTCATTAAATTGCTTTAGGTCTATTTTATTACGATATAGTTCTACCGTTTCTTTCACATGCTCGAATATATTTTCGTTTGAAATAAATCCTAAATTATAATTTCTCATATGATTATTTATTTTTTTGATCATTACTGCAAAGATACTCTTTTATCGTATTTCTGCGTTGAATATGAAGAAAATGTTTTTCTGAACCTATCTACACCCTGTCATATCAGCTATTTGCCCGAAGGTGTGAGGGAGGATGAGGGACGATGTTAACCTTTGTATTTTAAAAAATAAAAAATAAATAAAAGTAAAAAGACAGGGTATATAAATTAATGAAACGCCCCTCACATCCCTCACATCCCTCACACTTTTGGGTGCTACAGATGGAGGCGGTTTGACTTGATCTGTTCTATGTCAATAACATATACATAGTAACGGCGTCCGTTTCTGCTGGTTACATATTCAAACTTGTGCTTACTTAATATTCGTCCCATTTGAATTTTTGCCCCCGTACTATATAAATACCCTGTTCGCTCCCGGATCAACTCGGCTATCTCGCTTACGGTAAGATAAACGGGGAGTTCAAACCGTTCGGGTTTGCGAATGTGAGTGAGCAGCAACTCCTCTTCGGGCGTGTGGAAGAGGAAGTTTTCATTGTTTGCTTCGATCAGGTGATTCTCCTCGGGCGTAAACCAGTAGCGGTAGTCGGGCTTGTGCATGAGGTGCTTGAGTTGCGCATAGAGTTGTCCGTAGTCTATCTGTATAAATTCGATGTGGATCACGGTGAAGCAAAGGAAGCGGCGGTTGCCGGTGGTGTCGCGCAGCACCTCGGGATAGTTGCACGTGCCGGCAAACGAAGCCATGTGCGGAAAGTTCTGCGAACGGCGGGCGTAGGGCAGGCGAATGCTGATGACCTTGCGCGTGATGAGGTCTTTGAGTAGATTCATCTCGCGACTCGTCATGCCCTCAAACTCGTCGAGGTTGATGAGCATTGATTGCGCCACACGTGCCAGATCGTCTTTGTTGGTGGGGTTGATGATCCCCGTCGACAGGTATTCGTGTAGTTGTGGCGGCAGCAGGTTGTTGATAAAGGTGGTTTTGCCCACGTTTTGTCCACCGCAAAGCAGCAGTACGGTGTGGTTTACGATACTGTCGTTGGTGGCTGCGGCAATCATGGCCACGAGGTATCGCTCCAGGCACTCGCGCCAAAAGTCGGGGGCGGTGGTTACTACGCTTTGGGCCAGCCGGCCGATGTGGTCGTTGCCGTCCCAAGGGGGAAGCTCGTTGAGATAGGCACGTATGGGGTGGTACGTATCGCTGAAGTCGGAGTAAAGCAGGTTCTGCACCACCTTGCTGCTACACGCATATCCCGCTTCGTTGAGCTGAGCCCAGATGCTGTTTTCGATTCGTTCATCGAGCAGAACAAAGGGTGCTTTATCCGTACCTTTTTCGCGGTATTCCATGCAACAGCGCACTACATTGTAACGCAGATCGTAACGTCGGGTGATGTATTGCTCCATGTGCAATATACGTTTTTGGGTATCGTTGAGGTGGCGGGTATTGTGTTCCTCGGTGTGCGAGTAGGCGCTTTGTAGTAAACCGCCGAGCTCCTCGGCCGACAGACCGCCAAATTGGTTGCCGATAAACGTAAGTGCCTCGCTATGCGATACTCCGTAGCGGTTGTACTGGCAGGCCAACTTAAACAGATAGCTATTGCGATTGCCCTCTTCGTAGGTTTCGGACTTATTGTAATAGTACCACAGCGTAACGAGGAGTGAGTGCTGATGCGTTGTGCTTTCGGCCGTTGCTTTTGCAGTCGGTTGAGCGGCTTGTTTAGCTGTTCTTTTTGCAGGCGTATCGGATTGATTCGTGTCGATGGTTATGCTCGAGGCTTGGGGGTTGTAATAGGCATTGGGGTCGTGCGAAAAGAAACAAGTGCGCCCCACATCCTTGCCCGAGGTGTCGATCTTTGCCCCGCACAATGTGGCGTAATGTTTGGCTACCTGCCTGTAGGCCATTGCGTGAAAGATTTTGATCTCTTTGATGCTTTCGGGTAGTGTGTTGTCGAAGTGCGAGACGCGAGTCACGATCTTGATCCCATATCCTTTGGGGCTGACGAACGAGAGCATGGTATGGGGACTTTCGTTGATGATTTTCACAATGCGCAACAGCTCCTGCGTCGTGAGGTTGTCAATGTCAATCACTACATGGCCTGTATAGTCGACTATGTTGACGTCTTTGCGTCCTCCGCTATAACGTGCCGCAAAAGTGACACTGTCTAACTTTCTTTTCTTCCTTTCGGCTTCTTCTTTGTTTCCGGCATCGATTAGTGTACGAATTTCGGTAATCTGATTCAGATATGCATCTCCTTGTATGCGTGCTACAATTTCATCCATGGTTAGCTCGGATACCGGATAGTTAAATCTGTGGAAAAGGGTAAAGCGTTTAATTGTTTCTTTCATAGGATTTTAATGAATTAGTAAGGTGAAACATTCACAAATAAAGAATATGCCCATCAAGGTGAAAGAAACTTTTTCTTTTTCGAGAGAAAGTTTCTTTTATATTTATGGGGTACCCAGGTATCGAACGATGGTTTCAACATGACGCGGGGTGAGTATGCGGTTGCGCGCTTGATAACCAAGCTCTTCTAGTTCGCCACAGAGCTTTTTGTTTTGTATAATCCAGCGACGCATCACCTGTAGTGCACCTTTGAGACAAAGCGTTGGGTTGTACAAGTGTGCCAGTTCGGCCTTGGTATAGGCACGGATGATAAATTCTTCTTGATTCTTTTGCATGATATTGTATGTTGGTTATGCTATAAATATACTGATAATAAATGACTTATCAAAGTTGTGTACCTCCTTTTTATCATGAAAACTTGTTAAACTTCGTTGCATCTTCTTGCTTGTTTTTAATAACCTATTTTTGCTTTATCAAACGAGAGATAGTTTTATTATTCATTTAAAAATGTAAAGATTATGGCAATTACTATTCCCTATTCGGTTGTGCCGAGAAAGAATCCTTTGAAGAAGGACGATCCGGCGAAGTATTATGCTCAGGCACAGGCCTCGGGCGAGTTGGATTTTGAAGAGATGTGCGAGGCTATCACCAATCGCAGCACCTGTACCGAGACCGATGTGCGTGCCGCCATTGCCGGCATCATCTACGAGGCTAAGCGTGCCTTGAAGGCAGGGCGTATCGTTCGTCTGGGCGATCTGGGCAGTCTGCAAATGGGACTTTCGAGCAGCGGCGTAGCGGTGAAGAAAGAGTTCAGTGTATCGCTCATCAAACGGGCGCGCATTAACTTCCGTCCGGGCAAGGCACTGACCGACATGACCAAAGTGCTTGTCTACACTCGCGTGCTGACGCGTGCCGAACAAATGCTTGATGATGGCGACCCTGAGGGCGAACCCGAAAACCCGTTTGAATAATCGTAGTATTTATTAAAAAAAACGTAGCAAGATGAAAGGAATTTTAGAGAAATTGATGGAGTGTGTATTGGTTATTCTTCCGTTTTTCAGAAAGAAGGATGCCAAGCGTATCAAGGAGTTTAGCGACCTGATTATGGGGCAGTACGAATTTCTGGTCGACCAGCTGGAGAAGGTGCTCAAAGATTATTTTGAACTCAGCACCAAGGTCAAGGAGATGCATGCCGAGATATTCGCTCTCAAAGAGCAGTTGGCGCAGGCAATGACGCAGCGGTGTTGCAGCAAGGAGTGCAAAGACAGGCAGCCATGAGAGCAATTGCGCTGATCGTGATTCACTGTTCGGCCACCCGTGCCGACAGTGATTTCAGTGCCCGCGATGTAGATACGGCTCATCGTTTCCGCGGATTCTCCTCGGGCGGATACCATTACTACATCCGAAAAAGCGGAGAGGTGGAGCCGATGCGCCCCGAAGATACACCCGGTGCGCATGCCCGCGGATACAATGCGGTGAGCCTAGGTGTATGCTATGAGGGTGGGCTCGATGCTAACGGCCGCCCTGCCGATACCCGCACGCCCCACCAACGCAGGGCATTGCGCACGCTGGTGGGCGAGCTCTTGCAACGCTATCCCGATGCGCAGGTGTTGGGGCATCGCGATCTGAGCCCCGATAGCAATTACAACGGCATCGTCGATCCTTGGGAACGCATCAAAGAGTGTCCCTGCTTTGAGGTAAAAGCCGAGGTGTGGGAGTGATGCCCGGCTGATTGACGGGAAGTGATTCGAATCGTCCGGAGGTTTTTTAGCGTGGTATCTTTAAAAAATCTCCGGAGGTTCTTTTAAAATCTCCGGACTATTGGTGGTTCTTCGGACTTTTCTTTGTACTTTTATATTTCTATATAAAAATAAAATCAACCGGTATGAAAAAGATTATAAATCCTTGGAAAGAGGTCGAAGGTTACAACTGCTTCGGCTGTGCGCAGCAAAACCAGGCGGGACTGAAAATGGAGTTTTACGAAGACGGCGATGAGGTACTGAGCATCTGGAAGCCCCGTCCCGAGTATCAGGGCTGGATCGATACGCTGCATGGAGGTATTCAGGCCGTACTGCTCGACGAGATATGCGCCTGGACCATTGTGCGCAAGCTGCAAACCACCGGGGTGACCTCGAAAATGGAGACACGCTACCGCAAGCCAATAAGTACCGACGACTCGCACATTGTGCTGCGGGCTACCATCCGCGAGGTGAAACGAAACGTGGTGCTGGTCGAAGCCAAACTCTATAATCAATATGCCGAGTTGTGCACCGAAGCCCTGTGCACTTACTTCACCTTTTCGAAAGAGAAAGCCAAAGAGGAGATGCGCTTTCTCGGCTGCGAAGTCGAATCAGAAGAGATTCTTCCGTTGATTTGAAATTAAAATCGAACTTTTTGTGATAAATGTTTGTTAGTTCGAAACAAATGCTTTACTTTTGTCGCTGTAATATTGAAAACAATGAAATATACAACTACACATCATCATCATCATTTTCCTAACGAATAACTCGGTGGGCGTGAATGATATTGTGTAAACAATGACATAGAAGCGAGGCTTGCCGATGAGGCGAGCCTCTTTTTTTTTAAAAAATAACGAAGAAATCATGCTAAGAATTGCAGTACAGGCCAAAGGCCGCCTGTTTGAAGAAACAATGGCCCTTTTCGAAGAATCGGATATCAAACTGGGTGCTACCAAGCGCACGTTGTTGGTGCAGTCGTCCAACTTTCCCATCGAGGTGCTGTTCCTCCGCGACGACGATATTCCTCAGTCGGTAGCCACCGGAGTGGCCGATCTGGGCATCGTGGGCGAGAATGAATACGTAGAGAAGGGCGAAGATGCAGAGATCATCAAACGCCTCGGCTTCAGCAAATGCCGCTTGTCGCTCGCCATGCCCAAGGATATCGACTATCAAGGTGTGTCGTGGTTCAACGGTAAGAAGATTGCCACGTCGTATCCCGCCATCCTGAACAGCTTTATGAAGAAGCACGGGGTGAAGGCCGAAGTGCACGTCATCACCGGATCGGTAGAGGTAGCTCCCGGCATTGGGTTGGCAGACGCCATCTTCGATATCGTGAGCTCGGGCTCTACGCTGGTGAGCAACCGCCTCAAGGAGGTAGAGGTGGTGATGAAGTCGGAAGCGTTGCTGATCGGCTGCAAGCAGATGAGCGAGGAGAAGCGCGAGGTGCTGGCCGAGTTGCTGTTTCGCATGGATGCCGTTAAAGCTGCCGAAGATAAGAAATACGTGCTGATGAACGCTCCCAAAGAACATCTGGAGGAGATTATCAGTGTGCTGCCCGGCATGAAAAGTCCCACGATTATGCCGTTGGCACAAGAGGGCTGGTGCTCGGTGCACACGGTGCTCGACGAGAAACGATTCTGGGAGATTATCGGCAAGCTCAAAGCACTCGGAGCCGAAGGAATCTTGGTACTACCCATTGAAAAGATGATTTTATGAAACTGATTAACTACCCCTCGCCGGAAGAGTGGGCGGAGGTGCTCAAACGCCCTGCGCTCCATACCGAGCAACTGTTTGATACCGTTCGCACCATCATAGACCGGGTTAGAGCCGAAGGCGACCAAGCTGTGATAGATTACGAAGCCACGTTTGATAAAGCGGTGCTTACCTCGCTGTTGGTTACCCCCACAGAGATCGAGGAGGCAGTGGCGCGCGTCGATTCGACCCTCAAAGAGGCTATCTGTTTGGCCAAACGGAACATCGAAACGTTTCATGCCGCACAGCAATTTACCGGGCGCAAGGTCGAAACCATGCCGGGCGTAACCTGTTGGCAGAAGGCGGTAGGCATTGAGAAAGTAGGGCTCTACATTCCCGGAGGAACGGCACCGCTCTTCTCTACGGTGCTGATGTTGGCTGTTCCGGCGCGCATAGCCGGTTGCAAGGAGATTGTGCTTTGTACGCCCCCCGACAAGAACGGGCGGATTCATCCCGCTATTCTCTTTGCCGCACAACTGGCAGGGGTTAGTAAAATCTGTAAGATAGGAGGCGTGCAAGCCATTGCCGCCATGGCCTACGGCACGGAGAGTGTGCCGCGGGTGTACAAGATATTCGGTCCGGGCAATCAGTACGTCACCGCTGCCAAGCAGTTGGTGAGCCTGCGCGACGTAGCCATCGACATGCCTGCCGGCCCTTCGGAGGTGGAGGTGCTGGCCGATGCTTCTGCCAATCCGGTGTTTGTGGCGGCCGACCTCTTGTCGCAAGCCGAGCACGGAGCCGACAGTCAGGCGATACTGATCACGACCTCTGCCGAGTTGCAGCAAGCTGTGCTCGCAGAGGTGGAGCGACAGTTGCAGGAGCTTCCGCGCCGCGAACTGGCTGCGCAGTCGCTTGCCCACAGCAAGCTCATTCTGGTGAAAGACATGGACGAGGCCATCGCCATGACCAATGCCTATGCACCCGAACACCTCATCGTCGAAACCGAAAACTACCTCGAGGTAGGCGAGCGGGTGGTCAATGCCGGTTCGGTATTCTTAGGCTCGCTGTCGCCCGAGAGTGCGGGCGACTATGCCTCCGGAACCAATCATACGTTGCCCACCAACGGATACGCCAAGGCGTACAGCGGTGTGAGCCTCGACAGCTTCATCCGCAAAATCACCTTTCAGGAGATTCTGCCTCAGGGCATGGCGGCCATCGGTCCGGCTATCGAATGTATGGCGGCCAACGAGCAGCTCGATGCCCACAAAAATGCCGTAACGGTGAGACTGAACAGCTTGAAGATGAAATAGAAACAGTATATATAACACTTAATCCGACTTTCTGCCATGAGAACGTTACAAGAACTGACCCGCCCCAATATATGGAAGCTAAAGCCTTACTCGTCGGCACGCGATGAGTACAAGGGAGCTACCGCCTCGGTGTTTCTCGATGCCAACGAGAATCCTTATAACCTGCCCCACAACCGCTATCCCGACCCCATGCAGCACGAGCTCAAAGCGGTGCTAGCTCCGATCAAGCACGTGCGCCCCGAGCAGATCTTTCTGGGCAACGGCAGCGACGAAGCCATCGACCTGCTCTTTCGTGCTTTCTGCGAGCCGGGCACGGACAATGTCGTTGCCATCGACCCTACCTACGGTATGTATCAGGTGTGTGCCGATGTAAACAACGTGGCGTATCGCAAGGTATTGCTCGATGAGCAGTTCCAATTTACCGCCGACTCCCTGCTGGCGGCTGCCGATGCACACACGAAACTCATCTTTCTCTGTTCGCCCAACAACCCCACGGGCAACGACCTGTCGCATACGCAGATCGAAATCCTGCTGAACCGTTTCGACGGGTTGGTGGTGGTCGATGAGGCCTATATCGATTTCTCCTCCTTGCCCTCGTTTGCCGGGATGCTCGATCGCTATCCCAACCTCATTGTGCTGCAAACATTCTCCAAGGCATGGGGCTGTGCGGCCATCCGTCTGGGCATGGCATTTGCCTCGCCCGAGATTATCGGCATACTGAGCAAAATCAAGTATCCGTACAACGTAAACCAACTCACCCAGCAGCAAGCCCTTGATATGCTAAGCCGCTACGAGGAGATAAACGAGTGGGTGCAGACCCTCAAAGCCGAACGCGAGGTGCTGATGCGGCAGGTAGAAGCCTTGCCGTGCGTGCTTCGGGTCTTTGCATCGGATGCCAACTTCTTCTTGGCTCGGGTAGATGATGCTTCGCGCATCTATACCTATTTGGTAGACCGGGGAATTATTGTGCGCAACCGCCATTCGGTATCGCTTTGTGGCAACTGCCTGCGCATTACCATCGGCAATCCGTTCGAAAACAGCCAACTGATGGAGGCATTAAAAAACTATCGCTCATGAAAAAAGTACTATTCATCGACCGCGACGGTACGCTCGTTGTCGAGCCGCCTGTCGACTATCAGCTCGACTCGCTCGAGAAACTGGAGTTCTACCCCAAGGTGTTTCGCAACCTGGGTTTCATCCGCAGCAAACTCGACTTTGAGTTCGTCATGGTGACCAATCAAGACGGACTGGGAACCGACTCTTTCCCCGAAGCGACCTTCTGGCCTGCCCACAACCTGATGCTGAAAACACTGGCTGGCGAAGGCATTTGCTTTGACGACATACTGATCGACCGTAGCTTTCCCGAAGACCATGCGCCGACGCGCAAACCGCGTACCGGGATGCTTGGCCGATACCTCGACAACCCCGAGTACGACCTGGCCGGAAGCTTTGTGATAGGCGACCGCCCCACCGATGTGGAGCTTGCCCGGAACCTCGGTTGTCGCGCCATCTACCTGCAAGAGAGCACCGAGCTGCTGCGCGAAGCCGGGCTCGAATCGACCTGTGCACTCGCTACGACCGACTGGGATCGCATTGCTGAGTTTCTCTTTGCCGGCGAGCGCAAAGCCGAGGTACGACGCACGACCAAGGAGACCGATATCTTCGTTGCCCTGAACCTCGACGGTAGCGGGCAGTGCGATATCCGTACCGGTTTGAGTTTCTTCGATCACATGCTCGAACAGATCGGCAAGCACTCGGGCATGGACTTGACCATCCGCGTCAAAGGCGATCTCGAAGTAGACGAACACCACACCATCGAAGATACAGCCATCGCCTTGGGCGAGTGTATCTATCAGGCACTGGGTTCGAAACGGGGCATCGAACGTTATGGATATGCCTTGCCGATGGACGACTGCCTTTGTCAGGTCTGTCTCGACTTTGGTGGACGGGCGTGGTTGGTCTGGGAGGCGGAGTTTCGCCGCGAAAAGATAGGAGAGATGCCTACCGAGATGTTTCTGCACTTCTTTAAGTCGCTGAGCGATGCTGCCAAGATGAACCTCAACATCAAAGCCGAGGGGCAGAACGAACACCACAAGATCGAGGGCATCTTCAAAGCATTGGCGCGCGCGCTCAAAATGGCGATGAAACGCGATATTTATAACTTCGAACTACCCTCGAGTAAAGGCGTTTTGTAAGGATCACGTCATAGTAAAGCTTTCTATAAGTTCTCTATTTCGCGCAGCCAGGCAGCCGAACTGGCATCGCTCGGCATGCGCCAATCGCCTCGCGGACTGATGGAGATGCTTCCCACTTTCGGCCCATCGGGCAGACAGGAGCGTTTGAACTGCTGGTTGAAGAACCGGCGGAAGAACGTGCCCAACCACTTCTTGATCGTTGCCCGGTCGTATATCTCGCCAAAGGCAACCGAGGCCAGCAAAAAGATCTTCGAGGGGCGGAAGCCGAAGCGCAGGAAGTAATAGAGGAAGAAGTCGTGCAGCTCGTAAGGGCCTACCAAGTCCTCAGTTTTCTGACTGATCTCTCCGTTCTCGTCGGCAGGAATCAGTTCGGGGCTGATCGGCGTATCGACAATATCGAGCAGCGTGGCGCGCGATTCATCGTCGATGCCATGTTTAGCTACCCATTGCACCAGGTATTTGACCAGTGTTTTGGGAATACTTCCGTTGACACCGTACATCGACATATGGTCGCCATTGTAGGTAGCCCAGCCCAGAGCCAGCTCCGAGAGATCGCCTGTGCCGATCACCATGCCGCCTGTTTGGTTGGCTACGTCCATCAATATCTGTGTACGCTCGCGTGCCTGCGAGTTCTCGTACGTCACATCGTGCAGGTTGATATCGTGGTCTATATCCTTGAAATGCTGAATGCAAGCCTCGCGTATGCTGATTTCGCGTATCGTGATGCCGAGCGTCTGCATCAGGCTGTGAGCGTTGTTGTAGGTGCGGTCGGTGGTTCCGAAGCCCGGCATGGTGATGCCTATGATGCCTTGGCGCGACCATCCCAGTTTATCGAACGTTTTGATGCAGACCAGCAATGCCAGTGTAGAGTCGAGCCCGCCCGAGATACCGATCACTGCCGAGCGCGCAGCCGTGTGCACCAGTCGTTGTGCCAATCCCGCTACCTGAATTGAGAATATCTCCTCGCAACGCTCATCGAGTGCGTGCCCCTGAGGCACGAACGGGTGCATCTTAAAGGTGCGTGTCAGCTCGAGTGGCTTGCTGTTGACCGCTTCGGTGGTAATGCGGATCGGTTCTTTGCCCGGCAGGTTGCCTTTATTGGCAGCAAAGGTAGTGTTGACGCGGCGCTCGGCACGCAGGCGTTCCACATCGATCTCGCTGATGATGAGCTGCTCTTCGAGGCTGAATCGTTCGTGGTGTGCCAGCAGTGTTCCGTTTTCGTAGATGAGCCCGTTGCCGGCAAAGACCACATCGGTAGTCGACTCGCCAAAGCCGCACGACGAGAAAACATATCCCGCTATGCACCGGGCCGACTGCTGGCTGATGAGCGAGCAGAGGTATTGATGCTTGCCGATGCCCTCGTTATCGGCCGAGAGGTTGAAGATGATCTCGGCACCTTGCAGTGCCAGCGCAGAGCTCGGTGGGATGGGCGACCATAGATCTTCGCATATTTCGATGGCAAAAGTAGCCTGTGAGGTCTCGAACAATAGATTGGTGCCCATCGGTACTACCCGGCCGCAGAGTCGTACCGTGGTTTCGCTCACCTGCAAGGCGGATGTAAACCAGCGTTGCTCGTAAAACTCTTTGTAGTTGGGCAAATAAGTTTTCGGTACCACGCCCAGCACCTTGCCTTTCTGTATCACTACAGCAGCGTTGATGATGGTTGAGTTAACGACGACAGGCATCCCCAGAATCGAAATAATATCGAGCTGACGGGTTGTGTTGAGTATCTGCATCAATGCCATCTCTGCCTCTTCGAGCAGTAGTTGCTGTGCAAACAAGTCGCCACAGGTATAGCCCGTGATACACATCTCGGGGAAGGTGATAATCTGCACCCCCTGCTTATCAGCAGTTGCTATGAGGCTTTCAATCTTTTGGGCGTTGAATTGGCAGTCGGCTACTTTTACCTGCGGCACTACTGCAGCTACTTTCACAAATCCGTAGTTCATCTTTTCCTTATTTATATAATGAATTGCAAAAATAAGAATTATAATTGAGATCAAATGGCAATTGAATAGGAAAAACCAATCCGCCCCCTTCATCGTACCGTGTAGGTAGGTTATAAATTACAATAAGATCTTTTAACTTTTTAATAGATTTACCTTCCAATTTTAAAATGTATATTTGTGAAAACAAATCTAAAGAAACGTTTTGCTTGACGGGTAGTATCGCATCTAATGAAGAAAAAATGCATAAACTAAACACGGAAGACCTTGTCGTATTTAATAAGCTCTACGAAGAATACCATCTGCGTTTCTTACGTTTTGCAAACTCGTATGTCAGAGATAACCATGTTGCCGAAGACATCACAACAGAGGCACTGATGTATTATTGGGAAAACCGGCATAGCGTTGATGCCCAATTGAGTATCCCGGGCTATATACTGACCGTTATCAAGCATAAATCATTGAACTATCTGCGCCATGTGGCGATTCGCGAGGAGTATTCCGAGCAGATGAAAAACTACTACCAATGGGAGTTGGATAGCCGTATCACCTCATTGGCAGCGTGCGAGCCTTACGCATTATTCACCGGCGAGATACAGGCGATTGTTGAATCGACCCTCAACAGTCTGCCCGAACAAACCCGTAGAATATTTATAATGAGCCGCTACGAACATAAATCGCATAAAGAGATAGCCGCACAATTAAACATTACGACCAAGGGCGTAGAGTTCCATATGGGCAAAGCTTTTAAAGTGCTGCGTGTAAACCTGAAAGACTATTTTCTACTTTTTCTCTATTTTTTCTAATACACCGCTAGGGATATTATTGCCTCAAGTGCTATCATTAGTATAGCCCCTAAAGGTGTATAGTATATTAAAGAATGGAGAGAGAACAATTATATAAGTTTTTTGAAGGAACGGCTTCGGTCGAAGAGGGAATGAACATCAAATCGTGGGTAGAAAACAGTGCAGAGAATGAGCAGGCTTTTTATGAGGAAAGAAAGATGTTCAATGCGTTGGTGCTTCATAGCAACCTGTCCCCCGATAGCACCCTTGCCGCTAAGGAAGAAAAGAAAAGTACATTTTCGAAACCGAAAACGCTCTGTCGGTCTATACTGAAAGTAGAATGGCTGAAGATGGTAGGAGTTATGCTTCTTACCTTATCTATTAGTTACTTCTACCAACAATACAAGCAATCCTTGTATCCGCAATCAATGAATATTGTTTCCGTACCTGCTGGACAGCGTGCCAATGTCACGCTTCCCGATGGTAGTAATGTATGGCTCAATGCACGTACTACCATACAGTATGCCAACTCCTTTAACGACAATGAGCGTGTTGTGATTTTAAAAGGAGAAGCCTACTTTGATATAACCAAAGATGAAAAACGCCCGTTTGTTGTACAAACCGAAAAATACAATGTAGAGGTATTGGGCACTCAGTTTAATGTGTCGGCCTATCCAGGACACGAAGAGTTTGAAACAGCCCTGATGCACGGCAGTGTGAAGATAAACCGTCCGGCTGATCCGAACCAAAGCATCCGGCTCGTTCCCGACCAGAAGGCTGTTTTGAAAGATGGTAAACTTGAAGTTACCAAGCTTGATAATTACGATGCCTATCGCTGGAAAGAGGGACTGATCTGCTTCAAAGACGAAGCCTTTTTAGATATCATGAAATGCTTTGAAAAATATTATGGTGTCGAGATAATCATAAACAATAAAGAAGCACTCAAATACTATTATACCGGAAAATTCAGACAGGCAGACGGTATTGACTATGCGCTCAATATATTGCAGAAAGATATTAATATAAAATATACAAAGACAAATGATGGTTCGATTATCTATATCAACTAAATACATTAATCACCCCTTAAAAATGAAAAGCCTATGAAGTAATAAGTTTGAATATTCAAGAAAAAGCCGACAAGTAGTGCAATACTTATCGGCCAGATTTTAACACTAACTTTTAAATGGAAAAAAGTATTAATTAAAAATCAATACAAAGTTATGAAAAACAACACTTTGTTGGGGAGGAATTACCCTAAAAAGACTCAATTTAAACATTCTTTTAGAATTATGCGAATCACTGCTCTTTTACTCATGATTTGCGTTTTCAGTGCATATGCCGAAAAAACATATTCACAAGATGCCAAGGTCAGTATCCAAATGAACAACGTAGAGTTGGATAAAATACTGAATGCGATAGAAAGTCAAACGAGTTATTTGTTTATTTACAACAATCAGGTCAAGATAGATCGTAAGGCATCCGTTAATGCTAAAAACCAATCGGTTTCAGCGGTTTTAGATAAACTGCTGAAAGGAACCGATATCTATTACAAGTTGGAAGGTAATCACATCATCTTGTCGAAACAACCGATTAAAGCATCGGAGAATACATCGGCCCATGTGAGTGCGGCACAACAGAAGAGTAAAATATCCGGTACTATTGTCGACTCCAAAGGAGAACCGATCATCGGCGCCAATGTACGTATCAAAGGGGCTTCCGTGGGAACTATTACCGATCTGGATGGTAACTTCTCTATCGATATCGATCCCAAAGCTGTACTCGAAGTTACGTATATTGGCTATTTGAAGCAGGATGTAACGGTGGGCAATCAGAAACAGTTACGTATCGTTCTGATAGAAGATACACAGGCTTTGGACGAAGTTGTTATTGTTGGGTTTGGTACACAAAAGAAAGTCAATTTAACCGGAGCGGTTTCTACTGTAGATGCAAAAGAACTTTCATCTCGTCCTGTCAACTCCACAGTTGAGGCGCTCCAAGGAGTTGTTCCAGGGATGAATATTTCTACTGGTGATGCTGGTGGTTCTTTGGGTGGAAGTAAAAAATTCAACATTCGTGGTATTGGTACCATTGGTGCAGGTTCCAAAGTAGAACCATTGGTGTTGATAGACGGGATGGAAGGTGATATAAATGCTCTTAATCCCCAAGATATAGAAAATATCTCGGTATTGAAAGATGCTGCCGCTTCTTCTATTTATGGATCTCGTGCACCAGGTGGTGTTATCTTAATTACCACTAAAAAAGGAAAGTCGGGTAGAACAGTTGTAAACTATAATAATAACTTTCGTTTGGTTTCTCCTTTGAATATGCCAGAGATGGCCGATTCATATAATTTTGCCCTTGCCATTAATGATCAGCTGACTAATGGTGGTCAAACTCCGATGTATAGTCAAACTAAGTTACAGCAAATTCTCGATTTTCAATCAGGCAAAGGTACGCAGTATATGTGGGCTACAGATGGGGGGAGATGGAATTCTTTTGACGACCCACAGCGCTTGGATGTAATGCCTACTGGAAATACTGATTGGTTGAAAACATTATTTGGTGATAGTTTTACACAAGAACACTCATTAAGTGCAAACGGTGGGACCGAAAAAATTCAATATTATATTTCGGCTAACTACTTGAATCAAGGAGGTTTACTAAAATTTGGAGATGATAACAAACAACGTTATTCATTTACAGGCAAGGTGAATGCAGAACTGTCGTCCTGGCTCAAATTGAGCTATACAATGCGCTTTAATCGTATTGACTATGAAGCCCCTTCATTTGCTGGCGGAGATATAAAAAGCAATGTGTTTTATTATGATGTTTGTCGTTATTGGCCTGTTATTCCCGTTGTCGATCCTAACGGTTTTTATACGGCAGAGTCAAAAATATATCAGTTAACTGAAGGTGGGCGCTATAAATCGCAGGCTGATGTGTTGGCTCAGCAATTACAATTTCTTATAGAACCTGTTAAGAATTGGAAAACAACGATTGAACTGAACTATCGTTCTAACTATAATTTTGATCATTCTGATTATCAAACAGTTTATGGTTATGATGTGAAAAAGGATCCTTATGTTATCGCCAATCAAACTTCTAGTGTGTCTGAGTCTGCTTATAAAAGCAACTTTTTTAACCCCAATATTTATACAGAATATTTCAAAGAGTTAGAAAGCGGACATAATTTTAAGGTTATGTTGGGATTTCAAAGTGAATTGTTTAAGCAAAGAGACATAAGAGCATCAAAAGATGGCATTATGTCGGGTGTTCCTACACTGAATACAGCACAAGTTAATCCACAAAATAGAGGTGGTTACTCTGAATGGGCCACTTCCGGCTTTTTTGGGCGTTTAAACTACGATTATAAAGGACGTTATTTGGCTGAAGCTAATTTGCGTTATGATGGTACTTCTCGTTTCTTGAGAGACAATCGTTGGAATTGGTTCCCTTCATTTTCTTTGGGGTGGAATATTGCTCGTGAAGGTTTTTTTGAGGATATGACCGACTTAATAAATACGTTAAAGCTTCGGGCTTCGTGGGGAGAGTTAGGCAATCAAAATACAGACAACTGGTATCCGTTCTATCGTACGATTAATATCAATAAAGATCAGTGGGGCAACTACTCACAGGGAGGGTGGCTAGTCAATGGCGCGAAACCTAATATATCAAGTGAATCTGCTTTGGTATCCTCTTTATTGACTTGGGAGAAAACACAGACATTGAATTTTGGTTTCGATTTGTCGATGCTTAACAATCGTTTAAATGTAAATTTCGATTATTTTCAGCGTAAATCAAAAGACATGGTTGGCCCGGCTCCCGAACTACCTACTATTTTAGGTATTGGAGTTCCGAAGGTAAATAACCTTAATATGACTTCTAAAGGCTGGGAGATTCAGATTAATTGGCGCGACCAGATTCGGGATTTTAAATATGGGGCTACTTTATCATTGTCGGATAATAAAGTGGTAATTGATAAATACCCTAATCCATCTAATACTATACTTGATAAGGACAATAATATAGTTTATTATCCTGGTGCTGTTGTGGGTGATATTTGGGGATTTGAAACTGTGGGTATTGCAAAGACGGATCAACAGATGAAGGATCACCTGGCAAGTATGTCGAATGGTGCGCAAGATGCTATTGGCTCTGGTTGGGGAGCAGGCGATATTATGTATAGAGACTTAAACGGTGATGGTAAAATAAGCCGTGGAAATAAGACTTTGAATGATCATGGAGATTTGAAAGTAATTGGAAACAGTACTCCACGCTATAATTTCGGACTGAATCTGGATGCTGCTTGGAAAGGCTTCGATTTGAAACTATTTTTTCAAGGAACATTGAAACGTGATTATATGCCTGGAAGTGGGTCTACCATGTTCTGGGGGGCAGTAGGCTATTGGCAGACGAATATATTTAAACCTCATTTGGACTATTTCCGTCCCGAAGACTCCAAAAGTCCTTTAGGAGCCAATGTAAATGCCTATTATCCACGTTTGCTCGAAAATGGAAGAAACCGAGAATCTCAATCGGCTTATTTACAAAATGCAGCATATTGCCGCTTGAAGAACTTGACATTGGGTTATACGCTTCCGACCTTATGGGCTCAAAAGTGTAACTTAACTAATCTACGACTATTCGCTTCTGCCGAGAACTTATTTACAATTACTAATTTGACTGACACCTTTGATCCCGAAACGGTTGGTATTGGTAATTGGGATGGATGTACTTATCCATTGTCGAAGACGGTTTCGTTCGGATTAAGTGTAACTTTTTAATTTTAGAATATTATGAAAAAATACATAGAAATTTTTACAATAGGAACTTTCTTGTTTGGGACTCTAACAGGCTGTAATGATTTTCTTGACAGAGAACCGTTGGATCAGGTTATTCCCGAAAGATATTTTACAGCAGAAAGTGATTTGGCAGCCTACACGATTAATGCCTATCCGTTTGAAACGGTTGACAATGCCTATGGTCTTAATCTTTTTGCTAAAGATAATGATACCGATAATCAAGTAAGTGGTGATTATCCTTCATTTTGGATTCCTGGGCAAAAGAAAGTTCCATCAGGTGAAGGTGATTGGACTTGGGATAAAATTCGTTCGTGCAACTATTTTTTTGATAATGTATTGCCCAAATTTGATTCGGGATTAATAACCGGAAATCAGGACAATGTGAAGCATTATATTGGTGAAATGTATGTAATTCGTGCATATAATTACTATAAAAAGTTAGTCGCTTTAGGAGATTTACCGATTGTTACAACTGCACTCCCAGACATTGAGGCTACATTAATTGAGAGCAGTAAACGTCAACCACGTAACAAAGTAGCTCGGTTTATCCTCGAAGATTTGGATAGGGCAATAGAATTATTACTTGAAAAAGCACCTGGAGGAAAGAATCGTGTCAGTAAGAATGTAGCTTATTTGCTTCGAGCTCGTGTTGCTCTGTTTGAAGCTACTTGGGAGAAATACCACAAGGGTACTGCTTTTGTTCCAGGAGGACCGGGTTGGCAAGGAAATGCAACTGACGTAGCAGGTTTTAATATAGATAACGAAATTAATTATTTCTTAGATGAAGCGATGAAGTCATCTAAGGTAGTAGGCGATTATATCGTAGATCGTTTAGCAGAAAATACTGATACTCCCGAAGGAATGAGTGCTGCAATGGTATCAATCAATCCTTATTATACAATGTTTTGTGATGTAAACATGGAAGGGTATGATGAAATTCTTATGTGGAAACAGTTTAAAGAAGGGTTGACTGTCAATAACTTGCAAATGGAATTAACTCGTAACGGTGGTGGATCCGGTTGGTCACGCGGTATGATCAACTCTTTTTTAATGCGTAATGGGCTCCCTGTCTATGCTGCTGCTTCGGGATATGATCCTGATTGGGAAAAATTGGGAGTTAATTCTACATTAAAAAATAGAGACTCGCGTATCATGATCTTTACCAAAAAACCTGGAGACGCAAATACTGTTGATATGGGTGATGTTAACTATTATAGCACTACCGGTATCCCATCTCATTGTACTATTCGCTATATTTATGGTGATAAAGGTAGTCTGGCTACTACTGGTTTTATCATTAAGAAAGGCAAACACTATGATAGCCATATGGCTAACGATCATGATGCTGGTACCTCGGGTGGTATTGTTTTCCGTGCTGCTGAAGCATTGCTTATCTACATGGAAGCATCTTATGAGAGAAGTGGAAATATAGATGGGACAGCGGGGAAATATTGGAAGGCATTGAGGCGTCGTGCTAAGGTTGATGAGGATTTTACTAAAACTGTTGCAGCCACCCTTATGGCGGAAGAGGCTAAGGGAGATTTTGGAGCCTATTCACATGGCGTTTTGATAAGCCCCACCTTGTATAATATTCGTAGAGAACGGCGTAACGAGTTGTGTGCAGAAGCTTTTCGTTGGGATGATTTGAAAAGGTGGCGTGCTTGCGATCAGTTTAAAACCAAACCCTATCGCGTTGAAGGGATGTTATATTGGGGTAGTGGCTATGAGGCGCAGTTAAGGGATTTATGTAAGGTTGACCCGATTGATGGGAATATGTCATCGTCCGAATTGAGCAAATATATTGTTCCTTATGAAAAAATTACAAAGAATAATATGATTGCTGCGCAGAAAGGTTTTCTATTCGCTCCGGCACATTATCTGAATCCTATTGGTATGGCTGTGTTTCGTCAAACGGCTTCGGATAAAAATGATTTTTCAACCTCAATTGTATATCAAAATCCGGGTTGGAAGATAGAAGGTGATACTGGTGCGCAGCCAATTGAATAATAGTTGATAGCAAGAAATTTATAATTTTATTATCACTTCTTGTGAAAGATGGAGGAATGCATTGTCGATATGCATTCCTCTAATTTTTTGTAACAAAGAAAATAATTCCACTTTTTTATATTATCTTTGTATTTATAGTGCGACAATCGGTTATGTAAGTAACTTTTGGCATTATATCTGAATCTATTGTTCTGGCAATAGTAGTCGATGAAGGTGGATCTATTTGGTAAAGAAGCGGTCTGCAATTATATATTCGTAAAGGAAATACGAAACTTTATAACCTCTTATTTTAATTAAATGAAAAAGAAACACCTATTGGTATCAGTGCTGTGGGCCTCTTCGCTACAAGCAGTATGGGCAACTCAACCTCCTCATATTGTATTGATTATGTGTGATGACATGGGCTTCTCTGATTTAGGATGCTATGGAGGAGAGGTGCGTACACCCCATATTGACTATCTGGCAGAAAACGGATTGAGATTCAGTCAGTTCAAGAATGCGGGACGTAGCTGTCCCAGCCGGGCATCGTTACTCACCGGAAGATATCAACACGGAGTAGGGATGGGTTGGATGACGGCCGTTGATGAACATCGTCCCGGATACCGTGGCGAGCTGTCGGGTAATTATCCCACTGTTGCTGAAGTCTTGAAAGCTAATGGCTACCATACATACATGAGTGGCAAGTGGCATGTAACCCTCGATGATGCTTTTTCTAAACCCAACGGGAGTTATCCTACCGAACGCGGGTTCGATAAATACTACGGTTGCCTGAGCGGAGGTGGTAGTTATTATACGCCTAAGCCTCTTTACTCGAGCACAACACCGATCACCAATCTCCCCGATGACTATTATTATACAACAGCAATCACCGACTCGGCTGTGAGTTTCATTCATGCCCATCAGGCAAGCACTCCGATGTTTATGTATGTAGCACATTATGCTCCGCATAGACCCTTGCAAGCTCCTAAGGAAAGAGTTGATGCGTGCAAGGAGCGATACCGTGTGGGCTACGACCGGTTGCGCGAGCAGCGCTTTAAGCATTTGCAAGAAGCGGGGCTTATAGAGAGTGGGCACACGCTTCCGGTTTACCAAAAGGAGTTTGGCGGAAAGCGACCGTCGTGGGTCGATTTAACTCCTGAACAACAAGAACGTTGGGTCACAGAGATGGCTACCTTTGCAGCTATGATCGAAGTCATGGACGATGGCATCGGCGAAATAATACAGGCAATCAAAGAGAAGGGAATGCTTGACAATACTCTCTTTTTATTTTTAAGCGACAACGGAGCTACCAACGAAGGAGATTTAACCACCCAGTTAGCTGCCGATCTAAGCAACACTCCTTACCGGAGCTATAAGCAATGGTGCTTTCAGGGAGGAACCAGTGCTCCATTGATCGTAGCATCGGGTGGGGACCGCTTCAACCTTCGTAAAGGTGAAATATGCCATGACCTGACCCATATTATTGATATTCCAGTTACTTGTCTCGAATTGGCTTCGGTAGCTTATCCGCAACAATTCCGGGGGCATAACGTGTCTTTTCCCGATGGGAAAAGTATATTTCCGTTGTTGAATGGTGGGAAAATAGCGTCTCGTGAGTTGTATTTTGAACATCAAACCTCGTGTGCTATCATCTCGAACGGCTGGAAACTTGTTCGCAATAATGGTAAGCAACCTTGGGAACTGATAAACCTACTGACCGATCCGTTCGAAACAAACGATCTTTCGGCTCAATACCCCCGTAAAGTCAAAGCTTTGGAGAAGAAGTGGAACCTGTGGGCTAAACAACAATCTGTTTTTCCTTTCGAATACAGGCCTTGGGGCAAACGTATTCAATATTACAAACAGATAAACCCATAATAAATCTGAAAGTGGCTGATTTCACCGACTTAGTATATACAATTTACATATCAAACTATATTCATTATGCATCAAAACTACGCAAGAGTAATCGGTATTTGCCTGTTACTGGCCTTTTTTTCTCTCAAAGCTGTTTCAATGGAGGGGTATTCAATCGTTCCTTATCCGCAATCGGTCGTTTATAAAACAGGAACACTGACCTTGGGAAAGAGTGTTAAAGTGACTTATCCCAAACAATTGCGAAGTGAGGTGGGTTTCTTGAAAGAGTATTTGTCGGATGAGTTTGGCGTAAAAGTCAAACTGCTTTCTTCCAAGGAAAAAGGAGATATTCTGTTGAATCTCGATCCTCAGCAGACGGGGTTGAAAGAAAACGGATATACATTGGATGTATCTGCCGATGGAATCAAACTGACTGCAGCATCTGCCAACGGGATATTCAACGGCATTCAAACACTACGACAGATCATCATCCGTTGCGAAAATACACTTACCGTACAGCAAGGAACAATCACCGATTATCCGGCTTTTAGCTGGAGAGCTTTCATGCTCGACGAAGGACGCCATTTCAAAGGAAAACAAGAGGTAAAAAGAGTTTTAGATCAAATGGCATTGTTGAAAATGAATGTGTTTCACTGGCATTTGACCGACGATCAGGGATGGAGAATCGAAATAAAGAAATACCCGCGTCTGACAGAAATTGGCGGATATAGAGACTCGACGGAGATTAAGCACTTCGGTAGCAATGAATACGATGGTCTGCCTCATTCGGGCTATTACACTCAAAAAGATATTAAGGAAATAATTGCTTATGCCACTCGGCGTCATATTCAGGTGATACCCGAAATAGAGATGCCCGGACATGCCAGTGCAGCCATTGCCGCCTATCCGTGGCTTGGAGTGACCAATAAACAGATTAAGGTACCCTGCAAATTTGGTGTTCAGTACGACATCTTTAATGTGACCGATCCCAAAGTTCTTCGTTTCTTTGAGGAGGTTATAGACGAAGTGATCGCGCTGTTTCCCGCTCCCATTATTCATATCGGAGGAGATGAAGTAAGACCCAACCATTGGAACGAATCGCCCGAGGTGAAGGCATACATGGCAAAACACAACTTGAAAAGTCCTGCCGAACTTCAAGTCTTTTTTACCAACAACATATCTAATCTCTTAGCCACAAAAGGTAAGCGGATGATGGGCTGGAATGAAATTACCGGCGACCGCTTGCACGACTATCAAAACAAGGACGAAGGAGAGATGAAGCAGAAACTCTCTAAAAATACCATCGTACAGTTTTGGCAGGGAGCTCCCGGACTGATAACCTCTACCATTAAGAGTGGGTATGAAGTTGTAAACTCATACCATTCTTCTACTTATTTGGATTATGCTTCGATTACCTTATCGAAAGCTTATGCATTCAATCCGATACCTAAAGAATTGCCTGCCGAACTGCAAGGCAAAGTGCTGGGCTTAGGGTGCCAGATGTGGAGCGAGTTTGTTCCCACCGCTGAGAATATGAATACGAAAGTATATCCCCGTTTGGCTGCCTATGCAGAATGTGGGTGGACGGTCAACGAAAACAAGAACTATGATCGTTTTCTGAAATGCTTGTCGCCCATATTAGATCGCTGGAAAAAGGCGGGTATAGAGATCGGTAAGTTATAGCAAACAGACGATATTCCGTGTAGCGCCCAATTGTTTATTCAATCGATAAAACAGTTGGGCGCAAACGATTAAAGTCATCGAAAATGAACGAAATGTCGGCAAATCGTTTTTTTTATACTATTTTTGCCCTGAATATTCAATAATGATCCATTAAATAGACAAGAAACATGAAGAAGATGCTTATGGTTGCCGGGTTCACCTTAGCGGTGTCTGCCTCCGCTTACGGACAAAATGCAGGCTCGACGACAGGAAACCCTTTTCTGACAACGTACTCCACACCTTTCAATGTTCCGCCGTTCGATCAGATCAAGGCAGAGCATTACAAAGAAGCATTTCTGCTCGGTATGCAAGAGCAGAAGGCGGATATTGAGGCGTTGGTGAAACAGCGTTCGATGCCCGATTTTGAAAACACCATTGTGGCGCTCGATCAGAGCGGAACACTTTTGCGGAAGGTAAGCTCGGTGTTCTACGGCCTCAATAGTGCCAACACCAACGAGCAGATGCAGGCGTTGAGTAAAGAGCTCTCTCCCTTGCTGTCGACCCACGGCGACGATATCAGCTTGAATGCAGCCTTGTTTGCCCGTGTCAAACAAGTATATGACCGCCGTAACGTGTTCAATCTGAATCCGGAACAGACGAAACTGCTGGAGGAGACTTATAAAGACTTCGTTCGCGGAGGAGCCAATCTGGATGAAGCCGGACAGGCACGTTTGCGCCAGCTCAACACCGAAATATCTATGTTGCAGCTCACCTTCGGGCAGAATATGCTCAAGGAAACCAATGCCTACCAACTGGTGATCGATCAGAAGAAAGACCTTGCCGGTTTGCCCGAAAGCCTCATTGCGTCGGCTGCCGAGGTAGCCAAAGCAGCAGGCAAAGAGGGTAAGTGGGTGTTCACCCTTCAAAACCCCAGCGTGATGCCTTTCTTGCAATATGCCGATAACCGCGAGTTGCGCCGCCAGATATACAATGCCTACATCAACCGTTGCAACAACGGCAACGAGCAGGATAATAAAGAGGTGGTGAAGAAACTCATTAACTGTCGTCTGGAGAAAGCCCGCCTGATGGGTTATCCCGATTATGCCTCGTTCGTGCTCGAAGACCGCATGTCGAAAAAAAGCGAGAATGTATATGAACTCTTAGACCAAATCTGGACACCGGCACTCAACAAAACCAATGAAGAGCTGGCCGATATCCGTGCCGAGATCAAGAAAGAAGGCGGCAGCTTTGAACCCGAAGGCTGGGATTGGCGTTACTATTTCGAGAAGGCCAAGAAAGCCAAGTTTAACCTCGACGAGAACGAAGTGCGTCCTTATCTCGAACTGAATAATGTGCGCGAAGGTATGTTCTACGTAGCCAACAAACTCTACGGCATCACCTTTACACCACTCAAGAACATTCCGTTGCCTTACGAAGAAGCCGAAGCATTTGAGTGCAAAGACAGCGACGGCACCCACTTGGGCGTGTTGTATCTCGACTACTTCCCCCGTGCCAGCAAGCGTGGTGGAGCTTGGTGTGGTACGTACCGCTCGCAAACCTATCAGGACGGCGCACGTGTGGCACCGGTGGTGACCATCGTTTGCAACTTCACCAAACCTGCTGCCGGACAGGCTGCCCTGCTGAGTGCCGACGAGGCGAGCACCATGTTCCACGAATTTGGCCATGCCCTGCACAACCTCTTTAAAGATGTTCATTACTATGGCATATCGGGCGTTCCGCGCGACTTTGTCGAACTGCCCTCGCAAGTAATGGAGCACTGGGTGTTCGAACCCGAAGTGCTAAAGGTATATGCCAAACATTATAAAACAGGCAAGGTAATGCCCAAATCGCTCATCGAAAAGCTCGATAAGAGCGGCAAGTACGGACAAGGCTTTGCTACGACCGAATACCTTGCCGCATCGCTGCTCGACATGGATGTCCATGTACTCAAAGAGATTCCTGCCGATATGGATGTGGTAGCTTTCGAAGCCGATGTACTGGGCAAGCGCGGACTCTTGAAGCAGATTCCCGCCCGTTACCGCACTACCTATTTCAACCATACCATGGGTGGCGGATACACAGCCGGCTATTACAGTTACATCTGGGCCGAGGTACTCGATAGCGACGCCTACAATGCCTACCAAGAAACCGGCAATATCTTCAATAAAGAGGTAGCCGGCAAGTTCCGTAAGCACATACTTACCCCCGGAGGTATCAACGATGCCATGGATATGTACACCAACTTCCGCGGCAAAAAGCCCGGTATTGAACCACTGCTTAAGAACCGAGGGCTGAACTAAGTATTTTCTTCGTACAGCTAAGTAGCTCATTTATCGAAAGAAGTCATCTCATCAACGTCTGCATAGATTTGATGAGATGACTTTTTTTTTCAATTATTTCTGCAAATAATTTGCTACTATCAAAGAAACCTATATCTTTGCACTCGAAATAAAGTTGTAATCATTACAATATTGGATAAAGTAAATAAATGGAGTCATACGAGCGATTAATTACCTATAATATTAAACCGTCCATGCAGCGCATGGCCATCATGGATTACTTAGTGGAGCATCGTACGCATCCCTCTGCCGACGAAATCTATACTGCTTTGTCGCCCGTAATGCCTACGCTCTCCAGGACCACCGTTCACAACACACTACGGCTTTTTGCCGAACAAGGAGCCGCGCTCATGCTCACTATTGACGAGCGAAACACGAATTTTGACGCCGATACATCGGCACACGCCCACTTCTTATGCAAAGAATGTGGTAAGATTTATGATCTGAAATCGAAGCTCGATACGAAGGTTACCGAAGAGTTTCAATCAGAAGGAAATGAAATAACAGAAATGCATTATTATTATAAAGGTATTTGCAAGAACTGTTTAGAACATATAATTGACTAATTAATTAAAAAGAAAAAAGAAATGAAGAAATTTAGATGTACTGTTTGCGGTTACGTTCATGAAGGTGACGCAGCTCCCGAGAAATGTCCTTTGTGCAAAGCTCCTGCCAGCAAATTTGTAGAAGTTGTTGAAGTAGAAGGCGGTGCCTTGGCTTTTGCTGACGAACACGTAATCGGCGTAGCCAAAGGTTGCGACGAAGAGATGATCAAAGACCTGAACAACCACTTCTTGGGCGAATGTACCGAAGTAGGTATGTACTTGGCTATGAGCCGTCAGGCCGATCGCGAAGGTTACCCCGAGGTAGCTGAGGCTTTCAAGCGCTATGCTTGGGAAGAGGCAGAACACGCTTCTAAGTTTGCCGAATTGTTGGGCGACTGCGTATGGGATACAAAGACCAACTTGCAGAAACGTAAAGATGCAGAGCAAGGTGCTTGCGAAGACAAAAAACGTATCGCTACACGTGCTAAGGCATTGAACCTCGACGCTATTCACGATACCGTTCACGAAATGTGCAAAGACGAAGCTCGTCATGGCAAAGGTTTCGAAGGACTGTACAACCGTTACTTCGGCGATAAGTAAAACCATACGGAATAGTCGGGAGCTGAAAAGGGCTCGACCACACTACCCGGAGGTTCCGACTATATGAGGCAAAGGTTCCGACCATCGCACTCAAAGGTTCCGGCTATTTCAAACAATAAGGGCTACATTCTTACGAGAATGTAGCCCTTATTACTTCTTCCTCCCCCTAAGGGGAGCTATCTTTTATTTCAATAGAAACTCATCGATGGCTTTCTTAAACGTTGCCTTATCGGCCGCGCCACGCATCATTTGCGGTTCGCCATTCAAGGGGATATACACAAAAAGCGGAATGCTGGTTGCGTTGAAAAGAGCAGCAAGCTCCTTTTCCTTATCTACATTGACTTTGTAGATCACAATCTTTCCGGCATACTCTTTGGCAAGCTCCTTCATGATAGGGGCTGTTTGGCGGCAGGGGCCACACCAGTCGGCATACAAGTCGATGATAGCCGGTTTGGTTCCTTTGTATTTCCATGCGGCTGCTTTCTGCTGAAAGTCGAATACATTATTAATAAACATGGCTTTGTTCATGGCAATTACCTCGCCACTGTCCGCTACCTTACCTGTCTGAGAGACTTTCGCGCCGTCGTTGGTGGCGTATGCAAACATACCCATCATGACGAGAGCGACCATTACAATTACTTTTTTCATTCTTATTTTTTATGTGTGTATTGTTCTATCACTTCTGCCAAATCTTTGGCAGACATTACTCCCGATTGCCGCCACACAGACTCTCCGTTAACAAACAGAATGAGCGTAGGTACGGTTTGTATCTTAAACCGATGTGCCAGGTCTTTATGCTGATCTACATCAATCTTTGCAATACGAGCCTTATCGCCCACTTTCGATTTCAACTCCTCGAGTATGGGTTTCATCGCTTTGCAAGGGCCACACCACTCGGCAAAGAAGTCAACTAAAACGGGAAAGGGGGA
Organism: Bacteroides neonati; assembly: GCF_000499785.1. GTDB lineage: Bacteria > Bacteroidota > Bacteroidia > Bacteroidales > Bacteroidaceae > Bacteroides > Bacteroides neonati. Next base: position 547,509 of record NZ_HG726020.1, on the reverse strand, counting down.
CTGTATCAATTCTTCAAATCTTTCCATAATCTTTTTCCTTTCTTCAAAAAATGAATGCAGCCTGTTTTCAGACTGCGAATATAATTACTATTTTCTTATTATAACGCGAAAAATGCCTTTTTGTTCATGCAATAGTCATACGGTAGACATTCTTCTGTCATCTGTAAAATAGACCTTTGCCTATCAAAATCTTACTAATGGTTGACAGGTAAACTTTTATAAAGAACCAATAACGATAGCATCATGAAATTCTTATTTATTGTACAAGGCGAGGGCAGAGGACATTTTACGCAAGCCATTACCCTCGAAGAGATGTTAAGACGCAACGGCCATCAGGTGGTCGAGGTACTTGTTGGGAAGAGCTCATCGCGCACGTTGCCCGGCTTTTTCAACCGAAACATTCATGCTCCGGTGAAGCGTTTTCTGAGTCCGAACTTTCTGCCTACGGCAGACAATAAACGAGCCGATTTAATGAGAAGCTTTACCTACAATCTCTTGCGTATGCCCGAGTATTTGCGGAGCATGGCGTATATAAACGAACGCATCAAGGAGACCAAGGCCGATATCGTAATCAACTTCTACGAATTGCTCACGGGGCTTACCTATGCATTCTTCCGCCCTTCGGTTCCGTATGTATGCATCGGGCATCAATATCTTTTTCTGCACCGGGAGTTCTCGTTTCCGCAGAAAAGTGCCGTGCAGCTAACGATGCTGCGCTTCTTCACCCGGCTGACGAGTCTTCGCACCAAGCGTCGGCTGGCTCTGTCGTTCAGCCACATGCACGAGGATCGCGGCAGCAAAATCGTGGTGATGCCTCCGTTGCTGCGGCGCGAGGTGACCTCGATCAGACCCGAGCGGGGCGATTACATTCACGGATACATGGTCAATGCCGGATTTGCCGATGGGGTAGAGGCCTTTCATGCGGCTCACCCCAAGGTGCCGTTGCATTTCTTCTGGGACAAGGCCGATGCGGACGACGAGAAACAGATAGATGATACATTAACTTTTCATCAGATAGATGATATGAAATTTCTAAAATACCTGGCAGGTTGCAAAGCGTATGCCTGCACAGCAGGATTCGAATCGATATGCGAAGCGATGTTTCTGGGCAAGCCGGTGTTGATGGTGCCCGCCCACATCGAGCAGGATTGCAACGCACACGATGCCCTTCGGGCAGGTGCAGGAGTTGTAAGCGATGAATTTGACCTCGGGTTGCTCTTAGAGAGTACGGAGCATACGTGTGCCAACCCCGAATTTTACTATTGGGCCTCGAGTAGCGAACGTCGCTTTATCAGCGAGCTCGAACGATTGGGCAGCCCCGAAGAGGTGGTAGAGGATATGTATCTGGTAGAGAATTTCATCTAAAAAAGCCTCACAGCTTATTCTCTTTTGATTGCACCCGGTGGGGCGGAGAACAGGCTGTGAGGCTTTGATGCGTATTTTCGTAGCGCGAGTGTGTTTACTCTGCTACAATGTCGAGTTCATCGATCAGGTGCGAAGCTCCGGCATACTTGTCGATGATGAACAGCGTATAGCGGATGTCTACGCAGGCAGCTCGCTGCGATGATGGGCGGAAGGCGATATCGCCTGTCAACCCTTCGTAGTTACGGTCGAAACCGGTTCCGATCAGTTCGCCTTTGCCGTTGAACACGGGGCTACCCGAGTTTCCTCCCGTATTATCGGTATCGATGATGAAGCAAACGGGCATCTCGCCATTCTTCATCGCATAGCGGCCGAAGTCTTTGGCTTGATACAGTTGTTTCAGTTTGGCCGGCACAACGAATTCCCAATTATTGGGATCTTCCTTCTCCATCGCTCCTTTGAGGGTGGTGTAGTAATCGTAAACCACTCCGTCGGCAGGCTCGTAAGGGCGCACCTTACCGTACGTCAGACGCAAGGTCGAGTTGGCATCGGGATAGATCGGGGTGCCGTTCTCCTGCTTCATATCCATCATTCCCTTGACCCATACCTTGTGGGCGGCGTCATAGTTCTTGTTGGCTTGTTCCATGGCGAGTGCTGTTTTCAGCAATCCGTCGGTGATGGAGTATTTGAACAGCAGCATCCAGTCTTTTTCGAGCGTGTTGAGCGAGGGGCGACGCATGAATTTGTCGAAATTCTCCTTGCTGCCGAATATCGAGTACTTGAAACAAGCATCGACAAAGGCATCGCTATCGCCTTTGAAGCGGGTGTCGATCACCTTGAAGATGCTGATGCGCTCCTCTTGGGGGATGTATCCCGCGTAGGTCTTAAGCATCTTTTTGGCCACTGCCCGTTCTACTTCGGGGAAGGGTACGGAGGCGAAATACTTCTCGCCGTTTTTCTGCAAAACCTCGAGGGCTTTCTGTAAAACCTCACCCTCTTTTTGAGAATCCTTACCGCCTTTTTTAGACAAGGCTACCGCCACTTCTTTGGTCGATGGCAACTTCATGAAATCGAGTGCTGTGACCAATGCCTCGTTGATGGCCTGTTGGTGATAAAGCGGTGCGCGACGCTGCTGCACGATGCTGCGTATCTGATCGAAGGCTTGCTGATAAGAGTTATCGCCCTTTTCGCTGCCGCGAGCCAGGAGTTTCTCTTGTTGGGCGCGTTTCGTGTCGAGTACGCCCAAACGTACCAATCCTTCGTTCATGCCGATGGCGTTTTTCCAGTAGTTGGCGCTCGAGGCGTACTTGCTGGCGTAGTGAATACGTACGGCAGGGTCTTTGAGCATCTCCGCCATCAATACCTCCTGACGGTCGCCACGTACGTGGTGACGCATGAAGTTGGTGGTTTGCATGCGCTCCTCTACCTCGTCGGAGATCATGTATCGCCAGTTGCGGCCGGGAAAGCCCATGACGAAGGCGAAGTCGTTCTTCTCGATGCCACCCAGATTGATCTTCAGGTGTTTCTTTACCTTCAAGGGTACGTTGTCTTTTGCGTATTCGGCCGGTTTGCCGTCTTTGTCGGCATAGATGCGGAAGAGCGAGAAATCGCCCGTTTGGCGTGGCCACATCCAGTTGTCGGTGTCGGCTCCGAACTTACCGATCGATGAGGGAGGCGCACCTACCATGCGGATGTCGCTGTACACCGTCTTTACAAACAGGTAGTAGCGGTTGCCGCCGTAGAAGGCTTTCAGTTCGAGGCGTGTAGCCGGGGTCAGTTCGATGTTTTCGGCTTTGGCAAAGCGGTCGGCCACCTTCTCGAGATATTTGGGCGAGAGGTAGTTGGTGCCTTGCGGATCTTCGTCTACCTTAAGTTGTGCCTGCACGTAGGGAGTGATGTCGAGGATGCGGTCGATGAACGTCACCTTAAGCCCCTCGCAAGGCAGCTCTTCGTTGCGGTTCATGGCCCAGAAGCCGTCGGTCAGGTAGTCGTGTTCTACGCTGCTGTGTTGCTGAATGGCACCGTAACCGCAGTGGTGGTTGGTCAGCAGCAATCCTTCGGACGAGATGATCTCGCCCGTACATCCGCCGCCGAAGTGCACAACGGCATCTTTCAGCGAAATGGCATTATCGCTGTATACTTGCTCAATGGGTATTTCCAGACCGAGTTCGCGCATCACGGCAGCATTCTGCGCCCGCAGGTCGGTGAGCATCCACATGCCCTCGTCGGCCTGCGCGGTGAGCGCAGCCAACGACAAGGCAGCTATGAATAGTTGTTTTCTCATTCTACAATAGTCATTTCGTTAATCAAGTGTCCGCATCCGCCCAGTTTTTCGAGGATGAAGAGTACGTAGCGAATGTCGAGGTTGATGCAGCGTTGCAACTCGTTGTCGAAGTTGATGTCGCCGCTGAGCGACTCCCAGTTGCCGTCGAAGGCACAACCGATCAGTTCGCCGTTGGCATTGAGCACAGGGCTTCCCGAGTTACCGCCGGTGATATCGTTGGTCGACAGGAAGCATACCGGCATATCGCCATTGGGCAGTGCGTAGCGGCCAAAGTCTTTGTTAACGATCAGCTCTTTGAGCTTGGCGGGCACGTTGAACTCGCGGTCGTCGGGGTTCTCCTTTTCGAGAATACCGTTGGTCGTTGTGTAGTATTTGTAGTGCACACCGTCTTTGGGGCTGTAAGGTTTCACGTTACCGTAGGTGAGTCGCAGCGTGAAGTTTGCATCGGGATACGAGGGAGTAGGCAACTTCATCTCGCCCAAGCCGCGGATGTAGGTCTTGTGCAGCAACGCCAGCTCTTTGGGCAGATCGCCCAACTGCTTGTCGAGTGCGTCCAGTTGATCGTATTTGGCACGCGAGTAGGCGGTGGCCATATCGTTGTCGATGGCTTTTACGGTCGGCTTCTTCAGGAACTTGTCGAAGTTGGCCTGATTGGCAAGGATGGAGCTGTTGTACAATGCATCGATATATTTGTTGTAATCGCCCTTATACTCCTTTTCGATCACCGTATAGATAGCCGGACGGCTGCCTGCGGGAACCATTTCGGCATAAAGCGGTAGGAGTGCTTTGGCTACTTTGCGGTCTACCTCATGATCGTAGTCTTTGTTGTGAATATCGGCATAGACTGCTTTGAGTTTCTCGATGTTGGCATTGACGGCCGAGTCGTTCTTCTCTTGCAACGCTTTCTTCAGTTGATCCATGATCTGGAAAGGGCTGCCGAACTCGATACCGCTGTAAAACACCTCGGTGAGGCAGGTGAGTTGATACTTCACAGGCGATGTTTTGGCTATGGCATCGTCGATCTTCTGCACTACGCTGAGGTAATCGGCATTGTTTTGTGCTTTGGCAAACTCGGCAAATTTGGCCTCCTGTGCCTCCTTGTCGCCCAATACATTGTTGTCGATGATGGCTTTGTTCATACCGATCGAGTTCTTCCAGTAGTTTGACGAACCGGCATACTTGCTGGCGTATTGGATACGCGTTTTGTCGCTGGCGTTCATCACCTCTTTGAGTACCGCCAAGCGAGCACCACGCACTTTGATGCGGGGAGCGTTGCTGGCATCCATGCGCTCTTTCACCTCCGATACGGTGAGGTAGCGGCTGGTGCTACCCGGAAATCCCATTACCATGGCGTAGTCGCCCTCGTTCAATCCTTTGATCGAGATGGGTAGGTGCTTGGGTGTTTTCAGCGGCACGTTGGTGGCTGCATATTCGGTTGGCTCGCCATTGGCATCGGCATAGATACGGAAGATCGAGAAGTCGCCCGTATGGCGTGGCCACATCCAGTTGTCGGTTTCGCCGCCAAACTTACCTACCGATGAGGGAGGAGCGGCTACCATACGTACGTCGGGGTATATCTTCTTGTAGAACAAGTAGAATTTATTGCCTGCATAGAAAGGCAGTGCTTGCGGTACGATTCCTTTTTTGTCCTTCAGGTCGCTTTTGCTGTGCAACTCTTTGGCCAGTTTGCTAAGGAAGGTGTTGGTGAACGATTCCGATTCGGTGATTTCCTTGGCAGCCACCTTGGCATTGACCAGGTCGGTGATGTCTTCGATGCGTTCGATGAAGGTGAACTTCAGCCCCGGAGTAGCCAGTTCCTTGTCTCTCGACGTAGCCCAGAAACCATCGGTGAGGTAGTCATGCTCTACCGAGCTGTGTTGCTGAATCGAACCGTATCCACAGTGGTGGTTGGTCAGGATCAAGCCTTCGGGCGAGATGATCTCTCCCGTGCAGCCGCCGCCGAAGATACCGACAGCATCTTTGAGTGAGGTACCGTTGGGGTTGTACAGGTCGTTGGCTTCGAGCTTGAGCCCCTGTTTCTTCATCATGTCGATGGAGTTCTGCTGTTGCATCAGCTGCAGCAGCCACATACCTTCGTCTGCCTTGGCAGCACTTGTTACCAGCACGAAGAGTGCCAGCACGAAAAGTTTTAGTTTGTTCATCATTTAGTTTACAATTTATATAATTATTATCGTTACATGTTCGTCTTATGTTTACTCCGGATACAGCCTTTAGGAGATGTCTATGGTAGCGTTCATCACATTGGCCGGCGGACGTTGGTTCATCAGCTCATTTTTCATAAAGTCCATATAGGGTGCTGCGTGTTGGAAGAATTGGTAATAGCCTTTGCAGAGATAGTTCAATCCGTATTCGCCGCTTTCGGTGCGTACGAATCGGTTTTTGGGGCACTCGCCGTTGCAGGCGAAAAGGAATTCGCACTCCTTGCATTGGGTGGGGAGCGATTTCTGCTTCATCTGCCCGAAGGCGTTCTGCCGTTCGCTATAAAGCATCTCGACCAGGGTTTTGGAGTAGATGTTGCCCAGTTTAAATTCGGGAAATACGAAGTGGTCGCACGAATACACATCACCGTTAAACTCCATCACTCCGGCGTGTCCGCAGGTTTTGGCCATGCTGCATACGCCCGGTTGCTCGCCGACCCAGTTGGCGAGTGTCGAGTCGAACAGTTGGATGTAGTAGTTGCCCACATCCTCCTTTACCCATTCGTCGAAGATGGTGCAGAGAAAGTTTCCCCATTGTTCGGGGGTGATGGAGAATTCGGCCAGTTCGCCCCCTTCGCGTTGTGCGAGCGAAGCCAGGTGTCGTCCGTCTTCGTGTGGGAAGATACGCTCTACGATCGGTGCGAATTGAATGTAGTGACAGTCAAGCTCCTTGAAGAAACGGTAAAATTCGAGTGGGTAATCGGCGTTGAAGTCATTGACCACCGCCATGGCGTTCCATTCCACCCCGTGCTTTTTGAGTAAGTTGATGCCTTGCATTACTTTGACAAACGAGGGCTTGCCGAGCTTGTTCTTGCGGTACTCATCGTGAAACTCCTGCGGCCCGTCGATTGATACGCCTACCAGCCAGTTGTTGGCTTTGAAAAATTCGCACCACTCATCCGTCAGCAGTGTGCCGTTGGTTTGAATGCAGTTGTCGATGGTGCGTCCGCGTGCATATTTCTTTTGCAGCTCCATCGCCTTTTTGTAGAATGCGATGGGGCGCATCAGCGTTTCGCCTCCATGCCAGGTGAAGAGTACCTGCGGCATGGTTTGCGAGTTGATGTACTCTTCGATGAACTTCTCGAGCAGTTCATCGCTCATCACGTGCTTGGGGTTCTCCTGATACAGTTTAGACTTTTCGAGGTAGTAGCAATAGTTGCAAGCAAGGTTGCATACCGCTCCAACGGGCTTTAGCATCACGTATAGCGGTTTGGCAAAAGGGGCGTATGTTGTCATTTATATGCGTTATGAATGTTTCTGGATATCGGTTTGCCGGTTTTGACTATTTGTCAACCAACTAAGTGCAAAAATAGGTAAACTAACTGAAAAAAACGACCTCAATCGGATGTTTATAAGGATTATTAAAGAAAAGAGTATTACAAGTTTTAAATATTGATAAAATGTTTCCTTGAATAGCGAATCCGTTGTACCTTTGCCGCAGTAAAAACTCCATATCCATTGACCGATGAACATGAACAAACTTTCTTCTCTATTGCTTTTGTTTTTGGTGTTTACCTCGTGTACCCCTACCTATAACCTCGAAGGCTCTTCGTCGGTGAGTAGTCTCGACGGGCGGATGCTGTTTATAAAAACGTTGAGCAATGGAGAGTGGGTGAAGGTCGATTCGGCCGAAGTGATACACGGTTTGTTCTCCATGAAAGGCGTAGTCGACTCGGTGATGATGGTGAGCCTCTACATGGACGACGAGAGCATTATGCCGCTGGTACTCGAAAACGGAAACATTAAGATAACCATTAACAACACCGAGCTCAAAGCCACCGGCACTACGCTCAACGATGCCCTTTACGAATTTGTCGATAAGAAGAATGCGATGGACTTGCAGATAGCCGAGCTCGAACGCAAGGAAGCGCGCATGGTAATGGATGGTGGCGATCTGGCCGAAATCCACAAGCAACTATCGCAGGAAGGCAGTGTGCTGATAGAGAATATGAATACGTATGTGCGTAAGTTTATTTCGGATAACTACGAGAACGTATTGGGCCCCAGTGTCTTTATGATGATGTGCAGCGGATTGCCTTATCCCATCATGACTCCACAGATTGAAGCCATTCTGAAAGATGCCCCGCATACCTTCAAAAACCAGCAGATGGTGAAAGAATTTACGACCAAGGCCAAGGAGAATCAAGAACTGATCCAAGAGCATCAACGCCTCGAACAGAGTGCCTCTTTGGGACAATAATCCCACCGATTTATTGAATCCGGTTGAGTAGTGAAGTTTTCGCTGCCGACTCTTTGAGCATACCGACTCTTTGAGCATACCGACTCTTTGAGCATACCGACAAAGTAAGGAGTATCATTCTTAATTTTGACTAGCGTTCTTTTTTACGTTTATCATAATAATTTAGCACAACTCCTAATATTAGCCCAAATGGTACTCCTTGAAAAGTATAAATTTCACATAATGAATACGTATTCACGTCAAATGGCATATAGTAGGTCAAAAGTGTGTATAACCAACTTGCCATCAGTATAAATAAAGCCTGATAAAAATTTAAATAACATTCTTTTCTATTCATAAAACACCTCCTTATTAAATTGAATTGTAAACTTTGATCATCAATATTACAACCTCCTTTCTACCGTTTTCTGACTTAGCAACAGTGGCAAGTTATAAAAAGTAGAGTGAAAAACGAAAGAAAAACGAAAATATTATTTGCTAGAAGTGGTAAATGCTCTCAATGCAGATCTCATGTATGGGGTAAGTTTGCGTAATCTATTGCCTCACATATCTTGATCTTCATTCTTCACCATTCCCTGATAGTGGAGAGGCAACGCACTCTCTACGGCTGTATAGGCTTCGTTCATACTTGTCTTGATGTTCTCAACGCCTTTGCCTTTGGGTGGAATCGGCTCGTGGATGGTCAGAATCATCCGGTGACGCTTGGGCCACTTGCCCGTACGCGGAAGAATATCGAAAGAGCCGTCGATGGTAACAGGCACTACCGCCAGTTGCAGGTCATCGGCCAGTTGAAAGGCACCTTTCTTGAAATAGCCCATATGTCCCGTAAAGGAGCGTGCACCCTCGGGGAATACCACCAGCGACACACCGTCTTTTAATGAATCTTTTGCTTGATGAATGGTTTCGAGTATCTTTTTCGGCCCCGAGCGATCTACGAAGATATGCCCTGCACTCTCGCACGCTTTCCCCACGAAAGGGAGTTTGCGCAGGCTTTTTTTCATCATCCATTTGAAGTTGCGCCCCAGAAAACCGTAAATCAGGAAGATGTCGAAAGAGCCCTGATGGTTGGGAACGAAGATGTAGGAGGTTCTTTTGTGTACCTTCTCGCGTCCGTGTACCTCTACGGGAATGAGCAGGAAGAGGCAGATGAGTTGCGACCAGATTTTGCCCGGGTAGTAGCCCCAGATGTGTGCTCCACCGAGTAGGGAACCTATAATGGTAACTATGGCCGTTAGAATGGTCAATACTAAAAGAATGGGCAACGCGATACAAACCTGGTAGATGTAATAAAGAATCCTCATAATGGAATCAGACTTAAATTTGGTTGACAAAGATATTAATTTATGCTTTCCAAATCAATAGTTTGTGTTATTTTTGTGTGCATTAAATGAATAAGAGATGATACGCATATTACATACAGCCGACTGGCACTTGGGACAGACTTTTTTCGGCTACGACCGCACAGAGGAGCAGGAACACTTTCTAACTTGGCTTGCCGCGACGATCAAAGAGCAGAACATAGACGCGTTGCTCCTTGCCGGAGATGTATTCGATGTCTCGAATCCTTCGGCAGCTTCGCAACGATTGTTCTATCGGTTTATACAACAAATCACAGCAGAGAACCCTGCCTTGCAGCTTGTTGTGATAGCCGGCAACCACGACTCGGCGGCACGGCTCGAAGCACCGCTTCCGCTGTTGCAGGAGATGCGCACCCGGATCAAAGGCGTGGTGCGTAAGCGCGATGGAGAGATTGATTACGACGACCTGATTCTCGAACTGACCAACCGCGAGGGAGTTGCGGAGGTGCTTTGCCTTGCCGTTCCCTTTCTCCGGCAGGGCGATTATCCGGTGGTGGAGACCGATGGCAACGCGTATGCCGAAGGGGTGCGTGAGCTATACGCCCGGTTGGTGCAGCGGGCAGTCGAACGTCGCACGCAGGGGCAGGCACTGGTTGCCGTAGGGCACCTGCAAGCCACCGGCTCGGAGATTGCCGAACGCGACTTCAGCGAACGAACCGTGATCGGCGGACTCGAATGTGTACCTCCCGATGCCTTTCCGGAGCAGATCGCTTATACGGCATTGGGGCATATCCATAAGTCGCAACGGGTGTCGGGGCGCGAGCACGTGCGCTATGCAGGCAGTCCGTTGCCGATGTCGTTTGCCGAGAAGCATTACCGCCACGGTGTGGTGGTGGTGACGCTCGACCAAGGTCAACTGCTCACTATCGAGAAGCACGACTGCCCCTTGCTGGTTCCGCTCCTCAGCATCCCTGCCACCGAGGCTGCCTCGCCCGAGAGCGTATTGGAGCAGTTGGCGGCGTTGCCCACCGGGGCAGACCGCACCCTGCCCGCTCCCTATCTCGAGGTGAAAGTATTGCTCGATGAGCCCGAACCGCTGTTGCGGCAACAAATAGAGCACGCGCTCGAAGAGAAACACGTCCGCCTGGCACGTATTGTATCGGTGTACCGCTCGGGCGATGCCGCTGCGACACAGGCTGAGGAGCCGGGCGTGGGACTGCGCGAGATGTCGCCTCTGCAAATCGTTCAGTCGACCTTCGAAAGAACCTATCAGACGGAGATGCCCGAGGAGCTGGTGACGCTCTTTCAGGAGGCTTGTCTTTCGATCAGCCTAAAAGAAGAGGAGGAAAAAGCATGAAGATAACAGCCATACGATTGAAAAACCTGACCTCGATAGAGGGTACATTGGAGATTGATTTCACGCAAGAACCCTTGCTGTCGGCAGGAATCTTTGCCATTTCGGGGCCGACGGGAGCGGGCAAATCGACCATTCTCGATGCCCTCTGTCTGGCATTGTACGACCGCGCACCCCGTTTTGCCGCCTCGGTAGAGACGGTTTACCTGACCGATGTAGGCGATAATCAGATCAATCAGGCCGATGTGAAGAACGTTCTGCGCCGTGGCACGAGCGAGGGATATGCCGAGGTCGACTTCGTCGGGATGACCGGACACCGCTACCGCTCGCGCTGGTCGGTACGACGCACCAAGAGCCGTGCCGACGGTTCGTTGCGCACGCAAACCATGCAGGTGACCGATCTGGATACCGAAGAGGAGTTTCAGGGAACGAAAAAAGAGCTGCTCGCCCGTCTGGTCGAGGTCGTCGGGCTTACCTACGATCAGTTTACCCGCACCGTATTGCTGGCACAGAACGACTTTGCCACCTTCCTCAAGTCGCGCGAATCGGCCAAGGCGGAGCTCTTGGAGAAGCTCACCGGAACGGAGGTTTATTCGCGCATCTCGCAGGAGGTGTTCGGACGGAATAAGCTCGCCGTAGAGGCATCGAACCTGTTGAAGAGCAGCATCGACCTCATCGACCTTCTGCCCGAAGAGCGTTTGCAGGAGCTGCACGCCGAGAAAGAGAAACAGCTTGAGGCGCGTTCATCGGGTATTCGTCGGTTGGCGGAGCTCAACGAGCAACTCAATGTGGTCGTCTCGCTCCGGCAACACGAAGAACAACTGCTGAAAAAGCAGGCCGAAGCCGCCAGCGAGCAACAGAAACAGGAGAAGCTGCAACAAGCCTTGCAGGAGCAAACCGAAGGCTTGAACCGCTTTCGCGAGCAGTGCCAAGCCTTGCAACCCGAGCTGAGGCGTGCCCGCGAACTCGACGTGCAGATGCAAGCCCTGCAAACCCGCTACCAACAAACGCTGCAAACCGTAGAGGCTGCCCGCAAGCAAACGGCCGGACTTACCCATCGGCAGCAAACCGAAAGCAGTGCGCTTGGCACCGCGTGCATCGCCCTGAACCATCTGCTCAAAGCCGAAGAGGCGACGGATGGCACACCCCCCATCAGCCTGCAAGCAGGGCAGGAGATGAGCCGCGAGCTTCATCGTGCCGAACAACTGCTGACCAACAGGGAGCAGCAACTTGCTCACCTACAAAAGGAGAACGACGAGCGAGTGCTTCGCCTCAACGCCTTCGGCATACAGGCACTGGGCGAGCGGCAGAAGCGACTATTGGAAGAGCAGACCCGCACGCAGCGCGCCCTGCAAGCCGTGGAGCAACTCCACCAGCTGCGCGAGCAACAGCAGAAGACCGTTGCCTCTCTCGAGGCACTGACGCAGCAACTTGCCGGCCGCGAAGAGCAGGTGCAACGCTCGAAGCAGTTGTACGAAAACGCCCGCACCGCCATGAGCCGCGATGTCGTTGCCCTGCGCAACAACCTCCACCCCGGCGAGGCTTGCCCCGTATGCGGCAGCCCCGAGCACCCTTATCACCAAGGCAATGAGGTGGCCGATACCCTCTTCCGCAGTATCGAGAAGGAGTATCAGGCGGCAACCGATGCGTATAAAAAGCAGAACGATCAATGCATCGCCCTGCAACGCGACCACCGTCACCTGACCGAGCAGCAGCAGGTACAGGAGCAGCAACTTGGCAATCTCACCCCCGAACAGCGCGAACCGGAGGCGTTGCAAGCCCGCCTCGCCGAGCTCGAACAACAGCTTCGTGCGCTCAGCGGACAGCTCACCGCCTATCAGCAATTGTACGAAGAGTGGCAGCGGCACGACGCCCTCATTCAATCCCTGCGCACACGCACCCAGACGTGGCGTGAGGCACTCGCCCGGGTGCGCCTGCTGGTGCAGCAATCCGCCGCTACGGGCGAGCAGCTCGCTATGGCCGTTCGTGCCCAATCGGTGGAGCAGGAGCGTTTCGATGCGATGAACGAGGAGCTGTTGCATCATCAGAAAGAGCGTGCGCAGTTGTTGAAAGGAAAACCGGTCGATGAGGCCGAAGCAGCCATCGCCCGCCGCGAAAGGGAGCTCAGCACTGCTCTCGAAGAGGCGCGCAAGGAGTTCGACCGCCTGCTGGTAGCCCTCTCGGGCATACAGGGAGAGCTCAGGCAGCTTGCCGCTTCGATTGATGCGTTGCGCACGAAAACCGAAACCTTCCGTACCCACGAAACCGATGGCGAAGCCCCCCAACCCTCGCTCGATGCCGCGCATCTCGGCAACGCCATTGCCGCGCAGCAGGAGCAGAACCTGCTCGTAGACCGCCGCCTCGCCACCGTCGAAGCCCTGCTGTTGCAGCAGAAACAGAACAAAGCCCTGTTCGATGCCAAGCAACAGGAGTACGCACGCAGCCAGCAGGAGGCCGAGCGTTGGGGCAAGCTCAACAAGCTCATCGGTAGTGCCGACGGAACCAAGTTCAAGATCATCGCCCAGAGCTATACGCTCAACTTCCTGCTGCTGCACGCCAACAAACACCTCTCGTACCTCTCGCGCCGCTACAAGCTGCAACAAGTGCCCGGCACGCTCGCCTTGCAGGTGGTCGATGGCGATATGTGCGACGAGGTGCGCACCGTCTATTCGCTTTCGGGCGGAGAATCGTTCCTCATATCGCTCGCCTTGGCCTTGGGGCTGTCGTCGCTCTCGAGCAACAACCTCAAGGTCGAATCGCTCTTCATTGACGAGGGCTTCGGCTCGCTCGATGCCGACAGCCTGCGCATGGCGATGGAGGCGTTGGAGCAGTTGCAGATGCAGGGGCGTAAGATCGGCGTCATCTCGCACGTGCAGGAGATGAGCGAACGCATTGCCGTACAGGTGCAGTTGCATAAGTCGGCCAACGGGCGGAGTGCCATCGAAATCAGATGAAGATGATAAAGAAAACAGACAGTATGCCGTCGCTGAAGCGCACCCCCGCATCCCGCCCACAGCTATCTGTAGCGAGGGGGTGAGATAAGGTATACCCTGATGTAGGAAAAGGTATACACTGATCCTACATCAGGGTATACCTTTGGTAGCCTCACTGTCGGGCTGATGGTAGGTACATCTCTTGCTGATGCGAATAAATTGTACATTCGGGGATGCTCCCACCGGCTGCCTGCCGATGGATGCTTACGCGTCCTGCTTCAGCTCTTTAAGCTCATCGAGGTTCTTCCTGATCTCGCGCAGGCGGTTCAGGTTCTTCCGGTACACCCATAGCGGAACGGCAAAGCAGGCCGCCCAGAGGAGGAAGAAGAGCACGATCATGACCGTTCCGTGTTGCCACACGCGCCGCTCGATAAAGAAGAAGCCCGCCATGAGGAACATAAAGGCGATGCCTGCCACGCGCTCGCGAATCACCCATCGGTGAATGCGGTTGAAGCGCGAAACGACCGTTACCAAGGGCATCTCATCGACCTTCGTCCGGCTCAGGAAGTGTGCCGTAAACAGATCCCACCCGATGGCGGGGATGAGTGCCAGCAGCAGTATCTGGAAGTACACGTCGGGGTATCGGCCGTCGTAAATCAGGCTGCCGATAAAGAAGCCGATAATCAGCAGCGAGAGGATGCGCAACCGCTGGTTGAAGCGGCTCATGGCATTTATATTGTGTTTGGCATGGTCGATGAGTTTGGCGATACTCTCCTCGTCGACAATCTTTTTGTCTTTGAGTCGCTCGCCAAAGGCGTTCCATGATTTCTTAAGTTCATCCATTTCCATCTATCAATCCTCCTTCTTCATTTTCTTTAGTTTGTCTTTAATTCGACTCAGCTTGGTGGCTACGTTGGTCACGGTCAGTCCGGTGATTTCGCCTATCTCCTCGTAACTCTTCTCTTCGAGGTAGAGCAGAATGATCGATTTGTCGAGTTGGCCGAGGTGATTAATCAGGCGATACAGCTCGCGAAGCATCTCCGTAAGCGGATCGCGATCCTCGGTCATCCAATCGGCCTCGCGGGTCAGTGTTACCAGCTCGGGTGTGTGCTTCTCTTTGCGGATAAAGCTGATGCAGGTGTTGAGCGCGATGCGATAAATCCAGGTCGATACCTTACACTCTTTGCGGAACTTGGGGTAGGCTTTCCAGATGTTGAGCACGACCTCCTGATAGAGGTCTCCCAATGGGGCATTCTTGGTGGTGTAAAGGTAGCAGACCTTGTAGATAACACGTTCGTACTCCCGGATGACCGAGAGAAACTCTTGTTCGATGTTATCGCTCATTGGCGTGGCTGGTGTATCCATTGGCTTCTTCGCTGCAATTGCTTGTTGGTTAGTTAGTCGTTGCAAGGGTTCGGATAATCACAAGGGGCACACGTTTTTTTTCGCTACTGTAGGTTGGCTCCTAAGAATTTCCGCATCTCGGCTATCGTCATGCCGCGCCTGCGGGCATAATCGGTGAGTTGATCTTCGCCTATCTTTCCGACTGCAAAGTACTCTGCAGCGGGGTGGGCAAAGATGAGTCCGCAGACCGAGGCGTGCGGGTGCATGGCTCCGTTTTCGGTCAGGGTGATGCCGATCTGCTTCATGTCGAGCAGCTCGTTGAGCAGGAAGTTGACCGACTGGTCGGGTAGGGAAGGATAGCCTACCGCCGGGCGGATGCCTTGATACGCCTCTACCAATAGTTCGGCGAGGGTCAGGTTCTCGTCGGGGGCATAGCCCCAGGCTACTTTGCGTACGTGTTCGTGCATCTTTTCGGTAGCCGCCTCTGCCAGTCGGTCCGACAGGGTTTGTACCAGCAGGTGCTTATAGGGGTCTTGCTCGTACAACTCTTGCATATCGGCATCGATCGAAGAGGCGAAAGCCCCCACGGTATCGGTGATGCCTGTCGAGAGCGGACGTACAAAGTCGCTCAGGCAGAGAAAGGGCCCTCCCTCGCGCTTCTTGGCCTGTTGGCGCAGCAGCGGAAAGGTGATGCCGTCGAGAATCAGGTTGTCGCCATCGGCATTTGCATCGCATAGCCTGAAGAGGGTGTGCACCTTGAAATCACGGTCGAGCAGGTTCAGCATCCGGTTGGCCTCTTTGAACAACTGCATGGCTTCGGCCGCTTTGGGTCGTTCCTCCTCGGGAAAGCCGGTGAGCCACGACGCTCTGCACGAATCGCATCCGTGGATATTGGCAATGGCTGCAAACCGGGGCTGAAATCCCCAGGCATGAAAGAAGTACACCCAACTGATGTAGGGGGCTACTTCGTGAACACTAAAGGAGAGTATGGTCTGTTTCATCTGAATCGTAATGCTTGTCCGCGATACCGATCGTCGATCTCGCCGTTGGTATAAACTAATTGTCCGTTCACGAAGGTCTTCTCTACCTTCCACTGAAAGGTATGCCCTTCGAGCGGACTCCATTGGCACTTGCTCTCGATGCAGTCGGCCGTTACCGTCCATGGCTGTCCGGGACGAACCAGCACCACATCGGCCTGATAGCCTTTGCGCAGATAACCGCGGTTGTTAATTTGGTAGATTTCGGCAGGGGCATGGCACATCTTCTCGACCACCTTTTCGATAGAGAATACCTGACTGTCGACCAGTTCGAGCATACTGACCAGCGAGAACTGTATCATCGGCATGCCCGAAGCGGCTTTGAGTGCACCGCCCTCTTTGTCTGCCGGCAGGTGAGGAGCGTGGTCGGTGGCAATGACATCGATCAATCCGCTGTTCACGGCTGCGCGCAAGGCCTGCCGGTTCTTGTCCGACTTAATAGCGGGGTTGCACTTAATCAACGTCTGCTTCGTTTGGTAATCGCTGTCGTCGAACAGCAGATGCGCCACACACGCCTCGGCAGTGATGCGCTTTTCGGCCAATGGGGCGGTGTCGAACAGTTCCAACTCGTTGGCCGTAGAGAGGTGCAATACGTGCAGACGGGCGTTGGCTTGTTTGGCCAGACGCACGGCCAGCTCGGTAGAGTGGTAGCAAGCCTCTTCCGAACGGATGAGCGGATGGTATTCGATTGGCAGGTCTTTGGGAGACGCCTCGTCCGAAGTACCTCGGGCGGCTTGCGTGTACTTCTCGGTATTCTCTCTGATGGTCTGCTGATCTTCGCAGTGCACGGCAATGGGCAGATCGGTTCCGCCGAAGATGTTGAGCAGGCTGCTCATCCGGTCGACCAGCATATCTCCGGTGCTCGATCCCATGAAGAGCTTAACGCCACAAACACGGTGTGGGTCGAGCTCTTTGAGCTGCGGGTAATTGTTGTTCGTTGCTCCGAAATAGCAGGAGTAGTTCACCAGCGATTTGGCTGCGAATAAGTCGAGCTTCTCGTTCAGTGCCTGTAGGGTGGTGGTTTGCGGGCTTGTATTGGGCATGTCCATAATCGAGGTAACCCCGCCTGCGGCTGCCGCTCTGCTTTCGGAGGTGATGTCGGCTTTCTGCGTCAACCCCGGTTCGCGGAAATGTACATGTCCGTCGATTGCTCCGGGCAGCAGGTAGCAACCTTCTGCATCAATCACCTCGTGGCAGGGAGCCGAAGGCTCTTGTCCGGCTATCAGTATCTCGGCTATCTGCTCGTTCTCGATGACGATAGAGCCTTTTATCTGCTGTCCTTCATTAACGAGAACGGCATTCTTAATATAGATTCGTTTCATTTCTTCTGTGGGAATTTGTGGAACCAACTGTTTACCTTCAGTTTGATGACCCCGAATACGGCTTCACCGAATATGCTGCTGTTCATCTTCGAGGTGCCCAGCTCGCGATTGATGAAAATAACCGGAACTTCGACAATATTGAATCCGCATTTGTAGGCGGTGAACTTCATCTCGATCTGAAAAGCATACCCTTTGAAGCGGATGTGGTCTAAGTCGATTGTTTCGAGCACCTGACGGCGGTAGCACTTGAATCCGGCCGTTGTATCGTGTACGGGGATGCCGGTGATGAAACGTACGTATTTGGATGCAAAATAAGACATCAGGACTCTTCCCATGGGCCAGTTCACTACGTTGACCCCGCTTACGTAGCGCGATCCGATGGCTACATCGCCTCCCTTTTCGGCGCAGGCTTTGTAGAGTCTGGGCAGATCGTCGGGGTTGTGGCTGAAGTCGGCATCCATCTCGAATATGTATTCGTAGCTGTGTGCCAGTGCCCATTTGAATCCGGCAATGTAGGCCGTTCCCAGTCCGAGTTTTCCTTTGCGCTCGATCATAAACAGGCGTTCGGGAAACTCCTGTTGCAGGTTCTTCACAATCTGAGCCGTGCCGTCGGGCGAGCCGTCTTCTATGATGAGAATGTGGAACTCTTTTTCTAACCGGAACACGGTACGAATGATATTTTCTATGTTTTCCCGTTCATTATACGTTGGGATAATTACAATGCTGTCTGATGTTTGCATATCCTATTCTCTGTTTTGATGACAAATGTAACCTTTTTCCGTTACTTACGAAAGATAGTAGATTAAAACTACGTATTATTTAGTACTTTTGCACGCAATTTCAATCCATTGTTTCGTTATGACTATTACCGAACTGCAACAATTATACGCCACTCATCCCCATGTGGCAGCTACCATTCAGTTATTGAATGAACCTTCCGTTCGACATCTGTTTTGCGGCGGCTTGCGTGCTTCTGCCGGTTCGCTCTTTGCGGCTTCGCTGATCAAGGCACATTCATCTCCTTTCGTCTTTGTACTGGGCGATCTGGAAGAGGCGGGTTACTTCTACCACGACCTCACGCAGGTGATGGGTACGGAGCGTATTCTGTTTTTCCCCTCCTCGTTTCGTCGCGCCATCAAATACGGCCAGAAAGATGCTGCCAACGAAGTATTGCGTACCGAAGTGCTGAGCCGCTTGCAGAAGGGAGAGCAGGGGCTTTGTATCGTGACCTATCCCGATGCGTTGGCCGAAAAGGTTGTTTCGCGCCAAGAGTTAAGCGATAAGATGTTGAAGCTCCACAAGGGCGAACGGGTCGATCTGACCTTTATCACCGACGTATTGCATAGCTACGGCTTCGAGTATGTAGACTATGTATACGAGCCGGGTCAATATGCCGTGCGTGGCAGCATCATCGACGTGTTCTCTTTCTCGTCCGAATATCCGTATCGTATCGATTTCTTTGGCGATGAGGTAGACAGCATCCGCACCTTCGAGGTCGACTCGCAGTTATCGCACGAGAAGAAAGAGGATGTGGTCATTGTTCCCGATCTGGCTGTGTCGGGCTCGGTCAGTGCCTCGTTTCTTGATTTTATTCCCGCTAGTACGTTGCTTGCCATGCGCGACTTTCTTTGGTTGCGCGAACGCATCCAGACCGTATACGATGAGGCGTTGAGTCCGCAAGCACTCACCGCTCAGGAAGATGGGGAGAATGGAGGCATGAAGCTCGAAGGCAAGTTGATTGACGGAAGCGAATTTACCTTGCAGGCACTCGATTTCCGTCGGTTGGAGTTTGGCAATAAACCGACCGGTGTACCCGATGCCACGGTGACGTTCGATACCACCGTTCAACCTATTTTCCATAAGAACTTCGACTTGGTAGCCCAATCGTTTCTCGACTATCAGGATAAAGGATATTCGATTTATATCTGTAGCGATAGCGTGAAGCAAACCACCCGTATCCGTACTATTTTCGAAGACCGGGGCGATCAGATTTCCTTTACCGGCATAGAGCACACCCTGCACGAGGGGTTTGCCGATCATACATTGCGCATGTGTGTGTTTACCGATCATCAACTGTTCGACCGTTTCCATAAATACAACCTCAAGAGCGATAAGGCACGCATGGGCAAGGTGGCTCTTTCGCTCAAAGAACTCAATCAATTTACTCCCGGCGATTATGTGGTACATACCGATCACGGTGTGGGGCGTTTCTCCGGTTTGGTACGTATCCCCAACGGCGATACCACCCAAGAGGTGATGAAGCTTGTGTATCAGAATGAAGACGTTGTCTTTGTATCGATTCACTCGCTGCACAAAGTCTCCAAATACAAAGGAAAGGAGGGCGAAGCTCCCCGCTTGAACAAGCTCGGTACCGGTGCTTGGGAAAAGCTGAAGGAGCGTACCAAAACCAAGATCAAAGACATTGCGCGCGACCTGATAAAGCTCTATTCGCAACGTCGCGAAGAGAAGGGGTTTGCGTACAGTCCCGATAGTTTCTTGCAACGCGAGCTCGAAGCGTCGTTTATCTACGAAGACACCCCCGACCAGAGTAAAGCCACTGCCGATGTGAAACTCGATATGGAGCGCGATCAACCCATGGATCGTCTGGTCTGTGGCGATGTTGGCTTCGGGAAGACCGAAGTAGCCATTCGCGCAGCTTTCAAGGCTGTGGCCGATAATAAGCAAGTAGCCGTGTTGGTGCCTACCACCGTACTGGCCTATCAGCACTATCAAACCTTTCGCGAGCGTTTGAAGGGCTTGCCTTGTAGAGTCGAATACCTGAGCCGTGCCCGTACCCCTGCACAAGTAAAGGCGGTGCTAAAGGGACTGAAAGAGGGCGAAGTAGGCATTCTTATCGGTACGCATCGTATCTTAGGCAAGGATGTACACTTCAACGATCTGGGACTGCTGATCATTGACGAAGAGCAGAAGTTCGGCGTATCTGTAAAGGAGAAGCTGCGTCAGTTGAAGGTCAATGTCGATACCCTCACCATGACGGCTACACCCATCCCCCGTACCCTTCAGTTCTCGCTGTTGGGTGCACGCGATCTGAGTGTGATCTCTACGCCTCCACCCAACCGCTATCCGATACAAACCGAACTGCATACCTTCAATGAAGAGCTCATAGCCGAAGCGATTAACTTCGAGATGAGCCGCAACGGGCAGACCTTTTTTGTCAATAACCGCATAGCCAACCTGCCCGAGCTGAAGGCGATGATTCAACGTCAGATACCCGACTGCCGCGTGGCTATCGGTCACGGACAGATGGAGCCTGCCGAGCTGGAACAGATTATTCTCGGTTTCGTCAACTACGATTACGACGTACTGCTGGCCACTACCATCATCGAGAGCGGCATCGATATCCCGAATGCGAATACCATCATCATCAATCAGGCTCAGAACTTCGGTTTGAGCGACCTGCATCAAATGCGCGGACGTGTGGGGCGTAGCAATAAAAAGGCATTCTGCTACTTATTGGCTCCTCCGCTCGGTAGTCTTACAGCCGAAGGACGTCGCCGCTTGCAAGCCATCGAGAACTTCTCCGATTTGGGTAGTGGTATTCATATCGCCATGCAAGATCTCGATATTCGCGGAGCAGGCAATATGTTGGGAGCCGAACAAAGTGGCTTCGTTGCCGACTTGGGCTACGAAACCTATCAGAAGATATTGAACGAAGCCGTACGCGAACTCAAAACCGACGAGTTTGCCGATCTGTATGCCGAAGAGATCAAAGCCGACGGAACCATCACCGGCGAGCAGTTTGTCGATGAATGTCAGGTGGAGAGCGATCTGGAACTGCTGTTGCCGGCCGATTACGTAACGGGTAGTAGCGAACGCATGCTGCTTTATCGCGAACTTGACGGACTGACACTTGATAAAGAGGTCGATGCATTCCGCGAACGGTTGGTCGACCGCTTTGGACCCATCCCACAAGAAACCCAGGAGCTGCTTCGCATTGTTCCCCTTCGCCGGTTGGCAGCCCGTTTGGGTGCCGAACGAGTGTTTCTGAAAGGCGAACGCATGACCCTCTTCTTTGTGAGCAATCCCGATAGCCCGTATTATCAAAGTCAGGCCTTTGGTAAGGTGATAGACTATATGATGAAATACACCCGACGTTGTGATTTGCGCGATCAGCAAGGAAAGCGAAGTATGTTGGTAAAAGACGTTCCGAATGTAGAAACAGCAGTTAGTATCTTGCAGGAAATAGTATCGTTATAAGCCCTCTCAGTGGCTTGTGAATGCTTGCTATTTAAAAACAATCTAAATAATTTGCTCGCTACAAAGTAATCTTTTATCTTTGCATCAACTAAAGAGAACAGAGTATGCGCTTGTCCGAACTGAAAACAGGAGAGAAGGGAGTCATCGTCAAAGTATTGGGGCATGGTGGCTTTCGTAAACGTATTGTAGAGATGGGTTTTATCAAAGGTAAAACGGTAGAAGTACTGCTGAATGCCCCTTTGAAAGATCCTATTAAATATAAGGTATTGGGATATGAAATATCCCTTCGCCGGCAAGAGGCCGATATGATCGAGGTCATTAGCGAACAAGAGGCTGCATTGCAAACTCAGGAGCGCGATTATCATCAAGGCATCAGCGAAACCATCACTTCGGGAGATGAGAAACTGAAGCGTATTGCCTTGGGCAAGCGTCGTACTATTAATGTAGCCTTGGTGGGTAACCCCAACTGTGGCAAGACCTCTTTATTTAATCTCGCCTCAGGATCTCACGAACATGTGGGTAACTACAGTGGAGTGACGGTCGATGCCAAAGAGGGATATTTCGATTTTGAAGGCTATCATTTTAAGCTGGTCGATCTTCCCGGTACGTATTCCCTTTCGGCCTATACGCCCGAAGAGATCTATGTGCGCCGCCATATTATCGACGAAACGCCCGATGTGATTATCAACGTAGTCGATGCCTCCAACCTCGAACGTAATCTTTACCTCACAACTCAGCTTATCGACATGAACGTACGCATGGTGATTGCACTTAATATGTACGATGAGCTCGAAGCGAGTGGAAATACATTGGATTATCGCCTGCTTAGTAAGCTGTTCGGTGTGCCGATGGTACCTACTGTTTGTAAAAGAAGTTTGGGGGTCGATCATCTTTTCCATGTGATTATCAATTTGTACGAAGGTGCCGACTTCTTAGATAAGAAAGGCAACGTAAATCCAGAGGTAGTGCGCGAACTCCAAGACTGGCATCGCCTGCATGTCGACGAAGAGCATCACGAAGAGCATCTCGAAGATTACATCACAGAATCTCAATCCGGACAGCGTGTTTTTCGTCATATTCACATCAATCATGGACCCGATTTAGAGAAAGCCATTGATGCAGTCAAAGAAGAAATTTCGAAGAACGAGGCTATTCGTCACAAGTATTCTACCCGTTTTCTGGCCATAAAGCTACTGGAGAACGATCCTGATATTGAACGCATGATTCAATCGCTGCCTAATAGCCAAGAGATCATTGCCAAGCGTAATAAGTTATCCAAACGGATAGCCAACACGTTGGACGAAGATTGCGAATCGGCCATTACCGATGCTAAATATGGCTTTATCAGTGGGGCATTGAAAGAGACTTTTACCGACAACCACCTCGAACAAGCGCAAGCGACGAAAGTACTCGATACCATTGTTACTCACCGCGTTTGGGGATATCCTATCTTCTTCCTGTTTATGTATCTGATGTTCGAGGGTACCTTCGTTCTGGGGCAGTATCCGATGACAGCTATCGAATGGCTGGTTGGCTCGTTGGGCGATCTGATACGAAACACCATGAGCGAGGGAGCATTTAAAGACCTGCTGGTCGATGGAATTATCGGTGGAGTAGGAGGTGTTATCGTTTTCCTGCCCAATATTCTGATTCTATACTTCTGCATTTCGCTCATGGAAGATTCGGGCTATATGGCTCGTGCTGCTTTTATCATGGATAAACTGATGCATAAGATGGGGTTGCACGGAAAGTCGTTTATCCCTTTGATTATGGGCTTTGGCTGTAATGTGCCTGCTATTCTGGCTTCGCGCACCATCGAAAACCGCAAGAGCCGCCTTATCACGATGCTCGTTAACCCGTTGATGTCGTGCAGTGCCCGTTTGCCTATCTACCTGCTACTGGTTGGTGCATTTTTCCCTAATCATGGTAGTTTGGTGTTATTGTCTATCTACCTCATTGGTATTCTATTGGCTGTGCTGATGGCTCGTTTGTTCAGCCGTTTTTTAGTGAAAGGCGATGATACTCCTTTTGTGATGGAGCTTCCACCTTATCGAATGCCTACCATGAAGTCCATCTTCAGGCATACTTGGGAGAAAGGTGCCCAATACATTAAGAAGATGGGAGGTATCATTATGGTTGCTTCTATCGTGATTTGGTTTTTGGGCTATTACCCCAATCACAATGATTATGATACGGTATCCGAGCAGCAGGAGAACTCCTACATCGGTCAGATAGGCAAAGGAATCGAACCGGTTATCAAACCGCTTGGTTTCGATTGGAAACTTGGTATTGGACTGCTTTCGGGTGTGGGAGCGAAGGAGCTGGTGGTAAGTACTCTGGGAGTGCTTTATACCAATGATACCGAAACCGATGCAGTGAGCCTTGCCGATCGTATTCCGATTACTCCGCTGGTAGCCTTCTGTTATATGCTGTTTGTGCTCATTTATTTTCCTTGTACCGCTACGCTTGTTGCTATAAAGCAAGAGTCCGGCAAATGGAAATGGGCTCTTTTTACGGCGGCATACACTACTGCTTTGGCTTGGGGGCTTACCTTTGCTGTTTATCAGATAGGAAAGTTATTTATATAAAACGAATGAAAGGAGATTGATATGAGTTTTAGTTGGCAAGATTGGGTGGTTGCCCTATTAATAATAGCTTGTGTGGTTCGTATTGCGTTTAGTGTTCGTTCTTTTTTTCGTAATTCGAAAGAAAATAAGAACCCTTGTTCGAGCTGTGCAAGTGGCTGTGAATTAAAGAACCAGTTCGAAAAAAAGCAGCAACAATGCAGGGATAGCCGACCATCAGCAAAGAAAAAATGCTGCGGATAGTTGTCCTCTTACATAAATTGTACTATCTTTGTCATTGTAAACGAGAAATCAGGGTTCCTTGGCCGAGTGGCTAGGCACCGGTCTGCAAAACCGTCTACGGCGGTTCGAATCCGCCAGGAACCTCAAAGAAACCTCCAAAACTGCTTTTAATAAGGAGTTTCGGAGGTTTTTCTTTTGTTTATTGAGTGTTTTCTTTTGTGGCTGACATTTTCAGGCGTTACACCACTAAAAGATACTATCTCTTTTAGTGTGATTTTATTTTTTAATATAGGGCAGTGTTTCGCTTTACATAATGCTGTTTGGGTGTGTCGCAATGAATTCCTAATAAAGATTATATCTCATAAATAAAAATATTATATTGAATAAAATATATTTATAATTAGAAAGACCATTAGAATCTCCATATGGTAGTAGATGCCTTAAAACATTGATCTGAATTCTCACGAAGACTTTTCATAGTATTACGAACCAGTTCCTTATCATTTAAGAAGGTATAGTATAATCACAGTTAGTTTCGCTTCCATATCTTTATTATTTATTCAATAGCTTCAAGCCGCATATTATCTAAATCCAATAATACTCTTTTCCCGATTTTTTTGAAAAAATCGTAACCTATTATTCCATCAAGATATTTCCATGGGTGTAAAGTATATATTTTTACGGAATTCTCCGTAGGAGGAAGCATTGGTTTGTTATTAAATTCTAGCATAGGATTACAGACGATTTTGTATGAGTCATCATTCCATAACCGATGAGCCATCATTATATAATATGGTTCCGTCTTCACAATAGCAGATGGTATATCGTCACGATATTTTTTATAGAACAAAGTATCGATTGTGATATAGTTGTCAAAACCTGTGTCAAGCATACCAATGAAGTCTTTTTCATTTAGTTTTAAATGCGTATACAAATAAGATGTATAAATGAACAAATTAGATTCTATCAAAGAATTCAAATGATAGTCAGTAATCGGAAAAGAGAGCTTTTGATTCTCATAATCTATTAAAAATTTTCCAATTAATTTCATTATTGGTAATCCGATAGCTGAGCTAACCGTATTCATATATATGGAATCTATTTGGGCAACATCTTCTTTTCTATTTTTTATAGAATCAGGAAGAAATACGGTAATATCATGTTCAAAAATAGTGGTAGGTACATTATAAACGATTATATTTCCTATTTCAATAGAATCAACAACTGTTTGTTTCATAAGTACTTCAGTATCATTAATTACCCCTTTACTCATCTCGAAAACAGCGCATTCCAATCCAAGGTCATCAGCTTTTTTTCTATTCATTATGTAATGAAAATCACATCCAGTGTCTATAAGTATCTTTTGCGCTATTCCATTTATTCTCGTATCTACAATTAATCGTGCTTCATTAGTATCTAAGTTCACAAAATTATTCACACCCCTCCGCTTTATTTTTATTGGAAGTTGATTTATTAATTGTTTCAAATAATCCACGCGAGTTATGTTTCCATTTCTCCATAAAGTAAGTTCTTTCTCATCCAAGTTATAAGGGTTATCTATTAAATGTTGTACCATACGTTTATGAGTATATACACTTTTTTCATAATTTCTTAAACTAACAGCATATATATCAAATAATCTAGCATAAGCAAACATCGTATTATCTCCAAACATATCTGGATAATCAATCAATATTTTTTCCATATAGATAGCCGCACTATCATCTTTGTTCATGAACTGTGCCATTTGAAACTTATAGAATAAATCCATATCCGGACTTATCACATCGCATATTTCTTTATATAGTTTTCTCGAATCAAAGTATTTTCCTTCATTCAACAAGGTATTAAGTTCTTGTGATTTATCCTCCTGTCCATACAAAATATATGGAAAAAATGCAAGAATGAAATATGCTAGCATGTAAATTTTATTATCTTTCATATTTACAATGTATTTTAGGGATTAATAAATTGAGATGCTTCAATAACAGTTAATGTCAGCTTCCCTTTTTTAGGGCAATACTTATATTAGACTGCTAAGTTAATAATTTTATTATCTATTTTGCACTTTCTTCTGTATTCATTGGGTGACATGTCACCCAATGAATGGTGCGGACGAGACTCATTATAGTCCTGCATCCACTTCTGAGTTATTAGTTAGTGTCCTAAAAATATATGCGTCTACCCCCCCTCTTCGATAACTACCATTGAAGCGCTCTACATAACTGTTTTGTATAGGGTATCCTGGTTGGGTATATTTTATTGCTATATCATTGGCTTTACACCAATCCTAGAATTTATTTGCAATAAAATCAGGGCCATTATCGCATCTTATCGCTTCGGGTTTTCTCTTAAGCCATATTACTTTCTCCAATATTCTTATAACATGTTCTGCCGGCATTGATATTGAGATCTCTTGAGCTAAAACAGAGCGATCAAAATCATCCAATATATTCAATACACGAAACTTACGACCGCACTCCGAACTATCACTCACAAAGTCCATTATTAACCCTGCATTCATACCGGTTCTTTTTATTTGGTGTACTTTAGGCTTTTCCCTATCGGTAAATATAGATTTTACTAATTGATTATGATTTTACTCTATTACTTTTGTTCTAAACAAAAAACAAAAAGTCATGAAGAAGATATTATTGATTCTATTAGCAACACAGTTTGCTCTGGCTGCTCAATTAACACCAATTTACGGTATTAATGTTATTGAAGATAACGATGTATACTCTATGGTGAACCAGAAAAAGATGCGCGTTACCAAAGACATTTTGGGAAACTTTACCGTCGAAGACAATCAAGGAAATAGGAAGAAGATTACCAAAGATATTTTTGATAATATAACGATTGAAGACAATAATGGCAAAAGAACCAGAGTCACCAAAGATATTTTTGATAATATAACGATTGAAGACAATAATGGCAAAAGAACCAGAGTTACCAAAGATATTTTTGATAATATAACGATTGAAGGCAATGATGGCAAAAGAACCAGAGTTACCAAAGATATTTTTGGTAATATAACGATTGAAGACAATGATGGCAAAAGAACCAGAGTTACCAAAGATATTTTTGGTAATATAACAATAGAAGGCAATGAAGGCAATCGGACAAATGTTACCAAAGATATTCTGGATAATCTCACTATCTACGATGACTAAAATTCATCCGGTATTTATTTTTCTATACATATGAAATTTTCGTACCTTTATAAGAAGTAATGCTATGTTGTTGATTATCAATAAATAAAGAAGTGCGTACTCTTTGTAGCCAAGAATACGTACTTCATTCACTAATGATTAGTATATATATGCATCATAAAGTACGTACTCTTTTTATCAATGATTTATAACTATTGTTTTAACTCTTTTCGTGAATTGAAAATAGCATACAATTTATCTCTGAGTAGCCGCTTCTCTATTTAGCTTTCTTTGTTGGAGATTACCTTAGAAGACAGTAAATAGAGTGTCGCATACATAGAGACAGACGATAATGTCCATCAAGTTGAGTTTAATTAAATGATTGCGTAGCTCGAATAAAGCTTTTCGTATATGTCCTTCCACTGTTTTCTCGCTGATTTTTAGCTTCTCTGCTATTTCTTTATTTTTTAAATTATCTTCTCTACTTAGCTGAAATACCTTTTTGCATTGTGGAGGTAGCGTGTTGACAAAAAAACGGATTTCCTGTGTGATTTCCTTTAATAATAAAGAATCTTGCTGATTATAACTGACAATTTTTTGATGAAGTGCATACTCGATATCTTTATCATCAATACTTTTTTCTTCGTGAATAGAGTTGAGGTAGGTTAATGATTTATTGAGGGTCGCTTTATAGAGATAAGGCTTTATTGATTCACTGAAATCGAGTTTATGCTTCCGTGCCCATAGTGCCATAAATACGTCTTGCACGATATCTTCGGCAACCTGTTTGTCATTGACGTATTTATAGGCAAATGCCAATAGCGAGCTATGATAAGTCAGGAATAAATCTTCAAAAAAAATAAGATCCTGATTTAAATTGCCATTTGGAATTAGCCTGTGGGTTATTTTCATAATATTGAAAGATACAATTAACTATATTGATGTTGCAAAAGTACATGATAATTTTTTAAATTCTCACATTAGGTTATGAAAATGTGTGATAATATCTTTTTTTGTTGTAACTATAGTCTGTTTGTTGTTTAACATTTATTATGAGCTTCAAACCGAGGGGTAATGACTTGATTGATGTGATACATATAAATGAAACTAAATATGGACGAAATCATACTCAAATATTTAACTGAAACGGCCACAGAAGAAGAAAAGAAAATGCTTTTGAAGTGGTTGGATCAATCGGAGGAGTCGCAAAAATATTTCTTTGAAATTAGAGATTTGTGGCTTACTTCTAATGCCTCTTATCCTCATATACTGGAGGACAAAAAAGCTTTTGTTCGATTTAAAGAAAGAGTGATGGCATACGAGAAAATTCGTTTTCAACGGCACTTACCGACCGGTTTACTGAAAGTAGCCGCTTCTGTAGCTATTTTAGTATTATGTTCGGTTGGAGGCTATTTTATAGGACATCATACCAATCAAACGCCACCGACTATTTTGATGAATCAATGCTTTTCGGGTGATAACAATAAAACGATGTTTACATTACCCGATGGAACTTCTGTGTGGTTGAATAGTAATAGCCGACTCGTTTATCCCGATAAGTTTGAAGAGGGAGCTAGAAGAGTAAAATTGGAAGGAGAAGGCTATTTTGAAGTAGCTCATAATCCTGCTTCTCCTTTTTATGTTGAAGTGAACAATCTTGCTGTAAAGGTCTTAGGTACTCACTTTGATGTGCAAAGCTATAAACGGAAAAGTATTTCTGAAGTTATTTTATTGTCGGGTAAGGTAGAAGTTGATTTGGAGGGGAGTAAAAAAGTTATATTGGCCCCTAATCAGAAACTGACATTGAATAAGAAAGGGGGAGAGTATATGGTAGAGTCTGTAGATGCTGCCGAATATGTACTGTGGAAAAACAAAAAGATGGTATTTGATAATGAGGAGTTAGGCACTATTTTGAGAAAGATGGAGCGTTGGTATGGAGTTCAAATCTCTTGTGAAAAGGGTCTCTCTTTAAAATCTCCATATTCTTTGATTATCAGAGACGAACCTAAGGAAGAGATTCTGAATCTGCTATCTATTATTGCCCCGATTAGCTACACCATTCAGGATGATAAAGTGTTGGTCAGAAAAAAATAGAGTTCCCATAAGTAAAGATAATGATTTATGTGTTGATTTGTTAGCCTATGTAAATATAAATGCAATATAAAAAATCAGGTCAATGCCTGAGTATTGACCTGATTAAGTATCCGATAGAAAATCACTCTCTCTTTTCGACGGGCGAGAGTACTATATTTAAAATCAGAATAATACAAATGTATGAAAAATAAATTCATAAAAGAGAAGAACTTATTTTTTCTTAACATTAATTTATTCAAGAAGAGTCAACTAATTACTGCTTCCCCGTAGAAGGAGGCTTTATTGAAAAACCCAAAAAATGAAACTACAGTTATTTGCTTTCTTCCTGTTATTAAGCAGTCTGCCTGCATTATCGAACGAACGCCCAATTAAAGTCATCTACGATTTGATAGAGAGAGTAACCCCTGGATATGGTATGCAGTTTAAGCTGGAGATAATACCCTCGGACAGAGAGAAGGATGTGTACGAAATAGCCTCCGAAAAGGGTAAAGTCGTACTTAGAGGCAACAATGCTGTTGCACTGGCTACCGCTTATAACCAATATCTAAAATATACATGTAATGCGCAGGTGTCTTGGATGGGAGATCAGTTGAATTTACCCAAAAGACTACCTTTGCCACAAGTAAAAGTCCGCAATACGATTAACGGAAAGCATCGGGTATATATGAACTATTGTACGGTGAGCTATACCTCGTCGTGGTGGGATTGGAAACGCTGGGAACGCGAACTTGATTATATGGCGATGAACTCTATTAATATGCCTCTCTCAGTAGTTGGATTGGAAGCCGTATGGTACAATACTTTGTTAAAACATAAGTTTAGCGATGAAGAAGCTCGCCGTTTCTTAGTCGGACCTGGATATTTTGCTTGGCAGTGGATGCAAAACCTACAGGGCTATGATGGTTTGTTGCCTAAATCCTGGATTGACCGGCATATTGTTTTGGGAAAACAGATTATCAATCGTCAGTTGGAATTGGGGATGCAACCCATTCAACAAGGGTTCTCCGGTTATGTTCCTCGAGAGCTGAAAGAGAAATATCCTCAAGCAAAAATACGTATTCAACCATCTTGGTGTGGCTTTAAAGGAGCTGCACAATTAGATCCTACGGATTCGCTCTTTACTACTTTCGGGCGTGATTTTCTAGAAGAGGAAAAGAAGCTTTTTGGAACCTATGGGGTGTATGCAGCAGATCCTTTTCATGAGAGTAAACCTCCGGTTGATACTCCCGAATATTTAAGTGCTGTGGGGCATTCCATCTATAATTTGATTAAATCATTCGACTCAAAAGCTATATGGGCTATGCAGGCATGGAGTCTACGCGAACCTATCGTCAAAGCAGTTCCTAA
Organism: Bacteroides neonati; assembly: GCF_000499785.1. Taxonomy (GTDB): domain Bacteria; phylum Bacteroidota; class Bacteroidia; order Bacteroidales; family Bacteroidaceae; genus Bacteroides; species Bacteroides neonati. The sequence goes on along the minus strand of NZ_HG726020.1, from coordinate 516,538 downwards.
AGACAGGTTATTGATTTTGGATTTGAATGGAAATAGAAGTGCACAGAAGAATGCTTGTTGGGGATACCCTATAGTAGCAGGCAATTTACATAACTTTGGCGGACGTATCAATTTGCATGGCGACTTACGCTTGGTATCCGCCAATCAGTATATTAAGGCTACGCAGCAATCACCCAATGTTTGCGGATCCGGATTATTCATGGAAGGTATCGAGCAAAACCAGGTTTATTACGATCTTGCGTTCGAAATGCCTTTACACCGTAACGGAATAGATATTGAGGAGTGGTTGCGTCGTTATGCCGAACGTCGTTATGGTGCAACTTCCGAAAAGGCTCATCAAGCCTGGTTGTACCTTTTAGAAGGCCCATATAAACCGGGAACGAATGGTACAGAACGCAGTTCTATTATTGCCGCTCGTCCTGCGCTGAATGTAAAAAAGTCGGGACCAAATGCCGGGTTGGGGATTCCTTACTCTCCTTCATTGTTAATAAAAGCTGAAAAGCTACTATTAGATGAGGCCGACAAATTGAAAAAATCAGACTCGTATCGTTTTGATATTGTCGATGTACAGCGCCAAATGATGTCGAACCTGGGACAAGCGATTCATAAAAAAGCGGCAGAAGCGTTCTATAAACGCGATCAAAAAGCATTTAGACTCCATAGCAACCGTTTTTTAGAATTGATGGGTGATGTAGATGCTTTATTGCGAACCAGAGAGGAGTTCAATTTCGATAAATGGCTTACCGATGCAAGGAAATGGGGGAAAACCGAAGAGGAGAGTAATTACTTTGAGAAAGATGCTACTTCGCTCGTTACGGTTTGGGGAGCCGATGGCGATCCGCTTATCTTTGATTATTCTTGGCGAGAATGGACCGGGCTTATCGAAGGCTATTATTTGAAGCGCTGGGAGATGTTCTACAAGATGATAGATAGTTGCCTTACGTCCGGTAAAGAATATATCGAAAAGGGATTACCACAAACGCATGAACGAGAATCTTTTAGAGCGAATGAGTTTTATAGTTCTTTGGGTGATTGGGAGTTGAAATACATACATACCTACAACAAAGCCCGTACGCCGATAGTAATGGGTGATGAAGTAGAGCTAGCTCGTAAAATGTTCCGGAAATACCAACTATTGTCTGCTGAATATTATACCCTACAAGTAGAAACAGACAAAATTGAGACTAAGAAAACATTTGAGAATTTAGGAGAATGACAGATTCGACATCGATCTTCTTTTCTAAAACACAGAATATCCAAATAGTATGAAAAAGAAATTAACAACGCTTTTATGCCTCCTGTCCATGGTAGAAGTAGCTCAAGCACAATGGACAATTAAGGAAAGTGAACTTCCAGGTAGTAATTTGGAGCAGATAAGTAAAACCAGTTCCTATCTCGTTCATTCGATGCCGGACAAAGAGTGGGATAGCAGTAACTTTGCTTCTGCCGAAGAGCTCCAATGGTTCAAGGAAGCTAAATATGGTATGTTTATATCATTCGGATTGAGTACCTTTAAAAAGAAAGAGTTGAGTTGGGGAATGGCACAGCGTGTATTGCCGGATAAGGTAGAAAAGAGGGGAGTGTTTCCGCGCGAAGTATGGACTTCATGGGCCGACTCCTTGTCTTTAGAGAAGTTTAGTAAGGAAGAACTTGTCGACATTATCAAACAATCCGGCGTGAAGTATATGGTTGTCATAGCCAAACATCATGATGGCTTTCACCTGTGGGATACAAAATACTCAGATTTTAAATCAACAAACTCACCTTATAAAAAAGATTTTATTCGTGAAGTAGTCGATGCCTGTCATATAGCAGGAATCAAAGTCGGTATTTATTATTCACAACGCGACTGGTACCATCCCTATTATGCTCCGGTAGACCCGGAAGTGGTTGATGTAGTAACTACTCCCCCCTATTTTAAGGTGAAAGACGGCCAAACGCTTAAAGCCGGCAAACAACATCAGAAATACATTGATTATCAGTTTGATGTAGTACGTGAGCTATGTACGAATTACGGTAAAATTGATATGTTTTGGTTTGATGCTAACTATTGGGATGGTATGTTTACAGCCGAAATGTGGGATGCGGAAAGACTTACGCGTATGATACGCAGCCTACAGCCCGGTATCTTAATCAATAATCGGACAGGCGTACCGGGTGATTACGATACACCGGAGCAACGGATCGGTATGTTTCAGAATCGTCGCCCGTGGGAAACATGCATGACGCTTTGCGGCGGATGGTCGTACACTCCTTCTCCTGTAAAATCGGCCTTTACTGTTTTCCAAAAGCTACAATCTACAGCCATAGGCGATGGCAATCTATTGCTTAGTTGGGGGATGAAATGGAATGGAGAGTGGGATGAAGCACAAAAGAACTCTTTCTTAGGTGTGGGCAACTATTTGAGACAGTTTGGTCATTCCATTTATGAAACGAATGGAGGTCCTTGGCTGCCGGACACTTGGGGCGGTACCACTTTCCATGGCAACAAGGTGTATGTGCACATTCTGAAGAGACCGGAAACGAATAAAATCATTTTATCTGATTTGGATGGGATTCGTATAATCGGAAGTAAGGTATTGACCGGACAACCTATTATGAGTAAGCAAGTACCGGGAGGTTTTGAAATCGATATGCAAAAGATGGCAGCCATAGATTCACCGGTTATCATTGAACTCACAGCTAGTAGGGAACTGATGCTTTCGGATGTGCAATCGAAGGAGAAAACGAACGATTTATTTGCTGACGAAAAAGTCTATGGGAAAGTAGTCGCGACTAAAAGCCTCACTTCCGGTAATTCTTTATTGATAGAGCTATCTCAAAGCAAACGGGTGAAAGGAGTGAAAGTAGAGTGTGGAGAGAGTACGCTCGGCTCGGAAATAACACTCTCCTTCTCGAAAGATGGCATCAATTGGGATGCAAAGAAAGCGATTGTTCTTCAACATAAGATATCTGAAATACCCATTACAAGTTATCAAGCCGGTGCCTTGATTGAAGGAGTTGATGCGAGCTATGTAAAGATAGAACTACAGAATACTGTCGCAGAGACACTAAAATGCATGATATATGGAGGTATGTAATCAGATATCACCTAATCTATAAACTTTTAAATAAAATCTATGTTACGATTCTTATTCATTTGGGTACTATTATTGTTTACTAACGCTGTTGGTTATGCACAAACCGATGCGGCCAAGCTTACATATTCGTCTGTACAAACAACAGATGATTTAAACCTCTCTGCCATGATACAGCCAGCCGACCCTGCTTTGTTTGTACGTGATTCTTTGTATTACAACTGGTGTAACTCTATTATAAAAGACGATGAAGGAAACTATCATCTGTTCTATGCTCGCTGGCCCAAGTCGATCGGTTTTTTTTCTTGGCTGACACATTCGGAGATAGCACATAGTACAGCCAATCGACCCGAAGGACCCTATAAGATGGGGCAAACTGTATTGAAAGCCCGCCCGAAAGCTTGGGATGCGATAACAGCTCATAATGTAAAAGTCGAAAAATTTGATAATCGATTCTATATGTATTATACTACTACCAATACAGGATCTGAAAAACTATCGGCAGAGCAGCTATTGGAGGTTGGTAAAACAGGGTATTCTCACAAATATTGGCCTTTATTGCGCTCAAACCAGCGTACGGGAGTAGCTGTTTCTTCTTCCTTGGAAGGGCCTTGGGTGCGTAGAGACAAGCCGATGATAGAGCCTCATGGGGCTATCAAAACTGTTACGGTAAATCCGGCAGTCTGCAAAGGGCACGACGGTCGTTATTACATTATTGTAAAAGGAGACGACATCACAGCGAGCGAACCACGGGCTATACAAGCCATTGGTTCCTCTGATTATCCCGATGGTCCTTTTCTTCTGGAAAACAAACCGGCTTTTGCCGATGTACCTACCGAAGATGTATCGATGTGGTACGATAATATAAGAAAACGTTATTATGCCATTTTTCATGCGCACAAAGCGGATTATTTGGGGCTCATTACATCAGAAGATGGCATTCATTGGAAGCGAGCAAAGCATTACGAAGTGTGCAAGAAACAAATACCGCTCAAAGATGGTACTGTAATGAGGGTAGAGCGAATGGAACGACCATTTGTTTACCAAGAGAATGGTAAGCCGCTTGTTTTAGCTGTTGCAGTAAAAAAAGGAAATGATGCATTCATTGTCTTTTTTCAATTAAAATAAAAATGTTTCTGGTTGCTTGTATCTTAGCATATAACTAAGGAAATTAAATAATATACTTTTTGGGAGATATTTGATCTGGATTGAAGTTATTTCATTACTTTTGCCGTCGACCTTGATCTCTATAGTATATTGTAGATTTATTCTTTTTTTATGTAAGTGGTTGATAGATATGCAATTTGTTCTCTGCTTAGCTTTTGGGATTATATACTAAGATACGATGCTGACACTAAACGAACATACCTTTGAGAAACTATTCCATGAATATTACTCTTTTCTTTGCAATTACGCTTTTCGGTATATTGCCGATCAGCAAATAGTAGAGGATATAGTTCAACGTTTTTTCATTACTCTCTGGGAAAAAAATCACCTCTCTGTTACATCGGATACTTTTTTACCTTATGCCTATCGCTCAATAAAGAATAGTTGTATCAACTACTATAAAGCTGAAAACTGTAGAAACGATTTAATAGCTGTTCTTGCCCAAGAGTGGCAGCAGCAACTAGAATACGATGGGGAGGAAGCAGATGACTTTATCTATAAAAAAGAGGTACAGTTGGCTCTTCATAAACTTCCTCCCAAAACAAAAAAAGTATTTCTGCTAAAATGTATTTCCGAGCTAACATATAAAGAAATTGCCGAAGTGTCTGACATATCGGTCAACACTGTAAAGTATCACCTTAGCGAGGCGTTTCGCATCATGAAAGAGGAGCTCAAAGAACTTTCTTTTTTATTTTTTCTGATTTTTTTCTGATTCTACCTACCCATTTCTTCTTTACGAATTGTCATTGTAGAAAAAGAAGGAATATGAACTCTGCTAAAATACATCAAATCATTCTCTCTGTGCTAAGTAATGAAGCTACGGATGCTGAACGTCATGCATTAGAAGCATGGCTGGAAGAATCTGAGGCGAATCGAAAGGAGTATAGAAGAATAAAACAATTATATTTGATTTCAACTTCTTCCCCCCAAAGTATAGAAGTAGATGTAGATAATGCCTGGAAGCGGGTGCATCAACAAACAATTATCAAGAAACGACGAAGTATCCTAAAAGCCTGGGTTGGTTATGCAGCCATGTTTATAGTACTTTCTTCTATTGGATGGCAGTATTATCAAGAGCGTATTACAGTCAAAGAAACTATGCCGGTTGATATATCTGCTTATGAAGAGCCTACCTTATTATTAGATAATGGAGAGAAGATTGCATTAAATAGCAAATCCTTTTCGATGCAACAAAAAGACGTGCTTATTAAGAATAAAGCAGCTAACAGCCTTACTTATCAATCGGGCAATATTGATGAAGAGAAGCTAGTACAAAACAATCACTTAATTATACCGAAAGGAAAAACCTATCAATTGGTTTTGTCTGATGGTACTTGCATTCGGCTCAATTCAGAAACTGAATTAGTTTATCCTACTCACTTTACAGGCGATAAACGCGAAGTTACTTTGTCCGGAGAGGGCTATTTTGAGGTGGCAAAGAATGCGCAGAAACCGTTTATCGTAAAAACGAATGGGGTTGATGTGCAGGTATTGGGAACTTCGTTTAATGTGTCGTGCTATCGCACAGATAAAACAGTCTGTACTACATTGATCGAAGGTTCTGTTTCTATACTACCTCATAATGGCACTCCAAGACTGATTACTCCCTCCGAACAATGTGTTTACAATAAAGAGGACGAGAAGATGACTGTAAACGAAGTAGATACTGAATTATTCACTTCGTGGATAAATGGAGAATATATATTTAAAGACATCCCTTTGGAAGAAATTATGAATAAACTTCAACGTTGGTATGACTTTTCTGTAACTTATCAAGATGAATCTCTAAAGAACAGGCACTTCTCATTCGTAATAGATAGAACGATCGGTATTGATCGATTACTCGAAATAATCAACTATACATCTGATGTAAAGCTTGAAAGGATTGGAAATAGTATTAACATTAAAAGACAAAGGAGGGCAGAATGACATAGCATCTAATAGTATGAAACACAGAAAGGGATAGTATGGACAAGATGCTACCCCTTAGATACAGATCAAAAAAGAAAAAAATCAGATTAACCTGTAAACTACAAATTTATGGATAAACATGGAATAGAAGGCTTTTTGCGAAGACAAAAAAGCTTAAATCGGTCATTTTTAATAATTTTATTTATCAGCTTATTTTCTTACACTTCATTAGAACTGTCGGCTGTTAACTCTGTTTTTGAGCAACACTACATTTTAAATATATCTTTTAAGGCTACCAAGTTAGAGAGAGTATTGGATGCTATATCTCAACAGTCGGGTATCAGGTTGGCATATAGCAATGAAGAACTAGCTGTTAAATCAATAGTTTCCGTCAATATCAAAACCTCCAATATCCAAGAAGCGTTGAGTGCTGTATTGGGTGACGGATATACTTTCAAGCAAATAGACAACTATATTGCAATCGCTAAGAAAACAAATGAGGGAAACAGCAAATTGGCAGGAGTGCAACAGAAAAAGGGTTATCAGATAAAAGGTTTGATAACCGATGCTGATGGAAATCCCATCATTGGTGCCACAGTGTCAGTTAAAGGCAGTACCACGGGTGTGATAACAGACATTGATGGTCGCTATATTATTGAAGCTGCAGAAGGAGCTACCATTGTGTTTCGTTATATCGGCTATAATACAGAAGAAAAAGTGGTTAAAAAAGAAACAACCATCAATGTTCGTATGATGGAATCTTCAGTCGGGCTCGATGATGTTGTGGTGATAGCTTATGGTCAGCAGAAAAAGAGTAGTGTCGTGGCTTCGATGAACACCATCACGGCTAAAGAGTTATCAATGCCTAACAGAAGCCTAACTAATAATCTGGCAGGACAGATAGCCGGTGTATTAGCTATTCAGCGTTCGGGCGAGCCGGGTAAAGATGATTCACAGTTTTGGATCCGTGGTGTTAGCTCTTTTGCAGGCGGAACTTCACCTTTAGTTTTGGTAGACGGGGTACCACGGCGTATGAATGATATTGATGTAGATGAGATCGAAACATTTACCGTTCTTAAGGATGCTTCAGCTACAGCTGTTTATGGAGCAGAGGGTGCTAATGGTGTTGTGTTGATTACTTCGAAGCGAGGAGAATCACAAAAACCAAAGTTGGATGTACGTGCTGAGTTTGGTATGTCAACTCCGACCCGTTTGCCTAAACTAATGAATTCTTATGACTTTGTTAATCTATACAATGAAGCGAGCTGGGAAACGGCAGGAAATCCTACGTTCAATTACGCGAATCCTTATTCGGATAAAGAAGTAGATATGTATAGAACGGGAGCTGATCCGGATCTTTATCCCAATGCTGATTTTTTAAGCCTTTTGCAAGAACATACTTTTAATGAGCGAGTCACATTGAATTTGCGAGGAGGAGCTGAAAAGGTACGTTACTTTGTATCGGGTTCTTTCTATCATGAAAATGGACTGTTTGATTCAAAAGCGATTGATAAATATGATGCTAATATCGGGCTAACGCGCTATAACCTACGTTCAAACATTGATATGGATGTAACTAAAACAACTCTTTTGTCAGTCGATATCAGTGGGCAGTATCGCGATCAAAGTGTACCGGGTGCAGGTACCGATAAAATTTTTACGAATATGTTCTATTGGGCTCCCAATAGATTTCCTCTTCGTTTTTCTGATGGAACTTTTGCAGATGACAAAATGGAAAATGGGACTAATGGAAATCCATATAACTTGTTAAATGAATCTGGCTATCAGAAAAGCTGGCAAGCTTTTCTCCAGTCTAAAGTAACACTGAAGCAAAAACTTGACTTTGTTACAAAAGGATTATCTGTACGGTTAATCGGTAGTTTCGATGCAAATTATGATTCATCAACCAAAAGAACGAAAAAACCGGAAACTTTTTATATGATATTGAATGATAAAGGAGAGAAGGAAATGATACAGATAACCGCGGGACAACCCGATCTTTCAGATCCAGGAAGCCCGGATACGGGGGGGGAAAAACGTATTTATTTAGAAGCTGCTTTAGATTATCAAAGAACTTTCGCAGAGAAACATGATGTTTCAGCAATGGCACTTTATATGCAAAAAGAGAGACAGGAACAAGGAAGCGGACTGCCATACAGAAAGCAAAGTGTAGTAGCCCGAACTTCTTATGGATATGATAATCGTTATTTATTAGAGTGTAGTTTTGGATTGACAGGAAGCGAAAACTTTGCTAAAGGGTATAGGTATGGTGTTTTTCCTGCGATAGGACTTGCTTGGTATGTAAGTAATGAAGCCTTTATGAAGAAAATGGAAGATGTTGTGAATAAATTAAAAGTTCGTGTCTCATATGGTATAACAGGAAATGACAATGTAGGTAGTAATGTCCGTTTCCCCTATCGAGGTATGTTAAAAACAGACGCTGGTGGATATAACTTTGGATTTGCTGGTGGTACTGGTGGTGGGGGATCTAATAACCCGGGCAAGGGTATTATTGAGGATACATTTGCTGCTCCTTATTTATCTTGGGAAATAGAAAAAAAGCAGAATATAGGTTTGGACTTGGGACTTTTTAGAGGACGAATAGACCTAAGTGTTGACATTTTTAAAAATAAGCGAAGCGATATCTTGATGGCACGTAAAACGGTGAGTCAAGTAACTGGGTTCAGAAAGACGCCTTATCAAAATTTTGGAAAGATGGTTAACCAAGGATTTGATGGGAATTTGGTGGTGAGACAAAGTATTAATAAACTAAACCTTTCTTTTCGTGGCAACATAACCTATGCGAAAAATAAAATAACTGAATATGATGAAGTTCCTCAAAAATACGGTTATCAGAACTATACGAGCCAAAGTTTAGGTAAACCAAAGCTTTACATTGCAGAAGGACTTTATTCGAATAATGATTTTGTGGTTACTGAAAATCCTTTAAATGGAAGTAAGATCTATACTTTAATAGATGGACAACCTATACCGGCAAGTTCGGTAGCGCCTGGAGATATTAAATATGTTGACTTAAATAAGGATGGAAAAATTGATTCTTACGATATGACTTATGATCACAAGTTTTATTCTGCTAATCCTGAATTAGTCTATGGATTTGGTCTAAATGCAGAATATAAAGGTATATATGCCGGGATTTTTTTTCAAGGAGTAAATAATACCTCAATGAATTTGAATGGGGTTAGAGAATTTGTTCCCTTTGGCCGTGCTAGAGATGGGGGAGTAAGAGAAACTGCGATAAATAGTCACTGGAGTAGTTCTGATCCAGACAATCAAAATGTTATATTTCCTCGTTTGCATAACGATTATTTTGATCACAATAACTTGGCCAGTACTTGGTGGTATCGGAATGCTGGGTTTCTTCGTCTGAAGAATGTAGAATTCGGATATAACTTCGACAAGAGGTTATTGACTAAGCTCCATTTGAGCAAAGCTCGAATGTATGTGCAGGGAAATAATTTAGCTGTCTGGGATAAAATTAAAATGTGGGATCCCGAGTTAGGATCGGCTGGTAGCGGGGTTAAATACCCTATCAATAGGACATGGACTATTGGTCTTGAGTTAGGTTTTTAAATGATAAACAAGGAAGTAATATGAAAAAGATAATTATATCTGTTTTTGCAAGTGTAAGCTTGCTTTTTGCTAGTTGTCAGGATTATTTAAATGTTTCGGACGAACTGGCTAGTAATTTGAGCCTCGAGGAGGTTTTTGATAATGTAAATTATACAAGACGTTGGCACGCCAATATTTTTAATTGTATTTCGGAGTATTCTCAAATATTTTGGTCTCCTAATGGGTTGCAAAACCCTTGGGCTAGTTTATGTGGTGAAACAACTGTTTGTTGGGGAGATGCTAAATTGGAAATGCTGAACGGCTTTAATGCCAGTACCAATAAGTTTCATCGTTTTGGACCTCTTTATCAGTATATCAGACAGGCACATATCTTTATAGAAAGAGCAAAGCCTATAGGAAAACCAAGTGACAACGATAAATTAGAAGAGGCCGATATCTTAAGAATGAAATCGGAAGCTAAATTCTTTATCGCTTATTCCTATTTTTCATTATTTGAGCAGTATGGCCCGATTCCAATTTTAACTGGGATTTCTGATGATTCGCAGGTTAGTTTTGATTATCCCAGAGCCTCTGTAGATGAGACTGTAGCATATATTGATGGTCTTTACGAAGAGATTTTGACTGAGAACTACTTGCCCAAAACATTACGAAGAGTGAATGAGATTGGTGAAATTGAAGAGAATATGAACGAAATGGTCCGTCCTACCCGCGCCGTCGTGTTAGCATTGCGTGCAAAACTATGGGTATATGCTGCTAGTAAATTGTTTAATGGAGGTTATCAAGAAGCCGTGGCACTAAGAGATACGGAGGGTAAACAACTTTTTCCAGTAGCTAATAAAGAAAAATGGAATATTGCTAAAAAACATCTTGAAACATTCCTTAAGTTTGCTGAAACTGAGAAGTATGAATTATACCGAGCTTTTAATAAAGATGGTTCTGAAAATTATAGCCAATCAGTTTATAAGGTATTGCAAGATTACAATAGTGAGGTGATTTGGGCTACATCTCAAACTTCTTTAGTTAGTGTTAATGATGGTAAAGATTTGGACATGCGTTGTAGACCTAGTGCCGTTTTAGGCGGTTTTGGAGGTATTGGTGTTTCACAACAAATGGTAGATGCCTTTTTCACAAAGGCAGGATTAGACATTAAAGAAGACCCAACGTACAATGAGACAGGATTTACTGATATTGAGAATCCATGTGCGTATAAGAAACCACAGATTGACAAAAAGGTGTTTAATATGTATGTGAATAGAGAACCTCGTTTTTATCATGCGGTTACTTATCAAGGTAAAAGTTGGCATATTCAACCATCTACTAATTGGCAAGTCGATTTTTCTGTAAATGGAAATACTTCTAATAATATCGCTGGGAGAGAACATTATTCAGGCTATTTATTGTACAAAAAGAATTGCCAAGAACTATATAACAGTGGTTCTTATGCGAGAAAATATGTGCGTCCTTCTATTCTTCTTCGTTTGGCTGATTTTTATTTATATTATGCCGAAGTATGTAATGAAGTCGACCCCTCTGATAGGAATATAATTGACTATTTGGATAAAGTGCGTAGTCGTGCCGGTATTCCTGGATATCGTGAATTGGATGATGCCGGTGTTAAGGTAAATGTGATAGGAAACTATGAGTTACAAGCTTATGCCATTCGTCGAGAACGCCAAGTAGAGTTGTTTACCGAAGGCCAGCGTTATTTTGATATTCGTCGCTGGATGATTTGTGATGTAGGAGAAGAAGCCGATCAGACTGTTTATTATGGAATGAATGTGTCTGGTACTTCAGATAAAGCACCAGGTGATCCGGATTCATTCTTTACTCGTGTTCTTACTCGTAAGCATCAGTGGGTAAGGGCAATGTATCTATATCCTATTCCGCAGGATGAAATTGAAAAGTCACCAAGCTTGATACAAAACCCATTGTGGTAGTATAATAAAAGAATCCTATATGTTTTTAGAATAGTTCAAAAAACATATAGGATTTTAATTTTGATCTATTGATTAAAGTACGGATATGCTTTGTGTATTTTGATTAGACCTAGGCGTATGTTCTTATTTGTTCATCAATATGTTTTTGTGTTTTGCATTTATTAACTAATCTAAACCAAGGGATAAAGCCTTCATTACAGTGATAGATTATAGACACAATCAGTCATAGAGAGTCGTTTCTATGATTAAATATTAATCTTATTAATTTGATAGCCTATGAAAACATAAATGAAAAGTAGAAAATAAATGAATACCGAAATATCCTCTTGATTGAGTATTCGGTCTAAGTAATCACTCTCTCTTTTCGACGGGCGAGAGTACTATATTTAAATCAGAATAATACAAAATATGAAAAATAAACTTCTAAGAGAGAAGATTCTTTCCTCTCTTAATATTAATTCATTTAAAAGAATGAAGCTAATCGTTTTGTTTATTGCGCTGTCTGTATGGCAACTATCTGCATCGGAAAGTTATGCGCAAAACGCTAAAATAAGTTTGAATCTTAAAAATGCAACCTTAAAAGAGGTTATTCAAAGCATTGAGAAGCAAACCGAATTTGTCTTTTTTTATAGTAATGAAGAAATCGACACTAATAAAAAAGTAGATATCAACAAGCGTAACTCCGATATTGCAGAGGTTTTGAATGCAATCTTGAGTAACTATTCGTATCGAATAGAAAATCGGAAAATATTGTTGATGCCAAAAGCGACACAACAAAGCTCTTCTAAAATCAAAGGAGTGGTTAAGGATGCAGCAGGAGAAACGATTATTGGCGCTAATGTGATGGTAAAGGGTACTAGTAATGGAACCATCACGGATATGAATGGTGATTTTACACTAAATGCTTCTCCTAACGATATACTGGTTGTTACTTATATTGGTTATCAACAACAAGAGGTTCCCTTAAAAGGAAAAACGTCTGTAAATATCGTGATGCAAGAAGATGCAAGAGCATTGGATGAAGTAGTGGTAGTAGGTTATAGCACTCAGAAAAAAGAGAGCCTAACTGGAGCAATTGCTACTATTAAAAATGAAGATTTGACCAGAGTCCCTGTAGCCTCTGCAACTCAGAGTTTGATAGGTAAACTCCCAGGATTGATCACCAAAGAAACAACAGGAAAACCAGGAGAAACTCCTAAAATTAATATTCGTGGATATGGCGATGCACTAGTCATTGTAGATGGTGTAGAACAAGATAATTTTCACAATATTGATCCTAATGAAATTGAATCGTTTACAATTTTGAAGGATGCCTCTGCTGCGATTTATGGTTCACGTGCAGGAAATGGCGTAATTTTGATTACAACAAGGCGTGGCGGACAAGGCAAAGCTAAAGTCTCGTTTGGAGCTTCTTTAACTGGACAAACCCCGAATATAATGCCACAATTTGTTGATTCATGGGATTGGGCAATTATACAGAACGAAGCTCAGGCATGGGCAGGTAAGCAACCCATGTTTACAGAGGAAGAGATACAAAAGTTTAGAGATGGTTCGGATTTAAATTTCTCTAATACGGATCATTATTCGGAGTTGATTAAGAAATGGTCATTTATGAAAAATACGAATCTAAATGTAAGCGGTGGAACTGATAAAATGAACTACTTCTTATCATTAGGATATATGGATCAAGATGGTATTTATAAGTCAGGTGATGTGAACTTGAAGCGATATAATGTCCGTTCAAATGTTGATGTTCGAATTTCAGATAATTTTTTGGTTGCTCTTGATTTGTCCATGCGGATTACGAATAATGAAGATGTTCCTTATTCAAGCCGAGAAATATTTCAGGCCATAGGTACAACAACTAATCGTTATCCGGGTCATTATCCTGACCGTACAAAAATTCCGTTTGTAAATCGTGGGTCAGTAACTCCCTATTTGCAAACAAATAGGGAGTTTAGTGGCTACAATGATACTGACCGTGAGTACTTGGTAGGTGCATTGACCTTAAAATACGATATTCCTCATGTTAAAGGATTGAATCTTAAAGTAAAAGGTAATTATATCTCTGATCAGAAAAAAAATAAAAAGTGGACAAAACCATTTTCTACTTATAATTATGATGTCATTAATGATATTTATACTATAGCAGCTACCGGAGGTAAATATAGTTTGACGGAGCGTGCAGATAAATCTCGTGAATTGACTTTACAGGGTTTTGTTGAGTATCAAAATAAATTCAAAGACCATGAAGTACAAGGTATGTTTGTTACAGAACTAATTGACGAGAAAGCTAATTGGTTTAATGGTTATAAAGATGGTTTTATCTCGGATGCAATAGACGAAATGTTTGCAGGGTCTAGTGATAATATGAGTACAGATGGAACTGCTACCGAAGAAGCTAGAATGAGCTTTATCGGAAGGGGTTATTATTCTTACAAATCAAAATATATGGTGGAAGCTTCTGCTCGTTATGATGGCTCTTCCCGATTTGCAAAAGAACATCGTTGGTCTTTATTTCCTAGTATCTTATTATCGTGGCGCATGTCCGAAGAGAGTTTTATCAAAGATCAATCGAAAGTAATCGATAACTTGAAACTGCGTCTTTCTTATGCACATTCGGGTTATGATAAAAATGCAGATGCCTATCAATACTTAAGCTCGTTCAAGTTTGATAGCCAATATGTGTTTGGTAATAATGTATACAAAGGCTTAAAATCAAATGGTTTGGCTAATTATAAAATTTCTTGGGAAGATATATATACTTATAATGCTGGTTTGGATCTAAGTTTATGGAATGGGTTATTAGGCATGGAGTTAGATGTCTTTTATCGTTTGCGAACGAATGTACTAGGAGATAGAGCCACAGTACTACCAAATACTTTTGGAGCTGTATTACCAAAAGAAAATCTAAACAAAATGGATAATCGTGGTTTTGAATTAGTGCTCAAACATCAAAATACGATAGGTGATTTACGCTATACAATTAGTCCAAATATCTCTTTTTCAAAAGAAAAAATTGTAAGTTTTGCACAGCAAGAATATACCGACCCTGATGAAGAACGTCTGAATAAGAATAGAGTTGGGCAGTGGACAGATGTTGTTTTTGGATACCGTACAGATGGCTTCTTTCAGTCGGAAGAGGAAATAAAAAATAGTCTTATTGACTATGATTTAACTGGTAACAAATCGATTAAGCCGGGCATGGTTAAGTATAAAGATTTAAATAATGATAAGAAAATTGATTGGCGCGATCAAGAAGAGATTGGGAATGGTTCCCTTCCTAAAATAGTATACGGCTTAAATCTTTCTGCGCAATATAAAGGGTTTGATTTTAGTATGCTAATGCAGGGAGCTGCTAAATTTGATATTGCTTTTAGTGATAACATGAAGTCACTTACTATTAATAGCGTATGGAATTCATATAAGTTTTTATACGAAGATAGATGGACACCGGATAATCCCAATGCAGGTTTCCCTGCAACAACGAATGGCACAAATGCTTATAATACTAAACAGTCTGATTTATGGCTACGTCCCGCAGATTACTTACGTTTGAAGAATTTGACGTTCGGTTATACCATTCCTGCTCATCTGACAGCTAAAGTCGGATTTGATAGAGTTAGGTTGTATTTATCTGGTTACAATCTACTCACATTTGATAAGATTCGTAAATATCAACAGGATCCTGAATCAGGAGCAAGTTTGGAGTATCCGTTATATAAATCGCTATCGTTTGGATTTAATATAGAATTTTAAAACAAAAAGTGAAAAAATGAAAATAGTATATATATTAGTGCTTTTGCTGGGAATTACTTCTTGTGAATTTCTAGATAGAAGACCTTTGGATAAAATATCCGATGACGTGGTGTGGAATGATGTGAATTTGGTGAATGCTAATCTTGCTATTCTCTATGCATCGACTCCTCTCTTTTATAATGAGAATAGTAATTTGTGTTTGATGCAAGATTTTATGGCGGGTGATGTTTTTATCGACAATGCTCCTTATAGCTGGGTGAATGGTGAATTAAGTGAAACTGGTGGGGTAATGGAACATTGGGCCTATGATAAAATCTATGAATTGAATACATTTATTCAAAAGGTGGGATCTTCGACTATTGAACAAAGTATAGCTCAGACTCGCATTGCAGAAGCCCGCTTCTTGCGTGCTTTCCATTATTTTGAAATGGTGAAACGCTATGGCGGAGTTCCTATTATAACTGAACCTCAGACACCTGATTTGAGTAAGGAAGAGCTATTCGTAAAGAGGAATTCGGAAAAAGAGGTCTATGACTTTATAGCCGCCGAATGTGATGAGATTGCTACTATTTTGCCGGAAGTAGCTACTGAATATGGACGTGTTACAAAATATGCAACATTGGCTTTAAAGTCTCGTGCTATGTTGTATGCCGGAAGTATTGCTCAGTTTGGTAAATTGCAGCTAAATGGTTTGTTAGGCTTTAATCTATCAGAAAGTAAAAACTATTGGCAAGCAAGCTACGATGCATCTAAAAAGATCGTAAATAGTACTAATTTTCAATTGTATAATAAAGAAAGTGATAAGTCTTATAATTTTCAACGTATATTTTTGGATGAGAAGAACAGTGAAACTATTTTTTCGAAAGTATATAATGGGTTAGGAAAAGTAGGGCATTCGTATGATTACTATCATTATCCGGCTGGGTTTAATAAGTTTTGGGGAGGGAATGCCTTTCCATTCCTTGAAATCGTGAATAAATATGATTATCTTGACGGAAGAAGTGGAAATTTAGATGCTACTGCTTTGGCTGGAAAAGAATTTGATATGAATGAGTTGTTTGGCAATAGAGATCCTAGACTCTATGGCTCAGTTTTGTATGCTGAATCAAAATTTAGAAATGGAGTCTTACTTTCTCATAATGGAACCTATGTAAATGGAGTGCTGAATACTTCAAATCAGATTCTTGGAGTTTATAATAATTCCAACTGGTTTGCTAGATGCCCTGCTAGTCAAAATAGAATGACCGGTTTTGCTATTAAAAAGTATATTAATGAGGCTGAAGAGCAGGTGCAGAAAAACGAATCACATATTGATTATATCGTTTATCGTTATGCCGAAACGCTATTAAATCTAGCAGAAGCTGCTTTTGAGCTAGGTAAAGAAAATGAAGCATTAGAGTACATCAACCAAATCAGAGACAGAGCGGGCATATATAAATATACATCAATTACTCGCGAACTGATTCGGAAAGAACGTGCATTGGAATTGGCTTTTGAAGGGCATCGCTTTTGGGACTTGAGAAGATGGCGTATTGCAGTTGAAGAGTTGTCAAAGAAGCGTAACGGTATAGAGCTAAACTTTAATTGGGATACCAAAAAGTATGAGGTAAAGATTATCAATGCAGACTCAGGCGATAGAAATTTTGCTGAGAAGCATTATTATCTACCGATAACGATGAAACGTATTTCTAATAATCCCAACTTATCACCAGAAAACCCAGGTTATAAATAAGTAATTAAATAAAAGGGTGTGTCCTATAACAATATGCACACCCTTTTGCTATGATCATTAAAACATAAATAAATGAAGAACAGGCTAGCCATAAGAATAAGCACAGGTGCTATGATTGTGTTGGGGGTACAAGTTGCAGAGGCACAAGAAAAACCAAATATCATCCTTTTTTTGGTCGATGATATGGGATGGCAAGATACCTCCGTTCCTTTTTGGACGGAACGCACAGTATTAAATGATACATATCGCACTCCCCATATGGAGCGGTTGGCAGCCAAGGGAGTGAAGTTCACGCAAGCATACGCATGTCCGGTCAGTTCGCCTTCGCGTGTTAGTCTGATGACAGGGGCTAATGTGGCTCAGCATCAAGTTTCTAATTGGACGCTGTATAAAGATAAGGGGACGGATAAGCCACATAAGTTGTTGACCTTTGGAGAATGGAACTACAACGGACTATCTCCGGTACAAGACTATCCGCATGCCTTCTACGCCAAGTGCCTACCGTTGTTATTGAAAGAGAACGGATACAGAAGTTGTATCATCGGAAAAGCTCATCTGGGAGCGATAGATACTCCGGCTGCCGATCCGTTGACGATTGGGTTCGATTATAACATCGGTGGTCATGCTGCCGGAGCAATGGGGAGCTACTTGGGCGAGAATAACTATGGAAATAAAGAAGCCGGTACATGGACTAAACCGTGGGGTGTTCCATCATTGGAGGCTTATCACGGATCGGACATTTTTTTAACCGAAGTTTTAACCAGAGAAGGCTGTAAGTTTATGGAGAAGTCGGTCGCTGATAAGCAACCGTTCTTTCTGTACATGAGCCACTATGCTGTACATGCCCCCTTTGTGGCAGACAAACGTTTCTATCAGTACTACATAGACAAAGGGTTGTCTGAGAAAGAGGCACAATATGCCAGCCTAGTAGAGGGGATGGATCATAGTTTAGGCGCTTTGATGGATTGTCTGGAGCGTGCAGGAGTAGCCGAGAATACAATTATCCTATTTATGTCCGATAATGGAGGTTACTCTGTAGGACGTGGCGGGGAAGCAGCTCAACGTAACTACCCACTGCGTGGCGGCAAAGGTGCTTGCTTTGAAGGTGGCATCCGCGAACCAATGATTGCATACTGGCCCGGAATAACCCGTCCGGGAACAGAGAATGCTACGCCTGTGATAATCGAAGATTTCTTTCCAACGATATTAGAGATGGGGGAAGTCAAGGAGCATCAGACACCTCAACGTATCGATGGTGTCAGCTTTGTCAAGGCGCTTAAAAAAGGTAAAACATTAACCAAAGAGCGTCCGCTGTATTTTCATTATCCTAATAATTGGGGCGAACAGCGTGAGGATGTAGGTTTACCTCAATCGGCCATTCGTAAAGGCGATTGGAAACTGATTCATTACTATGAAACAGGAATCAACGAGCTATACAATCTAAAAGAAGATATCTCCGAAAAGAATAATTTGATAAAAGACAAACGCTATGCGAAAAAAGGAGCGTCTTTAGCTAAAGAGTTAAGTAACTATCTGAAAAAGAATAAAGCGAACCTGCCTTATTTCAAAGAAACCGGATTGTCGGTACCTTATCCGGATGGTACTATTAATTAAAACGAATGACATGAAAAAATTACTAGTTATACTATCTCTATTGCTTGGAACCACTTTCATGTGGGGACAAAGCACCCTATATGTATCTCCGGTAGGAAAAGATACAAATAAAGGAACACTACAAGATCCGTTTAAAACATTGGAACGGGCACGTGATGAAGCAAGAAACAGAAAGAAAACAGGAAGAGCAAAAGTCTCTTCTATCTGTTTGCGTGGAGGAGTTTACCGCTTTACATCACCTTTTGTACTCACAGCCGAGGACTCCGGTCAAAAGGGTAGCCCCATTGTTTATACTTCGTATAAGGATGAAAAAGTGGTGTTTAGTGGAAGCCGTTTGCTCACTCCTACTTGGAAAAAATACAATGACTCTATTTGGGTGGCTTCGGTTACTTTAGCCGAACAACAAGGATTTTCGCCACGTACTCTGTACATTAATGGAGAAATTTGTCCGCTCTCTCGCTATCCCAACAGGATGCAAGGGATGAGACCCTTTGAGGGAGTAGCTGCCGACTGTTTAAGTCCCGAACGTGTGTCTCGTTGGAAGTCGGCCGAAGGAGGCTATGTACATGGTATGCAACAAGGTAAGTGGGGAAGTATTCACTATAAGATTCTAGGAGTTTCCGATAACGGTACTCCACATTTGGAACTGATTTCTATTGATACCTCTACGATGTATAATGGTGCACAGCTTCACTCCAAAGATCGCTATGTCGAAAATATCTTTGAGGAATTGGATGCTCCCGGAGAGTGGTTTTGGGATAGAAAAACAAAGCAACTTTATATTTATCCTCCCAAAGGGACTGATTTAAATAAGGCTGTCATAGAGGTTCCGGCTACGGAACAAATCGTTCGACTAGAAGGAGATGAGAAACAGCCGGTTTGTTATGTAGAGTTTCGGGGCATTCGGTTTGAGAAAACGCTATCTACATGGTTTCGTAGTAGCGAGCATCTGCCGGTAGGAGATTACGTGATTTGCCGTGATGCTGTTGTTTATATGGAAGGAACCGTTGGTTGTAAAATAGAGAATTGTCGGTTCAATGATATCGGAGGAAATGGAGTGATGCTGAGCAAGTATAATCGTAACTCTTCGGTATGTGCTTCTCGTTTTGAGAATATTCAGGCCAATGGTATTGTCTTAGTGGGTGGTAGAGATGCTATGCGCGATACTCCTTGGTGCGAAGTGACACCGAATAAAAAGACAGTCGACCTTACCAAAAGATGGGGATATATTCTTACCTATTCCATTTGGAACGAACCATTGAGAGATACCTCGCCCAGTACCGATACCATTCCGGGACCTAAAACAGAAAATTATCCACGCTATTGCTTGGTTGAGAATAACTTGATTACCCGTATAGGCGAATTGGAAAAACAAGCAGCCGGCGTATTACTATCGATGTGTGCCGAGAATCGCATAAATCATAATTCGATATACGATGTGCCGCGAGCAGGTATCTGTATTAATGATGGTAGCTGGGGTGGACAGATTATCGAGAATAACGATGTGTTTCATACGGTTCTTTCTACTGCCGATCATGGTCCTTTCAATTCATGGGGACGAGACCGTCACTGGACGATGAAGATGCACGGTGTAGTGAAACAAGGAGATGAGAAAGCGCACGATCGTAGTCGGCTGGATAATTATATACCGACTATTATTCGGCATAATCGTTTTGGACATACTGTTAATAATCATTCGTTTGGAATCGATTTGGATGATGGATCATCGAATTATCAGATTTATGATAATCTGACGATTGGGTGTAGCGTAAAGCTGCGTGAAGGATTTTTCCGTTTGGTAGAAAATAATATATTCATAGGCAAATATCCTCCGGGCAAGCATGTTTGTTTTCAGCAAACAGAGGATGTGATGCGAAAAAATATATATGTCAATACTGAAAGTAATGTTGCTTTTGAAGGTATTCATAGTAAACCATCTCAAGTAAAAGAGATTGATTATAATCTTTATTTCACTTTGACAGGCGATCCGATGATCGTCAAATTAGCCGGGGAAGCAGAAAATGGATATAAGAACTTGATGAGTATGGAGCAATGGCAAATGAAAGGACACGATCGGCACTCCATCGTTGCCGACCCGATGTTTGTAGATATAGAGAAGGGAGACTTTAGGCTACAGCCAAATTCTCCTGCATTTAAACTGGGTTTCAAGGAGTTTTGTTTGACTAATTTTGGAACTGAAATACCTGAATTTAAAGCGGAAACGATTCGGGCGCATCAACGTTTTGATAGATTGGTACTATCGAAGAAAACACGCACACAGCATACAAAACTGGTGAAGTGGATGGGGGCTCTTATTAAAACAATGGATACGGATGCTGAAAAGTCTGTAGCCGGTATAGATGATATAAAAGGGGTGATCATGGTCGAAGTTCCTGAAACCTGCGTATTGTATCGGATGGGAGTGAGAAAAGGCGATGTTATTCTCTCGGCAGCAGGCAAAGATATCAAAAACATGACTGACCTGAATCGTGCTATCGGTGAAAATAAAAAGAACTTAAAGATATGGGTTGACGGCAACCCTCCAGCACATTTCATTCAAATAACATCTCCTGAATCTATTATGGAATAATTCTAAAAACAAAAAATGATGGAAAGATGCGATGTAAATAAATTGAGTGTATTATTTCTGTTCTTTTTCTTTATTTTGTCTTCATACGGGCAGGATAAGCAAGGAACGAAAGGATTGGATTTGTTCTTATTAATGGGACAGTCTAATATGGCAGGATATGGAGAACTGCTGCCCGGAGATGATAAAGAGATTGAGGGAGTATATGTGCTCAGAGAGGATTCCAATAAGGCAGCAACTTATTTTTGGGAGAAGGCCAGCCAACCTATTCATAAACGCTTGAGTAGTGACCGCTTCTGTTTGGCGGGACCATTTGCCAAAGTGTACAAAGAGCTCTATCCTCAATCTCAAGTCGGCTTAATCCCCATGGGGTGGGGAGGAGCCCCTATTGCCCGAATGACGAAGGGAACCGAATTTTATAAGGAAGTACTGAATAAAGCGTTGTGGGCTAAGAAGCATGGATTACTTAAAGCCATCTTATGGCATCAAGGCGAATCTGATACGGTATCACCTAAAACGGTGGCGGTTTATGAAGCGAAATTAAAACAACTAATAAAAGACCTTCGTACCGATTTAGGGTGTTCCAACTTACCTTTTATCATTGGAAATTTAGCCGAGTTTTATGGCACGGGCAAGGATCACAATACAACAGAGAGAGTAAAACAAATAAATCAAATTAAAGAGATATTGAGAAAAGTAGCCAGAGAAACGCCAAATGTTGGGTTTGTCGAATCAACCGGGCTTAAATCAATTGACCATCATCAGGTTCATTTCGATCGAAATTCCTACGTAATTTTGGGTAACAGATATGCTGATGTATATTGGAATTTGGTAAGTAATATCTAATTAATCATATAATCCATGAAGAATAAATCAATGGCAAGCAGTCTCCTTTTGTTGGGGGCTCTTTGCTTCGGTAGTTGTAGTAGCACGAAGAAGTTATACACTACGTCGTGTATCTTTCCCGAAGGTAGTTCAATAGAGGAGAAAGTACGTTTATCGGCTCATGTTGTTCCATCACAGCGGCAGCTTAATTGGCAGAAGATGGAATACACTGCCTTTATCTGCTACGGTATCAATACCTTTACCGATAAGGAGTGGGGAACTGGAAAAGAAGACCCTAAACAGTTTAACCCTACCAATTTGGATGCCGGGCAATGGGTCAGTACAGCGAAAGAGGCTGGTATGAAAATGATTCTTCTCACTTGTAAGCATCATGACGGTTTCTGTTTGTGGCCGTCCAAAGAAACTGACTTTTCGGTTGAGTCGTCACCTTGGAAAGGGGGAAAAGGTGACTTGGTTCGTGAAGTATCTGATGCCTGTCGCAAAGAAGGACTGAAATTTGCTGTTTATCTTTCACCGTGGGATATGAATCACCCTACGTATGGCACAGAGGCTTATAACGATGTCTTTACTAATCAGCTGACCGAACTATTGACACAATACGGTCAAGTCGATGAAGTATGGTTTGATGGTGCTTGTGGTGAAGGACCCAATGGTAAAAAGCAGGTATATGATTTCAAACGCTATTACGAAACCATACGTAAATTGCAGCCGCAAGCTGTTATTGCTGTGATGGGACCCGATGTACGTTGGGTTGGTACCGAAAGCGGATATGGTCGAGATACCGAATGGAGTGTGATTCCTGCTGCAGAAGCAAGTCTGAAAGAGATTGCAAACTCCTCTCAGCAAGAGGCAGGTACCGGAACCTTTTTGCCTACGGGAGGTAATATGAAGAAGGATATGGGAAGCCGTTTATTGCTCGAAAAAGCCAATGGAGTTATATGGTATCCTTCTGAGGTGGATGTCTCGATTCGTCCGGGTTGGTATTATCATGCCAAAGAGGATGTGAAAGTGAAGACACCGCAAAAGCTGATTGATATTTACTATAGCTCAGTAGGTAAAAACTCACTACTGTTGCTTAATATTCCTCCGGATAAGCGCGGATTGATCCACGAAAACGATAAACACAGCTTGTTGGAGATGAAGCGTATCTTACAAAACACCTTTGCGCATAATTATGTAGATAAGAAATACAAAAAACTCACCGATAACAGACTGGATACTTATTGGCAAGGTTCGGCCAAGAACAAGGTCATTGAGATAGCCTTGGAAGGAGAACAAAAAATAGACCGCTTGCTGCTACAGGAGAATATCACTCAGGGACAGCGTATCGAGAAGTTTATGTTGGAGTGTTGGACGGGTAATGAGTGGAGAAGGGTAGCTACGGGAACAACAGTAGGATTCAAACGGATCTTACGGTTCGACTCGGTCACTTGTAATAAAGTGCGGATTACCATTTTAAAGTCAAGAGATGTGCCACAATATATGGGGCAATACAAATAGTGTAAATTAGGGGATGTTTAAGAGACAGGGAGAAAACGGGCTGAGACATTGCTGTAGTGCAGGTTTCGGCTTTTTTCATTGTTGATCGGACAGAAAACAAATCGTGCAAGCGAGTTAAACATGAGTGATTCCGTGTTCAACTTCGGGGGGATGTTTAATATAGGAGGTTAAACAAGGATTAAACAGGGATTAAATGAGGTTTAAACAAATGGGGTGCTTTTAACTCCGGATACTGCGACGTAGGTGAGATTGTTTAATAATGGCACGCTTGGTGATAGTGGAGCCGCCATCGGTGAGGCCGGCATGCAAAAGTGTGCTTTTCTTTATACCTATTTGGGCTTCGCTGATAGTATCGAAGACAGCAGAGATACTTCCAAAGTAGTAATCTTGCTTCTCGAAAATAAGATGTACGTGTATTACCTTTGTCATTACTGTATAGATTGATCGTGGAAACAAAAGTACTATATAGTTATTATATGGAAGTATTTACATTGTTAAACTAACGAAATAAGGAAAATTAAGGCCGATATAACGCAGAAATGTGTTGTGTTGGCCTTTACTGTTTTTTTTGATAAAAGACGTGCTGGGTACGTACCCAATAGCGTACCCAATAGGTTTAGAGGTGCACGTAGTGGATTCTTTGCCATATCTATGCGATTGGGAACACATAGAACGTCTTTATGCGCGGGCACTCTTCGCACCTGTTACATTCTCGGCACATTGGGCTAACCGGTCTTTTAAAAAGTTAACCTCTTGTTTTAAGGCGCCGATCTCTTCGGATTTCTCATTTAGCTGCTCTACGAGGTGCTTTATTAGTCCGTCTGAGGATTCATCTCTACATGGCTGCTTTTCTTCTATTTCACCACCATTATATAGAGAGAGGTTTGGAGCATTTCCATACGGCATATTTGGTTTTGCGGCCATGGTTGGAAATGGAGGATTTTCTTCTGTTTCTTGAGATACCTTACCATTTACCTTACCGTTTACCTTACCATTTTTATCTACTATTTTTTCACTTATTAACTTCTCACCTCTTCCGGTTAGAAGCCAGTTGATGCTGATGAGTTCAGAATATTCTGAAATTTGAAATCTTCTGAAAAAATCATAGCTCGGTGCAGACTTTCCGTTTACGATATCGTATATGGTCTGTGCACGTGGATAACCCAATTTCTTTGCAAAAGAATTGGGATTTGAATCTATCAATTCAAGCATTTCTGATATTCTTTCAGATATTTCTGTATTTTTCTGCATAAAATCTTTTTAGTTTCAGAATATTCTGTATCTTTGCATCACTATTACAATCGCAAATTTAATCATTAAAATTAGAATAGCATGAAATTAGCAGAAAAACTAAGAGAAAAGCGTAAGCGCGCTACTGCTTCGAGGCCTTCTACTCCTTATCAAAAGGTTGCTAAGAAGTTTGGCACGACAGTGGTGTACGTTGGGCAGATCGCCCGCGGTGATAGAATTCCCAAGCGGAAGAACGGCAAGGGTATGAAGATACTTCAAGAACTTGAACGGATGTGTAACGAGAATTAATAACCAATTAAAATAGAATAGTTATGAAATTACTACAATGGACAACGACGCATAATACTGCGCAAAAAACAATGAACCACGTATTTCACTGTGCCAGAATAATGATGTATACCGACTTGAATACCGGTATGGCGCACGTGCAGAAAGATGGTGTAGCCTTATATACCATAGATGTGAGTAATATGAGTCTGGAGGAATACACCCGGGAGCTTGAAAAGCTTGCCGTAGAGGACGAAAGGCTCAGTGATTTTCCCCTCGATTGATTATGGGCTCCCGGTTTAATAACATAAAGGCTAATCTACGCACATATTTGCGTAAGAGAGGTGCCAAGATTGATGTAAAGCGCAAAACGATAAGAGTTGATATCGACTCCCTGAATCGGGTTGAGCTGGATAAACTTCGGGAACTGGAGCGTTGGGGATATGCCGTGAACAAAGCAGAGACAGCCCCCCCCGAAAAGCTCGATTTTGAGTTTTCCAACGAATGGGATTCGTTTGTATCGTTCGCCGATGAGATACTGGAGCAATATGGTAACTAACTCTAATTTAAACAAGTCATGAAAAATCAAACAATCAATAGTGAAGAAATCTGGAAAACTATTCCGGAGTTCCCAAGCTATCAAGTAAGTAGTTTAGGGCAGATTAGGAGCGCTTGTAAAAATAGGAAAGAGGTACTACTTAAGAAGCGCAACAAATATGTAAGTCTTTACCGCCAAGGGAAAGCATACTGTGTATCGGCAAATAAAGTGATGTATTCCGTTTTTAACAACATCCCCCTTTCCTCTCTAAAAGGTCTTTTCATTATAGGCGAAACTTTGGATACCTTACAACTCTTCACCCCAAGAGGGATTATGGATGAGATTCGAGCCAAAAGAAGAAAGCATACAGCGATTGAGGTTGAAAGAATGCAAATGGAGACATACGATGATGTGCGTACCGTGATTCACGTATGGAAATCGGGGGATACGTCAAAGTTTTATGCCCGGGTGGAATCTCATAAGAATAATACTATTGCTTATCTTCAAAGAAGATTCGGTATACGCCGATCTGACGCGGAAGAATACTGGTCGGAGGCCAGCGCTATATTATACTCTTCTGTATTGAACAAAGAGCGTCCCATCATCGGTTTTGCCCCCTGGCTTAAGTCTACTGCCAAGAATATAATACTTACTGTGCAGAAAGAGAAAAGGAGAATGCGGGAATTTGACGACCGGCGATGCTATGAGTCATATTGATTCAACGTGTGAGAGTTTAAGATATTTATTTAGGTGTTAGTTTTTTATTCGCTGCCAAACGCAGCACGGCCTACTGGTTTGTGAAAATAGGTAGGTATTTCATTTAGTCGTACAGACGATGCGTCCCGGAGTCAGACCGGGGAATGAAGCAATGATAATTTAGTTATTCACTTAAAAATGAACAGTTATGAAAACAAGAAATCAAAAGAGACGCAGGGTTAAAACCCTGTACGCACACAAGGTGAGCCGCGTGTGGGATAAGGCAGATGAAATTGTTATGCTGCCTGATGGTAGAGTGGTACCAATTAAAAACGGGAGGATTCAGAATGTGCGCAATGTTTAGTGAATATTGGGTGTACATCTGGTATACCCTCGCCGCCTTATGCTTCTGCCTGCCACCTTTCGCCTATTACATAGTAGAAAGACGAAACGAGCGCAACGCCCCAGCGCCAACAAGCGAGGAAGAAATGGTACTGAAAATAAAGGAGGCTGCGGATAAGTTAAACGGATTAATAGTCGATGCTGATCGAAAGGGTTTTAATATCCACATAGATATCGATTATCCTGTGTCGTTATGTCTGACCGATCAGGTGTCGGTAAAAATAACAAAAGAGATAAAGTGTTAATAATTAAAACTGTATAGAATGAAAAAAGAGAAGCAAAAAAACGCTTTGATAGAAAAAGAGAGTTACATATTTAATGGGTGTATTATTACCGATGTGAAGTTTATAGGACTATTAATTTATAGAAAAATGGCTACACATGACTGCGTAGCCAAAATAGGTCTAAAGCCTTTGTAAATGAACGGTGATGATTAAATCAGTTGCCTTATTTACTCCGTTAGCTCCATAAGGCAAAATAGACATTTGCTTTATAACCCACCCTTCAGATAGGTGTTTTTCAATTTCGGAAAAATGGATTAAATAAGATGATGACTGATCGTTATCATAATCACCGACAGACATTGTTGATTTTTCAACAAGGATTTTTTCTTTCATAATAATTGGGTATTTAGTTTATAGTCGCTACAAATGTAGCAAAACCTACTGGTTTGTGAAAATAGGTAGGTATTTCATTTAGTCGTACAGACGACGCGTCTCGGAGTCAGACCGGGGAATGAAACAAGTATAATAAAAATAGAAGATAACTCACTATGCCACAATATAGGAATATACCATTTAACAGTGCTTGTCACTCTACGGTTGCAGAACCGGGAGGGCGGGTACTTTGCGTGGGAGTTCCCGAGTTGGCGGAGTGTGGGGTATCGGAGAAATACCTATGGAAATCTCTTAGTCAACACCGCACTGGGTTAGTTTATTGCTGGCCACACCACAAGGAAGGGCGCGAGGTATTCGTGCACTACGATGGTATGGGTGATAAATACAAAGCGCTCGTGAATAAGGTGCTTTGTGAAGATACGGACGCTCACCTGTGGGTACAGAATATGGAGGCGGCAGCACTGAATAAGAAGCTAAGCGCGGTGAAACGCAGTTTGAGCGGAATGGTCGAGGTGAGTGCGGCAGATATGTCGGAGCTCACGCAGATGCAGTTCTTTGTCCCTTCGGATGTGCAGCGGATTGCCCGGGCGGCCGGATGGATGAGACTGTGGCGACGGATGGATGTAAAGACGGCTCGCAAGTACGGGTTTACATCGGTCAGAGAGATACAGGAAGAGCTGTTTAAACAGTGTTTAAACGAGCAAATCAAAGGTTTTGTGAAGTTCGCCAAGCCTATCAACAGCGAACGGACGTTAGACCGAAAGGCACGTGAATATGGCAAAGAGGGTTTGAGTTGTCTTGTTGGTGGGTACTTCGGAAATGTAAACCGTGAAAAGATGAATACACAGACGCACGCCATTTTAATGCAGTTGGCCTCAGACCCCGTGAAATACAGCTTCGAGGACATCGGTATGTATTACAACGAACAGGCCGAGGAACTGGGGTTGCCTAAAATGACGGTATCGGCCATTAAACAGCATTTAAACACACCCAAGCATAAAAAGGTGTGGTACTATATGAGACACGGCAAACTGGTGGGAGACTTGGATATACAACCGATGATCGACCGGGAGCCTGTGAGCAAGCCCGACCTGCTTTGGTCACTCGATGGTACAACCATGCAGTTGTACTACAGGCGGCTGGAAAAAGACAAGCGGGGTAATGACAAGTGGGTGGTTAAGAGCGATCTGTATGCTTATTTTGTAACAGATGCCTGTACGGGTGCCATTATCGGGCATAGTGTAGCTTTTAGCGAAAGTTCGAGCATGGTGATAGAAGCCCTGCGTAATACGGTTAATACATGGGGATACATTCCTTATCAAATGAACTACGATAACGGATCGGCCAATATTGAGACTACGGTAAAGGCATTAGTTGATAATATGACCCGTGTAAACTTCCCCTGTTCTCCGTACTCCGGACGAAGCAAGACGGTAGAATCCGTGATTGGCCACTTTCAGCAGAGAGAACTGCGTAAATTGAAAAACTTTAAAGGCGGTAATATCACCACTAAGAGCCATAACAGCACAGCGAACCCAGAATTACTCAAAGAATTGGCCAAGGACTTGCAGTTTACCGATAAGTTACCCACAGAGGAACAAGTATTATGCGAGTTCAGAGAAGCTGTAGAGGCTTGGAATAAGCGAGGCGAAGGACGCGATGCTTATGGTACGTTCATTGGCAAATCGAAGATTGAACGGTACGCAGAAAGCTACGAAGGACGTGTTAAACTGAACGCCTTTGAGAAAATGAGCCTCTTTGTCGTCGAACTTAAAAACAGAACCCACCCCTTTGGTGAGTACGAGTACAGACAAAAGGGTATTGAGATTTCCATCCGTGGCGAAAAGATGAAGTTCATTGTACCGGATTGCGACAGCAGCGCGATGGACTTTGAATTTAACCGGGAGCATCTCGGGGATACCTTCCGGGTATTCGTGAACCTTACAACGAACCGCCCGGAATGGGTGGAGCTCCGAGATAGAAACGGGAAGTTTGTAGCGGATGCATACGAGAAGGAGAAGCTGGCTTCGTGCGTGGCTGATATGAAGGATAAACCGGGTGAGATGGGCAAGGTACAATACGCCATCGGCCTGCAGAAAGATTACTACGAGGATGCACGCACGGAAATGGAACGCCAACGGGAAATTGCCCAACAGGCAGGATTCAGAGCTACCGGAACGGATGGATATGGCTTTAGCTGGCAAGACACCCCCAAGGTACTGGAAAATGCACGTAACAACAGGCTCGAGGACAAGCGTAACGGCTTTGTTCAGAAGAGCGATGAAGAGGTGGAGATAGAGGGACTTATGGGTATGTAGCAGCGTTTAAACAGTGTTTAAAGAATTAATAACCAATAAATAAAAGAGATATGGAACTAACTAACAGCATTAAAGACAAAGTGGTAGAGCGATTGCTTGCCGAATTTGAACAGAAAGCAGCCTGTGCTCCGGATAAAAAGAAGTATTCGCAAGCCGAATTTGCACGAATGATCGCACTCCGGCACGGCATTAAGTTCGACAAGGCTGTTCTTCCGCAGATCAAAAAAGAACAAGGGCGTAACTACAATGCCATCAATGAGGTATCATGGTTGGTATTAGCCCGGCACTACAATGTACTGAGCACATCGGCGTGGAATACGGCTCGAACAAAGGCCTACATTACCGTACAAGCCCAATTGGGAGCCTGCCAGCGCTATGGTATTTGGCAGGTGCTTTGTGATCGCGCCGGCATTGGCAAGAGCTATGCGGCTGTATCGTATGCCCGGGCAAATAAGAACGTATTCTATGTAGATTGCTCGGAGTTTCCCAGTAAGGGCGATTTTATTACCTGCTTGGCCGGACAGTTCGGGCTGGAAAAAACGGGTAGCTACAATCAGTTGTGGCGTGAGGTAACAAACGAGCTGTTGCTGCTCGATTGTCCTCTACTGATATTGGATGAGTTCGGAGACTGTGCGGACGCGGTAGTAACGCTCATGAAGGGACTCTACAACAAAGCGAATGCAGGCGACCGGATTATGCTCGGGTGTTATTTCATTGGCGCCGATAATCTGCAAAAGAACCTGATCGACGGCAAGCGTATGAGAAAGCCAAGTTACGCAGAGTTTTGGAGTCGCTTCAACGAAAAAGTAACCAACCTTGGGTACGATAAGACTCCTGCCGGATACAGAGAGGAACTACGGGGTGAGATAGAGAAAATCGCAGTCGCTAATCTACCGGAAATTGAAGAGGGTGTGGATAAGGTGGTAGAAGAAACCCTTAAAACGGGTGCCGTACGCGCCACACAGAAAGAGATAGCTAAACTACGTATGTTGGGAACTGATAAATACATGAGATTATGAACTATCTATATCAGATCGGTATGCCGGTGGAATATTTGAGCACCGCCTTTATGTTGTGGACAGCGTATGAGCGGCCTTGTAAAATAGTGGTCAACCCTGCCAAGACAGACGAATGGGCAGTGATAGAATTGCGACACAAAGAACTGGCGACAGCTATCGTGGAAGCAGTGAGAGAGAGCAGGGTTAGCATAGTCAAGGAACAGGTTAAAATCATTAAGTTATGAGCAGGTTTGGGGTGTTTTACGAGCTACTTGGCAAGATGCCGGGAGCTACGAAAGAAGAGATTGTATACCAGTACTCGGGCGGTACCTCGTTGAGTGAGTTGTACGAGAGATCACCCAAGAAATATCGGCAGATGATTGAAGACATGAGGCGCCTGACGGTTAATGAAAGTGATTTTCATCGGGCAGACCGGCATAGGAAACGGGTGATTGCGGCGATTGCAGGATATTTCGATAAGGCAGGGCTATATCAGAACATCGGACGCAGGGAGCGGACAGAGAAGATACTGGGTACTGCTTGCCGGGCTGCCGGAGTGGAAGACTTCAATGCTATGACCGAGTCGCAAATGAAACGGGTTTATAACGAGTTTGTGCGCAAACAAAAGACAGCGCAGCGAGTAGAGTCCATTTGCCACGAGGCAAGGGCAGAGGCGAACGGAAAAACGATACGCAGGGGGTGTTTAAGTGTGACACTTCCCGGTTAAAATAACAAAAGGGTTGCCATGAACGACTGCGATGAGCAGAGCGACTCCCCGGGGCGGTGCCGGGGATGGTTCTATACAACAGTAAAAGTGAGCATATGAGTAAAGGTAAATATAACAGACGCAATTTCCTGCTTCGCGTAAGAGATATACAACGGATTTATACAGAGTACCATGACCGTGGGTATTCGGATACGTATATTTATAAAACTCATATTTACCCTACTTATAAGATCGGCAGAACCACGTTTTACAACTACTTGGCTACTCCCGCCGATCGGGATTTGAAGGAACTGGATGAGCGGTTGCAGCGAGAAAAGGAGCTGCAGAAAAGGCAGTTGTCGATGTTTGAGAAAGAGAATCAATTCTGATATATAAACCATTTAAAAAACAAGATTTATGGCAAAGAGAGTAAAAAAAACGGTGATTACCGGGGTAAGCAGCGAACAGGTGGAAGCAGCGTTGAGCGAGTTTGTTCAAGCTGATTCGAGTATTCAAAAGATCACGGCTGAGATGGAGTTAAAAATTACGGCTATCCGCGACAAGGAGGCCACAAGGTTGGCGCAGTTGCAGCAGCAAAAGGACGATGCGGTAGAGGTATTGCAGGCTTTTGCTACCGAAAACAAAGAGACGTTGTTCTCCAAAACGAAGAGCTACAAGAGTGCTCACGGCGTATTCGGGTTCCGTACAGGTACTCCGAAGCTGAAGCAATTAAAGGGGTTTACCAAAGAGTCGGTACTAACATTAGTTAAGACGCTACTTCCCGATTATATACGCACCAGTGAAGAGGTAGCCAAAGATCGCTTATTGGCAGATCGCTCCGACGAAGGCATGGAGGAGAACCTGAAGAAATGTGGTATGCAGGTGGTGCAGGATGAAACGTTTTACGTAGAACCCAAAAAGGAAAATGAGCCATCAGCCTAAATACGCGTACCGCCCAAAGGGTTCTCATTGGGCGGTTTACCGAATGGAGTATCAGGGTACGGTCGGTATTGGCACCAAGGTGTTTGACTCTCCCGACAGGGAGGAAGCGAGAAAAGAATGTTATCGGTTAAATGGATGGAATTATAAAGGAGATAAGAATGGAAGATAAAACATTTATTCAGTTGGGTGCGACGATGGTGTTTGTTGTTGCGATTGTCGCTCGTTTTAGTAAAAAAGAGGATGCGTGCTTGTGTACCATCCTGTTGTGTATCCTCGGGTATTTGATGTTGATTTATAGTAAATTGTAAAACATTGAAAGAGTATGAAAATCAGATTAGCAGAAAAGATTCTCTACGTCACCTCTATATTTGGAAACTGGGATAGTAACTATCAGCCGTATTCTGTTCCACAACAGCAGAAGGCACTGAAAGTGCTGAAGGTTCCAATGAATATCAGGAAATCGATGTTAGAGTACGGAGTGTATGAGAAAATACCAACCGAATACAGAGGATACAATCCCATTCAGGTGTCACAGGCGATGTTGAAACATAAGATGAACCCTGGGAATATAAAGGAGTATCGCAGGTGTATGAGACAGCTTTTGGGTAAATAATCACTTCAAACCATCCCGGCGCCACATCCTGCGTAAACTGGCTAACGAGGCTGCGTCCTTGTGGTACGGGGTGGTTCAAATCAATAGAGTAATGAATCAAATGACAAAAGTACATGCCTCTCTTTTCTCCGGGTTTGGTGCTGCTGATCTTGCCGCCACATGGATGGGATGGGATAATGCTTTTTGGTGTGAGATAGAAGATTTCCCCAGGACTGTGCTAAGTTATTGGTTCCCTCAATCAATAGGATATGGAAACATTAAAGAAACAGACTTCACGCCTTGGCGTGGAAAGATTGATGTTCTCACCGGAGGATTCCCCTGCCAGCCGTTCAGTGTCGCTGGACAACGAAAAGGAGCGGATGACGACCGCTATCTCTGGCCGGAGATGCTTCGAGCAATACGGGAGATACGACCAACTTGGATTATTGGTGAAAACGTTAATGGAATCCTTAGCATGGTACAGCCCGGCAATGAAGCTACAGTGGAAAGTCAAACCTCTTTGTTTGAAGAGAATGACAAAGAAACGATACTCGAACAGGAATATGTCGTCGAAACCGTCTGTCGAAGTATTGAGCAAGAAGGATATTCCGTCCAACCGATTGTTATTCCGGCTTGTAGCGTCGAAGCGCCGCATATCCGGTATAGGGTCTTCTTTATTGCCCACCGTTCAGACGCAAGGGCTGAAAGTGTGCAACGAGAAAGGGAAGACGGAGTTTGTGAATCTGACATTGTTGCCAACACCAAATGCAAGGGAATCGGACAAATACAGCAAGAAGTACAATCCAAAAAGCCAAATGGGTACAGCATTGACGGCATTGGCAATGAATGGAATGTTACCAACGCCAACGGCCAGATGTTACAAGAATGGTTCGAAGCAGGAGGATGGCCGGACTCAACGAAAACTACAACAGGGATGGACAATGGAACTGAACGATTTGGCGGCTTGCGGTATGCTCCCAACGCCAAAAGCCAGCGATTTCAAGAATGTTACATTTCCTCCTTCCGAGAGAAATCGGGATTCAATTGTAGGGCACATAATGCAACAAAACGAGATTGGAGAGACTTCCCGACTCAATCCCCTATATGTAGAGGAAATGATGGGCTTCCCTTTGATGTGGTGTGTCTTACCGTTTCTCTCACAGCATGGTGTACAGGAGCAATCAAGGGTTATGGAAACGCCATAGTGCCAGAAGTGATGTATGAGATATTTAAAGCATTAGAAGAAGTTGAACAATTAACGTAAAACTTAATAAAAGCGAATGAAAAAGCATATACAAAATCAGATAGTATTTAATCTTCAAAAACGAACCGTGACAGTAACGCCAGTATTTTGGGATGGTTGCTTTTTTAACTTTGGATGTTACCAGGTATTTAATATTTGAAAAGCGAATTAAGAATGAATCTTATATGTAGAATATTTGGGCATTCATATAACTGGCATCAAGGTATTGTTTATTGTGCGAGATGCTTTTCTGTTTCGGAGGAATACAAGCGATATATACAAATCCCCCCTCCAAATAAATCAAAGTGAATAATTTAATCAAATTAAGTAAAAATATGGAAGATAAAAAAGTTCAGGTAGTAATCGAGTTAGATAAAGAATGCGTGTTGTCGACTCTTTTTTTAATGGGAGAAAAGCTCTCCGATGAAATGTGGCAGAAGCTTGTCGCAGAATCTGTGGTTATCAATGACTCCGACATGGGAGATCAGACCAGAGATATGAAGATTGCTTTTTCCTGTTTGGCGCTTGCCAAGGTAATGGGTGCTAAAGATGAGTAAGAAACAACAGGTATATTTATTATCGGAACCTATGTTTGCCGTTGATATCCCAGTCGAGAAAGAAGAGTTTTTTGGCTTTCCATGTAGCACTTGTGGTGGTAGTGGTTGGCATTGGGGCGAGGATGAACAGGGTGATCGGACAAAGATAGACTGCAGGGTGTGTCAGGGTTCCGGAAACTTGAAAGCAGTGGTAACGGTTGAGTGGTTTGCACAGAAGTAAAGTGATAGAATTATTTAAACGGTGTTTAAACAGTTTGTTAGGCTGATTTAAACACCGTTTCTCTTTTTAGTCTATGAGGTATTTCTTCCTCTGAGGGGATATGTTGATATCGTCAATTCTTCCAACTCCTATCCCGGTACGTCTGCGAGAGATGGTGCAGGTGAAAGTAAGCAGGTGGTAATTGAAATAGTCTGTAGTCACCGGGCGCTCTCCTTTGAGAAGCAATCCGGATGTTTCGCAGGTAGAAATATCCTCGACCAAGTTGCTTATGGTTTCGTAGTAGTCTATTTTTTCCATTCCAGAGAGTGTCTCGGATAAGTTGTCGGTTTCATCGGTAGGGTCTGTGAGCACGTGAACCTCTACAGATAGCTCACCTTTACGCATGGTTCCGGCGCGCTCCCACGAAATGGCATAATCAATGAATAAGGCCGGGGTGGTAAATTCGAACCGCTCAGGTTCTTCGGGTTGCCCATCATACAGGTCGATGTATTCGGGTGGTGAGAGATTCAAGGAGCGGAACAGACTAACAGTTTCGGGCTGCTTGAATAGCTCTTGAATGGTTTTATATAACTGCTTCATAAAAAAATAGTATTTAAATGGTTGTTTATTAGAATATTGTTTCTATCTTTGTGCCAGTAGGCCTGCGGGTCGACTGAGCCTTCGGCGGTTAAACTGTATGTATGTACTGTTTAATCGCCGATTGTATTTTTATACTGTTCATACAATAGTCGTCCATCGGCATCTATGACAATTACACCCTTTAGTGTAGTGGACTCCATTTTGCGGGTTACGGTTCTACGGATTCCATCCACGCCTTCTTCTCTTATTTCGGACAGCTTGATTACAGCATAGTCTGCCTGCTGTGCCGCCTTCTCAAGGTGCGGGGCAATGTGTTTACCGTTCCCCTGAAGGCGTTTAAAATCTACGACCCACTTCTCTTTCTTGCCAAATATCAACAATGCGTCTGCGTTTTTGTCTTTGTTGTGGAATTTCCAGTCGTCGGGATAGAACTTGTCTTTTAGCCCTCCATCTTTGGGGTGTATCTCCGGCAACAGGCTGGCCTCGGTAATACCCGGTTTAATTTGAAGCAGATCGGACAGTACCTCGAGATTTGAAGGAAGTTCCTCTATACCGTGCATGACGTGTTGATGTACCAACACATTATGCCTTTTGCCCGGCATATAAAGATCAAGGTAAGCATTCTCGGGCGGCAGGTAGGCAATTGCCTGCCGTATCTCTGAACGGGGTACGCCGATGTAGTACGGGTGTCCCTGTGGAAAGATAAGCCCGGTATTGCCCACGTTGGTGCGGAACATAGACTGAACAGCAGGTGCTTTGTAGCTACCTTCAGGGGTCTCTTGTGCATCATCATCGGATACCTGTATCACTTCACAACGGCAATGCCATCCGTTTGGCGGATAGTACGTTAGCCAAAACGGGTCGTCTACATGTTTGACAATGCCATCCAGCAGGCGGTGCTCGTTTCGTACGCTGTCGTCTCCGGCTGTCTGATAGCGTAGAAACGGGAACATTTCCTTTTGCGCCCGGAACTCTTGCCAACGGGCGGACTGGGTGGCCGAAGCGATGGCCGTATCGTATTCGGTTTGCAACCATACACGATTGAACTTTTCATTGATTCCGGATACTTGTTCGCGAAAGTCGGAGAAAGTACGCAGGTTCCCCTCTTCGTCACGCAAGGCGTCCGTCATGGTACGGAGCTGCTGGTAGTTCTTTGCGGCCGAGAAACTAAACACATTAGCAGACAGACGGGTAAGCATGGCGTGATCGGGAGTGCTCCAATCTACGGAAACAAAGTCGCGCCCATATCCTTCATAAACGCCTTCGAGAAGCGTTTTTGCGGTCGCAGAGAGCAAAGAGGGGTCGTGCGTGATCTCGCTTTTTTGCTCATGGATACGCGCACACAGGCTCTTTATCTCATCGGCAAAATCGGGAAGTTCTGTGTTTAAAGCAAGAAAGCCCGGTACGGGCGGATATAAGTACCGGGGTGTATCATTAACACCTCCGGATTGAGGGTTGGTGCGAGTGGGGCAAGCCTCGGTGGAGGTTGCCCCTACTGAAAATCCGCCAGGAAGCCCCCCAGCTTCGCGGTAGCTCTGACAGGTTGGGGTGCTCCACCCACGGGAATAGCGGCTGAAGGGGCAACCGGTTCTCCTGTGATGGGTATATTAAACGTCTTGCTAATCCACTTGGTTGGAATCGGATAGCCACGCTCGAGTAGTTTCATGATGATTTCAAAGTAATCTTTGAGGTCGAGCTTGATGCTGGCGTCAAAAACAAACTCATCAGTTTCGGGATTTACATCCCAGCCGGCAGCCTGCATGATACGAAGCAACTGACCGTTGACGGTAAAGGTGACGATACGCTGATCGGCGGCGGCTATCTTTTCATCAAGGTTACGCTCGTGCACTTCGGATTGCGCGCGGGATGCGCCGTTATCGGATACCATAGTGCCTCCGGTCAATGGTTTGCCTATTTCAGTGTTTATACGTTCTATCTGCTTGTCGTAGACTCTAAAGGCATCGGCGCCGGCAAAAGGCTTGATGTCGATGGTAGTGCCTTCGGGCAGAACCGCCTGAGCAGCTTCGCCCAGAGCAGAAAGCAGGGATTCGATTTTGTCGATATCACCTTTCGAGGTCTTATTGGTTGTAGCGGTAATCAGGGGTTGCCCGTATTTTTCAGAGAACTCAGCCCATGATTGCTGTGCATTGCGCTTCCAGATGAGCTGTCCGCAAATGTTCGCCATGAGTCCAAGATCGGAGGGTTTACCTACATGAATGAGGGTATCTTCAAACCCCGTAGCGTAAGAGATACCGGTAGTGGCATTGACTTCGGGTAGTACCGTGAGCAGCGTAGGTACGACGTTGCGGCGGGGTACCAGCGAGAAGCTCATGGTTGCCGGGTCGGAAAGCTCCAGTAGTGTGTATCCGTAATAAGGGCTTTCCAGCACATCCTCCATGAAGTTGTAGAACCATTCGGTTTTGAACAGTTTTGTTTTCTCTTCGTTGACCTCGCCCGTGGCACGGTCTTGGATAGAGAAAGGGGTACACAGCGTGGCAGCTTTTCGCAGTTTTACCTGTGAGATGAAATGGCCGTCGTCTTTGAGGTTATCGTACAGGTCTTGGAGGAGGTAGAGGCGCGGAGTATTGATATCGCCTGCCAACTCGAGCGCCTGGCGCCATTTACGTATCTCGGCACGGGTTCTGTCTTTGAATTCGCCTACAATTTTGGCAACAATCAAATTGTTTTGTTTTGCGCCCGTTTGCGGGACTTTCTTTATCTGTTTAGCACACATACGATATTGTTCTTTAAAAGTTTATTTAAATCAGTTTAAACGGGTTTTAATACTTGTTCTCGTTGGGTTTGTATCGGGAGGAGATGCGGACGTCTCCGCAGTAGTCCTTTGTGGGTATTTGCGGCAGGTCGGTGGGTGTCTCTCCGGAGCCGACGGAGGTGAGCCATGCCAGTGCATCGTCGTATCGGATTTTGCGATGTTCGGGGGTGGATTTGGGAGACTTCTTGCTCCACAGGTGATAGATGGTCAGGTCGATGGTAATCATAACAAGGTATTCGTCCCTGTCGTCTCCGATGGCGGCGAATAGCGTGTTACAGTCGTATCGACCTCCCAAATGCTTGCGTATCTGGGCGATGGCGAAACGTTCGGCCTTTAAGATGGCGGCACGGTCGTCGGTACCGTCCAAAAGGCGCAACAGCTCTGTGCGCGCCTGTACCTCGTAGTCTGATTCTTGTATGAAATTTGCCATAATTAGTAGTTGTTTTTAGATTTTGCACGACGCTCTGCCCGGCTGATGGTGCGGGTGTCGAACTTCTCTACAAAAGTGATTTTGTTTAATTTTGATTCGGCTCCGTGCCAGGCATCGGGCCCGTCATCGTTAGCCTGTGAGCCGCGTTCGAAAGCAAGGAACTGATCGACCAGCGTAATAAAGTCCGGATTATCTTTCATGGCTTCATTGAAAATGACATTGTGCCGCTCGAAGAACCCGGCGGTGGATTCGACGCGATCGAACTTGTCGGTTTTACCTCGCTTATCGGCCACGACGGGAATGTGGTAACCGCGCTCATCGCCTTCGGTGTCGAAGTCGTTGACAAACTCGTCCATTGCGAATAAACCCTCAATGAAGTAGGAAATATTAAAACGACTCAGACGTTTGTCTTCGTAAAGATCGTACAGCCACGAGGCGCATTTAGCGCGGGAACCCCGGCGAAGGTAGACGTAAATAATGTGATACTGACGCCCTGTTTTGCCGACCAGTAGCATAGCCTTGTAGTCTCCGGCAGCTTTGTAGGAAAGGTCGCCATAGAAACACAATCCATCGTACTGACTTAAGAGGAGCATTTGCCCATAGATAATATCTTCGTGCTTGAATACGGCACCGTCTTGTATGTGCACATGCATGTACTCGCGCATGAAAGAGCGGTAAGGTGTGGAGTTAAACTTCTTTCTCCAATACGCTGCATCGGACTTTTCCGGCCACTCCGGGGTGAAGTCGGTGAGGTTCTTGACTGCACAGACTTTGAGAATGTAATAATGCGAGGTATCACCCTCTTGTGCGGCCTGCTGCTGTCCCTGCAGGTAAAGCTGTCGCATACGGTTGGTGATACTGTTTTTATGAAAGTTGTTGTTGGCATAGATGAAGCGGTCGGTGGCATCAGGGTCTGAGTCGAAGCACCCCCATACGTCCTCGGTGATAAACTCGATGGCCTCGCGCATGAGCTTGTTGTTATTGACGTGGCGCTTGTTGTCTACGTCGTCGACTACAATGTAATCGGGGCGGTTCTCATCTTCGCGCGAACCACGGGGAGACTGCATAAAGCCCAGGGCGCTGAATTTAGTGCCGTCGGTGGTAGTAAAATCGCCATCCGCCCAATCGCCGTACTTAAAGCGCCGGCCGTAGTCGTTGATTAAACGCTGGTTAAACTGTAGCTGTGCCTGAAGCGAAGAAAGAAGCTTCTTTGCCTTGGGTTCGGTTTCGCCGATGAGCAGCATGTAATGCATGTCGTTCATCGCCAAGTACAGAAACAGAGGAATACCCATGTCGATGTGTACGGATTTGGCGGCAGAACGGTACCACTCGGCCAGTGCACGAATATGGCGGTTCTTGATAATCTCTTTGGCCAACTTCTTGTGGAACCATGCGCATTTCTTTTTGGCATAGTTCGGGAAATAGTACTCGAACCATTTGATGTAATCGGCTTCGAGTGACTTGATACGACGCATTTTGTCGGCCGGGCTTTCGTTGATTCGAATGCTGGTAGACTGGGCTATGCGCTGGCAATGCTTGTCGTAGTCGTTGAGTAGCTTGTCGTATTTGGTTGACATATTGGTAGTTTGCTGTTACGCCTCGAGGCTTATCCGGTATTGCAGGAATAGCTTGTGAAACTTGGTGAATAGAACGGCGGTGGCAGGTTCCTGATCTGCCATCCAGTTGTCGAACTCGCGAAACACATCCATCACGGTGCGAACGTTTATTTTCTTGTCGAGCCGATCGATGGCAGCCATCAGCTTGCTGATCTGATCGGAGTTGATGGTACTGGTTTCACCCTTGGCGACTTTGTAAGCCTCGCCCATGAGCAGCTCTTTGATTTTAAGGGGCGTTAGCTGAGTTTCATTTTTACGCTCATCCCAAGATGGTTCTCCTTCTCTGCCCTTCTTCCATCTGCTAACGGTCTGCTCGGTTACACCGAGGTTTTCGGCTATCTCACGCCCGGTGAGCGAGAGGCGGATGTACATATCTTCGGCTATCTCCCGTTTCTTTTCGTTGGTAATTTCTGCCATAATTGGTAATCTTTTTAAGCAAAGATGCAGGCGAAAAGGGACAGTTTAAAAGAAGTGTTCAACCCTTGAAAAGAAGTGTTCAAGGTATGTACAGATAGTTGCAAGGGGCGAAAAAGCACGTTATGTTTGCTGAAAAATAATCGACGCAATGGCAAAGAAGATTGAAACAGTACGACTGTACGGAGAGATTTACCCGTATGGCATTAACTCGGCAAACGCTTTTATCGGGCGATTTGATGAAGCCTGCAAAGGAGCCACCGAAGTGGATGTATATCTGCATACACAGGGGGGCGATGTGCTGGAGGGAACACTGATCTATAACCACATGAAAAGCTGTGGTATTCCGGTGAACGTATATATCGTCGGGGTGTGTTGCTCGATGGGAACGGTGATTATGATGGCCGCCAACCGGGTGTACATGTGTGAGAATTCTTACCTGATGGTACATGCACCATCGGGCGGATGTTTTGGGACGGCGGTAATGATGGAGAAGGCAGCCAAAGGGTTGCGTGGAATGGAGAAGAATTTCAAGAAGATATATGCTGCCAAAACGGGGAAGAATGAAAAGGAGATTGAGGAACTTTTGGTAGGTGACAACTGGTTTACAGCGCAAGAAGCGGCGGACGAAAAATTGATAGACGGCATTGTGGCTCCTATTGCCACAGGTGTAACGCAGGTTTCCGCGGAGGAATTGAAGACGCAAACGCCCACGGCGCTGTACAACCGGTTCTCTGCTTGTTTGACGAAAGGAGAAACAGAGGGGAAAGAAGGATATAGTATTAATCATAAAACAGAGAGTGAAATGGACAAAGCAGGTTTGATTAACGAGTTTGCCCTGACGGGTGTAACGGCACAAAGCAGCGATGTGGATGTGCAGAATGCGCTTCGCGCAAAGCTGGACGCAGAAACGCGTCGGGCGGACGCGGCAGAACAAGCAAACAAGGATGCGGAAAAGAAGCGTATTGAGGACACAATAGATGCGGCAGTACATGCAAAGAAGATCACGGCAGAGCAAAAGGCGCTGTATGTAGGTATCGGTGAAAAGTCGGGGCTGGAGGCGTTGATGGCGGTACTATCCGGATTGAAACCTTCCCCATCGCTTGTTGCGGCAACGCGCAGTGGAAATGCAGCTTCGGCAACCGCCGGAGGGGTGCGTGAGGGCTGGACATGGGAACAGTGGCAAAAGGAAGCTCCGCGCGAGCTCGAGGCGATGGCGAAGAGCGATCCGGAGAAGTTCGAGGCGCTGTACAATGCAGCATTTAAGTAATTAACGATTGACAATTGATGAAAGATTTGGTGAAGATGAGAAAGAAGACAGGTAGAATTATTTCGGCGCTTGTTGCGCTGGTAGTCAGTGCGGTAATGGGGTGTTTGATCGCCCTTTGTTTGGGGCTTCCTCTGTGGGTGGGAGCCATTGGGATGATGGTGGTGGCAACAGTCGCCAGTTTTGTAAGGTTGCCTAACGGATTGCGTGCGGGTGTGTATGTCGAGGTATGGACACGGCAGGTGGTGGAGCACTATACGCATGCGATGGAGAATACGTTTCTGGATGGGGTTCCGGACTTTAGTCAGTATGCGGAGAATAGCACGATACACCTGAGCGACGTGTCGGGAGACCCGACTGTATTGGTGGATAATACGACTTATCCGCTGGAGGTGGAGACACTCGCAGATGGGGATGTGTCTATCGGATTGAGTAAGTTTGAAACAAAACCGACTGCGGTCACGGACGATGAACTTTACGCGCTTGCTTACGATAAAATGGCGTTGGTTAAAACCCGCCACGGGGACAAGTTAAGCGAGGGTATGCTGGATAAGGCGATTCATGCATTTGCCCCAACTGAGAACACGGCAGACACTCCGGTACTGGAAACATCGGGAACTCCGGACGAAGACGGACGTAAAAAACTACTTCGCGCGGATATTCTTAAGTTGCGCAGAAAGTTGGACAAACTCAAAGTGCCCAAGAAAAACCGCAGATTGGTGCTCTGTAGCGATCATATCAACGACCTGCTGGAGGCTGATCAGAAATTTAAAGACCAGTACCACGATTACTCTACGGGGGTGATTTCTAAGATGTACGGCTTTGATATTTACGAGGCAGCGAACTGCCCGCTCTTTGACAGCACAACCAAGAAGAAAAAGAGCTTCGGTGCAGTGGCCACGGCCAACGATTTTGAAGCCTCGGTATTCTTCTATGTTCCGCGCATGTTCAAGTGCAAAGGCAGTGTTAAGATGTA
This sequence comes from Bacteroides neonati, assembly GCF_000499785.1. GTDB lineage: Bacteria > Bacteroidota > Bacteroidia > Bacteroidales > Bacteroidaceae > Bacteroides > Bacteroides neonati. Next base: position 473,412 of record NZ_HG726020.1, on the reverse strand, counting down.
TTACAGCAAGGCAGAGAACGACCCACTCTACAAACGTAATACGGTCAGCTTTACGGCACGCTTCGTGGCGCTACCTCAAAAGAAAGAGAAAGCAGTAGGCGCCATTATCTCCGTAAAAGGTTAATAAGAGCGATTTAAACGGTGTTTAAACAAGAGAGAAGGCATTGCTGCTTTCTCTCATAAAACTAAGAAAAGACATGGCGAAAAAGAGTGTAGATAAGAAAGAGGAGATGCAGCGCGTTTGCGAGCAGATGGGTGTGAATAAGTTGTATTACAACACTAAGGGTGAGTATTTCACCGAACCCGGCTATGCGTATGCCAGCGAGGCGGGTGATAAGAAAAAAGTCGGGGTTTATATCGCGACGGCGGATAAAGAAGAGGTGAAGGAGCCTGAAGGAGGGACAGATGAATAACCGGATAATTATCGGCAAAGGCAAAGTTGGCAAAAGCGTGCTGGGTGGAGTTGAGAAGACATCGGCACTGGTTGGCTACTTTGGAAATCTTAGCAGTTTTGGCGAAGGTGAATTTATTCTGCTTTCTGCCGTAACGGATATGGCGGCTTTCGGAATCAATGAGACCACAAGCGGACTCTTGCACCACCACATTACCGAGTACTTCCGTATGGGAGGGAAAGGAGCACGGCTGTATGTGCTGAATGTGGAAAAGGGCGAAGCCGCCGGGCTTGCTGCATTGGTAAGCCACGCAAGCGTAAAGCGGATGATTGCGGCGACCGACGGGCAAATCTTTAACCTGGGTTTCTCCTATGTGCCGCAAACAGTGACGAAAGTAGACGGACTCCCGGATGAGATCATCCCGGCTGTTAAAGCCGCACAGGTGTTGGCAGACTGGGCGCAACAGACAAACAGGCCGCTGCATGTGGCGCTGGAGGGTGCCGGACTGGGAACCGTTACGGCAGCAACGATGGCGAATTTGCGCGAGTTAAAAACGGACAGTACGGCGGTTAATTGCCCGCAGGTATCGGTCATGATCGGACAAGATTGGGATTACGCAGAAACCCGAACGGGAGCAGAACAGAAATATGCCGATGTAGGGGCACTCTTGGGTGTTATGGCGGCACAGCCCGTGTCGTATAACATCGGCGAGGTGGCTACCATGATGCTGACTGATGCAAACCGGGGAAGTTGGGTAAATGCAGGCCTTTCCTCGCACGAAAAGGTAAGGGAGAAGGAAACGGAACTGAACGGTTTGAACTCAAAAGGCTACATCTTCGGCGAGTATTACTCCGGTGCGGTGTGCTTGAATGACGATCATGTATGTGCCCGGATAGTGGTAGACAAGGATGGGAACATAAGCGAGAGCACTATTGCGATGAGCCGGACGAACTGCAAGGTGATGCGGGAGCTTTATGCCGCCTACCTGCCCAAAATAAAGAGTACGGTGCCGCTCGATGCTAAGACAGGGAAACTGGGCACCGGAATGGTCAAATACCTCGAGGATATCGGCAACAACGTGTTTGCGAACATGACAGCCAAACAGGAGGTATCAGGCGGTGAGACTCAGGTGGACGGTGACAGCAACCTGATGGTGGGCGACCGGGTATTGAAGGTGTATTTCCGCTGGGTTCCGATGGGATGCATCGGGGTGATAGAGGGAACGGTAAACATTAAAACTTCGATTTAAGGGTATGAAATTAAGAAGAGACGGAAAAGCGTATGACGGCGGAGACGCCACGATTACAGCGCTGGGGCAGATTTGGGAAGAAGTCACAGCAATTGAGTACGGTTCGACACAAGAGCACCAGAAGAACTGGACACTGGGAAGCCGGGATGCTTCAAGTTGGAGTATGGGAAAGAAAGACCATACAGGGAGTATTACCATGATGATGAATCAGGCGGTAGCGCTGGAAAACGCGTGTGGGGGCGACCTGTTGTCGATTAAACCTTTTCCCATCAATGTGACGTTCGTGGACGGGTTTAATCAAATAGTGAACGATACGGTGTTGGCCAAGTTTCAGAGCCAAGGCCGCGATGTAAATACAGAGATGGGGCTTAACAAGCAGTACGAGTTGTTCGTACTTGATATTCAGTATGGTAATGTGTAATATTTTTAAAATCAAAAGAAGATGGGAATTACAAAACAATTGATTGAAGAGCAGAAAGCGAAATACCCGGGGTGTAAAATTGTCAAGGTAACCTATAAAGGGGACGATGAAAAGAGTGTAGTTCTCGAGGGGTTGGTGCGAAGCCCGAACCGGCAAGTTATTAGTGAAGCGGATAAATTTGATGCCACGAACCCGGGTAAGGCCAAGGAGATATACGTACGGAACTGTGTACTGACGGATGTAGAGAAGGTATTGGCAGACGACAACCTGTTTTATCAGGCTTATTTTGCAATTGTTGATCTGCTCCCTTTTCAGAAGCCCGAAGTAGAGATGTTATAGCGGGTTGCCCCCCGCTACTGGATACGGAGAATGTGGATTATGTGAGGAAGTATAACGCGCTGATGAGTTTTTATTTCCACATTCCCTTTCCGGAGCAACTCCCGGACGAAGTATGGGCGGAGAAAATGCGGCAGATTGAGTGGCTGTCCACTAAGGGGATGCTGGGCGTAAAGGTGGAAAAGCAAGCAATACAAACAACGCGGGTAGCACAAGCAACACAAGGAGGGAATAAATGAGATATACGGTTGACCTGATTACAAGGTATCAGAGTGCCTTTGGGTTTGTGAGCGGTACGCTGGCCGGAGAGCTGGAGGGAGCCTTAAACGGGGGGATATTCAGAGCCGGAGTAGCTTATAATGAAAGCCGATGGAAGGCATCCGGTGCCGACCAGGCGGAACCGAGGTATGACGTAAAGATGTATGCGCCGCGCGAGTGGCAATGGGCAGAAATGACCCTGAAGCACGAAAGGAAAGAGTTGCACATGGGTGTAGGAAGTTTGCTTTCTGAAACACAGGGCGTATATGCTCCACCTCCGCTAATGAGGTTTCGACGCACCAAAAATATCAATGTAACGGTGATCGACGGCGGGGATGAAGCTGAAATTGTGGAGAACTTCGGGGTGAACTCATGGGAGATAGACATTAGTGGGTTGCTGGTGGATATGGATGAGCATGGATATCCCGGGGAGAAAGTGAAAGAGATGGCTCGTTTCTTTGAAATTAACGATGTGATTGAAGTGGCCTGCCCGTTGTTGCTGGATATGGGGATTAAGTCGATTTATTTTAAAGAGCAAAGTTTTGAACCTGTGGAAGGATTCCCCGACACAGTCAAGTATACCCTCTCGGCCAAAAGCATTAAACCTGTATTGTTTTCATTAATCGTGTAAAAGGTATGTTGTATCTGAATTTATGTTCACGTCTGACCATTGAGCCACAAAAAGGTGGCAAGGTAGTGATTGACCGCATATCAGCGGCCGAGATCAGTAAGACGGTAGAGGTCTTGGGAGACATGGCTACGGTAACCATAGCCAAGCGATACGGAAACAGTTCCGGGGGATTGACGGAACACATAGCCGTAGGTGATCGGGCGCGGCTGGAACTGGGGTATAACGGTGAGTATGCAGTGGAATTTGAGGGGTATATCCGCGAGATCGAGAGCGGGTTCCCGATGAAGCTACATCTGGATGATGAAACATTTTTCCTTCGGCAGAACTCGTTTGTGAAAAGCTGGAAAGAGGTGACGTTGCGTCAGGTGCTGGAGTATATTGCACCGGGGTACAAGATCGATTGCCACGAAGCCTCGTTGGGTAAGTTTCAGATTGACAACAAAAGCACCTTATCAGTGATACGGATGATCAAAGAGCACTATGGTTTTTATACCGCCATCCGTGGCAACAAGATTGTGTGTAAGTTCAGGTATGAGATTGCGGACGCCAAGCAGATGCATGTATACGACTTCGCCAAGAATGTTAAGAACAATACGCTTAAATACAAGCGTAAGGAAGATAAGAAGGTGCGAATAAAGGCGATCAGTTACAACCGTGACGGAAAGAGGATGACGCAGACGGTAGGAAGCGAAGATCGCTATGCCGGTATCAGGACGCTAAGCTACACAAATAAAACAGAGAAAGAGTTACGGGAGTTGGCACTGGCGGAGTATAAGCGACTCCGTTTCGATGGATTCGAAGGAAATGTGACGGGTTTCGGAGTGCCGCGTACCCATGCTGGAGATACGGTGAAACTGATCTCCGAGAGAGAGCCGGAGCGCAACGGGGTGTATATGGTGGAGAGTGTGAAGGTGAGATACGGAAATGCTTATTATGAGCGGATTAACAAACTTAGCTACAAAATAGAATGACAGCAGAACAGGCTTTTGTAGAGATGGTACAAACACTGATGAGACGTTCGGGCGGACTGGAAGCCGGTTGCCGGGTCTGCTTGGGGACTGTAAAGGAGGTAAATCGTAAAGAAGGCACCTGTGTGGTGGAACGGGACGGGAGCCCGGAACTCAACGATGTGAGGCTGAACGCGGTGATTGATGAAAAAATAACGAATTCCTTCACGGTGATTCCCTCCGAGGGAAGCTATGTGTTGGTGCTGTTATTGGGAGTGGACACTGAAGGGTTGATACTCGCCACTTCGAAGATCGACAGGGTGGTAGTTCAAACGGGAGATGTTTCGTTGGATGTATCGGCAGATGGCGTAGTGATGAACGGTGGAAAGTTGGGAGGCCTTATTGATATTGCCAAACTGACGCAAAAGGTAAACGCTTTGATAGACGCCTTTAACGCTCATACGCATACCATTCCTCCGGGGGCGATATCGACACAGGGAAGTGCGACAACGCAGGCAACGGTGGCTCCGGTGAGCGTCCCTGCAATACAAAAAGGGGCGGACAAGCTGGATAAGGGGGATTATGAGGATGAACGGGTAAAGCACTAATGCGATGGGTAGACGCGGGATTTTAATGGATGAGACAGGCGATTTAAGAGTAGAGGTGGTACGGGATGCTGCCGGGTTGATCATACAGGGATTAGTGGTCGGTGAAAGCGACTACGACCATGTGGCGTTGATCGTTGGCTCCAATCGGGGAGATTTTAAAGAATTTCCGGTACTTGGGGTGGGCGAACAGTATTTGAAAAGCGTGGGGCGGGTATCACAGATGCGGGCGGACATACAAACACAGTTGGAGCTCGATGGCTATAAAGCAGACGTTCAGGTAAGTGATACGGGAAAATTGGTGATTGATGTGGAATGACAATTAAAAGTGGGGATGATGAAAGAGAGGTTGAGTGTGCATCTATGGGTAGCGCTATTTCTGACAGTTTGCGGAGTGGCATTATTGTTTTGCGGTTTTTGGGTAAAGCCGGCAGGGGAAATACATAATTCGGTATTGGTGGCTTACGGTGAAATTTCGACGTTTGCCGGCACAGCGTTCGGTTTCAACCATTACCGTAAACTATCCTTTAAAAAGGGGTTGGACGATATAGAAAAGAAACTTAAAGAAAAGGAGATTTTAAAAGATGAATAAACCGAGTTACATTGTGATTCACTGTTCGGCAACACGCGGGGACAGGGATTTTACGGAGAAACAGATAAACGAGGCGCATGTAGCCCGTGGGTTTGGAAAATGGGGATATCACTACTACATCCGCAAAGACGGGCGGGTGATTCCTATGCGGGCGGAGAATGAAGTCGGAGCGCATAACAACTGCATGGTTCCGGGAATGAAGGTTAGTTATAACCGTATGTCAATTGGAATTTGCTACGAGGGTGGTCTCGATGCCAACGGGCGGGCGACCGATACACGCACACCTGCACAAAAGGAGGCTATGGCACGGTTGGTGCAGGATATCGCTTCACGTCATGAAATACTGGATGTGCTGGGGCATCGGGATACGAGCCCGGACAAGAACAGGAATGGAGTGGTCGAGCAAAGCGAATGGCTGAAAGAGTGCCCCTGCTTCGATGTGAAAGCCGAATATCCGGCTTGGTTACCCACTGTAATTGTAAAGCCATGAGACGCGTAGTAGTAATATGCACGCTGGTATTGCTGACAGCGTGCTCTACCAAGAAGGTTAGTACAGAGCAAACGGATTACACCAAGCTGGTAAGCGAACTTCGCGAGCGGATTGCACGCTATGAGAAGCGAATGGAGGTTTACCGGGATAGTATGGTGATGGTAAAGGGTTTGCTGGAGAAAAGCAGTAACGTGGCAGATAGCGTTTCTCATTTAGAAACATCGTATGCAAAGAGTGATGCAGCAATCAGGGGCGGACGGCTCCATCATTCAATCGAGAACAAGGATAGTATCCCCTCTGTGGTGAAATACGTGTTTATAGAGATCGAGAAAACGGACACAGTGTTTGTGGCGAAAATAGACACAGTGTACAAGGATAGGAATACGAAGATACAGACAGTAAAGGAGAAAAAACGCTTTGCGGGAGACTTCTTCTACACTTCGGGCTGCATGGCCTGGCTGGCAGTAGTCGGTGCGGGTATCTGGTTCTTGTATAAAGTAAAGAAAGGTGAGCGATGAAGGTGCGGGTGTTATCTAACCAAACATTAGCAGACATTGCCATACAGGTGTATGGTGGAGTTGAAGGAGTGTTTATTCTGGCAAAGGAGAATGGGTTGAATGTGACGGATGAACTGATGCCGGGACAGGTGCTGCATTATACCGCCACCGGGGTGCTGGATAAGGGGATAACAAAGCATTATGGGGTGAATGGAATTTGTCCGGCGACGCTGCATAAAGTAAATGGCGGCGGCGTTTTTGGCAAAAGTTTTGATTCTACATTTAGTTAAATATGGCACGAACGATTGAGGAGATAGGCAAAGGAATGAAGCAGGCACTGGTGGCGGACGCAACGATACAGGAGGCTTATGGGTTGGTGCCGGGGCGGACATTTGAGGAGCAGTTCTCGAAAGTAAGCATTGAGGCAACCCTGATCTATGTGGTGGCGTCCGCCATCTGGTTGCTGGAGAGGATATGGGATGCATTCAGGGAAGAGACTCAGCAGCGCATTGATGAATCGTATGTGACTTCTCAGCCTTGGTATTACGCCAAGGCGCTGGCCTTTCAGAAAGGGGATAGTTTGGCTTTTGATGAAAAGACGTATTCGTTTCGCTACCTGAGTGAAGATGAAGCGAAGCGCGTGATAAAGCATGTAGCCATTCGACAGGTGACGGATGAGAACCTGACAAAGTTGAAGGTTTATTTCAGTGGCGCCAACAAACAGCCCATTACGGGAGACGTGAGAAGCTCGTTCGAGGCTTATATGCGGGAGATTGGAGCGGCAGGCACGCATTATTTATTTGTGAGCCAGGCGCCGGATACGTTGCGTGTACATCTTCATATCTATTACGACCCGTTGGTACTGGATAGTACGGGTACAAGGCTGGAAGGCGGTGGAAAGCCCATCGAAGAAACGATTGAGAAGTATTTGAATGCACTGGAGTATGGTGGTGTGTTTTATGCATCGAAGCTGGTGGATATGATTCAGACTACTCCGGGGGTACGGGATGTGACGCTGGATGGCACGACGTGGAAAGGAACAAAAGAGAACCGACGCAGGATTGAGGCTGATTCAGGTGCGTTTGTGTACGAGAAGAATGCGGCTGATATTATTTACTCAATAGATTAAGGCATGAATGTAGACTGGAGGAAATGGGTAACGGAGATGCTTCCTATGAGGCTGCGAATGCCAAGGATGCGAGCCTTAAGCTTTGTTTTATGTCGTCCGATAGAGGGGACGTATGCGGAGTTTGCCCGATGGAGAAAGCGTATGCGCGCAAAAGCCGGAGGCAGCCCGCAGGTATGCATGATCAAGCGAACGGTGTTTGATGAACTTGGCATCATGATTGAGATATTGGAAGGAGACGGGAAGCCTGTGGACTTCATCATACAAACGGCTTTCACGGACACAGACAAGGAGCGGCAGTTATTTGCCTTGCTGGATAGGTATAAGCTTGCAGGGAAGTCGTATGCGTACGAGAACAAAGAGGTAGCATTTAATTGCACGTGGAGTAGCTATGTGTGCGAGGATAATCCTCTGAGGTTCGGGTGGTCGAAATGGGTCTGTGAACTCAATAAGCCGGAAGCCGTGAATACGATCACAATTACCTACTACTGGCAGTATGATGAGAGTTGGGGAGCTAAGATCATAAAGAAAATGAGGTTTGCCGCAGAGTATCCTGTGCAAACGGATTTGGATATCAGATCGGATGTGTATCTACTCAATCAACATCAACAGGGAGCCTTAAAAGCGACATATACACTCAAGGCAGGATATAGCTCCCATGTGGTGGATACGTGGGTAATTGATAGGCATGAGAATGAAAGTGTATCGCCTGCGTTTGATACGGTTTACAATTATAAATTAAAAATAGTTGACGTAGAATGAGTAGTAATACAGGGATGGAGCGAGCTTATGAGCTCACCGTTTCACGCAGAGTAAGTGGGGCGGATGTGGAGGGTTATCCGCGTATATACCGACTAACAGGTGAGTTTGGAACATTCTCTGCCATCAGGAAGGAAGAGGTGGCTACAATGGGGTTAACTCACTATGAGAAGCGACTTAAAGCGTTTGTACAGTATGTTGAAAACGCAGAGGTCGGGGTAAAAGTAAACACGGACGAAGCATACAGGAAGAACCTGACGGCTTGTCCTATCTAATAATAGACCGGATATGAGTGCAGAATTAAAGAAACGGGCTGAACAGATCAGGGAGGAGACGATAGACGGTGCAAATACGGCTGACCGTGTTGGCGGAGTGATGGTTGATACGGTTACCGAACTGGATGCTCTCAGTGCCAAGCTTGAGGAGTTTATGGGACTTACCTATATCAGCGCCATTGAAGTCCCGGCAGAGGGCGGAGGTGCAGTAATCGGAGTGAGAACAATGAGTAAAACATGGGAGGTTACGTGATGGATAATACAGGATAAAAGCATCATGGTATAGCTCTTCGGACTTAGGACACAGAGCCGCAATAGGGTACGATAAACAGTATAGATAAATAGTAGATAACAAGTATTTTAAACAAAGAATAATATGGCAAAAGCAGCATGGTGTACCGTTACACCAACCTCAGGTAAAGAGAACGGAACAATCAATATCAGTGCAACAGCACACACGGGAAGAGCGGCTCGTACTACCTCGGTAACGGTACAAGCGGCAAATGGAGAAAGACCATCTGCAAGTATCGCAGTAAACCAAGCAGCAGCAGCAGTTGCTACAACAATGGACGCAACGAAGCCAGATATCCCCAAAGAGGGTGGAGTCGTAACGATAAACGGGACCTCAAACAGTTCAAAACTAAATTGGACACTAGGACCATTCATCAATGGACAGATTGTTGCGATTGATGAAAATGGGTATCCGGTAGTCGTAAAAGTGAATAGTGTTTCCATTACAAAAAATACTCTAATTGCGGGTGATCCCGGTGCCTCTGCCGTATATAGTTTTGTGGCAACACTGACTGCACCAGCATCACCATTTGCTGTAGATGTACCTTTTAAATTTCGAGTGACGGATGATTCCGGTGTATCAAAAGATTGTTCCTTTACCGTAAAAGCAGGGAAGTCCACTTTAAGTGTAGATAAGTCCTCTCTATCGTTAGTTAATGCAGGGACAGCGCAGCCTGTCGCCATCACCTCTAACGACAGTTGGACGGTTTCATAGAAAAACCCAAAGGGCGTTCGACTATTACTAAAGGAGGCAATCGAGTGCCACTCTTTTAAATAAATGAAGTAAAATGAAAGTAATTAGAAACAGATTTATCCCATTTAAAGGGTTTAGAGCAATGAATGTATGTGGAGTGCTATTTGCGCGTAAAGAGGCTAAGATAGACAAGAAAACGCTGAATCATGAGCAAATACATACGGCTCAAATGAAAGAACTGCTTTACGTGTTTTTTTACCTGTGGTACGTACTGGAATGGATTGTACGCCTGTTTATGAAGGGTAATGCTTATCGTAGCATATCATTTGAGAGGGAAGCCTATGATAACGAAAACAATGATAGGTATTTGAACGAGCGCCGCAAGTTTGCCTGGCTCTATTAAAACGGAAACACTTATTCGGAGGCGAGTGTAAAAAGAAAGCCCCCGGCTCGTTAGTAGTTTTCGACCACATACTAACACAAAGATGCGCCAACACGCACAACCGAGGGCTTTAATGCCTTGGGGTTACGTGTTGGCGTATCTTTGTAGTATGTGGTCGAGCTGCAAAGGTAGGCATAATAATTAAAAATAATAATAATATGGATGAGATTATTAGAAATAGTTCACTTATGGGAGAGCTAGTGATTAAACAAGTTAGCAAAGAGTTAGCAAAAGAAATGATTGTGAAGAATCACTATTCTCACAAATGGAACAATGGAGGGTTCGGGAAGTATAACTTCGGAATATTTAAAAGAGGAGATGACAGGTGTTTGGGAGTAGCCGTGTATGGGTATATGAAAAATCCCAGAGCAAAGTTGTTCTCTCATCCTAACCCCGAAGCGTGGATGTGCGAGTTAAACAGAATGTGGATTGATGATGAATTGGGAAAGAATGCAGAGACACTTCTTATTGCGGCTTCAATTAAGTTGTTACGAAAGTTGGATAAAAACTGCGTAGCAATACAGAGTTTTGCTGATGGGAGACTTGGGTGTGGGACGATTTACAAGGCGGCAAATTTTCGGTATTATGGATTTCACTATACACGTTTTTTAGTAAATCAGAGAACAGGTGAGGTTGTACATGAGCAGCTCTTTACAAACACAACGAGCCCGGCTGGGTATGTACGCAATAATATAGCATACTTGCTAAAGGAATTTAAAATATATACGGTACGGACATATCGGTATGTTTATTCATTGGATAAAAAGTTCAAGTTTTATAAGGAAGAAAAGCCATACCCAGAATATCATCGGGGAATGGATGAGGTGATCTGGGAACGAGATATACAAAAGATTAAGAAAAGGCTTATCGGTATGATTGAGTCTATAACTGAATAGCTTTCTCTATTTCACTGGTCATCATGCCGGTTAGTTGATCGACAAGATACTGAGAGCGCCCGATGAACTGTCGTTGAATGAATGTGCGCTTATATTTACGCTTGTGGCTTCTAACGACATGGGCGCGAACGGTAGTGGCTTTAATTCGTTGTCCGGAGCGGGTTTTATGCGCTTTTCGCTTGTGGGAGCTGCGTTCATGAGTGCGTACGGTTTCCGTCCCGGAAAAGGTACCGCTATCGTTGTGTGCACGTGCATAAGGTACATCGGTACCAATAATGGCATAATTGATACCGATGTGAAGATCATGAATGCTTCCTTTGAGGCGCCCACTCTTGATAAGGGTGGAGCCTCCTTTCTTTTTGGTTTTAACCCACGGCTTTTCTTGCCTGTCAACCCAGTTCTTTTTGATAAAGCGCTCTTTAGAAAACTCGACGGCCTTTTTTGCCGCCTTGGCCGGAATTCGCTGAACGGCTCGCTCTATATTCAAGCATATACGGTTAAAGTCTTTTAGTTGGTTATCCATCTTTAAATACTGTTTAAACGCTGCTTAATAAGAGACTTCGACACTATGAATAATTCGTTTGCACATATCAGTAAACCACTGTTCGATAACTGTTGGCTCCATGTGTTGAAGTGTCGTTTTATCGGTGTTTATTCCTCCTTTATTAAATGCCTCGATATTTACCGTTAGATTACGTACCTGACGCGCAGAACCCGTGACGGCATCGAGGTTGTCGCCAAGAGGTGCCGGCGTGGTTGTGGAGCCTCCCTGATTGTTTGGGTTTAGAGGAACAATAGAGTCTTCTTTTTTTAATGGGTTTAGCCCGGAATTAGTTGTGGCTTTCCAGTTCTTTATAAGCAAAGACTCTATATTTTTCATCTGATCGACCTTTCCCTCACCTTCTGAGTTCATTAGCTTATTGTAGCCAAGCTTAGTGAAATAGGTGATAGGATTTCCGGTGTACATCCATAGGGATTTTAAATCGGTGGGCAATTTGTCTCGCTCGGTTTGAGCTATATCCAGCTTAAGCTCGGCCAAATTCTTCACAAACGTATCCTTATCCATATATTGGGCGTTGTTTATGAGATCGAAATACTTGTCGTTGGCTTTGCCGGCGCCCTTGTCGAACATCCCTTTCGCTCCCAGCGTTAGGCTGTTAACAAGTTCTACGGTAGCCAGCTTTAACTCTGCGATCTTGTATTTGAGAGGAAGCAGCGCTGTGCCGATCTCTATTTCCATTACCGCCAATTTATTGCGCAGTATTTCGTTCTGGTAGTTTAGATCGTTTTTTGCCAGTTGCATGGTTTTATCCATATCAAGTTTGGCACTATTGAAGTTCTCAAAAGTCGATTGTAGCTGTCCGCTTTTGTCGGTTGCCGCCTGTATCATAGCGATAAGCCCCTCGGAGCCGGAGAACTGATTTTTTAGACTTACAACCTGCTTGTCTTTATCGAGTCCTGCGAACTTTTTGTTTAGTTCGAGCATGAGGGTATCACCCTGTTTTATGGCGCCATTATTGTCATAGATGCTAATGCCTACTTTTTTAAACGCCTTAATAGTGGCGTCTTTGGTGAGATCATTAAACATCGACTTTGTAAGTGTGGCGGCTTCATCAACAGACTTTGTTTTAACAGTGAATAGTGCCAGCATTTTGTTGGCAGTATCAAAGGTTTGGTTATTGGAAGCAGCAGCGCCGGCATAGACGGACTGCACCTGTGCCAGTTGGTCAAAGGTGGTTACGCCAACTTTGACGGTGGCATAGGCAGAACGGTTGTACTCCTTTAGCTTCTCTTCCCCAAAGCCAAAGTTTGCCATACCTTTGGCCGTTCCTGCGATGTAGTTGTTAAAGTCGGCTTGCATGAGGTTGGCAAACTCCCCCTGTTGTTCTACAATACGCCGAACTTCGCCTCCAAACTTACCAGTGGTGCTCTGCACATCAAAATAGCCTGTAATGGATTTATTTGTGTCAAATCCTTTATTATATGAGGTATCCAGTACCATCCGCTTCAAAGAATCAATTTCCCTTTTGCTCTTATCGAGGTTTAGGTTAGCAAGAGTGCGGAATTGGGTGTTAAAGTCTGCGGCCTTTTGGGTCGTATAATCTATACCTTTACCAACCGCGAGTATGCCTGCGGCCGTTAAGGCAATAGGATTTGTAGCCATTTTAAAGGCATTGCCTATAAAAGGTACTTCGTCTGCTATTGCCTTTGAGTGTTTGGTGAAGTTGAATTTAAGTGTATTCATCTTCTTTTGCATCTCTCCAACCCCTTTAACGGTCTCTCTTTTTGCCTGATTTAAACCAGCCTTTAACTTGTTTTTGAGTTCAAGCATCAACTCGATCTTTGCCTGTCCGTTCATATCATCATCGCATTTCATTCCTAATGTGGCAAATGTAGAGATAGTTTTTGGAATAAACAATACGAAGAGGGCAACCCCGAAGAGTTGCCCAAACTAGAATTTATACGATTTGTTTTTTTTATTTGCACGATTTGATTTGGCGATTATAACAACTAGCGGAAGTGGGGTTATATAAATCGTCTGAAGAAGAGAAAATGTAAGCAACATGAAAATTAGAACTTTTATTATTGGCTTGTTCTGCCTGCTCTCTACCTCTGCCGAAGGACAAGAAAGTTTAGAACGTCATTGGAAACCCGGAATGGAAAAGATGCGTGTCATCTCGTACAATATTTTCAATGGATTTGATTGGGGTAAAGATGGAGATAGACGAGAACGGTTTATTCATTGGATGAAAGAGAAAGATCCGGAAGTGTTGGCTATGCAAGAACTTTGTGGATTTACGCAGGAAAGTCTGTCGCAATTGGCTAAACAGTGGGGACATCCTTATGCAGTCATAGTCAAAGAGAATGGCTATCCGGTTGGAATCAGTTCTAAAAGGCCGATTGAGTTAAAAAATAAAATAGTGGAGGGCTGTGGACATGGTTTACTGCACGTTGAAACTTATGGCTATGATTTTTTAGTAACCCACCTAAACCCGGGAAACACAAATAAAAGAAGAGAAGAGGCGGAATTCATCATTGACTACATCCGTAAGCATAAACTGGATAATTTTTTGCTGATGGGAGATATGAATGCTCACTCACCGATAGATGCCGAATATATGGAATCAAATGCCACAGAGTTATTGATGAAGTATGGGGGAACAAACAGTACGAATCTGATAAATGGAAAGTTTGATTATTCCATTATATCCCGTTTCCTTTCTTTTCCCATGATTGATGTATGTAGACCTTATGTATCTCCGGATAAAAGAACAACATTCCCGACACCTATTCTAATGTATCAGTCGAGGCATAAGAAGGTGCGGGCAAAGTGCGAAGAGCGGATCGATTTCATCCTAACTCCGTTGAAAGTGGCCGATAAGGTTGTTGATGCCTTTATCTGGAATGAAGGTGCTACCGTTTATTTATCGGATCATTATCCGATAGGTGTTGATCTGGTAATGGAGTCTCCTTCTACTACCACTACCACGAGCCCTGCCGGAGCAAGTAAAAAGAGTTTTGCAGACCAATGGCAGTTTGTAGGAACAGCTATTGAAGAGAACGGATATCATGTTTGGGGTTCCTCACCTATTGAAGGGAGAGACGGAAAGATTCATCTTTTCTCTACACGCTGGCAAACAAGTGCTTCTTTCGATCCCGGATGGCGTTCTGCGAGTGAGATTGCTCACTACGTATCTGACACTCCCGAAGGTCCATTTCGTTTTGTAGATGTAGTACTTGCAGGAACCGGAAAGGATACATGGGATAAATATGGCATACACAATCCGGCTATCCATCAGGTGGGCGATCAGTATGTACTACTCTATATTTCAAACAATAATTATCGCCAACCTCCTCATCCGGCGAATCAAAAGATCGGAATGCTGATTGCAGACAACTTGAATGGTCCGTGGAAGAAAGTAGGGCAAGACGGCTGTATTTTGTCACCTTCTAGCAATCCGGCTCATTGGACTTACAAAGCGAGTAACGGAGTAGTCAATCCGGCTTTGCTACAACACCCGAACGGTGGTTTTTTACTTTATTTTAAATCGCATAATGCTCAAATGGGCGTTGCTTTTGCCGATAATGTAGAGGGGCCATACGTGATGTATCCGACTCCTGTAACTAAAAACAAACAGGCGATAGAGGATGGTTATGCATTTGTTTACCAGAACCAAATCTGTTTGTTGACCACTGACAATCATGGTATCCTGAAAAAAGGGGGTGGCATTTTATGGCGTTCTGATGACGGCTTAAACTTTGATCAGTACGAACCCGGTTTTAATTTGTTTGAGGAGTATGTCGGTAAAAGGCAGCTTAGGAATGCCCGACAGATCTATGGGAGTATGCCTAAGTTTGAGCGTCCCCAAGTATTGATGCAACAAGGCAAGCCGGGTTATCTGTATGTTCCTTCGGGAGCTAATAAGGAAGGAAATAGTGGAACGGCTGTCTATGTTTTGAAGTTTAAAGAATGAAAATTAAAATGATCATGATAAGCAAAAAGGACTTTCTAACTATTTGTGGAATGAGCGTGGGGTTATCTCCGCTTAGTTCCTCGCTCTGTTACGGCACAGAGGGAATAAAATCGACAACTCCCAATATTATCTATATTTTGGCCGATGATATGGGCTATGGGGATATTCGGGCACTGAATAGCTCTAGTCGTATACCCACTCCGGCTCTTGACCGAATGGTGGCTGATGGTATTACTTTTACAGATGCTCATAGTAACTCTGCTGTGAGTACTCCCACGCGCTATGGTACCTTGACCGGTCGTTATGCATTTCGTTCGCGACTTAAAAAGGGAGTATTGGTAGGGCATGATTCAACGTTGATAGAGAAAGGGCGTGAAACAGTGGCTTCTTTTCTGAAAAAGAACGGTTACCGAACGGCTTGTATAGGCAAATGGCACCTAGGGCTTAATTGGCAACGCAAAGATAAAGATCACCCTCTTTTTGAAGGAGATCCTTGGAATATAAAAGATACCAAAAATGTTGATTACACCGCTCGTGTAGGAGGAGGACCTGCTGATTGTGGGTTTGACTACAGCTACATCATACCGGCATCACTGGATATTGCCCCTTATCTCTATATTGAGAATGGATGGCCAACGGCTCCCGTCACGCGTTATTCAGAGGGCTGGAAAAGCAAGGAAGCCCGCGGTATGTGGTATCGCCCAGGCGATGTAGCTGATGACTTTGCACACGATAATTGTCTGCAACATCTCACTGAGCAGTCTGTTCAGTATATAAAAAAAACCGGTAACTCTAACCAACCCTTCTTCCTTTACTTCCCGCTGACTGCTCCCCATACTCCTTGGCTTCCTTCGCCGGAGTTTCGTGGTAAGTCTGGTGCGGGGGTATATGGCGATTTTGCCTGTATGGTGGACGACGTGGTTCGCCAGATTTATCAAGCACTCGAAGAGAGTGGACAGGCTCAAAATACACTGGTTATTTTTACGAGTGACAACGGTTCGCATTGGTTGCCTTCGGATATTAAGTCATTTGGTCACTGTGCCAATGGTGACTATTCGGGTATGAAGTCCGACCTCTGGGAAGGTGGACATCGGGTTCCCTATTTGGCAACCTGGCCTGCGCAAATTAAACCGGGAACTCGCTCTGATCAGTTACTCTGTTCGACCGACTTGATGGCTACCTGTGCAGAGATGGTAGGTAAGAAACTACCCAAAGGTGCCGGTGAAGATAGTTATAGCTTTTGGAAAGCACTTCGGTCGGAACCTACTGGCAAGCGGATGCGGCAAACAATGATTTACCACTCTATCGATGGGTTGTTTGGTTTTCGGCAAGAGGAATGGGTGTTATTAGACTGCAAAGGTTCGGGCGGTTGGTCGCTCTCCGAAAAGGGAGCTGAAAAACGACCGTCTATGCAACTCTATAATTTAAAAACAGACTTTTCCGAACAAACGAACTTGGTAGAGCAGCATCCATCTCGGGCAAAAGCGATGAAACAGCTATTGGAACGACAGATTGAAAAAGGTAGAACTCGCTAATAGTCGCGGATTATTTTTAAACTATTGAGTTAATTACTAAATAAATAGAAAATGAAGAAAATTCTTTTTTCAGGAATATTATTCCTGAGTACTATACTACTTTGGGGACAAGAGAAACAGACAGCAACGATTCCTTTACCTACCCCTCCTCAGCTCACTTGGCAGGAAGCAGAATTGGCTGTTTTGATTAGTTACGACTTACATGTAGCTGATGGGAAGAAGTACAATCAGGCACAAAATCGGATCACACCGATTGAGGATATCAATATGTTTCACCCCGATCAACTTGATACAGATCAATGGATTCGGGCTGTACGTGATATGGGAGCCAAAATTGCCATTTTAACCGTTACGCATGAGACCGGATTTGCTCTTTATCAATCTGACGTGAATCCGTATTGTTTAAAAGCATTGAAATGGAAAGATGGCAAAGGAGATATTGTTCGTGATTTCGTGAACTCTTGTCGTAAATTTGGTATTAACCCCGGTTTATACATTGGTATTCGTTGGAACTCATACTTGGGCGTATATGACTTTATGATGCCGAAAGACGGAACGAAATTTCAAGAGAACCGACAGGTATTCTATAATAAAATGTGTGAGGGGATGACCGAAGAACTGATGTCTCGCTATGGCGATTTGGCCATTGTATGGTACGATGGTGGAGGCCATGGTCCGGAAGTAGGGGGTGCGGATATTCTGCCTGTCGTAGAGAAATACCAAAAAAACATTATTTTTTACCATAATACGCAGCGAGCTGATATTCGTTGGGGCGGGAGCGAGAGTGGAACGGTCTCTTATCCGTGTTGGGGTACTTATACATACCCTTATTCGCATTCTAAAAATACGGAAGTTATTTTTAAAGATAACTTCCAGTTGCTTAAGACGGGTGATCCGAATGGAGCATATTACATGCCGGCTATGGCAGATGCTCCATTGCGAGGCTATAACGGCCGGCATGAATGGTTTTACGAACCGGGAGATGAGGCGCATCTGTTTCCGGTAGAGAATCTGATGAATATGTACTATCAGTCGGTGGGACGGAATGCAACACTGATATTGGGTTTGACTCCCGACGATCGTGGGTTGATGCCGGATGTTGATGTAGCTCGCTTGAAAGAGTTTGGAGCAGCAATTAAGGAGCAATTTGCTTCGCCTTTAGCTACTTCTTCGGGTAAGGCTCGTACGTTGCACATGAAACTTCCTACGGTAAGTACGGTTAAACAAATTGTTATTCAGGAAGATATAAAATACGGAGAACGTGTTCGTTCTTATCAAGTGGAAGGTAAGGTAAAAGGAAAGTGGCAAGTTTTGTCGACAGGTAGCTGTATCGGGCACAAACGAATCGAAAAGATAGAGCCTGTAGAGGGAGTCTCAGCTGTCCGTCTGATTATTAAGGAAGCTTTAGCTACACCTCAGATTAAGCATTTTTCAATCTATTAAGTTTCTCTTGCTTGCGAAGAGTGAGTTATAAGTGTCTGTTTATAATTTAATTATATGTTTTATTGGGATGCGCTGAACAATCGTTTTTTCCTTCTTTATAATACTAGTATATTAACATCGTGTTAAATACGTATTGTTGGTATCAAAGAGTACGTAGTCATTGATGCCAACAATACGTACTCTTACAAACGACAAAAATCGATTAACATTTCTATTTAACTTTAATGGTCACGCCTGCAATTATTATGACCTACCGACCATAAAAATTGCAGGAGTGACCATTAAACGAAAAAAAGCAAGATGTAGTTCAATTCGGATGATATTATTTATTATGTTTGTATTTGGAATATCCGAATAGAATAGAAAATGAAAAAACGCAGATATCTTTGGACTCTTCTTTGTATTTTAGTATCTCAAACAGTATACGCAGAATTTTTTAAGCACATAGGTGCTGCAGATGGGCTATCACAATCATCAGTGATGGCTATTTATCAAGATCAACTGGGGCGAATGTGGTTTGGTACGCGCGAAGGAGTCAATATGTACGATGGGAGGCAGATGACCGTCTATAAAGGTGAAGCTCCCTCTTATGAACATCCCTCTTATCCGTTATTGATTGGCAATGAGGTTTCGGGCATCACAGGCAATAAGGAAGGAGATCTGTTCTTTATCATCAATGGTGCGTTGCTAAGGTATGACATCCGCAAGGAATCTTTTGAAGAACTACGTTCAGAGGGAGTTGTTTCCATCAATTCTTTTCAGGGAGAAGTGTATCTGGCTACCAATGATTCTATCTTTCGCTATCGACCGTTGCAAAAGCAAATGGAATTTCTAACAAAGACTTATCTTAAGGATGTAAACTATATTTTGCCCGATAGGGGAGCTTTCTATGTCGGAGCCAAACAAGGGCTTTACCGTTTCATAAACGCCAGACCACCTCAATGTCTTATTGCAGGTGTCGATGTATATCGAATTTTTAAAAGCAGTAAGCAGGAATTTTGGATCGGTTCGCGTACACAGGGGTTGTATCGTATGAATAAGCACGGAGTGATATCGCAAGTTCCATATAAACAACTCTCCGGGAAAGGTATTTCCAGTGTGCAAATACGTGAATTTGTAGAAGACAAGAAAGGAAATATTTGGTTTGGTACATTCGACGGTTTGCAACGATACAATACACAAACTGATAGCTATAGCTTGATTCGGACAGGGTCGCGGCCGGGTAGTTTAAATCATTCTTCTATTTTCTCACTCTATCAAGATATGCAAGGTACCATTTGGGTGGGAAGTTATTATGGAGGGGTCAACTACTTTAATCCCGATAATAATATTTTTAGCTACTATGCCTATAACCCCGATCGCAGCGACTGTTTGAACTACCCCTTTGCCGGGGCAATGGTCGAAGATAAAGAGCAAAACCTCTGGGTCTGTACCGATGGTGGAGGGCTATCTTGCCTAGATCATATAAGCGGACGCTTTAGAACTTATACGGCCGGTAGAGGTTCGCTGCCCCATAATAACCTGAAAAGTATTTGCTATGACGCCAAACGAGATTATCTATACATAGGTACGCACATGGGCGGATTGTCTCGGTATGATCGGCGTAGGGGTTTGTTTCATAACTATTTGTATGACTCACCTGCCAATGGCCCGGCTCCGAACGATGTTATTTTTCAGGTTTACTTCTGCAACGACAGGCTCTACGTTTCTGCCCGTAATGGTTTTTTTGTGATGGACCCTGATACGGATCAATTTCAGCTTTTATATAGTGGGGAGTATTATCTTTCGTTTGATGTAGATGCAGAGGGCGGCATCTGGCTGGCAACAGGTATGACACTCATACACTTTTATCCCGGGCAGGCAGCTAAGGAGGAAAAGATAAACTTGCAAGATTTTGGTTGTCGGTTTTGGATCACCAAAGTTCTGGTTGGCCACGATGGGCAGGTGTACATCGCTACGCTGGGTTCCGGTCTGTTTTGTTATAACCCCCGAACGAAATCCTTGGTTAGTTATACCTCTGAAAAGAGTCAACTCTTAAGCAATTATTGCTATAATTTGGTAGAAACACTACAACGCCATCTGCTTATTACGGGCAATAGAGGAGCTACATTGTTTAATCCTATTCAAAAAACATTTCGATCGATCGAGTTGGGAAGTGGTCTTTCGCTCTCTTCGATTATCAACGGGTGCGGAGTCTGCGCGCATAGCAACGGAGAGATATTTATCGGAGGTACCAGTGGATTGACTTCCTTTCGCGAGGAAGATCTGAATATGAAATACCCGCAACCTAAGCTTTACTTTACCAATCTGTATGTAAACAATACACGTATTACTCCCTCCGACCCAAGCGAGGTGCTTACCGAGGCATTGCCTTTTACGAAGGAGGTGAGCTTGAAAGCCAGTCAAAACAACCTGACGCTGGAGTTTGCTACCTCTAATTATATAGATATCTTGAATAATACCTGGTATGAATATAAATTGGAAGGGTTTGACCGCGAATGGTTGCTGACCACCGAAAATAGCCTGAAGTATACTAATTTGGATCCGGGTACCTATACCTTATTTGTACGCGAAAAAGGAAACTCTTTGAATGCTCGTGAAACACAGGAAATCTCGCTCCACATTCGCATCTCTCCACCTTGGTATCTTACTTGGTGGGCTTGTTTGCTGTTCTTGTCATTGGCTGCTTTTATTATATTTTGGCTGTATAGAGTAAAATCTGTTCGTCGTATTTTGGCACTTTCATTGGAGAAAGAACGGATAGAAAAATTGCATATTGAAAAGATGAATCAAGATAAACTGCGTTTCTTTACCAATGTAAGTCATGAGTTTCGTACACCACTTACTTTGATTATTAGTCAGATAGAACTCTTGCTGCAAAACACAACGATGCCGCCTGCTGTTTATAATCAAGTTTTAAAAATCAGTAAGCATGCCCGGCAAATGAGAAATCTTATATCCGAGTTGCTGGATTTTCGCAAGTTCGACCAACATCATATTCAACTAAAACTCCGAGAGCTAGATCTTAATACTTTTGTACAAGAGAACTATCTTTCATTTCTTGAATATGCTTCAGGTCGTGAGATTGACTATCGATTACAGTCATCGGCAGAGCATATTACTGTTTGGATAGATTCGTGGCAGATGAAGAAAGTACTGTTTAACCTTCTTTCTAATGCATTTAAGCATACTCAAAATAAAGGGAGTATCTTGATTACCGTGACAGAAAGTGAAGAAGGGGTTTGCATAGCCATTCAAGACTCAGGTGAGGGAATTAGTCAAAAAGATCAGAAACTGATTTTCGACCGTTTCTATCAGGTAGAAGAGGCACAGAACGATGTGATGGGAAGCCGTGGGACAGGCATTGGCTTGGCGCTGACTCGGAGTATCGTAGAGATGCACCACGGTAGTATTGAGGTGGAAAGTGCATTGAACCAAGGTAGCTGTTTTTTTGTGCGGTTACCCAAAGGACGAACAGTATTTGAACAGGACGCAGAGGTTTGCTTTGATGAGAAGGGTGAAGAGCGAACTTTACAAGAAGGTACGTTGCCCGATGAAGCTTTTATAAGTGAATGTCTTGTAGAAGAAAGTGATGTTCGTGGCGAAGGCGTTGTTGAAAAACGGACGGTGTTGCTCGTCGAAGATAATCCGGAATTACTGGGTATATTAGTGCAGATATTCACTCCGCTATACCGCGTGTTGACAGCCGCCAACGGCGAAGAGGGCTTAATGATAACAATAAACGAAAAACCGGACTTGGTGGTAAGCGATGTAATGATGCCGGTGATGACAGGTACCGAAATGTGCATGCAAATGAAAGAGAATATTTTGATTTGCCACATACCTGTAGTATTATTGACTGCATTAGACACTCTCGAACAAAATTTGGATGGGCTGAAGCGAGGTGCGGATGATTATATTACCAAGCCATTCAACGCTCGCATGCTATTGGTGCGCTGTAATAATCTGATTCGTAACCGTCTTTTGGCTCAAAGCCGTTTTGCGAAAGAGACTACTACCAGTATT
This sequence comes from Bacteroides neonati, assembly GCF_000499785.1. Taxonomy (GTDB): domain Bacteria; phylum Bacteroidota; class Bacteroidia; order Bacteroidales; family Bacteroidaceae; genus Bacteroides; species Bacteroides neonati. The sequence goes on along the minus strand of NZ_HG726020.1, from coordinate 451,032 downwards.
GATTTGCTGGTAGCCAATCCGCTGGATAAAGCGTTTTTGGATAAAGTATCGAAAGTGGTGAATGAGCATATTGATAATGTCGATTTCGATATTGCCATATTGTGCAAAGAGCTTGGAGTAGGACGCACCTTGCTCCATACTAAATTTAAAGCATTGACAGGAATGACTCCCAATGAGTTTGTGCTTAACCATAGGCTTAAGCAAGCTGCACAACTGCTTCATAGTGAGAGCTATTTGCACATATCGGAGATAGCCGATCGGTTGGGATTCGGATCACCCCGCTACTTTACCCGATGTTTTAAAAACCAATACGGGATGTCTCCGCTGGAGTTCAGAAAAAACGAAACGCATCCGGAATAGCCGGAAAAGGAGGAATTGAACAATTGATGCATCTATTTCGGGTAATTAGGGCATAAGATATTGAAGAAAAGACCTTATTTTTGCTTCAATTTAATATCTATGTGTATGACACCGAAAAGACTTTGGAAGTATCTACTTCTTTTCTTATCCCTTTTTTCTGTAACGCTTCAAGCAAGAGAACTGCTAACCAAAAGCATTGACTGGCCGATATTCATGAGTCGGCAAGATATGATTTGGGAAGTAATGCCGAAAGCTTGGTACGAAGCTCCTTTCTTGGGCAACGGACTGCTGGGGGCAATGGTCTATCAATTGCCGGGCGAGAATGCCATCTGTTTTGATATAGGACGCTCTGACGTGCACGATCATCGTGACGGAACAGGTTTGTACGATATTCCCCGCTTGCTTATCGGGCAAATGGCACTCCGTCCTCATGGGCGAATTATAGCTACATCCATGCGAATCGACTTGTGGAATGCCGAGCTTACAGGAAAACTTACAACTACCGAGGGAGCTATCCGCTTTCGGGCACTGGTTCATTCCGAACGAATGTGCTTGGTCGTTGAAACGTTGGCCGAGGGCAATGAACGGGATTACCGTTATGAGTGGCTACCGGCAAGAGCCGATAGCCCCCGTTTTTTATTTGCCGAGGATGGAAAGTCCTGGTTTCAAAACCCCGTAGATTATCAGTCGAATCCATCACCCGTTATGACGTTAAGTGCCGATGGGGGAGAATGTCAGCAGCCTCTTTTGAAAGGTGGGCTAACTGTAACTAACTGGCGCGAACGAAGAGCCGGTGAGCCATCTCGACGCACGTTATACCTGAATGTATCGCATAGCTATCCCGATAACGAAGCCACTGCTCAAAGTCGTCAGGAAGTATCTACTGCTTGCACACAAACGTACGATTCGCTCCGTGTGCCTCATTGCCGTTGGTGGAACGAGTACTATCCGCAGAGTTTCCTAACACTGCCCGACCCTCAAAAAGAGAATTTCTATTGGGTGCAGATGTACAAGTTGGCTTCTGCTACGCGTGCCGACAGGGCTTTGATTGATAATACAGGACCTTGGCTTACGGTAACCCCCTGGCCCAATGCCTGGTGGAACCTGAATGTGCAACTTACCTATTGGGCACTGAATGCTTCCAACCGTTTGGATTTGGCTCAATCACTCGAAAAGGCTATTTATAACAATACGGAGCATCTGATTAATAATGTGGAACCCTCTTATCGTCACGATGCTGCCGGTATCGGGAGAACCTCCAATTTACTCTGTCAAAGCGACCGGATAGGTATCCCCGGTGTAAGCAAGGCGGCCGAAGTAGGGTTGCTTACATGGGCTTGTCACAATCTATGGCTTATTTATCGACACCGGATGGATGATGTCTTGCTCCGAGAAAAACTATTTCCATTGCTTCGTCGTTCGATAAACTACTATCTACATTTTCTAACCACCTCTGCTGATGGACGATTGCATTTGCCCCGTACTTATTCGCCCGAATATGGAGTGGCTACCGATTGTAATTTTGATTTGGCATTGCTTCGTTGGGGGTGTCAAACCTTGCTTACAGCAGCGGAGCGTCTCAACCTGAATGACTCTTTGATACCTGTATGGGAAAGTACACTCAAGCAACTCACCGACTATCCGATAGATGAGAACGGATTGCGCATCGGTAGTGATACTCCCTATGAACACTCACATCGACACTACTCTCATCTGCTGGCTGCTTATCCGCTTTACCTCTTGAACAAGGAGAACCCCGCCGATGAAGCACTGATACAAAAATCACTACTGTATTGGCAAAGTAAAAAAGGACATCATGAAGGGTATTCCATGACCGGAGCCTCTTCTATCTCGTCTGCTTTGGGTAAAGGAGACCAGGCACTCGACTATTTGAATGGGCTTTTTGGGCAATTTCTATGTCCCAATACATTTTATAAAGAGGCAGGCCCTTGTATCGAAACACCACTTTCGGGTGCACAATCGATTCATGATATGCTGTTGCAAAGTTGGGGCGGAAAGATACGAATCTTTCCGGCATTGCCCTCTGTGTGGAAAGAGCTGGCTTTTGACTGCTTTCTTACCGAAGGAGCATTCGAAGTCTCTGCTGTTCGGAAAGAGGGGCAAACTGCATTTATCTGCATAACCAGTTTGGCAGGAGAGCCTTGCATTGTTTGTACCGATATTGCCTCTCCTCAATTTAAAGGATCTCGTACGTTTCGGGTACAATCGTTGGGGAATAGTACCTATCGTATTGATATGAAGAAAGGCGAAACGCTGTATATTTATCCTCAAAAAGCACAACCTACTTTTATCATTGAACCGGTTGCCCATCTACAAAGTAATGTGTTTGGGCTTAAACAAACGAAATAAAATGAATATGAAAACCAACATCCTACTATTGTTTCTAATCACTGTTTTGGGCGCGTGTCATTCGTCCTCTCAAAAGAACATCTTAACCATATCGAATGGGGCTTTTGTTGATGGTTCTGGTCGGGAAGTTATTTTAAATGGCATCAACCATGTGAATAAAAACGCCGAGCAGAATCATATAGATCCCGATGACGAAGAAATACTCACACAATTTCGCGATTGGGGATTTAATATCGTACGTTTTGGCATTAATTGGGCTGAGTTAGAGCCGGAACCCGGTGTTATCAATGAACATTATCTTCGGCAGATTGATAAACGGGTACAATGGGCAGAGGAGTTGGGAATATGGCTCTATCTTGATTTCCATCAAGACCTTTATGGAGGAACCATGGGTAACGGTGCCCCTCAATGGGCCACTATTACAGATGGAGAGGAGCATGTAAAAGGTGATATATGGAGTGATTCGTATGTGTTGAGTGGTGCAGTGCATCGTGCTTTCGATAATTTTTGGGAGAATAGAATTACCTCTGATGGGCTGGGCCTGCAAGATCATTATCTCAATTGCTTGAAATTGGTATCGCAACGATATAAGAGCAGCCCTTCGGTTGCCGGATATGATGTGATGAACGAACCTTTTATGGGCAGTCGTTCGGTAGATGTATTTCCTGCGCTGATTAGTGGATATGTTCAAGGGTTAAAAAAGAGTAGGGGCGAGGTTCTTACTTTGGAGGAGGTTGCCTCTAAGTGGTCTGTCGGCGAAGATAAAATGCAGATATTTGAGGCACTCAATGATAAAGCGATATTCAACGAAATGGTTTGTGCTGCCGATTCTATCGTAAATAGCTTTGAAAAGAATACTCTTTCTGCTTTTTATCAAAGGGCTCGTGATGCAATCCGATCTACCGGTAGCCAACAAATTATATTTTTAGAGCATAATTATTTTTCTAATTTGGGTGTTCCGAGTAGATTCTCAATGCCTGTGGATACTGATGGTAACGTAGATAAGCGGTGCTGTTATGCACCTCATGGATATGATTTGGTAACTGACTCTAAAAATAATACCCGGCAAGGATACGGACGTGTAGAGTTTATTTTCGAACAGATTGTTCGCAATGCTGTATCCAAAGCATCTCCGGTAATCGTTGGAGAATGGGGTGCCTATTATAGTGGCGAAAAAGCTTTTACTGCTGCATCCAAACATACTATACAGATCTTCGAAGCCCAGAAAATATCGCAAAGCTACTGGTCGTATTGGAAAGGAATAGGCGAACATGAATATTTCGCTACTACTATCGTACGCAATTATCCTATGGTAACGAATGGTGAACTTATGATGTATAAAAACGACTTTGAGAATAACCATTATACTCAAAAATGGAAAGAGTCGCCGGATAACAAATCTGTAACGCGTATTTTTGTTAAAGACATAAACAGATGTGAGATAAAACTGTTGCCTAAGTCCGATTTTAAGAAGATATCAATCAGTGGTTCTGATAATGGGTATTTGGAAATTGAACCTTTGGGCGAGAATAGAGAACTTGTAATTACTCCATTGAATAGATAGCTCGCTGGGTATGGGCGATACTTCTACTTTCCGTCAAAATAGCTGTTAAAACACATCCAGAAGGTGTTGAAAGAATAATTGGTGCTTATTTTGAGTATAAAAAAGGCCTATGGCTTCTTGTACTAATCATTAGATTTGCCGAGTGTTTAAAACATAATTATTAACTAATCTAATGCTATTATGAGAAAAAGTAAATTGCATTTGCTATCCTTATCTTCAAAAAGGGTGCTTGTGAGTACATCGCTGATGATGCTCTTGGCCGGCAATGGTTGGGCAACCTCTTCAGGACTTGATGATAGTCGCCACGAAAGTTCGTCGGCTGTTGTTCAACAGAATAAAACGATTAAAGGCACGGTCGTCGATCAGAATGGTGAACCGGTTATCGGTGCCAACGTTATTGTAAAAGGTAGTGCAACCGGAACAATTACCGATATTGATGGAAAATTCTCTCTTTCCATTCCCGCTAATGCTATCCTTGAATTTTCGTACATCGGTTACCTGAATCAAGACGTAAAAGTGGGTGATCAGAACTCACTCAATATAACACTCAAAGAAGATACCAAAACACTGGATGAAGTTGTAGTAGTAGGATATGGTGTGCAAAAGAAAGTAAATCTTACCGGTTCGGTATCATCGGTCAATTTTGAAGATCAGGCTGCTTCGCGTCCGGTAACCAATGTATCATCGGCTTTGGCCGGATTGAGTTCGGGTGTGCAGGTTATGCAAAGCTCGGGACGCCCCGGAGGTGATGGCGCTTCTATTTTGATTCGTGGCGTGGGTACCATGAATAACTCTGCACCGTTGGTGATTGTTGATGGTATGGAGGGGTTGATGGATGCTGTTAATCCACAAGATATTGAAACCATTTCAATTTTGAAAGATGCTGCTTCGTGTGCTATTTATGGGGCGCGTGCTGCCAACGGTGTCATTCTGATTACAACCAAGCGAGGTAAAAGAGATCGGGTATCGGTAACCTATAGCGGACATGTATCTTATGCACAACCGACTAACTTAATCGATATGGTATCGAACTATGCCGATTATATGGAACTGTTAAATGAATCATTTACGAACATTGGGCAAAACCAACATTTCTCACAAACAACCATTGATTTATGGCGTGAGAAATCAAACAATCCCAATGAGATGAATGCACTTGGGGTTCCTAATTACATTGCATTCCCGAATACCGATTGGCAAAAAGAGATTTTTCAACACGGTTTAATCAATGACCACACAGTATCTGTTAATGGCGGATCGGATAAGATACGTTTCCTTCTTTCGGCAGGTTTTATGGATAATCCCGGTTTGGTAGAGAATACGGGTGTGACTCGTTACTCCATCAGAGCGAATGTGGAAGCCGATATTAATAAATGGCTGGCAGTAGGAATGCGTACGTACGCTTCTCAAGAGGACAAAGATCCCGGGAACTTTGACAATGCAAACAATTATCTTCGTCAAACAACTCCCGGATTATATCCTCGTTGGAATGGACACAATGGTTATCCCGAAGCACCCGAAGAGAGTGCAACAGCTAACAGCTTGTACTCTTTCCTCAATGGTGTGGATGGAAATTTGAAGAAGAGTCGATTTAATACAACTCTATTTAGCAAAGTGAAGTTTATAGAGGGCTTGACTTGGGATTTCAACTTTAACTACCAACGACGTTGGGATGAAGAGAGAACGTGGACCAACGCACTTGATAAAGTAAAGTTCAGTACCGGTGAAGTGATGAGTCCCCCAACTGCTCCTTCCGAAATGACCACTAGCTTTTATAATTATTCGAACTATGCCTATACATTGGAGAATCTACTTAATTATCATACATCTATAGGAAAGCATGACATAGGAGTGTTGGCAGGTTATCAAGAGTATTATTACTACGAATATAGTACCAGTGGTACCAAAAAAGGGTTGATTGATCAAAGTGTCAATGTGCCTGATGCAGCTACTGAAATGATCGGTATTGGAGGAGGTGCGTTGGATCGTGCCAGTCGTTCCTTTTTCGGTCGTGTGAACTATGCTTATAATTCGCGTTATTTGTTTGAGGCAAACTTGCGTTACGATGGTTCGGGGCGTTATCATGCCAATAATCGTTGGGGTACATTCCCTTCTTTCTCTGCCGCTTGGCGTATTTCGGAAGAGGCATTTATGGAATCGACACGTAACTGGCTCGATAATCTTAAGATTCGTGCTTCGTGGGGTAAGTTAGGAAACAATGGAACGAATGAACCAAAAGAATCCAAGTATGATTATAAATATCAGTCTACCTATAGTTTGAGCAATTACTCTTTTGGAGGATTACAAGCTCCGGGATTGGCATCGACCGTGATTTCTAACTCATTACTATCGTGGGAAACATCAAAATCGACTAACTTTGGTATCGATGCCAACTTTTTGAAGAATCGTCTGTCGGTTGTAGTCGATGTATACGACCGTATCACCACCGGCATTCTCGAATACCCTAGTATTTACATGACTATGGGTACCAAAACAGCTCCGCTGCTGAATATTGCGGAGATGAATAACCGTGGTATTGAACTCACATTGGGTTGGACTGATAGAGTGAAAGATTTTAATTATTCGGTATCGGGCAATTTCTCGTATAATAGGAATGAAGTAACAAAGTACAAGGGTACTTATGAAGCCTACTGGAAAGTAGACCCAACGACCGGCGAGAAGGTGTGGGTCACGAATATTGGTGAAGTAGCTAAAGGTGCAGGTGATGTTGCTCAAACTGTAGCCGGAAAGAAATTGGGCGAGTACTATTTGAAGTCTGTTTACAGCGGAAGCGGAAGTTACTTTAATCAAGATGGATCGGTAGATATTCATGGAGGTCCTAAGGATGGTATGATTCGTACAGAAGATGATATGAAGTGGGCAAACGCTATGGTAGCAGCCGGATATAGATTTATGCCTAACCAAACTATTGCAAAAAATAAGATATGGTATGGAGATTATATTTATGCTGATGCCAATGGCGATGGTATTTATGGTAGTAGTAATGACCGTGAGTTTCAAGGAGTATCTAAAAACCCAAAATATAATTTTGGGTTGCAGGCTTCGGCAAGCTGGAAAGGCTTCGACTTTTCAATGAACTGGGCAGGAGCTGCCGGATTTAAGTTGTATTGGGGACCCGCTACAGGATATAATACAAGCACCACGCGTGTAGGCGTAGGAATGGGTACCGAGATTGCCAATGATCACTACTATTATAATCCGGAGAATCCATCTGATCCAAAAAATAATATAAATGCAAAATATGGTCGATTGACCAACGGTGAAGGTGGGTGGCAAAATGTAGAAACAAGTTCTGCTTTCTTGTTTAATGGTAACTATTTAAAATTGAAGAATCTGACGATTGGGTATACACTTCCCAAATTGATTACCAATAAATTAACGGCTCAGTCTATTCGCTTCTATCTGTCGGGGGAGAATTTATTCAACCTAACTTCATTCCCCGGACAAGATCCTGAATTAGGCTCAACGCCCGAATATACATCTGTGAGACAGTTTGCATTTGGTACTAATATTACTTTCTAAATAAAGACACAAAGATGAAAAAAATTAAAAATATAGTTTTAATGTCAGCTGCAGTTATTGCATTGAGCAGCTGTCGAGGTGATCTGCTCGACTTGAACCCGTACAGTTCGGTAAGTTCCGGGAGTATGTGGACTACTGAAAATCTGGCTGATCAAGGGGTAACAGGTATTTATAGCGTACTTCGTAAAACGAATGTAGGATTGGGATTATATACTTTTGATTGTTATGGTGTTTCCAGTGACGGTCGCGATCCTGATTATGCATTGTTGAAAGGAAATGCGACTGCATCAATAAGTCTGTTTAGCGATTATTGGAAAGAGCATTATGAGGGTATACATCGTGCCAATGATGCAATAACCAATCTGCCTAAAGCCCCAATGGATGACGCTAAAAGGAAACGTTTGATAGCCGAATCAAAGTTTTTACGGGCATTCTTCTACTATAAACTCAATATGGTATTCAAGGGGGTGCCTTTATATTTGGAACCCGTTGAATTGAAAGAGTGTATCAAAGGACGTGAAACAGAAACTAAAATATGGGAAACGGTTTTAGCTGATTTAACAGATTGTATCAATGAAACCAATTTGCCTGATAGATATGCTGCACGGGATGTGAGTGTGGGGCGTATCAGCAAAGCTGCTGCTTATGCTTTACGAGGTAAAGTGTATCTTTGGACTAAGGAGTGGGCAAAAGCCGAAGCTGACTTTAAAAAGGTAGGCGATATGGGGCATAAATTATATGTAGGAACCGGCGGTTACAAAGCCCTATTCAAAGAAGCTAACGAACAGTGCGAAGAAATGGTCTTGTCTGTGCAATGTATCGGACTCAGCGGATACGGTAACGAGATGAGTTTTCGTTATGGTACTCGATCTACATTCGGATCTTGTTGGAATACCTATTTGGTAAACACCGATTTTGTCGAAAGCTATGAATGGGCAGATGGAAAACCTTTTAACTGGGATGATGTGATACCCGGCTATAACGAGATGGACAAAAAAGCCAGAGCGGTCTACTTCTTACGTGATAATATGACTCCCCAACAGAAAAAGGCTATGGCAGAGAATCAAAAAGCAGATATGAGTAAATATATGGATGTTGGTAATGAAGCTCGCATTAAGAAGGCATACGAAAATCGTGATCCTCGCCTAACCGCCTCTATTATAACTCCTTATTCTGAGTATCTGGGTGCAGATGGTGCTACCTCGTATAAATACAGCCTTCGTTGGCCATTCGCTAATAACTTGGCACCATGGTTTGACTTAAAAACAGATACTAATAACCGTTATTATTATTTGTTCCGTAAGTTTGTAGCCGAGGGAGCAAGTGAGATTCCTAACAGAAGCTATTCGCCAATCGATTTCCCGTTGATTCGTTATGCAGACGTACTACTCGGTCTGGCTGAGGCTCTTAATGAACAAGGTGGAAATAAAGTGGAAGAAGCCATTACTTATGTTAATCAAGTTCGAAACCGGGCTGGAGTTGCTCCATTGAATAGCAATGCTTATACAACTGTAAACGGACAAGATGAACTGAGAGTGCGTATACAGAAAGAACGTCGTTGGGAGTTTAATGGCGAAGGTGTAAACTTCTTCGATGAGATACGTTGGAACACATGGAAAGAGTCTAAGTTCTTCCCCGGTGCAGGCTTGAAGCAAATCTGGGGTGAGTCACAATACGATAACTCTTGGGGAGGTGACCACTATTATATCTGGGCTATCCCTAGTACTGAAATTAATATGAATGATAATCTGACTCAGAACCCTGGTTGGATTAATTAAATATAATTACGAATAAAAAAACCTCTTCATCTGAGTGTATTTTCAGAATATATCAGGTGAAGAGGTTTTTTTCTCTTATCTTAGCACCATTAAATTAATACACTTTATCAATGAAGATAGTACGAATCATAACCTTTATACTTCTTAGCTTGTGCGTGTCAAAGGCAAGCGCATACGTAGAAAGAAATTTGTTACAACAAATGACCAATCCGAATTTGCTCAAATCGGCTCTCGTCTTGAATCAGAAGTGGGTTACATATCCTGATTATACCGACCGTGTAGGATGGGATAAGTTATTTGGAGCGACTAAAAGCGAGTACATAAAACGTGGAGAGCAACAGCTAAACTACGAATGGAAAGTAGTGAAAGCAATGGATTATATCGAGTTTGAACGGAGTGGGTCGAGACAGGTAATGGAAACTCCTTTCGGTGATAACAACCTGGCAATGATAGACCTGCTGATGGCAGAGCTGGCCGAAGGAAAGGGGCGTTTTATTCCACAGTTGATTAACGGTGTGTTTCATACCTGCGAGATGACTTCATGGGCACTATCTGCACATCTTATTACCCAAAAGATACATCGATCATTGCCCGATCACCGGGAACAGTTGATCGATTTGACATCCGGCGACTTATCGTCGATGCTTTCATGGGTCTATTACCTCCTGCACAACGAGTTTGATAAGGTAAATCCCAGCATTGCTGTTCGTTTGCGTTACGAGTTAGAGAAACGAACCATCGAACCTTATATGAATGATGCCAACTATTATTGGTGGCAGGCATTTCGGGCTACCCCTACTACGATGGTCAATAACTGGAATCCTTGGTGCAACAGTAATGTACTGCAATGTTTGATGTTATTAGAAAATGATCCCGAAAAGCTGGCAGCAGGTGTTTATCGTACAATGCAGTCGGTTGATCGCTTTTTGAACTATGTTCATAGTGATGGAGCTTGCGAGGAAGGCCCTTCCTATTGGGGACATGCCGGTGGAAAACTCTTTGATTACCTCGATTTACTCTCTACTATAACGGCCGGAAAAGTATCGCTATTAGGGCATCCGATGATTAAGAATATAGGCGAATATATTTCTCGCTCGTACATTGGAGATGGATGGGTAGTCAACTTTGCCGATGCCTCTGCTAAGGGGGGAGGAGATGCTCCCCTTATATATCGCTTTGGTAAGGCAGTAGGTAGTGATGAGATGATACATTTTGCTGCGTTAATGAACGATCGTAAACTACCCCGTAATCGCGACTTTTATCGTACTATGCAGACACTTTTGATCCGCGAAGAGTTGGAAGCAACGACTCCCAATCACGTTACTCCTCTACAAATATGGTATCCGGAAACAGAGTTTTGTTATATGAAAAACAAATCCGGGATGTTTTTTGCAGCTAAGGGAGGATACAATGATGAAAGCCATAATCACAACGATGCAGGTTCCTTCTCGGTATGGATCAACAATTCTCCAATCTTGATCGATGCGGGAGTAGGAACTTATACCCGTCAGACATTTAGTAGTGAGCGCTATTCTATCTGGACAATGCAAAGTAACTATCACAATCTTCCGATGATTAACGGAGTGGCCCAACAGAATGGACGAAACTATAAAGCAACTCAAGTGAAGTTTGATTCGAAAAAGAAGATGTTTTCTGCCGATATTGCCACTGCTTATCCTGAGAGCGCAAAGGTGAAGAGTTGGATGCGATCGTATGTACTTAAAGGAGACAAGCTTCAGATAAACGATACGTTCGAGTTAGGTGAGACTATTGAAAAGAATATCGTTCACTTCATGACTTGGGGTGACGTAGATTCGTCTGTTCCCGGTAAAGTAATTATTTCGGTGAATGGACAAAGAGCCTTGTTGACATATAACCCGGCACAGTTTGATACAGTATTAGAGGCGATTCCACTTACCGATAAGCGTTTATCCGATGTGTGGGGCAAACAAATATACCGTATTATACTCAAGGCTAAAGCAATAACAAAAACAGGAGATTATACTTATTCAATCAAACAACTATAAACAATTATAACCAATAAAAGATGACGAAATTTAAACTAATGGTAGGAGCTGCTTGCACGCTGATGTGTATGGCATGCTCTAACACTCGGTCGGTAAGCCCGTTTATTCAAGAAAATGTAGATTTTGCCAAAGCTCAGCTAGGTCTTGCCATTGACACGATCGAAGCAAGTGGAAAATGTTTGAATCCTGTAACGCTTAATAGTAAAGGCGAAGTATATTACTGCGGATATAGTGACTGGCGCAGTGGGTTCTTTCCCGGTAGCATCTGGTATTTGTACGAACTAACAGGTGATACCACTTATCTGCCATTGGCAAAAAAATATACGGCTGCTATTCGTAAAGCAGAGAATTTGACTTGGCATCATGACATCGGATTTATCATTAACTGTAGCTTTGGAAACGGACTTCGTTTGGCTCCCGATACAGCATACGTTAATGTTATGAAGCAGGCAGCTCGTTCTCTTTCTACTCGCTTTCGTCCTAATGCTAAAATAATACAGAGTTGGGATGTAAAAGGAAACAGTTGGCAGAGCGAACGTGGATGGGAATGCCCTGTGATTATTGATAATATGATGAATCTTGAATTATTGTTTGAGGCGACGAAGCTATCCGGTGACTCTACTTTCTATCAAATAGCAGTCGATCATGCAGATCGTACACTTGCCGAGCATTTTCGTCCGGACGGAAGTTGCTACCATGTAGTGGATTATAGTATTGAGACTGGTGAGGTACGTCACAAACAGACGGCACAAGGATATGCAGACGAGTCAATCTGGTCTCGTGGGCAAGCATGGGCTATTTATGGTTTTACAGTATGCTATCGTGAGACGAAAGACCGTAAATACCTCGACCAAGCACTGAAAACGTTCGAGCTGATGAAAAATCATCCAAAGATGCCCGAAGATTTAATCCCTTATTGGGACATGGATGCACCTAATATTCCCAATGAACCGCGTGATGCTTCTTCGGCTTCTTGTATTGCTTCGGCACTATATGAGATTAGTACGTATGATGTGCCCAAGGCAGCCTCCTATAAAGAATATGCCGACCGCATAATGGAGAGTCTTTCTGCCCCTGCATACCGTGCGAAGGTAGGAGAGAACGGACGCTTTTTATTAATGCACAGCGTGGGTAGTATTCCTCACAACAGTGAGATTGATGTACCCTTGAATTATGCGGACTATTACTATTTGGAAGCATTGAAACGTAAGAAAGAACTAGAAAATCAAACAATAAAATAATGATGAGAATGAACACAAGAAACACAGGAAAGAGGATAGGGGTAGGACTTCTTTTTTACCTCTTTTTAGGATTAATGTCGGCTTCGGCACAGAGACAAGAGATTATATTGAATGATAATTGGGCGTTCCGTTTCTCTCACCAAGTACAAAAGCATACGCAACGAGTAGATTTGCCGCATACGTGGAATGGCCAGGATGCTCAATCGGGCAAGGCAGACTATAAACGGGGTATTGGCAACTACGAAAAGACACTCTATATACGTCCCGAATGGAAAGGTAAGCGACTGTTTTTACGTTTCGACGGTGTGAATAGTATTGCCAATGTATTTGTGAACCGTAAACACATCGGCGAGCATCGCGGAGGATATGCAGCTTTTGTCTTTGAAATTACCGATCAGGTCGAATATGGACAGAAGAACTCTCTGTTGGTACGTGCCAATAATGCCGAGCAACTGGATGTAATGCCATTGGTGGGCGATTTCAATTTCTATGGCGGTATCTATCGGGATGTACACTTGCTTATAACCGAACCGACCTGTATCTCTCCCTTAGATCATGCTTCGCCGGGTGTATACTTAGTGCAAGAGTCAGTGAATCGTAATCAGGCCGATGTAATGGTCAAAGTAAATTTGGATAATAAAACAGCCGCGCAAGACGTGGAACTTCGTGTACAAGTGAACGATGGAGCAAAGTTAATCAGCCGCCAAACCAGCCATGTTTCTTTGGCTTCCAATGCTGCTTTACAGACTCAGGTTCCTATATCTATCAAGAAACCGCGTTTGTGGAATGGGCGTAAAGATCCGTTTATGTATCAGGTTACAGTAGAACTGTTCAAAGGAGGTAAGCTGGTGGATAGCGTGAAGCAACCGTTGGGATTGCGTTATTACCATACCGATCCCGATAAAGGCTTTTTCCTGAATGGCGAACATATAGCGTTGAAAGGTGTATGCCGCCATCAAGACCGGGCAGAGGTGGGCAATGCACTTCGTCCTTGCCACCATGAAGAGGATGTAGCGCTTATGCTGGAGATGGGAGTCAATGCTGTTCGTTTAGCACACTATCCGCAGGCTTCTTATGTATACGATTTGATGGATAAATACGGTATCATTACTTGGGCAGAAATCCCATTTGTAGGTCCAGGAGGCTATGCCGATAAAGGATTTGTTGACCAAACTTCATTTCGCGAAAACGGTAAGCTTCAGCTGATAGAGTTAATACGTCAGCACTACAATCATCCTGCTATTTGCTTTTGGGGTATGTTCAATGAATTGAAGGAAGTGGGTGATAATCCCGTGGAGTATGTAAAAGAGCTAAATGCATTGTCCAAACGGGAAGACCCAACCCGTCCCACTACCTCTGCCAGTAATCAAGATGGATCTTTGAACTTCTTAACAGAAAACATTGCATGGAATCGCTATGACGGTTGGTATGGCAGCACGCCTCGCACACTTGCCACATTCCTTGATCAAACGCATAAGAAACATCCTCAACTGCGTATTGGTATCAGCGAATATGGAGCAGGAGCGAGTATTTATCATCAGCAAGATTCATTGAAGCAACCTGCACCGGCAGGATGGTGGCATCCAGAGAACTGGCAAACGTATTACCACATGGAGAACTGGAAAATCATTGCCGACCGTCCTTTTGTTTGGGGAACGTTTGTGTGGAATATGTTCGACTTTGGAGCTGCACACCGTACAGAGGGAGATCGACCGGGTATTAATGATAAAGGGCTTGTTACTTTCGACCGCAAAGTAAGGAAAGACGCTTTTTATTTCTATAAGGCCAATTGGAACAAACAAGAACCGACGCTTTACTTAGCCGAAAAGCGATGCACTCTTCGTACCCAGCCCGAACAAACGATCATGGCTTTTACAACAGCACCCGAGGTGGAGCTGTTTGTTAACAATGTAAGTCAAGGTAAGCAGAAAACCGATGGTTTTGCTACTGTTATATGGAAAGGTGTGAGCTTGCAAGAAGGAGAAAATGTGATTCGAGTTGTTACTCCCGGTAAGCATCCGTTGAGCGATCAAGTAACAGTAACCTATAGCCGTAATCCATTTATCCAGTAATGTAAAGATCGACTTCAAAGTATCATAATCTTCTCTCTCCTTTCTGTTTTGTTGAAGGGAGGGAGAAGATTTTTTTCTTTAATATGTCTTTTATTGCGTGAATTAGACGTTTTAAGACAAGAAATAGACGTTTCAAGAATAAGAAAGTGGATAGCTGACCGTAATTTTGCTACGTAATCTTTATATGAAAACACAGCATGGATTACAATTTTGTTAATATTTAAATTAAATCTAACGTATTATGAAACAAAAAAGGAAGCTGCTATTTATTTTTTGGAATTTGACAATTATTGTTGCTCTTTTTCTCTTCTCTACAACAGCAGTGGCACAGTCTTTATCTATTAAAGGCAATGTTTTTGACAAGGCAAACGAGCCTATTATTGGTGCTAGTATCTTAGTTGATGGAACTTCGAATGGTACTATTACTGATTTGAATGGCGAATTTACATTAAATAATGTGGGTCCCAAAGGTGTCCTCAAAATATCCTATATCGGTTATACTCCTCAAACAATTCATTTAGATGGGGAAAAAGTGTTATCGGTGACATTGCTTGAAGATACAGAGGTATTGGATGAAGTCGTAGTGGTAGGGTATGGAGTGCAGAAGAAAGTGAATTTGACCGGATCGGTTTCTGCAGTTAGCGGAAATGAGTTAAGTCGTCGTCCGGTGGTGGATGCTACACAAAGCTTACAAGGATTAATCCCTGGATTATTAGTTTCGAATAATGAGTCCGGTCGACCTGGAGCTACTGGATCTTTAACCTTGCGTGGACAGGGCAATCTTGCTAATAACGCTAATCCATACGTATTGGTAGATGGTGTTGAAATGAATTTGTCGGACGTAAACCCTAGTGATATTGAAAACATATCGGTATTGAAAGATGCAGCAGCTTGTGCTATTTATGGAGCACGTGCTGCTTATGGGGTAATTCTAGTTACTACTAAAAAAGGAGAAGAGGGGAAAATGCGCATCAATTACCAGGGTACTGTTGGATGGAACTCGCCAACGGTATTACCGGAGATGGCTAATTCCTATGAATTTGCAACTTTCTTTAATGATGCATGTATCAATGCCGGACTTCCTAAACAATATAGTGATGAGAAGCTAGGGTTGTTACAACAATATATGAAAGATCCCGGAAGCGTAGATTGTTGGTCTGAGTTGCCTGCTCATGCTACTATGAATCCTGCTTTCGAGAATTCAGGAAACGGAGTGGGCAATGTTGATTATTTCAAATTGCATTATAAAGATTATGCTTTTAAGCAGAACCACAATTTGAGTGTTAGCGGAGGTGGAAAGAAAGCACAGTACTATGTGTCGGGAGGATTTTATTCGGAAGACGGCATTATGCGATATGCGTCTATGGATTACTCGCGCTTCAACTTCAATGCGAATGTTACTTCCGAAATAACAGAGTGGCTTAAGATGAGAGTCAATACGAAATTCATGCATTCTGATCAGAATACTCCCTTTGGTGATGGAGGTATATCTGAAGGGTTTTATCATTCATTGGCAAGATTTAGACCTACAGTTAGCCCTATTGATCCCAATGGACATTTTACAGAACTTACCATGATTCCTTATCTACAAAGTGGAACGAATGTCAATACCCAGAAGGATAATATAAATATGACTGTAGGCTTTGAGGCTCAACCACTCAAAAATTGGCGTATCTTCTTTGACTATACTTATAAATTAGGAAATACAGAGGGCAAAGCGTTGAATGTAGCACCTCTGATTTATGCAGCTGATGGAGTGACTACCTCTAAAGGGGTGCGTGACGAGTTGGGAATGGCTAAAGATGGTCGTTTTACTCGTACTATGTCACGAGACCGTTATCAGTCAATCAATCTATACACCAATTATTTATTCTCAGTCACTGATCATAATTTTACTTTGATGGCTGGATTCCAGGAAGATGAGTCTGATTATAGCTACTTGAAGAACTCAGTGAATAATTTATATTCGACGTCGAATCCTGGTTTGGGGCTTGGATCAGGCGATAAAACAATTATCGATACACGTAATGGATGGGCTACCAGAGGATTTTTCGGCCGCATAAATTACGATTATGATGGTCGCTATCTACTTGAAATGAATGGGAGATATGATGGATCTTCACGCTTTGCTTCAGGACACCGATGGGGCTTTTTCCCATCTGTTTCTTTAGGATGGAATGTAACTCGTGAAAAATTCATGGAACCTGTTACACACATACTTTCTAATTTAAAATTACGTGCTTCATACGGTTTACTGGGAAATCAGACAGGTGCTGATTTGTATACTTTTGCCGCGATGATGAATCTCAATAGTGGCTTGGGGGGGTATATCTTTCCTGATGGTCGCCATGTATACACAAAGGCTCCCGGGGTAATTGATCCTAATACTACTTGGGAAAAAGTTGAAAGTAAAAATATAGGTATTGATTTCGGTTTTTGGGGAAACGCATTGACGGGTACTTTTGATGTATTTCAACGCAACACCAAAGACATGTTAGGCCCTAATGCTGATTTTGCTGATCTGTTTGGTGCTACTGCTCCCAATACCAATAATGCCTGTATGCGTAATCGTGGTTGGGAGTTGATGTTGAACTATCGCGGAAAAATAGGTAAAGACATTGATTATAGCTTGGGTTTCTCCCTTTCTGATGCTATATCCGAAGTCACACAATATGAGAATCCAACAGGCACCAATCCTGATGCAAACTGGTATGTAGGTAAAACAGTAGGGGAGATATGGGGGTATCGCAGTTCGGGGTTGATTCAAACGACTGAAGAGGCTGCCGAATATAATACCAAGTATAATCTTGCTTATTTATCTGGGAAACCTTGGGAACCGGGTGATGTGAAATACATTGATTTGAATGGTGATAATAAAATTAATAATGGTAGTAATATATTGGGTGATATGGGCGATATGACAATTATTGGTAATACCACTCCCCGTTATCAATATACAGTTAATGGTTCTATCGCTTGGAAAGGTTTTTCATTGAGTATGATGTTTCAAGGAGTAGGCAAGCGAGACTGGATAGCTGACCAAGGCACTTCATATTTTTGGGGATCTGGTGCTTATGCACAAGTGACTGTATTTAAACAACATATGGACTACTGGACTAAAGATAATCCGGATGCGTATTACCCTAGACCTTATACAGGACCTGCAGGGAAAATTGGAGAGTTTCGCAATAAAACATCACAGCGCAGTGATCGATACATTCAGAGTGCTGCATATTGTCGTTTGAAAAACTTGACGTTGAGTTATGATTTACCCGATACCTGGGTTGACAAAACCGGACTAGGTAAGGTACAAGTCTTCTTTTCTGGCGAGAATTTACTTACTTTTACCCAATTGGCTGATATGTTCGACCCTGAAGCACTCTTCACTTATAGTTCGTATGGGAAGGATTCCAGCGGTAAGATATCTCTCGATCAAGCTGGTAAAAACTACCCAATGAACAGAGTACTTTCTTTAGGTTTAATTGTTAATTTCTAATTTATGTATATTATGAATCGATTACACATATTCATGAGTCTTATTTTGACTCTGTGCTTGACAGCCTGTTTTGACTTAGACAAAATGCCAGAAGGCGTATTATCAACGACCAATGCCTTTACTAGTACAGGAGAAATAAGAAACTATTTGGATCAGTTTTATGAAACCGGTGTACGCAAACAAGACTTCAATGTGGGAACCGCTGTTGGTATCGTTGGAAAAGATATGCAAAGTGATAATATGTCTTCTAATGTTGTAGATACCCGTTTGGCCGGTGAAATAGCATTGAGCAATGCTAGTAAACTAACCAATTACACATATATTCGTAACATTAATTTCTTGCTTAAAAATATCAGCAACTGCACCGATAAGGGGACGGCTTATGAACAATGTCTGGGGGAAGCTTATTACTTTCGGGCATGGTACTATTATCAGATGTTTATTGACTATGGACCACTGACATGGGTAAACGAGCCGCTTGATCCTTCGCAGGAAAAAATGGAGCAAGCTCGTGCCGGGCGTACAGTTATTGCCGATAGTATTTTAAATGACTTAGATAAGGCTATTAAGTATTTGAACGAACAAAAAAGTAGTGCTACGATGCGTGTACATCGTGATGTGGCTCGTGCTTTGAAAAGCGAGGTAGCACTGTTTGAAGGTACTTGGGAAAAATATCATAAAGCCAAAGGTGATGAATTTTATGATAAAGCAGTGACCGATGATAAAATAAAAAGTTATTTGACACAAGCTGCCCAAGCTGCTCAAGATGTAATGGAACGTAGCGTTTGGAAAATCTCGACTGGAAATCCGTTGACAGCTTATCGAGATTTATTTATTACCGGTAATCTTTCTTCGAACCCTGAAGTGTTGTGGTTTAAAATGTACGATGGTGATAATGTAGGAAACTCTGTAACTCGTTATCTAAATAAAGGAGGTGGGCAAACAGGTGTTACATTATCTTTGGTAGATGATTATCTGACAATTGATGGAAAGCCTTTTGTAGGTGCAGTACGTGAGATCGCTCAGAAAGTATATGGCGATGAATTAAAACCCAGTTTACGTGACCCTCGTTTATCGCAAACGGTATGTATGCCGGGTCAAGAGTTGCGTCCTAATGGAGGGTATACTTATACCGTTCCACCTTTAGATGGAAATAGTTATAGTATGAATACGACCGGCTACTCTTTATTGAAATATGTCGAGTTTAATACGACAAACACTGCTGCTTTAGATACCGAGAATAAAGGATCTACACCTGCTATTCAATTTAGATATGCCGATGTACTTCTTAATTATGCTGAAGCACTCGCCGAACTGGATGGAGTTGCTTATGCTACTAAAATAGCTGCTGCTCTTAAGCCTCTTCGAGATCGGGTAGGTATGCCGGACGTTGATTTTGATCGCGAATATAATGTGGCGGCTGATTATCCTTTTCACACTCTTGATAAATATATTCAGGTTGTACGTCGTGAACGGCGAGTTGAGAAGGCCTGTGAAGGACGTCGTTTTGAGGATATTCAACGCTGGGCAGTAGCTGATGTGCTAATCCAAGGTAAACATGCGGTCGGTGCCCTTTTTGTTGGAAGTAATCTTCAGACTTCCTATACAAAACTTATTTATGATCAAACTAGTAATAATAACTTGTACTTAACCGGTAATCCCGGGGATGCGAAGCGCTATATTCTTCCGCAAAATCCCAAAGGTTATGGCAGCGGATGGAAGTTTGATATAGAGCGAGATTATTTGCTCCCCATCCAACCTCGTATGCTTTCATTGACAGGAAACAAATGGGTACAAAACCCAAAATGGTAAAATATATAAAAGTAATCAGTTAACATGGAAAAACTAACATCCGTATTTTTAAACTCTTTAGTAGGAACAGCGACGATTTTATCGTTCTCCTCTTTTGATAGCCCGAAGAACAAGAAGGATAAGTCAAAGCAACCAATGAATATCGTATATATAATGTGCGATGATCATTCTTATCAAACAATCAGTGCTTACGATCAACGATTCACACAAACACCCAACATAGACCGCATTGCCAACGAAGGAGTGCGATTCACCAACAGTTTTGTTGCCAATTCGCTTAGCGGTCCCAGTCGGGCTTGCATGCTGACAGGCAAACACAGCCATGCGAATGGCTATATGGACAATAGCAACGGTGCCTTTGATGGTAGCCAGCAAACGTACCCGAAGTTGTTGCAACAGGTAGGATACGAGACGGCTATCATTGGTAAGTGGCACTTGGTATCATCGCCTACGGGATTCAACTATTGGGATATTCTCATTGGACAAGGCGAGTATTACAACCCCACATTTATCACCAATGGGGTGAAGCAGCAGCGCGAAGGCTACGCTACCAATATCGTAACCGATTTGGCTATCGACTGGATGGACACGAAGCGAGATAAGAGTAAGCCTTTCTGTCTGTTGCTTCATCACAAGGCTCCTCACCGTACGTGGATGCCCGATTTATGCGACCTCGACCTGAATGAAGATGTGGTGTACCCACTTCCTGCCAACTTCTACGATAAGTATGAGGGGAGAATCCCTGCATCCAAGCAAGAGATGAGTATCATTAAAGACATGGATTTGATATACGATCTCAAGATGGCCGATAAAGAGGATGAAATTCATACCAAGACCGGACTCGAACAGGCCGGGCGAAGTATGTACAACCGACTGAATCCGGAACAAAAAGCAGCGTGGGATAAGCACTACGATCCAATTATCAAAAAGTTCAAAGAGTCTAAACTTACCGGTAAGGCATTGGCCGAATGGAAATACCAGCAGTATATGCACGATTACATACGGGTGATTCACTCTATTGACCGTAATGTAGGCAAGGTACTTGATTACCTCGCCAAAAGCGGTTTGCTCGATCAGACAATGATTGTGTACACCTCCGATCAAGGTTTTTATATGGGCGAACATGGATGGTTCGATAAGCGTTTTATGTACGAAGAGTCTTTTCGCACACCATTGTTGGTACGCTTGCCCGGTGGCAAACAGGGAGATATAGACCAGATGGTGCAAAACATCGATTACGGCCCTACTATACTCGATTTGGCAGGTGTAAAGACTCCGTCTGATATGCATGGCGTTTCATTCCTTCCGTTGCTTCGGGGTAAGAAAGTGCCCGATTGGCGCAAGTCACTTTATTATCACTTTTACGAATATCCGGCCGAACATGCAGTAAGAAGGCATTATGGCGTGCGTACCGAACGGTATAAGTTGATTCATTTCTATAATGATATTGACTGCTGGGAGTTGTACGACTTGCAGGAAGACCCCATGGAGATGCACAACCTCTACGGACAATCGGGAACTGAGAAACTGACCAAAGAGTTGAAAAAAGAACTGCTGAAACTTCAGGTGCAATACAACGATCCGATCAGGAACCGCTAACGATTCGCTTTCTATATTCCGACGGACTTTCTCCCATCAACGACTTAAATGTAGTACTAAAGTTGCGTTGATGGGAGAAACCCGTTTGTTCGGATATGTCCCGTATGCTTAATTCGGTTGTCATCAGTAGCTGGGCGGCATACTCTATTCGCTGCTTGGTGATGTATTCATTGACCCCGATGCCGATGGTTGTTTTCATCTTATTGTAAAGCGAAGCCCGGCTCATACGCATGAGTTCGGCTACCAGATTAACATCCAGTGCTACATTGGCTCTGTTCTCGCGAATCACGTTGTTGAGTTGAACAACAAACTGTTCGTCTGCCTGATTATTCATTTTCCCTTCTTTCTTCTCTACCTGTTCGATACCTGCATATCGCTTTTGTACGATGGACTGATGGTTCAGAATGTTTTGTATCTGTAGTAGCAAGGTATCCATGTCGAACGGTTTCGCCACATAAGCATCGGCTCCTGTTTTATAGCCGTCTTCGGTACTTGGCTCGTCGGCATGCGAAGCCAGTAGGATAACCGGAATGTAGTTGAACTCGGCACTCTGCTTAACTTTTCTACAGAGTTCCAATCCATCCATCCGAGGCATGATGACGTCACTGATAATCAGTTGCGGCAGGTGCGATACAACAATGGGAATGGCTTCCATTCCGTCATGTGCGATGTGTATTACCTCGAACATAGCTTGCAGGTTGCAGGCCAGATAATCGCATAAGTCGGGATCATCATCTACTATGAGTACCGAATGAAACCGGTTCGGCAATACTTCTGCTTTCTGCAACGAAAGTGTCTGAGGGGGGAGTAGCTCATTCAAATAAGGCTTTGCCGGACAGGGTACACAGACCGGTTCTTGCCGATTGGGCAGTGTGAAATAAAAGGTAGCTCCTTTCTCCTTATTATTCATGGCACCGATGGTTCCTTGATGCATCTCTACCAGTTGCTTGGCATAAGACAGGCCGATTCCACTTCCTTGAATATGATGATCTCCTTGCTCAAACCGCGTAAATAACCCTTGCGGGTCTACTGCTCCCAGACCGATACCTTCATCGCATACCTCGATCCTGATAATACTTCCTGCTTGCTCCAACCGGGTCGAAACAGTAACCGTAGTATCCGGATGGCTAAATTTATAAGCATTCATCAGCAGATTATTAAGGATGATTTCACATTGTCCTACATCAAAAGAGACGGTCTGTATGTTACTGTCCGCATCAAAAACCAAGCGGATATTTCGCATATCGAACTCATCTTTAAAATCGTTGACTATATCTTGCAACCACTCATTAAGCAAGGTAGGTGTTAGGTTCAACGTGTTTTTCCCCACCTCCATTTTGCGCATATGGAGTATCATGTTGATGATATTCTTCATCTGCCGTGCCTGCTTAAAAGCTCCTTGTAGCTTGCCTCGCAGCTCCAGTGGTACTTGTCTGCTACTCAGCAACTGCTTCAATGGCGTGTAAATAAGGGTCAGTGGCGTGCGTAGTTCGTGGTTGATGTTGATTAACGCCTGCACCTTCTCTTTGTATATTTCCCGCTCTTTCTCCTTCAGCTTTTGTTGCAGATGCTCTTCGCGGCGGCGAATGATATAAATGATTGCTGAGATGAGTGCAGCAACAACACATAATATAAACCAGGTGCGTTGCCACCAAGGTGGGAGCACAGTTAAATCGAGCAGGGTAAAAGGTACACTCCACAATCCGTCTGATTGTGTGCATTGTGCTTTAATCTGATAATGCCCCGGTGGCAAAGTAGGAATCAAGAAGTGCGATTTCGATGATTCGGTAAAACTATGGTTTAGCCCTTCGATCTGATACCTGTAAATTCGTTTGCGGAAGATGTCTGTTCCATCCAGTTTGGTATGTACCCTCAGCGATGAAAAGTTCGACGGTATCTCTAACCGGGATACTTGTCCCATCTGTTTGGGCACCACATTGTTTCCGTTTAAGTTTACGTCGAGTAAACTAATTCTTAATGCAGTGCTTGTTTCATGCATTTGCTTGTTCATGGACTGATTGACTCTGGCCAACCCCATGGCACCGCCCATGTACACATCACCGTTGCGAGTCAGTAGTACGGGTTTGGGTAGAAAGTCGTTGGGAAGTACCCCGTCCGATTCACTAAAAAGAATGAATCGCTGTTCTTTGGGAAAATAGGCATACAATGCACCCGAGGTTCCCATCCATAAAACCCCTTTGCGATCCATGATAAGCGAGGTAACGATGTCATTCTGATCGGGCAGTTTGATCGGGGTTGTTTTCCCGCTTTCTATATGATAGATGCTCAGTCCGCTTTTCTCGGCTATCCATATACGTCCTTCTGTCGGTTCCAGATAGGCTGTTAGGATCTGATTCCCTTGTTTTTTATATACTGATTCAAACCGGTCGCTTTGTCGGTTATAACAAAACACAATGTTTTTGTTGTGATAATACGTGTTTGCCTGATAGTTTCCAAGGGCAATGGCCGATTCATTATATTGCCTGGAGGGAACTTGTATCTTTGTAAACAGGTTCTTGTCGCGCACATACCGATAAGCATATTCTCCATGAAATTCGATTTCATTTTCGGAATTGACGAATAGGTTGGTTGGGCTGCCGGAGTAACTGATTTCATCGTCCATGACCTTTCCCATGGCCTGAAAGCGATGGTATCGCCCGCTTTTCTTATCGAAGAGATAGATACCTTTAGTGAAGCTCGACACCAATAGCTCGCTATCCGAATAGGGGCAGATGGATACAATCTTACCACCGGAAGTAGATGGAAAATGTGTGAATTGCTCTGTTCTCGGGTTGAAGCTGTTGATACCTCCGCCATCTGTGCCGATCCATATGGTGCCGTCCTTGTCTTCGAGCAAGCTTAAAGGGCACTTCTCGGATAGTCCCGACGGATCGTTTTGCGGTACCTTCGAGTAGGTGGTGATGAAATTCTCCTTGGCTCCCAATACACCTTCGCGCACCATTCCTATCCACATATTGTTGACCCCGTTGTGCAGACAGGTTACCGAGTTGGCGGGGAATTTATGATCGTTGTTGTTCGATAAGACTGTGATCTCTTCCGTACCTCCTCTTATGATATTAATACCTCCTCCGTCTGTAGCCAGCCAAATATCTCCGTTACGCTCTTCGATATCCAACACCACGTCATTGCTCAGCGAAGAGTTGCGCGTATGAAAGGACCGTATCAAACTCCCTCCTTGCGTATAGCACGATACTCCTTTGCCGTAATATGCTATCCAGAACCTTTGTTTGGAGTCTACGTAGAAATCTTGCACGTTAGTTTGTTTTCCAAAGGGGCTTTCCTGTATCTCTCCCGTGTGGCGGTCAATGAGTACCAATTGTTGATATTGGGTAGAGGCTATATAATATTTCTCATTATAGATCTTTATTTTTCTGCACAGCACCTCTTTTTCTCCTTCTTTAACGATGATGCGTCCGTTGTATCGCAAGTCTTTTGTATATCGTAGCAATGCGCCGATTACCGGAAAAATCAGTTGGTTGCTTTCCGATAAAAGTGTGTGTGCCTCTAAGGGCTTATTGTTGAATAGGAATGCCTCGAAGACATCCTTCTCCGGATTGTACCGACTGGTTCCTTCGGGGTGAAACATCCAGATATTTCCCTGTTTATCACCGTCGATACGATAGATGTACGGAATGTTCTGTCCTTTTGCCGACGGCGAATATCTTTTCAATTTTTCTCCATCAAAGCGATAAGCTCCATAGATGGTACCTATCCACAGAAAGCCATCGTTGCCATCGTATACGGTTGTTACGGAAGAGGGGAGTCCTTCTTTGATGGATATCTGTTTAAAATAATAGTATGCCGAGCCGTTGGCCTGTGCCGAGGGAAAAAGGGAAAAGAGTGCAATAATTAAAAATAGGTAGGTGCTTTTCATTTTATCCTGTCTTTAGATCGATACAAATGTACGTGATTTCCTTTAATTCCCGTTGAAGGTTGTGCAAAAAAACGGTTTCTTACGCTTTCAGAATAGATGTGTATTAAAAAAGAGATAGAGTTTTTTGGTAGTTTGAAAATTTGTACTACCTTTGCAACCGCAAAACGGAAAACAGGGTTCCTTGGCCGAGTGGCTAGGCACCGGTCTGCAAAACCGTCTACGGCGGTTCGAATCCGCCAGGAACCTCCATCGTTACTCTAAATCCCCTAAAAGTCAATTACTTTTAGGGGATTTTTCTTTGTGGATTCCAATTTAGTGGCATAGGGTGACACGTTGCGACGTACCTCAGAGGCAAGAGAATATTTTAGAATATGCCTCTGATACTACCTTGACTCATTTAAGATGTTTTGAGAAACAACAAAGTTTGATGGTTTGAGTCCTGTTTCTGCGAAATGGTAGGAGCCTATCGGGGAATTGATACCAAATCGGATTCCAGCTTTCTATAATAAGGTATCGGTTTATCTGCTGAATTGGATCGTCTTTTGCTATTATCCTGAAATATATTATGTACTTTTGCTATAGATAATAGAAATATGAAGATTAAAGACAAAATAACTCAGACCCTTGCGAGCATAGCTATTGAGCTACAGGAAATAAGTTCTGAATTTTATATCATAGGTGCATCTGCTATGATTCTATCGGAGGTAGAGATAGGGGAAACTTTTGATATTGATATTTTGACTACCGAAGCAAACTCACTCAAATTACAGCAACTACTAAGTAGGTATATAGAAGTTGCTCCAAAAACAAAAGAGAATGATTTATTTCGTTCCAATTTTGCCAGATTCCATCTTCCTTTAATGGATATAGAGGTCATGGGAGACCTTCAAATCAAGAAAAACAATGTTTGGTTACCTGTTTGTGTGGAAAAATATAGAGAAATATTCATCGGAAATTTAATAATCAGAATACCTACCCTTGAAGAGCAGAAAAGAATCTTATCTTTCTTTGGCAGGGAAAAAGACTTAAAAAGGATTCCAACACTGAATAAGTATCTTCCATGAAACTATAATCATTCTATAAACAACAAAGAATATGCTGATTCCTTATAAAAAACATCAAATAGGTGTTGCTCTCTGCGATTATAGACTTTGATTTATTCTAATCTCCACATGACCTGTAGAATTTGATGAAGTGATTATTATCTGTTGTAAATGCTCGTTAATTGGCAAATTTTTATAGCTTGCCGAATTTTCACTATGAATAGGAATTATTCCAAGAACCGGATTTACAAGATTACATACTTTTGCGAGGCAGTCGGCGGAAGCGTGTCCGCTTGTATGTAGCGTCTCCATATAGGGGAACATGGAAACAAAGTCAATATATCGCTGCACAGCGTGCTTACTGTTGTCATTTATATACTCTTTCCACATGGAATATATCAGTATTGTTTCATTTGGGTCTAACCGGGATGCAAGTGCCTGATAGTAATCCTTGAACTTGTCAGTTGCTCGAACAAACATACAAAAGCCTTTATCCTCCATCCAATCCAACAATTTGGTATTGGTTGGATTGAAATCATAGGCTTCATCAAAACGGAACAGCGGAGTATGTTCGCCTGCCGATTTTGTAAATATCTCAAGGATATTCTTTTGAAAGTGGTCACACACCAACGGTCTGTACTTTAATCGCTTATTCGATGCATAGAATGTAGCTATACGTTCCACATCCGTAGAGGAGCACATCACAAACACGTTTTTGTAGCGTGTCATTATTTCCCCAGCTTTCCTTTGCAACTCGTTTTCGCTCATCACTTTTTCGCCAAGCCGCGAAAGCATAGTTCCCTCAGTAATCAGAAAATCAACTTTACCTTGCGATAAGATAAGTTTTTCAATGGTTGGTAGTAAGCCTTTACTCAAATATCCATGCCCTCTGAAGTCGCCTGTATGTAGCATTCTTTTGCCGTCCGCTTCGATTAGGAACATATAAGCATCGTAAGCCGAGTGGCTTACAAAAAACGGAGTTATCTTGATATCTCCCACGGTTATTGTTTGTCCGGGAGAGAGTTCGCCCATTCCTTCAAGTTTAGCAATTTCTTCTTTCGATTGTTGCTCACGACCTTTGATATATGAAAGTTGTCTGTGTTTGCATAATGCGACACGCTTGGCAACCTTGCCTATATATTGTCTAACATTATCAGGAACATAATGGAATAGTCCTAAATGGTCGCCATGATAGTGAGTATAGAATACGGCATCAACGCCTTGCGTGATCGACTCTATCGCTTCATGGCTTGCCAAATCATCATCTACAACCCCCTCGCCATTTGGTAAGTTCTGTCCCAGATCAATCAATATCCGGGCTTTGACGGTAGATATTTCCGTTATACAACCTCCGATCTGGTCTATACCCCTATGAACGATGATTTTCATAGATTATGAATGATATTGTTTCTGTTGAGAATTGTTTTAATAGCTTCAATTCTTCGTATCCGTGCCTGATTCAGTTTATTATAAGGTTCTATATATAGTTCCACATTCTCACAAAGCTCATATTCATCTATGTTATCTATACCGGCCAAACTAAGAGGCAATATCTCAAGGTCACGTTTTATTGCGAAAAGAGTTTTGTAATACTCGATTATTTCTTGTTTGTGTTTTTGGGTGAATTGATTATATGCTCCCATTTGGGAGAGTATCTCAGGGCTGCCATTCTCATACTCATTAGTGAGAAGTCTACTATCCTCAATTCGTTTTAACTCTACAAAGATAATTTTGCCATTTTCGATTTTAGTAAGATCGATACGGGTTGTCAGATAATCCGGTACTTCTTCCCCTTTGGAATTTATTTTCTTGCCAACTATTTCAGGAAAAGCAAATTCGGAGTCTATGTAATTTGTTCCGGAAGAACATATAAGTCTTGCTTTGATACCACTTTCCGATGTATCGCTATACCTCAAGGCTATCCTCTTTTTTATACTATCAGCATCTGCTGGTAAGTGGGGCAATTCATAATCAATATATTTTGAACCTGTTCTGCCCAAGTAAAACTCATGTATTTTGCCCTTAATCCCGCCTTGCGACAATGTGATTTTAAGCAACGAACCTCCATTATAATAGACATTCAGGGAATTATTCTTGCGAATATCTATATAAAAGCCGCCCGGCTTGATATTCTCTTTTATAAATTGCCACCAAGCAGGTGCAGTTTCTTTAAGCTCGCCAAACAACTTATGTTGAGGGTTTAACGAAGTAAAATGACTTCCGCTCATAAAGCTATTATATTTTTGTTATTGCCTGCAAATTTAGTAAATAATTGGTATACAGCACGGATTACCTCTTAAAACTTTTGCTCACTTCCGGCTTTATAGTAGGTCTAATATGAGGTTTAACAACCTGTTTCAATTCCTGATATTTTTGTTTGAACCAGTAGAGGATATTCTGACTATTGAGGGAAAGACGGAATCTGTCCGGATTATCCCGTTCTTTGAACAGTTGCAACTTGGCATCCTGTACATTGAAATCTTGGTTATGTTCGGGGGATCGGAGCTTGCCGGTAAAGGGCAGTATTTCGCCGTTAAACAGCTTTTTAATAGCTTCTATAGCAAAAGTACGTAGTTTTAGTAACAAAGAGTACGTACTCATTGCTACCAAGACTACGTACTTAACGCACCGTTAAAATAGTTCTTTTGCAAGCTAAGAAAAATAATAGTATGTATACTTGATTTATAATTCTGTATATTATTGTTTTTCAATATTTTATATCATTTTCATACCTCTTGTTTCTTCTGCTTTTTTCATCATTACTTACTTCCTCTTTTCCTTTAATATTTATTCTATTTACAGAGATACTTGTGTATTCAGCAACTTCGTCTACTATTTCGTTATTCCTTGCGGTGCTCGATTCGTAGGTAGAGCCATTTTGCAAATAATTATCGAATATACAAGGATAATAAAATACTTTTTTGTAGTTTTGCTCGAAAGTAAATAAGATTAAAAGGATGAAGAAAACTTTTTTAAGTATCTGTTGTTTAGGGCTGTTTGCGTTAAGCAACGTGGCATGTGCCGGACAGGCGAAGGCGAACAAAGAGGTAGCTGCGGCTACCGATGAAACGAATGTAACGGCAGTCGAAGCCGATAGTACCGGTTACATAGTGAAAGTAGGGCAGATGGCACCCGACTTTACCATCACCTTGACCGACGGTAAGCAGGTAAGCCTGTCGTCATTGCGCGGTAAGGTAGTGATGTTGCAGTTTACAGCCAGTTGGTGTGGCGTATGTCGCAAAGAGATGCCTTTTATCGAGAAAGATATTTGGTTGAAGAATAAAAGCAACCCGCAGTTCATGCTGATCGGTATCGACCGCGATGAGCCATTGGATAAAGTACTTGCTTTTATGAAAGCTACGGGTGTTACTTATCCGATGGGGCTCGATCCGGGTGCTGATATTTTTGCGAAGTATGCGCTTCGTCAGTCGGGTATTACGCGCAATGTACTGATTGGTCGCGATGGAAAGATACTTAAGCTGACTCGTCTATACAATGAAGAAGAGTTCAGCTCGTTGGTACAGGCGATAGATGAAGAGTTGAAAAAATAATTTATTCAACCGTCAGCTTCGCCAGATAATCGTAGTGCTTGCCCTCTTTGATAAGCTCGGTCTTGAAACCGCATTCGGCGGCGTAGAGGCTGAGTGTTTGAAAGTCAACGTATAGCCAATCAAACGATTCGCCTTTGATGGTTTTGTATTGCATCTGGAAGTCGATTTCTCCATAATAATCGGCTGCCAGATCAATCAAGAAGCTGCCGTCCTCGTCTTCGAAAAGATAGCGTAGGTCGCTCGAATCCATTAGGATGCATCCGCCCGGGCGAAGAAGTTGTTTCATCTTTTGAAAGAAAGCGGGCATATTCTCCAGTCGGCCGATGATGCCCGAACCATTCATAAGCATGAGGATGGTATCAAACGTATCGGTAAACCGCTGGTCGAACAAGTTAACCAAGCAGGCGTTGCTCACACCACGCTTCTGCATCACCTCGACAGAGAGCGGAGAGATGTCGATGGCACATACCTCTTTGCCTTGCTCTTGAAGAGCCAATGCATGGCATCCGCTGCCTGCACCTACATCAAGAATGCGTCCCGAAGCTAATTCGAGTGCGGTACGTTCGAGTAAAGGCATCAGCTTGGTGGTACGAAAGAGGTCTTTGACGGGGATTTCGTCTTCGTCGAATTGAGAAGAGAATACACGTAGTTTTCCGGCTTTATGCAGGTTAAAGTAATCGGCTATGGCGGCACCCATCGGGTCCTTTTCGGGAGCAAGCAATGTTGTTTCCATCGAATGGTTGTTTATTGTTATAGCCTGCAAAGATAGGTAATTCGCAGAAAACGATTATCTTTGTCCACAGAAAAAATGAATTAATAGAGAAAGATTATGAGTATAGAGGATGCAATGTTCGGTGGAATTGTCTTTAAAGGGAAGAAAGAATCGACCGGAAAAGATGACAAAAAGGTGAAAACAAAGGCGAAAAAAGCAAAATACATTAAAGGTTTGCACGGTTCTGATTCGGCCAAGATGAAGGCGGAAATTCGAAGAAAAAGAGCGGCCAGACATAAATAGGATGTTTGATCAGTCAAAAAGAATCTGGCTTGACGGATGAGTTGGTTTTACGCCAACGGCATTTATAATCGGAGCTCTGGATATGTTTAGTGCCTGTTACTTCAACGAAACGTGGAAAGGTATAAGATTCACTAAATAAAATTGATATGCGAAAACTATTATTGGTTGTCCTGCTGTTCACAGCAACTTGTTCGTATGCACAGAACCGCAAGCTTTGGGGTGCTGTTGAGGTAGGTTACGGAATCTCACTCTCCGACAAAGGAGATGCGTATGATGTGTCATACGGTAGCGACCACAAAATAGCCATGAGCTTAATCAGGGCTTTGCTTGGCTATTATGTAACTCCCGATTTGTCTTTAGGTGCCGGTATTGGGATCAATAGCTACACGCAGCTGGAGGGTCTGAATACGCTACCTGTGTTTATCGACTTTAGGTATCACCCGTTCACCAACAAGCGGTTTTTACTAAATGGTGATGTCGGTTATAATCTGGCTACATCTGAAAATAATAAAGATGGCAAGTGGTTATTCGATTTTTCTTTCGGATACAAGTTACTGGATAAGAGAATCAGCATTATTCCGGCTATCGGTTACAACTACTGTAGTTATTCGATTGATGGTAGCTCAAAAATGAATCAATCCCGACACTCTTTGTTCTTAAAAGTAGGAGTAGCATTTTGAAATAATGGGAGAGTCATGAAGATTCTTTTGATAGCTAATAAACAAAATCAGCGAAACACTTCTGAAAGAGAATGTTTCGCTGAAAATATACTTTTTAAGGGAAGCTAATTAGTGCTTTTTCTCCCCCAATACTTCTATCCAGTAGTCATCCGGATCGTTGATGAAGTAAAGCCCCATCGAGGTGTTCTCGAAACAGACACAACCCATCTCTTTGTGATATTGACGAATGGCATCATAGTCGCCTGCCACACGGAAGCAGAGGTGGCTCTCATTCTCGCCCAGTTCATAGCTATCGGTATGATCTCTGAGCCAGGTTAGTTCCAATAGGAATCCGGTCGACTCATCGGTCAGGTAAACCAATACAAAAGAGCCGTCGGCGGCCTCTTTGCGGTGGTGTTCTTTGAGCCCGAGTGCTTTCTGGTAGAAAGCAATGCTGCGTTCGAGGTTGGTTACATTGATATTGAAATGGTCAAATCTTGCTTTTATTTCCATAACGATTGTTTTTGGGGTTATTCAACTCTTCTTTTATTTCATCCAAGCTTTTACAATTTCACCTACGTATGTACGGGGTTGTCCTTCCATCGGAGCGGCTGCGGGTAGTTTCTTACATTCGAGAATAACCGATGGCTCAGTTTGGTTGGTGGGGTAGAAGCGTACCGAGTAGGTATCTGCCTTCTCGAACGACTCATAAGGTTGGTCGGGCGATAGGATGCTGAATACGACAGGTTTTCCGGATACTTTGCCCAACGATCCGCCGGCATTGGCAGTCATCATGGTCATATTGAAGGCATCCTTGCCGATGGCAATTACGAGTTTGCCGCTACCCATCTGAATGGCACCGGCCGGTAATTGATCGGGTGCAACGCTTCTATATCCGGGCATATCGGGAGAGCTAACAGGGGTAGCAGCACCGATAACTACAGGGCCTGAGGTTACAGCTGCCTTTTTAGGAGCTTTCTCTACTTGAGGTTGACTGTTCGATGCACTTAATGCTTTGGTTGCTTCGGCAAAGATATCATCGGCAAAGTCTACTGTTTTTTTGCGCCATTTGGCAAGACCGCGTACCAGTTTGGTCTGTGCTTTGTTGAGTGCATACTTGTCTGTGATCCACTCTTCGGCTGTGTATTTCTCTTTCTCGCGATAGGTATAGCGTATCTTCTCTACTTCGACCAAGCACTTGGATGGTTGGCAGCCGATGGTGATTTGATAGTTCAGCAACGTGCGGTCTAGTGACAGAGCGCTTGATTTAAACACCAACCACTCTTCGCCAACACCGGCTATGGTTCCTTTTTCTGCATCGGTATATACTACGCGGCTATCCACGTTGTTGTTCGCTTTTAGTCGTTCGGTAAGCCATTTTTGCATGCGCTCGAATATCTGCTGTTGAGACATGCCGGGGATGCTGAACTCTTTTGAAAAGACAACTTTGCCGTTTACCTCGGGCACTGCGCCTACCAGGTATCTGCTATCATCATTATCGTCATTGTCTTGAGCCATGATACCCATAGGTACGCAGGCTAAAAGTAATACAAGAAAAAGGTGTGTTAATCTGTTCATAATTATTATGTGTTATTTAGTAATGTCGAAACGTTCGCCCCGGTGATCGATTTTAATGAAGCGGCAACCGGCTGCTTCTGCTATATCACAGAAGGCATTGCCTCCCGCATAATCTTCGCCGAAATGCATGGGTACAAATATAGTAGTTTTTATTTGTTCGATAAACTGTTTGGCTCCTTTCATATAATCTTTCCCCATGCGGGAGTCAACCGGAAACATCGCTACATCTACTGCGGGTGCCGATGCTTTGATGTAGGCTACCTCGGCCAGAAAGTCGCCGTTGGCTTTGTTGATCTCCTGCTCGGTCGACTCTTCGCTCCAATGCCAGTTGTTGAGGTCGCCCGCGTGGAAGATACGCATTCCTTGCAGGTGTATCAGAAAGGAACT
Organism: Bacteroides neonati; assembly: GCF_000499785.1. GTDB lineage: Bacteria > Bacteroidota > Bacteroidia > Bacteroidales > Bacteroidaceae > Bacteroides > Bacteroides neonati. Next base: position 417,042 of record NZ_HG726020.1, on the reverse strand, counting down.
GCCTACATCGGTCGATCCAAAAGCATCGATGCGCAGGGTATCGTCCTCGTAACTCTCGCCTTTACTTATATAATAGGCACTCTCTTTGTTGGCGCGCCTGTGACGTAAGATGTCTTTAGAGAAGATGTAGTGAATATCGGGGCGTTGCTCTTTCCATTGCAGTACCTCTGGGTTGAAGTGGTCGGGATGAAAATGTGTGCAGAGTACATACAGCTTTCCGGGTCTTTGGAGTAGCTCATCGTGCACAATACCTTGGTTGTGTACTGTTTCGGAAGAGTCTTTGTAGTAATCCAAAATAAGCGTAACGCCCGGTGCTTCGATAGCGAAGCCACTGTGATAAACGTAATCCAGTTTCATAAGTTTGTCATTTAGAATTGCAATATTACAGATTCCCCGTGTATTAGGCAAGGAATCGGGCGAAAATCAAGGTGCCAAGCGCTCTTTCTGCCACTTCCCATCGGATTGCAGGGTATATAGAAAGCGGTCGTGCAGGCGGTTGCGCCGTCCTTGCCAGAACTCAATGCGTTGAGGCGTTACGGCATATCCGCCCCAGTGTTCGGGTCGGGGTACCTCTTGTCCTACCCATCGCGTGGCTTCTTTAACAAAAGCGGCAATCAGTTGCATGCGGTCTTTGATGGGTTGACTTTGGGGAGAGATGCGTGCGCCTATTCTACTTTTATAGGGGCGTTGACTGAAATAAGCGTCCGATTCTGCTGCCGGAACTTTATGGGCTATCCCTTCGATGTGTATCTGCCTTTCCAGTTGATGCCACACGAAAGAGAGCGAGATGAACGGGTTTTGTGCCAAGTGTTGTCCCTTGCGGCTTTCGTAATTGGTATAGAAGATGAACGCTCCGTGATGCAACCCTTTTAGCAGAACGGTACGGGTTGATGGGCGTCCTTCAGGCGATACGGTGCCTACTAAAACAGCGGTCGGTTCATCGACCTTCGCATCAATGGCTTCCTGAAGCCACTGGCTGAAAAGCAAAAGCGGATCTTCGGGAAGTGATGCCTCCCGTAGTCCGCCTTTGGTATATTCTTGCCGAATATTGGCTAAGTTTGTATTCATAGGCAATGTTACATCGGAACTTCCATTAATAGAATATGCGAATCTGCAAGTACCTCAATGTCTATGCTGTTGGTTTCGAAAACTCCCATACCGTCTCGTCGCGACAATTTCTCACCTGCTGCTACAATCTCGCCTTCGATCAAGAAAACATAGATGCCTGCATGTGTTTGGTGCATATGATAGCTTAACTTTGTGCCGGCTTCTATTTTCCCGATGGAGAACCAGGTGTCTTGCAACAAGGTAGCCGGTGTATCATTGTCGGGCGAAATAATAACTGATAACTCATTCTTGCGTTCGAGTTCGCGGATACTGAAATCGTTATAAACCGGTCGGGTATTTCGCTCACGAGGCATGATCCATATTTGCAGGAAGTCAACAGGATCGACCTTGCTGTGGTTCATCTCACTGTGAAAGATCCCTGTTCCGGCACTCATAACCTGAATGTCTCCTACGCCGATCACGCAGTTGTTCTTTTTGCTGTCTCCGTGTTCTAACTCTCCTCTCAAGGGGATGGAAACAATTTCCATGTTCTTGTGTGAATGAGTCTGAAACCCGGCTCCGGGAGCTACACGATCATCGTTCAATATACGTAGAGCACCGAAGTTGATGCGGTTTGAATCAAAATATTCATCGAAACTAAACGTATGACGGCTATCGAGCCACTCATTTCGAGTATGACCTCTGGTTGCTGCTTTATGTATAACCTTCTTCATTGTTATGCTCTGTTTTATAATTAAGTACTCTTTACCCTATTTATAATTAAACATTGGTTCTGAAGAAAAGTTTTTCTTCTTCACTTCATTTATGTTTCGTTTGAAGTACTTGAGAGTTGTATAGTTACATTAGAAACTATTCGTTTTTGAATCAAATCGGTGTGTCTAACGAAATTAATTGCACAATTATATGTTATTTGTGTAGTATTGTTGTATCTTTGTGCTCGAAATAATTAAAAAAGATTTAGATGAGAAAATTATCGTTGATTAGTGTATTTATGCTGATCGTTTCAATTCCAACTTTTGCAGGGGGGCTCCTGACAAACACCAATCAGCACATTTTGTTTCTGAGAATGTTGGCTCGCGATGCTTCTACGCAAATTGATGCCGTATACTCTAATCCTGCCGGTACTGCTTTTATGCAAGATGGCTTTTATGTTTCGTTGAACGGACAGAGTGCTGCCCAGACAAGAACCATTCATTCTACGTTTGGAAACGAGAAGTTTCCCGGATTTGCCGGTTTCGGAGGAAACCAAACGAAAATGTACAAAGGCGAGGCTTCTGCGCCATTCGTTCCGAGCGCATTTGCCGTTTATAAAAAAGATAAATGGGCTTTCTCTGCCAACTTTGCCGTAACAGGTGGTGGTGGTAAAGCAACATTCAACGAGGGCTTGGGCTCTTTCGAATCGCAGGTGGCTATGATTCCGGGATTATTGGCTAAGGCAGGAATACCGACCAATCAATATTCTGTCAATAGCTATATGGAAGGTAAACAATATATCTTCGGACTTCAATTGGGAGCTGCGTATCGCATTAATGATTATCTGTCTGTTTTTGGAGGTGCACGTGTTAATTACGTAAGCAATGCCTATTATGGATACTTGAAGGATATTAAAGTTAATCCCAATATGCCCGCTCTTGGACTTGATGGCTCTATGGTTTCGGCACAAGATGTTTTTAATAAATTAGGTAAACCTGAGTATGCGGCCATGGCAGCAGATATTGAGCTGGATTGTGAGCAATCAGGTTGGGGAATCACTCCCATTATTGGAGCCGACTTTAAGAAGGGGAAATGGAATGTTGGTGTGAAATACGAATTTCTTACGAACCTGAATATTGAGAATAAAACAAAGGGTACACTGCCCGGTGCACCGGCAAACCCTAAAGATGATAAATTTGCCAATTATAGACATGGCGTGAATACGCCTCAGGATGTGCCCAGTCTTCTTACTGTAGGTGTATCTTACGAGATTCTGCCCGTGTTGCGTGCTTCGGTAGGTTATCACCACTTTTTCGATACGCATGCTGAGATGGCTACCGTACAAGATCCTTCTACGGGAGAGCTTATTGGCAAGCAAAACTTTATCGGCAACGGAACCAATGAATACCTGGCCGGTTTGGAATGGGATGTTTGCAAATGGGCACAGGTAAGCGCCGGTATGCAACGTACTAAATACGGTGTGAAAGATAACTTCCAAACAGACATGAGTTTCTCTTTGAGCTCATATTCATTTGGTTTGGGTGCAGGCTTCGATGTAGCCAAAAACTTGAAACTGAATGTAGCTTACTTCTGGACAAACTACGATAATTACGAAAAGATATCTGCTAATTACAATGGTACAGGCATCGCCGGAACCGATGTCTTTTCTCGCACCAACAAGGTGTTTGGTATTGGTTTAGACTATAAGTTTTAAAAACGGTTGAACCAATTCGATCTTACTATCTAAACTGAAGGAGGCTTTATTCTTTTTATCTAATTGCCGGGATAAAAGGAGTAAAGCCTCTCTTCGTTTTCTTTTTTCTGATTTGTTAGAACGAGTATTGAACCACCATGTTCATTCGGTTGGCATGGTGCATATTGTCATTGAAGTCGTTTCTCCAACCTCTCAGGTACTCGGCACCTACTTGCATATTATTGGTTACATTCCAGAATACGTTGGCAACCAAATACTGTCCGGTACGATACATATCGGTTGTTTGGACGGGGTAGCCGTTTTCGGAGTACAGTCTTGAGTAACTATAGGTACCCGATACAAACAAGTTGGGGCAGATGTTGTATTGCAGTCCGGCATACCATCCCAACATGGGCAATACCTGCATGCGGTCTGAACTTTCCGGATCGGGCACGATGTCTACATTCTGAGTACTTAGGTCTGTAAGGAACTGACTGATACCCTTACCGTAATTCACCTGTCCGTAGGTATGCCATTTCTTGCCTAAATTGAATGTGGTAGATGCTTGCAAACCGTATCCGGTCTTGGCGTAAGCTTTTTGTGCAACGGCACTCGAGTAAGTCATGCTGCGAACGATACCGGCCAGTCGGATGTGACTGCTCTTGTTCCAATTATATTGGGTCGATGCTACGAAGTTGGGCATGCGTTGTGTGCTGATAGAGAATCCGGGAGTAACGGTGCCATTGACTGCAGGCATTTCGGCTGCTACACCAAACTTCCAGTTTTTTACATGATTGCACACATAGCTTAATTGTGTGGCACGGTAGAAGCTCGATCCGTTAGGGCCTGCCCAGTCAATCGTAGGAGGGAGGGCTGCCAGATCCATATAATTACCATAGCTATAACCGATGGTAAATCCCAGGAAAGAAGCATACGCATTTTGTAGTTCGAAGGTGGAGCCATTGCCACGGAAGTTACCGGCTGTATAAACAACAAAATCGCCCAATGCCTTGGTGTGTCCCACCAGTTTCAGGAATAAAGTAGAAGTGGTGATATCCATCTGGAATTGATTCTTGGCAAAGTTAGTTTTCCCATTGGAGATCAAGGCTGGGAAGAAGTCTACGCTGTTCACAATGCCTCCGAAGTCATATTCGGCTGTTGCTCGTACGTATCCACCGATACCAAGCGCAAACTTACCTTTCTGATCTGTCAATAAGAAACGTGGAGTATTGGGCTCCTGAAATCTCGGAAGCCTTGTTTCGTCCATGATTCGGATAATCTCGTCACCGGCTTTATTTTTCGACACAAACATGATGGAGTTTGGTTCATCATCCTCAATAATTACTTTTTTTTGTGCGTGAGCGAAAAACGGAGTGATACCCATTCCCAGCAGTAATGCTGCTACTTTTAGATTTGTTTTCATTATAAGTTTAGTTTTTGATGAATGGTCTACAAACAACTTTAACTGCAAAATGGTTGCCGATTTTCTAAAGAAATTGTATCTTTGTCGCCCAATTAACAAAGTATGATGCCGTGAATAACGGTCGTGTAATCTAGAACACCACGTAAAAAACAGGATTATGAAAGAAAAAGTATCTGTGCCTTTCATGCTGCTTGCTATACTATTTAATGTATGCCTCATTGCAGCTAATTTGCTTGAAACCAAAGTTATTCAAGTGGGTAGTATTACGGTAACTGCCGGACTACTCGTGTTTCCCATCTCTTACATTATTAACGATTGCATCGCCGAAGTCTGGGGATTCAAGAAAGCGCGCCTCATTATCTGGAGCGGATTTATCATGAATTTCTTTGTAGTCTCTTTGGGACTGATCGCCGTTGCGCTTCCTGCCGCTCCCTTTTGGGATGGAGCTGAGCACTTCAACTTCGTATTCGGTATGGCTCCCCGTATCGTAGCAGCCAGCTTGATGGCGTTTTTGGTCGGATCGTTCTTGAACGCTTATGTGATGAGCCGTATGAAAGTGGCTAGTAATGGGCGTAACTTCTCGGCTCGTGCTATTCTGTCTACTGTAGTAGGCGAAACGGCCGACTCGATCATTTTCTTCCCCATTGCCTTCGGAGGGCTGATTGCCTGGCGCGAACTACTCATCATGATGGGGATACAGATCGTGCTAAAGTCGCTTTACGAGGTTATTATTCTGCCTGTAACCATTCGGGTGGTGAAGTATATCAAGAAGATCGACGGTAGCGATGTGTACGACAAGGAGATATCTTACAACGTATTGAAGGTAACCGATATTTAACCATCCTATGGCAATGAATCAAGATACGGCATTGGTCGTATTTAGTGGAGGGCAAGACTCTACCACTTGTCTGTTCTGGGCGAAACACCACTTTGCACATGTGATAGCCTTGAGTTTCCTTTACGGACAGAAGCATCATCGCGAGGTAGAGTTGGCCCGTGAGATAGCCCGCAAGGCCGATGTGCCGTTTGAAGTCATGGATGTTGCTTTGCTCGGACAACTTGGCCGCAACTCACTGACCGATACAACGCTCGAGATGGATAAGGAAAAACCACACGATGCAGTGCCCAATACGTTTGTGCCCGGTCGCAACCTTTTTTTCCTAAGTATTGCTGCTGTTTATGCCCGCGAACGAGGCATCAGTCACCTCATCACCGGCGTGTCGCAAACCGATTTCAGCGGTTATCCCGATTGCCGCGATTCGTTTATCAAGTCGCTCAATGTAACGTTGAATCTGGCAATGGACGAGCAGTTCGTGCTGCATACCCCCTTGATGTGGCTCGATAAGATGCAAACATGGGCATTGGCCGATAAATTGGGCGTGCTTGAACTGGTGCGCAATGAAACCCTGACCTGCTATAACGGAATACAGGGTGATGGCTGCGGTCACTGCCCTGCCTGCCGGCTTCGTCGCAAAGGATTGGAGGAATATCTGGCTATCAAAGAAGACGATAGCCTTATGTCGAAATAAAAACAATATTACTATTATGACCGAACTGAAAGATCAGCTTTCACTGCTTGGAAGAAGCACTGAATACAAACAGGATTACGCACCCGAGGTACTCGAAGCATTTGATAACAAGCATCCCGACAATGATTACTGGGTACGCTTTAACTGCCCCGAGTTTACCAGTCTTTGCCCCATTACAGGGCAACCCGACTTTGCCGAAATTCGTATAAGTTACCTGCCCGATGTAAAAATGGTTGAGAGCAAGAGTTTGAAACTCTACTTGTTTAGCTTCCGTAATCATGGTGCTTTTCATGAAGATTGTGTGAATATTATCATGAAAGATCTCATCGGGCTGATGAATCCGAAATACATCGAAGTAACCGGGATATTTACCCCACGCGGAGGTATCTCTATCTATCCTTATGCTAATTATGGGCGCAAAGGAACGAAGTATGAAGCGATGGCCGAACAACGATTAATGAATCACGGTGTTGGCTTTTGAACGTATTTAAATGTTGTTGGTTCTTCTTGGCAAAATAGAGCTCTTTGCCATATACTCTGCATTATTGGCATAAATGAACAGTACGCTTCCCTTTTTAATGGTATCGATAACCGGCTTAGCAAGTGCCTGAGGCAAAGCCGGACAGCCCAAGCTACGTCCTAGTCGTCCCGAAGCAATGGTCGATGGATTGGCATAAGCCGCTCCGTGCATAACGATAGCACGCTCTTTAGCATGGTCATTGATACCCTGCTCGAGTCCGTTCAAGACCAACGAATAACCGTTTTTTCCCTGATAGGTATTCTCGGTGAGATAAAATCCTAGTGAACTTTTGTACGAACCGTTTTCGTTCGAGAAAGAAGTGGCGTAATTAGCTCCGCTATTGCGGCCATGAGAAACGACGGAGGAGAAGATCATTGCTTTCTTTTCCATATCGAACACGAAGAGACGCTTCTCGGTCGATGGTTTGGTAAAATCGATCAGCGTCATGATCGGTTTGCTCTTTTGTTTGATGCGATGATAACCGGCTACTGCTTCTCGAAAAGCAATAAAATTGACGATACCGCCTAGTTGCATCTCTTCGAAGAGCTGCTCACCTCTTGCTAGCTCGGATATTGAATCGGCTATGGGCAAGGGTCTGTTAGCTTCTGTTTTGTGGGGTGACGAATAACCCGATGCGAGTAATATAAGGCACAAAAATATAATTACCTTTTGCATATTTTCTATTAAAGTGATGACGCAAAGATACTAAATCTTATTCTAAAATGAAAATAATCGTCTGATTTACAGGCGCCCAGTCGAATATGAACTTTGCGTGTGACGTTGCATTACGCACGCACATATGCGATCGCGGAGTAGTGCCCAATGAAGGACTGTATTCGATAAATTCGGCACGTGGGGCATTGACCGGAACTCCATGAATATAGGCACCGTCTGTAAAGCGGTTGGCGTAGGGGGCAAAACCGCCGGTTTCTATCGTTCCGTCTTTGAGAAAGACCATTTTTCCTTTTTTCTCTTGTAGTACAAACATGCCCAAAGGAGTCTCTTGTTGGTAAGGAGGGCGGTGCTGTCCGGTTGTTGCAGGATTCATGCTGCGTACCAACCACTCTCCTTTATCCTTCTGCTCCAAACTGGCAATGTTTTGATTGGTGCGATCTACAAAGATCGCTTTCCGAAAGACTACACTGTCTTGAATCGGCTTGATGTATTTCTTTGGAACCATCCAGGTGTCGCCAATGAATATCGGTTCTACTTCGGCAAAGGTTCCCACCTCGCCGAGCATACAAACCAAATCTCCGTCTTGTCCGTAGCGTTCGGGGATGAGGGTATCAGTCGTCAGATAGAGCGGAACCGATTGATATCGTTCTACTCCCAGCGTATCTGCAATGCGTTGATAAGCATTTCTTTTGAACTTTTTCACTAATGGAGCAACGCCATTTCTGTTTTTATAATTCTGTAAAATGCCCCATTGTTTATGCGAAGCCTGAATGTTTTCCAATAAGGCCAGCCGTTCCTTCATCTTCTCCCATTGAAAATGCCGGGTCGTATCTTTGTACGGATAGGTATCGGCTAGCGTATATTTATCGTACAGTAACTCTTTACTGATTTCTATATTCTCCGGTTTAATATCTTCTGTAATAATCTTTGGAACACTATCCAAACAAACCAATGAGTCTGTTTCTTGTTGTATAGTAGTGACTTGTTTCTCATTAGCATTCGATATGCACGAACATAGAAGAATGAAAACGAGTAGACTATTGGGAATTATTTTCTTCATATATTATAGGGTTTTATTATTATAAGGTATAAGGACTCTTGTTTGTTCGCTGAGTAGGAAAAAAGATGCATAAAGTCATAGGGTATTTTGATTTTGAACGATCTTAATAGTACAAGCAACAAGAGTATCCACCTTTTTAAATGATACAAAGATGAAAGCGCAAAGAGTACAAACGACCGGTATAGGAATGGTACTGATACTGGTATGGTTACTGACGGGTTTTACCCCGGTAATGGCAATGAATGATTCGGGCGAACAAATAACCGTAAGCGGTGTTGTGCGCGATAAGCTAAACAAAAGGAAACTGGAGTATGTCAACATCTCCGTTCCGGGTAGTAACGTGGGTACGGTGACGAATGCCGATGGCGAATTTACACTCGTCATTAAAACCAGCCTTCGTCCACAAGCTGTCGAAGTTTCGCATGTGGGTTATGTCAATGATCGCCTGAAGCTCAATGGTGCAGATATCCTGAATCAGGAAATTTGGCTTACCCCTTACGTAAATCTATTGGGAGAGGTGACCGTTCACGGACAGAACCCACTGTTGATTGTGCAGGAGGCCATTCGCAAGGTGTCGCTCAACTATAGCACCAGTAGCAATCTTCTCAATGGCTTTTATAGAGAGATAGCTCAGAAAGGGCGTCGATACATCAATATTTCCGAAGCCATTGTCGATGTATATAAAACAGGCTATGGCGAGCCTTTGACTAAAGATCGGGTACAGATTGACAAAGGGCGGCGGTTGCTTAGCTCGAAACAGAGCGATACGTTGGCGGTGAAGCTGTTGGGTGGCCCCACGATGTTTGTTTACCTTGATGTTGTGAAGAATCCCGATTTTCTGCTTGATCCGCAAGCCCTATCCGACTATCACTTCATTATGGAAGAACCGACTAGTATTGATAATCGTGCGCAGTTCGTGATTCGTTTTGAGCCTCGCGTCATTCAGCCTTATGCCCTGTGTTATGGAAAGCTTTACATTGACAAGGAACGCCTCTCCTTTACGCGTGCCGAGTTTAGTCTCAGTCTAGATGATAAGAACAAAGCAACACAGGCTATCTTGAAGAGAAAACCCTTTGGGCTTCGCTTCAAACCGTTGGAGGTTTCGTATCTGGTTACCTATAAAACGCTCAATGGAGTTACTTACCTGAACTACGTTCGTAATAACATTCGCTTTAAGTGCGACTGGAAGCGGAAACTGTTCTCCACAACCTATACCGTACTATCCGAAATGGTAGTAACAGATAGGCAGGAGAGTCCGGTAGATCCCATCTCTTTCAAAGCATCGTTTAAACCGAGTCAGGTTTTTTCCGATCGGGTCGATGACTTTGGTAACGAAGATTTCTGGAAAGGATACAACATTATCGAACCGACCGAATCGCTCGAAAATGCGGTAGCTAAATTAAAAAAGCAACAAAAATAATCTTTTTCTATTCTTTTCGTATATTTGGGGTGCTTTAATGACTAAGAATCAATGGTATGCTGAATGACTTATTCGTACTGACAAAAATAAAGGAGGGAGATGTAAAGGCGTTTGAAGCTGTCTTTCGTCAGTATTACCCTTCGCTTTGCTTGTACGCAGCCGGCATCACCGGAAGCAGGGAAGTGGGAGAGGAGATTGTGGAAGAACTGTTCTATGTGTTTTGGAAAGAGCGCGAGAGGTTGCAGCTGTTTCACTCCATTAAGAGTTATCTCTACGGAGCTGTACGCAATCAATCGCTTCAATACTGCGAACATGAAGAAGTGAAAAAACGATACCGAGAAGTGGTGCTCTCTGCACCCTTGTCCGAGTCGTTTTCCGATCCGCAAGAGCAACTCGAGTGCAAAGAACTGCAAGCGTTGATTAATCAAACGCTTGCTAAACTCCCCAAGCGTAGGCTTCACATTTTTCAACTGCATCGAATGGGTGGAAAGAAGTATGCCGAAATAGCTTCCATCCTCTCGCTATCGATCAAGACAGTCGAAGCCGAAATGTCGAAAGCACTTCAAACACTACGGAAAGAAATAGAAAATTATACTCAAACAACATGATTCAAAGAGAAAAAGAAAGGCAGCGAACAGACCTGGCATGGAATAAGTTGTATGGTCGTTTGGAGGAAGATAACCTGTTGCCGGTAATCGGCAACAAGTCTTCGCATCGGCGACTTGTGTTGAAGTGGACATCGGTTGCCGCCGTTATTGTTCTCTGTATATACGGAGCCACAGCCTACTTCTTGACAGATCGGTCGCCGGAAGTGCCTCACCTTCTTACGCAACAGAATGAAGAGTATTCTACATTGGTCACTACCCTCGAAGATGGTTCGGTAGTCTATCTTGCCGGAGAAACCTCACTGCAATACCCCGAGCATTTTGCTCCCCATAAGCGTGAGGTTAGCTTGTCGGGCAATGCGCTTTTTGATGTGACAGGCAATCGGGTACGCCCTTTTCTGATTGAAACCGAAGAGGTGCAGATTGAAGTGATCGGTACTGCATTTGATGTGCGTACACAGGGCAAACAACCCTTTGAACTATCGGTGCAGCGTGGAGTCGTTAAGGTTACTTCGAAGAAAACCGGACAGACCATGCAAGTCAAAGCCGGAGAGACGGTAAAACTGCTTGCCGAGAAATTTCAGCTTAGTACGACTTCGCATGCGCAACGGTTTGCACGCTATACCGAGCAGATGCGCTTCAAAGATCAGCGTTTGGCCGATATCTTGCGAGTGATTAATAAGCAGGAACATGAGATACGCATTGAAACATCGCCTGCCTTGGGCGAGCGCGTACTGACGCTTAGTTTGACCGATCACTCTCCGCAGGTGGTAGCCGAACTGATCTGTCTGGCGTTTAACCTGAAGTGTACGCGCGAAAAAGAGGTACTTACGTTATCCGAATAAAGAACTAAAGGTAACAGCGAAAATGGGTGCAAAGATGACATATCGTCTTTTTCACATAATTATTGTCTGCTTGTTTGGAGTGCTTACTCCCATTCGGGCAGGCGGTGAAGAAGTGTTGGACCGTATGATTCAGTTACCGAAAAGCAGAGAAACGGTCTATAAGTTGTTGGATCAGGTGTCTAGACAGACCGGATACCTGTTTATCTATGATAGCCAATTGATTAACAATGAACAGGTGGTGAGACTAAAGTCCGGAACGCGTTCTGTGCGGCAGGCTATCTACGAGATCGTTGGCAATACGCAGTTGGCACTTCGGGTCATAGGAAACCATATCCTCATATATCACCCGACAGAAGTGCCCGTTGTAATCGAGCGCGCCCGATCAATACCCGACAGTGTTTCTTATTTTACCATTGAGGGCGTATTGCGCGACCGCTATTCGCAGGAGCCCATTTCATACGGAACGGTTAGCATGGTGGGTTCGTCCGTTGGTAGCGTTACCAATCAGAACGGAGCCTACCGGTTACGCTTGCCCGAAACGTCGCTGGACTCGTTAATTTCCTTCTCTCATTTGGGCTATGTTTCGCAAACCATTGAGGCGTCCGTACTGGCCGGACAAAATCGTACATTGACGCTCGAACCCAAGGTGATTCCTTTGCAGGAAGTCATAATCCGGGTAGCGAATCCGCTACGGATTGTACGCGAGATGCTTGAAAGTAGAGAGAAGAACTATGCCCGCCATCCGGTTTACTTCACCTCATTTTACCGCGAAGGTATTGAACGGAATCATAAGTTCGTTACGCTTACCGAAGCCGTTTTTAAAGTCTATAAAACCTCTTACCTTGATGTGCATAATGCCGATCAGGTGAAGTTGCTGAAAATGCGGAGTATCAGTAATCGGCTTGAGAAGGATACCTTCGTTACCAAAATGAAGTCGGGTATTGATGCTTGTTTGCAACTTGATCTAATCAAAAACCTGCCCGATTTTTTAGACCCCTCTACACGTGATCTTATCTATGTGTACACCTCGAGTGACTTGACAGTAATTAACAACCGGGTGGCCAATGTGATTTGTTTCGAACAGCGCAAAACCACCACCGATCCTCTCTTTACCGGAAAGCTCTTTATCGATGCCGATAACAATGCTTTGTTGCAGGCACAGTTTGAAATAAACCCTAGGTATGTGACCCACACAGCCGATATCTTTGTGGAGAAGAAAGCCCGCGACATGAGTATCACCCCTCAAAAAGTACTCTATACGGTGTCTTACAAACCTTGGAAGGATACCTATTACATCAGCCACGTACGTGGCGATCTATCATTCAAGGTCAAGAAGAAGAAACGACTGTTCGGCAGTTTTCTCTTACACACTTGGTTTGAAATGGTGACGTGCAAGATTGATACCGAACAGGTTGTCCGTTTTGGCCGGAAGGAGAAGCTTTCGACCCGTACCGTCTTTGCCGATACTAGTTTCGAGTACGATCAAGCATTCTGGGAAGACTTTAATGTCATTCCACCCGAAGAGGTACTGACCGAAGCCATCGAAAAACTCTCTTCGAAAATAGAAGAAACTACTCGTGATGATATGGACCACCCTTGAGTATGGTCATGGCTCTATAGATTTGCTCTACAAAAATGAGCCGTATCATTTGATGTGAGAAAGTCATTTTCGACATTGAAATCTTTTCACTGGCTGCATCGTACACCTTTTGCGAGAAACCGTATGGACCACCGATGATAAACACCAATCGCTTGTTTACGTTGATTAGCTTTTTTCCCATCCACTGGGCGAAATCCATCGAACGCATTTCTTTCCCGTGTTCATCGAGCAATACCACCACATCACCCGGTTGCAGGGCTTTGCATATCAATTCGCCTTCTTTCTCTTTTTGTTGTTCGGCCGATAAACTTTTGGTGTTTTTGAGCTCCGGAATCACTTCCATGTCAAACGAAATAAAGTGTTTGGTTCGTTCAACATAATCGTTGATGCCGGTAATATAATGTTGTTCTACGGTTCGTCCTACGACGAGAAGGGTCGTTTTCATGCGGGGTTCGTTCTGTTTTGAACGCAAAAGTAGTACTTTTTTCTTGTATTCTGCAATAAATGTGTACCTTTGCCTAATCATTAGTTGAAAGTTTGAATAAAAAACTTCAACACCAAAAACTTGTGATCATGATAAAACGAGTACTTTTAGGAATAGCCGGAATCTTCTTCTTTGTGAGTACGCTTCTGGCGCAAGATGTTCCTTCGGGAGTTACAACTGCCTTTAAGAAAGGAAGTTCTCAGGAACTGGGCAACTATCTGGGTGATAAGGTAGAGCTTATTTTTCAGAATCGCTCGACAAACACGGATAGACAAAACGCTGAGGTTGCCATGGATTCTTTTTTTGTTAGTAACAAAGTAAGCGGATTCAGTGTTAACCATCAGGGCAAACGCGATGAAACGAGTTTCGTGATCGGAACTTTGGTCACAGCCAAAGGTAATTTCCGGGTGAATTGTTTTTTCAAGAAAGTACAGAATAAATATTTAATTCATCAAATAAGAATTGATAAAACCAATGAATGATTTAATAGACAGACTGATTGACCTCGCCTTCGCCGAAGATATAGGAGATGGCGACCATACCACCCTTTCGTGCATTCCCGCAACAGCCATGGGGAAATCTAAACTTTTAATTAAAGAGGCCGGTGTGTTGGCCGGAATGGAAATAGCCAAAGAGATTTTCCATCGCTTTGATCCCACCATGAAGGTGGAGGTATTCATTAACGATGGCGCAGAGGTAAAACCGGGCGATATAGCCATGATTGTGGAAGGAAAGGTTCAGTCATTGCTTCAAACAGAACGATTGATGTTGAACGTAATGCAACGTATGAGTGGTATTGCCACCATGACGCGCAAATACGTAAAGCAACTCGAAGGCACCCGTACCCGTGTGCTCGATACTCGCAAAACCACTCCGGGGCTTCGTATGCTTGAGAAAGCAGCCGTGAAAATAGGTGGTGGAGTGAATCACCGTATCGGTTTGTTCGATATGATTCTTCTCAAAGATAACCATGTCGATTTTGCCGGAGGCATTGATAAAGCGATCCTTCGTGCCAAAGAGTATTGCAAGGAGAAAGGTAAAGATCTGAAGATTGAAATCGAAGTACGTAGCTTTGACGAATTGCAGCAGGTATTGGATCTGGGAGGAGTAGACCGTATTATGCTTGATAACTTCACCCCGGAAAATACAAAGAAAGCCGTTGAGATCATTGCCGGTCGTTATGAAACAGAATCATCGGGAGGTATTACCTTTGATACGTTGCGTGATTATGCCGAATGTGGAGTCGATTATATCTCGGTAGGTGCTTTGACTCACTCGGTGAAGGGGCTTGATATGAGTTTCAAGGCCTGCTAACTTTTAGATGATAATAAAAATTATGTGCCAATATGCCACTCACTGTGCTCTAAAACAGCAGTTTATTTGGTCTATTGGCACATCTTTATATAAAGGCGTTACATCTTAACTTCTTTTCACTATTCATGTTGCAGCATTTGTTCGAATGCTGCGTCTAACTAACAAACGACGCAGAGAGGCGTCTTGTAAAAACGCATTTACATTGGAAAACGAGATGGAACTAGTAAAGGACTGTCGGGCAGGAAGTGATTCGGCCCGGAAGAGACTTTACACCCTCTATTCCAATCGGATGTTGGCTGTATGCTACCGTTATACGGGTGATATGGATGCAGCTCACGATGTGCTACACGATGGATTTATTAAGATTTTTACTCGTTTTACCTTTCGTGGAGAGTGTTCGCTGGCTACTTGGATAACAAGAGTAATGGTTACACAAGCACTTGATTATTTACGCAAACAGAAGCGTTTTAGTCAGTGGGTGGTGTACGAAGAACAACTGCCCGATGTTCCCGACTTTTCGGAATCAGGAAGTAGTGGTAACGGTATCTCTGAAGAACAATTGCTGGCTTTTGTAGCTCAGTTGCCCGATGGATGTCGCACGATTTTTAATCTTTATGTATTCGAAGAGAAGTCGCACAAAGAAATAGCCGATATGCTACATATCAAGGAACATTCGTCTACCTCTCAACTGCATCGTGCAAAATGTTTGTTGGTTAAGAGAATTAATGAATATAGAAAGAATGAAGAAAGAAAATGATGAAATAACCAATTTGTTCCGCTCGCGTCTGAATGATATTGAGGTACCTGTGCGGGATGGATTTTGGGAAGAGCTCAATCAAGGATTAGCTACTTGCCATCATCGGCGGCTAATGTTCTTCCGTTTAACTGCGGCAGCCTCTGTGCTGCTGGTTCTTGCAGCATCTTCTGCTGCGTTCTGGTACTTTTCTCCTAAAGAAGACTTAGAGGAGGCTTTCACTCAAATAGCTGTGGCAAATGGGGGGACACTTGATGGCGATGTGGTGAAACAAGTGACACAACCGGTTCAGCATGCACCTATTTTACCCAAAAAGATGTCTCGACAACTGGCAGCATATACTCCTGCGGTGAAGGAAGACAACGATTCGGTCTCTGTAACCGTATCTATGTCGTTTAGCTTCTCTGTAAATTCGACTGTACGTCAGCATAATAACCCAATGAACCATGTGGCTAATGAAGCTTGGCAAAATAAAGAATCTGTTCAACAAACAGGCACATCGGTTGAACAAGAATCGACTAGAGCTGTTCTAACAGAGTCGGCACGCTCACGCTCCTGGGCTCTTAAAATGGCTCTTGGAAGTTCGCTGCCGGCAGGTAAATATCAAATGCCCGTATTGGGGCAATTGACTGTAGAGCGCCAATTGACAAAGCATCTGGCAATCGAGTCGGGGTTGCGGTATAGCTATATAGATGGTGGTCAAAAAGGGCTACATTATATCGGAATACCGTTGCAAATGAATGTTACACTGGCTAAAACAAATAAGATGAATCTGTATGCTCTTGTAGGAGGAGTAGCAGATAAATGTATAGCCGGTGCTGCTAATAATAATTTTAAGAATGAACCCATACAATTAGCTGTTATGGGTGGTGTGGGAGTTGGATATAAGCTGAATGATAAAGTCGCATTATTTGCCGAGCCAACTGTGGTACATCACTTCCGAACAGATTCAAAACATGAGACTGTTCGTACGGAGCGTCCTACAAACGTAAACCTTATTTGTGGAGTTCGTATGACCTATTAATCAACTAAAGAAAAACCTACTGTTATGAAAAAAGCATTTATTATGCTGTTAATCGTTTTTGCAGGATTTGCGTTGGCGAGTTGCAGCGAAGAAACATTAGACTATCATAATCCGGATATTGAACTGTTTGTAAAACAGCTTAAAGCCGGGAAATACAATACTAAGAATGAAAAAGGTCTGGTCGAAGTTCCTAATTTTACCGAGAAGGATATTCCAGCCTTGCTCAAGTATGCCGAGAACTTAGACATTATCTCTTCTTTTCCATCGGCTTATAATGGCAATAGTGGCAAAATCCGATTGGGCGAATGTATGCTCTGGATTGTGGAGAGTATTCGATTAGGATTTCCCGCTTCACTCGGTTGTAAAATGGTACACGCAAATGCTCCCAACTACGAAGCGCTTTACTTCTTGACCAATGAAGAGGTGCTTGATGTAGTAGCCCGGTACCGACGCTGGTGGGAGGGAAGGCAGTATCCAAGAACCACGTGGACCATCGATCCATGCTACAACGAGCCACTGTGCGGAAGTGGATATCGCTGGTGGTAATCAATAGTAAAAAGATAAATAGGTAAAGGTAAATTAGATCATAGAATGACGAAACGTTTGGTAACGGGATTATTGCTATCACTGGTTACCCTGGGAGTGAACGCTCAATGGACGGCGAAAGATTCGTTGAATTTAAAGCGTATACTCGATGGGGACGGAGAGTTGCATCTGAATATGGAAGCTGTTAAGAAAATCAACTTCGGTAAGGTAACGGGTACGCCCGGACTATCTACTGAGAAGAATTGGATGTTGCCCGATGAGTCGCTACCTTCTGTGTTGCCGCAAAAGAAGAAGATTGTACTTACCTTACGCCCTTATACGGCTCAGACCCGATTTGACTGGGATCCGATCTATCAGAAGAAGATCAAGGTAGACGAAAATACGTGGAGAGGCGATCCTCTTTATGCGATGAAAATGCAGTTTAAGTATACGAATTGGGCGAAGGACCCGATGAGTGGCGGTGGTGGCTATCGCCGTTCGTTGGAAGAGATTGAAGCGAGTGGCATCCGTCATGTGCTGATGGGCGAGCGCGCCAATGGCATGATGGTCAATAAAACCCAAATGCTCCCCGAAACCGGCATTGCATTGGGAAAGGGAGTCATGATGAGTGGAGGAACCATTAGTGGACTAAACTTGATGCTGTTATTTGAAAAGAAATTTTGGAGTGTGAAGGCCAATGAACGCCGTGCCCGTACGCTCGAAGTATTGAAAAGCTATGGCGACTCCACCACGATTCAACTACCCGAACCCATTGTTCGTTGAACTATTTCCCAATTTTCTTTGTTGATTTTGAAGTAATATAAACTCAAATAGTATGAATAGAATTACGACACTTTTCGGTGTTAAATATCCCATTATTCAAGGTGGAATGGTATGGTGTAGCGGATGGCGGTTGGCTTCGGCCGTAAGTCGTGCAGGCGGGCTCGGGCTGATCGGTGCCGGTTCCATGCATCCCGAAGTATTGCGCGAGCACATTCGTAAATGCAAGGCGGCTACCGACCTTCCTTTTGGAGTCAACATCCCCCTGATGTATCCGCAAATCGAAACCATTATGAACATAGTAGTCGAAGAAGGTGTGAAAATCGTATTTACTTCAGCCGGAAGTCCGAAAACGTGGACCAGTTGGCTCAAAGAGCGTGGCATACTTGTGGTGCACGTGGTGTCTTCATCCAAATTTGCCGTGAAATGTGAGGAAGCAGGAGTCGATGCCATTGTAGCCGAAGGTTTCGAAGCCGGAGGGCATAACGGACGCGAAGAAACAACGACTCTTTGCCTTATCCCGGCCGTTCGTCAGGCTACTCATTTGCCTCTGATTGCTGCTGGTGGTATTGCTACGGGACAAAGCATGGCTGCTGCACAGGTGCTTGGTGCCGATGGAGTGCAACTGGGTACTCGCTTTGCACTTACCGACGAAAGTTCGGCAAGCGATCTTTTTAAAGAATACTGTCTACGTTTGAATGAGGGAGATACGAAGCTTCTGTTGAAAAAACTATCACCTACACGCTTGGTTGTAAACGGCTTTCGAGATGCTGTTGAGGCTGCCGAGGCACGTGGCGCTTCGGTCGATGAAATGCGCGAACTTCTAGGCAAAGGCCGTGCCAAACGTGGTATCTTCGAAGGCGACCTGGAAGAAGGTGAGCTCGAAATAGGTCAGATAGCCTCTTTGCTGCGCCGGCAGCAATCGGTCGATGAAGTAATGAAAGAATTGGTTGAAGATTATGCAAGAGTAACACAAAAAATTACTGCTTGGTTTTGAGTAATCAAAACCAAGCAGTAATGTATAATATGAATCCTTTGCAGATGATGGAGTTATAAAGTAAGTGGTTCGTATTTTAATCCAAATACATCAGCCACTGCTTTATACACCACTTTTCCCTCCACTACATTCAATCCCAACGCAAGCGACTCATCTTCTTTGCAAGCCTCTCTCCATCCTTTTTTTGCCAGTGATAGCACATAGGGCAGGGTGGCATTTGTTAGCGCAAGTGTCGAGGTATAAGGCACTGCACCCGGGATGTTGGCTACTGCATAGTGCACAATACCCTCTATGAGATACGTAGGTTCACTGTGGGTTGTGGGGTGCGATGTTTCGAAACAACCACCTTGATCGATGGCAACATCAACCAATACCGTTCCAGGTTCCATGAGTTTTAGCATTTCGCGTGTAACGAGGTGAGGTGCTTTATCTCCCGGAATCAATACCGACCCAATTACTAAATCGACATCCGCAAGTTCTTGTTTAATACGCACTTCAGACGAGTACATTGTCTTTATATTTTTAGGCGATATTTCGCTTAAGTACCGCAAACGCGGTATGCTGATATCTGCAATAGTCACATCGGCACCCAGCCCTGCAGCCATTAAAGCAGCATGATATCCTACTACGCCACCACCTAATACCAGTACTTTAGCTGGTTTTACGCCGGGAACCCCTCCTAATAAAATTCCCTTTCCTCCCTGCGGACGTTCGAGAAAGCGAGCTCCCTCTTGAGTGGCCATACGTCCGGCAACCTCACTCATGGGGATGAGCAAAGGCAGCGTGTGGTCTTCTTTTTCTACTGTTTCGTAGGCTAAACAGATGGCTTGGCTTTCGATCATGGCCAATGTCAATTCTTTATCGGAGGCAAAGTGGAAATAAGTAAATAACAACTGTCCCTTTTTGATGAGTTTGTATTCGGGTGCAATGGGCTCTTTCACTTTGACGATCATGTCGGCAATAGCATACGTTGCTTCTGCCGTTGGTGTTATTTGTGCACCGACAGCCGTGTACGCCTCATCCGGAAATCCACTATTTACACCTGCAGTGTGCTGAACATACACCGTATGTCCTCTCTTCACCACTTCCAATACACCCGACGGCGTCATTCCGACGCGGTTCTCGTTGTTCTTGATCTCTTTGGGTACTCCGATAATCATATTGTTACTGTATTAAGGGTTAAACATGGCGAAAGGTAGCGTTTTTATGGGTTCGTTGTTATTGAAAACCATGTGTTTTACAGCAGAATGTCGAAAACTCTTTTGGACTGATCTGCTCTTTTTATATCTCAAGAGCGCATCCTTTTATTCCGATGGTCGGAACCTTTGAGGCGGATGGTCGGAACCTTTGGGGTGGATGGTCGGAACCTTTTAGGTAGATGGTCCGACCATCTGCCTGTGTTTTTTTCTTCATTTATTCATAGGTGTTTTTTCGTTATCTTCTTAGAATAATGTACATTTGCCGAACTAAAGCAATATTCCATTAACTACATGAAACGATATATAACTGCCCTCCTGCTTGCTTGCGCTGTTCAGGGCAATGCTCAAGAACGTCCGCAGGCCTCCTTTGTTCCACCTTTTGACTTCCCACTTGTGTTGAGTGGCAATTTCGGAGAGCTCCGCTCCAATCACTTTCACGGTGGACTCGATTTTAAAACGGGCAACGTCGTCGGAAAGCCCGTATTGGCTTTGGCCGATGGATACATCTCACGCATTCGGGTGACAGAAGGATCGGGCTACGTGCTCGATGTGGTTTACGACAACGGTTATACCACGATCAACCGTCACCTTGAAGGCTTCTTGCCTCCGTTGTCTGCCCGGGTCGAAGCGTTGCAATACGAGAAAGAAAGTTATGAGGTGGAGATCATTCCCGAACCCGGAGAATATCCGGTCAAGGCCGGTCAGCAGATAGCCTGGAGTGGAAACAGAGGCTATTCGTATGGTCCGCATCTCCATCTGGATATGTTCGAAACTTCTACGGGAGATTACATCGATCCGCTGCCTTTCTTCGCCCATCGAATGAAAGACACCACTGCTCCGCGCGCCGAGAGTATCATGCTCTTTCCGCAAACAGGAAGGGGAGTGGTCGAAGGGGCGAGCACCAATCGCATTATTCACCCCAACAGCGTACGACCCATCGAAGCATGGGGCGTGCTGGGAGTAGGGCTGAAGGCATACGATTATATGAACGGAGTTTCCAATCATTATGGCGTTCATTCGGTGATTCTCTCGCTCGACGGAAAGGAGATTTTCCGTAGCACCGTCGATCGGTATTCGCCCGATGAGAACCGCATGATTAACTCATGGACATATGGTGCTTATATGAAGTCGTTTCTCGATCCGGGCAATACGCTTCGCATGCTGAAGGCCTCAAACGGGCATCGGGGATTGGTCGATATCAATGAAGAGCGGGATTATCGCTTTTCGTACGAACTATCCGATGCGTTTGGCAATACGTCGCACTATCGGTTTACCGTTCGCGGACGCAAGCAACCCGTTCCCTCGGTGCAATCGCGTGCCAAATATAGTTTTGCCTGGGACAAAACCAACTATTTGCAAGAGCCCGGATTGACGTTGGTAATACCTCGCGGTATGCTTTACGATGATGTGGCGTTGAATTATAATGTTCGGGCAGACAGTGGGGCGATTGCTTTTACCTACCAATTGCACGATAAGGATGTGCCCCTACATGGCAGTTGCGAACTCTCTATCGGGTTGCGTCACCGACCGGTAGAAGACTCTACGAAATATTACGTTGCCCGTGTCAATAATAAAGGGGGGAAATGGAGCGTAGGTGGTACCTACGAGCATGGATTCCTGAAAACCCGCATTCGCGAGCTGGGCACCTACACCGTGGCTGTAGATACGGTGCCACCTGTGATAACACCTGTTGGCAAGACCGGTTGGGGACGCTCCGGCAAGGTCGTTTATCGTTTACGGGATGGAGAAACGGGCATTCGTTCGTACCGCGGAACGATTGACGGTAAATATGCACTCTTTGCCTTGCCCAACCTGGTGCGTAAGCAATGGATTTGTGAACTCGACCCGAAACGGGTGAAGAAAGGAATGCGTCATACGGTAGAGATGACCGTGACCGATGATTGCGGCAATGTTAGCGTATCACGCGATACATTTTTCTGGTAACAACATTAATATATTAAAATAAGAAAGTATGAACAAGAAACTAATTCTTAGCGTCGCCCTTCTCGTGGCGGCCGTGGCGAAGACTTTCGCCTGTACCAACCTCATCGTCGGTAAGAACGCTTCGACCGACGGATCGACCATTGTCTCTTATTCGGCCGACTCGTATGGACTCTTTGGCGAACTCTATCATTACCCCGCAGCCAGCTATGCCAAAGGTACGATGATGAAGATTCACGAATGGGATAGCGGCAAGTATCTCGGTCAGATAGAGCAAGCCCGCCAAACCTACAATGTGATTGGCAACATGAATGAGTTTCAGGTAACAATTGGCGAAACCACCTTTGGCGGACGCCCCGAACTGTCTGATAGTACCGGATTGATCGATTACGGCAGTTTGATCTACATCGGCTTGCAGCGTTCGCGTACGGCTCGCGAAGCCATCAAGGTGATGACCGGTCTCGTACAGGAATACGGATATTATAGCAGCGGCGAGTCGTTTACCATTGCCGATCCCAATGAAATATGGATCATGGAGATGATTGGCAAAGGTCCCGGTATTCGCGGTGCCGTATGGGTAGCCGTTCGGGTGCCCGATGATTGTATCTCTGCCCATGCCAATCAGGCTCGTATTCATCAGTTCGATATGAACGATAAAGAGAACTGCCTATATTCGCCCGATGTAATCTCGTTTGCCCGTGAAAAAGGATACTTTAACGGTGTCAATAAAGACTTCAGCTTCGCAGCAGCTTATGCACCGCTTGATTTTGGTGCCCGTCGCTTTTGCGAGGCTCGCGTATGGAGCTTCTTCAATAAGTTTACCGATAAAGGTGATGCTTTTCTTCCTTATATTCAAGGAAAAACCAACGAGCCCATGCCGTTGTTTATGAAAGCTACCCGTAAACTCTCGGTGCAGGATGTAAAGAACGCCATGCGCGATCATTACGAAGGCACACCGTTGGATATCAGTAACGACTTTGGTGCAGGTCCTCAGAAAGCACCTTACCGTCTGTCTCCCCTTACCTTCAAGGTGGGCGATCAGGAGTACTTCAACGAGCGTCCCATTGCTACACAGCAGTCTGCCTTTGTGTTTGTGGCACAGATGCGTGCCAATAAGCCCGATGCAATCGGAGGCGTACTTTGGTTTGCTACCGACGATGCCAATATGGCTGTATTTACACCCGTTTATTGCTGTACCACCAAAGCGCCCGTTTGCTATACGCGTGTAGGCGGAGCCGATTATATCACCTTCTCGTGGGACTCCTCTTTCTGGATTTTCAACTGGGTGTCGAACATGGTGTATCCTCGTTACAGTTTGATGATCGACGATTTGCGTGCTACGCAAAACGAACTCGAAGGTACCTTTGATGAAGCACAGGCAGGTATTGAAGAGGTGGCTACACGTCTTTATCAGAAAAATCCCGCTGCTGCCAAAGAATTCCTGACAAACTATACCAACCTCACCGCACAGAGTACAATCGATGCCTGGAAGCGTTTGGGACAGTTTCTCATCGTGAAATACAACGACGGTGTGGTGAAACGGGTGAAGAACGGAGCGTTCGAACGTAACGAGATAGGACAGCCTGCCGGCGTGATTCGTCCCGGATATTCGGCGGAGTTTTTAGAAGAGTATGTGAAGCAAACCGGCGACCGTTACAAAGTAACCGAATAATTAGGAATTATAAACTAAATCTTCTACATTTGTCCTTCAAGACGATACGTAATCAACATAAAATCATCTTATGGAAAATAAGGAACTAATCAAACAGGTTACTGAGAAAGCCAATAAATGGCTGACCCCGGCTTATGATGCCGAAACTCAGGCAGAGGTGAAACGCATGTTGGCCAGTGAAGATAAAACCGAACTGATCGAATGCTTCTATAAAGATCTCGAATTTGGTACGGGCGGGTTGCGCGGTATCATGGGTGTAGGTACCAATCGCATGAATATCTATACGGTCGGTGCAGCGACTCAGGGACTTTCTAACTACTTAAATGCAAGCTTTAAAAACTTGCCTCAGATAGCAGTTGTTGTTGGCTATGATTGCCGTAATAATAGCGATCTGTTTGCTAAGATATCAGCCGATATTTTCTCGGCCAATGGTATTAAAGTGTATCTGTTCGACGGTATGCGACCCACTCCCGAAATGTCATTTGCCATTCGTTACCTCGGATGCCAGAGCGGTATTATCCTCACCGCTTCGCACAACCCGAAAGAGTACAATGGCTACAAAGCCTATTGGGACGATGGCGCACAAGTACTCGCCCCACACGATAATGGTATCATCGACGAGGTGAACAAGATCGCATCGGCTGCCGATATTAAGTTTGTGGGTAACCCCGATTTGATTCAGATCGTAGGCGAAGAGCTTGATCAGGTTTATCTGGACAAGGTAAAGACCGTGTCTCTTGATCCGCAAGCCATTGCGCACCAGAAAGACATGAAGATTGTCTATACCCCTATTCACGGTACCGGTATGATATTGATTCCCAGAGCACTCAAAATGTGGGGCTTCGAGAATGTATTGACTGTGCCCGAACAGATGGTGAAAGATGGTAACTTCTCTACCGTAGTATCTCCCAACCCCGAAAATGCCGAAGCGCTTTCGATGGCTGTGGCTTTGGCAAAGAAAGTCGATGCCGATCTGGTAATGGCCAGTGACCCCGATGCCGACCGCGTAGGTATTGCTTGCAAGGACGATAAGGGCGAATGGGTACTGATCAACGGTAACCAGACATGCTTGATTTATCTGTATTATATCCTGACGCAATACAAGCAGTTGGGCAAAATCAAAGGCAACGAGTTCTGCGTAAAGACCATCGTAACGACCGAGCTGATCAAAGCGGTAGCCGATAAGAATAACATCGAAATGATGGATTGCTATACCGGCTTCAAGTGGATTGCCCGCGAGATTCGCGAAAACGAAGGTAAGAAAGTATACATTGGCGGCGGCGAAGAGAGCTATGGCTTCCTGGCCGAAGACTTTGTGCGCGATAAAGATGCCGTATCAGCTTGCTGTCTTATAGCAGAAATTGCTGCTTGGGCTAAGGATAACGGCAAAACGCTGTATCAGTTGTTGCTCGATATCTATGTAGAATATGGTTTCTCGAAAGAGGTAACGGTCAATGTGGTGAAGCCCGGAAAGAGCGGTGCCGAAGAGATCAAACAGATGATGACTAACTTCCGTAACCATCCTCCCCGCGAATTGGCCGGATCGAAGGTGATTCTCTGCAAAGATTACCAGACATTGACTCAGACCGATGCCGATGGAAATGTATCGCCGCTGAATATGCCCGACACATCGAACGTGCTTCAGTATTTTACCGCCGATGGTTGCAAGGTTTCTGTTCGTCCCTCGGGCACGGAGCCGAAGATTAAATTCTATATCGAGATAAAGGGCGAAATGGGTTGTCGTAACTGCTATACCAGCGCCGATGCTACTGCCGATGAGAAAGCCAAAGCGATTATGAAATCACTTGGCATCTGATGAAGAAGTAAGGTAATAATATACTAAAAATGGCACAGATATACGCTTTCTAAGAAAACGTGGTATCTGTGCCATTTTTGTGTCTTGAGCACCTCTGCGTTAGGACTTACTATCTGCGGGAGTCGTGTCTAATACCTTCCATACAATAGAGGCAATGGCTCCGCCGAGGAAGGGGGCTATGATGAATAACCATAGTTGTGAAATTGCTTCGCCACCTTGAAACAAAGCCGGACCGATGCTACGTGCCGGATTTACCGATGTACCGGTAACAGGAATGCAAACAATGTGCACCAATACCAATGTTAATCCGATGGCAATACCGGCAAACTGGTTGTTGGCACCTTTCGAAGTAGCGCCTAAAACGACCAGCACGAAGATAAATGTAAAAACCGTTTCGGCTACAAAGGCTGTCACAGCATTGCTGTAACCATTGGCTCCGGTTAGCGTAGTGGTCGACCCTGAATCCTTTGCCAAAACATAGAGAATGGCCGAACCGATAATAGCACCGATTACTTGAAAGATCATGTACATGATTGCGTCTTTCGACGACATACGTTTGGATAGCCATACCCCCAATGTGATGGCCGGGTTAATGTGGCACCCCGATACTTTTCCTATGGTATAGACCATCGCCAGTACAGACAAACCGAAAGCAAAAGCAACTCCCAGTGTTCCAATGCTAGCAAAGGGTTGAGTAACTCCGGCAAAAACGGCACTACCACAACCCATCAGTACAAGTATCATTGTACCTACCATCTCAGCTACATACTTTTTCATATTTAGATTTGTTTAGTTAGATTGGTGTTGCCATTCGTTGGCAACCCATATAATTAAACAAATCGTGCTGCTATTTTGTTCCTCTATATTGTGCTATTTGTTGTGTATCTGATACATTATAAGGATGTAAGGTGTCGTAGGGTATCCCATGGCGCATACCATAACAGACGAGGACCCGAAAAGCGCATCACGATTCGCATCTGTTCTCGCATGGTTGGTTTGTAACAATGTATGGGGCATCGTTTGCAGGTACCTTTTTGCTCTCCAAACGTGCATTTATCCAAACGTGCATGAGCGTACTCTATCAAGGCTGCACAATCAGCACAGAGTGTTTCATTCTTCTCTTTCTTTCGGCAATAGAGTCGTATCATTAATTCGACTACCTGTTTCTCGTGTTCAATTTTCGATTTCATATAGCTTTCGATTTAGAAACGCCAAGCCAGTATTCGGCTGGTTTTGGTTCCTTGTTGCATGTGAATGGTTTTATATTCGGCCACAGAGACCGCTTGTAGTTGTGCATATAGTGTTTCGAGATGAGCAGCTTTCGATACCAATGTGGTAAACCACTTGCATTGATTAGCAAAGAGGCGGCTTTCATCGATCATTCGAATAAGAAAACTTAATTCGCCACCTTCGCACCACAGCTCATTGGCGTTTCCGCCAAAGTTGAGTTTTGCTTTTGCTACACTCTTCCCCTTTAAGCTGCTTAGCTTGCGCAAGGTGCCTTGTTGAGCTTCTTCGGGCGAGCTGTGAAAGGGTGGGTTGCAGAGTGTGGCTTCGTATTGCTCGCCGGGAGCAATAATGCCTTTGAACACCGACTGCTTATCTGTTTGCAGGCGCAGCTCGATACGGTATGCCAGTATCGGATTGCACGTTGCTATTTTGCGAGCGTTGGCCAACGAAGCGGTGTCGATATCACTCCCTACAAACGTCCATCCATATTCGATGCATCCGATAATGGGATATATACAATTGGCTCCCACACCAATATCGAGTATACGGCCGGGTGATGTTGTTTGAGAAGTATCTCCTATTAAATCGGCTAAATAATGAATATAGTCCGCTCTGCCGGGAATCGGAGGGCAAAGGCTGTTGCGTGGAATGTCCCAATACGTAATGCCATAATGGCTTTTGAGAAGTGCTTTGTTGAGTGCCTTTACCGCTTGCGGATCGAAGAAGTTGATCGATAAGTTTCCGTATGGATTGGGGGCTACAAACTTTTCGAGGGCCGGATAGTCAGCGATTAATCTGCCGAAATCGTATTGGCCGTTGTGCTTATTTCTGGGGTGTAATTCGTTTCTTTCTGCCATGGTGGCAAAGATAATGAGAATCTTTCGTTAAATTCCGATTCTTTTTATTTCTTTAGTCCTCTATCGCTAATCATTCCTGCCCGAGTCTTGTTGTTACTGCAACATCCGGATGAGAATAGATTAGCAGGCTACGAAAGTGTATATATGGATTTGTTGATGCTTCGATTGAATGATTGTATTTCGTTATCATTCTCGAGTTGTTCGTTTTTTTAAGGTTGTACACTTCGTAGCCTGTTTTTTTTGCCTGCACACGGCAGTGTTTCTCTAAATAGTTCTACCTTTGTAAGCGGAACCAAATAGTGCAACTATGAAGTACAAATTATTAGTCCTTGATGTAGACGGAACGTTACTCAATACGGAAAAGAAAATTAGTATGCGCACTCAGGCAGCTTTAATAAAGGTGCAACAGATGGGTGTACGTGTTGTTTTGGCATCGGGTAGACCGACTTACGGTCTTATGCCACTGGTCAAAACACTTGAACTGGGTAATTACGGTGGGTTTATCCTTTCTTATAACGGTGGGCAGATTATCAATGCCCAAAACGGTGAACTGCTCTTTGAGCGGCGCATCAATCCCGAAATGCTTCCTTACATAGAGAAAAAAGCGCGGAAGAATGGCTTTTCACTTTTCACTTATAACCAAGAGCGTATCATTACCACTTCGATTGATAATGAGCATATTCTGGGAGAAGCCGAGTTGAACAATATGGAGTTGATCAAAGAAGAGGAGTTTTCGATAGCTGTCGATTTTGCTCCGTGCAAATGCATGGTAGTCAGCGACAATGAAGAGGCACTGATCGACCTCGAAGACCATTGGCGGAGGCGGCTGAACGGAGCGTTGGATGTATTCCGTTCCGAACCTTACTTTCTCGAGGTGGTGCCACCCGCTATCAATAAAGCCAATACACTGGGTGCCCTGCTCGAAATACTTGAGCTGAACAGCGAAGAGGTTATTGCCATCGGTGATGGCGTTTGCGATGTATCGATGCTCCAATTGGCCGGACTAGGTGTTGCTATGGGCAATGCTCCCGACTCGGTCAAGATCTGTGCCGATATGATTACCGCTTCGAACGATGAAGACGGGGTTGCAGTGGCTATTGAGAAAGCGATACTGGCCGAAATTCATCCCGAAGATGTTCCCTTGGACTTGCTTAACCAGCAGGCGCGTCATGCCTTGATGGGCAACCTCGGCATCCAATATACGTATGCATCCGAAAACCGTATAGAGGCAACGATGCCGGTAGACGAGCGTACTCGACAGCCGTTTGGCATTTTGCATGGCGGTGCCACATTGGCTTTGGCAGAGACGGTGGCAGGCATGGGCTCTATGATTCTCTGTCAGCCCGATGAATTTGCCGTAGGTATGCAGGTGAGTGGAAACCATATCTCATCGGCCCATGAAGGCGATACGGTACGTGCAGTGGCAACCATTGTGCACAAAGGACGTTCATCACATGTATGGAATGTAGATGTATTGACTTCTACAGCGAAGTTGGTTTCGTCTGTTCGAGTTGTTAATAGTATATTTAAAAAGAGATGACGCCACAAAACCTTGCTCATGGCAAGATTATTGATGAATTAATACGCAGACAGTGTTCTTTTGCCATCTATCGTATTCCGGGAGAAGAAACACCACATTTTTTAATGCAACGCGAGGGTGCTGTACGTTCGATAGACTCTATTACGGCACTTAACGAAAAGCGGGGATTTGTCATTGCTCCTTTCCGGGCGAGCGAGGCTTGTCCGATTGTATTGATCGAACCCGATATCTTTTCATTAGACGATGTGGTGTTGTGTGACGACGCTGTGGCAGGAACTGATGCGGATGATGCGCCGGCCTTGCACGATGGGCATTCGTTGTATCCGCATACCAATGATTATGTGGCCTGTTTCGATACCTTTATTCGCGCTTTGCGCACGAAGCAATTTGAGAAGTTGGTCTTGTCTCGCTCGCTGACGCTAGAGAAAAAGACGGATTTCTCACCGGCGATGGCTTTCTATCAGGCTTGCGAACGTTACGTTCACTCGTACGTTTACCTTTGCTATACGCCACAAACCGGAGTATGGCTGGGTAGTACGCCCGAAATAATCCTTTCGGGTGGACAGGGCGAGTGGAGTACGGTAGCATTGGCCGGTACACAATCGCTTCAGAATGGCGAACTGCCGCAGCTATGGGATGATAAGAATCGCGAAGAGCAGGGGTACGTATCCTCATACATCCGTCGGCAGTTGCTTTCGTTGGGTATTCGCCCCGTCGAAAAAGGACCTTATCCGGCTTTTGCGGGAGCCTTATCGCATTTGAAAACAGACTTCTGCTTTTCGCTTGCCGACAATAAAGAACTTGGGCATCTGCTGAACCAGCTTCACCCCACACCTGCCGTATGCGGACTGCCCAAGGAAGAGGCTTATCAGTTCATTCTGGAGAACGAGGGCTACGACCGACGGTATTATACCGGATTCATCGGGTGGATAGACCCTGCCGGACGAACCGATCTGTACGTCAACCTGCGTTGTATGCACATTGCCCCCGACCGATTGACACTCTACGCCGGTGGCGGACTGCTTGCCTCGTCCGAACTAGAAGACGAATGGCAGGAAACGGAGAAGAAATTAAAAACCATGTTGTCGATGATCCACGCTTAATGTAGGCAGTTGCCATCATCGACGCTTAATAATGAACCATTATGGCTTTTACAGATAAGAAAAATATTCTGCAGCTCGTAGCATTGCTCGAAGCACATCAGGTGACTAAAATCGTACTCTGCCCGGGCAGTCGGAATGCGCCGATCGTACATACGTTGGCTACGCACCCCTCGTTTACCTGCTACTCGGTAACCGATGAGCGTAGTGCCGGCTTCTTTGCCATCGGGTTGGCACTGTCGGGAGGGCAGCCTGCCGCCGTATGCTGTACCTCGGGCACGGCATTGCTGAACCTGCATCCTGCGGTGGCCGAGGCTTTCTATCAAAACGTACCCTTAGTCGTTATTTCGGCCGACCGTCCGGCAGCTTGGATAGGGCAGATGGATGGGCAAACGGTACCTCAACCCGGCGTGTTCGGTTCGTTGGTGAAGAAGTCGGTAAACCTTCCCGAAATCTATACCGACGAAGACGAGTGGTACTGCAACCGTTTGGTAAACGAAGCCCTCTTGGAGACGCACCATCACGGCAAAGGCCCGGTGCATATCAACATCCCCGTGTCAGAGCCGCTGTTTCAGTTTACTACCGACGCCTTGCCGCAAGTACGTGTCATCACCCGCTATCAGGGACTCAATGTGTATGATCGCAATTACGACGAACTGATCGAACGACTCAACGGGTACACGAAACGCATGATCGTTGTCGGTCAGATGAACCTTATTTATCAGTTCGAAAAGAAATACGTGAAGATGCTCTACAAGCACTTCGCCTGGCTGACGGAGCATCTGGGCAATCAGACCGTTCCGGGCATCGCCATGAAGAACTTCGATGCGATTATCTATGCCATGAACGAGGAGCAGCAGGAGAAGATGAGCCCCGAACTACTCATTACGTATGGCGGACATATCGTGTCCAAGCGGCTGAAGAAGTACCTGCGCCAGCATCCCCCCAAGGAGCATTGGCATGTATCGCCCGATGGCGAGGTGGTCGATCTGTACGGTTCGCTCACTACGGTGATTGAGATGGACCCGTTCGAGTTTCTCGAAAAGATCGCCTTCCTGTTAGAGAATAGAACCTCGCCCTATCCCTTGCTGTGGGAGAATACGTGCAAGCCACTGCTTCCGCCCGTGCTGCCTTTCTCCGAAATGTCGGCCATCGGTGCATTGATACGCTCACTGCCCGAACAGTCGGCACTGCATCTGGCCAACAGCTCTACGGTGCGGTATGCGCAGCTGTTTACACTGCCCGCCGGCGTGGAGGTGTGTTGCAACCGTGGCACGAGCGGTATCGAAGGCTCCCTCTCGACTGCCATCGGATATGCTTCGGCGTCGGACAAGCTGAACTTTATCATCATCGGCGATTTAAGTTTCTTCTATGATATGAATGCCCTGTGGAATGGGCACGTTCGTCCCAACGTCCGTATTCTGTTGCTTAACAACGGCGGGGGAGAGATCTTTCATACGTTGCCTGGTCTCGAAATGTCGGGCACTTCGCATAAGTTCGTTACCGCCGTGCACAAAACATCGGCTCGCGGTTGGGCCGAAGAGCGCGGCTTCGACTATCTCCAAGCCGACAACGAGGAGCAGTTGAACGAGGCGATGGCTCAGTTTGCACAACCCGAATCGACCGGGCAACCTCTGTTGCTCGAAGTCTTTACCAACAAGAACAAGGATGCCCGTGTCCTGAAAGAATATTATCATTCGCTCAAGCAGCAATGAATTACTCATTAAATTATACAAAACAACCTATGTCAACAGCAAGAGAATGGACTACGATCAAGGAATACGAAGATATTCTGTTTGATTACTATAACGGCATTGCCCGTATCAC
This sequence comes from Bacteroides neonati, assembly GCF_000499785.1. Lineage (GTDB taxonomy): Bacteria > Bacteroidota > Bacteroidia > Bacteroidales > Bacteroidaceae > Bacteroides > Bacteroides neonati. Next base: position 384,851 of record NZ_HG726020.1, on the reverse strand, counting down.
GATCAACCGCGAACGCTATCGCAACGCATTTACCCCCACCACTACGGGCGAAATGAGCGATGCCATGCGTATCTGTCGCGAAAATCAAGACATCAGCGTCGTGGTGCTTACCGGTGCAGGCGATAAGGCCTTCTGCTCGGGTGGCGACCAGAATGTAAAAGGCCACGGCGGATACATCGATAAGAACGGTGTGCCCCGATTGAGTGTGCTCGATGTGCAGAAGCAGATACGCAGTATTCCCAAGCCCGTTATTGCAGCCGTCAACGGATATGCGATTGGCGGCGGACACGTGCTGCACGTTGTGTGCGACCTCTCTATTGCATCCGAAAATGCCATCTTCGGACAAACCGGGCCGCGCGTGGGCAGCTTCGATGCCGGATTCGGTTCCTCCTATCTGGCGCGCGTAGTAGGGCAGAAGAAGGCGCGCGAAATCTGGTTCCTTTGTCGGCAGTACAATGCGCAGGAGGCCTTGGATATGGGGTTGATCAACAAAATCGTTCCGCTCGAACAACTCGAAGACGAGTATGTGCAGTGGGGCGAGGAGATGATGCAGCTCAGCCCGCTCGCCCTTCGCATGATTAAGGCCGGACTTAATGCCGAACTCGACGGACAAGCCGGTATTCAAGAGTTGGCCGGAGATGCCACCATGCTTTACTATATGACCGACGAGGCTCAGGAGGGGAAGAATGCTTTCCTTGAGAAACGTAAACCGAATTTTAAGCAATATCAAAAGCTCCCCTAACCGAGGCGCTGTTGATCGAGCAGCTCGTGCAGTTTTGTACTAGCACGTAGTACAGGGCTGTACTAGCATCCAGTACAGGGCAGTACTGGCATCCAGTACAGGGCGGTACTAGACCTCAGTACAGGGCAGTACTAGCATCTAGTACAGAGCGGCACGAGTCGGTAGTACAATAATACTCCAAAACAGAACCCTATGTATTATATTCAGGTGATTCCTCACCAACTACATTTCAAGAAACCGGCAGGTACCTCACGCGGCACCTACGTAACCCGCAAGGTGTGGTATATTCACCTAACTGCCGACGAGTTTCCCGGGCGGATAGGCATCGGAGAGTGTGCGCCGTTGCCTCAATTGAGCTGCGACGATCTGCCCGATTATCCCCTCATCCTCGCCTCCCTCTGTGCACAGACGGCGGCAACGGGAAAGATCGATGTCGAGGCATTGCGCCCTTATCCATCGATTCTCTTTGCACTCGAAACCGCCTTTCGCCATCTCCAAGCAGATAGCTACGCCCTGTGGGATACCCCTTTCGGTCGTGGTGAAGCCGGAATACCGATCAACGGGCTCATTTGGATGGGCAACTATCGGCAAATGCTTGAGCAAATCGAAACGAAGATGCAGGCCGGCTTTCGGTGCATCAAACTGAAGATAGGGGCGATTGATTTTGAGCAGGAGCTGGCTTTGCTACGCCACATCCGGGCTCACTTTCGGGCTGCGGAGGTGGAGCTGAGGGTCGATGCCAACGGAGCCTTCGACCCGGCCGATGCACTGGAGAAGCTAAAGCGCCTGTCCGACTTCGATCTGCACTCCATCGAACAACCCATACGAGCCGGTCACTACGAGGAGATGGCACGCCTGACGGCCGAAACACCCCTCCCCATTGCGCTCGATGAGGAGCTGATCGGTTGGCATCGTGTGGCAGATAAGCAGCGACTGCTCGATACGATCCGTCCGCAATACATCATCCTCAAACCCTCCTTGCACGGAGGTATGAGCGGTGGCGAGGAGTGGATCGAGGAGGCTCGTAAACGGGAGATCGGTTGGTGGATTACCTCCGCCCTGGAGTCGAACATCGGTCTCAACGCCATTGCCCAGTGGTGTGCCACCTTCGATAATCCGTTGCCACAGGGCTTGGGCACAGGTGCTCTTTTTACAGACAACATAGCCATGCCCTTAGAGATACGAAAAGATTGTTTATGGTACGTAAATCCGAACAGATGAATTTAAACAGAAAAGAGCAGTACATTACATTGGAGGGGAAAACGTATTCGGCCGCAGACATTGCTCGCCTGTCGGCCTCCGTTAACACCCAAACGCCTCCGATGCTGGCCGAGCTTTATACCTTTCTCACAGCGTGGTTCGATGATTCGCCCACGATGAGGGTGCATACTTCGGGCTCTACCGGAACACCGAAGGAGCTGATCGTTCGCAAGGAGCAAATGATGCAAAGTGCACGCCTTACGTGCGAGGTATTCAAACTCGCCAAAGGAGATACCGCCCTGCTTTGTATGCCTTTGCGATACATTGCAGGAAAGATGATGGTCGTGCGCGCCTTGGTGGGCGAGTTGAACCTGATCGTTCGCACTCCTTCCGGGCATCCGCTGGCCGATGTTAAAGAGAAAATCCGCTTTGCCGCCATGGTGCCGTTGCAGGTTTATAATACGCTCGATACGCCCAAAGAGCTTAAGCGTCTTCGTCGCATCGACACATTGATTATCGGCGGAGGGCCTGTTACCACCCAAGCCTGGCATAAGATATGCCAACTGCCGGGCGAAGTCTATTCTACCTACGGCATGACCGAAACCCTGTCTCACGTTGCCCTTTGCCGTTTGAATAGCGATACGTCCGACAGTCTTACGTATCATCCCCTGCCGGGAGTGAAGTTCTCCATTTCGCCCGATCATACATTGGTCATTGAGGCACCTCTTATATGCGATGAAGCGCTGACGACCAACGATGTCGCTGCTCTCGCCCCCGAAGGTGGATTTCTGATCCTTGGCAGGCGAGACAATACGATCAACAGCGGCGGTATCAAACTACAACCCGAAATACTCGAAGCGTGGTTGCAGTTTGTCCTTCCGATGCCCTTTGTGTTCACTTCGGTTCCTCACGAGAGACTTGGCGAGGCTGTTGTGCTACTGGTCGAAGGGATACTTGAGATAGAGAAGATACGTGTGCTGGTCGAAGCCAATATGCCCAAACACTATAGATGCGGAAAGTACATCATTCCCGTACGTCAGATTCCTCTGACGGGCAATGGGAAGGTAGACCGTGTGGCATGTAGAGAACTGGCACGATCTATGTTTAGAACGAACGTGCAGGAAAGTTAATCCAACTTTTATTAAACAACTGCCGAGGAGCTCATTCGACTTGGCAGTATTATATCTGAAAATTAAAAAGAATTATGAAGAAAAGCACTTTATATCTATTTGGCTTTATTGTTACTCCACTGTGTGCTTTTGCTAAGCAAACCGACAAACCTAATGTGATTCTTATCATGGCCGATGATTTGGGTTGGGGAGATGTCGGGTTCAACGGCAATCGCATCATACGAACGCCCCATCTGGATGCATTGGCCTCCGATGGGGTTGTTTTTGACCGCTTCTATGCAGCGGCTCCACTTTCATCGCCAACCAGAGCAAGTGTTCTCACCGGTCGTCATCCCTTTCGCACGGGAGTTTTTTCGGCCAATGAAGGTATCCTTCGTCCGGAAGAGATCTGCCTGTCCGAAACATTAAAAGAAGAGGGGTATGCTACCGGTCATTTTGGCAAATGGCATTTAGGTACATTGACAAAGCAAGGCAAAGATGCCAATCGGGGTGGTGCAGCGTATCCCCATCTATATAATCCTCCGGTAGAGCATGGCTATGATATTGCTTTTGTTACGGAGTCAAAAGTCCCCACTTACGACCCCATGATATGCCCGGAAAAGAACAACGGCCGGTTTTGGAATGCTGTAACTCCCGGAGAGTCTGTGCGAGATTACGGCACCTCCTATTGGGATATAGCCGGAAATAAAGTAACCGATCAGGTGAGTGGAGATGATAGTCGGGTGATTATGGATCGTGTTCTTCCCTTTATTGAGGATAACCGCCTGAAGAATCAGCCGTTTCTAAGTGTAATCTGGTTTCATGCCCCTCACTTGCCATGTGTTGCGTCGCCTCAACATGCAGCCATGTATCAGGGGTTTTCTATGGAAGAGCAAAACTATTACGGATGCATCACCGCCATGGACGAGCAGGTAGGGCGTTTGGTTGCTCACCTCAAAGAATTGGGTTTATATGAAAATACACTCATCCTGTTTTGTAGTGATAACGGTCCCGAAATAGGTACTCCCGGATCTGCAGGCAACTTTAAAGGGCTTAAACGCTCATTGCACGAAGGTGGAATCAGAGTCCCTGCATTTATGGTATGGAGAAAAGAGACACCTGCCGGGAAGCATGTAGCACAAGCATGCTCTACAACTGATTATTTTCCTACTGTTTTAGATATTTTGGGTCATACGGGCTCCACCAAGCAAGCGTTAGACGGGGAGTCTTTCCGACGCTTTGCGAATGGCTCGACTCGTGCACGCAGTAAACCGTTACTCTTTGGCTCCATGCTTCAGGGTGCTGTTCTTGAATCGGACTATAAGCTCTATTACTCGGAGGGGCAGTATGAGTTGTATAATATAGAAGAAGACCCCTTTGAACAGAAGGACTTGCATGAAGTAATGCCTAAAAAGGCAAAGCATCTCAAGAAGATCTTATATAATCAGTTTAACGAATACAAAGACTCTTTCGATGGAAAAGAGTACGGCACAGAGTCTGTGAAACGAATGAAACAAGAGTGGCACACTATTTTTAAAAATGAAAGAAAATGAAACACAGCATGATACGTAACAGAGCCTTGATTGGCCTGCCTTCTCTCTTGCTTTTGGCAGGTGTGGCAAAGGCATCGTCGGTCGAGAAACCTAATATTATTTATATATTGGCAGATGATATGGGTATTGGAGATATCCGTGCATTGAATGCCGCTTCGCAGATACCCACTCCTGCGTTAGACCACATGGTTGACAACGGAATGCAGTTTACCGATGCACATAGCAATTCGGCCGTTAGTACTCCCACGCGCTATGGTACGTTGACCGGACGGTATGCTTTTCGATCGGCGTTAAAAAAAGGAGTGTTAACCGGATACTCCGAACCATTGCTTGAACCGGTGCGTGAAACAGTAGCCTCCTTTCTGAAAGCAAATGGCTATCGTACTGCCTGTATTGGTAAATGGCACCTGGGACTTCATTGGAGTAAAAAAGACAGTACGAAGGCACTGTACGAAGGCAGCGAATGGGATACTACGGATACACAGAACGTAAACTACGAAGCCTCCATTACCGGCGGACCCACCGATTGTGGTTTTGATTATAGTTACATCCTGCCTGCATCGCTCGATATGGCTCCTTATGTATACATTGAAAATGGCAAGCTGACCGCTCCCGTAAACCGACATGCTCCGACATGGAAAAGCGATGAAGCAAAGGGCATGTGGTATCGTCATGGAGATATTGCAGACGATTTCTCCCATGATACTTGTTTGCAACGCTTCACTGCGCAGTCAGTAAAGTACATTCACGAGGCTAGCAAAAATAAATCGCCCTTCTTTCTATACTTCCCTCTTAGCGCGCCTCATACTCCCTGGCTTCCGTCGGCAGAGTTTCGTCATCGGTCTAATGCCGGTGTGTATGGCGATTTTGTTTGTATGGTCGATGACGTGGTACGTCAGATCTACAAGGCACTCGAAGAGAGCGGTCAGGATAAGAACACAATTGTTGTTTTCACCAGCGATAACGGATCGATGTGGGGACAGGAGGATATCAACGCGTTTAATCATCGTGCTAATGGCATCTACTCGGGTGCAAAATCAGATATCTGGGAAGGAGGTCACCGGATTCCTTACCTTGTAACATGGCCTCAAAAGATTCAGGCAGGTAGCCGATCGTCACAATTGGTTTGTTCTACCGACTTATTGGCTACCTGTGCCGAGATGCTACAAACTCCCTTATCTCCCGATGCAGGCGAAGATAGCTATAGCTTTTGGAGCGTATTACGGGGGAAGTCAAGTGGACAGTCTCATTTGCGCGAGTCGCTTATATCTCATTCTGTCGAAGGTTATTTTGCTTTTCGTCAGGGGCCGTGGGTACTGTTAGATTGTAAAGGCTCGGGTGGCTGGGCTTTGCCCGAGAAAGAAGCGAGTGATCGACCTTCTATGCAATTATACAATTTAGAGCAAGACGCCAGCCAACAAAACAACCTGGTGGAGCATTATCCAGAGCTTGTAAAAACGATGAAGTCGCGTTTGGACCAGCAAAAGCTGCAAGGACGAAGTCGCTAAAAGGCATTGCGGTGCAACAATACCCAAGCGATTAGAGGCAAATACTCCTTTAATTCGGCACGTAGAAAATCCATTGTCCGTTGTTTGTATCGGTCAATGGATTTTACGCTTAAGTTCATCTCTTTAGCTATCTCGGCATGTGTTTTGCCTTCAAAAAAGTTTTTCGTAAATACAACTCGATAACTTTCGGGCAACTTATTCAGTGTTTCATACAACATCTTATAAAGCTCTTCGAGTGTATAAATGCTATCGGGAGCTGTTGCATATATTGGGTCACGTTTCTGGCAGAGTTCGGCATAACTCCATTCATACTCTAGGTGCTTTAGGTAGTTCAAACAGCTATTACGTACACAGGTTTTTAAATATCCCAATGCTGTTGTCTTATTTAATTCAAAGGAATCTTCTTTATCCCATAAAGAAGCGAATACGTCCGAAACAATGTCTTCGCAGGTACTAGAATCGTCAATAAATCGTTTGGCATATAGACAGAACGGGGCGTAATACTCTTCGTATAATTTTTTAAAGTCTTTTTCTTTATTCGTACTAGTAAAGGATATTCTCATCGTTTTAGTCGCTGGTGTAACTATTCATGTGCGTTGCAAAGATAACGCTAATAATTAAAAAAGCTAAATTTGACTCATTGTTTTTTCTAAGGGCTTTCGATCGAGCAAATCAACAACCTCTCTTTTCCCCATAAAAAGTATTGCGCCGAAAAAAAAATGAACTTGATAAATGCATAAGTATCATTGCTATTAAGAGCTGATATTATAGTAGGAGATGCTTGATCTAAAATAGACAGCAATGAGTTGAAATAAGTTTTGGTGTCTATTTAAGTTATTGATTATTAGTATCTTGTTTTCTTATTTTTAATTAGTTTTTATAATGCTTCTCTTTGTTTGCAAAAGAACTATTTTAATGCTGTGTTAAATACGTAGTTTCTGGGGCAATGAGTACGTAGTCTTTCATGCCAAGTCTATATACTCTTGTATAAATAGATCCGCACAAGACTAGATACAATTAACACTGTTAAAATGTAGATGGAATATTTTCTGACTCATACTAAAAAAAAAGAAAACAACCTGTCCTTTTTTTTAGTATGGATTGTATTATTAATAAACGAAGCATTCAGTACGATTCAAAAAATATAAAAATAGTGGGTAAACAGATTGAATTCAGAGATTCAGAAAGCTTGTTGCGTTATTGCAAAGGGCAATGTACGTCGGCAGAAGAAAAAGCGATAGAGGCAGAATTGGCTGCCTCTAATGAATTGCGTGAGCATTTACACCAGTTGCGCTTGTCGCTGGCCATTGCAGACGATATCGAGCTGATGGAAGATGTTGATGTAGAAGCAGGGTATCTACGAACACAGGGTATTATCAAGAGAAATCGAGCAAATCATTTCAAGGTTAATGTAATGCGTTACGCAGCTATGTTGTCACTTCCCTTGTTGCTCTCTTCTTTTATATTAGGATATTTATATTGGAGTCAGCCGATGGATGAGGTGGTTCAATATGCCGAGGTAACTACCCCTTCTGGTACAGTGATTCGTTATGAATTGCCCGACGGTTCTGTTGTTTGGCTTAATGCAGGTACCCGCTTGCGCTATCCGGTTAAGTTTTATGCAGACAAGCGCGAAGTGGAGTTAAATGGTGAAGCCTATTTCGATGTACAAGCCAATTCCGAATCTCCTTTCTATGTACATACCAAGAGTGGCATGAGCGTATATGTATATGGTACCCGTTTCAATGTGAATGCCTATTCGGACGAAACTTCGATTGAGACAACGCTAGAAGAGGGCAAGGTTAATGTGATTGTTCCTGACCTAAAAGGTCAAGTGAAATTAGAGCCCGGAGAGCGCTTTAGTTACGATAAAGCAACACATCAGTTACAAAAATCGCAAGTTGATGTGGATGAGAAAACTGCTTGGAAAGATGGGAAGCTAATTTTTCGTAATGCTGCACTTCCGGATGTGTTGAAGCGTTTATCACGACATTTCAATGTGGATATAGAATTACAAAATAAATCTGGAAAGGAATATCGTTATCGAGCCACTTTTAAAGACGAAACATTGCTACAGATACTTGATTATTTAAGTAAAACGGCAGAAATGAAGTGGGAGCAGGTTCAATCAGTCCAAAAGAAAGACGAAACTTTCACTAAAAATAAAATTATAGTAACCATATGAAAAACAGGCAGCCTATGATATAGAAAAATAAAAGAAAATAGGAAGAATACTGTTGGAGCAGCTATCCTTCCTACCTTAAAAAAATGAAGAGAGTCCGACCGAGTCTTGCAAATTCATACGGATCTCCCCATACCAAATAGTTTATTAATAATAACAAACTTTAGTTAACCGCAAAGATATGAAAAAAAAATATTCATTTATTGCAAGAAAATATAAATGTTCTTTAAATCTAAAACTTCCTTTAGCCATGAAGATTAGTTTCATAATGCTGTTTTTTGTAGCCTTTCAGTTGCAAGCCGCAACCGGATATGCGCAAAAAACCAATACTCCCATTCGTCTGTCTAATGTCACGGTTGAGTCTGTGCTGAATCAGATAGAGAAAAAGTCGGGATATGTATTCCTTTACAATAGTAAAACGATTAATAACAATCGGATAGTCTCAATTGATAATAAGAGTGACATTCCGGAAATGTTGCGCGAAATCTTTTCTGGAACGAATGTAAAATATACCATTGTTGATAATCAGATTATTCTTTCCGAGGGCAAATTAGATGTTGCTCAAGATAATGGCTTTCAACTCAAAGGTGTGGTGAAAGACAGTAAAGGAGAATCACTTATTGGGGTGACCGTACAAATTGAGGGAACAACCAATGGAACGGTAACCGGTTTGGATGGTGATTTCTCACTTAAAGTACAAAAGGGAAATACCGTTATTGTTTCTTATATCGGATATACAACCCAAAAGATTAAAATAGAAGACAGTAAACAACTTGCTATTACGATGGTAGAAGATGCTGAAGTGTTGGATGAGGTTGTGGTAACAGCACTGGGTATTAAGAGAAAATCGAAAGCATTGGGTTATAATGTGCAAGAAGTTAAGTCGAGTGAAGTTACAGCTGTAAAAGATGCTAACTTTGTAAAATCACTTACAGGAAAAGTTGCAGGTCTGCAAATTAATAGTAGCGCTTCAGGAATAGGCGGTGCTACAAAAGTGGTGATGCGTGGTTCTAAATCTATTTCAAAAAGTAATAATGTACTTTATGTGATAGATGGTGTTCCTATGAGTAACTCTCAAGGAGGAGTTTCTGAAGGACTTTTTTCAGGTCTTACGTCTGGAGAGGGAATTTCTGATATCAACCCTGAAGACATTGAAAGTATGTCAATTTTGACAGGACCATCAGCTGCTGCACTATATGGTAGTAATGCGGCTAACGGTGCTATTTTAATAACAACAAAGCAAGGCACAGAGGGCGAAGCAAAGATCGTATTTGCTCATAATACAGATTTTATGAAGCCTTTTGTTACTCCTCGTTTTCAAAATACTTATGGAAATAAAAAAGGAGAGTTTGCCAGTTGGGGGGATAAACTGGAAACCCCATCTTCTTATGATCCTATTGATTTTTTTCGTACAGGTTATAGCACAACAACTTCTCTTTCTATTTCTACAGGAACAAAGAAAAATCAGACATTTGCTTCGGCTTCTGTAACTAATTCAGGGGGTATAATTCCTAATAATGAATATAATAGATATAATTTTACGATAAAAAATACGAGTAGTTTTTTTAAAGATAAAGTGAATCTTGATCTTGGTTTTAGCTATATTGCTCAGGAAGATCAAAATATGTTAGCACAAGGACAATATTATAATCCATTACTTTCTGTTTATCTATTCCCAAGAGGAGAAAGCTTTGATAATGTCCGTCTTTATGAACGTTATGATGAAGGACGTAAAATTATGACTCAATATTGGCCATATGGAAATCAAGGTAAAGCTATGCAAAATCCTTATTGGATAGCAAATCGTAATGTTTTTACTAATAACAGAGATCGCTACATGGCTAATGTCGGATTACGCTATAAAGTGACAGAGTGGTTAAATGTTTCCGGACGCTTACGGTTAGATAATACGTTGTTACAGCATGATAGGCATCTTTATGCTTCGACTGATCCTTTGCATGCACGATCAAAAGGATATATGTTGACATTTAAAGATCAAAGTAGTGATAAATATGCTGATTTAATAGCTAATGTAAATAAACGATTTGAGCTATTTGATTTGACAGCTAATATTGGTACAAGTATTCATGATACAAAAAGTGATAGAAGTGGTACTTGTGGGCATTTATTGAAAAGTCCTAATTTCTTTGCTCTAAAAAATATAGATTTGTATGGTAGTGGAGCTGCTTTACTTCAAGAAGGTGATCAAAGACAAGCACAATCTATCTTTGCAAGCGCAGAAGTTGGATATAAAAGTATGATTTATGTAAGTGCTACAGCACGTAATGATTGGGATTCTTCTTTGATGGGCACTACTACTAAAAGTTTTTTTTATCCCTCAGTAGGTGTCTCTGCGGTTTTAACAGAAATGATGAAAATGCCAGATTGGGTAACTTTTTTGAAATTACGTGGCTCTTATAGTTCTGTCGGTAATGCACCGACGCCATACTTAGCTCATCCTACATATGCTTATACTGGTCAAGGGCAGATTTCAACTAATACCCATTACCCCATTAAGGACTTAAAACCAGAAAGAACAAAATCATATGAATTTGGAGTAAATCTAAAAATGTTTGATGGTAGATTGGGGTTAGATGCTACTTATTATAGATCAAATACTTATGACCAGATTTTTAAATCAACTTTATCACCTTCGTCAGGCTATTCTTCTTTTTATTTGCAGGCGGGAAATGTTGAGAACTGGGGAATAGAAACAATGCTTTCATTTAATGATACATTTGGAAAGTTAAGTTGGAACTCGAACCTGACTTTTAGTATGAATCGTAATAAAATAATAGAATTGGTTAGAAACTATCCAGACCCAATAACCGGTGAAACTCTTACTATTAATAGTTTGGAGATGAGTAAGACAGGATCTTATAGTATGATTCTAAAAGAAGGAGGTTCTATTGGTGATTTGTATACATCTAATAAGTTACGTGAAGACAATCAAGGGTTTATATACGTTGATCCTAATACAAATACTTTGCAAACAGTAGATTGCATACAGAAAGTAGGAAGTGCAAATCCTGATTTTAATCTTGGGTTCCGTAACTCATTTTCTTATAGGAATTTTAATCTTGGATTTTTATTTAACGCTCGTATTGGGGGTGAAGTTATATCAGCAACACAGGCAATAATGGATGCTTATGGAGTGTCAGAAGAATCGGCTATTGCACGTGATAATGGTGGTGTACTTGTGAACTATGGAAAACTAGATACGCAATATTATTATGAATATATTGGCAGTGGTGAAACTGGAATGCTTTCAAATTATGTGTACAGTGCTACAAATATTCGCTTGCAGGAACTAACATTTGGATACATGATGCCTAAGTCATGGTTTAACGATTATTTTTCATTAAATGTTTCATTTGTCGGACGCAATTTATGGATGATTTATAATAAAGCTCCATTTGACCCAGAGGTTATTGCTTCTACTGGAAACTATTACCAAGGAATTGATTATTTTATGCAACCTAGTTTAAGAAATATAGGTTTTAGTTTAAGAGTTGAATTTTAAAAAATAAAGATATAATTATGAAATTATTGCATAAGAATATATATAAAGGAATAGCTTATACTCTCTTTTTAGCCGTTTCTTTCGCTTGTACCGATGGTTTTGATAATAAAAAACCTTATCAACCTGATGGAGATGATTTGGATGGAGATAATTTTCGAGTTGGAGCTTTTTATGCCCAACTACAACAAAATGTGATATCTACAAATGATAATCAATATCAAAGGTCTCAAAACCTTGTAGGAGATATTTTCTCCGGTCACATGTCTGTAGTCAATAATTGGAATAGTAATAAAAATCATGCTACCTATTTTTTCTATGATAAATGGCAGGATGAGTGTTTTAAGAGTGTATATACAGGAGCTTTTGGTGCTTGGCTTGAGATCAAGAAAATTTTAGGATCTGATGAGAACTCTCATGCTTTTCAATTTGCTCAGATTTTGAAGGTTGCTTCTTTGCATAGATTTACAGATATGTGGGGACCAATTCCATATTCTAAGGTAGGAGGTGGGGGACTTACCTCTCCTTATGATAGTCAAGAAGAGGTATATAATCTCTTTTTTCAAGAGTTAGACAGAGCCATTGAAGTTTTGACTCTTTTTACAACTACTAATCCAGGTGCAGCTCCAATGGCAGATTACGATTTGGTTTATAAAGGTGATTATGTAAAATGGATAAAGTTTGCTAATTCGTTAAAGTTGCGTTTAGCTATGCGCATTGCATATGTAAATCCTACTTTAGCCAAACAGAAGGCAGAAGAATCTATAAAGCATTCTGTTGGAGTAATTCTTTCAAACAGTGATAATGCATCTATACAAACAGCTAATGGAATTAAAGTTGTAAATCCAATCTATACAATTGCTTTTGGATACAATGAAGTTCGTATGGGAGCAAGTATGCAGTCCTTTATGGGAGGATATGATGATCCTCGAATTTCTAGGTATTTTACCCAAGGTACTTTGAATAATCAAACGGGATATTTTGGTGTGCGTAATGGTATTCAAGTAAATAATGCTTCTGATTATAAGTTTTTTTCAGCACCTAATATTGAATCAGATACCCCTATTTTTTGGCTTACAGCTTCCGAAGTTGCTTTTTTGAAGGCAGAAGGAGCATTGCGCGGTTGGGATATGAATGGTGTTACAGCTCAAGAAGCTTATGAGGAGGGAATTCGACTCTCTTTTGCTCAATACGCTGTACCCGGATCCGATGATTATATGCAAGATGATACTAAGAAACCCATGAATTATGTGAACCCTCTTTATTCAGTACAAAATATTTCTCCAGCAACTTCCATCACTATAAAATGGGATGATACTGCCAATCTGGAAACTAAATTGGAGCGAATTATTACTCAAAAATGGATTGCACTTTACCCTAATGGGCAAGAGGCTTGGAGTGAGTTTAGACGTACTGGATATCCGAAAATCTTTCCGATAGTATATAATGCCAGTGGGAATATTGTTAATTCTAAAGTTCAGGTAAGACGTTTACCTTTCCCACCATGCGAATATATTAATAATACTGAGAATGTCCAAAATGCAGTGGATAAATGGCTAGGTGGTACTGATAATGGTGCTGTTAAACTGTGGTGGGATGCAAAATAATAATAATAAAACGAATAAAAATGAAACATATATTTAAATATCTCTTGTTTTTTATGGTGGGGTGTTTTGTGGTGTCTTCATGCGAAGATATGACTATGCCTGAAAAGATAACAATTCAAGACGTTGAAAATCGAATTGAAAAAACTCCAGAGTATTATGCCAATTTGAGGGCATATAAAAAAGCCGAACATCAATTGGCTTTTGGCTGGTTTGGATTTTGGAATGGAGGCACAACGTCGGGCCGTGGTGCATTGGCAGCTGCTCCTGATAGTATGGATATTATTTCAATTTGGGGGCCGACAAAATATAACTTGTCAGATAGACAAAAGGAAGATTTAAGGTATGTACAAGAGGTTTTAGGGACCAAAGTGATCTTTACTCTTTTCTCTCATAATCTAGTAAATTTGGGTTTCCCACCTGATGTTCTTGAGAATACAGCAGAAAATATCCCTTACGTTGCAAGAGCTTTGGCAGATTCAATTCAGAAATACGGATACGATGGTATTGATTTTGATCATGAATGTAGTGGTAATGACCTATTTTATAATAGCACGAATATGACGACATTATTACGCTGTATGCGAGAATACTTAGGGCCGGATAAATTAATTATAGTTGATGGACATATTAGCTATATAACAGAAGAGGGGTGGAAATATGCAGACTATGCAGTGTCTCAAGCATATGGTACCCAAAATCCCAGTAAGTTACAAGGGAGATGGGATAGCGTAAAAAAACGTATACGTCCACAGCAATTAATTGTTGCTGAAAACTTTGAGGCTTATTGGGAGACAGGAGGAACTAATTATGTGGATCAATATGGTAATAAAATGAGCTCATTGGAAGGTATGGCTAGGTGGCAGCCGGAAGACGCTAATGGGCCTAAAGGTGGTGTAGGTGTTTTTCATATGGAATATGAATATGCTCATAATCCTGATTATAAGTTTATGAGACAAGCCATTCAAATAATGAATCCTGCAGTAAAACCTTGATTGTATATGTTAAATGAAAAAATAGAAAATATGAAAAAAATATTATTCTGGGTCATCTTATTTGTTGGCTACGCCATTTTATCTTCATGTGAGGAAGAATTAGGTTCGAAAGAACTTTATGTCTATTTGCGTCCGAATAATGATGTAAATATAACTCGATCATATCTTCCCGACGGAAGTATGCCTGTAAGTATTGATAAATTAAAATTTCCAGTGAAATTGACTCGTGAAACGTCTGAGGATGTTAGGGTCGCTTTAGAGGTGAATCAAGAGCTTGTTGAACAATATAATAAACAGCACGGAACAAATTATAAGTCTCTTCCTAAAGAGTGCTTTTCTATCAAGAACTCAGAAGTCGTGATTTCTGCCGGAAATATAATGGATACGTGTTATGTTGATTTAAATTTGTTAAATATAAAGTCTGATGTTTATGTTCTCCCTATGAGCATTTCTACACTCTCTTCTAAGGATAAAGGAGTGGCAATAAGTTCTAATACTTCTACAGCGTTTACTATATTAAATGTCGGAAAAAACGTTTTTAATATTGATCAATCCACAGAAGATCTGGTGGGCGAAGAAGCTGATCGGACTCGTTGGTTGGTATCGACCTCTGATATTTATAACAATACAACGTATGATGCATCATATGTGAAAGATGGTGATATTGTTAGTGGATGGCGTGGAGCTAGTTATGCCTATAGTGAATTGATTGTAGATATGGGAGAAGTAAAGCCAATTAAAGGAGTAAAGATAGTGACGTTAACGGGTAACGTAGAATACCGTAATTATTTTGCAAACCCTAAACTCTTATCTATATGGGTTAGTGCTGATGGAGAAGATTGGTTGTGTTATGGTCAAAGTGGTACTTTAAATAGACCGGCTTCTGCTAGTTCACCTGCAATAACAAATACAATTAAATTTGTTTATGCAAAACCGGTAAGATACCTTAAGCTTAAGGTTGAACAGCATTATAGCTTATCACAAGGTGCAGGTATGGCTGAATTAAATTTTATTGAATAAATCATCAAAAAAAATACAAAAATGAAAATATTTACTTATTTATTACTTTTGTCGTTTTTAATGTCATGCAAACCTGAGTATGATATTACTGAAAATGCCGTTTATTTTACAGATGCACAATCTAAGATAGAGAAAATTGTTACAATTGATGAACTCGGAGCATCTACTATTATAACATCAAGATTAGCACGAAAGGTCGATTCTGATGTAAAGGTGAATTATCAAATTAATGAAAGTTTACTACAGGAATACAACAAGATCAATGGTACTAATTATAAGATGCTTCCTGCTGATTTTTATACCTTGTCTGATGCTGGTGAAGCTATTATTAGAGCAGGAGAAGTTACCGCAAGCCCTATTGAGTTGAATATTAAACCTTATGATGAGAGTTTTGAACCTTCTGATAGATTTGCGTTACCTATAGAAATACAAAAAGTTGACGGAGGTGTAAGTATATTGCAAACAAGTGCCAAAATGCTTGTAATACTGAATCAAATTATTGTAACTGATGTACCCTATTGGGGGAAGGGAATGAATGGGCTTAGTTTCAAACCGGAAACACCGATTGAAGCTTCTCAGTGGACCCTAGAATGGAATTTAAATTTGACTAAGTATAATCGGAATAACGTAACACTATGGAACATTGGCGGAAGCGGTACTTCTAGTGTTTATACTCGCTTTGGTGATGTAATATGTGATCAAAATCAATTCCAAGCAAAAATTGGAGGAAATATTCCACAAAGCTCAGCTAGATTTTCTGAAAACAAATGGTATCATATGGCATTTACCTATGATGGTACGAATATTCGATTATATGTAGATGGAGTTTTAGATTTTACAACTCCCCATGCAAAAGCAGGTGAAGTATTTAAGTTCGCTTCAATTGCTTTTGGAAATAATGGTGGAGTTCCATTAAATGGTTATGCTAATGAGTTAAGGGTTTGGACTGTTTGCCGCTCACAGGCTGAAATACTTAATAATATGTATGTCGTATCTCCTGATAGTGAAGGATTGATACTCTATTGGAAATGTAATGAAGGTGAAGGGACGAAAATAAAAGATTATACAAAAAATGGTTGGGATTCTTCATTCTTGGGAGATAATGTCTTATGGAAAATAGGGCAACGTTTCCCTGATGATGGCAAATAATCTATTATTAACGAACGGCAGTAGAAAACTAGTTGTGGACTTCTGCTGTCGTTCTTTTTTTGATATTATCGAGGGTAATATTATTATAAATCGACAGAAGTTGATCCTTTTTTAGGTTGTTATATCCTTAACTATTTAGTGTTAGCAAATTTCCTCTTAAAATCAAACTTATTGATTTTAGCGATTGCTGGCATGTCTATGGCTCGCTTTTAATATAATATTTTGGATATACCAAAGAACAGCAGGGTTGATGTTACTGAATTTAATGTCGATGAAGTAAATCTCTAGTATTGAGTTTTTGCTTTTGATTCACTAGGGGTTATAAGATAAAAATACGTTTTTATCTTATAACCCCTAGTTTATATACACAAACCGCATGAAAAAAAAGACATTGCTTATCCAATTATTACTTCTTTTTCCCTATTATTCTCTCGCCTCCAATGAGGCTTTGCCTCCAACCGATTCGGTAACTGCAACCACTTGCCATCACCATGAAAAAAAAACTCGAGTATTCATCTATACTCAACTCATATCACCTTCGTTATTGATTGGTTCGGGAGCTTTGGCTCTTTGTTCGCAGCGAATACGTTCGGTAGATAACCAGATAAATAGAGGAGTCAGTGCACAACACAAGCGGGTGAGCTATGACGATTATATTCAGTACGTTCCCACCGCGTCGGTCTTATTGTTGGAGGTATGTGGGGTGAAGTCGGAGAATGGTTTTAAAAAACAGGTGATCACTTTGCCCCTGTCTATCCTTTTGACAGCTACCTTGGTGAACGCAGGAAAATACTCGGTTCAAAGAATGCGTCCCGACCAATCTTCTAAAAATTCTTTTCCCTCGGGACATACGGCTACTGCTTTTATGGGAGCAGAGCTACTTCGCATGGAATATGGAAAAGAGTATCCGCTTATTGCAGCAACGGGTTATGCTTTGGCAGCAATGACTGGAGCTATGCGTATTTACAACAACAGGCATTTCTTGTCGGATGTATTGGCCGGTGCAGGAGTTGGGATACTGAGCGTCAGGATTGCCTATTGGTTGAGCCCTTATTTGAATGATATGTTATGGAAAAACAATATGAGCCGAAGTGGAGCGGTTCCCAGCCTATCACCCTATCTCATCAAAGATGGATACGGTGTTACTTTATCGTTCAACTTCTAAAAAAGACGTATTTGTATAGGGGGATTTAGATCTGGGTGAGTTATACTACTGAAGTTCATTAGCTAGCGAACAATCGAAGAGTTTATTTACAAATAAAAACAGGTTATAAAATGAAATTTAAATTATTGCTATTACTTTTGTTTTTGGCGTTAGGTGCCAACACTATTCATGCACAAGACATGGCGAAAAATAATCTGATTTATTCTCCTAAGCATGAAATAAGGCTATCAATTAGCGACGGGCTGACACTAAGCACAAGTTCATTTTTAGGAATGGGATTGGCTGATGCAATTACTGGAACGAGTCGATCTGACGCAAAATCATCGGGCGTAATAGGGGTCGGATATAGATATTCCATCGATCGATTCAGAGTGGGGGCTGATTTGGGATTCTCCCGAATAAGCAGTAAGATTACGTATGAGCAGGAGAAAACTCCTGCGGTAAAAGAGAACGTATTGAACTTTTTAATACTTCCAACCGGCGAATTTGTTTATTATAAACGAAGGTTGGTCGAGCTATACGGATCGGCAGCAGTAGGTGTTAATATGTCTAGGCAGACGCAAACGGGAATGACCAACGTTGGGAAATTGTTGATAGCCAATAATCAGTCTCGTTTTACAACTGAGTTTGCGTTTCAGGTGAATCCGATAGCTGTGCGAGTTGGAAACGACCGGATCGGAGGGTTTCTTGAAGCGGGTTTAGGCTACAGAGGATTTATCACCGCGGGAGTAAGTATGAGGTTTTAATTAAATAGAGATAGGCAATTGTGACAGTAGAGTTAGCGAGAAAAAAGCAGTTTAAGAATAGGTTTAATAAGAACTATTCGTCCTTATGTAATGTCGCTTACCGATTCATTCCCGACAGGGATGAGTGTGAGGATATTGTGCAGGAAACCTTTGTGGCTGTATGGAATAATGGTAAAGACTCTTTGCCGGAGAAGGAATTTGTTGCTTATATGGCTGGGGCGGTAAGGAATAATTGTATCTCTTTTCTACGCAAACGCAGACTGGATACTGTCTCTATAGATGAGGTCACCTCTTCGTCTGTCGTAATCTCTATCGATGATACGGATGATGAGAGAGAAAGAGTGATTGAAGATGTGCTCGAGAAAGCTCTTTCTATCTTGCCACCCAAATGCAGAGAGGTTTTTTTGATGAGTAAACTTAAAGGGATGAAGTATCGTGAAATAGCTGAAGCAACAGGAACATCCGAAAAAACCGTAGAAAATCACATGGGTAAAGCTATGAAAACTCTCCGGGAATATGTAACGAATCATCCGTTCTTTATTCTTTCGATTACATTAATATCAATCCTTATAACAACTATCAAGAGATGAAAAGTATAGAAAACATCGATCAGCTATTGGCTAGAGATTTTGCTAAAGAACCGATGACCGCCATTCAGCAAGCGGAACTTCAGGTGTGGATTGAGCATAACAAGGAAGAATACGAACATCTTCAAATATTATTAAGCGATAAGAGGAAGGTAGAAGAAGAGACGTTTGATAGTGCCAAAGCGTGGCTGACTGTAGAACCAAAGCTTGAGATAAAGAAAAAAGTAAACACAACATATCTATATAAAGTGGCCACATTCGCCGCCTCGATAGCCGTACTAATCGGTCTGGTTATATTCTTTACCCAAAGGGACGATTGGCAAGGTGTAACGCTGGCTAATAACAGTGTGGTCAGTCGCATAGTGACCCTACCGGACAGTTCAATGGTGACGCTGTATCCGAATTCGAAAATTGTATACAAGGGGTATAAGAGTCGAGGAAAACGGCTGCTCACACTATCAGGAAAGGCCTTCTTCGATATCCGGAGAAATGTGAAGCGCCCTTTTGTTATTCAAGCGTACAATGTGCAGGTAGAGGTATTGGGCACTTCATTTTTGATAGATGCCAAGGCAGAAAACAGGGCGAATGTGTTTGTTAAGAGTGGAACAGTAAAGGTGACGGCTGATGAGAAGAAGATAATATTGCAAGCCAATCAACAGGCAACAGTTGCAGATGGGAAGATTATAAAAGGAGAAATAAGGGATGAAGGGGTGTTTTTCGGCAATGAGGTACGTACGCTAAACCTCGTCAATACACCTATTGTAGAAGTGATCAGCGAGTTAGAACAAGTTTATAACGTAAAGATAGAGTTGGATCAAACGATAAAAAACAACAGGATCACAACCCGGTTAAAATTGAATGAACTTGACCCGATATTAGTCGAATTAAGTTATATTTGCAAGTGTAAATATAAAAAGATCGCTGAAGATCATTATAAGCTCTACCATGACTAAATCGTAAATGAAATTAAAACTTGTTTTAGTAGGGTTTGTATGTTGTCTGTTTATGCAGGTAGCAGCACAATCTCAATCAGTTAATCATGTAGCAGAAGAAATGGTAAAGATTACCACTTCTTCTGCTACTGTACATGAGTGGTTTAAACTTATAGAAGAGCAAGGAGTGGTGTTAGCCTACAATCCACAGCTCATTGATCTTGATAAGGTGCAACATATTACGCAAAAACAGATGACCGTACAGCAGATATTGGAAAAAATACTCAACGACTATAAGTTTAGGACTATTCCGGTAGAAACTGATAAGTTGATAATACAGATTGATGGAAAAAGAGAGCTTGTAGTATCGGGAGTTATCAGAGAGAAAACCACTGGCGAAAGGCTTTACGGCGCGATAGTCATGTTTAGGAAAGAGACCCAAAAACCTACATTCGTTTTAACCGATAGCAGGGGCTGGTTTACGTTGAACCTCCTTCCGGGAGATTATAACATTGAAGTACAATATATGGGATATGCTTCTTTCCAACAAGAAATGAAAATAAGAAGCGAAAGAGTTTTGAAGATTGAACTCTCGCCTGTTTCTATTGAGCTTGAAGAAGTGACTATAAAGCCACGAAACGGAACGACTGAACTTAATGAAGCAACACCTTCGAATATGCTCTCTTTCAATAGCTATGACCTTTTCTCGCAAATCAATATTCTGCCTGGTGTGATTGGGTCGATGGCCGGAGGTAATCTCCAAGTCAATGGGGGAGGAGGAGATGAAAACCTGATGTTACTGGACGGAGTACCTATCTATCACCCCAGCCATATCAATTCTATGCTATCACCCTTTAACGGAGATGCAATAAAGAATGTTACATTTCATAAGAGTTTCTTTCCTACAGAATATGAAGGTCGATTGTCATCCATTACAGATATAAAACTGAAAGAGGGAAACAAACAGAAATATTCGCAAACCTTGACATTGGATATGCCTGCAGCCTCTGTCTTGTTGGAGGGACCTATTATCAAGAATAAATTATCTTATATGCTCGGGGGAAGACGAAGTTGGCTCGATTTTTTTGATGGTCTATTATCAGAAGAATACCGACTTAACCACTCTTTCTATGACTTCAATGCTAAACTCTCGTACGATATTAATGAACGCTCGTCTATTCAAATAATGGCCTATAAGACCAATGATAACTATTTCTATCCGGAGGAGAAGGAGAAACTGCGTTCGGTATTGAACTGGGATAACGATCTGTATGCTGTTACGTTCAATACGGTATGGGCTAAAAAGTTGATAAATACGAATACGCTGGCATATTCGTCGTATAGTAACAAGGTTTATGCACCTCTGCTCGGTTTTAATTTGGAAAAGGATATTAGAGGAGGTGTCAAGGAATTTTCATTTTCATCTAATTTCAGTTATGATATTCATCAGATGTATACTCTTTCGGGTGGAATGAGAGCGTCTCGCGAACGGTTTGATATGGCTGTGTTTGGAGATACAATAACGACACTTAAAGAGCCAATTACGCAGCTGTCTTTCTTTTATGATATGAAGGTGCGTGTTACAGATAAATTGTATAGCCAATTCGGTGTCAACTTAGTGGGCTATCTGCCGCAAAACTCTCGTTACTATTATAGTATTCAGCCACGTTTTTCTCTTAAATATGTAGTGAGTAAGAATAACCTTTTATATGTAGGTATTTCAAAAATGCAGCAATTCTATCATTATCTAAGGCTTGGGTTAATGCCTATGCCAACCGATTTTAGAATGCCAAGTATTATGGGGTTCAAACCGAGTATCTCGGGACATTATGAGATAGGCTGGAAGCATTTTCTGGAACACGGCTATATGGAGGGTTCTGTGTATTATAAGCAGAGACGAAACATCATGGCACTTCGGCCGGAAATTTATCCAACAGACAATGCTTGGGAAAAATACATTATGAGTGGAAAAGGGGAGAGCTATGGGATTAAATTCTTCTCATATAACGATTGGAGAAAGTTTACTTTACAGTTTGCCTATTCATATGCGCGTAGTAAAGAGTGGTATAACGACTTGAAAGATAAAGGAAAAGTTCCCTCATTGCACGATATTCCTCATTCATTCAACCTGGGTATGACTTATAAGTTCACACCTTTCTCAGGTATTTCAATTGGAACGTTTTTGCAATCGGGCAAAATAAAAAGTGTAAATGAGGAAGATGAATTATTACCTATAGAGCAGTTTAGAAGTCAACGTGAGAATGTAAATTACAGATTAGATGCTAGTTATAACTATACGAAAGTTTTTAAAGGGCGTGATGCCCGATTGATGTTTCGTATAGGGCTTTACAATATTATAGGAAACCCTTCGGAAGAGGATGCCATAAGCATGTACTCCATCAACTTCGATAATCACTGCCTACCTTATGGGAGCATTTCATTCAAATTTTAAGGCATCAATTGGACGAAAAGTAATGAAGACTTTTTGATTAGCAGCAACATTTATTATAGATAAATACATAAATCATAAGTACGAATAGCTGTAGCAGGAAATTTAGGGATAAAACATAAAACTTTTTTCTCATAACATACACTCTTTACTGTAAAAACTAAATAGGAAGTTCGAATCCCTATTTGTAGACAGATGAAAAAGGCTTTTTTAACAAAAAAGTATTTCCTACGAACTTGGGAAGTATAATCAACACTATTTTACTGCTTTATTTCATAGTTTGATGAGGAGGATTGTTTTACAATTAGTATCTTTGTCCGGAAAAAAGTACTATGAATATAAAATCGATACTATCAGCCTCATTGGCTTTGACTGGTTTTTGTAATCAGCCATGTTTTGCGCAGAAACCCAACATACTTTTTATATTGGTGGATGATATGCAGTCTGATGCTATTTGCGCATTGGGAAATAAAGATGTGGAAACACCTTTTATTGATGGACTAATAAGGCGAGGTGTGACATTCACTCATACTTATACAAATGGAGCTTTATGCGGAGCACTCTCTATGCCTAGTCGGGCTATGCTGATAAGCGGAAGAGGAGTGTTCGAGGTGCAAAGCGATGGATTGAAAATCCCTGAATGTCATACTACGCTTCCCGAGCAGTTGAGGAAAAACGGATATCAAACGTTTGCAACGGGCAAGTGGCACTCCGATAAGGCATCCTTTAATCGCTCGTTTGCCAGCGGTGAGAATATCTTTTTAGGAGGAATGCATACATACGAAACTAACGGACATTGCTCTCCCTTGCTTCGCCATTATGATCCTACGGGTGCATATAATGAAAAAGCTTTTGTGGGTACCGATTTTTCTTCTAAAATGTTTGCCGATGCAACCGTGAATTTTTTAGATAGCGTAAAAGCAGATAAGCAACCTTTCATGGTTTATGTCGCTTTCACTTCTCCGCATGATCCGAGAAACCAATTACCGGACTATGGGAAAAAATACATAGCTAACCGCTTGTCGGTACCGGTGAATTTTCTTCCGCAACATCCATTTGATAATGGTGAACTAACCGTACGCGATGAACAAGTGCTGCCTACGCCACGTACTGCTGCACAAATACAAAAAGAACTGGCTTTCTATTATGGAATGGTAAGCGAGGTCGATTTTCAAATTGGTCGGATTTTGAAGAAACTCGAAGAGACCGGAGAGAGTGAAAATACGATTATCGTGTTTGCATCGGATAATGGATTGGCTATGGGACAAAACGGATTGCTGGGCAAACAAAGTCTGTATGATCATAGCGTAGGAGTGCCATTGGCTATAATTGATCCCAGAAGTAAGGTTGCAGGAAAACGAAGTGATGCGTTGTGCTACCTTTACGATATATATCCTACTCTTTGCGACCTTGTGGGTGTTGATATCCCGTCTTCGGTAACGGGGCGGTCATTGAAAAAAATAATGGAAGGTCGGCAGACTACACACCGTGAATCGTTGTTTTTGGCTTACTCAAACTTGCAAAGAGGATTGATTTATAATGGATATAAATACATTATATACAATGTAGAAGGAAAAATTACAGAGCAGCTCTTCAACTTGAAGAAAGATCCATGGGAAATGAAGAATATTGCCGATAAGGAGTCGCATTTAACGGCTGCTTATCGTAAACGACTCAGCGAAGAGATGAAGCGCAACAACGATTTTTGTGACCTGAACAGCCCTACGTGGTGGAAGGATGGACATAAATTAACTTGGGATGAACTAATAAAACTATATGTATTTGATGAAAAATAGAATGATATGAAAAACACTTATAAATCTATACATTATTTCCTCTTATCGGTAGTGGCAACACCAGCTTTTGCCGGAAATGTATCGAAAGACTCTCCCGTGGATAAACCGGATAAACCAAATATTCTTTTTATTCTCAGTGATGACCATACTGCGCAGGCATGGGGAATTTATGGAGGGGTACTGGCCGATTATGTCCAGAATCAGCATATTAGACGATTGGCCTCGGAAGGAACGGTTCTGGATAATTGTTTCTGTACCAATTCGATATCGGTACCTAGTAGAGCCGCTATTCTGACCGGACAATACAGTCATCGGAACGGCGTATATACACTGGATGATTCCTTGGCTACCTCGTTGCCTACGCTGGCAACGACTCTTCAAAAAGGGGGATACCATACGGCACTTGTCGGTAAGTGGCACCTGAAATCCCAACCGCAAGGGTTTGATTATTATTCGATCTTTCACGATCAGGGAGAGTATGTTGATCCTACGTTTATCAATAGTACGGACCCTTGGCCGGGAAACCGAAATTTTGGGGAGCGTGTACATGGCTTTTCTACAGATATTGTCACTGATAAGGCCATAAAATGGCTTAAACAACAGGATAAAGAGCAACCGTTTCTCATGTGTTGCCATTTTAAGGCAACACATGAGCCTTATGACTATCCTGCACGTATGAAACATCTCTATGATGGCGTCGTTTTTCCGGAGCCGGATAATTTACTTGACTGGGGACCCGAAACGACTGGGAGAACCTTTGAGGGACAGACTCTTGAAACGATTGGACGCAATTGGATGAAAGCATCCGATGATCCGGATAAATGGTGGTGTCGCTATCCGGGGCTTCCTTTCTCAACCAAAGGCATGAACCGGACGGTGGCTCGGAAAGCTACTTATCAGAAATTAATAAAAGATTATTTACGATGTGGGGCTACAGTCGACGATAATATCGGTCGCTTACTGGAAACACTCGATGAGATGGGTATTGCCAATAATACAATTGTAGTGTATGTTTCCGATCAAGGATACTTTCTGGGTGAGCATGGTTTTTATGATAAACGAATGTTTTATGAAGAATCGGCTCGTATGCCTTTTGTGATCCGATATCCGGAAAAGGTTCCTGCGGGTAAACGTTTGAACGACTTAATCCTGAACGTTGATTTTGCTCCGACATTGATTGAACTTGCAGGTATGAATGAGATGGAAGGCGCACAAGGCAGGAGTTTTAGCAAGAATCTGTGTGAAAAAACTCCGGCAGATTGGCGTAAAAGTATTTATTATCGTTATTGGACACAGCACAGCATTCGACCGGCACACATCGGTATTCGAAATGATCGTTATAAACTGATCTTTCTTTATGGAGACAAACTGCATACATTGGGGTCCTCCGATGAAGTGTCGGTTCCATCGTGGGAGTTTTTTGATCTTCAAAATGATCCTAAAGAAAATCGGAATGCTTATAACGATAAGAAATATGCTTCCATTATCAAAGAAATGAAAAAAGAGTTACTTAAATTGCGTGAAGAATGTGGAGATACCGATGAGCATTCTCTGCGGATGAAAGAAATAATAAAAACAAACTTCAACGAATAAAACCATAAAACTATGTTTAAACGATTTTTAATCTCCTTTCTGCTCGTTTCGGCAACCCTTTGTCATGCGTCGCAAAAAGAAAAAAGAGTTATTTCCGTACTTCCAACACCGGTTTCAATTATAGAACAACCCGGCGATTTTACGCTAAAGAACGGATTAACAATAGGTGTATCTGACGCTTCCCTACTGCCTGCCAGTACTTATTTGCAAAGCCTGATCCGACAGGTAGTCAGATCAACAGTCAAGGTTGGTAAAGGAGATATCTCACTTCAATTGGTTGGACAGGAGAATATGCCCAACGGTCTTTCTATGAAAAAGGAAGGAGCTTATCAGTTGAACGTCCACAAAAATGGTATTGTTGTCAATGCAGCAAGCTATGCCGGGATTATTTCGGCTATTTCGACTATCCGGCAATTATTACCAGCCGAAATAGAACAAGCGAAAGCGAAAAGCAAAGGAGTTGTTTTTTCTCTCCCTGCCGTGAAGATTGAAGATGCGCCTCGTTTGGCCTGGCGAGGATTGATGATGGATGCGTCTCGTCATTTCTGGAGCAAGGAAGAAGTGAAGCATGTATTGGATATGATGACGCTCTATAAGCTGAATAAATTCCATTGGCATCTTACCGATGATCAGGGGTGGCGAATGGAGGTTAAGAAATATCCTTTACTTACAGAAAAAGGTGCTTGGCGAAAGTTGAATGCACACGATAGAGAATGTATCAATCGTGCGGCTAAAGAAGATAATACTGATTTTCTACTTCCAACCGAGAAGTTGAAAATAGAAAAAGGGGATACCCTTTATGGGGGGTATTACACGCAGCAGGATATAAAAGAGATTGTTTCTTATGCTACGCAGCGTGGCATCGAGGTAATTCCGGAAGTTGATATGCCCGGACATTTCTTGGCTGCTATCAGTCAATATCCCGACGTGGCGTGTACCGGTTTGATCGGTTGGGGAAATACCTTTTCTTCTCCCATCTGTCCAGGGAAAGATGCCGCACTGAACTTTTGCAAGGATATTTATAAAGAGGTATTCGAGCTCTTTCCATCCACGTTTGTTCATTTGGGAGGCGATGAGGTAGAAAAAACAAATTGGAAGAAGTGCGCGGATTGCCAGAAGCGGATGAAGGACGAAAAGCTTCATTCGGAAGACGAATTGCAGGCATGGTTTGTTCGTGATATGGAAAAGTTCTTTAACGAAAACGGTAAAAGACTTATTGGCTGGGACGAAGTGGGAGAGGACGGACTGTCGAAAGATGCTGTCATCATGTGGTGGAGAAGTTGGAACCCGACAGCTGTTCCTCATGCTACCAAAGCGGGTATGCAGGTTATCGAATCGCCTAATAAGTATTGCTATTTTGATTATCAGCAAGATAAAAACACGCTGAAACAAATTTTGGGATACGATCCGTTATCCAATGATTTGAGTGCGGAACAACAACGGTTGGTGATGGGTGTACAAGCAAATGTATGGGCCGAGTGGATTCCAAGTATGAAGCGGTGGGAATATATGGTATTTCCACGTATCATGGCTTTAAGCGAAATAGCATGGGCCGAACCGGCAGCTAAACTCAATGAGACTGAGTTTTATCGAGCCATCATCCCACAATTAAAGAGATTAGATATTCTAGGAGTGAATTATAGAATTCCCGATTTACGTGGTTTTCATAACGTCAATGCTTTTGTCAACGAAAAAATACTTTCGATTGAGTGTCCTATACCCGGAACCGAAATCAGATATACGACAGATGGAAGTATCCCTACTAAGAAGTCGCTATTGTATCAGGGCGATCTAAAGGTAACAGAGTCTACTACCTTCCGTATTCGTACCTTCCGTCCTGATGGCACACCTTGTGATGTAGTGCAAACTTATTTCAAGAAGACTCCCTATGCAGAAGCCGATTTGCAGGCAAAACCTACCGCCAATGGTTTGCAGGCTACCTGGTATGACTTCCGTGGCAATCGATGCGCCAATATAACAACTGCACCGGTCAACGGAACTTATAAGGTTGATGCCGTATCCATTCCGGAAGGAGTAAAAGGAAATATTGGCCTGGTATTGAAGGGATATCTCAACATTCCTGCTGATGGTGTATATACATTTGCTCTGTTTTCGGACGATGGAAGCACATTGACCCTTGACGGTGATTTGTTTCTTAATAATGACGGAGCACATTCGCCCGCTGAAGTGATTGCTCAGAAAGCATTGAAGAAGGGGCTTCATCCGATGGAGGTTCGTTATTTCGACCACAATGGCGGTATGCTCGAAATGTACCTGCTGAATGAAAGAGGCGAAAAACAAGTGTTGCCCAAAGAGTGGCTTTTACATTAAAAGTAAGCGGGTGCTTCTCTATTGCAGAGGCACCCGCTTGTTTTGTCGTTTTGTTTATAATGTGTTTCTTACTATTAACCGTTTTTACTTACTCATTTTTCACTTAACTATTTTTCGCTGTGGCTCAGCTGTTATATGCTGTCAACATCCAAACCATTTTTTCCTGCTCTTTTAGGTAGTCGCTCATCAAAGCCACGGTTACTTCATCGCCTGCTTGAGATGCGATAGAAAGTATTTTACGCTCTTCGCGGATAAAGTGGCTATAAGTTTCCAGAATGTTTTTGAGAGCTTCATTACCGTTACTTACTTTATCTACTTCATTGAGGTTGGATATCTTCAGGTAGTCGCTGAACTTGTTTGAAGGAGTGCCTCCCAGCATTAGGATGCGTTCGGCTATCTCATCTACTTTCTCGGCTGCATCGTCATACATTTTCTCAAATTGAGAGTGAAGTACGAAGAAATCGTGTCCTTTAATGTTCCAGTGAAAACCACGAAGGTTGGTATAATAAATCTGGAAGTCGGCCAGTAATTGCTGCAAAGATGCTACTACGCTATTGGCACCTGTTTCACTCAAATGGATATAGTCTAATGTTTTCATACTCTTTTGTTTTTTAGAATTTATACTTTATTTTTTTCTTCGTTGCAAAGATAGAGTGAAAATGTATACGTGTCAAACTGATAATTTCTATCTTTGCATAGACCTATTCTATCACTTAATAAATAATGTTCGATGACCATACAACAATTAGAGTATATACTTGCAGTTGATCAGTTTAGACATTTTGCAAAAGCGGCCGAGTATTGCCACATAACACAACCGACTCTGAGTGCCATGATTCAAAAACTTGAGGAAGAACTTGGAGTGAAGCTTTTTGATCGTACCATGCAACCGGTCTGTCCGACTATTATTGGAGAGAAAGTGATTGCTCAGGCACGTATCATCCTTGAGCAGACCTCTAAAGTAAAAGAAATTATCAGCGAAGAAAAAGGTGCTTTGACCGGTCGTTTCAGGTTGGCTGTATTACCGACGATTGCTCCCTATTTGCTGCCGCGTTTCTTTCCACAATTGTTAGAAAAGTATCCTGAGCTGGATATACAAGTGATGGAGATGAAAACACAAGATATCCAGCAAGCTCTTCATAAAGGGGAGATTGATGCGGCTATCCTTGCTACCAAGCAGGATGATAATACTTTGCAGGAGATTCCACTTTTTTACGAACAATTCTTCGGATATGTTTCCCGCAAAGAATCCTTGTTTAAACACGAATTGATACGTACGTCAGACATTACCGGTGAGCGGCTTTGGCTGCTTGACGAGGGGCATTGCTTTCGAGACCAGTTGATGCGTTTTTGCCAGATGGAAGCGGTGAAAGTACATCAGATGGCTTATCGTTTGGGTAGTATGGAGACTTTTATGCACATGGTCGAAAATGGGAAAGGCATTACGTTTATTCCCGAACTGGCTGTGATGCAACTAACCAAGGAGCAGCAAGAGATGGTAAGGCCTTTTGCTATTCCGCGTCCTACTCGACAGATCCTGTTGGTTACCAGCAAAAACTTTATTCGGCACCGCTTATTGCAGGTGTTGAAAGAGGAGATACAAGCTGCAGTGCCTAAAGAAATGTTAGCTCTTCAGGCAATACAGTGTATCGTTTAATGCATCATTGACTCTTTGCTCTCTTTTTACCTCCTTTAAAGTAGAAGACTAATGACGTTACAATAATAACCATTCCCGCAACTGTGCTGAATGTAGGGTGCTCGTCGGGCAATATCGTCCAGCTTAATAGAGCACCTAGGATGGGATTAATAAGGCGGCACATATTAATGTCGCTTACCTTGGCTCCTTTACTTTGTAGAGCTATAAACCAAAAACTGAATGCAAATACGGAGATGAAAACCAAAATGGCCAAACTAATATAGAATCCAGAAGGTTTTCCGATAAACGAGTGATAGCCTTCGGTGAAAAGTCCTACGGTATATATCATTAATCCGCCAAAAAACATTTGCACTGCATTCAGAAAGACAGGATTAACCTTGCCTCTGTCTTCAGATACAGAGATGGCAGAATAGCCTTGGAAGATGATACTGAGCAAAAGTAACACAATACCAGCTATGCCCTTCCAGTCGAGAGGTTCGCCATTGCTACCCATTCCCACGATGAGAAGTAGGCCGATAAGACTGATGAGGATGCTGATTATTTTATGCGTATTGAGCTTGTCATTACTGGCCAGCATATGTGCCAATAGGACATTAATCAATGGCGTCATACCCATAATGATAGATGAAATAGCTCCACTTACGAAGTCGACACCAAAATAGAAGGCTGTGTAGCCCATAAACATATTGATAAGTATCAGGTTGGAAAACAACCGTTTGTGTTGGGTGATTTTTTTCCACATCCCTTTATGCCATGTATAGGCAAAGAGAATAACGCCTACTGTGGTAAAACGAATACCGGCAAAATTCATAGGGGTAAAATCGTAACTGAGCCCTTGTTTAATAAATGGATTTACAATCGCCCAAAGCACCGAAGCAAGTATGGCGTAAAAAAGACCTTTTTTCATTAGAAGTGTTTGCTGTTTATTAAAAAATGTTGCAAAGGTAGTAATAATTTCGATACGAAACTTTTTAAAACAATAAAGGCGGTGCTTGAAATAAGCACCGCCTTTATTGTTTTATTCAATTAGAGTTAATGAATCGCTTGGAGCGTGTTGACAGAAACGCCATGTGTTGCCGCCTTTTTGTCAGTGCCTTTTTTAAATTCTATTTTGACAAACTTCTCTCCGTCATAAATTGTATTCACACGAATTTTCAGACCTTTCGCATTTTCCATCTCCTTTTCTATTTTATCTAATTTGAAAGATACATATCCCTCTCCAATCCGTTCGGGAGAATCGCCTTCTGCATTGTGACGAAACTCGAGGCTGATATAACCTTCTTCATCGTTTTCGTGATTCATCGTGTTTTGAACCAAATTCAGGAAATGCTTTTTATCACTACTGTGGGTACCTAAATATTGAAATTCGATATTCAAATATCCTTGAGCGATCCAGGAGTAGGTCATGTTGATTTTATTGTCACCAATTTTCTCTGCATTCTCTGCTGTGAGGTCAACAATGTCTTTGGTAAGGATGTTGATAATTTGACCGACTTTGATGTTGTAGTCGTAACCGGTTTTGGGTTCATCAAGATAGTCGTAATAGACAAATGCTCTTTGTCCGTCAATAACTTTGTATTGATCGATTCTTGTGGTGTCTCCAGGATACAATTTGGAACCGTCGTCCAAGCCAAAGTAGTAACCATTCTCAACGTTTTCCAATGTACGAATGGTGCTGAACGCCAACCATGGATATTCGGGTTTGTCATCATCTAAGCATGACTGTAAGAAAGGGGTAATGGTTAGTACGACTGCTAAAGCAATAAGTTTTAATTTCTTCATAAGTTCGCTTGTATTTTTAGATTTATATATCAGTTATGTTTACTCTTTGTTTGAAAAACGTAGAACGGTAACTAATACTGCACTATTGATTGTTAAATAAACAAAAGTATTAAAAGAGTTGGTCTCTTTGCGCAGTATTTCTATCTTTGTCGTATTTAATAAGGTAAACACGTGTTAAAGAGAATGGAAGAACAGGAACTGTGTGAACGATGTAAGCGTGGTGAAAACTACGCTCGCAAAGCACTCTATGAACAATATGCGGGGCGGATGCTTGGAATCTGTCTGCGCTATGCTGGTGATAGAGAGACCGCTCAGGATTTGATGCACGATGGTTTTCTGAAAATATATGCTTCATTTGACAAGTTTACCTGGCGTGGCGAGGGCTCTTTACGGGCGTGGATGGATAAAGTAATGGTAAATATGGCCTTACAGTTTTTACGTAAAAATGATGTAATGGCTCAAGCTATGGCGCTTGAAGAGGCTCCCGAAGCAGTCGATGATTCGACAGTTTCTGATATTGAAACGATACCCCAGTCGGTGTTAATGCAATTTATTCAAGAGCTTCCCGATGGGTATCGGACTGTATTTAACCTCTACACCTTTGAGGATAAGTCGCATCGCGAAATAGCTCAGTTGTTGGGTATTAATGAGAAGTCTTCGTCTTCGCAATTGTTTCGTGCCAAAGGGGTGTTGGCCAAGAGAGTGAAGGAGTGGTTAATGATAAATGGATAGAAAAGAGATGGAAGAAAAAGATTTATGGGTAAAAAAGTGGAAGGATCGACTCGATAACTATAACGAGCCACTACCTGCTGCCGGTTGGGAACAACTGGAGAAGGAACTGCTACCGGTTGCCGAAAAACGTCTGTTTTTACATCGTAGGTGGATCGCTGTAGCTGCCAGTGTATTGTTGGTGGTAGGTACCTCGCTTAGCCTCTATTTTCTCGAAAGTCAAACGGCTCATGAAATGCGTCAGACTTCATTGCCTACATTGGCCAAGATTACTGATACACTACCACATTCGGCCGAAACCACTTCATCGGAAGTTGTCAATACAGAGGTAAAAAAAGGCTCTGGCCGTACACTGGTTGGTTCTTCATTGTTGGCTAAGAATCAGGAAGAACCCCGAATCTTAAATTCTTTAAAAAGCGACGCTGTGGGTATTGATTCTACTGTGCCCATTGATATCTCCGAAAAATCATCGGCTAGCGATGTAGCTGATGTTGTTAAATCAGAAGAAACCACTACACACGCGGATACACCTCAAACTCGGAAACCTTCGGGGAGAGATAAACTCCATTTACCGCAACAGTCTACTGAAAGCCGTTCCGGGCGTTGGGCTATCGGTGCTTCGGTAGGTAACGCAGGTGCTTTATCGGGTAGTAATGGGAATATTGAACCGAGAGGAGAATTATCCCGGCTTAATATGTCAGCAGTAGCAGATGGTGTTTTGCAAGTGCCGGGCGACAAAACGGTTGTATTCAAGGAAGGTGTTCCTTATTTGCAAGTTGCCAATGAGGTCATGGAAATAGAACATCATCAACCTCTTTCATTTGGACTGTCGGTACGCAAGACATTGCCTAAGGGGTTTTCTGTAGAAACCGGATTGACTTATACACTGCTCTCATCAGATGTGAAGTTGGCTAAAAGCGCTACCTTGGAAGATCAGCGTTTACACTATATCGGTGTTCCGATACGTGCCAATTGGAACTTTGTCGATAAGAAGTTATTTACTTTATATGTGTCGGCTGGTGGAACTGTCGAGAAGTGTGTATACGGTGAGTTGGCGGGCGAAAAGATAACTGTAAAGCCATTGCAGCTTTCCGTTATGGGTGCTGTCGGTGCACAGATAAATGCAACAAAACACCTGGGTATATATGTAGAACCAGGTGTGGTGCACTTTTTTAACGATGGTTCGGAAGTGAAAACCATCCGCAAAGACAATCCGGTAAACTTCAATATACAGGCAGGTGTTCGCTTTACCTATTAATTCACCTGCACTGTTTCAAAATATTCACGGAATAGCTTGGCGGCTTGTTCGGTCTGTTCGGGAGTGTTTTCTTTGACCCCATTGAGTTGATACTCTTGTCCCATGGCTTCATACTTATGTACACCAAGTAGATGATAAGGGAGTATCTCGACTCGTTGAATCATTTTATAATGTCCCAACTCTTTGCCTAGGCTATGAATGTCTTCTGTAAAATCACTATATCCGGGCACTAATACGTAACGTATCCAAAAGGGCCTTTTGTTTTCTTCTAACCAGGCAGCAGTGCGCAAGGTCTGATGGTTGTTGCGTCCGGTTAATATTTGATGGCGATTCGGGTTATGCTCCTTTATGTCGAGCAATACTAAGTCGGTAAGTTTGAATAGAGCCTCTACATCCTCATTCCAGAGCCCTCCATTTGTATCCAGACAAATGTGTATACCTTCTTCCTTTAATCTGCGGAAAAGAGGGAGCAATGCTTTGGCTTGTAAGGTTGGTTCTCCACCCGAAAAAGTGATACCACCACGCTTTCCGAAGAACGCCTTTTGATTGATTGCCATGTGAACGATTTCTTCTACATCAGTAGCCGTTCCACCGCCGGGTGTAATAGTATCCGGATTGGCGCAGTACAGACAGCGAAAATTACATCCTTGAAGAAAAACGACGAGCCGTAGACCCGGCCCGTCGAATGTTCCCATAGACTCATAAGAGTGTACGTTGATCATTTGTTTATTTATTACATGCGTTCGTGAAAACTGCGATTGATAACTTCCAGTTGATGTTCCCGGCTTAACTTTACAAAGTTTACAGCATATCCCGAAACACGAATGGTTAGTTGCGGGTAGTTTTCGGGATGCTCCATGGCATCTTCAAGCATTTCTCTATTCAGAACATTTACGTTCAGGTGATGTGCACCTTTAGTAAAGTATCCGTCCATCATGGTTACCAGATTCTCAATACGGTCTTCTGCGGTAGCTCCCAATGATCTGGGAACAATCGAAAACGTATTGCTGATACCATCCTGAGAGTCACGATAACGTAATTTAGTAACAGAACTGAGTGAAGCAATGGCACCATTCTTATCGCGTCCAT
The DNA here is from genome assembly GCF_000499785.1 of Bacteroides neonati. Lineage (GTDB taxonomy): Bacteria > Bacteroidota > Bacteroidia > Bacteroidales > Bacteroidaceae > Bacteroides > Bacteroides neonati. The sequence goes on along the minus strand of NZ_HG726020.1, from coordinate 350,155 downwards.
GCATGGGGTTAGCACCCGGAGCAAAAGCAATACCTTTCAATCGTCCATCCGGTGTTGCACCGGTTTTCTTTCCGTACATAACATTGGATGTAATGGTTAGTAGCGAAAGGGTAGGGCGGGCATTTTTGTAGACAGGTAATTTCTTTAGTTCCTCACTGAAGTAATATACCAGATCCACACCCAGATGATCTACCTTATCATTGTCATTGCCGAAGCAAGGGAACTCACCATCGATGTCAAATCCCTCTGTTAGTCCGATATCGTTACGGCGAACTTTTACTTTGGCGAACTTAATAGCCGACAACGAGTCGATAGCTATCGAAAGTCCTGCTACACCATACGCCAAATTAATTCGCGGGTCTGTATCGATAAGTGCCATCTGCGCTTTCTCGTAGTAATATTTATCATGCATATAGTGTATGATGTTCATTGCATCATTGTATACGCGAGCAATTTCTGTCAGCACCTTCTTGTAGTTGATCATTACCTCTTCGAACCTCAGTGTATCACCTGTGAGTAGAGGTATATCTTTTATCATCAGTGTGCCGGTGTTTTCGCACCGTCCTCCGTTGATAGCCAATAACAAGGCTTTTGCCAAGTTAGCACGTGCCCCAAAGAATTGTATCTGTTTGCCTATTTCCTGATAGGAAACACAGCAAGCGATACCATAATCGTCTGATTGACGAACTTCGCGCATGAGGTCATCATTTTCATATTGTACTGATGATGTGTCGATAGATACTTTAGCACAGAACTCTTTGAAACCTTCAGGTAGTTCGGGGCTCCATAGAACGGTCATGTTTGGTTCGGGTGACGGACCTAAGTTATAAAGCGTTTGCAAGAAACGGAAGGATGTTTTTGTTACCTTGGTTCGTCCGTCATTAAAGCGTCCGCCTACCGACTCTGTTACCCAAGTAGGGTCTCCGGCAAAGATGTCATTGTATGACTGCATGCGAAGATGGCGTACCATACGCAATTTGATGACAAATTGGTCAATTAATTCTTGTGCGAAGGTTTCGGTGATACTACCTTGTTGAAGTTCATATTCCAAATAGATATCAAGAAAGGACGATACATTTCCCAGTGACATGGCGGCGCCGTCTTGCTCTTTTACAGCAGACAGATAAGCCATATACACCCACTGGATAGCTTCTTGGGCTGTATATGCCGGACGACTGAGATCCAGACCATAGTATTCGCCCATAACTTTCATATCCTTAAGTGCCTTAATCTGTTCGGCGACTTCTTCGCGAAGACGAATGCGTGCTTCGGTCATAGGACCTGTCAGCGTATGTAAATCATCCTGTTTGGCTTTGATGAGACGATCTATTCCGTAGAGAGCCAATCGTCTGTAGTCACCAATGATACGGCCGCGTGCATAGTTGTCCGGTAGTCCGGTTAGGAAACCCAGTGACCGGAAGGAGCGTATTTCTTCTGTATACACGTCAAATACTCCGTCATTGTGAGTTTTACGATAAGTGGTGAAGATTTCTTTGACTCTTGGGTCTACTTCCATTCCGTTCTCCTGACAAGCACGAGCTACAACGTTGATACCCCCAAAAGGCTTGATTGCGCGTTTTAGTAGCTCGTCTGTTTGTAAGCCAACGATAAGCTCATTGTCTCGGTCAATATATCCTGCCTTATGCGAAGTAATGGTCGATACAGTCTTGTTATCAAGCGCACGTATACCGTTGTTGTTTCTTTCTTCCTCAATGGCTTTGAGGCAGCAGTTCCATACTGCTTTTGTACGTTCAGTAGGTCCTTGTAGAAAAGTAGCATCACCCTCATACGGAGTGATGTTTTTGCTTACGAAATCTCTTACATTGATTTCTTTGCTCCAAAGGCCGTCATTAAAGGTCTTATTTAATTCCATAAAATATTCATTTTAGTGGTTGTTTATCCTGTTTTTCTTTAGAGCACGCAAAGTTACATCCTTTTTTTGTATTATGGGTATAAATATTCTCAATTTAATGTTTAAGAGCATAAAATACCTACTTATGGTGAGTCTAATCTTAATTTATTTTTGTTTTTTTCTTTCAAGTGCTTGCTTAATTAAAATATCTTTGTACCTTTGCACCGCTTTTAACGAAAAGCACTTCTAAACAGAGATGTTTTGGAGAGATGGCAGAGTGGTCGATTGCGGCGGTCTTGAAAACCGTTGAACTGCGAGGTTCCGGGGGTTCGAATCCCTCTCTCTCCGCTGAAAGGTCTGGACAAAACCAGACAAACATCAGACAAAATCCTACAAACCAACAGTTTGTGGGATTTTTTGTTTCTAATAAGTCCACACTAAAGGACAGGAATTGGACGCCAAAAGACATAGTTTTGTGCCTAAATCGTTACCTATTCCACTTTTCTGAAAACAGGTAACGATTTGTCCAAATTTGACCTCTCAAAGTCCCAATTTGTCCACCCTGCATATATCTCATAAACAACGCATTAGTATTAACTTTGCAATTAAAAAAATGAGATTATGAAGAGTACATTTAAAGTCCTTTATTACCTGAAAAAAGGAGCTGAAAAGAGAAACGGAGAAGTTATGATTATGGCAAGAATTACCGTTGATGGAAAGGTTTGCCAATTTAGTACCAAACAAAGTATTCTCCCCAAAGATTGGAGCGTTAAATCTTGCCGTGCCATTGGTCGCTCGGCAGCCATTGTGCAAATCAATAGCTTGCTGGATGAAATAAAATCCTCCCTCCACACCATCTACCATGACATTCAACGTCGTGATAACTACGTTACAGCAGAGAAAGTTAAGAACGAGTTCTTGGGACACGGACAAACAGGAGAAACCTTATTGGATATGTTTGCCAAACATAATGAGGATGTTAAAGCACTGGTAGGCATCTCCAAATCGCCTGCTACTTTCCAAAAATACGAAGTTACCCGAAAGCATCTTTCCGACTTCATTCAGTATAAATATCGTATCTCCGATATTTCAATGAATGAAATTACTCCAATGTTTATCAATGACTTTGAGGTATATCTAATGACTGCCTGTAAATGTAGTGCTAACACCACTGCTAAGTTTATGCAGTTCTTCAAACGCATCGTTCTCATCGCACGTAACAATGGTATCCTTGTGGGCGATCCGTTCGCAACCTACAAAATCCGCCTGAAGAAAGTAGATAGAGGATATTTGACGGAAGCCGAAATAGCAACCATCCTTAAAAAGAAATTGGTATCCGAAAGACTTGACCAAGTGAGAGATGTATTTCTGTTTTCATGTTTCTGCGGTCTTGCGTACATTGATGTTAAGAACCTTACGCAGGACAATATACGCACTTCTTTTGATGGTAATCTTTGGATTATGACCAAACGTCAAAAAACGGATACTACTGTAAATGTGCCAGTTCTGAAGATACCACAGATGATTTTAGAGAAATACAAAGGAAAGCTACCTAATGGTATGTTATTGCCAGTCATAAGTAATCAAAAGCTTAATTCTTACCTAAAAGAGATAGCCGATGTATGTGGAATTGAGAAGAATTTGACTTTTCATCTCGCTCGTCATACGTTCGCTACAACCACCACTCTTGCGAAAGGCGTTCCCATTGAAACTGTCTCAAAAATGCTTGGACATACCAATATTGAGACCACCCAAATTTACGCTCGAATCACTAACAGCAAGATTAGCAATGACATGGAAGGTTTATCCGATAAGTTTAAAGGTATAGAAAATATCTACAAGGAGACCAACGTCAAACGGGCTCTTGCAGTTGCTAACGAATAGGTAACGATTTTTGCAAAACAGGTAACGATTTAGGTAACGAATTTGGTGGTATTAATTTAATAATGAGTATGATATGGACTTACAAGTAATTCAAAATAAAATCATCACTATTCGAGAAAAGCAAATAATTCTCGATAGTGACATTGCCGAATTGTACGGTGTGGAGACAAAACGCATCAATGAAGCGGTAAAAAACAATCTCGATAAATTCCCCGATGGGTATATCATCTATCTGACGGATGATGATTTGGCAATTTTGCGGTCGAAAATTTCGTCCGCAAAACTAAGCAAGACCCGTGTAGCCCCGAAAGGGTTTTCAGAAAAAGGGCTCTATATGTTGGCTACTATATTGAAAAGCCCGGCAGCAACCGAGGCAACTATCGCTATCATTGAAACCTTTGCAAAGGTCAGAGAACTGTCTCACACCATCGCCCAACTTTCGGAGCAATCCGACAAAGAGGGGCAAAAGTCGATGATGCGTAAAAGTGGCGAACTAATCTCTGATATTCTGAGCGACGATTTTCAAACAGTGGGAACCGAAACCACGATTGAATTTAATCTGTCGGTACTAAAAGTAAAACATACAATCAAAAAAAGTCCCAAATAATAAAATTAAAGAATCATGAAAACAGGAAAAATGACAATGGATTACGATCTCGAAACAAAAGCTGTTTCGGTACACATCGAATTAGAAAATGGCACGGTATGGTTAAGTAAAAATCAAATAGCAGATATGTTTGGCGTATATATATCTGCCGTGACTATGAATTTACAAAGCCTTTATAAAGAGGATGAGGCATTTGTCACAGCAAATAGTCAATATTACTACGTTAAAACAGCGAGTGGTGAAAGCGTAAGCCGTACTCTATTCAATTTGGATATTATTATCCTACTTGCGTTTAAGATGAAGGGTGGTAATTGCCACCTATTCCGACAATGGATGCGAGAACAGGCTAAGCGTCCGATTGTAGAAAGTCGCCAGAATCCAATCGTAATTCAGATTGGGAAGAACTCTCTTTTCAACTGATTGGTAATGCCACCCTTTTGAGGTGGCATTGCTTTTACTATCACATATCACACATATAATAACCAACTTAAGGCTTAATTTAGTAATTTTGCCGATATATATGTGTTTCGCTTATAATGATAGAGGTTGATGGAGCATCCGTTCATAGTATATTTAAAAAATAAAACATCCCAGAAGTTTGAATACAAAAGCGATGTTTCATCCGTTGTTCGTAATGGCAACGGGTATAAAATCACATTTAATAATGGCAGAAGCTATAATTATGGTGCTGACAAAGTAAAATATTATCCATATACATCAACACGAGAAAATGTTCGGATCTATGAAAATGGCAAGCTAAACAAGAGATATAATATAGTAGATTATTACGGCAGTTATTTAATTTTCAGGGATACCGACACAAGCTCTAACCCTGTTGAGAACAGTGATAATATCGAGATATGCGATGTGAAACAGAGTGTTGAGCAAGCCGGATCAATTATCGAATATTTTAGGGATATATTGACGAATGCAGGCGAAATCTCATTCGACATCCCATCTGATGAACCCGAGAATAAAAATGTAAGTCAGATAAGCTCTGATATGCTGCTCAAAGCTCTGGACAAAATTGATGTTTCGGAACCAAGATCTGCCTTATCTAACTATCTTGATGCAACCAATCCCTTACGAAATCGGTTAGCAGATACCCTCATATATCCATTTGGATGCAATGAAAGCCAGAAATTAGCTGTCGAGACCGCTTTTGCCAATGGTATAACCATTGTCGAAGGTCCTCCGGGAACCGGAAAAACGCAGACAATATTAAATATCATCGCCAATCTGATCGTTCAGAACAAAACAGTGGCTATTGTTTCAAATAACAACTCGGCGGTATTTAATGTGCGAGAGAAGCTACAAAAGTATGGCTATGGGATGGTTGTGGCATCGCTTGGGAATAACGAAAACATACAAACATTTTTCGACAATCTCAAAACACAGGGAATTGATGAAACGTTTGAGCTGCCCCAAGAGAGATTAATAGAGGCTAAAAGTGTGGTTAAGAATTTAGACTCCATTCTCACACAGTGCTTTCAATATAGAAATAAGTTAGCAACCCTAAAGACGCAGCTATCGGACACAGAGTTAGAATTTAGTCATATTAAATCTGAGCAGCCAATATCTGAAAGTCTAAAAGTAGAGCTTGATAAAAAGTTTTATCGTAAATGGAGTTGTCATAAGGCGTTAAAGTTAAAGGATAAGCTATCCGGTATAGGCCTCACAAAGAAGTTACCAATCATAGACAAATTGCGATTTGTACTGCAATACGGTCTTTTTGATATGAGTACAATTCACACTTATAGGGAGGAGTTTAATGTCTATCTCAATCATAAATTCTACGAGTTGTATATTGATAAACTTCAGGAGGAAATAGCATCTATTGAGAAGTGGTTATCCTCTAATAATGAAGATTCTAACTTAAAGCAGTTTGTCGATACATCTAAAGAGATATTCAACGCTCTTTTATTCAAGAAGTACAAAGAACTAAAGAGTGAATCGTTTACGGCAAAAGATTATCGTAATAGGTTTAATGATTTTGTTAAACACTATCCCGTAATACTAAGCTCTACACTATCGCTGAAAACGTGTATCGGGGATGAATATCTTTTTGATTACCTAATCATTGATGAATCATCACAAGTTGATATTATCAAATCTGCTGTTTGTTTCTCTTGTTGTCGGAATGTGGTTATTGTTGGAGATAGTATGCAGTTATCTCATATTATAGACCCAAAGAGTAAAGAGATAGCAGAACAGTTGAAGAAAACACATCACATTGCACCTGCGTATGACTATGTTGAGCAAAACATTCTAAATTCGCTTAAATGCCTCTATGGGGATAATATAAAGTCTGTTTTGCTGAAAGAGCATTACAGATGCCACCCTACAATCATTGGTTTCTGCAACAAGAAGTATTACAACAATAATCTTGTCATAATGACAAATGGCGACAACCATCCGTTCAGAATCATAGAGACAAACATATCGGGCGGTAGAGGGAAATACAACCAACGGCAATTAGATGAGACGGAGCTATATATAAAAGAGAACTACTCGGATGATTATAATAAAGTTGGTGTTATAGCTCCATATCGAGATCATGCCGATATGTTAAAAGAGAGATTGCCTGCCGGAGCGGAAGCAGATACTATACATAAATATCAGGGTCGGGAAAAGGATACCATCATATTCAATACGGTTCGCAACCAGATTAATGAATTTATCGACAATCCGAATCTGATAAATGTTGCCGTATCAAGAGCCGTAAAGGAGTTTATTGTGGTAAAACCAGAGTCTATGGAACTTCCACACGGAACAAATATCGGTGATATGATACGCTATATATGTTACACAACTGATCCGAAAGAGACCATTGTTAAAGGCAAAATCTGTTCTGTTTTTGATTTGTTATACAAGGAATATAATAAAGTGTTTGCAACTTTTATCGAATCAAACAATAATATTAAAGGTTCTGCGGCAGAGATTATTGCTCACAAGTTATTGCAGGAAGAGGTTTTATTGCCCAATTCGCAGTACTCATCCATTGATATGGCAAGAGAGTACAAACTACGAGACCTCATCCGGGATTACGAACTCTTGTCTGAAGATGAAGTTGCTTTTATAAAGCATAATGCAAGACTCGACTTTCTACTTTACAGCAAGATAGACAAAACCCCGATATTGGCTATCGAGGTAGATGGTGTCTCTTTCCACAACAATGAGTTACAACAGGAACGTGATAATAAGAAAAATCATATTCTTGAAATTATAGGCTTACCACTACTTCGACTATCTACCGATGGTCATAGCGAAAAAGCTAAAATTATTGATAGTCTAAGCATTGCTATGGGACTGAACTCATAAACGTATTCAAATTTAATAGAATTAAGCCTCCATTGTGAGGCTTTTTTTATACCCTTTTGTTGCCATGAACGAATAGCGTTGAGACACTATTAAGAATTATTCTCGTCTGCCTCTCTTCTTGTAAATCCTCCACAATTACGAGTTATCATTCATCGAATCAGTCATTCGTTATCTGGAGCAAAGGTATTTACGGGCTCTTAACGAAAAAACAAGGTCAAGCCTCCGGTTCTGAGAAAAATCTTCCTGCTGTACTACGTCCAGAGAGTATTTTTCTCATAAACCTTGTTTTTCCTAAACCCTACACCTTGATTGCCCCCGAAACGAAAACGACCGACCCGATGGAAAGACGCATAAAAAAAATGTCGGATTTACGAGAGACAGAAAAGTTTAAATGGAAACTCAACTCCCTCACCTCCAAAATCCGCATATAATCAAAAAAACAGAGTGGTGATGAAAACAAGATATAAAATAGGACTTTGGGCAATGGTAGCCGTTGCAGGTTCAGCCGTGTTGGGTGGTTCTCTTTGGGGGTGGCTTATAGGGCTTGTTATTGGGAAATTTGTAATCCGCTTACTGTTTACCCTTGCATTGGCAGTTGTCCTCTTTATTCTTGCCTACGCACTCATCATTGGAGGATTATTTTGGATATTAATTTCTTAAAACATACAGCGACATGAATACAACATTGAAATTACAGGGAACAATGGAAGGCAATAAGCCGTCAGAAGTTATAGAATACCTAACTCTCAGAGTTGGGGGTATAAGCCAGCCATTTGTAGCCTATCTCAAAGGCAACGGATATGTAAAACTATTCACAAATGAGGAGTTTAACGAGTGGTATTGCAAAGATAAAGAAGTAACCGCACGAGATATTACACAGGCGGTCTATGATAATGACCTGCTTTTGGAACGCTTTGTTAAAGTACACTTTATGGGATTGACCGTACCGCAAGAGGAGCTAATGTTCGGGCATTTGGGCAATGGTGTAACAGTCTGCGACCGATTAAGAGAAGAAAATGGGGATTATTTGACAGTTGCTCATATCTCATACGAAAGGGGTGTAACTTATTACAAAACAGTTAGCGAGGAAGGCAAACAACGTATCGAGCGTTTTGCACAGGCTGGTAATATGACCCAAAGTGCCACTCAGCCACATCCGGTATTAAAACCTATTGCCAGTCAATCAGAATACTAATCATCAAAATCCAAATAACAAATGAATACCATAAACGAAAACGGCATATCCGTATGCCCCGCAGGAGAAGAGAAGTACACCACCTTTATTGCAGGTGCTTTCAGAGGAACAATCTACTATCAGTACGATTATCGACACACAGATAATGAGTTGTTCTCAACCGTAGCACCGACTTTGGAGAAGTGCCGAGAGAAACGAGATAATTGGTTAAAAACCAAACAGAAAAAAAATAACAATCTAAAAAACATATCATTATGAACTTACAAGAAAACAACAATGTAGCGTTTATCGCTCTTTCAAAGATTAAACCGAGCAAATTCAATCCTCGTAAAACATTCAAAGATACTGACATTGCGGAGCTTGCCGAGAGCATCAAAGAGCAAGGAGTTTTACAGCCCATTATGGTGAGATTGACAAGTGCCGACAGGTACGAGATAGTTTACGGAGAGCGTCGTTACCGTGCATCACTTTTGGCAGGAATGACAGGCATTTCGGCAATTGTGAAAGATATACCCGATAATGTAGCCGTAGAATATGCTCTGACAGAGAATTTGCAACGCAAAGATGTTTCACCCATCGAGGAGGCAATAGCCTACAAAACCCTTATCGAAACCAGCCATTACGACACGGCAACTCTTATCGTGAAGTTTGGCAAGTCAAATAGCTATATCCGCAGTCGTATGCGATTGAATAGCCTTATTCAACCCTTTGCCGAGCTACTTTTGACCGATGATATAAATCTTTCGGCAGCGTTGGAACTTTGCAAATATAGTGGAGAGGTGCAAGAAGAAATTTTTGCTGACCATTATCAAGCGGACAACTACTACAATTGGCTAAAAAAGACTTCAAAAGAGGTTGTAAGCCTTATCGAGAAGAACTACTCAACCGACCTAAATGAGTATTTCTTTGACAAGAGCGAGTGTTATGATTGTGAGTATAATTCAGAAACGCATAATTTATTCAGCGAGGGCAATGGCTGTGGCAAATGCCTTAACACTACTTGTCTGAAAGCAAAGAACACATTTTATATCGTAGAACGTGCCAAAGAGTTTAAAGAGAAGAACCCCGAATTGCCGTTGTCGGTTACAAATCTGAATGGTTGCAAAGATGCCATTGATATGCTGACGGAGCAGGAGTATGAAATTACCGAGCTAAACTACTGCCGAGAGTGTCCCAAACCACCAACCGCACCCGACCAAGATGATTACGAAACAGACGAGGAGTACAACGAAGCTTTGGGCGAATATGCTGAAGAGGTTGTTGATTTTGAATCAGACACCACCGAACTAATGGAACAATACAACGAGGGTAAAATCACAATGTATGCCAATATCGGCACACGAGGGGTATCTTTGGGTTACACATGTGTAAGCACATCGGATAAAACGGAGGTCGAAACACCATTGTTGAAATTGACAAAACAAGATAGTCGTAACAAGGAACTCTCTAACGAAAAGATTATTGACGATACCAAGACATTGATTAATAACACTGACCTCACAGGCGATTTTACTCTATTCGAGGAGAAGATGACCTACTTTGCGATGCTATCATTTACAAAACAGGAGCATTTTGCCACATTGGGTATAACCGAAAAGCGATACCATTTGTGTGAAGATGATAAACTGCAAATCATCAACAATCTGACCAATGAAGCAAAGAATATAATCCGCAGAGATTTTATCATCGCCCACCTAAAGGGAGCATTCCGCACCGGAGTAACCGAAGACCTATTATTGGAATTTGCGGAGCAACACATCCCCGATGGACTTGCCGAGATAAGAGCCAAGCACCAAGAGGTGTACGACAAGCGACACGCACGTATAACCGAGAAGATAGAGGCTATCCACACTCAAAACACGGCAGAAGAGACAGCCGACGAGCAAGAAGACAGCGAAGAATTAGAAACCGATTTCACCCAAGAATAACCCCAATGCGGACGGAGCTAATCACTTCCGTCCGCTACTTTTTCCATGAGCATAGAGCGGTGAAAAAGTAGCAAAAACCCATATATTACTTCTTTTTTATTTATAAAGTTTCCATAATCACATTTTCATAACTCGCATCCAACACTGCTCTAGGGTTTTGCTCGTAATTAAGTTCTTTTTTTGTATATATAGCGACATGATTGGATAGATAATCATTTAATGATCTATCTGTAATATATTTACCATTTTTAACAACCTCTTGTCTCCTTCCATTTAAAGCCTCAATTAAATGATGTGTCCATATTCCATTTTTTAGTATATCACTTGAATATGAACTTTGACCCGGTTGACACGAGAGAAATATTGCATAATTTGGAAAATCATGAGAAAGTAATATTAATTCTTCATCACTTATATCTGATACTTGGGATCGTTCATGCTCATCGTGAAAAATCTGAGCACAAGCATCAATAAATATAAGTGCATTATTACATTTCGATTTTCGTAAAGGGTCAAGTAATATTTTGTTTAATGAGACTGATGTCTCTGCAATATGGTGTTTATGCGTATCATAAGTTGATAAATAATTTGTAATTCCGTTATGGAAACCATGTCCGACATAATAGAATATCAATCGATCATCTTTTGTTAGTGAGAGAAAAAGCCCTTGAAGATTATATTCTAAATTACTTTTCAATGCTTCTTCATTTGTAAATAAAAGTATATCATCTTCAGCAAATGAGAAGACATTAATCAATAATTCTTTAAACTTTAGAGCATCATCTTTTGCGTATTTTACATTTGAAATCTGATTGATTGGCGCATAATTTTCTATTGCAATAATTATTGCGAGATTTCTCCTAAATTTAGGGTTGTTTAAAATAAGATGTGAATTAAATTCACCAGCTTCTAAAACGCTATCATTACCTCTTCGAATGTATTTTTTATTATCGGCAAATATTTCAATATCTGATTTTTCAACCTTGATTACAAAAAGATTATTATCTCCATTTTTCATCCAATTATAAGTTATCTGTGGTATTGGTGAAAGTAATGACATTGCCTTTTTGGTAATTTCAACAACCTGAAAGTCGAAACTGAGTCCTATAGGTTCATTTGAATCTGAATCAATTTCTTTGAGACCGAAGACCAATGTTCCTCCATTAGTATTGGCAAAAGAAGATATTACTCTAGCTATCTTATGGCGTGAATATGGTACAGGATTAAAATCTAACACTTCAGATTTAGGCGATTTAAATAATTCTTCAATATCTGAGCAAGAAATGCCAGTATTATTAACAGGTATTCGATTAATACCAGTCTGCTTCAGTAGTTGTCCAAAAGTTATTTGCTTAGGTGTATGTTCTCCATCTTCATACCAAAATTCGGCTGCGACATACTCTAATACATCTAATTCTGAAGTATAATGTAGAAGAACTACATCACCATCAGAAGGTCTTGTAACAACGTAGATGTCTTTACCTTCTTTTTTTATTCCACTAAATATACTTGGTGCAATTTCAGCAGCCTCACTACAATCATATCCAATTGTTGGCAAATATGCTATTATGTTTGTTTTGGCTCGTCTTATTATTGTTTGTGCGTATTCAAGTTTATCGTATGAAGCAGTTGAAAAGTGAAAAAATGAAGATAATGTCCTATCTTTTTCGATTAATGTATTTAATTCATCAATTGTTGCAGTCCCTAAACTTATTAAGGTATCAGAGGTAATTTCTTTTTTATCTTCACCTACACTCGCTGTCTCAATCGGGTTTTTATCTGCGATTGTTGTCTGCTCAGGCAATTCTATTTGCTCCTGTTTAAAATGTTGTTGTATTTCATTCTCCTCCGACCTTAACAGAAAGCCCAGTTCGTTCTCAAAACCTTTTATTCCCAAATAGTAACAGAGCTTATACGGCAAATACATTAAAGACATATTGCTATACCATGGAGATTTTACATATAAAACATCATCTTTCAAATGAAATTGTACTATCTTTTCCCAGCTATTATATCTTATTTTTAGCTCCGGTACTTCATATATGTCCAGTTTCTCAATTCCTTTATATAGTTTCTCTATTTTGGGTTCGGTATTCACTTGTTCTTCTGATAAGATCCATTTCTCTAAATAAGGACTTATCTTTATCAGTTTGTCTTTTAATAAAGAAGTTGATTTACATTCTTCATCATAGGATAAACTGAAATTTTCCTGTTTGAATATTTCAACTCCTAAAATTGTTAGAAAGTCTTCAATGTATAGATGTTTTTTGTTATTCGAATTTAAAAATAAGAAATTAAACTCATCCTGAAAGATAGATGTATCGCCATCTGCATAGTAACGCAGATTGTCGATAGTATGAGGAGAGCCGAACTTATCGGGAAGTTGAATATTTTCAGCCCACTCTCTTACCTGAGCAATTTCATCCTCTGACCAGTTTGTTGTTTGATTAAGTAAAAGATTATAAACCTCTTGAATACGCTCGCTATTATCAGTTTTAATTGTACCTTTATCGGTAACATCTTTTACTATGTTTGATATTAAGTCAAGATAATTGGATAATGTGAGTTCAGATTTAAACCGAAAAAACGACTTCCAGTCTGGAGATAACTCCGGACCGTCAAAGACCGGTAGGTAATTACCCACTATATTAATTATACCTACATCGTTGAGAAGCACATCTGTTGCTTTCTTGCAATCGTGCATTTTTGTGGGGATACAATCTTGATTATTTATATACCATATCATATAATTTTCTACCCTTTCACCGGAATTCTGTCCGGACATTCCTGAATATCCCCAATATGCAATTGCAGACTCGAATATTTCAGAAGATATAAAGTTTTCAATAATATCTTCCCAGAATCTTAATGCAAAACTATAATCATTTGATTTATGTAGAAATGAGAAAAAGATTATATTCTTATAATGATCCACTTTGAAGTTGCCTGCATAAAAATATCTATTCAAGTATTCTTTTTTCAAAGAATGAATACTACTAATTAAATCTACATTGTATTTTTCTTCAATCTTAATTCTTTCAATTCCTTCTTTTGTTCCTATCATTTTAAAGAACCGCTTCCACTCATCTTTATCGCAATGACTAGACAAATAGGATTCACTTACAAACATATCTTCGGAAATGAGTTCTTCCAGTGGTAACCGAGGTTTGTAAATATCAGATAAATAACATTGATTTGCAGCAACCAAGCCACCTTTTTGGGTAAGTATTTTTAAGTCTCCAAGTTTACTTAATGTTTCATTATCAAGCACACCTTTAGAATACAACATGTAAATATCTCGCATAGTCTTTATGGCATTTTCAAAAGTAGTATACTCAGAAGGATTTGCGAGTATGGTTTTTTGAAGATATGCAAGATCGGTTTTCTCAATCACTCCTAAAGTTTCTAACCATATTCTATAGTCATGAGACACGAGTAACCAATGCTGAATATCCGGATGCAGAAAAGAAAGTTCGCTATCAGGATTATTCCAATTAAAATCATCCGGTGCAGGGAAATATATTTCTGAAGGACTTTTAAGCTCTGCCTTATGATCATAAATAAACTTCCATGAAGATATCTTATTAGATACTTTCTTTATATTTTCCTTGTCAATCAGGTATTTGAAATGTTTTATAAGCTCAATGTTGTAGGCTATAGTATGGCTTTTTATGAATTGTGGGAATAGAAACAATTGAGGCATATCTTCCCAATCAAAAGTGGAAACACCTAATTTTTTAAATACATTTCCGAAATCGGTATGCTTCACAAATGGGTTGAGGGCAATGCCAGGTTTGTTATCTCTTTGTATAACGAATTGCCGTATGTTGTTATTTCCCACAAATGTATTTTCCCATAAAAATGTAGAATCCTGAATAGCCTGATCACGGGTAAGCAACATTTGTTGTTCTGAAATGATAAATGGAACAGAATCTAATGCTTTATCTATACCACTGTTAAAGCCAATACTTAGTGCGTCAGAATAAATTAATCGATCTGGTATTAATTTATATGCCTGGCACTGATATTCTCCCTTAACTAATTCGGCAATCCATTTGAATAGGACGATAGCAATGGATTCAAAAAGCCATTGGTTCCATACAGAGTTTTCATGCAAAGATTCTCTGTTGGCAGAAGTTAAGAAACTGCTGTTTACCAAAATAGGAAGGTAATATTTCTTTTCACCTGTTGGTAAATAAGCATACAACAATTGTTCTCCATCTTTTAGCGGAACAAGTTGGCTTTTTTCAATTTTTGCAGCAAAAGACAATTCAATGCTTGTAGCTTTTTTTAGTTTGTCTGGCACATTTGAATCCGGTACAATCCGATCTTTTATTTCAGACGGTATATTAAGTTGTTGGGAGTATAATAACCACTCTGCTTTCAAAGTACTATTCTGGTGTATTCTTATTTTGTCGTTATTTCTGGCTATTGATACTTTATAAATGTTGTCTGTTTCAAACTCAATACTTTTAATGTTTTTAAGAAATAAAAACATGTTCACATTTTCAATCAATTCTTTTACGGCATTTTCTACATCTTGTTTATTGCTGAGATGTACAAGGGTTGCAACCTTCCAGTCCCCAGAAGATAAGAATGAATCTATCTCCTGAGGAATGTCTTCTTTATTTGTTAGAATGGGTATTATCTGCCATGGATACAGGAATTTTCTGTCATTATTTGTTTCCCATTCGCTTTGAGATTGTTCCCATTCTGGTTTCCATGTGAAATTGTATGTTTCATCGAATCGAAAGTAATTATCCTTTGAATATACAATTACTTTATTTGACTGCCCAAAGACAGCTTTAAAACCAATACCTTTATATCCAGTTTTTTCTATTGAGTTTTTTTTAGTGCCATGACTTACCGAACAAAGCCCTTCAATATCTCTTGCTGTAAAAGGCTGACCAGTATGAGCTAACAGCATTACGTCGTCAAAAAAACGAATATAAATATCTACATTTTTATTAGGAGATGTTGAATCGTCAGCATTCTGCAACAACTCGTATATAAACCTCTTCGAATCGGTATATAAATCTCTAGACAAAGATTTTAATGATTCTGCTTGATTAACAGCTTGTTCAGGTCGAGCGTAGCAAGAATTTGTTTCAAATATTTTTTCTGTAGTTTTCGATAAATTCATATTAACAGAAAGTCTTTTTATGTTCAACTTTAACTCTATGTGGACTATGTGAGTCAACTAATCACATACAAAGTTAATCACAAAAAAACACCCAACAATAACTTGCTGAGTGTTTCTTAACATATTCATACAAAATAGTTTATTCCTCTTCGTCGTTGCTGTCATTATTGAACGAAAACGTCAACTGCACCATCTTGCCAAAATTATCTTCGACATAAATATCTATTTTCTGTTGGTCGGTGCTGTTGGAGGTGTAATATAGGCGAAACACCTCTTTGGTTAGTGGATAGCGGTCGTTGGGTAAAAATGTAGTGCCGTTGTCCATTACTAACTTTCCATCTCCGTCAGGTTGAAAAAATCTGATTGTGTAGGTTGCATCTTCGAACCGCCCCAAGCGGTTGAGTGTACAGCGTATTTCTGTCGTTTCACCTTTGGCGATTTTCGTCGGCACTGGCATTGTCTCCACTGTAAAATCGTAGCCCTGCTGAATCTCTAACTTATCGCTGCAAGCCGTTGCCAAAAAGATTGTTGCCATTGTGCAACACGCCATTACTATATATTTCAGTCTCTTTTTCATTGTTGTACTAATTTATAATGAATTTTAAGCCCACGCCAAATTGGGTGTGAAAGTGTCCGATGGAACTGCCCCAAAGTATTCGTTCTCGTGCGTTGAGTAGCAATACTACACGGTCGGACAGATAGGTTTCAAGTTCCAGTGTAATTGCACCACCATAGATAAAGGTATCTTGATTACGGAGTGTCGCACCATCGGGCAGTAGCTTATCTCCCCATCGGCTTGTTTCGTATCCGGCAAGTGCAGAACCGCCGATACTCAAAAAGAATGTTTTGGATGGGTCGGACAGAAATTTGAAATAATAACCGCCCTCAGCGGTGAACTGTGCTTTGGGTATATGGATATTTTTGTACTCATACTGTTTGTTGAGATACTCCGCACCAAACACCCAGCGGTTGCCATTTTTTGTATAGGTCGATAATCCGATCCCTGCGTAATAATTAAGTGGTTTTTGTACGCCATCCACAAAACCACCACGTAATTCTATTCCCTTCATTTTCGGGAGATAGCGTTGAGCGTGTGCCTGCCCCGACAGGGCAAGCACAGCAACCAAAATCATTAGATAACGCTTCATAGTTATTTCACTTTAAGTTCATTAATCACTCTGGCACGCACGATGTCTTCATTCTCAATGATGAACGATTGGTGTCTGCCTCCGCTCTTCTCGTGAAGCTCCACTATCAACTGCTTATCTTCGGGGATGGTGAATTTCTCCATCGTGAAGATGGTACGTTCATCTTTGTTGCCTGCCACACGCACAGCGTAGTTGAAGGTACGAAGCGGAAAGATGATTTGCTCTTGGATTGCGGTACGCTTGGCTACCTTTTTATCCACGATTTTGAACGTGATAAAGTCAATATCATAAGGTACGTTGGACGAGTTTTTAATCTGCGTATGAAAATACAGTAGTCCATTATGCGTGTACAATCCCCTCAAAAGGTATTGAATACCAAACGACTTCGCTCCGATATGCTTTATCTCTCTATCGTTATTCTTATGAATGGACTTCATAATCAGGTGTACCAACTTGGGCGATTCACTACCCAACTCTGTTAGGTACACATCAAGAGCATTGTTAGGACGATTAACCGCACTACCGTCGTGGATAAAGTCCTTCATCTCAATATTGAGCAGCAATGGTTCATCGGCATATTTGACATTGAACGTATAGAACGAGCCAGATTCGGTAATGACCGAAAAGTTCGTTTCGGTGCGGAAATTCTTAACCGTAGCTTTCACACGGATAACATTTTCCGCTCCGTCCGCCTTGCCTGCAATTAGGTTAGGAGAACCCAAATCGACATATCGTACTGCTGACGGAAAAATGACGTGGACGGTCTTATAATACGTTACTTCAATACCGTGAGGCGGTATCATACGGTCAAAGGTTAGTTTCTTGGTCAGACCGTGATAGAGGTCGCCTGTTGATTCTTGTGCATTTGCACCAATTACGCCCAATGCAAGGGCAAACATCAAAATTACTTTTTTCATTTTTACTTTGGATTTTAGTGGTAGGCTTTCGCCCAATTAATTATTTTTATCTTGATAAAGCATTAGCTTATATCCTGCTTTGAGGTGAACTTTCACCACCTTCATCTTCTTGGAGATGTATTGCGAAGCTCCTTGTATAGCTCCCTTGCCCAGTTCGGTCAGCAGTTGGTCGCCAGCACCTTGATTGGTAATCGAAACGCTTGTGCCGAGGGATGAACCCATATTGGCGGCAATCTCTTTCACTGCGTTCAGCTCTATTGAGCTGGGTATGAAAATTCCTTGTTGTCCGTCAGTATCATAAACCGCTAACTCAATCGGAATAATTGTTCCGGCATACTCCAATGAAGAAATGTCGATACCGAGCCTGTCGCCTTGTATCTTTGCCACTCCTGTTACGAGAGCATTGCGTGGAATGACGATTGTTCCTGCTTTCATCGGTTCGAGTAACCTCAAACGGACACTCTGCCCATCGGTGATTGTTTGGTTGTCGTGAACACACGCCCGAATGGTATTTTTATCCGCCTTGCTTTCAGTACCCACTGCCGTATGAAAGCCCATATTTCGCTCTTTGGAATATTCGGCAATGAATGTCGAATCACTCATCGGTTGCGACAGAGTGGTTACTATGGGTGTGGTAACCTGCCCAACGGGGTTAATCAACGCTTTGCCATTCTTTACCGTTGCAGGAGCTTTTTCTCCATCGGTGGTAGTAGGTGGCGTAGTGGTTGGTGAGCCACCTTGTCCCGACGGCATATACTTTGCCGCCAGTTCATACGACTTTTCGAGTAGTGCCAACTGGTCGGCTGCCACATCTTGCTCCGTCTGCTTGTTGTACGCCATCTCACGAAGCTCCTCCAGTTCCTTTCGCATCTCCTCCTTTTCGGGATCTTCTTTGGGTGTTTCGTAGAAGTTACCCAACGTGCGGTTGATGTCGTTGTAAGCCGAAGCGGATGACTGTATTGTCTCTCTGGGTCGGGTACTTCCACCGCCACCACCGTAACCACGAGACGAGGTTTTGAGTGTTGGTTCAGGATTCATCAAGTCGTAATCAGCCTGCGTGTCCTCTTCAGTACCACCAAACAGCGAGGCTAAATCTTGCATTTGAGTTCTACGCTCATTCTGCTTGGTCTCCATCTGTGCCTTTTCATACGCCACTTGCTTGTCGCCAATCAGCGTCGCATCATTGGGCAATGGAACATTGGTGTTAAAACCCTGTTCTTGTTGCTCTTTCTCCTTATCGCTTTCCGATGGTGCGAATATCAACCACATACAACCGATAAAGAGCAACCCCATTAATGGGTAGATGAGCATCTTCTTTTGTCTCTGTCGCTGCTTTGGAGTAAGTTCTTTCTTTGGCTTTTCAGGTTCATTCCGAGCCTTGTTTTCACTGTTCGTCTCTTCCATAATCATAAAATTTTAATTGGTTTATACTGTCTTTACGTTGCAATTCCAGTTGCTTAATATGTTCAATCTCTATCAATTGCCCCTCTTTTTTGCCGATGTTATAAATGGCACTCACGAAGATGCAGATTGAAGCTATTCCAAAGGATAGGAACATGACCACCAAAATGATGACACGGGCATCGGGTGATAATCTGCCACAACATTGGCGAAGTTTATCATCCACCCAGTCTTGGATTCTTACTATGAATTTTCTCATCGCTTCGAGGTTTTAATATCCTTGTTCTCTATAATGGTGAAGGCTTCAATCGTAAATCCTTGCGGATTATTATCCGAGCGAACAGAGTTTAACAGGTTGCACGTTGTTATCAAACTTCGTTCGGTGATATTGCTCTCACGAATAATCATTTGTCGGGCATAGGTGGTTGCCCTGTATGGATAGGTGTCGAAATTGCACGCCACGCTATCCACCTGCACCACTTGGTTGATGTTGCCACTGATAATGCGATTGTAGTAACCCTTCTCCGAAAAGTCGTTGTAGTAGTTGAAAGCACTTTTGTCGGAGAGCAACAATGCTCGTTTGATATTACTCTCTATCGCACTTTTATCGGGCGAGAGAGTGAAAAACAACTCGTGAAACCGCCTGATGTGCTCTTTAGCCTCTACGGGACGGTTCTGTGATAACTCTTGCGAAAGAGCAAGCATCAACGATTTTCCACCATCCAGCACATATATTTTCTGTCGTTGTGCTTCGGCAAAGGTGTAGGAACTCCAAATGGAGTAACCTACAATGCCTGCACACAAACAGATGAATATGATACCGAAGAGCCTAATCTGTTTGAAACTGCTCTCGATGTTTTTTAATGATTTAAATTCCATGTTTTACTGTTTTAATTGTTAATTAAAGGGTCTACGACCCTTATTTTCCTAATAATCTGCCACCGATATTCCCTGCCGTTGCACCTGCCACACCTCCAGCCATACTACCTGCTTTCGATGCCGTATTATTCACATTACGACCGTAGTTGCCCATACCTCCTGCTTGGATAATCCACCCTGCAACCGTAGGAATGGTGAAGTAACCGATGATGCCAATCAACATAAATATGATATAAACTCCATTGCTGGCATCAATCGAGAAATTGGGGTTGTTTTGCAGTTCTGAAATATCGTTCTGGAGCATTAATATTTGGATTTTGGCAAGAATGGAGCTGAATAAATCCGAGACGGGCAACCACAGATAGACACTTATGTATCTTGTTATCCATCCGGTGAGTGTCGATTGAAAGCCATCCCAAACACTGATTGCAAATGCAATCGGACCGAGAATGGCAAGCACAATCAAAAAGAATGTCCGAATAGTATCTATCACCAATGCCGCTGCCGCAAAGAGTAATTCCAGTATCTCACGGAAAAAATCACGAATAGATTTTTTCATATTATACATCCCACGCTCAATGTACATCCCAGTCATTACCATCATATCCGATGGACTCCAGCCCATCTCTTCGAGTTGTTTGTCAAACTCCTCGTTGCTAACAAGGTATGCCGTTTCGGGGTTACGCATCATCGCCTCATATTCGAGTTTGTCTTTCTGCTCCCGATATTTATTCATATCCATAGTCTGACTTTCGAGCATTTGGTGCGTACCTCGCACAATGGGACTCATCACACCGTTGATGGTTCCCAACACGATAGTCGGGAAGAACATAATGCACAATCCAATGGCAAAAGGACGCAACATTGGATACACGTCGATGGGTTCGGCTCGTGCCAGAGATTGCCACACCTTAGCGGCAACATAGAACAATGCTCCCAGTCCGGCTATCCCTTTGGCTATTCCTGCCATATTGGAACAGAGTGGCATCATTTCTACATAGAGATTGCGTAGAATCTCGTGTAGGTTACTAAAATCTGCTGATAACAATACCATGATTACCAATATCTATCGTTACCACCATACAATGCCATCACTCTATCCATATCGCCCGTTTTCTTGGAACGGAGATAACTAACCGCAATATTCTTATTGGTATAGTACCCGACAAGGTTACGGTATCGTTGCACATCTTTATATGTGCGGTCGATGATGTCCATTCGCTCTTTGTCGCTCATCGAAAGGCTGTTCACATTGACTACCTCTTTCAAATCCCTGAGCAGTCCGGCACTCTCTTCGAGTAGTTTTGTATAGCCAAAAGCAATAGCTCCCAATTCTTCAACCGAATAGTTCTTATCACTCATCATCTTTTGGAAACTGTGAACATAGATGTCTGAGATTTCGCCCACCAATAAAATGGTTTTCTGTACCTTTCTCGCATCCTTAACTAAGTTATTTACAGCCTTTAATGCGTCATAATATTTTTTGCCCTGCTCATATATCTTTACTGTTTCTTTGAAATTTGAGATCATATTTGAAGCCGTCGTAGAGGTCTGAACAATGTTTTTGGTCGCATTGACAATCCCCTGTGCAAGATTGGCAGGATCTATTACTGCCCATTGTGCTTGCGATGGCAGTGCAACGCCTATCATCGCTACCGCCATTATTAAAAATCGTTTCATTTTACTTCTTTTTTTATGGTTATTACTTTTTACTTGCCCTTATGTAGTCGCCATTGGGTGAGAATGTCAATACGTCCGTTTTCTTGTTGTAGGCGATGTCGATACGAAAACCGGTATTGATAAATAGGTTGTCGTTCTCACGCACAATCAGAAAAGTTTCGGGTTTCACCTGACGTGTCATACCCGATTTTCTGAAGAGTGTGAGCTTGTACAAATCACCCTCCTTAAAAATCGTCACGTTGGGTTTGCTCGTTGTGCTTACCCAATCACCGCATATCGCATCAAGATTTGGCTTTTTTACTTCGCTACACGAGCAGGCAAAGAGAAGAGCGAGACCCATTAGACACTTTGTCAATCGGACTCTTAGTTTGGTTGATAATAGCTCCATTCATTTTGATTATTGATTGATTATTTCTTACTCCGTCTCTGCTCTGCCAACTGCTTAATGGCAAGTTCAATATCACCTCCCAACTTCTCGGCAAGAGCCATCACCTCCATCTTTTCGGTCTCTTCGGTGGTATAGGTCAAATACTCTTCGCCACTAACTTCTGTGGCATAAACCGCTGACTGAGTACCACCCAGACCAATCCAGACTTCTTTGTACAATCGAGATGGATTGTTTGCCATATTGATAGATAGAATTTGGGAACGCTCTTTCTCCGTTAAGCCAAGCAAGGCTTGAATGCTGTCAAACTTGTTCATGTACTTGCGTTGGTCGAGTAGGATTTTACAGTCGGAGTTATTGATAATACTCTCCTTGACAATGGGTGAAGCGATAATATCATCAACCTCTTGTGTTACAACGATTGCTTCTCCAAAGAATTTACGAACTGTTTTAAAGAGATACTTTATGTATTCTGCCATTCCCTCTTTGGCGATTGCCTTCCACGCTTCCTCTATCAAAATGAGCTTTCTAACCCCTTTCAAACGACGCATCTTGTTGATAAAGACCTCCATAATGATAATGGTAACAATAGGAAAAAGTATCGGGTGGTCTTTCACATTGTCAAGCTCAAATACAATAAATCGCTTTGACAACAAGTCCATTTGCTTATCGGAGTTGAGCAGATAATCATACTCTCCACCTTTGTAATATGGCTCCAATACATTAAGAAAGTTTGCCACGTCAAAATCCTTTTCCCTGACCTCTTTCTGCTCCAACACCTCTTTGTAGTCAGTTTTCACATATTCGTAAAAGGTGTTGAAACTTGGCTCTACCTCTTTCGCCTTAATCTTCTCGATGTAGAGCGACACGGCATTCGAGAGTGCCACCTCTTCGGCTCGTGTGGGTGGCTCGTTATCTCGCTTCCAAAGGGTCATAATCAGTGTTTTGATAGACTCTCGTTTTTCAATATCGAATGCCAAATCGTCCGTATAAAATGGATTAAATGCTATCGGATTCTTTTCGGTATAGGTATAATAAATTCCATCTTCACCGCCTGTTTTCCGATTAATCATCTCACACAGCCCCAAATAACTATTACCCGTATCGACAAGTAGCACGTGTGAACCTTGTTCGTAATATTGCCTGACCATGTGATTGGTGAAAAAGGATTTACCGCTACCACTCGGTCCCAAAATGAATTTGTTACGATTGGTAATGATGCCACGCTTCATGGGGAGGTCTGAAATATCCACGTGCAACGGTTTGCCCGTCAGCCTATCCACCATCTTGATACCGAAAGGAGATGGCGAACTTTTGTAATTGGTCTCTTCGGTGAAGAAACACAACGCCTGTTCAATAAAGGTATAAAATGACTCTTCGGCTGGAAAGTCGGCTTGATTGCCGGGTATGGCTGCCCAAAAGAGAGTGGGAGTATCCACCGTGTTGTGGCGTGGTTTACACTCCATAAGTGCCAATTGGCTACCAACATCGTTCTTGATATGTTTGAGCTGCTCACGGTCATCACTCCACGCCATTACATTAAAGTGGGCACGAATAGAGGTCAATCCAAAAGAGTGAGCCTCATTGAGATACTGCTCAATCCACTCTTTGTTAATTTGGTTTCCCCTGCTGTATTTGGAAAGGGAGTGCATATTACGAGCAGCCTTTTCAAATTTTGAAAGGTTTTCCGCACTGTCATCTATAAACAAATACTGGTTATAGAGATGGTTGCACGAGAGCATCAAACCAACCGGAGAGGCAAACGATAAACGACAATCGCTTCTATCGGTAGATAGTTTCTCATACCGCATATCGGTTCCGACCTTACTCGGCAAATCTTCCACATCCGAAAGAGTGTGCAGACAAAGTACATTATCACCAATTCTCATTTCATCGGGACTCAGGGCTATATCTTTGAGCGTAGTGGTATCCTTTTCAGACAGAGAAAAATATTTCTCAATTATACCCGCCTGTTTGTCCGTGCCGATAATCTCATCGGTGGTAAGTCGTGTCATTTTAACAAACCCACAGTCATTTACAATGCGCTCAAATTGCCCAATGGCTTCCAGAAATTTCGTTACCGCCTCTTTATCTTTTATCTCTTTGGGGACAATGAAGCCACGACAAAGTGTCGAAAAATTACTCTGCATCCTCGACCGCTCTTTAGTGGTTTTGGTCAAGTAGAGGTAACAGGTGTGGTTCAAATAGGGGCGTTCATTGAAATGTCTCTCGAATGAACGGCTTAGAAAACTCATACCTTCCCCTTGAATATTGGGCTGATACTCCTCACAGATGAACCAATCTTGCTTATGTACCACCGAATAATTCGGCAGCACCTTTATCGCCTTGACCCATGCCGAATGTATCGCCTCATACTCCGTAGCCATTACGGTAAAGAGTTCGGGTAGCTCCACCCGAAAGGCAACTGTGATGTCAGCATCTTTGCTCACGATACAATCGTGTTCTACCGAGAGCAAAGGAAACTTGTTTTCCAGCGTGGTCGCTTTTGCTATATTTCTCATATCTTTCTATTTTTAAATAGTTTGGGGATACCTCTTCGGTTGATGATGTAGCGTGGATGGCTTTTAACTGCACCAATTTTCATTAGTCCGTGTTCACCATATTTGGCATTCAGGGCGAATGTTTGCCACACCAAGACTGATGCAGCAACCACCCCAAAAGCGATGCAGATCCACTGGCTCACACCTGCCATAAACATCACGACAAAAAGCACAAAGATTGCCAATAGTCCCCCTGCAAAAATGAACAGGTATTGACTCTTCAAGCCTTTAAATTCAACCGAGTTTCCAATCCCTTTATTGATTGAATACTCTGCCATAACCGTTACAGGAAGAATGAGCGAAGAATGGTAGCCGCTACAATCAGAAAGATACAAGCCCCGAACCAGCTTGCGGCGGTCTTAGAGGTATCGGGGTCGCCACTGCTGAACTTGCCATAAACTTTTACGCCTCCAATTAAACCAACGACTGCACCAATGGCGTAGATGAGTTTGGTGGCAGGATCGAAATAGGATGTTACCATATTGGTAGCTTCGGATATACCTGCCATACCGTTGCCTTGTGCAAAGGCGGAAGATGCAGCCAACAAAACGACTGCGGATAAAAATAACTTTTTCTTAGTCATAAATAATTCTTTTAATTGTGTGGCGAGAATTGGATGGTTCTCGCCACGGTTACTACTGTTTTTACTTGGATTTTTAGTGTTGACATCTCATAGTCGGTCAACCGTACTCTTTTTGTTTCATCGTTCTTTACTGTTTTATTTGTTTCCATTTCCTGCTTGCAGAAAACTTTTAAAATCAAAATCGTCAAACCCTCCTGTTGCCGGAGGTTCTTTTGGCTGGCTCTCATTTTTGGCAAACATTGCCTCAATTCTTGCCAGCCCTTCACCACCTATGGACGACACCATTTTATTAAAGAGTTCCGTATCTCTTACCTTATCAATGGTTGTCACTGCCATTTTTAGCTCTTGGGGCGTATCTTCTTTTTGTCGCATCACTTTGATAAGATTGCTCATCTCATCAAAATCTAACCCCTGAGCGGTAGGCGGTGCTTCACCAGTGGCAATACACGAAATGTCTTCCTCCTCGATTTCCTCCTCCTCTTGTGGATATTCTGCTTGCACCTCTATATCCATTGGAGTGTTGGAAAATACAGTGTCAAACTCCTCTTGCTCCACCTTTGCAGGGTGGTTGCTTTCTGTTTGCGGTGCAAATATAGTAACCTGATTAGCAGATGGTTCATCGTGGCTTTGTTTGGCTTCAGTTGGCTCCGTTTGGCTTATCACTGTTCTTGTCGCACCCATAATAGAGCCTTTTTTCGGCTTTCTTATCGGTTGCTCTCTCACTTGCCCAACCTCTTTTTTACAGCACCAAAGCCGATCTTTTCCTAAGTAGAAAATTACCCAAAGCAGATAGAGGATTATAATTATCAGTATGGTGTTTATCATTCGAGTGGGCTTTTAAATTGAGTGGCATATAGAGCATTTATCTCATCCTTGTAGTTTTCAAAATGCTTGCGGATGATGTTTTCGATATAGCTTCCGATGGTGGCATTTTTCCCACCCAATGAATTGACTATATCGGTCAATTTTTGATGGGTCTCCCGTGTAATGGTGGTCATTTGCCTGTTTGAGAAGTCCACCTTTTCAAAAAACAGCTCCACGAATGACTCCTCCTGTTGTTCTTTTCTCTTTTTGGGTTCACGAGGCTTACTGGCTGGGGACTTGGGTTCCTGTTCTTGAATAGTGGGTTGTAATTCAGGCTCAATCTCCGGTTGCAGAACCGTGGCAGGCTTCTCCTTTTTCATTGGAAAGCCTTGCGAGATGAGTTCTTTCATAAAATTCTCATCCACTTTCGGGCTATTGTTTTGCTTTGCCATAGGTTACAGATTGATAATGTGAGCAATTTCGATTAGCAACTCTTCGAGATTACTTCCCCTAAGAAGTTTCTTATCTGCCGGAAATAAGGTGGAGCGAAAAACAGCTTTACCCTCTTTGCTCAACTCTTTTTTATACCGCTTGGTGTCAGGTACGAATGTTTTCAGCAGAGGAAATCCAAACTCATTGATGGATTTCTCATAAATCTCGTACAGGTCGGTTTTCTCCCTGCCATCCACCATATTCCAAAATACATATACCCCTTTCAGTCGGAATTTGGGATCAATAACCAATAGCTCGTGTACCGATAGTACAAAGGAGAGACTACTTTGCAGCACCAAGAGGTCGGAGATGATGGGCGTAAATATATAATCCATATTGGATAGAGAGTTCAACACCCCTTGACTATTGACCGTACCGGGCAAGTCGAAGAAAATCACATCAAATTCTCGGTCGTCATTCTCTAAAAACTCATTAACCTTTTCAATGGCATTATCGGGAGATGCTGTAATAATAGGATATACCGTTTTGCCCATTTGTTTGAACTGGGTGTAAGCCATACGGCGATACTCCATATCCGTGTCAGCCATTTCGCCATCTCGTTTTCGCATCTGCTGAATACTGTGTTGCGGATAGTCACAATCCACCACCGCCACATTATACCCTTTGACATAATGCAGATAACTGGCAGCCAATACGGTGAACGTGGTTTTGCCAACTCCACCTTTCTGTGTGGAGAAAGCGATAAACAATGTCTCTTTTTTCATTCTTCTTTAATATTACTTGTTAGTTTACTTACCATTATTATTACCTGTTTGCTGACATTCAAGCTGGATTACCTACCTGTAATTTTGCTATTCAGCTTATCAGTTATGCAGTCAGTTTACTTGTAAGATAGTTTACTTATAAACTGGCATCTTAGCTATCCGACTTGCTTGCTGACTATTCAACCTACCTTATATATAGGTAGTCTATCGGTTAAATAGCCGACTTGAAAGTCTGTCAGAAAACTAATTCCGCCACAAATAAATAGCAAAAAACAACGCCTTTTGAAATGTGGCTCCATTTGGCTCTGAATGGCTCCGTATGGCTCATACCTACCTATGCTACAGCATTCTAATACGCCCTAACTTTGCACCCGAACAAGATTAGTTATCAAAGAGCATTCATTGATTTTCATTTTTCTAACGCCATCCGTCTTCAAGACGGATTTTATTATCACCAGATAATAGCAAGGTATGTTTTGAGCCGCTCTCAATTCTTTCGGCATCTCAAAACCCTTGCTCCTTAGCGGAGGGCAGAACACCGCCGAAGTTGGTGTTCTTAGGATAAGTTTCGATGAATGGCTCGATGAGCAGAACTTGTGTAACCACTAAAAATCCAATTAGTAATGACAAAAGAGAAAGAAATGGCTTCCAAGCGAAGCCGAGGGGGACGAACCCCAAAGAAAGATCCTGCCGTATTTCGCTACACGGTACGGTTTAATGCGGTGGAACACGCAAAATTTCTGTCGCTCTTTGAGCTATCGGGAATGCAGACAAAGGCACATTTTATTGTTGCCCGCATTTTTAATGAAGAGTTTAAGGTGATTAAAATCGACAAAAATGCAGTCGATTATTACACTCGGCTAACCACTTTGTATGGACAATTTCGGAGCATTGGAGTAAATTACAACCAAGTAACAAAGGAGCTGCACACCCATTTTTCGGAGAAAAAGGCTCTTGCGTTTGTCTATAAATTGGAGAAACTGACCTTAGAATTGGTGGAAACCAATCGTCAGATTATTGCATTAACCCATGAGTTTGAACGCAGATGGTTGCAAAAATCAGTGTAGGTAACTCACTTTTTGGTGCACTTGCCTATAATCAAAACAAGATTGATGAGGGCGAAGGGCACGTACTCTGTTCCAATAAAATGACGGAACGAGAAGATGGGAAATTTAATATACATAGCTGTATGGAGGATTTTAACCGCCAACTTCCGCAAGACATCAAGACGGAGAAACCCATCCTGCATATCTCACTCAATCCGCATCCAGACGATATACTCACCGATGAACAATTAACCGCTATCGCAGAGGAGTATATGCAAAAAATGGGATATGGTAACCAGCCATATATCGTCTATAAGCACGAAGATATTCAAAGACATCACATCCATATCGTATCGACTCAGGTAGATGAGACAGGGCGAAAGATTGCCGATAGCAACAACTTTTTCAAAAGTAAAAGCATCACTCGTGAACTGGAGCAAAAATATGGTTTGCACCCTGCCGAAAAGAAAAAGCAGGGACAGGTATTTGATTTCAAAAAGGTAAATCCAGACAATGGGAATATCAAAATGCAAATCGCCAACGTGATTAAACCGCTTGCCTCCCGTTACCGCTTTCAGAGTTTTAACGAGTATCGGGCATTGTTGTCGCTCTATAATATCAATGTGGTGGAGGTCAAAGGCGAGGTGCGTGGCAAGCCCTATAACGGATTGGTCTATTCTGCTACCGATGACAATGGGAATAAGGTGGGGAATCCGCTAAAATCGTCTCTGTTCGGGAAATCAGTCGGCTATAATGTAGTCAATGAACGTATTGATAAATCTAAAGTTGAGATAAAGGATAAGCGGTTACGAGAACAGACACGTCAGCGGATAATCTCTGCTATCGGAGGTAATCCCAGTCGGGAAATGTTCACGAAGGAGCTGTCTAATCAACACATTGATGTACTATTTCGAGAGAATGATGCAGGTCGTATCTATGGTGTAACCTTTATTGACCACAACAATGGGTGCGTGCTTAATGGTTCCCGATTGGGCAAAGAGTACTCCGCTAATGCTTTTGAGGAGCGGTTTAATACACTTCACTCCGGTGAGACAACGCCAACCACAGAAATTGCCGTACAGAATGGGCATAGCTATGAGCCGATACGGAATAATGATGGTTTGGTGGATGGAGCACTTGACCTATTCTCAATGGAGAGTGGTGGAACAGATCCGCAAGAGGAGGCATTTATCCGCAAACTAAAAAAGAAGAAAAAGAAACAACAACGTAAATTTTAAAATAAAGAATTATGCAACAAGAAGATGATTTAAGAGGCTTGGCAAAAATCATGGATTTTATGCGAGCTGTAAGTATATTATTCGTAGTAATCAATATCTATTGGTACTGTTATGAGGCAATCCAATTATGGGGAATCAATATAGGTGTGGTGGATAAAATGCTGATGAATTTTCAGCGAACGGCAGGATTGTTTTCATCCATCGTATGGACAAAACTGTTTTGTGTGGTGCTCTTGGCACTCTCGTGTCTGGGAACAAAAGGAGTGAAAGAGGAAAAAATAACGTGGACGAAAATCAACACCTTTCTCGCTACTGGTTTCGTATTCTTTTTCCTCAATTGGTGGATATTGGCACTACCGTTACCGCTTGTGGCCAACACCGCACTTTATATCTTTACAATGACAGTCGGTTATATTTGTCTGTTGATGGCAGGACTTTATATGAGTAGATTACTGAAGAGTAATCTAATGGAAGATGTTTTCAATAACGAAAACGAATCATTTATGCAGGAGACACGCCTGATGGAAAATGAATATTCTGTCAATCTGCCTACAAAATTTTGGTATGCCAAGAAGCAGCACAACGGCTGGATAAATGTTGTGAATCCGTTTAGGGCAAGTATCGTATTGGGTACACCCGGTTCCGGTAAGTCCTATGCAGTGGTAAATAATTACATCAAGCAGCAGATTGAGAAGGGCTTTAGTCTCTACTGTTATGATTTCAAGTACCCCGATTTATCAACCATCGTGTACAACCATTTGAAAAATCATCAAGATGCCTATAAGGTTGTGCCCAAATTCTATGTGATAAACTTTGACGACCCACGAGGTAGCCACCGATGCAACCCCATTAATCCGGAATTTATGACCGATATATCCGATGCTTACGAATCAGCTTATACTATAATGCTAAATTTGAACAAAACTTGGATACAGAAGCAAGGGGATTTCTTCGTTGAATCGCCTATCATCCTGCTGGCGAGTATTATTTGGTATTTGAAAATCTATGAAAACGGCAAGTATTGTACCTTTCCGCACGCTATTGAATTTCTATGTAAACGGTACGAGGATATTTTCCCGATTCTAACCTCTTACTCAGAGCTTGAAAATTATCTGTCTCCTTTTATGGATGCTTGGCAAGGTGGAGCGGCTGATCAATTAATGGGGCAAATCGCAAGTGCCAAAATACCATTGTCAAGGATGATTTCGCCACAGTTGTATTGGGTGATGACAGGTAACGACTTCTCACTGGATATTAATAATCCGGCAGAACCAAAGATATTATGCGTGGGGAATAATCCCGACCGCCAGAATATCTATTCGGCAGCATTAGGACTCTATAACTCTCGTATCGTTAAACTGATAAACAAAAAGGGGCAATTGAAAAGTTCTGTAATTATAGATGAGTTGCCGACTATCTATTTTAGAGGATTAGATAACTTGATTGCTACCGCTCGAAGCAACAAAGTGGCTGTCTGTTTGGGCTTTCAAGATTTCAGCCAGTTGAACCGTGATTATGGTGATAAAGAATCAAAGGTTGTGATGAACACGGTTGGTAATATTTTCAGTGGTCAAGTGGTAGGCGAAACCGCCAAAACACTCTCTGAACGTTTTGGGAAGGTGCTCCAAAAACGCCAATCAATGACCATCAATCGCAACGACAAATCTACCTCCATATCTACCCAGATGGATAGCTTGATACCCCCAAGTAAAATCTCCAATCTTACGCAAGGTATGTTTGTGGGAGCGGTAAGCGACAATTTCGACGAGCGTATTGAGCAGAAGATTTTTCATGCTGAGATAGTGGTTGATAACGCCAAAGTAGCTGCCGAGACCAAAGCCTACGAACCGATACCCGCTGTGGCTTCATTTATAGATGCTGATGGAGAAGATAAAATGAAACAGACAATCGACGACAATTACCGCCGCATAAAATTGGACGTAGCCGAAATTGTTAAAACTGAGATTGAAAGAATAAAGAATGACCCAGCTCTGCAACATCTCATAAAAGCAGATTAAACTAAAAAAATAGCGACAAATTCCTTTGTGTTCAGGAGTTTGTCGCTATTTTCTTTCGAGATAGTTAGCCGTTTTATAATCTGTCATCATCATTCATCTTTTTGATTAATGCCTCTTTCAGGCTATCTAAGAAAAGGGTTTGCCCTCTCTTTCGTCCTTTCAGAGAGAGATAAGTACGATAATAATCCCCCAAATCTATATTGAATGAAGACTCCAAGTAGGTCATTATCTCTTTAATATCGACATTCCCATTATTCAGAGAACCCTTAGCATAGATGGCATAACCCAACTCCACCGCAGCGTTTTTGGGATCTGTCCAAGTGAATGGATGTACAGGTAAATCTTTTCTTGATTTTTCTATCTGCTCTATACGTTCCAAACTATGCAGTTTTTTATTCACATAAATACGAAGCATCTCATTACAAAGTATCATAGCCACCTTATGGTCGTAACAAGTGGAAAACTGAGGGTCTCGATCATAATTTATGCAGCCTAAACAGAGCTTAAAATCAAAATGTCCTCTAAGGAAATATTGCTTATCAAAATAAGTAGCTTTTGAACGGTAGTACTGGTAAAAGTCCAAGTTGTCATCAAAAAATAGTTTCAACTTACGGGCTTTCTCCATAAAATGCTCGTGTTGCATAGCATAGCTAACAATGGGCTTACCTATTTCAATTGCGTAAACTTCTTTGAAATAGATGAGCTTAGAAAGGACGTTAGCCTTAACCTCTTTGAAAAAGAGAATTTCTTCTGCTTCGTTTTCAAAGTCAGTATCTACAACCGCTTTTCTGAGTTCCTCGAAGAGCGGTTGTAATGTGTTGATGAGTTCTTCAATCTCGCTTAGAGATAGTTCCCAATCCTCCGCATCGGTTTTACTATAAACGATGTCGTCTGCTTGCTGGGATATTTTGCTGTAAATACTATTCATAGATTATTCCCATTGTCTTAATATGATTATAGATTCAGTATTTTCCCAAATCGGGATTCGACGCACATACTCATATCGGTTGTGAGGAATTGCCCATTGTAGAATGCAGAAAATATAGTGGCAGGAGATGGGCATGCCTGTGCTTGCTCCATTGTCTCCAGTTTTATAATCGTCAAAGGAATGTTCTTTTCTTGTGCCAACACCCACAAAGAACCATTTACATAATAATCTGTAAACGGACAGCGGTTGGTATAGTAAACTACCAAGCCCTCTTTATGCTCACATTCGCCAGTTTTAACATTCTCCTTAAAAGAGGGATTGGGAGCGGTGGGATTTATTTTCAACGCCAATAGTGAAAACCCATTCGGCAACTTCTCTATGGTTTCAAATCCTTGACTTAATAACCATTTGGTATCACTCATAAAGTGAAATTTCTTTGTTCCGACAACCGTAACCAATCCGTTTTTGCCTTGTACTTTTGCATCCTCAATAGCAGATTGAAGTAACGATTTAGCGTGCCCTTGACCTTTATATTGTCCCGATACCCAAAAACAATTTATCATCAAATATCTCGGAGCATCAACCGGAATCCAAGCCTTTTCAGCAGGGACATACTCTATGAAAACCTTTGCTCGTGCATCCAATCGTCTGAAAACATATCCGTTATCAAACTCTTTTTTCAGCCATGCTTTTTTCATTTCATAGCCCTCCGAACACTTCTTGTCAGAAAAAGCACAACATATATGCTCGGTGTCTATATTCTCTTTTGTGAGTGTAATGTATTTTATCTCCATAACTTTGACAGTGCCTAAAACTTCGATTTTTCATAATTATACGGGATGCTTGTACCGACAACCACGTCTTCGATTTTTTCAATTATCAACCAATCGTCCATATTTCCCTGATGATCGAAAGCCAAAGGGGGAGCAATTGCTTCCACATCGCAAAACTCCACAAGGCAGAGGCACTTCTTATGCCAACGTTCCTGCTGTTTTAGTGTGAGTGTTAGTTTTTTCTGATTATCTTCAAATGTTTTTATAATCTGCTCATCCGAGAGTTTTACAAAGTTCTGAATACCTTTAACGGTTGCTTTTGCGGATATTTGTGCTGTACCTTTTTCCATAAAGTACAAAACTTCCCCTTCAAATACTCTGCTATGCGGAATTTTTCTGCCTGCTGCACCTCGAACGACCATTGTTTTTTGACCGTTCATTATTTTATCAAGCACACGTTCACCGCTCTTTCCAGTGTTGTCGCAATAGACTAAATGATTCATAGTTTATAATTTTTATTATTCTATTTTATTGGTATATAAATCTTTGTTACATCTTCTTCGCAATTCTCCTTTGAGTAATTGATATACTCCTCAAAAGCCATCCCGTGCCGAATCGTATATTCAAAATTTACACTGATATTATTATACAACTCTTGCAACCCTGAACAACTCCCCTTTAAAGTATAAACGGCATACTTGCCTTGCTTTAATTGAATTGTTCCAAACTCCCCGATGGGAGCAATCTTTTTTTGCACCGATGCACAAGCATAGAATCTACATTGCCCATGATTGGTTACATTGGGGTCGTCGAAACTCAATCCGATAAAACGAGTTTCACGTGTAAGAGCTTGATTGTCCTTTAAAAACAGCATTAATTTGTTCCATGCTGTTTCGTAAGACTCTGTTTCGCCATACTTGCCAAATATACGGATGTAGGCTAATTCCAATCCTTCAAAATGGCATACTTCAGATTGAAGACTACTTCTATTTCCACTACTTTGCACATAGCCCTCTAATCGGGATTGCAGTTCATCTATGTATGCTTTGGGGGATATTCCAAACTGCTTCTTAAATGCCTTAGAAAAAGATTGCGGATTATCATAGCCAACCATTTCAGCCAGTTTAGTCAGGCTCATTCTCTCTGTTTGCATATACAGCACAGTCCGTTCAATACGTTGCCTTGCCACATAAGCATACAGCGATTCATTCAAAGCGGAACGCATGATACGGAGTAATTGCCTTTGAGATACACTTATTTTATTGGCAATTACATCCAACTGCAACGGCAAATGTAGATTGGCACTGATATAATCAATGACCTGATTGACCTTTTGTTGGTATATATTTTCTGTACTATTCCGCATAAATTCAGTTATTTGCTGTAAAATTACTCGTTTTGCTATGGGCAAGCGTTGTCCAATCTCGCCAACTTTACCTATGGTGATTATTTTTGCATATATTTTTCAATATTGACCGGATAATTATCCCATGAAACAGCCTGATAACGAAGAAATACAATCGTCCGAACCAATTATTATACTTCACAACAGTGGTAATCCGAAGCTCCTGTTTCCCATCAATGTGTTCACCGCACCACATTGAAACATGAAAATTCAGATGTTTGTCGGGCATTCCGAAAATTTCCTCATTGTAACTACTTGCACATACCATATCAGTAAATTTGCTGTTAGTATCTAACCCCAATGGTTTTACTATCGCATTTCGCAGTTTCATTAACCAATCAATCCATTGGGGGAGTTGGTTGAAAGCTAAATTGCGAAACTCTTCGGGTGTTATCTGCTGTTTATTGCGTACTTCTATTGAATAACTATCTGCGTAATCAGCAGGTAGATAGTTTGCAAGCAGACTATTTGTAGGTATCTCTTTCATTTTAATGCTATTATTTGAGTTTATTAAGAACCACATCCTGCAACTCTTTAAACTGCTCTGCCGATAAATCCGAGCAAACCTGCTGCATACCAATCAACACAGAGTATTGTATTACTGCTATATCCATTGCTTGTTTTGCATCTAATCCGGTAGCTTCATTCAACTTGGCTGCATACTCCAAACGGGTAGCGTCAGCTTGTGAAACATAACTCCGCACAATAGGGTTGGAGTAGCCCCATGCCCGTATTACACTTTCGTTTCTCATTGAAGCGTATGCCGCCATATCTGCCAATTGCTGTAATTGCTGTTTGGTGTCTTGCAATTTGTCCACTTCACGAATAAACTCAAAGGTGTTTACCTCCAGCCAAAACTTCATCAAAGCATCAATATAACCATCAATATTTTTGAAATGGTGGTAAAACGCACCTTTGGTAATTTGCAGTAATCCGCATAGGTTATCTATTGTGATTCTTGCAAAACCATCTTTCGCCAAAACTTCAAGACCCACTATAAACCATTGTTCTTTATCTACTTTCTTCATAATTCAAAACCATACCATATAGTACGGTATGCAAAAATAATCACTTTTTCTGAATTACCAATAAAGTAATTCAATTAAAACAAAACCCCAATCTTAATTGAAATAGAATTGTGGTTCAGTTGCTCCTTGAACTCAGCTTCAAAATATTGGTTACTATGGCTTTTGAGACGTTCATACTTCTGCATTTCATAACCTACGGCAAACAACAGTTTCATTTTTGTACATACCGCCCATTGTACGCCCACAGAGGGATTCAAATAGATTCCTCCGTTGGCATTTTTGTCTGGAGCAAAGCTATAACCTGCTCCACATTCCAAATAGGGAGTGAATTTTCGGGGCTTTATGATATTGAATTTTACATCAGCAAAAAGTGGGATTAATGCTTTCTCATAAACGGAAACACCCGTGCCGACACCTGCTGAAAATCGTTGATTGCAATTGTAGTAGCCCAACACTTGCCATTCAAACGGAGTGGATGCAGGGGTACTCATCGGAATACCAGTCCCGATAGTGGTTGCGAACGAAAAACGGTCGTTATCTTGTGCTTTTACTCCTGCGAAAACAGTGAAAAGCACTATTAAAGTCAAAAATATTTTTTTCATTGAACGTTGATGGTTATGCGTTTAACAATATTATGGGCGGTTGTTATTCCCGATAAATCTTCCGAAATATCGCCGGATGTACCATCAGGGCTGCTGTGTCCAATCAACACGGCTTCAAACGATTTTGCTCCTGATGATAAATCAACATTAGCCGAATATACAAGGGCTGGTTGTCCGCTCCCCAACTTTCCGCCTGTATAGTTGCTATCCCCCTCTTTTGCCGATTCAGGATAGAAATCGTTGAAGTCGGTCGAGTGGTTAATCTCAATCTTAACCACAAACCGAGTTAAATTTCCGACAGGGCGTATTTTTACATCAAAACCACTTTTAGGTGTTGCTCCCGATATGCCGTCAGTAAGTGGTTTGTTCTTTGTAGGTAGGTACAAGCCGTCTTCATACAGCTCGCCACGAGAATAACACCAATGCGGCAATGATTCTTTTCTGCGATTACCACCTGCTGCCTGCCACGATTGAGTGGCAATTTTGTGGGTAACATAAATAGAGGATAGATACTTTCCACTGGCGTCTTCCATCCAAATGGCAATCTGTGGAGGATTTCTCTTCTTAATCCCCATAAACAAGGGAAAGTCGTGCAACCACTCTTCACCTTGTTCGATGTACACTTTTACATCTCCTTGCTTGTATTCGACCAACTCTTTTTGGCAGCCGCATAGACATACAAGCGATAAACAAATTCCTGCTAATGTCATTTTATTCATATTGGTTTTATTAATTGATTGTTGTTACTTATCGGAAACATATCGGGCAAAAAAATTATTCTATTACTTCTTCTATCTTTTTGCGTGGAGAATAAGGTGTAGGGTCTGCATAACCAATTCTGAGTAGTAGCGTTGGATATTCTCCGTTAATCGGCAGAGTCTTTTGCAACTCATTTGCCAATGAAACCACTTCACAGGGCTGATTACAATATGCCGAAGCGATGCCTAATTCGGTTACTGTAAGACAAAAACGTTGGAGCAATCGCCCTAAGTCAATCCACTCTTTGACTATATTATGCTTTGTGGTGAATAATACCAAGTGGGATGAAAAAGCAATCTTCTTCCTATCGCCCTTATTTTGCGTATTGGGTTTTAGAAACTGGCGGACGATTAGTTTTGCAATCACGTCGGGCAGAGCTGGATTGCCAAATACTTTATAACTTAATCCGTTGCATGTTGCTTTCACTTGCCTTCCGTTAAAACGCATCCACGAGAGCAATTCTTCACGAAAAGCCTTGTCGCTCATTTGTATCTCGTTTCCTTTGGCAATATACTGCGAAAGCGTGTCAGCAAGCGGAGAACCTATCTCGGCAAAATATATTTTGAGGTTTTCGCTCGGTGATATGGATTGTAGCTTTTCCAATTGCTCATTGCCGATTTTCTTGCTGCTGTACACGCTTCGATTGGTCTGCCGTCTCTCAATTTGATGAAATAGATTGTCTTTGACTACTTGGTTGCTTTTGGTTAGTTCTATTTTTATCTCTGCTGTGTCGCATTGAACGATATGAGCCTCATAGCCAAAGTGAGCAGCGGCAATCAACTGATTCTCCGTTGCACATCCCAAACTGATATAGAGTTCACGGTTGTCACCATCGACAACAGGCAACGCAACCTCAAAATTAGGTCTGATGCTTATTGTGTTTTCCGCAAGGCTGAACCGCCACGGTTGGGTGTTGTGTCCCGACGGAGCTTTCGTTGCATACCTTATTATTTCCAAGAAATCGGGATTCATTGTCTTATTCATATTTCATTGTTACTTATCGGGAACATTTAGGGCAAAAAAACATCTTTCTGATGCTTGGGCGGTCTATGCTCTTAATACTTTATCTATCAATGTATCTATTCCGGCATTCATTTGTTCCCAACCTGCATCCTCATTAATGGGAATGCCGTTAAATACCGGACAGAACTCACCCAACATAACCAAATAGGTTATTGATGCTGTAACGACCGAAGCCATCACCGCTACCTCTTCCTTTGGATAGCCCATCAACTGACTCGCCATCTCGACAATGCGATAGCCTGTCTGTTCCCGTTGCTGGCGAAGTTTGGTGATAATCTCATTGTTACACGATAGCTCCCAACGATGCAACATCCTAAGTGTTGGATTACTCCGAAGCTGCTCAATCTGATTTTTGAACATCGTTTTTACAAAATCGGGCAATTCCTCTTTTGTGGGAGTCTCCAGCGGAAAATTGAGCCAAAAATCGTGCTTGCGAATATAAGCTGCCATAAGCCCCTCTACCGAACCGAAGTAGCGATATATCAATATCTTCGACACGCCCGATTGAGCGGCAACGGCATTAATGCCAATTTTCTCAAAACCTTGCTCTGCAACCATCTGACCGATGGTGTCAATCAGTCGTTGTTCGGTAGCCTCTCTATCTCTTTCTACGGGCTTGCTTTTCTCTTTCATAAAATGAATATGTTTCTAATTGGGAACAAAGATATGTTACTTTTCGGAAACAACCAAATTTATTAAGCGAAAAATATTAGATATAACACTATGTCAATCCTGAATTTCTTAACTTCTATCCAATTGAAGTGATGTGGCTTCAATTGGATAGATAGTCTGTTATTTCACGGTACAATCATCAACGATTATTTTATTGCTGCTCTTCAATGTTATTTGGCATGGTATATTTTGCTAATAATTTTCCACTCACTGCCATCTTTTACCAACGTAAACATATCGGTATATTTAGCATCTCCAAATTGCGATTCAATACGGACAATGGCGATACTGCTTTCAATATTACAATCAGTGATTTGGTAGCTTGCAGAAGCAGGTTTGCCGCCATCTACAATTTCATATAATACACTGATTGGAACACTTTTCAATCTTCCATTTTCCGACCATGACATTGTAGCTGTCTCAGAGAAAGCCTTTGCCGTAATTTTACTATTAGCCTGACGACCACCTTCGATATAGTACTCGATTGTCTGAGCTATATCATTTTTTTCTTTTTCGTTACACATAGTTTCTACTTTTTTTGTTGTTTTACATTCTTCTGATTCCTTATTACATTTGGATGAATTGTTGCAATTGCATGAAATGAAAAATAAGGAACACAAAACGGTTAATAAATAAATTTTAGTCATATTGTTTTTATTGGATAAAATGGGTCATTATTCTCGGTTCATATTTGGGAAGTGAAATCCCATTCTTACGTCCTGATTCAATGCATTTGAGCAACCATGCCATATTTTCGCCAAGTACTCGCATTGTTTGCAAGCCCTCTTTGTCTTTCTTGACATCATCGGGAGTGAATCCGTGTACTGAATTCCAATACTGAGATGAAACAATGGGCATATTGGAGAT
Organism: Bacteroides neonati; assembly: GCF_000499785.1. Classification (GTDB taxonomy): domain Bacteria; phylum Bacteroidota; class Bacteroidia; order Bacteroidales; family Bacteroidaceae; genus Bacteroides; species Bacteroides neonati. Next base: position 310,291 of record NZ_HG726020.1, on the reverse strand, counting down.
TGTAAAGTACTGGTTTAGTTGCTCGAATGTTGCTGATGCACCACCTCTACGGCAAGAGACTACCGCCGCTCCAAGTTTGCCCGCCATGCGCCCCTCTGTGGCAAAGAATAATCGATTTAAAAAGGCAATTAACTGTCCCGATGGAGCACTATAATAAACAGGTGAGCCAAGAATAATAGCATCAAACTCTTCTAATCGCCCTTGAATTTCCTGTACTTTATCATTGTGGAAACAGTGTCCGGTTTCCATACATTTCATACAGGCAATACATCCCGGAATAGCCTTTTTACCTATATGTAAGATTTCTGTTGTTATGTTGTGTCCTTGTAAGGTGTTTGCCACTTCTGACAGTGCTGTATAGGTGCAGCCATGTTCATTAGGACTACCGTTTATCAATAATACTTTCATAATTTATCTCTTTATGGTGTCTGAATTCTGATTGTAGGCTTTAGCTACACATTTCCACTCACCATCTATTTTCAACAGAAGCAAGTAATCGGTGAAATCAATGCGGCCGCCCCATTTCTCTTCAAGCACACGCACCACAGCTAACGTCTCTTCAACAGCAACCACATCAATGCGTGCCTGAAAATCATTTCCGGCACCTACCGAATCTACATTGTCATAAAATGCTTGGATGGAACCGTGCTCTAATTTTCCATCGAGATAGCCGAACAGAACCGCTTCATCGCAAAATAATTCTTTGGCATAGGCACTATTGCCCTCAGCCACACTCTTTACAAATTTCATCGCCGCAGCTTCTACTGCCGCATACTCTTTCATGTTTGCTCTCATAACAAAAACTTTTATGGGTTAAAAATAGTAATGGTCATATCTTTTGACAATGCAAAGATACGACCATTAAGTCCACTCGAAGTTTCTGTTTAGTTCAAATGTTATTTCTATTTAGACCAACATATTATCGGAAAAGTGATGGCGATTTTCCAAATCTATCTTTAAAGATGCGAGAAAAATGTGTTGAATTCTCAAAACCAAGTGAATAGCAGATGTCTGTAACAGAAAAAGTTGTTTCTAAAATCATCTCTTTGGCTTTTTCAAGACGTTGTTCTCTGATCCACTGTGCAGGTGATGTATTATAAATAGACACGAAATCACGTTTGAAGCTCGACAGGCTACGTCCCGAAAGGTAAGCCAATTGTGGCAACGATACCGGGGTAGCATAGTGCTGTTCCACCACTTGGCGCAAATCTGCACGTGCCGGTTGGCGAAGTTGCAAAATTTGGCGGAAGATATTTTTGCTGCATTCTGAAACATCGTAGAGAAGTTCCATTATTTTAAGACGTAGCAGTCCTTCGTTTATAGACTCAGGATTATCAAAATAGGGTTTAAGCGAGTGTGCAAAGGCGACTAAACAACTACTCATCGGGCTGACACTATTTTTAATTTCTTCCTCCGGGCGTGTCACTTTAACATTACTCATTGTCAGAAACTCTTTGAGTAAATCATCTTTGATACAGAACATTAGACTATCGTAGATATTGTCATTATCAGGATTACCCTCTTTCTCATAGCGGATAGAAGTTGCCTTTTTTAGCAAAATCATCTCGTTTTTATTTACGACATAAGTCTGCTTGCCATAGTATAACGTAGCTCTCCCCTCTAATACAAACAATAGAAGATGCTCTTCGAGAAACATTGTACCTTGTGCTTCCATACTGTGAATGCACGATTCAATGACCGAACAACCATCCAGCTTTAATGAATTCGCCCAACAATCGCCAGAAACGAGTTCAGCAGGGACTTTTATATACTTTTTCATACCTACAAGCTTAGTAATTTAGACAAAGATAGTGATATTTTTGGCAAATAATCTTTCTTTTTGGCTCAAATATTAATTCAAATTAGACCATATTTATAGTACTATACTCCATGATATATATATCCGTTTAATATATTCGTAAAACAACCATTTGTGAATTTCCTTAACTTCAAGCCAAACAAAGCCATTCAAAGCCAAGTGCAGCCACATCGCTTAAATGGATAGGATATAACTTATTACGCTCCTAACTTCGCAGACAGTACACCACTTTGGTGTGCCATTTTTATTTTAATCACTTAAAAATTGAAGTTATGGACGTAAATCCAAAAGATGAGCAGAACGTTTTGCTCGTTCAAGAAAAAGGTAGCGACAAGATGAATGTCGTTACAGGGCTTGACAATGAGGGCAAGCCCAAAACAGTGGCTCCCAAGCAGGAGAATGAACCCGATTTTCTGAAACTCGACAAGCACAGTAATGTGCTGGAGAACTTTCTATCGAACTTTATGCGTCAAGCCAAAGACCCTACGCATTTCGGATTCTTTAAAGTTCCTGCCGAAAACATTGAAACCAATGCACAGATTTTATCGGAGATGTCGCAAAAAGGCGATGTAGGCAAAGAGTTTTTGAAAGAGTACCAAGTGGACACCACTCCGTTTCAAGTGGCTGAGCAACAAACGCAAGGAGAGGCTAAACAGGAGTACAAACCCATTGACGAAAGTCGTGTTGATTGGAAACTGCTGGAGCAATTCGGTATAACCCGTGAAACGTTGGAGAAGACGAATTCATTGGATGCTATGCTCAACTGGCGTAAATCTCCGGCTCTTATTGCTATCTCTCCTAAGATTGATGATGTTCCGTTGCACACGCAAGCTCGCTTATCCTTTCGTGAAGCACCCGACGGACGTATTATCCCCGTTGTCCACGCTATTCAGAAAGAACCGCAGTTGGAACGTGAACTGTTCGGGTATTCGTTTACTCCCGAAGATAAGGAGAATTTACTCAAAACGGGTAATATGGGACGTGTAGCTAATTTAGTGGATAAGAAAACCGGCGAAACCACTCCCTCATTTATTAGTATTGATAAGCTAACCAATGAGTTGGTCGCTCTTCGTGCCGACAAGGTACGTATCCCCAATGAGATTAAAGGTGTTACGTTGGACGACAAGCAGAAAGCAGCTCTTGCCAATGGCGAAAGTCTCTATTTGGAGGGAATGACAGCCAAAAACGGTAAGAACTTCAATGCAACCGTACAGGTTAATGCCGACAAACGAGGTATTGAATTTCGTTTTGACAACCTCCCTAAACAGGCACAACAACAAAGGCAGGCACAAAGCAATGAGCCAACTAATCGGCAGAGGCAAAGTGATGGCGGTATCCGCATCCCCAACAAATTAGGCGGTGTGGATCTATCGGAGAAAGAGCAAACCACCCTGAAAGAGGGCGGTGTAATCTACGTAAAGGGGATGATTGACAAGAAGGGGCAAAGCTACAACGCCTATGTGAAGGTTAATAATGAGAGAGAGAAACTCGACTTTTTCAAATGGAATCCACAGAAAAAGCAAGGTGTTACTCCCGACAACAATGCCAAAACCCAAGTATCGGTGAACTCCGACGGTAAAACCAACGAAGCCACCAAGCATACTGCCGACCCTATGAAAAACGGTCAAGTGCAACCCACCGAAAGGCAGAAGCAAGAAACGGAGCAAAAACAGGAGCCGCAGAAGAAATCCAAAGGGGTGAAAATATAACGTATGGCAACAACAAAATCAATGGGCAATGACCCCCACTAAAAATCCATCATCCAAATAAAAACAGTATGAAAGTAATTATAGCAGAAAAACCAAGTGTAGCCCGTGAGATAGCGGCTATTGTTGGTGCAAAAGAGAAACAAGAGGGGTATATCCAAGGTAACGGATATGCCGTAACGTGGGCATTAGGACATTTAGTCTCCCTTGCTATGCCCGAAGAGTATGGAGCAGTAGGTTTCAACCGTGAGCACCTGCCCATCACTCCCGAACCGTTTAAACTCATCGTCCGACAGGTGAAAGCCGACAAAGGATATAAAACGGACACAGGAGCGGTCAAGCAATTGAGTATCATCAAAAAACTATTCGAGCAGTGCGATAGCATTATTGTAGCCACCGATGCCGGAAGAGAGGGCGAACTTATCTTCCGATACATCTACCACTATTTGAAGTGCAACAAACCCTTTAACCGCCTTTGGATAAACTCTTTGACGGACAAGGCTATCCGTGAGGGATTGGCAAACTTGAAAAACGGCAATGAGTACGATAATCTCTACTTAGCCGCCAAAGCCCGAAGTGAAGCCGATTGGTTGGTGGGCATTAACGCATCGCAAGCCCTGAGCGTAGCAGCAGGTTATGGCACATATTCGTTGGGACGGGTGCAAACACCCACGCTGATGATGATTTGCAATCGCTACCAAGAAAATAAAGGATTTACGCCACAGACCTACGTTCAAATGTTGCTTACATTGAAGCATAACGATTCACTACTCTTTACGGCTCTCTCGTGCGAGAAATTCAATACACTTGCCGAAGCAGACCCCATTTCAGAGCGTATCTACAATGGTGGAATGGCTAAGGTTAAGCAAGTCGAAGAAAAACCGATGACCGAGCAAGCTCCACTATTGTATGACCTGACTGCACTTCAAAAAGAGGCGAATAAACGCTTTGGTTACACGGCACAAGATACATTAACCATCGCTCAAACGCTCTACGAGAAGAAGTTTATCACCTACCCACGCACCGGAAGTCGTTATATTCCACAAGATGTGTTTGCCGAAATTCCCGACTTAATCAGAACATTGAGTAATCACCCCGTTTTTGGAAGTCAAGCAACCACATTATTGGAAGTTCCGCTTAATAATCGCAGTGTGGACGATAGCAAAGTAACCGACCACCACGCTCTACTTATTACAGATAACAAGACATCGGAACTATCCGACAAGGAGAAAGAGATATACACATTGATAATCGCCCGATTGTTGGAAGCCTTTTCATCGGCTTGCCAAAAAAGTGTTACCACCATTACTTTCGATGCCAGAGAGTATGAGTTTATCGCCAAGAGTACCACCATCAAAAACTTAGGCTGGCGAGGCATTCTTCAATCTTCGGACGAAAAGACCGAAGATGGCGAAGAACAGGCAACCAAACTACCACCACTGCAACAGGGTGATGAGTGCGAGATCCAATCGTTGGAACTTCTCGAAAAGCAGACCAAGCCCAAACCGATACATACCGAAAGTTCTCTATTATCGGCAATGGAGAGTGCCGGGAAAGAGTTAGAGAACGAAGAGGAGCGACAAGCGATGAAAGAATCAGGGATTGGCACACCAGCCACCCGTGCCGCCATTATTGAAACGCTCTTTGCCCGTGATTATATCCGCAGGGATAAGAAATCACTACTCCCCACCGAAAAAGGATTATCGGTTTATAATGTTGTCAAAAGTAAGAAGATAGCAGATATACAGATGACCGGAATGTGGGAGAATGCTCTGTCCAAAATTGAGAATGGCGAGATGAGTGCCGACACCTTTGGCAAGGGAATTACGGTGTACGCCTCACAGGTAACGGAAGAACTGCTCAACACCTCCATCACCGTAGCCGATAAATCTACTTGTTGCTGTCCCAAGTGCGGTAAGCCCGATATGTTGTTTTTCGACAAGGTAGTAAAATGTCGCAATGTGGAGTGTCCCGTTACTGTATTTAGAGAGCGGAGCGGAAAACAATTGTCCGACAAACACATCACCGAATTGCTGACCAAACAAAAGACCGGAACCATCAAAGGATTCAAGAGCAAAGCAGGCAAAACATTTGATGCTGCACTCGCTTTCGATGAACAGTTTAATGTTGTGTTCCTATTTCCCGACAAGAAAAAACGATAATAATTATCCGAAAGTGCTTATCTTTGCCACTGAAATACGTAGTCATAAATGGTTCATTCTGTTTTTACTATGGATTTTTAGTGGCGGCACTTCGGGAGGGATACCCGGAGTGCCTTTTCGTTTAGCACTCTCTAAAGCTAAAATTACATCCACTAAAAATCCATTTTATATATGAATCAGAATAATGAACCGATGGAGCTATCCTACTATGGACTCTCCCTGCTCTCGTTTCTCAAAGAGAGCCACCCCGACAAATTAAACGATACCGCTTTTATTGAAGCTCGTGCCAATCTTGCAGCCGACACCTACGAGAACGCTTTGCGTGAGGGGTATGTGCAGAGCGGAGCGGAAGAGATGGCAAATGATGTTCTTTACACCGGGCTTCACTTCTCTTGCCACGATGCTATTGTCAATGTTCTTTGGAACGAGTTTGCCGATGAAGTGCCACAGGGCGATGCCCGTGAGGTGGCTATCCGATTGTTACCGCACCTGAAAGTTGTCTTTGATAAATATCCACTTTCAGATGATTTCGCCTATACACTTGAATATGAGTTGCTCTATACTGAATTGACTGGTGCTATATTAATTCATTTCGAGGAGTATGGCATTTAATCGAAGGGCAAAACTCAGAGACAATATCGAGGCAATTAAGACCTTGTTTGAGATTGAAAAAGCAAACCGAAAAGCTACACCCGACGAGCGTGCCGTATTGGAGCGTTATTGCGGCTTTGGTGGATTGAAGTGCATTCTTAATCCTGCCAAATCGCTGGCGGACATATCCGTGTGGAGTAAATCGGATATAGAGCTATTTCCGATGGTGGCTGAATTACACGGAGTGATCCGCACCAACTGCACCACAGATCAGGAGTATAAACTCTATGTAAATAGCCTTAAAAACTCAATATTAACAGCGTTCTACACACCCACAGAGGTGGTAGTCGCCCTTGCCGATGCCTTGCGTAACAGCGGAGTTACGCCCAATCGCTTCCTTGACCCCTCAGCGGGTCAGGGGGCTTTTGTCTCAGCCTTCCAATCCGGTTCCGCAGCTATGGACGTGATGAGTTTTGAAAAGGATTTGCTTACGGGTAAAATTCTGACAGCACTCTATCCCGACAACAAAGTGCGTGTAGAGGGGTTCGAGCGTATCGACTCCCACTATAACAACTATTTTGATGTGGTTAGTTCCAACATTCCATTTGGTGATATTGCTGTGTTCGATTCCGCAATGATGGCGAGCGACGATTATGCTCACCGAATCTCAACAAAAGCAATACACAACTACTTTTTTGTCAAAGGACTTGATATTGTTCGGGAGGGTGGTATATTGGCGTTTATCACCTCTCAGGGAGTAATGAACTCGCCTCAAAATGAACCGATACGTCAAATGTTAATGGAGAACACTAACCTTGTGTCTGCTATACGTCTGCCTAACAATCTTTTTGTAGATAGTGCCAATACCGAAGTGGGTAGCGATTTGATAATCCTTCAAAAGCATACGGCAAAGCAAGAGTTATCCCCATTGGATAGAGCCTTTATCGAGACTCGCCCGATGGATAACGGTATTATGACCAATAGTTACTTTGGGGATTTGTCTCGTGTGGTACATACCAAAAGTTCTGTCGATACCGACCCTTATGGCAAGCCTGCAATGGTTTACAAACACGAAGGTGGTGTGTCGGCAATGGCAGAGGATATGACAAAAATGCTCAAAGCCGATTTTGCAGAGCGTTTAAACTTGAACCTATATAAAGGTATAGACAATCCGCAAAAGGTAGCTTCGGTTAATGAACCAGTAATTTCAACATCGGTAGAACCTACGTTGAATTTTGATGCAGAGCCAGAGACTCCGGCAGTTGTGTCGCCACAAGTAGAGATTACTCCAGTCGTAAAGCCACAAGCACCACTTGTTACCCTGTACGATTTGTTTGGAATGGCGGTTGAAGAGCGTTCACAGACCCGAAGCAAAAAAGCATCCAATCGCCCCAAGCCTACTGTCAATCAACCTCGTTCGTTATTCGACCAACCTGCAACAGCGGTGCAGAGTGAACCGAAAACGCCACCACCTGCACCACTCTCAATGGAACCAAGAGAGTGGAAAACGCCATTAGAACCACACCATAAAAACGGTTCATTGGTCATTGAATCAACTACCAATCAAATTGGCTACCTAAAAGATATACACCACTATGGAGCAACCTTTCAGCCGTTGGAACTAAATACCATTCAAACAGCAAAAGCCAATCTCTATATTCCGCTTCGTGACAGCTACCAACGCCTATACACCAACGAAGCAGAGAAACAAGAAGAGGATAAGTCAAACCGTGAACAGTTGAACACTTGTTACGATGAGTTCATTAAACGCTATGGCAACCTGAACAGCCGAGAAAATAGCAAACTCATTCTAATGGATTCTTCGGGACGTGATGTATTATCGTTGGAAAGAGCGGTAAACGGTCAATTTGTCAAAGCCGATATTTTCGACCACCCCGTTGCTTTTTCGCTCAACGAGATTACCAAAGTTGATACCCCCGAAGAAGCCTTGTCCGCCTCGCTCAATAAATTCGGCAGAGTCAATCTCGAATATATGGCATCTTTGAGTGGAACGGCTGCCGATGAGATTGTCGAAGAATTGAAAGGACGCATCTACTTCAATCCGTTGGTAGATAATTATGAGATTTCCGACCGTTTTATTGCAGGTAATGTGGTGGAAAAAGCGGAGCAGATTGAGCAGTGGTTGCATACCCATCTACACAGCGAGCGTGTAGATGAAGCCTTGAATGCCCTCAAAGAAGCAACACCCCGTCCCATCTCCTTTGATGAACTCGACTTCAATTTCGGTGAACGCTGGATACCTACCGGACTCTATTCCCGTTACGCCTCGTACCTTTTTGATACGGAGGTGAAAATCTCCTATTCTGAAAGTCTGGACGACTTCTCAGTCAAGTGCAATTATCGCAACGCCAATATCTACGATAAATTTTCGGTCAGAGGTAGCAACCGCACTTATGATGGTATCGCTCTGATGGGGCACGCTTTAGTAAACACCGTTCCCGACATCACCAAAACGATAATGATTGGCGGTGAAGAGGTGAAAGTGAGGGATAGCGAAGCCATACAACTTGCCAATTCCAAGATTGACGAGATCCGTAACGGATTTTCCGATTGGTTACAAGAGCAGTCTCCTGAGTTTCAATCGAAACTTACCGATATGTACAACCGCAAATTCAATTGCTTTGTCCGACCAACTTATGATGGCACTCACCAATCGTTCCCCGATTTGGATTTGAAACGGCTCGGTATTCCCGACCTCTACAAGAGTCAGAAAGATGCAGTTTGGATGTTAAAACAGAACGGTGGTGGCATAGCGGATCACGAGGTGGGGACAGGCAAAACGCTGATAATGTGCGTAGCTGCTTATGAAATGAAGCGACTCGGGCTAGCCAACAAACCGATGATTATCGGTCTGAAAGCCAATGTTCACGAAATAGCCCACACGTTTCAAACAGCCTATCCAAACGCTAAAATTCTCTATCCGGGCAAGAATGATTTTACGCCCGACAAGCGTGTAAAACTATTCAACGACATCAAAAACAACTCGTGGGATGTTATCATCCTCACGCACGACCAGTTCGGCAAGATACCCCAGTCGCCAGAAATGCAACAAACCATTCTGCAAAAGGAACTTGATACAGTCGAGGAGAATTTGGATGTGCTACGTTCGCAAGGACGAGAGGTCTCACGTGCGATGCTCAAAGGGTTAGAGAAACGCAAGCAGAACTTAGAGGTAAAGCTGGAGACGATTGCCCACTCCATCAAAGAACGCACCGATGATGTGGTGGATTTTAAGCAAATGGGTATTGACCACCTGTTTGTGGACGAATCGCACAAATTTAAAAACTTGATGTTCAACACCCGACACGACCGTGTTGCAGGGTTGGGTTCGCAAGATGGTAGCCAAAAGGCACTCAATATGTTGTTTGCCTTGCGAACTATTCAAGATAGGACAGGTAAAGATTTAGGGGCTACATTCTTGTCGGGAACCACTATATCCAACTCTTTAACCGAACTTTACCTGCTGTTTAAGTATCTCCGACCAAAGGAATTGGAGCGACAAAACATCAACTCGTTTGATGCTTGGGCAGCCATCTTTGCTAAGAAAACCACCGATTTTGAGTTCTCTGTTACCAACCAAATTGTAAACAAAGAACGTTTTCGCTACTTTATCAAAGTGCCTGAGTTGGCGGCATTCTATAACGAGATAACCGATTATCGTACAGCTCTCGATGTAGGTGTGGACAGACCCGATAAGAGTGAGATTTTGCACAATATCCCACCCACGCCCCAGCAGCAAGAGTTCATTCAAAAATTAATGAAGTTTGCCGAAACAGGCGATGCCACCATCTTGGGACGTGCCCCACTTTCTGAAACGGAGGAGAAAGCCAAAATGCTTATTGCCACCGACTATGCTCGCAAGATGGCGTTGGATTTACGAATGATAAGCCGTAGCGAATATGACGACCATCCCGACAACAAAGCATCACATTGTGCCGCAAAAATTGCGGAGTATTATCAGAAGTACGATGCACAAAAAGGGACACAATTTGTGTTTTCCGACTTGGGTACATTCAAGCCCAATGAGTGGAACGTGTATTCAGAGATAAAACGCAAGTTGGTAGAGGATTACCATATTCCACCGCAAGAGGTGCGTTTCATACAGGAGTGCAAAACGGAGACCGCCCGTAGAGCCGTAATTGATGCAATGAATGCAGGCAAAGTGCGTGTTATATTTGGCTCTACTGATATGCTTGGCACGGGTGTAAATGCTCAAAAAAGAGCCGTTGCGGTGCATCATTTGGACACACCGTGGCGACCCTCTGACCTGCAACAACGGGATGGAAGAGCCATTCGCAAAGGCAATGAAATCGCTAAGTTATATGCTGATAATAAGGTGGATATTATCATCTATGCCGTTGAGAAATCATTGGACAGCTACAAGTTCAATTTGCTCCACAACAAGCAACTATTCATAACCCAGCTAAAAAGTGGTGCAATGGGAGCAAGAACTATTGACGAGGGTACGATGGACGAGAAAAGCGGTATGAATTTCTCTGAATATATGGCAATCCTTTCAGGGAATACCGACCTATTGGATAAAGCCAAATTAGAGAAAAAGGTAGTGGCATTGGAGAGTGAGCGTAAAGCATTTAATAAAAACAAAAGTAATTCCGTCTGGAAATTACAGGAGGGCACACGGACACTTGACCATAACAATGAGATACTTGCCCGTATGACTTCCGATTGGAATACCTTTAACCAGCGTGCAAAAGTAGATGTCGACGGTAACAAGCTCAATCCAATTCAACTGGAGGGTGTGACGAGTTCCGATGTCAAAGCCATTGGAGCCAAGTTGCAAGCAATAAACGATACCGTTAATACCAAAGGTGAGTATAAAATTATCGGTGAGCTTTACGGCTTTCAGCTATTGGTGAAAACGGAGGCTTCGATGAAAGAGGGTTTTGATTTTCAACAAAATCGCTTCTTTGTGGGTGGCGAGTACAAATACTCCTACAACAACGGTAATATTGCCGCAGATCCGAAACTTGCCTCTTTGAATTTCCTCAATGCTTTGGAGCGTATTCCAAGATATATGGAGCAGTACAAAACCGCCAACGAGAAATTGGAACAAGATATTCCGGTCTTGCAGGAGGTTGTCGGTGGCGTATGGAAGAAAGAAGAGGAATTGAAAAATCTGAAATCCGATTTAGCGGCATTGGAACGCAAAATCCAAATTTCACTAACGCCTACCGAACATTCCACTTCAGACGAAGCACAAGGAGAATCGACAACGGTTACTCCCGATACTAATCTACATACCCATTCGATTGAGTCACCTCAAACCAATGGGCAGTCGAATGCGGTCGGAGAGAGTGTTGGTCAAGCCACCACACACTCCTTAACGGACAGCCTACTGCTGGTAGGAGATAATGTTTCAGTTATTACCATTCCTCCACCAAAGGAGGAACAGGCAAAGCCGAGATTTAGACTGTAATCTGAAAATAGTCCCTTGAATAATTTGACTGATCATTCAAGGCTCTATTTTTATATTTTCTGCAACCGAGTGTTTAGTGTCCCAAGCATATAAACAGAATCGTTTTGCATTAAAAATATTAGCACAAGCACAGCAATAATAATTCATTGTAAATAGAGTCCTCAAAGATTCATAGTAGGCTTGCGATTGTAGCAAGCAAAGCCAATGTTTCCGAAAAAGCCAACGCTCCCTCAATTATGGACTTCACCACCCATGACGGCATAGATTCAATGCAACAATAAATCCAACTAAACTACGACCCCATAAAACAAGAGGTCAGATAAATGTTGGATGCTGAAATTACTCGTATTAAAATCGACCCAGAATTATCCAAATTACTAAAAGCCAAAAAAAAACAAATATAGACTGAATAGGATTACTTCTTCTGCCTGTATTTGTTTTATAAAAAAACACCCCAAACTTCAATGGTGTTTTTAAAGTACTTTCTCAAAAGAAAGTAAATGAACCGCTATGTGTGTATTATTTTCGAAGTTTGCTGCGGAACACTATATCTAATTACGAATAAACTTCTTGAGATACCTTAGCATTTACTTCATAGTTCATATTAAATCCCTTCCATTTGACAAACCACGATTTTTGCTTTTTAGCATACTCAATTATTTCATTCTGCACCTTATCTTCTGTAACATTAAATAATTTCAAAACACTTTTCTTGTAGGTGTCATCTAAATATGGACATGCTAAAATATCCATTTTCAAAAGAGTTAGTTCTGTAGACAAACTTCTTTGCTGCTTTTCAACACCTTTGATTTTGGCAATAATCACATCCTTTAAGAATTTCAAATTATCTTTATATTCTTCATTGTCTGAATAATAATGCAAAAGTACGGAAATTAATAATACATTCCAAAACGAGCATTCTTTTGGTTTAGAACCTTTGCAAACTACATTTAAGTACTTGTTGATTATTGAATCTGAGACTCCGTAATCAACACCCATTTCTTTTATAGCCAATAAAAGATAAAACGCCTCCAGTTGAGTGTTTGGATTAAACGGTGTTGTTTGCATTACTAAATTTATCTCATCTTGTATCTTCTTAAATACAATATCGATATTTGAATTTTCAAAACGAATAAATTTTTCTTTTTTTAGTTGATAATTATTCTTATAGTATAATATTACTACGTTCAATATTGATAAAACTTTGAGGGTGGTGTTTATTCTCTTATTATTAGAATACAAGAAAAACACAATATCAAGCATGCTTGTAATGAAGTTAGTAAGGCTCTTTTCGTCTTGCTTCCTTAGCTTTACGCATTGACCTACTTCGTCAGTTGACAAGCCTTCTGTATGCTGGTTATAGTATGTTAGACACTTAAAACGAGCATCAAATTTCTTAAGTAGAACTTCGAGTTTGGAGCATATCTTAGCTAATGAATAGTTAACCACACTCTTATATTCAACTTCCGATTCTTTAATTAGTCCCTTGAATTTAGCATTAAAAGCATTTGGGTTAATATATAGACTCCTGTTTTCATTTATAAAAGAACTGAACTTATCTTTGTTCAAATCACTCTCCCTCTCAGATACATCAGCAACATCTTTTTCATCTTCATCGAGGTCGTCTAAAATTACTTCCTGCTGTATTCTAATTTTGATGTTTTCTGCAAATAATTGATCTATTTTCTGCTTTGCTATAGTAATGTCGGTAACAAAGGGTTTTTCAAAAACTTTTGTTTTGGAATCGCTTATTGTCAACTTGTATTCTCTTAGACCAAGAGAAAATTCTTCTAAAATTTGATTCTTTATCTCTTCATCGTTGTAAAATAGAAAATAGTCATCTACATAGCGATAACATTCATAATCTTTTTTCAAAAACGCACCCTTAGCATTCATCTTATTATAAACATCCCTGTCTATTTTTTGCAGAATAATTTCCGCAAAAATACGAGAGAATTCTGGCCCAATGACAATCCCGTTTGTTTCCGAGAAATTCATTCGTTGCATTAGGTCATCAAATTCATCACCAAAAGTATTGTTGTGTTGCTTGTTAAACCAAGCATTTTTACCCTGCACTATCCCCCCTAAAGTAGCCCAAACAAGAGAGTGCGTATAAATACTATTAAAACAATCTTGAATATCAAATTTCAACAGTTTATTGAATTTTTTTTCAGCTCTTTGGTAGCGATAATCTTCATAAAACTTATATATATTGCTATATTTTTGGTAGCTAAAATATGATTTAAGATTCTCATATTCATTCATAAACTCCTCTTTGCTATCCACTTTCTTACCCAATAGTTGTTCGTGCAATCTATCTTTATAATAAAAGTAACAAGCAACCTTATCGGGGCGACGAATAGAATAATGGCTTTGGTTGCAATAGTGCAGAATCAAGTATTTATATTTATCATAGAATTCAACCATTTGTATTTGATTGAATGGATGTATTATTGCTAATTCCCTGAATTTATCATGCTTATGAGCAATTTTATACGAAAATGGAATCCTAATTTTATGATTCTCTACATTACAGTTTCCATTTGCTTTTAACAAATTCGCATCAACACCTAATAATAATTTTAAGGATTCAAAAGCACCATCAGGCATGTTTGCATCCCAATATAGTTTATTACTCTCTATCCGAATATTGTACTTAACGAGGAAACGATAAAAATTTCTATTCGAGAAAATTAAAGGCGTTTCGTATGGTAATACATCCGAAAATACAACTCGTTCTTTTTTGTATTTAAGTGCTACTTTCTTTCGTTTCATTTCAAAATTCTTTTTATCTTCTTCATGTCATCAAGTTTGAAAAAGCGATAAGTTTTATCTAAAAAACCAACTGCAAAGCTAATCTTCTGTTGAATATCTTTTTTGATTTTATCTTCAGCTAATTGACGTGAAGGAGCATCTGGGAATTGTTTAGAATGCAATAGCAACTGCTGACTGTTTAAATGAGCATCGATCTCCTCGATGTCTGTTAAATACTCATTATCCAACAAATCATTTGAATAAAAAATACCCGTTTTAACGCGAGACTTAGCTCCACTCAACTTAGTGTTTGCACTTAAAAAACATAAAGCTAATAGCAGTTCATCTTTTGCATTCTTTACTCCGTATTTGTTTGTATTATTAAAATGGTTAAAGGCTTGTGTAATTCTATTTTTAATTTTACCTTTTTTATCATCTGACATGGAGAATTTCACACTAGTAACATCACCATCTCTTTTAATATGTAATCCATACCCCAAATATGTAATAACCTTTTCACTCATATTAGGCACAGTTAAATCTAATAAACTACACTTGGAGTCACCCTTGTCTTTTAGTTCAAGTGATTCTACACTTACTACTTCCTTTATTTTTATAAAGTAAGTATCTATATCTTTCTTGGGTAAACTTGGCGAAATAATAATAAATATATCATCAACATACCTAGCGTAAAAAACGACATCAGACAAGTTTTGAAGTTTATTGTCAACTTCTTTTAAATATAACTCTGATAAATATGAGCTGATCCCAATGCCACGAGGAATACCTTTATCTTGGTCGATTTTAGTTGTATCTTTTTTACTATTATAATCATTAAGTATTTGACGTATGAATTTCTTTGACTGACTGCTTAGTAGGGTGTTGTCATTTATTTTACTGAATAATTTATCTTGGGGAATTGATTCAAAAAAACGTGTAATATCGGTTCGGATTACATATTTTGGGTTACTCTCATTTAGTAATAGCTTTATTTGAGATAGTATCAAATGTCGACTGCTTTGTTTTACACCAAATGTTTTTCGGATATTGTATTGCAATTGTTTGATAGCAAAGAACATCGCTTTTCGCTTATTCGCTTCTTGTTCGTTCAAAACACCATCTCTTTTATCATCCAACTTAGGCAATACAAACTTATCATCATCTTTAACCTTTAAAGTAAAACGAAAATCCTTATTGTTGATGTTTTTACTAATTATCTCTAACTTAGAGTGTCGTATGTTTTTCTTTGCTTCTGTTAAAATATCTTTTTTACGCTTATTTTCTACAAGTAGCTCTTTTTCGATATCAGTCCTATCACTTGCTTTTTTACGGTTAATGTTAGCCAGATCATCCTGCACGACTTTTATTTGGGAAAGAATATCACAATATTCTTCTCCCAAATAATTTTTAATACTATTTTTACGACTTTCGATATCAAAAATAGTCTCGAAATTGTCAGCTGTAAAGGACTGTTTTAACATATTACGCCATATAAAATTGTCTACTTTTCTTTTGTTTTATTTATCAATACCCGTACATCAACATCCAACAACTCTGCAATGCGAGTAAAAGTCTCAATTGAAGGTTGGGCGTGATTGTTACACCAACGAGATACTGTTGCCGTGTCTTTTCCTAAGTTCTCAGCTAACCATTTTCCAGTTCTTTTCTGTTCATTCAAAACTTCCTTCAATCTATTAATTTCTTTCATCATTGGTTAATTGTATTGACCTAATACACAAAGATAATCAAAGTCCACCATAAAATAGCAAATAATTTTAAAAATGTTTCTGTTTCAGCCCAATACCACCAGTCAAAGCCGATATTTAGAATAAAAATGCCAACCGCCACTTGAACCAATCGGAACAAGGAGCGGATAATATATGATAATATTTCAAAAAATACGACTATATCTTTTCGTAGGTATTAACAACTAATCCCGTATCGTAGCTTTTGCTATCTTTCAACTTCCACTTTGATTTTAGGGGATTGTTCGGGAATAGGGGTAATCCTTTACCCAATATTATTGGGACTTGACAAAGCTGCATTTCGTCAATCAAACCACAGTTGAGTAACATCGTTGTTAGCTCGCCGCCACCAACAAGCCAAATATCTTTTCCATCTTCGGCTTTCAGAGCTATCAGTTTCTTGTAGAAATCTTCTGTTAGAAAATGGATATTCTCATTCTTTAGAATATTGGTATCGTGCCGGGCAATGACATAAGTCGTTTTCTCCTTATATGGCCATTGTCCTCCAAAGTTGATTATCTGGTGGTAGGTCTTACCGCCCATCAAGACAATATCAACGGATTCCATTAACTCTTTGTAGCCGTGATCTATTCCATTGGGATTGGGGATTTCATTTAGCCAATCAACATCTCCACTGGGAGTTGCGATATAGCCATCAAGCGAAACAGCGATGTACAGTTTGATTTTTCTCATTACGTTTTCTTGTTTAAACATGAATACTTAGCAAACCGTTCGCCAAACCCCATAAAAGAAGCGTGGAACTCACACTGATCCGACACGAGGCACTGGTATACCCAAAGACGAAAACAGGCAAGCCCACGCTATACAGTAGTACAGCATGAACATTGCACAGTTTATCTCGTCTTTGTAGAAAATTACCAGTTTTCGTGTCGAGACGTTCTGCGAACGTTATGTTATATATATCGAAGTAGAATTTTTACAACTCTACCCTGTGTGTCATTTTTGACCTTACAAAGATAATCAATATCTCACAATTTGAGTAATTGATTTTCTATTTATATGTGTTTCAAAGAGAAAAGACAGACCTTAGCCTGCCTCTTGTTCCGCATTATAGTGTCTCTCGAATGAACTTATGCACATCGGAAGCTCTGTAAAAGTTCTTCCCATCTTTGTTAATGTAGGGCAACGACCCGTTTTTTCGACATCGTTGCAGTGTTCGGGGAGACATTTTAGTTATCATTATCAAATCTTGATTGTCCAATAGTTGCTCGCCATCCAAGCAGTTACGAACATTGGATAGTCGCTCAATCTGTTTTTCAAGCATATCAAAGCGATCCATCATCCGCTCCATCCAAGCCGTAAAATTATCTTTTTCTATATACATGATGTTTCCCTCCTTATATTAACCCCTTGATAAAGTAACTTGAATTCGAAGGGTCTTTGATGATAATCTCCTTGTTCCTCATAAACTTGATATAGCTTTTGGCTGTCCGCTCGCTTACATCTAATATCTGCTGAATCTGCTCGCAAAGGTCAATATAGGTGATGAACGTGTGTTGCGAGAATACATCACGAGAAAGGTTTTCCAACTCCTTTTCTTTGCGTTTCTCTTTCTCCTCACGTGGCTTTTCACCTATATAGAGGTGCATTCCCTCGTTTTTATCCCATGCAAACTGCATCAACGGAACATCCAACGGGCTACCATCTCTGACCTTTAATGCTTTGACAACCGATACGCTCGGATTCTCATCTTTCTCTATCGAGAGAATAGATGCCGCCTTGCGTTGTAGCTCACTGCCCAAATGCCCTCTTAATTTCAGTCCACTGGGGACAAAGTGCAATACCGTAATGATGCAGGTTTTGTATATCCCTGCCAATCGGTAGAGTTCGTCGATGATTGCCACACTTTCCGCTTCGTCATTGGCACAACGTATCAGGTCGGCAATACCATCAATTACCACCAACTGGATACCGCCATATTCATAATGAAACTTATCCATACTCTGCACAATGGCTTGCAAACGCTCTTTTCGGGACATAGCAGTCAGGCAAAAGGCTTTGAACTCGCTCGGTTTCTCTTTCTGTTTGGCTCGTTTGAGTAAGTTGGTAACGTTTTTAAATAACTGCACCTCTGATTGCTCTGTGTCATAAAGTAGCACCGCTTTGTGCTTTCGGTTTTCACTTACGGTTATTCCAAGCGTATCAATCTGAGTACCCGCAGGGCTAATAGAACCTGCCACCAATGCGGCTACATAATTACTTTTTCCGGTTCCCTCGCCACCTGTAACACAAAAGAGGTTCCCTTGTGTGCCGAGTGGAACATCGCCGGCAGAGATAATCTCTTGTGCTTTGGCAGGAGGATTATCAAAATCTATCTCGCACGATTTCAGCATAGTCATAGTATCACTGTATAATGTATCTAATAGTTCAAGAAATAGTTTCATAAAGTCAGCACGGCTGTTGCCCATTCGGAAGTAGTCGGACACATCTTTCTCCTCTTTTGTTCCGGCAAGTGGCAACAACAAACGTTTCACCCCATACTCCGATAACTGTTTTTCGTGCTTCTTGCTGCTCTCCATACCCGTCTTGTCGGTGTCGTAGAGCAACACAATGTGTTTGAACCGGAACGTAAGTTTGTAGATGATGTTTGTTGGGATATTTACCGTTTCGCTATTGAAGCAGATGGCGTGTAGCCCTCGTGCAGCCAATGACATCACATCTTTTTCTCCACCTGTGATGAAAACGGTATCGCCTTTGGCAGGAAGCTGCTCCAGTCCGAAGCAGTAGTTGTCGCCAAGCGTACCACCGTACATAAACCTAATTTGAGAGAATGGTCGGTACAACTTCACGAATCGCTTATTCTTATATCCGAATATGGGTTCAGTAGGAGAGGATACCAAGCAAAACGGTTTCCCCTCTGCTGTTTCGCTCTGATACTCTCTCAGCGAGCAAACCTTATAGTGCATTAAGGTATCAGCCATAATCCCATATTGTTTCCAAAAATCTTGTTCCTGCTCCGATAAAGGTTGCTCCTTATAGGTATAAGGTTTGTTTTTTCTATCCGTTGTGGGCATAACTTCTACTGGTTTGATGATTTTTGATTGATGGGCTGGGTTATAGTCTGATAATCCAAGCGATAAATCACGGTCAATAATTTGCAGTATCTCCACAAAATCCGATGTATTACCACAGTCAAGCCCATTGAGGTGTCCAACCAAGAAGAAGCAATCACCGCTAAAGCTGTCGTTGCCAAAATCTTTCATTTTGTATGTACCACTTTTACGGTCAAAGTAGATATTGCACGATGCCTTGCTATCTTCATAGAGTGGATTAAGGAAATTACGCCCCACACGCCACGGAACGGAGATGTAGTGCCGGAACACGTTCAGCCCGTTATTTGTCCTCTCTAATATTTCGTCTTTCCTTAACATATAGCTTGTGGTTGGTTACTAAATCATTCAAATTGTCTTTCGTGCTCTTTATTAATCGGCTTTCAAGCATCCGTTTTATCTCTCCGATTTTGAAGAAGTAACGCCCTCGAATGTTTGAGTAGGTTATATCCCCGGCAACACGAAGCCGTTGAAGTGTCTTCTCGCTAATTTTCAAGAATGTACACACTTCGTAGCTATCCACCCAAATCTCATCTTCATTGGTATTGTCCGCCACTTGATTGTTTGTCACAAAATCTGCTATCGCATCTATTTTCGCCTCCAATTCTTTGAAAGTCTTTGTCTCCATTGTTATCACTTCCATACTTATAACTTATTGATTTGAGTGCAAAGTTGCCGGCTTTCAAAACAACAAACAGCCAAGTTCAAACCAACTTGGTCGAAATAAATATTTGGCAAAAATGGCTATGAGAATAGTAAAATGGGGTGGTTTTTGCTCTTTTCAGGGTTGAAATAGGGGAGGATTTTCGTTATACCCCACAAAAACAAAACCGACCAAGTTGGTTGAACTTGGTCGGTTTATTGAGAGGTTTTGTCATGAGTGGATATTGTTTACATTTTTACAGTGGTAAAATTTACTGTCGTAAAAAAGTCAGCTACATTTGGGCAAGAGCCTCTTGCCTAAATTGGAGTTATATAAGGTGAGGTGTAAAAACAAGTAAGGCAGAGCCTTTTTATTCTCTGCCTTACTGCGTTTGCGGTCATAGACCTTTTTCGACTTCTGCACCCTGCAAAAATTGACAGGGCGTGTGTGATTTTCAATCTCTGCCTCTCGACTTGCTTTGCGATTGGCTTTGATGTAATCACGCTGTGTAATTCTCATCTTCTTCATAACTTGATATTTATACGACTGCAAAGATAACGCAATTTCATCGGATTTTATCGTGTTGCAGCAAATGACAACAATGATGGAACAGTTATTGAAAATACAGCTTGAAGATGCAATGCTGATAATTTATTTTTTCTGCAACGCTAACTATTTGGTATATATCGAATAAAATAGCTATATTTGCAATTCATAAATCGTAAATCAAATGAGTATATCAATTAAATCACAAGATATTTTGATTTTGCTGTATCTGCTTACTAAGCCAGAAGGATGGCTTCAGTCAGAAGTTGCAGAATCACTATTGATAAGTCCTGCCGAGGTATCAAATGCCTTGAATCGCTGTGTTGTATCGGGACTTATCAATGGCGACAAAAGTCGAGTAAACAAACTTGCTTTAAGGGAATTTCTAATAGGCGGTCTGAAATATGCTTTTCCGGCAGAGGTGTCTGCCAAGGTTAGAGGCATTGCTACTGCTCATTCTGCATCTCCAATCAAAGAGAAGATTGCAGAAGGAGAGGATATTTATGTATGGTCACACTATCTTGGTACTCGTAGGGGATTTGGAGTAAAGCCACTATATAAAACTGTACCCAAAATAGCAGAGAAGAATCCTGCTTTGTATGAATTGCTTGTGATTGCCGACACGCTTCGTATTGGCAAAGTGCGTGAAGTTGAAATTGCGATTGAAGAACTTGATAAACGATTGAATAATGTCTAAGAATATAGAAATGCTCGCTGTGGTCGCAAATGGACTGGGTGAGATGAAAAACGAAGTTGTATTTGTCGGAGGTTCTGTTGCAGAACTTTATGCCAATGACCCTGCTGCCTCTGATATTAGAGCAACACTTGATGTGGATTGCGTCGTTGAGATTAGTAGCAGACTTAAATACTATGAATTGGAAGAACGACTACGTGCAAAGGGATTTCACAACGACACGACACCGGGAGCACCAGTTTGTCGATGGGTTTACAAGCACATAATCGTTGATGTGATGCCAATAGATGATAACATACTTGGATTCAGCAACCAATGGTATGGTAGTGGAGTTGAGAACAAAATAACTCGCACGTTACACGATGGCACAGATATTTTCATTTTTTCTGCACCCTATTATCTCGGTGCAAAATTTGAAGCGATGCTCTCTCGTGGTGGCAGAGATCTTCGCATAAGTCACGATTTTGAGGATATAATTTACATTTTGGATAACACAACGGATATTGCAGTGCAAATAACAAACGTAGATGAGCCACTAAGAAACTATTTATCAAGTCAGTTTAAAGAGCTATTGGCAAACTCAAATATCGAAGAGGCGATTGAGTGTGTTTTGCCATACGGTGCTGACGAGCGAGTAAAATACATTATGGAGATTTTGAGCTATGACTACTCTCGATTATAGTAATTACAATTCACTTTGCGTATGCGGCGATATACACGGAGAGTTCCGCACGTTGATGTTTAACATCAAGCGTCTTGGAATTGAGAACTCGGTTATTATCGTTGCGGGGGATTGTGGAATTGGTTTTGAGAAGGAGTCTCATTACACTCAACTGTATAATAAGTTGGCTAAAACCCTTGAAGCAACCAATAATTTACTTTTATTGGTTCGGGGTAATCACGATGACCCTACTTATTTTGATGGGGAGAAGATTAATTTTGAGCGTATGAAGTGTATTCCCGATTATTCGGTTGTACTTGCAGCTAATCGCAAGGTGCTTTGTATTGGTGGTGCGGTATCTATTGACAGGAAGCACCGTCGGGATGCGATGTGGATAGATGAACTTAAAAATAGAACAGTTCGACCGCTCTATTGGGAGAATGAAGCTGCTGTTTTTAATATTCAGGCGTTAAGCGAACTTCGTGATATGAAAATTGATACAGTGGTAACGCATACCTGTCCATCATTCTGTTGTCCAGTTTCAAAGGCTGGTATTGAGAGTTGGTTACTGCAAGACGCTGAGTTGTTGGGCGACTTGAATGCAGAACGATGCGAGATGGATAAGATATATAATCAGCTAATTGCCGATAATCACCCATTGAAAAATTGGTATTATGCTCACTTTCATCAATCGAATACCGAATTTATAAATAACATCTCATATTCCCTGCTCAACATTATGGAGATTAAAGAAGCGTAGGGTTATAATCCCGTCGTCTCCGAAAAAATACGGCATTAACGGCTTTCGGATTGGTGCAAGGTGCAAGCATATATGTATATATGGCTTGCACCTTGCACCAATCCTTAAAGATTATGAATCAAATGTTTGCGGAGGTAAAATATTTATTGTACCTTTGAACCCAAGATATAGGCAGACAACCACTGGACAAAGGTGGACAAAAAAGAGCAATTTTATTTGTGCCTAAATCGTTACCTATTGGAAATTAGCAATCTTAAAAGATTGGTTATTAGGATATTGGATAGTTAGGTTCACAGACCTCTCTCTCCGCTAAACCCTAAGACAAATAGGGTCAAAAACAGGACAAGTCCTACAATATCAACGTATTGTAGGACTTTTTTTTATTGTTTCCTGTCGAGGGTAAAAGGCACAAAATAGACCCTTTCGGACAGAGTTCAGTAACCAGATCGTAACCTACACTTTCACCTACCAATCAGGTTACGAAATGTATAAACGTATAAATGGAAAAACGATTAGTGGTACATTTACAAAACGTTTAGTGCTACTTTCAGACTTATTAACGCAAAACGAAATGTATCTTTTGTGTTCTTTTTATTACGCTTTGAACATAAACCCACATCCTTTTTAAATGTTCATTCAGCGTCCGGAGGTTACACCTGAGCTTTCTGCATATTGCAGTCTTTGATGTCCCTTCTAATTGCATTTGTGTTATGATAGATTCTTTCTTGGTTGGCTTGTAATGTGAGTTTTTAACTCCTACTATATGCTCCAATTTCTGGCCTTCTGCAACACATAGGGCTAAACCCTCTTTAGTACGTTGGCAATTAAGTTGCCCTCAATTTGTACAGATAAGCCGAGAGAGAAGGTGAGAATCTGACTGTTGATATTGTTGCCGAGCTCATAACGCTCCTTGACTGTAAGTACCCCAGTATCTTTAGTTATGCATAGATTGAGTATAGACATGATTTGCATAAGGTTTCGACCCAGTCGACTGATCTTGGAAATAATCGATGTATCACCTTTCTTCATCTTTTTAAGCAAGAAGCCTAACTTACGACCTTTGGCTGCTTTTGTGTCTGGCACCGTTTCACTTGCCCACTTCTCAATCTTAATTCTTTTTTCTGTCGCGAACTTATTTATTTCAAATCTTTAATTCTCAATCGTCTGCTTGTCTGTGCTTACTTGAATGTATGCGTAAGCCATTTCAATGTGCCCCAAGACACATCACAAGCGATCAATCTTGAACATGTTAATGGGCTTGTAAGGTTTAGGGTTTGGAGCTTTACAAATGAGATGAGTGTTTATCTAATATCGGATATTGAACCAGCTGCTGTTTATGTAACAGGTCGAGATATTGCTTCATTTGGATATTCATTCTCGTTTACTCACATATCAGGTACGGTAGAGTCTGCTGTATGTTTTGTAATGCTTGAGTTTCCCATGCGAAAATTTGTGTCGGCAAAAATTCATACCTCTGGGCTAAACTTTCTAACGTCTCGTGTTCTTTTGAGGGTTTTAGGACGACTTTCGTTTTGAATTGTTTGCTGAATTTTCTTCTGGTTGTGGACGTAAGTTTTTTTGTTAAAGATAATGTTTTTTCTTTCATCGTCACATCTTAATTTGTAGTTCAGTTTTTTGGTGGTATTCTATCAATGGATAGTAACGTTTTTTGATTAAGCAAACAAATTGATCGCTGAGTTGTTTACAGAAAAGTCAGGCACCCATTTTAGACGATGCCGAAACCCAGTAATATTTCTTAAAAACGATATCGTTTTAAGAACAACACTTTTTATTATTCATCAAATTATGGATTTACAAACCCCTCAAACAGTTGCCGGTGCTATGCCACAAGATGTGGTAGGAAAAGCGGGTAAGAATGCTATTTTTATTGTATATAAGTTGCTCAATGAGAATAAAACCGAAGATCAAGTGAAAGATGTTTGCTCTAACTTTTCGGCAATGATTCGTAGTATGCAAAATCGATTTCCCGATTCGGGATTCAGTGCTGTGATTGGTTTTGGAGCCGATGCGTGGAATACTTATTTTGGATCTTTTGGAAAACCGAAGGAGTTAGTACCTTTCGAAGAGATTGTAGGAGATAAATATACCGCAGTGTCTACACCGGGCGATCTGTTTTTTCATATTCGTGCCAATAACATGGGGCTATGTCACGAATTCGCTTCTATTCTTGATGTGAAGTTAAGTGGAGTTGTCGAATCAATCGACGAAACACATGGATTTCGCTATTTAGACGGTAGAGCCATTATCGGATTTGTAGATGGCACAGAGAATCCTTCTATTGATCTCGATCCTTATTCGTTTGGTGTAATTGGTGAGGATGATCCAGACTTTGCGGGTGGTAGTTATGTCTTTGTCCAGAAATATATTCATGACATGAATGGCTGGAATGCCACTCCTGTCGGCGAACAAGAAAAGGTGATCGGTCGCCATAAATTCAATGATGTGGAGTTGTCTGATGAAGAAAAGCCGATGAATGCCCACAATGCAGTGACCAATATTCAAGATGACAAGGGCAATGACCTGAAAATAATCAGGGGGAATATGCCATTTTCCAATACCTCACGTGGAGAATACGGTACCTATTTTATTGGTTATGCATCTACTTTTGCCACTACTCGTAAAATGCTTGAGAATATGTTTGTCGGCTCTCCCAAAGGAAATACGGATAGACTTCTCGACTTCAGCACAGCGGTAACAGGTACTCTGTTCTTTGCTCCATCTTACGACCTTCTGGCTGCTATAGGCGGATGATTCTTATACCTATCCCCCTTGCTCTTGCTCTAATCAATTTCTATAAGGAAGAGCAAGCACAAGGGGGCTTTGGCTATATTCTTAGAATAACCATGACGGGCTATTCACCGGGCTTATTTTCTGACTTCCATGCCATGAAATGGTGTAAGCCTTCTTCAGATTTGTGTGCAAATGGCTGATCTGTTTCTCGTCAGGTATCACCGTTAGTTTATGGCCGTTTACCTTTACTTTGCAGTTGTACCCGACTATTTCGCCATTAGGTCTTTCTACAATAAAGGCATTGGTCAACACTGCTTCGCCCATACACTTAAAGACTTCGTGTACGTCATTGTCTTGCGAGTTAATGGTTTGCCAATCACTGATCATATTTACGTAACTTTCTCCGAAAACAAAGCGACGCGTATCGTATAATTGCGGATGCGGATTGCCCAGACTGACATCGCTAAATGTATAGTGACTATCGGCACTGCAAGCTTGTTCGGCTTCTACATAAGGATCTACAACAAATGCCCAGCGTAAATCCCCCGTTTTATAGTCGATTAAGTTAGCAAATGCACCCATGGCGTTGAAGGTTTGTGTCAACCATTTTTCTTCGCCGGTAAGCAAGTAAGCATAATAGGTAGCATAAGCTCTCCAAGCACTCCAACCGTGGGGTGAGTTGAACATATTGGGCAACATGAATACATCGTATTGTGCTTCCCAATAGCGCATGGTTCCTTGTCGGCGTCGGGCATCGGGCACGCGAAGCTGGGTCAGGCAGCTATGGCTGTTTAAGATACTAAGCATCGCATCCGTATAGTGTTTGCGGTCTTTTTCGTTGGTTTGCAGCAAAGCAAGCATACCGATCTGCAATGCTGAGCACGAAATCATCCCATCTTCGAAGGTCATTTCGCCTTCTGTTTCAAAATCGCCTTGCGAAGCCACCAACTGATCAATGGCTTTCTTGGCCGATTCGTAATGCCGTTGGCTCACCTCTGCCCAGGAAGCTTCTTGCTTGCTTGCTTCTTTCTCGGCCAAAGATAGTTCCAGCATACTTTTAGCCACATAAATAACACTGGTATAGACCGTTCCGTGATTAAAATAGGCACCGTCCTTGCGCTGATAGTTATTCATCAGCCAATCGCCCAGTTGAGATGCTTTCTTTAAATCCTCCTTCTTTCCGCCGGCTTCGTATTTGTCTATTAGCATACCAATCGTTGTCGATGTATTTTGAATGCGATTGGGAAGGTAGAGTGGAACTATTTTATCCTTATCGTGCAGTTTGTTAAACAATACATCGAAATAGTCACTCGCCTGCGTGTCGATTTCTTTGTCAGGAAAATACTTGGCCGCGATAAAAGCAGTATAAAATCCATACCAACTCTCGGCATGGGATGTTGGCTTCTGATGATACTTCAAAGTAGCTAAACGCCCTTGTTCAAGCGTCCATTTCCAAGTATGATGTACATCGAGTATTGCCTCGGCTTGCTTGCCCTTGGCTACTACCCGAACGGTATACAGACCCACCTCAGGGAGTTTAACGCGAACCACTGTTTTTCGACGGTCGGTTGCTTTGATCGATGTGGGCAATGGATTGCCTTTGTCGTCGGTAACGGTAATCGTCGGTGACTCGCCTGTGACTTCGAATGAGGCCTCGTCGTTGGGGCGATAAGAGGTTTGCTCTGCATAAATCAGTGGAATGTCTGCTACTTTGCTGATGGTTTGTTCCAACTGCTCCAGCGCACCTACATTGACGAAAGAGATGATCCATTCTTTCGATTCGTTTTGCTTGAGTTCATATAACTGTTGCGGGTGCCGACCCGGTAAAGGGAGTTGATTTATCAAATCAAGATTCAGCGATTCGATGCGATGTCCCATGAACCAATGTGGTGCGGGCGATTGATAGCCGAGGTTATAGTCTACACTCCACGAAGCAATGGGGTGTTCGGATACAATACCCAACGTATGCTCTTTCGGGTTTTGCAGATAGCCGTAAAAGTGGGTTGCTTCATTGCGCATGAGGGTAGGGAAGTATTTACCAAACCAAGTAGGATAGGTGTCCATATAAGTGTCGATGCCCATTTTAAGTCCGGCTTTTTGAGGCTGAAAAAGAACATTCGACCGATTGGTTAATCGCACTTTCATAGATGGCACACCCTTGTGATTGAGGTAGGTTAATTTACACTCTATTCCTCCCAACTCTGTTCGATAGGAATACTGCCCATCGGGAATCCATTGGCCAATCGAGTTTTTATTGTCTACGCGTGTATAAAAACTGGGTCCGTCGTTCTCTTTTTCGCGGAAGAAAGGAATGGTATCATTGCCCGACTTTTGCCGGAATACAATTTGTTCAATGCATCCCTTGGGTGAGATGCTAACCTCCCAGTCTGAGGTTTTTAGTTTGTTTTGTGATTGTGCTGTCAGGCAGCACGCCATAAGTATGGCCGACGCGAAAAGTCTGTTCATAGTATATATTGATATTTTTGAATGTTTTGCAAAATTAAAAAAAAATGAATACAGATTGTCGATTAATAAAAGAATAAGCCGAGCCATTAGTTGGTCGGCCTATTCTCTATAAAATAGAAGAAACTGATTGTGAATTAATATCCGGGGTTTTGAATAATCTTACCTTGACCTTCATTGATCGCTTTTTGTGGAAGTGGCATCAATGTCATATAGTCTTTGGCAGTAATAGAACCCTTGTATTTCTTAGCGAATTCGATGTATTTTCCATGGCGAATTAAATCTGTGCGGCGAGCTCCCTCGAACCACAGTTCCTGTCCGCGGTTTAGTAATACCTTGTCCATAAAATCTTGAACGTTAGTAATATCACTCAATTTGTATTCGGTGATACCGGCTCTCTTACGAACCATATTCAATAGGTCTACTGCCTCTTGGGTTACTGTATTTCCTTTGCGTACAATGGCTTCGGACAGCAACGTAATTACATCGGCATATCTATACACAACCCAGTCTACTTGGCTGGCTTCGCCGGTAGCCACCGGATCTTCTCCAACTTTAATAGGTAACGCACCTTTTTTCAATACGGTTCCGGGGGTTGTTTCATTATAACGTATTCCGTCTGTTCCTACAAAATCGCCTACTAGCACCTGTAAACGTTCATCGGCCTTATCGAAAGTATTGTAGAAGCTCCAAGGCATACGATAGCCAGACCATTTCTGGATGCTCGGGTTTTTAGTGGGGTACATACTCGGCAATACATGCGCCTGCCATAGTTCTTTATTGGTAACTAAGTCACACTGGCACGCCCAGATGATTTCGGCATTTTTTTCGTTCTCCAGAGTGAAGATATCTTTGTAATGATCTACTAGCGCATACCCGTAGGTGGCTTTCATTAGCTCGCGTCCGCAGCTTTCGGCTTCAGCCCACTTTTGGTCGTGCATATAGAGCTTCATTAAAATGGTGTAAGCCAATCCGGCGGTAAAACGTCCGTACTCGCTATCTCCCTTTTTATAGTTGGCCGGTAGAACTTTAATGGCTTCTTTTAGTTCCGTTTCTATGAAACTGAACATCTCTTTGCTCGAAAGCCGGGGTATCATTTCAGTATCCATCGGTCTGTTTAACTGTTCCAGAGATGCTACAGGTACACCGCCAAACAGATCGTACAGGATATATCCCAACCAACCTTTGGCGCAGCGGAGTTCACCGATAAGACGCGCTTTTGTTTCGTCAGCCATAACTACCTTGTTCACACGGTCGATGGTTAAAGTCATTTTACTGATATCACGTACATAATCATACACCCTGACCGGGCCGGGGGAGTTGGGGGTGAAATTGACATTGATGAGATCGGGCCATACAACGTCGTCCCATTGGCAATCGGCCATATCGGTTGTCATTTCAGAATGTACTTGTACTCCTCCCCAGGCCGAGGTAAAGAGACCTTCGTACCAATTGGAACGGAAAGGACCATAGGCGGCCGCGGTAACTAAAGCTTTGGCATCTGCTTCGTTTTTGGGGAAGATGCCCGGATTAATAACGTCGTACATTTCTGATTCCAGATTGATGCATGAGGTAAGTGTAGATGATGCTAATGAGATGGACAAAGCCAAATATAATAGTTTTTTCATAATCGTTTTTTTTGAGTTTAAAAAGTAATATCCAATCCAATACTAAAGCTTCTCACGTTGGGATATGCCCAGACAGAGTTATCTGTTTCGGGATCGAGACCTTTATAAGGAGTTATTACGAACGGATTGTTGATGTCGGCGTATATACGAACGTTAGAAACGATATTCTTAAACTTCTGGGTAGGAATATTGTAGCCTAATGTGATGTTACGACAACGGATGAACCAGGCATCTTGCTTAAAGAAATCACCATATCCGTAGCTGCTGTCGCTCTGGAAGAAGCCCGGGCGCGTAGCTGTTGTATTGTCACTAGCCCATACGTCTTTCACTGTAGTAGGCATATTGTAGCCACGGTACATGTTTTTTACACCTGTCATACCATCGGCACCTACTAGCCAGCGATCTTTGTAAGAACCGTAGTTCACCTTGTCAAACTGTCCGTAGAAATAGATATTCAGATCAAAATTCTTATAGCGTAGTGTGTTATTGAAACCGACGAGGTATCCGGGATCACTGCTGCCGTAGAATACCATGTCAGCCTCATCCATCTTACCATCAGGCTTGCCGGTTTTTAGCTGCTTTCCGTTTTCATCTACCTTAATAGAACCGTCGGTATTGCGTTGGAAACCGTCGAGGTCTTTCAATTTAACTTGTCCGGGAACTGAACCGGGCATCCAGGCTATGTTCTCTCCTGTTTGAATAATGCCATCGGACAGATAACCATAGTTACCTCTCAAAGGCGCATCGTAGATGCTATATACGGCAGGTTTCCATGATGGATCGCGTTCTTTCCATTTGTCGCGATAGAAAGAGAATGTCAGGTCTGAAGTCCATGAAAAATCTTTTGTATCAATGTTACGCGTATTGAGTGTTAGCTCGAAGCCGGTACTCTGAGTTTTGCCGATGTTGGCATAAATCTTATCTAATTCCTGGAAAGAGAGCAGTGCCCGTTCGCTCAATCGATCGCTTATTACCTTCTTAAAGTATTCGGTAGTTAGGTTAATACGGTTGTTGAAAAATCCCAAATCGATACCGAAGTTCCATTCCTTGGTTGTTTCCCACTTTAGATCTACATTACCTATCTGTGCCAGGTATACCCCTTTCGATTCATTGTCGCCAAATGCACTGTTATTACCTACCTGATAGAAGCTGATAGCACGGTTACCGATGTTTGATTTACCGGTTTCGCCATAGCTGGCACGCAGTTTTCCGTTGGAGATAACAGAAGACAGTGATTGCATAAATGCTTCGTCAGAGAAGCGCCATCCCAAAGATACTGATGGAAAATATCCCCAACGGTTGTTCTTTGCAAAGTTCGAGGCACCATCTGCACGTAGTGTGGCTGTTAGCAGGTAGCGACCCATAAAAGAGTAGTTGGCACGTCCGAAGAAAGAGGCCATTTCGCTCTTTCCTGCCGAAGAGCCTACACCGGGTTTGGGGGCTCCGCCTGCATTCAAATTATTAAATAAAAAGCCATCGATTAAGAAACGGTTGTTGCTGGCTGATAAGCTTTCGTAGTTGAATTGCTGAAATGAGTGTCCTACCATGACGTTGAAGTTATGGCTACCGATCGTTTTTGAATAGTTGGCGGTTAGTTCCATCAAATAGTCGGAATGGTCAGACTGTGCAACGTCGGCTTTGCCACCCTCTTTTTGTCCATAAAGAGTGGTTTTGGGCAAGTAAGCCTTACGCTTTTCATAATTACGGTCGATACCGAAATTTGCTTTCAGTTTTAAATCTTTTATAGGTTCTACCTCTACAAACAGGGTTCCGAGCAAACGCTCCTTGATGGTTTTGTCTGTGATTTCGAGCATGGATACGGGGTTGGGCAAGAAAGCAGCTTCCGTATTTAGTATATAATCGTTGTTTGCGTCTTTAATAGCCAACACCGGGTTAAATTGTGCGGCCGATACCATGATGCTGGCGTTCTCGTTTTGTCCCACACCCAAAGGTACATTATCATAGGCATTTCTTGATAAGGTAAGATTGATACCTGCTTTTACATATTTGCTCAGTTTGTGTTCTAAATTGACTCTTGCCCCGAAGCGTTCCATACCGCTGTTTTTTACCACACCGTTCTGTTTCAGGTAATTTCCCGAAATCAGATATTTGGTAAACTCACTGCCGCCCGTAATTGATATGTTGTGTTGTGTTTGTAGCCCCTGTCGGGTAATTTCGTTAAACCAGTCGGTCTCGTTGGCCGGATTGCTTATTTGCGCATCGGTATAACGGGGGATAAAGGGTTTACTTGCGCTGGTTGCATTTCCGTAAGGGCTCATTTTATTGCTTTTCAGCCACACCTCCTTGTCGTAGCGATTGGTTTGAGTCATAAAATCGGAGGCGCTTAGCATTTCATATTTGCTGGCCATGTTCTGAACGGAGAAGTTGCCCAAATATTGCACCTTGGGGGCGCCTTGCTTGCCTTTCTTGGTGGTTACAATAATAACACCGTTGCCTGCACGAGCACCGTAAATCGCTGTAGAACTGGCATCTTTCAATATTTCAATCGATTCGATATCGTTAGGGTTGATCGATGCCAACACATTATCCTTGCTGCCGGCATCGTATTTGCCTGTCTTCAATGCCCCCGGATCGCTTACCGGAAAACCGTCGATAATGATCAATGGGTCATTGCCTACATTGTCCGAAGAGGCTGCACCACGTACGCGAAAGTTTACCCCGCCTCCCGGTTGTGCACTAACCGTAGTCGCTTGAAATCCTGCTGCTTTACCTGCCAATGCATGGCTGATAGTGGTAATCGATCCCAATGGTTCATCGCTCATTTTTACTGTCGAGATGGCTCCCGTCAGATCTTTTTTCTTCATGGTGCCATAGCCTACCACCACCACTTCGTCGATCAAAGCGGTGTCGTCTACTAAAACTACCTTTAGGCTTTGAAGTCCTTTTACACCGACAACCTGAGTGCCCATGCCGATATACGAAACCTTCAGCTGTGCGTTCTCAGGCACATCTGCCAAGGTAAAAGCTCCTTCGAGGTCGGTGATAACACCATTTTGTGTTCCTTCTACAAGGATGTTGGCTCCGATAATTGGTTCGCCATTTTTATCGATCACTTTTCCACTAATCTTTTTGGTATCAGTTTTGCTTTGCTGCGCCAACTCTTTTTTAATAATAATATGTCCGTCTTGGAAAAGGTAAATACAGCCACTTCCTTTCAGTAACTCACTCATTACCTCCCGAACACTTTGCCCCGTTGGAATTGTTTCTAATTGTTTGTCATCATTAATGTCCAATCGGTTGTAATCGATAAATAACTTTGTCTGTTTCTCAATTTGCTTAAAGGCTTCTTTAAGCGTCATTCCGTTTTTCTTCTCGAGAGTAACTTTCTGTTGCTGACCATAGGCAATGGTACTGCATAATAACATACAAAATAATAGGACTTTGGCTCTCCTATTACCTGTGCTCATCTGTGTTAGATTTAATTTCATACTTTGTACTTTAAAATTAATAATTGTGTTCCATAAGAGCAATAGTTTAACTCTTGTCTACATATAAGTAAGCCAAAGAAGGAACAACACACAATGGAGGGCCGTTTTTTTTAACAGCTTATCTAATGGAG
Source organism: Bacteroides neonati (assembly GCF_000499785.1). Taxonomy (GTDB): domain Bacteria; phylum Bacteroidota; class Bacteroidia; order Bacteroidales; family Bacteroidaceae; genus Bacteroides; species Bacteroides neonati. The sequence continues at coordinate 277,259 of NZ_HG726020.1, read as the reverse complement.
AATCTATCGCCGGATTTTCCATTGTTTATTATCGCGATCGAAGGATGTAAATGGCCGGATTTTGTTTACTACTTGATGTATACAGCTTTGTCTTTGATACTATACTTTAGGTCTATTAGCTCTTTGAGCACCTCTAAGGCTTCGTAAAGTGTTTCGTGGGGGGTAAACTTCACATTATAATGCCCATAGATGTATTTATTCGAATTGTAATGAATGGTTGTTTGGTATCTGCGCTCTAATCCGTGTACCAACTCATCGAAAGAGGCATCTTCAAAAATTAAATAACCCGCGCGACACATTTTATAATGATCTAAGTCTATATTGTGAATGGAGATTGAATCGTTCTTTCGGTTATAAACTAGTTGCTCACTGGGTTTTAGCATATAAGGCTGTTTATTGAATACATCTACCTTTATACTACCTTCCTCTAAGGTAGCCCGTGTCTCGTCTTCATTTGGATAGGCCTCAACGGTAAACTCAGTGCCGAGTGCCTGTACATCTATTTGTGCTGTTTTTACTATAAAAGGTTTTTCCGGATCTTTTGTTACGGAGAAAAAAGCCTCTCCGGTTAGGTAAACAGAGCGGTTGGCGGTATTATCAAAGCTTTCCGGATATACCAACAGCGAGCCTGCGTTTATCCAAACTTTAGTTCCATCGGGTAGTATTAGCTCTGTATGCTCATCAAATGGAACAAAACATTGTAGCATATGTATGTTATCTGGCGGGCTGACATAATCTTTTGCAAACCAAGTTACGGTGACCGAGATGAATACGATAGCCAATATGGCGGCATATTTTGTCCATGTGGGTAAATGGAACCTTTTCTTTGCAACGGGCAACTCCATTTTTGATCTTAACTCAGACCAGTCTTTGGCAGTGCTGACGCTGTGTGTGATATGTTCTGACTCTTTCCACAAGTCCTCTAATGATTTCTCTTTCTCAGAGGTGTTTACACCATCTCGTATCCAGATACCAAATAGGCGACGCCCTTGTTCTGAATATCTTTTTCCGAAAAATCTATTGATGAAATATTTTATTTCTTCTGTTTCCATATCACTTTTCTTTGATGTCTTGGTCTATATAAATATAGTTTTGTTTATAATAATGTAGTTTACATACGATGCAACGCACAGTATATTTGTGTTATTTAACTGTTGATAAAGTAAATAATAAATGTAATAATCGTTTTGCGTAAAATTGATAATGCGGCTGTTAAATGATTTTCGACCGTACGCTTACTAATACCTAATTTCAATGCGATTTCTTCGTTTGGAAGCCCTTCTTTACGGCTCATGATGTAGATGTTTTTTTGTTGTGGAGAAAGTTGGTTGACTATTTGATCGATTTGGGCACTTAGTTCTTTTGCAAAAAGCTTTTCCTCTTCTGAAACACTGTTGTCAAGGCGATCCGATAGGTAAGACTCCTGATACTTTTCTTCGACTGACAGGTGATCATAGTAATTATAGATACTACATTTGGCAATTCGGAAAAGATAAGCGGAGAAATTCTCTACCTTTGCTAATTTTTGACGATTCTCCCACAAGGATAAAAAGATGTCTTGAGCCATGTCATGTCCTAAATCAATATCATGAACCAAGCCTGTGATAAAATAGACGAGTCTTGGCTGATACCCAAAAAATAGACGTTCAAAAGCAGCTATGTCCCCGTTTGATGTAGCTAAAAGGTCTTGGTGTACTTTCATCGTTCTATATCATTCATGCGATTATTCTTCCGTTTTAGATAAAGGTCGAGCAAAGGTGCGAAATAATGGCTAATTCACAAAGAGTTGCCCAACAAAAAAAGTATCCAGAACCATACTTTCCTTTAGCTAACGGAACTAGTATATTAACACTGTGTTAACTACGTACTCATTGATACCAAGAGTACGTAGTCATTCATCCTAAAAGTACGTACTCTTGCATCGAATGAAATACGAAAGAGGTGAAGCGATTAACAATGTTAAAATGAAGCTTTGAGCTTTTTGCTCAATTGCCATTGCTTTACTACATTTTATTTGATTAGCAATGATCAGTATATCAATGGCCTACCTGCGTTGTAGATGTGTCTGATAGATATTTTATGAATATTTATTTGGTAAATATGCAAATAAGGCGTACTTTTGCAGGCAAATTATAAAACAGTATGAACCAATCATCATCTACATATACCATTTATACGATTGCTTTGAGAAGTATGTCTCGGAGCAACCACTACATTATGCACTCGCATTGGTTCAACGGATTCATGTAAATCTCTCTTGTTGATTCTCTTACTTTGTTGAGTTCCATCTAAGTAAGGGTTTATATCCGGCAACTGTTGCCGGAAGAGATTATTATGTCATTTCTATATCTTAATTTTAGTATCGATATGTTTACGATTATAACTGTGATGTTCTTTGGTGTGGGTATTGGCTACCTGTTTCGTCGGGTTAAGTTTTTACAAAAGACCGAAAAGAGTATCTCCCTGACTATTTTATTATTGCTCTTTATTCTGGGTATCTCTGTTGGTTCAAATGATTTAATATTAAATAACCTGGCAAGCTTTAGCGGTCAGGCAGCTGTGTTGGCCTCATCGGCTATTTTCGGAAGTATATTGGCTTCCTGGTTAATACTGAACTTGTTTTTTAAGAAGGAGGAAAAGAAATGAGAGGAAGTTTGAGAGTTGTCTTGTTTTTCTGCATCGGTTGTGCGGTAGGTGTATTCTATCAGGTCGAATTTGATACGCATCACATCTCGATGATGATACTCTATGCACTGATGCTGCAAGTAGGTATCAGCATTGGCAGTAATAAAAATCTGAAGATGATTATTGCCCACTTGCGCCCTAAGATGTTGATGATACCGCTTGGAACGATTGTTGGTACACTGCTGTTTTCGGCACTGGCCAGCCTATTGCTGAGTCGTTGGAGTGTATTCGAATGCATGGCTGTTGGAAGCGGTTTTGCTTATTATTCGCTCTCTTCGTTGCTGATCATGCAGTTCAAAGAACCTTCTATCGGAGTGCAGTTGGCCTCCGAACTGGCTACCATTGCTTTGCTTGCCAATATCTTTCGCGAGATGATGGCACTATTGGGCACACCGCTTATACAGAAATACTTCGGTCGTTTTGCTATTATCTCTGCCGCCGGAGTCAACTCAATGGATGTGCTTTTGCCCTCCATCACGCGCTATTCGGGCAAAGAGATGATTCCCCTTGCCATCTTACACGGCATACTGATCGACCTCAGTGTACCCATCTTCGTTTCTTACTTTTGTAGTCTCTAACCACTCTTTGCGGTTGGTTAGAAGCTGATCGAGAAAAGCATCTCCGCCTGAAAACGTCCGTAGTCGATGGGTTGGGTAAGACGTACGCCGGTAGTGAGCGGATAGCTCATGCGCAGTACGTTCCAATCGAATACAAGGTCGATACCGGCCGAACTTTGAGTCGTCCACCCGTTCTGCTGATTGGCCTGATTTTGGGTCAGGTCGTAGAATAGGTTGGCCCGTAGTCTGCGAATATAGATCAACGCTCCCAGACTTACATCGGGCGAGCAGATTGAGAAGGCATAATCGCCTTTAACAGCCCATTGCTGACGGGTTTGGTAGAGATAATTGTACCCCCGGGTGCTTTCGAGCAGTTGTTCGGGAAGATACAACGCTTTGCCGTTCAGCGCTTGGTATTGGTAGCCGAAGCGGAGCATAAGACCTTGATTGCGGATGAAGCCCGGCCAGTAAGTCGTTAGTCGGGCAGCATACAGACTTCCGTAGTTCTCGCTGTTGAAAGGCGAGCTGAGGTGTTGCAAGCGAAGCTGATAACCCGAACGGGGAAGCAGGTCGCGCGCTGCCTTACGGCGGTAGTTATAAATCCGCACTTCGGGCAGGATGTACTGAAAATTGCGATACTCCCGACTGTCAATCTGCTGATATCTGTTATTAGTTACATAATACGTCAACGCGGGCTGAATACCTCGTATGCGATCATTCTTACTTAGGTTGAACGGTAGGTAGATGCGTGCCTGCGCCTCTAACAGGTTGCGGTTGGTATATTGCCCTTTCATGGTTTCGTTGCCCTTATCATTTTTCACCCACGACATATCGAATGCTTTGGCTCCGTAATCGACTGATAAATCGATCACCGGAAACCATCCCTGATACGTAAATGCCAGTTTGCCGTGATGATGCCCCTTGCTATAATACCAACCGGCTTGCAGGGTGGCTGTGTTCAATGCGTTTTGCGATAAGATCATTGCACCGGGCTTCACCAGCGTAGCCAGATCATCGGCTCCGGCTTTCAACGCATCGGCTACATTGTAGTAAAAAGGTGCCCAACTGTGTATCTTGAAGGTGTGCGTACCCTTGTAATATCGCTTCGGAGCAAAGGGCACAGGTGTGAGTTGGGCTGTGTCCAGGTTGTATCCCTCTTCTGCTGCCAATGTAGCGGCAAATGGAGTGGGGGTGGGCTTCGACAAGTCTGCCCTTTCGTGCAGCATGCTGTCGGTAGGTAGTGATGCAATGCGATACCCTTTCGCCTGATAGTCGGCGTAGAGCAACCGGTCGTTGGCAGGAGTGAAGGCGGGGTCGAATGCTCCAAAGCGTGCATCCGTAGCCCGGTACACCAATGAGTCGGTGGGGTTGAGGTAATAAATATTGTTGGTTCCGTTAACGCCCGATTCAAAATACAACCTGTCGTTGTTCCAAACCGGCGAAGTAATATTGACCGATGTTGCTTGCAGCAGTTTGCGCCACGTGCCGCTACGGGTGTTTAGTTCCAGTAGATTGATGCCCTTATCGTCGACCGTTACCGCAATGACGGTATTGGTTGCTCCGAAGGTCAGCTCTTTGATGAAGCCGTTGTCCGGTACTTGAAAGGCGGCAATCTCCTTTCCATCTTTTAGCTGAAGCAGTACCAGTTCATTGGTGCCGTCTATTTGGGGGCGTGATACGGCTGCCAGACTTCCTGTTTTATCAATATCGGGTGCCAGATAGCGTTGGCGTGGAGTAAGCGTGATGATGCGCCCTGTCGAGAGGTCGTATTGTTTGAGTTCCGAATAGTTTTCGTGTGCCCAGCGGATGCCGGGAGTGATCTCCGTCCAATAGATGCAACCGTTGTTGAGGCTTAACCGACTGTTGATGTTGCCGATGTACGTCAGACGTTGTTCTTTGCCGTTACGGATCGATACGAGTGAGTTGATGTCTTTCAGACTTGATTTCAGTGCAATGACCGTTGAGTCGTTCAGTACCTGTGGGTATCGATAGGTGGTATAACTCTTCGCTTCGGGCGATAGGTAGGTGGGTGGTAAGGTGTTGGAGTCGAGCTTTTCCCACTCTTTCCTTAAATAATCGAATGTATCGTCGTAAAGCCGGCTGATACCACTACTGGTAAAGTGCTTGAAGGAGCCTGCAAAGAGCAGGTTGCGTGTGTATCGGCTCGTTGTTTTGTCCCAAATATCGGCTCCATAGCGTTGACGTGCATACGAAGCCATGTCGTAGCCCAGGGCATAATACGTACCTGTATAATCTTTGTATGAGCCCAACTGCCATTTATCGAACGAGTAGAAGCGGTCGGCTCCCAGCATTTGTGCCCGGTAGGCCATGTTGAACTCGGGCATTCGTCCGCGTCCTCCGTTAGACAGTCCGGTTTCGGTACTTACTGCATCGCCTTCGAGAAACCAGGTAGGCAGGAAGAAGGAAGCTACGCCTGCTGCCTGCTCGCCGATGATGTAGTAAAGTGGCTTGAAGATGCCGCTCATGACCTTTCCTGTTTGAAATACGTGTCGCGATTCGTGTAGTACCAAGTGCTTGTCCCAACGTTGCATACCCAGATCGGAAGAAGGGGTTGTAATCAGCTCCATGCGGCGGGGAGCCCATGCCACCATGCCGTTCGAGTTCATATTGGCTGGATGCAGAATCACCGGAAAGGTTGCTTTCATCGGTTTACCAATCGTTTTCTGTACATGCGGATAGGCATTTTCAAGGTACAGTGCATAGCGATAAGCCATAGAATCGGTACCTTGCGGGTATATCAGATCATAATGAGGCAACTTTACGATATTCCATTTGAATCGTGCGGGGTCCGAACCGTAGTCCATAAATTGTGCTTGCATACTAAGTGGCAGCAGTAGAGAAACTACCGTAAGCAGTCCGTATTTTAATAGCGACATATATAACGTTTTATAGTACAGAGGGCAAAGATATTATAAAAACTGAATATGTACATCTAAAAAGTGTCTATATGATGCCAATCACACCCATATTCATACGTTATCGTATCTTTACATCGAGTAACGGGCGAACGCCATCAGGCAAAACCAGTTCTTCGTACCGGGTACGATATCCTTGATAGCATTGCCCGGAAAGGTCAACGCGGTATTTAGGTGGAAGTACCAGTGCCGGGAGTGGAAATACTTCACGGTGAGGTTCAGCTCAGTTCCGTAGTAGTGCGATTGCATCACCGATAGTCCCGGATTGCCTCCCAGATTGTTGGTTTGCGGAGCGATGAACGACCATAGCTGGGTTACTGTCTGTATCTTACGCACGGGCGAATAAATCAGTTGCATCATATGGGTCATCTCATTCGAGTTCTGAACCATCTTATACATATTCGACCCCTGTACCCACTGCTCGCCGTTGCCGCCTGTATAGAGCGCATCCCACCGTTCGTAGGCTTGTGTCTTGGGGTTATCGCCCGAGAAATAAGCGAAGCGGTAGCTTAGTGCCGGCTTTCCTACGGTAGTGGCAAAGTTCCATCCCAGTTGTGCATACCACGCGTAGGCGCGCATACGGAAGTTACTGTTGGTCTGGTAGCCTCCTTCGGTTTTATAGAAAAACCCCGGTTGTCCTGTCGGTTGATTGCCGTACAGTCTGAGGTTATATACCCAGAGTCCTTTGCGTTGATGTACCGTTCCGTCGGGTTGGTAATACTTCACATCCGACCGCAGGGCATTAATCACACTCGCACCCAGTTGCATCCTATCGCTGCTGCCCAGTTGCACATCCAACCCATTGAGGATGGTACGGCTGTAAAAGATAGGCAGTTCGTTGGGTTTTAGTTGAAAGCCTTGAATCAGGAACTTATCCCACCGGAAGGTTCCTAGCAATAGACTTCGGGCAGCCCAGCGCGGATTTATCTGTAAGGCGGCCCGTTCCTGTCCGTTCATCGAGGTGTTGATAATCAGCCAGCCGTTGCCCAATACAAATTGCTTGCGTCCATAGAGTAGGGCGTACGAATATTCATGCCCGTTATCGAGCTTTTTGCCTCCGATGAGTCCCGCAAAGGCATCTTCTATCTCGCCATGAAAGCGCGAACGGTCGCTGAATAGTTCACGTCCTGCACTAAACGATACAATGTAGCTCGCCCCTCCGTAGAGATGGAAGTTCCATTTCGGGATAACCCGTGTAATGCCGTAAATACCACCCATGGCAAATCCTTCGACCCAACCCGTGTATCCTTTTCCTACGGGATTATCGACCATCGGATTGCCGGTAAGTAGCGGGGTGGGTTGTGCAAACCATGCGTTGTTGTTGCTATATCCCATCTCCGAAGCCGCCAGTTTGAACGTCAGCAGGGAACTGGGTGCCGAATAGATAATAGGAAAGGATTGGATGTCTTTAAAGATATTCGACCGTGGCGAAGTGGCAAACCCCGTCTCGATAAGCTGTACATTGACGATTATGTTAACACTTCCGTCGCCCAGCGAAACAACGTCATAGCCGGTTTTCTCGACAAAAGGCAGATTCTTGATCTGCGCCAGATAGTAGGTGATCTGGAATTCATTGAAGTGACTGTAGTGTTGTACAAGGAAACGGCTTTCTATTTGTTGCTTTTCGCTTGTTGCCCTTGCCGAATCGGTTGGCAGGTTGCTGTATGCGAATTGTATCGACTGAATGCGTTCGCCTTCGTAGATGGATAGCGCATTGTTACTTTGTCCCATGGCTTGTGTATATACCAGTAGAACCAGCAGTAACGTCAGAACTTTTTTCATAAAGGAGTATAGTTAAGGATAAATGATGAATGGTCAATGATGAACGATGAATGGTTCATGCCCATGCTGCTTAGCATTCACCATCCATCATTCATCATCGACCACTGTTTAATAGTCTGTCCAACCGCCATCGGTTGCCATGATGGTACCGGTGATGGCCGATGCTTCGTCCGAAATCAGGTACAACATGGTCGATGCCTGTTCCCACGGGAATGAGCCGCGATGTTCGGAGTCGCAATACTTCAATAAGCTCATCGTCTTGATACTGCCCATGCCGAAGCCATTGCCGGCCTTCTGCTGTGCTTTTACAAACTCGGTGGCGCGTTCTACCATCGGAGTCAGGGTTTCGGCCATATTGACTGAGTTGATACGGATGCCGTAAGGAGCATAGTCAATGGCGGCATTGCGTACCAATCCGTTCACGGCATGCTTGCTGGCCACATAAGCGGGGTTGCCCGATAGTCCGGTCATGCCGGCTATCGATGCCACTACTACAATGGCTCCACCGTTGTTCTGTATCAGCATTTGGTCGAGTACGGCCCGCATTGACTTAAAGGTTCCGGCGGCATTGGTGGCAAATACATTGTCCCAGTATTCGTCGGTGGCCTCGGTAATCATGTTGGGCATCAACTTGCGTTGTGCTTCGTCGAATTTGAACGGAGTGCCCGAAAAGACACCATCCATCACTCCCGCATTGAGCACGGCATAGTCCAACTTGCCGTAGGCTTTAACGGTTTCGCTCACGGCTCGGCGGCAATCCTCATCTTTCTGAATGTTGCCCCATACAAACAGTGCTTTACCGCCCATGGCGTTGATCGAGTCGGCTACATATTTGCCGTCCTTCTCGAGCCAGTCCATAATCACTACATTGGCTCCCTCTTTGGCTGCACGTACGGCAGTCGATTTGCCGATACCGCGAGCCCCTCCGGTAACCAGAATCGTTTTTCCCTGAAAGCGATTGGGGATAAAGTAGTCTTCGGCCAGACGGTGCACATTTTGCTTCTTGATGGCTTGGCGCGAAACACCCGGCACTTGTGCCGACATAAGAACAGCGCAGGTTGCTACGGCGATACACAGAAATAATCTTTTCATTGATGTAGGTTTTTAATATGAAAGTAGATACTTATTCGATATTGAATAGATCGTTCAGTCCTTCGCTCATGCTGGGGTGCGTGAAGATGAAGTCGCGCAGGAAAGTATATTTCTGTCCGGTCTTCATGGCCACGTTGACGATGTTGATGATCTCGGGAGCACCTGCACAGAACAGGGTGCAGCCGATGATGCGTCCCGTCTGGGCATCAATAACAGCTTTGAGCATACCGGCTGTCTTTTGCAGCGTGCGGGTACGAATGACCGATAGAGCGGGCAGCTGAGATACTTTGATAGAATAACCATGACGCATGGCCTCCTCTTCGGTAAGACCAACGTGAGCCAATGGCGGGTCAATGAAGAGTGCATACGGAACCGGGTTTCTATCGGCCGTGCTGCGGGTACGGTCGCCAAAGAGTTGGTTGCGAATAATCCGGAAGTCGTCCAGTGACAGATAGGTGAATTGTGCTCCTCCCTTTACATCGCCCAACGCCCAGATATGAGGGGTCGTTGTATGCAGGTGTTCATCTACTACAATAGCCCCGTGAGCATCGACTTGTACGCCGGCTTCCTCAAGGTTGAGGCTGTCGATGAGTGGTTTACGTCCGGTTGCTACCAAGATGGCCGATGCTTCGAGGTGGTGGGGAGTGCCGTTCGCAGCATCGATATAGGATAGCGTAACGCTCCCATCGGTATCGGCTATGGATTGTACACGAGCATTCATGCAGAACTCGACGCCTCTCGCCTCCAGGTCTTCTTTGACTTTGGCGGCTATGTCGCGATCTTGAGCGGGGAAGAACTTATTGCCTCCTTCGATCACGGTCACTTTGCTACCGAAGCCTGCATACATAGAGGCATATTCGAGCCCGATGGTGCCGGCACCTACAACAATAAGGTGATGCGGAAGCACATCCAGATCGAGTAGGGTGGTACTGGTATACACGCGTTTGCTATCGCGTATGCCTTCGATGGCGGGTAGAATGGAAGTCGATCCGGTATCTATGAAAATCTCCTTGCCCTGTAGGGTCAGTTCTTCGTCGGCAAGCACTACTTTTACTTCTTTTGGCGATAGGAAGAAGGCCGAACCGTTATAAAACGTCACGTTGGGATGGTTGGTGAGGTTGTTGAAGTTCTTTTCGCGCAGAAAAGCAGTCATCTTGTCCTTTCGGGCAACGGCATGTTTGTAGAAAACCGCTTGTTTCTTGTACTCGTCCTTGAACAGTGTTTCGGCTGTTTGAGCTTCGTGGATGAGGGCTTTGGTTGGAATGCAGCCAACGTTGATGCATGTTCCGCCATACATCTTTTCAGATCGTTCAATGAGAGCGACTTTCCAGCCGCGATTAGAGAGTTCGGCAGCAAGTGTCTTTCCACCTTTGCCAAACCCAATGATAATGGCATCATATTGTTTCATATGCACTTAACTTTAAAGGGTTAGTGCGAGATGAAACAAATGAGAAGCGATTTGGTTTACTCCATAGCCGATGCATCGAACGAAAGTGGCAACAAATCGCAAATGCTGTTGACCTCGTAGATGGCTTCTTTGCCGTAAAGCAGGATGCGGATGGGTTGTTTGTAGCGTTTCTCGGTTTCGAGTATCACCTGTCGGCAAGCACCGCAAGGTGGAATGGGAACCTCAATAAAGTCGCGTTCGGTACGTGCAGCGATGGCCAATGTTACAACAGGCTGATCGGGATGCTGCGAGTTGGCATAAAACAAGGTGGTACGTTCGGCGCACAGCCCCGAGGGATAAGCGGCATTCTCTTGATTGGTGCCGGTTACCACTACTCCATTGCCCAACAGTGCGGCTGCACCTACCGAGAAATGAGAATAAGGAGCATAGCTTCGTTTGGTAGCCTCTTTGGCTGCGAGCAACAGCTCTTGGTCTGCCTGGTCTAGTTCGTGCAGTTGATATACTTTGATAACAGTTGTAATGGTGAGATCTTTCATTTGAGTTGAGGGGTTCGTTTTACAAATAATGTCACAAAGTTAGGAAAGAGATTGATAATCCCAATTATTTTTATGATTTTTGTACCTTCATAATGCATAGACCCCAATATAATGAATAAAAGATTTCTTACGCTTTTTGCGTTCATCCTCTTGCTAACATTGTGTGCCGACGCTTACTCGCAGAAACGAAACAGCCGCTACGTGGAGTACGTAAACCGATACAGTGAACTTGCCGTTGAGCAGATGCGCGAACACCGTATACCCGCCAGTATAACCTTGGCACAGGGACTTCTAGAAAGTGGAGCAGGTATGAGCGAGCTGGCGCGTAAGAGCAACAATCACTTCGGCATTAAGTGTGGCAGTAGTTGGAACGGGCGTACCGTGAGTCACGATGACGATGCACGCGGTGAATGTTTCCGCGCCTATCGCAACCCCAAAGATTCTTACGAAGACCACTCGGCCTTCCTCAAACGTGGAGCTCGTTATGCGTTCCTGTTTGAGCTCGATCTGACCGACTATAAAGGATGGGCTCGCGGACTCAAGAAAGCCGGATATGCCACCGACCCCTCTTATGCCAACCGATTGATTACGATTATCGAAGACTACGAACTTTATAAATACGATCGCAGAAGCGGACGTGCACCCAAACCCGAGCCTACGCTGATGAACCCTCATCAGGTATACATAGCCAATGATATTGCTTACGTGATTGCTCGCGATGGCGATACTTTCAAAGGCCTGGGCAAGGAGTTCGACATCAGTTGGAAGAAGCTGGTTAAGTACAACGACCTGCATCGCGACTACACCTTGACCAATGGTGACATCATCTACCTCAAGGAGAAGAAGAAGAAAGCCTCGAAACCCAATACCGTTTACATCGTCAAAGACGGCGACTCGATGCACACCATTTCGCAGATGTACGGCATCCGCCTCAAGAACCTTTATAAGATGAATCGCAAAGACGGTGAGTATGTGCCCGAAATAGGCGACAGACTAAGGCTTCGCTAACTCGCCGTTGTGTTTCAATACTGTACAGAGTGTCCGATATCGGACACTCTTTTTTTTATTCTTTCGTCTTTCTATCAGTGTTTTATAACTTTGGCATGGTATTGGCAATCTACTATTCGTATCATTCCCTAAACGTAATACCAAAACATAAAAAGAAACGATATGGACAGAGAAATTCCCAAAGAAGTACGTAACAAAGAGCGCAACAAAAAGATAATCCGCTGGGGTAGCATCGGCATAGGTGGTGTGGTACTTGTCAGCGTGCTCATCTCCCTGATGCGTGCCGGGGTGCAGAAGAAGGATCTGGTGCTATCGACGGTCGATAAAGGAACCATCGAGGTAAGCGTCAGTGCCTCGGGCAAGGTAGCTCCTGCTTTTGAAGAGATTATCAATTCGCCCATCAACAGCCGTGTGATTGAGGTTTACCGCAAAGGAGGCGACAGTGTTGATGTGGGTACGCCCATCCTCAAACTCGACCTGCAAAGTGCCGAAACCGATTATAAGAAGCTACTCGACGAAGAACAGATGCGACGCTACAAGCTCGATCAGCTACGGGTCAACAACCAAACGAAGCTATCGGACATGGCTATGCAGATCAAGGTATCGACCATGAAGCTGGCTCGCATGAAGGTGGAACTGCGCAACGAACACTACCTCGACAGCCTCGGTGCGGGTACTACCGACAAGGTGCGGCAGGCCGAACTAAGCTACAACGTGGCGCAGCTCGAATATGAACAGCTCAAACAACAGTATGCCAATGAGCGCGAGGTAGCGGCTGCCGAACTGAAGGTACAGGAGCTCGACTTCAACATCTTCCGCAAGAGCCTGGCCGAGATGAAGCGCACGCTCGATGATGCACAGATACGCTCGCCCCGCAAAGCCATCCTCACCTATATCAACAACCAGATCGGTGCACAGATTGTACAAGGCGGACAGGTGGCCATCATCTCCGATCTGAGCCACTTCAAGGTAGAGGGCGAGATAGCCGATACCTATGGCGACCGTGTAGCAGCAGGCGGAAAGGCGATTGTTAAGATAGGAAACGAGAAGCTCGAAGGAACGGTGAGCAGCGTTACGCCGCTGTCGAAGAACGGTGTCATCTCTTTCTCGGTACAACTGACCGACGATAACAACAAGCGCCTGCGTTCGGGACTCAAAACAGACCTCTACGTGATGAATGCCATCAAAGAAGATGTGATGCGCCTCGCCAATGGCTCTTACTACGTGGGACGTGGCGAATACGAACTCTTTGTGATGACCTCCGAGGATGAGATTGTGAAGCGTAAGGTACAACTTGGCGATTCGAACTTCGAGTTTGTCGAAGTACTCGGTGGGCTCAAAGTAGGAGACCGTGTGGTAGTGAGTGACATGAGTCCGTACAAGAATAAGAACAAACTCAAAGTAAAATAAAGATCGGTATTATGATTAAACTCTATTTAAAACAAGCCTGGCAATTGCTTCGGCAGAATAGGCTGATTACCTCTATCTCCATAGCCGGAACGGCTCTGTCTGTGGCTGCTGTGATGCTTGTTGTCTTGATTTATCAGGTAAACTATGCCAATTACGCTCCCGAGAATAATCGCTATCGTATGCTCTACGTTACCAGTATGAGTGCCCGGTCGGCAGATGATGCCGGAAAGAATAACGGGCAGATGAGTTTGCGGGTGCTCCGCGAATGTTTATATTCGCTTCAAACCCCGCAGGCTGTTACGGGAATAGCCAAAGCGAAGCAGTTTATTAATAAGCCCGGAGAGCGCTTGTCGACTTCATGCACTGTTCTCTTTACCGATCAGTCGTTTTGGCGAATCTTCGATTTCCATTTTATATCGGGTGGTCCTTTCACTACTACCGATATGGAAGCAAAGCTCAGGCGGGTAGTGGTTTCGGCAACGATGGCACGTAAACTGTTTGGCACTGCCGATGCGGTGGGGGCGACCTTTCGAATGAACCACCTTAATTATAAGGTGTGTGGAGTGGTGGACGATGTTAGCCGATCGGCTCAGGTTGCATATGCGGATGTATGGATTCCTTATACGGTCAATACAGAGTTGATGAGCGGTTCCCGTTCGTACGAGAACACAACCGGCCCTTTTTCAGCTTACCTGCTGGCAGCTTCATCAAGTGATTTCGCAAGCATTCGTAAGGAGTTGCAAGAGAAGGTAAATCGCTTCAACGGATCGCTGGCAGAAACGGAAATAGATTTCATTTATAGCCCTTATACGCAGTGGGAGCGGATTATAGGTGCCAACGGATTCTCTGAGCCGAAACTGCAACAGTGGCTTCTAAATACAGGTGGAATGTTGCTTTTCTTGCTTTTGCTGCCTGCACTCAATACGATAGGTATCACGTTGACTCAGTTTCGTAAACGTCGCAGCGAGATTGGTATCCGAAAGTCCTTTGGAGCACATTCCGGCATTCTTGTTATGCAGGTACTGACGGAGAATTTACTGATCTCTTGCATAGGCGGAGCCATCGGATTGATTTTCTCCTATGTATTGCTCTATCTGTGCCGTTCTATCCTTTTTACTACGATGCCTCACTTTAGTTTTGAGATGCTATTACAGCCTGCTACTTTCCTGTTGGCGTTTCTCTTTATCTTAATACTCAATTTACTGAGTGCAGGATGGCCTGCCTATAAAGCAGCCCGAATGCCGATTGTACAAGCCTTGAATGATTTAGAATAATAAATACGAAGAAATGATGATACGACAATTACTTAAGCTTATTTGGAATCAGCGTCGGCAAAATTCCTGGATTGCGTTTGAACTCCTGCTTGTGTTTGTGGCACTATGGGCGATTGCAGACCTGTTTGTGGTACAAACAACCTTATATCTCCGTCCATTGGGTTATCGGGTAGAAAACTGCTGGCGACTCTCTTTTGATAACTATACGCAAGAAGCCACCGAATATGAATCCGATACGCTGCTTCATAAGACACAGGGGGAGGCTCTGACCGCGATTCTCGATCGCTTGCGTCGTTGTGATGAGGTGGAGGATGCTTGCGTAGCCTTCTTCTCTTCGCCTTACTCTTCGGGCAATACATGGCGTTCCTTGCTGCCTTGTACCGCCGATTCGGCACGCTTTAAGGAGCAAAGTTATCATTGTTATTACGTTACTCCGGAATATTTCAATGTATTCGGCATTCGAGGACAAGGCGGTGAGGCACTTGATGAGTTGTCTCGAAAGCATCCCTCGGATATCTTTGTCACTCCCGAATTGGCGGTCGATTTCTTCGGTAGTATCAATGCTGCTGCCGGACAGAAAGTAGTGATGTCTTCCGGTGGTACGGAGGTTCATATTGCGGCAGTAACCACACCCATTCGCGAAGATGACTTCAGTCGTTCTACCGCCATGTTTTACCAGGTAATGGATGCTGCCGAAGTAGAACAACGCTCCGGTCTTTTTGGTGCCGCTATGATGGAGGCCAGTTTACGCATGAAAACGGCTATGACACAAGAACAGATGGATGCTTTCTTGATTGGTTTAGGAGATCGGTTACGCGATGGTAACCTGTACGTGAATGGTGCCGAAAGCTGGTTGGATAAACGCGATTCGCTCCTTGCTCATACGTGGCAGATGCTCCATATCTCTCTCTTGTTGGTGCTCTTCATTCTGCTCAATGTATTCTTTGGAGTAATCAGTGTATTTTGGCTGCGTATCGAACAGCGTCGATCCGAAATAGGACTGCGTATGGCCATGGGCAGTACCCGTAGCAAGGTGGGTTTCTTTTTCACTGCCGAAGGGTGGTTGTTGCTGGTAACCATTCTTCCGTTGTCACTGATCGTTATCGCCAACTTCTTTGTGATGGAGATTCCGGAAACCTACCATATTCCTTTTACCTGGTGGCGTTTGTTGATTGGGTTGGGGCTTGCACTGTTTGTGTTGCTCTCTATCATCAGTTTGGGAACTTGGTTTCCTGCAAGCCGTGCAATGAAGGTACAACCGGCAGAGGTATTACGCGATGAATAGAATCGTTAAGTGTTAGCAATCAGTACGGTTTTCGATTAAAATGATACGTAAATACTTTTTTTACTTACATCGTTTTCTTCCTGAACAGGCGAAATAGCGTGATTACGAATGATTGTAGTGCAATAATATGTAGATTTGCTCTCTATATGATTATAAATATACGATATTATTCATGAATATACTTCTTTCCAAGTGAAGAGAGGGCTCATTTCGTCCGAAGATAGTACCCATTTGGTCCGAAGATAGTATCCTTTTGGTCCGAAGCAGTGTTTCTTTTGATTCGAAGCAACGCCTATTAGGCTTTCATTCTACCTTATTTAAATATAGATGATCGCTATCTATTAGCCAACTTCCAGATCGTTCACAGCACTATCGTTCTGTTTTCCTCGACCGCTGCAAGCGTATAAGCCATTCACGCATCGACTGAAAATACAAAATGTCAATACTATAGTTGCATTGCCTGTTGGTCGTTCTTATCGGATATCGTCCGTTGTTCCGTTCGCTGGCGAGCACAGTGTTCGTTATCGGACAGGTTCTGTTTTATCTAAAGTGCACATAATAAGTTATTTACTTATTTGGCATACCATTTGATTATTAGTTATTAAAGTAATACACGAATATCCATTAACAAAATACATAGACTTATGATTACACTTACTTCACTCTCTAAAATCTATCGCACCAACGAGATCGAGACAGTAGCTCTCGAAAATGTAAACCTGACGGTGAATCGTGGGGAGTTCCTCAGCATCATGGGCCCATCGGGTTGTGGTAAATCAACCTTGCTCAATATCATGGGCTTGCTCGATACACCTACCACGGGGAGCATCGAAATAAACGGAACACGTACCGAGACGATGAAAGATAAGGAACTGGCTGCCTTTCGCAACAAGGCGTTGGGGTTCGTGTTCCAGTCGTTTCACCTTATTAACTCGCTCAATGTGCTCGACAATGTGGAGCTTCCCTTGCTCTACCGCAAAGTAAGTGCCGGCGAACGCAAACGGTTGGCACAAGAGGTACTTGAAAAGGTAGGATTGAGCCATCGCATGCGACACTTCCCCACACAGTTGTCCGGTGGACAGTGTCAGCGTGTAGCGGTGGCACGTGCCATCATCGGTAATCCCGATATCATCCTGGCCGATGAGCCTACCGGTAACCTCGATTCGAAGATGGGAGCGGAGGTCATGGAACTATTGCACCGGCTAAACCGCGAAGACGGCCGCACCATTATTATGGTAACACACAACGAAGAGCAAGCTCGGCAAACGTCGCGCACCATCCGTTTCTTCGACGGACGTCAGGTACAATAATGAATTCAATTCAACAATAAACAAAAGAAAAAAATGAATACCAAACTATTTCTAATTGCAACCCTGTTGCTCATAGGCGCACTTTTGCTCCCCATCTATGCACAGTCTGATAAAGTAATTGTCCGCAACGAGGCGGTATCTACCTTCTCCGCCATCCGTATGGAGGCAGTGGGCGACATCATTTTTACTCAATCCGATGATTGCTCTTTTCGCATGGAGGGACCGGAGAAGTATCTGGCAAAGCTCGTGACCGAGGTGAAGAACCACACCTTAGTGATCCGTATTCAGGAACAAGGCAAGAGAAACAATAAGATGAAAGGGGTGAAATACTACATCACCGCACCGACCTTGTCGACTGTCAAGATAAGCGGTGTGGGCGATTTCATCAGTACCCAGCCTCTCAAACTGAGCGATCTGCTACTCGCATTCGAGGGTGTGGGTGGTATTCGCATCAACGACCTCACTTGCAAAAACCTTCAACTGAAGATGGAGGGAGTAGGAAAGGCCGATATCCACCTCAACTGTGATCACCTGCGGGCGAGTGTCGACGGTATTGGTAGCGTAACGCTGTCGGGTCAGGCCAAAACGGCGCAGATAAGCAAAGATGGGATTGGCAGTGTGAATACGAAGAAATTAACTGTTGAGGAGTAAGTTTGTAGGTTTGAATAATCAACGCATAGAATTATGATAAAGCTTTATTTTAAGCAGGCGGTTCATCTGCTCAAAGAAAACCGGCTGCTGAGTATCATATCCATTGCCGGAACAGCCTTTGCCATTGCCATGATTATGGTGATTGTGATTACGCTGCGTGCCGGTATATCACCGATGGCACCGGAGAACAACCGCGACCGGATGTTGCTAGTCAAATCGATACGTTGTGCCAGCAAAAGCAATGAACGATGGAAGAGCCACGGGCTGATGTCGTATACTACTGCTAAAGAGTGCTTTAAGAAACTAACGATTCCCGAAGCGGTATCCGTTACGGGATGGAGTGCGGATGAAATGCTTGCTTCGCTTCCTGCAGGCGATAAGATTAGCTGCGATGTAAAACAAGTCGATGCAGCTTATTGGCGTGTGTTCGACTTTGCCTTTCTAAGTGGGAAGTCCTTTACGGAAGCCGACTTTGAGTCCGGATTGCCTCGCGTAGTGGTTACTGCAGAAATAGCCCGCAAACTTTTTGGAACGACCGATGCGGTAGGAAAGACACTTTTACTGAATCATGCCGAATATACGGTTGTCGGCGTAGTGAAAAACGTATCTCAACTAACCGAAGGAGCGTATGCGCAAGCATGGATACCGTTTACAAGTACCAATCTTACTGATGATACATGGAGCAATGGGATTATGGGGTCGATGCGCGTATATATTCTGGCTCGTTCGACTGCCGATTTCTCTGCCATTCGTCAAGAGTGCAATCGTCTTCGACTGCTGTATAATACAACATTGACTGATTATCAAGTCGAATACATGAATCAGCCCGATACTTATTTTATCTCCTCCTATCGATATAGTGCCAATAACCTGCCCGATGTGAAGGGAGCCGTCATTACGCTGATTGTTTCGATGGCTATCCTGTTGCTGGTTCCGGCCATCAACTTGTCGGGGTTAACTTTGTCGCGTATGCGTAAGCGTCTGCCCGAGATCGGTGTGCGGAAGGCTTTTGGTGCTACACGTAGCGAACTGATGATACAGGTTCTATCTGAAAACCTACTGCTCACTCTGCTGGGAGGAGCTGTGGGATTGGTGCTGAGCTATGCGAGTACGATCCTGTTGAGCGATATGTTGTTTGGCAGCGTGATGTCTGCCTCGATGAACGGAACCAATACCGTGAGTGCTTCCTTATTGTTTAGTCCGCAAGTCTTCTTGCTTGCATTACTGTTCTGTTTGGTGTTGAATCTGTTGAGTGCCGGCATACCTGCTTGGCGTTCTACCCACACCACTATTGTCGATGCATTAAATCAACGTTAACTCCCTGAATGATGAATATAATATTATTATTGAAACAGTTATGGAACGAACGCAAGAGCAATACTTGGCTGTTCACTGAATTATTGCTGGTATTTGTGGTGTTGTGGTATATTGTCGATTGGGCTTACGTGAGTGCCCGTACCTATTACGAGCCTGTAGGTTTTGACATTGAGAACACGTACTTGATGCGTTTGTCGGTCAAAACCGATAAGTGTAGTACGTATAATCCCGATACGCTTCACCGCAATAAGGCCGGGCTCGATGTGCTCGAAATAGTTAATCGCCTACGCCGATTGCCCGAAGTAGAGGCGGTCGCTATTTCGCAGAATTCTCGCCCGTATACGGGTAGCAATTCGAGCATAAGCCTGCGCGTCGATACACTTTCGGTTACTATGCTACGCCGTCCCGTGACCAAAGATTTCTTCCGGGTGTTTCGCTATGAAAACGTAGACGGTAGTGGTTGGCAAACACTCTCTACAGCTCTTGAAAAGAAGCAGTTGGTGGTTTCGGAGAACTTTCTTCCCCTGCGATACAAAGGAGACCGTACGTTACTCAACAGAGAAATCAGTAATCTCGACGACTCCACCGAAGTATATCGTATCGGAGCTGTTACGAAAAAGGTGCGTTACAATGACTTTTGGTCAAACTATGGCGACCGTTACGCTGCTGTCTTGATAACCGAAGAGGAGATGACCGACTTGAGTCCTCACTACATTGGCTGGGTTGAATTTAGTATCCGTGTGAAACCCGGAACCGATGCCGGATTTGCAGAGCGGATAATGAAAGCATCGGATGCACAGTATAGTGTAGGGAATGTATTTATTCTCAATATCAAACCTTATAGTAAGATACGCGAATCCTTTCAGATCAGCTCGGTCAACGAAGTAAGAACCCGCATGTGGATGATCGCTTTCTTGCTGGTCAACATCTTTTTGGGCATCATCGGAACCTTTTGGTTGCGTACCCAACAACGTCGTGCAGAACTAGGCTTGCGTATGGCAATGGGCTCTACTCGCCGTGGCTTATGGACTCGACTCAATGGAGAAGGATTGTTGTTGCTGACGCTTGCCATGCTTCCGGCACTGATCATCTGCTATACCATCGGTCATGTCGATCTGACGGATAACTGGAATATCGACTGGAGCATACCGCGGTTACTGATTGGTGCTATCGTTACGTTTATATTGATGGCTTTGATGATCGTTGTCGGTATCTGGTATCCGGCACGGCAGGCAATGAATATTCAGCCCGCGGAAGCCTTGCACGAAGAATAACGAAACCAAAGAATGAAGATGGTTAAACAATATATTAAACAAGCATTATATCAACTCAAAGAAGACAAGCTTATCAGTCTTGTTTCTGTAATAGGCACGGCGCTGGCCATTTGTATGATTATGGTGATTGTATTGGTGTTGCAAGTGCGTGTTGTAGATTCCGTACCTGAGGTGAATCGTTCCCGCTCACTCTATGTCAAATCGATGTCGGTACGGATGAAAGGTGATACGAGTGGGAACTCTTCTAACGGAGGGATGTCGGTTGTTACTGCCCGTGAGTGCTTCAAGGCACTAACTACACCCGAGGTAGTAACGGTTATGTCGATCAACGAAAAGGTACGTGCGTCTGTACCTGGAGGTAACAAGATGACTGCGGATAAGTTGGAGACTGATGAGGCATTCTGGAAAGTATTCCAATTCCAGTTTATCGATGGGAAACCTTATTCATCAGCTGCTTTCAGTAGCGGATTACCTCAGGCAGTGATCAGCGAAACGGTAGCTCGCAGAATCTATGGAACGACTGACGTAGTGGGGCAAACCCTGCAACTCAATCATGCCGACTATACGGTAACCGGAGTAGTGAAAGAGGTATCGAAGTTAGCAACTGCTTCTTATGCCCAGATTTGGATTCCTTATACCTCGACCGAAACAACTCAACTGGTCTGGTGGGGTACTGTTATGGGTGCGATGCGGGTGGTTATTCTGGCCCGTTCGCCCGATGACTTTCCGATTATCAGAGCAGAAGTCGATAAGTTAAGGCAGCAATACAATAGTGGTTTGAAAGATTCGGAGGTATTTTATCGAGGACAGCCAGATACACAATTCGTTTACCTCTATCGCAAATGGGGACAAGCACAGCCCGACACCGTGATGTTACTCCTTCGGTTTGCTTTGATTATTGCAGTGCTGCTACTGGTACCTGCTATCAATCTGAGTAGTATGACGTTGTCGCGTATGCGCAAGCGTATGGGCGAGATGGGGATACGAAAAGCATTTGGTGCAACGGCAAATGAACTGTTGCGGCAAGTCTTTCTTGAAAGTCTGCTGCTTACCTTGCTTGCCGGAGTATTGGGGCTGGGGCTGAGTTATGTTACTACGTTTCTATTGAGTGATTTTCTGTTTGGCAATAGCGAGAATACAGCTCGTATGGGTAGTTTTTCATTAGCGGGTGATATGCTGCTGAGTCCACTACTTTTCTTGGCTGCTTTTGGATTTTGTTTATTACTTAATCTACTATCGGCAGGTATCCCTGCCTGGAGAGTATCAAGAATGAATATTACCGATGCATTAAACCAACGATAGACTATGAAATCAATATTGAAACAAATAAAGAACGAACGTAAGAGCAATACCTTCTTGTGGGCAGAACTTTGTCTGGTATTTATCATATTGTGGTTCATTGTCGATATGGTGTACGTAACGACACGGGTTTATTTCGCACCGATGGGGTTTGATATAGAGCATACGTATGTGATGAGACTGAATCGGCTTACCCCCAAATCGGTTCTCTATCAACCCGACTTGACGATTGACGATGATCTGGAAGCGCTGAAGGAGATTGTAGATCGCTTAGCACATCGCCCCGACGTAGAAGCTGTGAGCATTTTGCAAAACTGTATCCCTTATAATGATGGTTCCAATGGAATCGGTTTCACAATAGATTCTACTTCGGTCAGTTCTTTGCATCGATGGATAACTCCCGGCTTCTTTCAAGTCTTTCGCTATCAGAATATAGACGGATCGGGTAGTAAAAGTTTGGATGATGCACTCGAAGAACAGACAATAGTGGCGTCAGTCGATGTGGCCGATCAGTCTCCTAATTTCCCTGTACACGGGGAGGCTTTGCGTGGACAGATGGTGCAAGTAGGTAGCAACAAGGAGGCTCCCAAGTATCGAATTGCTGCACTAAGCGAACCGGTTCGTTATGATCATTTTACGCCTGCAGGACATTGGGAGAGTCGGTATATAGCGACTTATTTACTTGATGGCAGTATCAAAGCCATGGGCGCAATACGTTATCTTGAAGTCTCCCTTCGTGTGCGTGAGGGCTATACTAACGGCTTTGCCGATCGCTTGATGGAATATGCCGATCAATTATACCAGGTCGGTAATATTTATATTCTCGATCTTCAATCGTTGAATGACATCCGTCGGGCACATGAAATGGATAACATGAATGAACTGCGTACCCAATGCTGCATCTTGTTTTTTTTATTACTTAACATCTTTCTGGGGGTTATTGGTACTTTTTGGTTTCGTACACAGCATCGCCGTTCCGAGGTAGCATTACACATGGCGTTGGGTGCTTCAAGATCGGCTGTCTTCAAGCGTTTGATTTTTGAAGGTCTGCTATTGCTTACGTTTGCTGTCCTTCCGACTATGATAGTGACTTTTAATTTAGGTTATGCTGAAGTAGTTGAAACTTCGCGTATGCCGTTTGATATAGTTCGTTTCTTGGTGGGCACATTATTAGCTTATGCGTTGATGGCTTTGATGATTGTTGTCGGTATCTGGTATCCGGCACGGCAGGCAATGAATATTCAGCCCGCGGAAGCCTTGCACGAAGAGTAATAAAGACTTTGAGTATACTAAAGAAAAAGGAAGCACCCGTGTATGGGATGCTTCCTTTTTTTATTATCGCTGTTCTTTTGCTTGGTTAGCGTTGTTCTCCGAAATCATCTTGTTGACGTTCTACCTCACGCAATTCATATTCTGAAAGGCGTTTGCGTAGTTGATCGACCTCTTCTTTTAAGGACTTGACCTCTGAACTGTTCGCTTGCGTAGTACCTGTAGCGACAGTAGGGGTCACCGACGATTGTTCTTCTTCTCCCTGCAAAGTAAGATATTTTCCGCTAGCCGGAACGGAGGTATAGACCAGTTCATCGGCTGCAATGGAGTGTACTCCGTGACCGAATACTTCAGCACGAATGGTGATCTTTCCCGGCTTCCCGGTAGCTTGCAGCAAGATAGGAGCCGATCCCCAGTGAGCATCTACGGGGTTGGCTTCGATGGTTTCGTCGCCCAGCAAGCGTCCTTCGCCTGTTACCGTGAATTTTACCGAGGTGTGGTTGAGTCGTTTTACTGCTCCGTCTTTGTCTACCACTTCGGCTATGACGGTTACGATATCACTGCCATCGGCTTTTAGCGGGCATCCGTCATCGTCTATGCGTAGGCGTAGGGTAGTGGGGCGCTTAGAGGGGATGCGTTTGTGTGTGGCTACAACCTTGCCGTCTATTAATCCTTCGGCGAGCAAAAAGATATCCTTTTGCTTCCCTGCACGCGCCAGTGCTTTTAGCTCCATAAAGTGATAGGCATCTTTGAAGGTGATGATGGGCGATGGCATCTTCAAGGAGCTTTGCGAGCGATGGTATTCGTAACGCTTTCCGTCGGCAAACACAGTCAGGCGTACTTCGGGACAGTTAGAATATACGGTTACATCGGCGGGCGAGAAGGGTGTCATCTCGTTAGCTACATAGACCATTGGACCGGTAGCTGCAGGCAGAGCATCGTTCTTTACGGGCGGTCGTTGTGCCATGAACAGGTAATACGACGTTTTGGGTTGACGAAAGGCATCCATGATACCTCCGTAGAAAGGTTGTGGGTGATACCCCCGTTGATGATCGAAGGCATGCCACAGGGTTCCGCCTACATGGTGTTTTCCCGCTTCATAGAGTGTCTCCAGACAAGTATAGGTGTAGGAGGGAGAGGCATAGTGCACTGCTTGTTCGAGCATGGGAACCTCGCCCCACGAACGGTGCACGCGGCTGTTCGAGTTATGTGAGTTCCAATCGTCTACATTATCACCAAATTCGCGTGTAAAGTACATCTTGGCAGGGTCGATATTGCCGGCATTGTAAATGGAGCTCTTACCACCCGACACAGCTTGCGGATGTGTGAAGATAACCGGAAACACTTCGCTTCCTTTTGAGCCCGGATCGATAGCCGACAATGCTTTCTCGTAGGGAAACTCCTCGTCGACACATTGTTTGGCGCGGTGAGCGTAGTCTTGAGGGAAATGGGTTTCGTTGAGTACCGGTTCCCAGATAAACAACGAAGGGTGGTTGCGGTCGCGACGCACCAATCGGCGAATATGCGTATATACCCGCTGTGCGAATATCGGCTCGTTATTCCAGAACTGCCATCCGGCTATGGGTAGCAGCACGAGCATACCCATACGGTCGCAAGCATCCAGAAACGCCGGATCGTGCGGGTATTGTGTACAGCGAACTACCCGTACACCGGCATCACGCAACTTCTTTGCATCACGCCAATGAAGAGAGTTGGGCACGGCATTGCCTATGATGGCAAACTCTTGATGGCGATTGACGCCGATGAGCTTATCGGTATAAGGCTTTCCGTTCATGTACAGTCCTTCTCCTTTTCTATACTCTATCTTCTTGATACCGATTTGTTGCACCATTCCATCTATAACAGTCCCTGAGGCATCGGCAATTCTCAACTCGAGGTGATGGAGAGCGGGTGCATCGGGATACCACAATTCTGGGTGAAGAACGGTTAGTTCGGTTTCGATGTGATTGGCCTTTTGTGCACGCAGTTTGATGGTTTGATGCTCTTGGGCAACTACAGTACCGTCGCTGTTTTTCAGCGTCAATAGCAGCTTACCCGTAAAACCTTTCTTGGTGGCATTGCGTACATGAACTTTCACACCCACCTTTGCCCGGCTTTCCGAAACTTCGGGGAAATGAATGAACACGCCTCCGCCTGCTACTTCTTCCTCGTACATGGCATCGGTGATGTACACCGGTTGGTGTGCAATCAGAAAACAATCGCGGTATATGCCGCCGAAGTACGTAAAATCTAATGCTTGTTGAGGCTTTCCGGGTGGAAAGGTAGGATCGTCGCTGTTGTCGGCACATACCGCCAATACATTCTTTTCGCCTGCCGGACGGAGTGCGTTGGTTACTTCGACAGTAACGGGTAGGTAACCGTCGAAGTGTTCTTTAAGTAAGGTACCGTTCAGGAAGATTTTTGATTTGCCCATGATTCCCTCAAAGTGCAGGAAGGTGGTTTTCCCATTCAATGCCACGGGGGTAACAAAGGTTTTGCGATACCATGCTTCTCCTTGGTAGTTGATGTTGCCGCTTGCCTCTTCGGGTAGTAACTCTAATCCGTGAGGAAGCGATACGCGGGTCCATGCAGCATCGTTGTAACTCTCTTTTGACGCTTCTGCTTGTTTGCCTTTGCAGTATCGCCATCCTTGATTCATGTTGTAAACTTCTCTTCCGCTCTTTTCTAATTCGTAGAATCCTGCCGTTGAAACGGCCGAGGGTTGGGCATGCAGCAGCATACCCAATAAACAGCAGATACTTAATAGGAGGTGTCTTTTATTCATAACTTCTTTATTATATATGTGTATGTGCCCGACTGGGTTGACTCTTTAGCCACCAGACTGATGCGATAAATTTTTGCTCCCCATACGGTTGACAGACGAGGGTCGGAGAGTGGGATCGTCTCTATCTCTGTGTCGAAGGTCTGTTTATTGTACTCGAGTACTACTTGTGCATCACCGGTTTTTATTTTTACCTTCCCGGGAGTACTGTTGTCAATCTCTCCCCAGCTCATGAAGTTAATGCGGTTCTTATCGTTAACTTCCGTCAGCCGGTAGTTATCGGTGATGTGCAACGCTTCTTTGGTTAGCTTATATGTCCGTACCCAATCGGCTACATTAGCTTGCTCCGGATAGGCTGTTGCCAGTTGTGCCGAGAAGGTCTGTTTTTTAGGGTTGAATTGAACTTCCGTAGCCTTGAAGCGGCTACCGAACTGCTGCGGAACACCGTTGATCATCGGCAGATTGTGATAATTGCCTTGCATGGTCCAGATCGAATAACGCTCGCTGCTGAAGGTCTGTCGGGTGTAGGTGCCTACGCCTGCATCGATAATTACCGGCTGTGTATGGAGCCAGAGTGAGAAGCTACCTGCGTCGTTGTGATTGTGACTCTCATTGTTATAGCCTCCTTTGGCTGCAAAGTACAAACCGCCTTTGCTTGCCATATAGCAGAATTCCGTTTCCGGATACCAACTGTAAGACGGTACTTCAAACGGAGTTTGAACACTATTTAATTCCTCTTCGAAGCGAAAAGATTCTAATCCGCGGAAAATATCCCTACCCCAGGATAGCACCTCTTTGTTTCGTTCTTCCGTACTCAGCTTTCCATTCAGATAGCCGGCGTAACTTTTCATCAGGTCGCTATCTACGGCTTTTCCGAAGCGATAAATGAGTGGTGCTTCTCCCCCTCCTTTGGCCGATGCGTCGGCAAAGTTCACGACCCAACCATTTCCTACATACGAACGAGCAATGTATTCGCCCATGTTACGTACTATTTGTTGATCAAACAAAGATACCTTACCACCGGTTCCGAGCGATAACAGTTGCAGGTAGTCGTATAGCTTTCCGGCAGCGTGTCCCCAGTACGATGGACCTTCTTCGCAAGCTCCGTCGCTGTGGGTATAATTGAGAAACTTATCGACCGACACCATGGATCGATGGATGGCTGCTGCAAGTTTGTCGGGATCATTCTCCAATAGAAGAAAGCACTGTAGTGCGTTGGAGTTGCACCAAGGATTCCAGTTGTTGACCAGCTTTCCCGGTTTGTAGTTGACCGCCATCCACCAGAAACGATCTTCGTTCATGTAAGGATCCAGAATACGCTTGCGCAATTCAAAGGCTAGTCGCTCGGAGATAGCGGGGTTAATCTTGTCAAATGTTGTGTGGAAATAGTAATACACCCAAGACAGAAGGCTTCCCATATCGCCACTGGTAAGATCGATGATGTTCTCTTTATAATCGGGCAAGCTACGTCTTGAGCGTTGTGCGTTTAGGTGGGCAGATAACGACCAAGAGGTCATTTCGCAGGCTTGAAACACTCCATTGATCAGTTGATCGACGAAGCGTCCTTTTCCTTCGGCCAGTTCGGCTATAAAGAGCTGTACCAGCGCCCGGTTATTTTCGCCCAATGGGGTCTCCATAATCGCTCTGTTGCCTGAACGTTCAAACTCCAGATAATCGGTTGCTTTGACTACTTTCCACTCGTGTTTCAGTGCTTTTTCGCCTTGCGTTATCAACGCTTCCCGGTGCTCTTTAAGTAATTGTTTCCACCCTTCCCGGTCGCTGTATTCGGGATAGGGTACCCACCGTTGGTTAAGTATTAAGAGTGGTTTCAGTTCGTCAGGCGAGGCAATGCTTTTCTGCAGTAAGTTCCGCTCCGTATAGGCTTGTATCTGCGGTATATTGAGCAAGCAGAGTAAAAGAGAGAGAATAAATGATTGCGTTTTCATGGTTCAAGATATCAATTAGTAAATGATCAGTTGGCTTTTCTATCCGACAGTGCTTTGTCTGCTTTTACGCTCTTGCCGCTCCATGCTTTTGCATTGGTCCATTCGCAATAGGGGTCTTTCCAGAATGAGTCGGTAGCGGGTAGACCGAGAGGAAGTAAGCCAACGGTACAGAGATATACACTGCCTGTGTTGATATAGGCTTCGGACATAGTGAGTTGGTTCCCGGTGAAGCCCACTCGCAGCCAACCATTTGCATCGAAGTTATCGGCCGATTGAAATTGGCGTTGTATCACTGCTGTAAGTGCGCAACGTACTTGTGCCGGAGAAACCGTAGAAGGAAGTTGGTGAAGAAGTGCTGCCTGTGCCAATGCATGAAAAGCACCGGTGCGGTATACGATAGAACGGCCTACTACCGGATACGTGCCTTCGGGAGAGATTAAGCGTTCTTGTTGTTCGGCATAACGTGTCAGACGTTTCTGTTGTTGGGCTAATTGCTCGTATCCGGCTATCTGATGCTTATTCATCACCGTTAATACATCGGTCAGCATGGGGTGGATAACGAAACTATTGTAGTAATCAAAATGATAATTAGGTCCATCGCCGTATTGTGCATCGCCTACGTACCATTGCTTGCAGAACTTGTCGACGCCATAGAGTAATCTTGATGCATCATACTCGCCGGTGAATTCGAGCAGAGCAGCTTCGACGATTGAGGCAAAGAGTAGCCAGTTACTCTCATTGGGGCGGATGGTGCGGCTGCTTTTCAGGGCTGCAACCAGTTGCTTTTTTGTTTTGGCAGATAGATTGTCCCATAACTGGTGTGGGGCACGAAGTAGTCCTTGTGCCAGAAATGCTGCATCGACCAGTGGCTGGGTAGGCTCATTAAAGATGAGAAAGTCGGGCGATTTGGGGTCCACTGCATTGCTCAGTCCCTTTACAGCCAGTTCGATATAGTGTTTTCTCAACATACCTTCCGGTGTCTGGTCGGGTCCTAGTTCGAGCCAAGGAGCAATACCGCAAAGTGTACGCCCTACGGCTTCCAGATGAGAAAAACGCCGGCGATTGCCGGCGAGTGATTCATAAGGCATGTTCTGTTTCAACGTACCATTAGCGAGGTTGGTTAATACCGGTTCGCTGAGGCGAACCAGTGTTTCTACCCAAACGGCACGGTCTTGTGCACCGGTAGCTGACGAAACGATATTTGAGCTACGTGTCTCCAGATCGCGCTTCCGCTTCAGTGCTTCCATGAAATAATAGTCGGCATAGTTAAGCGGCACATCAATTTCGCTACCGTGCGGAATGCTTCCGACACTGTGCTTCAGTAGGAAGCATCCGTTTTCTCCCACAGCAGAGCGATAAGCAGGTGAGGAGAGTGCCTCCATGATTCGATCGGCATACATTTTATAAAATGCAGCATCGGGTGTATCGAATGTACTCATCTCGTACAGTGCCGATGCCATGCAGGAGGCTGTCGATACATCGCGTGGTTCATTGGGTATCTTTGGCGCATCCATATCCCAGTAAGGAATCAGGTCTTTGGGCATCCGGGGATGATTCTTCATGCAGTTAAAGGTTTTGATCGCTTGTGCCAGGTATCTTTTATCTCCTGTTTCGCGATAGCAAACCGAGAAACCATAGATGGCCCAGGCTTGTCCGCGCGACCAGATTGAACTATGTGAATATCCTTGTGCTGTGTGCCGGTTGCGTACAGAACCGTCCTTCAAACTATAATCAATAACGTGATAGCAGGATCCGTCTGCACGGAAATGTTCGGCGAGTGTGCGGTCTGCATGAGATACGGCTATTTTGTAATACGACGAATCGGCCGTCAGCTTGGTCGCTTCGAACAAGAGTTCCAGGTTCATCATGTTGTCGATAATGACCGGACACTCCCAGCCACGTTGGCTCATCCAACCTCTTGTAACCTCCCAGCTTTGAATAATACCTGCTTTAGGACGAAAACGTGTAGTGAGCGATTTGGCTGCTTCGACCATTACACCTACGTATGAGGAGTCTTTTGTCAGTCGCAGTCCATTACCAAAACTACAATTAATGATGAAGCCAATATCGTGATGCCACGTCAGGTGTTTAGCTTTCTCAATGGCTTGGGTGTATTTCCGAGCCAGCGGTAGATAGTTTTTATTTCCACTCAGTTCGTACAGATACCATACAGAACCCGGGAAGAATCCGCTACGCCAGTCTGAATGGCCGCAATAGTAGACGCTACCGTCTTTCTTTAAAGTCACCGGATTCAAGCATTTTCCGCTTGCTTCGATCACGTTTATGGCCTGTCCTAACTGTTTTTCGGCAAACGTAACATTTTCTTTTACCAGTTGAGCTTTTACTCCTTGGCATAGCGACAACATAACTGCGCTTACTAATAAGAGGTTTAAATGGTTGATTCTCATTCTATAAATTAGATTTTAAAATGATAAAGATAGGATATTGCAGAGAGATAAACAAACTGAGATATCCCAATCTTTATTATAAATATATTACTTTTGTATTTGTCAATATGGATTGTTTATATATAACTATCAATCAGTGCAAAAATACTTTTTTTCTCTTTTTGAGAAATCTCTTTTTATCCTTAATATGTGCACTTATTATCCTTGCGACTCTTTATAATGGGTATTCAAGTGTTTTTGTTTCACCTTTTCGTAAATAGACTTCGCGTATTACTTCGTTGTAACGAAGTTTTATGGATCCATCTTTCACTTTTGAGTAAATTTTCACTTTCTCTGGTTTACCTTGTTTCCAACTTATATCTACCACATATCCTCCACGAGCGCATAGACCTTTTACTTCTCCTTGCATCCAAACTTTGGGGAGTGCAGGTAGCACATCTATACTATTTGTATGGCTTTGCAAGAGCATTTCTGCTATTCCGGCTGTTATGCCGAAACCAGCTTCTATTTGAAATGGAGGTCCTAAAGTAAATAGATTGTCCATAATGCAATGCTTTAAAAGTCTTTCGATCGAAGAGTATGCTAAATTGGCGTCACCCAGGCGAGCAGCAAAGTTACTTGTCCAAGCCAAATTCCATGCTGTGTTTCCTTTAATATTTGCAACTCGCTCTTTTAATGTTTTGCCAGCTGCCATAAATAAGTCGGGAGTATCGCGAGTGATTTGATTGGCAGGGTGGAGCGCATATAAATGAGAGATGTGTCTATGGCCGGGTTCTGCTTCTTTATAGGCTTGATCCCATTCCAATATACGGCCATCGACCCCTATTTCATTTTGCTGTAAATCGTCTATCATACTTTTTACACGTGTCAGTAGTGTATCGTTTTTCTTTAAAATGATAGAGGCAGTTATGTAGTTTTGGAATAGATCACGAATGACTTGATGGTCATGTGTAGCGCCTGCACACAGAGCTACTTTTTCTCCAGAAGGCAACAAGAAAGCATTTTCAGGTGAAATAGACGGAATTGAAACCCACTTCTTTGTAGTCGGGTTTAAATAAAGCCAATCAGCATAGAATCGTGCCGTGTTTTGTAATATCGGATAAATACGTTTCAGATAGTTGATATCTTGTGTAAAAGCATATTGTTCCCATATATTCTGGCAGAGCCATCCACTTGCTCCCACATGTGAGCCCCAACTGACCCCTTCACCCGGAGAGGTAAACCCCCAAATATTTACGATTGGGTGAACACACCATCCTTCCGAAGCATAATGTATATTTGCAGTACGCTTTCCCGGCTCTTGAATCGATTCAATGAAGTCGACAAATGGTAAGAACAACTCAGACAAATTTGTTACTTGCGATAACCAATAATTCATTTGAATGTTGATATCCATATGATAATCTCCATTCCATGCCGATTGTATCTTTTCGCACCAAATCCCTTGCAGATTAGCAGGTAGTGTGCCCTCGCGCGAAGAAGCTATTAATAGATATCGTCCATATTGAAATAACAGCTCTTCTAGATGTAAATCTTGTTTTCCTTTTTTTATTGCGCTTATTCTGAGGTCGGTGGGTATTGTGTCTTTAACGTTGTTTGTAAGCTTCAAAGAAACCCGATTAAAATAATGGCTGTAATCTCTAACATGATTGCGTACTAATTCTTTATATGATTTAGCCATTGCTTTTTTTAATACAATGGCAGTGTTCTCTTTATAGTCAGGAGCTAAATAGGTAGGATGTCCTACATAATTAGTTGTCGATGAAAGATAAAGAGTTACTTCATCGGCATTTTCTATCCTTAAACATCCATTTTCTACTTTCTTGGTTCCGCCGACTAAGGAAGCATCTAGACGAGCCCAATATTTCATTCCCTCACCTTCATAGCCATTATTCATTACTCCTCGCATCAATAACTGACCTTGGTCTGTTACAACTTCATATCGTTCGGGTCGATTCATTCGAACTCTGAAGCTCAATTTTCCTTTTTGGGTTGATGTTATTTTCATCACAATAACGTTGTCTGGTTGACTGGCAAAATAGGAGCGTTCTATTTTATTTCCTTTCACTTTATATGTAACACGAACAATCGCTTTTTCTAAATCCAGTTCTCTGTGATAGTCAGTATAAATTGTCTTATCATCAAAATCAAGAAATACATCTCCCAGTGTTTGGTAGCACCCAAATGGTTTATCGGCGGCATTTGCTCTATTAGAGCCTACTCCTATACATATTTGTGTTGATGCAGCTATCGATTCGGCTTCTTTATATTTTCCTGCTAGCAATAAACGTCTGATTTCATCTCTTGATTTTAGCGCTTCTTTATTATCAGCGTCTTGAGGGCTTCCAGACCAGAGTGTTTTATTGTTCAACTGAATTCTCTCTGTAAAAACATCTCCATATATCATAGCTCCCATATATCCATTTCCAATGGGTAGAGCCTTGAGCCATTCTTTATTATTCGCCCATTCTCTAGGATTGTCGACAGATAGGCTGTTGGCAGGAGTTTTGTACCAAAGCCTCATCGAATGATCAGAAGAGGCATAGGATATGCAGTTTGAAATAAAAATGGAAAAAAGGAAAATGATAATTTTAGTTATTGCTCTTTGTGTCATCTTTCAATGTATTGATTCGTTAATTAATATCTCCGGGTCTATTTTTAAATAAATCCGGAGATACTTTTATTTCATTAGAGAGAACCTATTTCCAACCATTATTCTGAGTTAGATTTGGGTTTAGATCAATAGCTGCCTGTGGTATAGGAAACAGATACATCTTATCATCCCAGAAGCGTTCTTCAACAAATTTGTGATCCATTGCTTCATTCACCGCTTTCATTCGTGCTCCGTAAACTTTTCCTTTGCGGACTTTATCTCCTATTTTCCAACGGATCATATCATAATACCGTAACCCCTCAAAGGCGAGTTCAATACGACGTTCATGACGCATTTTTTCACGCAATACACTTTGATCTGCTATTACTATGTTTTGAGGCATCCCCGCTCTTTCTCTTATACGGTTTAAGAGAATTACTGCTTCATTTAAATCTTTATTTTTTTCTATGAGTGCCTCAGCTCTCATAAGTAACACATCGGCATAGCGAATAATAGTCATATTTTTATGAGCTTTTGTTCTATCTGGATTTGTTCCTTCCAGATCGACCCATTTCGTGATTAAATAGCCTGTCATATGTGTTTCAGTTTTCACATAGTCCTTACTTTGGGGATCATCTACTCCGTATACTGATTTTACAACTCCCCCTACTTTCCACTCCCAAAAAGGATACATGATTGTAGCTTGTAAACGTGGGTCTCTAAAATCATATTCTCCCCGGTGTTTTTCAGCCTCTAATGCTTTTCGCTTATCAACGTATTCGCAGTTTAATCCTTCACAGTCACTAAATGAGTGCCCGTTTATGCATTCATAATCATCAACCAAATTTTGTAGCGCATGTGCTTGAGACCAACCGCCATAGACAGATGACACCGGAGACAAGTCACGATTTACTGAATGTACATAGAGCGGATAACTATATTGTCTCTCGAAAATAACCTCTTTGTTAGCACCGTCCGATTTGGGTCTGAAGAGGGCTTCGTAATTAGAATACAATTCATATTTATTGGTTTCAATTATGGCTTTAGTGTATTGAAGTACTTTATCGTAGTTCTTTTCATGTAAATAGATGCGAGCTAAGAAAGCATTGACTACATCTTCATTCACTCGTCCAGACTCTTTGGAGGGAGCTACAATAATATCTTTCAGTACACCTTCTTCCAATTCATTCAAAATAAAAGCCATTACTTCGGCACGAGGCTGTCTTGATGTTTCACGTGACTCACTTACGCTAAGTGTTTTTGTAATCAATGGTATATCACCGAAATAGAATACCATATCATAATACACGAATGCTCTGATAAAGCGTACTTGAGCGCTCAACTGCCTATACTCATCGGACGAAATATAGGATTTTGATTTTTCAATACCTTCCAATACATAATTTAATTTGGCTATATTGGCATACTCCCAACAACCTTTTATAAATCCATTCTGTGTGTCGTGTGTGCCATTTCCTACAGCAGGAATCTGTCCATTTCGGTATTTCCCATTGTCAGTCAAACAGTCCCTGTCAGTTATTTCAGCAGGACCGTATAGCTCACGATAACAATCATTTACCATCATCAATACTTGTTCTTTTGTCTTCCACCATTGTTCGTCTCCGATGGCATCTAATGGTGGCGTTGTTAATAAATCATTGCAGGAGGATGTGAGTACGAGACTTATTATAAATAATATTTTTACTATTTTATTATGTAACATAATGATTAGAATTTAGAATTGAACATTTAAACCAAAAGAGAAAGTTCGCGAGAAAGGGTAAGTAAGTGCCTTGCTGACTTCCGGATCCCAGCCCGGAACGAAATTGGATATAGTAAAGAGATTGTCGGCGGATAAGTAAGCCCTTACATTACTAAAACCGATATTCGTTAAGCACTTTTTAGGCAATGAGTAGCCGATTTGTAAATTCTTCATTCTTAAGTACCCGGCATTTATTTTCCAAAAATCAGAAACCTGATAGTTGTGGTCAGCATCTTCTTTATTTAAGATTCTTGGATATTTCGCATCGGTATTATTTTCACTCCAATAGTCCAATTGATGCTCGTATATTGATTGTTTCAGTGGACGAACAGAGTCATC
Source organism: Bacteroides neonati (assembly GCF_000499785.1). Taxonomy (GTDB): domain Bacteria; phylum Bacteroidota; class Bacteroidia; order Bacteroidales; family Bacteroidaceae; genus Bacteroides; species Bacteroides neonati. Next base: position 242,336 of record NZ_HG726020.1, on the reverse strand, counting down.
GTTCATTATTTTATCTTTTTTTCCTACTCCTTGGAAAAGCATACTGATATCGAAGTTCTTGTAGGAAGCATTTAAATTAACTCCATATAAGAAGTGGGCATATGGATCACCAATCACTATACGGTCATCTGCTGTAATTTTATTATCTCCATTTTGATCTTTATAACGAATATCTCCTTTTCCTGTTTTTGCATTTTGGAAAGGTGCATTTTTTACCTCTTCATCAGTTTGAAATAATCCTAATGATTCATAACCATAAATAGATTTAAAGGGAAGCCCTTCATCAGTATATCCATCTTTCCATGGACCGGTACCTGCTAGGTCAAGTACTTCGTTATCATTATCCGATAGGTTAGCAGAAATGCCATAACGGAAGCCATTGATTTCATCATTCCACCCTACTACGACTTCCCATCCATTATTTTTCATTTTACCAATGTTTACGTTGGGCTTCCCGAAACCATATTCTAAAGGAACGGGTAAACCAATAAGAATTTCATTGGTAGTCTTTATATAATATTCACCTGTAATACTCAACCGATTACTCAAGAGTTTAAAATCCATACCGACATTGAACATCTCAGTTCGTTCCCAACCCAACTCTTGATTTCCTATTTTATCTAATTTTGCGGTTTGTATATATGTATTGTTTAATACCACACCATCCATGGCAATAGTTGTGTAGCTAGGGTATAATCCTAAACCGGTCGATGCTCCGTTTTGTCCCCAAGTTGCGCGAATTTTCAAGTCATCTAACCAGCTACTTGTTTTTTCCATGAACTTTTCTTGACTTACACGCCAAGCAAGAGCGACGGAGGGGAATGTAGACCACCGGTTTGATTTCGTGAAGCGAGAAGAGGCATCTGATCGAAAACTAGCCGACAGAATATATTTGTTAGCATAGTCATAATTCAAACGTCCTATTACCGAAGCAATAGCCCAATGTTCTGCATTTCCATCGTTATTCCAATTATCTTTCGGTCCGCCGTTTAGTACCCAAAGCAGATCGGTAGGATAACCACTTCGTCCGGCGCTAATCCAGTTTGATTTTTCGTTTTCTTGCTGATATCCGATTAATCCATCTACTGAATGTTTTCCGAATGTTTTTTTGTAATTCAATAATGCTTGTAAATTATAATAGGCTTTGTATTCGCGTTTTTCTGTTAGGCCATTCTGCAATGCCTTATACTCTTGCTGTGTGAAAAAATCTTTGTAATGTAGCTCGCGAGAGCGAGAAGTCGTATTTCCAAATACATAATTTACGTTGGCTATTCCCGTAAGTTTTAAACCATCGATGATTTCATAGTCGAGTTTCATAATACCAGAAGCATCGTGTCGGTCATACTTCTTATTTCCGGCTTCATATAGATCCACCAATGGATTGATGAAAAAACCGGGATTATAACCATAGCTTCCATCTGTATAATAAGCAACTTTGTTAGGCTCCATCCCTACTAATCTTCCGTAGGTATCTTCTACGTTGAGTAACTCATCTAAATTTCTAAGTTGATATCTCATGTCGAATGATAAATTTACTTTTTTAGAAATTGCGATATCTGTGTTGGAGCGTACGTTGAATACGTTTTGAGAGGTTTGAGGGAAGACTCCCGTTTGATGGTCTAATCCACCACTAACCAGGTATTTTACTTTGTCGGATCCTCCCGAGGCTTCTATTCCATGACGAGTTGTCAAACTGTTCTTAATCGCTAAACCGAGCCAATCGGTATTGGGGTATCGATTGGGATCTGCACCGCTCTCATAGAGGGCAATGTCTTCAGAACTATAAATCTCGGCGCGATTTACATTGCGCTCGGCTTCATTGATTGCACGGGCGTAAACAGCCGAACTACAAGTTTTGGGTAGTGCTGTAGGGGTATGTACGCCTATGGATCCGGTATAGCGAAAATTAGCTTTTCCGGATTGTCCTCGCTTTGTTGTGACTAGTATGACACCATTTGCTGCTCTTGATCCATAGATAGCAGCCGAAGCAGCATCTTTTAGTACATTGATAGACTCTACATCTTCCATGTTTAAATAGTTGAAGTCGCTAGGTACCCCATCCACTAACACCAAGGGAGAACCACCTGAGTTTAGAGAAGTGGCACCACGCAATTGGATAGAAGGGGTTTTACCTGGTTGACTATTTCCAACAACAGTCAAACCAGCTACTTGTCCTTGCAGAGCTTCGCCAATGGTCGGGGTAGCTCGATTTCGTAATGTTTCTCCTTTGATACTGGTAATAGATGTGGCTACACTTCCTTTTCTCTGTGTACCATAGCCTACAACAACAACCTCATCTAAACTTTTGGAATCTTCTATTAAGACAATGTTTAGGGTGGATTGGTTCATTACCTTCAACTCTTGTGAAGTATATCCAATGTAGGAAATTTGAAGAGTTGAATTTTTAGGTACTTCTAATGTGAAGTGTCCATCTAAATCGGTAATGACTCCTGTCGTTGTTTCTTTAACCATTACATTAGCACCGATAATTGCTTCTCCTTTTTCATCGGTAACGGTTCCGGTTATTTTACGCGTTTGCTGAACGTTTTCAACTATCGTAACTTTTTCTGTTGAACTTTTTGTAGACTCTGCCCAACCGTTTCCGGTAGCTAGTATTGCCAAAGAGGCGCTGATAAGTGTCCTTTTAAATAAGGGATGGAAAACCCATTTCTCTTGTTTCATAAATATTAAAAGATTTAATTGTTGTTAATCGTGGCAAATCTAGTTGTTGTCTTCTTTTAAAGAGTGCTATTATTAGCCTCAATAGGTGCATCTATTAGCCTTGTGGGTGCTTGAAACAGCTTTTTAATGAGAAATGATTCCGGAAAGATTATTGTTTATTTAAATTTTGCTATTAAAAGACTTTGCTTGTTCTGATTTAAAATGAAACGATAGGATATCGCAGAAAGATAAACAGACTGCAATACCCTATCGTTATTATGAATAGATTAATTTAGTAATTACCAACCCGGATTGTTGGGAAGTAAGTTACTGTTCTTTTCGATTTCGGTACCTGGAATAGGCCACAGGTAATCACGGTCTTTCGAGAACTTATACTCGTAGCGTTTGTTTCCGTGAATCTCAGTAGCTATGCGGTTGCAAACAGTTTCCGCTACTCTCCAACGACGTATATCGCTGTAACGTATGCCTTCGCCTGCAAACTCGACTGCTCTTTCGTGCATCAGACGTTTATGTACCTCTGCTTTTGAGCGGGCTTCCAACCAGGCAGGACCACTGTTTAATCCCGGCATATTCGTAGATGGACGACTTCTTACTGCATTGATGTATTTCACTGCATTGTCTATATCGCCTAATTCATTGTAGCACTCAGCAAGCATCAAAAGCACATCGGCATAACGAATGAGCGGGAAGTTAATCGGTGTATTGCTACGGTCCGTGATTTGTCCGTTGCAATCGCCTTCCGGAACAAATTTGCGGAACCAATACCATTTATTATCTCCTTCATCAATGTATCCGTTATCTGCTTTAGGGAATCCAGAAGAAAACAATACACATTCCATTTTACGAGGTTTGTTTTGGTTCCAGCCATTAAAGAAAGAGTAGGGGGTGATACACGTTTGCGACAAGCGAGGATCGCGGTCGGCAAATGCTGCTTTGATCTTTTCGTGATATGCGGGATATTTGACAACAACACCGCTCTTATCCTGTTCACAACTCAATGCTTTCAGCTTTTCAGTATTGCTCATCTGATTGTAACCCGGGATATAATCATTCCAATTAAACGCTGTACCATCTTTCTTTTCGTACGAGTCTACAAAACCTGGATCGAGTGTCATACTTGCCCATCCACTTCCGAAAGAGCTACGGGTACCCATGAAGAAAGCCATACACATACCGTCGTTTGCATCGCCTACACCACCGCTGTTCGAGATGAAGAAAATCATTTCCGGATTTGCGTCAGTATCTACTTTGAATAGTTCGGCATAGTCTTTATTCAACGCACAACCATATTTTTCATTGTTGTTGACCAACTTTTCAAAATCTTTTTTAGCCTCTTCCCAATTCTTTGCATACAGATTCACTTTACCACGAAGAGCTACGGCAGCCGCTTTGGTGGCACGGCCATAATCTTCTTTGCTCCATGTATAAGGAAGATATGTTTCTGCAAAAGTAAGGTCGTTTATGATGAATTCTCTTACTTTTTCTTCTGAAGAACGAGGCTCCATCATTTTGTCGAATGTCTCCGATAAAACCCAACTTTCATCGTAAATAGGTACTCCACCGTAAAAATCGAGTAAATGAGCATAAAATAGTCCCCGCATAAAACGAGCTTCGGCAAGGTAGATATTCTTCTTATCGTCCGAAGCGTCTATCTTCGGAATATTTTGCAAAGCATGATTCGCCTTAGCGATACCGTCGTACATATTCTGCCATTTATCCATATAAACGCCGGTACGACTAGTCGATGCACTACTGGTAATTGTCGAAAACGGGTTGCACAAAGCGATGTCCGAAAGGGCATCCATCATATAGTATTCGCCGAAAAAGCCGGCATTGGGTGCGGTTGCTTTTCGCTTCATACAATCATATACACCCATAATGCCTTGTTTGGCATGTGTTTCTGTTTTCCAGAAAACGCCCGTACTTACTTTGTCATGAGGATACAGGTCCAGCTCGTAGCAGGAGGTTAGCGTCGACGAAGCCAACGCAAGTGCCAGTATCATTTTATTAGTTAATTTCATCTTTCAGTTCTGTTTATTAGGATTAAAAACTTAGGTTAACACCAAACGAAGCTTGCTTCATGGCTGGATATCCCCAACCCGATTCAGGATCGAGTCCCGGATAGCTTGTTATTGTGAAGAAATTTTCAAGACTACAGTATACACGTAGTTTTTGTACTTTTAGCGTATTGGTCCATTGCTTGGGCAAGGTATAACCTAATTGGATATTCTTCACACGCAGGTAGTCTTGTGATACCATCCAGAAATCACTTGCACCACTGTTTTTGGTATCAGTGAAGCTGCTTAGGCGAGGGAACTTTGCCGGATCTGCTATGTTTCCGTTTGCGTCCAAGCGTCCTTCGTGCCAGCGACCTTCGGCAATCTCTTTATTGATGATATAGCCAGCCTCAACGCGTGTCTCATATTCGTATGTATAAAGCGTTTTGGCTCCTTCCACTCCTTGTAGCAGGATCGAAAAGTCGATACCTTTCCAGTTAAATCCGGCATCGAATCCGTAAGTAATCGGTGCACTTTGTCCTCTTCCGTAAGCTTTACGGTCTTCAAAATCGACCACTCCGTCATTGTTTGCATCTACATATAAGATATCTCCTAATCCTGGAGTTCCTTCTGAATACACTTTGCGTGGTTTGCGATTTTCCGCAGCTGCTCTTGCTTCTTCGGCATCGAGCATAGCTTGTACCTTCTTCAAATCATTTTGATCTTGTATGATTCCGTCTGTGGGACGAAGAAAAAGTGTATTAATGCTATGTCCTTCCCAAATGTAGCGATTGTTATCCAATGAACGTCCTTCTACACCTGTACCTTTAAACTTGGTGACTTTGTTTGTAATATATGTAAAGTTTGCGTTTGCGTAATAAGAAAAATCGCTGATTTGATCTCTCCAACCCAAAGTTACTTCAAAACCGTTGTTTAGTACCTCGGCACTATTTTGTTTGGGGATTGTGGCATGTCCGTGTACTGCCGGTGCGGGCAGATCAATTAAGATATTAGCCGTACGCTTGTTAAACACATCAAAAGTACCGGTCAATCTGTTTTTCAAAAAACCGAAGTCTACACCGATGTTGGCAACATAGGTACTTTCCCATGTTAAATCAGTGTTTGATATGGCAGCTTGTGCCAATCCCATGTTTACCCCATTGCCGAGGATATAATTGGACTTACCATATACCGAAATGGCATCGTAATTGCCGATTGAGTTGTTACCCAGTGAACCGTACGAACCACGCAGTTTTAATGAGCTCAACCAATCAATGTCTTTCATAAAGTTCTCTTGATCGACTCTCCAGCCTACCGAAGTTGACGGAAAGTATCCCCAACGTTTGTTGGATGCGAATTTAGAAGAACCGTCGGCACGTAAGTTAAATTCTACCATGTACTTATCGGCCCAACCGAGGTTTAAACGTCCGAAATAAGAACGCATTGCCCAACCATAGCGTTCGCCACTGGCACTTGCATCTCCTGTAGCTCCGTTGATAACATCCAAAGCCGGATCGAGCAAATCATATTTTGATGCACTGTTTTTGCGCTCTTCGTATTGCTCCTGACTGGCTCCTAACATAACGCTCAGATCAAGTTTCTTAAAGAATCTTTTCTGGTAGCGTGCCACTCCGTCCATTGCATTTCGTGTGTTACGAGTTGTTTTATTGCTGATACTTGTGCGTCCTTCTCCGCTTTTAGCCAAAGTCTCGGTAAGGAAGTTGTAGCGATCGATAAATACGGGTTTGTCCCACTGTTCATTGTCATAATAATCGTAGGTATACGAACCGGTAAATGAAAGTCCCTCTAATGGTGAGATCGTAGCAAAAAAACGGGCACGCAGGTTACGGGCAATATTCTCTCCTTCTTTGTCGTTAAGTCGGGTCAGAACGTTGTTTTGAGCCGGATCTTCGGGATTGTGGGGTGCACCGTAGCGACCATCCGGATGACGGTGAATCATACCCGGTGTTGTTTGTTTGGCATAATTAAATACATCATCCAACGCATTGGCATTGATATTGCGACTTCCGTAATATCCGCTCAGGTTGGTACCTACAGAGAACCATTGGTTGATCTTCATGTCGATGTTGCTTCGAAGACTCGAACGTTGGTAGTTGGTGTTCTCTACAACTCCCGGATTATTGAGGTAGGTAAATGATGTGTAATGATTTACTTTATCTGTACCACCACTCGCCGAGATTGAGTGTTGCTGAGCAATTACCGTATTACCGAACAATACGTCATAGGCATCTGTATTGGGATACAATAGCGGCTCATTAGCGTGTTGGCGCCATAATTCAGATGCATCCGGTATTCCGTTGTTGTCGTTGTCTTTGTATACAACTCCTTTTCCAGAGTTCCGGTAGCCTTCATTCATCAGCTCCATATACGTAGCATAGTCGCTAACGGGTTCTATCATCTTTGTTGGCCGTTCGATAGAAAGATATCCGTTGTAATCAAATCGTACCTGTCCGCTTTTACCTTTTTTAGTGGTGATCAAGATAACGCCATTCGCAGCGCGCGAACCATAGATAGCAGCCGAAGCAGCATCTTTCAGTACAGAGATCGTTTCCACATCGTTGGGGCTGATACTACCTAAAGAACCTTCTACACCATCCACAATAACCAATGGCGAAGAGTTGTTAAGCGTACCTTGTCCGCGTACTTGAATTGATGCATTGTCATCACCCGGTGCATTTTTGGTTGTGCTGATTTTTACACCGGCAGCCATACCGGCCAGTGCGTTCGATAGGTTGTTGATTGGACGGCTTTCTGCCATCTTTTCTACATTAACAGCCGAAACAGAACCGGTCATATTTACCTTTTTCTGTGTGCCATAACCTACTACTACTACTTCATCCAATGTTTTGGTATCTTCTTTCAATTGAATTTTGAAAGAATTTTTACCTTGTGTTTTTACTTCTTGAGGGAGAAAACCGATGTAAGAGATTCTAATAACAGCATCGGCAGGTACTTCCAATGCGAAATTACCATCCAGGTCGGTGATAACTCCTACGGTACTTCCTTTTACTGTTACGTTGGCACCAATAATCGTTTCTCCTTTTTCATCTGTAACTGTTCCGGTGACTTTCCGGTTTTGTTGAGAGCCTTCGATTGCTGTGATTGTCTTAGTTGCATTTTCCATAGATACTGCCCAACCGTTTCCGGCAATCAGCATTATAAAAGATGCGCTGACAAGCGTCCTTTTTAGATAAGGGCAGAAAACCCATCTGTACTTTTTCATAAATATTTAAAAAGATTTTAGTGTAAATAATCGCCGCAAATGTATTGATTATACCCTCCGAGGAAGTGTCATTTCTATCCTCAATATATGCATTGATTATCCTTACAGATGCTTTAAATGGGTGTTTTTAATGAAAATAGCATTAATCACAAATTGATCTGAAGATTTGAATTGAAGTAAGCCGGAAGCTATAAACACTGATGTTTAAAATGACTGCTTCTTATGATATGGATAATACGGGGGTGTCGAAATTTCTGTAGTTGATAAAAACACAAGTATTAGTAAATAGAGAACCGAATGTAAAGTGGTCTGATGTCACTCCGATAGAAATAACAGATGTATGGCAATATAGGGTGAGGCTTTCTGCAAGTCATTGTTTTGTGGTTGTGTAGGGCACTTTCGTTCAGTAGGGGTCATTGGTATTTATCGGGTTTGCAAAAGAACTATTTTAACGGTGTGTTAAATACGTACTTTTGGTACCAAAGAATACCTATTCTTTGGTACCAAAAGTATATACTCTTATGCATGAAGAATTATACACTGTTAAAAATTAACATTGCATTGCGATGGACTGTTTTGAATCAATCATTGATGCCAACTCCGAAACTGGATTGTTGTTGTTCCACCTCTTTTAATTTTAGTTCATGGTCTTTTAGAGCTTGTGCATCCTTCTTGTTTTCTTTGCCATCAGAGTCATCATTCGTTGGTTCGTTCTTTACAATTTGGTTCGCTTCTTTTTCCGAATAAATGGCTGGCATGGGGTCTTCTCTCGTATATAATTTGATTTCGCCGTTTAGAGGCATTGTTGAGCCTTCGTATAGAAAGCGTGCTTTTACATGAATCATTCCCGGGATGGTGGTTGATTGAATAAGAGCTGGTGCCGATCCCCACGAAATGTTTCGTGGATTGGCTTGAATTCGTTCATCGCCGATTATTCGCCCTTGTCCTTCAACGCTGAATTTTACGGCACTATTGGCCAAACGCTTTACTCTGCCATCCTTATCAACTAACTCTGCTATGATGGTGACAAAATCGGAACCATTCGCAATTAGTCCGGTGTTTTCATCATCGACTCTTAAACGCAGGCGATCCGGGCGTAGCGAGGGTTGTCGCTTATCAGTCGCTACGACTTTTCCGTTTATTAAGCCTTCGGCATATAGAAAGACTTCATTATGCTTTCCGGCTCTGGACATCGCTTTGCAGGCATAAAAATCGAATGCGTCATCGAATACAATAATAGGTGAGGGAATCTCCCCGTCATTTTTCTTTTTAGTATAGCTCCACTGCTTGCCATTTTTTAAGAAAGTAAGCCTTACTTCGTCACAGTTAGAATAAACGGTTACGTCCGTTGGCGAAAAAGGCGTCATTTCATGGGCAATGTAAACCATGGGGCCGGTTTCGAACAACTCATCTCTCTTTACCGTGTCTCTTTGTGCCATAAACATATAATAAGAGAATTTGGGCTGTCTAAATGCATCCATGATACCACCATAGAATGGAGTAGGGTGATAGTCCTGCTGATGGTCAAAAGTATGCCATAGGCATCCTCCGATCCGTTGCTTCGGAACATCAAAAACCATACTTTTCATCATTCTTGCATAATGCTCTGTTTGTATTAGCATGGGTTGTTCGCCTAATCCCCTATACACTCTGCTGTTAGAATTTTGAGCATTCCAATCATCTACGTTGTCACCCCATTCACGTACCAGATATGTTTTTGTTGAATCTAGTTTCTCCCGAGGTCTTAGCAATACAGAGTAATACTTTGCTCCATCTGCTCCATCGTCACAAGCACCCATACTATTGGGATAAGGAAATTCTTTTTGGGTTACCTCTGTTGCGTTTTTCGCAAAAGATGAGGGGTAATAGGTTTCATTTAAAATAGGTTCCCATAGGAAAACAGAAGGGTGGTTACGATCACGACGAATCATCTGAGAGATATCCGATAGAACCCGTTGTTCAAAGATGGGTTCTTTATTCCAGAATTGCCAGCCCGGTGTGTTTACAATGACAAATAGTCCTAATTCATCGCAGGCATCCATAAATGCCGGATCTTGTGGGTAGTGAGCATTGCGAACAATTTCCATTCCTGCATCTCGCATTTTTTTTGCATCACGCCAATGTACAATATTGGGAACGGCATTGCCTACTACGGCAAACTCCTGATGACGATTTCCGCCCAGCAACGGTTTACCGTAAGGCTTCCCATTGATAAATAGTCCGTTTTTCTGCTTGAATTCAATACTACGAACACCAATACGACGTTGATAACCATCTACGGTTTTTCCTTTGGTGTCTTTTATATACACATTTAGTTTATAAAGATACGGATGTTCGGGGCTCCAAAGCATGGGTCTTTTTACTACGATGGTTTCTTGAACGGATGAAGCTGCTTTTGTTGCTACTTTTACTTTTTGTGAAAGTGAAGCGATCTTTTTTCCTGTTTTATCTATAAGTTCGTATTGCACTGTTCCGGCAAAAGGGGTACGGTTGGTATTTCGGATGTGAAGTTTTACAAAGACCGATGCTTCTGATTGATTTACTTTCGGGTAGGCTACTAGTAAGCCGCCACCGGCTGTTTCATTTTCATAGTTGGGATCAGTGATGTACACATTGTTGTGTGCAATCAGCCAGCAATCTCGATAGATACCTCCGAAGTAGGCAAAGCCAAGTAAATCTTGTGGCTTTCCGGGTGGATATGTCGGATCATTGCTGTTATCGGCCAATACGGTTATGATATTTTCTTGGTCAAAATCAACGGTTGAGGTAATGTCGGCTACGATTGGCAAATAACCACCAAAATGTTCGACCAATTGCTTTCCGTTTACCCACACTTTGCATTTACCCATGATGGCTTCAAAATGTAAAAATAGTTTTTTACCTTTAAGCTCGTTGTTGAGAGTAAAATGTTTTCTATACCATGTTACGCCTTGATAGTTAATGTTCCCACAATCATCTACCGGTAGATATTCTGATCCGTGCGGAAGCGAAACTACGTTCCATTTCGAGTCGTCAAATGAGTTGAGATAAGGGGTTCCCTTAACGTCTCCTTTATAAAATCGCCAAGCTACATTCATAGAGAAAACTTCGCGTCCTGTATGAGGAAGCTGGTAAAATCCTGCGGTAGAGAATGACGATTGGCGCGCATTGGAAGGGAGTGATAAGATGATTATCAGCCAAAGTAAAAAATGTTTTTTCATGCGTAAATAATGATTATGTTTCTTATTGAAAAAGGTTATATCATACTGTCTTACATCTAATAAAACAGTACCGTTTCGGAACGATAAATATGACTAAAGCAGAGCTTGTTTGGTGAGAGTGGTTGAAATCCAACGTATTAAATTTTTGCTTCAAACCGCTGAGCATCTTGTGGTGTTAGCGGCCCTGGTTTATTTTGTTTCCACTTACTATATATTTCGGTTAACTCTTTTACTTTCTCCACTTCTTTCTCTTTTAAATCTACCTCTTCTCTGATGTCCTCTTTTAGATTATAAAGGGCAGTACCTGCCGGTTCGGCCTGACGGTTTTTCTTAACCACCACTAACTTCCAATCGCCTTTACGAACGGCCCATCCCCAATTAGTGTCCCAAATCAACGTACGGTTCGTATTGCTTTTTTCTTTCTTGATGGTTGGTAATAAGGATTGTCCGTCTATTTCACGTACTAATTGCTGATTAAATCCGCTTACTTCAAGTACGGTAGGCATGATGTCCAGAGCACTGACAATGTCTTCTGTATTGACTCCCGCTTGTATCTGCCCTTTCCATGAAATGATCAAAGGAATGCGTATTCCTCCTTCTTTCAACTGAAATTTGTGTCCGGATAAAGGCGTGTTGCAGGCATCGGTATTATATGTGCCACCGTTGTCTGACATGAAAATAATTAATATATTCCTTTTTTTATTTGCGGCATCCAATACTTTACCAATTCCTTTATCCAATGCATCCAAGCAAGCTAAATAGCGTAAGCGACGGGATGGATCGGCCTCACCTCGTAACCCTTTTTTATTGTGATACTCATTGTAAGATTCCGTTTGAGGGTTCCATGGCTCCTGGTTTTTAATTCCGTATGGACGATTGTATTTATCTATATTCTCATAAGTGGGATGATGAACTGCGTTGTAAGACAAAAACATAAACAATGGCTGCGTTTTTGTGTGTCTGATATACTGTACGGCTTTGTCAGTAAACAGATCGGTGGTATAAGCGTTCTCATCATCATAGTCGATAGTCGAATAATTATGTGTAATTGGTCCGTAATGAGCTAATTTAGCGTTTTTTTCGCCACCAATTCTTTCTATATCTTTATGACTAAGGTGTATATAGGAGTGTGTGTGATCTAAAAAACCGAAGAATTCATGGAATCCATGGCGAAGAGGATGATCAGCATCGCCTACTCCATTCATGTGGGTTTTTCCTATTTTCACATTAAAATATCCCAATTGGCTTAAATATTCCGGAATTGTTACTTCTCTATCGGGTAAACCACCATGACCAAACCAATAATTTCCCCAACGTTGTTGATACCTGCCTGTGATTAATCCGGCTCGTGCAGGACTAGAGACTGATGCGGTTGCATAAGCATTCTGAAAATAAAGACCATTGCGTGCTAATCGATCAATTTGTGGTGTATGTACTTCGCGAGGAGATTGTGGTAAGAAACTCATGTCGGCATATCCTAAGTCGTCTGCAACGATTAGAATGATATTCGGTAGCTCTTTGTTCTCTTTAGCGATACAATGTGAGTTGGAAGCAACGATAAGTGTTGCTCCAACCCATATTTTTAGCCTGTTCATCGTATTTGACTGTTGTTATTCTCAATCAATGTTTTTATTTTCCTTGATTGCTTTATTGGCTTCCTGTCCCATGGAAACTATCTGATTAACCAACTCTGTATGCTTTGAGGCCACGTTTGTCTGTTCGCCTTCATCTTCTTGTAGGTTGTATAATTGAGCGGGTTGTTCTTTGCCTTGCTTGTCTGTTTGAGGCATGATTAGTTTCCAGTGTTTAAAGCGTACACTTTCGATGCCTCCGCGGGGGCGAAAACCAAATACAGCTTTATGAGGCGAAGAGGCATTCTTCTCTTTTTTCAAGAGTGGTAAAATGTTTTTTCCGTCGATGGGACGATCTGTGGGGACTGTTGCTCCCGAAACAAGAGCCATGGTGGTGAATAAGTCCATAGAGGTTGCCAACTCATTGCATACTGTTCCGGCGGGAATAACCCCCGGCCAACTAAACACACAAGAAACCCGAATGCCTCCGTCGTATTTCTCTTGGTACTTGCCTCCTCTCAGCAGATGCTTGCGCGATGGGTCGGTTTCGCCAAAGCGTCCGTAGCAGTTCTCAAGTTCTTTGTCTTTATGAATGAGGGGGCCATTATCAGAAGTGATGATGATCCACGTATTGTCTTCTATTTTAAGACGTTTGACCATATCCATAATAACTCCTACCGTATTATCGAGATACTCTACTGCATCGCCAAAAGCCCCGGCTTTGCTGCGTCCCTCAAAACCTCTGGGAATGAAGTAGGGGGTATGTGTTTCAATGTTGGCATATTGTAGGTAGAATGGTTTTTTCGATTGTACGGCATCGTATAGAAACTTACAGGCTTCGCGTTGGAACAGGGCGGGTAGCTCTGCCAGGTCATTGTTGTCGCACTCTTTGACAACTTGTGCTTGTCGGATAAGCGGAATAGCGGGGTCGCTGATGCCACTTGGGCGAACACCTGTGCCACCTAAACGCTCGGGACCGTGATCGTTGGGGTAGGGAATACCGACAAAGCGATCAAAACCATGCACTACCGGTAAGTATTGGGGCAAATGTCCCAGGTGCCATTTTCCTATCAGACCGGTGGTATATCCTTGCTTTTTTAATAGTTCGGTGATACAAACTTCATCTTCATCTTCGAGTCCGTTTGGCGTATGTGGAAAGAGAACGGATAGCCCCGTACCGTTATTTACTCTCGGAGCGTATCGGCCGGTAAGCAAGGCTGCTCGAGAAGGGGTACTGGTACCGTGGGGAGCATAAAATTCGGTAAATTTCATCCCTTGGGATGCAATGGCATCAATATTAGGCGTTTTTATATCCTGACTACCGAAGCAACTTAGGTCATCGTACCCAACGTCATCCATAAGTATGTGAATGATATTGGGGTGTTGTGTTTCACTTTGTGCAAAGGCTCCGGTCGACAAAGTAGCCAACGCCAATACATTGTAGCATAATTTTTTCATAATACTGAATAGAATTTAGTTTCTTTGTTGCAAATTTATCACTTTAAATATTTTATCAGGTGTCACTTTTATCCTCAATATGTGCGCTAATTATCCTTCTTTGGGGTTATCGTTTGTTTCTCCTTTTCTATATTCCATGGGGGTGATGTTGAACTGATTCTTAAAGCACCGGCTGAAATATCTTGCTGAGCTGAATCCGAATCTATCGGAAACCTCGCTTACCTGCAAATGAGGTTCCTTTCGCAAAACGGACGCTGCTTGCTTCAGTCGATAGTTCAAGATAAATTCATTGGGAGCCATGCCCGTAAGTCCCTTAAATTTCGCATGCAACAAGGTATGCCCAACTCCTAAGGCTTGACACAATAAGGGAATATTTAGTTCCGTATTGTCGATATGTTCATTAATTGCGCTAATGGCTCGCTCTAAGAATACCTTATCCAACGGATTGGTAGTGAGTAAGTCGACATTGGTATCATGACTTTTGGTAAATTGATTTTGTATTAACTTTCTGTTTCTAATAAGGTTATTGCAGCGAGTCAGTAATATTTTGGCATTGAATGGTTTCGATATATAATCGTCTGCTCCGCGGCGTAAACCGGCTATGTTTTGATCTACAGTATTGAGAGCTGTCAACAACACCACCGGTATATGGCATAGGTTGATGTTGTTTTTTATTTGCAGACACAAATCAATGCCGTTCATAACAGGCATCATTACATCGCTTAGAATGATATCCGGTTTTTCGGCCGTGGCTTTAGTCAGACCTTCCTCACCATTATAAGCTAATATTACCTTGTATAAAGGATCAAATATATTGGCCAGTAATTGAATCAATTCTCTGTTGTCCTCCACTATCAATATGGTGTATCGCTTGTGTTCTTGTTCTTCGGCATCAAGCTCTCCTTGTTCTGCTTGCAAATTTGTAATAAAGGCGTTGTCGGGGATACTATCTTTTATAAAGCCTTCTTCCTCCGGATCACTTTCAACAAATGACACCTCTTTGTCATGTTCGAAAATTGATTTACCCTTTTGCAACTGCACTGCAAACCTGCTTCCTTTGCCCGGTTGGCTTTCGACGTTTAATTCTCCATGATGCATTAAAACAATACTTTTAGTCAGTGCCAATCCAATGCCGGAGCTTGTGTCGGTATCATTGTCGTGTTTGACCTGATAAAACTGCTCGAATATGCAATCGAGATCTTTTTTATCAATACCAATTCCGGTATCTATTACTTCAAATAAGATGTTTTCTTCGGTTTCTGTTATGCGTAATAAGATATCTCCTCCATTTTCGGTATATTTAAAAGCATTAGATAGAAGGTTGCATCCTACTTTTGTCATTTGCCACGCATCGAAGTAGCACAAAGCACTGGGTATGTTGCAATCGAACGTATAGCGAATGTTGTGTTGAACGGCATACTCTGAAAAAGACAAATAAATGTCTTTTAAAAACGGAACAATGTCATGTTCGCGTACTTTCAATACTACATGGTTCTGATCGAACTTCCGGAAATCGAGTAATTCGGATATCAGATTCCTCATTTGTCGCGTATGCTTTTCAATCTTCAGCAATTGATTATATACAGACGGCGGTATTAAATTATTTTGAAGAACAACCTCCATTTGGCTGATGATCAGTGTGAGCGGAGTGCGAAACTCATGGCTGACGTTGGTAAAGAAACGTAGCTTGGCCTGACTCAACTCTTTCATCCGTTCTTTTTCTCTTTTTTCCTGCTCGAGTGATAACGACAATAGTTTACGTGCCATTTTTACGTGCCATATCCAGTATACCATTAAACTGATAACAAGACAGTAGACGATCCATGCCCAGAAAGTATTATACCATGGACTATGAACCACAATGCGTAAAGCGATCTCTTGTCTTTTTTTTATGTTCAACGAATTACCCATTTCTCTCACCTTTAATGTATAGGTGCCGGGAGGAAGATTGGTATAGTACAAACTGGTTCGGGTAGTGTGTACCCATTTTTCATCAAACCCCTCTAACTTATATTCATACCAGGTGTTTTTTAGGATGTCCACGTAATTAGAGTTAGAGAAGTTCAGAATCAGATTGTTTTGGTCGGCACGCAAATCGAGGCTGTGAGTAAAAGGCAGTGCCTCTTGCAAGACCTTACTATCATCGTCGGGAGCTATTTTTGTATTATGGATGTATAACTCTGAAAAGTAAAGCTCAGATCCATTATCTACTATATTCAGGTCTTCTTCTCTAAACGAGATCAGTCCATCTACACCACCGATGAATATTTTACCATTTTCAGCGACAAATGCTCCGCATCCGTTGGCTATCGAAGAGATGGCACCTCCCATACCTAAATCAATCGAACGCATGGTTTTAGTTGAAGGGGAGAATAACGTAATCCCTTTATCACTTGTAATTAAGATGTTTCCTGAGTGCGTTTCAATGAGTCGGTAACAATAATTGCTTAACAGATTATTCTTTTCGACTGTATAGTTTATATATCGTTTGGTTTGAGGGTTGTAAACGAAGAATCCACCACCCAATGTTCCAATATATAATATACCGTTACTGCTTTTAAAGATTTGGGTAATATTGTACTTATTTGCATTGCTTAGTGAGATCGTTTCTATTTTTTCAGGATTACGCAGATTGGTAAACTCTATTTTAGCCCCCATTGCAAACCAAGCGTTTTCTAATGAATCAATTTCGAAATTCAGATAATAGTTACCCTTATATATATGTTCAAAGTGGTTCGTATCGGGATTTAATCGAAAAAAACCATTACGGGCTGATACATACACATGGTCGTTCCTGAACAATACAGCGAAAATAACATCATTGGGGCCTTTGCCTTTCTGATTGAAATCATTCAGGTAGTTATAGAACTTTCCGGTTTTCCTATCGTATCGGCTTAGTCCGCCGGTATAAGTACCAATGTAAATCTGATCTCTTTTCTTATCGTAACAGATACTTTTTACGTTATTATGCAGCAATGCATTGCTGCCACCCGCTGTGAAATAGCTAAAAGTGCCTTCTTTGCGGTTTAAACAATTTAATCCGCCACCATCTGCACCAATCCAGATGTTGGCATCTTTATCTTCTGTCATGCTTCCTACCAAAGGGAAGTTTAGGCAATCATTGCGATTGGTATTGTAAGTGTAATATGAAAAAATATCACTTTCGGGATTGAAGTAATTCACACCACCGTAATAGCTGCCTACCCAAATAGTACCTTGCCTGTCTTTATAGACAGCGAAGATAGAGGAGTGCGCCAAAGCCCCCTGCCGGGATTCGTGTTGCTCGATGGTGAACCGTTCGGTCTTGGGGTTGTACTTTTGAAGTCCTTTGAAGGTACCAAACCAGATATTCCCACGATCATCTTCGGTAAACTCGCGAATTTGGTTACTGGCCACTCCGCTGCCGGACTTTCCATTCGACTCCACAGGTACGTTGATTAATTTCCCTTCTTTTGATAAGCGATACAGACCATCCATGCGGCAACCGATCCAGAGCTCTTTGCGGCTGCTTTCAAATAAACGAAAAATCTCCAAATTTGGAAGAATGCAAGAAGTCTTATTATTCTCGATGACATAAAGCCCTTTTTGAGTAGCAACCCATATTTTATTGTCGGAAATAAGTAAAAAGGATATGTAGGAAAGCCCTGTTTTCATTTTAAAGCGTAAGGAGTCGCTTTTTTCGTCGTACACGAATAAGGAATCATTGGCTGCACACCAGATCTTTCCTTGGTGAGAGGCTATTGCACGCACTTTGCTGGGGCGGATCTGATGAAATGTTTCTTTCTTTATATCATATCGGATTAGTGCCCCCTCTGCCTTTAAGAAGATATTGCCTGCACTGTCTTCTCTTATCATATTGATCTCGCTGCCGAGAAAAGGTTCACCTTTATGAGATAACTCATTTTCCAGTTCGGTTTTATAAACCTTCATCTGTTTGCCGTCATAAATGCTAACGCCTTCTCGCGTGCCGAACCACATACGCCCCAACTGATCTTGATGAATGGACAGGACCGATAGCTGAGACAATCCCTCCTTCATTCCTAAATGTTTAAAATAGGTTGCGTATAGCTTATTCTGAAATAATAAAAGAAGTATTAGGACAAGAAGCTTTGAAGTTTTCATTTAGAATCGATTTGGATAATGAAAAATATAGAACAAAGATAATACTAACGAACCAAAATAATATCATTTGGGTGAAAGAAATTGCAGTATACCTATAAAATTGGTATATTATGATAGCGTTTCTTTTATGTGAAGACTTGATTTCTTAAAATAAATAGTTTCTTCAATACGAAAACTATTGATCTTTCGTTTCGTTTTCGATATATTGATGTATCTTTGCATTTGAACCCTTGCCCTATGCTTTTTATCATGAATGAAAGACGTTATTGTTTGTTTTTTTTGCTATTAATACTAATTTCTTGGTGTGGAATAAGTGCTTCTGAGCACTCTGCAAATGTACTTTTTATTCGATCATATACCCCCCGTACACCTTGGCAGCATGAAATGATTGAAGGTTTGAGAGATGGATTCAGGAAGTCGGGAATAAAATCGAATATTGCAATTGAGTATTTAGACTCAGACTATTGGGTGTATGGATCGGAGAAAATACTCATGCGGCGTATTTGTGAGAGAGCACGTAAGAGAGGTGTCGATGTGATTGTAACGGCCAATGATGAAGCACTCTATACATTGCTTACTTGTGGTGATTCGCTACCTCATACAACGCCTGTTGTATTTTTCGGAGTGAAATATCCCAATTACCGCATAATAAATAAATATACTACCGTGACGGGGTTTACATCGAATCCCGATTTTAACAGGATGCTTCGGCAAGCCCATCATATATTCCCCAATCGGAAAGAGGTGGTCTGTATAAGCGACAATAGCTTTTTGAGTGGAAAGGGTAAAGAATACTTGCAACGCGATTTTGAGTTGTTTTGCAAAACTCATCCCGGATATCAAATCACGATGTACAACACACAGGAGAAAACGACACAAGCAGTTGTTGCTGCGATTTGTAATGAGCGAAACAGTGCAGGGCGTATTGTGATCGTGCCTAAGTGGTCGGGCTTCATGTCGTTTCTAGGGAAAAACTCAAAAGCTCCCTTTTTTACCTGCCAGAACCTCTCCTTGATGAATGGTGTGCTCTGTGCCTATGATGCAGATCCTTATGCAGCATCTTATTTGGCCGGAAAGCGTGCCAGTGCCATACTGAAAGGTGGAAATCCTCGTGACTTTGGCTTTTCGCGCACCGTATCTAATTTTATGTACGACTATAAGCAATTGGATTTTTTTCGTGTAGATGTCGATAAGGCAACGCCCGGTATGGTTATTAATCAGCCTTATTGGGAGAAGTATCAGTTGCTTTTTATTCTGCTTTATGCTTCTGTGCTGGCACTGCTTGTTTTTGTGGTTGTATGGCTGGCACGCATCAACCGGCGTGAGGCAAAGCGCAGAATGCATGCGCAAACCCGTTTGTTATTGCAGAACCGCTTGGTAGCCCAACGTGATGAGTTTGATCATGTTTTTCATTCCATTCGTGATGGCGTAATTACGTATGATACCGATTTGCGTATTCATTTCACTAACCACGCCATGCAGAAGATTTTGCACTTGAATAAAGAAGACCTGTCTCGCCCGTTCGAAGGGATGCCTGCCGGAGCTACCATTCGGTTGTATAACAATGGAAAAGAAGTATTGTGCGAACTCTTGAGGCAAGTGCTCGACGAAGGCATAGGTATCACGATACCCGAGAACTCATTTATGCAAGAGGTGCATAGCAACGACTACTTCCTGGTATCGGGCGAGATTGTTCCTATTTGCTTGCATGGCAAAGTATCAGGCGTTGCTTTTTCATTTCGAAATGTTTCTGACGAAGAGGTGCAACGGCGTTTCTTTAACTTAGCCATCGAAGAAAGTTCCGTGTATCCTTGGCAGTACAATGTGCATACCGGCGTCTTTACATTTTCGCAGAATTTTCTCAAGGAGATAGGTTTTTCCGAAGAACATAAAATGCTTTCGCATCAAGATATGATGGAGTTGCTTCATCCCGATGATTTGCATGCGGTGCGGGAGCTGTTTGATAAAATCATTGCGGGTGATAGTATGAATACGCGTATTAGTTTTCGTCAGCGAAATGTTCAGGGCGAATACGAGTGGTGGGAGTATCGCGTTTCTGTGCTTAACGGCCCAACGCAGGATATGCCTTACGATGTTCTGGGAGTATGCCAGAATATCCAACGCTACAAATCGACCGAGCAGGCACTCACTGCAGCGCGCGATAAAGCCCTTCAGGCAGATAAATTGAAAACGGCTTTTTTGGCTAATATGAGTCACGAGATTCGTACACCGCTCAATGCCATAGTGGGCTTCTCGGACTTGTTGACCGATATGAAGAACTTCACAGAAGAGGAGGTAGGGCAGTTCATTGTTACCATTAATAAAAACTGCACGTTATTATTGACACTGATAAATGATATTCTCGACTTATCGCGTATCGAGTCGGGGTCGATGGATTTCCGTTTTGCCCCTCACAACCTATTGCTCTTGCTGAAGAACGTATACGACTCGCAATGCCTCAATATGCCCGAAGGGGTGGAGCTGCTACTCGATGTTCCGACCGATGAGAAGAAATACATCACTACCGACTCGGTTCGTTTACAGCAAGTGATCAATAATCTTATCAATAATGCGGCGAAGTTTACCACGAGCGGTTCGATTACTTTTGGTTATAAGATCGATGCACCCGGCACGGTTACCCTGTTTGTAGAAGATACCGGAAAAGGTATTTCGGATGAAGCCATCCGGCACATTTTCGAGCGATTCTATAAGGCGGATAGCTTCACGCAGGGAGCCGGTTTGGGGTTGAGTATCTGCCAAACCATTGTCGACCGTCTGCATGGAACCATCGGAGTGACATCCGAGGTCAATGTAGGTACGCGCTTCTTGGTAAAAATCACCGATGAATGTGCCTAAATAACCTGCTGTTACGTTCGCTTATGTACAGAGTGTTCATTATCGAACACTCGGATTGTTTGTTAATGTATTGATAATAAATCGTTTTTCTTTCTGGCATACCGTTTGATTCTTCTGTTGTAGAAAAACCATCTATATGAGAAAGAAGAAACTATCATCTGTTGTGCTGGCATTGCTCTTTCCGGCTATGCTTTTCGCACAAAAAGAGCGGGAGATAACATTGGCCGAGGCGATCAATCTGGCGCGAATTCAGTCGGTCGATGCTGCCGTGGCACTTAACGAACTTAAAACATCCTACTGGGAGTACCGCACCTTCCGTGCCGACCTGCTGCCCGAAGTCAATTTTGCAGGAACACTGCCTAATTACAATAAATCGTACAGCCCTTACCAGAATGCCGATGGCGAATATGGCTTTGTACGCTCCAATCTGTTGGGACTTACCGGACAGTTGTCCGTCGACCAAAGCATTTGGCTTACGGGTGGAAAGCTTTCGCTGAACTCCTCGCTCGATTATATCCGGCAGTTGGGCACGAATAAGAACAGGCACTTCATGTCGGTACCCATCAGCCTGCAACTCACACAACCCATCTTCGGGGTGAACAATATGAAGTGGAACAGGCGGATTGAGCCCGTTCGCTATGCCGAAGCCAAAGCAGCTTTTATCAGTGCCACCGAAGAGGTGACGCTGAAATCCATTACCTACTTCTTTCAATTACTTCTGGCAAAAGAAGTACTCGGCACAGCCCGGCAGAATGAGACCAACGCCGAGCGACTGTACGAAGTAGCCGGAGCCAAGCGCAAGATGGGTCAGATATCCGAAAATGAACTCTTGCAACTCAAGCTCGCTTCGCTCAATGCCCGTGCAGCTGCTACCGAGGCGGCGAGCAACCTCAATGCAAAGATGTTTCAGTTGCGTGCCTTTCTGGGCATAGACAATGATGAAACCTTGCAGCCGATACTTCCCGAGTCGGCTCCGGATTTGCGGATGGTTTATCAAACCGTATTGGAGAAAGCACTCGAGCGAAATTCGTTTGCTCAAAACATTCGTCGCAGGCAGCTCGAAGCCGATTATGCCGTAGCCAAGGCAAAGGGCAATTTGCGCAGTATCGATCTGTTTGCCAGCATCGGTTATACCGGGCAGGATCGTGAGTTCTCGGCAGCCTACAATAACCTGCTCGACAATCAGATTGTGAAGGTAGGGGTGAAGATACCCATTCTCGACTGGGGCAAGCGACGCGGCAAAGTACGCGTAGCCAATAGCAACCGCGACGTGGTGCTCTCGACCCTGCGCCAAGAGCAACTCAATTTTAACCAAGACATTTTTTTGCTGGTAGAGCATTTCAATAATCAGGCGCAGCAACTCAGCATTGCCCGCGAGGCCGACGAGATAGCCCAACAGCGCTATAAAACCAGTATTGAAACCTTCTTGATCGGCAAAATCAATACGCTCGACCTCAACGACGCGCAGAACTCCAAAGACCAGGCACGGCAGAAACGCATTTCGGAGCTTTTCAACTATTGGTCGTACTATTATCAAATCCGTAGCCTGACGCTTTGGGATTTCGGCCGGAACGAAGAACTTGAAGCCGACTTTGAGGCCATCGTCAATAATTAATCACTATTTTTTATATCTTTGTACGCAACTAATACGAACTCCCATGATACTAATCATTGACGATGACAGTGCCGTTCGCTCTTCGCTCAGCTTTATGTTGAAGCGTGCCGGGTACGAAGTCGAGGCAGTAAGCGGACCGCGCGAAGCCATGGAGGTGATACGCTCGGTAGCTCCGTCGCTTATGCTGATGGATATGAATTTCACCCTTTCTACTTCCGGCGAAGAGGGATTGACGCTGCTCAAGCAAGCCAAACTCTTTCGTCCGCATACACCCGTTATTCTGATGACCGCCTGGGGCAGCATTCAGCTTGCTGTGCAAGGCATGCAGGCAGGTGCTTTCGATTTCATCACCAAACCTTGGAACAATGCCGCTTTGCTGCAACGCATCGAAACGGCATTGGAGCTCTCCGCCCCCCAAAAAGAAACGGCTCAGGAGCAAAACGACTCCCTGCAGCGCAGCCACATTATCGGCAAGAGCAAGGGATTGATGGAGGTACTGCATACCGTAGCCCGCATTGCCCGAACCAACGCCTCGGTGCTTATTACCGGCGAAAGTGGTACCGGAAAGGAACTCATAGCCGAAGCCATACACCTCAACAGCCAGCGCGCCAAGCAACCTTTTGTGAAGGTCAATCTGGGCGGAATCTCGCAAAGCCTGTTTGAGAGTGAGATGTTCGGACACAAGAAAGGAGCCTTCACCGATGCCCATGCCGACCGTACCGGACGCTTCGAGATGGCCAATCGGGGAACTATTTTTCTGGACGAGATTGGCGATCTCGACCCTTCGTGCCAAGTCAAGCTCCTGCGGGTGTTGCAGGATCAGACGTTCGAGGTGCTGGGCGACAGTCGTCCGCGCAAAACCGATATACGGGTGGTGTCGGCTACCAATGCCGATCTGCCCGCGATGGTGGCCGAACGCAGCTTCCGCGAAGACCTCTTTTATCGCATCAACCTCATCACCGTGAAGCTGCCTGCTTTGCGCGAACGTCGGGAAGACATACCGTTGCTTGCCCGTCATTTTGCCGATACACAGGCTCGGATCAATGGCTTGCCCCGTACCGAATTCTCGGCCGATGCCTTGCAGTTTCTCAGTCGCCTGCCCTTTCCGGGCAATATCCGCGAGTTGAAGAATCTGGTCGAACGTACCATGCTGGTAAGTGGCAAGGAGCTGCTCGATGCTTCGGACTTCGACGCGCAGTATCTGCGGCAGAGCGATGCAAAGAGTTCTCATCAAACGCCCTTAGCGGGGATGACGCTCGACGAGATTGAGCGCAAAACCATCTTGCAGGCTCTTGAGCGGTATCAGGGAAACCTCAGTCAGGTAGCCCTGTCGCTCGGAATCAGTCGTGCCGCGCTTTACCGTCGGTTAGAGAAATACGAAATCGGCAACGCAGAGTAGAGCTCGTTCTCGTTCTCTCTCGCGCTTGTCACATTCATCATTAATGCTTCATTGCCGTGCGTCTAAAAGGTCTTTTCTTCATACTGGTGCTTTTGCTTTCGGGCATTGCCGCTTTGCTTGTTTACCTGGCCGGGCCGGCAGGTAGCATCTACTTCTATCTGGCCGAGGGACTTATTCTTGCCGTTCTGTTCTACCTCATCGTGTTTTATCGCAAAATAGTGAAGCCCCTCAACACCATCGGCAATGGTATGGAGCTGCTGCGCGAGCAAGACTTCGGCAGTCGCCTGCGGAGCGTTGGGCAGTACGAGGCCGACCGCATCGTCAACGTCTTTAACCGCATGATGGAGCAGCTCAAGAACGAACGGCTGCACCTGCGCGAGCAGAATCACTTTCTCGACCTGATGATCCACGCATCGCCCATGGGGGTGATTATCAAAACGCTCGACGATGACCTGTCGCAACTCAACCCCATGGCACTGAAGATGCTCGGTGTGAGTAGCGAGGAGGTGTTGGGGCGCAAACTCTCTGACATCGATTCTCCTTTGGCAGTGGAGCTTAGCACCATTGCACCGGGCACTACGGCTACCGTTCGGCTCAACGATTCGAGCATCTATAAATGCACGCACTCTTCGTTCATCGACCGCGGTTTTCAGCATCCCTTCTTCCTCATCG
The DNA here is from genome assembly GCF_000499785.1 of Bacteroides neonati. Taxonomy (GTDB): domain Bacteria; phylum Bacteroidota; class Bacteroidia; order Bacteroidales; family Bacteroidaceae; genus Bacteroides; species Bacteroides neonati. The sequence goes on along the minus strand of NZ_HG726020.1, from coordinate 217,520 downwards.
AGAGCCTGACCGATGAGGTGATGAAGGCCGAAAAGAAGGCCTACGAGAAGGTGATACGCATGATTGCCCACGAGGTAAACAACACGACCGCCGGTATCACCTCTACGCTCGATACGGTAGAGCAGGCACTTGCCGAAACAGAGGGGATGGAGGATATTTGCGAGGTGATGCGTGTGTGTACCGATCGTTGTTTCTCGATGAGCCGTTTCATCACTCGCTTTGCCGATGTGGTGAAGATACCCGAACCGCACTTCGCCAAGGTCGATCTGAACGATGTCGTCTTCTCCTGCAAGCGATTCATGGAGGGCGTGTGTATGGATCGAAACATCCGCTTGCGTCTGGAGCTCGACGAGGCGCTGGCGGAAGTAATGGCAGACGTTGCGCTCTTTGAGCAAACGCTGCTCAATATCATTAAGAATGCAGTCGAAAGTATCGACAGAGAGGGGGAGATCGTGATTCGTACCGTTGCTCCACGCACGCTCGAGGTGGTCGACAACGGCAAGGGAATCAGCCGGGAGGTGGAAGCAAAGTTGTTCAGTCCTTTCTTCTCGACCAAACCCAACGGACAGGGCATCGGGCTTATCTTTATCCGCGAGGTGCTGATGCATCACGGTTGCTCGTTTTCGCTCCGTACCTATAATGATGGGTTGACGCGCTTTCGCATTTCGTTTCATTAATCTTTTCGGGAGAGCCGGAAACAGCTTTTCTAGTCCCATTTTATTTTTTTGGAGCTAGAAAAGGCTTTTCTAGTCCCATTTTATTTTTTTTGGAACAAGAAAAGCCTTTTCTAGTCTCTTTTTTCTCAATGAAGCGCTTGTTTCATCTCCTCGTGATATTCTTCGAGTATTTGGCGAATACTCTGTCCGATTTTGATGTAATCGGATTCATTCAGATTGGCGAGCGAAGCGCGGATGCTCCATTCGGGGCCGGCAAATCCGCCACCGTTGAGCAATACCAAAGAGGTTTCATTGGCGAGCCGGAAGACTACATCCAAGGGGTTGTAGGTCTTTTGCAGATATTCGGCAAACTCCTCGCCATAAAACTTTCGAGCCCATACGAGCATGTCTATTTCAGAATAATAACCGGCTCTGAGCGGGTCTTCGACCAGTGTGAATCCGGTGCTTTCCCACAAAGCATGCAGGCGGCGCAGGATGAGCTTTTGCATACGGATTTTGTACCGATCCTCCTTGTCGAGCAGCGAGAAGGAGGCGAAGAGGCTCATCTGCATCTGTTGCGGCAAGGAGAGTCCGGCGGTGTGATTCAGTGCTACCTGTCGGCTGTCGGCCACCATGCGGTCAATGAATTTCAGCTTTTCGGGATGCATATCCAAGCTCGAGTAGCGTTTGTGGAGCGCGGCTTTCTGCTCGTCTGTAAGGCGGGTGAGCATCTTATCGTAGATGTTGTCTTGGTGCAAGGCAATGACCGCGTTGCGCCAACCGGTAGCTCCGTAGTATTTGGAGAAGGAGTACACGCACAGGGTGTTGTGCGGCAGTTCGGCCATCAGGGAGCGGAAGTGGGGGATGAAGGTTCCGTATACATCGTCGGTGATGATCATCAGGTTCGGGTTGTCGTTCTTCACGATGTCGACAATACGAGCCGATGTTTCGGGGCTCAGTGCATAGCTGGGCGGATTGCTTGGGTTGGTGATGAAGAGTGCCTTGATGCGCGGATCTTTGAGGCGGTCGATGTCGGCATCGCTGTATTGCCAGGTGTGTCGTCCGTCGGCTGTCATTTCGTTGGCGGCAATCTCGGTCACATCAAATTCGTAGCGGCGCAGTTCGGGTATCTCGATGTAGGGCGTAAAGACCGGTACGAGCAGTGCAATGCTGTCGCCATGACTCAGGAGATAGTTCTGCTGCAAGGAGTCGAAGAGGTAGCACATGGCTGCCGTGCCTCCTTCTGTGGCAAAGAGGTCGAAGGTGCCGCGCGGCGGACGGCGGTCGCACAGCTCCTGCGCCAGGTAATCCTGTACGAGTATCTCGGTGAAATGCAAGATACGGTCGGGCACGGGATACTGATCGCCGATGATGGATTCTGCCCATTCGTGTACCAAATCATCCGGATCGGCTGCATGCTCCATCAACAAGTAGTTGTACGTGCCTTTGAGCAACTCGGCACCCGGCTTGCGGTGATTCTCTTTGAGAAAGCTCTCGAAACGGGCGGCAATGCCCTTTTTTAAAGGAATACCGGCAATGCCCTCGGGCAGCGATAAGACGCGATGACACTCATCTATCCCAAACTGTCCGAGCAGGAAGAAGGCTTGGCGCGGTACGGTAGCAATCCAGTTGGGATTGCCGCGTCCGGCATTGAGCATCGTATGTGCCGCTTTTTTAATACTTTCGTCGGCCATTTCAATCAGGCGGTTCTTTAATTCAAAAGGGCTGATTCCTTCCATCTCTTTGGCAAAATGAGTGCTGGATGGGTTCTTCTTGGGTTGATTCTCTTTCATAATTAAGTATATTGTATCGGTTATGGTTTTTAAGAAATAATATATATGCGATCACGCTTAGGCTATATTATATAAGGAGTACGATGATAACTCCCCATATAATGAGTAAGGTATTGCCTACGGCATAAGTCACTGTGTATCCCAATGCAGGCGTTTCGCTCTCGACCGCATCTTGTATGGCACCCAGTGCAGCGGTTGTGGTACGTGCGCCGGCGGTGCAACCCAGTGCCAATGCCGGATGAAACTTGAACAGATACCGAGCCATCAGCAGCCCTGCAATCAGGGGGATGGCGGTAACCAATGCACCTACTACGAAGAGGCTTAGGCCTACCTCTTTGAGTCCGGTTACAAAGCTCGGGCCGGCTGCGATGCCTACTACGGCGATGAACATATTCAGTCCCACATTATTGAGTACCCACAGCGATGGTTCGGGGATGCCGCCAAAGGTAGGGTGCTTGCTGCGCAACCAACCAAATACGAGTCCGGCTATCAAGGCTCCGCCACTGGTCGACAGGCTGAGCGGGATACCTCCCAGATGAATGGATAACGCACCGACCAGACCGCCTACGAGGATGCCTAAGCCCACGAATATCATATCCGTTTGGTTCGTGGGTCTGTCTATATAGCCCAATTGCTTGGCAGCGGCTTCCACCTCTTGCTTGGTGCCTACAATCTCTACCATATCTCCCGCATCGACAACGGTTTGCGCCAATATCGGTATCCGGATGCCTGCTCGCTTAATGTTGCGGATGCTTACGCCGTGCATAAACTTTTGTGCACGGATACTGGAAACGGTTTCTCCGGCAAAGGTGCGGCGGGTTACCATGACGGGGAGTATCTCGGCCGGAAAATCGAGTAATTGTGCATCCAATACTTCCGGACCCAGCCAATCTTCTTCTCCGATTACGAATTCGCGACGACCGCTTAATACAATCTCGTCGTTGAGGCTCAGCAGCATGGCAGGGTTTACTTCACGAATAACTCCGTTCTGTCGCACTCTTTCTACAAACAGACGTTTGTTCTGTTGCGACAGATAATCCTCGAGTTCCGACACCTGTTTGCCCCCCTTAAACCAATCGTTGGTAATTCGATAAGCACGGAAGGTGACCGGGCGGCCGGCTGCCATAAACCCCGGTTCGTCGGATTCGGAAGATCCCATCTTGGCCTCCAGCTCCCGGCAATCGGCCTTTACCTTTTCGATTCCGCCCAATAACTTGGGGCCAAGCGATGCCAGCAACCAAGCCGAACCGGCTGTACCGAAAATATACGTAACAGCATAGGCTACGGGAATGGAGTTGATGTACGATGCCTTCTGTGCCGAAGTGATACTTAATTGGTTGATCGTATCGCTTGCCACCCCAATCACAGCCGATATGGTTTGCGAACCGGCCAGTAAACCGGCAGCTTCGCCCACATTGTATCCCATCAGTTTGGCAAAAGCCCATGCCGATACTAAGCTGACCACGCACATCAGTGCAGCAAATGCAACTTGTGGTAATCCGTCTTTTTTTAATCCGCGAAAGAACTGTGGACCCACTTTATATCCTACTGCGAATAGAAATAATAGAAAGAATACTGCTTTGATAGGCTCGCCAATGGTGATGTTTAGTTGACCTACCACTACACCGACTAATAACACACTTGTTACAGTGCCCAGCGAAAACTTTCCTATCTTGAACTTGCCTATCCAGAACCCTAGAAATAAAGTGAGAAAAATAGCGAGCTCGGGGCGCTCCCTGAGTTGGTTAATAATCCATTCCATACTTAATGTCGTTTAGGTTTATATTTTTAGTCGCTATAGTAAAACAGAACTTAACTAAAAGAGTTTTGTATTCGATTCGTTTTTTGTTTGTAGCCCTTAGTGAGTCAGGAGTTACGATAGTGAAAAAGTTCTAAAATGACTATTTAATCCGACAAAAAGAGCACCGTCGAAAGGTTGTAAATACTACCTTTGCCATCATCTTGAACTAACTTAAATTTACAGAAATGGAACAACAAATTAAATCGGCATCAGGCCGTCTTGGCGTGTTGGTAGTGGGAGTAGGCGGAGCCGTATCTTCGACTTTTATTACCGGCACACTTGCTGCTCGCAAAGGATTAACAACTCCCATAGGATCTACCACACAATTGGCAACGATTCGCTTAAAGGATGGTGAAAAACGTATGAAAGACGTTATCCCCCTGACTGATTTGAACGATATCGTATTTGGAGGATGGGATATTTTCCCCGACGATGTGTATGCCGCAGCCATGCATGCCGAAGTGCTGAAACAAAAAGATCTTGATAAAGTAAAAGACGAACTACAGGCTATTAAACCCATGCCCGCTGCTTTTGACCATCAATGGGTGAAACGCCTCAATGGAACGCACGTAAAGCATGCTGCCACCCGTTGGGAACTTACGGAACAGATTCGTCAGGATATCCGCCGGTTTAAAGAAACCCATAATTGTGCACGTATCGTGGTGGTTTGGGCGGCCAGTACGGAGATCTATCTCCCCCTTTGCGAAGAACATCACTCGCTCGCTGCGCTCGAACAGGCGATGAAGGAGGATAAGAAAGACAAAATATCCCCAAGTATGTGCTACGCCTATGCAGCTATTGCCGAAGGAGTTCCTTTTATAATGGGTGCTCCGAATCTTTGCGTAGACACTCCGGCTATGTGGGAGTTTGCCGCCAAACAACGTGTGCCCATTGCCGGCAAAGATTTCAAGAGCGGACAAACAATGATGAAAACAGTGCTTGCCCCGATGATCAAAGCCCGAATGTTGGGTCTCGACGGATGGTTCTCTACCAATATCCTGGGCAACCGCGATGGCGAAGTGCTCGATGATCCCGATAACTTCAAGACCAAAGAGGTGAGCAAACTATCGGTGATCGACAACATTCTTGAACCCGAGAAATTCCCAGAACTTTATGGAAACATCTATCACAAAGTTCGTATTAATTATTATCCCCCTCGCAAAGACAATAAAGAGGCTTGGGACAATATTGATATTGTTGGCTGGATGGGTTATCCGATGGAACTGAAAGTGAACTTCCTGTGTCGCGACTCTATCTTGGCTGCTCCGCTGGTACTGGATCTAGTGTTGTTTAGCGATCTGGCTGCTCGCGCAGGCATGTATGGCATACAAACTTGGCTGTCTTTCTACTGCAAGAGCCCCATGCACGATTTGGAGCATGAGCCCGAACATGATTTGTTCATTCAGTACGCCAATCTAAAGAATACATTACGAAAAATGATCGGAGACGATACGCGCGAATGTCTGGACTAAACCCTCTAACGCGATTAAAATGAAATATGCATTGATTGCAGCCGGACAGGGCTCCCGCCTCGTATCAGAAGGAATTCAAGTTCCTAAGCCGCTGGTTCGTGTGGCGGGGATGCCTTTACTGGAACGGTTGTTTCGTGTTTTTTTAGATAATGATGCAGAGTCTATCTGCATCATTATTAATGAAGAGATGGAAGAAGTGCGTCGCTTTCTGGAGCGGCAACAGTTGCCTGTTCCGTTGCATATCGTCATCAAATCGACTCCCGACTCGTTTCATAGTTTCTACGAATTGATGCCTTATTTGCAAGGCGAAGGAGGCTTCTGCCTCACTACCGTAGATCCTATCTTTCACGAACGGGAGTTTGCCGATTACATACGTGCCTTTGTAAACGATCAGCGGATGGATGCGTTGATGGCTGTCACCGATTTTATTGATGATGAGAAACCATTGTATGTGCATGCCGATGACAACTTGCAAATAACGGGTTATGGCAGCACCGACTATCCCGGTTCTCGTTACATATCGGGAGGCATTTACTGCTTAAGCCAACGTGCACTGTCCCTATTGCCGGCTGCTATGCAAGCCGGAGTTTCGCGTATGCGAGGCTTTCAGCAATATCTGGTCGATGCGGGCTTGCGAATGTATGCCTATCCCTTCTCGAAGATTATAGATATTGACCACGCCTCGGACGTGGAGAAAGCCGAACAATTTTTAGCAAAGCCAACCAGCCAATGAAACCGATCACTTTTGCAGGAATACAGCGATATACGCTCTTTTCGCCCAATCATGTGGGGAATGATTCAGCTATCTTTATGGCTGTCGGGCATTACTTAATGGAAGCGGGGCATCAGGTAAACTATTATACCGAACAGGAGTTTCTAGCACATTCGCTGTCCGAAAGGTTCGTTTTTACCATGATGCGAAGCAAGGCAGCCGTACGGCATCTGCAACAAGCCGAACAAGGGGGAGTCATTGCCGTAAACTCGGCTTATGGTATTGAGAACTGCACCCGCGAACGCATGACTACCTTGTTGATAGAGAATCAGATTCCACATCCCGAAAGTTTGATGTGGGATACAAGCGATCCTATTCCGACTTATTTGATAGAACCCGTTTTTGAACCCTGTTGGGTAAAGCGTGCCGACTTTCATGCTATTCATCGCGAAGACGTATCGTATGTACGCACTTGCGAAGAGTTGCAGGAAGTGATGGCCGAATACGCACTGCGGGGAATCGGGCGAGTGGTTATCAATCGTCATCTTGAAGGCGATCTGATTAAGTTTTACGGAGTATCGGGTACGGATTTCTTTTATTGGTTTTATCCTTACGACGGGCATCACAGCAAGTTCGGTCTCGAGGAGATTAACGGTTCGCCCACTGGTATTCCGTTCTCTCTCGATCATTTGAAAGAACTGTGCGATGCCGCTGCAAAGGTGCTGCAAGTACAGGTTTATGGTGGCGATTGCATTGTGTCGCCCGATGGAACCATCCGCATCATCGACTTTAATGATTGGCCCAGCTTTGCTCCTTGTCGCAAAGAGGCTGCCATCGCTATTGGGCAGTCCATCTTGGATCAAGTTAAAACACAGATATATGAATAACAAAACAACCAATCCGGGCCTACAAGCGAGCTTGAAATCGGCCGATACGGAAGAGTGGATCGATTTGCTTTTTTACCGTCCGATAGGATATCGTTGGGCACTTTTTTTTCGAAAACTGAATGTGACTCCCAATACCATTACCATTGCTTCCATCTTTTTGGGAGTTGCAGCGGGTATTCTTTTTTATTTTAATAACCTATGGATTAATGTAGTCGGTATGCTACTGCTCATTTGGGCCAATATGTATGATAGTGCTGATGGGCAGTTGGCTCGAATGACCGGACAGAAGTCGGAACTGGGACGAATGCTCGACGGTGTTTCGGGCGACTGTTGGTTCATCTCCATCTATGTAGCTATCTGTCTGCGCTTAACGCCCCAATGGTCGATATGGATTTGGATTCTGGCTGCTGCTGCAGGTATTTGTCATAGCAAGCAAGCGGCAATGGCCGATTATTACCGAAACATTCATCTTTTCTTTTTAAAAGGAAAGTCGGGTAGCGAGCTTGACAACTCGATTCGGCAGTGGGAGATTTATCGCTCATTATCCTGGAAAAAAGAGTTTGTGAGAAAACTCTTTCTCTGGTTTTATAGCCGATACACTTATTCGCAGGAGCAACTTTCACCCCGTTTCCAACGTTTCTTTGCGTTATTACGGGCTCAGTACGGAGAATCCATTCCAACAGCCGTCGGGCAGGAATTCCGCTCGGGTAGCCTTCCTTTGATGAAGTATACGAATATTCTGTCTTTCAATACCCGTGTAGTGGCGCTTTTTATTTCTATCTGCGTCAATCTTCCTTGGTTGTATTTTGTTTTTGAACTAACCGTTCTGAATGGATTATTGATTTACATGATCCGGAAGCACGAGATTTGGAGTAACTATTTATATCAGAAATTAAAAAATGTAGCATGAGTAGTCGTTTTCGCAACCTCTTTCTGGCATTCGGTATCATTGCTGTTATCATTATGCTTTTTACGTTTGATGTCTCTTATGATGAGCTGTTGGGCAATCTCGAGCGTGCCGGTATTTATCTGCCTTTAGTCTTGTTGCTTTGGCTTTTTGTTTACTTAATCAATACACTCTCGTGGTATGTTATTATTCGCAGCAGTGGTCCTGCAAATGGGCTTAGTTTCTCACGACTGTATAAGTTTACTGTTTCCGGCTTTGCGCTGAATTACGTTACCCCTGTTGGACTAATGGGGGGAGAGCCTTATCGTATTATGGAACTTACTCCTTATTTAGGTGTAGAGAGAGCCAGCTCTTCGGTTATACTTTATGTGATGATGCACATTTTCTCCCATTTTGGGCTTTGGTTAAGTTCAGTTGCTATTTATGCTTGTTTCTATCCGGTAGGCTGGGGCATGGGTGTTGTACTGGCTCTTATCACGGTGTTATGCTTGTTGCTGAGTATTGTATTTGTGAAAGGATATCGCAACGGTATGGCGGTAGCCTGTGTTCGTTTGGGCAGTCATATCCCTTTTTTGAAGCAGCGTGCTATCCGCTTTTCGCAAACCCATAAAGAGAAATTAGAGAATATTGATAGCCAGATTGCATTGTTGCATCAGCAGCGTAAGAGCACTTTTTACGGTGCTTTATCACTTGAATTTGTGGCACGCGTTGTGAGTTGTCTCGAAGTATGGCTCATTATGAATGTGCTTACAACCCATGTAAGCTTCGTTAGTTGTGTGCTGATTGTTGCTTTCTCGTCTTTATTGGCCAATCTGCTGTTTTTCCTCCCCATGCAGTTAGGAGGGCGCGAAGGAGGTTTTGCCCTAGCTGTAGGCGGACTTTCCATATCGGGTGCTTTTGGTGTATATACGGCGTTGATTACTCGCGTACGCGAACTGTTTTGGATTGTCATTGGGCTTGCTCTCATGAAAATAGGAAACAAGAAATTATGAATATGAAGAATATAAAAGCTATCGCATTTGATTTTGGCGGAACACTTGATTCTCCTTTTATGCATTGGATGGATGTCTATATGCGTATATATACCCAAGAACTTCATTTGCCTTTGACAGCAGACCGTTTTCGGGACTCATATATTCATGCCGAACGAATGATGGAGTCTTTGCAATTGGTGCAGCCCTCGCACTCCTTGTTCGAAACCCAGTTGTTTAAGACTCAACTACAGTTTGACAGCCTGATAGAACGAGGAGTATTGCCCGATACGCCCGAAAATAAAAATAAGTTACCCTTACAGGCAGCCCGTTTGGTGACCGATTTCTCTTCACACTACGTGAAGCTTTCGCAGCCGGTACTTGCTTTGCTTTCGCAACGCTATCCATTGTTGCTTGTGTCCAATTATTATGGGAATTTGAAAAAGGTAGTTTCCGACTTAGAGATTGCTTCTTATTTCGTCTCCCTCACAGACTCTACTATAGAAGGGATTCGTAAACCCGATCCGGAGCTTTGGAAGCTCTCTTTTGATAGGCAAGGCTATCACCCGGAAGAGGTATTAGTGGTAGGCGATTCAATGAAAAATGACATATTACCTGCCTTAAGTCTGGGTTGTCAAGTCGTACAGGGTTGTCCCGATCTGTTGGCTGAAGCCGTTCCCGGAGTGAACCGCATAATCTCCTTGGCAGAGCTTCCCCCTTTGTTATAGTCACGCGGATAGCATATAGACAAAAGAAAGGCGGCTTTACGTAAAAGCCGCCTTTCTAATTACTTAATTTCGATCTCCTCTTTCATGTCAATCTCTTCGCCGTGTGTATCATAGAATACATATTCTAAGAAGGCGAGTTTCTGACTGGGTATGATCTTAATTCCAAATCCATACTTAAGTTGCCACTTACGTTTCAGGGACATTAATCCCTGATTGATATAAGCTGCAATGTATGGATGGACGTGCAGTGAGAATTTCTTTATCTTCAGTTTGTTGACCAGATAATCAATTTTACTCTCGAGGGTGTCTGTAAAGAGAATAGACGATTTGATTTTGCCTTTACCAAAACAGGTCGGACAATCTTCCATCGTGTTTACATCCATCGCCGGACGTACTCTTTGACGTGTAATTTGCATCAGTCCAAATTTGCTCAAAGGCAAGATGTTGTGTCTTGCTCTGTCTTTTTGCATATTGGCGCACATGCGTTCATAAAGCTTCTGACGGTTTTCGGCTTCATTCATATCGATGAAGTCTACAACAATGATACCTCCCATGTCTCGTAATCTCAATTGGCGTGCCAGCTCATCGGCTGCTCCCATGTTTACTTCGAGTGCGTTACCTTCCTGTCCGTTGGCATTCTTGGTGCGGTTACCGCTGTTCACGTCTACTACGTGAAGCGCCTCAGTGTGCTCAATAATCAGGTAGGCTCCACTCTTGTAAGAGATGGTTTTACCAAAAGAAGATTTGATCTGCTTGGTGATTCCAAAATTGTCGTAAATAGGAAGTGAACCTTTGTACAGTTTCACAATTCCTTCCCGTTCCGGGGCGATTAGCGTCACGTAGTCTCTGATTTCATTATATACAGCCTCGTTATTGACGTATATATTTTCGAACGATGGGTTGAACAGGTCGCGTAGTAATCCTACCGCACGGCTTGTTTCCTCAAAAATCAGTGTTGGATACTTGGTGACTTTCTGCACCTTCACGATGCTTTCTTCCCAGTGTTTAAGCAGTACCTTAAGCTCTCCGTCGAGTTCGGCTACGCGCTTCCCTTCTGCTACTGTACGAACGATAACACCGAAGTTTTTCGGCCTGATGCTCATGAGCAGTTGTTTGAGTCGTGCGCGTTCTTCGCTCGATTTAATTTTTTGAGAAACAGAAACCTTATCATCGAAAGGTATTAAAACCAGATATCTTCCTGCAAATGAAATTTCGGAAGTTAATCGTGGCCCTTTTGTTGAAATAGGTTCCTTTACAATTTGCACCACTACTTCTTGTCCGACCTTTAATGTGTTGGCAATCGTGCCATCCTTGTCAAGTTCGGGAAGTATGGTTGCTTTCGTAATGGGGTTTAGCTTTTTTTTGTCGCTTAACGTTTGCTTTACGAACTTTTCGAGTGAGTTAAATTTAGGACCCAGGTCTAAATAATGAAGGAAAGCATCTTTCTCGTAACCGACATCCACAAAACAGGCATTCAGTCCGGGCATCAATTTCTTGACACGGCCTAAATAAATGTTACCCACAGAAAAGGAGATGTTTCTTCCTTCGCTTTGAAGTTCCACCAAGCTCTTGTCTTCAAGCAGGGCGATGGATACTTCTTTGGGTTGTACGTCTACTACTAGTTCGCTTGTCACAGTTGTTTCCTAATTATTTAAGTTTGAAAAATGAACAAAAAAATGGGCTAATTGTTCATTTGTGTTGGGCATTTAAACAAAGAACAAACTCGAAAGACATTCGCTTCACAAGTTTGTTCTTTAATTTCTGTCCAGAGGTTAGACTAAAAGTTATTTTTTGCTTTTATGTCTGTTCTTTCTTAGTCTTTTTTTACGCTTGTGCGTTGACATTTTATGTCTTTTCTTTTTCTTTCCGCTTGGCATAGCTTCAAAATTTTATAGGGTTAATACTCTTGTTTATTATTTCTTTACCGAGATTGTAAACGTCTTAGCCGGCTTAAAGGCTGGGATGTTGTGCTCGGGGATAATGATCGTAGTATTTTTTGAAATATTACGAGCTGTTTTTTGAGCTCTTTTCTTTACTACGAAGCTTCCGAACCCGCGGAGGTATACATTTTCGTCTTTAGAAAGAGAATCTTTCACTGCATCCATAAATGCCTCAACTGTTGACAATACTGTTGCTTTGTCAATACCCGTACTCTTTGTAATTTCGTTTACGATATCTGCTTTAGTCATTTTTCCTTAAAAAAAATATTATTACTTATGTTCTAGCTAATTTTTCGGACTGCAAATATATGGCTTTTTAGGCTCTCAAAAAAATATATTCTGAACAATTTTCGAAAAAAGTCTCATTCTTAAGCTTTCTTAGACCGAAAACAGCTACTTTTGCCGAAGTGGAACTTAATACTACTCACAGATAGACTATAAATACGTATAATGAATACTTTCAGCAAGACAATAGTAAATTGGTATAAAGAATATAAACGCGAACTTCCTTGGCGAGAATCCTCCGATCCATATCTTATTTGGATCTCTGAAATTATCCTTCAACAGACCCGTGTAGCGCAAGGGTATGATTATTTTCTTCGCTTCGTGGAGCGATTTCCGGATGTACAGACACTTGCCGATGCCGAGGAAGATGAGGTGATGAAGTTTTGGCAAGGGTTGGGCTATTATTCACGTGCACGCAACTTACATGCGGCCGCTAAAAGCATGAATGGTGTTTTCCCGAAAACCTATCCCGAAGTACTTGCCCTCAAAGGGGTAGGAGAGTACACTGCTGCAGCTATCTGCTCTTTTGCCTATGATATGCCTTATGCGGTAGTTGATGGTAATGTGTACCGGGTACTTTCGCGCTATCTGGGTATTGATACGCCCATTGATTCTACTCAGGGCAAAAAGCTGTTTGCTGCTTTGGCCGATGAGATGCTCGATCGGTCGGATCCGGCTACTTATAATCAGGCCATCATGGACTTTGGAGCCATGCAGTGTACACCTATGTCGCCCAATTGCCTGTTCTGCCCGTTGGTTGATTCTTGTTCTGCCCTTTCGAAAGGATTGGTAGCTCAACTTCCCGTGAAGCAACATAAAACGAAAACAACTAATCGTTACTTTAACTATATACACGTGCGCACGGGCGAGTATACTTATATACAAAAACGTACCGGAAAAGATATTTGGACCAATTTATTCGAGTTTCCGTTGATCGAAACAACCACAGCTATTTCGGAAGAAGCCTTCCTTGCATTGCCCGAATTTAAAGCTTTGTTTGCCAAGGGCGACAAGCCTGTGGTTCGTTCCGTTTGTCGGGATGTCAAGCATGTCTTGTCTCACCGAGTTATTTATGCTAACTTTTACGAGGTTGTTTTGCCCGAATCTTCACTTTCTTTTTCGGCCTATCAGCGTATTAAAAGCACCGAACTGGAGCAATATGCAGTCTCTCGTTTGCTGCATGCCTATATCGAGAAATATGTATAATAGTTGGCTCATTTTTTGGATTATGTGATATTTCTGTTTAATTTTGACCCAAAATCAACTAAAACAGAATGATATGTCAGTGAATAAGGTTATATTGTTAGGAAATGTTGGGCGCGATCCCGAGGTAAGATACTTGGATACAGGTATTGCAGTAGCAACCCTCTCGTTGGCAACAACCGATCGGGCATATACGTTGGCCAATGGAACACAAGTTCCCGAAAAAACCGAATGGCACAATTTGGTATTGTGGCGTGGTTTGGCCGAAACAGCCGAAAAATATGTTCATAAAGGAGACAAGCTTTACGTAGAAGGAAAAATAAGAACCCGTTCATACGATGATCAATCGGGTGCAAAACGCTATGTAACAGAGATCTTTGTTGACAATATGGAAATGCTGACTCCTAAAGGAGCCTCTGCACCTACTGCTCAACCTACTGCTCCAGCTCAACCACAACAACCTCAGGCTGCTCCATCACAGAGTAACCCTACAGATGATTTACCGTTTTAACAATTGATCATTGATCACTGGCGGTTACCGATTACAGTGCGCAATAATAGCACTGTTTATAGCCAACCTTCAGTGATCAATCGTCAATTGTCCCGATTGTTTAACTAAAAACCACAATTTTGGACCCGGACTCTTATTTAAGCCAGTTGGCAGATGTTTTCAACGGTATAACCGTAACCACACCTTCTTTTTCAGCAATAGTAGCCATTATCCTGGCTGGTTTGCTTTTATTTGCTTCTGGCTTTGCCTCAGCATCAGAAATCGCCTTTTTCTCTCTTTCTCCTTCCGATCGTAATGATATTGAAGCACGTAATCACCCTTCCGACGAAAAGATCAGCCATTTGCTGAATGACTCAGAGTATCTTTTAGCGACCGTTCTCATTACCAATAACTTTGTGAATGTAACGATCATTATGCTTTGCAACTTTTTCTTTTTGCAAGTATTTCAGTTCACGTCCATTTTGGCGGAGTTCCTGATTATGACCGTTATTCTAACGTTCTTATTGTTACTTTTTGGTGAAATAATGCCTAAAATTTATTCTGCACAAAAAACATTGGCCTTTTGTCGTTTTGCTGCTCCCGGCATTTATGTCTTGCGTAAGCTGTTTCGCCCGTTGTCTTATCTGTTGGTGCAGTCTACTACTTTTTTAAACAGGCATGTGGCTCGTAAGAATCATAATATATCTGTTGATGAGCTGTCGCAAGCCCTTGAATTAACTGATAAAACCGAGCTTACCGAAGAGAATAATATTCTCGAAGGCATTATTCGTTTTGGTGGCGAAACGGCCAAGGAAGTGATGACTTCGCGCTTAGATGTAGTCGATCTTGATATTCGCGCTTCCTTCAAGGAGGTGATGCTATGCATTGTCGAGAACACCTATTCGCGTATTCCTATTTATGCCGGGTCTAGAGATAATATTAAGGGGGTACTTTACATTAAAGACCTATTGCCACACGTCAACAAAGGAGACAGTTTCCGTTGGCAGTCATTGATTCGTCCGGCTTACTTTGTACCCGAAACCAAGATGATCGACGATCTCTTACGCGACTTCCAAGCCAATAAAATTCACATAGCCATTGTCGTTGATGAGTTTGGAGGTACCTCGGGTATTGTTACTATGGAGGATATTATTGAAGAGATTGTCGGTGAGATTCATGATGAGTACGATGACGAAGAGCGTACCCATGTAGTGCTCAATGATCATACCTGGATTTTTGAAGCCAAGACTCAGTTGAGCGATTTTTATAAAATAACGCGGGTAGATGAAAATGATTTTGATAAGATATCCGGTGATGCCGATACGTTGGCGGGTTTACTTCTTGAAATTAAAGGTGAGTTTCCTCTGCTTCACGAAAAGGTGGTGTATCATGGCTATGAATTTGAAGTATTGGCTATGGATAACCGTCGTATATTGAAAGTTAAGTTTTCAACCATTCCCTCTGCTCCGGTTGCAGAGTAATTGCAGATACTGCTTATGGCTATTTATGTAGATCGTATAGAAGATACGGTTCGATGGGGAGTCTGGAAGATGGACGAGTCCGTCGAAGAGCTACTTGCGCTATTGCCTACCCGCGAACCCTATGAGGATGGTTTGGAGCGTTTTACTGCGCTGCATCGCAAGCTCGAATGGCTTTCAGTGCGTGTACTGCTCTATCAGCTATTGGGCAAAACAGTCGAAATTGCTTATGAACCCAGTGGAAAGCCTTATCTTGTCGATCATTCTTACTTTATCAGTATCTCTCATACGAAAGGGTATGTAGCTGTTATTCTTAGCACCGTTTCGGAAGTCGGGATTGATATTGAGCAGTATGGACCGCGCATTCATAAAGTTGCGCACAAGTTTATGAGAGATGATGAAGTGGCAACGCCTTACAATGATGATTCCACCTGGCCGTTGCTTCTGCATTGGTCGGCCAAGGAGGTGATGTTCAAGTGTATGAACGCTTCTGAAGTTGACTTTAGAGAGCATTTACGCATATTTCCTTTCGCTGTAAGTTCGCAGGGCGAATTTCAATCTTGTGAGTATCGAACCGATTTAAAACGATCTTTTCTAATACATTATCAAATTCATGCCGACTTTGTGCTCACTTGGTGTGCAGGCATACAAACAATAAAATGATAGTGTGTTATACCACTTAATACACGAAACAAGCCCTGCCACAAATTCCCGTAGCAGGGCTTGTCTTGTTAAAATGAGAGTTCGGGTATCCCTCCGTTTCAATTATAAGCGTTCCAATTGTACTGTGAAATGCCTCATCAGTGGTGCTTCCCATGCAATACGCACACCGCGCGTGATACTCTCTCTTCGATCAAATACATTTTTCAATGCTGCGGCAATTACATTCATGTGGTTGTCGGTATACACCCGACGAGGAATGGCAAGACGTAACAGATCGAGCCCGTTGAAGCGATTTTCGCGCGTAATAGGATCGCGGTCGGCTAGTAGATAACCTATCTCACAGCCACGAATACCCGCCTCCAGATACAACTCAATGGTCAGCGTTTGTGCCGGGAATTCTTCTTTGGGTACGCACGTCAGTACCTTGGGTGCATCTACAAAGATAGCATGTCCTCCGGCCGGCCGTTGGTACGGGATACCGTACTCATCCAATTTAGAAGCCAAGTATGCTACCTGGCGGATACGCGTCTCCAGATTGTCGAACTCGGTGTTCTCGTCCAGTCCGATAGCCAAAGCATTCATGTCGCGTCCGTTCATACCTCCGTAAGTAAGATAGCCTTCAAATTGTACACAATAACCTTTGGCTCCGTCAAACCAATCTTTGCGGCGGGTAGCGATAAACCCGCCCATGTTTACAATTCCGTCTTTCTTGGCACTCATGGTCATTCCGTCGGCCAGATCGAACATTTCGTGTGTGATTTCTTTGATGCTTTTATGCGCATAGCCTTTTTCGCGGGTTTTAATAAAATACGCATTTTCTGCAAAACGAGCCGAATCGAAAAGAACCGGTTTATGGTATTTGTCGGCAATGGCTCGTACTTCGCGAAGATTTTGCATGGATACCGGCTGTCCGCCCGCTGTATTGTTGGTGATGGTAACGATAATGAAAGGTATCCGGTCGGCATATTGCTGCAAGGCTTTCTCCAATTTGGCAGGATCTACATTGCCTTTGAAAGGTATTTCGAGCTGCGTTTGTTTGGCTTCGTCGATAGTGCAGTCCAAAGCGATGGCTTTCCGCCCTTCAATATGTCCTTTGGTTGTGTCGAAGTGCGAGTTTCCGGGTATTACCTCGTTTGCATGTACCAAATACGAAAAGAGTACATTTTCTGCTGCACGCCCTTGATGTGTAGGGATTACATAGTCGAACCCCGTTAATCGGGTAATCATCTCTTTGAGTTTAAAGAAAGAAGAAGCACCGGCATAGCTTTCATCTCCAATCATCATTCCGGCCCATTGGCGGTCGCTCATGGATCCGGTTCCGGAGTCTGTAATTAAATCGATATAAACTTGTTCCGAACGTAGCTGAAAAACATTGTAGTAAGCCTCTTTTATCCATTGTTCCCGTTCTTCACGAGTACTTTTACGGATGGGTTCTATCATTTTTATCTTCCATGATTCGGCAAAAGGTAGTTCCATGATTTTAAATTTTAGGTATAACATTTTGTTAGCAAGAGGGAAAAACTCCCTTGTTTTCTGCCAAATTTACTTATTATTTTGTATAATATATCTTAAATGACTATCTTTTTATCTTTATGTGACCAATTCTTTTAATTTTTTAATGCTGTTATCTTTCTCGTTCCTAGATGTTTTAGCTATCTCTTTGCGTAAGTATCAGAATAGTTGTGTTGATTATATTATTATACAAATTATTTTGTTTGAAATGCTATATATCTTTCTTTTTGATTATTTTTTCGCCTAAACTAAGTGAAATAAAGGATTAATAACGTTAATCTTATGACTATAATGGATGTTTTTGAAACTTTTAGAAATTTGGGACTGTTTTAGATAGCATGAAATTTAAGTAATAAATCATGGAACAGAAAAACAACATGGATGCTATTTTGGCGAATGACCAATTAGCAAAAGATGCCCCTAGCTGGGCAAAGTACAGAAAGGTAATGACAAGTGAATTTCCCTCACCTTTCAAGAGTAGTAATGACCCTCTCGCTAAAGCTATTGAGAAAGCTATTGAATTAATCGATCAGTTGAAACCAGAACAGAATGGACCTGCTTACCTTGGATCTAATCCCTCATTGGCATACACGTATCCGGAAGTGAAGAATGTTAAGATTCAGCAACACCCGGGTAACTTAGATGATGTAATTGCCGATGCGGTTAATTTGTTCCAAGGTATGCCCAATGTTTCTAGCCCCTTGACAATGGCCAATGTTTGGCCACAGCCTAACACGGCAAGCATCATCGCATCTATTCTTCCGCTTATCTACATGCCCAATATCATCGAAGGCGAATATGCCTGGAATGTGCATAAGGCAGAGTTGGAATCGGCCGGCATGTTGGGCGACTTATTTGGATGGAGTAGTAAAGATACCGGTTGTGTATATACCTATGGCGGTAGCGGATGTTGGTTTTATGGTTTGAAGTATGCTTTATCGCGTGTGCTTCCCGAATCCAGAACCAAAGGCGTTCGAACCGATGCTAAAGTTATTTGCTCAACACAAGCCCATTATTGCAAAGATAATTGTACCGATTGGGGTGGTTTAGGAATGGATAATGTAATTCAGATACCTACCGATCCTGAAACAAATCAGATGAGCCTCTCTTTGCTCGAAGATAAACTGAAAGAGCTTACTGCCAACGGAATTCCCGTCGCTTCCATTATTTGTACCATGGGTACTACAGATGCAAGCGTATTTGATCCTATTGCCGAAGTACGTACACTTTTAGATAAGTATCCAAACCCCAAAGGATACGGCAAAGCATTGCTTTATGCCGATGCAGTGGCCGGTTGGTCGTGGATTGTTTTTAAGAACTACGATTTTGATGCAAATCCGTTGGGATTCTCTCAAGAGGTGTTGACCGTTATAAAGAAGAACCTGTCGATCATTAAAGGGATTCATTATGCCGACGCTATTGGGGTTGATTTCCATAAGTTCGGCTGGGCTCCTTATGCCAGCAGTTGTTTCGTCTACAGAGATTCGGCCGAGTTCGAGTCTATTCTAAGACGCGGAAGCTATGCTTATTTGCAGGAAGTCACTCCGTATAACCCGATGTATTACACACTTGAGGTATCCAGAAGTGCTGCGGGCTCTTTGGCCGGTTGGGCTACGTTGAAATATTTCGGACTCGAAGGTTTGCAATCCATCCTGGGCGGTATTCTCGAGGTGCGTTACTATTTGCACAACCTGATACATGAGCATCCTCAGATGGTTTGTGTCGATCCCGACAATACCGGTTTCATCGCTCTGTTCCGGGTATATCCCGAAGGTGTCGATGCAGAAGTACAATATCGGAAAGAAGTTTCGGACCCCGCTTTCCGTGCCGATTTGATAAGAAACAATCAACTCACTGCTGCTATTGGCGAAAAATTGTTCGAGTGGTACTTGAATGGTAAAAAAGTCAACGGACAGTTTACTCCCCATATGTCTTACAGTACCGGATTCAGAACGGCCAGTTACAATGGCGATGGTTCTGATTCGGAGGCGATGGTCTATGCCCTGAAGGCTTATCCGATGAATGTGTTTGTAACTTCCGAAATAATGAAGCATACAGTTGATTGTGTACTGGCTGCCCGCGATGAAGTGATGAAAGAATTTATATAATTAGTACACATAATAAAAGGAGGTAAGAGAAGACAACTTCTTTTGCCTCTTTTAAATTTTGATAGTATGAAAGATAATACAAATAAAAATGCGCCGCTCAAAGGTGGCATTACTTCGGGCGCAAAAATAAGTATGGGAACGATGGCGGTCATGATTATCACCACCATTGTTAGTTTACGCGGTCTTCCTTCGCAGGCCGAATTTGGAATTACATCTATTTTTTATTATGTTTTTGCTGCGGTTGTTTTCTTGATACCGTTTGCATTGGTATGTGCCGAGTTAGCTTCCACCTTTACCAAAAGCGGTGGGCTGTTTAGATGGGTAGGCGAGGCGTTCGGTCCTAAAATGGGTTTTGCTACCCTTTATTGGGAGTGGCAGACACTGGTTATCTGGTTCCCTACCGTATTGATTTTCGGTGGTGTAGCCATTGCTTATATTTGGTCGCCCGAAAGCTTCGATGCACACTTGGCCAGTAATAAATGGTATTCGATCATTGTCTTACTCTCCTTCTATTGGTTGGCCACTTGGATGACCCTTAAACGAGGCATTGGTTCGGCAACCAAAATGAGCGCTGCTTGCGGAATGATCGGTACGATTATACCGGGTGGTATCTTGATTCTTTTAGGTCTTGTTTATGTCATTATGGGCAAGACCATCGAGCTGCCTACCGACCAGACTTTCTTTCCGGACTTCACCCAGTTTGGCAATGTAGTGTTGGCTGCCTCTATCTTCCTGTTCTATGGCGGGTTAGAGATGAATGCGGTTCATGTGCAGGATTTAAGAAATCCCGCCAAAGATTATACCAAAGCCCTATTTATAGCTGCTGCGGTCATTGTTTCCATTTTTGTGCTTGCAACGCTGGCTGTTGGTGTAGTCGTTCCCGAAAAGAACATTAGTTTGACTCAAAGTCTTCTCGTAGCTTATCGCTCTTTGTGGGATGTGTTGGGAGTGCCTTGGCTGGGCAATGTGATGGCTGTTATGTTGGCATTCGGTGTGTTAGGTCAGGTGATGGTTATTATTGCAGGTCCGTCGACAGGCCTTCTTGCTGTAGGGCGTGCTGGATATTTGCCGGGTTCTTTGCAACGTGTCAATGCCAAAGGAGTTCAAGCTCCGATTTTACTCGTTCAAGGGGCGGTTGTTACATTGCTCACCTTCGTACTTACCTTACTACCTTCGGTACAATCGGCCTACCAGATATTGAACCAACTGGCTACGGTTATTTATTTGATTGCGGTTATTGCTGTCTACGTTTCGGCTCTCCGTCTTCGTTATACCCAGCCCGACAAATTGCGCCCATTTAAAATACCCGGTGGCAATTGGGGAATCTGGATTGTCAGTTTGATTGGAATTAGCGGTGCCTTGCTGGCTTTGTTGGTTAGTTTCATTCCTCCTAGTCAGATATCGACAGGAAGTCCGGTTGTATATGTCAGCATTTTAATTGTAGGTGTGATTGTATTTGCATCGGTTCCTTTTATTGTCGAAGCTTTCAGAAAAAAGAGTTGGAAGAATCCGCAATCTACCTTCGAACCGTTCGATTGGGAACTGGAAGGTCGTAAACCTTCCGAAGTCTCCAAATTGAAATAGCTTATTACTAAAAATGTCCGGGCGAAATCACTTCGACCGGACATTCGAATAAACTTGGCAGAGTTTATTTTTAGAAAGTTACTTTCTTTGAATGAAATGGATGAATGAAATGATGGATAGAAATTATCCGGTTCATTAGACTCAGCGCTTTTTCCTCGAAAGCAATGAAAATGATAGTTACATGGCAGGTCTTCTGACTTGTTTCTGTTAGTGAGCGCCTTCCCGGAATCTCTTCCAGTGGCAAATAGGAGATAAGCTCATAACATCTGATTGAAACTTACAGCAGCGGGACTGTTCAGGATTTACACCTGATTCCCTTTTAATTGCTATCGTTCGAAACAAGCGATAGCAAACCAATGCACCACAAAGATAGAAAGATTATCAGAACTTACAAATAAAATACAAGAAAATTATTTCTATCAACTCTAAGTACTTTCTGCGCTACTTTGACTACCTATTATCTTTTAACAATGTTAATAACTTTTTCTATTCTCTTTCTTTCTCAATGAGAATACGTTCTTTTGGTATAAAAGAGTACGTACTTCTTACTGCCAAAAATACGTACTTAACACAGTGTTAAAATGATACTCTTGGTTAGAAGAAAAAGTACGATGTAATATTCGTCGGATATGTTTTCTTAATGGCTCGTAATGAGTGTTTTAATTAGATTCTCTTCGAGCTAGTTGCCTGTCATTATTTTATCTCAAAACTTTTTTTGGACGAGGTGATCGGTTTCAAAAAATCAGAGATGCTTGCGTATTTGGTAACTTCGCTTATTGTTCCAGTGAATGATGTAGCGTCAAATATTCCTCAACAGCCTTTGTTGGGGCATCTTTCAATAACACCATCTTATTTTTATCGAGCAAGTACAATGTAGGGATGGCCCTAAGATCGTACCGGTTCTCCGTTTTCAAGGTTAGCTTTTTATCGTATCCGCTGATCCATTCGGTAGGAAAATCTTTCAGGTGTTTTTTCCACTCATCTAGTTCTTCATCGGGATAAAGAGCCAGTACTGTTAATTTCTTATCTGCCATCAGCTTGTTGATGATGGAGGAGTTTTTAAGTGCCTCTATCGTTTCGGCACAGGCGTGGCAACCGGGGTTGTTGATGAACAGGAGTGTGTATACGGCCTTTATTCCATAAAGACTACCTTGTTTTCCAGATGCTTCGGTATAGGTAAAGTCAAGTGCTTTGCTTCCTTTGCGGTTTCTTTGAGCCAGCTCTAACCGAGCCTGCGGGCGTATCTTTTCCGTTTCGTCAAGTACGGGAGAAGCAACCATTGCTTCGAGCACCGGGATATAGAATTCCTCGTTGCGCATGGGCGAGTTAGGGTCGTATAGATATTTGTCTGCCAATTCGGTCATATACGTATACACTTTCTTGTTGGCCTCGGTGCGGGTCATTGTTTGCTTTATGGCTGCCTGTGCCGTTTGCAGCGGTACATGATTGAGTATATCACAGTAATCGGCCCAACCCTGTTCTGTTACTTCCGGGTGATGGATATAGTTGGTATCTGCAAAGTTGATGTTATCCCAATAGTGCTTGACCAAGAACTCGGCTCTTTGTTCGGGTTCCGTCATCATGGTAGGGATAGATGGTAAGGTAAATTGTCTAATGGTGTCTTGTTGAACACTATTTTCTTGTTGCGAAGCATTTCCGCTTTTACAAGAGCAAAGACATATTGCTATTGCGAATGAGATGTATTTGGCTGTTGTTATCATTGTTTGAGGTTTTTGAATGGATACAAATATAAGGCAATATTTTTATTTTTCGCCATTCTCTGTGGGAACTTTTATTTTCTGCTTTTGCTTATCCCTTTTTTTAATGAATTGGTTATCACGGGCTATCATCTATGGATAAGACCGGCGAATATACCGTAATAGTGGTGTTTTTGGGTAGAGAAAATACCATATCAGCGGTATTTCGAGGCGGTGAAACAAACCGTAAATTTGCACCGTCGGGATAAAGAAAAATTTCCGTATTTATTTAAAATTAAGATTATAATGGGAGCACTTTCTTATATAGAGCATTTTTTCTATCCGCCGGAGCGTAATGTGCCAAGTACGCTTGCTTTGTCTGAACGGTATGGTAAAAATACAGGTATCCAAATCAGAGATTTGAATGTCTTCATTGACAATAATCATATATTAAAGAATATCAATCTTGATATTCCCGATGACAAAATAACTTGTATTATCGGACCCTCGGGGTGTGGAAAGTCTACCTTGTTGAAATCGATCAATCGGTTGATTGATAATAATGAAAAGGTTCGTGTCAATGGTAGTATCACCATCGATGGAGAAAATATTTATGGAAAGAATACCGAATTGACTCATATCCGAAAGAAGATGGGGCTACTCTCTCAACGTCCTACGCCGCTCCCCATGTCTATTTATGATAATATTGCTTTCGGCTGCCGCATCCACTCGATCGGGGGCAGTCAATCTCTTGATGGTATTGTAGAGGAGAAACTTCATTCTGCAGGGTTGTGGGAAGAGGTGAAGGATAGACTTCATACACCTGCCTCAGGGCTGTCCATCGGGCAGCAACAGCGTCTATGCCTTGCTCGTGGTCTTGCTGTAGAGCCTCGTTTTATATTAGGAGACGAATCTACCTCTGCGCTCGATCCGATATCGAGTCGCCATATCGAAGATCTATTTTTAAAACTAAAGGACAAATACGGTATTGTACTCGTGACACATACTTTGCGACAAGCCTTGCGCATAGCCAACCATGTTATCTTTATCTATCTGGGTGAAATTATAGAAACAGGTACGGCCAATGAAGTATTTAACCATCCGAAGCATGAACTAACCAAGCAATACCTATCGGGGGCATTCAGCTAAAGATATATTGATAACTAACTAAATGACTAATTATGGGTGAAACTACGTATCGATTGCCGGAAACACTATCCGACGATATTTCTAAATTAGCCTTATTGGCGAAAGACTATGAACAAAAACGAATATCGGCAGCAGAGTTTAAAGCGTTTCGTGTACCGATGGGAATTTATGAGCAACGCAAAAATGAAGTGTATATGGTGCGTGTACGTGCAACAGGAGGGGTGATTTATCCGTCGCAACTGCTTCGATTGATAGAGGTCGCCCGGTTGCATGGTTCCAATCTGCTACATATTACTACCCGACAGGAGATTCAGGTTCAAAACCTATCATTGGATGAGGTAGAACCGATATTGGTTGCACTTCAACCGTACGGACTAGCGACGAAGGGTGGAGGAGGCAATACCATCCGCAACATTATGGTCAGCGAATACAGCGGTATAGCAGCCGGCGAGACATACGATACAACGCCCTATGCTATGGAACTTACCTCGAGAGTGATTGCCGAACCGGACTCTTACCTACTTCCTCGTAAAATGAAGATTGCCTTTTCGTCTGACGAACAAAACATAGACTATGCTGCCATTAATGATGTCGGCCTGATAGCTACCGTCAAAGAGGGAAAAAGAGGTTTTCGGGTTTATGTAGGAGGAGGAGCAGGTATTAAGCCGACTACAGGATGGCTTTTGTTCGATTTTATTCCTACCGAGGAGTTGTATATCTTGGTTAAAGCATTGAAAAACTTTTTCTCGGATCATGGCAATCGTAAAAATAAGAATCAGGCGCGTATTCGGTTTATATTCTATAAGTTGGGAGCCGAAGAAGCATTGCGTTTGATTAAAACTTATTATGCAAAAGAAAAGGATCGGGGGATACTCTTGGAGCTTGGAGAACCCCAAGAGGAGCGTCCGGCTTATACCTATAAGAGTCCTGAAAATCCTCCGGCCGAAAACGAATCTTATGAGTTATGGAAGAAGCGGTATGTAGTAGCGCAACGGCAAAGTGGTTATTTTACGGTTTTGCTTCCGGTCATTCTAGGTAATATGTGGCTGGATGAGAAAAAAGTGAGTAGAATCGAACGTTTGCTTACTTTCCTGCAAGTGTTTGGCGAACATACGCTTCGCTTTACGAACACACAAAACCTACGGTTGCGTAATCTTCCCGAAGAGGCATTGCCCGAGTTATATTCTCTGTTAAGTGATTTTGAAGAGGAGGCGGCTGTTCCTGCTATGGTGAACAACATCATATCTTGTACAGGAGCTGATACTTGTCGACTAGGAATTGGATTGTCCAAAGGGTTAGCTTCGGCTATTCGTCGGGAGTTGTTGGAAAGTGATCTCGATCTAGATCGACTGAGTAATGTATCGATTCATGTAACAGGGTGCCCCAACTCTTGCGGGCAACAACTTTGGGCTGATATCGGTTTTGCCGGTAGGGTGTTACGCAATGATCGTGCTTATCCTGGCTATCAGGTCTTCCTTGCAGCTAGTCGTAAAGAGAACCCACAGTTAGCAGAACCGGTAGGGAATTTGAGTGCAAGAGATGTACCTCGCTTTACCGCACGGTTACTGAGTGCTTTCCTATCGGTTGCCGGTCAGGGCAACTTCTCTTCTTATTTGAGGGGAGAAGGAAGAGAGAAGGCATTGCAGCTGATAGCAGAGTATAAGCATATTCCTTCGTTTGTCGAAGATAAGAATTATTATTTCGATTGGGGAGCGGAGGAGCTATTTGAGATTAAATCACGTGGTAAGGCAGAATGTGCGGCAGGTCTTTTTGATATGATCAAAGTCGATTTAGACACCATAGCCGAAAGTAAGAAGCAGCTCGAAACAGTCAATGAAGTGGCTCCAATGAATCGCTTGATATACGATATTCTCTATTCTTCTGCCCGGATGCTGTTAGTGACCCGTGGGCTCGATCCAAAGAGTATCGCCGAGACCTTCGATTTGTTTATAGAGCATTTCCTGTCAACCGGCTATGTCGATGAAGCCTATAAACCGTTGTTGCTGAATGCGCGTAACGATAGCGAAGCCAATTTTATACCTTTCAGTAAAGAGGTATATGCTTTGGCCGATTCTGTAACAGCATTGTACAATAGTATGGATGATTCTCTTCAGTTTGAAAAACTCCGGAAAGCACAATTGAAAGAACCGGAAGCAACAGATTTGACTGAGGTTGCGTCTCGAACCAAACTGAAAGATTTGCGTGGCGAAATATGTCCGATGAATTTTGTGAAGACTAAGCTCGAACTGCAGACGATACAGTCGGGAGAATTGCTCGAAGTTTGGTTGGATGATGGGCATCCCATCGAGAATGTACCCCCATCAATCAGAAACGAAGGACATACGGTAATCGAACAAGAACCGATAGCCGACTACTGGAAAGTGATTATTAAAAAGAAATGAATGTGCATGAAACAAACAATGAGTATGTCGAAGTATATATGGGTATCTCTTATGCTATTCTTTTTGCTAGGTTGCTCGGGCGGCAAACAACAGCAGCAGAAAGCTATTGTCACTGAACCGGGTGATGGTTTGACAGGCACCATTCAATTATCAGGCGCATTTGCGCTATATCCGATGGTGGTACGATGGGCCGAAGAGTTCAAGCGTATACACCCCGGGGTTAAAATAGATATTTCGGGGGGAGGAGCAGGTAAAGGAATGACTGATGTATTAAGTGGGGTGGTAGATATTGGAATGGTATCTAGAGAAATCTATCCGGAGGAGCTGAAAAAACAGGCTTATCCAATTGCTACGGTGAAAGATGCAGTCGTACTGACTGTCAACGTGAATAACCCTGAAATAGATGTAATCAGAAAGGTCGGGATAACCAAAGAAATGGCTAGCCGCTTATGGAGTCGCGGGATGACCACTTGGGGAGAGGTTCTAGGTACCACGTCGACACTTCCCGTGCATGTGTTTACTCGTTCGGATGCTTGTGGAGCGGCTGAGACTTTCGCTTCTTGGTTTGGTAAAAGGCAGGAGGCTTTACAGGCAACAGCTGTTTTCGGCGATCCGGGAGTAGCTGCTGCCATACAGAAAGATAAGGTAGGTATCGGTTATAACAATGTAGCCTATGTTTATGATCAGCGCACAAAGCGACCGTTCGAGGGATTGGAGGTGATTCCCATTGACTTGAATGAAGATGGCAGGATTAGCGAGGAAGAGAGTTTTTATCAAACCTCCGAAATATTGGTAAAAGCTATCGGTGAAGGACGTTATCCATCGCCTCCTGCTCATGATCTGTTTTTGGTTACCAAAGGCAGACCGCAGAAAGAGGTAGTAGTAGCTTTTCTCGAATATGTATTGACAGATGGGCAGTACCTTGCAAACGAAACTGGTTATATTGGCCTTTCCAATGATCAGTTAGCAGACGAACGGGATAAATTGAAACTCAACAAAGATTAAATAATAAAAGTATAGTGCAATCATTATTATTAAAAAGGAGGATCCTAAAAGACCGGATTCTAGGACGGATTATGCTGGCACTTACCGGTATGTCTCTATTGGCTTTGTTCGCTATGGGGGCGGGGCTTTTTTATAAGTCTTCTGCTATATTGAAGGCTTATCCGCTTTGGAACTTGCTGACGAGTACCGAGTGGAGCCCGCTCAACGGAGAGTTTGGCTTTTGGTCGTTTATTCTCTCTTCTATCTACGTTACTGTGTTGGCGGTTGTCATGGCTGTGCCAATTGCATTGCTTACCGCCCTGTTTCTAACAGAGCGATCGCATCCGGTGGTGAAGAAAATAGTTTTTCCTGTATTAGATATTCTGGCAGGTATCCCTTCGGTAGTCTATGGTTTGTGGGGTACACTCCTCATTGTACCTTGGATTGCAGATACGGTGGGGCCTCTATTTGTCGATTACACGAGCGGTTATTCCCTGCTTACAGGATCCATTATTCTGAGTGTGATGATTATTCCGCTGCTGGTAAGTCTCTTTGTTGAACTCTTTTCGACCATTCCTGCCGATTTGAAAGAGGCATCAGCCTCTTTGGGTGCTACACAATGGCAAACCTCCAGATTGGTTGTGCTTCGAAAAGTTTCGCCTGGCATCATTGCTACCATTGTGTTGGCGGTATCGAAAGCTTTTGGCGAAACATTGGCAGTGTTAATGGTTTGCGGTAATATGGTGGGCATCCCTCACTCACCGCTTGATAGTGTTTATCCTTTGCCGGCACTGATAGCGAATAACTACGGAGAGATGCTCTCGTTGCCCATGTATGAATCGGCTCTGATGTTTGCAGCCTTGATTCTGTTTGTCCTTATTTTGTTATTCAATGTACTTTCTCGGATTGTGCTGCATAATGTTGAAAAGAAATTTAAGTTATGAGATTGAAATTTATAGAAGAGAAAGTGATTCATGCTTTGATGCTGTTGGCAACCCTGACGGTACTTGGCTTCTTTGGCAGTATTATCTGGACGATAGCCAAAACCGGCCTCCCTTCGTTAACTTGGGAGATGATCACTTCATTGCCCGGTGGAGGGTTTTATTTGGGAAGAGAAGGGGGAATACTGAATGCCATTGTGGGGTCACTGATGGTGGTAGGAGGTTCTACCGTGCTGGGCTTGCTTATTAGCATTCCCATCGTATTCTATATGAATGTGTATCTGAAGAAAGGCTCACGACTTACCTATCTAACACGCTTATCGTTCGATGTACTTTTTGGTATTCCTTCGATTGTGTATGGAGCTTTTGCCTTTACCCTTATGATTTTCTTCGGGTTAAAAACCTCCCTTTTAGGCGGTATCGTTGTCATTACGATGTTGACTGTTCCCATTTTTGTACGCTCCATGGATGAAATAGCCAAGTCGATCCCCCTAGAACTATTGGAGTCGACTTATGCATTGGGTGCTACCCGGTTGGAGGTATGCAAGGTGGTGCTTCGACAAATAGCTCCCGGTGTAGCTACTGCTACCTTACTCTCTATCGGACGTGCCATTGGCGATGCAGCGGGTGTTTTGTTTACTGCGGGGTTTACAGATAATATCCCGGCAGGGCTCAACGAACCTGCCGCTACCTTGCCTCTGTCGGTATTCTTTCAACTGTCCAGCCCCATCCCCGAGGTGCGCGAAAGGGCCTATGCTGCCGCTTTATTATTAACGATCATCATCTTGATATTGAGCATAACAGGACGAATGGTTACTTCGCGCTTTTCAAGAAACCGAATAAAATAGATGAAATGGAAAATAAAACAATCAAAGTAATTGCCCGAAACAGTCCACTCTCTTTATTACAGGTCAAGGAACTTTTTAGCTTGTTTCCCACTGTTCAGTATCAACTCGAAGAGACTGCTACTTACGGAGACGTGCATAAAGAGATTTCGCTCATGAGTGATGTTGCCGGAGACATTTTTACTCGTGAATTGGATCAAGCTGTATTAAGCGGGCAGGTTGATATAGCTGTACATTCGGCCAAGGATTTACCTTATCCGCTTCCTATAGGGCTCGAATTGTATTGCCTTACCGAGGCGAGCGATCAAAGTGACTCGCTACTGAGTCGTGGTTCGCTAACTCTCGCCGAACTACCTTCAGGCAGTCGTATCGGTACTAGCTCAAAAACACGCAAGGCCGAATTAGAACACCTGCGCAAAGATATCGAGATAGTTGCCATAAGAGGTACGATAGAGGAACGTATCGCTCAGGTAGACAATGGATACGTGGATGCACTCATCGTAGCAACCTGTGCCCTGAATAGGTTAGGACTATCGGGGCGGATATCCGAGAAATTACACTTTCGTACACACCCTTTACAGGGTAATCTGGCGGTGATTGGAGTGGTAAACCGACCGGAATTAAAAGCCTCCTTTTCAGCACATGATATAAGAAACCGATTCGGACAGGTAACCTTGGTTGGTTTCGGACCAGGAAACCCTGAACTGCTTACCTTAGCAGGGGATAAAGCCTTAAAAGAAGCCGATGTGATTTTTCATGATGACTTGGTTGATAAAGCTTATCTCAACAAATACCAAGCAGAGAAAGTATATGTGGGCAAGCGTAAAGGCAAGCATAGCCATCATCAAGATGAAATTAATGAACTAATCTATCGGGCAGCTTTGTCTGGCCGTGCAGTGGTGCGCTTGAAGGGAGGTGACCCAATGGTATTTGCCCACGGCAGAGAGGAGATCGATTATATGCAAAGCCGCTTTGTTCGTATATCTGTTATTCCCGGTATCTCGTCGGGCATGGCATTGTCGGCCTATACGCATATACCTTTAACTCATCGGGGGGTGGCTTCCTCTTTTGCTTTCGTAACCGGACACGAAAAAACAGTGCAAACGCCTTCGGCCGATACGCTGGTGTATTATATGGGGGGGGCTCATCTCGCTGATATAGGCGAAGCATTGATCAGAAGCGGACGACGGCCTGACCTCCCTGTGGCTCTGGTTACTAATGTATCTTTGTCCGACCAGCAAATCTTTTTTTCTACCCTGAAAGAGTTGCAATTTACGGTTGCTCGTTATCCTACCCCAATCTTAGTCATCATTGGTGAAGTAGTGGCTTTTGAAAGCAGTCGTAGTAGGCAAGCTGTACTGTTCACGGGTACCATGGCTCCTTCTAGTACCGATCGCGAAGTCATTACCCATATCCCACTGGTTAGTATCAACAAAAAAGAAATTGTCGAAGAGGTCATAAGTAGCTTGCAACTAACTGATTATGATTGGATTGTTTTTACCAGTCGTTATGGCGTCCGCTATTTTTTTGAGTTACTAAACAAGGTAGGAATGGATATACGCCGACTCTCATCGGTCAAGATAGCATCAGTGGGTCCCGTAACCTCCGACGAGTTACTAAAGCGACACATTTGTCCTGATTTGGAATCATCTACCGAATCGGCAGAGGGGTTGATAGCCTGGTTTACCCAAGAGGGTATAGTTGGCAAACGTATCCTGCTACCCCGTTCTGATAAGGGGATGACCACGCTCTCCGACAAACTTGAACAAATAGGTAACCAAGTTACAAATTTGGTGGTATACGAGAATACACCTCATCCCGAAGTAGTGAAAGTAGACCTTTCGCATTATGATAAGATATTGTTCTCTTCTCCGTCTGGGGTAGAGTCATTTAAGAATCGATACATTCATCTGCCTGATGGAATACCTTTGGTTGGCAAAGGAAAAACCACCAGCAATAAATTAAAAAAAGAACTATATGAAACGTTTCAGAGAATTAAGGAAGACACAAGAAATTAGAGATAATTATGCTGATGTAGCACCCATTCTTCCATCCGATTTTATCTATCCCTATTTTGTAATCGAGGGAGAGGGGGTAAAGGAAGAGATTGGAACGATGAAAGACGTTTATCGTTTTTCGATCGATCTATTACTGAAAGATATTGATGAGGTATCATTGCTGGGTATTGACAAAGTATTATTGTTCGGAGTTATTCCCGAAGCTGATAAAGACGAACAAGGTACAGCTGCTTATCAACCTGATAGTTTGATTTGCCGGGCTATTCGGGCTATTAAAGCACGCTTTCCTCAGATCGTTGTGTTTACGGATGTTTGCTTGTGCGGATATACCTCACATGGTCATTGCGGATTGCTCGATTGTCACAATATAGAGAACGATATAACCTTGCCGCTGTTGGCCGAAATGGCTTTTCAGCATGCTTTGGCAGGAGCAGACTTCGTTGCCCCTTCGGCGATGATGGACGGACAGATTGAAGCTATTCGTCGGCGTCTGAATACAGCAAACTTATCTACCAGAATACTAGCTTATTCGGCTAAATATGCCTCTGCCTATTACGGCCCGTTTCGTGATGCGGCAGGTTCAGCCCCTTCTTTTGGTGACCGTAAAACTTACCAGATGGATTACCGCACGATGAATCAGGGGGTAGAAGAGATTGAAGCGGATATAGAAGAAGGCACCGATTGGATTATGGTGAAACCGGCTTTACCTTATTTGGATATTATATACCGCGCTTCCCGTAAGTTTCCCGCTTATCCCATGGTGGCTTACCAGGTATCCGGCGAATACTCCATGCTGATTAATGGAGCACAACAGGGTTTATTTGATGAAAAGCGTGTTTTTGTCGAAAGTCTTACGGCCATTCGCCGTGCGGGAGCTGCATTGATTATATCTTATTACGCCAAAAGGTATGTTCAATACGGACTATAAAAAACGAAAAGTATGAAAGAAAAAATGACACATTTAAAAGAACTGGAGTCCGAGGCCGTGTATGTCTTGCGCGAAGTAGCCTCCCTGTTTGAGAAACCGGTTTTGTTGTTTTCGGGCGGAAAAGACTCTATCGTTATAGCCCACTTGGCCTACAAAGCCTTTTATCCGGCAGCCATACCTTTTCCGTTTCTACATATTGATACGGGACATAATTTCGAAGAGACTATTCGTTTTCGAGATGCATGGGTAAGGAAGATGGGAGTGAAGCTTATAGTAGGTTCGGTGCAGGAATCAATTGATACAGGAGCTGTAATCGAAGAGACCGGATACAACGCCAGTCGTAATAAACTGCAAACGATAACACTACTCCATACACTGGAGAAGCATAAATTCGATGTAGCGTTGGGAGGAGCACGGCGTGACGAGGAAAAAGCACGTGCTAAGGAGCGTTTCTTTTCTCACCGAGATGCATTCGGACAATGGGATCCTAAGAACCAGCGACCCGAGTTATGGAATCTGTTTAATGGCAAAAAACAGCAAGATGAGCACTTCCGGGTGTTCCCACTTAGTAACTGGACTGAGATGGACGTATGGCAATACATTCTTCAGGAGAAAATTGAATTGCCTTCTTTGTATTATACTCACGAACGTGAGATTTTTAAACGTGAGGGCGTTTGGTTGGCCTATTACCCGTTTATGAAGCTTAAACCCGAAGAAAAGGTAGAGCGTCATAAAGTACGTTGCCGCACGATAGGCGATATCACCTGTACCGGTGTTACCCTTTCTGAAGCAAATACCCTTGAAGATATCATTAACGAAATAGCCTCCTCGAGAGTTACCGAGCGTGGAGGACGTTCGGATGATAAACGCTCGGAGGCATCCATGGAAGACCGAAAGAAAGCGGGTTATTTTTAGTTGTTTTACCTGAAATTAGAAAAAGAAGATGAACGGATATTTAGATATGGAATTGCTACGCTTTACTACAGCCGGCAGTGTAGACGATGGAAAGAGCACCTTGATAGGACGCTTACTGTATGATAGCAAATCAATTTTCGAAGATCAGCTGGAGGCAGTCAAGGTAGCCAGCAAGCACTTGGGAGGCGATGAGGTAAACTTAGCTTTACTTACCGATGGACTCCGTGCCGAACGTGAACAAGGAATTACGATTGATGTGGCTTATCGCTACTTCGCCACACCTCGTCGCAAGTTTATCATAGCCGATACGCCGGGACATATTGAGTACACTCGCAACATGGTGACCGGTGCTTCTACTGCGGATTCTGCCATTATTTTAGTAGATGCTCGTCATGGAATACTCGAGCAGACCAAGCGGCATTCGTATATTGCCTCCTTGTTACGGCTCGACTATGTGGTTGTAGCTATCAATAAGATGGACTTGGTTGATTTTTCGGAAGAGGTCTACAGGAAGATTCAAAAAGAATATGCCTCCGTAGCCGAGAAGCTCGATCTGAAGCAGGTATATTACATTCCTATCTCGGCACGCGATGGAGACAATGTGGTAAACCCTTCAGTTTATATGCCTTGGTACACCGGTGGTACACTGCTGCATTTACTTGAAACCTTACCCTTGAAAAACGGTCTTGAGCAGCTACCCATGCGTCTGCCTGTGCAATATGTGATACGACCACAGAATGTTACATTTCCCGACTATAGAGCCTATGCAGGACGTCTGGCAAGTGGTAAACTGAAAGTAGGCGATAAAGTAACCATACTACCATCACTTACACACTCTACCGTAACAGCCATTGATGAGGCTGATAAAACCCTACAGGAGGCTGCTGCACCCCAATCCGTCGCTGTCAGTTTGGCCGATGATGTGGATGTGAGTCGAGGCTGCATACTGGTGAAACAGGGAGAGGAACCTTGTCATGGATCAGATATCCCTTTGCTGATATGTTGGCTTAATCATTGCCCTTTGTCTCTGAATCACAAGTATATCATTCGCCATGCAACCGGCGAGATGATGGGTATGGTAAAGGAAATTGATTACAAAGTTAATATTAACACGCTCGAACAAGATGGTGTCGATAAACGAGTTGATATGAACGATATCGTGTACGCTCGTTTGAAGACTTCCAAACCTTTGCATTATGACTATTATGCTGAAAATAGGTTGACAGGAAGCCTCGTTTTTATCGATGCATCTACCTTTGAAACGGTAGGTGCCGGAATGATTACAGACCCTACGAAACAAAAGAAATAAATATGGAAAACCCTGAAATAGTAGCAACACAACTCTGTGCAGATTTTGAAAATAAGTCGCCTCAGGAACTTCTGGTATATCTGCTCGAGCGTTTTGGAAATCGTATTGCTTTGGCGTCAAGTATGGGTTTGGAAGATCAAGTGCTGACCGATATGATTGTACGTATCAATCCGCATGCACGTATCTTTACCATTGATACGGGACGACTGTTTCCAGAAACTTATCACTTGATAGATCGAACGAATAACCGATATGATATTCGGATGGAAGTCTATTTCCCCGAGCATAACGCTGTCGAGAAATATGTAACAGACAACGGTATCAATGCCTTTTACGAGAGTGTAGATAAGCGTAAAGCCTGTTGTGGCGTTCGTAAGATAGAGCCGTTGCTCCGAGCCTTTGCTACGCTCGATGTGTGGATTTGCGGCTTACGTAACCAGCAATCTGTAACACGTACAGGTGTAAAGAGTGTGGAATGGGATGCCACTAATCGGTTGATTAAAGTAAACCCGTTGGTACATTGGACAGAAGAACAAATGTGGCATTATATACGTGCACATAATGTACCGTTTAATGTTTTACACGAAAGAAATTTTCCTAGCATTGGCTGTCAGCCTTGTACCCGTTCGGTTGTGCCGGGCGAAGACATCCGTTCCGGTCGTTGGTGGTGGGAGAGCCCTGAACACAAGGAGTGTGGTCTGCATCGCAGGTAAATAATAAAAAACAGTTTATGAATACAGACAATAACCTCATTTTTCTACCGGTTTCTCTTAATATCACCGGAAAGAAAATTGTGATAATAGGTGGGGGTAAGGTAGGAATGCATAAAGCAACGATCCTTAGCCGCTTTACAAAAGAGGCAACCGTTTTTTCGCCAGACTTTCGTGAAGGATTTCGTGCGCTACCCTTCACATTAATACAGAAGAAGTACGAGAAGGAAGATCTTCGGGGCGTATTTTTGGCCTATATCTGTACTGAAAATGAAGTACTGAACCGACAAATCAAACAAGATGCCCAGGAGTTGGGAGTGCTGGCCAGCGTATGTGACAATCCGGCTTTATGTGATATTGCTTCACCTGCCATTTACCAAGAAGGGGCGATTTGCATTTCGGTTTCCTCCAATGCAACCGATGTGCGCAGATCGCTCCGAATACGTGACCGGATTATAGAATGGGTGCAAATAGATAAAGAGTCTCTTAAATAACAAACCAATATGATTCAAAGTAAATCAATCAATCATGCCGACTATACGCTTGCCGAAAGAGAAAACCTATCGGCAACTATAAAACTGGACCAAAGTGTGCCACACGTGCTGTTGGCTACCTGCAATCGTGTCGAAGTATATTGGGGCGAAGGCGAAATACCTGATAAACTGGCTCGTCACTTGTTCAGAGTTGCTTCCGGACTGGAATCTTCGCTCATTGGTGAGCGTGCCATACAAGGGCAACTGAAGCAGGCGTATGTGCAGGCAGCAAGAAATTACTCCCTATCGTCTTCGCTTAACCGATTGTTTCAGACGGCTATACACGTAGGTAAGCGTGTGCGAACCGAAACAAAAATTGCCGAGGGAGCTGTTTCGCACAGTCAGGTTACTGTCGATATGCTAGGTGAGTATGGTATCGATTTGAAAAACAAAATAGTGGGTATTATCGGCATCAACAAATTGACGGAGAATATACTGAAATTTCTTACGGCCCGAGGTGCAGTCAATATATATCTATCTAATCGTAATATCGAAAAAGCCGTTGAGATGGCTCGAAAGTATAATGGTACAGCCATGGCGTTAGACAAGAAGAGGGACTTACTCCGTTTCTCTCATGTGCTCATTTGCGCTACTTCTGCTCCCCATTCGCTCATTCATCCTGCAGACTTCCCCCAAGACAGAGGTGAAATACTAGTATTTGATCTTGCTTTTCCGCGCGATGTGGATCAGTGCGTAGGAGACATGCCGGGCATCACCTTGTATAATATCGAAGATATCGAACATTTTGCTAAACAAACGCTCTCGTATCGACAGAATGAAGTAAAAAGTGCAGAAAAGATTATTGAAGAAGAGATGGCCAAGTTAGGCAAGTGGCAGGAGGTGAAAAAAACGTTGCTTATTGACTCATCATTCATAAAACAAACTTCCGAATGTTAAACAGAACAAAATCTATTGCAGCCTATAAAGAGGCATTGAAGTATATTCCCGGAGGGGTAAACAGTCCCGTGCGTGCCTTAAAAGCTGTGGGAGAGAATCCTCTTTTCATTGAGCGAGCCAAAGGAGTAATATTGACAGATGTGGACGGTAACGATTATATCGATTTTTGTTTATCATGGGGGGTGTTTATTCTCGGATATGCTCATTCAGCGGTTTTGCGTACTGTTAATCAATCGATTAAACTTGGAACTAGTTATGGTATTCCTACTTTACAGGAAACAGAACTCGCTCGTAGAGTCAATCATTTTATCCCCTCGATGGAACGTGTGCGTTTTGTTAATTCGGGTACTGAAGCGGTGATGTCGGCCATCCGTCTGGCTCGGGGATATACCAACCGAAATCTGATTGTGAAGTTTGTCGGATGCTATCACGGACATGTCGATCATCTGCTTGTTGGTGCCGGATCAGGAGTGACTACTTTAGCTAGCGCTTTATCTGCCGGTGTTCCAGATGCGTTTGTGGCATATACGCTATGCCTTCCCTTCAATGATAAAAAGGCGGTCGACCATCTGTTTAGTATTCACGGTAAGGAAATTGCAGCCGTCATCGTAGAGCCTGTACCTGCCAATATGGGCGTAGTACCTTCCCAAAACGGTTTCCTGCATTACCTTCGTGAAGTGACTCTCGCTTATGGCGCTCTGCTTATTTTTGATGAAGTGATTACCGGTTTTCGTCTGACAGCCGGTGGGGCTCAACAATTATTTAATATTACGCCCGACCTAACTACCGTAGGAAAGATTGTAGGTGGTGGGTTTCCTGCTGCAGCCTTTGGTGGAAGGGCAGATATTATGCAAATGTTGGCACCTGAGGGGGATGTTTATCAGGCGGGTACACTATCTGGAAATCCGGTAGCAATGAGTGCTGGGATAAAGACTCTTGATCTCCTCTCTCAACAAGGTGTATACGATGCGTTGAATAAAAAAGCAGGTCGGTTTGTTGAGCAATTGAGAAAGCAACTGGCTGGTAAAGGTATCGTTATTAATGCTGTTGGAAATATGTTCACCTTATTTTTCACCGAAGGTGAAGTGAATAATTTTGAAGATGTGAGGCAGTGCGATACCGTTCGCTTTGGAAGTTTTTTTCGCTATATGTTAGCACATGGCGTCTATTTGTCTCCCTCACAGTTCGAAGCTTGCTTCGTATCTGTGGCTCATACTGAGAAACAATTAGATAGAGTAGCCAGTATTGCCGGGAATTTTAATGGATGATCGTTAAGATAATCATACAATACCACATATGTGGTATTGTATGATTATGAAGCCATTACTATATTTGCAGAGGCATAAATTTTCGATGGAGCAACTAGTATAGCTGTAAGTGCTCCGGTGATTAAACCAAAAGATAAAAAATGGATAATGATAAACACCGATACTACATTTATTATTGCAGATAATCAGGATATAACCAGAATGGGATTACGCCAATATATCTCTATGACTTTTACAGAGTATCGTATTGTGGATGTCGTGGATAAGAAGGGGCTGACACTTGCGCTTATAGAGCATAGTAAACCTGTGGTTATTCTTGATTATATACTGTTCGACCTGAATGGCATAGAAGAGTTCTTCATTATTGGAAATCGCTTTTCAGGTGCTTCTTGGATTCTATTTTCTAATGAATTTAGTGATGACCTTATCCGTCAACTGAGTGTAAAAAGGAATATAGGTATGATTTTGAAAGAGAATTTAGGTGAAGAGATCTGTTCTGCTCTAATTTATGCTGCGCGCGGCGAACGTTTTCTATGTAATCAGATTACTAATTTACTGATTATCGATATTAACAAGCCTAAAATTCATTCCATACTGACTGCCACAGAAATTGATATACTAAAACTGATTGTACGCGGAAAATCAGTAAAAGAAATAGCGATGGAGCGTATCTCTAGCACTCATACCATTATTACTCATAAAAAAAATATTTTCAGGAAACTTGGAACAAACAATGTATACGAAGCGACTAAATATGCCCTACGTGCCGGACTGGTGGATATGGTAGAGTATTATATTTAGCGATGAATGAATTATGTGATAAGAGATTAGTGGTATTAAAAGGAAATCGTTGAACCGTCAATAACTGTTTTGAAAGCTTTTTATTTACTTGTATTGGGTATGTGCCAACAAATCAATATCTTTGTTGAAATAACAAAGAAGAAATATGAATTACAGAATATTAGGTAAAACAGGTTTCCGTGTGAGCGAGATATCATTGGGTACCTGGCAACTCGGCTCTAAGTGGGGTGAGGAGTTTAATGAGCAGAATGCGATGGATACGCTCGAAGCCGCCTATCAGGCAGGAATTAATTTTATTGATACGGCCGATATTTACCAAGGAGGAGAAAGTGAGCGCGCCATAGGTAAGTTTCTGAAAACGAAAGAGGAAAAGATTTTTGTCGTGACCAAATGTGGACGCAAGCTTGACCCACATTGTGCTCAGGGATACAATGCAGAAAACATCAACCGGTTTGTAGAAGATTCTCTGCGCAATATGCAGGTGGATAGTCTCGACCTTGTGCTGTTGCACTGTCCGCCTTCCGAAGTGTATCACAACAAAACGGCTTTTGATGCCTTGGACCGACTAAAAGCTTCCGGAAAAATACAACACTACGGAGTCAGTGTAGAGCGTATCGACGAAGCGTTGCAGGCACTCGAATACGATATCTCGGCTATCGAAATTATCTTTAATATGTTTCGCTTGCGTCCCGCTCAGGAATTGTTTGAACGTGCGCAAGAGAAAAATGTAGGCATTATTGTGCGTGTGCCCTTAGCAAGCGGATTGCTTACCGGTAAATACACCGCTGCTACTACCTTCGGAGCTGCCGACCACCGTTCGTACAACCGCAATGGAGAAGCTTTTGACAAAGGAGAAACATTTTCGGGTGTCGATTATACTATCGGGTTGCAAGCTGCCCAAGAGCTTAAAGAAGGATTACAAACAGACAATCTCGCACTGTCGGCCTTGCGTTATATTTTGATGTATCCGGCTGTGAGTAGTGTTATTCCGGGTGCTAGCTCTCCGATGCAGATCACTCAGAATGCCCGGGCTGCTATGCTTCCATCTTTCACTCCCGCTCAAATGCAGCTGGTGGAGCAGGTTTATAATTTGCATATCAAACCGTTGGTACACCATTTGTGGTGATTTTTGCTATACTGCGGGAAGCTCGAAGAACTCTTCGGACTGCCCGCAGTCTCTTTGTACTAGTCGGATGCTCTTTTCCTTTAATACATATCAACATTCGACCTCTCTTTCCTTTCTATTGATTATTCCTTTATTTAGACTTATTCGGTGAACTCAAAGTCAGTTTGAATTGTTTGTTAGTAACGGGCAAGATTAATTTCAAACGATTAGAACAATGGCTGAATACGCAGAAAAAAACAATAATTACAATACGGTCGTTAACGGAAAGATTCTTTACTATTCGTTTCTTGCCGGTGCGAACCAGCTACTTCAGCATCAGGCGGAAATAAATAAGATCAACGTTTTTCCGGTAAATGATAAAGATACCGGAACCAACTTAGCTGCTACTGTTCGATCTGTATTAGACAACATCAAACCGCACAAATCGTATAAAACGACAGTAAATGAGATTGCAGAAGCAGCATTGGTCGGAGCCAGAGGCAACTCGGGTGTTATTTTTGCTCAGTTTTTATATGGGCTGAGTTGTGAAACAAAAAACAAAGCCGGAATCAATATCACCGAATTTGCCGAAAGCGTTTGCCGGTCGATTCCTTATATTTATAGGGCTATTTCGAATCCTGTCGAAGGCACTATGCTAACGGTTATTAAAGAGTGGGCAGAGTTTCTTAATACGAAGAAAGAAAAGATTCATGATTTTAAAAATGTGATAATCGACTCTTTCTGCGTGTTGGAGAAATCCTTATCCGAAACCACCTTCAAACTAAAGGTGTTAAATAAATCGGGCTTTGTCGATGCAGGAGCAAAGGGCTTTGTGTTGTTCATGAAAGGGATCATTGATTTTGTGCGAACCGGCAATATTCGGCAGTTGGCTGTCGGTTTTCAAACAAACATTTCTCTTATTCACCCTGAGCATATGGTCGATCAGGAAATAACTTATCGCTTCTGTACCGAAGCTATCATTAAAAACTTGAGGGTTGGCCATGCTGAGATTCAAAAAATAGTAAGTAAAAACGGTGATTCGGTAGTGGTAGCCGGTTCCGAAACGATTTGCCGGATTCATGTTCATACCAATCGGCCCGCTGAACTTTTTCAGGAGTTGAAAGCGTGTGGTACTATTACTTTTCAGAAAGTCGACGACATGGTTCGACAACAGGAAGCGGCTACCAAACGCAAATGGAATATTGCATTGGTGACTGACTCTTCTTGCGATCTGGCGCAGGAATTGATTGATTATTATCAAATAAACGTTGTTCCGCTCAATCTGAATTTCGGTGACAATCATTTTTTGGATAAAGTAACGATGATTCCCGATCAATTTTACGATATGCTTGAATCGGCAACCGAGTTTCCTAAAACGTCTCAAATAAACGAACAGACGTTCACTAATTTGTACTCCCATCTGGCTTCGCATTACGATGCTGTTATTGCAATACACCTGACCAGTCAATTCAGTGGAACTTTTAGTAATAGTGCAAAAGCCGCCAAGCGTATTTCGAAAGAGTTTAATAAGCCGGTCTATGTGATTGATTCTAAAAATTTATCTGGGGCATTGGGGCTGCTTGTACTGAAAGCTGCAAAAAACATTGAAGCCGGCCAAACGGCTGATTCTATTGTGAAAATGATTACTGACGATAGGGCGCAAACAAAGATATTTGTCAGTGTTCGCGACCTGAAGTATATGATTAAAGGAGGACGAGTGTCGAAGCCCAAAGGTTTTATCGCCAGTCTGCTTGGCTTTAATCCGGTTATTTCTATGGACGAGCAGGGTAAATCACTCTTGTTTGGGAATACCTTCAGCCAGCACTCCAGTTTAAAAAAAATAATGAGCCATATCGAAGATATAAGTAGGCGGAAAACGGTATGGAACTATATTGTGTTACATGCCCACAACCCCGAAGGTGCTGAAAAAACAGCCCAAGATATGAGGAAACTGATCGGTAAAAACGCCGCCTCTATTGTTGATATTTCGCCTGTTATTGGGATGCATGCAGGCAATGGATCGATAGCAATCTCTTTATTATTAACTAATTAAATGAAAACGTAATGTTAACACTCTTTTTACAGGCATCGCTTATTATTTTGGCTCTTTTTACGCTTTTATGGCTTTTGAGCGTTCAACTGAAGAATGTAAGTATTGTTGATCTTTTTTGGGGAGTCGGCTTTGTGGTGGTCAATACGTTTTATGTATGGATGTCGGGCGATTTGACTCCTCGAAAAATACTGATGCTCGTTTTGGTTACTATCTGGGGGATGAGGTTGTCTATCTACCTTACCTGGCGAAATAAAGGGAAAGGCGAGGATTTTAGATACAAAGAGTTCAGAAGAAAATATGGCACCGAACGCTATTGGTGGATTAGCTTTTTTCAGACCTTTTTATTGCAGGGGGTATTGACTATGCTGATTTCATTGCCTTTACTGGGTGTTAGTATGGGCAATCAATCAGATGCTCTGGCTGTGCTCGACTACTTGGGCATTCTGGTCTGGCTTGTGGGGTTTACTTTCGAAGCTGGGGGTGATTATCAATTGTCGCGTTTTAAAAACAATCCTCAAAATAAAGGAAAGGTACTGTCTTATGGATTCTGGAAATATACCCGACACCCCAACTACTTTGGTGATTCGGCCGTGTGGTGGGCTTACGGTATATTCAGTATCGCTGCCGGAAACTACTGGCAGGTGCTCGGTTCTGTGATAATGACTTTGCTCATTATCAAGGTTTCGGGCGTGGCTCTGCTCGAAAAGACATTGAATCATACCAAACCGCAGTATAATGAGTATGTAAGAAAAACAAATTCTTTTTTCCCTTGGTTTCCTAAAAAATAAAAGCTCATGGAATTAACTAAAAATCTTTGGCTCATTCTGTTTATAGCTTGGGGGCTTCCCTTGGGATATTACAGAAGTAAGTTTCGCAAGCTGGTATATCAAACCGATAGTTGGATGATTAATATCAAACCCGTATTCTGGTTGGAAATCAAAGGGCTATTTGGAAATCTGTATCCCGAAAATAAGAAATACAGTAAATTCCGAAACTTTTATTTGTTCTATCTTTTAGTCTATATCGTTCTTTTTATTATTTATTTTAATATCGACACCATGAAAGTAGTGGAAGGAAGCAAAGTACCGGCATTTGAACTCAAAAATCAATATGGCGAATTATTCTCATTAGACTCTGTAGTAGGAAAGAAGAATTTAGTAATCTACTTCTACCCGAAAGACGATAGCCCCGGTTGTACAAAGGAAGCTTGTTCCTTTCGCGATCAGTTCGCTGTGTTTGCCGATGCCGATGCGATGATCATTGGGATTAGTGCCCAATCCGTGGAAAGCCATTTGGCATTTGCTAAGAAGCATCGGTTGAATTATCTTCTGCTCAGTGATACGGGCAATAAGGTGCGAAAATTATTTGGTGTGCCAAGCAATCTATTTGGGTTGATTCCCGGAAGGGTTACTTACATAGTCAATAAAAAGGGAGAAGTCGTTTATCTGTTTAATTCTCAAATGGATGCGGAGAAACATGTGGATGAGGCTGTACGTATTTTGCAAGCAATGAAATGAGAGTACAGATTGAAATACTATTTGTTTTAGCCACTTATTTAGTAGGCTCCATTCCAGTAGGATATCTATTGGTTCGATACGTAACCGGACAAAATATTCGGGAGTTGGGAAGTGGAAATATCGGTTCTACCAATGTAAGGAGAATAGCCGGTAGAAAAATTGCAGCCATTACCCAATTATTGGACATGGCGAAAGGGCTCTTACCCGTCGGTCTATATCTTTATTTAACGTATGATCTAAATGTGACTTATTATCAAAATATAGTATCCGATTTATCCATCTATTATGTAGCGTTTGCCTCTATTTTGGGGCATGATTTCAGTATTTTTCTGAAGTTCAAGGGAGGAAAGGGAGTAAACACGACATTGGGTGCTTCCGTTTTACTTGCTCCCTATTCGGTTTTTATCTCGGTGGCATTTTATTTTATCACTAAATGGTGTTTTAAGTATGTTTCGTTGGCCTCTATCGTTCTGGCCATTACGATGGTTGTCAGCGAGTTTGTTATTTATGGAATAACTCCAACAGTATATTATTTGCTGGTTTGTATGATACTTATTATTGTTTTACACCATAAAAATATCAGCCGTTTATTACGTAATCAGGAGCTCCCATCCCAACGGTTACCGTAATGGTAAATGGAAGATGCATACAACTGAGTTAAGAGGGAGAGGGAGAATTTTAACAATTCTCCCTCTCCCTCTTGTTTACATAGCTTACGGATTCTGTATCATATTCGGATTTGCATCGATTTCCGCCTGCGGTATAGGTAGTACTACGCGAGGATCTGATGGAGTAATGGTTGCCGCCTGTACCGACAAGGTGGGTAGGTGCCATCCACCGATTCGGCTAACGGACTTTCCGTTGCGCAGGTAATCAAAGAATGCCTGTCCTTCGCCAACCAACTCTCTGCGGCGTTCTTGCAAAATACGTTCCAGTGTAAGTTGTGAGGCTGATACTGATTTTTCAGGATTAGAGCGGGTGACGATGGCATTGAGGTAAGTCAATGCCTCTTCGCTATTGCCAAGTTTGAAAGCAGCTT
Organism: Bacteroides neonati; assembly: GCF_000499785.1. GTDB lineage: Bacteria > Bacteroidota > Bacteroidia > Bacteroidales > Bacteroidaceae > Bacteroides > Bacteroides neonati. The sequence continues at coordinate 173,219 of NZ_HG726020.1, read as the reverse complement.
CGGCAGCATTCAGATAAACCTCGGAGAGGCGAATGACGCAAATGTCATTGTCTTGTGGATTGCCGGTGGTTACATCTCCTGTTTTTCCCGGATACTTAATCAGGTATTTAGGGTGCCCTGCCGACTGAATGGGTTCTACGTCTTCGGTCGGTTTTTCGGGTAGTCGGGTTAGTGTGTGGCGTACGTCTTTGGGGTCTTCATTGAGTAAGTCGAGAAAGGCTTTGGTCAGCACCAGGTTGTTCCAGTCTTTGGTATTATCGGCATATACCATCGGTGCACCTTCGCCTCCGCTGCCACCTGCCGGCTCGGACAAGGTATAATAAAATTCAAAAAGCGACTCGGAGTTGAAGTCCTTTCCCCATACACGAGGATATTCGTCGTGCGTGAACAACGTATAGATACCACCATTGTTTATCACCTCTTTGGCATACTTCAGTGCTTGCGCATTGTTGTTCATGTTGAGATAGATGCGCGAGAGTAATGCTTTTACGCTCCAGCTGTTTTGATACCCGTCGTGTTTGCTATTCGACAGATGAGGCAATGCCTGCTCCATGTCATTGATTACTTGAGCATAGCATTCGGCAACCGTATTGCGTGTCGGCTGATGGGTGGGGGGAGTGGTGGTGGTTTCGATGGCAACACCTAATGAGCTTCCGTTGTTAAGCGTATATGGCATACCAAAGAGCTGAGTGAGGTGGAAAAGAGCGAGCCCTCTCATGCTCAATGCTTCGGCTTTGATACGATTGAGTTCGGTGGTATTGTCGGTAATCACTTTTCCGGCGTCTATCTTTTCGATCAGGCTGTTGGCTTGATGGATAACGATATAGGGTTGGTTCCAAACACGGGTGACGTTGAATGCGTCATCCGCCGTTACGTTAAACTCGTAGTAAGGAGAGACTCTTCTGCCGGCTCCTTTACTGATGCGTGCTTGTACGTCTTCTCCTCTGCAATCGGCATAGTACAGATAGTTATCGCCATAATAGCTGTGCGAGGCAGCCAGTCGGTATATGCCGTTAAGGGCTGTTTGCGCATCGTTCAGTGTGCTTACTGCTTGCTCGCTCGTGACAGAAGTCGATGGATTCAGGTTAAGCCAGTCGCCTGTACAGGAGTGAAGCATAAGCGAAGAGGCTGCGATGATATAGAGTGATAAACGTTTCATAATGGGATGTTTTTTAATGAATAATTCAAAGAAATGGCGGTTTAGAAAGTAACCTCGACACCAAAACTAAAGGTGCGCATGGGAGGTGTTTCGCAGAATACCTCGCCCGATACGGGTACTTCCGGATCGTATTGATTCCACTTGACCCATGTAAGCAGGTTGCTTCCCGAAAAGTAAAAGCGTGCTTTTTCGATCATGGCTTTGCGTACCCAGGTATGTGGAAGCGTAACACCGAAAGTCAGGTTCTTCAATCGGATATGGTCGGTGCTGTGAATATATCGCGAGGAATTTTGCGGTCCTGCCGGTTGCCCGATGACAAAGCGGGGAACATTGGTTACATCACCCGGTTGCTGCCAGCGGTTCAAGGCATAGAGTGGAAGATTCCGATTGGACTCGTTGCTTCCATCGGTTTCATTGTACGTACCCGTTTTATCAAACGAATATCCGCCCAGTGAGTAGGTAAAGGTCATGCTAAGATCCAGCCATTTATAAGAGAGGATATTGGTTAGTCCACCCGATACTTTGGGATCGACAGACTTGTAGGGGATGGCTTGCGCCTTGCCGGCATTGTCTGTTACGGTGCGGTCATACTCTCCTTGTTCGTTGATGGTGTTGAGGTAGTAAAGCGCTTTTCCGGTCTCTGGACTGACACCGGCAAATTCCTTCACGTAAAACGTATTAAAAGGTAATCCTACTTTGCGAATAAACCAACTGCCTGCAATGGATTGATCCATTTGACCATCGAGCGTTACAATTTTATTCCGGTTATGACTCATGTTTAAGACGGTTGTCCAGTTAAAGTCGGTACCGGCAAAGTTAACCGTACGCAATTCGAATTCGAAACCCTTGTTATTGAGTTGTCCCAGGTTGCCCAGATAGTTCAGAAATCCGGTTGTGGCGCTGGTAGGACGATTGTATAGTAAGTCTTTGGTATCGCGGTTATAGTATTCCAGACTCATAAAGATGCGTCCAAGCAAGGCGATGTCTACCCCTAGGTTCAGGTTGTAGTTCTTTTCCCATCTCAATCCGTTGTTCGCTTGTGTGGTTTCATACGAGCCGGCTGCTCCCATGTAGTTTTGTCCGTAGCCATAGAGCCCCATAAAACCATAAAAAGCTCCGGGTTGGTTTCCGTTCACTCCGTATGAGGCACGAAACTTAACATCACTGAGTACTTTCTTGAGTGGCTCCATGAACGATTCGTTGCTTAAGTGCCACATACCCGATACCGACCAGAAGTTGCCCCAACGATTCTCCATGGGTAAACGTGAACTTCCGTCGCGGCGGAAGCTTCCAGCCACATAGTAACGTTCGTCGTAATTGTAATTGATGCGCGACAAATATGAAATCATTCTCGAAGCCTGTGTATTCGATGTGAAGCTGTTAAGTACGGCTGCATTGTCGGGCTCTACCAATATGTCGGATGGTAGTTTCGATTTGTCTCCTACAGCATTGTCGGTTTGATAATCTTCCAGTTCGTAGGCAATGAGGGCATCGATTTGATGTTTGTGGGCAAAAGTGCGTAAAAAGTTCAATGAAGTCGATGAGGTGAGTCTGCCATATTCGATAAACCCTTTGGCGGTTTGGGCATCGCTTCCGCTCTTGGCACCTGCACCACTGAGTGGGTTCCAATAACGGGCATCCTTTTGTATGGAGTAGTCATAACTCAGCACCTCTTTCAACTTAAGTCCTTTGATTAGTTCGATCGAACCGTATCCGGTCGAAAACATACGGGTGATACGGCTTCGGTTGTAATCGGTCCGAATATCGCGAAGAGGGTTGACGGTAGAGCCGGGGTAAGAGCCTACATAATTGCCCGAAGCATCCCGCACCGGAAAAGAGGGAGTGCCGTTGACTGCTACCACAAAGAAAGGGTTGATACTCGATGTGCGTTCTTCGTTCATCTCCTGGTTAATTTGACTGAACATGACATTAGCACCTACCTCACCTCTTTTACCAACTTTCTGTACTACGTTCAGGCGAGCCGAATAACGGTCAAGACTGGAGTTCTCGACCAACCCTTCCTGTCGGTTGAAGCCCAGCGAACTGTAAAAGGTTGTTTTATCGTTTCCTCCCGATACAGAAGCTTCGTAGCTTTGGTGCGTTGCTTTGCGGAAAAGCTCTTTCCGCCAGTCTGTATATCCTATTCCGGGTATACCTGCATAAGTGTTGATCTGGCTGTCGGCATAGGTTTGTGGGGAGTCCATTCCTTGATCGATGGCCGAATGGAGCAATCCTTCGTAGATGAGTTCCCGGCGTTGCTCTCCATTCAGTGTAGGACGAAACGATACTGCTGCATCCGAAAATCCGCCATTGGCTCGGAAGGTAACCTGTGTACGCCCAACAGCTCCTTGTTTGGTGGTTATCAGAATAACACCATTGGCTGCCCGCGAACCGTAGAGTGAGGCTGCTGCTGCGTCTTTAATAACCGTGATATTCTCGATATCTGCCGGATTGAGGGTGCTCATTACATTGGTTTTGGCATTGTTCATATACGAAGCCTCGGCACTACTGCCGCTACTAAGACTGCCTGAGCTAACCGGTACACCGTCGATTACAAACAAGGGTTCTTGCGATGCATTGAAGGATCCCATTCCACGGATGCGAATGCTTTGATTTCCTCCGGGTTGCCCGGAACCACTGGTGATGGATACACCCGAGGTCATGCCTTGCAGCTTTTGTTCGACCGACATCACCGGAACATTCTTCAGCAAATCGGCACGGAGTGTATTAGCCGATCCGGTAAAAGAAGATTTGGAGAAGTTTCCGTATCCCGTCACCACTACCTCGTCCAGACTGATGGTGCTGGGTTGAAGTACCACATTCAGTAGGCCGTCGGCTGGAATCTTAGCCTCTACGGGTTTCATTCCCACATACTCAATAATGAGCAGTTTATCAGTGGGTTTCACCTCGAGCGTGTAAGCTCCATCCAGGTCTGTTATAACGCCGTTGCCTGTGTCTTTGATTTTTACGGTTGCTCCGATCAGTGGCAACTTGTCTTCGGATGATGTTACTATCCCTTTTACTGCCGTTACTTGCGCTTTTATCTGATGCGTAAATAAGCAAAGCATTAGCACGCATACAATCTTACATTTCCTCATAAAAATAATTTTTTATTACCTATATAACTCTTTCTTCTATTATAGTAGTTTATTCAATATATGTGCCAAAGAGAGAGTAAACGGTGGCTGTTGATCTAAATTACTGATTACAATAAGGTTGCAAAAAGATAAAAAAGATAAAAAGGAGTTAGCTTTTGTCTCTCTTGTAGAATAGTTCTACAACGCTGTGGAACTATTCTACAGTAAGCTGCTCACCAATATATCCGACACGTAAAACATCTTATAAAAATACAATAAGGTTGTGTTTCTCGCCAACACTGCCTATCTTTGTAATGCTCCAAAAGCATTTCGAATGAAGAAAGCCGAAAAAAGAATACTCATAGCATGGCTGTTGTTTGTTACATTTATGCCTCTCTTGGTTGTGAAGTCTCTTCACAATCATGCGGACAGTGAGCATCCGTCTGCCTGTCATTCGGATCATAGGCAGACGAGCAACCCCTACGATAGTTGTGCTATTTGTCATTTTACCGTTTCGCCTTTTATACAGGCCGAAATACTTCACTTCGACTTTCGATTAACGCTTACCCCGTGTGAGCCGGTAGTTTACCTGAGTAAGATAAGTTTTGCGCTCTCTTACTCGCCTTGTCTGCGTGCACCTCCCGTACTAGCTTGATTTTACTTATTTCTTTTTATTACATTCAAATGATTATACGATGCATATCAATTATTTTTCGGGTATGCTGGGAGTATGGTTGGCTCTGCCTGTGTGTGCACAAACGGCCGATTCACTCAAAAGTGTGTCTTTATCTGAAGTCGTGATTACTGAATCCTATCAGCATATCCAACAAAAGAAAACGACACTGGCTCTTGATGTGCTTCGGCAAGAATACCTGCACAAACACTTCACAGGAAATCTGATGCAGACCATCGGGCAACTTCCCGGCATTCAGTCGATGGATATTGGCTCCGGCTTCTCTAAACCGATGATTCGGGGAATGGGTTTTAACCGGATTGCCGTAACCGAAAACGGAATAAAACAGGAGGGACAACAGTGGGGAGCCGACCACGGATTGGAGATTGATGCCTTTAATATTGAGGCGGTCGATGTAAAGAAGGGACCCTCTTCGTTGCTTTATGGCAGTGATGCCATGGGAGGAGTGATTGAAATTGTTCAGCCAACCCCTCCCCATGAAAATCAACTTTTGGGAGAGGTTGCTCTGTTGGGGAAGTCTGTCAATGCAGATATAGGTGGATCGTTGATGCTTGCTATCAAAAAGAACCGGTGGTTTACCAAGGTTCGTTTCTCGGAGCAGCACTTCGGCGATTACCGCATTCCGACAGATACTCTTGTCTATCTAACTCAGCGGATGCCTGTACACGGCAGACGGATGAAGAATACAGCAGGAGTAGAGCGGAACATCAGTCTCTATACGCACTACAAGAGCGGACGCTATCAGAGTAGTTATGCTGTGAGTAATGCTTATCCTCAAATCCGCAGCTAATTTATAACTGATTCAAATAGCGATTTAATTCACCTAATAGTTCCTACTCGTAGCTTTTCCCCCTGCTTTTCTCCTTGATTTCAGGTTATAGGGCATAGCTTCCCCTTTCCCCAGTTAGCTGAAGGCATAAGTAATCCCACGAAAAGTTGTTTTTACGGACTCCAAAGCAACTTGTATGGTTTGTCGGAATAAATATTGAGTACCCATTGTCTGCCTGTCTTTACCCATTTCGCAGGAACTGTAATGAATCGAAAGATAAATCGTTTGACTCGGCTTACCGGTTCAATATCTTCAAACACGGCTGCAACCTTCTCAATAAGGTAAGCATAAAAGTTTTTAGCCATGGCTGTAAGTAGCAGGAATACTGTATTCTCTTTGAGGAATGAACAGGGAAGATGACTCCACCCGAAATCGTTATTCATCATGTCGAATGTTCTTTCACAGGCTCCACGAGCATTGTAGAAGAGTACAATGTCTTTTTCAGAACTTTCATGGTCATTGGTTAAGATGCACCGATAGGTGTATTCACCATCAAATAGGTCCAATTGGTTGTCCTTACGCTTTTGCCTTTGAATAACAAGTCGGTAGTTTTCTTCTTGCAAAAAGGAAGTAAAAGGTATGGAGGTCACTTCATAATTCTCGAAGTTGATTTCTTCTTTTTTCCAATCTGTGATTTTCGTCATTTCTTCATACAGAGACTGACATTTGCCGGCTCGTATGTAGAACTTGTTGCAGTAGCCATGTGTCATACGGATAATCTCTTCCGAATAAGAACCACAGTCCATCCGGCAACGGTCTATGAATATTCCCCTATCGGCCAAACGACGAAAAGTCCGTTGGAGCGTATCCGCTTGACGAAAACGGACATTTGCGTTTGCGGCCCGATTTTCCACACCAACAATGTTACCACCAATAGTTGCCGTGCCGGGGAAATAACCACGTTTTTTCTTGTAAGAATACTGAGTGTCATACTTTTCTGTGGGAATAAACTGGTGGTCGAAGTCCAAGTTATAAAGCGTGTTTGGCTTGAGTTGTTCTGTTTGAAGGAGCATATCGAGCATCAAACTATTAAGCTGTTCCGCCTTATTGAAAGCATAGCTTGCTCCTTTTTGGGAAGTATAGTGGATATCCAATTCTGCGAGTTCTTTTATGCCTCTCAATAAAGTATCCGGACTGGGGATTTCAGTATCCGGGCGTAATTCAAGATGTTTGCCAAGGTGTTTGCCGATATCTTCGATGTGGTCACCGCCGCAATAGTAGATCCAAAATAGGCTCGAAATAATTTCGCTATATTGGTAACCGGCGTAGGAAGAACGTAATCCTAAAGATTTATCGATCACGGAATTCAGTCCTAAACGAGAAAATTCATCCATTGCGTAAAATATACCCCCAAAAGGAGTGATATTATCTGATTTTATGGCTATTTTTGTTGTCATATGCACAAGTACCTTTATGGTTTGTTTGGTAGCACTAATTTAGGTGAATCTTGTGACATAACCAAACCTTGAGGATGTTATTCATCCTCAAGTGTTTGGATTCTCTGAAAATAATATGACTGCGGATTTAAGGCTTATCAGAAGGTGGGATTCTTCCCGGGAGCACACGGAGTGCCCGATGCCACTCGTTTGGAAGACGATGGCAACAGCCGCAACATAGACCTGCCTTATAGTCGGGTCAATCACCTGAAGGTAACCACGCATCAGCAGTACTTGTGGGAGAAACTACTCTTGTCTGCCGATTGGGGATATCAGCGGAATGACCGTGAGGAATGGAGCTTGTTTCATACCCATTACGGAACACAACGTCCCCCGGAAAAGGATCCTGACAAAGAACTTGCTTTTGAGTTGAACACTTATAGTACCGCCGTGAAAGCTCGTTTGTTGGGTTCTTCGACTTGGGAGCATATAGCCGGATGGGAGGGACAGTACCAGGTAAACAATATATCGGGATACTCCTTCTTACTACCTCGATACAAACGGTTAACTACCGGAGTGCTTTGGCTCACAACGTATCGTCCCCATAATCGGTTTGCGGTGAGTGGAGGCATACGCTACGACTACGGGCAGCTTCGTATCTCACCCTACAAAGACGTCTATTTGAACGCGTATCTGCACGAGCAAGGTTATACTTCCCAGCAGATTGAGGATTATCAGTGGCGTAGCTATGCGGTGAATCGAACGTTTGGCGACTACTCTTGTTCGCTGGGTGTAGTGTGGAATCCTACACCGACTCAACTGATTAAGGTAAATGTAGGACGTAGCTTTCGCTTGCCCGGAGCCAATGAATTGGCTGCAAACGGTGTACACCACGGAACGTTTAGGCATGAGCAAGGCGATGCTTCGCTTCAGTCCGAGCAAGGTTGGCAAATGGATGTGTCGTATCAGCTTGATTACGAACGAGTGCGTCTGTCTGTTTCGCCCTTTGCCAGTTGGTTCTCGAATTATCTGTTTCTGAAACCGACGGGAGAGTGGTCTATACTGCCTCATGCCGGACAGATATACCGCTATACGGGTGCTGAGGCTGTCTTTGCAGGAGCTGAGGCTACGGTTAGCGTGGATGTGTTGCGTAGTTTGAACTATCAGTTCGCCGGTGAGTATGTATATACGTACAATGTCGACGAGCACATCCCGTTGAGCTTTTCGCCACCCGCTTCGATGCGCCACACACTAACCTGGAAGAGGAAAGCGTATCAGTTGTATGCAGAGTTTCAAACCATCGCTGCTCAAAACCGGGTAGCAAGGAATGAAGAGCGAACACCCGGTGCGAATCTGCTACATCTGGGTGGTATGCTGAACCTGTCGATTGGAAAAGCGAACGTGGAGCTTAGCTTGGCAGTACGGAACCTCTTTGATGTGCGTTATTATAACCATTTGAGTTTCTATCGGAAAATAGAAGTCCCCGAACCGGGACGAAACTTTCAATTATTTATTAAAGTACCCTTTAACCAATTATTAAAATGAAAACAAAATATTATCTTTTAGCTGTTTGCTCTTTAGTTCTCTTCTCTTTGGCTCTTTCTTCTTGCGATAAAGAGAAAGATAGCGACACCACCAAGCCGATTATCAACCTGATTGAACCCGAAGAGGGAGCTGTGTTGAAGATAGGCAGCGAAACGGGAGTCCATCTCGAAATGGATCTCTCAGACGATGTGATGCTGGCTTCTTACAAAATTGAGATTCACAATAATTTCGATGGGCACACCCATTCAAGAACTGTCGAAGCAACCAAACCGTTTGCCTTCAATAAGTCATGGAATGATGTGGCAGGCCTTAAGAATAAGCGGGTACACCATCATGAGATCTTGATTCCTGCCGATGCTACACCGGGCAAGTATCACCTGATGGTGTATTGTACCGATGCTGCCGGAAATGAGTCGAGCGTGGCCAGAAACATTGTGTTGAGCCTCACCGAAGGGGAAGACCACGACCACGATCACGAGTAACTAAGTATGCTGTGTGGAGGCTGTGCCTTATTTTCCTTTGGCAAGCGTAAACACAAACTCTAATCCACCGCCGTTATTGTTCTTGGCCGAAATACTTCCGCCATGAATGATAACGGCGTTTTTTACAATGGCAAGTCCCAAACCGGTACCCCCGATCTTTCGTGAGCGTCCTTTGTCGACTCGGTAGAAGCGTTCGAAAAGCCGATTAAGATGTTCGGGCGAAACACCGATACCACTATCTGCAAAGCTGAAGTAATAGAAGTTTTCGTCTTCGCGGAAACAGTTAATATGGATGCTGATATTACTCCCTGCATAGGCGATGGCATTATCCATCAGGTTACGAAAGATGGAGTAGAGCAATGAATAATTTCCGCGGAGTTGCATGTTCTTTTTGAGAGAATTAACGACTGTAATGTGTTTCTCCTCCGTTTCCAACGACACTTCATTGATGATATTGCTTACCAGTACCGAAAGGTCTACCTTTTCCATATCGATCATGTTAACTACCTCATCCATACGAGTAAGTACGGAGATATCGCGCAATAACCTACTTAGTCGGTTGCTTTGGGCGTAGCAACGTTCCAGGAATATGTTCATCTTTTCGCGCGGGATGTTATCATTGCTCACGATGGTTTCCAAGTAGCCTTGAATACTGCTTACAGGAGTTTTAAGTTCGTGTGCAATGTTCTGCGTAAGTTGCCGTTTAAGACGTACCTGTTCTTCTTCCTGTGTTACGTCATTGATGCTGATTTCGAAGCTAAGGTCTTGAAAAATGATACATTCGACGATAAAGGTTCGACCATTCTTATTCAGTGTGATCGACATCCGTTTCTCGTTATTGCCCACCGGTCGCTTTTGCATTTGGTTGATAAAATCGGTGACCGGTTTTAGCTCATTGATGCCGAATACCTCTTCGGCAGTTTGCAGGTTCGAATCGGAGATGAGGTTGCTGTATTGAGTAAAAAGAGTATTCACCAGTATCTCTTTTTTATCCCGGTTAAACACACCCAGTCCTTCATGAGAGGTCTGTAGGTGAGTAATCAACTTCTCGCGTTCGATGTAAAGGGCCTCTTTGGTTTCGTGCAAACGCTTGTATATTTGAATAATGTGTTGCGAAATCTCCCCCAACTCATTATGAGGAAAGGTATCCTGCATCTCTGTATCGATAGGCTCATTTCGATCGGCGCGCATAGCAAACTCTCTTAATTGACTGACCGAAGTACCCAGCTTGTTGGTGAACTTATAGAAAATGATGATAAGTATCAACATGATTATCAGTGTGAACCAAATGTAGTGAGAGTCGGCTTCAAGATTATTGGTCAGGCTCACGTTGTATGGAAGAGCTGATCGGATAATGTAATCGTCGAAGGCAGTTGCCGAATAAAAATAGGGTAAGCCTGTGGTTTCCGATGTGCGACGCACATCGAACCCACTGCCGTTTTGTACCGCTTTATGTACTTCCTTGCGGTTCAGGTGGTTTTCGAGTTGGGTATAATTGGGTTTATAGCTGTCAAAAATAACCTTTCCATTCAAATCAATGATGGTAATACGAAGATCGGGCATCGTATGTTCGCGAATGTATTTCTTAACTTGCTCTCTGGAGTTGGTAAGCGTATCGAACTTCTCGTGCAGGCGTACATTATAATCTTGTAGTTGTGTATGGAGCAGTTCGATTTTATATTCTTTTTCGCGTTGGTATTGGTAGGCAATAAAACATGCAGCAAATACCATAAAAAGTCCAATGACCGAAAGAAATAGCTTTTGGCTGAAAGAGAGAATATGCTTATGATTGACAGGTAGATTCATTTTATTATTTATTCGGTTTCGAAACAATATCCATATCCCAAACGCGTAACTATACATTTACCGTAAATACCTATTTTTTTGCGTAAACGCGTAATATTTACGTCGATAGTGCGGTCCAATACATAAACTTCATCACTCCATATACGGCTTAGGATGTCTTCGCGGGAGAAAACGCGGCCTTTGTTTTGTAGTAAAAGAAATAATATTTCGAACTCTTTCTTGGTCAGAGAAACTTCTGTACCGTTGATACTTACTTTCTTTTTGGTGATGTCAATGACCAATGTTTGATAGCTAAGCTGTTCGGGAGCTTTTTCGGCTTCGATCGTAGCGGTGCGACGCAATACAGCTTTGGTACGGGCAATTACCTCGCGCAATGAGAATGGCTTTGAAATATAGTCATCTGCTCCCAAGTTAAATCCGGTGATAGTGTCGTTCTCGGTATCCTTGGCAGTAATAAAGACGATAGGAACAGCAGATGTTCGCTTATCTTTCTTTAGTATATTGGCCATTTTGAATCCCGATATTTCGCCCATCATGACGTCTAATAATAACAAATTGTAGTTGCTGATATCCAGCTTTAAAGCTTCTTCGGCCGAATAAGCTACATCTACTTCATAGCCTTCATTTTCTAAATTAAATTTTAGAATTTCGCAAAGATCTTCTTCGTCATCGACAACTAGAATGCGGTAATTGTTCATTGTATTTCTTAATTAATGTGTATTACAAAGTTAAGCTTTATTTCTTTATGCAACAAAGATGCGGCCATTTTGTTACGGATACATGAAACAGATATTACATTTCGATTAAAAAACGAGAATTGCGAATAAAAAGATTTATCTTTGTTTCCCGAAAAGAAATAGTGAGGGTTTTTAAAATACACAGCATCTTTCTTTGAAAAGAATTAGCATGTTTTCCGAAATAGAGGAAGTGACATCTTTTCTTTCGGCCGACTAAAGAATAAAGAGAATATACATCAATGATTAAAATAAATTTCAGACAACGCAAGCGTGAGATAGTTGTTGCAGCCATCTTACTTTTTTTGATAGTGACGACTATGTCTATTGTTAAGTGTAACTCCTTCTCATCCGATTTTGAAATAGTTGATGAGTTAGGTGGCAATATATTTCCTTCTGCCATTCTTTCGGTAGCAACTACCGACGCACAAGTAATTGAACCTGCCGACTCTACCTATCTGGGGAATCCCAAATCATGTATTGCTATCAAAGTACGGTCTCATTCGGCGTATAGCAGGGTGCGTATTGAAGTGGCCGAAACACCTTTTTTTGCTCGTTCTGTTTCGGAATTTATTCTTGATAAACCCCGTAAGGAGTACACTATTTTCCCCGATATCATTTGGAATTATGAAGCTTTGAAGAATATTTCGCAAGCAGAGCCCATTAGCGTTGCTATTACAGTAGAGATGAATGGAAAGGACTTAGGTCAGCGTGTACGTACATTCTCGGTTCGTAGTATCAATGAGTGCTTGTTGGGTTATGTTTCGAATGGTACCAAGTTTCATGATACCAGTATTTTCTTTGCTTCTTATGTAAATGAAGATAATCCGATGATCGATCAGTTGTTGCGAGAAGCACTCAATACTCGCATTGTGAATCGCTTTCTCGGTTATCAAAACCCTGATTCTACAGCCGTAGACAAGCAGGTATATGCCTTGTGGAATGTATTGCAAAAACGCAAATTTAGGTATAGCTCGGTGTCGAACACCAGCTTATCCAGTAATGTGGTTTACTCGCAACGGGTACGCACGTTTGATGATGCGCTGGAGTCCTCGCAGATAAACTGTGTAGATGGTAGTGTGCTGTTCGCCTCTCTGCTTCGGGCTATTAATATAGATCCGATATTGGTGCGCACGCCCGGACATATGTTTGTAGGTTATTATACCGATAGTAAGCATAAGAAAATGCATTTCTTGGAGACCACCATGATCGGCGATGCGGATATGGATGATTTCTTTCCGGACGAGCGGTTGGATTCGACGATGGTTGGAAAGTCGCAAAACGAAATGTCACTTATTACGTTTGAAAAATCGAAGCAATATGCCGACAAGAAATACCGGGAAAATGAAAAAGGCATCCATTCGGGTAAACTAAACTATATGTTTCTGGAAATATCAAAGGATGTACGCAGACGAATTCAGCCATTAGGTAAGTAATTTTTCAGTTCTTTGTCTTATCTTTGTAGCCTTGACAAAAAAAGACAAAACGTTGAAGATCCATCGAAACTACTTAATCGGCCTTATGTTGCTGGTTCCTTTTTGTGTAAAAGCGCAATTTAGTAAAGGATTAAATTATACTACCGAGACGGGGATCACCCTTAGTAGCGGTAGTCAAATTCCATTCTGGCTGACGGCCAATAAACACGGATTATCGTCGCTTGAGAAGAATAATGCCTATCTTTTGGCAGGTATCTTTCGGAATCCCGATGCCGAAAAGAAGTTTACCTATGGTTTCGGCTTGGAGTTGGCAGCATTGAAACGTTTTACCTCTTCGTTTGTAGTGCAGCAGGCTTATGTAGATGTGCATTATCGCTTCTGGGAGTTGAGCATAGGCAGTAAGGAGCGTGGCAGTGAGTTGAAGAACGACGAGCTTAGCACCGGAGGAATGACCTTTTCGACCAATGCACGCCCTATTCCGCAAGTACGTATCTCCGTACCCGAATATATTCCGTTTCCCGGCACACACGGATGGTTACACCTGAAAGGGCACATCGCTTATGGTCGTTTTACCGACGAAGAGTTTCAGCAAGATTTTACACAAAAGCGCTCCTCTTATGCTACCGATGTGCTTTATCATTCCAAATCTTTATTTTTAAAGATGGAAAAGCAGACATTTCCGCTGACCGTTGAATTTGGTATGGAGATGGCAGCTCAATTTGGGGGTGATTGTCATTATCCGGATGGGAGCGTGCTTTCATCACCTCAAGGCATAGTTGATTACTTACGTGTTCTTTTCCCAATGGGCGGGGGAAAAGGGTCGTCGGAAAGCGATCAGATCAATATCTACGGTAATCACTTGGGAAGTTATAACTTATCGGTGGGCTATCGATTTTCCGATTGGAAAGTGAGAGGGTATTATGAACACTATTTTGATGACGGGTCGGGCATGATGATGAAATACGGATTCTGGCGCGATTGTTTAGCTGGGCTGGAAGTGACACTTCCTAAGAACCCTTTTGTAGAAACAGTGGTAGGAGAATTCTTATACACCAAACACCAATCGGGAGCTTTTCATTCTCCCCTGCAAGGAATGGATGAAAAATATACAGGTGCCGATAATTATTATAACAATGGGCAATATGCGGGTTGGGAGCATTGGGGGCAAGGTATTGGCAATCCCTTGCTAATCGCTCCGCTATATAACAAAGATGGCGGGTTGGATTTTCGCAGTAATCGTGTGAAGGCCTTTCATTTGGGCTTCAATGGAAAGCCGACAGCAGAGATTGGTTATCGGGTGTTGATGACTTTTGCACAACATTGGGGTACTTATGGTACTCCTTTTCAGGAGATAAAGAGTAATAAGAATGCATTGGTAGAGATGAATTATTCGCCCAAGAGGTTACCGGGATGGAATTTCACTTTATCGGGTGCGATAGATGGGGGTGATATGATCGGAAAAAGTCAAGGTGGCATGCTTACCATTCGTAAAACAGGGTGGATAGGAAGGAGAAAGAAATGAAAAGAAAATCAATATTTTTATTGTTGCTAGTATCGTGTATGACCGCTTGCGGACCAATGTATGAGTATCGTCATTTGGACGGATTCTGGCAAATGCGTCAGATTACGTACAGTAACGGCGAAACGAAAAAGGCCGAAGATATTTATTATGGTTTCCAACTGCATCTTATTAATATTAAGAATTTGAATTCAGGGAGTTATTTTGGTAAGTTTGCATACGTGGGCGATTCCTTGTATGTGCATATTACGGGCGCTCCCTCTCAAGAGGTGATGCACCCGTATGGGATGAATGATACACTGCAACGCTTCAAAGTAGATATACCGAATGGTGATAAACTGATTTTGGAATCGGACTATGCGCGGTTGGAGTTTAGAAAGTATTAGTCTCTATCCGTGCCATTGCTTTAACAGTGTTAACGTCTTTGCTTGCTTCGTATTTCCTTCATAAGCAAGAGTACGTTCTTTTATAGATCAAATATAGTATCTCTTGGATGTAAAACTAGTACTTTAACACAGTATTAAAATACTAGTTTTACGTCGCATAAAAAGTATTGGTTTTTCGCTTTTGTTTTTATCTATTATTGTGCTTTAAATCAATATATTATGTTCGCTGGTATTCCTGTCTGTTTTCTTTCAGCAGTTTTTTCTCGCCATTCGTTTTCTCTTTTGTTTCCTCTTCTTACTTGTTCAAATCGTAAATACGTATCTAAAAGCACCCTATGTGAGAGTCATAATGATATAAAGAGAAAAAATTGCTTGCATATCACCGCCGGGAATGTTACTTTTGTGGTGATATCAATAGTTGAGAAGTAATATTCAGAAGCATTATGACACAAGGTAAGAAGTTTATCTCTCCGCAGGCATGGTTTTCTATGTTTTATCCGGTGGATTGGAATGAGTTTGAAGATGGTGAAGGAACCTTCCTTTTTTATAACCCCGATGTATGGACGGGCAATTTCCGTATTTCTGCATATAAAGACGACTCTTCGAAAGCAGGGCGTGCTAATAACTATGGCAAAGAGGTTATTGAGCAGGAATTGAGGCAAAATGCTTCTGCTTCGATAGTGAAAGTAGGAGAGTTGACATGTGCCTATAGCCAGGAGATGTTCGAAGAGAATGAGACTGAATATACCCATCATGTATGGGTGACCGGTATTGATAATGTGGCATTCGAATGTTCCTTTACAACTCCTCAAGGAGCCGATGTAAGGGAAGCCGAATTTATTATTGCTTCGCTGTCTGTTCGGGAAGATGGGGTAAAATACCCAGCCGAGCTGATTCCCATTCGAATATCCGAAATATGCCTTGTCAACGAAGCTTATGAATGGACGGTTACTCTCATAAAGAACGAGCTGAAAAAAGATTTCCAAGGAGCAGAAGAGGATCTGCCGAAAATACAACAATTGATTGATGCCGGAGCAATTGGAGCGAAGAAAAAAGACGAATGGTTGGCTATAGGCATAACCATTTGTGTGATTTTGCTCAATGAAATTGAAGGACTTGAGTGGATGACACTAATCGATGGAAACCGCGAAGTTCCGGTATTGCAATATAAAGAAAACAAGAAAATGATCGACCCGCTGCGGTTGGCATGGAGTAAAATAAAGGCCGGAGAAACCTGTAACGTAGAAGAGGCTTATAAAAATGCGTTAGTATAACAGAATGGTAAATTATCTGCAAATAGAAAACTTGACTAAATCGTTTGGAGATTTAGTTCTTTTAGAAAATAGTTCTTTTAGCATTGGCGAAGGACAGCGTATTGGGCTGATTGCCAAGAATGGGAGTGGGAAAACAACCTTGTTGAATATCATTTCGAGCGAAGAGGGATACGATAGTGGCAACATTGTGTTCCGTCGGGATCTCCGTGTCGGCTACTTGAAGCAAGACCCGAAATATCCCGAAGAACTGACCGTTATCGAGGCTTGTTTCCATCATGGAAACAGTACGGTAGAGCTTATCAAAGAATACGAGCGGTGCATGGAAACAGAAGGGCATCCCGGCTTGGAACAACTGTTGATACGCATGGATCATGAAAAAGCATGGGACTATGAACAAAAAGCCAAACAGATTCTTTCGCAACTTAAAATACGAAACTTTGAGCAGCCGGTGAAGCATCTTTCGGGTGGCCAACTCAAGCGTGTAGCCTTGGCCAATGCGCTGATAACCGAACCTGACTTGCTGATTCTCGATGAGCCTACCAACCACCTGGATCTTGATATGACCGAATGGTTGGAGGAGTATTTGAGACGCACCAATCTCAGCTTATTGATGGTAACTCATGATCGCTATTTTCTGGATCGTGTTTGTTCGGAAATCATTGAAATAGATAATAAGCAAATCTATCAATACAAAGGTAATTATAGCTATTACCTCGAAAAGCGTCAAGAGCGTATTGATGCTGCCAGCGTAGAAATTGAAAGAGCGAATAACTTGTACCGGACGGAGCTCGACTGGATGCGTAGAATGCCGCAGGCACGTGCTCACAAGGCTAAGTATCGCCAGAATGCTTTTTATGAAATAGAGAAAGTAGCCAAGCAACGTGTGAACAATGATAATGTAAAGCTCGATGTCAAAGCCTCGTATATTGGTAGTAAGATTTTTGAAGCCGATCATCTTTACAAACGCTTTGGAGACTTGAAAATTCTGGATGATTTTTCTTATATCTTTGCCCGTTACGAAAAGATGGGTATCGTAGGCAATAACGGAACCGGCAAGTCTACCTTTATCAAAATACTAATGGGACAGGTACAACCCGATAGTGGCACGGTCGATATCGGCGAAACAGTGCGTTTTGGCTACTATTCGCAAGACGGCCTAAAGTTTGACGAACAGATGAAGGTTATCGATGTTGTACAAGACATTGCCGAGGTTATCGAATTGGGCAATGGGAAAAAGCTTACTGCATCGCAGTTCTTGCAACACTTCCTTTTTACGCCCGAAACCCAGCATAGCTATGTCTATAAATTAAGTGGTGGGGAGCGTCGACGCCTGTATCTCTGTACGGTATTGATGCGTAACCCCAATTTTTTGGTACTCGATGAGCCTACCAACGACCTTGATATCATTACCCTTAATGTGCTCGAAGAATATTTGCAGAACTTCAAAGGATGTGTAATTGTTGTTTCGCACGACCGTTATTTTATGGACAAGGTTGTTGATCACTTACTGGTATTCAACGGACAGGGAGACATACGTGACTTCCCCGGAAACTATAGTGATTACCGTGATTGGAAAGAAGAAAAAGCGCAAAAAGAGAAAGAAGCAGAAAAAACATCGGAAGATAAGACCTCACGCGTACGTTTGAATGAGAAGCGTAAGATGAGCTTCAAAGAGAAACGCGAATTCGAACAACTCGAAAAAGAAATAGCCGAACTGGAGGAAGAGAAAGCCACCATTGAAGCACTACTTTGCAGTGGTACGTTAAGTGTGGATGAGTTGACTCAGAACTCGAAACGTTTACCGGAGGTAAATGAACTGATTGATGAGAAAACCATGCGCTGGTTAGAATTAAGCGAAATAGAATCATGAATTTAACCAATTATCACAGCCATTGTACCTTTTGTGACGGACGTGCGCCGCTCGAAGCATTTATCGTTGAAGCTATTGCACAGGGGTTTACCTCTTATGGTATTTCTTCGCATGCACCGCTTCCTTTCTCTACCCATTGGTCCATGGATTGGGATCAGATGCCCGATTATCTGCAAGAAGCCCGTCTATTACAGCAGAAGTATGCCGGGCAGATAGAACTTTATATCGGTCTGGAGATTGATTATTTGAATGAAGAAAGCCACCCTGGTATCACTCGCTTTCGCGAACTTCCACTCGATTATCGCATAGGCTCTGTTCACATGCTTTATGATGATCGGGGAGAAGTGGTTGATATCGACGTCTCTTCCGAAGCGTTTCGAAAAATCGTAGATACTCGTTTTGGTGGCGATCTTGATCGGGTGATTCGCTTGTATTACGAACGATTGCTGCGTATGATTGCGTTAGGTGGCTTTGATGTTGTAGGACATGCCGATAAGATGCATTACAATGCTGATTGTTACCGACCCGGATTGTTGGATGAACCTTGGTATGATGCTTTGATGAATAACTATTTTAAAGAAATTGCCCGTTACGGATATATGGTTGAAATTAATACAAAAGCACTCTATTTGCTTGAGACCTTCTTTCCCAATGAACGCTATTTCTGCTTGTTGAAAGAGCTGGGTATTCGTGTACAGGTCAATAGTGACGCACATTTTCCGGAGAAAATCAATAGTGGACGTCGCGAAGCCCTATCTGCTTTGTGGCAGGCAGGATATCGCGAGGTAATGGAGTTGCATGACGGCAAATGGGTGGCAATGCCTATTCTTCTTTAATAGTTGTTTCTATTCAGTACGTTTACAGATATTGGCTTGAAGAAATTCATTGAAAACTTCTTCATGATTGCCCGGTATAACAATGTGGTGATTGCCTATTGGATTTTTTAAGAAATACTCTGTAGACGTATTCATTTTAACTCTGATTTGTGTGCGACACAGATTCAGGTAGTTAGTGTTCTCGATAATGGTACCTGTTGATAAATAATATTCATCCAAACACTCGCCTCCACATTTAATGATGGTTACCTCTCCCGTAGGCATTATACCTTGAATTCCGATCCCTAAATTTGTTTCGAAATGATCACGGATGATGTATCGTTCAACTAGTTTCGTGGCAATGCTGCAATGTGCAAAGACTACTTCGTTGGTACGTATCTGAATCATTGACGGATTAGCCATGAATCCCGCTTTTCCTGTTAGTGCCTTGATGACAAGTAAGGTAAATATAGATTGCAAATCTCCTTCACATCCGGCCAAAAGGCCTTCGTCATTGAGTAATGATAAGGCAAGACAACCGGTTGTTCCGGTTTGTTCTATCAGCTTAAAACAACTTAAGGTAACGGCACTTAAGTTTTCTTTTTCGCACAACATCCGGATAGCCCGATAAAGACGCATGGCCTTGAGTAGATCTTCGGGAGTAGCTTCGCGGCAGGCCAATGCTTGTGAAGCAAAAGCAGCGCAGGCAGCACCCACTTCCTCATCCGTTATTTTATCATAATACTCGTAGATTCGCTCGAGTGGTAAATCAATATATTCCACTCCCCACCGGCGTTTGCTTAGTAAATAGTCTACACTGCTGGCAATGAGCCATGGTGAAGGAGATCCGAGCACTCCAATGCGCAAACCCGAAAGTGTGCGTTGTGCCTGAAAGTTCTTATAAAGTATATGTATACGCTGAATAATATTGGCTAAATCTCCGTGTAGAATTTCACTTTTCATTCCCTTATTGCGTAGCCAAGCAGAAATCTCTAATGCAGCTGCCAGTGAGTTTTGTATACCGTCGGCAAGAATGACTGTCGGGCGGGGTAGCAATTCGAAGTGCTGTGTCACCATTCGTTCTACACCACCGGTTGCTATGAATAAAATTTTAAAATCGTCATTGCCTAATTTGCCAAGATCCTTATAATCAACGAAGTTAACGGTGAAATACTTCTCAAGCTCGTTTAACACAACCTTGTGGGAAGTGCGTATCGTTGCTTGTTTATGTAAAAGCGAAGCAAAGGTGATAAGATTTATAATCATGCGCTATTGTTTTAGGTTATGAATATGACAAATGTATAACTTTCTTTCGATAATACCATAAGCTTTTTACCCTTGATAAGGTTTTTAAAGTTTTTATGTCTCTGTCTCCGATTTATTATGTACATTTGCCCATAATTTTATAATTTGATAGTTTATAACATATAATTTAAGTCATGCCAACCATATCCACTCGAGGAATAGAGATGCCCGCATCACCTATCAGAAAATTGGCTCCCTTGGCAGATGCAGCCAAGCAACGGGGAACTCACGTATTTCATTTAAACATCGGACAACCCGATCTGCCTACTCCTCAGGTAGCGATTGACGCGATACACAATATTGATTTAAAGACACTAGAATATAGTCCCAGTGCCGGATATCGTAGCTATCGTGAGAAGCTGGTCGGGTATTATGCTAAGTTTAATATCAACCTTACGGCAGATGATATTATCATCACGACCGGAGGTTCCGAAGCTGTGCTGTTCTCTTTTATGTCGTGTTTGAACCCGGGCGATGAGATTATCGTTCCCGAACCCGCATACGCCAATTATATGGCTTTTGCAATTTCGGCCGGAGCTAAGATTCGTACAGTTTCTACTACGATCGAAGAAGGTTTTTCACTCCCTAAAGTGGAGAAGTTTGAGGAGTTGATCAACGAACGTACCAAGGGTATTCTGATTTGCAATCCCAATAATCCTACCGGTTATTTATATACTCGTCGTGAGATGAATCAGATTCGCGACTTGGTTAAGAAATACGACTTGTTTCTCTTTTCCGACGAGGTTTATCGCGAGTTTATCTATACCGGTTCTCCCTACATTTCGGCTTGTCACCTCGAAGGGATCGAGAATAATGTAGTACTTATTGACTCCGTTTCTAAACGTTACTCAGAGTGTGGTATCCGTGTCGGTGCTTTAATTACCAAGAACAAAGAGGTGCGCAATGCGGTGATGAAGTTCTGTCAAGCTCGTCTGAGTCCTCCTTTGATTGGTCAGATTGCTGCCGAGGCATCGCTCGATGCTCCCGAAGAATACTCTCGCGAGATGTATGACGAATATGTAGAGCGTCGCAAGTGTTTGATCGATGGACTCAATCGTATTCCCGGTGTATATTCTCCTATCCCGATGGGAGCTTTCTATACCATGGCCAAACTTCCAGTCGACGATTCGGATAAGTTTTGTGCCTGGTGCCTAGAAGAGTTCGACTACGAAGGGCAGACCGTTTTCATGGCTCCCGGTTCGGGTTTCTATACCACTGCCGGTGCAGGCTACAATGAAGTTCGCATCGCTTATGTATTGAATAAAGAAGATTTGACCCGTGCTCTCTTTGTGTTGCAAAAAGCACTGGAGGCTTATCCGGGCAGAACAGAATAACGATTGATGAGCTTATCCCTTTTTATAGCTAAACGCATTTACCGCGATACGGATGGTGGCAAACAAGTGTCTCGTCCGGCTGTATTAATCGCCATGACGGGTATTGCCATTGGGCTGGCTGTGATGATTATTGCCGTAGCTGTGGTGATTGGTTTCAAGAACGAGGTGCGAAATAAAGTGGTTGGATTTGGTTCTCATATTCAAATCAGCAACTTCGATGCACTTCGCTCTTACGAAACACGCCCGATTGTCGTAGGGGATAGTATGCTTACTGCACTGGCTGCTTATCCGCAGGTAGCGCATGTGCAACGCTATTCAACCAAACCGGGTATGATCAAAACAGATGATGCTTTTCAAGGGATGGTTCTTAAAGGGGTAGGGGCTGAGTTCGATGCCCGTTTCTTTCGTGAGCACCTGCTCGAAGGAGAGATTCCTGTGTTCAATGACTCTGTTTCGAGCAATGAAGTACTTATCTCGAAAGCACTTGCCACGAAGTTAAAGCTTAAGTTGGGCGACAAGATATATACCTACTACGTACAAGACGATGTGCGGGCACGTCGTTTCACAATCAAAGGCATCTATCAAACCAATTTTTCAGAATACGATAATCTATTTCTGCTTACCGATCTGGCTGTGGTCAATCGGTTGAACGGTTGGCAACCCGAACAAGTAAGCGGGGTCGAGTTGCAAGTGCGTAATTACGAGCAGTTAGAGGATATTACCTACCGGATAGCTACCGATACCGACAATAAAGCAGATGCCTTTGGGGGTGTTTATTTCGTTCAGAATATTCAGCAACTCCACCCACAGATATTCGATTGGTTAAATCTGCTCGATCTTAATGTATGGGTTATTTTATTCCTGATGATCGGTGTGGCAGGTTTTACTATGATTTCAGGATTACTGATTATTATCATCGAACGTACTCAGATGATCGGTGTCCTTAAAGCATTGGGAGCTAATAATTTCACTATCCGTAAAACTTTTCTGTGGTTTGCTGTCTTCTTGATAGGTAAAGGGATGCTCTGGGGTAATCTCATCGGATTGGCTTTCTGTTTGATACAATCTCAATTGAAGCTCTTCAAACTCAATCCCGAGACCTATTACGTAGATCGAGTTCCCATCTCTTTCAATCTTTGGTTCTTCCTGTTTATCAATGTGGGTACATTGCTTGCTGCTGTACTGATGCTGCTAGGTCCTTCTTTTCTGATAACGAAGATTCGTCCGGCTAGTTCTATGCGCTACGAATAGCGTGCTTATCTTCTCATAAAGTCACCTTTGCCACGATACAGTCTGTACAATCTCAGTTGGAGGGACTTCAGAGGCTGTAAGAGGTCGAAGAGTGGTAGCGTGAGGTAATAATGACGATTATCTCTCATATCTGTAGCTGTTTTATTTACCACAATGGCTTGTACCATATAACGAATCAAAAACAGGAAGAGAGCGATACCCATTACTAAATAATGAGGATGAAGTAAGATGAACACCATCGTTGTCAGGAAGGTTGCGTAGAACAACAATCTCGATACTGTTTCAAATCCAAGCAGATAGCGTTGCATACCGCGAAAATAGCTCGATGTGGCTAGGTAACTGATTTTCTCTTCTTTCCAATCCTTGTGTCGCTCGATAGCTCGCATACGAACAACCGAGTTAGCATCAGTCTCTACTCGTGTATTGTTTGTATTAGCTATTTGGTTTACGAACAAATCGTCCTCTCCACGTTGTAAATTCAAGTGTGTCGAGTACCCCTTTTTAGCAAAGAACAATTCTTTTCGGTAAGCCAGATTGCGCCCGATACCCATATAAGGATTGCCTGCCAATGCCAGTCCCAGATAGCGCAGTGAATTAAACAGAGAATCAAATGAAATATATCTATGCTTCCATCCTTTGCCGCGTTCATATCCGTTGTATCCCAACACAATTTCGGTGTGCGGGGTAAAGTTCCGTGCCATCAATCGCAGCCATTGGTCGCTTTCCGGTTGGCAGTTAGCTTCGGTAAATACCAACCAATCATGCTTGCTTGCCTTGATGCCAAGGGTCAATGCAAGTTTCTTCCGGCTGATATACCGAGCACTCTCGGGTGTAAAGCTATGGTATAAGTGGGGGTATTTCTCTTCGAAAGCCGATAATACTTCAGTGCTCTCGTCTGTGGACCCGTCATTGATGACAATGACCTCAAAATTGGGATAATCCTGTTCCAGAATGGAAGGCAAGTAGCGGCGTAGGTTTTCCGATTCATTTCGCGCACAGATAATAACGGACAGCGGAAGCAGTTCATTGCTAAAGTGAACTTCTCCTTTTTTGCAGGCGATGTTCCGTCTATGTATTCGATTGTAGAGCCCGAAGTAGTAGATGAGTTGAATAACGCACAGAGCACTTAAGCCTGTTAGCAGTATAATTTCGGTCGTATTGAATGTAAATGTTTCCATTGATTTTGATCTCATTTTTAATCATGCAAATGTACGTGTTAATTTCTCAATAACCATATTGAGTTGTAAATAATCTAAGTTCTTGTTACATTTTGTTGTATTAAAAACGTTTTATCAAAATAATCATCATATTCGGTTAGTTTATACACTGTGAGGGTGTCTCATTTTGGTACCCCCTCACAGTGAAATATCTGAAAAACGTTTTTTCTATTTTTTCTTATGCAATGTTTTCAATTCGAAAGAAACCATCACGCGGAAAAATCCAATGATTAAGAAGGTGAATGAAATCATGTAAACGGCATAAAGAGCTCCTACGGCAGGTTGCCAAAGGATAAGTAATGAACAGAGAATGGCAAGTATGCCGAAGGTCATATACCATCCCCAGGTGCGAGAACCGTACCGCTTTAAATCCATTGCGTACCCCGTACCGGAAAAACCGCGGAACATTAGCCAGAAGGCAATGATAAACGGAATAACCTCCATACTAACCATTGGATAGGTGATGAGGTAAATGCCCAGAATGAGATCGATGATGCCACCTGCCAGATACCATCCCCAGCTCGATACCCGCTTTCTGTTGCTAAAGGCAAAGGCGATTTCTACGATACCGCTTAGTAACATTGAGATACTGAAAATAATGCTGAGTGCAATGTAGCTTCCCAGCGGAGAGAACATTAAAGCAATAGCAACGCCGATATACAAAATACCTAGAAGAAGTGACATCCACCAATTCTTGATCGATTGGTTTAATTCATCAAATACTGTTTTCATTTGAGAGTTATTTATTGATTAATACTATGTAGTTGATAGTGCAAGTAACAATCGATATTTATAAAGAGTTTAAAAAATTAACTAAAGTTTCCATTATTCATAAGCGTATGAACCAAACGATCGGTCTGTTTGTTTATATGGGATAATCACGTTGATTATTAAACAAACAAATGTAAAAGAATATGGCTACAACAAATTTTAAAGGACATCCGGTAAAACTGGTCGGAGAGTTTATACAAGTAGGTAAATTGGCTCCTAACTTCGAATTGGTAAAAAGTGATTTATCTTCTCTTTCATTAGCTGATTTGAAAGGCAAGCGCGTTATACTCAATATTTTCCCAAGCATGGATACGGGAGTTTGTGCAACTTCGGTACGTAAGTTTAATCAGTTAGCTGCCGGATTGCCCGATACAGTCGTATTGGCTATCTCTAAAGATCTGCCTTTTGCACAAGGACGATTCTGTAGCACAGAAGGGATAGAGAATGTAGTGGCACTCTCTGATTTCCGTCATTCTGATTTTGATAAGAGTTATGGCGTACTGATGGGTGATGGACCTTTGATGGGTTTGTTGGCACGCGCAGTAGTGGTTATTGATAAAGAGGGCAAGGTATCTTATACAGAGCTTGTTCCCGAGATTACGCAAGAACCTGCGTACGAAAAAGCAATAGAGGCTGCTAAAAAGTAAATATACCTGCATAAATGAAAAGAAGGCTACTTCTCATGTCGAGGAGTAGCCTTTTCTATTATCCGTAATATCAGGTATTATTTTTTCTTTTTCATTCCTTTATAGACAAGGAATCCTACAATAAACACTCCAACCGCAATGAAGAAGTAGCCTAATTCGTGACTGTATTCGGTTACCTTGGCCAATAATTGTTCTTCGCTTTCGATACCCGGTACTGTCGAAAGATAGTATCCGATGGCTGCAAGAATGGCATTCCACAATCCGGCTCCAATCGTTGTGTATATTAAAAAGGTAGACAGTTTCATTCGTGCCAGTCCGGCAGGGATGGATATGAGCTGGCGTACTGCCGGAATCAGTCGACCGATAAAGGTAGAGAGTGCGCCGTTCTTATCAAAATAATCTTCGGCATGCTGTACTTTAGCTTCGTCGATCAGGCACATATGTCCGAAACGGCTATTGGCAAACTTGTACACGATGGGGCGCCCCAACCAATATGCCAAATAGTAATTGATAAGGGCTCCGATATTGGCACCGAGCGTTGCAAAG
Organism: Bacteroides neonati; assembly: GCF_000499785.1. Taxonomy (GTDB): domain Bacteria; phylum Bacteroidota; class Bacteroidia; order Bacteroidales; family Bacteroidaceae; genus Bacteroides; species Bacteroides neonati. The sequence continues at coordinate 147,146 of NZ_HG726020.1, read as the reverse complement.
AATACAACCAGGTAAATGTTCAACTCATTTCCTACCGCAGCTTTATAGGCTGCCGGAGGGATAACCACTTCGGAAGGGAAGGGGATAAACGAACTCTCGATGGTCATTAACAGGGTGATGGTCCAATAATTGAGGTGATCGAGACACCATTGGATAAAGGCTACAGATTCCATGTGTTATTTTAATTCCGGTTGTTTTTATTATGACTCTTTTTGATCGTTTGTATCTGTTTTTGCGGAATCATCCTCTTTTATCTCTTTGAGAAAATTTTGTAGTTCGTCGAGTAGCTGGCTAGGCCCTTTGTCTGCTAAACTCTCGCATAAGGTATCAAAGTTGATCGGATGTTTCGACAGTTGGTTGTACTTATAAAATGCTTTATGATCTTTCAGCATGATACATATCGAAGCCAGCTCTTCATTGATTCCCTCCATTTCAGGGTTTATTTTGAGTGCTTCTTCGAGGCAGAAACGGGCATTCTCCAGCATATTATATTCGAGATAGTAAGTACCTATTTGATGCCAGGTTTCGGGATCTGGCATATAGGTGAGAGCTAGCTCCCATTGTTCTTTCGCTTTTATGTCTTTACCCTCGGCCATATAGATACGTCCGTTGATTAAATACGGTTCGCAATCGTCTGGGAAACATGCTTTTGCTTCTTCGCAGAATTTATGAGCCTCTTCGTATTTTCCTTGTTTGGAAAGACAGAGTGCCTGATTGCAATAAAGATCGGGTAGTATCGGAGAGTCTACCTCACCGTCTTTGGTCAATTCGGATATCGAGCGGCTGAAATATTCGATCGCTTTTTCGTCATTATTACCATCACTATACACAAGGCCGATAAACATATAGGCAAAAGCGGGCGATAATGATTTGTATTCAAGTGCTTTCTCGTACGCTGCAACTGCTTCGGCCTCATTGTCAAGATGAAACAAACAGTGCGCCCTCATCAAGTGCGCCTCACCAAAATGCTCATCGGCTGCCAAAGCAAAATCAACTGCCTCCAGTGTTTTAGCGAAATTCTGTTCGGCAAAGTAACTCTTTGCCAATCCCAGCCAATAGGGGGCATGAAAAGGGCATAAGTCGATTAATTTGTTATAGAAAAACTCGGCTTTTTCAAATTGATTTTCGGCAAAATAACAATCGGCACATGCGGCAAGGAAGTCCTCCTCTTCGCTGTATTTAGGCAATCCTTTGGTTAACCAAGGCAAAGCCTTCTCCGAATAGCCCATGTCAATATAAAGATAGGATACCTCAATGATAGTGTCGAGATCGTCCTGATCTTCCAGTGTAGCGAGTAAAAGCTCGGCAGCGTCTAATTTACCTTGGTTCAGTAATATCTCGGCTTTTAATATTTTTACTTCGCTGGCGTAGGTTTCGGCAATGCTGTCTGTTAGTTCACTGGCTTCCTGAATCTTTTGTGTGTCGAGGTAGAGATAAGCCTGCTCAATAAGCAAATCAGTATTGTTAGGATGCAGGCTAAGCCCATAATTGATAACCTCTTGTGCTTCTTGAAAGCGCTGTTCTATGGCATAGCGATCGGCAATGTCGGCCAATTGATCACCATCCATGTAAGTGCTCTTTTCCTCTGCCTTCATTGCTTCGTATTGAGCAATGAGCTTGCTAAGTTCGGCGTCTTTACCGGGTAGTGAGTTTTTGCGTGCCATATAATTACTATTTTGTATTACTTTTTAAATCCGTCTTTCAATCCTACGGTGCGATTGAAAATGAGCTTACCGTCGGTCGACTCTTTGTCGATATTGAAATAGCCGATGCGCTGGAATTGCAAATACGAAAGAGCCGGCAGGGTAGCTGCGTACTTTTCGATGTAGCAATGGGTCAGTACATGAAGCGAATCGGGATTGATCATTTCGCGCATGGCCTCTTCGGGCGAGCAGTTACGAGCTTCACGAATAGCAGCCATTTCGTCGCGTGGGTTTTCTACTTTCCAAAGACGATCATACAAACGAACCTCGGCCGGCAAACAGTGATTACAGCTTACCCAATGCAGGGTGCCTTTCACTTTGCGGTTTGCTTCGGGCATGCCACTCTTCGTGTCGGGGAAGTATTCGCATTGTACTTCGGTTATTTCGCCGGTGGCTTCATCTTTTGTACAGCCTGTGCATTTTACGATATAAGCATTCTTCAAACGTACTTCCTGACCGGGAGTCATTCGGAAATATTTCTTCGGAGCATCTTCCATGAAGTCTTCGCGTTCCATCCACAGTTCACGGCCGAACTCGATGATGTGACTACCTGCACTCGGATCTTCGGGGTTGTTAATGGCTTCAAGCTCTTCAACCTGTCCTTCGGGATAGTTGGTAATAACCAGTTTCACCGGATTCACCACAGCCGATACGCGAGTAGCACGTGCATTCAAATCTTCGCGAACGGCACTTTCGAGCAATGCAAATTCGTTGAGTGCATCGTAAGTGGTATAACCGATTTTGTCAATGAAGTTACGGATTGATTCGGGTGAGTAACCACGACGGCGGAAACCGCAGATAGTGGGCATACGAGGATCATCCCACCCGTCTACCATGCCTTCTTTGACTAAAGTGAGCAGGTTACGCTTGCTCATTAAGGTATAGCTGAGGTTCAATTTGTTGAACTCTGTTTGGCGTGGGCGATTATCGTTCAGGTCTTTACCCTCTTTCAACCAATCGATAAAGAGATCGTAAAGAGGGCGATGTACTACAAATTCGAGCGTACACCAAGAGTGTGTTACCCCCTCAAAATAGTCACTTTGCCCGTGGGCGAAGTCATACATGGGGTATGCTTTCCATTGTGTACCGGTACGGTGATGGGCTACATGCAGGATGCGATACATCAACGGGTCGCGTAGGTGCATGTTAGGGTTGGCCATATCGATTTTGGCACGAAGTACCATTGAACCTTCTACACCTTCGTCGCTGTTCATCTTCTCGAATAGAGCCAAACTCTCTTCGATGGGACGGTTGCGATAAGGACTCTCGATACCCGGTTGGGTAGGAGTACCTTTTTGGCGGGCAATTTCCTCAGCACTTTGTTCATCTATATAAGCCTTTCCTTGTTTGATGAGGTAGGTGGCAAAGTCCCACAATTGCTGGAAATAGTCTGAAGCATAATAGATATTGCCCCATTGAAAGCCCAGCCACTGGATGTCTTCCTTGATAGCTTCGACATATTCCATGTCTTCTTTAATGGGGTTTGTATCGTCGAAACGGAGGTTGCATACACCGCCGTACTTGGTTGCCATTCCGAAGTCAAGGCAAATAGCCTTTGCATGACCGATATGAAGATAGCCGTTTGGCTCGGGCGGAAAGCGTGTTTGCACCCTTCCTCCATTTTTACCCTCTTTTAAATCATTCTCAAGCGCCTGCTCAATAAAGTTTAGGCTTTTCTTTTCTCCTGCTTCTTCGTTTCTAATATCTGTCATAACGGTATATGTTAACTCGATTAAGGCTACAAAAATAGGACATTTTTTTTGTATAACCTTATTTCACGGGAATATATCCACTCTTTTTTATGATATTCTGACCCTCGGGAGATAGAATGAAGTCAAGAAGAGGCGTTACGGCTGCTTTATTTTTTGTATTGTAATAATAGTACAGTGGGCGAACGATGGGGTAGGTTTTGTTAGTGGCATTTTCGACAGTAGGGCTGGCGTAGTGTTTGCCATCGTAGGAAATAGCCAATGTTTTTACTCGTGGCGATACGTAGGCAAGTCCTACATAGCCAATAGCCCCCTTGGTTTGGCTCACTGATTGAATGATGGCACCTGTGGCAGGCATCGAAAGACTGTGAGGCATGTAGTTCTTATTCTTAAGCGCACTTTCTTTGAAGAACTCGTAAGTTCCCGAAGAGGTTTCGCGAGAGTATACAACGATCTTGCGATCGTCGCCTCCTACTTGTTTCCAGTTGGTGATTTTTCCACGGAAGATGTCTTCGAGTTGTTGACGGGTAAGTTGCTTTACCGGATTCGACGGATTGACCACAACCGCCAGTGCATCATAGGCCACAATAACCTCATCCACCTCTTGTTTGGCGGCCTTTACCTTCATCTTCTCACTAAATTTGATGGGACGCGAGGCCATGGCAATATCGGTTGTATTGTCCAGCAGTGCCGATATACCTACTCCTGTACCACCGCCGGTTACCGTAACACGAGCCTGGGGGTGTTGGTTCATGAATCGCTCGGCTGTTTGCTGAGCAATGGGTAGCACTGTATCGCTTCCTTTGATGCGTTGAGCCTGACTCGTAACAGCTGCTAACAGAAGGGCTAAAAAAAGGATGTTTCTTGCTTTCATTATGATATCATTAGTTTATGCACACAAAGTAAACAAACAGATATTACATTCTGTTTACAAAGTAAGCACTTCCCTTTGTTGTCATTGAAATGTAATACGTTTGAAACAATTCCTTCAAACTCCATTCACATCATCTTAACAAAGACGGGCTTTCTTTGCATCAAAAATCAACCCTTAAAGAAATGAAGAAGGTTCTTGAAAAAATAATTGAAGGTATCCTTACTTGTAGCGGTTTTGTAACAAGTATTACCATTGTACTGATTATCGTATTTCTTTTTTCTCAGGCCTTCGGCTTGTTTAGCAGTAAGATCATTGAAGAAGGGTATGTGCTGGCTCTGAACCAGCAGAACAAGGTGAGTCAGTTAACTCCGCTTCAGATAAAGAATGTGTTCGACGAAGAGATCACGAACTGGAAGGAGTTGGGTGGCGAAGATCTTCCTATCCGGGTATTTCGTCTGGAAGATCTAACTCACTATTACTCGGAAGCCGAGTTGGGCGAGGCTTATGAAAATGCCGGAGCCAAGATAGCCGAGCTCATAGAGAAAACACCCGGTATCGTAGCCTTTATTCCACAGAAGTTTGTTACCCATCCCGATAAAGTACATCTTATTAAAGATAATACTATCTCCTTGAAAGATGTATTTGCCGGAGCCGAGTGGTTCCCTACAGCTACACCCGCACCGTTGTTTGGTTTTCTACCCTTGATTACCGGTACGTTATGGGTTAGTTTATTTGCCATCTTGATTGCCCTTCCTTTCGGACTTTCTGTCTCTATCTATATGTCCGAAGTAGCTAACCCCCGGGTGCGTAGCTGGCTCAAACCATTGATTGAGTTGCTGAGCGGCATCCCTTCGGTCGTGTATGGTTTCTTTGGTCTGATCGTTATTGTACCGCTTATTCAAAAGGTATTCGACCTGCCGGTAGGCGAAAGCGGATTGGCCGGAAGTGTGGTACTTGCCATCATGGCACTGCCTACGATCATTACCGTAACCGAAGATGCGATGCGCAATTGCCCTCGCGCCATGCGTGAAGCCAGTTTGGCATTGGGTGCTTCGCAGTGGCAAACCATTTATAAGGTGGTGATCCCTTACTCTATTTCGGGTATTACCTCGGGAGTAGTGTTGGGTATCGGTAGAGCCATTGGCGAAACGATGGCTGTATTGATGGTAACCGGCAATGCTGCCGTGATACCGACTACGATTCTTGAACCGTTGCGAACCATTCCTGCTACCATTGCTGCCGAGTTGGGCGAAGCACCTGCAGGTGGCCCTCACTATCAGGCTTTGTTCCTATTGGGTGTGGTGCTGTTCTTTATCACATTGATTATTAACTTTAGTGTTGAATATATCTCTTCAAAGGGTGTAAAGCGAAGCAAATAATATGAAAATAAAAAGTAACTATAAAACTAAACATCGCTCGCAGAGCATTGCTTTTGGTCTTTTCCGATTGATGAGCTTATGCATCGTGCTTATCCTGTTTTCTATTCTGGGTTTTATCATTTACAAAGGTGCCGGAGCCATCAGTTGGGACTTTATCACCTCCGAGCCCACCGATGGAATGACCGGAGGAGGTATCTGGCCGGCCATCGTCGGTACCTTTTACTTGATGATAGGTAGTGCTGTTTTTGCTTTCCCGGTGGGTGTAATGAGTGGTATCTATATGAACGAGTATGCCCCCAAAGGCAAGTTGGTACGCTTTATCCGCACCATGACCAACAACCTGAGCGGTATTCCTTCGATTGTGTTCGGTTTGTTCGGTATGGCTCTGTTTGTGAACTATCTTGGCTTTGGCGACAGTATACTGGCGGGCTCGCTCACCTTGGGTTTGCTTTGTGTACCGTTAGTAATCAGAACAACCGAAGAGGCGTTGAAGGCTATTCCCGATTCCCTTCGCGAAGGAAGCCGTGCGCTGGGAGCTACCAAACTGCAAACCATCTGGCACGTCATACTTCCCATGGGAGTACCTAATATAATAACCGGATTAATTTTGGCTTTAGGGCGTGTATCCGGCGAAACGGCACCGATTCTGTTTACCTGTGCCGCCTACTTCCTGCCCCAGTTGCCTACCAGCATACTCGATCAGTGTATGGCGTTGCCCTATCACCTGTATGTCATTTCGACCAGTGGTGTAGATATGGAAGCACAACTTCCGCTGGCCTATGGCACTGCCTTGGTACTTATTGTTATTATTTTAATAATAAATCTGCTGGCGAATGCGTTAAGAAAGTATTTTGAGAAGAAAATAAAAATGAACTAATGGAAAATAGTAAGATTGATACCCGCGATGTAAATTTCTGGTATGGAGACTTTCATGCGTTGAAAGGAATTAGCATAGAGATTCAGGAAAAGTCGGTAGTTGCCTTTATCGGCCCATCGGGGTGTGGTAAATCAACTTTTTTGCGACTGTTTAACCGGATGAACGATTTAATTCCCGCTACCAGGCTACAGGGAGAGATCCGTATCGACGGACAAAATATCTATGATAAGAATATCGAGGTAGATGAACTTCGCAAAAATGTAGGCATGGTGTTTCAACGCCCCAATCCGTTTCCTAAGAGTATCTTTGAGAACGTAGCCTACGGATTGCGCGTAAACGGGGTGAAAGACAATGCGTTTATCCGCCAGCGTGTCGAAGAAACACTCAAAGGTGCTGCGCTGTGGGACGAGGTGAAGGACAAGCTCAAAGAGTCGGCCTTTGCTCTTTCGGGAGGCCAGCAACAACGCCTTTGTATTGCTCGTGCCATGGCCGTATCTCCCTCTGTGCTGTTGATGGACGAGCCTGCTTCGGCACTCGATCCCATTTCTACGGCAAAGGTCGAAGAACTTATTCATGAACTGAAGAAAGATTATACGATTGTGATTGTGACCCACAATATGCAACAGGCTGCACGTGTAAGCGACAAGACCGCTTTCTTTTATTTAGGAAATATGATCGAATATGGCGATACAAAACGTATCTTTACAAATCCGGAGAAAGAACAAACGCAGAATTACATCACAGGACGCTTTGGATAGTCCTGCTTGTAGAATGATACAACAATAATAACTTAAAATAAAAATATATGGTAAAGTTTATCGAATCAGAACTGATGTTGCTGAAGAAGGAAGTAGATGAAATGTGGACATTGGTTTATAATCAACTGGATAGGGCAGGAGAAGCTGTGCTGACGCTTGATAAGGAACTGGCAAGACAAGTCATTGTACGCGAACGTAGGGTCAATGCTTTCGAACTGAAAATAGATAGTGATGTAGAAGATGTGATTGCACTGTATAACCCCGTTGCCATCGACCTGCGTTTTGTGCTGGCTATGTTGAAGATCAACACGAATCTGGAGCGTCTGGGAGATTTTGCCGAGGGTATTGCTCTTTTTGTACTTCGATGCGAAGAGCCTATACTCGATGCCGACCTGCTTAAGCGTCTGCGTCTGGAGGAGATGACTTCCGAAACACTGTCTATGCTCGAACTCGCCAAACGTGCACTGAACGAAGAGAGCATCGAACTGGCTACGGCTGTATTTGCCAAAGATAACCTGCTCGACGAAATCAATGCCGATGCCACCACCGTGTTGGCAGAGTATATTAAGGAGCACCCAGATAACATCTTGTCTTGCCTGAATTTGGTCAGTGTGTTTCGCAAGCTCGAGCGATCGGGCGATCATATCAACAATATTGCCGAAGAGATTGTGTTCTTTATCGATGCAAAAGTGTTAAAACATAGTGGAAAGACAGAAGAACATTATCCAACACACTAGGTATTTGCAAATTATTAAACAATAATTAGTAGCATTTGGAAAATTGTTCTATATTTGCCCCTTGTAACGCGTAAGTATCAGTCATTTTGGATGTAAATGATAATAAAACTAAAGAAAAATCAAAAAGATGTTATATGACATGTTTTTAAATTTGGTTCATCACTTCAAAAGAGGCTATATTTGCACCGTTATCCTGAAAACAATCTTTTTACCTTAAAAAAAACTAATACCTATTGAAAACTGAAAAATGGAGCTTTGTGAAAAGCTTCATTTTTTTTATGCCCTTATCTTTCCATTCAATATGCGTTCTACGACTTCTGAGAGGGGTGCGTATACCCTTTTGTTGTGGATTTTGCCTTAAAAGAACCATTTTAAAGAACCAAATTTAAGAACCAAATTAAAGAACAAGGTTATGATTAGGCAGGTGTTTATAAATGAGCTAAAGGCTAGTTTCAATCTAAGAAACCCTAAGAGCGAAAAGCCGACAAATCTTTATTTAGTGTGTAGGATAGATAAGAAGCAGGTTAAGTTTGCCACTGGTGTTAAGGTCTATCCAGAACATTGGAACGAAAAGAAGCAAGAGGCTTTTATTAGCTGTCGATTGACCGAACTTGACAATGTTAATAATTCGATAGTAAATGACAAAATATCGGAAATTAAGAACAATTTTATTCAATATAAGCAATATCTTTGTGCTAATCCAGAGGAAATAAACAATGGGATTGTGTTATTGAAGCAATATATATATAAAGATACTTATATGAAAAAACAAGAAGTAAACGCTATACATTGGTTACGTAGTGCTTTAACCAATGACAGAACGGTAAAAGAAAGTACTAAGATGGATTATATAAAACATATCAAGTTCTTTGAGACCTTTCTAAAAGAAGCTAATAACTATCCTATCAGCTTTGACCAGATAAAACTACCACTATTGAAAGACTATGAGACATACCTTTTTAATAAAGATGTCGGTAATGGTAAAACCACCAAAACAACTACTGTAGGTAATAAAGTAGAAAAGATAATATGTATTCTTAGGAGAGCGGAGCAACAAGGCTTAATTGATATTCGTGAAGCTAATCTTGATAAGTATAAGAAGCCTCAAAGCAGGCAAGGTGATGATAATGAAATATACTTAACGGAAGAAGAAATTAATCGTATCTATGCTTTAGAGCTTACAGGGATGGAAGAGCAGGTTAGAGACCTGTTTGTCCTGCAATGTTGGATTGGGCAACGTTTTGCAGATACACAGTCGATAAATGACGGTCTTATAAAGGATGCTCCCAATGGTAAGGTTATTGAGATTGTACAAGAGAAGAAAACTCATAAAGTATCAATACCTCTGCTACCAATAGCTTTAGAAATACTTAATAAATATGAGTGCCAGTTTCCGATATTTACCAATCAAACCGCTTTGAATTATTTGAAGAACATTGGTAAGAAAGCAGGTATTACTCGGATGCACAATGTAACAGAGGATAGGGGAGGTAAAGTCATTACAGAGCGTGTTAAAGCTTATGAATTGATTGGTACACATACGGCTAGACGTTCCTTTGTTTCTAATATGCTAAAGCGCGGTTACGATAGCAATATTATAATGAAGATTACAGGGCATAATGATGAAAGGTCTTTTAAGAAGTATATAAGGCTTTCATCTGAGGATGCTGCTCTATTGATGCTAGAAAAGGAAGCAGATAGAGATTCTACTAGTGCTCAAACCAATAAATCTATAGGTAAATCAAAACAAAAGATTAAGGTTTTGGACTATTTGTTTGCGGAATCCAGCCTTTTGAAATTAAGTAAGCTACAAAGTCAAGGAATTAATATTTATGACTTGGCTGAAACACAAGAAGCTATCAAAACTATCAAAGATACTAAGCGTACGAATAAGGTTAAGGAATTTCTTGATGAAATTGATAAATCGGTACTATACGATAGAACGGGTGCATTGGATGCTATTATCTGGAACATCGCTAAACATTATATAGATTTTACGCTTTATCAGATATATCAGCAAAAAGTGATTGAATTAGGACTGTCGATTTCTCCCCAAGAAATAACGGATGCAGACGATTTAAGCCAATTATGGCAGCAGGAATATGCTAATGAGGAATTGGAACGGCATATTCCGTAGTAGCAATAAAGCCCACCTAGAACTTAATCTAAGTGGGTCTTTTGTTCTCTTTCGATGAGCAACACAGTTCTAATATCCAATAATTAAGACTCCTTTAAGGGGGAGCTTAAGTTTCTGTGATATATAAATTGTGTTTAACATAGTTGTAACTTTATCAAAATCTTTGTTTATTGCTACTTTATGCTTGTATTCATTACAAACGGCTATGACTAGGTAGTCGGTATTATGCATAAGGCAAGCTTGAATTAAGTCTTTTAAAAAACCATTATTGGCGGTTGCTGTACCAGCTTCTACTTCAATTACAGTTCTTAAATCTTGATTATATGCATCGGCATTAAATGATTTGTCAATTTTATCATTCTTACCAAATAAAACGGGGATGCCTATCGAACTCTTTTGTTTGCCTTCTACTTCGTATCCCAATTTTACTAAACTTGAAGATATTAGACCCAATACTTCATTGCTTTTTCTTTTTTGTGGATTACTCCCATCTGTATGTATTTGTGATTCGTAACTTTTGAAAACATTCACTATTTCTTGTAAATGCTTAGGTGTAGTATCACACATAGGAAAATATTGCCAGTTTGTCATCGTATTTGAAATTAGTTTGATGCAAATGTACGAATTTCTTCTAAACTTCCATTACTCCATATACCGTTTTTCCTAATAAATATCTGAGCCTTATCTGTAGGTATCAGTAGTACGCTCTTATTGGTACGCCCTCTATTCTCTGCTGTAGTCCTATTGCAGTATTTGATATCTTCTGTAGCATACTTTCTGATAGTGCTATTGGAATACCAATAAGCGATATTCTCCCCAAAGAAGTTTATATAGTATGCAGTATCTAATTGTTTATTCTGCTTATCTTTCATTAGGGCATTATACTTGGATACTTCCATCAAATGTGTAGGATAATTCAAATACTTAATATCCCTACACTTTATTTCAGCCACTACTTTTTTCTCTTTATATGTAAAGTAATAATCTACTGGATTATATTCATCTTCTGTAGGCATTTGATTAGTTGCTCCTACTTGGTCTAGGAAGGACTTTAGTATATTACGTCCCTTTAGTTCTGATTCGGTAAATTTATTCATTTGGCTAGTGGTTAAGCTAGCCTGTGTCTCATATCACATATTTCATTATCATATTCATTGCCATTATCATTTACAGGCTATGATTTATTGTTTATTTATCTCTTTAATAACTCTATCTGCTTCTTTTGTAATATGCTGCTTAATTTCTTTGACAGTAAAGCGTACTAGGTAAGTTAGCAGTAACGCTGCTGAAATTAGTGTAATGTAAATCATAATTATGTATTATTTAAAAAATGAGAGTTAGCTTATCTAGTTCATATCCTTTTACTGCTTTACCATCTATAAACTTACTACACTGTTTTACTCCGTACAGATTACATTGTTCTATCAATGATGCTTTAGGTGATAACCCGATATTTAATCTATCAAATTCAGCTTTAAATCGGGCTTTTAGCTCCTTATTAGTAATGAATCCTTTCTGATATACAGCTAAATATACTTTATCTAGCAGTTTCTTATCTTCTGCTGCTTTAACCATCGTTTCTTTATTCCATCTAAGAGTATTCATTTCGGTTTCACTTAGATATTTCTTTATAAGTGGAAATTCGGGATATTCAAGTTCATAAGATTCATTTGGCTTATCCAGATAGTCTTTTAATAGCTGCTCATAGCTAACAGTTATTGCTTTAGCCATTTTAATATTAAAATCATCCCAATCCTTCTGGTCACTAAGAACAAATTTATCGGAATCGGCAAACTTAGCCCTAATTGTAAGACCATTTTTATATGACTTTCGTAATTCCTGTTTATAAATGAAGGATTGCTTTTTAAGATGGTTATAGACCAATCTACCATTGATTACAGATACTATATCCGATTCTACATCCAGCTTATCAATCAGTACCTTTAATTCTTCTTCTGTAGCTTTATTCTGTAATGATAGTAGATTGCTAGCTTCTAGCTCCTTCTCATTTATTATCAGTTCAAACTCTTCATCTGTAAGAATTTTATTATTGGTAGAAAATATATGAATAATTGAATTTCTAAAGATATTCTGGTATTCTTCATTCGTTCTAATTCTACCTGCTATTTGTTCCATTGCAGTAGATACGTCTACCAGCGTATGTTCTTTATTACCATCACTAGCTACTATTACCAGCCCATTATTAGTAAATAGATTACATCCTTGAAAGCATTTTTTTGTAAAGAAGTTAATCTTTTTATTAGGATTACATACGGGTTCTGCTTTATATTCTCCTAATAATAGCCTATTCCTATTTCTATCTGCACAGCATATCTTTACTTCATCTGGATTAAGTTTTAAGGTATCAATAATCTGTTTAATACTTTTTACAGAGTTAATAAAGATATATAGTTCTTCAACTTCCTGTACCTCTCCTTGAATATCGGGCATTTGTATCCCTTCATCTAAGTATATTTGAATAAATCTCGCCAATCCTTTAGTTAGTTTGCTTGCTTTAAATCGTAGTGTGTTAACCTTCATATAGTTTGACCATTCGACTTTATAATGTGGCATATTCTTTAGGAAGTCTATTTCAAATTCTACATCCATCGGAGTAGCTGATAAAAAGGAATAATGATTGAATTTCTGCACTTCATCCATTAAGCCATTAATGGCATCGTATCTAAAATCCATATCTTCCAGAATCAAATGATATTCATCGACTAATATCTTCCAGCCGTCTGTGCTACCCAACCATCTAACTAATTTGGGCAAACTATCATAGGTTACAGCTATTTTATATGTTGTATGTTCCTTTAGATACTTCTTAAACTGGTACTCTCTTATACCACCATAGCATTTAAATACCTCATACTTGTTGTTTTTATCTGCTCCAATGCTATCTACTAGGTCTTTAAAAGGACATACTACTATATAATTGGAACTACAGTTAATGGCACAATACGTACCACCTACATCTGTTTTAGTCTTGTTTATAATTCCCAAAGGAATACCATCTTTGAATTTGTCTAATTCGCTCAAATAACGAGCATTGCCACCATTGATAACTTCTAGGTTCATAAGTAATAGATAAAGTTTTGTTTTTTGAAATAATATCTTTGCGGTAAGAAAATCTGATTTTAAAGATGCTTCTGGTCGATATTACTTTTTCGCGTCTAATAATAGGAGCTTTGAAGAAAAAAGTAATGGTCGGTATAAAATAAAGAGCGTATCGCTACGCTCAATATCCTACTACTTATTAACCTAATCTTTAAAATTATTGATAGAATCTCAATTCTGTAGCTTATTTCGTATGATAGATAGCCTTTGGTGAAGAATTGGACTTTAGGGGAGATTTTCGATAAGATTCCGAAGTCGGTCTTATCTCATTTTCGATAATACAAAGATAGTGAAATTATTTTACTTTTCATAATAAATGTACGGAATTTTTAAAATTAGACTTTATGGTGTTCCTAGGTGTGACTTTTTACTTTTGAAGAAATGATTCTGCATAATATATGGCTGATATAATGTAATTCATTATTTTTGCCCCAAATAAATATATATACATTATGAAAAATGATACGGCTCTTTTGCCTTTTACTTTTATACTCCTTGGTTTTGTTGCTTATTGCGGTCTTATTATATTTTGTAGCGGACAGGTTATGCCAGAAGAAGCATTCATTATACTACTAGGTGGTGTTATGTCTTGTTCTTATTTATTTGATAAAGCAAGGGCTAAGTTTGATATTAATAGGAAGAATTCAAAAGATAAAATAATTGAATCCGCCAGAGAATCTAGTACAAAAACAGTAGAAGGGATAATACCTACGAATAGAATTACCTCAAAATATTTATATATACTGATATCGTTATTCGGGCTATCCATTGTATTCATTATCCTATATTTCAATGATATTGCTTGCCATTTTTATGGAGTCACCAAAGATGCAAATGGACAATTACTTACTGTGTTGTTAACTTGTATAGGTGGCTGTGGTGCTATATATGGTCTATATCTCAATAGTAAACGTATTAAAGAGCAGACTAGGCAGAATGATATAGCTAGAATCCAAGCTGGTACAGCCAAGAAACAAGCTGATATAGCTGTTAATAATAATAATGATAAGCGTTTTGGTGATGCTATTGGTTATCTTAATAGTGATAATGTAGGTATTGCTATTGGTGGAGCTTATGCTCTTTTCCAGTTGGTAAAAGAAGATGATGAGGAGAGATATAGGGCTATTGTCGCAAAAATATATCTAAATTTTCTATCAAGATACCCTAGAGAACAAATAAATGATGAATTATACAACATAATACTTACGCTTTTATTAAATGATACCTTCAATAATGAGACGTTTAGTTTTCAAAAAGTTCACTTCAGGGAACAGGTTATAAAAAATCTCGGTAATAGATTCTTTACAAGTTGTACATTTAATAATGTAATATTTGAAAATAGCAACAACTGCAATTTTATAAGCTGTACTATAAAAGAATGTATCTTAAAGAATTGCTCTTACTTAGTATTAACAGAATGCCATATAAGTGATTCTAGATTTTGTAATAATGAATTGAAATGCATTCAGCTTTTAACTAATAAAAGTATCTCTAGCTTGTATCTGTCTGCAACCGATTTAATAGATGAACTAAAATTATGTAATAATAATATACAAGGTAAATTAGAGATTGCTTCTCCTTTGATTAGAAAGTCAGTTATAGATGCCAATTCATTAATAACTGTAGCAACTAATACCCCTAATGGTATTGTTTTTTCTGGAGATAAAAATTTAGTTAAAGTAATGAATTATCCTAAAGGCTATGAATCAGAAATACAATTATGAAAGAGTAAATGATAGATGAGGCTATTGGAAATTTATTAAATGCACATATTGAGATAATTATGCTCCTTCTGGTGACACTCCTTGCAAATAGCCATTAAATTATCAAAGCTATATGCCTTCTCCAATCTCTTATTACCAGTATAGTTCATAAATGAATCAATATGATGCACATCCACAGCAGGCGTTACTTTATCCTGCTGTAAACACACTTCACATAAAGGGCTAGCTAGTAATTTGGCTAGCCTTAATTGTCTCCATCTGGTAGTCTGGTATATCTCCTGTCTCTCTTTCCGCTTATTTTGCTTGGGTGCATTGTATTTCTTTTTATTCAGTGTTGGCATCCGATTCATTTTCTGGTAGTGTATCAATTAAATATCTTTTTACAGAGTTATTGCAGGTCTTAGCATACCTATGCTGCTTATATAAGTACTTGAATAAGTCAATAAAGTTCTGGTCTGGGTTGTACCTGTAGGAGATGGAAAGTACCGTATCATTGAACAGTTCTGCCGATTCTTCATCTGTAATTAATTGGGATAACGGCTTATAATGCTTATCCAGCAAGAGCATAGCCTCTGGATTGGATTTGGCATTATGAATGGCAGTATTCTTATGTGCATCTTCATTGTATCTTTCGGGTATAAATCCGTTGAGTATTTTGGTGTACTCTTTATCGGTAAGTTTTAGTAGTTGTTGTGCTTTGCCATATCCGTATTCAAAGATATAGTCCATTAGTGTTTGTCTGGTTACCTGCATTGGTTTAAGGTTCTAGTTTTTCCATATATAAATCTAGTAATGTTCTTATAATCTTAGCTCTGTCTATGTTTTTATCTTCGGATAGTTCGATTAACCACTGGTTTTGTCTGGGAGTCAATCTAACTGTGATTCGGTGGTCTTTTACTTTGGATTTGTCTTTCATAGATTTCTGTTTTTAGTAATGTAAATTTACTAATAATTAACTAAGATACCTAACTAAATGGTAGGTATTTAAAAACTTCATATAGAGCTATATCTGGTGCTATTTTATCTACTACCTCATAAATGGCTGACAAACCCAACTAACTTTATTTTGAAAGGGAAATTATCATACAGGATTTTCACAGTTGGGAACTGGAATAGTCTTCAAAACTATGTGCTGCTGTCCAAAGGTAGCGATAAGGGTTCGAGTCCTTTATCCTGTGCTAACAAATTAAAATTATTTACTATGAAGAAATACACCATACCCACTAACATCGAGAGTGGGGCAAAGAGGTATATGGAAGGCGTATTGGCTGGATTGGAAGATACAGGTATCTTGGAAACGGTAGATACGGCTGCTTTGGATATCTTAGCCAGAAACTATTCTATGTTTATTAAAGCCAGTAGCCAATTAGAGCTGGAAGGTATGACCATTACCAACCAACAAGGTAATTTAGTGGCACATCCTGCCATTAAAATCTCCAAAGATGCACAGACCCAAGCTTTAAAGGTGATGAAGGAGTTCGGATTAACCGCACTGGCTAGAAAGAAGTTGCCAAAGATGGAGAAAGAGAAAGAAGAAGATTCACCCTTTGAGCAGTTCATTAAGCAAGGGAAGGAAGTTAGATAATGTGTGATAAGCCTTATTATCAATATGCTTCCGATGTAATAAGTGGTAAGGTGATTGCTGGAGAGTCCATTAGGTTATCCTGTAAGAGATTCAATACAGACTTAAAGAGAGAAGATTTAGTTTTTAGAGAGGATAAAGTAGATAGGGCGATAGCTTTTATATCGACTTTTAAACACTTCACAGGTAAACATTCTGGTAGTAACTTCATACTGGAAGGTTGGCAAACCTTTTTGATTGCCAATATTGTAGGCTTTTACTGAAAGCATATCGGAACGAGGAGATATACCAGTTCATATATCGAAGTCTCCCGAAAACAAGGTAAGACTGCTTTAGCTGCTGCCCTTTGTCTCTATTATTTAATTGCTGATGGGGAAGATGGAGCAGAAGTGTTATTAGCTGCCAATAGTAAGGAACAGGCTAAGATAGCCTTTGATATGTGTAGTAACTTCTGCAAAGGATTGGATACGAAAGGCAAATACTTAATACCTTATAGAGCCGATATTACTTTTAAAATGACTCAATCCAAACTAAAGGTATTAGCAGCAGATGACAGTAAACTGGATGGATTTAATGCCAGCTTCGGTTTATTGGATGAATACCACGCAGCTAAGAATAGCAAAGTAAGAGATGTTATTAAGTCTTCTATGGGTATGCGTGAAAATCCACATCTATGTACGATTACCACAGCTGGTTTTGATAAGACTTTACCCTGCTATCAACTAAGGACAGTAGCTATAGAAGTACTGAATGAACTAAAGACGGATGATTCCATCTTTGTGGCTATCTACTCTTTGGACACAGAAGATGATTGGAAAGATGCAAGTAATTGGATAAAGTGCGCTCCCAATTTAGATGTAACACCTTAAATCCGCAGTCATATTATTTTCAGAGAATCCAAACACTTGAGGATGAATAACATCCTCAAGGTTTGGTTATGTCACAAGATTCACCTAAATTAGTGCTACCAAACAAACCATAAAGGTACTTGTGCATATGACAACAAAAATAGCCATAAAATCAGATAATATCACTCCTTTTGGGGGTATATTTTACGCAATGGATGAATTTTCTCGTTTAGGACTGAATTCCGTGATCGATAAATCTTTAGGATTACGTTCTTCCTACGCCGGTTACCAATATAGCGAAATTATTTCGAGCCTATTTTGGATCTACTATTGCGGCGGTGACCACATCGAAGATATCGGCAAACACCTTGGCAAACATCTTGAATTACGCCCGGATACTGAAATCCCCAGTCCGGATACTTTATTGAGAGGCATAAAAGAACTCGCAGAATTGGATATCCACTATACTTCCCAAAAAGGAGCAAGCTATGCTTTCAATAAGGCGGAACAGCTTAATAGTTTGATGCTCGATATGCTCCTTCAAACAGAACAACTCAAGCCAAACACGCTTTATAACTTGGACTTCGACCACCAGTTTATTCCCACAGAAAAGTATGACACTCAGTATTCTTACAAGAAAAAACGTGGTTATTTCCCCGGCACGGCAACTATTGGTGGTAACATTGTTGGTGTGGAAAATCGGGCCGCAAACGCAAATGTCCGTTTTCGTCAAGCGGATACGCTCCAACGGACTTTTCGTCGTTTGGCCGATAGGGGAATATTCATAGACCGTTGCCGGATGGACTGTGGTTCTTATTCGGAAGAGATTATCCGTATGACACATGGCTACTGCAACAAGTTCTACATACGAGCCGGCAAATGTCAGTCTCTGTATGAAGAAATGACGAAAATCACAGATTGGAAAAAAGAAGAAATCAACTTCGAGAATTATGAAGTGACCTCCATACCTTTTACTTC
Source organism: Bacteroides neonati (assembly GCF_000499785.1). Lineage (GTDB taxonomy): Bacteria > Bacteroidota > Bacteroidia > Bacteroidales > Bacteroidaceae > Bacteroides > Bacteroides neonati. The sequence continues at coordinate 128,720 of NZ_HG726020.1, read as the reverse complement.
CTTTTTGCAAGAAGAAAACTACCGACTTGTTATTCAAAGGCAAAAGCGTAAGGACAACCAATTGGACCTATTTGATGGTGAATACACCTATCGGTGCATCTTAACCAATGACCATGAAAGTTCTGAAAAAGACATTGTACTCTTCTACAATGCTCGTGGAGCCTGTGAAAGAACATTCGACATGATGAATAACGATTTCGGGTGGAGTCATCTTCCCTGTTCATTCCTCAAAGAGAATACAGTATTCCTGCTACTTACAGCCATGGCTAAAAACTTTTATGCTTACCTTATTGAGAAGGTTGCAGCCGTGTTTGAAGATATTGAACCGGTAAGCCGAGTCAAACGATTTATCTTTCGATTCATTACAGTTCCTGCGAAATGGGTAAAGACAGGCAGACAATGGGTACTCAATATTTATTCCGACAAACCATACAAGTTGCTTTGGAGTCCGTAAAAACAACTTTTCGTGGGATTACTTATGCCTTCAGCTAACTGGGGAAAGGGGAAGCTATGCCCTATAACCTGAAATCAAGGAGAAAAGCAGGGGGAAAAGCTACGAGTAGGAACTATTAGGTGAATTAAATCGCTATTTGAATCAGTTATAAATTAGCTGCGGATGAGGTAACAGTAACTACCAAGTATATTAAGGAGCAAGTACAACAAGCCATTAACAACCCATCGGATGAAGTAGGAGTAAAAACCAAGACTCTAAACCTATGGTGTGATTCATCCAATGTATGGTTACCCGATGAATATATCCTACGAGCTACCAAGAAGATAAACCTAGAAGATTTTAAAGATTCCACCTGTTACATTGGTGTGGATTTGGGTGCTACTTCCGATTTAACTGCTGTATCTTTTTTAGTCATAGATGAAGATAAATATTACTTTAAAACTCACTACTATTTGCCAGAATCGGCACTAAGGGAGAAAGCGGACAAAGAACTCTATAAATACTGGAAGCAGCAAGGATATCTGACTGTTACCTCTGGCAATGTTACTGATTATGACTACATCACCAATGATATAATGAAGTATAGTGAACTACTGAATATTCGAGCGGTGGGATATGATAAATACAATGCTACACAATGGGCAATAGATGCTACCGAGAAAGGATTACCCTTGGAAGAATACAGTCAATCGCTGGGTAATTTCAATAAGCCTACCAGAGAGATGGAGCGATTAATCTTATCGGGCAAAGCGGTGATTGATAACAATGAGATTAACCGATTCTGCTTTAGAAATGTGACGCTTAAATCAGACCATAATGGAAATGTAAAGCCTAATAAACAAGTAGATAAGAAGAAAATAGACGGTACGATAGCAATGATACAAGCCTTGGGCTGCTATTTAGAAGTACCTAAGTTTACCAACGAACTAATAATAATTTAAATGATGGGAATTTTTAACAGCAGTTGATTCAGCAAGAAGAAAGCTCCAGAAGAGAGAAGCCTGTTTGATTCGTTAATGTATAATAGTGCAGGTAATTACACCACCAATAAAGCAATGCTGCTTTCTACCGTTTACCGATGTGTAGATGTTATCAGTGATAGTGTGGCTCAGTTACCTTTAGAACCTTATTACATTGATGATGCTGGCTATAAAAGTAAGTATGTGAAACATCCTACCTATAGCCTGTTGAATCGAGAGCCTAATGAGAGAATGAGCCGATTTACCTTTATCAAGACACTCATTGTCAGTGTGCTCTTAAAAGGCAATGGATATGCTTATATTGAAAGAGATAAAGAGGGAAATGCCATTCGGTTGCAGTTCCTAATGATGAGTTGGTGACTCCAGTAGAGACCAATAATACGGGAAAGATGATGTATAGTGTTACTGGCTTGAAACAACTGGTAGAGCCTATTAATATGATTCACATCCTCAACTTTAGCTATGATGGTCTTACAGGTATCAGCACATTGGCACACGCCAAACAAACCTTGGGATTATCGGCTGATAGCGAAGCACACGCTTCTGGGTTCTTTAGAGGGGGAGCTAATTTGGCTGGTATCCTTAAAGTTCAGTCCAATCTATCCAGCAAACAAAAGAGTGACCTTAAATCCAGTTGGATAACTGCTTTCAGTCCTAGTACAGGTACACCCAACGGGGTGGCAGTATTAGAGGGTAATATGGACTTTCAGCCTATTACGGTAAATCCAGCCGATGCACAATTATTAGAGACTAGACGTTTCAATGTGATTGATGTTTGCAGGTTCTTTGGTGTATCTCCAGTAAAGGCATTTGACTTATCCAATAGTAGTTACAGTACAGTTGAAGCCACACAACTGGCTTTCTTAACCGATACGCTGTCTCCCTTGCTGGAGAAGATAGAACTGGAGTTTGAACGCAAACTCTATAAGCCTTCCGAGAAGAACCATATAGATGTCAGATTTGATACATCGGTACTATTGAGAGCGGATAAGGCTAGTTTGGCTAGTTACTATAATACGCTGTTCCAGATTGGTGTGATTAGTCCCAATGAGATAAGAAAAGCACTGGACTTACCAGCCATAGCCAATGGAGACGAAACTTTTGTGCAGGTGAATGTCACCACACTTAGTAAATCGGTTATGGTAGAAACTCCAGCAAAAGAGTTAACAAACTAAAGACTATGACAAAAGAATTAAGAAACACATCGTGAGAAGTACGAGCCGATGAGGGCAGCAGAACTGTAGAGGGTTATGCTATTGTATTCAATAAAGAATCTAGGGACTTAGGCGGTTTTACGGAGATAGTAGAACCCTCTGCCATTGATGGTATATTGGGTACTTCCGATATCCTTTGCCTGCTGAATCATAATGAAGAAAGAGGTGTATTAGCTAGAAGTAAATTTGGTACTGGTTCACTGGAACTATCGGTAGATGAAACAGGACTTAAATATAGATTTAATGCTCCCCACACTGCATTGGGTGATGAGTTGCTGGAAGGATTAAAGCGAGGCGATATCAGTACCTCTTCCTTTGCCTTTACCATTGAGAGTGACGTATGGGAGAAGAGAGCAGGTAGCTACCTTCGAAAGATTGCCAAGTTTAAAGAGCTGTTCGATGTTTCACCGGTATATAAAGAAGCCTATCCGGATACTTCTGTTGCACTAAGAAAGATGGCGGACTTGAAACAGGAAGATTTATCCGGGTATTACTTAGAACTAAAGAATAGACTCCATTAATGAAGAACACATTGGAACTGCTGGATGAAAAAGACCAGCTAAAGAAAAGAGCTTTGGAAATGATAGTTGGAGCGGAGGCAGAAACGAGAAAATTGAATGACGGTGAGAATACGGAGTTTGATGGAATCACTTTGAGGCTCGCAGCTATCGAACAAGAGATGAAAGCTATTGAAGAAGATGCAAAACGAAATTTAAACAACACAACGAATAAAACCAAAACGATGAAAGAGAAATTTTCATTACTAAAAGCTATCAATGATGTAGCCAACAACAGACAATTAGATGAACGAGCTATTGAGATTGTGAATGAAGGACAGGCTGAAATGCGTAAAGCAGGGGTAAATTACTCTGGACAGATTGTATTGCCTATAGAAGAGAGAGCAGATATTAAAGCCACTGTAGCGGGTGCAGGTCAAGAAATTGTAGCGGAAGACAAGTTAGGTCTCTTAGAACCCCTCAGAGCTAACTTGGTGATGGTACAGGCTGGAGCTAATTACCTGACAGGTTTAACGGGTAATGTTTCTATTCCTGCTTATTCTGGCAGTAATGTCGGCTGAGCGGATGAAACAGGTACTGCTACAGAGGGTGCTGGTTCATTTACAGAGGTAACCCTAGAATCTAAAAGGCTGACTGCCTATATTGACATATCGAAGCAATTCTTAATCCAAGACTCTTTGAGTGCCGAAGAGATGCTTAAAAGAGATATCGTTAATGCTATTAGCAATAAATTGGAAGCTACTGTTCTGGGTAGTGGAGCAGGTTCTACCAACCAACCCAAAGGACTTTTAAATGGTGTGGTAGCTGGTTCTACTGCTATAACCTATAAAGATATTGTAGATATGGAAACTGCATTGGAAGGTGCAAATGTGAAAGGCAATAAATGTTTTATTGTATCTCCATCTGCCAAAGGAGATTTAAAGACTACTGCCAAGACAGGTGAAACTTATCTGATGGAAGGTAATGAAGTAAACGGATACAAAGTCCTTTGTACCTCAGCTGTTCCTGCCAAAGGTATTATATTTGGTAACTTCGAAGATTATGTCATTGCTCAATGGGGCGGAATCGACTTGACTGTTGACCCTTATACACAAGCTGCCAATGGCAAGGTGAGATTGGTTATCAATGCTCACTTTGATGCCAAACCACGCAGAGTAGATTCATTCCAAAAAGCTATCTTAAAGTCATAAACGATGGCTTATCTAACACTGGAACAGGCTAAACAGCACTTACTGGTGGACTCTAAATCAGATGATTCATACATAGAGGGCTTGATGGCTGTGGCAGAAGATTCTGTCAAACAGCATTTAGATGTAGCAGCATTAGAAGAACTAGAAACAGGTGGTAAGTTGCCACCTGCTATAGTTCACGCTATGTTATTGATGATAGGTAATTTCTATGCCAATAGAGAACCTATCAGCTTTACTACGGTGGCTAAACTACCTCTGTCTTATGAATATCTGATAGGACTTTATAAACACTATGAAATAAAGTAAGTATGAGAGCTGGATTACTAAGAGAAGAAATTACGGTTGAGAAACTAACCAGTACTAAAGATTCCTATGGTTCTATGACAGAGCTTTGGGAAGCCAAACTATCCACCAGAGCCGAAGTTAAATACAATGCTGGTAGCAGGGTTGCACTGAATAATGAAATCATTCATACATCGAATGTAACCTTCATTGTTCGTTACTATCATTCGATTGATGAAGCTGACAGAATTCTTTATAAAGGGAAGCGGTATAGAATCCTGTCCGTTAGCCGAGAACTTTATAAGCAAGCCATTAGTATCCTAACAGAACTAATCAATGAATAATGTAGAGATAGACAGCAGGCAGGTACTGACCACCTTCGCTGAGTTAACTGGCAGGCAGCAGAAGCAGGTATATAAATCTGCTTTGAGAAAGGCAGCCAACATACTGACCAAAGAGACCAAAAGTCAATTACGGACTCATATTGGTAGCAAGGTGAACAGCAGGAATAGATGGAATGGCAAAACATTGGCTTCGGGTATCAAGGTATCGGTGGATAGAGAAGCTACCGCAGCGAAGGTACATATCCTAGGAGATTTTAGATTAAAGTTCTTTGAAACAGGAACATCTAATAGAACTCTTAGACGAAATGGAGCTAACAGAGGTTCGATGAGTGCTAACCACTTCTTTAGAGATGCCAAGCAAGCTAAGGAGCAGGAAATCTTTAGTAATATAGATAGATTGATAACAGAATCCATACAACGAACAGCAAATAGACAACGATAATGAGTTTGCAAATAGGCAAAGCTATCTACGAATTACTATCTGGTAATACAGATATAGCTGCTAAAATAAGTAATAAAATCTTTCCGCTAATAGCTACCAATAATACTTCATTCCCTTTTATCATTTATAAACGGACAAATATCATTCCTGCATATACGAAAGATAGATTCTCTGCAAATGATACACTTATGATGGATGTAGTGATTGCTTCCGATAAGTACAATGAGGCTATAGAACTAGCTGATTTGGTACGGAATACACTAGAGGGAAAGAGAGGGACATTTGCTACTATCCAAGTAGATGATATTAGATTGGTTTCGGCAGATGAAGATTATAATGAAGATACATATATACAACAACTTACATTTAAAATAATAACGAATGGCAACTAATACAATAGTAAGAGGTTCAGACCTTATGCTTTTCTATAATGGAAAGTCTTTGGCTTATGCCACTAATCACCAACTCAGCTTATCTGGTAACGCAATAGAGGTTTCTAGTAAAGACCACGCTGAATGAACCAGTAAGATGATTGGTAAATTGAGCTACAGCATTACTTCCGATAACCTGTTTACCGAAGAAGATTATGGTAAACTGGTTGATTTATGGATAGCTAGAAATCCGATTGATGTGATATTTACCATAAAAGGAAATGCTGGAGTAGCAAACAACGATGGTACATCCGTACCTGCTGATGGGTGGACACCCAAAGAAGGAACTGGCTATAAGGGCAAAGTAGTAATCACAGGTATCACAGCCAATGCTCCAGGCAATGAAAACGCAACTTACAGTGTGACCTTGGAAGGTGCTGGCGCATTAACAAAGATAACTAAAGCTTAAAATGAAGGATAGGGTGGCTGGGCTATTGCCAATAGCTGCCCTATTTCTATTTAAATACAGGAATATGAATATTAGAATCAACGATACAGACTACTGCATAAAGTGGACACTCAGAGCTTTCTTTATCTATGAACAGATTACTGGTAAGATATTTAAGATGCAGACACTCACGGATGAATATGTATTTATCTACTGTTTGCTGCTGGCTAATAATCCAGAGATACAACTGACCTTTAATGAGTTTATAGATGTACTGGATGAAGAGGTGGAGGTATTAAAAACTCTAAAGGAGTTTATCGGTAAGGAGATGGCAAAGCAGGCTATCTTTACGGTTGATACCACAGAAGATGCAAAAAAAAAGAATTAACCATTAGTGAGTTATATGCTATATTGGTAGTGGAAGGTGGTATCAGCCCAGCCTATTTTCTGGATGAGATGCAAATGTATGAACTGTCAGTCCTACTAGGAAACATCCATAGAAGGAATAGAGAGCAGTGAGAACAGACCAGATTGCTGGCATATATCACTGCACAAGTAAATAGCACCAAGAAACTAAATATGGAGGACATAATGAAGTTTAGTTGGGATAATCAGAAAGAAGATACCTCTATTACTAAAGATGATATAGCCAGATTAAAGGCTAAAGCCGATTCACTAATTAATACACTATAACGATGGATTTAGTAACCAGATTACTACTTAACAGTAGCCAATTCGATAACAATATACAAAGAAGCACAGGACAGATTAGAGGTTTCCAGCAAGCAGGTAGAACCGCAGGCAATGCTCTTGGTTCAATGACCAGTATGGCTATGAAGTTTGCAGGTGGAATAGGTATTGCAATGAGTGCTGGCGAAGCATTTAATAAAGCAATTAATAGTACGCAGACCTCTGGAGATGCCTTTGTGAAGATAACAGACCAGATGAAAGCTGGCTGAGATTCCTTTTTACCAATGTAATGCAGGCAGACTTTACGAATTTCTTCACCAATCTAAGTAATGTAGTTTCCAAGGCTGGAGAACTATCTACTATCTTAGATGAATTGGCGACAAAAGAACTTTTTAGTAATTCAGAATTAAGTTCCTTGCTATTACAAAAGAAGATACAGGAGAATATCTCCAGAGATAAAAGTAAATCTGATGCCGATAGAAATGCTGCTTTGGAGAAAGCCCGAAAGATACAGCAAGAGATTAATCAACTACAGCAAGGATTGGCTGCTACTCAAAAGGAAGCCGCTTATAAAACATTGGATTCGGGTTTAGCTAACCAAGGACTGGCTGGCAATGTGTCCAGAGGAACATTAGATTGGGCAATGAAAGAATCCAATCGGTCTAAAGGGCTGGAGATGAAGCAGGCGTATGATGGTAAGGTCACTGATTACCAGACTAAAATAGACAATGCCAAAGAGGTGAATCCATATACGGGTGATTTGATGGCTACCAAGGAATCAAAAGCATTGCAAAAGGAATTGGAAGCGTTCAAAGCCAGCAAGCAAGGGCAGTTAGGTAAATTCCTGTCACTGTTCTATGAGATGGCAGATGATGAGCAATCCTTCATTGGGAAGGCTAAAGAGCTTAATAATAAGGCTAATCAGATGTTAGGCTCTATCAGTGATGCCGAATTACAATTAAATAATACGGATGCCAAAATTAACGGCTCTTTCAAGTCGAATAGTACATCTGTCAAAGTAGCACCAGCAGAGGGTAGTTTGGCTAAATTGGATGCTGAGATTGCCAAAGCCAGAGCGGATTATTCCAATGCTGTCACCGATGAAACCAGAGCTGGAATTTATAAAGCATTACAAGAATTACAAAACCAGAAACTACTTATTGAAATTGAAGCCAGAGTCGATAAAAAGCGATTGGATGGCAGCAAAGAAAAACCTACCAATGTGCTCCAGACCAGAGGAACTGATTTATCGGGAATCAAGTTAAAACCTGTACTAACCAAAAAGGATGTAAAAGTCAATAATGACTATCTGGAATCGTTATCGCAGGTAGCCACTATAATGGGGGCTTTCTCTGCTGCAACTGATTCAGCCACTGCTGGCTGGTTAGGCTATACTGCCAATATCATTAGCGGTGTGGCTGCTATGCTACCTGCACTGGCTTCTTTATTTGGTATCGAAGCAGCATTGGGTATAGCCGAACAAAGTAAACTGGTATTCCCGATGAATGTGATAGCAATGGCTGCCACAGGTGTAGGATTGGCTGCTGCTATTGCCAGTATCCCTAAAATGGCTGATGGTGGTGTGGTATATGGGAATTCAGTGGTCAATGTGGGAGAATATAACGGAGCGAGCTCCAATCCAGAAATAATAGCTCCCTTGAATAAACTAAAGAAATTGATTAAGCCAGAAGGCAACAATTCTGCTATAATGGCTGGAGAAGTTACCTTTCGGATAAAAGGAAAAGAGTTACAGGGCGTACTAAGTAATTACAATACGAAAACAGCTAAAATTAAATAAGAATGAGTTACAGAGGATACTTCAATAGCATTTATGACAAAAAAAGATACACTGTCCAGATACAAACACAAGGCACTACTACCGATATTCTATTGGGAGAATCTCCCTTTATAGTCGGTTATGAAGGAGATACTACAATATATAAACCACTGAAATTAAGTTCAGCCACTATTACGGTAGTACACAATGACTACCTGTTTGATATCTACAATGCCACTGCACAAGGTACTAAAGTTTCCTTGCTAAATGAATTGGGAGCGATTGAATGAATTGGATATTTGACTCCCAATATCTATAACCAATCGTATGAAGAGGAATATGAGAGCTTTGAACTTGAAGCGATAGATGCTTTATCCACGCTGGACTATTTTAAATATGAGCCGCTTTCTGGTAGGGTGGGTATTGTCACATTGGAAGAGCTTCTGATAGCCTGTATCAAGAAATGCAATGCGTATGAAAAGATATACCTTACTAATGCCAATCGGTTGGATTGGAGCAGTACCAGTACCGACATCTATAAGAAACTTATTATATCTGAACAGAACTTTATAGGAGAAGATGAGGATGAAACTTTTACGTATCGAGAAGTTTTGCAAGAGGTATGCCAAATTTTTGGAATGACAGCGATAGCCGTAGGCTCTAGTGTCTATTTTATAGATTACGATGCCATAAAGAAGGGGATGAATGAGTACTTGGTCTATTCCAGTGCAGACGGTTTTCAGTCTCCAGTCATAGAGACCTGTTCCAATGGCAAAACCATTGCAGCCAGTGATTATATGGATACAGGTAGCAGCTTATCATTGGGTAATGTCTATAATAAGATATCAGTGACCAATAATAAGTACACGATTAAGAACATCCTGCCAGAACTCTTTGCCGAAGAGAATCTGACCAATACAATGAGTAGTGTACTTCCTTACTACTCCTATACCCAAACCTTCGGTGATACCCATTATGTCTACCGTACGTATTGGGATAAGAATTGGGAACATACCTACTATAGGAAAGATGGTAGTTGGTCTACGGTGAATCCAACGAGTTTGTATTACTCTTCCCTACAGAATTTCATAGGAGCTTCTTTCATAAAGATAGCCAGTTATGAAAATGGAAGAGGTACACAGGGTACACTGTCTTTTAATAACTACATCTGTTTCAGCAGGCATTTATGGGCACATCCTTCGGATGAACATAACAAAGCGATGCCTGTATTGAAACTAAAATCTGATGCGGTAAAGCCAATGATTCTGGGTGCAGACTGTTATCTGGTCATTAGCGGTTCGGGGATGTGGACGGATATTGAAGGTCGGATATGTCCCATTTTAGACGGTAGGAAGAAAGATAATTATGACCCTGCCAAGTTATGTATCACTGCTAAATTAAAGATTGGGAATAAGTGTTGGAACGGTTCGAAGTGGACTACTGACGATACTACCTTTAAAATCTACTTTGATGATTCGGATACCAGTCACTATATCGGTAAGTGGACGGACATAAAGAATACACTTAGCTGGCAACTGGGCATCAATGCTACAGGTTGTGGTATTCCTATTGCTGCCAGTGATGGATTGTCTGGTACACCAGAATTTATATTATACAGTCCTCAAATAGTGGATGGCTCTTATCGGGTGGATGCACTTTGGCTAAGGGATATCAAGATAGAGGTGAACACCAAAGAGCGGTGGAATGATACGGATACCCTCTATACCAATGTGATTAATGAGGCATTTGTCAGTGAGTTTGACGAAATACAGACCAAAATAGGTAGTTACGATAACAAGGACTTTAGCTATTCCTGTATTGGAGATACCACCAATAGTGCCTATACTACTTACTGGAGATACCTTTACAATAAAGGATTAGACCAGTTATATTTAAAGCCCGAACAGGCATTGGTTTATAGATATGTGAACCAATATAGTACACCAGCGAGTATGTTAGAGTTGACTTTGAAGGATGATTTGAAACCTTATACTTTGGTAAAGGAAAATAATTTAAAGAAAGAGTTTATCATAGATACAATGAGCATAGACTATGCCAATCAGACCAATGAGGTTAAATTAATAGAGAAGAAGTAATATGCAATTTAAAGAAAGAGACATACCTAAAAAAGGTAGAGGAAAATATAACACTACCCATCTGACCTATACAGGTTCTATGGGTGGTGGTTCTTCTAATGCTGGTGCTAATATGGCTTTAGAGAATCTGGAGTATCAGCATAAAAAAGACGTGGAAGAGATAAACACCCGAATAGATGCAGAGGTGGAAGTCCTGCAAACACAGATAGATGATTTACCTAATAAGTTCCTCAGTAAAGAGTCTGATGATGTGGCTGAGGGTACAATAACTTTTAATAAAGGATTGATTGCCAAAACGCCGTTGAATGTCTTGCAACTAAAACAGGCTACCAGTTCAGCCATTACTGAGGCGGACGGTAGCAGTATCACAGAAACAGGAACGGTGACGGAAGGAGCGGTTGCTACTGGCTTGGTGGAATTATCTAATGCTACGGGTGATTGTAATTTCTTGTTTGAGATATTGCCGCAAGATAGATATGATTCATTGGCACAGAAAAGTCGCAAAGTCTTTTATTTTATCGCTGATGAGAGTGAAAAGGTAATTCCCAAGGTGTATATAGGAGACCTTTTATTCACTATTGGTGGTGGCAACAATGAGGATATTTTAATTGACAGTATTCTACTGTCCAGCTATCAACTTACCTTGGATGATGCACAAGAAAGAATTATCGCGACATTCCTTCCCGATAATGCTACTAGCAAAACACTTAAATGGCTCTCTTCAGATATTAATGTGGCTATGGTCAATAGCTCTGGTGTGGTTACTCCTATGGGAAACGGTGACTGTATTATCAAAGTCGAAGCTGTTCGGGGTGGTGCGACAGCAGAGGCTTCGGTAAGAGTTTCCATCTCAGTTAAATCAGTGAAAATAATGAATACGGAAACCGAATTAAATTCCGATGAACCCTTGCAGCTTATCGCCCAAGTTTTACCAGCCAATGCTAAAAATAAAACACTTCATTACGAGTCAAGCAATGTCGATATTGCTACCGTTACCCCCTTGGGGATGGTTACCTATAAGAAGGATGGTGAAGTAATTATCACTGCTACATCTGATAATCATATCAGCGATTCCATTTCACTGACTGCATTAACTCCCGTTCGTTCCCTTGCCATAACCAATAAGATTATTTCATTGGATGTGGGAGAAACGCACCAGTTCCAATATGCATTAACTCCTTCCAACGCAACCAATCGTACTGTTTTATGGGACTCTTCCAATACTGATGTGGCGACCATTGAAAATGGACTGGTGAAAGCTATTAAGAAAGGAGATGTCACGATTCAGTTGTCCTCTTTACAAGGTGGCAAAAAGGATGATAATGTTATACGTATTATTATACCTGCTACTAACCTGACAATTCAAGGAGCAGCCAAGATAGTGGCAGGATATGACTATCAATTATCCTATATACCAACTCCTGTAGATGCAGATGTAGATACATTACACTGGTCAGTTTCCGAGCCAACAATGGCTACTGTCTCAGATACTGGAATGGTTCGTTCATTGGTGCAGTCTGGTATATTTAATGTGATATTGCAAGAACCCAAACATAATCTAACTACCAGTATGGGTGTTACAGTCGTTCCTTTTGCAATGGAAGTGAGTTGTACCAATATTGACAAAACGGATAATTCGGTAAGTTCTATATTCTCTAAATGGCAACTAACTAAAAAAGGAGCACCCACACATTATAAATATACCGAGACCATTAAAGAAAATGGTACGGAGTCCACGCTTCAATCGGTAGATTGGACACCTATTCCAGCAGATGGAGTGGTAGATATTGAGCTTTATGCCGAGTTTGGTTATAAATATATTAATTGGCAATTTAAAAACGAAGATAATTCATATCAAGAAGATATTGTTGCTCCTATATTCTATAAAGAGCCAGAACTAATTACATATAACTTTGATGTAGATGTACAATGTACACAGGAAGAGGCAGAAACTATGTCAATGGAGATACCTTATTATAAATATGATAAGAAGTTCACCTACTGTTTAAGAAACGATGATAACCTAACTTCTTTATGGAGAATGGCATTTAGATATTGTAATAGAGAATATCTTCCTAAAAAGATAAAACGCTATGAGCGTACAGATGGTGAAATGAATTTATTGTCAATGGCTGACAAAAGACGTTCACCGAGACGATTGGGATATACAGATGGATGTGATACGCTTATTCCTTTTGTTTTTGATACAGCTGGAGTTGTAGAAACGGAATTAGGGCTTTCATTTGAGTCGGGTAATGCAACTGAAGTTCAAAGAGAGGATATATTAAAACATAAAGATTATGGTGGACACTTCATCTTACATAATATGAACTTTCTTACTTCTGACCCTATTAAGCAGAAATATGAAAACGATTATACGTATCCTTTACAGCGTGACCGCAATGTTCTGCATAGTAAATTTGGTTATACTTCTGTTACTTATGCTAATCCAGATGGAGACCCTTATTATACACAACCTTGTATTAAAGACCCTAAGACATTATTAATGTCTGGAGGAGGTGCAGCATTTTATACGCCAGAATCTCTTGCTAATAACGAGAAAGGCACTACCTATGGGGAACGCTTTCCTGCTTCTGTTTCTCACTATGGATTGCCTGCTCATCGTACCGCTTTTAGTTGGGACTCTAATTTGTCGAATGTTCCACTGTCAGAAATACGAAACACATTAAATACATCGTATGTTTATTCTGAAAATCATCCGTTTAGGTCTAACTTATGGCGTACGCAGCACCAACTTGCTTCGCTGGGAAAACCAACGCTGGCTACTGAATTAACTCACGGATTAGGATATAATATAGAACCTAATGGTAGTATAAGTGATGAAAATACAGCTCTTTTAAGAAAAGACTTGAGCTTCTTCGAAGAAATATTTGATATAGCAGGAGCTAATGGTAGTGATACTATTTGGTTTTGCTCAGCAGATGAAGCCATTGAGTATATGTATTACCAACGTGTAGCGAAGATAAGTAAGCTGATAACTTCTACTGGTTGTAAATTTATTATTAATATAACTATTCCAGATTATCTATCTTATAAAACTTATTCTGCAATTATTCGTAACTTACCCGAAACTGCTATTGTAACAAGAGGTAAAGGTGTTACTTCGTTTAGTAAGAATATGAAAACGGGATTAATCAATTTTGGTTATTCTACGGATACAACCGAGCGTGCTTCTAGGTATGTTCAAAAGTATTTGGAAAATCCAACCAATGATAATCTGGATAATGCTTGGTACTTCACCCGATTATTGGGAGAGCTACAGACTCCATATAGTTCCCAGCTTCCAGTATTTAACGAAGTGCCTGTTATTTCTTCTGTGTCTTGTCCAGAGACCGTTACTGTTGCAAAGCTTTCATTAACAACAGTAAATGCTAATAAAGAATTTGGTGAAGCTAACTTTCTTGATGTTTCAGATTCGGAAACCTTCTCTAATGTACAGTCTTATTCTATACCATCTGGAACACATAAATGGTATGATTCCCTAGATGTTAGTTGTTTGAGTAATACATTTGAGGTTGACATTAAACCTTTATTTGAAGTGGTTCAGAATGTGTTTGTTAGATTAAGAAATGTATATGGCTACTCTAATACAGAGAAAGTATCGGTTAAAGTTATTAGAGTGGATGGTGTCAATGACCCCTTAATTGAACTAACTCCAAATGCACAGTTCAAATATGATGACCACATCGAATGTGCAATTTATTATGAGAATATAAATGAGTTCAGATACAAGGTTGATGAAGGTGAATTTACCGTCTGGAGTAGAATGGTAGATTCTGTTGATATACCATTAGCTAAAGGTATTCATATTATCACAATTCAAGGACGAAATAATTTGAATGAGGTGGTAGAAAAGGTTGTTAATGTTAATTTCACAGGGAAACACCGAGTTGTTTTATTTGGAAATGTAACAACAGCAGGAATAGTGGATAGCGTTGGTTATGTTAATAAAGTATCAAATGCAGAAGCTGGTGTTCCGCAGATATTAGATTTAGAAGGTATGCAAATAGGTAAAGAGGTTGGTAAATATTATAAATATAATAAGACGATTATAGACAAATTCAGAGCTAAATATGGCATTTCATTAGAGGTAAATATAACCCCTGCATATTGGGAATCTCCTACATTTATTGATGAAAATGGAGTATATCCTAATAACTTGATTGTAAATAGTGGTAAAAAAGAGATTCAATTATATGGTGGTATAAGAACAGATTCGACACAACAGGCAGTTAAGTATCTAACCGAAATGCCTGCTGGAAACTATAAGGTGAGACTTCTGTTATCTGCTAAAACACATACTGCATATAAATACCCAAATATAATCAGAGTACAGAATCAGCTTATCCAAATTCCAGTCGAAGACTCATCAAAGGTCATTAATAACAACCAGTACTGGTATGAATTTAATGATGTAATAGTGGATGAGGACGGTTTCTTATTAATCTCTCAATATAGCGATGTGACGTTTGCAGGAGCATTAGATAGATTATCTCCGATTGTATTAATAGAGATAACAAAGATATAAATCAATAATACAGTAGGTATGGGGAAGCTCATACCTGCTTTAATTAAACAAATATGGCACAATTATTAAGTACCTCTATTGATGGTTTTGTAGGCAGCCCAACCTTTACCAACGGTTTTACGGGTAATGGTTGGAAGATATGAAACTGGCAAGATGGCAAGTATAAATTAGAAGTAGATGATTTGGTAATCAGAAATACAATGACCGTATTTGAATTACTAATCAGTAAGATAAGAGCCTTAAAGGGTGCAATGGCAATTACACAGGGTAATGGTAAGATTAAGAAAGTATCTACAGACAGTACTTCTTATATATTGGCTATTGAAGATGATATGAGCTTTATGGCTGGAGACTTTATCCGATGCCAACGATTTACAGGTAGTACCATCAAATCTTACTGAGTACAGGTAGATAAAGTGGTAGGCGACAGTCTCTATGTAAAGCAGATAGAATTTGATGGTCAGAGCTTACCAGAAATAGGAGATGAAGTAGTACAGTTTGGGAATGTATCGGATAAGACCAGACAGGCAGCTATCTATTTGCAGGCTGATGAATCGGGAGTTCCTTGTATAGATGTGCTCGATGGAATTAAAAGCAAGTCCTTTGCTGGATGCTTAAAGAGCCGATTGGGGTGTTTGGATGGAATATCAGACCCTACATTTACAGAAGAGATATCGGGCTATGGTTTGTATTCAGATAATGTACATTTAACAGGAGCTATTAAAAGTGTTACTGGCAACTGGTCACTTAATGCAGATGGTTCTGGGCAATTTGCAAATGGTAAAATCTCATTTACTAAAGAGGGTGATATGGAAATGAATGATTTGTATATAAGAGGGAAAATACAAGAAGAATATAAAACATACGAAAACGGAGTAGATAATTTATTTGTGATGGATGCAACTAATCCCAATATTATTATAAATGCAAGTGATGGTGATTTTAGTACAATGCTTATTTTATCACGTAGCACAAATAATCTGAAATTCGGTAAAGCATATAAATTTAAGATATACAATATGACTAAATTTATCGGAAACATAAGTTTAATAGCTGGTGGTTTTGATGTGTATTCAAATAATGCTGGTGATATTGATAATATCATTCAATGCCAAACGGTAGAGTTGCACGGTCATACATATTTAGAACTGCTTTTTATTCCCGATAGTTTAAGTGATGATGCAGGTGCAGATGATTTGGTTTATAATGGAAAATGGTGTGTGCTGAATTACAGTGCTTTTGATTTAATAGATGGCGGAACATTTGGCAATAGGAAACTAATATCTAAATCAATGAAATAAAATAATAAACAAAATGAATAACACGAAAAATAATATACAATTAATAGTAGCTTGTTTTCTATGTCTGGTAGGTGTAGGGTTGCTCATAGCTGGCTTTTGCGTTCCACCTGCTGGTATAATAAATAGTTCGGTATTGGTTGCCTTCGGTGAACTGTCAACCTTTTCTGGTGCGCTTTTTGGAGTAGATTACCACTATAAAAATAAGTAAAGAAAAAAGCCTGTAGTCCTTTTGAGATTGCAGGCTTTTATGTTCCTTTGTGGTATTACTAATAACAAATATGAAAAATGAATACTGCTGATAACAATATAGTAAATGGATATGATATTACACAGGTAAAGAATCTATTGCCACTAATAATAGAGCGAGCTCAAAAATATAAAGAACCAACTAAACTGGAAGAATTAGGACAACAAGATATACTTTTAGAAATTATAATTACCACTATCAAACGTGTTAGAAGATACCGGAGTACTGAGGTTATCGATTTAGCTAATCTGGTTCGTCTCTTATATGGAATCCAAAAGAATGATTCAATTCAAATCAAATACAATGGGAAAACATATTTAGACTTCCCATATGGGGAAACTACAAAACTATTGTTTGATACCCTCAATAAAAGACTTGCAACGGCATACTCGCCTAAAGAAATGATACAGTTCTATAAGTTCCTTTACCCCGAACTACTTTGGAGTGAAGAAAGAATAACTCCAGTTGATAACAAAGATACCAGAACTTGCTTTTTTGAATACAGTGCTAGTAAAAATTATAAGAGAATTGTAGGATTCGAGAACGATGACGATATTGATATCCGTCTCTACATTGGTTATCTATTTGAAGAAAATGTTACTCCATATTATGCAAAGAACAGTAAAGGTGAATTTATACAGCCTATTGGGTTTACCTTGAGAGGGGTTAAGACAATACTTGCAATAGAAACGACCTTACAAAAAAGGAAGAATGAACATTATTTAGGAGCATTATTATATACATTAGGAGTAGAATTTAAGCGCAATGGGCTTTATGAGATAAAGCAAGGATGGTTTACAAGTCAGCAATACGCATTTCTGTATGACATCGCAGAAATATTAGGATTAATAGATGAAGAATATAACCCTGCATACAATACAGCAGAGAAGCAAACTTTTGTAAGAAAGGAAATGATTAAGTACAATAAGTTTATGAAGAAGTGAGCTACACTATTTGTATGAAATTTTTCATTACTTTTTATCTGTATTTTAATTTCATTTTTCCTCATTGATTCCATATACCTTTGCAGAGTTGGAATTAACCAATGAATTAAAATTTTATTAATATGACTAACAAAGTCACTATTCAAGGTCAAGAAGTAGACCTAACAGACCGCAAGGTACAGTGTGGAACATTCGGCAAGCAGTTCAAAAGTACTGCTACTCCCGAAGAGTACATTAAGATGTGTAAGGAACGTATTAAGAGCTATGAGATGTATGTCTCTAACCTAAAGGAGTTGAAGCAACAAAAGCTGGTAGAGAAAGCCGACGAGCACAAGGATGAACTCAAAGCTATGTTAGCAGCTATGGGCAGTGAAGAAAGATGTTTATTTATTAACAATTTGAATCAGTAATATTATGGAAGACCTAACAAAAGACCTTGTAGCCCTATGGAATCTAATAGAGTTGGGGTATGAACTGGACAAACGATATGCCGATACAGGTATTATCAGTGGTAATGATGAAAGTGTGATAGTGGATATTGCTGCTATAAAGGAAGCAGCTAATCAGTGGAACGAGCCGATACAGCAATTTGATAGGAAAGGTGTTGCTGGGCTTGTATGCGCTGCTGGGCTAGTGAATGAGTATATGCAAAAGCCTGCTGGTTATAAGCGAGGAATAGATATAGCATTGGTGAAGCTCATAGGAGATAGACTTCTACAGATTCATCCTAAAAAGCAAATCAATATTGATTTTTAACCTAATAAATGAGTCAGTTATTAACAATGATAGCTGGCTTTTCTTTTTCCCGATGCAAGAAGGGGTATGGGGTAATATTTTAGAGAGATGGCGGCTTTAACCACACTCCTCCCTCTTTCACGCAAAAGGTGATTTTCCAAATATCAAAAAAGGATATTTGCGGTGATGTGACTCTATCAAAGCCTTATAATCTGATATTTTATTTTGTGCTCATTCGTTTGGTTTTCAATAAATAAAGCCCTATATTTGCAGCTTTCTTGCTAGGCAGTAGAAGCGCAAAAATGAATAACGATTTTCTTAAGTGATTGATAGCCATAGGGGGTTATAAAAGCTTCATTTTTTTTATGCCCTTATCTTCTCTCTTCTTCTTCTATTTTGTATCTTTGACCCATTATAACGTGTTTCTATCAAGTATCAATTATAAAATCGTAGATAATTATGTTTTCTGGAATCGTCGAAGAATATGCTACCTTGGTAGCGCTGGTCAAAGACCAGGAGAATATCCACTTTACTTTTAAGTGTTCGTTTGTGAATGAGCTAAAGATCGATCAAAGTGTATCGCACAATGGAGTGTGTCTAACCGTTGTGAGTATGACCGAAGATACTTATACCGTTACCGCTATGAAAGAGACCCTGGAACGTTCGAACTTGGGCTTGCTTGCCGTAGGAGATAAGGTAAACGTGGAGCGTAGCATGATGATGAACGGACGTTTGGACGGACACATCGTTCAAGGGCACGTAGACCAAACAGCTACTTGTATCGATATTAAGGATGCCGACGGCAGTTGGTATTTTACCTTTCGTTATGCATTTGACAAAGAGATGGCCAAGCGCGGTTACTTTACCGTAGATAAAGGTTCGGTAACGGTCAATGGTGTGAGCCTTACCGTATGTAACCCCACCGAAGACACGTTTCAGGTAGCCATCATTCCTTATACTTATGAGCATACTAACTTTCATACATTTAAGATTGGTAGTGTGATTAATCTTGAGTTCGATATCATCGGTAAGTATGTAAGTCGGATGATTCAACTGAATTAACCCCACGATTCTTTATCAATCACCATCAAATATCTTCGTTTATGGACAATGATTTTTTGCAATTGGTCAATGCCCGTCAAAGCGACCGGGCTTATGACGAAAGTAGGGCAGTAGAGCCCGAGAAGTTGGAACGTATACTTGAGGCAGGGTGGTTAGCTCCTTCGGCCTGCAATGCGCAACCGTGGCGATTTGTGGTGGTGACTGATAAAGAACTTGCCGTGAAGGTAGGCAAAGCAGCCGCAGGCATGGGCATGAATAAGTTTGCCCGCACGGCTCCTGTTCATATTTTGGTCGTGGAAGAATCTGCCAATATCACTTCCTTATTGGGTGGCAAAGTAAAAGACAAGCACTTCCCACTGATTGATGTGGGGATTGCTGCTGCCCATCTTGTATTGGCGGCCGAGAGCGAAGGCCTTGGCTCTTGTATTCTAGGGTGGTTTGACGAGAAAGAGATCAAAGCACTCACCGGTATTCCTGCCTCGAAACGTTTGCTTCTCGATATTCTGATCGGTTATCCCGCCAAAGACAAACGCAAGAAAAGCCGTAAGCCTAAAGACAAGATCATATCCTACAATCGTTATTGAACGCTTATAAGTCTTTCAATAATACCCGGCTGGCACTCTTGTAATATTCGGCTCGTGAGTCGAGTAATACTTTCCATTGCCCATTGAAGAGTTCTTCTTTATCCACTTTGAAATCTTCCGACCCGTATGTGTCGAGCCTGTCGAGCAATAAAGCTACATTGAGCTGCCCGATGTCTATCGACGGTTGATAAGCAATCGGATCGCTCTTATGGTCGGTTGCCACTTCGTGAATCAGATCAACCTCCTGCAATTGGTAGAGCGTTTGGTTGGTCAGCCGGATCGGAATCTGATGCTCTTCAGATAGTTCTTCGGCGGTATAGGGCTGCTCGTTATTCTCAAAACGTTTAGCAATGAGAGACATAATCAGGATAGCGATGAAGTCGCGGTAGCGGCGACTGATATTCTGTGTATCTTTGTCGAAACTGAAGTTGCGGATGTTCTGCCCCGCATACGTAAGTTGTGCGCCAAAGAGGCAGATTGTCCACGAAATCTGCAACCACAGCAAAAACATCGGCAATGCAGCAAAACTACCGTAGATAGCGTTGTAGCGCGATACCCACAATTGGCTGCTGATATACAAAAATTGAAATGCCTGATAGGCTGTTCCGGCAACCAAAGCAGATATAAGTGCATGCTTTAGTTTTACTTTCGTGTTGGGCATATATACGTAAAGCCCTGTAAACATAGCCCAGGTCAATACGAAGGGAATGAGTCTGATCAGGAATTTCATCACCGGTGCCAGCAGCACAAAGTCCGACATCTCTTTGAGCATCGTGCTCATGAATATCGAAAGTCCGCCCGAGATAACAATTAAGATAGGCATCAGCAACAGCATTGAGAAGTAATCTGTTATTTTGCGGTACATCGAACGCGCCTTTTTTACCTGCCAGATGCGGTTGAAGGTTATCTCAATACTACTTACCAGATTGATAACCGTCCATAGCAACATAACCAAACCCACTCCGATAAAGATACCCCCTTTGGTTTGCGACAAATAAGAGTCTACGAATGATAGAATGGCCTCTGAAGTTTCGGTTGTTCCACCAAATCCGGTACGAAGCTGGTGTTCCATTAAGTTGGCAAAGCCAAAGCCGCGCGCTACGGCAAACAAGATAGCCAGTATGGGCACAATGGCGAGCAGGGTACTGTAAGTCAGTGCCGATGCGTTGTTGATCAATCGGTCTTTGATAAAGCGGTTGATGCAGAGATAAACCGTTTTTATGATGGTATATAAGGAGAACGTTGTTTTCGTTACCTCATCTTCGGTAATGCGCCAGATATCATAAGTAACGAATATCCAGAAATCAGAGATTTTTTGCTTCATAGAGTTCGTTGTCATTAAGTAAAAAAGAAAAGCAGCCAGCCTATAAGCCGAGTTCTGTACCTTATAGATATAAGGTGTCTGTCATTTATCTGAGTGACGTGTCACCACGGCACTTTAGCGGTCTACCCTCCGACATGGAGCGAGCTACTCTCATAACGCCGGTATACATGACCTTACAACTCCCAAGACGCACAGCCCAATACGTCGCCGTATGGCTGGTGGGCTCTTACCCCACCTTCTCACCCTTACCGCTCTTCTTTCGAAGAGTGGCGGTTATTTTCTTCTACGTTACTCTACCCTCACGGACAGCTTTCTGTTAGGAAGTGGGACGCTCTATGTTGCCCGGACTTTCCTCCTGCGCCGAAGCACAAGCGACAAACCGGCCAACTGCTTTAGTCTACAAAAGTACGTGAATTATTTCAAATGAGCAAGGAAATATTTAAAAGACATATTTGTTGGGTTGTTTTAAATGAAGGCTGACGAAGTTGTTGCTTACATAAGTATTCTTGAATAGCGAAGCCAATCATGCAATAAATGGAAGAGGAAAGGTGAGGAAATAAAGCTTGGATAGAAAGTTATTTCGTTTGTTAAGTTATTGAATGTTAGTGTTGTATGACCGATATTTTAATCGCTTCCAATGCTCTGTTTCTTTGTTTGTAGCATACGTATATTAACGCTGTGTTAAATACGTACTCTTGCTATCAAAGATATTATAGTCATTCATGCAAGAAGTACGTACTTTTGTAAAGAAAGAAATTTGAAGCGAATAAAGTGGTTAACATTGTTAAAAGGAAACATGCTTTTGTTACTTTTCTTTTGTATTTCCTTTTAATTTGCTGAAAAAAAGCTATTTTTGTTAGTACAATACTATAACACCACCCTAAAACTATGATTAATAGGTTTTACCTTTGGGCATTCTTCGTTCTATTTATGCTCGTTTCTTGCGATCGTAAGGATGCAGGCGCTCTATTGCCCGACTTAGTGAAAGCTGAGACTCTTATGTACACTCATCCGGATAGTGCATTGCTGATTCTGGAACGTATGCAAACTCCTTCTCCCTCCAATCGTTATCAGAATGCCACCTGGTGTTTGCTAATGACGCAAGCAAGAGATAAAAATAACGAGAAGCATACTTCTGATTCGTTGATAAACACTGCTTATGACTATTTTGCAGAGCAAGAGAATTCGCAACGAAAAGCACTTGCGGCCAATTATCAAGGGAGGATAAATGAAGACATGGGCAATATAGAGAAAGCAACACATTATTTTCTAGAGGCTTCGTTTGAAGTAGAGAAAACAGATGACCATCAGCTAGCTTTCTTGGTTTATTCTAATTTGGGACTGATTTATCTGTATCGATCATTAAATGAATATGCAATGCCTCCCCTTCAAAAAGCTTATGAGCATGCAAGTTTATCAAACAATGCAGAATATATATCCAGTAGCTTATCGTATATCGCCAGAGTATATGCGAAGCAATTCAAATGGGATGAGAGTATTAAGTATTATGAGAAAGCAATAGAGGTTGCTAAAAAGGCAAATGAAGGGCGGGAGCTGACGCGTGGCTATTGTGAACTCTCAGGTATCTATACGCGGAAAAAGAACTATGAACTAGCACTCGATAATATTCGCAAAGCGTTGATTTATAATAAGAAAGAGTATCTTGCTGCAGATCAAATATTACTTCGTATAGGCGATCTTTACCGTTTTATAAACAAGAATGATTCTGCAAATTACTATTTGCAAAAAGCGATACTTTCTGATAATATTTATACAGTCCGTTCAGCTTATCATGCTTTATATCTTTTAAATAAAGAGCAGCAGAAATACAAAGAGGCGATTGAGTATAATGATGAATATTTGATTTATTCAGATTCCATTCAGAAGACAGCTCTTAGTAGAGAGGTGGTCGAACTGCAGGAAAAGTATAATAAAGAGAAATTACAGAATGAAAAGAATCAGTTACAAATGGAAAAAGATAGTACCGTTCGAAACGGTTTGTTGCTGTTTATTTTATTAATTTCTATGCTTGGTATAATTATCTACATTTATCAGCGCAAGCTAATTCGCAAAGAACATACGATTCAAAAAAATGAAGAAGAGATTCGTCTATGTCTGTTGAAGATTCATAAAAACGAGTCACTTATCAATACGAACGAAAATCGTATGCAGGAATTGGCTTTACAAATTGAAGAGAATCAAGATGTGCAGGAACAGTTGGAAGAGCAACAGAATGCATTATTAGATATACAACGTCAAAACAACGATTTGCACGAAGAGAATGCTCAACTTCAATTGAGTATCGGGCATTATTCGAAGTCTTTGCTAGAAAAAGCAAAAGAGTTAGACGCCTTGAAGGTATTATCCGACGAAAAGACTTGCTCGCTCGAGCGTGAAAAATTCTTATGCAATCAGTTGATCAGAAAGACACCTGTGTTAGACTCCTTGAAGCGGTCACCTAAGTATTTGGAATCTGGCGAATTATATGCTGTTCAAGAGGCGATCAATGAATTATTCGACAGTTTTACTGTTCGGCTCAGTAAGCAAATACCACTGTCAGACGATGATTTACTATTGTGTTGTTTACTTAAGTTACGATTAACCAATTCAGAGATTGGTACGATCTTGAATATTACTGCAGATTCTGTGTCAAAGCGTAAGCAGCGAATCAAAGCTCGTATCATTCATGAGTTTGGGCAAGATTTAGGGAGTAAACGAACCCTCGATTTATTTGTTTGGGAATTCTAGAGCATTGATTGTCCGTTTTATTAGAATTATAAAAATGTAATATGTTTATAAATAGCATATTACATTTTTCATTTGTCCGTTTTTAGTCCGTTTTCTGTTTACTTGATTTTGAAAACTAAGCACTATTTTTGTATTAGTTAATAACTGAAATAAGAGGTTATAAGCTCTTCTATGGATAACGACATTACTATTGCAATAATGAAGGGTAGTGGTTAAATCATTTATGAACATGAATCCTCGATGATATGCATCTGTAAAAGTTAGAAATTCCATTGAAGTACTATTGAATGTGTAGGTTAAAAAAACAATTAAATAGAATAAGCTAATGAAGAGAAACATCTTACTTTTTATAGTAGCATTATTTATCAGTGATTTATGTGCTCAGAAATTGACATTAGAGGGTAGCGTATTCGATAAAAAGAATAACGTCATTCCTTATGCTTCCATTGCTTTGCTGGCTTCTGATACAATTACTTTAATAACCGGCACCATCAGTGATGATCAAGGACGATATCAGTTAAAACAGCTTAAACCGGGCAATTACTTTCTTTCGCTGAGTTTTATGGGATATCAGTCACTAATAGAGTCGATAAACCTTGTTGCCGATAAAACAATTTCGTTCACTATGGAAGATGAACCCTACGCACTAGACGAAGTGGTAGTAAAAGCCAATAGAAGCGATGTTGTGAAGCAGTCCGCCATGGGGCAAACGTTTCTGCTATCGGGTAGTGCATTGAAAAAGAAAGATATACTAGATGCACTACAAGAAATACCGTCTTTATCCATTGACCCTAATACCCGAAAAATAACATTGAATGATGGTAGTAACCCACTGATCCTTGTCAATGGTATGAGGCGGGAAGGTGGATTATCTGCCATCAGTGCTGAAGATATCTTATCGGTAGACGTGGTTCCGACCTCTTCGGCTGAATTTATGCGTGAAGGCTATACAAGTGTTGTTAACATAAAGGTGAAGAAATCGGAGCAATCATACACATCCTTCAATGCGGGATTAGATACGCACCCTCTCATTCGGTTTGGTATAGCAGATGCTTCTTTGGAGTGGGGAAATAGCAAATACTCTTTTTATCTGTCGGCACAAAGTTTTGCTTTTCTAGATAATAAGTCGGACATGACGGAAGTGAGTAAAACTGTGCAGAGCATCCGCAACGCTACTTATAAGAGGAATTCCGATTATTCGGACACTTATTTTGCTTTAGGTGGAGATCGGAGCTGGTCTTCGTCGGATTATAGTTCGTTTAGTTTGATGCTGAATTATGTTCCTCAAAGTAACGATGGCAATGGTCAGACACTGATTACCGACATCGCATCCAATCGGACGAACAAGTATGCCTACACACGCACGTACGATGATCGGTCTTGGAACGGTTCAGCCAATTTCTATCATACTCACCGTTTTGACGCCTCTGCACTCGATCTGCTTTTGCAGATAAACCTTAACAAGAATAAGAATATTGCCAATCAGTTGGAAAGGGGTGAAACCGATTTGATAACTGATTTTAATTTTCATAACCAACGGATTGGTTTTTCATTTGCACCTTCTTATCAATTTGAGTGGCTTGGTTTTCAATCGAAGATTGGACTGAATAGCCATTTTCAATCCAATGAAATTGTTCAAAGAACAAAGACGAAATCTGCGTTTAAACACAAAGAATGGGACGAATATGCTTATGTGGAGATGAACCGTTTGTGGGGTAATTTGTCGTTGGCAGCATCTGTTGGTGTTGATTTGATTTTTAGAGATGTAGAAGGTTATAAAAATCAATATCTAGGCTTTCGGCCAGTATTGAACTTGGGATATAAAATAAATAGCCATCATGCATTCACTTTGAATTATAATATGCAACTAACTGCCCCTGATGTGGTTCAACTTAATCCCTATAATACTTCTTCGGATTCATTATCAATGTCGACCGGAAATCCGTATTTGAAACCTTACAGAATGCAACAATTGAAATTGAGTTACACCTTTACAAAAAAAGGTTTTTATGTGGAACCTTCGGTAAGGTATCGGAGAATTGATGATGATATTGTTGCTTCCGGAAAAGAGGTAGAAGGAGTGTATATTCAGTCATTGGCTAATGAGGGATCTTGTAATGGGTGGTCTACGGCATTGAGTTTTCGATATACAATAGCGAACATGGGGTTTGTGGGATTCAATGTGGCATACAATACAATTAGTTTTCCCGATATTTCTCAAAAAGATCATTACCTTACCGGAATGGTTAATCTAGGACTTCGCTATAAGAAATTCAATTTATCGGGTTCATACGGATTGCCCACTAATAGTTATAGCATGTACAAACGAAGTTATTCCTCTCCAGAATCGATGTGTAAACTTTCTTATGAGGTATCATCCAATTTAGATGTTTCGTTGGGCATGCGATTTATCTTATCGAATAAACAAGCCGAACGTTGGACAGATATGCCAGGTTATTCTTATTATTACGATAATCAATTTACGAATAGAGGAAACCTAGTTTTGATTGGAGTGCGATATAAATTGCAGAATAGAAAACCGAGTCGCTCGCATGAAAAGCTGAAGAATAGTGACAAAGGATTTAGGGTGATAGGTGAATAAGATAGAGTTTGTTCAAAGCTGGTTGCTATTGCTGAATTTTATCGTGAAGATGCTTTTCTGTTGTATTTCTTTTTAATTTGTTGAAAAAAAGCTATTTTTGTTAGTACAATACTATAACACCACCCTAAAACTATGATTGATAGGTTTTACCTTTGGGCATTCTTCGTTCTATTTATGCTCGTCTCTTGTGATCGTAAGGATGCAGGCGCTCTATTGCCCGACTTAGTGAAAGCTGAGACTCTTATGTACACTCATCCGGATAGTGCATTGCTGATTCTGGAACGTATGCAAACTCCTTCTCCCTCCAATCGTTATCAGAATTCCACCTGGTGTTTGCTAATGACGCAAGCAAGAGATAAAAATAACGAGAAGCATACTTCTGATTCGTTGATAAACATTGCTTATGACTATTTTGCAGAGCAAGAGAATTCGCAACGAAAAGCACTTGCGGCCAATTATCAAGGGAGGATAAATGAAGACATGGGCAATATAGAGAAAGCAACACATTATTTTCTAGAGGCTTCGTTTGAAGTAGAAAAAACAGATGACCATCAGCTAGCTTTCTTGGTTTATTCTAATTTAGGAATGATTTATCTGTATCGATCATTAAATGAATATGCAATTCCTCCCTTTCAAAAAGCTTATGAGCATGCGAGTTTATCAGAAAATGCAGAGTATATATCCAGTAGTTTATCTTATATCGCCAGAGTATATGCGAAGCAAGCTAAATGGGATGAGAGTATTGAATATTATGAGAAAGCAATAGAGGTTGCTAAAAAGGCAAACAAAGGGCGGGAGCTCACTTGTGGCTATTGTGAACTCTCAGGTATTTATACTCGAATAGGAAATTATCAATTTGCGCTTGAACAGATACAGAAAGCATTGTTAGTCAATCGAAAAGAATACCTTGCTACAGATCAATTATTGCTTTGCATAGGCGATCTTTATCGTTTTATAAACAAGAATGATTCTGCAAATTACTATTTGCAAAAAGCGATACTTTCTGATAATATTTATACAGTTCGTTCCGCATATCATGCTTTGTATCTTTTAAATAAAGAGCAGCAGAAATACGAAGAGGCGATTGAATATAATGATAAGTATTGGATTTATTCAGATTCTATAAAGAAATCAGCTCTTAGTAAAGAAGTGGTTGAACTGCAGGAACAGTATAATAAAGAGAAATTACTGAATGAAAAGAATCAGTTACAAATGGAAAAAGATAGTACCGTTCGGAATGGTTTGTTGCTGCTTATTTTATTAATTTCTATACTTGGTGTAATTATCTACATTTATCAGCGCAAGTTAATTCGCAAAGAACATACGATTCAAAAAAATGAAGAACAGATTCGTCTATGTCTGTTGAAAATTCATAAAAATGAGTCACTTATCAATACGAACGAAAATCGTATGCAGGAATTGGCTTTACAAATTGCAAAAAATCAAGATGTGCAGGAACAATTGGAAGAGCAACAGAATGCATTATTAGATATACAACGTCAAAACAACGATTTGCACGAAGAGAATGCTCAACTTCAATTGAACATTGGTCATTATTCGGAATCTTTGCTAGAAAAAGCGAAAGAGTTAGACGCCTTGAAGGTATTATCCGACGAAAAGACTTGCTCGCTCGAGCGTGAAAAATTCTTATGCAATCAGTTGATCAGAAAGACACCTGTTTTAGACTCCTTGAAGCGGGCACCTAAGTATTTGGAATCTGGCGAATTATATGCTGTTCAAGAGGCGATCAATGAACTATTCGACAGTTTTACTGTTCGGCTCAGTAAGCAAATACCACTGTCAGACGATGATTTACTACTGTGTTGTTTACTTAAGTTACGATTAACCAATTCAGAGATTGGTACGATCTTGAATATTACTGCAGATTCTGTGTCAAAGCGTAAGCAGCGAATCAAAGCTCGTATCATTCATGAGTTTGGGCAAGATTTAGGGAGTAAACGAACCCTCGATTTATTTATTTGGGAATTCTAGAGCATTGATTGTCCGTTTTATTAGAATTATAAAAATGTAATATGCTTATAAATAGCATATTACATTTTTTATTTGTCCGTTTTTAATCCGTTTTCTATTTACTTGATTTTGAAAACTAAGCACTATTTTTGTATTTGTTGATAACTCAAAAAAGAAATATTATGAAGATGGCAAATGAAAAGAGTGGAGCGGTAGAACCTTATTCATGGTATAAATATCGTGACTTTTTGGAAAAATTCCTTGAGATATATTATGTAAAAAGTTTCAATTAATTTGATGGAATGATGAAAAATATTCGGTTTGTTAAATGCCTTCTTGTTTGGTTGAGTATATCTACAGTGGGATACGCTCAGTTGCTTACTGGTAGAGTCATTGATACAGATAAACGACCTGTTGATTTTGCTAACGTTATTCTGCTTTTATTGCCCGATTCTACTTTTTTGCAGGGCACTATAACCGATGAGAAAGGCAACTTTTCATTTCAAAATATAGGTGACAATGAAAAAAATCTTCAAATATCTTATTTGGGTTACGAGACACTGAATTTACCTTGTTCACAAGGTGATTTAGGGACTCTTGTTTTGCATCCGGCAAGTATCATGTTGGAGGAAGCAGTAGTTATCGGTCATCGACCTACTCATGTTTTAAAAGGAAATAGTCTGACAACAAATGTAGAGCATACATTATTAAGCAACATCGGGACGGGAAGTGATGTACTAAAGCGAATTCCGGGTATTAGGGTTGGTCAAGATAGATCAGTGGAAGTATTTGGAAAAGGTGCTCCATTGGTATATATCAACAACCGATTGGTACGTGATAATCAGGAACTGGAACAGCTAAGTTCGAATGAAATAGTTAAAGTCGAACTAATCACAAACCCAGGTGCCGAATACGATGCTACAGTAAAGGCTGTGTTAAGAATAAAAACCGCAAAGCCTGTCGGAGAGGGGATTGGTGGATATGCAAGAGGTACTGGTAATTATATGGATGGGTGGACACATTCGCAACAAGTTAAATTGAACTATCGTAAAGCTGGATTTGATGTATTTGGAACGGTAAGAAATGCAACTGTTATGCAAAAACAAGATGAGTTGATTCAGATGGCGCTTTATGGAGAGAAGCAATGGAATATAGATGATAAAGCTATCATTGACCTTAAAGCAAAAAATCTGACTGTGCAGGTGGGAAGTAATTTTGTCTTTAACGAGAATCATGCGATTGGAATGACATACGATCTAACTCGTTCTCCTTATAGCAATGATATGAATCTACATCAAGATTATAATGTCTATCGGGATGGTCTATTTTATGATCAAATGAATTCATTCATTTCAATGTTGAAGAGACTTACTACTCATAAAGTGAATGCTTACTATGGTGGTAAAATCGAGAAGTTGGCTATCGATTTCAATTTTGATTATCTTTATGGAACTAATAAAAACGGACAATATACTGTTGAAAATAGTTTGGAACAGGAAAGCCGAACTGTAACGAGTTTGGGTAAAGCTTCCTATCATTTAATAGCCGGTAAGCTATTACTGAGCTATCCGATTGCCGTAGGTACTCTAAAAATAGGTACTGAAATGAATCAAACAGACAGAAAGGATTCTTATTCGAACGAAGAGAATGTGATAAATAGTTCGGAGAGTAGAACGGAAGAGAGAAAAATAGCCGGATTTGCTTCTTATGGAACACCTATTGGAAAAACTTATCTTGATCTTGGGTTGAGATATGAGTTTACAAAATTTGATTATTATGAAAATGAAAAGTTGAGTGTTGATCAAAGCAGGAAATACAGCAATGTATTCCCCAGTCTTTCATTTTCTTTTCCTCTATCGGTGTTGCAAAGCTCATTGAGTTATACCGCGAAAACCGTTCGTCCGCTTTACAGCCAGTTGAACGGTAATGTCCAATATAGCAACCGCTTCATGTATACGCAAGGAAATCCCGAATTGAAACCTCAGACTATTCATGATTTGACCTTTATGAGTGGGTATAAGTTTATCCAATTTTCGGCTTCTTATCAATATGTGAAGGATTTTATTGTAAATCAGCGTGAGCCTTATGGAGATGAAGGGTCAATCGCATTAAGTATGTGGCGAAACTTTCGAAAAAACGAACGATTGAACTTAATGCTTTCCGCTTCACCTAAATTTAACTTTTGGGAACCCTCTTTGAGCTTGTTTTATACGCAACAATTTCTAGAGACGCAATATAAAGACGGGATGATTAAACTTAATAATCCGGTGGCTTATCTCACGTTCGATAATGACTTTATGCTACCAGGTAAGTATGTTTTTTCGGTGAATATAGATTATCATACGGCAGGAAATGTGGGTGTTGAACAACAAATTTCAAGTTATTCGGTAGGAGTCGAACTGAGAAAATCTTTTTTTGACGATAAACTTCTTGTCAATCTAAAAGGGACGGATTTATTTCATACGATTCGTATGGGAGGAATACAATATAGCCGTTTTTGTACGAATATTTATAAGGATACTTATAATTCGCGCGGAGTGCAAATTTCGTTAACCTATCGCTTCAATACGAGCCGTAGTAAATATCGTGGTACAGGAGCAGCTAATGAAGAGATGAAGAGATTCTGAAATTCTAATATATAAATCGTTTGAATAAGAAAATAAAAATATGAAAAAAGAAAGATCGAATATCGAAAAGTTGGCGCATTCGAAGAATGAAACAGCTAATTATCTGCAGAATGAGGAAGATGAAAGGTTAAATCTGGATGAATTGCTAGATGTACAAGGGGGGATTGAAGATGATCAAAAAAAACAAGGTTGTGGATTGGGTTGTTTTACTGGTGCAATGACTCAGCAGGATCCAACTAATCATGAAAATGGCTAAAGGTCAGGTTTATGTGTTAAATTCGGGTTATCAATTGCGAAATGATGTCCATCGAGTGGTGCTGTTCGCCAAAGTAGGTTCGGGTAGCAGCTGCTCGAAAGATTGGAAACTAATAATGTCTGAGCTAGTGAAATTAAGCCCGAGTTTATTTCGACTAAAATGTCTTTTACAGATAAATGCTTATCTGATTTGAAAGAGATTGGGTTTCATTCTCTTATTTAGGTTTCATTGGACGTTATTGCTAGTGATATTTTGCAAGAACCGCTTCTTTACTAAAATCTTTCACAAAAAGATATTCAACCAGAAAGTAAATGTGCCTCATGTTTCCTATTCGAGCAATGCTTTGGCGCTCAGAATCGCTGTTGGAGTGATGTTGTGGTTCTGGGCAATATTAGAGTTTATGATTAAAACGCGATATACCTAATCTAAAATAGTGCTGATACGCTTCGCAGAATAGATAGTCAGTAAGTAACTCCTGATCAGTGAAGATCAATGTTGCATTATCACTGAATCTCCGGTAGTAGAACTTTAGCAAAGACTGATAAATATCACAGTTATGCGTATCGTACCGAAGTAGAGCATCTTGCGCTGTACTGGCAAAAGAAGCAACAAGAATTTCAAAGTAAATATCCGGAGGTATTTAAGTAAGCCAAATGTTATAATGGTGGATACGATGAGTTTTTTTTATACGTTATACCTGTTTATATAATCTGATGAATAGCCCATGAATAGCAATGCTTCGAATTATGTACACAAACTTTTATACTCATTCAAACAACTTTTAAACTGCAAAAAAAGCATCTAACTGCTTGTAAAAAACAAAATTATTTCTAATTTTGTTAATCATTCTATTTGTAGGCTGTAGAGTTAAAACGAGAATACAAACATCAGACTTACTTTAATTATATGGGGCATAATCATTCTCATCACAATAATGCGGGAAAAAACATATCAATAGCGTTTTTTCTGAATGCAATATTTGTAATAATAGAACTTGTTGGGGGAATACTTACAAACAGTATAGCTATTCTTACAGATGCTTTACACGATTTTGGAGACTGCCTTTCATTGGCAACTGCTTGGTTCCTTCAAAAAAAATCTACCAAAGGTAGAGATCGGATATATTCATATGGATATAAACGCTTCTCTCTTTTGGGTAGTATATTCCTCTCGGGAGTTCTAACCGTTAGCTCAATTTTTGTTTTGATAGCAGCTGTACAACGAATTGCATCTCCGCAGGAAGTCAGTGCACAAGGAATGTTATGGATGGCGATATTTGGTGTGATTATTAATGGTGCGGCAGCTTTAAGGGTCAAAAAAGGGACCTCGCTCAATGAGCGGTCTGTATATCTTCATATTATGGAAGATGTATTGGGCTGGATTGGTGTTTTAGTTGTAAGCATCGCAATGATATTTGCCGATTTGCCTATTTTAGATCCGATCTTATCGATTGCAATAAGTTTTTGGGTTTTGAGTAATGTTTATAAGAATTTACGTAGCGTATTCAAAGTCCTTTTACAGGCAGTGCCTGATAATATATCTTCTGATGAAATTATTAGAAGAATAAGTGATTTGGAAGGTGTGCAGTCGATACATGATTTGCACATTTGGAGCTTGGACGGTGAATCACATGTGATGACACTTCATGTTGTTGGCATCGGTGATGATAATATGAATATAAAGAGTCATATTATAACGATCGCATCTGAGTTTAATATTACTCATGTAACAATTGAATTTGAAAAACCTGGCACTGTATGTACAACAAATTGTGATTGAAATAATCGAATTCTCGATTTTGCAACTAAGTTGCAAAATGAAACCTATATATTTGCATACAAATTAATAAAGTATTGAAGAAGAAAACGAACATAGCTCTTGTGGTGATATCGGTACTCATTGTGCTGGTTGCTCCATTTATTCCGCACCATCATCATGAAGGTGTGGCGTGTGCTATGATAGAACGTTGCTCGGAAGACAATGCTTATAATGACGAGCATACCACGCACAATGAGTCATCGGCTGATTCGGGTATGTTGTGTGTTGAAAATGCTCAGTATTTAACTTCAAAAACCAAACAAAGTAACAGCGTTTGTAGGGATAATATCCACCCTAATTTGCTGTTTTCAGTTCTTATCTCTCAGTTCAGTCTCTTATTGAACGCTGATCTTGATGTCAGTGGGCAATATATGTATGGTGAGCAAGTTATCATCTACAAATCTGCTGAGATAATAAGTTCTAATGGTCTAAGAGCTCCTCCTTACATTCTTGCCTAATACATAGGTATCATTTCGTGTGCATATCTTGTACACAACTATTCCATCTATTTCTATAACGATACATCTTTTTTGTGAGAGATGTATGTAATAATATCTTTAAATGATTACAACAAAGAAGGTTTTGGTGCTTATAGCACTATCCTTTCCATTGTTGTCATATGCTGATAATTTCAGAGATAGGGATAAATCTGATAGTTTACAAGCTATAGTTCCAAAAATTTCGGCAAAGTCACTTATTGTTCCGGGTTCATTGATGTTGTATGGAACCATTGAAACATTATTAGCCCCAAAATACAAAATGTTGAACTATGCCATAGGTCACGAAGTTATAAATCACCGCCCATCCAAATTTACAATAGATGATTTAACGCAGTATTTACCTGCTGCAAGCGTCTATGTATTGAATATTAGTGGCGTTAAGGGTAAG
Source organism: Bacteroides neonati (assembly GCF_000499785.1). Classification (GTDB taxonomy): domain Bacteria; phylum Bacteroidota; class Bacteroidia; order Bacteroidales; family Bacteroidaceae; genus Bacteroides; species Bacteroides neonati. The sequence goes on along the minus strand of NZ_HG726020.1, from coordinate 94,258 downwards.
AATAACTTCAAAGACAGAACGATAATTCTTGGAATAGCAAGCTTGCTTACAGCTGCTTCTGTCAACTCTTTAAAATACACTACTAAGGTTGAACGTCCCGATAAATCCGCATTTAACTCTTTCCCATCGGGGCATACAGCCGTAGCTTTTATGGGAGCCGAATTTTTGCGGCAGGAATATCAAGGGGTTTCGCCATGGATTGGTATTGGTGGATACATCGTAGCTGCTTCTACCGGAGTGCTAAGAATATATAACAACAAACATTGGGTTGGTGATATTGCATTTGGTGCCGGTGTAGGTATTCTCAGTGCAAAATTAGCATACTGGTTATATCCAACAATAAAGAATAGACTGTCAGATAGAAAAAGAAGAAATAACAATCGCTTTGATAGCTTTGTTTTTTTGCCCTATTACAATGGACAACAAGGAGGATTATCAATATTAAAACAATTTTAAACCGATAAAAAATGAAAACAAATATATTTACTCTTTTTATTATAATATCACTCTTTATGGTGAGTTGCGATTCATCTAAAGGTAAAAGTAAAGAACTGTCTCAACATACCGAACAGCATAGTGAAGATGACGGGCATGGACATGGATCGGAACAAAAGCATACAGACGATGAAGACTCTGAGGGTGATCATGCAGAGGAAATCGTTTTATCAGAGTCGCTAGCCAAAGAGGTAGGTCTTGAAACCGAGGTTGCCACTGCTGCCTCTTTTAGAAACATCATTAAAACAAGTGGTCAGATACAGGCACCTCAAGGCAATGAACAGACGATTGTAGCTACAAGTGCCGGTGTTGTCTCTTTTACAAATACCTCTATAACAGATGGAGCCCCCGTGCGCGCCGGAGAATCAATTGTCTCTATCTCTGCTAAAAATCTTCAGGAGGGTGATCCTGCACTTAAATCTAAAATTGCCTTTGAAACGGCAGAGAAGGAATACCGCAGAGCAGAAGGGCTTGTTGCTGATCGAATTATATCAGCCAAGGAGTTTGAGCAGATTCGTTTACGTTACGAAACAGCTAAAGCAGTCTATCAAGGCCAGGCTGCAAATATCACGGCAGCAGGTATACGTGTTACATCCCCTATTAATGGGTATCTTAAAAACAGATTGGTTAATCAAGGAGAATATGTAGCTGTTGGCCAGCCTATTGCTACTGTGGCGCAAAATAGACGTTTGCAACTCCGTGCTGAAGTTTCGGAAAACTATTTTAAGCATTTGAGATATGTGACAACTGCAAACTTTAAAACAGCTTATGAGGATGTTACCTATAAATTATCGGAGCTTAACGGTAAATTGCTCTCCTATGGTAAAGCGTCAAACAGTAACTCATTCTATATACCGGTTACTTTTGAATTCGATAATGTGGGCGATATTATCCCGGGATCCTTTACCGAAGTCTATCTCTTTTCTAAGGAAAAGGAGAATGTAATATCTGTTCCCGTTTCAGCCTTGAGCGAAGAACAAGGATTGAATTTTGTCTATATACAGATTGAGCCCGAGGCTTTTAAGAAACAGGAAGTGACCATTGGACAAAATAATGGCGAGCGAGTAGAGATTGTCAAAGGACTCAATGCCGGGCAGAAGGTTGTTACGAGAGGTGTTACTCAGGTAAAACTGGCTGCTTCCTCATCTGCTATACCTGATGGCCATAATCATTAATCCGAAAAATGTTGAATTATGTTGAATAAGATAATAAAGTTTTCACTCAATAATCGTCTTGTTGTCCTTGTGGCATCTCTGTTATTGATGATTGGCGGAACATATACCGCTACAAAAATGGAGGTCGATGTATTTCCGGATCTCAATGCTCCAACCGTGGTCGTAATGACCGAGGCCAAAGGTATGGCTCCGGAAGAAGTTGAACGGTTGGTGACATTTCCGCTTGAAACTGCTGTAAACGGAGCAACCGATGTACGTCGCGTACGCTCCTCATCAACCACAGGATTCTCAATCGTATGGGTGGAATTTAACTGGGGAACGAATATATACCTTGCCCGACAGATTGTTTCTGAAAAATTAGCGGCGGTCAAAGACCGGTTACCCTCTAATGTGGGCAGTCCCACATTAGGACCACAATCATCCATTCTCGGAGAGTTGATGTTTGTGGCTCTCACTGCCGATACGACCTCTCTACAGGAACTGCGAACTATAGCAGACTGGACGATTCGCCCTCGCGTGCTTGCAACTGGTGGTGTGGCTCAGGTGACTGTTCTCGGGGGAGAGATAAAAGAGTATCAGGTACTCCTTAACCCTGAGAAGATGAAATTTTATGGAATCGGACTCAACGAGGTAAATGCGGCGTTGCTGCGTATGAATCAAAATGCAGCAGGTGGTGTCTTGTACGAATATGGGAACGAATACATTATTCGTGGGGTACTCTCTACCGAGAAGCTGCCTGCTTTGTCGAAAGCGGTTATTAAGACAGTTGATGATGTACCTATTTTAGTGGAAAACATAGCAGAGGTAAAGATTGGTAATCGTGCTCCGAAAATGGGTATTGCATCGACCCGTACCAAACCTGCTGTATTACTGACTATTACTAAACAGCCCAACACCAGCACGCTGGAGCTGACAAAGAAGCTCGACAACGCCCTTGAGGAGTTGAAGAAAAACTTACCGGCAGACGTAAACATGACAACAGATATCTATAGGCAGGAGCGATTTATTAACAGCTCAATTGACAATGTTCAGAAATCTCTTTATGAGGGTGCTATATTCGTTGTTATTGTATTGTTTATCTTTTTAATGAATGTCCGGACTACGGTCATATCGCTGGTTACAATTCCTTTGGCATTGGTAACCTCTATTGTTGCTCTCAACTTAATGGGGCTTACCATTAACACGATGAGTCTGGGAGGTATGGCTATTGCCATCGGATCGTTGGTAGATGATGCTATTGTCGATGTCGAGAATGTTTTCAAACGATTACGAGAGAATCGAAACAAACCTCTTGATGAACGCAAATCGGTAATGACTGTTATTTTTGAGGCCTCAAAAGAGGTTCGTATGCCGATATTAAACTCAACGTTGATTGTTATAGCCAGCTTTGTTCCTCTTTTCTTCCTCTCCGGTATGGAAGGGCGTATGCTTGCCCCTCTGGGAATAGCTTTTATTATAGCGTTGTGTGCTTCGACTGTGGTAGCATTAACTCTTACTCCCGTACTGTGTAGTTATCTGCTGGGGAAAACAAAGAAGAATGAGGAGGAATTAGAAAAAGAACCATTTGTTACCCGGAAATTGAAGGCGGGTTATACTAAATTGTTAAGTTGGTCTTTACAGCATAAAAAGATCATACTTTCTGTTACAGGAGCTATGATGATTGGTGCAATTGTTATTTTCACTACTCTTGGGCGGAGTTTTTTACCCCCATTCAATGAGGGATCGTTTACGGTAAGTGTTAGTACATTACCCGGTATCTCATTACAAGAGTCCGACAACGTGGGACGCATGGTTGAAGAAAAATTGCTTTCGGTTCCTGAAATTCAGACTGTAGGTCGTAAAACAGGACGGGCCGAACTGGATGAACATGCACTTGGTGTAAATGTTTCGGAGGCTGAGGCACCCTTCATTCTCGACAAACGGTCTAAAGACGAAGTACTGTCGGAGATACGTGAGAAGATGAAGGGTATTCCGGGTGCTAATATAGAAGTTGGTGCACCTATCACCCACCGCATCGATGCGATGCTTTCCGGAACGAGAGCAAGTATTGCCATCAAACTGTTTGGTACCGACCTTAATAAAATGTTTTCTATCGGTAACCAGATAAAGTCTTCCATACAAGAGGTCGAAGGAATTGCAGATTTAAATGTAGAGCAGCAAGTGGAGCGTCCTCAGTTAAAGATTGAGCCCAAGCGCGAGATACTGGCTAAATATGGTATCACGTTACCCGAATTTGCCGAAATAGTGAATGTAATGCTTGCCGGTGAGGTTGTTTCGCAGGTCTATGAGGGGAACAAAGCTTTTGATCTCACCCTGAAAGTGAACGATCCAAGCCGTGAAACTGCAGACCGAATCCGCAATCTTATCGTAGATGCGAAGGGAAGGAAGATACCGTTGAATAATATTGCCGATATAACTTCGTCTGTAGGTCCCAATACGATTAATCGTGAAAATGTGGCGCGTAAGATAGTAATCTCTGCCAATGTTGCAGGACGAGATTTATTGGGTGTGGTAAATGATATTCAGAAGATTGTAGACGATAAAATAGAGCTGCCTGAAGGATATCATCTTGAATACGGAGGACAATTTGAAAGCGAACAAGCTGCTTCGCGCACATTGATGATTGCGTCTGTTTTTTCAGTATTTGTCATTTTTCTGCTACTATTCAATCAGTTCAGAAGTACTACTCAGTCGGCTGTTATTCTACTCAATCTACCGTTGGCACTTATCGGTGGAGTGGTTGCGATATGGGCTACGGGTGGTGTACTGAGTATTCCTGCCATTATCGGATTTATTTCTCTTTTTGGTATTGCCACACGCAATGGTATGTTGCTTATATCACGCTATAACGATTTGCAAAACGAAGGATTTTCGCCCTTGGAGAGCGTGATGCATGGTTCGGCAGACCGTCTGAACCCTATACTTATGACGGCGTTGACTACCGGGTTGGCACTCATCCCGTTAGCGATAGGGGGAGATCTACCCGGAAATGAGATTCAAAGTCCTATGGCAATCGTTATTCTGGGAGGATTGTTTACGTCAACATTTCTAAATGCGTTTATTATTCCTATTATGTATCTTCTGACCAATAAACAAATTGTTGAAGAGGTGATAACAGATGATGAAATTAAAGAAGTATAACAATGAAAAAAATAGTAATAAGTATAGTGGCAACATTAGCAATGAGTTCGCTTTTTGCCCAAAATAATATGAATGAGGTGCTAAGTACCATTGAGCAGAATAACACGACGCTTAAAGCGTTGCGAGAAGCAGCAGATGCTCAAAAGATAGAGAATCGGACAGGTATCTACCTATCCGACCCGGAGATAGGATTTAATTATCTCTGGGGGAATCCCTCTTCGATTGGAAATCGCAAAGATATCAACGTTAAGCAGAATTTTGATATACCTACCATCTCCGGGTTGAAAAACAGAGTTGCTAATCAGCAGAATATCCTTGTTGAATGGCAGTACAAGTCCGACAGAATAAATATACTGCTCGAAGCTAAGCTGTATTATCTTGATTTGGTTTACTATAACTCCCTGCTTAAAGAACTTGCAGTACGCAGAGAACATGCTGAGAAGATTGCTGCTAGTCAAAAAGAACGTCTTGAGAGCGGCGAAGGGAATGTTATGGAATATAATAATGTGCAACTAAATCTTTCGACTGTTCAGGGAGAGGTATCTCGTATTGAAACTGAGCGAAATGCTGCTATTGCTCAGATGGTAAGACTTAACGGTGGTCAGCCTTTAACGTTAAGTGATTCCGGGTTTACTGCTATTGAGATGCCTCTTAACTTTAACGATTGGTATGCTACAGCAGAAGGGAAAAATCCTTTGCTATCTTATGTTCGTCAAGAAATCGAACTTGGCAAACAGCAGGTTTCTCTGAGCAGATCGATGGGCTTACCTACGTTTTCGGCTGGTTATATGAGCGAAAATGTAGTTGGACAGCGCTTTCAAGGTGTTTCGGTGGGAGTCTCTGTTCCATTGTGGTCTAATAAAAACAGAGTTAAGCAAGCTAAAAGTGCTTTGCGTGCCGCTGAAAGCAGACAGACGGATACTAAACAACAGTTTTATAGCCAACTTGAAATTTTATATTCCCGTACACAGGGACTTAAGGAAGCAGCGGAAACCTATCGCGCGTCACTGGCAAATGCAAACAATAGCCTGTTACTGAAAAAGGCATTGGATGCCGGACAGATATCTATCCTAGATTATATTGTAGAAATAGGGTTATACTATAATACTGTTAACCAGGCACTGCAAGCAGAACTTGGTTATCAGAAAGCGTTTGCCCAGCTCTCTTCTATTGAATTATAATGAAACGGCGATACAAACGAATCTTGGAATGGAATAAAAAACAAAACAATAACAATGAGAAAAGACCTCCGAAATGGATTGTAGTTCTAAGTATCGTCATAGGACTTATTACAGGTTTTTGCTTTTGGTTTTTCGTTACAAGATGTGGAGGTGAACACTGTTTTTATAATTATTTCCCTTTAGGTGAGATGCTCGGCTCGACTCTTTTTTTCTGGGTTTTACCCTATGTTATTTTTTCAGGTAAAAAGTAGACCGATGTCTTTGAGATAGACTAATAAAAGTGCAAGCATATCGCTTGCACTTTTTTAATAGATATGTTTAGTTAAAATAATTAAATATATATATTAAAAAATAGAAACTATTCCTATCTTTGCTTTTCCATTAATCTCTCAAATCTTTTATTCCATGAAGAAATATATTTCCCTACTTTTGCTCTTACTCGTGTCTGTTTATTCCTTTGGCGATAAGGCTGTTGATAAACCGTTTGGCGTAGTCGATCTATCGGTATGTAACCTTCGGATGCAACCCGACTTCTCATCGGAGATGACAACTCAGGCTTTGCTGGGTATGCCGGTCAAGCTCCTGCAAACTCAGTCGTGGTATCAGATTCAAACTCCCGACGACTATACGGGTTGGGTGCACCGCACGGCTATTCAGCCCATGACCAAAGACGAATACGACGCATGGAACAAAGCTGAAAAAATAGTGGTAACATCACATTATGGCTTTACCTATGAGAAACCACACCTAAACGCTCAGACCGTGTCTGATGTAGTGGCAGGCGATCGGTTGAAGTGGGAGGGAACAAAGGGAAACTTCTACAAAGTAACCTATCCCGGCGGTAGACAAGCCTATATACCGATGGCTATCTCGAAGCCCGAACACGTGTGGCGTAAAGAGCTGAAACAAGATGCAGCCAGTATCATTCGTACCGCTTATACAATGATGGGGATTCCATATTTATGGGCGGGCACTTCATCGAAAGGAGTCGATTGTAGCGGTTTTGTCCGCACAACCTTGTTTATGCACGATATCATCATTCCGCGCGATGCTTCGCAACAGGCTCGTGTAGGCCAGCGTATGGATATTGCTTCCGATTGCAGTAACCTGCAACCCGGCGATCTTCTTTTCTTCGGACGCAAGGCAACCGCGGATAAGCCCGAACGGGTGGTGCATGTAGGCATCTACGTGGGCAATCAGCAATTTATTCATTCGCAGGGCGATGTACACGTGAGTAGTTTCAACCCCTCCGATAAGGAGTATGACGCCTATAATCTGGGGCGTCTGCTGTTTGCCTCACGGGTGCTTCCGTTTATCGACAAGCAGACGGGGCTTAACACTACTGCGACGAACTCCTATTATAAATGATCTAATACACCGAAATATATGCAAAACCGTAGAGACTTTCTCAAAACAGCCGCCTTTGCTGCTATTGGCTCGGGGCTTACCATTCGTCAGGCATTGGCAGCCGAAACGGTTCCTACTACTTTCTCCATCAATCGGTTGGGCAAAGGAGGTAAGATGAAGATGACGTTCTTTCCATACGAGTTGAAGTTGAAGCATGTCTTTACCGTGGCTTCCTACTCGCGCTCGACTACGCCCGATGTGCAGGTAGAGATTGAATACGAAGGGGTAACCGGATATGGCGAAGCCTCCATGCCTCCCTATTTGGGGCAAACGGTCGATACGGTGATGGCGTTTCTAAAGAAAGTAAACCTCGAACAGTTCGATGATCCTTTTCAACTCGACGATATCCTGACCTATGTTGATAGTATCAGCCCCAGCGATACGGCTGCAAAGGCAGCGGTAGATATTGCTCTCCACGATCTGGTAGGCAAACTGCTGGGGGCTCCTTGGTATAAGATTTGGGGGCTGACGAAAGAGAAGGCTCCTTCGACTACCTTTACCATTGGTATCGATACTCCCGAGGTGATGCGTGAAAAGACACTCGAGGTAGCCGGACAATTCAATATATTAAAGGTAAAGCTGGGGCGCGAGAATGATAAGGAGATGATCCAGACGATCCGCTCGGTGAGTAACCTGCCGATTGCCATTGATGCCAATCAAGGATGGAAGGACAAACACCATGCGCTCGATATGATTCACTGGCTGAAAGATCAGGGCATTGTCATGATTGAACAACCGATGCCCAAAGAACAACTCGACGACACGGCATGGGTAACCCAACAAAGCCCCTTGCCGGTATTTGCCGACGAGTCGTTGCAACGCTTATGTGATGTAGCTGCCTTGCGCGGAGCCTTTAACGGCATCAACATTAAACTAATGAAGTGTACCGGCATGCGCGAAGCGTGGAAGATGCTTACGCTGGCACGTGCATTGGATATGCGTGTGATGATTGGCTGCATGACAGAGACTTCGTGCGCCTGCTCGGCTGCTGCACAGCTTTCGCCTGCGGTCGACTTTGCCGATCTGGATGGCAACCTGTTGATATCCAACGATCGCTTTCGGGGAATGGAGGTCGTGAAAGGGAAGATAACCCTTTCGAACTTACCGGGTATTGGTGTGACGAAAATCTAAAGTCATGAAGAATCTCATCTACATCAGCTTGCTATACGTGATACTGTCGGCTTGTGCCTCAAGGCAACCCGCCAGAGCTTATAGTTGGGAAGAGGATTTGCACCAGCGGCTATTGACCGACTTCTGTCTGAGTGAATCGCGGGTGAAGGACTACATCCGTAAGTATATCCCCGATGTAACCGATGAGCAAATGCGCCGTTGGGAGGAGAGCAAAGCATTGGAATGTATGCTACTCGATGGTGAGAAACGTTATTTTCGTAACGCCGGCCCTAATCTCTTCCGCATAGATTCGGCTTGTTATACGATCAAGGTAGCCAAAGAGGGGATAGTCTCGACCGAAAGCGAAAAGGTGAATCAAACACACCTGCCCCTTGTGATAGAAGCGGTAAAGAAAACCGGTCGCACGTTGGTGGAGCCTAAGCGCATGCGCGTAACCTATACACTCACGGTAGATACCAATGCCGTACCTGCCGGAGAAATCGTTCGTTGCTGGCTGCCCTATCCACGTACCGATCAGGCTCGGCAGCAGGGAGTAAAGCTGCTCCATACCAGTGAAGCCGACTATCAGTTATCACCCGCTTCGCATCCGCACAGCACGCTCTATATGGAGAAAAAGGCGGTGATGGGAGAGCCTACCACGTTTTCCGAAACCATTGAATACGTCTCCTATGCCGAGTGGCATCCACTGACTCCCGAAGAGATATTGCCTTATGATACGACCGGAACACTCTATCAAACCTATACGGCCGAACGCGAAACACACATTCGCTTCTCTCCCCGTATACGCCGGTTGGCAGCCAACTTAACCGAAGGAGAAACCAATCCTCTCTTAAAGGCTCAACGCATCTTCCGATGGGTGAATTCTCACTTCCCTTGGGCTTCGGCACGTGAATATTCGACTCTGGAAAACATCCCCGAGTACGTGCTTGATAACCGACACGGTGACTGCGGGCAGGTGAGTCTGCTCTTTATTACGCTTTGTCGTTGCAGTGGCATTCCTGCACACTTTCAAAGTGGCTTTATGATGCATCCCAACGGTTGGAATCTTCACGACTGGGCTGAGGTGTACTTCGAAGGGGTTGGCTGGGTTCCTGTTGATCAGTCGTTTGGTGTTCCATCTTTTGCCCGTACTCCGGAGGAGCGTATGTTCTTCTGCGGAGGAATCGATTCATGGCGGATGATTGTTAATAACGACTATTCTATGCCTCTGATTCCCGAAAAGAAGTTTCCTCGCAGTGAAACAGTCGACTTTCAGCGAGGCGAGGTAGAGTGGGAGGGTGGAAATCTTTATTTCCCGCAATGGAGTTACCGCATGCAAATAGAGTATGTGAACGACTGATAAACAAGGTTCCACTCCTGTTTCGTTACTGCTCCCAAATGGGCTACAATGGCCTGTAGACGATTCGTTGTTTTTTGTTGCGCAAATAATGATAAAATGAATGAGGAAATATGCCATTTGTATCATTTTTATTTGTACGTTTGTACCGAAAATCATGAATAGAAGTATAACCCTCATCCTGTTGTTCGCTTTTTTCGTGCTCGGTTCTATCCAAGTCGATAAAATGCTCCGCATCGAATCTCAAAACGACTCGAAAGAGACACGTGTCGAGATGAATGGCACTACTGTGGGTGAATCGACTTCGTTCATTTCCGGCATTACCGATCGGGTCTCAAACCACAACAAGGTTTACGATTGCATGGATACCTCAGAGCATAATTTTAGCTCTATCCTTTTTTCACGCAACGACTTGATGGGAAATGGCAACCTCCTGAAACTTTTCAAAACCCATGTAAGCATTCGCAATGTACACACTCAATCGTCTTTATTGGCACATGAGGAGTATAAATGGTGCGATATGCCCGGCCAGTTCATTCGTCCTACGAATCGCTACTATGTGTATGCGTTGCGACATATTTTAATTTAGTACCCCTACCTCTTTTTTTTGTTTGGCTTGCATCCATCGCATGATATGCGTTGATTTGGTGTATGCTGTCTCCTCGTGTAGTTATCCGATTTATTTATTCTTATAATTTTTCTGTGAGAATGGAAAACAAAGAATATCTTTCTACCCGTGTGGTTAGTCAAACGGGTGTAAGTGTATCTCATTGCTATCAGTGTGGAAAATGCTCGGCCGGTTGTGTGCTAGCGTCCGACATGGATTATCCGCCAAGTTATATCATGCGTTTGTTGCAAACGAACCTATTGGAGAATGATCGAAAGGTACTTTCCTCGGCTGCCATCTGGATTTGTCTGAACTGTGAGAATTGTATCGCCCGATGTCCCCAAGAGGTTGATATTCCTAAGGTGATGGACTATCTGCGCGAAGAATCGCTTGCGGTAGGTTGCATTCATCCGCAGGCTCGGCCGGTTGTTGCGTTTCATCAATCCTTTTTGGATTGTGTACAGAAAACGGGACGCTTGTATGAGGTCGGTTTAATACTTGGATTTAAGCTACGTACACGTCGTTTTATGCAAGATGTAAAGATTGCTCCATCTCTGTTTGTCAAAGGAAAGCTTCATCTCTTGCCCGAACAGATTAAAAATCCCAAGCGAATGAAGGCTATTTTTTCAAAAACAATTCAACAACGAAATACTGAGCATCAATGAAAGTTGGTTTTTATCCTGGCTGCTCACTCAGGGGCACTTCGCGCGAATATAACGAGTCTGTAGTAGCCTTGGCCACAGCCTTTGGCTTGGAATTGGTCGAAATAAAGGACTGGAATTGTTGCGGTGCAACGGCAGCCCATTCCATGAACAAAGCATTGGCACTCTCGCTTCCGGCACGGGTGTTGGCACTGGCCGAACAGCAAGGGCTTGATGAAATTATTGTGCCTTGCGCCTCGTGCTACAATCGTTTAAGTGTGGCACAGTACGAGTTAGCTCATGATGAGGCCTTGCGCGATAGAGTGATAGAGATTATCGGCATGCCTTATTTCGGTGGTGTAAGTATACTCAATGTGATACAGATGATTGAGAAATACATACAAAAGGATTTATCTGCAAAGATCGTTCAACCCTTTTGCCGCAAGGTGGCTTGTTACTATGGATGCTTGCTGGTGCGCCCGCAACATGTGTTACAGTTTGACCGTTTGGAAGACCCACAACACATGGATGCCCTAATGAGTTTGATTGGTGCAGAGCCTATTGACTGGGCTTACAAAACAGAATGTTGTGGAGCGGGACTCTCTGTGTCACGTCCCGATCTGGTTGCTAAATTGTCTGGCCATGTATTGAAAGATGCTGATGACCGCGGAGCGCAAGCCGTAATTGTGGCTTGTCCCATGTGTCATTCAAACCTCGATATGCGTCGTTCGGATATTAATAATTATTTGACAAAACCAATTCATACGCCGGTGTTGTATATTACGCAGGCCATTGGTCTGTCTATCGGTTTGCGTCCGAATGAGTTGGGCTTGCAGCGTCATTTTATACCCGTTTCTTTTAATTAGTATGCCATGTCGAAGATAGGAGTTTTTATATGCCATTGTGGCGAAAATATTAGTGCGACGGTCGACTGTGAGAAAGTGGCTGATGCAGCCGGCAAGCTCGATGGAGTAGCTTATGCTATGGATTATAAATATATGTGTTCCGATCCCGGGCAAACACTGATTAAGCAGGCTATCAAGGAACATCAGTTAGACGGGGTAGTGGTAGCTGCCTGTTCGCCTCGTATGCATGAGCCTACCTTTCGCCGGGCTTGCTCGGAGGCTGGTTTGAATCCATATCTTTGCGAGATTGCCAATATACGCGAACATTGTTCGTGGGTGCACGAAAAAGGAGAGGCTACCACGCAAAAGGCTATTGATCTGGTCAAGGGGTTGGTCGAGAAGGTAAAACAGAGCAAACCGTTGAGTTCTATCAAAGTGCCCATCACCAAAAAAGCATTAGTGATTGGGGGAGGTATCGCCGGTATTCAGACCAGTCTGGATATAGCCAACTGCGGGCATCAAGTGATATTGATAGAGAAAGAACCTTCGATTGGCGGGCATATGTCGCAGCTATCCGAAACGTTCCCAACGCTCGATTGCTCGCAATGTATCCTAACACCTCGTATGGTCGAGGTGGTACAGCATCCCAATATCACTCTGTATACTTATGCCGAGCTCGAACACTTAGATGGGTTTATCGGTAACTTCAAGGCTACCATCCGGCTTAAGGCAAAGAGTGTCGACGAGAAGAAATGTACCGGTTGCGGGCAGTGTACCACTAAGTGTCCTACCAAAAAGATACCGAGCGAGTTCAATGCGGGATTGGGTTTGCGTACGGCTATCTACGTTCCGTTTCCACAGGCAGTGCCCAATAAGCCGGTTATCGATAAGAATCATTGCAGTTATTACACCAAAGGCAAGTGCCGGGTATGCGAAAAGGTGTGTCCCACCGGAGCCATTACGTTCGATCAGGAAGATACGATACTCACCGAAGAGGTCGGTGCAGTGGTGGTTACAACAGGGTTCAATGTGTTGAGCACTTCTTATTTTCCTGAATATGGCTACGGTAAATACAAAGATGTTATTACCGGATTGCAGTTTGAGCGATTGGCATCGGCCTCAGGGCCTACCTTGGGCGAGATTCGCCGCCCTTCGGATGGCAAAGTGCCGCAGAAGATTGTGTTTATTGCGTGTGCCGGTTCGCGCGATCCGGCCAAAGGAATAGCCTACTGCTCGAAGATATGTTGCATGTACACGGCCAAGCACGCGATGCTATATCAGCATAAGGTACATGGCGGAGAGTCGTATGTATTCTATATGGACATACGGGCGGGCGGCAAGAATTATGAAGAGTTTGTGCGCCGGGCGATTGAGGAAGACGGTGTTCGTTATGTTCGTGGCAGGGTGGCTCGTGTGTATGAGAAAGAGGGTAAGCTGATAGTGAAAGGTGTCGACACGTTGCTTGGTGCTACACCCGTGGAGATAGAAGCCGATATGGTGGTGCTTGCTACGGCAGGTGTTGCCAACAAAGGAGCCGAGGAACTGGCACAAAAGATGCACATCTCTTACGACCCTTATCGTTTCTTTGCCGAGGCTCATCCCAAATTGAAGCCGGTAGAAACCAATACGGCGGGTATCTTTCTGGCGGGGGCTTGTCAGGCACCCAAAGATATTCCCGAAACAGTGGGTATGGCATCGGGAGCTGCTGTTAAGGTGGTAGGGTTGTTGTCGCAAGACCAGTTGGTACGCGAACCTTTGGTAGCAGTAGTTAACCGTACTGCCCTGCCGTTGGTGAGTACCTGTGTGGGCTGTTTTATGTGCCAAACGGCTTGTCCCTATCAAGCCATCGGTCGCGAGGAGATCAAAGATAGAAGCGGCAAGGTGCTTAAAACGGTAGCGGCGGTAAACCCCAGCCTTTGTCAGGGATGTGGTACGTGTGTTTCCTTTTGTCGATCGAAGTCGATAGACCTACAAGGATACTCTAACGAGCAAATGTATGCGCAGGTAATGGCTTTGTTAAACAATTAATAGGTAATAAAGAAAACGTATGATAAACGATAATCAATCAACATTTGAACCTCGCATCATCGCATTCGTATGCAATTGGTGTACCTATGCCGGAGCCGATCTTACAGGAACCAGCCGGCTGAAATACGCTACGAACGTAGAGATAGTACGATTTCCCTGTACCGGTCGTATCGATTTTATGTTGTTGCTCAAAGCCTTTGCGGGAGGAGCCGATGGTATTATAGTGTCGGGCTGTCATCCGAATGATTGCCATTATACGTCGGGCAACTTTCATGCACGCCGCCGTTGGGTCGTCTTTCGCGGACTGCTGGAGTTTTTGGGTATCGATGTGCATCGCATACGTTACGCTTGGGTGTCGGCAGCCGAAGGCGCCAAATGGGCCGATGTGGTGAATGAAACTGTTGCCGGAATCAGAGAACTGGGTCCTTATGCCGATTATCAGAAAGTAGCTACTTACCTGGAGGAGGAGTGTTATGAGTGAACTAACCGAAGCAGCCGTTTTGCTGTTGCAGAAGGGCGAAGTTACAAAAATAATCGGATACGAAGAGGGTAGTCACAAACCTCGTCCGCTCTTTTGCGAATCGGTCGTAGATGCGCAACGGCTCATCTACGACAGTCGTTGTGTACACAATCTGGCTGTATATCTTACCAAGCCCGAATTGCTGGGCACGAGTAGTGTAGCTATAATAGCCACTTTGCCCACACTACGGAGTATTGCTCAACTGGCTGTCGAAAATCAGTTGAACGCAGATAAACTCATCGTGCTCACCATGCCTCGCGAGGACGAAGTACACCGCTTTGCCGACTTCGACGAGATAAATACCTATCTGGCCGGTGTGGACTTCCGGATAGGACAGAAGGAACAAGAGGTTATCGATCGCCTCGAAGGCATGAGTCGTGAGGAGCGCTGGCAGTTTTGGCAGCAAGAGTTGTCGCACTGTTTTAAGTGTTATGCCTGTCGGGCGGCGTGTCCTTTGTGTTATTGCACGCGATGTATTGTCGAGGTCAACTGCCCGCAATGGATACAGCCGTGGTCGAGTCCGCTGTCCAATATGGAATGGCAGATCAACCGTGCCATGCATCTGGCAGGCCGTTGTACGGGATGTGGTGCTTGTGGTGATGCTTGCCCCATCGGCATTCCGATTCATCTGCTTACCCATAAAATGATGGAGGATATTGGTCGGGAGTTTGCTCAAATATCAGGAAGACCAGCTATGCAAGGCAATGTGTTGTCAACATTTAGGGTCGACGATAAAGAAGAATTTATTCAGTAACGATACACATCATGGAAAGATTATATATTACTAAAACAGGCTTAGAACAGTGGTTTGCTCAGATAGTTAAGAGCACTGCACGCGTTCTTGCTCCGGTTGAAGCCAACGGAAGGATTGATTTTGCCCTTGTGTCCTCGCTTGCTGATGTGGCTACGGGCGATACGCCAACCGTACAGTCTGTTAAGAAAGTTGTGTTTCCTAAAACCGAAGTACTGTTTACGTACCAGAAGGAAGGACGCGAAACAATCCTGCACGAGGCAGATGATAAACCACTGCCCTCAACAGTGCTTTGGCACGTTCATCCTTGTGATGCCGCGGGACTGGCACCCTTAACCGGTATCTTTAACTGGGATACGAATGACCGTTCTTACAATCGGCGTTTAGAGGCTTTGAGCATTGTGAGCTACAGCTGCTCCACTCATGATGCCTACTGCTTCTGCACCTCGGTTGGAGGAGGTCCCGGGGATACTCTAGGAAGCGACATACAGTTAACTTCACTGCCCGATGGTGGTGCACTGGTAGAGGTGCTGACACCCAAAGGCGAAAAGTTGGTAGCATTGGCTCCGGGCTGCTTTACTCCGGCTGGAGAGATAGATAAAAAGGCGTTGATTGCCACTGTGGCACCTCGCTTTACTCCTGAGCAAATTCGGGAAAAGCTTTCCACGGCTTTTGATAGTCCGGTGTGGAAGAAGCAATCTGAGCGTTGCCTTGGTTGCGGAGCCTGTGCGTTTGTTTGTCCCACTTGTGCCTGCTTTGATATACAAGAAGATGCCAAAGGTACGCATGGACGACGCATGCGTTGTTGGGACTCTTGCGGGTTTTCGCTCTTTACACTGCACACTTCGGGGCATAATCCACGTGCAACGCAAAGTGCCCGTTGGCGTCAGCGTATATTACATAAATTTTCTTATATGCCTGAGCGTATAAATCAGACTGGTTGTACAGGCTGTGGCCGTTGCTCGCGTGCCTGTCCTGTCGATATGAATATATTGGAACACTTAACCGCCATAGCGCAATAATGCCATGAATAACGAAATAACAACCTATACGCCTCACGTTATGGTGATAGAGAAAATCACCCACGAGGCACCCGGTGTAAAAACCTTCCGTCTGAGGTTCAAGGATCCGCAGGAAGGGGAGGCATTTCAATTCAAAGCCGGACAGTTTGGCGAGTATTCTGCCTTTGGTGAAGGCGAGTCTACCTTTTGCATAGCCTCTTCGCCAACCCGTAAGGGAATGATAGAATGCACATTCAGGCAGGCAGGACGCGTAACCACCGGGCTTTCCAAACTCGAAGAGGGTGATACAATGGGTTTCCGAGGTCCGTTTGGCAATACCTTTCCGCTCGATCAATGGAGGGGTAAGAATCTGCTCTTTGTGGCCGGAGGTATCGCTCTTCCTCCCATGCGCTGCGTTATTTGGAATGCACTCGACAGACGCGAGGAGTTTGGCAACATCACCATTGTGTACGGGGCGAAGTCCGTGGCTGATTTGGTGTATAAGGAAGAGCTCAGGGAGTGGGCGCTACGTCCCGATGTAAATCTTGTAGTTACCGTCGATCCGGGGGGAGAAACACCCGACTGGACAGGCGAAGTCGGCTTCGTGCCCGCTGTGCTCGAAAAGGTAGCACTTGATAGTCGGCATACTGTTGCCATTGTTTGTGGCCCACCGATCATGATAAAATTCACCTTCCCGGTACTCGAGAAACTGGGGTTTGAGGATGAGTACATTTACACCACACTCGAAAATCGAATGAAATGCGGTGTGGGTAAATGCGGTCGTTGCAACGTAGGTAAACTCTATGTTTGCAAAGACGGCCCGGTATTCACCAAAGCCCAGCTTAATGATATGCCTCCCGAGTATTGATCGGAAGTGTGATCTACGATATTAATTTCTCGCTGTGAAGCGCGATTCTAATTGCTTATGAAATAAGGGAAAGCATTTAATGTGTGTGTCTAATATAATGGTTTCGATGACTTTCACCCTGTTTCAATAAAGTATGTTTTTTTTAGTTGTTGGCGTACATTTAGCGTGATGTTAAGTGTACGCTCTTTTTTTTGAATCAAATATAAGAAGGTATGAGTATTCTTAAAATTGTTATAAAGCATGTGTTTTCTCTTGCTACGTGCTGACTAAATTGGCAAATAAGTCCGCCAAACAAGAGAAACGAATGCTAATTTGTCAGTCGTTGCCGTTAACCGCTGTTAATCAGTTGCTACACCTTGTTAAAAGAGGACAAAAAAGAATGACAAGGAGAATAAGTGATTGATTTTTGTCGTTATTTTAACGTCGTAAGTGTTAAACGAAAACAGAATATTAACAATTTAAAAAGAATAAAGTAATATGAAACAAACAACAAAGAAAATCCTTGGAGTAGGAGCAATTGTTCTGCTTAGTGCAAGTGTTGCCGGACTTACTACCTATAGCCTCACACGCTCGGATAGTAATGAGCAGTCTTACAATGAGATGTTTGCCCAGAATCCTAATGTGCGGGCTGCTGCCTATAGTGCTATGCAGGCTCAACCGGTCGATTTTACACAGGCAGCCGAGAACTCTTTGCATGCGGTGGTACATATAAAGTCTACTCAATTAGCCAAAATGCAGGCACAGCAAGGTGGCGAAATGGATATCTTCGATTTCTTCTTCGGAGGACGTGGCGGACAACGCCAACAGGTACAGGCGCAACCCCGTGTGGGTTTTGGTTCGGGTGTTATTATCTCGAAAGACGGATACATCGTGACCAATAACCATGTGATTGACGGTGCCGACGAGATCAGTGTAAAGCTGAACGATAATCGTGAGTTCAAAGGCCGTGTCATTGGTACAGACCCCAATACCGACCTTGCTTTGATTAAAATTGAAGAAGACGATCTTCCTACCGTTCCTGTGGGCGATTCGGATGCCTTGAAAGTGGGCGAATGGGTATTGGCAGTAGGTAACCCGTTCAACCTAACCTCTACGGTAACAGCCGGTATTGTAAGTGCCAAAGCACGCTCTTTGGGTGCCAGCGGTGGTATTGAATCGTTTATTCAAACCGATGCTGCCATTAATCAAGGGAATAGTGGTGGTGCATTGGTCAACGCCAAGGGCGAGCTGGTAGGTATTAACGCCATGCTTTCGTCGCCCACCGGTGCTTATGCAGGATATGGCTTTGCCATTCCTACCAGTATCATGACCAAGGTAGTTGCCGACTTGAAACAATTCGGAACCGTGCAGCGTGCCCTATTGGGAATCAAAGGTAGTTCGCTTGCCAACGACCGCTATATGGGCGAAGAGTTTACCAAAGAGCTGCAAAAGAAAGCCAAAGAACTGGGTGTTGTCGACGGTGTGTTGATTGCCGAAGTAGTGGAAGGTGGTTCTGCAGCCGGTGCCGATGTGAAGGTAGATGATGTGATTGTGGGTATTGACGGCAAGAAGGTGCGTACCTTTGCCGACTTACAGGAAGCGTTGGCTAAACACCGTCCGGGGGATAAGGTAACCGTGAAGCTTGTTCGCGATAAAAAAGAGAAAGATGTAGTAATTACCCTGAAGAACGAGCAAGGTACGACCAAAATTGTAAAAGATGCAGGCATGGATATTCTCGGTGCTGCATTCAGAGAAGTTCCAGCCGATCTTAAGAAGCAACTCAACCTGGGTTATGGTGTTGAAGTAACCGGCGTAAGCGGTGGTAAGATGGGCGAAGCAGGTATTCGCAAAGGATTTATTATCTTAAAAGCCAACGGCCAACCCTTGCGTAAAGTGAGCGATTTGGAAGAGGTTTTGAAAGCCGCTGTGAAGTCTCCCGAGCAGGTGTTGTTCCTTACCGGTATGTTCCCTTCGGGTAAACGTGCCAACTATGCTGTCGATTTGAGTCAGGAATAACACATGAACTCCTAAATCGAACGAAGGAAAGTGAAAAAGGACGTCGTTCATCAACTAGTCGGCGTCCTTTTTTGTTTCTATAGTGAAAATAATGGTGAGAAAGTTATGGCAAGATTGTTCGTTAACGAATAAATTATCGTAACTTTGCACTCCAAATCTGTTTTATAAGAATGAGACAACTAAAGATTACCAAAAGTATCACTAACAGAGAGAGTGCATCTCTTGATAAGTATCTACAGGAAATCGGTCGTGAAGACCTCATTACTGTGGAAGAAGAGGTAGAACTCGCTCAACGCATTCGCAAAGGAGACCGTGTAGCATTAGAAAAATTGACACGTGCCAATCTGCGTTTCGTCGTATCCGTAGCCAAACAGTACCAGAATCAAGGTTTGAGTCTGCCCGACTTGATTAACGAGGGCAATTTAGGACTGATTAAGGCTGCCGAAAAGTTTGATGAGACACGTGGATTTAAATTTATCAGTTATGCTGTGTGGTGGATTCGTCAGTCTATTCTGCAAGCTCTTGCAGAACAGTCGCGTATCGTCCGCCTTCCGCTGAATCAGGTAGGTTCGTTGAATAAAATCAGCAAAGCCTTCTCTAAATTCGAGCAGGAAAACGAGCGACGCCCATCTCCTGAGGAGTTGGCCGACGAATTAGATATTCCGGTTGATAAGATCTCTGATACATTGAAAGTGTCGGGCCGTCATATTTCGGTCGATGCTCCTTTTGTAGAGGGAGAAGACAACAGTTTGCTGGATGTGTTAGTCAATGACGATTCGCCTATGGCGGACCGTTCTCTGGTTAATGAGTCTCTTGCGAGGGAAATTGATAGAGCTCTTTCTACGTTAACCGATAGGGAAAAAGAAATCATACAGATGTTTTTCGGTATCGGACAACAAGAAATGACATTAGAAGAAATCGGCGATAAGTTTGGCCTCACACGTGAGCGCGTTCGCCAGATTAAAGAAAAAGCAATCAGAAGATTAAGACAAAGTAATCGTAGTAAATTGCTCAAATCGTACTTGGGATAAGTCGATATATCAGTTTTCGAAAAAGAATGGAATCCGTTTAAGGAACTTCTTTTAGCTTCGTTGCTAAAAAGAGGTACTTATACGGATTTTCTTTTTTAATTCATTTTTTTTGCTACCTTTGTCGCAACATATTAACTTATTAGATTATGAAATACGTAAAAATACTAGTAGCGATTGCATGTATATTCACTCTGTGCTCTGCTTTTTCTTTGAAAAAAGGTGCTCCTAAACCCGTTTATGCTTTTGGTATATCGGCCTCTTTTACCGACACGGTGGTTTATTATACTGCAATTCAACTACTCGATAGCATTCACCTAGATAAAAACGGCTTCTTGCCCCAGCGCGAATTATATAGCTACCAGCTGAAAAACTTTCTGGAACTTGACATGAACAAACCCAATCGTACCTGTATGATTTACTTCTCAGAGAATAAAAGCAAACTTGAAAAGGAGGCTTCAAAGATGATGAATAAGTATAAGAAGAATAAAACGGCTGTTTTGGAGAAAGTAAATAGCGAAAAATTTCATTTTACAAAACCAGAAGAGTGATAAAAGCGTTATAATAATTTATGCTTGCTCCTATGAAACTGAAAAGAACTGCTGTATTTCTGTGTATAATGAGCGTGTTTTGCGCATGTGGGCACAATTCTGATATTCCGGAACCTCCTACACCCGCCCGTCCACCTGAGGTGGCCGATCGTACTGTATTGGCTTATGTCCTGGGTGATAACTCGTTGACATCCTTTGCTACAACCGATCTAAATGAAATGCTCGACGGGATCAAAGATGTCAATACTAGTCTAAACAATCTGATTGTGTATATCGATCGCAAAGGAGTTGCCCCCCAGCTTATTCGTATTTGTCGCAATACGGATAATCAGATCATAAAAGATACGATTCAATCTTATTCAATAACCCGAAACTCGGTGGGTGTAAGCGAAATGGAGGAAGTCTTTACTTATACTTTCGATAATTTTCCGGCAAAAAGCTATGGACTTGTTTTGTGGTCGCATGGTGATGGTTGGATTCCTGCCCCTCCTGTTACTAGTAGTTCGCGTATCAATACACGCTGGATAGGACAGGATACAAATAATGGCTCAGCAGATAAGCGACTTAATATTGATGATTTGCATACAGTGCTAAAATCTGTTCCAAGATTGGATTATTTGCTTTTTGATGCTTGTTATATGCAGTCTGTCGAAGTGGCATACGAGCTACGAGATTGTGCCGACTACTTCATCGGTTCCCCAACCGAAATACCGGGTCCGGGTGCTCCCTATCAAGCAGTAGTTCCTGCGCTCTTTGCTGCTACTAATCCTGCATTATCAGTTGCTGGGGCTTATTATGATTTCTATGAGCAAAAGTACAATGGAGGTGTGGGGATGTCAAATGCTAACTGGACAGGCGGCGTTTCTATAGCTGTGCTTCAAAGCAGTAAGCTGGATGCGCTGGCAAGTGCTACCCGTGATTTATCCATCTACTCGCAACCCTCCATCAATCAGTCCGGTATTTTGTGTTACGACCCGCTTCGTGAGAAAATCTATTTCGATATGGAGGGCGTGGTGAAGACTATTACAGGCAATACTCCTGCTTTTCAGAATTGGAAGGCGGCTTATGATGCTGCAGTAGTCTACAAAAAAACGACTCCCAAGAATTATGTTACTGATTTCTGGGGACGTGGAGAGATGTTTTCTATGACTGGCTACACGGGTGTTTCTATTTACATATTGGGTAGTGGTACAGCGTCTCAGGATGCTTATTATAAAAAGCTTTTATGGTATAGGGCTATGATGAACTAATACTTTTCTTATCTAAAAATATGCTACATCTTTTGGTAAAATGCGTTGCGTCTTTTCCGAAAATATGTAGCATTTTTATTTTCAGCACACTACATCTTTTCACAAATCAACTTCCGGCTCTTTTTATCTCGTATTATCAAATCTATCTGTTGTTTATACAACCTTTTTCGTTGAATATTCCGATCTAATGAATGTTAGCATAGATGAAAAAAAAGAAAATCAGAACATTGGCACTGCTTTTTGATTACATTTGCGACGTTGGTAGGTTTTACTCTTTATTTGCTTGAATGAACAAAACTTTTCGCCAAACGTTATGTTATCAGTATATTTGGTAAAAACGCGACTTGCCTAACTACGAATTTAGAAAACAATATATAAATTGATTGCTTATGTCACAGATTATTGGACATATATCTCAGGTAATTGGACCTGTGGTCGATGTGTATTTTGAAGGTAGCGAGATAGAATTGATCCTACCCAGTATTCACGATGCACTAGAGATAAAAAGGCCAAATGGCAAGATACTGATTGTAGAGGTACAGCAACATATTGGCGAAAATACGGTGCGAACCGTAGCCATGGATAGTACCGACGGGCTTCAGCGAGGTATGAAAGTTTATTTGACAGGTGGACCCATCACCATGCCGATAGGCGAACAGATCAAAGGACGGCTCATGAATGTCGTGGGCGACTCTATTGATGGCATGAAAGACCTTAGCCGTGCAGGTGCTTATTCTATTCACCGTGATCCCCCTAAGTTTGAAGATTTAACGACTGTGCAAGAGGTGTTGTTTACCGGTATTAAGGTGATCGACCTACTTGAACCTTACTCAAAAGGAGGTAAAATCGGTTTGTTTGGTGGTGCCGGTGTAGGCAAGACCGTACTTATCATGGAGCTTATCAATAACATAGCCAAGAAACACAACGGATTTTCCGTTTTTGCCGGAGTAGGAGAACGTACGCGTGAGGGTAATGACCTGTTGCGCGAAATGATTGGTTCCGGTGTAATTCGCTATGGCGAAGCCTTTAAGAAAGGAATGGAAGAGGGGGAGTGGGACTTGTCGACAGTTGATTACAGCGAAGTAGAAAAGTCGCAGGCAACGCTTGTCTTCGGGCAGATGAACGAACCTCCCGGTGCACGTGCCTCGGTTGCTCTTTCTGGGCTGACAGTTGCCGAATCTTTCCGCGATATGGGTTCCGAATCGGGTGCTCGTGATATCTTGTTCTTTATTGATAACATTTTTCGCTTTACACAGGCCGGTTCGGAGGTGTCGGCTTTGTTGGGACGTATGCCCTCGGCCGTTGGTTATCAACCTACACTGGCTACCGAAATGGGAGCCATGCAGGAACGTATTACCTCTACTCGCAAAGGATCGATCACTTCGGTTCAAGCAGTATATGTGCCTGCCGACGACTTAACCGACCCTGCACCTGCTACCACATTTACCCACTTGGATGCCACTACGGTGCTGAGTCGTAAAATTACCGAATTGGGTATTTACCCGGCTGTAGACCCACTGGAATCAACATCGCGTATTCTTGATCCGCATATCGTTGGGCAAGATCACTACGATACCGCTCAACGTGTGAAACAGATTTTACAACGAAACAAAGAGTTGCAGGATATTATATCCATTTTGGGTATGGAAGAGTTATCCGACGCAGATCGTCAGGTCGTAAACAGAGCCCGGCGTGTACAGCGTTTCCTCTCTCAACCCTTTACTGTGGCCGAACAATTTACCGGTGTACCCGGAGCCATGGTTGCCATCGAAGATACTATCAAAGGTTTTCGTATGATTCTGGACGGAGAGGTTGATTATTTGCCCGAATCTGCCTTCTTGAATGTAGGAACCATTGAGGAAGCCATTGAGAAGGGTAAAAAGTTGCTTCAACAAGTATAATGTCAATTCGTGTCGATTTAATAAATGCATCGTATGGAACTTAGTATTGTATCGCCCGAGAAGAAGGTGTTTGAAGGAGAAGTGAAAAGTGTTACGCTTCCCGGAACGATGGGCACGTTCTCTATCTTGCCTCACCATGCGCCTATTGTTTCGTCTTTGCAGTCAGGAGTGGTGAGCTATGTTACCATCGAGGGCGAAGAGCATACGCTCGACATTCATGGCGGCTTTGTAGAGATGAGCAATGAAGAGGCAACTGTTTGCATTTCATGAGAAACTCAAAAGGAGATAATCATTCATGAGTATAAGTAATACAAAACGTAGATTTCTTATTTCCCTTACAGTCATTACACTGTTATTGGGGGGAGTAGGAGGTGCGGTTTTACAAAACATCGCTCCCAGTCGTTACTTTGGAGCATATCCGTTGATACCGGCCTACTTTTATCTGTGTGGGCTTCTCTTCATTTTCGCATTCGAGGCTTGTCGGCGTCGGGCTCCTAACCGGATGGTGATGTTGTTTATGGGAATGAAGATGATGAAATTGATTCTCTCCGTGCTACTACTCATCGTTTATTGTATGGTTGCTCCACAGACGGCTATCGTGTTTTTGATAACGTTTGCCGTCTTCTATGTAAGCTATTTGATTTATGAAAGCTGGTTCTTTTTCGCTTTCGAGCGAAACAAGAAGTTAAATAAAGAAATGAAATAAGTATGAAACAGTTGCGTTATATCACACTTGGCTTGGCTTTTGTTCTGACACTTTTTACTTTGTCTGTTCAGGCACAAGAGGTGGCTGCTACCGATAGCGTTAATCAGCAGAAAAACGAGGTCAATGTCAAAGAGATTGTTTTCGGGCACATTGGCGATTCGTATGAGTGGCACATTACCGACATCGGACATACGGCCATTGTTATTCCTCTACCCATTATTGTGTATAGTAGCACAAGCGGATGGCATACGTTTCTTTCGTCTCGTCTCGAGGAAAACGGAGGAAGCTACGAGGGTTTCTCGATTGCCCCCGAAGGAGCTAAGTACGAAGGAAAGCTGGTTGAGCAAACAGCATCGGGCGAGTGGGTTCGTCCGTTTGATATATCCATCACCAAGATAACCCTTGCCTTGCTTATCAATAGCACCTTGTTGCTGGTTATCATCTTGGGGGTAGCCCAATGGTATCGCAAGCGCGAACAAGGAGCATGGGCTCCCGGCGGCTTTGTCGGATTCATGGAGATGTTTATCATGATGGTGCACGATGATGTCATAAAAAGCTGTGCTGGTCCTAACTATAAGAAATTTGCACCTTATTTGCTCACCGCTTTTTTCTTTATATTTATCAATAACATCATGGGGCTGATTCCCATCTTTCCCGGAGGAGCGAATGTAACGGGAAATATCTCCATTACGTTGGTATTGGCTCTGTTCACGTTTGTGGCGGTCAACCTTTTCGGAACACGTACCTATTGGCGTGAAATCTTTTGGCCCGATGTGCCTTGGTGGCTCAAAGTTCCTATACCTATGATGCCGTTCATCGAACTGTTTGGTGTCTTTACCAAACCGTTTGCCTTGATGATTCGTCTGTTCGCCAATATGCTTTCGGGTCATATGGCTATGTTGGTGCTTACGAGCCTTATCTTTATATCGGCCAGTATGGGGCCTGTTATCAACGGGTCGCTTACGGTAGCCTCTGTGTTCTTCAACCTGTTTATGAATATACTCGAACTGTTGGTAGCTTTCATTCAGGCGTACGTATTCACCATGTTGTCGGCCGTGTTTATCGGTCTGGCACAAGAGAGTAAACATGAAAAAGAAAAAATAGAAATATAAACAATTTAAAACAGAAAATTATGTTACTAACTGTATTATTGCAAGCTGTTGCAGCTGGAGTAGGATTGAGTAAACTGGGTGCTGCTATCGGAGCCGGTATGGCTGTTATCGGTGCAGGTATCGGTATTGGTAAAATTGGTGGGTCGGCTATGGAAGGTATTGCACGCCAGCCCGAAGCCTCGGGCGATATTCGTATGAATATGATTATCGCGGCGGCCTTGGTCGAAGGTGTGGCACTGCTTGCCTTGGTTGTTTGTTTGTTAGTACTCTTTTTATAAAAATTAAAAACGCCTATGTCATTGTTACTACCCGATACCGGTTTGATATTCTGGACGCTTCTCGTATTCGGCATTGTGTTCATTATATTGGCGAAGTATGGCTTTCCTGTCATTGTCAAGATGGTAGAAGGGCGTAAGACATACATCGATCAGTCATTGGAAGTTGCCCGCCAAGCCAACGCACAGCTACTGCAACTCAAAGCAGAAGGCAATGCGATCATAGCTGCCGCTAACAAGGAGCAGGGACGGATTATGAAAGAGGCCATGCAGGAGCGTGATAAAATTATTCACGAAGCTCGCTCGCAAGCGACGATAGCCGGACAGAAAGAACTGGATGAAGCCAAGTTGCAGATTCAGAAGGAGAAGGAGGATGCCATTCGTGACATACGTCGTCAGGTAGCCGTTCTATCGGTGGATATTGCAGAGAAGGTAATTCGCAAGAATTTGAACGAAACAGACGAGCAGATGGATATGATTGATCGGATGCTCGACGAAGTGATGAATAAGAACTAACGAATATGGAAGTAGGAATCATCTCAATGCGTTATGCAAAGGCTCTTATGGAGTATGCCAAAGAGAAAAAGGTCGAAGACAGGATCTATGACGAATGCCAGGTGCTGAGTTATTCCTTTCTGCTGGAACCCGGTTTGCGCGAGGCACTCGATAGTCCTATCCTTGAGCTGAAGGAGAAATTTTCGCTTATCTGTACGGCTGCCGATGGCGATCAGCCGTCGTGCCGGGAGTTTACCCGCTTCGTCAGTTTGGTGCTTCGGCAAAAGCGCGAAGGCTATCTTCAGTTCATGTGCCTGATGTACATCGACCTGTATCGCAAGCTGAAGCATATCGGTGTGGGCAAACTAACCACTGCTGTGCCGGTCAACAAAGAGACCGAAGAGCGTATTCGCGAAACAGCCGCTCATGCGCTCCATGTTCGGATGGAGCTGAGTACGGTGGTCGATCCCTCTATCGAAGGTGGATTTATCTTTGATATTAACGATTTCCGGCTCGATGCCAGCATTGCTACGCAATTGAAGCGAGTGAAACAACAATTTATTGATAAGAACAAAAGAATTGTATAGTCATGTCAGAAAATATAAAAGTAAGCGAAGTATCCGACATTTTGCGTCGGCAGCTTGAGGGTATCGACACCCGCATACAGCTCGATGAGATAGGTACGGTATTGCAAGTCAGCGATGGCGTAGCACGTATCTACGGACTGCGAAATGCCGAAGCAAATGAATTGCTCGAATTCGACAACGGCATCAAAGCCATTGTGATGAACCTCGAAGAAGACAATGTGGGTGCCGTATTGCTGGGACCGACCGATAAAATCAAAGAGGGCTTTGTGGTAAAGCGTACCAAACGAATCGCTTCGATTCATGTAGGCGAGGGGATGCTCGGACGTGTAATCGACCCATTGGGCGAACCACTCGACGGCAAAGGAGCCATTGGTGGTAAACTCTATGAGATGCCTCTCGAACGCAAGGCACCGGGAGTCATCTTCAGGCAGCCGGTAAACCAACCTTTGCAAACAGGATTGAAGGCGATCGACGCCATGATTCCGATCGGCCGCGGACAGCGCGAGTTGATTATCGGCGACCGTCAAACCGGAAAGACAGCCATTGCCATCGATACCATTATCAATCAGCGAGCCAACTACGAAGCAGGCAAGCCGGTTTACTGTATCTATGTAGCCACGGGTCAGAAAGGTTCTACGGTAGCCTCTATCGTCAACACCCTGCGTCAATACGGAGCCATGGATTATACGGTAGTAGTAGCTGCTACGGCAGGCGATCCGGCTGCTTTGCAATACTTTTCTCCCTTTGCCGGAGCAGCCATTGGCGAGTTCTTCCGCGATACCGGTCGCGATGCATTGGTGGTCTACGACGACCTTTCCAAGCAAGCCGTTTCTTATCGCGAGGTTTCGTTGATTCTTCGTCGTCCCTCGGGGCGCGAAGCCTACCCGGGCGATATCTTCTACCTACATTCCCGTTTGTTGGAGCGTGCAGCCAAGATTATCAATCAAGAAGAGGTAGCCCGCGAGATGAACGATTTGCCCGAAAGCATCCGTCACTTGGTGAAAGGAGGAGGATCGCTTACCGCACTTCCCATCATCGAAACGCAGGCAGGCGACGTATCGGCTTATATTCCTACCAACGTAATTTCGATTACCGACGGACAGATTTTCTTGGATACAGACCTGTTCAATCAAGGCAACCGTCCGGCTATTAATGTGGGTATCTCTGTGTCTCGTGTGGGTGGTAATGCGCAAATCAAAGCCATGAAAACCGTAGCCGGAACGCTGAAGATAGATCAGGCTCAGTTCCGCGAGCTCGAAGCCTTCTCGAAGTTTAGCGGCGATATGGATCCGGTTACAGCACTGACCATCGATAAAGGACAAAAGAATGCCCGCTTGTTGGTACAGCCGCAATACAGCCCTGTGCCTGTCGAGAAACAGATTGCTATTCTTTACTGTGGCACACACGGTTTGCTTCGCAATGTACCGCTCGATAAGGTCGAAGATTTCGAACGGAATTTTCAGGAGATTCTCGCCTTGAATCATCAGAACGATGTACTCGATGTGCTGAAAACAGGTGTTATTAATCCCGATGTAGAGCGATTGATCGAAGAGACCGCCGTAATGGCAGCCAAAACGGTCAATGGCTAATGTCTTAATCCTTAATGTATCATGGCTTCACTCAAAGAAGTAAAAACCAGAATAACTTCGGTACAAAATACCCGAAAAATCACTTCAGCAATGAAGATGGTGGCTTCTGCCAAATTGCATAAAGCGCAGGGAGCCATCGAGAATATGTTGCCTTATCAGCAGAAATTGAATCAAATCATGACTAATTTCCTTAGTGCCGATCTGCCTGTCGAGTCGCCCTTTATCGTTGAGCGGGAGGTGAAGCGGGTAGCTATTGTGGCCTTTTCGTCGAATAGCTCGTTGTGTGGTGCTTACAATGCCAATGTGCATCGTATGCTGCTGCAAACCGTAGGCGAATACCGGAAGTTGGGGCAGGACAATATACTGATCTTTCCCATTGGTCGTAAGATAGAGGATGCATCGAAGAAGATGGGCTTTGTGCCGCAAGGAAGTTACCAGATATTAGCCGAAAAACCCTCTTATGCCGAAGCGTCTGCCTTGGCCGAAAAGCTCATGGCTATGTATCTAGATAAAGAAATTGACCGGGTAGATTTGATTTATCATCACTTCAAATCGTCGGGTGTGCAACTGCTTCTTTGCGAACGATACCTGCCTATCGACCTGACTCGTATTCCGAAAGAGCATACAGACCGGGAGCTGGTCAACGATTACATCATCGAGCCTTCGGCCGAGCGAGTGATTGCCGATTTGATCCCCACTGTGCTGTGTCAGCAGATATTTACGGCTGCTGTAGATTCGAATGCCTCGGAGCATGCGGCGCGCGTGATGGCTATGCAAATAGCTACCGACAATGCCAACGAGCTGATTCAGGAGCTAACGAAGCAATACAACAAAACCCGTCAGCAAACCATTACCAATGAATTGCTCGATATAATGGGTGGTTCGATGAAGTAGTTCGTATCACCCTGCGAAGAGCGGGAGCGACCATGTGTGTAGAATCATGGTTGCTCCCGCTTTTTTTTGTTTCTTCTGTTGGTGGCTATTAGTTTTTCTTTATCTTTGCCCCCGAATTGGTTCCGTATATCCATTCCGGTTATTCGGATTAAAAGGGAATCGGGTGTAAATCCCGAACAGTCCCGCTGCTGTGAAGCTCCATTCAATATCCTGAAACACACTTTTGCCACTGGTCGTATACAGACCGGGAAGGCTTCGGGAGAGGAGTTAGTCAGAAGACCTGCCATTCATCAAAGGCTGTTTCTACTCGTGGGTTAGGGAGGCAGTACGAAAAAAGTAACTACTAATTATGTATGAGAGGAAATGCCTATGAAAAAGGTATGTCCACGTTGTAGTGCAATCTTTGATTGCCACCACGATGCCATGGCATCTTGCCAGTGTGCAACCATCCATATGGATGCACTTCAACGTGCTTATTTGCAAGACAACTTTTCCAACTGTCTGTGCCACGACTGTTTGGAAACTATTCAGAAATACTTCTATGTGCATGAAGTAAATCCCGGTTTTAAACGAAAAAAGAAGATTCGTAAAGTATTGATTGCCAATCGGGGCGAAATAGCCCTGCGTGTTATGCGTTCGTGTCGTGAAATGGGCATACGCACGGTTGCTGTCTTTTCCGAAGCCGACCGTACGGCTCAGCATGTGATGTATGCCGACGAAGCCTACCCGATTGGCCCGGCTGCTTCGAAAGAGAGCTACTTGAATATCGAAAAGATAATCGAAGTAGCCCGCATAAGTCGCGCCGATGCCATACATCCCGGTTATGGCTTTCTGTCCGAGAATGCTGTCTTTGCCCACTGCTGTCGCAACGAAGGCATTCTCTTTATTGGTCCCGACCCCGAGACAATGGAGGCGATGGGCGATAAAATAGCTGCCCGAAAACGGATGATTGCTGCCGGTGTTCCCGTAGTACCGGGCACTGAGCATCCCTTATCGAACGTACAAGAAGCCATTGATAAGTGTCGCGAGATCGGCTTTCCCGTGATGCTGAAAGCCTCTATGGGTGGAGGAGGCAAAGGTATGCGGCTCATTCGCTGCGAAGAGGAGGTCGAAGAGTCGTTTACAACCGCCCGTTCCGAATCCATGTCCTCCTTTGGCGACGATACCGTATATCTGGAGAAGTTTGTAGAAGAACCCCATCACATCGAGTTTCAGATTCTGGGCGATATGCATGGCAATGTGGTGCATCTTTTCGACCGCGAGTGTTCTGTTCAGCGTCGCAATCAGAAGATCATCGAAGAGAGCCCTTCGCCCTTCCTGACCCCGCAGCTCAGACAAAAGATGGGAGAGAAGGCCGTGGCAGCTGCTAAGGCAGTGGGTTATATCGGAGCAGGAACCATTGAGTTTCTGGTAGACAAAGAGCGAAACTTCTATTTTCTCGAGATGAATACGCGTTTGCAAGTAGAACATCCCATTACCGAAGAGGTGGTCGGGGTCGATTTGGTGAAGGAGCAGATTTGCGTAGCCAATGGCGACAAGCTCCACTTCTGGCAAGAAGAGTTGAGGCAACGCGGACACGCCATCGAATGCCGTATCTGTGCCGAAGATACCGAAAATAACTTTATGCCCGCCCCCGGAGTAATCAGTCTGCTGCGCGAACCCAACGGTATCGGAGTGCGGGTAGACAGCTACGTATATGAAGGGTACGAAATCCCCCTGTTTTACGACCCGATGATCGGTAAACTCATCGTCTGGGCTACTACCCGTGAGTATGCCATTGAGCGGATGAGGCGTGTACTCTATGAGTACAAGATTGCCGGTATCAAGACCAACATCGGCTACCTGCGCCGCATCATGGATACGACCGATTTTGTCAAGGGTGAGTACGATACACTTTTTATAGAGAAACATCAGGAAGCACTCAACGTAGCCATGACCGTTCCGGAAGAGGAAACGGAAAACATTGCCTTGATTGCCGCGTATATGGACTACCTCATGAATCTGGAAGAGAATAAATCCCTGAACCAATTGTCGGACAACCGCCCCATCAGCCGTTGGCGTGCTTTCGGTCTGCAAAAAGGGGTATTACGAATTTAAACAAACAAAACGACTCATGGAAATACATATAGGAAACAGAGTGGCGGAGGTCTCTTTGCTCGAAAAAGAAGGTAATAAGGTAAAGGTCAGTATCGACGGAGTGGTTTACGAAGCCGATGTTACGATGGCCGAAAACGGAAGTTGCTCCATACTACACCGCAACCGCTCTTACAATGCCGAACTGCTTCGTGGCGAGGATGGAAAGAGTTACCGGGTGAATACGCACTTTCGTTCGTACAACATCAACCTGGTCGATTCCCAAGCACGCTATTTGCGTATGCGCAAGGGGGGCGAAGAGCGGCAGGACGACAAGATCATTTCGCCCATGCCCGGCAAAGTAATCAGCATACCGGTCAAGGTAGGCGATCGGCTACAAGCAGGAGAGATCGTTATGGTGATCGAAGCCATGAAGATGCAAAGCAATTTCAAGGTGAGCTCCCCGTGCGTGGTCAAAGAGATAACAGTAGCCGAAGGAGATTCGGTTGCCGGCAATCAAGTGTTGTTGTTGCTAGATATAATCAAAGAATCGTAGAAGATGGAAATAGAAAAGAGATACCAATCATTGGAAGAGTTAGATCGCCTCGCCTCGTTGGGTGGTGGCACAGAGAGAATCGAAAAGCAGCACCTCAGCGGCAGGATGACAGCCCGCGAGCGCATTGAGATGTTGCTCGATAAGGGGTCGTTTACCGAACTGGATAAGTTTGTGGTGCATCGTTGTACCGATTTCGGCATGGACAAAAACCATATCCCCGGCGACGGCATTGTGTCCGGCTACGGTAAGATAGACGGCAGACAGGTGTTTGTATATGCCTATGATTTTACCGTTTATGGAGGCACGTTGAGTGCCACCAATGCCGCCAAGATAGTCAAAGTACAGCAGTTGGCTCTGCAAAACGGTGCTCCTGTCATTGCGTTGAACGACTCCGGCGGAGCACGCATACAAGAGGGGGTAGGGAGCCTGTCGGGCTATGCCTCTATCTTCTGTCAGAACACCCTTGCCTCGGGGGTGATTCCTCAACTATCTGCCATTCTCGGCCCGTGTGCAGGCGGAGCTTGTTATTCACCGGCACTGACCGACTTTATCTTTATGGTCAAAGAGCAGAGCCATATGTTTATCACCGGCCCCGAAGTAGTGAAAGCTGTTACCCACGAAGAAGTCGGCAAAGAAGAGCTGGGTGGTGCTTATACGCACAGCAGCAAAAGCGGTGTGGCTCACTTTCTCTCCCTGTCCGAAGAGGAGACACTGATGAGTCTGCGCGAGCTGCTCAGCTTTCTCCCCTCCAACAATATGGAAGATGCTCCCGTTGTGGCTACCGGAGACGATCCGCGCAGAGAAGAAGAGTCGCTGCAAACCATCATTCCCGAAGATCCCAACATCCCCTACGATATCAAGGACATCATCGAGCCGGTGGTCGACAATCATTATTTCTTCGAAGTAATGCCCCATTTTGCCAAGAACATCGTGATTGGTTTTGCCCGTCTGGGTGGTCGTTCGGTGGGTATTGTGGCCAATCAACCCGCCTATCTGGCCGGTGTGCTCGATATTGATGCTTCTGACAAAGCTGCCCGCTTCATTCGTTTTTGCGATTGTTTTAACATTCCTCTAATTACGTTCGAAGACGTGCCCGGCTTTCTTCCCGGATGCACGCAGGAGCATAACGGCATCATTCGCCACGGAGCTAAAATTGTGTATGCTTACGCAGAAGCCACCGTGCCCAAGATTACCCTGATCACCCGCAAGGCCTATGGAGGAGCCTACATCGTGATGTCGAGCAAAACCACCGGGTCGGATGTAAATCTCGCTTATCCGATGGCCGAAATAGCCGTGATGGGAGCGGAGGGAGCTGTTAATATTCTCTACAAGAAGTACTCCGATAGCGAGCGTCAAGCTGCCATGACGCAGTACAAAGAGCAGTTCTCAAATCCTTACCGAGCTGCCGAACAGGGCTTTATCGATGAAGTGATATTACCCCGACAGACTCGTTCGAAACTTATTCGGGCGTTGGAGATGGCTCAAAACAAGAACCAGACCCACCCGCCTAAGAAACACGGCAATATGCCGTTGTAAGTGTTCAATGTGTGGTATTCCCGCCGAAGTGATTCGTCGGGAATACATTTTAATAAGTAACTTTTAAAAATAGAATGAATAATATGGAATGGATAAATGAATTATTGTGGGGACAGGGTATCGGGCATTCGATTTTGCTCCTGTCTGTAGCGATCGCAATTGGAATACAGTTGGGTAAGATAAAGTTATTCGGGGTCTCGCTCGGTGTTACGTTTGTGTTGTTTGTCGGACTCTTGTTGGGACAGTTAGGATTTCAAATTCACCCCCAGGTTGTCCACTTCTTCAAAGAGTTTGGGCTGATCCTTTTTGTGTACTCGATTGGCATGCAGGTAGGTCCCGGCTTCTTTTCCACTTTTAAGCGTGGGGGTATCCGGCTGAATTTGCTTGCCGTTTCTATCATTATATTGGGAGCCGGGGTAACCGTGGCGCTACATTATCTGACGAACATACCGATGCCTACGCTGGTGGGAGTTATGTCCGGGGCTATTACCAATACTCCCGGATTGGGAGCTGCTCAGCAGGCCTATTCCGATGCTACGGGAGCCACAGATCCTACCATTGCATTGGGCTATGCCGTTGCTTATCCATTGGGTGTTGTCGGCATCATTCTTTCGATGATATTGATACGATATTTCTTTCGTGTTAAGTTTGATCAGGAAAATGCACGATTGGAAAGCGAAGCACAGACCAATGAAAAGGGAGTTGTTCCGGCTTCGTTGATTGTTAAGAACCCGGCTGTTTTTAATAAGAGGATTGCCGATATTTCGACTATTTTAGGGGCACATGAAGTGATCATTTCGCGTATTTGGCGCAACGATAATAACCAGATCGAAATAGCGACAGGTGAGACGCTTCTGTGCGAAAATGATAAGATATTTGTGGTAGCGAAAGCAGATGATCTGGAAGCCGTTAAAATTATTATCGGACAAGAAATACAGATGGAACGTAAGCAATGGGTACTGGCCAATGCAGAGTTTGTGAGTCGCCGGATATTGGTTACCAAGCCCGAACTAAACGGCAAGCGGTTGGCCGATTTGCAGTTGCGACGTCTTCATGGAGTGAACATCACCCGGATCAATCGTGCCGGAGTAGATTTGGTGGCAGCTCCCGGGCTGGAACTTCAAGTGGGCGATCGCCTCACTGTAGTAGGCAGCGAACTCTCTATTTCGAATGTAGAAAAGGTTTTGGGAAACTCAATGAAACGCTTGAATGAACCGAATCTTGTGGCTATTTTTATCGGAATTGCTCTCGGTATATTGTTGGGAAGTATTCCGTTGACCCTTCCTGGAGTTCCACAGCCTATTAAACTCGGATTGGCGGGCGGCCCCTTGATTGTGGCTATTTTGGTCAGTCGTTTTGGTTATCATTATAAGCTTATTACATACTCTACGCAAAGTGCCAACCTGATGTTGCGCGAAATAGGTATTGCTATCTTCTTGGCTTGTGTGGGGATTAGCGCAGGAGAAGGCTTTATCGATACGATTATCAATGACGGCGGACTGGCATGGATTGGCTATGGATTTCTCATTACGATACTTCCTCTGCTGATTGTAGGCTGTGTAGCCCGTCAATTCTTTAAGATCAACTACTTCACCCTGATGGGGTTGATGGCGGGTAGTACGACCGATCCTCCTGCCTTGGCCTATTCCAATACGGTGGTAGGCAATGATGCGCCTGCTGTAGGATATGCGATGGTTTATCCTCTCAGTATGTTTTTAAGAGTCGTGGTAGCTCAGTTGCTGATACTACTCTATCTATCGTAAGGTAATCCTATATGACTTTACGTGTTGATCTTAATAATGTTAATGCGTTTTGCTCTCTTGTAACTGCTTCCGTACAAGAATACGTATTCTTGGTGTGAATGACTACGTACTCTTACTACCCAAGAGTACGTAGTTAACATAGGCTTAAAATAGTTCTTCTGTAAACAATAAAGTGTATAATACTATTTATTGTGGTTTGTTGTTTTATATACTTGATAATTAGTTGTTTGTATGTTGTTGTATAGCGTTTTTTTTATTTGCTTTTTCTAGTGCTGTTTACTCTGGTTTTATTGCAATACAGTTTCTACTTACAATGATACTTGTGTTTTTACCAACTTCATTTGCTTGTCTTTTTCCTCATTCCCGTTTTTTTTATTACTTGAATATTGTATCTTTGCCATATCACATAAAATAAGCCACATACATGGAGGATAATAGCGAGGTACAATTGGCCTGGAAGTTTATACAGAGTAGATATAGTGCTCCTCGTTAAGTACAATAAATTAATAGTTAGATTAATTTTACACAGTAATGCTCTGATTTATTTTAGAATAGAGTATATTTGAATGTGATATAGATATTAAATATAAACGAATACTATGCGAAAAAAGTGAAATATTTGAATGGATTAATGTTTCTGTTTTTTTGCTATTGCATATCAGCAGAAAAGGCATTTGCTTTTTCTGTTGGTGGTTCATTTGCAGATTCTGTTGTGGTTGAGTCGATGAACTTTATCATTGCTGATTCCATTTCTCTTCATGGTATGCTGTACTTGCCTCGACATTCTTCTCCTAAAGGTATCCTTGTTGATATTGACAGACCCGATGTGATTCTTCCTAAGTTCGATTTTGTGAACAACAGCGATAGTGCGGGTTATTCGAAAAAGATGGTAACTCATTTGATTCGATCGGGAATAGGTGTTTTTTTCCTCGCGCCGAGAGTTCCATACAACCATGAAAATCGGATGGCAATAATCTCATCTTTGGAATACAAAGCTCAAACTCTTGAAACTATAGCAGAAGATGCAAAAACTGCCTGCTTGTTCATTAAGAAAGATGCACGGTTTACTAATACTCCTGTTGGAGTGTCGGGAGGGAGTGCTATGGGACTTCCTGCTGTGATGGCTGCTGTTCAGGAGAAAAGGATATCTTTTGTTCTGCTTTCTTCTACTCCAAGTACTAATAATATGGATGATGCGGAATATAGCTATGACCGTGGATCAATGAATTATATGTATTTGCGTGCCCTTTTCTCTGAATTATGGTCTATGGTGAAAGATACGACTTTTATTTATAATGGTTTAAAGTATTCAAATACTGAGCAGAAATCAATTGAAGATCAATTCACAGAATGCGCCTGGGATTGTTTTAAGAAAATAAATAGAACGATTATAGCAAAACAGAGCGACTATGATACCATTCAAAAAAAGGCCACTGCTTTAATGAAAGGCTCTTTTCAGTGGGGAAAGACAGGAGATTGGAAGCCAGTAAAAGGCTTGGGTACAGAGACAGTGAAAACTCCGGATGAATTGATCGATCTGCTCATGTGTACTTGGCATAAGCCTATTGATATTTCGTTTCTCCGATGGAATCCCGAAGAGTGGTATCCGCAGTTAACTTGTCCTGTTCTGTTTCTATTTGCTGAGAATGATAAAATAATCGATTTGGAAGGGAGTGTCGCCAACATTCGTCGGATTAAAGAACAATATACGAAATCAAATTTTTCAATTCATATTATAAAGTGGTGCGGGCATTCTTTTGACTATTATTATATGAAAAAAGGAGAGGGTATGAGGCGAAAAGCAATTTCAGATAAGCCTTTTAATGAGCTGTCCAATTGGTTCATTTCGCATTTTAATTGAGACTAAATAAATAGAGATGTCGAGTTTTAGATACAAATAATGTATTGAAACTACGAGCATTCCAAGACACACTAGATGTATGAAGACTGAAAAGCAACAAAATAGGAAAACTTGGACAGCCTTAAAATGTCCAAGTTATTTTTTACACTTTACTTAGTCATTATGAATACAGGAGAAATTATATTATACATCACCTCGGACGGAGCAATAGCTCTGGATGTTAGACTTGAACATGAGACTATTTGGTTAACTCAAAAGCAGATAGCGGAGCTATTTGGCACAAAGCGTCCAGCGATAACCAAACATCTTAAAAACATATTCTCATCGGGCGAGCTTGAAGAAAATAGCACATGTTCCATTTTGGAACATATGGGTAATGACGGGAAACAACGCTATCAAACGACCTATTATAACCTCGATGCTATTTTATCAATAGGTTATCGTGTAAACTCTAAAAATGCAACCCAGTTCCGCATCTGGTTATGAGGAGTTGGAGATTATGTAAAGAGAAAGGGTCACACTATTAGTTAGCGCGCCCCTTTCTCTATTTTACTCTACATAATTTATAGGCTTTTAAGCCAGTCCAGTAGATTCGTGTCTTTTAGCCAAACTGGTTCATCCGGCTCTTCAGATGTTGGTACAAAAGCATTTGTTATGACTTCCCGTTTACGCTTTGAATCAACTCTTGCATAAATTTCCGTTGTAACGACAGACTCGTGTCCAAGTAAGTCTCTGATGTATATCAGAGGTACATCTGCTTGAAGCAAGTGCATCGCCCTCGAGTGGCGTAAAGAGTGGCAGGAAATATTTTCGGGTATTAGAGCCGAGTTTTCAGCCCTTGCTTTTGATACATATTTATTTAGTATGTAAGAGATGCCACTACGTGTCAGTTTTCTGTCGCATCCGCTTGAGAATAATGGTATTTTTGCTTTCTTAGAATCAAAAAGGCATTCATCAGTCATATATCTTCGTAAATGAAGCACCTGTTGTTCTATTAATGGTACTATTCTGACTTTCTGTCCTTTTCCCATCATTCTTATTGTATAAGGCTTTGTCAACCGAAGACATTCAACGGTCAAGTCAGCTATTTCTTGCACTCTTGCACCTGTATCGTACATGAGAGATAACAGCGCCATATCACGCCTTCCACCTCTTGTCATGAGATTAGGTTGCTTCAATAAAAGCCTGATTCCATCGACCGTGAGGTAGTTTATGGACTTTTTTCCTGCCTTTTTGAGGGGTATTGTATGGATTTTCATACTTTCATTCAAGAAGGTGGGATTTTCATATCCGACATACGAGAAGAATGATCTGAGAGCAGCCAACCTTGCATTTCTGGTACTATCTGAGCACCTATTTTCATCTTGAAGCCAATCAAGGAAGTCCACGATGTTTTTTCGTGTCAGCTTATCCATGGTAAGTTTATTAGCAGAGATGTGTTTCACATCTTTGTAATACCGAATCAGTAGTACGAATGTGTCTCGATATGCCAGTATGCTATTGTGACTCATACCTCTTTCTCCCGGGAGATACTTACTCAAGTAGTCTGATAGATATTTGCTAAAATCAGTCGGTTTCATCTTCGTATAGATTTGGATAGACATTCATACTTTCTATATCTATGCGTTGTATCAAGTCCGGATACATACTTTCGCATAACCGTACATAGTTATTTGTAGCTTGTATCGAACTGTGTCCCAAGTATGTTGAGAGTATTGGAAGCGAACAATACAGGTCGCTTCCTTCTCTATGCATTTTCATCAATGAGTGTACGCTGAAGGTATGTCTGAGATCATGCACACGTGGTCCTTGATGTCTACCATTGTGAGGTATGCCGGCATTTTTGAGTATTGTCCTGAACCAGAAGTAAATTGTACCGTCACTCGCGCATGGTTTTCCTGATAAAGCGAGAAAAAAATACTCCTTATCCGCGATTATAGGCAGACGCTCCCGATAACTCTTATATTCACAACATACAGCAGCCACGGAGTCTGAGATGGGAACCAATCTGTCTTTGCGACTTTTTGTATCGTGTAGGACGATATATTTTTCTTCAAGGTTGACATCACAGTTTTTCAGACGGATAGCTTCTGTTACTCTTATGCCAGTTCCATACAACAAACGGAAGATAGCAGGAAGCATAATGATTGCTGAGTCCATTTTTAGACTACACAATATTAGGTTGTCGCATGCAGTAAAGAACCTGCCAATCTCTTCTTCTGTAAAGATATGAGCAGTAAAACCATTGACTTTTATTCTGGGCATTCTCGGAAGATAGCATGGCTTGCCAGTATCAGACATATATTGGGCGAACTGCATGATTACGGTGCAACGCCCCTTGTATGTAGAACCGGATTCATGCTTGTGCCTTGTCATCCATTCGTCAAATATTTCTTTTGTCAAGATTGGGTCTGTAACCTTCTTGCGCACGAGGAACGTATCAAATTCTCTGACGAGATATTCTTCAGTACTATATTTATATCCCAGATTCCGTTTCAGTTTTACGAACTCAGTAAAGTGTTGAGCCATAATACTCTCAAAAATAAGATTACTCATAGAAATGCCCTCCATTTTGCATATAGAATCCATCTTCTACTGGCGGTACATCAAGAACGCATTGTTTCAAGTTCTCTACATCGAGACGAAGATATAATTTTGTACTTTCACTGTTTTTATGACCGAGGATTCCTGTTATCACCGGCAGGACAATCTTTTCTTTTAATAATATCGTCGCAAGACTATGTCTAAGCGCATGTGGGCCTTGCTTTCGACCGGTAGTATTTATGCCGGCATGACGGAATACCTTCTTTACGATCCCATACACCCCCGCCGTAGTAACTGGTCTGAACGGAGATATTCCCTGAACAAATACATGACAATCATCACATTCAGGTCGGCCTGACTGAAGATAGTCTATAATAGCCTCTCCAACTTCTCCTGTCAATGGCAGCTCTATCGGCTCTTTTGTCTTATATTGTGTAAGGTGTATGTTACATTCATCCCAACTCAGATTATCAAAAGTCAAGCCACATATATCTGATGCCCTCAATCCATATCTGGATAAGAACATTAATATGGCAAAGTCTCTTTTCCCTAATGGGTCGCACCTGTCAATAGAAGAACAGACGGTGTTGATTTCTTCTCTCGTATATATAGATGGTAACCGCTCCATTTGCCTATATGCATCTGTTGGCAACAGACGAGAAAGATTTATTGCTATCAGGTCATTCTCATGCAAATAGCGCAAATAGAGCCGTAATTCTCTGATTACATGATGTCGGAGAGACTTCTTGCTAATATCAAGTGAAGATAAGAAGCTGTTGATAACTTCAATAGTCAAAGAAGATAATCGACAGATATTGTGCTTGTTCATATAATCAAGAAATACAGATAGGTAGTACCTGTCATGTTCTACTGTATAGCTTGAGAATCGTCCGCTATTCGCTTTACGATGCAGAAAAGTCAAAAGATGACGACCAATTTCACTGTCAAAGGATGGGGATAATTTTATTCTCTTCTTTATTACTCCCGTTTGCATATACTCTGTCAGCCATCTAATCCTTAAATTAACAGTTTGTCCCCATTCATAGGAAAAGTCAATTCCGACTTTCTCAAGTTTCTGTGCAACATACTCTTCACCGATTTGAGATGAATACAATTGGGTATTACGCTCTTCCATATATGGAATCAACATCTTCCATGTATCTGTCACAGATTTAATGGTGCTTGGCTTTAAGCCCTTTCGCTGAAGATAACATTCAGCTTCTTCTATCAAACTGCCTATTTGAGCTGTTTGAGGTAATGTTTTACTAGTATGACTCATATATATAATATTAGCGGGAGCGACATTACTCCCGACAATATTATGCAAAGAAATTTATAATATTGATGCTATATTTCAATTATTTATAAAGGGAACATTACATAATCTTCAACTCCTCATAACCATTGTTATGTGCAGCTGCACATAAATTTGGGCAAATAAGGTGCTGAAAGAATACCTCATCAAAGGCTATTCTGTTAAGGATAATATCAAATTGGAACAGTACGAAGAGTTAAAACAAACCATCAAGGTATTGGCCAATGTACTTGATCATCAAACACTAGAATATTCCGAAGCAACCGGATTATTGCGGGTTGTAACGGATTATACATATGCACTCGATACCCTTGATAGATATGATTATCAACAGCTGGAAATAGATAAGACGACCAACAAAGAACTATTTCGAGCCACCTATGATAATGCGGTGGCTGCGATTGATGAGCTGCGGGAGAAATTTGGGGGGAGTTCGCTTTTTGGGAATGAAAAGGATCAATCTTTTAAGGGTTCGATCGCCGCTATATATCAAACTTTCGGAGGGGAGGATCTCTATCCTAGTATTGAGGAGAAAGCAGCAATTTTACTCTATCTCGTAACTAAGAATCATTCATTCAGCGATGGAAACAAACGGATTGCTGCATTTCTATTCCTTTGGTTTATGGAGCGTAACGGCATTTTGTACAATCCCGATGGAAGTAAGCGAATCGGCAATAATACGCTTGTGGCCTTAACTCTGATGATTGCCGAGAGCCGTACCGAAGAGATGAATACGATGGTAAAAGTCATTGTGAATCTTATCAATAAAAACAATTAATAGATTGATAAGTCAATCAATAATCTATTATTAAGCCATACAGTACCATTTTCCCTTTTTCTTCGTTCCCCTTTTTTTTGTTACTTGAATATTGTATCTTTGCCATATCACATAAAATAAGCCACATACATGGAGGATAATAGCGAGCTACAACTGGCCTGGAAGTTTATTGAGAATACGAGTACCCATCTGTTTCTGACCGGAAAGGCAGGAACCGGAAAGACAACCTTTCTCAGACGGCTCAAAGAACAATCCCCCAAACGTATGGTGGTAGTGGCACCTACCGGCATCGCGGCTATCAACGCCGGTGGTGTAACCATTCACTCTTTCTTTCAACTCTCTTTCGCACCCCATATACCCGACACTAAGCTCAACGCCGCCAACACCTTCTATAAGTTTGGTAGAGAAAAGCTGAACATCATTCGCAGCATGGATTTGCTGGTGATTGACGAAATCAGTATGGTGCGTGCCGATCTGCTCGATGCCATCGATGGAGTGTTGCGCCGTTACCGCGACCGGCACAAATCCTTTGGGGGAGTACAGCTACTCATGATTGGCGATTTGCAACAGTTAGCACCCGTGGTGCGCGATGAAGAATGGAAACTGCTGAGCCCGCACTACCACACCTCTTTCTTCTTTGGAAGTCGCTCGTTGCGCGAAACAGAGTACGTCACCATTGAGCTTGCCAAAGTGTATCGGCAAACAGACGGTACGTTTCTGAAACTGTTGAACAAGATTCGCGAGAAGCAAGCCGATGCAGCAGTGCTCGAAGAACTGAACCGTCGTTACCTCCCTAACTTCCGGCCGAAGGAAGAAGAGGGATATATTCGCCTGACCACCCACAACAATCAGGCTCAAAGGCACAATGAACGAGAATTGTCCGCATTGCCCGAACGTGCATTCAGTTTCCGGGCAAGCATTGAGGGTGTCTTTCCCGAATCGGCTTTCGTGGCCGATGAAGTGTTGACACTCAAACGTGGGGCACAGATTATGTTTATCAAGAACGATACTTCGGCAGAGAAGCGATTCTACAATGGCAAGATTGGCCACGTGGTCGATGTGAGCAAGAATGCCATCTCGGTGCGAGGCAATGGAGATACCGACTCTTTTCTGCTCGAACGCGCCGAATGGACGAATAGCAAGTACAGCCTCAACCCACTGACCAAAGAGATAACCGAGGAGGTGGAGGGCACTTTCAAACAATACCCCATTCGCCTGGCTTGGGCCATTACCATCCACAAAAGTCAGGGACTGACGTTTGAGCGAGCCATTATCGATGCCAATGCCTCCTTTGCCCACGGGCAGGTATATGTAGCACTAAGTCGTTGCAAGACGCTCGAAGGGTTGGTACTCAGTTCGCCGTTGAATCCTGATTCCATCATCAGCGATGAGGTGATTGATGAGTTCACCCGTGAGGTCGAAGCCAAAACACCCGATGAGGCAAGGCTGCATACACTCGAACGGCAGTATTTCTACGAGCTGCTCTGCGAGCAGTTTGACTTTAAACGTATCGAACAACTCTTTTCGCAAATACTTCGTCTCCTCGATGAGCACCTGTACCGCTTGTATCCTAAATTATTGGAACGCTATAAGCAGACCGGCGAGCTTTTCAAAACAAAAATCAGCAAAGTAGCCGAGACTTTTCACGGGCAGTACTCCGCCCTGATATCCGAA
Source organism: Bacteroides neonati (assembly GCF_000499785.1). Taxonomy (GTDB): domain Bacteria; phylum Bacteroidota; class Bacteroidia; order Bacteroidales; family Bacteroidaceae; genus Bacteroides; species Bacteroides neonati. Next base: position 50,648 of record NZ_HG726020.1, on the reverse strand, counting down.
ACCACCGATTATGCTCATGATGCCAAACTGCATCAGCGTATCGTCTCGGGTGCTCATTATTTTAAAACTCAACTGGTAGAGATTCTATTACCTTTACTCGCCGAAACGAAGATACAGACGGATAATAAAGAGTTGCAGAAGAAGGTTTTCGAAGCGATAGGCTTGCTTCGCGAAGCGGTACATATAAAACGAGGCACGCTCTCATTTACCGAGCAGGAGGGTTTTCGGGTAGCTACTTACTTGAAACATAAAGCCACACTTACCCTCTCGATCGAAGCAGACCGAACGGCAACGAAAACAACGTCAGGACGCTTAACCACACGTGGCAAAATGAACGAACGCCCGCAGAAGATAGAAGTGCCAGCCGATGTGGCTCACCCCGAATTGTACAAGCAGCTCATTGCCTGGCGCAATGCCGAAGCGGCAAAGACTGGATTGCCCGTTTATACCGTTATCCAGCAAAAGGCGGTGATGGGTATTGTAAACCAATTGCCTACCACTATCGCTGCACTCATCGATATTCCTTACTTCGGTAAGAAAAGTGCCGAGAAGTATGGCGATCAGCTACTGGCAATGGTGAAGAAGTATGCCAAGCGTTGATGCTCAACGCCGACGCTCCAAATTCATGGCCGAAGGAATCATCGGTGCAATGATCGCTACCAGCAACAAGGCTATGCCACAGACTACAAACACATTGGATATGCCGATACTGTCGGCTATAAAACCGGTAGCCAATAACCCCAGTACCGACGGAAGCAGGCTGATACTGTCGAACAAAGAGAAGACACGCCCCAGCATGGAAACCTCAATCTGTGTTTGCAACAGCGAGGTGAGGGACCCCGAATAGAACGGAATACTGATGCCTTGTATAACGGTTATTATCGCAAAGGGGATAAATGCCGATGCCGGCAATAGTCCCGTTATCAAGACCGTCAGTCCCAGCATCATGTATGAAATATTGATCAGTATCACTTTGCGCAGCTTCGGGTTCCAGATACCCAATAAGATACCTCCTGCGAGCATACCGAAGCCGAACAACAGTTCAATGATACTCACCTGATAGGCCGTTCCGTTGAAGTGTTGGAGCGTCAATAGCGGATACAAAGCTACGATGGGCATAATGAAGAATGTAACCAGTACTTCCAACAGCATGACTACGGTAAGCCCGCGGTTAAGGCGAATGGCAGTGAACCCCTCGCGCATCTCTTTTAAAACATGGCTGGCCGATGCTGCCTCCTTCTTCGGCGGGTTAGGAATGACTACAAACAGTAATGCGGTACAGGCAATGATAGCCCCGGCTACATCGAGTAGCATAATCACACTCATATTGGTCGAAACGATCAGTGCGGCACCCATTACCGGGCCGCAGATAGTGCATACGGCCTGTATCGACTGATTGATTCCGGCAATACGTGTCAGTTCACTCTCGGGTGCCAATAGGGGGATAGAGGCCTTCATGGCAGGTGTATGAAATGCACCTCCTACGGAGCGAAGCATCAGTAAGAGGTAAATGTGCCACAGCTCCACTACGTCGAGATAAAACAGCCATGCAATAACGGCCGAACAGAGTGCCACGAAACTATCGGCCAGAATCATGGTCCATTTCCGGTTCCAACGATCTACGAATACACCTGCAAATGCACCCAGTATAATCTGAGGAACCATACCCGCTATGGTAGCGAAAGCCAATACCTCGGCCGAACCAGTCTCCAGGCTGATCCAAAGGATAATGGCAAACTGAGCGATGGTGCTGCTGAGAATAGAAAACAGTTGTCCGGACCATATCGTGATAAACTTCTTTTTCCAGGGTTGCATGATGTGACTTTCAGGTTTAGTGTAGTGATGCGTTAGATATGTGATAATGGGGAGCAAAGGTATCTTTTTTTCGATAGGTTCTCTGTAAATATCTTAAAAAACAGCACAGCGATTACAAAGTTTATGTCTATTTTTGTTGCCACTATGTATAAGATAATAACTTTAAAATGAAGAAGAATGCTATGATCTTTCTCCTGATGCTATTATTGGCAGGGGGAACCGTTTCTGCCCAGCGTGCGCAGAAACCTTTTGATATTGATCTGTGGGCACAAGGAATGCCCAATACCAATGGTGTTGATAATACTCCTTTTGATGAATCAAAGGGCAACTTCAAACCCTCTATCCGTGTATTTCTACCTGCTGCAGAACTTTCGACCGGACGTGTTGTCATAGCTTGTCCCGGTGGTGGATACAGTCATCTGGCCTATCATCATGAAGGATACGACTGGGCTCCTTATTTTAACAAGCAGGGCATTGCCTTGGTTGTGCTGAAATACCGCATGCCTTTTGGGGGGCATTTAGAAGTTCCTGTATCAGATGCCGAAGAGGCCTTGAAGATGGTGCGTGACAGTGCCGATGTGTGGAATATCAATCGGTACGACGTAGGTATCATGGGATCATCGGCCGGAGGACATCTGGCATCGACGGTTGCTACGCATGCTGCACCCGAGGTTCGTCCCAATTTCCAGATTCTGTTCTATCCTGTCATTACGATGGATAAATCGTATACACATCTCGGTTCGCACGATAATCTGTTAGGCAAAGATGCTTCGGAGGAACTTGAAAAGAAATACTCGAACGAGAAGCAGGTAACGCAGGAAACACCTCGCGCCTTCATTGTATTTAGTGATGACGACAAGGCGGTGCCGCCCGCCAATGGTGCCAACTATTATGTGGCATTGAATAAGCAGAACGTACCCGCCTCGTTTCATGTGTTTCCTTCGGGTGGACACGGCTGGGGCATCAACGAAAGTTTCCTGTATAAGACGCAAATGCTCGACGCCCTTACCTCTTGGTTGCAAACGTGGAAAGCTCCCCGCAGCAATGCCATTCGGGTAGCGTGTATCGGGAATAGTATTACGTTTGGTGCGCGGATCAAAGATCGTATGCACGATAGCTATCCGGCTGTACTGGCACGCTTATTGGGCGATGAGTATCTGGTTCATAACTACGGAGTGAGTGCGCGTACGATGCTGAATAAAGGCGACTATCCTTATATGAACGAACCGGCCTATCGCAATGCGTTGGCGTTTAATCCGCAGGTGGTTATTATCAAACTCGGAACCAATGACTCGAAGCAGCACAACTGGCAGTTTAAGGCCGATTATATGAAGGATATGCAGCAGATGATCGATGCTTTTCGTTCACTGCCTGCCCATCCGGACATTTATCTCTGCCTGCCTGCTAAGGCTTATACGCCCGAGGCAACTGCCGGCATAAATGACAGCATTATTGTGAATGAACTGATTCCGATGATACGCAAAGTTGCCAAGAAGAATAAGCTGAAGGTTATCGATCTTCATGCAGCGATGGATCATATGCCCGAATTGTTTCCCGATCAGGTTCATCCCAACGAAAAAGGAGCCGAAGTCATGGCAAAGACCATATATCAAGCTATAAAATAATAGAAGTGTATCAAACATAGAAGCGGGTATCCATCTGGTGTAGATGATACCCGCTTCTATGCTTTATTCAATCTCTTTTTTAATGATCTCTTCCATTTCCTTGATACGCTTCTCTCTCTCTTCCGGAGTCAGGTTTTCAGGATCATCGGCGGGGTCGTGTATCGTTTTGGATACTCCGTCACTCCAATTACCAAACTTGTTTTTTGCAGGTCGTCCATTGGGGGCAATGTTTTCGTCTGCAATGGGTACATTTCTGTCAACTACATTATCCATACATGAAGTCATTAAAGGTTATACACTGTAAAGGCTCTCTATTATATAATGTAATTGCAGGCCAAATTGTTTGGTGGTCGGTCCTATTTATTGTTTGATTATCTTCCAGCGATACACCCATACGCTCAAACCGAAATAAACCACTGTCTGTATGCACAGGGTGATGTACTCGGTGCGTATATCGGCCATGCTTGCTCCCATGGAGTTCACTTTTACGAACGCCAGTGTAGCCGGTGCTGCCGGTATCAGGTAGTGGGTTGCCTGCCAGTACCACGGCATGAGTTCGAGCGGATACGACACCCCCGAAAGGAAGATCAGCCCTACAGAGAAGAAGGCAATCATCAGGATGGGAGCTTCGGAGTCGGTAAACCATCGCGAGGCTGCCAGTCCGAAGAAGGAGGTTGCCAGCAGGTAGGGAATCATCAGCAGAACGATGTTGAACCCGTTGCCGATGTTGGGAATACTGAAGAAATGCGGAAGCAACCCCAACAGGAACAGCGCAAAGACAGCATAGAGCAGGCAGTACACGAACGATTTGCCCAAGACGATGCGCAAGGCCGACTGCCAGCGATGGTTGCCCCACACCCGATAGGCACGGATGCCGCCCGAATGTGCTTCCTCGCCCGTCAGCATCCCGATTACCATCAGCAAGGTTTGAAAGAGGATGACCATGAGTACCCCCGGAATGAGGTACGAGCCATACCCTTCGGTTACGTTATAAAGCGCAGTGCCTTCTACGGCGATGGGTTTTGCCATCATCACCGCCAGCAACCCTTGCGGTGGCAGAAAGGAGGTGCCTGCCGACCGATACGTATCATTGATAGCCAGCATCACCTGTGCAGAGGCTTTTTGCAAGGCCTCGAAGTAGAGAAAGGCATCGGTGGTGGAGTAGAGGGAGAATACGGCTTCGCTGCCCCGGAACACCCGTTCTTCGAAGTTATGGGGCAGGTAGATGATGCCTTGCACACGCCCTTGCTTCATCCATTCGCGTGCTTCGACGAAGTTGTCGGCCTGTGCATAGATCGATACCTGTGGGGTGGCATCGAGCCAACGCACATAGTTCCGGCTGAGTGCACTGTGCGAGCGGTCGACCACCGCCACAGGGGCGTCGGTTACTATATTGGGAGCGTACATATAGTTGTAAAGCAGTCCGTAGGCAAAGATACCTCCCGCCAGCACCAGCAATACGGCATAGCTCCGGCTGATGGCACGAAACTCGCGCACGATGACAAACACGATCTCCTGCCGCTTATTGAATATTTTCATATCGATTACTTTCTATCGCTCGTTTCAAGTGCGGAAGCAGTGCCAATGCCAGTAGCGGGAAGATGCAAAGGATCACCGCCGAGGGCCATAGGTAGGCAAAGCCGCCATTGTAGTAGAGCATGGTTTGTGTGATTTCGGTGAAGTGCCGCACCGGGAAGAGGTAAGAGGCATCGCGCACCAACGGATACATATTGGCTACCGGAAACGTAACCCCCGACAGTGTTGCCCCCAACGATCCTACCATCGATACGATGCTGATGATGATCGAGATGGCCGGAAACAAGGAGAACAGAAACAGTCCCAACGCCTGTGTGGCGATGATGAAGAGCACCGTCAGCCCGTTGAGCAACCACCAATTGCCCTCGAACGGGATGTGCAGAATATCCAGCATCACATAGTTGGCGAGCATGCCCATCAGCATATAAATCAGCGTATAGGGCAGTAGTTTGCCCACTACCGCAACAACGATGTTACCACGGGCGGTATTCAGCCATTCGCCTGCCGTGCCGAACTTGATTTCGATACCCGCCGCATAGACCGTGGTGAGCAGAATGAGTACCTGAAACAGTACATAGAAGAAGGGCAGACTCAGGTAGACTGAGTAGTCGAGCGACGGGTTATAGAGCGGATGGTCGCTCCCCTCTACGGGCAGCAGAAAGGTTTCGATGCGTTCTTCGCTCACCCCCAAGGCCATTGCCTGCATGGCTACGGGCGATAGTGCCATCGGTGCCAGTGCCGTTTCGAAAGCTGCCATCAGCTCGCCCCCCACCGATAATAAGGCATAATGATAGTAATAGCAGAGCGTGGGGTTCTTGCCGGTCACGGCCTTCTGCTCGAAGTTGGCAGGGATGGAGAGGTAGCCGTATATCTCCTTCCGCTGCACCGCCTCACGTGCGGCAGCTTCGTTGACGAACGTTTGCGTTACGTGAAAGGTAGGCACGGCAGCGATGTTCCGGGCAATGGTGCGCGAGGTGGCCGTCTGGTCTTGGTCTACAATGCCGATGGGGATGTTCTCCATCTGTCCGTTGCCGAAGATCGTAGCCATGAAGAAGAGCGTAAAGAGCGGCAACACGATACACACGCCGAAGTAGAAGCGGCGGGCGGTCATACGCTCCAGTTCGCGTTTCACCACTGGGTAATACCGGTTTTCGCTGATTCTTTTCATAGGTCGTCCAGTGAAATGAGTACAGACATTCCCGGTCGCAGTCCGTCGAGTGGCTGAGTGGGGCGTGCATGAATCTCAAACGTCTGCATATCGTAACTGCCCGTCTGCTTGGTCGACTTCCACGTGGCGAAGCTCCCCAGCGGACTGATGTAGTAGATGCTGAACTCCACCCCCTTTTGTGCCAATGCCGGTACATCGCCCGTAAACGTGCCTCCCATGCGGAAGAGCGGCAGACGGTCTTCGCGCACGTTGAGCACCACGTGGGCATCGCTCATCACGACCAGCGACATGAGCGGTGTGCCCGGTGCAACGAGTTCGCCCCGTTTGGGGAAGATGGTCGCTATCTGTCCGTCGGCAGGTGCGGTGAGGTGGGCATCGAGTAGGAGCGAGGATACCTCGTCGACCGTGCTTTGTGCCGCGTGCACCATCGAGAGCGATGAGGCTTTATCCTCCCGTTGCGCTCCGTCGAGTGCCAGCTGATACTGCTCGTGTGCCGCCCGTTCGGCAGCTAAGGCCGATTGATACAAGGCCTCTACCTCGTCTTTGCGTTGCGAAGTCACCACACTGTCTTTATACAGAGTCAGGATGCGCCGGTGGGTGGTTTGCGCCAGCTTCAGGTCGCTTTTGGTCTTGTTCCACAGTTGCAAGGCGGTTCCGATGATCTGTTTGCGGGTGCCGGCATCAATCTTTTTGTTCTGCTGAATGGCTACCTGCTCCAAGGCGTCGAGCTGACGGTACTTGGCATATACCTCGGGACTGTTGATGATGACCAGCGTGTCGCCCCGTTTCACCCGGTCGCCCTCGCTTACGAGGAACGTATCCACCCGTCCGGGTAGCTTGCCGCTGATGCGGATCTCGGTGGCTTCGACCTGTCCCTGCAAGACGATGGGTTGGCGGCTGGTCAGCACCATCCCGATGATGGTAAACAGGGCAATGCCCAGCATCACAAGGGCAAATGCCCAACTGATCGTACGATTATTTCGTTTCATAAGATATAGTGTATGTTTAGTTGAATGAGATTTTCCTGTACGTCCCGAACTGTTGCGTTGTGCCGCAGATCGACAGCAGCTGCATCAGCGACACATCGTATTCGTAATACGCTGCCAGCCGGGCTACCTGCACCTTGGCAAGCATCGTTTCGGCATCGATCACCTCGAGCGAGGTAGCCATGCCCTCGGCAAAGGAGCGTTTGCGGATGCGAACCAGTTCCTCGCTCAGGGCGATGGTTGCGTTGAGCGTCTGTACGCTCTCCTGCGCCTTTTGCAGTTGCGTGTAGAGCTTGTCGACGGCTACGAGCAGATCGTCTTCGGCTTGGGCGCGGCTTAGTGCCACGGTTTGCTCGATGAGGCGCGACTGTCGGATGCGCTTCTCACGCTCGAGTCCGTCGAAGAGGTTCCACGTAAAGCCGACACCGACCATCGAGCGCGGAACGAGGTTGCGCTGGATGCCTTTCGAGTAAAGGGTCTGTTTGCCGAACAGGGCAATGTTGGGCAGGTAGCCGCTGCGGTCGATGCCCACCTGCTCGTGGGCGATGCGCTCCTGAATGCGCAGTTGCCCCAGCAAGGCGTTGCCACTGCCCACGGCTTGGTCGAAGAGCATCCGCGGCGGCAGCGAGTCGTTCATGAACAGGGGCGAGGTGGGTTCGATGTCCACACTATCCGATGCCTGCTTCAGCAGGGATTTGAGCGCGCGTTGCATCACTGTCTCGTCTTTGCGGGCGGCTTCGAACTCCCGCTTGGCCTCCTCCTTGTTTACTTGGGCAAAGAGACGTCCGGCACGGTCTATCATGCCGTTCTCTTCGAGCTTGAGGGCATCTTCGTAATGCTTCCGCAGGGCTGCGTAGGTGGCTTGCCGAACGGCTACCACCTGTCGGGCAAGGCGCAGTCCGTAATAGGTTTCGGTCAGCAAGGTCTGCTGGGCAACGGTTACCTGTGCCCGGTTCTCGTGTGCCAGATCGACCATCGCCTGACCGATGCGTCCGGCACGTACCCGTTTGCCACCGGCAAAGAGCACCCATTCGGCCGTCAGATCGACGGTGGTGAGGTTGCTCGGGGCAAGCGGAAAGACGAGCGTGTTCGAGCCTATCTGGTCGAGAATGGACGAGATGAGTTGGTCGTTCGGCAGGATGGAGTGTACGAAATCCTTGGCCGGATCGGTGAACTGCGACAGGGGTTGCTTGACCTCGATCTTCTGCGAGAGATGCACCCACGAGCCCGCCCCCTGAAGGCTCGGATACCACAAGGCGTTGAGTTTGCCGCGCTCCATGCGGGCTATCTCTATGCCCTTGTCGGCTATCTTTACGCGCTGATTCTGTTTCGACAGCAGTTGCAGAGCCTCCTCGAAGCTGAGCTGTACTTGCGCCACGGCAGTGAGTGGAAGCATCCACAATGCCGCCATGACCATGATTCTGTTTCTTTTCATACGATGGATAGGTGATGCTTTATGTTGTATGTAATAATGGAAACAGATGGGCGAATGTTCCACTTATTAATAAATATTAATAGGCGGATACGACAGTGGCGAACGCCCTCACCGATAGCCGGTGATAGCGTTCGCCACTATTCGTTTGGTTCACAAGGTGCCGGTGCCCGGCCTACGAGATGCCTGCGTTGCTGCGGCACCGTGCGAGAAGAACGTTACTCGAACGGATTCTCCGGTTCGCCTTCGCCACCGTCGGTGCTGCCGGGGTCTTTGCCGCCCCACTCTTCCCAGAAGATTTCGTTGCTTACGAGCGAACGGGTAGCCACCTTGCCCGAGCTGGTACGCGTGGTTTCGGGGATGAAACGCACACGCACGCCCGTAATCATGGTCGACTTCACCTTCTCGGGTGCATCCACCCCCTGTCCGTTGGTGGCAGCGGTGTAGTAAAACGTGCCCAGCCCTTCGAGCTTCACGGTACGTCCCTGCGCCATGTAGTCGCCCAATACGCCGCCCAGGTCTTTGAGCACGGCGTAGGTGTCGGCACGGCTTACGGTCGAGATTTGAGCCAGTCGGTCGGCTACTTGATCGGTACTCACGGGTTTGCCCACGGTGATCGACTGCGGATACCACAGATTGTTGATCTTTTGTTGCACTTTTTTAAAGAATGCCATAGATGATTTGATTAAGGCTCTCCAACGCCTCCTGGCAGGGGATGAGAAAAGGGTAGGACTGATGTAGGATCAAGGTAAGGGTGATGCACCATCAAGGTAAGGGTGATGTATCTTCATCGTAAGGGTGATCCTTGTGTACCGCTTTGCACTGCTTTCCATAGCCATAGATTTGTCAAAGATTGTTGGTAAGTAGTGCCGAAGACTTATGCCCCCTCCGGCTTGGGTACGTTTGCAAATATAAACTTTTTTGGTTAAGATGCAAAAAAAAGAGTTCTCTTTTCAATCGATAAAATAAATAGAACGTCTTATCTTTGCAGCTTACAACAACAGGAATCGAGGCTCGAAACGATGCGAGTCGCCATCCATAACAGTTAATAATCGAATGAATCCATTACATCCCATCATGTTCGCCGGCACGGGCAGCGACGTGGGCAAAAGCATCATAGCCGCCGCCTTCTGCCGCATCTTCCGGCAAGACGGTTACCGTCCCGCCCCGTTCAAAGCACAAAACATGGCACTCAACTCCTACGCCACCCCCGAGGGGCTGGAGATAGGCCGCGCACAGGCCGTACAGGCCGAGGCTGCGGGCGTGCCCTGCCACACCGATATGAACCCGTTGCTGCTCAAACCCACCTCCGACCACGTGGCGCAGGTGGTGCTCAACGGCCGCCCCGTGGGCAACAGCAGTGCCTATCAATACTTCCGCAAAGAGGGGCGCGAGGAGCTGCGTGCCGAGGTAAACGCTGCCTTCGACCGCCTGCGCACACGCTACAACCCTGTGGTGATGGAGGGGGCGGGGAGCATCTCCGAGATCAACCTGCGCGAGGTCGATCTGGTCAATATGCCCATGGCCATCCATGCCGGAGCCGATGTGATTCTGGTGGCGGATATCGACCGTGGAGGGGTTTTCGCCAGCGTCTACGGCTCTGTCATGCTGCTCACCCCCGAGGAACGGAAGCACCTGAAGGGCATTCTGATTAATAAATTCAGGGGTGACCTGCGCCTGTTCGAGACCGGAGTGAAGATGATCGAAGAGCTTTGCGGCGTGCCCGTGGTCGGCGTAGTGCCCTATTACAAAGACATCTATATCGAAGAAGAAGACTCCGTGGCCTTGGAAACCAAGCAGGTGCAGGCAGCCCGTGGCAAGATAAACGTAGCTGTGGTGCTGCTGCGCCACCTGAGCAACTTCACCGACTTCAACGCACTTGAGCGCGATCCGCGCGTGCATCTCTTCTACACCAACAATACCGACGAGCTACAGAAGGCAGATATCATCCTCTTGCCCGGTTCCAAAAGCACCCTGTCCGACCTTTACGAGCTGCGACGCAACGGTGTGGCAGGTGCTATTCTTGCCGCTCATCGCGGTGGAACTACGGTGATGGGCATCTGTGGCGGCTATCAGCTCATGGGGCAGGAAGTCTGTGATCCGCACCATGTGGAAGGCGATATCGAACGTCTGCCCGGCTTGGGCTTACTACCTGTAACGACACAGATGCAAGGCGAGAAGGTAACCCGGCAGGTACAATTCCGCTTTCGCGATTCGCAAAGTCTCTGCGAGGGCTATGAGATTCACATGGGAGAAACCCGACCCATGGAGGGTGCACAGCCATCGCCCCTCAATCAACTGACCGATGGGCAGGCAGATGGCTACTTTGTCGACCGCACCTGCATGGGCACCTATATTCACGGTATCTTAGACAATACCGCCTTCATCGACTACCTGCTCGAACCCTTTGCCGACCGTCTGGCCGATACTGTGTTTGACTACAAGGCATTTAAAGAAGAACAGTACGATAAACTGGCTGCACATGTGCGATCACACGTCGATATGCCGTTAATTTACGAAATACTACAAGCACATGATTGATGGACACGGCGATGATGCCTATAAATTCGGTCGGGAGATCGTGAGCAACTTCAGCTCGAACGTGTACAATCAAGTCGATCTATGCGGTCTCGAAGCACATCTTTGCGCACGCATCGGCAGCATCAGCACCTATCCCGAACCCGAGCCCTATACGCTCGAATCCCGCTTGGCAGCTCACCACGGAGTGACTGCTCGTGAGGTTTGTGTAACGAACGGTGCCACAGAGGCTATCTATCTCATAGCACAAGCCTTTCGTGGCAGCCGAACGGCTATCCTGATGCCTACCTTCAGCGAATATGCCGATGCTTGCCGCATACACGGGCATCAACTGACCTCGCTCTATACGCTCGCCGAGCCCTTGGACGAGGAGATACGGATGCTTTGGATCTGCAACCCGAACAACCCCACAGGCGAGGTGCGCGATAAGGAGATGCTCGTAGCCTACATTCAGCAGCATCCGCAGGTTTGTTTCGTGATCGACCAGTCCTACGAATACTTCACGCTTCAACCCCTGTTCACCGTGGCCGAAGCTGCCGGACTGCCCAATGTGCTCTTGTTGCACTCGCTCACCAAACGCTATGCCATCCCCGGTTTGCGGTTGGGATATGTAACTGCCGATGCCGAACTGTTGGCTCATCTGCGTGCCCATCGTATGCCTTGGTCGGTCAATGCCTTGGCCATCGAGGCGGGTTTGTACCTGCTCGATCACTCCGTGGCAACGGGCATCCCGATGAACGACTATCTGGCCGAAGCCAATCGTTTGCGCGATATGCTGCAAGCATCGGGCTGCATGGAGGTGTGGCCTACCGATACGCACTTCATGTTGGTGTGTCTGCGTTTAGGCAAGGCTTCGGCTTTGAAAGAATACCTGGTGCGCGAGCATGGCATCCTCATTCGGGATGCCTCGAACTTCGAGGGGTTGGACGAACGCTTCTTTCGGGTAGCCACACAGACCAAAGAGGAAAATAATACACTGATTAAAAGCATCATGCAATGGATTTCACAGTGATACTTCCGCTGATACTCGCTTTCGGGTTAGACCGTTGGCTGGGCGATCCCTCTTGGTTGCCTCATCCGGTAGTGGGCTTTGGCAAGCTGATCGCCTTCTGCGAACGCCGCCTCAACCGTGGACGCTTTCGCCTGTTGAAGGGAGGAGTGATGGCTGTTGGGCTTGTGCTGGCTGTCTATTTCTTGGCACTGTTTCTGTTGCGATGGATAGATGGATGGGGTGAATTAACGAGACTAACGATAGTTGGAACGATACTCTCGGTAACCGTTCAAACCGTGCTTATCTTTTGCTGCTTAGCCGGCACGACACTCATACGCGAGGTGCGTATGGTGTTCGAGGCTGTCGACCGTTCGCCTGCCGAAGGTCGCCGTCAGGTAGCCCGCATCGTAGGGCGCGATACATCCGGACTCTCCCCGCAAGAGGTGCGTACCGCTGCGCTCGAAACCTTGGCCGAGAATCTGAGCGACGGGGTGATTGCTCCGCTCTTCTGGTATCTGCTGCTCGGTGTGCCCGGTATGCTGGCTTATAAGATGGTCAATACACTCGATTCGATGGTGGGGTACAAGAATCCCCGTTACCTGCTCTATGGCCGTGTAGCCGCTCGATTGGACGATGCGGCCAATTATCTCCCTGCCCGGCTGACGGCCTTGCTGATGGTGCTGGTCAGTGGTCGATGGTCGCTCTGCCGGTTCGTGCTCCGTTATGGTTCGCAGCACGCCAGTCCCAATTCGGGATATCCCGAAGCAGCGTTGGCAGGCATACTGAACTGCTGCTTCGGTGGCCCTCACCACTATTTCGGGCAGGAGGTATGGAAGCCCTTCATCGGTACAAACGAGCGTGCACTGACTACCGCCGATATGCAACAGGCGGTTCGTATCAATGAGCGAGCCGAAGGGTATATGGTAGCGTTGCTTTGCGCGGTACTCCTTATCTTATAGTAATCGCATCTGTATAGAATCGCACGTTATTCTATACAGATGCGCACAATACCGCCATAAGGAGTCAGTGCCTCGAAGGCCTCCTCCTTGGCAACGGTACCTGCGTATATCTGTGCACAGATCAGCACACCACCGTGGGCGAATATAGCTACCCGCTCGTAAGGCTGTTGCTTCAACTCATCGAGAAAAGCCGCTACCCGTTGGTATTGCATCATGAACGATTCGCCTCCTGTGGCTTGCACGTTGTAATAGTCGCCAAACCACTCCTGTAGGCGTGGGTCTTGAATGGTGTCGAAGCGTTGCATCTCCCATTGCCCAAAGTCAATCTCTTTCAGTCGGTCGTCGCGAACGGCATCGCCATAGCCACAAGCCGTTGCCAACCGCGTACACCGACTCAGCGGACTGGTGAATGAGCCATCGAAAGTTCCTTCGACCGCTATCTGTTCGCACAGTAGCCCGGCAGTAACCGAGGCTTCTTGCTCAAAGCTCTCTTTCAAAGGTACATCGGTCTGCCCGTAGCAGACTCCCCGCGGTACGTCGACCGCTGTATGACGAATCAGTGTTATCTCCATAAGCTAAATGTAATGACGGTTCCTATATAAAAAGATAGTTCGCAGAGCAGGAACGTAGCTCCGCAGCAATCTCCGGTATATCCTTGCAGACGGCGTTTCATCAACCAAGCCAGGAGGATGAACACAACAACGGGTGCCGCCGCTGCCAGCCAAGGCTGCAACGGGAAGAGGAGGATGAACGGCAACAACCCGTAGCAGGTAGCTATGGCAGCCTCGCTCATCGACATACGGTTGTAGACCACCCGCGCTTTGCTCTCTTCCTCCTTGCGGGCATAGGGCAGGAAGTTGATGAGTTGTGCCGCCACGAACTTCGCCCATACATCGCCTGTGAGCAGTACGGGATAGAGCAGCCGGAGCGGAAGCGAGGTGAGTAGTGCCCACGCGAGCAGGAAGTAAAGAATCAGTCCGATCACTCCGTAGCTGCCCGTGTGCGAGTCTTTCATGATGGTAAGGGTTCGCTCGCGGGTAGTTCCTCCGCCAAATCCGTCGAAGAAGTCCGCCAGCCCGTCTTCGTGCAATGCTCCCGTTATCAGCAGCCGGCTGCACAAAGCCAGTAGCACAGCCACAGACAGGGGCAATACCTGCGAGGCAAGCCACAGTACCCCGACCATGATACCTCCCGTAAGCCATCCGGTGAGTGGCCAGTAGGGAACTACGTGTTTGAAGCTCTCCGCCGGTACTTCGCGTATGCGCCAAAAGGGCAGGCGGGTGAAAAAGATGAAAGCGGCTAGTATGTTCATAACGTCTCTTAGAAGTATTTGGTGATCGATGCGTGTGCGAAGTTATCCATCTCGTTGAGCATACGTACGGCGGAGTCTACAATGGGGTAGGAGCAGATGGCTCCCGTTCCTTCGCCCAGCCTGAGACCTAAGTTCAACAGCGGTTTAGCGTGCATCGAGTCAAGTATCAGTTTATGTCCGGTTTCGTCGCCCTGATGTCCGAATATGGCATAGGCCAGCACTTGCGGATACAGCTTGGAGGCAGCGAGTATGCAGTTGGTCATGATGAATCCGTCGACCAGTATCACCATCTTCAGTTCGGCTGCCTGCAACATGGCACCTATGGCCATGACCATCTCCAGTCCGCCAAAGTAGCGTATGTAATCGAGCGTGCTGCCATCGCCTCGGTAGTTTTCCAACGCTTGTTTCAGTACCTCGTATTTGTGCCGGATGCCTGCATGGTTCAGTCCGCTACCGGCTCCCACACAAGCTTCGAGTGGTATATCGGTAAAGCAAGTCATCCACATCGATGATGACGAGGTGTTGCCGATGCCCATCTCTCCGAAACTGATTACGTTCGTTCCCTCGGCATGGCAGTTACGTACCGCTTCGGCACCGTATTCGATGCAGCGCTCCATCTCCTCTTCGGTCATGGCGGCCTCGTGCAGGTAGTTGCGTGTGCCTTTTCGCACCTTCTTATTGATGATGCCTTGCTCGTAGGGCAGTTCATAATCCACACCGGCATCGACAATCTTCAGTTCAAATCCATGCTGGCGGCAGAGGAAGTTGACACCTGCTCCTCCGTGCAGAAAGTTACTGAGCTGTTGCCACGTCACCTCCTTGGGCGATAAGCTGACGCCTTCGTCGACAATGCCATGATCGGCGGCAAAGATGATGTTCTGTGGATGCTGCAGGGTGGGGCTGAGTGTTTGTTGTATCATTCCGATCTGTAACGCAAGCTCTTCGAGCGTTCCCAACGACCCTTTGGGCTTGGTCAGGTTGTTGATTTTGTCTGTTAATGCTTCCCGGATGTTCTCGTCTGGTGTAACAATGGTAAATCCCTTCATGTCTTATTCAGATTATATTCTTTCATTGAGTTGAGCTGCAAAAGTACGTAATTTAGTCGGACTGTATCCTCTTTCATGGATAGTTTTTTCAAAGAATATTAGTCAAATGTTTAACTAATATAACAGACTTTTTATACCTTTGCACTCGATAAAGACAACACAGTATGACGAACAGTGATCTGACACACGAATTGATTTTAACCCTTCTACGCACCCGGATGTCCTTCAGACAAGCATTGATGCGTATCTTTAAACGAAACGGTATTGAGATAACCTTTGAGATGTTTCAAGTAATGCACCGACTGGGGCAGGGTGATGGTGTGAGCCAACAATACCTGGCAGAGAAAACAGCGAAGGACAAAGCCTGTATGACCAACCTGCTGAATAACCTGGAGAAGAAACAGTGGGTGAAACGGCTGGAAGACCCTTCCGATCGGCGCAACCGCCTAATATGCCTCACCAAGGATGGTCATGACTTGATTCGGCAGACACGTCCCCTGATCGACGGACTGTACGAGCAGGCAGGGCTTCGGATGAACAACAAGCGTTTGCAGCATTGTATTGCCGATTTGATGTTGCTCAATGAGGTGCTCGATGAAATTTAAGTTTCTCTTCTGCCCCTTATTGTTGCTTGCAGGAGTATCGCCCTTGCTTCCTGCACAGGAGAGTTACCGATTGTCGGTCAGTGAGTTGTTTCGTCTGGGCGAGTGTAACAGCTTGCGCATCAAAGAGTCGCAACTGCAACAGACTATGGCCGGCGAGCGTGAGCAGACAGCCCGTGCAACGCGGCTACCCGATATCAGTGTGGGGCTTACAGGAGGGTATATCGGTGGTACTACCCTCTTTGAGCAAGGGCTTACAGAAGCTACGCACCCCAATACGCCCGATTGGTCGCAAAATTATAACCTGCAACTCAACCAACCCCTCTATCAGGGTGGGCGCATCCGGCATACCATCCGGCAGGCATCGCTCGAGAAGGAGATCGCTTCGCTTGCCCTCACCACCGATAAAGCCGAATTGAAATTGCTCCTGCTACGGCAGTATCTCGACTTGATTGATTACTACAAGCAGCGCGAGATGTTTGCCCGCAACATCGAAGAGTCGGAAGTACGCCTGAAAGACATCCGCCGGATGCAAAAGGAGGGCGTACTGACCCGTAACGACGAGTTGCGTAGCGAACTGCAACTTACCAATGACAAGCTAAACTATCAGGAGGCCGATCACAACGTCACCCTTATCTCCCAGCAAATAAGTATTGTACTGGGGCTACCCGAATCGCTATTGATTCAGCCTGATACGGCTCTTCTGCCTGCCTCTGCCACCTTATTGAGCTACGACGAATATGTAGGCGAAGCCTATGCAAACTATCCGGAACTTCAAACGTCCCGCTATTACAAGCAGTTGGCACAGAACGGTGTATCGTTGGTCAGAGCCGACTTTCTTCCCTCGCTCTCACTGCGTGCAGGCAACACATTGGCGCGTCCTTATAATGTGGCTACCGATCTGTTTGCCAACAGTTGGAACGTATCGCTCAACCTGTCTTACAACCTCTCGTCGCTTTACCACAGCAAGCACCGTATGCGCGAGGCACAGCAGAATGTTTCGCTCTACCAAACACGCGAAGAGCAAGTGATGCAAGAGGTGCGCATCAAGGTAAAGAGAGCTTATGTTCGCCATTGCGAAGCGTTGAACCGTGTTGCCGCCCTAACCCTTTCGGTGAAACAAGCCGCAGAGAACTACCGCATTGTGCGTAACCGTTACTTCAACCAGCTCTCCATTCTGACCGATTTGCTTGATGCAAGCAATGTACGCTTGCAAGCCGAATGGCAGCTTACCAAGGCGCAAACCGAGATTGTCTATACCTATTACGAACTGCAACGCTCGTGTGGTCATTTATAAATTCGTTATCAAAATCAGTATTCAACGACTATGTCCAACCTTCAGAGAAAGCGTATCCGGCTCAGAAAACTCAGAGCACGCAACATCATTCTTAATATAGTATGCATCATATTGGTGCTGGCGGGTATCACGTGGGTGGTTACCTACTTCTGGAAATACGTAAACTACGAGATAACGAACGATGCCGTGGTCGATCAGTACATCGTTCCGGTCAACACCCGTGTGGCAGGCTATATCCGCGAAGTACGTTTCACCGAGCACCAACAGGTAAGCGCAGGCGATACGCTGCTTATTCTCGACGACCGCGAATACCGCATTCGACTGAAAGATGCACAGGCTGCCTTGCTCGATGTGAAAGGATCGCTCGAAGTTTTGGGGTCGGGTATTCGTACCTCCGAAGTCAATGTGCAGGTACAAGAAGCCAACATTGCCGAAACCAAAGCCCGCCTGTGGCAACTCGAGCAGAACTACCGTCGGTATGCCAATTTACTGCAGGAAGAGTCCGTCAGCCGTCAGCAATACGAACAGGTGAAAGCCGATTACGAGGCTACCCAGGCACGTTACCGTGCATTGGTGAGCCAAAAGGAGGCTGCTCGCTCGCAATATAAGGAGACTACGCAACGAACAGCCGGTGCCGAGGCTAATATTCTGCGCAAGGAAGCCGAAGTGGAGATGGCTGCCCTTAACCTCTCTTATACCGTTGTGACAGCCCCTTACGATGGTTATATGGGTCGTCGCACCCTCGAAACGGGGCAGTTTGTACAGGCCGGACAAACCCTCTCTAATCTGGTGCGCAGTCACAATAAATGGGTCACAGCCAATTATAAAGAGACGCAGATTGCCCATATCTACATCGGGCAACGGGTGCGCATCAAGGTCGATGCACTTAAAAACCGTATTTTTCATGGCAAGGTAACGGCTATCTCCGAGGCTACCGGTTCGCGTTACGCATTAGTGCCTACCGACAATGCAGCAGGCAATTTCGTTAAGGTGCAACAGCGTATACCGGTGCGTATCGAGTTCGACGACGTAACCCCCGATGAGATGCAACACCTGCGTGCCGGTATGATGGTCGAAACCGAAGCTTTGAGAGATTAAGATGAAGCGTACGGAGGCTGTTATACTGACCTTACCGACCCGTCCTTGGGTTCCCCAATGGTTGGGTATTGTGACGATGTTTGTTGTGATACTTCCCATCATCTTGCTCAATGGTGCCTATACCGGTAGCATGGTCGAAGTATCGGGCACGCTCGGCATTCTGAGCGAAGACATCACAATGGCCTATTATGCCACCTCGGTGGGGATGGTTGTGGCTTACCCTCTGGTTCCTAAGATACGGGCGGTGGTTACTCCCAAAACCTTGTTGCTGACCGATCTCAGCTTACAGGCGGTGATTGGTTACTTCTGCGGACACGCTACCGATATCGATTTCATTATTATTTGCAGCTTCTTCGTCGGTTTTCTCAAAGCATTTGTCATGCTCGAATTCATCATACAAATCCGTCCTCTTTTCAGTCCGAAGAATGTCCGCAGTGAGTTCTATGCTTACTTCTATCCGATAGTCTTTGCCGGTGGGCAACTGTCGATGGCACTCACTGCGCAACTGGCTTACTACTATCAGTGGCAGTATATGTATTTATTCATTGTCGTGTTGCTGTTGGTAGCCATCTTGTTTGTGTTGCTCTTTTTTCGCTATGCCAAGCGTCCCATTCATATTCCTTTCAAGGAGATCGACTGGCGCAGTATGTTGCTCATTGCGGCTGCACTGCTATTCTCTATCTATTTGTTTACCTATGGCAAAACGCTCGATTGGTTTGCTTCGGGCAAACTGACAGTCTATGCCCTCTCCATTCCGCTGCTGTTGTGGCTCTTCTTTCGCAGACAGCATGGTGGCGGTGGTTTCTACATCAGCACCGTACCGCTTCTTCGGGTCAAATCGGTTGTTGGTTATAGCTTTATGATGATTGTTGCTTTCTTCGGCGCAACGAGTTCGTTGGTAACTAATTACATGAACAGTATTATCCGTGTCGACAGTATTCATGCCAATTCGCTCAATCTATGGCTTTTGCCGGGCTTTGTGGTGGGGGCTGTGCTCTGCTTCTGGTGGTTGCGTTGGCAGCGTTGGCGTTTTCGTTTCTTGATCTCTATCGGTATGTTCTGCTATGTGTTTTACCTGTCGTTGCTCTACTTCGGCATCAGTCCCCAGAGCACTTACGAGATGCTTTACCTGCCTACCTTTTTGCGTGGGCTGGGCATGATTATTATCTATATTGCCTTTGGTGTTTACGTGGTCGAAGATCTCGACCCGAAGCTGATGATATCCAATGCTTTCTTTCTGATCGCCTTTCGTTCGGTATTGGCACCGGTGCTTTCGTCCTCCTTCTTTAATAACCTGATGTATGTGGGGCAGTTGCGTGCTATGAACGTACTTTCGGAAGGCGTGGCGATGGATAACCCATTGGCTGCCCAGCGATATAACCAGTCATTGGCAAGCGCGTTGGCTCAGGGACATGGAACCGATGAGGCTGCGCAGGTAGCGACCAACAGCCTCTATTCGCTTTTGCAGACACAAAGTCTGTTGGTTTCTCTGAAAGTGCTGTTGGGCATCGTGTTGGTTATGGCCTTGGTCATGGCGGTTGGTTCGGCCTTCATTCCGTTTCACAAAACCATAAAGGTAAAGGTAGTGAAAACGGGCGACGATATGGTTTAAATGCTGCCCGGTTATTATGCCCCGTTCAGGCTCCTTTGATCGGTACGGCAATGCCCGATACCATCAGTACTACCCGGTCTGCCCGTTGGGCGATGTATTGATTCATCCATCCTTGCATATCGGTAAATTTACGTTGCACGTCATTGGCCGATGTTTCGCCCATACCTATTTCATTGGTCACGAATATGAACGTAGCCTCCTGCTCTGTCAGGCGGTCGAACTCTGCTTTTACCTCCTCCAATGCCTGTTGCGTGTGGGCATCGAGGTCGAAGAAGAAGTTGGTACACCATAAAGTGACACAATCAATGAGCACCACTCGTCCGGTTAATTCATGGCGGCTCAGTTGTTTCTCTTCTTCTATATTGGTCCATTCGGGGCCGCGGCTGGCCTGATGGCGCAACACACGCTGCCGAAACTCTTCGTCCCAAATACGCGAGGTAGCCATATAGACAGGGGTAGGCGAGAGGCTGAGTGCCAACCGTTCGGCATAACTGCTTTTGCCCGAGCGTGCCCCTCCGGTGATAAGTATAATTTGTTTCATTCGGTTTTTATTTTTATTGCGAGCAAATGTACGAGAATCTTTTGATACTTTAAAAGATATTTCTACCTTTGCCATCGCTTTATTAGCTCTCGTACACGAACGATTGCTATTATTGCGGAAATAGCTCAGTTGGTAGAGCGGCGGCTTCCCAAGCCGCAGGTCGCGGGTTCGAGCCCCGTTTTCCGCTCTATTGAAAATTAAGCACTTAGATCTATTCTGAGTGCTTTTTTTATGTCTTGTTTTCTTTTCTATGCAGTGTATTGTCTTTTTCTTACCTTTGCGTATAAACTAAAGAATTTATACCATGGAAGAGCAAAGCAATCTATCTCCCGAACAAAGTCCAAAAGAACAATTTCCTAAGTGTCCAGATAACTGTGCACCTCATAGTTTTATAGGGCTCCCAATAGATAATCTAATCGGAGGTCCTTTAAGAGCAGCTGCTGAAGCGCAGCAGAAAATGGTAAATAGTACAAATGAGTTCTTAAAAAATGGAGGACAACAAGAATTGGTAAATAGCACAAAAGAATTCTTGGAAAAAATAGCATCTGAAGAAAAGAAAGGTCAATAGGTCAGATATTTTGTGCTGGTAATATGCTATCTACTTTTGCCCTGTCTCTTTGAAAGTGAGTTTCCCATTTTGATTATTCAGTGCTTATTTGTATGTTGTCGGCTCCCGAGAAGGTTATTCTGTGTATAATTTCCCCAACTTGTGTACCAATCCTCACAGTTTCCCCAATAGTGTGCTATTGCTGTGATTTTTTATATTGCTGATAACTAGTGGTTATGCTGTTTTATCCGCCTTGTGGCACGCCCTTTGCTTTGTAATTAGCATAAGAGTTTAACAACAGTATCAACATTAAAAACATACGATTATGAAAAAGTTATTAGTAGCAGTAGCAATGGTCATGGGATTGGGAACTTCAGTAGCATTCGCTTCAACATCGGTAGACAGCACGGCTGTTACACAGTCTCAACAGAACCCACAGGATGAGTTCAAGAGTATAGAAGCCAAAGAGCTTCCATCGGAAGTAATGAACGCACTGGCCAAAGATTTTGACGGTGGAACGATTAAAGAAGCCTTCGTCGCTGAAAAGGCATCGGGCAAAATCTTTAAGGTGGTAGCCGTAGCAAAAGACGGACAGGAGTCAACCGTATTCTTCAATGAAAAAGGAGAGGCAGTATCAGAAAAAGGTGAGTTGATTCAGCAAGCCCAGGCTCCGGCACAAGAAGAGCCAGCTGCA
Organism: Bacteroides neonati; assembly: GCF_000499785.1. Classification (GTDB taxonomy): domain Bacteria; phylum Bacteroidota; class Bacteroidia; order Bacteroidales; family Bacteroidaceae; genus Bacteroides; species Bacteroides neonati. The sequence continues at coordinate 28,849 of NZ_HG726020.1, read as the reverse complement.
CCTGAAGAGCCTACCGCACCGGAACAACCCGCTGAATAAACATTAGCAAGACTTCACTAAAAAAGGCAACTCAGAAAATGGGTTGCCTTTTTTAGTAGGATGCTTTTATGGGTTTACACAGTTGTTTATGCTCTATCGGTCTTGTCTTTTGGGGCAGACGCAAAAGATATGGTTTGCATTGCTTTCTCTTCCTGAATAATACGAATAGCCAACAGAACCCCATACGCGGGAAGTCCGAAGAGTAATGTCTTCCAAGCGTTACATAACAAGGATACTCCAATTAGCTCTGGGATAATATTCAAGAAATAATTAGGGTGTTTTATTGTTCTAAATAAAAAACTGTTGTCAATTTGATGATTGGGGGCAATGTATACCTTTAGAGTCCAGATGTCTTTTAATTTATATATAACATAAAAGAGTACAATGTATGAAAAGAGCATCATAAATACTCCCCATTTAGAATATGCATTAAATGAAGCTTGTGAAACATACGCTTCATAAAGACAAGAAGCATAATAAACTATGTGTGCCATAGTCAATAAAGCCGAATTAAGCTTACCATATTGAACAGCTCCTGATTTCTTAAGTCTTTTTTCATTGGTGATCGAAATGTATAATGAAGTCAATCGTAAAATAAAAAATGAAGTAAAGATGATAATAATTTCTTTCATAATTTTGTAGTGATTTAGTTGTTTAATGCTTTTGTGTTTTCTTTTGATTTCACTGATCTTCCAAAATAGAACTGACAGGAAATATAGATTAAAGTATGCTGAACTTATGATTAAATGTACCGAATTTTAGCACATTTTCTATGTGCAAAGATAATATTTGTCTCGAAAAGTCCTGTGTCTCTTGTGCGTTTTTTGAGCTAAATATATCTCGAACGAAATAGGCTGGAAGAACTTCTTAGCAGTTCCGTAAATTGGTGGAGCTGTAACCAACGCAAAATTGAGCTTGTCCTTCATATTAGGTAGTTACGAGTATGCTAAGAGAGAAGACAAACTTTTTTATGTCTTTTTTATTTTCATATTTCTTTATTCTCGTAATTTTCCCGAAAAGGAAGTGATTGATTCTCTGACAAGTATCTCGGGTAGAGAAAATGGAGTAGGAGATAAGTCGAATGACAAGAAAGAACTCTTGAAAGAGGAAAAGGGTGATGCGGAGTGATTGGAAACGTTTTGATTATTAGGCTGATATGAAATAAAAAGCAAGGGTGAGGAACCATGCTTTTTATGCGATGTAAAACTAGTATTTTAAAGCTACGTTAAAATACTAGTTTTTACATCCGGAAGATACTAGTCTTGCTATATAAGAAAACGTACTCTTAGGATAAAAGAAACACGAAACAAGAAAATGCGTTAACAATGTTAAACGGAAATCCCGAATATTAGAGAGTCTTGAATCTGCTCGTTACTCACAGACACTTCCAATGGTTCCGTCCTCTGCAATGGTTTCTGCATTTATTCTCATGGATTGGGCGCGTCCGTTGTTGTAGAAACGGATGTTGGCATTTCCGTCTTCGTCCGGTATCAGCTCCGGATTCCAATAGAGCGTTCGGCGGTAATCATTCTCTTTGGGTAAGATGGAGTAGTCGGGTTGGTAAAACTCTTTGGGTTCGTTGCTGTATCCGTCGAGCCAGGTCTTCCTTACGCCCTTGCCTGCCCGAACAGGAATCTCCCCATCCGGATAAGTCTCGATAAAAACGACACAGCTATACAGATCGTCCACCTCCAACGGAGACATCCGAGGGTCGGCATATTGACACTTTATCGACAACTCTTCATTGATATATATGGCTTTGATCGCTTCGAGATTCAATAGTTTGTATTTATTGTAGTCCATCTCTGTTGCCATGGTGGGCTGATAGTTGATGACAAACAAGGGCATCTGGCTCTTGTAGGACAGCCACTCTTCGCCTTGTGATATTCTACGGCTGAAGTGCTTGTTCATATTCAACATCAGTTCATGGATGTCATTGCCGATAAACCCGCCTTTGTCCTTTATCTCGTCTATCTCGGAGGGCACTTCGTAGTAGGCGATAGACTTGGCGCGATTGTTGTAAATGTCTTTTTCCCGACTGTGTTTTTTGCCCTTTACGACTACTTCATCCAAGCGTTGAATTTTCTCATGAACCCCTTTGCGGGCCAATGATTTCTCGTAATCGTCCATGAATTGGTTGAAGTCCACTTCTTCTACGACGGTGGTGTCGGTCGGGAAGATTTGTTCCTCGCCTGTCTCTTTCGAGGCAGCTACGGTTACTTGCATCTCTGCCAATGGATACTTCGCCGGAGCGGGGCTGAATACCCGGTCTAAGACAATCCGGCAATCTTTCTGTTTGCCTTTGTCTGCTACCGAGAGAATGAGGTTCCACTTGCCCTCGATAGGCGAGACGAAAGCGAACCGACCCAGACTGTCCGTATTGAAGGAGCTGAGAAAGGGAGCGTTGCTTGCGATGCTGTCTGCCCCGCGTTTCATCAGAAAAGAAGAGATCTGTACGTTTGGTTTTGCCTTTCCCCTTACCATCGAGAGAATCCGGCCATGCACTTCGATGCCTTGTTCCGGCAGATATTTCAACTCGAACGGCTCTGTTCCTGCCCACTGCTTCCAAGCATATCGCCGCCAACCTTGCACCATGAGCAGTTGATCTAAAGCTGTTCGGTGTTTGCTGTCGTCCGCCTCGAAGTAATAAGACGGACGGCGCACGTATCCTTTTATTTCGGATGTCAACAACAAATCGGTCAGCAGCGAATGGCGGTTTTCCACCTCTTCCATTCCATCGCGGATAGCCACAGACAGAGGCGAACGAACCGGATAGCCTTCCTCATTGCGTACCTTTAACGATACTCCGACCGGCTCATAGGGTTGGTAATGGGCTTTATCGAACTGTATGTTGACGGACAACTGCTTCGCCTGATGGACAAAAACCAACCGGTCGGCAACCATCTGCCCCGATTCGTCGGTCAGAACCAGTTGTGCGATCCCGGCAGGCAGTTGCTGCTTGCTGATGGCAAAAGATAAGGGTTCGTCGGTCGATAGGTCGAGCAGGCAGTAGTTGAACAGCTTTCCGCGACAGAACACTGCCAAGGCTAATATTGCCGGTTTTGTCTGTGCGTTTTTCTGCACGGTAATTGCCAGACTGTCTTCCGAAGAGAGGTTGTCGACCTGTAGGCCGAATCCCTGCTTCAGTGCTACGGGCAGGTCGAAGCGATACGATTTATCAGCCAGATTTACCACTGCCACCGCCTTCTCGGCAGTAGGTGTATAGGTGCATACTCCCCGTCCCTCGTGGGTCACGGCAAACGAGGTGAGTTGCTTCTTATCCTGAGTCATCACGCTGCCCGACAGTTCAAGCGGATTACCGTAAGCATCCGTTGCCTCGAAAGCGATACGCGAGGCAACACCTTCGATCAGGTTTCCACCTTCGGGAAAGAACTTCAGGTTGACCCTCTTCTCTTTCTTGCTCTTTTCTCTGTGTTGCGGGTATTTGTAGGTATACTTCCGGATGTTTTTCTCCGAATAGTTTCCCTCTTTTTCCGGCTTGTCAAAGACAGGGAGAACCCTCGAAAAGTGATTCCCTTCTCCGAAATTCAACAGGTATTTGGTGTAGGCGCGTACTTCGTAGAAGCCCGAATAGAAAGGAAGTTGGCTGAGGGGCAGATGGCTGTGGCACCGTCCGTTTCGTATGGGTAATATTCGTTTGGCAACGATTTCGCCGCCCGGATTGAGAAGCTCCACATAGAGTGTTTTGCTCAGTGCGGTTGGGCGGTTCAGTTCGGAGGTTACCACGTAGCACTGAAACCAGATATCATCGCCCTGATAGTAAGCGGTATTATCGAAGTGTAGGTAAACCTTCTCTTGTGGCAGCGCTTTGCCGAATCTCTCTGCGGCATACGCATAACGCATCAGCTTGTTGACTGAGCTATCCGGTAGCTGTTGTTCCTGCGCCGATTGCGCGAAACCTTGTACGGCGGATAATAAGAAAGCGAATAAAAGGAGTGCTCTGTTCATACTCATTATTTTGTATCTTTGCGAGGGATAAAGATACAAAATAATGAGTAAATACTATCTATATCAGACTGTTAATAATTAAGCCACAACTTAAAACTGGCTATTTTTTCTTTACTGATAATGATCTTGTCTTTGAACGGCGGCACTACGTGTACAATGGCCTTGCCCAGAAAATAAGGCTCGATACGCTGAATGGCATCGATACTTAAAATGGTTTGCCGGTTGCTACGGAAGAAGAGATCGGGATCGAGCTGTTCACTCAATCGATCGAGTGATAGGTCGATGATATGTTCTTTCTGTTGCCGGGTCACGGCAAAGGTCACCTTATTCTCCGAATAGAAATAGGCGATATCGCTTACCTGTAAGGTGAAGAGCTTGTCGCCCCCCGATATCAGAAAGCGTGTGCGATACTTCTTGTTGGGCGATGAGAGGCTTTGCAGCACCTCCAACATTTGGTGCTGTTGTTGTGCTCCTTGGGCGTCGAAAGCCAGTTTCATCTCCATCGAGGCTTCGAAGCGTTGTAGGGTTTCGATCAGGCGTTCCTGATGAATGGGTTTGAGCAGATAGTCGATACTGTTGACCGAGAAGGCCTGCACGGCATATTCGTCATAAGCGGTGGTGAATACAATGCAGCTTTCGGGACGCGCCTGTTCAACGAATAAGAAAGAGTTTCCATCCGTGAGTTGGATATCAAGAAACAGCAGATCGGGGTGAGGGTGCGAACCGAACCACTCGACCGACTCTTCGATATTGCCGGGCAGAATCGTGATTTCCCATTCCGGGCGTAGTGCGATGAGCATTTGATGAAGCAGCCGGGCTGCCGGTATTTCGTCTTCAATGATGGCGACGTGTAGTTGATTATTCATTGAGTAGTGGGCATTTAACGGTGAAACATTCATTTTCGGTACTAATAATGATCGGCTGATTGCAAATGAGCTTATATCGAGCCGAGAGGTTCTTCAATCCTACCCCCGAAGTGGTGTGGCACTTCTTGGGGCTGATACGATTTTCCATTATCAATAACCCCTCTTCGGGCGAGTATGTCAGGCGGATGGTCATTGGCTTGCCTCCGTGAATGGTGTTGTGCTTGATTACATTCTCGGCAAGCAGTTGCAGGGTGAGGGGGGGAATCTTGGATTCCCACCAACATTCGGGCACTTGGTTGTCGATGTGTATGCAGTCGCCCAACCGCACCTGGTGCAGGAAGATATACGAGTCGAGAAAGCCCAGTTCGGAACGCAACGTAACGACCCGCTGCTCCTGACACCGCAGGATGTAGCGATACACATCGGACAGGTGTTGCGTGAACAACTCCGCATTGGCCGGACTGTAACGTATCTCGGAGATGAGCGTATTGAGGCTGTTGAACAGAAAGTGCGGGTTTAGCTGGCTCTGTAGTGCAGTATATTGTGCTTTGACCGAACTCTCTTCGAGCTGTGTATTGCGTTGGTAGAGCACGATGAGATGCCGATAAAAACTGTTGGCCATTGTCAGGCTGACCACCACCAACTCCACCAACCAGATAATAGCCAGCATGCGTACCCCCGACCAGACAAAGTGCCAGGGGTGGGGTATGTTAACAGTCCACTTTACCGTAACCAACAACAAATAATTGAGCAGAAACAGCGAGGCCGCCATCAATACATAATACGCCACCAACCGGCGTCGGTTCTGTGCCAGAAACATATAATCCCGTTTCCACCACCTATTGATCTGCATGATGCTGAAGCCGATGCAGTTGAACACGAAGACCACGACAAGGAATGCCCACGGTGCTGTGAGGTCAACATGCGTGCGACTTTGCAGGTCGGTATAAATCACCAGAAACAGGTACGAGAAGCAACCCATGCCCGAGAAGAGCAGGAATTCCATCCAATGGTTGTAACGGTGGTTGCGGGCTAATTTCATGAACGGTATGTATTGAAGGTGACTGATAACTGTATGAATTGTAAGTGACAAATATACTCCTTTTTAATCTATGCACATCTCTGCTGTACACAGAATTTTAAAACTTCGTTATTCCCAACGCCCGTACATATTCCGAATACGATACCTGTGCGTTCAGGCGTGACTGTACGGCGTTGATCTGTGCCGTTTGGTGATAGATCTGTGCATCGAGTACTTCGGTGATGGATATCTTCCCTTCCTGATAGCGTTCGAGAGCTAACTGCTCATTCTCGCGTGCTTTGGTCAATGAGTTTTCGGTCAGCGTTACCCGTTCTACCGCTTGGGTGTAGTTGTAGTAGCTCGATTGCACTTCGAGTCCTACGGCATCGTTCACCTTGCTGTAATTATCGCGTGCTATATCCACCCGAAAGTTCGATGCACGCTTCTCGCTCCGTCGCTTGCCCCACTCCCAGAGTGGTACACTTACCTTGGCATAGACGGCATAGTTGGGGTCGAGGTCTTTATTAAAATTATATCCGGGCGAGGAATAACTACCATCTACTCCCACAAAGAATTGTGGCTTGAACCGGGCATCGTTCAGCTTCAATGCCGATTCCTGAATGGCAATACGATCTTGAGCCATGCGCAACTCGGGGCGGTTGGCTGCCCATTCCGAATCGGGCACAGGTAGTGATTCGGGTGTATAGATAGCCGGAACGATGCTGTCTGTCGGTAGCTGCTCGTCGAGCGGAGCACCGGCAAAAGAGTTCATGGCCATGCGTGCCACCTCGTATTGGTTCTGTGCTTTCATCAACTGATAATCGGCTTCGTTGAGCTTCACCTCCGCCATCAACAGGTCGTTGCGGTTGATGAGTTGTACCTCGACCCGTTCGCGAATCACCTCGGTGAGCTGTGCTACCGACTGACGAAAACGACGGGTAATGTTGGTTACCTCGGCCGAAGCTACCGTGTTCCAGTAGCGCGCATCGGCTGTATAGGCAATGTCTGCTTTGACGGCTTCCATTTGGTTCGAGGCCAGACTCGTTTGATGCTCGGCCATGCGTACGGTCTCGCTAATGCGTCCGCCGGTATAGATAGGCTGAACCAGTGAGAGCGAAGCACCGTAGGTCAGGTCGCGTCCTTGAAAGCTAACGGGCGCTTCCATGCCCGGCAGCCCGATGGATAGCTCCATCGGATTGCCTGTATAGTTAAAGTTCGCACCTGCCGATAGTTTCGGCTTATAGTCGGCACGAGCCGATTGCTCCTGTTCCTTGCCGATGTTGATGTTGCGCTGCGCTGCCCGTACATCTTGATTATAGTCCAGTGCGGCGTTGCGATAGCTCTTTTGTAAATCCGTCTCCTGTGCTACCACCGATGTGGTGAGCAGCAGGAAGAAGAGAGTGATATTTTTTTTCATGTTAGTTCTCTATAATAGATGATTCTTACTTGCACCGCTTTACTTTATAGAACAGTGCGTAGAGTGCCGGAGTTACGAACAGCGTGAGCAGTGTGGCAAACGTCAGTCCGAAGATGATTGTTGCTGCCATGCCTTCGAAAGCGATGTCGAACAGCAACGGAATCATGCCCAGTACCGTAGTCGATGCTGCCATTAATACCGGCTTGGTACGCGATACGGTAGCTTCGATGATCGAGTTGTACAGGTCTGTTCCGGCGCGATGCTGTACATTGATCTCGTCGATGAGTACGATGACGTTCTTGATAATCATACCCATCAATCCCAACCATCCGGCAATGGGGAAGAAGCCAAACTCGAACCCGGTAAGCAGCATACCCACAGCCACACCGATGAGCGATAGCGGAAGGATGCAAAGGATGATAATCGGTTCGCGGAAGTTACCGAACAGCGCGACCAGAATCACCACCAATAGGATAAAGGCAAGTGGGAAGAAGGTGGCAAGTGCTTCTACCCCTTCCTTTTGGTCTTTGTACTGAGAGTCCCAGAAGAAGGTATAGCCATCGGGCAGTTTCATCGCTTCTATCTCCGCACGTATCTCCGAGTGTACCTCGGCCATCGTGCTACCGGGTTGAACACCACACATGGCAGCCATGGATAGCTGTCGGTTGTAAGTGCGCACCTGCGGAAACTCCCAAGTCGTTTTGATCTCACTCGTCACCTGAGAGAGTGGGGCAGAGCGGTCGCCGTTCCATACGGCATAATCGCCCAGTGAGCGGGCATTGATTACCGCTGCTCCGTCTGCTTTGAGCAGTACCGGTACTTTCTTCTCATTGTCGCGATAGATTCCTACCGGCAGTCCGTCGCTCAGTGCTTTGACCGACTCCATCATCGAAGCCTTGCTAATACCCAACTCGCCGGCTTTGACCGGATCGTATACCGGACGGATCACCATCGTTTGGTTGCCCCATTCGTTGCGGGCATTGGCTACCTTCGGATTCTTGCGCATAATTTCAATGGCCTGATTCGTGAGTGAGTCGAGTACGGCTGCATCGGGTCCCAGAAAGCGAGCTTCGATCAAGGCTTCTGTAAGCGGGCTCAGTTCAAAGCGGTTTACTTTGACAAAGGCTTCGGGAAACTCCTTGGGGATGGAGTTTTGCAACTCTTGGTTCAATTTGCGCGACTCCTTCGAGGTTTTACATTTCACCAATACCTGTGCGTAGTTCGGTTGCGGGCCGAAAGCTACGTTGGCGAGGTAGTAGCGCGGAGGTGTGCGTCCGATATAGGTCGAGATCATCTCTACCTCGGGATGCGATTGAACATAATCGGCAATGGAAGTAGCGATACGGTCGGTTTCCTCGATGCGTGTGCCTTCGGGCAGCCACATATCGATGGTGAAATACTGCTTGTCGAGTGCCGGAACAAAGACTTTCGGGATGAATTTAAAACTCCATGCCGATACCACCAGCAGTGCGACCATCAAGCCGATCGTGACCACGCGGTGACGGATCACGAAGTGCAACGCCTCACGGAATTTGTTGAAGTACTTACTGTTAAACAACTCGCCCTTTAGTTCGTCGCGTCGCGGACGGCGCACAAACTCCTGAATAACGAATGGCGTTTGTGTCAGGGCAAACACCCACGAGAACATCAACGATACGCCGATGACAATCACCAGTGAGGAGAGCAGCTCGCCCGTGATATGCGGTGAGTAGTAGATGGGCAGGAAGGTCAGAATCGCAATCACCGTAGCCGCCAGCAACGGCAGGGCGGTAGAAGAACAGGCACGCAGAATCGCCACCCGCTTACGCATGCCGCGTTGCATATTGACCAGTGCCGAGTCGGACACTACAATGGCGTTGTCTACCAACATACCCATGGCGATGATAATGGCTGCCAACGACATACGTTGCAGGGCAATGCCACCCGCCATCATCACAATGAGTGTGGCAAAGATCGAGAAGATCAGTCCGCTACCTACCAAGAGCCCGTTTTTCAGACCGATGAAGAACAGTAAGATGGCCACTACGGTAATAACCGAGATAATCAGGTTGAGAATGAATCCTTGATTGGCTACATCCGACTCGTATCCCTGATCGTAGAGGGCATCGAGCGTATATCCTTCGGGCATCGTCTTTACAAACTCTTCGGTCTGTGTCTTGACCAGACGTGCCATATCAACTACGTTGCCCGTGGGCACTGTCGAGATGGCTACACCTACGGCCTCTTGTCCGTTGATGCGCATCTTATTGCTCGCCGGAGTGAGATAGCCCTCTTCGATAGCAGCGATATCTGCCAAGCGGAAGTGTTCGCCACTGCGCGAAACAATAGTCAGTTCGCGGATATCGTCGAGCGAATAGAAGTTTCCGGTCGACTCGATGCGTACACGGTTTCTGTCGGTATCAATGCCACCGGCATCGACCACCTTGTTCTGTGCCTCGAATGCGCGGGCAATATCGGCTGTGGTGATACCGCTGCGTGCCATCACGGCAGGAGAGAGGGTGATGTTGATCGTGGGCGACTGTACGCCGTATATCTCTACCTTAGCCACATCTTTCACTTTAAGCAGCTCGTTTTTGAGGCGTTTGGCCTCCGTCTCGAGTTCGCGATAGGTAGCTCCTTGACCGGTAATGCCGTAGAACACACCGAGTACATCGCCAAAGTCGTCATTAACGACCGATGTTCCCGCTCCTGCAGGTAGCTTCGATTGTACATCGCCTACCTTTCGGCGCAGTTTGTCCCAGAGTTGTTGCATCTCCTCGGCACGCGTCTCTTTCTTCACATAAACAGTGATTTTGGAGAGTCCGGCGCGATTCTCTGTTTTCAGGTAGTACAGTTCGCCCAGGCTTTGTATGGCCTCTTCGAGTACGTCGGTCACTTGTGTTTGTACTTCCATGGGCGATGCTCCCGGATAGGGAGTCACCACGAGTGCTTGCTTGATGGTGAAGGGGGCGTCCTCCAATTTACCCATCTTTATGTAGGAGAAGATGCCTCCCGCAGCGATGAGTATGAGCAGCAGAATCGTAACCGATTTCTTCTGCAAGAAATATTTAACTAACTTCATTGAGTTCTTAGGGGTTTAATGGGTTGTTACAGGAGACAATGCCACCACGGTGGCTCCATCCGATAGAAAACGCAAACCGCTGGTAGCTACCGTTTCATGCAGGGCAAGGCCGTTCGTAATGGCTACCTGTCCGCCCGGAAGCAAATCGCCTGCAGTGACACTGCGCTTGCTCACCTTGCCGTCGGTGGGGTTGACTACCCACACATACGTGCTCTCCGAAGGTCGGTGACAAAGAGCGATCTGAGGAATCGTAAGTATTTGTTGCGCTCCTACCGCCTCTGCCGTATCTTTGGATGTGGTGTCGAATACGACCTTGCCCGGCATTCCGCCCAACAGCTTTCCGTCTTTGTTGGGTAGCAGCGCGGTAAGCAGGTACGAGATGTTGTTGCGCATGGTACTTTTCGATATCTCGACCACTTTGGCGGTGTAGGTGTGCGAAGGGTCTGCATCAAAGCGCAAGCTTACTTCGGTTGGCTTTTGCGAACCGAAGGCGATGTCTTGTGTTACGAATGTTTCGATCTTCAACTGGTCGATGTCGATGAACGAGATGATCGGTTGCGTAGCTTTAACGTCCTGATACTTCTCGATGTAAACCTCGCCTACATATCCGTTGAAGGGGGCAATCAGGCGGGTATCGTTCAGTTCGTTGGTGGCTGTTTCGAAAGCTGTTTTGGCTGCGGTATAGTCGGCACGCGCCTTTTCGTAGGCACTCGCCGAGAGGTTGTTCTTCTCGTACAGTGTTTCTATACGTCCGAACTCTGCCTTTGCCTGACTGTAAATGGCTTCGGCACGTTCTTTACGGATGCGGAAGTCGCGAGGATCAATCTGTGCAATTACCTCGCCGCGTTTGTAGTAGTTACCCGCATACACATCGAACCGTTCGATGGGACCTCCCACCCGAAAGGAGAGTTCGGTGGTCTTCACCGGTTTGGAGATGAAGGTAAATTCGCGGTTACCGTCGTTGCTCTGTGTTGTTACCTGTGCTGTTTTTACAGATAACGTTTGGGTGCTTTTACTCTCTTTGGTCTGTCCGCAGGCAGATAGCAGTGCGGCCAAACAGAAAAATAGGCATACTCTCATTGTCATTGTTTTCATTATTATTATCATAGATGTTTTGACTTCTTTTCTTCATTTTCGCGGACGAAGATAGAAGAAACGCCGATAGACTGTCGGATTTCTTTTTCTGAGACAGCCAAAAACGATACTCAAACGGAGATGTAACCGACGAAGCTGAATTATTTTCTTATATTTGCAACTTACTTATACTAATGATTAACGATGAAACGAAACATTACATTATTTCTAATGATTGCACTGGCTTGCTTACCTTATTTGCAGGCACAAGTGAAACACAACACTGTAATTGAACCACTTAAGAATGAACGCTGGTGGGGCGGACTAGTAGCTTTGGGGCATCAAATGCCATATAGTGATAAGCTATCTATGCAAGACATGGCACGTAATAACCTGAACAACCAGGTGGTGCCACTCATGCTTTCGTCCGAAGGGCGTTATATCTGGTCTGAGCATCCCTTCCGCTTTGAGGTTAAAGACGGGCGGTTGCTTATCTATTCCGATTATGAGGAACTGACACCTGTCGTTGGAGGCAAAACACTGAAGGAAGCCTACTTGGCCGCATCTGCCAAACACTTTCCTCCGTCGGGCAAGATACCCGAAGAATCCTTCTTCTCACTACCCCAATACAATACGTGGATTGAGCTGATGTATAATCAGAACCAGGCCGACATTATGGACTATGCCCACAAGGCGGTGGCCAATGGTTTTCCCCAAGGTGTCTTTATGATCGATGATAATTGGCAGCGCTATTATGGCAACTTCGACTTCAAGTCCGAGAAGTTTCCCGATCCGCGTGCCATGACCGACGAGCTGCACCGCATGGGCTTCAAAGTGATGCTTTGGGTATCGCCTTACGTTTCGGCCGATAGTCCCGAGTTTCGTTTATTGGAGCAGAAAGGCTACCTGCTCAAAGAGAAAGGGACGAACCGAACCGCAATTATTCATTGGTGGAACGGCTACAGTGCTTGCTATGATGTAACCAATCCCGAAGCTGTGACCTACCTTAAGGGACAGTTGCGCGAGAACCAAGCCAAATATGGCATCGACGGATTCAAATTCGATGGGGGAGATGTGGGTTATATGAATGGTGAGTATGCCTATTACGAAAAGGATGCCAACGCCAACCGCTTCATGGAAAAGTGGGCGGAAGTAGGGCTCGACTTCCCTTACAACGAACTGCGTGCAGCTTGGAAACTGGGTGGACAGGCATTGGTACAACGCTTGGGCGACAAGGATTATTCGTGGCGAGCCATCCAACTACTCATACCCGATATGGCGGCAGCCGGACTGATGGGCTACGCCTATACCTGCCCCGATATGGTGGGAGGCGGACAGTTCGGTGCTTTTCTTAACGTCAATACGTTCGACGAAGAGTTGATTGTTCGCTCCTGCCAAGTGCACGCAATGATGCCGATGATGCAGTTCTCGGTAGCTCCGTGGCGCATTTTGAGTAAGGAGAATACGGCCATCTGTGCCAAGTTTGCTCGCCTGCACCAGCAGATGGGCGGCTACATTCTCGAGCAAGCCAAACTCGCTTCGCAGACAGGCGAACCCATCTTGCGGAATATGGAGTACGCCTATCCACACCAAGGCTTTATCGACTGCAAAGACCAGTTTATGCTGGGCGACCGCTACCTCGTTGCCCCGATGGTTACTTCGGGCACTTCGCGCACGGTGATGTTGCCCAAAGGCAGGTGGAAGGACGATGAAGGAAAAACCTTCAAAGGCCCCAAGAAAATAACGATTAACGTGCCGCTCGACCGTTTGCCTTACTTCGAGAAGCTAAAGTAAGCACACGTGTTCAAACAAAATATGCTACGTCTTTCGCAGAAAGGCGTAGCATATTTTGTATATGGAGCACTTTTATGCTCCTAAAGGGTATCTGTGAGATTATTTCACGCGAACGATATTGAATCCGATATCACTGATTGACTCTTGCAGGCTGTCGTTCATCAGTGTCAAGGTAGTGTCGTTAGTTACAACAAAGTACAAAGGTGCACTGCCATCGTTGGGGTTCAGCTTCATAGCTTTGGCTGCCACCGGTTTTTTCTTAGCATCCTTCATCATTTTTTGTACCATTTGCGGTTTGCCCTTTACGGTCATCTTCTTGGTTGTAGGCTGTTGGTTGGCATCCAGATAAGTCATATCCAACGTGTACACCGTATCGTTCGAATCGGCCATCATGTCGAGTGTCAATACATAATTAACAGCAGGAGCAGTCTTTGTAGCAGGAAGTGTACCTTCAAATACCTCGGTATTCTCTACTATAGGCATCATCGAATCGATAGCCAGGCTATCGGCTGCAGCTGTAGCTGCATTGTTTGTTTTTGATTGACAAGAAACCAAAGCAGCTACAACGGCTGCCAATAAAATTACTTTTTTCATTTTTTAAGTGCTTTAAGTTAATATAAAAAGTGAGTTGCTACTCTTTTTCATCTCTTTGTATAACAAGCAACTTATCTACCCTTCCGCGATCCATATCGACCACTTCGAAGTCCAGATTTTTATAAGAGAACAGATCGCCTACCTTGGGAATACGTCCGATAAGATACATGGTTAGTCCGCTCAATGTAGTGAAATCACTCGAGTCGATATCATCATACGATAATATTCTCATCTCTTCCATGAAGTCATCGATATTCATCGAACCGTCCACGAGCATCGAACCATCCTGACGTTTAACGATCTCTTCTTCCTCCGTTTCATCCTCCTCGAGGATGTCTCCAAAGATGCTTTCGGTTAAATCGTGCAAGGTAATAATCCCTTCCGTGCCGCCATACTCGTTAACAACAACGGCAAACTTATTTTTGTTCTTCTTAAACTGCTCTAAAACTTTCTTTGCGTACAAATTCTCGGGGATGAAGAGGGCAGGGCGCACGATATCAGTGAGTCGAAACGGTTTGTCGCTCCCGATAAGCAATATAATGTCTTTCACCGTCACCACGCCAATAACCTCTTTTTGCTCATCGACCAGCAGGTAATTGCTGAATTTCTTATCTTCGATGATGCGTAGCACCTCTTCCATGCTATCGTGCTCGCGGATAAATACGAGGTCTCTGCGGTGTGTCATCAGTTCGTTGGCTCTCTTGTCTGAGAAGCGAAATACGTCGCGTAGCATCTCCGTCTCCTCCTTATCAATTACGCCTTGCTCGGAACTCTGGTAGAGAATCATCTTCAACTCCTCCTGTGTCATGAGCCGCTCTTCGGATTTGAGTCCGATGAGCTTGTTCAGTAGCCGGGTCGATACGCTCAGTAGCCATACGAACGGATAAGAAATTTTGGTAAGCAGCATCATCACCGGGCTTAATAGAATGGCGTATCGCTCGGGATTGCTCAGCGCGATAGACTTGGGCACCAGCTCGCCTACAATGAGCGAAAGGTAAGTGATAACGGCTACGGTAACAATCAGTGCCAGATCGTGTGCATACATGCCGATAGCAGGGATACGGGCGAAGAGTGGAGCTACATTGTCGGCAATAGCCACACCGCCAAATGTACCCGATACGATACCGATGAGTGTGATACCTATTTGGATGGTCGAGAGAAACTTTTCCGGCTCTTCGAGTTGTTTGAGGATGTTACGGGCAGATTGACTGCCCTTGCCCGCCAGTGTTTCGAGGCGTGCCTTACTGGCCGAAACCAAAGCCATTTCGTACATCGCAAAGATGCCATTGAGTACGAGTAATAAAAGAATGATGATAAATTCCATGAAATCGATAAGTAGTTAATATTCGAATGTAATGCCTAAGGTGGGAACCAATGTGCCGCCCTTTTGTTCGATGTACTTCATTTTATATCGCTGTTCGGCAGGGGTGGCATTGGGATTCTCGATTACTCCCGTACTCATGAGAATATCCGGCTGTTTGAAGCTGCTCTTGGTCAGGTTCTGCAAGTCGATGTAGAAACCGAGCATACAGCGTTTGAGGTAGAATGTTTTGTCTACCCGCACATCCAACTGCCCGTAGGCAGGCAGGCGACCGGTGTTGTAGAGGCTATAATCGTAGTAAGGACGTCCTTGTACATCCCACGCCGTTTTGAGCGACGACTTCTCCACATCGTATGGTGTGTAGGGTGCACCGCCAATGGCACTTACCTTCATGCCCAGGCTCCAGTTGTGGGCGAAGTTGTACGTACCGCTCAGGTTTACGATGTATTTATTGTCCCAAGCCGAGGCGATGTACTCGCTTTGTTTATCCTTTCTATATTCGCTCTGAAACACCGTAATGGCCGAAGCCATGTTCAGCTTGCGGGCAATGATCCACTTCACCATCATCTCCACTCCGTACGAACGTCCCTGTGCGGTCGAGGTAAGCAGCTCGTTGCCTATCACCCCGTAGTCGTTGCCCTTGCAAGCGAGCGGAATACCGTCCTCGACCGAGAAGGGCACCTTGTCGTATTGCTTGTAGAATCCTTCCATCGAAATCTCCAGCGTGCTGTTGTGCCAGTTTAGCCCCAAGCTGCCTTGGCTCACACTTATGTAGCGCAACTGTTTGTTCAACAACTTGTCCGTACTGCCCTTGAATCCCAGTGCTGTGTAGGGTGGTAACTGATAGTACAATCCGGCGCTACCACTCAGGTAGAGTTGGTCGATGAGGCGATACGAGAGCGACAGGCGTGGCGAAAGCTGATCGGAGAGCTTATTCATGCGCGACGAATAATTATTGGCATCGGCACGCAGGCCGAGCGAGGTGGTGAAACGCTCGTCGGGCGATACATAGCTTACCGTGCCGAACAGCCCCCAGCGCACAAGGCCGAGTGCCGTATGGTAATCGAACGTCCGGGCTTGATCCTCGATGTACACCTTCTGAAAGGAGGTATTGGTGTATTGGCTGTAATCCAGATTCACCCCCGCATTGACTTTCCAAGGGCCGAAGGTGGTAGCATTCTCGAACCGCAGTTTCGTTTCCTGCTCTACCGAGCGCAGGCGAAGCATTAGGTTGTCGGGTTGTGTCTCTTCGTTGTTCTTGTATTTGGTGTTGCGGTTGTTCATAAAGCTGTGGCTCGCCACGAGCGTTTGCACGTGTGCCCCTGCGTAGTGGCGGTAAACGGCTCCTACGGTAAACGTCTCTTGCTGTATCTTGGGCAGGTAGCTGAGTATGTATTCGGCCTTCTCGCCTTCGAGTTTGGTGTTGAGGCGCATATTGTCGATGCCCGCCAGCCCCAATACGGTAAGCTCGTTGCGTGCATCGAAGCGGGTCTTGATCTTGAACTGCGCATCGGTAAAGGTGGGCAGAAAGGGTAGTCCCAGCATATCGAACAGAAATTGCAGGTAAGATTGGCGTACCGATACAAGGTACGAGGTCTTCTTACCCAGATGCCCGTTCGATGCCAGCGACACCTCCGATGCTCCCAGTGTAGCTTTGAGTGAATTGCGCTCCATGTCGCCGTCGCGCAACTTAAAGTCGAGCACCGAACTGAGCGAATTGCCCATATTGGTGGGGAAAGCACCCGTGTAGAAGTTCACTTCGCGCACCAGATCGGCATTGATAATTCCCACCGGACCGCCCGATGCACCCTGTGTGCTGAAATGGTTGATGTTCGGAATCTCGACCCCGTCGAGAAAGAAACGGTTCTCCGAAGGACCACCACCGCGTACCACCAGATCGTTACGGTATCCTGCTGGTGAGAACCCCACACCCGGGTACGACTGTACGATGCGCGAAATATCGCGGTTGGCACCCGGACTTTTCTCAATCTCCTGCACACCGATGGAGCGCAATCCCAGCGGAGCTTCCACGTTGCGTTTAAAGGGAGAGGCTGTTACCACCACACCTTCGAGCTCGGTGAGGTTTTCTTGCATCTCGATGTCTACGTTCAGGTTGCGTGTCGAAACAATGTATTCGGGTGTGAGCACCGTTTGATACCCCACTGCCGAGGCTTGCAACCGATAGATACCCGGCGGCACGGCGTCGATGGTGAAGTGTCCCTGTGCGTCGGTGGTTGCACCGCGACCCATGCCTACAATCAACACATTGATAAACTCGAGAGGCTGGCGGCTACTTTTCTCAATGACAATACCCTTTATCTGATGGGTAGGTTGTGCCATGAGAGTTGCCCATACACAGCCTAAAAGGAGAGAAAGCAATAAGACTCGTTTCATACGTACGTCAGTTTACTATAATAATAGGTACAAATGTACGTAAAAAGTACTTGATTCTCATTTTTATCTATTATTTTTGTAGGTGTAAACCATTAAACAATAGAACCATGAAAACAGTTCGACTAATAACGTGCAACGACGCCATGCAGGCACACATTCTGCAAGGTGCGCTCGAGAATGAGGGTATCGAATCGGTGTTGCATAACGAGAACCTCTCTTCGCTGCTCAACGGATATGTGAACTCCATAGCCGGAGTCGATATTCTGGTAGCCGAAGAAAATTACGAGGCGGCGATGTTGATATTGAAGAGCAATCAGATGATTCCCGAAGAGTTGAAGCACTGCCCCGAATGTGGTTCGACCGACCTTCAGTTCGGACTGTGCAAGAAGCACCAGGTGCGTACGTTCGGTGCTGCCGTTGCATCGATATTCGGAGGCATCCCTCCCGGCAAAAACCACTGGGAGTATGTTTGCAAGGCTTGTGGCGCTGCATTCGACAATCCGGTCGATGAACACCATCAACCAAAATCACCTAAAGAATTATAAATTCACTCATTCGGATGAAAAGAAAAAGTATATTGTGGTTTTGCCTGCTGTGTCTGGCATTGCCCTTGTGTGCTGCTCGTGTAGACACGTTGCAGGTTAAGAGTGCCTCAATGAACAAGGAGGTGCAGGTTGTCGTTATCGCCCCCGATGTGACGTTGGGAAACTCCCCGGTACTCAGTCCGGTGGTGTATCTGCTGCATGGATACGGCGGCAATGCGAAAACATGGATCGGCATCAAACCCGAGTTACCCCGGATTGCCGATGAAAAGGGAATGATCTTCGTTTGCCCCGACGGTAAGCAGAGCTGGTACTGGGACAGTCCCGTCGATAGCACCTCTCGCTACGAAACCTTTATCTCCAAAGAGCTCATAGCCTATATCGACAGTCATTATGCCACCATTGCCGATCGCAAAGCGCGTGCCATTACCGGTTTGAGTATGGGTGGACACGGTGCTCTGTGGAATGCTCTACGCCACAAAGAGGTGTTCGGTGCAGCCGGAAGTACGAGTGGCGGTGTCGATATCCGTCCGTTTCCGCAGAGTTGGAACATGGCCAAGCAATTGGGGGCATTGGCCGATAACCCCAAACGGTGGGACGAGTATACGGTCATCAATCTGGTCGATAGCCTCGTTAATGGCGAACAGGCTTTGATTATCGATTGTGGCGAGGCCGATTTCTTCCTCAACGTAAATAAGAACTTGCACCAGCGCTTGCTCGACCGGAAGATCGATCACGACTTTATCACCCGCCCCGGAGGGCATAATGGTATGTACTGGAATAACTCCATTGACTATCAGATACTTTTCTTTGATAAATTTTTCAAGAGTAAATGACCAACTTAAAAATACAGAGCAACCAAGTATCTATTTGAACCGTGTTATATTTATATTGGAGCTTCGTTAGACTGCTTTGTTTTTCATTGCACCAGTGATTGTGTATAATGACTGGTTGGACTTTAATGTGCCAATCTGTGACTTAGCAGATTGGTGTTATTAAAACCACATCAGTCGTTATTATATTATTTTTTTTCATTAACACATAGTTTACTGGCTTTTATCTCATTACTTATGATACTCCAACTTTTCCCTAAATGTAAGACCAAAATTCTACGCATCATACCTAATCTATTGTAGTAATAACCTGATCTTAATCGCTTAGCAATGATTGCTCCTTTGTCATATACCATACCTTTACTATCAAAGAGAGGACCTGTCTTCTGGTAGTTTTGTAATAGTTCATTAGCTAACCTCTTTTGCTCTGTCATCAACTCTTCGTAATGTTGGCGTATTAATGAACTTAAGTTTCCAACAGTTTTAATATTTAATATATCTAATTCGGACAATAAATCTGAATATTCGTAGTTCCCTTCTGGTTCATCAATGTTTGGAAAATATCTATTCAATAAATCGTGCAATAAGTCAACATTTAAAGCCTCCTTACTATTTTCAATATAGGAAATTGCTACAATCTCTTTTTTATACTCATCTCTTTCAGTCAAAACCCTTTCAAACTCTAAATCAACTGTCTCTAAAAGGGCTGATAATCGTCCAATAGTTCTTTTAAGTGGTTTTGGTACATCAACTTCATTTTTGTATTGAAACATATGCGATGCTTCAGACCATGCATGCTGAACTAAGGTACGAATTTGAATTTCACATTTTAATTCTTTAAATGGAGCTAAAGTTGGCACTCTTAGCCATTCTTTTTGTAATTCTACAATTTCATGAATTGACAAATAACCAAATTGATTTTCCTCTAATCGGTCTTCTGTATTGTATTTTCTCACCACTAGAAAATATTTTTCTATTAGTTCGGTAACCCTGATCAAATCACGTTTAAATAGAAGTATTAACCGAATACCAATCAAATCTTGCAGCTCTAATATTGTTTTCTTGACAGTAAATCGCCCTTGCTCGCATTTATTGCGTATTGAATCCCACGATTTAGTTCTAAATTGTATAGGTACAGCTAATTTTATTTCATTATCATCTAATAATTTTGTTATTTGCCGAGTCACTTCAATTGAAAAGTTATCGCAAAGTGTTCTCAATAGAATATATTCTTTTTCTAGTTCTTGTATATCAATAGGTTTAGACATATATCACTTATCTTTTGTTAGTATAGCAAAGGTATCAATTTTTCCGTAAAAGAGATATACTATTGTGAAAAATATGTTTGAAAAAAGGAAGCTGACCGATCATATAATCACGAACACTATTATGTAAATCAAAACTATACTGTTTGTTGGTATAGCTTATGTTTTTAGTTCCGTCATTAACGCCTGCGTAAAAAATGGCTACAACAAAAAGCGCTCGTGTACATAGTGTTTAAAATCAACTCCTACATTGTATTCGTCTCCTACATGCAATTCGCCAAAGTGTGTGTAGCCTACAGAAATGCCGAATTGACTAACATCTTTTTGAGCAAATAAGAAAGTGTGGCATATAAATAAAAATAAGATGGGGAATATAAATCGCTTCATACTGATTATTTTATTGAAATTAAATTATGTACAGATGTCGTATCTGTACGAAAGTAAGAAATATTAATTTTTCGAATACTTAGTTTACGTCAAATTCAAATATATTACTTATATGGTAAGTCGTACCAAGAGCATCTTCGTAATTTACTTTACAGTTTTCAATATTATCGGCACCGTTAAATTACACTTTCTAGCTAGCAATGGTTACTTTGAATTCTAAAACTCAAAACCAACTCTTGCCACTAATGAATGAAGGAAGACTTTCTCGTTAAACGCATTAAATGGAGATCCGTAGTTACGAATAATGTCACTGCTTTGCAAAAGATAGCCTACTCCTAACTTTAAAGCGTTATATTCTGATATTCCCCAACGGAAGCCGATTGTTGGGCTGAAATAGACTCCCTCTTTGGGTAGAAAATCTTCACGTTGAGTGTTGATATTATAACCCACACGTATACTTGTATAGGGAGTAATTGTTTTTTTTATGAAAGTAGCTTCAACATCTGCAAAAATCGGTATAGTAACCCGATTGCTAAGTTGCCAGAGCTGAATACCTGTGCCAATTCCTGCAGATAACCGATTATTAAATTGGTATCCATTTACAATTAAGAATTCTCCACGATTATGGGCTGTTTCTCCTGCTCCAGCTGCAAAACCTAATTCAATACTTCCTTTATAGCCTTTTAGCGGAACAAATTCTTTGATTTGGGAATAGCAACCCAAAGTAATCAATGAAAAGGTAATTACTATATAAATCTTTATCATTTCAATATTGTTTTTGACCAACTTCGAACTCAAACATATTTTCTTGTGATCTAGCTACCGGATAAGTCGTATTGATATTGTCTTCCCAGAAAACGTATTGTGAGCCAATTTCGTCACCACCTTCTATCTTAAAGCTTAAATCATTAAATACTTTAATCTTGAAACCATTATCTCGCTCTGCAAATATGTATTTCATTTTAGTAGTTTTTGCGAGAGGAACCCATCTTACAACGAACCAATTACCATAATTATCACAAGGATTTGGTTTGCGCCTTTTACCAGTATACCAATTATCTTCCCCCATAATAACACTTATAGATGTAGATTCACCTAGTATAAAATCCTTGAGTGAACCTTTATTATGAAAATAAACCTGACATTCGACTTCTGGTTTTCCTCTGACCCAACTTTCAACATCGCGTATAGCATTGCGTGATGCAAATTTAGCTCTGGTTATAACCTCATAGCTATTTCTATCGTTTTTATCTCTTTTACTGGTACGGGAAAACATCGGTACTGCTGGAGCAGTGTAATCATACGCTTCCGGTAAGTAATATGAATGGTAAGTTGTTGTAAAGAACGGTAATTGGGAATTGATTTTGCTGAAACTGCTCCTATTGGTAAATAAAGAGATGCGCTCATTAATGCCAACTACCATAAAAGGAGTTTCTGGCTCTTCTTTTGTAGAAAGCTCTATGATTTCCCCTTTCTTGTTAAAGGCTTTTACAATTGTATCTTTGCTATCATCAAAATCTGGATGAAGAATCACTGTTAGGAAATCGTTTTTGCTAAAATCCTGATCATCGGGCATATAAATGTGTAGTAAAGGCACGTCTCTTTTAAAACCATCCACCAATGTCATAAATTCTTCTATACTAGATGGCTGCCCACCTGAAATTTGATTAGCAACGGCTGTTAGAAGATTAGTTCTATTTCTAGTTGAAGAAATCGCCAATGCCTGTGCCAACAAAATGTCATAATCTCCATCTATTTGCTTTTTCGCTTCTTCTTGTAAGATTTCTAGAATAGAAGGGTCTTGGATGGCTTTGTTCAAGAGTTCCGCCATCTTATTTACATAATAACTTTCCTTACTGCCTGTAGACTCCGTCACACTGTTTCCGGGGCTAGGCTCGTTAGATAAATTCTCTTCATTTTGACAGCTGAATAATCCCAAGGCAAAGTAGGCCATAATACACAGAAAGATGTTTTTTTTCATAAATTTCTTATTAGAATGATGCAACAAAAATACACAAAACTTCAAAGATCAATGTTTGAAAAGGTCTTTTTTTGCTTGCATTGAAGTGCATGTAATTTGCTTATTATTAATTTGTTAAGGTGTGTGTGATCTGCTCTTTTCTTGTAAACCCGTAATGTCGTTATTGTAAGTAGTTAAAACACTAATATAAATGGATTTTATATTTATTTTGAACAGGCTAAACTAAAGTCTGCATCAGCAAACAATTCTGCCAATCCAGATAGTTGCTTCAGGCGTAACAGCTCGTCTTTATCCATGCCTAGATGTTTATTTATCCAAGCATCGGACATGCCTGCCTTGCTAAGATCACCAACCAGTTTTGTCATTAGCTCGATGGTGTGCACTCCTCTTGCCCTATTGTGCCGGATGGTTGATGCCATGCGATTTGATATATCTTTTACAATGATGGCTACAGGTAGTAATCCTCGTTCTCTTTCGTAAATGCGTTTGGACTGTAGCATTGTTATATATCGGTGATAACCGTCAACCAACTCATAAATATCTTCTTCTTCAATATAGTAGCAGACGCAAGGCATCGTGTATCCATCTTCCCAAATGGAGAGCTCCAATAACTTTTGCTCGGGTGGCATTACAACGTTAGGGTTGTATGCATTCGCTCTAACTTTCTCTACGGGGATAGCTTTTATCTGGTAAACAGGGCTTTCATATTCTTGTCTTTTCATTTTTGGGGGTGTTATTCGTTAATTTTATAGCATGACATATATATTCGTTGTGCTTGGCGTCTAAGGGTTACTTCTTTCTTATTAGGGGAAAACCCCATGTATTTGCAACAATGGTCATTTTTCAAAACACAGATACACATTCGTTTATAGGAAGGAAGTTCTCTGAACTCAGGTAGATCGATATCATCCTGATATTCCATTCTCACCGGGCGTTTGGATGTATTGTAATTACTCCTTTCTTCTACATGGATTGGAATGTTTTTAGCACGTAGTTTGCGTATGGTTGCCTCATTTAAACACCCACCCTTTTCCTTCCAGAACAAGATGCTCACTGATAACTTTTTTAGGTAATTCTCTCGCGCCTCCTGAGGTAGGGTATCTAATAAAAAATAAAGGTAAGACTTCCAAGTCATTCCTTTAGGTAGTTTAATACGCTTCCAACCTAATGCAGAAGTCCCTCCATAGATTCCCGCAAAGTTTACTCCATTTACCCGGCAAAGCATTTTGCCCCATGTTTGAGGGTCGATGACTCGATACAGGTTGAGGCTGCTGATTGCCTGAGAAATAAAAGGACTGGCTACTCTTTGCTTGCCTAATGGTATGCCCGCCTGATAATAGAGGTCGTACAGACGGTTATAATCCCACTTGAATCGTCCGTTGGCCGTCCATATATCCGTAGTGAGCCAATCGTATATGGGATAAGCATTGTATGCTCCTTCATCAAACCTTATTATCCAGCGAGCTTTTCCGTTCCAGCTAAAGGGACCACCGTAAATACTTCTCCATCGGTTATAGCTCTCTTGCGTACGGATACCTACGAGGCAGCAAATACTTCCAATACCTTTTCGTATACGTAGCCAAGAGGCAAAGCGATGCTGAAATTCATAATCCCACATATCTTCATGGTAAAAGTTGAAATCAGACTGCGTATAGGCTTCACAAGGCATCTGGCGTACCCATAACTCTTTTTTATTCTCCTTCCAAGGACGCCAATATTGCTGAAACATGGAGGTACAAGAGGATACTTTGACCGGAACACAGACGCGAAATATCTCTAAAATATCCTTGTTAGAAGAGAATACCCGGTTTATATATTCTGTTGTGAAGCTGTATTGCGCTTCATAGTCAAAATGAAAGACACCTAGCTTTCTTCCGGGAGAAGGGTGTGTCCGAAGATAGTCTATACATAGATTTAAGAGAACACCGCTGTCCTTCCCCCCGGAGAATGATACGTATATATAATCAAAGGTTTTGAAAAGATAGTCTAATCGTTCTTTTACCGCGTCATATACGGTTCTTTTATGGCTTTTTCTCATTATTAGTGGTTTTTGAGTGTTTCAAACTCATTCTGACATAGTGCTTTAATTCTCTTAGGACTGTAAATCCACAGGAAGCAAACACCCCTTTATCGCGTATATGTACCGTTGCGTTATATATCGCTTGTAAGCCAAAACTGGAAATAACTTCTTGGAGCAGCATTTTCAAATGTTCTTCTCTCATTCTTGGCGAAGGCGAGGCATAATAGTTGTCTATTTTAAACCCAGTGTCTCTATGCTCGACAGGCATAAATGCAATAACTTGATTACTTTCGTACAGAACAAACCAAACGTAGGACGCAGAGGTTTTGAAAGGATAATTGTTGTTCTGTCTGAGTATATATGCATTCATTATCAAAGGAGCAACTGCTAAGTACAATTGCGGCTCTTTCCCCCCAATTTTAATTATCTTTTTCATCATATATATGTTTTAGGTTTTAAATAATCAAATCTATTGTTAGGCTAATAAACGATCTAAGAGTTAATAGAGGTGGTTTTGAAAAGAAGCGCATCTATTACCTCGTTTGGCAATGATGCGCTTCGCCATCTAATACATTAACTTAAACGCGAATGGATATGAAAGTCCGCGATTCGCATCGAGGTTCATTCATTAACAAAAAGCATCTTTATACATTTTGTACTCGGATGCAGTACAAAGATAGATCATTTATCGCAATCATCCATTTGTAAGAGCTAATAAGAATTTCTATAGATGTTTTTTAATATTCTGTAAATTAGTGTTTTATGGTTTGTTCTTCTTCGCTTTTCTTGTAAGTGATAGATACTAGCTTGTATTGCATATTGTAGACGCACGAAATTGGGTATTAATCCATATTTTGATAAAGAAAAGAAGCGCATTCATTGCCTCGTTAGGTAATGTGATGCGCTTCTAAGCAAAAACACTGAATTTGAGAAACAAACGTTAATATATGCGCCCGCGATTCACATCGAAGTTCGCATATACAAACAAGACCCGTTAAGTCTTGTTTTTACTACTATTGTGCCTATTAGGTATAGACAAAGATAGGTCATTTGCTATTAATACCACTTTGTAATAGTCTATATTTTTGTTGCTTGTTGTTTTGTTTAATTACTTGACTCATATTGTGTTATGATTTGATTTTTCGTATTTTTCTTGTAAATGATTCAGTTAGGAGTGATACATGTATTTTAATGCTTGCTATTCTGTTGTTTAGTGATAAGTATACTTTTGTCTACATCTGAACTTAACAAGAAGGTACTCACTGCTTTTATGCTTAGATTGCAGCAATGACAGATATGTAAAAAGCGCATCTCTTGCCTCGCTTGGCAAGTGATGCGCACATGAAATTAGATGATAATGAATATATGAACGTTTGCGATTCACATCGTCCGTGTCATATGGGCAAGAATATCGTATTAAAAAAGAGTTCTTGCTTTGTTGATGAGAAATTTTGCTTATCTTAATTTTTCGCTTTTTTCATGATCAAAGTGATAATACGCTTTAATAGTATGTTGATAAAGATAAGAATACTTTTACGAATACTCATTTGTAAGGGTCAATAAATATCAGATTCTTGTATTTGTAATAAGTTGATTTATATGTATTTGTGCGTTCTCTTAATGCTTTTTTCTTGTAAGAATTCAAATGTTGGTGATATATCTACTTTTATAGAATAGTTTGTCTTGCTTTATTACGTTTAGAGGATCATCAAAGAAGCGCATCATTGCTGGATAAGCAATAGATGCGCTTCGAGCGAACAACTGAACTAACATAGTACATGACTATTTCTGATACGCATTGACCATCCCAGTAGACAAGATCATTTGTGTAGACTCCGTCTAAAGGTGGTTAAAAAAGAATGTAAGGATTAGGTATTCTATTGAGTGAATATCTCCGTTGCATAAAAGTGATATGCTCTCTTTTTGGCACGAAGAAAGTACACTTAGTATCATTATGATAATAAAGAGCATAAACCATCCGCCAACTAGCCAAAAGAAACGGCTTTGTTCTTTGTCTTTTCTAGGCCATTTTCTCCTTTGATTATGATTGATTTGTTTTTCTTTCATTTGTTTCCTGATTTGATTATAGCTTTTCGCATTAATCCAATGACAACGGTGTAGTTGAACCAACGATAACGGTGTTGTTGGGTCAATGACAATGGTGACGCTAGATTAACTACACGGGTGTGGGGTTATTCAAATGGATTTTCGGGAGTATCATCTTCTTCATCGATATCGTCTCGTCCTACAGTAATCACTTTGCTAACGCTGCGTGGTTCTTTTAAGAAATTCTTGCCTCCACTGTATTGGGTGGTGACTTTTAATTCATACTTACCCGTTTCTAGATTCGTTGGTAGTAACACGATGAGTTGCGATGGGTTATTGACTACGATCATATCTTCGGGTAGTTTTGTTTCGATTCCTTGGCTGTTGATCAGTGTAACACCGACTAAAGAGTCGCTCCCAGCAATTTTTAGCATACGACCCATAAGTGCAAGGTTGCGCCCTGCTGTACATGTTCCGTCTTCAGCGCGGGTTGAGGTATCTTCGCTTCCAGCGATATACATTCGATTAGCCTTTTCTCCTAGAATCTGCACATGGGTTTTTGCGATGGCTTCTCGCAGTTGCTTACCTTGGGTGATTGATATGTAAATGGCATTTTTCTCTGGATTCCATTTTCCTTGCTCTATTACTCCGGTAATTTTGGGAGCTGCATAAAATAGACCGGTGTTTACATTATATCCACTGAGTACGAGCCTTGTAACAACGCGTTGAAACAGATCTGTGACGTGACGAATTGTCTCTTCTCTCAAACCGGTGTCTTCGGCTTTCATTTCTGCATAGATACCTGTAAGCGAAATACTTCCTACCGTTTCTGGTATTAATATTTTATCTTCTTTATTATCAATACTAATGCTGTTGTCGGCTATCCATGCTTTTAGAATTGTTTCCATATAATTGATTTTAGATTATTAATGTAATATCCCTCAGTCTATCTTTTTATTGCCATGGCGTATAAACTTTAGGGCTCGTTTAAATCACTATTAAAGTTCTCTTCTATTTTGGTACTTATTTTTACAGTATTGCCTATGCCACCGAATATCAGATTCTCGACACTGATCATTGTTTGATAGTTTTGCCGTAATGGTATACCGGCTGGGATTTTACGAATAGTTGTGCCCATCTTTGAACTTTCAAAGGTCAATTGCAACTCTCCGAGTGTAAATCCCGATGACGATGCTAAAATATAGTCAAAAAAAGCAACATTCATATCGGGATATAAAGTAGAGTTTATATATTTGCGAGGAGTTCCCTCAATTTGGGCTTTATATTCTCCTGAAACCTCTTGACTTAATACATTAAATATTCTTGGGATACTATATGTGGCTACCATTTTCTCAGCATTATTTATGGATGTTGTTGTGGCGGAGATTTTTTCGGCAACAGTCAATTCTGCAACAGCGCGGCGAAGGGTTATTGAACCCATGTTTACTATGTTATCACCCGTTGGCGGAATTAATTCACTAAAAAATGTCAGGAAATAAGTTGTGCATATCATTGATTATTAGTATTTTAATGGTGATCAAACTATTAATATACAGCTCAATTATGCACAACTTATATGCAATATTCGCTAAATTTCTTGATATATGCAAGATGTTTTCTGCTGATTTAGTAAACGAAAAAGGGAATATACCTCGCAGAGGAGTCGTCCCGAAGTTCTCTGACTTAGAAGTGATCAGTTTAAGCCTTGCTGCCGAATCAATAGGCATAGATAGTGAAAGCTTTTTGTTTTCTAAATTAAATGAATACAAAGATGATTTTTCTTCTCTCATATCCCGTCGTCAATATAATGATCGCAGGAAGCTCACTATCGGCTTATGTAATCAGGTGCGTGAAAGAATTGCATCAAAAGTTGATGGTGGAGAAGCTATTTTCTGTATTGATTCTATGCCAATTGAAGTCTGTCGTCCCATAAGGTCAAAACGTTGTAAAATGGGAAAGAATAATTATGATAAAGCTCCCAATTATGGCTATTGTGCTTCACAGGGTAAACATTATTACGGATATAAATTACATTCTCTCTGTGGGTTGAGCGGTGTCATACACTCTTTTGACCTGACAAAGGCGAGTGTTCACGACATTCATTATTTGAAAGACGTAAAGTGTAACTTTCAGAATTGCACCATCATCGGTGATCGTGGATATATTGGAGCAGCCATACAACTTGATTTATTTGAAAAAGCTAATATCAAGTTGGAAGTTCCATA
>NZ_HG726019.1:320644-770604 GCF_000499785.1 Bacteroides neonati | reverse complement strand
TTGTTGTATATCCTCTACGGTCAATAGGTCGCCATTGTAGATAAGCGGCTTTTGACAGATATCGGCGAAAGCGGCAAATGCATCGAGGTCGACTTCTCCTTTGTATTGTTGTTTACCTAAGCGTGCATGCAAGGCAATATGCTCCAATGGCAGATCATTGAGTAGCGGCGCCAACGCCAAGCACTCTTCAGGGTTTTCCCAACCAAGGCGCATCTTGACCGAGAAACGAATCTCGGGGTACTGCTCAACAATGGCAAGCAAGGCCTTTACCTCTTCGGGATAAGGAAGCATGCCCGAACCGTTATGTCGTTTGGCCAATATCGGAAACGGACAGCCTAAATTGATACTCACTTCCCGGTACCCCTTCTCGATGAAAAGGGCTAAAATCGTTTTCGCCTTCTCTACGTCCGAGGCTATTAGCTGTGGTACGAGATGTGCTACATGATTGTTTTCAGGCTCAATATCGCGAGTGTCTTTCCGACGGAACTCTCCCCGTTCTATGCGAACGAAAGGGGTATAATAGGTGTCGATGCCACCGAATACAGTGGCATGTGCATCGCGATAAGGTGCTTCTGTATAACCCTGCAAAGGGGCGAAGTGAAGTGGAGTCATAATAAACGTGCATATTGAATTTGAGACAAAGATACGTAAGTTCGAGAAAATACGTACTCTTTGTCTCTTATTTATGCTTATTTGTCTGCTGTGATGACAAATCTTCGCAGGTAAACCTCTTGCTCGCGATTGCTTGTATTCGTGAAACGTACGGCTTTTATCGGGCTATTTTGCAAATCTACTGTCACTTTATTGTTCTCTTGCTTTAGTTTAGCGAGGGTCCAGTTCACTCCGTCGGGCGATACTTCAAGGCTTCCCCAGGTTGCCACCTCTTTTACACCCAGATCCATCTCGATGTTTTTGCCTGTATACGGGCGTTCCAACTCAATGGTGAGTGTTCCCGAAGCCGGCCATTTAACTGTTTCGAGCAGAGGAGAGATCATGATACGGTTTGTTTTGATCTGCAACGGCTGATATTTTAGTTGCTCTATATTGGTAACCAACTTATGAGGCGAATAGGAGGTCGTTGCATTGAGTTGTGTGCCGTATTTCTCATTGTACCGTTCGGTAGCCATTGAGAATGTTTTGTCGATCAGTGGTTGCAATACTTTGGTGCCGACCTTAACTCCCGGTTGATATGGATTCTGGTTGTACGTTTGATCGATCCCGAAGCTGAGTTGCTGAAGGGCTTTGATGTGCTTATACTTATTCGTAAACGTGGTTTGGTCGTTGTTTTGATAGGCTGCGGCGAGAGTAAGAACCTCTTGCCCCATTTGTCCCATCAACTTAAACTGCTGTAACCAAGGGGTCATTTCCTGAATCAATGGTTCGTTCTCTTTGTTGACCAATAGCAGATCGGCCGATTCGACGATGCGTTCAAACTCTTTCTGCAAACTGTCTGCTTCTGCTGTATGGTAGGTACCTTGCGTATAGTGAGTCAGGAAGCGGTCTGCCAAAGGTTGTAGTTGAACAGACTCTTCGCGGCGATAACGATGCCCGTTGTTTCCTAAATCGGAGTTATGGTTGGCAAATGTTTGTAAGGCAGCGGCATCTTGTGGCAAGAGCGTACGGATGGCTCGCTCCCATGCCTCTTGCGGATTATACTTGAGCGGATTCCATGCATAGTCTGCTACTCCGAAGATGGCTATCTTGGATGCTTCCGGATGTTCCATCGGATTGCTGACAAACCCCGACATCTGGTTGGCTATTTGAGTATCGTTGCCATAAACAGCACCCATCAATAAATGATCGCGTACATAGTCCGATACCGGGAAGTTCCACCAGATATATGCCGGGCGTTGAATACGCTCATTGATCCATGCGATGCCTTCGCTGCTTATATCGGATACTACGCGATCGCCTGTCCACATAATCTGGACTGACTTATTCAGCTTCTGCCCCAATGTAGTCAGGTATCCTTTGGCAGGGTTCGACCAGCTTTTGTTATATTCGGTAGGGCACATAATAAGCGGAGTAACATCTTTTTTAACCTTCACGAAATGGTCATCGAGGTAATTGAGCAATTCAGCCTGACGGTCGGGATTGGTACCTTCGCCCGAAATATCGTCGAAGAATACGGCAAACGAGCGTACACCGAGTTCGTACATCTTTTCAAACTTCGCGATCAGCAGGTTGCGATCGGTATCGTTCCATTGAATGTCTTGTCCCGGGTGGATAGCCCATACAAAGTCCACTTCGTTTTCGTGGGCACTTTGTACCAGTTCGGCCAGTTGCTTTGCTTCTTTCTCGGGATAGGGCAATCGCCAGTTTGGTGCGCTGTGATACGGATCATCTTTAGGTCCGTAGATATAGGTATTCATTTTGTTTTCGCCATAAAATTGTAGTTGACGCAGGCGTGCTTCGTGGCTCCATGGAGTTCCGTAGAAGCCTTCGACAACTCCCCGGAAGCGGATGGCGGGGAAGTCTGTTATCTCTATCTCGGGCAACTGATTGTCTTTTAGCAACTGGAGTAATGTTTGCATGGCATAGTAAGTGCCCCGTTCGTTGTTTCCGGCTATAACCAGTTGCTTGTTGTCTATCTTTAAATAATACCCTTCGGCCTGTGTCGGAATAAAGCGGTTGAAGGCTCGAATCGATTTATCTCCCTTTTCACCGATAAGAATACGAAATCCTTTCTTGCCAGGCTGCGAACTGAGCAACGATTGTAGTTTGGAAACGGCTATCGGGTTAGCCTCTTCGGCACCTGTGAGTGTATAGGTGGTGGGTAGGGTAATTCTTTTGCCGGTTGTGGCTATTTGCTGTGGTTGCGGCTGCACGTTGATTGTTTGTGCAAGAACGATGCTGTTGAGAAGCAATGTTCCGATGAAAAGGACACTTTTCTTCTTCATGATACTAATTAATTATGTGTTTATTCAATGATTATGTTTGTAAAAATACAGGGATACCTGCGTATAAAAACGTAAGTATCCCTGTATTATTGTATGTATTAGCAAATTGATTGCTTAATATCCTGCATTGTTTGCCCAGCCGGTCATGTCGATTTGTGTATATGGAATGGGTAAATAATAGTGATTGTTGGCTTTGAATAGTGATGTTGCATACTTTTCGGGCTTAACCTCGCTAAGCTTTTCGCGTCGTACAAGATCAAACCAACGTTTAAACTCTGCCACAAACTCCCAGCCACGTTCTGCAAAGACGGCTGTATCAAAAGCTTTAGAGTCCGTCGTGGTAGTCAGTGTGGCTACCCCTGCACGAGTTTGTACCTCTTGTATGCATTTTAAGGCGAGTGGATTCACTGTACCTGTTGCTAAATTAGAGGCTTCTGCGTACATAAGCAATACATCGGCATATCGATAGAAAGGGGTAATTCCGTTGCTTAGTGGGCTATTGGCAGGAGCTCCTTCGTTGTAATCATAATACTTTGAGATAGCCGGTAATCCGTCTTTGCTCTGCTTGTAATTGACTGTCTTGGTGGAAGAAACCGGCCATTCAAGCATATAATTCCATACTTTACGTTTGCCCTCCGGGTATTTTAGCATAAAAGCTTCGCTTCCATAATAATCGGCCCATCCTGCTTTGGGAGAGAAGTCTACCGGATAGAACGACTTACCGTATTGGCTGGGCACTTTCAGTGCTGCGGAATGATGCATAGCGAACATATGCTCATTGGTGTTGCCTTTCAGTGCCTCTTTCCATAAATCGCTATACTCTTTGGATAAGCTCAAACCGGAGTGCTTGATAATATCCTCTGTTTCGGTAGCTGCAAGTGCATAGTACTCGGTTCCTTTTTTCAAGGGCCATCCGGCCATAGTCATATAGATATCAGCCAAACAAGCCTTGGCTGCCCATTTGGTTGGAGAGGCACTGGTTTTCGTACGGCTCTTTTCGGGCAGCCAAGCTACTGCTTGCTTCATACTTGGCACGATCGCTTTTTCATAGAGCTCTGCGACGGATATGCGGGGCTGATTCACCGAAACAGTCGAG
This sequence comes from Bacteroides neonati, assembly GCF_000499785.1. Lineage (GTDB taxonomy): Bacteria > Bacteroidota > Bacteroidia > Bacteroidales > Bacteroidaceae > Bacteroides > Bacteroides neonati. The sequence goes on along the minus strand of NZ_HG726019.1, from coordinate 766,608 downwards.
TTGTCCAGAATCAGTGGAGCATCACCGAATAGGCGGGCGATATAAAAATAACACAATCCGCGGAGAAAATAGGCTTCGCCTACGATTGACTGTAACTCTTTTGCTTTGGCTTCGTTCTCGGTGCCGGTAGGAATCGGAGTACCATTTATAATTTTATTGCTATTGATAATGGTTGTGTAAAAACAACTCCAAGGGACAAAAAAGTCATCGTTATTTGCAAACAGATTAGGAATAAGGTCGGTATAATAGTTTAAAACGTTGCCGGATTTCGTTGGAGATCCGACAATATCATCGGCTAATACGTTGATACGCATGATCCGGCAATTAAAACCGTAGTTTTCTTGCCAGAGATTATTGTATAGTCCTGTTACGCTTCGTGCTACCGATGCGGCATCTTTGGGCGTTTCGATATACTCTTCCTCGGTTATAAATGACTTTGGCTCTTGGTCAAGGTCTACACATGAAGTGGCGAGCAGCAACACACTAGTTAGTATGGTATATAGTATTCTTTTCATATAGCTGATTCTTAAGTTTATTAAATGTATTCAATTAAAAAGAGAAGTTTACACCAATTAGATAGTTACGGCTGTTAGGATATGCTCCCCAATCGACTCCTTGTGTAAGTGGTGAACCCATAGTTGCTTCGGGGTCGAGTCCCGAATAATTTGTGATATGAAATGGATCTTGTATAGAACCATATACACGTAAGGTCTCTATCCCTATCGATTTGCAAATAGTTGCCGGTAATGTATATCCGACTGTGATGCTTTTTAGTTTAACGAAGCTGCCTTTTTCTACAAATCGACTGTTAAATGATTTGATAGGTGATTTCTCATAAATGAATCCAGGGATATCAGTATTTGTATTATCTTTAGTCCATCGATTCAGAAAGGCTCGTTTTGGGGTAATACTCTCCATATTCTGCCCCGATACCGTATTATAGCCTATCTGATCTGTCGCATTATAGATATCGAATCCGTGAAAGCCTACGATGAATAGGGATAAATCAAGGTTTTTATAACTGATGTTGTTACTCCAGCCCCAATTAAACATAGGTTGTCCGTTGCCGATAATGCCCATGTCGTCATTGTTGATTTTGCCGTCAAGATTTACATCTCTATATTTGGCAACACCTGCTTGGATATTATAGGTTGCTCCGTTCGTTTTACCGTTTGGATTACCTTTTGCATCGATGAATGGGGCATTAATTTCACTTTCTTGCCATACGCCCTCGTATGTATGCCCCCAGAATGTACCTAACTTTTCGCCTTCGATCATTTTGAATAACTGATTCTCAAAGCTACCGGCTTGCTGCTGTGTTTTATCGAGTGTGGGGATACGGCTAAAAGTTCCTTTGTTATGCGATAGTGTTACATCAGTTTGCCACTGCCAATGGGTGGTAGTGAGTAGCGTAGCTCCAATGGTGAATTCGATACCTGTGTTTCGAATTTCACCTGCATTGCGAAGGATGGAAGGATAGCCCATGTGTACCGGTTGTGCTAACTCTAACAAGATGTCTTTGGACCGTTTATCATACCAGTCCATGCTTAATCTGAAGCGTCCATTGAGGAGTGATAAATCAATACCCGCATTGATCTGATCATTGCGTTCCCATTTCAAGTCGGGCGAATAGGGGCGTCCGGCCGAATAGGAGGTGGTACCATCGGCGTTGGGTTTAGGTTCCATCTTTGAGTAGATACGATAAGGAGCCACCGATTGATTACCTACCGATCCGTATCCGAGGCGAATTTTGAATTGATCAATCAGTTCTACGTCTCGCATAAAGGCTTCTTGCTTTATGTCCCAAGCAATGGCGGCCGAGGGGAAATAGTCCCACTTTTGAGCCAAACGCGATGAGCCGTCGGCACGAATGGAGGCTGTTAACATGTATCGGTTCATAAATACATAGTTCACCCGGAACATACCCGACATAAGTGTGGTAATTTCACGGTTCGAAGAACCTTTGAATTGATCCGCCCAACCCAATGCATCCGAACCCAGACGATCGGCGAAGGATAGATTCGATGCATCCGTACGGTGCCAATATTCATTGTTGTACGACTGTTCGAAAACAGCGGTAGCATTAATACGGTGATTCTTATTAAACTCTTTTACGTAGTTTAAGGTGTTGGTATTGAGCCAACCCATATTCCACTCGCTGCGTGCATTGGCAATGGTCTGACTGTTTTTCGAATAATTGTAGCTTCGTTCGCCCTGACTGTCTGTTGCCAGTCTATTCTCGAAATCAACTCCCAACTGTGTGCGAAAGGTCAATCCATCCAGAATGGAGAAGTCTACGTACCCCTGTAAGCGGCTATTCAGTTGCTGATTGTTGTTATTGGTTTCATTGATATGTCCCATTGGGTTATATGTGGCGTTGCCGTTCATCGGAAACCGATTGTTATAATCACCGTTTTTGTCGAAAGGCTCTACTGTATTGGGGAAGTACATTGCATGTAGGATGAGTCCGTCGTATTGTGTAATACGCGGCCCGCTCGACTGATTGTAATACCCATAAAGATTCATACCTGCTTTCATCCATTTACGGATTTTGGTATCTACTTTCAAGCGATAAGAGAAAATATCGTTTTTAGACTTCTTAATCACACCTTCGTTTCCCTCGTATCTTAATGAGGCCAGAAAGGTGGTTTTCTCGCCGCCGCCGGCAACGGATAGTTCGTAATTCTGTGCCATAGCCGGATCGTTGAACATTCCTTTGGCATAGTTGAATCCGGCAGTGCCTTCTTTGAACGCGGCCAGTTGAGCATCATTGTAATATACTATAGCAGGTTTGTTCTGCGATAGGGAGTACTCTTTTCCGTAGTCGTTGGCTAGGTTGGCAAATTCGTATGGAGAGAGTGTCTCAGGATATTTGGCTACGGTTTTAAGATTAACGAAGCCATTGAAGGAAACGGTCAGTTTGTCTTTATTCGGAGTACGGGTTGTTACCAGTATAACACCGTTGGCACCGCGCGAACCATATACGGCTGTGGCTGAGGCATCCTTCAGCACCTCGATAGACTGAATGTCGGATGGATTAAGCGATTTGAGCGAACCACCGATGAATCCGTCGATAACCACCAATGGTCCCCCTTCGGCAGTGATTGAGTTGATACCCCGCACACGAATGGTGTTGTCTTTGCTCGGGTCTCCCGATCCTGAAAGGACTGATACGCCCGCCATGCGTCCTTGTAGCGCATCACTCACGTTGCCCGAAGGAGTACTCTTCAACGCGTCCGACGCTTTCACCGAAGCAACCGAGCCGGTCAGGTCACTCTTGCGCTGTACACCATAGCCTACCACGACTACTTCGTCGAGTGCTTTTGCGTCTTCGAGCAGTTTAATCGCAAAGCTTTTCTTTCCGTTGACGGAGATGGCCTGCGAAATATAGCCGATATAAGAGACGGTGATAGTACCGTTATTGGGTACATGGGTGAGAGTAAATGCACCATTCAGATCGCTGATGGTACCGTTTGACGTTCCGTTGACAAGAACAGAGGCACCGATCACCGGCTCTCCCGAGGTATCAGTAATCACTCCTGTAATTGTACCGGTCTGCTGAGCAGTAATTTGCAGGGTTAGCATGCAAAACAGTAACAGACTCCATAATCGCTTTGCGATAATGCAAGTTTCTTTTTTCATACGATAGATATTTAAGTGTTGAACAAATAGAGATTTGTGTTTCTATGCTGTAAAAGTAAGGATCACTCATTGAATCCATGTTATTGAATCGTTCGTAAGTACTACAAATTAGTACAAGGGTTTTATTCGTATGGGGAGAGATTGCGAATTGTTTACATGTTGAATAGGCGTGTGCACTGATATATGAATAAAAGAAGCTCCTATCTTACTGAAAATGAGCGATTAAAAGAGTACGTTATTATAGGATGCAAGAGTACGTATTTAACAGGTCGTTAATATACTAATGATTGCACCATTGAGTACGTACTCTTGCATCTTAAGAAAGTACATTCTTCTATGCAACGTGAAATATGTTGTCAGAACTTGAACTTATCGCTCTTCGTCGGGCGATAGATGCGATTACTTTTTTGATAATATCGTACGTAAAGTCTGAGGAAGATGTGTATTTTTGTCGGCTTTTTCGTGCTGAAACAGCTTATTTAGGACTGCCTACGCCTCACTAAGTGCTGGAATGGATGATTTTGAACTTTTTTTGAATGAAAAGATCATAGCTACTTGGTCAAGGAGATGTAGTTTTGTCGACGAATTAATTATTTAATGGACCCCAAATGTTATTAATCAAATCTAATTATTTATGCAAATAGCAAAGTTTAGATGGTTACTGATACTTATTTTGCTGAGTACAGGAATCTCTGCCCAATCTCAAATCAAAGTAACCGGTGTGGTTACTGATGCCTCCGGCGAAGAAATGCCGGGAGTTAATATCTCTATTAAAGGCACTACCATTGGAACAATTACCGACCTATATGGCAAATTCTCCATCAATGCTCCCGATAAATCGAGCGTTCTAACCGCTTCTTTTATCGGTTATCAAAAGAAAGAATTTAAAATAGGCAACCAGACATCAGTGAAAATTGTGTTGGAAGAAGACGCGATGGCACTCGATGAAGTGGTTATCTCGGCCGGTTATACCGAAGTGAAAAGACGCGATTTCACCGGTGCTGCCGGAAAGGCAAACCTTACCGATATGATGAAAACTCCTATCGCCAGTTTCGATCAGGCTTTGGCCGGACGTATTGCCGGAGTTCAGGTTTCGTCCAATGAGGGAATGCCGGGATCTACCTTCAATATTGTAGTGCGTGGTAATAACTCCTTGACTCAGTCGAATGCACCGCTTTATGTTATCGACGGTTTTCCTGTCGAAGATGCCAATGCCGCTGCGATCAACCCATCCGATATCGAATCACTCGACATATTGAAAGATGCTTCGGCTACGGCTATCTATGGAGCACGTGGTGCCAACGGAGTTGTTATCATTACCACCAAAAAGGGAGTAGCCGGTAAACCGACTGTGACCTACAACGGTAGCTTTAGCGTGCAGAAAATAACTAATAAGCTTGATATGCTTGATCCGTATGAGTTTGTGAAACTGCAAACAGAAGTGCGTACGAAAGCAGAAATGGATAAAACCTATTTTAGCCCGATAGGCGAAGGAGACAATCAGGTTATCAGAAACCTCGATTATTATCGCCATGTGCCGTATTATGACTGGCAGGATGAGATTTTCCGTACGGCTCTTACAAACAATCATTATGCATCATTGACCGGTGGTAAAGATGGAACGCGTTACAGCACTTCGCTTTCTTACCTGAGCCAGGAGGGAGTTATTATGAATTCCGATTTTGAGCGTTATCAAGGTCGTATGAGCCTGGATCAGAAAATCAGCGATCGTTTCTCAGTCAATATGAATGCCAACTATACGCGTGCCATCACCAATGGTGCCTCTCCATCGAGCACGGTATCGAGTGCTACCAGTAGTTTGATGTATAGTGTATGGGGATATCGCCCGATTACTTACGACGATACCGACCTGCTGAACTCTTTGTACGACCCTGCCGTTGATCAAGCCAACGACTATCGTTTCAACCCGATTCTTTCTTCTCGCGAAGAGTATAGAAAGCGTATCGAAGACAACCTGGTAGCGAATGCTTTTGTAGAATATAAAATTCTGAATGGATTGAAGGCGAAAGTATCAGCCGGTTATCGCCTGAAGAATGTATTGAGCGAATCATTCAATAACTCGAAAACGCGCTACGGTAATCCCAGTCGTTCGGAGGGTGTGAATGCTTCGATGCGTACCGAGGAGAATCGCTCTTGGTTGAATGAGAATATTCTTACTTATGTAAAAACATTTAAGAAGAAGCACAATATCAACATGCTGGCAGGTATCACTTTTCAGAGTGATTATAGCAAATACTACCGCATGGATGTTCAGCAGATTACGAATGAGGCACTGGGTATGAGCGGAATGGACGAGGGCACACCGATCAAGGTCGAATCTGCTTTGTCGGAATCGAAACTGATGTCTTATTTGGCTCGTGTGAACTATAATTATGATGCGAAGTACTACTTGACTGCCTCTTTCCGTTCGGACGGTTCTTCTAAATTTTTAGCAAACAACCGTTGGGGCTATTTCCCCTCGGCATCGGCAGCGTGGAACTTCAACCGGGAGGCATTTGCCGAAAGCGCATCGGGATGGTTGAGCAATGGTAAGGTTCGCCTAAGTTGGGGTTTGACCGGAAACAACCGCGTATCTGACTTTGCCGCTTATGCCAAACTATATTCAAGTGTGACTACCGAGTATCCTTTTGCCAATAGCTACTATCCGGGATACGCCCTTAGCTCGCTACCTAATGCCGATTTGAAATGGGAAACAACCGCTCAAACCAATCTCGGTCTTGACCTGGGCTTTTTCAATGATCGCATCAGCCTGACAGTAGATGTTTATAATAAGGTGACTCACGACTTGTTGTTGAATGCCGATCTTCCCTTCACAACCGGTTTCTCAACTGCTTTCAAGAATATTGGAAAGATGCAGAACCGTGGATTGGAGCTGACGATTGAAACACAGAATATCAAAACGAAAACGTTTACTTGGAACACAAACTTCAATATATCCTTCAACCGGGGAAAGATTCTCGATTTAAATGCCGGTCAGGAAACCTTGTTGAGCACTGTCTCTTTTGATAACGGCTACCAAACTCCTTCCTATATAGCACAGGTGGGGCAGCCGGTTGGTCTGATGTATGGCTTTGTTTACGAGGGAACTTATAAATACGAGGATTTTGATAAAACAGCCTCGGGAGATTACATCTTAAAAGCGAATGTGCCCAATAACGGAGGAGACCGCAGCAGCATCAAACCGGGAACTGCTAAGTATAAAGACATCAACGGAGACGGATCGGTAAACGATGATGACCGTACGATTATCGGTCGCGGACATCCTTTGCATACGGGTGGATTCACCAATAACTTTACGTATAAGAACTTTGACCTGTCTGTCTTCTTCCAATGGTCTTATGGCAATGACATTATCAATGCCAACCGCCTGTTGTTCGAGAACGGAGAGCCCAGAAAGGATACGAATATGTTTGCTACCTATGCCGATCGTTGGACACCGGAGAATCCGAATAGTGACACTCCTGCCGTGCGTGGTCAAGGCCCTAAGGTGTTCTCATCGCGTGTGATCGAAGACGGTTCTTATATTCGACTGAAAACCTTGTCGTTGGGTTATAATTTCCCCGCTACGTTGGTTAAGAAGTGGACGCTATCGTCTGCCAGAGTATTTGTATCGGGCGATAACCTGCTTACCTTCACCTCTTATTCGGGTTACGATCCCGAGGTGTCTGTGCGTAACTCGGCTTTGACTCCGGGATTTGATTACTCCGCTTATCCACGGGCTTACAACTTCTCAGTGGGATTAAACATCGGATTTTAACCATTAAATTTTGAAAAGACAATGAAATGCAATAAGATAATTTCCATCATAGCACTCTCTCTCTGTCTGGGATCGTGCGACTTCCTGAATACCGTTCCGAAGGACTTTGTAGCCCCCGAGAACTTCTTTAAGAACAAGCAGGAGGCTTTTATGTCATTGACCACAGCTTATAACCGCCTCACTCAAGATGCATTGTACGGTAACGTATATCCGCTGATGGTGGTTGGTACCGACGATTTGGGCTACTACGATCGTAATACGATTCCGGTAGGTATCTACAATAATAACATCAGTACCAGCGATAACGATGTACTCAACCTTTGGAAGAATCTGTATGATGCAATCAATAACATCAACTTTCTGCTCGAAGAGATAGGTCGTGTGCCCGACATGGATAGTGCTACCTTGACACTCTATAGCGGCGAAGCAAAGTTTCTGCGCGCTTACTATTACTTTTTGCTTGCACAATCTTGGGGAGATGTACCTTATAGTACCACCTCTCAGAAGTCGGTAACGGACGTTGATATACCTAACACACCGATGAAAACGGTGCTTGAGAATGTAGTAAGAGAGATGGAAGAGGCCGAAGCAATGGTCGCTGAGATAGATCAGGTTCCTGCCGGACGCATCAATAAATCGACCGTACGTGGTATCTTATCCCGTGTATATCTCAAAATGGCAGGCTGGCCTACCAATGGGGGTAAACCGATGTACGAGAAAGCTGCCTTCTGGGCAAAACAAGTAAACAAGGATGCGAAACACCGGTTGAACCCCAATTACAAAGAGGTGTTTATTAACCTGGCTGCTGATGTAGTCGATACGAAATACCGGGAGTCTATCTGGGAAGCCGAGATGAAAGGCAACCGTCAGGATGCACACCAAGGATCGGGTCGTATCGGTAATACGATCGGTATTGCCAATGGAGATGCCACCACCTCTTCGGAGGGGTATAGCTACGGCTTTATCTCTTGTACACTCAACTTATGGGATATGTATAATGACTTGAACGGCGACGGCCTGGTAGATGATGGCTTTGAACAAGGAAGTCTCAAAGAGAAACTTCACCCCGATGTACGCAGAGATTGGAACATTGCCCCTTATCGCTATGTGAAGAATTCGAAGAACGAGTATCTGAAAGGGTATTGGGGATATAAGGGCGATAAAAGAACGGATGCAGATGGTGCGGATAAAGGAACTTTTACGGCTACCGAATACGTAGAGCGTAATGCCGGGAAATACCGTCGTGAGTACGAAAAGGTTCTTCCACGCGACAAGAACCAGACCCCGATCAATTACCCCATACTACGTTATGCCGACGTGCTGTTAATGGTTGCCGAAGCTGAGAATGAAGTAAATAACGGACCTACAAAGGCGGCTTATGATGCTATCAATGAGGTTCGCCGCAGAAGCATTACCGGTGTGGCTGAGGTTACCGGCATGGATTACGCTTCGTTTAAACAGTTGGTTAAAGACGAGCGGGCTCGCGAACTTTGTTTTGAGGGAACACGTAAGTACGACCTCATTCGTTGGGATGAGTACGTATCCACCATGCGATTGGTTGCTTTGAATACGGCCGACTCTCGTTGGTCATCGGGCAAGAAGTTTGCTGTTAGTTATGCCAATAACGCCACCGAGCGGTATAAATGGTTACCAATCCCCAATCGTGAACTGGGTCTGAACAAACTCTTGCAACAGAGTGCTGCTTGGAAATAAATGTTTTAATCAATCAAAAGAGTACAATATGAAAAAATATATATTTATAGGTGGGATGGCTGTTTTATTGTTGCAGAGTGCCTGCAACAAAATGACCATCGAAGATGTAGACTTTAATGTAACCCCCGATAAAACGGTGGTTACCGCCGGCGAACCTGTGCTGTTTCAGTTCGATGGGAATCCTAATTTTATCACTTTCTTTTCGGGTGAAGACGGGCATAAGTATGTCAACAGAGACCGGATAGAACTGGACCCTTCGGAGATCGAGCAGTCAACCCTTTCGTTTACGGTAGACTCTAAATACGGTACCCAGACGAATGCATTGAAGGTTTATCTCTCTAAAGACTTTCCCGGATTGACACAGAAAGATACTGTAGCCGACCGTTCTTTGATCCAGACACACGCATGGAACGATATAACCGAACAATGCAAAATAGTCGACGGTAAAGTGACAAAAACGGGAAACCTCGATTTGAAAGAGTATCAAAGCGGATTTGTACTTGCCTTTCAATACAAAGGCAATACACAAACAACGCCTCAACGTACCATCATCATTACCGATTTATTGGTCTCTAATAAACTGAAAAACGGATCTCTTGTCGAAATAAAAGGAGACGGAATGAACTTCTCTTGCTTCGATATTAAGCCCTCCAATAAAGAGAATAACTGCTATAAGAAAGTTGTCTCGGGAAGCTTGATCCAAGGTACATGGAGCTTGATTGAGTTGGTAAAACTAAATAAGATTCAGATACAAGGAGGAAACAATACGCACGCTACCTGGGCCGATAATGATGACTGGCTGATTAGTGAAAAGATGAAGCTCAACAGCTGTCCCCCCGATACCGGCGAGGCTATTAAAGATATCAATAGAACCATAACAAGCTATAGCTATACATTTAACACTCCGGGCAGATATACGGTAAGCTTTCTGGCTGGCAATGCCAACGTAGATGGTAGTAAAGTAGTCTTGAAGGAAATGACTATCGAAGTAAAGTAGAGAATCAGATCTATATTGACCTTAATTATTTTTTAGCCCCATAGTTACGGCTTCACTTGCAAAATGATAGAGCAAGTGAAGCCTTTCTGTTTTCTCTTCTTTTTGACAAAAAAGCAGACATACAGACATGCTGGTTTTGAAGAAGCTCTCTCTTCTTCTCCCATTTTCTTCCGGAATCAATTTAAGCCGCTCTTCCTTTTCGTACAAACGAAGTGGCAATGCCATATTGGGTACAAAACTTACGATTTTCATTGTTGGCATAGATAGAATCAGCTCCGAGAGCTTTAACACGGGTCTTTGTGAGTCTCTGTTGTAACCGAATACAGTCTTTCAGACGTATCCCTTCATTGAAAGCCTTGAAAGAGGTTCAGCATATAGCTTTCATAGCAGGTGGCATCGGTCATGCAGACATGAAGGTTATTCATATAAGGTTTCCAGTACTCACATCGAATCTGCTGAAGAGAATCTATATCCAACTGCTCGGAGAGTTCCTGACGGATGGCACTTACTATCACTTCTGTGTTTGAATATTTGTAATGGATTATTGGTGTCCGTTAAACCTTTTACATATTTATCAAATAGGCTGAATCCCTCTCTTGAAATTCAGCCTATTTCTGTTCCTTTGCTTTTCCTTAAGATATAGAACAATGGGTAAGGACACGTCTTATTAAAGAGTCGTTTGCTTACATATCTGTTAGAATGTGAGGTTCAGGCTATGTGTCTGACCTTTGCGAGTACCGTCGGAGGCAAATACAGTTGTATTTCGTGAGGTTTGTTTGTTTCCACTCTTTAAGATGATAGTCAACTCTTTCAGTGAGTGGCTAGGATCTGCCACCTCTATATTGGCACCATTGTTTGTGGGCTTAACAATCATCACACAAGGTTTGTCGACAGTGAGTTCTAGTTCGTCGGTGGTCAATGTACCAGCTGAAAAGAATGCAATTTGCGTCACACCATCGTTGCGTACAGCATGCAGACCCTCTTGATTGGCTAAAATCTCTGACTTCACTTTGTAAGTTTGTATTTCTGCCTCGCTCATACCTGGGACAATGACATAACTATAGGTGGATTGTGAGGGGTTTGCACCGTGACCTAACCAAAGGGTAAGCACATCCATGTTTTGTATTTTGTTTTTAGTGGTATTGATAGTTTTCCAGTTTTCAGTCTTATTTTGAGCGGTAATATTTACCTTTTGCCCATCGGGAAAGAAGTAAGCTATCCCATCGTTCCAAATGGCCCTAATGTTTTTATTGGCTATTGCGCTGTTTAAGTTTACAGGTGTTTTAATATCGTCTGCCAAGTAGCTTGCACCGGATTTGTATAAACATTGGTTGACCGATGTACGTACCTCCTCGGTCGCTTTTGAAGTGATACCGCTACCCATGGCCACCACTTCTTTACCCCAGAAGAACCACGATTTATTGGCTTTCAAGTCAAGTTTATCGTTACTATTATCTACCTTATAAACCGAATTCCCAATTTTCCCATTGCTTACGCCACCGGTGAAGTTGGTATTGCCCAATTGCCCCCAATCCTTACCCTTAGGCGTCGTTTTTTGGTGAAGTGCGGTTACACCGGGTACCATATTCCAATCCCACACGGGGTAGATGTCAAAATATTCCTCACCGGTACGCTGTATGGCGGTAGAACCGTCTGAAATGTAGTAACCTTTCAAGTTTTCTCCATTACCACCGGTTTCGCAACGAGAAGTACGACTTGAAACTGAGCGCACACTCATGGTGTAAGCAGGTCCTTGATAGAGAGTGAAGTCGCCTACAAAGTATTGGGTTAATGACTCTTCGGCACCGCTATAGTTTTTAGTTTCAATCCATGTTTTGTTTTTCTGATAAACTGAAGCGTTAGCGGGATCTGCCTCAGCCAGTTTGTCCAACCGTCCGAGCCAGAAGCGAGTGTCAGAAGCCTCTGGCCGACTTACACTGCGTCCCATCTCATTAAACAGTTCGCTCTTCCCACGTAGACTTTTCAGCATGATACCCTTTACCAAATTCTGGAAAGTGGCGAGTTGTTCACCTGCCAAAGCGAATTTACTGCCGTTGGCATATTGTACGATTTTAAGTATACCATCTAAGAATACAGTACCGTATCCCCCGATATAAAGCTGTGGACCATGCTGGAAGAAACAATCGTCATATTGAATCCCTTCTTGATTACTACTCACACGATTCAGTTGCTTGAATGCTTCTTGCAAGCCGGTATTTAAGGTGTTTTGGTCTTCCCACACCGCACCTCGGCAAATCCAATGTAAAGCTATATCGATAGCATTGGCACCCGTTTGCTTGGTTACGTCACCACAATTCAATTGCATGTATCTTACCATTCTACCTAGGACTTTACTACTCAATTTAGGATCTTCACCTGAGCGAGTGAGTGCTAAAATCACACCCAACGGTTTGGCTATACCGACTTGTATGTTCCACCAGTTGGCAGCTTTGGGGTTGGCATCGTCCCAATAAATAAGACCATCGGCAATACGTTCGAGTAAAACCATATCCTTGTAGTATTTGCTTTTGGGCAAAGCAAAAGCTTTAGCCATAGAGAGTAGCACATCGAAATGTGTACGCAGGTTCCACTCGTTATTTTCGTAAACAGTATAATCCAAACCTTTCACGGAACCGTCAGGATTCAACTTTTTCAGATTGTCTTCTACTGCTTTATCGAGTGAGTTGATGTCCAAACCGCCAGTCTCTTCTTTTACAATGTTTTCGATGATTTTATGGCAGGTAGCTATAAAATCAGGGTCTTTTTCTATCTTACCCGGTTCTTCCGGAATATCCGGTTTATCGATGTATATATCATCGATGACCGATTTATCGATACATCCATTAAATGCAAGGATACTAAAGGGGACAATCAGTGACAGAGCTAGTATCAGCACCCGTCTTAGTAATCTGTTTAAAGTGTTCATATATTGTTTTTTTTGGTGATTAATCTTCTGCTTCTGAAAGAGCGATTTCGTCAATCCAGAAATCTACGTTACTCTTATCGGTAAGTTTGAAACCAGGTACGTGACCTACATTACCTGATGTGTGCAACTTGAACTGCAACATTAGCAGTATGTTTTCGAGAATATAGAAAGTAGAGCTGAACTTTTTCCATTCGCTACCGGTTTTATCACTTAGGGTGCAGTACATACCAGGTGTTTTTTCAAGATAAGAATTACCCTGCTCGTCAAATGTGATGCTCATCTGCTTGTTGTAGCCTTTATAATAATACCAATCCTTTTGACAAACTTCTGATAACAAATCTATCATCGGAATAGAACTATACATGGCAGCTATCGGCAACAAGGAACGATACCCCAACGCATTACCACCCACCCACCATACGTGATTACGAAAACGAGGAATTGAAACTACATTTAGATCTGTTTCGTCATGTCGCAAAGGTTGTGTCCAGGCTTGCAGTCCAATAACTTTCAGCATAACACAAGCTTCTTTTAGTAAATCTTCTCCTTGTCCATTTTCTGCCTTATCCATCTGTTTTAGGAAACAGAAATATATATTGGAGGCTACTGTCGGCATAGCAAAACAAGAAGTATGCAAACGAGGACCATCATTTGGTCTTCCGGCTTCAATAGTGCCGTAATGGAGGATAGCTTTCAACACTTTGTTTGAAAGTGCCTGTTCCTCAGATATCATTCCTTTACGATAAGTATCTGCTATTTTCCAAATACGATTAAAAGCATCTGTAAGGAATAGGCCTATTTTGTTTTGCGAACTTGAAGATATCTTCTGAAAGCCCCCATTTTTTCGTAAACCTTCCTCCAAATCTTTCAACCCTAAAAATACTCCATTCGCATCCAATTGTTCCAGACACTCCTGCACTGTTAAGTCCGTACTCATAGAATGATACCTATAAGGATTTTTTGCAAAAGTATCTCGTAATATCAGCATCGCTTCACCTTTCACATCATCCTTCTTTTGACGAGCTTCACCATAATAACGGTTATAATTGTGAAAAGCAAATTTCATTTCTTTCTCTTGTGTCATGGACAACATAGGCGTACAAATCAAAAGAAAAAGTATAATTGTTTTTTCTGCATAATGATTCATTATAAATTGATATTATAAAAAATACAATGAAAGGTAAAGAGAAGAATCTCACAATCCCTCTCTTTACCTTTCATCACTAATTCTTTATTAAAAGTCTTGTAGATGATTTTACCATCCTGGATTTTGTGTTAAGTTATTATTCACATAAATTTCATTTTGGGGGATAGGATATAGATACATTCTGTCATCCCAAACACGTTCTTGTACCTTTTCTTTTTTGTATAAGAGTATTCCATTGTCATTCTGTATTTTCACACCGTAGATATTTTGCACAAGTTTACCTTCTTTCCATCGTCTAATATCCCAAAAGCGGTGATCTTCGAAAGCCAGTTCAATGCGACGTTCCTTACGTACCTTCACTCGAAATTCGGTTTGATTGACGGCAACTACCTCTTTCATATTCGCAGCCAAACGAACTTGATTTAACGCATCACGGGCAGAAAGCGGATGAGTGGCATCCGTATAGTCAGGTCCTTTCCACTCATTCATAGCTTCAGCATAGTTCAGTAAAACTTCGGCGTAACGATAAGTCGGAAAATGGTGAGGCTTGGAAATCGGCTTCACCGGATCCAAAGATACCGTTTCATCTACCAACTTCTTTAAATAATAGCCTGTAGTAGTGGCACCATCCAATGGAACACCATTTTTACCACCTTCGTAAGTTTCCAACTTAATCTTCATAAAGGTTCGGCCGTTACACAACACATTCTGATAAAGACGAGGGTCACGAGTAGCCTTTCCACTTGCATTATAATACATATTAGCTACATGATCTGGATTGTTCCAGTCAAACGGAACACCGTCTGCCATTTCATATTCGTCCACCAAGTTTTGTGTCGGAACATTTCGGCCAAGCGACACTACTCCGAAACCACCGACTGGCAGATTATTCTTCTCAAAAGAGTTATTTGTACTACCACGCGTTTCAAAAATTAATTGTTTGGAAGGCAAAACATCGTTACCGCTTTTATTCCACAACGGATCTTTGTCAATCTTTTCCAATCGATAGGTATTCAGTTTGATTACTTCGTATGCAGCATCAGCCGCTTTTTTCCAAAGTTCCGTGTTGTTGTCCTTGTTGAACAACGGACTGGCAGCATAAAGCAATGCACGAGCACGGATGACATAAGCGGCGCCACGGTTCACGCGACCAACCTCTTTACCGACAAAATCATTGAATGACACTGGAAGTTCTGGAGCCTGCGTAGCACATTCTTGATCAATATAGTCGATTACATCTTGAAAAGACGATTTCTTTACGTCGTTAATTTCATTCAATTTATAGGTTTTCAGTACCAAAGGGATGTCTCCATAACGTTTGGCTAATTCAAAATGATAGAGAGCACGCAAAACTTTCACTTCTTTCAATGCCATACGTACCTTTGTCAAATCATCTTTAAAATTTTTATCCCACTTGTAGATGTCGAGTGCTTCCTCCGTATAGTTCTCCAAAAAGAGGTTCACATCGTGAATCAGCTCATAATAACCTCCCCACTGATTATCAATTAAGTTAATCGAGCTCCATTTGTTGGTGTACACATCATTCACGGCATTACTTTTTTCAGTATACATTGCATTATCCGTAGCCGATTCGCGTAATGCACCACCAATAACACCATAGTCGGACGACAGTTTGCGATAGATGGCCGTAGCCTGCTTCTGAATATTTTCAAAAGTTGCATAAGCTTGATTCTTATTAAGCCCTTGTGATTCGTCGAACTCCAGAAAATCACAACCGCTCAATATAGCCATAGCAGCCAGAAAAGTAATATATTTCTTTAGTTTCATATTGTTCTGTTATTTTTAGAAGTTAATATTTAAACCTACATACACAGACATTAAGTCTGGATAGTTGACAGATATATCCTCACAATTTGCATAATCAATGTGGTCCCAAGAAAACAGATTATTACCTCTTACATATACCTGACATTTATTTACTCTCATAGGTTTTATCCATTTCTGAGGCAGGTTATAGTAAATATTCAAGTTACGCAATTTTAAATAAGAACCGTCTGCCAGCCATTGAGTGCTACTACGGAAGTTATTAGCATTATTAAGTGTAGTCAAACGAGGCAACGTTGCACTATTTTTAGTTTCTTCAGTCCATCGTACATTGTCTTCAAGATACCACTTTGACAAGTTACTCTTACCGTTGCGCAACGGCCAATATACGCTTGCCGTATTCAACATACGACTCAATTGCCCAGCACCCTGAAACAACATATCAATACCAAAACCTTTGTACTCGAACCCTAAATTGATGCCATAGAAAAAACCAGGATTGATAGAATGTCCAATAGACACAACGTCATGTTCATTAATCTGATTGTCACCATTCTGATCTTTATATTTAATGTCACCCGGACGTACATCAGAGAATGTTTGTTCAGGACTTTTTTTAATATCATCCCAATCGTTAAAGTATCCGATAGCCTCCAAACCATAATTCTGTCCCAGTTGATTACCTTTCTTATACAGGTAGCTATAAGGCTGATATCCTTCACCGTTTTCCATAATTTCAGTCTTCATGGACGAGAAATTTCCACCTACATAGTAGTTGAAGTTCTTACCTACTTTATCTCTCCAAACCAACGATAGTTCAAGACCTTTCGTGTCGACCGCACCGATGCATTGGCTGGGAATCCCTGCTCCAATCACTGCAGAATACAGAGAGCTATTACTTACCAATATATTTCTCCGCTTATCCATATAGAAATCCGTAGCTAAAGACAATCGCTTGTCCAACATCTGCAAATCAAATCCTACGTCATATTTATCTGCTATCTCAATGTCAAGCTTCTCTATAGCCAATGTACCTGCATGCATACCGGAAGAACCTGCTGGAGTAACACCGAATTGATAACCACCAGTACTTTCCCAGTAACGTACATCTAGTTCGTAGCCAATATTGTCATTGCCCGAACGTCCCCAGGAGGCGCGCAACTTGAAATTGTCTATTATCTGCAGGTTCTTCATAAATGACTCATTGGAAAGTATCCAAGCAGCCGATACGGAGGGATAAGTACGATATTTATCATTTCTGCTCAATACACTGGTACCCATACGATTCACTATTACGTTCAGTGCATAACGATTGTCGTAGTTATATCCTCCTGCAAACATATATGACTGACGATACATGGAATTATTTCTACCTTTCGGAACATAGGACTGTTGCCAATATTGAAGTAATCCATTCACGGCATGACGACCAAAAGCACGGTCATAACCAATCTTACCCTCAAGTACCGTGCGCATGTACTGACTGTTCAGATTATTATTATTAATAGATAGAGCTTTATCTTCACCTTTTTTTTCTGTCACGATTTCATATTCTCCCGTATTCGGATTCAATATCAGGTCATTCTGTTCATAAACATAGCTTTGTGTACCAGTCTCTTGAAAAACGGCATCATTATCATACGCAAGGGATAATTCTGCACTCAAACCTTTCGCCAGCATAGACAAGTCCTGATGAATACGTAAATTTGATTGTAGCAGACGCCGATCAGTTCGGTAATATCCGATATCGGCAATTTCGGCAATAGGGTTGTTCGGGAATAACAGACTTCCTCCCCATTCACCAGAAGAGGTACGAATCGGATATACTGCCGAAGGAGTGTTATATAGATAGGAAAACATGGTTCCCTCACTGATCCTTGGGCGATTTTCTTCACGCAACAGACCGAACATTGACAAAGTAGCCGTGGTAGAACTGGTAATGTCAACATCCAAATTAATACGAGCATTCAAGTCATATTTCTTCATTTGCGCATCATAACGTTCGGAAAGTTGAGTAAGACTTTCATTCAAAATACCCTGATCGTTCTTATAATTCACCAACGCATAGTAGCGCAAAGACTTCCCTCCTCCTCTGAAAGAGAGGTTCAATTGATGGTTTGTAGTGTGATTACGCAACGCTTCACTCATCCAGTTAGTATTCGCATACAAGTCCGGGCGAGAACCATCGCGAAAAGCATCTAAAGCTGCTTGATTGTATTGTGGTTCCAGACCATCATAATACAACGCTTCATTCTTCATCTGTGCATAAGTATATCCGTCTACAAATTTAGGCTGATTGATGGGCATCCCCATTCCAAAGGTATAATTTACGTTTACACTTTTAGTATTATACAGGCCTCGTTTCGTCTTAACTACAATTACACCATTAGCTCCACGCAATCCCCACAAAGCAGTAGCGGCTCCGTCTTTCAGTACAGAAATACTTTCCACTTCGTTCCCATTGACATATTCTAAAGGGCGAGGTATTCCATCTACAATCACTAAGGGTTCAGCCCCTCTCAAAGAGCCTCCTCCACGAACTGTCAAACTGGCATTCTTCGTCCAACCGGTATTTTGCTTCACCATTAATCCCGGGAATAAGCCATTTAACGCATTGGTCAGATTGGGAGAAGAGTTTGATCTTAACGCTTCACCGGAAATCGTGGTGACAGCCTGCGTTTGTTCACGTTCCGTATACTCTACTCCTCTATTCTCTACCAAGAAATCCACATCGGTCAAACAAATTTTCACTGACTTATCTGATACCCATACACGCCTTACTTTACCATCGGCATATCTCACTTCGATATAGTCTCCTTCGTCCGCTTTGAGAACAAATGCTCCGTTTTCACCAGTTATCACTTTGTTTTCTGGTGCACCTACGGTAAACAAAGCCACTCCCTTCATTGGAATGCCATAACGATCCTGTACTATTCCTGTAACCGTCTGTTGAGCCATGGTTGCGAGTGAAAACAAACCGGCCATTCCAAATATCAATATATTTCTTTTTTTCATATCACATTTGTGCTAATAATTAGAATTTCATTATTCCCAACCGGGATTCTGAACCAAACCATACTTCTTGTTGATTTCTATCAATGGAAGTGGAGTCAAATAGTAACGATCATCCCAAAGTTCTACCCATATACGTTTGTTTGGGAAGAATTGCGTCAATTCATGACGATAAGAACCGTCTGCTTCTTTCCATGTATCCAACGTATAACGAGTGATATCCAAATAATCTTTGTGTTTCCAACGATTGATATCGAAGTAGCGTACTTCTTCAAAACCAAACTCCAACGCTCTCTCACGCAAAATGGCTTCACGCAAACCCTTTCCTGGAGTAATCATTTCTTTAGTATAACCCCACATTTCTACACGGTCGCGAACTAAATTGACATAATCGTAAGCATCGCGTCCAAATTCGTCTTTCTCCGTAGCTTTGCCCAACTCATTCATTGCTTCAGCTATGCTCAAATAAACTTCTGGTAAACGTAGCAATGGACATTCATAGAACTTATTCTGCACATCAACTCTCAAATCTTGTGTATGCTTGCGCACTGCTATACCACAGATAGCATAGTTATTCCAAATAAAGTCACCATTACCCTTTCCTCCCATGCGATTCGGAGCATCACGTCCTTTCCAGTATATTTCTGCCTTACGTCCCAATATTTTGTCCTGATTTACAATGACAGTCTCATACAGACGTGGATCACGAACCATATTGCCTTTTGCATCAAAGAAAGGATATTTAGCATGCACCGGATTATTCCAGTCAAACTCTGTTCCATCTTTCATTTGGAACATATTTACATAATTCATAGTAGGATGGCCTGCTCCATATCTAATCTGTGAAATAGCCTTACTATTCACATTCCATTTCGTATAACGATGACTACATATCAAAATCTCATGATTGTAACGGGTAAAATACCCATCCCAGAAATCTTTACGCGGATTACCTGTATTAACTAATTGATAGAAGTTATTATTATTTTGATTTTCACGCAAGAACGCCAAACCAGCGTCTAATGCATCTTGCCAACGGCTCTTATCATAATTTCCCCACCATGTATAGTGCCGATTAGAAGCCTCTCCCGACTTGAATGGTTGTTCGCTATTGAATAAGGGGCTGGCAGCAAATAACAGAAAACGTACTTTCAATGCCATCATACCAGCCTTTGTCATACGTCCGTCATCTGCAGCTTCTACTTCCCATGGTAGCATGGCGGCAGCCTCATCAATTAAGTTACGCACCTTTGTCACCATATCTTGCACCGTCATACGGGTAAATTTCATTTCATCTCCGGGACCATAGGCACGATCAATCCATGGCATACCTCCCAGATAACGGAACATTTGCACATAATGAAAAGCCATGATAGCTTTAGCTTCTCCTTTACGGGTGCGCTTTTCTTCATCCGTCATATCGGGTACACGATCTATGTTGTCCAGGAATATATAAGCTTTACGAATACCCCAAGTAGCAGACATTGCTCCATCAGCCTCGTTATAAATCATCTGATAAGGACCACCACCCGGATCGGCTGCCGACATAGTGCCTTTATGATAACTGTTACCTCCACCTTTAGTCATATCCGCCAAATCAGTCAAAGACTCCAATATACCCCATGACAAGCGATTGGCCTGAGGTTGAAAGTCTGGAAGCGTATGATAGATCTGCGCCAATGCTTGTTCAGCATATACTTTATGCGCATACACACTGTCTATATTCACCTCGTCACTTAAAGGTTTCTCAAGAAAGGCATTACCAAACTTGAAATCGTCACATCCTACGAATAGCAACGAAAAAACCACGAACAAGCTATTTATATATTTCTTCATAATCATAACCCGTTGGCGGAATTAAATTAGCGCATATTTAATCCTTCCAATAGGTCTATTGTTCATTTTGTTGATGTATTGCAAAATCGTAAGAGCGCTAATCTTACTGATTATCCTAGTAAAAATCCCATTGACGTCTTTGGCATAATTCCTTATCATCATGAACTGGTCACACATCTGCGAAAAGAGTGTTTCAATTCTTTTCCTTGCTTTAGCAAAAGGAATAAATGTTGGCTTCCAATTCTTTTGATTGAGTCTGTAAGGTACTTCCAGTTTAATGTTAGCACTTTCAAATAAATCCAATTGTACCTCAGTTCCAATATATCCTTTATCACCAAACAGGCTACAATCCTGATATTCATACTTTACATCCTGAAGATAATGAATGTCATGAACGTTTGCCTTTGTCAAATCAAAGGAGTGTATCACACCGTTTAATCCACAGACTGCGTGTAGTTTGTAGCCATAGTAATAAAGTTTTTGTGAAGCGCAATATCCAAATGCAGGTGAACGTTCATAGTCATCTTTGCCAACTTTGCAGCGTTTAGCTCTGGCAATACGACAAACCTCTATTGGCTTTGAATCTATACAGAAGAATTCTTCCCCACCATCAATTTCAGTCACAATTCTTTCGCGTATCTCTTTACAGAGATTGGCTGTGAGTTTCCTACGATCATTAAATTGTCTTCTTGAAATTAGATGTGGCAGCTCATTGGAGTATTCTCCTAGTTTGGAAAATAAGTAGTTTTCACTATCCAAACCAATAGACTCCATCGTAAGGCTAAGAGAAACTACTTCTAAATCAGAAAAACGAGGAACAACTCCGGGGCGAGGTATGTTACCGTGTTCGGTTACAAGATTATCAGAAAACTCCTTGCAAATGTGGAGAAATTTTGCGAATATTGCATATAAGTTGTGCATAGAGTGATGACATATTAAAAAGTTTGCTCACTTCTAATATACTAAATATCACGAATATGTACAACTTATTTTAAAACATCTTATTAGATAATTAATTCCGCCAACGGGTAATCATATTATTTTTTAAAAAGTAATATTCACACCCAAGTTATAAATCTTCATTACCGGATAACGGTCATTATACCAATCTGGATTGGATTCCGGATCCATAATTTTGAGATGGTCGAAAGTCAACAGGTTATAGCCTGTAAATTTAATTCCCAACTGACTGATACCTAGTTTCTTCAAGGCCGGACGGTTTATGAAGTTATATCCCACTGTCAAGTTCTTTAATTTTAAATAAGATCCATCTTTTACCCAAAGATCTGATTGTCGATGGTTATAGTCGGCATGATCTTTTGAGAGACGGGGAGCAGTGGCTACCTCAGCCGTTTCAGGTCTCCAAATACCTTCTGTTTGATATTCCATCAATGTTCCGCCGAACGGGTTGCTAAACATATGACCTAGCACTACTGAACGCTCGGCAGCGCCTGTCCAGTTCATTGAAAAGAAGAAACCTTTATAGTCGAAACCATAATTCAAGCCGAACATATAATTAGGACGTGAAGAAGATCCTATTTGACACTGGTCATCCTCATTAATAAACTTATCCCCATTTAAATCCTTATACTTCACATCACCTGGAAGTACAGCAATCTGCGTAACCGGATTTCCCTCTTTCAAGGTATATACCTTTTTACCTTTCGCATCAGTTGTGATATTGAATTCGTCTTCACGATAGAAACCATCGGATATATAACCGAACACAGCTCCTACCTGCTTGCCCGTACGCCATAGATAAGGCTCGTTAGGCTCCACTTCATCCTGGAAGATTATCTTATTCTTGGCATAAGATATGTTAGCATTCAGGTAATAGCTGAAATCATTGCCGATACGGTCGTTCCAGTTCAGTTCAATTTCATAGCCTCTATTCTCAACTTCTCCCATATTCACCACAGGAAGCAGAGATGGGGTAAAGGCTGTGATACCTGGAAGGGTCTTACGTGCAATCAGAATATTTTTACGCTTCTCAATGAAGTAATCGAACTTGGTTTTCAAACGGTTATCAAAAAAATTAATGTCGATACCATAGTTCTGCTTCAAGGAAGTTTCCCAAGTCACATTGCGGTTACCTAAACGGTTTTCCAACGTACCTTTCATAACGGTGGCATTGTCATAACCAAAATTATAGCCCCATTGATTATTTCCCCATTCTCTGTCTGTACCACTCTTATCTATATCATAGCTATCTGGCAAATAAAGAAAACGGTTATTACTTATATTATCGTTACCAACCAGACCGACTGTGGCTCTGAATTTCAGGAAATCAAGGAACTTTATATTTTTCATGAATTTCTCTTCAGAAAGAATATATCCCAACGAAAAAGCAGGGAAAGTACCAAAACGTTTTTCCGGTGCAAAGTTTTCGGAGCCATTGTAACCAATATTAAACTCCGCCAAGTAACGGGACTTGTAATCGTAAGTAGCTCTACCCACCAAACCAACGTAGGCTGTAGGAATAAAGCTCAACTGTCCGGGGTAATACTTTTTGTTTTGGTTATACAGTAACAAACCGCTTACATTGTGATCACCGAACTTTCGATTATATCTTAAACTGGCCTCGAAATACCAATTACGTCCACGACCATCACCTTCACTATACGCTGGGCCGTCTTCATTTCCAGAGACTAAATAAACAATTGACTTATTGTAGTTCGGATCGGTAGGGTTCATCTCAGGATTCTCCAGTTCCGACTGATAATAGGCACTATACAATCGATAACGGCTAGCCTGCTTTGTCATACCTTTTCTGAAGATGTAATCGGTATTATAAGCCCCTTTCACTTCTACTGCAAGTCCTTTGGTTAGGAAATCCAACTTTTGCACTAGCAGTAAGTCCATGTTCAATGTATTGGTCATAGTCTTGAGCCAACCACGATTATAAATATTTGTCACAGGATCGCTGTTTACAATATCACCATACTTATTAGGAATAACGACTGCTTTTCCATCAATTACACCTGGACTAGAAAACGGTTGACTGTTATTCATGTTTCTCCACATTCCATCTTCCGGAACCGCTGATTGTTTTCGATTACCCACAACGCCACCTATACCAAGCTTCAGAAGAGTGGTTTTACTAATATCAATATCCAAATTGGTACGATAGTTATAGCGATTGTAGCTATATCCTTCCGAACTATTCCCGAAATTTTTGAAAAGGCCGTCCTGAAAGAGATACCCTACGGAAATAAAATATCGCACCTGATCAGTACCGCCCGATATATTAAGATTGTGTTGTGTTTGTATGGCTGATTTTTTCAATAGATAGGAGCGCCAATCCATACTTGGATACATAATAGGCTCATCGCCCAAACGAAAACGCTCCAAATCATAGTCCGTGAAATACCTATCCGGATCGCGACCGTCATTTATTTCACGCTCTCTGAATAGAGTGGCGTATGTATAGCTGTCGGCATTGTGCAGCATACGGGTAGGAGTTTGTATACCTACTGATGAATTAACCGCTATCTTGGCTTTACCTTTTGCACCGCGGCGCGTAGTTACCAAAACTACACCGTTGGCACCGCGCACCCCGAATACAGCTGTAGCCGAAGCATCTTTCAATACCGTCACATCTTCAATCTCGTTAGGATCCATTTGGAAGAAACTACGTTCTACACCATCCACTAATATCAAAGGCGAAGAACCACTTTCCGTCAAAGCCCCGGCGCCACGAATATAAATTTTAGGGTCTTCGGCACCTGGCTGTCCGCTCGACTGAACCGACGAAAATCCCGGAATCTTACCTGCCAATGAGTTTGCTACACTGGCATTGGGCGATACCAGTAAAGATTCTGTTTTAACAGAAGATATAGCACCTGTCAGAGTCTCTTTCCTCTGCACACCGTAAGCAACTACCGTAACCTCTTCCAGCATTTCAGAGTCTTCTTTTAAGATTACCTTGACGTGATTCTTGCCATTTAGTGGTACTTCTTGCTCTTTATAACCAATAAAGCTTATCTTCAGAACAGCTTTATTCAAATTCGGTACTTGTATTTTAAAGTTTCCATCCACATCACTAATAACACCGCTAATACTACCTTTAACTATAATATTGGCACCAATAATAGGTCCCATATCATCAGAGACATTACCTGTAACCATGACCTGCGCTAAAGCCATCGTAGGCACAAAAAACATCATGAGTGATAGCCAAAGTGCTATCTTAAATCTGATTTTCCTTTTCATAAAAATTTAATTTAAGTTATTACATTTCGTTCACATTTCTTATCTATTAGAAGTCTATTCAAAAGAGAATAGAAGAAAAGCATTAACGGCCCATGCGTAATTGTCATCCACGGACTTTTGCGCATGGGCCATAATATTTCTTGTTTTGGTTATAGAGCGATAGAACGCCCATATTGTGGTTGTTGAACTTGCGATTGTAGCGTGCGTTGGTCTCGAAATACCAATTACGTCCACGGTTGTTATTTTGTTCCCAGCTGTCTTTCGAATTGATTCCACTGATGCGGTGTACAATGTTATAGTTAAAATCGGAGTCGCCTACATTCAGTTCCGAGCCGTTGATTTCCGATTCAAAGTACGGGGTATAAGTCTCTATGTTTCCTCTCCGGATGGTGATTACCGAGTAATCAGTGTTATAAGCTCCTTTTACTTCAACCGACAACCCTTTGGTGATGAAATTAAGGTTTTGCACCAAATGCAAATCGAGGTTCATTGTGTTTGCAACATTGTTGCTGTGCCCTTTACCGTAGGTGATAATAAAAGGATTTCTGTAAAGAATACTGCTGTAATGTTCTTTCGAAGTCATGGGCTTGCCATTGACCAAACCGGGACCGGAGAAAGGTTGAGAGATAGAAAGATCTTTCCAAATATTGGTATTGGTAGGCTCCTGACGATCGCCCACAATACCATCTATGCCCAATTTCAAAGTGGTGCTTTTGGTCATAGAATAGTCAAGGTTGGTGCGGTAGTTGTAGCGTTTGTACTTATAACTATCATTGGTACCGAAATCTTTCAGTAATCCGTCCTGATAGAGGAAACCTACCGACACAAAGTAACGTATCTTATCTGTACCTCCCGAAAGATTCAGGTTGTGTTGAGCCTGTATCGAGGCTGTTTTTACCATATAGTCGCGCCAATTTATATTGGGATACATAATGGGATTGTCACCTTTTTCAAATCGATCCAAGTCGTAGGGTTTAAAAATCTCCTCCCGTCCGTCGTTACGCTCCTGCTCATTATATAATTGGGCATAGGTATACACATCGCTCATTTCCACCCATTGTGCAATTTGAGAAATACCTACCGATGAACTGAGTGAAATCTTGGCACGGCTGTCAGTGCCGCGTCGGGTGGTAACCAAAATCACACCATTGGCACCACGTACACCGAAAACGGCAGTTGCCGAAGCATCTTTTAATACCGTAATACTTTCAATTTCATTAGGGTCCATTTGGTAGAAATTACGCTCCACGCCATCCACCAAGGTGAGCGGTGCTGCTCCGCCTTCAGTGAGTGAGCCCACACCGCGTACAAAAATTTTCGGGTCTTCAGCTCCGGGTTGTCCACTGTTTTGTACCGACGACAGACCAGTAATCTTACCTGCTAATGAGTTGGCGACACTCGCATTGGGGGAGGCAAGCAGCGCATCGGTCTTTACCGATGAAATAGCCCCGGTTAAGGTCTCTTTCTTTTGAATACCATAAGCAACCACAGTTACTTCTTGCAGAGTTTCTGAGTCTTCTTCCAAATTTATATGGAATTTAACTTTACCATTCAAGGGAATCTCCTTGTCTTTGTAGCCGACATAACTTACCTTTATTATGGTTTTTTTTGTGTTGCTTACTTGGAGTTTGAAATCTCCGTTTATGTCGCTGATTACGCCATTAGTCGTTCCTTTCTCAATGATATTGGCCCCTATAACAGGGCCATAACTATCAGAAACTGTGCCTGTAATAATGACCTGTGCCCATACGATCGTAGGAACAAAAAACATGCCAATCGATAGCCAAAGTGCTATCTTTAATCTGTCTTTAATCATAATATTGATGGTTTGAATGAACCGCCTTGGTTCTATATTAAAAAAATAGGTTAGTGTAGCTTTCTAAGCCGACGTTTGCTAGTATTCTCTTTTATGTTATAAGGTTTGTGCCTTTTAAGGTTAATAATAGAGGCTATATAGTGTTTGGAGTACATCGCTCACGGCGCATAATACTAATTAATAGGTTCCGATATTTGTATTGTTAGGTCAATCAATGGATATCAGTATGTGTATGAATTATTGGTGACGATCCAATCGTTTAGTATTGCAAAACTAGATAAAATTTTGCTAAAAAATGGGTGAAATACGTACAGATGATGTATAATATCATACATACTTGTGTATGCTATTCGAACAACTAAACGTAAGTTTTCTGGCTGGCAAAGCCAATGTAGATCTTGGTAAAGCGGTCCTTTAGGAAATAACTATCGAAGTAAAGTAGAGAATCAGATCTATATTGACCTTAATTATTTTTTAGCTCCATAGTTACGGCTTCACTTGCAAAATGATAGAGCAAGTGAAGCCTTTCTGTTTCTAGGTGTTATTTAGCTTTTACTGCTTGCAGTGTTGCTGATAACTCCTTTACAACCTCCGGATGCTTGTCTGCTATGTTTCGCTTTTCGCTCGGATCGGTTGATAAATCATAGAGTTGTGCTTTCTTATCATTGCCTAGTTCGGTCTTTGTCCAAGGCTCAATGGCTGATTGGTTACTAGGCTCAATGTATTTCCATTGCCCCTGAATGATGGCTAATGTATTATTCAGGTTCTGCTGAATGATATAATCCCGGTTCGTAGCTTCTTTGCCCAATAAGGCATTTAAGTGATCCTCACTATCGGGAGCAGCATTTGCTTTTATGGGCTGATTAAGTAGCGAAGCCAGCGAAGCATATACATCAATTTGTGAGAATAAAGCCTGTTGCTTGCTCGGTTTAATGCCGGCAGGCCAGCGAACGATGAAAGGAACACGCGTACCCGCTTCATAAACGCTGTATTTGCCGCCACGATAAATACCCATCGGTGTATGTCCGTGGAGTCGTTCGCGAGCCTCGTCTTGGTACCCATCGTCAATAACCGGACCATTGTCGCTGGTAAAGATGAAAATCGTATTATCGGCCAATTGAAGGCTGTCAAGCGTCTGCATTATTTCGCCAATCGTCCAGTCGAGTTGTAGGATAACATCGCCGCGTGTGCCCAATCCGCTCTTGCCTGCAAAACGAGGGTGGGGGATACGCGGAACGTGAACATCTTGTGTACCCATGTATAAGAAGAAAGGTTCGCTCTTATGCATCGCGATGAAGTTTTTTGCTTTCTGGGTAATCACATCCGCTATCTCTTCGTCTTTCCACAATGCAGCTTGTCCACCCGTCATCCAACCGATACGGGGAATACCATTGATAATCGTATTATTATGTCCCTGACTGGGTTTGAGGGTCACTAATTCCGGGTTCTCTTCGCCTGTGGGCCAATTGCCTACTTTCTTGTGATAGTCTACTTGGATGGGATCGTTCGGGTCGAGATCGACTACGCGTCCGTTCTCTACGAACACACAAGGTACGCGGTCTACCGTAGCTGGGATAACAAACTCATAGTCGAAACCGATGTCTTGTGTGTTGGGTGAGATTTGCTTGTTAAAGTCGGTTCCTCCTTTAGGACCCAGCCCCAAATGCCATTTCCCGATCACTCCGGTAGCATATCCGGCCTGCTTCATCATATCGGCCATGGTGACACAGGCTGTATCGATAATGAGTTCGGAGTTGCCCGGAGCAATTCCGGTATTTGTTTGCCGCCAAGGATACATGCCGGTAAGCAGCCCGAAACGTGAGGGTGTACTGGTGGCCGAAGTAGCGTAAGCGTTGGTGAATTGCACTCCTTGTCCTGCTAAACGGTCAATGTGGGGAGTGCTTACTTTGTTTGCTCCATAGCAACTTAAATCACCAATACCCAAGTCGTCGGCAAAAATATAGATAACGTTGGGTCGCTGCAGATTATTCTTTGTGGTCTCTTTCTGACCTTTGATGCCACAGCCAGCCAGTAAGGCTATGCCCGGAAGCAGAGGCAGTGTACGCGATAAAATAGACATGATATGATTCTTTTAGGGATTTCTTTGTGCAAAGGTATCTCTAAAAGAAGGATTGCTAGGATAACACCGTACGAACATGGGCTAAAAAAGTACAAAGATCGAACTATTGATCATCATTTTCCTCTCCTTCGACTTCTCCTTTCCGATAACTCATCGGACTAACGTGATAGACGTCTTTAAAGCATTTACTGAAGTATCGTGATGAAGAGAACCCAATTTTGTCCGATATTTCGGAGATGTTCAGTTCCGGATTGTTTCGTAGCATAATTGCTCCTTTCTTAAGGCGGATGGTAAGGATGAAATCGTTTGGTGTTTGTCCGGTGATGGCCTTCAGTTTCGTGAATAAGTTGGTACGCGCCATGCCGATCTCACGCGCAAAGATGTTGACGTTAAACTCGGTGTCGTCCAAATGTCGCTCAATGATATCCATCGCTCTATCGAGCATCTCCTTGTCCATCGGGTTGGTTGCCAACATCTGGGCAAAAGCCTGTGGCTGTCGGCTGAACTTTTCTTGGAGCAAGATGCGTGAGTTCACCAGATTATTGCAGCGCGAAATAAGAATATTGATATTGAAAGGTTTGGTGATATAGTCGTCTGCTCCGATGCGCAACCCCTCGATGTTATGTTCCACTGCTGTTCGGGCAGTGAGCAATACCACAGGAATGTGGCAGGTATTAAAGTCACTCTTGATCTGTTTACAGAGTTCAGTGCCCGACATGCGCGGCATGACCACATCGCTCAGTACAATACTGGGCATCTCTTCTTGTATACGTTCCAACGCTTCTACTCCATCCGATGCGGTTGTTACTTGATAGAATAGCTGGAAAATATCAACCAGCATTTTTAAGATCGATTCGTTGTCTTCAACAATCAACATCTTTGCATTGGGAATTCGTTTGTACGGCTCGCTTGGTTCCGACAACAGTTCGGTTGCCTCATCGGATTGAGGCTTAAATACGTCTGCCTGGCTGCTTGCATCGGGTTGTAGCGAAAGCTGTTCTTTATCAAAGTGTCCGTTGCCTAATTTTAGGGTGATGATGAAGCAACTCCCTTTGTCGAGCTCACTTTCAACCCGGATTGTTCCGTGATGCAGCTCGATGATTCCCTTAGTCAAAGCCAGTCCGATACCTGTTCCGGCTCCGGTCGAGAAGGAATCGAGTCGCTCTGTTTGATAGAATCGATCGAATATTTTATCTATCTCTGTAGCGTCTATGCCCGTTCCGGTATCGCGTATCTCGATGATGGCCTGATTTCCTTCTTTCCTGACGTTGATAGAAATGGTGTCTGCTGCTTTGGTATGCTTCAGTGCATTCGACAGTAAGTTGTTGATAACCTTCTGCATCTGTTTTTGGTCATACCACGCTTCGATTACCTCTTCCTCTTTAGCAAACTGGAAGTTGATTTGTTTGCTATTTGTATATTCAAGAAAGAGCAGGTAGTTTTCATAGAGAAAATCGACCAGGTTGTGATTACTCACCTTGATTTTCATATGTCCCTGTTCCTGTTTGCGGAAATCGAGTAGTTCGGTAATGAGTTCCCGTAACTGGATGCTGCTCTTGTAGACGCCCAATATCTTACCGTATACATGTGGTGTAAAGCTTTGTACTTGAAGCAATGCTTCTACCTGTCCAACGATGAGTGTAAGAGGTGTACGGAACTCATGCGAGATATTGGTGAAAAACAACAACTTGGATTGATTGAGTTTCTCCACATCTTCAATGTGCTTCTGTTCGTACTTTAATGACTCTCTTAGCTTGATGCGAGATTTATAGGTCCGTATTAAATAGCCGAGCAAACTGCCTAGTATGATCGTGTAAATGAGGTACGCCCACCAGGTTTTATACCATGGCGGTAGTACATGAATGATGAGCCGCACCTCTTTTGTTAAATCGCTCTTACCTTTGATAACGAGAGTGTAGGTACCCGGATTTAAGTTGGTGTAGGTAATCAATTTCTGTTTTCGATGCGTGTCGTTCCAATCGTCCGAAAAGCCCTCTAGCCGATAGAATACATCGTCTCGATTGGCAGGAATGAAGTTGGAGGTAGCATACTCTATGCTGAACATTGATTGATCTGCTTCGAGTGTAATCTCCCGGGTATAGCATAGCGACTGAGCCAAGATGCCGGTTTCATCATTGGGGCTCACTTCGTGTCCGTTGACCAATAGGCGTGAAAGAGTGATGTGATAAGGTTTGAGTTGAAAACGTAGATTTTTCTCGCGAAATGAAATCATGCCTTGTACTCCTCCCAGAAACACTTCGCCATCCCGGGTTATGTACATGGCATTTTCATTAACGGCTGTCAGCGGGAACCCGTTTTCGGCGTTGTAGTTGCGAAAGGTGCCGTCGGCATAGTTAAACAGTGAGAATCCTTGATTCGTAATAAGTAACAGATTGCCCTTTTCGATAGATGATTCGCAGACCTCGTAGATACAGTCGCTTGATAGTCCGTTCCGTTGCATATCGAAATTCTCAAAACTGTCTGTTTCGGGCAAATACAGATCGAGTCCGCTACCCGAAGTAGAGAACCAGAGTCTCCCCTGACTGTCTTGGGTGATGCTGTTGATGTTGTTATTGCTTAAACTATTGGCTTTGTCGGGGCGGTGCTGATAATTTTTGAGCTGTTTACTGTCAAATCGATATGTATATACACCTTCGCCGGTTGCTGCAATCCAGAGTGTACTGTCTTTATCCATAAACAGATCGGCTACAATGCGAATGGCCCGTCCGGCTTTCGAATCCTTGAATAGTTGTTGACATCGGCCTGTTTGCGGGTCAAAGAGAGAAACACCATTCTGCGTGCCGATAATCAGTAAATTACCATAAGGCGTGATGTCTCGAATGATATCCGATGGTAGTGTGGTGGAGTCATTTTCCACAGAACGATAATGAGTGAATTGATTGGTACGAAGATTGAGCTTATTCAGTCCGCCCAAATGTGTGCCTATCCACATGGTTTCGTTCTTTTCGTCATAGTAAATCGCTTTTACGTTGTTGTGCGAGATACTATTCCGGCCTGCTTCCTGTTTCAACCATTTGAAGGTTTTGTTCTTCCGGTCGTATATGTTGATTCCTCCTCCTTCTGTACAGATCCATAGGTTGCCTTGCCGATCTTCGGTCATGCGTCCTACTACCGGGCTACTTAGCCCGTTCTGTCCGTTATCGGCCGTTTTATAGCGCGTGTAGATTTCATATTCCGGATTGAAATAGTTTACACCTCCAAAGTATGTTCCTAGCCAGAGTGTTCCTTGGGGATCTTTCACGATAGACCAGATCGACGAGTGGGTTAGTCCCTCTGTTTTGTCTCTGTTTCGGGTATAATTGTCTATCTGTTTGTTACGTTTATTATACCGGTTCAGTCCCTGAAAGGTACCAATCCAAATGTTGCCTGCGTTGTCTTCGCAGCAGGTTCTTACAAAGTCGGACGAGATGCTGTGCTCGTTGGCGGAGTCGTGTCGCAGGTTTTCTATTGCTCCGTTTGTTTCGATATGAAACAGCCCTTTGTCCCAACTCCCAATCCATAGCTCCTGCTTCGAGTCTTCATAAATACTTGTAATGTTTCCCCGTTCGATCGGATGTATCAGCTGTTTCCCGGCAAGGAGTTTATAGACACCATTGTTCTCAGTACCTATCCACAAGTTCTCTTTGGCGTCGAGGTGTAAACTCGATATGGCAGCATCTTTCACTGCCAACTGATAATATAAATCGAAGTTCTGTGTATGTTCATTGAATACATATATCTCGTTTTTCTTGCCGATATATAGCTCCTCTTTATAGTAGATACCGGTTACATTTCCTTGAAGCAGTGTTTTGAAGCGTTGCGAATGGAGATCGAATTCGGCCACACCCTCTGTACACAAGAGGTATACTTTACCTTTCTTGTTGCCGGTAATCCGGATCACGGTATTGCAAAAAAGGCTGTGCGGGTTGTTTTTCTCTAATTTATAGGTTTTAATATCATTGCCGTTGTAGCGGTTCAGCCCTTCGCGTGTGCCAATCCATAGCATGCCATTTTCATCAACATAGAGGCTGTTGACAGAAAATTGTGAAAGTCCATCGCTCGTTGTCAGATGACTGAACGTTAGCTCTCTGTCTTGTGCCCAAATGGTGATTGTGCTGCATACGAATAGGCAAAAAAGGAAATATTTCTTCACTATGTCCATGAGGTTAAGTAGTGTTTGGCACAAATATATAACATTTTGTTCGATTCCTCTATCGCAGATTGAAAGAAAGTGATTACATTTGTACGTTAATACAACATCGCAATCAAACTAACTACGATATGAAAGTAAAGAAGATCAGTGTAGCTAACGTAGCTGTTAGTGCACTTCCCGAGCTACTGGATGAAGAGCGAATCGGATTTCAGCCAATTGACCATGTCAATTGGTCGGCTTATCCTTATAAACCCAAAGTAGCGTTCCGTATGGCACACACCGACGACGCTATCCTGCTACATTTCAATGTGAAAGAAGCTTCCGTACGGGCTCGCTATAGCAACGATAACGATGCTGTATGGACCGATTCATGCGTTGAGTTTTTCTCTGTTCCCGCTGCCGATGGCATATACTATAACTTCGAGTGCAACTGTATCGGAACCATTCTTGTGGGTGCAGGGGCAGCTCGTGCCAACCGCGAACATGCTCCACAAGAGTTAATGGCGGGTGTGCAACGTTGGTCGAGTCTGGGTCGCGAACCGTTTGACGAGCGGGTAGAAGAGGTATCGTGGGATGTGGCACTTATCATTCCTTATACCGTTTTCTTTAAGCACAACATCACTTCGCTCGATGGAAAAGTAGTGAAAGCCAACTTCTACAAATGTGGTGATGAGCTGCAAACGCCTCATTTCCTCTCGTGGAACCCCATTGAGATTGAGAAGCCTGATTTCCATCGTCCCGACTTTTTCGGTACCTTAGAATTTGAATAAACAACCGTTTCCTATATAAACGAAAGGATCTTGCCGCATTATATCATGGGCAAGATCCTTTGTTCGTTTAAAACCGGTCGGAACCTTTTAGTGCGATGGTCGGAACCTTTGCTTCCTATGGTCGGACGCTTTGGGTGTTATCATCCGACCCTTTTGCAGATGACCATTCAACCTCTTACCTTACTATCCCCTGTTTGGAATCCCGGCAAAAGTCTATGATGGTGCGAATCTCATCACTCATCGGCACCTGCTCTTCAATCTTCTGCAAGGCATCAAACAAGCTGAAGTTTCCTTGATAAATAAGGCGATAAGCATTGGCTATATGCCGCAGTATCTTTTCGGATATATTGTGATGATGTTGCATCACGGTAGCATTGACTCCATGATATCCGGCCGGATTGCCCGAGATGATAACATACGGAGGCACATCTTTCGAAATACGGCTTCCCCCCTGAATCAACGACCAGCTTCCTACACGGCTGTGCTGATACAGGCTTACATTACCACTCAGAATAACACAGTCGTTCAGCACGCAATCGCCTGCGATGGTACTCCCGATACCGGCTACACAGTGATCGCCTATACGTACATCGTGACAGATGTGTACCCGATCCATTAAGAAATTCTCATTGCCGATGACCGTTTGGCAACCGCTATGTGTGGCACGGCTGATCACCACGTTTTCGCGGATGTGGTTATTGTTGCCGATAACCAGCTCGCTGTCTTCTCCCGTATAATGAAAATCCTGGGGTTCGGCTCCCAATACGGCATGCTGATATACCTTATTCCCTTTTCCCATACGTGTGCCCGCTAAGACACTGACAAAGGGCATAATCACGCAATCGTCTCCGATCTCAACATTTTTATCGATGTAGGCAAAAGGCTGAATCGTGACGTTTTTCCCGATTTTGGCCTCTGGGTCTACGTAAGCTAACGGACTAATCATAATCGTATATATTTAAAGTTACTCTTCTCTTCCACCTCCCAATGCCCGGTAAAGGCTAACGACTGCTTGCATCTCGTCGAAGGTGTCGGACACCTGAGACAAACGGGCGCTGAGCAATGCCTGTTCGGCCGATAAAACCTCTAAATAAGTCGAAGTGCCCAACGTAAAGAGCTCTTTGGTGTACTCCGAACCTTTCTGAGCCGACGCAACCTGCAAGGCGCGGGCACTTGCCTTATCAGCTGTAGTTTGATAAAGAGATAATGCATTGCTTACTTCGCTACCGGCGTTCAACAGTGTTTGTTCGAAGGCCAGTTTTGCCTCTTCCTGTTGTGCTTTTGCTATTTTGAGGCGGGCAATGTTGGTGCCGCGATAGAATAGCGGTTGTGTAAGCGAACCGATAGCCGAAGCCAATAGTTTGCCGGGATTCATGATGACGCCCCCTGCGCTATTGACCCATCCGGCCGATCCGCTGATGATAATTTGCGGGTAGAATGCAGCACGAGCCGAGTTCGTATTATAATAGGTCACAGCTAATGCCATTTCGGCTGCTTTTACGTCGGGGCGGTTCGAAAGTAACTGCAAAGGTACTCCAACCGAAAACGTTGAAGGAAGTTTTTGTGCCTCCAATGTGCTGCGCTTTACGGCTTGAGGTGCTTGTTTGAGCAACATGCAAAGTGCATTCTCCGTTTCACGGATACCTTGGCGGATGGCGGGTAGCGAGGCAAGTACTTGTGCATAGGCAGCTTCGCTTTGCGATACGGCAGCCTCGTTGGTCATAGCCGCCTCTTTCATGGCACGCATGGTTTCTACGTTGCGTTTCATGATATCGGCTGTTTGCTCGGAGATGATCATCTGTTGGTCGAGCATCAGCAGCGTATAATAGGTGTTGGCAATGGCGGCAATGATCTGTGTTTGCACTGCTTGGCGGTATGCCTGACTTTGTAGTAAGACGGTTTGTGCATTTCGTTTGGCATTGAGCAGCTTGCCGAATAGATCGACTTCCCAACTGGCTGTAACGGGTAGGGAGTAGGTCTGGGTGGCAGCCCCTTTGTCAAAGCTGCTCAGTGTACCTTGCGGCGATAATCCAAGCGACGGAGCATAGGCCAGACGAGCAGATAACAATGCTGCTTGTGACTCTTTCACTTTGAGAATAGCCGTTTGCAGGTCCGTATTATCGGTTAGCCCCTGCGAGATATAGGCTTGCAGTTGCGGGTCGGTAAAGACTTCGCGCCAGGGCAGGTTGCCAAAATTGGCGGTATCCGCTGCCAGGGTATCGCCTGTCGCCAACGTATCACGATACAAACCGGCGGTTTGTATATCTTCGGGGCGATCGTACGATTTATAGATGTGGCAGCTGCTCAATAGAGCAGTTGCACACAACAGGAATAGTATCTGTTTTTTCATTCTATCAATTATTTAGCGTATTGTTCAATCTCCGTTTGTGCATCGGTGTTGTCAATGTCTTCCCAGACCATCGGTTTCACCTTCTCCTGCAAGAACTGGAAGGCTACGAAGAGTGCAGGAACCACGAAAATCTGGCAAATCATACCGATTAACATACCACCTACCGCGCCGGTTCCCAAGGTACTGTTACCATTGGCACCTACACCGCTGGCAAACATCAACGGAAGCAAACCGATGACCATGGCAAGAGATGTCATCAAAATAGGACGCAAACGGGCAGATGCACCTAATACGGCAGCCCAGGTAATGCTCATGCCCATTCGTCGGCGGTCGAGGGCGAACTCTACAATCAAAATAGCGTTCTTAGCCAATAGACCCATCAACATGATAAGGGCAATTTGCATATAGATATTGTTCTGCACACCCATCATCCAGCCAAAGATAAAGCTACCGGCCAATCCGAAGGGGATGGAGAGTATAACAGCCAACGGCAGGATATAGCTTTCGTACTGCGCACTGAGCAATAGGTAAACGAATACCAAACAGAGCGCGAAAATGATCGCTGTAGTGCCGCTACCGGTACTTTGCTCTTCGCGCGTCATACCTGAGTATTCGTAAGCATAGCCTGTTGGAAGTGATTTAGAAGCCACCTCTTCAATTGCCTTGATCGCCTCGCCCGAACTGTAGCCCGGTGCCGGCGAACCGTTGATGGCAATCGCCGTATACATATTGAAGCGTTTGATATTGTCCGGTCCATACACCTTCTTCAGTGTCATAAACTGAGTGATCGGAGCCATCTCGTTACCATTGCGCACCTTGATAGCGTTCAGCGATTCGGGGTTGATACGAGCCGTAGGATCGGCCTGTATCATGACCCGATAAAGCTTACCAAAGCGGTTGAAGTTGGAGGTGTACATACCTCCGAAATAACCCTGCAGGGTAGTCAGGATGGTATTGGGGCTAAGTCCTGCCTGTTTACATTTAGCCGCATCGATATCGATCATATATTGAGGGAAGTTCGGGTTAAACGCTGTTTGAGCGGTGGCAATCTCCGGACGTTCGGCCAGCTTCGCCAGGAACTCTTGCGTAACATCGAAGAACTTGTTCAGATCTCCACCTGTCTTATCCTGTAGGTTCACCTCGAAACCATTCGTAATACTATATCCCGGAATCATCGGAGGGGCAAAGATCATGACGCGGGCGTCTTTTACTTGCGTTTTGGTTTGCATATAGAGGCGACCAATCACAGAATTGAGGTCTTCGCCCTTACCGCGCTTATCAAAATCTTTTAGTTTGCAGATAAATGTACCGTAGTTATTTCCTTGTCCGGCAATAAAGCTATAACCGATGATCTGTGTCCGGCTCTTTAATCCCGGAGTGTTGGCAAGCAGCTTATCTACTTCATCCATGGCAACAATGGTACGTTCCTGCGAAGTAGCAGGAGGGAGGTCGACTACGGCAAAGATCGTTCCCGTATCTTCATTCGGTACCAATCCGGTAGGGGTTACCATCATCAGCCCGATGAGTAGGGCAATACCCGCTACCACACTGCCGAATGCCAACCAACGATGATGAATGAAGAGCAGAACACCATTCTTATACTTCTTCAGCGTCTTGTCGTATGCTACGTTGAATGAGGTATGAAAACGGTCAACGAAGCTCATCTTCTTATGGCTGCCATCGGCGTTATGCGGTTTTAGTAAAATGGCACATAGGGCAGGGGTGAGGGTCAATGCATTCAGTGCCGATAGCCCGATAGCGAAAGCCATTGTCAGACCAAACTGCCGATAGAATGTTCCGGAAGTTCCACTCATGAAGCTTACGGGGATAAATACCGACATCATGACCAACGTAATGGAGAGGATGGCACCCGAGAGTTCGTTCATCGCATCGATAGATGCCATACGGGCCGACTTATACCCTTGGTCGAGTTTAGCGTGTACCCCCTCGACCACTACAATGGCATCGTCGACCACAATCGCAATGGCGAGAATCATGGCGCAGAGGGTGAGCAGGTTGATACTAAAACCGATCAGATAGAGGATAAAGAACGTACCGATCAACGATACGGGGATAGCGATGGTAGGAATCAGCGTAGAGCGGAAATCTTGTAAGAAGATATACACTACGATGAAAACAAGGATAAATGCTTCCAACAAAGTGATAAGCACCTCGTGGATAGAGGCGAAAAGGAAGTCGGTACTATCGAGTAGAATCTCGACTTTTACGCCGGGAGGC
Source organism: Bacteroides neonati (assembly GCF_000499785.1). Classification (GTDB taxonomy): domain Bacteria; phylum Bacteroidota; class Bacteroidia; order Bacteroidales; family Bacteroidaceae; genus Bacteroides; species Bacteroides neonati. The sequence goes on along the minus strand of NZ_HG726019.1, from coordinate 728,153 downwards.
AGCTCCTTTTCCATGTTTTTTAGCAGGGTTTTGATGTTGCCTACAATTTCGGTTGCATTGGAACCGGCCGTTTGATAAATCATTGTTGTTACACCGGGATGCCCGTTTACATTGTTGCGGAATCCGTAACTTAAGCGCCCCAGTTCGATCGTTGCTACGTCTTTGAGACGCAAGATCTCACCATCGGGTGTGGCGCGTACTACGATATCGCCAAACTCTTTTTCGGTTTGCAAACGACCCTTATACTTCATTACGTACTGAAACGATTGATTGCCTTGATCGCCAAACTGCCCCGGAGCTGCTTCGATATTTTGTTCGGCCAACGCGTTGGTAATATCCGTCGGCATCAGTTTATACTGTGCCATAATCTCAGGCTTCATCCAGATGCGCATGGAGTAGTCCGACCCCATCACCATGGCGTCACCCACACCGCTTACACGTTGTACCTGCGGGATGATATTGATTTTGGCATAGTTTTCAAGGAACTCCGAGTCGTATTTATCATCCGAACTATAGAGCGAGAACCCCATCAACATACTGGTTTGGCGTTTGCTGGTGATAACACCTACCTTGGTGACCTCGGCGGGCAGTAACCCTTGTGCTTTGGCTACGCGGTTTTGTACGTTGACGGCAGCCATATCGGGGTCGGTGCCTTGTTTAAAGTATACTTGGATAGTGGCGTTGCCGGTATTGGTAGCTGTAGAGGTCATGTACATCATGTTCTCTACCCCATTGATCTGCTCCTCGAGTGGAGCGATAACGCTGTTAAGTACGGTTTGCGCATTGGCTCCCGTATAATCTGTACTTACCTGTATGGTAGGCGGTGCGATATCCGGATACTGCGTTACTGGCAGGGATATCAAACCGAGGATACCCAGAATAACGATAATGATCGAGATCACCGTCGATAATACCGGGCGGTTAATAAATTTATCGAGTTTCATTGCTTATTTCGTTTCTTTAGGTTGAATCTTCATGCCATCTTTAACACTGGTACCTACCCCTTCGGTCACAATCTTGTCGCCTGCCTTGAGTCCCGAAGTGACAACATAATCTTGTCCGTTGTTGATCGGGAATACAGCGATCTCGGTTGTTTGGGTAGTAGCACTGTCGGTTACAAGAAAGACAAACTTCTTATCCTGTATTTCGTATGTTGCTTTTTGCGGAATGATCAACGCATTCTTTTCGGTGTAAGGTATCAATACCGATCCGGTTCCACCGCTACGAAGCACATTGCGCTTGTTCGGAAACGAAGCACGCATGCTTACGGCACCGGTCGCTTGCTCGATTACCCCACTCAGGGTTTCTATCCGACCGCTATCGGCATAAAGAGTCCCATCAATTAGTTGAAGCCGTACGGGAGGCATTTTTGCCAGAATCTCTTTCATGCTTCCTCCTTCTCGGGTCATGTCGAGCAGTTGCTTTTCATTCATGGAGAAGTAAACATACATCTCAGAGATGTCTGAAACAGTAGTTAGTGGGGTCGCGATCGAGGAGCTGACAAGGCTTCCTACACGGAAAGGAATGGTTCCTACCACGCCGTCCGACGGACTTTTTACATTCGTAAATGACAAATTCTGACGTGCATTGATCAGCTGGGCATTTGCTTGCGCCAGCAATGCTTTTTGCGAGGCAAGCTGATTCTCAGCCATTTCCATGTCATATTGACTGATGATGTTTTTCTTCAGTAGTTCGCGCTTATTGTTTACAGTCAGTTGCTGCGTTGCGACTCCCGACTTGGCTACCTGTACACTCGCCTCGGCCGATTGAACAGCTGCCTGATATTGTACGGGGTCGATAATGAACAAGGTTTGCCCCTTGCGTACAACCGATCCCTCGTCGACACAAACCTTCGTAATAAATCCGGCTACTTGCGGACGGATTTCAATGTCTTGTTTTCCTTTAATGATAGCGGGATAGGTACTGTTTAAATCGCTGCTGGTTGGCTGCAATGTCATCACGGCATATTCTGGTACGCCACCCATTCCCATTTGCCCCTTTTGGCCACAGCCAAATAGAGCTAAACAAAATGCAAATAATACAACTTTACTTCTCATACTTTCGATTTATATTCAGTGTTTACTTATTAATTTGCTTATTGTATGTGAGTTCATAATATTCATAGAGCTTTGAATATCAAAACGAGAAAACTTCGAGGGTCTGCAAAGTTTTCGCTGTAAAAGTAGTCTAAATATTGATATAAGTGTTCTCGGAAGTGTAGTTTTTTAACTATGTTTTTCTGAAATTAAGATAGCTGCTTCTATTAAAAAGCATTAGCAATCAATAGATTTTACTTAATCTTGTGATTGCTAATGCTTTGAGAGGATTTGGCTAAATCTATATAAATCTTTTACGATATTAGCTTTTTACTAATATCGCTCTCACCAAAAGACTTTGTTTTATTCGGATAATTCGATTTCTTTTCTTAAGCGAATATCTTCCGAGCTACTGCCGATACGAACCTCAAATACTCCAGGTTCAACCGTCCAGTTCATGTTTTTGTCTAGCAGTTGAAAAGCTGTAGGAGTAAGATCAAATTGTACGGTTTGAACTTCACCCGGCGACAGGGTGATACGCTTAAACCCTCTTAGTTGAGAGTCATAGGTAACAACACTACTTACTTTGTCACGTATATAAAGCTGTACAACTTCGTCTCCGGTTCGCTGTCCCTGATTCTTAATATCGACCTTGATCCGGACAATTCCTTGTGTACCCTTCTGTGGACTATCTACGCGTAGGTTGGAGTAATGAAATGTTGTGTAACTTAACCCATGTCCGAAAGGATATAATGAACCAATCACACGTGTATTTCCCGATCCGTTTGGACCGGCCTGGTATTGTTTACCGTGAGAACCTTTCTTAAACGGAAAATTAAGCTCTATCTGACCTACACTTTTGGGAAAAGTAACCGTTAGTTTTCCACCTGGATTATGATCACCGAACAGGGTTTCTGCAATCACTGTTCCTCCCTGATAACTGGGAAACCATGCTTCTAAAATGGCAGGAATGTTGCGGTCAGCCCAGTTGATTGTCAACGGTTGTCCGTTGATCAATACCAATACGATGGGTTTGCCCGTTTTGTGAAGAGCCTCTAAAAGTATCTGTTGCCGTCCGGGAAAATCGAGTGATGTTCGGGAGCGGCTTTCTCCTACCCGGTGTTCATCCTCTCCTAAAACAGCAATGATAACGTCTGATTCTTTGGCTTGTGCCACAGCTGCTTGAATAGCTTGTTCCTCATCAGATGTCAGGGGCGTTGGCACTAATTCACTGTCAGGCCAGTTTGCATCGGTTATGTTGCATCCTTTACTGTATACAACTTCTACTTCATTGTTGAGATATTCCTGTAGTCCCTTTAATACACTCTTTGTCGGTAGTCTGTTGGGTCCATATCGGCTGATCATGAAATTATCCTCGTCAGCCAGCGGGCCGGTAACGAGAACTTTTCGGATTTGCTTTTTATTGAGCGGTAATAGGTGTTGATCGTTTTTTAGAAGGATCAGTGATTGACGCTGCATTTTCATGATAAAGTCAAGGTGCTTGTCCGCACCGACTTGCCGATCGGCTTCCTTGGGATCTTTTACATAAGGAGAGTCAAACAGGCCAAGACGAAACTTTACACTCAGCACTTCGGCTACCCGCTGGTCAATCGTAGCCAGTGATAGCTTATTTTCTGCAACCAACCGGCGTACCGGGAGTATAAAGTCTGCAGGTGAAGTAAAATGAGTACGTACATTTAAGCCGGCTTCAAGTGCTTGTCTTACGGCATCATCATAATCTGGAGCCGTTTGATGTTTGGTCTGTATAAATTCCACTGCTTCGCTATCACTGACAACATATCCTTTAAAGTTATATTCATGGCGCAATAACTGAGTGAGAAAATAAGGACTCGCAGTAATCGGTACTCCGTCCCAATCATTATAACTACTCATAACTCCCATTGGTGAGCTTTCTTGTATGACCCGGCGGAACGGATAAAGATGTAGCTCGTGCAACTCACGAGGCGATACGTGAGGGTCGGTTCGGCAAGCACCGTCACGCCCTCCTTTGGGGATACTATAAACGGCATAATGTTTCAAAGTCGAAGCGACGCCTTGCGATTGAATGCCGTTTACCATTTCAATGCCCATTTCTGCTATCAGAAATGGGTCTTCGCCATAGCATTCCAGTATTCGCCCCCACCGCGGGTCGCGTGCAACATCAAGAATTGGTGCATAAACATTCGTATATCCAAGGAGTTTGGCTTCTTTCCCCACAATCTCTCCGGCTTGGTGTACAAGTGCCTTATTCCAGGTGCTGCCTATTGCAATTGGAGCCGGAAGCGGAGTTGCTTTGGTGTGATTTAATCCGTGAATACCTTCATTGGAGAAGTCTACCGGAATACCCAATCGTGTTTCTTCGATAAACCAACGCTGAATGCTATTTATAGCTTTCGCATGATTAGCGTATGGATAAATCAAATGGCCTGCACGTCTATAGCCCGAGCCTACTCCGTTGAGCTGTTCGTCGATATTGGCAATACCGTCTTTCCAGACTTCTTGTTTCCAACGCTCTGTTGGTAGTGAGTCTTTCAGTACCCGTCCAAAGCCGTATAAAGTTGCCAGCTGGCAACTCTTCTCTTCTAGTGTCATTTGAGAAAGTAGGTCTTTCACCCTTTCGGGTATCGGTTGAGTTGAATCCTCAAACAAATCTTTTTGACCGTTCTTATTGAAATCAATCCATGTTTTATGATAGATTTTGATACTAGGTTGTGCTATTACACTGGGTGCGGAAAGAGTAACTCCTAAGATTGTAAATATAAGAATTAGCTTGAATAACTTCATTTTCTGTCTTTTATATTTGAGTCATGGCTGCGTCCATTCTTATTTTATCGAATGGTCAGCTTTTACTTCTTTGCCACTCCAAGCTTTCAGGTTTGTCCACTCTGTATAGGGGTCTGACCAGAAACGGTCGGTTGCAGGCAATCCTAAAGGCAAAAGCCCAACTGCACAAAGATAGGCACTGCCGGTATTTATGTAATATTCGGAAATATGAATTTGTTCGCCTCCGTTAAAACCTACCTTGATCCATCCATTCGGATCGAAGTTATTAGGCGATGTAAACATATTGCGGATAACAGCTGTCAGTGCACAACGCACCTGACCCGGTGACACTTCCTTCGGAAGAATCTGCATGAGAGCGGCTTGTCCTAGCGCATGAAAAACACCAATACGGTAAACAATAGAACGACCTACCACGGGAAAAGTGCCCTCGGGAGAAATAAATCGTTCCAATTGAGCTGCATAGCGGGTATGGCGTTGGAGTTGAGTACTGAGAAAATCGCTTCCTTCTATATGATGTTTATTCATGACTACGAGTACATCGGTCAACATTGGGTGTATCACAAAGCTATTATAGTAATCCATGTGAAATCTGGGACCATCGCCATACAATGCATCTCCTTTGTACCATTCGTCACGAAACTTGAATATACCTTGGGTGAGTCGCTCGTTATCACATTCACCGGTCAACTCTAACAGAGCTGCTTCTATCATAGAAGCAAACAGAAGCCAGTTGTTGTTATAAGGCTTAATGATACGGCTTCGTTTTAATTCGGTAACCATTTGTTCGCGGGTTTGCTTATCCATATTTCCCCAAAGCTGTTTAGGGGCGCGTAGTAAACCTTGTGCAAGGAAAGCGGCATCTACAAGAGGTTGATGAGGCTCGCCAAAGATTAAATAGTCCGGTGACTTAGGATTTACAGCATTCTTTAATCCTTTTACCGTCAGGTCAATATATTTTTTTCGCAATTGACCTTCGGGCGTATTGTCCGGGCCCAGTTCCAGCCAAGGAGAAATTCCGCAAATTAATCGGCCTACCGCTTCGAGGTGAGAAAAGACTTTGCGTCCAGGATCCAATGATTCGCATGGCATATTCTTTTTTAGCGTTTCATTGGCTAAATTGGTTAATACCGGATTGGCTAGCGAAGTTAGTGTGTTAACCCATACACTACGGTCTTCTGCTCCTGTTGGATGTATCTGATCAGCAGCTTTGATTTCGCCGCTGCTGAACAGCGAAATCAAAAGCAATATAATAATACTATTTACCTTAATCATAATTATTTTATTTGTTTAGTAACTTTTTCATGCGTATCAAAGCCTCTACATAATAGTAATCGGCATAACTAAGCGGAACATCTACCTCACTGTTATTGGGAAAGTGTCCGGTCGAATGGAGCAGTACAAAATTACAGTTGCCCCCTTTCTTAGCCAGATACTCGGGTGAGGTCAGTGAGCGAAGCTGTTGCTCTGCCAACATTCGGCAACTTTTGCCAAACTTATTTGGGTTCATCTGACTTAAATCAAGTAGGGCAGAAGCCATAATTGCGGCAGCAGAAGCATCACGCGGAGCATTGGGGATATCTGGCGCATCAAAATCCCAATAAGGTACCTTATCCTCCGGCATGCGGGGATGGTTCATTATGAAGCGAGCTATGTGATTGGCTTGTTTCAGGTATTCTTTTTTTCCTGTTTCTTTATACATCATTGTAAACCCGTATAAGGCCCATGCTTGTCCTCTTGCCCAAGCGGATTCGTCAGCATATCCTTGATGAGTCTGTTTGATATGAGGCTTTCCGGTTATCGTATCATAGGAAACAACATGATAACAGCTATAATCTGGTCGAAAATGATGTTCCATTGTTTTATCAGCATGTGAAATAGCCATGTCGCGAAAACGATCATTGCCGGTTAGTCTGGAAACAACGGTAAAGAATTCTAGATTCATCATATTATCTATGATAACCGGGAATTGCCATTTCTTTTTATTGAAATCCCATGAACGAATTAAACCGACTTCCTCTTTGAATCGAGTAGCCAATGAATTAGCCCCTGTTGTCATTACGTCCTTGTAATGAGGGTTTTTAGTCAGTCTGTATCCATTGCCGAAGCTGCAGTTCAGCATAAAGCCTACGTCGTGACTGTAAGTGATTTTTTTTGCGTTTTCGAGTCGGTTGGTATACATTTCGGCATACGCTCTCAGCTCTTTGTCTGGATGATTTTCATACAGATACCAGAGTTCGCCCGGGAAGAAGCCGGAGCACCACCAAGCATAATCGCTGGTTGCCAATTCTCCTTTTTTATTAATTGTTTTCGGGAATCGACCTTCTCTGTTTTTCAACTCTTTTGCCATTAACAAGGCTTGTTCCGTAGACCGATTTAATCCTCTATTAACCACACTTTGCATCGGTTCCTGCTTCTCTCCGCTACTGAAAGCGGAGAGAAGTACAAATAGAACCATGAATAGACCTAATTTGCCGTTTTTCATTCTCTGTTTTTTTATTCTTTTATTTTATATCCCACCACAGGTGAGCATCTGTTTTATTGTTTTCGGACTGCTGGTTGTAGTTTTCTGTATTCATAGATGCTTCTGTCGAAGGATACAAAAACCTCACAGGCATATTTTCTTTGTTCAGTAAAGCTCCTTTTTCTTTATCATCGAGCAACACAGGAAGATCTGTTCTTCTATATTCTGCCCAGTTCTCATAAGGTTGCAATATATTTAAATGCATCCACTTCTGGGTAGCTATCTGTTCTAATATTCTGCTAGCACTGTAGCGGTAAGACGAACTGTTTATCCAGGCCAAAAGAGTTGCATCCGAAACATCAGTATTTGCAATTGCCTCTACTTTGGTTTCTTTTGAATCGCTCTGTACATAGTAATTATAATAATTTTGCACCGACAGTATAATTGATCGGTTATAAAACTCTTCGGCATTACCGGTAATAAGATTGCGTGCAGCAGCTTCGGCAAGGCAAAGATACGTTTCTGCAGCAGTCATTGCAATACCTACCGGAAATTTACTGTTTTTACGGATAGTCGTTGTGTTATAAAGGGCATAAGTATGTAATATTTTATCGGCTGTTGTACCATTGAGTAGTGCAATGGCAGCATCTGCCGAAGACGGATAGGGGATTATTTCTTGATTATTATTATACGCTTTTCCTTCATCATCACTGGCGGGTTGAAAAAGAACTTGCATACGTGGATCGTTGGCGGCTTTCATTGTCGTAGTCATCAGCTCGGGAGCATAAGCGTAGTAGCCATTGGTTTTGTTATGGCTCTCTTTCAAAGCACGCCAAATTGCTTTATCTGCAAAGTTATAGATCGATCCATCTACCAAAAGTACCGCATTGTCTTGATTGGTGGTAATGAGGTCGGTCAGCGTAATTTCCGAAAGCACCTTTTTTGCTTTCTCCGGATCTACATTTGAGATTCTCATGGCATAGCGTAATCGCAAGGAATTAGCAAATTTATACCAGTTGGTCAGATTACCTTTGTAAAGAATATCTTGTCTAGGGAAAGCTGCCTGTGCTTCGGTTTCATTTAATGAGGCCGATTTAAAGTAATCGCTTGCCGCTTTCAGGTCATTTAAAATAGCATAATAGATATCTTTCTGGTCGTCGTATTTAGGTTTAAAGTTGACGCTGCCTCCATAGAGTGGATTGCGAGCGGTGAACGCTTCGGAATAGGGCATGTTGCCGAAGAAGTCGGTAGCTATAGACGTATTGAATGCCTTTAGTATCTTACCTGCCTCTATATAGGGTCTGTATTCTTCTTGCCCAGCGGAGTTGAGTGTAGTATAAATATTCTCAATTTCTGTAAGCAAACTCATTCGGGTGATGTAATAATTATTCCATCGCGTTTTATCATCTTTCACTTCATATACATTGATACGGTCTTTCCCTTCCCGGCGGGCGGCTGTCTGCATATAAGTAGACAATAAGCGGAAATTGTAGCTGTAGCAATCAGAATAATCCATTTCGATTGTTTTTAGTATCCCTTGTGCAAAGAGGTACTCTATTTTCGTTTTTGTAAAAGCATCTGAGTTTTCATGCTTTTTATCCATATAATCCTGACAGGAGGATGAAAGTAAAATGATGCCCATTAAGAGGCTTATTATTCTTTTTTTCATAATTTATTATTCGTCATTTGTGATTAGAAACTTGCATTTAAAGAAAAGCCAAAACTTCTGGATGAAGGATAGGCCGTATACTCCACATAACTATTGGTACCTCCTGTTCCCAGCGTAGATTCCGGGTTTAGATTGGGTAAACTTTTATAAATAAAAAACAGGTTACTACCAAGCAAAGAAACGTTGAGGTTCTGAAAACCAATTTTGCGGCATACTTGAGATGGAATACTATAGGATAGTTTGACTTCTCTCAGTTTGATATAAGTATTATCATACAGATTGTCTTCTGTGCCATAATCATTGTACCGGCCATTGTAATAATCGGCTGCACTCATCACTATGTCGTTTTTAGAGCCGTCTGATTTTTTAACTCCTTCCGAGATCATACCATCATGATAAATTTTTCCGTCTAAAGCACTGATCGGAGCGGTTGCTGTATGGCTATTTAGCAGGATCTTTTTATTGGTACCCTCTTCGATATAATAAGGCAAACCACCGTATTCTTCGTCGCGTCCGAATAACGATTCTTTTGCGACTCCAGATGCTTTCATGAAGTTGTTGCTAATAGACATGATTTTGCCTCCAAACTGTCCGTCAATGTGTATGAATAGGGAGAGAGGCCCATAGGTGAACGTATTGCTGAATCCTCCTGTAAACTTAGGAGCAGCGTTTCCTGCATAGGTAAACTCTGATTCTTTAATATATTTTCCGTTGTCATCCACCAATAAATTTCCATTGTCATCTCGTTCCCATTTCTGAATAAAGATACTTGGGGTTGCATACCCGGGAACCGCCTTAAATAAGCAAGCATTCCAAGGATTATTGATCATACGGTCGTCCATTCCCTTAATGAGTGAAATCATTTTGTTTCTGGTATAAGCGAAGTTTACCACTGTTCGCCAATTGAATTTCTTTGTTTCAACCGGGGTTGCTCCCAGTTGTATTTCAACTCCATGGTTGCCTATTTCACCTGCATTGTATTTCATTTTGCTTGCTCCGGTCGAAGGGGCTACTGGAACTTCCAAAATCTGATTCTTCGTTCGGTTTGTATAGTAAGCTACGTCTATACTCAGGCGATTATTTAATAGATGAGTTTCGAAGCCAAACTCCCATGAATAGGTTTTTTCTGGTTCTATGTTTAAAGGAGGAACTACATCATTAAAACTGTTTGTTATGGCTGTGCCACCGAAAGAATCGTATTGATATGCCGCATTTGTGAAGAATAATGAGGGTGCCGTGTTGCCTACAATTGCATAGGAGGCTCTTAACTTACCATAATTCATCCAGCGAGGCATGTCGAATGCATCAGAAAAAACAAAACCCAATCCTGCAGATGGATAAAAAAAGCTGCGATTATCTCTTGAAAGGCGTGAAGACCAGTCGTTGCGTGCTGTTAAATCCAGATATAAAAAGCGTTTATACGCTATCTGCCCGGAAGCAAATACGGCTCCCATAAATTCACCGCGACTATAGCCGCTGTCTTTATTCGCGTCTTTTGGATTTTTCTTATTGTTGGCTGTGGAGAACATGCCGTTATATTTTAATCCTTGTGATCTCCAGGTCGCACCAGTCTCAGAGATATCTTCTGCCGAAGCTCCCAGTGTCATACTAAGATCAAAATCATCAACGAACTTCTGATTATACATCAACATAGCATCGGCATAGTTTTTTGTATAGTGATTGTCTGTTTTTTCGTAATTTCCTTGCAAGTTATTCATGTCTGCAGGGTCGGCATACTTCTTAAACATCTCTTTTGTTTCGTTCTTGTCCGAATAGCGATCTGTACCTCCACGAACCTTTAGGTTTAGTGATTCGATAATTTTTATGTTGGCTGATAAAGAGGCGATCAGGCGCTCGCGGTTATTGGTGTATCGGTTTTCATTTTGCTGCCAAAGCAGGTAGTTGATGATATTATCACGATTGCCCGAACTGATACTGGAAAGTTCATCCGTCAAGAAATAACCTTCCGAATTCTTATATTGATCTTTCCAAAGTTGTGATATCTCGTTTCGGGGCATTGGATAGTTAGAGACGCGGTCGATACGGGTTGGGGTGTTCTGCTTATCAGTAATGTTATAATTGACAGAGGCATCAAACGTAATCCGATCCGATAGTTTAAAGTTTCCTGATAAACTGAAATTATGCTTGGTCTGCTTCATGTTGTTCATATTTCCTCCGAAGTTTACATTCGTGTATGATACTCGGAAGCCGGCATTTTCCGAACGATTTGAAATAGAAATACTATTGTTGTTGGAGAAACCGTTTTTAAAGAAGCTTTTATAGTTATCAGGTTGGGGAGAATAAGGGCGAATCTGGCCATCCCACCAAAGAACCGGTGTTCCATCCATGCGTGGACCAAAGCTACGGTATGTATCGCCCTTATATACTTTTTGACCTTCTGCATTGGTTACAAATTGAGAAGACGATCCTCCTCCGAATACGTTCTGATATTCAGGCATATCGGCTAGTTGGTCATAAGTATATGAGGTGTTTACTGAAATACCTAATCCCTTCTGGGTACTTCCTCGTTTTGTTGTAATCACGATGACACCGTTTGTTGCTCGAGAGCCATATAAAGCTGCTGCATTAGCCCCCTTTAAGATAGACATGGACTCGATATCATCTGGATTGATATCATTTAGTGCCGAGCCTTGTTGTGTTTGAGAACGCTCTCGTCCTCCCCAATCAGAATCATTGTCGTTGACGGGAATACCATCTACTACAATCAAGGGACGAGAACTACCCTCTACAGAGTTGATACCACGGATCTGGATTTTAGTTCCTCCCATCGCTCCGGCAGCTGTTTGCATAATTTGCACACCTGCTGCTTTTCCATATAAAGAATTGGCCAAGTTAGGAGTGGGCACAGTCGTTAGTTCATTGGCTTTTAATTCGCTCATAGCGTAAGAAAGTGCTCTTTTTTCTTTTTTAATACCCATGGCAGTAACCACTACCTCATCAAGGTTTAGCGCATCTTCTTTCAGTACGACCCGGATGTTTTTCTGTCCGGTATACTTAATTTCCTGTGTTACATACCCGATAAACGAAACAGATAGTACAGAACCTGTTGGTATTTGCAGAGAAAACTGTCCTTCCATATCAGTGATGGCACCAATAGAAGTACCTTTTACCGATACGGTTGCACCGATTACTGGACCTGAGGAGTCTAGAATAACACCGGTTAAGGTTTCTTTCTGCTGGGCAATTTCTAAAGGAAAAGGCGTGGATGCATCTTTTGCATTTACACTGCTTACAGAAGAGGCAGCGAGTGATAGCAAAAATAAACTAATTTGTTTAAGCTGTTTTTTATTCATAATATCATCAAATTTGGTTAACGATGGCAAATGTAAGGTAAGGGTATCGCGCATGCGTACTAAATTCCTGTTTATCAATGATACGAATGAAAGAATATTGTATTTTACTACTTTTTTGTTGGATTTTAATATAGAAAAATCTTTGATGCGATCTTTAATTTGATGTTTCCTTTTTTTTACGTAGATTTGTCTGTGAAAAGACATGGACGTTTTAATCTATAGGGTTAGTCCGGTAAATATAATCTTTTGTTAATCTATAGTTGTCAATTGTATGATAAGACTGCGAATCACTTACACACTCTCTCTTCTATTACTTACTGTTGTTTGTCAGTGCAAGAACTTATTTTTTAATCATATTGACATAGATAACGAGCAGTCGCAATCTTCTGCTATATCCATTTGGCAAGACGAATTAGGTGGGATATGGTTTGGTAACAGCTTTTTGAATCTCTATGCAGACAATGTGTTGAAGACATTCCATGTTTCTGATTATTTGGATGGTATAGAGGATCGCAATATTCATGGGATTTGTGGAGGATCAGAGCTGAAACTTTACTTTCTGGCGGATAATCGGTTGGTTAGTTACGATATCAGGCAAGAGAAGTTTACAGATACAAAGATTGATGCCAAATCCATTTGCTATTATAAGGAACAACTATACTATGCGCAAAACAATAAATTATTTTTGTATAATGAAAAGAATAAGCAATCATCCAAATTACTTGTTTTGCCTGATTCTGCATCCAAGATAAACTATGTGTTGTTTAAAGAAGCGTCCTGTTGGCTGGCAACTGAGAATGGAGTGTATGAATATAAACAGCAGAAAGTAAGTCGTATTCTTAATGGAATCAATGCTTCTTGCCTTTTTGTTGACTCAGCCGGTAACTTATGGGTTGGTACTTCTCAGAGCGGGGCTAGTCTACTTGATCGCAAAACGGGGAAGTGGACTTGGTTTCACGAGAAAGACAATCAACACTCTGTTGTCCATAATCGGATTCGGTGTATCAGTGAAGATAATCGTGGCAATATTTGGGTCGGTACTTATAAAGGACTGTCGCTCATAGACTCCTCGCATCAGCAGGTAAACCATATTAGATATGATTGTAACTCACCCTATTCTCTCAGCCATTCGTCCGTATACAGCATTTATAAAGACCGGCAGGGAGGCATGTGGATCGGTACCTACTACGGGGGGCTCGATTATTTGAATCCCAATGCAGAAGACTATTATTATTTTGCAACCAATCCGGGAATAGAAAACAGTTTGAATGGCTTTATTCTCAATAATATGACGGAAGACACAAAAGGGAATGTCTATATTGGTACCGAAGAGGGAGGAGTAAACATCTTGAATAAATCGACTATGCAAATTAAGCAGTTGAAAGATCCTACCGGACAATTCCAGTTCCATACGGTTAAAGATGTTTGGTTTGATGTGGAATACAACCGTTTGATCATTGGCACATTCATGGAAGGATTGATTATATATGATGTGAATACACAATTATTTAAGCGGATAAATTCACCTTTATTGACCCAAAAGAGCCATTCCATTATTAGTGGTTTGACGCCTTGGGGAAACGATCTTCTTATATTGACTCAAGGAGGGCTATTCAAGTTGGATAGGAAGGAACTCGTTCTGTCCAATCTTCTACCCGAGAAAGTCGTTGCAGAAGTGAATAACTCTGTTATGCAAACCATGTATCTTAGTGGCAACCGTTTATGGATTGCATCTGCATCAGCGGGAATATTTTACATAGACCTTCATACCAACAAGGTAGTTTATCCCAAGGAGATCAATGAGATAAGCAAGCACGGAACTGTAAACTCCATCTGTGAAGATAGGCTTGGAAGACTTTACTTGGTTATACTCAACAAGGGCATTGTAAGATATAATCCACAGAACAAAGAAATTGTTCATTATCGACAGGAAACAGGAGACTTATTGACCAATAGATACTTTAAAACGGTATGTTCAACATCGGGAAAACTGATAGCTTCTTTTGCTAATGGAGTAACGTTGTTTGATACGGAAACAGGTAAAATAAATCATATTCAATTTGGAATTCAATCTTCTCGTTATTTACTGACTCCAAATTGTGGTATTTACTTATCGCCATATACTAACGATTTGTTTATAGGAGGAGTAAAGGGATTATTAGTTTTGCGGATCGAAGATCTTTATACCGGAATTCGACCCTATTCAATTTGGTTTAGTTCGCTCGCGGTTAATAATGAATTGGTGACTCCTGTTGCTCAACCCAATTTATTGAAAAGTGCGATAGCTTATGTTGATACGCTGAATATTCCTTATGATCAGAATAATCTTAGCTTTGTTTTTGCTTCATCTAATTACTGTCAAAGAAATAGTTTCTATGAATATAAGCTCGAAGGTCATGATCGGCAATGGACTCCATCCAAGCATCAATCGATCACCTATACTGCACTTCCTCCGGGAAACTATCGGTTAATTGTGCGTGAAACTGGCAATTATGGCAAACAGATTCAGTTGCATATTATTGTTCACCCTCCGTTTTATGCTTCTGTGTGGGCTTACATTTTATATACAGCAGTTTTTATTTTAATTATTGTCTGGATCATACGCTTTAATCGAAGTCGGGCTGCCTTGCGGGTCTCTTTAGAAATGGAACACCGAGATAAATTATGCATGGAGGAAATGAACCAGATGAAACTACGCTTCTTTACTAATATATCTCACGAACTGCGTACGCCTCTTACCTTGATCAGTAGTCAGCTCGACGTAGCTATACGAGGAAATGTTCTCTCTACCTCTTTGAAAAAGGCATTGCAACGTGCCTATAATCAGTCTTTATATATGCAGGATTTGATATCCGAAATAGTGAATTTTCGTCGTATGGATCAAGAGGCTTTGCCGCTACAGGTTGGCTACTCTAATATAACCAGTTTCCTTAATGAGATGTTTCTTATATTCAAAGAATATGCCAAAGAGAGGGAAGTTGACTATCGCTTGGACTCGTCGGAAGAAGATATTTATATCTGGTTTGATACTGTTCAAATGAAAAAGGTTTTTTACAACCTTTTGTCTAATGCTTTTAAGTTTACACCTTGTGGCGGATGTGTCAAATTACAATTGATAAGGCAGAAAGACATCGTCCAAATTACTATATCAGATACCGGGTCGGGTATCCCGCCAGAACAGCGTGAACGAATCTTTGAACGATTTTATCAAATTGACCGCCAGTGTGCTACTACTGAAGGGAGTGGCATTGGCTTGGCTCTGACTCGTACCATTATCCTCCAGCATAAAGGTAGTATTTGTGTTACTGACAATGAAGGAGGAGGGAGCTGCTTTACAATTGTTTTACCTACAGATGCACCTTTCTCGGATAAAGAAAGGAAAAAGAGCTCAACCCCTCTCGTTCTTCATGGGGAAAATGGGCAAGAGAAATTGGTGGAGTCTTTAGCTAATGCATCTCAAAAGCCTTCTGTATTGTTGGTCGAAGACAATCAAGAGTTACTCACCGTTCTTGTAGAGGCTTTTTCTCCTATTTATAGGGTATATAAAGCCAGTAATGGAAAAGAGGGAGTGGAAGTTGCCACTGCTGTTGTGCCCGACTTGATTGTAAGCGACGTGATGATGCCTTTATTATCGGGTACTGAACTGTGCATACAGCTCAAGAATAAACTGGAAACATCACATATTCCTATTCTGTTACTTACGGCTCAGGCTATGCCGGAACAAATGATTAAAGGACTGACCGAAGGTGCCGACGATTATATAACGAAACCATTTAATATACAGGTTTTGTTATTGAAGTGTAATAGTTTTATTCGTAATAGACAAAAACTGTTGGAACATTTTCAGTCTGCTGCTGCACCTATGTTCGAATCTGTTAGAGAATTGGCTACCAATCGGTTAGACCAGTCGTTGTTAGAGCGATCTATCGCCTTCATTGAGGCAAATCTACAGAATGAAGTGTTTGATATAGATCTTTGGTGCTCCGAAATGGCAGTGAGTCGCTCGAAACTGAATAATAAAATAAAAGCGATCTCCGGGCTTACGCTAAATGACTTTATAATGCAGGTTAAATTAAACAGAAGTTGTAAACTACTGATCAGTGCTCCCGAGCTTACGATTGCTGAGATAGCCTATCAATGTGGCTTTACAAGTTCCAGCTATTTTGGTAAGTGTTTTAAGGCTCGTTATAATATTTCTCCTAAGGACTATAGGAGTAAGGGGTGAAACTTTAGCCCTTAGACGGGTAAAAAGTAAAAAGGGATGAACTTATTTTAATTAATTAGCGTAAACTATGACATTAATTGATCCAGAACCTTTATTTTTGCAACATGTTACATTGGAGAAATTATAATCAGAAGCGACTTGTTCGCAGTGTGTTGGGAGTAGCCATGTTAGTGGCGACATTCTATTCATGTGCCAGTATTGGGCGTCCCGACGGTGGTCCGATCGATGAAACCCCACCTCGCTTTATTGGAAGTTCGCCGACAGCCGGAGCATTGAATAATACTAAAAAACGTGTTGTTGTAGAATTTGATGAATTCATAAAGCTTGAAAAGCCTAACGAGAAGGTGGTAATCTCTCCTCCGCAGGTACAACAACCCGAGATTAAACCCAGTGGAAAGAAGATTACCATTGAGCTGCTCGACTCATTAAAACCAAATACGACTTATACAATAGATTTCTCGGATGCGATCGTTGATAACAACGAAGGAAACCCGTTAGGAAACTTTGCTTTTAAATTCTCTACCGGCAGTGTAATTGATACCATGGAGGTAGCAGGAGTGGTACTTGAGGCCGAAACCCTCGAACCTGTCAAAGGAATGCTCGTAGGACTTCATTCTAATTTGAATGATTCTGCCTTTACGAAAATACCTTTTGATCGTGTAGCTCGCACCGACAGTCGCGGCCAGTTTATTATTCGTGGAGTGGCACCGGGCAAATACCGTATTTTCGGTTTGAATGATGCCGATCAGAATTTTACTTTTTCGCAGAAGAGTGAGGCACTGGCTTTCAATGACTCGCTGATCATTCCCCGGTTTGAAGAACGTATACGTAAAGATACTACCTGGATCGACTCGCTCACCATCGATACCATTGTAGAAAGAGGTTATACGCATTACCTGCCCGACCATGTTATTCTTCGTTCTTTTAAAGAAGCCCTTTCATCGCAATATCTTATCAAAAACGAACGATTGACTCCTCAAAAGTTTACTCTTTATTTTGCGGCGCCTGCCGATACCTTACCTACTTTGAAAGGGCTGAATTTCGATGAAAAGAATGCTTTTATCATCGAAAAGAGTCTTCATAATGATACAATTCACTACTGGGTAAAAGACTCTCTGCTCTATAAGCAAGACACGCTGGCCGTTCAGTTGAACTATTTGTATACAGATACGTTAAATCAATTAGTACCGCGCACGGATACGTTGCGTTTAGTAGCCAAGAAAGAAAAGAAAGAGGTTGTTCAGAAGAAAAAGAAAAAAGGTGAGGAAGAAGAACCGGTACCGACTAAATTTCTCACTGTAGCTACGCATGCACCGGCAAGTATGGATGTGTATGACTATATTTCATTAACCTTCGAAGAGCCGGTCAAATCGTATGATAAAGCTTCAATTCATTTGCGAGAGAAGGTTGACTCTTTATGGAAAGATATTCCTTTTGTTTTTGAACAGGATTCGCTGCTCGAACGAAAGTATAATTTATATTATGACTGGGAGCACGGTAAAGAGTATGAATTCGAGGTTGATTCGATTGCTTTTAAGGGGCAATATGGGTTATTTTCGGACAAAATAAAGCAACCTATTAAAGTAAGGGCTAAGGAAGAATATGGCTCTATCTTCTTCAATGTATCAGGTGTCGACTCTACTGCTTTTGTACAATTGCTCGATCCTCAGGATAAAGTGTTGCGACAAGTACCTGTCATAGAAGGAAAGGCCGACTTCTACTACCTAAATCCTGCTAAATATACGGCTCGCTTAATTGAAGATCGAAATAGAAATGGTAGGTGGGATACCGGTAGTTACGAAGAGAAAAGCCAACCCGAAATGGTTTATTACTATCCGCAAATGTTGGAGTTGAAAGCTAACTGGGATTTGGAACAGGATTGGAATGTAACAACCCTTCCGCTTGATAAGCAGAAGTTGGACGAACTTAAAAAACAGAAACCCGATGAGGATAAAAAGAAAAAGAACAGAGACAATTAAAACCGAAGAAACTAATCGTTGCCGGGTATGCGTCTGGCTGCTTGTTTTCTTTTTAATGTGTCCAACGGTTTCCGCTGTAGCACAGTGTGAGGCGAAGAATAACGCTTTCAAGTCCGGTGAGCACGTTATGTACGATCTCTATTTCAACTGGAAGTTTGTTTGGGTCAAGGCAGGGTTGGCAAGCCTGACGACCAATGCAACCACTTACCATTCCAAACCGGCTTATCGCATCAACCTGTTGGCTATCGGTAGCTCAAAAGCAGACTTCTTTTTTAAGATGCGCGATACGCTTACTAGTATAATCGGAGAGAAGATGGAACCACTTTCCTTTCGGAAGGGAGCTGAAGAAGGAAAGCGTTATACAGTCGATGATGCACATTTCTCTTACCGCGATGGTTTGTGTTATGTGAACCAAAAGCGTACCTATCGCGATGGCGAAGTTGTTGAAACCATGCAAAGCGATAGCCGTTGCATTTACGATATGCTTAGCATTCTGGCACAGGCACGCTCCTACAATCCGAGCGATTATGTGGTGGGGCAACGCATTAATTTTCCTATGGCTACGGGTAAAGAAGTCGAGGAGCAAACGTTGATTTATCGGGGTGTTAAAAAGATTACTGCAGAGAACGATACGACCTACCGTTGCTTGGTATTCTCGCTTGTCGAAGATAAAAAAGGAAAGGAGAAGGAGGTGATCACCTTTTATATTACCGATGATATGAACCATCTTCCCGTTCGACTCGACTTATACCTTAACTTCGGATCGGCCAAGGCTTTCTTGAAAAGCGTACGAGGTGCCCGCCACCCCTTAACCTCTATTATAGCCAAATAGAGACTACTCTAATGCAAACGGAACTTGCTCTTTCTTGCGGAATACACTCGACTCGAATGTAGCTATCAGTTCATTCTCTTGGTTGGTTACATCGACTTGATAGTATCCGGTGCTTCTTCCCATGTAGCGTTCTCGTGCTTCGGCGGTTAATGTATCGCCTATGCCACTGGAGCGTACGAAAGTAATGTTGGACGAGAGCGAAAAAGCCAATGTTCCGTGCGAATTAGCCGCAGCTGCCAGTGCCAGATCGGCTAAAGTAAAGATAGCTCCCCCTTGGGTGCGTCCGCCGGCATTGAGGTGATCGGCAGTAATGGTCAGTTGCGTTTTACCATATCCTTCGCGTATTTCTATCAGTTCAATGCCCGCATTGGCGGCAAAGAGGTCGTTCTTAAAGAATTCTTCAGCTTTCACATCTGTTTAATTAGAGTTTATTCCACAAATGTACCATAAATGTTGCTTAATTGGATGATTTGTGAAGGTCAAATTCATTCATTCGATCTATTTTTGCAGCATAGACATTTAGAAATTTTAAATATAGAACCCATTTATGAGAACTATTCTTAGTGCATTAGGACTTTCCTTTCTTGTTCTGACCGGTTGCAGCAGTCAGAAACAGGTTGAAACTGATTTTATTCAGGACAATATCAATAATGCTGTAGCACAACAAACCCTTCAAACCAATCTGATTGAAGAGTCGGGAAAGATTTTGAATCCTCGTACCATTCGTCAAGATGGAAGCATTGTCTATGTACCTATCGATGATTGGTGCTCTGGCTTTTTCCCGGGCAATATTTGGCTCACCTATGAGTTGACCGGAGATAAAAAATGGTTGCCGTTGGCCGAAAAGTATACAGAAGCCCTTGATTCGGTGAAGTATCTTAAATGGCACCACGATGTTGGCTTTATGATTGGATGTAGCTACCTGAATGGTTATCGTATGGGCGATAAAAAAGAATATAAGGATGTAATTATTGAAACCGCCAAATCGCTCTCTACCCGCTTTCGCCCCCACGCCGGCGTTATTCAATCATGGGATGCTGATAAAGGTTGGCAAGGTACACGTGGCTGGAAATGTCCTGTTATCATTGATAATATGATGAACCTCGAACTTTTGTTCGAAGCGACTGCATTGAGCGGAGACTCTACATTCTATAACATTGCCGTGAAACACGCCGATACGACATTGGCGAATCACTTCCGTGCCGATAACAGTTGTTATCATGTGATCGATTACGATCCCGAGACAGGAGAAGTACGTGGCAAGCAGACAGCTCAGGGATATGCCGATGAGTCTATCTGGGCGCGCGGACAGGCATGGGCTATTTATGGTTATACCATTTGCTACCGCTATACACACGATAAGAAGTATCTCGATCAGGCAGAGAAGATTTATGATCTTATTTTTAAGCATAAAAATCTGCCCGAAGATCTTGTGCCTTACTGGGATTACGATGCTCCCAACATTCCGAACGAACCACGCGACGCTTCATCTGCCGCATGTACTGCTTCGGCTTTGTATGAGATGAGTACATTCCTACCCGAAAAGAACTACAAGCAAACTGCCGATGCTATTCTGAAGAGTCTCGGCTCTCCGGCTTATCGTGCCGAAGTTGGTACGAACGGAAACTTTATCCTGATGCATTCTGTCGGCAGTATTCCTCATGGTGCAGAGATCGACGTACCCTTAAACTATGCCGATTACTACTTCCTGGAAGCATTGATGCGTAAGCGCAATCTCGAAAAAAACTAATATACCTTTGTCATGAAAACCCAAGTAAGTCTCATACTGGGTGGACTCAGTTTACTGGCACTGCCGGGATGTAAAACCCGGCAGGTGCAGCAAGCTGATGTTCAGCAGCCCAATATCATTTACGTTTTTCCCGATCAGTTCCGCAACCAAGCGTTGGAGTTCTGGAATCAAGACGGCTTTCGCGAACAGGTGCGCTTCAAGGCCGACCCTGTACATACGCCTCACCTGAATGCCTTTGCCCGTGAGTCGATGGTGCTTACATCGGCTCAAAGCAACTGTCCGCTCAGTAGTCCCCACCGAGGCATCTTGCTTACGGGCATGTATCCACATCGAAGCGGTGTACCCTTGAACTGTAACTCCAATCGTCCCATCAGTTCGTTGCGTGCCGATGCCGAATGTATCAGCGATGTCTTTCAGAAAGCCGGGTATGATTGTGCCTACTTTGGTAAACTGCATGTCGATTACCCCACTCCCAATGATCCTGCACGACCGGGGCATTATGTTGAAGAGAAACGTCCCGTTTGGGATGCTTATACCCCGCCCGAACGGCGTCATGGATTTCATTACTGGTACTCCTACGGCACGTTCGACGAACATAAGAATCCCCATTATTGGGATACCGACGGGCAGCGTCACGATCCTAAAGAGTGGTCGCCCCTTCACGAGGCAGATAAAGTCGTGTCTTACTTGAAGAATAAAGACCATGTACGCGATACGCGTAAGCCGTTTTTTATGATGGTGAGCATGAACCCGCCGCATAGCCCTTATCGCTCGCTTGATGACTGTATGGAAGAGGACTTTAATTTGTATAAAGATATTCCTCTAGACAGTTTGCTTATTCGCCCCAATGCCGACCCGAAGATGAAGAAAGCAGCATCGGCCCCTTACTATTTTGCCTCCGTAACTGGTGTAGACCGTGCTTTCGGGCAGATACTCGCAACGTTGAAAGAGTTAGGACTGGATAAGAATACCATCGTTGTATTTTCGTCCGATCACGGTGAAACGCTTTGCAGTCAGCGCACTGACGATCCGAAAAACTCTCCTTATGCCGAGTCGATGAACGTACCGTTTCTGGTTCGTTTTCCCGAACGCATTCGCCCCCGTGTAGACAATCTTCTGCTCTCTACTCCCGACGTGATGCCTACTTTACTCGGCCTTTGCGGCTTGTCTTCCTTAATTCCTGCTGAGGTTCAAGGAACCGATTTCTCTCCTCTGTTTCTCGATGAAAAGGCAACTATTGTTCGCCCCACAGGTACATTGTACCTTCAAAACGTAGATGGGGAGAAAGACGCTGACGGATTGGTTCAATCTTATTTTCCCTCATCAAGAGGTATTAAAACAACACGATACACACTTGCACTATACATCGACCGACAGACAAAACAGTTGAAAAAAAGTCTGCTCTTCGATGACCTTGAAGACCCATATCAAATGCACAACCTTTCGTTGCAGGAGCACCCCGAAGTGGTGAAACAGCTTTGCAACCAGTTAGGTATTTTGCTCAAACAAGCAGGAGACCCTTGGTATGGCGAGCGCATTCTCTCTTCTTATATACCTTATTAAATAATTCAGCCTATGACACGCCTCTTTTTTCTATGCCTCTGCCTCCTGGTGCCTTTTGCCGTTTTTGCCCAATTCATCGGTTTTGAAGAGCAGATTCCGGAAACTTTTACTACCAGTCGCGGAAGTAAACTGGAGCTCTCTTCTCTTTATTACAAAGAAGGAACTCAGTGCCTCCAGTGGAATTATCTGCCGGGGGCAACGCTTGATGTCTCTACGGAGCCGTTGCTCCTGGATACCAAAAAAGAGGCTTCGCATGGCATTACATTGTGGATATACAATGAGAAGTCGCAGAACGACTCTATTCGGATTGCCTTTTTAAATAAAACCGGAGAGGTTTCTTATTGGTTCGCTTACCAACTTAAGGCTACCGGTTGGCGTGCTTGTTGGATCTCTTTTGAATATATGAAAGGCAATAAGCAATCCAACGAAATCGTGGCTTATCGCCTGATTGCTCCAAGGCAGAAAGGACGAATATTTATCGACCGCCTCACGTTTCCGATGAAGGAGATGAATCTGCGTACGACTCCCGATCAGCAAATACCCTACAACAATGCGCTCTCTTTTCGTGATTTGTGGCATTGGTGCAGGGTATGGCAGTGGGAGCAGTATGTTTATGATCTACCCTTGGCAACGCGGCTTACCGATAAGCAACGCCAGCAACTCCGGTTGGTTGAAGAGCGCGTGAGCGAGGCTGTCGATGTGAAGAAAGCCCCTAAAGGACAAGTAGATGCCGCCTACAAATTATTTCGCGAAGCACACATCGCCCGTTCGGGGTCTGGATTCACGGGTGCTCCTTTGGTTGCTCCCGATGAACTTGATCGTAAGAAAGGCGAACTCTCGTGGAATGATTTGGAAACCATGCTCTCGGGCTTTGCTTACGATGCTACCTATAATCATTCGGCTCAGGCGCAGACGAATTACTTTACAGTGTTCGATTATGCCATCGATCAAGGGTTTGCTTTTGGTAGTGGCATGGGCACTAATCATCATTACGGCTATCAGGTACGTAAGATATATACCACTGCCTGGTTGATGCGCGAGGCCATTTATACCCGTCCCAATCGCGAGGCTATTTTGTCGGCATTGTACTTCTGGTCTGCTTTGCAAGAAACCCGTAAGCCTTATCAGTATGGGCGCGACGAACTGCTCGACTCCTGGAATACCTTGTTAATGGCGAAAACCATTTCGGCTCTGTTGATGCCCGATGAACGGGAGCGCGAAAGAGCTTTGAAAGGACTGTCTCGCTGGGTGTCGACCTCTTTGAACTATACGCCGGGCACCCTTGGAGGCATCAAAGTCGATGGTACCACTTTCCATCACGGTGGCTTCTATCCCGCCTATACCACTGGTGTATTGGCGATGGTCGGTCAGTTTATCGCTTTTACCGGCGGTACCGATTATGAAGTATCTGTTGACGGGCGTCAAGCGTTGAAATCGGCCTTTTTGGCCATGCGCAACTACTGCAACCTGTACGATTGGGGCATTGGCATCAGTGGTCGTCATCCCTTTGGCGGCTCTATGAAAGAGAACGATGTGGCCGCCTTTGCTTCGCTGGCGTTGGCAGGCGACTTGTCGGGTAAGAACCATTTGTTCGATTACGGTTTAGCTGCCGATTATCTCCGGTTAGTAGGCGATGCTAAGACCCCTCAATCGACTTATTTCAAAGAACAAGGCATTCGGCCTGCCGAAGCTCCCCAAGGGTTTTTCGTCTATAACTATGGTTCGGCAGGTATCTTTCGCCGTGCCAACTGGATGGTTACTCTCAAAGGATACAATACCGATGTGTGGGGTGCCGAGATTTACACCCAAGATAACCGTTACGGACGCTATCAGAGTTACGGATCGGTACAGATTATCGGTAAGGGTCATCCGGTATCGCGTGCCGCAAGTGGGTTTGTAGAGCAGGGATGGGATTGGAATCGCTTGCCCGGAACAACCACCATTCATTTGCCTTTCGAGCTACTCGATAGTCCGGTGCGAGGTACGACAATGGCCAAATCCAAAGAAAACTTCTCCGGCAGTAGTTCTTTGAATGGAGCGAACGGAGTCTTTGCCATGAAGTTGATGGAGCGCGAATTGAAGAACTTTACTCCCGATTTCGTTGCCCGTAAGTCGATATTCTGTTTTGATAACCGGATGATCTGTCTGGGTTCGGGCATCACCAATAGCAATGCGCAGTATCCAACCGAGACAACGCTCTTTCAGTGTGCTTATCGCGGTGGGGAGAAGCCCGTGCCCGGTCGTTATTGGCTGACCGATGGCTACGATAATTACTACCACGTAGCCGAAGGTGATGTTCGCGTGCAGGTAGCCGAACAGCAGTCGCTTCACGAAAAAACACGTGCACAAACCCATGGAGTCTTTGCTTCTGCTTGGATAGACCACGGAAAATCGCCCAAACATAGCGGTTACGAATACATGGTATTGATTCAACCCGATGCTTCGCAGTTGAAGAAAGTCGAAGAGGAGCAAGGTTATCGCGTATTGCGCAAAGACGATACGGCTCATGTGGTGTTCGATCAAAGCACCCGAATCACCGCCTATGCTGCTTTCGAATCCTTTCAACTTCCTGATGATGAACTGCTTCGATCGCTTCCCGCCGAAGTGTTGGTGATGCGGCAGCCGGATAAGGATTGTATTCGTTTGAGCGTTTGCGATCCCAACCTGAACATCTCCGAAAAGAAGTACACGACCAAAGAACCGAGCCGTCCCATCGAAAAGACAATCGTGCTCAAAGGCAACTGGAAGTTGGCTACGCCGCACGAACAGATACGTGTTGTTCGTGGCGACGGACAAACCGAACTTACTGTACGCCTTCAGCACGGACAACCGGTTGAATGCCTTCTGCAAGCTCTTTAACGAATAGCGGAGACAAGTAGCAGAGATAGAGAAAGTCCCGCAACGTTTTCAATCGAAACGTTGCGGGACTTTCTCTATTTATCCGATGGTGAATGGTCGTTTTACTTATTCAGTCTCCATTCAAATCCATCTTTCGTGTCTTTAATCTCAAAGCCAAGAGCGGTCAGCTCGTTGCGTATCAAGTCCGAAGTAGCCCAGTCTTTATTCGCCTTTGCTTTCATACGTTGATCGAGCAACATATCTACGACCTTGCCATAAGCTGCTTCGCGACCGTCTGATGAGCCGACTTCCTCTCTTACTCCCATTATTTCGAATAGGAACAGGTGGAATATCTCTTTCAACTCTTCCAGATCCTCGGCCGACAGGGTATTGTTGCCCGCTATCACATTATTGATAATACGAGCACCTTCGAACAGGTGAGAGATAACGATCGGCGTATTCAGATCGTCGTTCATCGCTTCGTAGCACTTCGCACGCAGCCCTTTTACATCGGCTGTCGATGTTGCCGCCGGTGTAATCTTCTTCAAGCCGTCCATGGCTTCAAGTAGGCGTTGCAGTCCTTTCTCCGAGGCTTGCAGCGCTTCGTTGCTGAAGTCTACTGTGCTGCGGTAGTGTGCCTGAAGGATAAAGAAGCGGATGGTCATCGGGCTATAAGCCTGCGTCAGCAACGGATGCGAACCGGTGAAGAACTCTTCGAGTGTGATGAAGTTGCCGAGCGACTTACCCATCTTGGTTCCATTAACGGTAATCATGTTGTTGTGCATCCAGTAGTGTACCATATCGTGTCCTTGCGAAGCAACCGATTGAGCAATCTCACATTCGTGATGCGGGAAGATCAGGTCCATACCGCCACCGTGAATATCGAAACTTTCGCCCAGATACTTACGTCCCATAGCCGTACATTCGGCATGCCATCCGGGGAATCCGTCGCTCCAAGGCGAAGGCCAACGCATGATGTGTTCCGGTTGTGCCGATTTCCACAAAGCAAAGTCGGCAGGATTGCGCTTTTCGCTCTGTCCGTCCAACTCGCGGGTGGTGTTCAGCATATCATCGAGGTTGCGTCCCGATAGTTTTCCGTAATGGTGATCTTTGTTGTATTTGGCCACATCGAAGTATACCGATCCTTCGCTCTCGTAGGCATATCCGTTTTCCAGAATTGTTTTTACCAATGCAATCTGTTCGATGATGTGTCCCGATGCGTGAGGCTCGATGCTGGGTGGCAATACGTTGAGTGCTGCCATCGCTTCGTGATAGCGGTTCAGGTAATACTGTACCACTTCCATCGGCTCCAATTGCTCCAGCCGTGCTTTCTTGGCAATCTTGTCTTCGCCTTCGTCGGCATCATGTTCCAGGTGGCCCACGTCGGTGATATTGCGTACATAACGCACCTTATATCCCAAGTGTGTAAGATAGCGGAAGAGTACATCGAATGTAATAGACGGGCGGGCATGTCCCAGATGAGCATCGCCATAAACCGTCGGCCCACAGACATACATGCCCACATGGGGCGAATGCAACGGAACGAAGAGTTCCTTTTTTCTATCTAAAGTGTTGTAAATCGTCAGTTGATGTTCCATAACGTTTCTTTTATATTCTGTTTTAAACCACAAAGTTAGAATAAATAATTGAAAACGCTGATATCATTTTAAAAAAGAATCAGTGAGCTCTTTGGGCAGTTCTATTCCCCGCGTTGTGATTTTGTGGTGGCGTGCAATCGGTATCATCACGTTGTCGATATACTTCTGTAGAAAAGCTGCGTCGACCGTTACCCGTTCGCGTTTGGTGAAAGGCATCAGACGCGATGAATCCATGTGATGAAACGTATATAAATCCATGCCGAGCAGCAGAGTGGCCGGCGTGGTGGTGAGTACTGCTACCGGTTTGTGTTCGCTCAATACCAGCGGTTGTCCGTCGCACGAGCACTCTAACTGATAGCTGAACGACTCTCCGTCCAGTTCAAACAAGAAAGAAGTTTCTACCGGTTGCTTATGAATGCGGTACAGGTTGTGTGGATAGAGCACCTTGTTGCGACTGTCCTTTTGATAGACCGGAAGCCCCTCTTCTACAATGAGCTTTACCATTTCGACCAATCTCTCGTTGATGAAAGGGCGAATGATTTTTTTCACTTTGTCCGGATCGGTCGATAGCTTGTGGTAGAAGCGTGTCGGCGTTTTTTCGTTCGAGTAGTTCTGCATCAGGTACTTCTCGCTGTAATAGGAAGCAATCTCTATGGCTTTCCGTTCGCCGGCCGTCATTTGCCCGATCATCTCGTCCGAAGCATGGAAGGCTTGTTCCGTTAACCGGATCTCGTCTTTGTCTGAAGCGCTTTCAGACATATAAGGGGTCAATAAAAGACCAAATACCGGATGTTCTGATAATACAATAATAATTTCACAGGAAGGTTTTGTTTCGTTCATCTTTAAAATTTGCTTATAACGGGCAAAGATAGGAAATAAATATAAGAACAGGAGTAAAGTTGGATGATAAGACACCGAAAAGCTTGTTTGGTAGAAGACTTATGCATTTCATGTGTATATGAGATAAGCCTTGTTTTGTTTATAAAGGCAGCACTTCTGATGCGCTGCCTTTATGATTAAAATTCTTTACTGTATTACCGCCGGAATTTGTTGTGTTTTAGTGTTTTGCTATTTATAAGCTATAAAGAGACGATGTTTTCTGAATCCACTTTTTAAGTTCTTTAATCATTGGTAACTCGAAATAAAACATCCAGTCGCTGTTACTTGTCATAGCTGATAAATGGCTCTTACGACCGATTTGTTCGATGTAACCATCGGGTAAGGTCATAAAACGTATTTCGGAATATACCTTTTCGAACGTTTGTCGCATTGTCGTAAAGTTATCGCAAATAGTTGTGACGGCACGTAACGCTGTGGCTTTTTCGTCTGGGGTATCTGCACAGTCATAGTTGCGTAGTGCCAGAATCAATTGAACAGGATAAGCAAAGAGGTGGCTCGTTTGCTCATATACTGCCAGTGGATAGCGGTTTCTCAAAGCATTCGCCTTACCTCGGCTTAGGATAGAACTCACGCGGTTATATCGTTTCATGGCTACTTCTGCTTCGGTTATCTTATCTGCATACTGTTTGCTCCACACACCGGGGTTTTGAGAATCGGGAAAAGGAAGGAGCCTGAAAGGTGTTACTCCCCAAGCCGGATTCCGCACTCCTTCAATAACAAGCGCCCCATCAAAGAAATCGGCCATTGCTTTCAAATCGTTTATGAATTCGGAGAGTGAATCGGCGGGGTTGAATCCAAACTCTCTTTGCCCATAGGCTAAACTGAAAGACTGTCGGTCGCGGGCATATGGATTCCAGCCATATTCACCTTGAGCAATCATTTCACGCAGAACGGCTGCTGAATGAGGTGAACCATCGTCCCATGTTGTTGCCAAAATACCTTCGAGTTTATTTTCGGCAGCAATGCGGCTAAAGCCTTTGATGTAGTCTGTACGCTCTATCTCACGTGGAAGATAAAGGCTGTTTCCGGTGGCTGTAGCTGTTGAGGCCATTACCTTCAAGCCTTTTTCTCTATACCAGTTCAGTAGTTTCAGATTGACCGGCGTAACAGCTTCTTCATATTTCCAGCGCATATAGATACATTCTTTCGGGAATAGATTAATGGCATCGTCGAGCTTCTGACTATTCCATTGACGCTCAAGCTCCATTCCTCCGAGGGTATCGTTCTGTAGTAAGTCCCAAATACCGGCATGTTTTAGTGGCATATCATCCCAAAAGATGGGGGTACGGCCCTGATCGGTAGCGAACTTACAGACCTTTTGGAGCCAATACATTTGTAATTCAAAAGCTGTTTTTCCAGTCGCTAAGCAACGACTATCTTCACCGATCGAATTGATTTCATCACCTCCTATATGGAGGTATTTCCCATAAGGCATGGCTTCAATGGCATCCCGATAAAGATCGAATTGAAGTTCGTAGGTTCGTGGGTCGGCAGGGCAGAAATCATGATCGCTGTTTGGGTGTTCGCGCAACTCCCAATGATGTTTCAAGATAAAGGAGGCGTGTCCCAATCCTTGTACCAGAGGTGAAATTTCAATGTTACGCTCTTTAGCGTATCGACTGATGGCTTGCATTTCTTGCTTGCTGATAGCGTTGGGCGAAGCGATTTCGGGACGACGGGTATAGCGTAGCTTGTCTTCCAGTTCCCAAATGATGCCGTTAATTTTATAAGATGCCAAGTGATCGATGAGTCGGTAGTAATATTCCATTCGGTTCAAGTGATGTTTGGTATCGACATGAATGGCACGGTAGGGAATTGAGGGATAATCGGTGATTACCATGGCGGGTATAGGGCGGTGGAAATCACGGCTATCTTCTAAGAGTTGTTCCAATGTTTGACATCCGTAGAAAAGTCCGGTAGAGGTTTTTGCCAAAATGCTAGCTCCGTTTGTTGATATCTGAAGTACATAGCCTTCGTCCGAATCGGGTACCCCGTTGGTGGTTAGCGTGAGCTGAACGCCTTTCCCTTTGCGAACAGAGCGTGGTAAGGCATCGAGGATAGGGCGGAGCACAGGGACGTCAGTGCCTTCCTTTGTCACGAGGTAAGTCAATTGATCGTGGTTAAATGCAATGCCGCTTTTTACCTCAACTTTCTGTGGCTGTGGCATCAACTGAAAGACTTTGTCCAGGCTTTTACCTGTTACTGGAAACGCAATGCTAAGTAGTAGTAATAGAAGTGTATTCTTCATTTTTAGTTTGTTAAGAGTTTGCAATATGAATAATCCCAAACGTTTCAGCTATCATAATAAGATGCATATGAGGGTTAGAGGGTTGCATATGCATCTTATTATTAGCTTGTTCTTTTAGTAGCCTTTATTCTGCTCTAATTTTGGGTTTTTATCTATACTCGATTGTGGAATAGGTAAATATCGATTCTCCGGGATGAATTGGCGGGTTTCTAGTTTGCGGGTTTCGGCAGAAGCATTCACGTCAATTACTGCTCGTTTATGGGGGTCGGTCTGTGTGTAGTCAATACTACCGATAACGCGATATAGCACTTTGTTCAAAACGGTCTCCGCTATCATTTTACCGTTGTTATCTTTCCAACGGAGAATATCAGCCCGGCGAAGACCCTCACCTGCCAATTCAATTGTTCTTTCTCG
This sequence comes from Bacteroides neonati, assembly GCF_000499785.1. GTDB lineage: Bacteria > Bacteroidota > Bacteroidia > Bacteroidales > Bacteroidaceae > Bacteroides > Bacteroides neonati. The sequence goes on along the minus strand of NZ_HG726019.1, from coordinate 697,542 downwards.
GCGAATTAGTTCACGAAGAGTCTCCTTCGTGCCATATTTGCTGCGATTAACGGCTGGCATGCCCACACGCAGACGAATTTCATCCAGAACTTTGTAGACATTATCTGAGGGACCTTTAAGCTCATTACTCGCTTCGGCAAAACTTAACAATACCTCGGCATAACGAAAGAGGATGGGCGAAGTAGCTGTTTGCCACATATTTGGATACTGTTCCAATGGCGCAAGGTATTTAGCCCATGATAGGCTGGTCTTCGAAGCATTATCGGCTACAAGCGGGTAGTTTGGATTCTCTTTTCCATTCACTTCTTTGTCGAGTGTGTTTAGAATCTTTGATTGCCACACTTGTCCCGGAAACAGGATGGTCATCTCCATACGTGGGTCCCGATTACTGAAAGGATGCACGGCATCGTATAAGGGCGACTCTTCGCGAGGTGTTCCATCATTCATCTCATACATATCCACCAAGTTTTGTGTCGGAGTAATGGATGACCATCCGCCGTCGGCATTGTTGTACATTCGACCTACAATTTCATTGTAAGCTATATTCTCGGCATACGGTATGGCATAGATGATTTCGTTCGAAGACTGTCCTTTGATGGTAAACAGGTTTGTATAGTCTTTGTCGAGTTCATATTTATGCATATTCATAATCGCCTGCGCTGCTTCCATTGCACGCTGATAATCGCCCCAATACAAAGCTGATCGCATTTTGATAGCCAAGGCCGTTCCTCGGGCAATCCGACCTTTTTGTGAAGGCATCTCTTTGAGATTGGGGATCAGCTCATCCAACTCCTTGTAGATATAAGCTTTCACTTCAGCTTCCGTGTTACGTGGAACTTTGGCCTCTTCCGCCGTTGTATAGGTATCTATGATCGGTACGCCGCCATACCAGAAGTTTAATTCGAAGTACTTATAGGCGCGCAAAGCCCTCACTTGCGCAATTAAATCCAACTTATCGGCTTCGTTGGAAAACGGTATGGGCTGAACATTTTCGACAAATGTATTGCATCGACGGATAGTAGTGAAGTCGTAGAAATTGGCTCCTGTAGCAGAAGCTGTAAGCGTTCCGTTGCCTATCGGATTCCATTCTTCCCAAGGAAACTGGTTGTATCCTATGTCCGATCCGCAATCTTGATATAACAGCTTTTCACCGTCTATCCAATCTTGATAACAACCTATGGCAAAACTATTGGCGTCAGCTTCTGTCTTCCAAGTGGTAGCAGGCGATAGAGCATCTTTGGGGGCTGTATTTAAGAAGTCTGAACAGGAAGTTGTTAAAACTACACTTATCAATAAATAAATAAGACGTTTCATATTGTTTCTCATTTTTAAGTAGTGTATAATGATTTAAAATGTAAGGTTGATGCCCAATGAATGGGTTTGTACCAACGGATAATAATTTCCTATACCTTCGGGTGATTCGGGATCGGCATTAATTGGTAGAGAGTCAAAGGTAAGCAGATTCTCGCCTGAATAGTAAACTCGGGCTCTGGATATTCCAATCGACTTGAGCCATTGTTGGGGTAAACTATATCCCAACTGTAGATTCTTGATACGCAGAAAGCTGGTGTTTTGTATCCAGAACGTAGACATTGTGTTGAGTGAACTACTGGGCGAGCTCGTTTTATAAGCTACACGTGGCATACTGCCATCCAGATTATCTTTTGACCACGCATCCAGCCATACGGTGGCAGGGTGAGACATCGTTCCGTTAAACTCACCAAACATCTGTGTGTTGAAGAGACGCGATACGCCTGCTACTCCATTGAATACGGCAGAAAGATCGAAGTTTTTCCAACCGAGATTGAAGTTGAAGCCATACGTGAATTTAGGATCTGTTGAATTGGCAACGATGCGGTCTTCCGAATTTATTTTGCCATCTCCGTTGGCATCGGCATAAATTAGGTCACCTCCCTTAAACTCTTTCGTGAAGGGGTAACCGTCCTTACCTTTGTATTGATCCATATAGGCTTTTGCCGCTTCGTCCGACTGGAAAATACCTACAGCCTCGTAAGCATAATATGAATTAATCGCATTCCCAATTTGTTTAATCTTGCTACCTTCGATCATGCGGTCTACGCCACCGAGGTCAAGAATTTCATTTTTATTGTAAGCAAAGTTGCCATTGATCGATAGACGCCAGTCTTTCCAGCTATTGTCATATCCCAATGTTATTTCGATACCCTTGTTTGACATCTTTCCTACGTTATCTTTATATGCTCCTAAGGCAAACTCACTTGGGACGGGAACGTCCATGATAATGCCCGAAGTCAGGCGGTCATAGTATTCGGCCGATACATTAAAGTGATCTAAGAAAGTTACATCAATACCCAAACCCCACGTGCGAGCCTTTTCCCAAGTAATGGTAGCTAGCTGATAATTTGTTTGGGCGAAACCTGATACTAGTTTACCATCAAACAGAGCATTTGTGCCTGTACTATAGGTATTCATCCAAGGGTAGTAGGAGTCGAGTGCATCTTGATTTCCCAGTAAACCCCAAGAACCGCGAATCTTTAAGTTATTCAACCAATCCTTGGTGTTTTCCATAAACGACTCTTCGGACAGACGCCATGCAGTCGAGAAAGAAGGGAAGTATCCCCAGCGTTTGTCGGGTGCGAATCGTGAAGAGGCATCCGAACGTAGGTTTGCTTCGAATAGATACCTGCCTGCATAGTCATAATTGATTCTACCAAAATAGGAGAGCATAGCCAATTCTCGAGTAACTCCACTATTGGTCTGAGTAGCAGTAGTACCGGCATTCATATCGGTTAGGTCGTTATTCGGAAAACCACTGCGATAGATACTGTTTTCGCGATAGTTGTACTTTTCTAGATGATATCCGAGTAAGGCTTTGAAACCATGCAATCCCCATTGCTTCTCGTAGTTAGCAAGTGCGTCGAAGTTAAGACGGTTCCAATTATAGAATCGCTCTCTGAGTTGGTTGGGACCATGATATAGGTTATCATTGTATTGAATATCCTTCATGAAAGCCTTGTTGTATTGATTTTGGGTGATATATGAACCCTGAACAGTTGCCTTCAACCCATCGATAATCTGGTAATCTAGTGCTATGGTACCCGAGAAGTTTTGTATCTGTCTGTCTACTGTTTGATCCAAATCAAGCCATGCAATGGGGTTACCATCCGAAACGGTCCCGTAGCTGCCATCTTCTTTCTTATAAGGGACCCATGGAGAAATGGCGTCGAGTTGACGGAGAATCATCGATGAATTCTCGGTAATGTTGGAGGCCGAGTTGATGGGGTCTGAATATTGATTATTCACATAAGACATATTGGTGCGTACCGTGATTCTTTTGGAGAGTTCGATGTCTAGATTCATACGCGCATTGAACTGTGTTCGAGCAGCATTGGGTAGAATACCTTCTTGATTCATGAAACCTGCCGAAGCCATGTATTTCACGTTTTCGGTTCCACCGTTCACACTTACATTGTGTTGGTGTTGTACACCGGTGCGGAAAGCCAATCCCTTCCAGTCTGTGTTTGGATAGTTGAAAGGGTCGGAGCCATCTTTAAACTTTTGTATTTCTTCGGGGGTGAACTGCGGTGACATGTTCTCAGCTTCCAACGCCTGATTGTAAAGTGTGGCATAGTCGGCAGAGTTCAGTCGTTCAACAAGTGCAGTTGGAGTTTGCAGGCCGATGTTACCGTTGTAAGAAACCTGTGGTTTGCTTACTTTACCGCGTTTTGTTGTAATCAAGATAACACCATTCGAGGCTTTCGAGCCGTAGATGGCAGCCGAGGAAGCATCTTTAAGAACCGTAATGCTTTCCACATCATTGGGGTCGACAACATTCAACGATCCGCTCTCTATTCCGTCAATCAGAATATAGGGATCCGAGGAGTTTAATGTTCCTACGCCGCGAATGCGTATACTACCGCCATCACTACCCGGACGACTTTCGCCCGATGTGATTGTCACACCCGGCATCATACCTTGTATGCCGTTGGATAAACTTGAAATAGGACGGCTTTGTAGCTCTTTACTACTTATTTGTGATACTGATCCGGAGAGATTTGCCTTTTTTTGTTGACCGTAACCAACCACTACCACCTCTTCCAATGCAAGGAGGTCTTCGGCCAAAGTAATGTTTAAGTTGTTTCTGTTTCCTATGGTTACTAGCTGAGGCTGATAACCGATATAAGATATCTCAATCTGTGTATTCGGGGAAGCCTCTAACGAGAATTTACCATTCATATCGGTGATAACTCCGGTTGCCGTACCTTTAATGATGATGCTGGCACCAATGACAGGTTCACCTTGGGTGTCAATAATGATACCGGTTATCTGTTTTCTTTTTTGTGAGGTTGTAGTTACATTTTCTTTGCGAAACAGATAAATCTTTCCGTTGCTAATCTCATAAGCCAATGGCGTGTTGGCAATCAGTTGATCTAATGCTTGTGCTACCTCTACATTGTCGGCATGAATGGATACTTTGCGGTTCACATCAACTATCTCTTTGCTGTACGCCATATTAAGTTTGGTTTGTTTGCTGATGCTATTCAAGACCTTCTCTATAGTGACATTGTTTAGTGAAATAGTTACTTTCTGTGCGAAGGCTTCTGTCGAAAATAATAAAAGAAGGAGGATAGAAGGCAGAAGAATACGTTTCACTGCATTCGTTGTTTTCTCAATAAATATTAAATGATGCCCATATTTAAGGCGTTTGTTACTGTTTTTCATACATTTGGAATGAATTTGGGTGATAGGAATAAATCTCTATTTCTGTACATCCGGTAACCGGAAGTGTGGCGCATTTCCGGCTACCTTTGTTAAGATGTCTTTTATGAAGTGTTATTCATACTAGGTGTGCTTTTATTTAGTAAATACTGCTTTATATAAATAGACACACCACGTTTCCAAAAGTATGAGCGGATAGATTACTTTTTTATTTTTTCAAAAATACATTGATTTTATTTTTCTCATGTTTAAACCGTACAGGACTAATCTTTTCGATTTCTTTTAGTATCACGTTTAGCTCTTTCTTCGAAAAAGTGATCGTATAGGTATACCTCAATACGGCAGGATCTGTTATGTCGAACTCAACATCATACCACCTTGATAAGGTTTGTACGACTTCTGATAGTGAAGTGTTCTCAAATATAATCAGATTTTCTTTCCATACCGAATTTTGGGTAATGTCCTCTGGAATGCTTATGTTGTAATGGCCTGTTTTTTTGTTATAAGTTGCTTTTTCTCCAGGCTTCAGATAAGTTGTGTTTGATCTTGAAGCCAGCCGAATTTTTCCTGTTTCGAGTGTTACTGAAATTGTTGAATCTGTAGGGTACGCTTTGGCGTCAAAGGTTGTTCCCAGCACTTCCACATTTATCTCCTTCAAATCGACAATGAAAGGTCGGCTTTTGTTAGGAGCGATGTCAAAGAATGCTTCTCCTTCGAGCGTGACTTTTCGTTCGGCGAAGGCAAATTTTTTGGGATATCTGATATGGCTGCCAGAATTTAATATAGCCTTTGAGCCATCTTGAAACACGAGTTGTATACGTTCGCCTTTAGGAACATATACATCCTCATAACCGGTATCGGCAAATAGGTCTATTTGTTTGTCTATATACCAAAACTGTCCGGTTAGCAGAAGGAACGGTATCAGAATGGCTGCTACTTTAAATAAGAAGCGTTTCTTCTTTTGCCAACGCATGGCTTTCATGATTTGTTGATACATCTCGTCGGATGGAATAGGATGGTCAATATATGCCTCTTCCGATCCGGGCACTATCTGTACCATATCCTCATCCATCAGTGTGGAAAGATGAATGCTACCTTCTTTGGTAGCGAACCAGCCGATCACCTCCCGGGCTTCTTCGGCAGTAGCTGTATTGTTGAGTGCTCGTTCTATTTTCTCTCTATCGGGCTTTTTCATATATTTTCGTCATTGGTTCCTGTTTATTTGTAGTGGACACATAATTGGTAATATAGTATGATTACTTTTTGTTTTTTAGTGAAATAGAGTAACGATGAGAATGAACAAACATTTGTCGAAATGTATACGAAGGATCTTGATGGCCTGCGAATAATGTGTTTTGATAGTTGGAACAGAAAGACACATCTTGTTGGCAATCTCTAAGTTCGACAAATTATCCTTTAGCTTGTAGAGGCATACAAGGCGTTTTTGCTCCGGTAGCTGATTAATTGCTTGATACAGTTGCTGCATCATTTCTTTTTCTTCCAACCGTGCCAGTAACTCATCGTTGTAAGGCATTGACTCCTGTGAGAGTTCATAACTTTTCTCCAGTGCTGTATAGTTATTGCGGATTTCGTTCAACAGATGATTTTTCATCATGGTATAGAGATAGTTTCGTAAGTTGATGCGTATGGTTAGTAGAGAGCGTGTTTCCCATAATTTAAGAAAAATATGTTGTACAGTATCCTTAGCCATATCAGCATCTTTCATATATTTATAGGCAACGACATAAAGCAAGCGATGATAACGTTCATAGATGAAAGTAAAAGCCTGCTCGTCGCTTTGCTGAAGACGTTGCAGTAGCTCATTGTCGGTTATGGTGGATGAAGGTAAGAAGTTGTTTTTCATGTTGTGAGCACTCATACTAGGTTGTCAGGATGCAAATGTACAGGATAATTTTTTAAAAATAGCCCTGATGTGTTATTTTATCCTTTGCTTTCCAATAACAGATCCAAAATAACAAGCTCGCAATCGGGCACACATGTTTTATCGTAAACGGATAGAAACCATAATGCTTTGTGTAAAAAGGTAATATAATCATATCGACACATATAAATAATTGATATAATTTATATGTGTGGTCATATTTGCTACTAGAATGAGTCGTATCCAGACCCATTTTTGCTTTATCTTCTTAATATAAAATAAAAGCCTAACAAAAAAGCAAGTCAAAGCCAAACGAGGACAACCAATTGAAAATGTGCGGGTAAAGTCCTTTGTTTGGCTTTTCTTTTTGACAGCAAAAGCCACCAAAAGACAAAGGTAGGACAAAGTTCGGTTACCACATCATTACCTGCACTAAAAACGCAATTTGGCTATAAGACATTCGTTGTCTGTTGTTTGCGCCATCCTGTATAACCTATCTTAACTCGGAGTAAACTAATTTTGTATCAGTAAATTTCGAGGAAATGAGAAGTACCTTTAAGATTTTGTTCTATCTCAAAAAGAACAGTCCCAAACCCGATGGAACAGCACCTTTGATGTGTCGGATTACCATTGACGGAACAATCAGTCAGTTTAGCTGCAAGATGGATGTTTCGCCCTACCTTTGGGATACCAAAGCGGGCAGATTAACGGGCAAAAGCGGAGTAGCCGTAAAAACGAACATTGCACTGGATAAAATCCGTGTCGATATCAACCGGCACTATCAGGACGTAATGCAAACGGACGGCTTTGTAACATCAACGGCTTTGAGTACTATTTGCGGGCAGAACGCAAATGTTCTACCAATACAATATGGATGTATATGATAGGGTTAAAACATATCGTTTCCATTGTCCGCAATTCTGGTCAGTTAGCTATCAATCCGTTTGCGGGATACCTGATAAGCCCCGAACCGAAAGACAGGGGATTTCTAAACAAAGAAGAATTAAACTCACTTGTCAACGCCAAGATGAAGAACGCCCATCACGAATTGTTAAGGGATCTATTTGTGTTTTCCTGTTTTTGCGGGTTAAGTTATTCGGATGTAAATAACTTGATAAAGGATTACCTTAAAACCTCATTTGACGGTCATTTATGGATTATCACCCGAAGGCAGAAAACAAATACCGATTCAAGCATCCGGTTATTGGAAGTACCCAAACGAATCATTGAGAAATACAAGGGTTACAGCAGGGATAATCGTATCTTCCATGTTCCGAGCAGCAGTGCATGTAATAATATCCTGAAACAGATTGGCAAACAATGCGAAATAAAAACACGGCTGACCTACCACGTAAGTAGGCATACGTTCGGAACTTTATTAACTATCTCGCAGGGAGTTCCGATAGAAACCGTTAGCAGAATGATAAGGTATACCAACATCAAGACTACACAAATTTACGCCAAGATAACAAAAGAGAAAATCAGTCAGGACATGGAAATCCTTTCTCATAAGTTAGAAGGTCTGTAAAAACAGATTACGGAGCGGATATAAAATGTTGATTTAATCCATAAATGCTAAAACTCAATAAAAGTATTTAGTCCGCAGAAGTTTATTCGTAAATTTGTACCCATGAATAAAACTTGGAAATATATTATTCCCGTGTTTGTCGTGATTGCTTGTTTTGCCTGCAATCCGTCAAAAAAGCAGCAAGAGTCGATTTTGGAACAAGCAAGAAGCGTTATAAACCAACATCCGGATAGTGCATTGACTTTATTAAGCACCATTCGATATTCACAATATTTTAATGAAAGGGAGTTGTCGGAATATGTTTTGCTGACAGTTCGGGCAAAGGATAAGCTAAATCAGGATATTTCCTCCGATACCGCCATTTTTCAAGCAGCAAAATATTTTGATACTGTAAATAATTTGGAGCAGGCATCTTCTGCTTATTTCTATTCAGGTAGAGTATACTTTTTTCAAAAGAACTTTAAACAGGCAATGAAATCCTATCTAAAAGCTGGGACATGTGCCGACAAAACATCGGATATTAACCTGAAAGGTGTGATGCAGCAAAATATCGGGGAATTGGATTATCAACAATTTTTAAATGATGAAGCTATTGAAAGATTTAAAAAGGCTGCGTTCTGTTTTTCTCAAAATGAAAATTCATACAAAAATCTAATTATAAGCTATTGTTCAATTGCCAATGTTTTTTCAAGGATTGAGCAGAGCGATAGTGCTTATTTTTATTATAATAAAGGCTTGGAATTGGCTAAAATGCACAATGATTCTGTTCAGCAAACGATAATTACACATAACATAGGCGTAATGTTGAAAAGAACGGGAAACTTCAAGGAATCGAAGAAATTTTTACATGAAGCTCTTTCCTTTAGGCAATATTTGAACAATATAAATACGTTCAATAAAGATGAAGATAAAACAGCCATCATGTACCTGAATCTGGCGGAAGTATGCGATAATTTGAATTTGGTTGATTCTACTCAATTTTACATTCGTAAAACGTTGGAACATCTGGAATCAAATAACCATTCCCTTTTCCTGAATGGAGTTTACAGAATGTTATCCCAATCGGAAGCAAAAAAAGGAAATTTCAAAAAAGCATTAGAACTTTATCAGCAATATAACAACCAATTGATTGCCATTCTAAACGAAAAGGATAGAGAAGCAATTCTGGGAGTACAGAAAAAATACGATTATGAATTCATTCAAAATTCGAACAATAAACTCCTTATTCAACGTCAATGGATGCTATTGAGTGTAGTCCTTTTATTCCTCGGTATAGTAATCATCGGTTTCTTGTTCTATCGCAAACTAACTCAAAATAAAATTGCATTGTTTGAAGCCCATGAAAAAATAGACCAACTACAAGAATTAGCGAATAATGCCACAAAAGAAGATGGTGCTTTTCGGAAAATATTGGTTGAACGTTTTCAAATATTTAAGAAGTCCGCCTTATTAAAAGAATACCTGAGCGAAAAAGAACGAGAATCAGGGCAGAAATTATTGAGGAAATTTGATAACGTCATATATGGAGAAAACAATAGCTTTGACTGGGAAATACTATATCAAGCAATGAATGACATGGAAGGCGGAGCATTGGATAAAATCAAAGAAGCATTCCCTCAATTAAGCGAAGTTGAATTTCGAATATGCTGCTTGACCAAAGAGAAGCTAACCAATGGTGAAATCTCATTATTGATGAAGTCATCCGTAAATGCCATTCAAATACGGAAAACGTCTATCCGTAAAAAATTAAATATAAAAGAATTTGGCAGTATCGGCGAATTTCTAAGTGAACAGGTGTTATAAAAACCTTTTCAAAGTCTTTCTTTATTAAGTATAAGATGCTGTAAATAAGTGATATAAATAGTCGCTTTATTTCAAAAACCTTTTCTGGCCCATTGTGGCATTTTTTGTCTGGCTTAGTGTATTTAGCTTTGTGCCAATAAATATATTAAATCATGATAAGCAGAAGCAGAATAATAACCATTCTACTTTTTACAGTAGTCTACATTAAAGGTTACTCCCAAGAGTTAACAGGAGTTGTAAAAGACAGTGTCGGTAATCCGGTTGATTTTGCAACAGTAGTCCTTCAAAAAACGGATTCTATGCACATCGGTGCGGTTCTTACCGACACAGCCGGGATATTTGTTTTTCAGTCCCGCCCTGCCGGAAAGTTGCGCTTGATTGTGCAACATTTGAATTACTTTTCTAATGAAATTGAAATCCAAAGTGCAACATTCAATATTGGAACTGTCATCCTCACAGAAAAACCCACCACATTAAAGGAAGTTACCGTTACGGCAGAACGTCCGCAGGTTGTCATAAAAGACGGGGCTTTATCCTATAGCGTGGCATTTTTGACCAAAAACAGGGCAACTTCTACGGCTTTTGAAGTGGTAAAAGAGATTCCCGGAGTTTCAGGCTCATCCGAAGAAATAGAATTAATCGGAGCAGGAGCGGTAAATATTGTTTTGAATGGCAAAATAAGTACCATGTCCCGCCAGCAAGTTTACAATCTATTACGAAGCATCCCGGCTTCACGAGTAAAAGATGTTGAAATAATGTACAATGCTCCGGCTCGGTACAATGTAAATGGTGCGCTTATCAATGTAATAACGGACAATAAAGAATCTGGCGGACAAAATATTCAGGGGGAAGTTACTTCGGAATATAAACAATCTCATTATGCTTCCGGCTCTCTAACGGGAAACCTTATTTACCAGACTTCCAAATTTTCCATTGACATTATGGCTGATGCAGGGAAAGGCAAAACATGGAAGAAAGATGAATTGTATTCCCGCCAGACCACTGCCAACGGATTATTGGAGCTAAATCAATACACTCGAACCAAATCAAATTTTAATGATTATAAATTCCGTTTCGGAGCAGAATATACATTGAAAAATAAAGATAATCTTTCCTTTTCCTACTATTTTGATGGAAGTAACAGGAATGCTGAAACCAATGCCGATAACAATTTTGTGGAAATGGGGAAATCCGATACTCGTAGTGTAGACAATGGGGATGGAAGTGACGAGATTCATAATGCACGCTTTCAGTATTCGGGACACAAAGGATTAAATGCAGGAATTGATTTTACCTACTATCGCTCGCCGGATAATTCCCATTTTTCAGAATATACTGATGATACAAGGATAAATAATTATATAAATAATTCCTTGCAGAAAAATTATAGATGGATGCTTTTTGCCAACAATACAAATAAACTTTCTACAAAGTGGTCATTGAACTACGGTATAAATGGAGGATATAACCAATCGGATAATTCAATTGAATACCTGTTTCCCCAATCGGATGGCCCATATATACCTAATCCCATTATGGATATAAATAATAACCAGAAGGAATATACAGGAAACGTATTTGCAGGAATCACAGGAAAGTTTAACAACAAATTGTCGCTTACCGCATCGTTAAAGACGGAATATTTCCGTTCCGACTATGAGTTGAATAGTATAAAATCAACGCTATGGAACGAATGGTCTTTATTCCCAACAGTCACAATGAGGTATAATATTTCTCCAAAAGGAATGGCGCAATTTAATCTATTGAGTAGCAAAAGTTATCCATCCTATTGGGCTGTATCTCCACAAACTACACAGGTTAACTCTTATACATTTATTGTTGGAAATCCCGAGTTGAAACCGTCCCGGATGTATCGGGGACAAATCCTGTATATTTTTAATCGAAAATACATCTTCATGGCATTTGCCAATTACAGCCCTGACGCTTTCCAACAACTACCTTATCAAGATGAGAATATGACAACCATTTACCGGTTTGAAAACTTGGATTTCGCTCTAAATACAGGTTTAGCTGTCATTGTACCTTTTAATGTCGGATTCTGGAATACACGTATAACAGTACAGGGGTTCAGGATTGAAGAAAAAATGAGTGATTTTCATGGAAAATCATTTGATAACATAGGTTTTGCAGGTGTTGTCATGTCTAATAATACATTCATCTTATCCAAAGATAAACCGAATTTGATTTTACAAATTGACGGGCGTTATCAAAGTCCGAGCATTCAAGGAATATACAAGCTTGAAGCTGCTTATGGTTTGTCTTCCGCAATTAAATGGACATTTACAAATGGGTCTTATTTGTCTCTTCGATATAACAACATACTGCAACATCAAACGCCACGTCCTATAACGGTTGATTGGGAAGGGCAATATAGCCGGAGAATCAATAAAGATTACAGTACTATAGTGGTAACGTTTGCATGGAGATTCGGTAAGTACAAAGAAAAAACTTATGAAAAGGTAGATAATTCGAGATTCGGAAGATAGACCTATCATTCGGCATAAAACAGGACTTCGGTCTGAATATCAATAGTAATCTTTAAAATTTATGCTTATGAATGACTTATTAAACACGAGGTTTATCAGCCTATTGGCTGAACCCTCACAAAAAGTAACAAACGAAGAAATGTCTAATGCCTATGGAAAGTTCACGGAACAGGTAAAAACGGTTGGCTGTTCTGATAACGCAACCGTCTTGCGGACACTGAACGTTACTCGTATCGAGTTAGCCGTCTTAGAACCCTACATCAGTACGAGCAGGGGGAAAATGCCCTGAGATTAGCGTATTTGCGCAAAGCCTTATCTTTAGTTGATTCCGAACGGGAGTTGTTATTATTGAAAATTCAGCATCCTGAACAGTTTCCCAAACCCAATCCGCAACCATTCGTATCCTATTTTTATATATTTCTCAAATCGAAAGGCTTGGTAATTATAGCTTTGGCAAAAATTGTAATAGCAATTTTCCTTACAGGAAAAATATTTCAGCGAAATGGAAAGCCTGCAAACATGAATCAAATTGCGTACGCTTTTGAAAAGATGTTTAATTGCAATTTCGGTAGCATCTATGACCAACAGGAGAAGGTTTTCAGCCGTAAATCGCTCAATCGGACTAAAGCCCTCGACTTCCTTCGTAGTCTGATAATCCGCAGGGATAAAGGGGACAGTAGCAAACAAGATGAAAAATAATCATTTTGTAATTCATCGCATTTGAGCGTATTATAAAATAAAGAAGATGGTAAGCAATGCAAATGCATTTATCATGAGTAGATTGATATAATAAAAGACACGAACCCATGCTTCATCTTTTTAAATTATTACCTAAAGCCAAAATAGTTATCAAAAAAATCAATGTGTTCTTGAAAATTTAACTTACGAGACCGTGTTTTTTTAGTATTGCTGTCAGTAACCGTTAATATGGATTCTCCTTTTTTACGCGTTATGCAAGTCTGAAAGAAGCCATTCTTATTCGTCTCGCCTATCTTTTCCCCATCAAGGCAGATTACCAAGAATGGAATAGGTCCGTTGGTGTTTATATCAAATGAATGTACGAAAATAGTAATAAGATTAGTGTTGGCAAATAATATGAAATCATTGTTTTTCATTCTCTGCTCAATATCTTCCAGAAAATCGTTTGCAGAATTATTTGCAGTGTCTATTGGCACAAAATAGTTGTTTCCAATATTATCGGTCATTATTTGAGTTCCATGCTTTTGATACTTCTGTTCTCGAATGGCTAATCTGTCAATAAAGAAAATGAACTCTTGTCTGTCTATAACTCCTTTTTTGAAAGCTTGAATTACATGAGGTTCGTATTTTTTTTGAAACTCATATCGGGCGTGCTGAATTACATAGAAATATGCTTTTGAAGCCTTTTCAGAAACAATAGGGGGAGCTAGCCATCCATAGATGTGGAAAATAGAATCTATTTGTTTTTGATTTATCGAGTCGCCTATATTTAAATCTTTTGTAGCGAGTATAAAATCTGGCGAGTTACCTCCGGAGTTGGCAAGTGTATAGTTGAACTTTTCTCTCAGGCTTTGATCCGTATCCATTATCTTTATCAAAGTTGAGTCAACATTAGGTGCTGCTCTCTTAGCATATTGCGCTTGTATGTGAGAGTTATTGATTACTATAAGTAATATGAAGGAGATATAAATGCGTAAAGCTTTACTTCGAGATTGAGATTGATGAATCATATGTTGAGTGTTTGATATTTAGAATCAATATTTTCAGTATATGAAAAAATGAGCAATCAGTTGACTTTCATTGGCTATCGCTTCCTCTCTCCTCTTTAAATTGTTAAAAGTCAGTATCTTTAAAGAACAGTTTGACGATTTTTCTATGATGGCTCATTCTAAGGTTCGCTACAAACATAGTGATTTATTTGACATGTTGAATGTGTCTTTCAAAGAAAGTCTGAATTTGACTTGAATAAAGTTTATCTCGTTTATCACTTTTTCCATCAACAGAGCTGTTTCTCAACTCCCTTCCTTCATAAATTGTAGATTGGCTGCCTTCTATTGACTGTAGTTGGGCGGTTGTTTGAGGCATGATGTCAGAAAAACCGCTCAACAACCGCCGCCACTCCCTCTTCTTCGTTGGACAGGGTGACGTAATCCGCCGCTTTCTTTACCGGCTCCTGTGCATTGGCCATTGCCACGCCCATACCTGCAAACTCGATCATCGACAAATCGTTGTACCCATCTCCAACGGCAACCATCTCTTCGCGCGAAAGACCTTTTTCTTTCAACAATACAGCCAGTGATTGCGCCTTGTCGATGTTCATAGGCACCAGCTCGAGAAAATAAGGTTCGGAACGGTATACACTAATCTCTCCCTGCAAGGCCAGCGACAGTTCCGCTTCGATACTGATAAGCCGGTCGGCATCACCCACGATGAGGCATTTCGGTAGGGGCAAGCGCACCTCTTGCAGGAAGTTGCTGCAAGGCCGCACTTCCATCTTGTTGAGAAATGCCTCCTTGCCTACATAAGGATCGTCGGGGTGCTCGGTGACGATATACTGCTCGTCGTACGTGAGTATAGTCACTTGATGCTCGGCTGCTGCGGCATATAATTGCGGCACAACGCTGTCGGGCAATACGTTTTCGTACAGCTTCGTGCCGTTGCTCCAGTCGATAATCTCTCCTCCGTTATAGGAGAGGATGTATCCGCCAAACCGATCCATCTGCAACTCATCCGCCAGCGGGGCAATGCCGTAGGTGGGGCGTCCCGAAGCAAGCACCAGCAGCACTCCTTTCCTTTGCAGTTCGATGAGTACTTCGCGGGTGCGTGGTGTGATCTCCTTTTGGGTATTGGTCAAGGTGCCGTCGAGGTCGAGCACCAGCATTTTATAGGTATTCATTTATTGTTTGTTTTCTTCTTTTGTTTTGATGAAATGCAACTGATTGCCACGTCCCATGCTTTGAATCAAGCCTTGTTGAACGAACTTTTTCAGGTCGGCCAAAGCTACGTCTTTGAGTCTTCCGGTGATCTGCGTATAGGTTGTCCGGTTGATAAAGCCATGCTGGTCGAGGTGGTTGAGCAGCCGTCGTTGCAGCTCCTCTTCGGGCAGCTGTCTCGACTTGCGGAACTTCAACACCCTCGAACGCTCCAACTCTCCCGACACCTTTGCCCGAAACTCTTTCGAGGCACGGAAGTTGACGCCGTTAAAATAGATCGAACGCGACCGGATATCCTTCTTGTCGGCTACCATCCGCGATTTGATCTTTCCCGAAAATACACCGAAATCGCCCAACTCAACGTGATAACCCCTGCCTAAGTAGTCCCCCACCAGCTTGACGAGCTCCATGAGTGCCCCCTCTATTTCGCCCGCCTGGAAGGTGCTTCGCCCCGCCAATTCGTTCAGGAGTTCGCGTGTGCCGATCTTTCCGGTGTACACGATGCTTGGATACAGTACCTCTTTTTCGCCCTCTTTCGTAGTCAGGGCGGGTTTCTTTTTGAAATCATACAATGCCATAGTTTCTCTATTTAAAGTTAGTCAATACGTTGTATGCAGATCATCTGTTACCTAAAGGCCATTCATCCGAAACCCACTCGCTCTTCTTAGGAAGATTATCTGTTTTCTTTAGTTCATTTTACTCGTCGTTTTGTAATGCGACCATTGTCGGCTTGCAGGGCGACAATAGTCGTATTGCAAGCCGATGATGGTCGTCTTATAAGACGACTATCTAAATGATTAAACAAAGATACATAAATTTTGCATGATATGCAGATAGAAGAAGGAAGAAATGCAATTAAGAAAGGTATCTCTTGTAGGATGCTTCCTCTTTCCTTTATGTCGATCAATAAATAAATCGGCTTACTGCTGTTGTCTATCTGTTTATCTCGCTTTTGAGTGAATGTTTTTTTGTAATTTTGCGGCATGATGAAGGAAGATAAACGTGTATTATTGGGCATGAGCGGTGGAACCGACAGTTCGGTAGCTGCTATGTTATTGCAAGCAGCCGGTTATGAAGTTACCGGTGTTACTTTTCGTTTCTATGAGCTGAACGGCTCTACCGAATACCTAGATGATGCCCGTGCCTTGGCCGATCGTCTGGGGATAGCCCATGTTACGTATGATGCGCGCGAGGTGTTCAAAGAACGCATTGTCAACTACTTTGTAGATGAGTACATGGCGGGGCGCACACCCGTGCCTTGTACGCTGTGCAATAATTATCTTAAATGGCCTTTGCTAGCGAAGATTGCCGATGAAATGGGTATTTTTCATCTCTCTACGGGGCATTATGTGCGCAAGGTGTTGCTCGACGGGAAGTATTATATTACTCCGGCGGTTGATCGGGACAAGGATCAATCGTTCTTCTTATGGGGATTGCAACAGGAGGTGCTGGAACGTATGCTACTTCCGATGGGCGAGATGACCAAACCTGCCGCACGGGCTTATGCAGCAGAACGCGGATTTGCAAAGGTATCTACGAAGAAAGACAGTCTGGGCGTTTGCTTCTGCCCGATGGATTATCGGAGCTTCCTGAAAGAGTACGTCACAAACTTTGTGACGCTACCTGACGCGTCACAAACTGTTTGTGACGCGTCACTGACATCGGCTGACAATTCTTTGGTAACGCCCGGTAACGTTACCGAATGCGTCACAAAGCGTTTCAGCAATGCGATTGGCAGAGGTCGCTTTCTCGATGAAAAGGGACATTTTATTGCCTGGCACGAGGGATATCCACTCTACACCATTGGGCAGCGTCGCGGATTGGGGATTGATCTGAACCGTGCCGTCTTCGTCAAAGAGATACGTCCGGCTACGAACGAAGTCGTGCTGGCACCGTTGCAGTCGCTCGAACGAATGGAGATGGTGCTTAAGGAGTGGCATTTGACCGACGAATCCCGGGTGTTGGGTCATGACGATATTGTCGTGAAGATTCGCTACCGCAAACAACACAACCATTGCACGGTAACAGTGACCGCAGAGGGACTGTTGCACGTGCAGTTGCATGAACCGCTCACAGCCATCGCCCCGGGGCAGGCGGCTGCGTTTTATAAAGACGGTTTGTTGTTAGGAGGCGGCATCATTGAGTTCTAACATCGTTTCGATGTATTCTCTTGTATTGCTCAGGCGGGGCACTTTGT
This sequence comes from Bacteroides neonati, assembly GCF_000499785.1. GTDB lineage: Bacteria > Bacteroidota > Bacteroidia > Bacteroidales > Bacteroidaceae > Bacteroides > Bacteroides neonati. Next base: position 680,015 of record NZ_HG726019.1, on the reverse strand, counting down.
GCTGTCCGCCCAACTTGCCTTTCAGAGCCAGCCAGTGATGAAACAGACCTTTGCGCGCTACCACCACTTCGAGCGGTTGCAAGGCAATGTCTTTCCAGCGTTTGGCTTCATAGTCCGAGTTGACTTCTTTCAGCGTAGCGTCGAGCACCGAGGCAAACTTATCGACTGAATCGGGCATTTTGGCAAACTCAATAATCCATTGATGACGGCATTTGGCCTGTTTGTCCATAAACACCGGGGCAGCAGAGTATTCGCTTACCAACGCTCCGGTAGCGGCACAGGCTTTGGCCAGTCCCTTTTCGGCATTATCCACGATCAACTCTTCGCCAAAGGCATTGATGAAGTGTTTGGTGCGGCCGGTAATGACGAACTTATAGGGGTTCTTGCTGGTGAACTTGACTGTATCGCCGATCATATACCGCCAAAGGCCGGACGAAGTCGAGATGACGAGTGCGTAGTTTTTGTCCAGCTCCACCTCTTCGAGGCAATAGGTGAGAGGGTTTTCTTTCCCAACCTCTTCGAGTGGAATGAATTCGTAGAAGATACCGTAATCGATCATCAACAGCATTGATGGGTCCGATAAGTCGTTTTGCGTGCCGAAGTAACCTTCGGAAGCATTGTAAGTCTCTACATAATGCATATCGGGTTTATGGATCACCTGCTTGTATTGTTCGCGATAGGGCGTAAAAGCAACGCCACCGTGGAAGAATACTTCCAGGTTGGGCCATACCTCTTCGAGGCTTTGTTTGCCGGTCTTTTCGAGAATACGCTTGATAAGCACGAGGTACCACGAAGGTACGCCCGAAAGATTGGTTACGTTGGCATGTATGGTGCTGTTGGCAATGGCCTCGATCTTGCTTTCCCATTCGTCCATCAAAGCGATTTTCTTGCTGGGAACGCGTACCAGATTAACCAACGGACTGACGTTTTGAATCAGGATGGCCGAGAGGTCGCCTACCAAACTATGATTGGAGTTTAGGTTCGGGCTGTGACTACCGCCTAGAATAAGACCTTTGCCCGAAAAGAAACGGCTCTCCGGATTGATACGGAAGTAAAGTGCTGCGGCATCTTTACCACCTCTGTAATGAATGTCGTTTAGTGAGTCCTGGCTGACGGGTAGGAACTTACTCTTATCATTGGTCGTACCCGAAGACTTGGCAAACCAACGTATCTCCGAGGGCCAGAGAAGGTTTTTCTCGCCTGCACGAAGACGCTCTACGTAGGGTTTTACTTCTTCGTACGTTTGTATGGGAAGGCGATTTTTGAAATCGTCATAGTTGCGTATGCTTTTATAATCATATTTCTTTCCCCACTCTGTTTGAGCTGCCCGGCTAACCAGTTTTGTCAATACTTGGTGCTGTATTTCACCCGCTTGGCTGTTATAGAGATCAATTTCTTTGAGTCGGGAGTCGAAAGCTTTACTTATAATCTTTGTGATATTCATTGCTACTTGACTGTATAACGTTTAATCGCACAAAAGTAACCTTATTTATCTTTTTTTTCTATCTTTACCACGGAAATAATCGTTAAAAGTGCTCAGATCGTGCAGAAAGGGTATAAATATCAATAAAAGTAAAGGCAATGAGAATTGGAATCTTGACTTCGGGGGGCGATTGTCCCGGCATTAATGCCACCATTCGTGGTGTAGGCAAAACAGCCATGAACTATTATGGTATGGAGGTGATGGGCATTCACAGTGGTTTTCAGGGACTACTGACGAAGGATGTTGAGTTGTTTACCGAGAAATCATTGTCGGGATTGCTCAATTTGGGAGGTACCATACTGGGTACATCGCGCGAGAAGCCGTTCAAGAAGAATGCCACCGGACCTGATATAAACAAGGTTGAGATCATCCGAAACAACATTGCCGAGCTGGGCTTGGACTGTATCGTCTGCATCGGAGGAAACGGCACACAGAAGACTGCGGCAAAGTTTGCTGCCATCGGAGTCAATGTGGTGTCCGTGCCCAAAACCATCGATAATGATATCTGGGGAACCGATTTCTCTTTTGGTTTCGACTCTGCCGTTCATATTGCGACCGATGCTATTGATCGGCTGCACTCAACCGCCAGCTCACATAAGCGGGTGATGGTTATTGAAGTAATGGGGCATAAGGCGGGTTGGATTGCTCTGTATTCGGGTATGGCCGGTGGTGGCGACGTTATTTTAGTGCCCGAGATTCCCTATTCGGTCGCCAATGTTCGCGAAACGATTATGAACCGCTTGAAAAGAGGAAAACCTTACTCGATTATTGTGGTGGCCGAAGGCATCCCAACGGAGGGAGGACGGCGAGCCGGTGAATTCATCGCCAAAGAGATAGAACGTGAAACCGGAATAGAGACCAGAGAAACGGTGCTGGGCTATATACAAAGAGGTGGATCGCCTACACCGTTTGATCGTAACCTGTCGACCCGTATGGGTGGACACGCTACGGAACTAATTGCCAATGGGCAGTTCGGTAGAATGATTGCACTGAATGGAAATGAAATATCCTCGATTCCTTTGGAGGAGGTGGCAGGTCGCTTAAAGCTCGTCACCGAGGAGCACGATCTCGTTGTTCAAGGTCGTAAGATGGGTATCTGCTTCGGTTAGAGAGTCCCCTTGCTGTGCTTTGGCTTGGTAGATTAGTTCAATAAATTCCGGGTCGCTTTTTATCTTTTTCAAGGCTATCTGTGCTGCATTTTGTTGCGACTCTTTCTTTGAGTATCCGTTGCCTGCACCACCGGGAATGCCTTCGATGCGTACTTCTGTCTGGAAAACCGGATTGCTCTCTTTGTCCAGGCACTGTTCTATGAGTTCGAACGAAATCATCATTTTGTTCTTCTGGCTCCACTCGATGAGCTTCGACTTGAAGTTAACCTCTTTGCGTGATAGTTTATCGAGGTCGATAAAAGGGTGAATGATTTTCTCTTCGAGGAATCGTTTGCAACACTCGTATCCCTGATCCAAGTAAATGGCTCCGATGAATGCCTCAAAGGCATTGCCATACATATAGCTGTTGTGCGAGGAAGAGCGTGCAGCGTATTTAATGAGTTTGTCCAATCCGATTTCGACAGCCAGTTGGTTCAATGTTTCGCGTTGAACAATTTTAGAGCGGGTGTTCGTTAAGAAGCCTTCTCGTTTGCCTTCAAAATGCCTGTAAACGATATCTGCCACAATCGCATCCAATATGGCGTCGCCCAGAAACTCAAGGCGTTCGTTGTTAAGCAAGCGTCCTTTCTCTGTACGTACGGTTGTCGATTTGTGTAATAGTGCCTGCTCGTAGAGCTGGATATGGCGGGGGTAGAACCCAAGTATCTTATAAAAACAAAGATAAGACTCTCTGTTCTTGACGAACAGGAGCCTTATCTTATTTATTTGGTTACGTAACACGACTTTATTCTGCGTATTTTTTGAAGATAACACAAGCATTATGACCGCCAAATCCGAACGTGTTCGAAAGAGCAACATTTACTTCACGTTTCTGAGCTTTGTTGAAAGTGAAATTAAGGTTATAGTCAATATTCTCGTCGTTGTCACCTTCTTCGTGGTTGATAGTCGGGGGAACGATACCGTTCTGGATGGCAAGAATACTTGCAATGGCTTCTACCGCACCGGCAGCACCTAGCAAGTGGCCTGTCATTGATTTGGATGAACTGATGTTCAACTCAAATGCATGATCGCCAAAAACTTCTTTGATTGCCTTCGATTCCGAAATATCTCCCACTGGAGTAGAGGTTCCGTGTACGTTGATATAGTCCACTTCTGATGGATCCATCTCAGCGTCTTCGAGTGCGTTGCGCATCACTAACTTAGCACCCAGCCCATCGGGATGAGAAGCTGTAAGGTGATGAGCGTCGGCAGACATTCCTACACCGGCTACTTCAGCATAAATTTTCGCGCCACGAGCTTTAGCATGTTCCAACTCTTCCAGAATCAGACAGCCGCCACCTTCGCCCATAACGAAGCCATCACGGCTTGCGCTAAACGGACGTGAAGCTTTTGAGGCTTCATCGTTGCGGGTCGATAGGGCATGCATCGCATTGAACCCGCCTACACCTGCCTCAGCAATGGCTGCTTCAGAACCACCCGATACGATTACATTCGCTTTACCCAAACGGATAAGGTTGAATGCATCAGCGATGGCATTGGTTGAAGTTGCACATGCAGAACAGGTAGCGTAATTAGGACCATGGAAGCCGTACATGATAGAAATCTGTCCGGCAGCTATATCCGAAATCATCTTGGGGATGAAGAACGGGTTAAACTTCGGACCGTTTTCTTTGTTGAGTGCGTAATTGCTTACTTCCTCTTCAAATGTGCGGATACCACCAATACCGGCACCAAAGATGACGCCGATTTTGTTACGATCCTCATTCTCGATATCAAGTCCCGAGTCTGTAACAGCTTCTTTGGCAACTCCAATGGCATACTGTGTATACAGGTCCATCTTACGTGCCTCTTTGCGATCCATATATTGATTTGCATCGAAGCCTTTCACTTCACATGCAAATTGGGTCTTGAATTGCGATGCATCGAAATGAGTAATAGGTCCTGCTCCGCTAACCCCGTTCACAAGATTTTCCCAGAACTCGGGAACATTGTTGCCAATGGGGGTAATGGCGCCCAGACCTGTTACTACAACTCTTTTTAATTCCATATTGATGAAATTCGATTACTTAACGTGAGCTTCGATGTAAGATACAGCGTCACCTACAGTACCAATCTTTTCAGCTTGGTCGTCTGGGATAGAAATACCGAATTCTTTCTCGAATTCCATGATAAGTTCTACCGTGTCAAGTGAATCTGCTCCCAAGTCGTTTGTGAAGCTTGCTTCGATAGTAACTTCTGATTCTTCAACGCCTAATTTATCAACGATAATCGCTTTCACTCTTGATGCAATTTCAGACATAACTTTAAGTTTTTAATTAATAATTAGTTTTATTTCTTTAAATTTGCGGTGCAAAGGAATAAATATTTATCGTTCTGAGCAAGTATTTGACTAAATAAATGCATTCCGTTGCACATTTTTCACTGTTTTGTGCATAGAATTGACTTATAATGAAGAAAAACATCGCTATTTTTGCTTCCGGATCAGGTACTAATGCTGAGAACATTATCCGGTATTTCGAAGAAAATGATTTGATTAGAGTGTCTTTGGTTCTTTCGAATAGAAGTGATGCGCTGGTTTTAGAGCGTGCACAAGGCTTGCATGTGCCTACCGCTGTGTTTTCGAAAGATGATTGGCAGACGGGAAAGGCTATTTTAACATTATTGAAGACCCATCATATCGATTTCATTGTGCTTGCAGGCTTTTTGCTGCGCGTACCCTTGCCTCTTTTGCATGCTTATCCTAATAAAATAATAAATATACATCCGGCTCTATTGCCTAACTACGGGGGAAAGGGGATGTATGGCGATCGTGTGCACGAGGCTGTAGTAGCCGCAGGCGAGAAGGAGAGTGGCATTACGATACATTACATTGATGAGCATTATGATGAAGGAAGTATCATCTTTCAGGCTCAATGTGAGGTGTTGCCCGACGATTCTCCCAAAGAAGTGGCGCGTAAGGTACACGGTTTGGAATATAAGTACTACCCTTCTATTATAGAAAAGGTAGTACTCAAGTAAAGCTTACGGGCACTCGATGCTATACGCCTGCTCCTCTCTTCGTAGGGGATAATCTCCTCGCAACTGTTCGAACAACTCGGGATGAGCCTTCAGGGCATCACTGTCTTTTCGAGGATCGTACATTTTCAACAATGCCTCTTCACGGTTGGAGGCGTGTATCACTTGTTCGTCGGGTTGGGGAGGAGTGATCTGGTACTGCGCGTCGATATGGAAATGTTTGCAAAGTGCATCGAGCGACATGCGTGTGGCATTGGCTTTCCCATCGGCCGAGTAACCGGCAATGTGTGGCGTCCCTATCATCACCTCTTTTAATAACTGCGGATGTATGTTGGGCTCATGCTCCCAGACATCGATCACGGCCTCTGCAATCTGGTTTGTGTGCAAGGCGTTCAACAGCGCCTGTGTCTCGATCACCTCGCCGCGTGAGGTATTGATAATAACCGGTTGGCGTTTCAGCGAGCGAAAGAAGTGCTCATCGGCTAGGTGATATGTTTTGAATTTACCTTCTATATATAAAGGTACGTGAAAGGTTATCACATCACATTCTTGCGCAATCTCGGCCAACGAGCAAAAAGAGACGCTTCCTTCTTGTTCGGCTCTGGGCAGGTCGTTGAGCAAAACACGCATGCCCCATTGCTTGGCCAAAGTGGCTATCTTGCTGCCTACATTGCCCACACCTACAATGCCGATCGTCATTTCGTTCAGTGCTCGGCCGCACATTACCTTTAATAATAGGAGAGTGGATTGTATGTACTGTGCAACCGAAGCCGAATTGCAGCCGGGCGCATTGGTCCAGGTGATTCCTGCCGATTGGCAATAGGCAGTATCTATATGATCGAATCCGATGGTCGCAGTGGCAATAAACCGCACATGGCTACCTTCTAATAATTCTTTGTTGCAATGGGTGCGGGTACGGATGATTAATGCGTCCGCATCACGTACCAACTCGGGGGTAAACTCTTTGCCCGGCACGTAAACAACTTCGTCGGCTATTTGCTCAACTGCTTCTCGTATATAAGGAATTTTATTGTCTATAATGATTTTCATAATCTCTCTATTATTTAGAAGAAGCAAAGATAAAAAATAAAAAAGTAAGAAACTGTTGCCCGTCTGAGAAATATTGCATAGCTTTGTTTTATTGTATATTTAATAATTAATTTAAGAATATGACATTTAGCAATCTTTGTAACGACATTTTTGGAAAATCGACAGCCGATTACCATATAACGGATAGCGTTGATGCAACGATAAACAATCCTTACGAGATGAAGTCCATTGAGTATTATTTGTATCTCAAAAACTGGATTGATGCCGTGCAATGGCATTTTGAAGATATCATTCGTGACCCTCATATAGATCCTGTAGAGGCACTTGCTCTAAAGCGTCGTATTGATAAGTCCAATCAAGATCGTACCGACTTGGTGGAGTTGATCGATAGCTATTTCTTCGATAAATACAAAGATGTTCAGCCATTGGCAGATGCTACTATCAATACCGAAAGTCCCGCTTGGGCTATCGACCGTTTGTCTATTCTTGCATTAAAGATAGTACATATGCAACAGGAAGTTGACCGCACGGACACTACCCCCGAGCATCACGAACAATGCCTGAAGAAACTAAACATCTTATTGGAGCAGAAAAAAGATCTTTCGACCGCCATCGACCAGCTACTTGCCGATATTGAAGCGGGTCGTAAGTATATGAAGGTGTATAAGCAAATGAAAATGTATAATGATCCGGCATTGAATCCGGTTCTTTACGCCAAGAAGTGATAGATGGCGCGTATTCTTGTTATTCGCTTTTCGGCCCTTGGCGATGTGGCTATGACGGTGCCGGTCATTCATTCGTTGGCAACACAATATCCACAGCATGAGATTATTATATTGAGTCGTGGTATGATGCAGCCTCTTTTTCAGAGGCTGCCTTCCAATGTTCGTTTTATAAATGCCGATCTGTCGGGCAAGCATAAGGGCATTCGGGGGTTGAACCGTTTGTATAATGAGCTTAAGGCCATGCGTTTTGACTATGTGGCCGATCTGCATAATGTGTTGCGCTCTCGTTATCTTCGGTATCGTTTCTTACTTTCGGGTGTTTCCGTTGCTGCTATTTGCAAAGGGCGGTTGGGAAAGAAGCAGTTGATTCGTCGTCGGCACAAGGTGTTGGTGATGCAAAAGACCTCTTTTCAACGTTATGCCGATGTGTTTTCTGCACTTGTATGTCCTGTTCGGCTTGACTTCACCTCCATCTATGGCGCAGGCAAAGGCGATTTTTCCCAAATCGCTTCTGTTGTTCAACCCAAAGGAACCGATAAGTGGATCGGGATTGCTCCCTTTGCTAAACATAGAGGCAAGATATATCCGATAGAGCTTCAGGAACAAGTCGTTGCTCACTTTGCTGCTAACCCAACGGTGAAAGTGTTTCTCTTTGGAGGCGGAAAAGAAGAACAGGAAGTCTTTGATCGCTGGACAAAAAAATATCCATCTGTTACCTCTCTGATCGGTAAGCTCAACTTATCGACCGAATTGAACCTAATGAGCCATCTCGATGTTATGTTGTCGATGGATTCGGCCAATATGCATTTAGCTTCACTGGTGGGTATTCCTGTTGTATCGGTTTGGGGAGCTACACATCCGTATGCTGGTTTTATGGGTTGGAAACAGCAACCGGATCACACGGTACAACTCGATCTCTCCTGTCGCCCGTGTTCTGTTTACGGACAGAAACCTTGTTTTCGTGGCGACTATGCCTGTTTAATGCAAATTACGCCTCGACAGGTGATAGAGAAGATTGAAAGAATAATTAGTTGATTGTATGAAGTCTATAGTGTATTATATTGTTTTCTTTTTTTGGTTTATCGCGTCTTTACTTCCACTACGGTTGTTGTATCTTTTTTCCGATATACTTTATTACCCACTTTATTACTGTGTGCGTTATCGTAGAAGAGTAGTGCGCAGTAATCTTTTAAGCTCTTTCCCCGAAAGGAGTCTGAACGAAATTGTCCGGATAGAGAAGGAGTTCTATTCCTTCTTTTGCGATTATATTGTAGAAACAATTAAGCTCTTTTCGATGAGTAAGAAGGAGATGCAAAAGCGGATGAAGTTCGAAGGAGTAGAATTGGTAAGCGATGCTTTCGACGCCGGCCGTTCTTGCTCTTGTTATTTGGGACATTATTGCAACTGGGAGTGGGTGAGCTCACTGCCCATTCATTTAGGACGTCCTGAAATCTGTGGACAGATCTATCACCCGTTAGAAAATAAGGCTTTTGATAAGTTGTTTCTTTATTTACGCGGGCGGTTTGGGGCTAAATCAGTTACGATGGATGATGCCTTCCGAACGGTGCTTGGTTGGAAAAAAAGCAAAGTTATCAATATCGTGGGTTATATTTCAGATCAAGTTCCGGGATATGAGAATGTGCACTATTTTGCTGATTTCCTTCATCACGATACTCCTGTTTTCACCGGGACTGAACGTATATCGAAGATTGCAGATACCACTGTAGTATACATGGATATATTCAGACCCAAGCGAGGGTACTATACGTGTCGATTCATAAAGATTGCTGATTCTTTAAATGATCTTCCCCCGTTTTATGCTACCGAACAATATTTCCGATTGCTTGAAAAGACAATTCAACGCGATCCACAGTATTGGTTATGGTCTCATAATCGTTGGAAACGTACTCGCGAAGAGTTTAATCAGTTATATCCCGAGGCGAAGCGGGAAAAGCGTTTAAGTCGCCCTTAATCTTTTATTATCTGCTCAATCGGAACAATGTTTTTGTTATTGTTATACGTAAAGGGTGAATAAATAATGCTTGTAGGTAGGTTGTTAACTTACTTAATGGAGGGGTCGTGATTGTGACTCCTCGTGCTGTGCCAGATGAGGTTCGGGAAGCCAAGACAGCCTGTCCACTTCGATATCTTTTTTCCATTTTTTCGGGTAAGAAACAATAGTTATTTAATGATTCTGAGAAGCAGATACACCCTGTTAATACAGATTGATCATGTCGGTGCTCTTTAAATGTATTGCGTTCGTTCTTAATCTCTTCTTTCGGAACATCAACAAATAAATCAGCTCGCTTTGTTGCTAACTCATACCAATGATCGATTACATCGTTATTTGTCGTTTTTTTGATAAGCAAAAAGGTTGCCTGTATTTGGTTGGCAAATCTCCAGTATCTCTTCTGAGGGTTGAAGTAGTTGAAAACCGATTGTTTACACCACTTTTTATTCTTTCCGGTAGCGATGAAAAAGACTGCCTCTTTTTTCTTTAGCATGTCGAAGTAGTACTCCCAATCTTTGTGTTTTAGTAGTGTGCATCCGGCATCCACATAAACAACGATGTCTCCTTTATCAAGTCTTTCCAGCGTATGATGGATAATCCAGGGCTTCCACAGCCAATAACCTCCTCCTCTGCTGTATTGTTCTGTATAGACTCTGAATGTGGGAGGTAACATTTCATCTGTATATAATAATATTTCATCAAAATAGCCAAGCGATTTAGCTTCTTTTTCTATTCGTTCAAGAGACTCTTTATAGTTATGGTCTCCATATGAAATTAAAACTTTCTTCATATACAATAGTCTATTTTCGGACAAATATAATAAAAATAATAAATAGAATCGTGCTTGCTTTCTTTTTATTCATACTTTTGCAGAATCTGATAAGATGAATCCTGTCTAATAGAATTTTATCTGTAAATGTAATGAACGTAGACGATATGAACATATATAAAGAACGAATATCACAAATCTTTTCTCCCTTTCTGAGTATAATCATTAACTTGTTTTTGGTCTATATTTGCTTTTTTGTTTGCCGGCTTTCTTTTTTGCTGGTCAATTTATCTTATTACCCCGATTTGACCGCTTCTCATTTGTTAGAAATGTTTGGTGGCGGCTTGTTGTTTGATACCTCGGCCATTCTTTATACGAATGCCCTTTATATCTTATTGATGCTTTTTCCTTTGCATTACAAAGAGACTGCTTCTTATCAGAAGTTCATCAAAGGATTGTTTGTGGTTACCAATGCGGTGATCATTATCATGAATCTCATGGATACGGTCTATTTTCAGTATACCAATCGGCGTACGACTGCTTCTGTCTTCAGCCAGTTTAAGCATGAAGATAACCTCGGCGGTATTGTTGGTATTGAGCTGTTGCATAACTGGTATTTAGTGCTTCTTGCTGCACTGCTGATTGTTGGCTTGTACAAACTTTATCGTAAGCCAAGCACGGTTTTCGATAGCCGTCTATGGGTTTATTATATCAGTCGTACAGCTATTCTGGCTGCTGTTGTCCCCTTTTGTATCTTTGGCATGCGTGGTGGAATCGGTTACGCTGTTCGTCCTATAACGATTAGTAATGCCAATCAATATGTAAACAGACCCATTGAAACAGCAATCGTACTCAATACTCCTTTCTCTATATTTCGAACGATTGGTAAAAAGCCTTTTACTAATCCTCATTATTTTGCAGATATTGCTGAGTTGGAACAGATATACACACCGGTTCATCAACCCGCCGATAGTGCTAAACTGCGTAAGATGAACGTAGTGGTACTCATCATGGAGAGCTTTGGCAAAGAGTATTTCGGTGCGCTTAATAAGGATTTGGAAAACGGTCAATACAAAGGATATACCCCTTTCCTTGATTCGCTGGTTCATCAAAGCCTGACATTTGAGTATTCCTTTGCCAACGGGCGTAGCAGTATTGATGGTATGCCGTCAATCTTGTCGGGTATACCTAAATTTCTGGAATCGTTCTTTCTCACTCCCGCCTCTCTTAATAATTTGTCGAGTATTGGTAGTGAACTGAAGAAAGAGGGTTATTATACTGCCTTCTTCCATGGTGCTCAGAATGGTTCGATGGGTTTCGAAGCTTATGCACGTACGGTGGGATATACCGATTACTTCGGACGTACTGAATACAATAATGATGCCGATTTTGATGGTCGTTGGGCTATTTGGGACGAAGAGTTTTTGCAGTTCATGGCCGATAAGCTGTCTACTTTCCAGCAACCCTTCTCTGTGGGACTTTTTAGTGCCAGTTCGCATCATCCTTATGTGATTCCCGATCGCTATAAAGGAGTCTTTGCCGATGGGCCTTTAGAAATACATAAATGTGTTCGCTATACCGACAATGCCCTGCGCCTCTTCTTTGAGAAGGTGTCCAAAGAACCATGGTTCAAAAACACCCTGTTCGTCATAACAGCCGATCATACCAATCAGACCGATCATCCCGAGTACCAGACCGAACTGGGTGTGTATTCCGTGCCCATCATATTCTATACTCCCAATGGTGACTTGGTCGGTCATGTCAACTCCATTGCTCAGCAGGCAGATATCATGCCTACCGTATTGGGTTATCTGGGCTACGAAAAACCTTATGTTGCTTTTGGCAACGACCTTATTCATACTCCCATAGATAGGAGATACGCCGTAAGCTATACCAACGGAGTATATCAGTTTGTGAAAGGAAACTATTTTATGCAGTTTGATGGAACTAAAACCACTGCGATATACGATTTCGTTAATGATAGGCTCCTTACGAAAAACCTGAAAGACCGTATCCCCGAACAAGCCGGTATGGAGACGGAATTGAAGGCACTGATTCAGCAATACATGCAGCGCATGGAAGAAAATCGTCTGGTCGTTAAATAGAGTTTTCGCTGATCGTTTTCTCGTATACCTTTAGTAAGTCTGCAGCCAGTTTTGATTCTTCAAACAGTGCTGCATACTTCTTACCTTCTGCAATCATGGTTTGCCTGAGTTCCTGATCGCTCAGTGTCCGGTTTATGGCATCAGCCAGTTCCAACTCACTCTCCGGATTTACATAAAGAGAGTGTGGCCCTCCTGCCTCTTCCAAACAAGAACCGGTAGCCCCTATGGCGGGTGTACCACTGTATAAAGCCTCCAGCAGCGGAATACCAAAACCTTCAAAAAAAGAAGGATAGACAAAAGTCGTTGCCATTTGATAAAAAGCAGGCAATTCGTCGAAAGGAATATTACTGAAGAAATGCATCCGATCTTCCAGCTGATTCTCTTTCAGGTAACTTTCTATTGTCTCTAGATAGGGGGTACGCTTCCCAATCGCTACTACCTGAATATCCGGCTGAACATACTTCAATGCCTTTGCCAATAGCAGCAGGTTTTTTCGTTCCTCTATGCTGCCTACGTAAAGAATGTATTGTTCGGGTAGCTGATATTTTTCACGAATACGGTTTTTTATCTCAATGGTTGCCGTCTTCTGAAACTGTTTATCACACCCTTGGTATACAATGTCTATTTTTTCTTCCCGAATGCCAAAGAAGTGCATAATGTCTCTTTTGGTACATTCGCTTATGGCAATGATGCGATTCGCTTTTAAGCAAGCCCTTCTAAATTTATAAGTATATATCTGCCGATCGATAAAACGGTAATACGAAGGGTATCTAAGAAAGATCAGATCGTGTATGGTAACGATACTTTTGCATTGTTTGGCTTTGGATATATTGAGAGGTAATTCATTGCTTAACCCATGAAAAAGCTGTATCTCTGCCTGTTTTATCTCCTTTGTTACTCCCCAGATGCGCCATATTGCACTAAACTTTTTCCACATGGCAGAAGTGGGCAAAGAGAGCATAGCGTTATCAGATAGTTTTCCCAATAAGTTCTTTTTGGGGTATTTGGGGGCATAAAGTACATACTCGTTTCTATTGGCATACGTTGTTAAAATGTCAATCACAAATCGGCTGTAGTTTCCCAGTCCTGTTCTATTTTGCACGGCCCTTTTGGCATCAAATCCTATCTTCATGAATCGCTATTATTATATCTTCCAGGCAAATATAGGAAGATTTTGAGATAAAAAAGTGCGTGACTTCCTTTTTATTGCTATTTTTGCGACCAATATGCGACTCTGTCGGCTGGCAATAGTCAGTCAGAAGGCAGCTAATACAACACAAGATGATTTTATTGAGTTTTGATATCGAAGAGTTTGATGTCCCCAAGGAGCATCAGGTTCAAATTTCGCTCGAAGAACAAATTCGTATTTCGGTGTATGGCACTCATCAAATATTGGATTGCCTACAGCGTAATAATGTAAAAGCGACATTCTTTTGTACAGCCAATTTTGCACTCCATGCACCGGAGATACTACAGCGCATTTTGGCCGAAGGTCATGAACTAGCTTCTCATGGCTTTTACCACTGGACGTTTGAGGTGGGTGATTTAAAAAAATCCAAAGAGAAACTGGAAGAACTGACCGGTGTTAAGGTGCGTGGCTATCGTCAGGCACGTATGATGCCCGTACCTGAGTCGGAAATAAGAAAAGCCGGATATGAGTATAACTCCTCCCTCAATCCAACTTTTATCCCCGGGCGATACATGCATTTATCGGCTCCCCGTACTTATTTCGTAAAAGAGCAAGTACTTCAGATTCCCGCTTCGGTAACCCCTTACTTGCGTTTTCCCTTGTTTTGGCTCTCTTACCATAATCTTCCTGCTGCCATCTATCGTCGACTGTGTGCCTATACGTTGAAACACGATGGTTATCTAGCTGTTTATTTTCATCCGTGGGAGTTTTATCCGCTAGGTAGTTGTCCCGAACTGAAGATGCCATTTATCATTCGTAATCATTCGGGACAAGGTATGGTGAGGCGGTTAGACGACTTTGTACATTACTTTAAGCAAAGGGGAGAGGACTTTGTTACTTTCTCCCAATTTACCGACTGTAAGAATAGAGAACTATTAAATAGAAGAGAATGAAACTAGCAATCGTTTCTCCGTGTTATAATGAGTCCGAGGTTTTGCCTGCATCAGTCAAACGGCTTACCGACTTGATGAATGACTTGATTGCGAAACAGAAAATTTCGCAGGATAGCTTTATCCTTTTCGTTAACGATGGGAGCCACGACAATACCTGGGAGTTAATTACTCATTTTTTCACTACCAACCCGTATGTGCGCGGAATCAATTTATCAGCCAATATGGGGCATCAACAAGCTATCATGGCTGGTATGATGACTATAAAAGATCGCTGTGATGCAGTGATAACGATAGATGCCGACCTGCAAGACGATTTGGCTGCTATTGAAGAAATGATCGACCGTCATGCAGAAGGGTATGATATTGTCTATGGCGTAAAGGTGTCGCGTTGTGCCGATCCGTTTCTCAAAAGGCATGCCGCTTTAACCTTTTACAAGCTGCAGCAACGTTTGGGCGTTAAGTCTGTCTACAATCATGCCGATTTTCGTTTACTTAGCCGCTGTGCTCTGGAGCAGTTGTCTCATTTCAAAGAGCGCAATTTATATTTGCGTGGTATCATCCCCTTGCTTGGGCATAAATCAACAACAGTCGACGATGTAATAAGCCCTCGTGTGGCAGGTCACTCCAAGTACACTTTGTGCAAAATGCTCTCTTTGGCAGTTGATGGCATTACCTCTTTTTCGACCAAACCCATTACACTGATTATCGGAGTAGGTTTCTTTTTTATGTTCATCAGCCTGCTCATGACGATTTATGTTGTGTATTCTTATTGTAAACATTTAACTGTTCCGGGCTGGGCTTCTCTGATGCTCTCCATGTGGTTTATCGGCAGTGTTATTCTTTTTGCTATCGGAATAGTAGGGCAATATATTGGTAAAATATACATAGAGGTAAAGAATCGACCTCTCTATCACATCGACACTTTCTTATATGATGAAGGTGATGAGAAAAAGAATCAAAAGTAATTTTCCTTCTTTCTATTTCCTATGATTATGAAACAAATGCATCGACTTTCTTTGTTCTTACAAAAACCTTTTTTCTCAGACTATCGCACGTTATTTGGGCTTTGGTTGTTATTGCCGATTATTGCGGGTCTTATAAAAGTAAGTAATAACTTTCTCATATTCAAATATGTCTTTTGGCATACAGTTGATCAAACTTCACTTTATACAGCTTATCCCGAATATTGGGATACGAATCATTATGGACCGGTATTTAGCTTGGTGATTGCCCCATTTGCTATCCTTCCGCTTCGTCTCGGTCTGATACTTTGGCTTGTTGTCCTCTCGTTGGCGCTGTATTATGCTGTTCGTAAGCTTCCCTTGGTTAAGCGCAAGCACATATTCATCTATTGGTTTTGTGCGCACGAGCTTTTGACGGCGCTATTCATGGCACAGTTCAACATTGCTATTGCCGCTATTATTGTTGCCACCTTCTATTGTATTCAAAAAGAAAAAGAGTTATGGGCTGCGTTTTATATCATGCTCGGTACGTTTGTTAAACTTTATGGTGTTGTCGGATTAGCATTCTTTTTCTTTTCAAAGCACAAGATTAAGCTTATTGGCTGGCTGTTGCTCTGGGCAGTTGTTCTGTTTGTATCTCCAATGCTTATCAGTAGCCCCAGCTATGTTTTGTCGCAGTATGTCGAGTGGTCTCAAAGCCTTTTGGAGAAGAATGGGGAGAATTTAGCTTCTATTGCGCAAAACATCTCCCTCCTTGGTCTGATACGTCGTATCTCCCAATGTACTACCTACTCGGACATTTGGGTACTTTTGGGCGGGCTAATCGTATTTGCCTTACCCTATCTTCGAATCAAACAATATAAGCATGAAGCCTTTCGCTATACGCTGCTTGCTTCCGTATTGCTTTTTGTTGTTTTATTCAGTACCGGAAGCGAATCAAGTACCTATATAATCGCCTTTATAGGGGTGGCTATCTGGTATATTGCCGCACCTTGGAAGCGCTCCAAATGGGATGTTGCATTGATGATTTTTGCAATGATATTAACAAGCTTCTCTCCATCAGATTTATTCCCCGCTTATGTTCGTAGAGAGATTGTGCAACCTTATGCTTTGAAAGCCCTTCCTTGTGTGCTTATCTGGCTGAAGTTGTCTTATGAGATGTGTCGGAAAGAGTATGCACCTATTCTAAATAACAAGAACTAATGTTTCAAAACAAACGTAAATGGAGCGAGTTTATCCGATATTGTGTCGTTGGCACAATTGCTACCGGCGTGCATTATGGTATTTACTACCTACTACAACGCTGGATCAATGTCAACATAGCCTATACTGTTGGTTATGCCATTAGCTTTGTCGGCAATTTCTTTTTAACCTCCTACCTAACCTTTCGCACTGTTCCCTCCTTTAAGAGAGCCTTTGGCTTTGGCGGTAGTCATCTGGTTAATTATCTGCTTCATATGTTCTTGCTCAATTTTTTCCTCTACTTACATGTGTCGAGAGAGTTGGCTCCTTTGTTAGTTCTTGCTGTAGCCGTTCCTACAAATTTTTTATTACTTCGCTGGGTATTCAAGCCCAAGAAAGGTGCTTCGGCTAATATAGACTAGCAAATATCGTGACATTATATTACTTTCGTTTTTTGGCTGTATTTGATATTTTGTTACCTTTGTGGCAAGAAAAGTAATCAATGAACCAATAAACAGAATTTTATAATGATTTTTGTAAAAGGGTACGGGCAAATGTGTAACAATATTCTCCAGTATGCGCATATCTATGCTTGGGGACGGGAGAATGGCGTTAAAGTTATTTCGATGCGCTTTTCTTATAAATATCAATATTTTAAGCTCTGTGATCTTTGGTATCATAACTGGTTAGTTTATGCTTTTGCTAAACTCTTGATTACGACTCACCTTATTAAACACTTATGGCTTGAGGACGGTAAAGAGGTAACTCCACAGGCTATTATGCAACTTAAACAAGATGAAATGATTGCATTAAGTGGATGGGGATTTCGTTTTCCGGAATTGTTTTTTAAATATGAAGATGAAATAAAACAGCAATTTGCTATAAAAGAGTCTATTTGCGAACACGTATCTCAATACTTCCACTCTTGTGAGAGTTCAGATTTGCGTTTAGCTGTTCATATTCGCCGCGGTGATTATGCCCGTTTTTTGGGTGGTATATACTACTTTGATGATGAGGTTTATATAAAAAATATTCGTGAGTTCTTTGCTCTTTTTCCTCATAAAAAAATTTCTGTTTTTATTTGTACGAACGACAGGCATCTGGATTTAGCGTTTTATCAGGAACAATTAGATACATGTTCTATCCATTTATTTCATGGAACCGAAGCTGAGGATTTAAGGCTTCTCTCCGAGTGTGATTACATTATTGGCGCAAAAAGCACCTTCTCCTTGGTCGCTTCATTTTATCGTCACTTACCAATTTATCATATCACAGATAAGCATGCGTCTTTATCGCTAGACAGTTTTAAGTATTTTGAGGATTTATTTATGGATGCTTGATTTCCCTTTTCTATTCTCAAGTATTTTAGCAACCATTATGAACTGGTAATATCCCTCCAGACATGCTCTTATAAATCCTTCTTTTCCGTCCCGTATCCCTCCTTTGAGTATATATGTTTTAAAGAAACGAAACAAGGGGCGATGCAACAAAGCCATTGTTCCATACCGTTTCTTCTTTTTCTTTTCAATTTCATTTTCTGTATATTGATTGGTCTTGCGTACAATGTCTCTAACTCCATCATTTGCCAAATGTACAAAGGCCAAGTGGTGCTGATCCTTAGCAATTTTTTCAAGCCTTCCTTTAACGATTGGGAAGGTATGTACATACGGTGGCCATACAGTCCCTTCACGCCGAAAGAAGCGTAATAGGTAATCGGGATAATGGCAATGCATAAATTTGCCCATGAAATAATTCTTTCTAGGAATATAAATACCTGCCGGGCAATCAGGTTCTTTGATACATTTGTACAGATAGTTTTTTAAATCTTCAGGGATTAGCTCGTCTGCATCTACTACAAGCACCCATTCTGTCGATGCGCTTTGAATAGCGAAAGTGCGTGCAGGCTCTGCCGAATGGTGATTTTTCTTCTCAAAAGTTACTATTTTACAGCCATACTCCTTTGCAATGCTACATGTACGATCTGTACTCTCCATGTCGCAAATTAGAATTTCATCAAACCCTTTTGCCGAATCAAGCACCTCTGCTAAGTACTTCTCAGCGTTATATGTATTGATAACAACGGATATTTTCGGGTCGATCATCATAACTGTTCTTTTATTAGTATAACTCATTTCATGCAAAAATACATGAATTAAATGAGAACTTTAAATTAAATACAAAGGATTTTGCTTTCTATTGCTATATACGTACCTTTGTGTCGATTAAATATTGTTATATGCAAACACCTTTAATAAGTATTATTGTTCCGGTATACAATGCTGAAAGTTCTTTGAAACGATGTCTCTCTTCTCTTATCAAGCAAAGCTATTCGAATATAGAGATCATTGTGGTGAACGATGGCTCTACTGACCATTCTTCTCAAATTTGCTTATCTTTTGCTTCTTTAGATGCCCGTATAAAGGTATATAACCAAGAGAATGGTGGACGTTCGGCTGCAAGAAATAAAGGCTTGTCTGTTGCCGAGGGGGTATTTGTGGGATTTGTTGACAGCGATGATTGGGTAGATGATGATATGTTTGAAGCATTATATAATGCGCATAATCAGTCTGGAGCAGAGATTATGCAATGTGCTTATTATTATCACCGAGGAGATTTTGTGAAAGAAGTTTCACAAATGCATGAGCAACTTCTAAGTAAAGAACAAGCACTAGAGCTCTTGTTTGAAGATAAAGTGATGAAGAATTTTTTGTGGAATAATCTTTTTGTTAAGGAGTTGTTTAATGGTATATCCTTTCCTATTGGTCGAAATTTTGAAGACGTTTTTGTAATGTATCAGCTCTTTGCTAAAGCTAACAGTGTGTTTTGTCTTTCTCAAGCGAAATATCACTACTGCATGAGCTCTACCAGTATTGTTCATTCAGCTTTTTCAGTTAAAGATAAATTTGACTATTTGGATGCTATAAACAGTCAGTATCAATTTGCGCAAGCCCACGGCTTATGGGAGCGTTCATCTGTACTTCTTACTCGGAAATATTTAAGTATTCTGGATGAGTGTATTAGGCATAAAACAGATCAGAGCTATATTAATTTACTATCGATTTACTTGCATAAGAACGTCTCTTCAAAATCTCTCTTTAAGTATGCTAAGTGGTTATCCGTTCGACGATTCTTGTTTTTGCATACTAGACCTCTCTATCTCTTCTTAACGAGATGATTTTATAAAGAGAGTATCAATTCTTCTATCTGTTGAATCGTATTGTTTATGTCGAATTTCTTTATTTGCCTCTGTACGCCTAACAGCATTTGTGCTTGATAGGTTTGGTCTGTGAGTAATTGAAATATCGCTTCTGCCATACTTCTTTCATCTCCTACTGGTACTAGTGTACCAGCGTTTCCATTATCTAAGATTTCCGAAGGGCCTGTTGAACAGTTTGTTGACACGATTGCCTTTTCTAGAGACATCGCTTCAATAAGTACAATACCAAAGCCTTCAAATTTTGAGCTGAATGCAAACAGTTTACTATGTCTTATCCAGGGATAGGGGTTTATTTGCAATCCAAGAAAATGTATATATTCAGTCAATTTTAATCTTTTGCATAAATTTTCCAACTCTTTTCTGCTCTTTCCCTCTCCGATAATATAGAGTCTCTCCGTAATCTTATACTCTTCGATCAAAATTTTGTATGCTTTAATGAGCGTCGTCAAGTCTTTTTGACTCTCTTCTAAGCGTTGAACGGCTAGGATATAAGGATGTTTTGCCAGAGGCGAATCTAGTGGCTCAGCTGCTTTTTTCTTGATTGCTTCAAGATCGAATGCATTATAAATTGTGATAAACTTCTTGCTTAGTTCCGGATACATTTCTATACCCTCTTCTTTCATTTCATCACAAATAGTCACAATCTTATCATAAACGTTAAGCTTTCTACCTAATCGTCTGAGCTTCTTTTCGTTACCATGATGGTATTGCTTGAAGCTAAAATGAAAAAAGGCAATTTTAGGAATTGATGTATTTGCTAAAAAAGAGTAAAAAGTCGAATCGAAATCGATAATGACATCACTTTCTGCAATTAGCTTATTTAAGTTACGCTTTTGAATAAATCGTCTAATAGGACTTAATATGGTTTCGTCATACGTCTTTTTTACTATGGGAGATTTTCCTATATTCTTTTGCTTTCTGTACTTAATAAGAAAATGTCTTTTGACTAAATAACTGACCTCTATGTCTGATGGGATATGATGAATATAGGCTTCTTGCTCTTCCATGCAAGTCCCTATAGCCAATTTGATAGAGAACTTATCTCTGTCAAACTGCTTTAAATATTCGATCAACATCGTATCAATTCCACCTTGTAATAAGCGGCTGACAATTATTAATAGCCTTTTCTTCATAGAATGAGTATGTTTTTGCAAAGATAGCGACTATTCTGTAAATACAACTCATCCTCTTGCTAAATATAGATATCGTTTATTGTTTTTATGATTCCCCTTTTGGTTTTTCTAAAATTCAATAAAAACTTCTTGCCTAGTGCAGTATTTAATTTATCTTTGTGTTTAATTATATAATATCATTATCAGATTCTGAGCTTCTCATGAAACTATCAATCATTATTCCTGCTTATAACGCTGTTAATTACTTACGACGATGCGTTGAATCCCTTTCTAATCAGGATTTGCCTTTCAATTGTTATGAAGCGATTGTGATTAATGATGGATCTACAGATAATTCTATCGAGATCTTAGATTTACTTTGCTCAAAATACTCCTTTTTAAGATATGTAACAACAGAAAACTGTGGACTTAGTTTGGCAAGAAATAGGGGAGTCTTAGAAGCCTCTGGTGAATATTTACTCTTTCTTGATTCAGATGATAGTATTTGTCCGAATGTATTGGGAAGTATTTATCGTGAAATGGCATCTAATCAACTCGATATGATGTTGATGAATTATTTATTTCTGTCAACAGATGACGCTTCTTTAGACATACCCTTTAAAATGGATGCTAATAGCCGTATGGTTGTTGGCGGTAAAGATTTTCTAATGAGCGATCATTACCCTCCTATGGTTTGGATCTATGCTTACAAACGCTCTTTTCTCATTGACAATAAATTGGAAATGATTCCAATTTGGCACGAAGATGAAGAATTTACTCCTCGTGCTATCTGTTTAGCCGATCGAATCAAATATTATCCTTTACTGTTTTATCGCTATTATCAGAATGAAGGATCATATATGATGCATTATCAAGAATCTAATGTATTATATCTTATTGCAGCGATGTCATCTTTGGCTGTTTTTCGACGAAGTTATTCATTTGATTATGAGCTAAATAGATATTTTGATGATCATATTGCGACTACACTGATGCAATTGTTTAAAAATAGTATCAAGCGGGGGTATCGGAATCAAAAAGAAATAATTCTAAAGATGAAAGAAGCTAATCTGCTTCCACTTCATCCTCGGAAGCCACATTTTTATTTTTGCTTGTTTAATTTTTCTCCATTCCTTTTTGAAATTTATTATCGAGTAATTAAACGAAAGTTTAGGAAAAATAATTTTTGAGTATATATTAAGTAATTAGAAATATGGAATCTAAAAATATAGTATGTGGAATTGACGATAATTACTATCAGCATTGTGCTGTGATGTTAGTTTCTTTATTTGTCACTAATAAAGATCATTTCACAATATATGTATATTCCTTGCAGGTAAAAAATGAACATAAGAAGAAACTAGAGGAACTCGTTCATTCTTATGGGAATAAAATTGTGTTTATTGAGATTGATCCAGCTCTTATTAATTCTTTTCCAATAAAACAAGCTGACTATTTATCATTAGCGACTTATCTTCGTTTGTTTATTCCACAAACTTTACCTTCAACTATTAGCAAGGCGTTGTATGTTGATTCAGATATTGTTTTTAATGGAGATATTTCTGACTTGTATAGTCTTGATCTCAGCCAATATTCACTAGCAGGAATTGAAGATGCTCCTAATCGTCACCCTTTGCGCTTAGGGTATGATGAATCTGAGTCCTATTTTAATGCTGGCTTGGTATTACTTAATATTGATTATTTAAGATCTATTGATTTTACTAATATTGCATTGGATTATATCGCGAATAATTATCAGAAAATTGAGCTTCATGACCAAGATGTTATGAATGCCTTACTTCACGGAACAGTTTTGTTTATAGATATAAGTTGGAATATGCTGGATTGCTTCTTTAATAAAAAACCATTGATACCAGTGAAATATTTGAATAACCTAGCCATTAGACAGAAATCGGCAAAGGTAATTCATTTCTCTGGGCCGTTGAAGCCGTGGCATCATGGTTGTTCGCATCCCTTGAAAGATGAGTATTATAAACATCTAAAGGGTATCTCTTGGGGAAAGCAAAATCGTTCCTATTCTTATGTGTTTAGAAAATTTAAATTCCCTGTTAATCTTCTTGTGTTCTGTGGGTGTACATTAGATCAAGCTGAGTCTCTTTATGCAAAAATCAAAATCTGACTAAAATAAATTCATTATGATACCTAAAATTATTCATTATTGCTGGTTAAGTAAAGACCCTTTCCCTGACGATATCAAAGCATGTATGCTGAGTTGGAAAAGATATCTTCCTGATTATGAATTTAAATTATGGAATTTCTCTAATTTTGACATAGAATCTTCTATTTGGGTTAAAGAGTCTTATTTGCAACAAAAGTATGCTTTTGCAGCAGATTACATACGCTTTTATGCGCTATATCACGAAGGGGGAATATATCTAGATTGTGATGTTGAAGTAATAAGATCATTCGATGATTTGTTGAAATTACCTTATTTTATTGGCAGGGAAAATACTGCATATGGCATTGAAGCAGCTACTATAGGGTTTGAAAAAGAGCATCCGTTGCTTCTTGATTTATTGAACTATTATAAAAATCGTAAATTTATTATTGATAAGTTGCAGTCTGATATTTTGCCTCTTCCTGCTATTATGCTTGAACATATTAACCGGAACTATACTCTTGAAGAAATACCTTCTATCAGAGAATTTAATATGGATTCAAAAGTTATATCTATATTGCCGATTGATTACTTTAGTCCGAAAACATGGGATACGAAAGAACTAAAAGTAACAGAAAATACCTATTCAATCCATCATTTTGCCGGATCTTGGAAAAAGAAGAAGTCGTTGTTTAAAAGGATTAAACTTTGGTTTCATCGCTTGTTGGGCTTTTCTTGACGAAATATATGATATCGTTTTTTTTATTTGGGAGAGGTTGATTTACGTGTTAAAGTCTTACATTCTGATATATTTTTGTAGAAAAAATATCCATTTTTTTAATGATCGACTATCATATGGAAATGATTTTGAAAGGTATTTCCGTGTCCCTTTTTTATCCTTATACTCTATACATAGTTCTAATAGTGATAAGTATGTTTTGTTAAGTATGTACCATTTGGTGAATATATTTAATTTGTGCTTTTCTAGTAATGTTTTTTTTATAGAAACGACTTCCTCACGAAAATTCAAAATCTCTATAAATGTCTTATGATGGCTTGCAGAACAAGGAAGTACCCGGTAGACGCAAGTTGTTTCGTTTATAAACTGTATCTTCCCACATCCCGCAGCATGTAACCATAGAGGATAATCCCCAATACGCCAGTTCTGATTCTTTAGTATGGATTCTATGTATGTATTAATAATATTGGTTCGTAGACATACTGAAGGTGTAGGAATATGGTTATCCTCTAATAGCTTTTTATATGAGTTTACTAAATGTCCAAATGTATAATTTTCAAACTGATTAATCACTTGATTATATATTTTTGCTTTTGAATATGATAGAGTATAATCTGGATTTGCCTCTAAAAAAGTGACTTGTTTTGCTAATTTTAGAGTGTCAGTCCAGTAATCATCTCCTTCGCAGAAAGCAACGTATTTCCCTTTTATCCTTGGGAATTGAAAGTTGCACCAAATACTAATTTTTTTTGAGTATTTGTTCTCTGATTGATAAATTGGTTTGATTATCTCCGGATATTTTGCTTCATATTCGCGAATGATTTCTGCAGAATTATCAGTAGAGGCATCGTCGTGTATCAGTACTTCGAATGGGAAACTTGTCTGCTGATTAACAAAGCCTTCTAAGCATTGTCGGATATAAGGTCCATGATTATATACATCGCAAATGATACTGACTGTTGGTGTAGACATATAACTTCTGATTTATTCTAAATAATCTTCTTTTACTCCCCATAGTTTTGCAAATGGTTCATTCTGCATTTCTTTATAGAAATCAGCCATCGCTTCGATATAAGAGTATCTCGGTTTATACCCTAGCTCTTTTTCTGTTTTATTCGTGTTAAATCCGGCCAATAATGCATTAGGCTTCTCGGGGAGATATTTTTTCTGTGAGGGGTGGTCTTGAGGAGAAAACACCTCTATAATACCTTGTATTTGTTCTTCTAGAGAGACACGTTTCCCTCCTACGTTATATATGCCTCCCTTGCTATTGGAAGAGATGCAAAGATTGACTAAATGCGTGAAATCTTTTATATATACGATCTCTTTTGTAAGAGAAGGGTTACCCCATACCTCAATATCTTCGCCTTTCATTGCTCGCTCTATTAGTATGCGATATGGCATCATCTTTCGGGTCCCTTCGGCATAGTGATATGGGTTCGGGTGATATTGGTATATGGTGAAAAAGCGAAGTATAAAGCGTGAGATACCGAAGGTGTGGTGGTAATGCTCAATTAAATCTACTGCTGTGTTCTTGGCTATTGTATATATGGAGTGATCCCCTGTTAAGGGAAAGCTTCGCTGATCGTCAGCTTCAATAAGTGTTTGAGTATTGTGCCGATACCAAACATCAAATGGGGTTTGCGGAAATACTATTTTATTGGCACCGGTCAATCTTATGTATTCGAGAACATTTAATGTGCCCTGAACAATAGAATCTATGAGCTTTCTTGGGTTGTATTCATATCTTGAAGGTAACTCACCTGCAAAATGAACGACCGCATCAATTTCCTTCTGTGGTAATTTGGCAAAAGAGTTGCTGTCACAAATATCAATAGAATAATACTCGATTCCAAGTTCTGAGAAGAAACCGTTATCAGAGTTTCTTCCACCTACGGCAATAACATCGAATCCGCTAGATTTCAACTGTAGAGCAGTATATGCCCCCAAATTTCCTGTTGCACCGAATACGACTACTCTTCCTTTATTCATCATCTTTTCTTGTTTTAAATAAAACTTCTTCTTTGTGCTTTTTTGTAATGATCTGTTCTGAAACCGAAATGGGAGGATAAATATCTTTGCCTATAAAGCAATTCAAATGACTTTGAACCATTTTATATCCACCGACGTGAGAGAATGCGACCCCTGCAGAGAAGCGAGGGTTAATGTCAATCAGGTAATATTGACCGTTCTGTTTGATAAACTCCATATTGATGCATCCATTGACGCGGAGTGCTTTGCCGATATAAGAAACTAACTTTGTTAGTGAATCATCTTTGATGATTTTTATTGTAAGTCCAGCTCCATTTTTTGTTCGTAATAATTCCATCCTTGCGATAGAGAAATCATGGTCGGTATACTCGCAACGTACATAATCTACTGTAAATATACT
Source organism: Bacteroides neonati (assembly GCF_000499785.1). Classification (GTDB taxonomy): domain Bacteria; phylum Bacteroidota; class Bacteroidia; order Bacteroidales; family Bacteroidaceae; genus Bacteroides; species Bacteroides neonati. The sequence goes on along the minus strand of NZ_HG726019.1, from coordinate 653,943 downwards.
TCCTTCTTTATATTCTTGTAAGATATATCCGGGTGTTTGTCTGATCAAATTTAGCTCGTTTTCTGTATAAATGCGCATAAGTCCCTCGCTACTTCGACCATTAAATGGTTTTGCGATATATGGAAGTGATGATTTATCTACAGCGTCGGTAGGGCATAAGTAGGTTTTTATTGAAGGAACGTTTGAATCGAATTTAAACTTATTGTATAGATTAAATTTATTGCGAGCAATCTGTATCGTATCAACTGCTGGCATACAAAGTATAATATTGTGAGCTGTAAATAAGTCGCGGTAAGAATTGATCACATCTATTTCTAGGTCGGTGAGTGGTATTAAGTAGCTTATTTGATGGGATTTGGCAGTCTTTAATAGGAAATCGATGTATGTTTCTTGATCGCTGGCTAAAGGGGCTTGGTATACATAATCGCATAGTTGTGATTCGGCATGCCATTCTGGTGGATAAATGTCGCATCCAACGACCAAATGAGAATCCGCGCGTAATTCTGAAATAACGCAAGCAGCAGACATAGAGCCAATGGCGGTTATCAATATATTCATAACTTATATTTTAGATAGTTGTAGAAATTCATCAACACCCCACTTTTTTCTTAAACATTCGATTTTTCCATTCATTCGATGTACGTATACTTCCGGATAGTATGTAATAAACAATGGTGCCAAGGTTAGTGTATAGGCACCAACTTTATTAAATTCAATAATATCCCCTTCTTCTAAAAGAGGTTCATTGCATAACTTAAAGAATCGGTCGTTTTCTAAACAGGTAAAACCAGTTAGTTGTTGTTGATCTGTTATGAAAGAATTGGATGCTTCTCTCTTTTTTCTTATTATTTTATGAAAATAGGTGGTTTTGTGCATGAGGGGATCAATATGTATTCTACTCCCATTTAATGTGATAAGGTGTTGATTGATGTTTTGCTTCACATCGATAACTTCACAGAAATAGCTAAAGCATCCGGCTAATAAACTTGCACCTGGTTCTATAATTAATGTAAGAGATTCAGGTAAATAATTATTTAGCCTTAGCTCATCAGATATTCCTTTCAAATAGTCTTCCCAATTAGGCTTATCTGGAATGCCTCCATAAAACCCCCCTCCTATGTCTATGTATTGAATCTGGTCGAGATCGTATTCTTTAGCCAATTTTGCAAATTGAGATACTAGCCATCGGTAGATTTCGACACTACGGGTCTTAGTACTTGTATGTAAGTGAAGACCTGAAATTGTAATATTCGGATGGTTACTTAATCGCTTAATAACTCTACTAAGCTCTTTGTTCTCTGCACAAAAGCCAAATCGGCTTCCTTCACTGCCTGCATTTGACTCATTTGGAAATGCTGTCTCCAGATGAAGGTTAATGCGTAGTCCAACATGTAATTCTTGATCAGGGTGTTGATTGGCATATTCGGAAACATACGTAATTTCTCTATGAGAGTCAATGTTTAGAAGAATATTGTCGGCTAATAACTCTTCTATCCATGAGCGTTTTTTTATTGGGCCATTACAAATCAGTTCGCTAGAAGTATATCCTATCCGACGAGCCAATTGATACTCGTCTTCTGAAACTACTTCGGCCAAGATACCTTGGGTCTGTAGATAACTCGCAAGAGGAGGAAATGAATTGGTTTTAACAGAATATCCTATTTTATAATTTGGCCAATATTTTTTTAATGCAACCTTCAACGAGTCTATCTCGTTTTGCAGGACCTCTTCTTCAAATAAAAAGAAGGGTGTATTTAAATCTGGAATAAGGTCAGCTGTTGATTGATTCATTATTTTTCGATGATGAGGTTGATAATGGATGCAACTTCTTCTTGCTTAAGACCATCATAAATCGGCAGACAGATAACACTGTTAGCTATTTTTGTGGCATTTGGAAGATTCTCTGGCTTCGCTGAATTTAAACCTTTATAAGTTGAAAAATTACTGATAAGTGGGTAGAAATATCGCCTGCCAAAAATATTCTTTTCTTTCATTTTACAATAAAGCTCATCTCGTGTCATACCATACTGATCGGCATCTACAAAAATGGGAAAATAAGAATAGTTTAATTTGGTATCACCTATCCCTTTCATGCAGGTGATGCCTGAGGCTGCCTCTAAGCCTGCTTGATATTGTAAAGCAATTTCTTGACGAGATTGGATGGCTCTATCCACCATCTTAAGGCTCAATAATCCAAAAGCTGCTCGTACTTCATCCATTTTTCCATTAATACCAGGAGCTACAATTGTTGTTTCGCCTGCAAAACCGAAATTCTTGAGGTAATCAATCCGCTTTTTTGTTTGCTCATCATGACAAATTAAAGCCCCTCCTTCTATTGTGTTATATACTTTTGTAGCATGAAAACTGAGTGTTGCCATATCTCCATGTTCGAGTATTGATTTGCCTGCTGTTTCTACACCAAATGCGTGAGCTGCATCGTAAATAACTTTTAAACCGTATTTATCCGCAATCTTTTGAATTTGCTCGGTATCACAAGGGTGTCCGTATACATGTACGGGCATAATTGCTGTAGTCAAAGGGGTAATTGCAGCCTCTATTTTATTGGGGTCGAGGTTGCATGTTATTGGGTCAATATCAACAAAAACTGGTTTAATACCATTCCACCATAAAGAATGAGTTGTGGCAACGAAGCTGTAAGGGGTTGTAATTACTTCGCCAGTAATGCGTAAAGCCTGCAATGCTACAATGAGTGGAAGTGTTCCGTTAGTAAATAAGCTAAGATAGGGGATTTTCAAATAACTGCATAACTCTTTTTCTAAAAGCTGATGAAAATTACCATTGTTTGTCAATGTTTTACTATTCCAGATTTCTTTTAGAAGTAGTGTGAAGTCCTCTAACGGCGGGAGTAAAGGAGACGTTACGTATATGGATTTATTCTTCATTCTTGTAGATATTTACTTGGAAAATCATTAATTGTTCTGTTGATATGAGTAACAAAGATAGATAGATTTCCGTTGATAGCAAATCTTGCTTCTTAAAAAACAAATTCTTTTTATGCTGTATAAATGGTTTGCACTGAAATCTATTCATGTCAAATGATTGAGCAACTTTAGTAGTATATGAGTCAGTTTTTCGAAGTGTTTTTATACTTAAAATGCTATTCAGTTTAAAACTCGAAGGATAAATTTTTCACTTATGGCTGGTTGTATGTTAAGTGTTTATGTGAAAAATGAATAGTGTTTTATTACTGATTTATAGATGAATTATATTCTTTGGACTTTAATTTGAATTAAGAAACTGTAACCAATTAAAACGATCATAATGTCTCTTTCCCCAAGAACCGTTATATTCCGTTATTAATCCTACTTCATTCTGTTCTTCATAGCCTGCTATCAAACGAGCTGACTGTATATTTTTATATTGTTTGTGAGAGAGAATCACTTTATGCGAATAGGGTAGCGCATCAAATCGTTTCAAGTCATTGAAAGTACAGCCATCCCGCTCAACCAATACGATATATAAGTTGTTTAAGTTGACTCTTTCTGCTCTGCGTTTCCAGCAATTTACTGCATCGTTGAATGATACGTAATGTAAAAAATGGATTGGGATGGAATTGTTTAATAAGCCAATAGGGTAAGGTGAATCACCTGTAATGTCTTCTATAGATGCTGATAGGTTAGTCTCTATATTCTCCAAGAAAGAGATAAAATCAGATGGATACATGAATAAATTAACTGTGGGACTATTCAAGCGTATGCCCAAATCATGGGTAACCATTGCTCCAACACAATTGCTACTAAGGATACTGAAATCATGATTTTTGTTTTTCCTTCGTAGATTCCATGTGTAGATTTGTCTTAAAAACTTTTTAGAAATAATCATATCATTGATCTTTTTGCAAATATAGATATTCTTTTGATTATTCATGGGGCTTTTCAGAAAAAATAATTTTGTTAAACCTCGTTGATCTAAATATATTGTTTTCAATACCTATACACTTCAAAGAATTTCTCCTATCTTTGCACCTTAAATTATTATTTCACAATCAATGAAGGAATTCTTTCAACTCATGCGACGATTCGTGTCGCCTTATAAGAAGTATTTAGGTTGGGCTATACTTTTAAATATTCTATCGGCTATCTTCAATGTGTTCTCATTTACGGTGCTTGCTCCGATTCTTTCTATCCTATTCGAGATGAATGATAGCAATGTCTATGAACTTATGCCATGGGACACTACGGGAGACTTAAAAGAAATTGCAATCAACAATGCTTACTATTACGTAACACAGATGATTCAGGTGAATGGTCCATCGTTGACACTATTGTTTTTGGGGTTGTTTTTAGCCTTCATGACATTGATAAAAACCGGCTGTTACTTTGCTTCTTCGGCTGTTATGATTCCGTTGCGTACGGGAGTTGTACGTGATATACGTATCATGGTCTATACGAAGGTTATGAGCCTGCCTTTGGGCTTTTTTTCGGAGGAGCGGAAAGGCGATATCATGGCTCGTATGAGTGGTGATGTCGGTGAAGTAGAGAATTCGATTACAAGTTCTCTCGATATGTTGATCAAAAATCCAATTCTTATTCTGTTTTATTTCGTGACTTTGATTTTCATGAGTTGGCAGTTGACCCTTTTCACCGTTTTGGTATTGCCGGGTATGGGCTGGTTGATGGGAACAGTAGGGCGTAAGCTAAAACGACAATCGCACGAAGCACAGGCACGATGGAGCGATACGATGTCGCAACTCGAAGAAACATTGGGTGGGTTGCGTATTATCAAGGCATTTGTTGCCGAGAAGAAAATGGTTGATCGTTTCACAAAATGTAGCAATGAATATCGTAATGCAACCAACAAGGTGGCTATACGTCAGTCATTGGCTCATCCAATGAGTGAATTTCTGGGAACATTGCTTATTGTTGCTGTATTGTGGTATGGTGGTTCTTTGATTTTGGCAAAAGATTCATTCATCAATGCACCACTATTTATTGTTTATATGACAGTTCTTTACAGCGTTATCAACCCTCTGAAAGAGTTTTCGAAAGCTGGATACAACATCCCTAAGGGGCTAGCTTCGATGGAGCGTGTCGATAAGATTCTTAAAGCAGAGAATAAGATTGTGGAGATTGCCAATCCTAAGCCATTAAATGGGCTTCATGATAAGATTGAGTTTAAGAATATCTCTTTTAACTACGACGGTCGTCGCGAAGTGCTCAGAAATGTCAGCTTGACCGTGCCTAAGGGTAAAACAGTTGCATTGGTTGGACAGTCCGGATCGGGCAAATCGACTCTTGTTGATCTGTTGCCTCGTTACCATGATGTACAAGAAGGAGAGATATCTATCGACGGAGTAAGCATCAAAGATGTACGCATAGCCGACTTGCGTGGCTTGATTGGTAATGTGAATCAGGACGCCATTCTCTTCAACGATACTTTCTTTAATAATATCGCTTTCGGAGTAGAGAATGCAACGATGGAGCAAGTCATTGAAGCCGCCAAGATTGCCAATGCACACGACTTCATTATGGAGAAAGAAGAAGGATATAAGACGAATATCGGCGATCGTGGTAGCAAACTATCCGGCGGACAACGTCAGCGTATCAGTATAGCCCGTGCTATCTTGAAGAATCCTCCGATTTTGATTCTCGATGAGGCTACCTCTGCGCTCGATACCGAATCGGAACGCTTGGTACAAGAGGCCTTGGAACGATTAATGAAAACGCGTACCACCATTGCCATTGCCCATAGACTTTCGACTATTAAGAATGCCGATGAGATATGTGTATTGTACGAAGGAGAAATAGTAGAGCGTGGCAAGCACGAAGAATTGCTCGCGATGGAAGGATACTATAAACGACTGAATGATATGCAGTCTCTATAAGCGCTAATTGCGATTTGTTTAAAAGGGAAGATATTTTACCTTGTCTCGTAGACTAGCATATCTTAATAGAAAAGAGTACGTACTTAATGATGCAATAATATACTATTTTATGCATCAATGAGTACGTACTCTTTTTATATAAAAATACGTACTTTTCTAACAGTTGATTATCAGGGTCTTATGTGTTTATCTTTGAGGATAAATAGCTCTTTTGGAGTAAATGGAGTGTACGATTTTTTTTCTGAATTTTAGTATTACTTCCGTCCGAAGTCTGCCGGAATCTCTCCCCATTCACGAGTCTCCCATTTCAATATACGCGTGGTGTATTTATTCTCTTTCAACCACTTTTCGGCACGCTCGATAAGTACGAAAAGTTGCTCGGTTTCTGCCGTACGGTCTAGTTTGGTTTTGCATTTCTTCTGTTTCACCCAACTGATGGCTATTGCGCTATCGCTATAAATTGGCATATCAAATGCCTTCTGCTTCAACAGGGCAAGACCGTGTACCAAGGCCAGAAATTCACCGATATTATTTGTTCCTTTGGTGGGGCCGAAATGAAATACTTCTTGCCGGCTGGCTACATGTACCCCACGATACTCCATTGGCCCCGGATTACCGCTACAGGCAGCATCTACTGCCAGGCTGTTGTCAATAACGGCTGCGGGCAATGTGCCGGAAGCATGGGTATGGGTTGTTCCTGAAGTTTTCTTTGCATTCTTGCCAATGTATGCGTAGGGAGAGGAGGCAAAGGCCTGTTCGGCTTCTTCGCGGCTGTCGAACGATTTGTATTTGGCTCCTTCGTAGCCTTTTGTTTGCAACAGACACTCGTTCCAGGAGCTATAAATACCTGGTGTAACGCCATCCCATACTACATAAAACTTTTGTTTGGCCATAGGTTGTGGTACTTGATTTTTTACGGGTGTAAAGGTACGAATATATTCTATAGTATCGAACAATTTTTACGCACAGCTTGTTCTAACAGATAACGAAAACCGCAAATCAATTAATAAATAGCCCTATGGAGAAATCATTTATGGAGGCGTTGAAGCATCGACGCACGTATTATGCCATTACCAATCAATCGCCCATCTCTAACAAACAGATCGAGGAGCTTGTCAATTTTGTAGTGACTCATGTGCCTTCTGCCTTCAACTCACAGTCTACCCGTGTGGTGTTGCTATTGGGCGAAAATCATCGGAAGCTTTGGCAAATAGTAAAAGACACCTTGCGCAAAATAGTTCCTGCAGAAGCATTTAAAGCTACTGAGGCAAAGATTGACGGCAGTTTTGCTTGTGGATACGGTACGGTGTTGTTCTTTGAAGATCAAACTGTGGTCAAAGGCCTGCAGGATATGTTTTCTGCCTACAAAGACAATTTTCCGGTATGGTCTTTGCAAACTTCGGCTATGCACCAGTTGGCTATTTGGACGCTGTTGGAAGATGCCGGGTTGGGAGCTTCGTTGCAACACTACAATCCGCTGATCGATGAAGAAGTGCGTCGTACATGGAACTTGCCGCAAAGCTGGAGCCTTATTGCCGAAATGCCTTTTGGCCTGCCTGTAAGCGAACCCGGAGAAAAAGAATATAAACCGTTGGTCGACCGGGTGAAGGTGTTTGAATAATTTTTTTACCTTTGTGGGAAAAAGGTAATTAACTATGATTCGTATATTCCTAACCGGCTATATGGGTGCCGGTAAAACCACCTTGGGAAAAGCACTTGCCCGCAAACTGCAGGTTCCTTTTGTCGACTTAGATTGGTATATTGAAGAGCGTTTGCATAAAACGGTAGGAGAACTATTTACCGAAAGAGGCGAAGCCGCCTTTCGGGAACTGGAGCGGACGATGCTTCACGAGGTTGCCGAATTTGAAGATGTGGTGATCTCTACCGGAGGCGGCGCTCCCTGCTTTTTCGACAATATGGCATTTATGAACAGCAAGGGACGCACTGTTTTTCTGCATGTTCACCCCGATGTGCTGTTTCATCGGTTGCGTATAGCCAAGCAGCAACGTCCCATTCTACAAAACAAAAATGACGAGGAGCTAAAGGCATTCATTGTAGAAGCATTGAACAAACGTGCACCTTTCTATACACAGGCTCACTATCAGTTTGATGGCGATGAACTGGAGGATCACCGACAGATTGAAAAGTCGGTTGAGCGCTTATGCAAGTTGTTGAGTGTATAGCCTGATTGAACTTTCTGCAAGTGAATAGAGAAAAAAAGCACCCTTTCTGATTGTAAGCTATAGATTTATACGTACTTTTGCTTCTTATAATTATTCACTAAAAACAGAACAGAATACAGAAAATGAGAAAATGGCGTATTGAAGATTCTGAGGAACTCTACAACATTACTGGGTGGGGTACTTCGTACTTTGGTATTAATGACAAAGGTCATGTCGTAGTTACACCACGTAGAGACGGTGTAGGTGTCGATTTAAAAGAACTGGTTGATGAGTTGCAGCTGCGTGATGTGGCGGCACCGATGCTGGTTCGTTTTCCGGATATTTTGGATAACCGTATTGAAAAAACGGCATCTTGTTTTAAACAAGCATCCGAAGAGTACGGTTATAAAGCCCAAAACTTTATTATTTATCCGATCAAGGTGAATCAGATGCGCCCGGTGGTTGAAGAAATCATCAGTCATGGCAAGAAATTTAATTTGGGACTCGAAGCGGGCTCTAAACCAGAGTTGCATGCTGTGATTGCCATTAATACAGATTCTGATTCGTTAATTATCTGTAATGGATACAAGGACGAGAGCTATGTAGAATTGGCATTGCTCGCTCAAAAGATGGGCAAACGCATCTTTTTGGTAGTCGAGAAAATGAACGAGTTGAAGCTGATTGCCAAGATGGCGAAGCAGCTCAATGTACGTCCCAATATAGGTATTCGTATCAAACTGGCTTCTTCGGGAAGTGGCAAATGGGAAGAATCGGGAGGCGACGCCAGTAAGTTTGGACTTACCTCGAGCGAACTGCTCGAAGCACTCGACTACCTGGAGCGGAAAGACCTGAAAGATTGTTTGAAGTTGATTCATTTCCATATCGGCAGCCAGGTTACTAAGATCAGACGCATCAAAACAGCCTTGCGCGAAGCTTCACAATTCTATGTGCAACTACATACGATGGGCTTTAAGGTTGAGTTTGTCGACATTGGCGGTGGATTGGGTGTGGACTATGACGGTACGCGCTCGTCGAGCAGCGAAAGCAGTGTCAATTACTCCATTCAGGAATATGTAAACGACTCTATCTCTACGCTGGTAGATGCCAGCGATAAGAACGGTATTCCTCATCCTAATATCATAACCGAGAGCGGACGTGCACTAACGGCACACCATTCGGTTCTTATCTTCGAGGTGCTCGAAACGACAACCTTGCCTCAATGGGACGATGAAGAAGAGATTGCTCCCGATGCACATGAGCTGGTGCAGGAACTATATGGTATCTGGGACAAGCTGAACCAAAACAAGATGCTCGAGGCTTGGCATGATGCTCAGCAAATTCGGGAAGAAGCGTTGGATCTCTTTAGTCACGGTATTGTCGATTTGAAGACACGTGCACAGATCGAACGTCTGTATTGGTCCATCACACGCGAAATCAATCAGATTGCCGGAGGGTTGAAGCATGCTCCCGATGAATTTCGTGGCTTGTCGAAGCTATTGGCTGATAAATACTTCTGTAATTTCTCACTGTTCCAATCGCTTCCCGACTCGTGGGCTATTGATCAGATATTCCCCATTATACCCATTCAACGCTTGGACGAGAAGCCCGAGCGTACAGCTACGTTGCAGGACATTACTTGCGACTCGGACGGAAAGATTGCTAACTTCATTTCGACCAAAAACGTATCTCACTACCTACCGGTGCACTCACTGAAGGCAAAGGAACCTTATTATATGGGTGTGTTCCTGGTGGGGGCTTATCAGGAGATATTGGGCGATATGCACAATCTCTTTGGCGATACCAATGCGGTGCATGTATCCGTGAGTGACAAAGGCCATTCGATCGATCAGATTATTGATGGAGAAACGGTTGCCGAAGTGCTCGACTACGTACAATATAATCCGAAAAAGCTGGTTCGTACACTCGAAACCTGGGTCACCAAATCGGTGAAAGAGGGCAAAATATCTGTGGAAGAGGGAAAAGAGTTCCTGTCGAATTATCGTTCGGGACTTTATGGATATACCTATTTAGAATAAATCTCACCACAAAGTCATATAAAGTTCCACAGAGTCTTTCTTTCATTTTAAAAAGAAACTCTGTGGAACTTTGTGTTAACTAATGGTGCATAACACATATAGTCAGTATGAAAGAAAAACTAACAGTGATTAAAGTAGGTGGCAAGATAGTAGAAGAAGAGGCCACTTTGAATCAATTATTGAACGATTTTGCCGCTATCGAGGGGCACAAGGTGCTTGTGCATGGCGGTGGTCGCTCAGCTACCCGGTTGGCTACCCAGTTGGGCATCGAAAGCCAGATGGTTAACGGGCGGCGCATTACCGACGGCGAAACACTGAAAGTAGTGACCATGGTATATGGTGGGTTGGTGAACAAAAACATGGTAGCCGGTTTGCAGGCACGTGGAGTCAATGCACTGGGGCTCACAGGTGCCGATATGAATGTGATTCGTTCGGTGAAACGCCCGGTCAAAGAGGTCGATTACGGATTTGTAGGGGATGTCGATAAAGTCGATGCCTCTTTGCTTTCAGACCTTATCAAGAAGGGAGTTGTGCCGGTTATGGCTCCGCTGACACACGATGGCGAAGGACATCTGCTCAATACCAATGCCGATACCATAGCCGGCGAAACGGCCAAAGCACTGGCCGAACTGTTTGATGTAACCCTGGTTTTCTGTTTCGAGAAAAAAGGAGTACTGCGCGATGAACACGATGATGACAGCGTGATCGATACCATCAACCGCACCGAATTTGAGCAATACGTAGCCGATGGAGTGATTCAAGGAGGCATGATTCCGAAATTAGAGAACTCTTTCGAAGCCATTCGGGCAGGTGTGAGTGAGGTTGTAATCACCTTGGCATCAGCTATTAATGGAAATGGTGGAACCCGGATAAAAAAATAAATAAAAAAAGATTCGAGTAGCTGTAACTTTTCAAATACTTACCCGTCATTATTATAGAGATGCAAGAAATCAGTTTTCGAAACGACATATTGCCTTTGAAAGACAAACTCTTTCGATTGGCACTCCGAATTACCCTTGACAGGGCCGAAGCAGAGGATGTTGTACAGGATACGATGATAAGGGTCTGGAATAAACGGGAAGAGTGGTCGCAATTTGGATCGATCGAAGCGTATTGTTTGACGGTAACGAAAAACTTGGCCATCGACCGAAGTCAGAAGAAAGACGCTCAAACAGTCGAATTGACCCCTGCCATGGAAGAAGAAACCGATTCGTCGGGGCCTTACGACCAATTGGTGAATCAGGAACGAATGAGCATTATCCATCGATTAGTGAATGAACTGCCCGAAAAACAACGGTTGATCATGCAACTGAGAGATATAGAAGGAGAAAGTTATAAAGAGATAGCGAACGTGCTACATCTGACGGAGGAACAGGTAAAAGTGAACCTCTTCAGAGCACGACAGAAAGTGAAACAACGGTACATTGAATTTGACGAATATGGATTGTAAGCACATAGAACAGCTTTTGGAGCAATATTGGCAATGCGAAACTTCTATTGAAGAAGAATCGGAATTGCGGTCTTTCTTCTTACATGAAGAGGTTCCGGCTCATCTGCTTTGCTATAAAGACTTGTTTGTTTATCAGCAAGTACAGCAAGAAGTAGGTTTGAGTGCCGACTTTGATACTCGTTTGTTGGCTCAGATAGAAACGCCTGTTGTGAAGGCCAAACGCTTAACGCTGACTAAAAGGTTTATGCCTTTATTCAAAGCAGCAGCAGTGGTAGCTATCATGCTTTCGTTGGGCAATGTGGTGCAACACACCTTCTTTGCCGGAGAGCCGTTAGATTATAATTACGATACATACAGAGATACATACGATGATCCGGAAGTTGCGTATAAGCAAGTTTCTTCGGCATTGATGATGTTATCTGAAGGTATAAATAAGTCAAAAGACCAGCAGATTGTCGACAGTATGTCGTCAATAAAGAAGGTCGAAATGATGAAAGAATAAATGAAGAGCGTTCTTTTAATATGCTGGATGGCATTGTTCTCTGTGTCTGTGATGGCACAGGATTTTACTTCTCGTTTCTTGACTGAACACAAGGCTGACTCTAATCTATCTTGTGTAACCATCAGTCCGAAAATGATGGAGGAGATTATTAAGAACGATGCGGAAAAGGATAATAAAGTGCTGAATATTATCTCCAACCTCAAAAGTATGCAGATGCTCACCGCCAAGGTGAACGGTTCCGAATACTATAATGAAGCGTTGAAGATTGTAGAAAAGAACACCGGACGATTTGAACCTTATCTCTCTTTTAGCGATAAATCGGGTAATTGCCAGATTATGGTGCGCAAAAAGAAGAAGGTAATCATTGAAGTGGTGATGCTCATGCACGAGAAGAATCATTTTGTAGTAGTTAACTTTACCGGAAATATGAACCCAGAGTTTATTGCTCGGTTAGCTGCTTCGGTGAAGCAGAAACGCTCTTAATAAAAAGATATTTTCATTTGCTTTAAACATATAATATAGTTAGAATGCTTAATTAAAACAACATGATGCGAGGCTGTGAAGTTTCAACTCAATTAAATTTTCGTAAAATACTAACTAAATAAAAGGGCTACCGCGAGATGCAGTAGCCCTTTTATTTGTGAAGTAAAGAGAGAATATAGAGAGTTTAGAGTTTCCGTAATCCTTTATTGCGGGGTGAATCAATTTGTGGATTTCCTTTATAAGACACTTCGCCACTACCGTTGACACGAACTTTCATATTGTCGGTTACCTGGCAGCCAATATCTCCCGAACCATTGATTTGTATGTCGGCATTCGACACTTTTAGCTCGGTGGCATTGATGTCTCCCGAACCGGCTACCCGATAGTTTGCCTCCTTGGCTGTTCCTGATAGTTCTACATCACCCGACCCTTCGATGCTTGCTTTAACTGAAGGGCTGCTCACTCCATGCAAAGAAATATCTCCCGATCCTTGGATGGATAGAGAAAGTTCGTTGCAGTTTACGCCACTTCCTTCCACATCGCCTGATCCTTGAATGTAAATGCCCAGATTCTCTTTGCTTTTGAAGTTATTGGCCAACTTGATATCGCCCGATCCTTGTACGCTTATGCTTTTCAAACCGGGGTTAGAGACTCTTACTTCGAGCTTCCCGCTATTATTGATTTGAGTGTTGCTCTTAAACTTAACAACGAGTACCTCTTTTATAACAGCGATTTCGAGTAGATCGACAATGTTGTCTGAGCCATACACCTGCACTTCTGTTTTTCCGTTTGTTTGCGTATAAACGATATCCGGACTACCCATGAGGCGAATTTCGTTAAAGTTGGCCACTTTTACGTCTTTCGTAATGTACTTTTTACTTCCTGTTACGCGACGAGTCTGTGACTGAACATTGGTTGAAAGTATCAGCAATGTGATCGTAGCTACGGCTATTAAAAAATTTTTCATAAAATTCTATTTTAGAGTTAGTTAATCGTTCTTAATTGAGCCTACGCCTCCTTTGCTAAAATCTTTTTTATCGGGATTTCCCTTGTATCGGATGCTGCCCACACCTTTCACTGAAGCCTTCAAGGTTTCGGTTGCATAACACGAAATATCGCCTACACCTTTCGAAGAAGCATCTACATACGTAGCTTTGAGCTCGCGGGCTTCAATATCGCCTACACCTTTCGAGGATAGATTGGCCGTTTGGGCAACACCTTCCAGCTTAATATCGCCTACGCCCATTGAGTTGACGGTTAGTTCATCGCAGTTCAGATTTAAAATATGGATATCACCTACACCTTTGGATGCCACGCTCAATTGAGGGGTAGTGAATGAGTCGTCGATATGTATATCACCCACTCCTTTGAAATCGATACCTGTAAGCTCGGGAGAACTGATATTGATTTTTAACTTGCTGCTCTTTATTTGGTTGTACTTCTTCATCGTCATCTCTAAGGTACTGCCCTTTACAACCACTTGTACTAAGTTCACAATGTTATCCGGACCGTATATCTTTACCGAAGTAGTGCCATCGGTCGATTGGGTATAGAAGATATCTCCTACGGTGGTGGCATCAATCTGGTTGAAGTTGTGTACTTTGTAATCCCGGGTAATAAAGTTTTTGCTAGGCTTGATGCTATCTCCCATAATGCTGCAACTATTGAATAGTAAAGTGCAAAACAGTAAGAGTGACAGGTAGCTAATGTTCTTTCTCATATTATTTGTTTTTGAAGTTTCTGTCTATTAGACGTAGTGTCGTTTCAAAAAGTTGCATCGCTCTGCTCTTTTTTTTATGACTGGGTTCTTTATATATCATTTGTACATGTGATAGATTATTCGTTTATTTGCGTCATAAGATGGATAAGATAATTGATGATAAAGAACTTGGGCGCCTGATTGTTCGAGAGCATGCGCGTGCCAAACGATTGGTGTTTCGCTCCAAGAGTGATGCTATATACGTGTCTGTGCCTCTCGGTGTAACTGTAAGCGAAGTTGAAAAAGCGATTGAGGAGTTGCGTAGTAAATTGAAAGCGACGAAGCAGAAAGTAGCTCGTCCGATTATCGATTTGGACTACCGGATCGATACCGAGTTCTTTAAACTTTCGCTTGTGCGGGGAGCACGAGATAAGTTTCTGGCACATTCGGAGCTGGGGGAGATGAAGATTATCTGTCCGCCCGATGCCGATTTTACTGATGAGAAGTTGCAGGCCTGGCTACAGAAAGTAATCGAAGAAGCGGTGCGGAGGAATGCTAAAATTATTTTGCCTCCGCGGTTGTATATGCTCTCGCAACAACATCACCTTCCTTATAAAAGTGTGAAGATAAATGCCAGTCGTGGCAGATGGGGGAGTTGTTCGGCTTCCAAAGCCATTAATCTCTCGTGCTTTTTGGTACTACTGCCCAAGCACCTGATTGATTATGTGCTGTTGCACGAACTGTGCCATACGCGCGAAATGAATCACGGAGATCGCTTTTGGCATTTACTCAATGAACTGACCGATGGTAAAGCCCTTGATTTGCGACAAGAACTTAAAAGACATAAGACTGCAATCAGCGATTGATTATTGGCTGACCATCATGACGCTTCCTTCTGCGTTTTTGGTGAAGGCATACGTACCGCCCTTCTCGCTTAAGTCGAAAGTAGATACTTTTTCGGTCAGATTATCGACCACCATCAAGGCACTTTGATCGGCAAAACGGCCTACTTTTACTTGTATTGGCTCTGTCGCGATTTGCTGGTTCAGAATCAAGCTGTCATTGACAAATAGCGAGATAGAATCGCCAACAAACCCTTTGGATAATTCAATCGTATAAGCCTCTGCATAATGTCTTTCCGTTTGCTTCTGCTGACTCATCTGCATGCTGATATAGATAAAGAGTACTACCACAAAGATAACGGCAAAAGCAAGGATGCCATTACCTACCATAAACTGTTTGTTGGTGTTTAAATGATGTGCCATATTACTATAATTTCTACGATTTTGGGGTAAAGGTAGTGATTATTGCCCGAATTTGAAATATATCATGTAGTCGAATCTGTAAAGGTTGATAAATAGTGGCTGAGTGTGTTGTATAACATACCAATGTTTCTTGTTGAGTGATGATAAAATACTTTCCTTTACATCGGGATAGATCAGCACAGTTTTTCTCGTATTTCCCATCATTAAATTTAATAATGTATGAAAGCTATCTTCGGACAACATACAACGAAAGTAAAACAATTGGCCGATTTAATCGCACAGGATATCTCAACCGGTAAATACGAGGAAGAGGATGCTTTGCCGTCAATTAATCAATTGAGTCGTACATACCACGTATCGCGCGATACAGTATTTAAGGCCTTTATCGACTTAAAGGCACGCGATATTATCGACTCGACACCGGGCAAGGCCTACTATGTGGTGAATCGAAGCAAAAACATACTTCTTCTGCTCGACGAATACTCTCCTTTTAAGGAAGCACTTTATAATCATCTCATTACACATCTTCCGCCTCGCTATAAGGTCGATTTGTGGTTTCATCAATACAACGAGCGTTTGTTTAATACCATTCTGAGTCAATCACTCGGCCGTTATAACAAATATGTAGTGATGAATTTCGATAACGAAAAGTTCTCTCCAGATTTATACAAGATCGATTCTTCCAAATTGTTATTGCTTGACTTTGGTAAGTTTGATAAGCGTACATATTCTTATGTCTGTCAAGATTTTGATTCTGCTTTTTATAAGGCTTTGTCACAACTGTCTGACAGACTGAAGTGGTATCGAAAACTGGTGTTGCTGCTTGTGTCCGGAACAAAGCACCCCCAAAGCACTTCTGTCTATTTTCAGCAATACTCTGAAGATAAGCATTTGGAGTGGGAGGTCAAAGATAGAATGGACAAAGTAGAGGTACGTCAGGGAGAGGTATATATTGCTATCCGGCAGGTCGATGTAGTGAGTATCATCAAGAAAGCGCGTGACAGAGGATTGGTCTGTGGAGTCGATTTTGGGTTGATTGCTTACAATGATGCACCGGTTTATGAAGTTATTGATAAAGGAATTACTACCTTGAGTATTGATTGGGAGAAGATGGGAGCACTGGCTGCCAACTTCATCCTTACCGGTACGCCTGTACAGGTTTATTTGCCGACGGAGGTGCATTTACGAGAATCTTTATAACTGTTTTACCAACTAATATAACACAAAAATGAAAAAGTATCCGAAAATTGGAATTCGTCCCACTATCGACGCTCGTCAGGGCGGCGTTCGCGAAAGTCTGGAAGACAAAACAATGAATCTGGCCAAAGCGGTGGCCGAACTGATCTCCACCCATTTGAAAAATGGCGATGGCTCTCCTGTGGAGTGTGTCATAGCCGATAGCACCATTGGCCGTGTGCCCGAAAGTGCTGCTTGTGCCGAGAAGTTTGAACGGGAAGGAGTGGGAGCAACGATAACGGTTACTTCCTGCTGGTGCTACGGTGCCGAAACAATGGATATGAATCCGCATTATCCCAAAGCGGTATGGGGATTTAACGGAACCGAACGCCCCGGAGCTGTATATCTGGCGGCTGTACTGGCAGGCCATGCACAAAAGGGGTTACCGGCTTTTGGTATATATGGGCACGATGTACAGGATCTCGATGATAACTCCATCCCTGCCGATGTAGCGGAAAAACTTCTTCGCTTTGCCCGTGCTGCACAAGCAGTGGCTGTGATGCGGGGCAAATCGTACCTGTCGATGGGTAGTGTTTCGATGGGTATTGCAGGCTCTATCGTGAGTCCTGATTTCTTTCAGGAATACTTGGGTATGCGTAGTGAGTCGGTCGACCTGACCGAGATCATCCGTCGCATGACCGAAGGTATATACGATCAGGAGGAGTTTAAAAAAGCGATGGCATGGACCGAAAAGTATTGTAAAGTGAACGAAGGAGAAGACTTCAACAGTCCTGCCAAGGCCAAGACACGTGCCGAAAAGGAGGCCGATTGGGAGTTTATCGTGAAAATGACGATCATCATGCGCGATTTGATGCAAGGCAATCCGAAGCTCGAAGTACTTGGATTTAAAGAAGAAGCGTTAGGACACAATGCGATTGCCGGAGGTTTTCAAGGGCAACGCCAGTGGACGGATTTCTACCCCAATGGCGACTATCCTGAAGCATTGCTCAATACCTCTTTCGACTGGAATGGCATTCGTGAGGCTTTTGTCGTAGCAACCGAAAACGATGCTTGCAACGGTGTAGCCATGTTGTTTGGTCACCTGCTTACCAATCGTGCCCAGATCTTTTCCGATGTACGTACCTATTGGAGCCCCGAGGCAGTGAAGCGTGTAACCGGCAAAGAACTTACCGGATTGGCTACCAACGGAATCATTCACTTAATCAATTCGGGAGCCACTACGCTCGACGGAACCGGACAGCAAACCAACGAGAAGGGCGAACCGGTGATGAAACCTTGTTGGGAGATTACGCAGGAGGAGGTAGAGAAATGTCTCGAAGCCACCACTTGGTATCCGGCCAATCGTGACTACTTCCGTGGAGGCGGTTTCTCCTCTAACTTCCTGTCTAAAGGAGGAATGCCGGTAACCATGATGCGCCTGAACTTGGTGAAAGGCCTCGGCCCGGTGCTTCAGATAGCCGAAGGATGGACGGTAGAAATTGCCGCTGACATTCATCAACTACTCAACGAACGTACCGACCGCACTTGGCCTACCACTTGGTTTGTGCCTCGCCTGTGCGACAAACCGGCTTTCAAAGATGTATATTCGGTGATGAACAACTGGGGAGCTAATCATGGTGCGATCAGTTACGGACACATCGGTCAGGATTTGATTACCTTGGCTTCGATGTTGCGCATACCGGTATGTATGCACAATGTAGAGGAAGATGCTATTTTCCGACCCGCCGCATGGAATGCCTTCGGCATGGAAAAGGAGGGTGCCGATTATAGAGCGTGTGCTGTCTACGGGCCTATTTATAAATAAACGACCATGAGTACGTATTTAGCGGTTGATTTTGGAGGTGGAAGCGGTCGGATTATGGCCGGTTCCATCGACCAAGGTCGCTTGACACTCGAAGAGGTGTATCGCTTCCCGAACAGGCAGATACGCATGGGCAATCACCTCTATTGGGATTTTCTGGCACTGTTCGAAGAGATGAAGAACGGGCTTCGGCTGGCTGCTCGCAAAGGGTATGCTATTCGAAGTATCGGTATTGATACCTGGGGAGTAGACTTTGGGCTGATTGATGCACAGGGTAACCTGTTGGGCAATCCGGTTTGCTATCGCGATCCGCGTACCAACGGACTGCTCGAAGAGTTCTTTGCCACAACCGATGTGGCACAGCATTATGCCCGTACGGGTATTCAGGTGATGCCTATCAACACCCTTTTCCAATTGTACAGCATGTGCAAAAACGACGATGCTATGCTCCGCGTGGGGCATCGCTTGCTGTTTATGCCCGATCTGTTTAGTTACTTCCTGACCGGTATAGCCAATAATGAGTATTGCATTGCCTCAACCTCCGAACTGCTCGATGCCCGTACTCGTAGCTGGAATCGTGAATTGATCCGTCAGCTCGCATTGCCCGAACATCTGTTTGGCGATCTGGTGCTTCCGGGCACGATCAGAGGAAAGCTGAAAGCTGACATACTTGAAGAGACAGGACTTAACCCTACTATCGATGTGATTGCCGTAGGATCGCACGATACAGCCAGTGCGGTATATGCCGTGCCTCAATCGACCGTCGGAAAGCGTTGTGCTTTTTTGAGTTCGGGCACTTGGTCTTTGTTGGGTGTAGAGCTCGACGAACCGATTCTAACCGAAGAGGCTCGCCTGGCAGGATTTACCAACGAAGGAGGTGTAGGAGGGAAGATACGCTTTCTGCAAAACATTACCGGCTTGTGGATTCTGCAACGACTGATAGCACAATGGGAAGAGCGATGCATAGATACGGACTACGACCGACTCCTTGCGGCTGCCGAACGAGCTACCATCGATTCGCTTATTCCGGTCGATGATGAGGCTTTTCAGTGTCCGACAGATATGGAAGAGGCTATCCGCTCGTATTGCCTGACTCATCAGCAACCGGTACCTGCTTCTTCGGGCGAATACGTGTGCTGCGTGCTCCAATCATTGGCACAGCGATACAAGCAAGGGATGGATCAACTGAACCGTCTGCTTCCTGCACCGGTCGAAGAGTTGCACATCATGGGTGGCGGATGCCGCAATCGTTTGCTGAATCGCCTCACACAAGAGGCTTTGGGTATTCCGGTGTATGCCGGCCCTGTGGAAGCGACGGCCATTGGCAATATATTGGTGCAGGCGATAGCTACCGGAGCGATTGCCGACCGAAACGAAATAATAGAAATTTGCTAAAGAACGAGAAAATGGAAAATCCACAAAGTGGCTATCGTACGAAAATGTACCAACAGCCTGTGAAACGTTACTGCCAGACACTTGATCTGCGGGATAATGCCGAGCTGATAGCCGAATATCGTCGTCGACACGAATCCGGCAGTATATGGCTCGAAGTAATGGCGGGTATCCGGGAAGTAGGTATTCTTGAAATGGAAATCTATATTCTGAATACACGCCTGTTTATGATTGTAGAAACCGGTCTGGATTTTGACTGGGAGGAGGCGATGAACCGCCTTTCCACACTGCCGCGCCAGCAAGAGTGGGAGGACTACATGGCTATCTTCCAACTCGTGGCTCCGGGTGCAAGTTCTGCACAGAAGTGGCAACCGATGGAACGTATGTTCCATTTGTACGAATACTAATAAAACAATAGACTTATTTTTATGAAGAACACCAAACATTTCTCTATTTTAAGTAAGGATGGTGTGAGCTATCTGATTCCTTTTATCCTTATTACCAGTTGCTTCTCTCTTTGGGGATTTGCCAATGATATCACGAATCCGATGGTGAAAGCCTTTTCTAAGATTTTCAGGATGAGTGTTACCGATGGAGCATTGGTGCAGGTCGCATTCTATGGCGGTTACTTTGCCATGGCTTTTCCTGCGGCGATATTTATTCGTAAGTACTCTTACAAAGCGGGTGTGCTTTTGGGGTTGGGGCTTTATGCCATCGGGGCATTGCTCTTCTTCCCCGCCATGATGACAGGAAGCTATTATCCGTTTTTGATCGCTTATTTTATATTGACCTGTGGTTTGTCCTTTCTCGAAACCAGTTCGAATCCTTATATCTTATCGATGGGAACGGAAGAGACGGCTACCAGACGCTTGAATCTGGCCCAATCCTTCAATCCGATGGGGTCGCTGCTGGGTATGTATGTAGCGATGAATTTTATTCAGAACAAATTGAATCCGATGGATACGCTCGAACGCAGCCAGCTATCCAATGCCGAGTTTGAGGCGGTGCGCGATTCGGATTTAGCCGTTTTGATCGCTCCTTATCTGGTGATCGGAATTGTTATTTTAGCCATGTTATTGCTTATTCGGTTGGTTAAGATGCCTAAAACGGCCGATCAGTCGCATTCGATAAACTTTGTGCCCACGTTGAAGCGTATCTTCTCTATCCGCCATTACCGCGAAGGAGTCATTGCGCAGTTCTTTTATGTAGGTGTACAGATTATGTGTTGGACATTTATCATCCAATACGGTACGCGCCTGTTTATGTCGCAAGGGATGGAAGAAAAAGCAGCCGAGGTGCTCTCTCAGGAGTACAACATTGTGGCGATGATTATATTCTGTTGCAGCCGTTTTATCTGTACGTTCCTGTTACGTTATCTAAATCCGGGTCGCTTACTGATGATACTTGCCATAGCAGGTGGTTGTTTCACTTTGGGGGTTATCGCCTTTCAGAATATTTGGGGTATGTATTGCTTGGTTGCCGTGTCGGCTTGTATGTCGCTGATGTTCCCCACTATTTACGGAATTGCTTTGCAGGGCTTAGGTGATGATGCCAAGTTTGGCGCTGCCGGATTGATTATGGCCATTCTGGGAGGCTCTGTACTTCCTCCCGTTCAGGCGAGCATTATTGATATGCAAACACTTTTTGGAATGCCGTCAGTCAATCTTTCTTTTATTCTCCCGTTTATTTGCTTTGTTGTAATCGTTATTTACGGCTATCGCTCGAGCAAATGGATGAAGGCAGGATGATGAGGCTGTTGCAAAAAACTTAAAAGAGGGTAGGCTCGTTTGCTGCGCTACCCAACAGATTAAACGTCATTCGATGGTAGGGTGAAGCACCGTGTTCTGCAATGGCAGCACGGTGCTTTTTGGTAGGATAACCTTTGTTGTGGTTCCAATCATAAACGGGGAACTCCTTATGAAGTGCCTCCATATAATCGTCCCTATACGTTTTTGCCAGAATAGAAGCTGCTGCGATAGAGAGGTACTTGCCGTCGCCCTTGACAACAGTAGTATGCGGAATGCCGGGATAGGCTTTGAAGCGATTGCCGTCGATTAATAAATGCTCCGGGCGTGATTGTAGTAAATCGACTGCCCGGTGCATAGCCAGAATAGAGGCATTGAGAATATTTATCTTATCAATTTCTTGAGCTGTGACAATTCCTACCGCCCAAGTAAGTGCTTCTCGTTCAATAATCTCCCGAAGGGCATATCGTTGATGCTCATTCAACTGTTTAGAGTCGTTGAGCAGTTCATTCTTGAAATCCTTCGGTAGTATCACAGCGGCTGCAAAGACAGAGCCGGACAAACATCCGCGTCCGGCTTCGTCACAACCGGCTTCTACCAGGTCGGCGTTTAAATAGGGTAATAACATGCTACGTTGTATTTTTGTGCATGCAAAGATACGTATTTAATTTAAAATATACTCCAAGCCACGGTTAGTCCTGCCATGACAATGGCAACCATGCTCATGAGCTTAATCAGGATGTTCAAACTCGGTCCCGACGTATCTTTAAAAGGATCGCCAACGGTGTCACCTACGACAGTTGCTTTGTGTACATCACCTCCTTTGCCACCGTGGTTACCTTCTTCTACGTACTTCTTTGCATTGTCCCAAGCGCCGCCCGAGTTGGCCATGAAGATAGCCAGTACGAAACCGCTGCTCAAACCACCGATCAGTAAGCCCAGTACACCGGTTACTCCGAATACCAGTCCGGTTAATATAGGAGCCACGATGGCTATAAGCGATGGAACTACCATTTCGCGCTGTGCGCCTTTGGTCGATATGGCCACGCACCGTTCGTAGTCGGGTTCTGTCTCGCCGGTCAGGATACCTTTTATCTCTCTGAACTGACGGCGCACCTCGTCTACCATATGTCCCGCAGCACGGCCTACGGCATTCATTGTCAATCCGCAAAAGAGGAAAGCCATCATTGAGCCGATGAACATACCCGAGAGCACTTTGGGATTCATCAACGTTACATCGTAATAGTACATGAAGTCAATGAAAGTAGCGTTATTGGTCGAAACCATATCTCCGTTGGGCATTGTTAGCTCCATCGTGCCCATGCGGGTAAGACCGATACGGATCTCTTCGATATACGAGGCCAGCAGTGCCAGACCGGTCAGGGCAGCCGATCCGATGGCAAAGCCTTTGCCTGTGGCAGCGGTTGTATTGCCCAACGAGTCGAGTGCATCGGTGCGTTTGCGCACTTCAATTCCCAAGCCCGACATCTCGGCGTTGCCACCGGCATTGTCGGCAATCGGGCCATAAGCATCGGTAGCCAACGTTATACCCAATGTCGAAAGCATACCTACGGCAGCAATTCCAATGCCATAAAGCCCCATACCGGTATTGGCAAAGTCGAAGCCAGAAGCGAATAAATAGGAGGCGATGATACCTATCACTACAGCTATTACGGGTATAGCTGTTGATATCATGCCCAGACCGATGCCCGAGATGATAACGGTTGCAGGCCCGGTTTTACCACTTTCGCTCAGTTTCTGTGTAGGGCGGTACGATTGCGATGTATAATACTCGGTTGAGCGTCCGATGATAATGCCCACCAATAGGCCTACCACTACCGAACAAGAAATCCACATCCAGTTATCCAAGCCGAGTAGCCACAGGATAAAGAACGTTGCTCCGACAATCAGTACAGAACTTAGGTTGGTACCAAAAGCCAATGAGTTGAGCAGGTCTTTCATCTTTGCGTCCTCTTTGGTGCGTACCGAGAATATTCCGATGATAGAGAGTAAAATACCTACGGCAGCAATCAGCATCGGGGCAATGACCGCCTTAAACTGCATGGCCGTATCGCCTGTATGGATAAAAGCGGCTGCTCCCAAGGCAGCAGTGGCAAGAATGGAGCCGCAGTAAGATTCGTATAAGTCGGCTCCCATACCGGCTACATCGCCTACGTTATCGCCTACGTTATCGGCAATAGTGGCAGGGTTGCGTGGATCGTCTTCGGGTATGCCTGCTTCAACCTTTCCTACAAGGTCGGCACCTACATCGGCCGCTTTGGTATAAATTCCTCCACCCACACGGGCAAAGAGCGCTTGTGTCGAAGCACCCATACCGAAGGTTAACATGGTGGTCGTTACTAGACAGAGCTTATGTGTTGGCGTGAGTACATCGGCTGGTATGGCCCAATTCAACAGCAGATACCAGAAAGAGATATCGACTAGTCCCAGACCTACTACAACGAGCCCCATTACTGCGCCGCTTCGGAAAGCAATCCGTAGTCCGGCATTGAGTGATGTACGAGCTGCATGTGCGGTACGAGCCGAAGCCTGCGTTGCTGTTTTCATACCCAGAAATCCCGATAGTCCGGAGAAGAAACCACCCGTAAGGAAGGCTATCGGTACCCATCCGTTTTGCACATCGAAACCATAGGCCATAATAGAGAATAAAATAACCAACCCGAGAAAGACCCAGCCGACAATCTTATACTGTTGTTTCAGATAAGACATCGCACCTTTGCGCACAGCAGCAGCGATCTTAATCATTTGTGGAGTACCTTCGCTCTCTTTCATCATTTGCTTATGGAAATAGTAAGCAAAGCAGAGAGCTAACACAGAGGCTGAGGGAATCAGCCAGAAAAGCAAGCTGTCCATAGAATAAATTTTTATTAGGTTTACGAAGCCCTAAAAGTATTGAATATAAACTGAATAGCAAAGAAAAGAGAAAGAAAAAATTAATAGACAAAGCGGATAAAGAAAAAACACGATACCGATGCCTCATAGAGCTGATACCGATCGACTACTTTGAGGGGGTATCGGTTGATCGTCGGAACATCTGCCCCAGATCATCCGATCATCCGTCCCGGATCATCCGACCCTTTGCTTCTCATGGTCCGACCCTTTGTTCTGTACCAACGGTTCATTTCGATTGAATGTACCGTGCATTTGGTCTGACTAAACCGTTCTTGAACAAACGAAGCACTCCTTTCTCTTTCCGTAGCCCCTTTCGTCTGTTTTTGCAACCTTGTTGCATGCCAACTGTTCTATCTTTGCATGCAGAAACTTTAAAATGAACGAAAAATGGGATGTAATTGTTGCAACCAAACGATAGACGATCACTCGAAAAAAGAGAAAGCACGTTTCCGGATTTATCTTCCGGCAAGCATTAGTTTAGTCATGATTATTGTCGGAGTGCTGTTGGGGCATTTCGGGCTGTTTGATACCAAAATCGTTGCCTTTATTTGGTACCTGATCGCTTATCTTCCGGTAGGCTTTCCGGTACTTAAAGAAGCGGTAGAGAGCACCATGCATCGTGATTTCTTCAATGAATTCACGCTGATGAGCATCGCTACCATCGGAGCCTTTTGCATTGGCGAATATCCCGAAGGAGTGGCAGTGATGCTGTTTTACTCCATTGGTGAGTTGTTTCAAGCAAGAGCGGTAGGGAAGGCGGAGCGAAACATTCGGGCATTGCTCGATGTGCGCCCCGAAACAGCAACCGTGTATCGAGACGGAATACCTGTTAAGATACACCCGCGGCAGGTATGCGTAGGCGAAACCATTGAGGTCAAAGTAGGCGAACGAGTACCTCTCGACGGACACATGATTGATGAACAAGCTTTCTTTAATACGGCGGCACTGACAGGCGAAAGCGTGCCGAGAACGATTCGAAAGGGCGAAGAGGTGTGGGCGGGAATGATTGTTAACGACCGTGTGGTACGCATACAAGTCGATAAACCCTATGACCAGAGTGCACTATCGCGCATCCTTACACTGGTACAAGAGGCAACTGAACGCAAAGCACCGGTCGAACTCTTTATTCGTAAGTTTGCCCGTATCTATACGCCAATCGTTACCGGTTTGGCTGTGCTCATAGTGCTTGTTCCCTTTGTTTGGTCACTGTTCGCTGCCGATTTTATATTTGTATGGAGCGATTGGTTTTATCGCAGTCTGGTTTTTCTGGTTATCTCTTGTCCCTGTGCGTTGGTTGTCAGCATTCCGTTGGGCTATTTTGGAGGTATTGGTGCTGCTTCGCGTGCAGGCATTCTCTTCAAAGGAAGCAACTATCTTGATGGTATTACGAAGATCAACACCGTTGTATTCGATAAAACGGGGACATTGACCAACGGAACCTTTGAAGTACAGCGGGTGCAAGGTTTAAGCTGGGGCGATGAGCAGCAGCTGTTGCAGTGGATTGGTTCGGCCGAACAACAAAGCAATCATCCGATAGCGCGAGCCATTGCTCGCTATGTCGAAGCAGAAGGTGTAGCCTTGCTTCCGGTTACCCGTGCAACAGAAATAGCCGGGTTCGGTCTGAGAGCTACTATTGCTGAGCGTGAGGTGCTGGTCGGTAATTTATTGTTGTTGGTACGCGAGGGTATCACTGTTCCGGAGCAGTTGCAAGCCATCTCCGAAACCATTGTCGCGTGTGCCGTGGATGGTGAGTACCGTGGGTATCTGTTAGTAAGTGATAGCCCCAAGACAGACGCTCTTCAAGCAATTGAAGACTTGCAATCATTAAATATTGCTAATATACAGATCTTGTCAGGAGATAAACAGACCATCGTTACTACCTTAGCCAACCGGTTGGGAGTAGCACAAGCTTATGGCAATCTTTTGCCCGAAGACAAGGTGAAGCATATCGAGCAGTTAAAAGCCGATCCGAACAATCGAATAGCCTTCGTAGGCGATGGGATCAATGACGCTCCGGTATTGGCGTTGAGCCATATTGGCATTGCCATGGGTGGACTGGGTAGCGATGCTGCCATCGAAACCGCCGATATCGTTTTGCAAACCGACCAACCATCGCGGATTGCTACGGCCATACGTATCGGGAGGATGACTCGCCGGATTGTGTGGCAGAATATCGGATTGGCTTTTGCCGTTAAGTTTATTGTGCTGTTGCTTGGGGCTGGTGGTATCGCCACGTTGTGGGAAGCCGTCTTTGCCGATGTAGGCGTAGCATTACTAGCCATTTTGAATGCCATACG
This sequence comes from Bacteroides neonati, assembly GCF_000499785.1. Lineage (GTDB taxonomy): Bacteria > Bacteroidota > Bacteroidia > Bacteroidales > Bacteroidaceae > Bacteroides > Bacteroides neonati. The sequence goes on along the minus strand of NZ_HG726019.1, from coordinate 627,156 downwards.
CATTCAGCGCAAAGAGTTTTGAACGTTAAAAAGAGGGAGGAAGTATATGGAAGCAAATGAGTATCTACAGAAGTTAAGCCAACGAGACATTAAGCCAACTGCTCTGCGGCTGCTGATTCTCAAAGCAATGATGCAGTTTGAGCGGGCATTCTCCCTGCTCGATCTCGAGACCTATCTCGATACGGTAGACAAGTCGACCCTCTCGCGAACCATCACTCTGTTCTTGAAGCATCACCTGATTCACTCCATTGACGACGGTTCGGGCTCTTTGAAATATGCCGTTTGCGGTAGTGAGTGCAACTGTGGCATTGGCGACCTGCATGTTCATTTTTACTGTACCTCCTGCCAGCGAACCTTTTGTTTGAAAGGGATCCACATTCCTCCGGTGACTCTGCCGCGGAACTTCACACTCGAAAGCATTAACTACGTGATGAAAGGTTTGTGCGATCACTGCTCGAAAAACGGTTGAAAGCACGTTCGTTTAAGTTCTTCTCATCACCCTTTGCTCTTTGGGCATATATATCTACTACGAGAGTAAGTCACTAACCCGACAATAGCACCGAGTAGAAGGCCGAACGTTACGATAAAAGCCCAGACATTCGTAACGCGCGATTGTGCTGTGAGGGTATAATCGGCAGCGAGGTTGCGGTACGCATCTACTTTCCAAACCAAAGCACCATCTTGATAAAGAGTCGTATTGGCCGATAGGATCTCTCCCGGCAAGCTGAGATCGTATTGAATGAATGTATCGAACAAGTCGATGGACTGACTCTGCTCTTCTAATTGCTGCTCAAACTCTTTCGCATACCGGCTTTTCACGTTCGAAAAGTGCAATGTGTGGAAGTGTGTGTCCAAGAGGTCGCATACGATAGTTGGAGAAAAATCGGGCAGATCTTCCCTTCCCGGCTGATTGGTCAGGAATAACGAATCTTTGCATGCAGCCAGGCGAGGCAGATACCGTTTATCCTCCGAGAGGGAATCAAAGTGCTGTACGATATCAAAGCTAATTTCGTACATCGAGTGAGCGTACCATTGCAAGAAGTTCTTTTCAAGATCGTCGAGTACACTTTTTAGTTCGATGCCGTTCATTCCTTGGTAGCCCTTCATGTCTCCCTGTAGCCAAAGAGCTTGCTGTGGTTCGGTTAGGTAACGAGAGAGAGGTATCGGCCCTTTGTCTGTTATCTCCGGATATACGGCTGTAAAGGTATAATAGGTATAGAACCAACGGAACTGTTTCTTCAACGTCTCTTTGGGGGCTGCCAGTGGGCGCATTACTTCGCGTACGGGTGGCACAGGTGTTTCATCTTCGAACGAATAGTGGCGATAGGCTTTTACGTTGAGGTTGCGCTTCTCACCAAAGAAGTCGTATGCTATACACGAGTCGAAGCGGGTTACCTGCCAATCGTTGTTCAACACAAACAAGAATGGATTGTGTGCCGTATTGCCCACCATAAAAGCCGAATCGCCCAGCGCATAAATTGTTTTCCCGATCGTGCCGTCGGGGGCGACATGCGTTACCGACCGATAATACGAAGAGACACAAGAGGTAGTCGTCAAGGCTACACAACCGAGTACGAAGAGTAATTGTTTTGCTTTCATAATCAACATCTATTTAAGTTTGCACTTCATTTCGTTTGCCCGCTTGATAAGAAACTCTCTTCTGGCAGCCTGCTCCTGTTGCTGGGTTTGCCACCTTGCCAGTAATAAGGTCTTCTTTTGCGAAAGACTCATCTCCTCGGGAAGATGGATAAGAGCTTTGTACGGCATGGCTATTCTCGTATCGCGAACCGGCAGAGGTGTAACCATCGATTGGCTGACCAACAGGCACAGCAGCAAGGTGGCTGCCACTCCCGATATGCCACTGATGATTGCTACGTATGGACTCGTTCTTCTCTTAACAGGCAAAGAAGATATTCTGTGTATAATTTCTTCAGTCAGTATGTCCGGTTCCCGTAGAATCGGTAATTTCCCTTTCAACTCTTCGATGAGTTGGGCATAGCATTCATCTTCTCGTTTCATAAGTCAGGATCTATTTCGTTCAACTTCTTTTTAATACTTTTTCGAGCCAGATAGAGGTTACTTTTGATCTTGGCAGCCGATAAGCCGGTGATTGCGCTGATCTCTTGCGGTTCCAGTCCCTCGATGTCTTGCAGTACAAATACGAGTTTCTGCTTTGGGGTCAGTTCATCGGTAAACCGGATGATTAGCTCTTTCAGCTCCTTGTTTGCCACTTCCTCTTCAATCGTATGGCTCGAAGTTAAATCTGCATCCGATGCGGTGATGCTGTTTTTACTCTGGTTAGGCTCGTGTTGAAGTAATCGCAATCGGTCGTAACAGGTGTTGGCTGTAATCTTATAGAGCCAGGTCGAAAAGCGAAATTTAGGATGATACCGATACAGCGAAAGCCATACTTTGATAAAGGTTTCTTGTGTCATGTCTTTGGCTTCCTCTTCGTTGCACAACAATCTGAATGCCAATCGAAACACAAGCGGCTGATATTCAGCAACAAGTATGGAGAATGCTTCGGCATCGTGCCGTAAGCTTCTGTCAATGAGCATTTGTATTTGATCGTTAGTCATAAGGTAGTATCCATTTACTATATGATACGTGATGGAGAACGATTGGTCGAATAAAAAACAAAAAAAACGGGTGAAAGCATTGCCTTCACCCGTAAAACTCATTCGATTAGTCTGCTATCCTCACTGCTGTTCCGCAAGCGGTAACCATCAGCATACTGCCGTTGCCACCTACGGTTTCGTAATCAAGGTCAACACCGATTACTGCGTTGGCGCCCATGGCACTGGCTTGTTGTTGCATTTCGAGCAAAGCGGTTTCTTTTGCTTCGCGAAGCACCTCTTCGTATGAACCCGAGCGCCCGCCTACAATGTCGCGGATGCTGGCAAAAAGGTCACGAAATACATTGGCGCCAATAATGGTCTCGCCCGAAACAATACCGTAATAGGTAATTATTTGTTTTCCTTCAATAGTGGGAGTGGTAGTTACTAACATAGTTTTCTGTTTAAAAGTTATTTGCTGTTCTATTAGACGCAAGATACTATGGAAAAGTTGCAATGAAGAGAATCTTTTTTTGTAAAGAGTATATTGATGTTCGGATGTCAAAAATAACTTTTTAGTTTATAGTTCTGTCGGAACTTGGTAAATTCCCGAATACTCACTGATAGCGGGTTCTTTGATCTATCTTTTTTTTATTTATTATCTTTTTGTGTTTGCAAATATATTAATATCTTTTTAATATCCAATATAATAGTGGTTTATTCATGAATATTTTTATTCTCCTGTTAGTCAATAATAGGACGGCAACGATAGACTCAATATTGAGTAGGTGAATATTGGTAGAACGTTTCGATGGGACTCAAATAGCTGATGGATGGAGCCCCGTATTGAAATGTACGCTGTTTTTGATCTTTTGATATTCTTTAAAAAGAATATCAAAAGAGATTTTTTATATCTGTATTTTGGCAATATTTACATCTATGTTTAATAACGTTATTCTTTCCTCCCCGCTAATATCTTTATATGATGCATAAATAAGGGATTTTCTCTGCTTATCTTATTCAAATATAAGCGAAATGAAATGACTTATGATTGACAGTAATAATGAAACGACCGTTATAGATATATTCTGCCAAAGAGAAAGTGAGCCCCGTAATCCCTTTTGGGATAAGTTCCGACAGTACCTAGATACTTGTTCTCATTTATTTTTTTATCGAAGTTTCAGCATAGATCAGCATAGATATTCTATCTATTGAAATATTATAAACTAAACACATGTCGCCTATGAAAACTTAAATCAGAGAAACACTAGCAATTCTTATTTGGAGTATGCAACTCTACTTTTATTAAAACACATTTTTTTTATGTTAAACCGAATAATTTAATGTATGGCAAAAAAAAACAACCAGTTTGCGGGATTAGCACAATTGCGCGAAACGAACTTATTGAAAATAGCAGGCATCAGTTTCTTGCTATTAGGTACAGTGTCGCAGTTTGCAGCGGCCGATACGTATGAAAGAACCACCGTCACAACAACACAACAACAGCAACAAAATGTCAAGGTAACCGGAACTGTCGTAGACCAAAATGGAGAACCGTTAATAGGTGTGTCTGTAGTGGTAAAAGGAGTTGGTAATGGAACTATTACTGATATGAATGGTGCATTTACAATTGTAACAAAGAAGGATATGACTCTTGAAGTGTCGTATGTGGGTTATATCCCGTTGACTGTTAAAGTGCAAGATTCCAGCCATTTAAAATTAATGCTGAAAGAAGATGCACAAACTCTCGAAGAGGTCGTTGTAGTTGGATATGGCACGCAGAGGAAAGCGAATTTGACAGGAGCTGTAGCCTCTGTAGGTGGTGAGGTCTTGGCCAATAGACCGATTAGTAATATCGGACAAGGCTTACAGGGAGTAGTGCCCAACTTGAATATTACCATGAGTCAAGGCGGGGCTCCCGGTTCCGGCTCTAATTTTAATATCCGTGGTACTACTTCGTTGAATGGTGGTGGTCCGTTGGTACTAGTAGACAATGTACAAATGGATGCCAACTTAGTGAACCCAGAAGACGTGGAGTCTATCTCTGTACTCAAAGATGCTGCCTCTTCGGCCATCTACGGAGCACGTGCCGCTTATGGTGTTATTTTGATAACCACTAAGAAAGGAAAGAGATCGGGCAAACCAACTGTCTCCGTTTCTGCTACTGGATACTGGCAGAAGGCAGCGATGGACTTTCATAATGTTAACTCGATGGATTTTTTGAGGATGAAAGATCTCGCTTATCAGAATGGTGGTGGTAGCGGACGCTATTATCAAGAAGCCATTTATTCGTATACCGAAAAATACTTTAATGGTACGTATGATTCACCTGTGTTTTTTGATAAATCAATTAGTGACTATAAGTATCAGTATTGTGGTAATACCGATTGGTGGAATGAATTGTATAAAACATCCTTTTCTCAGATTTATAATGCTAATATTAGTGGGGGAAGTGAGAAAACAACCTATTACCTCTCGGTGGGGATGAATGACCAAGGTGGTAACTTGAAGGCAGCCGATGATAATTATAAAAAGTACAATGCCAATCTTAATGTCTCTACCGATGTAACAAAATGGTTAACCGTCTCTGCTAAAATTACACATACCTATACGACTGAACTTCACCCTACAGGTGGTACGACAGCCATGAATAATACGGCCTACTCAGGTCTATCGGCTTATTCGGGGATGATGAAAAATGATTTAAGCCCGTTGATGCCGGTAAAACATCCCGATGGGCACTATGCCGGTCAAGGTGGTTATACTAATCCAGTGGCTATACAAGCCCAAGGAGGTAATGCCGAATATAAACAAAATGATCTCTGGATGACCGGAGGGCTTAAATTAACACCATTGAAAGGGTTGATAGTCAATGTTGACTATACCTTTAATTATTACGGCAAAGCTACTTCTCAGCATGTGCGTAACTTCTATGATTATACGGCTGTGCCCGGAACAGAGAATTATTATCCCTGGACTAATCCGAGTAGTGTCACTTTAACCAATGACGATGATTATTACAATGCCTTTAATGCTTTTGCCGAGTATGGCTTTTCGCTCAAAGACAATGTGCATAACTTCAAGATAATGATGGGTTACAATCAAGAAAACAAACAGACGAAATATCATTATGTAGGACGCAAAGAGTTGATTGATTCATCTAATCCGGCTTTAAATCAAGCTACAGGAGATATCGCTACCGGCTATTCGGCAAGCCATTGGGCGATTAATGGAGCTTTTGCCCGCATCAATTACAACTATAAACAACGGTATTTGGTCGAATTGAACGGACGTTATGACGGATCATCTCGTTATGCCAAGGGGCAACGTTATGCCTTTTTCCCTTCGGCATCGGCTGCTTGGAGAATCTCTGAAGAAGCTTTTTGGTCGCCTTTAAAGACATGGTGGGATGATTTGAAACTGCGTGCCTCTTATGGTTCACTGGGTAACCAATTGACGGGCGACTTAGGCAATTTCCCCTATCTGGCTACCTATGGTACAAATACGAAATATGGTGCTTTACTGGGTGGATCACTTCCCGTTGCCATCACCTCTCCGGGCTTGGTGAGCCCTTCGTTTACTTGGGAAACGGTGAACCAGATGAATGTCGGTTTTGATGCTATTTTCTTAGGTGGGCGTTTAAATACCTCTTTCGATTGGTACCGTCGTGATACCAAAGATATGCTGACTGCCGGACAAGCACTGCCTGCAGTATTGGGAGCCAATGTACCTAATCAGAATGCAGCAGACCTAAAAACACTTGGGTGGGAGATTTCTATCGGCTGGCAAGACCGATTGTCCTCGGGATTAAGCTATCATGTTAAAGGTGTTCTATCTGATAATCAGGCTACCATTACCAAATTTGCAAATCCAACAGGACTTATCGATAAAAACTATGTTGGGCGTAAAGTGGGCGAAATATGGGGATATGTATCCAATGGACTTTATCAAACGGAACAAGAAGCAGCTGCAGGACATGATCAGTCATACTTATATGGTGGCAAATGGACAGCCGGCGATGTCAAGTATGAAGACCTCAATGGAGATGGCAAAATAAATATTGGTAAAAATACGCTCTCTGATCCGGGAGATCGCAAGGTCATTGGTAATAATACCTCACGCTATGCTTATGGTATCACGGGAGGATTTGAATACAAAGGTTTTGATTTTGATATGTTTTGGCAAGGGGTCGGTAAACGCGATTACGCTGTAGGTGGCGGTCAGTTTTGGGGCTTTACAAGTGAGTGGGATACTCCGCTGACTACGGCACTGGACTATTGGACACCCGATAACAAAGCGGCTTACTTCCCTCGTCCCAACTGGAACAATGGCGGAAATCGGCAGACATCAACACGCTACTTGCAAGATGCAAGCTACATTCGCTTAAAGAATGTAGTACTCGGATATTCGCTTCCTCAGCATATTCTGGCACACGCAAAAATTCAGCGTTTGCGAATCTTTGTTCAAGGTGAAAACTTACTCACTTTTACGCCGCTAATTGATGCGTTCGACCCGGAAACACTGGGTAATATGGTTTATCCGATTAATAAGAAATATTCAATCGGATTGAATCTGACGTTTTAATGTTTAATCTAAGAAATAATAACAATGAAAATAAAGCATATATTTTATTGGGCTATCCTTATGGGTACGCTCGGTTCTTGTGACGTAACTAATCTGTCACCGAAAGACTCTTTCACAGACGAGACTTATTGGAATACGGTAAATGATTTGAAACTATATGCCAACGGTTTGTATGGTAATATCAGCAGTCCTAAAGCCGATGGAGATAAAGAGACAGATAACTTTGTTACGACGGACTATTCGAAGTACTTGTTTGACGAATATTCCGTACCCTCTACCGATGGTGGCTGGAAGTGGGATGGACTGCGAAGCTGCAACTACTTTATGCAGCGCTATATGCGTGTAAAGGGTGCCGAAGCAGAAATCAATATATATGTGGCCGAAGTGCGTTTCTTTCGTGGAATGATTTATTTTGATAAGATAAAAACTTTCGGAGATGTACCCTATTACGATAAAGACCTCCAAACAGAAGACGTTGAAGAACTGTATAAGCCCAGAGATAAACGAGACTATGTACTTGCTAAGATTATAGAAGATTTTGAATATGCCATTCAGTGGTTGCCTACCAAAGAGAAGTCGGAAAGTGGACGCTTAAACAAAGATGCCGCCCGTACTCAATTGGCTCGTATCTGTTTATATTACGGTACATATAAAAAGTACCACAATGAATCGGGGGCTCCTACCTCTGATGAACTGCTTAAAAAAGCGGCTGCTTTGGCGAAAGAGGTAATGGATACCGGTAGTTACGAAATTGTGAAAGGGCAGGACAATGGGAGCGGACAGCTTTCCAATAACGGATATCCACTCTACTATTCCAACCAATTTACCCAGGAAGACTTAAGCACGAATAAAGAAGGAATTCTTTGTCGTTATTATAAAACAGGAATACTGACTCACGAAACCGGTAGAAATGCCGGTGGAAACGGAATGGGATTATCCAAAGACTTTGTCGAATCTTTTTTATGTAAAGACGGAGCCCCTATTTCGCTAAGCCCTCTTTATAAGGGTGATGAGGATCAGGAAAGCGAATTTGCAGATCGAGACCCGCGTATTTATCAGATTATTGATAATAAGCATAAGCCATATATTGTAAGAAATGGTGAGAAAACATATAATCCGGTAGCTGATTGTACGGCAAGTGCAGCAATCACAGGCTATCCTTGTGTTAAATTCCGTTCGGCAGATACACGACAGGCCGAAGCGCGTAATACTTCTTACGACTGGTTTGTGTATCGTTATGCCGAGGTGTTGTTGATTTATGCCGAGGCGCAAGCCGAATTGGGGCTCTGTACACAAGCCGTGTTAGACATGACGATTAATCAGCTTCGTGATAGAGTTGAAATGCCCCATTTAACTACTACTCCGGTAGCAGACACCAACCCTGTTGATTATGGATATTCTCTTTCGAGCTTACTTTATGAGATTCGTCGTGAGCGACGTATCGAACTGATTGCTGAGGATTTTCGCATGGACGATCTAAAGCGTTGGAATGCAATGAAACTACTTGAAAACCCCAAAACCATGTTTGGTTTGTGCATTACCCCAACCGTAATCAAAGAGTATAAGGAGCACAATGTAACTTTTGGTGGTACCGATGGCCGACCGGTCGTGGAGTATAATGGAAAGACCTATTTGTATCAATATGCTGCGAGTAAAAAAATTGGGGATCAAGGGCGGAAATGGTCTAAGGAAGATCGCCGCTGGCTATATCCGTTACCAACAACTGAGCTAACTCTCAACCCGAACTTGACACAAAATCCTGGTTGGAAGTAGGAGCGAACAGTTAATCAAGAGTTCTGCCTTTATTGGCGATTTGAAGAAAGCCTCTTATCTTGAAATGGGATAAGAGGCTTTCTTGTTCAAAACTAGGTTGTTCCTCTAAAACATTTGTCTCACTCTTTCAATACCGGCTATCATTGTATCAACTTCCGCTTGGGTATTGTACATGGCAAATGAAGCCCGAACAGTACCTTCAATGCCCAATCGCTGCATCAAGGGTTGTGCACAGTGATGTCCGGTACGGACGGCAATGCCCAACCTGTCGAGCAAGGTGCCCATATCGAAATGATGTATATTGCCTACGAGGAAGGATATCACGCTGCTTTTATTTGCGGCTTCGCCAAAGATGCGGATATCGGGAATCTCCCGGAGACGCTCCATAGCATAAGCCGTTAGCATGTGTTCATGGGCGGCAATGTGTTCGATTCCGACACCATTGACGTAGTCGAGTGCTTTGGCCAGTGCGGTGGTACCGATGTAATCGGGTGTTCCGGCTTCGAACTTAAAAGGCAACTCGTTGAAGGTTGTTTTTTCGAACGAAACATGCTGTATCATCTCTCCTCCGCCTTGATAGGGAGGAAGGCGGTCGAGCCACTCTTCCTTGCCATAGAGCACACCGATGCCCGTAGGTCCGTAAATCTTATGTCCCGAGAAAGCAAAGAAGTCTACATCCAAATCCTGAACATCGACTTTCATATGAGGTACCGACTGTGCGCCATCGAGCAATACGGGCACACCGTGTGCATGGGCGGTAGCAATCATCTCTTTGGCCGGATTAACAGTACCCAGTACGTTAGATACCTGTACGATGCTCACGATTTTTGTTCGTTCGGAGAATAGTTTCTCGTATTCGTCGAGCAACAGCTCTCCCCGGTCGTTCATGGGGATTACTTTGATGGCAATGCCTTTGCGGGCAGCCAAGAGCTGCCAGGGTACGATGTTGCTGTGATGCTCCATGACCGAGATAATCACCTCGTCGCCCTCTTCCATAAACTCTTGTCCGAAGCTCGATACAAGCAGGTTGATGGCCTCGGTAGTGCCGCGGGTGAAGATAATCTCATTGGTACTGCCGGCATTGATAAACTCGCGTACGGTGCGGCGAGAGCTTTCATGCAACTCGGTTGCTTGCTGCGACAGGTAGTGTACGCCACGATGCACATTGGCATTGACCGAGTAATACTCATCGACTATCGAGTCGACTACCAGTCTGGGCTTCTGCGTCGTAGCACCGTTATCGAAATAGACCAAAGGCTTCCCATATACCTCACGGGAGAGGATGGGAAAGTCTTCGCGAATCTGTTGAATATTCATAATGGTACGTTTTATTTGCAAATGGCACAACCTTGGCACTTGTTCAGCTCTCCACGGAAGCGCTTCTCGACCAATAGGTGGAGGCGATCTTTGAGTGCATCCAAGCGAATGGTGTCGATCACTTCATTAACGAAAGCAAACATCAGCATCAGGCGGGCCTCTTTCTGAGAGATACCGCGCGAACGCATATAGAAAAGTGCTTTCTCGTCGAGTTGACCTACCGTAGCACCGTGCGAACATTTTACGTCGTCGGCATAAATCTCTAGTTGAGGCTGGGTGTACATACGTGCTTCGCGTGTGGCACACAGGTTGCGGTTGGTTTGTTGCGAGGTGGTTTTCTGTGCACCCGGCCGAACAAGTACCGAACCGGCAAAGGCACCTACTGCCTGATCGTCGAGCACATACTTAAACAGCTCGTTGCTGTTGCAGTTGGCAACGGTATGATCGATAGTTGTATGGTTGTCTACATGCTGGTTTTTATCTTCGATGGCCATGCCGCAGAGGTTAATCTCTGCACCTTCGCCGGCGAGAGTCACCTGGGTGGTATTGCGAGTAGTGCCGTTGTGCAGCGTCATACCGTTGAGCAATACGTTGCTGTTGGCCTCTTGCTTTACGTACAGGTTGCTGAAACGGGTAGTGCTGGTATGCGTTTCTTCTAGCTCATAGAGATCGAAGGTAGTGTTGGCTCCGGCAAAAACTTCAATAACCTGAGTCGATAAGAAGTTCACATTGTCCATGGCGTGATCGCAAACCAAAAGGCGGGCTTGTGCTCCCTCTTCAAGGATAATGAGTACACGGCGATTCATCATAAAGTCCACATCGGCACGTAGCACGTTGACCAACTGGATGGGCTTCTCTATCACCACATTCTTGGGTACGTACATCAACACGCCATCTTGTGCAAAGGTGGTGTTGAAGGCTGTCAGCCCGTCTTTTTCCGTATCTGCCAGCTGTCCGTAATACTTCTTCACCAGTTCGGGATGCTGTATGGACATCTCTTTCAAACTACCGAAGAGTACGCCCTCGGGTAGGTGAGTGGTAGGTTGTGTTTGTGTATAGAATACATCGTTCACAACAAAGAAGAGCGAAGTGCTCATGTTGGGCACGTCACATTTAAACACCTCGTAGGGGTTGGCAGGAATAGCCAGTCTGTTCAGGTTCAATCCGTAATCGGGTTCGAAGTACTTGCTTACGTCGGTGTACTTATACTTCTCCAGTTTGCGGGTCGGAAATCCCTGTGCCTGAAAGTCGGCAAAAGCTTTCGCTCTTGGAGCATTCAAGGCCTCCGCACTGTGTCGGCAAATCATTGCCTCCGTCTGGGAGAAGAGATCTATGTATTGTTGTTCTATACTCATAACTATTCTCCTAATTCTTTCTTGATCCAATCGTATCCCTTCTCTTCCAGCTCAAGTGCTAACTCAGGACCGGCAGTTTTAACGATACGGCCTTTGTAAAGTACGTGTACGATATCCGGTTTTATATAGTCGAGCAAGCGCTGGTAGTGCGTGATAACGATCGTACTTGTCTCGGGAGTTTTCAGTTTGTTTACTCCTTCGGCTACAATGCGCAGGGCATCGATATCCAATCCCGAATCGGTTTCGTCGAGGATGCTCAGGCGCGGTTCGAGCATCGCCATCTGGAATATCTCGTTGCGTTTCTTCTCACCACCCGAGAAACCTTCGTTGACCGAGCGGTTGGCCAGTTTGTTGTCGAGCTCGACTACTGCACGCTTCTCGCGCATCAGCTTCAAGAACTCGCTGGCGGTGAGTGCGGGCAATCCTTTGTACTTGCGTTGCTCGTTTACTGCCGCGCGCATGAAGTTAACCATGCTCACACCGGGAATCTCCACCGGATATTGAAAACTTAGGAAAATGCCTTCGTGGCTGCGGTCTTCGGGCGATAGCTCCAATAGGTCTTTGCCGTAGAACTGAACGCTGCCTTTGGTTACCTCGAAAGCCGGATTGCCTACCAATACAGAAGAGAGTGTACTCTTGCCCGATCCGTTAGGACCCATGATAGCGTGTACCTCGCCTGGTTTTACAGTAAGGTTGATACCTTTCAATATTTCTTTGCCGTTGATGTTGGCATGTAAGTCTTTTATTTCTAACATAATTCTTAATTTAAAATTCTTGATTACCCTACGCTTCCTTCCAAAGAGATAGCCAGCAGCTTCTGCGCTTCGACTGCAAACTCCATGGGGAGTTTATTGAGTACCTCTTTGGCATATCCATTGACAATGAGTCCGATGGCATCTTCGGTAGGAATGCCTCGTTGATTGCAATAGAATATTTGGTCTTCACTGATTTTAGAGGTGGTGGCTTCGTGTTCTACTACAGCCGTCTCGTTATGTATGTCCATGTACGGGAAGGTGTGTGCACCACATTTGCTACCCAGCAGCAACGAGTCGCACTGGCTGTAGTTGCGGGCATTGTCGGCCTTCTCGGTCACCTTTACCAAACCACGATACGAATTTTCGCTCACTCCCGCCGAGATACCTTTGCTCACGATGGTGCTGCGTGTATTCTTTCCCAGGTGAATCATCTTGGTGCCGGTATCGGCTTGCTGATGGTGATTGGTTACGGCTACCGAATAGAATTCGGCACTGGAACCGTCGCCTGAGAGAATGCACGAAGGATATTTCCATGTGATGGCCGAGCCTGTCTCTACCTGCGTCCACGAAAGCTTACTGTCTACGCCTTTGCAGTTACCGCGTTTGGTTACAAAGTTGTATACACCTCCCCGTCCTTCGGCATCGCCCGGATACCAGTTCTGTACGGTCGAGTATTTCACTTCGGCACGGTCGTGTACGATGATCTCGACAATCGCCGCATGGAGTTGGTTCTCATCGCGCATGGGTGCTGTGCAACCTTCGAGGTACGATACATACGAATCCTCGTCGGCAATAATCAGCGTACGTTCAAACTGTCCCGTGTTAACGGCATTGATACGGAAGTAGGTCGACAGCTCCATCGGGCAACGGGTGCCTTTGGGGATGTAAACAAACGATCCGTCGGAGAATACAGCCGAGTTGAGGGCAGCAAAGAAGTTATCGCGATAGCCCACTACCGAGGCCATATACTTCTTTACCAGATCGGGATGTTCTCGTACCGCTTCGCTGAAGGAGCAGAAGATGATACCCTTCTCCATCAACGTCTCTTTGAAGGTGGTTTTGACCGATACCGAGTCCATCACCGCATCAACGGCCATGCCGCTCAGCATCATCTGCTCTTCGAGCGAGATGCCCAGTTTATTAAATGTTTTTATAAGTTCAGGATCTACCTCGTCGAGACTCTTCGGACCCTCTTTTTTCTTTGTCGGGTCGGCATAGTACGAAATAGACTGATAATCAATCTCAGGAATACGGAGATGTGGCCACGTAGGCATCTCCAGCGTAAGCCAATGGCGGTACGCTTTCAGTCGGAACTCCAGCAACCATTCCGGTTCTTCTTTCTTTGCCGAGATGAGGCGCACCACATCTTCGCTCAATCCGATCGGAATGATGTCGGTCTGCACATCGGTGGTGAAGCCATATTTGTACTTCTCCTGTGTGAGTTCCTTTACGTATTTATTGGGTTCTTCTTGTTGCATTATTTATTGAGTATATATTGTTGTGTAATTTCTTTTGCAGTCGGAAAAAAGATTCCCGCGAACGTCTCTACCGGATAATATAACAAGGATTCGCTCTTCTTTGTTTGATGGATGAGTTTGTTATCCGAATCGATAAATTCAATAACACAGATAACCAGACTAACGAGGAGCAGGTATTTCAATGCGCCCAGTCCGCAACCCAACCATCGGTTGAGCCATCCCAAGGAGATCGCTTCGACAGCTTTTGTTAGCACCGATGCCACGATGGTGAATAGTAGCGGCACGGCAATCCATATTACGACGAAAGCCAATATTTGCGCCACGGTCATCGACTCCGTTATCGTGGGGCAGAGCTTTTCGGCCAGTGGCGTATACAATGCTTTGGCTGCCAATAGTCCGGCAATCAGTCCGAGAATGGAGGCCAACTGTCGGATAAAACCTTTCATGAAGCCCATCACTACGCCTGTACCGACAGCGATGAGAATAATGATATCAATCATTGGCATAGGTTATTATAACTAAAAACGGAGACACGGAGTTATAATCACTCTGTGCCTCCGTCTTTAGTTCATTGATACAAATTATAATGTTTGTTTCACTTCGATCTCTTCGTAAGTTTCGATTAAGTCACCTACCTTGATGTCGTGATAGTTGGTCAGACTCACACCACACTCGTAGTTGGTAGCGACCTCTTTCACGTCGTCTTTGAAACGTTTCAGGGCGTTGATGCTGCCCGAGAAGATAACGATACCGTCGCGGATAAGGCGTGCCTTGTCGCTGCGTTTCGCTTTTCCCTCTTTGACCATCGCACCGGCAACCGTACCCACTTTCGTGATGTTGAATACCTCGCGTACTTCGATCGTAGCAGTAACGACTTCCTTCACCTCCGGAGCCAACATACCTTCCATAGCGGCTTTCACCTCTTCGATGGCTGCATAGATCACAGAGTACATGCGGATGTCGACACCTTCTTGCTCGGCAAATCGGCGAGCCGAAGTTGACGGACGAACCTGGAAACCGATGATGATAGCGTCTGAAGCAGCAGCCAGCGTCACGTCCGATTCCGAAATCTGACCCACAGCCTTGTGAATCACGTTTACCTGAATCTGTTCGGTCGACAGCTTGATCAATGCATCACTCAAGGCTTCGATAGAACCGTCTACGTCACCCTTCACGATGATGTTCAATTCCTGGAAGTTACCCAGTGCGATACGACGACCTACCTCATCGAGTGTCAACAGTTTCTGCGTTCTCAGACCTTGCTCACGTTGCAACTGCTCACGCTTGTTGGCAATTTCGCGTGCTTCCTGCTCTGTCTCGATCACGTGGAAGGTATCACCTGCCTGCGGTGCACCGTTCAGACCCAGAATCAATACCGGTTCTGAAGGACCTGCCTCTTTGATGCGTTGGTTACGTTCGTTGAACATTGCCTTTACACGTCCGAAGTTGGTTCCTGCCAATACGATGTCTCCCATCTTCAAGGTACCGTTCGATACCAGAATGGTTGCCACATAGCCACGACCCTTGTCGAGTGTAGACTCGATAACCGAACCGGTTGCACGACGATCGGGGTTGGCCTTGAGGTCAAGCATTTCTGCTTCGAGCAGTACTTTCTCCATCAGTTCCTTTACGCCCGTACCTTTCTTGGCCGAGATATCTTGCGACTGGTACTTACCACCCCACTCTTCGACGAGGTAGTTCATCTGTGCCAGTGTCTCTTTTATCTTTTCGGGATTTGCATGAGGCTTATCCACTTTATTGATTGCAAATACGATCGGAACACCTGCGGCTGCGGCGTGGTTGATGGCCTCTTTGGTTTGAGGCATCACGTCGTCGTCGGCAGCTACAATAATGATAGCGATATCGGTTACCTTTGCACCACGGGCACGCATGGCGGTAAACGCCTCATGACCCGGAGTATCGAGGAAGGTGATGTCGCGACCATCTTCGAGCGTCACGTGATAAGCACCGATGTGCTGTGTGATACCACCTGCTTCGCCGGCAATAACGTTTGCTTTACGAATATAGTCAAGCAACGAAGTCTTACCGTGGTCAACGTGTCCCATCACTGTTACAATCGGAGCGCGTGGGCTCAAATCGTCTTCCGAATCTTCTTCTTCGACGATGGCCTGAGCTACCTCTGCACTTACGTATTCGGTTTTGTATCCGAACTCTTCGGCCACCAGATTAATGGTTTCCGCATCCAGACGTTGGTTGATAGATACCATCATACCAATGCTCATACAGGTTCCGATTACTTGGTTGACCGATACGTTCATCATGCTTGCCAACTCGTTGGCTGTTACGAACTCGGTCAGTTTCAATACGCGGCTCTCTGCCATCTCTCTATCGTCTTGTTCCTGCTGACGGTTGTAAACCGATTCGCGTTTCTCTTTACGATATTTAGAGGTTTTATTTTTACCCTTGGTTGTTAAGCGAGCCAAGGTTTCTTTTACTTGTTTAGCTACATCTTCCTCGCTCACCTCTGCCTTTACGATTGGCTTCTTGAAACGGCTGTTGATGTTGCCACCACCGCCATTATTGCCACCACCGGTATTGCGGTTGCGGTTTTGCGAGCCACCTTGTCCGGGGCCTCTGTTGGCACCACCTTGTCCGGGGTGTCCGCCATTGGCTGCTCTTTCGCTGTTGGGGCGGGGGGGAGCGAAGTTGGATGCTACGTTGTTAACATCGACCTTCTCCTTATTAATACGGATGCGTTTCTTCTTGGCTGCATCGGCGCTCTCTTTCGGTCCTGCCTTGGCCAGCTTGTTGTCGTCCTTGCGAATCTCTTTGATGATGGCTTCTTTCATCTGTTTCTTCTGATCCAGACGTACCTTCTCTTTTTCTTCGCGTTCTTTCCGCTTTTCTTCTTTCGACTTCTTTTTCGGACGGGTAGACTGGTTCAATGCAGCCAGGTCAATCTGTCCGATAACGTTGATTTTGGAGACAAACTCGGGTTGACGAATCTTGAAGACACCGTCTTCCTTATCCGACTCGGTCGCAGCCTCGGTAGCTTGTTCAACTACTACGGGTTTCTCTTCGACCTTCTTTTCTGGTTCTTTTTCTGGAGCAACTTCCACTTTCGGCTCTTCTTTCTTTACTGGGTTGATTATTTTTTCTTCCACCACCGGTTTGGCTTCCACAACCACAGGTTGAGGTTCTTTGACCGGTTCCGGTTTCGGAGCCGGAGCGGGTGTTACTGTCTCTTTGGGAGCTTCTACCACAATGGGTTTTACTACTTCTTCTACCTTCTTCTCTTCTTTCACAATAGGAGCAGCCGGTTGTTGGGGTTTGGGTTCGCTTACCGGTGCGGCTTCCGACCGACGGTTTACTTTGTCCAAATCTATTTTCCCGACAGGTTTAAACTTCGGACGCGCGTCTTCGGGAACTACTGTCTTGAAGATTTCGTCTGCTTTCGGCTTTTCGGCCTGTTTGTCGTAACCGTCGATAGCGACTGACTTGTTGCGATCCTTATTTTGGCGTTCTTGTATAAAACGCTCTGATTCAAGTCTAAGGTTCTTGTCAGTGCTAAACTCTTTTACGAGCATCGCATACTCTTCTTCTGTAATTTTAGTATTAGGGTTCGCCTCAATCGTGTGTCCCTTTTTTTGTAAGAACTCAACGACCGTTGAAATTCCTACATTTAAATCTCTTGTAACTTTGTTTAACCTTATCGTCATACTTTAATTTAATGAATGATGGAGTGAAAATACTTACGATTATACGTTTGACGATTAGACGATTGCTTTATCTTTTTATCTACAACTCACAATAAAGAAGGGTTTCCAATCGTAAATCGTAAATAGTCTAATCGTAAATGAAATCATTCATTGTCTTCAAACTCCGATTTCAAAATGTGCAATACCTCGTCCACCGTCTCTTCTTCCAGATCCGTTTTTTCAATCAACATTTCGCGAGGTGCGGCCAATACTGCTTTTGCCGTATCGATACCGATAGCTTTGATGGCGTCGATGACCCAACTGTCGATTTCGTCTTTGAATTCGTCCAGATAGATGTCTTCGTCCTGCGCCGCTTCATCCAGTTCACGGAACACGTCGATGGTGTACTCAGTTAACATACTGGCCAGTTTGATGTTCAAACCGCCTTTACCAATAGCCAGCGAAACCTCTTCGGGTTTAAGGAATACCTCTGCTTTGCGTTCTTCTTCGTTCAAACGGATCGAAGATACTTTGGCAGGGCTGAGGGCACGCTGAATAAACAAGGAGATATTCGATGTATAGTTAATGACATCAATGTTCTCGTTGCGAAGTTCACGAACGATACCGTGAATACGACTTCCCTTCATACCTACACAGGCACCTACGGGGTCGATACGGTCGTCGTAAGACTCCACCGCAATCTTGGCGCGTTCGCCGGGGATGCGGGCAATCTTCTTGATGGTGATAAGTCCATCGTTTATCTCGGGTACTTCCATCTCGAACAAGCGTTGCAGGAAGACGGGCGAGATACGTGACAGGATAATCTTCGGGTTGTTGTTCTTGTTGTCTACGCGCGCTACTACAGCACGTGCCGTTTCTCCTTTGCGATAGAAATCCGCCGGAATCTGTTCGGTTTTGGGTAGCAACAGTTCGTTTCCCTCATCGTCAATGAGCAGCATCTCTTTTTTCCAGATCTGATATACCTCTGCATTGATAATGGTACCTATCTTATCACTATATTTGTTGTAAAGACTGTCTTTTTCCAGTTCAAGAATCTTTGAAGCCAATGTCTGACGAAGGTTCAGGATGGCGCGACGGCCGAACTTGGCAAATATTACCTCGTCGGTTACCTCTTCGCCTACTTCGTAAGAAGCGTCGATCTTTTGAGCCTCTGTCAGCGAGATCTGCATGTTCGGATTGGTTAAATCCTCATCGGCTACTACTTCACGGTTACGCCATATCTCGAAGTCGCCCTTGTCGGGGTTCACGATTACGTCGTAATTTTCATCGGTGCCAAACATTTTCGTGATAACACTACGGAACGACTCTTCGAGTACGCTTACCATCGTTGTCCTATCGATATTTTTCAGTTCCTTAAATTCCGAAAATGTATCAATCAAGCTGATTGTTTCTTCTTTCTTGGCCATATTATTTAAAACTAATTAAGTATTTAGTATATTTGATATCTTCATAACGGAAGGTCTCGTCCTCTTCCATCAGCTTCGGACGTTTGGCTTCTTCTGTCTTTACTTTCTTTTGTATGCCGACCACGAACTTCTCTTCGTCGGCCTCTTTGAGCACTCCCGAGAGTTTACGCCCTGTTTTGGTGAGCACCTCCACATCGTTGCCGATATGGTTGTAGTATTGCTGCACTACCTTGAAGGGTTGTCCGATACCTGCCGAACCTACTTCGAGTTCATAATCTTCTTCTTCGCGGTTTAGCTTCGATTCAATGTAGCGGCTCAGCTCCACACAATCTTCAATCCAAACGCCTTCTGCATGGTCTATTTCGACCACGATCTTGTCGTCGGGGCTTACGGTTACCTCTACCAGAAAGTAGTCTTTTCCTTCCAGCCACTCATCAACAAGCTGACAAACAATTCTCTTTTCTATCATTGATTCACTATTAAGAACAAAAAAAGGAGCTTAATCGCCCCTCCACCTTTCATCCGTCTCGGGTGCAAAGATACAAATAATCTGTTCGATAACAAAATATTAGAGAAAAAAAGAGCGTAAACGCCTGTTTTATTGGGGGCTCAATCGTTATTTTATGCAAAAAGTGGGGGAAGATGCTTTCACTTTGCCAAAAGAGGCACTGCTGCGCGGCTGATTATAGGAAAGATAGCTGTGTTTCTTAGATATATTAACGGTTGATGGCGGGTAGTTTAACTGTTTTTAAAGAAGAGTTTACGTGGTCGGCTTGCAAGCCGACCATCGTCGGCATGCAGTACGACAATGATCGTGTTGCAAGCCGACAATGGTCGGTATGCAATGCGATCATCTATGTTTGCTAAGAAATTTACTTAGCTTTTAGGAAAGACTGCCTTTGCAAATAGGAAGTCTTGCATTAAAACCATCTAATTTTTTTGAATATGACAAAGGCCAACGAGGATAGTATGATGGAGCATACCACAATCAGGGCAAAGGCATGGGGCATTGTTTCGAGATGTATGTCGACGTTCATTCCATAAAAACTGGCGATGAGTGTCGGCACCATGAGAATGATCGAAATGCTCGTCATGCGTTTCATGATCGTATTCACGTTGTTCGAAATGATGGAGGCAAAGGCATCCATCGTTCCGGTGAGGATGTCGCTGTAGATATTGACCGTATTGTAGGCTTGCCTCAATTCGGTAATCACATCTTCGACCAGGTCTTTGTCCAGAAAATCGGTGTCTTGAAAGATGCTGGTCAGCTTCCCGATCATGATTTCGTTGCCACGAATGGAGGTGTTGAAGTAGACAAGTGTTTTCTGCAACCGCATCAGCCGCAGCAAGTCTTCGTTGCGAATGCTCCGTTCGAGTTCTTTCTCTGCCGCACTTACGTCGTTGTTGATCTGTTTCAGGTATTTTAGAAACCAGACGGCCGAGGAGTAGATGATGCGGAAGATGAGGTCGAGCTTGTTGCGCACGACCAATCCTTTGCGGCGTGTATAGCCGATGAAGTCGGGGATTAGCTCCGTTTGATGGTAACACACCGAAACGACCACCTCTTCGTTGGTGATGATGCCGATGGGTACGGTACTGAATGGGATGCTGTTCTGATTATTTTGCACGGGGATGCGCAAGATAGTCAGCAGCCACTTGCCTTCGGTTTCCGTTCGCGGACGTTCGTCCGTATCGGCGATGTCTGTTAAAAAAGATTCGGGTACGTTCAGTTCTTGAGTTAGAAATCTGAAATCGTCTGTGTCGGGGCATACTACGTTGACCCAGCAATTTGGAAGCCATTGTGGTTTTTCCACAAAGCCGGCTTCACAAGAAAGATATGTTCTCATCTTAATTGCCTCCTTTCGTTTGTTTAGTCCGAACAGAGGCACCTAGATGTAATGTCTCTGCTCGCTTTAATTAATACTGCTGCACGTTCGCGGGTTAGAATCGTCCATGATTGTTTTTTTTGTTTTTTAAAGCGGTGGCAAAAGTAGGCAATTCATTTGATAATACGTGTGTTTGCTCCGTTGTTTTTTCTTATTGACTGAAATATTTCGCTAAGTAATCGGGTTCGATGATTGGGTTGGAACTTTCACTCTTTAGCCCCATAGTTACCCGCCTGCATCTATCTCCGGAAAGCTTATCAGCGCCAATAAAAGTGATATGAGTATGGTTTTCATAATCTTTAATAGTTAGATAGGGATAGTATTGGTTGGGTAAATGTAAATGAAAAAATCTTTTTCGTACCTTTGTACCCAATAAACAGTGTAACAATTAACTAATATTAAATAGTATGAGCAAGAAAGCCCTTTTGATGATCCTCGATGGATGGGGAATCGGTAATCACGGTAAAGCAGACGTAATCTTTAATACTCCCACTCCTTATTGGGACTATCTGGTAAAAACATATCCTCACTCTGAACTTCAGGCAAGCGGCGAAAACGTAGGATTGCCCGACGGACAAATGGGTAACTCGGAGGTAGGTCACCTCAATATCGGTGCCGGACGCGTGGTTTATCAAGATTTGGTGAAGATCAATAAAGCTTGTCGTGAGAATACGATCATGCAGAATCCAGGAATCATCGCAGCTTACTCCTATGCCAAAGAGAACGGAAAGAATATCCACTTCATGGGATTGACCTCGGATGGAGGTGTGCACAGCTCGCTCGATCATCTGTTTAAACTTTGCGATATTGCCAAGGAATACAGCATAGACAATGCGTTTGTTCACTGCTTCATGGATGGTCGCGACACCGATCCGAAGAGCGGTAAGGGATTTATCGAACAACTCGAGGCCGAATGCAAAAAGTCGGGTGCAAAGATTGCATCGATCATTGGCCGCTACTATGCAATGGATCGCGACAAGCGTTGGGAACGTGTTAAAGAAGCGTATGACTTATTGGTGAACGGTGTGGGCGAAAAAGCCGACAACATGGTCGAAGCCATGCAAGCCTCTTACGACAATGGAGTGACCGACGAGTTTATCAAACCGATTGTCAATGCACAGGTAGACGGAACGATCAAAGAAGGCGACGTGGTTATCTTCTTTAATTACCGTAACGACCGTGCCAAGGAGCTTACAGCCGTATTGACACAACAAGATATGCCCGAAGCGGGGATGCATACCATTCCCGGTTTGCAGTTCTATTGCATGACTCCTTACGATGCATCATTCAAGGGTGTACATATTCTTTTTGATAAAGATAACGTACAGAATACATTGGGCGAATTCCTTTCGGCCGAAAAGAAATCGCAACTGCATATTGCCGAAACAGAGAAGTACGCACACGTAACCTTCTTCTTTAATGGTGGACGCGAAACTCCGTTTGAGGCCGAAGAGCGTATCTTGGTAGCATCACCTAAGGTGGCTACTTACGACTTGAAACCCGAAATGAGTGCCTACGAGGTGAAAGATAAATTGGTTGCTGCAATCAATGAAGATAAGTTTGACTTCATCGTTGTGAACTATGCCAACGGCGATATGGTAGGTCATACGGGCGTTTACGAAGCCATCGAGAAAGCAGTCGTGGCAGTTGATGCTTGTGTGAAAGAGACCGTAGAAGCTGCTAAGGCGAACGGATACGAAGTAATTATTATTGCCGATCACGGTAATGCAGACAACGCAGTCAACGAGGACGGATCGGTCAATACGGCTCACTCATTGAATCCGGTTCCCTGCGTATATGTAACCGAGAACAAAGAGGCTAAAATCGAAAACGGAATTCTGGCCGATGTAGCGCCGACTATCCTTCATATAATGGGTATGAACGCTCCGAAGGAGATGACCGGAAAGGTGTTGATCGATGATTCAAATAGATGATATTGTAATCAGCCTCGATGTGCTTCGGGAGAAGTTTCTCTGTAACCTCGACGCCTGCAAAGGCGAGTGTTGCATTGAAGGAGATGCCGGTGCACCTGTGGAGCTGGATGAAATAGCCAAGTTAGAGGAAGTGCTTCCCATTGTATGGGATGCGCTTTCGCCCGAAGCCCATGCAGTGATCGAAAAGCAGGGGGTGGTATATGCCGACCGCGACGGAGACATGGTTACCTCGATTGTGAACGGGAAAGACTGTGTGTTTACCTGCTACGACGAACGGGGGTATTGCTACTGTGCCATCGAAAAGGCCTATCGCGAAGGGAAAACCGATTTCTACAAACCGATATCTTGCCATTTATATCCTATTCGCGTTGGCGACTATGGTCCGTATAAGGCAGTCAACTATCACCGTTGGAGTGTGTGTCAGGCGGCTGTGCTGTTGGGCAAGAAAGAGAATGTTGCAGTGTATCAATTCTTAAAAGAACCGCTTATCCGTAAGTTCGGTGAGGCGTGGTATCGCGAATTGGAGATTGCCGTAGAGGAGCTGAAGAAGCAAAACCTGCTTTAACGGTTTTTCTCAGTACTTGCATCTATGTCAATCGGTTGCTTGCCGATTGTATCGCATAAAAAGAGTGAGGATGTTACAAGAATAATCTGTAACATCCTCACTTTTTTTTATGCGATAGCTGCTAAACGATGCTTATCACTCTTTTGTGTTATCGCCAAAGGCATATACATTGCCGGATAGATCGACGGCAAAGAGCATATTGCCCGATAGAGCTACCGTAGCGAATACCGGTGCACCTGTTTCGTGCTTCCACAAGAGTGTGCCTTTGGTTTTGTCGATGCCGTAAATAGCTCCGTCCGATGCTCCTACATAAACCACATTGCCGCTCAGTACCGGACTGGTTTCGATGCTTGCGGCAGGCTTCAAGGTATAGGGGCCGGTAAAGACAAGAGACGTTCCCGTTTGATAGTTCCACTTAGGTTCCAGCGTCTCTTTATCGATGGCCATCAAACCCGAATCGGATGTTCCGAAGATGATCTCGCTGTCGGTTACCAAAGGAGTGGAAGTTACATCGACCTTCGTGGGCAGCTCCTTGCGTACAATGACGTTGCCGATCGAGGCATCTAAGATAAAGAACGACTTGCGCGAGATGAGATACAGCAGGTTGCCATGAGCGGCGGGTGAAGCGCCGCGGTCACTCAATCCGTCTTTGCCGATAGCCCATAGCATTTTGCCTGTTTGGGCATTGTTGCCGTAGAGGCTTCCCCATTGGGTACCGGCTACCAGTACGCCATTGCCCAAGGTCCAGGTCGAGGTAGTGCCCTCGTGCTGTCCCCATTCGGTATTGGTCCAAAGAACCTTTCCTGAACGTACGTCGATGGCAGATAAGCCCTTTCCTGTGCCTGCATACACTACCGTGTCGGTTGCAACGATTCCTTCTATTAAGGCGGGGAGTGGGTTTACGGGTAGTTTTTGCTCCCAAGTTAAGGTACCTGTCTGTGCATCTACCGCATAGAGGTATCCTTCTGTATCTTGTGCCAGAACCAGTCCGCCCGCAGCAGCAATGGTGTTCTTGATCGAGTTGCGTACCTTATACTTCCAACGAATGTTTCCTGTTCTGCCTTCGAGGGCAAAGATCGCTCCCAGACCTTTGTGGTTCTCATCGACCGATGCCACATATACATTGTCTTTATAGACAAGTGGCGATGACATAAAGATGTTGGCTTTGACGTTCTTGACCCAAGCAAGTGCAAGCGGAGATTTCAACGTATCGCCGGTAATACCTACGTGCTCGGGGTTGCCTAAAAGATTCGTCCACTCTTTGCCGATATTCACTCTCTGTGGTGTGGGGGAGTAGGCAAAACTCTTTTCAGTGTTGGCAGTCTCGCCATTGCGGAATGTTGCTTTGACCCTTACAGTGATGAGTTCGTTCTCTGTAAGCCTATTCAGAGGTATGTCCGCATACCAGTTCCAATCGGTTTGCTGTTGCAACTTGTGGCTTTTGCCTATTCTCTTGTCACCACAATAGATATCGGCTGCTGCCTCTTTGACAGGCGAAGCAGAGGAGTAGACATTGACCGACAGGGGCAGTGCTCCCGACGGAAGGAGGGGGGCTTGGTTGTTGGCGATAGAGGCGATGCAAAGAGACTTATCGGGATAGCTGTAACGTATCTCCGAGGTGAAGTCTCCTTTTTCATCGACATGCATCACACGGAAGACCGAAGTGGAGTGGTCGATCCCCCCTTTGTCGACCACCGCAGTGCATACGGAGTATACATCGCCCTGCTTCTTCATGTAATTGATGTGCCAATGTCCGTACACCCAAGCCTTGAGGTTGTGCTCGTTCAGGTTGATAAACTCCTTCTCATTGATACCGTAGATAAATGTATCTTTATGGGTTAGCAGGTCATGGTTAAACACGGTTACCGCTTTGCCTTTAGGGACCAGTGCGAGGTCGTTCTTCATCCAGCGATATACATCTTCCTTGCGGTAGCTGGGCAGGTGATCTCCACTGAGCATGGGGGTAACGATGTAGTGCATATTGCCTACATCGAACGAGTAGAAAGTAGGTCCGTATAAACTCTCGAAGAGCTCTTCGCCGTATCTCCCTTTGACCAGATCGTGATTACCGATGCAATAAAACGTTGGGCAGTTCATGTTGTGGGTATTCATCAGCTCGATGTGGCTTTTCAGACCCTTCTCGTAGCAGATATCTCCGGTGTGAATGATGAAAGCAGCCTTTTCGTTGGCTGCATAATCGCGTAGATTACCCACCCACTCTTCGTGATTGCCGGTATTGAATATCTCCGTATCGGTGATGTGTACGTATTGGTGGCTGCCGTTTTTCGTTGTTGCCGTATAAGGCTGCAAGCCGAAGTAATAATTCTCTTGCCCGGCATCAATCTTGCGGTAGTGCTGATTGTCTGATTTATATCCCGAAGGGGTGGTGATGAAAACAAAACGTTCTTTGGTATGTCCGGGCAGGCTGAAAGAACCGTCCTTCCGGGTTTGTACTACATGGAGCCCGTCGGATACGGCAACTCCCTTCATTGGCTTTTCACCTTTGTCGAACACGCCATTTGCATTTGCATCTACAAATACATATCCCTTATGTGTCGCTGCATAACTACTCAAGGTGGTTATTGCCGACAGGCAGGCAATGGCTATTTTAGTTATCCTTTTCATGTGGTTATATTTCTTGGTTATCTTTTTATTTAAAGATCGACCGGATCACTTCTCCTGTCCATGACAAGGGTTGTTTGGCTCCGAACAGATGTAAAACAATCGATGCTGTGTTGACCGTATTATTCGGCTCTTCTATGGTAAGCCCTTTTTTAATGCCGGGTCCTACGATGCCCCAGGGCACAATCATTTCGTTAACGGTTGTACCGCCGTGTCCGTAGTTGATACCACCGTGATCGGATAAAAATAAGAAGTGAGTATCTTTATATAAGTCTTCTTTTTTCATCTTCTCTATGAATTTGCCAATCTCCGCATCTGCTTCCTCAATCGAACGTATGTATGGGGGCGACATCCATGTATGGTTGTGCCCGGCATGATCGGTATGTACAGAATATAGGAAGACCAGTGTCGGTTGCTTTCTATGGTTCGAAAGAAATTGGAAGGCTTTGTCGTAGTTTGGCACGTAAGCGTCTTTTTCGAGGTAACTTACTTCGTCGAAGTATGTTTCGTTGTACGGATAAAACAGATTGATCCAGTTGTAGTAGAAAGCTGTTCTTATGGTGGGTAACTGCTCTTTCAGTACCTTGAATACCGATGGGTAATAGCCCTTGGCATCCTTCTCGGTTAGTGGGTAGGCGCTTTTGTTGAGCAGCCAGTCATTGTTGAATACTCCGTGTTGTTCCGGCCCGCTACCGGTCAGGTGGCTTGTCCAGTTAGGCAAAGTAACCGACGGCATCACCACACGTGTGTCTAATGAGCGCGCACCTTGAGCCAGTAATGCATCTAAACAGGGTGTTTGTGCTTTTTGAAATCCTTCTACCGAGATCCCGTCCAGTGCTATCAGCACCACGCGCTTTGCTTTCCGAGCGTGTGTATGAGTACCAAATACACACAAAAGAACGAATAAAGCGATAAGTTTACTTTTTTTCATTTAGTTATTATATAAAGGTTCATTATAGGCTTATTGTTGCGAGAATTGAAAACAAAAAAGCCAGCCTATTCACAACGAACGGACTGGCTTTTATATTGTATTACAAAGTTACTTTTTGTAATATTAGAATTCTTTACGCATCAATATTCGCATATGTAGCGTTTTCTTCAATAAATTCACGACGAGGACCTACGTCTTCACCCATAAGCATGGAGAATACATGATCGGCCTCGGCAGCATTTTCTATATTGATCTGCTTCAACATACGGTTTTCGGGATCCATGGTTGTTTCCCATAATTGTTGGGCGTTCATCTCTCCCAAACCTTTGTAGCGTTGGGTATGGACTGCATTTTCAGAGCCGCCGCCATAAGTGTTGATAAACTTCTGACGTTGTGCATCTGTCCAGCAATACTCTTCTACCTTTCCTTTCTTGCATAGGTAGAGTGGGGGAGTTGCAATATACAAATAACCATTCTGAATCAACTGCGGCATGTAACGGAAGAAGAAAGTCATGATAAGCGTGTCGATGTGAGATCCATCGACGTCGGCATCGGTCATGATGATAATCTTCTGGTAGCGAAGTTTGGTCATATTGGCCTCTTTGGTGTCTTCTTCGGTTCCGATGGTGACGCCTAAGGCAGTATATATGTTACGAATCTCTTCGCTCTCCAATGCTTTGTGGTACATGGCTTTCTCTACATTCAGAATCTTACCACGTAAAGGCAGGATCGCTTGAAAAGCACGGTTACGACCTTGCTTGGCTGTACCGCCTGCCGAATCTCCCTCGACAAGGAATAGTTCGCATTTCGTTGGGTCTTTATCTGAGCAGTCGGCCAACTTACCGGGTAGTCCACCGCCCGACATTGGTGATTTGCGCTGTACCATTTCGCGTGCTTTACGTGCAGCATGACGAGCTGTTGCAGCAAGAATAACCTTGTCTACAATCATTTTGGCCTCTTTCGGATGTTCTTCCAGATAATAAGTAAGCACTTCGCCTACGGCTTGGTCTACGGCCCCCATCACTTCGTTGTTACCCAACTTGGTCTTGGTCTGTCCTTCAAACTGTGGCTCTTGTACTTTGATCGAGATCACGGCTGTAAGTCCTTCGCGGAAGTCGTCACCCGATATCTCTACTTTTACCTTTTCAAGCATCTTGCTGTCTTCGGCATACTTTTTGAGTGTACGTGTCAGTGCACGACGGAAACCGGCTAAGTGTGTACCACCCTCGATCGTATTGATGTTATTCACATACGAGTGAATGTTTTCGCTAAACGAAGTGTTGTACATGATGGCTACCTCGATAGGTGTGCCTTGCTTTTCTGTGTTCAGGTAAATAACATCGTTGATCAGATGTTCGCGAGAAGAGTCTACAAAGCGAACAAACTCTTTCAGTCCCTCTTCCGAGTGGAATACTTCCTGTTTGAAACTGCCGTCTTCATTTATCACCCGACGATCGGTCAGTGTGATAGTGATACCTGCATTCAGATAAGACAACTCGCGCATACGGGTAGCCAGAATATCGTACTTGTATACAGTCTCGATGAAAATGCTGTTGTCGGGCCAGAACTGTTGTCTGGTTCCGGTATGGTCGGTAGCGTTGCCCATCTCTTTCACGGGATAGAGCGGTTTACCGAATTCGTATTCTTGCTGGTATAATTTGCCGTTGCGGGCTACTTGCGAAGTCATATGAACAGACAATGCGTTTACACACGACATACCTACTCCATGTAATCCTCCGGATACTTTGTAAGACCCTTTGTCGAACTTACCTCCGGCATGTAGCACTGTCATCGCTACTTCGAGAGCTGATTTTTGCTCTTTTTCATGAAAGTCAACCGGAATACCACGGCCGTTGTCTTGTACAGTGATGGAATTGTCTTCGTTGATAGTAACCTCAATGTGGTCGCAATATCCCGCCAATGCTTCATCGATGGAGTTATCTACGATTTCATATACTAAGTGGTGAAGTCCTTTTACACCGATGTCTCCGATGTACATCGCGGGACGCTTCCGTACAGCCTCCAGGCCTTCAAGTACCTGGATACTATCAGCTGAATACGACCCGTTGTCTTGAGTGAATAGATCTGCGCTCATAATTGCCTTTCTAAGTTATAATAACAGAGCAAAAGTAGTGAAAATAGTTGAGTTAAGGAAAAATACCGAGTGAAAAATGAAGAATAAATAATAATAGAAACAGCCTATATACAACTACAAAAGACCGAACTAAAAAGTTCAGTCTCTGTATATATAGAGTTTTGCTAAATTCTATGTTATTACGCTAGCTTGTTGATGTAAAGAGCCAACTTAGACTTCAAGTTGTTAGCCTTGTTTTTGTGAATGATATTCACCTTAGCCAACTTATCAACCATCTTGCTGATACCTGGATACATCGCAACTGCTTCTGCTTTGTCAGTTGTTGAACGGAATTTTCTAACAGCGTTTCTCATGGTCTTACCATAATATCTGTTATGAAGTCTTCTCGTTTCTTCTTGTCTGATTCTCTTAAGTGATGATTTATGATTTGCCATCTCGACTAATCTTTTTTTTAATTCGTTATTTTTTTTACTTGTAGCCCATAGGGGAGTCGAACCCCTCTTTCAAGAATGAAAATCTTACGTCCTAACCGATAGACGAATGGGCCATCATTTTGGCGAAGCATTTCTGCTTCTGCTTTTCGAGCGTTTGTTTCTCGATTGCGGATGCAAAAGTAGAGACTTTTTTTGAAATAGCAAAATATTCTGGAGAAATATTTTGGGGTAATAATGCGTTTTTTTGCTTGATGTATGCTTTAATTGCTGGTTATCAGTGTTGTAAAAGCAATATTTTTTTTCGAATAATCGAAACTTTTTTTTAAATGAATGAGGAAAGATTGCCGCTTTCGGCTTTTTTTGTAGCTTTGTTACTTGAAATATAACAGATATAGGTATGCTGCAAAAAACGATTGGAATAGTTCTTCATACATTAAAGTACAACGATACGTCTAATATAATAGAGATGTATACCGAGTTATTTGGTCGTGCATCCTTTTTAGTATCGGTGCCACGTTCGCGTAAGTCGGCGGTGAAGTCGGTTTTGTTTCAACCCATGTCTATTATAGAGTTTGAAGCCGATTTCAGACCCAATTCGACCTTATATAGGATAAAAGAGGCCAAATCCTACTATCCCTTCTCTTCGGTTCCATACGACCCCTATAAATCGGCTATTGCTCTTTTCCTGGCAGAGTTTCTTTGCAGGGCTATTCGCGAAGAGGCCGAAAATCGTCCATTGTTTGCTTATCTGCTGCATTCGGTTACCTGGTTGGATGAGTCGGACGAAGGGTTTGCTAATTTCCACCTTGTCTTTTTGATGCGTTTTTCTCGCTTCCTCGGCTTATATCCCAATTTGGATGATTACCATGAAGGCGATTACTTTGATATGCTCAATGCCGGTTTTGTTTCTACTCGTCCACAGTTACATTCCTCCTTTATTGAGCCCGATGAGTCAAAGCGATTAATTGCCTTAATGCGCATGAATTATGAAACGATGCATCTTTTTACGATGAACCGTGCAGAGCGCGCGCGCTGCCTGGTTATCTTAAATGAATACTATCGGTTGCATTTGCCTGACTTTCCTGTTTTGAAGTCTCTGTCGGTATTGCAGGAGTTGTTCGATTAAACAGAAAGAGAGGATTGCTCCCCTCTTTTTTCTATCTGATTCTTTTTTAGCGTCATTGTGTCACTCTGACCCAATATTCCTCGAATAATTTACTTTGTCCGGGCACTTTAAAACGAAGCTGAAGAAGGTTGTCGCTCAATAGTTTGAATTTAATCTCGTTCTTGGATGTTTTCGTAAAAGGAGGTGTTGCGGAAAACTGTATACTTTCCGTGTAAACACTGTCGGACAGTATTTCATAGTTACCCGAAATCAGGATTGATGACTTCCGGTTTTCTCCTACGCTGAGTTGTAAGTTGGTAAACGTTCTCTCGGGGGTAATGATCTTTAGGATTGGACCGCTTGCCATATCTATACCATTGGGTGATTTTCCTGAAATTTGCCAGATACCTTGCAAAGGATTCTCTTCGGGGTCATTTGACTGAGCAAATAAGGTGAGGATACCTAGCAGCATGAAAGTGACGACTGTAGTTACTCGTTTCATTTTATATTATTTTTAAGGGTTATATAGTAAATACAATTGAATAGGGGGGTACCCCTACAAGGATATGGATGTTTTCTAAAAAAAGACGCTACCTCTTTTTAGGAGCACATTTCCGGCTTTCCTAAAAAGAGACAGCGTCTTTTCTGAGTAGATAAAGTGAAATTATCGCTTTATCCTAATAATTCTTTTACTTTGGCGGAGATGGCACGTCCTTCGGCAAGTCCGGCAAGCTTTTTTGAAGCAACGCCCATTACTTTGCCCATATCTTTGCCACTTGTGGCACCTGTTTCGGCTATAATCTCTTTAATGGCTGCTTCCAGCTCTTCTGCACTCATTTGTTTGGGCAGATAAGCTTCCATTACTTTGACTTGTGCCAGTTCATTTTCGGCTAAGTCCTGACGGTCTTGTCCGATGTAGATTTCGGCAGCATCTTTTCCTTGCTTTACCAGTTTTTGGATGATTTTAAGGGCTGCTTCGTCTGTCAGCATATCGTTAGCTCCCGGAGCCGTTTTGGCTTCGATGAAGAATTTCTTGATATTTCTCAGTGTATCGAGGGCTACTTTATCTTTCGCTCTCATTGCGTTTTTAATGTCTTCGCTGACTTTGTCAAATAAATCCATACTATAGTTGTTTATAAATCGCTGTTTATTTAAAAGGTAATCACGCCGTTGTTATCGATCGGTTCTTCGGCAGCAATCTCTTCTTCGAGCACTGCTTTGGCTTTGATCCGGGTAAGCGTTGTTTTATCGCGCAAGAAAGTAGGAGAGTTCTCCACCATCGCAATGATGTCGTCATTATCCAGATCTTCGGCATTGAATATATAGATATGACGGCGTTTATGAATGGTTTTGCTGCCTATGCTGCTGGCACTTTCGCCATAAGCTTTGCGTATGCGGTCTTTGTTACGCTCTTTCTCTTCTTCGAGTAGTAATTGGCGTTCTTCTTCTTCCTGACTGCGCTTTTCGAGTACGCTGTCCATTCCCGGAACATCTTCTACACCAAATCCGGTAGCCAGCACGGTGATCTTCACTTTTGCTTCGAGTGAATTGTCCATTGCCACACCCCAGATAACTTCGACTCCTTCGCGGAACTTGCTCATGAACTCGTGAATTTCGTTCATCTCCTCCATCATCAATTCCGATTTTTCGCAGAACGATACGTTGAGCATTACCTTCTTGGCGTTGAATATATCGTTGTTGTTGAGCAACGGAGAGTGTAAGGCATCGTCGATAGCCTTGGTTACCCGGTTCTCGCCTTCTCCGAAGCCCGTACTCATGATGGCCACACCTCCGTCTTTGAGGATTGTTTTTACATCGGCAAAGTCCAGATTCACCGTACCACGCATGGTGATAATCTCGGCAATGCTTTTGGCTGCTATCGATAGGGTATCATCAGCCTTACCGAAAGCATTCATAAAGGTGAGGTCGGCATAGATTTCGCGTAGGCGCTCGTTGTTGATCACCAATAATGCATCTACATGTTGAGCGATACGCTCCACGCCATCCAATGCCTGTATAATCTTCTTTTCGCCCTCGAATATGAAAGGAATGGTTACGATACCTACGGTAAGAATATCCATCTCTTTGGCAATGCGTGCAATAACCGGTGCAGCTCCTGTTCCTGTTCCACCTCCCATTCCGGCAGTGATAAATACCATCTTGGTACCGTCGTTTAGCAGTCCGGTGATATCTTCGATGCTCTCTTCGGCTGCATCGCGTGCACGCTCGGGGCGGTTGCCGGCTCCCAAGCCTTGTGTGATGCTACGACCCAGTTGCAGCTTAACCGGTACGGGCGACTCGGCCAATGCCTGGTTATCTGTATTGCAGAGAACGAATGTGACGTCATGTATACCTTCCCGGTACATGTGATTGACGGCATTACCGCCACCACCACCTACACCAATTACTTTGATGATTTTCGGAGAATCCGTCGGGAAATCGAATTGTACTATCTCGTCCATATCTTGATTGAATTATGAATTACGAATAATGAGTTATTTCATATCCTCGTCAGAGAATATTTCGTTTGAAAGTTTGTCGAAGGTCGACTTAATCCAGCTTGGCTTGTTCCGCTTCGCTTCCTGTTTCTTCCGCTTCTCTTCTTCCTTTCTTTTTCTTTCTTCTTCTTTACGACGTCTGTCGTCTTCGTCTTTTTGCTTTTTGGCAGCTCTTGCCTCTTCTTCCTGCTTCTTCAACTCCTCGTCTTCGTCGAAGAATCCTCCTACGCTGGCAGGTTCGGGTTCGGGCTTGCGGATCGGCTGAGGAATAGGTGCCGATTCGATCAGGCAACAGTTCTCCTTTCCTTCAAACAATAAGCCGAAGAGAGTGTTTTGGCTGCCGTCTTTTTTCTGTAACGCATCCGCCATGTGTATGGTGTTACGAATGGTTCGGGCGGTACGTACTTTATCGATCTTACAGCGTTTACGGAAAAGCTCTTCGAGGTTTTTCAAGTTTGCTGCCCCTCCGGTGATTACTACTCCCGAAAGCAGCTTGTCGTCATATCCCGATAGTTGCAACTGATTCCATACATTGGCAATGATCTCTTCGAGTCTTGCTTCGATGATGTTGTTCAGTGTCAGTAGCTCAATGGTGCGGCTACCGTCTTCGAGTGAGCAGGTAGCTGCCTCTTCACTGTTTTCCTCTTCGTAGAGTGCATTACCGAATTTCACTTTCAGCCACTCTGCTTCCTCTTCTTCCATTTGCAGGGCGGTGATGTCGCGGGTGATGCTGTTGCCACCCAACGGTAGTACGGTCAGGAACCGTAGTATATTGTTCTTATAAACAGAAATCGTGGTGGTATCGGCTCCAAAGTCGACCAAAGCACAGCCCGAACGACGTTCACTTTCTGTGAGCACAGCGTTGGCCGTTACCAAAGGAGCGATGAGCAGGTCGGCTATTTCTATCTTCGACTGGTCGAAACAACGTTCCAGATTCTTTTTGATCGAAGAGCGAGCCACGATGTTCAGAAAACGGCCTTCGATGTGGCTACCGGCTACTCCTACCGGATCGGCTTGTGCGTTATTTCCTATTTTATATTCCTGTGGTGCAACATCCAGTACATCCATGTCTATGAGCGGAATCTCCAGATTCTCATCGCAGATAGAATCGACCAACTCTTGCGAGATGATGACCTCTTCGCTCAAGCTGCGACTCACTACATTGCGTACTGTGCGGAGCGATTGTCCGCCGATACCTACATATACCTTTGCGATTGAGTTCTTCAGCTCGCCTTCCAGTTTGTTGATGATGGAGGTCAGGCTCTGTGCTGTCTTATCCAGATTATAGATGACTCCTTTTCGGATAAACGAAGAGGAATCTTCTTTGGCATAGGCCAACACCTGCATGCTTCCGTCACTGTTCTTTCTGCCGGCTATACCGGTAACCTTTGATGAACCCAGTTCAATAGCGGCGATAAATTCTGTTGTTGCCATATATTAATCGTATGCCGGCTGTCAATGGGCTAACATGCCTATTAACCGGCGCTTTAATTGGTTTATTATTCTGTTATTCTCCCCATTTAGTACAGATAATCTGGTTTCCGAATTCGAGGCTGATACGCGAATACTTGTTCCAGCCTACCTGATTCAGTGCTTTTTCATAAAACACCTTCAATCGTTCCAGTTTCTGCTCTATGTTTTCCAGTTTGCCCAAATAGATAATGTGATTGCCTACTCTGGGTACTAATTCTACATCCCTGCCCGGCAATACATGAATCTGTTCTATTTGGGCATCCCAAAATTTATTGTTTTGCAAAAATACACCAAACTTATATAAATCCCTCATTGCAAACGACTTTTCTACGTTTCCCGTTGCAATTACCCGATGAGCAATGCATTTTGCATCCGGCGGCATAATGGTTCCTTTGTTGTCAATATAATAGTTTTCGCCTTTGTCGTTCATTACACGCAGGATGGGAACCCGTTGTCGAACCTCAATCCGGATCTTTCCACTGGGTGTTTTATAGCACTCTGTCCGATCGATCAGCGAATGTTTGTTCAATTCTCTTTCCAACGTTTTGGTATGAATGCGCTCTACCTTTTTCCCTACGGGATAGATGCCTTTCTTTTGCAAGAGCGCAGTTACCTCGCTCCTTGTAACGAATCCTGCGTTTGCGGTATCTTTAATCACTAATTCCACATCCCGGCATACCTGACCGGCAGGCCGACGATTGAACAAGGTGACTGCTGCTACGAGATAGCAGATAACCAGTAACAGGACAATGAACAGAAAGACTCTCTTTATCATAATCTCTTATCGGGTTTTGAGTATTTCACAGATATCGGTCACATAGTTATCTATGTCTCCGGCTCCCAAGGTAATCAGTACTTCGATCTCTTTGTTTCTCAGCACCTCGGGTATCTCTTCTTTTCTACACATACTTTTCTGAATGCCCGGTCGCAGGTTGTCAAAAATGAGTTGACTCGTAACTCCCTCAATGGGTGTTTCTCTGGCCGGATAGATATCGGTCAGAATCACCTCGTCGAGTAGCGAAAGGCTATCGGCAAACTCTTTATAGAAATCGCGTGTGCGGCTATAAAGGTGTGGCTGAAAGATGGCCGTAATCTTCTTGTCCTGATACAGCTCACGCATAGAGAGTACGCTCTGCTTAATTTCCGACGGATGGTGCGCATAGTCACTTAAGAAAACAACCCGGTCGTTCTTTATCTTGAAATCGAACCGGCGGTCTACCCCCCGAAAGCTTGCCATGCCTCGTTTGATCTCCTCGGGGCTTACACCATTCAAATGAGCAAGTGCCATTGCAGCCACTCCGTTTTCAATGTTAATGCTAACGGGTATGCCCAGTAATATATCGTTTATGCGGAGGTCGGGCGCTACAAAGTCAATGATTATTTCACCATTGCCGATGCGGATGTTTTCTGCGTGAAAATCGCCTTCGTTACGCGAGTAGGTATACACCTTCACGCCCGGTTGTACCTTGGGCTGCAAAGATACGCCTTTGCGTATAATCAATGCTCCTCCGGGCTGAATCAGGGTGGTATAGTGCTCAAAGCTCTTCAAGTAGGCCTCTTCGGTACCATAAATATCGAGATGATCGGGGTCTGTCGACGTAATCACCGACATATAGGGCGAGAGCCAGTGAAAGGAACGGTCGAATTCATCGGCCTCGATCACGGTATAAGGACTGGTTGGCGAAAGCAGCAGATTCGTGCCATAGTTTTTCGGGATGCCACCCAAGAAGGCTGTACACCCTACTTGCGACTGATACAGCAGGTGAGCCGTCATGGTCGATGTCGTTGTTTTGCCATGCGTTCCTGCTACACAAAGCCCTTTGCTCGAATGGGTGATGGTGCCTAGTACTTGCGCCCGCTTTTGTATCTCGAAACCGTGGTTGCGGAAGTAAGTCAGCTCCTCATGCTCTTGCGGCACAGCCGGCGTAAGCACCACCAGTGTACTTGCCTTGTCCTTGCAGGCTTCGGGTATGAGTTGAATGTTCTCCTCGTAGTGTATCTGTGCTCCTTCTGCAATCAAGCACTCGGTCAGTGGGCTGGGGGTGCGGTCGTAACCGGCTACCAGTTTGCCTTTCGATAAGAAATAGCGTACCAGTGCACTCATTCCGATGCCACCTGCGCCTACAAAATAGACCGATTTTATAGTTTCTATATTCATTGTTGTGCTAATTTTATAACTTCTTTTGCGATAATAGTCGCCGAATCGGGCAATGCCAATTTGGCTATGTGTTGACTTAAACTCTCGAGCATCTCTTGGTCGATAACCGTTGTGATGGCCTCGGGCACTAATTTCTCTTCTGCTTCTATATCTTTAATATAGATGGCTGCTTGTTTGTTCACCAGTGCCAGTGCATTTTTCGTTTGGTGATCCTCGGCAACGTTGGGCGAAGGCACCAGAATAACCGGTTTATGCAGCAAGCAGAATTCCGATATAGAGCCTGCACCTGCGCGCGAAACCACCAAGTCGGCTGCCGTATACGCCTCCGTCATGTTTTGTATGAAATCGGCCACATATAGGTTCGGGATAGGGCCTCGTGCACCGGTCTCTTTTTCTACCGCTTGCAGTACCTGTTCCAGGTATATTTTTCCGGTTTGCCAGATAAACTGTACATCCTCATTGTCGCGTATCATAGACAGGTCGCCCATCAATGCCTGGTTGATGGTACGGGCACCCAAGCTACCGCCCAGTACTAAAACTGTTTTAAGGTCGGGTTGCAGGTTGAAGTGCTTTCGAGCCTCCTCTTTGCTTACTGTCTGCGCGAGTAAGGCTTGGCGTACGGGGTTTCCTGTCAGTATAATCTTATCGACGGGGAAGAATTTCTCCATCCCCTCGTAGGCCACACATATCTTTTTGGCCTTTTGAGCCAGCAGCTTATTGGTTACTCCGGCGTATGAGTTCTGTTCTTGAATCAAGGTCGGAATGCCCATCATACCGGCTGTTTTCAGCGTAGGACCACTGGCATAACCACCTACTCCGACGGCCACTTGCGGACGGAACTTTTTGATAATGCTTCGTGCTTTCCACTGGCTGCGCACCAGTTTCAGTAATACGCCGAAATTCTTCCAGAGATGCTTGCGGTCAAATCCGGCAATGGGCAGACCAATGATCTCGTATCCGGCATCGGGCACACGGTGCATCTCCATTCTGCCCTCGGCTCCGACAAAGAGAATCTTCGCCTCGGGATGCAACTCCTTGATGGCGTTGGCAATGGATATGGCGGGAAAGATATGTCCTCCGGTACCGCCTCCGCTGATGATTATGTTCAGTTCCATGATTCTTATTCGTTTTTGATATTATATAGTTAAGAACGACGATGCGATCCACTTTCGTCTTCGAACCGGGCATCGCTATTCAGAATCGTTGCCGTAGGTTCGGTAGCCGTTTGTGCCTCCGACTCTCCGGCCTCTATCTGTAACTGCAACTGTGCGTCGCGCTGCTTTTGCTCTTCCAGGTGAGCTACATACCGGCTCACACTTAGTATCATGCCGATGTAGGCACAGTTAATCAAGGTACTCGTACCTCCCTTGCTGATGAGTGGCAGCGGTTGTCCCGTAACCGGAAACAGCCCCACGGCTACCATCATATTCAATATCGCCTGCGATACCAGCATCAAGGCGATGCCCATCACCAGAAACGCAGGAAATGTTCGTTCGCACTTCTGGGCAATGCGCCCTGCCCGTACCAAGAGCCAGATGTAGAGGCAGACCACAAAGCCTCCTCCTACCAAGCCGAGCTCTTCGATGATGATGGCAAAGATAAAGTCGGAGAAGGCCTGACTCAGAAAGTCGCGTTGCACTGAGTTTCCGGGGCCTTTGCCAATCGCCTGACTGGTTGCAATGGCTATGCGGGCATGTGCTATCTGCGCATCTTTGTCGATATCAAATTTGGCAGCGGGCACCTCTTCTTTGCTGGTGAAGTTGGTGATTCGGCTTTTCCACGTATCGAAACGATGAAGAAACGGTATGTCCGAATCGTCAGGGATGGCCAGCAGAAGAACGACTGCCATCACGCCCGCCATGACCAGCGAACCGATCAGTAACAATAGCTTTTTGGCAGCTACGCGGCCGATAAACATCATCAGAAACACCACTCCGAACAGCAGCATGGCTGTCGAAAGATTCTCGGGTGCAATCAGCATGCAGATCAGTCCGGTGATGATCATGATGTATTTGAACGCCTTTGGGTTGGCTCCCTCGTCGTCTTGCTTCTTCGAGAGGATGAACGAAACGGCAATGATCACAGCCATCTTGGCAAGCTCGGAGGGCTGAAATTGCAGTCCCATGAACGACATCCAGCGGGCGGCACCGTTCACGCGGTCGCCCGTGATTACACCCATTAAGGTGACAAATGCCAGCAACGCAATCGATACCGGGAGTAGAAAGACGGGAAACACCTGAAACCATTTGTAGGGGATGTTGTGCATGAGCACTACCACCACCGCGCCCACCATGAGGATGATGGAGTGCTGTGTTATCGGTCCCCAGTGATCGCCGCTCTTGTAAGTAAGCGTACTGGCTGCCGAGAACACCTCGACGATCGAGATGAGGCAGAGGAAGAGGAAGATAATCCAGATTACCTTGTCGCCTTTGAATATGTTCTTTAATAGATCCACGTCTTTGCTCCTTTTGTTTGAGGGGTGAGCCTCGTATTCTTGTTTGTTTCTTGATCGGTTGGGCGGCACACCCTGTGCGGCCTGCCTGTACAGAGCTGTGCGGCCTGCTTGCACAGAGCTGTGCGGCCTGCTTGTACAGGGCTGTACTAGACCCTAGTACAGCGAGGCGTCGCTACAACGCCCGTACGCATTGTTTGAACTGGTCGCCGCGGTCTTCGTAGCTCTTGAACAAGTCGAACGAAGCACAGCAAGGGCTCAACAATACCGTTTCGCCTTTCTGAGCCAATCGGTAGGCGGCATCTACGGCATCCTTCATGCCCGTTTGTATATCGGCTACCGGAAGCCCCATGCGGTCGAAGAACGCGTGCAACTTTTCATTGTGCAGCCCCAGGTAGACCAATGCCGAACACTTCTCACGTACCAGTTCCTCTATCTCTGTATAGTCGTTGCCTTTGTCCTTTCCGCCGATAATCAGTACTGTTTTGGTGGGCATGCTTTGCAGTGCGTACCAACAGGAGTTTACGTTCGTTGCCTTCGAGTCGTTAATGAAATCGACTCCCCTGACGCGTGCTACCTTCTCCAAGCGGTGCTCCACTCCTTTGAAATCGCTCAATGCCTTGCGCAAGTCCTCTTTGGTGATACCTGCCAGATTGGCCGAGATGCCTGCTGCCAAGGAGTTGTACAGGTTGTGTGTACCGGTCAGTGCCAGCTTCTCCTGCTCCATATTGAAGGCGATGGGTTTGGTAATCTTCACCTCTTGGTCTTCCACATAAGCCACAGCGCCCTCTTCTTTCACGGCAGCGAAGGGATATAGTTGTGCTTTCAGTCCATGCTTAGCCAGTTCTTGGCGGATGATGGGGTCGTCGTTCCAGAAGATAAACGCATCGTCCTGTGTCTGGTTCTGGGTGATACGAAATTTGGCGTCGATGTAATTCTGCATGCAGTGATCGTACCGGTCGAGGTGATCGGGCGTGATGTTCATCAACACGGCAATGTTGGCGCGAAACTCGTACATATCATCCAACTGAAACGAGCTGAGTTCGAGGATGTAGTAATCGTGATCCTCTTCGGCTACCTGAAGAGCAAGGCTCTTCCCGATGTTGCCTGCCAGCCCTACATTGAGCCCTGCGCTTTTAAAGATATGATAGATCAGCGAGGTCGTGGTCGTCTTTCCGTTCGACCCGGTGATGCAAATCATCTTCGCATGCGTATAGCGTCCGGCAAATTCAATCTCCGAGATCACCGGCGTGCCTTGCTCCTTCAACTTCACAATCAGTGGAGCATCGTTCGGTATGCCCGGGCTCTTAATCACCTCGTCGGCATTCAGAATCAGTTCCTCCGTATGGTGCCCCTCTTCCCAACTGATGTGGTGCTGATCGAGAAGCTCCTTATACGGCTCTTTGATGGCCGACATATCCGAAACAAACGTTTCGAATCCCTTTGCCTGCGCCAATACAGCAGCGCCTGCTCCGCTTTCTCCGGCTCCTAATATGACAATCCTTTTCATATTTATCTTATCTTCAGTGTAATAATAGTAATAGCTGCCAAAACGATGGTTACGATCCAAAACCGCACCGT
The DNA here is from genome assembly GCF_000499785.1 of Bacteroides neonati. Lineage (GTDB taxonomy): Bacteria > Bacteroidota > Bacteroidia > Bacteroidales > Bacteroidaceae > Bacteroides > Bacteroides neonati. The sequence goes on along the minus strand of NZ_HG726019.1, from coordinate 586,519 downwards.
AATCTTCGATTCGTGAAAGAGTCGGTCGGGCTTGGTGAACCTGACCGTACACCCCGGCTCGATCAAGCTCATCGACGTGCGGAAATGATCGTGTATGGGCGTACGCTTAAACAAGCGTTGCTTTACCCCTTTGCGTTTTCCGGCCTTATAGTAGAATCGTTGCAAAATAACCGACAGGTTTTCTATCAAGAATACGCCACATAGGATAGGGATGAGCAGCTCTTTGTGAATGATGATGGCGAATACGGCAATGATACCGCCGATGGTCAAGCTGCCCGTATCGCCCATGAATACTTGGGCGGGATAGGCGTTGTACCACAAGAAACCGATCAATGCCCCGATAAAGGCGCAGATGAAGATAACCAGCTCTTCCGATCCGGGTATGTACATGATGTTGAGGTATCCGGCAAATTCGATGTGACTCGATACATAGGCCAATATCCCCAGCGTGAGCCCGATAATGGCCGAGTTGCCGGCAGCCATACCGTCCATCCCGTCGTTCAGGTTTGCTCCGTTCGATACGGCGGTTACTACAAAGATGGTGATGATTACAAACAGCACCCATCCGGCTGCTTGTGCATGTTCGCCCATAAACCCTACCAGATCGGCGTAGTCGAGGTTGTTGCTCTTAAAGAACGGAATGGTGGTTTGTGTCGACTTCAGGTCTTTGGTTCCATGTATTACCTCCATCTCTTGCTCGGGGGTGATTACTTCGAAGTTTTCACGAATCACTACGTTGGGGCTTAGGTAAAGTGTCAATCCTACAATCAGCCCCAGGCCTACCTGCCCGATAATCTTGAATTTCCCATGTAATCCCTCTTTATCGCGTTTGAATATCTTGATGTAGTCGTCGGCAAAGCCCAGTGACCCGAGCCAAATAGTCGTAATCAGCATCAATATCATATAGATATTGCTTAGTTTGCCCAGCAGCAAACAAGGAATGAGTATGGCCACAATGATGATGACACCTCCCATGCTGGGTACGCCCACCTTGTCTACGCCAAACGGATCGATGCTTGCATCGCGTTGGGTTTCTGTAATTTGCTTCTTTTTCAGCAGGTTGATAAATCTATCTCCCCAGATGCTCGAAATGAGCAGTGCGAGGATGATTGCCATCAACGCCCGAAACGAAGTATATCCGAACATTCCCGCTCCGGGAACATTGTACTTTTGCAGCCATTCAAATAGGTAATATAACATAGTTTCTCCCGATTCTTATTGGTTCATCATTATCTTTAGTTCCTCTTTGTCATCAAAGTGATGTTTCACTCCCTTCACATCCTGGTAGTTTTCGTGGCCTTTGCCTGCCACCAGAATCACATCTCCCTTTTCGGCGAGCATACAAGCGGTGCGAATGGCTTCGCGCCTGTCGGCAATGCAAAGCGTTTTCTTTTTGTCGTTCGCATCCAGCCCGGCCATCATATCGTTGATAATGTCTTGCGGCTCCTCAAAGCGGGGGTTGTCCGAGGTGATGATTACGCGGTCGCTCTCGCGGGCAGCCTCTTTGGCCATGATGGGGCGTTTGCCCTTATCGCGATTGCCTCCTGCACCTACTACGGTGATAACCTTTCCTTTGCCCTCGAGTACTCCGTGGATGGCGTTCAGTACATTGATCAGTGCGTCGGGTGTATGTGCATAATCGACAATGGCCGTATAGCCTTGTGGCGAGCGGATGGTGTCGAAACGTCCGGCTACCGGGTGCAAGGTGCTTAATGCAACCAATACTTCCTCTTCTTGTTTGCCCAGCAAAACGGCTGCACCGAATACGGCAAGCAGGTTCGAAGCATTGAAGCGTCCGATGAATTGTACGGCTACCTCGCGGTTGTTGAATTCGAGCAACATTCCTTCGAAGTGCGATTCGAGTACGCGTCCTTTAAAGTCGCTCAGGTTTCGCAACGAATAAGTGTACACCTTCGAGCGCGTATTTTGCGTCATCACCAGTCCGTTCTTATCGTCGATATTCGTAAGGCTGAATGCTTCTTTAGGCAATTCGTCGAAGAAGAGCTTTTTGGCTTTCAGGTAGTTTTCGACCGTTTTATGATAATCGAGATGGTCGCGTGTCAGGTTGGTAAATATACCGCCTGCAAAGGCAAGCCCGCTGATTCGCTTTTGAGCGATGGAGTGAGAACTTACCTCCATGAAAGCATATTCGCAACCCGCTTCTACCATTCGGTTGAGCAGGCAGTTCAGTGTAATGGGGTCGGGGGTGGTGTGTTCTGTCGGAACAGCTTCTGCATCGATATAGTTGCATACGGTCGAGAGCAGTCCCACCTTATGACCGAAGTATCGGAACGTGTCGTACAGTAAAGTCGCGATGGTTGTTTTGCCATTCGTGCCCGTTACCCCCACTAGTTTCAGTTTTGAAGTCGGGTTGCCATAAAAGGTAGTAGCCACTTTGCCTACAGCCTCTTCGCTATCGGATACAACGATGTAGGTGATGCCCGCTACCTGTTCTGTCGGCATCTCTTCGCACAACACAGCCGTTGCTCCTTTCTCGATGGCTGCAGCTATATAGGCATGTCCGTCTGTTTGTGTGCCGCGCATGGCCATAAACAGATGTCCGGGTGCTACTTGTCGGGAGTCAATGTTTACTCCTGTAATCTCAATCTCCGAAGCTCCGACTACCTTTGTTGCCTGAATTGCTCCTAATAGCTTCTTTAACTCCATTTTATTTGAATTACGAATTATAAATTTTAATTATCCAACACCAGTCGTATGGTTTGTCCTTTTCGTACCAACGTTCCGTTGGCTATCGACTGGCTTTTTACTTTTCCCACTCCCGTCAAACTCACCTTCAGCCCTTTGCTTTCGAGCAGGTAGACGGCGTCTTTGGCTCCCATGCCGATAACGCTCGGCACATAATCGCGTTTCAGCTCGCGGCTTTCGAGTATGACTGCTTTCGGAGCGGCATGTGTGCTGCCCCACGTCTCTTTGCCCTCTTTGAGTGGAAATTGCGTTTGGCTCTGTATCTTCAGCTCGTCCAGTACCCGTTTGGTCTGATGAATCTCTCCGGCTTTCACATCGGGGATGACTACGCTGTTCGTATCGATGGCGTGCGTCAGGTTCAGGCGCAAATCCTTGGCATATACTCTTTCGGCTATCTTGCCGAACACACTACCTGCCATCAAACCACCCGAAGCCGGCAGTCCCGGTTTCTGTATGGATACGATGCAGCTATACTTGGGCGCTTCCGAGGGGAAATAGCCACAGAAGCTGACCAGGTAGTTGACCCGTCCCGATTTGTATCCGGCAGCTCCTTGCGATACTTGTGCCGTACCCGTTTTGCCCGATACGGCAAACTGCTTGCTTCCCGCAGGCTTGGCCAATCCTTCGGATACCACCTTGCGGAGTATCTCCCGTATCTGCGATAAGGTACGATCCGAACAGATCTTCGGATTGATAACCTCCGTAGGATATTCCTGTACTACTTCACTGCCTCTCATCGCTGCCCGCACAAACTTCGGACGCACCATCACTCCGTTGTTGGCTATGGCATTGTAAAACGTCAGTATGTTCATCGGCGGCACCTGTGTTTCGTAGCCGATACTCATCCAAGGCAAGGTGGTCTTGGAGAAGTAGCGTTGTTTCGGTCCGCGTATGTTGGGTGCTCCTTCGCCCGCTATCTGCAAGTGGAGCGGTTGATCCAAGCTCATGCGTTTGAGTCCGTCGACAAACTTACCCGGATTGCTTCCGTAATACTTGTCGATGATCGAAGATACCCCTACGTTGGACGATACCATCAATATTTGCGTAACCGTGAGGTATTGGTATCCCCCCCGGTGCCAGTTATGATCCTTCATCGGTCGTCCGTGCATCATCATCACTCCGTTTCCGGTGTCTACGCCGTCGTCGGGGCTGATTTTACCATCCTCGAGTGCCACCATGATTGAGGCGGTTTTAAAGGTCGATCCCGGCTCCATCATGTCGCTGATGGCATTGTTTCGTATTTCGTAATACTCGCCGTCGTTGCCTTTGGTCATGTTTACAATGGCTTTCACCTCGCCGGTAGCGACCTCCATCAATACGGCTACGCCTACGGTGGCATTGATCTCTTTCAGTTTGTCTACGAGCGCTTTCTCGCAGATGTCCTGCATATCTACGTCGATGGTTGTGATGATGTCGCATCCGTCTACCGGTGGTATGTCGACAATGTTGAGGTATTTATTCATTACCTTCTGGCGGTGTGTTACCCCATCGCGTCCTTTCAGTATGGTATCGAAAGCCAGTTCGATACCGTTTTTGGCTCCCTGTGCCGTATCGGCATACAGATCGCCCAAGGTGCGGGTTGCCAACGACCCGAATGGTTTCTTGCGTTGGTTGTAGGCTAGTTCGATAAATCCGCCTTTGTATTTGTTGAGCTTGAATACCGGCAACCGTTTCGCCTCTTTGTACTGAATGTATGAGATGCGTTTCGGATAAATGAGGTAGTTACGGCTTCCGCTTCTTCGCCCTTTTTTTAAGTGAGCCTTAAACTCGGCGGCGCTTTTATCTGGAAATATCCGGTGCAGTCCTTCGCAGATTTCGTCCATGTGGTTTACCAACATGGAGTCTTTCTCTTCGCCTCCGGCTTTGAAGTCCATGTAGATGCGGTATTCGGGCAGCGAACTTGCCATGAGCTTGCCGTCTGCCGAAATAATGTTTCCCCGGTTGGGTTTCACCGTAACGTTCTCCTTAATGAAGCGGTCGGCTACATCCATCCAGTACTGCCGTTCGGCAAACATGGTGATGCCTGCCTTCACAACAATAGCTACTCCGACCAACCCCAGCAAGAGGATGACGAAGAAATAGCGGGTCATTATGTTTTTTTTATTTACAGCCATTAGTTGTCGTTTTCTATTTCATACGGAGGGTTGGTCGATGTTTGCAGATCGCTCTCTTTGGTCGATATATAGTCTTCTATGCGCGATTGGCGGCTTTTCTCCATCAGTTCCGAACTGCGTGTCAATGCGTCATACTTAATGTCGGTCAGCTCTTTCTTCAGGCGATCGATCTCTATCTGCTGCTGCTGGCTGGCATAACGGTTGTGTACATAGAAAATGATGAATACCATGATAAGCACCAATAGCTTGGTTTGGCGACGGAAAAAGTCGGTTGCGAGAATGTCACCTCCCACGATGTTCTTGAGCGAGTTGGCTTTTCTCTTTTTGCTGCCTTCTCCCTTCGTCTCTTCCCGTTTGCCTGTTACTTCTTCCATATTCGCTGTTTGTCATTAACCGTTACTCATTCGTCTCCTTCTTTTCTGCAATTCTCAACTTTGCGCTTCTCGATCGTGGGTTTCGCTCAACCTCTTCTTCGCTTGCCACAATCACTTTGTTGTTGATCAACCGGAAGGGTGTTTGTAGGTTTCCGAAGAAGTCTTGTGTCGTTTTACCCTCTACATTGCCTGTTTTCATGATGTTTTTCACCATTCGGTCTTCGAGCGAGTGATAGGTAATCACCACCAGTCGTCCACCGGGCTTTAAGGCTTCTGTTGCCGCCTGTAGCATCTCTTTCAGGGCTTCCATCTCTTGATTTACTTCAATGCGCAGGGCTTGAAACACTTTGGCCAGCTCTTTCTTTTCGCGTTCGCGTCCGAAGAGTGGTTTTATTATTTCGAGAAACTCTCCGATGGTTGTTATTTGTTTGCCGGCACGTGCTTTGACTATGACGGCTGCCAGTTTGCGGCTGTTCTTTAGTTCGCCGTACAAGTAGAACAAGTCCGCCAATCGTTCCTCTTCGTAGGTGTTGATGATGTCGGCGGCAGTCATTCCGGCTCGTTTGTTCATGCGCATATCGAGTGCGCCGTCAAAGCGAAACGAGAAGCCTCGTTCGCTATCGTCAAAGTGATGCGATGATACGCCCAAGTCGGCGAGTATGGCATCTACCCCTGCAATATCGTGGTAGCGTAAAAAATTGCTCAGGTACCTGAAGTTACTGCGCACAAAGGTGAAGTGAGTGTCATCGACCCGATTTCTTTCGGCATCCGCATCTTGGTCGAACCCCAATAGTCGTCCGCCGTCGCTTAGTCTTGAAAGTATCTCGCGCGAGTGTCCTCCGCCGCCGAAAGTGACGTCTACATACGTGCCGTCCGGGCGTATGTTCATCCCATCAACACTTTCTTTGAGTAATACCGGTACGTGATATATCGCTTCTTCTTTTTCCATTTTTTTCTTATTTCACCTTAGTTATATAGGCTAGTGAGTGCAAATTTACATATTTCTAAAAAACAACAGTGCTTCTTCTTGTAAAATGTGGAATAAAGTTTTCAACAGGTTGTTAAAGGAGCAGCCGTTTGTTGTCTGTTGGTTCTTGCCTTACTCTTCGCTCTTTGCTTTTGCACTGTTTTTTCTTCCTTCCTGTAGCTGAAAACTAAAGAATTTGGTGTTTCTTACTTTCTTCAAAAAGGCGGGTGCTGCCTTAAAGCAGATACGGGCTACCCATACTTTATCCGCTGTGCACTCTTCGGGCTTCTCGGTGCCCTCGCTGCTGATGGTAGGGTAGAAGTTGCCCAGCCCGTTGATGCTGACGGTGCGCCCGTCGCGTAGATGGTCTGCAATAATGCCGGACAGTTGTACCAACACCGACATCGCATCTCCGTTCTGTAGCGAGCTTCTTTCTGCCAGTTGCTCGGCGAGTCGTGTGTTGTCTACCGGTTTTTTTTGCATAGCTCGCGTGCTGGCATAATAACGTTCTTTTATCACGCCCTGGCTCTTGTCTACTTTTCTGGTAACTACATAATTGATCGGCATATTACTATTTATCTATTTGTTTACTATTTGTTTATGAACTAAGATCCATGTTCTTTGATAGATGGCTTGCTTCTTTTATTAAAACAACATCCGGATGTATTAGTTCAAAACATAGGGATGTTCTTATAAATAACATCTGGATGTTTTTACTTAAAACATAGGGATGTTCTGTGTATAAAACTTTTAGCAAAGATATGGTAAAGTTAGGAGATATGCAAGCGAAAAACAGGTAGTGATGTGCATTAATTAAAGCAAATTGTTTTCAAGTGGAAATTCTTTTTTATATTTGCTTGCAGCAAGAACAATTCAAAAAAAGATGATATGAAAAGATATATAACTATTTTGATCTTATTAGTGTGTCTGAAGTCGACATGTATGGGCGATTGTTCAGGGATAGTTAAGACGTTTTATCTTTCTTATATGAATAATATTTTGCAGAATAACGATGCTAATGATATTTTGTCCAAAACATATTTGACTGAGGAACTGCTTGGAAAAGTTGACCGATTGAGAAATGCAACAGGAATAGATCCTATTATTCGTGCGCAAGATGTTAACGAAGATGCAGTGGAAACGGTGTTGGTTGAAAGAATGACAGATGATTGGTATTTGGTTAAATACTTCTGGAAAAAAGGGGATCCTAGTACTTTAATCGAAATTCCTCTAAAAGTACAAGGGGGTGAGGAGGCTTGTAAAATCACCTATATTACTCCTATATGGAAAGGATCTCAATATGGCGATGAACTGTTAAGCTGCAAAAATAAGATGGTAGATAAAATAGATCAAACATCCGAACTCCTCTTCTTGAGGAGCTTTTATGATATTTATCTCTCTGAATATTGTGATGTGCCTAAAGATTTAAGTTCGAGGTTGTATGCTCTGCGTGTAGATAACTTATCGGCACATGCTTTAGAGCAATTTAAAAAAGCTGAACGAGAAAGTTTAGGCGATGGTCTTACCGGTTATGATGTATTGATAGACAATTTTGACTTTGACTGTTTATGGCATGAGAGTATTAAATTTATGAGTTTAGGAGGAAATAATTATCAAATGACTTATAAGATAGGTGGTAAGGTGTACAAAATCGTTGTTGCAGTGAAGAAGGAAAATAATGCTTATTTAATTGATGGGCTATGTCCTTCCTAAAATCAAGAAGCTATTCATTCGATTGCGTAAAATAGATAAATCAATTGAATTCAAAGAAGAGGAGTAAGCCAAGCTTACTCCTCTTCCCATACATCGGTAATCTCGACGATGTATACTTTATGGAAATTACCATGTGATCCGCCATACCATTTGTCGATAAGCGACTTGTCTATAAATGAGTCTGCCGTGATATCGCTTACATAGAGTTTCTTGCACTCGAGCGTGAGGCGTGCCTGCTCAAAAGAGACATTGCCTTGAGGAGTAAACAGAGGCTTCAACCCTGTTTCTTTTACCTTATCAATATCGCGTCCCGATTTGGAACCGCAAACGGCATGTATCTGTTTGTTTTCGGTGCCCAGAAACGAGAGAGTCAGATAATCCGCTTTCTCGATAAACTCGTTCGTGTATCTTTCGGGGCGGACGAATACGAACGCAACGGGTTTATTCCAAAGAAACCCGATTCCTCCCCAACTGGCGGTCATGGTGTTGAAACCCTCTTTACTGCCTGCGGTGACTAGCATCCATTCTTTACCAATGGCTTCGACGAAATTCTCCGTAAGTGTTTTAAGCTCTACTTTCTTCATGGTTTTTCTGTTAATGGGTTTATTGCTGCAAAAATAGCGTATTTTTTGAGCGAATGTAGAATGATACGTAAAAATCATCCAAATAGATTCCAAGTTTGATATATATAACGACTTTGCACTTGTGAAGTTGTAAATTAACTCGTATTTTTGACATCGAAATATTTGTATCAAACTTATAGATAACCATGAAGAAACAACTCACAGCTATTGCGTTAGCATTGCTCAGTGTAGCCGCCACAGCACAAAACAAGGAATGGCTCGATCCTGAAACCAATGCAGTAAACCGCGCACCAATGCACACAGGCTACTTTGCCTACGAATCAAAAGCGGCTGCACAGGCCGGACAAAAAGAACAGTCTAGTAACTACATGACCCTGAATGGGCCTTGGAAGTTTAAATGGGTGCGTAATGCAGACCAACGTCCGCTTACTTTTTTTCAAACCGGTTTTGATGATAAAGGGTGGAATACGTTGAAGGTACCTGCCGTATGGGAACTCAACGGATATGGAGATCCTATTTACGTGAATGTGGGATACCCTTGGCGTAATCAGTTCAAGAATGACCCGGGACAAGTGCCTATTGAAAATAACCATGTGGGCTCTTACCGTAAGGAGATCATCTTGCCTGCCGACTGGAAAGGAAAAGAGGTGTTTGCACACTTTGGCTCGGTTACCTCGAATATGTATCTGTGGGTCAATGGCAAATACGTAGGTTATAGCGAAGACAGTAAGCTCGAGGCAGAGTTCGACCTGACAAAATACCTTAAGCCGGGCAAGAACCTGATCGCTTTTCAGGTATTTCGCTGGTGCGATGGTACATATCTAGAAGATCAGGACTTCTTCCGCTACTCGGGAGTAGGTCGCGATTGCTATCTATATGCTCGCAACAAACAGTATATGCAAGACATCCGTGTGACGCCCGACTTGGATGCTCAATATAAGAATGGTACACTGCAAGTAGCCATTCAGTTGAAGGGAAGCGGTAAGGTGGATTTGAACCTTACGGATGCTGCCGGAAAATCGGTTGCTTCGACAGTCGTGTCGGGTAGTGGTAGGCTACAGGCTACCCTGCCGGTAACCGCTCCTGCTAAATGGACCGCAGAGACTCCGACGCTTTATACCCTGACAGCTTCGTTGATGAATGGTGATAAAGTGGTGGAAGCAATTCCGGTGAAAGTTGGTTTCCGTAAAATAGAACTGAAGAATGCGCAGATTCTCGTAAACGGAGAACCTGTATTGTTCAAGGGTGCCAACCGTCATGAAATGGACCCGGATGGAGGATACGTGGTGTCGCGAGAGCGTATGATTGAAGATATTCAGTTGATGAAGAAATTAAATTTGAATGCTGTACGCACCTGTCACTATCCGGATGATAGTCAGTGGTATGATCTGTGTGATGAGTATGGTATTTATGTGGTTGCCGAGGCCAATGTCGAGTCGCACGGTATGGGTTATGGTAAAGAGACGCTTGCCGCCAACAAACGTTATGCGAAAGCACACTTGGAGCGTAACGAACGCAACGTGCAGCGTAATTTTAATCATCCGTCTATTATCTTTTGGTCGCTTGGCAACGAAGCCGGATTTGGTCCTAACTTTGAGGCGTGCTACCGATGGATAAAGGAAGAAGATCCGAGTCGTGCCGTTCAGTACGAACAGGCCGGAATGCGTGAGTCTACCGATATCTATTGTCCGATGTATGCCGGTTACGAACATAGTGCGAAGTACTGTGAGGGTGATGGTGATAAGCCGTTGATTCAGTGTGAGTATGCACATGCCATGGGCAATTCAATGGGCGGATTTAAAGAGTACTGGGATTTGATACGTAAATACCCGAAATATCAAGGTGGATTTATCTGGGACTTTGTTGATCAGTCGAATCATTGGAAGAATAAAGACGGCGTAGCGATCTATGGGTATGGTGGCGATTTCAATGCATACGATGCTTCGGATAATAACTTCTGTGATAACGGCCTGGTAAGTCCCGACCGTGTGCCCAACCCGCATGCTTATGAGGTAGCGCACTTCTACCAGAACATCTGGACAACTCCTGCCGATCTGCAAAAAGGAGAGGTGAAGGTCTTCAATGAGAATTTCTTCCGCGACCTGTCTGCCTACTATATGGAATGGCAATTACTGGCCGATGGAGAGGTAGTACAGAGCGGTGTGGTTGCCGACTTAAACGTGGCTCCTCAACAAACAGCTACCGTGAAGCTGAACTACGATGCTGCCGCAGTATGTCCCTCGAAAGAATTACTGCTGAATGTTGCTTATAAACTGAAAAAAGGCGAAACACTGCTTCCTGCCGGATACGTAGTGGCTAAGAATCAGCTGGTTGTGACTGAATACAAAGCACCTGCACTAGAGGTGAAGAATGAAGTGCTTGCCAATGTTGCCGAAACGGTTCCGGTCATCAAAACGAATGATGCCAATTATTTGATCATAGAGGGAGCCGACTTCCTGATCGAGTTTAACAAGCACAGTGGTTTCTTGTGTCGTTATACCGTAGGTGGTCTGCCTATGTTGCAGAGCGGAAGCGTATTGACGCCTAACTTCTGGCGTGCACCAACCGATAATGACATGGGTGCCGGATTGCAAAAGAGATACCGTGTTTGGAAGAATCCTACCTTCAAACTGCTCTCTTTAAACTCGGAGATAAAGCAAAATCAGGCTTATGTTGTAGCCGAATACGAAATGCCTGAGGTGTCGGGCAAATTGTCGCTGAGTTATCTTATCGGCAATCAAGGCACGATAAAGGTGACCGAGAAACTGACTGCCGGTAAAGAGGCTAAGGTGGCAGATATGTTCCGTTTCGGAATGAAACTGGAAATGCCCGAAGCGTATGATCGCATCTCTTACTATGGTCGCGGACCGATTGAGAACTATGCAGACCGTAAATGGGCTACCGATCTGGGCCGCTATAAGCAAACCGTAAAAGATCAATTCTATGCCTATATACGTCCGCAAGAAACAGGTACCAAGAGCGATATTCGCTGGTGGGAACAAACCAATGTATCGGGTTGGGGCTTGAAGTTTGTGGCCGATGCTCCCTTCTCGGCTTCGGCACTGAACTACACAATCGATTCGCTCGATGATGGTTTGGAGAAAGATCAGCGTCACTCTTCGGAAGTAAAACCGGTCGACTGGGTTAACCTGTGCATCGACAAGGCTCAAATGGGATTGGGGTGTGTGAATAGTTGGGGAGCACTTCCACTCAATGAATACCGCTTACCCTATCAGGACTATGAATTTAGTTTTATCATGCAGCCTATAAGATAAGCCGTGCGATAAAGCAATGTATTATAAACCAAAAAGAGCGGGTAGAAAGGAACTTCTACCCGCTCTTTTTGGTTTACTATTTCTCTTATTGTCTGAAATCTTTTAGTTCTTCCTGTAGCTTTTGGCGAGTAAAGAAGATGCGGCTTTTTACAGTACCAAGAGGTAAGTTTAGCCTATCGGCTATCTCGCGGTATTTGAAACCTGAAACATGCATGGAGAACGGTACTTTATATTCTTTAGGTAAAGCATTCACGATACGGTGCATCTCTTTGAGGTCATAACTGCTTTCCGTATTGTCCGAACCGGATTCTTGCGGCAGATTCAAGTGGTATAAATTATCAGTCTGATCTACAAAAGTTTGATCGCGAACTACTTTGCGGTAGTTATTAATAAAGATATTACGCATGATCGTATACATCCATCCCTTAAAATTAGTATCGGGTATGTATTTCTCCTCATTGTCTAATGCTTTTAATGAGGTCTCCTGCAACAAATCGTTAGCCTCTTCACGGTCTGTGGTAAGTTTATATGCAAAGCGAAGTAATTCATCCTGTACTCCAATTAAATCTTTTCTGAAGCTTAAACTTTTCATAACGTTGCAATTTTAAATTTATGACTATTTCGTTTTCGTATTGCAATTATAGCACATCGGCGTGAACAAAATGGGGGTGGATTCATTTTTCTTTAGCCCGAAAACTGTTATTTGTTAGTTTTTAGGCTATCAATGATAGTTTTTGGGTGTTATTTCCGAATGGCGAAAACTTAAATACTGCATTTTCTTTCGAATTATTGCGATTAATAAAAAAGAACAATTAATTTTGTGGCACCATTTTAGCTAAATTAGGATGATTGACGACTCTTTGTTTTTAATAGATATAGATGATATACTTCGAACGAAAGCTCCGAAGTATCATAAGTATATTCCCCGGTTTCTTGTTTCCTATTTAAAGAGGATTGTTCATCAGGAGGAGATTAATGTGTTCTTGCGTGAATCGAAAGATAAGCTGGGGGTAGACTTTCTACAAGCCTCGCTCGACTTTCTTGATGCTAAGATAGAGGTAAAAGGACTCGAGAATCTACCTAAAGACGGGTTGTATACCTTTGTGTCGAACCATCCGCTTGGTGGACAAGACGGTGTCGCTTTAGGATATGTACTTGGGCGCTATTATGGTGGCAAGGTGAAGTATCTGGTCAATGACCTGTTGATGAACCTTCGCGGCTTGGCACCTCTTTGCATTCCTATTAATAAAACAGGAAAGCAGGCAAAGGATTTTCCAAAGATGGTTGAGGCGGGATTTAATTCGGATAATCAACTAATAATGTTTCCCGCAGGGATCTGTTCTCGCAGGCAGAATGGGGTAATTCGTGATTTGGAGTGGAGAAAAACGTTTATAGTAAAAAGTGTACAGACCAAGCGCGATGTGGTGCCGGTCTTTTTTAACGGGCGAAACTCTGACTTCTTTTACAACCTGGCAAATGTATGCAAAGCACTGGGCATTAAGTTTAATATTGCTATGCTCTATCTAGCCGATGAGATGTTCAAGAACCGACATAAGACATTTACTATAACATTCGGAAAGCCAATCCCATGGCAAACATTTGATAAGTCGAGAACTCCGGCTCAGTGGGCCGAATATGTAAAAGAGATCGTATATAAACTATAAAAGAAAGATAACTACTAACGAGATATATGGAAGAGATTATTAAACCGGTAAGCAAAGAGTTGATCAAAGCAGAGCTGACAGAGGAGAAAAGATTGCGTATGACCAACAGAAGTAATAATCAGATTTACATTATTACTTATCAAGACTCTCCTCATATTATGCAGGAGATTGGACGTTTACGCGAAATCGCTTTTCGTGCTGCCGGAGGAGGTTCTGGGCTGTCTGTCGATATCGATGAGTACGACACGATGGAGAACCCCTACAAACAACTAATTGTATGGAACCCCGAGGCCGAAGAGATTCTCGGAGGATATCGTTATATACTCGGCACCGATGTGCATCTAGATGAACACGGTGCTCCCGTACTGGCAACCTCGCATATGTTTAACTTCTCTGAGAAGTTCGTGAAGGAGTTTCTGCCTATGACCATTGAACTGGGACGTTCGTTTGTGACGCTCGAGTACCAATCGACACGTGCCGGAAGCAAAGGGCTGTTTGCCTTGGATAATCTCTGGGATGGATTGGGAGCCTTGACAGTCGTTATGCCTAATGTAAAGTACTTTTTCGGAAAAGTAACGATGTACCCCAGTTATCACCGACAAGGACGCGATATGATTCTTTATTTCCTGAAGAAGCATTTTGCGGATAAAGACTCGTTGATTACTCCATTGCGACCGTTGGAGATGGAAACTGATGAGAAAGAATTGGCCGAGTTGTTTTGCAAAGATACTTTCAAGGAGGATTATAAAATACTCAACAGTGAAGTACGTCGGTTGGGATATAATATTCCGCCGTTGGTCAATGCATACATGAGCCTGAGCCCCACAATGCGTATGTTCGGAACGGCTATTAACTATGGCTTTGGCGATGTGGAAGAGACAGGTATCTTAATTGCCGTCGATGAGATTCTCGAAGATAAGCGCATGCGCCATATCGAATCGTTTGTAAAGAACGATCCGGAAGATTGTCAGGTAACCTCCGGAGCAAATAAGGTATTTACTCCGAAAGTGGTTACACAGCAGGAAGACTGTTGCCGTTGATTTTGCGGTAAAGGTCTAAAGCAAAAATATCGGTCATTCCCGAAATATAATCAAGAACCGCCTGAATTCTCACCGAGAGTTCGGGCGATTTTATATTGTACTGACCCGATACCCGATTGATAAGTAATTGCGAATACGCTTTCTCGGGAGAGGTTACCGCATCGATCATCAGTTCGAGCAAGGTGCTGATTACACGAAAACCGGCCAACTCTATATCCAGCACATCTTTGGAACGGTAGATTTTGGCTAGCGATACTTCGGCACACTCCCGGTAAGCCCGGGCAGGACGTTCGGCAATCTGCTTGATCAGTGGCTGTTCAAAGGTTCCTGCCAGTATTTCGGCTTCGTGTTCAACGAACACCCGGGTACACTCTTTGATCAGCAGTCCGATGACACAAGAGCGCAGGTAGGCAATCTGCTCGTTCGTATCGCTTACGATGGCAAAGGTTCGCTGCATATGCGCTTGCCTCTCCTCACTGAAATAGGCGAGCAGCAGTTTTTTTGTCTCTTCGTTGGTCAGTATCTTCAGCTTATGCGCATCTTCAATGTCCATCATCTGATAGCAGATGTCGTCGGCTGCTTCGACCAGATAGACCAACGGATGCCTGGCATACTTCATCGGTTGCTCGTTGAGCCGGATAAGCCCCAACTCGGTAGCGATGCGGCGAAACGAATCTTCTTCGCTTACGAAAAAGCCAAACTTAGGCTTTTTGCCTGCCAAACTCGATGAAAAGGGATATTTTACGATAGATGCCAACGTAGAGTAGGTCATGGCAAAGCCACCGGTACGTCGACCTTCGAACTGGTGTGTCAGCAACCGAAAGGCATTGGCATTTCCTTCGAAGTGTGTCAAATCTGCCCATTCCATCGGAGTTAGCTTGTCTTTGAGCGGCAGTCCTTTGCCTTCGGAGAAGAAGGTGGCGATCGCTTTCTCGCCCGAATGTCCGAAAGGAGGATTGCCCAAATCGTGCGCCAAACAGGCAGCCGAAACGATAGAGCCTATCTCGGACAAGAAAGAGTCCTGCAAATCGGGTTGCTTTTCCAGGAGAGCTTTGGCTACATCGTTGCCCAGCGAGCGTCCCACGCAGGATACTTCGAGGCTGTGCGTGAGTCTGTTGTGTACGAAGATACTCCCGGGCAGCGGAAACACTTGTGTTTTGTTTTGCAACCGCCTGAAAGGAGCCGAAAAGATCAGTCGGTCATAATCGCGCTGAAACTCTGAGCGGTTTTCCTGTCGCTCTTCGTGAAACTCTTCCATCCCGAAGCGCTTGGCTGATAGTAAGGTTTTCCAATTCATCATGTTTAAATACAAATTACAAGTTAGAGGATTGCTTGAGGTTTCAAGTAATTTAACTGCAAAAGTATCAAAAATTGACTCAAATTCCGTATTTTCGCCCATTAAATAGTAAACAGATTGAAGATGAACGTTCAAGTTATTAATAAATCAAAGCATTCGCTGCCGGCTTATGCGACCGAACTATCGGCTGGGATGGATATTCGTGCCAACCTGTCCGAACCCGTTACGCTTGCTCCGATGCAACGCTGTTTGATCCCCACAGGACTCTATATAGCCCTTCCGCAAGGGTTCGAGGCGCAGATACGTCCTCGTAGCGGACTGGCCATCAAGAAAGGAATCACGGTTTTAAACTCTCCCGGCACCATCGATGCCGACTACCGGGGAGAAATCTGTATCATTTTGGTGAATCTTTCTACCGAAGCTTTTGTTATTGAAGATGGCGAGCGCATTGCTCAAATGGTCATTGCCCGCTACGAGCAGGCTCAATGGCAGGAGGTGCACGTGCTCGACGAAACAGAGCGCGGCGAGGGTGGCTTCGGGCATACCGGAAAGAGTTAAAACAAAGATAAACGAATCAAGAATGAAGGCTAACATATCATTTCTCTTATTGTTGACAGTCCTGCTTACCGCATGTGGTTCTTCGGGCAAGCTGAAGAAGACGGCTACGGTCGATCGGGTGCAGGAGCAAATCCTTTCGCTGGAGCAGCAACGGAAGTACGATTACTTTTTCTTAGAAGCTACTCGGCTGAAGGCTAAAAAGGACTATGATGGTGCCTTCGGCCTGCTCGAGCACTGCTTAACCATCAATCCGCAGGCAGCATCGGCACTGTACGAGATTTCACAATTCTACATGTACCTCAAAATGGTACCGCAGGGACAGGCTACCCTCGAACAGGCGGTAGCCAATGCTCCCGATAACTTCTGGTACAGTCAGGCATTGTCTAGCTTGTATCAGCAGCAGAACCAGCAGGACAAAGCGATCAAACTGCTCGAAGAGATGGTGGTGCGCTTTCCGGGTAAGCAAGATCCGCTGTTCAACCTCATCGACCTGTACAACCAGACTGAGAATTATCAGAAAGTAATCGCTACACTCGATCGCCTCGAAGATCGGTTGGGTAAGAGCGAACAACTCTCGATGGAGAAGTTCCGCATCTATCTGCAAATGAAAGATGAGAAGATGGCTTTTCGCGAAATAGAGAGCCTGGTGCAAGAGTATCCGATGGATATGCGCTACCAAGTCGTCTTGGGCGATGTCTATATGCAGAACAAAAAGGAGAAGGAGGCTTACGATATTTATCAGAAGGTGCTGGCTGTCGAACCCGACAATCCTCTCGCACTCTTCTCCCTGGCGGCTTATTACGAGCAAACGGGGCAAAAGGAACTCTACGAGAAGCAAATAGATACGCTCCTGTTGAATAAGAAAGTGCCTTCGGAAACGAAGCTCAATGTGATGCGCCAGTTCATCGTACAAGACGAACAAGAGAATCGCGACAGCACCCGGGTCATTTCACTCTTCGACCGCATCTTGCAGGAAGACTTGGAAGACGACCAGATTCGTATGCTGTACGCTCAATACCTGCAAGCCAAAAACATGGTCGCACCTTCTTTGAAGATACTCGAACAGGTGTTGCAGATCGACCCGACGAACCGTGCCGCCCGCATGACGCTCCTTGGAGCTGCCGTTCGCAAGGAGGATTATAAAGAAGTAATCCGGCTCTGCGAACCCGGTATCGAGGCTACCCCGGATGCAATTGAGTTTTACTTCTACCTTGCCATTGCCTATAATCAGGCCGAACGCTGGGACGATGTGCTCCATGTGTCGCTCAAAGCACTTGATACAGTAACACCCGCAAACAACAAAGAACTTGTGTCCGACTTTTACACTCTTATAGCCGATGTGTACTATAAGAAAGAGAAGATGCTCGAAGCCTATGCTGCTTACGACTCGGCACTGGTTTACAATCCCGCCAACATCGGTGCGCTCAACAACTATGCTTATTACCTCTCGGTAGCCCGTCGCGACCTCGATAAAGCCGAGGAGATGAGTTACAAAACGGTCAAAGCCGAACCTAAGAATGCCACCTATCTCGATACCTACGCGTGGATTCTCTTCGAGAAAGGCAATTATGCCGAAGCGCGTATCTACATCGACAACGCCATAAAGAGCGACGAACCCCAAGGAAGCGTTGTACTGGAGCACTGTGGCGACATCTACTTTAAAACGGGTGATGTGGAGGGAGCCTTGAAGTATTGGAAGCAGGCATTGGAGATGGGAAGCGAATCGAAAACACTCAAACAGAAGATAGAGAAGAAAAAATACATTGCCGAATGAAGAAACTAATCCGAACCATAGGTTGCGTATGCCTGCTTGTGTTGCTGCTTGCCGCTTGTAAAAGCTCTCGCACCGCACTCACAAAGCCCTCACTCAAAGAGACACGCTATCTTTCGTCCAAACTACAAGTAACCATACCCGGTGGCGGCGGAAGCATGACAGCGGGAGGAACGATGAAACTCAAGGAGGGAGAGCGTGTGCAGATATCCGTTCTCATGCCGATTATCCGTAGCGAAATAGCCCGCATAGAGATCACGCCCGATGATGTTTTGCTGATCGACCGCATGAACAAACGCTATGTACGGGCTTCGCGCAGAGAGTTGGAAGAGATTTTGCCGCGCGATGCCAACTATGCCGCCTTGGAGAAACTATTGTTTGCCGCCTCACTGCCCAATGGACGGGCCGATATGAGCGGTAAGGAGTTGGGTATTCCGCTGTTGGAAAATACACGGGTCAAGCTGTACGACTTCTCGACCGAGCCTTTTGTGCTCAACGGCAGTGAAGTTTCCGATAAGTATACCCAAGTGCCCTTGCCCGTATTATTAAAAATGTTATCCGAATTATGAAACGCCTGTTAGTGTGGATCGTCTCCGCTCTCTGTCTCACCGTTCCGCTTTTGGCTCAATCGAACAAACTGATTAAAGAGCTTGAAAGCAAACGCGGCTCGCTGCAACAGCAGATAGCCGAGACGGAGTCGTTGTTGAAAAACACAAAGAAAGATGTGGGTAGTCAACTCAACAGTCTGGCAGCCCTCACCGGGCAAATCGAGGAGCGTAAACGCTACATTGCGACCATGAACAACGATGTGGAATCGATAGACCGCGAACTGAACAACCTCGAACGCCAGCTCGGCAAGCTGCGACGCGACCTGCGCGACAAGAAGAAGAAATACGAGTCGTCCGTGCAGTACCTCTACAAGAATAAATCCATCGAAGAGAAACTCATGTTTATCTTCTCCGCCAAAAGCCTCAGCCAAACCTATCGTCGGTTGCGCTACGTGCGCGAGTATGCCACCTATCAGCGTATTCAAGGCGAAGAGATCTTGAAAAAGCAGGAACAGGTTACCCTCAAAAAGAAAGAACTTCAACAAGTAAAAGCCGCCAAGGTGTCGTTGCTCAAAGAGCGCGAAAACGAAAAGGTTAAGCTGGAGCTTCAGGAGAAGAGTAAGCGCACCATGGTGGCCAACCTGCAAAAAATGCAGAAAGGGCTGCAACAGGAGATCAGCAAAAAACGCCGCGAAGCCAATCAACTCAATGCCCGGATCGATAAGCTGATAGCCGAGGAGATAGAGCGTGCCCGCAAGCGTGCCGAAGAGGAGGCTCGTCAGGCTGCCCGTCGCGAAGCCGAAGCCCGTAAAAAGGCCGAAGGAGGTACTCGTTCGCAGTCCAAGGAGAGCGGTAAGCGTGGCAGTGACGATGCATCGGATGCCGCTTCGACTTCACGCCGCAAGGCCGAACCGCTCGAATCGTACTCCATGAGCAAGGCCGACCGTGAGCTGTCCGGCAACTTTGTCAACAACCGGGGGCGTCTCCCGGTACCTATCTCGGGGGCTTACATCATCACCAGTCACTACGGCGAATATGCTGTCGAAGGGCTTCGCAACGTGAAGCTCGACAACAAAGGAATCGACATTCAAGGCAAGCCCGGTGCGCAGGCGCGCGCCATATTCGATGGCAAGGTGGCAGCGGTGTTCCAGCTCAATGGCTTGTTCAACATCCTGATTCGTCATGGAAACTACATTTCGGTCTATTGCAACCTCTCTTCCGCCTCCGTCAAGTCGGGCGATACGGTGAGTACCAAGCAAACCATCGGGCAGATATTCTCCGATGGAAGCGATAATGGGCGCACCGTGCTCCACTTCCAGTTGCGACGCGAGAAAGAGAAGCTGAATCCCGAACCGTGGCTGAACCGATAGGGGGAGTAACGGTTACTGCACTCGCCTTGCATTGCTACTGCAACCACGTTGCATTATTGCTGCACTTGCGGTGCACTATTACTGCACCTATGTTGCACTGTTGCTGTCGTTCTCATGCGCGATGGAAACCAATAAGGGGAGAAAGCCTACGCTTTCTCCCCTTATTGGTTCTTTCCCGTTGCCGGCGGCGGATTATAACCTCAGTCCGTCGAGCAGTTTTAGGTAGAGTTGCAAGGCCTCTTCGATCTCTCTGATCATGATGTACTCATCGGCCGTATGCGAGCGCGAGGAGCGTCCGGGTCCCATCTTGACCGATGGGAAAGGCATCAATGCCTGATCCGACAGGGTGGGGGAGCCGTACGGTACCCGTCCGGCAGCAATGGCGCGTAGCACAAACGGATGCTTCTCGTCGACTCTCGACGAATTGAGTCGGAACGAACGGGCTTCGGCCTTGCAGGTCAGGTTTTTCTGCACCTCGGCAAATATCTCCTCGTTACTGTACAATTCGTTGCTGCGGATATCGACCACGAAGGTGCATCGGTCGGGCACTACATTGTGCTGCGTGCCTGCATTAACCATCGTTACACTCATCTTGACCGGCCCCAGTAGCGGCGATACGTTCGGGAAGCGGTAATCGCGGAACCAAGCCATGTCGTTGAGCACCTTGTAGATGGCATTGTCGCCCTCTTCGCGGGCGGCATGTCCGGCGCGTCCGGTGGCTGTTACGTCGAGTACCATCAGTCCTTTTTCGGCAATGGCGGGTTGCATCTCCGTGGGTTCGCCCACTATGGCAAAGGCTATGGGGGGCAGTCCGGGCAGTACGCTCTCGATTCCATCCTTGCCCGATACCTCTTCTTCGCACGAAGCGAGGTAAATGAGATTGTATTCCTGCTCCGTTCTGCATAGTTGCAGGAACACCTGTAGGAGTGTTACCAGACTGGCTCCAGCGTCGTTGCTGCCGAGGCCATAGAGCTTTCCGTTCTCTTCGCGGGGAGTGAATGGATCCTTTCTCCAACCATTAACGGGCTTCACCGTGTCGATGTGCGAGTTGAGCAGGATGGTTGGTTTCTTGAGGTCGAACATCGGGCTCAGACACCATACATTGTTGCCTTTGCGCCCCGTTTGCATACCTTCGGCCTCGATATACTGTTGTAGATAGTCGGCCGCCTGTCCCTCTTCGCGGCTGAGCGAGGGGATGCTGATGAGCGACTTTAGTAGGCCGACTGCTTCGGATGAGTGTATTTCGTTTATCATATCTCTGTGGTTGCTTTGAATGTATGCAAAGATACAAATAATAGTTGATTCTTTCAGTTCGTTCGGCAACTAAATGCTAACGTGTACATAGCTAAATGCTTGACTGTGTATGATAAAATAATTCATAAAACAGGCTCGATAATTCCAAATTAAACGATACCTTTGTCGAAGAATAACTAACAATGAAAGATATGACTTATCATCATTTATCTGTCCTGGTACATCGTCAGGCCGAAAAGTATGGCAATAAGATAGCACTGAAATACCGTGATTATCAGACTTCACAATGGATTCCGATCACTTGGAATCAGTTCTCGCAAACCGTTCGCCAGGCAGCCAATGCCTTGGTGGCACTGGGGGTGCAGGAACAGGAGAACATGGGAACGTTCTCGCAAAACAAGCCCGAATGTCTTTTTGTAGACCTGGCAGGGTTTGCCAACCGCGCAGTAACCGTTCCGCTCTACGCTACCAGCTCTTCGGCACAGGCACGCTATATCATTAACGATGCACAAATCCGCTTCCTTTTTGTAGGCGAGCAGTTTCAGTACGATGCTGCTTTCAGCGTATTTGGCTTCTGCGAATCGTTGAAACAACTGATTATTTTTGATCGCTCCGTGGTGAAAGACCCACGCGATACATCGTCGATCTACTTCGATGAACTTTTGGCAATGGGGGCGGACTTGTCGCACAACGACGTAGTCGAGGCTCGCTCGCAGGCTGCCACTGAAGACGATCTGGCCAATATTCTCTACACCTCGGGCACTACCGGCGAGCCCAAGGGAGTGATGTTGCATCACTCTTGCTATATGGAGGCATTCCGCATTCACGACATTCGTCTGACGGATATGACCGATCAGGATGTTTCGATGAACTTCCTGCCGCTGACGCACGTGTTCGAGAAAACATGGGCTTATTACTGCGTGCACAAAGGGGTGCAGAGCTGCATCAACCTTCGTCCCGCCGATATTCAGATGACGATCAAAGAGATTCGCCCCACGCTCATGTGCAGCGTGCCCCGTTTCTGGGAGAAGGTGTATGCCGGCGTACAGGAGAAGATCGCCTCGACCACCGGAGTCAAGAAAGCGTTGATGCTCGATGCCATCAAGGTGGGTAAGATACACAACATCGACTACCTGCGTCAAGGCAAAACGCCTCCGTTGATGAATCAGTTGAAGTATAAGTTTTACGATAAAACCATCTATACGTTGCTGAAGAAGACCATCGGTATAGAGAATGGTAACTTCTTCCCCACGGCAGGTGCTGCTGTGCCCGATCAAATCTGCGAATTTGTACACTCGGTGGGCATTGATATGCTTACGGGCTATGGGTTGACCGAATCGACCGCTACCGTATCATGTACCTCGAAGACGGGATACGACATCGGTTCTGTAGGACAGGTGATGCCCGATATAGAGGTGAAGATTGGCGACGAGAATGAGATTCTGCTTCGCGGAAAAACCATCACCAAGGGTTACTATAAAAAGGCCGAAGCTACGGCGGCGGCTATCGATGCCGACGGATGGTTCCACACGGGCGATGCCGGGTATTTTATGAACGGACAGTTGTATCTGACCGAGCGTATCAAAGACCTCTTCAAAACCTCTAACGGAAAGTACATCGCTCCGCAAGCTCTTGAAACTAAGTTGGTGGTCGATCGCTACATCGACCAGATTGCGATTATTGCCGATCAGCGTAAGTTCGTTTCGGCACTGATTGTTCCCGTTTACGGTTTCGTCAAGGAGTATGCACAGGAGAAAGGGATTGAATACAAAGATATGGAAGAGTTGTTGCGCCACCCCAAGGTGATTGCTCTTTTCCGTGCCCGTATCGATACGCTGCAACAACAGTTTGCTAACTACGAGCAGATTAAACGCTTCACGTTGCTGCCCGAACCGTTCAGCATGGAGAAGGAGGAGTTGACGAATACCTTGAAGATCCGTCGCGCGGTAGTGGCACAAAACTACAAAGCACAAATTGATAAGATGTACGAAGAGTAACACCTTCGCATACCTATATATAAAGAAAGCTGCACCGACAAGAATCGGTGCAGCTTTCTTTATATACAGTCCATTCGGTTAGTAACCGAATATCTCTTCTTGCGTCAACTCTTCAATGGGGCCTACTGCTTTGAGTTTCTCCATATCCAACTCTTTCTTATCGCCTAAGATGCAATAGGTATAGGTACGATCTTTCACCCACTTCTTCTGGAAGGCAATCACGTCGTTGAGCGTCATGCTCTGTGCATCTTTGTACAGTTTGATGCGGCTGTCTACATTCTGCCCGAGATCTTGCGCATTGATGTATGCCCAGATGATATCCGATTTCGTAATGCGGTCGGTGCGTAGGCGGGTGATAAGTCCCTCTTTGGCGAGCTTGAAGGCTACTTCCGATTCGGGCATGTTGTTGATGATATCATTGAATACCGTTATGGCATCGAGCATCTTGTCGTTCTGTGTAGCGATCATGGTGCGCACTACGTAGGGGTATTTCAACTTGCGCGGTCCTTGCAAAGAAGCCCAAGCCGAATAGGCCAAGCCCCTGCTTTCGCGCATCTCCTGAAACACGATCGAGTTCATCGAACCACCGAAGTATTCGTTGTACATCTGTCGCATCGGTTCTATGTTGGCGTCAAACCGGTCGTCTCTGTTCGATACTTGCGACATATAGATCTGTTTGGCCTCGTAGGGAGCTATCAGCACCTTTGTGGTAGGCGTTTTCAGGTAAGGGAAGTTGGTACCTGCGGGTATCTCTTTCAACGTTTTGGGCGTGCGGTGCAACTGGTTGATGGTAGCGACCAACGCTTTCTCGCTGCTTGGTCCGTAATAAAGGATGCGGTGCTTGTAGCCGTTTTGCGCGTGAATGCGATCGATCAGCTGTTGCGGGTCGAGGCTGTTCAGCTCCGCTTCGGTTACCAGATTGGTCGAAGGCGATTTCGCACCGTATAGCGCATAGTTTGTCAGGCGGCCGAAGTTCTGCTGTTGGTTCAGCTTGGCATCTTTGCGTCCTTTCAGTATATTGGCTGCCATGTCGGTATAGGCTTTCGGGTTTACCTGTGCATCCGCCATCAGCTTTTCGAAGAGCTTCATTGCCTCCGGCATGTTTTCGTTCAAGCCCGATAGTACAACATAGGTACGTTCGGCATCGGGAACCACGCGGAACGTACAGGCCAGGCGATAGAACTCGCTTTTAACCTGCTCGGGAGTCATGTCGGACGTGCCCAAATATTCGAGGTAGCCGAAGGCTGTGCCCAGTAGCTTGTCGGTGTTGTTGCCCATATCAAACACGTACATCAGCTGAAAGAGGTCGTTGTTCGTGTTCTGTTTGTACAATACAGGAATACCCGATTGTGTTTTGAGCTGGCTCAGGTCGCGCTCGAAGTCCAGAAACTGCGGTTCGATGGGCGGCACGGTGCTGCTTTGCACCTCTTTGAGGAAGGGGCTGGTCGCGTCGCGGTTCATCACGATGGGCGTTATCTGAGGCTTATCCATCTTCTTTTCGTTCGGATCTTTTCCCTGTCGTTTGTACACAACGGCATAGTTGTCGTCTTTCAGGTATTTATTGGCGAAGGCTACGATGTCGCTTTTCGTCAGCTTGCTCATGCGGTCGATGCCTGTTACCTCGTTGGCCCAATCGGTACCGTTGATGTAAGAGCTTACAAACCAATCGGCACGTCCGCTGTTACTTTCGAGCTGCTGAAGCTGGTAGAGTTTGAAGTTGTTGATGTTGGCTTGTAGCATCTTTTCATCAAAATCGCCTGCGCGCAGTTTCTTTACTTCGTCGAGCAGAAGAGTTTTGACCTCGTCGAGTGTTTGCCCTTGCTTGGGGCGGGCTTGCATCAGCAGGAAGCTATAATCGCTCATGCCACTGGGGTATGCGTAGGCTTGCAGCACCTTCTGTTGCTGATTCAGATCCAGGTCGATAAGCCCCGCCTTGCCGTTGTACAGAATTTGCGATACTACCTGCAAGGTTTCGTAGTCTTTGCTTGCTGCCTCCGGAAATCTCCAGGTGAGCGAGAGACTCTCGGCCTCGGGACCTACCACTTCGCGAACCACCGGTGCGGTTATTTCGCTCTCTTTGCTCACAGGGAGCTTGGGCAGATTGGGGTTGGGCTTCATTGCTCCGAAGTACTTGTCGATGGTAGCAATCATCTGGTCGGGGTCGAAATCGCCCGAAAGACAGATTGCCATATTGTTGGGTACGTACCACGTTTGATGGTAGTTCTTGATGTTTGTAATCGATGGGTTTTTCAGATGCTCCTGTGTTCCCAATACGGTTTGTGTACCATACGGGTGGTGTGGGAAGAGTGCCGACAGCACTGTCTCGTACACCTTGCGCGAGTCTCTGGTCAGCGACATGTTTTTCTCTTCGTACACCGTTTCCAGTTCGGTGTGGAAGCCACGGATTACGTTGTTCTCAAATCGGTCGGCCTGTATCTTCGCCCAGTTATCAATTTGATTCGAAGGGATATCCTCCACATAAACCGTCTGGTCGAAGGAGGTGTAGGCATTGGTACCGTTGGCGCCGATGGCAGCCATCAGCTTGTCATACTCGTTGGGGATGGCGAGCTTCGATGCTTCGTACGAAAGGCTGTCTATCTGGTGGTAGATGGCTTTGCGGGCAGCCTCGTCGGTTGTTTTGCGGTATGTTTCGAACTTTTGTTCGATTTGGTCGAGCAGCAGTTTCTCGGCAGCATAGTTCTGGGTGCCGAACTTCTCGCTTCCTTTAAACATGAGGTGCTCAAAGTAATGTGCCAGTCCGGTTGTTTCGGCTGGGTCGTTCTTTCCCCCTACCTTTACGGCGATATATGTCTGAATACGGGGTGTTTCCTTGTTGACGGTCATGTACACTTTGAGCCCATTGTCGAGCGTGTAGATACGAGCTTTGAGAGGGTCATTGGGAACGGTTTCGTAGCGGTACTCCTTGGCACTGGCACTACTCACTGCTGTGGCTATCAGAAAGAATAGCAACAGATAGGAAAGGCGAAGTTGTTTTTTCATAAGCGAACAATTTGGTTATGGAAGCAAAGGTAGCAGATTTTTGTTTATCTTTGCACTCTAATTCACAATAAAAAAAAGATTATATGATTACTATTGAGCAACTTAAAGACGTGAAAGAGCGCACCGATGCGCTGAGGAGGTACCTTTGACGTCGACGGAAAGAAAATTCAAGTCGAAGAAGAACAACTAAGAACGCAGGCTCCCGGATTCTGGGATGACCAGAAACGAGCCGAAGCTCAAATGAAATTGGTCAAAGGTCTTCAGAAATGGATCGACGGCTACAACGAAGTCAAGACCATGAGCGATGAACTTGAGCTTGCTTTCGATTTCTATAAAGAAGAGCTGGTAACCGAAGCCGAGATCGATGCCGATTATGCCAAGACACTGTCAGCCATCGAGAACCTGGAGTTGCAGAATATGCTTCGCGAAGAGGCCGACCAGATGAGTTGTGTACTCAAGATCAATTCGGGTGCAGGTGGTACCGAGAGTCAGGATTGGGCATCGATGCTGATGCGTATGTATTTACGTTATGCCGAAACCAATGGCTACAAAGCGACCATCTCTAACTATCAGGATGGCGATGAGGCGGGCATCAAAACCTGTACGATACAGATTGAAGGCGACTACTCTTACGGATACCTCAAGGGCGAGAACGGTGTGCATCGGTTGGTGCGTGTTTCTCCCTACAATGCGCAGGGAAAACGTATGACCTCCTTTGCTTCGGTATTTGTTACCCCGCTCGTCGACGATACCATCGAGGTAGAAATTCTGCCGGCTGCCATCTCTTGGGATACCTTCCGTTCGGGTGGTGCAGGTGGACAGAATGTAAACAAGGTAGAGTCGGGTGTTCGTTTGCGCTATCAATACAAAGATCCGTATACCGGCGAGGAAGAGGAAATATTGATTGAGAATACCGAAACGCGCGATCAGCCCAAGAACAAAGAGAATGCCTTGCGCATGCTTCGTTCACTGCTTTACGATAAAGAGTTACAGCACCGATTGGCCGAACAAGCCAAGGTCGAAGCCGGCAAAAAGAAAATCGAGTGGGGATCGCAGATCCGTAGCTACGTTTTCGATGACCGCCGGGTGAAAGACCATCGCACCGGCTTCCAAACAGCCGATGTCAATGGCGTGATGGACGGTAAAATAGACGGTTTCATCAAAGCATACTTGATGGAGTTCTCGAACGAAGAAGTAAGATAAATACAGATATGGCTGCACAGTAATTGTTCCGAAAGGATGGTTGTGCAGCCATTCTTCTTTTCAAAGGGCAGGGATTCCACCCTAAAGGCTCCGACCCTTTGCCCCAAAGCTTCCGACCATCCGGGGCAAAGGTTCCGACCATCACATCCCGGTGTTTCGGCTCCTAAATATAATACAAATGTAACATCACGCTATAAATAAGCATATTCTCACCACTTTTACTTATTACGGGCTTTGTCCTTCATTTTATTCTCATTATTTTTGGCAGGTTTAATTTTTTAGTCTTACTTTGTTAGCGTTGAACTTAAAGCTATATATGGTATGAGTAAGAGTAAGAAAAAAGCAAAGCACAGTAAAAAAGAAGAGGAGCAAGCTAACAGAGTCATGAAGATTGTTTTTATATCGCTCATTGTACTGGCATTAGTGATGCTGGTTGGTTTTTCTTTTTTAGGCTAAAGAAAATAGGGAGTGCTTAAACCTCACTCCCTTTTAATTGTTTTATTAAATAAACGAATGAGAGAACGCTTGGTTACGCTTACTGTATTGGGGTGTTTACTGGCTTGCCCGGCGATGGGCTATGCCGATGAACCACAATCTTCCTTACCCGAGGTGAAAAAAGAATCACTCACCTTTAGTTCAGATGACAATAAGTTTAAAATTACCTTTGGAGGTCGGATACAAGCCGATGGTGCATTATTCTTCGGCGAAGATTATCAGCCCATAGGCGATGGGGTAGGCTTTCGTCGGGTGCGCTTGCATACCGATGTGTCGTTTGGTAAACAACTGTCCGGTAAAATAGAGATGGACTTTACCGACGGAGGCTTTTCGCTCAAGGACTGCTTCATTCGCTATAACCTCAATAACGGAATCTATTTTCGTGCCGGAAACTTCAAAGAGAGCTTCGGTATGGATGCCATGACCTCGTCGGGCGATCTCATGTTTATGGAAAAAGCCAATGTAAGCTCGGCCTTTAATCCAGAGTTTCACATGGGTGTACAAGCTGCGTGGCAGTACAAGCAGTTTTTGGGAGCAGCGGGCGTGCACTTCAGAGCCATTAACGGAAGCAAAGAGAAAGACTATTCCGAAAGCAATAATAAGGATGGGATAGACGAAGGTATTTCATATACCGCCCGCGGGGTATGGATGCCAATGTCGGCCAATAAAGAAAAAGGACTTCACCTGGGGCTGGCCGCCTCTTATCGCACTCCCAAAACCAGTGTAGGCACAAAGATGCCCAATACGGTGCGTTATAGCTCCAATTCGTTGTCGCGTATCAATAAAATTAAGTTCTTAGATACAGGTCCTATTGCTTCGGTCAGCCACGACTGGTTGGTGGGTGCTGAGTTGGGTGCCTTCTACAAAGCCTTTCGTATGCAGGGTGAATATATTCTGAACAACACCAGCCGCATGGAAGGTTTGGGCACCGAACGGTTCAACGGCTTCTACGTACAGGCATCTTATCTTTTATTTGGTGGGCAACAGAAGTACAGTACTTCGCGCGGAGCCTTTACCGAGCCTTCTTTCGGGCGTAGTTGGGGCGATGTGGAACTGGCTGCACGCTTCGATCGGCTCGATCTGAATGGAAATCTCATCAAAGGTGGAACTTCCGACGGATGGACAGTAGGTGCTACCTATTATGTAAACCGCAACCTGAAACTGCAGCTCAACTACTCGTATGTTGCTCACGATAAATATGCCAATGCGTACGGAGCGGCAGCAGTTGGTGTGATGGAAAACGGGCAGATCGCTTACAAACCCGAAGATGTAGCTGGCGAAGGTGGGAACGATTATGGTATTTTAGGCCTTCGTATTCAATTGAATTTCTAAGTATATGGCACAGGAGATTGAACGAAAGTTTCTCGTAACCAAAGAGTTTAAGTCGCAGGCCTATGCGCACAGCCGAATCAAGCAAGGCTATATCAGTAGCGTTCGTGAGCGAACGGTGCGGGTGCGCATTCGCGACGATAAAGGCTACCTTACAATCAAAGGAATCTCCAATGCTGCCGGTACCAGCCGATATGAATGGGAGCGAGAGCTCCCGTTGATCGAGGCCGAGGAGCTGATGAGGCTTTGCGAACCCGGCGTGATCGACAAAACGCGTTATCTGGTACGTAGCGGAGCGCATGTATTTGAGGTAGACGAGTTCTATGGCGACAATGCCGGACTGGTAATGGCCGAGGTGGAACTTGCCCACGAAGGTGAACCGTTTGTAAAACCCGATTTTATAGGCGAGGAGGTGACCGGCGATGCACGCTACTATAATTCGCAATTAATGAAAAAACCATTTATAAGCTGGTGATTTAACAAATAATCTTTATATTTGTTCTTCTACTAAAAGGACACTATATGGAACAGCTTTATGAATACCTGCCTAGCGAACTGGTTACTTTTCTGTTGGTTACGTTATTTTCTCTTCTTATCGGCCTCTCTCAGCGAAAGATCAGTTTGAAGCGTGAAGGTGAAGCGACGCTTTTCGGTACCGACCGTACTTTCACTTTTATCGGAATCTTAGGTTATCTGCTTTATATTCTCGATCCCGAACAGTTGCGTCTCTTTATGGGTGGCGGTGCTATTCTGGGAGTGCTGTTGGGCTTGAACTATTATGTCAAGCAATCGCAGTTTCATGTCTTTGGCGTTACAACGATTATCATTGCACTCATTACCTATTGTATTGCTCCGATTGTGGCAACACAACCCTCTTGGTTCTATGTCATGGTTATCGTTACCGTGTTGCTGCTTACCGAGTTGAAACATACCTTCACTGAAATAGCTCAGCGAATGCAGAATGACGAGATGATTACACTCGCCAAGTTTCTTGCCATCAGTGGTATCATCCTGCCCATGCTGCCCAATCACAATCTCATTCCCGATATTAACCTGACGCCCTATACCATTTGGTTGGCAACGGTTATCGTTTCGGGTATTTCCTACCTGTCTTATCTGCTGAAACGGTATGTGTTTCATGAATCGGGAGTACTTATATCCGGTATTATAGGTGGATTGTATAGCAGCACGGCTACCATCTCAGTACTGGCGCGCAAAAGCAAAAATGCACAGCCTCAGGAGGCTACCGAGTATGTAGCTGCGATGTTGCTTGCTGTGAGCATTATGTTCCTTCGCTTTATGATTCTGATTTTTATTTTCAGCCGGGAGATATTTGCAGACATATACCCCTATTTACTTATTATGGCTCTTATCAGTGCGGCTACCGCCTGGTTTATTCATACCCGGCAAAAGCGTAAAGTATCTTCCGATCCGGTGGTCGAAGAGGACTCGAGCGATAACCCGTTGGAGTTTAAAGTAGCGTTAATTTTTGCCGGACTATTTGTCGTATTTACTATCCTTACGCATTATACATTGTTGTATGCCGGTACAGGCGGTTTAAATCTCTTGTCGTTCATCTCCGGCTTCAGCGATATCACTCCTTTTATTCTTAATCTTCTACAAGACACAGCACATGTAAGCGGATTTGTTATTACCGCATGTACCATGCAGGCCATTGTAAGCAATATTATGGTCAATATGTGTTATGCACTTTTTTTCTCGGGTAGGCGTAGTGCACTCCGCCCTTGGATACTCGGTGGCTTTAGTTGTGTGATCGTGGTGAATATCATTCTATTAGCTGTTTTCTATTTTATTGACTAAATCGATTTGTTTTACATCATTTGTTTAGTATTCTTAACTCCGAATATTTCGTAGGTGTCGCTAAATCACCTATTTTTGTCGCATTCCTGTGATAAATAGGATAACTTTGCGTCTTATTAGTTATGAACTCAAATCAATGTTACCATGAAGAACAAACTACTATTGTTATTTTTACTATTGTCTTTCCTTACTACGGTCGGCTATGCGCAGCAAGCGGTCTCCTCTTCGTATTCGATTAAAGGGGTGTTGTTGGATTCGTTGACGCAAGAAGGCGAGCCCTATGCAACTATTCGTATCGTAAAAAAGGAGGCACCTGCCAAAGCACTAAAGATGGCCGTCACTGATATGAAAGGTCGGTTTCAGGAGAAAATGAGCGCACTTCCCGGCCTTTATACACTTACCATCTCGTCGATAGGTAAAATAACCGTGGTAAAGGATTTCACATTGAAGCCCGAAGAAAAAACAGTCGATCTGGGGACACTCTACACAGCCGAAGCAACCAACGAGCTGAAAGGTGTTGAAGTAATTGCCCAAAAACCATTGGTAAAGGCTGATATTGATAAGATAGAATATAATGTACAGGATGACCCCGATTCGAAAAGCAACACAGTACTCGAGATGCTTCGTAAAGTACCTCTTGTAACGGTAGATGGCGAAGATAATATTAAGGTCAACGGCAGCAGTAGTTTTAAGATACATGTGAATGGAAAGCCCGATAATATGATGAGCAACAATCCGGTGGATGTACTCAAAAGTATGCCGGCCAATACGATCAAGCACATTGAAGTAATAACCAATCCCGGAGCTAAATACGATGCTGAAGGCATCGGAGGTATTCTGAATATCGTCACAATTGGTAGTGGATTTGAAGGGTATACCGCCACTTTCTCGGGCAATGCCAGCAATACCGGTGGCGGAGCCAGTGCGTATGCGACTATAAAAAAAGGAAAACTAACCTTATCCGGTCGGTATAGCTTTAATCTCAACTCTTCGCCGCGCTCTTATTCGAATGGTACGCAAGAGAATACGGCTGCAAAGACTGAGATTGTAAGCGAAAGTTCCTATAAAAGCGATTATGGCTTTCAGAGTGGAAACCTGGAAGGAAGCTACGAGATTGATACGTTGCGATTGATCAGCCTCGGTTTTGGTATGTATGGTGGCAACAATGACGGAACCAATGAGGGTTTTACGCAGATGCGTAATATAGGGGCTGCGGCACTTTCCGATCCGCTCTATTCGTACCGTACCAATGGAAACAGCAGTGGGTCGTGGTATTCTATTCGTGGAAATCTCGATTATCAACGTACATCGCGCAAGAACAAAGAACGTATGTTTACGCTTTCTTATAAGATAAATACGCGTCCCAGCACTTCCGACTCTAAATTCTGGTACAACGATATTAAGTTCACACCCGAGTGGTCGGACTATCTGGATGCCGTTTTGCTAAACCAAAGCTCCAATGGCAAACAGAACAGCTCCGAACATACCTTTCAGGCCGACTATACAACCCCTATTGCTAAAATACATACGTTGGAGACAGGTTTGAAATACATCATTCGTAACAATACCAGCGACAATAACCGATACAATGAAGAGGGAGAATACGACGCGTATCGCAGTAGTCATTACAAGCACCTGAACGATATTATGGCAGCGTATCTGGGATATGGTATCAAAGTGAAGAAGTTTTCGGGTAAGGCCGGAGTGCGTTATGAACGAACCATGCAGGACGTGAAATATGCCGATACGCCTGATCGTAATTTTGATTCGAACTTTAATGATGTAGT
Organism: Bacteroides neonati; assembly: GCF_000499785.1. GTDB lineage: Bacteria > Bacteroidota > Bacteroidia > Bacteroidales > Bacteroidaceae > Bacteroides > Bacteroides neonati. Next base: position 553,652 of record NZ_HG726019.1, on the reverse strand, counting down.
ACCTTCGGCCAGTTTTGGCTTTAAGCTGACGGAGATGTCAAACATCCGCGCCGGATATGATATGCGTATATGGCGCCCGAGTATCTGGTACCTGAATCCGTATCTTGACGACACTAATCCTAGCTATATCCGCCAAGGAAATCCGAATCTGGAGAGTGAAAAAAGCCATGCATTCAACATTAGCTACAGTAACTTTACGCAAAAGTTCAACTTGAATCTCTCGCTGCGCTATTCGTTCAATAACAATGGTATTGAGAATGTAACAACATTGGTAAATGATAAAGAGATTGAAGGCTTGAAGAACCCTACGGGTAAAGAGGTACTGTACTCTACCTATCAAAACATCGGTAAGAGTAGCTCTGCCGGCCTGAGTGCGTATGTAAACTGGAATGCATCGCCCAAAACTCGTATATACATGAATATGAATGCCGATTATGATCACCTGAAGAGCCCGGCGCAAAATCTGGAGAACCGCGGATGGAACTTCTTTGCTTACGGAGGTGTACAGCAAACCCTGCCGCTCGACATTCGTGTGAGTTTGAATCTCATGGGGCAAACACCCTATACCACGTTGCAAGGCAGAGGAAGCAGCTTCTATGATTATAGCTTAAGTGTTAATAAATCGTTCTTGAAAGAGAAGCGATTAACGTTGAGTGCCTTTGCCGGCAACTTCTTCCAGAAATACCAAAAGAGTAGCTATACGACCGAAGGAGTTGGTTTCAAAAACACCTCGGACTCCAAATATTCGCGTCGTCGGTTCGGTGTGAGCGTCAGCTATCGTATCGGTGAACTAAAAGCCAGTGTCAAAAAAGCCTCTCGTAGCATCAACAACGATGATGTGAAAGGTGGAGGTGGCGATGGTGGGGGATCGACAAACTAGTCCATAAAGCAAAGGCTCTTGCTCAATCTAAAGAGGAGCAAGAGCCTTTTTCTTATTCTTTCATTCCCAATTTCTTTAGTCCGTTTTTTACATCCGGATGGCTCATGAAGAGCTTCCATAATAGGCCTGTTCGATAATTCTCGATCATGACAGCTATCGGACCTTGGTCAATGGCGAGGTATCGTTTCGGGTACCAATTGTCGGTTTCGCTGAAAGCGTCGTAGAATCCATATGGCCCCATGACCTTATCGCCCATCTTATAAAGGTGGCGCATTACCTGCAAGGAGTACTCAGGGGTGTAGACGATGGAAGATAGTGCAGCCGTGGGGGCAATGACCCCCAGATCATCGCGCTCATTGGGGCTATGGGCAGCATATCCGTTGACCGAATAGCTGGCGGTAAGTCCCCAGAGGTCGGGTCCGAATCCTTTGTAATGTTTGGGGTTGCGGATACAGTAAGCCCGGTTGACCAGTGTTAAGTTCCGCATTTCGTTAAAGTAGCTCGGGCAGTATTCATCACCCAACCCCACCGGATCGAGTCCGAGGAAGGAGTATTGTGCCCAAAACAGCGGTCCGGCTTCGGTACCTTGATAGCGTAGGTGGAGTTCAATACCCTCTACCTTATGTGGAGAGACGATGGCTCCGTTCTGTGCCCATCCTTCGTGATATACGGCTGCCGGAACGCCATGGGTAGGCGATGAGGCAGCTAGAATATACATAATCATACATTCGTTGTACCCGTGTACCGGAAAGTCCATATCCCATCCGTAAGTAGGGCTCCAATGCCAATAGAGCACGTTTTGTTCGCCACGGCGATACCAGTTCCAGTCAACATCCCGCCAAAGGGCGTCGATGCGCTTGGCTAAGGCTTGTTCCGGACGGTCGCCGTTTACGTAGTATTGGTGGGCGGTCAATAATCCCTGCATTAAGAAGGCTGTTTCAACAAGATCTCCCCCGTTGTCCTTTTGTCCGAAAGGTTGTACGCGTCCCGTTTCGCCATTCCACCAATGTGGGTACGCTCCTTTGAAACGGTCGGCACGTTCGAGAAACGATACGATACGTTCCATGCGTTCGCGACCCTCCTGAGGAGTAACGTATCCTCGGTCGATACCGGCAATGAGTGCCATGATACCGAATCCACTACCTCCCGAAGTTACTATCTCGGGGCCACCTGCCGGGTAGTTATGATCCATGTGATAACGTTCGCGAGCCATGCCGCTCGTGGCCTCGGCAGCCTCCCAGAAATAAAGGAAGGTGCGCCGTTCTACCGAATCTAACAATTCGCTATCGGTCAGCGTATCGGCAGCCGGAGTGGCTGTAACCGCTTTCTTGTGGTTCGTACACGATTCTGTTCCTGCCATTAAGCAAGCACAGAGGGTATACAGTCCTATTACTCTCAACCTTTTCATTGCAAGGAGAATTTAGTTGTCATTACATCCCGGCTGTTGCTTCCAATCATGACTTCAAAGTCTCCCGGTTCGGCAACAAACTTCAAGTCGTAATTGTAGAACTTGAGCATATCGGGTGTGATGGTAAAGTTGACCACGCGTGATTGCCCCGGTTGCAGGTAAATCTTCTCAAATCCTTTCAGCTCCTTCACGGGACGTGTAGTACTTCCTACAAGGTCGCGTATGTAGAGTTGAACGACTTCGCTGCCGGCAAACTGTCCGGTGTTGGTTACCGTTACCGAAGCGGTGAGGGAGCCATTCATAGTCATCGATGGATTGTTTACCGTCAGATTACTGTAAGTAAACGTTGTATAGGATAGCCCGAAACCAAACGGATACAGCGGATCGTTACTTACGTCGAGGTAGTTTGAACGGAACTTCTCAAATCCGCTGCCGGCTTTGAGTGGTCGACCGGTGTTTTTGTGTGCGTAGTACAACGGAATTTGCCCTACATTCTGTGGGAAACTCATGGTCAGCTTTCCGCTCGGGTTAACACGTCCGAACAAGACATCGCCAATGGCATAAGCCGCTTCCGATCCGCCGAACCATACATTCAGTATGGCAGGTACATTGGCTTGCTCCCAGTTGAGTACCAGAGGACGTCCGGTGAATAGCACCAATACAACCGGTTTGCCTGTGGCAACAAGGGCTTTGAGTAAGGTTTGTTGCACATCGGGCAAGGACAGGTCGGTGCGGCTGCTGCTTTCGCCGCTCATCTCGGACGATTCGCCCAGTGCAGCCACAATGACATCTGCCTTATTGGCCGTTGCCAATGCCTCTTGCAAGAGTTGTTCGTTGGTTCGCGAATCCCGATTCAAGGAGCGGCCAAACATGGTGGCGCGTTCCTCGTAAGCTGAGTCGGCTATCAGGTTGCTACCTTTGGCGTAAAGCAAGGTGATGTTTGCACCATTCTCTATCGTCGGTATATACCACGGTTCACTGGGTTGGTTTAAAGGCATCATATCCATCTGCCCCACCATCTGGCGCAATCCTTCAATGAGCGAAGGAGAGCGGTCGAGCACTGCAGCTACACTCCAGGTGCCCGGCATATTGGTGCGTGTGTCGGCCAATGGACCAATAACGGCAATGGTACCGTTGGCACGCAAAGGCAGGGTTTGGTTCTCGTTTTTAAGCAATACGAAACTCTCGGCAGCAATGCCACGGGCGGCGCGCCGATGAGCGGCTGTAAAGATGTCGCGTGCCGGACGTGCCGGGTCGCAGTACTTATAAGGATTATCGAACAGCCCCAGCTTATACTTTGCCTCCAGAATGAGGCGGCAAGCGTTATTCAATGTCGCCATCGAAACCTTGCCCTCTTTTATGGATTGTGCGATGGTTCCTACGAAGGCATCGCTTACCATATCCATGTCGATCCCTGCATTCAATGCTTGTGCAGCGACTGTTTGCTGATTGCCTACGCCATGGTCGATCATTTCATTGATGCCGGTGTAGTCTGTTACTACGAATCCACCAAAGCCCCACATATTGCGTAGCACATCGGTCATCAGCCACCTATTGCCGGTAGCGGGCACACCGTCTACTTCGTTGAACGAGGCCATCACACTACCTACACCTGCTTCTACGGCAGCCTGGTAGGGTAGCATATACTCATTGAACATGCGTTGGCGGCTCATGTCTACCGTATTGTAATCACGCCCTCCTTCGGCAGCTCCATAAAGAGCAAAGTGCTTAACGCACGCCATGATCTCATCATTGCGCTTCATGGCTTCGCCCTGATACCCTTGAACCATCGCTTTGGCTATGAGTGCCCCCAGATAGGGATCTTCGCCCGATCCTTCGGAGACGCGTCCCCAGCGAGGATCACGACTTACATCGACCATGGGTGAGAAGGTCCATGAGATACCATCGGCCGAAGCTTCGACTGCTGCAATGCGTGCCGATTGTTCGATAGCCCCCAAATCCCATGTACAGGATAATCCCAAAGGAATAGGAAAGATCGTTTCGTAACCGTGAATAACATCCATGCCGAAAAGCAAAGGAATACCCAGTCGGGATTGCTCTACGGCTAACTTTTGTACATCTCGTATTTTCTCTACTCCTTTCAGATTAAATAATCCGCCTACTTGTCCGGCTTGTATCTTCTGAGCGATATTGGCACTTTTGGCCTGCCCGGTCGTTATATCGCCTGCTGCGGGCAAGTTAAGTTGACCGATTTTCTCTTCGGTGGTCATGCGGCTCATGAGCGCATCGATGAATCGATTCATGTCCTGCGGCGACTTCTGAGCTTGTGCAGTCAGCGCCATCGCCAGCAGGACGAATGTGAATATATAGTTTCGCTTTTTCATATATTTATTTTTATACCGGTGTTTATTTACCCCGATGTCTCCTTGAAATTAATAATTCGGGTTCTGTATCAAGACACCCTTCGACTTATCTATCTCGGTTTGAGGCAAGGGTAACAGTGCATTTTTAGGTTGATAGTTCACCTTACCTGCTGCATGTAACACATCGGAAGCAATGCCCCAGCGTACAAGGTCGTAGAAACGGTCGAATTCCATACCCAACTCAACTCTGCGCTCGTGGCGAATGGCATCGCGAAGAACGCTTTGCGACAGGGAGGTGATTTTGGGTAACACATTGGCGTTATTGCCACGGGCGGCAGCACGCACTAACTCCAAATCGGCATTGGCTTCGGCAGTTTTGCCCAGCTCATTGGCACTTTCGGCTGCCATCAATACCACGTCGGAATAGCGGATAAGACGAATGTTTACCCAAAAACCTTTGTTGGTAAACTCACGGCGCAGGGCAGGGTCGGTATAAACCTTCTTGTTAAAGGCAAAACCCATGGCTTGCGATACAGGCGATTCCTTGTAAGGGGTATTGGTGTTTTCCGGAGTGACCGGGTCGGTATCTTCCTTGCGGAAATAGAGTAACGTAGCGTCACGTCGGGGATCTCCGGCCTCGAAAGCATTATACATGAGCGGAGTGGCCATATGCCATCCCCAACCTAAATCCCATTGATTGGCACCACGTACACCTTGCACTTCGGCAAATTGGCTGCCGATCTGTGTACTTGCAGGCATGGCAGCGGTGGCTGTGCATTGTAGTTCGAAGATAGATCCGCCGGAGTTTTCGCCACGGTCGGTAAATATTTCATCATAAGGTGTATTTAAGTTGTAAAGTCCACTCTGCATCACATCGTTGGCAGCTACATAGAGGCTGTCCCAATTGTTGCGCATCATGAACGTACGAGCATGAAGCGAACGTGCAGCTCCCCATGTGAGACGACCCAAGAACTCGGGACTCCATTGTTCGGGTAGTAAAGACTCTGCTGTACTCAGGTCGCTATCTATCTGCTTATACAGATTGGCAACTGCCGTCTTGGGCACATTGGCATCCGATGCTTGATTGACCCGGATGGTTACGAGAGGCACTTCGCCGAAAGCACGGACAAGGTTGAAATAACAATAGGCGCGGAAGAACATTGCTTCGCCACGATTACGACGGTCGTTGTCGGTCAGTTTACCGGCGGCTTCGGTATCGGCAATGGTTTGTAGAATATCATTGCATTGGAAGATGACCGCGTAGTTCTGACTCCAGTAGGCACCTAACAAACCATTGGTAGGGGTGTATACAAAGTCGTCATACATCTGTGCCACGTCGGATCCGTCGCTGATAATACTTCCTTTTTCACTGTCTTCGCTGCGGAAACAATGGATGGCAAAAGCCGGAGCACCGGCGGTGATGTTATAGTCTCGCATCATGGTGTATACATTGTATATCTTACCGTCTACCAACGCATTGGGGTTATCGTCTTCGGTGAACTGCCCTTGGGGGCTGCGGTCGAGAAAATCGTTACAACTGCTTGTCAGTGCCGCAATGGCTACCAGCAAAATGAATTTATATCGTTTCATTATGTATGAGTTTAATTGGTGAATAATCGCTTATCGCACTTTGTGAGTGCACGAAGCATTTAGAACGTTAGGTTAATACCAAATGTATAGATGGCCGGAACCGGATAACTACCGTTGTCTACTCCGAAGGCAATAGCCGAGCCACCCAGTTCGGGTGTGAAGCCGGTATTGTGCTTCCATGTTTTCAGGTTCTGTGCATTTACGTAGAGTTTGAGTGCTTGCAAGCGGATTTTGGCAAGCAATGTTTTGTCAAACGAATAAGCTAGTTGCACATTGCGAATACGGAAGAAGCTACCGCTTTCTATAAAATACTCAGAGTTGAACGAGTTGATAGAATGCTTGGTATTCAACAGTGGTTGCGAGTTAGAGGTACCCTCGCCGTGCCAACGGTCGAGGCGTTGATCCAGGTAGTTGAATTGGGCAAAGTTGTAATTATCCCACGTGCGGAATATCTGATTTCCGCCTTGGCCCATCATATCGACAGCCAGATCCCAATTTTTATAAGACAAACCTAAAGACATACCATAGGTGACGTCAGGTGTCGGGTCGCCAATCTTGGTACGGTCTGCGGGAGTAATCTTACCGTCTCCATTCACATCGGCAAACTTCAAATCACCGGGTGTTACCGTTGCCAATGTGTTGGTAGGCGATGCACTGATCTCGGCCTGATTCTGATAAATACCATCTACTTTGTAACCATAGAAGAAGCCGATCGGATATCCTGCTTCTGTATAGCTTTGACTCTTATCGCCTGCAATGATCGAATATCCTTCCTGTACCAAGCTCTTTACCTTATTATTGATTGTAGTCAGGTTGGCACTCACTGAGTATCCCCAGTTGCCAATCTGATCGCGCCAGGTGGCAGCCAGTTCAACACCACTATTCTGAATTTCGCCAAGGTTGCCGATACCGGGTATGGTTCCCGAAATGCCCGGTATGCTGGCCAGCAGGTCTTTGGTATTCTTTTTGTAATATACACCTTCGAAATGGAGTCGGTTGCGTAGCATATTGGCTTCGAAACCGGCTTCCCAAGCTTCTACCTTTTCCCAACGCAGGTCGGGGTTGGGCAGGTAGGCTAACTGATAGCCCGGATAGATAATAGATGGGTTGCCAAATACTGCCGAATAAGCATTCTTTAATAGAGGTTCGGCCGGATAAGCAGTATCAAGATTCTGGTTTCCTAATGTACCCCAAGAGCCTTTGATCTTCAGCATGTCGAGCCATTTTATTCCCTTCATGAACTCTTCTTCGCTCATCAACCAACCGGCACCCACAGAATAAAAGTTTTGCCATTCATTACCTGTGTAGGAGAATGCCGAAGAGCCATCACGGCGGAAGGATCCGTTAAATAGATACTTGCCTTTGTAATTATAGATCACACGACCCAACATAGAAACAGTGCTTCGTTCCCACTGAGTGCTTCCGTTGGTGGCGGTGGCAGCATCACCAATGCTGACGAACCATTTATCAGGGTCGTAAGGAATGACCAATCCGACACCTTGTTTGCGGGCTGCATCGAGACGGCTGAGCGAATTATAATAGGTGGTAAAACCGACAGTAGCCGTTAGGTTGTGGGTGCCTTCTTTGAAGCTGTTCTGGTAAGTTAGTACATAGTCGCTTTGTACTTTTGTTTCGTTCTGCTTAAACTGGCTCACCTCAGTCTTTCCGGTGCCTAGCGTGGCTATATTGCCAGATACCGTAGGGTCGTACACTTTAAGAATAGGCATGTAAAGCCGTCCGTTGTCCGAAGCATAATCCATGGAAAAGGTAGCCCGGGCAGTAAAATACTTAAGAAAGTTAAGCTCGCCATAAATGCTGCCCGAGGCACGATAATTCTCCGCTTTATTGGTGTTGGCTTGCAGGTCTACTTTAACCATTGGGTTATTGATCTGCGCCTTTTGGAACTCGGGTAAGGCGGTATAGAGTCCATATTCATCATTGAATATCGGTGCAACAGGAGTGGCTCGAATAGCATCCAATACCTCTTTTGCATCTGTTGGCAACATACGTGCCCCGTTGAACTGGAATCCTACTTTTAAGTTATCGGTAATTTTATACTCATTGCTGGCATTGATCGTTACCTTGCTAAACTTTTCATGTCGGATGTTACCTTGTTCGTAAGCATATCCTACGCCGAGGTAAAAACTATGTTTAGGAGAGGCACCTGTAATACTGATGTTGTTGTTGGTTAAGAAAGCTGTTTGAAAGATGGCATCCTGCCAGTTGGTATTGGCATTCCAATTATTGAAATTGAATGGGGTGGCACCTTCGTTTGTCAGTTGTTCATTGTATAGCTCTTTAAACTGTGACGCGTTGGTAAGGCCGATTTTATCAACTACCGATTTCCAACCGAAAGAGGTGTTGATGTTCACCAATGTCTGTCCTTCTTTGGCTTTTTTGGTTGTGATGATAATGACACCATTGGCACCCCGTACACCGAAGATAGCGAGTGATGAGGGATCTTTTAAAATCTCCATGGATTCGATGTCTTCCGGATTCAGGAAGTTGATGTTGTCATTGAATAATCCATCGACGATGTATAAAGGCTTGTATCCGTTGATAGAGTTGGTGCCTCGTACGCGGATTTCCGGATCGGCACCTGCACGTCCTGAGTTCACAATTTGTACACCGGCAATTTTTCCTTGCAACGAAGATAGTGGATTTGTTGCTGGTTTATTAGCAATCTCATCTCCTTTGATATTGGTTATCGAACCGGTCAAATCACGTTTCTTGGCACTACCATATCCAATAACTACGGTTTCGGCCAGCATCTGTGAGTCGTCTTTCAGAACCACATTAATTACGTTCTGCAATCCGACGGTGATGTTTTGTGGCTTCATTCCCACATAGGAAAATTCAAGTACATTTTCGGGTACCACAGAAATAGAGTAGCCGCCATCCAACCCGGTCACAGTTCCGGTAGCAGTGCCTTGTACTACTACCGACACGCCGATCAGTGGTTCGTTCTGTATATCGGTTACGGTACCTGTAACCGTTTTTACCTGTGCAAGTAGGGGTGAAGCGGTTAACAACAAGCAGGTAAGGGTCAGAATATTTCTGAGCCACGAAATTCTCTCCCGTAGGAGGATTGGTTGTAAGGGTTTAGGTCTCATTTGGTTTAATTTTACTATATAGATATTATAAATTGAGTATACTTAAGCTGTCCGGTCACTAAATTAGTGGTCAGCGAAGTACACTTTGAAACAAAATAGAGAAGAAAAGGTTTCGTTGAAGAAGCAGAATGTAAATCTAACCGTTGAGAGGTTTTAAAAGCAAACAGCGTCTTTGGAAACAATTGTTTCCAAAGACGCTGTTAATTTGTGCGGGTGATAGGACTCGAACCTACACGTCGCGAAACACCAGATCCTAAGTCTGGCGCGGCTACCAATTACGCCACACCCGCAAATTAATTATCGCTGCTATTTTCGTTAGCGGTGCAAAGATAGTGATATTTTCTTATCTGGCAAGCGAAAAAGCGATAAAGTTTCATTTTCTATTGTATTATCTTTCCAATTGGAGCCTTTTACGCGCTGCTTCAATAATTGTATCGATGTTTTTATTGGCGTCTTTACTGTCCATGTTTACTTTATGATCGGGCTCAATTCCCCATTCTATATGGTTCATTTTATCATCAAAGTGTGGACTGGCCGAAAATCGAATCGTCCATCCATTAGGAAGTTCGGAGGTGAAGGGCATTCCGCCGCCGCCACCTGTTGTGTCGCCTATGATAGTTACGTTGGGCAATCCTTTCATGTGGTTTACAAAGTCATTGGCGGCACTATATGAGTGGCGATTGGTTAGAACGGCTACCGGTTTTGTCCATCGCACCCCTCCGGCTGGTATCAGATAGATGGGATATGGTGTCGAGAAGTCATTATGTCCCGATCCGGTTTTGTGCTGGATGTATCCGGTTAATGTTTTCTTCTCAACGAATCTTGAGGCTATACGCGCCGAGTTGGTAGCATTGCCTCCACCGTTTTGACGTATATCAATGATGAGGCCGTCGCATGCAGAGAAGTAAGAAAGTATATTATTTAGGTCGGTTTCATCCAACGTGTTTTGGAAACTCTCATAATAGATATATCCAATGTTATCATTCAGAATCTTATACTTTATTCCAGAAAGAGTGCGGTAACTACGGCCCAGGTAGCGATTATCCACAAGGATGTTTTCATCAAAATTGCGTACTGAGTTGGTTGTGACATCGTAGCCCGACTGATCAAAGGAGGATAATAAGTTGACATGCCCGTCTTGTAAGTAGTTGAGCATTTCACTCAGCACGGCAAATAGTTGCTGTTCGTCCATCTGTGGCTTGATCTTTTTGGCGGTTTTGTCACCGATAGCTTTCCAATCAATGTTTTTATATTCAAAGAAACAGTATTGTTCATCAATTATCTTCCATAACTGCCTGAAGTTTCCTTCGGGATCATCGGCATATTTTTCCTCGCCAATACATCCCGATAGTTGTATTAGAAAGCAAATTGAAAAGATCCATTGTATCCATTTTCCTTTCATCTCCTCATGCTCAATGTTTACATTCTGTTTACTCAGTAGGCTCTTACTGCTGCAGGCAGTGGTGTACCTTTTTTATTGCGTACCAAGTACATGTCTTTGACAAATCCCATCATAAATACGTGGGAGTACGTATGCGTCTTTATGTCATTAACGTGCGATTGTTGTAGGTCTGCCACATAGCTAACTCTCATCTTAGCATAGCGGATAGGCAGGTCTACCGAAAGCATCTGCCGTAAAGAGGGCTGGTTATGTAGTGAAGTGAATTGAATAACCTTACTGCTATTGCCCAGTGTAAATATCTCATAATACGATTGTCCTTTCTCTGGCGAAAACATGACTCCCATTACAGGCAGATTGGCCTGATAGCGGAGTACGATTGGGTATCGTTTAATTCTCAGATGCCAGATGGCCATAACCGAAGCATCCAGATTGATGTATCCGCGTGCCGATGCCGGATTGTTCGTGTTGCGAAGGTTGTAAACAAACCCTGCATTGATGTCGCCTAGTGCCCCGGCCAATAGTTTAAAGTTGTTGGTCAGCCGGAATTGATAGTGAAGACCATAGTTCCAGTTTACCAAGCCGGAAAAAGTATTATTGTTATTGGTGCGGTTATGTGTGTATCCGATATCGGCTTGGAAGAGGCTTTGTATCGATACCCTTCCACCGCAAAGGTTTGTCATCCGCATTGTTTCATTTAAGATGCGGAAATCAACACCTTTGTATTCCTGAGGCGAGAGATAGGTGTCGAAGACATTTGTATATCCCATCCCGAATAAGGTGGCTCGTGTGATATACCGATTGGCCGATAGCGAATCAGAAAAAGGCTGAGCAATTGTGTTGCTGCAATAAAGCAGTAGTATCCCACTCAGGTAGATGATAAAGCGTATGTTTTTCTTCATTCGTACATCGGCGTATGGTACAATTATATTCAAAAAAGTTTCATCTGCCCGGTAATTTCATCTATAATATCTCCTTCACTTTTATCGCTATCCGGATCCAGGTTTTCTGCCTCTTCTTCCGGCTCTTCCGCTTTTTCGGCCGGTGGTTCCGGGAAGCGGATCGGCTCTAACTCATTGATCGTTGCCACAGTAAATGTGGTGATGCGTTTCCCTTTGGCCTTAAATCCCTTTACGGCAATAAACTCATCGGCATCAATCAGGAGTGGGTCGCGGAAACTGTCATGCTCACCAAAAACGACTTCCAACCGTGGGTAGTATTCGTCTGTGAGCAGAATCAATTGATTCTTTTTGTTTTCGCCCATATAGTTCTGCTTTCGTGCACTTCCCTCAAAGCAGAAACGCTTCAGGTAAGGGTAGTTCTGCTGATCGGCATCATACAGCGCGGCAGTCCATATTTTATTGGGATCATACTTCTCGATAATGCTTACATTGTCTTCGTAGTGATTGCTTATGTCGAAATTGCTGGTGTAGTAATCGCCATTGTTCAACACAACCAAGATGCTGTCGTCGCTCTGAAACTCGCCAAGGAACTCGCCTCTGCCATCATAATTAAGACGTAGCACGTCGCGGTCGAACCAAACCTTGCGTCCTCCCAAGGTCGATCCCCCTTTTTGTTTCAATGCAATCTTATGCACCGGTAGTCGGGTTAGGATGACTCCTTGTGCTTGTCGGCTCTTAATGCCAATTTCGCTGAAGTCGCGTTCAAAAATAATGCGACGTACGCGCGGGTTGGGCTTTAGTGTTACTTTGATTATTTCGGCCTCTCCGTTGGGGTTGGCACTGAAATAGGTAATACGCGAGTCGGGAGTGCCCAGTGTGAGGTCATATTCGCGGTCGCGAACGATTGACGTTACGGCAAAGCGTTTGATGTATGTCGTACCCTCTTTTCCGTCGCGATAGGCAACGTTGTAGATGGTTCGTTTATCGTTTTTCTTGAAGATATCGACGTGCTGCACGTTTTTCCCGACAAACTTCTTGTCGGCTACCGGCGTAATGAGGTATTTGCCATCGCGGAAGAAGATAATCATATCGTCTATATCCGAACAACAAGCCACGAACTCGTCTTTCTTCAGCGAGGTGCCTACGAATCCCTCTTCACGGTTGATGTAGAGCTTTTCGTTCGCCTCTACCACTTTGGCTGCCTCGATGGTATCGAAATTACGTAACTCAGTGCGGCGCGGGAAATTTTTTCCGTATTTGTCCTTCAACATCTGATACCAGTTGATGGTATAGGTGACGATGTTTTCGAGGTGGTGGTTGATCTCTGCAATATCTTCCTTGGTGCGGGCAATGAGCTCTTCGGCCTTGTCGCTGTTGAACTTCAGGATGCGTCCCATCTTGATCTCCATCAGTCGTAAGATATCTTCTTTGGTTACTTCGCGGATGAAGAGGGGATAGAACGGCTCCAGTCTGCTGTCAATATGTTCGCAAGCAGCATCCATGTCTTTGGCCTGCTCAAACTCTTTGTCTTTATAGATGCGTTGCTCGATAAATATCTTTTCGAGCGAGGCAAAGTGAAGGTTTTCCTGCAACTCCGCTTTGCGTATCTCCAATTCTTGTCGAAGTAAACCGAGGGTATTATCGGCCGACTTGCGCAGCACGTAGCTAACTGTAAGGAAATGTGGCTTTTGATCGTCGATCACGCAACAGTTGGGAGAGATACTTACTTCACAATCGGTAAAGGCATAGAGCGCATCGATGGTTTTGTCCGATGAAACTCCCGGAGCCAGATGTACCAGAATCTCTACATTGGCTGCCGTATTGTCATCTACCTTGCGTATCTTTATTTTACCTTTATCTACCGCTTTCAAGATCGATTCAATAATCGAGGAGGTTGTTTTTCCGTAGGGAATCTCATTGATAGATAGTGTTTTGTTATCTATCTTATTTATTTTTGCCCGTACCTTCACAGAACCGCCACGCTCGCCATCGTTGTATTTCGAGACATCAATCGATCCACCGGTCTGAAAGTCGGGATAGAGTTTGAATGGCTCGCCTTTCAAATACTTGATACAAGCGTCGCAAAGCTCGTTGTAGTTATGTGGTAATATTTTAGAGGAGAGTCCTACGGCAATACCCTCGACCCCTTGTGCCAGTAGCAGGGGGAATTTTACGGGGAGGGTGATGGGTTCTTTGTTTCGCCCGTCGTAAGAAAGCTTCCATTCGGTTGTTTTCGGATTGAACACTACATCGATGGCAAATTTCGAGAGTCGCGCCTCGATATAACGAGGGGCTGCTGCACCGTCTCCGGTCAGTATATTACCCCAGTTTCCCTGACAGTCGACCAGCAAATCCTTTTGTCCCAATTGCACCAAAGCATCGCCAATCGAAGCATCGCCATGCGGGTGAAACTGCATGGTGTGTCCTACAATATTGGCCACTTTGTTATAGCGTCCGTCGTCCAGTCGCTTCATTGAATGCAGAATACGCCGTTGTACAGGCTTGAGCCCATCATTGAGATGAGGCACAGCACGTTCCAGAATCACATACGAGGCATAGTCCAGAAACCACGTCTGGTACATACCTGTAAGCTGATGTTTTACATTTTCATCGTGTGAGTCTGCTGGTTTATAGTCAGAATGTCCTTCGGTTAGCTCGTTGATCTCGTCACTCATAGTGTCAATTGTTCCTCTTTCTTTAACAACAAATTATCATTTTCGCATCATTGTGAAGATGATGTGCAGGCAAAAATACAAAAATAATAGAGACTATCAGCAAAATTAAAAAGCTAATTATGCACTATTTAGTTATTTATTTTCGAATATCTCATTTTATTGACGGTCTTTTGCGCATTGCGTGCAAAGATACATCAACTATTTAATCTTTTTATGATAAGCCTATTAATAAGATAAATTAAGTAGCCCGTTTACCCGGAATTGGATATAAATCTTTATCTTTGTGGCGTTTTTATTGAATTCGGATAATTTAAAAAGTAAAACATAGTATATAAAATGGCACAAGAAGATGTTTTTAAGAAATTAGTATCGCACTGCAAAGAATATGGTTTTGTATTCCCTTCAAGTGATATTTACGACGGACTCGGAGCAGTCTATGACTACGGTCAAATGGGTGTTGAACTAAAGAACAACATTAAGAAATACTGGTGGGACAGCATGGTGTTGTTGCACGAGAACATTGTCGGCATCGACTCGGCCATTTTTATGCACCCTACTATTTGGAAAGCTTCCGGGCACGTTGATGCTTTCAGCGATCCGTTGATTGACAACAAAGACTCTAAAAAACGCTACCGTGCCGATGTGTTGATCGAGGATCAGTTGGCTAAGTACGACGATAAGATGAACAAAGAGGTAACCAAGGCTGCCAAAAAGTTCGGCGAGTCGTTTGACGAAGCTCAATTCCGCGCTACCAACGGTCGTGTACTTGATAACCAAGCCAAGCGCGATGCACTCCACGCCCGCTTTGCCAAAGCATTGAACGATAGTGATTTCGAAGAACTTCGCCAGATCATCATCGACGAAGAGATCGTTTGCCCTATCTCCGGTACTAAAAACTGGACAGAGGTGCGTCAGTTCAACCTGATGTTTTCTACCGATATGGGTGCTGCTGCCGATGGTGCTACCAAGATATACCTTCGCCCCGAAACGGCTCAAGGAATTTTTGTGAACTACCTCAACGTTCAGAAAACCGGTCGCATGAAGATTCCTTTCGGTATTGCTCAAATCGGTAAAGCTTTCCGCAACGAGATCGTAGCCCGTCAGTTTATCTTCCGTATGCGTGAGTTCGAACAGATGGAGATGCAGTTTTTCGTAAAGCCCGGCACCGAACTCGAATGGTTCCCGAAGTGGAAAGAAGCTCGTTTGAAATGGCACAAAGCCCTCGGTTTTGGCGACGATCACTATCGCTTCCACGATCACGATAAATTGGCTCACTATGCCAATGCCGCTACCGATATTGAGTTCCTTATGCCTTTTGGTTTCAAAGAGGTGGAGGGTATTCACTCGCGTACCAATTTCGACCTTTCCCAGCACGAGAAGTTCTCGGGCAAGAGCATCAAATATTTCGACCCCGAGCTGAACGAATCATACGTGCCTTACGTGATCGAAACCTCTATCGGTGTAGACCGTATGTTCCTGAGCATCATGAGTGCCTCTTATTGCGAAGAGCAGTTAGAGAATGGCGAGAGCCGTGTGGTACTGAAGCTGCCTGCTGCCTTGGCTCCGGTGAAGTTGGCTGTGATGCCGTTGGTGAAAAAAGACGGATTGCCCGAGAAGGCACGCGAAATTATCGACAGCCTCAAGTTCCACTTCCACTGTCAGTACGACGAGAAAGACAGTATCGGAAAGCGTTACCGCCGTCAAGATGCCATCGGTACTCCGTTCTGTGTAACAGTCGATCATCAGACACTCGAAGACAACTGCGTAACGTTGCGTAACCGCGATACCATGCAGCAAGAACGTGTAGCTATCTCCGAACTGAATAATATTATTGCCGACAGAGTGAGCATTACCTCTCTGTTGAAAACACTCCAATAAACGATTAACGCATGAATAAGAAAATCTATTTATTACCTTTGCTATTGCTGGTTGCTTTGTTTACTACTTCTTGCGAAGAGACAAAGGAGGCAGGTAAGTATGATAATTGGCAGCCACGCAATCAGGCCTTTCTTGATTCGTTGCAGAATGTATACGATACCAAGCCCGACCATGGCGGTTTGAAATATTTTGTCCCTTTCACTGATGTGAACATGAGGATTTATTATAAAGTAACAACTGAGAATACATCGGGTGCGCGTCCTGTTATTCCAGATGTTGTTTCTGTTTTTTATCGTGGAACATATTATACAGGTGAGAAGTTTGATCAAAATTTTACCGAAGAGAATCCTAGTCCATTTGATAAACCAAACAATTTTTGGGTTAATCCTATTAGTATGACTAACCCTCCTGTAGCGATTCCTATAACCGGTTGGATTGAAACTTTGCAGCAAATGAGAGTTGGCGAGCGTTGGACTGTTTATTTGCCTTGGCAAATGGCGTATGGAGAAGCAGGGGCAAAATCTATACCTGGTTATTCTGTATTGATCTTTGATATGCAGTTACTTGATATACTAGAAGATTACTTTAAGTAAATTGTAGCGCGAAGCTTCTACTTCTACGAAATCACCCTCACAATCAATGGTGAGGGTGATTATTTTATTTATGACGCTTTTATATGCATTCTTGCTATGTTTTGAGGTCATGAGTGGTTCTTAGCAGTTTTAATAATATATACTCAATGCATAGCTGGTATCTCCATCAGATGTAGCTGTTATGCCTCTAAAAGTTTCTCCGTTGTTCATCACTCTGGTTGATGTTGACCCTGCAACTGGATTAAGTGCTATATGAGACCAAATAATGGCTTCATTTCCATTTTTACTATTTTCATCATCAATGACTATCGAAATGGGCATGATTGGGGCTAGGGCAATACTATTTCTTAAAACACCATAACTAAAAGGCATTTTTCTTGCTGGTCTTTCACTAAATCTCCAAACAAAGGCCGTGTTATGGCTAAAAGAACTTGGCCCGGTAGATGTTAATCCACCATCATCTTTTATCTCATTGCTATTTCTTCGATCCTCATTGTCATGGTATCTTCTAACAATGTCCACACTTCCATCTGAAGGGGTCCACTTATAATTATATAAAAGAAGAGTTCCCCCCCCATAATTTCCTGGTTCTACTAAACAGAATCGAAAAGTAACATTACCATCAACTGTCGTTGATCCCACATTTCCAGATGAGCGAGTAACACCACCATCTTGGCAGTCCATGAAATAGACAAACTCACGATAGTTTCCACAACTTCCGTATTTAAAGATTCCCACTCTATCGGCACTGCCACCATAAGCTTGTGCATCAGTTCTAGTTTTACTGATAGGCGTCATAGCTGTTTTACTCGAGTAATCCTGTATTGCTTTAATCATCCAAGGTTCAGCATAGGTTGCTTTTTCTTTTTCTTGTGGTGTTTCGTCTTTTTCTTGTTCCACTTCGTCAAGAGTATATCCCTTAATCATTAATTCATAGCCATTGGCTACATCTCTAAATTCATTAAGAAGGGCAGCATCTTCACTGCTGATAGTTTCTTGTAGCTCATCATTTTCTGAACAAGAGAAAAATAAGCCACACAAACAAAGAAATAAAATTTTTTTCATAAGTCTTTTTTTTAAGTGAATAAATAATTGAGTTACTATTTAGCTAATTCCTCATCAATCAGATGACAAATTTCTTTTTTAGAATTTGAGTCCACAATCAATCGCCCGTTAATCATGATTGTTGGCGTTGCATATACACCATTAAGTACCAATTGGTTGATTGTGCTTTCTATTTTGCTCTTTCGATCTTGCCGTTTAATATCTTTTTTGAATTGATCTATGTTGAGCCCAATACTTTTTGCTATATTAAAAATTGCCGATGAATCAATATAGCCTTTGTGCACATATAGTGAATCATGAAAACTCCAGAATTTCCCCTGACTATCGGCTGCATCGCTAGCTATTTGTCCTAAAGTAGGCATTGCTGAATAATGTATATACCCAAACTTCACCCTATCTTTATACTTATTGTATATAGAATCATATAAACGGTGCGAATGAATACATGATTCGCAGTCAAAATCAGAAATAGTGATAAATGTAACGTCCGACTTCTGATTTCCACGATAGTAAGTATGTAACTTGCTTAAGTCAATAGAAGGGCTTTTCGGGGGGTATAAATATTGTTTTATATCCTTTCCTCTTTTTAAGGAGTCCAAGAGCTCGCTCATAATAGCTCCTTTCAATTGATAATATCGCGGAAATTCTGCTGTTGGGGAGTGAGTGGGAACCGTATACATATTTGTATCTCGAAGTTGCAAGATAGTAGACATCTTATATTGTTTCAATAGCGAATCTATACCACAGTTCTTCATTTTATTCTCTGTATAATAATCTATGAACTGCTGATATGACATCTGTTTTTCATTGGCTATTGCTTGAATCAGTTTCACATTTATCAATTGCTCAAGAGCTTTTTTCTTAATCTCATATATTCGTGTTAACTCATCAAATAACTCTTGTTTTATGAGTGTGTTTAGTTCATTCTCCGATATTGCTTGCCCGTCAATCTCAGCAATTATTATTGCTTTTTTATGCTCATTGCAAGCGCAAAAGGAATAAGCTAAAGCGGCAATTGTAATTGCCACTTTTAATATACTAATTTGTTTCATACACTTTAGTTTAAGGTGAACTCTCCTGTATATATGAGACTATTTGCTGCGTAGAATGCTATTATATACTGAGCGTTTGGCTCTGAGTTGTATAAATCAATCATGGCGGTTTGGATATGGCTATCTATTTGGTAATGGGTAACTTCGCCATTAATTGCGTTAGTGATTGATACAGTTAAATCTTTGATCGGAGAGTTTACTTTAATTTCTAATTGTGAGCCATTGACAAATGTCTGTAATGGATAAGATAGGGTTGCAGAACGGTGCTCGATTTTCTTTTCTACATGTAATTTAATCTCTTTTCTGGTGTAAAAAGGCATTGCAAACGTATACATTGCCACAAGCATACAACTAAATAACATCAATAATTTCTTTGCCATAATCGTGTTTTTTTAATAATTAGTTTTAGCAAAGATAGGATTTGCAAAAGCTTGAAGCAATAACACAATATAACAAAGATGGATTTTAATATGTTTGATAATCAGATATATATGTTTTATTTATAACAAGATACACCTTTCTTGTAACATAACCTTTTCTTGTGCTTAAGTAGCCTTGGCCTCGAAGATGTAACTAAAAACAGCTGAATCCAGTTGCTTCTTTATTCGGTGTTTTCTTTGAGTGAGTGCTTGTGTGCTTCCAATTCGCATGCAAAGGCATATTGTGTTGGTAGGTGTTTTTAGATAACTAAGCATACAATAAAGTAAATCGTCAGATGTTAATCGTGGGCACATATCGGATAGTATGCTAGAAGGTGTATTGAATGCTTTGTTCAAGTCTAGTATAATTAGGTTAATCTCTTCAATAGTCAGTTTCTTCTCTTGTTTAAATTTAATCGTTTCCAAAGCTGACAGTTTTTGATGAGATATTGTTGTTTCAAAAAGCTTAGCAGATACATCAATCATTTGTGCCCATAGTTGAATATGCTTATTATGCATATTTTCTTTTTCAACTTCGTCATTTTGATGTACTCGTATTAAGTGTCTCAATTTGTTTTTGAATAATGTACTTTCTGTTTGATGTTTTATTATTTGCAACTTTAACTGAAGTTTGGTTTTCTTATTTACCACACAGAAATAAACGGTCAGTGATGTAATGAGTAATAGTACAGCTAAGGTTCCTATGATAAGTGTAGCTATTCTTTTCTGGTGTTTATTTGTAAGCTCTTGTTTGTATATTTCTATTGAATGTTCTTTTAATATATCTTCTAATTGAGAGTGGTGTAAAAGGTTTTGTAAAGAATCAGATAATAATAGTGCGGTGTCATTATATTGGATAGCTTGCTGATAATTTCCTTTTTCTGTGTGTAATTGATAGAGTGTTCGGTAAATAGATGCTTGTGTGTATAGGTCTGAACTTTCTGTTGCTTTCTTTAGATAATAGCTTGCAGAGTCATAAGCAAGTAGCCCATATAGAATCTCTCCTTTCCAAAAATAGATAGCAGAAGCATTTTCATTTTTAGGTGTATATTCGATTGATTGGTTTATATACCCTTCGGCTTCTTTATGCATTCCTATGGTTTCATAAGTTCGAGCAATGTCGCAAAGTATAGCCGACATCCAGGTAGAGTCATTTGTGTTGCGTAGCATTGATAGTGCTTTCAGATAATAATTTAATGCCATTTGTGTACTATCTTGAAGCGCGTATATACTGGCAATCCCCCGGATCGCATATAGCTTCTCTTTGGGACGTTTATTATTTAGTTGATGTGATTTCCAAAACATTTGCTTTGCTTTATTATAGAGTCTTTGGCTTTTATAACATGTGGCTAGATTATCATAGATTAATGTCAATAGATCTTCGCTACTAGGTGTCGCGTCAATTGATTTTAGGTATGCTTCAATGGCTCCAAGAAAATTGCCGGTGTCTTGATATACACGGCCTAAATAGAAGAAAGCTTTTGCTTGTTTATTTTTATCGGTACCATGTTGATAGTAGTTTACTGCGATACTAATTAGAGAATCACTGGTGTGTTCAATATAGTTTTTATCTAATGCTTGTGTAAATAGCAAAGCATATAAGGCATAGTCAGATTTGTTGAAGCTCTCTGATTGCTTTATTCTTTTCAATAGGTTTAATGCACTATCAGGTTGGGTTTCCATTAACGAATCAGCCCGTGTCAGTACTTTTGCATTTGTTTGATAGGGAGAGCATGATGTCCAAATGATGCTTCCAACAAAAAAAGAATATAGAATAATTATTTTATGCATATTCCAAATATTATGATACAAATATATTATTTCTTTTGGCAATCCCTATTGCCGTCTAATCTTTTTTCAATACCTTGCCACCATTATTTAATTCGATCTATTATGTATAAATCAATCCTTTCCCTTTGTATCTACCTATTCTTTGTGCTATCCAATGCGGTTGCGCAACACAAGGACACTCACTATACGGTCATCGTTTCATTAGATGCATTCCGTTGGGATTATCCGCAAATGTACCATACCCCTTACCTCGACCAGATGGCAGAAGAAGGAGTGAGTGCGACCATGTTGCCTTCATATCCGGCCTCTACCTATCCCAATCACTATACCTTGGCTACGGGATTGGTGCCCGATCATAACGGAATCATTAATAACTCTTTTTGGGATGCGAAGAATCAACGACAATTCTCGATGGGCAACCCCTCTACCCGCAACAATCCGTACTATTATCGAGGCGAACCCATCTGGGTTACTGCGCAGAAGCAAGGCGTAAAGACGGGTAATATCTACTGGGTTGGGTCGGACATCGCTATTCAAAACACCTATCCCACATACTACCGGGTATATGCCGAGAAGCCTCGGTTGACGTTCGAGCAGCGGGTCGATGCCACCTTGGCACTACTCAATAAGCCCGAAGAGGAGCGTCCGCGCTTGGTGATGCTTTATTTCGAGGAGCCCGATGGCGTGACGCATCACCATGGGCCGCGTAGCCCCGAAGCGGGGCGAATCGTATTTCGTATGGACAGCCTTGTGGGAATGTTGCGCAAGGGCATTGCCTCTTTACCCTTTGCCAAAGATGTGAACCTGATTGTGACGGCCGATCATGGTATGACCGAGATCAGCACCGAACGAGTGGTGAATATGAATCAATACCTAAAGCCCGAATGGTGCGAAATGATTGATGGACGTACACCCACGTCGATATTTACCAAACCCGCCTTTCGCGACTCTGTTTATAATACCCTAAAGTCGGTAGCTCATATTAAGGTGTGGAAGAAGGAAGAGATTCCTGCCGAGCTGAATTACGGCACGAGTGAGTTTGTTGGAGACATCGTAGTAGCACCCGAACTAGGTTGGCAGTTTACAGATGAGCCCCGACGCCTGAAAGGTGCCCATGGCTACTTTCCGCAGAGCCCGGATATGCAGGTTATGTTTCGAGCCTGTGGTCCCGACTTTAAAAAGGGCTATAAATCGAAGGGGTTTGTCAATGTCGATATTTATCCGCTATTGGCACAACTGCTGGGCATTATACCGGCACAAACCGACGGAGAGATGGAACGGGTGCAAGACTTGTTGCAATAGCTCGTCGTCTTTTCGAAAAAGGCGGTGGGAAAAATATAAAAGTTGGCGGCGTTTTATTAAAACGCCGCCAACTTTTATTTAAACAGCAAGCAAGTGTCTTACTACGTGCTATTTATCTTGTCTATACTACAGTATGCTGTGAAGCACTTTCCACCCAAGTGTGAGGGAGGGTGAGGGAGAATATTAAGCTTTGTATTTTAAAAAAAAGAAAATAAAAAGAAAATATAATTCAGAGAAATAAAGTTATATAACCTCCCTAGCCCTCCCTCACCTTTCTACGTTTTTTGAATCAGAGCTATCTTGCTATTTTAAAAATAGATTTATATTTTGATAGTGGCTTGACTTGATTTGTGAATAAGCATTATTTGAAAGCAAAAATGAAAAAACACGCGAACTGTAATCCATATTACACTTTGTTCCATAAAATAAACGCATTTTTGCATAAATCAGTCATTCGTATCTATGAAAGTCAAGAAAGCAATTGTGTTTATTCTGTTAGGAATTCTGGCTGGAGGTGGTGTGCTCTTCCTTTATATGCTCCGTGCGCATACCTATTTAACGGACGATCCGGCCGCCTGCGTTAACTGTCATATCATGGCTCCTTATTATGCTACGTGGTTTCATAGCTCTCATGCCCGAGATGCTACGTGCAATGATTGTCACGTGCCTCATGAAAATCCGATCAGAAAATGGGCTTTCAAAGGGAGGGACGGCATGCGCCATGTAGCCGTCTTTTTAACACGGGGCGAAGCGCAGGTTCTCAAAGCCAATGATCAGAGTGCGCAGGTTATTATGAATAATTGCATTCGTTGTCATACGCAGTTGAACACTGAGTTTGTTAGTGCGGGGCGGATCGACTTCATGATGTCGCAAGTAGGCGAAGGAAAAGCTTGTTGGGATTGTCATCGAGAGGTAGCACACGGACAGAACAGCCTCTCTACGACCCCGAATGCACTTGTTCCATATCCGGATACTCCTACACCGGAATGGCTACGCAACATGATCAATAAAGAATAAAATAAAAGAACACTATTATGAAAAAAAGAGTAAAGTCATGGCAAGGGTGGCTATTGTTTGCTACAACGATGGTTATCGTATTTGTTTTAGGGTTGATGGTTTCGTCATTGATGGAGCGGCGAGCCGAAGTTATTAGTGTATTTAACAATAAAAGGGTCGATATAAAGAATATCGAACCGCGTAATGAGATTTTCGGTGAGAATTATCCACGTCAATACGCCACGTGGAAGCAGACGGCCGAGACCGATTTTGTCAGTGAGTTTAATAGTAGTGATGCAGTCGATGTACTCGCACAACGGCCTGATATGGTTATACTTTGGGCAGGGTACGCATTCTCAAAAGACTATAGCACACCACGAGGACATATGCATGCAGTAGAAGATATAACGAGAACTTTGCGTACAGGTGCTCCAATGGATGATCATAGCGGGCCTCAACCGGCCACCTGCTGGACGTGTAAGAGTCCCGATGTTCCCCGTATGATGGAGGCCATAGGCGTAGACTCATTTTACCATAATAAATGGGGAGCTTTAGGTAGTGAAATAGTGAATCCGATTGGTTGCGCTGATTGCCACGAACCCGAAACCATGCAATTGCACATTAGTCGTCCGGCCTTGCGCGAAGCCTTTGCCCGGCAGGGTAAAAACATCGATCAGGCTACTCCGCAGGAAATGCGTTCGTTGGTTTGTGCTCAATGTCATGTAGAGTATTACTTTAAAGGCGATGAGAAATATCTTACACTTCCGTGGGACAAAGGCTTTACCGTCGAAAATATGGAAGCCTATTACGATGAGGCTAATTTTGCCGATTATACACATGCTTTGAGCAGGGCACCTATCTTGAAAGCGCAACATCCTGACTACGAAATAGCTCAGATGGGTATTCACGGGCAGCGGGGCGTGTATAAACGTCAAAACGACTTGTAAGCTACCTGCAAATCGTTTTGTATTGTTTTTAACATTGTTAACACAAAACGAAATGTGTGTTTTGTGTTTTAATATTCAAAACGAAGATCCGCCCAGCCTGTGATAGATCTGGCGGTTTTTCTTTTACAACCTTACATCACGATTACAACATTTTTTGCTTTTATAAAAAATATGGTTACTTTTGCAGATGTGCATAACTGTAAGGTTATTAAATAGTTTTTTGTCAACCCGCCCAGCCTGTTGAAGGTCGGGCGGTTTTTCTTTTACTTGGTTGCTTTAACTGGAGCAGGAGCCAACAACGCTGCTACCTCTGAAAGAATCTGCTCAAACACCACGACGTGCGGTGCAATCTCTTCACCCTCTTGCAGGCTGATCTGCTTGTTACCCGATTCTTTGAACATGATACCGACATACAGTTGACTTTCAACGGTCTGCTTTCCTTCCGGTGTCTCGACCTCTTCCGATACCTTCTTATTCACATTACAGTGAATCCGTGTAAGCTCCTTGCCATTCAATGAATAAGTTACCTCGTAGCGATAGCCATCTGTGATTACTTCTCCTCTTACCTCTGTGGTTCTTGATGTTTCTACTAACATGATGTTATTTTTTAGAGTTAATAATATTGTCTAGCATGGGGCAAACCGCTTCTGTGATAAATGCCTTAAAATCCTTTCGGATGTACTTGTTTAGTATCACAGCCTTTGCCGCGTCTACTTCAATCTCCCCTTGATTGTACAGAAACTCTTCATTGTAAAAGTATTTTGATTGATTACCAAATTTACACTCAGTAATCGAATTCTTGCTCTGTTAGGATGTTGTAAATTTATTGACGTTTATTCAAATCCCTGTTTCATTTGTAATGAATCAAATCATTGACGGTTTTAAAATTTTACCCGAGATTCCTATCTAAAAAGACAAGTCTCTCGCTCTTGTACTACTTGTATTGTTTATGTAAATCTTTCAAAGAACGCTTCTTTAAGTATGCTTCGTTTTAAAAGCGGATGCAAAGGTAAGACTTTATTTTTAAAACACCAAAACTTTTGAGAAGTTTTTTTGTTTTTCTTTTTCGTCTCGTGCGCTTCTCTTGTCGTCTCTCTTGCGAAAGGAAGAAAAGCCTCTGCGAGCTTTTAAACAGAATGTCAATCTTTCAAGGCTTAGCTTCTCTTGCTAAGCGGATGCAAAAGTAGGCTTTTTACCCATACAAGCCAAACTTAAACACCTTTTATTTTGAATAAATATGAAATTAAGTTGTAATACACTGAATGAGAGATGTGTTATAAAACATAAGTCAGGAAGAGGGGAAAAGGAAAGCAAAGAGGGGACACATTATAATATATACGCGCGCGCGAAAGACATCCGGTAAATAACTGAAAAAAGAAGTGCTTATCCCGGTTTTAACACTGTTCACATTACACTTTTCCCTTTCAGACAAGAGTACGTACTCTATGGGTGAATGATAACGTACTCTTTGCTACCAAGAGTACGTTATTAACCAATCCTTAAAATACATCTTTTGAAAACGAAAGAAAGCATCTGTGAGCGGATTAAAAAAGGAAGATGCATATCCCTGAAATTCAACTAATTAAATTTCAGGGATATGCATCCCTGCTTCATTTGATTCATTCTTCATCCTACTCGATTGTCAGTTCCTCCCGATAAGTGATACTTATGTATTTATCAACTTCAACTCTTCCGGCTTCGACTATTTCTGTTTATCAATCTCTTTTCTCATCAACAGAGACACTTCGCAAAGTCAGAAATACGCACTGCATTAAAACTGGAAATAGATAAACGGCTGGATTTCGCTACTTTTCATCTGAATAACCAGATAAATTAGTCCGATCATCAAGATCGCCTTCCCTAAAAAAGGAAGACGAATAATAGTGCCCGAAAACGCATTCTCCCAACTATCGGGTGCAAAGTGGAGCAAGTAGCCTACGCCCATCAGTGCAAAAACACGCCAGTAACCTTCGACCAACTGAACAAATAACTGGGGACGGAAAGCGGTAAAGATCTGCCGGAGCATATCCATGGAGTTGCCGAAGTCGGCATTGCGAAAGAATATCCAGCAAAAGCAGACGAAATGAAAGGTCACGATGACACCCAACACCCGACGCAAACCGTGACGCTCCTCTCCTTTTTTCTTACCAATCAGGCTCATCCAAGCTTTATGAAGGGCCAGGGCGACGCCATGAAAGGCTCCCCAGAGAAGAAAGTTCCACGAAGCACCGTGCCACAGTCCGCCTAGAAGCATCGTTAAAAAGAGGTTGAGGTACTGACGGAACTTACCGTGACGATTGCCACCCAACGAGATATAGAGATAATCGCGCAGCCACGACGACAGCGAGATATGCCAACGACGCCAGAACTCGGTGATAGAAGCCGACTTATAAGGTGAGTTGAAGTTAAGATTGAAATGAAAGCCAAGCAGTAGAGCGATACCGATAGCCATGTCGCTATATCCCGAGAAATCGCAATAAATCTGCAATGCGTAGCCATAAACGCCCATCAGATTCTCTACGCCCGAATACAGTGTAGGGTTATCGAAGATGCGCTCAACAAAGTTGATACTGATATAGTCGGATATCACCGCTTTCTTAAAGAGCCCCACTACGATGAGGAAGATGCCCCGACCGAACATCTCTTGCGAGACAAACAGCGGTTTACGAATTTGAGGAATAAAGTCGCGCGCACGAACAATAGGCCCTGCCACCAATTGGGGAAAGAAGGAGACGTAGAACGCATAATCGAGCAACGAAGTCAGCGGTTTTATATCGCGTCGATACACATCGATCGTATAGCTCAACGACTGAAACGTAAAGAAAGAGATGCCGACCGGCAGGAAAATATCGAGTGCCGTAAACTGCCCTCCCATAATCGCAGCAATGGTGTTGCCCAGAAAATTGGTATATTTAAAGTAGCCCAGCAAGCCAAGGTTAATAAGCACACTGAACACAACCCATGCCTTACGCCCATACCTGTTCTGCGTTCGATCCATCAGCCAAGCTATGGTAAAGTCGCAAAGGGTAACCACCGCCAGCAGGTAAAAATAGGTACCGCTACTCTTATAATAGAAGTAGTAGGAGAACAAGGCCACAAAGAGAATACGTGCCGTATTTTTACGTTGCAACAAGACATACACCACCATAAAAGCGGCAAACAGCCAAAGAAAAAGACCGCTGCTAAAAATCAAAGGGGCGTCGGGGTTATAGGTAAACACCTCGCGCAAGCGACTAACGTCTATAAACTGGCTGAAATCAAAATTAATCGGAAACATAATCGTTATAAGCTTTTATGATGGCTTCGTATAATAACTCTCCCTGGAGAACATAGCCTTCGGGCACATAATGCACATGATCGGGGCGCATGAAGCGAGCCTCAGCCCAATTCTTACAAGCGCGTTGCCCGCCACCTACCACATTGTACAAATCCCATACAGCCAACTCATGATCGGCTGCATACTTAAGAATCATACGGGCGGCAGTCTGGGTACGAGGATTGATAGCATACGTGCGTCGACGACGGCGGCGAAAGCTGTCATACGATCCCGGAGGTGTGGTAAGCAGAATCGGCACACCGGGCAAACTATCGTGCAACAGCCCGATCAGCTCATCCATCTGCTGGTAATGGGTATTGGCGTTGTAACTGCGGTTGTGACTTTCATTGGTGCCGAAAGAGAGGATGAGTAGTTCGGGTTTCAGTGCTGTAATGGCCGCAATACGCTGCGGATGGGTGAACGTAAGGCAAGTAGCCCCATTGACTCCCAAATCGGTATAGGAAATTGGCCCGAAAGTTTCGATCAGCTTTTGTGCCGTTGTTTGCGGATAGATATGCCCACGTACATGGCTATCTCCGATATGTACCACCCGGAGAGAATCTTCGGAGACACCGGTTTTCAAAAGCCTCAGCCGTTCGAGCACGGGAGTAAGCACTTGCAGGGAGTCGATCAATCGATTCGGTGTACCTCCCTTAAAAGTAGCCGGCAATACAGTGCCCACGGCAATGGTGTCGCCTCCCACCCGGCGTTCGGGGAGTGAACGAAAAGATTTCATTCCCTTGCGTGAAGTAAACCGACGGGGAATACGATCCTGCGACCACCCTATCGATGGATGTACCAGGTAGACAAGCAGCAAAATCGGTATGTACTTATTCATTCTCATACTTGCACCTCCTTTCGTGCTGCTGCTTTCCATAAAGCAATGTTTCGTAAAGCAGACCTGCCAGGTGCTTTCCGCCGCGGAAGTTGATATGTGTATAGTCGTAATTGGCCATAGATGGCTTCGCATGAACCATGGTAGCCATGCTACCGTCTCCTCCCATCGCCTCGAACATGTTCCAGAAAGCAATACCACTCTCGGATGCAACACTTTGCTGATAGCGAATGAGGTTTTTAACTCCCGGCATGGTGCGAAGCTCGCCTGTTTCGGTTTTGTAATCGCGATCGCCTACACTCAGCAACAGAAAGCCTGCCCGGGGGAAACTCTTTTTCAATCGGTCTATCGCGGTCAGCAAACCTTTCTGATATTTATCATAATTGCGGCCTCGCTCGGTAGCCACATTGAGCCCGTATTGCAGAATAATCAGGTCGTAGGGACGAAGCTTATTGAACGACTCCATCATAGAGACCGGAATCGTACGTAGCGAAAGCCCCGAACTTCCGCGCAACGAGAAGTTATCAACAATCACCCCTCTATCACCATCCATTGCCAACCCATAAAACAGAGTCGAATCGGCACGGTTTACATCCCAACGTACCGAGCCGATGTTTCCTTCGACCTGCATCTGCTGCAAAGTTTCGGACGGAGCAAACTCGCGGGTCCGGGCTTCTCCCCTATTCACTCGAACGGAAAGACTCACCTCGCCACGGTTACTGAAAAAGATAGAGGCGCGCTGGCAGGTATCAAGCAAAGAGGCATAAGTTTTTTGTCCGCGGAGCTCTACATAAGCACCTTCGCGCGGAATGAAATAATGCCCGGACACGCCTAACTTCTGCCTGTCATACCCCACACTATCGGTAACTGCATGACTAGACCATCCGCCGAAGGAGTGGCGTACGGTAGGACGATATCCACTCGTCATAGAGGTAACCGTAACAAAACCAACACCGCATCCACCAAACTTCTTCTGCAACATTTCGCGCAGATCGGACGTAAAGATGTCGGCTTCAATAAAGGAATCGCCAAAAACGGCAATGCGCACCAAACGATTCTCGGACTTGATCTGCTCCAGCGCATCGTAAAACGAAGACATACCACGGGCAGTAGAGTCACTGTAGTCTTCAATACAAGTCATCCCGGTACGACAGGTATCAACAAAAAGAGGCTTGGCCACTTTGGGCAAAAGGCTGTCGGGAAGTACTTCTTCATCGGGTTCGGTGTAGCGAACATCACTCAATAAGTCGACCCGCCTCATCGTATGCCCGTCTATGGTTATGCCGGGCAAGAACCACGCTGCTAGTAAAGCAGCTAATACGATCAAAGTGAGCCAAAGGCTATGTTTTAAATAATTCATCGGTTTGCGGATTATTCTTTCACAAAATAAGTTGCAAAGATAGAGAAAAGCCACAAAAAGAAAGGAGAATCGCCATCTATTTATGCGATTCTCCTTCATCTTACTATCTTATCTTAACCAGCGTCAGATGCTTCGCTCTACGTTAGTTACAAAAGCACGCAGCCCCAACTTATCTGCCTGGAGATCCATCTGGTGAAGTGCATCAAGTAGCGGATCGACCTTTGCATCGTCGACCACTGTAATAATAGCCGAACACATACTGGGCCATGCATGGCTCCCGAAGTGCGGATCGCCTGTCTTAGATCCACGACCCTGCAATCGTTCCAGGTAACTGAAACCACGGCAGTTCAGTCGATCAAGCAAGGTCATTATTCGCTCATAGTGAGCTTGGTCAAATGTTATTAATACTGACTTCATACGTATGTTATTTTTTAATTATCTCACTTTTATGTTCATCAAAATAAGCTTGCATTTCGCGTTTCTTTCTCAACTTTCGGCGTTGATTTTTAATACCTGTACCGGCAAATACGCAGTAGAGTGTAGGAATAAGAATCAGTGTCAGAATAGTCGACACGGCCAACCCACCGATAACGGTAATCGCCATGGGACTCCACATCTCCGAACCTTGTCCACCACCAATAGCCATGGGCACCATACCCAGAATGGTAGTTGCCGTAGTCATGATTACCGGACGAAGACGGCTACGACCGGCAGTCACCACAGAGTTCAACACCGCCATGCCACGTTCGCGACAGAGCGTAATGTAGTCAATCAGCACGATACCATTCTTCACCACAATACCAATCAGCATAATACCTCCCAACAAGCTCATCACACTCAGCGTACTATTGGTGAAGTAAAGTGCCATCAAGATACCGCTCAATGCAAACGGAATGGAGAACATAATGATAAACGGATACGTGAGCGACTCAAACTGGGCTGCCATTACGATAAACACCAGAATGATGATAAGCAAGCCCAAGATACCTAAATCGCGGAACGAATCCTGCTGATCTTCGTACGAACCGGCAGGCTGAATCGTAATACCCGCAGGAATATCCATTTTATCAATAATGGTTTTACCCGAATTAACCACATCGCCCAGTGCAGCACCCGAGATTACAGCCGAAACAGTAACGATACGTTCACGGTCTTTACGCTCAATGGTAGGAGGGGCAAAACGCTCAACTACCGTTCCGAGGTCTTTCACACGTATCGCTTCTCCTTTGCTATTGTAGACCAGGATATTTTCCAAACTCTCAATACTGGTACGGTGTTCGGGAGCATAACGCACTTTGATATCGTATTCATCTCCATCTTCGCGATATTTGGAAGCAATGGCACCATTGACACGATTGCGCAGATAGGTACCGGCAGTAGCCAGATTCAACCCATGCAAAGCCAACTTTTCACGGTCGAAATCAACTTGATATTCTGGTTGGTAATCGCTACGGCTGATATTAACCTCGGATACTCCCTTCACGCCTAACAGGTTACGTTTCAGATGAGCCGCTACGCTATCGGTCACTGCCATATCATAGCCATAAATTTCAAAATCGGCACTGGCCTGTCCTGACATCCCGGTATTGCTACCACCCATGATTACTTGTGCTTTCGTAAGCTCGGGATATGCTTTGAGGTCGTCGCGCATCTCGTCGCAAACTTTCTCTAAGGAGATATCACGATCTCCCGGATCAACAAGGCTGATATTGAAGTCGATTATATGCGATCCGTTGTCTTGCATAGACGCCCAGGTATTATCGGTATCGGCCTGTCCTACGGTGTAGTTACATACCTTCATGGTCTCCTTGTATTTGCTCATCCACTGCTCGGTAAGCCTCTGAGCAATGTCTTGCGCCAGTTCCTTACGTGTACCAATAGGCAACTGTAGCTTCACCGCTATACGGGCATTGTCTTGTGCCGGGAAGAACTCGGTACTAATACCCGTGAGGCAGAATAAACTGGCAAAAAAGAAAACAATACATCCGCTGATGACCAGGATGCGATGGCGGACAGCCCAATTCAGCATACGGGCATACCAGTTATCGAAACCGTCTAGCCCGTTCTCGATAGGGCCATAAAGCAATTTAAAGGTTTTGGATTGCTTGGTTTGCAAACGAAGCAGTTGCGAACACAACATCGGTGTAAGCGACAACGCCGCTACGGTAGAGATGAACATCATGGCACACATCATCCAACCCAACTGCTTAAACATCACTCCCGACATACCACTCACCATCGTCAACGGAAAGAATACCGCAATCATGGTCAGGGTAGAGGCAATTACCGAGATAGCCACCTCGTTGGTGCCGTGAACGGCAGCTTGTTTAGGATCGGAACCGCGCTCGATATGCGTCGTTACATTCTCAAGTACCACAATCGCATCATCGACCACCATACCGATGGCAATGGAGAGAGAGGAAAGGGAGATGATGTTGATCGTATTGCCGGTTACCGCCAAGTAAATAAACGAGGCAATGAGCGACAAGGGGATGGTGATACAGATGATAAGCGTTGCACGCCAGCGTCCTAAAAAGAGGAACACAACGATCACCACGAAGAGCAGTGCATACAGCACCGTCTCGGACAAGCTATTGATGGTATTCAAAATATTGTCCGACGTATCGACGATCACACCCAACTTCACGTCGCTGGGCAGGTTCTTTTGCAATTTAGGCAATGCTTTGAGTACCTCTTCGGAGATGTTCACAGAGTTGGCACCCGACTGCTTCTGAACCACAATCATGGCTCCCTGCACACCGTTGTTATAGGTTTCCTGTGCGCGTTCTTCGACGGTATCGACGATACGTGCCACATCGCGCAAATAGACATTGGCGTTGTTGTAGGTTCCTACAACCACATCCGCCAACTGGCGCGAGTCCTTAAACTCACCCTCTACACGCAGGGCATAGGTTTCGTTGCCGATATCAAAATTACCACCGGGTATGTTCTTATTCTCGGCTCCGATGATGGAGCTGATCGTTTCGATGGTTAGCTTGTAAGCCTCCAACTTATTCGGGTCGCAATATACCTGAATTTCGCGTTGAGGGGCACCACTGATAGACACCGTACCCACGCCGGGGATACGTGCCAACGGGTTTACCACACCATCATCCAGAATCTTATAAAGAGCCGACTGGCTCTCTTTGGCTTGCACCGAGAGCAGTACGATAGGAATCATATCGGTACTGAACTTAAAGATGATCGGGTTCTCGACGTCGTCGGGAAGCTGAGAGCTTACCATGTCGAGTTTATCTCGCACATCATTGGTAAGTACGTCGATATCATTACCATACTCAAACTCTAAGGTAATCAATGACATATTCTCGGACGAACGTGAGGTGATATGTTTCAGGTTACTTACCGCATTGAGTGTGTTCTCTAGCGGACGGGTAACATTGTTTTCAATATCGGAGGCACTGGCACCCGGATAGGCTGTCATAACCATGATCGTATTCGTATCAATATCGGGATACAAATCGATAGGCAACCTGGACAAAGAGAAGAGACCAAATATCACTACCGCCAAAAAGCAGAGTGAGGTCATAATCGGTTTCTTAACCGCTCCTTCGTATAAACTCATAATAACTACTTATTATTTAATATGGATTTATTATTTCTCAATTTCTACTTCCATTCCGTCGACCAAACGCACCTGTCCGGCTACTACCACCTGGGCGTTATTATCGACTCCGGATTTCAATTCGTATTCGGCTCCCATACGACGTCCCAGCTCAACCTTGTTGTGGTATACCTTTCCATCTTTGTAGACGTAGACATAGCGATCGCCCGAACCGGGTTGCTTCACAATAGCCAAATCGGGCACAACTACGTTGTCCTGTGTTCCGAAGTTGAGGGTTGCACGGGCAAACATGCCCGGACGTACTTTCTGATCCTTGTTCGGTAGCTTAATTTCGACGGGGAACGTACGTGTTTGCGGATCGATGGTCGGATAAACCAGACTGATAACGCCTTGAAACTCCTGATCACCATACACATCGATCTTAATAGTAACAGGTGCTCCTTTTTTCACTTTCGTAAAATAGGTTTCCGAAACATTGATCATCAGCTTCACCGGTGTTATCTGTTCTACGGTAAGCACCGGATTGGCGCTGGTGTACATATCTCCGTTGTCGTAGTTACGAGCAGTAATCACTCCACTAATAGGACTTACCAGCGAAGTATTCTCCATCAGGTTCTTATAAGCTGTTTCGTTTACCTCCAGAGACATCTTTGCCGTATCCCATTCGGCCTTCGAAGCACCGCCTACTTTATAAAGTTCATCGACCCGTCTGAATTCGATCTTCTGATTCTCGATCTGTAGCTTGAGCTGTTTCAAGCTGGCAGCATCCATCTGTACCAGCTTCTGTCCTTTTTTTACCTGATCGCCTACCTCTACAAATATCTTATCGATACGTACGGGAGTGGCCGGAGCAATATTATTTTTGATCTCTGCTTCTACTGTGGCTGTATATTCTTGAATCTGCTCTACCGGACGGGCGGTTACGCTTGCCAGTTTCACTCTCGATTTTTCCTCTGCTTTCTGAGTTGCATTGTTGTTGTTGCCACCCGTACACGAGCCCAAAAGTATTATGGCAAATAGGGCTGCTAATTGGAAACTCTTTCTCATATTGTTTTCTATATTTTTTATGTTTATTCTGTTACCTCTTCTTTTCCTAAGACTTGATCCAGGTCGGCTTTAGACACCAGATAATCGTAAATGGATTGGTTATAGACCAATTGGGCCTGCGTCAATGCCACTTCCGAATCGTTCAGTTCAAGAATGGTTCCTTTGCCTACCTCGTACCGCTTCAACGCGATGAGACGCCCCTTCTCGGCTTGTACGATATTCTCCCGGTTGCTCACTACCTGTTCTGTACTCGACGACATATTGTCCAGGTAGCTGGTTGCTTGCTGCTTCAATTGACGTTCGGTGTTCAAGCGGTTTTCGGCCAGTTGCATCATCTGAATCTTCGTCTGCTTCACTTTCGTGAAGTTACTTGCTTTAAACAACGGGATGCTTAAGCTAAGTCCCACCGTCGAGTAAGGGAACCATCTGTAATGCGACATCTTGAAATCATTATTGAGAGACGTATACATGTAGTTGAACGAAGCACCCAACGTAGGCATGAAATTAGTACGTTGCAGAGACAGGTTCTTTTGCAGCAAATCGGCATTCAAGTCTAATTGCTTCAAATTGGTGTTGTTATTCAAATTGATGGGGTCGTTGTTTAGCTGGCGCTGAAACATCACCATCTCATACTCTTTCAAGTTTCCATCGACAGCAATTGGAATATCAGCATTGATACCAAGCAAAGTATGTAGCTGCAACCGCGAGAGGTTGATCGCATTGCGTGCGGCAACAACACCCGGTTTCAGGCTGCGTGCCTGCACCTCGGCACGGATTTTATCATATTCACTCACACTACCTTGATCGTACTTGGCCTTGGTTATTTTGGCGGTAGCCTCAGCTTGTTCGTAGCCTTGTAGCAATACTCTGTAACTATCTTGTGCCAATAGTAACTGGTAATAAGCTTTGGTTACCTGATTAATCATGCCCAGCTTTGAAGAACGTGCTTTCTCAACGGCCAGTTCCACATCGGTCTTAGTCAGATTGATGCTCTTGTAAAGAGCCGGTGCAAAGAGCGGCAGATTAACAACCACTCCCCCACTGTATGAGTTGTCCGAACCGACTTGAATGGTTTGAGTTTCACCTCCAAAATCCATTGCCATGGTTTGTTTCTTCAATGTTCGCGAATAAGATCCGGAAAGAGCTACTTCCGGGAGCAAACCTGCATACGCTTCGCGTTTCACCTCTTTTTTCAACTCGATTTCTTGTCCCGCTACTTTCATTGTCGGGTTCTCGGCCAATGCAATTTCGATTGCCTTGTCTAACGATAAAGTTAAAGTGTCTTTTGCTTCCTGAGCTTGCACATGGTGAAAGGCCAAGAGAGCCATTGCAGCCAGTAGGGTCTTTTTACCTGTAAAGCGTTTCCTGTTGTTCATAAAATCAATCTTCTATTTTAATCTTGGTTCTTTACTTTAGTCGATTCAGCCGGTTGCTGAATTCCTTTTGATTGTCTGTATTCTACTATAAAATCTTCTAATACCCTAGCCCCTTTCTCAGTAGATATTCCCCGGATATACGTAAACATGATGGATTCGTATACCTCCAGAAAAGAGTATTCTTTGCAGATATCGGTATTCATCAACATGTCAATTTGCTCGCGCACCAATAGGTTTACGATGGCAAAATTTACATCGTCGCGGATAATACCTTGTTCAACCCCCATCTTAAAGAAAGCAATGGTACTATCAGAGTCTCTATCGCGATAGTTCTTCATCATTTCGTGCACCTTAGGGTATTTCTTTATGTCTTCAAAAAAACGTTTATTGGTGTTGTGGAAACGTTCAATGCTGTATTTATAGCACATCAAGATTACCTCGAGCACATTGGTTGACTTGGCAAATACATCTTCCAAAAAGTCGTTCATCGCTTTATGGTTTCTTAAGATACACTCTTTCAACAACGTTTCTTTATCCTCGAACACCTCATAAAGAGTACGCTTCGAAATGCCCAGTGAAGCGGCAATCTCGTCCATTGTTATGCTCTTGATACCGTAGGCCATAAAAAACTCCCCAGCCTTTTCTACTATCTTATCTCTTAACTCGATCTTCGGAGAGGCTTCTTTCCCGTAATCATCCATCACCCTATTCATGTTTTGATTCGTCATTTGATTATAAATTGTCATCCGCCCCTTGGTTCATTCAGACAGAAAAACTTAACAAAGATAAAATGAAAACTCTAAAAACCATTCTAGTTTTCGTCAAATCATTTGCAGATTGATAAATATTATACTTTATACGGTGATAAATACACACTTATTAACAAGCAGAAGACAAAAAACAACGCAATGCGCACATTATAACAGAGAAAGGAAGAACGAAAACAGCCTCCCTACTGCAAGGATTCATTGCAGTAAGAAGGCTGTCGATCGATTGACAAATCAGAAAATAAGATCAATAATCGATTTTCGAACGATTCAGGAAAGCCACCGTCTTATGAATTTCTTTGTACATCACAATGTCATCTTTGACAAAGGGAACCTCTTTACGGTATTGGCACAAAAAGCGTTCGAGTAGGGGCGATGTTTTGGCCGGACGCCTGAAGTCGATGCCCTGCGCAGCGTTCATGAGTTCGATCGAGAGAATCAGCTCCAGATTATCCATCACTTTGTAGAGTTTGGTGGCAGCATTGGCCCCCATGCTGACGTGGTCTTCCTGCCCGTTGGACGATACGATGGAGTCGCTCGAAGCAGCGTAGCAATACATTTTATTCTGGCTCACCATAGAGGCAGCAGCATATTGCGGAATCATAAAACCGGAGTTCAGTCCGGGGTTAGCAACTAGGAATTCGGGCAAACCGCGTAATCCCATAATCAGTTGGGCAACTCTACGCTCGGAGATGTTGCCCAACTCGGCCAGAGCAATGGCTAGAAAATCGTACGAGATGGCCAGCGGTTGTCCATGAAAATTGCCGCCGGAGATAATCTGATCATCGTCGGGGAAGATTGTGGGATTGTCTGTCACAGAGTTAATCTCTGTTAGGAGTACCGAGGCTACGTAACGGATGGCATCTTTGGTAGCGCCATGCACCTGTGGGATACACCGGAAGGAGTACGGGTCTTGGACGTGTGCTTTGGGCCGGGCAATGAGTTCGCTACCTTCGAGCAAGGTGCGAATGTTGTGTCCGGTTTCGATCTGCCCTCTGTGCGGACGTATTTGTTGAATGCAATCCATAAAAGGATCGATGCGCCCATCGAACGCTTCGAGTGAAAGGGCGGCAATCAGGTCGGCCTTCTTAGACAGCCGGAAGGCTTTGAGCAAGGCGAACACTCCGTTGGCACTCATAAACTGAGTACCGTTGAGCAACGCTAAGCCCTCTTTGCTCATGAGCTTAACGGGCTCCCAGCCAAACTCGTCGAGTACACTGATAGCTTCGCGTTTCTGCCCTTTGTAATTGACATCACCTACGCCGATAAGCGGCAGGAAGAGGTTGGCAAGCGGAGCCAGATCGCCCGATGCCCCCAACGAACCGCGGTCGTAGACAATGGGTAGCACGTCGTTATTGAAGAAATCGAGAATACGCTGCACCGTAATAACCTGCACCCCACTATGTCCCAGCGAAAGAGCATGTGCCTTGAGAAGCATCATCAGTTTGATAATGACGGGACGGATTTCGTCGCCTACACTACAGGCGTGACTTTTGATAAGGTTCTCTTGCAGCATCCCCAGCTCGTCGGGCGAGATGGTTTTGTTGCACAATGAGCCGAAGCCGGTGGTGATACCGTAGAGCGGTTCGACAGAAGAGGCTATCTTACAATCCAAATAATCACGACACTTCTGAATGCGAAGCTTTGCTTCGGCCGAGAGTTCGAGCTTGAGGTTCTCGTTGATGATGCGCTCGATGATCTCAAAGCTGAGTTCGCCCGAACCTACATAATATACATTACTCATACGCTTAGGTCTTGGTTAACAGTGTCCAGTAACTCTTTCTCCTTGGCACAAGCAGCCGTTTCGAGTGTATCAGCCTCCGCCTGCATCTGTTCCACAAAAGCTCTATCTTTGAGCGACCCCAAGTTGATACGCACATTCATCAACGCACCCAGTACCGAAGAGCGAGCAGCCATCATGGCCACACAGGCATCGGTCACGGCATTGCGATTGCCCAAACGAGCTACATCGGCGATTATGCCCATCAGTTCGAACGCCCGATGGGCTACCTGCATGGGGATGAGAGCAGCCTGTTTGGTGGCTTCCTGTATGGCGGCACTGCGGACTACCTTCTCTTCGTCGGTACTCTTGGGCAGTTTAAAACAGTCGAACACCTGGTTGTAAGCTTCCGAATCGCGGTCTACATCGGCCACGAAAAGTGCTTGCTGCTGCTGTGCCACCGTGCACAGATAGCTCATCAGCTCTTCGTGCTCTTCGTACCCTTTCTTGCCAATGGTCAGTCCCGCCACCATCGCGGCGAGCGACGAAGCTATGGCGCCGTTCAGTGCAGCAATGCTTCCACCTCCGGGAACGGGGTCGCTTCCGGCTACTTTTCCTAAGAATTCTTTTACGGTTAAATCTACTAACATGGTATTATTGTTTTTCAA
This sequence comes from Bacteroides neonati, assembly GCF_000499785.1. Classification (GTDB taxonomy): domain Bacteria; phylum Bacteroidota; class Bacteroidia; order Bacteroidales; family Bacteroidaceae; genus Bacteroides; species Bacteroides neonati. Next base: position 514,646 of record NZ_HG726019.1, on the reverse strand, counting down.
GGTTTACACTACGGGATAAAGCACACCGCCTTTGATCGTGGTATTGACGCAATTCATCCCTATATAATAAGGTAGCACGCGATAGTCGGACGAGTCGAGCACTACAAAGTCGCCTTGTTTGCCAACCTCGATACTACCGATGATATCGGCTCTGCCGAGTGCGGCTGCCCCATTGAGCGTCAGTGCGGTGATGGCCTCCTCGACCGTCATCTCCATCTGTATGCAGGCCAATGCAAAGAGCAAGGGAATCGAACCCGAGAAACAGCTCCCGGGATTCAGATCGGTAGCCAGTGCTACGGCACATCCGGCGTTGATAAAAGCACGAGCACGGGCATAGGGTTCTTTCAACGCGAAAGCGGTCAGCGGCAATAGCGTAGCCACAACACCAGTACGAGCCATGGCACAAATGCCTTCGTCGGAGACGTGAAGCAGGTGATCGGCCGAACTGGCTCCCAGTTCGGCAGCCAGTTCGGCTCCTCCGAGTGGTACGATCTCATCAGCATGCATTTTGAGCCGGAAGCCTTGTGCCTTGGCTGCCGTCAGTAATCGGCGCGACTGCTCAACAGAGAATACACCTTGCTCGCAGAACACATCGCAACACTCCGCTAGATCATTTTCGCGCACTTCGGGCAGCATCGTGTCGATCAGGAAGTCGATGTACTCGTCGCTCCGCCCACGGTACTCCTCGGGCAGTGCATGTGCACCCAGAAAAGTAGAGACGATGTCGATCTTCTTATTCTCATCGCTGTTCAGGCTACGCATCACACGCAATTGCATCAACTCGGTGTCGCGATCAAGTCCGTAGCCGCTCTTGCCTTCGACGGTGGTAACTCCCATGGCGGTCATCTTCTTCAGGAATCCTTCGGCTTGGCTACGCAGGCGGATGTACGAGAGGGCACGGGTGGCCTTAACGGTGCTGGCTATGCCGCCGCCACGCTGCATGATGGACATATAGCTTTCGCCCTTCATCCGCCACGAAAACTCTTCGGCACGTTCGCCGCCAAACACGAAATGGGTATGCGAATCAACAAAGCCCGGCAAGAGACATCTGCCGCGGGCATTGTAGTGCCAATAGCGGTCGTAATACCCATCGCGCTCCTCGGAGCGGTTGCGGCCTACGTAGGTGATAACACCGCGAGTCACCTCAACGGTTCCGTTCTCAATAATTTGCAGTTGCGACATCTCCTCTCCTTTGCGGGCCGAAAAGCCTACGGGGGTGACAATGGTGGCGTTGAATATGATTAGATTTTCATTCATTGCGAGATTGTTTATTATTCCATGATGCGGGCTTCCAGTACTTGTTGCATAGAGAAATTTTCTAGCCCGAGGTAATAAGAAGCAGTATCGATGAGTGCCTCCATCGGAACCAAACCAATAATCTCGCTGCCCACGATGCTTACACCGTATCGGCGAGCTTCGATACGCGTCAACTCAAAAGCTCGGTAAAGGGCGGTGCGCGTATAATCGGTCATATTGATAGACACTTGAGTGATGTGGCGGTCAGTCAACTCTACTCCCATCGCTTTGACATAGCGCAAACCACCGTTGATGTGGCGAATGTTCTTCGCAATTTTGTTGGCTATCTCCAAATCGTTGGTATTCAAATTGATGTTGTAAGCGACCAGCGGCATGCGGGCACCAATGGCCACAGTTCCCGCGGTAGGATGCCGCTCAACAGGGCCGAAGTCGGGCTTCCACTCGGGCAGCTTGATCTTGGCGGCCATACCCTCGAACTCGCCCTTGCGCACGGTAGCCAGGTTCTCGCGATGAGGTGCGGTGGCCGATTTCTCGTAGAGAAATACCGGAAGTCCGTAGAGGCATGACACTGCCTCGGCTACCTCTCGGGAGAGGGCGATGGCTTCGTCCATCGTTGTGTTTTTGATCGGGATGAAGGGAACTACATCGACAGCACCCATGCGGGGATGTTGCCCTTGATGATGGTTGAGATCGATGAGCTTAACCGCTATGCCGATGGCCTCGATAAGGGCATCGCGTAGTGCTTCGGGTTCGCCAACGAGCGTAACAACGAGCCGGTTGTGGTCTTCGTCGTTGCTGTAATCGAGTAGCTTCACGCCGGGACGTGCCCGAAAGGGGGCTACCAGTTGATCTATCTTTGCCAGGTCGCGTCCTTCGCTGAAGTTGGGAACGCATTCGATAATTTTATTCCAGTTCACAAGCGTATGTATTAAGGGTTAACTAATTTCTGTATTTCTTCGTCGTTCGCCACATTGGGCATGGTGATATGGTAACCGTCTTTATGCGATGCATTGAACGTCTCGCTGGTTTGCATGGCATGTTCGTTGCACGCCCAAGAGCGTCGCGCCACACCGCCCATCACATCCCAGAGCATGGCAGAACGGAGTATCTCGTCTACACGCTCGCTGCCGTCGCATACCATTCCGAAACCACCGTTGACCGATTTCCCGATACCCACACCGCCGCCATTGTGAAGTGCCACCAGACTCATGCCACGGGCACAGTTGCCGGCAAAGCACTGCACCGCCATGTCGGCCATCACGTTGCTACCGTCGCGGATGTTGGCCGTTTCGCGGAAGGGCGAATCGGTGCCGCTCACATCGTGGTGATCGCGACCGAGCATGATGGGTCCTACTTCACCCCGGCGCACCATATCGTTGAAGCGCAGGGCAATCGTCATCCGCCCCACGGCATCCTGATAGAGAATACGCGCCTGAGTACCCACCACGAGATGGTTCTTCTCGGCATCGCGCAGCCAATTATAGTTGTCGAGGTCTTGCCCCCGGCGATTCACATCGATACACTCCATGGCGGCACGGTCGGTTTTGATGAGGTCTTCGTGCTTGCCACTCAGGCACACCCAACGGAAGGGGCCATAGCCGTAATCGAACAGTTCGGGACCCATGATGTCTTCGACGTAGCTAGGCCAGATGAATCCGTCTTTCTCGTCAACTCCGTTGCGCGATATCTCGCGAATACCCGCATCGTAAATTGCCTTCATGAAGGAGTTTCCGTAGTCGAAAAAGTACGTGCCACTAGCCACCAGCTTGCGAATCACCTCAAAGTGTCGGCGCAACGATGCATCAACCAGCGAGCGAAAAGTTTCGGGAGCATTGTGCAACAAGCGGGTACGCTCCTCAAAGGTGACTCCTGCCGGACAGTAACCGCCTTCGTAGACGGCATGGCAAGAGGTCTGGTCGGAGAGCAGTTCGATGGCAATCTGTTTGCGTTCGGCATATTCGAGCAGGTTGACCACATTGCCGTGATAGGCAATGGAGCAGGGTTCACACCGCTGCACAGCTTCGTGTGCCATGCGGTAGGCGGTGGCGATATCGTTGGTTACGTGTTGCACCCATCCTTGTTGCCGACGGGTTTCGATGCGGGATGCATCCACCTCGGCTACAATCGAAACGGCTCCGGCTATATCGGCGGCTTTAGGCTGGGCACCGCTCATCCCTCCCAATCCGGATGAGACAAAGAGGTGTCCGCGCAAATCTTCGTTAGCGGGAATGCCCAGCTTCAACCGCCCGGCATTTAACAAGGTGTTAAAGGTGCCGTGCACGATACCTTGCGGCCCGATGTACATCCATCCGCCCGCCGTCATCTGTCCATAATTAGCCACACCCATTTGGGCGGCAACGTGCCAGTCGTGCTGATTGTCGAACTGACCGATCATCATCGAATTGGTGATAATGACACGGGGTGCATCGGGACGTGAGCGGAACAGTCCCAACGGATGTCCCGATTCGATCACAAGTGTCTGCTCCGCGGTCAATTCTTCGAGGTATTGTTTGATAAGGAGGTATTGCATCCAGTTTTGGCACACTTGTCCCGTTTCGCCATACGTAACCAGCTCGTAGGGATAGAGGGCAATGTCGAAGCAGAGGTTATTGTCGATCATTACCTGAAAGGCTTTGCCTTCAAGACAATTGCCACGATAGGCGTCAATAGGCAAGGGTTTGAGATCGCCTTCGGGACGAAAGCGATAACCGTAGATGCGGCCCCGGGTGCGCAATTCTTCGAGAAATTCGGGAGCCAACTGTGCGTGAAGTTCGCAAGGAATGTAGCGCAACGCGTTCTTTAGCGCCGTAGCCGTCTGTGCCGGGTTCAAGGTGTAACCGCGGTCGGGTGCCCTCCTGATACCTTCGGCGAATGCCGGGTAAGGAGGCAAGGTCTTGCCTAGAGTTGTTTTCATATTAGAAGGTGTTAAGTATATCAAACTGTCAGCAACGACAGCCCGATAACCGTGGCAAGATAAGAAAAAGGAAAGAATCTACAAAGGTTTAAGTTATTTTATTGCCAAAAAGTTATTTCTTCAAGGCAGCCAACTCTCTCAGATAGCGTCCGGTAACATCGGCTGACACACTGTTTTCCTTGAGATAAGCCGCTCTCAATAGTGGGTGATCGGTGAGTAAGAGCATCATTTTGTCCTTACCGACAAAGTCGACCTTGCCGGTGACAATGTCTATTTCATAATACACGCGCTTGGATACTTGTCCCGAGGCTGCTATGGCGTCGCCTAGCTGCCCGCCCAGCATCACCGACATATTGGCCGAAGAACCTGCGGCAACACTACCCAACGGAAGGGCGCTAAAGTAAATATTTCCGTTCAACAACATAGCCGGAGCATACCATGCACCGAAACGCATCTTCTTATAACGCAACTTGCGGCAGTTGACGTAGAGCGCACTATCGGCCCTGACCAAGTAGCAACGCTTCTTGAGGTAGCGAGAGAGTGATTCGCTGTCGTCAACACTGATTTTATAGTCAGCCCCTCCCGTCAGTGTAATCTGGTTCTTTGCACGCTTCTCCACGTGGATGGTAGTCAGAGTATCGCCACGTTGGGCAACGAAATCTTTCAAACTCGAATAAACAACTTCCTGCGCATTCACACACAAGGTTGTCAAAATAACCAATAACCATACGATGCCGAGCTTTCTCATAATTTCCTCCTTCTTTAAACAGATACAAATGAATGGTGAAAGTTACATCTTTTTTCATTAATTTCGGTACGTTTCGGCTAAGAAAATAATAAAAAAAATGGCAAAACACTTGACTTTTGCCTCTGAATGTCACATATTTGTATCGGTAATTCTAAACTAGTTTACGGGTAAATTATGCACGAGGGAAGAAGCCATTGCTTCTTCCCTCGTTTTTTTGTGCACAGTGCAGAAGAGCGCTACACATGATCCATTGGAACCGAGGGAACGCTTCATTGTCTTTATTTACCATAGGCTCTCGCTCCAAGAGAAGTGCTCTCTCGGTACGAAAGAAGTACTTTCTCGGATCAAAAGGGATACCCTGACGACCAATGAGCCCAAAGAAGAGGAATAGCGTATTTTTCTGTTAATAGTTTATAATTTTTCTCTTGACAAAAATGAGCACGATATGGGTCCATGGTAAAAAACAGTACCTTTACCACAAACTAATTCAACGAAAATGAGTCCTTTACATACCCTTATCGAAACCTATCAAGGCATTATCGACCAAACAGAGCGGGATCTGGTCAAAGTGAAACGACAGATTTATCGTGTAGGCACACTACGGCTGGTGCTTTTCATTGCCGGTATAGTGGGTATCATCCATTTCTGGTCCGGCAGCGGATGGGCGCTTACCCTCGTTGCCACCTTCACCTTTGTGCCGTTCGTAGGTCTCATCAAGTTCCATTCGCGGCTATTTAATCGCAAGGAGTATCTCGAAAAGAAAATTGAAGTAAACCAACAAGAGCTTCGGGCGATGGACTACGACACCTCGGCATTCGACGGAGGAAGCGAATACATCGATCCTGCCCACCTCTATTCGTACGATCTGGATGTGTTTGGCGAGCACTCGTTGTTTCAATACATCAACCGCACATCGACCGAACTGGGTAAGAAACGACTCGCCCACTGGTTTGGGCAGCAACTGGAACAGAAAGCAGCCATAGAAAAACGCCAGGAGGCGATCAGTGAACTAACACCCGAACTGCACCTACGCCAACAGTTCCGGATATTCGGGCTACTCTATAAAGGCAAGTTGGCCGATGGTGATGAAATTAAAGCTTGGGCAGCGAGCCCCAGCTACTATCGCACCCGGATGGGCATCCGCATATTACCTGCCGTTGTATGCACCGTAAACGTCATTCTGATCGGACTAAGCATCGCCGGGCTCTGTCCATCGACATTAGCAGGAACTGTTTTCGTCGGTTTCTCGCTGTCGAGCTTTCTGTTCTCGAAAGGTATCTCCAAGATTCAGACGCTTTACGGCAAAAGGCTTCAGGTACTAGGCACTTATGCCAACCTCATCCACCTGATCGAAGAGCAACCGCTGAAAAGCCAAGCCTTGAGAGACATCAAAGAGCTGATAGGTGGCGATAAGCAAACAGCTTCGCAAGCAGTGGCACGGCTTACCAACTTGATGAACGCCCTCGATCAACGTAACAACGTGATTTTGGCGATGATTCTGAACGGTTTCTTCTTCTGGGAACTGCGGCAGATGATGCGTATCGAAGCGTGGAAAGAACAACATGCCGGCGAGCTTCCGTATTGGCTCGAAGCAATTGCCGAAATGGATGCCTACTGCTCACTCTCTACGTTTGCTTACAACCACCCCGACTATGTATACCCACAGCCAACCTCACACCCTTTCAATTTGCAAGCGCAGCAATTGGGACATCCACTTATGCCTCGTTCAAAATGTGTGCGCAACAGTATCGAAATAGACAAACGCCCCTTCTTCATCATCATCACCGGCGCCAACATGGCGGGCAAAAGTACCTACTTGCGCACCGTAGGGGTCAACTACCTACTGGCCTGTATCGGTGCTCCGGTATGGGCCAACGAAATGACTTTCTATCCGTCAAGACTAGTAACGAGCCTGCGCACTAGTGACTCGCTGAATGATAACGAATCTTATTTCTTCGCCGAACTGAAACGCTTGAAACTAATCATCGACAAGCTCAATGCCGGTGAAGAACTTTTCATTATCCTCGATGAAATTCTAAAAGGAACCAACTCTATGGACAAACAGAAGGGCTCGTTCGCGCTCATCAAGCAGTTTATGGCGTTACAGGCAAATGGCATTATAGCGACTCACGACCTACTGTTGGGCACACTGGTTCAATCATTCCCGACTGAGATTCATAATTACTGCTTCGAGGCCGAAATAACAAACAACGAGCATACCTTCTCTTATCAGATGAAAGAGGGTGTCGCACAAAACATGAATGCCTGCTTTTTAATGAAAAAAATGGGGATTACCGTTATCAACGACTAATCCCCATCTCGAATAAAACGAATGTCTGACGTTAATGCACCTTACATTTTTTCAAGAAAGCTGCTAATTCCGAAGCCTCATTATCGGTATAATAGCATACCGAAGTAACAGGGTTATACGTATAAGGGACAAACTGAAACAGTTGCACTGCTGCAAATTTAGTATCCTGTGTAAGAATAACGTCCATACGAATATTACCACTGGTATCTCCCTTTACAACCGTATCGGTGGTAAACGAGCCCGACTTTACAATCTCCAACAGTTTATTCAGGTCTTTGAGGTCGAAAAACAGACTTTCTTCTTTGGCTATGCTACCCGTAGGCAAATAGACAACCTGCTTGGATTTCCAAAATAAGCGAACGATACCCGTTATCAGAAGAGCCGCTCCAAAAACCATCAAGGCCATACTGAGCGATGAAGATCTATCTTCCAACTGAAAGATGGATACGAAGGCGAATACACCAAGTATCACCATTAGACAAGAGAGGATAAGTCCTGAAACACTGGTACGCTTAACGATATCAGGGTGCACAGATGCAAGAGTCATTGCATCGATTGTTTGAGTTGACATAAGAATGATGTTTAATTTATTAGTATATGGAAAATGGATAAATAAAACGAAAATATCCCACGTATTCAGACGCAGCAATATAAACGCGATCAACTAATAAATAAACGCCTAAATGATAATCCGCCGCAGCGCAAAGACATAATATTGGCTAGCGGGATGGCAATAATAGGAAGTAGTGGTATCGTATATTTTTTCTTGATGAAGGGATAAAGCTCCTTCACGGTTTGCCATGCTGCGTAGAAACTCCTTCAGAAACACGGAGTATTCAACTACCTGAATACGCTGCAAACGAGACATGGTCAGTTGATGTACAGGTGCACATCCCCCAAAGAGTTCTGCTTCGGGCAAGTAAGGCAAATTTGAACTTTTCAAAAAGCAATGCTGGGTGACAGGAGCAGTTATTATGGCATGATTCAGATCTTCCGCTGGAGAAGTAGAAGAATCAGTTGCACCGTCATATAATACAACGGTAAACAACAATAACAGAATTATTTTTACTAGCTTTGCCATAATACTCTGCAAATATAACAGATTATTAGGACAAAGTGTTTATTTCATCCTAAATTAAATACTTCATCAAAAAGAAAGCATAAAAAAAGGCTGCTCACGTGGAACAACCTTTTTATATCTACAAGAATAATCCTTAAATTACTCAGCTTTTGCTTCTTCTGCTGCAGGAGCTTCAACAACCGGAGTTTCAACGGCATCAGCCTTTTTTGAACGACGGGTACGTGTAGCTTTCTTTGCAACTTTCTCTTTAGCCATATTTTCGTTGTAATCAACAAGCTCAATAAAACACATTTCTGCGTTGTCACCCAAACGGTGACCAGTCTTGATGATACGAGTATAACCACCTGGACGATCAGCGATCTTCACAGAGATTTCTTTGAACAACTCTGTAACAGCCATCTTATCTTGCAAGTTGCTAAATACAACACGACGAGAATTAGTTGTGTCCTCTTTCGACTTTGTGATCAAAGGCTCAACGAATTTCTTCAGTGCCTTAGCCTTTGCTACAGTCGTAGTGATTCTTTTGTGCGTAATCAAAGAACATGCCATGTTTGACAACATAGCCGATCTATGAGAAGCCGTACGACCTAAATGATTGAATTTCTTATTATGTCTCATTTTTTATTCTTTATCTAATTTATATTTAGAAATATCGGTTCCAAACGACAGATTCAGACCTTCCAGCAAATCATCAAGCTCGGTAAGCGATTTCTTTCCGAAATTTCTGAATTTCAACAGATCAGTTTTATTGAATTGTACCAAATCTCCTAATGTTTCAACATCGGCAGCCTTCAAGCAATTGAGTGCACGAACCGACAAGTCCATATCAACAAGTTTGGTTTTCAATAACTGACGCATATGCAATACTTCTTCATCAAACTCTTCGTTGCCGTCAACATCTGTATTCTCAAGAGTAATCTTTTCGTCAGAGAACAACATGAAGTGATAAATCAGAATTTTTGCAGCTTCTTTCAGCGCTTCTTTCGGGTGAATGGAACCATCCGTACTAATTTCAAGCACAAGCTTTTCGTAGTCAGTCTTCTGCTCAACACGGAAGTTTTCTACCGTGTACTTTACGTTACGGATCGGTGTATAAATAGAATCGATTGGAATTACATTCACATCAGTACAGTACTCACGGTTCTCCTCAGCGGGAACATAACCACGGCCCTTATTGATTGTAATATCAATCTGCATAGTTGCTTTTGAATCTAAATGGCAAATAACTAATTCAGGATTTAACACTTCAAATCCAGTCAAATACTTACCTATGTCACCTGCTTTAAATTCACTTGAATTCTCGATGGTGATGCTCACCTTTTCGCTCTCGAATTCTTCAACTACTTGCTTGAATCTCACTTGTTTCAGATTCAAGATAATGTTGGTAACATCCTCTTTTACCCCAGGTACACTAGAAAATTCATGCTCAACACCTTCTATGCGGATAGTGGTGATAGCAAAACCTTCTAATGAGGAAAGGAGAATTCGGCGTAATGCATTACCTACAGTAATACCAAAACCGGGTTCCAACGGACGAAATTCGAATTTGCCGAATTTAGAGTCCGCTTCCAACATTAATACTTTATCAGGTTTTTGAAATGCTAATATCGCCATGAAATTAATTATTATTTAGAATACAATTCAACGATCAAATGCTCTTTAATGTTCTCAGGAATGTCTGTTCTTTCAGGGATGTGCAACATTTTGCCCACTTTTGAAGTCTCGTCCCACTCCAACCATGCATATTTGCTGTGGTTGAAACCTGCAAGCGAATTTGCAACAACTTCCAATGATTTAGATCTTTCACGAACACCAATCAACTGACCAGGTTTCACTGCGTAAGAAGGAATATTAACTACCTTACCGTCTACAGTGATGTGTCGGTGACTAACCAACTGACGGGCAGCAGCACGTGTTGGTGCGATACCCATACGGAATACAACGTTGTCAAGACGACCTTCAAGTAACTGAAGAAGTACCTCACCGGTAATACCTTTAGCGGTTGCAGCCTTCTCAAACAAGTTACGGAATTGTTTCTCTAATACTCCATAGGTATATTTAGCTTTTTGCTTTTCACGCAGCTGAATACCATATTCTGAAGTTTTTCTTTTTCTTGAATTACCGTGTTGTCCGGGAGGATAGTTTTTCTTCGACAAAACTTTATCAGCTCCAAAGATACCTTCACCGAATTTACGGGCGATTCTTGATTTTGGTCCAGTATATCTAGCCATTTCTTTTTAAATATTTAATTGTTTATTCATGAACTCAATATTGTTGCAGCCGCGATTACAGAGAAGAAATTTTTGCAATCCAAAAACAAAATCAAGTTTCATTTAATTAAAGGTAAATCTTACACTCTACGTCTTTTGGGAGGACGACATCCGTTGTGTGGAAGTGGAGTTACGTCGATAATTTCTGTAACTTCAATACCAGCACCATGAATAGTTCTGATAGCAGACTCACGGCCATTACCTGGACCCTTTACGTATGCTTTTACCTTTCTTAGGCCAAGATCAAATGCGATTTTTGCGCAATCTTGGGCAGCCATTTGAGCTGCATAAGGAGTATTCTTCTTAGAACCTCTAAATCCCATCTTTCCTGCAGATGACCAAGAGATGATCTGCCCTTCACTGTTTGCAAGAGAAACAATAATATTGTTGAAAGATGAATGAACATGCAACTGTCCATTAGCATCTACCTTAACATTTCTCTTCTTAGCTGCGACTGTTTTTTTTGCCATATCAACAATTATTATTTAGTAGCTTTTTTCTTATTAGCAACGGTTTTCTTTCTACCCTTACGAGTACGTGCATTGTTCTTAGTGCTCTGACCGCGCACAGGCAGACCAATACGGTGACGTACACCACGATAGCAACCGATATCCATTAATCGCTTAATGTTCAATTGTACTTCAGAACGGAGGTCACCCTCTACTTTAAATTCTGCACCGATAATCTCACGAATCTTAGCAGCCTGATCATCTGTCCAGTCTTTTACTTTCAGATCCTTGTCTACACCAGCTTTATCCAAAATTTTCGCTGAACTACTGCGACCTATTCCATATACATAGGTCAACGCAATTTCGCCTCTCTTATTTTGAGGCAAATCGACACCAACTATTCTTATAGCCATATATACTAAATTATTTTTTTTGCAAAAATAAGAAATTATCCTTGACGTTGTTTAAACTTAGGATTCTTCTTGTTAATAACATACAAACGGCCATTACGTCTAACGATTTTACATTCTGGCGTACGTTTCTTTAATGATGCTCTTACTTTCATATCTATTTTTATTTATATCTAAATACAATTCTTCCTTTCGATAAGTCGTAAGGAGACATTTCGACTCTCACTCTATCTCCCGGCAAAATTTTAATGTAATGCATTCTCATTTTACCAGAAATATGTGCGGTAATCTCATGTCCGTTTTCTAATTCTACGCGAAACATTGCATTAGACAATGCTTCAACTATAACTCCATCTTGTTCTATTGCAGATTGCTTTGCCATATTATATAACTTTATCTCCTAAAACTTCTTCAATGAATTCAAATGATGACAAGATATCGGCTTCGCCCGCTCTCACTGCAATAGTATGCTCAAAGTGCGCTGCATATTTTCGATCTCTTGTTCTCACAGTCCATCCGTCATCTTCCATTATCACCTGTCGGTCACCTTGAGTAATCATAGGTTCAATTGCAATGCACAGACCTTTTTTAAGCAATGTACCATATCCTCTTTTTCCGTAATTCGGAACTTGAGGATCTTCATGCATTTTCTTACCGATGCCATGCCCTACAAATTCCCGTACAACGCCATAAGATTGTGATTCGCAATAGTGCTGAATAGCATAGCCAATATCACCAACCCTTTTACCCTGTACAGCATTTTGAATACCAATGTATAATGCCTCTTTAGTAACCTTCAACAATTTACGGACTTCTTCGTCAACCTCGCCCACGCAAAACGTATAAGCAGAGTCACCACAGAAACCATTCATATAAGTACCACAATCTACAGAAACGATATCCCCTTCTATCAAGACTATGTCTCTCGGAATTCCATGCACCACTTGATCATTGACAGAGGTACAAATTGAACTAGGGAACGGATCTCCATATTGATTTGGAAATCCTTTAAAAGTCGGAACTGCACCATTATCGCGGATGAATTCTTCTGCGACCTTGTCCAGTTCACGAGTGGTAACACCTGGTTTCACTAATTTGGCAACTTCTGCCAACGTTTTTCCTACAAGCAAGTTACTTTGACGAAGCAACTCTATTTCATCTTCAGTTTTCAGAAAGATCATTTCTACTAAAGAATTAATATGCAGCTACACCGCTACCTGCGGTACGTCCTTTGATACGACCAGACTTAAGCAAGCCATCATAGTGTCTCATCAACAAATGACTCTCTACTTGCTGTAATGTATCAAGCACAACACCTACAAGAATTAACAAAGATGTGCCACCGAAGAATTGAGCAAATTCAGCTTTCACTCCAAATACACCAGCAAATGCAGGCATTATAGCGATCAAAGCCAGAAAGAAAGAACCTGGTAAAGTAATACGAGACATAATGTCATCGATATACTCCGCCGTATGCTTTCCAGGTTTAATACCAGGAATGAAACCATTATTTCTCTTCATATCCTCAGCCATCTGAGTGGGGTTGATTGTGATTGCAGTATAGAAATACGTAAAAAGTATGATCATTACTGCAAAAACAAAATTATACCAGAAACTTGTATGATCAGTAAATGCATGAACAAAACTACTCACATTGTTTGTGTTTGAAAAACCAATGAAAGTAATTGGAATAAACATAATTGCTTGCGCAAAAATAATAGGCATAACTCCGGCAGCATTCACTTTAAGCGGAATATACTGTCTCGCACCACCATATTGTTTATTCCCTACAATTTTCTTAGCATATTGTACCGGAATCTTCCGCGTACCTTGAACTAGCAAAATTGCAGCTGCAATTACTAATAGCAAGAATACTATTTCAAATAAGAACATGATCAAACCGCCGGTTTTATCAGTCATACGGGAAATCAACTCCTGAAAAAGTGACTGAGGAAGACGAGCGATAATACCAATCAAGATGATAAATGAAATACCATTACCGATACCTTTATCTGTGATTCTTTCACCAAGCCACAAGATAAACATACTTCCAGCAGCCAGAATAACGGTAGAAGTAACCATGAACAGAGTCCAATCTAATGAAGCATTTAAAGAAGGTCCTGCCTGCATTTTAAGATTGAGCAAATAAGAAGGTGCTTGAACTAGCAGAATAGCAATCGTCAAATAACGAGTATACTGGTTCATTTTTCTTCTGCCGCTCTCTCCTTCCCGTTGTAGCTTCTGGAAATATGGCACTGCAATTCCCAATAACTGGATAACGATAGATGCAGAGATATAAGGCATAATCCCCAATGCGAAAATAGACGCATTAGAGAATGCTCCTCCCGAGAACATGTTTAACAAGGCCAAAAGGCCTTCACTTGTTTGTTGGTGTAATTGTGATAACATTCCGGGGTTGATTCCAGGGAGTACCACATACGACCCAAAACGATAAATCGCGACAAACAATATGGTGATGAGGATCCGTTGTCTTAGATCCTCAATCTTCCATATATTCTTCAATGTTTCAATAGCTTTTCTCATTGAATCAGAGTTTTACTGCATTTCCACCAGCAGCTTCAATAGCAGCAATTGCACTCTTAGAGAATCCATGTGCTTCTACTTCTAGCTTAACTGTTAAGGTTCCGTTACCTAATACTTTTACCAACTGATTTGATGAAACAAATCCTGCTGCAACAAAATCATTAATACCTACTTTAACCAAGCTCTTTGCCTCGGCAAGTTGTTGGATCGTAGTAAGGTTAATGGCTTTATATTCCACACGATTAATATTCTTGAAACCAAATTTGGGTACACGGCGTTGAAGTGGCATCTGACCGCCTTCAAAACCAACTTTCTTAGAGTATCCAGATCTTGATTTAGCTCCTTTATGACCTCTAGTAGAAGTACCACCTAAACCAGAACCAGCACCGCGGCCAATTCTTTTTCTAGTCTTAGTAGATCCTTCTGCGGGTTTTAAATTACTTAAGTTCATATTGTAATTCGTTTTATATTCAACAAATAATTACTTAACAATGGTAACCAAGTGTTTAACCTTATCTACCATCCCAAGAATTGAAGGATTACTTTCGTGCTCAACCACACGGTTCAGTTTATGAAGTCCTAGTGCATCAAGAGTTCTCTTTTGATCAGCCGGAGCACCAATTCTACTTTTAATTTGTTTTATCTTTATAGTTGACATATCTCCTCCTTATCCTCTAAATACTTTTTCAACACTAATTCCTCTGTTTTGAGCAACCATTCTTGCATCACGCATTTCACTTAAAGCCAAAATAGTAGCTTTAACTAAGTTATGCGGATTCGAAGAACCTTTCGATTTGGCCAAAACATCAGTAATACCTACACTCTCCAAAACAGCACGCATAGCACCACCGGCTACTACACCAGTACCATGAGATGCAGGTTTGATGAATACTTCAGCACCACCAAATCTTGCTACTTGCTCGTGAGGAACTGTACCTTTTAACACAGGCACCTTTGTTAGATTTTTCTTAGCCGATTCAACACCTTTAGCAATAGCTGCGGTTACCTCACCTGCTTTTCCAAGTCCCCAACCAATGATTCCCTCTTCGTTACCTACAACAACGATTGCAGAGAAACTAAAAGTTCTACCACCTTTGGTTACCTTAGTAACACGATTGATAGCAACTAATCTATCTTTCAGTTCTATATCGTTAGAAATCTTAACTCTGTTATTAATTCCTGCCATAATGATTAAAAATTAAGTCCACCGTTACGAGCAGCATCAGCTACTTCTTTTACTCTCCCATGATACAAGTAACCATTACGGTCAAATACAACAGTTGTTATACCTGCTTCCTGAGCTTTCTTAGCGATCATTTCTCCTACCTTAGTAGCTTGTTCTTTCTTAGCCAACTTCTCAGTCAGATTAAGTGAAGAGGCAGCAGCCAAAGTTTTACCAGAAAGATCGTCGATAATCTGGACGTATATTTGCTTATTACTTCTAAATACACTCATACGCGGACGTTCAGCAGTTCCTGACAGTTTATTGCGTACTCTATATTTGATCTTAATTCGTCTTTCTATTTTTGTTGTCATAATGATATAAATTTTATATAATTTACTTAGCGCCGGCTGATTTACCAGACTTTCTGCGAATTACCTCGCCAACAAACTTAATACCTTTACCCTTATATGGTTCCGGCTTACGGAAAGAACGTATTTTAGAGCAAACTTGACCGATCAATTGCTTGTCACAAGATTCCAAAATAATAAGAGGATTCTTATTTCTTTCAGACTTTGTTTCTACTTTCACTTCGGGAGGTAACTGAATAAAGATATTGTGTGTATATCCCAATGCTAATTCAATGATATTTCCTTGATTAGAAGCACGGTAACCAACACCGACTAATTCCAGTTCCTTCTTATATCCTTCTGACACGCCCACAACCATGTTGTGAATCAAAGAACGATACAGGCCGTGAAATGCACGTTCCTGTTTCTCATCACTCTGACGGCTCAATACCAATTGTCCATCTTCAATCGCCACGCTAATCAGTGGATTAACATACTGATTCAACTCTCCCTTGGCACCCTTTACTGTAATTACATTATCTTTGAAAGTTACAGTAACACCTGCGGGTATACTAATGGGTAATTTTCCTATTCTTGACATTGCTTATTTCCTCCTATTAATATACATAACACAATACTTCACCACCAATCTTCAGTTCAGCAGCTTCTTTGTTTGTCATTACACCCTTGGAAGTAGATATTATAGCAATACCCAAACCATTAATAACACGCGGCATATCTTTGTAACCAGTATATTGACGCATACCGGGTGAAGATATTCTTTCAAGTTTTTTGATTGCGTTAACTTTGTTAACCGAATCATATTTCAAGGCAACTTTAATAGTGCCTTGAGGACCATCTTCTACAAACTTATAATTAAGAATGTAGCCTTTTTCAAAAAGAATCTTAGTGATTTCTTTTTTCAAATTTGAGGCAGGAACTTCTACTACTCTGTGCTTAGCACTAATTGCGTTCCTTAACCTAGTCAAATAATCTGCTATTGGATCAGTCATATAAAAAATAATTAAATTAATCAGGCCTACCCTGACAATATTTATAAATAGTTACCAGCTTGCTTTTTTAACACCTGGGATCAAGCCGTTAGATGCCATTTCGCGGAACTGAATTCTTGACACGCCAAACTGACGGATATATCCTTTCGGACGACCAGTCAATTTACAACGATTGTGAAGACGTACTGGAGATGAATTTTTAGGCAATGCCTGTAATCCTTCATAATCACCGTCTTTCTTCAGTTGAGCTCTCTTATCTGCATATTTGGCTACTAATTTAGCACGCTTAACTTCGCGTGCTTTCATTGATTCCTTTGCCATATCAGTCTTTTTTAGCGTTTTTAAAAGGTAAACCGAACTCTTTCAACAAAGCATAACCTTCTTCATCTGTCTCTGCAGAAGTTACAAAGGTAATATTCATTCCGAGAATTCTTGTAATACTATCGATATTAATTTCAGGGAAAATAATTTGTTCCTGAATACCAAGGGTATAGTTACCTTTACCATCAAATTTGCTTTCGATACCTTTGAAGTCACGGATACGAGGCAAAGCAACACGAACTAGCTTTTCCAAGAATTCGTACATTCTTTCGCGACGTAGAGTAACCATTACTCCGATAGGCATTTTTTTACGCAACTTAAAGTTAGCTATATCTTTACGGGAAATTGTAGCTACGGCTTTTTGACCAGTAATAGCTGTCATTTCGTTAATTGCCACTTCAATAATCTTCTTATCGGCTACAGCCATACCTAAACCTTGATTGATAACAATCTTCTTAAGTACGGGTGTTTGCATCTTTGAAGAATACTGGAACTGTGACATCAATGCAGGAGCGATGCGCTCTGCATATTCTTTCTTAAGGCTTGCAGTATTACTCATTACTTAAATCTCCTCTCCTGATTTTTTAGAATAACGCACTAAAGTTCCTTCAGAACTTTCTTTTCTTCCAACACGCGTCGCTTTACCAGTTTTTGGATCAACCGGATTCAAGTTTGACAAGTGGATAGAAGCTTCTTGCTTCACGATACCACCTTGTGGGTTCTTTGCATTAGGTTTTGTGCTTTTAGATACCATATTGATACCTTCAACTATTGCACGACCATCTTTAACTAGAACCTTTAATACGCGACCAGTTTTACCTTTGTCTTCGCCAGCATTTACGTATACTGTATCGCCTTTTTTAATATGTAATTTGCTCATTACTTAAATCTATTACAAAATTAAAGTACCTCAGGCGCAAGTGACACAACTTTCATGTTCGTAGCACGAAGTTCTCTTGCTACGGGACCGAAAATACGACTACCTCTAATCTCGCCTGCACCGTTCAACAGAACGCAAGCGTTATCATCAAAACGTATATAAGAACCGTCTGGACGACGAATTTCTTTCTTAGTACGTACGATCAAAGCTTTTGACACTGCACCTTTTTTAATATCACTAGAAGGGATGACGCTCTTTACAGAAACGACAATAACATCCCCCACTGAAGCATAACGACGACCTGTACCACCCAATACACGGATGCACAGAGCTTCTTTTGCTCCACTGTTGTCACATACTGTAAGTCTGGATTCTGCTTGTATCATAATTACTTAGCTCTTTCGATTATTTCTACTAATCTCCATCTTTTGGTTTTGCTCAAAGGACGAGTTTCCATGATGTGTACAGTATCACCGATATTGCACTCATTCTTTTCATCATGAGCATGGTACTTCTTCGTTTTACTAACGAACTTACCATATATAGGGTGTTTTTCCTTGAACTTTGCAGCAACGGTAATGGTCTTATCCATTTTGTTGCTCAGCACAACCCCTGTTCTCTCTTTTCTTAAATTTCTTGCTTCCATCAAGCTAATCATTTATTGTTAAGTTCTCTTTGGCGCAATTCTGTTCTCATACGCGCAATAGTCCTACGTAATTGTTTAATTAACGCAGGATTTTCCAAAGGAGAAATAGAATGGTTGATAACCATTTGGTTGTAATTAACCACTTCTGCCTCTACTCTCTCTACTAAATCATTAGTAGACATCTCTTTTATTTCTGCAATTTTCATAAACATCACGCATTTTGATTTTGAACATCGTAGTCACGTCTAACGATAAATTTCGTTGTGATAGGCAGTTTTTGCGCAGCTAAACGCAAAGCCTCTTTAGCGATTTCGTAAGACACTCCTTCTACTTCAATGATAATTCTTCCTGGCGTAATTGGGGCAACAAATCCTTCCGGATTACCTTTACCCTTACCCATACGTACTTCAGCAGGCTTCTTTGTGATAGGTTTATCAGGGAAAATGCGGATCCAAATTTGTCCTTGACGTTGCATATATCTTGTAACAGCAATACGTGCTGCTTCAATCTGTCTACCCGTAATCCACTTGTATTGCAGAGCCTTAATACCAAAAGAACCAAAAGCAAGCTGATTGCCTCTCTGGGCATTGCCTTTCATGCGGCCCTTTTGTTGTCTTCTGAATTTTGTCTTTTTCGGTTGTAACATAGTTTCCTAAAATTCAAATTCGTTTAGCGATTATTTTTCTTTCTTTTGAAGTTCTTTCCGCCGCCGTTGTTTCCACCATTGTTGTTTCCACGACCGCTGTCTTTGCTTTGAGTAAAGTTCGGAGCCAATTCTCTCTTACCAAACACTTCACCTCTACAAATCCAAACTTTAATACCGAGAAGACCTACCTTCGTCAATGCTTCTGCATGACAATAGTCGATATCTGCTCTAAAAGTATGTAACGGAGTTCTTCCTTCCTTATACATTTCAGAACGAGCCATTTCTGCTCCATTCAAACGTCCTGAAATCTGAATTTTGATACCTTCAGCACCCATACGCATAGTATTTGCGATAGCCATTTTAATGGCGCGGCGATAGGCAATTTTCCCTTCTACCTGGCGAGCGATGTTGTTTGCAACAATAACTGCATCCAGTTCCGGTCTCTTCACTTCAAAGATATTGATTTGAATATCTTTGTCAGTGACCTTTTTCAACTCTTCTTTTAACTTATCAACTTCTTGGCCACCTTTACCGATAATGATACCCGGACGTGCAGTACAAACAGTAATAGTAACGAGTTTCAATGTACGTTCAATTACTATTCTTGATACACTTGCCTTTGCAAGTCTTGCATTAAGATATTTACGGATCTTGCTATCTTCCAGCAAAGAGTCACCGTAATCATTTCCACCATACCAGTTAGAATCCCATCCTCTGATAATTCCTAAACGGTTGCTTATTGGATTAACTTTTTGTCCCATCTACCTTAATTTTGTTCTTCGTTATTACTCTTAGAATCAACGAACAGCGTCACGTGATTTGAACGTTTGCGAATTCTGTAACCTCTTCCCTGTGGAGCCGGTCTCATTCTCTTGAGTGAAGCACCACCATCAACAAAAATCTTAGTTACAAACAATTCACCGCTTTCGGCCTTCCGCTCGTTCTTCTGTTCCCAGTTAGCAATTGCAGAGCGCAATAACTTTTCCACTCTTGCAGCAGCCTCTTTTGAAGAAAACTTCAAAACGCCAAGTGCTCTGTTCACTTCCATCCCGCGAATCATGTCTGCCACAAGACGCATTTTACGAGGGGAAGTAGGAACATTTTGCAATTTAGCAAAATACATGGTTTTAAGGGCTTCCTTTCTTTGATCAGCCGATATTTTTTTTCTTGCTCCCATTATATTTATTACTTTATTATTTCAGATAAATCCTGTTATCTTTTCTTATTACCACCGTGTCCTCTGAAAGTACGAGTAGGTGAGAACTCACCCAACTTGTGACCTACCATATTTTCGGTAACATAAACAGGAATAAATTTATTTCCATTGTGAACTGCAACTGTATGGCCTACAAAATCAGGCGAAATCATTGAAGCTCTGGCCCAAGTCTTAACAACAACTTTCTTACCAACTTCATTCATGGCAAGAACTTTCTTCTCAAGCTTTACGTTAATATATGGACCTTTTTTTAATGAACGACTCATAGTTTACTCAATTAATCAGATTACTTTTTTCTTCTCTCAATAATGTACTTAGACGATTGCTTCTTAGGAGCTCTTGTCTTAAGTCCCTTAGCGTACAATCCCTTACGAGATCTAGGATGACCTCCGGAAGCACGTCCTTCACCACCACCCATCGGGTGATCGACAGGGTTCATAACAACACCACGAACACGAGGACGACGACCCTGCCAACGAGAACGACCAGCTTTACCTGAGCATTCCAATGCGTGATCCGAATTACCTACACTACCGATAGTAGCTTTACATGTGCTAAGTATCTGTCTCACTTCACCTGAAGGCAATTTGATAACACAGTATCTACCTTCTCTTGAAGTCAACTGAGCGAAATTACCTGCTGAACGTACCAAAGCTGCGCCTTGTCCCGGACGTAATTCAATATTATGAATTACAGTACCAACAGGAATATTCTGAAGAGGAAGTGCATTACCAATCTCTGGTGCTGCATTTTCACCTGACATCAAAGTCACACCAACTTGCAATCCATTGGGAGCAATAATATATCTTTTTTCTCCGTCTGCATAAAACAACAAAGCGATACGAGCCGAACGATTCGGATCATATTCAATTGTTTTCACTACTGCTGGAACACCGTCTTTATTTCTCTTGAAATCAACAATTCTAATCACCTTTCTCTGGCCGCCACCAATGTAGCGCATCGTCATCTTACCTTCGCTATTGCGACCGCCTGATGATTTCTTACCATATACAAGAGACTTTTCTGGTACCGATGCAGTAATTTCCTCAAAAGTACCAATAATTTTATGTCTTTGCCCCGGTGTTGTGGGCTTAAATTTACGTACTGCCATTTTTTTTAAATATTGCTATAAAAATCAATAGTATCTCCTTCTTTCAACGTCACCACAGCTTTCTTAAAAGCGTTGGTTCTACCATTGATGATACCTGCTTTCGTATAGCGGCTTTTGTTTTTGCCGGCATACTTCATTGTATTCACATCAACGACCGTAACATTGTAGAGGGCTTCAACTTCACTCTTAATTTCCAACTTATTAGCTTCAGGGCGTACGATAAAGCCAAAGCGATTCAGCTTATCTGTTATCGCAGTCATCTTCTCTGTCACCAACGGTTTAATAATAATTCCCATTACTTAAGCCTCCTTCTTTAAATTAAGATATTGTCAATAGCCGAAAGAGCGCTCTCAGTAAACACAAGAACTCCAGCATTCAATACTCTATAAGTATTCAATCCAGAGACCGTCTGTACAGTAGCACGCTCAACATTACGAGCCGACAAATATACGTTTTTATTTGCTTCTGGTAAAATCATAAGCAGCTTTTTATCAGAAACTTTAAGATTTTTTGTCATTGCAATAAACTCTTTCGTCTTTGGAGCTTCTAAGTTGAAGTCTTCCACTACGATAATAGCACTGCTTTGAGCCTTATAAGACAAAGCTGACTTACGAGCCAATGCCTTTACTTTTTTATTCAACTTAAAGAAGTAATCTCTTGGCTTAGGACCAAATACGCGTGCACCACCTACAAGTACCGGTGAATTCATATCACCTCTACGAGCACCGCCGCCGCCTTTTTGACGACCAATCTTACGAGTTGAGCCGCTAATTTCACTTCTCTCTTTTGACTTATGTGTTCCTTGACGCTGGTTAGCCATGAACTGTTTTACGTCCAAGTAAATTGCGTGGTCGTTGGGTTCAATTCCAAAGATAGATTCGTTTAACGCAATCTTTCTCCCAGTGTCCTCACCTTTAATGTTATATACGTTAACTTCCATTATTTCTCAATTATTACGATTGAACCTTTGCAACCCGGTACAGAACCCTTAATCAAAAGAAGGTTATGCTCCGCAATTACTTTTAATATCTGCAAGTTTTGAACAGTAACTCTGTCGCCACCCATTTGTCCGCCCATGCGCATGCCCTTGAATACCTTTGCGGGGTAAGAACAAGCACCGATAGAACCTGGTTTACGAAGACGGTTATGTTGACCGTGAGTTGCTTGACCCACACCACCAAAGCCATGTCTTTTAACTACACCTTGGAAACCTTTACCTTTAGAAGTTCCGACAACGTCAACGAATTCTACGCCATCAAACATTTCAACAGTAATGGTATCTCCCAGATTCAATTCACTTTCAAATTCTTTGAACTCGGCCAAGTGTCTCTTGGGTGCTACTCCAGCTCTTTTGAAGTGACCAAGCAACGGTTTAGTTGTGTGTTTTTCCTTTTTATCTTGGAAACCCAACTGAACAGCTGTATAGCCATCTTTCTCTACAGTTTTTACCTGAGTAACAACACAAGGACCTGCTTCGATAACAGTGCATGGTACATTTTTACCCTCGGCACTGAAAACGGATGTCATTCCGATTTTTTTTCCTAATAATCCTGGCATTTCACTAATTTTTTAATAATACTAAACTTTAATTTCTACTTCTACACCACTTGGCAATTCAAGCTTCATCAAAGCATCTACTGTCTTTGCAGTCGAGCTATAGATGTCGATCAGTCTCTTATAAGAAGACAGTTCGAACTGCTCACGCGATTTCTTGTTTACGAAAGTTGAACGATTCACAGTGAAAATACGCTTATGCGTAGGAAGAGGAATCGGTCCGCTAACGATAGCACCCGTAGCTTTTACGGTTCTTACAATCTTCTCAGCTGATTTATCAACCAAGTTGTGGTCATAAGATTTCAGTTTAATTCTGATTTTCTGACTCATTGTCTTTTGTTAATTAATAAATAGATAATATATAAGATAAAGCGGCAGGCTAAGAGTCATTCGCTAGCCTGCTGCTTTCAATCTTTAAAGTAAATCAGCACGTCCCTTTACTTCATCCAAAACTGCTTTCGCAATTGATGAAGAAACCTGAGCGTGGTGAGAGTAAGTCATAGATGATGTTGCACGTCCTGAAGAGATGGTACGCAACGATGTTACATAACCAAACATTTCAGCCAACGGAACCATTGCCTTAACAATACGAGCACCCGAACGGCTTGACTCCATACCTTCAACTTGTCCGCGACGCTTGTTCAAGTCACCAATCACGTCACCCATGTTTTCCTCCGGAGTAACAACCTCCAGTTTCATTACGGGCTCCATCAATACAGGACCTGCCTTAGCACAAGCACTCTTATAAGCCATTTGAGCACAAATCTCAAACGAAAGCTGATCAGAGTCAACCGGGTGGAATGAACCATCAACCAGCGTTACTTTCAGCGAATCGAGGGGATAACCTGCCAAAACACCATTCTTGATAGCTGCAGTGAAACCTTTTTGAACTGCAGGGATAAATTCCTTAGGAATATTACCACCCTTCACTTCATCAATAAATTGCAAGCCACCTTCTTTGAAAGATTCATCAACAGGACCAACGTTTACGATAATATCAGCAAACTTACCACGTCCACCCGATTGTTTCTTATAAACCTCGCGAAGATTAACAGTCTTAGTAATAGCTTCTTTGTAGTTAACCTGAGGCTTACCTTGGTTACATTCTACTTTAAACTCACGTTTCAGACGGTCAATAATGATATCAAGATGAAGCTCACCCATACCCGAAATAACTGTTTGACCAGTTTGTTCGTCAGATTTCACTGTAAACGTAGGATCCTCTTCGGCAAGCTTAGCCAAACCGATAGAGAGCTTATCCATATCCTTTTGAGTCTTCGGCTCAACTGCGATACCGATAACGGTTTCAGGGAAGTCAATTGACTCAAGAATGATTGGTGCACTCTCATCACAAAGAGTATCACCTGTATGAATATCTTTAAAACCGACACCAGCACCGATATCACCAGCACCAATTACCTCAACAGGGTTCTGCTTATTTGAATGCATCTGGAACAAGCGAGATACACGCTCTTTCTTTCCAGAACGAGAGTTATAAATATAAGAACCTGCTTCGATCTTACCTGAGTAAACACGGAAGAAAGTCAAACGACCCACATAAGGGTCAGTAGCGATCTTAAACGCCAATGCAGAAGTCTTTTCCTCTTCGCTAGGTTTACGATCTTCTTCAGCTCCGGTATCAGGGTTTGTACCGATAACGTTTTCTGTATCCAAAGGCGAAGGCAACAATGCACAAACATAGTCTAGCAAAGTTTGTACACCCTTGTTCTTAAACGAAGAACCACACAACATGGGTACGATAGCCATTTGAACTGTAGCAGCGCGAAGAGCTCTCATGATTTCCTCTTCAGTGATAGTAGAAGGATCTTCGAAGAATTTCTCCATCAACGAGTCGTCAAAATCAGCTACTTTTTCAAGCAGATTATCTCTCCACTCCTGTGCTTCATCCATCAAGTTAGCAGGAATTTCTTCCACATCATACGCAGCACCCATTGTTTCATCATGCCACAAAATGGCCTTCATCTGAATCAGGTCAACTACACCTTTGAATGTTTCTTCAGCTCCAATAGGAATAACTACAGGACAAGGATTTGCACCCAAAACAGTCTTCATTTGGCTTACAACATCGAAGAAGTTAGCACCAGAGCGGTCCATTTTGTTTACGTATGCAATACGTGGTACGTTGTATTTATCAGCTTGACGCCACACAGTCTCAGACTGAGGCTCAACGCCACCTACTGCACAATAAGCAGCAACAGCACCGTCAAGAACACGCAAAGAACGCTCTACTTCAGCAGTGAAGTCAACGTGTCCCGGAGTATCAATCAAGTTAATCTTGTAAGTTTCATCAGCATACTTCCATCTGGTAGTTGTAGCAGCAGAAGTGATCGTAATACCACGTTCCTGCTCCTGCGCCATCCAGTCCATTGTTGCAGCACCATCATGTACCTCACCAATCTTGTGAGTCAATCCGGTATAGAACAAAATACGTTCAGAAGTAGTTGTTTTTCCAGCATCAATGTGGGCCATGATACCGATATTGCGGGTCAAATGTAAATCTTGTTTAGCCATTTTATTCTTTTACTTTAAGTTTTTAATCTAATAGGTTAGTCTTAACTGTATTAGAATCTAAAATGAGCAAATGCACGGTTAGCTTCTGCCATTCTATGCATATCTTCTTTACGTTTGAAAGAACCGCCTTGTTCGTTATAAGCATCAAGGATCTCTGCAGCAAGTTTATCAGCCATTGACTTTCCACCTCTCTTGCGAGCATATAAAATCAAGTTCTTCATTGATACAGACTCTTTGCGATCCGGACGGATTTCAGTAGGAACCTGAAAAGTAGCTCCACCTACACGGCGAGACTTAACTTCTACTTGCGGAGTAATGTTATCCAAAGCTTTTTTCCAGATTTCCAATGATGACTTCTCTTCGTTAGGAAGTTTAGCCTTTACTGTCTCCAAAGCGGCATAAAAGATCTCATAAGAAGTATTCTTTTTACCATCGTACATCAAGTGGTTTACAAATTTAGAAACCTTTTGATCATTAAATACGGGATCCGGAAGGATAACGCGTTTTTTGGGTTTTGCTTTTCTCATTTGTTTGAAAAATAATGTTTTTTGTTTCTGGGTTGCATTTTGTCTACTTCAACTCTCCCTCCGGAGTGTTTACTCAACCTTTAAGCTTTTCCAACAAACTAAAACGAATTAGTTACTTAAAATTCGGCTTATCGCCAGTTCTTACTTTTTCTTTCCTTTTACCGGTGCAGCTGCTTGACCTGGCTTAGGACGCTTAGCTCCGTACTTAGAACGTCTTTGAGTACGACCTGCTACGCCTGCAGTATCAAGAGTACCACGAACGATATGGTAGCGAACACCTGGAAGGTCTTTCACACGACCACCACGTACAAGTACGATTGAGTGCTCCTGCAAGTTATGACCTTCTCCCGGGATGTAAGAGTTTACTTCCTTTTGGTTAGTCAAACGCACACGAGCTACTTTACGCATTGCTGAGTTAGGTTTCTTAGGAGTGGTTGTATACACTCTCACACAAACGCCACGTCTTTGAGGACATGAATCCAAGGCGGGAGACTTGCTCTTCTCCACCAGTACCTCGCGCCCTTTTCTTACTAATTGCTGAATTGTAGGCATTTCAATTGTTTTTAATTTATATTATTGTTATATTAATTTCGTAACTATACATTTTGGGCTGCAAAAATACGAATAATATTTGAATAATCAATGCACTACCTCTTTTTTTTGATTTTTAAGTCTTTCTTTGTTACTATATTCAAATAGCCTAAAGCATCGGTTTTAAAAATTAAAAATGTATAAGAATACTCTGCTCAAACATTCTTGACACGCATATGCGAGACACCAATAGACACCCGAAATTCGGCTTTATCAGGCTTCTCCCTGTGCAGTCATTGTCACCATAGGCTGATCTTCCAAAAGGCGCACCGGACCAAATACACGTTCATATTTGGTGATATTTTCCTCCAAAGCTCGCAACAGCCTCTTGGCATGTTCCGGAGCCAAAATAATACGAGACTGCACATTGGCCTTAGGCATTCCCGGCATTACTTTAATAAAATCAAGTATAAACTCTGAGCTTGAATGAGTAATTATAGCCAAGTTGGCATAAGTACCCTGAGCAACTTCTTCTTTCAATTCTATCTGCAGCTGAGCATCGATGTTCTGATTTTCCATTTTATAATAAATTTAATAATAAAAAGATATAATAAACAAATGATACAAAGATATCGATTTAGATTTGTCTTAGCAATCAGATGATATAAAAAGAGTGACTTTTATCAATATGGTAGAAAACAATATTTCCCCAAAGACAGATACTAAGCAACGAAAAAGCGGCTGAACGTTAAAGTCCAGCCGCTTTCCTAAGTATAATCAATAAAGATATATTATTCTACCTCATTGTAGTCAAGTACGGTCTTCTTGTTCGCCAAGATTCTATCATACTCTTCTTTTGACCCAACAATGATCTTTTCGTATTCGCGCTGACCTGTACCTGCAGGAATCAAGTGACCGCAAATTACGTTTTCCTTCATACCTTCGAGGCGATCGACTTTACCATTGATTGCAGCCTCATTAAGCACCTTGGTTGTTTCCTGGAAGGAAGCAGCCGACATGAAGCTTGAAGTTTGCAGAGCTGCACGTGTAATACCTTGCAGGATCTGAGTTGAAGTTGCCGCAATGGCATCACGTACCTCAACAGGTTTCAAGTCACGACGCTTGAGCATACTATTCTCATCGCGCAGTCTACGAGCTGTAACAATCTGTCCGGGTTGCAAGTTAGGAGAGTCTCCGGCATCCACCACGACTTTCTTACCCCAGATACGATCATTCTCATCCATGAAGTCAAGTTTATCCACTACTTGTTGTTCCAAGAAGCGAGTATCACCCGGTTCATCAATAGTTACCTTACGCATCATCTGACGCACAATGATTTCGAAATGCTTATCGTTAATCTTCACACCCTGCAAGCGATATACATCCTGAACTTCATTCACGATATATTCCTGTACAGCCGTAGGACCTTTAATCGCCAAAATATCAGCAGGTGTCGTAGCACCATCCGATAAAGGAGTACCCGCACGGACATAATCGTTTTCTTGCACCAGGATCTGCTTAGATAATGCAACAAGGTATTTCTTCACCTCACCGGTTTTAGACGTAACGACAATCTCACGATTACCACGCTTGATCTTGCCCATTGTAACCTCACCGTCAATTTCCGATACAACAGCCGGATTAGAAGGATTACGAGCTTCGAACAGCTCAGTAACACGAGGAAGACCACCGGTGATATCACCTGCTTTACCAACAGCACGTGGAATCTTCACAATAACCTCACCGGCTTTCACCTTCTGGCCATTATCAATTACAACGTGTCCGCCTACCGGCAAGTTATAGGTACGAATTAAGCCGCCATCTTCAGCAAGGATATGCAAAGCAGGCAATTTCGTTTTATCTTTTGATTCAATAATGATGATTTCACGAAGTCCGGTAGTTTCATCCGATTCAACTTTGTAGGTTACATTTTCAATGACACCTTCAAACTCGATCTTACCTGTAGCCTCCGTTATAATAACAGCATTAAATGGATCCCATTTGGCAATTAGCTTTCCTTTCTCAACAACTTCACCATCGGATACATATAATGTAGAACCATAAGGCACATTGTGAGTTGAAAGAACAATTCCTGTATTCACATCGACAAAGCGTACTTCGGCCAAACGACCTACTACAACTTTGGCAGATTCTCCTGTTTCGTCTACAATATCAACTGTACGAAGTTCTTCAAATTCCAGTCGTGCATTGTTCTTGGCATGAATACTTGCATTGGCTGCAATATTAGCAGCCGTACCACCGGCATGGAACGTACGAAGTGTCAACTGTGTACCTGGCTCACCAATAGACTGAGCAGCAATCACACCAACGGCTTCACCTCTTTGAACCATGTGGTTTGTAGCCAAATTACGTCCGTAACATTTTGCACAAACACCTTTCTTTGACTCACAGGTCAATACCGAACGAATTTCAACGCTCTCGATTGGAGAGTCAGTGATCTTCCTAGCAATGTCTTCCGTAATTTCATTACCACCCGAAACCAGCAATTCGCCCGTTTGCGGATGAATAATATCGTGTACCGACACACGTCCTAAGATACGCTCGTATAAAGTAGCAATAATCTCATCATTGTTCTTTAAATCCGTACATACCAAACCACGCAATGTACCACAATCCTCTTCATTAATGATCACATCGTGTGAAACATCGACAAGACGACGCGTCAAATACCCGGCATCGGCAGTCTTCAATGCTGTATCCGCCAAACCTTTACGAGCACCGTGGGTAGAGATAAAGTACTCTAGCACCGAAAGACCCTCCTTAAAGTTCGACAAGATAGGATTCTCAATAATCTGTCCGCCCTCTGCACCTGCTTTCTGAGGCTTGGCCATCAAACCACGCATACCAGACAGCTGACGAATTTGTTCTTTAGAACCACGAGCACCCGAATCAAGCATCATATAAACAGAGTTAAACCCTTGATCGTCTGTCGAGATAGTCTTCATTAGAATATTAGACAGCTCAGAGTTTACGTGTGTCCAGATATCAATAACCTGATTATAACGTTCATTATTGGTAATGAAACCCATGTTATAATTGCTGATAACCTGCTCAACCTCGTCATAACCTCTTTGTACAAGAGCTTCTTTCTCTTTTGGGATAATAATATCACCTAAGTTGAACGACAAGCCACCTTCGAATGCAGTTTTGTATCCAAGATTCTTGATTCCATCAAGGAAGTCGGCTGTTTTAGCAACACCACACACCTTGATAACATCACTAATAATATCACGAAGTGATTTCTTTGAGATGACCGTGTTGATATAGCCTGCTTCGGGAGGAACAATCTCATTTACGATCACGCGTCCCACAGAGGTTTCACGCATCACGTCCACAATATTACCCTCTTCATCCAAGTCCTTCACAATCACTTTCACCGGAGCGTGAATATCTACTTTGCCTTCATTATAGGCAATCATAGCCTCTTCGGGGCCGTAGAAAGTCAATCCTTCGCCCTTAGCACCTTTACGCAGCTTGGTTATGTAATACAATCCAAGCACCATATCCTGTGAAGGAACAGTGATGGGCGCTCCATTAGCGGGGTTCAATATATTATGAGAAGCCAGCATCAACATCTGCGCTTCAAGAACAGCTTCATTACTCAAAGGCAAGTGAACAGCCATTTGGTCACCATCAAAGTCGGCATTGAAAGCCGTACATGCGAGTGGGTGCAATTGAATAGCTTTACCTTCGATCATTTTGGGTTGGAAAGCCTGAATACCTAAACGGTGAAGCGTCGGTGCACGGTTAAGCAACACCGGATGTCCCTTCATTACGTGTTCAAGGATATCCCAAATAACGGGTTCTTTGCGATCAACGATTTTCTTTGCCGATTTTACCGTTTTTACAATACCGCGTTCGATCAACTTACGGATAATAAATGGCTTGTACAGCTCAGCCGCCATCAATTTAGGAATACCACATTCATGCATGCGCAATTCCGGTCCTACAACAATTACCGAACGAGCCGAATAATCGACACGCTTTCCAAGTAAGTTCTGACGGAAACGTCCTTGCTTACCTTTCAAGCTATCAGACAATGATTTCAAAGGGCGATTGGCATCAGTCTTTACTGCACTTGACTTACGTGAGTTATCAAACAATGAATCGACAGATTCCTGAAGCATACGTTTTTCATTACGTAGAATTACTTCGGGAGCCTTAATCTCAATGAGTCTCTTCAAACGGTTGTTGCGAATAATCACACGACGGTAAAGGTCATTCAAGTCAGAGGTAGCAAAACGACCACCATCCAACGGAACCAACGGACGTAGTTCAGGCGGAATAACCGGTACGATACGTACAATCATCCATTCAGGCTTGTTGCGACCGCGCGATGCACGGAACGACTCCACTACCTGCAGACGTTTTAAGGCTTCATTTTTACGTTGCTGTGAGGCATCATTTCCTGCACGATGACGCAAAGTATATGAAAGTGCATCCAAATCCAAACGCGACAACAAGTCGTATATGGCTTCGGCACCCATCTTAGCAATAAACTTATTCGGATCGGTATCATCCAACAGTTGATTCTCGCGTGGAAGCGTATCCAAAATATCGAGATACTCCTCTTCAGAGAGTAAATCAAATTCGGCTACACCATCTTCGGCCTTTACACCAGGCTGAATCACTACGTAGCGTTCGTAGTAAATGATCGAATCAAGCTTCTTGGTAGGCAGACCTAACAGATAACCGATTTTATTAGGAAGCGAACGGAAATACCAGATGTGAGCCACTGGCACAACAAGCTGTATATGTCCCATACGTTCGCGACGTACCTTCTTTTCAGTAACCTCTACACCGCAACGGTCGCAGACGATACCTTTATAACGGATACGTTTATATTTACCGCAATGGCATTCGTAATCCTTGATGGGACCAAAAATACGCTCACAGAACAAACCGTCGCGTTCGGGTTTGTATGTGCGGTAATTGATAGTTTCAGGCTTCAATACTTCACCACTCGAATTCTCAAGGATTTCCTCCGGAGAAGCCAAACCGATTGAGATTTTCGAGAAATTACTCTTCGTTTTATTTTCTTTTCTAAAAGCCATACTTTTGTATAATTGAAAATTGAAAATTGAAAATTACAAATCAAAACCGAAGATTGAGAACTGAAAATCAGAAATATCTCATTCCTAATTTTCAGTTCTCAACACTCAATTTTATAATTATTCCAGGTTGATACTCAATCCCAAGCCTCTCAATTCGTGCAACAACACGTTTAGAGATTCCGGAATACCAGGAGCTGGCATCGGTTCGCCTTTCACGATAGCTTCGTAAGCTTTCGAGCGACCTACTACGTCGTCCGACTTAATTGTCAGAATCTCCTGAAGAATATGAGAAGCACCAAAACCTTCCAGTGCCCAAACCTCCATCTCTCCAAAACGCTGACCACCAAACTGGGCTTTACCACCCAATGGCTGTTGAGTAATCAATGAGTATGGCCCGATAGAACGTGCATGCATCTTATCCTCGACCATGTGACCAAGTTTAAGCATATAAGTAATACCTACGGTTGCCGGTTGGTCGAATTGCTCACCTGTACCTCCATCACAAAGGTAAGTCTTACAATAGCGAGGCAAACCTGCTTTGTCGGTCCACTCAGATAGGTCGTCCAAAGTGGCACCATCAAAAATCGGTGTAGCAAATTTCACACCAAGTGTTTTACCTGCACGTCCAAGAACAGCTTCGAAAATCTGTCCGATATTCATACGCGAGGGTACACCCAGCGGATTCAGCACAATATCAACCGGCGTTCCATCTTCAAGGAACGGCATATCTTCTGCACGGACAACACGAGATACAATACCCTTATTACCGTGGCGACCTGCCATCTTATCTCCAACACCAATCTTACGTTTCTTAGCGATATATACTTTAGCCATCTGAATGATACCGGAAGGAAGTTCATCACCAATGGTGATAGCAAACTTCTTACGTTTCAATTCAGCATCGAGCTCTTTGTATTTCTTGATAAAGTTCAGTACCAAATCACGAATCATCGTATTTGTACGATCGTCATTTGTCCAATTACTTAGCTGAATAGAGGTGAAATCAAGTGTATCAAAGTCAGAAACACTAAATCTGGCTCCCTTGGCAATTACATCGGCTCCTAAATAGTCTTTCACTCCTTGCGAAGTTTTACCTTCGGTCAAAGTCATTAACTTTTTAACCAGAATTGTCTTAAGATCAGCTATCTTATTTTCAAATTCGTCATCAATCTTCGGAAGCAAGGCTTTGTCGGCCAATTTTGAGCTACGGTTCTTGATTACACGTGAAAATAATTTCTTATCAATGATCACACCCTTCAATGATGGAGAAGCTTTCAACGAAGCATCTTTTACATCACCTGCTTTGTCACCAAAGATTGCACGTAGCAATTTTTCTTCTGGTGATGGGTCTGATTCACCTTTAGGAGTAATCTTACCAATCAGGATATCTCCCGGCTCGATACGTGCTCCAATGCGAACGATACCATTCTCATCGAGGTCACGGGTTGCCTCTTCGCTTACGTTTGGAATATCAGAAGTCAACTCTTCCATACCACGCTTGGTTTCACGAACCTCAAGCGAATACTCTTCCACATGAATAGAGGTTAGCAAGTCCTCACGAACCACTCGTTCGTTCAGTACGATAGCATCCTCATAGTTGTAACCTTTCCAAGGCATGTAAGCAACAAGCAAGTTCTTACCCAGTGCCAACTCTCCCTTTTCGGTAGAATAACCCTCAGTCAAGATATCCCCTTTCTTCACGCGCTGACCCTTTTCACAAGTAGGACGAAGGTCGATCGTCATGTTCTGGTTAGTCTTACGGAACTTCGGTATATTATATTCTTTAACAGCCGATTCGAAGCTTACAAACTCTTCGTCTTCGCTACGGTCGTATAAAATACGGATAGTAGTTGCATCCACAAATTCAATTACACCGTCGCCTTCGGCAGCTATCTGAGTACGTGAGTCGCGAACCAATTGGCGCTCGATACCTGTACCCACAATAGGCGCTTCGCTTCTCAGCAGAGGAACAGCCTGGCGCATCATGTTCGATCCCATCAATGCACGGTTAGCATCGTCATGCTCCAAGAAAGGAATCAAAGAAGCAGCGATCGAAGCAATTTGCTGAGGAGCCACGTCCATTAACTCCACTTCGCCCGGTTCTACCACTGGATAGTCGGCATCCTGACGTGCTTTTACTTTATTACGAATAAAAGTACCATCGTCATTTAATGGAGCATTACCTTGCGCAATGATTTTTGCCTCTTCTTCTTCGGCAGTCAGGTAAATCAAACCGTTATCCGACAAATCAACACGAGCTTCACTTACCTTGCGATAGGGAGTCTCGATAAATCCTAATTCGTTGATTTTAGCAAAAACACACAAAGAAGAGATCAAACCGATGTTAGGTCCTTCAGGCGTTTCAATCGGACAAAGACGACCATAGTGCGTATAGTGAACGTCACGAACCTCAAAGCCGGCACGTTCACGAGAAAGACCACCGGGTCCGAGGGCAGACATTCTACGCTTATGCGTAATCTCGGCCAGCGGATTCGTTTGATCCATGAATTGTGATAAAGCATTTGTTCCGAAGAAAGAATTAATGACCGAAGAAATTGTCTTCGCATTAATCAAATCAATCGGAGTAAAGACTTCATTGTCGCGAACATTCATACGTTCACGAATAGTACGCGACATACGAGCCAAACCAACAGCAAACTGATTAGATAGCTGCTCGCCAACTGTACGCACACGACGGTTACTTAAGTGGTCAATATCATCTACATCGGCTTTCGAGTTAATCAACTCGATCAGATATTTGATGATCTCAATGATATCTTCTTTTGTTAAAACGCGTACGCCCATATCGGTCGTAAGGTTCAACTTTTTATTGATACGATAACGGCCTACATTACCTAAGTCGTATCTTTTTTCAGAGAAGAACAGGTTGTTGATAACCTCACGAGCACTTGCATCATCGGCCGGATCAGCATTACGCAGCTGACGGTAGATGTAGAGAACAGCTTCTTTCTCTGAGTTACTCGGGTCTTTCTGAAGTGTATTATATATGATCGAATAGTCAGACTGGTTCGGTTCATTTTTATGAATCAGAATATTCTGAACACCCGATTCGATAATTTCATTGATATGCTCTTCTTCGATGACAGTCTCACGGTCAATAATGACCTCATTACGCTCGATAGAAACCACCTCACCGGTGTCTTCATCAACAAAATCTTCAATCCAGGTTTTCAGGACACGGGCAGCCAATTTCCGACCGACTACTTTCTTAAGATTGGTTTTATTAACCTTCACATCTTCTGCAAGGTTAAATATCTCAAGGATGTCTTTATCGTTCTCAAAGCCGATGGCTCTAAGCAACGTAGTTACAGGCAATTTCTTCTTACGGTCAATGTATGCGTACATCACATTATTGATGTCGGTAGCAAACTCGATCCACGATCCCTTAAATGGGATAATACGTGCCGAGTACAATTTGGTACCATTTGCATGAACACTTTGCCCAAAGAATACACCTGGAGAACGATGAAGTTGAGATACAACTACACGCTCAGCTCCATTGATGACAAAAGTGGCTTTTTCTGTCATGTAAGGAATCGGACCCAAGAATACATCCTGAATTACCGTATCAAAATCCTCATGATCCGGATCGGTACAGTACAATTTGAGTTTGGCTTTCAATGGGACACTATAAGTAAGCCCACGCTCTATACAATCGTCGATGGTATAACGCGGCGGATCAATATAATAGTCCAAAAACTCAAGAACAAAATTGTTTCTTGTGTCAGCAATAGGGAAGTTTTCAGCAAACACTTTATACAATCCCTCGTTCTTACGCTTTTCGGGCGGCGTGTCTAATTGTAGAAAGTCTTGGAATGACTTCAATTGTACTTCCAGAAAATCCGGATATTCCAGCGGATTCTTAGTCGAAGCAAAATTAACTCTTTGATTTACAGTATTTGAAGACATCTGTCAATGAATTTGAAGAACTTAATTTTAAATATATACACAAAAAGGTTAAGAATCCTCTTGCGAAGGATTCTTAACCGAATCACCTGATTACCAGGCTAATGTTATTTAAGCTCAACTTCAGCTCCAGCTTCTTCCAATGTTTTCTTCAATGATTCTGCTTCGTCTTTAGCCAAACCTTCTTTTACTACGCTAGGTGCACCGTCTACCATGTCCTTAGCTTCTTTCAAACCAAGACCACAAGCTTCTTTCACGGCTTTAACAACCTGAAGTTTAGCAGCGCCAGCGCTCTTCAACACTACGTCGAAAGAAGATTTCTCTTCAGCAGCAGCAGCTGCAGGGCCAGCAGCAGCTACAGCTACAGCTGCAGCAGCAGGTTCAATACCATATTCGTCTTTAAGGATAGTTGCAAGTTCATTAACTTCTTTTACTGTCAAGTTAACTAATTGTTCTGCAAAAGCTTTCAAATCTGCCATTTTTGTATGATTTTAATGTTTAATTTACTAATAAATAAGTGTTATAATTATCTTTCACCCAGAGTTTTGAGTACTCCGTGAAGGGTGTTTCCACCTGATTGAAGAGCTGAAATAACGTTCTTGGCGGGTGATTGCAACAAAGCAATAACGTCGGCAATAACTTCATTTTTACTCTTGATAGCTACAAGGGCATCCAATTGGTCTGCACCAACATAGAAACTTTCTTCTGCATATGCAGCTTTCAGTCCCGGAATACCATCCTTCGCTTTATCTTTGATCAGTTTAGCAGGTGCGTTAGCAACGTTGCTGAACATAACGGCAGTGGTGCCTTTCAAAGATCCGTAAATAGGAGAATAGTCGTTTTCAAGGGTTTCCAAAGCCTTGTGAAGCAGAGAGTTTTTCACTACCATCAATTTGATGTCAGCTTTATAACATTCTCTTCTCAAGTCGCTGGTTTTAGCAGCGTTCATCGCTGTTGTATCAACCAAGTAGAAATGACTGTATTCCTGTACTGTAGCAGCAAGCTGCCCAATAATCGTATTTTTATCTTCCTTTCTCATTGTTACTCCGTTTTATTAGATTTCCTCTATTGTTTTCGGGTCAATTTTGACACCTGCACTCATCGTGCTGGAAAGATAAATACTCTTAATATATGCACCCTTAGCCGCAGTCGGTTTCAGTTTATTCAAGGTAGCCATAAACTCTTTCGCATTGTCGCGAATCTGGTCTACAGTGAATGATACTTTACCAATTGAAGTATGAACAATACCGCTCTTATCAACCTTAAAGTCGATCTTGCCTTGTTTTACTTCTCTTACAGCTTTAGCAACATCCATAGTCACAGTACCACTCTTCGGGTTAGGCATCAATCCGCGAGGACCGAGCACACGTCCGAGTGCACCAATTTTACCCATAATAGATGGCATAGTGATAATTACATCAATATCAGTCCATCCACCTTTGATCTTGTCGATATATTCGTCCAGACCTACATAATCAGCACCAGCTTCTTTTGCAGCAGCTTCAGCATCCGGTGTACATAATACCAATACACGTACTTCTTTACCAGTTCCATGAGGAAGTGATACAACACCTCTCACCATTTGGTTCGCCTTACGTGGATCAACACCTAAACGTACATCAATATCTAATGAAGCATCAAACTTAGTAAAGGTGATTTCCTTTACCAAAGATGCAGCCTCTTTCAGTGAGTATGCTTTCCCTGCTTCAATTTTCTCTGCAGCTAACTTTTGATTTTTTGTCAGTTTACCCATTACAATTGAAGTTTATTAATTATTAACCGGGAACTCCCCTTTTACAGCGATACCCATACTTCTAGCCGTACCTGCAACCATTGTCATGGCAGCTTCCACAGTAAAACAGTTCAAGTCAACCATTTTGTCCTGAGCAATCGTACGAATCTGTTCCCAAGATAACTCGGCAACCTTCTTACGGTTAGGCTCAGCAGAACCACTCTTTACCTTAGCTACCTCAAGCAATTGGATAGCAACGGGAGGAGTCTTGATTACAAAATCGAAAGACTTATCTGCGTAGTAAGTAATGATAACAGGCAAAATCTTACCTGCTTTGTCCTGGGTTCTGGCGTTGAATTGTTTGCAAAACTCCATGATATTGATTCCCTTCGAACCCAAAGCAGGTCCAACGGGAGGTGATGGGTTTGCCGCGCCTCCTTTAATCTGTAATTTGATTAGTCCAGCAACTTCTTTAGCCATTGTTATAAAAATTTATATATAAAAATTAATGAAGAATACCACAGCGTAACACCTGTACTATTCCTTTTCCACTTGCATAAAGCCTAATTCAAGCGGCGTTTTGCGCCCGAATATCTTCACCATGACCTTCAGTTTCTTTTTTTCATTATTCACTTCTTCAATGAGACCACTGAATCCGCTAAAAGGTCCAAAAGTAACTTTGACAGTTTCACCTACAATATATGGAGTCGACATATCTTCGCCACCACCTTCTTGTAGTTCATCCACTGACCCAAGTATCCGATTCACTTCTGATTGTCTAAGAGGCACCGGTTTATCGGAGCCGCCTAAAAACCCAATCACATTTGGAGTATTTCTCAAATGATGAGACACCTCACCAACAAGAGCCGCCTCCACCAAAACGTAACCAGGAAGATAACTTCTCTCCTTCACAACTTTTTTTCCGTTGCGAACCTGATATACCTTTTCGGTTGGAATCAATACCTGAGACACATATTCACCAAGGTCGCTGTTTTTTATATCAGCTTCAAGATATTCTCTAACCTTAGCTTCTTTTCCGCTAATAGCACGCAGAACGTACCATTTCTTTTCAATCTCAGACATTTAAAATCCTCTTGTTTAATGTGGGTAAATAAATTCCATTAGGTGTTGGAAACAGAAGTCCATCGCAAACACCACCAATGCAATAAGCAGGGAAGCATATAAAACAACTACTGCACTGTTGGTTAGTTCAGCATACGTAGGCCACGATACTTTATGAACAAGTTCGTCGTAAGATTCCTTAAAATAAGCTACTACTTTTTTCATTTCAAAAATATTAGCACGGGAGGAGAGGCTCGAACTCCCGACACCCGGTTTTGGAGACCGGTGCTCTACCAACTGAGCTACTCCCGTGGATATAATCAGTTCCCGATGAAAGGTCATCGGGAACTGACTTTATTATTGGTATATCTTACAGAATTTCTGTGATTTGACCTGCACCTACTGTACGTCCACCTTCGCGGATAGCGAAACGAAGACCTACGTTCAATGCTACTGGGTAAATCAATTCTACAGTGATTGTTACGTTATCACCAGGCATTACCATCTCAGTTCCTTCAGGAAGTGTGATCTCACCTGTACAGTCCATTGTACGCAAGTAGAATTGAGGACGGTATTTGTTGTGGAATGGAGTGTGACGTCCACCTTCTTCTTTCTTCAAGATATAAACCTCAGCCTTGAAAGTAGTGTGAGGTTTGATCTGACCTGGGTGGCAAAGTACCATACCACGTTTGATCTCTTCCTTAGCAACACCACGAAGCAACAAACCAACGTTGTCACCAGCTTCACCTGTATCAAGAAGTTTGCGGAACATTTCAACGCCAGTTACAACTGACTTCTTATCTTCACCCAAACCAAGGATTTGAACTTCTTCACCTACCTTGATGATACCAGCTTCGATACGGCCTGTAGCTACAGTACCACGACCTGTGATTGAGAATACATCCTCAACAGGCATCAAGAAAGGTTTATCAACATCACGGGGAGGAAGTGGAATCCAAGTATCAACAGCTTCCATAAGCTCCATGATCTTATCTTCCCATTTCTCTACACCATTCAAGCCACCAAGAGCAGAACCCTGGATGATAGGAGTATTGTCGCCGTCGAAATCGTAGAATGAAAGAAGTTCTCTCATCTCCATTTCAACAAGTTCCAACATTTCTTCATCTTCAACCATGTCACACTTGTTCATGAAAACAACCAACTTAGGTACGTTTACCTGACGAGCCAACAGGATGTGCTCGCGAGTCTGAGGCATAGGACCATCTGTAGCAGCAACTACGATGATAGCACCATCCATCTGAGCAGCACCAGTTACCATGTTCTTAACGTAGTCGGCGTGACCCGGACAGTCTACGTGTGCATAGTGACGGTTAGCAGTCTGATACTCAACGTGTGAAGTATTAATAGTAATACCTCTTTCCTTTTCTTCAGGAGCGTTGTCGATTGAATCGAAAGAACGCATTTCTGAAAGACCTTTTTTCGCCAATACCGTAGTGATAGCAGCAGTCAAAGTTGTCTTACCGTGGTCTACGTGACCAATTGTTCCAATGTTTACGTGCGGTTTGTCACGATTGAATTTCTCTTTAGCCATAGCTTTACTTGTTATTTATTATTTGATTAATAATCAGCATTTACACTTTCGTATGAGCTGTTACCGGGACTTGAACCCGGGACCTCTTCCTTACCAAGGAAGTGCTCTACCACTGAGCTATAACAGCGAGAGAAAAAAGAGCGGAAGACGGGGCTCAAACCCGCGACCCTCAGCTTGGAAGGCTAATGCTCTATCAACTGAGCTACTTCCGCAATCTCGCCAAAGCTTTTTACGCTATTACTCTTTTTCTTTGTGGGCAAAGAAGGATTCGAACCTCCGAAGTCGAAAGACAACTGAGTTACAGTCAGTCCCATTTGGCCACTCTGGAATTTGCCCCCATATTTGATCGACATTCGCAAGTTGGCAACAACCAACAAACATCTCTCTTTCTTTCACATTTCGAACTTGAATAACCAAGACACCTTAGTCTATCTAAATTCGCTTTGAGCCTCTTGTCGGATTCGAACCAACGACCCCGAGATTACAAATCACGTGCTCTGGCCAGCTGAGCTAAAGAGGCGGTTTACTGAAAAAATGCAACCGCAACGTTCTAATGCGAGCGAAACGGCTGCAAATTTAGTGATTTATTTCTTTCCCGCAAAACTTTTGCGAACTTTTTATTTAATACGTTGTTTTTCCTTATGTTTAACCAGCTGTTTTTCGAGAGCCTCGACGCTTTCGTCCACTGCTTGCTCAAACGAATCGCAAATCTTATTGGCATAAAACTCACCATTCGGAATAAGCACTTTTACTCCAGCTTCTTTATTCTCTGCTGTTTCTGGCTTCACAACCTTTAATGACACCTCTACTTTCTGTATATCTTCGTAATACTTTTCTAACTTAGACACTTTCTTTTGAATGAAAGCTTGCAATTGTTCTGTTGCATCAAAGTGAATTGATTGAATTCTAAGATCCATACTTACCTCCTTTTTTAAGCCCTCGGATGGGCTTGTTTATATACTTTTTTAAGTTCTTCAAAAGTAGTATGCGTGTAGATCTCCGTAGTCGCCAGACTCGTGTGACCCAGAAGCTCCTTA
Organism: Bacteroides neonati; assembly: GCF_000499785.1. Lineage (GTDB taxonomy): Bacteria > Bacteroidota > Bacteroidia > Bacteroidales > Bacteroidaceae > Bacteroides > Bacteroides neonati. Next base: position 473,788 of record NZ_HG726019.1, on the reverse strand, counting down.
ACCGCCCCAAGCGTTGCCTCATTATTCAGCATCGTTGTGGCAAATGTGTGCCGAAGCACATGAGGACTTCTCTTTTTCAACGTCACTACCTTTGACAGGTTTCGTTTCACCAAATTATAGATTTGCGTGGGCTGAAATCGCTTGCCGCTTTCTCTTACGAAAAACGCATCCGATCGACCAGGAACCACTTCGTTTCTTACATTAACATATTCGCGCATTCGCACCTCCAACTCTTCGCCGAAAGGTATCAAACGCTGCTTATTCCTTTTTCCTGTCACTTTGAGCAGAGATGCCGAGAAATCTATATCTTTATCATCAAGCCCGATCAATTCCGAACGCCGCATGCCGGTGGCATAAAACATTTCGATAATCAAACGATCCCGACAACCTTTAAACCCTTCGCCAAAATCCGTATCATCCAATAGTCGATTCATATCTGCCTCTTTGAGAAACGAAGGAAGAGACTTTTTGTTCTTCGGACCTACTATTTTACGTAGCGGATCCACAATAATCTTACCTTGTTTTAAAAGATATTTATAAAATGACCGGAGCGAACTCAGCTTCCGATTAACCGAAGTTGAAGTATACCCCTTATCCATTAATGAAACAATCCATTCGCGAATAAGATCGGGGTCTACCCTCAACAAATCAGACTCTCCCATCTCTTCTTTCATGAACTCCTGCAATTGCGCTATATCCTCACCATAAGCCCTTACGGTCTTATCAGAGTAGTTCCGCTCATACCGGAGATAATCAAGAAAAGAATCTGTTAACATAATATCGCCGCATCTATAATTACGCAACGAATGTATGAAAAGAATTCAATAATTCAAAGGAAATTACGAATTATTAATCTTCTACTTGCTGAAGTTGTTGCACATAAACTGCGCGTTCTTTCTTAAGTCTGTTAGTTACAGACGGTTTGTCAAACTGTTGTCTACGTCTAAGTTCTTTAACGATACCAGTTTTCTCAAATTTTCTTTTAAACTTCTTCAGCGCTTTTTCGATGTTTTCGCCTTCTTTTACAGGTACTACAATCATTTTGTTATTATTAAATATGTTATGGTTTTAAATTCTGCAGTTAAATTGCGCCGCAAAATTACACATACTTTCTTTATTCACAAAACTTTCGGCAATTATTTCTCAAAATCAGTGCACAAGAGTACTCTCGATGCGTATAATTTTTCGGTTCCGAACACTATTTTATAAAAAGTCGCTATCTTTGGGGGAAACTTACTAATACACATTTAATGATGAAGCAAACAATTAGCGAACGAGTACACTCGCTGCGAATGGCATTCGCCCCATCGCATATCGATGCATTTATTATACCCAGTACTGATCCTCATTTGAGTGAGTATGTGGCTCCCCATTGGAAATCACGTGAATGGATAACAGGATTTACCGGTTCGGCCGGTACCGCAGTCATTTTAAAGGATGAAGCAGGCTTATGGACCGACTCTCGTTATTTCCTTCAAGCTGCCGAGCAGCTAGCGGATACCGGTATTACTTTATATAAGGAGATGCTACCCGAGACACCCGATATCAGCACGTTCCTCTGTCAGAATCTTACTCCCGGAGAAACGGTTGGCATCGACGGAAAGATGTTTTCGGTTCAGCAAGTTGAGCAACTAAAAGAAGAGCTGGAAGCGGCCGGCTTACAACTAAATACCCAAGCCAACCTGATTGATGAGGTTTGGAAGAACCGTCCGACTATTCCCGAAGCACCCGCCTACATCTACAAACAGGAGTTTGCAGGAAAGAGTTGCAAAGAGAAAATTGAGACTATCCGTTGTGAATTAAAGAAGAAGGGAGCCGAAGGAGTATTCATCTCGGCACTTGACGAAATAGCGTGGACGTTGAATCTGAGAGGAAACGACATACACTGTAATCCGGTAATCGTCAGCTATCTTCTTATCACGCAAAACAATATTGTCTATTTCATCTCACAAGAAAAACTATCGCCCGAAGTCAGTGCCTATCTTGACTCACAGCACGTCAGCACTCAACCCTATACGGAGGCAGAAGAGTATCTGTCGAAATTGAATATCCGAAACATATTGTTGAACCCGGCAAAAACCAACTACTCCATATATTCGGCAATAAATGCCCAATGCAAGATTATCCGCGGCGAATCGCCCGTAGCCTTATTGAAGGCTATCCGAAACGAGCAAGAGATTCAAGGCATTCACCATGCAATGCAGAAAGACGGGGTAGCTTTGGTTAAGTTTCTAAAGTGGCTCGAAGAGGCAGTGCCATCAGAGCAAGAAACTGAATTAAGTATCGATATTAAGCTACACGAGCTGCGCGCCGAGCAACCATTGTACATGGGAGAGAGCTTCGACACCATAGCCGGGTATAAAGAGCATGCGGCGATTATTCACTACTCGGCCAGTACGGAAAGCAATGCAACATTGCGCCCCAAAGGGTATTTGCTGCTCGACTCGGGGGCACAATACATGGACGGAACAACCGATATCACCCGCACCATCGCTTTAGGCGAACTCACCGAAGAGGAAAAAACAGATTATACCTTGGTTTTGAAAGGGCATATCGCTTTGAGTATGGCGAAGTTTCCTGCCGGAACACGTGGAGCGCAATTGGATGTATTGGCACGCATGCCGATATGGAACCGTGGAATGAATTATTTACATGGTACGGGACATGGCGTGGGACATTTCCTCAACGTACACGAAGGACCGCAAAGCATTCGCATGAATGAGAATCCGGTAACACTGCAACCGGGCATGGTCACCTCCAACGAGCCGGGCGTATACAAAAGCGGTAGCCACGGCATACGTATCGAGAACCTGATACTGGTTTGCAAAGATCGGGAGGGAATGTTTGGCGAGTACTTCCGGTTCGAGACTATCACACTTTGCCCCATCTGCACGAAAGGAGTTATCAAAGAGATGCTTACGAACGAAGAGGTGGCATGGCTCAACCAATACCATCAGTTGGTATACGACAAGCTATCGCCCTCGCTCAGTGAAGAAGAGAAGAACTGGCTGAAAGAAGCCACAAGAAAAATTTAAACTTTAAGTACATGGCTATCATTAAATCAGTACGGGGATTTACCCCGGAAATAGGAGAGAATTGTTTTCTGGCAGATAATGCCGCCATCATTGGCGATGTAAAAATGGGTCGCGATTGCAGCATCTGGTTCAGCACTGTATTGCGCGGAGACGTTAATTCCATTCGCATAGGAAACGGAGTGAACATACAAGACGGCAGTGTACTACATACCTTGTACGAGAAATCGACATTGGAGATCGGCAATCATGTTTCGGTGGGGCATAATGTAACGATTCATGGAGCAACGATCAAGGATTATGCCCTTATCGGCATGGGTTCTACCCTACTCGATCATTCGGTTATTGGCGAAGGTGCCATTGTTGCTGCAGGTTCGCTAGTGTTGAGCCATACGGTAATAGAACCCGGTAGTATCTGGGGTGGCGTTCCTGCCAAGTTTATTAAAAAGGTAGATCCGGCACAAGCCAAAGAGCTTAACGAGAAGATTGCACATAACTACCTGATGTACGCCGGTTGGTACAAAGAATAATAAAAGAAATCTCTTGCCATACAGGAGTACGTACTTTTGGTATGCAGAAGTACGTACTCATTGCTACCAAGAGTACGTACTTAACAGAGCGTTAAAATAGTTCTTTTACACTGGAAGAATTATCAATGATAAAAGCTTCGCTAAAAAGAGAATAAAACTATTTATATTCAGTTATTTAAAAGAGCGACCACGCAGATAATTATCTGCGTGGTCGCTCTTTTAATAGTTGTCAGCCCGAAAATTACAAGGCTTTATACTTGTGTATTTGTCAACTTCATCTTTGCCTCAACCGATACGTCATTCCGGCTTCTCACCGCCGCCGAAAGGATGGCTTTAGAACACGTTGATCAGAAATTAATCATCCGCATCACTTTATCCGTAGCACCGGCGTTGCTGGTCACGTAATAGCCGGCATTGGCTCCGGTCTCTTTCAAAAAAGCCTCATCGGTCAGCATCTTATCCAGCAAGGCTTCAAGCTCTGCATAATCTTTGATGGAGTAAGCCGCTTTGGCTTCGAGCAACTGTATGGCTTCCATAAACTTATGATACTTCGGTCCGAAGATAACAGGAATACCATACACAGCAGCTTCGAGCGTATTGTGAATACCGGTACCAAAACCTCCGCCTACATAAGCGATCTCACCATAACGGTAGATCGATGAGAGCAAGCCGAAGCAGTCGATCAGAAGGCAATCCGCTTTCTGTACATTCTTCTCACCGGCACGCGTATATCTCACATAGGGGCGTTTCAGCTTACTGATAATCTCCACCAAATGATTCTCATCAATCACATGTGGCGCAATAATCAATTTCATCTCGGGGTGATTATTAAAGTATTCGATAAACAAATCTTCATCGGGTCCCCAAGAACTGCCTGCCACAAATGTGAGAGAGTCATTTTTAAACTTCTCGACCAAGGGCAGCTCTTTCGCCTCTTCGCGTATCTGCAACACACGATCAAAGCGCGTATCACCCACTACTGTAGTACGGGTGATACCAATTTTGGATAAGTAGCGTTTAGAAGCCTCATTCTGTACAAACAGGTGGTCAAAATCGCGCAACACATGACGATACGTACCGCCATACCACTTAAAGAAAACCTGATCGCGTCGGAATATCGACGACAAGCTGTATACCGGAATGCGGCGTTTGTGCAACTCATCCAGATAGTTTTTCCAAAACTCGTATTTGATAAAGAATGCCATACAAGGATTGGCTATATCGAGAAACTTCTTCACGTTGCGCTGCTTGTCGAAAGGCAAATAGCAAACAATGTCGGCTCCCCGATAATTTTTACGCACCTCGTAGCCCGAAGGCGAGAAGAAAGTAAGCAATATCTTATAATCCGGATACTCCGAACGAATTTTTTCAATTAACGGACGTCCCTGCTCAAATTCGCCCAAAGAGGCGGCATGAAACCAGATATAACGAGCATCCTTCTCTACCTGTTGGCGAAGAAGCTCGTATACTACCCAATGCCCTTTCATCATCTTCCGGGGTTTGCGACTAAACGGAGCCGCCAAATGTATCGCAAGGTCGTAAAGGACTATTGCTAAGTCATAAAGCATAATAGGACTGATTATTTCAATACTTCAACAGCGCGTTTGATACGTGCCAGTGTCTCTTCTTTGCCCAATACCCAAGAGATATCGAACATGTGGGGGCCTTTGCCTTCGCCTACAAGCGTTAAGCGGAAAGCATTCATGATATTGCCGGTATGGTACTCTTTGGCAGCAATCCAATCCATGACAATCTTCTCTTGTCCCTCGATGCTAAAATCGTCAATAGCAGCCAATACTTCGGCCAACTCGGTCATGCAACGAGCCGAATCTTCTTTCCAGCGCTTTTTGGCCGTTTTTTCATCGTATTCGGTCGGAGCAACAAAAAAGAAACTGCATACGTCCCATAGTTCGCTGACAAAGCTCACGCGATCTTTCATCATGCCAACTACGGTCACCACCTTCTCCATCGGTGCTTCTACACCATGCTCTTTGAGAATCGGCATAAAGAGTGCTGCAATCTCTTCGTTTGATTTCTGCTGAATGTATTGATGATTGAACCAGATACCTTTTTTAAAGTCGAACTTAGCACCCGATTTGCTGCAACGATGCAGGTCAAAAAGCTGAATCAATTCGTCCATCGACATCACCTCCTGGTCGTTACCGGGATTCCATCCGAGCAGAGCCAAGAAGTTGATCACAGCTTCGGGCAGATAACCGGCTTCGCGATAGCCCGAAGAGACTTCACCCGTCTTAGGATCGTGCCACTCGAGCGGGAAAACAGGGAAACCCAGACGATCACCGTCGCGCTTACTCAGCTTACCGTTTCCTTCGGGCTTCAGCAACAAAGGTAGGTGGGCGAAATCGGGCATAGTGGCTTCCCAGCCAAAAGCACGGTAAAGCAATACGTGCAAGGGAGCCGAGGGCAACCACTCTTCGCCACGAATGACGTGCGATACGTTCATCAGGTGGTCGTCTACGATGTTTGCCAAGTGATAGGTAGGCAATTCGTCAGCCGACTTATAGAGTACTTTATCGTCCAGAATAGAAGAGTTGATAATCACTTCGCCACGAATGAGGTCGTTTACACAAACATCTTCATTGGGTTCAATTTTAAAGCGAACTACATATTGTTGTCCGGCAGCAATGAGTGCATCAACCTCTTCTTTCGATAAGGTCAATGAGTTGCGCATCATGCCGCGCGTAGAAGCATCATACTGAAAATTGGCAATCTCGGTGCGTTTGGCATCCAACTCCTCAGGGGTATCAAAAGCAATGTAAGCTTTATCGTTTTCCAACAACACTTGCACATATTTCTTATATATATCACGACGTTCGGACTGGCGATAAGGACCACATTCTCCTCCGAAGCTCACACCTTCGTCAAAGTGAATTCCAAGCCATTTAAAAGACTCAAGAATATATTCTTCGGCGCCCGGAACAAAACGATTGGAATCGGTATCTTCAATACGAAAAATCATGTCGCCGCCATGTTGACGAGCAAATAGATAATTATACAAAGCGGTGCGTACACCACCGATGTGCAGTGCTCCCGTAGGACTCGGAGCGAAGCGAACTCTTACTTTTCTTTCTGACATAATTTGAGTTAGTATAGGTAAATCGCAGCAAAATTAAGCCTTTTTTTCCACACTATTGTTTTTTTTCGTACTTTTCGCAAAAATTTCAAAGGTTATGAGTCATCTCCAAAACAAAAAGAGCTTAGCGCTCAAAGATTTACTATACAAAGCCTTATTGCTGGTTGGAACAGTAGCCGTCATCGTCTATTTTCTACCGCGAGAGGGTAAGTTCAATTATGAGTTTGATGTAAACAAACCCTGGAAGTATGGACAACTCATCGCGACATTCGATTTCCCTATCTATAAGGATAGTAAGGTCATCAAGCGCGAACAAGACAGTTTGTTGGCTTCGTTTCAACCCTACTATCAATTGCAGAAAGAAACCGAAAAGAAAGTTCTCGGGCGACTGAAGGAGAATCATCAGGATCGGATGAAAAACATACTTCCTTCCATCGACTACCTGCGCTATATCGAGCGTACCTTAAAGGAGATATACAGCGCAGGCATTGTATCGACCGACGAGATGAGCCTGCTACAGAAAGACAGCTCCCGATCGGTGATGATCATTGAGGACAAATTGGCCAATCCGCGTACAGTACAGAGTTTGTTTACAGTAAAGGAAGCATACGAATACCTATTATCAAACGATACGGTACATTACAAACGGGACATTCTGCGCCAATGTGCCCTGAACGATTATATCCTCCCCAACCTGACCTTTGACAAGGAACGAACCGACGCAGCAAAAAAAGACATTTTAAGCAGCTATTCGATGTCTGACGGAATGGTGGTAACCAAACAGAAGATCATTGATCGGGGAGAGATTATTACACCCGAAACATATCGTATTCTTGAATCACTACGCCAGGAGTTTATCAAACGCAGTGATTCGATAGAGCAGCAACAACTCATATTGGTCGGACAGATTCTGTATGTAGGAATCTGGATTCTTTTTTTCATCTTATACCTATACCTGTTTCGCAAAGACTATTATAAAAGAAGAGGAAGTTTATCCCTATTGTTTATGCTCATCATATTTTATTGCGTACTCACCTCTTTAATGATCACTAATAATATACTAAATGTATATATTATTCCTTATGCGATGATACCTATCATTATACGGGTGTTTCTTGATTCTCGAACAGCCTTCCTCACGCATGTGATCACCGTTTTAATCTGCTCCATCACCTTACGTCTTCCTTACGAATTTATATTAGTACAGTTGGCAGCGGGAATGGTAGCTATCTTTAGCCTACGCGAGTTGTCGCAACGCTCTCAACTCTTCCGTACGGCAATCTTAGTCATACTCACCTATGCAGCTGTATATTTTGCTTTCGAACTGATTACCGAAAACGACTTATCCAAGCTGAACATTCGCATGTATACCTACTTTGCGCTGAATGGAGTATTCCTGCTATTTGCTTATCCGCTCTTGTTTTTACTGGAGAAAGCATTTGGTTTTACTTCGAATGTAACACTCGTAGAATTATCCAACATCAATAATGATTTATTGAGAAAAATGTCCGAATCGGTTCCGGGAACTTTTCAGCACTCCATGCAAGTGGCCAACCTAGCTGCCGAAGCGGCTATCCGCATTGGTGCCAAAACACAATTGGTGCGTACCGGAGCGTTGTATCACGATATTGGCAAGATGGAGAATCCCGCATTCTTCACCGAGAATCAGTCGGGTGGTGTCAATCCCCACAAGAACCTGAGTTATGAACAGAGTGCGCAGGTGGTGATCAACCACGTTACAGATGGATTGAAGCTGGCCGAGAAGCACAACCTGCCGACGGCCATTAAAGATTTCATCAGTACCCATCACGGAAGAGGAAAAACAAAGTTTTTCTATATTTCATGGAAAAACGAACACCCGGGCGAAGAACCGGATGAAGAACGCTTCACGTATCCGGGACCTAACCCATTTTCTCGCGAGACGGCTATTTTGATGATGGCAGATTCGGTTGAAGCTGCTTCCCGCAGCTTGCCCGAATATACGGAGCAGAGTATCAGCAACCTAGTCGATAAGATTATTGATTCGCAAGTCGATGAAGGGTACTTCAGAGAGTGTCCCATTACCTTCAAGGATATTTCAACAATCAAATCGGTATTTAAGGAGAAACTCAAAACGGTGTATCACACACGTATCAGCTATCCCGAGTTAAAGAAGTAAGTAGTCCGGCACAAGCATCTTCCAAGATGTCGATTACGTACTCGAACCCTTCGGAACCTCCATAGTAAGGATCGGGAACGTGATCGGCCGGTATACGGGTACAGTAATCTGTCATCCGACGAATTTTCTTTTGCTCTTCCGGACCGGGAGCACGATCATTTAGGTCGTCTATATTTCGATCGTCCATCCCGATAATCAGATCAAAATCGTAAAAATCATCGGTACGTACGGGACGCGAACGATGTACCAATTGATAACCGCGACGACTGGCATGAGCCCTCATACGACTATCGGGCAACTCCCCTTGGTGGTAGGAAAGAATACCCGCCGAATCAATAACAAATTCATCTTCCCGTCCGGCTTTCCGAATGAACTCAAGCATCACTCCTTCGGCAGTAGAAGAACGGCAAATATTGCCGAGACAAACAAACAGAATTTTATATTTCATATCACTTACATGGGGTCTACATCGTAGTAAACAATTAAAGATTTAAAACGCTCGTCCTCGATCATTTCGCGTTGTACACGCAGCAATAATTCGCGAGCTCTGCTCATAGGAGCGTTGTATTCTATCTTCAGTACAATTTTTTTAATAAATAGCGTTTGTACCCGGGCTACCGGTGGCTTATCCGGTCCTAACACCCGGTTGCCAAAGAGCGCCCGTAGCTTTTCGGCCATAGCCTCGGCCATGGCATCGAGCAATGTTTCATTGCGATTCTTCAAATAGACATAGACCAGCCGGTAGTAGGGCGGATAGTGAAACATCTGCCTTTCCGCCAACTGTCCGTTCACCATCTGCTCGTAATTATTATTGATTACCTGAGGGATAATCTCATGATCGATGCTTTTTGTTTGCAACACCACTCTCCCTTGCTTATTCTTGCGCCCTGCACGACCGGAAACCTGTGCCATCAATTGAAAAGCGCGTTCATAGGCACGAAAATCGGGATAGTTCATCATCGTATCGGCATTGAGAATACCAACCACACTGACGTGATCAAAATCCAGTCCTTTCGAAACCATCTGCGTACCAATCAGAATATTGGTTTTGCCTTGTTCAAAGTCAGCAATGATTTTCTCATACGCCGAACGGGTACGTGTGGTGTCTAAATCCATACGGGCAACAGAAGCTTCGGGAAACAATACTTTAATATCGTCTTCAATCTTCTCCGTGCCAAAGCCTCGATTCACCAACTCTACTCCTTCGCAGGCCGGACACGAACGGGGTAATTGATAGGTATACCCACAATAATGGCAAGTGAGTTGGTTAATGCCTTTATGATAGGTCAAACTCACATCGCAGTTCTTGCACTTGGGCACCCAGCCACATGTACGACACTCGACCATGGGAGCAAACCCGCGCCTGTTTTGAAATAGAATCACTTGTTCTTTTTGATCGAGTGCTTCACGGATATACTGCATCAATAATGGAGAGAACGGTCCCACCATTCGTTTCTTGCGATGCAATTCTTTAATATCGACAGGGATGATTTCGGGCATTTGAATCTCTTTGTATCGCTCTTTCAACTGTACAAAGCCATATTTCCCGGTTGTAGCATTGTGCCAGGTTTCGACCGAAGGAGTAGCTGTGCCCAATAATGTTTTTGCTCCGTACATAGAAGCTAATACAGTGGCAGCATTGCGTGCATGGTAGCGGGGAGCAGGGTCTTGCTGCTTGTAGGTATTCTCGTGCTCTTCGTCAACAATAACCAACCCCAAGTTGCGAAAGGGAAGAAAGATGGAAGAACGAACACCCAGAATGATATCATACCCGGTTTCGCTCAACTGCTTCTGCCAGATCTCGACTCGCTCGGCATCGGGAAACTTGGAATGATAAATACCCAACCGACTACCAAACACCCGCTTCAATCGCTCGGTAATTTGAGTGGTAAGGGCTATTTCGGGCAATAGATAAAGTACTTGCTTGCCTTGCCGAAGCATCTCTTCAATGAGGTGAATATACACCTCGGTTTTCCCACTGGAGGTAACCCCATGAAGCAGGCAAACATTTTTATGGCGGAAACTTTCGGTAATCTCTTCATAAGCCTGTTGTTGATGCTCATTCAACGGGTGAAGTGACATCACATCATCGGTTTGAGTCATTAATCGCCCTATTTCATGATGATAGACCTCAAAGACTTTTTTATCGACCAAGCCGTTAAATATGGAAGGAGAAGCATCGGCTCGTAATAGAAGTTCTTTCTTTGAGACCTCTTTCGGAGTATCTCCTCCGAGCACTCCCGACAGCTCTACATATTTCATAAGCAGCGCCAATTGCTTGGGTGCTCTCCCCAGTTCATCAAACAGCATACGCATGCGTCGTTCATTGGCAGCCGAAGGGGTAAGCCGTACACGTATCTCCGTTTTGGGCTTATAGGTGCGCCGCAACTCTTCCTTCACAAAAATAGCACCTTTATCAAGGAGCGATTTAATAACATTGAGAATATTCTTGATGCCACTCTCCTTCTCGAGTTTAGTGACACATTGTTCGGGTTCTTGCGCCAACAAGTCGAGAATTTGTTGTTCGCGATCGGTCAAGGGAGCGTCTGCCTCAAAATCGGGATTATATTCGACCATGGTTTCGCTTTCCAATTTCAGCCCCGAGGGTAGAGCAGCTTTATACACATCGCCCTGCGTACAAAGATAATAGTTTGCCAACCACTCCCAAAAGCGAAATTGTATAGGTAGCAGTATCGGCGAAGTGTCGAGTACAGTGCTTATCTCTTTCACCTCGTATGCTGTCGGAGCACAATAATGCACATTACGAACGATGGCTGTATAGAACTTCTTTCTTCCAAAAGGTACCACCACACGACAACCTATCTGCACTTCCTCCGCACCTTCATCGGGCAGGGAGTAAGTGAAACTCTTCGGAAGTGGAAGGGGTAATATGACATCAACATACTTTTTCATTGCACGGGCAAAGATACAAAAAAAGAGGCTTCCAAGAAGTGGAAGCCTCAATATCTAAAAAAGAGATACTTGTTTTTTAGAAGATATAGGCGGCAGATATCTGCCAAACTTTTGTCTTCGAAGAGAATACCTCTTTGGCAGCGTCGCCAAAGGTGAGTTCGGATGAGTTATCCAGCGGCACATTGTAGTTGAATCCAACCTGAAGATGCTTCAACAGCTTAACACCGGCACCCAGATTAATGCCTACCTGTGCGTTTTTTCTGTTGAGATTGATATTCTGCCCGAAACTTTTATCCTTCGCAAAGTTAAAGTAGAAATCAGGACCGGCAGCTACATAAATACCAAAAAGACTACCCAAACCGATCGTATACTTCAGGTTTATTGGAATTTCAAGACCGTTTTCCTTTTCAGACTCTCCATTAATCTTAATACCTCGTTGAGAAAAGAGTAATGCACCGTCTACACCTAATCCTACTACAGGGATGGTTAGTTCCGCCATCGGGCCGATAAAGAAACCGGTAAAGTTATCTGTTTTGAAATCAGACTTATTAAAATCGGCTTTGGCCAGATTTAATCCACCCTTAACACCAAACTTTAGTTGAGCTTGAGCGGGAATAGCCATCACTAAGCAAATGGCTACCAGTAAGACACTCATGATTTTTTTCATACTTCGTTGTATTTAATATTCGGGAGCAAAGATATGTAATTATCACGAAAAGAACATAAAAACCACTATTTTTGTTCAGATGGCTTCGTCTCTTTACCAACTGACACGTAGTTAAAGAATCAACTGCCAGTCGCCTACATCGAGTAAGCGGCCGAACTTATAACCCACCTCATCGTAATGAGCCACTTTACGAAAGCCCAACTGTTCGTGCAGCCGGATACTGGCCTCATTGGGATAGGTTATACAAGCAATGGCTACGTGGAAGGAGTGCTTTCTAAGGCTACCAAGCAATACTTCCATCAACTCTCTACCAATACCTTGACCACTACAACCGGGACGTAAATAAACTGTAGTCTCTACCGTAGCCTGATAAGCCGCTCGTGCCTTCCAAGTGTGTGCATAGCAATAGCCCAAAAGACCATCATCCTCCGAAACATACACAAAGTAAGGAAATCTGCCCGCAATATTGATAATGCGTGTACCCATCTCCTCCTCAGTCAAGAGTTCTGTTTCGAAAGTAATGACAGTTTCCTTGATATAATAATTATAGATATTCAGAATATCGGGAACATCACCGGTTCTTACTTCTCTAATAGTTCCTTTCATAAATGAAGATTATTGATTAATTCGCTCTTTAATCTTACCCCAGGCATGGGTATCGAAGAGACAACTGCTGCGCATGGTTGTGAGCATCTCTTGAAAACGCACCAATGGGATGACAAAGCTCAATACATTGGCCTCAACATAAGGACGAACAGAAGGATCAAAGAAACCCAAAAATGTTCTTCGCCCTTTACAACGATTCTCCACGACAGCTTGTGTGATAACCGAACTACAACCCGAGCCGAAAATAGAAGTGACAGCTTGCGCATCATTATTGTCATAGCAGGCCCATGTAAAAAGCCCGGATAAGATATCGGGAGTAGCTAGGAATAGTATACCCTCAAGTCCTTCAAAACTATCGAGTAAATCAATACGGGCAAAATTAAGATAAGCTTTAGCAGCTCGCGGCACTTGGAGCTCTTCAACAAACTCCTTCACCATTTCGGGGGTTTGTTTGTAACGTTCCTTAAGAGACACAAAGGCAGGAATCCGTTCGGGAAAGTCAATAAAACCAGTATAAAACTGTCCTCCCCCACAACCGATAGTCGCAGCATTCAGACTCACCTTGACTCCGGCTCTCACCTCTTTCATAGATTTAAAGAGACAGCCATTGGTTTTATCCGTAGGAGCTGTTTCTTCATCCGAATACCAAAAACCAATAGGCAGTTCGGCCTGTGTGCCAAAGGCTTCCCGATAGTTTTCTATAAAGTTTTTAACGTCCATACTCTCTTCTTTCGTTTTTCGACCAGTATCTCGCAAATATAAAAGGTTTTAAGCTAGTATACAAAAACCAATCAACTTCTTTTATTGTTCTTTTTCATATTCGTAAGAAACATAGTATCTTTACCTGAGAAAAAATAAGAATATGATTCTACAACTACTTTTTGTATTGATGGCGATTATTATCGGTGCTCGCTTAGGTGGTATCGGATTGGGAGTAATGGGTGGCGTAGGGCTGGGAATACTCACCTTCGTCTTTGGCTTGCAACCCACTGCCCCACCTATCGACGTGATGCTGATGATCGCTGCTGTTATTTCGGCCGCATCGTGTATGCAAGCAGCCGGTGGACTTGATTATATGGTAAAGTTGGCCGAAAAACTGCTGCGGAAAAACCCTTCGCACGTTACACTGCTAAGCCCCATTGTGACTTATCTGTTTACCTTCGTGGCCGGCACGGGACATGTTGCCTATTCGGTACTACCGGTCATAGCCGAGGTCGCTACCGAAACAAAAATCCGCCCCGAAAGGCCATTGGGTATTGCCGTTATTGCTTCGCAACAGGCTATTACAGCCAGCCCTATCTCGGCTGCTACCGTTGCCCTATTGGGTTTATTGTCGGGATTTGACATTACCCTATTCGATATTCTTAAAATAACCATCCCCTCTACTATTATCGGCGTATTGGTTGGCGCACTTTTGTCAATGCGTGTTGGCAAGGAGCTGGTTGATGACCCGGAATATCAGAAACGCTTAGCCGAAGGATTGTTTGATAATAAAAAAATAGAGATCGAAGATGTCAAAAACAAACGTCATGCGTTAGTTTCAGTCCTGGTATTTATGCTGGCTACCGTATTTATCGTATTCTTCGGTTCATTTGACAGCTTGAGACCCTCCTTTTTAATCGACGGAAGCGTTGTAAAGCTTGATATGTCTTCGATTATCGAGATTGTGATGCTCTCGGCAGCCGCTCTCATACTGTTGCTGACTAAGACAGACGGAATCAAAGCAACGCAAGGTTCTGTTTTTCCGGCAGGCATGCAGGCGGTCATTGCTATTTTTGGTATTGCCTGGATGGGCGACACATTTCTTCAAGGCAATATGGGACAGCTCACCTTATCTATCGAAGGCATTGTACGCGAGATGCCCTGGTTGTTTGGTGTTGCCCTCTTTGTCATGTCTATCTTACTTTACAGTCAGGCAGCCACTGTACGGGCTTTGATGCCCTTAGGTATCGCACTAGGCATTTCACCGTTGATGCTGATTGCTATGTTCCCGGCGGTAAACGGATACTTCTTCATACCCAATTACCCCACCGTAGTAGCTGCTATTAATTTCGACCGAACCGGCACAACAAAAATAGGCCGGTATGTGTTAAATCATTCTTTTATGATACCGGGGCTGGTTTCTACGGCAGTAGCCATCGGATTGGGATTACTCTTTATACAGTTCTATTAAATTTATATATTAACCTAAACAACATTGAATCATGAAAGATTTTAGAAAACGAAGTTTGCTTGTATTGGGCCTCTTCTTATCGGTAACTCTGGCATTGGCTGCAAAGCCAAATATTCATATCTTGGCTACAGGTGGAACCATTGCCGGAACAGGTAGTTCGGCTACGTCGACGAGCTATACTTCGGGACAGGTAGCCATCGGAGCACTACTTGATGCAGTTCCCGGACTGAACTCCATAGCCAATATTACCGGAGAACAAGTGGTTAAAATTGGCTCACAGGATATGAGCAACGAGGTATGGCTGACGCTTGCCAAAAAAGTAAACGAATTGCTGAATCGTCCGGATATTGACGGTATCGTCATTACCCACGGAACAGACACGATGGAGGAAACAGCCTATTTCCTGAACCTAACCGTGAAGAGCGATAAACCCGTCGTTATCACTGGTGCCATGCGCCCGTCAACAGCATTAAGTGCCGACGGACCATTGAACATATACAACGCCGTTGTTACTGCGTGTGCTAAAGAATCCAAAGGCAAAGGTGTACTAATTGCAATGAATGGTCTCATTCTGGGTGCAGAGAGTGCTGTAAAAATGAATACGGTAGATGTAGAAACCTTCCAGGCACCTAACTCCGGTGCATTAGGCTATATTTTTAATGGAAAGGCATTCTATAACCAAGCTACATTGAAAAAGCACACAACGCAATCGGTGTTTGATGTTAACCAGTTAACAACACTCCCGAAAGTGGGTATCGTGTATAGCTATTCAAATATAGAGGCCGATATGGTCAGTCCGATGTTAAATGAGGGCTACCGCGGTATTATACATGCGGGTGTAGGCAATGGCAATATTCATAAGAATATCTTCCCGATACTTATCGAAGCCCGTAAAAAAGGAATTTTAGTAGTACGATCATCTCGGGTACCTACCGGACCTACTACATTGGATGCTGAAGTCAACGATGCCAACTATGAATTTGTAGCATCGGGAGAACTGAACCCTCAAAAGTCTCGTATTCTATTGATGCTCTCTTTGACAAAGACCAGCGACTGGAAACAGATTCAGCAATATTTCGAGGAATACTAAAATAAAACTCACTTTATGAAGAAAATCATTTTCGTGCTGCTCCTAGCGGGCAGCATACATAACTTATATGCCCAAAACACGGGGCAGAAAAGCGAGTTTATGAGTAATAAAACGCTTTTCGAGGAGCTAACAGATGTAAAGAAAAAAACAGATAAGTTTAATCTTTACTTAAATATGCAAGCCGGATTCGATGCCAGATTCCGAAACGGATTCGATGAAGGTGCCTTCAAAGTACAGCAACTGCGCATCGAAATGAAGGGCAACATCAACGATTGGCTTTCGTATAGGTATCGCCAAAGGCTAAACCGCTCAAATGACGGCAATAACATGATCGATAACCTTCCTAATTCGATTGACTGGGCAGGCATCGGTATCAAGTTAAGTCCTAAGTTTAGTCTCTTTGCCGGTAAGCAAGGGGTAGCTTACGGTGGATTTGAGTATGATTTGAATCCTATCGAGATTTATGAGTATTGCGACCTGCTCGAAAACCTGAGCGGGTTCATGACCGGTGTGAACGTTGGCTACAACGTTACACCGAGCCAACAGCTCAATTTACAAATTCTCGATAGCCGCAACAACTCATTCAATGACACCTACGGCGTCACTGCGGATGCACTAGGCAACTTGCCCGATCTAAAATCGAGTAAACTACCTCTCATTTATACCTTAAACTGGAATGGTAATTTTAATAATGTATTCAAAACCAGGTGGTCAGCCTCTTTAATGAGCGAATCGAGTAATAAGAACCTTTATTACTATGCATTAGGTAATGAATTGAATCTGGGTAAGTTTAATATGTACCTTGATTTTATGTATTCGCAAGAAGGAATCGACCGCAACGGAACGATCAGTAACATAGTGGGTCGCCCCGAAAATCATAATACATTTAATACAGGCTATCTGGCCGTAGTTAGTCAGCTCAATTATCGTTTTTTACCCAAATGGAATGTGTTTGTAAAGGGGATGTACGACACCGCATCGGTAACAAAAGCGTCGGATGGTGTCGAAAAAGGTAACTACCGTACCTCCTGGGGATATCTGACCGGATTAGAATACTATCCGATGGAAACGAACCTGCACTTCTTCCTTACGTATGTAGGTCGCAGCTATGACTTTGCTGCGCGTGCCAAGGCATTAGGGCAAGAGAACTATAGCACCAACCGGATTTCAGTAGGTTTTATTTGGCAGATGCCCATCTTTTAAATTTAAAAGGGTGATTCATTCTAAATAAATGAATCACCCTTTTTTATAATGGTTACTACCGGCTAGAGTATATTAGTATTCTTCTTCATTAAAGAAAAAGTCCTCTTTACTCGGATAATCCGGCCAGATATCTTCAATACTTTCATATATTTCGCCTTCATCTTCCATCTCTTGCAAATTCTCAATTACTTCGAGAGGAGCACCTGAGCGCATGGCATAATCAATAAGTTCGTCCTTTGTTGCCGGCCAAGGAGCATCTTCCAACTTTGATGCTAATTCTAATGTCCAATACATAAGCTTTTACTATTAAATTGTGAATGTTGATTTTACTTTCCTATTTTTCGGCAAAAGTATAATAAAATTTCTCACTTGCAACTATTATTCCAGAAAATTTCATCGTTACCATCATTAAAATTGATTTTACGCGATAAAACAAATAAATAATCTGATAATCTGTTTATATAGGCTAAAACTTCCGGAGATACGACACAAATATCGGACAGTGCAAGTATCCGTCGTTCCGCCCTGCGGCATACGGTACGACAAATATGGCAAACAGAGGCTCCTTTGCTGCCTCCCGGTAGAACAAAAGCATGCAAGGGTGGAAGCATTTCGTCAATAACATCAATTTCACGCTCAATACACTCCACATCGGATGCATCAATAATACTAGCACTATGCAGCTGGGTCTGCTCCTGATCGGTGGCCAAATGCGAACCGATCGCAAACAACTTATCCTGTACTACCTGTACAAAGTCGACATCATGTTTCTCAGTAAGATGCGTTACCAGATAACCCAAGTTGGAGTTCAACTCATCGATCGTTCCGTATGCTTCGAGACGAATGTGAGTTTTCGGTACGCGTGTACCACCCACCAGAGCAGTCATTCCACGATCACCGGTTTTCGTATACACAAGACTTTTCTTCATAATTACTATTTTTATTAATGGTTTCTCTTTCTTATAGATTAACAAATAACAGGTTTCAGAAGTTGACGATATAGTGTTGTTTTATCTTACAACGATCAAAGAAAAGAATACCGACATCGTAAAGATCGAATGTAATTCCTACCCGTTCGTTGTCTTGAAATTGTTTCCAAAGAGTTTGCATAGCACGCGAAGAGTGGATACCACTGAGCACAAACACACTCTGCCAAGTTGTTCGGGTTGAGCAAAGATTAAAAACCTCCTCAACAAAAGATGGCTCTTTCTCTTTATGCAGATATAAAAAGTCGACAGGTGTATCGGATTCGAGAAAAAGATCGGATAGTTCGGAGACAAAAAGATAATTTGCATCAGCTTTACCAGCCTGCAAATAGAGCGAAGAAGCCGAAAGCGCACCGGCATCTATCATACAGCACGGCTGAAACCGATTAACCAACCGAAACAATAAGCGATTCACTTTTCTACGCTCTTTATTCCATCCCTTTCCACGAATAGCAGACAGTTTTTTTTGTTCGACAGCCAACTCTTGATAAGCGTAATAGGGTGCATTCTCGTATATCAGGCAGGTAATCAATTCGAAGGCGAACGGCGAATGTACTCCATAGCCACAACGATAACGAATGCGTGATAGCCAGATAAAAGGTCGTTTCAACGTAAGAAGCATATTCATGATTCAACTCTATTTTCATTTGATATGCCACAAAGATATGGTTTTTCTGGCACACCGCCAATGCGTAAAAGCAAAAGAGCCGCCCGTCATGATCGGGTCGGCTCTATTTTACTGTTCGGGCACGTTCAAGCACTATTGCAGTCTAAACACGACTGGTAATGTATACTTCACACGTACCGGCTGATTCCTCTGTTTGCCGGGAGTCCACTTGGGCATTGCATTGATTACCCTGAGGGCTTCCTTATCCAAATAAGGATCTACACTTTTCAAGATCACCGGATGGGTAATCGTACCGTCCTTGTCGACTACGAACTGCACAATCACTCTTCCCTGAATTCCCGTTTCTTGCGGAACGATAGGGTACTTGATGTTTTTCCCTAAATACTGCATCAATGCGGTATCTCCTCCGGGAAATACCGGCATATTTTCCGCAAATACAAAGATTTCGTCTTCTACCACGATCTCTTTTTCAATAGCCGCTGGCCTCCAACCTATTTCATAAGCCTTACCGTCTTCTTCGGTAGACCCAATCAAGGCTTCCGTTACTTTGGCATCGTTTTCTACGATAATCAACGCTTCGGGCACCTTTGCCTCAGGTAATGGTGGCGGGGGTAGCTTCTCTTCACGAAACGTAATAGGGATCAGGCTCTCTTCGAAGATAGGATCATTGCCGGCAAGCAAACCGGATGCAACCTTGACATCACGCTGTGTCCATTCGAACGTTACGAACATGAGTGCAAGAGTAGCAACAAATCCCATCAGTAACCAAGTGCCTCTACGGCTCTCGATTGCTGCTTTTTTAGATTTCTTGACTTCCATAAAAATGAATTTAAGTAATTAATAATAGAAAATATATAGTATATATACCATCCTCATATTCAGATTACCTAATACGTCTTTCGTCGTTTTTAAATATAGAATTATTATTTATAGAATGTTGCTTTTCAATAGATTATTTAAGAATTAAGTCATCTATTTGATTAAAATTAAGCTAATTACTGCAAATCGGAGAATAATGGGTATGTTGATGCCACACAAATAGATACAGCCAGTGATTCTGTATGGCATCAAACAAGATTAGACCAAAATGATAAGTTTTCCAGTGTAAGCTATTTATGCCTCCAAAACATCCTTCAAGTCCTCATATTGCCATAAGTGTAGTTTCATATTCACCCTACCACTCGAAAGGAAAGAAATGCCCTCATGAATTAGCAATACTCGTTGCTGATCCCATGAGGGTACCAAGCGCCCTTGTGCATTAACCACACGATGACAGGGCAAATTAAAATCTTCGGGTACACACTTCAATGCCCACCCCACCAAACGGGAAGCCTGCGGACAGCCCAACAGACGCGCTATCTCCCCGTAGGTAGTCACCTTCCCCTTAGGGATACTGCTCACTATTTCGTATACCGCTTTACAAAAGATATCGTTCTTTTCTATTTTACCCATGTGATTATTATATGCTTTTCTGAAGTCAATATGGCAAAGATAATATATAAGATCCACAAATTTGAACGCTGGCAATAAATAAAAAGAGCTAACTGATTAAAAATCAATTAGCTCTTTGCTTTCTAAGTACCCAGACCCGCATTTGAAAATATTAAATCATAGCTAATGTGCGGAAGCATTAAATCAGCAATATATGGCTATAATTAACTGATTATTAAATGACTTACTATCATATTGCATTTAATCAAATTGAAATGAATTGAAACATTTTTAGCATGTGTGGGGAAAATGTGGGGAAAATAATCTATCTTTGCATACAACAAATTAAGCCTCAATTTATGAAAGTTACCTTTATTATTAAGAAAGTGGCAAAACGCAATGATGTAGACTCCAAGGCTACAATCTATGTACGACTAAGGGATGGCAGACGCTTAGATTCCGTTGCTCCTACCGAGTTGGCTGTCAATCCAAATCTATGGGATGAACAAAAGGAGGGCATAAAGAGCAAAGCTGTCTGCTCTGACGAAATAAGAGCTTCCATAAATGAAGAAGTACGTAATATAAAAACCTACATTGAGAAAGAATATCAAGTAGCCAAAGAAGAAGAGATTAATAAGGAGTGGCTCAAACTATCATTGGATAAATATTATCATCCGGCAAAATACTTTATAGTAGAAGAGGTAGCCGTTAAACCGAGTCTTGAACAACTCTTTGACGAGTTCCTTCTTAAACATAGACTATCTGCGGTCAGAATAAAAAATTTCAAAGTGGTGAAAAGGGGAGTGCTTCGTTACGAGTTATACATCAAAATGACTAAGCGAGGGCAGAAAGCATTTATTTTAGACGTAGACACCGTTACATCCGATGTTTTGCGTGATATGTGGGATTTCTTTGAGAACGAATATAAATACGTTGAGTTATATCCCTCTGTATATGAATCTATACCCGAAAAGCGCACCCCTCAACCAAGAGGAAAGAATACCCTTATCGATTGCTTCTCTCGCATTCGAACATTTTTCATCTGGTGCTACGATAATAAAAAAACAAAAAACAGACCGTTCGATGACTTCCCAATTGATGAATGTACCTACGGGACACCGTTTTATATTACCCTTAAAGAGAGAGACCAAATCTTTGATACCGATCTTTCAGAACGCCCTCAGTTAGCAATCCAGCGAGATATATTTATATTCCAAACATTGATAGGTTGTCGTGTTGGCGATTTATACAGAATGACGAAACTTAACGTTGTCAATGGTGCGATTGAGTATATGCCCCGAAAGACAAAAGAGGGCAACCCAATAACCGTCCGTGTGCCTCTCAATGATAAAGCTTTATCCATACTTAGTAAATACAAAGACCATGCAGGCAAACTTTTACCTTTCATTTCAGAGCAAAAATACAATGCTGCCATAAAGAAATTCTTTCAAATTGCCCATATAGATAGGATTGTAACTATTTTAGACCCACTTACACACGATGAAGTAAAGCGCCCTTTATATGAAGTTGCAAGTAGTCACTTGGCGCGAAGAACATTTATTGGTAATATCTACAAAAAAGTTAAAGACCCCAATTTGGTATCGGCACTTAGTGGACACAAAGAGGGAAGTAAAGCCTTTACGCGCTATAGAGATATTGACGAAGAGATGAAAAAAGATTTAGTGAAATTATTAGATTAATAGGATTATGGGAGTTTTTCAAGAAATATGGATAGACATTAAAGAGTTGGGAGACAAGGCCTTGATGGATTTACCCTCTTTTGAGTCAATAGGTTATACGAAAATAGAAATTGCCAACTGCAAAGGTTGTGTTGTGATAAGCAAAGACGACTTGGAGACACTCAAACATGTGTATTCAATTTATTCTCTAATGAACAAAAGCCTATATCATAAAATGCAGAGCTACAGTAATAATATTCCTATATCTGAGTCTACTTTTGAAGACTCCGCACTGGCTCGTGCCTATTACAATGGGTTTACAGGTGGATATAGGCACATGGAAGACATTATATCTAAAGCTTTTTTAAGAAGTGGAAACCAATTGGAATTGAAAGGCTGCGTAATTGAGACACGTAAATATATCAAGCGCAAAGTGATGAGGTACAAGCTTAGAAAAGACAATGTAGCAATTAGTACGGCTCATCTAATAGATATGTTCCGATGGTTTGGAATATCACAAGGCGCACAAATCAAATGCATTGAGCATGGCATTGAGCTTGGAGAAATTAGATATGAGTACGACAACACAGTCAACGCCGGAAAAAAGTCAGACAGAGAGCACCCCCATTTAATTCTAATTGATAATAATCCCACTTTGTCAATTACATTGCTCGAAGAATTTGGAAATACAGATAGCTACTCTTTGGACGCATTTGAGACAATGTTACTCATAGAAAACAGGGAAATCAGAAGAACCATTTTTAATCGAATAAGAACGATAGCAAAAGATGGAATGGCAGGTGAGGATCTCTGTTCTTTAATGTCTGCTTTACATCGAAAAGGGTATATTTCTTTAAGCAATAAAAAAGCTACGCTTGAATCTTTTCAGAGTTCATTTCCTAAGTCAACATGCTCTTCGAGTTACTTTAGCCGAAAGCTTCCAGAAGAAGTTAAAGGTGTGAAATTAAAAAACACTGAGTTCTATTTAAAGTTTTTAGAAATGAAGTAAGTTCACTCAAGTTCATTGTTGTTCACGTGAACTTTTATGAACTTGGAATATTCTTAATCCGCTTTAAATCAGTATATTTTTGCAGCCGTCATCTGTTAGTCAGATGGCGGTTTTCTTTTTCTATATTCACAAGAGAGGAAACCTACACAAGGTGAATAAGCATGGAATATGAACAATTTATTATCAATCATTCAAAATGAAAAGGCGAACATTAGGTTTGAAGTCAATGGAGAAGATTTACTCTTATTCTCCAACGATTTAATCAATCGAGCGAAAAACGAGCTATCAGTAGAAATAGCCGAAGCCCGAAAAGAAAGATACCTCACCAAAGCAGAGGTAATGGAGTTATGTGATGTGTGTGATGCCACACTTTGGCATTGGAATAGAAAAGGGTATCTCAAGGCTGTTAAAATTGGGAATAAGGTAAAATACCGCTTGTCAGATATTCAAATCATACTCGGAGAGAAAAGCGTAAAATGATAATTTAATCCATATGATTATGACAGACGACAAATTTGCTCGAGTAGGTACATCACTTTTCAAAATGGTGGATCAGCCATCAATGAGTGGGGATTTTATTAAAAAACGTATTCTATGGAACAATGAAACACTCCGCCAAGATTATGGCAAGAATTTCATTGCAACTGTCCCCAAATATGATGGATTTTGCACCGTTCCAAATCACATTCATTATCAGCCAGTGATAGGAACTTTTCTAAATCTCTACGAACCGATAGGCTATAAACCACAACAGGGAAATTGTGCCTTAACGCTATCCTTTGTAAAGCATATATTCGGAGAGCAGAATGAATTAGGATTAGACTACATACAGTTACTCTATATGCACCCAATTCAGAAGCTACCTATTCTATTATTGGTATCGCAACAGAGAAATACGGGCAAAAGCACCTTTCTTAACTTTCTGAAAGTCATATTTAAAGGCAATATGACCTTCAATACTAATGAAGATTTCCGTAGTCAATTCAACTCAGACTGGACGGGAAAGCTTATTATTGCCGTAGATGAAGTTTTATTGAATCGCAGAGAAGACTCCGAACGTCTAAAGAACCTAAGCACAGCACTTTCTCACAAAGTAGAAGCGAAGGGAAAAGACCGCAATGAGATTTCCTTTTTTGGCAAGTTCATCTTATGCTCAAACAATGAGAGTAATCCGGTTATTATTGACCCCGGAGAAACACGCTACTGGGTGAGAAGAATTACTCCTTTCGGAATAGAGGACACAATGATGCTCCATAAATTAATAGTAGAAATCCCTCATTTCCTGTTCTTTCTTCAAAATAGAATACTAACCACGAAAAAAGAAAGTCGTATGTGGTTTGCACCCAAACTGGTCAATACGCCAGCTCTGCAGAAGATTATCCGTAGCAACCGCAATCGCTTAGAGATGGAACTTTCGGAACTATTCTTGGACATTATGGAGGCAACGGGAAAAGAGAGCATCTCATTTTGCCCTACCGACCTTATACCATTACTAATGGCTAATCAAGTAAAATCGGAAACGTATCAATTACGAAGGATTATACAGGATGATTGGAAATTAGAGCCTGCACCTAATTCGCTGACGTACCAGACCTATCAGTACAACTACAACAGTGAATGTCGCTTCTCACCTATTAGGCGAGTTGGGCGCTATTATACCGTTACAAAAGAGTTATTACTTTAATTATTGATGAAATGATGAATAAGCATTATAGTTCACTAGTAATAAACAAGATACTCTCTCAACAAATTCTCATCAATAGCTTTTTACTGATGAAAAGAGAAAAGAGGCTTTGTTTTTGTGAAGTCATCTGATGAAATCAGATGAAGACCTATTTATTTCATTACAAGCGATTTATGCGGACTATTCATCAAATCATCGTTCTTTTACATTTATCAACCCCGTAAATTACATATTGTATGAACATCGAACAAGTTAAAAATATAGCGTTGGAAGATTACTTGCACAGTTTGGGTTTTAGCCCCATCAAGCAACAGGGAAGCAGCCTTTGGTACAACTCCCCCTTCCGTACCGAAACGGAAGCATCATTCAAAGTAAATTTAACCCGCAATGAGTGGTATGATTTTGGTTTAGGCAAAGGCGGCAATATCATCGCCTTAGCATCAGAACTTCATGGAACGGACAGTGTGCCATATCTATTGCAGCGCATAGCAGAACAAACGTCCGTAATCCATCCCGTTTCTTTTTCTTTTCGCCCGCAACCCTCTTTGCCGAGCTTCCAGCAGTTGGAGGTAGAGCCTCTTAATAGCCCCATCCTTTTAGCATACTTACAGGAGAGAGGTGTCAATACGGAACTGGCGAAAAAAGAATGCAGGGAGTTGCACTTTGTGAACAATGGCAAGTGGTACTTCGCCATCGGCTTCCCGAATGTAGTAGGAGGATACGAGGTACGGAATAAATATTTCAAAGGCTGTATCTCCCCCAAAGACATCACCCATATCAAACAAGGACGAGAAACCTGCATCGTATTTGAAGGATTCATTGATTACCTTTCTTTCCTCACACTTCGGCAAAAGAGTTGCCCCGCTTCTCCGGATTTAGATAAGCAGGATTATCTTATCCTTAATTCGGTGACCAATCTTCCGAAAGCATGGGATGTACTGGAAATCTACCAGCACATCATATGCCTTCTTGATAATGACAAAGCAGGCTGCAGAGCTACGGAAGAAATTCGGCAACGGTGCGGATATAAGGTATTCGACCAATCCGATCACTATAGAGGATATAAAGATTTGAATGACCGCCTATGTGGCAAGAAGCAAGAACAGACACCAAAAGTCAAGCATTCAGCAGAGCCAGCAACAGGAAAAGAAGTGGACTCAGAAGCCAAGCAAGCATTGAAGCCAAAAGAGACGGCGATGCGTAAGTCTATACAGCCGAAGAAGCCAGGCAGGCGGATGAAGTTCTAATGGATCAATTTCCCATTTACCGAAACCACAAAAACCTGAACGAGTATGTTGTGACACACAAACTGAAATCAGTTCAGGAGTAAAAAGAGGTGTCAAAACAAGAATCAGTACCGCCACCTATTACGTAAACCAGTACTTAAACCAAAAATGAGATAATTACTTAATTCAAAACATACAGAAGTTATGAAAACAAAACATATTTCACGAGAGAAATACATCGAAACATTTTGCCGGGACAAACGAATCCGCGAACGTCAGGTACTTTATGTAAGTGCCGAAACGCACAACCGTATAAGAAGAGTTGCTCATCTATTTGAACAGCATCACGTAACGGTAGCCTCGCTTATTGACACCATCCTAATTCATCATCTTGAAACCTACGGACAGATTTTTGAGGAGTTGAATAACGAACAGGTCGCTGATTTTTTGGGGAAGGTCTAACCATAAAAACTATTCTGAGAATGAGCAGCAAGAGTAACATTGCCAATATCATGAGAATTTGGGAGCAAGTTTGTGTTTCTGTCCGACAGAAACAATGAATCCCGATGGTCTAACTAAAAAAAACAATATAATGAAAACGATAAAAAATAGAAATGAGAACGGTCGCCCTAAGAAAGAGGCGATTGACCGATGGCAGTATCGAGCCTCCATAAAATTGGGGCTGATTGAGTACAAAGCATTGCTAAGAAATGCGAGTACAGCAGGACTGACCATAAGCGAATACATCCGCAGTGCTTTGCGGAATTCCACCGTCAAAGAGCGGCTCACCGCCACCCACCTGCAACTGATAACCAAGCTCACAGGGATGGCAAACAATCTAAATCAGATTGCCAAACGAGCCAATCAAGCAGGGTATGTTATGGTAAAAACCGAGTCCGAAACACTCGCTAAAGAGATTGATAACGTAATAAAATCGATAGAAAATGATGGCTAAAATAGTGCAAGGGAACAGTTTTTCGAATGCTGTAAACTACGTTTTGAATCGTGATGAAGCTGATATAATCGCCACAAAAGGAGTGCGGAATATCGACAAAGAGTCTATAATCCGCAGCTTTGAAACGCAAGCTCGACTGTTGCAAATTGCTAAGCCTGTCGCCCATATCTCACTCGATTTTTCGGCACAGGACAGAGAGAAACTGACCAATGCGAAGATGATAGAAATTGCCGACGAGTATATGAAAAAGATGGGCTACGGCAATACGCAGGTCTTAATTGTCCGCCACACCGACCGAGACCATCCACACATACACTTAATAATGAACCGCATCGACTTCAACGGCAAACGCATTTCCGACCAGAATGAGAAGATACGCAACGTTAAGATATGCAAGGAGCTAACACTCGAGCACGGTTTGTATGTTTCGAGCGGAAAAGAGAACGTCAAGCGAAAGCAACTCCGAGAACCCGACGCAACTAAGTATCGCATTTACGATGCTCTTTGCAAACACGTTCCACAGTCAAAGTCGTGGAAGGAGCTTGAAAAGCGATTGCGTTCTGAGGGCATTGAGTTAGGTTTCAAAACCAAAGGCTCTACTGACCAAATTGAGGGAGTAAGGTTTACGAGGAACAACCTTTCGTTCAATGGCTCAAAAGTAGATCGCCAGTTCAGCTATTCCAAAATTGAGTACGCTCTACGGCAAAACAATCGAGCGGAGCGGCAGAGCTTGCCACCTGTGCAACAACCGCAGCACCGCCCCGAACACCACGAAAGCAATACCATTGGTGACTCTATCGGCTCTCTATTCGAGATGCCTATGCTACCCAACGGCACAGACCCCGAAGAGGAGGCATTCCGCAAGCGTATGCAACGCAAAAAGAAAAAAGGAATCAGATTTTAACCACTTAAAAACTAAAAATATGGCAACAGACAAAGAAGATGTAATCATCTTTATGATTGAAGAACTGACCAAATTGGTCAAGCAGAGCAGTAAGTTCCCACAAGTAGACCTCTCGAAAGTAGAGACCCTCACCGTGATGATGCAAAGCAGCATCGACCAGACTGCCGACAATACCACCAAGCTTAAAGAGGTCATCGAAGAGGCTCGCAAACCAGTAGTCCGAGAGCGACGCATCACCATCGACATAGTATCGAAAGAAGCAGTTTTTATTTTCATCGGAATGCTCATCATTATTGCCGGACTGAGTGCATGGCTCTACCTCGCCACTCGCCCAAACTACGACCGTATCGACAACGACCTAAAATACCGCTACATCAAAATGAAAGGCGAAGCCACCCCGCAACGTATTTCTGAACTCGAAAATCTATTTGAAATCAACCGAGATAACACCAAAATCCGACAAATGAGCAAAGATGTAGAAGAGTACGAGCGAGCAGTTAAGGAAAAAGCTACCATCGATGAGCAAACCCGACTCCGACAACAAGAAGCTGAAAAGTTAAATCACAAGGCTAATTCGATTAAGAGTAAGTGAGTTATAAAACCGCAGGATGATTAAGATCTTGCAGTTTTATAGTTGATAATCCAACAAGATTATTTAACTTTGTATATTGGGAATGGAATACATAAGTAAAAATGATATTTGAATAATATATGTTTGAACAAACTTTTAAAAATATAGACGACACACTGCGTTTGGTGTGTAGCAATGAGTTGGATTACGTGGAACAGTCGTCGTGGATACTGTTTTTGAAATATCTGCACGATTTGGAGTATGAAAAGAGGCTACACGCAGAACTTGGAGCCACACCATACAAGCCTATTATCACAGGTGAGTTTTGTTGGGATAAGTGGGCTGCACCGAAAGATGCAAGCGGAACACCTGACAAGAAAAACGCTCTTACGGGGGAAGATTTGCTTGACTTTGTCAATCGGGAGCTGTTTCCTTATCTGAGAAAGTTCCGCCAGACGGCAGCTTCGCCTGATACGATTGAATATAAGATTGGGGAGGTGTTCGGTGAGTTGAAGAATAAAATCACTGATGGTGCTTCGTTGCGTGATATGCTTTGGGATATTGACGCACTGCGGTTTCAGACCTCGGAGGAGAAGCACGAGATGTCGCACCTCTATGAGAGCCGCATTCAGCGTATGGGTAATGCAGGGCGAAATGGCGGGGAGTATTACACACCTCGTCCGTTGATTCGTACCATTATCGAGGTGGTTAAGCCCGAAATCGGGAAAACGGTTTATGATGGAGCTTGCGGTTCGGCAGGTTTTCTTTGCGAGGCTTTTTCGTACTTGAATGAGCGAGTTCATAGTTCGGACGATAGAGAGACTCTGCAAAAACGCACCTTGTATGGTCGTGAGAAAAAGGAGCTGCCTTACATTATCGGAATGATGAATATGATTCTTCACGGTGTGGAGGCTCCAAATATTCAGCATACCAATACGCTGGCAATAAACCTTGCCGATGTGCAGGAGGGTGATAAATATGATTTTATATTGGCTAATCCGCCTTTCGGGGGCAAGGAACGCCCTGAGATACAGCAGAACTCTACGATAAAGACTGGCGAAACGGCTTATCTCTTTTTGGAGCACTTTATTAAGCATCTCCGTGCCGGAGGTCGTGCTGGGGTTGTTATCAAGAACACGTTTTTGAGCAATACCGATACTGCTTCGGTGGCTTTGCGACGCAAGCTGCTCGAAGAGTGTAATCTGTTTGCCGTGTTGGATTTGCCGGGTGGCGTGTTTACGGGTGCGGGGGTAAAGACGGTTGTTCTTTTCTTTGAGAAGGGTATGCCTACCGATAAGGTGTGGTACTATCAGTTGGGCTTGGATAGGAATTTGGGCAAGACTAATCCTTTGAACGAGGGCGATTTGGCAGATTTTGTTGCTTTGCAACCTGAGCAGAAGTCGAGCGATAAATCTTGGACAATTGATGTTGCTACACTTGATGAGACCTGCGATTTGTCGGTTAAGAATCCGAATAAGGTAGAGGAAGAAGACAACCGCACTCCCGAAGATATTGCCGCCGAAATTGAGCTATTAAACACCGATAGCAACCGATTGTTGAACGAGATTTTGGAATTATTATAATGGCAATTATTAGACCTCGATTAAATGATTACTATGATATACCTATTCTACAAGAAGAGGTAGACTTCGCAATACCTTTTTTGGATGAAGATATTCCGCTATATGTAGATCCATTTCTATTGTGGGCGATGCCATCTATGCAGGATAATGGACTTCATTCATTATTGGTAGAGCAGTTTAATCAATTAGGACACCAATATTTGCACGGGAAAGAAAAAGAGAGTGTTTCCATATTATCAGAGTTATCAGAATGCAATGAAGTTGGCTTAGGTAATTCAAAAACTCGTGTTGGTAAAAAAATAGGCTCTAAGTTATCTGCTGAGGTTCTTAATTTATTCAAAGAGATTCCACAGCTAACAGCACAAGGCTTTACTCATTTTGAAGAAGTTCAATTACTTGTTGATAATATATCCAAGGATAGAATCAGTGATATTAGTTGTTCTTTGTTAAAATCATTTTTAATAGATTTCACCATTGAGCAATGTGAAAAATGGGCGATACCTATGACTAAGTGTAGCGTTCCATTATTTGATTATAAAAAATTTAAGTTTCAAGAAGATGAAGCTTGGTTGCCGATAAATTCAAATACAAATCAGTCAATAATCTTAATACCTAAGAGATGGTTGAGGTTTATTCCTTGGATTAATTATGAAGATTATTTTCAACATTATTTTATTGAAAACATACAAAAGGTATACGATGGAAAACTCAATAGAGTTCCTATCTTAAGCTATAACAGACAGAATTATAATATTCTTCAGTCGTATATAAATATAAAAGAAATAGGCGGGAAAAATATTAAAAGCGACCCATTATTTAAGCAAATACCTGTAATGTCAGTTAATCGTAAATTATGTTCAATAAAGAAGTTACCAAGCGGTAAAATAGATAATGCTGATCAAAAGTATGAAGACTACATGGCTCAGATGTTAGCATCATTGCTTTATCCTCACTTAGATTTCGCACAAGAACAAAGTCGAACAGAGAGTGGTTTGCAGATCAGGGATATGGTATTCTATAATAATCGCTCTGTAGACTTCTTACAAGACATCTATAATGATTATTGTTGCAAACAAATTGTAGTTGAGTTTAAAAATGTCGCATCTGTAGAGAAGGAGCACATCAACCAATTAAATAGATATTTATCTGACTCTTTTGGGCGATTCGGTATTATATTTACAAGAAATAGGCCAAAGAATAATATTATGCAACACACGATTGACCTGTGGTCTGGTCATAGAAAATGTATCTTAATTATGGATGATACTGACTTGGAGATGATGTGTAATGTTTACGAAAGTAAGCAACGATTACCAATAGAGGTAATAAAAAAGAAATTTATAGAGTTTACCCAAAAATGTCCATCATAAAAAAGAATATTATGACAGCAACAGAAATAGATATATTAGAAAAAGCAGAAGCACAACTGCAGGCATTCTACACTGACTTCAACAGTCTAAATAAGAAGCCAAATGATGCAATAAGTGAATTTAAACTAAAACTTATAAACAGAGTGATTATTCAAGCTAATGAGCTACTTGGAGCTGAATACAAACCGTTTGATGAATTTGATGCTGATGCGATACCATCCAATAGCGACGTAGTTATGATACTTGGACAGTATCTTAACTGTATAGATAAATTGCGATCAGATAATGCAAAATCATATGGTAAAGCGTGGTATTGGATTGTAGATGGTATAGAATCTAAGATAAGAACAAAAGCACCTAAAAATCGTATTTAATATGGCTAAAATAAAGGAAACAAAGAGTGTAGCTCCAACTAAGTTGCAGGCAGAAGAGTTTGATATGCTATCCCCACTACTTGATGCATTGTTTGTTGAGACAAAGGAACTGTCCAAGAAAAAACAAGATGGAGTATTGAAT
Source organism: Bacteroides neonati (assembly GCF_000499785.1). Taxonomy (GTDB): domain Bacteria; phylum Bacteroidota; class Bacteroidia; order Bacteroidales; family Bacteroidaceae; genus Bacteroides; species Bacteroides neonati. The sequence goes on along the minus strand of NZ_HG726019.1, from coordinate 441,780 downwards.
TTACTTAAAGTAAAGATGATAAATAAAATACTTCTTCGCATAAAAACAATTTTAGAACATGACTCATCTGTAGAATATTTAGAGTTATTAGACGAGGAAAGTTTACCAACTAATAGCGATGCTTCTTTTATGTTGTCTCAATTTCAAGCTGCAATGACGCAATTCCGAAATAAATATTACGGATATCAATCTTATTCTCACACGCATGAATGGACAACCTTAGATTAGACAAAATGAAACAAAGGTGGGAAATAAAGAAGTTGGGGGAGGTGTGTAAAATATCACCACCTAAAAGTGAAGTAAGAGAAAGCAGCCTGAACGAGAAAGATATGGTTTCCTTTATTCCGATGGAAGATTTGGGTATTAACGAAATGTACATAACTCCGAAAAAAGGTAAATCTTTACTTGACGTAGTTAGTGGGTATACATATTTTGCTAACAATGATTTGTTGTTAGCAAAGGTAACTCCTTGTTTTGAAAATGGGAAATTGGGTATCGCCAAGAACCTATACAATGAAATCGGTTTCGGGTCAAGTGAGTATATTGTTATTCGTGCAAATGATAATAGTGTAAAACCTGAATATGTATATTACGGACTTTCATCTGATATATTCCGAAGGCAAGGCGCAAAGCTAATGTTAGGCGCTTCAGGGTTAAAGCGTTTGCCTAAGGATTACGTAGCAAATTATGAATTGCGCATTCCATCAATTCCTGAGCAGGAGCGGATAGTTTGGATTTTGGATAGTGCATTTGCGAAGATTGAGGCTCTCAGAGCCAACGCCCAGCAAAACCTCCAAAACACAAAAGACCTCTTCCAAGCATCACTAAAACAAGAACTCACCCCAAAACAAAAAGGTAAATACAAACTCGCAAAAGACTTATTTGATATAAAAACAGGTAAATTGAATGCAAATGCTGCTGAAGAGAATGGAGCATACCCATTTTTCACTTGTTCACGAGAAGTGTACGCAATAAATCAATTTGCCTTTGATTGTGAGGCTGTTTTGCTTGCTGGTAACAATGCGAGTGGCGATTTTAATGTGAAACATTATAAAGGTAAATTCAATGCATATCAACGAACATATGTAATCACCACTAAAAGCAACCAAACACATTGTCGAATATTGTACTATGTTCTTGAAAATTACCTTTCAGAACTCAAGTCTATGTCGGTTGGTGCTAATACCAAATTCTTGAAACTTGGTATGATAGAAAACGTACAAATGCCAGATTTCACATTAATAGAGCAACAACAAGTAGTCGAAAAACTTGACACACTAATTGAGCGTTGCCGAGCGATGGAAGAGAACTACCGACAAACCATCACCCACTGCAACGCCCTAAAACAAGCACTACTAAAAAAAGCCTTCAACGGAGAACTATAAAATCAAAACAATATGAAAAAGATTATCGCACTTTACAGACGAGGAGATACCGGGAAAACCGAAACTCTGAACTATGTTATTGAGATACTAAATACAATCACGACAGGAAATTTAATTCCTCTTGTCCCGAATCATACTGACAGACAAGCCACATTTGTGTTCAATGGACTGACGGTCTCTGTGTGTACGGCTGGTGATAATGCTGCCGAGATAAAGCAAAATGAAGCGTATTTCAATAATCAAAAGTGCGATATTGCGATTACAGCCTCAAGGTCAAGAGGAGAAAGCGTTGATGCTATAAACGCTATGGCGAACAGTAATGGGGTAGGAATACAATGGGTAAGAAAATTAGTTAGACCTCATAATGTATATCACCTTAATGTCTCGGATGCTCATCAAATAATAAGTTGGATATATTGATGTCATGGGCGAAATAAAAGCTAAATCATATAGGCATTCAGCTTCATTCGGCAAGAGGATGGAGCATTATCTAATAGGAAAAATGCTCAAAGAAGGGCTTGACGTCTTTATTCCTATGATTGACGATGATGCTATTGACGCTGTTGTAAAAAGACCAGATGGCAAATTTGTAGAGGTACAGATTAAGGCAAGGTCGAATGAAGTAAAAGAGAGTTACTCCGCTTTTTTCTCACCTATTAAACATGAATATAGAGCCAATTATTGGTTTGTGTTTTATTCAGAAAGAATGGATAAAATGTGGATAATGTCTTCTTCTGAGTTTTGTGACGAATCAAAAGTTATGAGCGATGGTAGAAGATCAATAAAATTTAATCGGGTCGCAAATAAAGAACCTAAACCACTGCAGAAATTTGAAAACTACATTGAACTAAATTTTGATAGAATCAAAAACGAAGATACTAAATAACTATTATGAACGAATCGCAAACAAGGCTCGAAAAGATTGACCCTAAGCTGCGAAATGCAGGTTGGGGAGTTGTGGCTGACAGTCGCATTCTGACAGAGCAAAACGCATATACTATCGCTCCGGGTAAAGTCGGAGCGAAATCACGGATGCCAAAGAAGATTGACTATCTATTGGTCTATCGTGGTGTGAAACTCGCAATCATCGAAGCCAAACGTGACGAGCTACCTGCATCCGAAGGGGTAATGCAAGCGAAAGAGTATGCGGCAATGATGCGTATTCGTTACACCTACGCAACCAATGGAGATGAAATATACTTCATCGATATGCAGACAGGCGAAGAGAAAAATGTCGAAAATTTCCCATCGCCCGAAGAGCTGTGGAGTGCAACTTTTGGCACAACCATAGAAGAGTGGAAAGAGAAATTCCTTATAGAGCCTTTTGATACAAGACAAAAATCACCCCGATACTACCAAGAGAATGCAATCAACGCAGCTCTCGACGCGATTGCCGAAGGACGCAACCGTATATTGCTAACCCTTGCAACAGGCACAGGCAAAACATTTATTGCGTTCCAAATAGCGTGGAAGCTCTATCAAACACGATGGAACTTATCAAAAAACAATCGTCGCCCAAAAATCTTGTTCCTTGCCGACCGTAATATCTTGGCGAATCAAGCATTGATTGACTTTGGTGGCTTTGATGAAAAGACGATTAGTCGAGTAACACCCGAATTAGTCTCGAAAAAAGGGCTTCCAACGGGGCATAATATTTACTTTACCATATTTCAAACCTTTATGAGTGGGGATAAGCCGAACTTCTATGGCTATGACCCCGATTTTTTTGACTTGATTATCATTGATGAGTGCCACCGTGGCGGAGCGAATGACGAGAGCAATTGGCGAAGGATTTTGGACTACTTCAAACCTGCCGTGCAGCTTGGACTTACCGCTACTCCGAAGAGAAAAGACAACGCAGACACATACAACTATTTCGGCAAGCCAGTCTATACCTATTCACTCAAACAGGGCATTGATGACGGTTTCTTAACTCCGTTCCGTCATTGTCGGATGCAGAGTAACATCGACGATTATATCTACTCGCCCGATGACGACGTATTGAGTGGTGAAGTTGAAGAGGGGAAGACCTACAACGAGACGGATTTTTACAGCGGTCGTATAGAGATTAAACAACGTGACGAAGCTCGTGTTGCCGAATTTATGAAATACATAGGAGCCAACGAGAAGACAATCGTCTTTTGTGCTACACAAAACCACGCAGGGCAGGTGCGTGATATGATTAACCGCCTGAAAAAGGTTAAGAACCCCAATTATTGCGTGCGTGTAACTTCTAACGACAAAACGCAGGGCGAAACATATTTGAAAGAGTTTCAGGATAACGACAAGATGATCCCAACGATTCTTACCACATCGCAAAAACTCTCAACAGGTGTCGATGCTCGCAATGTGCGTAACATCGTTCTGTTGCGTCCTATAAACTCTATTATTGAGTTTAAACAGATTGTTGGTCGTGGGACTCGCTTGTTCGATGGCAAGAGTTATTTTACGATATTTGACTTCGTGAGGGCTTACGAGCGATTCAATGATAAGGAGTGGGACGGCGAGCCTGTTTGTTCCGTATGCGGTCAGGTGGATTGTGAGTGCGAAGGTGGCGGCGATGTTGTCGCACCGAAACCAGTGTGCCCTGTGTGTGGCGTGCGTCCGTGTGAGTGTCCGTCAGAACCAAAGATTTGCGAAGTTTGCGGTTGCTCGCCTTGTATTTGCCCGCCAAAACCGAAGCTAAAGATAAAGCTCTCGGATGGACGTGTACGACAAATCAAGCATATCAAAACAGATATGTTTTATGGTGCAAATGGTAAACCTATGGCAATCTCTGATTTCCTCGAAACGATGTTTGGCGAGTTGCCTAAGTTTTTCAACTCGGAAGCGGAGCTAAAAGATAAGTGGTCAAATCCATTAACACGCAAGCAGCTACTTTCGGAGCTTGACACCGCAGGATATGGCGAGGAGGTTCTTCGTAGCGTCCAAGCGGTGATTGAAGCTGAAGATTGCGATCTGCTTGATGTGCTTGAATACATAGCATATAGTGTCGAGCCGATTGAGCGGACTAATCGTGTCAATAGCCGACGTGAAGCGATATTTGACGGTTTGACCAAACAGCAACAAGAGTTTGTTGAGTTTATTATATCCAAATACATCTCTACAGGGGTAAGCGAGCTGGCAATGGATAAGTTACCAACACTTCTGCAAATGAAATATGGTACAGCAGGCGATGCCGTTAAAGTCTTCGGCAATCCGACAATGATACAACAGACGTTTACAAATTTTCAAATATCATTATACGGAGCATAGTTCTGTAATTTGGTTAGTGCTGATTAAATTATTAACAAAAAGAAAATGAGCGAAGGTTCAATTATTAAAGATAAAGATGCATCATCAATATGGTCTGGATATATATTTCAGGGTGAGGTAGCTATTTGTAGGGCTCTTGAAACAATCAATGAACTTATTGATAAAGAAGTTGAGATTCCTGAAACCTATATGCTCAAGATCGAGGAAGAAGAGGACTTCTCTATTATCACAGACTCACTATTGATATTTCAAGTAAAAGCATATACGTCCCATAATTACGTTAAGTATGCAGAAGCTTGGCGTTCTTTAATGACAAGATATCCAGAAAATTCTAAAGACAACTTTTTAATACTGCATAAAGGTAAATTATATTACAATAGTTGTGAGTTTGAGTCAAGCGATTTCCCCAAAAAAGAGCTAATGAAAAGCAATGTCATCGCAGGTAAATATACTCTGGATAATATTAAGGTTAAAATATTGGAGCAAATAAATAATCTTTGCACAAAAAAAGGACTATCTGTTGATGAGCCGAGTATAGAGCATAAGTATTATAATTGCTGTTCCAAAATCAATACTTTAATCAGGATGAGACATAAATCTAAAGTTGTAGAACAAATCCTTCTCGTGGATATTGTAGATTTGGTTGCAGATAACTCAATAGTTGTGACTGAGGAATTGGCTTGGTATAAAGCCGAAAGGCGGTTAATAAATACTCAAGTTTCGGATTTAGGCTGACATCCTAATTCTAGACATAAAAAAAGCTTTGAGACTTTCCGTAAATCTCGGAAATTTAGTAAATTAGCAGTGACCAAACAACTAATTAACCATTCTCAAAGCCATGAGCAAAATTACTAAAATTCCGTCAGAAATCCGCAATATTTTGAGTGAAAAACGCCGTTGCTCTGTGATGGACTCATTTTCAGGACTGTTAGAGTCTCTTCATCTTGACAGCCGTTGTCTTGGAGGGAACAAACGTGAAAACTGTCAGTTGACCAATCTTCAGCTGTTTCAGATTCTTGTCCTGATGCCGTTTTTCGCCATAAAAGGTTTTTCCCATTATCCTGATTCGGCTTTAAGTCGAATGTTCGGCGGCAAGAAGGATGTCTTGTATTCGTTTATGTCACATGATAATATCAACTGGCGCAATCTGATATACCGCATTGTTGTCAAGCTGATAGCCAAAGTGACTAACCGTCAGGATTTCAAGAAGAGTCATCTTCCTGTAGTACTCATCGCTGATGACTCTGACTTGCCTAAAACCGGAATGCGTATGGAGTCTATCGGCAAGATATTCTCACATGTTCATCAGAAATGTATTCTTGGGTATAAAGCGCTTATGCTGTGCTGGAGTGACGGGCGCACCCAGTTTATGCTTGACTCATCTCTGCATGGAGAGAAAGGCAAGGTAGAGGGTAAGGAACAGGGGTTAAGCGCAAAGCAACGACAGAACCGTTATAATAGGAAACGAGATGAGAACTCCCATGTGGCCAAACGTAAAGAGGAATATTTCATGAGTAAGGGAAAGAAACTCATTGAAATGGTCAGACGCGCCATCAAAGCAAAGATTCCTTTTGAATATCTGCTTGTTGACAGTTGGTTCACTTGTTCCGGGCTTGTCGATTTCGTATACAACAGTCATAAGAAGTTTCACTTGTTAGGGATGGCAAAGATGGGTAATACCAAATATCTCACCAAAAAGTGGGGTGAACTGACGGCAAAAGCCATAATCAGTAAGCTGCTGGGCTCTAAATCTGTGATATACAGTAGACGGTACCGTTGCCACTATGCGTCGGTGGACGTGATGCTCGGTGGGCGCAAGGTGCGGCTGTTCTTCTGTCGCAGAGGAAAGAGAGAGGGATGGAAAATATTGCTGACAACCAATGTAAAACTTGATTTCTTGCGGGCATATGAAATCTATGCAATGCGTTGGGCTATTGAGGTTTTCTTTGCCGATAGCAAGCGATTGCTTAATCTTGCAGGATGCTCGGCAAGAGACTTTTCCTCGCAGATAGCGCACGTATCACTGGTTATGATACGCTACAATTTGCTTGCCTCGGTAAAAAGGAGTCTGGACTACGAAACAATCGGTGGGTTGTTCAACGATATTTTTGCCGGAGTACACGAACTGACTGTTATGGAGAAGATATGGGCAATCATATTAGAAGTAGTGGCAGTCGTGGCTGAACTCACAGGGGCTGATGAAGAGCAACTGATGATACAGATCATAGAAAATGACAGACGACTTGCAGCACTCCGAGCGTACGCTCAAACGGCTTGATTTCTAAATCCGAAACTTGAGTTAAAAACGATATTGATATGAAATTTACCGCCATCGACACCTCCGCTTGGAAGGAACTGAAAAAGAGCATCGAAGAACTGGCTCTTGGTATGCAAGAACAATTCGGTACGAAGCCCGAACTTCCCAACCTGTTACACAACGGGGACGTGTGCCGAATACTCAACATCAGCAAACGGACGCTCCAGCACTATCGGGACACGTCCGTGCTGTCTTTTATCCAAATCGGGCATAAATGCTATTACAAACGTGAGGATGTGGAAGCACTCCTCGCCAAGTCCAACCACCAATAACCACGACTATGGAATACGAGACCATCAACAAAGAAACACCTGAGATGAAACAACTCATCTCGGGCATTCAGGAAGTAAGCAGACGTATTCGGGAGATTGCCCAAACGCACCGTCCGCTCTTCGGGGGAGAAATCTACCTTACAGGGCGAGAGGTCTGCGAACATCTTTTCGTCAGCCCTCGCACCTTGCAGGACTATCGCGACAAGGGCATTATCCCCTACTCCCAAATCGCAGGGAAAATCCTCTATCGCCTCTCAGACATCAACCGACTGCTGCAAGAAAATTATCACTCCATCAGCTCTATAAGAAAATAGGAGAAAATTTAATCAGTATATATTTCTATCTTTTTTTTCTCAATTTCTGGAAAGAGTGCTCATCTTCACAATATCCGACCCGTAAAATCATTTCAGGAACTCCTGAATAAGGAAACACACGGGCAATTTTATCGGGTATTTCTTCCAAAGGTTGACTCATAGGATGAACAGATATTCCCATAGTATTTAGTTTTACCGAAAAAGTCTAAAAAAGAATCAATAAACAACATCCAATCTTCGTCTTCCGGCATACAAAAACAGAGTGGAAACATTGCAGGGAAGTCCCTCAAACCGAATAGAAATATTCAAATACCTCCAACAGGGTATTTTATCCCTTACTAACACTTATTAATACCTGAATATGGCGATTGCATCACAAATCTGCGATATATACCTTTGCGTAAAATTCAGGACATACATTATAGCACTCATAAAAACGGAGTGTCAAGCACTCTTTTTTATAACAAACAACGGAAGTACCATAATCTTTCGATTTTATACGCATAATATGACAATAAGCAGAAAAATTTTATTCATTATCCTTTTTGTATTTGGGTATATGCACGCCAATTCGCAAGAGCAAGTACAAAGGCAAGAGCCGGAAATAAAGAACGACTCCGTTTACCAGCTCCAAGAGGTGGTAGTCTCATCCCGGCAAATATTCGGAAGCAAGTTTAAAGCCAGAAACCGCACCGGTTCGGCCTATTACATCTCGCCCGAAGAAATACGAAAAATGGGATATACAGACATCAACCGCATGCTGAAAGCGGTTCCGGGAGTAAACATGTACGAAGAAGACGGTTTCGGGCTGCGCCCGAACATCAGCTTGCGCGGCACGAAAGCCGAACGAAGCGAACGCATCTCCATCATGGAAGACGGGATACTGGCCGCTCCCGCGCCTTATTCGGCTCCGGCGGCGTATTATTTCCCCAACGCCGCCCGCATGGAAGCCGTCGAAGTGCTGAAAGGAAGCAGTCAGGTGCAGTATGGCCCGTTCACTACGGGAGGAGCCATCAACATGGTATCGACTCCCATACCGAACGCTTTCTCGGGCAAGGCGAACCTCTCTTACGGAAGCAAGAACACGTTCAAGTCGCATACGCACATCGGAAACATGTGGAAGCACTTCGGCTTTGTGGTGGAATACCTGCGCTATCAGTCGGACGGATTCAAGAAATACGAAGACCATCCCGTCAAAGGATTCACCAGAGACGACCTCATAGCCAAAGTAATGGTGAAAACCGACAAAGGCACGGGTGTAAACCATGCACTGGAACTGAAGTTCGGATACGCGGGCGAGAACTCGGACGAAACGTATGTGGGGCTTTCCGAAAAGGATTTCAAGCAAACTCCTTTCCTCCGCTATGCAGGCTCGCAGATGGACGAGATGAAAACCAATCACCGGCAATGGGTAGCCACTTACCTGCTCAACTTCTCCAACAAACTGAAAGTAACCACCAACGCATATTACAACCGCTTCCACCGCAACTGGTACAAACTGAACGACGTACGGGCGGGAATCACTTCTAAAGAGAAGAGGTCTATTGCCGATGTGCTCATCGATCCGGAAACAAACATCCGTTACTTCGACATACTGACGGGCAAAACCGACCGCGAAGGCGAAGCGCTGCTGGTAAGAGCCAACAACAGGACATATCGTGCCAGAGGGATACAAACCAAAGCGGAATACCGCTTCAACCTGAATGAGTTGTTCTTCGATATAGAGTTCGGACTGCGTTATCATCACGACGAGGAAGACCGCTTCCAATGGGATGATGCTTACTCCATGAAGAACAAGAAGATGGTGCTGTTCAGGGAAGGCATTCACGGGACGAATGCCAACCGCATCACATCGGCGGACGCACTGGCAAGCTACCTGCTCGCCAAATTAAGATACAACTCATGGACTATCACTGCCGGGTTGCGCTACGAAGACATCGACCTGCTGAAAAAAGACTATACGAAAGCAGACTTGGAACGTACGGGAAAAGTACGCATCGAAACGCCCAACCATGCGCGCGTTTGGATTCCCGGCGTAGGAGTAAACTATCAACTCGTTCCCGAAGCGTCGGTATTCTTCGGAGTTCACAAAGGATTCGCACCGCCGAGCGCGGAATTGTATCAAAAACCCGAAAGCAGTGTGAATATGGAATTGGGAACACGCGTTTCCGCCGGCAACTTCAAAACAGAGCTAATCGGTTTCTACAACAATTACAGCAATATGCTCGGAAGCGACCTCGCCGCCTCGGGCGGATTGGGAACGCTCGAACAGTTTAATGTAGGCGAAGCCCGCGTAAAAGGCGTGGAGTTCCTTATGCAATACCAACCCCTGCCCGAAGCGTGGAGAGTGCGCATGCCCCTGCAAGTATCATATACTTATACCGATACGGAGATGAGAAACTCGTTCTCAAGCCATTCATGGGGCAACGTGATGAAAGGAGACGAGATTCCTTACATCTTCAAACACGCGCTGAACATGCAGGTGGGAATAGAGCACAAATGGTTCGACGCAAACATAGGAGCACGCTACAACAGCGATATGCGCACATCTCCCGGACAGGGAACAATCGCCGAAAGAGAGAAGGTGCCTGCACACCTCGTGCTGGACGCATCGGCCAGCGTATATGTAAACAAATACCTGACGGTAAAAGTAAACGCCGTGAACCTGACCAATAAGGTCTATCTCACTTCACGCCATCCGGCAGGGTTGAGGGCAGGACATCCTTTCGGCATCTACGCAGGAGCTAACGTCCGGTTCTGAACAAATACGTGCAATCATGTATAAAAAAGAAGAAATATAACAAGATAAGGCAATGAATGTATCATCGGTTATAAAATTAGTAATCAGTATCCTGTTCACGGCAATCTTCTCTCAGGTTTGTCCGGCACAGGAACTAATGGAAATAAAAGGCACAGTGCGTTCTGCTTCCGGAGAGCCTTTGCCGGGCGCCACTGCCATGGTGGCGGGTACAGCAAAGGGAGTCATCGCAGACGGCGACGGACGGTTTACACTCAAAGCCCGCAAAGGACAAACGCTGGAAGTGAGCTTCGTGGGAATGAAAACCCGGAAAGTGAAAATCACCTCCACCGTCATGAACATCACGCTTCAGGACAACGTGCAGGAGATAGAAGGAGTGGTAGTGACCGGCTATCAGAACATAAAGAACCGGGTATTTACGGGAGCGGCCGCTTCGGTGAAGCTGGATGACATCAAGCTCGACGGTGTGGCGGACGTATCGCGCATGCTCGAAGGGCGTGTGGCGGGACTGTCGATACAAAACGTCACCGGCAGTTTCGGATCGGCTCCACGCATCAACATACGCGGCGGTGCTTCCATCATGGGAAACGTGCAACCCCTGTGGGTGATCGACGGAGCTGTGTACGAAGACTTAGTGTCGCTCACGCTCGACCAATTGGCTTCGGGCGATGCCGTGACGCTCATCAGCTCCGCCGTTGCCGGACTCAACGCTTCGGACATCGAAGACATACAAGTATTGAAAGACGCTTCCGCCACATCTATTTACGGAGCCAGAGCCCTGAACGGGGTAATCGTAATCACTACCCGCGCAGGTAAAAGAAACACGCCGAACAGGTTTTCTTACTCATACGAGTTGAGTATGCGGGCCATCCCTTCGTATACGGACTTCGATCTGCTCAATTCGCAAGAGAGCATGTCTATCTACCAAGAGATGAACAGGAAGGGATACTTTTCTGTGCAAAACACATTATACGGGCGCCGCAGCGGTATTTACCACCAGATGTATAAGGCTCTCGGAACCGTCGATCCGTCTACCGGACGATATTATCTGGAAAACACGGACGAAGCCAAGCGCGCGTTCATGCGCGAGCGGGAATATGCCAACACCAACTGGTTCAAGGAGTTGTTTACATACAACCCCATCCATACGCACACCGTAACGTTCTCCGGAGGAGGAGAGAATTCGACCATGTATGCCTCCATCGGTTTCTATGACGACAGGGGATGGACGCTTGCCGATAATGTAAAACGCATCACCGCCAATATCAAAAATTCCTTCTATTGGAATGAGGACAAGATAAAGGCTACCATATCCGCACAAGGGAATTTGCGTAACCAGAACTCTCCGGGTACGATTTCTCAGCGAAAGAATACGGTAATCGGAACGTTCGAACGCGACTTCGACATCAATCCCTTTGCCTATGCTTTGGGAACAAGCCGTACCTTACGCCCCCGCAATGCCAACGGCGAACCGGAATACTACCGCAATAACTGGGCTCCGTTCAATATCCTGAACGAGTTTGACAACAATTACCTGAAAACCGAAGTGCTCGACTTCAAACTGCAAGGTGAACTTTCATACAGGATCAACGACAACATCGAAGCCAAAGGATTGGCGTCGGTACGTCATGCGGTTACCAAAAGTTCGCATTTCATCACCGAACAATCGAACGTGATACAGGCTTTCAGAGCCAACGAAACTCCCTATGTGGCGCAAGAGAACATCTATTTGTTGAAAAACAAAGACAACCCCTTGCAACTGCCACAAGTGGCGCTGCCCCACGGAGGCATGTTCAATAAGACGGAAATTTCCCTGCGCAGCTATTTGGGACGCTTTGCGCTCGACTACAACAAACAGATGGGCGAGCACGACATACGCGCTTTCGGATTTACCGAAATACGCTATGCCGACCGCAGCATCAACCCTTTCCAAGGTTATGGAATACAATACGACAGAGGGAACCAGGTGTTCACCAATCCTTTGATTTTCGATAAGCTCACTAACGAAGGAAACACTTATTTCTCGCTTACCGAACGCTACGAAAGGGGGGTGACTCTCTCCGCCAGCGCCACCTACGGATATGCGGGCAAATACGTTTTCAACGGCGTATTCAACTATGAAGGGTCGAATACGGCAGGCAAATACAGCCGTTCGCGCTGGTTGCCTACTTGGAATATCGGAGCAAAGTGGAACATGGATCAAGAGAAGTTCATGAAAAAGTTTCCTGCCGTTTCCAAGCTATCCTTGCGTGCCAGCTATGGACTGACCGCCAAAATGAACGAACAGGCGATAAACTCCACAGCAGTGTTCAAGCATCTCATCATCAACCGCACATTGCTGAAGGACCGCGAGAATGCGTTGCGCATCCTGCACCTTGAGAACCGCGACCTGACATGGGAGAAAATGTATGAGCTGAATATCGGTTTGGAACTCGGGCTGTTCAACAACCGCATAAGCGCAACATTCGATGTCTACCAACGAAACTCATTCGACCTGATAGACCTCATCCGTACCTCCGGTGTGGGCGGACAGTATTACAAGTACGCAAACTTCGGAGACATGCGCACACGAGGAGTGGAATTGGCGCTGCAAACCAAAAACATCGTAACCGACAACTTCAGCTGGACTACGGCTTTCACCGTGAGCGGCATGAAGCAGAAGATCACCCGCCTGCTGAATACACCGAACACCTTTGATATGGTGGCGGGAACCGGACGCGGCAATATCCTCGGATTCCCACGGGGTTCTCTGTTCTCTTTCAACTTTCAGGGACTCAACAACAACGGGCTGCCTACCTTCGACTTCGGACTTTACCCTTCCAACCAAGGTGTGAACAGCGAAATATCAGGAGCCGATTTCCTCGACGCGCAGTATTCGAAGTCGTACCTTATCTACCACGGTCCTATCGAACCCACTTACATAGGCGGAGTATCGAACACGTTTAAATACAAGAACTGGGAGCTTTCGTGCTTCGTCACCATGCAAGCGGGCAACAAGATACGCCTTAACCCGACATTCGACCCTTCGTTCGCCGATCTGAATGTGTTTTCCAAAGAGTACTACGACCGCTGGCTCAATCCGGGCGACGAGTGGAAAACGAATATCCCTGTCATTCCTTCGCAGGATTTGATTCGCAACATCGGAAAAGAAAACATCGAAAAGGCTTACAACACTTACAATTACTCTCAGAACAGAGTGGCAGACGGAAGTTTCGTGCGCATGAAAAACATCTCGTTGGGATACCGATTGCCCAAAAAGCTTCTTGCACAACTCAAGATCAGACAAATGAGTGTGAAGGCAAACGTAACCAATCCGTTCCTGATTTATGCAGACAAGAAGCTGAAGGGGCAAGATCCGGAGTTCTACAAATCGGGAGGAGTTTCATTGCCTACTCCAAAACAATATACAATGACGCTGCATGTTGAATTTTAATCGCATTGAAATGAAAAGAACAATTTACTTAAGTATCATACTCACACTGCTCACGGCATGCCAAGACTATTTGGAGACCAACCCCGACTCTACGCTCGACGTGAAGATAGACAGTGAGGAAAAAATAGCCGAATTGCTCGCCGGAGCCTATCCCGAAGCCAGTTACTTCGCGTTTCTGGAAACACGTACCGATAACGTAGGCGAGCGGGTGAACGGTATCCATTCACGGCTGAACGAGGCCATGTATTATTGGGAAGACTACGATCAGGAAGATTTGGATACACCCCTGAACTATTGGAACGCATGCTACGCAGGTATTGCACAAGCCAATCAAGCGTTGGAGCTTCTGAGCAAATACCCCAAAAGCGACCGTGTGAAAGCTTTATACGGCGAAGCATTCCTATTGCGCGCCTATCTGCACTTCATGCTGGTCAATATCTGGGCAGAGCCGTACGGTACATCCAAATCGAAAACAGCACCCGGCATACCCTACCTGACAAAGCCTGAAAAAAACGCATTGGTGGACTATAAGCGCGGAACTGTAAAGGAGGTGTACGAAAAGATCGAAAAAGACTTGAAACTCGGAATTTCGCTGGTAGACGACAGCTATTACAGCAAACCCAAATTTCACTTTAACAAAAAAGCCGCTTACGCTTTCGCTTCCCGCTTCTACCTGATTAAAGGAGAATGGGAACTCGTTATTGCCTATTCAGATTATGTGCTCGGCATAGACCCCAAACCTGTTCTTCGAAATTGGCAGAAGTATGGAAAAGAGTTTTATTTCAACCGCAAACATCTCCATACACGCTACGCAAGTACCGAAGAGCCCGCTAACCTGCTTCTTTCCACTACGGAATCGAGAATAGCCCGCAACATACCTACGGAAAAGTACGGAGTGACCAGCATAAGTGCAGACAAAGTGTACAACCGACATGGAGTGGAAGGGTGTGAAAACTTCAGGAAAGTAGCTATGGAACCGTTATTCCTTTTCAACTATAACGACGGACGCATAAGCGACGGACAATACATCGGCAAATTCGACGAGCTTTCGTTGTCGGGCTATACAGGCATACGACCGAGGGGACTGTATGTCACTAACGTTTTATTCTCTACCGACGAGGTGATGCTCAATCGGATGGAAGCATACGCCATGATCGGAGAATACGACAAATCCATAAACGACCTGCTTACCTATCTCTCTGTCAAATTCGGAATCACCCCTCCGTGCAGCCGTCCGGACTACACGCAGACAAGTAGCGACAACTACGGAACTTATACTCCGTTCTACGGAATGAGCATCAAGCAATTAGCCATGATAAAAACCATTTTAGGTTTCAGGCAGCAGGAGTTTATGCACGAAGGGTTGAGATGGTTCGATATCCGCCGTTTTTACATACCGGTGAAACGCACATCGAAGTATAAGTTTTATAAGCAGTTGGAGAAAGAAGACCCGAGAAAGCTCCTGCAAATACCGGCCGAAGCCATCAACCGGGGATTGGAGCCTAACCCCCGTTGAAAATATCAAGAAACATAATGGACAGAAAACTTAAAAAAACAATGAAAACAATCAGCAATAGAACGAGATTCTGTTACCTTATCGGACGGAGCCTGAATTTGTTCGCCGCATGCCTGCTGCTGGCCGGCTGCGCACAGGAAGCCGCCTTATCCGACCAAAGCGTAGTGGATTTGGGAACGGTACAGCGCAATAAAACAGAACTCGACGAGTGGATATTAAATACATTTACACGTCCTTACGGCATCGAGGTCGAATACCGTTGGGATAAAAACGTGGCACAAAACGGGAGCTATACCTATCCGCCGGAAGCCGCCAATGTAAAAAGCGTGCTCGAAACCATAAAGGCGCTGTGGCTCGACCTCTATATGGCTTCCGATTTGGGCGGAGAGAAATTCTTTCTGGGCAAGAATCCGGTCAAGATTTACATGTATGGAGGAAAGAACATAGACGGAAACGGAGTAGAGCTTTTAGGAAATACGGAAGCAACGACCAACGAGATGTTCCTGTACAACGTCAACGACTTCGACCCCAAAAATCAAGACAAGGTATTTATCCTGATGCGAAGCGTGCATCACCAATTCGCAAAACACCTGATGGAATTGTTTCCTTATGACAGAAACAAGTTTCTGAGCATCAGCGGGAGCAGATACATTGAATCGTCCAAGCTGATTTCTGAGATTTTTAAAGATGAAACAGCAGGGCGCAAACTGTTTGCGCTTTCACCCAATGCCAACAAGAGAGGTTTTTTCACTTTCCACTCTTTCCTCTCTGCCGAGGACGATTTCGCTGAAATTATCAGCGCCAAGCTGACACATAGCCCCAAGGAGGTGCTTAAAGCCTTGGAAGATGCTAGAAAGCCTTATCTTAATAATGAAGAAGACCCGGAAGTGCAGCAAACTTACAACGAGGAAGCGCGTCGGGCATACAAAGAGTTGACGGAGAAACAAACCTTTGTGGAAGAATATTTTAACAAAGAAATAAAAATCTCGCTCAATTATCTCCAAACGATAAGCATGAAACGATTAAAAGCATATACGGAACAAAAATAAAAAGTATGAAAATAGGATTTCAATTACTTATTCTGATGGCGGTTTGCTTCTCCTGCAAGGATGATAATATCTTCGATTTATCCCCCTCCGAGCGGAACGCAAAACACATCAGCGAACTGAGGAAGGAGCTTATAGATGCCCCTCACGGATGGTGCGTCACGTACTTCCCACGGACAGACTCGCTATTGTTTACAAACGTGAACGAACAGATAGCACAATTTGAATACCTGAGCAAATACGGGTATGGCGGACATTGTTTCTTTATGAAGTTCGCGGAAAACGGAACGGTGGAAACTATAGCCGATTATGATGAGCAAAGCCGGACAGAAAGCCGGAAAAGTGAATTCGAAGTAAGCCAGAATACATTCACTCAACTGAGTTTCACCACTTACAGTTATCTGCACCGTCTGGTAAACAACAAATTCGCCGCTTCTTCCGATTTTCTTTATACAGGCAAAGACACCGATGGCAACCTTGTATTCCGAACGGCTTCGTACATAGAACCGGCCCGTGAGTACATCATCTTTACAAAGCTAAAAAGCGAAGACAGTTGGACGGAAGACATGCGCAAAGCCGGCGAAAACACCTCATTTTTCGAGCAGATGAAAAATCCGCAACTGGTAATCAGGAAAGCAGACCGGATATATTTCCGAAGCGATATCCGTATGGCGAAAGCCGACAGAGAGAAAGGCAGACAACAACGTTATCACTTGTTCCTTTTTGCAAAAAATCCTTCTGCCCTTCCGGACGGATGGGCCAAAGAGGCAGTGGGACTGGGATCCGGATATGTGGGCACAACAGACGGATTGACTTTCAGATCCGGTATACGATATAGCGCCAATTATACGTTTTACGATTTCCGCAGGGAGGAAAACCGGTTTGTTTGCGAACTCGTGAAAGTGTTCGACCCATACAGCAAGACGGAGCGTTGGGTAAGCAAGCATCTCGCCACCGGTGGAGAAGCCACCGGAGTCGTAGCCGAAATTTTGGACAATTCTAATAATTAAAAAACAAAGAGCGATATGAAATATATATGGACAATCTGTTTATTGCTGGTATGCGGTTGCAATACCGTAAAAGAAGATACCACAATAGATGAAGAGTATGAAAAACTGTTTCCGCCGAAGGAAATAGAAAAGCCTGAGAACAAGCGGGGAGAATTGGTCGTGCAATTGTGCGACCCTAATCTGGCATTGAAAGATTACAAATATCCCGGCACGGAAGCACCGGCTGATATAGAAGCGTATAATATAACTTTGGTATGTGAGTTCCAAGAAATAGACAGGGATGGTGAGTTCACATCACCGGCAACGGCCCGTTATGAAGTGAAATATATAAACGATAAAAAAGAATTGGTAACGATTACCTGTGCAAAAGATAAGGAGATTCCGGAAGAAGATGAGGAGGAAGAGTATGAAGAAGATGACGAAGAGCATGGAGAAAATAACGAAGAGACGGGAAAGAAAGAAGGTAAGGAGGCTGCCCCAAAGATGACTAACGGTAAAAAGTTAGAAATCCGATTCAAAGCCTATTCCGGATTTCCTTTATATCTGAGTGTCACAGGGGTAGGCCCCAGAAACTCCAGTATAAAAGCAAGTATAAAAGCTGTTTCCACCGACGGATTGATAGAAATACCCGAGCTGAAGACCGAACAGTTTCAAAACGAAGAAGGACCGAATATGCTGAAGCATCCTTATTGCGAATACATTATTTTACCTTAAGAAAAAGAGAAATGAATTGTATAAAAGAGATATTTTTCCTTTGCTTGCTGATGAGTGTCACAGCATGCACCGAAGGGACGAACGAAACGGTGGAAAGCGCATATCAGCTTCCTGTATTGCCGGAGCCGTCGTACAAGTTTTCAAGGAACGGAGAGAGCAGCGTGAACACGTTGGAGTGTGACTTTTTAAAGTATCCTATCGACAGAATCTTTTCGGCATACCTGAGTGCGGCACGTATCACCACCCTGACGGATTCTGTCAAGATGCTAAGGTTATACGCCGAGGGTACATACGGCTTGAAGCCACAAGAGCAGATAGCCACCTCTTCGGCTCATATTACCAACCGGGAAAGAATTCTGAAGGATTTCAAAAGTTGGTTCGATGCTTCAGCACGTATATCCGGCTTAGGCAAGACGAACCCCAGCAACCACAGGAATACGGAAGCTGAAAAAGGGAAAGAGGGTTATGTGGGAACCAATATAGGCGATAAGGATATTTGCTTTGTCAATGAGAAAGGAGTTGCGGTAGCCGAAGTTTACAGGTATGCCATTATGGGAGCCATATATCTGGACAAGATACTCAACGTGCACTTGAGCGGGAATGTAACAGACAGTCCGAAACTGCGTTCCGCACACGATCTGACTCAATTGTCCGCAGGACATAACTATACGGAACTGGAACATCACTGGGATTTGGCATACGGGTATTACGGCTTCTGGAAATCGCTTGCCCAGTCTGAGGGTCTGCCTGCATTGAAAGATTCGCACCGCCGTATTTTTCATTCCTTTGTAAGAGGACGCAGCTATATGGAAACCTCCCGCTACGATGAAATCAAACTGCAAGCGGATACTATCAGGCACGAACTCAGCCGTGTGGTGGCTGTCAGGGCAATGAGCCTATTGGTAGGAGCCAACACTTTTGCCAATCTGAAAGAAAATCCGAAATACGCGTTTCGGCTTCTATCGCAAGCCTACGGACTTATCTATGCTTCACAGTTTGCCCGCAATGCACAAGGGCAGCCATTCATTACATACGAGGAAACCCGTAATCTTTTGCAGACATTGGAGCAGGGAGATGGATTATGGGATAAGGAACGCTTGCTGAAAGAAGAGAAAGACGAAGGTTCGTTACGGCATCTGGCAGCGCAGATAGGCCAGAGATTCGAAGTTTCACTTAAAGAAATAGAAAAATAGAATAAGTATGAAAACAATTTATAGAATAGCATTATCGGTCATGATGTGGGTGTGGGTCATTCCCACTATGAACGCACAAGAGAATTTATTGAAAAACGGAGACTTTGAAGGTGAGTGGAGCGGATCAGGCTATGATATGAAGCCCAAAGAATGGGTAATAGCTACACAAACATTAGGAACTAAATCCATAAACGAAAAACGTGATGGGGGAAATGGAACAAAAGTATTCATGGCATATCTTGCTAATAGTGGTTCCATTAGTCAAAGTGAAATAACAGTAGGAAGTGGAAATTATATGTTATCTATTTGGCATAAAATCCAAGATGATAATAATAAAAAATTCTATGTTATATTCCACTTTTATAAAGATGATGATTGGCAGGACAGTCAGGAGTTTAATTTTACCGCTAAGAAAGACAAATGGGAACAATTTAGTTCAAACATTCAAGTTCCTCAAGGTAAAAATATAAACAAAGCCGTAATGGTTATAAGATTCCCATATAGCAAAAATGGAGAAGTTTACTTGGATGATATTTCTTTGATAAAATCAGGAAGTGGCTCCACAACACCTGAAATACAAAAACCGGAGAAGCCGCAGCAAGTCAAAGCTGTCGCTTTCCAACGCGAAATTACAGTATCATGGCAAAAGAGTAAAACGGAAGGAATTACATACGAAGTAAAAAACGGAGAACGGGAATTCACCAAAATCACAGGAACTTCGTTCACTTTGGAAAAATTGGAGCCCGGCAAGTCATACACAATCGAAGTCTGCGCCGTCAAGGATGGAGTGAAATCCGAATATGTAAGTAAAAGCGCAATCACGGACAAATTAGAAAAAGCTGCTGATTCGGAAGACCGTATTCCATATCTGCGTACTCTCGAACCTGCCGGCTCGTGCAAAGGGAGGTTCCTCAAACTATACTACAACGATTTGGCAAACCCAAATGCAAATATCTCCTACAAACTGGACGGAAAGACTGTTGAACCTCTAAACAATACGCTGGAATTCCCCGCTTTCGACGGAAACTATAAAAGATTTCAACTGGAAATCCATATCGACGAAGGAAATGGGAGAGAATGGGAAATCCTGTATAACGAGCTAACCGTGCGAAACTTTTAAACAATAAAGGGACACTATTAAAACTGTATACAAACCAATGAGCAAGAATATACTATCCACACTGTGCATCGCCTTCTGCATTATCGGCTTCTTTGCCTGCGAAGAGCGGAAAGAGGAGTATCCGGATATCCGGATAGGAAAAGAAAAAACTTCTGTCGAGGAATTGTCGCTGAATAAACAGACGGAAAAGAGGCTTATCGTTTCGGGCGGAAACGGGAAATACATCGTCAACGTGGAGAACTCGCAAATAGCCACGGCACAAATGAGCATGGATACGCTGAAGGTGAAGGGATTGCTGGAGGGCGAAACGTTTGCCACCATCCTCTCGCACGACAAGCGCGTACGGCTGAAAATCAACGTCACCTTCCCCGAATTGGGCATAAGCCATTCCACCGTTCTGCTTCGCCCTAAAGACATAAGCAAATTCGTGAGCATTTCGGGAGGAGGAGAACGCGTCACACTGCAAGAAAACGACCCGGCAGATGTGATAGACATAAAATGGGACGGCTCCACCGGTATGCTCGAAATAACGCCCAAATACGAAGGGGAGGCCGAAGTAACGGCAGTATCCGAAGACGGGAAAGAACAGAAGACAATCCGCATCAGTGTGAAGCCGGAAGGAGAATTGAAGGTGCCGGGATGGTACGACACCACCAAAAACTCATATTACGTGATGTTGAACAACAAAATGATAGTCAAGAGAAAAGGGGTGGGCACATGGATCATAGACAGCGCCCGGCCTTATGGCGGAGAAATCACAACCTACACAGGCTCCCACATCAAGATTGCCCCCATTGTGAATCCCGTAAAAGGCGATTCCATCGACCTGCACGTCCTTGATTACTCCACTTCACATGGGAGAATAAAAAAAGGAGTACACCGTCTCTATGTAGAGGAAGTGGGCGAATCGGAAGTCATGCTGAGAGGAAAAGGATTCAAATTCTTGCTTCCCTACCAGAAGTAGAGCCAGTCTCTTCATGTAGCTTTATTTTGAATGATAACAGTATGGTAAGGGGTTGTCCTGCATTGGGCAGCCCCTTACTGTTGCCCGCCATCTAAAATCGTCTTTCTTTTCAAATCGAAAAAGCAATGCCCGAGTTCGGGATAAGGAGCCGGTCGAGAGCCTCACACGGCAGCCTGTTTTTTCTCAGACAAAACACACTGTTTATCAGATATTTATACCTGACTTGTCAGACACTTGTGTCTGACGGCTAAAACACTTGTGTCTGTCGCGTAAAACACTTGCGTCTGTCAAGACAAAGGATTGCAGTTGTCAAAACAGGGGAGAGAGGCCGGAGTAAAAGGCTCTCTTCCCTTCCGCCTGAACGCTGTAAACATAAAACCAAGGACAAAGCTTTTCCGTCCATGTCATAATGTATCATTATCCACTTATTCCGGTCTTAAAGAATAAAAATGCTGAAATAATTTTCTCTACGCATGAAAGATTCCAAAAAGATGCTACTTTTGCACCAACACAAGAATAATTATACGGAACATGAAGAAAAAAGCGAGTCGGTTGGAAACCATCAAGATGATTATTTCGAGCAAAGAGGTAAGTTCGCAAGAGGAACTGCTGTCCGCTTTGGGAAAAGAGGGTTTTGAGTTGACACAAGCCTCCCTGTCGCGCGACTTGAAACAACTGAAAGTTGCCAAAGCGGCGAACATGAACGGCAAATACGTATATGTGTTGCCCAACAACATCATGTATAAACGCTCCAACACACAGAGCGCCAGCGAGATGCTGATGACGAGCGGATTCGTTTCGCTTCACTTCTCAGGCAATATAGCAGTCATCCGCACCCGTCCCGGATATGCCAGCAGCATGGCTTACGACATCGACAACCGGGAATGTCCCTCCATTCTGGGAACCATTGCAGGCGACGACACCATCATGCTGGTGTTGCACGAAGCAGTCTCGCACGAGGAGATACGCGGCTTCCTGCGGCAACTCATTCCGAACGTCAAATAAGAGCATATAACAAGCGGGACAGCAAGAAACCAAAGTCAAGGAAAGATGCGGAAAGGCCGGACGGCAGAGGCGCCCGAAGAATATGTTCACCGAAACGCCCGCCGTCCTTCCCGTCGGACAAACCGATATACAGAATCATAATATTATACCGAAAAACGTTCTAAATCCATACCTGCCTTTATTAACCCTTCGGGAGTATCATCTTGTACGAATAAAACAAAGAAGCCCGAACAATTTTTCACTTGCTTTTTTGTCGTTCGTATAGACGATGAAAGGAAAGATTTGTTTCCTGCAAACTTTTTCTTCGTATAAAGAATTCGAAAGAAGAAACGTTCAATACCATTCAAGCCCAAACTCTCCAAAGTAAGCCCTCTTCCTCTTTTTATATCACTCTTGTTTGAGGAAATAAAGAGAGATAGTTCTTCCATTGATTTTTCAGAAGAGAGTTGCATAGAGTTACTATTGATAATCAATTCCGACAAAATCTTTCCTTCTTCAGTTCGCTTATCAATGTATCTTACATTCTTAAAAGAGGAGGATAATTTTTGAATACTATCCTCTGGAATTGGTTTGTTCGAGAAGTTTCGCCTGCAAGTACATCGTCTCTCAATATCATAAAGACTATATTCTGAGGATTTCTTTTCTTCGTCACATTTAGAAAAGGTCAGATACGCTTTGGTATCTTTCACCGAGACGTCCATTGAGACACCACAATGAGGAGCCGCATAAATACAGTTTTGGAGAAAGCACCCAATACTTATATACGCCTCTCTGTCGTGTGGGTCTACGGCTTTAAGCCTCCAAATCGAATCTATTTCAACTCTATAAAGATTCTCTTTCTCTTTGACGATACGCCACATTTGGGCGTTATGACTGCTGGGAGCCAATGCTCCATATTCAAAAACTTTTTCCACCATATTTTTCTCGATTATTTGTGATTGACAGATAATGGAAAACTTCATAGCCAAGACAAGTGCCATTATTGCTTTTTGAATGCCCATTCCAATAAGTTTAATGTTTTATCCAATTGTTCGATTGTGTGTACAGCAAGAACACTCATTCTTAATCGACTTTGTTTTTGGGGTACAGCAGGATATAAAATAGGGTTGACAAACACTCCATTTTGAAACAAGAAGTCTGCGATTTTCATTGCTCGTTCGTTGTCTCTAATCATTATTGGAAAGATTGCAGAATTGCTTTTCCCAAAATCTATTCCAATACTTTCTAATCCCTTTCTGAAGTGAATTATATTTTCCCAAATACGGGATCTCCAGAAAGGTTCTTCATCGATTAAATCAATGGCTTTAGCAATGGAGCCCGCAGATTGAGGAGTGGCTGCTGCTGAAAAAATATTTTCATTAGCAAAGTATTTCAACAGATTGATTACCTCTTTATTTCCAACCGCATATCCTCCAACACTTCCGAAAGTTTTGTAAATACATTGATTGGAATTGCATCATCTCTAGATTACGCAGAGGCTTCAGAATCTGATAAACTTGAATTGGGAAAAGTAAACGAAGCAATTAATAAAATTGAAGACTTATCTCCTGAAGAAATGAAATGTTTACTCAGAGATAATCTCTCTCCTCATCATACAATTGATGTTAAGGATCTTAACTCATTTGATGGATTTATCCACGATGAGGCTGTTAGAAGTGTTATTGGTAAGGCTTTGAGAAAAATAAAAACAGAAATCGATGCCAATTATCTAAGGTATAATATTATAAAAGAAGGCTCTAATACTTCATATCAGCTTACAACTCATAGCGGTAAATATGACATCGAGGATCGACCAGATTTTCAACATCTACAAAAAGAATGTGAGAAGATTATAGAGTCTCCTATATGTAAGGATGTAGATTATTTTGTTACCTGTAGTATAGATATTTCTAAAGAAGAGGTCGAAAAACGACTAATAAACCAAAGTAAATCACCGCAGGAAGAATCTGAAGAGGAGAAAAAATTTAAGCGCATTAATGAACCCTCTTTTGGTTTTGTTTCAGTAGAAAAGAGTATTATTGATATCAACAAGAACGCAATAGAAGAATGAAAAAAATAATTGAAACATTGTCTAAGAGCAATGGACTCCTAATACAACATCTGAATTACAACGAATTAGATGTGCTTTTTGCACACTATGATGAAAAAAATGATTTCTTTCTATTTCTTTTCGATGGATTTGTGGAATTACACCAAAAACTAAAAACAGATATTGACAACCATAATTTAGAGTACGCCATAAATAATATGGTTTACAATATGTTGCAGACAGATGAACTGCGAATATATCAGGATCGTTACATTGGACATAATATTTCTATTGTGTTGGTATTGTCAGGTGTTAATGAAGATAATGAAATTGGGCTATTCAAGATAGAGGAAAATGTCTACACGTCGAAAAAATATGTATTGCATTATGATGAGAGCAATTTAATAGAATTGAAAGGGAGGCTAAACGCAGAAGAGGCCTCAGAAGTTAGCATATCTTTAAATAGATTGGTGAAAAATCATAGTGATCTTTTGAAAGAGTCGAATGATAAAAGTGGATGGTATGAATTGTTATTGAGGCTATTTATTAAAATTCCTTTTCTAAATTACATTAATACAGATACCAACAGTCTTGAACTGATAACTATGGAAAATACTCTTATGATTGCTCTTACAAGTGACCAAAAGGAATTAGTAAATGAAATAAATAAGATAGATGTAAAAAATATCGCTGCTATTGAAACGCATATTTTACAAAAACACAAAAACTGAGAGCAATGAATAATACAGATAAGTTTAAAATCGAATCTTTGAGCATTAAGAATTTTAAAGGCATCACGGAGCTCAATGTCGATTTCGATGAAAAGAATATTGTTGTGCTTGATGGCCCCAATGGATATGGAAAAACGACTATATTTGACGCTATAGATATTATATTAACTGGCTTCCCTCGGAAATACCAAGCCGTCGCCATAGATGCACGAAGCACTTATGACCGTAGTCCGATCCATAAATCTCAGGATCAGCCAATGGAACTATCTTTATCATTGAGGAATTCCGAAGGTAGCGTATGTATTAAAAGATGTTTTGGAGCTGCGACTAAAGGCAGATGCAAAGACTATAATATAAAGAATATTTTCGTTGGGTCTACTTTGTATCTTAATGGAAAACTAAGCGATCAAGATGACTTAGAACGAATAATTGACTATTCTTGTATAATATAAATAAAAAGTAGTCCACTGAAATACTTGAAAAGTATACCACCAGTTGAGTAAAACTCTTGGAGCATATTATATAAAGTGCTCGGTTTTACCAACAACTATTAACATTATAAATTCCTTTGTGTATTATAACTAACACAGAGGGTAAAATGATAACAATGGTAGAAAAACAAGCAATTATACACATGTACCGCACCGTGGGGTACAGTAAGCGGGCTATAGCCAGGGAGTTGGATATCAGCCGTAAGACTGTTCATAAAGTCATTGCAGAGTATGAAGCAGCTTTAAACTGCCCTGATCCTGAATCTTCTCTGGAATCGATATTAACTATACAATCACGCTACGATAGTTCTAAGCGAAGTCGCCGTATTATTACCGGTAGCCTGAAGGACTTAATAGACGATTGTTTAGAGAAGAACACTCGCAAGCGTGCGATGGGTTTAAAGAAGCAATGTATGCGAGGTAAGGATATTTACGAACTACTCATAGACAAAGGCTTTGAGGTCAGTTATACAGGAGTTTGTAAATACATCGCCTCTGTAGCTGCTGAGAAGAAAGAAGATAAATCTCAGGAAGCCTTTATCCGTGGTTATTATCCACCGGGAGAGTCCTGTGAGTTTGATTGGGGCGAAGTCAAGCTTTACTTAAACGGTAAGCTCCAACGTATCCAGATGGCCGTCTTTACCCTAAGCCATAGCAACGGCCGTTATGCCTGGCTGTTTCATCACCAGGACCAGTTAGCTTTCATGGAGTCGCACCGTAACTTCTTCCGCCAGATAAAAGGTGTTCCCTCCATTATGGTCTATGACAATATGCGTGTGGCCATTAAAAAATTTGCAGGCCAGGAGAAGAAACCCACAGAAACCCTTCTTCGCATGAGCAATTTCTACCGTTACCATTACCGTTTCTGTAATGCCCGTGCCGGTTGGGAAAAAGGGCATGTAGAACGTTCTGTAGAGTATGTCAGGCGTAAGGCTTTCAGCGTCAATCTGCATTATGCTTCATTGAAAGATGCCCAGATACACCTGCTGGCAATCTGCGAGAAGATTAACTCACGCAGCGGCAGCCCTTCGACAATTAATAAAGTGGAGGATCTGGCAGCAGACCTGGCAGCACTAAGGCCTTATACCAATGAGATGGGATGCTTCCAGATGGCAGAATACAAGGTAGACAAGTGGTCCACCATCTGTATGAACTGCTCCCACTACTCGGTACCCGATACATTGGTAGGCAAAATGGTTACCGTTAAGCTGTACTCCGAGAAGATCGTTATCCTCTATAATAATGAAAAGGTTTCGGTACATGAACGCATATACTCCCGCCAAAAGGGGTGGTCCATCAAACTGGAACATTACCTAAACACTTTGTTGCGTAAACCGGGGGCACTACACACTTCCCTGGCATTAAAGCAAATGCCGGGACCAATACAGACCTTGTTTAACAAGCATTTTACAGACAAGGCACGGGATTTTGTCTTCCTGTTACAATATGCCAGGGAAAATAACTTTAGCGATAGCGATATAATAGAAGCATATGCCTCATTGAAAGCGCGGGGCTTGAGAAGTATATCGGCAGACCAGATCAAGGTCATGCTGTATGCCAATAACGAGTCACAAGTGAGTCAGGGAGAACCCATCTATCCGGATGACAATCATAAGAGCGGGTCTGCCATGATCGAAGAGGGAGCCATGAGGATACTGATGGATTTATCGCGCATAATGGATGCAGAGAACAATATAAAAATTATCACCAAAAATTAATAATCAGTCATGAGACAAGAAGTGTTTAATATCAATAGTATGCAAATGGAAAATCTGAATGAAAAAGAAAAAGTCTTTAACTACGCCAAAGAACTTAAACTGCCAGTCGTGCGGGATGAACTCGATGAGTTTATTACTTTGGCAACCGATGAAAACTGGTCCTACCGATCCTTCATATGTCAGCTATTAACCAAAGAAATGGACATGCGTATAGAAACACGCCGTAAACAGTGTATCAGGATAGCCGGGTTTCCGGAACTAAAGTATATACAGGAACTGGTAAGAGAAGAACTACCTAAAGATGCACAAACCGCTCTACCGGAACTCGAAACATTGGATTTTATGAAAGAAGGGAGGAATATCGTATTTTGTGGTAATCCCGGAACAGGTAAGACACATATATCCATAGGGCTTGGTATTAAAGCTTGCCTGGAAGGATATACTGTCTTTTTTACCTCCGTACCAAGATTGCTTACACAAATCAGGGAATGCCGTTCTCAAAAAAGTTTACGCCAGCTTGAAATGCGCTTCCAAAGGTACGATATGGTCATCTGTGACGAGTTTGGATATGTGAGTTGTGATAAGGAAGGAGGAGAACTGCTATTTAACCACCTATCTCTGAGAGCAGGAAAGAAGTCTACAATCATTACCACAAACCTAGCTTTTGACAGGTGGGGAGAAATAGTGAAGGATAAAGTTCTGGTGGCGGCAATGGTAGACAGACTCACACATAAAGCCTATCTTATCAATATGAATGGACAATCCTACAGAGTTAAAGAAACCAAAAAGATGTTGCAACATAAGGAGGAATAAATATCTTTGAACCATCTCAACCGAGACACTTAGTGGTATACTTTTCAAGTACTAAGTGGACTACTTTTCATTTATACTATACACTATTCTTCTATCAGAGCTCATTTCAATGTATTGAATTACGTTGAGCAGGACGAAAATACATTTTTCGTAAAAAAGGATCCTAAAAAACGATATGAAGATCTTTCTTCTATTTTGGGAGCAGAGCGTCAAGTAGCAGAGTTAGAAAGAATCCGTACGTATTTGAGTCAAATAAGAAATATAATCAGCAATAAGAATAAACGTAAAATAGAAATCAATAAGGCCAATAAAGATGTTGTATATTCACTTAATGAGGACTTGCAATATAAAAGATTACTTACGATAAAGGATTTAGTTTGGGACAGAGAAAATATTAATAACAATAATATCGAAACATACCAAGAGCATCTTAAAGTAATAGGGCAAATAAAAGATTTATGTATCAATAAGCATTTGATAAGGGACATACGCTTACATGATCAACTTCAAGCATACGTTGGCGATGAAACATTCTTAAATAAAATTATTAACGAGTTCTGGAGTGTAAATAATTTTGAATATCTACAGAAAGAAGATGTAACAAGAAAAGAGTTAGAGAAAGCAAATACTATTATCGCAAAGATATTAGATGCGATAAATGATCTAAAATACGATACATTTATAGAGCCGACAATATTTGAGTATTTACAAACAAAGGATTTGAAGATAGACATTGAGTCATTCCGAAAAGAAATAGAAATAATTATTTCCTTAAAAGCCTCCTTAAGTACGCATAGTGCAATATTGGAAAATTTGAAAAACAGACAAGCTGAACTGGTAAACTTGTTTTCGGAACACAAGAGGCTCGTAAATTTGACAGATGGCGAATGTCCTACTTGCGGATTCGGTTGGCCAACATCATCTCAATTGTTGGATGAAATTAAAAAAACTACTGATAAAATATTTGAAACATATAATTCAACGAATAAAGAGTTTGAACAAAAGAAAAGTAGTTTGCATACAGAGTATTTGAAGGTAATTCAAGAGTCGGCTTCTGAAGAACTACGTAAAAATAAAGAAAAGACGGTATGCTTGATTAGCAGCGAAGAGTTCTCAAAGGCGAATAGTCGTTTTAATGAATATAATAGAGAGTTTAATATCTTTTTAGGGTTATTTAACAAAGAGGGTAAAGACCAAATTATTAATATTGTAAATTTACGAAAAATAGAGAACGTATCAGTTACGAAGCAAGCTATTGTTGAGATTATTAAGAGTAATACTCCAGTGCTTACATTGCCTCAAGAAAAACAATCAGCTTTACTATTGTCTTTTAATAGTTATTTTGACAGTCAATTGGATTTAATTGAGAAGTTGGAGCCTGTTGACATAGAAAACAAACGTAAATATATTGAGACACAGTATTATAATGCGATTAATAAAGAAATAAAATCATTAGAAGAAGATGTGATAGCCTTAGAAATAGAAATGCAGAGAGTCGATGAGTTGATCACAATGTATGATTCAAAAATAAAAGAATATACAAGCAACATTGTTAATCAAGTTAGCATACCTTTTTATATCTTCACTGGTAAAATTTTGCAAAACCATTCACTTGGGACAGGCTTAGTCTTAGATTTAAGCGTTGGAGGTAAAGACCCTTCATTCAAAATCACTCCCAGAGCAAGCGAACATGAAGTTTCATATACATTAAGTTCAGGACAATTATCAGCTACCGTAGTATCTCTAATGTTGGTATTAAATATTGTCTATAATAAATCTAAATTAGGCACTTTACTTATTGATGACCCATTGCAAACATTGGATGAGATAAATTCTCATTCATTGATTGAACTTTTGAAGCATAATTTTGGAGAGCAACAGATAGTATTATCAACGCACGAAAACGAGTATTCAAAATTATTTAGATATAAATATTCAAAATTCAATTTGTCTCACAAAAACATATCATTAAAGAATGAGGTTAGATAACTTCAGAAAATAGTTGGCAATTTTCAGACTGACTAAGCTTTGGGCAAAAGCGTCACCGACAAAGATTGAACCGATATATTTGCCGAACATCTTGGAAGTAATTCCTTAATAAAAAATGGCTAACAGTTGAAAATCGCAACCTGTCAGCCATTTTTTTGATACTTGGATTCTTTTAGTCCGTACTTCGAAGGTCATTCGGTCAAGGTCAAGCGAACTAAAAAGAAAACACCAAAATCCACTTTTTGGTGTAGATTTTGGTGCAACCCATACAACTTGCTGATTTTCAGCGTTGTTTGCGGAGAGAGAGGCTCTGTTAAAACATAAAGTTAAATCCCTTCTTACCCGAAACCTTGTACTTTTCAATCTCCAAAGAAAGAGATTTCTTTAGCTGCAGCGCCATAAAATAAAGAAAGGGCTGACTGTTTTCTTCATCTTGCGATTGCTGCAAGGCAAGAATATAATCGGCTCTATCTTCTTTGAATATTTTAGTCGGGAAAAGTTTATAGCAGAATTGCAAATAGTTCATTAGTAAACGAGATGTTCTTCCGTTACCGTCCACCCACGGATGAATCGTAACAAGATTAAGATGTGTGTTAAAACTTAGTTCATACTGCTCTTGCAGCGAGGTGGTCGATTTTAATCGTTCATTTACAATCCGGCAAAACTCATCGACCTTCACAGAAACTTTCAAATAGTTCATATAAGAACGACCACCGATACCAGCCGTTACCCCACATAGACGATATTCGCCCTTTGAAGAATCAAACGAACCAGCCATCGTACTATGCACGCCTCCTGTTGTTCGCATCAACATTGCATTCAAGTCCTGCAAAAGCTTTGGAGTAATAACAGCATCCCGTTTGGCTTCTTCCATAGCAAACTCATAGGCTTGCTTCAAATCCTCATTCATCAAATGATGAATTAACGGTTTACCTTTAGCAGTGACTCCTTCATCAAAAAGGAGTTGTGTTTCCATCTCCGTCAGTGTAGAACCTTCGATAGCCGTGGAATGGGTAATAAGGGAATAGAGGTAGTACTTCTCATAGTCTACCGACTGGCTGATACCAAGCGTTATAAATTCTTGGTTCAATTCTTCTATTTCTTGCCAAATACCTTTTTCCATAATGAAAGGGAGTTAATTTCTTATTTCCTCGTAAAATTAGATAGAAATCATTCAGGAACAAAAGAAGTGTCTTTTATTTTGAGATTATTTTGCACGTGTGGGGAAAATGTGGGGAAAAATAGAGCAAAGAAAAAGCCTAACTGACTAATATTCAGCTAGGCTTCCCTTTCAAAAGTACCCAGACCCGGGGTCGAACCGGGATGGAAGTGAATCCACTGGTGTTTGAGACCAGCGCGTCTACCGATTCCGCCATCTGGGCGTTTCTCTTAATTGCGGTGCAAAGATACAGCTTTATTTTTAACCTGCAAGCGTTTCAAAGGAAAAAAGAGAAAAAAAAGAGAAAACATGCCAAAAATAGTTCTATGTTCGGAGAGAAAAGCGTACTTTAGCAGAAACTTTTAAAACAGTCTATATCATGACAAATAAAGATAATTATTGCGTAATCATGGGAGGCGGTATCGGTAGCCGATTCTGGCCTTTTAGCCGCAAGACATTGCCTAAACAGTTTCTTGATTTCTTTGGAACAGGCCGTTCGCTACTTCAACAAACATTCGATCGTTTCAACAAAGTGATCCCGACAGAGAATATATTTATCGTAACCAATGCCATTTACGCTGATTTGGTAAAGGAGCAGCTTCCACAGCTTAGTTCCGAACAAATCTTACTCGAACCCGCCAGACGAAATACAGCCCCTTGCATTGCATGGGCCTCTTATCATATCCGTGCACTGAACCCCAATGCTAATATCGTAGTAGCCCCATCCGATCACTTGATACTGAAAGAGGGCGAATTTCTTGAAGCTATCGAAAAGGGATTACAGTTCGTAGCACAATCGGATAAATTGTTGACACTTGGCATTAAGCCTAATCGTCCCGAAACCGGATATGGGTATATTCAGATTGCAGAAAAAGAGACTGAGAACTTTTATAAGGTAAAGACATTTACCGAAAAGCCGGAATTAGAATTAGCCAAAGTCTTTCTGGAAAGTGGCGAGTTTTATTGGAACTCGGGATTATTCCTATGGAATGTCAACTCCATCATCAAAGCAGGAGAAGCATTACTACCCGAACTGGCCGCCAAACTAACCCCCGGTAAAGAGATCTATGGCACTCCACAAGAGAAAGCATTTATCGAAGAGAACTTCCCTGCCTGCCCCAATGTATCAATCGACTTCGGCATTATGGAGAAAGCCGACAATGTCTATGTATCATTAGGCGACTTTGGTTGGTCAGACTTGGGAACATGGGGATCACTATACGAACTCTCACCGA
The DNA here is from genome assembly GCF_000499785.1 of Bacteroides neonati. GTDB lineage: Bacteria > Bacteroidota > Bacteroidia > Bacteroidales > Bacteroidaceae > Bacteroides > Bacteroides neonati. Next base: position 409,313 of record NZ_HG726019.1, on the reverse strand, counting down.
AAGACGAAGACAACAATGTAATGCTCAAATGCGAAGCACTGACCTACAATAGTCAAAACAACATCATTGTATTACCGGAAGGGAAATTGGCTGTTGTTGATGGATTGGATGGCTACTTGATTGCCGAATCAGATAATGTACTTCTCATTTGTAAAAAGGACGAGGAGCATGCCATTCGCAAATATGTAAACGATGCACAGATAAAGTTAGGAGACGATTACATTTAAGGATGAAACCTATATATAATAAGGAAAGGGTATCTCGATTGATTCGAGATACCCTTTTTATTTGCTCATCACAGCTTATACAATTAAAACTACCGTTGTGCCTGCCAAGCCTTATTAATCAAGGCGGCAATAGCGACAAACTCTTCATTGGATAGTTTAAGTTTCGGATTTGAAATCACCATATCCGATTCTTTGTTAATGGGAATCAAGTGAATATGCGCATGCGGAACTTCAAGCCCCATCACTGCCACACCCACACGCTTACAAGGTATCGCCTCGGCAATAGCAGCGGCTATCGTTTTTGCAAACAGATGCATACCAGCCAGCGCATCGTCGCTTAAATCGAATATGTAATCGACCTCTTGCTTGGGCACAACCAGTACGTGCCCTTTCACCAAGGGATTGATATCAAGGAAGGCGAAGAATCGATCGTCTTCGGCTACCTTATAACAGGGAATTTCGCCTGCAATAATTCTACTAAATATTGTTGCCATAACCTTTATGTATAAATAAAAAAAGGCAAGCTCCAGGTGGAGTCTTGCCTTGATATTAAATCGAAATATTGACTACTTCCAGATGTATCTCACCTTGGGGAACACGAATATCTGCGACGTCACCTACCTTCTTACCCAGTAGTCCCTGAGCAATGGGTGTGCTGATTGAAATCTTACCTTCCTTCAGGTTGGCTTCGCTTTCCGAAACGATGGTATAAGTCATCTTCATACCATTTTTGGTATTCTTCAGTTCTACCTTATTGAGAATCTGTACCGAATCGGTTTTCAGTTTAGACTCATCGATGATTTTTGCATCACCGATAATCACTTTTAGTTTATTGATTTTCATCTCAAGCATGCCTTGAGCTTCTTTTGCTGCATCGTACTCTGCATTCTCCGACAGGTCACCTTTGTCGCGTGCTTCAGCAATTGCAGCAGAGATTTTAGGACGCTCCACTGTTTCCAGTTCACGGAGATCCGCCATTAATTTCTTGTAACCTTCTTCTGACATATAAGCCATGATGTTTTCCTCCTTTTATTTTTATGGTCATATAAAACAAAAAAGAATTCCAACATGAGCCATGCTGGAACCCTCTTTATTATGATTTCGTTGCAAAGATAGGTTTTTATCTGATACGTGTCAAGGGAAAACCAATGCTATGCAACACATTTAACGAAAGTATACTAATTTATAACAACTTAGAGCAATGATTTGATGGCTGCATTCAAATCCTTTACATCTTCGCCACGCACGCTCAATTCGTTGTTACGGTTGATTAAGAAGTAAGCAGGCAATTGTTTTACATTGTACACGGCAGCATGGGTCGAATAGATTCCATTTCCATCGCGCACACTCACCCAAGGAAGATTATCAGCCGAGGTTTTCCAGAAATGCTCATCGGCATCAAGAGAAACCTGATAAATTTCGAATCCTTGTGCGGCATACTCATTATATAGTTCACGCAGCATCAAGTTATGAGGGGCACCTGTCTGAGTCTGGTAAACGGTAAAGTCGAGCAACACTACCTTTCCTTTCAATTCGCTCAACTTACGAATATTTCCTTTAATATCGCGTAGGCTGATATCAATAAGCCCTGTTTCAACAATCTTCTCCTCGGGTACCTCGATCGTCTTTTGCTGAGGCGTACGCGTATTCTTCATTCCTTTAATCACAATATTATAAAGGTTCTTTGAACGAATGGCGTGCGGATACAAATTATTAAGGCTTGTCGCAACGGCAGCAAAGCACTTTACATCGTCTTTACTGTTCAACGGATCAAAGATAAGGTAGTTATTTAGCTTCTGGAACAGAGCAAAATAAGCGGCAGATGTGTTGGGGGCTGCAAAGATATAGTTGATCTTGACGTCATCCTTATAATTCTTCAATAATACCGCAAGGCTATCTTCGAAAGCAGTGGGCGAAAGTTTATTGGCTTGAACCGTTTGAATCAATGCATCCACACTCTTCTGTAAGTCGACTTGTTTCATCGTGAGCGCTTTTATCTTAGAGCTGTTTTCAGATCCTTCTACGGTATATGCTGTAGCAAAATCAACATAAGGAGCTTTGATTTGAATGGCTTCGGTAGAGTCGACAGCGAAATTAATAATTTTATCATCTACACGCAACCGATAGAACTCGGGAGCCTCCGGGCGTGCTTGTTTAAAGCTAAATGAACCATCACCTTTAAGTTTAACCGAATCGAGCAGTGTAACTCCTTCTATTCCGGAAGCCTCCAAATAAAGCATCTTTCCATCTGCTCCCGAAACATCTCCATTAACATTAAATTGAGGACCCGAATTACACGCAGTCAGTGCAAGAGCGGCAAAAGCTACCAAAGTTATCTTTTTCATATTATGTGTGTTATTTTTCGAACTGCAAATATAGTTCTTTTCAAGATTAGTCAAAGCATTTTGTACGCTTCTTCATCCTAAAAACTAAAATTTTAGGTCGTACAACAACTTTTTATCTCATTTCCACCAATTTAGAATGAGAAATGTATATCTTTGCAGGAATTTTGAAAGAAAATATAGATAAAACAATTTTTATGATTAACCCAATTGTTAAGACAATCGAGCTGGGAGATGGCAGAACCATTACGCTCGAAACGGGAAAGTTGGCAAAACAGGCAGACGGTTCTGTAATGCTCCGCATGGGTAACACCATGTTGCTTGCTACTGTTTGTGCCGCTAAAGACGCAGTTCCCGGAACAGATTTCATGCCTTTACAGGTAGAGTACAAAGAGAAATATGCCGCATTTGGCCGTTTCCCCGGTGGTTTCACCAAAAGAGAAGGAAGAGCTTCAGACAATGAGATTTTAACCTGCCGCTTGGTAGACCGTGCTCTCCGCCCCCTATTCCCCGACAATTATCACGCAGAAGTGTTCGTTAACATCATCCTGTTCTCAGCCGATGGAGTTGACATGCCCGATGCATTGGCCGGACTTGCCGCATCAGCAGCACTTGCCGTATCAGATATCCCTTTCAACGGGCCTATCTCTGAAGTACGTGTAGCACGTATCGATGGACAGTTCGTTATCAACCCAACTTTCGAGCAATATGCTAAAGCAGACATGGACATCATGGTTGCCGCTACTTATGATAATATCATGATGGTAGAAGGCGAAATGGCCGAAGTATCAGAAGCTGAGTTGTTGGAAGCAATGAAAGTTGCTCACGAAGCAATCAAAGTTCACTGCAAAGCTCAGATGGAATTCGCAGAAGCAGCCGGTAAGACTGTGAAACGCGAATATTGTCACGAAGAAAATGACGAAGAGCTCCGCAAGGCAGTTCATGCCGCATGCTATGAGAAGGCGTATGCCGTAGCTGCTTCGGGCAACCGCAACAAACATGAGCGTCAAGAGGCGTTCGACACTATCTGTGATGAATTCAAAGCTACATTAAGCGATGAAGAATTGGCAGAAAAGAAAGCATTGATCGATCGCTACTACCATGATGTAGAGAAAGAGGCCATGCGTCGTTGTATCCTCGACGAAGGCAAGCGTCTCGATGGTCGTCAAACAACCGAAATTCGTCCTATCTGGAGCGAAGTAGGTTACCTGCCCGGACCTCACGGATCAGCTATCTTCACTCGTGGCGAAACACAGTCACTGACTTCTGTAACCTTGGGTACGAAGATGGACGAGAAAATCGTTGATGATGTATTGGCTCGTACCAAAGAACGCTTCTTATTGCACTATAACTTCCCTCCATTCTCTACAGGAGAAGCCAGACCTCAACGCGGTGTAGGCCGTCGTGAGATTGGTCATGGAAACTTGGCTCACAGAGCATTGAAAAAGATGATCCCTGCCAACTATCCTTATGTAGTACGTATCGTATCTGAGATCCTCGAATCGAACGGTTCTTCTTCTATGGCTACCGTATGTGCCGGAACATTGGCTCTTATGGATGCCGGTGTACAGATTAAGAAACCTGTATCGGGTATCGCTATGGGATTGATTAAAAATGCAGGCGAAGATAAATATGCTGTTCTTTCGGACATTTTGGGTGACGAAGATCACTTGGGCGATATGGACTTCAAGGTAACCGGAACAAAAGACGGTATCACTGCTACACAAATGGACATCAAGGTAGACGGTTTGTCGTTCGAAATCCTTGAGCGTGCATTGAATCAAGCAAAAGAAGGACGTATGCACATCCTTGGTAAGCTTACCGAAACAATGCCTGAGCCACGTGCCGAACTCAAAGATCACGCACCTCGTATCGAAACACTGACTATCCCGAAAGAATTTATCGGAGCCGTAATCGGACCTGGCGGAAAAATCATTCAAGGTATGCAGGAAGAAACCGGTGCAACAATCACTATCGAAGAAATCGAAGGTGTGGGTCGTATCGAGGTATCGGGCACTAACAAAAAATGTATTGACGACGCTATGCGCTTAATTAAAGGCATCGTTGCTGTACCCGAAGTTGGTGAAGTATACAAAGGAAAAGTACGTTCAATCATGCCTTACGGTGCATTCGTTGAATTCCTACCCGGAAAAGACGGATTGCTGCACATCTCTGAGATTGACTGGAAACGTCTGGAAACAGTAGAAGAAGCCGGTATCAAAGAAGGAGATGAAATCGAAGTGAAGCTGCTTGATGTAGATCCTAAAACAGGTAAATTCAAACTTTCTAGAAAAGTGTTGATGCCTAAACCCGAAAAGAACTAATCAACCGTTTTGATATAGCTTTATAGCCCGGCTACAAGTAGTCGGGCTATTTTTTTTAACAAGAAAAACAACGCATACACCTAAAAACTGTTCTTTAATTTTGTTTTTTCAAAAAGAATGCGTTGCTTTGCTATGCGAAAACCAAAGACCTATAAATCTCTGCTATGCCTACAGCGAATAATCTTCATTCGATAGACCTTTTTACCCGGTTCTTTCAGGAGAATCAAGGACGTTTTTTGTCCTTCGCCTATTCTTATATAAAAGACAAAAGTGAAGCAGAAGATATCTTAATGGAGTCAATGTTTACATTGTGGGAAAATCGAGAGAAATGGGACAAAGACTCCAACCTGCAAGCACTACTGCTCACCATCATTCGCAACAAAGCTCTTAACTACTTGGCACATGAGCAAGTGCGTCTTCGTGCCGAAGAAGACATTAACATCCACAAACAGCGAGAACTCGATTTACGCATCTCTACCCTGGAGGCTTGTGAGCCTAACACCATCTTCAATTCAGAGATTCAGCACATCGTCAACAAAACACTCAGCCAGATGCCCGAACAAAGTCGTCATATATTCGTGCTGAGCCGTTATCAGAATACGCCTAACAAAATGATAGCCGAACAGCTTGGGATATCAGTCAAAGCTGTAGAATTCCATATCACTAAAACACTAAAAATACTCCGTACCGAACTAAAAGATTATCTTATTTCCATTCTTTTTTAAAAAAACTTCCATTTTCCATTAGGGTTGTGCCAAGTGAGCCTGTTATATATACCTTAAATCCGCAGTCATATTATTTTCAGAGAATCCAAACACTTGAGGATGAATAACATCCTCAAGGTTTGGTTATGTCACAAGATTCACCTAAATTAGTGCTACCAAACAAACCATAAAGGTACTTGTGCATATGACAACAAAAATAGCCATAAAATCAGATAATATCACTCCTTTTGGGGGTATATTTTACGCAATGGATGAATTTTCTCGTTTAGGACTGAATTCCGTGATCGATAAATCTTTAGGATTACGTTCTTCCTACGCCGGTTACCAATATAGCGAAATTATTTCGAGCCTATTTTGGATCTACTATTGCGGCGGTGACCACATCGAAGATATCGGCAAACACCTTGGCAAACATCTTGAATTACGCCCGGATACTGAAATCCCCAGTCCGGATACTTTATTGAGAGGCATAAAAGAACTCGCAGAATTGGATATCCACTATACTTCCCAAAAAGGAGCAAGCTATGCTTTCAATAAGGCGGAACAGCTTAATAGTTTGATGCTCGATATGCTCCTTCAAACAGAACAACTCAAGCCAAACACGCTTTATAACTTGGACTTCGACCACCAGTTTATTCCCACAGAAAAGTATGACACTCAGTATTCTTACAAGAAAAAACGTGGTTATTTCCCCGGCACGGCAACTATTGGTGGTAACATTGTTGGTGTGGAAAATCGGGCCGCAAACGCAAATGTCCGTTTTCGTCAAGCGGATACGCTCCAACGGACTTTTCGTCGTTTGGCCGATAGGGGAATATTCATAGACCGTTGCCGGATGGACTGTGGTTCTTATTCGGAAGAGATTATCCGTATGACACATGGCTACTGCAACAAGTTCTACATACGAGCCGGCAAATGTCAGTCTCTGTATGAAGAAATGACGAAAATCACAGATTGGAAAAAAGAAGAAATCAACTTCGAGAATTATGAAGTGACCTCCATACCTTTTACTTCCTTTTTGCAAGAAGAAAACTACCGACTTGTTATTCAAAGGCAAAAGCGTAAGGACAACCAATTGGACCTATTTGATGGTGAATACACCTATCGGTGCATCTTAACCAATGACCATGAAAGTTCTGAAAAAGACATTGTACTCTTCTACAATGCTCGTGGAGCCTGTGAAAGAACATTCGACATGATGAATAACGATTTCGGGTGGAGTCATCTTCCCTGTTCATTCCTCAAAGAGAATACAGTATTCCTGCTACTTACAGCCATGGCTAAAAACTTTTATGCTTACCTTATTGAGAAGGTTGCAGCCGTGTTTGAAGATATTGAACCGGTAAGCCGAGTCAAACGATTTATCTTTCGATTCATTACAGTTCCTGCGAAATGGGTAAAGACAGGCAGACAATGGGTACTCAATATTTATTCCGACAAACCATACAAGTTGCTTTGGAGTCCGTAAAAACAACTTTTCGTGGGATTACTTATGCCTTCAGCTAACTGGGGAAAGGGGAAGCTATGCCCTATAACCTGAAATCAAGGAGAAAAGCAGGGGGAAAAGCTACGAGTAGGAACTATTAGGTGAATTAAATCGCTATTTGAATCAGTTATAAATTAGCTGCGGATTTGAGGATATACAGAAACCAGAAAAACAACCACCATGGATCAACATACATTATTCAAGTATTTTAAAGGAAATGCCACGATCGATGAAGAAAAGCAGATTCTTGATTGGGTAGATGCTTCGAACGACAACAGAAAAAGCTTTCAAAAAGAACGCATGTTGTATGACATAGCCTTGTTTTCGAGCGACAAGCAACAACAGAAACAGAAAAGAATCCGTATCTTTTCACTGCTTCAATGGAGTGCCCGTATAGCTGCCGTTGCAGTACTGGTAATCGGTATCGTTTTTTTTGTGAGAGAGTATCGCTATAATCAGATAGCTCAGTTGCAAACCGTCACCGTTCCTGCCGGTCAACGCGCACAGATAACCTTAGCCGACGGCACAAAGGTGTGGTTGAACTCCAAGTCGACACTGACGTACGCTTCCAACTTCGGACGTGAGGAAAGAAACGTTGAATTAGATGGTGAGGCTTACTTCGAGGTAGCCAAAAACAAAAAAATCCCTTTCTATGTAAATACCGAAAAGAATAAGGTACGGGTGGTAGGCACCAGCTTCAATGTATGTGCTTACAGCGGTACGAACGAGTTCGAAACAACACTTGTCGAAGGTATCGTCGATATCTATCTTGCCGGCAACGACAAACCCATCACCCGTTTAACAAAAGATGAGTTCTTTGGAGAATACAATGGAAAATACAAAAAAACAGTCCTCTCTTCCTACGAATACCTGAGATGGAAAGAAGGTTTATATTGCTTTGACGACTCCTCTTTCAGCTGTATTCTTACCCGCTTGGAGAAGTACTATAATGTAAATATAACCGTCAAAAATCCAAAGGTACTTGACTACCGCTGTACTGGTAAATTCAAAGAACAAGACGGCATTGAACATATACTAAAAGTGATACAGAAAGATCATAAATTCGGCTATACCATCAACGAAGGAAAAGATAGCATTAGTATTCAATAGCAAGTAAACGAGAACAATATAACCTTTATAAAGTACAAACCCCTTAAAATTTAAGAACCATGAAAATATAACAAAAGCTTATCCCCACAAAAAAAGAATCGGAAAGTACCCCCATACTTTCCGATTCAAAAACAGTCAAAAATCGACCTTAATCAATTTATTAACTTAACACATTACAAAGATATGAGAAAAATTTCTTTGCTGAGGCATTATTGCCCAAAAAGTTTTGTATCAAAGCAAACATTGTTAACCATGAAGATCACCCTATTCCTTCTTCTATTCATTTCATTTCAAGCATACAGCTCGGATGGACACTCGCAGAACGTGAAGATTAGCATCCCCCATGCTAAAATGAAGGTAAGCGACTTACTTTCAGCGATCGAGTCTCAAACAGAATATCTCTTCGTTTATAACAAAAAGAACGTAGACATTCGCCGCACAGTCGATGTAGAAGCCAACAACAAAGCCGTTTCCGAAATATTGGATGAAGTTTTTGAAGGCACCGAACTAAAGTATGTAATGGAAGGCAACAACATTGTGCTCACGAAAAGAGCCGAGCCAACGGCTTCCGTACAGCAGAATAATAAAATAGCAATCAAAGGTAAAGTAACCGACATGAATGGCGAACCCATCATCGGTGCCAACGTATTGGAGAAGGGAACGAGCAATGGCTCCATCACCGATTTAGATGGAAACTTCAACTTAACCGTTCCCGGTAATGCTGTACTGGTTGTTTCGTACATAGGCTACTTGCCACAAAACATTGCCGTAAACGGACAAAAGGTATTCAACATAAAAATGCAGGAAGAGGCACAAGCCTTAGAAACGGTTGTAATTACGGCAATGGGTATCAAAAAGAAAGAAGCCTCTTTAACCTACTCGACTCAACAGGTTGAAGGCAATGAGTTAACACGGGCTAAAGACCCCAATATGATTAACGCCCTTGCAGGAAAATCGGCTGGTGTGCAGATCACCAAAAACTCTTCGGGCTTGGGTGGCTCTGCCAAAGTATCTATCCGCGGCGTACGCTCTTCTTACGTAAATGGAAACAACCAACCTCTTTACGTTATCGACGGTGTGCCCATGCTTAACTCCATCAACGAACAGGCATACAGTGCAATGGGTGGAGACAATGACGCAGGTAACCGCGACTCGGGAGATGGTATTTCTAACTTAAACCCGGATGACATTGAGAGCATGAGCATTTTGAAGGGAGCTTCGGCTGCCGCACTTTATGGCACACAAGCAGCCAACGGTGTGATATTGATTACGACGAAAAAAGGCAAAGCAGGTATGCAACGAATAACCTTCTCTTCCAACCTAATGGTCGATCAAGCTATTTGCCTGCCTGAGTTTCAAAACCGATACGGTCAGCAAGGAGCAGATAGCTGGGGAGATGAGAATAATAGCATGTCCGATTATAAGAATGTAGATAAATTCTTCGGCAATGGAGTTACCGCCATTAACTCACTGACAGTGACGGCAGGAAACGACAAGCTGCAAACCTACTTCTCTTATGCCAACACGACAGCCAATGGTATAATAGATACAAATAAGTTGCAAAAGCACAATTTGGCCTTGCGCGAAACAGCCAGCTTTTTCAATGACCGGTTGAAGTTAGATGCCAACGTAAATTTGATTTCGCAAACGATTAAAGATCGCCCCAGTTCGGGAGGATACTATATGAATCCGTTAATCGGTCTATATACTTTCCCTCGCGGAAAAGATCTATCCGAATATAGAGACAACAATGGCTTCGAAAGATTTGATAGAGACAGACAGATGCCCTTGCAAAATTGGTACACCGCCACCAATGGTTTTGAGCAAAATCCGTATTGGCTTACCGAAAGAGTAACCAGTAAAGACAAACGCTATCGTGGTATTGCATCGATCAGTGCCAACCTAAAAATAAACGATTGGTTTTCGATACAAGGCCGTGGAAACATCGACTTTATCAACGACAAGTTTCAACAGAAGATGTACGCAGGTACTTCCACTGATATAGCTCATAAGAACGGACGATACATCGACCTGAATAGCCAAGAGTTTATGACCTACGCCGATGCTTTGGCTATGTTTAACAAGACATGGAACAATTGGTCTGTCAATGGGGCAATCGGTGGTAGCATCAATGTAACCAAATACAATTCATTAAGACTGGATTCGGGTAAATCGGGACTTTATAAAGCAAATGTATTTAGTGTTGCTAATATGTTATTGAATATTGAGGGCACCTCTTTTATCAATGAAACGCTCGACCAAAAACGTGCCATTCAATCCGTATTCGCTACAGCACAGGTTGGTTGGAAAGAGAGCTTATACCTTGATTTAACAGCACGCAACGATTGGTCTTCGACATTGGCCAATACAAAAAGTGAGAAAACAGGATTCTTCTACCCATCGGTAGGTCTGTCCTGGATCATAAACAAAACGGTCAAACTTCCCGAATGGATCTCGTTTGGTAAAGTTCGCGGTTCATGGGCACAGGTAGGTAATGATTTACCAATAGGTATCACCAGCCCGGCACAGACCATCTTAGCCGGAGGTGCAATTAAACCCATCGATTATTACTTCGACGAAGATTTAAAGCCCGAAATCAGTACTTCACTTGAGTTCGGTACCGAATGGAAGTTCTTTAATAACCGCATTGATTTAGATTTCACATACTACCGTACCGACACAAGAAATCAACTGCTTAGAGTCAATACAACAGCCGCAAAACGGAAGTACCTCTATATCAATGCGGGTAAAATCCGTAACTATGGTGTCGAAGTATCGCTCGGAGCAACCCCTGTCATGACCAACGAGTTTCGCTGGAAAACGATGTTCAACTTTTCAACCAATAAGAACGAGGTAATCTCCTTGGGCGGTAACGAATCGTTCAGTTATGCAACAGCCGAAGTAGGAATTCCTTATAAAACGCAAGTCACAGAAGGAGGTTCATTAGGCGATATCTACGGAAACACCTTCGAACGCGACAGTAATGGTAAAATTAAGATAGAGAAGGGACTGCCCATAGTAAAGACAGACAAGAGCTCTTATATCGGAAATGCCAACCCGGATTGGTCTCTAGGATGGAGCAACACGTTTACATACAAAGGGTTTAATCTTTATTTCCTCATTGATGCACGTGTGGGTGGCGACGTTATTTCGTTAACGCAATCGCAGCTCGATTATCGCGGCGTAAGCAAAGAGAGTGGAGAAGCCAGAGCACGCGGCTATGTAGAGTTGGAAGGCAATAAGATTACAGACGTAACCGGCTTCTATCGGTTGGTAGGCGAGCGTGGTACAGGTACCACCGAATACTATCGTTACGACGGAACCAATATCCGCTTGCGCGAACTTTCGATCGGCTATTCATTCCCTCAAATGCTCCTTGCTAAAACAAAAGTATTTAGTGGAATCGACATCTCACTGGTAGCACGCAATTTATTCTTCTTCTACAAAGATGCTCCATTCGATCCGGATGCAACACTCTCGGTAGGAAATGATAACCAAGGACTTGATGTATTCGGCATGCCGTCTACCAGAAATATGGGATTCAATATTAAATTTACATTCTAAACTTGTAGTAACCATGAAAAATAAATTCAAATTCACCACCGCATTATTAATGAGCGGCATTTTAGGATTTTCTGCATGTACAGATAGTTTTAAAGACTTTAATGCCACCAATGGAGCCTATACCGATGAATTGCAGAAGTATGACAATCAAACGAATTTAGTTCCGTTTGCCACTATTCAGAAGGGCATCATCTACCAAACCGGTATCGAGGGTACTGATTGGCAGTACCAAGTTATGCAAAACCTGGCGGCTGATATGTATGCCGGTTACTTCCACGACATGAATGGCAGTTTTAACGACAAGAACTCGACTTACAAGCTTAATGATGGATGGACGAGTGCGATGTGGACTACTACCTATTCGCAATGTATGCCTATCATCTTAAACTCCGAAGAGCTCAATACCGAGAAAGAATTTCCGTTGTTTAATGCCCTTACCAAAATATTAAAAGTAACGACGATGCATCGGGTTAGCGACTATTACGGTCCTATCCTCTATCGTAATTTTGGTAAAACCAATGCAGCACCCGAATCGCAAGAACAGGTTTACAAGAATTTCTTTGAAGACTTAGCATCGGCTGTCACTCTCTTGAAAAACTATAAAGGTGCCGAAACTTTTGCAGAAAGTGACATTATGATGCCTGAAGGCAAAAGAACGCATACTCAATGGCTGAAGTTTGCCAATTCACTACGCCTCCGCTTGGCGATGCGCATATCGAATGTAAACCCTACATTGGCTGCTCAAGAAGCCAAAGCTGCCTTAGATCCGGACAATGGAGGAGTGCTTGAGAAAGCGAACGAAACAGTAGGTCAATACGGCATAAGAAATCCGTTGGGTGGTGTCAGCGCGTGGAGTGAGGTATATATGAATGCCAGCATGGAGTCATTTATCACCGGATATAAAGATCCACGCCTGGAAGCCTACTATGTAAAGGCAGTAGGTGGATCGAATGAGGCACAAGGCAACATCCCCGAATTGTCACCCATTGCCGGAAAATTTAAAGGTGTACGCCAGGGAAGTGGAGTACCTGATAATCGTTACATAAATCACTCTGCCACTTCCATCACGATTGGTCACAAAATCATTATTATGACAGCTGCCGAGGTATGGTTCCTTCGCGCAGAAGCAGCATTAAGAGGCTACGTCACTGACAAAACAGCCAAAGAATGCTACGAAGAAGGAGTCAAAACCTCTTTCTCACAATGGGGAACTGCCGGAGTAGACGATTACTTGCAAAGCAATGCCACTCCAAGCAAGTACGTCGACGCTTTCAATGCTGCATTTGACGCAGAACCGACTACAACCATTACTCCCAAGTGGGACGAAGCAGCCACAAATGAGCAGAAATTAGAAAGAATCATCACCCAGAAGTGGTTAGCCATCTATCCCGAAGGATGTGAAGCTTGGGCTGAGCAACGTCGCACAGGCTACCCGAAACTGTTCAAAGTCGTTGTCAACAACAGTGACAAAGTAGCCGGTCAGAAGATTGACACCGACATCATGATACGCCGTATCTTCTTCCCACAAAGTTATAAAACAGATAACGCTACGTTGTACAACGCCTTGGTAAGTGCGTTAGGCGGAGCCGATAACGGCGGAACCCGTTTGTGGTGGGATGCCGGTAAGAATAATTTTTAAATCACAAAGGTATAAGTAAAGCATTTTAATTAGTAGTGTTTTTCTAAAGTAGTATTGGTTTATATAGGGAAAAAGGTTGGAGGGAGTAATGCCGGATGGCATTACTCCCTTTTCTTTTAGCTACAAAGAGCATATTTATAAATGCAATACCAACGGCAGCGTATCGGCAACCACATCAAGCTGCATACACAAAAACATGGGGATGTTGCTATACAAAACATCCCCATGTTCTATATAGTAACACCCCCATGTTTTAGCAAAAGAAGTAGTATATCCTTCCAAACACGATATAGGGTACAGTGTGTGTAATTTATCCTTGTTTATGCACTGAGCAAACGGTTTTTATTCATAAGTGAGTACGGGCAGCTCATTTCTCAATGCGCCCAACGCATTCAGTGCCAATGCCTCCATCTCATCCTCACCGGGATATACATGAACAGGGGCAAGAAAAGAGACGCGCTCTTTCAGGCGAGAAACCACATACTCATTGTGAGCAATACCGCCGGTCAGCAGAATGGCATCAACCTTACCGTAAAGCACGGTAGCAGCAGCACCGATGCCTTTGGCTATGTTATAAATCATAGCATTGAGTATCAGTTCGGCATGCGTATCGCCAGCTTCGATCTGTTTGATGATAGCGGGTACATCGGTTGTGCCCAGATGTGCAGTCAGTCCGGCTCTTCCCGAGATGCGTTTCTTTAACTCATCTTTCGTGAGCGTTCCACTAAAGCAGAGGTCGATCAACTGCCCTGCCGGAAGTGTTCCCGCACGTTCGGGCGAGAAAGGTCCTTCGCCATCTAGCGCATTATTGGCATCAATCGCCCTGCCGTGTTGATGGGCAGCGATAGAAATACCTCCGCCGAGGTGGCAAATAATAAGATTCAGGTCTTCGTAGCGACAGTGCCGTTCGGCTGCAAAGCGTCGGGCAATAGCCTTTTGGTTCAGAGCGTGCCAAATGGTAATGCGAGGCATCAGCGGAGAACCCGATATACGGGCTACATCGTCGAGTTCGTCGACCACACCCGGGTCGGCAATAAAGGCACGACAACCGGGAATGGCTTTCGCCAGTTCGTCGGCAATCAATCCCCCAAGATTACAGGCATGGGTACGCATGGCGTGAACGGTATCGTTCTTCATCGCATCGTTCACCTCGTACACCCCACCGGGGATGGGTTTCACCAGTCCGCCGCGACCAATCACCGCATCAAATTGAAGGGCAATGCCCTCTTTCTCGAGCTGAGACAGAACGAGCGATTTGCGAAACTCGAACTGATCGGCCACCGAGTGGAAAGCCGCCAATTCATCGACCGAGTGCCGAATGTTACGAACCAAAATAGGACGTTCGTCCTCGTAAACAGCTATCTTCGTCGAAGTAGAGCCGGGATTGATAACCAGAATCTTCATAAGGAGTGATGAATTATGGGTGGTTAGTTAAGAATTGCCACACGTTAGGCATGCCATGGCAATGCTGTAATATTTGGATAGGCCGGAATCGCTACGCGAAGGTAGCACCACCGGACAAATAGGCCCTTGCAATAAGCCTGCCATATCCGCCTTGGCAAATAAAGCGACAGATTTATAAAAGGTGTTTCCAGATTCGATATTGGGAAATATCAGTACATCGGCCTGCCCGTTAATAGGCGATACAATGCCTTTGATATCACCACTTGCCTGCTCGCAGGAGGTGCGTACATCGAGCGGCCCGTCAATAATAACATTGCCAAACTCTCCGGCTTCGGCCAGCTCGACAATGTTTACGTAATCGAGCGAATGGGGAAACTTGGCACTTACCTTCTCGGTACAATGAATGAGCGAAACACGAGGCTGCTCAATACCAAACCGACGGCACGTATGAATGGCATACCATATCATTTCAATGCGTTGTTGCAAAGTAGGCCGGGGAATGACGGCAGCATCGGAAAAGAAAAGAAACTTATCGTAGGTAGGGATCTGCATCATAGACAGATGCGTCAATATTTTGCCTTTGGGAAGAATTCCTTTTTCTTTGTCCAGAATAGCGTGCAACAGATTATCGGTATTGATGATGCCTTTCATCAGAATATCGGCTCCTCCCTCGCGAATAATGCGAACGGCCTGCCGGGCAGCCTCGTCGGAATCTTCTACATGAATGATGTGTACGAACTCCGGATATTTTTTCAATGCAGGATATTTCTCCAATGCAGCAGAATCGCCAATCATGATAAATTCGGCAATTCCCTCTTCGAGCGAACGCGATACAGCATATTCGGTATTAGGGTCGTTGGCACATACTACTACAATCCGCTTGCGTTGATGAAGGGCTTTAAGATGAGATGTAAGTTGGGCAAAGTTTCTAATAGGTTCCATAACGATAGATTTTTAGCAAATATCCGAAAAAGGATTGAAATGTTATGCATGCGAAAGCAGAAAAATAGAGAGGTGCACTAACATTTTGATATTTTTAGTTACCGACGAAAAAACTAGGCAAAAATGGGTGTTACTCTGTAGTGAATATGTATTTTTGCAAAAAGAACTAAAAAACATGAATACCCTGACCCTACCTCCCTATCTGCACGAAGGCGACAAGGTTGTCATCGTGTCTCCTTCCGGAAAAATAGATAAATCGTTTATCGCAGGTGCACGCAAGCGTCTCGAATCTTGGGGACTGAAAGTAACCCCGGGCAAACACGCAAACAGTTCATCGGGACGCTATGCCGGAACCATCAAACAGCGACTCTCCGACCTTCAGACTGCCATGGATGATAAAGAGGTGAAAGCCATCTTCTGTAGCCGAGGTGGGTATGGGGTCATTCACCTTATCGACAAACTCGACTTTACACTCTTCGCTCAATACCCGAAGTGGCTGATTGGTTTCAGCGATATTACCGCGCTGCATAACCTGATTCAAGAAAAAGGTTTTGCTTCGCTACACGCTCCCATGGGGCGTCATTTAACAGTCGAGGCTGCCGACGATCCATGTTGTACCTATTTGCGCGACGTATTGTTTGGCAATCTTCCGACCTATAGCTGCAAGAGACATAAGCTAAACCACAACGGCACCGCCCGGGGCATCTTGCGAGGGGGCAACCT
The DNA here is from genome assembly GCF_000499785.1 of Bacteroides neonati. Lineage (GTDB taxonomy): Bacteria > Bacteroidota > Bacteroidia > Bacteroidales > Bacteroidaceae > Bacteroides > Bacteroides neonati. Next base: position 392,827 of record NZ_HG726019.1, on the reverse strand, counting down.
ATCCGTGTTCTATGGTTTGCGAGGCACTCCCTATGACATACCTGCCGAAGGAACAATTCTCTTTATCGAAGATGTAAGTGAACGCCCGCATGCAGTGGAACGTATGATTTATAACCTGAAACTGGGTGGAGTGCTCGAGCGCTTATCGGGCCTTATCATCGGACAATTTACCGAATACGAAGAAGACCGCTCATTGGGCAAAGACCTATATGGAGCACTAGCCGATCTGTTGAAAGAGTACGATTATCCCATCTGTTTTAACTTCCCGGTGGGGCATGTCACTCACAATCTGCCGCTTATTTGCGGAGCCGAAGTAGAACTGACGGTGGAAAAGAAATCGGTCGATTTATCTTTTATCTGTTAATAATTCATTCGATCTGCCCATCATCTGTCGAAAATCACTAATTTTGAGGCTTGAACAAAAAAAGATGGATATGAAGAAGAACTATGTGATGCTAATGGCGGGACTGTTGTTATTTTCGACCCTCTCGTGCGGTAACAAAAGCAAAACAACCGACGAAGAGGTGAAAAAGGAAACCGTAAAGGCTCCTGTGTTTGATGCCGATAGTGCTTATCAGTATGTAAAGGCACAGGTAGATTTCGGTCCGCGTGTACCCAACACCCGGGAACATATAGCTTGTGGCGACTATCTGGCTGCACAACTGGAAACGTTCGGTGCCAAAGTAACCAATCAATATGCCGACCTGATAGCCTACGATGGTACACTACTCAAGGCACGGAACATCATCGGCTCTTACAATCCCGAAACGAAAAAGCGTATTGCGCTGTTTGCTCACTGGGACACACGCCCATGGGCCGACAATGATCCGGATGAAAAGAATCACCACACCCCTGTTCTCGGAGCCAACGATGGTGCCAGCGGCGTAGGTGTATTGCTCGAAATAGCTCGCCTCATTCAACAACAGCAACCCGAACTAGGCATCGACCTGATCTTTCTGGATGCAGAAGATTACGGCACACCGCAATTCCACAATGGAGAGGCAAAAGAGGACAGTTGGTGTTTGGGGGCACAGTACTGGGCACGCAACCCTCATGTGGCGAATTACAATGCCCGCTTCGGTATTTTACTTGACATGGTAGGGGGTAAAAATGCAACCTTCTACAAAGAGGCTTATTCGGAAAAGTATGCCAAAGACGTAAACACCAAAGTCTTTAAAAAAGCCAATAGCTTGGGCTACGGACGCTACTTTATCGACGAAAAAACGGGTGCAGTGACCGATGATCATCTCTTCGTTAATCGCATTGCCCGGATTCCGACAATCGACATTGTGCCCAACCAAAGTGAGGCCGAACTATCGAGCTTTGGCGACACCTGGCATACCGTCAATGATAACATGGAGCATATCGACCGGAATACCCTCAAGGCGGTAGGTCAAACGGTACTCGAGGTTATCTATAACGAACGATAGATAGGGGGCATGACTCACTTACCACATTAGCAAATTAATAAATTATTCAATATGTCAATTAACGAATTACAAGACGAGGTTGTTGCCGAATTCAGCGACTTTGATGACTGGATGGATCGCTATCAGCTACTGATCGATTTAGGAAACGAACAGCAACCTCTCGACGAGAAATATAAAACGGAACAGAATCTGATTGAAGGCTGCCAAAGCCGCGTATGGCTGCAAGCCGATGAGGAAGATGGAAAAATAGTGTTCAAAGCAGAGAGCGATGCCTTGATTGTAAAAGGAATTATCGCTTTACTGATCAAAGTCGTTTCGGGGCATACACCCGATGAGATTCTGAATGCCGACCTTTATTTTATCGATAAGATTGGTCTGAAGGAGCACTTATCACCTACGCGTAGCAATGGGCTATTGTCGATGGTTAAGCAGATGCGTCTCTATGCCTTAGCTTTCAAAGCACGAGGAAATCAATAACAAATTCGCAATCGCAACAAATGGTTAATGACGATGTAGCCTCACGACACATCATCATTAACCATTTGCTTTTTTAGCTGTTACTTCGCTCCTACTCCTCTTCTTTAAATTCCAATATGTCGCCGGGTTGACAATCCAGCTCTTTACATATAGCCTCGAGAGTAGAAAAACGAATCGCCTTTGCCTTCCCCGTTTTGAGGATAGAAAGGTTTGCCGGAGTAATGTCTACTTTCTCCGCCAAATCACCCAAAGAGATCTTTCTTCGAGCCATCATGATATCGAGGTTTACTATTATAGGCATAAATACTTCTTTTTATTACTTGGTTAGGTTAAATAGTTAGGTCTTGCTCTTCTTTCATTCGCAATCCGATAGCAAAAACTTCGCCAACAATTAAACCGACAAGCCCCAACACGAGTGTTAAGTTAGAAATAAGTTCGCCTGTCGAAAACGAGTAGCCGGAAACACTGAATATACCTGAAAGCTGCCAGGCCATAATCCACGAAGGAGTGGCCGAAAAGAGAAAGGTAAGTACCAGCAGTATGCCCAACCACCGAAGCCGGCGCACATTCTTCCAGTTAAAGATATCGGATTTATTGATCGAAACAATCAGTTTAAAGAAAATGATTACAGAAAAGAGGCTTACAAAAATATAGCAGAAAGAACTTAAATTGGCAACAAGCATCAACCATATATTAGGTTCGGACTTGACACTTACCAACAACTGAGAATAGAGTGCAGGCACATATTCTCCAGACTTTTCATTGTACACAGAGTCTTTCATCTCGGTAAGGTCGTTCGGCATCAGTGCTACTATCTTAAGATCTTGTATGGCACTAAGCTTCGCCTTGTCCTTGGCTTGCTCCATACCCGCACGAACTCCCGACATGAACATGCTACTCAGGTTATAGGTCGACTCAAATACCGAGTAAACAAGTACCAGCATGACCAAGAGGCAAAGTATATTCAATCTTTTTTTCATCGCTTATTCTTCTATTATGATGGTTTCTATATTTGTTTTGTCTTTTTTCCACGGATAAGCAATCGTAGTACGCCTCATTAGGAGATAAGCACCAACGAAAAGCACCAGGGAAAGGATGGTTAACGCCAAACATACAGACTCGTTTTCAATTAAGTCACTCATGTGCTGCACATCCGGATATTTCAAGCTGAGATAAACCGAAAGGCTATTATTAATAATGTGTACTATGATACAGGGAATCAGACTGGCCGTTTTATAGTACATCCAAGCCAGCAACAGACCAATAAGACCTGCACCTACCACCTGAATGGGGTTAAGATGGACAACTCCAAACAGCAAGGCTGAGATAATAATGGCCTTCGGGGGGCTGTATTGCTTCAGGAGTGCTTTGGTTATGGCACCGCGAAACAGCAGTTCTTCCAGAACCGGGCCAAGCACAGCAATGCCAAGAATACCGATCCATCCGGCTTGTAGCAAATCAAATGTCTCTTTCATCAAATCGGGAAGGTGCAGATAAGACATCAAGAAAGCCAACAACCAGATACCTGAGAAAGCAATAACCAACGTCAAGCCCATATAAGAGGGCGATACAATGGACCAAGTAGCCTTTTCCGTACTGATATAGCCACACTTCCAAAGCCAAAGCCCCATCAAAGCGATGGAAAGGAACAACGAAGGCGAAAGACTCATTGATTGAACCGTCGACAGGTCTCCCCCCGTAGCCAAGACATAAATAGCAAAGGGAATAAGCATTAGGAAAGCACTCAGGATTTGAATCCCGAAATGGATAAAGACGAGCTTGATGGCTATTTTCATTTTGTTTTAGGATTACGAGTTGGCAACCGAGTTGCAAATAAATAAAGCCAGCATAGAAATTGATACCACTAACAACGAAATACTCATAAATGATTTTTTCATACTAGTATTGCTTTTAATAATTGTTATTCAATGATTATTTATCGTTTTTCGATATGCAAAGAAAAGGGTTATTTTCTAACTGGCAAAAGAACATCCCATTATTTTATCGAAAAACAATAAATAATCCATGTTTTACAATAAAAGCAATCAAAAACGGCTCTATGTAGCGAAGTGAATAAGAAAAATTTAGCAAAGTAGCGATTCAACAGTATCTTCATCTTTTTGCATTTGCAGCACTAACTCATCGACCGTATCAAATTTAAGCTCTTTACGCAGGTGTTTTACAAAGGAGATCGTCATTGGTTGATGATAAATATCGGCATCAAAATGAAGAATATTAACCTCAATGCTTTTGCTGCCATTATCAAACGTAGGACGGTGTCCGATATTGAGCATTCCCTTATAGGTTTGCCCGGCTAGGGTAACATACACTGCATATACCCCATCGGCAGGAACAAGCTTATCGCAATCATCGACTTGCAAATTGGCGGTAGGAAAACCTATTTTACGCCCAAGTTGATAACCACCGACAACAGTTCCGCTCAGAAAATACGGATATCCCAAATAGCGGGCAGCATGATCTACCTCACCACGCAGCAACTGTTCACGAATAACAGAAGAACTTATATGCAAGGTATCATCAGCATAGGCACGAGCCCGCAATACCTCCATACCGATGGTAGCACCATGAGCTCGATAGCTGTCAAAGCCTTCGCTCCGGTTATGCCCAAAGCGATGATCATAGCCAATGACCAAGCACTGCACACCGTAGCGCTCTTTGAGTATGTTGCTCATAAACTCCTGTGCAGTGAGATGGGATACTTCGGGGGTAAAGTCAAGCATGAAACAGTAATCGACTCCTGTTTCGGCCAGTAGGGCTGTTTTCTCCGCTTGTGTCGTGAGTAATTGTGGATGATACCCCGGATTCATCACCTTACGGGGATGTATCGGGAAGGTAATGAGTGCCGATGGCAGTCCACGGGCAGCAGCCGCCTCCTTCACCTGCTCGATGAGGAAGCGATGCCCCTGATGCACGCCATCGAAAAAACCGATGGTTGCTACACAGAGAGGAAGCGACATATCTGGAAAATGGTGAAAAGTCTGCATATCTTTGCTTGGCACTATTGAATCATTTAGACAAAAAGAGTTCCCCAATCCTCGCCTGCTTGCGGCGTATAGGTCGACATACCCAGTGTACGGGCTGTTGCACAATTGGCCTCAGAGTCGTCTATGAAGAAGGTTTGTTTGGGGTCGATACCGGCATCATCAATAACGGCTTCAAAGATTTCGGCATCGGGCTTCACCATCTTCATCTCATAAGAGAGGTATATCTTCTCAAAATAATCTTCAACACGAAAGCCCCGGTAAGGAAAAGCATGCTTGCAAGACCATTTCCAATGAATCTCGTTGGTATTGCTGAGCAGATATACCACATACTTTTCGCGCAACTTCAACAATAGGTCGAGCTTAAACGTGGGTATATCCACTAAAAAGCTATTCCACACGGTATCGATCTGACGGTCGGTGACTATCTTGCCCATCTTATCGCGAATACCGTTACGAAACTCGGACGCCGTAATGAGTCCTTTTTCCTGCTCCATGAAGATGCCTTGCTGATGGTACACATCAAGCATTTCATCTGCATCGGACAAGCCAAGTTTCTTAAAGTTTTCAATACAACGCGGACGGTCAAGATTGATTAGTACACCACCAAAATCAATCAGAAGGTTTTTTATTCCTTTTCTTTTCATGAGTTTATTTCTGAATTAAACGCTGAACAAGGCGAATCAACTCACCTACCCACAACACAGCAGAGGAAGAGGCGATAAGGATAAGCCATGTTTGCCAGTCAAGTGGCTCGGTACGAAAGACAGCTCCACCGAACTGTACAATCAAAATCTGTCCACCCAAAATGGCGAACACGATGAGCACCATGCCATAAGATTTGAATAACCCCTTAAATGCCGAATCGGTTGTACCGAATACACGGGCATTGAACAGGTTCCAAAACTGCAACATAACAAAGAAGGTAAAGAAGATGGTGAGTCTATGCACCGTCATTCCCCCAACAGCATTTGTAAAATAGTAAATCATTCCCATCAGCACAATCAGAAAGACCACTCCCACACCAAAGATATTGGCCTGCATCGGTTTACTGATAATGAAATCGGTAGAACGACGGGGCTTTTCTAACATCACACTCTCACTGGGCGGGATAGAGGCCAGCGCCAAAGCAGCAAACGTATCCATGATAAGGTTCACCCAAAGCATTTGGGTAACAGTCAAGGGTAGTTCGGTTCCGACAAACGATCCTAATAGCACAATGAGCAATGCCACGAAATTAATCGTTAGCTGAAATACGATGAACCGTTGGATATTCTTATATAAGGAGCGTCCCCACATCACGGCCGTACCGATACTGTTGAACGAATCATCGAGCAAGGTTATATCGCTGGCTTCTTTGGCCACCGAAGTTCCGGTACCCATCGACAAGCCGACTTGAGCGTGATTAAGCGCAGGAGCATCATTGGTTCCGTCGCCCGTTACCGCTACCACAGCCCCCTTTTGTTGAAGCAGCTGTACCAGACGTTGCTTATCGGTAGGGCGGGCGCGCGACATGATCTTCAGGTCCATCACACGGTTCAAGGCTTCTTCGTCGCTCAGTTCGGCAAAGGCAACTCCGGTAATACGGTTGCGTTCGGTATCTTCGGGTTTCCACAAACCAATCTGACGGGCAATCTCTGTAGCAGTACCGGGCGTATCACCCGTTACAATCTTAATACCGATACCGGCCGACTGACATTTAGCTACCGCAGCAGGTACATCCGAACGAATAGGATCGGAGATAGCAACGACACCCAGGAAGTTCAAGTCATTTCCATCAACCAGTGCCACACAGTCATCCGGCGCATTGTCGTCTACAATCTTGAAAGCAAAGCCCAGTGTGCGCATCGCCATATTCTGATAGGTCAGCAATTGAGCTTCGACCGTAGAGCGATACTCAACACTGTCGATACGCTTACCGTCGAGAATAACTTCTTTACATTTTCCCAATACAATCTCGGGAGCACCTTTTATATAGAGTACTTTCTTGCCTATCAAGGGCGATTTGACCAACGTAGCCATGAACTTGCGTTCGGTCGAGAAGGTTAGTTGATCGAGTATCTTCGTATTTTCTCTTATCTCCAGGTAATTGCGTTGCTGCGCATTGAGCCACAACAGCAGGGCTACTTCGGTAGGGTTGCCCACCCCTTTGGGCTTCTCTCCGGTTCCCATCTCTTCGAGGAAAGCTGTGGAATTCGCACTGATACCCTCTACGATCAACTTACTGATATCATCATCGGCCAACTGTCCGCCCGATTTCAATCCGTAGAAGTTAGGCTCGTGTACCTGCATCAGGTTCTGTGTCAATGTACCGGTTTTATCGGTACAGATTACCGTAATGGCACCCATTGTTTCGCAGGCATGCATCTTACGCACCAAGTTATTTGTCGAAAGCATGCGACGCATATTCAGTGCCAGACTGAGTGTAACACTCATAGGCAGGCCCTCGGGAACAGCCACAACAATAAGCGTGACGGCCATCATAAAGTATTTCAATACGATCTGCGCAATGGCCAGATATTCGGCCCAGCCCGTCACCTCATGTGTAGCAAAGTAATGGTACAGGTCTTTACTGACGAAGATAATGAAAGTAGCACCGGCTACCGTAAAGCCGATCTTCCCAATCAGTTTGGCCAGTTTAGTTAATTGAATATTCAAAGGAGTTGCCTCACCGCTTTGTTCGGTACTCTGACGGGCTACTTTTCCAATCTCGGTGGCATCGCCAACGCAAAGCACCTTCATCATACCGTGTCCGTCGACCACTGTTGTTCCACGCATCACTCTATTCGAGGCATAGGTGGCTTCTTCGTCAAACTCGGCTTCGTTGGTCGTTTTGGCAATTACCGGTTCGCCGGTAAGGTTCGATTCATTAACCTGCAACGAGATCGACTCGGTCAGCTCTCCATCGGCAGGAATCTCTTCGCCTGTTTCAAGGGCTACCAAATCGCCTACTACCACATCTTTGCGTGGTATCTCCTGAATGCGTCCGTTACGAATCACCTTCACAAGCGTTTCTTCATTGACCGCATTTAATAAATCAAACTTCTTATTGGCATCGTACTCAAAGTAGAAGCCAATACCTGTAGCCAGCAAAATGGCGGCTATGATTCCGATTGTTTCAGCATACTCATTTTCAATAATAGAAATAATGAGAGAAAACAAAGCTGCCACAAGCAGCACCCGTACCACGGGATCTTCAAACTTTTCGAGATAGAGTTTCCACAGCGAGGTACGTTTGGGAGGTGTCAACAAATTTACACCATGCTTCTCGCGACTTTGTAAGACCTCAGCATCTGTGAGACCTAAATGAGAGTAATCATCTTTTATTGCAGCCATGTTAGATACATGCATTTAGTTAGGATTGCAAAAATACTATTTTTAATCGGTATAGCACCTGTATTAAACCTTTTTATGAATCGAGTGAATGCCGAATTATGACAATAATGAAGCCAAGCGCTCGAGCAGGAGTTTTGCCGACACCGGTTTGGTCATGAAATCGGTAAAGCCGCTCTCGGCTGCTCTCTTCCGATCTTCGGGATAAGCAAAAGCTGTCAGTGCAATGATAGGGATAGATGAAGACAATTGGCGGATAGCTGCCGTTGCCTCGTAACCATCTACCTCGGGCATCCGTAAGTCCATCAAAATCAGATCGGGCTGCTGTTGCAAAAACAGAGAGACGACCTCTTCACCGTTGTGCGCCCATAATAGGTGATATGTACCTGAAAGGATTACCTCGCACAATCGATAGTTATCTTCCATATCTTCGGCAATTAAAATTGTTTTCTTTCCTTCGGAAGGTTTATGGTTATCGGTAGCTTCAACGACATCGTTCACTGTTGTTTCCACCTGCTTTTCACTGATTGCCTTGGGCTTAACCTTCGGTTGGAAAGGAATCATAAACCAGAAAGTGGAACCTGTGCCCAAAACCGATTCGACACCCAGTTTCCCCCCTAGCTTTTCAACAATTGTCCGGCAGATAGAAAGTCCCAACCCCGTTCCGTTTTGCCCTTTCTCTAACTTGACGAAACGATCAAAAACCGTCGACACTCTCTCTTTGGGTATCCCTGCACCATTATCAGTTACATAAAAATAGAGAGACCCTGAGCGAAGTTCCCAGCCAAACCGAACGATACCATCAGGAGTAAACTTAATGGCATTTGATATAAAGTTGGAGATTACTTGTGCCAGGCGGTTGCGGTCGGTATACATCGTACACGGAGAGGACACAGTGTCTCTGACTATTTTCGTTTGTACCCCCATTTCACTTACTTTCATCGAGAAGAGTTGCTCCAGGTCAGACATCAATAGGTTGATATCAACATCTGAATAAACAAACTCGAGGGTTCCGGCCTCAATCTTCGATATATCCAATATATCATTCACCAATTGAAGAAGTAGTTCATTGTTTGTTTTCACGATTTCGAGATATTGACGCTTTTCCTCGTCTGTTTTAGCCACAACCAAGAGCTCGGAAAATCCAACGATAGCATTCAGGGGTGTACGAATCTCGTGGCTCATATTAGCTAGGAAAGCCGATTTAGACCGATCGGCATGCTCAGCTTTCTCTTTAGCTTCCTGCAAAGCCTCTTCGGTATGCTTCAGCCGGGTGATATCGTGAATTGTAATGACTAGGTGAGGCTTATCGTTGATCAATAGGTAAGCACCGGATAATTGAGCATCATGCACCTTAGATTCTTTCTCGGATACTTGAATGGTAAGAGAGGCTTCGAAGTCAATAAAACTCGATTTCTGCTCGAACGATTGGTTCAGCATCTGTCGCACCGGACACGTCTGACACATCACATGGGAGCCACATCCACCCTCTGCCGAGAGTGCATTGCTACACCTCAACAAGTCTCCGATCCGCTTCTCTGCGGAAGTCTCTATCGTCTCTGTGCGACTATAATAATTTGTTGCTAATACTTTTAAGTCAGAATCAATTAAAAGCACATAGGCATGTACGTTTTTCAGGACAGCGCGAGTTACGGTATTGGCCTTTTTCAACTCACCGGTCTCTTGATCCAGGTTTTTCCGTGTTTTCAATCTCTTGCTTCTCTCGATGCCCAATGCGACTATTAAAGCAACGCATAAAACAACCGTAGCGATTTCTATCATCATAACTCACCAACTATTAATTTATTAACCTGAATTAAGCATTGCAAAGATAATTCTTTCTCTTTAAAAAAGAAAAAGCCCGAACAAAAAAGTATATACTTGTGTTATAATAAAAAACAATATATTAAAATAAGCATTATGAAGTACATTTGCACTGTCTGCGATTATGTTTACGACCCGGCATTAGGCGATCCCGAAAGTGATATTGAACCTGGCACACCGTTTGAAGACATTCCCAATGATTGGGTTTGCCCACTTTGTGGTGTAGGTAAAGAAGATTTTGAGCCGTATATAGACTAATCCACAAGGCTCATCAAAAGAGATGGCTAATGATTAATCGGAAAGTGCAAATCTGCTTATTTCCAATTGATCATTAGCCATTTAACGTATTTACATTTATGCAAGAGAACTTCTACTTACGCTCTCTGATATCACTGCTCGCCTCGACCACATTAACCACGTAGTCGCCTAGCTTTTCACACTCAACAATAATATCCATGTAGTGTACACCCATCTGATAATCGTATTCTTTATTATTCACATCGAGAATGTTCTGGTTCTTCAACTGATTGCGATAGTTGTTGATTTCCTTTTCCAGATTGAACGATTTATTGACGTCTGCCATTTGATGTTCGGGTTTTTCGAGCGTTACGATCATCTGCGAAAGTGCATCATTGGTCAGCTTCATCATGAAGTGAATATGCTCGTATTGCTTCTCCGTAAAGTCTTGGTTGTTTTGATGCTTGCGATCAATGGTTCGTGCCAGGTTGTAGCAGCTATCGCCAATGCTTTCAATTTCAGTCACTTCACGCAACATGCCACGTATCTGCAATTTACTTTCCGAGCTTAAACGTCCTTCAGACACTTGATTAAGGTAGTTAGCAATCTCCAACTCCATGTTATCGCTGATATTTTCGTACTTCTCTATACGGCTGAACAGTTTATTGAAGTCGTCATCCTTCTCGGTATGAAGCAAATCCTGCACCATACCAAACATACGATGAATACGCTCGGCAAAGAGGTGAATCTCCTTACGTGCCTGTAGGATAGAAAGCTCGGCGGTCGACAACATACCACCCGTAATGAAACGTAAGCGAGGCTCTTCATCCTCTTCCTTGGGATGAATAATGGCACAAACAGTACGCTCAATAAGCTTCACGCCCCAGATAAGCAAGCAAACATTACAGATATTAAAGATAGAGTGGAAGGCGGATAACTTATATGAAATCGCCACTTCGGCACTACCCGGATAGAAGAAGGTGTCGACCACCCAATTGACAAACTCCATAAATGGGTGGAAGATAAGAAGTACCCATATCACTCCAAAAACGTTGAACACAAAGTGCGCCAGTGCCGCTCGTTTGGCTTGAGAGTTGGCGGTAATAGCGGCTAAGTTGGCCGTGATGGTCGTACCGATGTTCTCGCCCAGCACCAATGCCGCTCCCAGCTCGAGACTGATCCATCCGTTGGCACACATAATCAGTGTGATGGCCATTGTTGCAGCCGATGCCTGCACAATCATCGTAAGAACCGTACCGATAAAGAGGAACAACAGGACGGAGAAGAAACCCATATCCGTATAGTTCTGCACAAAAGCAAGCATCTCGGGATTCGCGTTCAGGTCGGGTGCATTCGACTTCAAGAACGAAAGCCCCATGAACAGAAATGAGAAACCAAACAAAAATTCGCCAATCGACTTACGCTGACTCTTACCCGAGAAGATAAGCGGAAGCGCAAAGGCCAGTAGGGGAAGGGCGAAAGCAGCCATATCGACCTTGAAGCCAAACACGGAGATGATCCAAGCCGTCACCGTGGTTCCGATATTGGCACCCATGATAACGCTGATTGACTGAACTAAGGTAAGCAACCCTGCATTTACAAAACTAACCACCATCACGGTGGTTGCCGAAGAGGACTGAATGAGGGCGGTAATCAACACTCCTGTTAAAACTCCCGTCACTCGGTTGGTGGTCATAGCTGTCAGAATACTTCGTAGTCTATCACCCGCGATTTTTTGCAAGCCCTCGCTCATTATTTTCATTCCGTAAAGGAAAAGCCCTAATGAACCGATGAGCTTTAAAAAATCATAAAAAGAATATTCCATCTATAATTATATTAATAGTTATTTGTTCTCTGATTGATTATACCTATATTTAGCGAACCTTATTCACCCTATAAAAAGCCAGAATGAAACAGATGTTACAAATTTATTGCAAAAATAATAATATTTATAGAGAATTTCCTATCGGCAGCTCACTTTTGGATATTTATTACGGTTTAAATCTTAATTTCCCTTATCCGGTAGTTAGCGCCAAAGTCAATAATCGATCAGAGGGGCTTACCTACCGCGTCTACAACAACAAGGACGTAGAGTTTCTAGATGTAAGAGATTCTTCCGGTATGCGCACGTATGTACGTTCACTTTGTTTCGTTCTTTTCAAAGCAATCAACGAACTATTTCCCGATGGAAAACTCTTTGTCGAGCACCCCATATCGAAGGGTTACTTCTGCAACCTCCGTTTGGGACGCCCCGTCACGCTCGAAGACATAACAGCGATCAAAAAGCGCATGCACGAAATCGTAGATCAAGACATTCCGTATCTACGCACCGAGTGTCATACAACCGAAGCAGTACGCATCTTTAGTGAGCACGGTATGAAAGATAAGGTAAAGCTGCTCGAGACCTCCGGATCACTTTACACCTATTACTATACATTGGGCGATACGGTCGATTATTATTATGGCAATCTACTGCCAAGTACAGGTTTCATCAAAGTATTCGACCTTGTAAAGTACTATGACGGCTTGTTGCTGCGCATTCCCAGCAAGGAAGACCCTACCCGCCTCGAAGAAGTAGTGAAACAAGAGAAAATGCTCGATGTGTTTAAGGAATATTTAAACTGGAGCTACATTATGGGCGTGAACAATGCAGGCGATTTCAACCAGGCCTGCGAAGCCGGTCATGCCACTGACTTGATTAACGTAGCCGAAGCATTGCAGGAAAAGAAAATCGCACAGATAGCCGATACCATTTTCATGCGAGGCGAAAACGAAGAGCGAGTAAAGTTAGTCTTGATCTCCGGTCCCTCTTCGTCGGGCAAAACAACCTTTAGCAAACGTCTCTCCATTCAACTGATGACCAATGGACTGCGACCTTACCCCATCTCGCTCGACAATTACTTTGTAGACCGTTCGGAGACCCCGCGCGATGAAAACGGAGATTACGATTATGAATCGCTTTACGCGCTCGACCTGGAGTTATTCAACGAACACCTGCAAGCACTCCTTCGGGGCGAAGAGGTAGAGATTCCACGCTACAACTTTACATTGGGCAAGAAAGAGTATAAAGGCGATAAACTTAAAATCAGCGAGCATACCATTCTGATTCTCGAAGGTATTCATGCCCTGAACCCCGAGTTAACACCACAGATATCCAACGATCAGAAGTTCAAGATATACGTATCGGCACTTACCACCATCTCGCTCGACGATCACAACTGGATACCCACGACCGACAACCGCCTGCTGCGACGCATCATCCGTGATTTCAATTACCGCGGATATTCGGCTCAGGAGACTATCTCGCGGTGGCCAAGCGTACGCGCCGGCGAAGACAAATGGATATTCCCCTATCAAGAGAATGCAGATGTGATGTTCAACTCGGCCTTACTGTTTGAGTTTGCCGTGCTACGGGCACATGCCGAACCCATTCTTACTGGCGTTGCACGCAACTGTCCGGAGTATTGTGAGGCTTACCGACTACAGAAATTCATTAAGTATTTCATCCCGGTACAAGACAAAGAAATCCCACCCACCTCGCTCCTACGCGAGTTTTTGGGCGGCAGCAGTTTTGTTTATTAAAAGCCGCAAACAGCCACATCGAACCTAAAGATAACTATTTAGTTATCTGCCCATGTTTTTTATCAGAATATTTGTCGATATTCTGATAATTAGTTAAATTTGTATCCTATAAAATCTAACAAGATGAAACTTACTACATTAATCATTACCATCATTCTCTGTTTCAGTACAGTATGCAATGCTCAGGGCACAACCAACAGAGCCGAAGAGCTTATGAAGCAGGCACAAAGCAGTTTGGAACAGAAGGAATACGTCAAAGCACGTTACCTATTCATGCAAGCCTACGGAGCTTTTGCCGCGCAGGACAACTACAAGCATGCGGTAGAGTGTGGAATGAATGTGAGTGCACTTTATCATCGCGAGAATTATTACAAAGAGGCTTTCGACATCTGCCGAGCCGCAGAGGCGGTGGTCTTGGCCGGTGAGGTCAAACAGCAGAAGAAGCTCTACGACCTTCGCTTCCCTATCGCCAAAGAGCGATTGCAGATGTACATCAAACTCAAAAACCCGGCACAAGCCAACGTACAACTCAAAGCCCTTGAAGAGCTCGCTCGCCAAGCAGGCAGCAGCACGCTCAATGAAGACTTACTGTACACACAGGCCAGCTATTACTATTCCTTCGGACAGAATACCGAGGGCGACGCTTGCTTTAATAAGCTGATCGCACAATATAAAAAGGAGAAGAACTACGAAAAAGTCAACGAGTGCTATAAGAAACTCATATCCATTGCCCGCAAAGCAAACAACGCCGCCTTGGTGGGGCGCACATACGAGCAGTTTATCGTGTGGACCGACTCTGTAAAATCGCTCACCGCACAAGACGAGGTAAACGTACTCAAACGCCAGCACAACGAAAGCCGGCAAATCATTCAAGAGAAAGACGACTCACTGGCGGGCAAACAGTACATCATCATCGCACTCTGCATCTTGGCGGTAATTCTGATTGCCGCACTGGCCTTTCTGGGCATTTTGTTGCTGCGCTTCATCGCCACCGTTCGCAAACAGAAGCAGAGTATCCGGATAGCCAACGAGCGCAACGAACTTAAATCCCAGTTCATCCGCAACATATCGGCACAGATGGAACCGACGCTCAACACACTGACCGCCTCTGCCCGTCAACTGCCCGGAGCCGAACCGATGCTGGCGCAGGTCGATGCGCTCAGAGGATTCAGCAACCACATACAAGAGCTCTCTTCGCTGGAAAGTTCGCTTGCCGAAGGCTATGAGATGACCACCATCAACAACATCAGCACCTTCTGCGAAGAGTTGGTAGAGAAGCACAAGACAGTTATCGCCCCCGAGGTTAGCGTCACCATCAATGCACCCAAGCTACAAGTAAAAACCAACCCCGAACAGCTTGAACGCATCTTGACACACCTGCTCAAAAACGCTGCCGAATATACGAAAGAAGGAAAAATCATCCTCGACTTTAAGAAGCGAGGTGCTCATACACACCAATTCATCGTAACCGATACGGGTGTGGGCATCCCCGCCGAGCAACAGGAGAACCTCTTCAAACCCTTTGCCACGATCAAGGACCTTACACAGGGCGATGGGCTGGGACTTCCGATTTGCGCGCTCATCGCTACCAAGATGAACGGTAGCCTAACGCTCGATACCGGCTATACGAAAGGAAGCCGCTTTATACTCGAGCTGCACGCTTAACGGTTCAAGATAGTCTATACAATTTTCTACGGGCGTATGCTTAACGGCTTACGCCCGTATTCGTTTCCATACACTTCACCCCTCGCCCGGAACGTAGATGGGCTGCATGCGCGTACCGATATTCTTCAATACACCCTCCTGACGCAAGCGAAGAATGTGCCGGGTGGCGGTATTACGCGTCATGCCACAACAGGCTTGAAAGTCGCTTCGAGTCATTACCTTCCGTTCAGAGAAATACTTCGCCAACCGTACCCGAATCTCCTCGTTGCTAAGCCGCCGGGAGTGTGCACCGTATTTGGTATGCTCCACTTCGATGATTCCGATATTCTCTTTCAGCTTACTGTCGGCACGAAACTTCACCGCTTTCATCCTCACCTTCGTATTGCGCCGCTTGGTCTGCGCCTCCACTTCTCCGTCTACTGCCAGAGAGATGTGAAAATAGCCCAGTCCATCGAGATGCACGCGCTTTCCTTCCTGCAAGTGCTCCGCCACAACAGCCGACAAGGCGTCGAGAACCGCAGCTACATCCACCTTCGTGAGCGAGCAACGCCCCTGAATTTGCTGGGCAAGTTGTGTCGTGTCGACCCGCCCGTTGAGCGTAGGACGTGCATGATAATGTTTAATCTCTTCCTCTTGGTCGGGGGTTGTGGGGTTTTCGTACCACTCAAATCGAATAGGCATAGCTTTACTGTATTAGATGGTTTACAATCGGGTGTTTCCTCGGCAGAAAGTTGCTCAATGGTCGCCGCATAATAGCTTTCTCACCAAGGTGGGTAATTATCCCCACCCGGGTGAGAAGACTTCCCCACCCGGGTGGGGAGACCTTCTCACCTAGGTGAGAATAGCTTTATCTGAGCACCAAAGTTACACAATAAAGTATTGAAAAACAAGCGAAAGGGGTATGTTTTCGCGTTTTAAAGAGGAGTCTCTTGCCCAAAGAATCAGCGCGCGGCTTTGATAACAGGGCGTACAAGGTATTCGTTAAACACGATACCCGTTACAATAAGTGCCAAACCGATGTAGGTAGTCGTTACAATCTGTTCGTCCAGCACCACAGCGATAAGGAAAAGCGAGAGGAACGGCGAGAGATAGCACATCTGGTTGACCAACGCGGGATTGGTGGTTTTTCTCATGGCCAGACCGAAGAAGATAAACGGAACGCCTATCTCGAAAGCGCCCACGTACATACCCGAAAGAATACCGGGCAGGGTAGAGATGTTGACTCCCACCACGCAAGCACCCGCCACGAGATAGAGGGTGCCGAAGAGGAAGCTCATAAAGAGGGTTACACTGCCATCGACCGTTCGGTTCTTATTATTGACCATCCAATAAGCAGCCCACAAAAAGGCACTCAGTGCGGCAAGCAACAGACCGGTTACCGACACAGTGCTACCCGCCATGCTACCCGAGCCGAAAGAGATGAGTGCCACTCCGGCAAGCGAGATGAACATACCGATGTACTTCATCCGCGGGATGGGCTGCCGCGCAAAGAGAGCCAGCAGGATGAGCAGCACAATGGGCCACGCATAGTTAATAGGTTGTGCCACCTGTGCCGGCAAGAGGGCATAGGCTTTGAACAGCACCAGATAATAAGCAACGGGATTGAGCAGACCGATGAGTGCGAAACGCCTCCACTGCCGGGCAGGGAGGGCGCGCACCAGCGTCCACTTTCGTTGAACGGTGAGCAGGAGTATAAACAGGCACAAAGCCGTACAGCTTGCCACCAGCAACATCTCGAAATGAGTGAGATGGGTGAGAGATATCTTAAAAGCGGTAGCAACCGTCGACCAGCTCAACACGGCGATGCCGGCATAGACGGTTGCTTTGGAATTGTCTGTCATGAGTTATCGCAAGGCTTCTACCTCTTCGGGGGTTAACGGAATCTTCTTACCCAAACGACGGGCTCCGGTCTCGGTGATGAGGTAATCCTCTTCGTTACGAATGCCTCCGAAGGTACGATACGTTTCGAGCTTCTCGTAGTTGATGAAGTCGGTGAACTTGTTCTGTCCTTTCCATAGGTCGATCAGTTCGGGGATGAAGTAGATGCCCGGCTCGATGGTGAGCACGAAACCCGGTTCGAGCGGCATGCCCAGACGAAGCGACTTGCGGCCGAACTGGGTGCTCTTGGGCTGACCGTTGTAGCCGACCCATTGCTCGCCGAGGTTCTCCATATCGTGCACGTCGAGTCCCATCATATGCCCCAGTCCGCAGGGATAGAACATGGCGTGTGCGCCCTCGCGTACGGCATCGGTCGCATCACCTTTCATCAATCCGAGGTCTTTGAGACCCTCGACCATGACGCGTGCCGAGAGATCGTACACATCGACAAAGGGAACTCCCGGACGAAGGGCTTCGACCGAGGCCAGATGCATGGCGTTCTGGAGTTGGTATATTTCGCGTTGACGGGCGGTAAAGGTTCGGTCGGCAGGAACGGTCGACGACATATCGCCGGCATAGCCCATGGCTGTTTCGGCTCCGGCATCGATCAGGAAGAGGTCGCCCGACTTCACTGTGTTGCCATGATAGTGGTTGTGCAGCGTCTGTCCGTTCACCGTAGCGATGGTGGCAAACGACAAATCGCCTCCCGCAGCCAGTGCCACGGCTTCGATGGCGGCAGCCACTTCACACTCGCGCATACCCGGACGGATCATTTTGATTGCCGTCAGGTGCATATCGGCGGTAATGTCGCACGCCTTTTCGATCTCGACAATCTCTTCGGCCGACTTATGGTTACGTTGGTCTACAATGGCGCGAATAAATGGAACCGAAGCCACCTGTGCAGCAGGGGCTATGCCCAACCAGTCCATCAGCTTCAGCTTATGCTCGGCACGGTAAGGAGGCAGGTAGTGCACCGTTTGTCCTTTGCTTACGGCTTTGTGCAGGTAGTTCACGATATCAGCCGAGGGCAGGGTGTGCGTCACGCCTACCCGCTCGCTCTTTTCCTTTAGCGTGGGCTGCGTACCCATCCATACGATGTGGTCGATGCTGAGTTCATCACCGAAAATAATCTCTTTGTCTTCGTCAATATCGATAATAGCCGAAAGGCCGGCAAAGGAAAGACCGAAGTAATACAGGAAACTCGAATCCTGCCGATAGCGGAAGGTATTGTCTCCATAATTCAATCCACACTCATCGTTGCCCAGAAACAACAACACTCCGGAACCCACTTTTTTCTTCAGCAGGGCTCTGCGCTGCACATACGTCTCTTTACCAAACATAACGTTCTATATTTTAAGTTAGTGCAACAAAGATAGCGAATTTAGTGTTATACAAATAAAAATTATTGGTCTAATCAATGTAATCTGTCGTTAAAAAGTTACTTTTGTAGCGATAAACAACGTAAAAGCAGAAACCAATGGCACAAGGTTCACGTCAAATACAATCGCAGGCGCAGCAGCAAATTCAGACGCTCTCACCCCAGCAGATTCTGGTAGTGAAGTTGCTGGAGCTCCCTGCCGTTGAATTGGAAGACCGCATACACGCCGAACTGTTAGAAAACCCCGCCCTCGAAGAGGGGCGCGATGAGAGCGCCGCCGACGATTATGCCGAGGGCGACACCGCTGATAACAGTACGGAAACCGACCCCAACGAATACGATTCGCTGGGCGATTACCTGTCCGAAGACGACATCCCCGACTATAAATTGCAGGAGAACAACCGTTCGCGGGGCGAGCAGGCCGAGGAGATTCCTTTCTCGGACGCTACCTCGTTCTACGAATTCTTGCGCGAACAACTGCACGAGCGCAACCTCACCGAGCACCAACTGGAACTGACAGAATACCTTATCGGCTCGCTCGACGACGATGGGTTGCTGCGCAAATCCCTCGAAAGTATCAGCGATGAGCTCGCCATCTACGTCGGCATCAATGCTACCGAAGAGGAGCTGGAAGAGGCCTTGAAGATCATTCAAGACTTCGATCCGCCCGGACTGGGTGCACGCAACCTGCAGGAATGTCTGCTCATACAGATCCGTCGCAAGTGGAAACCGGGCAAGCTCAACGTGTTGCTCGTGCTCGAAGAGCAGATCATCACCGAGTGTTACGAGGAGTTCACCCGCAAACACTGGGACAAGATAGCCCGCAAACTCAATATCGACGAAGAGTGTCTGGCCGAGGCCATCGAAGAGATCACCAAGCTAAACCCGCGCCCGGGTGCTTCGCTGGGCGAAGCCATCGGACGAAACCTGCAACAGATCGTGCCCGACTTTCTGGTCGATACGTACGACGACGGCAGCATCAACATCAACCTCAACAACCGCAACGTGCCCGAGCTGCGCATGAGTCGAGACTTTACCGAAATGGTCGAGGAGCATACCCGCAACCGGGCGAACCAGTCGAAAGAGTCACGCGAGGCAATGATGTTTCTCAAACAGAAGATGGATGCGGCGCAAGGATTTATCGATGCCGTGAAGCAACGGCAGAATACACTGATGACCACCATGCAAGCCATCATCGACCTGCAACGCCCTTTCTTTACCGAAGGAGACGAATCGCTGCTGCGCCCCATGATCCTGAAAGATGTGGCCGAACGCACGGGGCTCGACATATCGACCATCTCGCGCGTGAGCAACAGTAAATACGTGCAGACCAACTTCGGGATCTACCCCCTGAAGTATTTCTTCAGCGACGGCTACACCACCGAGGATGGCGAGGAGCTCTCGGTACGCGAGATACGCAAAATACTCAAAGAGTGCATCGACAGCGAGAACAAGAAGAAACCCCTCACCGACGATGAACTGGCCGATATACTCAAAGAAAAGGGGTATCCGATAGCCCGGCGCACCATAGCCAAGTACAGACAACAGTTAAACATCCCCGTGGCGCGGCTGCGGAGATGACGATACATAACGAATGATCCATAACCAATTATGAGTGAGGTAACAGAAAGAAAAATAGAGCATCATATCATTGCCGACAGAACGATGATACGCACAGCCAGAATCATTTCGGGGATATTGACACCGTTCTCCATCCCGTTTCTGGCTTTCCTGGTCTTGTTCTTATTCTCCTATCTACGCATCATGCCGATGGCTTACAAGCTGATTGTGCTGGGCATTGTGTATTGTTTCACAATTCTGATGCCGACGGTCACCATCTTCTTGTTTCGCAAGATCAATGGCTTTGCTCCGCACGACCTGAGCGACCGTAAAAAGCGGTATATACCCTTTATACTGACCATCACCTCGTATATCTTCTGCCTGCTGATGATGCATCGCCTCAACATTCCATGGTATATGACGGGCATCATTTTTGCTGCACTCATCATGCAAATCATCTGTATTGTGGTGAACCTGAAGTGGAAGCTGAGCGAACACATGGCAGGTATGGGAGGCATCGTGGGCGGATTGCTATCGTTCAGCTCTCTGTTCGGCTACAACCCCGTGTGGTGGCTATGCATTTTTATCTTGATAGCCGGAGTGCTGGGTTCGGCCCGCATCATTCTGCGCCACCATACACTGGGCGAGGTGCTCTGCGGTTTCGCCGTGGGCTTTGCCTGTGCCATACTGGTATTGCATCCGGTTATCAGCAACAGTTTGTTCCGAATATTTCTATTTTAAATAAAGTATAAACCCTAAAAACTAATTATCATGAATTTTCCACAAAATGTAAAGTACACTAAAGAACACGAATGGATTCGCCTCGAAGGCGATGTAGCGTATGTAGGCATCACTGACTATGCACAAGAACAACTAGGCGATATTGTCTTTGTCGACATACCCACCGTAGGCGAAGAACTGGCAGCCGACGAGGTGTTCGGAACCATCGAGGTAGTGAAAACCATCTCCGATCTGTTTCTGCCTATTGCCGGCGAGATACTCGACCAGAACGAGGCACTCGAGGATAACCCCGAGTTGGTAAACAAAGACCCGTATGGCGAAGGCTGGCTCATCAAGTTGAAACCTGCCGATGTAGCCGATATGGACAACCTGCTCGATGCCGAGACATACAGAGCGGTGGTTAACGGCTAACAGATGTACCCTATTCAGTATTTAAATAATATTTAATCATGACTCCAATTGTAAGTATCATTATGGGTAGCACATCCGACCTTCCGGTTATGGAGAAGGCTGCACAACTGCTCAATGATTTGCAAGTACCGTTCGAAATGAACGCTCTTTCGGCTCACCGCACGCCCGAGGCTGTGGAAGAGTTTGCCAAAAATGCCCACACACGTGGCATTAAAGTAATAATTGCCGCCGCAGGCATGGCTGCCCACCTTCCGGGTGTGATTGCCGCATCGACTCCGCTGCCGGTGATCGGAGTGCCCATAAAGTCGTCGCTCGACGGAATGGATGCACTGCTGGCTATCGTACAAATGCCTCCGGGTATCCCCGTGGCCACAGTCGGCATCAATGGTGCGCTCAATGCCGCTATCCTTGCCGTGCAGATGCTGGCACTGGAAGACAAAGCATTGGAAGCCAAGTTTGTTACTTACAAGGAGAGTCTGAAGAAGAAAATTGTACAAGCAAACGAAGAGTTGAAAGCAATTAAGTACGACTTTAAGACGAACTAAATGGATCTATTCAACTACTCCCGCCGGGAGACATCAGAAGTAATGGTTGGGGCTGCTCCGTTGGGCGGCCCCAACGCCATTCGTATCCAGTCGATGACCAATACGTCGACACAGGATACAGACGCCTGCGTGGCACAAGCCAAACGGATTGTCGACGCCGGCGGAGAGTACGTGCGCCTCACGACTCAGGGCATCAAAGAAGCCGAGAACCTGATGCATATCAACATCGGTTTGCGCAAAAGCGGCTATATGGTTCCCTTGGTAGCCGATGTGCACTTCAACCCCAAAGTAGCCGATGTGGCTGCACGGTATGCCGAGAAGGTACGCATCAACCCGGGAAACTACGTGGATGCGGCACGCACCTTTAAGGAACTGAGCTACACCGACGAAGAGTATGCGGCAGAGTTGCAGAAGATACACGATCGGTTTGTACCGTTTCTGAACATCTGCAAAGAGAACCGCACCGCCATCCGTATCGGCGTGAACCACGGCTCACTGTCCGATCGCATCCTGTCTCGTTATGGCGATACGCCCGAAGGCATGGTTGAGTCGTGCATGGAGTTCCTGCGCATTTGCGTAGCCGAGGGATTCGATCAGGTGGTGATCTCGATCAAAGCATCGAATACGGTGGTGATGGTGAGAACCGTTCGCCTGCTCGTATCGGTGATGGAGCAAGAAGGTATGCACTTCCCGCTGCATCTAGGTGTAACCGAAGCGGGCGATGGAGAAGACGGACGCATCAAGTCGGCTCTGGGCATCGGCGCATTACTGTCCGACGGATTGGGCGACACCATCCGGGTGTCACTCAGCGAAGAGCCCGAACTGGAAATTCCGGTAGCACGCAAACTGGTCGATTACATCGCACAGCGAACAGAGCATCCTTTCATTCCGGGTATGCCGGCAGCAGAGTTTCATTACCTTTCGCCGACACGCCGCGTAACAACCGCGGTGCGCAACATTGGCGGCGAACAGCTGCCCGTAGTCATAGCCGACCGCATGGACGGACGCAGCGAGGTTGATCCGCAGTTTACCCCAGACTATATTTATGCCGGACGCGAACTGCCCACACAACCCGAAACACCGGATATGCAATACATCGTAGATGCCGATGTGTGGACACAGGCAGCCAATACCTGGCCTGCCTTCAACTACCAACAATTATCCTTGATCGATGCTTGCCAGTCGGAGCTGAAGTTCCTCTTCATGCCATATACAGCACTCACCGACGAGGTATTGGCGTGTTTGCAACGGCATCCCGAAGTGGTCGTGATCTCGCAAAGCAACCACCTCAACCGTGTAGGTGAGCACCGTGCCTTGGCGCATCAACTGATGGAGGATGGATTGAAAAACCCAATCGTCATCTTCCAGCATTATGCCGAGAACGAAGCCGAAGAACTACAAATCAAATCGGCCGCCGATACAGGTGCACTGATCTTCGACGGGTTGTGCGATGGTATCTACCTCCTGAATCAAGGTACGCTGAGCCATGCCGTGATCGATGCAACCGCCTTCGGCATCCTGCAAGCCGGACGGGTGCGTACGTCGAAAACGGAATACATCTCGTGTCCCGGTTGCGGACGTACCTTATTTAATCTACAAAGCACCATTGCCCGTGTGAAAGCAGCGACATCGCATCTCAAAGGACTAAAGATAGGAATTATGGGGTGCATCGTCAACGGACCGGGCGAAATGGCAGACGCCGATTACGGTTATGTAGGAGCAGGCAGAGGCAAAATCAGCCTGTACAAACGGAAGGAGTGCGTTGAAAAGAACATCCCCGAAGCGGAAGCGGTAGAGAAACTCATTGAGCTAATCAAAGCGAATGGAGATTACGAAGAGAAGTAGCCCCTTGCCGGGCAACAAGTGTTTCTGCTGATCGAAGCGGATAGCACTAATGACAAATGAGAGCGTCCCACAGAGTTTACAAACCGATAAACTCTGTGGGACGCTGCTTTATGTAATAATGCGTGGCTATGGGCTTACTTCTTCTGCTTAAAGAGCCACTCCATGAAATCGGGCGTACCGAAGGCAGGTGTCCAGCTACCGTGGTTGCAACCGGGGAATTCGATGTATTCGACCTTGGCTCCTACTTGTTTGAGGGCTTTGTAGGCTTCGCGCGAGCCTTCGACCGGAACTACATTGTCGGCATCACCGTGAAAGATACGGAAGTTAACCGACTTAGCTTGCTTCAACCGTGCGGGGTTGACCGTTCCGCAGATAGGTACGGCAGCGGCAAAAACCTCGGGGTAGCGAATAGCCATATCATACGTACCCATGCCCCCCATGGAAAGACCGATGATGTAGACCCTTTTCTTGTCGACCTCCGGCAGTGCCAGATAGGTATCGAGCAATTCCTTGAGGGTTTTGAAAATCGGGGTGATGGGTTCATTCAAAGGCATCTCTGCCGGAACAAAGGAAGTAGGGCGTGCGTGATACGCCCAGTAACCACTTTCGGGACATTGCGGAGCAAGCACAAAAGCGGGATGCTTCTCTCGGTTGACCGGATTAAGAAACATCTGCCCACCATGTGTAAGCTGCTTCTCGTTGTCGCTGCCGCGCTCTCCTGCACCGTGCAGAAAGAGCACCAGCGGGTATTTCTTTCCGGACTTCTGCCCTTCGGGACGAAGCAAGCGGTACTGCAACGAGTCGCCTTGCGGAGAGACGAATACTTTCTTCTCATAGCCTTGTTGCGCTACTACCGAGGCGGTAAGCAGCAGCAGAGCAAAAAGGGTTAGTAACTTCTTCATATTAGTTTGCGTGTTAGTGAACGTACTGAATTAGCTTGGTTAGTGAACGTGAATAACTGCCGAGCGTAAAGATACACCATTTTCATTGAATGCTTCTACGCAAAAGTAATAATCTTGATCGACGGTGAGCGACTTCATAAAGAGTTCGTTATTGCCATATACCATCCACGAGCTGTACAACTTATCGGGAGCGATGCCCCACAAAACATTGTAGCCTTGCGCTCCTTTGACGGGTGTCCAAGTGAGTTGAACATCACGACGATCTGCCTTGCGGTCTATGGTCAGCTTTTTGGGCGCGGCAGGTGCTTTGCCTAAGCCCAAACCGAATACACGAAGCTCGGAGATGGCAAGGTTGGGCGTAGGCACATCGATATTGCGGTAGCGCACGTAACGCACTGTAGTAGGAACGGCCAACTCCACGTAGTCGTTGGGAGTATCCTTATAGCTGCTTTTGCGGTCGACCAGGGTAGTCCAGTTCTGTCCGTCGAGAGAACCTTCAATCGTATAGCGATGATGCAAATTGGGCAGACGACCATACATATTGCTTTGATAGTCGTGATAGTTCACCTGAATGGCACAAGCCGAGGCCGGAGTTTCCAGATCGATCATCACCCATTGCTTTTCGTCATTAGCGGCAGCGAGCCAGAACGATTTATTCAGTTCATCGGTCAATGCGGCAGGAGCAAAGGTGCCTTCTGTAGTCGAAGCCGTCACCGGTTTCTGATACGAAAGAAGCATCCATCCGCGAAACTGTCCTGCCTTCTGAGGAACCCCGGGGGCATAGCGGGGGTAATCGCCAAAACGGGTATCGACATACATCAACCCCTCTTTGTCGAATCCGGCAGGGAACATACAGAGACGACGCTCCCAGTTGACATTGATCGAAAGAGCCATCGAAGCAAAGTGCCAGTACTGCCCACCGGGACCTACAACGGTACTTCCGTGTCCGGCTCCGTTCATAAAGCCGCCGGGTTTGTACGATACCGGATTGTGCTTCTGATACGTATAAGAACCCAGAGGGCTATCGGCTACGTACACACCATCGGCATATACATTGAACTCAGTGCCGGGAGCACCGTATTGCATATAATACTTTCCGTTGTGCTTGGTAAGCCAAGGGCCTTCCATGTATCCGCCCAGAATGGTATCCGAATGGTTCTCGCCAAAACGTTCCCAACCATGCTTGGGCATATCGAGGTTAAAGAGTGGTACCGTTTCGCCTTTCTTGGTGAAGCGGTGGTTCTTATCAAGCTCCATGCCCCGAATGGGGTAAGTGTTTGAGGAGCCCCAGAACATATAGGCTTTGCCGTCGTCATCAATAAAGAGCGCGGGATCTTGCAGATCGCCCAGAATGGCAGGGGTCGCCTCCCAGTTCCCGCTTTTGGGGTTGTCGGTATAAAGTATGCTCGAAGCGCCCGAGGGATCGCCCAGCACATACAAAACCGAATCTTTGTAATTATGAGCCGCCGGAGCGTTGCATCCTTGCGGATACCAATTCTTGCCCGGATTTACAAAGTCCCAATGAAGCAAATCTTTCGAATGCCAGTAACCATGCGAACGGGTCACAAACATATAGTACTCGCCCCGAAACTCCACCACGGCAGGATCGGCTCCCGACCGGTAAGAGATATCGCGCGAAGAGTCATAAATCATATACGTGTAATCGATATTAAGCGGATTACAGTAAGTATCCTGACGCATACTCTGCGCCAACAGGGTAGCCGAAACGATGAAAGAGGCTACTAACAAGGTAAGCGTTCGTTGTAAGTTCATCCTGAAAAGGTATTAGTTATTTTTTAGTCTGATACTCTTGTATCACAGCATTGTTAAACACAAAAGCCCGACGTTAGGTTCAGCGAATAATCAAGTTGGCCTCTACGGGGGTATGATCGGAAAGATAGCCGCCATCGGGGATATCCTGAATCACCCGATAATCGACGGTCTCTACTCCTTCGCTTACGAAAATATAATCAATCAGTGTACGTTTCTCCAACGGAATACGACCGAAGTCGTGGAAAGTCCAGGCAGGACCGTAAACTACGGGAGCAAGCATACGGGTATCTTTGAGTCCGCCATCGGCGATGAGCCGGATCGGTTCCGAATCGGGCGTACTGTTAAAGTCGCCTGTTACAATAACAGGCAGCTTACCGGCAATCTCCTGTGCTTTGGCCAATAGCAGTTTGGCACTTTCGCGGCGGGCCACCTCGCCCATGTGGTCGAAGTGCGTATTAAACACAGCCAGTTCTTTACCGCTTTCTTTGTCTTTCAGTATGGCCCAGGTCACAATACGTTCGCAGGCAGCATCCCATCCCTTCACACCTATCCGGTCGGGAGTTTCGCTGAGCCCGTACGTTCCTTCTTTCAACAGGTCGAAGCGTTCTGTTTTGTAAAAGAGGGAACTGTACTCACCCGCCTCTTTGCCATCGGCACGTCCTACCCCTAAGGCAGTGTATTGAGGCAAGCGATCTTTCAGGTCGACCAATTGGTTATGCACGACCTCCTGCATACCCAACACATCTGGAGCATAGTAAGTTATCATTTGCGCGGCATTATCTTTGCGGTATTGCCAATTGTTCAAGCTATCGCCCGCATGGTCTAAGCGGATATTGAAAGTCATGACCTTCAAGGCTGCTTCTTTGGGATTGGTGCAAGAGGTGGCAAACAGGCTACCTACTAATAAGAGACTAATTAAAAAGTTATTTTTCATGGTGGTAGTTCTTTTAATGAATCAATTGATATGGGGCGAGGTGAAGCCTAACTTCTTTAATCCATTCTGCACATCGGGGTGACTCATAAAGAGTTTCCAAATCAATCCACTGCGATAGTTCTCGATCATCACCACGATAGGACCTTGGTCGATAGCCAGGTAAGAGGGAGCAAACCAGTTTTGTCCCAGATTGAAGGCATCTTTGAAACCATACTCACCCCAAAGACGGTCGCCCAGCTCTTCATAGAAGTAGCGCATGGCTTTCATCGAATGCTCGGGAGCGTAAGGAATCGAAGAAAGTGCCGCCGTGGGGGTAATGACACCCCGGTCGTTTTGCGGACAGTGTGCCGAATAGCCTTGATCGCCGTCGCTCGCTGTCAAACCCCAACACTTATCGCTATACCCTTTGAACTTCTTCGGGTTATCGATACAATAAGCACGGTTAATGAGCGTATGTGCTTTCATCTGTTCCTCGTAATCGGCATAGCGATCTTTCAATCCGCGTGGATCAAGTCCCATATACGAATAGTGAGTAAAGAAAAGAGGTCCACCGAACTCTGTGCCCAAAGGTAAGGAAATTCCATAATACTCCTTGCCATTTTTGAAAACATTTGAGTTGGCCCAACCCTTGTGATAAACCGATTCTTTAACTCCATAGGTGGGTGATGCCGCAGCAAGAATATAGGTGATGTGACATTCATTGTGTCCTTTGATCTGGTGGTTCATGGCAAAACCATTATTGGGCGACCAGTGCCAGTAGAGTACCTCTTCGCCTCCTTTGGTGAACCAATCCCACTCGGCTTCGCGCCAAAGGGCTTGAATGAGCCCCCGCACCTGATTCTCGGCAGGATTGTCTTGTGTGAAGTACTGCTGAGCGGCCAACAGCCCCTCGAACATAAAAGCCGACTCGACCAGATCGGCTCCATCGTCTTTGCGACTGAAAGGGATGGTTTTGCCGGTTGTTCCGTTGATCCAGTGCGCCCAAAAGCCATGATAGCTGTCGGTCTCCTTGCTATGAAGGAATTTCACGATCTTGAGCAGACGTTCGGCTCCCTGCTGACGGGTGATAAAACCTCTCTCTACCCCAACGATGATAGCCATAACCCCAAAGCCGGAACCACCGATGGTTACGATCTCATCGCTACCGTTGCTGCGTTCGCGCGCTAAACCCGATACAGGGTGGGCATAGTCCCAAAAATAGCGAAAGGTCTGTTTCTGTACGAGTGTCATCAGGTCATCATCCGAAAGCTTTGGCTTGTTAGGAGCGGTAGATGGCAAACTCGCTTCTGCCGTACAGGCAGAAGCGAGAATAAAAAAGAATAAAATGAGTGTATGTTTCATGATACCTATTGAATTACTTATTTTGTGTCAATACTCCTTGAGAGATGTCGATCTGCTTTTGAGGAATAAAGAAGGTGGCGTGCTGAGCCATCGTGAAATTGTCTTTACCATGTGCTTTCAGCATCTTCGCTGCATAGCCCGGCACTACTTTATCGGCGCGAATCAGGTCGTAAAAGCGGTGTCCTTCCAAAGCCAGTTCCACACGACGCTCATGCCAGATAAGCTCACGCAGTTTGTCTGTATCGGTTTCTGTGATTGCCGGCAAATCAACTACCATATCGGCAGGATGAACCGAGCGACGTGCGCGGGCTCTCACCTCTTCGAGTTTGGCAAGGGCAGCCGTTTTATCGGTGTCTATTTCATTAGATGCTTCGGCATAGATAAGTAACACATCGGCATAACGCAAAAAGTACAGGTGGCAATTGTGCTTACCGAACGAATTGGAATTCCAGAAGCTAGTAGGCCAAATGGTTTTTTTATTGGCACGTGGCGGAATCTCTTTCTTAAAGTTGATTTGTCCTTTTCCTTCGAGCACGTCGCCATCGTAGAAGATCGTTGCCGTACGGCGGGGATCGCCTGCCTCATACGCCTTATCCAGTGCTTCGGAAGGAGAGAACATACCCCAGCCCATACCTGCACCACGGATACCCTGCCATTTGAGATACTCAGACTCCTTGTTTCTGTCCTGAGACTCACCCCAAAGGTACTGATCGGCCAGCATCACTTCATTCGAATAGTATGAATCGGGACTGAACAAGTCGCGATAATCATTATGGAGTGCATATTCTTTACGATCAATCACCTGACCGGCATATCTTTTCGCATTAGCATAATCCTGACGGAAAAGATACACCTTTGCCAATAATCCTTCGGCTGTACCTTTGGTTACACGACCCAGCTCTTTCGTTCCCCACTCCTGACGGGTAGGCAAGTTCTCGGCTGCAAATGTAAGGTCGCTTACAATCTGATCATAAACAAGTGCCTCTGCTGCGCGGGGTTGGTCATACTCGCCCGGTTGTTGTACTTGCGTAATTAAAGGAACACCGCCAAAAGCACGAACCAGGTTGAAGTAGAAGAAACCACGGAAAAAGCGGGCTTGTGCCACACACTTCACCCGAAGCGCTTCATTCTTCACTGCACCGAGGTTATCCAACGCTACATTACAGGAAGCGATGGCTTTGTAGTTTCCCTCCCACCAACCGTTTAGTTCGGCGGTGGAAGCATCGTATGTAAAATTATTAATTGTATTCAACCGAGGTACACTACCATCGGCCAATTCGCTACCGGTATCGGAATTATCACTCGGAAGTTCCATGATCCCAAACCAGGAGAAGCCGATGAGATCCCATGTACGCAATTTACTATATATAGCATTGATACTCATCAACGCACCTTGCTCTTCTCCGAAGAAAACATCTTCGGTTAGTTTTCCCTGAGATTCTACATTCAGGAAGTCCGAACAAGAGGAGAATGTAAGGGCCGAGGCCACTAAAATTGAAGCTATCTTTTTCATGTTATTACCGTATTAAAATGATTAGAATGTGAGGTTAAGACCGAAACGACAGGTAGCTGTAACCGGATAGATCTCGCGATCGAGCCCGCCCAACACTTCGGGAGTAAAACCGTTATAACCAGTAAAGTATGCCAGGTTATTGCCCGATACATACAACCTCAGATTCTGTACATGGATTTTCTGCATCAGCAATTTGGGGAATGTATAGCCCAACTCAACGGTTTGCAGTTTTACGTACGAGCCACTTTCTATATACCGATCGGAAGCCAGGTAGTTGTTTCCTTCAAGTGTCATACGAGGTATAGAAGCGCCCGTATTCTCGGGTGTCCAGCGATCAAGGAAGGAGCGATCCCAGTTGTCTGCTCCCGAGAAGCGTTCTACTTGCTTGGCGTTAAATATCTTATTACCGAAGTTGCCTTGGAAATCAACAGCCAAATCAAAACCTCTCCACGAGGCTGTAAGACCGAGTCCACCAATAAATTTAGGGGTAGGACTTCCTAAATCTTTGCGGTCTTCGGCTGTAATATAACCGCTACCGTCTACATCTTCATAAATAAGGTCGCCGGGGGCTACATTGTTTTGGTATTTTTGGCTGGGTTTGCCGCTCAGTGCTGCTGCTTTATCGTTATACGCTTTAATCTGCTCATCCGACTGGAAGATGCCAATTACCTTGTAACCATAGAAGTACTTGATCGGCATTCCTTCTTCGGTCATCTGTACCGACTTGCCTGCACCGATATCGCCACTGGCTATTCGTTTGCCTCCCAAATCGATCACCTCATTCTTGATAGTCGTTCCTGTGAGACGAACGGAGTAATTGAAGTCTTTATACGTATCCGCCCATTTCACCGTAAAATCGATACCGGAGTTACGTACGGCTCCTACATTTGTTTCGACAGGAGTAAGACCGACCGATCCGGGAACATCTACCGTAACCAACATGTCTTTGGTATCTCTTTGGTAGTAATCAAACTCTACCGCCAATCGGTTATTTAATAAACCCAGATCGAAACCTAAGTCCATCTGCTCCGAACGCTCCCAGTGAATACTCTTGTTAGACAACGAAGTGACTGTTCCGCCGGGGAAATAAATACCACCAAAAATAGCATCGTACGAAGGATTGATGTTAGCAAGAGGATTGTATTTATCGTTTCCGATTTTATCATTACCAATCTGTCCCCAGCTACCGCGCAGTTTCAGATTACTCAACCAAGTGGCATTCTCTTTCACAAAAGCCTCTTCCGATACTCTCCAGCCAATTGCGGCAGAGGGGAAATAACCCCAACGGTTATTCGGGCCGAACTTAGACGAGCCATCGGCACGCATCGAAGCCGTCAACAGGTAGCGATCCATCAATGCGTAGTTTGCACGGAACAGGTAAGACATCATAGCCTCGTGGTAACCATTGTTTCCAACAGACTTAGAGTCAACCGATGCCTGATCCAAGTACCAGTAATTATCATTGTTCGAAAAGAAGTCACGACCGAATCCTTCCAACTGTTCGTACTTACGTTTCTGAGCGGTGATACCTCCCAACAGATTTAACCGGCTGTTGGCATTGATCTGCCAATCATAAGTCAACAGATTCTCCCATAACCAGGTAAAATCACGGCTCCATCGCTTAGTCAAGCTGTTCGATGTATTCTTCTGCGTCTCCGACACATAGTATTCGGGAGTGAAGTTACGATACTGCCCGTTCAGATAATCGATACCGAGGCTGGTTTTAAAGTTTAGCCCTTTCAGCACTTCCCAGTTTAGAAAAGCACTACCGACTATCCGGTCTTTCCAATCGTCATTATTGGTATAGTGCAGTGAAGCAACGGGGTTGGCGGACGAAGCACTCTCAGAGTCCATAAAGCTACCGTCTTCGTTATAAGGTTTCTTCACCGGACTAATGGTATAAGCCGATTTTACGACCGATTTATTTTCGTTTAGCTTGTGGCTGAACGAAGCAGATAGGTTGTGACCAAAAGTCAAACGCTTGTTCAACTTATATGAATTATTGGCACGAATCGTAAAACGATCGTAGCTGTTGCCCTTGATGATACCATCTTGCTTATAGTAACCTGCACTGAGGTTATAGCGTACTTTCTCAGATCCACCGCTCACACTAACCTGATATTCACGGACAGATGCTACGCGAAAAATCTCATCAAACCAATTCGTTCCTCTACCCAGCGAAGCCGGATCATCGAATTTGGGAGTACCGCCTGTGTTTTTCAAAGCTTCATTAAGCAAAGTAGCGTATTCCGATGCAGAAGCCATCTCGAAGTTGCTGTTCTGAAACTGGAAACCTTCATTGGCCAATACATTGACAACTGCTTTTCCTTCGGCTCCTTGTTTCGTAGTAACGATAATCACACCGTTAGCACCACGCGAACCATACATAGCAGTGGCAGAAGCGTCTTTCAGTACTTCCATTGACTCAATGTCGTGTGTGTTCAGGAATGTAATATCTTCCATAAACATACCATCGACTACATAAAGAGGATTGCTGTTGTTGGTAGTACCGATACCACGGATACGCACTTCGGGCGAACTTCCCGGAGCACCATTGGCCGAGATAAAGACACCCGACACCCGTCCTTGCAGCGCATTGGCTACATTGGAGGTAGAGACCTTTTTCAGGTCGTCGCTCTTAATAGAGCCTACGGCACCAGTCAAGTCGGACTTTCGCTGTACGCCATAGCCAACAACAACTACCTCGTCGATCATCAAATTGTCCTCTTCCAACGACACATTGATTATTGACGAACCGTTCAGCTTTATCTCCTGAGGTTTCATTCCAATATAGCTAACAATCAGAGTAGCCTGAGAAGGAACTCCAACAAGCTTATAATCACCATCGAGACCTGTAATAGTTCCCAATGTCTGTCCTTTTACCTGAACAGTAGCACCGATAATTGACTCACCGGTTTTCTTCTCGGTTACGATACCCGAAACCGTGATGCTATTCTGCGCAAAAGAAAGAGCAGAAAGCAATAACATACTAAATACGAATAAAAGATTTTTTCTCATCGTGGGTATTGATTTAAAATTCTGCAGCAAACTTAGAGGATAAATTGATGTAAGTCAAAAAAAGAAGTACTACATGACTACCACGAGAAAAAAGCGGGTACTGTTTTAATACCACAACGCACATTAACACGCTTATAATCAACAGCTAAAAAAAGCAAAAGAGTTTTAAAGAAAAGTCTATCAAACAACATACCACCCTCCCGGTACAAAAGACCGGAAGGGTGGTATGCATAACAAGGAATAAATTGTTCTTTCAGTTAGTCGGTCAGCACAAAACGAGTGGTTTTAACCTCCTGACTGTTACCACCGATCATCAGATCAAACTCACCCGGCTCACAAACGAACTGCAAGTCGTAATTGTAAAACTTCAATAGCTCGGGAGTTATTTTGAAAGAGACCTTGCGCGACTCTCCTGCTTTCAGAAAGACCTTTTCAAAGCCTTTCAGCTCTTTGACAGGGCGGGTAATACTGGCTACCAGGTCACGAATATAGAGTTGTACCACTTCGGCTCCATCTCTGTTGCCTGTATTGGTCAGCGTAACCGTAGCCGTTAGTTCGCCATTGACAGCCATGCTGGAGCGATCTAAGGAAATATCACTGTATGTGAAAGAGGTGTAGCTCAGTCCGTAACCAAAAGGATAAAGCGGTTCGTTACTCACATCAAGATAGTTGGTACGAAACTTCTCAAACCATCCTTTGTTCAACGGGCGACCTGTATTTTTATGTGCATAGAACAAGGGCACCTGGCCTACATTCTGCGGGAAGGTAGTTGTTAGTTTACCACTCGGATTTACATCCCCAAAGAGTACATCGCCAATGGCCAAAGCAGCTTCACTACCCCCAAACCATACATTCAGGATGGCAGGAACGTTTTCCTTCTCCCAGGTCAATACAAGCGGACGGCCGGTAAAGAGTACCAATACAACAGGCTTTCCGGTTTTCAGAAGCTCTTCGAGTAGTGTACGTTGCACATCGGGCATAGTCAGATCGGTACGACAGCTACTCTCTCCACTCATCTCCGACGATTCGCCAAGGGCTGCTACGATCACATCAGCATCGGCTGATATACGCAATGCCTCTTCGAGCATCTCTTTATCCGTGCGGTTATCGCGGTGGAGCGAACGACCAAACATCGTAGCACGCTCCTCGTAAGCAGCATCGCTCATGAGGTTACTTCCTTTCGCATATACCACATTGGCCTTGCCCTTGGTTACTTCCTTCAACCCTTCAACAAGTGAAGGAGCATTATCAAGTACTGCGGCCACACTCCAGGTACCGGGCATATTCGAGCGCGTATTGCCCAACGGACCTATCACTGCAATCGTTCCTTTTTTCTGTAGCGGCAATGTTTGATTGTCGTTTTTCATCAACACAAAGCTCTCAGAAGCGGTTTTACGCGCTATGGCACGGTGCTCGGGAGTAAAGATATCTTTAGCAGGACGCTTCACATCGCAATACTTATATGGGTTTTCAAAAAGACCCAGTTTGTATTTTGCTTCAAGCATGCGTCGACAAGCTTTATCGATAGAGGCAACGGAAACTTTACCCTCTTCGACCGATTTCTTTAAGGTGCTTACAAACGCATCGCTCACCATATCCATATCAATACCTGCATTCAATGCTAAAGCTGCAACAGCTTGTAAATCGCCCATACCATGATCGACCATCTCGGAAATACCGGTATAATCGGTTACGACAAAGCCATCAAAGCCCCATTGAGTGCGTAGCACATCGGTCATCAACCACTTATTGCCGGTAGCAGGCACACCATCGACCTCATTAAAAGCTGCCATGGCACTACCGGCTCCGGCCTCAACGGCAGCCTGATAGGGTAACATATATTCATTAAACATACGATTGCGGCTCATATCGACCGTATTGTAATCACGTCCGGCTTCGGGAGCACCATATAAAGCGAAGTGTTTCACACAAGCCATGATTTCATCTTTCCCGCTCATGTTTTTTCCTTGATAACCCTTCACCATAGCACGGGCAATTGCAGCTCCTAAAAAAGGATCTTCGCCACTACCCTCCGAGATACGTCCCCAACGGGCATCACGCGAAACATCTACCATCGGGCTGAACGTCCAGCTAATACCATCGGCCGAAGCTTCGATGGCGGCAATACGAGCCGACTGCTCAATGGCTTTCATATCCCATGTACACGATAATCCTAATGGAATAGGGAACACCGTTTCATATCCGTGAATAACATCCATTCCAAAAAGCAATGGAATACCCAAACGGCTATTCTCCACTGCTTGCTTTTGCACATCGCGGATTTTCGCAACACCCTTCAGGTTAAAGAGTCCGCCTACTTCGCCTTGGCTAATGCGTTTGGCTACATCGCTACTTTTCGCTTGTCCGGTGGTGATATCTCCGGTAACGGGCAAATTCAATTGGCCTATTTTCTCCTCCAGCGTCATCTTCTTCATCAAAGCATCGATAAAGCGATCCATATCCTGCGGAGTTTTTTGTGCATGAGCACTGATAACAACAACGACCAACAAGACAGCCATCGTTTTTAACTTACGTACTAAATGTTTCATGGTTTGTATATTTATAAGTGTATATCCGTTTCTCTCCGCAAATAAACACAAAAGCTTCGAAAAGCCTATCATTTACCTATACAGCAAGAATACCACACAGATAAGAACATAAAAAAAGAAGTACTACATTAGTACTTCTTATACATATAAACCACTTTGATTAAACTACTTAAAGGATATCATAAAATCGGTCAAACTGCTCTCTTGCGAAAGGTTTAGTTTCTTGCGTAGCCGATAACGTGCAGCATCTACACCGCGAATGGAGATGTTCATCAATTTCGCTATTTCTTTGGTTGGTAGATTCAACCGTAAAAGCGCACAGAGTCGCAAGTCTCCCGGTGTCAGCTCCGGGAACTGTTCTTTCAGATTCCGGAAGAAGTTTTCATGTATGCGGTCGAAGTTCGTTTGAAACATAGCCCAGCTCTCTTCATTCGAAACCAGATTCTGATTCAGCATAGCCAGTAGCTTATCAAGGTTCTTGCGGCTGTATTGTCCCTGCAACTTCTGCTGCTGTATCTCCTCCTTCAAACTGGCCAAAAACTCCTGATGTGCTATATTAGTCATCACCACTCCGGAAACCTCTTTGCTTTTAAAGCGTAGCTCTACTTCCAGTTGTTCTTTTTCCAATTCGATGATCTTTTTCTCTTGTCGGTCTATTTCGGCCTGATGATTGGCACGTTGCCGTTCGATCACCTTATCCTTTTTTCTTTTTGTATAGGCATAAACCAGGTAAAGGAGAATAAACAAAGATACCAATAGCACCACTACATAAGAAATAATAGCCACATAAGACAAATACCACGGCCGTAACACAGAGAACGGAAGTTCGACCGATGACAATACGCCATGCTCATTATAGACCTCGGCCTTGAAGCGGTAGTCCCCAAAGGAAAGTCCGGCATATTCCTTCTTCATCGTTGGCAGCCCCTCGATCCACTTATTACTTAACCCCTCCAACCTGTAACGAACGGCATAAGTGTTTCCATTGTAAACCGGATACGTCAGAGCAATGGTAATATCATTATAATTTGCCTCTATCCGGTTATTGGGTATAATGGGGTAGTTCTTCACCTCACCACTCAGCGGATCTGCCGCATAAAGCTGAGAAACCCATAATGAAGTTGTCGCCGGGCTCCGGTAACGTTCGGTTGTATCGTTCTTTATCCGGGCAAGCGAATTATTCAGGCAAAGGTAAGAACAGTTACGCCGCTTGTCATATACCATTCGGGCACGCCCTTCGATGGGCAGATTATTGAATGTGGCAAAGGAAAGGCGGGTTCGAATCTCAAAATTCGTTAGCGTGCAGTGCACCAGATAAGCCTCACGGTCGCTAAGAAACCAATACTGGTCATCGCTCATATAGTTCACCGTATGTATACCTCTCAATGGGCCGAGCTGATCATTCATCAACTCATAAGGAATAATCGAATCAGCTATGTCGTCATACGTATAGAATTTCTCTCCATCCGAAAATACAATGCGCCCATTTATTTTAAACAGATAGCACGGGGTATCGCTTCGATGATTCAACGATGTGTATTTTTGCAGATCGATCACCTCCTTTAGCTGTGGGTCCAAACGGACTTTGTATAAACCCTTGCGCATATGTTCCACCCAAATATTCCCCCGATGATCCATCTCTATGTTTTTAGCCATGTGGCTAAAGTTATCGATCGAGTTGGAGAAAAACCACCCAACTCCGGGTTTGTTCTTATATACGTTCAAATAAGTGTAGGTTCCCTGCAGAAGCAGTGAGTGATTTTCTATCTGCAACTCTTTCAAACACATGGCTCCTTTAATATCAGACATCAACTGAGATTGCATGCCCGAAATCTGAAACGTTCCGCGGTTATGCCCACAAATCACCTGATCGCCCCATTGACCAACTGTCCAAGCCTGCTCTTCAAGTCCCGGAAGAATACTTAATTGTCCGTCTTCCAATCGGTAAAGTCCTTGATTGGAGGCAATATAAGCATCGTCTTTGCGCACAAGAACATCGTAAACCATTCCCATCTTACGATGCACGGGTTCAAAATAGTAAACCAAGGAGTTACTGCGAATATAAGCCACACCATAGTCCAGTGCTACCCATACGTTATTATTCAAATCGCAATATAACCCAAGCACCGTGTTGTTCTCCAATTGATTGTCGGCATTGACTTTCCAAAGTAATTCTCCTTTCCGATTGAAAGCATATACCCCATTGGAAAGCGTTCCAATGACGTAGCAAGAGTCTTTGGTCATCATGCCCCGATTGATCGAATGGTGTTTCAATTCGCTGTCATAAAGAGTTTGCCACGGAGTCACTTTAGAGCCGTCGTAAATAAATCCGCCATGATTGCGTGTGAGCAACAACATACCACCGGGATAAGGCACTAAGGCAGTCACCTCGCCACCTCCCAGTTGTTCTCTGGAAAGGAAGGGACGAAACCCCTTGCCGGTAAACGCCAAAAGGCCACCATTGATTTGCTGGGAAT
Organism: Bacteroides neonati; assembly: GCF_000499785.1. Lineage (GTDB taxonomy): Bacteria > Bacteroidota > Bacteroidia > Bacteroidales > Bacteroidaceae > Bacteroides > Bacteroides neonati. The sequence goes on along the minus strand of NZ_HG726019.1, from coordinate 354,412 downwards.
ACAATTGGTTACCCATCTGAAAGAGATTCAGAGGCAACTCTTTGGAGCGATAGCCTGTGGTTGTTTCTCCGTTATAGATAAAGAAAGAGCCGAACGACTGAAAGATTATTTTTCCATCACTCTCTACAATCGTCCATATCTCATCGTTATGAAAATCGAAGTTTTTCACTTGTTGCTTCAGCGCATGAAAAACCAACCGATTCTCTTTGTTGCGTTCAAAATAGCCGAACTCCTCAAAAGAACCGACATAAATCCGTCCGTCGGGCGACGCATACACCGCACGAACCACAGCACCTGCTTGTATAGGGTACAAAGTCCAACGGCTACCATCATATTCTAGCAATCCGGTATTGTTACCGAAATACATCACTCCTCGTTCATCTTGAGTGATGGCCCAATTTTGGCTTCCTGCATGATAATCCATAGCAGAGAAGTTCTTTACAATGGGAGAAAAAGGAATTGGGTTCCCATTGCAAGGAAGATACGAGAACAGAACAAATAGATATAATACTACAAGTTTTCTCATCTATTACTAAGCCTTGGCCGGTGCACTCAGCATCTCTTTGTATTTGGGCGATTCATGAAGAATTTTAATCGCTTCTTTCAAATCATTATCGTCTTTTAATTGCTGAATAATGGCACCCCGTTGATAATAATAACGTTTAATAATCTCGGTTGCTATCATGTTTTTAATATCTTTCGAGAAATAGTCAAGATCTCGATCCAGGTTATGCGTCAGTTTCTTCTCCAAGGCTTTAAACTCGTCGGATGCTTCAGGCATATACCCTTCAAATTCGGCAGCTTCTTTCAAGGCTTTCAATACCTTCTCGCTCTGCTGGTCGTATTTGAAATCGGCTTTCTTCACCATGGCTTTAAATGCAGCATAGTCGGCATCGGTTACTGTAAATTTATCAGGTGCAACAATAGTCGGATGCTTTAAACAGTAATCCGTTGCGTAATCGAATATGAGATTGTCGCGTACCAGATAAAATAGAATGTTCGGCAGTTTTTCCTGCTTCACTGTAATATCGGGAGCTACACCTCCTCCATCACGTACCTCACGACCGATAGCCGTATGAAACACGGTTGTTAAACTATCGGGGATACGACCTACACTGCCATCTTCATTTTGGTTTTTATAATCAATGGCTTGTACACAGCGTCCGCTGGGTATGTAATATTTTGAAGTCGTTATTTTCAAGGTCCCCCCATAGGGCAACGGACGAGTTGTTTGCACCAATCCTTTTCCAAAAGTCCGGTTACCGACTATCACTGCGCGATCCAGGTCTTGAAGTGATCCGGCCAAGATCTCGGAAGAAGAGGCCGTACCGCTATTTACCAGTACAGTGATGGGGATTTCCAGATCAAGCGGCTCCCGCAATGTTTTATAAGTACTGCTGGCTTGCTTTATCTTACCCTTGGTCGTAACGATGGTCTTGCCTCTGGGCACGAACATATTCACAATTTCGACTGCTTCTTCCAACAACCCACCGCCATTGTTACGCAGGTCGATAACCAATGAAGTAATGCCCTGCTTTTTCAAATCGAGGAAAGCTTTCTTAAACTCTTTCGACGGATTGCCCGAAAAGCTGTTCAGGTTGATATAACCGACCCCTTTATCTACCATACCATAATAGGGTACAGTAGCCATTTGAATCGATTTGCGCACAATGGTAAATTCAAGCGGTTTCTTTTCGCCGGGACGTTCAACTTTGAGCTTAAAGCTTGTGCCAAGAGCCCCTTTCAACAGAGAACTTACATCTTCGTTTCCTTTAAGATCTTTGCCATCTATTTCGAGTAAGGTATCACCTGCCTTCAAGCCTACTTCGGCAGCAGGCATCCCTTCGAATGGTTCGGCTATTACCGTATATTTGGTCTTGGGGTTGTAGCGGATCAATGAACCAATACCTCCATAGGTACCTTTCACCATCTGTTCTAGTTCATCCTGGTCATCTTCGGGGTAATATACCGTATAGGGATCGAGCGAATAAAGCATATTATCAATCCCTTCGCGTACCGTTTTATTCGGATTGATCGTATCCACATAAAACAGATCCAACTCCTTGACTATCGCATTGAATACATCGAGGTTTTTGGCTAACTGAAAATTACGGTCATCGCTGTTTTTAAAACTAAAAAAAGCAATAACAGTCAATAAAGCACTTAGGATAACAACATTCCGTTTATTCAGAAACTTCTTCATACTATCTTTCATTATATTGAGACGTAAAAGTAATTTAAACTCCCCTTATTCAGCTAGAATCTCACTTATATTTAACTTAATTTCATCCCAACGTTCGGCAGGCATGGTGGTTCCAATCACTTGAATAACATTTCCCGAGAGAATAGAACCTATTTTAGCACATTTCTCCAGTGAGTATCCACATGTCAAGCCATAGAGAAAACCCGCTGCAAAATAATCGCCTGCTCCTGTTGTATCCAATACTTTCTCCACAGGAATCGCTTTCACTTCAATTTTTTCGGTTCCTTTGCGAATATACGAGCCTTTCGATCCTACCTTCACAATGGCAACACTACACTGTTTACCAATAATATCCAGGGCCACTTGTGGCTCTTCGCCCGTAAAAGCTTTTGCTTCTTCTTCATTAGCAAACACAATATCTACATACTTGTTTACCAGTATAGAGAAAAACTCAAGGTCATCGGCCACCGTATTATAGCTCGCCATATCCAAGCATATTTGCAAACCGGCCTCTTTGGCTAGTGTTATAGCCCGAAGAATCAGCTCGTGATCCTGAACCAAATAACCTTCGATGAAGAGATACGTATAATCTTTAAACATATCCGGCAGTAAGTCTTCGGCTTTAAGTGTAGCAGCGGCTCCAAGGAAAGTTCCAAAAGTACGTTCGCCATCCTTAGAGATGAAAGTAGAAGCTACACCCGAAGGTAAATCGGAGAGTAATAAATTGTCTTCGATCCCGTTTTTTTGCAAGTTCTCATGAAAAAAGCGTCCATAACTATCTTTTCCCACTTTTCCGATAAAACCGGTTCCAGCCCCTAAACAAGAGAGTCCAAGGATGGTATTTCCAGCCGATCCACCCGTTGCCAGATGCGTTTCCATCTGGTCAAAATGTTCGTTAATCTGCTGTAGTTTAGCACTATCAATGAGTTGCATGCTCCCTTTAGGCAACCCCATTTCGTGTAGGATCGTATCGTCTTTCAACGTAGCAAGTACGTCTACAAGGGCGTTGCCCAATCCAATTATTTTATCCATTAATGATATTTTTTTTGCAAAGATATTGCATATTTCAAAATATCCTATTACTTTTGCATCGCAATTGAGAAAAACATTCTTCCTTAGCTCAGTCGGTTAGAGCATCTGACTGTTAATCAGAGGGTCCTTGGTTCAAGTCCAAGAGGAAGAGCGAAAGCGTAAAAAATCTCAATTGCAATATTCTTCCTTAGCTCAGTTGGTTAGAGCATCTGACTGTTAATCAGAGGGTCCTTGGTTCAAGTCCAAGAGGAAGAGCAATAAGGTTTGTCTTACCGACAAACCTTATTTTATTGTACTAATCGGCCAAAGCAAGTGTCAATACACTGATGCGTATGTCCATCACCTGCGCAAATGCAGAACCGCATGCAGCAGTCGTGGCTCCGGTAGTTAACACATCATCAATAATCAAGATGTGCTTCCCTTCAAAACGCTCCGGATATCGGAGTATAAATATCTGATCTACATTTAAAGATCGTTCATAAACAGATTTTCGAGTCTGCGTATCGGTATTTATAATTCGCAGCACAGCTTCTGTATCTATCGGTATACCGGTAACAACCGAAATACCCAATGCAAGATACTCACTCTGATTATATCCGCGCGAGTGCTGTTTCTTCTCGTGTAGCGGTACGGGCACCATCACATCCACTCCGTCGAAAAAACCCGAGGGATACAATTCGGCAGCCATATACCTCCCCATAACCTCTCCTACACTTTTCCCACCCCAATACTTTAAATGGTATAAAATCTGCCTAAAGTCACTTCCTTTGCGATAGTAGAAATAAGAGGTAGCCCGTTCTATAGGTATTTTACCCCAAAACATGCGTTCGACCACGTTGTCTTTGTATTGATGCAAGTTGGTTCGGGGAAGCTCTATGTTACAACGCACACACAGACATTCCTCACCTTTCACCATTGCATTGCCACAAACGATGCAACAGCGCGGAAAGAAAAGAGAAAGCAAGGAATTAAACCAACCGTTATTCATTCTTCAGAGGCACCTCGGCTACAAGCCGTTGCAAAATAGGATGCAGATAGCCATTGGTGGCAATAATGTGATGCCCTTCCAAGAAGTGTTCACTCCCATCAAAATCCGTCACCCGACCGCCGGCCTCCTGAACAATCAATGCCCCGGCCGCATAATCCCACTTACCAATAAAGGCTTCCAACCAACCATCAAACCGACCAGCAGCAACATAGCAAAGTGCAGATGCCGCCGAACCATTCATTCGGATACCTCCCACCTGCCCATACAACTCATGAATCAGATGTTCGGCCATTCTTTTGTATTGCACATGATTGTATGGCAACTCGGTTATCAGAAAGGCATCTTTCAGTTCGCTCACCGACGAAACACGGATCTCTTCGCCATTCAGGAAAGCCTTTCCCCCTTTCCATGCGTAGAAACATTCGTCCCGACAAATCTCGTAAACAACTCCTAGCAACAGCTCATCGTGGTTGCGTAAAGCAATGCTGACACAATAAGGCGCTTCATCGTGAATGTAGTTAGTCGTTCCGTCAAGCGGATCGATGACCCAGCAATAAGGCTCATTATTGTAACCGGCCGATCCCTCTTCGGCAATAAACCCGGCTTCGGGTAGTAAAGCCGAGAGGGCTCTCACCAAGCGTCGTTCCGACTCCTTATCGACATATGAAACATAGTCGTGAGCTTGTTTCTCAATGACCTGTTCGCGACGAAAGCTCTTTCGTTCTTCTTTCAGGAAATACCCTGCTTCGGTAGCGATCTCACATACCCGGGCGGTGAGTTGTTTTAAATCGATCATGGCTTCATTTTAAGTATTTTGCAAGCGAAGATACTTAAAAAACAGAAGAGCCGCTACCAATTATAATGAATATTTAATCATCAAGAAGCGAAATATCATACTGCAGCCTTAAAGAACAACTTCTACTCTTGTTCCATCTACCGCAACAGCATAAACCTTATACGTCTCTTTCCACGTAAACGGCAAGGTAAAGAAATCATTATCGGAAGGAGTCGTTTCACCACTAGAAGCAAATTTCAGCTGTCTGGTTTCGGTGTCGACCACCTCATATACAACCACATTTTTCCACCCATTTATCATTAGCTTATCACCGCTACGAGAGGCTGTTCCACGAGCAATGGCAGGTTTCTGCTTGTACAGTTCCCATGTATTATCGGAGATATACTCCAGGGCTACATCCGGTTTAGGAAGCCCCAATGCATTTACCCGCTGCTTCATTTCATCGATCCGTGCTTGAGTAACAGTCATTCTCCCTATCCCGTAGTCATCTATTTCGATATCAACCGGTGTTAGGAAACCCCATTTCTCAAAGAAATCCAATAAATTATAACCCGACAATTTGCTGCAAATATAAACAAACTCTGTCTGCTGCGCTGCAGGAGTTTTCAAATCATCATGGATTCTGATATATTCATATACATCCGGATAGAATCCCCCCTTATCTGCCTGCACCAATGGTGTTCGCCCTAAGACCTTACCCAAATAGAGTTCAAGCTGCCAGAATGGAACCAATTTGCAGAAAACATCATCAGAGAGGCTGTGCGCACGCTTATCAGCAATGATACTGCTCCAAGCCTTCGAATAACGGTTCCTATAGTTCACCCCCATATCTTCAACCTGTATGCGCGAATCTTGCTTCAGAATAGTCGTTTGAATATATTCAGACATAATATTATTAGTGACTTCGGTTGTACCTAACCACTTTAATCCGGGTCTTGTTTGATTACAATGCCCTATCTCGTGTGCAGGCCCCCAGCAAGCATTCGTCTGAAGATTGCCAACATCAGCAATGGCGTTCATTGTCGACTTATGATATGCCGTATGGTAAGATGTTGCGTACATATAAGAATGGTACATCACATTGAGATACATACGATTCTTGAACATTTTATCATATTTTTCCAAACCGAGTAATTGTTGCTGGCTATAGGCAATCTTATCATAGGTTGCAATGAGTTTATCCCCGTTCGATCCGGCGTATGACTTCAGATCAGTGGTTTCGAATGTGAGATGTGCATATTTACCCAATACATCAAAATAGCGGTCGGTAGCTTTATTGATTAACTCCACCCAACGTCCTTGATGCTTCTCCGAATCAAAGTATCCGCTTACAGTTCCGGAGGCAAAATGAATTTTAATAGGAGCTGCACTTACATCGTCGAGCGTACTTGTATGGTACATAACATAGACCAGCCCCTTTTCTCTCATGATCAATTTATTAACACCTTGATTCAATGGATAGGTAATACCCCCAAAGCCATCACCTCCGGGAACATCCAGATTTTGCACCTTCAAAGCAATGTTCTTCCCATGTGTATCACCCACCAAAACGACTAAAGCTTCATTTGCTTTCACCGAAATACCGGTCGGATTGTCGAGCAAGCTATACGCATTTGTTTTATGGGTTTTCGACTGAATATCCGGATGGGGATATGCTCTAAACTGATCTATTCGAAATTCTCTGGCATACTTTCCCTTCAGCATATAGTAGGCTATATTTTTAAAGAAAGGATATTGGCATTCATTGATATTCTCTTCTGTCACGCCTTGCTTGAGTTCGCTACAAGTGGCATCGGTAAACAATGTCTTATAATCGAAACTATCCGGATTCTTCGCATAAAACTCCATTTCGGCACAAGAGGCAAAGCCCTGTCCGTCACCTGCACCACTCTTTACAATAAAACGAAATGATTTAGCATGAATCGTCTGATCAAACATAACTCTGCTTGCTACAGATGCTCCCTGCAAATCTTTATCCATGACTTTAGTAAATGTAACACCATCAATAGAAGACTGTATCTCGACTTCTTTGAATAATCCGTTATTTCCTGAGCTGCGGGGATAATAGATTAGATAATCCACATCTGTTGATACTTCAAAATTATAAGTCAATTGAATGGGAAAGTAATTGGTACCACTATTATTCCAATTCGAATGATAAATTGTGGTATAATCTCCATCAAAAGATTTGTCAATATCAGACCCAGCCTGGAATGAGCTAGCTGCACCACTAATCACTTTGATCTTATTATCTCCTTTAATGTCTTCGCCGGTTCCCCCTTCATATTGATTCAATCCTTTTTGGGTAACCGGCACCAACACTTCAAGAGGTTTATTGCTGCTTGAGCCTGGCAATTCAGGCAATACCTCTGTTATTTTAATATACTCCTGTCTTTGATTATCCAGCGTTGTCGGTTTTACCGAATATGTATGTGCAGTAGTAATCATTTCCGGAGCACGAGTAGCCGGAGCAGTAGTGATCCATTCAGGAAGCTTCACATCCACCTTTACGTTAGTGGTAATAGAGAGCTGAATATCTCCTCCGATAGCCTCTGCGCTGAATAATTGCTTATCGACCAAAATAGCAGGTTCATAGCCCAGTTGGCGAACTTTAACAGCCTTTGTCTGATTAGCAGCCGTTATGGTTATCGTAGCTTCTCGAACAAGTCGCTCGTCGCTTTCATCGACCGAGATCTTCAATGTTTGTCCATTCGCAAAGGGACGACACCAAGCTTTATCTGACTTAAACACCCAATCATCCGCATTGGTGGTAACCGCGATTTCTTGTTCCCCGGCCGTGTTGTTAAAATCGACAACCTCTTTACTGACTGTCAGATTAGAGACTAATAATTTTTCATCCTCCGAACATGCCACCAATAAATACATAGGCAGCAATGTAATCAAAATTAATAATAGGTACTTTTTCATTAAGTTTTTAGATTTAAAAGGCGGAAACACAAAACCAGTCGACACATTCAGTATTGCATTTCCGCCGTCAAATATAGTAATTATAAGTTATTTAAGGTGATTTTAGGCCTACTTATTACCTGTTTCTGCCTCAGGATCAACAATTTTCACTGCATAAAACTTAAATTCGGACATTGTCCAGAACACAGATCCAGAATTTGTTTTATTTACAGAGAAGCGAATATATTTAAAAGGTTTCTCCACTGATAGATCGCCTGATGTGTACGTTCCAGTAGCAGTAACCGGCAAGCCATCAGCCTCTTTCGTAAAGTTCTTCAGCAGAAACCAAGTCGTTCCATCGCTACTTCCCATCAAGTCAAAATCAGTTGGCTTATTATTCGCATTATTACGTGGAGCATAGAAAAAACGATAGAATTCCGTTATCTCTTGCGGGAGATTTACCTGCATCCAATGAGGAGCCGCAGGAGGATTGTTCCAGGTAGTATGGAAATAAGTGCTTGTATTTCCATCAAGTAAGTTTGCAATTGAACCTTCAGAGGCCTCTTGTGCATTCGTACTCAAATCAGAGGCTTTCAATGTCAATTGAGAAGCCACAGTGGTAACAGGTGCTTTGCCGGAAGTCCCTGTCAAGTTTTCAACCTTCCCTGCGGTATCTGTAGAGCTAAACGGTTGAATCGCCATTTTATACTCTCCATATTTATGTCTGGTATTAGGTAATAAGATCGTGTCGCAACTCGATAAACGAGAGACATCTTTCTTTAGCAAATGATCGTAATAAGAGACCCTAACATACATAACCGTATTGTCCGAAGGTTTATCCCATTGGACAAAGATTCCACCCGGACGCTCTTCCGTCCTTACATTTGAAAGATTAGAGGGAATAATTCCAGTCTCATCTTTAGCACAACCCGCCATAATGAGCAAACAGGTCGCCATAGCAAAATATAATAAACTTCTTTTCATATCATTCTACTAATAACCAGGATTTTGAACTAATTTTTCATTCTTATTCACATCAGAGAGCGGAATAGGCAGCAAATACTGTGTAGGACTTTCGAATTTACGCTCAAACACCACTTCAGTCGGTTTAACGAATTCATCAATCGTTTTGGCTGTAATATCCATACCTTTAGCCTTTACATTGAAGTATTTTTCTGCAATTTTCCATCGCCGCAAATCCCAAAAGTTTTGATTCTCAAGATAAAACTCCACTTGTCGTTCCTGACGAACAATCTGGCGCAAAAGGTCTTGCGTTAGTTGTTTTCCAGCGATTTCCCCCCATGATTTCTCAACAGTAGGTATACCGGCGCGTTGGCGTATCTTATTCAAGTTATCAGCTGCTTCTCCCAACTCATTCGTTTCCACACAAGTCTCTGCATATCCTAAATAAAGTTCAGCCATACGAATAATAGGCCATGGATAATCCAATGGGCCTTGAAGTGATTTAGATACAGCAAAGCCAGGGTTCACCCCTTTTTTATTCAAGAATCCTGTCGGAGAATAGTTATTTCCTCGAAGGCTTCCTCCTGTACCACGAGCACAGTTACCTCCCCAAACAAAATCACAAACTAATTTACCATAACCGTTTCCCGAATATTGTTTATAGCTCTGATCTGCCGCATAAGCACCATTAGAAGCAGCGCTAAGCACTTCAAAGAATCCTCCTTGAAAAGCGATCCACGCATAATAGCGAGGTTCTCTATCTAAATTAAACTTGAACGTTTTTACCCCCACAGCAGCTTGCTTGGCATGTGCAGCATCTACGGTAGTTACATTAAACATCTCGGCTGTATTATATTCAGGGTCTTGATCAATGGGTAACCCGTTTTTTGTATAGAATCGCTTCAACATGGTTAACGTAGGTGCTACCCCATTCCAAGCCGACCCCGATGAATAAGGCAATGACTTATTTTGCACTCCATAAGAACCCTCTCCCCGGCTATCAGCCCAAATGACTTCATTGTTGCCGGCATCCATAATAACATACCGTAAACAATGTTGTACAGGATCTTTAGGCTCTGCATTACCATCATCCTTATCTGATTTTGTGTAGAGACCAAAACCGTTGGCCTCGGCCAACTGAATCGCTTCTTTATAGGCATTTTTAGCTAACACCCATTTTTGCGGATCATAGGTCAACGGCATTAAAGCGTTCCCTTCTTTGTCTTTCAAATCGGCATAAAACTCAGCATTCCCATTAAACAAGGGCGATGCAGCATAAAGCAGCATTTTAGCTTTTAATGATTTGGCGGCAACACTTGTTGCCAAGCCATAATAGCGTACGGGGCGCGTAGCAGGCAAACCACTGGCAGCCTCATCAAAAGTATTACAAACATAGCTTACACACTCATCGAGTGGGGTTCTTCCCAAATAGTCACTTGGTTTCGTTAAAATATCCGGTTCTTCCTTGATCAAAATAACCGAACCATAGCATCGAACCAATAGATAATGATAATAAGCTATGAGAAACTTAGCTTGCGAAATATAGTCATTCTTCGTTTCTTCTGATAAACCGGGAACACGATGTACATTCGCTAACATAATGTAGCATTGACGTAACCCTTGGAAAAAGGTATCCCAATATGAGATAACCGGAGAAGAGGCCGTATAGTTTCCTTTTGGAAAAGAGGCAAAGGTTTCATGCTCAAAAGCAGTTACAACCTCATCACCTGTCATAAAATCCAATGACCCGGTACCACTTCGCGCTTGCGGCAAATAGGCATAACACGAATACATATAACGTTCGGCTGCATTCACATCTTCGAAAGCATCTTCTGCTTTCTCCTTTTCATCGGGCACAATATCCAAAAAGTCACAAGACGTGAATCCGATAATAATTAATGCCCATACTAAAAATTTATTTATTGTTTTCATTCTATTCTTCATTTTATCTAAACGACATTTGGAAACCGATATTAAATACACGCTGTGTGGGGTACTTCAAACCTGCCCCACCACCCATTTCCGGGTCCCAAAGTTTAAAGGGGGCAAAGGTTAATAAGTTAACACCGCTAACATAGACTCTCATCTTCTTGTAAGAATAGCCTAACTCTACGTTTTTCAGCTTCAAGAAAGCTCCATTGCGCAACCAAAAATCAGAAGATTTATTGTTGTTATTATTTTCATACTTCGTCAGACGGGGGTAAGTCGAGTTTCTATCCTGATTAGTCGGGTCCCAACGATTATCTGCCACAAACTGTAGAACGTTGCGATTATATTGAGCTCCGAAAGGATGAAAACCTTCCATCATCAACGATGTATTGGCCACACCTTGGAAAAAGAAAGAGAAATCCCATTTCTTATAAGTCATCGAGGGGCCAAAACCATATACGATTTCGGGAACGGTAGGATGTCCCATAGCGATCTTATCGTCATTGGTAATCTTACCATCATATTTACCATCTTTATCCGGTTGGTCCACATACTTTATATCTCCCGGAGCAATTGCAATATTGCCCAGCATAGAAGAAGGACTCCGATCGATATCGGCTTGATCAATATACAAACCGTCGCTAACAAAACCAAAAATAGTATTAACCGGATGTCCCACTTTAGAGTTCGCAGGACGCACACCGGGTGCCTGATCATATTCTAGCACTTTATTACGAGCAAAGGTGAATGTTCCCTTAAATTGAATGAAGAAATCTTTTGAAATACGCTTACCATAATCGGCAGAAACATCCACACCCCAATTCTTTACTTTGGCTAAATTACCGAAGATTTTCGTCTTCGCTGCACCTAAATAGTTTGGAATCGACATTTTTTGTTGAAAGATATCGCTTCTTATCTCTTCAAACACATCAATAGAAAGGTCTAGTGCATTGAACAACTGGATATCTGCACCTACGTTCAATTTATGGCCTACCTCCCATGTTATATCATTATTCTGAAAACGGTTATAAATAGGGCCTTTCAGATCTAGTTTATTATTACCATATCCCGTAGTAAACCCCGGGCTGTCCTTATCTCCTTGCAATAATACATCTGCCATATAGATAAAGCGCTCACTACCGATTTGGTCGTTACCCACCAAACCATACGAGCCACGGAACTTAAGTCTCGAAACGATATTACTCATTGGCTGCCAGAATTTCTCCTCACTTACGTTCCAACCCAACGCTACCGAAGGGAAAAAACCAAAACGTTTGCCAGGTGCAAAGTTCTCCGAACCATTATAGCCGGCATTGAATTCTAACATATAACGATGTGCATAATCGTAAGAAGCACGGAAAGCATATCCTATTTTGCGTTTAGGCAAAGAATTGATTAAGCCGTCACCTGCGTTTAACGAATAATCATCCATATTCAAGAGTGCCATACCACTTAGATAATGATCGCCAAACGAGCGGTTATAATCGACATACGCCTGAAAATACATTCTTCGGTCGCCATTAACCATTCTTTTGGTCGATAATACGGGTTTTGATGGGGTACCCAATGGCTCTACCACATATTCATACTCACCAGCCGCATTTTGCGAAAAGCTTGCAATAGAGTAGCGGTTCACATCCTGTGTACGGTTGGTTGTTGTTTTACTGTAATTTTTAAAAGAGAACATGGTTTTAAAACGAAGTCCTTTCGTGATAAAGTCCAGTTTCTGGTCAAAATCGATATTAGCGATCACAGTGCTGGCAAAGCTATCAGAGTACCCTCGTGTAGCTTGTGCTAGCGGGTTGGTTGCTCCCTGTTCATTACCACCAGCATACGCCCCCCACTTCACCCACTTTTCGCCGGTATTTGGAAAAAAAACGGGAAAATCTACCGGATTCGAATCCATGATAGAGCCGTAAATTTTCTCCATCTGCTTAGAAGGATCTGTCTCATCAGCACCAATAGCAGGAGAAGTCATATCGACCAGTTGAGCATTTAAATGGAGCGAGATCGTAGATGATTTTGTCATGTGAAAATCAATATTATTCTGGAAGGCATACTTCATCAGGCTAATATTATTGTTGTATGAATAATAGTCTTTACTCCGATTTTTGAGCATACCGGTTTCATGATTGGCTGTAATATTCATAAAGTAAGTGATCTTCTTCGTACCTCCACGGATATTGAAGTTCGCTTTTTGATTATAAGCTGCATCATTGAAAATTTCATCATACCAATTTACATTGGGGAAAATATAAGGATTGAGCATGTTACGAGTTCCTTGAATCTGCTGATTTGTGAATAACACATCTCCAGTTCCTTGATTAGAAACGGCTTCATTATACAACTCCATATAAGTAGCTCCATCAACAAATTTGGGTGTTTGAGTCGGAGTAGTCATATTGGCTTCAACACGAAATCCAATGATCGGTTTATCCAGGTTTTCACCGGATTTTGTTGTTACAATCATTACACCATTGGCTCCGCGGGTACCATACATGGCTGTAGCCGTAGCATCCTTTAGTATCGAAAATCCCTCAATAATTTCAGGATCAATTGCGTTTAAGTCGCCGGAACTAACTTCGACGCCATCAAGAATAATCAATGGAGAGGTAATACCACTAATGGTCGAGATACCACGAATAAAGAAATCAGCTCCGTTTTGTCCGGGCAATCCGGTACGTTGATAAGCAACGACACCCGCCATACGTCCTGCAAACGAAGTAGATAGGTTAGCCGAGGGAACCTTCAAATCTGCCGGTCTCATTGTTTGGATAGAGCCCACAACACTCTCTTTTTTCTGTCCCGTACCAAAAGCTGTGACTACAACCTCATCGAGTTGCTGAGCATCTTCAGCCAAAGAGATTGAAATCACTTTTTGATTTCCGACTTTCAAGGTCTTAGTAATGTATCCAACAAACGATACCTGCAACTCATCTTTAGGAGAAGCCGAAATTGTAAATTTACCGTCCAAATCAGTGATGACCCCCACATTCGCACCAAGTAGCTTTACTGTAGCTCCAATGATGCTTTCGCCGGTTTTATCATCAACCACCACACCCATTATTTGGTTCTTCTTCTGTTGTTGAGCATTCTGCTGCACATTAACTTTCAGAATCACTTCCTCACCTCTTATGAGATAGCTCACCCCGGTACCCTCAAAAACTTTCTCAAGTACTTCATTTATTGTTCCCTGGCAATCGATATTTTTGGGATACATGTGTTTTAGGTCGGCTGCGTTGTAAAAAAAGGTGTAATCACTGTTTTTCTCAATAAGCTCAATGGCCTGCTTCATAGAAATTGATTGTCCTTTAACCGAAACTATTTTTTGGGCAGCAATAACGCCCATCGGATAAAGTAACATTAACAGAACGATATATTTCATATACCGTAACCTGTAAGGATTTTGAGGTCTTCTCATGTTTTCAATTTGATTTTTAAATTAGACTTTAGATTGACAAAAAATATTTAATTATATATAGTAACTTTCCCTTTCTCTTCTCCTCTCTTAAGGTTTAATGCAAAGCAGATCTTACTAATGACATCATCCAATGGCTCATCGTAGCGAATACTACCGGTAAATGCACTCTCTGCATTGGGAGAGGTACGTAGCGAAATATCCGTTTTGTACATATCGTTAATTGTTTCGATAAAGCGCTTCAGGCTTATATTGGTAAAGTAATAGCGACCATCTTTCCACGAAATATTACTTAAATCAATTAATTGAACGCCGGAGCCATCGGAGTTATAAACCACCTCCTGCATGGGTTTTAAAAGAATTTTATGATCAGTCGACTCCACATTAAATTCAATACTTCCGCTAAACAATGTAATTTTATTATCGTTATCCCCATTTTGCTTAACCTTAAATCCGCAGTCATATTATTTTCAGAGAATCCAAACACTTGAGGATGAATAACATCCTCAAGGTTTGGTTATGTCACAAGATTCACCTAAATTAGTGCTACCAAACAAACCATAAAGGTACTTGTGCATATGACAACAAAAATAGCCATAAAATCAGATAATATCACTCCTTTTGGGGGTATATTTTACGCAATGGATGAATTTTCTCGTTTAGGACTGAATTCCGTGATCGATAAATCTTTAGGATTACGTTCTTCCTACGCCGGTTACCAATATAGCGAAATTATTTCGAGCCTATTTTGGATCTACTATTGCGGCGGTGACCACATCGAAGATATCGGCAAACACCTTGGCAAACATCTTGAATTACGCCCGGATACTGAAATCCCCAGTCCGGATACTTTATTGAGAGGCATAAAAGAACTCGCAGAATTGGATATCCACTATACTTCCCAAAAAGGAGCAAGCTATGCTTTCAATAAGGCGGAACAGCTTAATAGTTTGATGCTCGATATGCTCCTTCAAACAGAACAACTCAAGCCAAACACGCTTTATAACTTGGACTTCGACCACCAGTTTATTCCCACAGAAAAGTATGACACTCAGTATTCTTACAAGAAAAAACGTGGTTATTTCCCCGGCACGGCAACTATTGGTGGTAACATTGTTGGTGTGGAAAATCGGGCCGCAAACGCAAATGTCCGTTTTCGTCAAGCGGATACGCTCCAACGGACTTTTCGTCGTTTGGCCGATAGGGGAATATTCATAGACCGTTGCCGGATGGACTGTGGTTCTTATTCGGAAGAGATTATCCGTATGACACATGGCTACTGCAACAAGTTCTACATACGAGCCGGCAAATGTCAGTCTCTGTATGAAGAAATGACGAAAATCACAGATTGGAAAAAAGAAGAAATCAACTTCGAGAATTATGAAGTGACCTCCATACCTTTTACTTCCTTTTTGCAAGAAGAAAACTACCGACTTGTTATTCAAAGGCAAAAGCGTAAGGACAACCAATTGGACCTATTTGATGGTGAATACACCTATCGGTGCATCTTAACCAATGACCATGAAAGTTCTGAAAAAGACATTGTACTCTTCTACAATGCTCGTGGAGCCTGTGAAAGAACATTCGACATGATGAATAACGATTTCGGGTGGAGTCATCTTCCCTGTTCATTCCTCAAAGAGAATACAGTATTCCTGCTACTTACAGCCATGGCTAAAAACTTTTATGCTTACCTTATTGAGAAGGTTGCAGCCGTGTTTGAAGATATTGAACCGGTAAGCCGAGTCAAACGATTTATCTTTCGATTCATTACAGTTCCTGCGAAATGGGTAAAGACAGGCAGACAATGGGTACTCAATATTTATTCCGACAAACCATACAAGTTGCTTTGGAGTCCGTAAAAACAACTTTTCGTGGGATTACTTATGCCTTCAGCTAACTGGGGAAAGGGGAAGCTATGCCCTATAACCTGAAATCAAGGAGAAAAGCAGGGGGAAAAGCTACGAGTAGGAACTATTAGGTGAATTAAATCGCTATTTGAATCAGTTATAAATTAGCTGCGGATGAGGCTTAACAAGAAAACAGGTTCCTTTTACATCAATAAAAGCATTTTCAACATATACTCTAAATCTACTATTAGCATGTTTCCTAACTTCGAACAAAGAGTTTCCGGTTAACCATACTTTTCTATCTTGCATAAATTTTTCTTGAAATCGAATAGAACTACCGGCATGCATCCAAACTTTTGAACTATCTGGTAAACAATACATTTTATTTTCATTTGCTACAATCTCAATATATTGATCTGATTTTTCAACTGTATTATTTTCTAACATCCATACACCTCCTACTAGTATCAGCAAGGCAACACAGGCTGCTACCCACCAAAGTTCTGAAGGAACTAATAAAATCGCTCGTTATTCTATCCATATTTTGCAATCATACCACGTTATTCTAGTTTGATAAATAACATGCAGATAATCAATAAATTAAATCTGTATTTTAAAAGAATATAGGTCGTTGAAAGAAACTTTAAAAAGGCTATAATCTATTTTTTTTATAAAAAAATAGATTGTGATGTGGTGATAGATCATTCTATTGTGTATTTAGTTGTAAGAAGGCATTCTAAAAGTAAATCAAGAAAGTAAAATGAAAAAAGATAATAAAAATAACAGCCTAATTAAAGATTTATTCTCAGATAAGTTAAGCTCGGAAGGATATAAAAGACTGTCCAAGAATAGTTTAATAGAAAACCAAATGAAAAAACATTGGAATAGCTATAAGAATGATCCTGTCTTACCTGATGTAGGCAAAAATATTTGGTGCAAAATTGAACGCAAATGTAGCCCAAGCCCCAAAAGAATAGTTCCTTCAGAACTTACTCCAATTTAAAAAAAGCAGGTTTATTGAAAACGAAGGCGGACAGAGCAGAAATAAAAACCTTGAATTTGATTTATCTCGTTCTTTTATTGTATTTTTGCTTATTCATTTTGAAAGCTAAAGTCTTTACTGAACAACAAAGAAGCAGGTAACCTAAAATCATAAAAACGTTTCGACTACACTAATTGACACCAAGGCAAACCATATGATAGAGCAGGAAATAATAAAGAGTCTAAAAGGGGGTGATAAAAGGGCTTTTCAAATATTATATGATCACTACTGGCAGCAGGTATATAACTTCACCAAGTTATATATCACCACTAGAATAGATACCGAAGAGATCGTACAAGAAGTATTCGTGAAGATATGGGAATCACGAAGTACATTAGACGAGACCAAAAGCTTCGACGGTTTTTTGTTTATTATCACTCGTAACCTTATATTCAACCATTCTCGTCGGCACCTGAAAGAGGTAGCTATGAAAGTAACTGTACTTCAGGCTATTGAAGAATCTTATGATATAGAAGAAGACCTTGGAGCAGCCGACTTAAAAAAATACATTGACAAACTGGTCCTTTTACTTCCTCCACGTCAGCAAGAAGTTTTCCGTATGAGCAGAGAGCTACATATGAGCAATAGAGAAATAGCAGAGCGTCTCTCTATTACCGAAAAAGCAATAGAAAGAAATATTAATTTGGCATTGAAGTTCTTAAAAAAGAACCTCCACCTATTTATACTATTTATGGCTTAAGGTGTACTTTTTCTAAAGCAAGCAACAAAGATAAAAATGAAAGTTAAAAGACTGATTATCAGTGATTAAAAAAGTACGTACTTTTACATACAAAGAGTACGTACTTTATGCACCAATTATATACTAGTCATTGGCAGATTAAGTACGTACTCTTGAAATATAAGAATTATATAATTCCTCGAAGCTTATCTTCAAACGCCGAAAGAGCGGCTTTTGCACCTTCTCCCATCGCAATAATGATCTGTTTATACGGAACAGTAGATACATCTCCTGCGGCATAAACACCCGGAACGGATGTGCGGCAGTGAGCATCAATGATTACTTCGCCCAGCCGGTTGACCTCGACCACCTCGTTGAAAGGGCTACTGTTGGCAGTCAAACCGATCTGTACAAAAACACCATCCAACTCCACCACACGCTCTTCTTCCGTCTTACGGTTTTTGATGCGAAGAGCGGTCAGTTTATCCCCATTGCCCAATACTTCGATCGTTTGAGAACTCACAAAAACCTCTACATTCGAAAGTGAGCGAAGCTTTTCCTGCAATACCTTATCGGCTTTGAGTTCGTCCATAAACTCGAATACAGTAACCTTAGAGCAAATACCCGCCAAATCAATAGCAGCTTCAACTCCCGAGTTTCCGCCACCGACTACAGCCACGTGCTTACCTTTATAGAAAGGACCATCACAGTGCGGACAGAAGGCAACACCACGACCGATGTAATCGGTCTCGCCGGGTACGTTCAGTTTACGCCAACTTGCGCCGGTAGCAATAACCAGCGCAGGGGCAGATAGGGTTTCGCCCACAGAGGTAATCAGTTTCTTATCGCCGCCATCCAGACTCACCCGATCGATCTTACGGTGTTCCAGCAAATCAATCGGATAGCAGGACAGATGGGTTCTCAGGTTATCGGCCAGTTGAGCTCCCGTCGTTTCGGGAACAGAAATCAGGTTTTCAATTCCGACCGTCTCTTTTACCTGACCACCGATACGTTCGGCAACGATGGCTACACGTAAGCCTTTGCGAGCCGAATAGATAGCGGCGGCAGCTCCGGCAGGACCTCCACCGGCTACCAACACATCGTACTGTTTGGTTTCTGTTTCGACCTCAGTCTCATTGACCCCGTAAACAGCTTCAAGCTTGGCAAGCAACTCACCAAACTCTCCACGTCCTACATGGAGCAATGCCCCATCGGCAAAGACAGCCGGTACAGCCTGTATTTTCTTAGTCTGAACTTCGTTCTGATAAAGAGCCCCGTCGACCATTTCATGGGTAATCTCCGCATGGAGGGTAGTCATCGCATTAAGTGCCTGAACTACATCGGGACAATTGGTACAAGTCAATGAGACGTACGTAGTGAGATGTATCGGTCCTTTAAGCGATTTAACACGATTACAGATACTCGCGTCGGGAAAGTTTTTGCCTTTGCCATCCAGATTCAAGATAGCAAGCAGAAGTGAGGTAAATTCGTGCCCATTGGGAATGCCTCGAAAGGAGATACCGGTTCTTGCTCCGTTTTTAAACAGGGCAAACGCCAACGCCTCTCCCTCTTCTACCCGGCAACTGATACGGTCGGAACAAGAAGCGACATCTTCGAGCATATCAACCAACTCGTCGCGACTGGGGTGTTGCGACGATACGTTGATATGCAGAAGATAGGTCGATTCTAACCCGGCAAAGAGACCTTTTAACTGTTCTTTGAGTACAGGTTCTAACATCATTTATCAGATTTTACCTACTAAGTCGATGCTTGGTTTCAATGTAGCCTGTCCTTGCTTCCACTTGGCAGGGCACACTTCACCGGCATGGCTGGCTACAAATTGGGCTGCCTCAACCTTACGAACCAGCTCGTCGGCATCACGGCCAATGCTGTTGTCGTTCATCTCGGCCAGTTTAATTTTACCTTCTGGGTTTACCAGGAAAGTTCCGCGGTAAGACATGCCATCCTCTTCGATATAAACACCGAAAGCACGACTCAACACACCGGTAGGATCGGCCAACATGGGGTAATTGATTTTACGGATGCTTTCTGAAGCATCGTGCCATGCCTTGTGAACGAAGTGAGAATCGCAGCTAACCGAATAGACTTCGACACCCATCTCTTGAAGTTTGGGATACTTCTCGGCTACATCGACCAACTCCGTAGGACATACGAAGGTAAAGTCGGCGGGATAAAAGAAGAAAATAGCCCATTTACCTTTTACGTCGTCGCTGCTGATGGTTTTGAAACTACCATTATGAAATGCCTGCACACTGAAGTCAGGAAGTTGTGTATTAAGAATTGTTTCCATACGAATAATGAATTAAATGATTCAACTTTTTTTGTTTGCACTGCAAAGATAAGGCAGTGGGCTACCGAAAAACAAAAAACACCAATCGAATAAATCTATAGGGTAATAGACAAAACCCATCACCCTTTTTCGTACTTTTGCCTCCTTAAATAATAAATTTCATGAAGCACCCTCTGTCTCAATTCAACTACTGCCCACTCTGCGGATCTGCTCATTTCGAAGCCCATAACGAAAAGTCGAACCGATGCACCGAGTGCGGATTCATCTATTACTTCAACCCCTCATCCGCCACTGTGGCATTTATCTTAAACGAGCGCAACGAACTACTGGTTTGTCGTCGTGCCAAAGAGCCAGCCAAAGGGACACTCGACCTCCCGGGCGGATTTATCGATATGGGAGAAACAGCCGAAGAGGGCGTAGCTCGCGAAGTTCTTGAAGAAACCGGACTGATTGTCGAAGAGGCTGTCTACCAGTTCACTTTACCTAATATATACGTATATTCGGGATTCCCGGTACATACACTGGATATGTTTTTTCTTTGTAAAGTGGCAAATACCGATAGCTTCAAGGCAATGGACGACGTGGCCGAATCATTCTTTCTGCCACTGAACGAAATTTGCCTCGAAGCCTTTGGTCTGGACTCGGTTCGGGAAGGTGTAAAACGATTCCTCAAGCGGTAATCATTGTCCGCTTGAGGCAATCAAATCATCGATCAACTTTCTTACCTGCTGCTTGTTCAACACACCGAGTGTCAGCGTAGCTGCTTTTCCTACAGGACAAAGCAGCAGTGTGGGAATGGTATGAATACCAAAAGCGGCTTCCAACTCCGCCTCCTGATCAACATCGACCTTGTACAGATCGATCCTGTCTTTGTACTCCACCGCTAATTGGTCAAGAATGGGCGACAACGCTTTGCAATATACGCACCAAGGAGCATAAAAATCGACAATGCAAGGCTTACTCCCCTTGAAAGCCCACTCCTTGGGATACGATTGAAAATCGGCAACCTTTTCAATAAAACTCTCTTTATTCAATGCTATTACTTTCATACTTTCTATCTATTTTAAATTAAAACGCTTCGGTTCTTTAATTGGTTGCAAAATTAGCGAACTTTCGCCCATACGGAAAGGGCTTTTTTACACATTCAATAGACAATTCTTCCTTTACTAAGTGGTTCCGAATGACATTTACTAGTTAAAACCTCTAAAACGAAAGGCGAGTATGCGGTTAAATCGCCAAAAAACAAGTACTTTTGTCAAAACACTCTATTATGAAAAAAGATATTTCACGATTTATAGGTATAATAATGTGTTGCATACCCGTTGCGACATTGGCCCAGACCAGTGAAAAAATCACATCGCCCGTCAACTTATATAAAGAAGGCCGCCAACTCTTTTTACAGAAAAGTTACGCCGCTGCAGTTCCACCTTTAAAAGCGTTCATGAGCCAACAGCCATCAGACGAAATGCTTCGGATGGATACAGAGTATATGTTGGCTTGCGCAGCTTACGAGCTGAAAGATAAGAACAGAATTGCTCGTTTGCGCAGCTATCTCGATGAATTTCCCGATACGCCCTATGCCAACCGCATCTATGCGCTCATGGCCGCCGGCTATTTTTATGAAGCAAAATATGATGAAGCATTGGCTTTATTCAACTCCTCTCGGCTCGATTTACTGGGCAATGAAGAGCGAGACGACATGACTTACCTGCTCGCCACCTCGTACCTGAAGGTAGGCGATATAAAAGAGGCGGCTATCTGGTTCGAGACGCTAAGAGCCAGCAGCGGGAAATATGAAACCGACTGCACCTATTATCTTTCGTACATCCGGTATACACAGAAACGATACGATGAGGCACTGAAAGGCTTCCTCTCGCTACAAGACAACAGCAAGTACAGAGCATTGGCTCCTTACTATATCGCCGAGATTTATGCAGTCAAAAGAAACTACGACAAAGCAGAAATCGTTGCTCAAAATTATCTTTCGGCCTATCCGAACAACGAACATTCGGCGGAGATGTATCGCATTCTGGGTGATTCATATTATCATATGCACCGCTACCAACAAGCCGTAACTGCCTTTCAGAGCTATCTGCAACAAGACAGCAAGCCTCGGCGTGATGCCTTGTATATGTTAGGACTGGCCTATTTTCAAACAGGTGTTTATTCGAAAGCAGCCTCCACATTGGGCGAAGTAACCGCACCCAACGACGCATTGACGCAAAATGCATATCTACACATGGGACTCTCTTATCTGCAACTGGCCGAAAAGAATAAGGCACGCATGGCTTTCGAGCAAGCAGCAGCCTCCGATGCCGATAGGAAAATAAAAGAACAAGCAGCTTATAACTATGCGCTATGCATTCACGAAACCTCCTACTCCGCCTTCGGCGAATCGGTTACTGTCTTTGAGAAATTCTTAAATGAGTTTCCGAACTCTTCGTATGCCGATATGGTGAGCAACTACCTGATAGAGGTATACATGAATACCCGTAGCTACGAAGCAGCATTGAAGTCGATCAGCCGCATTGCACAACCGGGCAAACGCATTCTGGAGGCGAAGCAAAAAATACTGTTTCAACTGGGTACGCAAGCATTCGCCAATACACACTTCGAACAAGCCATCGACTATTTCAACCAGTCGATCAACCTGGGGCAATACAACCGGCAAACGAAGGCCGATGCACTGTACTGGCGTGGTGAATCGTACTACCGCCTCAACAGAATGCAAGAGGCAGGTCGTAACTTTACAGAATACCTGCAACTAACGCAGCAAACAGACAATGAAATGTATGCATTGGCACACTATAATTTAGGGTACATTGCCTTTCATCGCAAAGACTATGCAGAGGCGCAAAACTGGTTCCAGAAGTATGCACGTCTGGAAAAAGGAGAAAACAATGCTGCGCTGGCTGATGCCTACAACCGTATAGGCGATAGTTACCTAAACACCCGTCGGTTCGAAGAAGCCAAACATTACTACGCACAGGCCGAAGCCATGAACACTTCATCGGGCGATTATTCGTTCTATCAACTGGCACTGGTATCGGGATTGCAAAAAGACTATGCCGGAAAAATTACGTTACTCAACCGTTTGGTAGGCAAATATCCGAACTCTCCTTATGCCATCAATGCTATTTATGAGAAAGGTCGTTCTTACGTATTGAACGACAATAATACTCAGGCCATCACTGCATTCAAGGAGCTGTTGAGCAAGTATCCCGAGAGTCCGGTAAGCCGCAAGGCAGCCGCCGAAATAGGATTGTTGTACTATCAGAATGAAGAGTATGCCAAAGCCATCGAAGCATATAAGCACGTGATACAGAAATATCCGGGTAGCGAGGAGGCACGTTTGTCTATGCGCGATATGAAATCGATTTATGTAGATATGAACCGTATCGATGAGTTTGCGGCATTGGCCAATTCACTACCGGGCAATATCCGCTTCGAAGCCAGTGAACAAGACTCACTGACCTACATGGCTGCCGAAAAGATTTATATGCGTGGTCGCATTGAAGAGGCTAAAGCGAGCTTTAACAAATATGTGCAGACATTCCCCGACGGAGCATTCGGGCTTAACGCCAACTATTATTTATGCCTCATCGGTAAAGAGCAGAAGAACTACGATATGATTCTGCTTCACTCGGGACGTTTGCTGGAGTATCCCGACAATCCATTCCTCGAAGAGGCGTTGATACTTCGTGCCGAAGTGCAGTTTAATCAACATCAATTTGCCGAAGCACTGAAAAGTT
Source organism: Bacteroides neonati (assembly GCF_000499785.1). Classification (GTDB taxonomy): domain Bacteria; phylum Bacteroidota; class Bacteroidia; order Bacteroidales; family Bacteroidaceae; genus Bacteroides; species Bacteroides neonati. The sequence continues at coordinate 330,542 of NZ_HG726019.1, read as the reverse complement.
ACCAGCTATTGAAAGAGAAGGCGATCCAGACCGACCGTCGCTTGCTGGCCGAAACAGGTATGTTGCGCAGCGCCGCTTTATTAAAAGATGATATCGAGGTAATACATGCCGCCACTGCCCTACTGGCCGAAGCCAAACTAAGCCCTGAGCTAGCCAACGAGGCTCTTTATTATCGAGCCAAAGCTTATTTGAATCAGCAAGCAGAAAGCAAAGCCATGACCGACTTAAAGGTATTGGCCAAAGATACCCGTAACCTGTATGGTGCCGAGGCGAAATTCCTCGTTGCCCAACAGCTATACAATGCCAAAGAGTATGCGGCAGCCGAAAAAGAATTGTTGAACTATATCGATCAAAGCACTCCGCATACCTATTGGCTGGCACGTAGCTTCGTACTCTTATCGGATGTATATGTAGCGATGGGCAAAAACCTCGATGCACGCCAGTACCTGTTGAGCCTTCAGCAAAACTACACCGGCAATGACGATATCGCGAATATGATCGAGAGCAGACTGAAAAACCTTAATAAGTAATGAAGCGTATGAAATGTAACTATTATACCTTAGTGGGCCTTGCCCTGATCGCACTTCCTACATGGGCGCAGCAAAAAAATCAGACTCATGCCAAAGACAGCACCGTAAACCGAACCGTTGTGGTGGAGCAAGAGTATAATCCGGACATTCTGGATGCCTCGAAAATCAACGTTCTGCCAAGAGTAGAAGAGCCTGTAGTGGGTAAAAAAGAGGTGGAATATGCCATAACACCTGCTCCGTCGGCTTCGATTCCGATCAATCAAATGCAAGCATACATCGGGCAAGAGGTACAACCCAAAACGCAACCGGGATATGTGAGGTTGGGTTACGGAAGTTATGGTAACCTCGACCTATTGGGCAATTATCTTTTCCGCCTCTCGGACAAAGACCGGCTGAACGTAAACTTCAAGATGGACGGGATGAATGGCGAACTGGATGGAGAATCGGAAAAGTGGGATGCCTTCTACTACCGCACCCGTGCCAACATGGATTATACCCATCAATTTGGAAAGGTCGATCTGAATCTGTCAGGAAACTTCGGCCTCAGCAACTTTAACTACCGACCAAACAGCATCAACGGTAAGCAGAAATTCACATCGGGCAGTATGGAAGTAGGTGCACTATCGACTGACGAAACGCTACCCGTACAATTCAATGTTTCGACTGGCCTGCTGCTCTACCAACGCCAGAAAAACAACTCCTTTACCACGTCGCCGCAAGAGACACAGATAAAGACTCAAGCCAACGTATCTGGCAGTATCAGCGATGAGCAAAGCGTTCATGTAGCACTGAGCATGAACAACATAATCTATAAAAATATTGATTTTGAAAATTATACCGCGCTGGGACTGAATCCTTATTATGAGCTCGACAATGATAGCTGGCTATTGCACTTGGGTGCAAACGTAGACATGTCTTTCGGTTATGGTAAAAGCGTGCGTGTATCGCCCGACGTAACAGCCCAATATGTATTCTCGGATAGTTATATATTGTATGCGAACGCAACGGGTGGTAAACAAATCAATGACTTCCGCCGACTGGAAAGACTGTCTCCCTATGGTGATTTTGCCACATTGGTATTTCCGAACGAGGTAAGTGCCCCCGTGCCCTATTCTCAGCAACTAGCCGATACCTATGAGCAGCTCAATGCTGTCGTAGGATTCAAAGCAAGCCCTTTCCCGGGAGTTTGGTTCAACATTTACGGTGGTTATCAAGACATCAAAGATCTCATTTACAATGACGTTACCACTCTTGCTTTCGGGCAGGCAAACGCTCACAACACTTACATCGGCATCGAAGCGAGCTACGATTATAAAGACATCGTCTCTCTGTCTGCAACCGGTAAGTATCGTAATTGGAGCTCAGAGCAGTCAATGGCACTATTAATACAACCCACAACCGAATTTACACTCAATGCCGATGTTCGCCCGATCTCTCCGCTTACATTAACTATGGGCTACCAATATATCGGACGAAAGAAAGAAATGGATAATCTGGAGAAGTTGTCTCCGGTTAGCAATCTTTATATCGGAGCAACTTACCACCTTTTCAAGGGAGTATCAGTATATGCCCGCATCAATAATTTGTTGAATAAAGATTATCAATATTATCTGGGATATCCAACCGAAGGAATCAATTTCTTAGGAGGATTGAGCTTCCAATTTTAACATTTCAAAACAAAACCATAAAATGCAGCGATGGTAGATAACATATCGGTTATCCACCATCGCTGTTTGATTTATTTGGTATAAATCATTCTCAACTCTCCCTCATTCATAGTATGGATTTACCATAAACATGGTATTTCTGAACAACTCAAACTCCGCTACCTTTGCCCAATCATTAAAAAGCGTGAAACATTGTAAACAAAACAAGGAGAAAGTTAGAATGAAAAGGAACGATTATGTTAGAAAGATTTTATTAATAGGTATATTGATATTGATCGTAAGCGGGTTAAGTGCACAAATAGTAGTAAAGGGGCAAGTAATTGATAAAGAGAACGGTGAGTCTATGCCTTTTGCAACAGTAGTCGAAAAAGGTACTACCAACGGAGTAGCAACCAACAATGAGGGCTTGTTTGAATTAACTGTATCAAGCCCTACAAGCCTGCTAACCGTATCAACACTCGGCTATCAGACACAAGAGGTTAAAGTGGCAGCCAATAAAACACTCCATATCATTCTTGAACCAGATCTTCTTCATTTAGAAGAAGTAGTCGTTACGGCACTTGGCATATCAAGAGAGAAAAAAGCATTAAGCTACTCAGTACAAGACATCAAAGGCGAAGAACTAAACAAGTCGAAGCAAACAAATGCCATTGGACTTTTATCCGGGAAGGTAGCAGGTCTGCAAGTCATCACATCCGGGGGGGCATTAGGTGGTTCGAGCCGGGTATTGGTGCGCGGTGTAAGCTCTTTGCTAGGCAACAATCAACCGCTCTACGTAATAGACGGTACTCCGATTGATAATGCAGAGTTAAGCAGCAGCACTACCGCACAGGGATACGGAGATAAGGATTATGGAAATACAGCAGCCGATATTAATCCCGACGACATTGAAAGTATGTCTGTCTTGAAAGGAGCTTCGGCCACTGCCCTATACGGTTCGCGAGCCAACAATGGGGTCATATTAATTACGACCAAAAAAGGAACAAATAAAAATAAAACAGAAATTACATTAAGTTCGGGCATCAGTTTTGATTCTCAACTCCGTCGTAATTTCCCTAAAATGCAAAAGCTATACGGAGGTGGAGCAAGCAATCAGCAAACATTCAATCAAGTAATTATCAACGGACAAGAGTACAATGTACCGGCCTATGCTATTGATGAGAGTTGGGGGCCCAAATACAATGGGCAACAAGTACTTTCGTGGGAAAACCTATATCCGGAAGATACGAATCAATATCTTAAAACCAAAGAATGGAAATATCCCGAACATGATTTGATGTACTATTTCAAAACCGGAGTAGCATTTGATAATAACATTTCAATACGAGGGGGAAATGAAATTGCCAACTTTCGTGTATCTTACTCTAATCGTACAGCTACAGGTACAACTCCCAACTCAAACCTGAGTCGGAATAGCCTGAATCTTAGCGGTAGCGTAAAACAAGGACATTTTCTGATTACAACAACACTCAACTACATAAATACAGCCGTAAAGGGACGTCCTTGGACAGGTACCTCCAATCGCAATGTAATGACACAGGCCTATTCATGGGGACAAAATCAAGTCGATTATAAAGAGTTATCGAACTATCGTCGAGCAGACGGTTCACAACGCCTCTGGAATGTAACTTCATGGAATAATCTAAATCCGAAATACATTGACAATCCTTACTGGGCTTCTTATACCAGCTATTCTGACGAGAAAAGAGATCGTATTTATGGAAATGTAGGACTGGAATGGAATATCCTAAAAGGACTGAAGGTTATAGGAAAGATACATGGAGACATCTATACCAATTCGCTTGAAGATCGAATTGCAGTATACTCACGAACAACATCCAAATATGGAGAGAATATCCAACGGTTTCAAGAGTTTAACTACGAAGGAATACTGCATTACAATACAGATATCAAAGAATTTGGAATTGCTGCATTTATTGGAGCTAACCTGATGCAACAGCATCGCAACCTTAATTATGCAGAGACACAAGGAGGACTAATTACCCCTGAGTACTATAATCTTAACAACAGTAGTAGCGTGATAAATACGGATAAAACATATAGAAAAGGAATACGCTCGTTATTCGGTAGCCTCAACTTTGGGTGGAGAAGTATGCTTTTTGCAGATATAACGTTCCGTAACGATTGGTCATCAACCTTGCCTGCGGGTGATAATTCTTATTACTATCCGTCATTCTCCGGTAGTTTTATCTTTTCAGAATTAGCTCCTTTACAACAGATGAGGTGGTTATCCTTCGGAAAAATTCGATTAGGCTGGGCACAGGTAGGTAATGACACTGATCCCTATAGTCTTACACGTACATACGAATATATGGGTAGTTCTTTTGCCGGAGCCCCGACCTATGGTTTGGACAAAACACTGAATAACGCCAACTTGAAGCCGGAACTGACAACCTCTATCGAAGTGGGGTTGGAGCTAAAATTAATAAAGAACAGATTAGGTATTGACTTGACGTATTATAATAATCGTACAAAGAACCAGATTATGCAGGTTCCTTTAGCAGCTTCGAGCGGCTATGTGAACCGTTGGATGAATGCCGGCGAAATCAGTAATAAAGGGATTGAATTAGTGATATCGGCCAGCCCTATACAAACAAGAGACCTACAGTGGGATATCATTGTAAACTGGTCAAAGAATACGAACAGAGTAGAAAAACTGAACGATCAGTTACAAACAATACAGATCGCCTCTTCATTCATTAACTTACATGCAGCGGTAGGAAAGCCATATGGTGAACTAACCGGATTCAATTATGTATACGATCAAGAAGGCAATAAAGTAGTGGACAGTAAAGGGGTCTATGCAAAAACGGCTCAAACGGAATCGCTCGGTAGCATACTGCCCGACTGGCTGGGAGGTATCAGAAACAATTTCCGATACAAGAATTTTGATCTTGGCTTCATGATAGATGTACGTAGTGGTGGCAATTTTTACTCCGTCACCAATCAGTATGGAATGTATTCCGGTACATTGGAAGCCTCAGCGGCAAACGGCATTCGCGAAAAGGGTCTTATATTGGATGGAGTTCAAGGAGACATCTCCTTTCATCCGGACGGAACTTATGAGGTAACCAATACACGTAAAAACGATGTAACGGTATCGGCATTCGACTGGGGACGATCACACAGCCGAGGTGTTCAGGCACAAAATGTATTTAGCGCCTCGTACATCAAACTACGCGAAATTAATGCCGGATACACCATACTTTTAAAGCAGCAAACAGTACTCAAAGACTTACGGGTTTCTGCCTTTGCAACCAATGTATGGGCACTATGGAAAGCCTCCAAATCTTTTGACCCCGACTTTACCCAGAGTTCGGGAAATATTCAGGGACTAGATGGAGGAAACATTCCTTCTCCAATCACTTATGGATTTAATGTTAGTGCTAAATTTTAATAAAACAACTAAGTTATGAAACAGATATATAAATACTTCTTTCTTTTCAGTCTATCTTTCTCTTTGGCTGCTTGCGGTGATTTTGACGAAATGAATAAAAATCCGAATAGCCCGCAAACCGTCCCGACACAATCGCTTATTTCTTATGCTGAAAAAAGCTTGGTGAACGCGGTGCGCTCTACGACTTTATCTATCAGTGGAGCCAATCTCTATGTTCAATGGCTGGCAAACAATACTTATACAGATACAGATCGGTATTATTGGCTGAGCACTACCGGGAATAGCCCTTGGAGCGACCTCTATCTGGTACAAAATAATCTGGATGAGATCATTAGTCTTAACAGCGATGAGTCAACTCGATTACAAGCAGCTTTAAATGGAAGCAATAATAACCAAATAGCAGCAACACGTATCTTGAAAGTATGGGCATATCAGATTATGACGGACAGCTGGGGGGATATACCTTACAATTCTTACAGCGGCAAAAACCCTTCTTTCGATGCGGGAGGAGCGGCCAATAATATCATTTACCCTCAATATGCTTCGCAAGAAGATATCTACTTGGATCTATTGAATGAGCTAAAAGAAGCCTCAGAGCAGCTTGACATCAATCAACCCACATTTATCAAAGGAGATGCTATTTATCAAGGAGATGCATCGAAATGGCAAAAATTTGCCAATAGTCTGAGCCTTCGTGTGGCTAATAGAATACGTCACCGATCGGAATCTGCGAATAACCGTATAAAAGAGATTATCAGTAACCCTGATAGATATCCTATATTCAAAAGTAATGCAGACAACGCAACTTTGGCCTACGAAACAACTGCCCCTAATCAGGCACCTTTCTATGTAGCTACCATTTTAGCTAATCGTAACGATTATGCTGTTAGCAATGTTTTAATCGATTTTTTGAAAGGAGAGAAAGGACCTTTTCAGATAACAGATCCTCGCTTAGAGGCCTATGCTCAACCTAATATCGAGGGGGAGTATACTGGACAAACTTATGGTTTAGATGCATATACTGCAAGCCTTGGAAATCCTAACATGGTTAGTAAGCCAGGAAAAGAAATCTATAAGAGTAACTATAAAGAAGTCCTGATGGAATATTCGGAGGTGGAATTTATTCTGTCTGAATCTAAAAATTGGGCTCAAGAAAATTATGTAAACGGCATACGGGCTTCTATGCAAAAATGGGGAGTTGAAGAGAGCTTGATCAATCAATACATCAGCCAGGTAGCACCAGCCAATGCTGAAACTGTACTTAGCCAGAAATGGGTGGCTCTTTTCATGCAGGGTGCAGAAGCGTGGGCAGAATACAGGCGTACGGGATATCCTGATTTTTTAGTCAAAAAAGGAGATGTTATTTGGAGAAAGACGATTGACGGACAAGAGGTTATTAAAAGATTTGATCCTATCGGAATAAATACGCTACCGGCTCGCCTACTGTATCCCAATAGCGAGATTGAATTAAACACGCTTCAATATCAAAAAGCAATCAACCGACAAGGTGCAGATGAATTAACAACACAAGTATGGTGGAACAAAGTATTGGTCTTCTCAAAACCTAATAAAAAGTAAATCATCAGCAAGTATCCAGATTTCCTGCAAACAAAACAGAAAAGCTTGAACTGGATACTTCCTTTGAACATGATTCGATAGAAAGAACATTTTTATGCCAACATGGTTTTATTCAAACTAAACGAAGTGCTATAAAAAATCTTTTTCGTTAAAAAAGTAGAGATTCTCTTTATATTATAAGGTGGAGATAATGATTTTTTCTACTTTTGCGAGCGAATTTGATAATGTAAAAGAGTAGGTGTTGAAAAAGACACCATTCTTTACATCTATACTAAAGAAAGAATCATGCAGAAAAACCTTGTCATTGTCGAGTCTCCAGCAAAAGCGAAAACCATTGAGAAGTTTCTTGGGAAAGACTTCAAAGTCCTCTCAAGCTACGGCCATATACGAGACTTGAAGAAGAAAGAATTTAGTATTGACATTGCTCAAGACTTCAAGCCCGATTACGAAATCCCTGTGGATAAAGAGGAGCTCGTTAGCAAACTGCAAGCCGAAGCTGAAAAAGCCGAGACCGTATGGCTCGCATCCGATGAGGACCGCGAAGGAGAAGCCATTGCATGGCACCTTTATGAAGTATTACACCTAAAGCCTGAGAATACAAAACGAATCGTGTTTCATGAAATTACAAAGACTGCGATTCTGAAGGCTATTGAACAACCTCGTGAAATCGACATCAACCTGGTCAATGCACAACAAGCACGACGTATCTTAGATCGCATCGTTGGATTCGAACTTTCTCCCGTTTTATGGAAAAAAGTAAAACCTGCTTTATCGGCCGGACGCGTTCAATCAGTAGCAGTTCGTTTGATTGTAGAACGCGAGCGCGAAATACAAGCATTCAAGAGCGAAGCTTCTTACCGCGTTACGGCTATCTTCCTCGTACCCGATGCAGATGGAAAAATGGTAGAGATGAAAGCTGAATTGGGTCGTCGCCTTAAAACAAAGAAAGAAGCGCAAGCCTTGTTGGAAGCTTGTAAAAATGCAAACTTTACCATCGAAGATATTACCACTCGCCCCGTGAAAAAGAGCCCTGCAGCTCCATTCACAACTTCTACTTTGCAGCAGGAGGCTGCTCGTAAATTAGGCTTTACCGTGGCACAAACCATGATGGTAGCACAGCGACTGTATGAATCCGGTTTCATCACTTATATGCGTACCGACTCGGTAAATCTTTCAGAATTTGCCACCGAAAGTAGCAAAACGGTAATTACCGACATGATGGGTCAGCAGTATGTGCATGCGCGTCACTTCGCTACCAAGACCAAAGGAGCACAAGAAGCGCATGAGGCCATCCGCCCCACTTACATGGAAAACCCAACAGTGAATGCACCGGCACAAGAAAAGAAATTATACGATTTGATCTGGAAACGCACCATTGCCTCTCAAATGTCGGATGCCGAACTGGAGAAAACAACGGCAACCATCGGGATCAGCGATGTAAACGATGCGTTCACGGCTGTCGGAGAGGTTATCAAATTCGACGGTTTCCTTCGGGTATACAGAGAGTCGTATGATGACGATGCAGAACAAGAAGACGAAAGCCGCCTGCTCCCCCCATTGAAGAAGGGACAAGTGCTCGTACATCAAGGAATCATGGCTACGGAGCGCTTTACTCAACGTCCGGCACGCTATACCGAAGCCAGCTTGGTACGCAAACTCGAAGAGCTGGGCATCGGCCGCCCCTCTACCTACGCCCCCACCATCTCTACCATTCAACAACGCGAATACGTAGAGAAAGGAGAAAAGGCAGGCGAGGAACGTTCATTCGACACCTTGACTTTAAAAGACAATAAAATAACCGATATCACCCGTACCGAAATTACCGGAGCCGAGAAGTCTAAACTATTCCCGACAGATACCGGAACGGTAGTCAATGATTTCTTAACCGAATACTTTCCGGCTATCTTAGACTATAACTTTACGGCAAGTGTAGAAAAAGAGTTTGACGAAGTGGCCGAAGGTGAAAAGGCATGGACAGCCATCATGAAGAATTTTTATGAAGGTTTCCATACATCTGTAGTAACGACACTGGCCATCAAAACCGAACGTAAGGTAGGTGAGCGTTTGCTCGGTGAGGAACCGGGTACCGGCAAGCCTGTATCAGTTAAAATCGGACGATTTGGGCCTGTAGTCCAAATAGGTAGTGCCGATGACGAAGAGAAACCGCGCTTTGCACAAATGAAGAAAGGTATGTCGATGGAGACCATTACCCTCGAGGAAGCAATGGAACTCTTCAAGCTGCCACGCAAGTTAGGCGAATATGAAGGCAAAACTGTCACGATCGGAGTTGGTCGTTTTGGTCCTTATATTCAGCACAATAGCAAATACGTATCATTGCCCAAAGACCTGGACCCGATGGAAGTGACCATGGAAGAGTCGATTGAGCTTATCTTGGCCAAGCGTGAAGCAGAAGCCAAGAAACACATTAAAAGCTTTGAGGAAGCCGAACTAGAGATTCTGAACGGCAGATACGGTCCTTACATTACTTATCAGGGTAGTAACTACAAGATACCTAAAGATGTAGTTCCACAAGACTTGAATCTGGAAACCTGTCTTGAAATCGTAAAGTTACAAGCTGAAAAAGCTGCTACTACTCCGAAGCGAGGACGGTATGCAAAGAAGAAGTAATTTTACCAAAACAATACTGACTAGTAGTAAAAGCATAACAACCCTCTATATAACAAACGTGGCTGCAATTCAAATGA
>NZ_HG726019.1:0-320633 GCF_000499785.1 Bacteroides neonati | reverse complement strand
TAACAAACGGTGGCTGACAATTACAAATGAATTGCAGCCACGTTTGTTATATAGATTCTTTTGTAAAAAACGGTGCTTACATTCTATCCGGAACTTCAATACCGAGCAAAGCCATACCCAAACGAACCACTTTGGCTACATTGGCTGATAAGGCGACACGGAATACTTTCATTGCTTCATTCTCCTCGCGCAAAATACTAAAGTCATGATAGAATTGGTTATACTCCTTGACCAGTTCATACGTATAATTGGCAATGATCGACGGACTATAATCGTCTCCGGCTTGCTTCACTACGGCAGCAAAATCGGCTACCATTTGAATCAATCCTTCTTCTTTCTCACTCAGTTCAATACCGACAGATAGTTCGGCAGGGATAATAATCGCTTGTTCGGAGGCCTTACGCAATACCGACTGAATACGGGCATACGTATACTGAATAAACGGACCCGTATTTCCATTAAAGTCTATTGATTCTTTTGGGTTGAACGTCATGTTCTTGCGGGCATCAACCTTCAAGATAAAGTATTTCAATGCACCTAAACCAACGATACGGGCAATATTGGCAGCTTCATCGGGTGTCAGTCCATCGAGCTTACCGAGTTCTTCGGATGTTTCTTTGGCAGTAGCGATCATCTCTTCCATGAGGTCGTCAGCATCGACCACTGTTCCCTCACGAGACTTCATCTTACCTTCTGGCAGTTCGACCATACCATACGAGAAGTGCACCAAGCCCTTGCCCCACTCAAAGCCCAGCTTATCGAGTAGAATAGAAAGTACCTGAAAGTGATAGTTCTGTTCGTTGCCCACCACGTAAATCATCTTATCAATAGGGTAATCGGCGAAACGCAGTTTGGCCGTACCGATGTCTTGTGTCATGTATACTGATGTGCCGTCGGCACGCAGCAGCAGTTTATGATCGAGTCCCTCACCAGTCAAATCGGCCCATACCGAACCATCTTCCTTACGGTAGAAGAAGCCTTTTTCCAAGCCTTCCAATGCTTTCTCTTTTCCTTCGAGGTAAGTTTCCGATTCATAGTAGATTTTATCAAAGCTTACACCCATCTTACGGTAGGTTTCATCGAAGCCCGCATAAACCCAATTATTCATCATGCTCCACAGCTCGCGTACTTCGATATCTCCGGCTTCCCACTGTACCAACATCTCGCGCGCTTGATTCATGAGTGGTGAGGCTGCTTCGGCTTCTTCCTTCGTCATGCCTTTCTCCATCAGTTCGGCTAACTCGGCTTTGTAATGCTTATCGAACGATACGTAGTAGTCGCCCACCAAGTGATCGCCTTTCTTACCCGACGTTTCGGGCGTTTCGCCATTACCGTACAGTTTCCATGCCAGCATGGATTTGCAGATATGAATACCACGGTCATTTACAATATTGGTTTTTACCACTTGGTTACCATTGGCTTTGACAATATTGGCCAGTGCGTTACCCAATAGGTTATTGCGCACATGTCCCAAATGCAACGGTTTGTTGGTGTTAGGCGAAGAGTACTCGATCATCACCAATGGAGATGACGGGGTGGCAGCGACTATACCATACTGATCGTCGGCATGTACGGCATTGAGCAAGTCAATCCAGCTAGCCGAAGCAATGGTCAGATTCAGGAATCCTTTGATTACATTAAAAGCTGCAATAGCCGGTTCATTGGCTTGTAGGTATTCGCCGATTTCCTGTGCCGTTTGTTCGGGTCCTTTCTTTGACATACGAAGAAACGGGAACACAACGAGCGTAAGGTGGCCTTCAAATTCTTTTTTTGTTTTCTGCAGTTGCACTTGTTCGGTAGGAACTTCCTGTCCGTAAAGGGCTTTGAGTCCGCTTATGACGGACGTCACAAGTTTATTTTCTATATTCATATTCGGAGTTGTTTCTGCGCGCAAAGATATAAAAAAAGGAGACGCCACACGCCTCCCTTCTTAATTTCTTTCAACTATATCTACTACTTATTCAACGATACCGGCCAATTCGGCACCAGCCTTAAATTTAACAACTTTCTTCGCAGGAATAACAATCGCTGCTTTAGTAGAAGGGTTAATACCAGTTCTTTCGGCTCTCTCACTAATAGAAAAAGTTCCAAAACCCACTAATGAAACTTTATCACCGGTCTTCAATGCATTAGTAACATTTGAAACGAAAGCCTCAAGTGCTTTCTTAGAATCGGCCTTACTCAAGCCTGATTCAGCAGCCATAGCGCTAATAAGTTCTGCCTTATTCATAATTTTAAAAAAATGATTAATTAATTACAGGTTACACAAAAGATTGACGTAATGTCCTCACAAATATAGAGTAACAAAACAATATATCAAATAAAAATAGGAAAAAAACAACTCAATTTACTGAAAAAGAGCTAATCACATTGCTTTTTTCTGTTGTAGAACAGAAATTATTTGTATTTTTGCAAACATGTATGCGGTTTTGCATATATAAGAAAACAAATATAACGATGCCAACAGTTACTAAAAACCTGATAATTATCAACGTACTGCTTTTTGCAGGTACCATTGTCGCTCAAAGCTACGGTATTGATTTGGCTAATTATTTAGGACTTCACTTCTTCCTCGCCGAGAGTTTTAACCCGGCACAGTTGTTTACCTACATGTTCATGCATGCCGGATGGACACATATTTTCTTTAATATGTTTGCCGTTTGGATGTTCGGTCGTATTCTCGAGCAAGTATGGGGACCTCGCCGCTTTTTGTTTTACTACATTGTTTGTGGCATTGGTGCAGGTGTTATTCAGGAAGTGGTGCAATACATACATTACGAAACTGTGCTCACTGGCTACAGCGGCGTAGATACCGGTATGGGAGTTATCCCGATGGCCGAATACCTGAACCAGATGACTACCGTGGGAGCATCAGGTGCCGTATATGCCATTCTGCTGGCCTTCGGTATGCTATTTCCCAACCAACAGATGTTTATCTTCCCACTGCCTTTTCCAATCAAAGCCAAGTACTTTGTGATAGGCTATGCGTTGATTGAACTCTATTCGGGACTGGCCAACAATGCGGGCGACAACGTAGCTCACTTTGCCCACTTGGGAGGTATGATATTCGGTTTTATACTAATTATGTATTGGAGAAAGAAAGGGAATCACAATGGCACATATTATAGCTGACCTGAAAGATTCGTTCCGTAGAGGTAACATCTTTATTCAACTGATATATATCAACGTAGCGGTCTTCGTTGTCACTACACTGATGAGCATTCTGTTGCAACTCTTTAACCGAAGTGCAGCCGATGTATTCGACCTGCTGGCACTTCCCGCCTCGTTCGTTCGATTTATCGAACAGCCATGGTCGCTCTTCACTTATATGTTTATGCATGCCGGGCTCCTGCATATCCTTTTCAATATGCTTTGGCTATACTGGTTCGGACAGTTATTTCTCTCGTTCTTCTCGGGCAAGCACTTACGCGGGCTTTATGTACTGGGTGGACTGTTGGGAGGATTGCTTTACATGGTATCTTACAATGTATTTCCCTATTTCGAGCCATTGATAGCCAAATCAACCTTGGTGGGTGCTTCAGCTTCTGTGCTGGCCATTGTAGTGGCAACAGCGTACCGTGAGCCCAATTATCCGGTGCGTTTGTTCCTTTTCGGTACGGTTCGGCTCAAATACCTAGCACTGATTGTCGTATTGAGCGATTTATTATTCATCACTTCGGCCAATGCAGGCGGACATCTGGCTCATCTGGGTGGAGCCTTGGCAGGTTTATGGTTTGCCGCCAGCCTGAGCAAAGGGTTCGACATGACTGCTTGGATAAACAAAGCACTCGATGCCATCGGGGCGTTGTTCGAAAAGAAAACATGGCAACGCAAGCCCAAGATGAAAGTGCACTACGGCAGTGCCCGCCACGAGAAAGACTATGACTACAACGCTCGTAAGAAAGCTCAATCGGACAATGTAGACCGCATACTGGAAAAATTAAAGAAATCGGGCTACGAGAGTCTTACTACCGACGAGAAAAAGAGCTTGTTCGATGCAAGCAAAAAATAACGAATGAAACATATCAGCAAGGTTTTCACTTACTTACTGTTAGCCATCAACGCATTCTTTGTCGGAATCCTTTTATTGACAGCTTACAGCCCCTACATTCATCCGGTGGTACATCCCATCGAATCGTGCATGGGTCTAACCTTTCCTATCTTTTTGCTTATCAATCTGTGTTTCTTCATCTTCTGGCTGATCGTTCATTACAAATACTCAGCCTTGTCGCTACTCGGATTTCTGCTCTGCTACTCGCAGATACTAACCTACCTGCCGATGAACTTCCGAACCGCACCTACCGAGAATAGTTTGAAATTACTCTCTTACAACATTATGGCATTCAATCACCTGGAGAAGACGGGCGGTGCAAACCCCATCCTGAGCTACATTCAGAAGCTCGACGCCGATATTGTGTGCTTGCAGGAGTACGTCACTCCGCAAAACACTAAAGGACATCTTAACGAGAAAGAGATACGCAAGGGTCTGAAAGCCTACCGATACCGTAATGTGCAGCAAATAGGCGAAAAGGGTAGCAACCAACTGGCGTGCTATTCCAAATACCCCATTCTCTCCGCACGAGTCATTCCCTACGAAAGCCACTACAACGGATCGGTGGCGTATGAGATCAAGGTAGGCGACGACACGCTGACGGTAATCAATAACCATCTGGAGTCGAACAAGCTGACCAAAGAAGATAAAGTCGTATACGAGTCGATGATTAAAGACCCCGATGCCGACAAGGTAAAGTCGGGAGCCAGACTGTTGATCAACAAACTGGCCGAGGCTTCTGCCATCCGTTCCAAACAAGCCGATGCTATTGCCCGCGAGATAGCCACCTCACCCCATGCGTCGATTATCGTTTGTGGTGACTTCAACGACAGCCCCATCTCCTATACCCACCGGGTCATTGCGGAGCAACTCAAAGACGCCTTTACCGAGTCGGGGCGCGGACTGGGCATCTCATACAATCAGAACAAGTTCTATTTCCGCATCGATCATATATTGATAAGCAAGAATATGAGCTCGCATAACTGCACGGTAGACCGCTCTATCGATAGTTCGGATCACTACCCCATCTGGTGCCATATTGAGATTAACTAAACAATAACCCTATGTTAACACTGAAGAGAACCGTTATTATTTTAGCAGCAAGTTGTATGATGTACTCCTGTGCCACAAAGACCGAAAGCAACCCTTTCTTTACAGAGTTTCAAACCGAGTATGGTGTTCCGCCGTTCGATAAGATTAAACTGGAACACTATGAACCTGCCTTCCTGAAGGGGGTTGAGGAACAAAACCAACAGATCAAAGCCATTATTGAGAATGCCGATGCGCCTACGTTCGACAACACCATTGTCGCCCTTGACAATAGCTC
Organism: Bacteroides neonati; assembly: GCF_000499785.1. Lineage (GTDB taxonomy): Bacteria > Bacteroidota > Bacteroidia > Bacteroidales > Bacteroidaceae > Bacteroides > Bacteroides neonati. The sequence goes on along the minus strand of NZ_HG726019.1, from coordinate 315,255 downwards.
GCCCATGCTGAGCCGTGTCTCTGCTGTTTTCTTTAATATGACCGATGCCGAAACCACCGATTCGCTTACAGCGCTCTCAATTAAACTCGCACCGATGCTCTCGGAGCACAGCGATAACATTTCGCTCAACCAAGAACTGTTCAAGAAGGTCGATGCCGTTTATCAACAAAAAGGCGCGCTAAACCTCACCACCGAGCAGCAACGCCTGCTCGACAAGACCTATAAAAGCTTTGTGCGCTCGGGCGCCAACCTCAATGCCGACAAGCAAGCCCGTCTGCGCGAAATCAACAAAGAGCTCTCCACACTGGGGCTAACGTTCAGCAACAACATCCTGAACGAGAACAATGACTTCAAACTCTTCATCGACCGCGAAGCCGATCTGGAGGGACTACCCGAGAGCGTGCGCCAAAGTGCTGCCGAAGAAGCCAAGGCAGCCGGACAGCCGAGCAAGTGGATGTTTACCCTGCACAACGCCAGCCGCCTGCCCTTCTTGCAATACTCAGCCAACCGTCCCTTACGTGAGAAGCTCTACAATGCCTACATCAACCGGGGCAACAACGACAATAAGAACAACAACAAGCAGATCATCACGCAAGTCGTAAGTCTCCGTCTGGAAAAGGCCAACCTGCTGGGATTTGACTGTTACTCAAACTTCGTACTTGACGAGACCATGGCCAAAAACTCCGATACGGTGATGAGCTTCCTCAACAACCTATGGGCCTACGCACTACCCAAAGCCAAAGCCGAAGCAGCCGAACTGCAAACGCTGATGGACAAGGAAGGCAAAGGCGAGAAGCTCGAAGCTTGGGACTGGTGGTACTACACCGAGAAGCTACGCAAAGAGAAATTCAACCTCGACGAGGAGCAAACCAAGCCATACTTTAAGCTCGAGAACGTACGCGAGGGTGCCTTTGCCGTAGCCAACAAGCTATACGGCATTACGCTGACCAAGCTAACCGATATTCCCACCTATCACCCCGATGTGGAGGTATTCGAAGTCAAAGATGCCGATGGTTCGCAACTGGGAATCTTCTACGTCGACTACTTCCCTCGCCCCGGCAAAAGCGGCGGTGCCTGGATGAGCAACTACCGCGAACAACAGGGCGACATTCGTCCGCTGGTGTGTAACGTGGGCAGCTTCACCAAGCCGGTAGGCGATACTCCTTCGTTGCTGACCATGGACGAGGTAGAAACCCTCTTCCACGAGTTCGGACACGGACTGCACGGACTACTGACGAAGTGCACCTACAAGGGTGTTTCGGGAACGAGCGTGGTGCGCGATTTCGTCGAACTACCCTCACAAATCAACGAACACTGGGCCACCGAACCCGAAGTATTGAAGATGTATGCCAAACATTACCAAACAGGCGAGGTGATCCCCGACAGCCTCATTACTAAGATACTCAACCAGAAAACCTTCAACCAAGGCTTTATGACCACCGAGTTGCTGGCAGCTGCCATCCTCGACATGAATCTGCACAACCTCAAAGAGGTGAAAGATCTCGACGTGGTAGCCTTCGAGAAAGAAGCGATGAACCGGTTGGGACTGATCTCCGCCATTGCTCCGCGCTATCGCACCACCTACTTCAACCACATCATCGGTGGCTATGCAGCAGGCTACTACAGCTACCTTTGGGCGAATGTACTCGATAACGATGCCTTCGAAGCCTTCCGCGAGAAAGGCATCTTCGATCAGGAAACCGCCAACCGATTCCGCCGTAACGTACTTGAGAAGGGCGATAGCGAAGAACCGATGACGTTGTACAAAAACTTCCGAGGAGCCGAACCACAATTGGAACCAATGCTGAAAAATCGGGGAATGAAGTAATATTTCGAAGCAAATGCTTGACTTCGTATCGAAATTGTACTATACCTTGTCAGTATAGTCCTATCCGACATTCAGATTAAACTGCCTTAAAAGGAGAAAGTTGTGCTTTCTCCTTTTTTGTGTCATCCATCACCACAACACCTCAGAAAGCCTATAAAAAACGTAAGAAGTCTTTTCACCCTTCGAAAGAGCCTTGCATTTCCTCGGAAGGTATAGTAGATCCAATCAGGGTACCTATTGCATTTACATCAAATGTAATAAACACTCCAATCGAATTACTTTTTCACACCTGAACTCTTCTTTCATATTAATAATCCATAAAACTACTTCTGACAAGAATCGGTAAATGCCGCTTATTTGTAAGAAATCATCGGTAAATGCTTCGGTTAGCCGAAAGTTTTTCTCTTAAAATCTCCCTAACGTTCAAATATTTGCCTCTCGATAGCTTCTGAATGTGAAAAAAAAACTATATTTGCAGCCTTGTATGCGACAGAATTAAATTTAAAAAGTAATCATATAAATCAAAAGTAAAATGCAAAACAAAGGATTTGTTAAAGTTTTTGCGGTATTACTCACGCTGGTCTGCGTGTTCTACCTATCCTTTTCCTTCGTTACTCGCCATTACACCAGTAAGGCAAAAGAGTATGCGAAAGGCGATGTGAAAGTAGAACAAGACTATCTTGACTCGCTCGCCAATGAGAAGGTCTGGTTGGGTAACTACACGCTGAAACAGGCTCGTGAGATGGAAATTAGTTTAGGTCTGGACCTTAAGGGTGGTATGAACGTTATCCTTGAAGTTTCTATCCCCGAAGTCGTAAAAGCACTGGCAGACAACAAACAAGACGAGGCTTTCAACAAAGCAATCTCTACTGCTGCCAAACAAGCAACAAAAAGCCAAGACGATTTCGTAACACTGTTTGTGAAAGAATATCACAAAACAGCTCCCGGAGCTAAACTGTCTGAGTTATTTGCCACACAACAACTGAAGGACAAAGTAACACAAAAGTCGACCGATGCCGAAGTTGAGAAAGTACTCAGAGAAGAGATCAAAGTAGCCGTTGCCAACTCATACAACGTACTGCGTACACGTATCGACCGCTTCGGTGTGGTTCAACCCAACATCCAGAGCTTGGAAGACAAGATGGGACGTATCATGGTGGAACTTCCGGGTATCAAAGAACCTGAACGTGTAAGAAAGTTGCTTCAAGGTTCGGCCAATCTTGAATTTTGGGAAACATACAACGCCAAAGACATCATTCCTTTCATGCAAACTGCCGATGCACGATTGCGTGCCAGCTTGACAAGCGAATCGTCGGTGAAGGATTCTGCTTCGACTATCTCGGGCGATACCATTCCGGCTACCGCACTGACTCCTGCTAAGACCATCAGCGCTGCCGACAGCCTGGCTGCCGCACTCAAGGGTGACAAGAAAGCAGAGAATACAGCTGTCAACATGGAGCAAATCAAGAAAGAACACCCTCTATTGGCTATTCTTCAGCTGAGCCCCAACGCACAAGGCCCTATCGTAGGCTATGCTAACTACAAGGATACAGCCGAGATCAATAGATACCTTACTTCGGCAGAAGCATTGGCAGAGTTCCCTAAAGACCTCCGTTTGAAATGGGGTGTTTATGGTTCTGACCTTGACCCGAAGGGACAAACATTCGAACTATACGCAATCAAATCTACCGAACGCAACGGCAAAGCACCACTTGAGGGTGATGTGGTAACCAATGCCAAGGATGAATTCGACCAATACGGCAAGCCCTCTGTAAGCATGTCAATGAACTCGGACGGTGCACGCCGCTGGGCAATGTTGACGAAGCAAAACATTGGTAAATCAGTAGCTATCGTACTGGATAACTACGTATATTCGGCTCCGACGGTTAATACAGAGATTACAGGTGGTAACTCACAAATCACCGGGCACTTCACTCCCGAACAGGCGAAGGACTTAGCCAACGTATTGAAGTCGGGTAAAATGCCTGCACCTGCACAGATTGTTCAGGAAGACATCATCGGCCCATCACTGGGACAAGCCTCTATCAATGCCGGTATCTTCTCGTTCATCGTAGCCTTGATCGTACTGATGACCTTCATGTGTACCATGTACGGTTTTATCCCCGGTATGATTGCTAATGGTGCTATGTTCCTGAACTTCTTCTTCACGCTGGGTATCCTTTCGTCGTTCCAGGCCGCATTAACTATGTCGGGTATTGCCGGTATGGTGTTGTCACTGGGTATGGCAGTAGATGCCAACGTACTTATCTACGAACGTACGAAGGAAGAGCTTCGCAGCGGAAAGGGTATTAAGAAAGCATTGTCGGATGGTTATTCAAATGCATTCTCTGCTATCTTCGACTCGAACTTAACTTCAATCATTACCGGTATCATCCTGTTCTACTTCGGTACAGGCCCTATCCGTGGTTTTGCTACGACATTGATTATCGGTATCCTCTGCTCGTTCTTTACCGCTGTGTTCATGACCCGTTTGGTTTACGAATATTTCATGGGCAAAGACAAGTTGCTGCACCTGACGTTTACCTCGAAAATTTCGAGAAAACTATTGGTAAACACCAACTTCGACTTCATGGGCGGCAACAAGAAATGGCTTGCCATCACAGGTGCCATCCTATTGATCTGCGTGGGTTCATTCTTCATCCGTGGTTTGAGCCAAAGTATCGACTTTACCGGTGGACGTAACTTCAAGGTACAATTTGAGCAACCGGTAGAACCCGAACAAGTGCGCGAACTGATTGCGAAGAAGTTCGGCGATTCGAACGTAAGTGTTATCGCTATCGGAACCGATAAGAAGACGGTTCGTATCAGCACCAACTACCGCATTGCCGAAGATGGTAGCAACGTTGACTCGGAGATTGAAGCATACTTATACGAAACACTGAAACCTCTGTTGACACAGAATATCTCACTGGAGCTGTTTATCGACCGTGATAACCATACCGGTGGTAGTATCGTCAGCTCACAAAAAGTGGGTCCGAGCATTGCCGATGATATCAAGACCTCAGCTATTTGGTCGGTAGTACTGGCATTGATCGCTATCGGTGTTTACATCTTGATCCGCTTCCGCAACATTGCTTATAGTGTGGGTTCAGTGGCAGCTTTGGCTAGCGACACAATTATGATTATTGGTGCCTACTCACTGTTGTGGGGTATCGTTCCATTCTCATTGGAAATCGACCAAACGTTCATCGGTGCTATCCTAACAGCTATTGGTTATTCTATCAATGACAAGGTGGTAATCTTTGACCGTGTACGTGAGTTCTTCGGTCTGTATCCTAAGCGCAACAAGTATCAGTTATTCAATGACTCTCTGAATACAACATTGGCTCGTACTATCAATACCTCTATGAGTACATTCATCGTGTTGCTGTGTATCTTCATCCTCGGTGGTGACTCTATCCGCAGCTTCGCATTCGCAATGATTCTGGGCGTGGTAATCGGTACACTTTCTTCATTGTTCGTCGCTTCTCCTATTGCTTATATTTTGATGAGCAAAAATAAAGGAACCAAAGGCACAACAGAAGAATAAGTCCTATATATAAAGGTATTAAAAAAGCCTCCTTTGCACCATGGTGCAAAGGAGGCTTTTTTTCAGTAGTCCCGACGAGAATCGAACTCGTATCTAAAGTTTAGGAAACTTCTATTCTATCCGTTGAACTACAGGACCCTGTTTTCGTTTGCAAAGATAATGCATTCTGTCGATTTGACAAGGCCGAATACATAGATTTATAACAAGAGAGGGCAAAATGGAAGAAGCAAACCGAAGGTATTACAACTAGAGTCAACAAACAAAACCTAAAAGCACAGTTATGAAAGACATTCACCCAAAAATAAATACATATATCTGTAAATACACAACACAAACAAGCAATTAGTCAGATTACAGATGAGATCGCGGTGACAATATGTTAAGAAATAAAACAAAATCGAGAGTTAGTCAAGGCGCTAGGCTTACTTTAATTACCCAAACTAATCATTAACACAATTCTTTTGATAGTGGCCCATAGATTCATCGAAAAAGATTTTGCTAAGTCGCATAACTTTACGACCTTTGCCTATCACTTGCATCATCTTTTTTACATTTGACTGTTCCTCCTCTAAAAGGTAAAAGAGACGCAAGAATATAAAGGTTGACACTAAATTTTAATTGAGTTATATAATTATGGCAGACGAAATGATGGTTAAAGAATTGGAGCAAGTGGCAGTCCGCTTCTCCGGCGACTCCGGCGATGGCATGCAGCTTGCCGGCAACATCTTCTCTAACGTGTCGGCAACGGTAGGTAATGATATCTGTACATTTCCCGACTATCCGGCAGATATCCGTGCCCCGCAAGGATCGTTAACAGGAGTCTCTGGCTTTCAAGTACACATTGGTGCAAACAAGATTTTCACTCCCGGCGATCATTGCGATGTTTTAGTGGCAATGAACCCCTCGGCACTTAAAACACAAGTGAAGTATTGCAAACCCAATGCACTTATTATAACAGACCTGGATTCTTTCGATACGAAAGACCTGGAGAAAGCGAAATTCACCACAAACAATCCATTCGAAGAATTAGGCATCAAGAACCAAGTGATCGAAGTGCCTATCTCCTCTATGTGCAAGGAGAGCCTCAAAGATTCGGGGCTTGACAACAAAGCTGCCCTACGCTGCAAGAACATGTTTGCACTCGGACTGGTTTGCTGGTTATTCAACCGTAACCTAAGTGCAGCCGAAACGATGCTCCGAGCTAAATTTGCCAGAAAGCCGGATATAGCCGAAGCCAACATCAAGGTGTTGAACGACGGATACAATTACGGAGCCAATACACACGCATCAACCTCTACTTATAAGATAGAAAGCAAAACGCCTAAAGCAAAAGGATTATATACCGACATCAACGGTAATAAAGCAACCGCTTACGGACTGATTGCCGCCGCAGAAAAAGCTGGGCTGGAACTTTATCTGGGTTCGTATCCCATTACTCCTGCTACCGACATTCTGCACGAACTGGCCAAGCACAAATCACTCGGTGTTAAAACCGTTCAGTGCGAAGACGAAATAGCCGGATGCGCCTCAGCAGTGGGTGCAGCTTTTGCCGGCGACTTGGCTGTAACGACAACCTCCGGCCCCGGTGTTTGTCTAAAAAGCGAAGCGATGAATCTTGCCGTTATTGCCGAACTTCCTTTGGTCGTTGTCAACGTACAGCGCGGTGGCCCTTCGACCGGTCTACCTACCAAATCGGAACAGACAGACTTACTTCAAGCCTTGTACGGTCGCAACGGAGAAAGCCCGATGCCGGTCATTGCAGCAACTTCGCCCACCAACTGTTTTGATGCTGCCTACATGGCTGCCAAGATAGCCTTAGAGCACATGACTCCGGTAGTGCTACTAACCGATGCTTTTATTGCTAACGGCTCTGCTGCATGGAAACTACCCGATTTAAAGGAATATCCTGCCATCAAACCTCCCTATGTAACACCCGATATGGCAGAAACATGGACACCGTTCCAACGCAACGAGGAAACCGGTGTGCGCTACTGGGCAGTACCAGGAACCGAAGGGTTCATGCACCGTATCGGTGGTTTGGAGAAGAGCAATGAAACAGGTGTAATCTCTACCGACCCCGACAATCATCAAAAAATGACTTTACTGCGCCAAGCCAAAATAGATAAAATAGCTAACAGCATCCCCAATGTAGAAGTTCAAGGAGATGTTGACGATGCCGACTTGCTAATAGTTGGCTGGGGTGGTACCTACGGACATCTTTATCTCGCCATGGACTATATGCGTCAACATGGAAAGAAGGTAGCATTGGCACATTTCCAATACATCAATCCACTACCCAAAAACGCGGCAGAGGTATTGACGAAATACAAGAAAGTAGTTGTTGCCGAACAAAACCTCGGACAATTTGCCGGATACCTACGCATGCAAGTGCCCGGAGTAGCCCTGAGCCAGTTCAACCAGGTAAAAGGCCAACCTTTCGTAACCAGAGAATTAGTAGATGCATTCACTAAATTATTGGAGGAATAAGAAGATGAGCGAAACAGTATATACAGCTAAAGATTATAAATCGGGACAACCCCGCTGGTGTCCGGGATGTGGTGATCATGCTTTCTTGAACTCACTGCACAGAGCCATGGCCGAGATAGGTGTGGCTCCACATAACATTGCCGTTATTTCGGGTATTGGGTGTTCTTCTCGTCTGCCCTACTATGTGAATACGTATGGTTTTCATACCATTCATGGCCGTGCGGCTGCTGTAGCTACCGGTGCCAAGGTAGCCAACCCGGAATTAACTATTTGGCAGATATCCGGTGATGGTGACGGACTAGCCATTGGAGGTAACCACTTCATTCATGCGCTACGTCGCAACATCGACATTAACATGATTCTGTTAAACAACCGCATCTATGGTCTGACAAAAGGTCAATACTCTCCTACTTCGGAACGAGGCATTGTCACCAAATCATCCCCATACGGCACAGTCGAAGATCCCTTCCACCCAGCCGAATTGGCCTTTGGTGCGCGCGGTCATTTCTTTGCCCGTTGCATAGCCGTAGACAGTGCGCCTTCTATCGAAGTGCTGCAAGCGGCTGCCAAGCACAAAGGCGCCTCGGTGGTAGAGGTACTTCAAAACTGTATCATCTTTAACGACGGTACTTACGAGTCGGTAGCCACCAAAGAAGGTCGTAGCAAAAATGCCATCTACCTGGAACAAGGCAAACCGATGGTATTCGGACAAAACCGTGAATTCGGGTTAATGCAACAAGGCTTCGGTCTGAAAGTAGTAAAGCTGGGCGAAAACGGTATCACCGAAAAGGATCTTCTGATTCACGATGCACATTGCGAAGACAACACCCTGCAACTAAAGTTAGCCTTAATGGAAGGCCCTGATTTCCCAATTGCTTTAGGAGTCATACGCGATGTAAAAGCACCTACTTACGACGAGGCTATTGCCGAACAAATCAAAGAAGTACAGGCTAAGAAGAAATATCATAACTTCGCCGAGTTGTTATTGACCAATGAAACCTGGGAAGTAAAATAGCCCGATAGGCCGATAAGAAAAATGCCGGTCTTACCATAAGCTCAGTTCATTACAAACTTGAGTTTATGGTAAGACCGGCATCTTCGTTATATAAAGAATTTACTCCTTATCGCCGTAAGCCAAGTCGCCGGCATCACCCAATCCCGGAACAATGTACGAATGAGAATCGATCTCAGGATCGATAGCTGCGCACCAAATGGTTGTTTTAGCCTCCGGAAAGACACTGGCAATGTGATCTACCGCCTGACGGCTGGCAATGATAGCCGCTACATGAATTTCGGCCGGTTCTCCTTTGGTTAGCATCGCTTGATAGCTAAGTTCCATACTTCCCCCGGTAGCCAACATCGGGTCGGTAATTATCAACGTTTTTCCATCAATACGGGGAGAGGCGATATACTCTATATGTATATCGAATTTCAATGTATCTTTATATTTGCGGTAGGCAGAAACAAAGGCATTTTCGGCTCTGTCAAAATAGCTAAGAAACCCTTGATGAAAAGGAAGTCCGGCGCGAAGTATGGTACTAATTACCAACTGATTGTCTGGGGTACTAACCGGAGCTATCCCCAGCGGTGTCTGAATATTCTTCACGGAATAGGCAAAAGACTTACTCATCTCATAAGCCATCACTTCACCGATCCGTTCGATGTTGCGGCGAAAGCGCAAACGATCCTTGTGAACTTCCACATTTCTGATTTCAGATACGTACTGATTCAGTATGGAGTTCGTCTCACTAAAATTAATTATTTTCATTTTTAATACTGTATTGGCACTGAGGCCCATTTATTCAGAATACAAAGTAAGTGATAATCTTCCAATTTGCAACATTCAGTTAGCAGATATTGTTATGGTTTAATAAAAGAGAACCAATTAGGGAAATATTTCTCTAATACCGTGTACGTTTCCAAAGAAAGTGTTATTTTTGTAGTCGATTTACAAGGGGCTGTTCAAAGCCTTTTCCGATACACACAAATTAGATATCATAAATAACATACCCAATTTTAAATTAATTCAAAAGTAAAATGGCAAATTTAGATTTAAGCAAGTACGGTATCGTAGGCGATTTTGAAATCGTACACAATCCTTCGTATGAACAATTGTTCCAAGACGAAACCAACCCTGCAAACGAGGGTTTCGAAAAAGGTATTTTAACAAACACAGGTGCAGTTGCAGTTGATACAGGCAAGTTCACCGGTCGTTCTCCTAAAGATAGATATATTGTAAAAGATGCTACCTCAGAAGATACGATCTGGTGGGATGGTACAATCAACAAGCCGGTTTCTACCGAAATCTGGAATGATTTGAAAGCATTGTCACTGAAACAACTTTCTTCTTCTAAGAAATTGTATGTAGTCGACACTTACTGTGGTGCTAACGAAGACACTCGTTTGAAAGTACGTTTCGTTATGGAAGTAGCATGGCAGGCACACTTCGTGACTAACATGTTTATGCGTCCTTCTAACTACGATTTGAACAACTATGGCGAACCTGATTTCGTTGTATTGAACTCTTCTAAGACCGTAAACCCTAACTGGAAAGAACAAGGTTTGAACTCAGAAGTATTCGTTTGCTTCAACTTGACAGAAAGAATGCAAATCATCGGTGGTACTTGGTACGGTGGTGAGATGAAGAAAGGTATGTTCGCTATGCAGAACTACTACCTTCCTTTGAGAGGTATGGCTTCTATGCACTGCTCTGCCAACGTAGGCGAAAAGGGTGATGTAGCTGTATTCTTCGGCTTGTCAGGAACGGGTAAGACTACCCTTTCGGCTGACCCAAAACGTTTCTTGATCGGTGACGATGAGCACGGTTGGGATAACAATGGCGTATTTAACTACGAAGGTGGTTGCTATGCAAAAGTTATCAACTTGAGCGAAGAAAACGAACCGGACATCTGGAGAGCTATTCGTCGTGATGCATTGTTGGAGAACGTAACAGTACGCGAAGACGGAAGCATTGACTTCGCTGATGGTTCTAAGACTGAGAACACTCGTGTATCTTATCCTATCTATTTCATCAACAAGATTGTTCTTCCTTCAAAAGCTGGTCACGCTAAGAAGATCATTTACCTGTCGGCTGATGCATTCGGTGTATTGCCTCCGGTATCTATCCTTGACGAAAAGCAAGCTCAATATCACTTCCTTTGCGGTTTCACTTCGAAATTGGCAGGTACAGAGCGTGGTATCACTGAGCCCGTTCCATCATTCTCTCCTGCATTCGGCGAAGCGTTCTTGACGCTGCACCCAACAATGTATGCTAAGACATTGGTACAAAAGATGCACGAGCACGGAGCAAAAGCTTATTTGGTAAACACAGGCTGGAATGGTACAGGCAAACGTATCTCTATCAAAGACACTCGTGCTATCATCGATGCTATCATCGACGGTTCTATCGAGAACGCAGAGAAGGTACAAATTCCTATCATGAACCTGACTGCTCCTAAATCATTGAACAATGTATCAGAAGGTATCCTTGACCCACGTGACACTTATGCTGACGTGAAAGAATGGGAAACTAAAGCTACTAAGCTTGCTGGTATGTACATCAAGAACTTCGAGCAATATTGCGATAACGATGCAGCTAAAGCATTGATCGCAGCTGGTCCTCAACTCTAATCTGATTGTATTAGATCATAAAAAGGGCGGTTCCTAATTTAGGAACCGCCCTTTCTGTTTTCTATAATGGCTAAAAGTCGGCTTGCTTTAACAAGCACTAACGACTATTAGTTCTTGCCGGCACGCTTGCGCTCATTCTCATCAAGAATCACTTTACGCATACGCATAGCCTTAGGAGTAACCTCTACATACTCGTCTTCTTTGATATACTCCAATGCCTCCTCGAGCGAGAATTGTACGGGCGGAATCAAACGAGCCTTGTCGTCTGTACCCGAAGCACGTGTATTCGTCAGCTTCTTCGATTTTGTAACGTTTACCACCAAATCCTTTTCGTGTGAGTGCTCACCTACTACCTGACCGGCATATACTTCGTCTTGCGGGAAGATGAAGAACTTACCACGGTCTTGCAATTTGTCGATGGCATAAGCAAAAGCAGTACCTGCTTCCATCGCAACGATAGAACCGTTTGTACGTCTTTCGATCTCACCTTTGTGGGGTTGATATTCTTTAAAGCGGTGCGCCATGATAGCTTCACCTGCCGAAGCGGTCAATACATTGGTACGAAGTCCGATGATACCGCGTGAAGGCATGTCAAACTCAAGGTTGATACGCTCGCCTGTATTTTCCATCATCACCATTTCACCCTTACGACGGGTTACCATATCAATGATTCTGCTTGAATATTCTTCGGGCACGTTGATGGTAAGCTCTTCGATAGGCTCACACTTCTTGCCGTCAATCTCTTTGTAAATAACCTGTGGCTGACCTACTTGCAACTCGTATCCTTCGCGACGCATGGTTTCGATAAGTACCGATAAGTGGAGTACACCACGGCCCGATACGACCCATTTACCATCCTCTTCACTCTTTCTAACACGCAGTGCCAAGTTCTTGTCCAACTCCTTCATCAATCGGTCATGGATGTGACGAGTGGTTACAAACTTACCGTCTTTACCGTAGAATGGAGAATCATTGATGGCAAACAACATGCTCATCGTTGGTTCATCAATCGCAATGGTTGGCAATGCTTCCGGATTCTCATAATCGCAGATCGTATCGCCAATATCAAAGCCTTCGATACCTACCAGCGCACAGATATCGCCCGAAGACACTTCAGTCGTTTTAGCACGACCCAAACCTTCGAATACATGTACCTCTTTAATCTTTGATTTCACAAAGCTGCCATCTCTCTTGGCCAAAGACACGTTCATGCCTTCTTTCAATGTACCGCGGTGAATACGTCCCACAGCAATACGTCCGGTATACGAAGAGTAGTCAAGCGAAGTAATCAACATCTGAGGCGTACCGTCCAGCTGTACGGGTGCGGGAATATTTTCAATAATACAGTCAAGCAACGGAGTGATCGAATCGGTTGGCTGTTGCCAATCGGTGCTCATCCAGCCGTTCTTTGCCGAACCATAAATTGTAGGGAAGTCAAGTTGCTCTTCGGTGGCATCCAGACTGAACATAAGATCGAATACCATTTCGTGCACTTCTTCGGGGCGACAGTTAGGTTTATCTACCTTATTAATAACAACAATAGGTTTCAAACCAATTTGTATTGCTTTCTGCAACACGAAGCGTGTTTGGGGCATCGGTCCTTCGAAAGCATCCACCAACAGAATACATCCATCGGCCATATTGAGCACACGCTCTACCTCACCTCCGAAGTCACTATGGCCCGGAGTATCAATAATGTTAATCTTCGTTCCGTTGTAGTTGATAGAAACGTTTTTAGAGAGAATGGTAATTCCTCGTTCGCGTTCCAGGTCATTGTTATCCAGAATCAATTCACCACTTGATTGATTATCGCGGAACAAATTTCCCGCTAAAAGCATCTTATCGACAAGAGTCGTCTTCCCATGGTCAACATGGGCAATAATTGCAATGTTTCTAATATTTTGCATATAATACCTATATATTTGCTGCAAAGGTACGAAAATAGGATTAGAATAAACGCTATCTTCCAAATAATTTCCTTTAATTCATTGCGGATTATCAATATAATAGCTATCTTTGCACGCTCAAAGAAATACTTATATATTAAAAATTCTAAGAATTATGTATTTAGACGCTGCTGAAAAGCAAGAAATCTTCGGTAAGTACGGAAAGTCTAACACTGATACTGGCTCATCAGAGGCCCAGATAGCTTTGTTTTCATACCGTATTACCCACCTGACTGAGCACATGAAGCTCAACAGAAAAGATTATAGTACTGAAAGAGCCTTGACCATGTTAGTAGCAAAGCGTCGTCGCTTGCTTAACTACTTGAAAGATCGCGATATCAACAGATACCGTGCTATCATTAAGACTCTGGGTCTGCGTAAGTAATTCGTTACTTTCGGACAGAAAAAAGAAGAAAGGTTTCCTTATGATTAAGGAAGCCTTTCTTTTTTTGCACATATTGTTGCTACGAACTAAAGATTTGATTATTTTTGCAGTTGATCTATTTTAAATCATAACCATTTAGACAATAAAACCTATCAATATGGATACAAGCAAGATTGTTGGAGAGAAAATCAAAGCCCTCCGCGAAAATAAGTCAATCACTATCGAAGAGTTAGCTCAACGCTCCGGTCTGGCACTGGAACAAGTGGAACGTATCGAAAACAACATCGATCTGCCATCACTCGCTCCACTCATCAAGATAGCACGTGTATTGGGTGTCCGCTTAGGTACTTTCCTCGATGACCAAGAAGAGAGTGGCCCGGTTGTTTGTCGGCAGAAAGAGGCAAAAGACACCATTAGCTTCTCCAATAATGCAATCCATTCGCGTAAGCATATGGAGTATCACTCCCTGTCAAAGTCTAAATCAGACCGACATATGGAACCCTTCATTATCGACGTAGCTCCCACCGAGGATAGCGACTTTATCCTTTCTTCTCACGAGGGCGAAGAGTTCATCATGGTTATGGAAGGAGTCATGGAAATCAGCTACGGCAAAAGCACGTACCTGCTCGAAGAGGGCGACAGCATCTATTATGACTCAATCGTACCCCACCATGTACATGCATACGAAGGACAAGCTGCAAAGATACTGGCCGTTATCTACACACCAATCTAACTTAGCTTGATTCATACTTATGCAATTATACGACAAAACACTCGGTCAGTGGTTAGAGCACTGGGCCGTAACAACTCCCGATAAAGAATACATAGTATACTCCGACCGTAACCTTCGTTTTACCTGGAAGCAATTTAACGAACGGGTTGACGATATGGCCAAAGGGCTCGTTACCATCGGAGTAGAGAGAGGTACGCATGTAGGTATCTGGGCAGCCAATGTTCCCGATTGGCTTACCTTATTATATGCATGTGCTAAGATCGGTGCAGTATATGTAACCGTCAACACAAACTACAAACAGGCAGAGTTGGAATATCTTTGTGAGAACTCAGACATGCATACGCTCTGCATCGTTAATGGCGAAAAGGACAGTGACTTTGTACAGATGACCTATACCATGCTGCCCGAACTTAAAACTTGCGAACGGGGACACTTGAAGAGCGAGCGATTTCCGCACATGAAAAATGTCATCTACGTAGGGCAGGAGAAGCATCGCGGCATGTACAATACATCCGAGATACTACTGTTGGGCAATAACGTTGCGGACGATCACCTGAATAAATTGAAGAGTCAGGTCGATTGTCACGATGTGGTGAATATGCAATACACCTCGGGCACTACAGGTTTCCCAAAGGGAGTGATGCTGACACATCACAACATCACCAACAATGGGTTCTTGACGGGCGAACACATGAAGTTCACCGCAGCCGATAAACTCTGTTGCTGCGTTCCGCTATTCCACTGTTTCGGCGTGGTGCTAGCCACCATGAACTGCCTTACGCATGGTTGCACACAGGTAATTGTCGAACGCTTCGACCCATTGGTGGTACTGGCTTCGATCCACAAAGAGCGTTGTACTGCTCTCTATGGAGTACCGACCATGTTCATCGCCGAACTCAACCACCCTATGTTCGAGCTCTTCGATATGTCGAGCCTACGCACAGGCATTATGGCCGGCTCGTTATGTCCTGTAGAGTTGATGAAGCAGGTCGAAGAGAAGATGTTCATGAAAGTAACCAGTGTTTACGGGCTTACCGAAGCCTCTCCGGGCATGACAGCCACTCGACTGGAAGATTCGTTTGACGCCCGCTGCAATACCGTAGGATACGACTTTGAATTTACCGAAGTAAAGGTGATTGATCCTGAAACCGGGCTCGAATGCCCCGTCGGCGTACAGGGTGAGATGTGTAACCGTGGCTATAACACCATGAAGGGCTACTATAAGAACCCGCAGGCAACAGCCGAGGTAATTGATCAAAACCAATTCCTCCATTCGGGCGATCTCGGTATCAAAGACGAAGACGGCAACTATCGCATTACGGGACGTATCAAAGACATGATTATCCGAGGAGGAGAGAACATCTATCCACGCGAAATAGAAGAGTTTTTATATAAGCTCGAAGGCGTAAAAGACGTACAAGTAGCAGGTATCCCCTCGCAGAAATACGGCGAAGCTGTAGGTGCCTTTATCATCTTGCGCGAAGGAGCAGAAATGCACGAATCGGACGTACGCGATTTCTGCAAAGATAAGATATCCCGGTATAAGATACCGAAATATGTGTTTTTCATTGACGAATTCCCCATGACGGGAAGCGGAAAGATACAAAAGTTCAAACTAAAAGAGCTCGGATTAAAACTCTGTAAAGAGCAAGGAATCGAGATTATCTAAAAGAAAAGCCGAATGGTGACTAATGAATAGATCGATATTCAATAGTCACCATTCTTATATTTGCTGAGGCAATGTAAAATAGAAGGTAGTTCCATGTCCCAGCTTCGAACGAATCCAGATGCGACCACCCATCTTCTCAACCAACAAACGGCAAATAGTCAAACCCAATCCGGTACCCTGCACAAAGTCATTCACTTTACCGAAACGCCGAAAGATAGTAGAGGCTTTCTCGGGCGAAACACCTATACCGGTATCCTGCACGTAAAATTGAATCACATTATTCTTACTCTCAAAGCCAAAGCGTACGGTACCCTGAGGAGTAAACTTACAAGCATTGCTCAATAAATTATCCAATACCTGAGAAATTCGGTGCTTGTCGCCATAAACCATTAACTCACGATCAACTGCATCGAGAATCAGGCTAACTTCTTTTCGAAGAGTACAACGATGCTCCCAAAGCAACATTTCGCACACACTTATCAACGAAACCGGCTCAACAGCCAATTGGAGTACGCCGGCCTCCAACGCCGAAAGATCAAGAATATCGTTGAATAAATTGAGCAGAATATCCGAGTTCTTCTCTACAATCTCTACATATTGTTTCTTCACGGCCTCCTCTTTTGCATCAATTGCCAAACGAGAAAAGCCGACGATGGAATTCAAAGGAGTACGAATTTCATGGCTCATATTGGCTAAGAACGCCGACTTTAGCCGATCAGATTCTTCCGCCTTCAAACGAGCACTTATCAACTCCTGCTCTACCTTTCTTTGATTGGTGACATCGTGACAAATACAAAATAAATACTTTTCATCGAGAGGAAATATCTGATTCTCATAGTGTCGAAGTTCTCCGCGAAACATCATTGAATGCCCGGCAACCGATTTGCGTCCGGTAGTAATCACTTTATCCATATTCTGACGCAGGCTTCGATAAGCCGATTCGGGCAACAAATCTTCCACATTGGCATTGATTAGATTTTGAACCGTTGTGCCCTCTACATGGTTCGTCTCGGCCGATGAGATTAATTCTACAATTGTTCCATCATGACTTATAATAGTCAGCATATCGGACATTGCACCAAATATATGAGGACCATACTTATCACAAAAATTCTGATTTTTATACAGCGTAAGTTCCGAAGAGACCTCTTCCAGCTTTCTTTCGAGTGTGGCTACCAATTTTACTAGCTCTTCCTTTGTTTTTTGCTCGCAACTCTCCATTCGTAATTGTCTCTTTATTTTGTTGTATAATCTACATATATTGTTGCAAATATAAAATATTTTTTTGACCTATAGGGCTAATTGGACAAGTTATTATTGGATAAAAATGGAGCCAATAGTTTTGATGCTATTGGCTCCATTTTTATCACAATTTGATACGACAAGCTAGTTATATCTACTACTTTACGGGATATACCAAATTAGCGTCTGTCATCTGCTCCAATACTTCATGCAGATACTTGGCCGACTCCCACTTTGCCATGGGCAGATCATGCAACAAGTAGTTTCCACAATCCATCGGAGATGTTCCGGCTACTTCCCCTTCAAATTCGGCTACAAAGCGGAAGGTTTCCTGCATCAGCTCTACGATGTCTTTCGAGCTTAAGTCGCCTTTCATCAACAAATAATTACCCGTGAGGCAACCCATAGGCCCCCAGTATACGATTTGGTCGGCCCATACCGGATGATTGCGCAGATACGTAGCAGCCAGGTGTTCAATGGTATGCAGCGCACCTTGTCCCAAAGCAGGTTCGCGGTTGGGCTCTTTCATGCGAATATCAAACGTAGTAACGGTTTCGCCTCCTACATTGTCTTTACGCGATACATAAATGCCGCGCAATAAATGAATATGATCAATGGTAAAACTTGGAATTGTCTTCATATAAATGATTGTGTATAATGAATATTATTTTTATAACGAGGAGAGAAAAGCCCGCGTTACCTCGAACGAACGCTCAGCCATCGTGCCCCAGAAATCTTGATACTGTTGGCTATGCTCTTTCACTCCCGGTGTATCGCTGATGATACGGAAACTCAAAAAAGGCATTCCTTGCAGATAGCATACCTGCGCAATGGCTCCCGACTCCATATCGACAGCCAAGCCGTTGGGGAATTGTGCCTTGATTCGATCAAGCTCTTCGCGTGCCGTGATAAACTGATCGCCTGTACAAATCAGCCCTTCGTGAATCGTTACCGGAGTTTGCAACTTCAGAGCAGAAGCAAGCATCTGTTCATCGCCTTGAAACGAAGTAGGCAAGCCCTGCACCTGCCCGTAGGCATTGCCTTCGCCACACCACACATCGTGGTATACGACCTGACGCCCCACTACAACATCCATCACACTCAGGGAGGTATCAATGCCACCCGCCACACCGGTGCTCACCACACAGTCGGGGCGACAGCAACGAATCAGCTCCATAGCTCCAACAGCAGCATTCACCTTTCCAATACCCGACTGTACGAGTATCAGCGTATGATCGCCCATCCGGCCTTCTACCCAGCGGAAGCTCCCTTCCTGTTTATCTTCTTTACGGTCCAACAGCCCGATCAACTGTTCTTGTTCGGCGCTCATGGCGCTTATCACTCCAATTCTCATGTCTCTTTTCTTTTGTAAAAGCAAAAGTACAATTTTTCGCTGATAAACACTATCTTTGCCCCACTAATTATAATAGAGATAGTTATGAATTTCATCAAAAGGCTTCTTCCGGACCTGCTTGCCATTCTGGCATTTGTAATCCTTTCTTTCGCCTATTTTTTCCCGGCCGATATCGAAGGTCGTATCCTTTTTCAACACGACACTGCTGCCGGAGCCGGAGCCGGACAAGAATCGGTGGCCTATCAAGAGCGTACCGGCGAGCGCACACGATGGACGAATGCCCTTTTTGGGGGTATGCCTACCTATCAGATGTCGCCTAGCTACGATTCGACCAAACCCTTACAGGTTGTACAAGATGCTTATCATTTATACCTGCCCAGCTACGTTAGTCTGGCATTTATGATGATGCTCGGTTTTTACATATTGCTGCGCGCCTTCGGACTACCCGCCTGGCTATCGGCATTGGGTGGCGTTATCTGGGCCTTTTCGTCCTATTTCTTCATCCTGATCGCGGCAGGCCATATCTGGAAATTCATCACACTGGCCTACATCCCCCCTACAATAGCCGGTATCGTATTGGTGTACAAAAGGAAATACCTGCTCGGAGCCATACTCACCGCGCTGTTCCTCGCCATGCAGATACAGTCGAACCACGTACAGATGTCGTATTACTTCCTATTCGTTATTCTTTTCATTGCCGGAGCCTTCTTTGAAGATGCCTGGTGCAAGAAAGAGCTGCCTGCCTTCTTTAAGGCCAGCGGCATTCTGGTGATTGCCGGACTGGTAGGCGTAGCCGTTAACATCTCGAATTTATACCATACCTACGAGTATAGCAAAGAAACCATGCGCGGCAAGAGCGAGCTGAAGTTTGATGGAGCTGCGGCCGAACAAACAAGCAGCGGTCTGAATCGCGACTACATCACGCAGTGGAGTTATGGTATTGGCGAAACCTTCAGCCTATTGGTTCCGAACGTAAAAGGAGGTGCTTCGATTCCGCTATCGCAAAGCGAAAAGGCGATGGAAAAAGCCAACCCGATGTACGGCAGCCTCTATTCGCAGCTCACCCAATACTTCGGAGACCAACCGATGACTTCGGGTCCTGTATACGTAGGTGCATTCGTATTGATGCTCTTCCTATTAGGCTGTTTCATACTCAAAGGCCCGATGAAGTGGGCTTTGGTAGGTGCCACCATCTTCTCCATCGTACTTGCCTGGGGTAAGAACTTCATGGGGCTTACCGACTTCTTCATCGACTACGTTCCGATGTATAATAAGTTCCGTGCCGTATCCTCGATACTGGTGATAGCCGAATTCACGATTCCTCTGCTGGCGATGCTTACGCTCAAAGAGATTCTTTCGCACCCCGAACTGCTCAAAGAGAAACTAAAATACATCTACATCAGCTTCGGGCTAACCGGTGGACTGGCCTTTCTCTTCGCCGTTGCGCCCCGCCTCTTCTTCTCGGCTTTCGTTCCGGCACAGGAGATGGCAGCCTTGCAAAACGGATTGCCGGCCGATCAGCTGCCTGCCATCGTGGCAAACCTCGAAGAGATGCGTGTACACCTCTTCACATCCGACGCTTGGCGCAGCTTCTTTATCGTAGCCATAGGTACGCTTATCTTGTTGGCTTACAACGCCCGGAAGATCAACATCTCGTGGACAGTGGGTGCTATCGCCGTGCTCTGTCTGGTCGATATGTGGAGCGTCAACAAGCGTTATCTGAACGACGAGCAGTTCGTGCCTAAAACGGCACAAACCGACAGCTTCCGCAAAACAGCTACCGACGAGCAGATACTTCAAGACAAATCACTCGATTATCGCGTGCTCAACTTCGCCAGCAACACCTTCAACGAAAACAATACATCGTATTGGCACAAGAGCATTGGCGGCTACCACGCAGCCAAGTTGCAACGCTATCAAGAGATGATTAACCACCACATATCGCCCGAGATGCAGGCCGCATATAAAGAGATAGCCACAGCCGGCGGACAGATGGATAGTGTGGATGCCTCCAAATTCCGTGTGCTGAATATGCTGAATGCGAAATACTTCATTTTCCCAGCCGGACAACAAGGACAGACAGTGCCTATCCTCAACCCCTATGCCTATGGCAACGCTTGGTTTGTCGACAAAGTAACGTATGTGGCCAACGCCAATGAAGAGATTGATGCCGTAGGCCGTACCGACCTGCAAACAACCGCCATTGTCGACAGCCGCTTCAAGGAACAACTCCAAGGGGTTACCCAAGGCTTCAAAGACTCGCTCTCTACCATCCGCTTAACGAGCTATGAGCCCAACGAACTGGTCTACGAAGTATCGACACCACAAGCGGGTGTTGTCGTCTTTTCGGAGATATACTACCCGGGCTGGCAAGCAACAATTGACGGGCAACCCGCCGAGATAGCCCGTGCCGACTACATACTACGTGCTATGCAAGTGCCGGCAGGTAAGCACACCATCGTGATGCGCTTTGACCCCAAGAGCCTGCATGTGACCGAAAGCATTGCTTACGGAGCATTGGCACTGATTCTGATTGCTATTATAGCCTTGCTGTTTATCTACCGTAAAAGGTTGACTACAAAAGAGAGGGAAGATCAGAAATAGCAGTAACTATTCTTACTCTGCTAAACTAGTATAGTTTACCATCAATACATGGGGATGTTGTTCGTTGCAACATCCCCATGTATTGTAGTAGAACACCCCCATGTTTTAAAAAAGAAACATTCCTCTTCTAGCGGATAAGAAGAGGAATGCCAAAGAGTAAAAAGATAGAAGTATATGCTCCCTACTTTACGATAAGAAACGATTCGGGATAAGCGCAGTTATACAACCGCTCCGTATTTCCCTTTTCACGAATCCATGTATCGAACTCCCGCTTGCCTTCTTTTAGTACAATGATCCGGCTGCCCGGGGTCTTATCTCCGTATGTATTACTACCACCCGAAGCACGACCGTAAGCCAGCGCAACACCGTAAAGGGTAGCGATGTAATCGTTCACGTGGTCGTGTCCTGCAAAAGCACCCATTACATCTCCACCTTGAAGCAGATTGACGAACAGGCCGCTGTTGACATTCGGAGCGCACTCCTTCTCATTGCGGTCGCCATATCGTTTGGTTTCGAGCGACTCCCAGGCTTGTGTATATTCGGGTAGCGGAATGTGAAGAAAGGCGAGTGCAGGCAAGGGAGTGCCCGCATTGTTTTCGGTGTAGCGACGACTTTCGCAACGATACCAATCGACCTGCGACTGCTGCACCCATCCATATCCTTTAACTGCCTTCAAGGTAGAATAGGCTTGACTATCGAAGCAATACAACAAAGCCGATGGCTGGGCTACGTCCGAGGTTTTATAAATGGGAATAATATGATTGCCTTCGCCATCAATGCTCTGAGCCACGTTGCGCAGAATGCAGTAGGGTTGCTCACTGATCATCCGGACAATCTCTTTGCGCTTCACCGCGTGTTCATCATCGTGATTGCCCAAGACTGCCGTCCAAGGAGTTTGCCGTGCAGAGAGTTCGCGGGCAATGTCAGTCCACGCACGCTGTACTTCGTCCGTAGTGGTATTGTCGCCGGTAAAAACGACCAAGTCGGGTTGTTCCGAAGCAAGCACCTCTTTAAGCAGGTCGATTACTACCCGGTTCTTCTCCGGATCATTGGCCAGATGCATGTCGGTGAACTGCGCTATTTTAAACGTTCCATCCTTGTCGAAACTCATTCGAGCAGGAGCCTGTTGCGCTTGTGCAAGCAGGCTTAGTAACAGCATGACGCTGAACATAATTTTTTTCTTCATGGGTTGAATATTGAGTTGATTTAATCTTTCTTCTGCCACCAAGTGGGCTGATTGGTTTTATCGTTTCCGGCACCGAACTGTCGAACAATGGCTGCCTTTACCTGCGTGGCGTTGTTGTCGTACTCCTGTTGCGGATACATCCAGCGCTTGGGCACCTCAGTACCCGGCGAACGTCTGAATGCAGGGTAGCCGGTACGCAAGTGATCAAAGAATGCATCCCAGTTGCCCTGATAAAAGGTAACAAGGTATTTCTGCATCACAATACGCTCTATACGGGCATCGGTGGTAGTGGCTTGTGCGAAATCGACCAAGGGCTCTTGCAGGTAAGCCTCAACCGCCTCTGCGTTGAGATACTGCGCGTATGCTTTGGCATGGGTGGCAAAGAAAGTAAACGAGGCACGGATACCGTTTTCGTAATATGCCTTACCATCTCCGCCAATCCATCCCCGCACCACTGCTTCGGCCAATATCTGTTGCAACTCGGCGTATCCCATCAACAGCGTAGGTTCTACAATCGGTTCTATCCGATAGCGGTCATTGATGGGCGAGATGGTTCCTGCCGTCACCTTCTTGTTAGCTTCACTATACGGAGCAGCCGGATCGCCTCCCTCGTACGAACTGAAGTCATTGATTGCCTTTCCTTCGGTTCGCCCTTTATTGGTTTGCGTGCAGAAGAGGAAGAGACGCGGATCTTTGCGTTCTCGCATCCGTCCGATGAAGGTGTCATCCATGTAGTAGCCCGACCACTGGGCGTTGAACTGAGGGTAGCGGTTGCCCTGCTGATCGAGATAGACAAGCTGTCCATTATCGGCCAAGCTCATCATCAGCGGTTTGGAGGTGACAATGGTTCTGAACTCGGAAGCAATGTGAAGCCCGCCCACATTGGTATGGTTAGAGAGTGTCATCAACACCTTCAGGCGGAAGGAGTTGATCAGTTGCCGCCACTGGATACTGTTGCCACTATAAATAATATCACCACCAATCGAGGAGGCGTGACCCGTCAAGAGTTCATCGGCTTCTTTAAGCTCTTGGAGAATACCGGCAAATACGCTTTCCTGCGAGTCGTATGCAGGTGTATACAGTCCCTCGGTTTCTCCTTTCAATGCCTCACTATACGGTATATCTCCGAAACGAAGGGTGAGTTCATAAAAATAGTACGCCCGGAAGAACTTGGCCAAAGCGGTATAAACAGGCTCTCCTACCCGTTCGGCCTCTTCGGCCATCTTCTGCACATTACGCAGGTTGTCGTAATAGCCAAAGCTGCCGCGTGTCCATTTATAGTATTGATCGGCATTCTCTCCGTCGGCTTGTATCACCTTTCGGGTGGCATACATACCATCGGTATCTCTCTTGAAGGCATTCATACAAAGCTGCGTCAACAGCAGTTTAGGGTGCGTTTGCAGCGCGTTATCGGGGTCGATATTCATGTCGCTCAGGTTGCCGCAAGAGACAGCTATGCAAACGGTGAGCAGAAGTAATAATAGTTTTTTCATTTTTAGTCTGAATTAAGTAGATATTGGCTTAGAATTTTACATTAACACCTGCACCGATATACCGTGCGGTGGGATCATTGGCTCCTCCGTCGTTGTCATCGCCGGTATAATCGGGATCAACAAAAGGAACTTTCTTCCACACGGCAAGGTTGTTGCCGAAAACGGTTACCGTAAGCCCCTTGACCGCGCTATGCTTGGGCAACCGCTTGGTAAAGTCGTATGCCAGCGATACACGACGCAGTTTCAGGTAACTGCGGTCGAACACATTGGCAAACTGCTCGCTCTCTTGCGAAGAGACAAAGGCGCGGTAGGGATAGTTCTGACACCATTGCTGCCAGTCGACTGCCGTTGTATTCTTCTCATAGGTACGGGTATCGGAGATTACATTTCCATCTACATCGCGTTTCAGTTCGCCACCGGTAACCACTACCCCATCGGGCACATATACAGCATGCCCGGCAGCGTACTGCGCATCACGGTATTGCACCGAACCGGGGTGCTTACCTCCCCACCACAGTTTTTCGCTCAACACCGAGTAGATAACTCCTTTATACGCACCGTCGAGATCGATCGAGAGGGTAAAGTTCTTATATCGGAAAGTATTCTGCATTCCCATACGAAAATTGGGGTCGCGATGCCCGAGGTATTGGTTATACGCATCTTTGGTAGGCATGCCGTTGCCGTCGAGAATCAGTTTTCCATCGGCACTCTTCTGCCACTGCGAACCATAAAAGGCATCGGCACGGTCGCCCACCTTCAGGTCGCCAAACTTCTTTTGCCCACCGTAAATATCGGTCAGTTTACGCACACTCTTACTCCAGTTCACGGCAAAATCCCAGCTAAAGTCGCGCTTTTTAATGGCTTGTACATTGGCTACTATCTCAAGGCCGTTGGTTGTGTATTGGTTTCCGTTCACCTTGCGGCTGGCAAAACCCGAGGCATTGGAGATGTTGAGATCGATAATCTGATTCTCGTCGATGGTGTGATAATAGGTTACATCGAGGGAAATACGGTTGCGCAGTATGGCAGTCGACAAGCCAGCCTCCCACGAAGTCGTCTTTTGGGGTTTGATGTAATAATTGACCAGTTTATTGGGATATGAGATGGAGGGATGAGAACCATAGTTCGTATCTTTGGTATAGGTCGACAGAATTTGGTAAGGATTCAAGTCGGTCGACACCACCGCCCACGAGGCATACAGCTTCAGATAGTCGATTGCTTTGGGCAAGCGGACATATTCGGAAACCATGGTACTCAACGCCACCGACGGGTAGAAGTAAGAGTTCTGCCCTTTGGCCAAGGTCGACGACCAGTCGTTGCGCCCGGTCAACGTCAGGAAAGCATACGTATAGAAATCAAGGTTGGCCGAGCCATAGACGCTTCGTGTAGCTTTCTCGTTGCGCTGCGCAGTCGCGATAGCAGGGCCTTGTGTATTGCTGATACTATATACGAAGGGAACGATTAGCCCATCGGTCGATTGATACTCCTCGCGATAGTTGCGGTAAAAGAGCGATGAACCGGCATTAAGCGTAAAGAGTATATTGGGAGTGAGGTTCTCCGTATACGTTGCCAGCAGGGCGGCATCTACGTTGTTCTGATGGCGATTCCATACCTTATAATCGCCTTCGCGAGAGTCTCCGTAGTTCATATAGCTTTTGGGCACGGTCATCTCCTGAAGCGTAGTCCGGTTTCGCAAAGAGGCACGTCCCTGAAGGTTCAGTTTGGGAGATAACTGGTAGTTGAGTCGCAACTGTCCGTTCACCACATCGCGGCTTTCAGACTGCTTCAGCTCTTCGGCAGCGAAGTAAGGATTGTTATACCAAGAGTAGTTGTAGTTGGCCTGACGATATCCTTCCTGCCCCGGAACGTATTTGTGCTTTTGCAGCTCCTTGCCGTTCACATCATCACCCATCCACACCACGATGGTGTACATATGGTTCTTAGGCCCGTATCCGTAGCGCGGATAACTGGGCGAAACCACTTTGTTGTACGATAAGTTGGCATCGAGCTGCAAGTTCTTCGCCAGATCGAAGGTCGAGTTGAAGTTAATACCTCCGTTGTGCATTTGGGTCGAAGGCACCTGCCCCTTCTGATACGCATACTGCCCCGTGAGGAAGTAGCGCGCTTTGGCTCCCTTGTATGCCACCGAAATTGTATTGTTGGTAACTAAACCTGTTTGCAAGAAGTCCTTCAGGTTATTGTGCGATACCCAGTCGGTGGGCACACGCTCGTAGCGCGACTTATCATCGTACTGGGTTCCCTTTACATCACCCCACCAGTCTATCTGTTCGCCGGTTGTTTTGTCACGGATGGGGCTATTCCACTGTGCCACCTTATGACCGACGTTGAGCTTCGGCCCCCAAGTCATATCTCCATCCGATATTCCTCCGTCGGCACCATCCCAGAATTCATACTTACCGTTCGATCCGCTACCGTATTGATGTTGCGTTTCGGGCAGTACGGCAAAGCCGGCAGTCATCATATTGTTGGTCGAGAACTGAATCTCGATGCCCTCCTTTTGAGCTGTTTTGCTGGTAATAAGAATGGCTCCATTCTTACCTCGCGAACCGTAAAGAGCCGATGCAGCCGTACCTTTGAGCACGTTTACACTCTCAATATTCTCGCTCGATACATCGAAGAAATCAGTTTCTACCGGTACCCCATCGAGTACAACCAACGGAGTATTTCCACGCAGCTTGAAACTCGGAGCCTGAAACAGTCCCGTAGGATTGGCTACCAACAACCCCGCCACCTGCCCCGACAGTGCCGAGCCCACATTGAGCCCCGGTGTAGCATTGAGTACCTCACTACTCACCTGCTGAGTAGTATAACCAATCTTCTTCTTTTGTTGCTTGATACCGATGGCCGTAACCACCACCTCGTCGATCGCCTTTACATCTTCGGACAGTTCGACGTTGATCACCTTGCTGTTGCCCACTTGCCTTTCAACCGGATTGTAGCCGATGAAAGAGAATACCAACGTGCCTTTCTCGGGTGCTTCGATGCTGTAACGTCCGTCGAGATCGGTCACTGTTCCGTTCGTTTCATTTTTCACCAGAATGGTAGCTCCGATAATAGGCCCCATCTTGTCGGTAACGACTCCTGTTACTTTGATTGTTTGTGCCATGATAGCGAAGCTGCAAAGGAGCAGTCCACAAAAGAGCAGATAAAATTTACTGTTCATACTTGTTTTTCTTTAGAAATTTGAGATAATAAGCCCCCGGAACAAGGAGCAGATGCTCCCTGTTCAAGACTTATGCATTAAAATAAATGTAGGGTAAAGCCGATTAAATTTCGGTTAGTTCCACTTGTTTGAATACGGAAAGAAGATAAGATGCATCTTTGCGGTTGGCCTGCAAAGCATCTTCGAACGACTGGCTATCGGAGTCGATAGCCGAAAGAGCGGTTTTTAGTACCTGTGCAAAGTCGGTAGCTACCTGTTCGGCATTCATCCGATTGCTGCGAAGCTCCTTGCCAAGCTGCTTCTCAATGGAGCGAACGGCATTATAGATAATCGGCTTACGAATAACCGTACGCCGCATAGGGTCGCCGGGCACTACCTCTTCTCTTACTACATAGGTAGTCATAAACATCGTATACAAGTAGCCGGCTTCTTTGCCGAATTTATAGTTATTTTCATCGGCCAACGCTTCCGCAGTAGGTTGCTTGATGGCAGAATAAAACTTCCACGTCTTCTCCAGCACCACACTCTCCGTTGCTTTGCTACGATTGACCGACTTTTCATCCAGTGGTCGTAGCACGGAAGCATTCGCTATCAGAAGTAATACCATGCAGGCAGTTGTTAACACCATTTTCTTTTTCATACCTTTATCTTTTTAGATTACGGCACGAAGATCGCTATGAGCTATTACAAAGAGGTATCAACCAGATTACATTTTAAGACTCGTTAAGGTTGTAGCGGAAAAGGATCGTTTAATTACGTTTTTGGTTACAAAGGAGTTACATGCAGGAAGAGGGTTAAAGAGATAAGGCTTCAGAAGAGTTTATCACATACCAATTTGTGACAAATTTAAGAATAAAGAGACAAATCTCAACTTTATTACTATTAGCGTTAGCTATCAAATTATCAAGCCCAGTAGAATAAGAAATAGTTAAAAAAGTAGAATCGCTTTTCTTTTAACCCAGCAGGCCTGAGAACCCCAAAAGGATGTATCACTGGGCTATTAATAGCTCTTGGAGCACCCTGTCAATCGAGTGTTTCAATAAATTGATACACAATGAAGAGCAGTCGTTCCAATGCTAATTATCAAGCAATTACGAATACACATAAAATCTAAGTACAAAAAACAAATCAGTAGTAACTACGTTTCTATAATAAAGTGATAACCCGTATCTATACAACAAAGAGAGAGTATTAGTCTAAAGTCAATCGTATGAAAACGAACAATGTGAGGAAAGTCGGCAGCATTGAGTAAAACGTAAGTGGGAGCAAAGCAGAACCAGCCTATCCAATTTCTCAAATTTAAGAATACTAACCAAAAACTGCTAAATCATGAAAACAATTATAGTATTTATTAGCTTCGTGTGTTGCATACAACCTGTTTTAGCTCAAACGTATTACTATGCCGTTGATAAAACATTTCAAGAGGATGGATACACGTATCAATGTGATGTGTTGGAAGGAGCCAAATTTGTGACATTATATAACAAAGAGAATAAGCTGAATCATGTTGATCAAGTTATAAAAGGCACCAATCAAGTCGTAGAAGAATTATACACTCCATTTTTAGAAGAAGATAACTGGACCAGATCTAAATGTCGTGATATTGTAAACAATTCATTTACTGCGGCAGAGAAACAAAGATTAAAAGGGCGTGAGATTACAATAACAATGTATATCAGCTCAGAGACAGGGAGGATTATTGATGTTGAATTCCAATTTATATCAACAAATCCATTTGCCACAATTCCGGTATCTGTCTATCATAAAATTGAGACTGAATTAAAAAAGAATATCTGGTTTAGACCCAATGCGGAAGGTAAGAAAGTAAATTACATTTTTCGCGGATGGAGACAAGAAGTAAAATAAAGTCTATACCACAAGTCAACGTAATATTACATTTTAGGGTTCGTTAAAGGTTCTCTATGATATTAGCTAAAACAGCTTGTATGGGCTCTTTATTCATACTCACAAAATAACTCTACATGTGTTTTTTCTTTATGCAACATTGCATTGATATAGACTGCAGCCAGTTGGGATTTATAATTAGCATATTCCGTATAGAGCGTATACGATCGTGAGGCACCCGAATGAATCACGGCACGTGTTTCGGCACTGAACACAAAACCATCTTGACCGATGTCGACCTGTGTGGAAAGGTTATCCCCAACCTGAAAACCGGTAAAAGGGTGTGTCACAAACTCCGGTTTCACGGAGAGAAGAAAGTTCCAACGGCCTTCTTGTATTCCGATATAATTAATATCAAAGTGCTTCCGAAACCTCTGTAAGCAAAAAGAGTAAGGAATATAGGACGACAGTTGCAGGCTACGCAAGACGGTAGCTTCCACCAAAGAATCCTGCATATCAGTATTCTCTACGATGCTGTACTTTTTAGCGAGGCAAGCAATCGTCATCCTACCAGACAGATTCTTGGGCTTTCCATCCTTATCTATATAGCTCACTTTAGCCAAGATAGACAACGTATGATTAGCGTCAAAAGGCAACAGCATCTTTTTTTTCTTCTTCCTGAAAAACTGTTCCGCATCAAATGCTGCACTCACCTCTACATCACCAAGTGCATACGTTTTAGGGATTAAATTAAAGACATGGCTTGCTGTCTCCAGAAATTGCTGTGAAATAACAACATCTAGATTCTCATACCCTAAATAGCGAATCCGCAGGGTATCTCCCACTTCGCACAAAGAAGCATCCAAAAAGACCGTGCCGTCATCACCCGTAACCAAGTATAGCTTGCTTAGCAGCGCCACATCACAATAAGAAAGCGGGAGAGATGCTTCATCTTTTACACTCACACGGATCATGTTCGTGCTATAAGAAGATATAGCATATAGAAAATAAACTAAAACGAGAATAGTCTTTGTCATCATATGGTTACTCCTCTCCATTGCTACATTATTTACTTTTATTTATTGAGTAAAGAATAGCTTTATGTCCCTTGCTTAAACCTTTCATTATACGCTAAAATTAGTTAATGATGCGAATTAATCGGGGGTGCTTCCACTCGAAAGGCATCCGACAATAAGCCTCCGAGTGTGCTATATATTAAACTCCATTATCTGTCCGCCTCGCTCAATCCGAATATTGATACTTTGCTTATCCCGAAGATAGACGGACAACCGATCATGACAATCCTCTGCATGTAAGTCAAAGGCCCCATTGTCGATACTCAGCACTTTATCTTGCAACTGCAAACCGGCAGCTTCGGCCAATCCACCGACTTCGAGCAAGGCAACGTGTGCTTCTTCCTCTTTCTGCTTCAAATCAAAGCCAAAGTCTGAGAAATAAGCAGTGCTCTCCGATAGTTTGAACGTAGCAGATGGCTGTATATAAAGCCGTTTCTTCAAGCTTTCAAAGGCTAAAACGAAGTTTAGGCGTTGCATAAATCTTGAGCCGATCAAGTTGTGATCTACCTTAGCAGCATGGGCAATTCTACAATCTTTTACCTCGACTCCACCCCACTCTACATTGACATAATCCGAGAGGAAGAGCGTATCGGTAATGCTATCGTTAAAAGTATATCGATATTTTTTAAACATAATTTGTTTGGAGAGTTCGGTAAAGGTCTCTCTATCCACTCTGATTTCGCTATTAAAACCTAAATCAAACAGAAATTCACGCGATTTCCCGAGAGGTCGGATTGTCAGTTCTGTTTTTTTTGATGCCCCCATTTCTATTTTCGCATATCCTTTTACTTCTTTATTGAGCAGGGCCTTATCTTCTTTCCCAAATAAAATTATCTTCCGTTCATCCATCGAGAATTTCCAATAAAGAGCTTTAATCAAATTATCACCAAGTATTGGTTTAGAGGCAAAATCATAAATATATTCGTTCGGAGAGATGGCCGTAAAAAGAGGCTTTTTAAAGGACAAACCATATAGTTCGAAATTATGAGGATAATAAAGAGTGGTTTCTGTCTTCTCCCCATAGGCATTCAACGACTTAATAGGAAAAGTTCCCCAGAGTGTTGCCCCTATCTCGGCTAAAGTATTTGTTTGAGCCAAACACATGAATGCACCTGTATCAATGATAAAAGGCATCTCTTGACCATTCATCTTTCCATCAATCGTAAACCACCCCTCAGAGAAAGCCATGGGTACTTCTACGCGAAAGGTATCGGGCAACGAGTCTCCGATACTCGACGTATAGGTTGCATACTTGCCTATAGCTCCTAGCCCACACGAAGAAGAGGCTATAATAATAAAAACAAAAGATAAAACTTTTACTACTTTGTAGAATATAATATTATTCATAAATACACAAATTAAGAGAGTGTTTTAAGTGCTTGTTAAATGCCCAATATATGAAAAAAACAGAGGCGCAGAGAATAGCGTAATCAATGCCAGTTGCCATGAATAAACAAACATCAGGCAAACGGAGAATAGAAGTATCATTACATTGACCACCAGATCGAGTGATACATTGTTGATAAAGTTGCGTATCTTCACTGCATCGTTAACACGTGAAATGATTTCTCCTACACGCATCGTATCAAAGAACTGTTGCGGAAGCGTTAGGAGATGTTTATAGTATCCCAAAATCAATGCAGCGTCTATTCGTTGTCCGGTTTTCAATGCCAAAATACTTTTCATAGCACCTATAAACGTTCTCAGCAATAAGATTACGATCATCACAACGCCCATCAGGTTGAGCAGATTGGTGTTTTTGTCAATAAGTACATAATCGGTTATTTTACCAATATAAACCGAGGTAGATAACCATAAAACACTGTAAATCATAATGATAAAATGCTGTAGTTGATTTTTGACCACGACGTGTGCAATGACCGGTTTAGGTACTATCTTCAACGCCTCAAACTGTGCCCTGACCCCTTTGGCCGAAAAACCAAGCTTATTGGCCGCCTCTATCGAGCCCAACACGTTCGTTCCTTTCTGATCGGTAAAAGCGTACTGACGAATGCGCGAAACGGGAAACTGTAATCCAAAATAAGCACAAACCGATGCCAAGCAGGCTGCTCCGCAGTCGGTTATGTCATGTTGTTTGACGTTGATGCCTTTCTTACTCATATTCTTTTCTCCTATGTATTGCTTGTATTAATTTACTGGTTAGCGATCTCTGTTTTCCCTTCATACTGCTCCGGATTCACCCAATCGTCCATCTGTTGGTAAAGCAAATCAAAGAGCGATCGTCGCGTTACCATAAAGTGTGCACTTACTGTCATTCCCTTCTTGAGTCTACCCTTACGTCCATTCTTTAAAGTAAGATAATCACGCTCCATCCGGCATTTTACTTTATAAAACGAGTTGCCTTGGTTGTCTGTCAGAAAGTCCGACGAGATTTCTTTTACCTCGCCCGAGATGGTTCCCCACTCATTATAGTTAAACGATTCGACCTGAACTTGTACAGGCATATCAATATGGAGAAAGCCGATGTTGCGTGGAGTTACATACACCTCAATACAAAGTGTCGAATCGGGACTAATCATGGCTAGTGACTGCCCTGCTTGGAGTGTACTTCCACAGTAAATACCCGAAAACTGATCGACTGTACCGCTCACCGGGCTACGAACAATGTATCGATCTTTATCCTTGACTTCTTGTTTGAGCGCAGTATTCATTTCGCTATACGAGTTTCGATAGGTGTTTAAATCGGCTTGCCAGGTACTCAGCTGGCTTTCGGTTAGCGAAGCCAATTCGTTTTGCTGGCTCTGGTACTGAAAATGGTAGTTGTCATACTCTTCTTCAGATATCACCTTTTTCTCAAACAGTATTTTATTACGGTGGTACTCCTTCTCCGCTTTTGCAACTGCTGTTTCGAGTTCTCTTTTCCGTTTTATAAAATAAGCATACTCCTGCTTGCGAACAGACGATTGAAAGTTAGCAGGCTGCTGTCCTTGTACCAAATAAACCAAGTCTGCCAAATGAGTATTAAAGTCGCCTAAACGATTATTTTGATAAGATATCTTATTGTCCGGATTGTTGGTACGAAAGCGAAGAAGTGCATCGCCTTTGCGCACGCGGTCGCCTTCGCGTACATAGACAGAATCGACCTGTTCGGTAATTGCTGCTTTGATCTCCGTCCTCTCTGTAACCGGGCGCACCACCCCATTGCCCCGTACGGAGATATCGACATACACAAAAGGTAGCACCACCAAAGCCATCGTAACAACCAATAGCACTAGCCAGTAGATTTTCTGCGATTTCGTGGTGTGTTGATAAATGTAAGTCTCGATACAATTTTCAAGAAATTCATTGGGCAATAACATAATTCATTAGCTTTAGAGTGATTATAGCCTTATTTTACTTTTAATGCCGCAAAAATAAGCTACTAGCGAATAAACTTAGGTTATCGCCACGTTATCTTTAGGTTAAGGCAAACAATACCAAAGAAAAGCCTGCCGTCTTTTTGAAAAACCCCGCGGGAAAAATAAAAAAGTTGGCGGCGTTTTAATAAAACATCGCCAACTTTTATCCGCACAGTAAACCAGTATCTTACTACGTGCTATTTATCTCGTCAATGCTAGAGTATGCTGTGAAGCACTTTCCATCAAAGTGTGAGGGATGGTGAGGGAGAATGCTAACCTTTGTATCTTAAAAAAAAGAAAATAAAAAGAATATATGATTCAGAGAAATAAAGTTATAGAACCTCCCTAACCATCCCTCACCCGTCTACGTTTTTTTAATCAGAGCTATCTTACAACCTTAAGAATATATTTATTGATTCCCAAAGATAATACCCCACCCATACCGATAGCAAGTATATCTTTATAATCAAACACACCCTCGAGCCATGCGCCTATAATTGCATACAGAATAAGGCCTGCAACAATTCCAATTAGCTCTTTAATCGGAGCATGAGTTCCATTATAAGCAAACGAAGAATAAATAAAGAAAATAATGGGTACTTTAAATAGATGCATATAAGTGTCTGCTAAATATAAGTCAAATAAATCATTATCATCTATCCACGAGCCATAATATAATTTAAACAGAGCCGTGATAATAACAAAAAAACATCCCACCAAGAAATACACTATTCGTGTTTTTTTCATAATAAAATTAATTAAATAAGTTATAAAACAATCAACCAAAATCTTTGCTCAAGGTATATAATAAAAGACTTATAGATGCAACAATGCCTATTTTAACAAGCGTACTCCAAAAAGAATTATGCATGAATAACTCTCCTAACAACTCAATAATTGTATCTATCTTTCTATCCATAAACGAGATTAAGACATAAAGTACTTTTTTTTAATACTTTCACTCAATAATACAGCTATACCTGCACCGAGAAGGATAGCAATAATATCTTTAAAATCAACTGTATTATCATCTAAAAGCTCTATCAACAAAGAAAGCACGGTAATCCCCATGATTGAATAGTATTTAAGGCAGTATCGGGGATTAAAGGCCAAACAGCCCAATGAAAGTATAGGTACCGAAAGTAGACTTGGGAATACATCTGCCAAATAACAATCAAAATATTGGTTCTGGTAAATAAAAGGTCTATAAAATAGCTTACCAAAGTACAGCATAGCATTCGCTAATAAACACATCAAAATAATCTGCAATCTCAGTATCATCATACATCTTAGATAACTAGAAATAAAAAGGATGTCCCTAATTTAGAAATTGGGATATCCTTTACATTAGTTTTTTTACATTTATTACACCCCAAATGCCTCTTGTTTATTAAAAAAAGAAATCCCAAAAAGCCATACACATACCCAGCTAAGTTAAGAAACCGCTTTTTCAAGATTCCCCCAAAATGGTTATGTTTTTTTAGATTTAATCCTTATATAATCTAATACGATCAAAAAAAGAAAGATACGCAATAAAAGATAAATTGTTTCCATGCTAAAAATAGCCATAAAATTGTTTTCTTTTATAGCGATTGTAAACGATGCGACAAAGACGCATAAAAACAATAATAAATATTTATGTTTCATTATTTATATATTTATTTGTTTTAAAAAAATAGGCATTTATGTTTTTATCAGCTATTCTTACAGTTAAATTTCACGAAAACAATAGAAACAACATATTTTATAACCAGCCTTCAACAAACACTTTCGTTTGCCTTTGTCGCCAATTATTAGCAATATTATGCCGCACTGGTGATCAGTAAAGTTGGTTGGATAGTTTGATTTCATTCTTTAATGACTTGGCAATCACAAAGACATGAAGCAAAGAACAACTAAATAGGTAATTTCCTATATGTTTTTCTAATACACTCAATCAGTACAATACTTCCAAAGAGCCACACCAACTCCTACAATACCACTTATAGGAGAAGCGACCGCAGCACCAACTAACCCTATCACTCCAAGAGATATATCTATACTGGCATCCAATTGACATTGACTCATATTTGATGCGGTATAAGACCATATCATCCTATCCTCAGGTGAGATTCGTGTCATACTTTTAGTGTTGAACTCATATATACTTTCCAACAATGCAACTCTTACATTATCAAGATACAATCTATCTTCATTACTACATGACGTATATACAAAAGCTGCTATGATCAACATAACAAACAGTAAGCCTCTCTCCAACATTTTTTCATTTTTTCGTTTTCCTTAAAAAATTAAACAATAACACTATTAAAAAGAATATGATAGCCAATATGTTAATATATTTACGCTCTAAAATAGAAGAGTTCCAATTTATCAATAGACTACCGACGAAGATTACGTATAATAAGGCTGATATTAGTAAAAGTTTTTTCTTCATTTTGTTGGTGTATCTTTTATAAATAACTCGACTTTTAAACATATTAAGAAGGCATAAATAATATTGTGTTTATTCATATTCACGCTTTTCAAAAACTCATACGAAGTCTGATTTCAGTAATATTTTTCACAAACAACCCAAGGAGCCGTACTGAAATTATGATCTCCAAATGGTAATATATCGAAGGGCACAATAAGTTATTAGACCACTTATAAGTGTTGCTAACAAATCATAATAATCAAACACTCCCATTGGCAAAATTTCATAGATTATCCACACGCTGACACTATAAAGAACTGC
This sequence comes from Bacteroides neonati, assembly GCF_000499785.1. Lineage (GTDB taxonomy): Bacteria > Bacteroidota > Bacteroidia > Bacteroidales > Bacteroidaceae > Bacteroides > Bacteroides neonati. Next base: position 278,947 of record NZ_HG726019.1, on the reverse strand, counting down.
TTTCGGTAAAGTATAACGATTCAACGCCAATAACAGAAGCACTAAAGAAGGAACTGCAACTAAATTTCCTATTACATCGGCAAGGTGAAAATCATAAATATGATTCTCATAAATATAAGGTCGATATGCTAAGATGACCCTGTTCATTCTGAGATGCATTACCACCATAAACTGCTGTCAGCTCTTCGCTGATCATTTCGACCATGCCTGCTACTGTGTTCAGAATACTTGTTTCTAAGATAAATATTTCGGTTTTAATCTCGGTTTCAAATTAGAATAGCACAAAGATAAAGCAGCTTTCATAAACAAATGGTTATTTTTGCGTTATCTTTAGGTTAAAATATCAACTATAAATATTCATCCTCACATATTTACCATTTTCATATACATAAATAGTTACTACTTTACTACCACCGAATATGGAAATTAGTTCTTCATTTGACAATTCATTAAATAGTCTGTCCTTGTTCTTCTTCATTTTTCTACTCTATTTTTAATATGACTTTTGTTTAATGATGCAAATATAGATCCACTTTCACAAATACAAAGTTATCAGAACGTTATACTAAGTTATGAATAAGTTATTATCTTTGTCGAACAACAGAAATATATAAAGTGGAAAAGAAACACGATAAGTTAATAACCTTACTAGGGCTCGTTGCTATTGTAGCGCTCCAAACGGCATGGCTATACAACACCTACTCTCTCATTCGAGCAAATATTGTAGAGAAAAGCAATCTCTTGGTAAAAGATGCACTTGAGTTGGAGGTAAACCATAGAATGAGCAAAATAGAACTACGCACACCAATAACAATAGAAACGGGTGGTACCAATAAAGAATCTGTTTTCGTATGTACTTCCTTGCATGATAAAGTGTTTCGCAAATTAGGATCTGATATCTCTTTAGTTGCGTTAGATTCTATCTACACCGACTTACTCAAAAAAGAACAGATTCAGAGCAACATCATTATAAATAAACTATACCCTAAACAAAACATAGTGCTCGAAAGCACCTCAAAAGAAAAAGCCTCTCAGTGGGGAACTATAACAACCCGCCCCATACCCATCCGGTTGGATAACTCCCGAGCTATTCGGGTGATCTTGACCAACCCCTATTGGGATATCTTTGGGCGTATGAGCCTGCTACTGATTGCTACGGTGCTGATGATGATCTTTGTAGCCGGATGCATCGTTTATCAGATTAAGATTATAGCCAAACAGAACCAAATAGCCAGAGCACGCCAAGACTTCTCGTATGCCATGATACACGATATGAAAACTCCCCTAACCTCAATTGCGATGGGAATAAGCATGCTCAAAAGCGGTAAAATAGACAACCAGCCCGAAAAGAAAGCAAAACACCTACGCATCATGGAGGAGGAGACTGAGCATATGCTAAAACTAAGCAATAAAGTGCTCACCCTGTCGAAACTGGAGAGCGGCAAGCTAGAGCTTATTAAACAAGAGGTAAACCTACCCGCCATGATCGAAAACCTGACGGAGATATTTGCCATAAAGGCAACGAAATCCATTCGATTCAACACACAGCTGGAGGCCGAAACAGCCTATGCAGACGAAGAGTACCTGAGAGAGGCTGTCAGCAACCTGATTGACAATGCCATTAAGTACTCGAACGAGTCGGTACAAATCGACATATTCAGCAAAGAGAACGAAAAGGATGAGACAGTGATTGGAGTCAGAGACAACGGGTTGGGCATATCAATGAAAGACAGAAAAAGCATCTTCGAGAAGTTTGAACGGGCTGCCGCCACCGAGCGATCGGGCAAAGGGGGAGCAACCGGATTCGGTCTTGGACTGAATTATGTGCAGAGAGTAGTTGAAGCGCACGAAGGAACCATCGAGCTGAACAGTATAGAGGGAGAATACAGCGAGTTTACGATACACTTACCTAAATTTATCAACGAAATATGATCAGACTATTATTGGTAGAAGACGATACCAACCTGAGCTATATGGTTAAGAGCAGCCTCGAAGATATGATCGGAGGATACGAGGTACTGACAGCCAACAATGGCGAAGAAGGATTGAGCATCTGGAAAGAAGAGAAGCCGGAAGTTATCATCTCGGATATAGAGATGCCCGTGCTGAATGGATTTGAAATGGTACGCCACATTCGTGAAAGGGATGGAGATATCTTAATAATATTCGCCTCGGGACTTGTATCGGCCAAAGATGTAGAAAGGGGATATAAACTGGGAGTGAACAATTACGTAAAGAAGCCCTTCATACCCGAAGAGCTCGATGCACACATTCAAGCCTTACTCAAACTAAAAAAGGGACAGCCGGCAAGAAACGAAGAGCGACAATACAGGCTTGGCCATTCTACATTTCTGGCTACACAATACGCTCTCAAAGACAACGAGGGAAACCTGAAGACGCTTACTGTACGCGAAGCAGGTATCCTTGAACTACTCTGCCGCAACAAAGGGAGTGTCGTTAAAAGAGAGTCCATTCTAAGTGAATTTTGGAACGTTGACAGCGATTTCTATGCCGGAAGAAGCCTGGATGTATTCATGAACAATCTACGTAAATCTTTGGCCGAAGAGCCGGCTATTGAAATAAAAACGGTACGGGGTGTAGGCTATATACTATCTGTGAGAACATAAGAACCGCCACCATCTCCTACAGCAATCGCTTGCTCAAATAGCGCACCGGATACCACACGGAAAGAAAACCAACGGTAAGCACGGTAACAAAAACGATCAGTACATCCCAGCCATGAACGCTTACGGGATAAGCATCGACCACAAAGCTGCCGCTACTACCCAGAGAGATGAACCCGAAGCGCTGTTGTAAGAAACATAAGATGAGGCCAAGAACGAGACCGATCACAGCTCCCAGCAGAGAGATCAGCCGGCCTTCAATCAAAAATATGCGGGAAATGAGATGATCGGAAGCTCCCAGATTGCGCAGCGTCATCACATCGTCTTTCTTATCGAGAATGAGCATCGAAAGCGAGCCGATAACATTGAAACAGGCAATCATCAGAATAAAGGTGAGAAAGAGGTACGAGATAAGCTTCTCGATCTCCATGATGCGAAAAACATCGGCTTGTTGCTCGTAGCGGTCTTGCACAATGAAATCATTGCCAAGCAGCCGTTCTATTTTCGACTTAACCGAAGAGAGGTTGGCATTAGGGGTTAGCTTTAACTCGACCGCAGACACCTCGGTGGTATAATCGAGCATACGGCGAATAAAGTCAAGCGAGGTAAGGATATACTGGCTATCGTACTTCTGTTGATTGACCACAAACACTGCACCGGGCGAATAGAGGTATTCGTGATTGAAAGAGGCCGAAGGGTTACCCATATTGACCTTTGCGCCACGCTTGGGAATGTAGACTTGCAAAGGATCGACAAACTGTATGCCGGTGCCCAGCATAGCTACCAGCTCGACTCCCATCACCCCGTAATCGACAATGGAATCGTGTAGCAGAAACTCGCCAGCACCATACAGAATACTGTCGATCTCCGTCAGGTCTTCAAAATTATCTTCGACTCCTTTGAGCACAGCCATCGTCTGGCGGTCTTTGTATTGCACCATTGCATTCTCTTCGAGTGTTTGGGTAAAGACAGCCACTTCGGGCAGGGAACGGAGAGATTGAATGCGGGCATCCTGCCCATCGAATACTTTACCTTCGCGGATGGTTATTTTCAGCTCCGGATCGAAGGCGGTAAAGAAGCCGGCCACCATATCCTGAAAGCCATTAAACACCGAGAGTGTGCAGATAAGCGCCAACGTAGCCAGCGCCACTCCACATACCGAAACGGCGGAAATGATATTAATGGCGTTGTGCTTCTTTCTCGAAAAGAGATAACGTCGGGCTATGTAAAAAGGCAGGTTCACTTCAATAGAGAGTCTATCTTTTCAATATAATCAAGTGAGTCGTCTACAAAGAACTTTAGTTCGGGGATGATGCGTAATTGATGACGCACACGCGTTCCCAACTCAAAGCGGATAGACTTCATGTTGTTATTGATGTTCTTTACCAGCTCCTCGCTCTTATCGGAGGGGAATACGCTGAGGTAAACACGTGCGATACTCATATCGGGACTGATACGGACGGCACTGACCGATACCAGTATACCGGGCATCGCTTTGGTCTGAAGCAAGAAGATTTCACTTAACTCTTTCTGCAACAAACGAGATATCTTGTTTTGACGGGTTGTTTCCATAATGTTACTTATAAAAATGATACATTAATAATACTATTTCTTGCGAATGATGGTTAAACCGTCACGCAAGGGAAGAATAACTTTTTCTACCCGCGAATCGTTGGCTACGAAATCGTTGAAGGCTTTAATACCAATCGTTTGATGATCGTTACTATGAGGTTGTTCGAGTACATGACCATCCCAAAGGGTATTATCGGCAATGATATAACCACCGGGCGAAAGATGAGCAAGGGTCATTTCGTAATACTCCATGTACTTGCGCTTATCGCCATCGACAAAGGCGAGGTCGAACGTTACTCCCAATTGGGGCACTCGCTCGAGAGCATCGCCTATGTAAAAGGTGATTTTATCGGCATAGGGTGAACCTTCGAGCCATGGACGGGTAAAGTCTTCCTGTTCGTCATTAATCTCGAAGGTGTGAAGCATTCCGCCGTCAGCCAAGCCTTCGGCCAGACAGAGAGCGGAATAGCCGCTATAGGTTCCGATCTCGAGCACCTGACGGGGTTGTATCATGCGCACAAACATGGCCAGCATGCGACCTTGCAAATGACCCGAAGCCATGCGCGGACGTAAAAGGCGAACGTGTGTATCGCGATAGAGTGCTTTGAGATAATCGCTCTCTTCGTCGATATGGTGCAGGATGTAGTCGTCGAGTGACTCGGTTTCGTTCATTGCTATGCGTTATAGATAACGGTTCTTGTTAGGAAGTACACACTCTTCGGCATGCATCAAAGCGTCTTCGACTACATTGATTTCAAGGAAAGAGGTTTGTGTACCGGCTTTACCACTGCTGAGGTAACCTACCATATCGGTTGGTTGCAGGCGACCCTCTTTCAACAAGCGGCGCAGAGCGGCAAAGTAATACTCTTGTCCGTTGGCCAACTCGGGCATATAGATTGCTTCTACTCCATAAGAGAGAGCCAAGTGACGCATGGTGTTCTCTTTGTAGCAGATGGCCAATACCGGATAGCGACCACGGAAGGCAGCCAGATTGCGAGCCGTGCGACCGCTATAGCTATCGGTAATAATAGCACGCATATTCAACTTGGCGGTTGCTTTTACAGCTTGCTTGGCAAGGAAAGCAGTTACGTCGTTGCTATGATCATCCAACGGAATACGGATATCGTTCTCTTCGAGCTTGTCTTGCTCGGCCTGGTAGGCAATGGCAGCCATTGTCTTAACAGATTCTACGGGGTATTTTCCGTAAGCTGTTTCGCCGCTCAACATCAGGGCGTCGGTGCGGTAATAGATAGCGTTGGCGATATCGGTTACTTCGGCACGGGTTGGACGTGGGTTGTTGATCATCGTATGGAGCATCTGCGTAGCTACGATAACCGGTTTCTTAGCCAGTACCGACTTGCGGATCAACGTGCGTTGAATGCCCGGAATACGTTCTTGGGGTACTTCGATACCTAAGTCACCACGAGCTACCATCACGCCGTCGGCTATTTCAAGGATCTCGTCGATATTGTCGACACCTTCTTGGTTTTCAATCTTAGCGATAATCTTGATGTCGCTGTTATGAGCATCGAGAATGGCACGAATATCGAGTACGTCCTGACGGTTGCGCACAAAAGAGTGGGCAATAAAGTCAATCTCTTTCTCGATAGCGTAGAGAATGTTGGCACGGTCTTTCTCCGTCAACGAAGGAAGGTTGATACGTACACCCGGCACATTGACACTCTTGCGACTGCCCAGCGTCGTTTCGTTCTGCACCTCGCACAACAGATAGTCGGCTGTTTTGTCAATAACACGCAATTCCAGATCACCATCGTCGATCAGAATCACTCCGTTCACATCGAGGTCATTAACGAAGTTAACGTACGAAACGGCAATACACTCGCGTGTTGTTTCCAGGTCGGGGTTACCAACGATTTTCACCTTCTCGCCAATCTTATAAAGAATGGGTTCGGCACTGCCGGTGGTGCGAACTTCGGGGCCTTTGGTATCCATCAGAATTCCAATGCGATTGGATACTGTGCGCACATTGGCAATCAAAGCTTCGAAACCTTCGCGACTGGCGTGTGCGGTGTTCATGCGAACCACGTTCATACCTGCGTCAAACAACTGTTGTATAAAGTCCACGTCACATCGTCTGTCTGAAATGGAAGCTACGATTTTAGTTTGTTTTAATAACATAATAGTAATTAATGTGCCAACATACCAATTGAGTTAGTGAGCCAATCGGTTGGCGTTTTAAAGGGTTAATTATTTATTTTTATCTCTTTCAATGATGATTTATTGTTAACGCTTCGAGAGCCAGGCGGTAAGAGTTGAGCCCAAAGCCACAGATAACCCCCTGACAAGCACAGGCTATCATAGAGGTATGTCGAAAAGCTTCACGACTATGCACGTTAGAAATGTGAACCTCGATCACCGGCGCTGTGATCGCACGAATAGCATCTTGCAGCGCAATCGATGTATGCGTATAGGCTCCGGCATTGAGGATAATGCCGTCCACTTCAAATCCTGTCTGCTGAATACAATCAATTAACTCTCCTTCGATATTCGATTGGAAATAGCTGATATCGACATCAGCATACGCCTTGCGAAGCTCGGACAGATAATCTTCAAAAGTAACACTCCCATATATAGAAGGTTCACGCTTACCCAACAGATTAATATTGGGGCCATTAATAATTTGTATTCTCATAACACAATCCTACTATTTTTAAATACCTTTGTCCCCAGAGAACAATATTTCAAGGTGCAAAGGTAGAAAAAAGAAATGAAAGTATACGAAAAAAGAAGCAAGAAGGATGAGCAAGAGGTGATAATCAAAAAGTACCAACAATATCTGAGGTTGGAAAAGTCACTATCAAAAAACACGCTGGATGCTTATTTGACCGACTTAGATAAGCTCTTGAGCTTCCTTACACTAGAGAATATAGAGGTATTGAATGTATGCCTCAAAGATTTGGAACTCTTTGCAGCAGGGCTACATGAGATTGGCATCCATCCCCGCTCGCAGGCTCGCATCATTTCGGGCATCAAATCGTTTTTCCATTTTCTTATTATGGCCGATTACATAGAGGCCGATCCAAGCGAATTGCTCGAAGGTCCCAAAATCGGCTTCAAGCTACCCGAAGTATTAACCGTAAGCGAGATAGACGATATTATTTCGGCCATTGATCTGAGCAAGAATGAAGGCCAGCGCAACCGCGCCATCCTCGAAACATTATACAGTTGCGGGCTACGGGTATCGGAACTGACCAACCTTAAACTATCCGATCTGTATTTAAAGGAAGGATTTATTAAGGTAGAGGGAAAAGGCAGCAAACAACGGCTGGTTCCTATCTCCCCGCGCGCCATCAAAGAGCTTCAGCTCTACTTCATTGACCGCAATCGCGGAAAGATAAAAGCCGGCTATGAGGACTTCGTCTTTCTGGCTCGGTGGGGAAACGGAATTTCGCGGATCATGGTCTTTCATTTAATAAAAGAATTGGCCAAAGAGGCTGGTATCATCAAGAATATCAGTCCACATACGTTTCGCCACTCTTTTGCCACTCACCTGCTCGAAGGAGGAGCCAATTTACGCGCCATTCAATGCATGATGGGACATGAATCTATCGCAACAACCGAGATCTATACACACATCGATCGAAACATGCTCCGAAGCGAAATCATTGAGCATCATCCACGGAATATTAAATACAGACAAGAGAAAGGGAAAGAATATCATTAAAATTTAATAAAATCAGCCCCTTATTCACATATATATCTTAAGATTTAATATCTTTGCGTTACATTTTATAGCTAAGCCGTAAAATGTTCACGAATAGACGGAAAAATTTCAATTACAAACATTTAAATTATACCTAAAAATGATTAAGAAGTTGTATTTGCCTTTACTCATGGCATTGGTTGTGGCATTGTCGTCATGTAGCAACAAAATGGGTGCATTATCTTCAGATTACTTCACTACTACTCCTCAAGTGTTGGAAGCTGTAGCCGGTAAAGTTCCAGTAACAATCAACGGTAAATTCCCTGAAAAGTATTTCAACAAGAAAGCTGTTGTTGAAGTAACTCCGGTTTTGAGATGGGAAGGCGGACAAGTGAAAGGCCAGCCTGCTATCTTCCAAGGTGAAAAAGTAGAAGGAAACGACCAAACTATCTCTTACAAAGTTGGTGGTAACTACACAATGAAAACTACATTCGACTATGTTCCTGAAATGGCTAAGTCTGAATTGTACCTTGAATTCAACGCAAAAGTTGGTAAAAAAACAGTTTCTATCCCTGCTGTGAAAATTGCTGACGGTGTGATCTCAACTTCTGAGTTGATCAACAACACATTGCAAAGCGCAAACCCTGCAAACGGTGACGATGCTTTCCAACGTATCATCAAAGAAAAGTATAACGCTAACATCATGTTCCTTATCCAACAAGCTAACATTCGCTCAAGCGAATTGAAGGTGGCTAAAGAATTCAACACAGAAGTGGCTAACGTTAACGATGCTGCCAACAAGAAGATCAGCAACATCGAGGTTTCTGCTTATGCATCTCCAGACGGTGGTATGCAGTTGAATACTAAATTGGCTGAGAATCGTGAGGGCAACACTACAAAGATGTTGAGCAAAGATTTGAAGAAAGCTAAGATCGAAGCTCCGGTTGATGCAAAATATACTGCAGAAGACTGGGAAGGTTTCCAAGAATTGGTTTCTAAATCAAACATCCAAGACAAAGAGTTGATTCTTCGCGTACTTTCTATGTACCAAGATCCTGAGCAAAGAGAGCAAGAGATCAAAAACATCTCTTCTGTTTACGGTACATTGGCTAGCGAAATCCTGCCTCAATTGCGTCGTTCACGTTTGACTTTGAACTACGACATCATCGGCAAATCTGACGAAGAGATCGCTAAATTGGCTACTTCTAACCCGAAAGAGTTGAACGTAGAAGAAATTCTTTACGCAACTACATTGACTAACAAACCTGCTGAGCAAGTAGCTATCTTTACAACTGCTTCTCAACAATTCCCTAACGACTATCGTGCATTCAACAACTTAGGTAAGTTGGCTTACCAAGCTGGTGACATCGCTAAGGCTGAATCTTTCTTCAAGAAAGCTGCTTCTATCCAATCAGCTCCTGAAGTAAACATGAACCTTGCTCTTATCTCTTTGGTTAAGGGTGACAACGCTGCTGCCGAGTCTTACTTAGGTAAAGCAAGCGGTGCTAAGGAATATGGCCAAACTGCAGGTAACCTGTATGTTGCTCAAGGACAATACGAAAGAGCTGTAAACGCATTCGGCGACGCTAAGACTAACAGTGCTGCTTTGGCTCAAATCCTTGCTAAGGATTACAACAAAGCTAAGAACACATTGGCTGGTATCGAAACTCCTGATGCTTACACAGACTATTTGATGGCTGTACTTGGCGCTAGAACAAACAACGCTTCTATGTTGACAAGCAGCTTGAAGAACGCTATCGCAAAAGAACCATCATTGGCTAAGAAAGCAGCTTCTGATCTTGAGTTTGCTAAGTACTTCACAAATGCTGAATTCGTGAACATCATTAAGTAATGAGTTCCCGGCATATTGACAAAATATGAAAAAAAGAGTTGCCCGCCACACAAATGGCGGGCAATTCTTTTTTTTTATCTTTAAAACCTTTACATTCGCAAAAAAGAAATGAACAATGAAAAAGAAATTCGTATGGGTAGCATGTCTCGTTGCACTGGCTGGATGCGGAGATAACTCTAAAGAAACCAGCATTCAAGGAGACATAAAGGGGCTGGGTAATGATACGATTTACCTCTATGGAGCCGATGGCAACTATGAACGCATTGACACAATCATAGCCAAAGAAGGAAAGTTTGACCATACGGTGCAGATAGACACAACCACCTCGGCCATACTCCTCTTCAATCATACCACTCAGGTGCCTGTTTTCTTAAATAAAAAAGAGAATATTAAAATTCAGGGAAGCACGGATGCATTGGAGTTTCTAACCTTCGAGGGAGGAGCGGCCAACGAAGAGTACAGCGCTTTTCAGCAAACCCTCAAGGGATTGGGCAAACCATCGGAAAAAGTATGGCAGGAAAAAGCAGAAGAGTTCATTCGCAGCCACCACACATCTCCGGTAAGTATCTATCTGCTCAATACGTATTTTGTTCAGCAAACGAATCCTGATTATACAAAGATCGATACCTTGATTGAGCTGATGTCGGGCACGCTCCAAGACAACCCGGTTATCGAGCAAATCAAAGAGAGTCTGAGCAAAGCCAAAAACGTTGCTGTAGGTCGAACAGCACCTTATTTCAGCCTACCCAATGCAAAAAAAGAGATGATTACGCGCACCGGAGAGTTTAAAGACAAATTCCTTCTGATTCACTTCTGGGCATCCTGGAATGAACAGTCGACCGAAGCCAATGCAAAGCTCCGAAAAATCAATCGGGCCTATAAAAAGAACAAAGACTTCGGCATGCTCGGTATCTCGTTCGATGTAAACAGGAAGGCATGGAAAGAGGCCATTAAACAGGATACCCTTACGTGGCAGCAGGTTTGCGATTTCAACGGTATCCTTTCGGACATAGCCAACCAATATGCCATTCAGTCCATACCCACGAACGTATTGATTAAGCCCAATGGTCAAATTGCCGCGTGGAATGTAAGTGATGAGGATATCAAACGAATAGTCGCAAAGAAGGATGCTAATTAAAGTATTTGGAGCAGCCGTACAAGGCATCGACGCCACGCTGATTACCATTGAGGTAAATAGCACCCGGGGATGTATGTTATACCTCGTGGGGCTGCCGGACTCTGCCGTCAAAGAGAGCCATCAACGGATTATCTCTGCGCTGCAAGTCACAGGCTATAAGATGCCGCGAACCAATCTGGTCATTAACATGGCACCGGCCGACATTCGCAAAGAGGGGTCGGCCTATGACCTGCCTTTGGCCATTGGCATGCTGGCTGCGAGCGAAACCATTACTTCCGAGAAGATAGCCCGATACACCATCATGGGCGAATTGAGTTTGGATGGAACCATCCAGCCCATAAAGGGAGCCTTGCCCATTGCAATCAAGGCGCGTGAGGATGGATTCGACGGACTTATCCTTCCCGAACAAAATGCCCGCGAAGCGGCCGTAGTGAATAACTTACAGGTATACGGGGTAAGCAATATCCGGGAGGTTATCCGCTTTTTCAATAATGAATGTGAGCTAAAACCAACGCTCGTAGATACGCGCGAAGAATTCTATGCACAGCAAGAGCTATTCGACTTTGATTTTGCGGAAGTAAAGGGACAAGAGAATGTAAAGCGCGCCCTCGAAGTAGCCGCAGCAGGAGGTCACAACCTTATTATGATCGGTGCCCCGGGAAGCGGTAAATCGATGATGGCCAAACGGCTACCCTCCATCTTACCTCCCCTCTCGCTGGGCGAAAGCCTTGAAACAACCAAGATTCACTCGGTAGCCGGTAAGTTGGGACGGCACTCCTCCCTGATTACCAAACGTCCCTTCCGTGATCCGCACCACACCATCTCTCAAGTGGCTATGGTGGGAGGAGGTAGTTTTCCGCAACCGGGCGAAATCAGTTTGGCACACCATGGGGTACTCTTTCTCGATGAGTTACCCGAATTCAACAGAAGCGTGCTCGAAGTCTTACGCCAACCGCTCGAAGACCGCCGTATCCATATTTCGCGTGTTAAATGTAGCATCGATTATCCGGCAGGTTTCATGCTGGTAGCCTCAATGAATCCCTGCCCGTGCGGCTACTACAATCATCCGACCAAAGCTTGTGTCTGCAATCCCGGTCAGGTACAGAAGTATCTGAATAAAATATCCGGGCCGCTACTCGACCGCATCGACATCCAGATAGAGATTGTTCCCGTACCTTTTGAGAAGATGGCAGACCGACAATTGGGCGAGGCAAGCAGTGCCATCCGCCAGCGGGTGATTCATGCTCGCCACCGACAGGAGGAACGTTTCGCAGATCACCCAACCATCTATTGCAATGCACAAATGACGAGCAAGCAACTCTCCACCTATGCACAACCCGATGCTGCCGGATTGACTCTATTGCGTACGGCCATGCAACGTCTCGACCTCTCCGCCCGTGCCTACGATCGTATATTGAAAGTATCACGTACCATTGCCGATCTCGATGGAAGCAAAGAGATACAGGCAACTCATCTGGCAGAAGCCATTGGATATAGAAACCTGGATCGGGAGAATTGGGCGGGGTAATCATCGATTATAAGAACCAATCCACAATACATGACAAGACACTTTTATCTATTACTCACTCTCACCGCATTATTGATCTGCCTCATTGGCTGCACACACCGATCGACAGCAGACTTACTGACACAGGCAAAACGCATGCAAAGTGCGTCTACAGACAGCATGCTGTTCTATCTGCAACAAGTCAGAGAGCCCGGCAAGCTCACCGGAACAGCACAAGCCAACTACTGCTTCTTACTCTATAAAGCCACGCTCTGGGGCACAGGGAAACCCAAAGACTCACTGCTGCAACGATGCATACCTGCTTTTCTACAAGCGAAAGACAGCACTCAATGGATGCAGGCGCGCATAGCACAGGCCAACAGCTTCCTCTACACCCAACAACCGGACTCGGCACTACACTATGTGGCTCTCATAGAAAGGGAGAAACAGAAGATGAACGATTCTCTCAAAGCACCGCTCTTTACGGTAGCCCAAATCGCTCATGCACAAAAAGGATCATATCCTCAGGCATTGCAACTGGCAGATAGCTGCCTGACACTTGCCAAACGAATGAATGACACCTTATTTATATACCGTACTCTTCGGGCACGACTAGGGGTATTGGAAAAGATGAACCGTAACGACGAGTTCGTTGCAGGCAGCCGCGAGTTGATGCAACAACTCGATGCCTCTCGCCGGTATCGCCGACTAAACTATCGCGTGGCAGAATCTCTCGTTACGTTCTTCGTACGTAACAAAGATTTCGCACAAGCACTTCGCTATAGCCAACAACTCAAGCACTATCAGCGCAGCCGCTACGATGTGCCCTATTACCAGCTTATACAGGGGCGAATATACGACGCACTCCACCAAACCGATTCGGCCAAAGTATACTATACGCTGGCTTCCAACTCCTTGTCGAGCTACGTAGCAGCCGAAGCCACCAGCAGTCTGTTCCGGCTGATGGATGCCGAAGCATATCCGGAACAAGCTTTTTATCTGGCACAAAAAGAGAAAGAGATACATAACAATATGGAGTTGGAACTCAACACCCGCATCGAGACGAAGAAGTACAATGAAACAAAGCTGCAAAACGAGCTGTACCAACTTCGGCTCCGGCAGCAGAAACAAGAACTTTGGATGATGGGGGCAGTCATCATACTGCTTTTTATCGCCTTGGTCATCTCCTTTTTCTACCAGTATGAGAAGAAGAGAAGGTTGCTATCGGAACAAAACCGCCACAAAGAGCAAATCGAGGAGAGAGCTAGACAGTTGCAGCACGAGAATCTGCTACTCCACAAAGAAGCCGAGCTCAGCACACTCCGCGAAAAGGAAGCGTGCCTGCGAAACAAGGAGCATAAACTACGCGAAGCCATCTTCCGGCACATCTCCTTTTTCCATAAATTGTCTTCGTTGCATGCAACGGATGCGGAGAATATCGGAAACAGTAATCCTTCCAATCAGAAGATCGAGGTAACGAATGCGGAGTGGAGCGAAATACGGGCAGCCGTCAACGATGGTTTTGACAACTTCACCGTCCGCTTAAAGCGAGCGTATCCACAGCTCACGGAGAAAGAGATCGACTTTTGCTGCTTGGTTAAGATCAATACCAGCGTACAAGATCTATCAGACATCTATTGCGTAAGTAAAGCTGCCATCACCAAACGGAAGTACCGCATTAAAACGGAGAAGCTCGGTGTTTGCGACGAAAGCAGTAGCCTCGATCAACTTTTACAAAGATTCTAACTGAAGATGTCCGCTTACAGAAAAGAATGTTTCATATATAAGAAATTAGATAACAGATAGTTAAGTAAATTTCGAGTTCGTTCTTTTGTCCGCCTGTTTATTTGCCCCTTCACTGGCGAACCGCTACTTTTGCTGCCATACCAACACACCATGATTCATTTAATCTGTAATGCGTATGAAAACAAATCTTTTAGCTCATGGCTTTATTGCCTGTTGTTTATTCTCCTCTTTTATTTGTGCAGACGGTTTTGCACAAACGGTGAAAAATCCCTTTGCCCGCTCTCCCATTGTAGCAAAACGAACGGGTCAGCTCGTCACTGCCGAACTGAAGGCCTTAAAAGACACCATCAATCTTCCGCTAAGTCAGCTGACGGAAGAGCTTCAAATAGTGAAGCTGGACAATCGAGACGAGGCACTCATCGGTGGCTGGACGCGAACCACCGTTGGCAAGAAGCACATCTTAATAAGCAACAACAAACAGACTCCTTATAAACTCTTCGACCGCAATGGTAAGTTCCTGACCAATATAGGCTCGTACGGACAAGGGCCGAACGAATATCTCAATACGTATGCCGAACAGCTGGACGAAGAGCGCAACCGCATTTATATTCTTCCGTGGCAAAGCGACAAACTACTGGTATTCGACCTCAAAGGGCAGCCTCAACCACCCATACCACTCGGTGCACGAGTTCCTAAGGGGCAGTTTCGGGTAGACGGAGCCAAATCGGAAGTAACAGTAACGGCACTCCCCTTTAAAGGTTCGGCAGCTGTTGTCTGGGTTCAAGACTTCAAGGGAAAGCGTAAAAAGGTCGTTGCACCGAAACACCTCGAAGTGCCGCAGGACTTTAGTAACGAAGTCCTGAATGATAACAATGCAGCCACCTACAACGTAATGCTGGCCGTTATCATGCCGCCGCGTATCGACAGTCTGTATCACTACAACCCCACCGCCAACAAACTGGAAGCCTGCTTTACGGCGAAATATCCGGAAGATAAAATTCCTTGGCACGATTACAGCGAACTACCTGCCTATTATCAAGGCAATGTATCATCGCCGATACAGGTTTCCAAAACCACGTGGGTGGGTTCGAAGCCGGCATATTACATGGTCGACAAGAAGAGTTTGCGCGGAAGCTACGTGCGTCTGTACAACGATTTTCTCGGAACCTCCGATATGACCGTTTGGCCGTTATTCAGTAACGGTTATTACGTACTCAATCAAGAACCGTTGCAACTGCAAGAGACATTAGAAAAGGAACTAAAAAAGAAGGGACTCTCTGCCAAAGCACGGGCACGCGCCCAGAAGTTGTTCGACTCACTGAACGAGAATGACAACAACGTTGTCATCTTTGCCAAACTGAAACCATAAAAGCAGATACACAATCGAGAGGGGATGTGTCGAAACTATCATAAACTAAAAATCACCCTCGTCACAGATTGCTGTAGCGAGAGTGATTTCGATAAAAGGGGAGTTTCGACACTTCCCCTTAGTCTGTAATACGTTTTTGATGGCAAAACAGGAGATCGCCCGTTTCGTTTCGCAAATGCATCCCGTTGCCTTCGCAATAGCGAAAGAAGTTGCAATCGGCACAATCGCCCTTGCGCATCCACTCGCGGTTGCGAAAGGGAGCAAAGCGATTCTCCCATACGTCCATAAAATCGTCCTCGTAGATATTGCCTTGCTTAAAGTTACTGCGGATACTGGGACAGGCCGAAATAGCCCCATCTGCCAAGACGGAACCCACCGTAACCCCGGCGCTACAAGTATAGAGGTTATTGCGTACATCGCCTTCGTACCGACCTAGAAAGCCTTCGCAACCGTAGCTGACCTTCATGCGGCTCTCTTTGCGGATGCGTTTGATAAACTCGAGCGTACCCGTAAATTCTTCATCCATTAGCTGAAACTCCGGATGCTGAGTAGCACGGCCTACCGGAAAAACGGTAAAAAGACGCCAGTTGCGCACACCGATGCGGTAGAGATACTCCTTCATCTGCTCCAGATAAGGGTAGTTGCGACGGTTCACGCAAGTCACCACATCCCACAACAGCTCAGGTTCGTGCACCAACATCTTGATGGCTCCGATAGCGCGGTGGTAACTATCGGCATGACCGCGCATCCAATTATGATCTTCTTCAAAACCATCGAGACTGATCGTGACGGAATGCATACCCGCCGCCATCAGGCTATCGAGACGCTTGCCGTTGAGCAACATACCGTTCGACACCACTCCCCACGGATACTTACGCTGATAGAGAGCCAGCCCCACTGCTTCGAGGTCTTTGCGCATCAATGCTTCGCCACCGGTAAAGATGACAAAAGGTTTCTTTTCGCCCACGCGAGGTGTAATCGAATCAATGACACGAAGAAAATCGGCGGCAGGCATGTCTTTACTACCCGCCGTGGCTTTGCAGTCGCTGCCGCAATGCTTGCACGATAGGTTGCAGCGCAACGTACACTCCCAAAACAGTTGGCGCAACGGGTGCAGTTCCTGAAGGTTATGGCGTGCTTTCCGGTTTACTTCCAAAGAGAGGCGTTGCCTCAGCGAAAGAGAATCGCTCATGGTTATTTAGGTGTTACCTTTTTGGCCTTCAGCGTGGCCTCTACCGTTGCTTCGCCTTTGCTCCAACCTTGGCCGCCCACAAACTTATCAATCTTCACGTCGACCGAGTCTTTTACGTAAGCACCGTTGACCGCGCCATCCACATCTTCCCAAATAAGTCGGAAGGTATTGCCGGGGAGGTCGACTACCCTCTTTTCAAAGGATCCCTGTTTGTCGGAGGTTAAGATCTCCGGATAGTGAGTTAGCCACGATGCGCCATCGCCTTGATATATACACCCGGCTTTGACCCGCATACCTTCGATGGGCAAACCTGTTTCGGCATCGACCACTTTTCCTTTTACATGATAGCTGGCAACGGGTGTACCATACTCCACACTGCCAGAACCGTCACACGCCGCCACACCCAGCAGTGCCAACAGCATCGATAATACTTGGTTGGTAAACCGCAACCACCTTTTTCCGTTTTTTTCCATAATCGTATCAGTTAAGTGTATTTAGTATAAAATGCGCAAAGAGGGAAATTACTGCATGGCATCCCCCTCTTTCTCAGACAGTTTACATTACTTTTCTATTCGAATCCTCGCATCTACGGCAATCACGTTCTGTCCGGTTGCCAACAGAGGGTTGATGTCCATCTCCTTGATCTCCGTGGCAAAGCGCAACAAGGTAGATAAACGGACTACAATCTCGGCAAACTTATCTTCGTTCACCCCTTTCTGTCCGCGGGTTCCTTGAATGATTTTATAGGCGCGCAGCGAACGGATCATGGAGTAAGCCTCTTCGTACGAGAGCGGAGCCAGACCCGAAGATACATCCTTGAGCACCTCCACAAAGATACCTCCCAGACCGCAGAGCACCACGTGCCCGAACTTCTCTTCGTACTTGGCACCGATAAACAGTTCGGTTCCCTTCAACATCGGTTGCACCATGATGCTGTGGGCATCGGGTATCTGCATCATGCGATCAAACTCAAGGGCAAGGTGTTGCTCGCTCTTGATATTGAGCACCACGCCCCCGACGTCCGACTTATGTACCGGTCCAACAACCTTAGCCACCACCGGGAAGCCCGAGCGACGGGCAAAAGCCAGCACCTCTTCTTTAGTGGCAGACACAAACTCCTCGACCACCGGAATACCTGCCGAATGCAGCAACGCATGCACAAAGTGAGGTTCGATGTATCCGTTTTCGGGGATGGAATCGATGATGCGACGAATACGCGGCACGTCGACCCCGAAAAGTTCGATCTTGGGAACAGCCGGTTGAGGGGCATTGACGATGCGCGACAGTGCCGTGCCCAGCGTCACCTCATCGGCAAAGTTTACGTGTCCTTTCTGAAGAAAAACACCTACTTCCTCGCCTGCCGTATGGATAGACGGAAGGATCGGGAAAACCGGCTTGCGACAGGTGAGCATCTTTTGGTGTAGCACCTCGTAGGTATCGAACATCGTTACCAGCCCGGGTGTACCGAAGATGGCGAAGATGGCATCGATCGAATCGAACTTCTCCTCGCAATAGTCGATGGCAATGCTTAGGTGTTCGGGGGTACCTGTGGCGAGGATGTCGATCGGATTGCCGACCGAAGCACCGGGAAAGAGTTTCCCCTTCAGCTCATCTGCCAGCGGGCCTTCGAGTTTGGGTACATTCAATCCGCCCTTGCTCAAGGCATCTGTCAGCATCACGCCGGGGCCGCCCGCATGGGTGATGATGGCAAAGTTCTTCCCTTTGAGTTCGGGCAGTGTAAAGACACAACCAACCGTGGTCAGCTCCTCGCGCGAGAAGCAGCGCACGATGCCTGCCTTGCGGAACAACGCCTCAACAGCCGAATCGGACGAAGCAATAGCCCCCGTATGAGAAGAGGCCGCCCTACTGCCGCTCTCGGAGCTGCCCGCCTTGATGGCGGCTATCTTGCACCCTTTCCTTATAAGAGAAGAGGCATGAAACAGCAGGCGGTCGGGATCTTTGATGCTCTCCATGTAGATGAGCTTGATGTTCGAATCGGTTTTCGGGTCGAACGCCTCGTCCATGTACTGCAACACATCTTCGACACCGATCTGCTTGGCGTTTCCGACAGACCACACCGAGTTGAACTGCAACCCTTTGACCACCGCCGATTCGAGAATAAACACGGCGGTAGCACCGGAACTCGATATCAAATCGACTCCATGCGGATTGAGGTTGGGGATGGGTTGGGTAAATACGCTGTGATGCCACGTATTCATCAGCCCGATGCAATTGGGGCCGATGAGCGAGGCGTTATATTTCGTAACAGTTGCCAGAATACGGTCTTCGAGCAATGCACCTTCGTGAGTCTCTTCTCCGAAGCCGGCCGAGAGAATAATAAACGCACGCGTCTGTTTGGTGGCGGCAAGCGTTTCGACAACATCGGGGCAAAGGGCAGCCGGAATGGCAAGAATGGCCAGATCGGTATCGGGAATATCCTTCGCATCGGCAAAGGAGGCAACGCCTTGCACTTCGGTCTCCTTGGGGTTCACCGCACGGAGTTCTCCGCGATAACCACCTTGAATCAAATTCCTCAGGATGGCTCCTCCGGGTTTGTGCACATTGTTCGATGCACCTACAACCACAATGCTTGTAGGGCGAAGTAACTGGTTTGTTATCATACTGCTACTTGTTTTTCGGTTATTAATGCACAAATATATTCCTTTTAAAAGAAAAAAGAAAGGATAAAGGCAAGAATATCAGCGAAAGAAGAAAGGATTACTATCTTTCTGTCAGCGTGGCAAGTCTTCTTCTCCAAGCAAGCAGGCATAGATGGGTGATCAAGCTATCTTGAGAGGATTTTGGTCGGGAGATTTTTGCTTTCTCACCTAGGTGGGGAGATATTCTCACCCGGGTGAGAGGAAGTTCTCACCTAGGTGAGAAGGTCTCCCCACCCGGGTGAGAATATGAATAAGTCTAGTTGTTTTCTTGAATCTGAACGTTTGTTACACGTTCCAGCAGGAAGCGATTCGTATTCCAATGGAACGGTTTGTAATCGGTGTTCTGCTTAATCGTATTGTTGCGGAACACCAATCCGTCTACCGACTTGGCGTATAGAATCGGAGCATCGAACGTATCGAACTCATTGTCCTCGATAACAATGCCCTCTTTGGAACCTCCGTGGAAGTACTTCTGCTGATCCTTCAGGTTAGGTATCTCGGGATAGATGGAGATCACGGCATTGGTGAACTGAAACATATTGGTGAGTGCGTTCACAAACTTATTTCTGCGGATGATAACGTTGCGGCAGGCTCCTGTTTCGAACCATCCGTTGCAATCGCCACAAAGCAGAATGGCAGTTCCCGAGGTGTGGTCGAATAGGTTATCCTCCACCACCGTCTTCTTCGGGGTGCTGAACAAGGTTCCGCGGGCACGGTTGTTGCGAATCGTATTGCCCGAGAAAAGCACTTCGGGCGTCCACGTCAGGTTCTCGATGCCGAATCCGCTTTTCTCATTCACCTCGGCAGGAAGGGCTTCGGCGAAAGTGATATAGAACTCGCGGGCTCCGTGCACCTGTTCTTTGTCGTACGGGCGAATGCTTGCAATGCGGTTCACTCCATCGACCAGTTCCATGGTTTCCGAACGTACGAATTGCACTTCATCGTCGGCGCGTCCCCACTCAAAGCCCCAAGCCTGATCGTGCATATAGCGGCCAATGAGCGTATGATCGTCTACCCGCTTAATCACCTTGAGGTACGTGCCGTGCACATTGATGGCGTCATCCATCATGCCCTCGTAAAGTCCGTTCTTCGACACAATCGTTCCCTTGCAACCCGAGAAGTGGGTGGCATCGGCCTGCGTGGTGAAGTAGCGCGGATCGTCTTCTCCTTTGAGGCAGACGCTAAAGCCGTCGAGCGTGATATTCTCGCAAAGCTGTGCCAACAGTCCCATGCCTTCGGCATAATGCACCTTGACGTTTTGCAGCGTTGTATTGACATCGTGCGAAAGGAAAACGCCGGGTGTAGGGCGAAACCAGGTACGCATGGCCACCACCGTTCCGGGGATGAGGCGTTCGTTCTTCCATTTCGGTGCATGCAACACGCGTGGAGCCACTTCGGTTACTCCTTTGGTGGGGCAACTGATGTCGCTCGTATTGTAAACCAGACGCTTGGTCTTCTCTTCGAAAGCGATACCTCCGGCTTGTCGGGCCGTCCACCCCTCGCCATAGGTCTCGAACAACGAGTCTTTGCTGATGCGATAGTTGACCCACGGAGCTACCTTGAACGTAATGCCCTGTTGAGGATCGTTCGCCACCACCTGTACCTGTACAATGTGCGGAGAGGCAAAATCAATGCTGAAGTTCTTGAGTGTACAATTTTCCGAACGAAGGAGCGACAACGGAATCATCCGCCCGTAAAAGATAAACTCCGAGCCCTGTCCGTCGATGGTCAGGTTCTTAAAGTCTTCGATAGCCAGTCCTACTTTCTTAGGATTGGTCTGGTCGTGATTGGAGATATAGTACTCGCGCACGGCCGATCCGGCTTCATGAAAGTGGTAGCGACCGGTAGGGAAGCGCAATACAGCCTGTGTGCCATCCTTGCATTCGCTTTTGATCTTGGCAAGTGCCTTAACGATCACCGGCGAAGCGTTCTTCTTACTGTCGGGCTTCAACCCGAACTGTGTGATGTCATACGTACGCTCTTGTGCAACGACGTTATTGATTGCCAAAAACAAGCAGAGGCAACCCAGAAGGAATAGTGATTTTTTCATAAGTATATATTAAATCATTGTAGTGTTTTCTATTTTTATCTGTGTCATATCGGTTGCAAAGATAAGTAAGCTATTTATATTCAACAAACAGTAAAAGTTAAATAAGCCGTAACAATCCCTTCGATTAAAAGGCTTTCCGTTTGTGCAATCTTCGGAAAGTCATTATCTTTGCACGTTCACTAAGCAGATTATAATAAAAATCAGACGATATAGCATGGAAAAGAATTTTAAGAGAACCACTGTCACCTCGGCCTTGCCTTATGCCAATGGTCCTGTTCACATCGGACACCTGGCCGGTGTATACGTACCGGCAGACATTTATGTGCGCTACCTAAGACTGAAAAAAGAAGAAGTACTCTTCATTGGCGGATCGGATGAGCACGGAGTGCCCATCACCATTCGTGCCAAGAAAGAAGGCGTTACTCCTCAGGATGTGGTAGACCGTTATCATTTCCTCATCAAAAAATCGTTTGAAGAGTTTGGTATCTCATTCGACGTATACAGCCGTACTTCGTCGAAAACCCACCACGAACTGGCTTCGGATTTCTTCAAGAAGCTGTATGATAAAGGGGAGTTCATCGAACGCACCTCCGAGCAGTATTACGATGAAGAAGCACACCAGTTCCTGGCCGACCGCTACATTACGGGCGAATGCCCCCATTGCCATGCCGAAGGTGCGTATGGCGACCAGTGCGAGAAGTGCGGAACCTCACTTTCGCCGACCGACCTGATTAATCCTAAAAGTGCCATCAGCGGAAGCAAACCGGTGATGCGCGAAACCAAGCATTGGTACTTGCCCCTCGACAAGCACGAGAGCTGGTTGCGTCAATGGATTCTGGAAGAACATAAGGAATGGCGTCCCAACGTATACGGCCAATGCAAGTCATGGCTCGATATGGGCTTGCAGCCGCGTGCAGTAAGCCGCGACCTGGATTGGGGAATACCGGTACCGGTAGAGGGTGCCGACGGAAAGGTGCTCTATGTCTGGTTCGATGCTCCCATCGGCTACATATCAAACACCAAAGAGTTACTGCCCGACTCGTGGGAAACGTGGTGGAAAGATCCTGAAACACGCTTGGTACACTTCATCGGTAAAGACAATATTGTATTCCATTGCATCGTATTCCCGGCCATGCTAAAGGCAGAAGGAAGCTACGTATTGCCGGACAATGTGCCCAGCAACGAGTTCCTGAACCTCGAAGGCGATAAGATATCGACCTCACGCAATTGGGCGGTATGGTTGCACGAGTATCTGGAAGATTTCCCCGGCAAGCAGGATGTATTGCGTTATGTACTTACCGCCAACGCACCCGAGACGAAAGACAATGACTTCACTTGGAAGGATTTCCAAGCACGCAACAACAACGAACTGGTAGCCGTATACGGTAACTTCGTGAACCGTGCCTTGGTGCTTACACAGAAGTATTTCGACGGTAAGGTTCCCGCAGCGGGCGAACTGACCGATTATGACAGAGACACGCTGAAAGACTTCGTCAATGTGAAAGCCGAAGTGGAGAAGCTGCTCAACGTATTCAAATTCCGCGATGCACAGAAAGAAGCCATGAACCTGGCTCGCATCGGAAACAAATACCTCGCCGACACGGAACCTTGGAAGTTGGCAAAGACAGACATGGAACGTGTCGGAACGATTCTGAACATCTCACTTCAACTGGTTGCCAACCTGGCCATCGCTTTCGATCCGTTCTTACCTTTCAGCTCGCAGAGACTGCGTGATATGCTGAATATGGATACTTTCGACTGGAATGAACTGGGACGCAACGACCTGTTGAGTGCCGGACATCAACTGAATGCTTCGGAACTTCTTTTTGAAAAAATAGAAGATGCAACCATCGAGGCACAGGTGCAACGACTACTCGATACGAAGAAGGCCAACGAAGAGGCGAACTACAAGGCGAAACCCATTCGCCCCAACATCGAATTCGACGATTTCACTAAGCTGGATATCCGCGTAGGTACGGTATTGGAGTGCCAGAAGGTGCCCAAAGCCGATAAGTTATTGCAATTTAAGATTGAAGACGGACTGGAAACACGCACCATCGTGAGCGGTATTGCTCAACACTATCAACCCGAAGAGCTGGTAGGCAAGCAGGTTTGCTTCATCGCCAACCTGGCTCCACGTAAACTCAAAGGCATTGTTTCGGAAGGGATGATTCTCTCGGCCGAAAACAATGACGGCAGTCTGGCGGTGATCATGCCGGGCAAGGAAGTGAAGCCGGGTAGCGAGGTGAAGTAGCCGCATAAGATTGAAATAAATGACAGAACATAACCTGAAAGACAAAACGGTAAAGGCATTGGGCTGGAGCTTTGTAGATAAATTCGGACAGCAATTTATCTACTTGGCAACAGCCATCGTTCTGGCTCGTCTTTTGTCTCAGGCAGATTATGGACTGATGGGCATGCTCGCCATCTTCGTGGCACTATCCAACGTACTATTAGACAGCGGATTTGGCGGAGCACTTATCAAAAAGCAACAAACGACACAGGCTGATTACAATGCCGTGTTTTATTTCAATGTCATCGTTAGCTTCGCGCTCTACGGAGTGCTTTATGCAGCTGCACCACTCATTGCCCGCTTTTATGACGAGCCTCAACTGGTTCTCCTCTCCCGGATACTCTTCCTGACCATTCTGTTTAATGCATTCAACTTCATACAAACAATCTTATTGACGAAGCATCTGCACTTTAACCGATTGGCACAGATCAACTTCGTATCGCTCCTTCTCTCATCGGCCATTGCGGCTCTGTTGGCCATTCGGGGAGCAGGCGTTTGGGCATTGGTGGCTCAAACCATGCTGCTGGCTCTCTTCAAAAGTATCTTACTGTGGTGCTTCAACAGTTGGCGCCCCTCGTTCGGATTCAGCTTGCAACCCTTGAAGGAGGCTTTCGCCTTTAGCTCGCACATGCTCCTTTCGGGAATTATCAATGTGGTGTTCAACAATATCTATTCGGTCATTATCGGTAAGAATTATAATAAGGTAGAGTTGGGCGATTATCAACAAGCCAATAAGTTTCAAGACATTCCGGTTTCACTCATATCAAACACTTTCCGCACTGTTGTGCTTCCTGTGTTCTCGAATGTCAATACCGACAATGAACGGCTGGGACGGGTGCTGCAAAAAACGATCAAGAGCATTGCCTTCGTTTTATTCCCGGTAATCATGGGATTGTATGTAGTAGCCGAACCACTCATCGTAGGGCTTATCGGAGAGAAATGGCTACCATCGGTCGCTATCTTCCGAATCTTACTATTGTCGGGGTTATTCAGCGTATTTGCGCAGATATTCAACGAGCTATTGGTATCGAAAGGGAAGTCGCGCACCTATCTCCGGGTCGAGATAGCCAAAAAGGCCGTCTTGGTGATTGCCATCATCAGCACCCTTCAGTGGGGTGTGCAGGGTTTGGCTGTGGGCTGGGTTGCGTACTCTTTTACCGCTTTATGCCTATCGGGCTATTATGCTTGCCGCATCATCTCTTATCCGTTCGGTTCGTTTTTTAGATCGATTGCTCCCTATCTGCTGCTTGCCATAGCCATGACGGTATGCATCAGCCTGTTCTTTCTCGTAGAGATGCATACGTATCTGCGGATGGGCATACAGATTGTTTGCGGCATCGTATTCTATGCAGGGGCTTGCCTATTGCTGAAACTGGAAATGAGCAAAGAGGTAGCTCAACTTATTCACCGGAAAAGAAAGCCTGAATTATGAAAAAAGAGATGCACGTATTGATACTACCCATGTACTATCCGGAGAAGGACTCTTCGCCACATAGGGGATATATGTTTTACGAGCAAGCCACGCAGATTGTTCAAAACGGCTGCAAGGTAGGACTGGCTTTCGTAGAACAACGTCCCACCCGCAACTTCTCTTGGAAGAAGTTCTGCAAAGAGAGCCATTTCCAAATAAGCTCCGAAGACAATGGCTTGTTTACCGTGATGCGCATGCATGCCTGGAACCCGAAGCTATCCACACACATCGGAGGATTGATCTGGACGTTTCTCACCCTGCTGCTGGTACGAAGATACATTCGAAAACAGGGAAAGCCCGACCTGATCCATGCACACTTTGGCTGTTGGGCAGGCTATGCGGCTTACCTGATTCGGAAGATATACCACATCGACTACCTAATCACCGAGCATGCCTCTTCGATCAATGGAGATGCCGTGCGCCCTTCACAGGCCCGCATCTTGAGGAAGGCATATAACCATGCACGAAAAGTGATCTGTGTGGGTTCTTTATTGGGACGGAACCTGCAACGCTACACCGACTGTCCGGAGAAGATAACCGTTATACCCAATTTTGTCGACACACAAACCTTCCGATGGAGCGGACATATCACCGACAAAGAGGTGCGCTTTGTCTTTGTAAGCGTAGGCAACCTGTCGAAGCGCAAAGGGTTTACCGAACTGATAGAGGCGTTTGGGCAATCGTTCGGCAACCTGCCCCATGTTTCGCTTCTCATCATTGGCGACGGAGAAGAGAAAGTAAACTTACAGCAAACCATCAACCGGTTGGAGATGCAGAAGCAGATCACCTTAACCGGAAGACTCTCGCGCGAAGCACTCGCTACACAGCTGGACAGTGCCGATGCCTTTGTGCTGGCTTCTTATGCCGAAACATTCGGTATCGTAGTGATTGAAGCAATGGCTGCCGGATTGCCCTCCATTGGTACAATCTGTGGCGGACCGGAAGATATCATCACTCCCGAAAGCGGATTCTTGATTGAACCGGGCGATACGAAAGAGCTTGGTAAGAAGATGTTGGAATTATACCATACGTACGAACGGTTTGACAAAGAGCAGATTCGCCGCTCCATTGTCAATCGCTTCGACTTTCGATTGGCAGGCAAGCTATTAACCGATCTGTATCGTCAATTAGTAACATCATGAAGGTAACCGTGGTAGACTGCTCCGTTTCGGGGCATAGGGAAACGTACTATAAGCAGTTTTGCAGAACCTTGCTCGCCATGGGGCATGAAACATCACTCATAGCCCCTGATGGTTCCGGGTTGGATGCATCGATCCGGTTTGAACCCATTCGTACCCGTCGGCTCCTTGCCCTGCCTGCCGGAAACACACTAAAGAAGAAGTGGATAGTACTCTGTAATGCGCTTATTTTATGCCTGAACTTAGCCGCACTGCACAAGCAGCTTCGCGAGATACACCCCGACCGGGTGTTCTTTGCCTGTTTAGACGATATGCTGCCCACGTGCATTCCTCTTTGGTTGTTCGACCGGCTGCTACCTTATCGTTGGGGCGGTTTGCTAGTACAGGCCTCTTTGCCTAAACCCCGCTTGGGGATAGTCGATGCGAGACGTTGCTTACGTGCCAAATACTGCACAGGAGTGGGCGTATTGAACGAATATGCCGTTGATGAGCTGAAACCGTTTCAGTCGCACATCCTGCTCTTTCCCGATTTTGCCGATACATCGGCACCCAATACGGCTTATCCGCTCCGGGAGCAGATTCGTACACAAGCCAACGGACGCAATATTATTGCCCTACTGGGCTCCGTGCATACCCGCAAAGGAACCGATCTGTTTATACAAACGGTCGAGCAACTTCCCCCCGATGCATACTTCTTTGTCATTGCAGGCAAATCCTCGCTAGATGAATCGCAAGAGGCAGCGCTGCAACGCTTTGCACAGACACACGAGAACTGCCTGTTCTCACTGGAGCGCATTCCGGACGAATCATGCTTCAATGCGCTGGTAGAGGAGAGCACGCTTCTATTTGCCGTTTACCGGAACTTCAAAGGAAGCAGCAATATGCTTACCAAGGCAGCACTGTTTGGCAAACCGATCATTGTCAGCCAAGGCTATTGCATGGGGCATCGGGTGGATGACTACCATACGGGCATGGCGATTGGCGAAACAGATCCGGCAGCCTGTGCTACTGCCATCGAGTATCTATGCACCCATCCGCAGGCACTATCCGAAGCCCGGTTCGATCTGTATGCCCGCGATCACAGTACCGGGAAGTTAACCGAATGTTTCCATCAGTTATTGAACGATTTATCATGAAAGTACTCTATACATTTGGCGGAATACCGCATTACCTGGATGCAATGCTCAACAAACTTTGCGCGAAAGGTGTCGAAGTCGTTGTCGTCACCCCACAGAAAGGCAATGCCACGATTGGCAAGGGAGTAAAGATGGTAGAAGGTGGCACTTACAAACACCTTACTGCCATAGAGAAGAAGATGTTTTACGGAAAAACGGGCTACCCGTCGCTACCGCAGCTAGTACGCGAAGAGCAACCGGATATATTGGTCATGGGCTGGCCTTACTTTCTGCAACTGTTCTTTCAACCATCGCTTCGCAAAGCGTTGAAGGAGTGTGGAACGAAAATAGCCATCCGCGAGATACCCTTTCAAACACCGCCTTACGGTGAGATCAAAGCCTATTTTCGCACCCATCCGATGTACGATGAGAATATGCGGCTGCAAAGTACAGGCATCGGCTTTTATCTTAAACAGTGGTTCACCATGTGCATCCGTCGCTATTGCTATGCCCAAGCGAGCGGAACACTCAATTACTCAACTGCCGCCTATGATATTCTGCCATCTTACGGAGTAAAGCGCGAAGACATACACGTTACCTTCAATGCTACCGACACAGAAGCATTACTCAAAGAGCGTACAGCAGTACTGGCACGACAGCCGATATTGCCGCCTTGCACACATCGCATCCTACACATCGGGCGGTTGGTGAAATGGAAGCGGGTCGATCTGTTGATCGATGCACTACCAAGGGTGATAAGCCAGTTTACAGATGCAGAACTGGTCGTTGTGGGCGATGGCCCTGAGTTGGAAAATCTAAAGCAACAAGCGGAGTGCTTGGGGCTGAGTAATCACATTCGTTTTGCCGGAAGTGTGTACAAGCCCGAAGAGTTGGGAGCGTACATGAACGAATCGACCGTATATGTGCTGGCCGGTATGGGAGGACTTTCAATCAACGATGCCATGAGCTATGGCATGCCCGTTATCTGCTCGGTATGCGACAGTACCGAACGCGATCTGGTGCTGGAGGGTCGGAATGGTTTCTTCTTCCGCGAAGGGGATGCCGATAGCCTGAGCGAAAAAATCACGACTCTCTTCTCATCACCGGCTTTGTGCAAAGAGATGGGAAAAGAGTCGCAACGCATTATTAACGAAAAAATAAATATCGAATCAGTCAGCCTGCGTTATCTGGATGCATTTAAACAGATGCTCGCAAAGCGGCCATGATACGCTCACAGGCTTTGCCATCGCCATAAGGATTGTGAGTTTCGGACATCCTCCGATACTGCTCTTTATCAGACAGCAACGCATTGACCTCGGCAACAATAGTAGCACAATCGGTTCCTACCAACTTCACCGTACCCGCCTCTACGGCTTCGGGGCGTTCGGTCGTATCACGCATCACCAAAACAGGCTTGCCCAACGAGGGAGCCTCTTCCTGCACGCCACCACTATCGGTAAGCAGCAGTATACTGTGTTGCATCGCGTAGATAAATGGCAGGTAGTCGAGCGGAGAGATAAGATACACATTGCTCAGACCCGACAGCAGCTCATAAACAGGCTTCTGCACATGGGGGTTGAGGTGTACCGGATAGACAATGTCCATTTCGGGATGCCCTTCGGCAAGTTCGCGGATGGCCTTGCAGATGTGTAAGAAACCATCGCCGAAGTTCTCGCGCCGATGCCCGGTTACCAGTATATAATTACGCTCCGGAGTTACCTCGTAGCCTTTCGCCTTCAGCTCGTCGTGAAGAGCTTCTTGCTTTCCGGGTGTCTGAGAGATAATCTCGACAGCCATCAGGAGTGCATCAATCACCGTATTTCCGGTTACATAGATGCGGCCGGCGGCAATATTCTCTGTAAGCAGATTGGCTTGCGATTGCTCTGTCGGTGCAAAGTAGTAGCGGCAGAAACGATCTGTAACCTGACGGTTCATCTCTTCGGGCCAGGGCGAAAGAAGGTCGTAGGTACGCAACCCCGCCTCCACATGGCCTACGGCTATCTGCTGATAGAAAGCAGCCAGTCCGGCTGCCATAGAGGTGGTGGTATCGCCGTGCACCAGCACCACATCGGGACTGAAAGAGGTAAGCACATCGCGCAGACCCAACAGTACTTTGGCAGTGATATCGTATAAGTCCTGTCCGGGTGCCATGATATTCAAGTCATACTCAGGAACGATATCAAACACCTCGAGCACCTGATCGAGCATCTGACGATGTTGTGCTGTTACACATACCCTCGTTTCGAAATGTACAGTATCCTGTTGCATGGCTTTCACCAACGGAGCCATTTTAATTGCTTCGGGACGAGTCCCGAACACCAATAATATTTTCTTCATCATCCATTCCCTTTTCGAACACCACAAAAATCAAGTTCCACCTTTGCTTCCTGCCGGGGCAACTCCATAAACGGAGTATGGCAAACAAGCCACACCACAATATCCGCCTGACGGTAAGCTTCGCGATAATCGGTCAGGTTGAAGCTGGGGTGCTTGCTGATATTGGGTTCGACGATCAACACATCGGCACGCGATTCGGAAATAATACGTGAAGCGATGTATTTGGCAGGCGATTCGCGCAAGTCGTCGATATTGGGTTTAAAGGCCAATCCCATACACGCTACAACAGGCTCGCGGTCGTTCTCGGCAACAAATTGCTGACAGGCTTCTATCACGCGGTTGGCACACCAATCGGCTTTATAGTCATTCGTCTCGCGGGCACGCTTAATGAGTTGCGCCTGCTCGGGATAGTCTGATACGATAAACCAAGGATCGACGGCAATACAGTGTCCACCCACTCCGCATCCGGGTTGCAGGATATTGACCCGCGGATGTTTATTGGCCAACATGATAAGCTCCCACACATTGACTCCCGCCTTGTCGCAAATCATAGACAGTTCATTGGCGAAGGCTATCTGAGAGTCGCGCGAGGAGTTCTCGGTAAGTTTGCACATCTCTGCCGTACGGGCATTTGTGCGGTGTAGTTTGCCTTGTACGAAAGCCGAATAAAACTCAATGGCTTTCTCGGTCGATTCGGGATTGATACCTCCGATCACACGATCGTTGTGTACCAGCTCATAGAGTGTATTGCCGGGCAATACGCGCTCGGGACAATAAGCAATGTATATTTTGCCTTTCAGTTCGGGGCGTTCCTTGTGGATAATATCGGCCATACGCTCGGTGGTAAGCACGGGCGAGGTAGACTCGATTACAAACAAATCGCCCTCTTTCAGAAAAGGGATAACCGAACGGGTAGCCGACTCCACATACGTAATATCCGCCCGATGATTCTGTTTGAAAGGAGTAGGCACTACCACAAAGAAGGCATCTGCCGGTTCGGGTTTCGATACGGCACGAAGAGTTCCTTGTTGAACAGCCTCCTTTACTATTTGTGCCAAATCGGGTTCTACAATATGAATCTTTCCCTGATTGATGGTATCTACCACCACCGGGTTGACATCCACCCCGATCACCTCAAAGCCATGATTGGCAGCAACTGCTGCCGTAGGAAGGCCAATGTAGCCTAAGCCTAAAAACAGAACCTTTTTCATATCTACATCACTTTTATATAAGTGTGGCAAAAGTACAAATAATACGTGACTTTGTACGGATTCTCACGGAAAACCGCTATTTTTGCCAAAACATTTCGGCAAATGAGGGTACTAATTATCAATACTTCCGAACGGATAGGTGGCGCAGCCGTTGCCGCAAGCCGCTTGATGGAGTCGTTGAAGAACAACGGAATCAAAGCAAAAATGCTGGTGCGCGATAAGCAAACCGATCAAATCAGTGTTGTCAAACTAGATCGCAACTGGCTGAGTGTATGGAAATTTGTATGGGAGCGAATCGTTATCTGGAAAGCCAACCGCTTCAAGAAAAACAACCTTTTTGCTGTCGACATAGCCAATACCGGAACAGATATCACCACCCTTCCCGAGTTTCAACAAGCCGATATCATTCACCTGCACTGGATTAACCAAGGCATGCTTTCACTTGCAAACATCCGGAAAATTCTGGCTTCGGGCAAACCCGTTGTATGGACCATGCACGATATGTGGCCCTGTACCGGCATTTGCCACCATGCACGCGAGTGCAACCACTATCAGGAAGAGTGCCACCACTGTCCGTTCCTCTATGGAGGAGGCAACAAGAAAGACTTATCGACCCGCATCTTCCGCAAAAAGAAAGCACTGTACCAAACAGCTCCCATTACCTTTATCGCTTGTAGCAAATGGTTGAAGAAACGAGCTCAAGACAGTGCACTGCTTGTTGGGCAAACTGTACTTAGCATCCCCAATCCGATTAATACCAATCTTTTCCGCCCACGCAACAAGCAAGAGGCACGGTCGTTATGCCGGTTGCCTCAAGACAAAAAGTTGATCCTTTTCGGCTCTGTCAAGATTACCGATAAGCGAAAAGGAATCGATTACCTGATTGAGTCGTGCAAGCACTTGGTAGAGAAGCATCCCGAATCAAAAAAAACAATCGGCATTGTTGCCTTCGGACAGCACTCACAGCAATTAGCATCACTACTACCCTTTCCGGTATATGCACTCGATTATGTAAGCAACGAGCACGATCTGGTAAACATCTACAACGCTGTCGACTTATTCGTGACTCCCTCGCTCGAAGAGAATCTACCCAACACCATCATGGAAGCCATGGCGTGTGGCGTGCCCTGCGTAGGATTTCATGTAGGCGGTATCCCCGAGATGATCGATCATCTGCACAACGGATACATCGCTCGCTACAAAGAGGCAGAAGACTTTGCCAATGGCATTTACTGGGCACTTACCGAATCGGAGTATCCCACTCTCTCGGAGCAGGCAGCCCGCAAGGCCGTATCGCATTATTCCGAAAGTATCATTGCCAAGAAGTACATCGACGTATACAATAAAATAACGGGAAAGTATGCATAACAACCACCCATTGCCTACCCTATCGATCATTACCGTCACTTACAATGCCGAGCAGGTGTTGGAAACTACCTTGCAGAGTGTCATTTCGCAAACCTATCATCACATTGAATACATTCTCATCGACGGAGCCTCCAAAGACCGTACGTTGGCGATTGCAGAAAAGTATCGCGACCGGATTCAGCTTCTTATCAGCGAACCCGACCGTGGATTGTATGACGCCATGAACAAAGGCATCGCTTTGGCTACGGGAGAGTATGTCTGTTTTCTCAATGCAGGCGATAGCTTTCATCAGGACGATACGTTGCAACAGATGATGCAATCGATCAAAGGACGCGAGTTGCCCGATGTACTATATGGCGAAACAGCACTGGTAGATGGCAAAGGACACTTCTTGCGCATGCGCAGGTTATCGGCTCCCGAAGTGCTTACCTGGAAAAGTTTCCGGCAAGGCATGCTTGTTTGCCATCAAGCCTTCATTGCCCGCCGAACGCTCATACAGCCCTACAATTTAAACTACCGCTATTCTGCCGATTTTGATTGGTGTATCCGCATCCTGAAAAAGGCGAAAACGATTCATAACACACACCTGACCCTTATCGATTATCTGGACGAAGGGATGACTACGCAAAACCGCAAGGCATCGCTCATGGAGCGGTTTCGCATCATGGTGTATCATTATGGGTTATGGAGCACCGTGATGCATCATGCTTGGTTTGTGTTCCGTTTGCTAACGAAGCCCGGACAATAATCGGCTCAACTCCTCCATACCCTCGGATGCTCCTTTCTGAATGACGTGTATCGAACGCGATGTTTGAATCTGCACCTTGTTGGGATCAATCAGATACACCTGTGCCGACCGCGGCACATAGTTTAGCAATCCCGCAGCAGGGTATACATTCATCGAAGTACCTATAATGACAAAGATGTCTGCTTGCTCAACATATCGGATAGCAGTCTCTATTTGCGGAACCGCCTCGCCGAACCATACGATAAACGGTCGTAGTTGTGATCCGTCGGCTGCACAATCGCCCATCTTGACTTCATACTCCTGCGGTTCGAGTTCTTTTATATACTGCGGATTCTGTGGTTCGCGACTGGAACAGACCTTCGTTAACTCACCATGCAAATGAATCACACAGCTACTGCCTGCGCGCTCATGCAGGTTGTCTACATTTTGTGTAATAACGGTCACATTAAACTCTTTCTCCCATTCGGCCATCAACTCGTGCCCTCGGTTGGGTTCGACCCGGGTCAACTGCTTCCGCCTCTCATTGTAAAAGTTGATAACAAGTTGCGGGTCTCGGCTGTACCCTTCGGGAGTAGCCACCTTCTCTACCGGATACTTATCCCATAGGCCGCCTGCATCTCTGAACGTACTTATTCCACTTTCGGCACTCATTCCGGCACCGGATAAGACAACTAAATTTTTCATAACTTTCTCCTCCAATAATCGTATAGCAAATCTTACATACACTGCAAATGTAGCATAGAATGAATGAATAAACAAATTTTAAATCTAAAATGCTAAATCATTCAAATAAAACACGTACTTTTGCGATTTACAAATTTGCAACTGACTGTAAGATAAACAATCACCTGTTGCTCTTAAGTCGACAAAGAACAAACATATGGATAAATTTAGCTATGCTATCGGCCTCGGTATTGGCCAAAACCTATCAGGAATGGGTGCCAAAGGCATCTCAGTAGATGATTTTGCTCAGGCAATCAAAGACGTACTCGAAGGAAACCCTACGGCTATCAGCCACCAGGAAGCTCGCGAGATCGTCAACACATATTTTGAAGAATTAGAGAGCAAGATGAGTGCTGCGAGCATTGAGCAAGGAAAAGCATTCCTCGAAGAAAACAAAAAAAGAGCGAATATTGTTACATTGCCCAGTGGTTTGCAATACGAAGTGATCACCGAAGGCAACGGCAAAATGGCCAAAGCGACCGACCAGGTGAAATGCCACTACGAAGGTACGCTAATTGACGGAACGCTATTCGACAGCTCGATCAAGCGCGGTCAGCCTGCCGTATTTGGTGTTAACCAAGTTATTCCGGGTTGGGTAGAAGCCTTGCAACTGATGCCCGAAGGTTCTAAATGGAAGCTCTATATCCCTTCTGAACTTGCTTATGGTGCACAAGGAGCCGGAGAAATGATTCCTCCTCACAGCACATTGGTATTCGAAGTAGAATTAATCGAAGTATTATAAATAAAAAAATCTTAAAGCAAAATGAAAAAAGTAACTATTTTAATGGCAGTAGCTGCTGCAGCCAGCTTGGCTTCTTGTACAGCTCAAAGCCCTAAGGCTAATCTGAAAACAGACCTTGACTCATTGTCTTACTCAATCGGTATGTCTCAAACTCAAGGTTTGAAAGGTTATCTGACCGGCCGCATGGACGTTGATACAGCTTATATGGCTGAGTTCATCAAAGGTGTAAACGAAGGTGCAAGCAAGACAAGCAAGAAAGATATCGCTTATATGGCTGGTATCCAAATCGGACAACAAATCAGCAACCAAATGATGAAAGGTATCAACCAAGAACTATTCGGTGCAGATTCTACTCAAACAATCAGCAAAGAAAACTTCCTGGCAGGTTTCATCGCAGGTACACTTGAAAAAGGTGGCGTAATGACTATGGAACAAGCTCAAGCTTATACACAAACAGCTATGGAAGCTGTTAAAGCTAAAGCAATGGAGAAAACATTCGGCGCTAACAAAGAAGCCGGCGAAAAATTCCTTGCCGAAAACAAAACCAAAGAAGGTGTAAAAACAACTCCTAGCGGTTTGCAATACAAAGTGATCAAAGAAGGTACAGGCGCTATCCCTGCCGATACTTCAAGCGTAAAGGTTAACTACAAAGGAACATTGATCGATGGTACTGAGTTCGATAGCTCATACAAACGTAACGAGCCTGCAACTTTCCGTGCTAACCAAGTAATCAAAGGTTGGACAGAGGCGTTGACTATGATGCCCGTAGGTTCTAAATGGGAACTTTATATCCCTCAAGACTTGGCTTATGGTTCAAGAGACCAAGGTCAAATCAAACCTTTCTCTACCTTGGTTTTCGAAGTAGAACTGTTGGACATCGAGAAGTAAACAATACATAGGTTTTCAGCCTACGACTCCGAGGGTGTTTGGTCTTTACCGAACACCCTCTTTTTATGCTCAAACCCCTAAAATAAAAATAAAATAGTGCGAATTTTCTGTTTTTTCTTTCATTTATGAAGAGAAATTAAAATAAACCGTTATATTTGCTTACTATTTGATAACAACTGGAAATTACATATATTAGAATTATGGAAAAGATAGACAACCTCGACCGGCAGATTCTGGAGATTATCTCACAAAATGCCCGTATCCCTTTCAAAGATGTAGCTGCTGAATGTGGCGTTTCACGCGCTGCTATCCATCAACGTGTTCAGAGACTGATCGACTTGGGAGTGATCGTGGGTTCGGGCTACCATGTCAACCCTAAATCGCTTGGATATAGAACATGTACCTACGTCGGTATCAAGCTCGAAAAAGGTTCTATGTATAAAGCGGTGGTTGCCGAACTCAATAAAATACCCGAAATCGTAGAGTGCCACTTTACAACGGGACCATACACCATGCTAACAAAAGTATATGCATGCGACAACGAACACTTAATGGACTTGCTGAATAATAAAATGCAAGAGATACCGGGGGTTACAGCTACCGAAACACTAATCTCGCTTGAGCAGAGCATCAAGAAAGAGATTCCAATTCGTACAGATAAATAATGGAGTTTTTAAACGATTACCATTTGGCGGGGCTTTTCATCGGCATCTGTACGTTTCTCATTATTGGTCTTTTCCATCCTGTGGTAGTGAAGGCCGAATATTACTGGGGAACGCGCTGCTGGTGGATCTTTCTACTACTCGGTATTGCCGGTGTAGCCGCTTCGCTTAGCACGGACAACATACTGATCTCTTCTTTGCTGGGCGTATTTGCTTTCTCTTCTTTCTGGACTATCAAAGAGGTCTTTGAGCAAGAAGAGCGCGTGAAAAAGGGATGGTTTCCCAAAAACCCGAAACGAAAATACAAGTTTTAAGCCATGATTTTTTGCTTAAAAAGCTTGCATCTATTAATAAAAAGTACTATTTTTGTACCCGCTTCTAGGAAACAAGATAGCACGGGCTTTTAGCTCAGTTGGTTAGAGCAACAGACTCATAATCTGGAGGTCCTTGGTTCAAGCCCAAGATGGCCCACCTCTTAAATCCCCATAAACTATTGTTTATGGGGATTTTTTATTGATACCCCATTCAAATCACGGCAAGAGGCAATCTTGGAAAATACATGTATATACGATACCTGAAAAACCGCTCTATCCGTATTGGATTATCAGTTATGAAAAGGCATACGAAGCAAATACTGAAAGTAATTTTTACCATTGAAAAGTTCGTTTCTTAAAAGAAACAGCGTATATTTGTATCTTGAAAAGCATATTTAGTCATCTATAAAAACCATAATACCTGAAAAATGCAGAAAAAACAATTAACCCTATCTTTGTTCCTTTGTTTGCTGAGCTCTGTCGCTTACTGTCAGAAAACCTACCAGCTAACCAACCAATATCTAAGCAGAACACTCTCAGACAAAGGCTTTCTACATACCACCGAAATTGTAAACAAACAGACGAATACGACATTGGTACCTGTGGAATGCGATGAGTTTGTACTTCGCCTGTCGAAAGGAACAGATAAAGTAGGAACCGACTTCATTCTTCGCTCAAAAGACTTCAAAGTAACGGATACAAAACGCTATAAACTTACTGGTGCAAAGCCGGGGGAGGGTATTCGGTTCTCTCTTTTCAACGCAAAGCATGGTTTGAAAGTTGTCGTTTGTTACGAACTGCTTAAAGATAAACCCTATCTACACAAACAGCTATCGATTACCAACAATACTGCCATAACACTCGAACGTATTGACGTAGATGCTTTGACGCTCGAGGACGCATATCAGCCTTATACCAAAACAGCAATTACCGCACAAGCACCTGGAAATTGGAGTCCCGGACTGGGACAACCCATCTACACCATTACAAGCGGCACGTTCTGGGGAGTTGAATTTCCAGCCGCCAACAACAGTGTAACCAATCAGCAGATGCGGTTGGGATATCTGTGGGGGAGGGAGTTGAAGCCCGGTACAACGTATCATTCTTATAAAAGCATCATGGGAGCAGCCGATGATGCAGCCTATATTGATGATGCCTTTTTTGACTATATCAACGATATTCGCATTCGCCCACTTCGACTGCAAGTACAATACAACAGCTGGTTCGACTTTGGTTCTCAAGTAACAAAAGAGTTGTTTCAGGAGAGTGTACAGTACATTCATAACAAATTGGTCGAGGAACGTCAAGTGCCTCCGTTGAATGTGTATGCAATTGACGATGGCTGGCAAGACGTAACCCTACCCGATTTGGACAAACCAAACGGCGTATGGAGCATCAACCGGAAATTCTCCCCAAACTTCAGTGACACACACGAGCAATTGAAAGCAATAGGTTCCTCCTTGGGCTTATGGCTTAGTCCGGGTTGTTTTTTTGGCTCACGACCACAAGTCAATGTATTACGGGAAAATGGGTATGAAGCACTCTCCCTCTCCATGTCGATGGCCGGTCCCAAGTATATGGATAAGCTGGAAAACCGGATCATAGAGTTGACAAAGCAGGGGGTTACCTATTTTAAATACGACGGTTTATTCGGACATCTCAATACACGCGACTTCGAATTGGAAGGACGCAATACACCTTATATGCCTCAGCTCAACACCCAAGGCTTCTCTTGCAATGACATCCGTTTAAACGACAAGAAATACGATGAGTTAAAGATGTACTATTTGGTGGCCGGAACCGAGCGATTGATGCAGCTAATGATTAATCAGCACAAGGTAAACCCTAATGTTTATACAGCCATTACCAACGGTGCCTATTTAAGCCCCTGGTGGCTTCAATACACCGATGTAGTATGGCTTATCAACTGTGGTGATGCAGCAGGAGGCGCAGACCGCAGTAGCGAATTGGTATATCGGGATGGAGTCTATCATGAGGTTTTTGCAACTGAGAATACGAAGTTTCCCATTCATTCCATATTCAATCACGAGCCTAAGAAGACAACAACGGGCGAATCGGCCGATGAGTTCCGCGATTATTTATTCATGGATCTGAGCCGTGGTGCTGCATTTGTTGAGCTGTATTTAAAAACAAAAGTATTGTCCAATTCGGATTGGGATGTATTGGCCGAAGGTTTAAAGTGGGTACGAACGGTATTCCCCACATTCGAGCGCGTAAAGATGTTTGGAGGTAACCCACTGAACCAGGAAGTTTACGGTTACTCCGGTTGGAAAGGCAAACAGGGCTATATATCGCTGCACAACCCATCCAGTCGTCCGCAAAAGATCGCTCTTCCGCTCAATCGACAAATAGGTGTGCACAGTAGCGTAAAGGATTACACCCTTTCGTCACCACTCTTGGGCGACACAGAGGGGCTAAAAGAGAGTTGGAGTTACAACGATGTGTTGACACTTGAGCTAAAACCGAAGGAAATTCGTATATTAATGTTTAACAAATAGAAAAGGATCGAATTCCTTCGTAGAAGAGAGTTTACTTGGCGAACGATGAAGCATTCGCTCTGCATGTTAACACTGTTAATCGTTCGGCATGCTTTCCATTTCTTCAGATACAAGACTACGTACTTTTGGTATGAATGAATACGTATTCATTCATACCAAAAGTACGTAGTTAACACACCGTTAAAATAGTTCTTCTGCAAACAGCGAAAAACACGATGATGTAAAGGTGGCGGAGTAACAGGCGAATGCTGATACTAATCAAGTGCTTGACCTAATTCCCCTTCTTGATGAGCTTCACATTATCTACCTGAATGGTTTGGTTGGCAGCAATCCCCTGTATCACCACAAAGAAGTCCGATAGAA
Source organism: Bacteroides neonati (assembly GCF_000499785.1). GTDB lineage: Bacteria > Bacteroidota > Bacteroidia > Bacteroidales > Bacteroidaceae > Bacteroides > Bacteroides neonati. The sequence goes on along the minus strand of NZ_HG726019.1, from coordinate 239,680 downwards.
TCGGAGCATTTGCGCTCAGTTCGGTTATCTGCAACCCATCGCCCACCGACTTTTTGCTCGAAATATTATTGATGATTCGTCCGAAGTCATAGTCAACCGTGACGGGTGTCCACGTATCGACCTTTTTCAGCGTCTGCGAGAAAGATGCTCCCGAGTGAGTCAGTTGTTTATCCGGATCGTACTGCTTGCGCACAAAGAATGTATTTCGGAACTTATTACTAGCAGGATCTTTCTCCTCCACGGTTTGTTTGATATAGACCGATACAACGGCGTCTTTCGACAACCCTTTCGCATCGAAACTCAAGGTATAGACACCCGGCTCAATCGTTGTCTGTTGAATGCGTTGACCAAAGAAAACTCTGTACCACGGAACAGATGTTGTCGTTTTCATCTGCATCACACCTTGATGAGCCTCACCACCATCGACCAACTCAATCTGAGTGGCATTCTTGTCCGGCTCATTATTAACGATAAACCACTCGCCCGGAACAGCCTTATTGACATTGGTAACCACCACGTCTACACTCTTGTTAAAGTCTCCGTTCTGAATCAGGTTTTGCGCACCGGCCGCCAATGAAGTTGCGATAGCAGCAAGTAAGAATAGTTGTTTTTTCATACGATTTAATTTAATAAATTGATTTGTTTAACATAAATCCCGGTTTCGGATCAAAAGCATCTGTTTTTGATCCGAAACCGGGACAAAGATAAATGAGAGCAGACGAGAGAAGTTCCGATTCTGTACATATTAGGTTCAAAATAATACAATACGAATCGCAGCGTTACGATGTTCGGAAGGCGAATTATTCTACCGGAATCTCCAGGTTTCGATTATGACCTACGAAGACGTTCATTACACGCAGCCTTTCGCCGGGTATTAAATTAAGAATCACAGCCTTTTGAGCGGGAAGCACCATCAAGTCGTTCTTACTATTTTTGAGTGTATAAGGAATATCCGAGCGGTTTTCGACCTCCAGCGTTACCATGCCTTCGCTTTGGCGAATAATCCGATAGTCGATAGAAGAGCGGAACAATTGCTCGGCCCACTCCTGCCGTGCCATCACATTGCCATTGAACAAAGCCGCTGTGCGACGAGCCAGTAAAGCCTCCTTGATACCTGCCTCCGAACGATCTTTGGCAAACACAAGAGTCATGGGACGGAGCATACGGTCGGTACCAAACTCATTTTCAATCGTATTATGTGTATCCGAATTGGCCGAAGGAGCAATATTGTATTTCGTAATCCAATCGAAAGAGAGCGGATAGTACTCCATATAGTTATGTACCTCTACCATATCAATTTTATGATTGGCCAACAGTTGTTCGTGCACCGGGTAGATGGTCGATTGGTTATCGGGCCATCCCGGGTGATTCCACAAAATAACAGCTCCTTGCGAACGGGCTATGTCGATGGCTTGCAAAGGATCTTTGACATCGAGCGGATTAGAGTCTGTGAGAAAGAGGGCATTGAGGTGTCCCAAGGGTTTCTGACGAGTGATTTCAGATCCCTTAATCAAGATAAAACCAAGGTCGTTGGCTGTTTTACGGGCGATGTTATCTGCCGAGTTAAAATCTCCCGAAAGTTGATCTTTATGCGGTCGATACTCGATATGATCGGTAATGGCTATTGCGTCAAGTCCCTGCCGCCAAGCCTCTTTTACACGGGCAGAAGGCCATACTTCGCCATCCGAGAAAACGGTATGGATATGAAAGTCGCACTTTAGCGTATGATAGCCTTGAATATCGGGAATACGGATGAGTTGGCGAACGGCGCCTTGACCCATTTCAGGAAGTTTCCACACCTCATTATTTTGCAGTTGTGCATAAGAAGTCAGCGTTATGCAAGCAAATAAACACATACATAGTTTTCGCATCGAATTTGTATTTTTTAGATTAGTATTAGCATGAAAAAAGAAGGCTTAAGAAAAGAAGTCTTTCATATCCAAGTCGAGCACATTGGCTATTTTGCAAAGAATGGATATGGAAATATTTTGTTTTCCATTCTCAATATATCCTATATAAGTTCGATCTACGTTGGCGGAATAAGCCAACTCTTCTTGGGTAATATTCAATTCTTTGCGTCTGCGAACTATAATTTTACCTATATCAGTCAGAACATCTGCTTCGTTAACCATAAGTATCTATTTTCTTTAATTGCTCAAAGTTCGGGATAGCTTTTCATATTTCACTCCGAATATATTCGGCATTTCCTTGTCTATAATAAAATAATATCTATCTTTGCAGCAATCATAAAATAAAAAGACGCCTTACAATCCTTTTTAAAACAATGGTTTAGTCTATAAATAGGCCTCACCAAGCAGAATCACCGAAGTGAAAGGCTTGCCAAAATGATTATAATAGAGAAACACGGAATCGTTAATGAAAAAGAATGGCCAATCTGATACGAGTGAAAGTCTCGCCCAATGGAAACTACTGACAGAGGGCAGCAATGAGGCTTATACATGGATATACAACCGATATATTCATCAACTTTATCAATACGGGTGTCGTTTCTGTGCCGATTCGGAAGTGGTGAAAGACTGCATTCAGAACCTCTTTGTTAACATTTATCAAAATAGAGAGAAGCTAACAGTACCCGACAACCCGAAACTCTATCTGATGTCGGCTTTAAGAAATGCTTTATTTAACACACTCAACAGAAACCGTCTGCACGATACGTATATAAGCAATACTGCCTTTGACTTCGACCTATCGGTCGAGGAGCAATTCATTGCAGACGAAGAGGAATCCTCACAAAGTCAAACCATTGCTCATCTACTAAATACGCTTTCGCCCCGGCAACGCGAAATTATCTATTACCGATTCTATGAAGACTTGCAATACGATGAAATATGCCGTCTGATGGATCTCAATTACCAATCTGCCTACAATTTGTTTCAGCGTTCTTTGATCAAGTTGCGCGAGTCGTCAGGTTTATCTGTGCTCTTCTTTATCCAAATAAACACGTTATGCCTAAAAAATTTCATTTTCTATGAGTAGAAAATAAAAGTTCATTTGTCTTTGAGATAAATAAGGCATAGAAATGGAGAAGACAGACTATATCACATATACGGCAACAGACCTCTTAAATGATGATTATTTCTTAGAGTCAGAACATCATCCTACCCCCGAAAGCCAACTCTTTTGGAGCCGGCTTGAAGCAGAGCACAAGGTACTAGCTAGCGAAATGCAGTTGGCACGTGCATTGTTACATATTGTAGCGCATAGTTCCGGCAAACGTATTTCAGAGCCGGAAGTAGCCGAGCTTTGGGAACAGATTAAAAGCCGCACCATCGCCAAGGAGAAAAGAAAAAGCCCTTACCTGTTGCTACGCCGATGGGTAGCTGCGGTGGCCTGTATCATCATTCTTTTTGTAGGTGGATGGATGGCACTGATGAATATGCCGGAAGAGGAGTATGCAGGAATCGCCTTGGTAAAAAGACCAGACGCGCAGCCAACAGATGAAGTGCAACTGATTTTATCGGATACGAAAAAGCTAACCATAGATGGAGAAGACAGTAAACTACTCTACCAAAAAGGAAAAGTCGATATAAACTCGCAAACCATACAGATAAACGAGAGCAAAGGTACAGAAGAAGCATACAACCAACTAATCGTTCCGGCAGGTAAGCGCTCTTCCATCACCTTTAGCGATGGCACCAAAGTATGTGTAAATGCCAACACCCGCGTCGTATACCCCGTGGAGTTTACAACCAAAAGACGCGAAATCTATGTGGAAGGAGAAGTGTATCTGGAGGTATCGCCCGATAAGAGCAGACCCTTCATCGTAAAAACCACTCAATTAGACGTAAGGGTACTGGGAACCAAATTCAACATCAATGCTTATACCGAAAATCAAAATGTGGTATTGGTAAGTGGAGCGGTAGAGGTAGATACCCGCCATCACTCCACAAGAAAACTAAAACCGAATGAAATGCTGGCATACAGCGAGAAGGAGTTACAAGTTCGAACGGTCAATGTAGCCAATTATATCAGTTGGATAAACGGTTATTGTATCTTCGAGAAAGAAAGCGTATCAAACGTTGCAACCAAACTATCCCAATACTATAAACGCGACATCACCATATCTCCACGCCTGAAAGACATAACGTGTAGCGGAAAACTGAATCTGCGGGATAGCCTGGAAGAAGTATTGGAAACACTGGCAGAAACCATACCGGCTGAAATTGAAAAAACAGAAGATGGAACTTTCTTTATTAAATAACCTCTAACAACAATCAAATGAAACAGGGACCTTAAATGACAAGAAAAACAGGTTGGACAATACCGACATATCATCCAACCCGTAAACACAATTTTCAAAAAACAACGTTTTAATCAAATTTGTACAAATGTATGAAAAACCAATCATTTTTTAATCTGAATAAGATTAAAGGTAGAACCTTATTATCTTTTAAAAGTATTTTTTTACTTCTTTTATTTTTATCGATAAGTAATATAACCTTAGCAACAAACAGTTACAGCAAGAAAAAGGTTTTTAATATTCAGGCTGCAGAGAAAACTGTTCGACAAATTTTCGATGAAATTGAAAAAACAAGTGAGTTTATTATTTTTTATAGAGACGGAGCCGTCGACCTTAATCGTAAAGTTTCAGTCAATGTAATCCACCAATCGGTTGAAAAGGTTTTGGAACAGGTTTTCAAAAATACGGAAAACAGCTATTCAATCAAAGATCGACAAATCAACATTTATAAGAAAGAGAAAGATCACTTACCAGCAGATAAAAATCAACAAAAGAGTAAGATAAAAGTCACAGGTGTCGTTACCGATGGAAAAGGAGAGTCAATTATCGGAGCCAATGTATCAGTCAAAGGCAGTGCCGGCATTGGAGGTATTACAAACATAGAGGGACGATATGAAATATACGTGCCCTCGGAAGAATCGGTCTTACTGATATCATATCTAGGTTACAACACAGAAGAAATTAAAGTAAAAGACCGGCGCAATATTAATGTTATGTTAAGTGAAGACTCCAAGACATTGGATGAAGTTGTCGTTATTGGTTATGGCCAACAGAAGAAAAGTGGAGTTGTTAGCTCTGTCAATTCAGTGACTGCTAAAGAAATCAAAGCACCGACCCGAAATCTGACTAACAACTTAGCCGGCCAGCTAGCCGGTATTATTGCCATTCAACGCAATGGGGAGCCGGGCAACGACAATGCTGAGTTCTGGATACGAGGTACAAGCTCATTCGCAGGAGGAACCTCACCTCTGGTATTAGTAGATGGTGCCCCTCGGGCAATGCAAGATATTGAGCCGGATGAGATCGAAACTTTTACCGTACTTAAAGATGCAGCAGCTACCGCCGTATATGGAGCGGAAGGAGCCAATGGAGTCATATTGATTACTTCAAAACGAGGTAAAACCGAGAAAGCAAAAATTAGTTTCAGAGGAGAGGTTGGAATGGCTTCGCCTACACGCTTACCCCAAATGTTAGGATCGGTCGATCATATGACATTGTTTAATGAAGCCCGTGTTAACGATGGACTTGCTCCTTATTACAGCGAAGAACTTATTGCTAAATATGCACAGGGAGAGGATCGAGACTTGTATCCGGATACAAACTGGTTTGATATGCTAAAGAATCAGACTTATAACCAAAGGTATACACTAAATGTGCAAGGAGGGTCGGCAAAAGCACGTTATTTTGTATCTGGAGCTTATTTCCACGAAACAGGTATCTTTAAAAACAATAACCTAGAAGACTATGATACAAACATTGGAGTGACTCGCTACAACTTGCGTAGCAATATCGATATTGATATCACATCATCCACCTTATTGAGTGTAGACTTAAGCGGACAATACTCTCAAACGAATAACCCAGGGAAAAGCTCAAATGAGATTTTCACTAAAATTTCATTGACTCCTCCCCATTTAACTCCAATGGTCTATTCAGATGGAACGATCGCAAGCCCATCAGAACCAACCGGCAACATATTAAATCCCTACAACTTACTTATGAATTCGGGATATACCAAGTCATGGAAAACAAGCATTCAGTCTACGGTAAAATTGCAACAAAAACTAGATTTTGTAACCAAAGGACTTACTTGGATGGGACGTATCAGCTTCGACTCCTATTCTCTCTACGATATGACACGCCTAAAAACACCCACCCAATTTAACGCCACGGGAAGAGATGAGAATGGAAAACTAATCTTCAATCAAGTAGTCAAAGGAAATGACTCTTTGGGCGATCCGGCAGAAAAGAATAGTGGAGATAAGAAAATATACGTTGAAACTCAATTAAGTTATAACCGTTTGTTCGCAGACAAGCACCAAGTAAGTGGAATGTTGCTATATATGCAGAAAGAGCAGCAATATCACGATGATGCCTTGTCGTATCGCAAACAGAGTATAGTGGGGCGTGCCTCTTATTCGTATAACGAACGCTATTTTATTGAAGGTAGTTTCGGCTATACCGGTAGCGAAACATTCTCCAAAGATCACCGATTTGGTCTTTTCCCTGCGGTAGGTGTTGCCTATCTCTTAACCAACGAACCATTTATGCCGAGTAGTTTTACCAATGTCGTGAATAAAATTAAAATTCGCGCATCCATAGGACGAACAGGTAATGATAATACCGGTGGTAGCCGCTTCTTATATCGCGAAATACTAAAAACAAATGCAGGCGGGTACAATATAGGTATTGGTACAGACGGTGGATTGAACGGTGTAGGTAATGGTATTATAGAAGATCGATTCGCTGCTCAAAATCTGGGATGGGAAATAGAGAATAAACGCAACTTGGGTCTTGACGTCGGATTGTTCAATAACAAAGTAGATATACAGATAGACTATTTTAATAATATGCGAACCGATATCTTGCTAAAGAGAAATACCATACCCACCCTCTCAGGTTTCCGGGAAAACCCTTGGCAAAACTATGGAAAAGTATCCAATCAGGGTATGGATGGAAGTCTCATTGTAACAGAGAAACTGGGAGATTTTCGTCTTACCTTCCGCGGAAACGTTACATTTGCCCGAAACAAAATATTAGAGTATGATGAAGTTCCACAGAAATATGACTGGATGAATACAACCGGTACGCGATTGAACTCTTGGAACGTATACATTTCCGACGGATTATATACCCATGATGATTTCATTATTACCGAAAATCAGGATGGAACAAAAAAATATGAAGTGAAACCGGGAGTACCCAATTCTACATTAGGAAGTATTGCTCCGGGTGATATCAAGTTTGTAGACCAAAACAATGATGGCATCATAGATAGCTTTGACCAAATAAGAGATGTAGGTAATCCAAGTGTACCGGAGTTGGTTTACGGCTTCGGATTAAACGTAGACTACAAGGGGCTTTATGCCAGTATCTTCTTCCAAGGAGTAGGAAAAACATCTACTATTATGGGTATCGCTAATGGGCCGGGTTTCCACCCATTCGCGTGGGCAGATAGAACATCAGGTACACGTATACAAGCAATGGATCGATGGACTGAAGATAATCCAAGTCAAAATGTTATGTTCCCTCGTCTACACTCTTCTTCCAATTTTAACAATCGTGCCTCAAGTACCTGGTGGATGCGCGATGCAAGCTTTTTACGCTTGAAAAACATTGAACTGGGATATAGCTTCAATAAACGAACCGCACAGAAAATGCATATGCAAGCTGCACGAGTTTATTTGATGGGCTATAACATAGCCGTATGGGACAAGATAAAACTCTGGGACCCGGAGATGGGTAACAAAAATGATGGTATGTCATACCCGTTGCCTCGTACTTTCTCATTAGGAGTAGAAATCACTTTTTAATATAAATGCAAAACACATGAAAAAAATAAGGTTTACAATAAAAAGCATCATATTCACATTGCTTTTATCATATTTATTCTGCGGATGCACCTTTTTGGATGTGTCGGATGAATTGGCCGGACAGTTGACCAAAGAACAAGTTTTCAACGATCCCCAAAAGACCAGGCAATGGCATCGGAATATATTTACAGGCATACCCGATTACTCGAATATACGTGTAAAAGACATATCAACTTCGGAAAATGGGTTAGGCAACCCATGGACATCTTTATCTGATGAGATAACCTTTGGCACAATGAATGAGTCATATTATGCACTTACAGGAGGATATCATGCAGGTAGCGGAGTTTTTCATCGATGGGGAATATTATATAAGCTTATCCGACAAGCGAATATTTTTCTGAAAGATGCTCACGCTATTCCAATGGCAGGAACACAACTCGACTATTTAGACGAAGCTGAATTAAAGGAGCTAACCGCGCAAGCGCGTTTTTTACGGGCTTACTATTATTATCTGCTATTAGAACTTTATGGACCCGTTCCATTAGTCGATGGAATTTTAGACCCTTATCAAGATGATTTGGATCTACCACGCAATAGCATCGACGAGGTTGCTCAGTATATATGTAAAGAAATGGCGGATTTAATCGCAGAAGAAGGTGGGTTAAGTGAAATAGAAACCCAGCAAGAACGTTTGGCACTTCCTACTAAAGGTGCGGCATTGGCAGTAATAGCCAAAACCCGTATATTAGTTGCAAGTCCACTGTATAATGGAGGTTATACAGAAGCATTGGCGCTTACAAACCCAGACGGGAAACGTATCTTTCCTGACTCAGACCCTAAAAAATGGACAGTAGCATTAGATGCGATTCAAAATTTCATCAAATTCTCGGAGGGAAAATATGAACTCTATAAAGCCTATAGCAATAACCAATATGACGCAGATAAATCATTGTATGAAATGTTCATGTCATACAATAATGAAATAATATGGGCCTCATCCAAAACCTTTTTCGCTAAGATTCAAGACAGCCACGGATACGACAAATACTGTACACCCTTTTCAGAGCAGAAAGGAAATCAAACAGCTTCTATTACACAAGAGTTAGTAGATGATTTTCTGATGAAAGACGGTCTGCCTATAGAAGAATCCAATTTATATAATCCAAATGACAATGGATTTACAAGTGTTGATGGACAAGAAATTTACAATCAGTGGATAAATAGGGAGCCACGCTTTTATCAAACAGTTTTTTATCAAGGCCGCAAATGGCAAGTGAAGAATACACCCATTTATTTCTACTACGGATCACACAATGGTGCCGACAAAACATCCAATTTTCCAGCATGTGGATATCTTTTATTCAAGAGAGAGAGCCGCAAAGTATATAATCAAGGCTCTTATCCTAAAGAGCATTACCGACCTTCTTTTATTTTCCGTTTAGCCGATTTTTATTTATTATATGCAGAAGCAATGAACGAAGTAGATCCGTCCAATACTCTGATCATAGAGTATATAGACAAAATTCGAGAACGTGCAGGTATTCCAAAGTTAGCTGATATAAAACCCGAAATAAAAGGAAATCAAGCAGCACAGCGCGAAGCCATACAACGCGAACGACGGTTAGAGCTTTGTACGGAAGGTCAGCGTTATTTTGATGTACGTCGTTGGATGATAGCAGAAAAAGAGGAATCCAGACAGGGAGGAGAGTTTCATGGCATGAATATGTTTGGAGAAAAAGGCAATAAGTATGACTTTTATAAACGTACCTCCATCGAGAAACGAATTTTCGAACGAAGAATGTATTTATATCCTATTCCACTATCCCAGGTACAAATCAGCAAGCAATTGATACAAAACCCACTATGGTAATAAGATAAAAGAGAAAGTCAATGGAAAGCTTGAATGTCGCTTTCCATTGACTCCCTATCATAGGAATATGATTTTTTGTATCAGATAATTCAAAAAGAAACTTTCAAAAGAAGTTTCTTTTTTGTTTCTTTGCAATATGAACAGCAACGGAAACCGACAAAAAAGATCACCTGAAATATTAAATCAATGAAAAGAAACATCACACTTCTACTTATGTTCATCGTTTATTCTGCGTGGACATCGGCTCAGAATGGCAGACAATCATTTGCCTTTCATGTAGGCTACGGCAATATGCTGGAGGGTACCAGCGGATTAACCATCCGCGATAACAGTTACCAGGATAAACTCTGCAAAGGGGTGAACTGGGATGCTCAATACTACGTGATACCGTTCAAACACCTGGGCTTCGGCTTACTCTATTCGGGGTATTCCGCCCAAGCACGACACGAAGAGGGAGCCGATCATGTGTACACACATTTCATCTCTCCGCAGGCAGGTCTCTACATCATAAACAACAACGCTGTCGACTTGCGATTCAATGCCGGACTCGGCTGGATGTTTTATCGCAACAACGGAGAGGTGTTCTCAAACAGCAGAACAGTGACCACCTCCAATCTGGCAGGGAATCTGGGGCTCAACTTCAACTATAAGCTAAACAGCAACTGGGGCATTGGGGCAGACATTCAGTATCTGATCGCTAAGTTCGGACAAATGGACGTACGTTATCACGACGAAACCATCAAAGTGACCTTTCCCAATGGCGAGTCTTTATCGGGAAGCCGACTGAGTATTTCGGCAGGAATAACCTACTCTTTTTAACTAACACTCAATCCATAAACAAAGATGAAAAAATACATATTCGTACTAATGCTCTTGCTTTGTATCGGCTGCGAGAGTGAAGACACAACGGTAGACACCACGGTGATGCCCGAAGCAACAACCACAGGTGCCGATACATTCGGTTGTTTGATAGACGGATGGCTCTATGTGGGCGGACGCTACGGAGCTCCTCCGGCTACGAGCTCAATCCGCTTTGAGTACTATCCGGCCAAAGATATAGTTAACGTATATGTCTACGTAAAGATGTTGAAGCCGATCAGGTTCACCATCCACTCACCACAGGTAGGAAAAACAACAACCTATACAGATGCCTCCTTCGGGTTTGAGCCTCTGGAAGACGGCAACGTTACCATCACCCATCTGGATAAAAAAAGGAGAATCATCAGCGGTACTTTCGAAGGAGGACAAACCAGCAAAGGGCGGTTCGACGTACACTATCTGGAAATTAAACCGGAACCACAACCATGATGAACATATCTTCGGCTACACTCGACTTCATCCGCACGCACAGTGATGACGATGTACGTACACTGGCTCTACAAGCGAAAAAATATCCGCAGGTGAACATGGAACTCGCTATCAGACAGATAGCCGGACGAAAAGTGCTTGCCGATAAAGTACCTTCGTGGAGTGTAGTAGAAGGGCTACTCTATCCGCGACATCTCTCGTTAGAGCAATGCTCGTCGGAGGCAACTGCAAGCTATAAGGCTGCATTGGCAGCGGGCGATAGCTTTACCGACCTCACCGGAGGATTCGGGATTGACTGTGCGTTTCTTGCCAAGAAGTTTGCCAAGGCTGTTTACGTAGAGCGGCAAGAAGAGCTATGTATGCTAGCAAGCCATAACTTCCCGTTGTTGAGCCTCAACCATATCGAGGTGCACAACGACGACGGAGTGGCTTACCTATGGCGTATGCAACCGGTCGATATGATATTCATCGACCCTGCACGCAGAAACGAACAGGGTGGTAAGACGGTTGCCATATCAGACTGCGAACCGGACGTAGCTGCGCTGGCACCTGTACTCACCAACAAAGCCGGGCGGGTGATGATTAAGCTCTCGCCCATGCTCGACCTCACACTGGCACTGCGGGATATGCCTTATGCATACGAGGCACACATTCTTTCGGTCAACAATGAATGCAAAGAGTTGTTGCTGATGGCGGCCAAGCAGCCTGTGAGGGAGGTAACAATTCATTGTGTTAACTTAACCGCCAAAGGGGCACAGACGTTCTCCTTCACACGCGAAGCCGAACAGGCAGCTCACTGCACCTATGCCGAGCAACCGGAAACTTATTTGTACGAGCCCAACGCCTCCATACTTAAGGCGGGAGCTTTCCGAAAGATTGCTTCTATATATAAGTTGAAGAAGTTGCACCCCAATAGCCACCTATATACATCGAACGAATGGATAGCGGATTTTCCCGGCCGCTCGTTTCGCATTACCGCTACCGGCTCGCTCAACAAAAAGGAACTCAAGGAGTTGATGCAAGGTGCAACGAAAGCAAACATTACAGTACGTAACTTTCCGGCTACGGTGGCCGAACTGCGCAAACGTACCAAACTTTCGGATGGAGGAGACATTTACCTCTTTGCCACCACCCTTGCCAATGAACAGAAAGTACTGATACGCGGCGAAAAACTGTAACACGAACGAAACCTTATTGTCACTCAGCGTTCAAACCGATGTAAAAGATACGAAACGAACCTACCGTACTTTTGCAGCGTATTATTAACGTATGATGACAATAATGAAACAAGTAGGCAAAATTATCTCATTTTTTCTTTTACTATGTATTTTAGGGGGCAACCTTTGGGCCGATGAATACGAAAGCTCAATCAAACAAGGCACCATCAAAGGGCGAATCATCGACACAGGCAAACAAACATTGCCCGGAGCAACCTTGTATATCGAGAAGATACGTACCGGAGTAACCAGCGATGTTAATGGGTTTTACACCTTCTCCAACCTCACTCCCGGCACTTATACTGTAAAAGTTAGCTACGTAGGATACACACCCATAGAGATGAAGATCACAGTTCCGGCAGGCAAAACGCTGGAGAAAGATGTAGTCTTGAGCGAGGGTGTAGAACTGCAAGAGATCGTTGTCGGCGGAGCTTTTCAAGGGCAACGCCGCGCCATCAACGCACAAAAGAACAGTCAAGGCATTAAGAACGTAGTATCGGCCGATCAGGTCGGCAAGTTTCCCGATGCCAATATCGGAGACGCCCTAAAGCGTATCTCGGGTATCAACGTGCAGTACGATCAAGGCGAAGCGCGCTTCGGACAGGTACGCGGCACATCGGCCGATCTTAGCTCGGTGACCATCAACGGCAACCGTATGCCTTCGGCCGAAGGGGATACACGCAATGTGCAACTCGACCTCATACCCGCCGACATGATTCAAACCATCGAAGTAAGCAAAGTCGTTACATCGGATATGGATGGAGACGCTATTGGCGGATCGATCAACCTGGTTACCAAAAACTCACCTTACAAACGTACCATCACTGCCACGGCAGGTAGCGGGTATAACTGGATCAGCGACAAGGCGCAACTCAATCTTGGGCTGACTTACGGTGATCGCTTTTTCAACAAGAAGCTGGGTGTCATGTTATCGGCATCGTATCAAAACGCCCCTTCGGGATCATACAACACGGAGTTTACCTGGAAAGAGGGAACAGACGAAAAAGCATTTGTCAACGATTATCAGATTCGCCAGTACTACGTTACACGCGAGCGTCAGAGCTACTCGGCAGCACTCGACTGGGAGATCAACGCCAACCATAAATTGATGCTCAAAGGTATCTTCAACAATCGCAACGATTGGGAGAACCGCTACCGAACTACCCTCAAAGACCTGAAGCAAGACGGACAGGCGAGCGTGCGTGTGCAAACCAAAGCCGGTACACCGGATAACCGCAATACCCGCTTGGAGCGTCAGCGTACCATGGACGTAACACTCGGTGGTGAACATATTCTGGGGTCTGTCGAGATGGACTGGAATGCCAGTTATGCTCAGGCAAGTGAGTTCCGCCCCAACGAACGCTACATTGACTTTGAACTAAAGAAACAACAGTTCGACCTCGACATAAGCAACCCTCGCCAACCCTTCGCAACACCTCGGTCGGGCTACACCATGACATTGAATGATAAGTTCGGATTAAAGGAGCTCACAGAGCAACAACAGGACATTCAGGAGAAAGATCTCAAACTCTCAGTCAACTTCAAATCGAACCTGAAGAATGGAAGCAAACTGCGCTTTGGTGCCAAAATAGTAAGCAAGAGCAAAGAGAAAGAGGTAGACTTCTACGAATACACCCCACTTGATAAAGGTGTGTTTATGGAAAACAGTTTGAAGAATACGGTCAACCAGAGCACAGACAAGTTTATGCCCAACAAGAAGTACCAAACCGGACTATTTGCCAGCAAAGAATACGTTGGAGGGCTTGATCTGAACAATGGCTCACTTTTCGAGAAAGAGCAGGTACAAGAAGAATTGGCAGGTAACTTCGAAGCCCGCGAAACGGTAACCTCCGGATACGTTCGCTTTGATCAGCGGTTTACAGACAAGATCACTATGGTGGCAGGTATTCGTGCCGAGAACACCGATTTGAGATACACCGGTCGCACCTATGATGATGAGGCCGATCTGACCACGCCTACCGAACGCCAAACGAATAATTACCTCAACTTCCTGCCTTCCTTATTGCTTAAATGGGATGTGAGCGAGGAGTTCAAAGTGCGCGCTTCGTACACCGAAACACTGTCGCGACCTAAATATTCGGCATTGGTGCCCAGCATCAATATCAAACGTTCGGATTCGGAAATAACCATTGGTAACTCCAGCCTGAAACCAACCTTGTCGTACAACATCGACCTGAGTGCCGACTACTACTTCAAAAGCATCGGTTTGGTTAGCGCAGGAGTATTCTACAAGAAAATCAACGATTTTATCGTTAATGAGGTGACGACCAACTACGAGTTCAACGGAACTACATACAACCGACTGATTCAGCCTAAGAACGCCGGCAATGCCAACCTTATAGGTCTCGAAATGGCCTATCAACGCGATTTCGGATTCATCGCCCCTGCCATGAAGCATGTCGGTTTCTACGGAACCTATACGTATACACATACCCGTGTGAAGAACTTCAATTTCGAAGGACGCGAAAACGAAAGCGGATTAAAGCTTCCCGGCTCGCCCGAGCATACCGCCAACGCATCGCTGTATTTCGAGAAGAGCGGCATGAGCCTGCGTTTATCTTATAACTACGCATCGGCGTTCGTCGACGAAATGGGCGAAAGTGCTTTCTACGACCGCTACTACGATGCGGTAGGCTATCTCGATGCCAATGCCAGCTATACGTTTGGCAAAAAGTTGAAAACAACCTTCTACGCCGAAGCCAACAACTTGCTGAACCAACCGCTCCGATACTATCAGGGAACCAAAGACCGCACCATGCAGGCCGAATACTACGGTATCAAAGTCAATGCAGGTATCAAAATAAACTTCTAAAAAAACAAGAATGAACATGAAAATCAAGAACCTACTCCTACTCGCACTCATCGCGTTCAGTACACTGGCTACGGCTCAGATAACAGACTATACGCCGTTCGACAAAAAACTGAACTTTTATATAGCCAACGACTTGGGACGCAATGGTTACTACGACCAAAAGCCCATCGCCGAACTCATGGGCACAATGGGCGAAGAGATAGGACCCGAATTCGTCATAGCCGCAGGAGATGTACATCATTTCGAAGGAGTGCGCAGCATTCACGATCCGCTGTGGATGACCAACTTCGAGCTTGTTTATAGCCACCCGGAACTGATGATCGACTGGTTTCCCGTATTGGGCAATCACGAATATCGAGGAAACACACAGGCCGTAATCGACTACACCAACGTGAGTCGGCGCTGGACGATGCCCGCCCGTTACTATACCCGTGCCTTCGAAGAGAAGGGCATCACCGTGCGCGTTGTATGGCTCGATACGGCTCCACTCATCGACAAGTACCGTAGCGATACGACAACCTACCCTGATGCTTGCCATCAGGACATCAACCTTCAGTTGGCTTGGGCCGACTCGGTATTGGCAGCCGCCAAAGAGGATTGGGTCATCGTGGTAGGCCATCACCCCATCTATGCCGAAACCCCGAAGGATGCCAGCGAACGAAGCGATCTGCAAGCACGCCTGGATCCGGTGCTAAAGAAACATAACGTAGATATGTACATTTGCGGACACATACACAATTTCCAGCATATTCGCCAAGCAGGTAGTAAGATTGACTATATTGTCAACTCATCCGCTTCGCTCTCACGTAAGGTCAAAGCCATCCAAGGCACACAGTTTTGCAGCCCCGAACCCGGATTCTCCGTCTGTTCGGCCGACAAGAAAGAATTGAACCTACGCATGATCGATAAAAAGGGTAATATACTCTATACGGTAAATCGAAAGAAATAACTTCTACTATTAAAGTACACACACTACGGTAAGGCCGCTATCTCGAGATGAGACAGCGGCCTTTTTTTATCCGTTTACATCGTGGGTTTGCGGATTGGGGGGAGTAGTCTTGGGAGGTGCACCGTCGTTCTTCGGGATAGTAGTCTCATTACCATCGCGCATGGCCATATAATGGGGCGACATAATCTCGACACCGGCTTCGTTGAACTTATCTTGAATGTTCTGGTGCAGATCCGAATAAATCTGCATCAGCTTATCGACCTCAAGCACATAGGCATTGATTTGATACACGGGATAGAAGTCGCTCAGCGAGGTTTCGAGCACAAACGGTTCGGGAGCAGCCTGCACACCGGGAGTAGCCCGCGCGGCATCGATCAGCAACTGATGCACCTTGCGCCACGGTGCATCGTAACCGATGGTAACCTCCGAATGAATAATCAACCCGTAGTCGCGTGCCGAGGCACTGTAGTTTACCGTATGCGACGACATGATAAACGAGTTCGGGATAGTGACCAATTCATTCTTGGGTGTACGTATGCGGGTTACCAACGGAGTCTTCTCAACTACATCGCCCGTTGTCTCATTGAGCTTAATACGGTCGCCAATCTTGAAAGCACGCATATAGGTGATAACCATTCCGGCAATGACATTTGCAATCACCGTACTTGACCCAAGCGAGATAATCAATCCGACGAAGACCGATATCCCCTGAAATACTCCCGATTTAGAGCCGGGCAGATAGGGATAAACCATTGCCAGCATAAACGCATAGAGCATGAAACGGCAGATGTGATAAGTCGGAACAGCCCAGTCGGGGTAGAAACCATGAATCTTTAAACGACCCGATTCTATCTCAGCGGCTAAATACCGCAAGCCTCTGACCAGATACCTCACTGCATAATAGATCACAATGATGGTGAACAAATTGGGTATATATTCCACAATGCCCAACAAAATACTCTTAGTTGGATTCCATATATAGGAAAAGATAGTATAGGCCAATGATTTGGTTTGTGGGAATATAGCAAAGAGCAACGGCACGGTAATCAATAACTGGAGCCCCATAACGATGTATCGCCCGATATTGGCCAAGAATATCAATAGGTTGACTTGCTTTTGGGTATCCAACAACTCATAATCTTGAATAGAGATGGCCTTTAAGCGGGTATCCTTAAGCTTGTTGATACGCAGTTTCAGCTTCCGATAAAGCCAGTTTGTCCCCCGGAAGAGTAAATACTGACCTACTAATACCAGAATAAAATAAAGAATCCGTTTGGCCATCTGCCAAGCCCCGTGGGTTTCTTGTAGCTGCTGAAGCTTCTGAACAATGACCAGTCGCTCTTTGGCGGCAAGCTCACTGCGCGAACAGTTGGCCCATAAACCATCCTGATCGGTAAAAGAGATAATAACTTTATTGCCATACATTACATCTGTTACGATGTCTGTGCTGTCCAGGTACACCGAATCGGGATGCAAATTAAACTTTTTGCCCAACTCCTCGATCTTCAACGTAGTCATTTGTGCACGTTCCTGCGGAGACAAGCCGCCACGTTTGGCATATAGGTAAAAGAGCGTATCGCCTTCTACAACCACCGGTACACCCGGAGTTACCTTTCGGAGAGAGTCAATGCGCTGCTTTTGCAAAGCATGTTTCACCGAATCGCCACCATAGGTTTTCATTTTCAATAACTCCATTTCCATCCTTAGCGTGGCTTCACTAAGCCTGGCCGAGTCAAGGGCTTCTGCCATTCGCTTCAACCGGACAGAGTCGTTGCCCTTCGGTGGAACGGTACTCGTACTGGAGTCGGGCCTCAAGAATTGCTGCACGGCTTTTTCTAACTGGGCATTTGCGTGTCCTCCCACAAGCAGCAGCAACAAAGCTATGCATAAGAATCTCTCTCTTTTCATCTTTTAATGAATTACGTTATAAGTTCTTATTTGAAATTAACGCTTCAAACATACGTAATGTTTTTGATATTTCATCAAACAGAATCATTATCTTTGCGCTAAAATACTAAAAGAATATGGACATCTTACTTCTTATCGGAGGACTTATCCTCATCCTACTAGGCGCAAACGGTTTAACAGATGGTGCTGCTTCGGTAGCCATGCGGTTTCGCATCTCACCGATGGTCATCGGACTTACCATCGTAGCTTTCGGTACTTCGGCACCCGAGCTCACGGTCAGCATCTCTTCTGCCTTAAAAGGGAGTGCCGATATAGCCATTGGAAACGTTGTCGGGAGTAATCTTTTCAACACACTGATGATTGTTGGATGTACGGCCTTGGTGGCACCTATCGTTATTACGCGTAATACGCTCCGAAAAGAGATCCCACTCTGTATCTTATCATCCATTGTGCTACTGATCTGTGCCAACGATGTATTCTTAAATGGGGGCAAAGTCAACGTGCTAAGCACTACAGACGGGCTTTTGCTGCTCTGTTTCTTCCTTATCTTTTTGGGCTATACGTTTTCTATGGCCTCAAACAATACCCCAACAGGCGAAGAGGAGGAGATCCGCCAACTCCCTACGTGGAAAGCAACGCTATATATTGTCGGTGGTTTGGCCGGGCTTATCTTCGGCGGAGAATGGTTTATTCAAGGAGCCACCAACATTGCCCGCAATATGGGCATCAGCGAATCGATCATCGGACTCACATTAGTTGCCGGCGGAACTTCACTTCCGGAATTGGCAACCTCCATTGTAGCTGCGTTGAAGAAGAACCCCGAAATAGCAATCGGCAACGTAATAGGTAGCAACCTCTTCAACATCTTCTTCGTGCTCGGATGCAGTGCCTCTATTACCCCACTCTATTTGGCTGGGATCACCAATTTTGATCTGTTATCACTTGTTGCAGCCGGCATTCTGCTTTGGTTATTCGGGTTGTTCTTTGCCAAACGTACCATTACCCGCATAGAAGGAAGCATACTTGTGCTAAGTTACGTAGCCTATACAGCAATACTTATCTATATTAGTTAAAAAGACCCTGAAAAAATAGCTTCCCCACCCAGGTGGGGAGACATTCTCACCGAGGTGGGGAGATGTTCTCACCCGGGTGGGGAGGTTTACCCACCTAGGTGAGAATACAATTATCCCGGCACTCTCTACCCACTACCCCCCGATGATTTACACACCGCTAACTCAAGTTTACTTTATGAAGCCTTGTGCCGAATGTAAGCTAATCATAACCCCTTAAAGAAAAGAAAGAGCAAACGAACTTTTTGCAAAGACGAGCCTCCTAGGCTTATTAAAGAGGCCATCCGTTATAGTGCTAACTTTATTAAGATTTAAACAAGTTAATTAACTTTATGTGAATAATAAAAAGCTGATGACAATAAAATCTGATTTAATAAAAAAAAGACTTATTTTATTGAAATTTAAAAAGATATTAATACATTTGCAGGGGTAAGATCTATAAAAAAATAGAAAAAACGATAAAGAATACAGAATTATAAACATGAAGAATATAAAATATATGATTCAAAAAAATAATCTATGTGCAAAATCAACAACAAATAATTCTCAAGTTCAAAAAGAACCTGCACAGATTTAATGAGTTGAGTTGCGAATTAGAATCACCAGACGAATTAAAACTATACAAATATCAAGGCCTAGACTAACAACGATGTTCAATATCCAAAGTAGGAACATCACACAATTATACATTAACGAAAAAACACTTACCGATGAAAACTTAGATGTACAAATCCAACAAATGGTATGCTGGCTTTTAAATAAATGCCGCATCGAGAAATACAAGTTACATGATCTAATCGAAAAATTTAGTTGTATGACAAGAAAAAACAACCTATTTACAAACCTTACAAAACCTCGCGAAATGAATTTTCTGAAAGTAGCAGGTACTAGTTTTCTGCTATTGTGCGCAACTCCACAGTTTGCCATAGCAGATACTTCTGAGAAAGATGCTATAGCCATCACACAGCAAGCAAAAGTGGGAACAATCACAGGTTTAGTGACCGATACAAACGGAGAACCTGTTATTGGAGCCTCAGTATTAGTAAAAGGTACTTCCAACGGTACCATCACCGACATTAACGGTAACTACTCTCTCTCTAATGTTCCTGCCAAAGCTATTCTAGAGTTTTCGTATATTGGTATGCAAAAACAAGAGATTAGCACAGCCGGTAAAACTGTTGTCAACATCACTCTCAAAGAAGACGCCCAAGCATTGGATGAGGTCGTGGTAACGGCATTGGGGTTGAAACGTGAACAAAAAGCATTGGGATACGCCGTAACTGAGGTGAAAGGAGATGCTTTAAGAACTGCCAATACAATTTCTCCGGTAGCATCACTGCAAGGTAAAGTGGCCGGTGTGGAAATCAAGCAGTCGGACGGCGGTATTTTTGGAGCAACTAAAATACAAATTCGTGGTGCATCGACTCTTAAAGGCAACAATCAGCCCATTTATGTTATCGACGGTGTGATATTGGACAACAGCACATCGGGTAACAGCACAGTAGACTGGGACGCCGGAAGTAACAATGCGAAAGATTATGGAAATGAACTCAAGAACCTTAACCCGGACGATTTTGAAACAGTTTCTGTACTCAAAGGTGCTGCTGCAACGGCTTTGTACGGTTCGCGCGGTCTTAATGGAGCCGTAGTGATCACAACCAAAAGCGGTAAAGGAGGGAAAGGCTTTGGAGTCTCTTTCTCACAAACCCTGGGTATCGATCACGCTTTTAAAACTCCCGACATTCAAACAGAGTTCGGTATTGGTCTTATCCCCGGCTGGAAAGATACAGATAAAAACGGTAACGTATGGGATCCATATCAATTTACTGTAGACAACAATAAAGATCATACATTGATTGGCGCAGGCTATTACGGATACGGTGGAAGATATGACGGAAGCCCTATACGGAATTACGACGGAACATGGACAACATATTCTCCGCATAAGAACAATATGCTGGATATGTACGACTTAGGATTCAACACGAATACCAACGTCTCCATAAGAGGTGGTAACGACGTAGCCACATTCTATTCGTCTATTTCGTATAAGAAAGCAAACTCAACAACTCCCAACAATACTTTTGAGCGTTATTCGTTCTTAGTTAAAGGAACTTATAAAATCAGTAAGAAAGTTGATGTTGCAGCATCTGTTAACTTCGCCAATTCAACTCCTAGAAATGCACAAAGAAATGTAGGAGAGCTATTTGTAAATGCAAATACTCAAATCCTAACTCCTCTTTATGACTCTAATTATTTCCGCGACAAATATGCCGGAGAACATGGAGGTATTGCCAGCAGCAGCTACGGTGACTTATATGCTCCCGTTCCACAAAAAGGATACTGGTTTGCTATTGACAACAACACTTACTATCAAAAAGAAACCGTTATCAGACCACAATTTGAGGTAAACGTTCAAATGATGGATTGGCTTAGATTCAAAGCCGACGCCAACATGAACTACTACTATACCCGCGGTGAGGACAAACAACTAGGAAGCGGTTATGCAAACGATGGCGGATACTACGGAATGTGGCAAAACAGCAAAGAGCAAACCACTTTTGGAGGTACATTTACAGCTAGCAAGCAACTCAACGATTTTTATATCGGTGGATTCACACGCTTTGAGTATTACAACAATTACCAATCTGCCTATTCAATCAATACAGATGGTGGTATGGTAGTACCGGGTCAATGGTTTGTTGACAACTCTAAAAACCCTAAAAAATCATCGGGTAAAATTGAAGGAACCAAGCGTATTATCTCAGCTATTTTTGCTGTTAACTTAAGCTGGAAAAATCAATTATATTTAGATATTACCGGAAGAAACGACTGGTCGTCTGCATTAGTATATAGCATTAAAACAGGTAATCACTCTTATTTCTATCCATCTGTTTCAGGATCTTGGTTGGTAAGCGAAACATTTAAGTTACCTTCGTGGGTCTCTTTTGCTAAACTACGCGGTTCATGGGCACAAGTAGGTAATGATACCGACCCGTACTCAATTAACCAGACTTATGGTTTTGGTACAATAGAAACCCCAACAGGCAACATCTATACCAATACCATTGATAAGGTTTTGAAAGATAAATCTTTAAAACCGGAACGCAAAAACTCGTGGGAGCTTGGATTAGATTTTCGTGCATTCAATAATCGCATTGGGTTAGATTTTACTTACTATAAGGAAAATACGACCGATCAGATTATGAACATTAAAGTACCTAGCATTTCGGGTGTAGATACTCAAAAAGTAAATGCAGGTAACATCCAGAACAGCGGTATTGAAGTAGCCCTCAACACTACTCCGTTTAAAAACGCAAACTGGCAATGGGACTTGAACTTTACCTATACTAAGAATACCAATAAAATCATTTCTTTGCACGAAAACGTGGCCTCTTATATTGAACTAAGTGGATATCCGAATGACTATGACTACCACATCGGTTCGGTAGCCCGAGTTGGAGGTGATTATGGTATCTTGATGTCGGACATTCTTCCTGCAAAAAATGAAAAAGGAGAGACGTTGTTGGAATGGGACGAAGGTTGGAGAGGTGCTTACGAAGCAAGAAGTGGAAAAGTAGAAGAGGTTGGTAAAATGACCCCAGACTTCCTTGGCTCTATTGCAACAAACCTATCTTATAAAAACTGGAATCTTTATATCGCTACCGACATGCGATTTGGTGGATTAGTCGCTTCTTATTCTAACTTATACGGAACACAATCCGGTTGGTTAAAAAGCTCTTTGGCAGGAAGAGAAGGACATGGAGGAATGACATGGACTAGTCAATATGCAGGTGGTAGCAACGGCATTACCTATCATGATGGCGTTATTCCTGAGGGAGTGTTTAAAGAAGGTACAAATGCTACATTCATTGATGGAACTGTTCATGATGTCAGCGGGCTATCATACGCTCAATTAGTGAAAGAAGGAAAATTGGAACCAACTCACGCTGGTACATATAATATCAACCGCGCTGCTTGGGGACAAAATGTTATTTTTGACACTTGGGTTCATGAGTTAAGTTATGTAGCGTTACGTGAAATCACTTTATCATACCAATTCCCTAAAACAATCGCAAGTAAACTAGGTATGCAGAAGTTGGGATTAAGCCTGTCAGCTCGTAACCTTGGATATCTATACAACTCTCTACCTAATAACCTAAACCCGGAAAGTGGTCGTGGTAACACTTCTTCAGAATTCCGTATCAGAGGTTTTGAGCCGTATACAGCTAATTATATGATGACTATTAACGTAGATTTCTAAGTATATTAATGAAAAAAAATATGAAATACCTCAAATCCGCAGCTAATTTATAACTGATTCAAATAGCGATTTAATTCACCTAATAGTTCCTACTCGTAGCTTTTCCCCCTGCTTTTCTCCTTGATTTCAGGTTATAGGGCATAGCTTCCCCTTTCCCCAGTTAGCTGAAGGCATAAGTAATCCCACGAAAAGTTGTTTTTACGGACTCCAAAGCAACTTGTATGGTTTGTCGGAATAAATATTGAGTACCCATTGTCTGCCTGTCTTTACCCATTTCGCAGGAACTGTAATGAATCGAAAGATAAATCGTTTGACTCGGCTTACCGGTTCAATATCTTCAAACACGGCTGCAACCTTCTCAATAAGGTAAGCATAAAAGTTTTTAGCCATGGCTGTAAGTAGCAGGAATACTGTATTCTCTTTGAGGAATGAACAGGGAAGATGACTCCACCCGAAATCGTTATTCATCATGTCGAATGTTCTTTCACAGGCTCCACGAGCATTGTAGAAGAGTACAATGTCTTTTTCAGAACTTTCATGGTCATTGGTTAAGATGCACCGATAGGTGTATTCACCATCAAATAGGTCCAATTGGTTGTCCTTACGCTTTTGCCTTTGAATAACAAGTCGGTAGTTTTCTTCTTGCAAAAAGGAAGTAAAAGGTATGGAGGTCACTTCATAATTCTCGAAGTTGATTTCTTCTTTTTTCCAATCTGTGATTTTCGTCATTTCTTCATACAGAGACTGACATTTGCCGGCTCGTATGTAGAACTTGTTGCAGTAGCCATGTGTCATACGGATAATCTCTTCCGAATAAGAACCACAGTCCATCCGGCAACGGTCTATGAATATTCCCCTATCGGCCAAACGACGAAAAGTCCGTTGGAGCGTATCCGCTTGACGAAAACGGACATTTGCGTTTGCGGCCCGATTTTCCACACCAACAATGTTACCACCAATAGTTGCCGTGCCGGGGAAATAACCACGTTTTTTCTTGTAAGAATACTGAGTGTCATACTTTTCTGTGGGAATAAACTGGTGGTCGAAGTCCAAGTTATAAAGCGTGTTTGGCTTGAGTTGTTCTGTTTGAAGGAGCATATCGAGCATCAAACTATTAAGCTGTTCCGCCTTATTGAAAGCATAGCTTGCTCCTTTTTGGGAAGTATAGTGGATATCCAATTCTGCGAGTTCTTTTATGCCTCTCAATAAAGTATCCGGACTGGGGATTTCAGTATCCGGGCGTAATTCAAGATGTTTGCCAAGGTGTTTGCCGATATCTTCGATGTGGTCACCGCCGCAATAGTAGATCCAAAATAGGCTCGAAATAATTTCGCTATATTGGTAACCGGCGTAGGAAGAACGTAATCCTAAAGATTTATCGATCACGGAATTCAGTCCTAAACGAGAAAATTCATCCATTGCGTAAAATATACCCCCAAAAGGAGTGATATTATCTGATTTTATGGCTATTTTTGTTGTCATATGCACAAGTACCTTTATGGTTTGTTTGGTAGCACTAATTTAGGTGAATCTTGTGACATAACCAAACCTTGAGGATGTTATTCATCCTCAAGTGTTTGGATTCTCTGAAAATAATATGACTGCGGATTTAAGGAAATATAAAAATCTAATATCCGTTCTCGTCTTTAGCGGACTAGGACTCTTCAATTCTTGCATAGACGATTTCGCAGACCTGAACTCCAATCCGTCAACAATTACGAAACCAAATATTCGTTTCTTGTTTACCCAGTGCGAAACAGCGTTCCAACCTGGCGATTATTCACAATGGTTCTATGGATTCGATTATATGTCAAATTGGGTACAAGCAACAGTTCCTGGTGGTGGAAACTCGAACAAATTAAATGTCATCACACAAACAGGCTGTGGATATCAAGTAAATGAATTGCTGCGTTATGCGAATGAGATTAAGTATCAAGTAAGCCTACTCGGAGAAGCAGAGAAAGCAAAGCATGAATATATCCCATATCTTTGCAACCCTATGCTCGTATACCTAAGCATGGAAGATGCAGATATGTATGGTTCTCGCCAATATAGCGAAGCCGAAATGGCACGTTATGGAGGTACATTGAAACCGAAATATGACACGCAGCCTGAGCTTTTCGATTTGTGGTTGAAGCAATTGGACGAAACGATTCAGTATCTTACAGAAAAGAAACCTGTAGACATTTTGGGTACACAAGACTTTGTTTACAAAGGAAATCTTGCCAAATGGGCAAAGTTTGCAAATTCGCTCAAACTTAGAATTGCTGCTCGTTTGATAAACATAGATAAGGAACGTGCTATCAAAATTGTAAATGATGCTAGCAAGAGCCCAGCAGGTTTTCTTGAAACATTAGAAGATGACTTTGTATACAACAAAGGAAAAAGAGATAATAACTGGAACAATGACATCTCTGTTGCCGCCGGAAGTCGCCAACTGATTAATTTCATGATTAACAATCGTGATCCTCGTTTATTCTATATTTTCCAAAAGAATGATTACAATTCAAATGTAGTACAAGGTTTCTTCGATCAGAAACGGGCACTCCCATCTTATGTAGAGAAAAATGTAGAATATACATTAGACGCAAACGGAAAGAAAGTATTTAAAAACTGGAAAGAACCAGGAGAGCCTTGGGTACGCTATTACGGATTGCCATGTCAGGTAGAACTGAACAAGAATCCGGCTTACGACGAATATTTTGACCCGAACAACTCTATCTTTTGCTTATTTGCTAACGATGGAGCCAAAAAAACCTACACTCCGATAGCTTATAGAAATGCCGAGTCAATCAAAGGCTTGCTTACATATACCTATCCGGATGTACCCGGAGTAAAACCGGTACAAGACAAGGAGCCTTATGGTTGGTATGGATTGTATTTCTCTGCTGGAGAAACGAACCTCTTAAGAGCTGAGTTCAAACTATTGGGAGCTACGCTGCCTAAAACTGCTCAAGAATACTTGTCAGCTGGTGTTGAATTGTCAGTACGTGGTTATAATAATGTAGCAGGTTTAAACCACTTGCCATATTACGACATCACTTATGTAAATGACAAGCACGACAAAAGCATAAAACTAACAGAGGCACAAGTACAGGACATGTTAACTCATGATGTATATAAACTAACTGGTAGCCAAGACGAGAATTTGGAGAAAGTTTACATACAGCAATACATTCACTACCTGATGGCACCAATGGATTTATTCGTAACGTCTCGACGTTCCGGAATACCGATGTCTGGAAGTACATTGCTCCCTTACGAGCAGTTCGATCCAGTATTGGGCGATAAATACTTGATACCACGCCGCTTCCCAGTTTCTGCACCGAACCAATCAGATATCTTATACGATATCACGATTGCGGCTTATGAGGCTCAAAACTATACCTATAGTGGTGAAGCATTCAATACCCCTTCTACGCTAAACAGCCAACGGGTATGGTATGACAAAGGCCCTGATTTTGGAAAAGGACCTAAAAAATAATTTCTTATAAAGAAAGGAGAACGGTGGAAATGAAGTAAATTCTTCATTTTCACCGTTTGTTCGTAAAAGGCCTTGATATTCATCGAGAAGGCCGAACGATCAATGCCCAAGGCAACCAAACGATCGTATCGTTGCCCCACAATACAAAGAATGAAACCATAGCCATTCGCTTCAACATCAAATAAGTGAAGAGGACCGGTCCGCAATTTCTATAACGTAGTCGATTGCAATTCAAAGATTATCACGTATATTTGTCGCTTCAATATAAAAACAACTATGGCAATTACAATCAAAAAAGTTTCCTGCAAGAAAGAACTCCATAAGTTTATCCGGTTTAATTACTATATGTATAAGGGAAACCCTTATTCGGTTCCAGACCTTTATGACGATATGCTCAACACATTCAACAAGAAAAAAAATGCAGCATTCGAGTTTTGCGAGGCAGAGTACTTCTTAGCCTATAGAGACGGAGAAATAGTGGGCCGCGTAGCAGGAATCATCAACCATCGTGCCAATCAGACCTGGGACAAGAAAAATGTCCGTTTCGGTTGGATAGACTTTATTGACGACCTCGAAGTGACCCAAGCACTCATCCGGGCAGTCGAAGAGTGGGGAAAAGCCAAAGGGATGAACCACATACAAGGGCCGCTCGGTTTTACTGATTTCGATGCCGAAGGCATGCTCATCGAAGGTTTCGATCAGTTAAGCACCATGGCTACTATCTATAACCATCCCTACTACCCTGTGCATATGGAGCAACTGGGTTTCGAAAAAGAAGCCGACTGGGTGGAGTTTAAGATATACATCCCCGAAAGCATCCCCGAGAAACACCAACGCATCTCGGATATTATTCAAAAAAAGTACAACCTACGAATCGTTAAGTACACCTCCAGCCGCAAACTTGCCAGAGACTACGGACAAGCCATCTTCGAGCTGATGAACGAAGCTTACAGCGAATTATATGGCTACTCGGCCCTTTCGCAACGACAAATCGACCAATACGTCAAGATGTATCTGCCTATTGTCGACTTGCGTATGGTACCGCTCATTGTCGACGAAAACGATAAACTAATAGCCGTAGGCATATCAATGCCGTCGCTATCAGAAGCTTTACAGAAGTCGAACGGGCGATTACTACCCTTCGGATGGTATCATCTATTGAAAGCGCTTTTCATGAAGCGACGGGCTAAAATGCTCGATCTGTTGTTGATAGCCGTGAAGCCCGAATATCAGAATAAAGGTGTTAACGCTTTGTTATTTTCCGATTTAATTCCGGTTTATCAGAAATTAGGTTTTATCTTTGCGGAAAGCAACCCTGAACTCGAGATGAACGGCAAAGTTCAGGCACAATGGGAATATTTTAAAACAGAACAACATAAACGTCGCCGTGCGTTTGTGAAAAAGATAGACTAACTAGTATGATGGAAGAGAACGAAGAGATACTCTCAAACAACCACGTGGTGGAATACACCGACGACAACATACGTCACCTGAGCGACATGGAACACGTGCGCACACGTCCGGGTATGTATATCGGAAAGTTGGGTGACGGTGCACACATCGAAGACGGAATATACGTCCTTCTCAAAGAAGTGCTTGACAACAGTATCGACGAGTTCAAAATGCAGGCCGGCAAAAAGATCGAAATCATCATCGAAGACAATCTGCGGGTAAGCGTGCGCGATTATGGACGCGGTATCCCTCAAGGAAAACTGATCGAAGCCGTAAGCATGTTGAACACCGGCGGCAAATACGACAGCAAGGCATTTAAGAAAAGTGTCGGGCTTAATGGTGTCGGCGTAAAAGCGGTCAATGCACTCAGTTCGCGATTCGAGGTACGCAGCTACCGAGACGGCAAGGTGCGTATTGCTACCTTTTCGAAAGGTAATCTGCTCAGCGACGAGACGCAAGACACCGATCAGGATAACGGAACGTTTACGTTCTTCGAACCCGATGCAACACTCTTTCAGAACTACCTGTTCCGCCCCGAATTTATCGAAACCATGTTGCGTAACTATACCTACCTCAACACGGGGTTGGCTATGATTTATAACGGACAACGCATTGTTTCGCGCAACGGATTGGTAGACTTACTGAACGATAACATGACCGCTTCGAGTCTCTACCCCATCGTTCACCTCAAGGGCGAGGACATTGAAATAGCCTTTACGCACACCGGTCAGTATGGCGAAGAGTATTACTCGTTTGTCAACGGACAGCATACCACACAAGGCGGTACGCATCAGAGTGCTTTCAAAGAGCACATTGCACGCACCATCAAGGAGTTCTTCAATAAGAATCAAGACTATACCGATATACGCAACGGTTTGGTGGCAGCCATTGCCATCAACGTAGAAGAGCCGATGTTCGAGAGCCAGACCAAGATCAAACTGGGATCGACCAACATGGCTCCCGGCGGCATCAGCGTCAATAAGTACGTAGGCGACTTCATCAAGCAGGAGGTCGACAATTATCTACATAAGCATGCCGATGTGACCGAAGTCATGCTGCAAAAGATTCAAGATTCGGAAAAGGAGCGAAAAGCCATTGCCGGTGTAACCAAGCTTGCTCGCGAGCGCGCCAAGAAGGCTAATCTCCACAACAAGAAGTTGCGCGATTGTCGTATACATCTCAATGACACCAAGGGCAAAGGGCTCGAAGAGGACTCTTGCATCTTTATTACCGAGGGAGATTCGGCCAGTGGTTCCATCACCAAAAGCCGTGATGTAAACACACAGGCCGTATTCAGTTTGCGTGGTAAGCCGCTAAACTCGTTCGGGCTGACCAAAAAAGTGGTTTACGAGAACGAAGAGTTCAACCTGTTGCAAGCAGCACTCAATATCGAAGACGGTATCGAAGGCCTGCGCTACAACAAAGTCATTGTAGCAACCGATGCCGATGTCGACGGCATGCACATCCGCTTGCTGCTCATTACCTTTTTCCTTCAGTTCTTCCCCGATCTGATCAAGAAAGGGCATGTGTACATTCTGCAAACACCCTTGTTTCGCGTACGCAATAAGAAGAAAACCATTTACTGCTACAGTGACGAAGAGCGTCAGCGAGCCATTATGGAGCTGAATCCGTCTCCCGAAATCACCCGATTCAAAGGTCTGGGAGAAATCTCGCCCGATGAGTTTAAGCATTTCATTGGCAAAGACATGCGCTTGGAGCAAGTCTCTTTGCGCAAAACCGACTCAGTCAAAGAGCTACTGGAGTTCTATATGGGCAAAAACACCATGGAGCGACAGAACTTTATCATAGGTAACCTAGTTATAGAAGAAGATATAGCATAAAGAATGAAAAGAGCTATCTTTCCGGGCACATTCGACCCCTTTACCATCGGACATTATTCGGTGGTAAGCCGCGCACTGACTTTTATGGACGAGATAGTCATCGGCATCGGTATCAATGAGAACAAAAACACGTATTTCCCTATTGAGAAGCGTGTTGATATGATCCGTACGTTCTACCGCGACGAACCACGTATCAAGGTCATCGCCTACAACAGCCTCACCATCGACTTTGCCCGCGAAGTCGATGCACAGTTCATCGTACGCGGCATCCGAACGGTGAAAGACTTTGAATACGAAGAGACCATTGCCGATATCAACCGGAAGCTGGCGGGCATCGAAACCATTCTGCTATTCACCGAGCCGGAACTCACCTGTATCAGCTCGACCATTGTACGCGAGTTGCTTACGTTTAAAAAAGATATCAGTATGTTCATTCCCAAAGGGATGGAGATAGAGATATAAACCATATACCCCATAGAATAATGAGAAAAATCTTTTGTTTTTTGATCGCTCTATGTGCTGTGATGGCACAGGCACAAAACTTCGGAACAGATGCACTGCGCAAGTTGCAAATGGCAGAGTTCGCCATCACCAATCTGTATGTAGATAAAGTAGATGAGAATAAGCTGGTCGAAGAGGCTATCATCAAGATGTTGGCACAGCTCGACCCCCACTCTACCTATTCGGATGCCGAAGAGGTGAAGAAGATGAACGAACCGCTACAAGGCAATTTCGAGGGTATCGGTGTTCAGTTTCAGATGATCGAAGACACACTGCTCGTTATTCAGCCTGTGAGTAATGGTCCTTCGGAAAAGGTAGGCATCTTGGCAGGAGACCGCATCATTGCAGTCAACGATACGGCCATTGCAGGTGTTAAGATGAGCACCGAAGATATTATGGGACGGCTTCGTGGCCCTAAAGACTCTAAGGTAAACCTCACCATCATTCGCCACGGAGTTAAAGACCCTTTGCTGTTTACCGTACAGCGCGATAAAATCCCCATTTTAAGCCTTGATGCCTCTTATATGATTGCACCTCAAACGGGCTACATCCGTATCAATCGCTTCGGTGCTACCACAGCCGAAGAGTTTACCACAGCCTTGAAAGAGCTGCAGAAGAAAGGCATGAAAGACCTGATTCTCGATCTGCAAGGCAACGGAGGCGGCTACCTGAATGCAGCCATCGATCTGGCCAATGAGTTTCTCGAACAAAAGGAACTGATTGTTTATACCGAAGGGCGCACCGCTCAACGTAGCGAATTCTTCGCCAAAGGCAATGGAAACTTCCGCAAAGGTCGCTTGGTCGTATTGGTCGATGAGTTCTCGGCATCGGCAAGCGAAATTGTGACCGGAGCCGTACAAGACTGGGATAGAGGTGTGGTAGTAGGCCGCCGTTCGTTTGGTAAAGGACTCGTACAACGCCCCATCGACTTGCCCGACGGTTCGATGATTCGCCTTACCGTTGCCCGCTACTACACTCCTGCCGGACGATGCATCCAGAAGCCCTACGAGAGCACTGCCGATACCAAGTTATCCAACGGAAAAAGCGACGAAAGCAACATCGAAAAATATCAAAGCGACTTGATGCAGCGTTACAACCGTGGCGAGATGGTCAGTGCCGACAGCATCCACTTTCCCGACTCCTTGAAGAGCCAGACAAAGAAGCTACAACGTACCGTATACGGTGGCGGAGGAATCATGCCCGACTATTTTGTGCCTGTCGATACCACACTGTATAGCGATTATCACCGCAACCTGGTTGCCAAAGGTGTCATCATCCGGTTGGTAGCTAAGTTTATTGAGGGCAATCGCAAAGAGCTGGCCGGCAAGTATAAGAAATTCGATACGTACAATCAGAAGTTCGAAGTAGACGATCAGCTACTCGCCACCCTACGCGAAATGGCCGATAAAGAGAAGATTGCTTTCAACGAAACGCAATACAATACCTCATTGCCACTTATCAAGACACAGCTCAAAGCACTTATTGCACGCGATCTGTGGGATATGAACGAGTACTTCCAAGTCATGAACCAAGCCAATAAAAGCGTAGAACGTGCATTGGAAATATTGAACTCGAACGAATACAAGCAAAAGTTGAACGTTTCAATTTAACATTGTTAATTGTTTCATCTGCTTGTATATTTCTCCCGCATACAAGAATATATACTTTTGGTATCAATGAATACGTACTCATTGGTACCAAAAGTACGTAGTTAACAAAGCGTTAAAATACGACTCTTGTACACAAAAAAAAGCATGAAAACACCAGTATAACACAAAACAAATAGCACATTTATAATCAAATAGTTAAACTTATAAATTGCTGTGCTCAACCTATATCTACTACTCCTCATCTCACCACTCTTCCGTTTCATGATCGGCTCTACCTACAAGGCTAATTGATTATTCGACAACTTCAAAATGGGTGCCTCCTCCCCTACATCATAAAAAAACACAAATGCCAAATTCAAAAATAGGATTATTCAAATACTTAATCTATTTTTGAAACACCTTTAAATCAAAAAAAACGATAATGCCAAACCGTATTTATGCCAACACTCGAACCTGCTTTATCAGTATGTGCTGCATTTTACTGTCTGTCGGATGCCTCTATACATCTTGCAGCCGTACTGGTGATAAAGTATCGACTTCTTTAGCACAAGTCGAGGAGCTACTTTGGCATCACCCCGATTCCGCCTTATCCATATTAAAATCGATCCCCAACCCTGAGTTATTGGTCAATCAAGAGCAGGCCGATTATGCTTTGCTGCTCACTTTAACTCAGTATCGTTGCAATATACCCATCCCGTCAGACTCTTTAATCAATATTGCAGCTCATTATTATAATAAAAAGAACAACCTCAATAAGAAAGGTGAAATATACTATATAAAAGGGGCTATAGCGCAAGAAAGCTTCAACGATATACCACAAGCATTAACCGCTTATAAGAAGGCCGAGAGCCTCATTCCCCAGATAAAGAACAAACAATTTGTTTCTCGTATCTACAGTAGCTTGGGGTTCATAAACAACAAAGCCTATCATTATCAGTTGGCAAAAGAATATTATAAGAAAGCACTCCGGATTAACAGCCAGATAGGAAACATAAACTCTAAGATCAGTAACTTCATCAATTTATCAAGTATCTATTACCATTTGAACCAAGTAGATAGTACCGATTGGTGCATCAATCAACTGATACAAATCGCCGACTCTACCCCCGACTTGCGCCTTAAAGCGAAAGCGTACCATAATATAGCCATCCGAAAGAGATCTGAGGCAAAGTACGAGGAAGCCGAAAAGTATTTTTTGCAAGCTTTACGCATATCCACCCCCGCCTCTTTTCCCTATAAAACACTAGTTAGTTTGGGCAAACTGTATGGCGTAACAAACCGCAAGGAGGAGGCCGAGCAACTATTACGAAAAGCCTTACGCACAGCCGATTTATCTTCGCAAGCCTCTGTATACGATTATTTGTATAAAGAAGCCATAGCAGCAGAAAATTATCAAAAAGCAACAGAATATGCCGTTCAATACATTGCAATAACTGATTCTATACAGAGCCGGAATTTATATAAGGAAGTATTAGGAATCCAAAAAGAATACGACCGAATGGAATTGCTCTATCAAAACTCCGAATTAAAAAATCGCTGGCTCTTTACATTAATTATAGCCATTTTTGTACTTCTTGGTATTGCCTATGGCTTCAGACGCTATAAAAAGAAGATGCAAATGAAAACCGGCTCTTTAAAACAAGAGATATCTTTGCTGCAAGAAAGGCTCTTGCAAGAAAAAGCATTCTTCGAAAGCAAAAACAACCTATTCGAAGGGCAAAGAAGAGCACTGCAATCAAGATTGCACACAGACACTACGCTACAAAAAAACGAACAAGAAATACTAGAAAACCAAATAAACCGATTGGCTGTAGAGCAAGCACAGTCTCAAAAAACATATCGGGAGCAAACGGAAGCGTTGCTACAAAGAATAAATGCATTGGAGCAGAAGAACAAAGAGTCGGAAGGAATCGGCAATCAATTCAAGCTACTTTATGGCACAGACACCCCCCTATTGAATCCTACCGACATAAAAGCACTCCAAACAGCCCAACAACTCATCCAGAACCTCACCTATCTACCATGCACAGACCGATCACTCTTAATGCATTGGCTCAATCTTTCCCGCAACGGATTTGCCGTGGAGCTAGAGCGCACATACCCTTTGCTAAAAGAGCACTATCTTGATATTTGTTACTTCACTGCTTTGGGGCTATCGATCGACGAGATAGCTCAAGTGCTTGATGTAAACATGCGTACTATCGAGCGATATATGAGTCAAATTTGTATTGAGATAAAGTTTCCTCAACATGGAAAAAAAGGTTTTTTAGCATTTATCAATGCTCAACTCTCGCTTAAATAACAAAAATTTCTTCTCCCAAAATCTCGTATTTTCTCCAATAAAACCGTAATTAGCTGATTAACAAAACATTAATCGATCGCAAAAAAGTTGCCTTACTATTACAGTTTTCTTAAAACCTACCCCTATATTTGCCATTGACATAATGCTAATATAAACAAAAACACGGCGCTTATGAGAAACTTCATTTTCTTTTTATTTATCACCTTAATGATGGGATGTAGTGCGGAGACTATAGAGACCGCAACTTCAAATGATTTCTGAATATATATATCTATAACAGAGTTGCTTGAATCTTATTAATTAGAGAAAAGCAATGTGAATATTGACCAATTGCTGATATGTCCATGCAAAGAAACTTTCAATTGCAGATTAACAAAGTAATTTTTTTATTATGAAAAAGTTTTTCTCTCAATAGCAATAGCAACGTTATCTTTTGTATCGCTTAATGTAAGTGCTGCGCCTACTGTAAATCCACAGCCAGTACAAGAAGAAGTATCAGCAGTTGCAGCGCAATCGGATATTGTAATAATTATCATTGATGCTGATGTTATTATCATTATTTAAATTTTAAAACGATGAAAAAAATAATTATGACTATAGGACTATTGATTAGCCTAGCCGCTTTTAGTAATGCACAGGGAATACGGGTAACATATTTAGAACAAATAAGAGCTTCTGATAATGTTAAAGAACTATCCCCTGAGATGAGAGCAGCTGTAGAGGCTCAACTTAAACAACAAAACAGAACGATGTGTTTGTACTCATTTCAAGGAGAAAGTGTCTATTCTCCTATCCAAATAAACTCTGCCACGCAGCCACAACAAGGCAGCTTAAATGTTCAGACAATGCGAATGGGAGGAGGTGCTACCATATATAAAAATCAGAATGACAAACAAATCATTTCGCAAGAGTATATTTTGGATAAACTATTTTTGATTACTGAGGGCTTAAATGCACCAATATGGAATATGAGTGCAGAAGAAAAAACTATTGGGAGTTTAAAATGCAAAAAGGCCACCAATGCAGGAGGAGATATTGCATGGTATTGCCCTGATATCCCAGTTAACGAAGGCCCTGGAACATATTTCGGCTTGCCCGGACTTATAATAAAACTGGAAACTCAAGCTCGCACAATTGTAGTGCAAGACATAGACTTGAAATATGATGCATTAAAAGATATCAAAAAACCAAATTCGGGTAAGAAAATAACAAGAGAAGATTTCAACAACACCCGCACAAAGAAAATGCAAGAGATGGGTATTAACAGTGGTGGGCCTGGAGTGAAAGTTATTAAAATGTAGTGTAAAATGAGATTCAAGTTTCTTTGGATAATTTTAATGTTGTTGCTCCCTATCAAAGCATCTTCTCAATTTGTCATATCCGGAAGTGTTAAGAATAAGAATAATGAGGTTGTTTCTTATGCAAATGTAACACTTCTACGACAAGCCGATTCTTTGTCTGTTAACTATGCTACTACAAACAACGAAGGGAAATTTAAAATTGAACAGAAAGAGGCTGGAAAGTATTTTTTGCGTGTAAGTTGCTTGGGGTATTCTGCAAAAACAATACCGATTATTTTTACAGATAATAAAATAGTCGTATCAAACTTTGTGTTAGATGAGAGTCTCACAGAACTAGAAAGTGTTGTCGTGACGGGACGAAACCCTGGAATAAGATTTAAGAATGATACAATCCGTTATGATCCTAAAGTCTTTACAGATGGTTCTGAGATAGTTCTTGGAGATGTTCTGAAAAAACTACCGGGTGTAGAAGTGGATTCAAAGGGGAGAGTAAAGGCACAAGGTAAACAGGTTGAGAGCATATTGCTTAATGGGCAGGATTTTTTTTCCGGCAATACGCAAATGGCAACTAAAAACTTACCTGCTGATGTTGCTGAAAATGTAGAGGTTTTGAATAACTACAGTGAATATTCCCTACTTGGCGGATTCCAGTCTCATGAAAAAACGGTCATTAATGTAGGTGTAAGTAACAAAAAAATGGGTAAAATTTCGGGCGAACTGACCGCTTCCTACGGATACAAGGATAAATATATAGGAAAGGCAAGCATCATGCAAATGAACTCAAAGCTAATGACCTCGTTTGTAGGAGCCTTAAATAACACAGGAGACGAGGTCTTTAATATGGAAGAGTACATTCGTCTTCAAGGAGGTATTAATGAGTTGATGAATAATAGTAGCAGCTCTTCTATCGAATTGTCGAAAGAAGAACAAAGTATGCTCATGCCCCAAAATAACACTTTCAAAAGGAAAAACCTATTGAGCGCTCTTAATATGGCATATCAGCCCAACACTTCGTTGAAATGTACATCATACTTTTTATTTAACGAAATCAATGAAGAAGCCCAAGATATCGTTAAGTATAACCTTAAATCCGCAGTCATATTATTTTCAGAGAATCCAAACACTTGAGGATGAATAACATCCTCAAGGTTTGGTTATGTCACAAGATTCACCTAAATTAGTGCTACCAAACAAACCATAAAGGTACTTGTGCATATGACAACAAAAATAGCCATAAAATCAGATAATATCACTCCTTTTGGGGGTATAT
This sequence comes from Bacteroides neonati, assembly GCF_000499785.1. Classification (GTDB taxonomy): domain Bacteria; phylum Bacteroidota; class Bacteroidia; order Bacteroidales; family Bacteroidaceae; genus Bacteroides; species Bacteroides neonati. The sequence continues at coordinate 202,703 of NZ_HG726019.1, read as the reverse complement.
TTTACGCAATGGATGAATTTTCTCGTTTAGGACTGAATTCCGTGATCGATAAATCTTTAGGATTACGTTCTTCCTACGCCGGTTACCAATATAGCGAAATTATTTCGAGCCTATTTTGGATCTACTATTGCGGCGGTGACCACATCGAAGATATCGGCAAACACCTTGGCAAACATCTTGAATTACGCCCGGATACTGAAATCCCCAGTCCGGATACTTTATTGAGAGGCATAAAAGAACTCGCAGAATTGGATATCCACTATACTTCCCAAAAAGGAGCAAGCTATGCTTTCAATAAGGCGGAACAGCTTAATAGTTTGATGCTCGATATGCTCCTTCAAACAGAACAACTCAAGCCAAACACGCTTTATAACTTGGACTTCGACCACCAGTTTATTCCCACAGAAAAGTATGACACTCAGTATTCTTACAAGAAAAAACGTGGTTATTTCCCCGGCACGGCAACTATTGGTGGTAACATTGTTGGTGTGGAAAATCGGGCCGCAAACGCAAATGTCCGTTTTCGTCAAGCGGATACGCTCCAACGGACTTTTCGTCGTTTGGCCGATAGGGGAATATTCATAGACCGTTGCCGGATGGACTGTGGTTCTTATTCGGAAGAGATTATCCGTATGACACATGGCTACTGCAACAAGTTCTACATACGAGCCGGCAAATGTCAGTCTCTGTATGAAGAAATGACGAAAATCACAGATTGGAAAAAAGAAGAAATCAACTTCGAGAATTATGAAGTGACCTCCATACCTTTTACTTCCTTTTTGCAAGAAGAAAACTACCGACTTGTTATTCAAAGGCAAAAGCGTAAGGACAACCAATTGGACCTATTTGATGGTGAATACACCTATCGGTGCATCTTAACCAATGACCATGAAAGTTCTGAAAAAGACATTGTACTCTTCTACAATGCTCGTGGAGCCTGTGAAAGAACATTCGACATGATGAATAACGATTTCGGGTGGAGTCATCTTCCCTGTTCATTCCTCAAAGAGAATACAGTATTCCTGCTACTTACAGCCATGGCTAAAAACTTTTATGCTTACCTTATTGAGAAGGTTGCAGCCGTGTTTGAAGATATTGAACCGGTAAGCCGAGTCAAACGATTTATCTTTCGATTCATTACAGTTCCTGCGAAATGGGTAAAGACAGGCAGACAATGGGTACTCAATATTTATTCCGACAAACCATACAAGTTGCTTTGGAGTCCGTAAAAACAACTTTTCGTGGGATTACTTATGCCTTCAGCTAACTGGGGAAAGGGGAAGCTATGCCCTATAACCTGAAATCAAGGAGAAAAGCAGGGGGAAAAGCTACGAGTAGGAACTATTAGGTGAATTAAATCGCTATTTGAATCAGTTATAAATTAGCTGCGGATTTGAGGTATAACTATTTATTGCCGGATGGTAGCCTTGAAACCACAAAGCAAATTGATAGTAAAGGGAAAAACAGGCTATACAGCGGTTTGTGGAAATTGAGTTATCAACCATCCCAAACGTTCAGTTTGGCATATAAAGGAAATATTTCAAACATTGATATGAACAGAAATGCCATGGCCTTAAATAGTATAGACAAAAAGCAAATCAATGCTTCGGATATTTATGATGCTCAAACGCTTAAGACCCGCCATGATGTTTTGCTAATGAACTCTTTAGGGCGACATTTGCTTGCTGCAAATATCTATTTTTCTTATTCCAATAAACCGGCAGCATATGATATGCAGGTCGACTCATTACTGCTGCCAATTCCTTTAATTGTTGACAATGGTTGGTACTATGGGCAACAAAAAACAAAGTTCAAGCAAATAGAGTCAGGGGCAAATCTCTCATTTATGTATAAAATCAATTCGGCCTATTTTATTAACTCGAGTTTAAACACCCAGATCAGTAACCAAAGATATCGCTCGAATATTTATCAAGATATTCCTTCGCAGAGATCTATTGAACTGGATGCTGACAGCTTACGAAACAGCATTAAAATGGATGTCTATGATTATAATGCAGGGGTTAGTTTGGTAAAAAACACCGGTTTATTAAGATTCAAATTAGGAGTTTTTGCGCATATATATCAATTTGATAATAACAAGTTTGCTTCTGAGAGTAAAGTGAAACTAAATCCAATGGCAGAAGTTTCATTGTTTTTTAGTCGAAAGCATGTTTTAAATGTTGCATTTTCAGAATCGGATTCTCCTGTTCCTGCCAGTGCTTTTCTATCGGGAATTGTATTTGACTCTTATCAGGATTACATGCAAAATAGCTTAACTCAATATCTATATAGCAGTAAGTACAGTGCTAATTTGACTTATCGTATTTACGATCTGTTTTCAAATACGATGGTTGTATTTACCTCTATGTATAGCCATATTAAGAATTCAAGTTCAAACGACTATTTTCAAGATGGCTTACTGACTAAATACCAACCAGTATCCACTCTCCCTAAAGATTATTTTGTCACAAAATTATTTGTAAATAAAGGATTGGGGTTTATTCCTTGGGTAATGAAAATTAACGGTGGATATAATTACACGTCCTTTTCCAATCAGGCTATGGGTATTGAAAATAAGATTCAGGCTGAAAATGCATCCGCGCTGCTTCAATTAGAGAGTAACTATCATAAGCAGATATTTAATTTTGAGTGTAAAGCAGGATTAGAATATTTTAATAATAAATCATCATTAGGCGCCGAAAGCACTCAACATATACAGCGGTATGGCGGCAAAATTAAAATGAATATTAATAAGCGTCTTTTTGCTGCTGTCGAATTAGAGTATGTTATCAATGATGCACCAGACTATAAACAAAATCAGTATAACCTGAATACTAATATAAATTACGTTTTAAATAAGAATTTCGAAATTGAAATAGTGGGCGTAAATATGTTACATATGGATAAGCAAGATTGGGTAGCAACATACAACAATGGTGTTTATTTAGCAGAGCGTTTTTTCCGCCAGATTCCCGGCAATCTTATGCTAAAAGCAAGATATAAATTCTAAGAAGTTATTCTCAAAAGGGGATGGATGTAACACATATATGTAGATTACTTATATTATTATCATTCAAGTGAGAACCGTTTTCACCCAGTGTTTACTGCCACCTATAGCTCTGACATAATTCCAACCCATTTCTTGTATGAATTCTCGAAATATTATATGGTTGAGCTTTTAGGGCAAAGTACCCATCCCAATTACACTATGTCTCCAGATAAACGAATTATTGCTATAAAGTAGATTGATTTAATTAATATATTTCACTTTTAAGCCGGTGAAACTATGACCGAGAAAAGATTAAACGAAAAAAAGTTTAGAACTTATCACTCGCATGATAAGAAATACGCAGCAGAATATAGAAGAGGGAAACTATAATCAATCTATAGTGTGGGATGCATCTATTTTAGCTGTTTCTCCAATTTATGTAGTATTAGATATAATGACTACAAGCCCCCTTGCTCTGCTCTGAGCTAAGACTAGCGATAATGTCTGTTCTTTTGAGTGTGGCAGAAGCAGATTTTACATATCTGCATGATATTTGTAATGCTACTCCCGGCAATCTCAGTACTCAGCTAGATAAACTACAGAAAGCAAATTACATAGTAATTAAGAAGGGTTTTATAGATAACAATTTAAAATTTAAACAAGATGAAAAATTTAATTATTGCATTAATTGTGCTAATAGCAGTTTCAGCACCAACTACAGCGAGTCCTAATTTTACAGAATCAATAAAAAGTAATAATGTTATAGATCTTACTAATATTCAAGAAAAGATCATTAATGCATTTATGAGTTCATTCGCTGATCAAAGTGACTCTAAAATAACGTCTATTATTGATGACTTGTCCTCTTCTTATGAAAATAATAACAACTCTTTATTTTTATATTGGAAGGGCTATGCTCTATATTATAATAGCATTTATTACATAAAAAAATCTGATATAAGTAATTCTAAAGCTATACTAACAAATGGAATAAAGACATTGGAATCAATTAAAAAGAAGAATTCAGAAGATTATGCATTATTATCAATGCTTAAAAGTTTCTCTTGTCAGTTTTTGAAATTTCCAGAAGTAGTTCAAGCGTCTAAAGATGCTACAACCTATATTGAGCAAGCTGTTGAACTTGATAAAAATAACCTAAGAGCATATTATGTATTAGCTAACAATGATTATTACACCCCAGAGAATTTCGGAGGTGGTAAAAGTGTTGAAAAATATGCTCTAAAAGCAATTTCTCTTCCTGCTCAGAAAGTCAGCAATCCATATCTGCCATCGTGGGGAAAACAGGAAAGCTATGAGCTACTTACAAATCACTATATTAAGCAAAAAGATATGGAAAAAGCAAAGAAGTACATAGAACTAGGTCTGACTGAATATCCTAATAGCTATGTCCTAAAATCTAATAAATCAAAATTATCTCTATAGCAATAGGATCGCATCCGCCCATTCATTCATTAAAAGAATATCTAAACAATGAGAAAGAATATATTATTGATAATATTCATGCTCGCAATATCTATCATGGCTAAAGCTCAAGATATTACAGGTATTATTATAGATACTGAAAACGGTCCTATAATAGGTGCCAATATATTCTTCGCTTCACACCCCAATGGTGGTGCAATTAGTGATATGAATGGGCGTTTTTCTATTTCATTTACACATAGTACTGATACGCTTACTGTTTCTTTTATTGGATATGAAAGCAAAATAATATCCGCTAGTAAACTAAAACAAGATGCAGAAAACACTATTGTATTGAAGATTGAAGCCTTGAGTATTAGTGAGATTGTCGTTTTAGGAGCAACTCCTGTGTCCGAGCAGTTTTCGACAGCACAATTAAGTAGCTTGGATATATACATGAATCCTATTTCTCAAGCAGACCCCTTAAAAGCAATTATTAATATGCCGGCATCAACCAATAGTGACGAAAGTGCTAATCCTTCTCTTCGTGGTAGTTCCTCTGATCGTTCAAGAGTAATATATAATGGTGTGCCTATTTATAGACCAGTGAGGGCTTCTAGTTTAAATAATGTGGGCTTCTTTAGTATATTCAACCCCGAAATGATTGATATTCAAACAGTGTATCCTTCAAATCCACCCCTAACTACTGGTAATGCTTCAGGTGGTATGGTTGATATCAATACTATACGTAAAATAGATATAAATAAATACCAAGTTTCAAGTGGAATAGGAAATGTTGGCTTTTCTGTTTCTCAAAAACTAAAAGGGAAGTCAACTTTTGTTCAGGCTTATGCTAATTGGCAAAATTCTATTTTATTAAAAATGATAAACGATAAGAGCTTACCTGATATGAAAAGCTACGACACAAAGGATGCAGGAGTAAATATTCGCTTAAAATTAAATGACAAGATATACTTTAACTCATTCAATTACTTCATGAGCGAAAGTTACAAAGGCGTTTCATCAATGCAGGCATATCAAGGAGATTTAGGTTCTGATGGAATGAGATACTTCTCTGTTAATAATTTGAGTTTTTTTTCAAAAGTCGGACTTTTCACATTCAATTATGGGTATAATTATGAAAAAAAAGATGTGTTGTTGGGTAATAATAAAATGCACTCTAATGACTACTCACACTATGTGTCGGCTAATTATAAGAAAGAAATAGCAAAAAAAATAACATTACAAACAGGTGTTACTTTCGACAACCAAAATACGGATGTTAATAATACAATTCCAATATATTATTATGCAATGAATGAAGGTTCACCTACTTTTCTTCAAGATACAATCATCTCTAATATGATTTTAGAGCCATACGTTTATTTGAATTGGGATATTAGCAAGAAATTATCTATGTCTATAGGGGCAAGAATAAACATTCCGTTAAAAGATCAAAAACAATATCAAAGTATTCAATATAGTATTAGATATAATCCTGCAAATAATCATTCATTAATATTAAGTACAGGACAATATCATAATTATACGCAACCAGGTTACTATAATTTAATGTATAGATTATTGTCTAGCAAACAGGTTTCACTGGACTATTCTTATCAAAAAAATAAAACTAAAATTCAATCTGCTCTATATTTTAAGCAAGAGAGTGGAGAGCAACCTGTTGACTTCTATTATGCTATAAACAAAACTCAAACTTTAGGATTTGAATTTTTAGTTTCTCAAACATTTTGGAAATATCTAACAATTTCATTATCAAACTCTGTTATAAAACAAGAGGTTGATGTAGATGGAGTAAAATACAAGGGGAGTCATAATTTCCTATATTTCTTGAAACCATCTATAGCATACACAGCCCCCCAAATATTTTCTATTGGTATTTCATACATAGGAAGACCTGGAAGTTATATATTGGATTATCCAGTCTATTCATCAACATGGAATCCCAAAACAAATGCTTATGAGCCAACATACGGTTCACTGGAAGAGATACAAAGAGGGGCTTATGACAGGCTAGATTTATCAATGTCAAAACACATGATCTTTAGAAAATTGGCTCTTACAATCTACTTGTCAATAAACAATATATTAAATACTAAAAATGAAACCAACGGTATATACTATAATACAAACTACTCTGGGACGTATAACAAATATCATACATTAAGGACATTTTATGCTGGATTGGTCTTTTCGTTTTAGTACAATAAAAGGAAGCTGACAAAACAGGTCTAAACCCATCGCTTTCTAGATATATGGAAAGGTTTGGATAGCTGATTCTTTTCACTTACCTTTGTGCACAAACCTTGTTTAAACAGAGTCGAAGATGGAAGAAACCTTATTGAACGGACTGATTACCGGATCTTACAAGAGCTATACTGCCCTTTATGATAAGTGGGTATCGCCACTGTATCGTTTCGTCTATTCATTAGTAAAATCTGAAGAAATAGCCAAAGATATTGTGCAGGAAACTTTTATAAAGATCTGGACGAATCGTAGAAATATAAACGCTAACCTCTCTTTTAAGTCTTACATTTTTACGATTTCCTACCATCTGGTATTAAAAGAATTACAGCGTAAAATCAACCACCCACAAATGGAAGATTATATGGAATACTGTAATGACTTGTTGATAGCCGATTCAGTAACGGATAGGCAATGTTCATTCGACACCTTCCTCGCGGAATTAATAAAAGCAAAAACAAAGCTATCTCCCCGACAACGCCAAATATTCGAGATGAGCAAAGAGTATAACCTCTCTATAAGCGAAATAGCCCAAGAACTTTCACTCACCGATCAATCTGTCAGAAACCAACTGACCACCTCCTTGAAAATTATACGGAAAGAGCTCAAAAACTATTCCTACCTACTCGTTCTTTTAGCCATATTGAGATAAAATGGCTTAAACATGTTGTATAACACATCTTTTGATATGGTATAAATCTTGGCTTTGTATCTATTATATAAAAAGCCAAGATCATGACTGAACATATATTTAAAGATATAAAAGAAATACTTCATCGTTATGCCTCGAATAAAGCTACGGTAAAAGAGCTTCGAGAATTAAAAGAAGCTGTAAACCGGGGAGATGATGAAAGCTTAAAACCCATATTGGAAGAAGAATGGGAGCAGTGGCAAACATGTACCCCTCTATCTATCTCAGAAAAAGATTTTCTATTTCAAAAGATCAAGAAACAAACCCAACCTCACCCCATGCTCAACAGGCAAAGATACGGGCTTCGGTTTGCAGCCTCAATCATTATTATATTATTGACAAGTATTTCTGTTTATCTGTATACGAGTAATTTGAAAATGACTCAGTTGGGAGAACAAAGTGTAATAGTCAAGGTAGGACACGGAGAACGAGTCTCGATGACTTTACCCGATGGCACTAAGGTCAGGTTAAATTCAGAGTCGGAACTCTCCTATCAACAAAACTTTGGACTAACCGATCGGCAGGTCACTTTGACAGGAGAAGGTTTTTTCGATGTGAGCAAAAGCGAAAAAAAGAAATTTATAGTACATACACGCTTTCTCAATATTGAAGTATTAGGAACAGCCTTTAATGTATATACTTATGAGAAAGCAGATTCTGCCGAAATGGCTTTAGTCAGGGGAAGCGTATTGGTGACGGCTGTCAATGCACCACACCAAAAATTCTATGTAAACCCTAACGAAAAGGTTGTTTATGACAAGAAAACAGGTAATATACGGATTGAAGCCTCTTGCAATCAAGTGGAGACAGCTTGGATGAGCAATGAGCTCGTGTTCCGTTCGGCTCTTTTAAAAGACGTCTTTAATCGTGTTGGACGAAAGTATGGCATTATATTTAACATAGATGACAGGATTCCGATGAACGACCGCTATACAGGAATCTTTGATGAAGGAAACATCAGTGATGTTATGAATATTTTAAAGAAGAATTTCAAGTTTGATTATCGAATGAAAGAAGACACCATTTGGGTCAATTATCCACCCAAATAAAATCGCTCATAAATTATTAACCTTAAAAAAAAGAAAAAGATGGCAGACACATGACAAAAAAAGGAAGGACCGGAAAATATTGCGGATTCTCCAGTCCTAGAGTCGACTTTAGTCGATAAGTTATAAATCGGTTGGAAACACATAGTGACAACTTACCTAAAATCAACTTATAATTTAATATTATGAATTTTAAATGTAATATTTATACTCATACGATGGGTAAAGATAGGAAATTAAGCACACAATTGCATGGCTTAATCCTACTTTTTTTTCTACTATTTTCTCATACATTGTATGCACAGGATGCTAAAGTGAATATCTCATTGAAAGAGGCTTCTATTAAAAAGCTTTTTATAACGATAGAACAGCAAACCAAGTATCGGTTTTCTTACAGAGATGCCGATTTGGAGGGTAAAGAAAATCTATCTATCTCTGCAAAAAACGAAACTGTAAGCCAGCTACTCCAAGGCGTATTGCCTGCTCAAAAGTTACAATATAGTTTGAGTGGAAATAAAATCGTGATCACTCCTATCCAGCAACAAGCAGATAAAGGCGGGAAAATAATCAACGTTTCGGGAATTGTAAAAGACAGCAACGGAGAACCCATGATTGGCGTAACGGTAGCGGTAGCCGGCACAAGCGGCTTGGGCACAATAACGGGTATCGATGGAAGCTTCACGCTAAATCAAGTACCTGAGAATAGCAATATCTTGGTTTCATACATCGGTTACAAAACACAGGAATTACCGGCCAAAGGTAGTCAAAGTAAAATAATTGTGATGCGTGAAGATACCGAGCTGCTGGACGAAGTTGTTGTTATCGGCTATGGAGTACAAAAAAAGGCCGACCTGACGGGCTCGGTAGCCAACATCAATGCCGAAAAGCTCAATACACAAAGCAATGCTAATATCGGACAGGCTTTGCAAGGAAAAATAGCCGGTGTGGATATCGTATCGCAGGGAGGTAACCCCGGAAGTGGATCGCGTATCATGGTACGAGGCATCGGTACATTGAATAATGCCTCGCCGCTTTATATTGTCGATGGAATGTATATGAGCAGCATTGACAATATAAACCCGAATGACATTGCGAGCATTGATGTATTGAAAGATGCTTCTTCGGCAGCTATCTACGGTTCCAGAGCAGCCAATGGCGTCGTTATTATCACAACCAAAGAGGGGAGTAATACAGATGGTAAGCCGATTGTCGACCTTTCGGTAAACATCGGAGTATCGACACCCAGCAAATATCTCGACATGCTGGATGCAAAAGGATGGGCGGAGGTAACCACCATAGCTCGTCAAGCAATCGGAAAACCAATACTGGAAATGGCAACAGATCTAGCCAATAAACCCGATAATGACTGGCAAAAAGAATTGTTCCGACCGGCATTGATGCAAAACTACAATCTGTCTATTAAAGGAGGAGGTAAATACTCGACCTACTATACAGGGCTTGGATACTTCAACCAGGATGGTACGGTAAAAGGAACCAACTATCAGCGATACAACATACAATCTAAAAATGATTTTAAAAAAGGAATATTCTCGGCCGGAATGAACCTGATCCTCTCTTTCAACCATGATAAACCACTTCATGAAGAATCTCGCGGAGGAATGATCGGAACTATTTTGCAAAATGTCCCTACCTTGGAGAAGTATGATGCAAATCGCGTGGGTGGCTATGGTGGCACGTATGGCGACGTAACTAACTTACCTCATCCACTGGCTATCATTGATTCTAATATCATGAATCGATATAATGAAAACGTAAAGATGTTTGCCAATCTGTATGCCCAGTTGGAGCTTTATAAAGGATTGAAATACAAATTAAACGTAACACCCGACTTTACCTTCAGCCGATACAAAAACTTCACTAACAAGTTTGATTTCGGGTTGAACACAAACACGACCACCCAATCGACCGAACGCCAACGAAGATGGCGCAATATACTTGTTGAAAATTTATTGACGTATGATCAAACATTTGGTAATCACAAAATATCTGTATTGGCGGGATATACGTATCAAGACGGGAATTATCGACACCTACAAGCCTATGGAGAAAAGCTACCCGACGGACTGGAGGAAATCGATTCGTCAACAACCAACCGTAGCAACGAGGGTAACTCGTCGCGTAGTGTACTGACCTCTATTCTGGGGCGTGTATTCTACTCCTATAAAAGCAAATACCTGTTCACAGCAACTATTCGTAGAGACGGCTCTTCCAAATTCGGAAGTAATAACTTATATGGGTATTTCCCCTCCTTCTCTGTTGGATGGAACCTGGCAGAAGAGGATTTTATGAAAAAACTCGGATGGTTCGACCAATTGAAAGTACGAGGCGGATATGGTGTACTTGGAAATCAGGAAATTGATAATTATCAATATACTTCTACCATTACTACCGGAATCAATTATCCGGATGGAAAAGGGGGAATCATTCAAGGAGCTTTTCCCAAAGATTTTGCCAACCCCGATATCAAATGGGAAGAAACAGCCATGACAAACATTGGTATTGACATTATTGCACTAAATAATCGCTTAAGCTTTACTGCCGATTGGTATAGAAAAGAGACCAAAGACATCCTGCTTACCGTACCCATCCCTATATCATCGGGAGGTGCTAATGACCCTATACGCAATGCCGGACAAATTCGCAATACGGGTGTTGAGTTCAATATAGGCTGGAATGAACGAGTAGGCCATTCACTCTCGTATGGTATCAACTTACTTGGTAGCTACAACGCCAATAAGGTGATAGCCATGGGTACTCTGACGGGCGCTATTAAAGGCGGTAGCACCAACCAAAACATCACTACGAGCAAAACAATGGCAGGATATCCTATCGGTTCGTTCTGGTTGATACCTACCGATGGATATTTCAACAGTGATGCCGAGGTAGAAGCACATGCCAAAAACGGCACGAAAATACAACCCAGTGCCAAGCCGGGAGACATCCGATTTAAAGATACCAACAACGATGGCACCATCAACGATGACGACAGAATTTATCAGGGAAGTCCATTTCCGGATTTCAACTTATCACTCAATGGGAACCTGACCTGGAAGAATCTAGACGTATCTATCGGGCTGCAAGGTGTGTTTGGAAATAAGATTTATAATGCAACACGCCAAACACTGGAGGATGTAACCAAAGGAACCAATTTTCTTGCATCGACCCTGGATTACTGGACACCCCAAAACTTAAATGCCTCACACCCTCGTTTGACGTGGGATGACCCTAATCGCAATACACGTGCAGAATCCGACCGTTATTTAGAAAATGGATCTTACTTACGTTTGCGTAGTTTGCAGGTAGGATACACGCTACCCAATAAGTGGTTTAACGGATATCTTCAACATGCGCGGATATACGCTAATGCCGAAAACTTATTTACCATATCAGGGTATTCCGGATACTCACCGGATGTCAACACCGACAATGCTACCGCTCGCGGATTCGACAATTTTATCTATCCCAACAACCGGGTGTATATGATAGGACTTAATGTAACATTCTAAATAAGCAACAACTGTATGAAAACATATCCTTAAATCCGCAGTCATATTATTTTCAGAGAATCCAAACACTTGAGGATGAATAACATCCTCAAGGTTTGGTTATGTCACAAGATTCACCTAAATTAGTGCTACCAAACAAACCATAAAGGTACTTGTGCATATGACAACAAAAATAGCCATAAAATCAGATAATATCACTCCTTTTGGGGGTATATTTTACGCAATGGATGAATTTTCTCGTTTAGGACTGAATTCCGTGATCGATAAATCTTTAGGATTACGTTCTTCCTACGCCGGTTACCAATATAGCGAAATTATTTCGAGCCTATTTTGGATCTACTATTGCGGCGGTGACCACATCGAAGATATCGGCAAACACCTTGGCAAACATCTTGAATTACGCCCGGATACTGAAATCCCCAGTCCGGATACTTTATTGAGAGGCATAAAAGAACTCGCAGAATTGGATATCCACTATACTTCCCAAAAAGGAGCAAGCTATGCTTTCAATAAGGCGGAACAGCTTAATAGTTTGATGCTCGATATGCTCCTTCAAACAGAACAACTCAAGCCAAACACGCTTTATAACTTGGACTTCGACCACCAGTTTATTCCCACAGAAAAGTATGACACTCAGTATTCTTACAAGAAAAAACGTGGTTATTTCCCCGGCACGGCAACTATTGGTGGTAACATTGTTGGTGTGGAAAATCGGGCCGCAAACGCAAATGTCCGTTTTCGTCAAGCGGATACGCTCCAACGGACTTTTCGTCGTTTGGCCGATAGGGGAATATTCATAGACCGTTGCCGGATGGACTGTGGTTCTTATTCGGAAGAGATTATCCGTATGACACATGGCTACTGCAACAAGTTCTACATACGAGCCGGCAAATGTCAGTCTCTGTATGAAGAAATGACGAAAATCACAGATTGGAAAAAAGAAGAAATCAACTTCGAGAATTATGAAGTGACCTCCATACCTTTTACTTCCTTTTTGCAAGAAGAAAACTACCGACTTGTTATTCAAAGGCAAAAGCGTAAGGACAACCAATTGGACCTATTTGATGGTGAATACACCTATCGGTGCATCTTAACCAATGACCATGAAAGTTCTGAAAAAGACATTGTACTCTTCTACAATGCTCGTGGAGCCTGTGAAAGAACATTCGACATGATGAATAACGATTTCGGGTGGAGTCATCTTCCCTGTTCATTCCTCAAAGAGAATACAGTATTCCTGCTACTTACAGCCATGGCTAAAAACTTTTATGCTTACCTTATTGAGAAGGTTGCAGCCGTGTTTGAAGATATTGAACCGGTAAGCCGAGTCAAACGATTTATCTTTCGATTCATTACAGTTCCTGCGAAATGGGTAAAGACAGGCAGACAATGGGTACTCAATATTTATTCCGACAAACCATACAAGTTGCTTTGGAGTCCGTAAAAACAACTTTTCGTGGGATTACTTATGCCTTCAGCTAACTGGGGAAAGGGGAAGCTATGCCCTATAACCTGAAATCAAGGAGAAAAGCAGGGGGAAAAGCTACGAGTAGGAACTATTAGGTGAATTAAATCGCTATTTGAATCAGTTATAAATTAGCTGCGGATTTGAGGCATATATAAAAATAGCTTTATCCGTTTTAGTCATCAGTTCTCTTTTCACTTCTTGTGAAGACCTGCTAACTCAAACCAACCCCAACAAAGCAACCGAAGATACGTTCTGGAAAAATGAAGCCGATTTCAATTTAGCACTTACCTCGTGCTACACACCTTTGAAAAATGCACTAAACGGTGGCTATTATGGCACACGTGGTGTAATGCTACGTATTTCGCGTGCAGACGAAGTCGATTTCAGAAATGACATCTCAGATATCTATACGACGAATCGTTTCACAAACAGCACTTCCAACTCGTTGACACAAGGTATGTTTTATCAATTCTACAATGCCTTGTATCGTACCAATTCCATCATGCAGAAGTTGGAGGAAAAAGGAGGGCAATTCTCGACTGAGTTTCAAAATGCAGTCAAAGGTGAATGCTTGTTTATTCGTGGATTTTATCTCTTTCAGCTAGCCAAAGAGTTTAAAGATGCACCATTAAAACTTACTGCCTCACAATCGCCCGCTACTTTTCCATTAGCAAAATCATCTCAAGCAGAGATTTGGGCACAAGCAAAAAAAGACCTGGAAACAGCAGCTAGTCTACTTCCGATTTCCAATGTAGTAGGTAAGCCGACACAAGGAGCCGCATTCGCTGCCCTTGGTAAGATTTATCTTTATGAAGAAAACTGGCAAAAAGCAATTGACATCTTGCTGCCGCTGACCAAAGCACCCTATACCTATAAGTTGGTTGATTTTGATTGGAACTTTGACGATATCCATGAGAATAATGCCGAAAGTATATTCGAACTGCTCATCGAAGACGTAGGAGGTACCGATTTATGGGGAAATGGAGAAAACATAAATTCGACTCAGTCCAATACACGGCCTAAAGAATATGCAGCTGCCGAAGTAGGTGGTTGGTACGAAGCAAATCCAACACAGCAAATGATGAATATCTTCCTGAAAGAAAAAGATAAAACGGGCAACTTCGACTACAGAGCAAGATGTTCGGTAGCTTGGGACTATGACGGTTGCACGTACTATCAAAAGCCTTTCCGTAAAGTTTTCGCACAAGACAAATGGAATACGTATTGGATATTAAAATATCAGAATTGGAAAACACGTAGTGATGAGCCCTCTCCTCCCAAATCGTTTATCAATGAGCGCGCGATCCGGTATGCTGAAGTAATCTTACAATTAGCCGAAGCCAATTTAAATATAAATAAACTGGATGAAGCCATCGGTTACCTGAACCAGATTCGTCAACGAGCCAACCTCAACGATTATAGCGGTGCCAAAACCAAAGAAGGTATATTTGCCGATTTAGTGCACCAACGTGCCATCGAATTCTTTGTAGAGGGCGAACGCTTTTATGACTTGCGGCGATGGGGCTTATTGAAATCAACCCTGGAAACATGCGACGAGGTACGGTATAAAAATTATATGGGTGGAGAGAAGGGAAGCTTTAATAAATTCAATTATTACCCCATTCCCACCAAAGAGATAGACAACAACCCGCTTTGCACACCAAGCGAGGGTTGGTAATTGAAACTTTAACAGGAAGTAAAAACACGTTAAACTCAGGGCTGATTGTTTCAAGGCAAACAGTCAGCCCTACTTAAATTAAACCCATGAAACATTGTTTATTCATCTGCTTTTTGTTTGTATCAGTCACATGCTTTGCTCAGAAATTAGAGAAGACTTATCGACTCATTCCGCAGCCACAGTCCATAAAGGAGCTGCCCGGGAAAGGAATCCACTCTGATGAATTAAGCTATATTCGACTTGGAGAAGGGGTTTCCATGCCAACTCTTATGAAAGGTTGGATAAGTATGCTGCCGCAATCTCCCCGATCAGGTAAATCCATTTACTTGGCATTAAGCAAAACACAAGTTCCTGAATCGCCAGAAGGATATACACTTGAAGTGAGTGCAAAAGGTGTTGTCATTTTGGCTAAAACTCCGGCAGGTCTGTTTTATGGATGTCAAACGTTGGAACAATTGATGGAAGATAGTCATGACTTTCATCAACCGATTCCGTTTATGAAAATAACCGACTATCCGGCTATTCCTTATCGTGCTGTACATTTCGACACAAAACATCATTTAGATCGCATCGAATATTATTATAAAGAGATCGATAAACTGGCCTATTATAAAGTAAATGCCATTATCTGGGAAATTGAAGATAAGCTGAGATATACCCGCCGCCCCGAAGTAGCTGCTCCCAATGCTATCAGTAAACAAGAAATGCAGGCTATCTGTCGTTATGCGCAAGAGAGAAACATAGAGATCAGCCCATTGGTACAGGGGTTGGGGCATGCCGGTTTCATTCTGAAACACCATTGGGAACTAAGAGAAAATCCGCATAGCGACTGGGAGTTCTGTCCATCCGATCCACGCACGTACGAACTACAGTTCGATCTTTATCAAGATGCGATCGAAGCAATGCCCTATGGAAAATACCTACACATAGGAGGAGACGAAATAACAGCGATCGGTATAGACGAACGGTGCAAAAAAACAGGAAAGAGTCCTTTCGAGTTACAAATGATTTGGCTGCAAAAAGTGTGTAATTATGCTACTGAACAAGGGAGGATACCTATTTTCTGGGACGATATGCCACTCAAGTTTGGAGGAATTTGGGAAGTAATACAAAGTGATAAGAGCGGTCGGGAGCTGGAACTCGCTTGGAATACAACGAAGCTGGATGAGGCGATCCGTTTGTTTCCCAAAGAGTGTATCTATATGCGCTGGAACTACCAGGATGCCACAAAGCCGGCTCATCAACGTCTTTTGAAGTGGTATCATGAGAAGGGTTTAAAAGTGATGGGAGCCACAGCAGCGGCTTTTGGCGGTTCTCCTTTTTTGCCCCGCAACCATTCCATGGCGGGATACATCAAAGGGTTCAGCCAGTTGGTAGCCGATCATCAATTAAGCGGCATACTGGCTACGGCGTGGGACGATGGTTCACCACACCCCGAAACAGTATGGCGTGGCTACATTGCTCAAGGTGAGTTTGGGTGGAACCCATCGGCACGAAGTATAGAGGCATTCAAACAAGCCCATGCACAGCGAGAGTATGGGTTCGGGCATAAAGAGCAACGGATGAATTTTCTGGACGAATTGGAACAAGCGGCTTATTTTTTCGATAGCGCATTGGTTACCTCGGGACGCCGAAACCCTGCTTGGGGAACCACTCAATTTACACTGATCACCCTACCCGACAAATCGAAACCGGGAGCATGGAGTAAGACCTATCAAGATAAAATAACACAAGCAAAAAACGAAGAGAAGCGATATACATTCATTGCTCAATCCATTCGGACAGCCAAAGAGAATGCACTTCGTAATCGCTACACACTGGATGTATACGAACAAACCAGTTACTTACTGCATTACCCCACCCGCTTGCTGCTGGCACTTCATGCTTACGATACAGCTTCCGGAGAAGAGAGCCGGAAAGATGCATTAGAGTATATTGCCCAAACATGTGATTACTTCGAAACAATGAGACAAGAGTTGGAAAGCGTTTACTCACAAACTCGATTCATGGAAAACCCGGAAGGGTATTTGGCCGACTCCAATCATCATAACCATCTGGCTGCCAAAACAAATAGTAGTGACTGGCTATATTTATACGAAATCCCGATGGTGAGAAATATCAAGGCATGGATAAAGCAGTTAACAAATGAATAACTAATATTACCCCAAGGTATGAAAAGAAAAACAATTTATCTCTTACTCAGTCTTTTACTTCCAGTATGCTCACAAGCCTATGAACCCGAGTTTTCTACTGCGGGATTCTTTCGTGTAGAAAACTCGGGACGTGAGGTATTCTCCATGAATCCGGCTTGGCGCTTCTCTAAAGGAGCACACCCGGGAGCGGAAACAGTTGGTTACAACGACCGCGAATGGGCAGTAGTATCGCTGCCCAATGGTATAGAATATTTGCCCACCGAAGCCAGTGGATGCATCAATTATCAAGGACAAGTATGGTACCGCAAACATTTTACTCTCAATGAGAATCTGAAGGGTAAGAAACTCTTCCTGCATTTTGAGGCCATCATGGGTAAAAGTAAAATTTATATCAACGGACAACTACAAAAAGAACATTTTGGTGGATATCTCCCCATTGTCATTGATGTAACCGACAGTATGCATTGGGGAGAAGAAAATGTGATTGCCGTATGGGCCGATAATAGCGATGATCCGGCCTACCCTCCCGGAAAGCCACAACAGTCACTCGATTTCACTTACTTCGGAGGAATCTATCGCGACTGTTGGCTGATTGCTCACAACTCCGTCTATATCACCGATCCTAATTACGAAAATGAAATAGCCGGAGGAGGGATTTTTGTTGCATTTGATAAAGTGTCGGATACTTCGGCACAAGTTTTATTGAATACTCACATACGCAATACCGACAAAAGAGCCTTTCAGGGAACAGTAGAATATGACCTTAGACAAACAGACGGCAAACAAATAGCGCACCTGAACAATCAAATCGTAGTTAAACCTGGTAAAGCCATCCGGACAAATAGTAAAATCGTAGTCAACCAACCGCTATTGTGGAGTCCCGAATCGCCAACATTATACAATTTGATCGTTCGTATACGAGACAAAAGCGGAACAGTAGTCGACGGCTATAGGCGCCGCATAGGTATCCGGAGCATTGAGTTTAAAGGTGCTGATGGATTTTGGCTCAATGGCAAACCTTATGACTCACCGCTTATCGGTGCGAACCGGCATCAAGACTTTGCCATCGTGGGCAATGCTGTACCTAATAGTATTCATTGGCGCGATGCTAAGAAACTGAGAGATGTCGGTATGAAAGTAATTCGTAACGCCCATTGTCCGCAAGATCCGGCATTCATGGATGCTTGCGATGAACTGGGCTTATTTGTAATAGTTAACACGCCCGGCTGGCAGTTCTGGAACGATGCTCCCGAATTTGCTCAACGAGTATACAACGATATACGAAATCTAGTGCGCCGGGATCGCAACCATCCTTCTGTCTGGATGTGGGAACCTATTCTGAACGAAACCTGGTATCCGGCCGATTTCGCTCGCAATGCAAAAGAGATAGTCGAAGCAGAATATCCTTATGCCTATTGCTATAGCGGATGCGATAGCGAAGCAAAAGGAAAAGAGCACTTTCAGGTACTCTTCACACACCCACTCAATGGGGGAGGAGGCGCTTATTCGACAAAGAATATAAAAAAGGAACTGACCTACTTCACTCGTGAATGGGGTGACAATGTCGACGACTGGAGTTCACATAACTCTCCAAGCAGAGTTGCCCGTAACTGGGGAGAGCAGGCTATGTTAATACAGGCTCAGCACTATGCTTGCCCGCCCTATCAGTACACGAGCTACGATGCTCTATACCGAACACCTCGTCAGCATATAGGCGGTTGCCTTTGGCACTCGTTCGATCATCAGCGCGGATATCACCCCGACCCTTTCTATGGTGGGGTTATGGACGTATTTCGTCAACCGAAATACTCCTATTATATGTTCATGTCGCAACGTTCGCCCGAAAAGCAGGAGCGGTTGTTCGAGACAGGCTCTATGGTGCATATTGCGCATGAAATGACCCCATTTTCTTCGAACGATGTTACGGTATATTCCAACTGCGAAGAAGTGAACCTCACATTTATCAAAGGAGGGCAAACACAAACATATACGCGAAAGAAGGAAAAGGAGGGTATGCCAAGCCCTATCATTACTTTTAAAGATGCCTACCACTTCATGGACGACAAAGCTCTTTCCCGAAAAGGCAAGCAGGAGGACGTATACCTACTCGCAGAAGGGCGAATAAATGGAAAAGTCGTTGCTTCACACAAGGTAGCTCCCGCAAGACGCCCTGAACAACTATTGCTATGGATAGATAATGAGGGAACAGAACTACAAGCTACAGGATCAGATTTTGTAACCGTAATAGCAGCAGTAGCTGATAAAAATGGCCATATTAAACGCCTAAACAACTACGCCATTCGCTTCAGCATTGCAGGAGAAGGACACATTCTAGGTGGGGCTGATGTATTTGCCAACCCCTCGCCCATCCGCTGGGGAACAGCACCTGTACTCGTTCAATCTACGTTAAATCCAGGGAAAATTACCCTTACCGCGAGTGTCTTATTTGAAGGATCACAAATGCCGGTTAGTGCCACCTTGGAACTGGAAAGTAAGCCTAGCAGGCTACCACTTATTTACAGCTATTCCGAGGCAGATGTTCAGTCTAAAACAGCCAACTTAAATAGCTTGATGGGATCGAGCGTGAGATCAGATAAAGAACTGGAAAAAGAGCGAAAAGAAAAAGAGGAGAATATACGAAAATTAAAAGAAGTTGAACGTCAACAAGAAGAGTTCGGCGAAAAGTAATAAATAGAAACTCTTGCATGCCAACCGAGATTTACCTCTTGAGCGGCATGCAGGCTCTTTCTCTTTAGTTTCCAAACAGCCAACGGTTCAACCAACGGTTTATATACACATTAGCCACTGCACAACCGGCACCGATGGCAGCACCCGCCATCACATCCGATGGGTAATGCACCCCCTCATTCATACGCGAGAAGCCCACCGAACAAGCCCAAACTGCCGATGGAGCGATCACGTACCACTTCGGATATTTTATACTGAGCGAGGTAGCCAACGAGAAAGCTGCTGCCGTATGTCCGGAGGGAAAAGAGGGACTGGACTCCGTACTATACGCGTGCACCCGGTCGGGATAGCGATCATAGGGACGTTCGCGATTGATCAGATGCTTCATGCCATAGGTCAGCACAACCGCTTCGGCCACACTGGTACCAATGTAAAGGGCATCCTGCAACAATGCCTTGTCTTTACTAAAACCGGCATAGGCCGCCATGACCACCGGCACACCAACCGAAATATAAGGAGCCGATCGGGAAAGGGCTTTGCTATAGTTGCGAACAAAACGCCCGTCCATACTATTTACTTTATGCAATGTATTTATGTCCCAATTCTGGCCAAAAGCACCCGTAGTGAGCAATATAGAAAAACAAATTACAATCAATCTTCTCATCTTTATATCAATTAGTCAATGCAAAGATAACTCAAAAATGCCGTTTTTTTTAAAGAAAAAATATATCTTTGTGCTCATGATGATAATTTACACAGTTTTAACCCATGAGCAGAGAATCACACAATAAACGATTAACCGATTGTTCAACATGCCCGAAAGCTTCTGAGGGGGTGCTTATTCACCGGAGATTTTCGAAAGGACAGCATTTCCCTGCAGACAAATGCATACAAAACTGTATGATCTTCGTTCTTTCGGGCGAACTACTGATTAATAGCAAAGAATACCCCGGCACTACCCTGCGTACCGGGCAATTCATCCTTCAGGCTATTGGATCAAAAATCGAATTATTAACTCTTACAGACACTGATTATATCATTTATTGGTTCAGTGAGCTACCTCGTATATGCGAAGACCGCTATCAGGTAATAATGCAAAATACAGAAGCTCCCTCTACCTATACACCGCTCACCATGATTCCACGACTGGCACGGCTGATGAACGACTTAACCGAAGATCTTAATCAAGAAAGTTGCTGCGGCCCCTACATCGAGCTGAAATGTCAAGAACTGGTTTATCTACTTATCTCCTATTATCCCCTACCACAATTGAGTGCACTCTTTCACTCTATCAGCACGTACACAGAAAGCTTTCATTACTTTGTCATGCAGAATTATGACAAAGTAAAAAATGTGGAAGAATTTGCACACTTGGGCGGATACACCACTCCTACTTTTCGCCGTTTGTTTAAAAATATGTATGGGGTACCTGTGTACGAATGGATTTTAGACAAAAAGCGGGAAGGTATTCTTTCGGATCTGCAATGTGGCAAGGAGCGTATTACCGAAATCAGCAGTCGTTATGGCTTTGATTCCCTGTCTCATTTCGCTCATTTTTGCAAATCTTCGTTTGGCGATTCGCCACGTGCACTCCGCAACAAAGTATCCAAAGGGAATATAATAAGTAAAAGATAGTTATACCGTTTTATTTTGCTTGCAATAAGAGACCCAATGCTCGTGTTATTGCCCCATTGGGGAGGACTATATTGACATATTGATACCTCACCCAAGGCTTATATTAAGGAATTATTTCTTTAATCGCTTGCTTAATCAACGGATTTCCCCTATTTTTGCACAACAGTAGAAATACATGCAAAAAGAATTTATAGTTTTAACAATTAAATAATTTAAAATCAATCATTTATGTGGTTAAGTAATTCATCTGTAGGAAGGAAAGTGGTGATGAGCGTTACAGGTATCGCTCTTATCCTTTTTCTAACGTTTCACATGGCGATGAACCTTGTTGCGATTGTCTCACCAGAGGGATACAACTTGGTTTGTGAGTTCCTGGGAGCTAATTGGTATGCCCTTGTTGCTACTGCCGGATTGGCTTTCCTTGTTGTTGTTCATATTGTTTACGCTTTTTGGCTGACAATGCAGAACAGAAAAGCACGTGGTAACGAACGCTATGCCGTTGTAGAAAAGCCTAAAGGCGTAGAGTGGGCTTCACAAAATATGCTGGTACTGGGTATCATCGTATTGGTAGGTATGGGCCTTCACCTGTTCAACTTCTGGTACAACATGCAGTGGCCGGAAATCCTACACAAATTGGGCTGTACGGCAGTTGACACTACGTACGTAGCCGATGGTATTTATCACATTGAAAACACTTTCAGTAATCCGGTTTATTCGGTACTTTACCTTATCTGGCTAGCTGCTCTTTGGTTCCACCTGACTCATGGTTTTTGGAGTTCATTACAAACGTTGGGCTGGAATAACAAGATTTGGTTCGAACGTTGGAAATGTATTTCTAACATTTACACAACCATCGTGATCCTGGGTTTTGCACTTGTAGTGGTCGTGTACTTTGCAAAAAGTGCTTGCAGTGCTTGCTAATATAGTAAATAGTAAATGATTAAATAGTAAATCAGATTATGACTAAGATAGATTCAAAAATTCCGGAAGGGCAATTAGCCGAAAAATGGAGTAACTATAAAGCTCATCAGAAACTTGTAAACCCTGCCAACAAACGTCGTCTCGACATCATCGTAGTGGGTACCGGACTGGCTGGTGCATCTGCTGCCGCTTCTCTAGGCGAAATGGGTTTCAGAGTATTCAATTTCTGTATTCAGGATTCTCCTCGCCGTGCGCACTCTATTGCAGCACAAGGAGGTATCAATGCAGCCAAGAATTACCAAAATGACGGTGACTCGGTTTACCGTCTTTTCTACGATACAATCAAAGGTGGTGACTACCGTGCCCGCGAATCAAACGTGTATCGTTTGGCCGAGGTATCAAATGCCATCATCGACCAATGTGTAGCTCAAGGAGTTCCCTTTGCACGCGATTACGGTGGCACACTCGATAACCGTTCATTCGGTGGTGCACAAGTATCACGTACGTTTTATGCCCGCGGACAAACCGGTCAGCAACTTCTATTGGGTGCTTACTCGGCATTGAGCCGTCAGGTACAACAAGGCACTGTGAAACTATTTACCCGCTACGAGATGCTCGACCTCGTTATGATCGAAGGCCGTGCACGTGGTATCATTGCCCGTAACTTGGTAACCGGTGGTATCGAACGTTTTGCAGCTCACGCCGTGGTAATCGGTACGGGTGGATACGGAAACGCATTCTTCCTGTCGACCAACGCAATGGGTTCTAACGGTTCGGCCCTGATTCAGTGCTACCGCAAAGGTGCTTATTTTGCAAACCCTTGTTTTGCACAAATCCACCCCACCTGCGTTCCTGTACACGGCGACAAGCAGTCTAAACTAACGTTGATGTCTGAGTCATTGCGTAACGATGGTCGTATCTGGGTTCCTAAACGTATCGAAGATGCCAAGGCTCTTCAGGCAGGTACCTTGAAACCAACAGAGATCCCCGACGATCAACGCGATTTCTACTTGGAACGTCGTTATCCGGCTTTCGGTAACCTGGTTCCTCGTGACGTAGCTTCACGTGCAGCCAAAGAGCGTTGCGATGCAGGCTTTGGTGTAAACAACACCGGTTTGGCCGTATTCCTCGACTTTAAATATGCCATCGAGCGTTTGGGCGAAGACGTAGTCCGTGCTCGCTACGGTAACCTTTTCGATATGTACGAAGAGATCACCGACGAGAACCCATACAAGACTCCGATGATGATCTTCCCCGCTATTCACTATACAATGGGTGGTATCTGGGTTGATTATGAGTTGATGACTTCGATCCCGGGTCTGTTCGCCATCGGCGAAGCCAACTTCTCTGACCACGGAGCCAACCGTCTGGGTGCTTCGGCATTGATGCAAGGTTTGGCCGACGGATACTTCGTATTGCCTTACACCATCCAGAACTACCTGGCCGATCAGATTCAGGTACCTCGTTTCTCTACCGACCTTCCCGAATTCGTGGCAGCAGAGAAAGAGATCACGACCAAGATCAACAAGATCAAAGCAGTGAACGGTAAGCATTCTGTTGACTCTATCCACAAGAAACTGGGTCATATCATGTGGGATTTCGTAGGTATGGCTCGTACCAAAGAATCGCTCGAGAAAGCATTGGTTGGTATTCAGGAAGTGAAGAAAGACTTCTGGACCAATGTTCGCATCCCCGGCGACGTAAACGACTTGAACGTAGAACTTGAGAAAGCACTTCGCTTAATCGACTTCATCGAAATCGGTATGTTGATGGCTCGCGACGGATTGAACCGCGAAGAATCGTGTGGCGGACACTTCCGTGAAGAGTATCAGACTCCGGAAGGCGAAGCATTGCGCGACGATAAAAACTTCTCGTACGTGGCTTGCTGGAAGTATACCGGCGAAGACACTGCTCCGGAATTGATCAAGGAAGACTTGAACTATGAATTTACTAAAGTTCAGACACGTAACTATAAAGCTTAAAACTCAGATGGACAAAAATATATCATTTACGCTAAAGGTATGGCGTCAGAGAGGCCCGAAAGCAAAAGGCAATTTTGAAACACACCAAATGAAAGATATCCCGGGCGACACCTCATTCCTCGAAATGTTGGATATCTTAAACGAACAAATCATCAACGACGGTGGTGAACCCATCGTATTCGACCATGACTGTCGCGAAGGTATTTGCGGTATGTGCTCACTTTACATCAACGGACATCCTCACGGCCCTGCCACGGGTGTAACGACTTGTCAAGTGTACGTACGTCGTTTCCAGGATGGCGATACCATCACGGTAGAGCCTTGGCGTTCGGCCGGTTTCCCGGTTATCCGCGACTTGATGGTTGACCGTTCGGCTTTTGATAAAATTATGCAATCGGGTGGTTACGTAAGTATCAACACCGGTGCTCCACAAGATGCTAACTCAATCCTCATTCCGAAGCCTGTGGCCGACGAAGCGATGGATGCTGCCGCCTGTGTAGGTTGTGGTGCTTGTGTAGCAGCTTGTAAAAATGGCTCTGCCATGCTTTTCGTTTCAGCTAAGGTAAGCCAGCTCAACCTTCTTCCGCAAGGAAAGATCGAAGCTAGCCGCCGTGCTAAAGCCATGCTTTCTAAAATGGACGAGCTGGGATTCGGTAACTGCACCAATACTCGCGCATGCGAGGCAGAGTGTCCGAAGAACATTTCAATCAGCAACATTGCTCGTCTGAACCGCGATTTCATTATCGCAAAACTGAAAGACTAAGTGCTTGATTTTTGATTAATAGCAGGAGAATCCTCCATCGAGTAGTCGGTGGAGGATTTTTTTATTAAGAAAGGTCGTTTACAGCAGGCGATACATACCACCGGCCAACACCCGTATAAGCCCTTTCATCTCGAGTTCGAATAAAAGTGCATTCATCCGATGTACAGGGATGTTGGTCGCTACGATCAATGCATTGATCTGCTGGTCGCCCTGCTCGGAGAGTATGCGGAGGATGTGTTGCTCTTCTGCCGACAGATCGGGAAAGAAAAGGTTGCGTTGTACAGGCTCGGCAGCAACCGGTTTCGAAGAGGAACTCCAACCCATGGCTTGTACAAAATCCTCAGCAGAAAGGAGCAGAGAGGCTTTGTTGTCGCGAATGAGCTGGTTGCAGCCGGTAGAATAGAGATCGCCCGTACGCCCGGGAAAGGCAAAGCAATCGCGGTGATAGCTACCGGCAATATCTGCTGTAATGAGCGAGCCACCCTTGGCAGCCGATTCGATCACAATCGTAGCATCGGCAAGGCCTGCCACAATACGGTTGCGGGCGATGAAGTTGTGCTTATCGGGGTTCGTCTCCGTGAGGAACTCGGTAAGCAGGCCACCTTGTTCGAGCATGTCGACGGCTGTATTACGGTGTACGGATGGGTAGATGCGGTCGAGTCCATGTGCCAACACTCCTACCGTGGGGAGGTGATTGACCAGAGACTCGCGGTGAGCGTGTATGTCGATGCCATAGGCCAGTCCGCTCACAACGAGCACATCGGGGCAGAGTGCCTTCAAGTCTCTCAGAAACGTGGCACAAAGCTCCTTGCCATAGTCGGTAGCGTGGCGCGTGCCTACCATATTGAGCACATGGGGCACATTGAAGCGGGCAGCTCCTTTGTAGAAGAGAACGATGGGTGCATCGTCGCAGTCGCGCAACCGTGAAGGATACGCTTCGTCGGCAAGCGTAAGGCAGCGAATCCGGTTCTTCTCCATAAACGCAACCTCCTGCTCAGCACGGGCAAAGGCTTGCGGACAGTCGAGAAGATCGGCCACCCGACGGCTCACTCCGGACAAGCGTTCGGGCAATTCGGTGCGCAGACGAAATACATCGGCTGCAGTGCCCATGCCATCAACCAGCTTTTTTGCCCACACTCGCCCGATGCCGGGCACTTGGGTGAGGGCAATGCTGCATACGCACTCGTCCGAAAGGTTCATTGCAAGTAGGGGGCAAAGAGGGTGTCGAACAGTTCGCTGTTGGCGAGTCGGCCGTTGACCACACAAACCGTTTCGACGGTAGCCTTCAGCACGGCTTTGTTGTCCGACTTGCGGAAGAGATCCTGATAGAAGACATACTTGATGCCTTCCTTCTTCATATAGAGCTTTGATACGCACTCGTCGCCGCTCTTCAACGGGGTCTTGAAGGCCATGTTGATGCGTGCCACAACGGGGTCGACCCCTTGCTCGTGCAGTTCGGCAAAGCTCACACCGACCGACAAGAGAAACTCGTGGCGCGTATGCTCCAGGTAGTGCTGGTAATTGGCATTGTTGACGATGCCTTGCAGGTCGCATTCATAATCGCGTACCTTGAGAGTGAGTTCGTAGATATAATCCATCTTATTGTAGTCCTTTAAATTTGCGCAGTGCCTCGGTCGACACCAGCTTATAGAGTTTATCGCTCGGTCGTATCTTATCGGTGAGCTTCATCGAGAAGCGTTGTCCTTTCTTCACCACATCGACCGGTTGCAGGTCGACACGGGCTTCTTCTAAGGTGGCAAACACCGCGCCGGTGGTAGGGCCGGTAATCAACACCTTGTCGCCCACGTTGAGCTCGGCCGCTTCGACCAGAAACTCTGCCACACCGATGTTGCCAAAGTAGCGGATGCCCTTGCCCACGTATATCTTGCGCTCGGTTGCCTCGGAGCCGTAGTTGCTGCTCCACTCGCCCAAACGCTGGCCGAGGTAGTAGCCGTCCCAGAATCCGCGGTTAAAGACGCACTTGAGCCGCTCGTCCCATCGGGCAATCTTCTCCTCGGTAAAGGAGCGGTCGAAGTAGGCGGCAATGGCCTCTTTGTAGCATTCGATCACCGTACGCACGTATTCGGCTCCACGAGCACGGCCTTCTATCTTGAACACCCGCACGCCGGCATCCATCATCTTGTTCATGAAATGGATGGTTTTCAGGTCCTTGGGCGACATGATGTATTGGTTGTCTACCTCCAGTTCCACACCGGTTTCCTTATCGCGCACCTCGTACGAGCGACGGCAGGCCTGCATGCAGGCACCCCGGTTGGCAGAGCTGTTCATCTCGTGGAGCGACAGGTAGCACTTGCCCGATACCGCCATGCAGAGCGCACCGTGGCAGAACATCTCGATACGGATGAGCTCGCCGCGAGGCCCGCAGATGTGCTCCTCGACGATGCAGCGGTAGATCTCCGCCACCTGATCGAGGTTGAGTTCGCGCGCCAGCACCACCACATCGGCAAAGCGGGCGTAGAAGCGCAAGGCTTCGATGTTCGAGATGTTGAGCTGGGTCGACAGGTGTACCTCCTGCCCGATGCCGAAGGCGTAGTTCATCACCGCCACATCGGCAGCAATGATGGCCGAGATGCCGGCTGCCTTGGCTGCATCGACGATGGTGCGCATCAGCGGCAGGTCTTCGTCGTAGATGATGGTGTTGACGGTGAGGTAGCTCTTCATGCCATGTTCGTCGCACGTTTGAGCGATCTCGCGCAGGTCGTCTACCGTAAAGGTGTTGGCCGAGCGGGCACGCATATTGAGGTTTTCGATACCGAAGTAGATAGAGTCGGCTCCTGCCTGAATGGCCGCTGCGAGCGATTCGCGCGAGCCTACCGGAGCCATTATTTCAAAGTCTTTAATAGAATGAGTCATACAGTAATAAACAATTTATAATGCAAAGGTAGGCTTTTTTCCGTATTTTTGCAGCGAAATAGCTATTAAGTAAACAGTAAAAGCATACTAATCAATGAAGATAGGTCCTATAGATTTGGGCGAACGCCCTGTATTGCTCGCCCCTATGGAGGATGTAACCGACCAAGCCTTCCGCCTGATGTGCAAGAAGTTTGGAGCGGACATGGTCTACACCGAGTTCGTATCGAGCGATGCACTGGTAAGGCTGGTGAACAAAACCACGCAGAAACTGAGCATCAGCAACGAGGAGCGTCCCGTTGCCATCCAGATATACGGCAAGGAGGTAGAAGCCATGGTGGGCGCGGCACGTATTGCCGAAGAGGCACGTCCGGATGTGCTCGACATCAACTTCGGCTGCCCGGTGAAGAAGGTAGCCGGCAAGGGAGCCGGAGCGGGCATGTTGCAGAACGTGCCGAAGATGCTCGAAATCACCCGTGCCGTGGTCGATGCGGTGCAGATACCCGTCACCGTCAAAACCCGTCTGGGGTGGGATGCCGACCACCGCATCATCGTCGATCTGGCAGAGCAGTTGCAGGATTGCGGCATTGCCGCCCTGGCCATCCACGGACGCACCCGGGCACAAATGTACACCGGCGAGGCCGACTGGTCGCTCATCGGGCAGGTGAAGAACAACCCGAGGATGCACATCCCCATCATCGGCAATGGCGACGTGACGAGTGCACAAGGCGCGCGCGACTGCTTCGACCGCTACGGGGTGGATGCGATCATGATCGGGAGGGGCAGCATCGGCCGCCCGTGGATATTCCGCGAGGTGAAGCATTTCCTCGAAACGGGCAGTGAGTTGCCGCGCGAATCGTTCGAATGGTACCTCAACGTATTGCGCGAGGAGACGCTCGACAGCGTGGCGCGGCTCGACGAACGGCGAGGCATCATCCACATCCGCCGCCACCTGGCTGCCACGCCGCTGTTCAAGGGCATCCCCAACTTCCGCGACACACGCATTGCAATGCTTCGCACCGAGTCGGTCGAGGAGCTGTTCCGCCTGTTCGACAGCATCACTCCACCCGAGGATTCGTTGCTATGACACGAAAACCGCCCGGCTGCTTTCAAAACGCAAGCAGACGGGCGGTTTCGCTTACCCTCTCTTCATCCTAAATCACCTAAACAGACGAAGACAGAGCCATCGCACTGCAAGTATATACGGAACGATGTATATACATGCGCGAAAGAGCCTATCTACTGCATAAACATACTCACGTAGAGAGGAAAAGGGCAGGCTTCATCCTACATCACCCCTACCTTGATGATACATCACCCCTACCTTTATCCTACATCAAGGTATAGGTGATGCTGGATGAGGGTATAGGTCATCTTCCGAAAGAGAGAATTCGAGGCAGGAGGAGGCTTGCGAGGGTCGATCCTCTCCCCGTTGCCCGTGCTTCGACTCTCGATTCGGGAGAGCAAACAGACAGGCAAACGGAGCTTTTTCGAGCACACAGACAGCCATCGACCCAATAAGAGAGATTTTTGAAGAGAAACAACCCGACGGGGCATCTATCCGACAGTTGCCCGTTGCCACACAGCGGCTTCTCGGGCATGTGCGATGCGGCAGGGGGCGAACAGGCGATTCCTGCCCCTACTCAAAACGCAAAGTGTCAAAATGATACAGACCGTAAGCGGCTGCTTACTTGAACATCGGCACGGCAAACCACCGTTTATACATCTTCGTCACCAGCACGTAGAGCACGAAGGCAGAGATGAATCCTGCCACGGCATCGATCAGGTAGTGCGCCTGAATATAGACCGTAGCACCGCAGAGCAAGATGTAGAAGGGTAGCAAGAACGCAAAGAGCTTGCGGCTGCCTCGCCACGCCATGATCATGAGCAGCGTCGAAATACCCACGTGCGAACTCGGGAAGGCAGCCGTAGGCCGTTCGCCCACCTGTTGCGACCCCTCAACGAGGTTGTAAAAGAAGCCATGATCGTATCCCGGTCCGGGCAGCAACTCCTGGTGGTGATTGAAGTAGTCGCCTATCGAGGGGAAGTTTCCCTGCGCCACATTCTCCAGCCCGATGGCGGGAAAGTAGTACTGCGGCCCTGCCACCGGCACAAAGATATAGATGAGATAGTAGATGAAAAACGTGGTGACGATGACGAACGAGAGCTTCTCGAACAGCTCGTAGCGGAAGATAAAGTAGTACATCGTCACGACCAGTATCATCGGATAATAAGAGAAATAGCCCAAGTTAAAGGCCTCACTCACCCACATATGGGGCATCGAATGGCAAAACCAGATGGCAGGCTGTCCGCCAAACATCCACTGCTCGGCCGAGGCAAACAGGTGATCGAGGTTGGGGAAGAAGCGGTTGAACTCGTACGTATCGGGATACCAATACGACAACAAACTCATCTGAATGGCGATGCGTACAAAAGCGGAGAGCTTGCACGGAGCCAGCCGATAGAGATACATCAGCAAAAAAGTCATGCCCGCAATCATCGCCCTATCCAGTAGCATATGCCACGGATGATCCAACTGCTGGAACAGGAACAAAATCAATATGGAGGTTAGCAGGTTGTAGATCAACGTAACCTTCTCTACCGCGAACAAGCCCTTGCGGCTCTCTACGCGCTTAAACAAATCTAAAGCCATTCTTCCTTCTTATACCAGGCAATCGTCTCCCTGACTCCACGCTCCAAATCGTATCCGGGTACGAAGCCCAATTCCTCTCTGATAGGTGTCGTGTCGCATTGCCAATTTCGTTGTTTCATTATCTTATACTTGTCCGAGTTCAAGGTGCTACTCTTCCCGGAAAGGCGAGCAATGAATTCGGCGAGCAAAGATATAACTTTTAGCACAATTAACGGACATTTTACGTGGATAACCATCGGGTTGCCCAATTCTTTTTGTATCAGATCCGAAAACGAACGGCTACTGTACACCCCCCCGTCGGACAGGAAGTAAGCACGGCGCGATACGCCCTTGTCGATACCCAGAAAGATGGCCTCAACCATATCTCGCACGTAGATGAACGTAATATCCTGCCGCCGATAACCCACCGAGAAGTCGAGATGCCGCCGGATGGACTTGGCCATCAGGAAATAATCTGCCTCGCGCGGACCGTACACCCCCGTGGGGCGGTAGATAACGTAGGGAAAGCCGGGAATACTCTGAATATACAACTCTGCCTTGAGCTTGCTCAACCCGTAGGCGGTGTTGGGCGCAGGCGTGTCGCACTCGCGAATGGGCTGATAGTCTTTCTCGCGCACAGGTCCGTATACGCTCAGCGTGCTGACGTAGATGAACTGACGGGGAACCATGTCGAGTTCGCGCAGCGTATCGATGAAGTATTTCGTCTGAAGATAGTTGACACGGTCGAACTCGCCCTTGTCCTTGCACTTGGTAACTCCGGCACAATGCACCACATAATCGAAGGCTCCATGAGCGTCCTTATGCTCCGACAAACGGGTCTTGAGCCGGTGGGGGTGTGCGAAGTCCAGCTCCAGCAACCGGATGCCCGGCTCCTTTAAGTACTTCTTACTACTCGATGCACGAACACCTGCCCATACCGAAAACTGTCTACGCAAGGCCTCTTCGACTATAAAACTTCCGATAAATCCGCTTGCTCCCGTTATTAGAATACTTGCCATAGATATTGATTGAATGTGCGAATATGCTTATGATAGCCACATCATTATGCCGATAAATTTGTTATTACAGGGCAAATGTACGTGAAAATCTTGAATTATTAATATTTAATCATTTACTTTGTACCTAACAACTGTTTTTAAAAACGATTCAATTATGGCAAAGAAGAAAGAAAAGAAAGAAAAAAAGGCCGGCAAACGAATGAAGAAAAAAGAACTGGCCCATTTGCTAGTTGACTTTTTCCAGGCCAAATCGGGCGAGATGCTCAGCATGAAGTACATCTTTTCCGAACTAAAGCTGACTACACATCCGCAGAAGATGCTCTGTGTAGACCTCATACACGATTTGCTCGACGATGACTACATCACCGAAATAGAAAAAGGAAAGTTCCGCCTCAACAGCCACGGAACCGAGATGACCGGTACGTTTCAGCGCAAAAGCAACGGCAAGAACTCCTTCATCCCCGAAGACGGAGGCGATCCCATCAGCGTAGCCGAACGCAACTCGGCTCATGCCATGAATAACGACAAGGTGCGCATCATGTTCTACGCCAAGCGCAAGAACAAAGAGGCCGAAGGCGAGGTACTCGAAGTACTCGAACGCGCCAACGATACCTTCGTGGGCACACTCGAGGTAACCAATACCTACGCCTTTCTGGTCACCGAGAACCGCACACTCGCCAACGATATCTTCATCCCCAAGGATAAACTCAAAGGGGGCAAGAGTGGCGACAAGGCGATCGTACGCGTCACCGAATGGCCAGAGAAGGCAAAGAACCCCATCGGACAGGTGATCGATATCCTCGGCAAAGCCGGCGACAACACTACCGAGATGCACGCCATTCTGGCTGAATTCGGACTGCCCTACATCTATCCGCAATCGGTAGAGAAGGCAGCCGACGCCATACCGGCCGAGATCAGCGAAGAGGAGATAGCCCGCCGCGAAGACTTCCGCCGGGTAACCACCTTTACCATCGACCCCAAAGATGCCAAAGACTTTGACGATGCCCTCTCCATCCGCCCCTTAAGCAATGGTCTGTGGGAGATCGGCGTACACATTGCCGACGTAAGCCACTACGTGAAGGAAGACAGTATCATCGACAAAGAGGCGCAGAAGCGTGCCACATCGGTCTATCTGGTCGACCGCACCATCCCCATGCTGCCCGAACGCCTGTGCAACTTCATCTGCTCGCTTCGCCCCAACGAAGAGAAGCTGGCCTACTCCGTTATTTTCGACATCAACGAAAAGGGCGAGGTGAAGAACTCACGCATTGTACACACCGTCATCAACTCCGACCGCCGCTTCACCTACGAAGAGGCTCAGGCAGTAATCGAGACCAAAGAGGGCGACTACAAAGAGGAGATATTGATGATGGACACCATCGCCAAGGCCTTGCGCGAGAAACGCTTTACGGCAGGCGCCATCAACTTCGACCGCTACGAGGTGAAGTTTGAGATCGACGCCAACGGCAAGCCCATCAGCGTCTACTTCAAAGAATCCAAGGATGCCAATAAGCTGGTCGAGGAGTTCATGCTGCTCGCCAATAAGACCGTAGCCGAGAAGATAGGTAAAGTGCCCGGGGGCAAGAAACCGAAGGTATTCCCCTACCGTATTCACGACCTGCCCGACCCGGAGAAGCTCGAGAACCTATCGCAGTTTATCGCCCGCTTCGGCTATAAAGTACGCACCACGGGAACGAAGACAGACATCTCGAAATCAATCAACCACCTGCTCGACGACATTCACGGCAAGAAGGAGGAGAACCTGATCGAAACGGTATCGATACGTGCCATGCAGAAGGCTCGCTACTCCACCCACAACATCGGGCACTACGGACTGGCATTCGAGTATTACACCCATTTCACCTCACCCATCCGCCGGTTCCCCGATATGATGGTGCACCGCCTGCTGACGAAATACCTCGACGGCGGACGTACCGTGTCGGAAGCCAAATACGAAGGGCTGTGCGAGCACAGTTCGAGTATGGAGCAGATTGCCGCCAATGCCGAACGCGCCTCGGTGAAATACAAGCAAGTAGAGTTTATGAGCGAGCACGTGGGACAAACGTTCGACGGTGTTATCTCGGGCGTAACCGAATGGGGCTTGTACGTAGAACTGAACGAGAATAAATGCGAAGGCTTGGTTCCGGTTCGCGACCTTGACGATGATTACTACGAGTTTGACGACAAGAACTACTGCTTGCGCGGACGTCGTAAGAATAAGCTATACAGTCTGGGCGACTCGATTACGATCAAGGTGGCACGTGCCAACCTGGAGAAGAAACAATTGGACTTTACGTTGGTATAAATGAAAACAATCATCATAGAAGATCAACAGCGGGTAGAAGAGATTATCTCCCGCTGCGACATCTGCTTTGTCGGCATCACCGACCTGGAAGGAAACCCGTATGTAATTCCCATGAACTTTGGCTATCGTAACGGGGTTATCTACCTGCATTCGGGGCCAACAGGCAGTAGCATTGATATGCTGGCGCATAACAACAGGGTATGCGTAACGTTCAGTGTCGACCACGAATTAGTGTTTCAACACCCCAAGGTGGCTTGCAGCTATCGCATGAAGGCGAAAAGTGTCATTTGCAGAGGTCACGTGGAATTCATTGACGACATGGATCACAAGCGCGAAGCACTCAACATCATCATGAAACAGTACAGCAGCCGGGAGTTTATATACTCAGAACCGGCTGTCCGTAATGTGAAGATATGGGAAATACCTATCGATCAGGTATCGGCAAAAGAGTATGCCGTACCCCATTAAAGGGGATACTCCTCAAAGGCATACAAAAGAGTAGACAAGTAGCGTTCTCCCGTATCGGGCAAGAGCGCTACAATTGTTTTACCCGCATTCTCGGGGCGCTTTGCCAACTCCGTAGCTGCATACACAGCTGCTCCGGAAGAGATGCCCACCAGCAGGCCTTCTTGGGCTGCCAGTTCACGACTGGTGCGAATGGCATCGTCATTGGTTACCTGCAATATCTCATCAACGATAGCGGGGTTGTAGGTTTTCGGAACAAACCCGGCACCAATACCCTGAATCTTGTGAGGCCCCGGCTTACCACCCGATAGTACGGGAGAATCAGTAGGCTCAACAGCTACGATCTTAATTTCTTTTTTATGTTCCTTCAATGCTTTGCCTACACCACTGACGGTACCGCCTGTGCCCACACCGGCCACAAAGATGGCTACTTCACCGTCTGTATCGCGCCATATCTCCTGTCCCGTTGTACGCGCATGCACAGCAGGATTGGCAGGATTTTCAAACTGCTGTAAGATAACAGCACCTTGCGTTTCTGCTTTCAGCTCTTCGGCTTTGGCAATCGCTCCTTTCATACCTTCAGCGCCTGGAGTCAAAACCAAGGTGGCACCCAGCGCTTTCAAGAGGTTTCTACGCTCCATGCTCATGGTGTCGGGCATGGTTAGTACCAACTTATAGCCTTTGGAAGCTGCCACGAAAGCAAGTCCCACACCGGTGTTTCCGCTGGTAGGCTCAATAATGGTAGCACCGGGCAAGAGCAAGCCCTTGTCTTCGGCATCCTCGATCATGGCGAGCGAGATGCGGTCTTTAACACTTCCTGCCGGATTAAAATACTCGAGTTTTACCACCAGCTTTGCTTGAAGATGCTTTCTCTCGTTGTAATTACTTAACTCCAGTAACGGAGTGTTGCCAACCAAATCGGTCAGCTTTTTTGCAATCTTTCCCATACCTTTGTTTTATTGTTTTTATTATAGGACAAAGATAGTCGGGTTTTAGTTCATTGGAAATACCATACTTATGGTAAATTCGTACTATGAGTGAGGGATGGTTTGAAGAAAAACCAATATCTTTGGAACGAAATATATGAATTTATCACCGTGAAAAGATTATTTGCACTTACCTTTTGTCTGATTTATATCATAGGAAGTACACAGGCACGTAACGATAATTACTACTTCTGGACAATGGATATTGATAAAGGGCTATCTAACTCGAATATCACTTCCATTCTCTTAGACAGTAAAGGCATATTATGGGTTGGCACTGCCTTCGGATTGAACCGATATGATCGTCATGAAATGAAGAACTATTTTAAGAAAGAAGAAGATCCCTGTTCGCTACCCGGTAACTTTATCTCTTTTGTAGTAGAGGGACCTCAAAATAGCATCTGGGTTTCGACTTCTTACGGCCTTGCTCAGTATGATAAAGTGCTGGACGGATTTAAAACGATAACGAACGAACCCATGACGGTGTATTCGGCTTATGCTACAGATAAGGAACTATGGTTTGGTGGAACACAAACACTCTATCAATATGACCTCGAGCATGACTTTTTCAAGAAGATTACACTAAAGAGAAAAGACAATACTGCCTTCCATATTACCCACATTTTTCATCAGAAGAAAGATGTGCTTACACTTATCTGTCAGGACTCTGAGATATGGGAGTATAACTATCGTAGCAATCGCTTCTACCCTTCTGTATATCGAACATTATCAGGCAACATTACGGCAGCTTATCTGGACAACAATCAAAATTTATATATATCTTTCTATCGCAAGGGACTTGCTGTATTCGACCGGTATGGAAATCTAAAAAAAGAATTCACAACAGAAAACTCAGCACTTACCAATAATTTAATTATTGATATTCTAGAGAAAGACGGAGATTTATGGTTAGCAACTGATGGCGGAGGTATTAATATTCTTCATTTAGATACCCCATATTCCATTTCGTCATTAATTCACATTCCGGGAGAATCCCGTTCATTGCCCGACAATGCTATCAGATGTTTATATAAAGATCGACAGCAAAACATTTGGGCAGGAAGCGTACGAGCGGGATTATTCGAAATAAAAAAGACATCCATACAAACTTATGGTGAAGTACCTCAAGATAATCCTTACGGAGTAACGAGTAGAGCAGTAAATAGCCTATGTAAAGACAAGCAAGGATTTATATGGGTCGGCACCGATGGTGGAGGAGTGAATCGATTTGATCCGGCAACACAGACCTTTAAACATTTTGTATCGACACACAACCAAAAAGTAATTTCAATCGTTGATTATTCATCGACAGAATTATTTATTTCACTGTACAATAATGGAGTGTATCGTTTCAATAAGGCAACCGGAAGATACACCCCGTTTGTTCTTGTTAACGAGCAAATTAGCCACGGTGAGTATTATTCAAGATACTTGGAGCAGATTTTCAGGGTATCAGACGAGTGCTTTCTGTTTCTTGGTCAAACACCCTACGTATACCGCAAATCAACACAGTCTTTTTCTATTTTGAAGAACCGTGAACACCCGTTGGGAATACCGGGGCTACGTATGATTTCCCAAAAAGAGAGCATCGTATATCTTTTATCTGGAAATAGCCTACTGAGTGCTGACCTGAAAACGGACTCTCTCTCCTTACTTTTCACTCAATCCGGACAAGAAGCTATTGAGGTGGCCGGACAAGATAGAAATGGTCGCTTTTGGATGGGAACTAACCGGGGATTAAGAGTGTTTGATCTGCATACACGAACATACGAAAAGATACAAACATCTCTTTTTGAAAGAGTTTCGGCCGTAGTGATAGAAAAAGATAATATTTGGATCGGAGCACAAAACGGACTGTTCTCATACGATACAAGAACGAAGAAGTTCTCAACCTGGCAGGAGTCAGACGGGTATACAGCCAACGAGCTCTCGAATGCTTACGCAATTCCTGATTCGACCCCATATCTATACATAGGCGGAAACCACGGGTTGGTACAAATCCGGAAGTCGATTGCTTCTATCAGCAATACTCTTCTCCAAATCGAACTGGCCGACGTAATGTTAGATAAAGTATCCTACTGGCGGCAACTCGAAAAAGAGGCTCCGAACTACCGAAAGTTCTCGATACCTTGGGACTATAAATCATTGAAAATAAAGATTGTATCCATCGAACAAGATCTATTCAAAAAGAGACTTTTCCGATACAACATATTCAAATTTACAGCGCAGGGTGGCGAAAGTAAAAAGATAGAAAGTTACAGTCCCACACTTGACCTCGATCTGCTATCCCCGGGTGATTATGCTATTCAGGTATCTTGCTATACCAATAATGGAGAGTGGAGCAAACCACAGCAAGTTCTTCAACTATCGGTTACCCCCCCTTGGTATAAAGACTATCGGATCATCTTATTGCTTGTTTTCTTTTTACTAATCTTACTTATTTGGCAAACCATTGCTATTGTTCGGCGTAAGGAGGAAAAGATGAAATGGAAAATGGGCGAAGTGATACAACAAACGAATCAAGAGAAAATTCAGTTTCTCATTAATATCAGTCATGAATTGCGCACGCCGCTCACACTGATTTATACACCATTAAAAAAAGTCATCGACAAGATCGACTCGGAAATCGTTGCTCCCGAAGATTGGCGAAACATTAGAGGACAGCTAATCAACGTACATAAATCGGCCAACCGAATGAGAGATATTATCAATATGACACTGGATGTGAACCGGATCAGCGATCAAGAGAATGCTTTACAAAGCTATCCTCATATGCTAAACGAATGGATTTACTCAGTATCGGAAGAGTTTAAGTATGAATTAGAGAGGAAACAGATATCTTTAGTATATCAGTTAGATGAAAGTATAGGAACGGTCTGCTTTGATGACCATAAGTGCGAATCCGTACTCTCTAATATGTTGATGAACGCACTCAAATTTACACCTGAGGAGAGCCGGATTATCCTTTCAAGCAGCATCGTCAATAACAGCGTACGGATTAGTGTATCCGATCAGGGAATCGGGTTGAAGCAGGTAGATCCGCAGCAACTGTTCAGTCGGTTTTATCAGGGAAAGCACAATAAAGGTGGAAGTGGAATCGGACTATCATACGCAAAAACAATCATACAAAAACACGGGGGTATCATCGGCGCATTCAATAACCCTGACCGAGGAGCGACCTTCTACTTCGAGTTACCATTGACTATACAAGAAGACAGTAAAGCACCCGAAGTCGAGACAAAGACGCTTGTTACCGAGACCTTCGATACCACACCATATTCTGTAATAATAGCCGAAGATAATACAGACTTGCGCCGGTTCTTGGCAGAAGCACTCAAAAGTAGCTTTCGAGTAATTTATACCGCTCCGAATGGTAAGGAAGCTTGGGCTATTATAGCTGAGAAACTACCAGATATCATTATCAGTGATGTGATGATGCCTTTGGTCGATGGATATGAACTTTGCCGGAAAATTAAAAGTGAAAGTAAAACCAATCATATACCTGTTATACTGCTCACCGCCAGAGGAGACACGGACAGTAGCACTGCGGGGTATAAACTGGGAGCCGACGCTTACGTTTCCAAGCCTTTCGATATGGAGTTCTTACAGACTCTCATTCGCAATCTGTTACAGAACCGGGCAAAGATGAAAGCAAGATACAAAGATTTGCTTTTCCGGGGAGCCGACGAAATGGCAGAAAAAAGTATGGTAAACAGTGATGAAGAGTTTCTGCTCAAGTTTAACAAACTGGTACTTGATCATCTATCATCCAAAGAAC
This sequence comes from Bacteroides neonati, assembly GCF_000499785.1. Lineage (GTDB taxonomy): Bacteria > Bacteroidota > Bacteroidia > Bacteroidales > Bacteroidaceae > Bacteroides > Bacteroides neonati. Next base: position 163,419 of record NZ_HG726019.1, on the reverse strand, counting down.
TGGACATCAAATTTATCACCGAACAGATGAACATGAGTCGATCTCCACTTTATGCCAAGCTGAAGGGGTTGACTGACATGGGTGTCAATGACTATATCAACCACCTCCGGGTAGAAAAGGCATCCGAACTATTACTACAAGCCAAACATCTGTCAATAGCTGATATATCGATCGAAGTCGGGTTCGAGTACCAACGTTACTTCAGCACCCTTTTTAAGCAAATCAAAGGAATGACACCGACACAATATAGGCAACAGGATAACCTGAGTACTGAAAACAGGATAGATCAGGACGGATCAGGAAATTAAAAGAACTGTTCAGGAAATAACTAAAAGCAATAATATGGATATTTGCACCCATGCATTTTTCACCTTTTTAATAGTGTTTATATGAAAGACAAAACGTTTCTAATGAAGTTACTTCTTTTCATCTGTCTATGGACCGGAGTATCGGCTTGGGCATTAGCACAAACAAAAGAACTGGCACCTGGTCGAGAGGGAACGTCAGTTCAACCCCTCCTACCCATCCCAGAAAAGAAACAGGTGGAATGGCAAAAGATGGAAACTTATGCTTTTGTACACTTCGGGCTCAACACGTTTAACGACAGAGAATGGGGATACGGTGATGCCGACCCTAAGACCTTTAACCCATCGAATCTGGATTGCGAACAATGGGTACAAACCTTTGTAAAATCGGGTATGAAAGGTGTTATTTTAACAGCCAAGCATCACGATGGATTCTGTCTGTGGCCTACTCAGTATACCGATTACAGTATTAAGCAATCTCCCTGGAAAAACGGGAAAGGCGATTTGGTACGTGAACTGGCCGATGCCTGCAAAAAATACGGTATCAAATTTGCGGTTTACCTTTCTCCCTGGGATCGTCATCAGGCTTTTTATGGTACTCCCGAGTATGTAGAGTATTTCCATAAACAACTTGCCGAGCTTATGACAAACTATGGAGAGGTATTTGAAGTCTGGTTTGATGGAGCAAACGGTGGAGACGGATGGTATGGTGGATCCAAAGACTCTCGTTCCATTGATCGAAAACTATATTACGACTATCCGCGCATTTACCGCTTACTAGATAAGGTACAACCTCAAGCTATCGTATTCTCCGATGGAGGTCCCGGCTGTCGCTGGGTAGGCAACGAGAATGGCTATGCAGGCGAAACCAACTGGTCTTTTCTGCGCGAAGGAGAGGTTTATCCGGGCTATGCCAACTACCGTGAGCTGCAATACGGACATGCCGATGGCAATCAGTGGGTAGCAGCCGAGTGTGATGTGTCTATTCGCCCGGGGTGGTTTTATCATGCCAATGAAGATGACCGAGTGAAAAGTGTAGAGCACTTGACCGACCTGTATTACAGAAGTGTAGGACACAATGCAACCTTGTTATTAAACTTTCCTGTAGACCGCACCGGACGGATTCATCCAATAGACTCTACCCGCGCAGTGATGTGGTATCAGCAGATACGTGCTGAGCTCAATCACAACCTACTATCGGGTATCGTACCCGAAGCGAGCAACAGCCGTTCGAAAGAGTACTCGCCTGCATGCATTACTGATGGGAATTACGATTCTTACTGGGCTACGTCCGATGGGATAACCGCTGCTTCACTGACCTTTACGTTCACGAAACCGACTCCGCTTAATCGCCTTCTTATTCAGGAATACATTCCACTCGGACAGCGAGTGAAGGCATTCCGTATTGAAGTATATGCCAACGGTCAATGGCAACCCGTATCCACAGGCGAAGAGACTACTACTGTGGGGTATAAGCGTATCCTGCGTTTTCCTTCAACAACAGCCGACCGTCTGCGCATCCACTTTACAGATGCCAGAGATCCGCTAACAATCAACAATATAGAAGCTTATTTTTCAGACACCGTTACGACACCACAAGAGAGCACCACCGTTACTACACAGACACCATCAATACCTTATCAAATAAAAGGTATCAGCGACCGGAAAAGCCGGAAAGCTTACGACAAGAATACAAATACGACTTGCTTTATCAATAGCCACAGCCTTACTTTTGATTTAAAAAAAAACCAAACAGTTTCTATGTTAACCTATTTACCGGATCAGGCTTCATACCCCAGCGGGCTTATCTCATCCTATGAGTTATATACCGCATCGAAACCCGACCAGCCTGAGAGGATTATAGCTAAGGGCGAGTTTTCGAATATCAAGAGTAACCCGATTGAACAGGTAGTTCGATTCGCCCCGGTGACAACCCGCTACTTGATATTAAAAGTGACTCGTACGGTAGACAATGATCCGCAAATCGGTTTGGCCGAATGGAGCTTTCAGAAATAAATAATTATTAAAAACACGATACGTTATGAATAAACTATTTTCCTTCCTTTTCGTCTTATTGCTTAGCGCGATGGCAACTTATGCCGCTCCAATCCGCGTAGCTTGTATAGGCAACAGCATCACTTATGGAGCCGGAATAGCCAATCGAGAGAAAAATTCTTATCCCGCCCAATTGCAATCATATCTGGGAGATGACTATGAAGTGGAAAACTTCGGAGTATCGGCTACTACCCTACTGTCAAAGGGAGATTCGCCTTACATCAAAACCGATGCCTACCGCAAATCACAGGAGTTTCAACCGGATATCATACTAATCAAGCTAGGTACTAACGACTCCAAGCCACAAAATCGTAAATACAATGACGATTTTAAGGCAGACTATCAGGCCCTCATTGATAGTTACCGAAAACTCGAATCACATCCCCGTATTATCTTACTGACTCCTGTGCGTTGCTTTTTACCCGACGAACCGGGAATCAGTAACCTTGTGATAGAGAAGTTCACTCGCCCTGCAATAGAAGAGATAGCCTATAGCAACAATCTGGAAGTAATTAACCTTTTCAATCTGTTTGGCGACAAATGGGAAGGAAGCATGATGCCCGACAAACTACATCCATCTTCTATCGGAGCCGGAAAAATAGCCCGAAAGATATACGAATACTTAACACTTAAACCGGAGATTGGGAAAGACCTCACACAAGCTCTAAATCTTAAAGAGGACAAGAAGTTCAATTTTCATGGTTATCAGGGCTACGAATTTACCAATGATGGCACCAAATGCTTTGTTGTGCAACCACGTACCGAGGCAAAAGGAAAACCGTGGATGATCCGTGCACGCTTTTGGAATCACGAACCACAAACAGACATTGATATGTTGGAAAATGGTTTCCATATCGTATACTGTGATGTGGCAGGCTTATACGGCTCCCCCGAAGCCGTAGCCCGATGGAACAGTTTCTACAAGCGCATGCGTAAAGCCGGCTTCCATAAGAAAGTTGTTCTTGAAGGTATGAGCCGCGGTGGTCTTATCATCTACAACTGGGCTGCCCAGAATCCGGAAAAAGTAGCCTGCATCTATGCCGACGCTCCTGTGATGGATATAAAAAGCTGGCCAATGGGTAAAGGAACATCTGCCGGATCGAAAGCCGAAACAGAGCAACTCATGAAATCCTACAAATTTGCCAATGAGCAAGAGGCACTTAATTATAAACAAAATCCGATAGACCATGCAGCAATATTAGCCAAAGCAAACATACCAATGTTGCACGTAGTAGGCGATACCGATAAGGTAGTACCAACAGCAGAGAATACGGACATCTTCGAAGCCAGACTCCGGGAGCTGAACAAACCATTGACCGTCATACACAAACCGGGAATAGGGCATCACCCCCATTCTCTCAATAATCCGGAACCTATTGTTCGTTTCATCCTTACAGCTACAGGTAGAGAGCGCAACCCGTGCATCCTTGCAGTTCCGGGAAATGAGTTCCGTTCGGCCGCCGGATGGGTAGAGGGTAATGAATGGCATAGTGTATCAGAGGATATTACCCGCACCCTCGAAGGGAAAAACCTCAAACTACTCTTGCTGGGAAACTCAATTACACAGGGATGGGGCGGAAACCGCAAAGCAGTGAGCTATAAGCCGGGAAAAACAGTCATGGATAATGCTATCGGTAAGGATCAGTGGGAAAGTGCCGGTATATCAGGAGATCGTACTCAAAACCTGCAATGGCGCATTCGTCACGGAAACTACAACAGCGCTCATCCGAAAAATGCGATAATCGCCATCGGCATCAACGACCTGATCGGAGAAAATGAGACACCCGAGCATGTAGCCGAAGGCATCATCGCAGTAACTCAAGAAGCACGCAAACAGTTGCCGGACACACGAATTATCCTTATGGGATTACTACCGTCAGGCAAGGAGGGAAATAGTGCCATTCGTATCAAATGCAACAAAATTCATCAGATACTGGCACGCACCAAGCTAAAAGGAGTAGAGTATATCAATCCGACTCAATGGTTCGTTGAAGCCGATGGCACCATGAAAGACGGACTTTACGGAGGCGATTATATACACCTGACCACTGCCGGATATCAGGTATGGGCAGCCGAGATAGCTAAACTGATCGGGCAGTAAACCACATCCCTACTATTTATTTCTTTTGTAAAGCCATCCTTATCGCATACGCGGTAGGGGTGGTACGGGGAACCTATGTCCATACTCAAATCGCACTTCCTCCTATTTTTACCGATTACGTGCTACCAAAGTGCTCTTGTATGGAGTTAGAAAATAACCGACAGAACAATCAGAATTGTAAGTCATTCGAAGTGATAACGTAGAAAAAGACCTAAGCTCCTCTTAATGAACTTAGGGCGAAATAAGAACCACATTTATTAACCTTAAAAACAACAATTATGTCAAAAAGGACAAAGACGGTTGGCTTGATTTTTATGAGTTTCGCGCTAAGCTTTCCCGGAAGTGTATTCGCAGAAACAACACATGGATCATTCGTTGCCGACATTACACAACAACAGACTGCCATAACAGGAACTGTTACAGACGACGCAGGAGAGCCTATTATTGGTGCATCAATCGTCATCAAAGGTGCTCAGACCGGTACAATTACTGACTTGGACGGTAATTTTAAACTCAATGCTCCTAAAGGTGCGACACTTATTATTTCGTACATCGGTTATATTTCCCAGGAGGTAGCCGTAACAGGAAAAGTAATCCATATCAAACTACAAGAGAATACCAAACAACTAGATGAAGTAGTCATTGTCGGTTTTGGTACGCAGAAAAAAGTAAATCTCACTGGAGCAGTAGGTACAGTGAGCGACGAGGTACTTCAATCACGCCCCGTAACGAATGCAACTCAAGCCCTACAAGGGGTACTTCCCGGCTTGAACATCATGATGAACAGTGCGGGTGGAGAGCTAAATAACGGTATGAATATTAATATTCGCGGAGCGGGTACTATCGGAAGCGGCTCAAAATCGTCTCCGCTGATTCTTATCGATGGAATGGATGGAGACATTAATGCCCTCAATCCACAGGATATCGAAAACGTTACCGTGCTGAAAGATGCCGCCGCCGCATCTGTCTATGGATCAAGAGCCTCTTTTGGTGTCATTCTGGTGACAACCAAAAAAGGAAAAGCAGGGAAACCCAATGTAGCATACAACGCCAGCTTCCGCTTATCTTCACCTACCCGGATGGCTGAAATGATGGATTCGTATAGCTTTGCCAATTACTATAACTTAGCATCGACAAACGCAAATCAAGGTGTTGTATTTGACAAGGAAACGATGGATCGAATTGTTGCCTTTCAAAAAGGTGAAATAACAACTCAGAGTATACCCGACAAAAATAACTCCAATTTATACAATGCCTGGGAATATGGTAATAACAACGTTGACTGGCTAAAAGAGCATTACAAAAGCAACGCTTTTGCCCATGAGCAGAATGTATCGATCAATGGGGGTAGTGAAAGCGTACAATATTATATTTCGGGGAATTACCTGGATCAGAATGGACTGTTACGCTATGGAGATGATAATTTCCAGCGTTATGCCTTTTCTACAAAAATCAATGCAAAGTTAGCCGACTGGGCTTCGATCAATGTCTCTACAAAATTTACTCGTGCCGACACCGATCAACCTCAATTCTTAACAGACAACAGCCGACTATTCTATCAAGGATTATCGCGCACATGGCCAACCGTACCCGGAAACTATGAGCATGGCGGCAATACCTATGCCACCTATATTCCTGCTTTGCGTGATGGGGGACGCGCCAAAACACAAGACGATTACTTATACCAACAATTGCAACTTGTTCTGGAACCCATCAAAAATTGGAAAATCTTTGCTGAAGGTAATTATAGAACTCGCAATCTCTTTGTCCACAACGAAGTATTACCTATAAAAGAGGTGGGTATCGATGGCGTTAATTTTAATGTAATGCCTGTTGGTTCCTATGCAACAGGGCTTTCCCGTGTTACCGAAAAAGGGTACAGAGAGAACTTCTTCAATACCAATTTATATACCGAGTATGGACAAACGATCAATGACACACATACGTACAAAGCAATGATCGGATTCAATGCGGAATTGAATAAAGACAGAGGCATTCAGGCTTATCGGGACGGATTGATTACTCCTTTCTTACCGACCATCAATACAGCAACAGGTGCTGACAAAATAACAGACGGAAGCTATAATCATTGGGCAACCGCCGGTTTCTTTGGTCGGGTAAATTATGACTATAAAGGACGATACTTGTTGGAAGCCAATTTACGTTATGACGGTACTTCTCGTTTTTTGAGCGAAGAGCGCTGGAACTGGTTCCCCTCTTTATCAGGTGGCTGGAATATTACACACGAACCATTTATGGAGTCGTTGAGTAAAGAGGTCAGCCTGCTGAAAGTTAGAGCATCCTATGGTACATTAGGTAATCAAAATACAGAATCGTTGTACCCATTCTACTCATTGATGAAGATAACAGCCAATGGCAGCAACTGGCTATTGAACGGAACAAATCCCAATAAAATAGAAGCAGCGCCCCTCATTAGCAAATATTTAACCTGGGAGAAAGTGGAATCTTGGAATATAGGACTCGACTTTGGTTTTTTTAATAACAGGCTTAGTGGCTCTTTCGACTGGTTTAACCGCTATACGCGCAACATGGTAGGTCCTGCTCCGGAACTTCCTCTTACACTAGGAACCAGCGTTCCAAAAATGAATAATGCCGACCTTAAAACGGCAGGCTGGGAGTTGAGTATCGGTTGGAGAGATCGTTTGAAAAACGGATTGTCATATGGGGTAAGGTTTACTGTAGCCGATGCACGCTCTAAGGTAATGAAATACCCGAATGAATCAAACAACATTTTAAACTATGATAATGGCACAAAGATTTATCATGTCGGACAATATCTAGGTGAAATATGGGGATATACCACCCTTGGCATCGCAAAAACCAACGATGAAATGAATGCACACTTATCCAAAGTAAACCAAAATGCATTGGGTTCAGAATGGGCCGCCGGCGACATTATGTATGCCGATTTGAATGGAGATGGAGAAATCAATGGCGGAAAAAGCGTATTGGGAGATATGGGTGACAAAAAAATTATTGGCAACGACACCCCACGCTATAACTTCGGACTCACCTTAGATGGCGATTGGAAAGGATTTGATTGCTCTGTTTTCTTTCAGGGAACCATGAAACGCGATTTGTGGCTGGGTAGTCCTCAGTTATTTGGTGCTACTAGTAAGTGGCATGGTATGGGTTTGAAAGCACACGAAGACTACTTCCGCTTAGCTGATGACCCCATGGGTGAAAACCTGAATGCTTACTATGCACGTCCTATTTTTGATAATGCAAAGAACCAACAGATTCAGACACGCTATCTACAAAGTGGTGCTTATATCCGTTTAAAAAATGTTCAGTTAGGATACACCCTCCCTCTTATTCTGAGTCAGAAGGCAGCTATGCAAAAGCTTAGATTATTTGTTTCTGCAGAGAACCTATGGACAGGCACTAGTTTAAGCAAAGCTTTTGATCCTGAATCTTTCTCAGGCGATCAGGGAGCCGGACGCTCTTACCCTCTCCAGACGACTATATCTTTTGGCTTAAGTGTTAACTTTTAATTCGACAAAATAATGAAAATAACAATAAACAAAACATGGAGCTCATGTATTTGCGGCATAGCACTCTTGGGCTTGACATCGTGTAATGACTTCCTCGATAGGGCACCTTTATCGGCAGTATCACCCGACAAGTTTTTTATGTCCGAATCGGATTTAGCCTCTTATTCAATCACTCTTTACAGTTTTCGTACACCGGAAGGATGGACCATGATGAGCGGTGAAGATAATAATACTGACAATCAAGCGGCCGTATCACCCGGGAACCGCTTCTCACCAGGCAATTATCGCGTAGACAAGAATGGTGGAAACTGGGAGTTCAAAACAATTTATAACTGTAACTATTTTCTGGATGCAGTATTAGAGCGTCAAAAATTAAACTTAATTCAAGGAAACACCGAAAACATCAATCATTATATCGGCGAAGTCTATTTTCTACGAGCCTATAACTACTTCCTGAAATTAAAAGAATATGGAGACTTCCCTATCATTAAAACAACACTACCGGATGAGGAACCGGCACTGATTGAGGCTAGTAAACGAATGCCAAGAAATGAGGTTGCCCGTTTCATTTTATCCGATTTAGACAATGCGATCAACCTGCTTAAACAGGTTTCTCCTAATCAGAAAAATCGAATATCCAAAGATGTTGCCTATTTGTTCAAATCGAGAGTAGCTCTGTTCGAAGCTTCCTGGCTGACAAACTTTAAGGGTACCCCTTTCGTGCCCCAAGGTTCAAACTGGCCGGGAGCAACGAAAGAATATAACGCTTCTTATCATTTTCCTACCGGAAGTATTGAAAAAGAAATAGAGTTCTTTTTGGAACAAGCAATTGAGTCATCGGCTGTAGTGGCAGACAAGATTCAGTTGACCACAAACACAAAAAATGAAACAGAACTCACAAAGGAGATTCAGAACCCTTACTTTAAGATGTTTAGCGACGAAAATCTGGAAGGATATCCTGAAGTTTTGTTTTGGAGAGATTACGATGCCGTATTGTCATCACATGTAACGACACGCTATCTATATTACGGTAGTAACGGATCTGGCTACACCAAAGGGTTTGTCGAATCATTCCTTATGGAAAACGGCTTACCGATCTATGCCTCAACAGACTATAAGGGAGACCGTGATTTTGACTCCTTCCGTCAAAAACGCGATTGGAGACTACGCTTATTCTGCAAGATCAAAGGAGATTATTTATACAGTGACAATGGCGATAACTTCTTTGCCCATCCAATGATTATCAGCTCTTCGGACGAACGAGACGTCACCGGTTACAGCTTGAGAAAATATTGCAATTTTAAATTCTATCCGGGAGCATTTGTAGATACAGGTTGGCCTATCTTCCGCGCGGCAGAAGCCTATCTGAATTATATGGAAGCATACTATATGCGACACAACTCCTTAAACGAGAAGGCGAAAAAGTATTGGATCGAGATTCGCAACAGAGCAGGTGTTGATACCGATTTTGAGAAAACCATTGCCGCTACCGATATAGCCAAAGAGGCAAAGGGCGACTGGGCAGCTTATACAGCCGGTAAACTTCTGACGGATGCTACCATGTATAATATTCGCCGCGAACGCCGTTGTGAGTTTATCGGAGAAGGTTTCCGGTACGACGATTTACGTCGTTGGAGAGCTATCGATCAGCTAATAACAACTCCTTATATCATTGAGGGATTCAATTTATGGGATAGCAATTTTAAAGAGTATGTGAATGCAGACGGAGAAACCACGTTGATTGTTGGTGGAACAAGAGCCAATGTCTCTCCTAAAACTCAGAGCACTTACCTGCGCCCTTATCAAATTGTGGAAGAGAACAACCGATTTTACAATGGTTATAAATGGCATGCAGCCCATTATCTAGCACCTATTGCAATGGATAATTTCATACAAACGGCTGCTCCGGGCAATAAGGAAGATCTGACAACATCTCCTATTTATCAGAATCCGGGTTGGCCTACCACCGCACAGCAAGGTCCCGGAGCGGTAAACGGGTTTTGATGTTTAATTTAAATTTATAAATAAGCATGATGCTTTCAAATTCCTCTTACTCAAATAGAGGAGTTTGAAAGCATTTGCTTTATATTTGCAACATTAAATTCTTTAATTTCGATTATAAACATGAAGAAACACAGCTTTATCATCTTAGCCATGCTCGCATGCAGCATGGCACTACAAGCACAAACCAAGTGGGAAAATCCCTTGAAACAAAGCTTCGCCACCATTGCCGGACGAGCCTGGAACGAAGAGATAAAAGAGACGTATGACCGCCTGCCTCAGCGTGCCAAAGACAAAGTACGCACCCCGCTTTGGAACCTATCCAGAGAGAGTGCCGGATTATCGGTATCGTTTTACTCCAATGCACCCGAAATCAAAGTGAGATATACCGTCAGAGGAGGATCCTCAATGCCTCACATGCCGTCGACAGGAGTATCGGGCGTCGATTTGTATGCCATCGACAGCGACGGACGCCAACGTTGGTGCGGAGCACAATATGCGTTTGGCGATACGGTAACCTATACCTACCGCAAACTGTCGTATGAGAGCCGACACGGGCAAGGATACGAATACCGTCTTTTCCTACCTCTTTACAACTCGGTTTCGTGGTTGGAGATAGGTGTTCCGACCGAATCGTCTCTGAGTTTCCTTCCAGTTTCGTCCGAAAAGCCCGTGGTGGTATATGGCACTTCCATCGCACAGGGAGCTTGCGCTTCACGCCCGGGGATGGCATGGACCAATATCGTAAGTCGCCAGACAGCACATCCGGTGGTCAATCTGGGCTTCTCGGGAAACGGAAAGCTCGAAACCGAACTGTTTCAATTGCTTGCCGAGATAGATGCCAAACTATACATCATCGACTGCATGCCTAACCTTCCCGGCGAAGAGGCATCCAAACTCATTTACGACCGTACGCTCCAAGGAGTCGATATCTTACGCAAACAGAGTCAGGCACCCATCTTATTGGTCGAACACGCCGGATATACCAACGACCTCACTTCCAAAGAGACGGAAACCTCTTATAAGGTAGCCAACGTAGAGTTACGCAGAGCATACGAAGCACTCCAAAAAAAGGGAGTACCCCAGATTTATTACCTCACCAAAGAGGAGATCGGCCTATCTATCGATGCTGCCGTAGAGGGAGTGCATCCCAACGATTTGGGTATGCAACAATATGCCGACAGCTACACCCGAAAAATTAAAGAGATTTTGCACGAAGAGAGCAACAGTCTCAGCACCTGTTCGCCTTGCAAACAACGCCGCGAACCGGATATGTACGAGTGGAACAAGCGCCACGAACAGATACTGAAACTAAACAAAGAGCAAGCACCCGATATTGTAATGATCGGTAACTCCATCACCCACTATTGGGCAGGTGAGCCGGTAGCCCCCAAACAGTCGGGTGCAAAGGCTTGGGAGAAGCTATTCAAAGGCAAGGTTGTCCGCAACCTCGGCTTCGGCTGGGACAGAGTGGAGAATGTGCTCTGGCGTATCTATCATGGCGAACTCGATGGCTATCAGGCCAAACAAATCTTTCTGATGATTGGCACGAACAATCTCGAGATGAACAGTGACGAGGAGATTATCGAAGGACTGCAACAAGTAGTCAAGGCTATTCAATACCGCCAACCGCAAGCAAAGCTGTGCATCGTAGGCATCTTACCCCGAAAAGGAATGGAAAAACGGGTAGCCACCTTCAACCAGCGCCTGCAACAGCAGTTGGCCGCCAGTGGAGCAACCTATGTGAATCTCACGCCGGCATTGACCAACAAGAACGGGGCAATCGACCTCTCTTTGTTTAGTGACGGATTGCATCCGAACGAAAAAGGATACGAGCGTATAGCCAAGGAGTTGAAGGAGCTGATAGTCATCTAATACGAATGAATTCCAACCATATAATCTTTATTTTTAAAAGAATCGTTATCTTTGCAGCCATAAAGCAGACAAAAGTTCTGTTCTATACCAGCTGATAATATATAAAACGATAATAATAGAATGGCTTTACAATGTGGTATCGTCGGACTTCCCAACGTAGGTAAGTCGACGCTTTTCAACTGTTTGTCGAATGCAAAGGCACAAGCGGCAAACTTCCCTTTTTGTACAATCGAACCGAACGTAGGTGTAATTACCGTACCCGACGAACGATTGAATAAATTAGCAGAATTGGTACACCCCAATCGCATTGTCCCCACTACGGTGGAGATCGTTGACATTGCCGGATTGGTAAAAGGTGCGAGCAAAGGCGAAGGATTAGGTAATAAGTTCCTGGCCAATATCCGCGAGACAGATGCCATCATCCATGTACTGCGCTGCTTTGACGATGAAAACGTGGTGCACGTTGACGGAAGTATCAACCCCCTGCGCGACAAAGAGATCATTGATTACGAGTTGCAACTCAAAGACCTCGATACCATCGACAGCCGTATTCAGAAAGTACAAAAACAGGCACAAACCGGTGGCGATAAGGCAGCCAAACTGATGTACGACGTACTGATACAGTACAAAGCAGCTTTGGAACAAGGCAAATCGGCACGTACCGTTACCTTCGACTCGAAAGACGAACAGAAGGCTGCACAAGAGCTTTTCTTGCTTACCAGCAAACCGGTCATGTATGTTTGCAACGTAGACGAAGCAAGCGCAGCCAACGGTAATAAATACGTAGAGATGGTACGCGAAGCAGTCAAAGACGAAAACGCAGAGATCCTTGTCGTAGCTGCCAAGACCGAATCGGATATCGCAGAGCTTGAGACATACGAAGACCGTCAGATGTTCCTTGCCGAGATCGGCTTAGAGGAGTCGGGTGTTGCCCGTCTTATCAAATCGGCCTATAAGCTATTGAATCTCGAAACCTATTTTACATCGGGTGTACAGGAAGTACGTGCCTGGACATACGAAAAGGGTTGGAAGGCTCCGCAATGTGCAGCCGTAATTCATACCGACTTCGAAAAAGGCTTCATCCGTGCGGAAGTAATCAAGTACGAGGACTTCTTGCAATATGGTTCGGAAGCTGCCGTTAAAGAAGCTGGTAAACTGGGTGTTGAAGGTAAAGAATATATCGTGCAAGATGGCGACATCATGCACTTCCGTTTCAACGTATAACCAAAAAACAATGAAATACCTCATCATAGGAACAGGAGGCGTTGGCGGTAGCATAGCCGGCTTTCTGTTTCTAGCCGGAAAAGATGTTACTTGTATCGCTCGCGGAGCACATCTCGAAGCGATACAAGCGCATGGGCTCAGACTAAAGTCCGATCTCAAAGGCGAACAAGTGTTGCCTATCAAGGCATGCAGAGCCGAGGAGTATAACGAAAAGGCAGATGTCATATTCGTCTGCGTAAAAGGATATTCCATCGATTCCATCACCGACTTGATTCGCAGAGCTTCGCACGAAGGAACCCTGGTGATTCCGATACTCAATGTATACGGCACCGGTCCGCGCATACAGCAGTTAGCCCCCGAGGCAACTGTGCTCGATGGGTGTATTTACATCGTTGGTTTTGTATCCGGAGTAGGAGAAGTAACACAGATGGGGAAGATTTTCCGTATCGTGTATGGTGCCCACAAAGGAACTGTAATCGCTCCCGAAGTACTGCAAAGCGTACAAAAGGAGTTGCAAGAAAGCGGTATTAAAGCCGATTTGTCGCCCGATATAGATCGAGACACATTCATTAAATGGTCGTTCATCTCGGCAATGGCGGTAACGGGTGCTTACTACAACGTACCCATGGGCGAAGTACAAAAGCCGGGACAGATACGGAATACCTTTATCGGACTGTCGGGCGAAAGTGCTGCTTTGGGCAAGAAACTCGGTATTGTGTTTCCCGAAGATGTAGTAACGTACAACCTCAAGATCATTGACAAACTCGCTCCGGAGAGTACCGCCTCGATGCAGAAAGACCTGCAGAAAGGCACCGACTCGGAGATACAAGGGCTGTTGTTCGACCTGATTGCCGAAGCCGAAGCACACGGAGTCGATGTGCCTACATACAGAGAAGTAGCCAAGAAATTCATTTAACACAAAGATAGCTTATGAATACCCTCTTATTATCCATCAACTGGAATCCGAATCCAGAATTGTTCAATCTGTTTGGTGCCATTTCGATACGCTATTACGGCCTGCTTTGGGCCATTGGCATCGGCTTAGCCTATATGGTTGTGCATTACCAGTACCGCGATAAGAAAATTGACGAGAAGAAATTCGAACCGCTGTTCTTTTACTGCTTCTTCGGCATCCTGATCGGTGCACGTTTGGGTCACTGCCTGTTCTACGATCCCGGCTATTACCTGAATCACTTCTGGGAGATGATTCTTCCGGTTAAGTTTCTTCCTGACGGTGGGTGGAAGTTCACCGGATACGAAGGCTTGGCCAGCCATGGCGGTACATTGGGATTAATCATCTCTCTTTGGCTCTATTGCCGCAAAACCAAGATGAACTACATGGATGTAGTCGATATGATTGCCGTAGCAACTCCCATTACCGCTTGCTTCATCCGTTTGGCCAACCTGATGAACTCGGAGATTATCGGCAAAGCAACCGATGCACCTTGGGGATTCGTATTCGAACGAGTAGATATGATCCCTCGACACCCTGCTCAACTATACGAAGCAATCGCTTATTTCATCCTGTTCTTGGTGATGATCTTCCTGTATAAGAATTACAACAAGAAACTTCACCGTGGCTTCTTCTTCGGTCTTTGCCTCACAGCTATCTTCACTTTCCGCTTCTTTATTGAGTTCCTGAAAGAGAATCAAGTGGGCTTCGAAGACCAGATGACCTTCAACATGGGTCAATGGTTGAGCGTACCTTTCGTGCTGATAGGACTTTACTGCATGTTCTTTTACGGCAAGAAGAAGAAATGAAACACCTGATCGACATAGAGACGTGGGAGAGAAAGGACAACTACAATTTCTTCCGCGATTTTATCAATCCGACCATCTCCATCACTTCCGAAGTTGCCTGTGGAGGAGCTAAGGCACGTGCCAAAGAGAGAGGGCAATCCTTCTTTCTGCACTACCTGTATGCGATCCTGAATGCAGCTAATGAGGTGAAGGAATTCCGTTTCCGCATTGATCGCAGCGGAAATGTAGTGTACTACGACAAGATCGATGTACTCACTCCGATTAAGGTCGACGAGCAGGGGCATTTCCATACCGTACGCATCCCTTATCATAAAGACTTTGCCACTTTTTACCGGGAGGCACAAGCCATTATCCAACACCTGCCTACAGAAAGCAAGCCATATTCTTCGGAAGAGCAAGGAGCCGACAACGATGATTTTGACATAATACTGCTCAGCGCCACGCCCGACCTGTATTTCACTTCCATTACAGCCACACAAGAGTTCCGGCACGGCAGCAACTATCCGCTCATGAATGCAGGCAAAGCCGTTGTCCGGGACAATAAACTGGTAATGCCCATCGCAATGACGGTTCATCACGGATTCATAGACGGACACCACTTCACACTCTTCTTTAAGAAAGTGGAAGAATTCCTAAACGAATAAGCAATTACCGTAACCACTTAAATCAACCGATTCTTATGAAAACCCACACACTCTTTACATCCATCCTTTTGCTTCTTTTCGGAGTCTCCCTTTCGGCACAAGACCTAAGCGGACAATGGTTAGGCACTTTGCAACTGCCGATGGGAAAGCTCAGGCTCGTCTTTCACCTCTCACCCAAAGCCGACGGGTATACCGCCACGATGGATAGTCCCGATCAGGGTGCCAAAGGCATACCCGTTAGCCTCGTAACCTTCCATGCTCCTACACTGACCCTCGAGGTAGCCGCCGCCCAAATCAAATACACGGGCACTTACGAGAATAACCGGATCAAAGGTACGTTCGTTCAAGGCGGCTTATCGCTCCCTCTCGAACTATCGAAAAGCAGCGAAAGCGTTCGGGCAAACCGCCCGCAGGAACCTATTGCCCCCTACCCCTACCATTCGGAAGAAGTAACGTTCGAGAACCCTAAAGCAGGTGTGAAGCTAGCCGGAACACTGACTCTGCCGCAAACAGGAAGCAATTTCCCGGTTGCCGTACTCATCACGGGTAGCGGTAAGCAGAACAGAGATGAAGAGATACTCGGACACAAACCCTTTTTAGTGATTGCCGACTACCTGACGCGCAACGGAATAGCCGTACTGCGCTACGATGACCGAGGAGTAGCCGGATCGACAGGCAATTTTGATACGGCTACCACAGCAGACTTTGCCGAAGATGCTGCCAGTGCGGTTGCCTACCTTCGAACAAGAAAGGAGATCAATCCCCACAAGATCGGTCTGATCGGCCATAGCGAAGGAGGGATGATTGCCCCCATGGTTGCTTCGGCATCGAAAGAGATCGGTTTCATCGTTTTGCTGGCAGGCGTAGGCATCAAGGGAGACGAATTGATGCTGCTTCAGAAACAACGAATCGAGGAGAAGATGGGTTATAATGCGATGCAGGTAGCATCCTCGCGGCAGTTCATGGCGGGAGCTTATCAGGTCATTACACAAACGACCGACAACGGAGCCTCCTTACGCGATTCGGTAGCTCGCTACCTTACCAGCGCATCTCTGGGAAGCCTGCCCAAAGAACAGATAACCGCCATTAGCGAGCAGATTACCACACCGTGGTTTGTCTACCTGCTACGTTTCGATCCGGCAGCGTATCTACGCAAAGTCACTTGCCCGGTACTGGCACTCAACGGAAGCAAAGACCTGCAAGTACCTCCCAAAGAGAACCTGTCGCGTATTCAAAGCAGCATTGAGAGTAACGGCAACAAACGAGTTACCACCATCGAGTTGGAAAACCTGAACCACCTCTTTCAAGAGTGCAACACGGGCTTGCCTGCCGAATATGCAACCATCGAACAGACTTGTTCGCCCCGCATGCTCGAAGCCGTCAATACATGGCTTGGCAAGCTGTGATAAAGTAAAAGGGGGAGTTTTATTTCCCCTTCACAATCTTCTTAATATCGTTCAGCTTATTCAGTGCTTCGAGGGGAGTCAGGTTATTCACATCGAGGTTCAATATCTCGTCGCGTATCTGACACAAAATAGGATCATCAAGCTGGAAGAAACTTAACTGCATTCCATCGCGGTGCTCGCTCACCTCCTTCAACGGTTTGCCCGATACGCCTTGCTGGCGGTTGTCGGCCTCCAACTGCTTCAGAATATCGCCGGCACGTTTCACAATGCTCTTCGGCATACCCGCCATTTTAGCCACGTGGATACCGAAGGAGTGTTCGCTTCCGCCCCGTTCGAGCTTGCGCACAAAGATCACTTTGTTGTCGACCTCTTTGACCGATACATTGTAGTTTTTGATACGCTTGAAGGTCTTTTCCATCTCGTTCAGCTCGTGGTAGTGTGTGGCGAAGAGCGTGCGTGCCTTGGCTTTGGCATGCTCGTGAATGTACTCCACAATGGCCCAGGCAATCGAGATACCATCATAGGTCGATGTGCCGCGCCCCAACTCATCAAACAGAATGAGGCTGCGCGAAGAGACGTTGTTCAGGATATCCGCCGCTTCGTTCATCTCGACCATAAAAGTAGACTCTCCCACCGAGATGTTATCGCTCGCTCCCACACGGGTAAATATCTTATCGACCATACCAATGTGTGCCTGTTCGGCAGGTACGAACGAGCCGATCTGTGCCAACAGCGTAATCAGTGCCGTTTGGCGCAACAAGGCCGACTTACCCGCCATGTTCGGACCGGTAATGATAATGATCTGCTGCGTGGAGCTGTCGAGCATCACATCGTTGGCAATGTATTTCTCGCCTATGGGCAATTGCTTCTCAATCACCGGGTGGCGTCCCTGCCGAATATCGAGCACATCGCTATCAGCAATCACAGGACGTATGTAACGGTTCTCGCGCGCCACATTGGCAAAGGAGAGCAAACAGTCAATGCGTGCTATCTGATTGGCATTGATCTGTATCGCAGGGATAAACTCACTCAACGCCTGCACCAGTTCATTATAGAGCCGCGTTTCGAGTACCAGGATTTTATCCTCCGCACCCAGAATCTTCTCTTCATACTCCTTTAGCTCCTGCGTAATGTATCGCTCGGCATTGACCAATGTCTGTTTGCGAATCCACTCCTGCGGCACTTTGTCCTTGTGTATGTTGCGCACCTCGATGTAGTAGCCGAACACACTGTTGTAGGCAATCTTCAAACTCGGAATACCCGTCAGTTCACTTTCGCGCTGCTGTATCTTAAGGAGGTAGTCCTTGCCCGAATAAGCAATCTGGCGCAACTCGTCGAGTTCTTCGTTGACTCCACTCTTAATCACCCCTCCTTTGTTAATCAGCAGCGGCGGATCGTTATTAACCTCCTTATCAATTTGCTGGCGAATGGCCAGACAGAGGTTCAACTGCTCGCCTATCAGGTTCAAACTGGCGTTGTCGGCTTGCAAGCAAGCCTGCTTAATGGGTTCGATGGCTTGCAGGGCAATTTTCAATTGCACCACCTCGCGGGGCGATACACGGCCAACGGCTACCTTGGAGATGATACGCTCCAAGTCGCCTATCAGGTGTAACTGGTCTTCGATCAGCTCCTTAAAGTCGGGTTGGCGGAAGAAGTACTCGACCACATTCAAGCGGTCGTTGATCGGTTTCTCTTCTTTCAGCGGAAAGACCATCCAGCGTTTCAGCAAACGAGCTCCCATGGGGCTGATGGTGCGGTCTATTACGTTCAGCAGGCTACTACCGCCATCGTTCATGCTGCCAATCAGCTCCAGACTGCGCACGGTAAACTTGTCCAGACGCACGTACTTGTCCTCTTCAATGCGCGAGAGCGAGGTGATGTGCCCGATTTGCGTATGTTGCGTCATGGTGAGGTACTGAAGAATGGCACCCGAAGCGATGATACCGTTCTTCAACGGCTCTACGCCAAATCCTTTCAGATTCTTCGTTTCGAAGTGCTTCAGCAGTTTCTCGCGCGAGCTGGTTTCGGTAAACACCCAGTCTTCGAGCTCGAAGGTGAAGAATTTGCTTCCGAAATTGCCCTCGAACATGCCTCGCTTGCCTCGTTCGAAGAGTACCTCTTTAGGGGCGAAGTTGTTGAGCAGTTTATCCACGTAGTCGAAGCTGCCTTCGGCAGTCATAAACTCACCCGTAGAGATATCGAGAAAGGCTACGCCGCATCCCGTTTTACCGAAATGAACCGCAGCAAGAAAGTTATTTTCTTTGTAATTAAGTATATTGTCGTTGATCGAAACCCCCGGCGTAACCAATTCGGTTATGCCTCGCTTCACGAGTTTCTTTGTCAGTTTGGGATCTTCTAGCTGATCGCAGATGGCTACCCGCTTACCGGCGCGAATGAGTTTGGGCAGGTACGTATCGAGTGCATGGTGCGGAAAACCGGCCATCTCAATGGTTTTTCCTTTACCATTGGCACGTTTGGTCTGGGTGATACCCAGTATCTCGGCAGCTATGATTGCATCGGTCGAATAGGTCTCGTAGAAGTCTCCACACCTGAACAGCATCACTGCATCGGGGTGTTTTGCTTTGAGCTCGATGAACTGCTTCATCATGGGAGTCAGTTCTATGTCGTTGTATACCGTCGTCTTCTCTTCCATATTAAAATTGCATTGTTGGTTGCATCGTTAAGAAGACAAAGATACAGATTTCTCTGTTATCATGCTGCAACGTAGGGAGAGTTATTAGTTATTTATAAGAGTACGTATTCTTGCCGGACAAGAATACGTATTTAACGCAGTGTTAAATAGTATATTAACACTGCGTTAAATACGTTCTCTTTCGACGCATCAAGTAAATTCAATAAACAACTGATTATCAGATAGTAACAAACAACAAAAAAGAGGTATTACACCGGAATATAGTCGAGTTTGATAACAATCACCCGAATGCTTTGATCCTCCTTATCGGTAGCAATCTTGGCAATGTGCCAATCATCGGGGAAGAAGAGAAAAAACTCTCCGGGCACAGAATCGATAAAAGTTGTTTTGGCAGGATCGAAGTCATAGTAAATAGCATCCCGCTCTTCGTTATAAGCACAGTTAGGGGTAGAACTAGCATGATCTAACAGGCCGAAACGCTCGGTTCCTTTAACCACATACTGCAAATCGATATGTTTGCGGTGTGCTTCAGAGCCTCTTTTTGCCAACGGCTCGTTGAAACTATCTTCGACCGAAACGACCATTGAAGTTCCTTCGATGGGGTATCGCCCCTTCGCAATTGCTGTTAAATCGTGCGTGGCCAACCAGCGAAAAGCGGCTTTCCATTGCGCCGTATTGGCTTCGTACTGGGTTTTAAACTCAGCCATGCGGGTAGATTGATGCGGTTTGGCCTTTAAACCTTCGTTCCAAACACCTGACCGCACCCACTTTCGCACAGAAACTGACTTCTCCTTCGAGGTTGTTTTCTCCTTTTTACCTCCCTGAACCGGGGCAGGCAGACATAACAGCACCAAACAGGCAACTGTACATAACCATTGAATGTGTTTCATTTTGAATATATCTTTACATTTCAAATAATTTCAAACCTCATCGAACCTTCGGACTGATTCCGTCAACCTGCATACCGATCTTCCAACACCATTGCATAGCACTCATGATCGTACACCACACCGTTGTATAACTGCTCGGAAAGTGCCAATCGACCTTCGTAGTGAAAGCCTAATTTGGCAATCACTCTCTTGCTTCGCTCATTGAACGGATAGCAATAAACCGAAATCAATCGAAGTTGCAATACCTCGCGCCCGTAATGAATCAATGCCGCTGCCGCCTCGGTTGTATATCCACACCCCCAATACGCTTCGTCAATGGCATATCCGAGCATTTTGACTTTGTCGTATTGCCGCTTGCGGTCTTCGACCAAACCTATGGTACCGATAAGTTTACCGGTTGCTTTGAGAACGATGCCGAATACACCTTCCTGTCCTACAAAAATGACTTCCATCAACTCACGGGTCTCTTCTATACTTTCATGGGGTTTCCAACCGGCATTGGGACCTACATTCTCATTTTTCGAGTATGCATAAATCGCTTCCGTGTCATCCAAAGTAATGGGGCGCAACAGTAATCGTTCTGTTTCTATCCGTATATCCTCTTTCATACCATCCATAAATTAGGTTATAATGAGGCAAATGTAAGCATAAGCTTCACTCAAACTATTAACAACCCACATAAATTTCTTAAAGCATGTTATAAAACACCTGTTTTTATTTGTTTTATTTGGAGATTCATTCAAAACCCGTATCTTTGCACTGTGTTTTTCATAGTATTAGATTTAAGGTTAACAAAGGTTGGAGCAAGGCGTTGCTCCTTTTTTTATTTTATACCCTTTGCTTTCGGGCTGGCTTTCATGATATAAACCAGCTTTCCTCCTTTTACAATCTCCGAGTGATCGATATAATTCTTCTTATACAGTTTACCGTTCAGGTATATCTTATCCACGTATTTATTCTCTTTCGATAATCCCTGCGCTTCAATGGTGAAGGTTTTTCCGTTGGGCATACGCAATGCGAACTTAGGCATCTGCGGTGCACCGAACACGTATTGTGCACTAACGGGATCGACCGGATAGAAGCCCATGGCCGACAACATATACCAAGCCGACATCTGTCCGCAGTCGTCATTGCCGCAAAGGCCGTCGGGTTTATTGAGGTATTGCGTATCAAAGATCTCTCGCACCAGCTCCTGTGTACGTTCGGGACGACCGGCCAATGCATATAGGTAGGTGATGTGGTGGCTGGGCTCGTTGCCATGCGCGTATTGTCCGATAAGCCCTGTCACATCTGCCAAAGAACCTTCCAGTTTGATGGTAAACAATGAGTCGAGTTTGGCAAGGAAAGGTTTCTCGCCACCCATCAGGCGGATCAACCCTTTGACATCGTGCTGTACATGCCAGGTATATTGCCAGGCGTTTCCTTCGGTATAGTCGCCTCCCGAGCTTTCGGCATGTGCCAGATCGCTGGGGTTGAAAGGTGTTTTCCAGCTTCCGTCGCTGTTGCGCGGACGCATAAACTTCGTTGTGGGGTCGAAGAGGTTCTTATAGAAATCGGCACGACGGGCAAAGTAAGCTGCATCTTCTTTCTTACCCATGAGTCGCGCCATATCGGCGGCGGCATAATCATCATATACCGACTCTAAGGTCGAAGACACCGATTCGGCAGGTGTTTTATCGGCAGGCAGGTAACCATACTTCATATAGTCTTCCCAGTTCGATTTTAGTTTGTGCGAAACAGTCTGCGTGTTCTTAACAGCAGCAAATGCTCGCTCTGCATCAAAGCCGCGAAACCCTTTGTGATAGGCTTCGGCTACGATGGAAACGGCATGATTGCCGATCATACAATAATTCTCCTGTCCCCACAATGCCCAAATAGGCAGAAAGCCCTGTACTTCGGCTTGTGCGACCATGGAGCGCACAAATGCATCTACCTTATCGGGTACGAGCAGGGTATAAAAAGGATGGGCAGCACGATACGTATCCCAGCACGAGAAGGTTGAGTAATACTCTCCTCCTTCGGCTTTGGCCAGTTCGTGTTTGGCGTTGCGGTAGGTTCCATCTACATCGGCTATGTTGTTGGGTTGTATCAAAGTGTGATAAAAGGCAGTGTAGAAGTTTGTTTTTTCATCCGGCGTGCCTTCTACATCGATGCGAGACAGGTAGCTGTTCCAGTGTTTGTCGGCAGCATCCACCACCTTGTCAAAACCCCATCCCGGAAGTTCTGCCTGCATATTACGCTCGGCTCCTTCGACCGAAGCCGAAGAGAGTGCTACTTTCATTTCCAAGGTTTCGCCGGGCTTCATATCAAAAGAGAGGAGCATTTTATTGCCGCGTTCGGTTTCTTGCAACGGCAGATTCGTCATCCGTTTCATGGGACGATTGAAGGTCATCACGAAATAGACGTCTTTCGTGACCCACACCTTGTTGCGAATATGACCGGAGAGGGTATGATCGTTTTCCCAGTTTACCTCGCAAGCCAGTACGTGCGAGTGGTACTGCTTCTCGTTCCACGCCGGACCATGTTGCAAATCGACCAACACAGCAGCCGAATCGGCTTTCTGATACGTATAACGGTGATAGGCGGCATGGGTGGTAGCGGTCAATTCGGCTTTTACACCGGGCTCGTCGAGCATCACTGTATAATAACCGGGGCGGGCACTCTCCGTCTCTTTGCGAAACGAACTGCGATAGTCTTTCCGGTTCTTATCAGCCGTTACGGGCATCACGAGAATATCGCCCAAGTCCATACAGCCCGTTCCGTTGAGATGGGTTTGCGTAAAGCCCCAGATGCGACTATCTTTATAGATGTATTCCGAACAGTAGTTCCATCCCACTGCACCGGTCACGGGGCTGGTCTGTATCAGCCCAAAAGGAACACAAGCTCCGGGAAAGGTATGACCGTTGTCGGCTGCACCGATAAAGGGGTTTACATACTGTGTATAACTCTCTTGTGCAAAGGCCGCAAGCGGAAGAGCACAGGCGACTATCATCAGATAGCCAATCTTTCGTATTGATTTTATCATGCCGTTTTTATTGAGGTTGCCATAATTGGTAACAAAAATAATTTTTAAAGCTGACACTCACAACAAAACGATTCACTAATGACACCGAAGAGTAAGTAAAAGAATGTAAACGCATATTCGAGATAGTGCTTCATCTCTTAATAACCCGCATAATTTTCTTAAAGCATGTTATAAAACACCTTTTTTTATTTGTTTTATTTGGAGATTCATTCAAAACCCCTACCTTTGCAATGTGTTTTTCATAGTATTAGATTTAAGGTTAACAAAGGTTGGAGCAAGGCGTTGCTCCTTTTTTTATTTTATACCCTTGCATCTCAACTCGTTACCATCCTTATCAACGGGATAAAGAGCACCTTCTTTATCCAACCGTTCGATCATAGCGGTCAGCATCTCTTTCAATTTCTTAGGTTCGGCTTGTGCCAAGTTGGTCGATTCAATCGGATCGTTTGCCAGATTATACAGTACACAATCGGGGTTCTCGGGTGTCTGGGGATTATAGTGATAAATCAACTTCCAGTCTCCCTTGCGGAAAGTCGTGAAGTAGCTGCCCCTGTGTGCGTGGGGGAAGTGCATCAAGAACTCCTGTCGGTGACTTCGGTCGGCTTTGCCTTTAAGCAACGTTTTCAGGTTGGATCCGTCGAGCACATACCCTTTGGGAACGTTGACACCTGCCACAGAGAGAACGGTCGGATAAATATCCATCACAGTACCCATTTGGGTTTGCACACCATGTGATGCAATGGGGAAACGTTTTTGAAACGGATTGTTTTTATTGACACTTGCCCACGAAGCGATAAACGGCACACGAACACCTCCTTCAAACTCGGAACCTTTTTTGCCTTTCAAGGGAGCCGAAGAACCATAGTCGGCTGCTTCGCCCAACGGTGCATCTCCCCCATTATCACCCAAGAAGAGAATCAAGGTGTTTTCGGCTACACCCAGTTCAACGAGCTTGTCCATCAAATCGCCCAACGACTTATCCATTCCCTCGATCAGCGTGGCAAAGGCTTTGGCTTGCTGGCTCTTGGAAGGGTCGGTGTATCGCCCGATAAAGCGTTCGTCGGTTTCAAAAGGAGAGTGCACGGCATAGTGTGCCATGTTGAGGTAGAACGGTTGCTTCTCAGCTACCGCCTTGGCTATCTCCTTACCGGCTTCGAGCGTCAATGCATCCGACAAAAAAGTTTGGGTACCGTGGTAGGCTTCCAGATCGGGCACGGCACGTGCTTTTTCCCCTTTGATCCATCCGTAGCCATTTTCGCCATGATAGCTTCCGGGGTGTCCGATGGAAGAACCGGCTATGTTTACATCGAAGCCCAGGTTCTTGGGGTCTTCGCCTTCGCTATGCTGACAACCGAAGTGTGCCTTGCCCACATGAATGGTCTTATAACCGGCCTCTTGCAACAGACGAGGGTAGACTTTATCGGCACGGGTAAGCCCTTTCCAGTTCCAGTCGGGTGGCCCGAAGGGAGTACGATTGTTGCTTTCGGCATTGATCCAATTCGTAGTACGATGACGAGTAGCATTCTGTCCGGTAAGGATAGAAGTACGAGACGGCGAACTAACGCTCTGCGCGTAGAAGGTAGAAAAGCGAATGCCCTGTGCAGCCAATCGCTCCATCTGGGGAGTATGATACCAATCGTTCAACGGTTGGCGAACGGGGTTTCCCTGTGCGTCGGTCATAAAAGGAACCGAAGTATCCATCAATCCCATGTCATCGACCAGGAAAACAATAATATTGGGGCGATCTTGTGCCCATGCGACCGATAAGCAAGCAGTGCTTACGAATGCTCCTGCTGTACAGAGAGCTTTTCTCATTGTGTTTGTCATTGCAAGTGTAAATTAGTGTTATTAGAATAATTTGACTATCAATTAAGTACGCAAAGATATAATAATTATATGAAAAAAAGTTTCTCCTTTCATGTCTTTTCTAATCGAAGCAATCAAATGGATGACACAGGAAGAAATGAAAATTAAAAGACCCAAAGGATTTGAGTTTAGCCAACAAAAGGCTACCTTTGTACCATCAACACGGCATAGCTAACATGCTTATAACCTGATAAGAAAAGAATCTTACTATAATGAAAATGTATCGATCTATTGTTTTATGGTGTTGCCTGCTTTCAGTGAGCTTCGGGCTTCACGCACAGACGCTAACAAGCCCCGCACACGAAAAGCGGATGGAGTGGTTTGACCAGGCTAAGTTAGGTATTTTTATTCATTGGGGCATCTATGCCGTCAATGGCGTATCCGAGAGTTGGTCGTTTTTTAACAACTACCTGCCCTACCCTGAGTATATGAACCAGATGAAAGGCTTCACTGCCTCGAAGTATAACCCCAAAGAGTGGGTCGACCTCATCAAAGAGAGCGGCGCCCGCTATACGGTTATTACCACCAAGCACCACGACGGAGTGGCTTTGTGGGACACCAAAGCCGGACAACTCAGTACCGTAAAGGGAACACCTGCTGCACGCGACCTCATCTCTCCCTTTGTGAAAGAGGTACGCAAACAGGGGTTGAAGCTCGGTTTCTACTATTCGCTGCTCGACTGGTCGCACCCCGACTATCCAAACAAAACCCGCACAGAGGTACGCTACCGGAACGATCCCGAACGTTGGGCGCGTTTCGTTACCTTCAACTTTGCCCAGCTGACTGAACTGAACAAAGGGTGGAAGCCCGACTTGTACTGGTTTGACGGCGATTGGGAGCAAAGTGCCGAAGCATGGAAGTCGAAAGAGATTGTCGAACTGCTTCGCTCTACCAACCCCGAAGTCATTATCAACTCGCGTATACAAGGATACGGCGATTACGCCACCCCCGAACAGGGAGTGCCCGTGGTGCGTCCTACCGACCGCTACTGGGAACTCTGTATGACCATGAACGACTCGTGGGGCTACCAGCATGCCGACAGTAACTATAAAACTCCGACCATGTTGCTACGTACCTTTGTCGACTGCCTGAGCATGGGCGGCAACCTCTTGCTTGACATCGGCCCGAAGGAAGACGGAACCATCCCCGAAGAACAGGTAGCCACGCTCAAAGCATTCGGGCGATGGACAGCCAAACACAAAGAGGCCATCTACGAGACTCGTGCAGGCATCCCTACCGAACATTTTCAAGGATATACCACGCTAAATAAAGCGGGCGATATTCTCTATCTCTACCTGCCTTATCGCCCCAATGACCCCATCGAGGTGAAGGGACTTATCAATAAGGTAAACCGCGTATGGGTAGTAGGTAACGGAACGATGCTACCGTGGAAGATACACAATAAGAACTATTGGAGCGATGTGCCGGGCAACTTGTATATCGATGTGCCCGAACGCGTACAAGATGAAGAGATCACCGTTCTGGCCGTATTGCTCGACGGTCCCATCAAACTGTACCGAGGCGTAGGCAAAGTGATTGAAAGCAACTAATACATAGACCATAATTAAGAATGAAAAAACAAGTTTTCCTGGCCGCTATGGCCTTACTGGTAAGTCTCTCCGGAGCAGCGCAAAACCTGCTGGCGAAGTATGAGCGCACCCTTACCCTACCGTTGGGTTACGTCTGTTACCGTACAGCCGAACCACTGAAAATAGATGGTAAGCTAAAAGAAGCATCGTGGCAGAAGGCTGAGTCGACCACCCCTTTTGTCGATATCAGTGGCAAAGGCTTTGCCAAACCTATTTACAACACACAAGCCAAGATGCTGTGGGACGACACCTATCTGTACGTAGCCGCCACCTTGCAAGAGCCCGACATCAAAGCTCGGCTGACGCAACGTGATACGATCATCTACCACGACAACGACTTCGAGGTATTTCTCGATCCCGATGGTGACGGACACCAATACTACGAGATTGAAACCAACGCACGCGGAGTCATCTTCGATCTTATGCTCGACCGTCCCTACCGCAGCGGTGGTAACTTCCTCGTACAGTGGGACTGTCCGGGATTGAAAACCGCTATCTACTGTGACGGAACGCTCAATAAATCGAAAGATACCGACCGCCAATGGATAGTAGAGATGGCTATCCCTCGCGCCGCACTAACCAAGAACTTCACCAACCCACTGCAAGCAGGCAACTACTGGCGCGTTAACTTCTCGAGAGTACAATGGCTCAAAGCCGGCGGCCCCGAAGAGAACTGGGTATGGAGCCCCACCGGAAAGGTGGACATGCACATGCCCGACCGTTGGGGATTTGTGTATTTCTCGAACCATACCGTAGGCAGTACCCAAGAGGCCTTCGCCTATCCGTACAACATGGCAGCCTACCAACTGCTCTGGGCAATGTTCTACACACAACAAGACCAATATGCGAAAGAGAAGAACTACCTGCGTGCGAAAGAGAATTTCTTCTTCACCGAGGCAGATCTAAAAGGATTGCCCCAAGGAGCCGAAATATCGGTAGAGGCCACCGCCAATACCTACCTGATGAGCATTACGCTTCCGCAAGAAAAGGTACGTTATGTAATCAATCAAGAAGGACGCTTCAGCAAAGAGTCGATCCCCGCACGTCAAGTTAAAAACTGGTTGTGGACACGCATCAATAAAAACAAGAGCGACAAAGAGTACCAACAATGGTTTGCCTTGCTCAAAGAGTGCGGCATCAGCGGTGTGATGTTCGAGGGATACGATGAAAAACTCTATCGCCTATGCAAAGAAGCCGGACTCGAGGCACACTATTGGAAGTGGACCATGAACCGCTCCGAACTACTTAAAGTACATCCCGATTGGTTCGCAGTGAACCGCAACGGAGAGTCATCGTTCGACAAACCGGCATACGTGGACTACTACCGTTTCTTGTGCCCCAACCACGAGGGCGTAGCCCAATACTTGGCAGAGGATTATGTAAAAGAGGCCAACAAGCCCTATGTAGACGGTGTGCACCTCGACTATGTGCGCTTCCCCGACGTAGTGTTGCCCGTTAGCCTATGGAAAAACTACGGCATTGAGCAAACCTCCGAACTGCCTCAATACGACTATTGCTACTGCGAGGTATGCAGAGCGAAGTTCAAGAAAATCACCGGACAGGATCCGTTAGACCTCAAATACCCGATGGAGAGCCAATCGTGGATTAACTTCCGTCTCGATGCCATAACAGGCGTAGTAGACCAAATCACCAAAGCGGTGAAAGGTGATGGAAAGAACATCTCGGCTGCCGTATTCCCCGGCCCGTCGATGGCACGCAAAATGGTACGTCAGGACTGGGGCAATTGGTCGCTCGATGCCTACTTCCCAATGATCTACAACGGATTCTACAACGAAGGTCCGGCATGGATCGGCCGTTCGGTCAAGGAGAGTGTAGAAGCGGTAAACGGCCGTGCCAAGGTATATGCCGGCTTGTTCTTCCCCGATATCAAAGGTGACTTTGAAGAGGCACTCGACGAAGCCTTCGACAACGGTGCTTCGGGCGTTTCTTTCTTCGACGGACCCGACGAAGCCTATCTGCACCGCCTGAAAAGCTATCTCGACAAAAGAGGTTTTGAAGTAAAGAAATAAAACAAATAACAGATACATACTTTATCAACAGATGAATAAAAATTTATACATACTATTAATAGCGCTTCTTAGCGCATCAATGGCATGGGCAGGTAAACACAAGGAGTTACCTGCCAAAGGCGACCAAACGGTTCGTGTTTTCGAGAAAACAAACGTACGCTTTGTACCCGGCATCTATCCCGGCAATTACAACGAGGCCGACAGCATGGGTATCTATCACTTGGTCAACGGACGAATCATCGTCAAAAAGATTACCCTCCCCGATTACAAACGCAACGTATCGGTGAAACTCAAACTAACCCTCGCCTCGAATGGCGATCGTTGGGACAAGTCGGGCTCATGTTTCGTACTGCCCGCCTCATCAGCCATCAATTTGTTGAACATAGCCAAGGGCGATGCCAAGTTTCCGAAGATCGACTCGCTCAAACTAGAAAACATGAATGGAATCATTGCCGGAAAAGACTATCAACCCACTGTGGAGTTGATGCGTTTCATGACTCCCTTCGGTGTGGGGCATTACAGCAACAATGAAGATACGCTGACCAGCAAGCGTCGTCCGGTCTATATCCCCAAATGGGAAAAACAGGTGCAATGGGAACAAGACATCACCGATCTCTATCCGTTGCTCAAGGGCGAAGCCTATGTAGGTGTGTTCATTGATACCTGGACACCCGAAGGCTACGTAGTGAGCATGGAACTGGATGTAAAGGAGAGCAAAATAACCTGCAATCCACTGCCCAAGCGTCATGTAGAGCCGTTGATGAATACGGTGTATTACATTGGTCAGTCGTATCCCGATATCTTTTCGCGCAAGGATGTGAGCACTGAGTTCACCGTGCCCAAAGGAGCCAAGAACGTTCGCTTGAAGTACGTAGTTACCGGTCATGGAGGCCATAGCGGTGGCGACGAGTTTGTAGAGAAACGCAACATCCTCTCTATCGACGGACGTGAGGTGATGAACTTCATTCCTTGGAGAGATGATTGTGCTTCGTTCCGCCGCTTCAATCCGGCTACGGGCGTTTGGCTGATTAAGCGCAAAGCCTCTTATATCGGCGAGAAAGGATATGCCGAGAAGGAAGTAGAAGAGCCCTTGGCATCGTCGGATTTGTCGCGCTCGAACTGGTGTCCCGGTTCGGATGTATGGCCCGAAGAGGTGGCATTGGGAACTTTATCACCCGGCAAACACACATTTAGCGTTAGCATTCCCGAAGCACAGAAAATCAAAGGCAACGAACTGAACCACTGGTTAGTATCGGCCTACTTGGTGTGGGAGGAATAAAATATAAAAAAGAGTATCCTTTTTGCCCCGAAAGCAATAGCTTTTCAAAGCGGAAAGGATACTCTTTCATTTTCTAGACCATACCTTCTTATCATTGAATCTAAAATAAATATTTAGTCATTTATTTTCGTAAAACAAATAAATCCATTCGTTACCCGAAAGTAAGTCGACAAGTAGATTGAAAACAGACACATCCCACACTACACACCAAGCGACTAAATCTAAATCAATTTCTACAAGAACGTGCATATAGTGGCGTTACAATTCAAAATACTATCCATAAATAAAAAGATAGCTCATTTTTGATTGATTTATCCACATAATACCCCTCTCCATTCGCGAGCTTTAGGCTCCAAAACATAAAATCCTCTCACTAACAGTGTGTAATCTAAAATAATCATGTAAATTTGTTCCCTAAAATAAGAAACAACTATAAATCACTATAAAATAGAAGGATCACCGCTATGGAATATAATTTTAGGGAGATTGAAAAGAAGTGGCAAAAGCAGTGGGTAGAGCAAAAAACCTACCAGGTAACCGAAGATGCATCGAAAGAGAAGTTCTATGTACTCAATATGTTCCCCTACCCATCGGGTGCAGGGCTACATGTGGGACATCCGCTTGGATACATCGCCTCGGACATTTACGCTCGCTACAAACGTCTCAAAGGCTTCAACGTACTCAACCCGATGGGGTATGATGCTTACGGTCTACCTGCCGAACAATATGCCATCCAAACCGGACAACACCCTGCTATCACGACGGTAAAGAACCTCGACCGATACCGCGAGCAGTTGGATAAGATTGGTTTCTCCTTCGACTGGAGCCGTGAAATACGTACCTGCGACCCTGAATATTATCAGTGGACTCAATGGGCATTCATGCAGATGTTCAACAGCTATTACTGCAACGACGAGAAACAGGCACGCCCCATCAGCGAGCTGATTGCCGCATTCGAGCAAAATGGAACCGAAGGTATGAATATCGCTCAGGGCGAAGAACTGACCTTCAGTGCCGCCGAATGGAAAGCAAAAAGCGAAAAGGAACAACAAGAGATACTGATGAACTACCGCATCGCCTATCTGGGCAATACGATGGTAAACTGGTGTCCGGAATTGGGTACGGTGCTTGCCAACGACGAGGTGGTAGACGGCGTATCCGAACGTGGCGGACATCCGGTGATTCAGAAAGTGATGCGCCAATGGTGCTTGCGCGTATCGGCCTATGCCCAACGCCTGCTCGACGGACTCGACACGGTGGAGTGGACCGACTCGCTTAAAGAAACGCAACGCAACTGGATTGGTCGCTCGGAAGGTGCCGAGATGAACTTCAAAGTGAAGGATTCGGATATCGAATTTACCATCTTCACCACCCGTGCCGATACAGTGTTCGGAGTAACCTTCATGGTACTAGCTCCCGAAAGCGAACTGACTCCGCTACTGACCACTGCCTCTCAACAAGCCGAAGTGGACGCTTATCTCGAACGCACCAAGAAGCGTACCGAGCGCGAACGTATTGCCGATCGCAGCGTAAGCGGCGTATTCTCGGGCAGTTACGCCATTAATCCACTGACCAATGAAGCGATCCCTGTCTATATCAGTGATTATGTATTGGCCGGTTATGGTACAGGTGCTATCATGGCCGTACCTGCACATGATGGTCGCGACTATGCTTTTGCCAAGCACTTCAACCTCGAGATACGTCCCCTCATCGAAGGCTGCGACGTAAGCGAAGAGAGCTTCGATGCCAAAGAGGGTATCATGATGAACTCTCCCCGCCCCGGTGCTGCCGAAGGCGGACTGGTACTGAACGGCCTATCGGTCAAAGAGGCTATTGCCAAAACAAAAGAATACATTAAAGCCAGTGGATTGGGTCGTGTAAAGGTCAACTTCCGTTTGCGCGATGCCATTTTCTCACGTCAACGTTATTGGGGTGAACCATTCCCGGTTTACTACAAAGACGGAATGCCTTACATGATCGACGAAAGCGCACTGCCGCTCGAACTACCCGCTGTGGCGAAATTCCTGCCTACCGAAACGGGTGAACCTCCATTGGGACATGCCACCAACTGGGCGTGGGACACAGTGAATAAATGTGTGGTAGCCAACGAAAAGATCGATCAACAAACCATCTTCCCGCTCGAGCTCAACACCATGCCGGGCTTTGCCGGTTCATCGGCCTATTACCTACGTTATATGGACCCGCGCAACCACGAAGCATTGGTTTCCCCGACAGTAGACCAATATTGGAAGAATGTAGACCTATACGTAGGAGGAACCGAACATGCCACAGGGCACTTGATCTACTCGCGCTTCTGGAATAAATTCTTGCACGATATTCAGGTTTCAGCCGTAGAGGAGCCTTTCCAAAAGTTAGTGAATCAAGGAATGATTCAAGGACGAAGCAGTTTTGTAAATAGATTATATTCAAAGATTTTCAAAGATGGAAAAGAGGAAATTATTTCCACTAACATATTTGTTTCAAAAGATGTAGCCGAAAAGATACTTAATGGTAAATACCCCCCTTTTGAATTAGAAGAAATATTTAAAAAACAAAATATCAACTACGAAAAATCATGGTTAACTAATCAAATTATCAACCCTATAAATACAAATTTAATTCATGTAGATATAAATATGGTATCAAATGATATTTTGGATATAGATGCATTTAGAAATTGGAGACAGGAATATCATAACGCTCAATTCATTTATAATGAAGAAGGTAAATTTATATGTTCATGGGCAGTAGAGAAGATGAGTAAGTCAATGTTCAACGTAGTGAATCCCGACATGATTGTCGAGAAATACGGTGCAGATACATTGCGTATGTACGAGATGTTTCTTGGCCCTGTAGAACAATCGAAACCTTGGGATACGAACGGTATTGATGGAGTGCACCGCTTCATCAAGAAATTCTGGACACTATTCTACAACCGCAACGAAGAGTTTGTAGTCAACAATGAGCCTGCCACCAAAGAAGAACTGAAAGCACTACACAAGCTGATTAAGAAGGTATCGGGTGACATCGAGCAGTTCTCGTACAACACTTCGGTAAGTGCCTTTATGATTTGTGTCAACGAACTCTTCACGCTCAAATGCAGTAAGAAGGAGATTCTCGAACAACTCATCATTGTGCTTGCCCCCTTTGCTCCTCACGTTTGCGAAGAGTTGTGGGCAGCTATCGGTCATACTACTTCGGTGTGTGATGCTACTTGGCCGGCTTTCAACGAAGAGTACCTAAAAGAAGATGTGATTAACTACACTGTCTCTTTCAACGGTAAGGCCCGCTTCACCATGGAGTTTGCTGCCGATGCTACGAGCGAAGCTGTTCAAGCCGAGGTATTGGCTGATGAACGTTCGCAGAAGTGGATCGAAGGAAAAACACCGAAAAAGGTGATCGTAGTGCCGAAAAAGATTGTTAATATTGTAATTTAATACGCTACACGCTGCATATGAACAAACCCGATAAGTCAGACGTAATGAGAGAGTTGAGGGATTACACCTTCATCACTCTCGGCCTGATAAGCTATGCCTTAGGCTGGGCTGCCTTTCTGATTCCTTACCAGATTACCACCGGGGGAACCACCGGTATCAGTGCGATCATTTATTATTCGACCGGATTTCCCATCCAGTGGTCGTACTTCATCATCAATGCCGTACTGATGACGTTTGCTATCCGGATTCTGGGACCTAAATTTAGCATCAAGACGACCTATGCCATCTTTGTGCTTACGTTTCTGCTTTGGTTTTTCCAGTTAATCATGGTCGACGAAGTAAAGCAACCGTTGCAATTACTGGGCGAAGGGCAAGACTTTATGGCATGCATCATCGGGGCCATCATGTGTGGTATCGGATTAGGTATCGTCTTCAACAACAACGGAAGTACGGGTGGAACGGATATTATCGCAGCCATCGTTAACAAGTACAAAGACGTGACACTGGGGCGGATGATTATGTATTGCGACATCATCATCATCTCCTCGTGCTACTTCATCTTCAACGACTGGCGACGGGTTATCTTCGGTTTCGTAACCCTGTTCATCATCAGCTTCGTGTTGGACTGGATTGTCAACAGTGCCCGCCAATCGGTACAGTTCTTCATCTTCTCCAAAGATTACGAGAAGATAGCCGACCGTATCATTGTCGAAACTCACCGCGGCGTAACAGTGCTTTCGGGTACGGGATGGTACAGTAAACAAGATGTCAAGGTACTGGTGGTGCTGGCCAAAAAGAGCCAATCGCTACAAATATTCCGTTTGGTAAAGGACATCGATCCGAATGCATTCATCTCTCAAAGCTCTGTTATCGGTGTGTATGGCGAAGGGTTTGATCGATTAAAAGTAAAGTAATGAAAAAGAAACTTGTATTTGCCACCAATAATGCACACAAGCTCGAAGAGGTAACCGCCATCTTGGGCAGTAAGATCGAACTTTTATGCCTCAAAGACATCGGCTGCGAGGTCGATATACCCGAAACAGCTGATACACTCGAAGGCAATGCGATGCTTAAGGCAGCGTATATTCGAAATAACTATGGCTTAAACTGTTTTGCCGATGATACCGGACTGGAAGTTGAAGCCCTGAATGGAGAACCCGGTGTGTACTCAGCACGCTATGCTGGTGAAGACCACTGTTCGGAAGACAATATGCGCAAGCTGCTCTATAACCTCGAAGGTGTAACCAACCGTAAAGCTCAATTTCGCACGGTTATTTCATTAATTCTCGACGGAGAAACCCATTTGTTCGAAGGAATCGTAAAAGGCGAAATAACGCACGAAAAACAGGGTAATTCGGGTTTTGGTTATGATCCCATATTCAGACCCGACGGATACGAACAGACATTTGCCGAATTGGGCAATGAAATTAAAAATCAAATAAGTCACCGGGCACTTGCAGTCAGTAAGCTTTGCGATTTTTTGAAAAACATACAGTAAAAAAACAATGACTTTTACGTTCATCTTCCTATTATTCATTGGTTGATGAACGTATTTTTTTTATAATATTTTCGATATGAATACACAACTATTGCTAAAAGGCTCCTTAGCTACTCTCGTCGGAGCAAGTATCTTTCCACATCAGCTCAGTGCACAAACACACATTATCCTTATTGTTTCAGACCAGCATCGGGGAGATGCATTAAACTGCATGGGAAACCCGGCTGTTATTTCTCCTTCTATCGATGCACTGGCAAAAGACGGCACGTTATTTCTTAATGGTTATTCTTCGGCACCAAGCAGTACACCTGCCCGTGCCGGATTATTGACCGGATGCTCTCCCTGGCACCATGGTATGTTGGGATACGGTCGGATAGGTAATGGCTATAAGCATGAAATGCCACAAATGTTGAGCGATCTTAATTATTATACATTCGGTATTGGTAAAATGCACTGGTACCCACAAAAAGCACTTCATGGCTTTCAGACCGTATTGGTAGACGAAAGTGGACGATCAGAGTCTCCCGACTTTATCAGCGATTACCGTGAATGGTTTCAGTTACAGGCTCCGGGTGTCGACCCCGATGCTACAGGCATTGGATGGAACGACCACCAAGCCGGCTTGTATAAACTGGACGAACGACTACATCCTACCGCCTGGACAGGCGAAACAGCTTGCGAACTCATTCGCAATTATAACAATGATCAAAAGCCTCTGTTTTTAAAAGTATCTTTTGCACGTCCCCACAGCCCTTACGATCCACCGCAACGATTGCTTGATTTATACCAAAATCGTGACATTCCAGCTCCATATATAGGCGAATGGTGTGGAGAATGGGCCAAACCGATCGACCCTACTAAAGCTGCAAAAGATGCTCCGTTTGGAAATTTCGGTGAAGAATATGTTAAGAACTCTCGACGTCATTATTATGCGAATGTAACGTTTATTGATGAAGAAATAGGTAAAATAATCCAAACACTTAAAGACAAAGGAATGTATGACGACGCTTTAATATGTTATGTATCCGATCATGGCGATATGATGGGCGATCATCACCATTGGCGCAAAACATATCCTTATGAGGGTTCGGTACACATTCCTTATGTAGTTAAATGGCCGGCAAAATATAAATTTGAAAAAGGAACCAAACTCACGCAACCCGTCGAATTGAGAGACATCCTACCTACCTTTTTAGAGGTAGCCGGAGCATCTGTACCCAATGATATGAACGGTGCTTCTTTACTGAGTTTGATGGAAGGAAAAACAGATAGCTGGAGACGTTACATTGATATGGAACATGCCACCTGTTATAGCAATGATAATTATTGGTGCGCATTGACCGATGGTAAAATCAAATATGTATGGAGATTTCATTCCGGACAAGAAGAATTATTCGACCTAGTAAGCGACCCGCATGAACTGAAGAATCTATCAGCAAGCAAAAAACATCAAAAGAAACTGATCGAAATGCGTGCAGAGATGGTAAAGCATCTATCGGAACGTGGAGAAGAGTTTGTAAAAGATGGTAAGTTAGTGGTGCGTAAAACAACCATGCTGTATAGTCCTAACTTTCCCAAGAAAGCTCCGGCAAATAAAGGTATTTAAACTGACTCTGCCCCAGTCGGGCAAAGCGCGATAAGTCAATAATAAAAGCGCTATCTATTTTGATTCTCTCATATAAATAAGGAGAAAACAGAATAGATAGCGCTTTTTTAAAGCCTGTTCATAACTACAAAATCAATGGCTGTATAAACGCTTATAGTATAAGAAACATCTCTATTTATAAACCAATCGCCGATAGGTTATTCACCACTCTATTAACCGATAATTCATCAATTGTTAATAACTAAAAGAAGCTTATTTTAAAAGATAATCTACTTAATAACAAGCAATAAACAGCTATTGAATACTTTTATTAATAGCTAAACTACTTTTCTTATTAACAAGTATAACAATGGTTATTCACAATATTGGAAAGACCATACTATCCTTATAAACACTACTGTTGATAAGTTGTTAAGAGAGTATAGGGTTCTTTTTACAGTCCCAGCTCGGCCGATATCTCAAGCATTCGTTTGATCGGTTTGATTGCCTTAGCAGCTACTTCAGAATCGACGGTGATTTCCGGCGACTCGTCTTTTAAACAGGCATAGAGCTTCTCTATGGTGTTCAATCGCATAAAGCTACACTCATTGCAGGCACAGGTGCTATCGTTGGGAGGCGCAGGGATAAAGGTCTTTTCGGGGCATTTCTTCTGCATCTCATGCAAGATACCCGATTCGGTAGCTACGATGAAGCGTTGTTGACTGCTGTTCATTGCGTATTTCAACAGGCCAGCAGTGGAAGCGATGACGTCGGCCAACTTAAGCACCGTATTCTTGCATTCCGGGTGTGCCAGTACCACAGCATCGGGATATTGAGCTTTTAACGCCACTAT
The DNA here is from genome assembly GCF_000499785.1 of Bacteroides neonati. Taxonomy (GTDB): domain Bacteria; phylum Bacteroidota; class Bacteroidia; order Bacteroidales; family Bacteroidaceae; genus Bacteroides; species Bacteroides neonati. The sequence continues at coordinate 125,827 of NZ_HG726019.1, read as the reverse complement.
CTTTTCGACCGAAAACTGTTCGTGTACGTGACAGGCACCATCCCACAATACCATCTCCCTGTTCGTAATTGAGTTAATATAATTCCCCAGGTTGCGATCGGGGCCAAAGATTATTTTCTCATCTTTGGGGAAGCTTTCGACAATTTGCTTGGCATTGGTCGAAGTTACTACCACATCGGTCACTGCTTTGACAGCTGCCGTTGTGTTTACATACGAGATAACGGTATGTCCCGGGTGTTCTTTGATAAATTGCGTAAAAGCCTCTGCCGGACAACTATCGGCCAATGAGCACCCTGCCTCCATGTCGGGTACCAACACTTTTTTGTCGGGACAAAGAATCTTGGCTGTTTCTCCCATAAAGTGAACACCGCACATCACAATCATGTCGGCTTCGGTTTTAGCTGCCCATTGGGCAAGTGCTAAGCTATCACCTACAAAGTCGGCGATATCCTGTATCTCACCCATCTGGTAGTAGTGTGCCAGAATCACCGCATTCTTCTCTTTTTTCAGTTTCTGAATTTCCTTTATGAGTTCATTCATAATATTCTTTTTATTTTCTCTTCTAATTTAAAAATCCTTTGTTAGTGATGATAGGCTGTTAATAGTGTTGGCAAATAAAAGTGATTTTTCTTGTTTCATAAGTTATTAGTCTCCGACAAACGCTTATGAAAGGTTTATCAACTGCCTAAAAAATGGCTATCTATTGATACTAAGTGTCCTATCATACACTATGAACAACTTGTTAATAAGTTGCAAAGTTAAAAACTTTATGGATATAAACAGGGGATAAAGTACTGAAAAATGTGTTTATGTAACCTTTGAAAATTTCTATTAACTAATTTGGATTGTTCATATACGATAAGCCATATAGCTTATTTTGAATAAAGCAAGTATTATTTTTCAAAATCTTTGCCGTTTGTTTCGACAGGTTTTCAACGGTTATAAACAGGTCTGTTAACAAGAAAAGCATTATCTTTGTCGCACATTCAACTGATACATTTGTAAACAGTAAAACCGTAAAGAGTCATCATGATGCGAAAATTGAAAATAACCGAACTGAATAGAATAAGTGCAGAAGAGTTTAAAGATGCCGAAAAACTGCCTCTGGTGGTGGTCTTGGACGATATTCGGAGTTTACATAACATTGGTTCCGTATTTCGTACGGCCGATGCTTTTCGTATAGAATGTATCTATTTATGCGGTATAACAGCGGTTCCACCACACCCCGAAATGCATAAAACAGCCTTGGGAGCAGAGTATACAGTCGATTGGAAGTATGTTAATAACCCCGTCGAAGCGGTTGATAACCTCAAAAACGAGGGATATATCGTTTATTCGGTCGAACAAGCCGAAGGTAGTATTATGCTCAATGAACTGGAATTGGATCCGACCAAGAAATACGCTATTGTGATGGGCAACGAAGTGAAAGGGGTACATCAGGAAGTTATTAACCACTCGAACGGTTGCATCGAAATTCCACAATACGGTACCAAGCATTCACTAAATGTTTCTGTAACAGCAGGTATTGTGATGTGGGATCTGTTTAAGAAGATGGCGCATATCTAAAATGTAAGAAACTGTAAATAAGATAGTTTACCAATGAATGAATCATGCCTAAAAGATTGTTTGGATTGTAGGTTGCATGTATCTGAAAATGATCTTGGATTTCATTATTTTAAGTATAACAAAGGGCAGGTTATTCAGACTCCTGCTTCGAAATATCATTATATCATTTTCTTAATAGATGGAGTAATTGCTGTTGATTCTAATGTGCAAGAATCGCTTATTTGTAAAGGTGGTCAAATGGTAGTATTATTGAAAGAATATAATTATCAGATAACATCGATGAATGATTCTGCGGTAGTTATTTTAAAATTTCTTTCAGCGATACAAATATGTAATAAATTAACAATTAAAGACCTCGATCTCTATCTGGATAAAGTAATATACAAGTTTAACCCCTTGGATATGAAAGAACGAATGGTTGAAGCTATAGAATTGGTAGCAAGATACCTTATTGATGGAGTTAGTTGTATACATTTCCATCATGGTAAACAAATGGAACTATTCATTCTTTTTCGCTATTATTATTCCTTGGATGATATATGCCGCTTCTTTTATAAGGTTATTCGTAAAGATATTAGCTTTTATAGTTTGGTAAGAAAACACAGTAATCAGGCTAAAAATGTAGAAGAACTCGCCATGATATGTGGCTATGGCCTATCTAATTTTAAAAGATTATTTAAGATCCATTTCCAAACTTCTCCTTATAAATGGATGCAACAACAAATGATTGACAGGGTTCATCAAAGGCTTCTTGATAAATCGATTTCTATTAAAACGATTATAGCCGAATTTAATTTTACCGACCATTCTCACTTAAGTATATACTGTAAACGCTACCTCGGAGCCACTCCCTCGCAAATTAGAGAAGGTAAGAATTAATTTGCCTGCTTCGCATGATGATTGGAAAAATTGTCTAAATCTAATTAGTAAATATTCGAATATACAAGATATAGAGTATAACAATAAATTAATCGGATTATTATATTCTATATCTTTGCATTGTGTAGAGCTCACTTTTCCGAAGTGAGTTAAAATCAAAATAAAACAGATGTTTTTTAATATATGTCAGCGAGATACTCGATGAACTATAACTAGATATTTTATAAAAAAATACTATGCAATGTTGTATTATTATTTTTTGCTGTTAATATTTTACGAAAGTTTTTTACGACATAATATGTTAATTGGTTTTAATGATGAAAAATCAAAATAGTAATTTATTATCGCAGTTTAATCAATCAATAATGACGATTATTTTTGATAGAAACTTGAGTGTTGTAGAAATAATTAATCCACAACATTACTTGTTTTTGATGCAACGGGCAGATAAATTTATCGGTTGCCATATTGATAAAATGATTGCTATGGTTGATGGAGTATATAGAAAACCGGCAATCACTATAATAAAATATATAAAAAAAACACTTTTGGAAAATCGCTGTCACTATTTTGAATATATTGATGACGAGTTGGCCGAAAATGTGATTTATTCTGTTTGCTATACTGAAAAAGGGGAAGATGATCGAATATCTCTTTATATAATTAAAATTGATGAAGATAGCTTTTTTGAACTACGCAATGGTTTTTTTCATTATGTAGGTAAAAACAGAAATGAGTATCTATCTGAAAACAAGCGGCACGATCTCGAAAAAAAAAGAATAAAATTAGACGATTTAGAATACTTGAATTTTGCTAATAAACTCATTTTAGAGGCTAGTCATGTAAGTGTCTGGTGTCTATGTATATCCGACATGAATTATTATCCTATCTATGGTGAAATAGAGATTGGGGAAATGGCATCGTTTGAATTTGTAAAGAATACAATTGTACATCCAGATGATCGAGATCGATTCATTGCTATACACAATAAATTTTTTAATGGAGAAATATCACATGCCAATGAAACATTTCATTTTATAAGTGTCCGAACAGGCGAGGATTTATTTCTCAATAATATCATGTCGTCCGTATTTAATAGTCAGGGCAATTTAGAATATATATTGGGTACGCAAAAAAATGTTGCTGAAGAATTGCAGCAAAAGAAATTACTTGAAAGTCTAATTCAAGAGGTTAAAGACACAAATAAAAAAAACGAAATAATACTCAATAATTTAAATGCAGGATTGGTTTACATTGATACAAGTTATAGAGTTATATGGGAAAATGTCAGTACAATAACCGGTCATCCTCGTATTAATAAATATAAGCAGGGTGAAGTTTGTTATAAAACTCTGGCCGGTAGAAATTCTCCTTGCGACGGGTGTCTTGTACTACAGGTAATGCAGAGTGGCGAGATTCTCAAAAGAGTAGAAAGAGAATCTGATACGGTGTTTGAGATTACTTTTATTCCTGTAAATGATGAAAATCAAGATATTATCGGATTGGTCTGTCGTTTGGATGATATTACTGAAATACATAATCAAAAAGAAGCACTTGAAAAAAGCAAGGAAGATCTCGAACTGGCCCTTCAAGCTGGTAGTGTGGCAGCATGGACCTATGATGTAAGAAATAAAATGTTCTATACTTTGCAAGGTAAGGCTTTTGCCGGAGACGGCTTAACCTTGGATCAGCATATATCGATGATACATCCTGACGACGTGCAGATACAATTGGATTCTTTTTATTCATTGCTCTCAGGAAATAAGCATTCTGCAGAGAATGTATTTCGATATAAAATAGATTCGGAAGAATATTATCATTACTATGAAAGTCATATGCGGGCAAAAAGAGAGAATGGTCAAGTTGTTCTAATAACTGGTGCTCAGAAAGATATTACTCAGCATATACAGATTCAGGATGAGCTACAGAAGGCGAAAGTAAAAGCTGAACAATCCGACCATCTTAAATCAGCTTTTCTTGCCAATATGAGTCACGAGATTCGTACACCGCTTAATGCTATAATTGGTTTTTCCGATCTGATGAAAGATTGTCTAGATCAAGATGAAAAAGAAGAATATGGTAAAATAATATCAACTAATAGTGAGTTACTGTTGCGCTTGATCGACGATATTCTTGATTTGTCTAAAATAGAATCGGGAGCAATACAATTTGATCGTAAAGAATTTGATTTAGCGATCTATTTTGACGAATTAGTTGCAACTATGCAAGTAAAATGTACGAATCTTAAGGTAGAGTTTATTTCGATCAATCCATATCAAAGTTGCCTTGTAACACTCGACAAAAATAGACTGGCGCAACTCTTAACCAATCTTGTGAGTAATTCTATAAAATATACTCCGGAAGGATATATAAAAATGGGCTACGAATATCTCGACGATGGAATTAAATTTTATGTTGAAGACAGTGGTATCGGTATTAGTGAAGATAAAAAAGACAGGGTATTCCATCGGTTTGAAAAGTTGGATGATTTTGCGCAAGGTACTGGACTCGGGCTTTCGATTTGTAAGGCTATTACAGAAGCTAATGGAGGGTCTATCGGATTTGATAGTATTGAAGGTGTTGGTTCTACGTTTTGGATCTGGGTACCTTGCAAAGTTAAAACTATCGTTTATGAGGGAGAGTCAATGGACAAGCAGATAATATTAAAAAACAAATTTCACATCAATAAGCCGTTGTTAAACTCTACAATTAGGGTATTGGTAGCCGAAGACAAAGAGAGTAACTATCAGCTCGTTCAGTCTATCTTGAAAAGATATGACTTGACGTGGGTAAAAAATGGTTTGCAGGCCGTAGAAGCCGTACAACAAGAAATGTTTGATATTGTTTTGATGGATATAAAAATGCCTGTTATGAATGGCATAGAAGCCACTCGAAAGATTCGTGAGTTTAATTCCGATATAGCTATTGTTGCGCTCACAGCCAATGCTTTTGATTCGGATAAAGAAGAAGCTTTTCTGGCAGGATGCAATGAATTTCTGGTCAAGCCACTAAAGAAGAGTGAACTCCTCAATACTCTGTCTGTCGATGAGAATGGAAATATACTGCTTGACTAATCTATATCTGTCCGCTCTCTACCAACAGCACGACCCGCTCGGTTATTCGGTCGTCTCCTTCGGGATCGTACTCCTTTTTTAAACTGGCTCCGAATAAGCTGGCAAAGGTTTGATAAAATCCGGCTTTAAACGGACCCATAAATGCCTTTACCAGTTCGAAAGAGCTTTGATTGCTTTGTCTATCGATTAGCTTTATCAATAATTTTCCTTGCGAGAAAGAGAGCTTTTTCATTCGGGGAGTATACTGTTCTTTCAGTCCTTTTTCTACTCGTTTGATGTGTTTCTGTCTGGCTTTCTCGTTGGGCAATGTTTGGAGATATTCGTATGTTTCGATGATTGTGCGATTAATTTCTCGCGAAATGGGATAGACCTTTTTCACATTTCTCACCAGTCTGTAATACTCCATTCGCTCCTTATCTGTTTTAAATATCAGGGGTTTGAATATATAAACAGTCGGAAGATCGACACAAGGAATCGTATCTCCTTTATACACACACATCGGTACGAAATAACCACCTGTATTTGCGTTCTCCTGCGCATGCAGCGAAAACGAAAGGCAGAGGGTTATCCCAGTTAGTAATGCGGTGTAAACTCTTGTTTTCATAGCGCAAAAATACAAGATTATTTTATTAATTGTTCGTTTACTTGCAGTGTTAACCTATTTAAAGTATCTTGCCCCACACAACAAGCTTTGTTTCTATGAAAAATAATTGGCTTATTCGTCTCTTTACAGTTATGAACACCCTGTTGATAACCTCTGTTAATAACGCACAAAATACTCCTGTGGTGCTTATAGAAGAGTTAATGGAAGAATTATCGGTTAATAACGATGAGGAAAGAGAGATTGATTGGACGGATGAAATCGAAGAACTTTCTCAACGAATGGAGCAACCTGTTCAACTGAATAGTGCCACGCGGGAGCAGTTGGAAAGCATTCCTTTTCTGAACGACCGACAGATCGAAAACCTGTTGGCTTATCTATACATCCACGGCCCCATGCAAACCATCTACGAATTGCAATTGGTCGAAGGAATGGATCAGCAAACCATTCAGTATTTACTTCCTTTTGTTGCGGTAGGTACAATTGATAAAAAAACATACATACCATCGTTGAAAAATATATGGAAATATGGAAAGAACGAAGCATTGGCTCGCATGGACGTTCCGTTTTATACCCGAAAAGGATATGAGAAAACATACCTCGGTCCTGCCCTCTATCATTCGCTTCGTTATGGATTTCGATATCAAGACAATTTATACGTAGGATTTTCTGCCGAGAAAGATGCGGGCGAACCTTTTGGTGCGTTACATAATACCCGTGGATATGATTATTACTCCTTTTATTTGTTACTGCAAAACATAGGGCGATTGAAAACATTGGCAGTAGGAAATTATCGGCTTAGCTTTGGGCAAGGATTGGTGATAAGTACCGACTATTGGATGGGTAAAACTGCTTACCTCTCTTCTTTCACCTTTCGTTCGACCGGTATTCGGAAGCATGCATCGACCGATGAATATAACTACTTTCGTGGAGCAGCTACAGCCGTTGCGTTAAGTAAATCGTTCACCCTTTCTGCTTTTTACTCACATCGTTCGATGGACGGAGTTATCAAGAATGACGAAATAACCTCTATTTATAAATCGGGTCTGCATCGCAGTAAGAGCGAAGCAGAGAAGAGAGAGACCTTTTCTTTGCAACTGGCCGGAGGCAACCTGAGCTATCGCAACAACAATCTTAAAATAGGTGCCACCGGTATTTATTATGCTTTCAACCGGCCTTACGAACCGGTGTTGAAAACTTATGCTAAATATAATCTTCACGGATCATCGTTCTATAATCTGGGTATCGATTATAGTTACCGATGGCATCAACTCTCTTTTCAGGGCGAAACGGCCATGGGCACGAAAGGGATGGCTGTGCTCCATAAAATTCAATACACACCTGTGCAAGGTACACAATTAATGCTGCTTCATCGTTATTATGCCCATGATTATTGGGCTTTCTTTGCCAATTCTTTTGGCGAGAGTAGTCAGGTACAAAATGAAAACGGTTGGTACCTGGCAGCCGAAACGGCTCCTTTCTCGCATTGGCGCTTCTTTGCCTCTATGGATCTTTTTTCATTTCCTTGGTGGAAATACCGTATCAGTAAACCGTCGCAAGGAGTCGATTTGATGTTACAGACAACTTATTCACCTCGCAAGAGCGTTAATATGTATCTTAACTATCGGTACAAACGCAAAGAGCGCGACGTATCCGGAACGCAGGGAGAGGTGACACTGCCCGTTTATCAACAGCGGTTGCGCTATCGGCTCAACTATGATACCGATCATTGGTTTTCGTTGCGAACAACACTCGATGGCAATCGTTTTCAGACCAAAGGTAAGCAGCCCGGTTACGGTTATCAAGCTACACAGGCTATATCCTGTCGCTTACCCTGGTTTCCGCTACAAGCTACTTTGCAGGGTAGTTATTTTCGAACCGACGATTACGATTCCCGCGTTTATATCGCCGAGAAGGGGCTGCTTTATACTTTCTATACACCCTCGTTTCAAGGCGAAGGACTACGCTTTTCTGTCCATCTGCGGTATGACATCAATAAGCACTGGATGATGATAGCTAAACTCGGACAAACGCAGTACGAAGATCGGCAGGAGATTGGTTCGGGCTACGATCTGATACCTGGTAACAAAAAAGCCGATATGCAGATGCAGCTTCGTTTGAAGTTTTAAGTATCTTTGTTGGCAACTAAAAACAGATATTGAAATGGCTATTATCTTTTCTTCACCCATCTTCGGCCCGGTTCATTCCCGGCGTTTGGGTGTTTCTTTGGGAATAAACCTGCTGCCTGCCGACGGGAAGGTTTGCTCTTTCGATTGTATTTATTGCGAATGTGGCTATAACAATGACCATCGCCCCTCCAGCCCATTGCCCACTCGCGAAGAGGTACGTATTGCGTTGGAAACTAAATTGCAAGAGATGCAGGCACATGGTCCCGCCCCCGATGTATTTACCTTTGCCGGCAATGGTGAACCGACAGCTCATCCTCATTTTGCAGAGATTATTGACGATACATTAGCCTTGCGCGACCGCTATTTTCCGCAAGCCAAGGTCAGTGTACTCAGCAATGCGACGTTTGTCCATCGTCCTGCCGTATTTGCTGCATTAAACAAAGTAGACAATAATATTTTGAAGCTCGATACGGTCGATGAAGAATACATTCGCAGGGTTGATCGACCCAACGGCAGATACGCTGTTTCTGAAACTATCGACCACCTAAAGGCTTTTCAGGGAAACTGTATCATCCAGACCCTCTTCATGAAGGGAACCTACGAAGGCAAGGATGTAGACAATACAACCGATGCGTATGTGCTTCCGTGGATAGAAGCAGTCAAAGAGATTGCTCCCCGTCAGGTGATGATTTATACCATTGATCGCGAAACTCCCGGACATCATTTGCAAAAGGCTACTCATCAAGAGTTAGATCGCATATTATCTATGCTTACGAAAGCCGGTATTTCGACTACTGCATCTTATTAATGCTTGATAGAAAACACCCGGATGTTCTACTATAAAACATCCCCATGTTTCATAGTAGAACATGGGGATGTTGTTGTATAAAGAATAGTATATTCGGCACTCAAAGAGAATATACCGAATCAGTTTAAGTCATTACTTTGCTGTGTGCAGGTGAATAATCTCTTTGGCTCTATCCAAGGCTACATTGATGTTAGGGCAGATGTTATCTTGTCCGAGCAATTCATAGAAACCCGACTTCTCCAATACACCGTGCACTTTGTCATTGACTCCCGAAAGTACAATTGTTATTCTTTCTTTTTGCGACAGACGACACAGGGTAGTCAGGTTATGAATGCCCGTTGAGTCAATAAACGGCACCTTACGCATACGAATAACACGTACCTTGGGTCGATCACCTATCTGCGACATGGTTTCTTCAAATTTGGTAGCGATACCAAAGAAGTACGGACCATCTATTTCGTATACCTCTACATCCTTAGGAATAATCAGGCTCTCTTCGTGCACGGCAATATCCAGTTCGGCATTCGGGTCGATCTGATCGGTGATGACCGATATCTGAGTAGTTTCCATGACACGTTTCATAAACAGCACACATGCGATGACCAAACCTACTTCAATGGCAATGGTCAAATCAAAGATAATGGTCAGGAAGAAGGTAATGAGCAGTACGGTAACATCCGATTTAGGGTTTTTCAGCAACGCCTTAAATGTGCGCCATTCGCTCATATTATACGATACAATAACCAGTACACCTGCCAAACAAGCCATCGGAATATATTGTGCCAGTGGCATGAGGAACAAAAGGATGAGCAACAACACAATGGCATGAATAATACCTGCTACTGGTGTGCGTCCCCCATTATTGATATTGGTCATCGTACGTGCAATGGCACCTGTAGCCGGAATACCGCCAAATAGCGGAGTGATGAGATTGGCAGCTCCCTGAGCAATCAGCTCTGTGTTTGAATCGTGCTTATCGCCCATTACACCATCGGCTACGGTGGCCGAAAGCAATGATTCGATAGCCCCCAGTACGGCAATGGTAATAGCTACCGGGAAGAGGTTTTTAATGGCTTCCCAGTTTAATACCGGTACTGCCGCAGCGGGTAGTTCGGACTTAATTGTAAAACGATCGCCGATGGTGTCGATGCAATCAATACCACCGTATCTCTTCAGGAGATAAACCACTCCGGTAATGACAACAATAGCAATCAATGATCCCGGTATCTTTTTTGAGAAACGGGGTGTCAGCGCAATGATGGCAATACTGACAATACTAATAATTGTGTTCCACCAGTTTATCGTGTCGAAGTGTTGAAAATAGAGCATCCATTTACCTACAAAATCTCCCGGTACCTTTTCGCCACCAAAAGTTAATCCGAATACATCGGCAATCTGTGTTGTAAAGATAGTTACCGCAATACCGCTGGTAAACCCTACTATAATAGGATAAGGAATAAACTTGATTACTGCTCCGAGCTTGAAAACACCCAGTAGAATGAGTAAAATACCGGCCATAAGGGTTGCTACGATAAGACCTGCTTCGCCATATTGTTGAATAATGCCGTAGATAATAACGATAAATGCCCCCGTAGGTCCGCCAATCTGCACTTTGCTACCGCCGAGCATTGATACAATAAAACCGGCAATAATGGCCGTGATGATTCCCTTCTCGGGCGATACCCCCGATGCAATACCAAACGCTATGGCCAATGGGAGGGCAACGATACCTACAATAATACCGGCCATTAAATCGGCCGTAAATGTTTCTTTAGAGTAATTTTTTAAAGCTGAGAAGAGCTTTGGTCTGAATTCGAACACTTTCATTCTTTTTAAAATTAGATGTATTTCGCTAAATGGTTACTTATTGAAAAAGAAAGTGCAAAATTACATAAAATAATCGTAAGGGGGTCTCATTTGGTTTTTTATTTGTTTTTAATACGTTTTATAAATGATGTGATAGATTTTATTAATTAAGAAAGCAAAGCTTATTACGAACTAATTCTCTATATTTGTGTTGTAAAACAAAACATAGATAACGACAGACATATTAACCCCTTATTTAAATATATTGTATTATGAGTAAAAGTGTTAAAGGAACTAGAACCGAGAAGAATTTGTTGACTTCATTTGCAGGAGAGTCACAAGCCAGAATGCGTTATACTTATTTCGCAAGCAAAGCTAAAAAAGAAGGTTACGAACAAATTTCGGCTATTTTTAGCGAAACAGCCGATCAGGAAAAAGAACATGCAGAGCGTATGTTTAAGTTTTTAGAAGGTGGCATGGTCGAAATTACAGCCAGCTATCCGGCAGGTGTTATTGGAACTACTTTGCAAAACTTACAAGAAGCTGCTTCGGGCGAGTACGAAGAGTGGTCGCATGATTATCCTCACTTTGCCGATGTGGCCGAAGAAGAGGGTTTCCCAATGATTGCTGCTATGTATCGTAATATCAGTGTGGCCGAAAAAGGACACGAAGAGAGATACCGCGCGTTCATCAAGAACATTGAAACAGCTCAGGTTTTTGCTAAAGAAGGCGAAGTAGTATGGCAGTGCCGTAATTGTGGTTATATTCAGGTAGGTAAAGAGGCTCCCGAAGTATGTCCGGCTTGCTTGCATCCTCAAGCTTACTTTGAGGTAAAGAAAGAGAATTACTAATCGTTGATTGTAACCGGTTCATAAGTATGCATCATTAATAACAGCATCATAGAATCGGGTTAGATATAAGAGAAGGCTCCGATAAAAATGAACATTTTGTCGGAGCCTTCTCTTATGTTATTGTACCTCAAAGAGGTTTTTATTTAGAAATATGCGGATAATCGATGGTATAATGTAGCCCACGACTCTCTTTTCGTTCCATGGCTTGTCGCATGATGAGATAGCCTACATTGATCATGTTGCGAAGCTCACAAATCTCTTTGGTTGCTACACTGCGTTTAAAGAGGCTCTCAGTTTCCTCGTATAAGATATCCAAACGATCCCATGCCCGTTTGAGGCGAAGGTCGCTACGTACGATACCTACATAAGTGCTCATGATCTGGTTTACCTCTTTCATGCTTTGTGTAATCAATACCATCTCTTCGGGCGAGCTGGTACCTTCGTCATTCCAGTCGGGAATATTCTCGTTATATGCATAGTTGTCGATTAACGCCAAACAATGTTTGGCAGCAGCATCGGCATAGACTGCTGCTTCGATCAGCGAGTTGGATGCCAGGCGATTTCCTCCATGCAGTCCGGTACAAGAGCATTCGCCGGCAGCATAAAGACGCTTGATTGACGACTGTGCATCGAGATCAACCTTGATACCTCCGCATAGATAATGGGCAGAGGGTGCCACAGGAATATAGTCTTTGGTAATGTCGATACCCAGGCTAAGACACTTTTCGTAGATATTGGGAAAATGCTTTTTGGTTAGTTCGGGGTCTTTGTGTGTTACGTCGAGGTATACATGATCGTCGCCACGATTTTTCATTTCATTATCTATGGCACGGGCCACTATATCGCGTGGTGCCAATGAAAGGCGTGCATCGTATTTCTGCATAAACTCATTGCCATCCATGGTACGCAATACTCCTCCGTATCCGCGCATCGCTTCGGTGATGAGGAACGAAGGCCGATCGCCCGGATGATACAGTGCGGTAGGATGAAATTGTACGAACTCCATATCCTTCACCGTTCCTTTGGCACGATACACCATTGCAATTCCATCTCCGGTAGCTACCAACGGATTGGTGGTTGTTTGATAAACAGCTCCCACACCACCGGTTGCCATCAGCGTTACTTTTGAGAGGTATGTATCTACCTTACCTGTAGAGGGATCGAGTACGTATGCACCATAACATTCCGTATCGGGAGTTTGGCGGGTAACGGTAAATCCGAGGTGGTGTTGGGTGAGTATTTCGATAGCGAACTGATTCTCAATCACTGTGATGTTAGGGTGTTGCTTCACTGCCTTGATGAGGCTGTCTTGAATTTCGGCACCGGTATTATCCTTATGATGAAGGATACGGAACTCGGAGTGGCCTCCTTCGCGATGCAAATCGAACTCTCCTTGTTCATTCTTATCAAAGTCGACTCCCCAGTTGATGAGTGCTTCGATTTGAGCAGGTGCTTCGCGTACCACCTTTTCTACTGCTTCACGATCGCTTATCCAGTCGCCGGCAATCATTGTGTCTTCGATGTGCTTGTCGAAATTATCGACCATCAGATTCGTGACAGAGGCAACCCCTCCTTGTGCAAAGTAGGTGTTGGCCTCTTCCAACTCGCTCTTACAGATAAGGGCTACTTTTCCTTTGTGTGCCACTTTAAGGGCAAAACTCATTCCTGCAATTCCGGAACCGATAACGAGGAAATCGAACTTTTTAACCATAATCATGTTGTTTCTTACCGCAAAGCTACGAAAATACTTTTTTCATTGTGCTTTTCGTTGTCACTAATTCATAAAATTACTACCTTGCAGGCAAAAATCTGACAAAATGAATCGAATATTCCATGCTCGCATTGCCGGCTATCAGTATTTCCTGATCTTAGTCTTAGGAGCCAATGCCGTGATGGCTCTCTGGGGTAAACATGCTATACTGGCTATTGTATGGATGTTGCTATTGGTGGTAGTCATTGAGCGAATCATTCATACCTCTTATACAATTACGACCGACGATCAGTTAATTCTTTTCTCGGGGCGATTCATTCGTAAACGAACCATTCCGCTGAAAGATATTACGTCGGTAGCACTTCACCACTCCATGAAGTTTGGCCGGTTCTCCATATTGCGCTATGTATTGATCGAATACGGTCATGGAAAATATGCCACCGCACTTCCTGTGAAAGAAAAGGAGTTTATTGCCTTGATAGAACAACGATTAACCAAAAATAGAATATGAAGTATCAACTAATTATCATTGGTGGTGGCCCTGCGGGTTATACAGCCGCCGAAGCTGCCGGCAAAGCCGGATTGAGTGTGTTGCTTATTGAAAAACAAAACCTGGGTGGTGTTTGCTTAAACGAAGGATGTATTCCTACGAAAACACTGCTTTATTCGGCAAAAACCTACGACGGAGCAAGGCATGCCTCCAAGTATGCAGTGATTGTACCCGAGGTCTCTTTTGATCTACCTAAAATCATTGCCCGCAAAGCAAAGGTGGTACGTAAACTTGTATTGGGAGTGAAAGCCAAATTGACTGCCCATAACGTAACTATCTTGGCAGGCGAAGCACAGATCGTTGATAAGAATCACGTAACTTGTGCCGGAGAGGTATATGAATGCGAAAACCTACTGCTTTGTACCGGTTCCGAAACATTTGTTCCACCTATTTCCGGGGTTCAGACGGTTGACTATTGGACACATCGCGAAGCACTTGACAGCAAAGAGCTACCCGAATCACTGGTAGTAGTCGGAGGAGGTGTGATCGGTATGGAGTTTGCCTCTTTCTTCAATAGTCTGGGCGTAGATGTAACGGTTGTTGAAATGATGGACGAGATACTTGGCGGAATGGATAAAGAGCTTTCTGCTTTGCTTCGTGCCGATTATGCAAAACGAGGAATAAAGTTCCTGCTAAGTACCAAAGTAATAAGTATTGCACAGACAACCGATGAATCGGTACAAGGAGTAGTAGTACATTATGAAAATACCGATGGTGTAGGTAGTGTGGCTGCACAGAGACTATTGATGAGTGTTGGGCGCAGACCGGTAACCAAAGGCTTCGGGCTTGAGAATCTGAATTTGGAACTTACAGAGCGAGGTACCATTCGTGTCGATGAGCAGATGCAAAGCTCGGTTTCCGGCGTGTATGTATGTGGCGATTTAACAGGCTTTTCCCTATTGGCTCATACAGCCGTTCGAGAGGCCGAAGTGGCTGTACATACCATAATAGGTAAAGAAGACGCCATGAGCTATCGGGCCATTCCGGGTGTTGTATACACCAATCCTGAGATAGCAGGTGTGGGGCAAACGGAAGAGTCCTTACAAGCCAAAGGTATTGCTTACCGTGTAGTGAAGCTTCCGATGGCTTACTCGGGACGTTTCGTTGCTGAGAATGAAGGAGTAAACGGAGTATGCAAGGTATTGCTTTCCGAAGCCGATGACCGGGTGCTCGGTGTTCATGTATTGGGCAATCCTGCATCGGAGATTATTACGTTGGCTGCTATGGCTATTGACTTAGAGCTAACGGCTGCTGCATGGAAAAAGATCGTATTCCCCCACCCTACTGTTAGCGAGATTTTCCGGGAGGCTTTATGAAGAAACTGAGTTGTTTGCTGCTTCTAACTGTCTGCTTCTCTACCGTTGTATGGGGGCAGACAGCTCTTGCATCGAAATTTGATTCGTTGATTGCCCGATTATTGCCTTCCGGATCGGAAGCAGGCATTGCGGTGTATGACCTGACGGAGCGGAAACCACTCTATACGTATCGTGATAAGCATCTTGCTCATCCGGCTTCGACAATGAAACTACTCACTACTATCACAGCACTTTCGCAGCCTGATTCGGATAAACCTTTCCGTACGGAATTGTGGTACCAAGGTGTGATTGAGCACGATACCCTACAGGGCGATCTGTATGTGGTGGGAGGTTTTGATCCTGAGTTTGGTGAGAAAGGAATGATGGCTTTGGTTGATGATATTGCTACGCTGCCCTGTTCGGTGATTAACGGTCGGGTGTATGGTGATGTTTCCATGAAAGATTCGCTCTATTTTGGTAATGGTTGGTTGTGGGACGATACACCGTTTGCCTATCAGCCCTATTTATCTCCGTTGATGTATGAGAAAGGTGTTGTGACGGTGACTGCCACTCCAAGTACACAGCAAGGTGCGAAGGCTCGTTTGACGGTCAAGCCTGCATCTACCTATTATACCTTATCGAATCAAACGCAAAGCCGGACATCCGGTGCGGGGAAATTTGTAGTTACACGTAACTGGCTGTCGGACGGAAACCACATAACTGTTGCCGGAAATGTGCAACATACACAAATAGATGCCGTGAATGTGCGTTCCTCGCAAGACTTCTTTATGCATACGCTCCTTGATCGGTTACGATCCAAAGGAATAGCGGTAACAGAGGGTTATGCCTATACTGAGTTTCGGAAAGATAGTGCTTCTGTACAAGTATCTTCTTGGGAAACCCCTGTAGAAGAGGTCGTTGAGAAGATTATGAAAGAGAGCGACAATCTCAATGCCGAAGCCATGCTATACAGGATGGGGGCACAGGCTACCGGTCGTAAATACGTATCAGTAACTGACGGTATTGCAGAAATAACAAAATTGGCTACTCAATTGGGCTATGCCCCCGATACGTATAAGATAGCCGATGGTTCCGGTTTATCGCGCTATGATTATCTTTCTCCGGCTCTTCTTCTTGACTTTCTGGTCTATGCTTATTCGCAAACGGAGCTATTCCAGAAACTCTATAAAGCTCTTCCTATAGCAGGTATTGATGGCACACTAAAACATCGGATGAAAGCAGGTAAGGCTTATAAAAGAGTGCATGCCAAGACGGGCTCTTATACCGGCATCAATGCTTTGGCGGGTTATTTGAAAGCCTCCAACGGACATGATATAGCGTTTGTTATCATGAATCAGAATGTACTTTCGCCGGCAAAGGCACGTGCCTTTCAGGATGCAGTGTGTGAATTGCTGGTCGATTGATTGCCGAATACACAGAGGGCACAGAGATTGTATGAATACGAAATCTCTGTGCCCTTTATATATAATGTGGTAAACCGGTTGTCTTACAATGCGTAATCTGCCCAGTTTGTATTTCTCATATCGCCACTCTTCTCCAACTCGGCATGCATACCCAAAGCTGCACGGATGCAATGAGGTGTCTGCGTTTTATTGCCCGATAGTTTGAGATAATCCCATAACATTTCTTTGTAATCGGGGTGGGCACAATTTTCAATAATGGCTTGTGCTCTCTCTTTGGGGCTTTTGCCACGAAGATCGGCTACTCCTTGTTCGGTAATAACGATATTCACCGAGTGTTCGCTATGGTCTTCGTGAGATACCATCGGTACGATCGAGCTAATCTTGCCATCCTTAGCTACCGATGGGCAGGTAAAGATTGAGATGTAAGCGTTGCGTGTAAAGTCTCCCGATCCGCCAATACCGTTCATCATTCGGCTTCCACCGATGTGTGTAGAGTTTACGTTACCATAAAGGTCGGTTTCGATAGCTGTATTGATAGAGATAATACCTAAGCGGCGAACGATTTCGGGGCTATTCGAAATTTCCGATGGACGCAAAATCAGTTTATCACGGAAGAAGTCCATATCTTCATAGATGCTATCCAAACAGTCGTTGGTTACAGTCAGCGAACAAGCGCTACCAAACTTAACACGTCCGGCACGAATCAGGTCGATAACCGAATTCTGGATAACTTCGGTATACATTTCGAAGGCGGGGATCGTTGTATCACGTCCCAGTGCACCCAACACTGCATTGGCAATATTACCAACACCCGATTGCAGAGGCAAGAAAGTAGAAGGAATGATGCCACGACGCATATCGGCTGCGAGGAAGTCGGCTACATTTTCTCCAATCTTATCTGTAATAGGATCTGAGTCGGCAAAACCACGAGCTTCGTCCGGCCAGTTTGTTTCTACCACGCCAATGATCTTCTTAGGGTCTACCTGAATATAAGGCAATCCGGCGCGATCGCTGGGTTTGTAAATAGGGATTTCACGACGGTAAGGAGGGTCCAACGGTTCGTATACATCGTGCATACCCATCATGCGTTTGCTGTGAGCGCTGTTTAGCTCGACAATAATTTTATCTGCCAGACGACAAACAGTAGGTGCAATACCTCCGGCAGCTGTCAGGTAGATTTTACCATCGGCAGTTACTTCACAGGCTTCGATGACTGCTACGTTTACTTTTCCCATAAATCCGTAACGTACCTCTTGTGCCATTTGTGACAAGTGGATATCGTTGTAAGCAATTTCGCCATTGTTTACTGCCTTGCGGAAATCAGAATTGGTAGTATAAGGGGCACGGTAACGGATGGCTTTAGCGCGAGAGAGTACACCGTCGCATGAGTCTCCTGTCGAAGCTCCTGTAAAAATTCCTACTTTAAATGGATTTCCTAAAGCATGTTCTGCTTCGGCTATTTTGGCGAGTTCTGCAGTAACTGCTTTGGCTGTTCCGGCAGGTGTAAATCCGCTTAAACCGATGTTGTAGCCATTCTTAATATGGCTTGCAGCTTCCGCTGCTGAAATAAAATGAAGTGACATAAATATAGTATATTTTCGTTGAAGAATTTACATTAATATTTTCGTTGAAGAATCTCAGACCAGATAATGGCGCGCCTTGCCTCTTCTGCCGAGTGAATGGTAAATTCGCAATCTTTCATATCGGATTCTTTTTTCTCTTCGGAAGGTAGTGGAGTAGAATACGATTGAGTATTTGTAGTGCGTGCCCCCTCAACTGGAAGAGGTTTGCTAGATTGTTTTCTTGATGGCTTTATCACAACATCCAATGGGCTAGGTGGTTCCGTAGTATGGGGAGGAATGGGCATAGGAATATCGTTTTCAGCATTTTTTTTCTTTTCTTTGCTGAATTGTCTGTAAATCCCGAAAGCAATAATGCCCGCTATCACTAGAAACTGCATAATATCTTCCATAGACGTTTCGTTCTATATTTTCGGCAAAGGTATACATTTAATCTGATTAGTGCTAACAATTTATAATGAAAAAAGGGCAGCTTCACAGCTCCCCTTATTTTTTTAACCTAAACCTTAACTATGAAAAAATCTAATGTTTCTTTCATTCCACAAATGTGTGAAATAAAATTGATACAGCCAAAGGGTACTCATGCAAATGTTTATTATATTAACATTAATTATAGAATAAAGCGATGATTACTTACTTATCGTGTTAATTTTGTGTCAATTTTGTAGCTTATTGGGCTTGAAGCAGTATCTTTGTAACCCAAAACTAAAAATGAATAGAAAATATGAATGAATTAACGGGAGCGGACTTTAAATCTGCAACTGCTGTGGACAACAAAAAGTTGTTCATCGAAACGTATGGCTGCCAAATGAACGTGGCTGATAGTGAAGTAATAGCCTCTGTCATGCAAATGGCAGGGTATTCTGTAGCCGAAACTCTTGAAGAGGCTGATGCTGTTTTTATGAATACCTGTTCTATTCGCGATAATGCGGAACAGCGTATTTTAAACCGACTTGAATTTTTTCATTCCATGAAAAAAAAGAAGCGGCATCTGATTGTAGGTGTACTGGGGTGTATGGCCGAGCGGGTTAAGGATGATTTGATTGAACATCATCATGTTGACTTGGTAGTAGGTCCGGATGCTTATTTGACACTGCCCGAACTGATTGCAGCAGTAGAAGCCGGCGAGAAAGCCATCAATGTTGAGCTATCGACTACCGAAACGTATCGCGATGTACTTCCTTCGCGAATTTGTGGCAACCATATTTCGGGTTTTGTATCTATTATGCGTGGTTGTAATAACTTCTGTACATACTGTATTGTTCCTTATACACGCGGTCGCGAACGTAGCCGCGATGTGGAAAGCATCTTGAACGAAGTATCCGACCTTGCAAAGAAAGGGTATAAAGAAATCACTTTGCTTGGGCAGAACGTAAACTCTTATTCTTTTGAACAAGCCGATGGATCGGTAGTAACGTTCCCTACACTGCTTCGTATGGTAGCCGAATCGGTACCGCAGATACGTATCCGATTTACCACCTCTCATCCGAAGGATATGACCGATGAGACGCTTGAGGTTATTGCGCAAGTGGCCAATGTTTGTAAACATATTCATCTTCCGGTACAAAGCGGTAGCTCGCGTATTTTGAAGCTGATGAATCGTAAATACACGCGTGAGTGGTATCTCGATCGTGTAGCTGCCATTAAACGCATTGTGCCCGATTGCGGATTAACCACTGATATTTTTTCCGGTTTCCATTCCGAAACAGAGGAAGACCATCAGGAATCTCTTTCTTTAATGGAGATTTGCGGTTACGATTCTGCATTTATGTTCAAATACTCTGAGCGTCCCGGTACGTATGCTTCCAAGCATCTTGAAGATAATGTGCCCGAAGAAGTAAAAATAGCTCGTTTGAATGAAATTATTGCACTTCAAACCCGCCTTTCGCTTCAATCGAACAGCCAGTGTGTAGGCAATGTTTATGAAGTACTGGTCGAGGGTGTTTCCAAACGTTCTCGCGAACAGCTATTTGGCCGTACCGAACAGAATCGGGTGATTGTGTTCGACCGAGGTACATACAAAGTAGGCGACTTTGTCAAGGTGAAGGTTTTAGAAGCTGGTTCGGCAACGCTTAAGGGAGTGGCTGTGTAGTGATTAAATAATAACCAATTTGATAATATGAGTGCTCGGAAGCTGTTTACTAGCGTGAAACAACTTCCGAGCACTCTGTTTTTTACTATGATAACCCTCTATTTGTCAATTCTTCCTTTGTGGATATCCCAATTGAAAACCAGAAACGAGGTATAACATCTTTTAGTTTTCTCTCTACAATTTTAATGATTTCTTTCTTTTAGTCTAATTTATATTCTAATTTTGCACTTGAAGGATTAATCTATTTATGAATACCACTGACGACATACTGCTTTTGAAGTTAATTCAATCGGGCGATGAGCATGCTTTTAAGTATCTGTTTGATACTTATTTTGCTTCTTTGTGCCGCTTTATGAACGTATATTTGAATGATAGACAGGAGTCGGAAGAGTTGGCCTTAGATATTTTTTTGTACGTATGGGAGCATCGGCAAGAAATGGAAGTGAAAATATCGCTCAAAGCATATTTGTTTCGTGCTGCGCGCAATAAATGCCTGAACTGCTTGCGCGACCGAAAAACAAGTCTTTCGCTGGATGAAGTGAATGACCATGGGCAGATGATTATTGATTCATCGTCACTAGAGATGGAAGAACTGACCCGGTTGATAGAAGAGGCTATTTGTTCCCTTCCCGACCGCTGTCAGGAGGTTTTTCGAAAGAGTCGGGAGGAAAATCTTTCGAATCAGCATATAGCCAACGAGATGCAAATCTCTGTCAAAACCGTGGAGGGACAGATTACAAAAGCCTTGAAGCGTATTAAAGATTTTCTGGGCGAGCAGTATACGTACCTTTTTTAATAGAAAGAGGAAGATCTGCGAAGGGCTGTGGTTGAATGAAGTTAACAGATTGATAACTATTCTTGTCGGATTATGACTCTATAGGTTGATGAGTCGTAAACTATAAAGTGAATTAGAGTGTAATTTGACTTTTATTTTATTAAACTAAAAACGTTGATTTATTGATTGTTATGTGTTTTTTATCAAGCAGCTATATACTTACTTTTCTTTGTTTGTAAAAGAACTATTTTAAGGCTATGTTAAGTACGTAGTTTTTACGCCAATGAGTACGTATTCATTGGCGTAAAAACTACGTACTTTTGTATGGGGTGAATCTCGCATTAAGATATAACGATTAACAATGTTAAAAGAGAGAAAAAACTTATGATTCGGTAAGGGGTAGGCTTTATTCTTGTGTCATACTAATATAGAACGTTAAATGGACATATAATATGAAGACAGAAATTCCTTGGGACCTGATTATCTCAAAACTTCAGCATCGAATAGCTGTTGAAGAAGATAGGCAGCTTATGAAGTGGCTGGACGATAACCGGAATAAGGAAGTCTTTGATGAGCTGCAGCAAGTATGGGAGAAAGTACAGAATAACGCCTCGGGTTATGTACCGGATAGCGACCATTATTGGAAAGAGTTGTCTAAACGGATGGCTACAAGAGTTGATCGAATCGAATCAAGACCCAAAACTAAGCCTTTTGCATTTGTTAGCTCTGTCCGCCGATATGCGGCTGTTGCATGTATTGCATTCGTTGTAACTTTTTCTATTTCATTCTATTTAGGGATTGAAGTCGGTCAACCTAAAGCAGAAGAATTAGTTTATAGTAACCTTGTTGGAAAATCTAAAATGACTCTTCCCGATGGAACAGTAGTTTGGTTACATTCGAAAACGTCTTTAGCCTGTGATACATATTATGATTGGAAATACCGGCAGATTAATTTGACGGGAGAAGCTTATTTTGACGTCGCACACGACAAAGAGAAGCCTTTTATTGTTCAGACGGAAGGAATGAAAGTAATAGTTCATGGTACCAAGTTTAATATAGAATCATTTCCTGAATCGGGAAATACATTTGTTAGTCTGATTGAAGGTTCGGTAGCCTTAGAAACTAGTATAGAAAAACGCTTTTTACAACCAGGAGAAATGGCTACTTATAATAAAAACAGCAATCAGCTTATGGTGGAAAAAAGTAATGTTGATTTTGAGTCTTCATGGGCTAAGGATATGTTGACTTTCGAAAAACAATCGTTGGGAGTTATCTGTAAGTTTTTGTCGAAATGGTATAATATCAAAATATCGCTTGATCCACGGCTGTCCGACAAATATCTTTATACATTTAAATTACAAAAAGAGTCTTTAGAAGAGGTTATGCGCATTATGGATCGTATTCATCCGATGGATTATACTTTTAATGAGCAAAATGAATTAATAATATCCGCACAGTAAAATAAATCGTATTTATTAATCAATAAAACAAAGGCTTATGTGGAAGATAGAAATGAAAAACACCAAAAAAAGGACACAACGCTATATGGTTGTATCCTTTTCCATTAAAATTCAATTAACAGAAGTCAGATTGCAAAGAAGCTTGAACACCTTAAAATTCGCAACTGGCTCTAACCGTTAACATTAAATTCTCACAAAAGTATGAAATTTAAAGAATATCTAGCAACATTATTGCTGTTATTTTTATGTGTCACAATTTCGGCACAAGATAAAGAAAAGCTTTTAACGCTTCAATTTTCAAAAATTCCACTTTCTAAGGCTATGACACAAGTCGAAAAGCTAAGTAAGTATACATTTTTCTATGATGAAGAACAGGTTAATCTCTCCCAAAAAGTTCAATTAAATGTCAATAAGGTTACGATTCGCCAATTAATGACATCATTACTTAAAGGGACCGATTTAGGCTATGATATTGTAAATACGCAAATAGCCCTGTTCCCATTAAAAAAAAGCGGGCCTGCTGATTCCGGAAAAGAGCTGACTCTTAAGGGAACTGTGACCGATTCAAAGGGAGAGGCAATTATTGGTGCTAATGTACTGGAAGAAGGAACAGCTAATGGTGTGATTACTGATCTGGAGGGTAATTATACCTTAAAGGTAAAATCGGGTTCTAATTTAGTGGTTTCTTATATCGGATATATTACCCAGAAAGTAAAAGCCGGCACTAAAACAGTGATTGAATTAAATGAAGATGCCTTGGCTCTTGATGAGGTGGTTATTGTCGGGTTTGGAACGCAAAAGAAAGTCAACCTAACAGGAGCCGTAGCTTCTGTTTCCTCAGAAGTATTTGAAAATAAACCGGTAGGTAATATAGGACAGGCACTACAAGGAGTAATTCCCAACCTCAATATCTCCTCTACGAGTGCATCACCCAATGCGGTTCCTACTTTCAACGTACGTGGTGGTACCTCAATGGAGCAAGATAGTAAAGGTAAATGGGAGGTAAAGAACGGTAGCCCTTTGATTTTGGTTGATGGTGTGCAGATGGACGAAACTTACCTAAGTATGTTGAATCCTAATGATATCGAAAACATATCATTATTGAAAGATGCTGCATCATCGGCTATCTATGGTGCTCGTGCTACTTATGGTGTTTTGTTGGTAACAACTAAATCAGGCAAAAAAGAACAAAAAGCCAATGTAACCTATAATTTCAACATGCAGTGGAATACTCCATCTGCTCGACCTGATATTATGGATGCCTATACGATTCAATTAGCAGCAAACCAATTGACCAAGTTGACTGGAGGAACGGTATCGACCTATAACGAAACACTTTTGGCTGCAAAAAAAGCGTGGAGAGATGATCCAGTAAATGCACCCGCATGGATATACAAAGAGGGAAGCTCTACCGGATTTAATTGGGTTAGTAGTATGAATCCCTATGACGAGGCAGTAAGAGACTGGACTCCGATGCAGAAACATACAGTGAGTTTAACCGGTGGAACGGCTAAAACCCGTTATTATATATCTTTAGGCTATCAACAACAAGAAGGTATGTATAAAATTGAAACTGATGTACAGAACCGTTTCAATGGTATGATTAATCTGGACACAGAGGTTAACAATTGGTTTACAGTAGCGACAAAGGTCAGTTATAATACCACCAGCTACGATGAACCCTATCTAAATCCTCAAAAAGGCACATTGTGGGGAGCTATGATGGGCGAAGTGAGTCGTAATATATGTATGCCCATTAAAACCGGACCAAATGATCCGCAACCGAATACATGGACTGATAATGTTTTAGGCTGGTTGGCTTATGGTGCTACCCGTGACACCAAGCGTACAAATGCTGTGTTTAATGTAACTCCTACTATTACTATTCTTCCGGGTTTAACTGTAAAGGGAGAATTTTCTTATCGTCCCAATGAATATTACCAGAAAATAGTTGTACCGACACGTGAGTATGTTGTTGATGATTGGTCGTCTGTAATTAAAACCCATACCGACCCTTCGTATGTTTCGGAGAGCATTAATCATTCAGATTTTTATACCATCAATGCTTATACCAGCTATGACAAGGCATTGGGCAAACACAGTCTAGGAGCTGTATTGGGTTTCAATCAGGAGTGGTATGTGTATCGTAGTTCCGATGCAAGAGGTGAGAATCTCCTGAATCCGAACCTTCCGATGATAAATACAGCTACTGGTAAGCAATATGCCGGAGATGGTGCTGAACACTGGGCTGTTCGTGGAGCATTTGCTCGTGCAAACTACATCTATAATGATCGTTATTTATTTGAGTTCAACGGACGTTACGATGGAACATCACGCTTCCCAACAGCCGATCGTTTCAAATTCTTTCCCTCTTTTTCGGCTGGCTGGAGACTTTCGGAGGAGAAGTTTATGACCGGTACACGCTCTTGGTTGGACAACCTGAAGCTAAGAGGCTCATGGGGCTCTTTGGGAAATCAGAATGTGGATAACTATGCTTACATTGCCAAATATGGTGCAGTAGAGTATGTGCCTTGGAACATGGGAGGAACACGACCGTTTGGCATTAAATCTTCCGGATTGGTATCTCCCTCATTAACATGGGAAACGGCTACTACCATCGACTTTGGATTGGATGCCTCTTTCTTAAATAATCGCCTGGACTTTTCATTCGACTGGTATAACCGTGAAACGAAAGATATCTTAATGGCAGGCGACCAATATCCAGCTACATTGGGTGCTTCAGCTCCCAAAAAGAACTCAGGTATTTTGAAGACCAATGGTTGGGAACTGAGCTTGAAATGGCAAGATCGTTTGAGCAATGGACTTAGATATGATGTTAGCTTTGTATTGTCCGACTATATCACTACCGTTAAGAAATTCAGTGGTAACAGAAACAAATCTCTATCCAGTCTATATGACGGTAAGGTGATTGGTGAGATATGGGGCTATGAGTGTTTGGGCATTTTGCAAGAGAGTGATTTTGATATCGATGCCAATGGTAAATATATACTTAAAGGAGCCTCACAAACCGATATAAGTTCAACTTGGTATCCTGGTGACCTCCGTTTTGCCGATTTGGGTGGTTCTAAAGGCGATGATGAAAAAAAGAGCGATGTAGGTCCCGACAATCGAATTTCCAATGGGGAAAATACGGTCTATAACTCAGGAGACCTTCGAGTGCTGGGCAACTCTACTCCTCGCTTTCGTTTTGGTTTGAATGGAAATGTTTCTTGGAAAAACTTTAGCTTGAACCTTTTCTTTCAAGGTGTTGCTAAACGTGATGTATTTATTAGCGACAGTATGCTTTTTGGTGGCAGTGATTCGGGAGGCAATCGACATACGTTTGAAAATTCATGGACACCGGAAAATCCGAATGCTCAATATCATATGTATGGACGTAGTCAAAACGTAACGACCAATAGTCGGTATATGTACAATGGTGCGTATGTACGCCTGAAAACGTTGGCAGTGGGTTATACCTTACCTCAACAATGGACTCAGAAGATTTCGCTTAATACGGTGCGCTTCAATCTTTCCGGTTACGACTTATTTACTATTTCAGGAGTTCCCGGTGTGTTTGATCCCGAATCCATTCAGTCTGCTTATCCCATGATGCGTTCCATCGCATTGGGTGTTCAGGTTAACTTTTAATGATGACTAAAAACAGAAATAATTATGAATATAAGAAAATATATTGCAGCGTTAGGATTGGTAACCATGATGGTTGGTTGTAACGATGATTTCATGGAGCGCTATCCATTGGATGTACCCACTGATATGACATTCTGGACATCAGAGGGCGATATGAAGTTGTATCTAAATAGATTTTATCCCATATATATCATTGGGCATGGCGATGGATGGGCGGATAAAAAATATATTTATCCGTTACCTATTACAGGAAGTCCGTTGGCATATGGTGATGTTTTCTCCGACAACTGTATTCGTACAGGTAATGAGTTTACTGAATTGGCTGATGCCAAAAAGATCCCCACAGGAACAGGAGCAGATGCCAATGGTTGGGAGTGGAGTAATCTTCGCAACATCAATTTCTTTTTAACACGCTATCAACGTGCTGATTTGCCACAGGCTACTCTTGATAAATATGCCGCCGAAGCTTATTTTTTTAAAGCATGGGAGTATTATGAAAAGGTATTGTATTTTGGAGATGTACCTTGGATGACTACCGATCTGAATGTTGATTCGGAAGAGTTATACATGAAACGAACGCCTCGTGCCGAAGTGATGGACTCTATTTTACTCTGTCTGAACAAAGCAGTAGCCCATTTGCCGATAAAAGGAAAAGAGGAAAAAGGACGGTTGAATAAAGATGTAGCTAACTTCCTCAAAGCACGCATTTGTCTATTCGAAGGTACTTATCGTAAGTATCACAATGAACTAAAACTGGATGGTACCAAATTTCTTCAGGAGTGCGAAACAGCGTGCAACGCATTAATGGGCAAATATAGCTTGTATAATAAAGATGGCGAAAATTCTTATTATAAAATGTTTACGGCTAAAGGAGCTACTGCCCATGACAATAATCCTGAAGTTATTTTAGGGCGTACCTGTATTAAGGATGAATATGGTACTTCCTTTCAACGATATTATGGACAAAATAACTCCAATCGCCAAGCGATGGGGGCTACACGAGGGCTAATAGAAGAATATTTATGTGTTGATGGACGTCCTATTTATACGGGAGGTTCTGAGGGAAATTACGAGATTAATCCTTTATTCAAAGGTTATGGTATGTGGAAAGAACTCGATAACCGCGACCCTCGTTTAACTCAGACTGTTTGTCGCCCGGGCGAATACATTACGATTTATCTCTCTGGAGTTGTTGACCCTGCAAATGGTATTGAATATCCTGCACTGAATTACAACACGAGTGGCAGTACTGTGACTGGATATCGCTTCATTAAGCATTGGATGGGTGATAAAGAAGAGGAAGATGCTACAATAAAGGGTATTCAAGCAGCGATCGAATTTCGTTATGCCGAACTATTGTTGATGTACGCCGAGGTTAAATATGAATTATATGGAACATTGTCTCAGGTGGATGTTGATTTAACAATCAATGCTTTGCGTAAAAGAGCAGGATTTGATTTTGCGAAATACCCTACTGCTAAGTTGGTGGTAGGTCAAGAGCCTATTGATCCACGTCTGGATCGGATTTATACCGATAAATTAGACTATACAGTGGCTCCGTTGTTACGTGAAATTCGTCGCGAGCGACGAGTTGAGTTTGCTTTGGAAAATCAACGATATGCTGATTTGATGCGCTGGAAGGCTGGTAATCTATTGACTGTTCCTTTGCGAGGAATGAAGTTTGATACAGAAATGCAAAAACTATATGACGGTTCGCACAAAGATCGTAAGAATGGAGGAGTTGCAGCGAAGGTTACAATAGGCAAAGATGTCTTTTTGGATGACGAGAATTTCTTGATTTGCTATCCTAAAAGTCCGTATAAGAAAACGATTAAGGGAGTGCTTCCTTGGAGTGATTATCGTTACCTATGGCCTATTCCGGCTGAAGAAATTCGATTAAATTCAAATTTAACACAGAACCCGGGTTGGTTGGAAGCCGATGGCGAGAAATAACAGATAATGTTTCGTTTTAAAAGAATCCGGTATGAACGTAACCTGTTCGTACCGAATTCTTTTTCTTATTTTCGTATACAATAAATTAGACAGAATGAAGAAGAAAATAGTTCTTGTGATCGCATTTTTTGTGACGCTGATTGCCTCTGCTCAAGAAGCGAAGCAGGAGTTACCACTGCAATATGGTGCCACCAATGTAGGTAAACGTCAAGATGCTGCTATGCAGAAATTCCGTGATAATCGTTTAGGTGAATTTATTCATTGGGGATTATATGCCATTCCCGGCGGTGAATGGAATGGAAAAGTGTACAATGGAGCAGCCGAGTGGTTAAAGTCGTGGGCAAAAGTACCGTCGGATGAATGGATGGCGTTAATGAAACAATGGAATCCGGTTAAGTTCGATGCCAAGCAATGGGCCAAAATGGCCAAGGATATGGGAGTGCGTTACGTAAAAATCACCACAAAACATCATGAGGGCTTTTGTCTTTGGCCAAGTAAGTATACAAAATACACAGTGGCAAATACTCCTTATAAGAAAGACATATTGGGCGAAATTGTAAAAGCCTATAATGCCGAGGGTATTGATGTGCATTTCTACTTTTCGGTAATGGACTGGAGTCATCCCGATTATCGATATGATATCAAATCAGAGGCAGATAGCATCGCTTTTCGTCGTTTCCTTACTTTTACAGATAATCAGTTGAAAGAGTTGGCTACTCGTTACCCAACCGTGAAAGACTTTTGGTTTGATGGCACATGGGATTCCAGCATCAAGAAAAACGGATGGTGGACTGCTCACGTTGAAAAGACTTTGAAAGAACTGGTTCCGGGAGTTACCATCAATAGCCGTTTGCGTGCCGATGATTATGGCAAACGCCATTTCGATAGTAATGGCCGACTGATGGGTGATTATGAATCGGGATACGAACGCCGTCTGCCCGATCCGGTTAAGGACCTTAAAGTGACGCAATGGGATTGGGAAGCATGTATGACTATTCCCGAGAATCAGTGGGGGTACCATAAAGACTGGTCTTTGAGTTATGTAAAAACTCCATTGGAAGTAATTGAGCGCATTGTCCATGCTGTTTCTATGGGAGGAAACATGGTTGTTAACTTCGGCCCCCAAGCTGATGGTGATTTTCGTGCCGAAGAAAAAGCACTTGCAACCTCGTTGGGACGATGGATGAGCCAGTATGGCGAAGCAATTTATGGCTGCGATTATGCCGGATGGGCTAAACAAGATTGGGGCTATTATACACGTAAAGGACAAGATGTTTTTATGGTTGTATTTAATCGCCCTTATACGAAGCAACTATTGGTGAAGACACCGAAAGGTACTCAGATAATTGGAGCGCACCTGTTGCATGGTGGCAGTTTGCAGGTAGTGGAAACAGCTCGCAATGAGTACAACGTATCCATGCCTTTGGTAGATCCGGGAGAGCCCTTTGTTATCAAACTTCAAATAAAAGAAGAGAAAGGAGCAGCCGATAAATATCGTGATGCACTGACATAGTGATTAGAGTAAAACAGAAACATTCTAGTAAATACGTATGAAACAACAAAAATTAATTTTTGTAGCAGTTGCATTGATTTTGTGTGTTGGTGCGAATGCACAAATGCCCTTCACTAAAACCGAAGTGAAAAATGACATGAAGCGTGTAGCCGACTGGCAGATTGCCAATCCGAATACCGGATATGAGCACGGCGATCTGAACTGGACCAATGCCGCGCTATATATGGGAATGATTGATTGGGCAGAACTGGCCGAGAAACAAGATAATGATGCCACATACTATAAATGGCTCACTGCCATCGGTCGGCGCAACGGCTGGCACCCGGATAAACGTATGTATCATGCCGATGATATTGCAGTGTCTCAGGTATTTATTGACCTGTATCGCAAGTACAAGAATCAGGCAATGCTGAACCCCACTATTGCCCGTGCCGAGTGGGTGATGTCTCATCCGTCGAAGGGTTCTTTCGAACTTGATTACCGCAAGGCAGAAACCCTGGAGCGTTGGACTTGGTGTGATGCGTTGTTTATGGCACCGCCTACCTATACAAAGCTCTATGTACTTACGGGAGATAAGAAATACATCCGATTCATGAATCGCGAGTACAAAGCTTCTTATGACTACCTGTTCGATGAGGACGAAAACCTGTTTTATCGCGATTGGCGTTACTTTAAACAACAGGAAAAGAATGGTGCCAAAGTATTCTGGGGGCGTGGAAATGGTTGGGTGCTTGGAGGGTTGGCCGAAATGTTGCAAGAGTTGCCACGTAAAGATAAAAACCGTGCTTTCTATGAAAAGCTCTTTGTTGCGATGTGCCGTCGCATTGCCACCCTTCAAAGCTCTGATGGGTATTGGCATGCAAGCTTGCTCGATCCTGCCTCTTACCCTTCGCCCGAGACGAGTGCAACAGGATTTATTGTATACGCATTGGCTTACGGAATCAATGAGGGGTTATTGGATAAAGAAGCCTATCTGCCCGTCGTGATAAAGGGTTGGAAAGCATTACTCGACGCCGTAGAGCCTGATGGTAAGTTGGGATTTGTACAGCCTATCGGCGCCGATCCCAAGAAAGTAACCCGGGAAATGACCGAGGTGTACGGTGTGGGTGCTTTCTTATTGGCGGGTTGCCAAATTTATAAAATGGCACAATAGTTTTTTGCTGTGTCAAGATAAAAACAGATACATGTACTGGTTAAACGGACGATATGGTCATATAATTGGGAGGAATTTGGTGGTTGAAAGACCAATTTTAAGGTTATCTTTGCAGTGTATCAAATAAATACAGAAAACGAAATGAATAGTATGTTGATAATAAAACGGATGGTGCTTTGCCTGTTGTCTCTGTTGGCTATAACGGTGACGGCTCGTGAGGTGACCTCCTTCAATTCGGGTTGGCAGTTCAAACGGGGTCCCTTTTCGGTAGAACCGATGCGTGCTGCCGCTCAATGGGATGGAAAATGGAGCGAAGTAGAAATACCCCATACATGGAATGCCGAAGATATGCAAGTCAAAGCAGCCTCTTTTTACGAAGGGGTCGGTTATTACAAGAAAAAACAATTCTTTGGCGAAGAGCTGAAGGGTAAACGTATCTTTCTTCGCTTTGAAGGAGTAGGTGCCAATGCCGAAGTATATGTAAACGGCAAACTGGTAGGGACTCACCAAGGCGGATATTCGGCCTTTGCTTGCGAAATAGGTACTGCCTTGAACTGGGGGGCGGAAAATGAAATTCTGGTGAAGGCCGACAATACGGCTCGCCCGGATGTTATCCCGGTCAATCAGAATCTATTTGGTGTGTATGGCGGTATCTACCGGCCTGTATGGTTGGTAGTGACCGAACCGGCCAATATTACCGTGACCGACTGTGCCTCTCCGGGAGTGTACATCACACAAAAAAATGTGTCGAAGAAGTCGGCCGATGTAACCGTGAAGGTGAAGTTGGACAACGGTTCGCTTGCACCTGTTGCGTTGACCCTTGAGAATGTGATCTATACCCGCGAAGGGAAGAAGGTAGATAGTCATAAGCAATCATTCGACCTTACTCCTCAAGGCACACAAACGTATAGTGCTACCTTTACGCTTCGCAATCCTCACCTTTGGCAGGGACGCGAAGACCCTTATCTGTATAAGGTCGTTTCCCGGTTGCTTGACGGAAAGCGAATTGTCGATGAGGTTGTGCAACCGTTGGGTGTACGCAAATACGAGATCGTTGCCGGTAAAGGCTTCTATTTGAATGGCGAAAAATATCCGATGTATGGCGTTACCCGTCACCAAGACTGGTGGGGACTGGGTAGTGCATTGAAAAACGAACATCATGACTTTGATTTGGCTACCATCATGGATGTGGGTGCTACCACCGTTCGTTTTGCTCACTATCAGCAGTCCGAGTATCTTTATTCGCGTTGCGATTCGCTGGGATTAGTTATTTGGGCAGAAATACCTTTTGTAAACCGCGTAACCGGTTATGAGACGGAGAATGCACAAACTCAGCTTCGCGAACTCATTCGTCAAAGCTTTAATCACCCTTCTATCTACGTATGGGGATTACATAATGAAGTGTATCAGCCGCACGAATACACATCGGCATTGACTCAATCTCTCCATGATCTGGCCAAGACCGAAGATCCTGACCGATATACAGTGGCCGTAAACGGATACGGACATGCAGAGCATCCGGTCAATCAGAATGCCGATATTCAGGGAATGAATCGCTATTTCGGCTGGTACGAGAAGAAGATTCAGGATATCGAACCGTGGGTAGAAGGGTTAGAAAAGAACTATCCTTGGCAGAAACTGATGTTGACTGAATATGGTGCTGATGCCAACCTGAACCATCAAACAGAACTACTGGGCGATGCGCTTAACTGGGGCAAACCCTTTTATCCCGAAACATTTCAGACTAAAACACACGAATACCAATGGGCTGTTATTGCCAAGCATCCTTACATCATTGCTTCCTATTTATGGAATATGTTCGATTTTGCTGTACCCATGTGGACACGTGGAGGAGTGGAGGCGCGCAATTTGAAGGGATTGGTTACCTTCGACCGAAAGACTAAAAAAGATTCTTATTTCTGGTACAAGGCGAATTGGAGCAAAGAACCTGTACTGTATCTGACGCAACGTCGCAATACAAACCGCGAGAAAAAACAGACTTCCGTAACCGTTTACTCCAATGTGGGTACGCCCAATGTATACCTGAACGGACAGCAATTAACCGGTATCCGACAAGGATATACGGCTGTTCATTACGTGTTCGATCAGGTAACGCTGAGCGAAGGAAAGAACACCTTAAAAGCCGTCGTTACCGTCGGTGGAAAGGAACTGACCGATGAAATAGAGTGGAACTATGCCGGAGAGAAGAAACGGGAAGTCGATTCGAAAGAAAACAAAAACGAACACGCAGGTTGGTAATCATTAACTGTAATAATACGATGAAAAAACAAATTTCTCTTGGGGTGCTGTTTCTCTTGTGTCTATTGCCCCTTTGTGCACAACAGTCCTTATTGCCAACTCCTGCTTCGATGCGCTTGGCAAAAGGAACATTTGTAATTGGCAAAGATATCCGAGTGCAAGGAAGCAACGGATATACTGCCCAACTGGGCGCTCAATTACAAGCCGAACTACGAACACTCGCCTCTTCAGCCTCCTCCTCGCCGGGGAGCATCCGTTTATCCATCGATAAGGAGTCGGCTATGCCCAAAGAGGGCTATTCGCTTATCATCACTCCTACCGATGTTTTATTGCAGGCATCGGATGAGGCCGGTCTGTTTTATGCGAAAGAAGCACTTTTGCAATTGGCTCGTTCGGGCAAAGGAGTGTTGGGTGCATGCCGGATAGAGGACTCTCCGCGCTACGAGTGGCGTGGTTTTATGCTCGACGAAAGTCGCCACTTCTTCGGCAAAGAGAAAGTAAAGCAATACCTCGATATCATGGCTTCGCTCCGTTTGAATGTTTTTCATTGGCACCTGACCGATGAGCCGGGTTGGCGCATCGAGATCAAGCGTTACCCGAAGCTCACTTCCGAGGGATCGGTTGGTAACTGGCACGACCCTAAAGCACCTGCTGCCTTTTATACACAAGAGGACATCAAGGAGATTGTAGCCTATGCTGCACAGCGGCATATCATGGTGATACCGGAGTTTGACATGCCGGGACACGCTACGGCCGTTTGTCGCTCTTATCCCGAAATATCGGGAGGTGGTGAAGGCAAATGGGAACATTTTACTTTCCATCCCTGCAAGGAAGAAACCTATCAGTTTATCAGCAACGTGCTCGACGAAATCGTATCTCTGTTTCCTGCTCCTTACATTCATATTGGAGGCGATGAGGTGCATTATGGCAATCAAAGCTGGTTTACCGACCCCGATATTCAACAGTTTATCCGCGACAAGAAGCTGCAAAACGAAACCGGCTTGGAGCATTATTTCATCCGTCGTGCAGCCGATATCGTTGCTTCTAAGGGGAAGACTATGATTGGGTGGGACGAAGTAGTGGATGCCGGTGTGTCACCTCAGAAAGCTGTGATCATGTGGTGGCGACACGATCGCAAACACCAATTGGTTAAGGCATTGGAGAATGGCTTTCGAGTGATTATGACTCCGCGTCGGCCGTTGTATGCCGATTTTGTGCAATACGCTACGCATAAAGTCGGTCGAACATGGAACGGATATAATCCGATTGAAGATATATACCGCTTCCCTGCTCCCATCATTCACCTAACCAAAGATTATGAAAATCAGGTGATGGGGATGCAATTCTCTTTGTGGACAGAAAGAGTGGCCGATATTAAACGACTGGATTTCATGACTTTTCCTCGTTTGATAGCAGTTGCCGAAGCGGCTTGGACACCTGAAAAGGCCAAAGAGTGTAGCTCTTTCATGCGTAAGCTACCCTCATTTCTTGAATATCTCGATACACTGGGTATCTATTATTTTAATCCTTTCGATCCGGCTTCGACTCCCGAGCCCGATGCCCCGGCCAAAGAGGATGTATTGCAAAATGGCTAATGTCTCTCTGTAAGTTTAATCTATTTTCTCTTTTCGAATACTCTAATAACTTTCAATGACTTAGCTAAGAAAATCTCGCGGTCTTTTTCAAAAAGCCCGCGAGATAATTAAAAAAGCTGGCGGTGTTTTTTTTAAACGCCGCCAGCTTTTTTACGTGCACCGGCAGGTTATATCTGGGGACTGGTCGGCTTTACCTCCAAGAAGGCTCTATGAGGCTTATTGGGCGAAAGGTTATCAGTTTATAGAGTGAGCGTATTTGCCGATTCATTAATATTGCAGAGTGGTAGCATGTAAAATGGTGACATTAATAATAAGGTTAAAGCTCCTTAACGAAATAGCTCTATATCACTTTTTATTTGTTACTTTACATCAAATTCGGGTGAAGTGCGGCTTTGTGAACCGAAGTCGCACTTTAATTTAGGGTAAAATCAATGAATAAACTTATTATAAATGCATGTCCGCTATGTGATGGCAAGCGCATGAAGCGCGTCATGACTTGTACGGATCATTATGCGTCGGGCGAACTGTTTGAAGTTTGTTCGTGCGAAGACTGCGGATTTACCTTTACACAGGGAGCACCTGTGGAAGCCGAAATAGGTCGCTACTACGAAACTCCCGATTATATATCTCACTCCGATACCCGAAAAGGAGCAATGAACGCCATCTATCACCAGGTACGCCGCTATATGCTGGGACGCAAAGCACGCCTTGTGATGAAAGAGTCTCATCGTAAAACAGGAAAACTACTTGATATCGGTACAGGAACAGGCTATTTTGCTCATACCATGCAACAACGTGGTTGGCAGGTCGAAGCTGTCGAGAAGAGTCCGCAAGCACGTGCTTTTGCATACGAGCATTTCGGGCTCGAGGTGAAAGAGCCTACGGCATTAAGTGAGTTTACTCCCGACACGTTTGATGTGATTACCTTGTGGCATGTGATGGAACATCTTGAGTCGCTAAACGACACTTGGGATAGGCTGCACCAGCTATTGAACGACAAAGGAACGCTGATTGTAGCAGTGCCGAACTGCTCTTCGTACGATGCCGAACATTATGGCGCCGATTGGGCTGCGTATGATGTGCCCCGGCACTTATGGCATTTCACGCCGGGCACTATTCAGCCATTGGCTTCGCGACATGGATTTATTATGGCTGCTCGTCACCCGATGCCTTTCGATGCCTTTTATGTATCCATGTTGAGCGAGAAGCAATTGGGACATTCGCACTCTTTTCTCAGAGGCATGCGAGTGGGAACGATGGCTTGGCTTAGTTCGTTGGCCAAGAAAGAACGGAGTAGCTCCATGATCTATGTATTTCGGAAAAAACGCTGATAAACGATGAAGAACAGGAATAAAAACAACGCTGTATCTTACTTTGATATGCAATTTATCACCTCAAGCATTAGTACCACCTTGGTGCTGCTCTTGCTTGGTTTAGTGGTATTCTTTGTATTGGCTGCTCATAACTTGTCGATATACGTGCGGGAAAACATCAGCTTCTCTGTACTTATTAGCGATGAAATGAAAGAATCGGAGATTCTAACGCTCCAGAAGAAGCTGAATAAAGAGGCTTTTGTGAAGGAAACAGAATATATCTCGAAGAAACAGGCACTTCGTGAGCAGACAGAAGCGATGGGAACCGATCCGGAAGAGTTTTTAGGATACAATCCGTTTACCGCCTCTATCGAGATCAAGTTGAACTCCGATTATGCCAATTCGGATAGTATTGCCAAGATTGAGAAGCTCATGAAGAAAAACACCAATATCCGCGAGGTGCTTTATCAACGCGATTTGATTGATGCGGTGAATGAGAATATTCGGAATATCAGCTTGGTGCTATTAACGCTGGCGGTGGTGTTGACGTTTATCTCGTTTGCGCTGATTAACAATACCATAAGGCTGGCCATTTACTCCAAGCGCTTCTTGATACATACAATGAAACTAGTTGGAGCCAGTTGGGGCTTTATACGCGGTCCTTTTCTCAGGCGAAATATCTGGAGCGGTGTACTGGCTGCGGTGATGGCCGATACCATTTTGATGGGAACTGCTTACTGGTTAGTATCGTATGAACCCGAATTAATCAGGGTTATTACCCCCACCGTTATGGTTTTAGTATCGGGCTCTGTATTCGCTTTTGGAATCATTATCACGTTTTTATGTGCATATCTCTCAATCAATAAGTATTTGAGGATGAAGGCGAGCACTCTGTACTATGTATAATCATTACTTTTAGGATTCTAATTTATAATTAAAATAATATGGCTGATAAACAAAAATTCGCTTTTGATAAGATGAACTTCATTCTACTGGCTGTAGGAATGATCGTAGTCATTATCGGTTTTATCCTGATGACAGGCCCTTCTTCAACGCAGACGACTTTTGAACCCGATATTTTCAGTGTGCGCAGAATCAAGGTAGCGCCGGTTGTATGCTTTCTGGGTTTTATTTTTATGATATATGCTGTATTGCGTAAGCCAAAAACTAAATCTGAGGAAGAGTAATCTATGGGAGATTTGACGACACTACAAACTATTATTCTTGCCATTGTAGAGGGATTGACGGAATTTTTGCCTGTTTCTTCTACCGGCCATATGATTATTGCCCAAAGCATGTTGGGCGTACAAAGTACAGAGTTCGTAAAGGCATTCACAGTTATCATCCAGTTTGGAGCGATCTTATCGGTAGTATGTCTTTATTGGAATCGGTTTTTTAGATTAAATCACAGTCCGGCTCCTATTGGAGCATCGGGATTAAAGCGTTTTCTTCATAAATTCGACTTCTACTGGAAGCTGCTGGTTGCCTTTATTCCGGCTGCCGTACTTGGCTTTTTGTTGAGCGATAAGATAGACCAATTGCTTGAAAGTGTTACTGTTGTGGCAGTGATGTTGGTTCTTGGTGGAATATTTATGTTATTTTGTGATCGAATTTTCTCGAAAGGAAAAGAGGACACGGTGCTGACGGAGAAACGAGCATTTCGCATCGGCTTGTTTCAATGCATCGCCATGATACCGGGTGTGTCGCGTTCGATGGCTACTATTGTAGGTGGTATGTCGCAAAAGCTAACGCGTAAGAAAGCAGCCGAATTTTCATTCTTTCTGGCTGTACCGACGATGTTTGCCGCTACCGGATACAAAGTTTTAAAGCTCTTTTTGGATGGAGGAACAGAGATTCTGGTGAACAATTTGCCTGCTTTAATTATTGGTAATGTGGTTGCATTTATTGTAGCGCTATTGGCCATTAAGTTCTTTATCAGCTTTGTTACGAAATATGGCTTTAAGGCATTCGGTTGGTATCGTATTATTGTGGGAGGAGTTATTTTAGTGATGTTGATGCTAGGTTACAATTTAGAAATTGTCTAATGAATTTTAAAGAAGGAGAAGTTTTATATTTCAATAAACCACTGACGTGGACATCGTTTAATCTGGTTGCCAAAGTACGGTACATTGTCAGTCGTAAAATCAATGAGAAAAAAATAAAAGTGGGTCATGCAGGCACACTCGATCCATTGGCAACCGGAGTGATGATTATTTGTACCGGTCGTGCTACCAAGCGTATTGAAGAATTTCAGTATCAGACCAAGGAGTATATTGCTACCATTGCATTGGGTGCTACCACTCCTTCATACGATTTGGAGAAAGAGATCGACGCCACCTACCCTACCGCTCACATTACGCGCGAATTGGTGGAGGAGACATTGAAACGTTTTATTGGCGAAATACAGCAAGTTCCACCGGCTTTCTCGGCTTGTAAGGTGGATGGTGCACGTGCCTACGACTTGGCTCGTAAAGGAAAAGAGGTCGAACTAAAACCTAAGTTGCTCGTTATAGATGAGATAGAGTTGCTCGAATGCAACTTGCCCGAGATTAAAATCCGGGTAGTATGTAGTAAAGGAACGTATATTCGTGCTTTGGCACGCGATATTGGTGAAGCACTCGAAAGTGGTGCACACCTGACAGGGCTTATTCGGACCCGTGTGGGAGATGTTCGGTTGGCAGATTGCCTCGATCCCGAACAGTTTGCTCAATGGCTCGATGGACAGTCAATAGAGATAACAAAAGAAGAAAAAACAACGTAATAAGATAGAGATATGAAACTGTCACAATTTAAATTTAAACTACCCGAGGACAAGATTGCCTTGCATCCTACGAAGTACCGTGATGAATCGCGCCTATTAGTGCTTCACCGCCGGACGGGCGAAATTGAACATCGTATGTTCAAGGACGTCTTGGATTATTTTGATGATAAAGATGTGTTTGTTTTTAATGACACAAAGGTTTTTCCTGCCCGTTTATACGGTAATAAGGAGAAGACGGGTGCTCGTATTGAGGTGTTCTTGTTGCGCGAATTGAACGAAGAACTTAGGCTTTGGGATGTGTTGGTAGACCCCGCACGTAAAATCCGTATCGGCAATAAGCTCTACTTTGGTGATGACGACTCAATGGTGGCCGAAGTAATTGATAACACAACTTCGCGTGGACGTACGCTGCGTTTCCTTTACGATGGGCCTCATGATGAATTTAAAAAAGCACTCTATGCTTTAGGCGAAACGCCCCTTCCACATACTATTATTAATCGTCCGGTCGAGCCGGATGATGCCGAGCGTTTTCAATCCATCTTTGCCAGCAAAGAGGGTGCTGTAACAGCTCCTACTGCCAGTCTTCACTTCAGCCGTGAGCTATTGAAGCGTCTGGAGATTAAGGGGATTGACTTTGCTTATGTGACTCTTCACGCCGGATTGGGTAATTTCCGTGATATCGATGTAGAAGACCTCACGAAGCATAAGACCGATTCCGAACAGATGATAGTCGATGCACAGGCCGTGAAAGCGGTAAATACAGCAAAGGATAGTGGACGTAACGTTTGTGCAGTAGGCACAACAGTGATGCGTGCCATTGAGAGTGCAGTAAGTACCGATGGACACTTGAAGGAATTTGAAGGTTGGACCAATAAGTTCATCTTCCCTCCTTATGAGTTTACGGTAGCCAACTCAATGATATCTAACTTCCACTTGCCTCTTTCTACCTTGCTGATGATTGTGGCAGCTTTTGGTGGTTATGATCAGGTGATGGAGGCTTATCAGGTAGCCCTCAAGGAGGGATATCGCTTTGGAACATACGGCGATGCGATGTTGATTCTTGATAAGTAATACACGCAATAGCTATGAAGGTTTGCCCAAATTGCCACGAAGAGGTCGAAGATAATTTTGATTTGTGCTGGAAGTGTAACTACAGTTTTCCGGATGAAGCAGTCATTAAGTCTTCGGAGTTTGATAATGAACCCATTGATCAGCAAAGACTGAAATGTCTCCGATGTGACATCTCGATGCACTATACGGGTGAATACAAATTCCTGGAAGGAAGTCGTGTAGGGGTTTTAGGAAATCTTTTTGAGCTATTCCAAAACAGAGAGTGTTTTGATTTGTA
This sequence comes from Bacteroides neonati, assembly GCF_000499785.1. Classification (GTDB taxonomy): domain Bacteria; phylum Bacteroidota; class Bacteroidia; order Bacteroidales; family Bacteroidaceae; genus Bacteroides; species Bacteroides neonati. The sequence continues at coordinate 85,680 of NZ_HG726019.1, read as the reverse complement.
TGTGTGCCCAAAATGTGGCAAAGTAGAATTCTTCGTAACGAAATAACACGGATTATCTATGAATGTGTATCTCGGTCTGGGCACCAATTTAGGCAATAAGAAACAACATTTGCACGACGCAGTGCAACAAATAAGCGAGCGGATAGGAGAGATTGTCTCCCTATCCGCTTTTTATGAAACAGCTCCGTGGGGATTCTCTTCAGAAAACAGCTTTCTGAATGCGGCCCTATGTGTAGAAACAAGCCTCCCGCCACTCTCTGTATTGCGTGTAACCCAAGCGATAGAGCAAGAGTTGGGACGCACTGCCAAATCGGTAAACCATACCTATGCCGATCGAGTCATTGACATCGATTTGCTTCTTTATAGCGATACTACTGTTGAGGTCGAAGGTCTGACTATTCCTCATCCACTAATGACTGAACGCCGCTTTGTAATGGAGCCTTTAGCCGAAATTGCTCCCGATTTATACCATCCTCTCATCGGGAAAACCATGCAGCAGTTGCTCGAAATGCTAAGTAATTGAGCATAAACGGATGTTAATCTGTGGTCTGTGTAGCAGTTAAATGAAAATGATTCACTACCTTTGTCCCCTGAAATAAAAGGTGGACAGATTTGAGTAGCTTGCAACCACGGAAAAAAATGCTAAAACAACATCGTTTTTTCTATCTGTACCTTTTAAGGTATGCTACTCTGACCCCTGCCCTCAACTTCTGTTTCGTAATGAACTTATATTTTTAATTCTTAATTCTTAAACTAGAATGGGATATTTATTCACATCCGAATCGGTGTCTGAAGGACACCCCGACAAAGTGGCCGATCAAATATCGGACGCTGTACTGGACCAACTGTTGGCATTTGACCCCAGTTCGAAAGTAGCTTGCGAAACCTTAGTTACTACCGGACAAGTAGTGCTGGCGGGAGAAGTGAAAACTGATGCATATGTTGATCTTCAACTTATTGCACGCGATGTAATCAAAAAAATTGGCTATACGAAAGGTGAGTATATGTTTGAGAGTAACTCTTGTGGAGTTTTCTCTGCTATTCACGAACAGAGTGCCGATATTAACCGCGGTGTAGAACGTGCCGATCCGATGGATCAGGGTGCTGGCGACCAAGGTATGATGTTTGGTTATGCTACCAATGAAACTGAAAACTACATGCCTCTTTCGCTCGATCTGGCACACCGTATTTTGCAGGTGTTAGCCGAAATACGTCGCGAAGGTGTACAAATGACCTATCTTCGTCCCGATGCGAAGAGCCAGGTAACTATTGAATATGATGATAACGGACTTCCGGTACGTATTGATACCATTGTTGTTTCAACACAACACGACGATTTTGTTGCACCTGCCGATGACTCTATCGAAGCTCAACTGAAAGCCGATGAAGAGATGTTGGCTGTTATCCGCCGCGATGTTATTGAAATATTGATGCCTCGTGTCATTGCAGAAATCAATCACGAAGCCGTATTGGCTCTTTTCAACGATCATATCACTTATCATGTAAATCCTACCGGTAAGTTTGTGATTGGTGGCCCTCATGGCGATACCGGCTTAACCGGACGTAAGATTATCGTTGATACTTACGGTGGTAAAGGTGCGCACGGTGGTGGTGCTTTCTCGGGCAAAGACCCCAGTAAGGTAGACCGTAGTGCTGCGTATGCTGCCCGTCATATAGCCAAGAACCTGGTAGCCGCAGGTGTTGCCGATGAGATATTGGTACAGGTTTCTTATGCTATCGGCGTAGCCCGACCGATCAATATCTACGTAGATACGTACGGTCGTAGTAACGTGAAAATGAGCGATGGTGAGATTGCACGTAAGATTGATGAGTTATTCGATATGCGCCCTAAAGCTATTGAAGAGCGTTTGAAGTTGCGTAACCCTATTTATAGTGAAACCGCTGCTTATGGGCATATGGGGCGTGAGTCTCAAACGGTTACAAAGACTTTCACCTCTCGTTACCAAGATGCAAAAACGATTGAAGTAGAGCTGTTTACTTGGGAGAAACTTGATTATGTAGATCGTGTTAAAGCCGCTTTCGGTTTGTAAACACTCTTAGTTAGTAAAGATGAATAAGATACAATCGGTATGCGTTTACAGCGCATCGAGTACTAAGATTGATGAATGCTATTTCGAGGCTGCCTCCTTACTTGGCAGGTTATTAGCCTCGAAACAGATTCGTTTGATTAATGGTGCAGGAAGCATCGGGTTGATGCGGTCGGTAGCTGATGCTACGATCGAGGCAGGTGGCGAAGTAACCGGTGTCATTCCTCGCTTTATGGTTGAGCAAGGATGGCATCACACCGGGCTGACTCGCTTGGTAGAGGTTGACAGTATGCACGAACGCAAGCAACTTATGGCCGACCTCAGTGATGCGGTCATTGCTTTGCCCGGTGGCTGCGGCACTCTTGAAGAGTTGCTCGAAATTATTACCTGGAAACAGCTAGGGTTGTATCTTAATCCCATTGTGATTCTTAATACAAATGGCTTCTTTGACCCGTTGTTGCTTATGCTTGAACGCGCCATCGACGAAAACTTCATGCGACGCCAACATGGCGATATATGGCATGTGGCTCATACGCCCGAAGAGGCTGTTGATCTAATTTATAGCGTCCCCGTGTGGGACGCTTCCATTCGGAAATTTGCTGCTATATGAATGCCGTTACCGATTCATTAGGTGTTGATGTTTTGTTGGTGAATGAGTTGCCGCTATTCTACGAAGATCAATTCGTGCCCAAGGATAGCCTGCGTCTTACTCGCTACTATTCGCAACGCGAGTTTGCATCGGGACAAGAGGGGCAGCCCCTCCCCTATTCTCCTCGTACGGACAATGGGTTGGCAGCTCTTTTACTACTCTGTTTTCTACTTACCTCATTCGCTTTGTCGCGTAATAAACGTTTTCTTTCGCAACTTGTGAAAGATTTTCAACTTCAGCGCGATCGTGCCAGTATTTTCAGCACCTCTACTGCGAGCGACCTTCGCTTCTTGCTACTGTTGGCGGTGCAAACATGTGTTTTATCGGGTATTTGTATTTTTAACTACTTTAATGATGCGCACCCGTTGCTCATGAAACAAGTTCCCCCTTATATACTACTTCTTAGTTACATCTCTGTCTGTTTGATCTACTTCGTATTCAAGTGGATAGCTTATTCTTTTTTAGGTTGGACATTTTTTGACAAGAACAGTTCTGCAGTATGGCTTGAGTCTTATCTGACGATTATTTACTATGCAGGATTCGTACTTTTCCCGTTTGTTTTGTTCCTAATTTATTTCAATTTGAGCGTAGAAGTATGGATTATTATTGGGGGGTGTTTAGTCGTTTTTACTAAAATATTGATGTTTTACAAGTGGATAAGGCTTTTTTTCTCCAATATTAATGAGCTTTTCCTTTTAATTTTGTACTTTTGTGCCCTTGAAATCATTCCTTGTCTATTGGTTTATAAAGGTGTGATGGAGCTAAACAATTATTTGGTAATAAAATTTTAGGACGTTGAAAATTAAGAAAGTACTTGTGTCGCAGCCCAAACCTGCTTCAGAGAAATCTCCTTACTATGACATTGCTGAAAAGTATGGTGTAAAGATTGATTTCCGCCCGTTTATTAAGGTCGAAAGCCTTTCTGCTAAAGAATTTAGGCAGCAAAAGGTTTCGATTTTGGACTACACTGCTGTCATATTCACTTCGCGTCACGCGATTGACCACTTCTTTGGACTTTGTACAGAGTTGCGTGTGTCTATTCCCGAGACAATGAAATACTTCTGTGTTACCGAAGCCGTTGCGCTTTATATACAGAAGTATGTGCAGTATCGCAAGCGTAAAATATTTTTTGGCGCTACTGGAAAGATTGAGGATTTAATTCCGTCGATCGTAAAGCATAAAACCGAGAAATACTTGGTGCCTATGTCTGATGTGCATAACGACGACCTTCAGAAGTTGCTCGATAAGAATAATATACAGCATACTGAGGTTGTAATGTATCGCACCGTAAGCAATGACTTTGCGACTGATGAAGCATTTGATTATGATATGCTTGTGTTCTTTAGCCCTGCCGGTGTAACATCGTTGCAGAAGAACTTCCCTAACTTTGATCAGAAAGATATCAAGATTGGTACGTTTGGTTTAACTACTGCTCAGGCAGTGCGTGATGCCGGACTTCGTCTCGACCTTGAAGCACCTACCGTGCAAGCACCGTCGATGACTGCTGCTTTGGATCTGTTTATCAAAGAGACGAACAAGGGCAAGTAAATGACTCAATGGTTAATGGTAAATGGTTGCTTTCGTGTGATATAACACTACTGTCGGCCTTTTACCAATAACCATTTTCATTTTAATTATTAACTATTATATAAACGTGAACACACTGAGCAAAGCCGAACGGCTTCATAGTAAAACTGTTATTGACCAGATGTTCACGGGCGGTGTCTCGAAATCCTTCTCGGTCTTTCCGCTTCGTGTGGTATATATGTCCATGCCGGAGCAAGAGGTGTATTCATCGATACTGATTAGTGTTTCGAAGAAACGTTTTAAACGTGCTGTTAAGCGCAATCGGGTGAAGCGTCAGATTCGCGAAGCTTATCGCAAAAATAAGCACGAATTGCTTCGGGTACTCGAAGCGCAGGGTCAACCTTTGGCCATTGCGTTTATCTATTTGTCGGACGAATTAATACCGTCTGCTATGCTGGAAGAAAAGATGAAAGTGCTATTGGCACGTATGATCGAGAAAACAGTATGAAACGCCTCCTCTCCTATCTTTTATTGTTGCCTATATACTTCTATCGGGCAGCTATTTCGCCCATGTTGCCCCCTTCTTGCCGGTTTACCCCTACTTGTTCGCAGTATGCGATTGAGGCGATAAAGAAACATGGTCCTTTCTATGGCCTATACCTAACCGTTAGGCGCATACTTCGTTGTCATCCTTGGGGTGGCTCCGGTTATGATCCGGTTCCTTAATCTGTTGTCGCCGATGAAATATCCACTTGATATTCATACACATCAATCCTCTGCCCTACCTCTGGAGAGCATTGTAAACATTCGTTTTCCCGAGCCATTCTGTTTCGAACCGGGTTGCTATTACTCAGTTGGTATACACCCGTGGGATGTATGCCTGTTCAAAGATACTTCGCCCGATTGGGCACTCTTCGAAGAGCTGGCCGCACATCCTCAAGTGCTTGCTATTGGCGAGTGTGGCATCGATAAATTAGTTCATCGCGATTACTTAACGCTTCAGGAAACACTCTTTTCTACACAAGTACGCATGGCTCATCGTCTGCAAAAACCGTTGTTGATTCATAATGTGCGAGGTACGGATATTGTGCAGCGCATGCTGCGTAGCGGTGCTTCTAATCAGTCGTGGGTGCTTCATGGGTTTCGCGGCAATGCTTCGTTGGCAGCTCAGTGGGTGGGTTTGGGCGCTTATCTCTCCTTTGGAGCGCATTATAATGAAGAAGCCCTTTGTCAAACCCCCATGAACCGTTTATTGGTCGAAACCGATGATAGTACATTGGGTATTGAGGAAATTTACCGTCGTGTGGCTCTTTCGCGTCAGATGAGTCTGGACGCATTGATGGCTCGGGTACAGCAAAATATTCAGGATGTGTTTTTTAATCGTCAAGAGTTGTAACTTCGGATAAAGAGTCGTACTTTTGTCTCCATAACTAAAAAATTAAATAACTATCATTCGATGAATTTTGTAGAAGAACTAAGATGGCGTGGAATGGTGCACGATATGATGCCCGGCACGGAAGAATTATTAGCTAAAGAACAAGTAACCGCTTATATTGGTTTCGATCCTACGGCCGATTCATTACATATCGGACACTTGTGCAGTGTGATGATTCTCCGTCATTTCCAGCGCTGTGGACACAAACCGTTGGCGCTTATTGGTGGTGCTACCGGTATGATAGGTGACCCGTCGGGCAAATCGGCTGAACGCAACCTGTTAAATGAAGAGACCTTGCAGCGTAACATGGACGGTATGAAGAGACAACTGGCCAAGTTTCTGGACTTTGACTCAGATGCTCCCAATCGTGCCGAGTTGGTAAACAACTACGACTGGATGAAAAATTTCACTTTCCTTGACTTTGCACGCGAAGTAGGAAAGCATATTACCGTAAACTACATGATGTCGAAAGACTCTGTAAAGAAGCGTCTCAATGGTGAAGCTCGCGACGGATTATCGTTCACTGAGTTTACGTATCAGCTGTTGCAAGCCTATGATTATTTGCATCTGAACGATGTAAAAGGCTGTAAACTGCAAATGGGCGGATCGGATCAGTGGGGAAACATTACAACCGGTACCGAGCTAATCCGCCGCACAAACGGCAATGAGGTATATGCACTTACCAGCCCGCTTATTACGAAAGCCGACGGAGGCAAGTTTGGTAAAACAGAATCGGGCAACATCTGGCTCGATCCTCGCTATACATCTCCTTACAAATTCTATCAGTTTTGGCTCAATGTGAGTGATGCCGATGCCGAACGCTATATTAAGATATTCACCTCTTTGTCAAAAGAGGAAATTGACGGCTTGATTGCCGAGCACCAACAAGCGCCTCACTTGCGCGTATTGCAGAAACGTCTTGCTAAGGAAGTGACCATTATGGTGCACTCTGAAGAGGATTATAATGCGGCTGTAGACGCTTCGAATATCTTGTTTGGTAATGCAACATCCGAGGCGCTTAAAAAACTCGATGAGGACACGCTATTGGCGGTTTTTGAAGGTGTGCCACAGTTCGAAGTATCGCGCGATGTATTGCTTGCCGGTGCAAAGGCTGTTGATCTGTTCGTAGACAATGCTGCCGTATTTGCTTCGAAAGGCGAAATGCGTAAATTGGTTCAGAGCGGGGGGGTGTCGTTGAACAAAGAAAAACTAACCGATTTTGATCAACTAATCACCGTTGATAGTTTGCTCGATGAGAAGTACCTGTTACTTCAGAAAGGCAAGAAGAACTATTACCTCATTATTGCCAAATAAGCAGGTTGATATAGTACAAAAAGAGAGGAGCGTCTGTTGTAGACGCTCCTCTCTTTTGTATGGATTATCGGGTTGATGTTTCTTTGAGCAGCTCGTCTACTGCCATTTTTAGTTGAGTGTCTTCGCCTTTAACGATTGTTTCGGGTGAGTTGGCTACTTTGATATCCGGTTCGAGTTCCTGATTCTCCAGGTAGCTTCCGTCGGGTAGGCGATAGCCTGTTACGGGGATGCCGAATACGAGTGATGCATCTTGCAAACGCTCCCAGTTCACACTGGTCATGGTGCCCGGTACAGGCATGCCGACCAGTTTCCCTAATTTCTGATGGCTATATACCCAAGGTGTGCCATGTGCGTTGGAGTAGTTGGCCTCGCACATCAGCATGATAGAGGGTTTGTTCCAGCGTCGGCTGGGCATATCGCAGGTTTCGCGTCCGCGAACTACTTGTGTGAAGTACTTCTGTCCGCTGAAGAGTATCTCGATATCTTCGTGCAGGCGTCCGCCACCATTGAATCGCGTATCGATGATGATTCCCTCGCGGTTGTTGTATTTCCCCAGTATATCGGAGTATACCGAGCGGAAGCTGTCATCGCCCATTGATTGAATATGTACGTATCCCAATCGTCCGTTCGACCACTTATCTACATCGGCTGCACGTTGTTTCACCCAACGTGTATAGAGCAGATTATCGAGTGCTCCGCTACTGATGGGCATCACTACCTCTTCCCACCGTTCGCCGCTTTGTGGGTTATAGAGTGATACGAGTGTTTTCTTTCTTCCCTGGTCGTTGAGTAACTCAAAATAATCACTCTCTTGATTTACTTCTTGTCCGTTGATTTTCTCAATGACTGTGCCTGCTTTGGCTTTGGAATACGCGTGATCGAAGGGACCTTTTTCTATTATTTCGTCTATGCGTACACCTTTTCCTTCGTAACTCCAGTCAACTAATACACCGAGGTTGGCCGTATTTTCACCCTTTAAGTTAGGGTAGTAGCGGCCTCCGGTATGCGATACATTGAGTTCGCCCAGCCATTCGCTCAACAGTTCGGCAAAGTCGTAGTTATTGTCTATATGAGGCAGGAACTTACGGTAGGCGGCGGTCATGGCATCCCAGTCTACCCCATGCATATTGGTATTGTAAAAACGCTTCTGCTGCTGTTTGTAAACGTGGTTAAACATATACTCACGCTCTGCTGCCAAGTCCATTTTCATTTCGGCTTTGTAGGTGACGGGTTTCAACGATTCTGCCGCCAGATCCATTTTCTGCATAGCCTTGCTACCCAATAAAAAGAGATTCTTTCCCTCTTTATCCATCTCCATAGAAGCCCATCCGGTGTTTAGCTTGTGCAGGAGCTTCGTATCTTTTTTACGTAGATCCATTTTCCACATATCGTATCCGTCTTCCGAGGCAATGAGGTAGTAGAGTGTTTCGCCATCCTTAGAGATGATGGCATCACCCAGATCAGACGAGGTGGGAGTGAGGCGTACGATGCGGTCTTCGATGTTTTTGAGTTCTACCGCAATCTCTTTTACCTTTTCTTCCTTTTTGTCCTCTTCTTTTTTATCTTTCTTCGCGTCTTTCTTCTTGTCGGCACTTACCTTCTTCTCTGCTTTTTCCTGTTCGGCTTTGAGCTCCTTCTGCAACTCATAATCCTCTTTGCTTAAGCGGTATTTATCGAAGGCATCTTGATTCAGAAACACCAACATGGCATCTCGTTGCGATCCCCAAGAGGCATGTGCGCGCATACCATAGCGTTCGGTAGCAAATAAGATGGCGTTGCCATCGAGTACCCAACGGGGAGATCCGCTGGTGTAGCCGCTATTAGTCAGGTTGATAATTTCGCTTCCTCCTTGCGCATTGACCAAACCGATGTCGGCGTAAGGTTCGTGCTTGTTGCCGATAAATTCGAGTGTAAACCACTTACCGTCGGGCGACCATTGGTAGTCAAAACCACCTCCTGTGCTGTACCAGGTAGATCCGTCGGTAACCTGACGAACCTTTTTGCTAGCCAGGTTAAGTACCATCAGGCGGTTGCGGTCTTCGATAAAAGCCAGTTCTTTGCCATCGGGCGAAAACTGCGGATAGGCACGTTCGATGGTAGCAGAGGGTAGGAGTACTTCCTCTTCGATCGTCGTTGCATTGGGGAAGTTGGCCTCTTCTTTGCGTGCCATCTTGGCCAGATAGAGTTGCCAGTTCCCATTGCGTTCGCTGGCATAAGCCAGTGTGCGGTTGTCCGGAGCAAAGGAGAGCCCGGCCTCTCGTTCGGGGGTATGTGTGATTTGCTTTGTGGTACCATAGTTTGCCGAAGTGACAAATACTTCGCCTCGAATGATGAATGCCACTTGTTTGCCATCGGGTGATGCCGTGGCCGAGGTTGCATCGCTCGTAAAGCTCAGGTCTGCTACCTTTTCCTGATCGTCGCGAATAATCTCTATCCGAACCTTCTCAGGGGCTGCCTGCGCTGCTTGGGTATAAATTTCTCCATCGTAGCTATAACATAGTGTGCCGTTGTTGTCTATCGACAGAAAACGTACCGGATGTGTTGCAAAAGAGGTGATGGGTTTAACCGTTTGCGGCTTATCGAGTGCGAAAGAATATACATTGAATGATCCGCCCTGTTCGCTCAGGTAATATACCGTTTGTTTGTCGGGTGCTAAGACCGGATTACGGTCTTCGCCTGCCCGGTTGGTCAGGTTGGTGTGTTTGCCTGTTTGGGTGTTGTACATCCATACATCGCGTGTAATGGACGAAGTGTGGTGTTTTCGCCACTCATTCTCGAATCCTTTGCGGTCTTGGTAAAGGAAGAAACTGCCCGATGGGTCGAAAGCGATTGCTTCGGCCGGTGTTCCGAGTACAAGTTGGGTTGCTCCGCCGCTTACCGGCACTTTATACAGTTCCGTCATAGCCGATGTAGGAAACAATGCGCTGCCGGCTGGGTCTTGAATCGATGCGGAGAAAAGAATCTCTTTACCGTCGGGTGTAAAGGCCGATGGAATTTCGGCTGCCGAATGGCGTGTGAGCCTTTTGGCACTTCCTCCTGCCGAAGGCATTACGAAGACGTCGAAGTTTCCGTTTCTGTCGCTCGAAAAGGCTATCTGCTTCCCGTCGGGCGACCATATCGGTGTACTCTCGTGCGAGTCTTGTGTAGTGAGTTGGGTTGCTGTTCCGCCACCCGCGGGCACTTTGTAGATATCTCCTTTATAACAAAATGCGATTTCTCTTCCGTTGGGCGAAATCTGTACATCGCGCATCCATAAGGGAGACTCTGCATGACTGCTTAGCGCACTGAAGCTTAGTGCAATACATACGATTGATTTTCTCATTTTTTTAGTTTTACGGATTGTTTTAGGTGTATTCTGTACGTACAAAGATAAGCATTCGGCTTAGTTTGCAAGAGTTTTTATGCAAAAAAGTGTCGAAATATTTGGAGATTATCAAGCTTTCCCTTATCTTTGCACCGCTTTTTAACAGAAAGCACATTTAGTTTGTCCTATGGTGTAATGGTAGCACAACAGTTTTTGGTTCTGTTTGTCTAAGTTCGAATCTTGGTAGGACAACTTCAGTAAGCCCCGACTCGCAAAGAGCCGGGGCTTTTCTTATTCCACTGATGGAGCTGTTTCGCCCGCTATAAGCAGTGTCGAACACGGCTTTGTCCGGTGGGAGATTCATAAATGTGCCTACCTTTTGTAAATCATCCAGTGTCATATATCGTTGGTGGATGGGCGTTTGTGTCTCCATTGCCATCTCTTCCGGTTTCTTGCTCCATTTGCTGGAAAATGCATTCAAGGCTGTCCGGCTCTACGAATTACTGTTTCTAATAGATTTTTAAACCGGGAGTAAATGGCGTTTCTGATGCATAGATGAGGTTGTTAAATGCACAACTATGTTCGAAATAAATCGCTCTAATCAAATAATAGAAAGCTGTCGCAAAGGGAGTTGCATTTACTACGCTATCGTTCTTCGATTTTTAATGTTTTGTATATCAGTATTTTAATTTGTTTCTTTTTCAATTTATTCATTGTTTTTCCTCGTTTGCAAAACTAGTATATTAACACTGTGTTAAGTACGTATTCTTCAACAGCAAGAGAACGTACTCATTCATACCAAAACAACGTACTCTTGTTGTGCCCCTCTTGGGCTGTTAAAAAAGGTTTGGTATCTTTCTTATCATGATTTGGCGGAATTTCCTAATATGGATGCCGACAAGGCTGCTTGGACTAATTTCAACCTACCGGCCGGTAAAGTATATACCACAAAAGAGTTTGTAGCCGAAATGGAGGCGTGCAACTAATCACATTGTTTTTCGACAAACTACTATCGCAATCATAGTTCAGTGCCAACTGCAGGCAACTCTTCCTAACGGGAGTGTTGCCTGCACTCATTTATACGTGCTAACTTCAATTATCGTATTATAAATTGTTAAACAGACAGTGCATGAACCATTTGTGAACGATATTGCTACATAATAAGCACAAAATTGCAATGTTATGCCGTTTTCTTTTGCTATTTTTGCATCGTGTACGTAAACGAGGTACATAGAACGAATGCATATTATCAACAATTAAAACATATAAGGTATGAAAACGAATTATGAAATTCGCTATGCTGCGCATCCCGAAGATGCAAAAAGCTATGACACTGCAAGAATCCGTCGTGATTTTCTGATTGAAACTGTATTTGCAGCCGATGAGGTGAATATGGTATATTCCATGTATGACCGCATGGTAGTAGGTGGCGCTATGCCGGTAGCAGAAGTACTGACGCTCGAAGCGATCGATCCGCTTAAAGCACCCTTCTTCCTGACTCGCCGCGAGCTGGGTATGTTTAACGTAGGTGGCCCCGGTATTGTGAAGGTAGACGATGCCGTTTTTGAATTAGGCTATAAGGAAGCTCTTTACTTGGGTTCGGGCGATCGTACTGTAACCTTCGAGAGTGTTGATCCGAAGAATCCCGCTAAATTCTATTTCAACTCACTGACTGCTCACCGCAATTACCCTGATAAGAAGATTACGAAAGCCGATGCAGTAGTAGCTGAAATGGGTTCGCTCGAAGGCTCTAACCACCGTAATATCAATAAAATGCTTGTGAACCAGGTATTGCCTACTTGCCAATTGCAAATGGGTATGACCGAACTGGCTCCGGGTAGCGTATGGAATACCATGCCTGCACACGTTCACAGCCGTCGTATGGAAGCTTACTTCTACTTTGAAGTGCCCCAAGAGCATGCCGTATGCCACTTCATGGGCGAAGTCGATGAAACACGTCACGTATGGATGAAGGGCGACCAAGCTGTACTTTCACCCGAATGGTCTATCCACTCGGCAGCAGCAACTCACAACTATACCTTCATTTGGGGTATGGGTGGCGAGAACCTTGATTATGGCGATCAGGACTTCTCTCTGATCACAGACTTGAAGTAATTAAACTATAACTAACAGATTAAATAAGGAATCGGTATGATTAATTTCTCATTAGAAGGTAAGGTAGCACTCGTAACAGGTGCTTCTTACGGAATTGGTTTTGCATTGGCTACGGCTTATGCAAATGCAGGTGCAAAAGTAGTATTCAACGATATCAACCAAGAACTGGTAAACAAAGGTTTGGCTGCTTACAAAGAATTGGGCATTGAGGCTCACGGCTATGTATGCGACGTAACAAACGAAGATCAGGTAAACGCAATGGTTGCACAGATCGAAGCTGAAGTAGGTGTGATCGATATCTTGGTAAACAATGCAGGTATCATCAAGCGTGTTCCTATGCACGAGATGTCGGCTGCCGAATTCCGTCAGGTTATTGATATCGACCTGAATGGTCCGTTTATCGTAGCTAAGGCAGTGATTCCTGCCATGATGAAAAAAGGTCACGGTAAGATCATCAACATCTGCTCGATGATGAGCGAGTTGGGTCGCGAAACCGTATCTGCCTACGCTGCCGCTAAGGGTGGATTGAAGATGTTGACTCGCAACATTGCTTCGGAATATGGCGAATTCAACATTCAATGCAACGGCCTTGGCCCGGGTTACATCGCTACTCCTCAAACAGCTCCTTTGCGCGAGTTGCAGGCAGATGGCTCACGTCACCCATTCGATTCATTCATTATTGCTAAAACACCGGCTGCCCGTTGGGGTACACCCGAAGACTTGGCCGGACCTGCTGTGTTCTTGGCTTCTGAGGCTTCGAACTTTGTAAACGGACACGTATTGTACGTTGACGGAGGTATTTTGGCTTATATTGGAAAACAACCGAAATAAGAACCGATTCGTTACAGGATAGCACAGAGTACGCAGAGTTATGTTTTTAACAACTCCGTGTACTCTGTGTGCTTCTACGACGAATTTTAACCAAGAATAATAAAATGAAAAAGTATTTCTTACTCCTTGCAACTGCTTTCGCTTTTCTTGCTTGCGCCGAAAGCACCCCGGTAACCATTAAGGTGACTAACTCGACCGCTCTTGAACGTAGCGGTGAGATGGTAGAAGTATCTATGGGCGATATAGTTGCCAAGCTGCAACTGGCCGATACCGCACAAATCGTAGTACTTGATCAGGACGGTGCTCAGGTTCCTTATCAGATTACGTATGATGAGAAAGTAATCTTCCCGGTTAACGTAAAAGCCAATGCAACGGCTTCTTACACCATCAAAGCCGGTACTCCGGAGGCTTTCAGCGTGAAGGCTTGCGGAAGATATTATCCCGAACGGGTTGACGATGTAGCCTGGGAGAACGACCTGGTTGCTTTCCGTACCTACGGACCCGCCTTGCAGGCTAATAACGAACGTGCTTTTGGTTACGACATCTGGACCAAGTACAATACGACCGAGCCGGTGGTAGAAGCTCGTTATGCCAGCGAACTCAACCCCGAAACGAAAGCAAAGATAGCCGAGTTGAGGAAAACTGATCCGGAAGCTGCCAAACAGCTTTATCAATCGGTTTCTTATCATGTAGACCACGGCAACGGGCTGGATTGTTACAAAGTAGGTCCAACACTGGGTGGCGGTGCCGCTGCATTAATGTCGGGCGATACAATATTCTATCCTTATTGCTATAAAACGCAAGAGATTCTCGATAACGGCCCGTTGCGTTTTACCGTCAAGCTGACCTATAATCCGCTTACTGTAAAGGGAGATTCAAATGTGATCGAGAGCCGCTTGATCTCTTTGGATGCCGGACAATATATGAATAAAACAGTTGTCTCTTACAGCAACCTGAAAGCAGCCATGCCCGTAGCAACAGGTATCGTACTGCACGAGCCCGATGGAGAGGTAGTAGCCGACGCTGCCAACGGATATATCACCTATGTAGACCCTACCGATAATGCTGCCAACGGCAACGGTAAGATATTTGTAGGTGCAGCATTTCCTGCTTCGGTAAACGATGCCAAGGTGATTCTGTTCTCTGAAAAGGAGAAGAAAGAGGAGCGTGGTGGTGCAGATGGTCATGTGTTGGCCATTAGCGAATACACACCCGGATCTGATTATACATACTATTGGGGATCGGCTTGGAGCAAAGCTGCCATTAAGGATGCTGCTGCGTGGAATGCGTACGTGGCTCAGTTTGCTCAGCAACTTCGCTCACCGCTGACTGTGACGATGCAGTAACGATATTACGTACCATCCCTTCATATTTAGCCCTCTTCACGGCACTGCCCTTGAAGAGGGCTTTGTATTGCTCTACGGTTAAGCTGTGCCAATCGCTCTTCTGCATAGAGAGCAGGGCAGGTGATGGGTGTAGTTCGGGTGTTTGGCAGGGAGTAGCAAAACGATTCCACGGGCAGGCTTTCTGGCATTCATCGCAACCATAGATCTTATTGCCCATTTTACGGGCTTCTGCGGGAGGAATATCGCCCCGATATTCAATGGTCAGATACGATAGGCATCGTTCCGCATTCAGCAAATATGGGCTCTCCAGTGCGTTGGTAGGGCAAGCATTCAAGCATCGTGTGCAGCTTCCGCAGTGAGAAGCCAACGGGGTGTCATACGCATCGGCTATGCGGTCAATAAAAATCTCGCCCAAAAAGAAGCAAGAACCTGCATGGGGAATGATGAGTTGTGTGTTTTTGCCTATCCAACCCAACCCCGTACGCCATGCCCAATACCGCTCCAGTATGGGTGCCGTATCACAAAAAACACGGCTTATGCTATCGGGGAACTGTTCCAGAATGTATTCCTGCAACCGGGTGAGCTTTGCTTTGAGAATGTCGTGATAGTCGCGCCCGTATGCATACCAAGCCAGTTGATATCCATTGTGGGGTAGCTGCTCTACGGGGTAGTAGTTGAGGGCTACGGAGATAATGCTTTGTGTTCCATCCATCAATAAGCGGGGATCGAGTCTTTTGTTCGTATAGTTTTTCATATACGCCATACCGGCTTGTTTCTCCCCATCTATCCAGTTGTGAAAGGCCATTGCTGTGGTCTTATCTACCGCATCGGCCGAGGCTATGCCACAAGCTGAAAAGCCGAGGCGCAAGGCTTCGGCTTTGATGTGAGCGGAGGATAGCATAGCTGTTTCCATTATTTCTTACTGTCACTAGGCCACGCCTGCCCGGGAGTAGGGAAGCATTTGAACTCATATCCTTCTGCCTTCAGGTATTCGATGGCACGGGGCAAGGCAAATTGCAGGTTCCCATTCTTCCACGATTTTATGGAGTCATGAAAGGTGATGATGGAGCCGTTGCGGACATACTTTTTCACGTTGGCCAGCACTTGTGGTCCACGTATCTTCTTACTGTAATCGCGTGTAACCAAGTCCCACATAATGATGCGATAATACTGTTTTAATGTGTGATACTGCCGGAACCCCATGTGTCCGTGTGGAGGACGAAAGAGGTCGGTGTCCATCGTTTGGTTGGCTTGGTCGGTGTTCTTAAGGTAATCCGTTGCCGAATATTCAAATCCACGAATATGGTTGAATGTATGATTTCCGATTCTGTGTCCGGCTTCTACTACTTGCTGAAATACTTCCGGATATTTACGAATATTATCGCCTACCATAAAGAAGGTGGCTTTGATACCATGTTCTTCCAATAACTGAAGCACCCACGGGGTAACCTCGGGGATAGGACCATCATCGAAAGTCAGGTAAACTGCCTTTTCGTTGGGATTCATTCGAAAGATTGCCTGTGGATATAGTGCGCGAAAGAACTTAGGTGGTTGTTCTATAATCACGAGAGAGGGTGGTTTATGGTTAATGATCAATGGAGAGGTGGAAGTGTTGCATCATTGCCGATAATGTATCGGGACAATGATGCAACACTTCCGGTTCGCCATTATTTCTTTGTTCGGCTCATATAAGCATTGTACAGCTCTTCCAAGCGGGTAGTGTAGTTGCTTACGAGTTTCGACTTATATTTCTCCATGGTACGTACCTCGGCATCGAGCAAACTGAGGTGGTACATGAACTCCTGGCTCGATATAGCCAGTTGCTGATCGTTCATGCTCAGATACCACAACATATACTCTACCGACTTATTGGCCAGTTCGTCCATAATCTTATCGGCTTTGGCTGTTTGCCCTAACTGATAGTAAGCCTCGGCCATCTGGAAGGCACCGTTTTGCCAATCGTAAGGCACGTTGTATGCCGGAATTACTTTCTCGGCATAGTCGAGAGCCTTCAGTGCTTTGTCCTTCTTGCCCTCTTTCAACAGTTGGGCTACCAGTTGCGAAAATACCCTGCGGTGTGTAAAGCACATCCGTAGTGTGTTTTCATCCAGATAGATACCTTTCGTTTCCATGCCGCCATACTTGAACTTATTCATCAAGTTATCGTACATTTTCTCCGAATCGATTTTGCTGTCCAGCTTTTCTGTATCAAACGGCGTGAAACGGTAGGCGAGCCCTTCTTGTATGAAGTGATTGCCCATACCCAAATGGTTCTCGGAGCCTACACTGATGGCCATATACATCGGACGTTCCCAATTAGTGTTGGCCAGTGTTTCGAGCATCATCAATTCGCTCTTATAAAGTGCTCGTTTGCCTTTGAGTGAGATGTGCATATAGTCGGGGATCGAATCGCCCAATGCTTCAGGAATCTTCATACCACTGCGGCGAACAGCCTCTTTATCGATCTTGATTACAATGCTATCGGTGGGAATGACCCGTAAGCCCTCTTTGTCCGAACGAATCCAGTATTTGAGGATGTTCTTTAGCTCGTAAGGGTTCTCACCAAACTGTTCGCGGATATTGGCGAGTGCTTCCGGATTACCGCTACTATCTGCCTGTGCATACAGTGCATCAATCTGTTGCTTGATTTCGGGGCGTACTTGGATGTATTCGTTCTGTCCTTCGGCATATTCCGAACGATCCCAAGTGATGGGCAACGAAGGAGAGTCGTAGGCAGGGCGCTTCATCTGATCGATGTACCAGTCTGTTTGCAGGTAGCTCAAGTTACAGGTACGGGCATCGGTACGGAAGCCTTCAGTCTCTTGATTATACCACAGAGGGAAGGTATCGTTATCACCATTTGTATAGATAATGGGGTTACCACTCTCTTGGAGAGTCATCAGGTAGTTCTGCCCGAAATCACGTGCCATATAGCGGTTGGAGCGATCGTGATCGTCCCATGTCTGACTGGCCATTTGTACCGGTACGAGTAAGCAAACTACGGCAACGATACTTGCCAATACGGTTTCTTTCATCTTCAACCGCTCTTTGAGAAGCTGAACGATTCCGGCTACGCCCATACCTATCCAGATGGCGAACGCATAGAATGATCCTGCGTATGCATAGTCACGTTCGCGAGGTTGCGAAGGGGTTTGATTCAAGTAGAGTACAATGGCGATACCGGTCATAAAGAACAGGAAGAAGACTACCCAGAACTGCTGAATACCTTTTTGCCCTTTATATGCTTGCCAGAAGAGCCCGATCAGACCCAGTATCAGTGGTAAGCAGTAGAATACATTATGCCCTTTATTGGCAGCAAGCTCTTGAGGAAGCAAATCCTGATTGCCTACCAATAGATTGTCGATGAACGGTATACCCGTAATCCAATTACCGTGTTCAATCTCACCGCTTCCTTGAATATCGTTCTGTCTGCCGGCAAAGTTCCACATGAAGTACCGCCAATACATAAAGTTTAGCTGATACGAGAAGAAGAATTTGATATTCTCCCATTGTGTGGGTATGTTGACCATAACCATCTCGCCACATTGGTCGTAAGGCACGTCGGTACCTTTAATCGCTTGCCATTCTTTGTATTGTTTGGTATGTGCAGCACTGTACATACGGGGGAAAAGCATGTTTTGCGCATATTCGTATTCTACACGTCCGGGAAGTTCGATATAGATGTCTTTCTCATCGGGCGAAGCCTTTTCTTTACGAACATATTTGGTTGTAGAGGTCGATTCGCGTGGAATGCAAGTGTTTCCTTCTACATCCAATGCTACTTTAGAAGAGAAAGCAGGTCCGTAGAAAAGCGGACGCGTGCCGTATTGTTCACGACCCAGGTATTCGCCTAATGTGAAGATATCTTCGGGCGAGTTTTGATCCATAGGTGTGTTGGCTGTTGAACGAATCACAATCAGTGCATACGAGGAATAGCCCACCATAATCATCATGGTGCACAACAATGCCGTATTCATGGTTCGTGCAGAGATTTGATACTTCTTATCAAGCTTTTTGGCAAAAAGATACAAGCCCAATGCACCCAATACGATAATACCGATCACGATGCTGCTTGCACCGTGTCCGTAGAATGGTATACCCAATAAAGCAATGGTTGCTAAAAAGGAGAGGTTCATACGTGTACGGCTCTGTTCGCAGTAGCTTTCGTATACACCCCAGATAATGGCTGCTGCCAAGAATACAATGTAGACAATAACACCTGTATTGAATGCCATGCCCATACCGTTGACGAACAGCAGTTCGAACCATCCGCCTACCTTTACCACACCGGGTACAATGCCGTATAATACCGCTGCTACCAACACACCCGATCCGAGTAATGCCAGCAATGAACCCTTAGCCGTTGCATTCGGATTCTTTTTGTAGTAATATACCAATACGATAGCGGGTAAGCAGAGTAGATTTAGCAGATGGACACCGATACTGAGGCCTGTTAGATAGGCGATAAGGATAATCCAACGATCGGAGTGAGGCTCATTGGCCACATCTTCCCATTTCAGGATTAGCCAAAATACAACAGCGGTAAAGAGAGAAGAGAAGGCATATACCTCACCTTCGACTGCTGAGAACCAGAAGGTATCACTGAATGTATAAACCAAGGCGCCTACTGCTCCCGAGCCTATAACAGTAATGAGTTGTGCGGTTGTTATTTTATTCTCGTCGGTTATCACGAGCTTGCGTACCAAGTGGGTGATACTCCAAAACAGGAACAGAATACAAGCTCCGCTCATGAGTGCACTCATGTAGTTGACCATCTTAGCGACCGTGGTAACATCGGAAGCAAATTGTGAGAAAAGATTGGCTACCAGCATAAAGAAAGGCGCACCGGGGGGATGGCCTACTTCCAGTTTATAGCCGGTAGTAATAAACTCGGGACAGTCCCAAAAACTAGCCGTAGGTTCTATTGTAAGGCAATAGACAGTGGCAGCGATGATGAAAATAATCCAACCGGCAAGGTTGTTTATCGTTTTGTACTGCTTCATTAAACTATAGTTCTTTCTTTTGTATAACAAGTTACGTGGTGGCAAAGGTAATAAATTGTCCGTATATTGCCGCAGAAACGATCAATAATTAACGATTTGCTCTATCAGGTATGTTTATGCTCACCCAATATGCGGTGTGGAAGAGTGCCATGACCCAGTAATTCGATGGGACAGTGGAAGTTGCGTTCGAGCCATTCGCCGGTAACCTCAGGTGCCGGATGGTAGTCGAGTGTTTCATTAACACAAGCAATGGATTTTACTTGCTGCAACACCGTTCCGATGTCGTGGCTCACCAATATAATGGCACAGTCGTGATTGATTTCGGCTAATAGTTCGTAAAGCCTTGCTTCAAACTGCTTGTCGATATAGGTACTGGGTTCGTCGAGAATAAGCAAGGCGGGATCGGATACAATGGCTCTACCGAGGAGGGCACGCTGTAACTGCCCACCACTAAGTGCACCGATCGATCGATGTTCTAATCCTTCCAGTCCCATACGGGCGATTACTGTTTGCACTTTCCGGTGGTGTTCTTCGGTAAAGCGGCTGATAAGTGATTTTTTCGAACTAAGCCCCGAAAGAATAACCTCCTGTACCGAAATAGGAAACTTTCGGTCTATGGAGTTATATTGTGGCAAATAACCCATGGTGATACTATCTGTTGGTTGCCCATTCTGATAGAACTGAATACTTCCTGCTGTATGAGGCAATAAACCGAGGATACATTTGATCAGCGTTGTTTTTCCCCCTCCGTTGGGGCCGATGATACCCAGAAAATCACGATCATAGACCGTGAGGCTGATATCACGCAATACCGGCTGCGCATCGTAGCCGGCTGTGAGGTTGTGGAGAGTCAGTAATGGAGTCGGGATCATTCGCTCAGTGCTTTAGCAACATTAACCAGCTCTTCCTGCCAATTATAGCTTAAGGGATTGATCGGGACAACACGTGTGCCGGTTTGTTCGGCAATAATCTCCGCATTACGGCGATCAAATTCGGGTTGTACGAATATAACACGCACGCCTTCGGCCTTGCAAAGATTAATCAACTCTTTGAGATGAGCCGGAGAAGGTTCTTTTCCACCCTCCTCAATGGCTATCTGATGCAAGCCGTAGTCACGTGCAAAATAGGAGAGTGCCGGGTGGTAAATCATAAAAGCATGTGCAGTGCCCGGTGTTGCCAATAGGTGGCGTACGATGCTGTCCGTTTCTTGTATCTGATGGCAAAGACTATCGTATCTGTTCAGGTAATAAGGCTCGTTCTGGCTATCGAGTTGGGTTAATGCTTTGTAGGTGTTTCGGGCGATGATCAATGCGTTGGTCGTTGAACTCCAGATATGGGGCTCTACGCCCGATTCGCCATGTTGGCAATTGCCAGTATGGTTGTGGCTCGTGTCCATGATAAGATCGATGCCTTTTGAGGTGTCGAACACTTGTAGGTGCGGCGTGTTATCAAGCAGTCGCTCCATCCAGGTTTGTTCAAACCCGATATAGCCAATGCGTAGATATGCTTTGCTGTCGCCCAAGGCAACAAGTTGCGAGGGAGTAGGGTCGTAGGTTTCCGGGCTCGATCCTTTGGGAACCATTGAAATTACATTGAACTTGTTGCCGGCAATGGCTTCTGTAAAATAGCGTTGCGGCTCCATGGTTACTGTGAGAATAGGCTGTTCGGCCGAATCATTTTTGGTACGCTTTGCGTTACAAGCACTTAGCAAAACAGCCAAAAGGAGTAGGGGAGTATATTTTATCATTTTATTTAGTTGTTTATTGTTTTCTTCCACGTAAAATTTCTCGTTTGCCTCCGGGAGGTCCGGGCAGTCGCTCTACTAGAAAGCCTGCCGCTTGAAGCATACGCCTGACTACACCTTTGGCACAGTAGGTGGTTATTATTCCTTCTGTGTTTAGTACGGCGTACAGGCGGTTAAATAGTTTTTGCGTCCACATCTCCGGTTGCTTTTCGGGAGCAAACGCATCAAAATAAATGAGGTCAAAATACTGATCGGCACTAGCCCACCGAGTGACATCAACCTGCTGTTTTTCTAACGTAAAGTAAGGCGTAATTATTGCCTCCATGTTCCAAGGAACTTTATGAATGAACTCAAAAAGAGACGATTCGGATGAAAGCGGTGCAACATAGCCAAGTTCATTAATGGTTTCCCAGGCAAGCGGATAAAGCTCCAATCCGGTATAATGAACCGGTCGCTTTGAGGTTTCGGCAGCTTGTAGGGTGAGCAATGCATTGAGTCCTGTACCAAAGCCTACTTCGAGGATGCGTGGTGCCTTGGCTAGGCAAGCGTTCAGCCCCATGTCTATAAATATATGCTGCGATTCGGTTTGTGCCCCCTTTACTGAGTGATAATGCTCATTCAATGAAGGAACAAATAGCGTGGCGCTTCCGTCGGCTGTGCGTTCAATAATCCGTTCCATCTTGTCTTTTAATTGAATAAACTGATGATTCCTTGCAATGCCATTAACATAACAATGTAGCGTATAAGTTTACCCACAAACATAGAGACGGTAGTAAGCCAGATATTGCTGCGCATAAATCCCAGTGCAATAGCAATTAACTCCCCGACAAAGGGTAAAAATGAGAAAAAAGCCATCATGGCTCCTTTTCCTTGCAGGAACCGTCTCATTCTTTCAATCTTTTCTTGCTTTACTTTGAAGTATCGCTCAATCCACTCTATTTTTCCGAAGTGCCCCATGTAATAGCAGGTCATTCCACCTGCCGTATTGCCCAATGCGGCTGCCAATATGCAGAATATCGGATTGAGTCCTATTTCGACCAGCGCTACCAATACCAATTCGGAACTGAAGGGTATAATGCTACCTGCCAGTAAAGCAGATAGAAATAGACCAAGGTAGCCCCAGTCTATAAGCAATTGCAAGAGTGAATCTATAAAAGCATCCATACATTGAAGATAAATAAGAGAATAAGACTTATCATCGAACAAATAAAGAATGCATTAGCAGCCCGATTGTTCGTTAGTGCATACAAATGTCCCATCAATATGCTGATTATCGGCAATAATACGGAGAGTAAGACACTGCTGTGACCCGGCTGTAAAAAGATGCATATAAATAATAAAAGGCATACGAAGATCATAAAATTCAAATAAGCCCGTGTGCGGATTTTATCCTGAAATCCGGATGCAATAGTGTGTACTGAGCTTACTATGAACTGTATAAAGAGATAAATCAACATAGCAATTTCTCCTTGCTCAAATTGTTCCGTCAGTTCTATAGGTCTGAAGGAGCAGAGTTCAACGAAGGGGGCATAGAAGAGTTCCATTTGTCCGTAAAAGAAAGCATGAGCAAACAGAAACCAATAAGGTAAACTCCATCCCAACAATGCAGCACAGAAACTGCGGAGTGTGAGCGATTGAAAGTTGTATGCACCTATCAGCCAAATGGGAAAGAAGAACGTGAGTTGCGGAAAGGCGATACTGCCTATACCTATAAAAGCGAAAGAATGAAAGAGGTGTGCTGCCGGTTTGGACTCTTGGTAACTTTTAAAAAGAAAATAGAGTGAAACGAGCAGTGACAAAGCAGCTATATTTCCCGGATAAAAGTGATGTAGAGCGGGGCATACAGATACCAATAGGAAGTACAGGGATGTTTGTACGGATGCCCGCATACGAATAAGCCCAAAGGCATTGTTCATTTCGATCAGGAAATAGCCAATACCGGCATAGAGGGCAAAGCTGATGACCTGCGTACCCCATTGTGGAAATCCGGACTCATCGAACCATTGCCAAAGAATATAGGTGTCGGGCTCATTTCCCGACGGAGATAATACGAAACCTGTCAGCAGCCAACACGTGATGCAGATAAGAATAACGACGGGCAGGGTTAAGCGGCCCGTCGTTATACGATTTTGCAGGTTTCTATTTCTCATTTAAAGATCAAATCCGATGTCCCGGCGATAGTTTTTGTGATCAAAACTAATCATATCGGCTACTTTATAGCTCTTTTCGAGTGCTTCGGCTTTGGTTTCTCCGTACGAACAGATGGCCATCACGCGTCCGCCGTCGGTTACAATACGTCCGTCCTTAACAGTGGTTCCAGCATGGAAGAGAATGCTATCGGTGGTTTCGGCCAGATTAAAGCCGGTGATAGGATATCCTTTCTTATAAGCTTCGGGGTAACCACCGCTCACCATCATAACACAAGCAGCCGTACGTGGATCGATGATCAGTGATTTTGTATGGAGGTTTACCTCGTATACACCTTCAAACAGATCGACAATATCACTCTGGATGCGAAGCATTACACTTTCTGTTTCGGGGTCGCCCATGCGTACGTTGTATTCGATCACCATGGGTTCGCCTTGCACATTGATAATTCCGAGGAAAATAAATCCTTTGTATAAGATACCCTCTTCTTGCAATCCGTTGATGGTAGGTTCGATGATGCGTTCGCGAATCTTCTCCATGAACTCTTCATTGGCGAAAGGAACGGGGCTGATGCTTCCCATACCACCGGTATTGAGTCCTTTATCGCCTTCGCCGATGCGCTTATAGTCCTTGGCAACCGGAAGCACTTTGTAGTGCTGACTATCTGAGAGTACAAACACAGAACATTCGATACCACTAAGAAACTCTTCGATAACCACCGTAGCGGAAGCATTGCCAAACATGCCCGAAAGCATCTCTTTAAGCTCTTTTTGTGCTTCTTCGAGGGTAGGTAAAATGAGTACTCCTTTACCGGCACATAATCCATCGGCTTTGAGCACATAAGGTGCATGGAGGCTTTCGAGAAATTCCAGCCCTTCTTCTATCGTTTCGGCTGTAACGCTTTTATAACGTGCAGTAGGAATACCATGACGCTCCATAAAGCCTTTGGCAAACTCTTTACTTCCTTCGAGTTGTGCCCCTTTTTGTGACGGACCGATAATGGCTATATCTTTCGTTGTGATGTCGCCTTTAAAGAAATCGAAAATACCTTCTACCAAAGGATCTTCGGGTCCCACAACGATCATGTCAATCTCTCTTTCAAGAGCGAAAATCTTTAATGCCTCGAAATCAGTTGCTTGAATGTTTACATTCTCGCCCACCGATGCAGTTCCGGCATTACCCGGAGCAATATATAGTTTTTCTACTTTCGGGCTTTGAGCTATCTTCCATGCCAGGGCGTGTTCACGGCCGCCCGAACCTAATAGTAATAGTTTCATAAGAATAATTCGTCTTTAAATTATTTAGTTCTTCTCTCTCTTATAAATGATCCTCAAAATAACGTGTTATCTTCTCGTGCAGATGTACACGATCGCGTCCTATCACGTTATGCTTATGTCCCGGATAGATAAATAAATCGGGATAAGTACGTGCATCTACACAAGCCTTGATGAACGACAGGGTATGCTGTGGCACACACGTATCATCGTGGTCATCATGAATGAGCAATAAATGTCCTTTCAGGTTGCCCGCCAGGTTTTTGAGGTCGCACTCTTTATATCCCTCGGGATTGCTTTGTGGCGTATCCATGTAGCGTTCGCCATACATTACCTCATAATAACTCCAATCAATAACAGGTCCGCCGGCTACCCCCACCTTGAATACTTCCGGATACCGGAGCAACAAGGCTGTAGTCATGTGTCCGCCAAAGCTCCATCCGTGTACACCTATGCGGTTGGCATCGACGTAAGGCAAGCTTTGTAGGTATTCGGCTCCCTTTACTTGATCTTTACCCTCTTCGATGCCTAAGCGGCGGAAGGTGGCATTCTCAAAATCCAGTCCCCGGTTTTCACTGCCCCGGTTGTCTACCGAGAACAGGATATAGCCTTTATTGGCCATATAGAGATCCCAGCCTCTGGCAGCGTTCATCCATCCATTGTTTACCATTTGTGCATGTGGTCCTCCATATACATAAACGATGGCAGGGTATTTCTTTGCCGGATCGAAGTCGGCGGGTTTGATGATGCGGTAATAAAGATCGGTTACCCCATCAGCGGCTTTAATCGTACCGGTTTCTATGGTCGGCATACGGAAGCCTGTAAAGGGGTTGGCTGCAGTTAACAAGCGATGAGTCTTGCCCTTTTCTGCGTCAACCAGTTCGATGTTGCGAGGCGTTGTGGGCGATGAATAGCTGTCGATCAGGTATCGTCCCGATGCGCTCAACTGTGCACGATGTACCCCTTCCGCATTGCCGATAGGCGTGCGTTTTCCATTCTTCAAATTGACACGGTAGAGATTCGACTGTAAAGGCGATTGCTCCGTGCTGGCAATAATCAGCTCTTTCTTCGAGGTATCGAAGCCAAGCATCTCCTGTACCAGCCACTCACCGTTGGTCAGTTGCTTCAGTAACTCTCCCTTTGTGTTATAGAGATACAGGTGATTAAACCCGTCTCGTTGACTTTGGTAAATGAATTTTGTCGAATCCCACGGCAAGAACGTAATCGGGTGAGATGGCTCTACGTATTTCGGATGCTTCTCCTCCAGCAATACAGCCATTAACTCGCCTGTTGCTGCATCATACCGGCATAAGCGAGCCTGATTTTGGTCACGGTTAAGTTCAATGAGGAAGAGGCTTTTCCCATCGGGTGCCCAACTGATATTCGTGAAATAACGGTCGGTAGGATCACCCGCTTGCAAGTAAACCGTTTGGTTGTTTGCCGGTGTATAGATACCGACAGTAACCTTATGACTCGTCATTCCTGCCATTGGGTAGCGGATATTATTGACCTCTCCGATGCGCGTGGTAATATCGACAAGCGGGTATTGGGTAACCATTGATTCGTCCATCCGATAAAAGGCAAGCTGTTGCCCTGTCGGGCTCCAGAACGTGCCTTTATGAATACCGAACTCATTGCGGTGAACCGATTGTCCGCACACAATGCCTTCGGGCTCATTGGTTACTGCCTGCTCGTTGACAAACAGGTTGTTGTCCACCGTATAGGCTACATTTCCATTGGCTGTACAGTAGTCTTTATTGGCGGCACCCTTCTTCAAATCAACTGTGCCGGTGATTCGATTTTCGTTGAAGTCATAAGTGATATACTTCCCCGGCAAAGTGATGAGCATCAGCGGCTTTTCTTTCCATGGAAAACTAACATTATAAAAATGAGATAGTTTGCCTGCCTGACTCTTTTCGAGTATCTCGTTTACCGTAGCCCGTATGGCAACGGTACTCTCTTTGCCCGTTTTCGGATCGATGGTATACAGCGTATCGACAGTCGGTTTAACGCATACATCGCCCCACCATTGCAATCCGTATAGATTCTCGGCATACCGATAGGTTTCCCCTCCCGGAGTGAGATCTTCGAGTGTTGGGTTTTTAAGCTCTTGCGCCATAACGTTGGTCGTAAATAGGTTTTGGAGTGTTATTAACAGCAACAAGGCACCTGTTTTACTTAGTGCTTTCATGACTCTCTTCATTTGTTTATAAATACTAGGTAATCCGTTTACTTGTCTCCTCTAGGTTCCCAGTTCTTCTTAAATTCTCTCGGTTTACGATCTCCACCTGCAAATCCTCGTCCACCTTCATCCCGACGGGGTTTGAAATCGCGTCTTTCGCGCGAACCTCTATCGTTGTTAGCTCCGGGTCCGTCTTCTTGACTTTTGAATTCTTTGTATTTTCCGTCGAATATCTGATACTTACGGAATTCGCACTCGAGAGCACCGTTGTATAATGGTGTTTTTTGACTAGGTTTCAGTCCAATCTGGTCAAAACACTCTTCGCGGTACGATAAAATCCAAGCATCGTTGCCAATAAATGCATGCTTCAAACGCTCACCAATCATTTGATACAGTCCCAACAGGTCGTTTGTCGAGATACGTTCGCCATAAGGCGGATTAGTTACGATTATGGCCTTCTCGGCAGGTTGCTCAAATTGTTGAAACGGTTGCAGTTTCAAACGAATGTCTTTGGATACACCTGCTGCCTTTACGTTGTTCATTGCAATTTCGTTGGCTTTCGGGTTGTTGTCGTATCCGTAAATTTTGTGTGTAAACTCACGCTCCTGCGAGTCGTCATTGTAGACTGAATCGAATAGATCCTGGTCAAAATCAACCCACTTCTCGAAAGCAAATTCTTTACGGAATACACCCGGAGCAATGTTGCGTGCAATCAGAGCAGCTTCGATAGGAATGGTTCCCGAACCACACATCGGATCGATCAGGTCGCACTCGCCTTTCCATCCTGTCATTAAGATCATACCTGCTGCCAGCACCTCATTCAGAGGAGCTTCTACTGCTTCCTGGCGATAGCCACGACGGTGCAGTGACTCACCCGATGAATCGAGTGACAGGGTACAGGTGGTTTGGGCAATGTGAATGTTTAGCAATACATCCGGTCGGTTGATGCGTACTGAAGGGCGTTTGCCGTTTAAATCGCGGAAGTGGTCTACGATGGCATCTTTCACCTTGTACGAAACGAACTTGGAATGACGGAATTCATCACTGAATACAACGGCATCTACGGCAAACGTTTTGTTCACATCTAAGATCTCCTCCCAGGCGATTGCTTTGATCTGCTCGTATACCTCATCTGCATTTTTTGCTTTAAACTGCTTGATGGGTTTCAGAATGCGGATAGCTGTACGCAGGCAGAAGTTAGCCTTGTACATCATCTCTTTGTTGCCTGTAAAGGCTACCATGCGTCGGCCTATCTGTACGTCGTTGGCTCCTAGTCCTGTTAATTCTTCTGCCAACACTTCTTCCAATCCCTGGAAAGTTTTGGCAATCATTTCAAATTGTTCACTCATACGTGGATGTTTACTATTTATTTTTTAGCTTTTGTTTGTACTATTCTTGCTCCTTTGGGCACATCTTCGGTTACCCAGATATTACCTCCCACCGTAGCATCGCGTCCAACGGTGATGCGTCCTAAGATGGTTGCATTGGAGTAAACGATAACGTTGTCCTCCAATATCGGGTGGCGCGGAATACCTTTGATCGGTTTGCCGTTATTGTCGAGCGGGAAGCTTTTTGCACCCAGCGTTACGCCTTGGTAAAGTTTTACATGGTTGCCAATGACGCTTGTCGCACCAATAACCACACCTGTACCATGATCGATGGTAAAGTGGCTTCCTATCTTTGCTGCCGGGTGAATGTCGATACCCGTTTCGCTATGCGCCATCTCTGTGATAATGCGGGGAATGAGGGGTACACCCAGTGTTAATAGTTCGTGAGCAATGCGGTAATTGCTGATGGCTTTGATAGCGGGGTAGCAAAAGATAACCTCACCGAAGCTTTCGGCCGCGGGGTCTCCATTGTAAGCTGCCTCCACATCCATAGCCAGTAATCGGCGCAAATGAGGCAAACGGCTGATAAACTCGGCTGCCAGGTTGGCTGCTTCTTCTCGGCGAGGTTCCATGCACGCTGTACAGTCTTCGTCACTTTTGAAGCAGAGTCCTGCCAATATTTGCTCGCAAAGCAGATCGAATATTTTCTCTATATTGACTCCGATATGATAGTTAATGGTGCGGCTGTTGACTGTAGAATTACCGTAATAGCCGGGAAAGAGAATGGAGCGTGCCAACTCAATGACGTCGCACAGCGCCTTTGCAGATGGCAACGGCTCGCCATCTTTATGTTGATGAAACAGTCCTTTGTAAGACTCGCTTTCCGATAGCTCGTCGACTGCCTGTGTCAGTATGTGCGTGAAGTTTAATGGGCTCATTCAGACTTCTTTTCTAAATTGTTGGCCACAAAGGTAAGAAAAATCAAGCATATATTCTATCTTGGTACTCTTTTTCAAGGGAAAAGGCGTCAAAATAACCATAAAAAAAGTGATTGATACAGAAAATGCTGTTTATTCAAACGCTAATGTACCAAAAAAGTAAGGAGAGTGAAAATCGGGTTTTGGCGTCTCAATGGGGCTCCATGAGAGGAAATGAGGCGTTTGCAATTCGTCGCCACATTTGTAGAAGTTTGCTTTCACCATTTTGCCGTTGAGCGAGGTGATCTTGTGTTTGAAGAAAACCGTATAAGGAATGATGAGTGCCACATCCCAAGAAGTCTTTTCCATCCGTTCGGGAAAAGGCTTATTGCCCAGGCTGGACCAACGTTGCACTTCCGTTATGATCTCTTGCGGGGCATGTTCGCGGTTGGTGCATCCCTTGCCGGCTCCTACTCGAATCGTTCCGATACAATTGCATTCGAAATTGTAATAGATGCCGTCGGCAGCAGGAATAGAGAAGAATTCAACGCACGAATCGGCTCGAACAGTATCGTTATCTCTGTTGTAGCGAGCTCTTACCGATGTTTCTTTCACATTGAAATGTAGCAGAATAGCATTCTCCGTATGTGCTATACGAAACGCCGCTTTAGGCTTATAGGGATAAGCCTTCCAATTGGCATGATCGATCGGTTGAAATCCGATTCGCTCTTCATCCAATAGCCTGGGAAGTGCACTGACATCTACATTGGCCACACTTATTTTTTTCACCTTCATCTCATAATTTTTTTTGATTGCCATGTTGTATGGCTTTGCAGATGCGATGAAGCTTTGTACTAACTGTTCCATTTGGCTCTATCATAAATACCGTTATTCGAACATTGGGGACATTTGAACGAACCGCTGTCGTAACATTTAACTTGAATAAGACGATGTTCGTGGTCCCAGCAATGTGCGCAATATAAGATATTGTCCGAATCACCCTTGAGGGTAATGTACAATTCGGAGTGTCTTTCTATGCGTTGTTCTTTTTCCTGTTTTGTGCTTTCTATGGTCAGGCGCATCACTTCGTTTTGCATCTCTAACGCCTGTGTGCTTAACTCCATTAGTTGTTGATATAATTCGGCGTTATTCGTTTGTTGAATAACATGGGCTACATTTTTAATTCCTTCGTAAAGTCTCATGGTTCATGTGTATTAGCAGTTAAAAATATGATATGGAATACTTCTTTTTTACAAACGTATCATTTTAAAAATCTTTTGTCCTATCGGTGCATACTTACGCCAATTCGTCTTGTTTGCAGGGTAACGGTGCGCTATGCCTTTCGAGTAAATAAGTATCTCGGGAGTAGTACCGGAGTTGTATAGCTGAAAGAAATCGTCGGCTTTACCCCTCAAGGAGTATCTGTGCATCCACTTCTTTGCCGTTGGCTCCACATAAAGTTTATCGACACTCCCTCTCAGACTGATGTTTCCCGCGATGTATTCTATCGAATCGATCAGCAAAGGCTCTGTTTTTATATAGCTAAAGTTCATGACTATACTATCATTCCAAGTCGTATACGTAAGATCGTACGATAGCTTCTCTCCATCTGTGTCTTCAAATAAAGAGACAGGAAGAAAATGATATAGATTTCCTTTCTCCTGTATTTTAAGGACATAGTGCTTTTTGATATTCTGCCCGTACAATGACAGGCAGAATATGCAAAAAAACAATGATACAATGAGTGTTTGTATCCGATTATTGTCCATAGACAATAGTCGTGTAGGTGGTGTAAATACCGAGTATAGATGTAGTTTGATAGTCTACATGCTGAACGCGGGTAATGCCTGCTTGTTTAGAAGCAGCTTCAATACTTGCATCGCCTGTCGCTACCAGTCCTACATAACCTACAGCTTTGGCTGTTCCTACTTTAGATGAACCGGTGTTTGAGGTCACGGTAAGTCCGTCTTTAATGTCTGTGTAAGCAAGTCCGGCAATAGGTGATTTGCCAACTGCGCAGCTACTCATTACAGCTGCGATAAATAGTAAACCGAATACTTTTTTCATACGAATGTCAATAATGGACTCTTTATTTGTTTGTTTGTTTTTATAAATATTTGTTAGAGGCAAGAGCCCTTTTAAGCCTAAAACAAATAAATAGTGAAGTGCAAATTCTCAGAAAACACCAACCTGAATTTTAGGCAAGAGTGGATAGGACGTCTTCTTTCGATTGTGGTACAAACATAGATAATGATTACCGTTGTATGAAAAAATGAGGAGGGACAAAAAGTGGACAAGCGGAATATTTCTCCGATTAATTGCTTATGTAATTGGATATCAAATGCTTCTGTTTTTGTCTTTTTGGTGGACAAAAACAGTGACGTTTTTTAAAAGCATTCGCAGGTAGCCGTTCGCTATTGCTTTTTTAAAGATTTTGTATGAACGAGATTAGGTTTTCGTCACGATCCATCTGAAACTTTTTGCGCAAGCGCATACGTGCTTTCTTCAATGCTTCGTCAGACTGAAAAGTGATTTGAGCGATATCCTTGTTGCTCATATTTAGTTTCAAGAATACACATAGTTTACGCTCGTTGAGCGTAAGTGTTGGAAAATGTTCGTTCAGTTTCTCGTAGAAGTCTGAGTTTACTTTGAGAAACAGGGTTTCAAACTCTTCCCAATTTGTATACACCGACTTGTTTTGATAGTAATTGATGAGTGAGTGTACGTCTTTTCCACCCTCTTCGTTGGTGTTGCTCCCGATATCTTTTAATATCTTCATGCAATAAGCATCGCTTTCGGAACTTTGTACGAGTTTCAGCGTAGCAGAGGCCAACTCTTTGTGGCTATACTCCAGTTGATTGTTTATCTGGTCTATTTCGAGGCGAAGAGCTTTCTTTTTCAATCGGTTAGACAGATAGAATTGATAGGAGAGTATGATTACCAATAAGATGACGATGGCAAGAAAGAGAATAAAATAGCGCTGATTTTTTATTTTTAATAGCTGCGTTATTTTCTCCATCTCATATTTCTGCTTCTCTTTATCGTGTTTATAGGCACTCTCCATGAGGGCTATTTTACGTATATTCTTGTCGTTGAATACGCTGTCATTCAGTTGCTTGTGTAGAGCGTGACTTTGATAGGCTTCTTTGTAGTTGCCAGTTGCAGCATAGATGTCGGATAGTAATTTGTAATTGTCTTTCTTAACTTCCAGGTAGTTGATTTCGCTGCTTATCTCCAGAGAGCTTTTTGCACACTCAATAGCGTGTTTATAGTCTTTTTGGGTGTAGTATAAGTTGCCTAATAGCTGTAATACTTCACTGCTTGCGTATTTAATTCTTGCCTGCTGAGCCAGTTTTAATGCTTCATTTAAGTTCTTTTCTGCCTTGTCGAACTGCTTTTTCTCGGCATATACAGAACCAATGTTCATTAATAAGTTAATTCTTTGGCTTATATTCTTTTCGCCTACCATCCGGAGTGCCGCTTGAAGATGCTGTAAGGCTTCGGGATGTTTCATTTTTTTATATACATTGCCGATGTTGGTAAGGCAGTTTGATATCATGGCTGAGTCGCCCATTTCTTTGGCCAGTTGTTGAGCCTGATGAAGTGTTTCAAGTGCCGTTTTGTTTTCATTTAGATCTGACTGAACACCTGCTATGTTTATCAGAATGTGAACAATGCTCTGTTTCTTGTCTAGCTGTTCGCTTATTTCCAGAGCAGAAAGATAAGACTCGAGTGCTTGTACCGAATTTCCTTGGCGCTGATAGATAGTAGCCATGCTTGAATACCCCTTCAATAACATTGGCTTTTCGTCCGCTTTACTTGCCATATCGATCATCTTCTGAAGATTCTCTACGGCTTCGGGATATTGGCCCATACTCGAGCGATTGAGTGAAATATTATACAGTAATTTGCTTTGCTGAGGCTGATCTTTCAGTGCAGTGGCTATTTGCAAAGCCTTATCGTATGCTTTGTTGCTGGCCTCCATATTGCCCAATGTTTTATTTGCAATACCGATACCCATCAAATAGGTACTGATACCTGCTTGGTCATTGATCTGCTTGGCTATTTTTAGGGCTTGTTCGTAGTAGGTGAGTGATAATTGGGGATCACTCGTGCTACAGGTCATTCCAACGAGCCATAAAGCGGTGGCTTTCCCCTTGGGGTAATTGAGTTGTACAGCCATTGTTAGCGATTGCTCGGCATAAGTCTTGGTCTGTTTTACATCATACGTAAAGAGTTCGTAGGCGAGTTTATTGAGCAGATTTACCTTGGCGGTGTCTGTTTGGGTATGCCGACCGAGTGTACCTTTGAGATGATCAATGGCAGGTGTTTGCGAAAAGGCAGAAGAAAGCGAAAATCCTATGTAAATGAATACGAATAGAATTTTTTTATAGTGTGCTATATTCATTGTTTTGTTTAGAAAGTTGGTTGTTTTCTGCTACAAAGGTAATATCGACTTCACTTACATCCAAATTTGTTACCGATAAACTTTGCTTAAGCGTCTTATAATACGTCTCAATGATCAAAAGTTAGTAATGTTTTCTTTTCTGTGTACGAAAAGTGTATGGAGAGTTGAAAAATGTGGGGTGACACAGCTTCGTTGAAGTTGATAAATACGAAAGTATTCTTGAAAACGACTGGCGATAATCAGGTGATAGGAGGGGGAGGAAGAGGTGAATATATTGAGATGGATACAAGGGGGCGAATCGATTAAGGTATTGTATAATAACGGATTGGTTCGTTTTTGTTGAGCGTATATAATTCTTCTTTTCTTTGTTTCTAGAACTAGTATATTAACGCAGTGTTAATTACGTACTTTTGGTGCCAAAGAGTACGTATTTATTCATAGCAGGAGTACGTACTCTTGCTATAGATGGGAAATATGTAGGTTTGAAGACATTAACATTTCCACAACTGAAACGGCCGTACCATGAATAGATAGAGTCCGATTTTATTCGTATTTTACTGATTATGAGTTAAAAACCCATTTCAAAATACCTATTTGTAGGTATTTCATCGTATGGAATATATAGTTAACTTTGATCATTGATAAACTAAATATATGATCGAAATGAAGAATCATACTTTTGAGAGTTTAGATAAAAATAAGCTCCAGCGAATGCTCGAAATAAAGCAGTTGTACACTGATGGCAGCTTGACGCAGCACGAGGCAAAAAAGCGAATGCAGAACGAAGTAGGTAGTATAAGCCCCGAAGAGTTTGCAGCAGCCGAACAACTGCTGAAAGACGAGGATCCGGATGAATGCAGAAAGGAGGACGTTCGGTCTATGCTCGATCTCTTCGATGGGTTAATACCCGCAACGGAAGTTGAATTGCCGTACGGACACCCTATCGATGCTTATCTTCGAGAGAATATAAAGATGAAAGAGCTATTGCATCAAGGCGGTGAGTTGCTGCAAAAGCCATTTATTATTAATGCTTGGAGCGAGCTGATGGAGATTATCGTGCAGTATAAACGACACTTCAGTCGCAAGCAAAATCAACTTTATTCGGCATTGGAGCGCAAGGGATTCGACCGCCCGTCTACCACTATGTGGGTGTATGATGATCATATACGCGACGAGATGAACGAAGCAATGGAGCTACTCAACGAAAAGAGGACAGAGCGTTTTACAGAGACCTTTGCCGCATTGTCGGTCGACTTGCAAGACTTGATGAGCAAGGAGGAGTTGATACTTTATCCGACTGCACTCAAACTTATTTCGAGTGAAGAATTTGAAGAAATGAAATCGGGAGATAGAGAAATAGGCTTCTTTTTGATAGATATGCCCGAGTATGGTAAAGCGAAAGAAGGAGGAGTGCAAAGCTCTTCGACCGGGAATTTTATGGAGGATCTGGCCACCTTGCTCGCTAAGCATGGCGTGAATCAAACCGGTAATGACCCAAATGCAATACTGGATGTTGCAGAGGGCAAACTCACGCTTGAACAGATAAATCTGCTCTTCCGCCACATGCCAGTCGATATCTCGTTTGTCGATGAAAATGAATTGGTAGCGTTCTATACCGATACGCCTCACCGTGTTTTTCCGCGTAGTAAGGGGGTTATCGGGCGGGAAGTTCGTAACTGCCATCCGCCCAAAAGTGTTCATCTGGTAGAAGAGATTATTGAAAAGTTTCGTACAGGCGAACAGAGCCGAGCCGAGTTTTGGATCAATAAATCGGATGTGTTCATCTATATTGTTTATGTGGCAGTAAGAGACGAAAACGGTAAATTCAGAGGTGTAATGGAAATGATGCAGGATTGTACCCGTATTCGCAACCTCGAAGGTTCGCGCACACTGCTTACCTGGGAAAACGAGGAACATGGAACAGAGCGGAACGATAGTTCGACAAACGATCCTGATGATAATAGCAAAACAGAACTGTCACCCGGTACCCGACTGAAAGACCTCCTCAAAAGCTATCCTAAACTGATGGATGATATAACACAAATAAGTCCCAGGTTCAAGATGCTCCGTTCGCCAATGGCCAGAGTGGTACTTCCTGTAGCCACTTTGAAGATGATGAGTGAGCAGTCGGGGGTGCCTATTGATATGCTTATTGAAAAGATATCGAAATTAATAGATACGTATTAACCAACTTATTTATAACAGATAGTAGTATGACACAAAAAGTAGAATTTTTCAAAGAACTGATCTATAACGATCAGCATGTGGCCGTAAAGGTTATGATGGAAACGCAGTGCAGCAAGGAAATCAGAATCCTTTTTAAGGAAGGACAAAGCATGCGCGAACATCAGACCGATTTTCCTATAACGGTTCAAATCTTAAAAGGGTCAATCGAGTTTGGCGTAGGCGCAGCAAAACACCTATTAAACGAGGGCGATATGATTGCACTTGATCCGAAGACTCCACACGATCTATTAGCCTTAACGCAAAGTATCGTACGCTTGTCTTTAAGCAAGGAAGACAGTGTTGGCAGGGTACTTAAAGTTATTGAATAGCAGCTGGAAAAGCATACAGAAAGGGTCTTACTTCACGGATGGAAGTAAGACCCTTCTGGTTGTTAGTGTAGTAAAGTAGATGCTCTTTAAGAGACAAGAGATGTGTTACAGATTGGGATTATCCATGGTTGCAGTCATCTCTGGCACTAGAACATACGTATGAGTTTTTTTATTCCATTTATAGTAATTGGTCGTGATACTTTTTCCGGAGTATGCGTAGGTGATACGAAGGTCGTTTTCCCATTGATTGTTCGTACTGCTCCATTTCAACGTTTCGCTTTCAATCATGCGTTGATCGGCATCATACGCATAGTTGTACTTCATGTAATTGGCAAGAGATCCATTGTCCATTTTGTAAACAGTTTGTCCAACCATTACACCGTCTTTCTCTTCCGAATTGTAAATTAAATTACCGTCATAGCTACGAGCCTGAACGGACAAACAGCTTACTAGTAAAACAACCAATAATGCTGCTCCTTTTAAAAATGCTTTTGCTTTCATGATTTTATGTTTTTAGGTTTAAATTATCATTTGTCAAGTGATGGCTCTTCTAATCGGGCGCAAATTTACATATTAATTGGATATAAATGTATTATTCGTATTAAATATTATCATAATGTAAGTAGAGGCATGGTTGTTTGGCTTTCATTATGGCAATGTATATCGCAAAAAAATATCCGACAGGAGGGCTGTCGGATATAGTTATAAGCAAGTTGTATATGAACCTGCTGCTTTGCTGGCTTTTTGTATGGATAGTTAAATAAAGTTATCGGCTTAATGTGCTTCAAGCCAGTTCTTTCCCCAGCCACAATCGGCCTTCAAAGGTACGTGCATGCGGTAGGCGTTTTCCATCTCAGTGATGACAATATGCTCTACTTGTTCTTGCTCATGGAGCGGCACACTGAAGTTGAGTTCATCGTGCACCTGAAGGATCATCTTGGCTTGGATGTTCTCGCGCCGGAACCGCTCATAAATGCGAATCATGGCTACCTTGATGATATCGGCTGCGCTACCTTGAATGGGAGCATTGATGGCATTTCGTTCGGCATAGCCACGTACAACGGCATTTCTCGAATTGATATCGGGCAGGAAGCGTTTGCGGTGGAAGATCGTCTCAACATATCCTTTTTCGCGCGCAACTTCAATGCTTTTGTCCATATAGGTCTTTACCTGCGGATAGGTTTCGAAATAGCCGTCGATAAGCTCTTTTGCCTCTTTTCGGTCTACGTTCATTCGCTCTGCCAACCCGAAGATAGAGATGCCGTAGATGATTCCGAAGTTGGCCGTTTTGGCTTTGCGACGCATATCGGCATTGACCTCATCCAGCCCTATTTTATAGATTTTGGCTGCGGTTGCTGCATGGATATCGTATCCGCTAAGGAAGGCGTCGATCATGTTCTTGTCTTCGCTTAAATGGGCCATGATGCGTAACTCTATCTGCGAATAGTCGGCCGAGAAGAAGAGGCAACCTTCGTCGGGGATAAAGGCTTTTCGTATCTCTTTTCCGTTCTCATCTCGGATAGGAATGTTTTGCAGATTGGGGTTGCTCGAACTCAATCGTCCTGTCGAGGTGACTGTTTGATTGAACGATGTATGTACGCGGCCGGTGCGCGGATTGATTAGCAACGGCAGTGCATCGATGTACGTGCCCAATAGCTTCTTCAAACCGCGATGTTCGAGGATCTTCTCTACAATTTCGTGCTTATGGCGCATGCTTTCGAGCACCTCTTCGGAAGTAACATATTGTCCTGTCTTTGTTTTCTTAGCCTTATCTGCAATCTTAAGCTTGTCGAACAATACTTCGCCTACCTGTTTGGGAGAGGCGATGTTGAACTCCTCGCCCGCCAATGCATAGATTTCCTGCTCGATAAGAGCCAGTTGGGCTGTAAAGTGGTTGGACGATTGCTTGAGTGCCTCCGTGTCGAGCAGCATACCGTTGCTTTCGATATGAGCCAGTACGGGAATCAAGGGCATCTCTATGTCATAGAACAAGCGTTCGGCTCCGTGCAACTTCAATTCTTCTTCGAGGATGTTCTTTAGCTTTAGAGTGACGTCGGCATCTTCGCACGCGTACAGATATACATCTGTCGGAGCAAGGTCGCGCATGTTCTTTTGATTTTTTCCTTTGGGGCCTAGCAACTCTTCAATATGAATGGTCTGATAGCGGAGATAGATCTCGGCCAGATAATCCATGTTGTGTCGCAGTTCGGGTTGAAGAACGTAATGCGCCACCATCGTGTCGAACAGTTTGCCTTTTACTTCGATGCCCATGTTTTGGAGAATGAGCAAATCGTATTTGATATTTTGGCCGACTTTCAGGGAACGTTCATTTTCAAACAATGGTCGGAACTCATTTACAATTTTTAAGGCTTCTTCGTGATTGGCAGGTACCGGCACATAGAATGCTTGATTTTCGGCTATTGAAAAGCTCATTCCTACCAACTCGGCATCCATCGGATCGACTCCGGTTGTTTCCGTATCTAACGCAAGAATTTCGGATGTAAGTAATATTTGAATAATTTCGCTTCTTTTATCTTGTGTATCAATTAGTTGATAGTTGTATGGTATGGATTCTAGCGTCTGTAGAGTTGAATTTTTATCATCTTCCTGTCCGTTGGTCGGAATTTCTGCAAACAAATCGCCTTGGATGGGACCACTCGGTTGTGCAAATAGCGGACCGGCTGTAGAGGAGGGGAGAGGTTGGCTCTCTTTTTTGAAAATTCGTTCGGCTAATGCACGAAACTCCATTTCATCAAA
Source organism: Bacteroides neonati (assembly GCF_000499785.1). Taxonomy (GTDB): domain Bacteria; phylum Bacteroidota; class Bacteroidia; order Bacteroidales; family Bacteroidaceae; genus Bacteroides; species Bacteroides neonati. Next base: position 46,795 of record NZ_HG726019.1, on the reverse strand, counting down.
AATCTTTCGAAGCGTTTCTTCGTCAGCTTGCTCGCGAACAAGTGCATCCATGTCGAGCTTGATGGGAACATCTGTTTTGATGGTTGCCAAGAATTTCGAGAAGATAATCATTTCGCGATTTGTCTCCACTTTCGTTTTCAAGGCTCCTTTTAATTGATCGGTGTGCTCCAACAGGTTTTCGATGCTTCCGAATTCGGCAACGAGCTTTTGTGCTGTTTTCTCTCCCACACCGGGGCAACCGGGGATATTATCAGAAGCATCACCCATCAATCCGAGCATATCGATGACTTGTGCCGGCGATTGGATGTCAAACTTCGCTTTTACTTGCTCCACGCCCATTACCTCGAACTCCTTATCGCCATATTTAGGGCGATACATAAAAACGCGGTCGGTTACCAATTGTCCGTAGTCCTTGTCGGGTGTCATCATGAAGGTGTTGATACCTTGCAAACCGGCTTCGGTAGCTAACGTGCCGATTACGTCGTCGGCTTCAAATCCCGCTACCTCTAGAATAGGGATGCGGTAAGCGCGGATGATATCTTTTATAATGGGTACGGACAAGCGAATCGCTTCGGGGGTTTCTTCGCGTTGCGCTTTATACTGTTCATAAGCTTCGTGGCGAAAGGTGGGACCTGAAGGGTCGAAAGCGACTCCGATATGCGTCGGGTTTTCTTTTTTAAGTACCTCCTCGAGCGTATTGACAAAGCCTAGAACGGCCGAAGTATTGAACCCCTTCGAGTTCACTCGCGGGTTTTTGATGAAGGCATAATAGGCCCTATAGATGAGCGCATAGGCATCTAAAAGAAAAAGTTTGCTGTTTTGGTCCATATTTCTTTATTTTTTCATGGTAAAAGTACAAAAAAATACCGTATTAACCGTTTTATTATTACTTTTGTGGTCAAATAGAGTTTCGATGGACTGCTTGTCACTCATAAAATCCCCAATTGCTGCAGAGCTAGATGATTTCAGAAAACTTTTTAATAGTTCACTGTCTAGTTCGAATCTTTTGCTGAATAATGTGATCGATCACATTCGGCAAAGGAATGGTAAGATGATGCGTCCTATTTTGGTCTTGCTGGTTTCCCGCTTGTATGGTGAGGTTCATCCGGAGACGCTTCATGCAGCTGTTTCGCTCGAATTACTGCACACTGCCAGTTTGGTACACGACGATGTGGTCGATGAGAGTACCGAACGTAGGGGACAGCTATCGGTCAATGCTATATTCAATAATAAAGTTTCTGTGTTGGTAGGCGACTTTCTGCTGGCTACCAGCTTGGTAGCTGCCGGGCAAACGATGAGCCATGGAATCATTAATGTGATTGCTTGCTTAGGACAAGACTTAGCTGAAGGGGAGATACTGCAACTCTCGAATGTTTCCAATCCTAAATTCTCCGAATCTGTATATTTTGATGTTATTCGCAAAAAGACTGCTGCTCTGTTTGCTGCCTGCACCAAAGTCGGTGCATTATCGGTCGGCGTAGACGATGAAAAGGTTGAATCGGCACGTTTGTTTGGCGAATATATCGGTATTTGCTTTCAGGTGAAAGACGATATTTTTGATTATTTTGAAGATGCGGACATTGGTAAACCGACAGGGAATGATATGCTCGAAGGTAAGCTTACCTTGCCCGTATTGCATGTGCTGAACAAGACCGACGAAGGTTGGGTGAAAGAGATTGCAGGCAACGTGAAGCGTGGTTCGGCAACACCCGAGGAGATTGCCCGACTGGTGGAGTTTACTAAGGCAAACGGTGGGATTGATTATGCTTTTGATGTGATGGATGAATACAAAGAAAAAGCATTAGCTATACTTTACTCCTTTGCACCCTCCCAGATAAGAACCTCGCTCGAGGTATATCTTGATTATGTGGTAGAAAGAAAGAAATAAAATTCGGGGCTAACAGGAGATGTTGATACATTCTGTTAGCCCCGAATTCTTTATGGCTGTTAGCTTAGAAAAACTTAATCTCTTCGCCTTTAATTTCAGACAATAGTAGGTTGGCCAGACGGCTGGTACCCAAACGGAACAGCTCGTTGTTTAGCCACTCTTCGCCCAGTATTTCCTTTACGATTGTGTAGTAAATCATTGCATCGTTTACTGTGTTGATGCCACCGGCAGGCTTGAAACCAATCTTACGGCCTGTTTGGTCATAATACTCTTTAATGGCTTGACACATTACATAAGCGGCCTCGGGAGTGGCGGCAGGTTGCTGTTTGCCGGTTGATGTTTTAATGAAATCGGCTCCTGCATACATGGATAGGATAGAGGCCTTTTTAATGTTGGCAGCAGTCTGTAAAGCACCTGTTTCGAGAATTACTTTGAGGTGGTTGTCCTTGCAGGTCTCTTTCAGCTCCTGAATTTCGTCGCACATCGTTTCATAGTCTCCGCTTAAGAACTTACCGATAGAGATAACGATGTCTATTTCGTCGGCACCTTCCATCAATGCCATGGCTGTTTCGGCTATTTTCACCTCGATAAACGTCTGCGAAGAGGGGAAACCGGCGGCTACACAGGCAATCTTAACGCTCTCTACCTCTAAAGTGTCTCTGACAACCTCGGCAAAATTAGGATATACACAGATGGCTGCCACGTTCTTTAAATCGGGGAACTCGGCATCGAACTTATTCACCTTTTCGGTGAAGCGCATCACGCTTTCATCGCTATCAGTGCTGTTTAGCGTGGTTAAATCAATACAGTTGAAAAGGAATTTTTTCACCTCTTCAGTGTTGTTTTCCGGCACTCTCTTTTCGATAAGAGTGGCTACCTGAGCCTGCACCTCGGTGTCGTTCAGCTCGGTGTTGTACTTGGCCAATGTGGCTATGTACTTGTCTTGATTGGTGTCATTCTTTTCCATGTTCACTCAATTTGGGGTTGTTTATATGTCTTTGATTATCTCTCTGGGTTTTCTTTTCGAGGTTGCGTGCAAAGGCTTCCGTCAGATTAACGCCTGTTTGGTTGGCAAGGCAGAGCAATACCCAAAACACGTCTGTCAGTTCGTCGGCAATGTTGTCTTTTTCGCCCTCCTTAAAGGATTGATCGCCATATTTGCGCGACATCACCCGGGCTAACTCGCCAACTTCTTCGGTGAGAATTGCCATATTGGTTAGTTCGCTAAAATAGCGCACGCCATACTTCTTAATCCAGGCGTCAACCTGTTGCTGGGCTTCTTCCAATGTCATCATTCTTTGTTTTTAGTGTCCATACAGATGGTTACCGGGCCATCGTTAAGCAATTCCACTTGCATATCGGCTCCAAATTCTCCTGTACCGATCTCTTTGCCCAAAGCGATGGCCAACTCTCTGCAGAATTGCTCGTAAAGGGGGATAGACTGGGTTGGTTTGGCTGCTTTGATATACGAAGGACGGTTTCCTTTCTTAGTGGAGGCGTGTAAGGTAAACTGGCTGATCACCAGTATTTCTCCATGAGTATCGAGGATCGATTTGTTCATAACTCCCTCTTCATCGTCGAAGATCCGAAGATTGACAATCTTCTTGCAGAGCCATTCGATATCCTCTGTACTATCGGACTCTTCGATGCCTACAAGTATTAGCATGCCCGAGGCAATGGCCGATTTGCACTGACCGTTGATGGTGACCGAAGCGTGGCTCACACGTTGAATTACTACTCTCATTTTGTTTAGGTGATTATGAAATGCAAAGCTACGAAATTCACCACAGAGTAGTGCATACTATGATCGAGTTTTTTCCTTTTTTAGTAAAAGGCAAGCGAGGGATATGTACCGCTATGTTGCCCCGAGGCCGTCTTTTACTATTTGGGCTTTGGCTGTGCCGATGACGGCTGTCAGCTCTTCGAGTGTAGCCTCTTTGATTCGTTTGACGCTTTTAAACTCTTTCAGCAGGGTGGTTTTTGTCTTCTCTCCAATTCCTTTGATCTCGTCGAGTGCAGAAGCCACTTGCCGTTTGCTGCGCTTATCACGGTGAAAAGTAATGGCAAAGCGGTGTACCTCATCTTGTATCTGTTCGAGTAGTTTGAATAGGGGGCTGCCTACTTTGAGCCCGATGGTTTGTGGTGGAAAGCCGAAAAGAAGCTCGGAAGTGCGGTGTTTTTTATCCTTGGCAAGACCGGCAATAGGGATGCTTAGTTGTAGCTCTTCCATAACCTGTCTTACGGCCTCCATTTGCCCTTTCCCTCCGTCGGTAATGATGAGGTCGGGTAGGGTGCCATTTTCTTCAATAACGCGCTGATAACGCCTTTTTACGACTTCTCTCATCGAAGCGTAGTCGTCGGGGCCTACCACCGTCTTGATGTTGTATTTGCGATAGTCCTGTTTCGACGGTTTGGCTTTCTTGAATACCACACAGGCGGCTACGGCGTCGCTTCCCTGAATGTTTGAGTTATCGAAGCACTCTATCTGCATGGGGAGCTTGCTTAGGCGGAGTTCGTTCTGAATCTCTTTCATCAACCGGATGCTCCGTTGCTCGGGATTGAGCTTTTCGGCTTGTTTCAGCCGGTCGGCTTTGTACTGCTTCACGTTGAGTTGCGACAGCTCTAGGAGCTTCTTCTTATCACCTCGTTGCGGTACGGTGAAAACGACGTTATTGAGCTCTATTTCCAGTTCGAACGGAACGATGATCTCGCGTGATAGGCTTTTATACCGTTCCCGCATTTCGATAATGCCTAGCGTTAGCAGCTCTTCTTTGCTTTCGTTCAGCTTCTTCTTATATTCGAAAGTGAATGCCTGATTGATGGCACCATTGGCGATGTGGAGGTAGTTGATGAAAGCCGAGTTACCCTCGTCTTCTTCGATTGAAAAGACATCGATGTTGTGGAGTATTGAACTTACCACCTCCGATTTGGCACGATATGCCTCGATTAATGCGTATTTTTCTTTAATCTTTTGTGCCTCTTCAAACCTCATCTCTGATGCCAGTTGTTGCATTTGCTGCAACAGCTCGCGACTGATGTCTTGTGTGTTCCCTTTGAGAATTTCCTTGATTTCACCGATATTCTTTAGGTACTCTTCGTGCGACTGCAAGCCGATGCAAGGCCCTGCGCAGTTCTTGATATGGTACTCGAGGCATACATTAAACTTGCCCGAACGGATGTTTTCGGGCGATAGGTTCAAGTGGCAGGTGCGTAGCGGATACAGGTGCTTGATGAGGTCGAGCACCGCATTCATCGAAGGTGCATGGCTGTAAGGGCCGAAGTAGGAGGAACCATTGCGAATGATGCGCCTCGTTTTGAATATACGTGGAAAATACTCGTTTTGAACGCAGATAGACGGATAGGTTTTGTCGTCTTTGAGCAGCACGTTATAGCGAGGTTTGTATTTCTTGATTAGATTGTTTTCGAGCAGCAATGCATCTTCTTCTGAGTTGACTACGATGTAGCGTATATCGGCAATCTTACTCACGAGTACACGCGTCTTCCCCGGTTCGTGCTCTTTGCTGAAGTAGGAATACACCCTGCGTTTGAGGTTTTTTGCCTTGCCTACATATATAATCACTCCCTCGGCATTTAAGTATTGGTAAATGCCCGGTCCTTCGGGAAGGTTCGTCACAATCCCTTTGAGGTATTCGCTGGTTTTTAGTTCCTGAGTTGCATCCATAAAAAAAGGGCGTAGTAACTACGCCCTGCAAATATAGGAATTTATTTATAAAGTCAATACAGATTCTACCTCTACATCATCGCCAAATACCGACTTGCCATCGAGGTCTTTTAGTTCTATGATAAAGTTTACATAAACCTTCTTGGGCTTTAGCTTCTTCACTAGTTCGCAAGCAGCTTTCATTGTTCCTCCGGTAGCGAGCAGGTCATCGTGCAGCAGTACGATGTCGTTCTCGTCGAGTGCATCTTTGTGAATCTCTACGGTGTCCGTTCCATACTCTTTGTTGTAGGTCTGCTGTATGGTCTCTGCCGGAAGCTTGCCCGGTTTGCGTATGGTTACAAAACCTGCATTAAGTCGGGTTGCCAGAACAGGTCCCATAATGAACCCGCGCGATTCGATACCGACTACTTTGGTAATACCCCTGTCTTTGTACATCTCGTACATCACATCCGAAAGCTCGCGCAAACAAGCGGCGTCTTTAAAGAGGGTAGTGACGTCATAGAAGAGGATGCCCGGAATAGGGAAGTCGGGTATTTCCCGAATGCTTTTAATAAGCGTTTCTTTGCTCATAATCATTTATTTATTTCGTTTTCTTAAATGCTTTGTTTCACGTGAAACGTTGTGTGCTATCGGCCCGAAAGCACGAGCAGCACGTTGATGTCGCTCGGAGAGACACCGGGAATTCTGCTTGCTTGTGCAATGGTCTCGGGGTCTATCTTTATTAGCTTCTGTCTGGCTTCGGTCGATAAGGATTGCAGCGAGTCGTAATCAAAGCGGCCTTTAATCTTGATGCTTTCCAGTCGCGCCAACTTGTCGGCAATGATTCGTTCGCGTTCGATATAGCCTTGGTATTTGATCTGTATTTCGGCAGCTTCGATAATCTCTTCCTTGCGGTCTTCTATTTGATCAAGCTCGCGTTTCAATGCCGGTATGTGCTCGGCCATAGACTCGATACTCAATTGCGGGCGGTTGATTAAGTCGATCAATTTGCAGCCATGGCGTAGGGGAGTTGTTCCCAGCGTTTCGAGTGCATCGTTAATTAATACCGCTTTTATCGAATAGTTCCGGGTGAACTCAATAATACGTTCTACCTCCTCGCGCTTGCGCTTCAATAGCTCGTAACGCTCCTTGGTGACCAATCCCATCTGATACCCCCGTTCGGTGAGACGCATATCTGCATCGTCCATACGTAATAGGATGCGATACTCGGCACGCGAGGTAAACATACGGTAGGGTTCGTCTACTCCTTTGGTTACAAGGTCGTCGATTAATACGCCGATATACGCTTCGTCTCGCGCCAGTGTAAAAGGTTCGCCTCCGTGGCAGTTAATGTGTGCATTGATGCCCGCAATCAGTCCTTGTCCGGCTGCCTCTTCGTATCCGGTGGTTCCGTTTACCTGCCCGGCGAAGAAGAGGTTTTTAATTTTCTTCGTTTCCAACGTATGCTTCAACTGAGTGGGATCAAAGAAGTCGTATTCGATGGCATATCCCGGGCGATAGATAACGAGGTCTTTGAAGGCGGGAATCTTCTTAAGTGCTGCCATCTGTACGTCCATCGGTAGGGATGAAGAGAAGCCGTTCAGGTACAACTCTTGTGTCGTTTCGCCTTCGGGCTCTAAGAATAGTTGGTGTTGCTCTTTATCGGGGAAGGTGACGATCTTGGTTTCTATGCTTGGGCAATAGCGCGGCCCTATGCTCTGGATTTGTCCGTTGAACAGGGGCGAATCGGCTAGTCCTTTGCGCAAGATATCGTGGGACTCTTCGTTGGTATAGCACGTCCAGCATTGCAACTGCTTGAGGTGGCGCACGCTGGTATCCATGAACGAGAACTTATGGAAGTCCGCTTCGCCATCCTGCGTATCCATGAACTCATAATGTACGCTTCGGCCGTCGATACGTACGGGAGTTCCCGTCTTCATTCGTCCGTAGGTGATGCCTTGCGCTGCGATTGACTCGGTTAGCTGATACGATGCTGGCTCGGCCATTCGTCCACCGGGCAGCATGGTTTTACCTACGTGCATCAAACCGTTGAGGAAAGTGCCTGCTGTTAAGACCACGCATTTGGCGTGGAAGGTAACCTCCCACCAAGTTTTCAATCCTACAATCTCGCCGTTTTCAACGATAATTTCTTTGACCGTATCTTGCCAAATGTGTAAGTTGGGTGTATTTTCGAGTATCTCGCGCCAAGCCCAACTAAACTTGTTGCGGTCGCACTGTGCACGCGGGCTCCACATGGCAGGTCCTTTGGAGCGGTTCAATAGTCTGAACTGGATGGCTGTTTGGTCTGTAATCAATCCCATCTGTCCGCCCAATGCGTCAATCTCTCGAACAATCTGCCCTTTGGCTATTCCGCCTACTGCGGGGTTGCAACTCATCTGCCCCACCTTGTTCATATCCATAGTGATAAGACAAGTTTTAGAGCCTAAGTTGGCTGCTGCCGTAGCAGCCTCGCAACCTGCATGCCCGGCACCTATAACTATTACATCGTATTTAAAATCCATTTACTCAACGTTTACGTTTCAAACCGTGCAAAGTTACGAAAAAGTTGAGACTTAGCATCAGATATGGTACTATGAAAAGGGTTAACTGATAGGGAAGAATGTAAATGTGTGATAATTTTAGTCTTTAGGTTAATTTGCAGAAGTGATTATCGTATCTATGGAGAGCTAGGAAATATACTTTATGAGTTACATTCCACTTTATTACTGTTTGGCCTTGGCTTTGTCTCAATAGTTGAGCTGTATTATTCGTTTTTCTGCTTCTTCTATTTATTTCATTCCGACTCTCTTTTGATAGTTTTTTCCCAAAGATAGAATATCGGATCGCTGGAGTCAATAGTTGAGCGGTTTCCCTTTAAAGAGAGTTTTAATGAATGACGAAAGGAATATTAGCTGGAGACGTTGATTGAACTTTCCGTTTCCTTAGAAATAAGGCGCCTGCAAGAGCCGCTATTCCCGAGGAAGCATGCACGACAATACCTCCGGCAAAATCTACTACTCCCAGTTGGCGAAGAAATCCATCGGGATGCCATGTACAATGTGCCAATGGACAATAAACAAAGATGCAAAACAAAATCATAAAGACCATATAGGCTGAGAAGCGTACATGTTCGGAAAGGGAGTCGGTAATAAGCGAAGGGGTGATAATGGCAAACTTCATCTGAAAAGCGTATACAGTGTCGGTGGAATCGTAGGGGTCAGGAAATCATCTACCTTGGCACCTACGTTGTTAAACATGAAAAGGTAAGTGAGTTGCTTATGAAGCTACCGATATCGTCGCCAAAGGCTAGGCTGAATCCGAAAACGATCCAAAGAACACTGATGATTCCCATTGTTAAAAAACGTTGTAAGAGGATCTAAATTACATTCTTTTTACCACCCATCCCCCCCCATAAAAAAGGAGAGCCTAGGTGTCATCATTAAAACAAAGATTGTTGTAGTGATCATCCATGCCACGTTAGCGGCATTCATCTTTTCATCTGCTACCCATAATTCGCTTGTTTCGGGTGTAAAAACGCCAATCAAACTAATGATGACAATGATAGCCATCATAATAATCCATCTCTTTTTCATTTTTATCTTTTTATTAGTGAAACAATACCTATTACTTTTAAGAAGTTATAATTTACACACAAGTAATACCTTTTAGTAATTATTATATAAATATATAAGTTAATTTGAGATGAAAGTATTTTTATGCTATCTTTTTGATTTTGATTTATGAAAAAGAGTGGCATAATGACTCTAACTGGTTTATTTGACTAATTATCGCATGCCCAATGCCTTGTCTTCGGCTGCTTCCATGATTTCTCGTTCGCCCGGTCCTTTGTCGTTGATGCCACAAAGATGAAGTATACCGTGTATGATGGTGCGGTTTAGCTCCTGTTCGTACGAAGCCCCGAACTGTTCGGCGTTGGTCGCTACGGTTTCAAGACTGATGAAAAGGTCGCCTGCCAGACGGTCGCCCTCGCAATAGTCGAATGTAATGATGTCCGTATAGTAATCGTGTTGCAGGTACTGGCGGTTTACCTCGAGAATTTTCTCGTCCGAGCAGAATATATAGGCGATCTCGCCAATTCGTTTTCCGTACGTGGCAGCCACTGCCTTGATCCATTCGCTGGTTTCGCGTTTCTTGATTGCAGGCATTTTGATGCCGTCGGTTTGATAAGTAATAGCCATAGTTCGAATCTATTTTTATGAGAAAAAGTAACTAATTAAAAGAAAAATAAGTAACTGATAAAGATGGCGGCAATGATACCGGCAAAGTCGGATATCAATCCGCAGGTAACGGCATTGCGCGTTTTGGTGATGCCCACGCTACCGAAATAAACGGCCAGGATGTAGAACGTCGTATCGGACGCTCCTCGTACCACACAGCTCACACGCCCCACGAACGAGTCGGCACCTGCCTCTTTCATCGTGTCAATCATCAGTCCGTTGGCACCACTACCACTGAGCGACTTCATTAGGGCAGTGGGCAGTGCCCCTACAAAACTCGTATCTATACCGCAAAGAGCGACCAATGAGCCAATACCGCCTACCAAGATGTCCATGGCGCCCGAAGTGCGGAACACAGCGATACCGACCAAGAAAGCAACCAGATAGGGAATGATGCGAACAGCTGTGGTGAAGCCCTCTTTGGCTCCCTCTACAAACGAGTCGTAGACGTTGATCTTCTTGCGTACACCTGTGAGGATGAACAGCAGGATGACGCCAAATAGAATTATATTGGCAATAAGGGTGGAGTAGGTGCCCATCTCTTCGCGCGAAAGCACGGTAAACAGATAAGTCAGCCCACCGAAGAAGAGCGCCAGAAAGCCTGCTAACGTAAGAATCGCTTTGTTCAGCAGGTTGATGCGTTGCGAGATGCTCACCGTGATAACCCCCACCAACGTAGAGATAAATGTGCTCATGAGGATGGGGATGAATACATCGGTAGGTTGTGCAGCACCCATCTGTGCCCGGTATACCATGATGGAGATCGGGATGAGAATCAATCCCGAGGTGTTGATTACCAGGAACATAATCATCGGGTTCGAAGCAGTATCTTTGCGGGGATTGAGCTCTTGCAGCTCTTTCATCGCCTTGAGTCCCATCGGGGTAGCAGCATTGTCGAGTCCTAGCATATTGGCAGCCATGTTCATGAAGATAGACCCCATTACCGGATGTCCTTTGGGGATGTCGGGAAAGAGTTTGCAGAATACCGGACTCAGGAAGCGCGAGAGGGCATTGATTAGCCCACTGTTTTCGCCTATCTTCATCACCCCCAGCCACAACGAAAGCACTCCGGTAAGCCCCAGAGATATTTCGAAAGCTATTTTCGAAGAGTCGAACGTGGAGTTCATGATCGCTGTAAATATCTGTGTATCTCCGGTGAACAGGAGTTTACCCAAAGCTACCAGAAAGGCAATAACGAAAAATGCTACCCAAATGTAATTTAAAACCATAGTTTACCTGCTATATTATGTGCAAAATTAGTTATAACTTTCCATAATTGCATTCCTTTTTTCCTTATTTTTGGGCATTGTATAAAGTATACATCCTAAAAATAAGGAAAATAGAAGATGGAAACAAATGCAACAGTCATCCGGCAAGAGCTGGAGACTTACATCGACCCCATAAAGCGCGAATACTTGCCCCGCTTCTTTAAAACAGGCAAAGGGCAATATGGTGAGGGAGATCGGTTTCTCGGCGTGGTAGTTCCCAACACAAGGCTTGTAGCCCGAAAGCATCGCGAGGTGCCGTTCGGAGTAGTAGCCGAACTCCTTCGGAGCGAATGGCACGAGTGTCGGTTATGTGCGTTGTTGATATTGGTCGAACGGTTCAAGAAGTCGGACGAGCCGATGCGGAAGGAGCTTTATGAGTTTTATCTGTCGCAAACGGCACGTGTTAATAATTGGGACTTGGTCGACCTGTCTGCCCCTGCCATTGTTGGTGAATATCTGTTGGACAAACCCCGCAAGGAACTCTATCGACTGGCTGCTAGCCCCCTGCTTTGGGAACAACGCATTGCCGTCGTATCGACCATTACCTTGATTCGGAACCGCGACTTTATCGATATCCTCCGCTTGTCGGAGTTACTGCTTCATCATCCGCACGACCTGATGCAAAAGGCCATTGGGTGGATGCTACGCGAAATGGGCAAGCGTGATCCAGATTTACTGGTTCAGTTTCTCGAGAAATGGAGCAAACAGATGCCTCGCACCATGCTTCGCTATTCGATTGAAAAGTTTAGTCCGGAGGAACGAGCGTACTTCATGAAACGATAATTGATTTAGCAGTATAGGTGTGCGGCGTTTTTCTTTGGCTTCTGAAGAAAACTCTGCGAAAGGCTGTGCTACTCTGTGGTGAAATCTTTATCTTTGTCACTCATTACTATACACACCCTATGGAACAAGAAGATTTTGATATACGCGAGCATCAACTCACAACCAAAGAACGAGACTTTGAGAACGCCTTACGTCCGCTTAGTTTCGGTGACTTCAGCGGACAGGACAAGGTGGTCGATAACCTTCGCATCTTTGTGAAAGCTGCTCGTTTGCGTGGCGAAGCACTCGATCATGTGTTACTGCATGGCCCTCCCGGCTTGGGAAAAACGACGCTCTCTAATATCATTGCCAATGAGTTGGGTGTAGGTTTTAAGGTAACGTCGGGGCCGGTGCTCGATAAACCGGGCGACCTGGCCGGTGTATTGACTAGCCTCGAGCCCAATGATGTTTTGTTTATCGATGAAATTCACCGTCTTTCGCCTGTAGTCGAGGAGTATCTCTATTCGGCAATGGAAGATTACCGTATTGATATCATGATCGATAAAGGTCCGTCGGCGCGAAGTATCCAAATAGATCTCAGCCCTTTTACGCTGGTAGGAGCTACAACACGTAGCGGACTGCTGACGGCTCCCTTGCGTGCCCGTTTTGGTATAAATCTACATCTTGAATATTACGATGACGATGTGCTGGCAGGCATTATTCGTCGTTCGGCCAATATATTGAATGTGCCTTGCTCCATCCCTGCTGCCGGAGAGATTGCTTCGAGGAGCCGTGGTACTCCCCGTATTGCCAACGCGTTACTGCGTCGGGTGCGTGACTTTGCACAGGTCAAAGGCTCGGGGGCTATCGATACGGATATCTCGAAATTCTCGCTCGAAGCATTGAACATCGACCGTTACGGGTTGGATGAGGTCGATAACAAAATACTGTGTACCATCATCGATAAATTTAAAGGAGGACCGGTGGGGCTTACCACCATTGCTACTGCATTGGGCGAAGACCCCGGCACCATCGAAGAGGTATACGAACCTTTCTTAATTAAGGAAGGATTCCTGAAACGCACTCCTCGTGGCCGTGAGGTTACCGAGCTGGCGTATCAGCATTTGGGTCGTAGCTTTTACAGCACCCAGCAACAGCTGTTTAGCGACCAGTACGGATTATAAATGAAGAATAAAGCATGGCAGGATTAAAATCATTGGCAAAGGATACGGCCTTTTACGGGCTGAGTAGCATTGTCGGCAAGTTTCTGAACTATCTGTTGGTACCTCTCTATACGGGGGTACTCTCTGCTGCTTCGGGTGGATACGGAGTTGTTTCGAACGTATATGCCTGGGTAGCCTTGATTATGGTGTTTCTTACATTTGGTATGGAAACCGGATTCTTTCGCTTTGCCAATAAGTCGGGCGAAGAGCCGATGAAGGTATATGCCAACTCGTTGATTTTCGTAGGTGGTCTTTCGCTGCTCTTTATGGTACTCTGCTTCTTGGGGCTGAACCCCATTGCAAGCTTCCTCGAATATGGCGATCACCCCGAATACATCGGCATGATGGCGGTTGTGATTGCGCTCGACTCTTTCTTATGTATCCCTTATGCCTATCTGCGCTATAAGAAGCGTCCCGTTAAATTTGTTTTTATCAGGCTGCTGTCCATCGTCATAAACATAGCTATGAACCTGTTTTTCCTGCTGCTGTGTCCGTGGTTGCACCTGCACCACCCTGGTATGGTCGATTGGTTCTATGATCCCAACTACTTGGTGGGTTATATCTTTGTGACCAATGTCATCACTTCGGTGATTCAGTTGTTCTGTTTCATCCCCGAACTGCATGGTTTCCGTTATCGTATCGATAAACCGTTGATGAAGCGGATGATCGTCTACTCATTTCCCATTCTCATTTTCGGGTTGGTTGGCATTCTTAATCAGACGGTAGATAAGATTATTTATCCGTTTCTCTTTGCTGACAGGCAGGAGGGACTGGTGCAGCTCGGCATTTATAGCGCTGCCACTAAGATTGCGATGGTGATGGCGATGTTTACACAGGCTTTTCGCTATGCTTATGAACCATTTGTATTCGGCAAAGACCACGAAGGAGACAATCGCGGTATGTATGCCTCGGCGATGAAATACTTTCTTATATTCTCTTTGCTTGCTTTTCTGTCGGTGATGTTCTACCTCGATTTACTCAAATACATGGTCGCTCGCGATTACTGGGCAGGGTTGAGTGTGGTGGCTATTGTGATAGGAGCGGAGATATTAAAAGGAGTTTACTTCAACCTTTCTTTCTGGTACAAGCTGATTGATGAAACCCGTTGGGGAGCTTATTTTTCGCTGATCGGATGCGCTATCATCGTTGCGATGAATGTCTTTTTAGTACCTGTCTACGGCTATATTGCTTCTGCCTGGGCCTCAGTGGCAGGCTATGGTGTTATTACGCTGCTCTCGTACTGGATTGGGCAGAAGAAATATCCGATTCATTATAACCTTAAAGATATGGGAGCATACGTATTGCTCACGCTTGTGCTCTATCTGATAGGCTATTACTTACCTATCGACCATGTTGTTCTCCGGTTGGCTTTCCGAACTGCATTGCTCGTACTGTTTATCGCTTATGTAGTTAAAAAGGACTTGCCACTCAATCAAATACCTATTGTTAAACGTTTTTTCAAGAAATAAATCTTAGTTATGCAACCTGAAAATCGAAACTTATTTGCTATCAAGCGCTTTGTGCGGCAATACTTAGACTTGCGTAAGGACAAAGACAATGAACTTGCCACAGTAGATTCCATACGTAAGGGGGTCGAGTTTAAAGGAGCCAATCTATGGATTCTAATCTTTGCCATCTTTATGGCATCACTTGGCTTGAACGTTAACTCAACGGCTGTTATCATTGGTGCGATGTTGATCTCACCTTTGATGGGTCCCATCATGGGAGTAGGGCTCTCTGTGGGGCTCAATGACTTTGAATTGATGAAACGCTCCTTGAAGAGTTTTCTCATTACCACTGCCTTCAGTGTGACTACTGCCACTCTTTTCTTCTTATTTACACCCATTGCCGAAGCGCAATCAGAGCTTCTGGCTCGTACCTCTCCTACGATTTACGACGTATTCATCGCACTCTTTGGTGGTTTGGCGGGTGTGGTAGCATTATCAACCAAAGAGAAAGGAAACGTGATTCCGGGGGTTGCTATTGCTACGGCACTGATGCCTCCGCTCTGTACCGCCGGTTATGGGTTGGCATCTGGCAATCTGATTTATTTTCTCGGAGCATTCTATCTTTATTTTATTAATTCGGTTTTCATCAGTTTGGCCACCTTTATAGGGGTACGGGTGATGAATTTTCAGCGTAATGAATTTACCGATAAAAAGCGTGAAAAGAACGTGCGCAAGTACATTGTACTGATTGTGATACTAACGATGTGTCCGGCTATTTACCTGACTATCGATATTATTCGTGGTACCTTCTATAACTCTTCTGCCAACCGCTTTATTACCGAACAGTTAAGCTTCCCCAATACGCAGGTGGTTGATAAAAAAATCGATTATGAGCATCGTGAGATACGTGTTGTACTGATCGGACCTCAAGTTCCCGAACCTTCCATTGCTATTGCTCGCGAAAACCTGAAGCAGTATCAGCTTCTCGAAACTAAGTTGACGGTGTTGCAAGGCATGAATAATGAGGCGGTCGACATATCGTCTATTCGTTCGTTGGTGGTCGAAGATTTTTATAAGAACAGCGAGGAACGTATCTTAAAACAACAAGCCAAAATACAGTCTCTCGAGCAGAGCATTGAGAGCTATAAGATACACGATCAACTAAGTCGCACACTTGTGCCCGAACTTAAAGTTCTGTATCCATCGGTTACTTCGTTGTCTATTACCCGCTCTGTCGAATTGACTGTCGACTCCTTGAAAGCAGATACCGTGACTCTTGCTTTGCTAAAGTTTGCCAAACAACCCTCTACTGCCGAAAAAGTAAAAATTAGCAATTGGCTTAAAGCGAGGGTAGGTGTAAAAAAACTCAGACTAATAACAGAATAAAACACATTAAACACCCCACCCATGAGTATTCGAATTATTGCAGTGATGGCGATCCTTCTCTTTTCGCCTTTTATTAGAGCCGACGAAGGTATGTGGCTACTTGGTAACCTAAACAAGCAGACTAGATTGGCGATGAAGGAACTCGGACTGCAACTTCCCGTTGATAAGCTTTATAGCCCGAAGAAGCCCTGTTTGGCCGATGCTGTTGTCAGCTTTGGCGGGTTCTGTTCGGGCGTAGTAGTCTCTGACGACGGACTGGTGTTTACGAATCATCATTGCGGGTTTAATAGTGTGCAGCAACACTCTTCGGTTGAGCACGACTATCTCAAAGACGGCTTTGTTGCACGCAATCGTAGTGAAGAACTGCCCAACCCGGAGCTTTACGTGCGCTTCCTGCTCCGTACCGAGAATGTAACCAAACGCATATTGAAAGCAACCAAACCTTCGATGAGTGAGTCCGAACGGCAGATAGCCGTCGATTCACTGATGTTGCTTATAGGCAACGAGGTTTCCGATAAAGACTCTACCTTGGTGGGAGTAGTCGATGCTTATTATGCCGGAAACGAGTTTTGGCTCTCTGTTTATCGCGATTTCAATGATGTTCGTCTCGTCTTTGCTCCACCATCCTCTATTGGTAAACTGGGGTGGGATACGGACAACTGGGTGTGGCCTCGGCATACGGGTGATTTCTGCGTGTTTCGTATCTATGCCGACAAGAACAATCGTCCGGCAAACTATTCGCCCGATAATGTTCCTTATAAAGCCCCTTACGTGGCACCTATCTCATTGGATGGTTACAAAGAAGGCTCTTTCTGTATGACGCTCGGCTATCCGGGCATGACCGAACGCTTTCTTTCTTCCTTTGGGGTTGAGGAGCGCATGGCTGGTATGAATCAGGCAATGATCGATGTGCGAGGAGTGAAGCAGGCTATCTGGAAACGTGAGATGGACGTCCGCCCTGATATTCGTATCAAGTATGCTTCCAAGTACGATGAAAGCTCGAATTATTGGAAAAATAGCATCGGCATGAATAAAGCAATTCGACAGTTGAAGGTGCTTGATAAGAAGCGGGCTGCCGAAGCCACCATTCGCGAATGGATTCAACAAACACCGTCTGAGCGTGAAAAGCTGTTGCATCTCTTTTCTTCGCTCGAGCTTAATTACAAGAACCGTCGTGAAGCGAACCGAGCCATGGCTTACTTTGGAGAATCTTTTATTAATGGCCCCGAATTGATTCAGTTGGCACTTGAGATTCTGAACTTTGACTTCGAAGCCGAGCAAGAACAAGTGGTTGCGAGACTAAATAAACTGATGGAAAAATATGGCAACATGGATCTTTCCATCGACAAAGAGGTATTTGCAGCGCTACTCAAAGAGTATCGTTCCAAGGTAGGTCCCGAATATCTTCCGTCGCTTTACCAAGCCATAGATAGTGCTTATGCCGGTAATGAGCGTGCATATGTCGATTCGCTCTATGCGCATACCCAAATTGCAACTCCTCGTGGTTTCCAACGTTTTTTGGAACGCGATACCACCTATCATCTGATTGAAGACCCCGCCATTGCTCTGGGCATTGATCTGATAGTGAAGTATTATGATATGAACCATGGCGTCTCTGCCGTTTCGCAAGAGATAGACAGGGATGAGCGGCTGCTCAATGATGCATTGCGTCGTATGGAGGCCGATCGCAATTTCTATCCTGATGCCAATGCAACTATGCGTCTTAGCTTTGGAACAGTATGTGGCTATTCTCCTTTTGATGGTGCCGTATATGACTATTACACCACGGTGAAAGGTATCTTTGAGAAAGTACATGAGCATAAAGGCGATCCCGACTTTGCTGTTCAGCCCGATATTCTCTCTCTGTTTGCCTCGGGCGATTTTGGTCGCTATGCCGATGAGAAAGGCGATATGAAGGTCTGCTTTATCTCGAATAACGATATTACCGGAGGCAATTCGGGCAGTGCCATGTTCAATGCCCGGGGAGAGTTGCTTGGTTTAGCTTTCGATGGAAATTGGGAGGCTATGAGTAGCGATATTGTCTTTGAGCCCGGTTTGCAACGATGTATTGGCGTAGATGTGCGTTATATGCTTTTCATCATCGAGAAATACGGAAAAGCGGGTGAGTTGATTAAGGAGTTAAATATTAACGCTTCAAAATAATCACCGTTACCGATGCTATAATTAGACCTACGCCTAACCCAATGCCTGCTGTAACAGCTTCGCCAAAGATGGATATTCCCACACATACGGCTGTTACAGGCTCCATGGCGCCTAATACAGAGGTAAGTGTAGAACCTATGCTTTTGACCGCACGTACCAAGGCAAGGTTTGAAATAACTGTTGGAATAAGCGCCAGCATCACCAAGTTGCCCGCTGTGCTTCCATTGGGAATAGCTTGAATACCTGTGGTAGGAGCAATCCCGATGAATAAGAGCAGACTACTGAATATAAAGACATAGAAGGTTAGCTTCAGCCCTTTCATCTTTCCTACTTTGAGCTGGCTCACTGTGACCAGATAGAGCGCATAGCCCAATGCTGAAAGTAGGACAATGAAGATACCGCCCAAGGTAACCGTTCCTGAGTCGTCTCCGCTCGATAAGAAGTAAACCCCGACTACAGCCAGTGCAATGGCTGCTAAGCGCCAAATAGATTTCTTTTCGTGAAAAAAGACCATCATAATCAGTGTTGTCAATACCGGATACATAAAGTGGAGTGTTGTTGCTACTCCGCTTGGCATAAATTTGTAACCCCAGAATAGAAATACCGCCGATACCAGATAGAGTGCTGCCAGCAATAATAAAGAAGGAATTTCGTTGCGGCGGATGCGGAATGACTGTCCATCAAGCAATAAGATACCCGCCAAAGCTAACGCGGCAAAGAAGAATCGATAGAATAGAATCGATTCAAAATGAAGCCCTTGATGCATGGCAGGCAAGGTAAACAGTGGAATGAGGCCAAACGAGGCTGATGATAGGAGTCCGTAAAGGAATCCGTTTATCTTATTCATAATTGTCAATCAAAATTTAATGCCTGCAAAGGTAGTACTTTTCCTGCTCATCTTCACTATATATGACGGAAGAGGATGAATCAAAAACTCTTTTGACTCATCCTCTTCCGTCGTATCATACGTTTATCCTTTTACGGAGATGTATGCTTATTTTTTAGGCTTTCTGCGTGCCCATCCTTCTTCGCTGAAGTCCGGTTCATCGCCTCTGAATCCCTTCTTTTCATCCTGAAAGAACTGTTGCCAATCATCCTTTTTGCCGCGTGCATTGGCATAGCCCCGTTCTTCACGATTGGGCTTATCGCTTTTCTTTGCATCGGCTTTAGGGGCTCTGTCTGCTTTGGGAGCTCTGGTCGGTCTGTCTTCGCGCGAAGTACGAGAACCACGGTCGTTGCGTCTGTCCGGTGATGCTCCGTAAGGTTTACGTTCGCCACGTCTTTCTCCCGAACCTCCTCTGCGTCCGGCAGTATTCTCTTCTCCGGCTATTTCGACCGAAACCTTGCGTCCGTTCCAGTTGGCACGATTAAGAGATTGAACCACCGTAGATGCCTCTTTCTCATCTACCTCAAAGAATGAGAAGCTCTTCATCAGGTCGATGCGTCCTAGTTCAATACGTCCGCGGGTGTTGCTGTTAAGCAGACTGATCAGCTCGCTAGGGAAGAAGCTATCCATCTTGCCGAGGTTGATGAATAGACGCTTGAATCCCGGAGTTGTTGGACGAGGTCCTTCGCCTGCATCGCGACCACGACGTTCGCCACGTTCGCCTCCACGCTCTGTGCGTGTGTCGAAACTGGCTGTTTCTATTTCATTACGGCCACGATAATACTCGAGGAATCGGTTGAACTCCATCGATACCATACGTTTAATAACGTCTTCTTTGCTCAACCATTCGAGCTTGCGGTAGATTTCGGGCATGAAGTCGGCAATTTCTTCTTCATTGACCTTTACTTTCTCTATTTCGTCGATCACCTTGATAAGTTGCTTTTCGCAAATCTCTTTACCGGTAGGTACTTCGCCTGTGATAAATTTCTTTCCGATAATGCGCTCTATCTCGCGCATCTTTCCTTTCTCGCGCATGTTGACAATGGCGATAGAGATACCTGTTTTTCCGGCACGTCCCGTACGTCCGCTACGGTGAGTATAGCTTTCAGTATCATCGGGTAATCCGTAATTAATCACGTGTGTAAGGTCGTTTACATCCAGCCCACGTGCAGCGACATCGGTTGCTACAAGAATCTGTATGTTGCGCATGCGGAACTTTTGCATCACAGCATCACGTTGTGCTTGCGATAGCTCTCCATGCAATGAATCGGCGCTATAGCCCTCTTGCATCAATTTGTCTGCAATCTCTTGTGTCTCCTTGCGGGTACGGCAAAAGATGATTCCATAAATTTGTGGATAGTAGTCGGCTACACGTTTCAGTACGGCATATTTGTCTTTGGCCTGCACCATGTAGGCAATATGCTTCACACTGTTCGTGCTCTCATTTTTGCGTCCAATGGTAATTTCTTTTGCATTGCGCAGGTAATTCTTTGATATGCGCGCAATTTCGGGGCTCATGGTAGCCGAGAAGAGAAGCGTGTTACGCTGTTCGGGCACATCGGCCAGAATAGCGTTGATGCTCTCGGTAAATCCCATATTCAGCATTTCATCCGCCTCGTCCATAACCACGTTGTTAATGGTCGAAAGCGATACGGTGCGACGTTGCATCAAGTCGAGCAAGCGTCCCGGGGTAGCGACAATAATATGTACGCCACGTTTTAAACTACGAATTTGGCTATCGATAGACGAACCTCCGTAGACGGGTAGTACTTTGAGGCCATCAATATATTTAGAATAATCGTTTAAATCGCCTGCTATCTGTAAACAAAGCTCACGGGTAGGGCAAAGGATAAGGGATTGGGGAACTCGGTTCTTTACGTCAACTCGCTGGATAATGGGCAAGCCGAATGCGGCTGTCTTTCCTGTTCCAGTCTGGGCAAGAGCTACTATATCATTATTTTCTCCTAAAAGGTACGGAATCACTTCCTCTTGTACCGGCATGGGATTCTCGTATCCCATTTCCTCGATTGCTCTACGTATCTCCGGAGAAACGCCAAGCTCTTCAAATGTCTTCATTAAATCTCTGTATATCTTTTATTTCGGCTGCAAAGATACGAATAATAAATTGATTATCAATCATGAATGGCCAATTATAAATGAATGGCCTATTGTGCCGATAGGAATTATATTCTGTTCGTAATCAGCCTTTTTTAATTAAGTAATATACTTCTGAGTCTTTGTATATCCTTCTGTGTAAGTCCGATTCCCTTTTCCAAATAAGTGGGAATATCCCCGTAAAGGCGTTCGGCTTCACTTTTTGCTGCATTTAGAAAATCTTCTTTTGCCGAGAAGATGGTGGTGATTGCTTCTTGAGAATTCGCAGGTAGTTTGTAAGCGTATTTAGATACTTTGGGAATATTAAAATAATCGTTGCTCAGCCGGTAATCGGTCATGATAACTTCTTCGTTTACCCCTAAACCAGCCAGAATTAATGCGCTGGCAATTCCTGTTCTGCCCTTTCCCGACGAACAATGAATAACGACGGGATAGCTACTACGGTCGAGCAGTATGTCGAATATCTGTCTGAATTCTTTTTTATAATCCGTAATCAACTCACGATTCATGCCCTCTACCAATCGGTAAATCGTATCTCCTTTGATCTTTCCTTCTTGTATTTTTTGCAGCAAGTGTTCCATACTGCCTGTGGCAATAGGGACATGAACCACGTTAAATCCCTCTTGCAATTGCGGATAGTTGTTCAATTCCTCTTTCGAGCGTAAGTCGATGATGGTATGGATCTTCAGGTTGCGTAGTTCCCGACGGGAAATGCAGCCGATGCTGTCTATTTGAGCTGAGCGATAAATCATGCCGAATCGGGTGTTCAGCCCCGTTGCCGATGATTTATATCCACCCAGATCACGGAAGTTTTGTATGCCGGGTATATTTACATTGCGCGTAGCTACGCGAACACGATACTTATCATTAAACACCATCAGGTAGTAGTAGCGTTGCGACGGATCGGTGGTAACAATCGTCATTCGCTCGTCGCCGATGTTGGCCATGGCTACAGGTATATCCTCCGGAATAAGATCGGGATTGGTAGAGGCGTATACCTTTACATGTCCGTTGATGACCGGGGCTGTTTCCCATTTAATGATACAATTGCCTATGTTGTTTTCTTCGCAGACTACCGAGATGGTTGGAATGGTCTCGCTGCATGCCGGCAGAATGAGAATGAGGGTAAGCCAATTGAATAGATTCTTATACATAGCACCATTTTGTCTGAAACACTATTTGCAAAGATAGCAATTTCCGAAGGATATGCCAGTACCTTTGCGATAATTAGCCAAAGTATATATTCTTTAAGAAATATACCGATCGGCAAATTCTTTTGAAATGGAATTATGATAGCTTTGACAGGTCTCTGCAGCAAAATCTTTCCCACATTCGACTATCTTATTCCATGTTTTTTCGTCAAGATTGTTTAGGTCTCGATAGCGTACGTCATACTTCATCAGTCCGAAGATGAGTCCGGCATTGAAGTTATCGCCTGCACCAATGGTACTCACTGTTTCGATAGGTTCTATGGTGTATTCTTTGCTGATATTTCGGGTGCGTAATGATACTTTTTCGGCTCCTGCGGTACAAAGAAAGTTGGGACAGTAAAATTTAATCTTATCTTTATATATTTTCTCCACGTCACGCATACCGTACATATAGAAAAAATCATCGACAGAGCCTCTCACAATATCGGCATACTCCAGATTCTCAATAATGGTAGGTGTCAGCCTCATTGCTTCGTCTTTGTGCGAAGAGCGAAAGTTGGGGTCATAATACACAATTGCCTTTTTCTCACGAGCCTGCTCCAATAACTCTACGATTTTATCGCGCAATACGGGAGTCAATGCATAGTAAGACCCAATGATAACGATGTCGTCTTCATTGATTTTCGGGAACAAGACATCGAGTCGCTGCTTGGGATAGTCTTTATAGAAAATATATTCGGCATCGTTTCTGTCGTTCAGAAAAGCTAGTGATACCGGCGACTTTCCATCCGGGAATACATTGACATGATCGGTCGCGATACCATTCTCGCGCATGAAGGTGAGAATGGTGTTTCCTACCCGGTCATTGCCTGTTTCACTGATGAAGCAGACATTAATACCTGCCCGTGCCAACGATACGATGCCATTGAATACCGACCCCCCCGGCACTGCTGCCGAAGGTTGATCGTTTTGAAATATGATATCGAGAATGGTTTCGCCGATGCCGATTACTTTTCGCATAGCTCTCTCGATTTTTCGCCCAGATAGCCACCGTGGTGGCGTTTGGAATACTCTTCAATACTAAAGTTCGTCTTCTGCATGGTTTGCACTACCAGAATATCTCCAATAACCGTCATTACGGTAGTCGATGTAGTAGGGGTCATGCCCAGCGTACATACCTCATCAGGTTTGCCGGTGCTCAGGCACACATCCGATTCATCGGCTAGCGGACTGTTAGGGTTGCCGGTAATGACGATGAACTTTAAATTGGGGTTCAGGTTATGAGCCAATCGGGTAAGCTCCACAATCTCACGTGTCTTGCCTGAGTTGGAGATCAGTAGCAATAGGTCGTTTTCTTGCAAGATTCCCAAATCGCCATGTTGAGCTTCGCTGGGGTGCAGAAAAACAGAAGGTACTCCTGTCGAGCAGAAGGTTGTAGCAATATTCATGGCTATCTGTCCTGCTTTGCCCATTCCGGAGGTGACGAGTTTACCCCGTTTCCGGTGTATTTGTTCCACAATGAGGTCTACCGCTTTTTCATACGCATCCGTCACCGGGATATTTAATACCGCTTGCGCTTCCTTTTGCAGAAGCTCTTTAATCGATTCAGTCATAATTAATACGTGCTAATGTGGCAATGTACCAATAGGCTAATTGGCTGCGCACAATTCTATCATTGTTTTTAGTTCTTCAAATGTGTGAGCTACATCATAGTAAGTCGACAGCGGCTTTCGCGCAAACCCTTTGGCTTGCATGCCGTCGAGAGCATGGAGTAACGCATCGTAAAAGCCATCTTCGTTGTAAAAGATCACTCGCTTGGAGTGATAGCCGATAGATGCAGCAGCAAGGGTATGAAACACCTCGTCGAGCGTACCTATGCCGCCCGGTAGTGCTAACAAGATATCCGAGTTTTCTACAATGATATCCTTGCGGTCGCTCAGGTTGTGCGTGCGAATGATTTTATCAGGCAATGTGCTTACCCGATTGTTCTCCTCCAATTTTTCGGGTACGATGCCAATCACATATCCACCGCTCTTCTTTACTGCCAGTGCAACACATTCCATCAACCCTAAACTGGCACCACCGTATATGAGTGTCCGACCTGTTTCTCCCAGCCATCGGCCAATACGTGTAGCCTGGTCAAAGTACATTTTGTCAATGTTTTCTGATGCAGAACAGAAGATTCCTACCTTTTTCATGCCTTTAATTGCTATTGTAGCCTACAAATATCTGCAAATTTCTATAAACAGCAATAAGTTTTATTGTATTTTTGCACCTTCAACAAAATTTTGTCCTGAGAATGAATAATTTAAATATGAGTCAAGCCGAAGCAACCTTGTCTAACGGACTTCGGGTTATTTTCAGCCCGGTAGTTTCGGATGTAACCTATTGTGGCTTTGCAATCGATGCCGGTACACGTGATGAGGCCGATCAGGAGCATGGTATGGCTCATTTCGTAGAACATCTGATTTTTAAGGGAACGCACAAGCGAAAAGCGTGGCATATCTTAAACCGCATGGAGGCGGTAGGGGGCGATCTGAATGCCTATACCAATAAAGAAGAGACAGTTGTTTACGCTGCATTTCTGACTCCCGATCTGCCACGTGCAGTCGAGCTGCTGGTCGATATCGTCTTTCGGTCTACCTTTCCGCAGCGTGAGATAGAGCGCGAAACCGAAGTGATTCTCGACGAGATACAATCGTACGAAGACAATCCCAGCGAATTGATCTTTGATGATTTCGAAGACATGATTTTCAAGGGACATTCTTTGGGGCACAACATATTGGGGCGTCCCGAATTGCTGAAGCAGTTTCAAACGGCCGACCTGCTTTCGTTCACCCAGCGTTTCTATCAACCCTCCAACATGGTCTTTTTTGTGCAAGGCAAGGTCGATTTCAAGAAATTGATTCGTCTGCTCGAGAAGCTTATGAGTGATATTCCGATGCAGGAGGTTAGTAACCAGCGCACAGCACCCTCGCTCTATATTCCTGAACAATTGGTTATACCTAAAGATACCCATCAGGCACATGTTATGCTCGGTAGCCGAGCTTACCATGCCAACGATGATAAGCGCACAGCCCTGTATCTGCTCAACAATATTCTGGGTGGCCCCGGTATGAACAGCCGCCTCAATGTATCTCTGCGCGAGCGTCGCGGGCTGGTATATAATGTAGAGTCCAACCTGACTTCGTACGTCGATACCGGTGCGTTTTGTATTTATTTCGGTACCGACCCTGCCGATATTGATACCTGCATGCGCTTAACCCATAAAGAGTTGAAACGTATGCGCGATGTACAAATGACCTCCTCGCAACTCGATGCTGCGAAGAAGCAACTGATCGGCCAAATTTGTGTCTCTTCGGACAACTACGAGAACAATGCCTTAAGCATGGGCAAGAGCTTTTTGCATTATCATAAATATGAGGGAATCGGCAAAGTGTGCGAACGCATTCAAGCCCTTACTGCCGAGGGTGTGCTCGAAGTGGCGAATGAAATGCTGGCCGAAGAGCATTTGTCGACGTTGATCTATAAATAGCCGTTTGCGCTACACCTTCAATTTAATCTTCGCCTTTACCAGCAAGCCGGTAATGCCTACAATGACCAATGAAAAGACAACCGACTTGAGCAGCCCCGGTACACCGCCGGAAAGGATTTCGGGGTAATGTAAACCCAAAAGTTGCTGTATCGAATACCAGAGGTAGGGGATGAGGTAGCAAGTCAGTGTAGCCGTACCTGCCGGTTTGATAATCTCGAACCAGTATGCTTTGCCTTTCACATCCGTGAGCCAGTAAAAGAGTCCGAAGAGCGGAAAGAAAGCCGCCAGGCAGAAAAAGAGCCACGTAGGAGTAGCCTGTATCTTCGAGATAATCCAGAATGGGTGTGCAAGGAGTGCTGCGATGAGCATCATCGTACCCAGTATGCATAGTATGCTGATAAATGCTTCCGGATGCTCCTTCCGGGCATATCGTTGCATCAGTAGCGAGGTGAGCAACCCCGACATCCCAAAGGTATGCAGCGTCATATCGCTGGGGATGAACGACAGCGTCACCACATCGGCATGATGTAAAACGGCCAGTCCCATGAAAAGCACCCAGACAAGCGCATTCCACCACAGATTTTCACGTGTAAACAGATAGATACCTGCACAGATCGCATACGTCCACCCGATAAGCCCTAATATGCCCCACCACTTCTGCTCAAACGGTTCGCCATGCATCCCTTTATAAAGCATCAAAAAGCCTAGCAGAACCACTCCTGCTACCTTCATTCCGATGAAAATACGCTTTTTGTTTCCCGAGGCTTGGGGATAAACACCCCATATAAGAAAGAAACCCACTACCATCAAGATCGAGAACCAGGCATGCGAAAGACCTGCTACGCCGGCACTGTTGACCGAAAATAGTCCCATAACCACCAATGCTACCGTGCGCCAGAAGATGTGCATCACTACCTGTAGGTGGTTGTCTCCTTTCTTGTATCGGTTCTGTATGGCAAACGACACAGACATACCCATGCAGAATAAGAAAGCCGGGAAGATGGTGTCCGAGAAGCCCAGCATATCTTCATCCGCCCGGGCATGTTCGAGCCAATGCGGAATGTTGCTTAAACCGGGAATATCATTTACGAAGAGCATGAGAAACATGGTGAGTGCCCGAAGCACATCGACTGCGGCGACCCGCTGTAGCGTAAGCGTTTTCATAATGTATTAAGTTAATTGGGGGTTGATGGGCAAAGATACTGATTCTTTTCTATATCTTTGTACAGTCTAAACTATAAAAAACTACATTCTATATGGAAAAAAAGTGGCTTCTCTGTCTTCTGCTTACCATGATAATGGGTTCTGTTTCAGCCACAAACAGACTTGACTCCTTGCTTTGCCTGCTTGATAAGACAATTGCCGAGTCGCATATACATACTCTTAAGCGTCAGGCACATATCCGGCAGCTGAAAAGCAAAGAAAATGCAACGACACTTTCTTCTCTAGCCCAATACGATTTAAATATGATGCTTTATCAGGAGTATAAAGCTTTTGTGTGTGATTCGGCCATTCATTACCTGAGTCGCAATATTGAAATAGCCACCCGTATGCACGACCCCGATCGGATCAATGAAAGTAAATTGTTACTATCTTATCTGCTAGCCTCTTGCGGCATGTATAAAGAAGCTGTGGATATGGTGCAATCTGTTGATAGGAAAAGCCTCAACAACCGTTTCTTGAAACAATACTACTCTTGCTACGATCATGCCTATGGTGAGCTGGGCTATTACACGCAAGATAAGATGAATGCCGGTCACTATTGGCAGATATCATCCGCTTATAAAGACTCGCTTTATGCTATTCTTGATCCGATGTCCGATGAATACCTAACCATGCAGGAAACCAGTTTTCGCGATAATGATAAGTACGCAGAAGCACTTCGCATCAATGATCAGCGGTTGACCGTTACACAGTTTGGTACGCCCAGATATGCCAACGTCGCATTTTACCGTTCGCTTATATTCAAGCGCAATGGCGATAAAGAACAAGAGAAGTATTACCTTGCTCTATCGGCTATTTCCGATATCCAATCGGCCATTACCGATCATGCTTCTTTGTGGACGCTTGCCGAGATACTATACGAAGAGGGGGATGTAGAACGTGCTTACCGCTATATTCGCTTCTCCTGGAATGAAACAAAATTCTATAATGCCCGCTTGCGAAGCTGGCAAAGCTCGGGTATCCTATCGCTGATCGATAAGACCTATCAGGCCATGATGGAGCGAAAGAACGATCAACTAGAGCAATATATATTGCTGATTACGGTATTAATGCTTTTGCTTTTGGGAGCACTAACCTATATTTACAGGCAGATGAAAAAGCTTTCCGTAGCACGTAACCGTTTGGAGGAGGCCAATGGTCAGCTAAAATCTCTGAATGGAGAGTTGAAAGAGATGAATCTCTGTTTGCAATCCACCAATGTGGAGTTGTCCGAGTCTAACCAGATTAAAGAAGAGTATATAGCCCGTTTTATCAAACTCTGTTCTACTTATATCGACAAACTCGATGCGTACCGTCGCATGGTAAATAAGAAAGCGTCTGCCAATCAGGTGGCGGAGTTACTGAAAATGACTCGTTCGCAAGAAGCTTTGGACAAAGAACTTGAAGAGCTTTATGCCAATTTCGATTCGGCTTTTCTACATTTATTCCCCGATTTTGTGAGGAAGTTTAATACACTGCTTCAAGAGGATGAACAAATTATTCTCAAGAAAGGTGAATTGCTGAATACCGAGTTGCGCATTTTTGCGCTCATACGTTTGGGTATTGAGGATAGTTCGCAGATAGCGGAGTTTCTCCGATATTCGGTCAATACGATCTATAACTATCGAGCCAAGGTCAAGAACAAAGCACGCATTTCGCGTGACGACTTTGAGAACCGCGTGCTCAATATACGATAATACGACTTATATCCTATCCACTTTTTCGGTATTGTGTTATTCTGTTAATTGTTTGATTAATAGATGTTTGTTTGTTTTTTGAATCCACTTATTCTTCCCTCTTCGTCAATTGAATCTTCTTTATCTCTACTTTTGACCTATGCTTCCGCTCAACTCATCCGAAGTTGTTGCGGAGCATTCATGATTCATTAACTTTAAAATTATACGTATGAAAAAGAACAGACGGAAACTCTTTTCCGGAAATCGTAAAGTTCTCTTTGCTCTCTTAGCAATGTTTTTGTCGTTGAGCGCCTTTGCCCAGCAGCTAACTGTTTCGGGACAAGTAGTCGATATTCAGCAAGAGCCCATTATAGGTGCCAGTATTCTTGAAAAAGGAACAACCAATGGTGTGATCACTGATCTGGATGGAAATTTCACTCTTAAGGTAAAACAAAATGCCATGCTGGTCATCTCTTACGTAGGGTACCAAACAAAGGAGGCAAAAGCTGCTGCCCAGCTGAGGGTAGTTCTTAATGAAGATACCGAGCTGCTTGATGAGGTCGTTGTGATAGGCTACGGTGCTGTGAAGCGCAAAGATGTAACAACGGCTATCTCTACCGTATCTACCAAAGATATTGATCAACGTCCCATTGTGTCGGCTGCGCAGGCTATTCAAGGCAAGGCTGCCGGTATATCCGTTACACAACCCAACGGAGCACCGGGTGCGGGCATGTCGATCCGCGTACGTGGCACAACCTCTATGAACGGTAGCAATGATCCCCTTTATGTGGTCGATGGTGTGCCCATGACCGATATTAATTTTCTCGCTGCCAATGATATTGAGAGCATGCAGATACTTAAAGATGCCTCTTCGGCTGCTATTTACGGATCGCGTGCAGCCAATGGAGTTATTATGATTACAACCAAGCAGGGAGCAAAAGGCGAAGCCAAAATTGCTTTCAACTCGCATGTCGGTATCACTCAGGTAAACAATAAGATTGAGTCTCTTCATACGGCTCAGTATAAGGAATTAATGGATGAAATTGGCATGGTGAGCCTCCCCGACGGTTTGACTGATCAGACCGATTGGTTCGACGAAACCTACCGCACAGGCGTCACTCAGAATTATCAGCTTTCTATCTCGAACGGAAACGACAAATGGAAATACTTTCTCTCGGGCGGCTATACCGATGAAAGCGGTGTTATTAAGACAGCATTCTACAAGCGTTATAACTTCCGGGCGAATGTAGAGAATCAGGTTCGGTCTTGGTTAAACATTGCTGCCAACGTTGCTTATTCAGACTATACGAGCAACGGCATTATTGATGGACAAGGTGCCAATCGGGGTGGGGTGGTACTTTCGGTTATCAATACACCGCGTTATGCTCCGGTTTGGGACGAACAGCATCCCGATCGGTACAATACCAATTTCTATGGAGTCAACATTACCTCTCCGCTCGAAAATATGGCTCGTAGCGAAAACAACAAGGCCAATAAAAACAGGTTGATAGCCACAGGAAAAGCCGAGATAACTTTCTTGCCCGAACTGAAGTTTAAAAGTTCATTTACCATCGACCGCGAATACGGCAACGTCACTAGCTTTCTTGACCCTCAAAAAACAAGTTGGGGACGTAATCAATATGGTGAGGCCTATGACGAACGTACGCTCGGCACTGTATTGGTATTCGATAACATATTGACCTATACCCGGCAAGTGGGTAAACATAACTTCGATGTTATGGCAGGTGCCTCATGGACCGATTCAGATTGGTCGAAGAGTTATATCAACGGTTCTCACTTTCTCAATGGCGATATTCAGACGATCAATGCAGCCAACAAAATATCCTGGAACGGTACAGGTACCATTGGGTCGCAATGGGCTATTATGTCTTACATAGGCCGTTTTGCATACAATTACGACAGCAAATACCTGCTTACCGTCAATATGCGTGCCGATGGTTCTTCGAAGCTCAACCCGGATCATCGGTGGGGTTATTTCCCTTCTGCTTCTGCTGCTTGGCGTATCTCTTCCGAGGAGTTTATGAAAGATGTTGAGTGGATCAATGATTTGAAGCTTCGCGGAGGTTTCGGGCAAACCGGCAACCAGTCGGGCTTGGGTGATTATGCTTACTTGATGCGCTACAATATTAATCGTGTGTGGTGGGGAACTCCCGAAACCGAACATGCACTTCCCAGCATTACGCAGGCAAACCTACGCAATAAAGATTTAACTTGGGAGACGACCACACAAAGCAATATCGGTCTCGATTTTACGGTGCTCGATAACCGTTTGACCTTCTATTTAGATTATTATTACAAGAAAACAACCGATATGTTGATGTATGTATCGCTTCCGGCAGGTCAGGCTGCCAGTGATATTGTGCGCAACGAGGGAAAGATGGTGAATAAAGGATTTGAGTTTTCTGTTAGCTCAAAGAACCTGGTGGGGCAGTTTGCCTGGGGTACCGATTTCAACATCTCTTTCAATAAGAACAAGCTGACCTATCTGGCACTTACCCCTGCCTATTATGACGGAAAAACAAGCGATGTAGTCAATGAGAAAGTAGTACGCAACGCAGCCGGTCGTCCGCTCGGAGGCTTCTACGGATATATCAGTGATGGAGTAAACCCCGAAACCGGCGAACTGATTTACCGGGATTTAAATGGCGATACTAAAATCTCTACCTCCGATCGTACTTATATTGGCGACCCCAACCCCGACTTCACTTTTGGTATGACCAATACCTTTTCTTATAAGGGGTTCAACCTGAGTATCTTGCTACAAGGTTCTTACGGCAATGACATTTTCAATGCCTCACGTATGGAAACCGAAGGCATGTATGATGGTAAAAATCAATCGACCCGTGTATTGAGTCGTTGGCGTATTCCGGGACAGATTACCGACGTTCCCAAATCAGGATTCGACATGAAGAACTCCAGCTATTTCATTGAAGACGGTAGCTACCTGCGGGTGAAAGATATTTCATTGTCGTACAACTTCTCGGGTCGTTTACTCAAAAGATGGGGCATTACGCGTTTACAACCTTACTTCACCGCAAGTAACCTGCTTACCTGGACAAATTATTCGGGTATGGACCCCGAGGTGAATCAATGGGGAAACAGCGGTTCCGTTCAAGGTATCGATTGGGGAACTTACCCTCAAAGCAAGTCATTCGTGTTTGGTCTGAATGTTGAATTTTAATTAAAGAAAGCAGAATTATGAAACTAAAATATATAATAGCCTGCACGCTGGGGCTTATCACAGGAATAAGTTCCTGTACGTTGGATTATAACCCCGTATCCGATTTCTCGGATGTAACAATGGGCGAGAAGGATGATTCGGGAGCAACCAATCCATTTAAGAATCGCGAAGAGATGTTCACGCAATATACGGCTCTTTATAATCGTATGCGCGACAATCAGGAACATTGGTACCTAGACGCTTTGTTGCTGGGTGATGCGCATGCTGATAACGCTTACGGCGGAACCACAGGTGCCGAGGTGGTTCCTTTCGAAACAAATTCGATTGATGGCGGCAACTCGGTGATTGATCGTGACTGGTCTCGTTACCTGACAGATATCGCTACGGCCAATAAAATCATTTTCTATATTGATGGTGTTCCCGATCCCACATTCGCCCAAAGTGAGCGTAACCGTTGGAAAGCCGAAGCCAAAATCTATCGCGGGATGATTTTGTTTGATATGACCCGTATCTGGGGAAGCGTTCCGGTTATTACAACCATTGCCGGAGACATCACCTCGGATAATATTGAAGAGGTATATCCCAGTTATTTTCCGAAACAAAACACCCAAGCCGAGGTATATGCTCAGATAGAAAAGGATCTGACAGAAGCCTTGGCCGATGCACCCAATAATAATCCGGCCGATAAAACCCGTTTGAGCAAAACCGTAGCCCGGGCTCTGTTGGCAAAGGTCTATGCCGAGAAGACTTTACGCGATTATGCCAAAGTAATCACCTATTGCGATCAAGTATTGGCAGACGGTATCTCTTTGGAAAAGGAGTACGATACGCTTTTCGGAATGAATGCTACGAATACCGACTGCAAGGCTCGCAATACATCCGAGAGTATTCTCGAACTTCAATATCCGGCTGGCAATGGTAATTGGGTAAACTGGATGTTCGGACGCAACCTTGCCAATTGGGAAGAGAGTTTCACCTGGGCCAAATGGGTAACTCCCTCACGAGACCTGATCAAGGCTTACGAGGACGAAGGAGACCAGGTGCGCTATGAACAATCGATCGTCTATTATGAGTGTAAATGGAGCAATTACTATCCGGCCAATCACTATCCGTTTATGTACAAATGCCGTTCCTCTTATAGCAATATCATTAAGCTACGTTTGGCAGATATCCTGTTGCTCAAGGCCGAAGCCCTGATCTTAAAGGAGAGTCCCGACTTGAGTGGAGCCGCATCGATTCTGAATCAGATACGCAACCGTGCCAAACTGAAACCGCTTTCGGCAACTGTTACTTCGTCTAAAGAAGCAATGATTACCGCTTTGCTTAAGGAACGCCGGCTCGAATTGGCTTTTGAGGGACAGCGGTGGTTCGATCTCTGTCGCTTAGACAAAGTAGAGAGTGTGATGAACAGCGTATATCGCAAGGATAGCGGACGCAAAGCACAAGCTTATGCCTTCGACTCCAATTCTTACCTCTTGCCATTGCCTCAGTCGGCTATCGACCAGAATGAGAATCTTGTACAAAACCCCGGATATTAAAAACGAAGAAATAAAAAGATGATGAAGATAAAATCAATTTTGTTTGCCCTGTTAGGATGGATTGTATTGTTGGCTGCCTGCGGTAGCGATTCTCCCACCGAACCTTCTGTTGGTCCCGAACCTCCTTTGCCTCCTGCAAGTAGCGACGTAACGCTGTTTGTTACAACAGCCAACCGTTCGCAGGATTTTGCCCGCAGAAGTCTTTCTTTCGGAACCAAAGACAATCTGTCTCCTACCACCGTAAAGCTGCTGCCCGACGTACGTTACCAAACGATGGATGGCTTCGGCGCTGCCGTTACAGGGTCTACCTGCTACAATTTGCTCAAGATGTCACCAGCCGATCGTACCGCCTTTCTCACCGAAACGTTTTCGGACAAAGAAGGCATGGGATATAGTTATATCCGTATCTCCATCGGTTGCTCCGACTTCTCTTTGAGCGAGTATACCTGTTGCGATGAAGAGGGAATTGAACACTTTGCGTTGCAACGAGAAGAGTTGGAGTATGTCATTCCCATCCTGAAAGAGATCATTCGGATCAATCCGACTATAAAGATACTGGGTTCTCCCTGGACGTGTCCGCGGTGGATGAAAGTCAATAACCTGACCGACCTGCAACCGAAGAACTCCTGGACGGATGGACACCTCAACCCTGCCTTCTATCAGGACTATGCCACGTATTTCGTTAAATGGATTCAAGCTTTTCAAGCTCAAGGCATACGAATAGAAGCCATTACCCCACAGAATGAACCGTTGAACCCCGGAAATTCGGCTTCGCTGATGATGTTCTGGAACGAGCAACAGGCATTTGTGCGCGATGCCCTCGGCCCTAAGTTGAAGGCTGCCGGGCTAACCACAAAGATTTACGCTTTCGACCATAATTACGACTACGACGAAGGCAAGGGATACGGACAGAACGATTATCCGGTCAAGATCTATGAAGACGCCAATGCTGCACTCTTTTTCGACGGAGCCGCCTATCACAATTATGGAGGCAACCGGGCGGAGCTGAATGATATACATGCCAAGCGTCCCGATAAAGAACTGATCTTTACCGAAACATCAATCGGTACCTGGAACGACGGACGCAATCTTTCGGTTCGTTTGATCGACGATATGCGTGAGGTAGCCTTGGGTACGGTCAATAATTGGTGTAAAGCGGTGATGGTCTGGAACCTGGTGCTCGATTCGGAGAGAGGCCCCAACCGCGACGGTGGTTGCCAAACCTGCTACGGTGCGGTAGACATCAACAAGACAGATTATAAAACCCTCACCCGTAACTCCCATTACTACATCATCGGCCATCTCTCGGCTGTGGTCAAACCCGGTGCTGTTCGTATCGGAACACAAGGTTATACGGCCGACGGCATTACCTATTCGGCTTTTGAGAACACCGATGGCACGTATGCCTTTGTGTTGCTGAATGAAACAACGGAGATAAAAAAGATAACCTTGAGCGATGGTGCACATCATTTTACTTACGATGTTCCTGCCCGCTCTGTAGTCTCTTATCGTTGGAAAAAATAAATAATGAACCCATTAACAAAGAGTTATCGTATGAAAACAATAAAATACTTCTTAATGACTTTATTTGCCGGAGCACTGCTTGCTTCCTGCAAAGACGATGAGCAACTGCCCGGCAACCCGGTGATGAATCCGAAAACGGAATTTGGTGCTGCCTTGTTTGGCGATAGTTTGCCATTTACCATTCATGCTTCGGATGCCGATGTTCCCCTCTCTACGTTGAAAGCCCAGTTGTTTTATGGAGAAGAGAAGGTGTCAGAAACCGTGATCCGCACCAAAACAAGCGGAACCGATTATAGTGGGAAGATATACATTCCTTACCTGAAAGACATCCCCAACGGCAAAGCCACCTTGAAGTTTATTCTTCAGAATATTCATTTCACCCTGGTAGAGCAGGAGAGTGAGTTGGCGTTGACCCGTCCCGATTATCCCTCGTTGACTTTGGTCACTAAAGAGGGCAAGGAGATCGCGATGCCTCGCGTAGGGCTTTATCAGTATGCTGTCGAAGATCTTTTCGAGAAAGAAGTTCCTGCCTTTATCAAAGCCCCCAAGATGGGAGCAAATGGCAACGAAATAACTTTCGGATGGGAGAACAATAAGATTGTTCAGGGCAGCATGTCCGAAATTCCTTTTCTGAATGCCATCAAGGGCACGTATCAGATCACCTTCAACACGAAGAGCTATGCAGCATCTCCTTTCTTTAAGTTCTTGTTCAACGGCACACCGATGGAGGTAATGGACAGCGAATCGTACTCCATCTCGGGCACGTATGCTAAAGATCAAGTCATTCCTGTGTCGGGCATCCAGATCGGTGAGTGGGATTTGGCAGGCGTCTTTACGAAGAAAGACAATACAGCGTTAATTTTCGCTTTGCCCGGTGGGAAGTATAAGATTATGGCTAATTTTGCTACAAAAACGTTCTCGGCCATAGAGATTAAAGATGTAGATGCCGACCTAAGTTCGGGAATGTTTGTCGCCGAGCTGGTAGATGGTCAGGTTATTCGTTTCAGTGGCATCAGCGATCTGAAAGATTGGTGGATTGACCCGGACTTTTTCACAGCCGCAGGCGATCATTTCTTATTTGCTGCCGCTCCCGGTAAGTATAAGATTACAGCCAACAAAGCATTCAAATACCTCGTGGTTGAGGCCATGAAAGGCAACGAACCGGCTACCTTGCAGAGCGATGGAACCGGTGCGGTATGGATCATTGGCGAGGGTATCGGCAAACCTTCTGTCGAGCTCAATCAAGTGGGTTGGGATACGAGCAAAGCACTTTGCATGGCACCTATGGGCAATGGCAGGTATCGGATTACCGTGGTAGGCGATCGTTCCATCAAAACCACCGCTATCAACTTCAAATTCTTCCATCAGAAAGGGTGGGGCGGCGAGTTTACCAAATCGACCATCACCTCGACACACGATATTATTGTCATTCCCGATAATGATGGAAACCTGCATCTGGCTACCGGAAAGACCTTGAAAAAGGATCAAACCTATGTGCTCACACTCGATCTTTCTGCCGGAAACGATAAAGCCGTACTTTCGGTCGAAGAGAAATAAGATTATTAAACTGAAATAAGATCAATGAAACTAAAATCAATCGTCTTGGGTTTATCCCTCATTGCCCTACCTGCTTTGGCGCAGACACCGGTATATCTGGATGTAAATAAACCCATTGAAGAGAGAGTCGAAGATGCTCTGAGCCGGATGACGGTACAGGAGAAAGTAGCCATGACACACGCCCAGTCTAAGTTCAGCTCGGCAGGTGTACCTCGCTTAGGCATACCCGAGAACTGGATGAGCGACGGCCCTCACGGTATTCGTGCCGAAGTATTGTGGGATGAATGGTACGGAGCCAACTGGACCAACGACTCCTGCATCGCCTTTCCGGCCTTAACAGCCCTTGCTGCTACGTGGAACCCCGATATGTCTGCCCTTTATGGCAAGAGCATAGGCGAAGAGGCTCGCTACCGCAACAAGAATGTATTGTTGGGTCCGGGGGTAAACATCTACCGTACACCACTCAACGGCCGCAACTTCGAGTATATGGGCGAAGACCCTTACCTGGCATCCGTGCTCGTGGTACCCTACATCCGAGAGGTGCAAAAGAACGGTGTAGCTGCTTGTGTGAAGCATTATGCGCTCAACAATCAAGAGATTCATCGCGGATACATCAATGTAAAGGTCGATGATCGTGCTCTACACGAGATATACCTGCCTGCCTTCAAAGCAGCTGTGCAGCAGGGCGGGGCATGGGCTATCATGGGCGCGTATAACCAATACAAAGGCGAACACTGCTGCCACAATCAGTACTTGCTCAACGATATACTGAAACGCGATTGGGGTTTCGACGGTGTTGTCGTGTCCGATTGGGGAGGTGTGCACGATACGAAGCAATCCATCTTCAACGGGCTCGACATGGAGTTCGGCAGTTGGACCAACGGCTTGAACTGGGGTGCCAGCAATGCATACGATAACTACTATCTGGCCATGCCTTACCTGCAACTGATCCGCGAAGGTGCGGTCGGCACGAGCGAGCTCGACGATAAGGTGCGCCGCATTCTTCGTTTGGTGTTTCGTACCAACATGGCCAAAGAGCGTCATTTCGGTAGCTTTGGCACCGAAGCACATGCGCTGGCAGGGCGAAAGATAGCCCAGGAGGGTATCGTGTTGTTGCAAAACAACCGGAACCTGCTCCCGATTGATGTACGGCAAACGAAACGCATCCTCGTGGTAGGCGAAAACGCAGTGAAGCATATGACGATTGGTGGTGGTTCTTCCTCCCTGAAGGTGAAGTACGAGGTATCTCCGCTCGAAGGTATTCGTGCCCGGGTAGGCTCCTCGGCCGAGGTCATTTATGCTCCCGGTTATGCCTCTCCCGCTGTTGCCGAACAAGATGTGAAGGGTGCTAAAGCCGAGCAGAAGGAAATTGATCCGGTTGCGCTACGCAACCAAGCCGTTGAGGCTGCCCGCGAGGCCGATGTAGTTCTCTTCATTGGCGGATTAAACAAGAACGACGGTCAGGACTCCGAAGGCAACGACCGCGCTTCGCTATCGCTTCCTTACGAACAAGATGCCCTGATTGCCCAGCTGGCTGCTGCCAACCCCAATACGGCTGTGGTTATCCTCAGCGGCAATGCAGTGGCCATGCCTTGGGTCAGAGAGGTTCCTGCCATTGTCGAGGCTTGGTATAGCGGTACGGAGGCAGGCCATGCATTGGCTTCGATACTCTTTGGCGACGTGAACCCTTCGGGCAAGCTTCCCTTTACCTTTCCGGCTCGCCTCGAAGATAATAGCGCGCATGCATTGGGCGAATATCCGGGCGACAGCATCAATGTGTCTTACAACGAAAGCATTTTCGTGGGCTATCGTTGGGCGGATAAACAGAAGAAAGCTCGTCCACTCTTTCCCTTCGGTCATGGTTTGTCATACACCACCTTTGCCTACGGTAAGCCGATAGCCGATAAGAAGACGCTTTTGCCCGGCGAGACAATCACCTTTACCCTGCCGGTAAAGAACACGGGCACGCGCGAAGGGCAGGAGATTGTTCAGCTATATATCAGCGACAAGAAGTCCTCTCTTCCGCGCCCTGTTAAAGAGCTGAAAGGCTTTAGCAAAGTACACCTTGCACCGGGGCAGGAGAAAACGGTTACCTTTACCATCGACAAAGAGGCCTTGAGCTTCTTTGACGACACCAAACACGAGTGGGTAGCCGAACCCGGCAAGTTCGAAGCCTTGATTGGCGCATCGGCTACCGATATCAAAGGTGTGGTTTTGTTCGAACTGAAAGAATAGGATCGATTGATAGAGTCCTATCATTCAATGCTAAAACATCCGACAGATAACTTCCTTTTATAGGGAAGTTATCTGTTTTTTATTGATCGTTTTAATAGTCGGTATGCAAGGCGACAATGAGCGGCTTGCATACCGACTATTGTCGCCTTATAAAACGACCATTGTCGGCTTGCAAGCCGACGACTAAAAAGATGAAAGAAAATGAGTTAGCTCACGTGCAGAATGATCATAGATTATCCGAGAGATGCTGTTAACTTATACTTGTTTTTGATTGCTATTGATCAAAAATAAACTATATTTGTCTCAGACTAATCTACAACTACTATGGCTTATATCCGGTTACTTGTATGTGTGGGGATATTATTGAGTCTTTTTTCTTGTCAACACACTTCTTCTTATTCTTCTTATCCTACAACGATGCTTCGGGCCGAACAACTAATGGATTTGGCACCCGATAGCGCGAAAAACCTTTTGCTTCGTTTGAAGGATAGCATTCAGCAACAAAGTGAAGAAGTGCAAATGTACTATCATCTGCTCACAGTAAAGGCGAATGACAAATGTTACGTTCCTCATACCGGCGATTCGCTGATGAAAGCTTTGGTCTACTATTATGAGCAGCACGGAACACCGGCTCAACGGATGGAGGCTTATTACTACCTGGGCAGTGTGTATCGTGATATGCACGATGCACCACGTGCATTGAATTATTTTCTGCAGGCTGTCGATGCCTCGGAAGATGGAAAGGAATATCAGATATTGGCACGTACGTACGCACAGATGGGTACGCTCTATATGTATCAAAAGCTCTATGATGAGGCGATGCCCATGCATAAAAAGGCTTATCACTATTATTCTTTGGCAAAGGATAGTCTTTTGCTCTCTTATGCGTTGCGCGATATAGGTAGGGCATTTACGGCTCAACATAACGTAGATAGTACACTGTATTATTACGAAGCAGGTTATCGAGCAGCCAAACAGATGAATGATATCCGGCGGATGCGTGCTATTCAAAATGAATTGTCGGGTGTGTATCTTCAGTTGGGGCGTTATAAAGAGGCTCGTGAAGCACTTAGTCAATCTTCGGCTTATCAAAGCAATATAGCATCAAATATATTAATTTGGGGGAAGTATTATGAAGAAGTAGGTCAACTTGATTCTGCAAAACTCTGCTATCATAAGGCTTTGGAAATAGGGAATGTGCATGTTAAGACAGGTGCATATTTAAGGTTATATCAGATAGAGCGAGCCGAGGCTCAATATGAAGAAGCGTTGGCTTATATAGATCAATATTTGATTTATCAGGACTCTCTACAGCGAATCACTGATACGGAGTCGGTGAAAAAGGGAGAGATGCTGTACAACTATCGTCACATCGAAAAAGACAATGAACAACTTGCACAAACTAATGCGAAGAAAAAAACATTCATTTATCAGCTGGTTGTCGGCGGGCTTGTATTGCTATTTGCAGTCATGCTATTTTCCTATAATGCGCACAGAAAAAAGCAGCAACAATTAAAGCAAGAACGCAGGCTGCGCTTTTTTGAAGAAAAAACTCACAAAGAGAGTTTGCAGCAAATAGAATCAAATAATAGCCAAATTTTGCTCTTAAAGAAACAACTCATTGTTGCACGGGAACAAAACAACCAAGCCGAAGAAGAGCTATTGACCATAAAGAGCCGTTTGTTGGAAGAAAAGAATCACCGCATAGCCACTTTGCGAGCCGAACAGGAGACATTGCTTGATGCATTCCGGCACTCGGCTATCTATTTTACTGTCATAGAGAAAAGTAAAGACCCA
Source organism: Bacteroides neonati (assembly GCF_000499785.1). Classification (GTDB taxonomy): domain Bacteria; phylum Bacteroidota; class Bacteroidia; order Bacteroidales; family Bacteroidaceae; genus Bacteroides; species Bacteroides neonati. Next base: position 6,339 of record NZ_HG726019.1, on the reverse strand, counting down.
CAAGCAAGGCTGACAGAGGAGGACTGGAAGAAGCTTCAAATAGAACTTGATCTTACTTTTGATAATTTTACGAATCGTTTATATACGCTTTATCCTAATTTCACAGAGATAGAGCTGCGTGTTTGTTACCTTCTTAAGATGTCTGTTGTATTGTCAGATATCGCTCATTTAACGGTTAAGGCAAGAAGTTCTGTGTCGAGCATTCGAGAAAGGCTCTATAAAAAGATACACGGCGTTCCCGGTTCGTCTAAAGATTTAGATTCTTTTATTGTTGATTTTTAGGAGGTTATCTCGTTTTTATGTGGTTTTGTAATTCGTTTGTATATCAAATGCGAATTAATTGCGAACTATATTTTAGGGCATTATCGGTTGTTGTGGATATATTTGTGCCTTCTTGCTCCTTCTCTTGTGTTCCAAGAACGAGAAGTCTGAGTATCGCATGAAGTTTGAGGGTATAAGAATACAACCGATTTTAAACTATATGAAAAAGATAATTCTAAAGAGGACTCGTTATCATAAACTGCCAGAAACAGTCTTTGGCATTGTTGTTTCTATGACTTTCTCATGTATAGCTTCCTTTATGTTTACTGCATGTGAAAGACAGGAGCTACTCCCGGAGGAGAATGATAAAACATTATTTCCAGATTCAGAAAAGACTACATCAAAGGATTTTAGCCCAACATGGGATAAGCTTATTGATCGCGAATCTCCTATAACCGACGGTGTTTTTATAGGAACTAGATATTTGGGGGTACAAAATTGGCTATCTCTTGCAAGCCCTCCCTATCTCTATGTGGGTGCAACTTTCCCTCAAAGCACTTTTGCAACTTCTTTTGATAAGGAAGTCACGGATGGCAAATATCCGATCGACTTACTATTCAATTTTTCAATCCCATATATAGGGCGTATGGAGAATCCCAGAGGAACTGAATATCTACAAAAAATGAAGGAGGCAGTGAATTCTGATGAGTATAAAAGCTATACTCGCTCTTTTCAACCATATAAAGGCAGGCTTGCGAACCTACAATCATTATCTAATATAGAATCTTGTTTTCCCGACAATAAAGATTTTGGCAAAACGCTTGAGAAAATTACCCGTCAGGAATTTAATCTGAATCATATAAAGAGTTTATCAATAGGAGAAATTGTATTTAAAGGCTTTACCGTTTCCATGGATGTACCTGCACAGGGATTGTTTATAAATACCCCTTCCAACTTGACTGATCTAGTCTATATACGCGCTTTGACTTATGGAGTCGCCGCTTATTTTGTAATTGCAAGCGATCATTCTTATAAAGATGTATTGACTGCATTTAAGACCTCATTTGTTGATGCTTATGAGAAGCCAGATGGGGTCTTGAATGAATCACAAATTATTTTATTGACGGTTTCGGATGTTAATCAAGAAGCTGATATAAAAGCAAGCTTTGATGACCTAAAGAGATTTGTAGAGAAACCTTTCTCCAATGGGCAGCTATACGGATATCCAATATTCTGCAAAGGGTATTCTGCACAAGACAACTCTATTTTTGAAAAGTAGCAATGGGTTCTTAACTTACTAATTTAGTGTAACTATGAATAAAAACGTTTTATGTGCTTCTTTTATCATCACATTTTTCTTCTTCTCCTGTCAGAAAGAGGAGATCGCTGATATTAAAGAAACCCCTGAGAAAGAAAATCCGATTCTTGTAACTATAATAAGAACCATGGGGGATGGTAAAGATGATCTACTCGGATATGGGTATAATGCATTATATGCTGCGTTTGATGATAAGGATGGAGTACGGAATCAAATTGTCGATTTAGATGCTTTCGAGTCAGGAAAAGCAATTGACCCGAATACGGGAATAGAAGTAAATATGTTGGCAGGAAAAGTAGAAAGAACAACTCCTTTTGGAGGGGTTATGGATAATCAGCTGTTTTATGAGAATCTTGCTGAGTATAAAAACTCCTTGTCGACCAGTGCTAGTGCTGATTTTTCTAAGATAGCCCCATGGGGTAAGCTTAAAATGTCCATGTTCTATGGTTATGCATTGGAACGTATGTCTAAGCACAGCTTTTATGATGTCAACGTGGAACGAGTTTTCAAAAGACACTATTTAAGTAATACTTCTCCCGAGTTGCTTAAGTATTATTTGACTGACAACTTTAAGGTTAGCTTAAAAAACTTTTCGGGCGAATCTATCATCAATAGTTTTGGCACCCACCTGATTACCGATATTAGATTAGGTGGACGATTAAAGATGATTTTCTCAGGCGAAACGACCAGCAATAAGACAGATGAGTTTACGGATCTTTCGGTTTCTATTGCGTCTGCACTTCAGTCTGGGATAAATAAAAAGGTTCAAACCTCAAACAGTATCAAAGATTTTAAATTGCGTATAGAGCAAGTAGGAAGCTCGACTATACAGGCTGACAAAACATACATTGTTGGAGGAGAGTTTGATACATCAGTTCTTAATTATAAACGCTGGATAGAAGAGATTAATGCAACAACTAGTTCGATATTGGGACATGTTAGAAATAATGCTGTAGGTATATGGAAATTAACAGACGATCAAAAGATAAAAACTAAAATTATAGCGGAAATATTGAAGCGTACAACAAATAATCCAATACAGTTTTATCTAATGAGCGAAAGTTCAGAAGAGTTATTAGGAGATGAGACTGAAGAACCAATTTACTTTATGGGTCATTATAATAAGACATCCAATACTTTATTAGTTAAAAGAAAAAATACCGAAAGGACTAATTCTGGAGGTTCCATTCGGACTTCTTATCCTCATCGAAATAGAAGACCATCTTCATCTTACGAAAATAATTCAGTTAGAAGATCTTATGGTAGTGATGGCTCTAGTAGAAGGTCAAGGCCATCAATCCCGAGTTCAAGCTCGCCTTCTTTCGGCGAGGTGAATCAATGGATTATTACATTTACCAAAGATGGATATGTAACAATTAAAGATAAAAAGAATAATACTTATCTGAAAGATGGTGAGTCTATCAAATGGATTCCTTTTATAGATGAGGCCGAAATGTAGATATAAGATATCGCTTCGTTTCATTTATTTTCTTTAAAAACTCATTTCTTAAAATAAATTCTTTATATTTGTCTCACGCTGATTATCTTACTGTTAACTAATAATTGAATGAATATGAAGAAGACTTATTTCTTTACCATGCTGACAGCGATGCTGTTGGGGGTAACAGGTGCAATGGCTCAGAAAGAAGTAGCGTTCCAAACTGCTAATTTAAAAGGAATCTGGCAACTATGCCATTATGTATCGGAGCTTCCCGATGTTCCGGGGGTATTGAAGGCCAGTAATACGTTTAAGGTACTGAGCACGGACGGAAGTATTGTGAACTTCACTCTCACTCCGGGTTCGGATGCAATTATTACCGGTTATGGCACATATACACAACTTACCGATAATAGTTATAAGGAAAATATTGCTAAAAACATTCGCCTTCCGATGTTGGATAACAGAGAAAATGTTATTCAATTCGAGCTGGTAGATGAAGGCTTACTCCATTTGAAATATTACATTGAAAAGGATTTGGATGGGAATGAACTCAATTCATGGTTTCACGAAACTTGGAAGCGATTGAAAATGCCGTCTAAATTTCCGGTAGATATTGAACTATAAAACCTGTTTGTTGATACCTTAAGATAGTATCGTAATGAAAATACGTTATTTACTGATCTGTTTTGTGGTAAGTTTAAATATGTATCCTCTTTGTGCTCAGACAAAGGGAGTGGTAGTGGATGCCCACACAATGCTTCCTTTGGCCGGTGTGAATATCTACTTTCAAACAGATACTATGGGGCTAGGAATTACCAACAACGACGGTCAGTTCGATCTTGCGATGCTAAAGAAGCGAAAAGATACGGATCTCGTTGTGTTTTCTTATGTAGGGTATCGGTTACAGAAACTAACGGTTGAGCAACTACGCCAAGGACACTATTTAGTGCATTTAGATGAATTTGTACAGAACTTAGACGAAGTAAAGGTAAGGGGTAGGCATGCGCCCATTGAATTAGAGTATTTTAAACTTTCTTCGTTGCCTGTACCTTTATACTCATTTGCCAGCTTTGCATCTGAAGGGAAGCTCTATGTTGTAGCGGGTGATGAAACGTTTGTGAGACCTGCGACTGGAAAATTTAGTCAAGGTACAGAAGCAGTAGAGTTTCGTTCATCGAAGATGTATATCTATGATATTGAAACCGACTCATGGACAGTGAGTCGGCATAAATTCGTCCCTCGATCTTGTCATAAGGCACATCTGTATAACAATCGTGCTTTCATATTGGGTGGTAAACGGTATTCGACCAACAGGAAGATTGATTATACTGATGCTACCATGGAGGTATATGATTTGATAAAAGACACAGTCTATGTTGAGCCACTTAATCCTCACCAAGCTGTAAACTTTACTTCTGTTGTCTACCAAGATAATCTGTACCTGATTGGTGGGTCGGTCAAAGAGAGGGTGTATGCTGATAAAGTTCACGCGCTTAATTTGAAGACAGGGCATTGGTATGAGCTTGGGACTATTCCTGAGGAAATGAGGCGCGAAATGAATGGTTTCTTAGTCGATAATGATATATACTTCTTGGGTGGTCGGCGATCTATCGCAACAGATAGAACTGATCGTTATAACTTATTATCTGGAGAATGGAAACAATTAGCTAATTTACCGGAAGAGATTTCTTACCCGGCTTTGGCTACCGATGGCTCTTTTATCTACCTCAAATCCGCAGCTAATTTATAACTGATTCAAATAGCGATTTAATTCACCTAATAGTTCCTACTCGTAGCTTTTCCCCCTGCTTTTCTCCTTGATTTCAGGTTATAGGGCATAGCTTCCCCTTTCCCCAGTTAGCTGAAGGCATAAGTAATCCCACGAAAAGTTGTTTTTACGGACTCCAAAGCAACTTGTATGGTTTGTCGGAATAAATATTGAGTACCCATTGTCTGCCTGTCTTTACCCATTTCGCAGGAACTGTAATGAATCGAAAGATAAATCGTTTGACTCGGCTTACCGGTTCAATATCTTCAAACACGGCTGCAACCTTCTCAATAAGGTAAGCATAAAAGTTTTTAGCCATGGCTGTAAGTAGCAGGAATACTGTATTCTCTTTGAGGAATGAACAGGGAAGATGACTCCACCCGAAATCGTTATTCATCATGTCGAATGTTCTTTCACAGGCTCCACGAGCATTGTAGAAGAGTACAATGTCTTTTTCAGAACTTTCATGGTCATTGGTTAAGATGCACCGATAGGTGTATTCACCATCAAATAGGTCCAATTGGTTGTCCTTACGCTTTTGCCTTTGAATAACAAGTCGGTAGTTTTCTTCTTGCAAAAAGGAAGTAAAAGGTATGGAGGTCACTTCATAATTCTCGAAGTTGATTTCTTCTTTTTTCCAATCTGTGATTTTCGTCATTTCTTCATACAGAGACTGACATTTGCCGGCTCGTATGTAGAACTTGTTGCAGTAGCCATGTGTCATACGGATAATCTCTTCCGAATAAGAACCACAGTCCATCCGGCAACGGTCTATGAATATTCCCCTATCGGCCAAACGACGAAAAGTCCGTTGGAGCGTATCCGCTTGACGAAAACGGACATTTGCGTTTGCGGCCCGATTTTCCACACCAACAATGTTACCACCAATAGTTGCCGTGCCGGGGAAATAACCACGTTTTTTCTTGTAAGAATACTGAGTGTCATACTTTTCTGTGGGAATAAACTGGTGGTCGAAGTCCAAGTTATAAAGCGTGTTTGGCTTGAGTTGTTCTGTTTGAAGGAGCATATCGAGCATCAAACTATTAAGCTGTTCCGCCTTATTGAAAGCATAGCTTGCTCCTTTTTGGGAAGTATAGTGGATATCCAATTCTGCGAGTTCTTTTATGCCTCTCAATAAAGTATCCGGACTGGGGATTTCAGTATCCGGGCGTAATTCAAGATGTTTGCCAAGGTGTTTGCCGATATCTTCGATGTGGTCACCGCCGCAATAGTAGATCCAAAATAGGCTCGAAATAATTTCGCTATATTGGTAACCGGCGTAGGAAGAACGTAATCCTAAAGATTTATCGATCACGGAATTCAGTCCTAAACGAGAAAATTCATCCATTGCGTAAAATATACCCCCAAAAGGAGTGATATTATCTGATTTTATGGCTATTTTTGTTGTCATATGCACAAGTACCTTTATGGTTTGTTTGGTAGCACTAATTTAGGTGAATCTTGTGACATAACCAAACCTTGAGGATGTTATTCATCCTCAAGTGTTTGGATTCTCTGAAAATAATATGACTGCGGATTTAAGGATCTATA